>NZ_SIHX01000001.1 GCF_004320525.1 Arthrobacter sp. S39
GGTAGGCTCAGTCAAGGCTCGTGGTCCTGTTCCTGGTTGAATGCTAGACACACTCATCCCAGCAGGGCCACGGGCCCTTCTGTCATCTACGACACGAGATCAATTCCCCACGAACCACGAAGAGCCGGATTTGGACACCGGTCAGGTCCTTGGAGTGGTCGACGGCCGCGACCACAAGGGCGTCGGGGACTGGCTGTTCGCCCGGCCCCTGGAGTGGCGCCTGGCCGTTCAGGTCGTCGCGATCGACCCGTCCGCGGCGTTCAGGAAGGCGTTGCGGATGTGGCTTCCACGGACGGCCGTCGCTGTTGATCATTTCCACCTGATCTCGCTGGCCAACCAGGCGATGACCGAGACCCGGCAGAACCTCTCCCAACAGGTCAAGGGCCGCCGCGGCCGGGCCATCGACAAGGCCTGGGCGCACCGGATGCTGCTCCTGCGCGGCGGCGACACACTCGACTGCCGGGCCGCCCTCCGGCTCGAGGAAGTGTTCGCCCTGGACGATCCAACGGGCACCCTCCAGGCCGTCTGGAAGGTCAAGGAACAGCTCCGGGCCCTGCTGCGTACCGGCTCCCTGGAGGACGCCGCGGCGGCCAAGAAGGTACTTGAGGAGCTGGTCACGGAAGCCGGACGACCGGAAACCAACAGGCTCTACCGCACCGTTTGCAGATGGTGGAAAGAGATCGAGGTGCTGATCATCACCGGCGCCACGACTGGCAAGGTCGAGGCCAACAACACCGCGATCAAGAACATCAAGCGAACTGCCCGCGGGTACCGCAACGCCGCCAATTACAAATCGGTTATTCTCTTGAGAAGTGCCGTCCGGACGGCGGCGTGACGCTCATTCCAGGGATCCGTTCCCCACGAACCGTGAAGAGCCGGTAATCCTTGTCACGTCTGTAGTACCCGATTTTGTGATGAACCGAGCGCGGAGGACGATCTGCGATCAGCTGGTTCGGAAACGGGCGTCCTGCCCGTGTTTCTCGGGTTCAACCCGCCATAGATCATACGGAAAGGCGTCCAGCAGCGCATCGGCTTCCCAATTCAGAGGCAGTTCGCCCCCGAGTTCCAATGCATGGTTCACATCGGACGCAGGCGTAAATTTAGTTCTGCCAGAACCGAGGTAATAGTCCTCATACTTGAACAACGTCTCGTGCCGAGGCAATATGAGTCTGGCAGGTATGCCGAATGACTCCGCAAGGATAATTCCGTGGAGCGAAGATCCTGTTACAAACTCTGCGGACGCAATCCTTTGAATGCATTCCTCCAAAGGAGATTGCGGGTTCATTACTCGGGTGTCAGCAGGATCGTAAGTAGGAAAGTCATTGAGATTTGGAACGATTAGCGTTTTTCTTGCCTTGGGGTCTGCATAAAAAGCGTCTCGTCCCCACAAGTCGTTCACCAGAAGGCCGGGGTCGCCAAAAATTGCAGGGGACTTCACACCGAGCTGTGCGAGAAAGTCCCGTGTCATGGGTCCGCGCACCGCGCGCACGTCAAGTTCAGTGAAGTCATACCGGTCTTGAGAGATCTTGCCGTTGACACCGCTTCCCCAAATGATGTCAGAGTTTCTAGCGTAGTGCAGAACTGAACCAACCGAGAATAGTCGCTGCGATGGTTTTGCGGTGGAGGATTCGATCCGTGTTGCGTTTTTCTTGAGGAGCTCTCGAACAATGACCGGACCGAGTAAATCACCAAAATTGTTCACGCGGGACTTTGGAAGGATTTTACCCAATAATCCTTTGTGCTTTGGGCGAAGCGGATTCCACTGATAAAGCTCGATTTTGTCTATAGATGCCACGAATCCAATTGTCCAATCGTCAGGAAGGCGGGGTTGCGAGGGAGGAGGGAGATGATCGTTTCTTCAAGGCCATCCGGGCGGACTTCCATATTCCGACAACATCGGCACGGTATGACGGCCAAAGGAAATACATCATCACGAGTGGTGCGAGCATCGCGGCTGTGCCCACACCTAGCCGGGCCAAGTAAAGGTCTGTGGGCACGAATGTTGAGGCGATGAATGACAGGCCCCCTGCCGCGCCATATGCGACGATACTTCGCAATCCGTTGAAGAACATTTGCTTGACGGGAGCGTTCGAAATACGTCCGATCCACCAAAGGCTAAACGGCCACATTAGTGCCAAACCGAGGCTATACGCAGCAGCAACACCAGGCGGGCCCCACAGCGCCCCGAGAGTAATGACCCCTATCAACCCGGATCGTGACACCAGCGAGTAACGGAGATTCGACGCGGTTAGTCCTTTGGACAGAAAAACCCAATAAACGGCGTATCCCGCTGCCTGGAAGCAACCAGCGATACTCAGAATTTGAAATAGTGGCACGGTGCCGAGCCACTGCTCGCCAAGTACTAGGACTATTAGGGGATGCGCTTGGGCGCAGGCGAAAGCGAAAATGCCTATGATGGCATGAAGCAGGATTGTCTGGCCGCGTAACAGAAAGCTCGAATAGCGATCGGTATCGTCCCGCAAACGTGAGAGTACAGGAAGGGCGACAGTGGTTGCCGGGGCACTAACTTGGCTCAGCGGCAGCATCAACAACTGAAAGGCTCTGTTATAGAGACCGAGGGATCCAGCCCCAAATTTCGCTCCGATAATCAGCGAGTCGACGTTGCGGCTGACGTATCCGATTGCCTGAGTGGCCATCAATGCCCATCCGAATGACAGAAAGGGCTTCATGTCGGCTTTCCGCGTGGGTAGTCCGGGGAACCATCTGCCGAGAGTTATGAGCAGGATCGTCGATACGACGCCTATTGTCATTTGCTGCATGACCAGCGCCCAATATCCCCATCCAGCCAAGGCGCCGACAACGCCAGCGAATAGCCCCAGAGCTTGCGAGCCCATATCTGTGATCGCGATGTAGCCAAACCTTAGGTCTCGGTTCAGCTGTGCACGGAATTGTGCGGAGATTCCGTTTAGCAAGAACGTGACGGCCAAGATTTGTGCAATGCCGACGGCCCTGTCTTCGTTGTAGATTGAACCAATGGCACTAGCGCTAAGGAAGGCCGCCGCTCCACAAGCTGCCCCAAGTCCTGTGTTCATCCAGAACAGGTTGTTGCGCTGGGCCGCAGTTACCTCGCGAGCTTGAATGGAAGCCGTTGAAAGCCCGAAGTCACGTAGAATTTCGCCGACGCCAATTACTGCGAGAACCATGGCCAGCAGTCCGTAGTCTTCGGGCGAAAGAAGCCGAGCGAGTAAAATAATCCCGCCAAACTGGACGACGATTTTTCCGACTTGACCCAACATGGTTGTCATTGCACCCTTGGCGGCTATCGCGCCCAAGCCGCTCTGACTCGACTTTATTGACACAGATCCCCCAGCCGCAGCATCAGTTATGCCTTAAAAATTCTATGACATGCAACCGTCAATCGGACAATTATGTACCAGCTTCACGCATCCGGTGAGCGCAAGTCACGGCTAAGCCCGCGGGCGGTGCCCCAATCGGGTCCGACTGCCAGGATTGAAATCCGACTCATCTAGCCCGTGCTGTGCTTAGCCATTCACAGCCAGTCTACTGTCCCGAGTGCCGTTGTTTGTTTCTTGTTGTCGCATTCAAAACAAGGGCGGCGGAGGGGCATGAACCCAGACTTAGACCGTGGTTGGTGAAAATATGACCCTGTCCAGGGCATGATCAGTTTCAATCACCTCTCTCCTGAAAGGTGCGACTTGGTGCATCCTTGGTTTGGCAGAGTACGCTCACCCACTGCGGCGCTAAGCCATCGGCATGCCGAAACCCGAGAGCCTGCCCCGTAGGAGTGTGCCCAGGCTCTCCGCGAAAGCGTTTGTCATGTGTCCCGAATCAAAACGTACAATGTATGGCCCGATGACTGCTGGGCAAGCGTTGTTGGCGCCGCAAAACCAGCTACGGCTGTCGACGAAATCGGCCTGAGCCCCTGACTGCACTGCACGCGCAGTTGCAAACGATTCGGCCAATGTTTTTTCGAACCACACATCCGGTATGGTTCTTTCGCATTTTGCAAATGCTGTGATGCGGTCGACACAGGCCAGAGTGTCTTGGCCGGGCGGTGGTGAAGACATCACAATAACTCTGGCGCCGGTGACCGAGAGCGCTGCCGTGGTCCGCTCAACGGCGGCCGCCCAATTCTCTTTGGCGGCTTCCCCCACAGACCCATCCGCCTGGCGCTGGTAGTCACCTATCCCACCTGACAGGAACACTACGTCTGGCTGTACTTCGTCGACGAGTTTTTGCATGTGCTTCTTGCTTTCTCGACATTGGGCTATAAAGCTGGGATTCGGCACACTAGGCATCGTGTCGACGTCGTAGGGCGAGCAGTTTGCGTAGCCAAGGGTCGTAGTACGCCAAGTCGATGACTCCAGTGCAGCGTTAATTGTCGGTACCCAGCTCATGGCCATGGAATCGCCTAAGATAACGGCTCTCTTGGGAGCAGTCTCCTCGCCGTGAACGCAAATTTTTGGTTTTAGGGTACCAACGGTATTGCGGCATCCCGTCGACGTGTTCATGGCCTCGGATTCCTGGCTGGCATCCAACTGATTTACCGCAGGCACTGTTACTCGGAGTGCCTTTGGATTATTGAGCGAGAGGTCGATTTCTCCGGCGATGTGGCTTTCTGTGTCAAATCTCCCGACCGATGCCGCGGGCCCTCTATCGTTCAACAACGCACTTGCAGCAGCTGCATTTCGAAGCACGTCCGGGCCCTTCAACTGGGCCACCGATAGCCCTATGATCAGGCCGGCGGTCCCAACTGCCAGCAGAACTTGGTACCTGCGGGAGGGCTTCATTTGCTGCGCCGAAGTTGAATAACCTTCCCAACTCCTGAGCCAAGCCGAGTGTCGGACTGGTGTCTCTACATACCTATAAGTCAGATGGGCAAGGAGGAACATGATCGGAATGGAAAGCGCGGGCGCCCAGATAGAGTGAGGAAATAGCACCGTCAAGTAGACAATTACGGGAAAATGCCAAAGGTATAGAGAATATGAAATTCTGCCGACATAGCGAGCGACTTTGTTGGTCACTAGGCTCATTCCCCAGCCGAGGCGGGACTCGTTTCCGAAGATGAACAAGACTGCGCCGAAAACAGGGACGAGAGCCCATGGGCCAGGGAAGGAACTGGTTGCTGTAAGGGCGATGGAGGAACCAAAAATAATGGTCAGACCAATTGCTGAAAGGAACTTGGTCCACGGCCATCTAATCTCCCGAATGCGGTGGGCACTCAGGGCTATCAAGGCGCCAGCTGCAAACTCCCAAGCTCGTGCCGCCGTGTCGAAGTACGCGAAAGTTGGGTTCGTCGCAGTCTCAACGATTGCCCAGAAATACGAGAGGACTGCGACCATTGCGATGCCGACCATCAAGCAAGTCCGATAGGTTGGGGTCGAGGCCTTTGTGAAGATAGAGCCCAAAGCCAATAACAGCCACGGCCAAAAGACATAGAACTGCTCTTCGACAGACAAAGACCAATAATGCTGAAATGGAGAGATTGGCCCGGAGGCTTGCAAATAGTCTGTGCCCGCAGCGGCGAAATGCCAATTGGAAACCCAGAACAGCGATGCCAAACCATCTATGGAGGTCTGGCTTGCCCTTGGCAGATACCAGATCGAGTAGCTTACCGCCGCCGTGACTGCGGCCACAAGGGTGGCTGCGGGCACAATCCTTCTAAGTCTCTTGGCATAAAAGCCGGTGAATGAGATCCATCCAGTCTTTGCGCTTTCACGGAATAACTGGCCAGTGATGAGGTAGCCGGAGATGACGAAGAAGACATCAACTCCAATGTACCCACCCTCAGGAAAGGCAATTAGATGGTTTGCTACGACGAGAAGAACTGCTACCGCACGTAAACCTTCGATATCTGGACGAAATGACTTATTCCTTTGACTATCTATCGCGGATGAGTCATTCTTGGCGACTGAAATGTGAGACACGCGGCCAGTCTAGTTGACTTCAATGACAGGATCGTTTCGCGACTCACTTTCACCCCAATCGAGTAGCCGACTCACTTTCACCCCAATCGAGTAGCCGTTCAGTACGACTGCAATTTTCTCCGTCACAGTAGGTAGCCCCTGGCCGCGGCGACGCACGCTGTGCCATCGACGCTAACCCGGACTCCGGCGATCTGGTGGAACGTGCCCTGGGAGAGGGCATCTACCAGCAGACGAGCCCTCGGATCATGACGGACTTGCTGAAGAACATCGAACCGGTTGATTCGCTCACCGCGACCCGGTTGATTCGCTCACCGCGCTGGCTCGCTACATGCGCCATGCGGGCAGGCTGCACATGATCGCGGGGGAGCAGGACCCCGAAGTTTCAGACTCGCTCACAGCCGTCGAGTACCTGCGTATCCGCAGGCTTATCTCCAGCTACTACTCCGTTGCCCTGACCGACTGCGGCACAGGCGTAACCCACAACGCCATGGGCGGGATCCTGCAGTCCGCAGACAACCTGGTCATTGCCGCCGGCTACGCGGCGAGCGGCGCCAAACGTGCCCGCAGCACCCTGCACGGGCTGGCCAGCCACGGCTACGAGGACTTGGCCCGCAACGCCATAGTGGTGATCACGGACAAAGACGAGGTCTCGTCAGGTGTGGACAAAGATGCCTTCGAGGAGCGCCTCTCCCGTATCTGCCGCCAACTCATCGCCGTCCCGCACGACCGTGGCGTTGCCGACGGTGACCTGGTGACTTTGGACGTGCTCAAGCCGGAGACGCGGCGCGCCTACAAGGAGATCCCCGCGGCAATCGTGGATGGCTATCTTTAAGTCAAGATCAAAGAATCCACGACTTTGAGCCCCGCTCAAGTTTGTGCTGTTGCGACTTTGAGCCGTTCATCATTCATCGACTGTTGGATTCAACGCAATCGTTGCCACCGCGAGGCAACTGTTTGGTGTCCTTCCGTGTAGATTCTACTCGCACAGGACTTCCGAACAACCTGACGCAAGGACTCAATTCGGCTTTTGACAGAAACCACCCATGCAAGGCTTGTGGTGCCGGAAGGCAAGGCAACGCACTCATTGGAAGATTTGAACGTGAAACCGGTTGGCTTCTAGGCGAAGGATGCTAGCTGATCTGACGCCAAGTGCTGACGAGCCAGACGAGGACCATTGAAGATCCCGGGTTAAGCGTTGTGTCAGATCCAGAGACAAGGGTCGTGTTGTGATCCCCACCGTGCGGAATGGTGATCGAACCTACGGTGCTGGTATTCATAATTGTCAGCTGTTGCCCGCGACGTTTGCCAGTAGGAATTGGCTGCAACTTGAAGTTTCCACCACCCGGTTGCGCATCCAAGGTCAGGCGTGTACCACGCGTTTGCCTGATCCAGGTTGTTGCTGCGGTCTGCCCTAGGGCAGAGCCCGTAGCAAGGTAGTAGTCAGAGTTGTCCTGGTTATTCTCCGAGTACCATTCGAAAATGCTTCCCGACGACAGGCCATCAGCCATTATGGACGCACCAGTTAGGCGGTAGGAGATTTTCACGGTCATGTCGGTTCGCAGGTTAGGGACGCCGCGCACAACGCGCGAGATGCTGCTTGAGTGCCCGCTAAGGCAGTAAATTCTTACCAAGGGAATATCAAGGACTGTTGCTAATCCGGTGTTTGACCCGAATACATCGATGCCCGTGCCTGATGAGTTCTTCACAAAGTCGAGTGTCAGGGTCGTGGCTTGCAAGGTTGAGTTGGAAACGTAGATGAGCTGGCTGCCAGTGTTGACGGATGCTGCCATCTCAACACAAGGCGTTCCCTCAAGCCGCACTCTAGCGTTGGAAAGTGTGAGGATCTGCTTCTGAACACCTGTGGCCGCCAAGCGCTTGATCGTGGTGTAGCGCTCCTCAATAGTGCCTGCTGACGGGTGGCCTGCCCCGTTCACGTCTACATCGATCACCCGATACGAGTTGTTCACCGATTCTATGTCGATCGTGTGGCCCCAAGACTCTCCGCCAACGGCTTCCGTGAAGACATGCACGTCACGGTTGCAGCCGGTCGCCTTGCCCGCCTCGATGCTGTGGCGCCGCCCGCGAAGTGAGAAGGCTCCACGGGCATTTACCGCACGGCAGTTGACGAAAGTCGTACTTTCGGACCCATGATGCGTATCCCACGCCACAGCTGACGGCGTGTCACATATGCCGTTGAGGATGGTAGCCCCGAACGTCCGCCCGTATGAGTACGGAGTCGGAGTGCCCGCCGCTATGCGAAGGCAGTCATTGGTATATGCGTGTCGGACCATGCGTGCGCTAATTCCATTGACACGCAGCCCGTGCGAAGCGTTGTCAACGATGCCGTAGCCATAGCGGCTAACGCCTGGGTCGTCGACGGCAAATCCGATTATGTAGCTGTTCACGGTGGGCATATAACAGGAGTTGATGGCCGTTGCAGCGTTAGGCGAGCGCACAACCGTGACGTCGTCGAGGCTGGGACGGACCAAAGCCGTGAGACTAAAATATCCGGCAACGGAGCCCCCAGCGAGGACGGCCTGAGTAGTGTCCACCGTCAATCCTCGAATTTTGGCCGTAATCTGAGGAAGTCTCGAGACTTTGATGTTTGCTGTGAATGGGTCACGTAGCGCTCCAAGCAGGGTTACAGTAGTGCCCCCTACGGAGAATACAGTGAAGAATTGCCCAACGCGGGGTTCAAGGCCACCGGTACCGGGCCGCGCCCCGACGATTACGTCGTCGGCGAACAATTTGACAACATCACCGCGTATCCAGGACGGCGACTGATCGAGAGTTAGAGCAACTGAATTAATGGCGTTACCGGACGCATCGGTCACGGTTCCCGGAGTCACTGCAGACACTTCGAGGTTCGCCTCAAACGCCCCTTGAAAAGCGAATAGACTCGAGGTTCCTTCGTGAATGATCGTCGCCCCGTATCCGGAAAAAGTCACGGACTTGCGCCCGCCCCCGCTTGCCAGGTTGGAGATAGGCGAGCCGCTGCAACGGTAAGTTCCGGACGGAAGGACAACTTCGCCGTCGGGGGGACAGTCAAAGATTGCCTGTTGAATCGCATCGTGGGAGTTACCGACACCGGTGGGGTCCAGGGCCGGATACCGCTCAACGGTTGCAACTAGAGCGATTTTGTCGGCATAGGGTATGCCTGCATAGCTGTCGGAAAGGTCCGGAAGTTGCGCGGTTGGGATCTTCGATTGTGCATCCAAAGTCGCAACCCCCGAAGCTACCCCCTTTTCGGCGGTGGGCACGTATGCCGTAGGTTGGTTCTTGTTATCGCCCGGTGCTGCTGTAGCGCTGTCACGTCCAACACCTGAAACCGCAGAAACTCCTGTCAAGGCAGTTACCAAGGATCCGAACCTTAGAATCCTGCGACGTCCCACCCCGGAAGTGAGCTCGATCGAAGGCTGCTGCATATTGGTAGGCCGGCTAGTCATGACTGCACCGCGGCCGTGCCGATTTGGCAGTTAGTGTCTCGGGGTCCACATCGCGCCTTCCAAACTCATGATTTCTGTTCACTAGAAGTTATGCTTTTGGAATTGAATTAGCCCCAGTGGTAGCTACGCGTATTTTTCATATTTGATACTCAGATAAAAGTTCAAGGTACTCAGGTGTTCGAGGCCACAGGCGCGGGCGATCAAGAGTAATGCTTCGTGCAGATCGTCGAAGCAGGCTGCGTCCCAATCTTGACGGCGGGCACTAAGGCTTGCGGCCGCATCTCGCGCCACCATCGGATGCCTGACCCCTGGGGTGAAGTGAATAGGGCCCACCGAGGCGACCTTGACCAAGAGGTACTAATCATGCGGCCGCATCGACGACAGGAGCTTCCGTCGGACATCGCCGTGCCGCGCTGCGTCGCTCTGTGCCAGCTTGGAGGTTTACAGTGCGGGGGCTGGAGCTGTCGGCGCCAACGTCGAGGGCTAATAGTGCTGGACGCCGGTCCGTTTCTTCGCGACAAGCAGGCGCTGGGTGCTGGAGTGCTTGCGGCTCATGCCGGGGATTTTCGACGGCCCTCCCTACCGCGTATCCACATCCTCAAAAACAAGAAAAGTTTGCGTATCCAGCACTCCCGGCATGGACTGCAGCTGGTCAAAGATGACCCGGCGCAGGTCGATGTTGTCCACGGCGCGGACCAGGAGAATCACGTCGAAGTCGCCGCCCACCAGAGCGATGTGGTGCACCTCAGGTATGGTGCGCAGCTGCTCACGCAGTTCACGCCAGGAATGCTGGCTTACCTTCAGGGTCACGTAGGCGGATGACCTCAGCCCGGCTTTGATCGGGTCCACCAGCGCCGTGAACTTAGTCAGGACACCGTCGCCGGTGAGCCTGGCGATCCGCGTGTAGGCATGCGCCCGGGAGATGTGGACGTTCTCCGCTACCTGGGTCACAGACATACGGCCGTCCCTGGTCAGCTCCGCAATGATCCTGCGGTCGATGTCGTCCAGCGGTGCCGGTTCCGTGCCCGCCTCCGGTGCTGCCATTCTGTCCACTGCCCCTGCCCGTATCGTGCATCACATTTGCAATTCGTCTTCCAGAGTAGGCCTATGGGCCGTACTTCTCCAGAATTTCAAAAGAAGCTGGATACGAAACCTGCCGCAGGACAATACTGGGAGTGAATAGTGGCTACAGAAGGACGGACCAATGACGATCTCCGCAGACCACACTGCACCGGACCAGGCCGGCAGGGCCCCGGCCGAGGACGCCCTCACCGAAGCTGCCGAGAAGTTCGGCATCACAGCCGAGGACTACATGCTCCCGGCCCGGCACCAGATCCAGATGGTGGACCCTGACGGCCGGCTCACGCCGGTTGGCGAGCAGGGCACCGAACCCGGCCACGAGTACCCCCTGCCCGGTGATGAGGAACTGCTGGCTGCCTACGAGCAGCTTGTTGTCGGACGTCGCGTCAACGACCAGAACTCGGCACTCGTCCGGCAGGGCCGCATGGCCGTGTACCCCTCCAGCCACGGGCAGGAGGCCTGCCAGGTGGCTGCAGCGCTGTGCCTGTCCCAGGGCGACTGGATGTTCCCCACCTACCGTGACGCCGTCGCCGTGATGACCCGCGGTGTGGATCCCGTCCAGGTGATGACCATCTTCCGCGGCGACTGGCACGGCGGCTACGACCCCGCCAAGCACAAAGTGGGCATCCAGTGCACGCCGCTGACCACCCAGCTGCTCCACGCCGTCGGGGTCGCCCACGCGGCCAAGCTCCGCGGCGAGGACACCGTGGTGCTGGCCATGTGCGGCGACGGCGCCACCAGCGAAGGCGACTTCCACGAGGCCCTGAACTTCGCCGCCGTCTTCCACCTGCCCGTGGTCTTCTTCGTCCAGAACAACAAATACGCCATCTCGGTGCCGCTGGCGCACCAGTCCGTGGCGCCGTCACTCGCGCACAAGGCCGTGGGCTACGGCATGGCCGGCGAACGCGTGGACGGCAACGACGTGGTGGCGCTCCTCGCGGTCCTGGACCGCGCCGTGAAACTCGCCAGGGAAGGCTCCGGGCCGCTTCTCGTGGAAGCCAATACCTACCGCATGCAGGCCCACACCAACGCCGACGACGCCACCCGCTACCGGCAGGACAGCGAAGTCGCCGAGTGGCTGGCCAAGGACCCGGTGAACCGAATGCGGACCTACTTGACGGACCGCGGGCTCCTGGACGGCGACGGCGAGGCGCGGATTTCCGAAAAGGCGGAAGCGGTTGCCGCCCAGCTGCGCGACGGCCTCGGCGAGGACGTGCCGGTGGACCCGCAGGAACTCTTCCGCCACGTCTTCGCCACGCCCACGCCCCAGCTGAAGGAACAGTCCGCCTTTCTCGCCGACGAACTCGCCCGCGACGCATCATCCCAGGAGGCAGCCCAGTGAGCCCCACCGTCACCACCTCATCCGAGGCCAACGGCAACGTCAGCGCCGCCACCGCCCGCGCAGCAGCGTCGGCCGCCGCCACCGCTGATGCCGCCGGCCCCCAGCCGGTCACCATGGCCAAGGCGCTCAACACCGCACTGGCGGACGCAATGCACGCCGACCCGTCCGTCCTGGTGTTCGGCGAGGACGTGGGAACGCTGGGCGGGGTCTTCCGCATCACCGACGGCCTCACCAAGACCTTCGGGGAGCAGCGCTGCTTCGACACACCGCTGGCCGAGTCCGGCATCGTGGGCATGGCCGTGGGCATGGCCATGAACGGGATGCGTCCCGTGATCGAAATGCAGTTCGACGCTTTCGCGTATCCGGCGTTTGAACAGATCGTCAGCCACGTGGCCAAGATGCACAACCGCACCAAGGGCGCCGTGAAACTGCCGATGGTCATCCGGGTTCCCTACGCCGGCGGCATCGGGGGAGTGGAGCACCACTGCGACTCCTCCGAGTCCTACTACGCCCACACGGCCGGCCTCAAGGTCTTCACCCCGGCCACCGTTCCGGACGCGTACCGGATGCTCCGCGAAGCCATCGACTCGGACGACCCCGTGATGTTTATGGAGCCGAAGAAGCTGTACTGGTCCAAGGACATGGTGGACCTGGACGAGCTCCGGGAGCAGCACTCCGCCAACGCGAAGGCGGGCCGGTCCTCGGAAGGCCGTGCCGCCGTCGCCCGTCCCGGCACCGACGCAACGCTGATCGCCTACGGGCCGTCCGTCCCCACCGCCCTCGCTGCCGCCGAGGCGGCCGCCCTGGAAGGGCGCTCGCTGGAAGTCATCGACGTGCGAACGATCGTCCCATTCGACGACGAAACCGTCTGCGCATCCGTCCGCAAGACCGGCCGGGCCGTGGTGATCGCTGAGGCGCACGGCTTCGCGTCCGTGTCCTCGGAGATAGTGGCCAGGGTCCAGGAACGCTGCTTCCACCACCTGGCCGCCCCCATCCGCCGCGTCACCGGATTCGACGTCCCGTACCCGGCACCGAAGCTTGAGAAGTACTACCTGCCCGGCGTGGACCGCATCCTCGACGCCGTCGACGACCTCCAGTGGGAGAACTGACCATGAGTGAAACGAAAGTATTCCTGCTCCCGGACCTGGGCGAAGGCCTCACCGAAGCCGAACTGATCGGCTGGCTCGTTGCCGTGGGGGACGAGATCCGAGTGGACCAGCCCATCGCCGAAGTTGAAACTGCCAAGTCGGTGGTGGAGGTCCCGTCCCCGTACGCAGGCACCGTTGCCGTGCTTCACGGTGAGCCGGGACAGACCCTGGACGTGGGGAAGCCGCTGATCTCGGTGACGCCTGTGGGAGTTGGGCCGAGGGTGGAGCCTGCCGGAAGCGAGCCTGCTAATACCCCCGCCGGCCCGGTGGTTGAGCCTGCCGAAACCGAACTTGGGGATACGGCAATTGACACCGAACCGGCGCATGCGGAGGCGGAGACCTACCGTGAAGAAGAAAAGGCCGGGTCTGGCAACGTGCTGATCGGGTTCGGCACCCCGGGCGGGCATGGCGTTGCACGGCGGACGCGGGCACGGAAGAGCTCCGGAACCGCGATAGTTGAGCCTGCCCCTTCAGGGGTTTCGACAGGCTCAACCACCGATGGCGATCTGTCCCTCCTGCGGACCCGCGTTCCGGGCAAGCTCGGGGCGGTGATTTCCCCGCTGGTCCGGCGTATGGCCCGCGAGCATGGCGTCGATTTGGGTGAGCTCCATGGCTCGGGGGACAGCGGACTGATAATGCGCAAGGACGTTGAGGCGGCCATCCGGACGGAAGAGCCGGTGGCGGTTCCGACACGCTCAACCACCCAAGCTCCGGTGGAGGTTTCGACAGGCTCAACCACCGAAGCCCAGGGTGCTCAGGATGCCCGGACCGGTCTGGGCATCTCCTCCAGGACGCCGGTCAAGGGAGTGCGCAAGGCTGTTGCCGCCAACATGGCGCGCAGCCGCTCGGAAATCCCCGAGGCGACTGTGTGGGTGGACGTGGATGCTACCGCGCTGGTGGAGCTTCGCAAGGATCTCAAGGCAGGCGCATCCCAGGTGCCGGGCCTGCTGGCATTCATTGCCCGCTTTGTCACCGCGGGGCTGAAAAAGTACCCGGAGCTGAACACCCGCATCGAAACTGCGGCGGACGGTTCCCAGGAGATCGTCGGGTTTGACGGGATCAACCTGGGCATCGCAGCCCAGACCGACCGCGGCCTCGTGGTGCCGTCCGTCCGCGGGGCTGAAAAGCTCAGTGCACGCGAGCTGGACACGGAGATCCGCCGGCTAGCCGACGTCGCGCGCCAAGGAAAGGCAACCCCGGCTGAACTGGGGAGCGGGACGTTCACGCTGAACAACTATGGGGTGTTTGGCGTGGACGGGTCCGCGGCGATCATCAACCACCCGGAGGTGGCCATCCTGGGTGTGGGCAGGATCATCGATAAACCATGGGTGGTGAACGGTGAGCTCGCCGTCCGGAAAGTGACTGAGCTGACGCTGACGTTCGACCACCGCGTGTGCGACGGCGGGACGGCCGCCGGGTTCCTGCGGTTCGTCGCGGACGGCATGGAGAATCCGGGATCCGTACTCTCGGACCTGTAGTGGACGCGGATCCAGAGCGAACGGGCCCATGTGGGGCCGCCGTACCTTGTTGCCTGCTCTCTCTGGATTTGCTAGTCAGCTGAGACCCGGAGGCTTTCTGCCCCTCAATCACCAGTCGCCGGTAAGATGTGCCGGGTGACGAGAAACGGCAGTCGACTCAGCGGCACCAAACAGGAGTGGATCAAGTACGCAGCACTTCTTGTGTTGGCAGTAGTGGCCTTCGGCGTTGCCGGAATTGCCCTGGCTGGCCCGCGCTCTCCGGAAGAACCGGCAGCCGCTCTGGAGGCCGTCACGCCAACCGCCGCTGCCACACCTACTGCCTCGCCGACTCCAACGGCAACAGCAACCGCGACGACCCAGCGGCTGGGAGTCCAGCTTCCGGCGGAGCCCGTCCTGCTGATTCTCGGCGACTCTTACACCGTCAGCGAGGGCGCAGCTCGAACAGACCAGGGGTGGGCATACCTGGTTGCCGGCGCGCTCGGATACCCGACGAACATCGACGGCGAGCCGGGAACCGGGTTCGCGTGGGGCGGTGGCGCGCAGGATGAGTTGGGACTGGAGTACGAGGCCCGGCTGCAGACAATTGCCGAGGATCCGGCGTTTGTCCCGAACCTCCTTATTCTTCAGGGCGGGCAGAATGACTCCCTGATCGCCGACCCAGAAGAGATCAAAGCGGCCACGGCGCAGACCATCGAAGCGGCCCGCAGATTATGGCCGGGCGTCCAGGTGGTAGTTCTGGGACCCACAGCGCCACAGCCGTTCGCCGGGGAGTTGCGGGCCACGAACGGCGCGATCCGGGCAGGCGCCGAAACTGCCAAGGCTCCGTTTGTCGATGCCGCCGAGGGCGGCTGGTTCACCGACGCCAACAGCCCGGGATACGATTTTGACGGCGGGCACCCGAACGCCGCCGGCCACGCCCACATTGCCGAGAAGTTCTTGGAGGCCTGGGCCGTCTTAACTGCATGAGCGGCACAGACCGTCAAGGCCCCATGCCGCTCATACGTGCCATTTGGGGCTACGCCGCGTCGACCATGCTCACCCGGTCGGTCAGTTCCAGCCACAGCGCCCCTTCGTCCGCCACGCCGCCGGGGCAGGCCAAGGCCAGTTCCATGAGCCCGCTGCTGCCGGTGGTCGCGCGCATGGCCATCCGGTAGACAACGTCGGCATTGTTGTCGTTCTTGAACCGGAGTTCCGCCTCCTGCAGTTCAATGTCCTTGCTGCCGTCGCGCAGGCCTACGTATACGGATCCGGCTTCATCCACGACCTCGACGGGCTTGCCCACCGCTTGCTTGACGCCGCCAATCTCGGTGGCCATGGCCGCAGCAGTCGCTGCTTCGTCGCCGGCGTCGCGGGTGGCAGGCAGGGCATCCTGATGGATCGTAAAAGTACATTGAAGCCTGGCGTTGCGGTAATTAACTTCGCCCGCCTTCACTGGTTCCTTGGTCCAGCCTTCCGGTTCCCGGATGGACCACACCGGCGGGCTGGTGAAATCGGACTCATCGAAGAGGTAAACAGCGCTGCCGGCACCGTCCGAGGCCGCCGCGTCCGCTGACTCTTCGGGCGCTGCTGATTCGCTGATGCTCGGCGAGTGGAGGACCTCCGGCTGTTTGCTGCCGCCGGAGAGTCCGTTGAACACCAGGACGCCGGCGACGGCGATGACCGCGACGACGCCCGCGCCACCGGCAATCCACCCCCACATGGAAATGCCGGTCTTGGGCGGAGCCTGCATGAACATGGGCGGCTGGCCATAGTGCTGGCTTTGTTCCGGCGACGGCAAGTGGCCGTACCGCAGCGTGGTGTCAGCGAGCGGTTCAGAACCCCGCTGCTGCGGCGCTGTGTGAGGCTGATTTTTCGCCTGCTGTGGCCAGCCGGGCTGCTCGTTGGTGTTCACTGATTTCCCCAATATTTGACGCGACAAGTGCAAGCCTCATCATGTCGTTACGCGGGGCAGGCCGCGATGGGGAGCTGTGCCCATCAGTTGCGGGCGGGCTTCTCCGAGTGTTCGAAGCACTGCACGGTGGCAATGAGCGGGCCGCCGTCGTCGGCCTTCTGGTAGCGAGTGACGTGGTTGGTGGTCTTAGCGCAGGAGGCGCAGAAGCTCTGATGTTGTTTTGTCCCCATAAACAGATGGTACGCGGCGGAAAGTTTCCAAGGGGTAAACATTACGTGGCTGATTGAGGGCGCCGGGAGTGTAAGGCCGCTGGTGCGCGTCCCGGAAACTCCAAGGCCCCGTGAGTAGAATCGAGGCCAAGACGAACGTAACTGCTTGCCGGAGGTATGGAGAAACAATGTCAGAATGGCTCGAAGTCGGCGCGGACAACTATGTGCTGGTCACCGAAGGTTCGCTGCTGAACACCGGCCTGATTGTTGGATCCGAGCGGGCCATGGTGATCGATACCGGCTGCGGCCCGCGGCAGGGACGCGAAATCCTGGACGCGGTGCGGGAGAAGACCCAGCTGCCCCTCGTGGTGGTCAACACCCACGCCCACTACGACCACTTCTTCGGCAACGCCGTGTTCGCCGCGGATGGCGCCACCGAATTCTGGGCCCACGAAAACTGCGCCGCGGAAATCGACGAGCGCGGGGACCTGCAGCGCCGCTTCGTGGGCACGCTGGAGCCGGAAATGTCCACCGGGGAAGGCGAGAACGTTGAACTGGTGGTACCCAACGCCATCGTCAAAGACCAGCCCGTCCTGGTGCACCTTGGCGGGGTGACCGCCACCCTCTTCTGGCTGGGCCGCGGCCACACCGACGGCGACTTGCTGGTGGGGACCCCCACCACCCTGTTCGTGGGTGACCTCGTGGAGCAGGGCGCACACCCGTCCTTCGAGGATTCCTTCCCCGAGGAATGGGCCGATTCTCTGCGCCACATCTCCGCGCTGCGGCACCGCTACGAATTCCTGATCCCCGGCCACGGCCAGCCCTGCAGCGACCAGTTCGTGAAGACCATGGCCAACACCATGACCACGGCCGTTCGCCAGGCCCAGCAGTCCATCCGCGACGCCCCGTCCGATGCCACCAAGGCCATCCCTGTTCTTCCGTACGGCCCGGAGCAGTCCCGCTGGTTCATCAAGCGACTGCAGGAGACGCGCCCGCAGCACTGACGGCGGTGCCGGACGTTCAGGCACATCATGGGTCCCATACAGCTTGACTTGATCAGCCGGAAACATTGTTTCTGTAGCCTCGCTGTATGGGTAACTTCGGGGGCACACAGTACGCACGCGACGCACGGCGGGAGCTCCGGCGGCGCCGGATCCGGTGGATGTTGTACGTCTTGTTTGGCGCGTTGGCTGCGGCCACAGTGGGCATGGTGACGCTGGCCCTCGCCCGCTGACGGCGGGTCTTGCGAGCATGGCTTTTGTCATGATTTGTATTGCCGGGGACAAGCCGGTAGCGTCCTCCCTGATTTGACATGGGGAAATGCTGCTAACCAATGGAGGTTTGTATGGCCCTGTCCGACTATGTCCTGGCGCTCTGCGCGCTGCTGGGCACATTGTTGATCCCCTTTGCAGTCCTACTCCAGATGCTGCGGCTGAAGCGCCGCGCCATCCGGATCATGCCCACGCCCCACCGCACCCCGAGGTAGTTACCGCCAGCATGCCGTACGTCGACATCAACCCCCACAAAGGCCGCCCCAAATGGCAGGGATATACCATCCTGGCCATCCTCCTGATCCTTACCGCCAGTGTGGTGGGCGCCGCACTGACGCGCGTCTGACCACGGGCTTCCTCCCCAGCACTTAGACTTGCTGTTTGTACCAGACAGTAAAGTGCCGCAATGCCTTTTGCCGAACGTCCTGGGGGGACAGACATGCCCGATCCGGCGGATAAGAACCCGCGCGCCGACGCACACGATGATGCAGGGCAGCCGCAGCTGCGCCGACGCCGCGACGTCCGTCGTGGGGATGGCGATCTTGCGGACGCCTGGACAGGAACCATGCCAGCCGTAACACCCAACCCTTCCAGCCAGGCAGACGCCGGCCAGCCGGTCACGCGCCGGACTTCCTGGGCCGAAGCAGCTGCCGCGGCAGATGCCGTGAACCCCATCGAGCACGTCCCGGCCCCCACCCGCCGCCCCGCCAGGCCGCCGGCCACGTCCCAGCCCCAGGCCGGCCAGCCCGTCGCCCCAGAGTCGAGCGCCGCCGCCCCGGCCAGTCCCGCCGTCGCGCCTTCCCTGCCGGCTGCGCCCGCAGAGGCCCCTGCCTTCCGCCGCGTCCGGCCTACCGCGGCAGACGTCATCGCGGACACCCCGATGCCGGACTTCATCAGTTCACCGGGGCTGTTCGTCAAGGAACAGAAGCCGCGCCCCGTCGGTGGGTTCCGCGGTGCCATCTACTCCATGACAGGCGGAGCCTGGAACATGGGCCCCGGCGCCAAGCAGCGGCAGGAAGACGAACTGGGCCGCCGCATCTCTCGCCAGCTGCAGGGCAGCTACAACACCGCCATCCTCAGCCTCAAGGGCGGCATCGGCAAGACCTCCACCACCGTGGGCGTGGGCCTGACCCTCGCCGAATTCCGCGGCGACGCGCCCTGCGCCATCGACGCCAACCCGGACTCCGGCGATCTTGTGGAGCGCGCACTGGGGGAGGGCATCTACCAGCAGGCCAGCCCCCGCACAATCACCGACCTGCTCCGGAACATCGACACTGTCGATTCGCTCACGGCCCTGGCCCGGTACATGCACCACGCCGGCCGGTTGCACCTGATCGCTGGTGAGCAGGACCCGGAGGTTTCCGATTCGCTTACGGCGGCCGAGTACCTGCGGATCCGCAAGCTGATCTCCAGCTACTACTCGGTCGCGCTGACCGACTGCGGCACCGGCGTCACCCATAACGCCATGAGCGGGATCCTGCAGTCCGCGGACAACCTGGTGATCGCCGCCGGCTACGCGGTGAGCGGCGCCAAGCGTGCCCGCAGCACCCTGCACTGGCTGGCAAGCCACGGCTACGAGGACCTGGCCAGGAACGCCATTGTGGTGATCACGGACAAGGACGAGGTTTCCTCCCGCGTGGACAAGGACGCCATCGAGGAACACCTCTCCGGCATCTGCCGCCAGCTGATCGCCGTTCCGCATGACCGAGGCGTTGCTGACGGCGACCTGGTCACCCTGGACGTTCTCAAGCCTGAGACGCGCCGGGCGTACAAGGAGATTGCCGCTGCGATTGTGGACGGGTACCAGTAGGCCTCGCGTTTCTCACTGGTCAAATCTGCGGGAATAACCGGACCGTTCATCTCGAAGTGAGTAGTGAACGGCTGGAAATTCGAGTAGTGATTACGCGTGTGCTCAGCAGCACCCAGTTCCTAGTCTCAGAAGATGGAACGAGGGGACTTTCGCGGTGGACGGCGGCTAAGACGAGCCCGACCCACAGACCAAGAGATTCAGGAACTTATTGCCCTGATTTCTCAGGCCGGAACGGAAACAAAGGTTACCGTCATCAAGCCCTTCCCCGGTCCCTCTAAAGTGACCGAATCGTTGGCAGCCGTTGTCGGGTTGGCTACTAGGATCATGCGGCGCCGGTCAACTCGTTAGGTATCAGCGGGGGGCGGCCTTTACTAGGAAATCGCTGCTGTCATTGTCGACGGTACCGGTAGGGATTACCTTACTGGGCGCGTCCTGTGACAGTCAGCGGGAACACCGACGCCTAATCGTGACCAGACACGCCGGTATTACTGCAATGACCCTGTGCCTTCAGGAATAGATTCAGTGCACCAGCCATATGAAAGGTGCGTCAACGATGACCATTCTTGAATACTTCTCAGGCGTTGCAATCATCCTCGGATCCCTCGTGGGTGCCATGGGGCTCTCCGCCATGGTCCTGCGTTTCCGGCGAAGCCACTAGGTAGCTCGGGTCCGCTCCGGACCTTTGGACGGGCGGCCCCACCAGCAGACAACGGGGCGGCAGCCTTCTTAGACCGCCGGCTCCTGCCGTGAAGGCTGAGCTTCGAACCCCTGCAAGTCTGACCGCGCGTCGAGCAGCAGGCTGGGACCAGCCACCATCAGTGTGGTGACGATCCCGTGCAGGACCTGTGCGGTCTCGGTTGCTTCCTCGAACGCGCCGCAGCGGATCAGCGACTCGATGCGCCGGCAGTACGATTCCGCTTCCACCGCGCCCGTCATGGCCGAGGTGATTTTCAGGCTCAGGGTGGCGTCCATGGCGCGTTTCGCATCGCGCTCGGCCAGGGTGTCCAGGATCCGTGTGATCCGTCCCGGCAGCATGGACAGGAAGTCTCCGAGGAAGTTCAGAGCGGCGGTGGGGTTTTCGATGTCCTCCGCCAGGCGCCGGATCTTTGCGGGTTCCAGCCTGGCCGGACCCCACTCAGGCAAGGTGGTCTGCCCTTCGGTGGAAAGTCCCGGCGCCGTGGCGGGGGGTGCCTCGGCGCCGGGACGGTATGACCGCGGCGGCGGTCTCGGCCGCCGCGGAAGTTTCAGTTAGTGCGCTCATGTCTCCTGCCCTGGTAAATGGTCCCGATGGTGGTCAGGAGGTCAGCTTGGCGGTGCCAGCTTCATAACACCGCCAAGCGCTTGAGACCGCCGGTTTCCCGACGGAAAGCCCTTGGATCACCGGGCACCAACCCCAGTTTCACCCCGTTGATTCAGCGCTCCGGGCTTTACAAAAACCACTCTGCACGGCCGGGATCAAGGACCGCGGAAGGTGCGCTCAAGAATCACGCAAGAGTTCCCAAGCCGTGGAAATCCCACTTCACTGTCCTTCCCGTCGACCTGCCCCGTGAACGTTTTGAGGTGAACGGTGGTTGTCCGTGGCAGGATCGACGGATGAACTCACCGCCACTCCCAGAGGTTCGTTCGGAACAGGGAAGTGCGCCCGCACGGGACGCGGCCGGAATTTGGGCTCGTGCTACCGCTCTGCGGGATCAGCTCCCCGATATTCCACCGCTCGATGACAAGCTGCCAGGCATTAAATCAGCGCTTGCCGAGGACGGCGCATTCCTCTTGACGGCGCGTATCGGTGACCGTGCGATGGCGTTCTCGATCGTCGTCCCTCGTGTGGCTGCCTTGGAAGTGCTCTACCTCGCAGTTGACCCGGAAGCTTGGGGCCAGGGCCTCGCGCGCCAACTCCTGGACCACCTCCGAAACCACTCGGTGAACGCACAGACGCCCCTGGAGCTTTGGGTTATCGCCGACAACACGAGAGCGGTCGCCTGCTACGAAAGTGCCGGTTGGATTTCGACGCCCGAGATTAAGGTCCGCAACTCGGCGGGCCGGCCGGAACGCCGCTACGTCCTGTCCCTGTGAAGGGCGGTCATGGGAAAGGCGTTCGCTGGCGTAGCTGACCTTTTGGGCATACGACGAGCACAAATATCCCGTGGGTAGGCGGCTCCGACGTCTCTGGTGCGTTGCCGTCGCGTAGCCGTTCAATCACCGGGAACGGGGGAAACTCGCGTCCCTGGGACGCCTTGGCGGTGCCACCGTGATGACACCGCCAAGGGCCAGAGACCACCGGGTTTCCCCGGCAAAAAAGCCCTTGCACCACGGGTTGGTTACCCAGTTTGCAACCCGTGGACTCAGCGCTGGGGCCTTCTGCGAACCACTGTGCATGGCTTGGCTCAAGGCCGGCCGCAGTATTGCTCAAGAATGGATCAAGATTCCGGGGAGTCCAGCCACTCGTCAAAGGTCTGGCGTCCGGCGGCGGCATCCGCTGCCGGGAGCAGCGCGCCGCTGCGCATTGCTTTCCACCGGACCTCCGGGGCGGTAATCTCCACAACCAGCCGCTTCTTCCCGTTCTTCCGGAGGTACCTGCCCACCATGTCCTTGAGCCGCTCCGCTTTTGGGCCGCCGAGGTCGGGGAGGCGGCGCTGCGGGCCCACTTCGGCCGCGTGCACCAGGGCTTCGGCCACTTCCGCCGCGGCGATGGGCTGCGTTTTGAACCTGGGCACGAACACTAACGGGCCCGCTGAAGCGTGGGCCAGTATCTGCGTCACGAACTCGTGGAACTGGGTGGAACGCAGGATGGTCCAGGGGATGTCTCCGCCGCGGACCTCCTCTTCCTGGGCCCTCTTCCCGGCATAGAGTCCAGTGGGAGCCTTGTCCGCGCCCACGATGGAAAGCACCACATGGTGCTTCACCCCGGCGGCTTTGCCTTCCCGGTGCAGGTTTTCGGTGGTGGCCATAAAGAAGTCCGTTGACTTCTTGGTGTGCATGGAGTTCAGTCCCACCACGTCAATCACCGTCTCGACTCCCTGCAGGGCCGCGGCCAGGCCCTTGCCGGTGACCAGGTCAACGCCTTCATGCCTGGACAGGCTTTTGACCTGGTGGCCGCGTTCACGGGCAATGCGGACCACGTGGCGGCCAACAATTCCGGTTCCCCCTGCAACGGCAATGTTCATAACTAGAGTCTATGGCGAGCCGCTCAGGAGGAACCGGCCTGCGTCCACTTCAGTTCCGGCCGGGTTTGCCACCGTGCTGAGCAGGGGAGCGCCGGCGGCGCCGGTCATCGTCAGCGTCACGGGCACGTCCACGATGGGCAGCGGGACCGCCATGATCCCCTGGCGGCCGGAGATCTCCAGCACTCCTGCGTCGATGATCACCCGCAGTTCGGTTCCTTCGTCGGCCGGGAAGAACACATCGCTGAAGTCAGGATTCCCGCCGGCCGTGACTTCGATGCCGTCGCCGTCGTGCCGGAGGGTGGCCAGGGACCCGTCCTGGGTGGCCAGGCTGATGACCGTCCCGGTGGTGACGGTGCAGCGGAGGTCCGCGCCGCCGTCGAGCACTGCCTCGAAAACTCCAGCGCCCGCCTGCTCCAGGTGGCCCGGCCCGGAGCGCCCCGCGAGGTCGGTGTGCGGGGCAGCCACCAGGGTGTCGCCGTCGAGCGTCAGCGTGTGCGGAACGCTCAGGGCGCTGGCCCACTGCCCGTCCGGGCTGATGACGCCCCGCACCCAGAAAATCAGCGACGGCGCCCCGTCCCTGTCCCGGAAGAAGGACGGCGCGTAGTAGCTCTTGCCGTAGCTGAGCTGCCCCCAGGAGCGTGCCGTGAACTTGCCGTCGGCGTAGCTGCCCACCCCGTACGCCACGTAGTGCAGGACGTCGTCCTCCCAGATGGAGGTCACCAGCACATGGGAGTCATCAATCTCGAACAGCTGTGGGCACTCCCACATGGTTCCTGTCCACACGGGCTCTGTTTCGGTGCCGGACCGCTGCGCGGCGATGCCGTCCAGGGTCCACTGCGACAGGTCCGCGGAGCTGTACGAAACCGCCGCCGCGGTTCCTCCTTCCAGCCCGGCGCCGACGAACATGCGCCATTGCCCGCCGTCGCGGAAGACGAACGGGTCCCGGTAGGCCACCACGCCAAGGTCCGGTGCGGTCATCAGTTTCGGGCCCTTGGTCCACGAGTTCCAGGAGGCGTCATCGGCGGTGGCGGTCCTGACCGTCCCGATGCCGAGGTCCGGTTCGGTGACCGAGGTGTAGAACATGGTGGCCGCACCATCGGTGCCGGTCACGATGGAACCCGACCAGACGCCGTCGTCCCCTTCCCCGGGCGCGACGGCGACGCCCTGCTCCGTCCAGGCGATCATGTCCGGGGACGTGGCGTGGCCCCAGTGGCAGTTGGAGGCCCACGTGGTGCGGCCGGGCACGTACTGGTAGAAGAGGTGGTACTGGCCGTCCTTCCAGGTGACGCCGAGGGGATCGTTGATCCATCCTTCGGCGGCCGTGAAGTGGAAGGCGGGGCGGGGTTCGTGCGCGTTCATGCTGATCCTTCTGTGCTTGTTTGGGGGACGGGGTCAGTGGGCCAGGACGCTGTTGGCGGCCAGGAACCGCTGCCGGACCTCCCTGGCCTGCTCGGCGTTGGCCTTTTCCCACTGGTCGATTTCGGCCTTGCGTTCGTTCCGGACGGCATCCCGCGTTTCGGTGAACTGCTTCATGCGTTCGGCGGAAGCGTCGCGGGCGGCCTGCTGGGCCGGCGTCAGTTCCGGCAGCGGGCGCTCCTCCACCTGGTCGCGGGGCCGCAGCGGCAGGCGCTCCTCCACGGCATCGATGTCCAGCACGGGGGAGGGCAGGCTCTGGTACCAGTAGGCCGTGGAGGACCAGTCATCGGACAGGTGGTTGGCGTGGCCGTGTTCGAACGTGACCTTGATGCGTTTCTGGAACCTGATGGGATCGGTCATGTGGAAGCGGTAGCTGTGGTGGAAGCCCGGCACGTTTTCCTCATGGACCATGGTGCCGTTCATCAGGAACGCGTTGTGCTGCATGCCCCAGGCGTGGCCGAAGTAGTCCTCCATGCCGGTGCCGTGCAGGCTGGGCGGCCAGGTGTCGTCGTCGATGAAGATCATGTCATCGCCTTCGCCCCACCAGGAGCCCTGGAAGTGGCGCACGGCCAAGTTGCAGCCCACGTAATGGCCCTGGCCCTCGGTCTCCAGCACCACGTAGTTGTCCTCGCCGGACAGGTTGGGGATGGCCACCTCGATGCTGTTGGTCTGCAGGTCCGGGCCCCAGCCGGCGTTGGGCTTCTGCCGGCGCCAGTGCGCGTGGAAGTACGCGGTGTCCTCCGGCAGGGGCTCGGTGTGGAGCTCGTAGTCGATGTAGAAATACTGCAGGTAGGGGATGTCGTTCTGGTTCTCGACGGTGATGCGGGCCCTCGAGTTGAAGGGCATTTCGAAGTAGCTGTTGAACGCCGCGCTGCCGCCGAACGTGTTCAGTTCCCCTTCCTTGGCGGAGACGGAGAGCGGCAGCGAATCGTAGGAGCCGGACAGCGAGTTCAGCAGGCCGAAGAAGTCGCCCAGGGGCGCGATCACGCTGGGGGTTTCCTGGTCATCCCAGTACATCCTGAGGACAATCTTGCGGTAGTAGTCCGGGTCCACCACTTCCCAGCTGACGCCGAGCGCGTTGTGGATTTCCAGCATGGGCACGCCCACCAGTTCCGGCGAGATCTGGCCGGGGCCGGGCTGGATCCGGCAGGACTGGGTCATCCAGATGTGCGTGATGGAGCCCGGGCCCTCAATGTCCGCCAAGGTGCGTTCCTCCCCGGGCATCACGATCCAGTTGTCGCGGTTCCGGCCGGTCTGGTCCCAGCTGGAGGCGCGGGCCGTGCGGGCGGTGGAGAGCTTGGTCAGGCTCGAGAGCAGGCCTGAGCGGGTCGATGAAGCCATTTTTGGTACCTTTCGGGAAAGTTGTTCAGCCCTTGACGGCTGACTGGGTGAGGCTGGCGATGATCCACCGCTGGGCCACGAGGAAGACGATGAGGGCCGGTGCGATGGCGATGGTGGTGGCCGCCATGACCTGGGCCACGTTGCCGGCGCCGTACGGGCCGAGCATGAGGACCAGGCCCAGCGGCAGGGTGGCGGTGTCCGTGCTGTTGAGGAAGATCGACGGGGCAAAGTAGGCGTTCCAGCTGCCCAGGAACGTGATCACGCCCAGGGTGCTGACGGCGTTCTTGGCCAGCGGCAGCGCGATCAGCCGGTAGGTCTGCCAGGCGGTGGCCCCGTCCATCCGGGCGGCGTCGATGATCTCCTGCGGCAGGCCCAGGAAGAACTGCCGCAGCAGGAACACGCCCAGGGCTCCGGTGATGCCGGGCAGGATCAGGCTGAGCGGGTTGTCCAGCAGGCCGAAGGTCCGCATGAGCAGGAACAGGGGAATGATGGTCACCTGCGCCGGCACCATCAGCGAGGACAGCAGGCCCACAAAGATAGAGTTTTTGCCCGGAAAGTCCAGCTTGGCGAACGCGTAGCCGGCCATCGGTGCGGTGAGGATCATGCCGATGCTGACGGCAATGGCGATCACCGCGCTGTTGAACATGTTCTTCAGGATCGGCACCGGCCCGCTGACCGCGTCCACGTAGTTGGACCAGTCCCACTCGGTGGGCAGCCACTGCGGCGGCAGGTCGTACGCCTGGCTGGCATCCCGGAGCGAGGTGGTGAACATCCACAGGAACGGTGCGATCATCCCGACGGCGCCCAGGACCAGCAGCACCACCGAAACAGTCTTGCCGACGCCGGGGCGGGGCCGCCGCCGTCGTCCGTCCTTTCCGGAACGTGGGCGTCCGGCACCTGGCCGGGACGGAAGGGCAGCTGCGTTACTCATTGTTCACCCATGACTTTCGAAGGCGGAACTGCACCATGGTCACCAGCATGATGATGACGAACAGGGTGACCGCGATGGCTGAGGCGTAGCCCATGTCGAACTTGTTGAAGGCGACTTCGGCGATGTACATCACCACGCTGCGGCTGGCATCGCCAGGGCCGCCCCGGGTGAGGACGATGATCGATTCGTAGATCTGGAACGCGCCGATGATGGTGATGGTGATGTTGAAGAACGTCGCCTGGCTGATCATCGGCAGCACGATCCGGCGGAAGACCTGCCACTCGTTGGCGCCGTCCATCCGGGCGGCCTCCACCATGTCCTTGGGGACTTCCTGCAGCGCCGCCACAAAGATCAGCATGGCGAACCCAACGTTCCGCCAGGTGTCCACGATGATCACGGACACCTTGGAGAACTCGGAGCTGTTGAGCCAGTCGATCCGTTCCCCGCCCAGCGCGGTGATGTAGTAGTTCAGGATGCCGGTGTCCTTCTGGAACAGTGCCTGCCAGATGATGGACACGTACACCAGCGCCACCAGGTACGGGAAGAAGTACGCGGAGCGGAACACGTAGGTCAGGGCCCGGGGGAGACGCTGGTTGATCAGCACCGCGAACAGGAGCGCGAACCCGTTGATCAGTACGACGGCGGCGCCCACGTAGAGGACCGTGCTGCCGTACGTTGTGGCCAGGCGTTCGTCCCGGAACATCCTTGCGTAGTTGTCGAACCCGATGAATTTGGGTGCGGTGAGGATGTTGTACTTCGTCAGGCTCAGGTACAGGGCGGCAACCAGCGGGCCGAGGATAAAAACCAGGAAGCCGATCACGGTGGGGGCGGTGAACAGGTAACCGGTGAGGGCTTCCCGACGGCGGGCGGCGCTCCGGTGCCCGGGGCGCCCGCGCCCTGATGCCGGCGCGGGCGGCAGCGCGGTTTTGGGGGCAGTCATGGTCACTGCTGCAACGCCTCCTCAACATCCTTCTGGGCCTTCTCCAGCGAGGAGCCGATGTCCTGGCCGGACATGATCTCGTCCATGGCCCGCATAAACGCCGGGTCCAGCACGTTGTAGACGCCCGGGGCGGCTACCGGCTTGGCGTACGACAGGGAGTTGTAGAACTCTTCAGCGTGCTCGGGGGAATCCAGGAACTCCGGTGATGAAGCGGCGGTCTTCGTCGACGGAACGGCGGCGCCGGCGTCGGCCCATTGCTTCTGGGTCTGCTGGTCGGTGAGCATTTTGATGAACTCCCAGGACAGTTCCTGGTTCTTGGAGGCCTTGGAGACGGCGAACGCGCCGGCGCCGAAAACGGTGGACTTGGTGGTTCCCTTCGGCCAGGGGAGGATGTCGTAGTCTTTGAAGCCGGCCTTGGCGAAGCCGCCGGTGACGAAGTGCCCGGCGCCGGTCATGGCCGCCTTGCCGGCGGGGAACAGTTGGTAGGGGTCGGACCCCTTCGGCTGCGGGGACACTCCGTGTTTGGTGACCAGGTCCCGGACCCAGCCCGCCGTCTCCTTGACCTTTCCGTCCGTGAGCTGGGCCGATTTCAGGTCCTCGCTCATCATGGACGTGCCGTTGGAGTACAGCCACGGGGTGATGCCGAAGGAGTAGTACGGCATGGCGAACCCGTACACCTTGTCCGCGCCTTCCCCTGTGGTCAGCTTCTTGGAGATTTCCAGGAACTCGTCCCAGGTCCAGTCGTCGCTGGGCCGGGCGATGCCGGCGGCCTCGAACATCTTGGTGTTGTAGAAGATCACCATCGTGTTGAAGGTGTTGGGTATCAGGTAGGTGGAGCCGTCCTTGCTGAATCCTGCCAGCAGCTTGGGGTCGATGTCCGCACGGAGCGACTTGGCTTCGGGGTCGTTCTCGAGGAAGCCGTCCAGGGGCGTGAACAGGTCGTTGGCCAGGCCCAGTTCCACGCCCTCGGTGGCGATGTTGATAACGTCCGGAGCCTGCCCGGCGGCGGCCTGGGTGACCAGCTTGTTGACGTATTCCGTCCACGTGGTGATGGGGGTGAAGTTGTTGTTCACCGTGACGTTGGGGTACTTCTCCTTGAAGCGTTTGGCCACGCTATCGTAGACGGCCTTGTCGCCAGGATCGCCCCAGTTGGAGACGGAGATGGTGGCCGTGACCTCCTTCGCCGGGGCGGTGTAGGGCCCGTCAGTTGCCGGGGCCGCCGTCTGCGTGGCGCTCCCGCAGGCGGTGAAGGCCAGCAGGGCCACGGCTGCCGCCGTGGCGATGGATGTGCGGAATGTTTTTCTCATGTGATGCTCCTTTGCATGCGGCGCCCTGAGGGGGCGCTGATGGGATGCGATGGGGTTTGAACAGCAGTTATTGGGTGACGCCTGGTGGTCGGTGGAGCGGTCATTGCGTGGTGCGGTCATTCGGTGGAGCTGCGGAATTCGATCTCGGATTCGAGCCGAAGGATCCTGGTGGGGGCTGAGGGGTCTTCGAGGCGCCGCATGAGTAAACTGACGGCGCTTTCGCCGAGCCGGAACGCTGGCTGGCGGACGGTGGTGATCTGCGGCTGGAAGAGGTCCGAGTAGGTGAAGCCGTCGAACGTGGCGAGGGCCATGTTCCCGGGCACCCGCAGCCCTGCGTGCTGCAGCGCCCTCAGGGCACCTGCCGCCAGCAGCGTGCTGCAGGCGAGGACCGCCGTCGGACGTTCACCAGCCTCCGCCGAAGCCCGGAGGACCGCCTGGACGCGGTCAAAAGTCTCGGCCGCGGTGACTGTTCCTTCGCACAGGAGGCCCGCAGGCACCTCCAGGCCCCGTTTGGCCATGGCGGCGCGGAACCCGTCATGGCGCTCGCGGAGCGAGGAGACCCGCAGGTCGCCGGAAACCAGCATGATCCGTTCGTGGCCGCGGTCCGTGAGGTGTTCAACCAGGGCTGCCATGGCCGACTGGTTGTTGACGCCCACCTGGTCCACGTCCAGGTCCGCGAGCCGGTCCAGCAGGACCAAGGGCTTCTTCTCCTCGCGGATCCGCTCGAGCAGCGCGGGGCTTGAGCCGGCGGCCCGCGCAAGGATCAGGCCGTCCACGCGGCGGTCCAGGAGCGCCTCGACTGCTGCGCGCTCCCGGGCGGGATCTTCCGCCGAGTTGGCCAGCAGCAGGGACAGGCCGAGCTGCGCGGCGGCTTCCTCCACCCCGTGCACCATGTCCGCGAACGCCGGTTCGCCGGCATCCGAGACCACGAGGCCGATGGAGTCGGTCCTGGCGCGGCGCATGGAACGGGCGAGGATGTCCCGCCGGTATCCGGTGGCCTTCACAGCGCTGATGACGCGCTCCTTGGTTTCCGGTTCCACGTGCCTGGTGTCGTTGAGGACGTGCGACACAGTGGACGTCGAAACGCCGGCAAGTGAGGCGACATCTACGATGGTGGCCACTGCGACTCCTTCTAGCGAAACGATTGCGCGAACGTTTCGATAGTAGAGACAAACGTTTCGATGTGCAATGGGTCACAGGAATGATTGTTGAAGTTTCGCTTGGAGCGGCCGGTCCGCCGCCGTTGAAAAGAGCGCGAACGTACAGTGGAGGCCCCTGGCGAGCTGGGGCCTCCACTGTACGTTCGCGCCGGAGGGGTGGGGCAGTTGCGCCCGGTGTAACCTACAGGCAGACCAATCAGCCTGAGGGGGCAGCGCATGACCAGTCAACCCACTATTTTCGCCGTGCAGCAGCGATGGCCGGACGCTCGCCGGCCTTATCGCGTGACCCCGGTCTGGAAGCTGATCATCGCTTCCGCTGCCGTAGCGGGGACGGGCACCTGTGTTGCTCTGGGCTTCCTCTGGGCGGCCGTGTTCATACCCCAGCCGGGGACCGTTCATGTGCTGGACCGGGCGCCGTCCGATCAGGACATGCCGGCCGGCGACTACGCTTCGCTGGCTGGGGATGTGCGGTTGGAAGACTCACGCTTCCTGGGCAGCTACAACAACAGCAACTACTTCGTGACTCCCGTTGCCGACGACGAGGACGCCTTCTGCCTCCTCACCGAACCCGTTATTGGGGACGGCCTGTGGGAATTCGCCTGCAACACGATGATCGACGGCAGGTATGTACTGACGAGCATTTCCGACATGGAAGGCAGGTGGGCGGTGCTTGTGCCCGACCAGTTTGACCACGCGGGGTTGGAAGCCGACGGGTGGGTTTCGGTTCATCAGAATCTGCTCGTCCAGCCGAAGGGACCCGGCCAGCCGGATGCTGCGAGGCCGGTCCTGCGTTACGAGGCAGGTCCTGCGCCTGTGGAGTCGCTTCGGGACTTGCTAGCCGCCAAAGAATCCTGAGCTTCTGGAGCGACTCTGGACTCCCGGGACGAACTCGGGGCGTTGCAGATCCGATGCCGAATAGACTTCCGGAAGTGGGGTGGGGCCGCTGCTCCTACCTGTTCAGCGTAAAGGGGTATGCAGGTGCAGTCGGTGCTGAAGGCATTCAATGAGTCAGGGCAAACATGGGAGGACCCCTCCGAAGATCTGCTCTTCATGCTCCTGGAGGACATTGAACGAGGCGACGAAAAGTTCTTGATAGTCGAGCGCTTGGCAGATGCGACACAGCAGACCTACATTCAGTCAGCCCGCAACGATGACGGAACGTACGTTGTTGAGTACCGTGATGGCAGTCCCCAGGAACACTTCGGGACAAATGTGGACGACATGCGATCCGCGCATGCCCTGATAGCAGCTTGGGCAATTGAGTTGCCCAAATGGAGTGAATCCGCCATCTGGAGCCGGATCCGCTTCGAAAGCTGAAGAGCAGGATCTTCTGGATTAGTGCTCGTCGCGGCACCGCGTTGTTGCTGTGTGGTGGTCCTATTGGGCCAGTCGTCTCCATCTGGCCGGTATCCAGAGGTGGGTTATAAAGAACGCGAGCAGACACCAACCCCATAGGAGTGCAGCCCAGTTGGGGGTGTGGGTCATATAATGGATGCCCTCTTCGATACCAGACTCTTTTTTGCCCGACAGGAACGCGTAGACGGTAAGGCTCCATCCGGCGAGGACGCCGGCCACGCTGATTTCCCCGTTCCTGATCCACCACCGGCGAACAGCTGGGATGAGCCGAACGGGAAGCCCTAAAACGATGGCCATGCAGACTGCTATGGCTGGGAGGATCGTGGCGGCAAGCCCCCAGACAATGAATGAGACTACGCCGTCATAGGTGATCACGGTATTCGCCAGGACGACTATCACAACTGACATAAGGACCACGCCTGCGATGATTGCTTGGGCCAGGAGCGTAAGCGCGCCGACTATGAACTTGTTTGGTTCTTCCACCTGACGGATCAGGAAGCGGAGTTCGCTCGATTGATTGAACCGGACATGTGGAGGGTATGGCGATCCAAGGCTGGGGCGGTGCCAATAGCCTGCATATGGGTCCGGGTGTTGGGCGCCCCAGGACGCCGCGGGAACGCGTTCCTTTTCAGGATCTTCATCCTGACTGCCAGTTTCAATGGGGTTCAACACAGTTGGCCTCAGGCTCTCTCTTTGGCCATCAGCAGCCACAGCAAGAATTGATCGGCTGTGGCGTCGGTGCTGTCGTGGTCCCGACTTAATGCATCAACGTCTATGGCTGTGCCTCGGACAGTAACCGTGCCGTAAGTGGGTATCGAACCGCGGCCCGCGACAATCCTGTGAGCGTACGCAGCCACCATTCGCTCAAAATCAATGTTGGTACGGAACTTTGGATCTTCAGTGCCGAATCCCATGATCACAGGCTTTTGAAACGAAACGTTGGTTCTGCCCCAAGTGAAGAACTCCCAGCGAAGGTTCGGGTGCCGGCGAATCGTCAGTTCGCCCAGGAACATAGCCATATCGTGAACGACTGAGTACCAATCCGCTAGCAACCGACCGGGCTGTTCAGGATCAAATTCCACGTTTTCGTAGAACCAACCATTGAGCTTTTGGACTGCGGAGTCGTCGACGTCCATCGTGACACCGTTGGCGTTCAGGAGTCGACCGAGCATCTCGAGCCGCTCCGCTTTCGTCTCCATGCATCGCTTGAACGCCAGCCGGGCTTCGGTTAGCGGCAGGCCGTTCAGCGGACCCATCACTCCTGGGTTGTAAAGTACGTAACCGTCCCAATCGATGCTCGTGGCACCCGCCTCCATCGGATTCCCGCATCAGTTGCGGCTACCGCTGAGGTTACCGGTCGCCCTCTGCATCTGCGACCATGACGAAACTGGCGGGGACCATATCGGCCAGCCATACCTTTTCGCCACCACGGTAGAAGGCGACACCAGCTCGGTGAGCGGCCAAGGTGTCAATCACGAGAACAACCGGGGCGGAGCTCTTTCGCAGCCCCACAAGCGTTGCCGTTTCCACGTCCTTCGACATATGCACGTACTGGCGTCCCATGGGACGCAGACCTTCTACCCGAATGGTCTCGAGGTTATTTCTCGAGGTTCCGTGAAAGAGCTCTGGGGGTGGCGCCTCAGCAGTCTTAATCACACGCGCAGGAACGCTGTGACCATAAAACGCGCGAATCCGGCCTCCTCGGATTTCATGACGACGCTTCGACGAGGTTTCGATCATTGCCTTCAAGTCTGCAGGCTCAAGTCCAACCCAGTCAGGCGATTCGCGTCGGAGCGCCTGTAGAAGGTCATCTACGGGCGTCCACCCTTCAGCATCCAACTCAAGTTCGTAAAGCCAAGGCTCGTGGCGTAGGGCATGCGACGCCGCCCGACTCAACTTCGAGAAATCAGTCATACGGTCGTGCTTTCTGAAATAGACCAACCATGTCGATACGTTGCCGCTCAGTAATCAGCGAAATTCCAGCATGTCGTCAATTGCTGAGTGAAGCCATGCTGCGAAGTCAGGAAATCCTCGGTCTCCCCGAGATTCCCATCCTGGACTAGCGAAGTCATGCACCATTGAAACTGACCCAGTTGCTAGATCCCAGCACGCCACATCATCGTTGTCCTCACGCCTGGCGAATGGAACTAACAGCCGCTTTGGGTACCGCTGCTTCATCCCTTGATATCGCGTTCGGAGCCGGTCTTCCCGTAATAGAAACCACGGCTCCAGATAAAAAATCTCCATCTCTACAAACCGTGTGAAGTCCGATGGATACTCGAAGCCGTGGGGCAACTCCTCTTTGGTAAGAAGCTTGCTGCTCACTGGTACTCCTTGGAAATTAGTGTGATTTCGGCTTCGCCCACTACCCCGGGACGTTCCATTACGTAGAACATCGCACCGGAAGCCAGGCCCTCTGAAGCATCACGCCATCGAACAATGCCACTGGCGTGGTCTGCAAATTCGCTTGTCATGGAAGCACCAGAGAGCTCTCTATTCCGTTTCCCACTCGAAGTCTCGGAAGTGCCAATCGCCGCCAACTTCGAAACGGTCGGCTATTGTCCCCGGAGGCATCGCTGCCAAGGGTGCAAGTGTCGGGTCGAGACTTACGACATGACTGATGTGCGCGGCAACGCACCCTCCAGGAGTGTTCGGGTCGTCCACTCCGTCCGCGATATTCCATCCATTGTCCGGATCATGCAGGACTTGAAGCGCTGGGCGTTCGCCCGATAGGACTGTCTTCATCACCACGGCACCGAGGCTTTCAGGGAACTGATGGTTGTAGAAGGGCCACGGCATGTCTCGAAACATCTCAGGGCTCTGCGTCATAAGAAACTTTGTCGATCGTGTCGTCCGAAACCAGGACCACTCTGATGGACGCGGCATGGAGGTCAATCGTGCCCAGATCTCCTTCCACGATGTAACGGTTACCGACGATGACGAGGGCATCGATGTTGCCGTAGTCGATCGACCCGTCGGGGTCCTGCGACGGCCGGAACGCGAGCTGCCCTGTCCAGTTCAGGTCAGTAACGCCTTCGAACACTAAGACGCCCTTCCGGTAGCAGTGTTGCTCTCCGGGAAGAGCCGAAGCATAGGAGGGGTGTTCCGGGGTGAGGACAAATTCCGCGGTGATGGCAAGCTGGCCGCGGCTCGCTTGGATGTCCAACACGTAGCTGTCTTCCAGGTAAAGATCTTTAAGGACCTCATGATCAAAATAATCGCCCACCCGATGCTCCTCCCCGACTGCCGGCCCCGCCGAAGAACATTCTAGGCACCAAGTACACGACCTCCAGACGAGGGGGTCGATGGCTGCAATTACGGTGTTCCTGCATTTGTCAGTTCGCTAGTCGGGCAAATAGGGAATGGTGTTCATAAGCTTGGCAAGTTCGGCTTGCATTCGACGGAGTTCTGATCGTTCAACACCTACTCGCGTCGAGAACTCCCGGTCGTCCACCGCCTCGAGCGTCTCGCGTATGGTTCCCCAGAGGACTTCCAGCTCATCTACGGTAAGCGTCAGCTTGACTTCCGTCACGGGTTCATTCGGATCAAACTCTATTTTCAAAGATCTACTTCCACATTCTGCGGCTTGCTGGCTCGTGCCGCAGGTCCTGCGCCGGTTGAGGCGCGGTACTCGATGGTGGGCGCAAGGCGGACAACCGAGTGCTCCGCTGACTTGTCCGCAATCCGCTTGGTCAGCAGCTCAGCCGCTGTTGCTCCTACCTGGAAGGCGGGCTGCCGGACCGTGGTGAGCTGCGGTTCGAACAGGTCCGCGTAGGCGAAGCCGTCGAACGCTGCGAAGGCAATGTCCTCCGGCATCCGCAGGCCCCGCTGTTGGATCTGGCGGAGCGCCGCGGCGGCCAGGACGGTGCTGCAGGCGATGACGGCAGTGGGCGGTTTGGCTGCTGACAGTGCTGCCGAGATCCCGGCGTCAGTTCCTTCAGGGTCCGCTGCGATGACCGCCAGCTGGTCCGCCTTCCGGACGCCCGCCGTCGTCATGGCTTCCTCGAAGGCCTCATGCCGTTCGTGAAGGGTGGCAACCCTGGTGTCCCCAGCGACCAGCAGGATCCGCTGGTGGCCCTGCGATACGAGGTGTTCCACCAGTTCCATGATGGGCTGGCGGTTCTCGACTCCCACCTGGTCGAACGGGTCATCGGACAGCCGGTCCATGAGCACCAGGGGTGTGTCGTAATTCGCGAACTCCGCGAGGGCGTCGGGGCCGGAGCCGGCGGCGCGCGCCAGGATCAGCCCGTCCACTCGGCGCTCGAGGAGCGCCTGGACGGCCCGCGCCTCGCGTTGCGGGTCTTCGGCCGAATTGGCGAGCAGCAACGTGATGCCCTGGCTGGCGGCCGTTTCCTCCACGCCCCGGATCATCTCCGCGAAAGCCGGCTCGCCGCCGTCGGAAACTATGAGACCGATGCTGTCCGTCCTGGACCGCCGCATGGCGCGGGCCAGGGCGTCCTGCCGGTAAGAGGTGTCCTGGATGGCCTTCAGGACGCGCTGCCGCGTCTCGTCGTTCACATGCCGGGTTCCGTTGAGGACGTGCGAAACGGTGGAGATGGAAACGCCGGCAAGCTTGGCCACTTTTACCATCGTCGTCATCGTCGCCGCCCTCGGAGAATCGTTTACGCGAACGTTTCGCATAGCCTCCGCCAGTTTACAGACGGGCCGGGACGGACGGCGCAAGGCCCCGACCTGAGTGGCGGTGGGCGGGCCGGGTCAGGCGGCGAGCAGCTGGCTCCTGGTGGTGTCGTTGTGCCGCGGCGGGAGAACGCTGAGCGTGCAGTAGGTCTGCTGCGGATCGATGATCCGTGGCAAGTGGTGGGTCCGGGAGCAGTCCTGGAGCTGTTCCAGCGCTTCCGGATCAACGTGCGCTTTGGTGATGTCCAGCTCCAGGTCCAGGCCGTCCTTCAGGGCGTTGGCGCGTTTCACCACGACGTAGAGGGCCTGGATGCTGTGGACGGTGACGTGGCCCTGCGCGAGGACCTGGGCACGGGCGTGGTCGAGGTCCACGCGGACAAGAATGCTGAGCTTATCGGTCAAAATGTACTGCCTTCCCCTGGTTTGGCTGCGACGCTGCAGCCTTTACCCTGGGCTCCTGCGACGCTGCAGTCGAACCCCGGGTGGCTGCGCCATTGCAGCCTCACCAAGAGTAGGCAGCTTATGTGACCTGCGCAACACTTCTGCCAAGTTGTTACAAAGATGCCTCCACACGGTTGGTCAGGCCGCCGGCCAGTTCCGGTGCTGCCGCCATGGACCAGCGCTGGCTTTCCGGCTCGAAGCTGACCACAACAGACGCCACGGCGATCTTGGCCTCGTCGATGGCGAGCAGCAGGGCGTCCTCAAGATGCCGGGCATATTCGAGCCGGTCGGACAGCGAGCCCTGAAGGTCGCTATCGTCGATGAGGACGTGGCCCTTGCCTTGCACGATGACCTTGAGCGCAAACCCCTGCTCCTCGTGCAGCGACCCGCGGGTTGATGCTATTTCAGTGACACTTTCCGCGCGGATCAGGCTGTTGCTGATGGAGCGGAGCCATACGTCCCCCATAAAACCCTCCCTATTGGTTTGTGGAGAACAGGTAGCAGCGTCCCCCAAGGCAAACGGTAGTCCTCAAATGGCTTCTTGTGACCCCCCTAAATTCCGGGCAAAATCTGCGGCCCGTCCCGCGGCACGACTAATACTGTGGAAATGCGGCTTACTCTGCGGGAATTGCGCTGTCTGGGCGTTGCCGCGCGGGCGGATCATGAGACATGGGAAAGCACAGCAGCCCCGGACCTGTAGATGGTGCGAACGTGAACGGCGGCGCTCCGCCGGGCTCACTGGTCCTGCCGGACCAAATAGTGGTCTTCGTCCACGGCACGGGCAAGGCATTGAAGGGCGGGACGCCGCAGGAGTGGGGCCAGCCCCGGGTGTCGAGGCTGCACCGCTCCGTCGACAGGGTGGGGAACCATGTGGAACCGCCGCTGGTCACTCTCAGTACCGACGCCGTCGGGGACGCCTCAATTAGCGGGTCGCCGGCCCCCTTGGGATAGGCGGCGCGACCATGCAGACCACCACCTGCGAGTCGTGCTTGGCCGGTGAGGCGTGACGGGCCGGCACAAGTTTAAGAGGGGGGATTTTTCCGCAGGTATTGCCGGAAGCCAGCACGGCTGATGACTTCCGGCGGCGTGGCTCCGGCCGTTGGACGGAACGGGTTCTCCATGGCGGAAATACTCGCCACGCTACAGGTGAATATGGGTGAATTTGGTGAATTTGGTATTTCGGGTGAATTTGAGTCGCAGAAGATAGCCAGACCTCCGCCGGGTTACGCGACGGCTCATGTGACAAGATCCTGCACGAGCAGCTGCTGCCCACTTGCGGTTCGAAACGTCAATGGCTGTGACGGATCACCGGTCAGCCATGTGACGTTCCGGCCGGGGGAGTGAGGGCCCGAGTCATAGGATAAATCTGATGACTTCGCCCGATGATCCCCAGCCGTTCAGCCTCCGCAGCATCGCCGTCGCCGCGTTTGGACCCACACTGCTGTTCGGGATCGGCACCGGGGCGGTCATGCCCGTCGTCGCACTGTCCGCCCGCGACCTGGGCGCGTCGGTGGCGGTTGCCGCGCTGATCGTGACCCTGATCGGGCTGGGATCCTGGTTCTTCAACCTGCCCGCGTCCCTGGTGACATTGAAGTTCGGCGAACGCTGGTCGATCGTCGGCGCGGCTGCTGCAGCTGCGCTGGCGCTCGTGGCTGCCGCGCTGGCACCGCAGCTGCCGGACGGCATCTGGCTGCTGGCCGCCGCGATGCTGGTGGTGGGCATGTCCTCCAGCGTCTTTGGCCTGGCCCGGCAGAAATACCTCACCGAAGCCGTGCCGCTCCACTACCGGGCCCGGGCGCTGTCCACCCTCGGCGGCGTGAACCGCATAGGCGTCTTCATCGGACCCTTCGCCGGCGCCGCCGTGATCCAGTTCGCGGGCCTTAGCGGCGCGTACTGGGTGGGCGTGGTCGCGATGGTGGGGGCCGCGCTCCTCTCCGTGACTATCCCGGACCTGGAGGTTCCCGCACCCAAGCCGGGTGCCGACGTCGGTCCCCAGCCGACGCTTCGCAGCGTCGCCGTTTCGCACGCCGGGGTCTTCCTTAGCCTGGGCGTGGGCATTCTGCTTCTCAGCGCTTTGCGGTCCTCCCGCCAGGTGGTCATCCCGCTCTGGGCCGACCACCTGGGCATGGACGCCACGCAGGCCTCCCTGATCTACGGCATCTCCGGCGCCATCGACATGCTGGTGTTCTATCCCGCCGGCAAACTCATGGACCGCCGTGGACGGCAATGGGTGGCCATCCCGTCCACCGCGATCATGGGAACGGCCCTGCTGCTCATTCCCCTGACGGGCGGATTCACCGGCCTGCTCCTTGCCGGCATGCTCATCGGGTTCGGCAACGGCATCAGCTCAGGCCTGGTGATGACCCTCGGCGCCGACTTCTCGCCGGACCGCGGCCGCGGCCAGTTCCTGGGCCTGTGGCGGTTCATGGCCGACGCCGGATCCACCGGCGGGCCGCTCCTCCTCTCCGGGGTGACCGCACTCGCAACCCTGGGCGCGGGGGTCTCAGCCACCGGCGTCCTGGGGTTCGCGGCGGCCGCCGTGTTCGCCGTCGTGATTCCCCGCCTCAAGCACCGCCGCAACTACTGAGCCCGGCAGCGCACCCAAAGCGGCTATCCTCAACAGATGGGTGACGACGCCGGGCTGCTGCAGAAAGGCCTGTGGTGGGCGCAGGACTACGCCTATGCCGCGGGCTGGCAGGTGCGCGGCATTCTGTCCCGTACCCAGCCCGGATCCTTCCACCAGGGGCACCTCAGTCCCGTGGTGATCATCCCCGGCGTCTACGAAAACTGGCAGTTTATGCTGCCCGTCATCCACGCTATCCACGACGCCGGGCATCCCGTCCATGTGGTGACCATGCTGCAGCGGAACAAGCTGGACGTCCCCATCGCCGCGCGGCTGGTGGCGCAGCACCTCGAGGAGGCGGGCCTGACGGACGCGTCGATCGTGGCGCACAGCAAGGGCGGCCTGATCGGCAAATACGTCATGCTGGCCCTGGATCCGGAGCAGCGGGTCCGGCGCATGATCACGGTCTGCACGCCGTTCTCCGGATCGCGGTACGCCCGCTACCTGCTGATGCCCAGCCTGCGGATCTTCTCGCCGCGGAACGCCCTGACCCGGCAGATGGCGCGTGAGGAGACCATCAACAGCCGGATCAGCTCCATCTACGGTGTGTTCGATCCGCACATCCCGGAAGGCAGCGTCCTGCCCGGGGCCACCAACATCCAGCTGCCCTCCGCCGGGCACTTCCGGATTCTGGGGGAGCCGGCGACGGCGCGGATTATTGTGGAGCAGCTGCGGGGCTAAGCGTCTGGGGACGTTTGCGACGGCGGAGCGTCAGGTGGTGGGGGCCAGCGGTGTCTGGGGGCGGATGGCCCGGTCTCAAAAGACCATCCCACCGCCGGCCCCGGTTTGAACCCGGTATGAACGTGTCGGTCGCCGGGAAACCTGTGGATATGACCGGTGCGGAAAAACCCTGGCGGACATCGCTGCGTTGGGATGCCAGCCCGACCCTCCGTACCGGTCCCCATCATTCAAGCCCTCCTGCGCTTCCTACGCACGAGTAGCCTGTACTCGCTTTTTGTTTGCCGGGTACGCGGGCTGCGGGGCCCTTTGCTAAGTGGCCTCCCGCGGGCCAGCCGGGTGCTGGTGGGGCATCCGGCTGGTGGTTTGCGGGGTTCGGAAGGGATTACGGCGGCGTCAGCAGGTCAGCGCCACCGTGCTGCCGAGCCCGTTCGGGTTGCTCGCCGAGCAGGTGAAGATCACCGTTCCCGGAGGCTGCTCGATGACGAGCGATATCGAGGTGACAGTCAGAACCGGGTTGACGCCGGTCCAGTTGTTGTTGGCGCAGCCCGCCTGGGCAGCGGTGACTGTTCCCGGGGCGCTCAGTGTTGCGGGGTTGGTGACGAGGGTGAGGTTCCCGTTCTTGATAGCGTCGCTATCGATGAAGGTGGGGGCCGTCGCCGGGCCCACCAGGACTTTGTTCTGCCCGGGGGCGACGTTGCCACCCTGGTTCTGGCATTGGTAAACGGCGAAGCCGCTCACGGTGACCGTGGCGAGCAGATCGTCGTTGCCCAGGCCGGCAAGAACCGTCCGGCAGGTGGTGGAACTAGTTGACCCTGTCTGGGTCACGGTACAGACCGGCTCTCCGTTGCGCTTGAAGTGCGGGTTTGCTGCCTGGGCTGCGGACACGCCGGTCATGAAGAGAACCAGCGCGGCCACGACGAGCATGAGCAATCGACGGATGTTGACTTTCATTGTGTACAACCTCTTAGCAAGGTGTGGGTTTCCATCGGTGGATGGAGCGGTGATGTGTTTTCGGCGGGAACTCCAACGTGGAGGCCCCGGGAGGATGGGCCGATCCGTTTCCCAGATAGCGGGGCCGAAACGCGGCGCCTAACGGCAGAGAGCGTGGGCGCCAACACCAAAGGCGATCTCAGTAACCTGCGCCGTTGCAGGTATCTTCGGTTGCCGATTCAAGACTACGCCGGGTCCATATGAGGGTCCATGGCCGTACTTTATTGCAGGGCCCTGTTCTTCCCTGCGGGTCTACCGTCCGGCCATTGGCGGCCAGTTCGACCAACGACTGGATATAAAAGCGCAGGTCAGGTGCCAGTTGAAGCGTCAAATATCTTGAGCAAACATTGACTAATTCCCCCCATAAGTCCTGATCGAAGGCGTGCATTGTTGCTTTCAGCAGTACAAAACAAGCACGCAAAAGTCTGAGGGGACAAAACATCGTGAAAAACACCACACTCATCAAGGGATCCGCGGCAATCGCACTGGGCGCAGCACTGCTGCTGGGCGGCGGCGGCACACTGGCTAACTGGAACGCAGCTGCCACCCAGACGCCGGGCACCATCGTTGCCGGCGACCTGAACGTCGTCAACGGCGCAGGGGTCTGGAAGGACCGGCTAGGCGTCGATATCACCGCCAAGATTGCCAACAACACTTACCACGTTGTTCCGGGCGACCTGCTTACGTTCACGCAGGACCTCAACGTCACGCTCGTCGGTGACAAGATGGCCGCAACGATCGCCACCTCCGGCATCAGCGCGACCAACGGATTCACTGCCGCAAACAACGTGGTGGTTTCCGCTCCGGTCCTGACTGTCGGCGGCTCGGCTGTTTCCAACCCGCTGCACCCGACGGGTTCAACCCAGACGGTCACGTCGACCATCACGTTCGAATTCAAGGCAACCACCGCGGGCCGCGCCGACGTCAGCGCAACCTACAACTTCAACAATGTCGGTTTCACCCTGACCCAGGTCAACACCGCGAATGACGGTCTGTCCTAGTCTGAACTAGGCGGCTGGCCCACCGGCCAGCCGCCCATCAGGACATTTAAGGACCAGACCAGGAGGAACAATGCGGATCCCGCGGATGCTGCGGGCCGGTGCGCTCATCGCAGCGGCGGTGGTCCTGGGGCTGCTGGCAGTCCAGGGCACCTACGCCCTGTGGAACGCCGGCACCTCTACAGCTCCGGGAACCGTAACCTCCGCATCGTTTGACGTCGCCCTCACCGCGAGCCCCTCCGGGCAGGCCAGCAACATGAGCCTTTCCGGAGGGACCGCAGCGACAATCAACCTCGTCCAGTCGGCCACCATCACGCCGGGAACCTCCGTGTACGCCAGCGTGGCGGCCGCCAACAACAGCAACGCCGGCGGAACGTTCAACACAACCGTCACTGTTGACCAGGCAACACTGGCCAACGTCAATGGCGGTTCGCTGGCGCAGTACCTGACGGTCAGCGCCAAGAACGTCGCAACCGCTGCCGAATGCAGCACCCTGACCGGGTATGCCACCCTCACGTCGGCAGGACTGACGTCCGCTTCCGTTCCGAAGGCAGCGAGTACCGTTCTTTGCTTCCAGGTCAGCATGAGTTCAACCGCCCCAGTCTCAGTGAAAGGTCAAGCCGTGAACATCTCACTGCCGATCACCGCACGACAGCTTTGCGGGGTGCCAAGTGGCTGCGCCTGACCTGATGGCGCGTGAGGCGCCTGCCGACTCAGCACCTCAACCCGCTGCCGCACGCCCCGCAGGCGTGGCGCCAGCCCGCCGTCGGCTCTCCGCCGTCGGCAAAATCCTGAACATGGTGGTCATGATGGTCGCCGTTTTCGCGGCCCTGGTCCTGATCATCATTCCCAAGGCGACGGGCTCGCAGACCTATACCGTGCTGACCAACTCCATGGCACCCAAGTACGTGCCCGGAACCTTCCTGGTGGTCAAGCCGGCGGAGTTCGCCGAACTCAAGTACGGCGACGTGGTGACCTTCCAGATGTACTCCGGCCGGCCCGACGTCGAAACCCACCGGATCGTGGGCTTCGGGGCAACCCAGGAGGGGGAGAAGACCCTCATCACCAAGGGCGACAACAACGGCGTCAACGATGCCGATCCCGTGCGTGAACTGCAGGTCAAGGGCCAGCTGTTTTACGCCGTCCCGTACGTCGGATACTTGGCGAATGCCCTGGGCAACGCCGACCGCAACCTGTGGACCGCCCTGGCCGCAGCCGGGCTGATCGGGTACGGAGGGCTCCTGGTGTTCAAGGGTCTGCGGAACCGCTCGCGTTCACAGAAGTCAGACGTCGGGGCTTCGGTGTGAAAACGCTGTTGCGGATGCCTGGGGCTGCTTTGGCGGTGGGCGCGTTTGTGCTGACCGTTCTCCTGGGTGCCGGGGCGGTTTCGGCCTCCGCCCTCTGGCAGCAGTCGGCAACGGCCACGATGTCCGTCACCGCCAACGGCGCGTGGCCGGGCCCGGCGATCACGTCGCTCACCTGCACGAACGACAGCCCGCAAAGAATTGCCACGCTCACAGTTACCGTTCCGGCGACGGCAACCGTCACGTACGCCGCACTTCAGGCAAACGGCACGTACGGCACCAGCTATTCCGGGATTTCAGGTCTCTTGGGGATGACTCCCGGATACATTGTCCTGACGTCAAACCCGAACCTGGCCCTGGCGTCCCAGATCGTCAGGGACAACCCTGCCGGTCCATTGACGGTGCGTGTCACGGCGACGTACCCGGACCAGACGGCGGCCCACCTGAACATCATCCTGAACAACAGCACGTCCAACGGCAAGATCATCTGCCCCTGACGCCGGTGCCGGGCAGGCCTTAGCGCTCAGGCCCGGGAGCTGGCTCCTTGGGCCGCCCTGATCCTCAGCAGATGTTCCACCACGTACTCCGCATCCCGGCCCACGCCGCCCACGATCCCTGAGGTCAGGGCGTACTGGAACGGCATGCCCACGAAGTACAGCCCCGGCAGTTCCGGAACCACGCCGCGGCTGGTGGCCGGCCACCCGCCGTCGTCCGTCGGGAGGCCCTCGATCCAGCCGAAGTCGGGCCGGAACCCGGTGGCCCAGATGACGGTACCCACGTCAGGTGGGACGTCTGCGGCGCTGCTGATGCGGGGGAGCTGAACGGCACCTGCCCGCTCGACGTCCTCGATTGATACCCGGATGAGTGGTGCCCCGTGCTGGTGGAACCGGGCCGCCACTTTGCGCCCCGGCTTGGTGTCCAGGGTCAGCAGCGAGTTCACCAGGCGCCAGTACAGTGGCCCGGCGAAACGGAACACGGCGTCGGGGATGTGCTTGGTGGGCGTGCCGGCGAGATACACGGTTCCGGCCAGCCGGTTCTGCGCCAATTCCAGGGCGATCTCGGCGCCCGACGTTCCCGCGCCCCCCACCACCACGCCGCCCTCCGGAATGCCCGACGGGCCGCGGTACTGGCTGCTGTGGAGCTGCGTGATGCCGGAATCCAGTTCCTGTGCCACCGCCGGGATGTTGGGGGTGGAATTGGCGCCCGGCGTGGCAATGACGTTCCGTGCCAGCAACTCCCCGGCGCTGGTCTGCATCTCGAAAACGCCGTCCCTGCGGCGGACCGAATGGACGCGGATTCCTGTCCGGACCGGCAGTTGGAACTGCTGCGCATAACTTTCCAGGTAGTCCGCGAAAGCGTCCTTGCCGGGGTAGCTGCCGCCTGCCGCCGGGAACTTCAGGCCGGGTAGAGAACTGTAGCGGGCCGGGGTGAAGAGCCGCAGCGAATCCCACCGTCGGCGCCAGACGTCGCCCACGCGGTCCGCGCCGTCCAGGATGCCGAAGTCCGTCCCTGACGGTTTCAGGTAGTAGCCCGCGGCGAGGCCTGACTGTCCTGCCCCGATGACCAGAACGTCATAGATGTGCGAATCCATGGCCGGCTCCTTCGCCTGATCCGGGGCGCTTCCTCTGCGGCCGCCCTGCGGATTTCACTAGAATAGCATTCTAGTGAGTGGAGGAATAGTCTAGGTTTATGACCGCTTCAGCCGATGCGTCCGCCACCCACTCCGCTGTTCCCAAACCGAGCCGCCGCGCGGTCCAGGCGGCGGACACCCGGGCCCTGATCGTGTCGGTGGCCGGGCGCCTCTTCGCCGACCAGGGGTACGTGCCCACCACCATCGAGGCCATCGCATCGGAGAGCGGCGTGGCACTGCAAACCGTCTACAACTCAGTGGGGAACAAAGCGGCGCTGCTGTCCGCGGTACTGGACGCTGCGGCGTCGGGCCCCCACTCGCCGTCGAACGTCCTGGAACTGATGCGGCAGCGGACGGCGGACGCGCCCGACTTCTACGCGCTTATCGCCGTCCTGGCCGACTGGTTTGTGGAGGTCCACCGGCGCACCGGACCGGTAGTGGCGGTCATCGCCCAGGCCGCCGCCGTCGACCCCGCCGCCGCGAAGCTGCAGTCGGACCGGGCGCTGCAGCGGCTGGAACGGTACGGCGAGGCGGCCGCCGCGGTGCGGACCCACGGCGGGCTGCGGTCCGGAATGTCCGACGCCGATGCTGCCGCCGCCATCTGGTCGCTCGGCCACCCGCAGACGTACCGGACGCTGGTGGGGGAGGCCGGCTGGACCGTGAAGGCCTACCGCGGCTGGCTCCTGCGCTCGCTGTCCGCGGCGCTCGCGTAACGGGGCAAATCCGGTTTGAAGCCCAGCCCGTCACGGTTGCCTGGATAGGACCGACAGCAGGAGGGTGAGTCTGGCCGCCCGTCAGTCCAAGAATGCCCCGGCGGACGGTGGTGTCTAGCTAGCACATGCTCATGGCTGTCTGCAGAATAGCGTCCTCCATCTCCGGGACGAGCGGAGGCGCGTCTGCGACGTTCAGTTCCCGGGGCGGAAGCACAGTAGCTACCGTAGCCTGCTGCTGCCCGTCCACAGAGGAAACGGATTGGACACTGTACGGGCCTCCGCCCCCGGACACGAAGACATGGCGTGTGCCCGGGCAGATGTCATCGCTTGGACGGATGCCACCCAAAGGAAACAGCTCGGCCTCCATCATGCTCTTCCACGTCTCCTCGCGGATGAGCCGCCCCGTGGTGAGCGCCGCCACGAATCTGCTCAGGTCTTCAACCGTTGAAATGACCCCGGAATCAGCCGACCCGGCAACCGCGTCAATACGCGTGAAGTCGCGCCTGTTCCCGGACTCCAGCACGTATCCATGCAGCATGGGCTCGGGCGGCAGCCCTGCCACCGCCAAGTGGGTGTTGCCCATTCCCGCCGGCTCAAACACATCCTTGGCGAGAACCTCTTCGAGTCCCTGGTTGTGTTTGCGTTCCAGCAGCCAGCCCAGCACTTCCCAGTCCGTTGCAGACCACGCAAAATAGGACACCGGTCCCGGCGGCAGGTCCACCCCGGCCGCAATCCTGAGCCGTTCCTCGAAGGTCAACGGGCGGGTTTGGAGCTCGTCCAGGCTCCTGGATTCAATCAGGGGTGGAAAATAGTCGGGCAGACCGGAAGTACTGCCCAAAAGGTCCCGCACCGTGACCCGGTCCCACGCCGGGAAGATGGCCGTAAACTCGGGCAGATGAGCGGAGACTGGGTCACCCAGGCCCACGGCGCCGGCCTCCACCAGCTTCATCACGGACACGGCCACCATCGGCGTCCCCGCCCCGATGATCCACGTTTTGTCCGCTGGGACCGCCTTCTTGTTGGACTCCAGGTTATTCACCCCGGTGGCCCTTAGCTCCTCCTGGTCTCCATTCCGCACATGGAAGACCACAGCAGGCGCACCGTGTGCGGACGCGTCGTCGGCAAAAGCTTCCAGGGCCGCGGAAAGCTTCGCAGGCGGGGTTGTGGCTGTTTCGTCAGGGGTCACGTACGTGCACCCCGAAAGTACAAGAGCTACAGCCACCATTGCGGCGTTCCTTTTCACCACAGAACCGGGATTCCATGCATTATCTGGGCGGTGGCCAGCGAACAGGTACTTGGACCAATTGGCGCTGGGGCGGTCGGACCTCCCGCACCTGTTACAGCGCCGGAACCCGTCTTCGAAACTGGTTTCTGCCAGCCAGCGGTGGCCAATATTGAGCCTGCACACCAGAGCCCGGACCATGACCACTCCTCTCCGAAACTGTGGCGCCCAGCCCACTTCCAATCATGTTCCTGCAACCTTCGATTGGATCCTTTGGGAACCTGAGCAGCACCTAAGTTTGCATGGCTTTGACTGCTACATCGACCAGAGACTGAATATCCACTTTCGTGCATTTATTTTTACTTTTGTGTATATAGACTTACAATAGTGTATCCGGAGGTGTTTGATGAGATTTCAGAATCCGCTCACGGCAATCAGTCCATCACTCGACATGGGCGTGCTCTACGTCCTGGGTCGAGCGGAGGCGGCTTTTACTGCGCCCGGCATTCAGAAGCTCCTCCCCGAAGCTGGTTCCCTCGCCGGAGTCCGCAAGGCACTGCAGCGGCTCACTGAGCAGGGCATAGTTCTCGACGAGGTTGTGGGCAGAACGCACGCTTACCGGCTCAACCGCGAGCATTTGCTGGCGGACGCGATTCTGGCAATGGCCGCAGCCAAGTCGGTTCTCATCGACCGCATCCGCAACGAGATCGATTCCTGGGATTTCGTCCCGGCCAGCGTGGTCCTCTTCGGTTCCGCCGCTAGGAACGACATGCGAACCGACAGCGACGTGGATATTTTCATCGCGTTGCCGGACGAAGTGGACGATGACCTGGCGGATGCGAGGATAGCCACTTTGGCCGCGAGGATAGCCGCCTGGACCGGAAATGATGCCCGGCCGCTGGTCTACAGGACAAGCGAAATTTCCGCCGCACCGGTGTTCGACTCAATTGCCCGGGACAGTTTGAACATAGTGGGCGACGCGGATTGGCTGCGCAAGATGGTCCGTAAAAGTAGGGTCGCCTGATGAAGCCGTCAGCGCTTCGGTGAGTCCCGCCGTCGTGCGGCATAAGCGAACAGCGACGTGGTGGCTACCGTGGCCAGGTACCCGGCGATCACGATGAGGGCGATGCCCGCCCAGAAGTAGTTGGTGGTGCTGGTTTCCTGGGCCGGGCCGGGCGCGATCCTGGCCAGCGAATACACCGCGACGCCGGCCGCCGCCAGGCCGATCATCACCGGCAGGGTCAGCCAGATCTTGGCCGACCCCACATGCCTGCCGAAGCCGTCCCACACATTCCAGGCCCCGCCGTGCCGCAGGATCAGCCAGCCGGCGGGGATCATGAACGCGCCCACCAGCAGGAACGCGGCCACGACGTCGGCGGGCCGGTGCCACTGGTTGATCAGCGTCGATACGCCCGACGCAATCGCGAACGTGCCGCCCACAAAACCGGCCATCGGGCGCCAGCGCGGCGACGCCATCAGGAACACGGCCGCGGCAGCGGAGGCCGCCAGCGTGGTGTGCCCGGACGGCAGCGAATTCAGCTCCAGCGTGATGACGCCCTTGTCCGGGCGGGCCGGCAGCACGTCCTTGAGCACCTGGGTGGCCACGTTCGCGCCGATGCACGCGGCCACGGCGATCCCCGCAGCAGTCCAGCGGCGCCGGATCACCGTGACAAACAGGACCACGACAGCGGCCATCACCAGGGAGATGGTGGGCAGCCAGTCCAGGAACTCGGTGGCAGCCTTGCCGGCGGGGCCGTGGATGTCCACGGCTTCAACCAGCGCGGATTCGTCGATGAACTGGCCCGTGGTGGTCTGGACGAAGTAGTAGTACGTGGCGATGAGTCCCACGATGCAGGCCAGCGTGGCGAAGGCGAACATAAAGCCGGTGCCCGGGGCGGGGCGCAGCTGGGTCCGGGCCGGGGCCTGTCGTGAAAAGGTCATCGGTTAAGGGTGTCACAGAAAACTGGGAGCGCGCTTCACCCAACTGGGTAGCGCCAACTGTCGTTATGAAGGGTCAAAACGGCAGATAGCGCTACCTACTTGGGCGGGGGCGGGTTCACCGGGGCGAGGCGGGGGAGGCTGGCCGCGGCGATCAGCAGCGCCAGGGCCCCGAGGCCAAACGGCAGGGCAGTCAGCGTGGCGACCCCGCCCACCAGCAGCGGCCCGCCGGCGTCGCCGAGTTCCCGGCCGAGTTCGGCGGAGCCCATGGTGCGGCCCATCCGCTCCGGCGGCGTGGTGTCCGCCAGGTGCGCGAAACCAAGGGGCGTAGCCGCACCCACCCCGACGCCGATTGCCGCCGCGGCGACGAAGATGGTGACCGGTCCCGGGGCTACCGCCAGCAGCGCGACGCCTGCCGCGATGAGGAGGAGTCCCGCCGTCGTGCCCTGGTTGTCGGTGATGCCGTTCCGGTCGCGCAGCCTGCCGATCCGCGGCTGGGTCAGGACAGAGCCGAGAGCGAGCAGGCTGACAGCGGCCGTGCCCGCGACGGCGTCCAGGCCGTGCCGCGTGGCAAGCGCAGGGAGGAAGCCGACGGCGGCACCGAGCGCCGCCGTCGACGCTGCCAGTACCAGCGTGGGGACCAGGAACCGGCGCTCGCCGATCTGGCGTGCGAGGTCCAGCACGGTGTAGCGCTGGCGGGGGAGGGGTTCCAGGTGCGGCACGGCCAGCAGGACCCACACTGCCGTGGCCGCCGCGAGTGCCGACAGGGTGCCGAACAGCAGGGCGAACCCGCCCGCCCAGATCAGGCCTGCCCCCAGCAGCGGCCCGATGATGTAGCCCAGGCTCTTCCAGGACCCGTACCGGCCGAAGTACGTGCCGGCTTTCCCGCCGCGTGCCATCCGGGCCACCACGGCCGAGGACGCCGGCGAGAACGCGGAGGCGGCGGCACCCTGCCCGAGCCGTGCCAGCGCCAGCATCAGCGGGTCCGCGGCCCAGAGACCGATCAGCGACAGCGCGGCGAAGGCCACGAGGCCGCCGACGATCACGGGCTTGGCGCCGATCCTGTCGCTCAGGGCGCCGAAGACAGGCTTGAGGAAGACCTCGGAGACGTCGTACAGGGCCAGGAGGATGCCCAGGTTGAGCAGCGTCAGGCCGATGTTCCCGCTCTGCGCGCCAAGGCCCGCGGCGATGCTGTGGGCCCCGAACGCGGTGACGAATCCGGCGGCATACAGCGGGGCCGACGATGAGCGGGTGGCGTGTGCGTGCGTGGTGCCTGTGGTTGTCATGAGTGCACCTCGCCGTAAACGAGGGCGGCGAATCCGTCCAGGGCTTCTGTGCAGCCGGCGAGGCTCTGGTCGGCGCTGGCGGCTTCCGGGCTCCCGAAAACGTCCTTGCTGCGGATGGCCCGGAACCAGCGCCGGAGCCGGTCCAGGCTCTGCTCCTCTTCCTCGAGCTCGGCCAGGGTGAACTTCTGCTTGGCGATTTCCTTGGCAATCTCGTCCGTGAACTTGCCGCAGTCCGCGGTGAACTCCGCCCACTCGTCCGCGCGGGCGGCGGCGAACAGCTCACGGAGCCGTGCCGCGTCGTCGTCGTCCCGTCCGGTGGTGAGCAGGAGCAGCTCGCCGCTGCCGGCTCGGGCTAGCTCCTTGGCCTTCCCGGCACCCTCGCGGCAGGCGGGAACATCCGGCGCGGTCCAGGCGCCCTGGCCGATGGGGACAGCGCCGAAGCGCCGCAGCTCGCGCCACACAGCCACCCGGTGCCGGGATGGCTCCGAGGGGACCTGCACGAGCATTACCAGCCAGGAAACCTGTTCAAGGGAAGTCACACGTTGAATTGTAACAACTGTTACAAGTTCTGCCGTGCGGGAGGCCACCCTCCGCCTGGAAAGTCCACTGCAACGCGGGGTCACTTCCGGCCCAATGATCTTCGTTTATCGGGCCGGAAGTGACCCCGCGTTGCTTTAAGAAAGGGCGAGCGTCAGGCCAGTGCCGCCGCCAGCTCCTCGATGATCTCGAACTGCTCGCGCACGCCGCCTTCCATGCCGGACTGCGCAATCATGTCCCGGACTTCCTTGCTGCCCGCGTCGGTGCGGATCCGCACTGTGGTGGCGCCGCCGTCGGCCTCTTCAAAGGTGACCGTGTTGACCACTGCGCCCTCCTCGCTGTCGGTTGCCGCGCCCGGCATCTCCATGACTTCCGTGTTGACGATCCGTTCGTTGGTCACAATCTCCCGGTACGTGCCGTGGAAACCCACCTCGAATTCGCCGTGCGCCACCATCACGTACCGCCAGGCGCCGCCCACTCGGAAGTCCATCTCCGCCACCGTCATCTCGCCGCGCCGCCCGGGCCACCAGCGCCGGACGAGCTCCGGCGTGGTCCAGGCCCTGTAGACGAGGTGCCGGGGTGCGTTGAGTGTGCGGGTGATCAGGATTTCCTCGTCACTGGGGAAAGTGACGTCCATGGTGCCGCTGCTTGTCTGTGCCATTGCCCTGCTCCTTCTAGTTTTCCTGCTCTTTGAGGTCCTCCAGCACGTCCTCCAGGAGATCGAAGCGCTCCTCCCAGAGGTGCTGGTAGCTGGCAACCCAGTCGTGGATCGGCTTCAGCGCCTGCGGATTCAGCCGGTAGACGCGCTGCCGGCCTTCGTCGCGCACGTCCACCGCACCCACCTCGCGCAGCACCCGCAGGTGCCGGGAGACGTGTGGCTGGGCCAGACCGAGGATTTCCACGAGTTCGTTGACCGGCCGTTCGCGTTGGGCGAGGGCGTCCAGGATTTCCCGACGGCGGGGCTCAGCCACCGCGTTGAACGTATCTGCCGTTGTTGCTGCCCGTGCCATGACAAAATTATATACCCATATGGATATGCATTGGAAGGAGTGGGCGAAGCATTTGCAGTATTCACAAATTTGTGAATCTGAGTAATGTTCGAAGTATGGAGACCATCATCCAGACCGTTGATTTGCACAAGCACTTCGGCCGCGTCCGGGCCCTTGACGGACTCGACCTTGACGTCCAGCGGGGGGAGATCCACGGATTCCTCGGCCCCAACGGCGCCGGCAAATCCACCACCCTCCGCATCCTGCTGGGCCTGGCGAAGGCCACGTCCGGCACGGCCAGCGTCCTGGGCCTGGACCCGTGGACGCAGTCCGTGGAACTGCACCGCCGCCTGGCCTACGTCCCCGGCGACGTCCGGCTCTGGCCCAACCTGTCCGGCGGCGAAACCATCGACCTGCTCTCGCGCCTGCGGGGCGGCACGTCCGGCCGGACGCAGGAGGGCCGGGACTACCGGCAGCGCAAGGCACGGCTCTGCGGCGCCTTCGACTTCGATCCCGGCAAGAAAGGCCGCGCCTATTCCAAAGGCAACCGGCAAAAGGTCGCGCTGATCGCCGCCCTGGCCACGGACGCCGAGCTGTACCTCTTCGACGAGCCCACCAGCGGCCTTGACCCGCTCATGGAGGCGGTCTTCCGCAGCGAGGTGCTCGCCGCCGTCGAACGTGGCGCCACCGTGCTCCTCTCCAGCCACATCCTCTCCGAGGTGGAAGTGCTGTGCCACCGCGTGAGCATCATCCGCGCGGGCAGGATCGTGGACGGCGGGACGCTCGACTCGCTGCGCCACCTCACCCGCACCGAGGTTTCCTTCGCGGCCAACGGCCTGGACACCCGTGCCCTGGCCGGGCTGGGCGCCGTCCATGAACTGACGTCCGACGGCGGCCGGGTCAGGTTTGGTGCCGACTCGGACCGGATCGCGGAGGTGCTTCCGGCACTCGGTGCCCTGGGCGTGCAGGGACTGACCATCACGCCGCCGTCGCTGGAGGAGCTGTTCCTGCGCCATTATGGTGACGCCTCCGTGGCCGCCGGGGCAGCCGGGGGAGAGCCCGAGCACGCCCGGCACCGGCACCTGCTCGGCGCGAGGGGCCGTGACTGAGGTGGCTACGCTCCGGATCCTGTGGGGCCAGCGGCTGCGCCGTGACCGCTGGCAGCTGGCCATCTGGGTGCTGGGCATCGGCGCCCTGGCACTGTTCTCCGCCACCGCCATCCACCAGACCTACGGCGACGATTCCAGCCGCGCCGAGATCCTGCAGGTGGCCCTGGCCACCCCGGCCATCCTGATGCTCCGTGGCCTGGCCCGCGGGGCGGGCATCGGCGCCTTCACGTTCTTCCAGATCTTCTCCTTCCTGGCCCTGCTGGCCGGCATGATGAGCACGTTCCTGGCCGTACGCCACTCCCGGGCCGAGGAGGAAACCGGCAGCGCCGAGCTGATCGCCTCCACCCCGGCAGGCCGCCTGACCCCTGCGGTGGCCACGGTCCTGCACGGGACCGCGGCGAACGTCCTGGTGGCCCTCGCGGTGTTCGCCGGCTTCACGGCGGCGGGGCTTGATCCTGCCGGTGCCCTGGTCGCGGGAGCCGCCACGGGCGCCGTCGGGCTGGCCTTCCTGGGCGTGGGCCTCCTGGTGGCGCAGCTGATGGGGACGTCCCGCGGCGCGAACGGGTTCTCCGCGGCACTGGTTGTCCTCGCGTACGTCCTGCGGGGCATCGGGGACGCCACGGGCACGCCCGACGCCGGCGGGACGGTCATGACGGCGGGCCCGGCCAGCTGGTTCTCACCGATCGGCTGGGGTCAGCAGACGTTCGCGTTCACCGGTGACCGGTGGTGGCCGCTGCTCCTGCCGCTGGCGCTTGCCGCCGTCAGCCTCGGAGCCGCCTGGGTCCTCCTGGAACGGCGGGACAGCGGCGCGAGCGTCTGGGGAGCCCTTCCCGGCAGGGTGGCCGCACGCCGCGGATTAAACAGCCCCTTTGCACTCGCCCTCCGGCTGCAGGCCGGGTCGATCATCGGCTGGAGCCTGGGCGGCCTGGCGGGGGGACTCCTGACCGGCTCGCTCGGCAGCGCGATCGCCGCCGTCGACCTGGCCGACAGCAGTGCCACCGCGGTGCTTCGTGCAATCATCCAGTCCCAGGGGGCGTCGCTGACCCAGATCATGATCTCGGTCCTGTTTTCGATCGTCGGGGTCCTGGCCGCCGCCTGCGGACTCCAGGCTGTCCTCCGGCTGCGCCAGGAGGAGGCGGCAGGCACCGCCGAACTGCTGCTCGCCGCCCCGGTCAGCCGGATCCGCTGGCTCACCGGCTACCTGCTGCTGGGCACGGCCTCGGTGGTGCTGGTCATGTTCCTCGCGGGGCTGGGCGCCTGGGTTTCCCTGACCGGATCGGGCGACACGTCCATGGACGTGTGGGCCGTATGGGAAACCGCCGCGGCCCAGCTTCCCGCGGCCCTGATCTACCTCGCCGTCCCGGCGCTGGTGTTCGTCCTCTGGCCGGCGGCGACCATTGCCGCAGGGTGGGCGCTCCTGGGGGCCGGTGTGGTGATGGGCATCTTCGGCGGCATGGTGGGACTTGACCAGGGCATCCGCGACCTCTCGCCGTTCACCCACACCCCCGTGCCCAACGGTTCGACGACGGACTGGAGCGGCGCGTGGTGGATGCTCGCCATCGCTGTCCTCGCCGCCGTCGTGGCCGTCATTGGCATGCGGCGGCGGGAAACGGGGACGGCATGAGGGCCGGGGAAGCCGAGGTTAACGCCGCGGCGGAAAAGGCCGCGGCGGCCTTCGCCGCGGCCGGCTTCCCCAAGATGCCTGCCAGGGCACTGATGGCCCTGGTCTCGTCCGAGGACGGGAGCCTCACAGCGGCAGAGCTCGGGGACCGGCTGGGAGTGAGCGCCGCGGCGGTGTCCGGCGCCGTCCGGTACCTGCAGACCGTGGGCTTCGTCCACCGGGTCTCCCAGCCCGGCAGCCGCCGCGACCTGTACGCGCTTTACGACGACGAGTGGTACGTCGTCTCGATGCGGAAGAGCCCCATCTACCAGAGCCTCGCAGCCCTGACCGACGCGACGGCGGAGGCGCTGCCGGCAGGATCCGCCGCCCGGTCCCGGGTGACCGAAATGGGCAGCTTCTACCGCTTCCTCGCGGCCAGGATGCCCGCAGTCCTCGACGACTGGGAGCGTCAAAGGGCGGGCGGTTCCCGCGGGGTTTCATCCGGCGAGGTTCCGTCCGGCGAGGGACTGTCGAAAGGAGGCACGGCATGACCATCATCGACAACGCGGTATACGTGGACGGGCTGCGGACCGCGGACCCGGAAGGCCTCGACGAGACGTACTTCGTCCTCCGGCAGCGCGAAGGAATGGCGTGGATCGGCATGTACCGGCCCGACGCCGTCGAACTCCGGTCCGTGGCCGAGGAGTTCGACCTCAACCCGCTGGCCGTGGAGGACGCGCTCGCCGGCCACCAGCGCGCCAAGCTGGAGCACTACGGCGAATGCGTGTTCCTGGTGCTGCGGCCCGCCCGCTACCTGGACGACGTCGAGAAGGTGGACTTCGGCGAGATCCACGTGTTTGTCGGCGCCGATTACGTGGTCACTGTCCGGCACGCGGAGTCCCCGGACCTGGCGAGGGTCCGGCGCCGGATGGAGGCCATGCCGGAGTTCCTCGCCCTGGGTCCGGATGCGGTGTTGTACGGCATCCTGGACCAGGTGGTGGACGAGTACGAGCCCGTTGCCGCGGGCCTGGAGAACGACGTGGACGAGATCGAGGACGACCTCTTTGGCGCCGACCCCGACGTCTCCCGCCGGATCTACGAACTCTCCCGCCAGGTCATCACGTTCCAGCGCGCCACCAGCCCGCTCGTGGGAATCCTCCAGGTCCTGATGAACGGGACGCCGGAACGCACGCCCGGGCCGGAACTGCAGGACCACTTCCGTGACGTGCTGGACCACGTGCTGCGGCTCAACGAGCGGGTGGCGTCGTTCCGGGCGCTGCTGCAGAACGCCCTGGCGGTCAACGCGGCCCTCGTGGCGCAGCGGCAGAACGATGAGATGCGCAAGCTCACCGAATCCAGCTTCGCCCAGAGTGAGCAGGTCAAGCGGATCTCGTCCTGGGCCGCCATCCTGTTCGCGCCGACCCTCGTGGGCACCATCTACGGCATGAACTTCACTTCCATGCCCGAGCTGAACTGGGTGTTCGGCTACCCGTTTGCCCTGGGCCTGATGCTGGCCATGGGGCTGGGGCTTTACCTGACGTTCAAGCGCAACAAGTGGATCTAGCCGCCCCGGTAGGCTGAAAGGCATGCCTGTTTCCGTCCCTTCCCTCGACGAACTGCTCGCCACTGCGCACGTGGTGAGCCTGCCGATGCGGGTGAAGTTCCGCGGCATCATGGAGCGCGAGGCGCTGCTGCTGCATGGTCCTGCGGGCTGGGGCGAGTTCTGCCCGTTCCCCGAATACAACGACGCCGAGGCCTCCCGCTGGCTCGCCGCCGCCGTCGAGGCCGGCTGGCAGGGCTTCCCGGCCCCGCTGCGGACCGTCATCCCGGTGAACGCCACGGTGCCTGCCGTTTCGGCTGAGCGCGTGCCGGAGGTGCTGGCCCGGTTCGGCCGGGTGGACGCGGTCAAGGTCAAGGTGGCCGAACGCGGGCAGACGCTCGACGACGACGCCGCCCGGGTTGCCGCCGTCCGTGCAGCGCTGCCCGACGCCGCCATCCGCGTGGACGCCAACGGCGGCTGGGACGTGCCTTCCGCAGTTGAGGCACTGACCCGGCTCGCCGCCGTCGGCCTTGAATACGCCGAGCAGCCGGTGCCCACCATTGAGGGCCTCGCCGAGGTGCGCACGCGGCTGCGGGCCGCCGGGACCCCCGTGCTGATCGCGGCCGACGAAAGTGTGCGCAAGGAATCCGACCCCCTCCGCGTGGCGCGCGCCGGCGCGGCCGATCTGCTGGTTGTTAAGGTGGCGCCGCTCGGGGGAGTGCGGCGCGCCCTGGACATCGTGGCGCAGGCCGGGCTTCCCGCCGTCGTGAGTTCCGCCCTGGATACGTCCGTGGGCATCCGCGCCGGGCTGGCGTTGGCAGCGTCGCTGCCGGAGCTGCCGTATGCGTGCGGGCTGGGGACGGTGTCCCTGTTCGAGTCGGACATCACGCTGGATCCGCTGGTGGCCGACGACGGCGCCATCCGCCTCCGCGACGTCTCCGCCGACGCCGGGCTGCTTTCGCGCTATGCGGCGTCGGCGGACCGCCGGGACTGGTGGCTGGCGAGGCTGGCAAGGGTCCACGCCCTCCTCACGGCATCGGTTGCTCCGTAACGGGCCCTTTTGCGGCTCCAAAAGGGCCCTAACGGAGCAATCGGCGGGTGTTCCTGCAGGTCACCGGCGGTTAACCCGAACTTCACCTGGGTGACGGCTGCGCGTAGAAACCGGCTGACAGGGTGGGGGAACCGCATCGATTTTCCCTGGAAGGCCCCCATGTCTGAAACGACTGCCCGCAAATTCACCCTGCTGCCGATGCTCGGCCACACCAAGGGCAAGCGCAGCGCCGTCACCTGCGCGCTGAAGTGCGACAACGCCTGCGCCGGCGACGTCTGCAACACCAGCTCCAACAGCTACTTCCGCGACATCGCCTCCGCGACCATGTCCCGCCGCGCCGCACTGGGCTTCGGCGCCGCCGGTGCGCTCGCCGTCGTACTTGGAAGTGCCGTGACATCCGCGGAGCCGGCGACCGCCGCAGGACTCTCGCCCGCTGCGAAGGAGGGCTTCGGGACGTCGAAGCTGAAGTTCACGTCCATCCCCTCCATCGCCGCCGACGTCGACGCGGTCACGGTTCCGGAAGGCTTCACCTGGCAGCCGGTGATCCGCTGGGGCGACCCGATCTTCAACGACGCCCCCGCCTTTGACCTGAACAACCAGACCGCCGCGGCCCAGGAAAAGCAGTTCGGCTACAACAACGACTACACGGACATCCTCGAGGTTCCGGGCAGCAATGGCCGCCGCGCGCTGCTGTTCGCCAACCACGAATACACGAACGAGAACATCATGTTTCCGGCCTCCATGGCCGCGGCCGACGTGCGCGCCGTGGGCCAGGCCGCGCACGGGCTGTCCGTGGTCGAGCTGGAGCGGAAGAACAAGAACAAGCCGTGGAGCTATGTCCAGGGCGCGGGGCTGAACCGCCGCTACCTGAACAGCACGGTCTACGAACTGACGGGCCCGGTTGCCGGCTCAGCGCTGGTGAAGAGCGTGGCTGACCCCACCGGCCGCGCCATCAGGGGCACCCTGGGGAACTGCGCCGGCGGCACCACCCCGTGGGGCACCATCCTGTCCGGCGAGGAGAACTTCAACGGCTACTTCGTCTCCCCGGGCACGTCCGCGTCCGACAAGCGGTACGGCCTGACGTCGAACGCCACGGCCCGGAAATGGGAACTGGATGACCCGCGGTTCGACACCCGCAACGCCGGCTACGAGAACGAGGCCAACCGGTTCGGCTGGATCGTCGAGGTCGACCCGTTCGACCCCACGTCCACCCCGAAGAAGCACTCCTCGCTGGGCCGCTTCAAGCACGAGGGCGCCAACGTGATCGTTGCCGATTCCGGCCATGTGGTGGCGTACTCCGGCGACGACGAGCGCTTCGACTACCTCTACAAGTTCGTCTCCCGGGATAAGTACCGCGAAGGCGACCGCGCGCACAACATGACGCTGCTGTCCGCCGGGAACCTGTACGTGGCCAAGTTCACCGGCAACTCACCCGCCGCCGAGATCACCGGTACAGGGGCCGTCCCGGCGGACGGCGCGTTCGACGGCATCGGTGAGTGGCTGCCGCTGGTGGTTGACGGCGCCTCGGCCGTGCCCGGGATGACCGTGCAGGAGGTCCTGGTTTACACCCGCCTGGCCGCGGACAAGGTGGGACCCACCAAGATGGACCGCTGCGAGGACGTCCAGCCGAGCCTGCACACGGGCAAGGTCTACGTGGCCTGCACCAACAACTCCGACCGCGGCAAGGTGGGCAAGGAAGGCGCCACGGAAATCAACCCGCGCAACGCCAACCGCGACGGCCACATCGTCGAAATCACCGAAACCGGAGACCAGACCTCCACCACCTTCACCTGGAACCTGCTCATGGTCTGCGGCGATCCGGCCCAGGGTGACGTCACCTACTTCTCCGGCTTCCCGGTGGACCAGGTCTCGCCGATCTCCTGCCCGGACAACCTCGCGTTCGACTCCGTGGGCAACCTCTGGATCTCCACCGACGGCGCCCCGTCCGGCATCGGCCGCGCGGACGGCCTGTTCAAGGTCACGCTCGACGGCGCCGAACGCGGCAAGGTGGAGCAGTTCCTGGCCGTGCCGCGCGACGGCGAAACCTGCGGCCCGATCATCCACGACGAGGAGCGCACCGTCTTCGTCTCGGTCCAGCACCCGGGCGAGGAAGGTTCGTTTGACGCGCCGAACTCGTACTTCCCGGATTACGTTCCGGCAGGCACGACGCCGGCACCCGGCCAGGTGCGCGCCCCGCGTCCGTCGGTGGTCCAGGTCTTCCGCGGCTAATTCCTTTCCGTTGCTCTATCACTTTTGGTCCCTTCGCAGGCCTTTTGGGGACCGTAAGTGATAGAGCAACCGGGTTTAAGCGACAGGAAGTGATAGAGCGTTTCAGGCGGGACGAACGACGGCGTCACGCCAGGCAGTCTTTTGGCGCACCTTAGGTGCCGCTACCCCGGCAAACCGGGCCGCCGCCGTCGTCCGTTCCCCGAAAGCGTGCCTGGCGTGACGCCCGCAGGCCCCTACCGCCGCCGGGCGGCGAGTAACGAGCGTTCGGGTTTAACCGACAGGAAGTAACGAGCGTGTCAGGGTGGCAGACTGGTTCGGTGACTTCGCCGAATGACTCCGCCTTCCATCCCGCATCCGACGACGGCGCCTCCGCACCCCCAGCCGCACGTTCCCTGACCTCACTCGAAGCGGCGCGGATCGCCGTCGAAGCCCTGATCGACGGCGGCGTTGAGTACGTGGTGGTGTCGCCGGGGTCGCGCTCGGCTCCGATGGCCTACGCCCTGGCCGAGGCGTCGGCGGCCGGGCGCGTCGACCTGCTGGTGCGGATCGATGAGCGTTCGGCCGGATTCACGGCCCTGGGCCTGGCACTGTCCACCGGCTCCCCGGCGGCTGTCCTCACCACGTCCGGCACCGCCGTCGGGAACCTCATGCCCGCCGTAATGGAGGCCAACCACGCCGCCGTCCCGCTGGTGGTGCTGTCCGCCGACCGGCCCGAGGAGCTGCGGGGCACCGGCGCCAACCAGACCACCATCCAGCTGGACCTGTTCGGCGAGCACGTCCGGTTCGCCGCCGACATCGAGGCCGGCAGCAGTCCGCTGCGCGCTGTGGAGACGGCGCTGGCCGCCGCCACCGGCGCGTTCTCGGACCTCGCCCCCGGGCCCGTCCAGCTGAACCTGGCGTTCCGCGATCCGCTGGTTCCCGCAGCGGGGGAGAGGCTCCCGACGGAAGCCGCGCGCCCGAAATTCCGCATCGGCACCGACCCGCTCACCATGGACCTGCCGCCCGCGTCCGGCGACCTGGCGGAGCGGCGCACCGTGGTGCTCGCAGGACATGACGCCGGTCCCGTCGCCGAAGCCTTCGCCCGCGCCCACGGCCTGCCGCTGCTGGCCGAGCCGTCGTCCAACGCCCGCTTCGGCCCGAACGCGGTGGGTCCGTACCGGCTGCTTTTGCAGCACTTCGGACCGGAATCCGCGCAGCCGATCGAGCGCGTCGTGCTCTTCGGCCGGCCTACCCTGTCCCGGCCAGTGGCGTCCCTGCTGGCGCGGGCGGATGTGCCGTCGGCGCTGTACCAGCCGGTTCCCGTGGCCTGGTACGAGCCCGGCCGGCGGACGGAACTGCCGCTGGAAAGCCTGGCCGACCTCGCCGATTTCGCCGGCCGGGGCCCGTCCTCGTGGCTGGATGCCTGGCTGCTGGCCGGGTCCGCCGCGCAGCACGCCCTGGACCAGGTCCTGGCCGGGGAGGCCGTCGCCACCGGGCCGTCCGTGGGCGCTCTTGTGTGGAACAACTCGCGCGGCCAGCTGGTGCTCGGGTCCTCCAACGGCATCCGCGACGTCGACCTCGCCGGCCTGCCCGCCTCAGAACCGGCCGCCACGGTCTACGCCAGCCGCGGCCTCTCCGGGATCGACGGCACCACCTCCACCGCCACCGGCATCGCCCTCGGCGGCCGCCAGGAAACCACCCTCCTCCTGGGCGACGTCACCTTCCTCCACGACGCCGGCGGCCTGCTCCTCGGCTCCGGGGAGGCCGAACCCCCGCTCCGGATCGTGGTGCTCAACGACTCCGGCGGCGCCATCTTCGACCTGCTCGAGCACGGGGCCGTCCGCGAATCGGGAACCTACGGAGACGCCGTCGAGCGGCTCTTCAGCACCCCGCACACAGTGGACCTCGCGGCACTCGCCGCAGCGTACGGCGTCGGGCATTGCTCGGTAAGTACGACGGCGGCACTCGCCGAAGCGCTCGCCCGGCCGATCGAGGGCCGCAGCATCGTCGAGGTGCGGACCGACCGGCACAGCCTGCGGGACCTGCACGCCCGCATCAAGGCAGCAGTGGCCGCGGCGGTGACGGGAGTCCTGGCGGACTGAGTCGACGCGCCGCGCCACTCGACGCGCGAATTACCCCGTGACGCGCATGTGCCCTGTCGCTACCGGTATTCAGGTAGCGACAGGGCACATGCGCGTCGACAGATAATTTGCGCCTCGGAAGAGCCTATTCCTCGATCTCGATGTGCGTCGGATCCAGGACGCGGCGCAGGAACTCCTTGGTGCGGGACTGCGTGGGGGCGGAGATGACCTGTTCGGCCACGCCTTCCTCCACCACGACGCCGCCGTCCATGAAGACCACGCGGTCGGCCACTTCGCGGGCAAAGCCCATCTCGTGGGTCACCACCAGCATGGTCATGCCCTCCTTGGCCAGGTTCCGCATAACCGAGAGGACATCGCCCACGGTCTCGGGGTCCAGTGCGGAGGTGGGCTCGTCAAAGAGCATCAGTTCGGGGTTCATGCTCAGCGCCCGGGCAATGGCCACGCGCTGCTGCTGGCCGCCGGAAAGCTGGTCCGGGAAACGGTCGGACAGGTGCCCCAGGCCCACGCGGTCCAGGTTGTGCTGGGCCACCTCGTCCGCCTCGGCCAGTGACCGCTTCAGGACCTTGGTCTGGGCGATGGTGCAGTTCCGCTTGGCGTCCAGGTGCGGGAACAGGTTGAACTGCTGGAACACCATGCCCACTTTGCGGCGCATCTTGTCGATGTCCACGTCGGGATCGGTGGCTTCGAAACCGCCCACCTGGATGGCGCCTTCGTTGGGCTGTTCCAGCAGGTTCACGCAGCGCAGCAGGGTGGATTTGCCGGAACCGGACGGGCCGATCAGGCACACCACTTCGCCAGGCTTCACGTCGAGGCTGATGCCCTTGAGCACTTCGTTGGTGCCGTAGGACTTGCGCAGGTCCTTGATGGACACGCCTGCCGCGTTGACGGTGCCGGGGTTGCCGGCGGTGGAATTTACGACGTCGTTCATGGCTTCCCTGCCTATCGCTTGGTCCGCGCGGAGCGGCTTTCGAACTTCCGGGCCAGGAGGCTCAGCGGGATGGTGATGACCAGGTAGAAGGCGCCGGCGACCAGGAGCGGCGTCAGGCCGGCGCCCAGGCTGGAGATGCCGTCGCGGCCGAACTTGGTCAGCTCGTACTGCGACGCGGTCAGGCCCAGGACATAGATCAGCGAGGAGTCCTTGGTGAGCAGGATGACCTCGTTGGTCAGCGGCGGCAGCACGATCTTGAACGCCTGCGGGATGACGATGGAGACCATGGCCCGCCACTGCGGCATGCCCAGCGAACGGGCGGCTTCCAGCTGTCCCTTGGGCACAGCCTGCAGGCCGGCGCGGAGGGTCTCAGCGATGTATGCCGACGCGACCATACCCAGCGAAACCATGACCACGATGGTCACGTTCCAGGAGACGCCGAAGGCCAAGGGGACGCCGTAGCCGAAGGCGATGAACACCAGCAGTGCCGGGATGCCGCGGAAGAACTCGATGTAGCCCGTGGCGATCCAGCGGTACAGCGGGAAGGCGGAGAGCTTCATCAGGGCCAGCAGCAGACCGCCGGACAGCCCAACGACGAAGCCCAGGAACGTGTAGATCAGGGTGTTTTTCAGGCCCACCAGGAAGATGTCCGGGAACATCGGGCCGATCTTGCCGAAGTTGAAGACGCTGTTGCCGATGGTCTTCCAGTCCGTGGCCAGGACCAGTGCGGCCACTGCCACAATGAAGATGCCGATCTGGACATACAGGCTCACTCTGGCCCGTTGACGTGCGGTCATTGCCATGGGGTGCTCACATTCGTAGTGCGTGGCTGAGGCCCCGGACCTACTGCGGTACAGCGTGTCCGGGGCCCCGGCGGCATGGTTCTCAGGGCGGCGAAGGCCTCAGTTTCCTGGGGCCGAAGCGCTGGCTACTTGGCGACCTCGCCGAACCAGGTGGTCTCAAACTTCTTGAGGGTTCCGTCGTCGGTCAGGCGCTTGAGCGTTCCGTTGACCTTCTCGGCCATGGCGGTGTTGCCTTTTTTGATGGAGATTCCCAGCTGCTCACCGGTGGCGAACTTCTCAACAGCCTTGAACTTGGGCTCATCCTTGATGGCGTAGCCCAGGACGGACTGGTTGCCCAGGGCCGCGTCGATAGTGCCGGCCTGCAGGGCCTGGACCAGGAGGCCGGTGTCCTCGAACTGCTGGGCGTCGAGGCCCTTCTCTGCTGCGTAGTCGGCTCCGGTGGTGGCCTGCTGGACGCCCACCTTCTTGCCCTTGGCGTCGTCCAGGGTCTTGATGCCGGAGTCCGTGCTGGCCACGAGGGCCAGGTCGTCGTCCAGGTACGGGGTGGAGAAGTCCATGACGGACTTGCGGGTGTCCGTGATGGAAATCGAGGAGATGGAGACGTCGCACTGGGTGAGCGCCGTGCCGGTCTCGATCGCTTCGAAGGAGCTGTCCACAACGCTCAGTTCGGCTTTGAGGTCCTTGGCGACCTCCGCGGCGATGTCCATGTCGAAACCGACGGTCTTGCCGTCCTTCTGGAATTCGAACGGCTCGTAGGGGACGTCGGAGCAGACCGTGAGCTTGCCGGCGTTGATGAGCTGGATGCCGCCTTCGGATGCTGCCGGGGTGGAGCTGCCGCCGCATGCCGTGAGGGTGAGGGCGCCGGCGGCGAGGATTGCTGCTGCCTTGGCGGTCATTTTGGCCGTGGCCAGGGACTTGAGCTGCATAATTCTTACCTTTTGTTGCAGGGGTATGCGGTACTAAATCGGTTCATAGTGTAGCGCCGAACAAGAGATGTGCATCACAGGAAACTTAGTTTCACTATTGGATAACTAAACTACCGCTGATTTCAAGCCTAGGCGAGGGGTAGGTGTCTGCGATCCCGGACACTCCGGCGGAAACTAGCTGTTGATGCCCAGCGACTCAAGCATCGGCCGGAACTTCGCCCACGTCTCGGCGAGTTCGGCCTCGGGCTGGGAACCGTCGACTATGCCGCAGCCGGCATACAGGCGCACCGTATCCGGCGACTCGATCACGGCCCCGCGCAGCGCGATACCCCACTCGCCGTTGCCGGCCGCGTCCAGCCACCCCACCGGCCCGGCATAGGGCCCGCGGTCCAGGTGTTCAAGCTTGCGGATCAGCGCACCCGCCACCAGTGTGGGCGTGCCGCAGACGGCGGCCGTCGGGTGCAGCGCGTTAATCAGGGCCAGGCACGTGGGGACATGTCCCTCCACCTCGGCGAGTTCGGCCTTCACGTCCGACGCCAGGTGCCACACGTTGGGCAGTTCCAGGATGAACGGCTCGTCGTGCGCGTTCATCGCCTCGGAGAACGGCGCCAGCTGCGACGTCAGCGACTGGATCGCGATCTCGTGCTCGTGCCGCTGCTTCTCGGATCCGGCCAGTACCCGCTCCGCGTAATCCATCGGAATGCCGGCCTCGCCGTGCGCGTCGCGCCGGTCCAGCGTCCCTGCCAGCACGCGCGCCTGCGCGGTACGGCCCTCCACCTGGATCAGCATCTCCGGCGTGGCACCCACCAGCCCGTCCACACCATACGTCCAGCATTCGCGGTACCGGGCCGACAGTTCGCGCAGCACCCGGGCCGCATTCACTCCGGTGGGAATCGTGGCCACGATGTCGCGCGCCAGCACCAGCTTCTCCAGCGCCCCGGTCCGGATCTCCTCCACACCTGCGGCGACGGCGGCCATCCAGTCCTTTTCGCTGAGGGACCCTGTGTGCAGCGTTGCGCCGGCGGCCAAGGGCAAGGGGCGTACGACGGCGTGACCCGCCTTCGCGGGTACGGCAGGGGAGGTGCCGTCCCCGGCGGCGCCCACGGACGAAGCGGGAGCCTCCGGAGTCGGGCCGCCCACCAGGGTGCCAGCGGGAACAGCGCTGCCGCTGCTCAGCCAGCGGTCCAGGGCGGCGAGGGCGCCCGCCTTGGTGAGCGCGCCGTCGTCGAACGTTAACTGGGTGACCCAGTAGCGGCCGTCCCGGACGCCCACCACGATTTCCGGCACGATCAGCCGGGACTCATGGGCAGATTTTTTGGAGAAGGCGAACGAGCCGAAAGCCACCGGGCCAGTGCCCGGCAGTTCCACGGAGTCGGTGATCTCGGCTTCAATGACCAGGTGGCGCCACCAGATGTCGGCTTCCAGGAATCGCTCGGGGCCCGTGGCGGTGAACCGTGCGATCTCGCCGAAGCCCACCAGTCCGGCCTCGCGGCGGGTCCAGCAGAGGACATCGTCCCGGACCAGAAACTGAGGCAGCCCCCCGGGAGATGCTTTTCCATCCAGGGGGACTGTCAAGGTGCGGAACGTGCTCGTCATGATGAGATAACAGTACTCCCGGGCGCAGGGACTCCCCGTAACCGGCCCTCCGCCGTGGAAACCGCCCGTGGTTAGGGGGCCTGCTGAACATTTGAGACAATGGCTGAGTGAACCGAGCATCCTTGGATAAGCGTCCGGACGAAGTAGCCACGATGTTTGACGACGTCGCACCTAAATACGATGTCGTCAACGATGTCCTCTCCATGGGGCAGACCCGCCGCTGGCGCAAGGTTGTGGTGGAAGCCATGGAAGTCACGAAGGGCCAGCGGGTGCTTGACCTGGCCGCCGGAACCGGCACCTCCAGCGAGCCATATGCCGATGCAGGCATAGACGTCGTCGCCTGCGATTTCTCGCTCGGAATGCTCAAAGTGGGCAAGCGCCGCCGCCCCGACATCAACTTCGTTGCCGGTGACGCCACCAACCTGCCGTTCGCGGACAACTCCTTTGACGCCAGCACCATCTCGTTCGGGCTGCGCAACGTCAACGAGCCCAAGAAGGCCCTGGCCGAGATGCTCCGCGTCACCAAGCCCGGCGGCAAGCTGGTCATCGCCGAGTTCTCCCAGCCCGTGGTTCCGCTCTGGCGCACCATGTATACCGAATACCTCATGCGTGCCCTGCCGGCCATCGCCGTGAAGGTGGCCTCCAACCCGGACGCCTATGTTTACCTCGCCGAGTCCATCCGCGCCTGGCCGGACCAGGACCACCTGGCCGCATGGCTGCAGGACTCCGGCTGGGAAAAGGTCACCTACCGCAACCTCACCGGCGGGATCGTGGCCATCCACCGCGCCACCAAACCGGCCGACTCAAGCCCCGACGGCGGTGCGGCCGCCATCGCCGCGAATAAAGGTCCCGTAGCCAAGCTTCGCCGCAACATCGTCCGCTGAACGGCGTGAATGTACTGATTGTCGGCGCGGGGCCGGCCGGCTCCACCGCCGCGTATTACCTTGCCAAGGCCGGCATCAGCGTGACCGTGCTGGAAAAAACCAGCTTCCCGCGCGAGAAGGTCTGCGGCGACGGCCTCACGCCGCGGGCTGTCCGCGAAATCCAGAAACTCGGCCTGCCGCACCCGGAAACGGACGGCTGGCGGAGGAACAAAGGCCTGCGCCTGATCGCGGGCGGCCGCACCATCGAACTGCCCTGGCCCGAGGTGTCCGACTTTCCGCAGTACGGCCTGATCCGCACGCGCCTGGGCTTCGACGAGGAACTGGCCCGCCACGCACAGGCCGCCGGCGCACAAATCCTCGAGCGGCACAGCGTTACCGAAGCCCTGCGCTCGGAGGACGGCCGCGTGACCGGAGTCCGCGCATCGCTCCTGGACGAGTCCGGACGCAAGACGGGGGAGTCACGCGACTTCAGCGCCGACGTCGTCCTCGCCGCGGACGGCAACTCGACGCGAACCGCCGTGTCGCTGGGCATCCAGAAGCGCGACGACCGGCCCCTCGGCGTCGCCGTCCGCACCTACTTCACCTCGCCCCGGACCGACGACGACTGGATGGAAGGCTGGCTGGAACTCCCCGGCCGCGACGGCAAACTGCTCCCCGGCTACGGCTGGGTGTTCGGCGTCGGCGACGGCACCTCCAACGTGGGCCTCGGCATCCTGAACTCGTCCAAGGATTTCGGCAAGCTCGACTACAAGCAGGTCCTGCGCGAATGGACCGCCGGCATGCCCGCCGACTGGGGCTTCACCCCCGAGAACCAGGTGGGCGAGATCCGCGGTGCCGCGCTGCCCATGGGCTTCAACCGCACCCCGCATTACTCGCCGGGCCTGCTCCTCCTGGGCGACGCCGGGGGCATGGTCTCCCCGTTCAACGGCGAGGGCATCTCCTACGCCATGGAATCGGCGCGGTTCGCGGCCGAGTTCATCATTGACGCCTCCTCGCGCTCTTATGCCGCGGGCGGAATGTACGGCGCCGATGCGCACCTTTCGGGCTACGCGGACTATGTTCGGGGCCAGTGGGGATCGCACTTCACGCTGGGCCGGGCCTTTGCCGCGCTGATCGGAAAGCCCGCCGTCATGAAGCTCGCGCTGCAGACCGGGATGCCCATTCCCGTGCTGATGCGCTTTGTGGTGCGGCTGCTTGCCAACCTCACCGATCCAGCCGCGAAAGGCTTCGAGGACCGGGCCATCCGCGTCCTGGAGTCGCTGGTTCCGGCCACATCCAATACACCGTCGGCCTCGAATCAGCGGTATCCGCAACAAAAAGTTAGGGTTAACCCGTGACCAACTCCGCAGACCACAGCTGGACGCACGCCGGGCACGGCCTGCCGGACTCCGAACCCAGCCTCAACACCACCGCCATTGCCACGGGACTTCAGCTGCCCGCAGGCTTCGCGGCGATCGCGGAGGACGCCGAACTGGGCCCCGCCATCACCAACAACCTGGCGCGGGTGGAAAAGAAGCTGCGCGAAGCCATTGCCAACTCGGACCCGCTGGCTGACGCAACGTCGCGTCACCTTGTGGAAGCCGGCGGCAAGCGCATCCGGCCGCTGCTGACCCTGCTGTGCGCGCACCTTGGCGACGCTTCGCTGCCCGCCGTGGTGCAGGCCGCCGTCGTGGTGGAACTGACCCACCTGGCAACGCTCTACCACGACGACGTGATGGACTCGGCCCCGTTCCGCCGCGGTGCGCCCACCGCCCACGAGGTCTGGGGAAACTCCGTAGCTGTCCTCACGGGCGACCTCATCTTCGCCCGCGCCTCGATCCTGGTGTCCGAGCTGGGCTCGCGCGCCCTGGGCATCCAGGCCCGCACGTTCGAGCGGCTGTGCCTGGGCCAGCTGCACGAGACCGTTGGCCCGCGCCCCGATGAGGATCCGGTGGAGCACTACCTCTCCGTCATCGCGGACAAGACCGGTTCCCTGGTTGCCGCCTCCGGCCAGCTGGGTGCCATCTTCGCCGGCGCCGATGAGGCCTACGAGGAAGTCCTGGTGGAATACGGCGAGAAGGTAGGCGTGGCCTTCCAGCTCGCCGACGACGTCATCGACGTCACCGGCATCAAGGTCAAGTCCGGCAAGTCCCCGGGGACCGACCTCCGCGAAGGCGTCCCCACGCTGCCGGTGCTGCTCCTGCGGCGCGATGCCGCCGCTGGTGACCAGTCCGCCGTCGAACTTTTGACGCTGATTGACGGCGACCTGACCTCCGACGACGCCCTGGCCGCCGCAGTTGCCGGGTTGCGCGAGCACCCCGTCACCGCCGAGTCCTGGGTGGTTGCGCGCCGCTGGGCCGACGAGGCTATTGCCGCGCTGGCCCCGCTGCCGGAGGGTGTTGTGAAGTCGTCGCTGTCCAACTTCGCCCTGGCCGTGGTGGACCGCGCCAGCTAGTTCTTTTTGGGGCCTGGCCCGGGTTAGCGCCCGGCCAGGCCTTTTGGCTTAAACGGAATAGCCCCGATTCTCAGCAACGATACGAGTCAAACGTTGCGTCGAACCGGGGCTATCTCTCCGTTCGCATCAGATCCGCCGGAGGCGTTTAGCGGATCCGTGAACAGTCTATGACAGCTTTGTCACAGGATGCAAGTCCCTTGTTACTGCGCTTGTCACAGGTTTTTCTGGCAGTCGTGGGGCACATTCGCGCGCAGCAAGCGCATTCCGCGCTGGAGTGGCGGCGTGTCCGTGTCGAAGTGCCCCACGACGGTGGCGTTGTCCACATGGCACAGCTTGGATCTGCCCTCTGCTGTGGCCGGCGGGCACCGTGGAGCCATGGATATTGAGAGTTTTCTCGCCCTGCGGAGCGCAGCCCGGGCTTCCACGCTCCGTAAGGCTGGATTTTCCCGGGCGTACATCGACAAAGCGTTGGCCGCCGGGCGCATCGTCAGGATTCGGCGGGGCGTCTACAGCTTGCCGCGGCAGGCGGATGTGCTCGGCCTGGCGCTGCAGCACAACGCCCTGCTGACGTGCCTGTCGGCCGCCCCCACCTACCGTCTATGGACGCTCCACAACCCAGATTCTGTGCACCTGAGCCCTGGGCACAAGAAGACGCCCTCGGGGACCCTGATTCACGGGAGGTGTGCACACCCGCCGCACAGATGGCTGCCGGTGGCGGGCCTGGCCGACGTCCTCATCCACGCGCTGCGATGCCTGCCCGCGGTGGAGGCGCTGGTTATGGTCCAGTGCGCAGCCCAGCGGGGAGACGTCACGGTGGATTTCCTGCGGCGCAAGCTCCCGGGCAATCGCAACGCCCGCGCCAGGTCCCTATTGGACTACGTGATTCCACGGGCGGATTCCGTACTGGAGGTGTTGGCCAACTACCACTTCCGGCGTGCGGGCCTCCACGTCCGCAGGCATGTAGAGCTACCTGGGGTGGGCGAGGTGGAATTCCTTGTTGAGGAGTGCCTCGTGGTGGAGACCGACGGCAGCACCCATTTGGAGCCACGGCAAGTAAAGAAGGACCGAAAGCGGAACAATGCCACCCTGATTGGCGGGCGTCTTGGCCTTAGGTTCGGCTATGACGACGTCGTCCATCACCCTGAGCGGATGGTGGCAGAGGTGTTGGCGGTGCTGGAGCTGTGCCGGCAGGGAGGCTTCGGCGCGCGGTGAGTGCCGCCGTCGTACTTTCCGTGGTGGGGCACATTGGCGCCCGGCAAGCGCATTCCGCGTTGGACTGACGGCGTGTCCGTGTCGAAGTGCCCCACGAAGGCGGCGAAGAGAGCCGCCAAGCGCCAGGAGCCCCTAGTCTTCCTCGTCGTTGAAGGCCCACTCGAACATGTCGAAGACGAACTCCGAGAAGGTGCCTTCTTCGGACTTCCACTGGGCGCGGGCGTTGTTGCGGCGGTAGACGATGGGGTCAGGGACGCCGAGGTCGCCTACACGGAAGCCCCAGGTGAACTGTTCTTCCTCGTCCTCCAGGAACATCAGGAAGCCTTCGTCGTCAACTTCGAGTTCCTCGGGGTCCCAGAAGTAGTGGTACGCCTCCATCAGGTCCTCGCAGCCGCCGAGGGCCAGGTAGAACTCGCGCAGGACCAGGGGAATCTGGAATTGGTGTTCGTCGAGGGCGGAGTCGAGCTCGTCGGCGGACAGCCCGTCCTCTTCCTGCCATTCGTCTTCGAGATACTTCGGAACAAGCGCGCGGAACTTCTCGAGGAACATGTCAGTCATGGTCATATCGTAGCTAATTCCACGGCTGTGATTCGCCGCCGTCCACACCCCGGCGGTGCCAGCCGTGCACCGCCAGCGGAACGTACCAGGACCGGCGCCACGCGATGACACGGAAGGTGAACACCACGGCCGCCACGGCACACGCGGTCAAAGCATTGAAGGAACCGGTCACCCAGAGGAAAGTGGTCAGGGCCGCTCCGCTGAAAGCGGGGAGCGCGTACAGGTCCCGGGGGTCGAACAGCTGGGGCACCTCATTGGCGGTGATGTCCCGCAGCAGGCCCCCGCCCACCGCCGTCGTCACACCGAGCAGCACCGCGGCAACCGGATTCATCCCCAGCGTCAGGGCCTTCAGCGTGCCGGTGATGCAGAACAGTGCCAGCCCGCCGGCGTCGAACAGGATGAGCAGCGAAGTGAACCGCTGGACGCTGGAAAAAAGGAAATACACCAGCACAGTGGCAAAGACGGGAGGCGCCAGGTACGCCGGGTTGGTGAACGCGGCCGGGGTGGTGTTCAGGATGATGTCGCGGATCACGCCGCCGCCCAACGACACCAGGGAGGCCAGCAGCAGCGAACCCACGAGGTCGAACTGCTTCCGCGCCGCGAGCAGTGATCCGGAGACGGCAAAGAAGAAGACGCCGGCCAGGTCCAGCCAGACCAGGGCGATGTCAAAAGGGAATGTCATGGAGCGTCCCGGCATATTTCAAGAGGGCGGACAGAGCGGCTCCAACGTTACGCTAGCGGGTATGAACAGCCCCATCATGATCGCCTGCGCCCACGGAACGTCCAGCCCGCTGGGTGCTTCCGAGGTCAATGGCCTCCGTGCCGACATCGCCGCGCTGCGCCCCGGCCTGGATGTGCGGGAGGCGTACGTGGATGTCCAGGACCCGGACCTCGTTGACGTCATGGCAGGGCTGCCGGAGGGCGAGCCGGCGGTGATTGTGCCGCTGCTGCTCAGTGTCGGCTTCCACACCAAGGTGGACATTGCCAAGGCGGCGCGTGGCCGTGATGGCAGCAGCGCGTCGGAACCCCTCGGCCCGGACGCCAGGCTGGCGGAGATCCTCGACCAGCGGCTGCGCGAGGCCGGCGCCACCGAGCATGATGCCGTGGTGCTGGCGGCCGCGGGATCCACCAATCCCAAAGCCTCCGTCAGCGTCGAAGAACTCGCCGCGCACCTCAGGGAGCTGCGGGGCAACAGGATCGTGCCCGCCTACGGTGCGGCCGCTAAGCCGTCAGTGCCCGACGCCGTTGCCTCCCTGCGTGCCGAATATCCGGGTGGGGAGGGGCAAAGCAGAGTCATTATTGCCTCGTACCTCTTGGCGCACGGCTTTTTCCACGACCAGCTGGCCAAAGCCGAAGCCGACATCGTGACGGAACCGCTGCTGCCTTCGCGGCTCATGGCAGAGATCGCGCTGGACCGGTACGACGCCGTCGTCGTCACCGCAAAGGCTGCCGCAGAGGCTGCCGCCGTCGAGCCGTAGGAGCCATCCCCGGAGGCCTCCGAGGATGCACAGCCTGGGGGCATGTTCAAGGCCCCTCGGCGGTTCATGACGAAATGTTTCCCTAGGTGACTTAGCGTTTCCCGACCCTTTGTGACGCTATTCGGGTGGGACCTACAGTCGATGCATGACTGATACAGCTCTAGCCGGAGCGTCTGCGGACCCCGCTGCCCCCAAGCGCCCCGCACGCACCTCCACCCGCCCCGCTGCCAAGCCGCACGGCCAGTGGAAAGTGGACGGAAAAACCCCGCTGAACGCCAACGAAACCTGGAAACAGGAAGACGACGGCCTTAACGTGCGCGAGCGTATCGAGTCGATCTACTCCAAAGAGGGCTTCGATTCCATCCCCGGCCAGGACCTGCACGGCCGCTTCCGCTGGTGGGGCCTGTACACCCAGCGCAAGCCCGGGATCGACGGCGGCAAGACCGCGACGCTCGAGCCGCACGAGCTCGAAGACAAGTACTTCATGCTCCGGGTCAGGATCGACGGCGGCGCGCTCACCACCGAGCAGCTGCGCGTCATCGGCCAGATCTCCGTGGACTTCGCCCGGGATTCCGCCGACCTCACCGACCGCCAGAACATCCAGCTGCACTGGATCCGCGTGGAGGACATCCCCGAGATCTGGACCCGCCTGGAAGGTGTTGGCCTGTCCACCACCGAAGCCTGCGGCGACGTGCCCCGCGTCATCCTCGGCTCCCCGGTGGCCGGCATCGCCAAGGACGAGATCATCGACCCCACCCCGCTGATTGCGGAGCTGGGGGAGCGGTTCATCGGCAACCCGCTGCTGTCCAACCTGCCGCGCAAGTACAAGACCGCCATCACGGGCCACCCCAGCCAGGACGTGGTCCACGAGATCAACGACTTCGCCCTGGTGGGTGTGAAGCACCCCGAACTCGGTATCGGCTACGACCTCTGGGCCGGCGGCGCACTGTCCACCAACCCGATGCTCGGCAAGCGCCTCGGTGCCTTTGTGAGGCCCGAGGAAGCCGCCGAAGTATGGCTCGGCGTCACCAGCATCTTCCGCGACTACGGTTACCGCCGCATGCGCACCAAGGCCCGCCTGAAGTTCCTGATGGCTGACTGGGGTCCGGAGAAGTTCCGCCAGATCCTTGAGGACGAATACCTGGGCTACAAGCTGGCCGACGGTCCCGCCGCCCCCAAACCGACCTCACCGGGCGACCACATCGGCGTGCACGAGCAGAAGGACGGCAAGTTCTTCATCGGCGCCACCCCGCTGGCCGGCCGCCTGTCCGGCGGTCAGCTGGTGAAGCTCGCGGACACCCTTGAGGCCCGCGGCTCGTACCGCCTGCGCACCACCCCGCACCAGAAGCTCGTAGTGCTGGACGTTGCCAAGGACCACGTGGAGCCGCTGGTCGCCGAGCTCGACGCCCTGGGCCTGTCCGCCCGCCCGTCCGTGTTCCGCCGCGGCACCATTGCCTGCACCGGCATCGAATACTGCAAGCTGGCCATCGTGGAAACGAAGGTCACCGCCGCCACCGCCGTCGCCGAGCTGGAACGCCGCCTGGCTGACCTCATGGCGTCCGGCGAACTGCCGCACGCGCTGTCCCTGCACATCAACGGCTGCCCCAACTCCTGCGCCCGCATCCAGACCGCGGACATCGGCCTCAAGGGCATGATGCTTCCCACGCCCGACGGCGACCCGACCCCGGGTTTCCAGGTCCACCTCGGCGGCGGGCTGGCTTCGACCGACCGCGAGGAGGCCGGCCTGGGACGCACCGTCCGCGGCCTCAAGGTCTACGTTGAGGACCTGCCGGATTACGTCGAACGCGTCGTCCGCACGTTCGTCGCCCAGCGCGCCGAAGGCCAAACCTTCGCCGAATGGGCCCACGCAGCAGATGAGGAGGCACTCCAGTGAGCAACACCGATCCGGTGGTTGAGCCCGTCGAAACCAAGCCCACCCTCCGCACCCACGACGAGCTCAAGGCCATCGCCGAGTCCGGCGCCGCCGAGCTCGGCTGGGACGCACCCGCCCGCGACGTGATCGCCTGGGTGGAACGCAACTTCGACCTCTCCGCAGTGGCGGTCGCCTGCTCCATGGCCGACGCCGTCCTGCCGGCCCTGGTCGCGGACCAGATGCCCGGCGTTGACGTCCTGTTCCTGGAGACCGGCTACCACTTCCCGGAAACCTACGCCACGCGTGACGAGGTGGCCGCGAACCTGCGTGTCAACGTCGTTGACGTGTTGCCGGAGAACACCGTCGAGCAGCAGGACCGGCTCCTGGGCAAGGACCTCTTTGCCCGCGACGCCGCCCAGTGCTGCGCCCTCCGCAAGGTGGCCCCGCTGCGCCGCACCTTGGCCGGCTACGAACTCTGGTTCACGGGTGTCCGCCGCGACGAGGCCCCCACCCGCACCAACACTCCGCTGGTGACCTGGGACCACGTTAACGGCCTGGTCAAGGTCAACCCGGTGGCCGCGTGGACGTTCGACCAGCTGGTCCAGTACTCCGATGACAACCTCCTGCCGGTCAACCCGCTGCTTTCCCAGGGTTACCCCTCCATTGGCTGCCAGCCCTGCACCCGGAAGGTGGCGCCGGGCGACGACCCCCGCGCCGGCCGCTGGGCAGGGACCGACAAGACAGAATGCGGACTACACGTATGAGCACCCTTAACGACACCCTGGTTTCGACAGGCTCAACCACCGAGCCGGTGATCGAGCCTGTCGAGATATCCACGCGCCTCTCCAGCCTGGACGCCCTCGAGTCCGAAGCGATCCACATCATCCGCGAAGTCGTGGCCGAGTTCGAGAAGCCCGCGCTGCTGTTCTCCGGCGGCAAGGACTCCGTGGTGATGCTGCACCTGGCCACCAAGGCGTTCTGGCCGGGCAAGGTCCCGTTCCCCGTGCTGCACGTGGACACCGGCCACAACTTCCCCGAGGTCATCGACTTCCGCGACCGCACCGTCGAGCGCCTGGGCTTGAAGCTCGTCGTCGGCTCCGTCCAGGAGTTCATCGACCGCGGCGAGCTGGCCGAGCGTGCCGACGGCACCCGCAACCCGCTGCAGACCGTCCCGCTGCTGGACGCCATCCAGAAGAACAAGTTCGACGCCGTGTTCGGCGGCGGCCGCCGCGACGAGGACAAGGCCCGCGCCAAGGAGCGCATCCTGAGCCTCCGCGACGAATTCGGCCAGTGGGACCCGCGCAACCAGCGCCCTGAGCTGTGGAACCTCTACAACGGCCGCCACACCGTGGGCCAGCACGTCCGTGCGTTCCCCATCAGCAACTGGACCGAGCTGGACATCTGGCGCTACATCGAACGCGAGAACATCGAGCTGCCGGGCCTGTACTACGCCCACGACCGCGAAGTGTTTGCCCGCGACGGCATGTGGCGTGCGGTGGGCGAGGTTTCCCAGCCGCTGCCGCACGAGGAAGTCATCACCAAGACGGTCCGCTACCGCACCGTGGGCGACATGTCCTGCACCGGTGCCGTTGAATCGGCCGCAGCCACCGTGAGCGACGTTGTGATCGAAGTTGCCGCCTCCACCATCACCGAACGTGGCGCCACCCGTGCAGATGACCGCATCTCCGAGGCAGCCATGGAAGACCGCAAGAAGGATGGGTACTTCTAAATGAGCACTTTTAATACGCCGGTGGTTGAGCCTGTCGAAACCCTGATTTCGACAAGCTCAATCACCGAGGCAGCCCTGCCCACCACCCTGTTCCGCTTCGCCACTGCAGGATCGGTCGACGACGGGAAGTCCACTTTGGTGGGCCGCCTCCTGCACGACTCGAAGGCGATCCTCGCTGACCAGCTCGACGCCGTTGCCCGCACCTCTGCGGACCGCGGGTTCGGCGGCGCGGGTGCCACCGGCACCCAGGCGATCGACCTCGCCCTCCTGACCGATGGCCTGCGCGCCGAGCGCGAGCAGGGCATTACCATCGACGTGGCCTACCGTTACTTCGCCACGGACCAGCGCAGCTTCATCCTCGCCGACTGCCCCGGGCACGTGCAGTACACCAAGAACACGGTGACCGGCGCGTCCACTGCGGATGCCGTCGTCGTACTCATTGACGCCCGCAAGGGTGTCCTGGAGCAGACCCGCCGGCACCTGTCCGTGCTGCAGCTGCTGCGGGTGGCGCACGTGATTGTGGCCGTGAACAAGATCGACCTGGTGGACTTCAGCGAGTCCGTGTTCCGTGAGATCCAGGCCGACGTGCAGCAGGTGGCCCGCGAACTGGGCATCGGCGCGGCTGCGCTGGGGACCGCTGACCACATCGACGACCTGCTGGTGATCCCGGTGTCCGCCCTCGACGGCGACAACGTGGTGGACCGGTCCGAGCGCACCCCCTGGTACGACGGCCCGGCCCTGCTGGAGGTCCTCGAGACCCTGCCGGCCGCCGACGAGATCGACACCCAGCTGGAGAGCTTCCGCTTCCCCGTGCAGCTGGTCATCCGGCCGCAGGGTGCGCTGGCTCCCGACGCCGTGGCCGCCGGCCTGGACGTGGAGGCCTACCGCGACTACCGCGCGTATGCCGGCCAGATCACCGAGGGTTCCGTGAAGGTGGGGGACAAGGTTTCCGTCCTGACGCCCGGCCAGGGCCCCCGCACCACCACGGTCACCGGCATCGACTTCGCCGGTGAGTCCCTGGAGGAGGCGTTCGCGCCGCAGTCCGTGGCCATCCGCCTCGCTGAGGAATTCGACGTCGCCGGCGGTGACACCATCGCCGCCGCCGGGACCGTCCGCGAGTCCTCCGCCGACCTGTACGCAGCCCTGTGCTGGCTCTCGCCCAAGCCTTTGCGGGAAGGTGCCAAGGTGCTGGTCAAGCACGGCACACGCACCGTCCAGGCGCTGGTCCGCAACGTCAGCGGCAAGCTGGACCTGGCCTCCTTCAAGCTCGAAGCTGCGTCAAGCCTGGAACTGAACGACATCGGCCACGCGCAGCTTCGGCTCGCCGCGCCGCTGCCGCTGGAGAACTACCTGCACCACCGCCGCACCGGCGCGTTCCTGGTGATCGACCCGCTGGACGGCAACACGCTGGCCGCTGGCCTGGTCAAGGACCACCCGGGCGACCACGAGGACGAGCGCTACTCGATCTGATATCCACCTCGGAACCGCGGCATGTTCGCAGATCCTGGCCTTCACGGGCCGGTTTTGCGAACAGGCCGCGGTTTTGTTGTTTTCGTATCCTTCAACAAGGAGGCGACACGCGTGGAGACCATCAACAGCAAGCTCATCAGCTGGGCCTCGATCCTGGACGCCAAGACCCTTGACCAGGCGCTGGCCACCTCCACCCTGCCGTTCATCTACCCGCACCTCGCCCTGATGCCGGACGCGCACTTGGGCAAGGGCGCCACCGTGGGCTCGGTGATCCCCACCCTGCACGCGATCATTCCGGCCGCCGTCGGCGTGGACATCGGCTGCGGCATGATCGCCGTCCGGACCCAGTACTCGGTGAAGGACCTGCCCAGGGACCGCAAACGGCTGCGCGAGGCCATCGAACGCGCCATCCCGCTCTCCGCAGGCCACAACAACAGAACAGTCCAGGCCACCGCCGAGCCGCGGATCGCCGAGCTCAAAAGGCTGGCGGCCAAGGCCGGCTTCAACCCCGCCCAGTACGTCGAAAAGTGGGACCTGCAGCTGGGCTCCCTGGGATCGGGCAACCACTTCATCGAAGTCTCCGCCGACGAAACCGACGCCGTCTGGCTCTTCCTTCACTCAGGCTCCCGCGGCGTGGGGAACAAGATCGCACAGCATCATATCGGCGTCGCCCAGCAGGTGACCCGAAAGCGGGGGACCAAACTGCCGGACCCCGACCTCGCCTACCTCGACGAAGGCACCCCCGAGTTCACCCGGTACATCGCGGAGCTCCGCTGGGCCCAGCACTTCGCCCTCCTGAACCGCGAGGAAATGATGGACCGGGTGATCACGCAGTTCGGCCACTGGGTGGGCGGCCACGTCACGGAACGCGAGCGGATCAACTGCCACCACAACTTCACCCGGCTGGAGACGCACTACGGCAAATCCGTGTGGGTCTCGCGCAAGGGAGCGATCAGAGCCGAGCCCGGCGATCCGGGACTTATTCCGGGGTCCATGGGGACGGCGTCGTACGTGGTGGAAGGCCTGGGCAACCCCTCCTCGCTGAACTCCTCCCCGCACGGGGCCGGCCGCGAGTACTCCCGGACCGCCGCCCGGAAGACATTCTCGCTGGCGGAACTGAAGGAAGCCATGCACGGCATCGAGTTCCGCCCATCCGAGGCATTCATCGACGAGATTCCAGCGGCCTACAAGCCCATCGACGTCGTGATGAGGGACGCAGCGGACCTCGTGAAGGTGCGGCACAAGCTGCGGCAGCTGGTCAACGTCAAGGGCAACTGAACTCCGCGAACCGCGTCTCCCCGCCACCGAATGTGACGCTAGATGAACCCGCGTGACCCAGCGTTTCTGCTTCATTGAACGGGTAATCGGCACTCCCTATGGTGAAACAATGACTAGTTCCAAGCCCGGGATGACCCGGATCGTGGCCGGTGAAAGCGCGGTGCCCAAGCACAAGCGTGCCATTGAGGCTGCGCTGGCCATCGGGCTGGTCCTGCTGATCGCCGTTGGCGCCGTGGTGGCGTCCAGCGTTTCGCGTAACACTGAGGCCCAGGCCGCCACGCCGTCGCCCACCCCCGCTGAAGAACTGAAGCTTGGCTACTTCGGCAACATCACCCACGCAGCAGCCCTGGTGGGCATCAACCAGGGCTTCCTCGCCAAGGAACTGGGCAGCACCAAGCTCAGCACCGCAACGTTTAACGCCGGGCCGGCCGCCATCGAGGCCCTCAACGCGGGCGCCATCGACGCCGCCTACATCGGCCCCAACCCGGCCATTAACTCCTTCGTCAAGAGCGGCGGGGAATCGGTGAGCGTCATCGCAGGCGCTGCCGCCGGCGGTGCCCAGCTGGTGGTCCGGCCGGACATCAATTCCGCCGCGGACCTCAAGGGCAAGACACTCGCCACGCCCCAGCTCGGCGGCACCCAGGACGTCGCGCTGCGCGCCTGGCTGGGCTCGCAGGGCTACGACACCAACGTGGACGGCAGCGGCGACGTCGCCATCAACCCCACGGACAACGCCCAGACGCTGAAGCTCTTCCAGGACGGAAAGCTCGACGGCGCGTGGTTGCCGGAGCCGTGGGCCTCGCGTTTGGTGCTCCAGGCCGGAGCCAAGGTCCTGGTGGACGAAAAGGACCTGTGGGACGGTTCAGCGTCCGGCAAGCCGGGGGAATTCCCCACCACCATCCTGATCGTCAACAAGACCTTCGCCGCGGAGCACCCGGACACGGTCAAGGCCCTCCTCCGCGGCCACGCCAAGTCCGTGGCCTGGCTCAATGACACCCCCTCCGCGGAAAAAGCGGCCGTCATCAACGCCGCGCTGCAGGAATCCGCCGGCGCAGCCCTCCCGGCGGACGTCATCGACCGGTCACTGAAGAACATCATTTTCACCGTGGACCCGCTTGCCGGGACCTATCCCAAGCTGCTCAAGGACGGGGTGGAGGCCGGCACCACCAAACAGGCCGACATCAACGGCCTGTTCGACCTCCGGGCCCTGAACGAAGTCACCGGAAAGTCCATCTCCGCGGCCAACCTCGGCCAGGACTGACCACCAAGCACTGCATCACCCAGCAACCGCACCACCCAGCAACCGCACTACCAACGTAAGGACGGGACCATGCCAGTCGTACTGGAAAACCTGGGCAAGCGCTTCGGCGACGGCGCCCCGGTGCTGGACGACGTCAACGCCACCATCGCGTCGGGCGAGTTCGTCGCCCTCCTCGGTGCCTCCGGCTGCGGCAAATCCACCCTGCTGAACATCATGGCGGGACTGGAGGCCCCGACGTCGGGCGCCCTGGAAGTGCCCAGCGACGGCGCCGCGTTTATGTTCCAGGACGCCGCCCTGTTCCCCTGGCTCACAGCGCGGGAGAACATCGAACTGGCGCTGCAGCTGCGCGGCGTGGGCAAGGCCGAGCGCCGCGCCAAGGCCAACGAGCTGCTGGAGCTGGTGCACCTGGGCGGAGCCGGGGACAAGCGCCCGCACGAGCTCTCCGGCGGCATGCGCCAGCGTGTTTCACTGGCGCGTTCCCTCGCCCAGGACCGGCAGCTGCTGCTGATGGACGAGCCGTTCGCGGCCCTGGACGCCATCACCCGGGACCTCCTGCATGATGAGCTGGAACGCATCTGGAAAGAGACCGGGCGGACCATCGTTTTTGTCACCCACAACGTCCGCGAGGCCGTACGGCTGGGCCAGCGCGTGCTGCTGCTGTCGTCCCGCCCGGGCCGTGTGGTCGAAGAGTGGGCCGTCACCGAGGAACACCGAACCGACGCCGGCCTGGCCGGACAGCTGACCGGGGTCATCACCGCCCGGCTCCGGGAGGAGATTCGCCGCCATGCCAAATAACCCCACACCCGTCGCCGCCTCCGCGCCCGATGCCGCCCCCGCCCCTTCGCCGGACCGCTTTCGTCCTGCGGACGAAGCGGCCGGCTTCGACAGGCCCGATGCCACTCCCAGGGCGGCATCGGGCGCTCCGTCCGTCCACGCCGCGCTGACCCGGACCTCCACCGGGCACGAGGACCTTCGCCAGCTGGAAGCCGGCCTCGACTCCCTGCAGTCCGACGCCGTCCGCAAGGCCCGCATCGACTGGAGCCGCATCCTGCTGCCGATTGCAGCCCTGGTGGTCCTGGTCCTGATCTGGCAGTTCTACGTCTCCCTTGGCGTGAAACGCCGCGACCTGGTGCCCGGCCCGCTCGACGTGCTGGGCCAGGTCGGAGTCCTGTGGGGCGAGGGCAAGCTCCAGGAAGCAGTGTGGACTTCGCTGCAGCGCGGGCTGGTCGGGTTCCTGATCAGCGTCGCCATTGCCACCCCCGTGGGGCTGCTGCTGGCCCAGGTGGCTCCGCTGCGCCGTGCCTTCGGGCCGCTGATTTCCGGCCTGCAAGTGCTGCCTTCCGTGGCCTGGGTTCCGGCTGCGATTATCTGGTTCGGCCTCACCGACGCCACCGTCTACTTTGTGGTGTTTATGGGCGCCATACCGTCCATCATCAACGGCCTCATCTCCGGCGTGGACCAGATCCCGCCGCAGTACCGCCGGGTGGGTACCGTCCTGGGCGCGAACCGCTTCCAGATGGCCGTCCAGATCATCCTTCCCGCGGCCCTTCCCGGCTACCTGGGCGGCCTGAAGCAGGGCTGGGCGTTCTCGTGGCGCTCCCTCATGGCGGCGGAAATCATCGCCGTGGGCGGCACCATCGGCTTCGGCCTCGGCTCGCTGCTGGACCAGGGCCGCGTCCTGTCCGACATGACCGTGGTGATGGCGGCCATCCTGCTGATCCTCGGAGTCGGCATCCTGATCGAGCTGCTGGTCTTCGCGCCGATCGAGAAGCGCCTGCTCCGCAGCCGCGGCCTCCTGTCCGGAAGCACCCGCTAACCCGGCCCGACCCAAACGTCACAGCAGAGCCCGACGGTGAGTCCCGCCGTCGGGCTCTGCTGTTTGTTGGCGACTTTGTTGGCGCGACCCGCCCCGAACTGGGGCACATTGACACGGACACGCCGTTGCCAAAGATGATCTGCCCCTAAATCCCGGCCAATGTGCCCCACGACGGCGTGGCATCGCGTCTGGCAGACTGGCGCCATGGCCCCCGGATCTCCAGCGCATCCCACCGCCGCCGCGTTCTTGGCCCGGCTGCAGGAATTGCAGTCCGACGACGAACAGCGGAAGTACCAGCGCTACTTCAAGACGGGTCCGGGAGACTACGCCGAAGGCGACTTCTTCCTGGGCGTTCGGATGGGGCAGGTCTTCGATCTCGGCAAGGAATTCGTGGCCATGGAGCTGCCGCAGATCGAGGCCCTCCTGGACGTGGACATCCACGAGGCGCGGGCCGGGGCAGTCAAAATCATGGCCCTCCAGGCCGCCGGCAAAAAGGCCAGCGATGACCTCCGCAGGGATCTGTACGGGCTCTACCTGCGCCGCCACGACCGGATCAACAACTGGGACCTCGTGGACCTGGGGGCCGGACGCGTTGTGGGCGGGTGGCTCGTCGACAAGCCCCGCGAGGTCCTGTACACAATGGCCCGCTCAGCAAACCTGTGGGAGCGGCGGACGGCCATCGTCGCCACGTCCTGGTTCCTTCGGACCGGCGACGTAAAAGACACGTTCGCCATCGCCGAGCTGCTCCTCGACGAGACGGAGGACCTGATCCACAAGGCCACCGGCGGCTGGCTCCGCGACGCCGGCCGCAGCGACCGGCCCCGCCTCCTGGAATTCCTGGACGCGCACGCGGCCTCGATGCCGCGGACGGCGTTGCGCTACGCGATCGAGCACCTGGACAAGCCGGACCGGGACCACTACCTGCGGCTGAAGAACGCCTAGCCTTCCGGGAACGGCGGCGGACCCAGGAGCTCGATGCCGCCATTGAGCCGGCCGGATTCGCGGATGCGGCCGAAGTCAACGAGACCTGAAGCCTCACCGGCCGCGAGCGGTTCACTGGCGCCGAAGTAGAACGCCTGGGCACCGCCGGGGGTGTGCAGGCACAGGACGCGGGTGCCCTCCTGCGTGACCTTGAACGCGTGCGGGACGCCTCTCGGGGCGATGGTCACCCCGCCGGCGGCGACCCGGTGCTCGGTGCCGTCCATGTTCATCAGGATCTCGCCGGAGAGGATGTACATCGTCTCGTCGGAGTCCGGGTGGGTGTGCAGGGGAGTGACCTTGTTGATTTCCATCTCGTCTTCGAACAGGAGGAACGCCCCGGCGGTGTCCTCCTCCGTGGCCTTCCAGGTCTGCACGCCTCCGCCGAAGAACCAGCGCCTGGCCCCTTCGCCGGGCTGCCGGACAATTGCGGATGCTGAATTCTTTGTCTCCATGGTGGCCGCCTCGACGCTGATGGGCTTATGGGACTCATGTCCCATAACAAGACTGGAGTACCATGAAGTGCATGTCAAGACCCTACGCAGACGTCGGCCGCACGGGCCAGAAACGCCGCACCCTTGATGCCCTGGTCGCAGCGGCGCGCCAGCTTGTTGCTGATGGCGCCACGCCCACGGTGGACGAGGCCGCGCTCGTCGCCGGCGTCGCCCGCAGCACGGCCTACCGGTACTTCCCGGGGCAGCGTGAGCTGCTGGCTGCCGCCCATCCGGAAACTGCCCGGACGACGATGCTCCCGGAAAATCCGCCGGCCGACGTCGCCGGGCGCCTGGACGCCGTCGTGGTTGAGTTCACCCGGATGATCCTCGAAACGGAAGCGCAGCAGCGGACCATGCTGAGGCTGTCCCTCGAACAGACCACTGAGCAGCAAAAAGGCCTGCCCCTGCGGCAGGGCCGGGCGATCGCCTGGATCACTGAGGCTCTCTCCCCGCTCCAGGAAACGATGGCGGAGAAGGATATTCACCGGCTGGTCCTGGCGATCCGCAGTGCCACCGGCATTGAGTCCCTGGTCTGGCTCACGGATGTCGGCGGCCTGAGCCGGGACGACGCCGTCGCCTCCCAGCGGTGGACGGCGGCCGCCCTGCTCAACCAGGCCCTCTCGCGCGGGCTGCCGGGTGCCGCGCACTAACCCCGCAGCCGCCGTCGTGGGGCACTTCGACACGGACACGCCGCCAATTGAGCCCCCGCCGGCCCTCATCGTCGCCAATCTGCCCCACGACGGCGGCCCGGCCGTATGTGACGCAGCGTTACCTTACGTGAACTGGTGTTTCCACTGCCGTTGTTGGTGAATGTGACGCGGCCCTACCGTTGATCCATGGCAATTCAGGATATTTACCCCACAGCACTGCGGCTGCTCGGCCGCCCCGTGCTGGTGGTGGGCGGCGGCCCCGTGGCTGCCCGCCGCGCCAAGGGGCTGCTCGACGCCGGTGCCCGGGTCACCGTCGTGGCTCCCGTTGCCTCCGCCGCGCTCCAGGAACTGGCCGACGCCGGCCTCCTCACCTGGGAGCCGCGCACCTACGTCGGCACCGACGTCGACGGCGTCTGGTTCGTCCAGACCGCCACCGGCGATCCCGCCGTGGACACCCAGGTTGCGGCCGACGCCGAGGCGCAGCGCATCTGGTGCGTCAACGCCTCCGACCACGAAGCCTCCGCCGCGTGGACTCCCGCCGTCGCCGTGGTGGACGACGTGCAGATCGCCGTGAACGCCGGGGGAGACCCGCGCCGCGCCATGGCCCTGCGCGACGCCGTCGCCACCGCACTGGAAACGGGCGACCTCCCGCTGCGCCGCCGTCGTGCATCTGCCGGCTCCGTGGCCCTCGTGGGCGGCGGACCCGGCGATACCGGCCTCATCACCGTCCGCGGACGCAGGCTCCTCGGCCAGGCCGACGTCGTGGTGGCTGACCGCCTTGGCCCGCGCGAACTGCTCAACGAACTTGCCCCCGACGTCCGCGTCATCGAGGTGGGCAAGACCCCCGGCCACCATCCCGTGCCGCAGGCCGAGATCAACCGCATCCTCGTCGAAGAAGCCCTCGCCGGGCACCGTGTGGTCCGACTCAAAGGCGGCGACCCGTACGTCCTGGGCCGCGGCGGCGAGGAAGCCGAGTACTGCCGGCAGCACGGCGTCGAGGTGGAAGTGGTCTCCGGCGTCACGTCCGCGATCTCCGTTCCCGCCGCCGCCGGCATTCCCGTGACACACCGCGGCCTGGCCAAGGGCTTCAGCGTGGTCACCGGGCATGAGGAACTTTCCGAGGTCCCGGCCCGCGCAGACCACACCGTCGTCCTGCTGATGGGCGTCGCCGCGCTCCGCGATTCCGCCGCCGCCCTCCACCAGGCCGGTTTGCCTCTGGACACTCCAGTTGGCATCGTTGAGAACGGCTATCTGCCGAATCAGCGCGTGACCATCGGCACGCTCGGTTCCATCGCCGACCAGGCGGACGCCGCCGGCGTCGCAAATCCCGCCGTGATTGTGATCGGTGACGTGGTGCGCGTGAGCCCCTTCGCGCCGTCGCACTTCAAGACCGCCGACTACAGCACCACCAGCCCGAACAAGCCCCGTACCACCCGAGTTCTAACCCCCTGAAACCCATCGATTGCTCCGCAACCGCCCTTATGAGGCCTCAAAAGGGCCATTACGGAGCAACCGATGCAGAAGAAAAGGAACACAGCCGTGTCAACCAGCACCACCGTAGGATCTGCCGAGCGTCCGCTGCGCGTTGCCGTTGTGGGCTCCGGCCCGGCCGGCGTCTACGCCGCGGACATCCTCACTAAGAGCGAAGCCGTCAAGAGCGGCGAGCTGACCGTGAGCATCGACCTCTTTGACCGCTACCCGGCACCCTACGGCCTGATCCGCTATGGCGTCGCCCCGGACCACCCGCGCATCAAGGGCATCGTCAACGCCCTGCACAAGGTCCTGGACCGCGGAGACATCCGCTTCTTCGGCAACGTGGACTATGGCACGGACCTCTCCATCGAGGACCTCCGCACCCACTATGACGCCGTCATCTTCGCCACCGGCGCCATCAAGGACGCGGACCTGAACATCCCGGGCATTGAGCTGGACGGCTCCTACGGCGGCGCGGACTTCGTCTCCTGGTACGACGGCCACCCGGACGTTTCGCGCGAATGGCCGCTGGACGCCAAGGAAATCGCCGTGATCGGCAACGGCAACGTGGCACTGGACGTGGCCCGCGTCCTGTCCAAGCACGCCGATGACCTGCTGGTCTCCGAAATCCCGGACAACGTCTACGCCGGCCTGAAGGACTCGCCCGTCACAGACGTCCACGTCTTCGGCCGCCGCGGCCCCGCCCAGGTCAAGTTCACCCCGCTGGAGCTCCGCGAACTGTCCCACTCCAAGGACGTGGACATCATCCTCTACGCCGAGGACTTCGAGTTCGACGAGGAATCGGACCGCCTGATCCAGAGCAACAACCAGGTCAAGACCATGGTGGGCACGCTCACCAACTGGATCGCCGAGCAGCCCGAGGACCTTTCCGAGCTCACGGCTTCCCGCCGCCTGCACCTGCACTTCCTGCACAGCCCGGTGGAAATCTTCGACGACGCCGAAACCCCCGGCAAGGTTGCCGGCATGAAGTTCGAGCGCACCGAGCTGGACGGCACGGGCAACGCCCGCGGCACCGGCGAGTTCGTGGACTACCCGGTCCAGGCCGTGTACCGCGCCATCGGCTACTTCGGCTCGGCCCTGCCGGAGATCGAGTTCGACCACAAGAAGGGCGTTGTCCCGAACGACGGCGGACGCGTCCTGGATGCCGCCGGCACCCACGTGCCGGGCATCTACGCCACAGGCTGGATCAAGCGCGGACCGGTCGGCCTCATCGGCCACACCAAGGGCGACGCCCTGGAGACCGTCACGTACCTGCTCGAAGACCGCGAAAACCTGCCGGTTGCCGCCGTTCCCGAGGCGGACGCCGTCGTCGAACTCCTGGACGCCCGCGGCGTGAAGTTCACCAGCTGGGAAGGTTGGCTTGCCCTGGACGCATACGAACTCGCCCTCGGCGCAGCCGCCACCGAGGCCGGCGGATCACACGGCGTGGAGGTCAAGCGTGAGCGCATCAAGGTGGTGCCGCGCGAGGACATGGTTGCCATCTCCCGCGATGGCGTAGCCGCCAACGTCTAAGTCCGGACCAAGACACGCAACGCGGGGTCACTTCCCGCCCGATAAACGGGGTTTATTGGGCGGGAAGTGACCCCGCGTTGCTGTTCCAGGGCTACATCCGGCCAAACCGCGCCCGGACCAGCGCAAACATGCCGTAGCAGATGAAGCCCGCCCCGATCGCGACCAGCAGGTACGGGCCGAACGGGTGGTCGCGGAGCGCCTTGAGGCTGCCGTCCAGTCCAGTGGATTCCTCCGGACTCTGCTTCCCGGCGGCGATGACGAAGAGCAGTCCCGCCAGGTTCAGCGCGATTCCCTTGGCCACGTGCCCGGTGACGCCCAGGGCATCGATGAGTTTGCCGCGCCGGCTGCCGTCGAACCGGAACAGCTCCTCCTTGAAGCCGCGCCGCAGCCCCTTCACCACAAAATAGACGCCAACGCCCATGATGGTCAGGCCCACCGCCACCAGCACGGGCAGGCCAAACGGTGCGTTCAGGAGCGCGGTGCTGAAGTCCCGGGTGGTGTCGCCCGAGTCCCCGCGCATGCCCACGGCGAACCCGGCGAAGCTGAGCCCGACGCTGCCGTAGGCCACGGCCAGGCATCCCGACGAGATGAGTTTCCCGAGCCGCTTCCCGGCGGGAAGGCGCCGTGCCCGGAGCGTCGCTTCACTCAGCTGCCACAACGCAAGCCCGGTGCAGGCAACCACGCAGGCCCACAGCACGGCGGGTCCCCACGGGTTCGCGGCCAGCTGCTCGATGGCGCCGGTGGGTTCGGCCTGCCCCGGCTGGCCGAAGGCCAAGGCGACGGAAATCGCACCGACGATGATGTGGAGCAGGGCCATCACGGCGAATCCGGAGCGCGCCACCACATCCAGCGCCTTGGTGTCCGACGCCTCCTCGACTGCATCCGCCGCCTCGCTGAGGCCGGATTCCCCATCGGCCATGAGAGCTATCCGTTCATGGGCCCCTCGGCGTGCAGCTTCGCGGCCCCGGGGCCTTCCACGTGCACCGTGCAGCGGACCACCAGCTTGCCCGGAGCGTGATCGAGCTCCACCAGGCTGTCGTTGGCACTGAGTGCGGTGAAGACTTCCGAGCCCGCGACCACCGTCACGCCCTTGGCCTTGGCTGTCGCCGTCGCGTTCTCCAGCGCTTCCTTCTCAAGGCCTGCCATGTACGCGGCATCATCTTCACGGGCGGGGTCGCCGAATGCCCAGCCGAACAAAGTCCCAGTGTTTTCCATGGCGACGATATTACGCGTAAGAGTCCTTCAAGTCGGGGTTTCGTAACATTAGTAAGTGTGCTTACCATAGCTACTCCATGACATTGATGGATCACGGCCAGTGAAGACCGCACCAGCGGCATTTTCGGAACCAGTTCGACGTTAGGAAACCACATCATGGCAGGAAATCTTGTTGCCCGGTCCGTTCACGACCTGAGCGCCGCGGCATGGTTCGGCGGTTCGCTGATGGGAGCGATCGGGCTGAACGGGGCGGCCGCGCAGGCCAAGGATCCGGCGGAACGCACCCGGCTCTCCAGCGCCGGCTGGATGAAGTGGGCGCCGGTCCAGACGGCGGCGTTCGCCTCGCACCTGGTGGCTGACCTCGCCATCGCATTGGAGAACAAGGGGCGCATCGCAACGCAGGACGGCGTGGCCAGGGACACTGTGATCAAGACGGCGGTGACACTGGCGGGTGCCGGAGTGACGCTGTACTCCGGCATCCTCGGCAAGAAGGTGGAGAAGCTCGCCGACCAGGGTGCGCGCGGCGCGACGGAGCCCCAGCCGGCGGCGTCCGACGAGCTGAAATCGGCGCAGCAGCAGCTCAAGATCCTGCAGTGGGCCATTCCGGCCTTCGCGGCGGCGGTAGTCGTCCTCGGCGCCAAGCACGGCGAGATGCAGCGGCCCAAGAACGTCTTCGCCGGCCTCCGCTCCTGACCAGCCACAAAGACGGCGCGAACGTACAGTTGAGGCCCTCGCCAAAGGGCCCCAAGTGTACGTTCGCGCTGGTGGAAGTACGACGGCGGTCCGGCACCCAGGTGCCGGGCCGCCGTCGGGCGCTCCCTGGGACCCTCAGGCGGGCTGGGTGTTGGCCGGCGGGAGGTCCGGGTTCATGTCCTCAAGGTGCGGATCCTCCGCGGTCCACACCTGGATGATCGCCCAGGCGACGGCGGCCAGCGGGACGGCCAGCACGGCGCCCACGATCCCCGCGAGGATGGTGCCTGCGGTCAAGGCCATCAGGATCACCAGGGCGTGGAGCTGGAGGGACTTGCCCATGACGACAGGCTGCAGGAAGTCGCCCTCCAGTTGGTTGACGGCCACCACCACGGCGACGACGATCAGCGCCACCACGGGGCCGTTGGCGACGAGGGCAACCAGTGCCGCGAGGATGCCCGCCACCGTTGCCCCCACCAGCGGGATAAAGGCGGTCATAAAAACGATGATGGCCAGCGGGAAGGCCAGCGGTACCTGCAGGATGAGGAGTGCCGCGCCGATTGCTACTGCATCCACCAGGGCCACGATGGCGGTGCCGCGGACATAACCGCCCAGCACCTCCAAGGTGCGGCTTCCCACGCGGCGGAGTTTCGCTTCGCGCTCACCCGTGAACGGCCGCAGGAAGAAGTTCCAGATCTTGGCGCCGTCCTTGAGGAAGAAGAACAGGATCACCACCATCAGGATGGTCCCGGTGATGAACTCGGTCACCACGGACAGGCCGGTGATGGCGCCTGAGCGGACCTGGCTGCTCGTAGCGAATTGAATGATCCCCTCACGCGCCTGGTCCAGCTGCTCCTGGTCGATCGGCACGGGGCCGTTACGCAGGAACTGCTCCAGTTCGTCCAGGCCCGACGACGCCTGCTGCGCCAGATCGCCCCACTGGCTCCGCACGGAGAAGTAGATCACCGTGGAGACGCCGGCGAGCAAAATGAGGAGGGCCACAAAGGCAATGCCCGTGGCCGCGGCGCCGGGCAGTCCTCGGCGGCGGAGCATGTTCACGAATGGTCCGATGGCGGCCGCAAGGATGAGGGCGATCAGTACCGGAATGACCAGCAGCTTGATCTGCATCAACGCGTAAACGGAGGCGACGGCCACTGCCAGGATCAGCAGGACCTGGGCGGAACGGATGCCCACCCTGCCCAGCCCGTCAGCCCACAGTGCCGCGGCTGGCTTTCGTCGGTTCTCGGACGGGCGTGCTGCTCGCGCCATGTGTACTCCTTCATCGGCGGGCACCTCCGGGTGCCGGCGGCGCCCGCGGCGTTACTACCTACGTCAGATGGTAAGCCTACTGACCGGTTGGAGTGTGGCGAAACCCTGCAATGCGGGGCTACGCGCCCAGCCACTCCGAGCAGGAGTTCAGGTTCCGGTTGACGCTGGCCACGGCGGCGTCGCCGTCGCGCGCCTCGATGGCATCCACGAGGGTGTCGTGGCCTTCGTGCGGGAGGCCCTCAAAGCCGGCGCGGACGTGCTGCTTCAGCAGGTCGTCATGGAAAACGTCGCCGAAGCTGACGTACAGCTCGTGCAGCAGCGGGTTCCGGGATGCCTGGGCCACGCGCTCATGGAAACCCCAGTCGGCGCGGGCCCACGCCGCGTAGTCGGCGGCGTGCCAGGCCGCATCGCGCTCGGCGAGCAGGGCACGCAGGGCGGAGACGTCGTCGTCCGTTGCATGCCGGGCGGCGAGGCGGGCTGCCTGGGTGTCCAACCCCACCCGGACCTCCAGGATGTGCTCCTCGGTGTGGTCCTGGTACATGCGCCGCGCCGCGCCGGACATCTCGCTGGTGGCGCGGACGTAGGTGCCGTCCCCGCGCCGGACTTCCAGCATGCCGCTGTGGGCCAGGGCCTTGACCGCCTCGCGGAGGGTGCCGCGGGAGACGCCGAGCTTGGCCATCAGCTCGGGTTCGGACGGAATCCGCTGCTGCAGCGGCCACTCGCCCGAGTGGATCATGGCGCGCAGCTTGGCGGTGATTTCGTCGGCCAGCGGCTGGCGGTGCGAGGTGCTCAGGGTCATGGTGGCCTACTTCTTCTTCGCGGCCGGGCGGCCGTTAACTGCCGGGCGGCCGCTGATCAGGTGCGCAACAACAATCTGGACCAGGGCGAGGCCCAGCAGGATGGCGAGAGGCAACGTCCAGCCGCCGGTGGCGCTGTGCAGCAGCCCGGTGCCGAACGGGCCCGCCGTGGCCAGCAGGTAACCGGTGGACTGGGCCAGGGTGGACAGGGCCGTGGTCTCCGCGGTGCTCTCGCCGCTGCGGCTGATCATCACCATCACCAGCGGAAAAATGCCCAGACCGAAGCCCAGCAGGACCGCCGGGACCACCGCCAGTGACACCGGCAGGAACAACAGCAGCGCCACGCCCGCCGCCATGGTGACGCTGGCCAGGTAGAAGGCCGGCCGGAGCATCCGCGGGCGGGAGCCGATGGCGATCAGCACCATCCCGGCCGGCACGGACACCAGCTGCATCAGCCCGTACATCAGGCCGCTCGCCGACGCGCTGAGCCCCATGGTGGTCAGCATGTACGGGAACCAGCTCAGCAGCGCATAGGCGAGAAGGGCCTGCAGGGTGAAAATCGCGGTCAGCAGCAGGCCCTTGCGGGTGCGCAGCAGCGGCCACGGCGAGATGTGGCCGGCCGTGGCGCGGACGCTGTTGCGGTGGGCGTGCAGCGCCACGGGAAGGAAGCCCAGGAACGCGGCCACGGCCATGATGCCGATCGCCCCGACGGCGGCCGAGGGGGATCCCAGTGCCTGCGCCAGCGGGACTACGGCGACGGCGGTCACGGTGGCCCCGGTGGTCATGGTCACCGTATACAGCGCGGTCATCAGCGACGTCTTACGGGCGAAGTGTTCCCGGATGAAGGACGGCATGGCCACGTTGCAGACCGCCAGTCCGGACATCCCCAGCACGGTGCCGCCTACCAGCGCGCCCGTGGCCGGGATGCCGCGGACCATCAGCCCGCCGGCCAGCATCGCCAGCGCCAGCAGGATGGCTTTCTCAACGCCCAGCCGCCCAGTCAGCCAGGACGTGCCTGCGCCCGCCACCGCAAAACACAGGGTGGGAATGGACGGAATGATCGACGCCACCAGCGGCCCGTAGCCGAGCACCACCTGGAGGTCGTGCAGCAAGGCCGACGCCCCGGTGATCCCGGCGCGGAGGTTCAGGCCGATGAGCACCAGGGCAATGACACCCAGCACGACGGCGGTGCGCGGCTTGGGTGGGGCGTCCAGTGCGGAGGGGGCTGAGGCGGCGGTGGTCATCTAACAAGGTTAGACGTTAGACGTTTGATGTCTAGAGTTTTGTGGCCAACCTCTCCCGGCCGTTAACGTCGGGGCCATAGACTCGTGGCCACGGCATGTCCGGACAGCATGGTCCGGATGCGCCGCAGTGAAGTGATGTGGAAGGACGGCGCGCAGTGGTTACCCAGGGAGTCGAGATCGAAAAGAAGTACGACGTCGGCGAGGCGGCCGAGGTGCCGTCCCTGACCGGCGTGCCGGGAGTGGCGCGGGTGGGGGAGCCGCGGGCGGCAACCCTGGATGCCGTGTACTTCGACACCGACAGGCACACCCTGGCCTCACGGCGGATGACCCTGCGCCGGCGGACCGGCGATACCGACGCCGGGTGGCACCTGAAACTCCCGGCGGAAGCCGTGCCCGGCGCATCCGACGCTGCCGCCGGTTCAGCACCCCAGCAGCGGCGTGAGCTCCACGAGCCACTGGGCCAGGCCGACGTCGTGCCTGACAGGCTGCTGGCGCACCTGCGCGCCTACCTGCGTGGCGATGACGTGGCGCCGGTGGTCAGGCTGGAGACCAGGCGGACCACCTACCCGTTGTATGCCGAAGACGGCATGCACCTGGCGGACCTTGCGGACGACCGCGTGAGTGCGGACCTGCTCGGCGCCGCGGGGGATTCCGGCACGACCCAGCGGTGGCGCGAGTGGGAACTTGAGCTCGTCCATGGCAGCCCCGAGCTCTTCCCAGCAGCGGACAACGCCCTCGCCGCCGCGGGAGCCAGCCCTGCCGAATATGCCTCGAAACTGGCGCGGGCGCTCGCCGGCGGGCCGGACCTGAGTCCCCACGACCGGGCCGCCCCGGCCGCTGCAGCCGCCGGCAGGAAATCGCCTGCGACCGCCGTCGTCACGGCCTACCTCGGTGCGCAGATCCAGGAGATCCTGGCGCGCGATCCGGGTGTCCGCCTGGAAGAACCCGAAGCCGTCCACGAGATGCGCTCAGCCACGCGCCGGGCACGTTCGGTGCTCTCGGCCTACCGGCAGCTCTACAGCGCAGTGGCAGTCCGGCGGCTGTGTGATGAACTCAAATGGCTCGGCCAGATCCTCGGGGAACCCCGTGACGCCGAAGTCATGCTGGACCGGCTCCGCGGCCATATCGACGAACTTGAGCCCGGCCCGGCCGCGACGGCCGTGAAGGCCCAGCTGGAGAACGACCTGGGGGACACCCTGGACACGGCCTACCGGAAACTCCAGGGCACCCTGCTGTCCGAACGGTACTACCGGCTGCTGGACGACCTCGAACGCTTCCGCGACCAGCCCCCCGCCAGGCCGGAGGCGGATGCTCCGGCCCGGAAGATGGCCGGCAAGCTGGTGGGCAAGGCCGCCAAGCGGCTGCGCCTCTCGCACCGGGCGGCGAAGAATGCGCGGCGGGGCGCTCCGCACGAATCCGCCCTGCACCAGGTCCGCAAGGATGCCAAGAAGGTGCGGCACGTGGCGGAGTCGATGGTGCCGGTCCACGGCAAGCGGGCGGTGAAGGTCGCGAAGGCCGCGCACCGGCTGCAGCAGGCACTGGGCGATTTCCACGACGGTGTCATCGCCCGGGACCTGCTGGCTGAGTTAGGCGCCATCCCGGGCCTGCCCGAACCCGTCGCCTCGGCCTACATCACGCTCCAGACCCGGCAAGTCCAGCTCGCGGCCGAAGCCGAGGCGGCGTACGTGAAGGCCTGGAAGAAGTCGAAGAAGCGCCTGAAAGCCGGGGTGCTCTAGGCAGGCCGGTTCGAGTGTCCGGCTTTGGCGCCCACCACCCACTGCAACGCGGGGTCACTTAACGCCCAATGCGGCCCGTTCTTTGGGCATTAAGTGACCCCGCGTTGCTGACAGCGGGGACTACCTGCCCTGCCGGCCGCCGAGCCTCGCGACAGCAAGGGCCAGCCACAGCTGCACCCGGTCTGCCGTGACCGAGGGGTCGTAGCCGGTCAGCTCGGTGATCTGCGCCAGGCGGTAGCGCACGGTGTTCCGGTGCAGGGTCAGGGCTTCGGCGACGGCGGCCACCGAACCGTTGTTGCCCAGGTAGCTTTCCAGGGTGGTCATCAGTTCCGCTCCGTGGGCGTTATCGAAGGTCCGCAGGGGATTGAGGGATTCGTTGGCCATGTCCGCCAGCGGGACATCCTCGCTCGCCAGCAGCAGCGAGGTCAGGCTCAGCCGTTCCGGTTCGTTCACCGGCAGGCCATGGCTGGCCGCATCGCGGGCCTCGAAGTAGCTCCAGCGCAGGCCGTTGGGCTTGGTGTACGCGCCGCCGATGCCGATCGTCGCATGGATGCCGGCCTCAGCCAGGTGGTCGCTGAGTCTCCGGGCCAGCGCAGGTGCCGCGCCGCCGTCGTCGTTAATCACCACCACCAGGTCCTTCCCGACGACGGCGGCGACCGCGTTCTCCAGCGGCTGCGGCACCGAGGTGCTCACCAGGGCCTTGTGGTGGGCGGCCGACACCGCCAGCAGCACCACGTTCTTGCGGGTGCTGTTCAGCCCCACGCCCGCGAGCCTGCGCTGGGCCTCGCTGGTCTCGAGGGCACCGTGGATGACGTCCTCCAGCACCTGGCCGCAGAGGGCGCGCTGGGCCTGGCGCTGCTTGACCATGTTGTTCAGCTCCACGCTGATCAGGTTCTGGGCGTAGCCGATGATGCCCGAATCCTCGAACGGCTGGCGGACCCAGAGGGTGCAGGCATCGCGGCGGCCGGTGGGGATCGGGTAGGAGGCCCAGGTGTCCGCGGAGGGGTGGTCCTGGCTGCTGCTGTAGAGCTGCGCCGTGAACTGGGTGAGGGCGATGTCGGTCCGGAGCATGCTGCCCAGGTGCTTCAGCAGTTCCGCCAGGCCGCCGCCGGTCAGGAGCGCCCGGGCCAGGACCTGGTGCCCGGCGATCAGCCGCTCCAGCTTGGAGTAGTGGTCTGCGGACTGGGCGTCCGCCACCAGCTTGCCTATGGCGATGAACGGCGTCTCGTACGGGACTTCCACCATGGGCAGGCCCCAGCGGTTGGCCTCGGCGATCATGGCCGGCGGGACGGCGTCGTGCGAGAGGCCGATGCCGAAGCCGATCCCCACGGCACCGGCGCGCTGGACCTGGCGGACAAACCGGCGCTGTTCCGGCGCGGACTTCAGGCGCAGGCCGGTGGTGAGCACCAGTTCGCCGCCGTTGATGAACCGCTGCGGATCCTCGAGTTCCGTCACGGCGACCCAGTTGATGTCCTGGTGCCAGGTGGTTTCGGCGAGGCCTGCCTTGGACAGGTTCAGGGAGCTCACGCCAAGGAGTGCAGCGAGGGAAATGGCCATGGTTTAAAGGATAGCCGGGCGCTGGGCAACCGCACTAAACATGTTCGTCAAGGGTGTGCAGGTGGCTATTCCCTGGCTAGGGGTGCTGGCATAGGCTCAAAGCAGTCGCATCCATCCGCTTCGCAGCTGATGATCCCTATGAAAGAGGTTGCACACCGTGGTTCAAACCTTGCAGAACTTCATCAACGGTGAGTTCGTCACGCCCGCCGGCACCGGCCTGCTGGACATCGTCAATCCCACCAACGGCGAAGTCGTGGCCCAGTCACCCATCTCCGTCCAGGCCGACGTTGATGCGGCGATGACCGCCGCCAAGGATGCGTTCAAGACCTGGAAGCACGTCACCCCCGGCCAGCGCCAGCTGATGCTGCTCAAGCTCGCCGACGCCGTCGAGGCCAACAGCGACGAACTCGTCGAAGCCCAGCACCGCAACACCGGCCAGGTCCGCAGCCTGATTGCCTCCGAGGAAGTTGCCGCCGGCGCCGACCAGCTCCGATTCTTCGCCGGCGCCGCCCGCATCCTCGAAGGCAAGTCCGCCGGAGAATACTTCGAGGGCCACACCTCCTACGTACGCCGCGAACCCATCGGCGTCGTCGCCCAGGTGGCACCCTGGAACTACCCCTTCCTGATGGCCATTTGGAAGATCGGCCCCGCCCTCGCTGCCGGCAACACCGTGGTCCTCAAGCCCTCCGACACCACCCCCGAATCCACCCTGGTACTGGCCCGCCTGGCAGGCGAAATCCTGCCCGCCGGCGTGCTGAACGTTGTCCTCGGAACAGGCGAAACCGGCGCCATGATGGTGGAGCACAAGGTCCCCGGCCTGGTCTCCATCACCGGCTCGGTCCGGGCCGGCATCGCCGTCGCGTCCGGAGCTGCGAAGGGCCTCAAGCGCGCCCATCTGGAACTCGGCGGCAAGGCCCCGGCCATCGTGTTCAAGGACGCCGACATCAAAAAGAGCGCCGCGGCCATCGCCGAGTTCGCCTTCTTCAACGCCGGCCAGGACTGCACCGCCATCACCCGCGTGCTGGTTGAGGATTCGGTCCACGACGACGTTGTGGCGGCCATGGTGGAGCACACCAGGACCCTGCACACGGGCTCGCAGAACGATGAGGACAACTACTTCGGCCCGCTGAACAACGTGAACCACTTCAACGCCGTGACGTCGGTAGTGGAGCACCTCCCGGAGAACTGCAAGATCGTCACCGGTGGCCACCGCGCAGGCGACAAGGGCTTCTTCTTCGAACCCACCATCGTCACCGGCGCCAAGCAGACGGACGACATCGTGCAGAAGGAAACCTTCGGCCCGGTCATCACGGTGCAGAAGTTCAGCACCGAGGAAGAGGCAGTGGAACTGGCGAACGACGTCGAGTACGCCCTGGCTTCCAGTGTCTGGACGTCCGACCACGGAACGGCGATGCGACTGAGCCGCGACCTGGACTTCGGCGCCGTGTGGATCAACACCCACATCCTCCTCACCGCCGAAATGCCCCACGGCGGCTTCAAGCAGTCCGGCTACGGCAAGGACCTCTCCATGTACGGCGTCGAGGACTACACGCGCATCAAGCACGTGATGTCCGCCCTCGATGCATAACTACCCGGTGGTCGAGCTTGTCGAGACCCCAACATCCCCAGCTTTCAAGAAAGGCTTCTCCATGACCACCACCGCAAGTGAACTCACCTTCCGCCTGGAGCAGAAGCGCCGTGTCCAGGCCGACTTCCCGGGCCCCAAGTCCGTGGCCCTGACCGAACGCCGCAAGGCAGTTGTTGCCGCCGGCGTCGCCTCGAGCGTTCCCGTCTACGTGGCGGACGCCGACGGCGGCATCATCCACGACGTCGACGGCAACTCCTTCATCGACCTCGGCTCGGGCATCGCGGTGACCAGCGTCGGCGCGTCCGATCCCGCCGTCGTCGGTGCCGTGAAGGAAGCCGTTGAGCACTTCACCCACACCTGCTTTATGGTCACCCCGTACGAAAGCTACGTGGCCCTCGCCGAGCAGCTGAACCGCCTGACCCCGGGCGACCACGAAAAGCGCACGGTGCTGTTCAACTCCGGTGCCGAGGCAGTGGAGAACGCCGTCAAGGTGGCCCGGCTCGCAACCGGACGGGACGCCGTCGTCGCCTTTGACCACGCCTACCACGGCCGCACCAACCTGACCATGGCGCTGACCGCCAAGGCCATGCCGTACAAGACCAACTTCGGCCCGTTCGCGCCCGAGGTCTACCGCATGCCCATGAGCTACCCGTACCGCGAAGAGAACCCCTCGATCACCGGTGCCGAGGCCGCCAAGCGCGCCATCACCATGATTGAGAAGCAGATCGGCGGCGACCAGGTGGCCGCGATCATCATCGAACCCATCCAGGGCGAGGGCGGCTTCATCGTTCCCGCCGAAGGCTTCCTGCCGGCTCTCGCCGACTGGGCCAAGGAAAAGGGCATCGTCTTCATCGCCGACGAGGTCCAGTCCGGTTTCTGCCGCACCGGCGAATGGTTCGCCGTGAACCACGAAGGTGTTGTCCCGGACATCCTGACCATGGCCAAGGGAATCGCCGGCGGCATGCCGCTGTCCGCGATCACCGGCCGCGCGGACCTGCTCGACGCCGTCCACCCGGGCGGCCTCGGCGGCACCTACGGCGGCAACCCGGTTGCGTGCGCTGCCGCGCTGGCTGCGATCGGGTCCATGGAGGAATACAACCTCGCCGGGCGCGCCCGCCACATTGAGGCGCTCGCCACGGGTCGCCTGCAGAAGCTCCAGGCCGAGCTGGCTGCTTCCGGATCCGCCGTGATTGGCGACATCCGCGGCCGTGGCGCCATGCTGGCCATCGAACTGGTCCAGACCGGCTCCAAGGAACCCAACCCGGAGCTGACCAAGGCCGTGGCCGCTGCCTGCCTCAAGGATGGTGTCATCATCCTCACCTGCGGCACCTACGGCAACGTCATCCGCCTGCTCCCGCCGCTCGTCATCACCGACGAGCTGCTGAACGACGGCCTGGACGTCCTGGCCGCCGCGATCAAGGCAAACGCCTAGGACGCAGCCCCACAGAGTTAGCGCCTCCTCGCAACGGCGCGAACACATAGCGCGAACTGGCAGCAGATGACCTCAAATCCCGGATTTGACGTCATTAACTGCCAGTTCGCGCTTGTTTAAACGTGCGGCTTTATGCGGTGCGGGCGCGCTTCCTCGCCACGGAGTTCTTGCGGGTGGTGCGGAGCATGTCCACGGTGAGGACCAGCAGCGCCAGCCACACCACGCCGAAGCCGATCCAGCGGTCAAGGGTCATGGCTTCCTGGAACACCAGCAGCGCCACAACGAACTGGAGCACGGGAGCGAAGTACTGCAGCAGCCCGATCGTGGTCATCGGCAGCCGCCGTGCCGAGGCCCCGAAGAACAGCAGCGGTACCGCGGTGATCACTCCGGAGGCCAGCAGGAGCCAGAAATGCCCGGCGCCTTGGCTAGTGAGGGTGGCCACGCCACTCACGCCCAGCCACACCATGGTGGCGGCAGCCAACGGCGCCAGGACCATTGTTTCCACGCTGAGGCTGGTCACGGCGTCGACCTTGGGCCCCACGCGTTTCTTCACGAACCCGTACAGGCCGAAGCTCACCGCCAGCGTCAGCGCGATCCACGGAAGTTTGCCGTAGGACACCGTCAGCACGCCCACGGCAATAAAACCGATCCCGACGGCGGCCCACTGGAGCGGACGCAGCCTCTCCTTCAGGACGAACACGCCGAGCAGGACGGACACAAGCGGGTTGATGAAGTAGCCCAGCGAGGCTTCGACGGCCTGCCCGGTGGTCACGCCGTAGGTGTAGGTCAGCCAGTTGATGGCGATGAGCACGGCGGCGATGGCCAGGGTGGCGAAGACTGAACGGTCGCGGAAGGCGCCCGCGATGGCCCGCCATGAGCGGGTGACCGTGATGAGCAGTGCGCAGAAGATCAGCGACCAGACCACGCGGTTGGCCACGATTTCCACCGCGCCGGCCGGCTGCAGCGCAAAGAAGTACAGGGGGAGCAGCCCCCACAGGCCGTACGCGCCGACACCGAAGGCGATCCCCGCCGTCGTCTCCTTGTCCACTGCCTTGAGCCCGGGCGCCGGCACACCGGGGCTGGACCGGGTTTGCCGGGCTGGCATCGCGGGGACGCTGGGGGAGGAGACGGATCCGTCGGGAGTAGGCACCTAACCATTAACACCAGTTGATGGACAGGTATTCCACCAAGTAGTCAGTATGCTTGCTTTTATGACAAGGATGAACCCGGCGGAGTGCGCGGCGTGAGGCTCCGCCGCAGCAACGCCTCCGGCCGCGGCTACCGCCGGGTTGCCGCCGGGACTGGCTTCAGCTACCGGGACCTTGACGGCTCCACGCTGCAGCCGGGCCCCATCCGGGACCGGCTCGAAAGCATCGGCATCCCGCCGGCCTGGACGGACGTGTGGATCGCGCCGTTCGACAACGGGCACATCCAGGCAACGGGGCTCGACGCCGTGGGCCGGCGGCAGTACATCTACCACCCTGAGTGGCGGGAGCGGAAGGACCGGGTCAAGTTCGACCGTGCCCTGCAGCTGGCGGAGTCCCTGCCCACCGCCCGCCGCCTGGTCACCCTGGACCTGCGCACCGACGGCCACAGCCGCGAACGCGTCCTGGCTGCCGCCTTCAGGATGCTGGACAGCGGCTCCCTCCGGGTGGGCTCCGAGAAGTACACCAACGAAAACGGCAGCCATGGCCTGGCCACGCTCCTGTGCGCCCACGTCCACGTGCGGAAGGAATGCCTGGAGCTGAAGTTCCCGGCCAAGAGCGGCAAGGACTGGGAATCGGAAATCCACGACGCCGACCTCGCCGCCCTGGTGCGCACGCTCAAGCGGCGCGGCGGCAACGCCCGGCTGCTGGCGTTCAAGAACGGGCGCAGCTGGCACCCGGTCACCAGCGCCGACATCAACGCCTACGTCAAGGAGCGCACAGGCTCGGACTTCACCGCCAAGGACTTCCGCACCCTGCGCGGCACCGTTGCCGCCGCGGTCAGCCTGGCCCGCAGCGGCCCGCAGAAAACCGTTGGCGCCCGGAAGCAGGCCATCAGCGCAGCCATGCAGGACGCGTCCGCCGTGCTGGGGAACACGCCGTCGATCGCGCGCAAGAGTTACGTGGATCCGCGGCTGCTGGACCACTTCGCCGCCGGTGAAACGATCGACCCGAGGCGGGTGGACTCGGCGGAGTCCGAGCTGCGGGCGCTGCTGTACCGCGAAGGGGACGTTGTTCCGTTGCAGAATAGCGGCTGAGTCCTGCGTCACGGGTTACCCCGTCCGGCCCTGCAGACATTTAGAATGGGGCATTGTGCGCTTCCTGCACTGTGCGCGCTGCTGCACTGTGCCTCCGGCGCAATATCCTGCTTCCAGAAGGGCTTCCGGTGTCCAACCCAGGCGAAACCAGCTCCAAACGTCCCCTCCGCGTCGCCATTGTGGGCGCCGGACCGGCGGGGGTTTACGCCGCGGACATCCTCACCAAGTCCAACGAGGTCAAGGGCGGCGACTTTGAAGTCAGCATTGACCTGTTCGAGGCCTACCCCGCGCCGTATGGCCTGATCCGCTATGGCGTGGCCCCGGACCACCCGCGCATCAAGGGCATCGTCAACGCCCTGCACAAGGTCCTGGACCGCGGCGACATCCGCTTCCTGGGCAACGTCACCTACGGCCGGGACCTCACCCTGCACGACTTCCGCGCCTTCTATGACGCCGTGATCTTCTCCACCGGCGCCATCAAGGACGCCCGGCTGGACATCCCCGGCATCGAGCTGGACGGCTCCTACGGCGGCGCCGACTTCGTCTCCTGGTACGACGGCCACCCGGACGTTCCCCGCGAATGGCCGCTGGACGCCAAGGAAATCGCCGTCATCGGCAACGGCAACGTGGCCCTCGACGTCGCCCGGATGCTGGTCAAGCACGCCGATGAACTGCTCACCACCGAAATCCCGGACAACGTCTACCAGGGCCTGAAAAACTCGCCCGTCACGGACGTCCACGTCTTCGGCCGCCGCGGGCCCGCCCAGGTGAAGTTCACTCCGCTGGAGCTGCGCGAACTGAGCCACATGAAGGACGTGGACATCGTCCTGTACCCCGAGGACTTCGAATTCGACGAAGCATCCGACGACGCGATCCGCAGCAACAACCAGATCAAAACCATGGTGAACACCCTCACCAACTGGCTCGTCGAGGAGCACGCCGAAGCTGAGGAACCCTCCTCCCGCCGCCTTCACCTGCACTTCCTGCACAGCCCGGTGGAGATCTACGAGGACGCCGACAACGGCGGGACCGGGAAAGTGGCAGGCATCAAGTTCGAGCGCATGCAACTGGACGGCACCGGCAACGTCAAGGGCACCGGCGAGATGGTGGACTACCCCGTGCAGGCCGTCTACCGCGCCATCGGCTACCACGGCTCGGCGCTGGACGAACTGGAGTACGACGCCAAGCGCGGCGTGGTCCCGAACGAGGGCGGCCGCGTGCTGGACGCCGACGGCGCCCCGGTCCCGGGCATCTACACCACGGGCTGGATCAAGCGTGGCCCGGTTGGCCTGATTGGGCACACCAAGGGCGACGCCCTGGAGACCATCGGCTTCCTGCTCGAGGACCGCCTCACACTGCCGCCGGCGCAGAACCCGGACCCGCAGGCGATCATCCACCTGCTGGAGGAGCGCGGCATCGAGTACACCACGTGGGAAGGCTGGAACAAGCTCGACGCCCACGAAGCAGCCCTCGGCGCGGCGTGGACAGGCACTGACGGGACTGACGGCGTCGTCCGCGAACGCATCAAGGTGGTTCCGCGCGAGGAAATGATCAGCATCTCCCGCGAGTAGTCCGCGACTGACCTCCGTCCGCCCCCACACTCCGGCCCTAGGCGGGCGTGCGGGCGCGGGGCTACACTTGTGGCCACACCAAGGCTGTCGGCAATGCGCCGCGCCTGCAGGCTGAGCGCAAGTGGGAATTCGATGAGGAACCTGATCCACCCGGCGGCTCCCGGTAACGAATCCGAGGGCCTGATTCAGCGCAGTGCCCTGGCGGGCCATGAACGGCTCGACGGCGTGATCCGCCTCGCCGGTCCCGGCGCCGGTTTCCCCGGCGCCGGCTTCCCGGGCGCAGAGGAAATCCCCGGCCTGCGCAAGCTGATCCGCGAGTCCTGGCAAAGGTCGGCGCAGCTGTTGGCCAACCCGGACAACCCCGAAGCGCCCCTGGCGCTGGACACGGACGAGCTCGAGGAATACCGCCGCCAGCACCCGCTCGCCAGCATCATGCCCGTGATCCACAAGCTCCTGGTCCAGCCCAGCCACGACAGCGGCCTCCTGGTAGCCGTGGGTGACGAGGTGGGCCGGCTGCTCTGGGTGGAGGGCGACCCGGTCCTGCAGCGCCGCGCGGAAGGCATGATGTTCGTGCCCGGCGCGGACTGGTCCGAGGCCACCGTGGGCACCAGTGCACCCGGAACGGCCCTGGCCCTGGGCCGCGGCATCCAGATTTCCGGAGCCGAGCACTACCAGCGGTCGGTGCACCCCTGGAGCTGCACCGCGGTGCCCTTCCATGATCCGGATTCCGGCGCGCTGCTGGGCGTTGTGGACATCACGGGCAAGGCCTCTGCCGTGGCGCCCCACACGCTGTCGCTCGTCGAAGCCACCGTGGCTGCCGCGCAGGCGCAGTTGCGCGTTGAACGGCTCCAGCTGGCGGCAACCCTGGCCAGCCGGCCAGCGCGACGGCGGAGCAGCAGTTCCGCGGCCAGGGCAGGTTCGGCGCGGGCCCAGGGAGCGGGGGCCGGCGGCGCGAAGGAAGGCAGCCTGTACCGCAACAGCCTGCAGCTGCTGGGCCGCGACCAGGCTTTGCTCAGCATCGAAGGCAAAACCGTGGCGCTGTCCGCCCGGCACAGCGAAATCCTCGCCCTGCTGAGCACCCACCCGGACGGGCTGAACGCCGAGGAGCTCAGCGTCCTGCTCTACCCGGGCGACGGCTCCACCATGACGCTCCGCGCCGAAATGGTCCGGCTGCGCAAGATCCTGCACCAGCTCAACCCGGCCGCCGTCCCCGAATCCCGGCCGTACAAGCTCAGCATGGACCTGGTCCCGGACAGCGGCCAGGTACTCAGCTGCCTGCAGCGCGGCGCCCACCGCATCGCCCTGGAAATCTACCGCGGCGCAGTGCTCCCGCGGTCCGAGGCGCCGGGCATCATCGACCTCCGCGACAGGGTCTCCTCGCTGATGCGCGAAGCGGTGCTCACCGACGGCAGCGCCGAGACGCTGCTCAAGTACGCGGCACTGCCCGAGGCGAGGGACGACGTCGACGTCCGGACTGTGGCACTTAAGCTGCTGCCTGCGCGGTCGCCCAAGCGGGCCGCCGTCGTCGCCGACCTTGAACGGCTGGAAGCCGAACTCAGCGCCTAAAGCCCCTGGCCGGTGGTCGAGCTTGTCGAGACCCGGGGGACCCAGGGGCATCACCCGCCGTGATCCGGCTCACACGGTTGCAACCTGACTGCAACCTCCACGCTCCTACGCTGAAACCAACGGCGGACGCCAGCATCAAGCGCCGCCTCATGCACAGCAAAGGAGCTAGCAATGACTGTTTACGCACAGCCCGGTACCGACGGTTCGAAGGTCACGTTCAAGGACCGCTATGAGAACTGGATCGGCGGCGAGTGGGTTGCCCCCGTCAAGGGCCAGTACTTCGAAAACATCACCCCTGTCACCGGCAAAGTCTTCTGCGAGGTTGCGCGGGGCACGGCGGAGGACATCGAACTGGCGCTGGACGCCGCACACAAGATTGCGCCGTCCTGGGGCAAAACCTCGGTGGCCGAACGCGCCGCCATCCTGAACAAGATCGCCGACCGGATCGACGAAAACACCGAGATGCTGGCCGTGGCCGAATCCTGGGACAACGGCAAGCCCATCCGCGAAACCCTGAACGCGGACATCCCGCTCGCCGCGGACCACTTCCGCTACTTCGCCTCCGCCGTCCGCGCCCAGGAGGGCCGGCTGTCCCAGCTCGACGACGACACCACCGCCTACCACTACCACGAGCCGCTCGGCGTCGTGGGCCAGATCATCCCGTGGAACTTCCCCATCCTGATGGCCGTCTGGAAGCTCGCCCCGGCCCTCGCCGCCGGCAACGCCGTGGTCCTCAAGCCGGCCGAACAGACGCCGTCGTCCATCCTGGTCCTGATCGAACTCATCGGTGACCTGCTCCCGGCAGGTGTGCTGAACATCGTCAACGGCTTCGGTGTCGAAGCGGGCAAACCGCTCGCCTCCAGCCCGCGGATCCGCAAGATCGCCTTCACCGGCGAAACCACCACAGGCCGGCTGATCAGCCAGTATGCCAGCCAGAACCTGATCCCCGTCACCCTGGAACTGGGCGGCAAGAGCCCCAACATCTTCTTCAACGATGTTGCCGAAACGAACGACGCGTTCTACGACAAGGCCCAGGAAGGCTTCGCGCTCTTCGCCTTCAACCAGGGCGAAGTCTGCACCTGCCCGTCCCGCGCCCTGATCCAGGAGGATATCTACGACTCCTTTATGACCGACGCCGTTGCCCGGGTGGAGAAGATGATCCAGGGCAACCCGCTGGACACCGAAACCCAGGTGGGCGCGCAGGCTTCCAACGACCAGCTCGAAAAGATCCTCTCCTACATCGACATCGGAAAGCAGGAGGGCGCCAAAGTGCTCACCGGCGGTTCCCGGGCGGAGCTGCCCGGCGACCTGGCCGGGGGCTTCTACGTCCAGCCCACGGTCTTCGAGGGCCACAACAAGATGCGGATCTTCCAGGAGGAGATCTTCGGGCCGGTGGTTTCGGTCGCCCGCTTCAGTGACTATGACGACGCGATGGAAATCGCCAACGACACCCTCTACGGCCTCGGAGCCGGCGTGTGGTCCCGCAACGGCAACGTTGCGTACCGTGCCGGGCGCGAAATCCAGGCAGGCCGTGTCTGGGTCAACAACTACCATGCCTACCCGGCTGGCGCCGCGTTCGGCGGCTACAAGTCCTCAGGCATCGGGCGTGAAAACCACTCCATGATGCTGGACCACTACCAGCAGACCAAGAACCTCCTGGTCAGCTACAACGAGAACAAGCTGGGCTTCTTCTAAGCCCGGTCTGCGTCCACTGCATTACCACCGCTACAACAACGCAAGGATTTCGCCAATGACGACGACAATGCAAGCAGCAGTAGTAACCGAGTTCGGCAAGGATCTCCAGATCCAGACCCTCCCCATTCCCACCCCGGGCCGGGGTGAGGCGCTGGTCAAGGTCATCACCACCGGCGTCTGCCACACAGACCTCCACGCCGCGGAGGGCGACTGGCCGGTCAAGCCGTCACCGCCGTTCATCCCGGGCCACGAAGGTGTCGGCGAAGTGGTTGCCCTGGGTGATGGTGTCACTGACCTGGCCGTCGGAGACCTCGTCGGCAACGCCTGGCTCTGGTCCGCCTGCGGCGACTGCCAGTATTGCCGGACCGGCTGGGAGACGCTGTGTGAGGTGCAGAAGAATGCCGGCTACAGCGTGGACGGATCCTTCGGCGAGTACATGCTGGTGGACACACGCTTTGCGGCCAGGATCCCGGCCGGCTCGGACCCCGTGGAAGTTGCACCTGTGCTGTGCGCCGGCGTCACGGTTTACAAGGGCCTGAAAATGACCGAAGCCAGGCCGGGGCAGTGGGTCACGATCTCCGGTATCGGCGGCCTGGGGCACATCGCCGTCCAGTACGCCGTGGCCATGGGCCTGCGGGTGGCCGCCGTGGACATCGCGGACGACAAGCTCGCCCTGGCCAAGAAGCACGGTGCGGAGCTGACCGTCAACGCCCTGCACGAAGATCCAGCAGAAGTCATCCAGCGTGAAACCGGAGGTTGCCATGGAGTCCTGGTCACCGCGGTGCACCCGTCAGCTTTTGGACAGGCGATCGGCATGGCCCGCCGCGGCGGCACGATTGTGTTCAACGGGCTGCCGCCGGGCGACTTCCCGGCGCCCATCTTCGAGATTGTGCTCAAGGGCCTGACTGTCCGCGGCTCAATCGTCGGGACCCGGCAGGACCTGGAGGAGGCCCTCGAGTTCTACGCGGAGGGCAAGATCCACCCCACGGTATCCACCCGGGAACTCTCCGAGGTCAACGCCGTTCTTGACGAGATGAAGCATGCCAAGATCGACGGCCGCGTCGTCATCAAGTACTGATGGCGGCCGCGTTCTGATGACGGAGGCAAGGCTCGACGCCGCAGTGACGCTGCCCGGGGAGGACTTCTCCCGGGTGGCGCTCACCGCCGAGGCCGTGGGCCTGCTGCAGAAACTGTGGTTGCAGCACGGGCCGCTGATGTTCCACCAGTCCGGCGGCTGCTGCGACGGCTCTTCGCCCATGTGCTATCCCGCCGGGGAGTTCATCACCGGCGACTCGGACGTGCTGCTGGGCCTGTTCGACCTCTCCGGTGCCGGGACCGGCGGAGGCGTCACGTCCGACCCTCCCGGCGGCCCAGGGCACGGTCGGCCGCTGGAGTTCTGGATGTCCCGTGAACAGTTCAGCTACTGGAGCCATACGCACCTGACGGTGGACGTTGTTCCGGGCCGGGGCAGCGGGTTCTCGGTGGAGGCGCCGGAGGGGAAGCGCTTCCTCATCCGGTCCACCCTGATGGATTGGCCTGTTTAGGCAGTTCGATGTTTTACCCTCGAGGCCCTCCAAAAAGGAGGGCCTCGAGCTGTTTACCGCAATTAACTTCGGCATTAGGGCTGTCTCACGATGCGGGACAACTGGAACCGTCCAGTGGATGGACAGTAAAGTTGATAAGTCTGTTTCCATCCCCTATCAGGATTGTGGATCTCTTATGAACCTTCTCCGGACCAAATCAATCGAGCAGTCAATGGCCGACGCCGATGAACCCGGACGCAAGCTCAAACGGTCCCTCAGCACCTGGGACCTGATGATCATGGGTGTCGCCGTTGCTGTCGGGGCCGGCATCTTCTCCGTTGGAGCCAAGGCTGCAGCAAACTTTGCCGGACCCGCCGTGACCGTCTCCTTCGCCATCGCCGCCGTCACTTGCGCGCTGGCCATCATGTGCTACGCCGAGTTTGCCACCGCGATCCCCGTCGCCGGGTCAGCCTACGTCTTCACGTACGCCACGATGGGTGAACTGCTGGCCTGGATCATCGGCTGGAACCTGATCCTGGAACTCTTTACCGCCGCGGCCGTGATCGCCAAGTACTGGGGCATCTACCTCAGCAAGGTGTTCGCCCTGATGGGCGCCGACGTTCCGGCTGCCGTGTCCCTCGGCGGGGTCGACCTGTACTGGGGAGCCTTCCTGATCGTGGCGATCTTCACGGTCCTGCTGGTCCTGGGCACCAAGCTCTCCGCCCGGGTGGGCAACATCTTCACCCTGATCAAGATCGCCGTGGTCCTCTTTGTGATCGTGGTGGGCTTCACCTACGTCAAGTTCGAGAACTACAGCCCGTTTGTGCCCGCCGCTGAGCCCACCGGCGCCAGCGGCACCGCCGACGTGCTCAAGCAGTCCTTCTTCGGCTTCCTCACCGGCGCTGCCCCCGCCCAGTACGGCACGCTGGGCATCTTCGCCGGCGCAGCCCTGGTGTTCTTCGCCTTCATCGGCTTCGACGTGGTGGCCACGTCCGCCGAGGAAGTGAAGAACCCGCAGAAGACCCTGCCGCGGGGCATCTTTGGCGGCCTCGCCGTCGTCACGCTCCTCTACATCCTGGTCTCCCTCGCGCTGACGGGCATGGTGTCCTATACCGACCTGGCTGAAGCCAAGAACCCCACGCTGACCACCGCCTTCGAAGCGGTGGGCGACACCACCGCGGCGAAGGTCATCGCATTCGGATCCCTGATCGGCCTGACCACCGTGATCATGGTGCTTCTCATGGGCCTGTCCCGCGTGGTGCTGGCCATGAGCCGCGACGGCCTGCTGCCGCGTGCCCTGTCCAAGACCAGTGAAAAGCGTTCGACGCCGGCACGCCTGCAGGTGATCTGCGGCGCCGCCGTGGCACTCGTCGCCGGCCTCACCAACGTGGACCTGCTGGAGGAAATGATCAACATCGGCACGCTGTCCGCGTTTGTGATGGTGAGCCTGGGCATCCTGGTGCTGCGCAAGAAGCGCCCCGACCTCAAGCCCTCCTTCCGGGTGCCGTTCGGCAAGGTCCTTCCGGTTGTTTCCGCCGTTCTGTGCCTCTACCTGATGACCAACCTGGCGGTGGAGACGTGGATCTTCTTCGCCATCTGGCTGGTCATCGGACTCGCCATTTACTTCGCCTACGGCCAGCGCCACTCGCGCCTCAACGAGCGTTTCACCGAGGCCAAGGAAGCTGTCAACGGACCCTCGGACGCAACCGCTGACTCTGAGACTGCCGGCAAGACCTCTGACGACGAGGACGAGTTCAGCCGCGCCTAACCCGGCCGGATCAGACATGTCCCCGAAGCCGCCCGCTGACCTTTGCTGTGCCCGCAGCATGGACCGGCGGGCGGCTTCGCGGCTTTTACCTAAGATGGATCCATGGCCCGCCCCGCAAAACCTGAACGCAAGGCAGAGCTGCTCGCCGCGATCCTGGACTACCTGATGGACAAGACGCTGGCGGAACTGACGTTCCGCAGTCTGGCGGATGGCCTGGGCATCAGCGCGTACGTGCTGGTGTACCACTTCGGCAGCCGCGAGCAGCTGGTCAACGAGATCATCCGGTCCATCGAATCACGGCTGGACAGCATGCGCGGCGCTGACGTGCGCGACATCGACCGGGAAGCCTGGAGGACCTACCTGCTGGAGTCCTGGCAGTGGACCATGGCCCAGCGGAACCGGCACCTGGCCCGCCTCGAGTTCGAAGCCACGGCCCAGGACATCGTGGCAGCTGAGCCGCGCGGAACCTCCCAGGAACACTTCCGCATGCTCCACCACAAAACCCGCGACTGGCTGATGGTGCAGGGCATCCCGGAGGAATTCGCGGACACCGATGCCCGGCTTTTCACGTCCACCTTTTACGGCCTGCAGTTCGACTTTGTAGTGATGAACCAGCCCGAAGCCGCTACGAAGGCTTTTGAGCTGATGCTCACCGTCTTCTTCAACAACCTGGAAACCCGGCTCGCAGCAGTGGCTCAGGAGTCCTCTGCCTAACCCATCGGCAAAGACGGACCGGCTTTCGCAACCACCCTCAGGGTGAGGCGTGCCGGCCCACCCACTCCACCAGCGGCCGCAGCTGGTCCCACATTTCGGAGATCTTTGCGGCCGCTTCCGGGCTGTGCACCCAGTCGGGCTCACCCAGCTCAACGCGGGCGGACAGTGACTTGTGCTTCAGCAGCTCCGCCCGCGGGTGGTCCTTGTCGAACCCACGGGGCACGGTCTTCAGCTTTTCGCCCTCCACGGCAAAGCCGGCGGCGGCGACGGAATCAACGATCTGCCGGAGGGCTTCGCCGGTGCTTGAGGCATCAACGGAGTTCCGGAACCGGACCAGCTGGGCCGGCGTGCTGGTGTGGCAGCCGCCGCCCACCAGCAGGCCATCGGCGCTGACCTGCACGTAGTAGCCGACGCCTTCCTGGGTGGCCGCGAAGCCGCCCTGGGCCGTCTTGTACGGAGATTTGTCCTGGGAGAACCTGATGTCCCGGTTGGGACGGAAGACCTTGCCCGGCCCGAACCGCGGTTCGAGCTCGGCCAGCAGGGCCGTGACCGGGTCCCGGACCAGGGTGTTGTAGCTGTCCTTGTGCTCCAGCCACCACTCCCGGTTGTTGTTGTCCTCAAGTTCGGCATAAAACTCGAATGCCCCAGCGGGGATGCCTTGGAATGTACTCATGCAGTGATCCTAGGGACCGCAGCGGGCTCCAGCCAGAGCAGGTATCCGCTATGTGGATAGCGCCGGAGAAAGGGACAAGCAGCCGCAAAGCAGAACACCCCGCCGCGGAGTATCCGCAGCGGGGTGTTCTTAGGTGGCACAAGCCACCAAGTGGTGCAAGGGCCAATTAGCCGATCTTGTTGGCAGCCTCGGCGGCGGAGTCCGCAGCCGGAGCCGCACCCAGGTTGGCGCGCAGCTTGGCGCCGAGCTCGGTGTCGACGTTGGTCCAGTACTGGATGGCGCGTTCCTTGATGTCCGCGCTCTTCACGCCGCCCACGGCACCGGTGATGGTGTCCAGGAAGCGGGCCTTGGCGGCGTCGTCGTAGACCTCGCGGTACAGCGTGCCGGCCTGGCCGAAGTCGCTGTCCTCGGTGTGCAGGGTGTGCGCGGAGAGGGTCAGCTCGCCGTCGTTCTCCCAGCCGCCGCCGGCAACAGCCGGCTCAACTGCGGCCGGTCCGCCCACGGAGTTGGGGGCGTAGACCGGGACGGTGGGGGCGTTGAACAGGTAGCGTCCCGAGCCGTCCTGGCTGTAGTTGTTGACCTGGTTCTTGGGCTGGTTCACCGGGATCTGGGCGTGGTTGGTGCCTACGCGGTAGCGGTGTGCGTCGGCGTAGGAGAAGATGCGGGCCTGCAGCATCTTGTCCGGGGAGGCAGCGATGCCCGGCACGAAGTTCGACGGCGCGAAGGTGGCCTGCTCGATCTGCGCGAAGTAGTTCTCCGGGTTCTTGTTCAGCTCCATGGTGCCCACCTTGATCAGCGGGTAGTCGGAGTGCGGCCAGACCTTGGTGAGGTCGAACGGGTTGAACCGGTAGGTCTTGGCGTCCTCGTACGGCATGACCTGGACGTGCAGGTCCCAGGACGGGAAGTTGCCGGCGGCGATGTTCTCGGACAGGTCGCGGATGTAGAAGTCCGCGTCCGAACCGGCCAGCTCAGCAGCCTCGTCGCCTGTGATGGTCTTGACGCCCTGGTTGGACTGGAAGTGGTACTTGACCCAGAAGCGCTCGCCCGCGGCGTTGATCCACTGGTAGGTGTGCGAGCCGTAGCCCTGCATTTCACGCCAGGAAGCCGGCAGGCCGCGGTCGCCCATGAGCCAGGTGACCTGGTGCGCGGACTCGGGGGACAGGGTCCAGAAATCCCACTGCATGTCGGCGTCGCGCAGGTGGGTGCCCGGCAGGCGCTTCTGGGAGTGGATGAAGTCCGGGAACTTGATGCCGTCGCGGATGAAGAAGACGGGGGTGTTGTTGCCCACGAGGTCGTAGTTGCCCTCGGAGGTGTAGAACTTCACGGCGAAACCGCGGGGGTCGCGCCAGGTGTCCGGGGAGCCGTTCTCGCCGGCAACGGAGGAGAAGCGGATCAGCATCTCGGTCTCGGCACCCGGCTGCAGGAACGCGGCCTTGGTGTACTTGGAGATGTCCTCGGTGGCCTTGAACGTACCGAATGCGCCGCCGCCCTTGGCGTGCACTACGCGCTCCGGCACCCGCTCGCGGTTGAACTGGGCGAGCTTTTCCACCAGGTAGTGGTCGGTCAGGATGATGGCACCGTCGGCACCAACTGACTTCGAGTGCGCGTCGGACGTGACGGGCGCACCTGACTGGGTGGTTGAAATGGCAGTCATTTTTCTCCTATTTCTCTGTTACTTGGGACGTTCGAGGGGAAAGTTGTTGGGACTGCTGGCAGTCCTGGCAGATGCCCTGGTACATAACATCGGCGATCTGGATGGTCATGGGCTTGGCGTTCTCATCCCAGTGCGGGGTAAGGCACGGCGCATGCCCGACGGCGCACTCCACGTCCTCGACGCGGCCGCAGCTGATGCAGATCGCGTGGTGGTGGTTGTCGCCCACCCGGGTCTCGTACAGCGCGGGGGAGTGCGGCGGCTCAAAGCGGCGCAACATGTGAAGGTCGGTCAGGTCGCCCAGGACCACGTAGACGGACTGGGCCGTGAGCTCCGGGAGTTCCGTGCGCGCGGCGGCCAGGATGCTCTCGGCCGGAGAATGGGGGTGGTGTTCGACGGCGGCCAGCACCGCCAGCCGCTGTTTGGTCACCCGGCGGCCGTGGGCGCGCAGGGCAGCAGCCCATGCTTCGTGGCCGCCAAAGTGTTCCGTCATGCCTCTATTCAAGCACTTATTATGAGTTCTTCACAATAAGGCTTGGCTAACCTCCGGCAGATCCAGGAATTCCTGCATGGGATTGACGGCTTCCCCTGCCGAGCGGCCCATGGCATGGACCTCCAGCGGCCCGCTGCCCGGCTCCGGCACCACACAGCTCAGTCCGGTCACGCCGCGGCGTTCCGTCAGGCCCTGCAGGGAGGCAGCCAGCGCCAGCAGGTGCCCGGGTGTCAGGCCCGGTTCGCCCGACGCCGACGGCAACGGCAACGCCGCAGATAAAACAGTGTGGTGGGCCCCCGCCTTGAACCGGGGCGGCGCCGCAACGAGTTCCGGAACGGCATCGCCCACCGGTGCAGGCTCCGCCAACTGCCAACTCGCATCAGTCTGGCGCTCCAAAGCCGAACGGCGCAGGGCGGCGCGGAGGCCGCCGTCGTACTCCAGGAGCTGGTCCTCTGGAACGGGCATGCGGCGCTGCGCGGGAAGGCGGAGCTGTTCGCCCGGCGTGACCGGTTCGCCGTCCCAGCGCCCGAACACGTGGAAGGTGGGGGTGGAGGACTCGACTTCCGGCTCTCCGATGGCCGCCCCGATGGGATGCCACTGGTGGGCAAAAACCACGGTGCAGCGTTTGGCGCCGAGCACGTCAGTGAGGGCCTGCCTCGCCGCGTTGTGGCACAGCAGCCAGTCGGCGGCGGAGCGAAGATCGAAGGCGATGGCGGGATTCGTGAGCCGGATGAGGAGATGGCCGGCGTTCAGGGCGGTCCGGGGCCGGGCCACCTCCCAAAACGCCGATGCAAAAAGCAGCCGCCTGGACAGTTTCATAAGCCAATTCCTTCCCCCGCCTGAGGATACCAAGCGTGTGACAAATCAGGACATGGCTGCCCCACTAGGGTTGCAGGGTGGGGAAACTGCTGGCCGATATCACACCGCTCAGGGAGAGCCCTGCTTTCCGCCGTCTCTGGCTGGGGTCCGCTGTATCCGCAGTCGGCAGCCAGCTCACGCTCGTGGCCGTGAGCCTCGAGGTGTACCGGCTCACCCAGGACAGCTTCTATGTTGGCCTGCTGGGCGTGTTTGCACTGGTGCCGCTGGTGTTCGGCGGCCTGCTGGGCGGTTCCATCGCCGATTCCCACGACCGCCGGCGCGTGGCGCTCCTGGCCACCGCGGTCCTGTGGCTGACTACGGGCCTGATCGCCCTGCAGTCATGGATGCAGCTGGGCAACGTGTGGATCCTCTACCTGCTGGTCGCGCTGCAGAGCGCGGCGCAGGCCATCAACCAGCCGGCCCGCAGCGCCATCATCCCCGTACTGATCCGCAAGGAACTGCTGCCGGCCGCCAACGCGCTCAGCATGGTGTCCTTCGGCCTGGCCATGACGGTGGGCCCGCTGCTGGCCGGTGTGCTCGTGGCGTGGGTGGGCTTCGGCTGGACCTACACGATCGACTTCATCAGCTTCGCGTTTGTGCTCTGGGCCGTCTTCCGGCTGCCCGCCATGCCGCCGGCGGGCAGCGCCGGGCGCGCCGGGATCCGGTCCGTCGTTGAAGGCTTCCGCTTCCTGGGCACGCGGCCCAACCTGCGGATGACCTTCATCATCGACCTCGTGGCCATGATCCTGGCCCAGCCGCGGGCGCTGATGCCCGCCATCGGTGCGGTGATGATCGGCGGCGGCGAGTCCACTGTTGGCATTCTGCTGGCCTCCACCGCGGTGGGCGCGTTCCTGGCCGGGCTGTTTTCCGGGCCGCTCGGCCACGTCCGCTGGCAGGGGAGTGCCGTGGTGTGGTCGGTGATGGGCTGGGGCGCCTCGATTGCGGGCTTCGGCGTGGTGGTGCTCCTGGCAGGCCGGACGGACGACGGCGGCGCCACCCTGTGGCTGCTGCCGGCGGCTTTGTGCTGTGCCCTGGCAGGCATCGCGGACTCCATCAGCAGCGTCTTCCGCAACACCATCCTGCAGGCCGCGACGCCGGACCACCTGCGGGGACGGCTCCAGGGCGTCTTCATTGTGGTGGTCGCCGGGGGACCGCGCGTGGGTGACCTGCTGGCAGGCGGCGGGACTAAGATTTTGACTGAGGGCTGGGTCCTGCTGCTCGGCGGGGTTTTGTGCGTTGCCGTGGCGTGGTTGGCCGCACAGCTGCAGCCGGGTTTTCGGAAGTATGATGCCCGCAACCCGGTCCCGTAGGACGTGCCGGGCAGACGTGGAGGAGTGGACGTGCACAAGCATTACAACGGCCTGAAAACTGCGGCGCTCTTTGGCGTCCTCTGGGCAGTCCTGCTGGGCCTGGGCGGCCTCATTGGCCTCAACACCCGCAGCTCGGCACCCATCTGGATCATGGCACTTATCGGCGTGGCCACCACGGCCTACGGCTACTGGAACAGCGACAAGATCGCCATCCGCTCCATGCAGGCCTACCCGGTCACCGAGGACCAGGCTCCGCAGCTCTACCAGATCGTCCGCGAACTCTCCGTCCGCGCCAACCAGCCGATGCCGCGCATCTACGTCTCGCCCACAATGAACCCGAACGCCTTCGCGACAGGGCGGAATCCCCGGAACGCCGCCGTCTGCGTCACCGAAGGCATCGTCCAGCTGCTCGAGGCCCGCGAGCTCCGCGCCGTCCTGGGGCACGAGCTGATGCACGTATACAACCGCGACATCCTGACCTCCTCGGTGGCGGCCGCCGTCGCCGGCGTCATCACCTCGGTGGGCCAGATGCTGCTGTTCTTCGGCGGCGACCGGCGCAATTCCAACCCGCTGGCCATGATCGCCATGGCCCTGCTGGCACCGTTCGCGGCGTCCCTGATCCAGCTGGCCATCTCCCGGACCAGGGAGTACGACGCCGACGAGGACGGTGCGCAGCTGACCGGCGATCCGCTGGCGCTCGCCTCAGCCCTGGGCAGGATCGAGCAGGGCGTGCGGATCGCGCCGCTCCCGCAGGACCAGAAGCTGGTGAACACCTCGCACCTGATGATCGCCAACCCGTTCCGCGGCGGGGCGATGACCAAGCTGTTTGCCACGCACCCGCCCATGAAGGAGCGCATTGCCCGGCTGGAGCGGATGGCCGGCCGGCCGCTTAGCTAGCGGACACCGAGCAACGCGCGTGCCGCCGTCGTACTTTCCGCAAGGTGACATCCGCATCTGGCGACACCGGGAATCAATCCCGACACGCAAAAACGCCGGCGCTACCCGAATACAGGTAGCGCCGGCGTTTTTAGGCGTCGAAAGTATTTATGTCCTAGCTGCGGAAGTTCACGAACTGCAGGTCGGCCTCGTCAAAGTCCTTCAGGAGTGCCATAACGGCCTGCAGGTCATCGCGTGACTTGGAGGAGACACGGAGCTCGTCGCCCTGGATCTGGGACTTGACGCCCTTGGGCCCCTCATCGCGGATCAGCTTGTTGATCTTCTTGGCCAGGTCCTGCTCGATGCCTTCCTTGATGGAAGCTTCAAGGCGGAATTCCTTGCCGGAGGGGTACGGCTCGCCGGTGTCCAGCGACTTCAGCGAGATGCCGCGGCGGATCAGCTTGGACTGGAGCACATCCAGGACGGCCAGGACGCGTTCCTCCGAGTTCGCCTTCATCAGGATCTTCTCGCCGCTGAAGTCGACCTCGGCGCCGACGCCCTTGAAGTCGTAGCGCTGGACCAGTTCCTTCTGTGCCTGGTTCAGCGCGTTGGCAACTTCCTGCTTGTCCACTTTGCTTACGACGTCGAACGTTGACTCGCCTGCCATGACTCTCCTTGTGCTGGTGGTGCCGATTGGTGGCGCCCCGGGGACGCCTGGTGTCTGCATTCCAGCCTAGTACGGATGACTCCTTTGGTTGTTGCTGTTTTTCACAGTTCCCTCTCAGCGGACACAGGGCGGGAACGAAGCCCGGCGTCTAAGAGTTGGAGTTGTTGGGAAAGAGCGCGAAGGGAAAGACCATGCACCGCAAAGCCGTCCGTTACGTCAACCGAACCACCGCTGCTGCCGCAGGCGCCGTTGCCACTGCGGCCACGTCCGTTGCGGCGGCCGCCGTTGCAGCCTCCATTATCTTCAGTCCGGTGGCGGATGCCTCGACCCGGATGGACGGCATAAGCCAGGACCTGCTGCGTGCGGTCGAACTGAACCAGATCACCGAGGAGCAGGCCGTGAAATTTGAGGCGCGGCTCGCCGGACGCATTCTCGGCGAGGCCTGATTCCGGCCCGTTTGCCCCGTCATTTCAGGGTTTCTCCGCTGTTTTCCGGACGCCGCGGGGCTCGATTCGATTCTTCGGCAGAAGTTCTGTAAAGTTGTCTTGCCCGCGGTTACTGGAAGCGGAACGGCCCGGAAACGGACGTTCTGAACACTGCAGCCGGGGGTGATCTTCTTTTGAAGTTCGGCAGATTACCCGAGCGGCCAAAGGGGGCTGACTGTAAATCAGCTGGCAACGCCTACGGGGGTTCGAATCCCTCATCTGCCACCCAAGGAAAGCCTCCGGAACCACCAGGTTCCGGAGGCTTTTTCGTGTCTTCGGATACTCCCCTTCAAGTGGTCAATTCCCCTTGGCGTTCCACGGGGAATTGACCGCTTACCGGGGAAATGATGCCGCCGGAGTCCGCCTCAAACCGTCGTCGACAGCAGCGCTCGCCCCGGCGTAGGCTGACACCATCGGCGCACGTGCCCCGGTGCCCTGTGTCGATACATCAATCGATGAAGGAGGACCAATGAGTGTTGTACGTGAATTCATGACTACGGATGCACGGTGTATCAAGGAAGAACAGTCCCTCGCCGATGCCGCACGGATGATGCAGGATCTGGACTGCGGATCGTTGCCCATCTGCGGAGACGACGGCAAGTTGAAGGGCATGATCACCGACCGCGACATCGTGCTCAAGTGCGTCGCCGCCGGCCGCGATCCACGCGAAATGATGGCCCGTGAGCTCGCTAGCGGACGGCCCCACTGGGTCGACGCCGACGCAAACGTTGACGCCGCCATCGAACTGATGGAGAGGCACCAGATCCGCCGCCTCCCGGTCATCGCCGACCACAAGTTGGTGGGCATCATCAGCCAGGGTGACATCGCCCGAAACTACTCCGAACAGCGTGTGGGCGAGCTCGTGGAGCACATTTCGGAACGCAGCCCAATGCAGGTGTAGTCAGCAATTCAAACCCGCAACGCCACGGAGTCCCACTCCGTGGCGTTACTTTGTGGCCCGAACCCTTGTGGTTCGACATGGCCTTGTCCGCGGCTCCTGGCCCTGACGGTTCGGAACCGCGGACAAGCTGAGGAAAATCAGTTCAGCGCGATCAGGAGCATCTGGCTGGTCCCCGGGATGCAGGTCTGCAGGATCGCCCTGGGGAAACCTCCGAACACGCGGAGGACGTCGTTGGTGGTACCGGGGTTGGGGACCTGGCCGCGGGCTGTCGCCGTGTAGGTGCCGTAGCCAGGGATGCTGATGGTTTCGCCCACCGCGATGCCGGAGAACCGTGCCCAGCCGCCGCAGAAGTCGTGTTCGGTGATGAACAGCGAGTAGCCGTCATTGGGGGTGAAATGGATCGGCCCGATGCACGCGTCCACCATGGCCTGTCCGCCGGCACCTGCGACGTAGATCGTCCGGACGGCCGGAGCGGCCTGGACCGGAGCCGGGGCTGCTGCCGGAGCGGGCCCTGCCGCAGCCGGTGCAGGTGCGTACGCAGGAGCTGCTGCCGCGACGGCGGGACCTGACAGGACCAGGGTCTGGCCGGGAACGATGATGCTGTAAACACCCAGTCCGTTGGCGGCCAGCATCGCGTTCATGTCCACGCCGTACCGCGCGGCGATCCCGCCCACGGTGTCGCCGGGGACAACGGTGTAGCGGTTGGAGTCGCCGGCGGGGGCAGGAGCCGGCGCAGGCTCCGGAGCCGGCGCAGGGGGAGCCTCGGCCGGCGCGGCGGCCACCTCCGGCTGCGCCGTGGCAGCCTCAACCGAACCGGGCACAAAGGTGCCGACGTACGGTTCATCCAGGGGCGCCGCAACCAACGGCCGTGCGACGCTCACTACCGGTGCGGCCGACGTCGTGCTTGCCTCCGCGGGCGGAGACACCTCAGCTGTGCGCACGGGACCGGCCAGGACTCCGACGCCGACGGCGGAGACCACGGCCGCGGCGGCCATGCCTGCCCAGAGCCGGTTACTGACGGGTTTGCGGTCTTGGGTCAGTTCTGTCCGGGGGACGTCTGTTTCGAAGTTTCGGCGGGGCGGTTCGGAGGTTTTTGCGGTCAACTGGTACATGGGTGGCCCATCGCAGGTCGGCCCCGGCAAGGAAAAGAAGCGGCGGACGCCGGTAATTTTCGTTGCGGGACGGATCGAGGTGTGATGCGCGATGCGGTTCCGGTCAGTGACCGGCGCCGCGAAGGGATGCGCACGATGGGAGCCGCCCGCATACCCAGAAGATACGGAAGCTCCACTATGAAGCGGCATCATCCACCCCAGCTCGGAGGATGCGCCAGCAACTTTGTTTGGCCCTAGGAATTTCGAGTCTAGGAAGCGGCGGAGCAGGCGGCACGAGTAGGCATTACCCGAGTTTTTTCGAGGATTACTTGGCGCAAACGGATCGGATACCTACCCTTTCCGCTGCGGGTACTTGTGGGCTGCTTGGAGGGACGCAGAGAGCGCGGGTGTCTGCAGAGAGTGGCCGGATATGCTAGCCCCCAGAGACGATGTCGTGGACCGGTCAACCCAGCCATGCCAGGCGGCATGGTCAAGCCCTGCAGCGGGGGAGAAGGTGCCATTTATGGCGTTAGGGCGGAAGCCTTTGAAGAGGCGTGTAACCAGGGACGGCCCGACGCTGATGGCGTCCTTGCTCGTTTCCGTCCTGGTCCTGTGGGGCTTCGTCGCGGACCAACACCCGGATCCCCCTTCTCCACAGCTGTCCGCCGAATCCGTGCGGGTGTTTCCAACGCCGCAGAGTATTGAAGCCGCCAGGACATCTGTGTCGCTGCATGGGCGTGTCGTGATTGACCGAGGACCGGGGACCGATAACGCCGCGCTTGAGATCGTGACGCAGATGATCGCCGAAGCCGGCGGCACCCTGGAAGCGCCCGGCGCCGCCGGCTACAAAACAAGCCATACCCGGGTATACATCGGCACGCCTGAGGACAACCTGTCTATCGGCCCGGCTTTGGCGGCTATGGACGTCGATAATGCGGAAGCACTGGATAAGCCGGAGGGCTATGTTCTGGCCGCAGGCTGGGACGGCCGACAACCTGCAATCGTGCTGGCCGGGCATGACCAGGATGGCGTTTACTACGCGGCGCAGACCCTGAGGCAGGTCGCGGAGGATTCGGGTGGGGTTCCCGTGGTCATTAGGGACTGGCCCCTCATGAGCATTCGCGGCGTGGTGGAGGGTTTTTACGGCTCTCCGTGGACACACCAGGCCCGGCTGGATCAGTTGGAATTCTATGGCCGGCAAAAGCTGAACACCTATATGTACTCTCCCAAGAACGACGCCTTGCTTCGCGGAGAGTGGCGGCAGCAATACACCGGCCGCCAGCTGGAGGAGTTATCGGAGCTCATTCAGGGCGCCGCACGGAACCATGTGAGATTTGTCTTCGCCCTCTCACCGGGTATGGATATCTGCTATTCCGACAAGGCGGACCTGGAATCAGCGTTAGGCAAAATGCAGGCCGTGCACGAGTTGGGGGTCAAGACTTTCGCAGTTGCATTGGATGACATTGATTTGGGCCTGCAATGCATGGACGACCGCGCGGCGAACGTGGCGGGCGAACGTGGGCTCGCCGCAGCACAGGCGGCCTTCCTCAACAGCATCAATCGGCAATTCGTGCAGGAAAATCCGGATGTCAACCCACTCGAGATGGTGCCGACCAAATTCAACGGTGTGGAGACCGACCCCTACCGGGAGGAACTCGGCGCCAAGCTGGACGCTGGCGTCCTGGTGCAATGGACCGGCCCCGACATCGTGTCCCCGACCATCACGCCCGAGTCCGCGAAAGCGGCCAGCCTGGCATATGGCACCCCGGATCAGCCTCGACGTATTTTTCTTTGGGACAACTATCCCGTCAATGACTTTGCCCCCGACCGGCTGTTTCTGGGACCCGTAGTGGGCCGGAACCGGGATTTGTATACCGTGGTCCCCGGAATCACCGCCAATCCCATGGTTCAGCCTTATGCGTCAATGCCGGCGCTCGCCAGCTTTGCAGACTACATGTGGAATGGTCCAGGATCCGACGGCGAGGATTCTTTGAATGCGGCCCTCGAAGGGATCGCCGGACCCGACAAGGACGTTCAGGATGCGGTGAAGACGTTCGCAGATCTCAACAGGCACTGGACCATTGATGAGCTGACGGCGAAGTCCCCATTGCTCGCGGCAGACATGGAGGAGTTCTGGCGATCCTACGAGGCCGGCACGTTTGATGATTCGGCGCTGGAACGCCGGGCGGCAACCATCAGCAGGCTCCCTGACGTCCTTTCACGCGTCTCGGTGCAGGGCTTCCGTAACGACGCCATTCACTGGATTGACTCCGCAGCCAGCTACGGTGATGCCCTGCAAGGCGCCATCACCATGCTCGCGGCAGCGGCGGAAGGCGATGCGGTGGCTGTGACTGATGCCCGCTCTGTGCTGGATACCGCGGTGGGGCGGGCAAATCAGGCCACCCAACCGGCGATCGACAGCCCACAGTTAAAACCCAGGGTCGGCGACGGCTTGTTCGAGGCCTTCCTTGAGCGGGCAATCCTGGAATCGGACCGCCGCTTAGGCCGTTAAACTTCCCGGAAGGATGAAAACCGGGTGCTTGCCACAATGTTACTGGCCGGTAATATTGGGGGATGCACCTGCTACTGCGCACCCTCCTGATGCTGTTCACGTCCGCCCGCCGCTCCGCGCTGACCATCTGGGACGTCTCGTCCCTGCCGCTGCGCGTCCTGCCCACCGACATCGACATCGCCATGCACGTCAACAACGGCATGTACTTTTCCCTCATGGACCTGGGCCGGTTCGACCTGATGGTCCGCAGCGGGGTCTGGAAGCGGATGCGCCAGCGCGGCTGGACCCCGGTGGCGGCGGGGGAGACCATCGCCTTCCGGAAGTCCCTGCAACTGTGGCAGCACTACACCATCGAAACCAGGATCATCGGCCTGGACGCCAAGGCCATCTACTTTGAGCAGCGTATGGTGGCCGACGGCGAGATTTACGCCCGTGCCTACATCGCCACCCGCCTGGTCAGCAAAGGCAAACCCGTCAGCCAGGACGAGATCCTGCGCGAGTTCGGCCAGCCGCCGGCGGATCTTGTGCTCCCGGAATGGATCCACGAGTGGCGCGAGACGAACGCCCTGCCCGGCAGCCGGACACCCGCCCCGCACCTCTGGGAGGGCAGCGGCCACCCGGTGCGCTGACCGGCTACGCGCCGACGTCGCGCCTGTTGACCGCCAGAGCTGCGAGAGCCACCAGGGCAGCCGAGATTCCCCAGAGCCACCCGGCCGCACCCCAGTCCGCGCCGTTGGCCACCGGCGAATTCCCATAGGCCCAGTGGTAGGGGCTCAGGTTGAGCAGCCACTCCACGTCCTCGCTCTGCCGCCCGACGGCGTTGAAGACGTACCCCAGGACACCCACGGCGGCGCCGGCGGCGAGCCCGTAGGTCCTCCGTCCGGACACGGCGCCAGCGCACAGCGCGGCGGTTCCGCTCAACAGCGCCAGGCCGGCGAACAGGACTGCCGCGCCGAACAGGTTCTCCGGCCGGATGGCGAGCTGGGCCGAATCGTTCAGCAGCCGGACCAGCACAAAAACCAGCGCCGCGAGCAGCACCACCCTCAGGAACAGGGACAATGCGCGTTCCAGCACCACCTGGACGCGGGTCACACCGTGGGCGAGGGTCAGCTCCAGCTGGCCTGATTCCTCGTCGCCGCCCACGGCCGCGGCGCCCCACCCGACGGAGGCGATGGTCATCAGCAGGAACCCGATCAGCCCGTAGAGCGTGGCCTGGGTGTAGCCCGGCCCCGTGGCGATCTGGTCGTAGTTGAGCGCCTTGGTCATCTCGGCCGGGAGGGCATCGATCATGTCCTGCATCTGGGCGCTGCCGCCGATGGACGGGTACAGCGGGAGGTAGAGGAACGTGGCGGCTGCCAGCCCGGCGGCCCAGCCGAGGGTGGATCGCCACGTGTCGAAAAAGGCCCGGCGGAACAGCGGCAGGGTGGTGCTCACTTTGCGGCCTCCTGCGGGTTTGAATACATCTTCAGCACCGATTCCTCCAGGTCGGGCTCCTCCAGGACAAGATCGGTGAGCTGCAGTGACGCCAGCGCCTGGACCAGCGGCTGGATCTCCCCTTCCAGCGTGGCCGTCAGGGTGACGCCGCTGCCGGACTCCAGTACCTCCACGTGTCCGACGCCGGGCACCGCACCCAGCAGCGCGCCGGCGTCGTGCGCTGTAATTCCTGTAGCCGAAAGCCGGACGTGCCTCACGGCACCTTCCCGCAGCCCGCTCACAGACTCCACCGCGATAATCCTGCCGTCCCGGAGGATGGCGACGGTGTCCGCGGTCTGCTGGACCTCGCTGAGGACGTGGGAGCTGAGGAAGATCGTCTGGCCCTTGTGCTGGGCTTCGCGCATCATTGCGTGGAACTCCTGCTGCACCAGGGGGTCCAGGCCGCTGGTGGGCTCATCGAGGACCAGGAGTTCGGGATCGTGCATAAAAGCCTGGACCAGGCCCAGTTTTTGCTTGTTGCCCTTGGACAGCTTTCGGGTGTGGCTGTCCAGGTCCAGGCCCAGCCGTTCGGCCAGCGCATCGATCCTGCCCGGGGCCACCGGACCGCTGATGGCCTGGTAGTGGGCCAGGAGCTTCCGGCCCGTCACCCGGCCCTCAAGGAACAGCTCGCCCGGAAGGTAGCCGATCCGGCGGCGGAGCTCCGTGCCTCCCTCGCGGGGGTCCTTGCCGAGGACCCGGACTTCCCCGGACGTAGGGCGGATGATGTCCAGCAGGCAGCGCATGGTGGTGGTCTTGCCCGCGCCGTTGGGGCCGATGACACCGAACACGGAGCCTGCCTCGACAGTGAAGTCCACTCCGTGGAGCACTTCGCGCCGGCCGAATTTCTTGGTCAGGGACCTGGTGGAGATTGCGTGCGTCATGCGCCCTCCTGGGTGCGGCGTTCAGCGGCTGATGACCCCAAGGGTAGGCTCGGCGGTCCGTGCTGTATATGGGGCGCCGCAGTTATTCCCGATGACGCGGGAAGCGAACAGGGTGCCCCCGGCCGCGACATTGCATGGCTTGCTCGCGTACCGTTGAAGGCATGGCTACCGTTGACATCACCAGTGATCAGTTCGCATCGACCATCGAAGGCAATGACATTGTCCTGGTGGACTTCTGGGCTGAATGGTGCGGTCCGTGCAAGCAGTTCGGGCCCACGTACAGCGCAGTGTCGGAGAAGCACTCCGACGTCCTGTTCACCAAGGTGGACACCGAGGCCGAGCAGCAGCTCGCCGCCGAGGCCGGCATCACGTCCATCCCCACGCTGATGGCGTTCCGCGAAAAGGTCCTGGTCTTCTCGCAGCCGGGCGCCCTGAACGCCCAGCAGCTGGAGCAGGTGGTTGACGCCGTCAAGGCACTGGACATGGACGAGGTGCACGCGCATGTGGCGCGCTCGCAGGCAGAAGCCGCGGCGGCTGCTGGCAGCAAGCCGGCCGGCCCGCAGGACGGCACCCAGATCCCTGACGCGTAATCTTTCCTTAAACACACGAAGCGGGGCCTCTCCCTGGGAGGCCCCGCTTCCCTTTAACCGGTACTCGCTAGACCGGTTCGCTGTGATCAGGGGCTACAGGCGTTCCAGCTTGACGGGCTCCGCGAGCAGCGCGCTCAGGGATTCGTTCAGGTCCTGGACGGCAGTGCCCTTGGAGTGCTTTTCCAGCAGTTCCTCGGATTCCCACTGCTCCGTCAGGACCAGCTTCTCGTCGGTGGCCTCGGTCAGCTCGTAGCGGATGCAGCCGGGCTCATTCACCACCTCGTCGATGGCGATTTCGAGGGCGAGCTTCACACGGAAGAACTCGCCGTCGTTGGGGATGAACGTTGCCTGCAGGTCGATGGGTGCACTCATGGTTTTCACAATACCGGGCCGCCGGCTGACGGCCGTTCGTGTTTACGCGCGGACACCCACCTGTTGCGCTTCTCATGCCCGGCTCCTGTTGGTAGCGTGCCAGCATGCGCGCTTATACAGCCGGGGACACTGACGTCCCGCTGCTCGAGGAGACCATCGGCACCAACTTTGAGCGGATGGTGGCCCGCTTTCCCTTCCATGACGCGCTGATCGAAGCCGCGGCGGTTCCGGGCGCCGACGCCCGGCGCTGGAGCTACACCAAGATGAACGACGACGTCGACCGCCTCGCGCGGGCGCTCCTCGCCCTGGGCGTCGCCAAGGGTGACCGGGTGGGCATCTGGAGCCCGAACTGCGCCGAGTGGACGCTGCTGCAGTACGCCACGGCGAAGGCCGGTGCCATCCTGGTCAACGTCAATCCCGCCTACCGCAGCCACGAGCTGGAGTTTGTGGTGAAGCAGAACGGCATGCGCCTGCTGGTCACGGCGCCGTCGGACCGGACCAGCGACTACGTGGGGATGGCACGCCAGGCGCTCGCGGAGTGCGCGGACCTGCGGGAACTGGTGTTCCTGCCGGATTCGGGTGTGGACGGGCTCGACGCCGGTGTCCCGGCCAACGAGGCAGAGCTGACGTACGCCGAGCTGCTCAAGGGGGCGGACGCCGTCGCGCATTCCGGCCTCAACGCGAGGATGGCGGAACTGGACCCGCACGATCCCGTCAACCTGCAGTACACCTCAGGGACAACAGGGTTCCCGAAAGGCGCAACGCTGACGCACCACAACATCCTGAACAACGGCTACTCCATCGGTGAGCTGCTGGGCTACACAGAACACGACCGGGTGGTGATTCCGGTGCCGTTCTACCACTGCTTCGGAATGGTGATCGGCAACCTGGCGGCGCTCAGCCACGGCGCGGCCACCATCATTCCCGGCCGCGGCTTCAGTCCGGCGGCGGCGCTGGAGGCGGTGCAGGACTTCGGCGGGACCTCGCTGTATGGCGTGCCAACGATGTTCATCGCCGAGCTGGCGCTGCCCGACTTCGCCTCCTACGACCTCGCGACGCTCCGCACCGGCGTGATGGCCGGATCGGTGTGCCCCGTCGAGGTGATGAACCGGGTGATTTCGGAGATGCACATGGTGGATGTGGCCATCTGCTACGGCATGACCGAGACCTCGCCGGTGTCCACCATGACCCGGAATGGGGACACCCTGCAGCAGCGAACCGAGACGGTGGGCCGCACCATGCCGCGGCTGGAAAGCCAGGTCATGGACCCCGGCTCCGGCGAGGTGCTGGAGCGGGGCCGGATCGGCGAGCTGTGCACACGCGGCTATGCGGTGATGCAGGGGTACTGGGACCAGCCGGACAAGACCGCGGAAGCCATCGATGCCGACGGCTGGATGCACACCGGCGACCTCGCCCGGATGGACGACGGCGGATACGTGGTGATCGAGGGCCGGATCAAGGACATGGTGATCCGGGGCGGTGAAAACATCTACCCGCGCGAGATCGAGGAGTTCCTGTACAGCCACCCGTCCATCCAGGATGTGCAGGTCATCGGGGTGCCCGATGCCAAATACGGCGAGGAACTGATGGCATGCGTCATCCTCAGGCCCGGCGCCGAACCGCTCGACGCGGCCGCCGTCGCCGAATTCTGCCGGGGCAAGCTGGCCCACTTCAAGATCCCGCGCTACGTGGACGTCCGCGAAAGCTTCCCCATGACGGTTTCCGGAAAGATCCGGAAGGTGGAGATGCGCGAGGAAGCCGTCGCCCGCCTCGGCCTCTGAGGGGCAACGCGGGGTCACTTCCGGCCCAATAATCCGGGTTCTTTGGGCAGGGAGTGACCCCGCGTTGCTGGGGTCGTGGCTGTCCTGTGGATAACTTCTGAAGATATTCCTCGGAGAGTGCACACTGGGTGCCATGGTTACTGCGAAGCCACTGCCCGAGGAACTCTCCAAGCTGCCTTTCACCATCTATCAGGCACGCGCCCTGGGTGTCGCACCAAAGCGTTTGCGCGCGAAGGACGTTGTTGGCGCAGGCCGCCTGATTCGTGCGCACACTGGCCGGGACGTTTCGCTGATTGAGCGGGCACGCGTACTCTGCGCTGCCACGCCCGACGCTTGGGTGTCCCATGAGACCGCTGCGATTTTCTTCGATTTGGGCCTTCCTCCGTGGCTGGGCCAGGAGCCGTGTGTCCATCTCAGCAAGCCCCATGGGTTGCCCAGGGTTCGCCGGGCCGGCATCATCGGCCACCGCGTGCGTGTGATTTCCGGTGAAGTTGTGGAGATTGACGGGATCAGGGTTAGCGGGCCCGCGCGGACGTGGCTTGACCTGGCCCATCAGCTGCCCCTGCGATATCTCGTGGCCATGGGAGACCAACTGATCCGCAATCCACGACCGGAGTTGGAGTTCCGTAGCCTGCCGTTAGCCTATAAAGACGGACTGCGGCTGCTGATCCGGCAGCATCCCAACATGAAAGGCGTCGAAAAGGCGCGGCTTGCATTGGATGAGATGCGGGTAGGGTCGGATTCGTTCCCGGAAACGTTCCTTAGGCTGGCGCTGTTGGACGCACACCTGCCTGAGCCCGAATTGCAGCTCCGTCTTGATCCCGACAATCCTTGGTCGCCCGAGGCCGACCTTGGTTACCGAAAGCATCGGATCGCGGTGCAGTACGACGGCGCGCATCACCGATCGAGGGAACAGCAGTCGCGCGATAACCGCCGTGACGAATTTTTCATCAGCGCAGGCTGGTCCTATTTCAAGCCCAATGCAGACGACCTCGCCAACGGTTTTCAGGAGCTCATCGGGCGCATCAGACGGGCCCGCCGCCCCTAACCGCAACGCGGGGTCACTTTTGGCCCGATATTCGAGGTTTATCGGGCCAAAAGTGACCCCGCGTTGCTTCTACTCGGGCTGGTTGCCGGCGCCGCCGTTGATGGTGAACGGTGTTGTGACTCCCTCGTACATCACGTGGGCGACGAGGCCGTCGACGGCGTGCGGGAGCGTGTGGCAGTGGTCGCTCCAGATGCCGGGGTTGTCGGCGACGAACGCGATTTCGTATGTCTCGCCGGGGTGGACGTCGAGTGAGTCGACCCACCACGGGCTGCCGGACGCCGGGATGCCGTCGCGTGAAAGCACAACGACGTGGTGGCCGTGCAGGTGCATCGGGTGCACCTCTCCTGATTCGTTGACGATGCGCATGTGGACGACGTCGCCCTGGCGCACGTGGAACATCGGCACGTCCGGGAAGAGCTGCCCGTTGATCGTCCAGAAGTTGCCGGGACGGCCGTCGATAAGGCCCAGGCGGCGTCCGATCACGTAGTCGAACGTTCGGTCCGGTGACTGAGGGTCGAAGCCGAGCGGTGCCGGCTCGCCGTAGGCCAGCAGGTCGAGCGTGTCTGAGGGTTGCCGGGACGGAGGCGCTCCGGAACCCGGATCGCCGATGGTGATGCTTCGGGCCCCGCCGACGTGCAGTCGTGCGGAGCCATGTGCAGGGGCCTGCACCGTGACGTCCAGCCGGCCGCCGGCAGGAATGAGTACTTTGCGGCCTTCGACGGCGGCCGGCCCGTTCACGTCGTGCCCGTCGGTCGCGGCAACCCGGATGGGAGCGGCGGACCAGACTGCGGCAGTGCCCTGGTCGGTGTTGATGACCCGGACCCGCACGGCGGTGCCGGGCCCGGCCGGCACGTGCTCGTCCTGGACGCGCCCGTTGAGGGTGTGCTGTCCGCCGTAGACGTGCAGCAACGCGACGGCGTCGGCGTCGTGCTGGTTCGACGGCGGCGCTGCGGGGTCGATGACGACCGCACCGAGCAGCCCGCCCCCGACCTGCTCATGCGACACCTGGTGCGAGTGATACCAGTACGTGCCGGCGTCGTCCGCGGTGAAGCGGTAGACATGGCGGCCGCCGACCGGCACCGCGTCCTGCGTAATCCCGGCGACCCCGTCAGCTTCGTTGGGCACGTCCACACCATGCCAGTGCAGGGTGGCGCCGGCTGCGACCGACTCGTTGACGAACACCGCCTCGACGAGGTCGCCCTGCCGGGCGCGGATTGTCGGTCCCGGGGACGTGCCGTTGACGGTGTACCCCTCAACCGGGCGCCCGCCGGGGATATCGATCGTCTGACAGCGGGCGACGAGTTCGATCCGGACGTCAGGGGCCCGGAGCGGGTCCGCGATCAGCCCGGTCACGCTGACGGTACTGGCCGCACCCGGCCCTGTGGCACCGTTATGGACATGGCCGGCCTGACCGCCGCCCATGTCCATGACGGAATACTCGCCCAGCAAAGTTGAGCCCCATCCGAGCGCACCCAGGCCTAGGGCACCGGTCAGCGCGACGCCGGCGGCAACGCGCCGGACCAGGTCAGGTCGCGATGGCATCGGCGGCGGTTTTCTCGGCACCGGCCGTCGCGGACCGCCTGATCCGCCTCGCCGCGTAGACGGAGGCGAGCAGGACGGCCAGCGCATTCGCACCGTGGACGAGGCCGAGGTACGGCATGTCGACGATGGAGTAGCCCAGGGTGATCTGCAGCGCCACCAGGGCGAGCACGATGCCTGCCCACTTGCGTGCCCCGCGTGCTTTCACGAAGAACGCGATGATGAGCAGCGCGACGGCGGCGAGCGGTATGACCATCCCGCCGACGATGCCGTGGATCGGGAACCCGAGGTCCCCGGTGAACGTCGCCTGGCGGCTCTCGACGAGGGCCTTGTCGATGACACCGCCGTCCTGGACGTAGCGGCCGATGCCACCGAGGGCGAAGGCGATGGAAGCAGCCTGGACAACAACGCCGCCGGCGATGATCCAGGCGAAGGCCGAGTATGTCCTGCGCATGATGTCCTCCTCCTAGTCGTGCGGTCGCCGTTCCGCGGCATCCGCTCGAGCCCACCGTAGGCTTCCGGAGGGCATGCCCGGAACGCGGGTGGCCGCAGGGTAGTTGGGGGCCAGCCACCATGGGGGTTGGGTGGGTACCCCCTCCCGGTAAGCGTTCCGGAGGCGGATCATGGGATTGTGCTCCGACGATGGGGATTGCTCGCCACGCTCGCTCCGATCGGAGCGGCGTCGCTGATCTACGTCGTTATCATCCGGGGATTTGTCGCGCCGGGGAATCACGGGCTCAGTTGGCCGCTGCTCGGAGTGCTGCCGATGTTCGTCTTCGGAATGTGGCTGATGACGGTCTCATCGTCCCGGTCCGCGATCTTCGTCGCCACCGCCGTTACAGGCATGGCGGTGAGCTCGGCGTACGAAGTGTTCGCGGGTCAGAACTTCGGGCTGATCGGGCAGCCGTGGTTCCCGCTCGTGAACCTGATCGGGCTGATGGGGGACGCGGTGGCGGGCGCAGGCCTGGTCAGCATGTTCGCGACTTTCCCGACGGGTGTCCCGGAACGGCGGTGGCAGCGCGTCGCCGTCGGTCTCCTGTGGGTCCCGGTGGTGGTGACACCCCTCTCGCTGCTCACCAACCCGCACCTGCTGGTGCCGCAGTTCCTGGACATCAGCGATGCGACTCCCAACCCCTTGGCATTGCCCTGGCTCGTTGGGGCTGCCCCGGCGGTGGATTGGGTCGTCTTCCAGTGGCCCTCCGTATGGTTCGGCGTAGGGGTGCTCCTGAGCCGTGCCCTCTTCGGTGACGAGGGCGTCCGTGCGCGCACCCGGGTTATGACATGGGTAGTGCTCGCCACGGTGCTCAGCTACGGGATGTTTCTGTACGGCCCGCCCAACGCCTTCACCACGGCGGCCGTTTTCGTTTCGCTCATCGCCATCCCGCTCGCGGCCATCCACGGCATCCTGCGTTACGGCGCCTTTGACATCCCGGCGGTTGACCGTGGACGTCTGGCGGCGCGTTCGTCCAGTCTCCTGATCGTTGTGCTGTACGGGCTCGCCGCGGCGACGCCCGCCGTGCTGTTCGCAGACGGCTTGACGCCTATCGGGGCCGTCCTCCTGACCACGCTGCTCGCTGTCTGCCTGCTGCCGGTCCGGGGCTGGCTGCAGCGTTGGATCCAGCGCGCCGTCTTTGGAGACCGGGACCGGCAGCTCATGCTGCTCAGCGAGCTGGGCTCCCGCTTGGAGCAGTCCGTCGAGCCCGGCGAGTTGATGTCCCGGCTGGCGGCAGCCGTGCGGGATGGGCTCGATGCATCCTGGGTCCGCATCTTCCTCGCAGGTCCTGACGGCAGGTCTGTGGCGTCTCCCACCGGAGTGGCGGGCGATGTGAAGGGGGAAGCTGTCGCCTCCTGCGACCTCGACCGGGCTAATGAGACACTGGGCCGCATCGAGCTCGGGCCCCGCCGGCGCGGTGACTACAGCGACGGCGAACGTGCCTTGCTCGGTACGGTCGCCGGCCAGGCTGCGGCGTCCGTCGCGAACGTTCGCCTGAGCGCCCAGCTCGCCGAGCAGCTTGACGAGCTGAGTGCGTCGAGGGAGCGGCTCGTCGCCGCGCAGGATGATGAGCGCAAGCGCCTCGAGCGGGACCTGCACGACGGGATCCAGCAGAACGTGGTCGCGCAGATCGCCGGACTCCGCCTCGCCCGGAACCGGCTGCAGCGGGGCGAGCTTACGGCGGATGAGCTGGCAGGGCTGCAGGACCAGGCCCGGGAGACGCTCACCGACCTGCGTGAACTCGCCCATGGCATCCATCCGCCGGTCCTCAGCGATAACGGCCTCGTGGCGGCCATCGAGTCGAGCGCGGTCAGGTTCCCCATCCCGCTGACCGTGGAAGCGGACGACACCGTCAGGGCTGAGCGCTTCCCAGAGGAAGTGGAAACGACGGCGTACTATGTGGTCCGGGAGGCGCTCGCAAACACGGCGAAGCACGCGAATGCGACGTTCGCCTCGGTAGGGCTCGCCCGGAAGGACGGGCATTTGCAGATCGCGATCACAGACGACGGGTGCGGCATCGGCACTCTTGCGCCGGCCTCCAGTGGCGGCCTGGCGAACATCCGCGACCGGGTGGCTGCGCTCCGGGGCAGCCTGAACGTCTCAGGCCACGACCCAACGGGCACCACTGTTTTGGTGGACCTTCCTATCGAGCGGGAAGGGCACCACGTTGGATGAGCAGGGTGTGCTGCGGGTGGTGGTCGCCGAGGACAACTACCTCGTCCGCGAGGGGATTCGCCGGCTGCTGGAGGACTCCGGCGAGATCGACGTGGTCGCGTGCACGGGCAACGCGACCGAATTGCTCGATGCCGTCCGCCGGTTCTCGCCCGATGCGGTCCTCACGGATATCCGGATGCCGCCGGGGCACCACATGGAGGGCATCTCCGCGGCCCGCGCGATCCGGGTTGGCCACCCGGACACAGGCGTGGTGGTGCTCTCGCAGCACGCCGACGAAAGCTACGCGCTCGCGCTCTTCGCCGACGGCTCGGCCGGCCTTGGCTACCTGCTGAAGGACCGCATCGGCGACCTCGAGGACCTCGTGCACGCCCTCCGCGAGGTGCGGATGGGCGGTTCGGTGATCGACCCGCAGATCGTCGACACGCTGGTGCGCCGCCGGAGCGCGGGCGGGGCCAACCCGCTCTCGGAGTTGTCGCCGCGTGAACTCGACGTGCTGCGGGAGATGGCACAGGGAAGGACCAACGCCGGCATCGAACAGTCGCTTTACTTGTCCTCCTCCACCGTGGAGAAGCACGTCAATTCGATCTTCACCAAGCTCCGCCTCCCCGCGACAGGCGTGCACCGCCGGGTGGCCGCGGTGCTGGCCTTCCTGCAGCGGAACGGCAACGACACTCCGGCCTCCTAAAGCAACGCGGGGTCACTTTTGGCCCAATAATCGAGGTTTATTGGGCCAAAAGTGACCCCGCGTTGCCTTGGAGGAGGGGACTCAGCTGAGGTTGCGGTTGATCGCCCGGATACCAACCACCAGTCCGACGGCGGCAGTCACCGATGCGGCGAGCAGGCCCAGGAGCGTGTCCGTCCCGATGCTGCCGGCGAACAGTTCCCGCTCGGCGTTGACGAGGTAGGTCAAGGGGTTGAAGAGGCTGGCGGTCTTCATCCAGTCGGGGCCGGCTTCGATGGGCAGCATGATGCCGGAGAGGATCATCAGCGGGAAAAGCAGCGTCTGCTGCACACCCCAGAAGATCCACTCCTTGTTTTGCGAGACCAGTGCCAGCGCATAGGACAGCGCGCCGAGCCCGATGCCGAAAATGCCCAGGATGACCAGCCCGGCCAGCACGTGCAGCGGGTAGAAGACGAAGCCGAACGGGATGCAGACCAGGGCGATCAGCAGTCCCTGCACCACCAGCGGCGCCCATTCCTTCAGCGCCCGTCCGATCATCAGAGAGGAACGGGACAGCGGCGTGGCCAGGATCCGTTCGTACGAACCGGTCATGAGCTCGTACTGCAGGTTGGAGCCGGTCATGGACGTGCCGAACAGGGCGATCATCACCACCACGCCGGGCAGGAACCACTGGAGTGTGGACTGGCCGCCGAACGCGGGTGCGCCGACGGCAGCGCCGAGCAGCGGGCCGAACAGGCCCAGGAACACCAGCGGCTGGATCAGCGAAAAAATCAGCGAGAACGGATCCCGCAGCGGCAGCAGCATCTCGCGCCAGAACACAAACTTCGTGTCCCGCAGGACCTGGCCAAGGTTCGGCTTCTTCAGGACTTCGGCGGTGCTTTGCGCAGTCATCAGCGGTCTGCTCCTTCCCGCAGGTTGCGGCCGGTCAGTTCCAGGAACACGTCGTCCAGCGTCGGCGGTTTCAGCTCCAGCGACTGTGCGGGAGCGCCGGCGTCGTGCATTTCCTTCAGCAGGGCCGGCGCCAGCCGGGCGCCTTCGGTGAGCCGGAGACGGAAGCGGACGACGCCGTCGTACGCGTTCTCATTGACCTCCCCGCCCGCGGCGGCACGGCCGAGCAGCCCGCGCACGCCGGATGCAGCGTCCGCGGCCACTTCGACGGCCAGCAGGTCACCGGCGAGGTTGGCCTTCAGCCGGGCTGCTGTGTCGTCGGCAATGATTTCGCCGTGGTCGATCACGATCACGCGTTCGGACATCAGATCGGCCTCGTCCATGTAGTGCGTGGTCAGGACGATGGTGGTCCCGTGTTCGGCGCGCATCCGCATGATGTGCTCCCACAGGTTGGCCCGGTTCTGCGGGTCCATGCCTGTGGACGGTTCGTCCAGGAACAGCAGCCGTGGCGAGTGCATCAGGCCCAGGGCCACGTCCATGCGCCGCCGCTGGCCGCCGGACAGTTTGATGACCGTCCGTTTGGCAAGGTCGGCGAGGTCCAGGGACTTCAACAGTTCCTGCGCGCGGGCGGCGGCGTCCGTGGAGTTCATGCCGTAGAAGCGGCCCTGCATCACGAGTTCGTCGATGACCCGGAAGCTGTGGCCGCCGCCGTTGCCCTGGCCGATGTAGCCGATCCGGGCGCGCACGCCGGCCGGGTCCGCCAGAACGTCCACCCCGGCCACGGTCGCGGAGCCGGAGGTGGGGCGCAGCAGCGTGGTCAGCATCCGGAGGGTAGTGGACTTGCCGGCGCCGTTGGGCCCGAGGAATGCCACGAGTTCGCCGGGGGCGACGTCGATGTTGACGCCCTTGACGGCTTCGACAGTTTCCTTTTTGACGGTGAAGGTTTTGGTCAGCTTGTCTGTGTGGATCACGGGTGACTCCAGAGAATTTCGGAAATCCGGGGCTCTGGTGCGGGCTCCATGGCGCCACGCTATACCCATCGGTGGCGCGAGTCCACGGAAAAAGCGTCAGTGCCCGCGGTGGTCCTGGATGGTCATCCGCGGCCCGAACGTGGGTTTGCGGAACCCGCTCAGGCCGATCATCCGCACCACGCGCTGGCGGTGCCCTTTCCAGGGCTCAAGCAGCGCCAGCATGCCAGCGTCATCGGTCCGCCTGCCGGTCAGCGCCGCACCGACGTAGGCCGCGAGGTGGTAGTCGCCCACCGCGATGGAGTCCGGGCAGCCGTGGGTCCGCTGCACCACCTCCGCCGCGGTCCACACCCCGACGCCGGGGATGACCTGCATCTTCGCCGCCGCCTCGGCTGACGGCAGCGCTGCCAGCCGTTCAAGCGCGACGGCGGAGCGCAGCGCCCGCATGACCGTGGCGGAACGCTGCGGGCCAACGCCGGCCTTGTGCCACTCCCACGAAGGGATGCGCAGCCATTGCTCGGCGGAGGGCTGGACGCGGAGACCGGCCGGTGCGGCGCCGCCGGCGGCCGGGGCCGCGGACCCGTAGCGGTACATCAGGTACCGGTAGCCGCGGCGGGCTTCGATGACGGTGACCTTCTGCTCAAGGATGGTGGGCACCAGCGCATCAACGATCCGGCCCGTGGAGGGCAGCCGGACGGCGGGGTTCCGGCGCCGGGCTTCGCGGACCATCCGGGGGAGTGTGGCGTGGAAGGCCGGCTCGTCGAACGCCGACCAGTCGTCCCCGGCGCCCAGGAGGCGGGGCACCCCGGCGATGGCGGCGCCGGAACCGGGCCCCCACGCCTGGGCGTCAACCGCCCCGTCCGCCGCACTGGTGAGGCGCAGCGAAACCGGGCCGTCCGGCGTCGTAAACGCCGTCCAGAACCCGTCCGGCCCGGACGAGAACGACGGATCCCCGGTGCCGCGCAGGAGGACGCCAAGCGTCTGAGGCAGGCTGTAGGGACCATCCGGATGCCACCGCACGGAGGCGTCCGCGGCGGCGGCCAGCCTGGCGGGTGCAGCTGCGATGGTCATACAGCAATCGTCCCACGGTGGGCTGACAAAACGGGTTCCGGAGCCCCTTACGGGCCACGGATGCCGGGACTAGACTCCATCGTGTGGCGCGGGGTGTCCGCGCCTTTTCATCCGCATCCAAAGGAGCATGCAGTGGCTGGAGTTGTGCATTTCGAGATCCCCGCCGACAACAGGGAACGCGCCAATACGTTCTACGAAGGCGCATTTGGCTGGAACCTGATCCCCATGCAGGGGATGGACTACACCAGCGCCATTACAACGCCGTCGGACGAACAGACAGGCATGCCCAGCGCGCCAGGTGCCATCAACGGCGCCCTGTTCCCGCGCACGGACACCCTCAAAACGCCGATCATCACTATCGATGTGGACGACGTTGACGCCGCGCTGGCCAAGGTCGAGTCCGCCGGGGGGTCGGTGGCCCAGGCCAAGGATGCCGTTCCCGGCATGGGTTATTACGCCTACTTCAAGGACACCGAAGGCAACATCATGGGCCTCTGGCAGACGGATTCCACGGCAGGGAGCTGACCCTGGGCAAGGCCCGTCACCGGAGACGGTAACTTTGTACCTATGAAGTACGCCCAGTCCATCCTGGACCTCATCGGCAAGACCCCCCTCATCAAGCTCAACCACGTGACGGACGGCATCAAAGCCACGGTGTTGGTCAAGCTGGAGTACCTGAACCCCGGCGGATCGATCAAGGACCGCATCGCGGCCAAGATGATCGAGGACGCCGAGCGGGACGGCAAGCTGCTCCCGGGCGGAACCATCGTGGAGCCCACGTCCGGCAACACCGGGGTGGGGCTGGCCCTGGTGGCCCAGCAAAAGGGCTACAAGTGCATCTTCGTGGTGCCGGACAAGGTCGGCGAGGACAAACGCGCCGTGCTGCAGGCTTACGGCGCTGAGGTGGTGGTGACGCCCACCGCCGTCGCCCCTGACAGCCCGCAGAGCTACTACAGCGTCTCGGACCGGATCGTCTCGGAGACCCCTGGCGCCTACAAGCCGGACCAGTTCTCCAACCCGGCCGCACCCGGCAGCCACTACGAGACCACCGGGCCGGAGATCTGGAACGACACGGACGGAAAGGTCACGCACTGCGTGATCGGCGCCGGCACCGGCGGCACCATCACCGGCACGGGCCGGTACCTTAAGGAGGTCTCTGCGGACCGCGCGGAGTCCGACGGCGGCCGGGTCAGGATCATCGGGGCGGACCCCGAAGGCTCGGTGTACTCGGGCGGGACCGGGCGGCCATACTTCGTCGAGGGTGTGGGCGAGGACATGTGGCCGGCGAACTACGACAAGTCCGTCCCGGACGACGTCATCGCCGTCAGCGACGCCGACTCCTTCGCCATGACCCGCAGGCTGGCCCGCGAGGAAGGGCTGCTGGTGGGCGGCTCGTCCGGCATGGCCGTGGTGGCGGCGCTGCGGACCGCCCGCGACCTCCCGGAAAGCGCCGTGGTGGTGGTCATCCTGCCCGACTCCGGCCGCGGCTACCTCGCCAAGATCTTCAACGACCAGTGGATGCGGTCCTACGGCTTCCTCTCCGGCGGCGAGGAAGCGTCCGTGGGCGAGGTGATCAAGTCCAAGACCGGCGAACTCCCGGACCTGGTGCACATCCACCCGAACGAGACCGTCCGCGACGTCATCACCATCATGAACGAGTTCGGCGTCAGCCACATCCCGGTCCTCTCGCAGGAGCCGCCCGTGGTCATGGGCGAGGTCCTGGGCGCCGTCGACGAGCGGACCCTGACCGCCAAGCTGTTCCGCGGCGAAGCAAAGCTGACCGACAAGATCTCCGAGCACATGGGCCCCAAACTCCCCGTCATCGGCTCGCTGGAAACCATCTCGGCGGCCCGTGCGCTGCTGTCCGACGTGGACACGGTGATGGTGACGTTTGTAGGGGCGCCGGTGGGCATCCTGACCCGGCACGACCTCCTCGCCTACCTCAGCAACTAACCGCCGGTGGTTGAGCGCGTCGAAACCCGGATCTCGACAAGCTCGATCACCGAATGAAAGGACCTTCGATGTCTGTTTCTGAAAACCAGGGCTTCAACACCCGCGCTGTCCATGCCGGCCAGGCCTTCGAACCCCGCACCGGCGCGGTGGTTCCGCCGCTGCACTTCAGCTCCACGTACGCGCAGGACGGCATCGGCGGCCTCCGCGACGGCTACGAATACGGCCGCGGCGGCAACCCCACCCGCGACGCCCTGCAGGAACAGCTTGCCGCGCTCGAGGGCGGAACCCACGCCTATTCCTTCAGCTCCGGCCTGGCGGCGGAGGACTCCCTGATCCGTGCCCTGACCCGGCCCGGAGACCACATTGTCCTCGGCAACGACGCGTACGGCGGAACGTACCGGCTGATCAGCCGCGTGCTCGGCGACTGGGGGATCGGCAACACCCCCGTGGACATGGCTGACCTGGACGCCGTGGGCAAGGCCGTGGCAGCCAACAAGACCCGCTTCGTCTGGGTGGAGACACCCTCCAACCCGCTGATGAAGATCACGGACATCGAGGCCCTCGCCAAGGTGGCGCACGACGCCGGGGCCCTCCTGGTGGTGGACAACACCTTCGCGTCCCCCTACCTGCAGACCCCGCTCGCCCTGGGTGCCGACGTCGTGGTCCATTCCACCACCAAGTACATCGGCGGCCACTCCGACGTGGTGGGCGGCGCCATTGTGGTCAAGGACGCGGAACTCGCGGAGAAGATCGGCTTTGTCCAGTTCGCCGTGGGCGCGGTGTCCGGCCCCATGGACGCGTTCCTCACCACCCGGGGCCTGAAGACCCTGGGCGTGCGGATGGACCGGCACAGCGACAACGGCCAGGCCGTGGCCGAATGGCTGCTGGAGCGCCCCGAGGTGGAGGCGGTCCTGTACCCTGGCCTGCCCTCGCACCCCGGCCACGAACTGGCGAAGAAGCAGATGAAGAAGTTCGGCGGCATGGTCTCCGTGCAGTTCAAGGGCGGCGAGGCGGCGGCCCGCACGGTCGCGGAAAACACCTCCGTGTTCACGCTGGCGGAATCCCTGGGCGGCATCGAATCGCTGATGAACTACCCCTCGGAGATGACCCACGCCTCGGTCAAGGGCACGGAACTGGCCGTTCCCGTCAACCTGATCCGGCTGTCCTGCGGCATCGAGGACGTTGAAGACCTCATCGCGGACCTCGAGCACGCCTTCACGTTCCTCCGGTGACCGCAACCTCCCCGGCATTGGCCTCCGGAACCACCCGCGGCTGGATCGCGACGGCGGCCGGTGCTGCCGCCGTCGTCGCTGCCCTGATGGTGCTGTACTCCGCTTACATTCCGCTCATGAACGACTTCGAGGTGTACTACTACGGCGGCAGCCGTGTGCTGCAGACGGGGGAGACCGGCGTCAACGAGCTGTACGCGGCGCGTGACGGCCTGCCGTTCACGTATCCGCCGTTCGCGGCCCTGCTGTTCGCCGGGCTGGCGCTGCTGCCGCTCGGGACCAGCGGCCTGATCTTTATCACGACGGCGCTGGTGGGGGCCGCCGTGGTGGCCGCCTGGCTGGCCCGGCACTACTTCGGGCTCCGCAGCTGGCGCACATCTTTCGCCGACTGGCGGTTCCGTACCATTGCACTCGCCGGCACCGGTGCCATCCTGCTGCTTGGCCCGTGGCGGGACACCTTCGACTTCGGCCAGATCAACATCATCCTGATGGGCCTGATCCTGGCCGACTTCGCGCTGTACGGGAAAGACCGGGCCGGGGAGATCCGCTGGCCCGCCGGGCTGCTGATCGGCCTGGCTGCCGGCATCAAGCTCACCCCGCTGGCCTTCGGCCTCTATTTCCTGGTGCGCCGCGACTTCAAGGCCCTCGGCTGGATGGCGGCCGGTTTCTTCGGCTCCATCGGCCTGGCCTGGGCAGTGCTGCCCAACGCCTCGCTCACGTTCTGGACCAAGATCCTGCCGGACACCGGCCGGATCGGCGGGCCCGCCTACCTGGACAACCTCTCGGTCAAGGGCCTCCTGCTCCATGTGGGCCTGCCCGACTCCGGCCTGACCAGCGTGCTCTGGCTGGTGCTCTCCCTGGGACTCGCCGCGCTGACCGCCTTGGTCATCAAGTGGGCCGTGGCAGCGGACGAGAACTTCGTAGCCGTCTCCGCCACCGCCGTGCTGATGCTGCTGATCAGCCCCGTCTCCTGGTCCCACCACTGGGTCTGGATGGCGGTGGCGCTGCCGTCCATGGCCTTCGCCATGCACCGGGTCCCCTCCCGTACCGGGAAAATGCGGCTGTACGGCTGGATCATCGTGACTGTATCGGCCGTGGCGTTCTACCTCACGCCCAAGTACCTGGCCATGATGGCCGGCGCCAACGAGTGGGGCAAGGATCCGCAGACCCAGTTCCAGCTGGCCGTCACCAGCCTGGGCGTCCTCTGCGGCGTGGCGCTGCTGGCGTACTGGGCGGTGGCCTACAGCCCGTCGCGCCGCAAGCCTGGCTTTCTTCAAGAAAGTTAGCTAGGGTGCCCGTATGGCACTCCGATCCGACTGGTCCACCCGCACCTGCAGCATGGCACGCGGCCTCGACATCCTGGGCGACCCCTGGAGCATGCTGGTGCTCCGCGAGGTGTTCTTCGGCAACGGGCGCTTCGACGCCATGAAATCCCGGCTGGCGGTGGCCGATTCGGTGCTCACCAACCGCCTGGCGGGGCTGGTCGAGTCCGGGCTGCTGGGCAAGAGGCCGTACGACGGCGGCGGCCGCACCCGCCACGAGTACGTCCTGACCGCCAAGGGCGAGGACGCCCTCCCCGTCCTGAACGCCGTCATCATGTGGGCGGAAAAGCATCTCCCCGCACCGTCCGATCAGGCCCACATGTACGTGATCCACTCCGGCTGCGGACAGCGGACCACGTCAGCGGACACCTGCACCGGATGCGGGGAGCGGCTCACAGCCGCCAACACGAGCTGGCACAGCCTTGCCCGTTCAGAGGCGCCCATGCAACTGGCAACAGCCGCATGAGCGGCACCGAAACCTCCCGCCGCCGGCTGCATCCCGCCTGGATCGTGGCCGCCGTCGCGTTCCTGGCCCTCGTCGGCGCCGCCGGGTTCCGGGCCGCCCCGGGCGTGCTGATGGTGCCGCTGCAGCAGGAGTTCGGCTGGTCCACCACAGTCCTGTCGGCTGCCGTCAGCATCAACCTGGTCCTCTTTGGCCTGACCGCTCCGTTCGCCGCCGCCCTGATGGAACGGTTCGGGATCCGCGCCGTGACCGCCACCGCGCTGGTGCTGATCGGGGCCGGCAGCGCCCTCACTGTCCTGGTCAACCAGTCCTGGCAGATCCTGCTCACGTGGGGTCTGCTGATCGGCCTCGGCACAGGCTCGATGGCGCTGGTCTTCGCCGCCACCATCGCCAACACCTGGTTCGCCAAAAGCCGCGGCCTGGTGATCGGCATCCTCACCGCCGGAAGCGCGGCCGGCCAGCTGGTCTTCCTGCCGTTTATTGCCATGCTGGCCCAGGATCCGGGCTGGCGGCAGGCATCCCTGCTCATTGCTGCCGGCGCCCTCGCCGTGGTTCCGCTGGTGCTGAAGTTCCTCAAGAACTCGCCGGCCGACGTCGGCGTGCTGCCTTATGGCGAAACCGCGCCCGAGGAGGGGGTAACTGCGCCGTCTGCGGCTGAGCCCGAACCCGGCCGGAGCAGCAACGCCGCGGTCCGCGCGCTCCAGGTCCTCAAGCGGGCCAGCAAAGTGCGGACGTTCTGGGCGCTCGTGGCGGGCTTCGCGATCTGCGGCGCCACCACGAACGGCCTGATCGGCACCCACTTCATCCCGTCCGCCCACGACCACGGCATGGCCGAAACCACGGCCGCGGGACTGCTCGCCGTCGTCGGGATCTTCGACATCGTGGGGACCATCGCGTCCGGGTGGCTGACCGACCGATTCAACCCCCGGATCCTTCTCGCCGTCTACTACCAGTTCCGCGGCATCGGCCTGCTGGTGCTGCCGCTGCTCCTCAGCGCAACCGTCCAGCCCAGCATGATCGTCTTTGTGGTGATCTACGGACTGGACTGGGTGGCCACGGTCCCGCCCACGGCTGCCATCTGCCGCAAGACGTTCGGCGCGGACGGCAGCGTGGTGTTCGGCTGGGTCTTCGCCGCCCACCAGCTCGGTGCGGCGGCCGCGGCCCTGGGCGCCGGAGCCATCCGCGACGCCACCGGCCAGTACACCTACGCCTGGTTCGGGGCCGCAGCCATGTGCACCGTCGCCGCCGTCATCAGCGCCACCATCCGCAAGGACGCCGCCGCACGGGAGCCCGAGACGGTAGCCGCGGCGTAAAACCTGCCGTTCACGTGCCGCGAATCCGCCGCATGCATATGTAGTATGTAGCTACGGCCAGCCGCCGTTCCAATGATGCAACCTGCGAAGCGGCCACCCGCAGCTAGCGACCTTGGGGGACAACGGATGGCAGAACGTGACCTGGATTTAGTCGACGTCGACACAATGAGAGCTCCGAGGGCTCCCGGCCCACGACTTTGGGGACTGGCGCTGGGGAGGACCGCAGCCCTGTGGCTGCCCGCCGTCGTCGTCGCGGTACTCGTCTGGTTCCTGCTGGCCGGATGGAACAAGCAGGGCCTGGACTTCAGCGTGTACTGGCACGGCGGCAAGATCCTGAACGACGCCGGCTGGGCCGTCTCCGAGCTGTACGGTCCGACCGTTGAATGGGCCGGCGGTCCCGGCCTGCCGTTCACCTACCCGCCCTTCGCGGCCCTGGTCTTCAGCGTGCTGGCGAGGCTCCCGGAGCCGCTCGCCCTTCAGGTCTTCAACGCCGCCGGCGTGGCGGTGGCCGCCTGGCTCTCACTCCTTGCCGTGCGCTACTGGAACGCCAAGGCCGACTGGCGCCGGACGTTCGACACGCCCCGCAGCCGGTGGATCGCCGCCGCTGTCCTCCTGGCGATGCTGAGCCTTGGCCCGTGGCGGGAGACGCTGGCTTTTGGCCAGGTCAACATCCTCCTGATGGGCCTTATGGCCGCCGACCTGCTGTCCCGGAACCACCGCTGGAACCGGAGCATGCCCGGGAGCGGCTTCCTGGTGGGCGTGGCCGCCGGCATTAAGCTGACGCCCCTGGTGTTTGGGCTCTACTACCTGGTCCGCAAGGACTGGCGCGGACTGGCCAATATGGGCGCAGGCTTCGCGGCCACCGTGCTGCTCGGCTGGTTCATCCGACCCGCCGAGTCCCTGCAGTTCTGGCTGGAGATCCTGCCGGACACTTCACGGATCGGCGGCGCAGGCTACGTGGACAACCTGTCCATCAAGGGCGCGCTGCTGCACTTCGGCGTCCCGGCGTCCGCGGTCACCGTTCCCTGGCTGCTCCTGAGCCTGCTGGTGGTGGCACTGGCTGCCGCCGTCATCAAGCTCGCCACCGACCAGGGCGCCCGGGTGGTGGCCATGTCCGCGACCGCCCTGGCCATGCTCCTGATCAGTCCCGTCTCGTGGTCCCACCACTGGGTCTGGGCCGCCGCGGTCCTTCCCGCCTTCGCCTGGACACTGCGGGAAACCCCGGAGCGCTACCGGCGCCTGCGCGCCGGGATGACGGCCGTCCTGCTGCTCTCGGTCCTGGCGTTCTTCTTTTCGCCCAAATCCATTGGGATGGCGTTCGACGCCGAAAACCTGGACGTCCAGACGCCCGGGCTGTGGATCATGGCCTCCAGCGCCGGTGTGTTCTGCGCCGCCGCGGTCCTGCTGTGCTGGCTTGCGGTCCTCCGCCGGGGCGCCCTGGCCCCTGCCGAACCGCTGGATACAGTCCCGGCTGCGGCTTTGGTTGAAGCGGCCGCGGGACCAGCGCCCCGCTAGGCTGACCTGATGGAATCCCATCCGGTTGAACCCGCCCCGCGGAAGGCCGCCCTGGTCACCGGGGCAGGCAGGCTTGCCAGCATCGGTGCAGGCATCGCGCGGCAGCTGGCGGCCGATGGCTGGGACCTGGTCCTGAGCTACTGGCACGACTACGACAGCCGGATGCCGTGGGGGAGCCAGCCCGACGACGTCGTACGCCTCACCGCCGAGCTGGAAGCGATCGGCGCCCGCGTCCATACCGTGCCGGCCGACCTGCAGGACCCCGCTGCCCCGGACCGGCTCATGGCTGAAGCCAACCAGCTGGCCGGGCCGCTGGCCGCCATGGTGCTGAGCCACGCCGAGTCCGTGGATTCCGGCATCCTGGACACCACCGTGGAGGCGTTCGAGCGTCACTTCGCCGTCAACACCCGGGCGAGCTGGCAGCTGATTGCCGCGTTCGCCCGGCAGGTTGGCGACGACGGCGGCGCGATCGTGGCGCTGACCAGCGACCACACCGCCTTCAACCTGCCCTATGGTGCCTCCAAGGGGGCACTGGACCGGATCGTGATCGCCGCGGCCCGGGAGCTCGGACCGCTGGGTATTTCGGCGAACGTACTCAACCCCGGCCCGGTCGACACGGGCTGGATGACCCCCGAGGTCCGGGAGGAACTCTCCCGCCGACAGCCGGGCGGACGCCTGGGTACGCCGGCCGACGTCGCCGGCACGGTGGCCTTCCTCGTCTCCCCGGCAGGCCGCTGGGTCTCGGGCCAGCTGATCAAGTCCGACGGCGGCTTCTCCGCGTAGGTCCCCTGCCGGAGTTTTGCGCGCAGCCCCTCCCAACTAGGTAGCGCTATCTGTCGTTATGAGCCCTCATAACGACAGATAGCGCTACCTAGTTGGGCGGGGAGGGCTTAACGGAACGCGCCGAAGCCCGTGATGTGCTGGCCCAGCACGAGGGTGTGGACCTCGTCGGTGCCCTCATAGGTGCGGACCGACTCCAGGTTCGCGGCATGCCGCAGCGGCGAGTAGTCCAGCGTGATGCCGTTGCCGCCCAGGATGGAGCGGGCTTCCCGGGCGATCTTGATGGCCTCCCGGACATTGTTGAGCTTGCCCAGTGAGATCTGCTCGGGCGTCAGTGCACCGGCGTCCTTCAGCCGTCCCAAATGAAGGGCCAGCATGGTGCCCTTCTGGATCTCCAGCAGCATGTTCACCAGCTTCTCCTGCGTCAGTTGGTACGCGGCCAGCGGCTTGCCGAACTGGAGCCGCCCCTGCGAGTAGGCCAGGGCTGCCTGGTACGAATCACGGGCAGCCCCCATGGCGCCCCAGGCGATGCCGTACCGCGCCTCGTTCAGGCAGGTGAACGGTCCGCGGAGGCCCCGGGCAGCCGGCAACAGCGCCTCCGGTCCCAGCCTGACGCCGTCGAACACCACATCGCACTGGATGGAGGCGCGCATGGACAGCTTCTGCGTGATGGGCGTGGCGGTGACGCCCGGGGTTCCGGCCGGCACCAGGAAACCGTGGATGCCGTCGTCGGTCATGGCCCAGACCACCATCACGCCGGCCACGGACGCCAGCCCGATCCACCGCTTCGCACCGTCCAGCACCCAGCCTGCCCCGTCCCCGGTGCCGTCGCGGCGGGCGAAGGTGGTCATCGACGACGGGTCCGAACCGGCGGTGGGCTCGGTCAGGGCGAAGCAGCCGATCACCTCGCCGGCGGCCATCCGGGGGAGCCACTCCTGCTTCTGGTCCTCCGAACCCCACTTGTGGATCGCCGTCATGGCCAGGGACCCCTGCACCGAGACAAAGGTGCGGATGCCGGAGTCACCGGCCTCCAGTTCCATCGCCGCGAGGCCGTATTCGACGGCGGACCGGCCGGGGCAGCCATAGCCATCCAGGTGCATCCCCAGGACGCCCAACTCGCCCAGTTCCGGAGCCAGCTCCAGCGGAAAGACGGCGTCCTCATACCAGCGTGCGATGTCGGGTTTAATCCGCTGGTCGGTGAAGTCGCGGATCTTCTGGCGGAGGGACAGCTCCTCCGCGCTCAGGAGGGAATCGAGGACAAGGACGTCGGAAGGGTCCGGGCTGCTCATGCGGTGACCCGTGGCTTGCCGGTGAAGTATCCACGCGTCGAGGGCAGGAACCGGCAGACTACGGCCAGTACAACGCCGAGGGCCAGGAGTACAACGCCGCTGACAAAGGCGCCGCCCACGCCCAGGATTTCCGTGTCACCGTAGGCGGGGTCCCACATCTGGACGGCGGAGATGAAGAACGCCGCCGTCAGCATCAGTGCACCGAGCAGGGGAAGAATGCCCCGGAACCAGAGGTTGCGGGCGGATTCCCGGAGGGTGCCGCGGAAATACCAGAAGCACGCGAAACCGGTGAGGGCATAGTAGAAGGCGATGAACAGGCTGATGGCGCTGATGGAATCAGAGAGCAGGTTCTCGCTGAGGAAGCTCATGGCCACGTAGTACACCACGGCAGCGGCGCCCATGACCTGGGTGGAGAATCCGGGCGTCTGGTTGCGCGGGTGGACTTCACCGAACTTTGGTGGCAGCGCACCGTGCACGCCCATCGAGAGCGTGCCCCGGGCCGTGGGCAGGATGGTGGTCTGTGTGGAGGACAGCACGGAGGCCAGGACGGCCACCACGATCAGCCAGCCCCACGGGCCCAGGACCACGTCCTTCATGGCCAGGAACACGTCGGCCTGGTTCGCCTCGTTGCCCAGTCCGATGCCTTCGGTCCCGACCGTTGCGTACATCATCACCAGCAGCGCCACGGAAACGTAGATGGCCACGAGGACAAACGCCGAAATGACAGCGCCGCGGCCGGGTGTGGTGGAAGGGTTTTCGGTTTCCTCGTTCACGGCCAGGCAGGTGTCCCAGCCCCAGTAGATGAACAGGGCAAGGAGCGCCCCGTGCACTACGGCGCCCGGATCGGCGAAGGCCCCGGCCGGGTTGAACCACTCGATGTCGAAGGCCTGGCCCTCGGGCGCACCGCCGGCGATCCGGACAATGATGGCCAGGGCGAAGATACCCAGCGAGATGTACTGCACATATGTCAGGACCCGCTGGACGTGCTCGCCCAGCCGGATGCCCCGGTAGTTCACCAGGGTCATAAAAACGATGAACAGCACACCGGTGGCCGTGACCAAAAGGCTGTTTTCCGCCAGCGACCCGTCGCCCACCAGCAGCCACAGGTACTGCCCGGCCACCTGGGCCAGGTTGGCGAGGACCACGATCCCCGCCAGGGCAACTCCCCAGCCGCCCAGCCAGCCGGCCCAGGGACCGAATGCCCGGCGGGACCAGGTAAACGTAGTGCCGCAGTCCGGCATGGCGCTGTTCAGTTCCCGGAACGCGTAGGCGATGAACAGGACCGGGACAAACCCCAAAAGCAGGATGAGGGGAGTGTAGTTTCCGTTGACGGCCACGATCAGGCCCAGCGTCGCAGCCAGCGAATACACGGGCGCCGTGGATGCAAGGCCCAGCATGACCGAGTCGCCGAGGTCCAGGATGCCCGCGTGCAGGCCCTTGGCGGGAACGGCACCACCGGAGGGTCCGCCGGAACCGCCGCCCGCCGTCGTAGTCTCCGCGCTCATGCGGCCACCGGGCTCGGGAATGTCAGGGGGCTCATAGGGCGATTCCTGCCTTGTTGGAGTGGGCCTGCGCTGAGAGCGGCGCCGGGGCGTCAATGGTGTTGGGCACAAAACGGCAGAAGTAGTCGGTGATGGGGCCATCCGACTCCCGGATCCCGCATCCCACGGACTCGCCGTCCACCACCCAGAGGCCCAGGACCGGGTGGTTTCCGTCGAAGTCCGGCAGCGGATGGAACTGCTGGTAGCACCAGCCCTCACGGCCGTACCCGCCCGGCTGTTCCATGCTGATGCCCTCCGCGTGGATCCTGATGTTGTCTCCCTCGCGGCCGTGCAGCGGCTTGGCAACCCATTCCTTCAGGGGCCCAGGCTCGTTAAGGTACGCGGGCAGCAGGTTGGGGTGCTCCGGGTAGAGGTGCCAGAGCGCGGCGAGGAGTGCCTTGTTGGAAAGCAGCATCTTCCACGCCGGCTCCACCCAGCGGGGATTGTGCGCGCGCTGCAGCAGCCGGTGCCCGAACGGCTCCTTCATCATCAGCTCCCACGGGTACAGCTTGAACATGGTGCTGATCATGAAGTTGTCCAGGTCCACAAAGCGGTTGAGGTTGGGATCCCAGCCGATGTCGGACATGTTGATGCCGATCGTGGTCCAGCCGGCCTGGCTGGCGACGTCCCGCATGTAGGCGGCCGTCATCCAGTCCTCGCCGGACTCCTCCGCCTCGGAGTGGGCGATGTGCAGGGTGCTCATCCCGGTGCGGTACTGCATCTTCTTCCACTGCCGGATCAGGGCCTCGTGGATGCCGTTCCACTGGTCTTTTTCCGGGAACACGTCCTGCAGCCAGAACCACTGGGCGACGGCGGCCTCGATCAGGCCCGTGGGGGTGTCGGCGTTGTACTCGAGCATCTTGGCCGGTCCGCCCTGGCCGTCATAGATGAAGTCGAAGCGCCCGTAGACATCCATGTCGCCGGCCTGCAGGGACTCAGCGGCGAGCTCCAGAGCCTGCGGGCCGATGCCGATGTTGCCCATAGCCCCCGTCGCCAGGAACTTTGCCGCCTCCAGGCACATCTTGTGCATGTCCTCGGCCGTGACCTCCAGGGTCTCCACCTCGTCCATGGTGAATTCGTAGTAGGCGGCCTCGTGCCAGTATTCGATTTTCCTGCCGTCAGGCATGGTGGTGGTGGAGAAGACCAGGCCCTGCTCTTCGATCTTCTGCTTCCAGCCGGGCCGAGGCTCCGATAACAACCGCTTCACGCCTAGCCCCCCGTGCTTCCGCCCTTGGAGCTGCTGCCAAAGCCGCCCCTGCTGACGGTTCCGCCCTTGGTGCTGTACCCCGTGGATGCCTTGGCTCCGCTGGGGATGGTGCTGGTGTAGCTGGGGTAGGCAGAGCGGTTCTGGCCCACCGCGGGCACGCTGGCGCCGCGGGAGTAGAAGTACCAGGCATAGAGCGCTCCGCTGCGTCCGGCGGAGCTGTTGCACTGCGTGTCATCCACGCGCTCGCCGGTTTCGTCGTTGAAACACACCTGGGCGTAATCCGCCTCGTCCTGGTTGCTGGCCACGACGGCGGTGATGGTGCCGGCCAGGAGCGCCGTCACCCCGAGTCCCACCACCACGGTCCGGCGCTGGGAACGCTTCTTGCGGGCCGCGGCCTCATGAGTTTGGCGCTCGCGGTCCTTGGCGAACGGGTCCACGCTCGGGGTGGGCTGGTTCAGGAGCTCGGGGCGCAGTTCCGGTTTCGGGACCTGCCAGGGCGGGGGTTTTGGCGCGTCTGGCGGTGTAACGCCGGCGGTGTTGTCTGCAGCGCCGCCGGTGCTGCCTTGCGGGCCGTTGCCGGGCCGGTCCTTCTGCGGATCGTGCTCTGGATCCCTGTTCGGGTCCACGGCGTCCCCCCCTCGGTAGTCCATGTTGAATGTGGGCGCACCTTCGCGCCGGAATCTCGAATCCTGAATTCAGCGTAGTCTCTGCCCGGTCCGGCTGCGAGCACGAAACGGGAGAGAACTGCCCATCCCCGGTTCCAGCGCCGGCTGTAACGCCGGGAACCTACACTGGAGCCATGGAAACCGCATCAGTGCTAGCCGTCTGCCGCGTCCACCAGCTCCTTCCCGACGAAGGGAGCGTGGGCGTCACCGCCATCGACAAGCGGCCGGTGGAAGGACCCGTCAAGGTCCACAAACTCGGCGTCCACGGCGACGTACAGGCGAGCCGGATCCACCATGGCGGTGAAGACCAGGCCATCTACGCCTACTCCCAGGACGACGCCGATTACTGGGCGAAGGAGCTTCAACGGGACGTCCCGCCCGGGATCTTCGGCGAGAACCTGCGGGTTGCCGGAATCGAAACCACCGGGGCAGTAATCGGCGAACGCTGGAAGATCGGGCTGGACGTCGAAGTGGAAGTCACCTCACCACGGGTCCCGTGCGCAGCCTTCCAGCGCCGGATGGGAGAGCCTCAATGGGTCAAGCGCTTCACGGAAGCGGGCCGGGTGGGGACCTACCTGCGCGTGATCCGGACCGGAACCATCCGGGCCGGCGACCACATCCACCGCATCTATGTGCCCAAGCACGGAATCACCATCGGCCGGTGGTTCAGCGAGCCGGACCTCGAGATCATGGAGGCGCTCCGGGATGCCGATGCCGACGGCGAGATCCGCCTCCAGCCCGAATACCACGACAAGTTCGAGGTGCTGCAGCGGCGGCTGGGGCGGTAGCCAGGACGCCCGTTGGGGCGCCTGCCCGGAGGCAGTCCGAATGCCTTGTTCGGCCGGAGCCGGTGGTAATGTGCGCAAGCTCACCGCCGCCGTCGGCCGTTAATTTAGTGCTGGGCGCATCTGTGCCTTACACTTGAAACATCCCCCACTCCGGAAATCCCTTATTCCTGCCCAATTTTTGAGGCAGGACTGGCAAGTGTTGGGGCCCGCAAATGTGAAGCGGGCATTTTCATAGGGAGAGCCGGCTAAAGAAAACGCTGTACAGACTGCTGGGATAGCAGCCAAGAGATGCAGCGGGAAGTCCTGCCACGGGATTGCGAAAGCGCCGGACTTCTACGTGACCGGCCGGTCAATGTTTGCCCGGCATCCACGGCACATGTACTGCGGCTCCGCTCACCTCGGGTAGTGCCGCCTGGCCCCCTATGGATGAGGAAATTTCCCTATGCCCGAAAATCAGAACGACGCCACCGCTGAAGCCGTGACCGCCGAAACCGCCACCATCGAGTTCACTGAGGCCGCTGTTCCCGCAGCCGAGCCCGCCGAGACTCCCGCTTCCGAAGCTGCTCCCGCCGTCGAGCCGGCTGCTGAGCCCGCCACCGAGGCAGCTCCCGCAGCCAAGGCTGAGGAAGCGCCTGCCGCTCCCGCAGCCAAGGCTGAGGAAGAGGAAGAAGAGGGCATCAAGTTTGCCGACCTCGGCATCGACGGCCGCGTCCTGGCCGCCCTGCAGGATGTCGGCTACGAGAAGCCTTCCCCCATCCAGGCAGCAACCATCCCGCTGCTGCTTGAAGGCCGCGACGTCGTGGGCCTCGCCCAGACCGGCACCGGTAAGACTGCAGCATTCGCAGTACCGGCACTGTCCCGCCTGGCCGAGCTCCACGACCTCAACGGCCCGTCCCGCAAGACCCAGGCCCTGGTCCTGGCCCCGACCCGCGAGCTCGCGCTCCAGGTTGCCGAGGCCTTCACCTCGTACGCCAAGCACATCGATGACTTCACGGTCCTCCCCGTCTACGGCGGCTCCGCCTACGGCCCCCAGCTCGCTGGCCTGCGCCGCGGCGCCCAGGTTGTTGTCGGTACCCCCGGCCGTGTGATCGACCACATCTCCAAGGGTTCCCTGGACCTGTCCGAACTCCAGTACCTGGTGCTGGACGAGGCCGACGAAATGCTGCGCATGGGCTTTGCCGAAGACGTGGAGCAGATCTTCCAGCAGACCCCCTCCGACCGCCAGGTGGCACTGTTCTCCGCCACCATGCCGAGCCAGATCCGCCGGATGTCCAAGCAGTACCTGAACAACCCGGCCGAAATCTCGGTGAAGTCCAAGACCACCACCGGCGCCAACACCCGCCAGCGGTACCTGCAGGTCATGGGCCCGCACAAGCTCGACGCACTGACCCGCATCCTCGAGGTTGAAGAGTTCGACGGCGTCATCGCCTTCGTGCGCACCAAGATGGCTACCGAGGACCTGGCCGACAAGCTGAAGGCGCGGGGCTTCCAGGCGGCCGCCATCAACGGCGACATCCCGCAGCAGCAGCGCGAACGCACTGTCGACGCGCTGAAGGAAGGCCGCATCGACATCCTCGTGGCCACCGACGTCGCGGCCCGTGGCCTTGACGTGGAGCGCATCAGCCACGTGGTCAACTACGACATCCCGCACGACACCGAGTCCTACGTCCACCGCATCGGCCGCACCGGCCGTGCAGGCCGTTCCGGCGACGCCATCCTGTTCATGACGCCGCGGGAGAAGTACCTGCTGCGTTCGATCGAGAAGGCCACCCGCCAGCCGGTGGAGCAGATGCACCTGCCCACGGCCGAGACCGTGAACACGCTGCGCCTGGGCAAGTTCGCCGAGCGCATCACCGAGACCCTCGAGTCCGAGGACGTCGCCGCATTCCGTGACCTCATCTCCTCCTACGAGGAAGAGCACAACGTTCCCGCCTCGGAGATCGCTGCTGCGCTGGCCGTTATGGCCCAGGGCGGACAGCCGCTGCTGGTGAAGGAACTGCCCGCAGCTCCCGAGTTCCAGAAGCGCGAGCGCGCCAAGGACGGCTTCGGCTCCCGTGGACCGACCCGGACGCTCACCGAGGGCAACGCCACCTACCGGATCGCCGTCGGACGCCGCCAGCGCGTTATGCCGGGCTCCATCGTGGGCGCCATCGCCAACGAAGGCGGCATCTCCTCGGCCCAGATCGGCGGCATCGACATCCGCTCGGACCACTCCCTCGTGGAGCTCCCGGCGGACCTGAGCCCCGAGCAGCTGCGCGCCCTCTCCCGCACCCGGATCGGCGGCGAGCTGATCCACCTCGAGCTGGACAACGGCCGCAAGCCTTCCGGCGGCGGCGAGCGCGGCAGCTACCAGGGCAACCGTGGCGGCGACCGCGGCGGTTACTCCGGCGGCGGCGACCGTGGAGGCAACTTCAAGGGCAACGGCGGGTTCAAGAAGGAATTCCGCAAGACTGACGGCGAGCGTTCCTCCGCTGACCGCGGCGGCCGTTCCTACAGCGAGCGTCCCGTTGGCGCTGACAGCGGCGCCACCCGCGGCCAGGCCAGCGACTCCCGCTTCGGCGGCCACGGCGACGGCTCACGCAAGCCCCGCCACGGCAACGAGGGCGGACAGCGCGACTTCAACCGCAAGGGCAAGTGGTAACCGTCAGCTAGTCTGACGCGTTCCACCCGATGGGCCGGCTTTCGAGCCGGCCCATCGGCATTTAACCCATCAATCCTCCAGGCCGTATGTTCGCTTCGTCACACCCGCTTCCCGGACTGGCCCTGGCAGCCCCGCATCAGCCCTCCGGAGGCACTTTCAGGCCAGGAATTACGCGCTTTTTCGGGCTCCGGGCCGCGTCCGGCCGCCGATTTGTTGGTGGCGAAATCTTCCGGTAGAGTATTTACTCGTTGCCCCCCTAGCTCAGTGGTAGAGCGCGTTCTTGGTAAGAACGAGGTCACCGGATCGATTCCGGTGGGGGGCTCTGGATGAGGGCCTGTGTCAAGGCGGTTTTGACCGGCTTGGCGCAGGTTTTTCTCATTCGTGGCGGTGTAGCTCAGTTGGTTAGAGCGCACGACTCATAATCGTGAGGTCGGGAGATCGAGCCTCCCCACCGCTACAGGCTAGGCCCCCGGAATCCCCCGAGATTCCGGGGGCTTTTCTGTTTCCCCGCACGACGTGTGGCCGCCGCGGTGCGAGGCCGTGACAAGCGCTCCTTTTCGCCGTAGCTTTGCTGCAGCCGGCGATGGGGGATAGCAGTGGACTTCTTCGAAACAATAATGGTGCCGTTCAATTGGCTGGTGTCCGGCATTATGGTCGGGATCCACGACCTCCTGGGCAGTGCCGGAATGCCTGCGGCCAGCGGCTGGACGTGGACTTTGTCCATCATCGGCCTTGTGCTGATCATCCGTGCCGCCCTGATTCCGGTGTTCCTGCGGCAGGTCACCGCCCAACGCCGGATGCGGCTCCTGCAGCCGGACCTGAAGAAACTGCAGGCCAAGTACCAGGGCAAGACTGATCAGCTGTCGCGGCAGGCGATGGCGCAGGAACAGATGGCGCTCTACAAGAAGCACGGGACCAACCCCCTTTCCGCATGCCTGCCGATGCTGATCCAGGTGCCGTTCTTCTTCGCGCTGTTCCAGGTGCTCTCCGGCATCCCGGCCGCGGCCGGGCAGGGCCGGGGCATCGGAGCGATGAGTCACGAACAGGCGCTGCAGTTCGATGCCTCAAGCATTTTTGGTGCCCCGCTGTCAGCGTCCGTGCTGCACGGCGGTGCCGGCGACTCCGCGTCGGTCGCAGTGCTGACTGTCCTGATGATCCTGGCCATGACGGCCTCGCAGTTCATCACGCAACGACGGATTATGGCCAGGAACCTGCCTGACGAATCTCCGGACACTCCTTTCGCACGCCAGCAGAAGATGATCCTGTATGTCCTGCCGCTTGTCTTCGCCGTGGGCGGGGTCTTCTTCCCGATCGGCGTCCTGATCTACTGGACCACCACCAACCTTTGGACCATGGCGCAGCAGTTCACGATCAAATGAGGGGTGAGCTCTCGGCGCTAAAGCCGGGACTTACCGCCGAGAGCTCACCCCTCACCGCAGGGCGCGGTGCTGTACGGCGGCCAGGGCCTGTCCATCCACCGCGGCCCGGGGCAGAATGGGGCGCATGGGCCAGCTCATCTACTCAGGCATTGCATCCTTGGACGGCTACATCGCGGACCGGGACGGCAACTTCGACTGGAGCGCCCCGGACGAGGAGGTCCACGCCTTTATCAACGATCTCGAACGTGGGGTCCGCACTTTCCTGCTCGGGCGTCGCATGTATGAGGTGATGTCGGCCTGGGAAGCATGGGATACCACCGACGAGCCGCCCGTGATCCAGGACTTCGCCAGGATCTGGAAGGGGGCAGACAAGGTTGTCTACTCCACCACCCTCGAAGCCGTGGACACCGCCCGCACCAGGATCGAGCGGACGTTCAACCCCGACGCCGTCCGGGAACTGAAGGCAGCCACGGACGGCACCATCAGTATCGGCGGTCCCACCCTGGCCGCGGCGGCGCTCGACGCCGGGCTTGTGGACGAGTGCCAGCTGTTCCTCAACCCGGTGGCGGTGGGCGGCGGCCTGCGCTTCCTGCCGGACGGCCTGAAGCTGCGGCTGGAGCTCGTAGGAGAGCGCACCTTCGGACACGGCGTGGTCTACCTCCGCTACCGCACGCTCACCTGACAGCGCCAGCCTGACCGCGCGGCCTGCCGGTGCCCTCCTGAAGGCAGCGAATGGGCCGGAGGGGCAGAATGGGGGAATGACCCGCATCGCAATCATCGGCGGCCACGGCAAAGTGGCCCTCCACCTGTCCACCCTGCTCACGGAAGAGGGGCACAGCGTCACCTCGATCATCCGCAACCCGGACCACGCGGCCGACGTCGCGGCAACGGGGGCAACGCCGTCGGTCCTTGACGTTGAAAATTCGACGACGGCGGCGATCGCCGGGTGCCTCGCCGGCCACGACGCCGTGGTCTGGTCAGCCGGGGCCGGCGGCGGTAATCCCGAGCGGACGTACGCGGTGGACCGTGACGCCGCCATCCGGTCGATGGACGCGGCGGCGGAGGCCGGCGTCGGGCGGTATGTCATGGTGTCCTACCTCGGCGCGGGGCCGGACCACGGCGTCCCGGCGGACCACAGCTTCTTCGCCTACGCGGAGGCCAAGGCGGCCGCGGATGAGTACCTGCGGGGCACCGGGCTGGCCTGGACCATCCTGGGGCCCGGCGCACTGACGGACAATCCCGGGACCGGGAGGATCGACGTCGACCCCGTACTCGGAGGCGGCCGGGAAACATCCCGCAGCAACACCGCGAGTGTGGCCGCAGCGGTCCTGGACCTGCCCGAGACCGCGTACCGGACGATCGAATTCCGCGACGGCACGCTGCCCATCGCTGCCGCCCTGGAACCGCAGCCGTAGCCCAGCGCCGGAACACATAAGCGCCGCAACACATAAGCGCGAACGTACACTTGAGGCCCCGATAAGCTGAAACAGGGAGCACCGCCTCCCGCCGGACGGCGGGACAGGCCGCCCCACTGGGGAAGCAGGCACATGGATCAGTTGGCACTCATTATCGGGCTCCTGCTGGCCACCGTGGTGGCCGTGGGCCTGGGGGACCGGCTCCGACTGCCGTATCCGGTCCTGATGCTGCTCCTGGCGGTCTGCCTCACCTTCATCCCGGGCTTCCCCGACCTGGACATCCCGCCCGAACTGATCCTGCCCATTTTCCTGCCGCCGCTGCTCTTCGCAACGGCCCAGCGCAGTTCGTGGGCGGTCTTCCGGGTCCGCTGGCGGACACTCATCATGCTGGCGGTCGCGCTGGTGGTCATCACCACAGCCGTGGTGGCGGGCGCGGCGTGGCTCATGATTCCGGGGATCGGCATTCCTGCGGCCATCGCCCTGGGTGCCATGGTGGCACCGCCGGATCCGGTGGCCGTGGAGTCCGTGGCCGGCCGGGTTCACATGCCCCGCCGGCTCATCACCGTCCTGCAAAGCGAGGGCCTGTTCAACGACGCCGCCGCCATCGTCATCTTCCAGGCAGCGGTGGCCGCTGCCGTGGGCGGCACCAGGATAGGGCCCGACGTCGTCCTCGACTTTGTCATTGGCGCTGCGGTGGCGGTGGTGGTGGGCATCGCCATGGGCTGGCTGACTGCCCTCATCACCCGGCTCGTGGCCTCGATGGTGGCGCGCAGCGCGGTCACTCTCGTGGTGCCGTTCGCCGCCTACATCCTGGCGGAGGAGATGCACGCCTCAGGCGTGATCGCCGTTGTGGTCACGGCCCTGGAGATGCAGCGGCATACCCGCCCGCAGGATGCGGCCGAAAGGGTCACCAGGACTGCCTTCTGGGACGTGGTGGAACTGCTGGTCACCGGCCTGGCGTTCGGCCTGGTGGGGCTCGAGATCAGGGACGTCATCCGGGCCGAGGGCAGCGACATCGTTGGCATGCTGGGTGTGGCGGCGCTGGTGTGCGTCCTGGTGTTTGCGGTGCGGTTCCTGTGGCTCGCCGTCCTGGCGGTGGGCGCGCGGAAGCGCAAGAACGTCCTGCAGCCCACTTCCGGCAAGGAAGTCCTCATCCTGACCTGCTGCGGCATGCGCGGACTGGCCACCCTTGCCCTTGCCCTGGCACTGCCGCTGACCCTGGCTGACGGAACACCGTTCCCGGCCCGCGACTACCTGCTGGTGATTGCCTGCGCGGTGCTGCTGGCTACGCTGGTCCTGCCCGGGCTGACGCTACCCTGGCTGATGCGCGTGCTGAAGGCCTCCAACGACGGGTCGGAGGAGCGGGACGCCGCCCGCGTCCTGGCCCAGCGGGCACAGGCCGCCGCCGTGGCGGCTTTGAAGGAGCACGACCTGATGAAGGACCTCCCGCCCGAGAAAGTGGCGCTGGTGAAGGCGAAGATGGGCCGCCTGCACGCCGAACTGCTGGACGGCAGCCTTCGGAACGAGAGCGTGGATGACCTCCGGGTTCGGGGCCGCGGGCTGGCCATCGCTGTCCAGACCATCGCGCTGGACGCGGCACGGCAGGAAGTGGTCCTGGCGCGCAACGAACCGGACATGGACCCCGAAGTTGCGGACCGGGTGCTGCGCCAGCTGGACCTGCGGACCATGATCATGCCGGAATAGCGTAGCGCACCAACCCCAGCGCGAACTGGCAGGTAATGCCCTCAAAACTGAGTTTTAAGGGCATTACCTGCCGGTTCGCGCGTGGATTTGGGGCCTCAAGTGTACGTTCGCGCCGTGGGGGAGAGATGGGCGGGGCGCGTCAGGCCGGCGCTGTGAGCTCCAGGTCCAGGGTGTTCTTCTCCACGTAATCGAGGGCGCACCGTACAGCGCCCACGGTCACGATCGAATCGCCCAGAGGGGACACTGCCACCCGCGGGGGAGTGACGGTGTACTTTGTCAGGCGCTCGGCGATGGGATCCAGCAGCACACCGGCGGAGTTCGCCACGGCGCCGCCGATGACCACCAGCTCGGGGTTGATGATGGTGGCCACGGCCCCGATCACGCGGGCCATCCTGTCGGCAATCCGCTCCAGGATCTTCAGCGCCACTGCATCGCCGGCGGCGGCGGCTGCGAACACCTGTTCAGCCTCTGCGCCTTCGGCATGGTCCCGCAGCGAAGTCCTGGCTTTGCCCGCGAGGGCATCGGCCGCCCAGCCGCGGGCCAGCGCCGCAACGCCGAAGGTGTCTCCCACGCCCTCCACCATGTCCAGGAAGGCCAGCTCGCCGGCGCCTCCGCCGCGGCCGTGCAGCAGCCGCCCGCCGTCGATCACCCCGGAGCCGAGGCGCTCACTGGCGAGGATGACCACAACATCGTCGACGCCGGCAGCAGCGCCCCTCCAGCGGTCACCAAGAGCGGCCAGGTTTGCGTCGTTTTCGAGCAGTACCGTCCAGCCCCGCCGGTCGCGCAGGGCGGACTTCAGGCCGACGTCGAACAGGCCCCAGAAGTGCTGGGTCACCAGCACCTCGCCGTTGCGGTCCACCGGAGCCGCGATCCCCGCGCAGACGGCAAGGACAGACTCGGGGGTGGCCCCCACGCTGTCAAGCGCCAGCATGGCGGCGCGGTCGATGACCGCGATGCGTTCTTCGGCGGAAATTTCGGCGTCGGCGAAGGGCTGGGTGGACCTGCCCAGTGTTTTTCCACGGAGGTCGGACACCACCACGGTGGCCTTGGAGATGCCAACGTCCATGCCCAGGACGTAGCCGGCGCGATCGTTGAGCTCGAACCGCCGTGCCGGCCTGCCCTTCTGGTAGCCGCCAAACGCCCGCTGGTTCTCCAGTTCCCGGATCCAGCCCCGCTCCATGAGGTCCTCACACACCGAAATGGCCGTGGCACGGGTGAGCCCGGTGGCCTCCATGACCTCTGTGACTGTCACCGCGTCCGAGGCGCGCATGAAGTCCAGGACGGCTCCGGCGCTCACGCGCCGCAACAACTGGGGCGTTGCCGAGGAAACTTCCGACATGGTGTTGACCTCTCTGTGCTTTGCACCACATAATACTTGAGGAACTAAATTTAGATTCCAAATAAACACTTAGAGCATGGTGGGCCGGACGGCCGCCGACCACTGGCTTTTACTATCAGCCCTTTGCAAAGGAGCAATTGTGAACTGCATCCCGAAGCACTGCCCGCCCCAGTCCCAGCCCCGTCCGCGCCACGCCGCCACGTCAGTCCGCGCCCTGTGAACGCCTCTGTCCCGGCATCTCTGCTGAGCAGGCGTTCCCTGCTCCGCGCAGCCGGCCTTGCCGGCGCGGCCGCCATCCTTCCCCTTACCGGCTGCGGTGCCGGCGCCAGCGCCAGCAAGCAGGACGGCGTCACCACCCTGCGTTTTATGCAGAACAAGCCGGAAGTGGTGGACTACTTCAACCAAGTGATCAAGGACTTCGAGGCGCTGAACCCGGACATCAAGGTCATCCAGGACTTCAATGAGGGTAACTTTGTTCCCGGTCTGGTGCGGAACGACCCGCCCGACGTCGTGACCCGCGGCTTCGCCCAGGCCACTGCCGACTTCGTGAAGAAGGGCATCTTCGCCGACCTCGCCGGCCTCCCGGCAGCCTCCACCATCAACCCGGAGATGCAGGAGCTCATCAGCTCCTGGGGCCAGTACAACGGCACCGAGACCAGCGCCCTGCCGTTCTCGGTGGCTGCGGCCGGAGTCATCTACAACCGGGACATCTTTGACGCCAACGGCGTGGCCGTCCCTACGACCTGGGACGAATTCGTGGCGGCCTGCGAAACCTTCAAGGCGGCCGGAATCGCCCCGATTTACGGGACCTACAAGGACCCCTGGACCCTGGCGCAGGGCATGTTCGACTACGTCGCCGGCGGCTCGCTCGACGTCGCCGAATTCTTCACGAACCTCACGGCCGCCGGCGCCGGCATCAGCACCGCCGCCCCCGAGTCATTCACCAACAACTTCGGACCGGCGCTGCCCAAGATGCTGCAGCTGGCGTCGTACGCGCAGAACGGCGCAGCCAGCAAGAACTACGCTGACGGCAATGCCGCGTTCGCCAAGGGCCAGGCAGCCATATACCTGCAGGGCCCGTGGGCGCTGTCCCAGCTTGTCGCCGCCAATCCGGCCATCCGGCTGGGCACCTTCCCGCTGCCCGTCACCAACAACCCGGACGACACCAAGGCGCGGGTCAACGTGGACATGGCGCTTTCCATCACGCGGAACACCCCGAACATGGCAGCGGCGCAGCGGTTCGTCAGCTACCTGCTGGAGCCGGACGTGGTGAACACCTACAACGAAAAGAACGCCGCCTTCTCACCGCTGAAGGAGGCCCCGGCCGTGACCAACCCGCAGATCAGCGGACTCAACGACTCCATCAAGGACGCCCGTTACTTCCAGGGCGCAGTCACGTATTTCCCGCCCTCAGTTCCGGTGAACAACTACATCCAGTCCTTTGTGTACGGCAAGAACGGCGACCAGTTCCTCTCCGCGCTCGACGACGAATGGCGCCGCGTCGCCGAACGGACAGCGGTCTGATGCCCACCCCGATTCCAGGAGCCCCCATGACAACAACTTCCCTGGCGGCCGAGGCAGCCCTGTCCCCGCGCACCGACTCCGGCGGTACTCCAACAGTCCGGTCCAAGGGCCGGATCGACCCCACGTATTACTGGATGGTGGTGCCGGTCCTGGCGCTGTTCGCCTTTTTCATCACCCTGCCCGCACTGGTGGGCGTGTTCTTCAGCCTGACCAACTATGCCGGCTACGGGGACTGGAAGTTCATCGGGCTGTCCAACTACGTCAACATCTTCAAGGATCCGGCTGTCCTGCAGTCCTACATCTTTACGTTTGTCTTTGCCCTGACCACCACCGTGGTGGTGAACGTTGTGGCCCTGGCGATCGCGCTTGGACTGAATGCGAAGATCAAGTGGCGCACCGGCATCCGCACCGTGTTCTTCATCCCCATGGTCCTGTCCGCCCTGATCGTGTCCTTTGTGTTCAACTACCTGTTCTCGAACACGCTTCCGGTCCTGGCTGAGCGGTTCGGAGTCACCCCGCTGGCCACCAGCATCCTGGCCAACGAAAACCTCGCCTGGCTGGCCATTGTGCTGGTCACCGTGTGGCAGGCCGCGCCCGGGGCCACCATCATTTATCTCGCCGGCCTCCAGAGTGTGCCCGCCGAAGTCTACGAAGCGGCGGACCTGGACGGGGCCGGCAGCTTCCGGCAGTTCCTCAGCCTCACGCTGCCCCTCATCCTTGGCTACCTGGTGATCAACGTGATCCTCGGATTCAAGGGATTCCTTGGAACCTACGAGATCATCGTGGGCCTCACAGGCGGCGGTCCCGGCATGGCGACGCAGTCGGTGGCCATGCGCATCTTCTCCGGCTTCACGGGCGGCGACTACTCGTACCAGATGGCCAACGCCGTCATCTACTTCCTGATCACCTTGCTGATCTCCGTCATCCAGCTGCGCCTCATCCAGCGCCGGGGGGTTTCTCTCTAATGACTTCACCAACTCTCACCCGCACCGCGCCCGCCGCGACGAAGGCAACAGCCCGCCGGAACCGCAGGTCCAGCCGCGAAGGCTTCAAGGTCAACTGGTGGCTCACCGCGCTCATGCTGGTGGCCTCGCTGACCGTGCTGCTGCCGCTGTACTTCACCGTGGCCATGGCACTGAAGTCCCCGGACCAGATCGGCACCGGGACCGGCCTTGCCTGGCCCAGCCCGATGAACTGGGAAAACTTCGCCGCAGCGTACGTGGCCACCAACTTCCCGCGCGCCTTTATGTCCACGGCCTTCGTCACCGTCCTCAGCGTCCTGGGCTCACTGGCCTGCAGCTCACTGGTGGCCTACGCGATCGCACGGAACTGGAACCACCGGTTCTTCCGCGGCTCCTTTGTGTACCTGCTCTCGGCCATGTTCATCCCGTTTCCGGTCATCATCCTGCCGCTGATCAAGCAAACTGCACTGCTTGGCCTGGACAACCCGGCCGGCGTCGTCTTCCTGCACGTGCTGGGCGGAATATCGTTCAACGCGCTGCTGTACATCGCCTTCGTCCGGTCCATTCCGGTGGAGCTGGAGGAATCGGCCCGGATGGACGGGGCCACCACCTGGCAGGTGTTCCGGAAGATCATCTTCCCGCTGCTGGCCCCCATGAACGCCACTGTGGGCATCTTCGCCTTCCTGGGTTCGTGGAACGACTTCCTGCTGCCGCAGATGATGATCGCCGACCCCGCCCTGCAGACCCTGCCCGTGGTGCAGATGCTGTTCCAGGGCGAATTCAACACCAACTACAGCCTCGCGTTCGCGTCCTACCTGATGGCCATGGCACCCACCCTGGTGGTTTACATCCTGGCCCAACGTTGGGTACTGTCCGGAGTCATGCGCGGAGCCGTCAAATAGCCAGAACCATCCACCCAGCAACAACAACCCAACAAAAAGAAAAGGATCATCCTTTGTCCACCACTGCCACTCTGGCAACCCTGTCCGACTCTGACCGCCTGGCCGATCCCAACTGGTGGCGCCAGGCCGCGGTCTACCAGATCTACCCGCGCAGCTTCTCCGATTCCAACGGCGACGGCCTGGGTGACATCAAGGGCATCACGGCCAAGGTCCCGTACCTGAATGAACTGGGGATCGACGCTGTGTGGCTCAGCCCGTTCTACCCGTCGGCCCTGGCCGACGGCGGCTACGACGTGGACGACTACCGCGACGTGGACCCCAAGCTGGGCACCCTGGCGGACTTCGACGAGATGGCCAAGGCCCTGCACGCCGCGGGCATCAAGCTGATCGCCGACATCGTTCCCAACCACTCCTCGAACCGGCACGAATGGTTCAAGGAGGCCCTCGCGTCGCCGAAGGGCTCGGCCGCGCGTGAGCGCTACATCTTCCGTGACGGCAAGGGCCCCAACGGCGAGTTCCCGCCGTCGGACTGGGACTCCGTCTTCGGCGGACCGGCCTGGGAGCGCATCACCGAACCCGACGGAACCCCCGGCCAGTGGTACATGCACATCTTCGCCAAGGAGCAGCCGGACCTGAACTGGTCCAGCCGCGAGGTCCGCGATGACTTCCTGAAGACCCTGCGCTTCTGGTCCGACCGCGGCGTGGACGGCTTCCGCGTGGACGTGGCGCATGCCCTCACCAAGGACCTCACCGAACCGCTGCTCTCCAAGCTGGAGCTGAGCGCGGCCAACACCGGCACAGACGGGTTCGACGACGGCTCGCACCCCTTCTGGGACCGCGACGACGTGCACGACATCTACGTCGAATGGCGCGAGGTGTTCAACGAATACAACCCGCCGCGCACCGCCGTGGCGGAAGCCTGGGTCCACGCCACCCGCCGCGCCCGCTACGCCAGCCCCGAAGGCCTGGGCCAGGCCTTCAACTTCGACCTGCTCCAGGCCGACTTCAACGCCGACGATTTCCGCGAAATCATCACCCACAACCTGGCTGAAGCCGCCGCCACCGGCGCGTCCTCCACCTGGGTCTTCTCCAACCACGACGTCGTCCGGCACGCCACGCGCTACGGCCTGCCCAAGACGTCAGCAGGCAAGAAGCACGCCAAGGGCCAGGACGGCAAGGACTGGCTCCTGGCCGGCGGCCCCAAGGAGGACCTGGATGTGGAGCTCGGCGAGCGCCGCGCCCGCGCCGCCACCCTGCTGATGCTCGCCGTCCCCGGCTCCGCCTACCTCTACCAGGGCGAGGAACTGGGCCTGCAGGAAGTGGCGGAGATTCCCGACGCTGAACGCCAGGACCCCTCCTTCTTCCGGAGCAAGGGTGTTGAGGTGGGCCGTGACGGCTGCCGCGTGCCGCTGCCCTGGAAGGTCGAAGGGACCTCCTTCGGCTTTGGCGACGGCGGCGCGCACCTGCCGCAGCCGGACTGGTTCAGCAAGTACGCGGTCGAGGCACAGGACGGCACCGCAAACTCCACCCTGGAGCTGTACCGCGCGGCCCTGAAGCTGCGCCGGGAACTCCAGGCCGACGAGGAACTGGAGTGGGTGGAAACCGGCAACCCCGAGGTCCTGCACTTCAGCCGCCCGGGCGGCTGGCAGTCCGTCACCAACTTCGGGGACACCGCCGTCGAACTGCCGGCAGGGACCGTGCTGGTCAGCAGCTCCCCGCTGGAGGACGGCAAACTCGGCGCCAACAGCACCGTCTGGCTGCGCTGACCTAACTCCATAGCACGCACAGGTGGCGGGGCCCGGCCGGGCCCCGCCACCTGTGCGTCTGCCGCGACCCGTGAAAGAGTGACGCCATGACTGAACACAACGTCCCAAACTCGCCGCAGGAACTCATCTACGGATGTATGGGCCTCGGCGGCAGCTGGTCCGACGAGCCGCACGGGACCGTCCATGTGGACGAGGCCGCCGCCGCCGTCGAGGCCGCGCTGGCTGCCGGAATCACACTCTTCGACCACGCCGACATCTACCGCCGGGGCAAGTCCGAGGCCGTATTCGGTGAGGTCCTGGCGGCAACGCCCGGCCTGCGCGAGAGGATCCGGCTGCAGACCAAGTGCGGGATCCGTCTGGGCGAGCCCGGGCTGGCCGGGCACTATGACCTCAGCCGGGAGTCCATCCTGGAACGGGTCGGCGCCAGCCTGCAGAGGCTGCAGACGGACTACGTGGACGTGCTCCTGCTGCACCGCCCCGATCCGCTGACCGGCGTTGCGGAGGTGGCCGCCGCCGTCGGGCAGTTGCTGGCGGAGGGCAAGGTGCGGGCGCTTGGCGTGTCCAACATGTCGGGAGCGCAGATCCAGGCGCTGCAGGACCGGCTGGAGGTGCCCGTGGTGGCCAACCAGCTGGAGATGAGCCTGCTCAAGCGCGCCTGGCTGGAGAGCACCGTCCTGGTCAACCATGCCGAGTCGCTGGACTACAGCTTTCCGCACGGGACGCTGGAGTACTGTGCGGGCAACGGCATCACGCTGCAGGCCTACGGCGCCCTGGCCCGTGGGCTGTACACCGGGGCCGGCCCGGACGACCCCACAGCGGCCGAGGCTGCCACCGCCGAGCTGGTGGGGGAGCTGGCCCGCGAACACAACACCAGCGGGGAGGCCGTCCTCCTCGGCTGGCTCATGAAGCACCCCGCGGGGATCGCGCCGGTGATCGGCACCGTGAACCCGGCAAGAATCGCCGCCTGCGCGGACGCCGCCCGGGTGGCACAGGCCATGACCAGGGCCCAGTGGTACGGGCTGTGGGTCACCGCCAGGGGCAGCAACCTCCCGTAATTCCAAGCAGGGACCAGTCACATCCCTTTTAGTTCGTATTGATCCTCACAAGGGAGCCGTTTTCTTCGGCGTGCCGGTTGTCGGGCGGATACGGTAGATACATGACGTCTACCACCGCCACCGAGACCGTACGGCCGGAACGCAATATCCCCGCAGAGATCGCCCGTTCGTGGCTTCTCGTCAATGCCATGAAAACGGAGCTCTTTGACCAGTCGGCCATTTCCCGCGCCGACTCGATCATCCTCGACATCGAGGACGCTGTGGACCCGTCGCAGAAGGACCGCGCCCGTGGCCACGTGGTGGACTGGCTCACCGGCGGCGGCAAGGCCTGGGTCCGGATCAACGATGCCACCAGCCCGTTCTGGGCCGAGGACCTCGCCGGGCTGCGCGGCACCCCGGGCCTTCTGGGCGTGATGCTCGCCAAGACCGAATCCGCTGACCAGGTCACCGAAAGCTTCCACCGCATGGACGGCAAAACGCCGGTCATCCCGCTGGTGGAATCCGCCCTGGGCATCGAGGAAGCCAACAACATCGCCAAGGCCCAGGGCGCCTTCCGCCTGGCCTTCGGCTCCGGCGACTTCCGCCGCGACACCGGCATGGCCGCCACCCAGGAAGCCATGGCCTACCCCCGCGCCAAGCTGGTGGTTGCCAGCCGCGTGGGCAACCTGCCCGGCCCCATCGACGGACCCACCGTGGGCACCAACCACCCCATCCTGCGCGAGCAGACCGCCGTCACCGTGATGATGGGCATGACGGGTAAGCTGTGCCTCGCCATCGACCAGACCGCCATCATCAACGAGGTCATCAGCCCCACGCCCTCGGACGTCGCCTGGGCCACGGATTTCATGTCCGACTTCGAGGCCAACGGCCGCGTCATCCGTGACGGCTCGGACCTGCCCCGCCTGGGCCGCGCCGAGAAGATCATGAAGCTCGCGGTAGCCTTTGGCGTGCAGCCGGCGCTCTAGCCCAGTCCAGTTCAGGAGACCCCGTGACCGATACCCGTTATCTGGTGCACGGGGTCTTTTGGGACGGGGAGCCGGCCCCGGGGCAGGAGTACGACGGCGGCAGTCCGGTCCTGCGCCTTCAGCCGCCATCGGGCGAGTTCCGGGAGGTCAGCCTCCACCCGGGTGCCAGGCTCGGCTTCCAGGTGGCGGCCGGTGGCAGGTTCTGCCTGGGGCACCACAAAGTCCACTCGGAGTCACGACGGGACCACGTGCTGTGCCCGGCCGCCGCTCCTGCCGCCAAAGGCAAGCAGTGCGAGCGCTGCTTTGTGCTGGACGACTCCCGGCTCATCCACGACTTCCACCGCGGCGGCCGCGTGCCCGCCGGACTGCGGACCTACCTGATGCAGCAGCACTGGCTGTATGTTGCCACCTTCGCCGGCGGCGCCAGCAAGGTGGGAACCGCGTCCCACCTGCGGAAATGGAACCGGCTCGCGGAACAGGGCGCGGTGGTGGCCCGGTACGTGGCCAGGGCACATGACGGCAGGGTGGTGCGGATCCTGGAGGACATGGTCACCCAGGAAGCCGGACTCACCCAGCAGGTACGTTCCGCGGCCAAGGAGGAAGCTCTCGTGCAGCCCCTTCCCGGATCCGGGCTGGATGCCATCAACGCCCGCCACGCAGCCGCAGTGAGGACCCTGCTGGCTCGCGCCGCCGTCGTACATTTCAGCATTGTGGACGAACAGTGGGTGAGGCCGGCGCAGGCAACCGGGCTCTGCGAATCCACGGCGCGGCACGCCTACCCGCACGCGCTCGACGGCGGCCGGCACGGCTTTGGCATCGCGGCCCTCAGCGGGACCAACGCCCTGGCACGGCTGGACGGAACGGACGCCGCCTTTGTGGTGAACCTCGGCCGGCTGGCTGCCCGGACCATCGTCCTGGGCGACTTCGCCTCGGAGGTGCCGGCCGTGCAGGAATCGTTGTTCTGAGCCCGCTCGGTAGACTTGGACGGTGCTGAACGAATTCTGGAACACCGCGCCCACCGCCTACAAGGTCATGGTGTTCAGCGCCATGGGGCTGATCGGCGTCGGAATCGTCCTGAACCTGATCGGCAACACCACGGGAAACCAGGGCCTGGCCACGGCGTCCCTGCCGCTGATCGGGCTCGGCCTGCTGCTGCACATCGCAGGGATCGTGGTCCGCGGCCAGGCCATCCGGAAGAAGCTTAAGCGCTAGCTGCGGCCGCGTTCCGGCGGACATGGCTGCGGGCATGCGCCACAGCCGCCGGAAGGTCAGTGAACAGATGTTTGTGGTGTCGGAGTGAGCGGATCACTCCCACGTTGGTGACCACGGCCAGGTGGTCCGGCCGGACTCCTTTGAGCAATACCGTGATGCCGCGCAACTCTAAGGCAGAAATGACCTCCACGAGGGCATGGGCGCCGGTGGCGTCGAGCATCCGCAGCTGGGAGAGCCTGATGATGGCCACCTGAATGTCCTTCACCTGGCTGATTTCCTGGAGAATGCGTTCTGCCGCGCCGAAGAACATGGCACCGTCCAGCCGGAAAATGGCAATATGCTCATCACCTTCCGCGCGCGGCCCTGAAACCTCTTCGCGCTGAACGCTGCTCAGCGAGGCGAATTTCCGGAGGGTGAAGAGCGCCGCCGCGGCCAGCCCGATCTGGATCGCGACGATCAGGTCGAAAGCCACGGTGATGAGGGCCGTGATGATAAAGACCGCAGCGTCCGACCGCGTTGAGCGGAGGATCGCGGCAACGGTCCGCCGGGACACCATCCGCGCCGCTGTCACCATCAGGACGCCGCCCAGGGCTGCCAGCGGGATCCGGCTGACCATGCCCGATGCCAGATAGACGATGCCCAGCAGGACTACGGCATGGATGGCGGCGGCCAGCCGGGTTTTGGCTCCCGAGCGCACATTGACGGCCGTCCGTGCGATGGCACCGGTGGCCGGCATTCCGCCAAACAAGCCGGCGGCGACGGAAGCAAGGCCTTGGCCTGTGAGCTCGCGGTCAGGGCTGTAGGCGCTGTTGGGTGTGCCGTCCGGACCTCTCATTCCTGCGGCCACCCGCGCCGAGAGCAGGGATTCGATGGCCGCCAGGCACGCAATGGCCACGGCCGGCATCGCCAGGCTGCCCAGCGAATCGAGATCAAGTGCGGGGAACGTGGGGGACGGCAGGGAGTGCGGCAGTGGACCGATCCGCGGGATGTCCAGCTGCAGGAGTTCGGCTGCCGAGGTGGCCAGCAGCACGGCGAGCAGGCTCGCGGGAAGGGCCCGGAACAGCTTCTGCACCAGGATCATCACGACGGCGACCCCCGCCACGAGCGCGAGCGTCAGCAGGACTGTGGGCGGCGCTGCCCGGGACGCGGATTCGATGGCTGCCAGGAGGGTGTTGTGCCCCGGGATGCCGGAGGTGCCGGTGGCCAGCGGAACCTGCTGGAGGAAGATGATGGCGGCGATGCCCAGCGTGAAGCCTTCCACTACCGGCCAGGGGATGAACGCCACGGCCCGGCCCAGGCCGCTGATTCCCAGGATGCAGACCAGCAGTCCCGCCATCACGGACAGCAGCGCCACGCTGCCGGTTCCGTGGACGGCCACCACCGGGGCAAGGACCACCACCATGGCGCCGGTGGGCCCGGACACCTGGACGGGGGACCCGCCCATGACGGAAGCCACCAGACCGGCCACGATGGCCGTGATGAGGCCGGCCTCGGCGCCCACCCCGGAGCTGACGCCGAACGCCAGCGCCAGCGGCAGTGCCACGATGCCCACAGTGATGCCCGCCAGCAGGTCCGCGCGCCAGGACTGCCGGAGTCCGGTGTAGTCGGTCCGGGAAGGCAGGTACCGGCTGAGCCTGCGGGAGGCCGGGCGCAGGTCGTGGCTCACGGGGCGGATCCCTCCCGCAGGTGCCCTGCCGGCAGCTGGTGGGCCAGCCGGAGCTGTTCGTTGGAGTCAGCGAGGCTGTCCAGCAGGAAGGTGCGTGCGATGGCAAGGAGCTCTGAGACACCAGGGTGCGCCAGGCGGTAGGTCACGGCGTTGGCGGACCGCACCGACGTCACCACCTTGTGCTTTCGCAGGGTGGCCAGATGCTGCGAGAGGTGGGAGGCTTCCAGCCCGGTCTCGGCGAGGAGGTAGCTCACCGCGGCCGTGTTCTCCGGGGCGGCAGCCAACAGCTCCAAAATCCGGATCCGTGCGGGATGGGCCAGCGCTTTGAACAGGTTGGCTTTGATCTCATACAACGGAGCCTGGGCGGGCGTCAACATGCGGAGCGCTCCTGAATGAAACCACTTGATGGAATGATAAATTCATCATATCAGCGTGATGCAAGACCCTCCCGAACGCCTGGCAACGATAGGCTTGAACCCATGACTATCAATCCGGACCTGCAGGGCCGCAGTTACCCTGCCGCAGAGGTATACGACGTCGGCCGCGAGAAAATCCGCGAGTTCGCCCGCGCCGTCAAGGCCACGCACCCTGCCCACTTCGACGTCGAGGCAGCCAAGGCCCTTGGCCACAGTGACCTGGTGGCGCCACCCACATTCGCCATCATCATCGCCCAGCGCGCCGACGCGCAGCTGATCGAGGATCCGGACGCCGGCATCGACTTCACCCGCGTGGTCCACGCCGACCAGCGCTTCATCCACCACCGCCCCATCTTCGCCGGCGACCGGCTGGTGGCGGAACTGCACGTTGACGGAGTTCGTGCCATGGGCGGCGGGGCCATGATCACCACCCGCCAGGAAATCTTTGCCCTCGCCGCGGACGATTCGCGTGAGAGCGTCGCCACCACCACCTCATCCATCCTCGTCCGCGGAGAGGGACAGTAACCATGAGCCCCACCTTCAGCGAACTCACGGTCGGCCAGGACATCGGCAGCCGCACCGTCGCGGTCAGCCGCACGGACCTGGTCAAGTACGCCGGCGCGTCCGGCGACTTCAACCCCATCCACTGGAACGAAGCCTTCGCCACCGGCGTCGAACTCCCGGGCGTCATCGCGCACGGCATGTTCACCATGGGTGCCGCCGTCCAGCTGGTCACTGACTGGGCAGGCGACCCCGCCGCCGTCGTCGATTTCCAGACCCGCTTCACCAAGCCCGTGCTGGTGGTGGACACCACCGGCACCAACGAGCCCGGGGCCACCATCGAAGTCAGCGGCGCCATTGGAAAGCTCGACGCCGATGCCGGCACCGCCCGCGTTGACCTCACCGTGGTCTCGGCCGGCCAGAAAGTACTGATGAAGGCCCAGGCCGTGGTCAGGCTCTCCTGAACCGCAGGGAGCCTTTGACCAGCACAGCAAAAGTTGCTCCGGAGGTCACCGCCTGGCGCAACGCCGTGGTGGTGGCCTACGGCGCCAGCGGTCTGGCGTTCGCGTCCTGGGTGTCGCGCCTGCCGGCCATCCGGGACGGACTGGACCTGACGCCGGGCAACATCGGCATGCTCCTGCTGTGCATGACGCTGGGTTCCTTCATCTCGGTGTCCGCGTCCGGCCTGATTGTGCTCCGGCTGGGGTCGAAACGGACCATCCGGACGGGCAGCATCATGGTGGGCTGCGGCCTCGCGATCGCAGGATTCGGGACGTCGGTCCTCGCCACACCCGTGGCGGTGGCCGTTGGCCTGGCCATCATCGGCCTGGGCACCGCCAGCTGGAATACTGCCTCCAACGTGGAGGGCGCAGCGGTGGAGCGAGCGGTGGGCCGGCACATCATGCCCCGGCTGCACGGCGCGTTCAGCCTGGGCACGGTGGCCGGCGCCGGACTTGGCGCCTGGGCCGCCGCGGCCTCGGTCCCCGTGTTCTGGCACCTTGCGGCGGCAGGCGCCGTAGTTGCCGTGTCGGTGGCGACGGCGGCTGCCTGGTTCCGCGCGGATGTCACCCCCGTGGCGGGGGAGCGGGCATATGTCCCCGATAACTTCGGGGACCCCTCCACGGGACCGATCCCCGTCATCACTGCCGCTGCGACGGGTCGCGGGGACGTCCCGCTGGACAACAAGCGGAAGATCGCCCAGGCCTGGCGGGACAAACGCACCCTGTTGCTGGGCGTGATGGTCCTGGGGCTGGCACTTGCTGAAGGGGCGGCGGGCGACTGGGTTGCCCTGGCCCTCGCCGACGGCCACGGCCAGGCGGATGCCGCCGGTGCGGCCGGGTACGGCCTTTTCGTCACGTTCATGACCATCGGGCGGTTCGCCGGCACCCTGGTCCTGGACCGTTTTGGCCGGGTCCCGGTGATGCGCTGGTGCGCCGCGCTGGCCGTGATCGGCCTGGGGCTGTTTGTCTTCGCCCCGGTGCCGTGGCTCGCGTTTGTGGCCCTGGCCATCTGGGGGCTTGGCGCCTCGCTGGGCTTCCCGGTGGGAATGTCCGCCGCCGCCGACGACCCCGCGAAGGCAGCCGCACGCGTCTCGGTCGTCTCCACGATCGGCTACGGCGCCTTCCTGTGCGGCCCGCCGCTGCTGGGCCTGCTGGCCGAACATGTTGGCATCCTCCATTCGCTTCTGGCCGTTATGGTGATGCTGGTGATGAGCTTCCTGCTCTCGCCGGTGGCGCGTAAAATTCCCTAGCTTTCCCCTGCGTTAGGCTGGTTTGGTGACCCAGACACTCCTTTCCACCCTGACCACGGCCGCCGTCGGCGGCCCCGCCGGCAAGTACATCGAGGCCAGGACCGAGGCGGAGATTATCGACGCCGTGCGGGCGGCAGACGCGGCGGGGGAGCAGGTCCTCATCATCGGCGGCGGCTCCAACCTGCTGATTTCCGACGACGGGTTCCCCGGCACGGTGGTCAAAATCGCCTCGGAAGGATTCACCGTGAACGCGGAGGACTCCTGCGGCGGCGTTGCCGTTGTGGTCCAGGCCGGGCATAACTGGGATGCGCTGGTGGAGCACGCGGTGCTGCACGCCTGGTCCGGGATCGAGGCACTGGCCGGCATCCCCGGCGCTACGGGTGCCACCCCGGTCCAGAATGTGGGGGCCTACGGTTCGGACGTCTCGCAGACCATCGCCGCGGTGCGGACCTGGGACCGGACCCGCAACGCCGTGCAGACCTTCACCAACTCCGAACTGAAGTTCGGGTACCGCGATTCAATCCTCAAGCAGACCACCGTCGACGGATCGCCCCGCTACGTGGTGCTGACGGTGGAGTTCCAGTTGCCGCTGGGCAGGATGAGCGCCCCCATCCGTTATGCCGAGCTGGCCCGGTCCCTGGGCGTGGAGCCCGGCAAACGGGCCTATTCCAACGATGTCCGCCGGGAGGTGCTGCGGCTGCGTGCCTCCAAGGGCATGGTGCTGGACCCGGCAGACCGGGACACCTATTCCACCGGCTCGTTTTTCACCAACCCCATCGTTCCGTTTGAGGTGGCGTCAGGGCTGCCCGATTCTGCGCCGCGGTATCCGGCAGGGACCGACGGGTTGGTGAAACTGTCCGCTGCCTGGCTCATCGACCAGTCGGGGTTCGGCAAAGGCTACGGGCTGGAGGACGGCAGCGTGTCCGGCGGACGGGCCTCGCTTTCCACCAAACACACTTTGGCTGTCACCAACCGCGGCTCCGCCAGCGCCGCGGACATGGTGGCCGTCGCGCGGGAGGTGCGTGCCGGCGTCGTCGAACGCTTTGGCATTGAACTGCACCCGGAACCGCTGCTTATCGGCGTGGCGCTTTAGCGTCATCCGGGAGGCCGGCGTTGTCGTTCGCGCCCAGTTCTCCGGCCAGGAGCCGGACGTTCGCCGCCATCCCGAGCACGGCCGCGGCCCAGCCGGTCAGGGCGAGGTAGGGGCCCATGAACAGCCAGACCAGGAGCCCCGGGAGGGACGGACTTCCGCCGCCGGCAAGGATGCAGACCGCCAGGCCCGTAACGGCAACGGCGTGTGACAGGATCCAGAGGGCCTTCCCGCTGAGCGGGTGGCGCTTCCAGTCGCGAAGAATGTGGAGTGTGCCGCGGCATACCCGGATCCCGGGAAAGAGGACGGCGTAGCCTCCGCCGAGGCTGAAGGCCAGCGATGACAGCAGCAGCGAAAGTTCTGATTCGCCGTTTGCCAGGAACCCGGTGACGGCCGGAACCCCCACCGCCACACCAATCAGGACCGAAACGGTCCCTCCCACCAGCCACCCTTTTGTTTCGCGCGCGAACAACTGCCACAAACTCCCCAAAGTCATGGTTCTACCCTAGCCGCCAGGCCTTGGGGCGCGGACCATGGCGGCCGGGGATTGCCCAAACCCGGGCGTTCAACCATGTTGGGGCGTTCGTTGACAACCTAGGATGAGGGCATGGCAGGAACGTCATCGAAGCGCGTGAGCAGCAAGGTCATGGGCAGGCTCCGGCTGGCCTCCCAGGGACTTCTTGGGCCGGGGCTGGGCTCTGCGCCGGAAGCTGTCCGCTGGATGACGGCTTCCCAGGCACAGAACCTGCAGGAAACGATGTGGGCTGTTGGCCTTCGCGTTCCCGGCTCCGGGCTGACGGACGTCCGGGAGGCCCTGGACAACGGAAGCGTGGTCCGCTCCTGGCCGATGCGGGGCACTCTTCACCTCGTGGCGCCGGAGGATCTTCGCTGGATGCTGGGACTTACCGCCGAGCGGCTCACCCGCAGCATTGCGGGCCGGCACCGGGAGCTGGACATCACGTGGGCGGACATCGAAAAATGCCGCGACGTTGCGCTGGAGCGCGTGGCCGGTGGCGGTTCCTTGAGCAGGACTGAACTCTTCGGGGTGTTTGAGGCGGCGGGGCAGCCCACCACCGGCCAGCGCGGGATCCACATCCTGGGGACACTGTGCCGGCACGGATGGCTGGTCCAAGGCCCCCTGGCCGGGAACCAGCAGCTGCTGGTGGCTTTCGATGAATGGATCCCGGTGTCGCGGACTCTTGAGCGGCAGGAGGGAATCGCCGAGTTCATGCTGCGCTACTTCCGGAGCCACGGCCCCGCCACCATCCGCGACTTCGCATGGTGGACGCAAATCCCCCTGACCGACGTGCGGCCCGCGTTTGAGCTGGTCAGGAGGCAGCTGGTCGAGCTCGAATTCGGCGACAATAGCTATTGGATGTCACCGGAGACCGCGTCACTGCTCGACGACGGTGTGCCGGGCCAGCGGTCCGTCCTCCTGCTGCCCGGCTTTGACGAGTTTGTGCTCGGCTACCAGGACCGTAGCCTGGTTCTGGCTCCGGAGCACGCCAACAAGATCGTTCCCGGCGGCAACGGAGTGTTCAAGAAGACCATCGTGGCCGGGGGAGAGGCGATCGGCACCTGGGCGCGCGCCGGGACCACAGGGAGCGCCGCCGTCGTGCCTGAACTCTTTGACGACGCCAAGCCGCTCGGACCCGGGGCTCAAGCCACCTTCAACAAAGCCGCCCAGCAGTACCTGGCGTTCCTCGACAGCTGAGCCACGCACCTAACGCAAAAGCGGCCCTGACCCGCTTGAGCGGTGCTGGGCAGCACAGTCCAAGCGGGCCACGGCCGCCGATGGGAAAACCTGGGGTTACAGGTTCCCGGTGGCGATGTTGAGCATGCGGCGCAGCGGTTCGGCGGCGCCCCAGAGCAGCTGGTCACCGACGGTGAACGCACTGATGTACTGCGGGCCCATCTCCATCTTGCGGATACGGCCCACCGGGATGTCCAGGGTGCCGGATGCGGCCACGGGAGTCAGCTCGGCCATGGAGGCTTCCTTGGTGTTCGGAATGACCTTGGCCCACTGGTTGTCCTCGGCCAGGAGCTTCTCGATCTCGGCCACGGACAGGTCCTCGCGGAGCTTGAGCGTGAGCGCCTGGGAGTGGGAGCGCATGGCGCCGATCCGGATGCAGAGGCCGTCCATGATGATGCGGTTCTCGTCCGAGGTACCCAGGATCTTGTTGGTCTCAACCCCGGCCTTCCACTCTTCCTTGGACTGCCCGTTGCCCAGGTCCGCGTCGATCCAGGGGATCAGCGAACCGGCCAGCGGCACGCCGAACTGGGAGGCGTCGATGTCGGTGCGCTGGTGGGCCAGGACCTTGCGGTCGATTTCCAGGATGGCCGACGCCGGGTCGTCCAGTTCCGAGCTGACCTCGGCGTTGAGCGTGCCGAACTGGCTGAGCAGCTCGCGCATGTGCCGGGCGCCGCCGCCTGAAGCAGCCTGGTAGGTCATGGACGTGCCCCATTCGACGAGGCCGTTCTTGAACAGCCCGCCAAGGCCCATCAGCATGCAGGACACGGTGCAGTTGCCGCCGATGAAGTCCCTGGTGCCGTTGACCAGGCCCTTGTCGATGACGTCGCGGTTGATCGGGTCCAGCACGATGATCGAGTCGTCGTTCATGCGCAGGGTGGAGGCGGCGTCGATCCAGAGACCGTCCCAGCCGCGTCCGCGCAGCTCGGTGTGCACGCGCTTGGTGTAGTCCCCGCCCTGGGCGGTAACAATAATGGGCAGCTTCGCCAGCGTGTCGACGTCGAACGCGTCCTCGAGCTTGCCGGCCCCATCAGCGAACGACGGGGCGGCACCTCCTGCGTTTGAGGTGGAGAAAAACACCGGGTTGATGTTGGCGAAGTCGCCCTCGTCCTGCATGCGCTGCATCAGGACGGAACCGACCATGCCACGCCAACCGACAAGTCCAACGGACGGGGTAGCTGCTTTAGTCATTCGTACAGTTTAGACTTCGGAACCGGCACTGCGCAGTCGGTTACGTCACGCCGCCCGGCCGGGTTCAGCCGGGGTGTCCTTCGTGCGCGTCGCCTAGTTCGGTTCACCCGGGAACGGACGGGTGCTGTCGGGGAAGTTTTCGCGGGTTATTGCAATCCCGGACGGATTGGCTTCGAACCAGCTGCGGGCCTTGTCGTCGTTGAGGGCGAAGCGCGGCTTGGGCAGCCCCTTCAGGCGCCGCAGCTTGGACGCATTCCATTCCCGGCGGAGGCTACGGATCGCGAGGAGCCACCCGCCGGTGAAAAGCACCGTAAATACAAGCCCGAAGAGACCAAGAAGGATGTTGAGGCCGACAACTCCGATGATCACAATCAGCGGCGCAACAATGGCGGGTATCGTCATCAGGATCGTGACGATGTACAGGCCTGTCGTGGTGTGGACCGAGTAGTTTCCGGATGGCTGCGAGCCACCGATGCCCCATTCGTCCTGGGTATAGGCGTAGACCGTTCGTTCCATCCCGGTGGCGTAGTAGTAGGGACGGTCTACAATGATGCTTCGCACCGACTGATCAGATGCCATCGGCTGCCCCGGCTTCAGACCTGAAGGCGCTCAGCGCGGCGGTCAGTTCGTCGTCGGACTGCGCCAGTGATTCATCCCCAACAACGTCATCGAGCGCCACTGCGTGAACCCAGCCACGGCTGTCTTTGCGGATGAGTAGCTGCCGCCCGCCGCGGAGCAGGCCGGTCCTGATCCTGACGCCACCGTCCGGGTTCTTGGTCAAGTGGTCGCGGACTATGTAGGCTTCGGCGGCTTCGGCGGACACGTTGGGGTCCTGCGGAAGGGCGAACCAGCTCATCATGGTTCTCGGCTGAAGAAGCAGCTTGGTCCGGTCTGACTCGGCGTGCAACACGGAGTCGCCTTCCGCAGCGCCTACGAGCAAATCCAACTGCGTCCACCTCTGGGCATTCGCCAGGGTGTAGGCCACGATATCCACCCGCATGTCGAAGTCGACGTCGGAGCCATCTACGGTTGCCAGGCCCCGGGCTATGAGGGACGACAGCCCTGCACGGATAAGCTCCTGGTTCCCGGATTCTTCGCTGAGGCGTAGCCACGTGGCGCTGGCATGGGATCCAGCCGTCGGTTGCAGGTGCAGGAGGTAGGCCATTTCGGCCTGGCCAAATCCGAGAGAAGTGTCTGTCTCTGTTTGTTCTGCAGTCATGTTTATCATCCTATGAGTGAGGAGCTGGCTAGAAGCCGAAGAAGTTCTTGACGCCTTCGCCGATGTTTTCTACGACGTCTTCGGCAATTTCTCCACCGGCATCGAACACGTGGTCAATCGTGTCTTTGGCCCCGGGAATCAGCTCGACGGCCGCCCACGCGCCGCCTACCACCATGCACGCAACCCCCACCGGTGGCGGGAAGAATGAGCCGACGCCGAGTGCTGTCTTAAATCCCGATCTCAGGGCGTCCCCGGTTTCGCCAGCGCGGATTGCATTGATCGTGTCGAGGCCATCCAGGCCAACACTGATACCGCCGAGAGCGTGTCCGGCGGCGTTCAGGCCAAATTTTGCCAGTGGGCCGATATCAGCTGCCCCGGCGCCCCGGGCCATCTCTGCGAAATCGCCGAATTTGCCGCTCAGCAGGTCAGATGTTCCGGAGAAGGCACCGCGAAGGCTGTCCGCACGGGCAGAGGCCTCCCACAGGTCCGCGTTGAAGAGCCGCTTCAGGGCGTTCCAGTCCTGCCCCGCCGCCGATAATGCCCGGATTTCGTCGCCGTGCCGGGCGGCAAACTGTGAGATGTCCCGGAGGCCGAGCGGAACGGCCTTCAGGCCGAGGACACCGTTGTAGGCGTCCCAGCCCTTGCGGAAAGGTGAGTCTCCGTTTGACATCCAGTCCTCACCCAACGGAATGAAGGGCGCGCCGGGAACGCCCGCGGAGACTCCCGGCCCGCCGCCGGATCCAGGCGCCGCGTTGCTCGCCTTCTCCTGCTGGTCAGCGTTCTCCAGCAGCTTCTTTGACTCCTGCTTGAGCGCGGAGACCGCTTGCTGGAGCATTGCACGGTGGCTGCTGTTCCAGTCGGAGCGGAACCTGGCGGCGTCCTGGCCCTTCCATGAAGGGTTGTTGTTGATCTGGTTGCTCAGCAGCGTCGACTGGGTAAGCAGTGTGTCGGACGCTTTTCCGAACTGCTGCGCCAGCGTCCGGAGCTCGGCGACGTCGGCGCCCCAAATGTTTCCTGCCACAAGGCATCATCCCCCAAATGTCTCTGCAGCAAATGTTCTTCAGGCTGCCCGCATAACTCTAATATCGGATCGTTGCGGCCGCGATGGGTTGTGCTCCCCATCCGCCCGGTCGGCAAGGCGTCAGCCCCGGTCGCTCTCCTCCAGCACCGCGGCTTTGCGGAGCCGCAGCGCGTAGAACGCGCCGAACGCGAACACCTGCGTCACCACCACCAGCACGATGGCCCCGGCGATTTTGTTGCCGCCCAGGATCATCGTCAGGCCAACAATGGCGGACAGCAGTGCCAGCAGCGGCAGCAGCATGTACCCGAGGACAAAAAGGGTCTCTGGTTTCTTCAGCATCTCAGCCCTGCGTCCTAACCCATTTGGTGAACCTGTACTGCGTGCCGTTGGCGGCCGTGAGCCAGCCGTCCGGCGGAACAGAAGCAGCCGCTTCCCAGGTTTCGCCAAGCTCTGGAGCGAACGTGTCGCCGTCGGCCTCCACGTCAATGGTGGTGACCACCGCAACGTTGGCGAGATCGGTGGACTGGCGGAACACCTCGCCGCCGCCCAGGATCCACACCGTCTCGCCGCCGTCGACGAACTGGGACTCAAGGAGCGCGTCATCCAGGGACGGAACCACGACGGCGCCCTTCGCCTCGGGCGACTCACCCCAGCCTTTTTGCCTGGTGATGACGATGTTGGTGCGGCCGGGAAGCGGACGGTACTTGTCCGGGAACGACAGCCACGTCTTGCGGCCCATAATCACCGGGTGCCCCATGGTCAGCCGGTTGAAATGCTTCAGGTCCTCGGGAAGGTGCCACGGCATGTCGCCGTCCTTGCCGATCACACCGCCGGAGGTCTGTGCCCACACCAGGCCAACGCCGGTGACGGAACCGGCGAGTTCCTCGGAAAACGCCTGCGGGTCTGCTGTGTTCTCGGTGCTCATACGGCGATCGGAGCCTTAATCGTGGGGTGGTGCTGGTAGCCGACCACTTCGAAATCCTCCAGCGTGTAGTCGAAGATCGACGCCGGCTTCCGGGTGATCACCAGCTGCGGGTACTCGTACGGTTCGCGCTCGAGCTGCTTGAGGACCTGGTCCATGTGGTTCTCGTAGATGTGCACGTCGCCGCCGGTCCAGACGAAGTCGCCAACCTCCAGGCCCGCCTGCTGCGCCACCATGTGGGTCAGCAGGGCGTAGGAGGCAATGTTGAACGGAACGCCCAGGAACATGTCCGCGGAGCGCTGGTACAGCTGGCAGGACAGTTTGCCGTCCGCGACGTAGAACTGGAAGAACGCGTGGCACGGCGGCAGCGCCATGTCCTTGAGCTCCGAAACATTCCAGGCGGACACAATGTGCCGGCGCGAGTCCGGGTTGGACTTGAGGTTCTCCACGAGCTCGGCGATCTGGTCGATGTGGCCGCCGTCCGGAGTGGGCCAGCTGCGCCACTGGACCCCGTAGACCGGCCCGAGCTCGCCCTCGGCGTCAGCCCATTCGTTCCAGATGGTGACGCCCTGGTCCTGCATCCACTTCACGTTCGATTCGCCGCGCAGGAACCACAGCAGCTCCACGGCGACGGACTTGAAATGGACGCGTTTGGTGGTGATCAGCGGGAAGCTTTTGGCCAGGTCGAAGCGGATCTGGCGGCCGAACACGCTGGTGGTGCCGGTCCCTGTACGGTCGGATTTGTGCGTGCCATGGGCCATGACATCGCGCAGGAGGTCTTCATAAGGCGTAGGGATGCTCACGGCTAAAGTCTACCGGGGCGCTCCGCCCGCAGCCGCCGATGACGTCGCGGTGAAGCTGAAAAACGCCTCGGCCATGCAGCCCGTCAGCCCTTTCTCAGCTTCCCTCGGACCAGATCGAGCAGCAGCTCATCGCTGAGCCGGGCCTCGCGGCCGGCACTGACCAGCAGGTCGACGGCGGCGCTCACCGCTTCCGGCACGGTGCCGCCTGCCTGGCCGGCACGGCCCGGCGGGGTGTGCGCAACCACGGTTCCGTTCCGCCGTCGGGATTCAATGAGGCCGGCCGCCTCGAGCTCCTTGTAGGCCCGGCCCACGGTCCCAGCCGCGATGCCCAGGTCCGCGGCAAGGCTCCGGACGGTGGGCAGCCGGCTGCCGGCCGGGAGCGCCCCGATGGCGATCAGCGAGCTGATCTGCGAGCGGATCTGCTCATACGGAGGGGTGGCCGACCGCAGGTCCACGGAGATGCCGGCGTTCACCGCGACCCTTCCGGAACGGGCTGCACCGGGGCTGCCGGAACGCGGGCGAATCCCCTGACCGGGATCACTGCTATCACCACACCGGCCGCCGCAAGCGCAGCGCCTGCGACGGCTGCCGGCTGCCAGGTGGGGGTCGACGCGGGCAGTCCCAGCAGCGGCGGCAAAGCATCGCCGGCAGTCATCAGCAGCACGCCGCCCTGGGCCAGGCAGTATGCGGCGATTGTCCGCACCACACGATGAACCGTGATGGCCCGCAGTGCCGCGTCGAGGCCGGGGACGCCGGTGGGAATTCCGCGCCGCACCCGGGCCGCGGCCACGGGCAGGCAGGCGATGGCCGCAACGGCTACGGTGGCCAGCACGGCGGCCACCCAGCTCCGGGACACGTCGAGCCCTGCCTCGCGCAGCTTCAACCCACCTGCCGCGGTAACCACCAGGACCACTGCTAAAAGCGCGACGGCGGCGATCGCCGTGGTGAGCAGGGCCGGGCTGACCGCCTGCCGCGGCCAGGTCCGGGGAACTTCGGGGGAGCCGTAGTTGCGGTGCAGCAGGAGCTCGCCGGCCGCGGCGACCAGCAGCACGGCTGTGGCCATCAGCGTAACCAGGATCACCGGCTGCCACGGGAGACCGGCACCGGCAAGAAAGAAGCCCAGCGCGGCGGCGACGAGCGGGGCGAGCCCCATCGCTGCTCCGAGCGAAACTGACAGGCGGGTGGCCGGGTGTGCGGAGGCAGGAGATTCCGCCATACGCATACCGGCCCCTCCTGCCTCCGCGCTCGGAAGTTTCGGCGGAGCCCACACCCACATGACCAGCAGCACCACGAATGCCGCCAATCCGGCCGGGTTGGTCCAGCTGCTGACGTTGGCCGAAGGGTCTGGCCGTGCCGCGAAGTTTCCCGCAATCGCAGCCAGTCCTGCGGCGATGGTCGCAACGGTCCGCAGGAGCCTGTTCATGGCGATGGTCCGCAGCAGGTCGTTTTCCGCCGCGTCCAGGGCCTCCAGCTGCCTCCGGCGGCTGATCAGCGTCAGCACCAGGAGCGTACCCAGGGCCAGTGCCAGCCAGCCGGCACCCAGGCAGGCCGCGAGGATCGAACCCTGGATCCGGCCGTCCCCGCCGATACGGCGGAAGCCCTGGTTGCCTTCCGACAAGGTGCTGAAGGGGATGGCTTCATACCCGTGGAGCGTTGCCACCCAGCCGATGTGCACGGCCGAGCCCACAAAAATCGCGAGCACGGTCCACGCGAGGGTGCTCGGCAGGAAGTCCCGGATGCGGCGGATCCCCAACGAAGCCAGCCTGCGGGGGAGCTGCGGTCCGGGATAGCTCAGCTGGCCGATTGCATGGACGGCGAGGCAGCCGAGGATGGGCCACGCCAAGGCGCCGAGGATGCTCGAGGGGGTGGCCAGCGGGGGAGAAGTGCTTCCGGCGGGAAGGATGCCGGCACTTCCCGCCGACTGGAGGGAGCTTGCGAGCCATCCGATCGCGCCGATCCACAGCGAATGCTGGGAGACCGTGACGGACGTAGCGCCTCCGCCCGGGGCCCGGATCACCCACCGCAGGAGCAGGTACAGGCCAACAGCCAACAGGAAGGGCCCCAGCAGGACCATGGGCGGAACATTGTGGACCGCAAATTCAAGACCGTCGTTCGGCACGTTATCCCCCAAGATTTGTGCGTCAATGTATCAAGTATTTGATACAAAGCCCCGGGGGGTCAATGTCAGGCCGGCCGTGCCTTAATCGCCAAGCCCTAGTCGTCGAACGGCTTGAACTGTTCCACGGCCACGATCCGCTGCTTGCTGTGGTGCGACACGTGGAACACCAGGATCTCGCCCGGGGCCAGGTAGGGATCCGCATCCGGCAGGAGTCCGCGCAGGCGGCCGGACATGGACTTGCCCAGCTGGTCCAGGACGGTGGGCAGGGCCGGGCGGTGCGTGCAGACGGCTACGCCGCGCTGTTTATCCAGCAGCGCTGACACCACGCCGGCAGTTTTCTTCGGGTTCCGCCCGTGCCGGTGCTCCGTCAGCGCGTCCACGAGCTTGACCTTGGCGTCCACAGCTTTGGCGTACGGCGCGATGGTGGCGACGCAACGCAGCCACGGGCTGCTGACCACCCGTTGTGGCCGCCAGACCTGCAGCAGGCGCCCCACGGACTGGGCCTGCCTGATGCCCGTGGCGGCGAGCGGCCGCTCGCCTTCGGCCTTGGTCCAGGACGAGCGCGGCTTCGCCTTGGCATGCCGCACCACAATGAGCGGCCACGTGGCCAGCTCCTGGCGTTTGTGGGCCTCCATGAGGTATTCAAGGGGCGCGACGTCGGACGGGTTGGACAGCAGCGAAGCCGCCTTCTCCGGGGCGCACCACATCACGCTGTCAACCTCCTTGCCGTCAGGCCGGAGGGTTGCGCCGTTGACCTGGACTGCCCAGTAATGGACCACTTTCAGCCCGGACGCCACGTGGTAGTGGATGGGCGGAAGCGGGATGCCAAGCTGGGCGGTCAGCCCGATCTCCTCCTGGATCTCGCGGACGGCACATTCGGGAATGGTCTCGCCTGGGTCGATCTTTCCCTTGGGCCAGGACCAGTCGTCATACCGCGGCCGGTGGATCAGCAGGACCTCCAGACGGTCCTTGGTGATCCGCCACGGCAGTGCGCCGGCGGCCGTAACGGCCACCGGCTCACCGGGATGGTCTGTCTGGTCTGCTACCGGTGTATCGCTCGCCAACACCGCTGCCCTACCGGCGGCTCAAGGAGCGCTGGCGCGGCCGCGATGCGAGCAGCCAGGACTGGACATCGTCAAGGTGGGTGCCGTCGTCGGCGATGTGGTGCCGGTTCCAGTCGCCCTGGTTGTCCAGGTGCCAGCTGGCCGTCTCCGGGTCCATGTAGCGGCGCAGCAGGTCCAGGACGTAGGTGACGTCATCGGGGCTGGCGAGCTGCACCAGCGCCTCGACCCTGCGGTCCAGGTTGCGGTGCATCATGTCCGCCGAACCGATATAGACCACCGGATCGCCGCCGTTCGCGAAGGCGAACACCCGCGAGTGTTCCAGGAACCGGCCCAGCACGGAGCGCACCGTGATGTTCTCACTCAGGCCCGGCACGCCGGGGCGCAGGGAGCAGATGCCGCGGACAATGACGTCTACGTTCACGCCTGCCTGCGATGCGCGGTAGAGGGAGTCGATGATCGCCTCATCCACCATGGAGTTGACCTTGATCTGGACCCGGGCTGCGAGTCCGGCACGGGCATTGCGGATCTCGGTCTCGATCCGGTCAATGAGCCCGGAGCGGACCGACCTGGGCGCCACAAGGAGGCGCTTGAACGTTGACTTGGGCGCGTAGCCGGAGAGCTGGTTAAACAGCTTGGACAGGTCTTCGCCCACCTGGTCGTTGGCGGTCAGCAGGCCGAGGTCCTCGTAGTAGCGTGCGGTCCGCGGGTGGTAGTTTCCGGTGCCGATGTGGCAGTAGCGGCGGAGCCCGTCCACTTCCTGGCGGACCACCAGCGACAGCTTGCAGTGGGTCTTGAGGCCCACGATGCCGTAGACCACGTGGACACCCGCCTGCTCCAGCTTCCGCGCCCAGGAGATGTTCGCCTGTTCGTCGAAGCGGGCCTTGATCTCCACCAGGGCGAGGACCTGCTTGCCGGCTTCGGCGGCATCGATCAGCGCATCCACAATGGGTGAATCGCCAGAGGTCCGGTACAGGGTCTGCTTGATGGCCTGCACCTTCGGGTCCGCGGCCGCCTGCTCCAGGAAGGCCTGGACGGACGTGGAGAAGGAGTCGTACGGGTGGTGGAGCAGGATGTCCCGGCGGCGCATGGCCGCGAATACGTTGGCTGCCTTGGATGTCTCGGACTCGTTGAGGTACCGGGACGTGTGCGGAACGTGCTTGGGGTAGTGCAGGTCAGCCCGGTCGATGCCGGCAATCACTGACAGCCCGCGGAGGTCCAGCGGCGCGGGGACGGAGTAGACCTCGGACTCTTCCACACCGAGTTCGCGGATCAGCAGGGCCCGGATGTTGGGGTTGATGTCGTGGGTGACCTCGAGGCGGACCGGCGGGCCGAACCGGCGGCGCAGGAGTTCCTTCTCCAGCGCCTGCAGGAGGTTCTCGGCGTCGTCCTCTTCCACTTCGACGTCCTCGTTGCGGGTGACGCGGAAGATGTGGTGCTCCAGGACTTCCATCCCGGCGAAGAGCTTGTCCAGGTGGACAGCGATGACTTCTTCGAGGGCGATGAACCGGGCAACCCGGCCTGCCACGGCGCCGGCACGCGGTCCGTCAATGGAGATCAGCCGCGGAAGCTGGTCCGGAACCTTGACGCGGGCGAAGAGTTCCTTGTCGCTGACAGGGTTGCGGACCACCACTGCCAGGTTGAGGGACAGCCCGGAGATGTACGGGAAGGGGTGCGCCGGGTCCACGGCCAGCGGCGTCAGGATGGGGAAGACCTTCTCGGCGAACATGGCGCTCAGCTGCTGCTTCGCGGCGTCGTCCAGTTCATCCCAGTGCATGAGGTGGATGTGCTCGTACGCCAGGGCCGGACGGATCTGCTCCGCGAAGACCTGGGCGTGGCGCTGCTGCAGCCGGTGGGCTTCGTCACCGATTTTTTCCAGGACTTCCACGGGGCTGAGGCCGGCGGGGGACGGCACGGCCAGTCCCGTGGCGATGCGACGCTTCAGTCCGGCGACGCGGACCATAAAGAACTCGTCCAGGTTGGACGCGAAAATCGACAGGAAACTGACCCTCTCCAGCAAGTGGAGGGTGGGGTCCTCGGCCAGTTCCAGTACGCGGGAGTTGAAGGCCAGCCAGCTCAGTTCACGGTCCAGGAACCGGTCCGGCCGGATATCGCCCTCAGGCTCAAGGTTGGGAGCGAACTCGGGGATGTCGATCCGGTCCTGCGTGGCGCGCGACGCCGGAACTTCGGACGAACCAAAACGGGCCCTGACCGGCGCTGCGGCGCCTTCGGACGTGACTGTTCCGGCGGGTTCCGGTTTCATGGGTTCTCCTCTTACCTGGCGCTGGATGCTGGCTTCACGGCCGGCGCGGTTCTGTTTCAACCTTACAAGCATTCAGCGGCGCGGACCCCTAGATTTCGGGCGGCGGAAACCGTGCGTCAGTCGATTGGACTAACCCGCGGAAACGGGCCCGTACATCACATCCATGTCCCAGCGCGTGAAGCCCAGGCGCTGGTAGAGGCGTACTGCCGCGGCGTTGTCGGCGTCGACGTACAGCATGACCGCGTGGAGGCCCAGGTTCTGGAGGTGGCGGATGCCGGCCACTGTCAGCGCTTTGCCCAGGCCCATTCCCTGCGCCGCGGGGGCGACGCCGACGACGTAGACCTCACCGATCGCCGGGTGGCCGCCGTGCCGGGGGTGGACCTTCGTCCAGTGGTAACCGAGCAGCCGGCCGGACCCGTCTACGGCCAGGAGGAACCCCGCCGGATCAAACCAGTCTTCCGCCATCCGGGCGTCGAGGTCGGCCCGGGTCATCCCGCCCTGCTCCGGGTGGTGGGCAAACGCTTCACTGTTCGCCGCCAGCCAGGCGCCCTCGTCCTGGCCCGGGACAAAGGCCCGGAGTGAGACGCCGTCCGGCAGCCCGGCGTCGGGAAGCTCGGCGGAGGCAGTGGCCAGCCGCATTTTCCACAGTTCCCGGACGGGGCCGAAGCCGTACCGGGCGGCGAGGTCCGCCGCGGCCTCGTGGTTGCCGTGGGACCAGGCCTTCAGGCCGTCCAGTCCGCGTGCTGTTTGCAGTGCACCCACCAGGCGGTCGGCAACACCCTGGTTCCGGTATGTCGGGTGGACCGCGATCTCCAGCACCCCGCCGCCGTCGGACTCTTCCACCACTACCGCGAACCCGGCGAGGTCCTGGCCGGTGGCGGGATCCGAATCCTCATCCGGAGCGTAGAGCGCAAGGCTCAGGAGGGAGTGCTCCGCCGAATCGCCGGCTCGGAGCGTGACCACCGTCTGCTCGGAGAGCGAGGGATTCCCGTCGGATTCCTCCGCCGCCGACAGGAGCCCCCTGAAGTCTTTCAGCAGCTGGTCATCCACACCGCCCTTGACGACGAGGACGGGCCATTTTTCCGGATGTGCTGGGGTCATGAAGCTAGGCTATACGCCCGGGGCGCAGCTGTGCCGATTTGATAGGTGCGTGGCTGGACCGTATAGTCGATATCCGATCAGGCGGCATCGCCGGATGCGAGGGGGATCCACCAGTGGGGTGGCCTCGATACGTTCGACCCGTATGTCCTCCACAACAAGCAACAGCCCCGGACCAGTGGTCCGGGGCTGTTGTGTTATCAGGCAGTTGCGTTGGCAGGCTCAGGCTTCCGTGAGTTCGTCTTCCTGCTGGCGAACCAGGGTGAGCCGGTAGCCCACGTTGCGCACGGTGCTGATCAGGTTTTCGTGGTCGGCGCCGAGCTTTGCGCGAAGGCGCCGGACGTGGACGTCCACAGTGCGCGTGCCGCCGTAGTAGTCATAGCCCCAGACCTCGGTCAACAGCTGCTGGCGGGTGAACACGCGTCCCGGGTGCTGGGCCAGGTACTTGAGGAGTTCGAACTCCTTGAAGGTCAGGTTCAGTGGGGCGCCGTTGACGCGGGCGGTGTAGCTCGCTTCGTCGATGACAACGCCGGCGGCGCGGATCTCGGTGGGGGCATCGTCGGCGTCCGGGACGGCCCGTGCCACGGACAGCCTGATGCGGGCCTCCACTTCGGCGGGCCCGGCGGAGTCCAGCACGATGTCGTCAACGGCCCATGCGGAGGAAACCGCAGCCATGCCGCCCTCGGTCAGGATCAGGACCAGCGGTGCACTCAGGCCGGTGGCCTTCAGGAGCTGGGTCAGGGAACGGGCGCCCACCAGGTCCTTGCGGGCATCCAGCAGCACGATGTCGCACGGATCGGTTTCAAGCAGGGCAGTGGGTTCGGCGGCCAGGATATGCACGCGGTGGTTCAGCAGTTCAAGGGCAGGCAGGATGTCCACCGATGAGCCGGTGCTGTTCGTCAATAACAGGATGTGCGACATTATTCCTCCAAGGGCCGTCCGCGCATCTTTGGGCGACTGAACCGGGTTTTCACCGGCCGGTACTGTCTCACTGCTGCGGTCTGGGCCGTCGATGGAACTATCCGGCCGGCAACTGTAGCAGGAAGCGTAGCTGAGCTTTGAGTATACCCAACGGCCCCGCAACAGACACTGATCCGGACCTTGGACGTGTCCGTTTTGCGACACAAGCCGGTCACATAAGGCAGGATTGAACCACAGGGCACTGTGCCCTGCCGGGGGCCGAACCGCCTTCCCGGTCTCCAGCCAGAATGGGAATGCCGCGAATTGGGTGCAGAGTTGAAGCCGCGCACGTCAGAGCCAGGTCCCGCATGAGTGCGGATCTGCAAGCCCCGGCCCGCTCTTTGGCGTCGTGGACCATCGGCGCGTTCGGCATGGCCGGCCTGGTGGCCATCATTGCCGGCGTGTATACCTCCCCGGAGGCACTGCTTGCTGTCGCTGTGGTGGTGGCGCTCGCAGTCGGCATCGGCTGGCCCCACTTCCTCCGCATCCCGGCGAAAAAGACCCTGGCCGCCGTTATCGCACTGCCCGGTGTCGGGTCGGCGCTTGCCGCCGGATTCGTTCCTGCCCCGGGATTCCTGGACTGGACGCCGGCCTTTATGGCGCTGGGAATGATGGCCGTGTTTGTGGTCCAGCTCATCCGCGGCACCGGCCAGGCCCAGCGGCTTGAATCGACACTGGGTTGCTGCGCCGGCGTGCTGCTGTCTTGCCTCGGCGCCGGCTGGATCGCAGGGGCCCGGTTCAATGGAGTCAGGGAAATGCTGCTGGTCGCGGCGATCAGCGCGGCCGTGGCGCTGCTGGCAGGACTCATCCGCTGGCCTGACAGTATTGTGGCGCCGCTGGGCATAGTTATGGCGGGGCTTGCCGGGCCGCTCGCGGGCCTGGTTTTTTCCGACATCGCCGTCCTGCCGGCAGCCATTTTCGGCGTAGTGGTTGGGGCGGTGCTGGTCAGCTTCCGCCGGCTCGTCACACTGCGGGGCGCTCCACTTAATCTTCTGGCGGCTCTTAGTATGGGTCTTGCACCGGTTTCGGCCGTGGGTTCGCTGGCGTACTTCATAGACAAACTACTCATCTACTAAGCGTTAGGATGGCATCATGTCCGTACTTGCATTTGAAATTTTCTTCCTTGTCCTGCTCGGTATCGCCAGCCTTTCCATGGCCTGGTTCGCGGGATTTGTTGTCTACCGCCTCTTCAAAGGCCAGAAGTAGACCGTTTCCACCAGCTAGCCGTTTCCCGAGGTAATTGCTGTGCCGATTGAGATTCCCACAGACCTGACTCCCGAACTCGTTCCGCTTTCCTGGCTCATTGGTGAGTGGGAAGGCAGCGGCCGGCTCGGCAGCGGCGACGAGGACTCGGAACACTTCTTCCAGCACGTGTCCTTCACGCATAACGGTCTGCCGTACCTGCAGTACCGCGCGGAGAGCTGGTTAACGGCCGACGACGGCACGCGCCTGCGGCCGCTCACCGTTGAGACCGGTTTCTGGGCACTGGAGCGCAAACAGCTCGACGCCGACGGCGGCCCCGGCCTGATCCCGGCGGACATCGTCCCGGCCCTCAAGAGCGCCGACGAGGTGGAAGCCCTGCGCAACAACGACGGCGGGTTCGACATCTCCGTCTCCATTGCGCACCCCGGCGGAATTTCCGAGCTGTACTACGGCCAGATCAAGGGACCGCAGATCCAGCTCACCACCGACATGGTGATGCGCGGCAGCCACTCCAAGGACTACAGCGCCGCCACCCGGATCTTCGGCCTGGTGGATGGCAACCTGCTCTGGCGCTGGGACGTCGCCGCCGGCGGCACATCGCAGCCGGGCAAGGGTCTCGAGGCGCATGCCTCGGCGTTCCTGAAAAAAGTTTCCTGACCCCTGCGCCGCCCTGGCCGTCAGTACACTTGGTTTCCTAGGCTTCACCCGCGAGTGAATCACAGGGAGCGTCATGGCTGCACCGCAGAACACCACTGATTACAGCGATCTGAAGGCACTGTTCTTTAACGGGACGCTGAAAAAATCCCCGCAGACGTCCAACACCGAGGGCCTGATCGAAGTCAGCCGACGCATCATGGAAAAGCAGGGCGTCAGCACCCGCATCATCCGGACCGTAGACCACGACATCGCGAGCGGCGTGTATCCGGACATGACCGAATACGGCTGGTCCACCGATGAGTGGCCCGAGCTCTATCCGGCGGTGCAGGAAGCGGACATCGTGGTGGTTGCCGGCCCCATCTGGCTGGGCGACAACTCCTCGCAGACCAAGAAACTCATCGAACGGCTCTATGCCCACTCGGGGCAGCTGAACAGCAAAGGGCAGTGGGCGTTCTACCCCAAGGTGGGCGGCTGCCTGATCACCGGCAACGAAGACGGCATCAAGCATTGTTCCATGAACGTCCTCTACAGCCTGCAGCACGTCGGTTTCACCATCCCGCCGCAGGCCGACGCCGGCTGGATCGGTCCGGTGGGCCCCGGCCCGAGCTACCTGGACGAAGGGTCCGGCGGCCCCGAATCCGACTTCACCAACCGGAACACCACGTTCATGACCTGGAACCTGTTGCATTTCGCCAGGATGCTCAAGGACGCCGGCGGGATTCCTGCCTACGGCAACCTTCCGGAAGAATGGAAAGCCGGAACACGGTTCGATTTCGAAAACCCGGAATACCGCTAGTCCCCACCGGTGGTCGAGACCCGCTGCCGTGACCGGAATACACACTGACCAAAGGACGTTGCCCCCAGTATGACTACTCCCAGCCCCTTGTTGTCGCGCCCTGGCGCCGTCGAGGGCGGCGGCGCTGACGCCGGCGTCGCATCCCACTACGGTGAGCCGCTGCGCGAGCAGCGCGCGCTCGCTGCCGGCACCGCCGTCGTCGACCTCTCCCACCGCGGCGTGGTGACTGTCAGCGGTCCGGACCGGCTGAGCTGGCTGAACACGCTGTCCTCGCAGCTGGTCACCGGCCTGCAGCCTGGGGAATCAAGCGAGCTGCTCCTGCTCAGCATCCAGGGCCGGATCGAGTTCGACGCCCGGGTGGTGGACGACGGCGGGACCACCTGGCTGATCGTTGAGGCCGCCGAGGCAGGGCCGCTGGCTGAGTGGCTCAACAGGATGAAGTTCATGCTGCGCGTCGAAATCACCGATGTCTCCGCAGACTGGGCAGTGCTCGGGTCCACCAAGGAAGTGCCGGAATGGTCCGGCCTGCAGGCGTGGCGGGATCCCTGGCCCCATGTGGGCGCCGGCGGCTACTCGTACGCAGTGGTTCCGGAAGAAAACCACCCCGGGCTGGAACGCCCGTGGTTCGAGTACCTGGTACCGGCCGCCGAGCTGGAGCAGACGGTGGGGGACAGGCCGCTTGCAGGTGTGCTGGCGGCCGAGGCGCTCCGCGTCGCTGCCTGGCGTCCACGGCTCGGCTCGGAAACCGACGACAAAACCATCCCGCACGAACTGGACCTGCTCCGCACTGCCGTGCACCTGTCCAAGGGCTGCTACAAGGGCCAGGAGACCATAGCCCGGGTGCACAACCTGGGCCATCCGCCGCGGCGGCTGGTGTTCCTCCAGCTGGACGGGTCGCAGCACACCATGCCGGCCCCGGGCAGCCAGGTCCTGCTCGGCGAGCGGAAGGTCGGCACGGTGACCTCCGTGGCCCAGCACTTTGAAATGGGCCCCGTGGCCCTGGCCGTCATCAAAAGGTCCGTTTCACCCGATGAAATACTGACTGTGCTGGACGGCGAGGAACCGTACACCGCCGCCCAGGAAGTGATTGTTGCGCCCGACGCCGGCCAGGTCGTGGGGCGCCAGACTGGATTCCTGAGGGGGACCCGCTAATGACAGAAAACACCGCATCCGGCCCGGCAACACCCGGCTCACCGGTACCTGACGACGAAACCGTCGCGCTCGCCCACAAGCTGTTCCAGGCCGCCAGGGAAGGCGACACCGGGCTCCTGCGCGGCTACCTCAGCGCCGGGGCTCCGGCCACCATGACCAACGCCGCCGGGGATTCGCTGCTGATGCTGGCCGCCTACCACGGCCACGTGGAGACCGTGCAGCTGATCCTGGAGCATGGGGCCGAGCCTGACACCGCCAATGACCGCGGCCAGACGCCCCTGGCCGGGGCGGCGTTCAAGGGGTACACGGACGTTGCCCGGGTGCTGCTGGACGCCGGAGCCGATCCCGACGCCGGTACGCCGTCGGCCCGGGCCGCCGCGCAGATGTTCGCCCGCACCGAAATCCTCGGGCTGCTGGGGAACTGACCTTTGGAAAACGTGGCCCGGCCCTGGCCTGCCCTCTGGTCACTGGTGATCGGGTTCTTTATGATCCTGATCGACACCACCATCGTCTCGGTGGCCAACCCCAGCATCATGGAGGGGCTGGGCACGGACATCAATGCCGTGATCTGGGTGACCAGCGCCTACCTCCTCGCGTACGCCGTGCCGTTGCTGATCACCGGCCGGCTTGGTGACCGGTTCGGTCCCAAAAAGCTGTACCTCCTGGGCCTGGTGGTTTTCACCCTCGCGTCCTTGTGGTGCGGGCTCTCGGGCGACATCCAGTCCCTGATCACCGCGCGGGTCCTGCAGGGCCTCGGTGCTGCCATCATGACGCCGCAGACCATGGCCGTGATCACCAGGATCTTCCCGCCGGACCGGCGCGGTGCCGCCATGGGGCTTTGGGGAGCCACCGCGGGCATGGCCACCCTGGTGGGCCCCATCCTCGGCGGCGTCCTGGTGGACAGCCTCGGCTGGGAATGGATCTTCTTCATCAACATCCCGGTCGGGATCGTGGGCTTCATCCTCGCCTGGCGTTTTGTCCCGTCCCTCAGCACCCACCCGCACCGGTTCGACATCCCCGGCGTGCTGCTCAGCGCCGTCGGACTCTTCCTGCTGGTGTTCGGCATCCAGGAGGGCGAGACCTACAACTGGGGCACCATCGCCGGGCCGCTCAGCGTCTGGAGCCTGATCATCGCCGGGATTGTGGTGCTGGCCGGCTTCATCGCCTGGCAGCGTTTCAATAAGGGTGAGCCGCTCTTGCCGCTGGACCTGTTCCGCGACCGTAATTTTTCGCTGGCAAACATCGGTATCACCACCGTCGGGTTCACCGTGACCGCCTTCGGGCTGCCGCTGATCTTCTACTACCAGATGGTCCGCGGCATGACCCCGACGCAGTCGGCCCTGATGATGGTGCCCATGGCGCTCATCTCCGGCGGACTCGCCCCCGTGGTGGGGAAGATCATCGACCGCGTCAACCCCAAATACATCACCTCCGGTGGTCTGGTGCTGATGGCCGTGGCGCTGGTGTGGAACTCGGTCCTGATGCACCCGGACACGCCCATCCTGCTGTTCCTGCTGCCCAGCGCCGTGCTGGGCTTTGCCAACGCCGGCATCTGGGCTCCGTTGAGTTCGACGGCGACTCGGAACCTTCCGCCGCGCCAGGCCGGAGCCGGGTCAGGCGTTTACAACACCACCCGCCAGATCGGCGCCGTGCTGGGCAGCGCGGCCATTGCAGTGCTGATCCAGTCGCGGCTGGCTGCAGAACTTCCCGCCGGGGGACCCGGCGGCGAAAGCATGGAATTCTCCGGCCGGCTTCCGGAAGCCCTCCATGAGGGGTTTTCGACGGCGATGGGCCAGTCCATCCTGCTGCCGGCGGCCGTGATCCTGGTGGGGGCAGCAGTGGCGCTGTTCTTCGCCAAACCCAAAGCGGTGAATGGCTGGGGCGCGGTGTCAGCCCAGGTGCACGCTGGTGTGGATCCCGCCGGTGGACAGCCCAAGTTTTCGGGCCAGGGCCACTGATCCGGTGTTGCTGACCTCGGCACGCCATTGGATGGTTAGTCCGGCCGCGAGCGCTTCGTGGGCAGCAATGGATGCCGCCAGCGAGCCAAGCCCGCGCCGCCGCCACTCCGGATCCACCAGTACGCCAAGGTGGCCCAGCAGGCCTTCCCACTCCGAGTAGGCTCCGCAGGCTACCGGGACCCGCCGGCCGTCCACCTCATGGACGATGGTGTACCGGTTTTCGAGGTCCGAGAGCCCCACTTCGTTGACGTCGTCCGGCGGGCACAGCCCTTCCAGCTCGATCGCTTCCGGGTTGCCGTGGGATACGGTCAGGTCGTCGGACGGCTGCTTCAGGGGCAGGTCGTCGGCGAAGAACAGCGCGGCCGCGCCCAGGCCGTGGCCGCCATGGGCACGGGTCATGGTCAGCAGGGTGACGTGCTGGGCCATCTCTTCGTCCGGAATTGCGGCGGCGGCGTCAATCACCCATTGCGGGCCCACCAGGGCTGAGCTGCCGAAGAGCCGTACAAAGTCAACGGTCTTCGCCGAGTCGTCTGCCCGGACAATCCGCTCGCCGGACGCCAGCGACGCGGCGAAAGCGTCGTCGTCGAGCCCCAGCCGCCGGGCCCACGCGAGCTGGATGATGGCGGCGGAACCGGGGTCAAGAGTCATCTCCCCAGCCTACCCAGCACAGGGAGGCGCGAACGTACACTTGGGGCCCGCATTCAAAAGGGGGCCTCAACTGTACGTTCGCGCCGAGGCGGCTTAGCCGAACAGGACCGCGGCTTCGTCGTACCGGTTCTGCGGAACGGTCTTCAGCTTGCCCAGCGCTTCCGCGAAGCCCACGTGCTCGATGTCGGTGCCCTTGAGCGCCACCATGGTGCCCCAGTAGCCCTCCACCACGGAGTCGATGGCGGCCATGCCCAGCCGGGTGGCCAGCACGCGGTCGAAGGCCGACGGGACGCCGCCGCGCTGGATGTGGCCAAGGATGGTGGCCCGGGTTTCGATGCCGGTGCGGGCCTCCAGTTCGGGGGCCAGCTGGTCCGCGATGCCACCCAGCCGGGGCCGGCCGAAGGTGTCCAGGCCGCGTTCGGAGTGGGGCGTTTCCATGTGGTCCGGCACGAAGCCTTCGGCCACCACCACCAGGGGTGCGCGGCCACGGTCGTGGGCTTCCTGCACCCATTCGGTGATCTGTTCGATGCTGACCTTCTGCTCCGGGATCAGGATGGCGTGGGCACCGGCGGCCATGCCGGCGTGCAGGGCGATCCACCCCACGTGGCGGCCCATGACCTCGGCGATCATGCAGCGGTGGTGCGATTCGCCGGTGGTGCGCAGCCGGTCGATGGCCTCCGTGGCGATCTGGACTGCGGTGTCAAAACCGAACGTGTAGTCCGTGGCGTCGAGGTCGTTGTCAACGGTCTTGGGGACGCCGACGATCTTCAGCCCGGCGTCGGTAAGGCGCTTGGCAGCCGCGAGGGTTCCCTCACCGCCGATGGCGATGATCGCGTCGATGCCCAGCCGGTCCATGTGGGCCTTGATGACGTCCGGGCCGCCGCCGTTCTCGAACGGGTTGGTGCGGGACGTTCCCAGGATGGTGCCGCCCTGCTTGGCGATGCCGCGGACCATGGCGCGGGGGATGTCGATGATGTCGCCTTCAACGACGCCGCGCCAGCCGTCCAGGAACCCCACGAATTCGTGGCCGTGGATGGCGATGCCTTTCAGGACGGCTCCGCGGATGACGGCGTTCAGTCCGGGGCAGTCGCCACCGCTGGTAAGAATTCCAATTTTCATGTCTCGGCTCAAATCCTGGTGTGAAGGTTTACAGGCAGAGCGCCACGCTGAGCTCACCCTAGATTCTAGTGGTCGGTGTGGGGTACGACACAAACTGGTTACAAAAGGCCCCGTTCCATGGCGAGGACCACGGCCCGGGTCCTGTCGTCCACGTCCAGCTTGTTGAAGATCCTCAGCAGGTGGGTTTTGACCGTCGCTTCGGCGATGTGCAGGCGTGCGGCTGCCTCCGGATTGCTCAGTCCCTGGGCGACGCAGCGGAGGACCTCCACCTCCCTGGCCGTGAGCCGCGGCAGCTCCGGCGACCGCATGCGCGAGACCAGGCGGGCCGCAACCGGCGGCGCCAGGACCGTCTCACCACGCGCGGCAGCGCGCACGGCCTCGATGATCCGGTCCCCGGGCGTGTCCTTGAGGAGGTAGCCCACCGCGCCGGACTCCACCGCGCGCATGATGTCGGAGTCGTCGTCGTACGTGGTCAGCACCAGGACCTTGGTGTCGGGAAACCGGTCCCGGATTTGCGCGGTGGCGCCGGCGCCGTCAAGGACGGGCATCCGCAGGTCCATGAGTACGACGGCGGGGCGTAGCCGGCTGACGGCGTCCACCGCCTCCTGGCCGTTGGCCGCGGCGGCCACCACGTCGATGCCCTCTGCCGTGTCCAGCAGCGCGGCAAGGCCGCTCCGGACGACGGGGTGGTCGTCGGCCAGGACCACCGTGACAGTTCCCGGGGCGCTCATGCCCCGGCTCCTGGTGTGTGCGTCCCCAGCCCGGCGTCCGCGTCGCGAACCCCTGGTGCCGCCGTCGGGACGACAGCCACCAGGCGTGTGCCGGCGGGTGATGACGTGACCTGGAGCCGGCCGCCTATTTCGTCCAGCCGGGCAGCCATGGATTTCAGCCCAAACCCCTGGTGGCCGGCCGCGGTATCAAATCCCTGCCCATTGTCCGTCACGGTCAGCCGGAGCAGCGGCGGGCCGCCTGCCGGCATATCCACCAGCAGTTCCGCGGCGGTGGCCCCCGAGTGCCTCCGGACGTTGTTCAGGGCTTCCTGTGCCGTCCGGAGCAGCGCCACCTGCTGTGTGGACGGGAGCGGCGGGAGGCGGTCGGGCAATGCCGCGGTCAGCCGGATGCCATCCAGGTGCAGCGTGTCCGGGAGCCGCTGCAATGCGGCCAGCAGGTCGCCGCCCTGGACGTCGGACGGGACGCCCGAAGCCACCAGGGCACGGGCCTCCGTCAAATTCTCCCGGGCGGTGTCCGAGATGGCCGCCAGGCTCCGCAGCAGCCCGGCCGGATCCTGTGGTTGGACCCGGAGCTGGGCCTGCGCCGCCTCCGACAACATGGCGATGGACGTAAAGCCCTGGGCCAGGGTGTCGTGGATTTCCCGGGCCATCCGTTCCCGTTCGGCGAGGGCGCCACGGGCCTGCTCCGCCACGTTGAGTTCATGGCGGGTGGCGTCCAGCTCGGCCAGAAGCTCGGCCCGCTGTTCGCTTTGCTCGATGACTTTCGAGATCCAGAGGCCGATCATGCAGCTGGCAACGAACGACGTCACCAGCTGGGCGGTGATGCCGTAAACCTCGGTGCCGGTCAGCCCCCAGCGGCTGACCTGTCCAACGGCCACCCCCGCGCAGAGGATCGCGGTGGCGGCCACACCCTGGCGCTGCGAGGAAGTAAACATCCAGACCTGCGGGAAAGCCACAAACAGCAGGACGCCGGCGCCGTCGTAAACAAACGACAGGAACACCACCACAGCCACCAGCAGTGCCACGTAGACGGAGGGGCGAGACGTGCGGAGGTCCCTGGTGCGGGTGAGGAACGGGTAGGCAACCCCCAGTAGCGCCAGCGCCCCGATCACCAGCGGCGTCCCGTCCTCCCGCTCATTGCCGAAGAGGGCGAGATAGGACACGCTGGCAAGGGCGGCGTAGAAACCCGCATGCCACCACACCATGGAGGTGGTCCACACGGAGCGGGCTGGCAGCAGCCGCTCGGTCCGTCCGCTGATATAGCTCATGGGTGCACCCTATCGGCGTGTCGCCGGGCCACCAAGACCAACGATTGGTGTGGCACAGGGCCTGCTACTTCTGCGGCGGCCACTTGAACGCCAGCCGGGCCACGACTGCACCCGCGGCCACCCACAAGCCCAGCACGAGGAACGTGAAGGGCAGGTTGTAGGTTCCGCCCGGCTCCACGGCCTCGAAGCCGGCAGGGAGGAAAACCGACCGGAAGGCGCTCGCCGTCCAGCGGAGCGGGAAGAAGTTGCTGATGGACTGCAGCCAGTCCGGAAGCTGGGAAAACGGGAAGTACACCCCTGAGGTGAAGGACAGCAGCAGTACCGGCAGGACCGCCAGCGTCGAGGCACTCTGGGCAGACTTGGGCAGCGCCGTGAAGGCGATCGCGACCGTGGCCCACGCAGCTGTCGCCAGAACCATGAGCAACGCCATCAGGCCCCACTGCCCGGCTTCGCGGGGCAGTGGCACGTCAAAGAGGACGGTGGCCGCCAGCAGCAGGAGGGCTGTCTGCGCCACGATCAGGTAGAGGGTTTGCCCCGTTTTTCCGATGAAATACGAGGCAGCGGGCAACGGAGTTCCGGCCAGCCGTTTCACTGTGCCGTTGAAACGCTCGGTGGCAACATAGCTGCTGAGGTTCTGGAAACCGCTGAGGATGGTGCTCAGCGCGAGCATGCCGGGCAAATAGTAGTGCGCCGGGGTGATGCCGCCCTGTCCGTTCGGATCCGCCCCGAATTCCGGCTCGTCACCGAAGACGGTGCCGAACAGGGACATCATCAGGATCGGGAAAAACAGCACCAGGACCAGTGAAAGCACATCCCGGTTAAATAGTTTGATTTCCAGCACGATCCGGCCAAGCCCCAGGCGCACTACTGATGGACGCCAGGCAGGGCGGACGGCTTCGCGGGCGGCGGATGAAGGGAATGTTGTGCTCATCGGAGGGCTCCTGACGTGGAGGGTGCTGCCTGGGTACGTTCAGCGGCGAGTTCGGCCCCATCGGCCGCCCCGATCAGTTGCAGGTAGATGTCTTCCAGGCTTGGACGGACGACGGCGAGCTCCGCCGGCTCGGTTGCGCCGCCGTCGGACAGTGAATTGACCAGTGCAGCCGGCTGCTCCGTCACCACCTCGCGGAGGCCGGATGCATCCCGCCACCGGACGCGCGGCACGCGGAGGCCGGGGCCGCCGATGTCGTGAGGGCTGCCCTCGGCGATCAGCCGGCCGTGGTTGATCACGCCGATCCGGTCCGCCAGCTGTTCGGCCTCGTCCAGGTAGTGCGTGGTCAGCACAATGGTGGTCCCGCCGCTGCTCAGCTGGCGGATGAGGTCCCAGAACTGCCGCCTGGCTTCGGGATCGAATCCGGTGGTGGGTTCATCCAGGAACAGGACTTCCGGGTTGCCGATGATCCCCAGTGCCACGTCCAGCCGGCGCCGCTGCCCGCCCGACAGCGTGGAGATGCGGACGCCCCCTTTGCGGCCCAGCCCCACGGCATCGATGACCTCGTCCACCTGCCTCGGCGCAGGAAAGCAGGAGGCCAGTGACCGCAGTGCCTCCGAAACCCGGAGTTCCCCCGAATCGGTGGCCTCCTGCAGCACAATCCCGATCCTGGCCCGGAAGGACGGCGGAGCTTTCCACGGCCGGGTTTCCAGGACCTTCACCTCGCCGCTGTCCGGTTTACGGTGCCCCTCGAGCATCTCGATGGTGGTTGACTTGCCGGCCCCGTTGGGGCCCAGGAGGGCGTACGTTTCGCCGGCACGGATGGTGAGGTCCAGATGGTCTACGGCCGTGAGGGTGCCGCCTTTGGGCAGCCGGTAAGCCTTGTTGAGGCCGCGGGCGGTGATGGCGGCAGCGGCCGGCCGCTGCCCCGGGCTTGTAGAGGAGTTCATGCTTCCAGCGTGGCAGCCACCGGGTACCGGCCAACAGGCCCGGGCGGTTGAACCTGGTGTCCACCGGCCGGTGGACACAGGCAGCAAAAAGACCCCCGCTCCGGGGAGCTCCCTGAGGGGAGTACTCCGCGGTGCGGGGGCCTGTTTGCCAGTGGTCAGGATCCGTTGATGGACCGCCGGTCCAGGAAGGACTGCAGTGGGATCGAGTTCTGCTGGTCCGGAAGGATCAGCCAGGCCGCCACATAGAAGACCACTGCGGGTCCGGGGAGGAGGCAGAAGACCAGGAATGCGATCCGCACGAAGGCCACATCCACGTTGAGTTTGGCTGCTATCCCTCCGCACACGCCGCCAAGCCAGCGCTCGGGACCACGTTTCAGGCCGAAGCCCCTGACGATGCTGAAAAACTTGTCCATGGCTCAAGACTTCCCTGTTGTGGGTTCGTTGTCACGTTTCCGTGCCGAGAGCAGCCCGCCAACCACCAGCGCGGCCCCGGCCCCGATCATGAGGCCGATCAGCACATAGGTGCCGTTCAGGGTGACGACGCCCAGCTGGGCGATGATGATGAGGACGGCGAGGGCCAGGACCACCAGGCCCCAGACCACGGTTCCCACCCTGGTGGGTGCGGGACCCGCAGGCCCGGTGATGTCCGCCGTCGGCGTTTCCTTCGTGAATGAATCCGGTGCCGGATCAACGTTGCTCATGTCAGTTCCCTTCCTGGATGGTGACGTTGCTGAAGGTGCCGTCGATTTCGACCACCAGGCGGGCGCCGGGCAGGTCCGTGTTGTAGCTGCTCTCCCTGGTGGAGATGCCGCTGCGGTGGTTGGCGCCTTCGTGGATGTTGCCCATTGTCATGTCGGCTTTGATGTCCACGGGGACGTTGTCAGGGATGGCCACCGTGACGTTGCTGGCCGTGATTTTCAAGGGAACAACGACGTCGGATGGCAGCGGGGCGGCCACTTTCAGATGCGTGAGGTCCACAGTCCCGCGGCCGGCAGTGACGTCGAAGCCGTCCCTGGCCTGCTCAATGCTGGCGGGCGTCCAGTCCACCTGGGTGAAGCGGACCCTGTCGCCGTTGCCCACCACATTGAAGATGCCGCCGATGATCAGGGCAACCACTGCGAAGAAGCCGAGGACCCCTGAGGTCCTGCCGCGCAGGCCGGCGACGAGGATGCCGAGGCCCAGGACCACCGCGGCGCTGGCCCAGACGATGGCGTTGGCGGAGTCGCCGAGGTTGATGACGTTGCCGGCGTCGAGGGCTTTGAGCCCGCCGCCCACCAGGAGTGCCGTTCCGGCGGTGATTGCTACCGCAGGGGCTCCGGGGCCGCCGGGGCGGACCTTGGGTGGGCGCGCCGGGCCTTGTGGCGGCTGGTAGCCGCCGCCGTAGTTGCCGCCGCCGTAGTTGCCTCCGCCCGGGAAGCCGCCGCTGCCGTAGGGCGGGGTGGGGCCCGAAGGCGGTGTCGGCGTGTAGGGAGGGGTACCGCCGGAGCCGGTCGCGGTAGCAGAGTACGGCGAGGTGTAGGGGGTGGTGGGGTAGGCGGCCGCGAAGGCGGCGTTTCCGCCGGATCCGGCCGGCTGCGGGGTGGCATTCATGGGAGCTCCATTCCGGGCCTTGTTTCGCTGGGTCAGGTAGTAGATGAGGTAGATGGCGCCGCCCACCCAGAAGACGGTCCAGAGGAATCCACCGAAGCCGTTGCGGCTCCAGCCCCAGAAGCCGCCGCCGAGACCGGTAAGACCCACCACGGTGGTGACCAGCGCACCGGTCATGCCGGTGGACCACCGTCCTGCGCCGGCCTCCTGGACGTGGATGCGGCCGTCAGGCTCGGGGAGGAACGCCCAGGCCAGGCCGTAGAGCAGGACGCCGATGCCGGCGAAGAGGGTGAGGACGATGAAGATGCCGCGGACAATCAGCGGGTCGATGCCCATCCGGTGTGCGATGCCGCTGGAGACACCGCCGATCCAGCGGTCACGTCCGCGTTGGATGCCGTGGCTGCGGATCCAGGGGAAGAAGTCAGTGGACTGGCCTGGTGCTTTGGCACTGGTGTAAGGGCCGGCGTAGGGGCCGGACTGCTGGCCGTAGGGCGGCTGCTGTGGCGCCTCCTGCGGTGTGTCCTGCGACGGGGCAGGGGCGTCCTGCGACGCATCCGGACCAGGCGTCAGGGGTTTGGTGGGCTGTTCTGCTCCGCGGGGAGGAAGCGGCTCGGTCGGCTGTTCGCTTCCGCGGGGTGGGAGTGGTTCCGTGGGTTGTCCGTCATCGGGGGTGGGGGTGTGCGAGTTCATACTTCGATCCTGCCGTCCCGGGCTGTCCCGCTCTACTGGGGAACACCCTGAACCGTCCCTGAGCTACCCCCGGTTCAGGCCCGAATCCGGTCCGGGGAACCCTGATCCGTGCTTGGATTGACACATGAGCACAGCCCTTACCCGCCCACCGCTGGTGCGCAGCAGCGACCGGATCATCGCGGGCGTGTGCTCCGGCCTCGCGGCGCATCTGGGCTGGCCGGTGAAGAATGTCAGGATCGGCATGGCGCTGGCAACCCTGGCCGGCGGTGCCGGGCTGGCCTTCTACGGCTGGCTGTGGATCATGGTCCCCACCGCTGACGAAAGCGCCCGACGCAACGCCAGGCGGCCGGCGTCGCCCATTGCCCCGGCCGTCAGCCTCGTGCCGCCCGTGCGGATTGACCCGGCATTCGGTGCTGCGCCGCCCGCCGGCGCGCCGCCTTGGGGAATGTCCGACGCCGGTGCTGCCGCCCCCGCCGCTGCGTACGCTCCCGGGGCGGGGCCAGCCAACAGCTACGGCACCGCGGCGGTGCCGCCTGGCCCCTCTGCGGGGGGCTACGGTCCGCCCCTGGCGGGCCACGCAGGCAGGCCGCCGTGGTTCCGGTTCCGCAGCATGCGTTACGGCAAGGAAATCCTGTTGGGAGCCGGTCTCCTCCTGGTGGCGGGAATCCTGATCGCGCAGCTCCTGGGCGTAGACGTGCCCCTGGGGACCCTCATTCCGGCCGCGGCCGTGCTGGGCGGCGCAGCCATCGCCTGGATGCAGCTCGACGAGACCCGCCGTGCCGGTCTGCTGGACAAAACCAAGGCCGACCAGGCCGGCGGCTGGGCCCGCCTCGCTGCGGGGCTCGCCCTGGTGGTCGCCGGCGTGCTGGTGATGGTGTCCGGCTCCGGATCCTGGGAACAGACCTGGCTGGCGCTGCTCGCGTCGGTGGCGGTGCTCGGTGGCGTCGTGCTGGTGCTCCTGCCGTGGGCACTCAAATTCTGGCGCGACCTCGAAGCGGAGCGTGCCGGCCGGGTCCGCGAAACGGAACGGGCCGAGATCGCTGCCCACCTGCACGACTCTGTCCTGCAGACCCTTGCCCTGATCCAGCGGCGGGCCGGCAACGAACACGACGTGGTCCGCCTGGCCCGGGCCCAGGAACGTGAACTCCGGGGCTGGCTGTTCCAGGACCCTGGCCGCGACGTCGGCCAGCTCTCGGAAAGGATCAAGGCAACCGCGGCCGAAGTGGAGGACTTCCTGGGCAACGCCGTGGAGGTGGTGAGCGTCGGGGACACGGCCATGACCGAAGCCCACGAGGCCCTGGTCCAGGCCAGCCGGGAGGCGATGCTGAACGCTTCCAGGCACGGCGGCGGGTCCGTCTCGGTCTACCTCGAAGTTTCGGACGGCCGCGCCGAGGTCTACGTCAAGGACCGCGGACCGGGCTTCGAACTCAACGACGTACCGGAGGACAGGCTGGGCGTCCGGGAATCGATCATCGGACGCATGAAGCGCCACGGCGGCACAGCCTCCATCACCAGCACTCCGGACGGCACTGAGGTGCGCCTGGGCCTGCCGGCGCTCCAAACGGACAACGCGGAAGGGAAATCATGAACAACGTACAGGGGACCGGACCAGTCCGCCCCGCGCAGCCGGTCCGGGTGGTGATCGTGGACGACCACGCCATCTTCCGTTCCGGCCTTAAAGCCGACCTTGACGCGAACATCCAGGTGGTCGGCGAAGCTGCCACGGTGGAGCAGGCCATTGCCGTGATCGCCCATGAGCGTCCGGAAGTGGTGCTGCTGGACGTTCACCTGCCCGGCGGCCTCGGCGGCGGCGGGCGCGAAGTCATCGCCGGTTCCGCCACCCTCCTGGGGTCCACCAAGTTCCTGGCCCTCAGTGTCTCGGACGCTGCCGAGGATGTGGTGGCGGTCATCCGGGCAGGGGCCCGGGGGTATGTCACGAAGACCATCTCCGGTGCCGAAATCACCGACGCCGTCTTCCGGGTGGCCGGCGGCGACGCCGTCTTTTCACCCCGGCTGGCAGGCTTCGTACTGGACGCCTTCGGCACCGCCCCGGCAGACATCGCCGACGACGAGCTGGACCGGCTGTCGGCCCGCGAGCTGGAAGTCATGCGCCTCATCGCCCGCGGCTACAGCTACAAGGAAGTGGCCAAGGAACTGTTCATCAGCATCAAGACCGTGGAGACCCACGTGTCGGCGGTGCTGCGCAAACTCCAGCTCTCCAGCCGGCACGAGCTCACCAAATGGGCCGCCGAACGCCGCCTCCTCTAGCCCAAAGATGCGCTATCACTCTTGGTCGTTATCGGCGCTGTTTAGGGACCAAAAGTGATAGCGCATCGTGGTTTAAACGGGTTACTTGGCCTTGCCCAGGAAGTCCTGGAGCCGGGCCACGCCCGTGGCCAGGTCGTCGTCGCCCAGGGCGTAGGAGAGGCGCAGGTAGCCGGAGGGGCCGAAGGCCTCGCCCGGCACCACAGCCACCTCCACCTCGTCCAGGATCAGGGTGGCCAGCTCAGCGGAGGTCGACGGCGTGGCGCTGCCCGCCGCCGTCGGGAATTCCTTCCCCAGCAGCCCGCGGACGTCCGCGTAGACATAGAAGGCACCCTTCGGCGTCGGGCATTCCACACCGTCAATGGCGTTCAGCCCGGCGACGATCGCCTTGCGGCGGCGGTCAAAGGCAACCTTCATGTCATCGACGGCGGTGAGCGGGCCGGAAACTGCTGCGAGGGCGGCGATCTGCATGATATTGGAGACGTTGGAGGTGGCGTGGGACTGCAGGTTGGTGGCGGCCTTGATGACGTCGGCCGGGCCGATCATCCAGCCCACGCGCCAGCCGGTCATGGCGTAGGTTTTGGCGACGCCGTTGAGGATCACAACTTTGTCGCCCAGTTCAGGGGCAGCGGTGGCGATGGACGTGAAGGGGACGCCGTCGTAGGTCAGGTGCTCGTAGATTTCGTCGGTGACCACCCAGAGGCCCTTGGCTGCGGCCCATTTGCCGATCTCGGCGACCTGCTCGGGGGAGTAAACCGAACCCGTGGGGTTGGACGGCGAGACGAACAGCAGGATCTTGGTGCGGTCCGTGACGGCCGCCTCAAGCTGGTCCACCGTGACGAGGTAATCCTGTTCCGGACCGGCGAAGACCTCAACCGGGACACCGCCGGCGAGCCGGATGGCCTCCGGGTACGTGGTCCAGAACGGTGTGGGAACAATCACTTCGTCGCCCGGATCCACCAGCGTGGCGAAGGTGTTGTACACGGCCTGCTTGCCGCCGTTGGTCACCAGCACCTGGGACGCGTCCACGGCATAGCCGGAATCCCGGAGGGTCTTCTCGGCAATGGCCTTCTTCAGCTCCGGCAGGCCGCCGGCGGGGGAGTAGCGGTGATACTTGGGCTGGCTGGCGGCCTCAATCGACGCCTGGACGATGTAGTCCGGGGTGGGGAAGTCCGGTTCGCCTGCGCCGAAGCCAATGACCGGCCGGCCGGCTGCCTTCAGCGCCTTGGCCTTGGCGTCAACGGCCAGGGTTGCGGATTCGGCAATGGCGGAAATGCGCTGGGAAACGCGGGCGGCAGACATGGCAGGGTCCGTTCTTCGCTTGCAGCCCGAAGGCTGAATGGTGGAATTCGACGTGATCTACTCTATGCTGTTCACCGGATCGTTCGGGTTGCCGGATTGGATTTATGACTGCAGGTCAGGTCACCAATTCCAGCGGCGCGAAGGGCCCGGAATGAGGCTGGTTCGACGAACACGAAGTTGTTGCGTAGACTGGTTCTCCGGTGTTGAAAACACGGATGATGACGTGCGCCCCAGTGCAAACTGCGGAAGTTTCGTCAGGTGCGGTTTTTGATCCATAGGGTAGTGGCGCAATTGGTAGCGCAGCGGTCTCCAAAACCGCAGGTTGCAGGTTCGAGTCCTGTCTGCCCTGCGCAAGCTGTTCCGGCGGAATGCCGGAGCAAGCGCAGCAACCATGGTCTGATCAGGACCGGGTAATCCAACATTGCAAAGATGAGTGAGGACCAGGTGACCGAAACAGCTGCCAGCAGCTCCAAGGGCCGCCCAGCTAAGAAGGACGCCAAGGCAAACTTCTTCGCTCGCATTGCACTCTTCGTCCGCCAGATCATCGGCGAACTGAAGAAGGTTGTTGCACCAACCCGCAAGGAACTGATCAATTACACACTGGTGGTGCTGGTGTTCGTGGCCATCATGATGGTCATCGTCAGCCTGCTGGACATCGGTTTTGGAACCGCTGTCAGCTGGGTCTTCGGCGGGATAGCTCCCGGGGACCGCTAAGGCGAATCGTCCGCAGGCTGCGTGGTCTGGTCCGGGTAAACCGGAGGAAGCCACGTCAGTGTGCGGAATTGAGCCATTTAAATAGGCATGTTAGGCAATGAGGAAGCAGGAGACCAAGTGTCTGAGCAGGAGCTCGAGGTAACCGAGACTGAGCTGGAAGAGTCCACGGACGTCACGGCAGAAGCCGGTGAAGAGTCTGAGGTTGAGTCCGCTGCGTCCGAATCCGACTTCGCCGATTCTGACGACGCTGATGATTCCGACGACGACTCTGACGCTTCAGAGGAAGACGTTGACGGCGACGACTCCGACGAAGATTCGGAAGAGGCCGACGCCCTCGCCGCTGCGGCCGCCAAGGCCGAGGTTGATCCCGCTGAGGAATTCAAAGCCAAACTGCGCCGCCAGGAGGGTGACTGGTACGTCATCCACTCCTACGCCGGTTACGAAAACCGCGTAAAGGCCAACCTTGAGACCCGCATCCAGACCCTGGACATGGAAGAGTTCATCTTCGAAATCCAGGTGCCGATGGAAGAAGTCGTTGAGATCAAGAACGCCCAGCGCAAGGTCATCAACCGCGTCCGCATCCCCGGCTACGTCCTGGTCCGCATGGACCTGACGGACGCCTCCTGGGGCGCCGTCCGCCACACCCCCGGCGTCACCGGCTTCGTGGGCAACGCCCACAACCCCGTGCCGCTGCGCCTCGATGAGGTCTTTTCCATGCTCGCCCCGGTCTTCGAAGAAGAGCAGGCCGAGAAGGGCAAGCCGGTCAAGCACGCTGCTACACCGGTTGACGTTGACTTCGAGGTTGGCGAATCCGTCATCGTTAAGGAAGGTCCGTTCGAGACCCTCCCGGCCACGATCTCCGAAATCAAGGTGGAATCCCAGACCCTCGTGGTACTCGTCTCCATCTTCGAGCGCGAAACCCCGGTCACCCTGGCGTTCAACCAGGTCACCAAGATCTAGCACCACGCACAGAATTCGCTCCGGCGCTGCCCGCTTAGCAGTTCCGGAACGGCCGGCCGCCTCGCCATGGCGGCCAAAAACCTGAGGCACGCTCCTGTGTCCCAGGACGTTATTGAGAGAAGGACCCTACATTGGCTCCCAAGAAGAAGGTCACCGGCCTCATCAAGCTGCAGATCCAGGCAGGTGCCGCTAACCCGGCCCCGCCGATCGGTCCTGCGCTTGGCCAGCACGGTGTCAACATCATGGAATTCTGCAAGGCGTACAACGCTGCCACAGAAGCCCAGCGCGGAAACGTCATCCCCGTGGAGATCACGGTTTACGAAGACCGTTCATTCACGTTCATCACCAAGACCCCGCCGGCTGCAGAGCTCATCAAGAAGGCTGCAGGCGTTGCCAAGGGTTCACCCACGCCGCACACCGTCAAGGTTGCCAAGCTGACGCAGGCCCAGGTCAACGAGATCGCCACCACCAAGATGGAAGACCTCAACGCCACGAGCCTCGAAGGCGCAGCGAAGATCATCGCCGGCACCGCCCGCTCCATGGGTATCACCGTCGAGGGCTAAGAGCCTTCACCCGCCGGGCGACCGGCACCACTGAAACATTAAAATGTTGGGATTCCATGCCGGATTCCCGACTGTGGCAGGGCCCAGCGCGGTCCGCAGACCACAACTGCACAAGGAGAAGTAAGCAGCATGGCAAAGCGCAGCAAAGCATATGAGGCAGCAGCCGCCAAGATCGACGCGGAGAAGTTCTACGCGCCGTTCGAGGCAGTGACGCTCGCCAAGGACACGAACCCGTCCAAGTTCGACGCCACCGTTGAGGTTGCCTTCCGCCTGGGCGTTGACCCCCGTAAGGCTGACCAGATGGTCCGCGGCACGGTCAACCTGCCCCACGGCACCGGCAAGGTCGCCCGCGTCCTCGTTTTCGCAACGGGCGACAAGGCAGAAGCAGCAATTGCTGCCGGCGCCGACTTCGTTGGTTCCGATGACCTGATCGAAAAGATCGCCGCCGGCTGGACCGACTTCGACGCAGCTGTAGCCACCCCTGACCTCATGGGCAAGGTTGGCCGTCTTGGTAAGGTACTGGGTCCCCGTAACCTGATGCCGAACCCGAAGACCGGCACGGTCACCCCGGATGTCGCCAAGGCTGTTAACGACATCAAGGGCGGCAAGATCGACTTCCGCGTCGACAAGCACTCGAACCTGCACTTCATCATCGGCAAGGTTTCCTTCGACGCCATCAAGCTGGCCGAGAACTACGCAGCAGCACTGGAAGAGGTCCTTCGCCTGAAGCCGTCCGCTTCCAAGGGCCGCTACATCCAGAAGGCCACCGTTGCCACCACGTTCGGTCCGGGCATCTCCGTTGACCCCAACGTCACCAAGGTACTGACCGAGGTCTAATCCTCAACAGCGCCTGCCGGCTCCGTCCGGCATATACACAGGGACCGTCCGGCATTGCGCCGGGCGGTCCCTTTGCTTAACCCCTTCCTCGACTAAATCGCACCGATGGCTAGGCTGGGGGCATGACCGACCTGGCCATCACCGCCGTTCGTATCCCGGAAACGCCCGACGGCGGCACTTCCAGCGGCGGGGGACGCCCGGACGGCGCCTCGGACTTCCATGCCTGCCAGGCCCTCCGCGAAGCCCACGAGCTGGAAAAGTGGGGCGACCTCGACCGTTGCCCCACCGTGGCCGAGGCCATGGAATTCTGGCGGGGCAATGAGTATGAGGAGCGGCACCTCTACATCGCGAGGCTGGGCACGGAGCTGGTGGGCATGTGTTCAGTCACCCTGCCGCTGCGTGAGAACACCACCACCGCCGGGATCGACGTCCTGGTGGCCCCTGCGCACCGGCGGCGCGGGTGGGGTCGCCAGTTGCTGGAGTACGCAGAGTCGGCCGCGGCAGGGCGGGGCAGGACGTCGCTTGACGCGTACTGCGAGATCCCTCTGGAGCTGGTGGAGTATTCGGCCGGGTTGCTTCCGGCCAAATCAGGAGCCGGCGGACTCCCGCGGGACGAGCCCTCAACCGCCTTCGCGTCCGGGGCCGGGTATGAGCTGGAGCAGGTGGAGAGGTCCAGCCGCATCGCGTTGCCTGTGCCGCCGGAGCGTCTGGAAATCTTTGAGGCAGAGGCGTCCGCCTTTGCGCGGGACTACACGATGGTTGCCTGGGCAGAGTCCTGCCCTGACGAATTCGTTGCGGAGTACGCCGTCCTGAAGGCCCGGATGAGCACGGACGTGCCCACGGCCGGGTTGGACTGGGGCGCCGAGGATTGGGACGTGGCCCGTGTCCGGGAGGACGAGCGGACGCTGGCCCGCAGCGGCGTCCAGGTCCAGGTCGCCGGCGCGGTGCACAGCGTGTCCGGCGCACTTGCGGCGTACACAGTCCTGAATTGGCGTCCCGACGTGCCAGCAACCGTGATCCAGCAGGATACGTTGGTGTCCGCGGAGCACCGGGGACACCGCCTGGGAATGCTGGTCAAACTCACGAACCTGCGTCTGGCGCAGCAGCGGTGGCCCGCCGCGCGGTCGGTCCTTACGTGGAATGCCAACGAAAACCAGCATATGCTGGCGATAAATATTTCGCTTGGATTCAAGCCTGCTGGCTATGAAGGTGAGTGGCAGAAACGGCTGGGATGATGCCCCTTATGGCAAACGACGTGAAGATCGAGCAGCTTTTTATCCCGGATTCGCTGGACTCGCCGGACGCAGCGGACTTCCTTGCCGCCGTCGAGGTGGGACGCAAGGTCCGGATGCAGACGTGGGGGAGCGACGACCTGGCCTACGCGCCGCTCGAGAAACTGCTGGAGCTCGAGGACCCCTACGAACGCCAGATCATCCTGGTGGCCAAGGTCGACGGCGAGATCGTGGGTACGGTGGACATCGCCCTGCCCCTGACTGACAACCTGGACCTCGCCGAATTCACGCTGGACATACTGCCCGAATTCCAGCGGCAGGGCGTTGGCAGGAAGCTGCTGCTCGCCGCCGAACACCTGGCGCGGGCAGAGGGGCGGACCATGATCCTGGTGGACACCAACCACCCCGGCGCGTCCCTACACGAGTTCGAGAAAGCCCAGCTGGTGCCGGGCTCGGGGCAGGGCTTTGTGCCGCTGGAAAGCCGTGAGGTCGAGTTTGCCCAGAAGACCGGGTACACCCTGCAGCACATTGAACAGTTCAGCTCCTGCGCCCTGCCGCTGGACACTAAGCTCGTCGCCGACCTCCAGACGGAAGCCGACGAAGCCAACAACGGGCGGTACCTCCTGCATCATTGGACCGACCGTTGCCCGGATCAATGGCTGGAGGCGGTGGCCGTGTTGGAAAACCAGGCGGGCGCCGACGTCGACCCCTCGCTGGAGGCTCCCGTTGAGCAGGATATGGTGTTCGACGGCGGCATCCTCCGCGAAGCCGAAAAGGCCACTATTGCGCAGGGACGGCGGACAGTGGTTACCGCCGTCGAAGACCTCGCCACCGGCGCATTGGTGGGCCTGACCACCATCACCGTCCTGGCTCACCGGGCAGACGTTGTGTTCCAGGACGACACCCTGGTGCTCCAGGAACACCGCGGGAACAAACTGGGGCTGCTGATCAAGGTGGCCAACATGGAACGGCTGACCGAACAGTTCCCCGATGCCAGGGTCATCTACACATGGAACGCGCCGGAGAACAGGTACCTCCTGACCGTCAACAAGCAACTGGGGTTCACGACGGCGGGCGTCACGGGCATCTGGCAAAAGGAACTCCCGCACCTGGGTACCAGCAAGAGCTGAGCGCCGATTTGCCCGATTTGGTAGAGGGGCGGCGCGTCCCGTAAGCTTGAACTACCAAAGACCGTCGGTTGTTGGAAATCCACTCTCCTGAACACAGCTCAACTCTGTAGTTTGTGCGCTGGAGGTCAAGTGGTTTTCTGGACGAAGGACCCTGAACGTAGGGCGGCCGGCGCAGGTGAACGAAGCAAAGCTCCACGGTTTGAAACTGTGTTGAGCCAAGCCCCGTGCATCTGCGCGGGGCGTTTTTAGTTTTAGCTCACCTTGAGCGGGGACCGTCGAATACCGGCACTATCCCCGGAAGGAGGGTTATGGCAACGCCTGCAAAGGTTTCAGCAGTAGCTGAGATCACTAACGATTTCAAGGAATCGAACGCCGCTGTCCTGACCGAATACCGTGGGCTCACTGTTGCACAGCTCAAGCAGCTGCGTGTTTCTCTCGGCCAGGACACCAAGTTCTCGGTCGTCAAGAACACCCTGACCGCCATTGCAGCCAAGGAAGCTGGTGTCGAAGCATTCGACGGCCAGCTCGCCGGCCCCACTGCAATCGCGTTCATCAAGGGTGACGCAGTTGCAGCGGCCAAGAGCCTGACGGATTTTGCCAAGACCAACAAGCAGCTGGTTATCAAGACCGGTTACTTCGAGGGCAAGGCACTGAACGCCAGCGAAGTTGCTGCCCTGGCAGCACTCGAGTCCCGCGAGCTGCAGCTCGCCAAGGTTGCAGGAATCCTCAAGGCTCCTGCTGCCGCCGCTGCACGCATCATTGACGCCCTGCGCCTCAAGCTTGAAGAAGAGAACGGTGCACCGGCAGCTGCCGAAGCGCCCGCCGCTGAAGAAGCCCCGGCCGCAGAAGCAGCAGAGACCGAAGCTCCGGCCGAGGCCGCAGCCACCGAAGAGAACTAACTCTTCTTCAAACCAGACTCCGGTGTGAAGGCAATGGCCCAGGCCGCCAAGCACCACCTATAGGAAGGACGCCACACCATGGCGAAGCTCACCAACGAAGAGCTCATTGAAGCTTTCAAGGAACTGACCATCATCGAGCTCTCCGAGTTCGTCAAGCTCTTCGAAGAGACCTTCGAAGTTACCGCTGCTGCTGTAGCCGTTGCCGGCCCGGCCGCCGCTGCTGAAGAAGCCGAAGAGAAGACCGACTTCGACGTCGTCCTCGAATCTGCTGGCGAAAAGAAGATCGCAGTGATCAAGGAAGTTCGCGCAATCACTTCCTTGGGCCTGAAGGAAGCCAAGGACCTGGTTGACAGCGCTCCCAAGGCTGTCCTCGAAGGTGCAACCAAGGAAGCTGCCGAGAAGGCCAAGGAGCAGCTCGAGGCTGCCGGCGCCACCGTTACCCTCAAGTAACACTCGCTTTCCAACAGGAAACCCCGTCCACTTCGGTGGGCGGGGTTTCCTGCTTTTAACCCCAACGCGGGGTCACATCCGGCCCAATAAGTGCCTACGGAGGGGCCGAATGTGACCCCGCGTTGCTCTAGGCCGGGTCCGAGATGTCCGCGACCACGGCGTCCAGCGCCGAGGTGAGGGCATCCGCGTCCACAAAGGCGCTGTAGCCGTGCTGCCCGGCGCCCATGGAGATCCGCCGGCCGGTGATGGTCCGGTCGGCGTAGACGGGCCAGGCCTTCGTGCTGCCGAGGGGCGTGATGGTGCCGCGCTCATACCCTGTGGCATCCAGTGCGACGTCGGCCGGCGGCAGCGACAGCTTGTTGACTCCCACCAAACCCCGGAGCTTGGGCCAGGAGATCTGCCGGTCGCCGGGGACCAGGGCGAACAGGAAGCTGCCGTCCTTGTGCTTGACCACCAGGGATTTCACGATGTCCGCCGGGGTGATGCCGAGGATGCCTGCCGCTTCCTCCAGGCTGGAGGCGGCCAGCCGTTCCACTATTTCGACGTCGAGGCCCCGCGCCGCGGCGTCGGCAAGGAACCGTGCCCTGCCGCCGCCGTCGGCCGATTCCGCCGAGGGAGCCATCAGTCCCGGTAGAGCAGGAGCGCTTCGCCCTGCCCTCCGCCGCCGCACAGCGAGACTGCAGCCTTGCCGCTCCCGCGCCGTTTGAGTTCATGTGCGGCATGCAGGGCCAACCGGGCTCCGGAAGCTCCGATGGGGTGGCCCAGCGCGATGGCGCCGCCATGGATGTTGCACTTTTCCAGCGGGTAGTCCAGGTCCTTCAGTGACTGCACCGCCACGGAACCGAAGGCTTCGTTGATCTCGATGAAGTCCAGGTCGGCCGTGCTCCAGCCGGCCCGGTCGAGGGCGCTCTGGATGGCGTGGGACGGCTGCGAGTGAAGCGAATTGTCCGGGCCGGCCACCTGTCCGGGCTTCCCGACGACGGCGAGGTACTCCAGGCCGTTGTCTTCCGCGAACTTCCGCGACGCGAGCACCAGTGCGGAGGCGCCGTCGGACAGGGGAGAGGAATTGCCGGCCGTGATGGTGCCGTCCGTGACAAAGGCGGCTTTGAGGCCCGCCAGCGTTTCGACGGAAGTGTTCGGCCGCACGCCTTCGTCGGTGGAGACAACAAGGGGGTCGCCCTTGCGCTGCTTGACGCTGATGGGTGCAATTTCGTCGTCGAAAACGCCGTTCTTCGCGGCCAGCGCCGCGCGCTGGTGCGACTGGGCAGCCACGTTGTCCTGCGATGTCCGGTCGATGCCGAGGGCCAGGTTCCGGGTCTCGGTGGAGAGCCCCATGGACTGGCCGTCGAAAGCGTCAGTGAGTCCGTCGTGCGCCGCGACATCGAGGGCCTGGACCGCGCCGTACGTCCAGCCCTGGCGGGAGCCGGGCAGCAGGTGCGGCGCGCGCGTCATGGATTCCTGTCCGCCGGCCACCACCACCGTGGCGTCACCGCTGCGGATGAGGCGGGCCGCATCTATGACGGCGGTCAGGCCGGACAGGCACACCTTGTTGATGGTGACGGTCGGGACATTCCAGCCGATGCCCGCCGCGATGGCGCTTTGCCGGGCGGGGTTCTGGCCCGCGCCGGCCTGCAGTACCTGTCCCATGATTACCGCGTCCACGCGGCCGGCAGCCACACCGCTGGCCGCGATGGCGGACTTGATGGCGTGGGCGCCGAGTTCGACGGCGGTGAAGCTCGCCAGTTGCCCGTTCAGCCGGCCCTGTGGGGTCCGCGCCGCTGCAAGGATGACAACGTCAGTGTTGTCTGTGGAGTTGCCCATTGTTATCTCTCCCGATCTGAAACGATGTAGGCCAAGGCTACCGTGAGCTTCCTCACCTAATTATCCAAACACCGGCCGGGGCAGGGCAATTCCATCCGGCGGCCGGGGAGAACTACCCATCCCCGCGACGTGCACGACGGCGGACGCCTCAGTAGGGTGGACGGCGGGCACTTAAGCACAGGGACCCTCCGTCCGCAATGGCACTCGCAGATCGCATACAGGGAGCAGCATCGTGAAGAAAATCCTCGCCGCGGCGGCTTTCGCCGGCCTCGCCGGGCTGACTGCCTGCTCCGTAGCCACACCTGCTCCGGTCAGTCCGTCGCCGTCGGAAACGTCCAGCCCCGCACCTTCGCAGTCGACGCCGTCGCGCTCCTCCGACGCCCCGGCTCCCCAGGCAGGAGGGGTCAAGGCCGCCTGCGAGCAGTTCAATGCGCTCTTCGCTGAGTACAAGGCCATCCAGGGTGACGCTAACGCTTACGAAGACATCTACTTGGCCGCCCAGGACGCCAAAGATGCTGTGTCCGGCAACCAAAAGGGGCTGTTTACGTCCCTGAGCGTCCTGTCCCTGGACCGCTCTTCGGCGGTTAAAAGCGGCGGCGTGGTGGATGAGTCGTCAAAGGATCTGGTCCGTGACGCGGTCTTTGCCAACGCACAGGAGTGCACTGCCGAGGGCGTCACGCTCCTGCTCTGAGGCGGTCTGCCGGAACAAAAAAGATGGGTCTTGCAATAACGCACGATGTGGGGTAGACACGTAATCGGTTTTGCCGTATCGTAGATATTTGCGTCTTCCCTGTTTACCTTCAGCCTTCATATAGCGGTGGGCTTTGCCTGGCAGCTGACCATCAACGTGCCGTCAACAACGTCATTGTATGGGCAGCGCGGGCCCCGGGTCATATAGCGGAACCGGATTGGTAGCACTGCGGAGTCATTCTGCAGGGTGCACAGCGGGGGAGATCTGAAAACGCCTGAAGGTCTGTGGAAGGATCCCTCTTGGTCGCCTCGAGCACCTCTAATAACGAAACCGCTAACACCGCCGACAGCACTGATGGTGCCACTCGCCGGCTCTCATTCGCAAAGATTCACGAACCGCTTGACGTTCCGAATCTTCTTGCCCTGCAGACGGACAGCTTTGACTGGCTGGTCGGAAACGAACGCTGGCAGGCACGCGTCGCGAAAGCCGTCGAAGAAAACGACCTCAGCGTCGCCACTACGTCCGGACTGTCGGACATCTTCGAAGAGATCTCCCCGATTGAGGACTTCCAGGGCACCATGTCCCTGAGCTTCTCCGATCCGGAATTCGCTGATCCGAAGTACACCATGGCCGAGTGCAAGGACCGGGACGCAACGTACTCGGCACCGCTGTACGTCAAGGCCGAGTTCATGAACAACAACACGGGCGAAATCAAGCAGCAGACCGTGTTCATGGGCGACTTCCCGCTGATGACGGAGAAGGGTACCTTCGTTGTCAACGGCACCGAACGTGTCGTCGTCTCCCAGCTGGTCCGTTCCCCGGGCGCCTACTTTGAGCGCACCGCCGACAAGACCAGCGACAAGGACATCTTCACTGCGAAGATCATCCCGTCCCGTGGTGCCTGGTTCGAGCTCGAGATCGACAAGCGCGACCAGGTCGGCGTACGCCTCGACCGCAAGCGCAAGCAGTCCGTCACCGTCCTGCTGAAGGCCCTTGGCTGGACCGAAGGCCAGATCCTCGAAGAATTCGGCCAGTACGACTCCATGCGCGCGACGCTGGAGAAGGACGCCACCGAGACCCGCGAAGACGCGTTGCTGGATATCTACCGGAAGCTGCGACCGGGCGAGCCGCCCACAGTCGAGGCTGCCCAGTCCCTGCTGGACAACCTGTACTTCAACTCCAAGCGCTACGATCTGGCCAAGGTCGGCCGTTACAAGATCAACCGCAAGCTTGGCATCGACCGCTCCCTTGGCGACAAGGAAGCTTCGGTCCTGCACGTTGAAGACATCGTGGCGATGATCAAGTTCCTGGTTGCACTGCACGCCGGCGAGAAGACCCTCACGGGCAAGCGCGACGGCCAGGACCACGAGCTGCGCGTCGAGATCGATGACATCGACCACTTCGGCAACCGCCGTATCCGCGCCGTCGGCGAGCTCATCGAGAACCAGGTCCGCACCGGCCTGTCCCGTATGGAGCGCGTTGTCCGCGAGCGTATGACCACCCAGGACGTCGAAGCCATCACGCCGCAGACCCTGATCAACATCCGCCCGGTTGTTGCAGCCATCAAGGAGTTCTTCGGAACTTCCCAGCTGTCCCAGTTCATGGATCAGAACAACCCGCTGTCGGGCCTGACCCACAAGCGCCGTCTGTCCGCGCTTGGCCCGGGTGGTCTGTCCCGTGACCGCGCAGGCATGGAAGTCCGAGACGTTCACCCGTCCCACTACGGACGTATGTGCCCCATCGAAACCCCTGAAGGCCCGAACATTGGTCTGATCGGTTCGTTGGCTTCCTACGGCCGCATCAACCCGTTCGGTTTCATCGAGACGCCGTACCGCCTCGTGTCCGAGGGCGTCGTTTCCGATGAGGTCCAGTACCTGACGGCCGACGACGAAGCAGAGGTCCTGATTGCTCAGGCCAACGCTCCGCTGGATGAGAACAAGAAGTTCGCCGAAGAGACCGTCCTGGTCCGCGCCCGTGGTGGTGGAGGCGAGCCCGTGCTGGTTCCCGCCGCCGACGTCGAGTTCATGGACGTTTCCCCGCGCCAGATGGTGTCCGTGGCTACGGCCCTGATCCCGTTCCTCGAGCACGACGATGCTAACCGCGCACTCATGGGTGCCAACATGCAGCGCCAGGCTGTGCCGCTGGTCCGGTCCGAGGCCCCGTTCGTGGGCACCGGCATGGAGCGCGCCGCTGCAGTCGACGCCGGTGACGTCACCATCGCGAAGAAGGCCGGTGTGGTCACCGAGGTCTCCGCTGAGCTCGTCATCATGCTCAACGACGACGGCACGGAAACCAACTACCGCATCAACAAGTTCGCCCGATCCAACCAGGGCAACTGCTACAACAACCGTGTCCTGGTGAACGAAGGCCAGCGCCTTGAGGTCGGCGGCATCATCGCTGACGGCCCGGCAACGGACCAGGGTGAACTCGCCCTCGGTAAGAACCTGCTCGTGGCATTCATGTCATGGGAAGGCCACAACTTCGAGGACGCCATCATCCTCTCGCAGCGCATTGTTGCCGAGGACGTTCTTTCCTCCATCCACATCGAGGAGCACGAGATCGATGCCCGCGACACCAAGCTTGGTGCCGAGGAAATCACCCGTGACATCCCCAACGTGTCCGAGGAAGTCCTGGCAGGCCTGGACGAGCGCGGCATCATCCACATCGGTGCCGAAGTTGAAGCCGGCGACATCCTGGTCGGAAAGGTCACCCCGAAGGGTGAAACCGAGCTGACCCCGGAAGAGCGCCTGCTGCGCGCCATCTTCGGTGAGAAGTCCCGCGAAGTGCGCGACACCTCCCTGAAGGTTCCGCACGGCGAGTCCGGCACCGTCATCGGCGTCCGCGTCTTCGACCGCGACAACGACGACGAACTGCCCCCGGGCGTCAACCAGCTGGTCCGCGTCTACGTGGCTGCCAAGCGTAAGATCACCGACGGCGACAAGCTCGCCGGCCGTCACGGCAACAAGGGTGTTATCTCCAAGATCCTTCCGATCGAGGACATGCCCTTCCTTGCCGACGGTACCCCCGTTGATATCGTCCTGAACCCGCTGGGTGTTCCGGGCCGTATGAACGTCGGCCAGGTGCTGGAAACGCACCTCGGCTGGGTTGCCAAGACCGGTTGGAAGATCGAAGGCGAGCCCGAGTGGGTCAAGCAGCTGCCGAACCTGCCGCGCGAGAGTGGCCAGACCACTGTTGCAACGCCGGTGTTCGATGGCGCCCGCGAAGAGGAAATCACGGGCCTGCTTGACTCCACCAACGTGACCCGCGACGGTGAGCGCCTGATCAACTCCTCAGGCAAGACCCGCCTGTTTGACGGCCGCTCCGGCGAGCCGTTCCCGGACCCGATCTCGGTCGGCTACATGTACATCCTGAAGCTCCACCACCTGGTGGACGACAAGATCCATGCCCGGTCCACCGGCCCGTACTCCATGATCACGCAGCAGCCGCTGGGTGGTAAGGCACAGTTCGGTGGCCAGCGCTTTGGTGAAATGGAAGTGTGGGCGCTCGAAGCTTACGGCGCCGCCTACACGCTCCAGGAACTGCTCACCATCAAGTCGGATGACATCCATGGTCGTGTGAAGGTCTACGAAGCAATCGTCAAGGGCGAGAACATCCCCGAGCCGGGCGTTCCTGAGTCCTTCAAGGTCTTGATCAAGGAAATGCAGTCACTGTGCCTGAACGTGGAAGTACTCTCCACGGACGGAACCACAATTGAAATGCGTGACTCTGATGACGCAGTCTTCACGGCTGCGGAAGAACTGGGCATCGATCTGTCTCGTGCAGAGCCCAGTTCCGTAGAAGAGGTTTAGCAGGTGGATGTCCGACGGCGGGTGACCACCCGCCGTCGGACATCAGCCTCCCTCTTCCCGTAACCCAAGACTTCAGAATTTAGAGAACAAGAGAGAACAGGGACCATATGTCCAGCGAATCCTCCTTCGGCCTCATGCAGATCGGCCTCGCCACCGCGGAAGACATCCGTGGCTGGTCTTACGGCGAGGTTAAGAAGCCGGAAACCATCAACTACCGCACGCTCAAGCCCGAGAAGGACGGCCTCTTCTGCGAGAAGATCTTCGGCCCTTCCCGTGACTGGGAATGCTACTGCGGTAAGTACAAGCGCGTGCGCTTCAAGGGCATCATTTGCGAGCGGTGTGGCGTTGAAGTCACCCGTGCCAAGGTCCGCCGTGAGCGCATGGGCCACATCGAGCTGGCCGCACCGGTCACGCACATCTGGTACTTCAAGGGTGTTCCGTCCCGCCTGGGCTACCTCCTTGACCTGGCTCCGAAGGACCTCGAAAAGGTCATCTACTTCGCCGCCTACATGATCACCAGCGTCGACGAAGCTTCCCGCCACGAGGAACTGCCCAACCTGCAGGTTGAGCACGACATCGAGAAGAAGCAGCTGATCGACAACCGCGACTCCGACATCGCGGCGATCGCCCGGGACCTCGAAGGCGAAATTGCGCGCCTGGAAGGTGAAGGCGCCAAGGCTGCCGACAAGAAGAAGGCCCGCGACTCCGCTGACCGCCAGATGGCCAACGTGCGCAAGCGCGCCGACGCCGACATCGAGCGCCTCGAGCAGGTCTGGGACCGCTTCAAGAACCTGAAGGTTGCAGACCTCGAAGGTGACGAAGGCCTGTACCGCGAACTGCGCGACCGCTACGGCATCTACTTCGAAGGCTCCATGGGTGCCGAAGCCATCAAGAAGCGTCTTGAGGGCTTTGACATGCAGGCCGAGTCTGACCTGCTGCGCGACATTATCGCCAACGGCAAGGGCCAGCGCAAGACCCGCGCCCTGAAGCGCCTGAAGGTTGTCAACGCGTTCCTGACTACCAACAACAGCCCGCTTGGCATGGTTCTGGATGCCGTCCCGGTGATCCCGCCGGAACTGCGCCCGATGGTCCAGCTGGATGGTGGCCGCTTCGCGACCTCCGACCTCAACGACCTCTACCGCCGCGTGATCAACCGCAACAACCGACTCAAGCGACTGCTTGACCTGGGTGCTCCGGAGATCATCGTCAACAACGAGAAGCGCATGCTTCAGGAAGCTGTTGACAGCCTCTTCGACAACGGCCGCCGCGGCCGTCCGGTCACCGGACCGGGCAACCGTCCGCTGAAGTCCCTGAGCGACATGCTCAAGGGCAAGCAGGGCCGTTTCCGCCAGAACCTCCTCGGCAAGCGTGTTGACTACTCCGGCCGTTCGGTCATCGTCGTCGGCCCGCAGCTGAAGCTGCACCAGTGCGGCCTGCCCAAGCAGATGGCCCTGGAGCTCTTCAAGCCGTTCGTGATGAAGCGCCTGGTTGACCTCAACCACGCCCAGAACATCAAGTCGGCCAAGCGCATGGTCGAGCGTTACCGTCCGCAGGTCTGGGACGTGCTCGAAGAGATCATCACCGAACACCCGGTGCTGCTCAACCGTGCACCTACCCTGCACCGCCTCGGTATCCAGGCGTTCGAACCGCAGCTCGTTGAAGGCAAGGCAATCCAGCTCCACCCGCTGGTTTGTGGCGCGTTCAACGCTGACTTCGACGGCGACCAGATGGCAGTGCACCTGCCGCTGAGCCCCGAAGCCCAGGCTGAGGCACGCATCCTGATGCTGTCGTCGAACAACATCCTGAAGCCTTCCGATGGACGCCCGGTCACCCTGCCTTCGCAGGATATGATCATCGGCCTGTACCACCTGACCACCAAGCGTGTCGGTTCAGCTGGCGAAGGCCGGATCTTCAGTTCGGTTTCGGAAGCCATCATGGCCTACGACCTGCACGAGCTGCACCTGAACTCCAAGGTCAAAATCCGCCTTGAGGGCTTTGTCCCTTACGCCGGATGGGAAGCTCCGGAGGGCTGGGAGCCGGGTCAGACCGCGCTTGTTGAGACCTCGCTCGGACAGGTTCTCTTCAACGAGACCCTGCCGGCCGACTACCCGTGGGTTGAGAACGTTGCGGACAAGGGCGAACTGTCCACGATCGTCAACGATCTCGCCGAGCGCTACCCGAAGGTGGTCACGGCGGCAACGCTGGACAACCTGAAGGACGCAGGTTTCTACTGGGCCACGCGTTCAGGCGTCACGGTCGCCATCTCCGACATCGAGGTGCCGAAGGACAAGCCGGTGATTCTCGCCGGTTACGAAGAGCGCGCCGCCAAGATCCAGGGCCAGTACGACAAGGGCCTGATCGACGACGACGAGCGTCGCCAGGAACTGATCGAGATCTGGAACAAGGCAACCAACGAGATCGCCCAGGCGATGCGTGACAGCCTGTCCCCGATGAACACCATCAACCGCATGGTGTCCTCCGGTGCACGTGGTAACTGGATGCAGGTCCGCCAGATCGCGGGTATCCGTGGCCTGGTGGCCAACCCTAAGGGTGAGATCATCCCGCGTCCGATCAAGTCCTCCTACCGCGAGGGCCTGTCGGTGCTGGAATACTTCATCGCTACGCACGGTGCCCGTAAGGGCCTGGCCGATACCGCACTGCGTACCGCCAACTCGGGTTACTTGACCCGTCGACTGGTGGACGTGTCCCAGGACGTTATTGTCCGCGAAGAGGACTGCGGTACCGAACGCGGCCTGGTGACGGCCATCGCCGTCGCAGACGCCAACGGCGAGCTGGTCCTGGACGAGAACGTCGAGAACAGCGCGTACGCCCGTACCTTGGCCGTGGATGTCGTTGACTCCAAGGGCAATGTCCTGGCTCCGGCAGGCACCGACTGCGGCGACGTTGTGATCGCTGAGCTGTTCGCAGCCGGCATCACCGAGGTCAAGGTCCGCTCCGTACTCACCTGTGAGTCCAGCGTCGGCACCTGCGCCCTGTGCTACGGACGTTCGCTGGCAACCGGCAAGACCGTGGACATCGGCGAGGCCGTGGGCATCATCGCCGCACAGTCCATCGGTGAGCCCGGTACCCAGCTGACCATGCGTACGTTCCACACCGGTGGTGCTGTTTCCGCCAGCGGTGGCGACGACATCACCCAGGGTCTGCCCCGTATCCAGGAGCTCTTCGAAGCCCGTACTCCGAAGGGTGTCGCACCGATTGCTGAAGCAGCCGGCCGCATCGCCATCGAAGAGTCCGAGCGCCAGATGCGCCTCGTCATCACCCCTGATGACGGATCCGAAGAGATCGCTTACCCGGTCCTGCGCCGTTCACGCCTCCTCATTGAGGACGGCGAGCACGTCACCGTGGGCCAGAAGCTCATCAACGGTCCGGTGGATCCCAAGCAGGTGCTGCGCATCATGGGCCCCCGTGCCGCGCAGAAGTTCCTGGTGGACGAGGTCCAGGGCGTGTACCGCAGCCAGGGCATCGGTATCCACGACAAGCACGTCGAGGTTATCGTCCGCCAGATGCTGCGCCGCGTCACGGTCATCGAGTCCGGCGAATCGGATCTGCTGCCCGGCGAGCTCGCCGAGCGCAGCCGCTTCGAGGAAGCCAACCGCCGCGTTGTGTCCGAGGGCAAGACTCCGGCTTCCGGACGTCCTGAGCTCATGGGCATCACCAAGGCGTCCCTGGCCACCGAGTCCTGGCTGTCCGCAGCTTCCTTCCAGGAGACCACCCGCGTCCTGACGCAGGCGGCCATGGAAGGCAAGAGTGATCCGCTGCTCGGCCTCAAGGAGAACGTCATCATCGGTAAGCTGATCCCGGCCGGCACGGGCCTCCCGCGCTACACCGAGGTCACCGTGGAGCCCACTGAAGAAGCAAAGGCCAACCTGTTCACCGGCCCGAGCGCATTCAGTGACTTCTCGTACGACACCCTGGGCGGCGACGGAGCACCTGAGTTCCACGCCATCCCGCTGGATGACTACGATCTCGGCAACGACTTCCGGTAGTCGATTGCGTTGAAAGGCCCCGTTTCCACTTGGTGGAGGCGGGGCCTTCCGCATACACCCGATTAAGGCCCGCGATCCAGCCGTGCTAAACTTTGTGTAATTGTTCTGTGTGGCAGTGGATGAAGGCCGCCGCAGCATCATTTTGGTTTTGTTCTCATGATGCTGGGTGGAGCTTGTTTCCGGGTTGCGGGTAAGGTGCGCAACGAATGCCACGCTTTTGCACGCCTGCGCAAGTTTACGGAGGCCGCTGCAAGGAGCAACGCCAAAACCATCGTGCCCAGGCTGGCGCCTGCGCGTGACGGTAGAGATCAAACCAACGGAGAACACGAGAGTGCCTACGATTAACCAGCTGGTCCGCAAGGGCCGCACGCCTAAGGTCAAAAAGACCAAGGCTCCTGCGCTTAACGGCAGCCCCATGCGCCGCGGCGTTTGCACCCGCGTTTACACCACCACCCCGAAGAAGCCGAACTCGGCTCTCCGTAAGGTGGCACGTGTGCGCCTCAATGGTGGCATTGAAGTCACCGCTTACATCCCCGGTGTAGGCCACAACCTGCAGGAGCACTCCATTGTGCTCGTTCGCGGCGGTCGCGTGAAGGACCTCCCGGGTGTCCGCTACAAGATCGTCCGTGGCGCCCTCGATACCCAGGGTGTGAAGAACCGTAAGCAGGCCCGCAGCCGCTACGGCGCAAAGATGGAGAAGAAGTAATATGCCTCGCAAGGGTCCGGCCCCCAAGCGGCCGCTCGTACTAGATCCCGTTTACGGCTCCCCGCTGGTCACCCAGCTGATCAACAAGGTGCTGGTTGACGGCAAGAAGTCCACCGCAGAGCGCATCGTTTACGGTGCCCTCGAAGGTGCTCGCGCCAAGTCCGGCGGCGACCCCGTTGCAGCCCTCAAGAAGGCCATGGACAACGTCAAGCCTTCCCTTGAGGTCCGCTCACGCCGCGTCGGTGGCGCAACGTACCAGGTTCCGGTTGAGGTCAAGCCGGGCCGCTCCACCGCCCTCGCACTGCGCTGGCTGGTTGGCTACTCCAAGGCCCGCCGCGAGAAGACGATGACCGAGCGCCTCCAGAACGAAATCCTGGATGCCTCCAACGGTCTCGGTGCCGCTGTGAAGCGTCGCGAAGACACCCACAAGATGGCCGAGTCCAACAAGGCCTTCGCACACTACCGCTGGTAATACTTCCGGACGCCGCCGGCTCGTCACGAGCCGGCGGCGAACGTGTAGTCCATCCGAAAGGGAGACACCGTGGCACAGGACGTGCTTACCGACCTTAGTAAGGTCCGCAACATCGGCATCATGGCCCACATTGATGCCGGCAAGACCACCACCACCGAGCGCATCCTGTTCTACACGGGTGTGAACCACAAGATCGGCGAAACGCACGACGGCGCTTCGACCACCGACTGGATGGAACAGGAAAAGGAACGCGGCATCACCATCACGTCTGCCGCCGTGACCTGCTTCTGGGAAAACAACCAGATCAACATCATCGACACCCCCGGCCACGTTGACTTCACCGTTGAGGTTGAGCGCTCCCTGCGCGTCCTCGACGGCGCTGTCGCTGTTTTCGATGGCAAGGAAGGCGTTGAGCCGCAGTCTGAGACCGTTTGGCGCCAGGCTGACAAGTACAACGTTCCGCGTATCTGCTTCGTCAACAAGATGGACAAGCTCGGCGCTGACTTCTACTTCACCGTTGACACCATCATTGGCCGCCTCGGTGCCAAGCCGCTCGTCATGCAGCTGCCGATCGGTGCTGAGAACGACTTTGTCGGCGTCGTCGACATCCTGGAAATGCGCGCGCTGGTCTGGCCGGGCGACTCCAAGGGTGACGTCACCATGGGTGCGAAGTACGAGGTCCAGGAGATCCCGGCTGACCTCAAGGAAAAGGCTGAAGAGTACCGCGCAGCGCTCGTTGAGACCGTTGCTGAGTCCTCCGAAGAGCTCATGGAGAAGTACCTCGAAGGCGAAGAGATTTCCGTCGAGGAACTCAAGGCCGGCATCCGCAAGATGACCATCAACTCCGAGCTCTACCCGGTCTTCTGTGGTTCCGCATTCAAGAACCGTGGCGTTCAGCCGATGCTCGATGCTGTCATCGACTACCTGCCGAACCCGCTCGACGTCCCGCCGATGATCGGTCACGATCCCCGCGACGAAGAGAAGGAAATCGTCCGCGCGCCTTCCTCCGAGGAGCCGTTCTCGGCTTTGGCGTTCAAGATTGCCGCGCACCCGTTCTTCGGCCAGCTCACCTTCATCCGCGTGTACTCCGGTCACGTGGAAGCAGGCGCACAGGTGGTCAACTCCACCAAGGGCAAGAAGGAGCGCATCGGCAAGCTGTTCCAGATGCACGCCAACAAGGAAATGCCCGTTGAGGGCGCTACCGCCGGCCACATCTACGCAGCGATCGGTCTGAAGGACACGACCACGGGCGACACCCTGTGCGACTCCGCCAACCAGATCGTCCTCGAGTCCATGAGCTTCCCGGAGCCCGTGATCTCTGTTGCGATCGAGCCGAACACGAAGGGTGACCAGGAGAAGCTCTCCACGGCCATCCAGAAGCTCTCCGCTGAGGACCCGACCTTCCAGGTCTCCCTCAACGAAGACACCGGCCAGACCATCATCGCCGGCATGGGCGAGCTCCACCTGGACATCCTGGTGGACCGCATGCGCCGCGAATTCAAGGTCGAAGCCAACGTCGGCAAGCCGCAGGTCGCGTACCGCGAAACCATCAAGAATGTTGTTGCGCGTCACGACTACACGCACAAGAAGCAGACCGGTGGCTCGGGCCAGTTCGCGAAGATCCAGATTGCCATTGGGCCGCTGGACACTTCCGAGGGCGAGCTGTACGAGTTCGAGAACAAGGTGACCGGTGGACGTATTCCTCGCGAATACATCCCTTCGGTTGACGCTGGTATCCAGGATGCACTGAACGACGGTGTCCTGGCCGGTTACCCGGTTGTCGGCATCAAGGCGACGCTGATTGACGGCGCTTACCACGATGTTGACTCCTCGGAAATGGCATTCAAGATCGCCGGCCGTATGGCTTTCAAGGAAGCCGCACGCAAGGCGAACCCTGTCCTGCTCGAACCGCTGATGGATGTCGAGGTCCGCACCCCTGAGGAATACATGGGTGAAGTTATCGGTGACCTCAACTCCCGCCGTGGCCAGATGCAGTCCATGGAAGATGCACAGGGTGTCAAGGTCATCCGTGCGCACGTTCCGCTGTCCGGCATGTTCGGCTACATCGGTGACCTGCGTTCAAAGACCCAGGGCCGCGCTGTGTACTCCATGACGTTCCACAGCTACGCCGAGGTCCCGAAGGCATTTGCCGACGAGATCATCCAGAAGAACCGCGGCGAGTAGTCGTTACGACTTCGCAGCAAAAACTCGGGTGCGCTTCCGGTTGACGGAAACTCACCTGGTGCAGGTGGCCGGGGCCCGGTCCAGACCGGATTCCGGCCACCTGCACGAACAGGCTCGAGGGACTAGTATTAGTTCCTGAATCTGCAATTTCACCAATCCAAAGCCCCCCAAGTAGACTTGCCTGAGTTTCTGCCGCGACAAGCGCGGTTGAAGGGTAAGTCATTTGAAAACGTTCTAGGAGGAACCTGTGGCAAAGGCAAAGTTCGAGCGGACTAAGCCGCACGTCAACATCGGCACCATTGGTCACGTTGACCACGGTAAGACGACGCTGACTGCCGCCATTTCCAAGGTGCTGTACGACAAGTACCCGACTCTCAACGAGCAGCGCGACTTCGCGTCGATTGACTCTGCTCCGGAAGAGCGCCAGCGTGGTATCACGATCAACATCTCCCACGTTGAGTACCAGACCGAGAAGCGCCACTACGCACACGTAGACGCTCCGGGTCACGCTGACTACATCAAGAACATGATCACCGGCGCTGCACAGATGGACGGTGCGATCCTCGTGGTTGCCGCCACTGACGGCCCGATGGCTCAGACCCGCGAGCACGTTCTGCTCGCCCGCCAGGTTGGCGTTCCCTACCTGCTGGTTGCGCTGAACAAGTCGGACATGGTTGACGACGAAGAACTGCTGGACCTCGTTGAAATGGAAGTTCGTGAGCTGCTTTCCGCTCAGGGCTTCGATGGCGACGACGCTCCCGTCGTTCGCGTTTCCGGCCTGAAGGCCCTCGAAGGCGACCCCATCTGGGTCAAGTCCGTTGAGGACCTCATGGAAGCCGTTGACGAGTCCGTTCCGGACCCCGTACGTGACCGTGACAAGCCGTTCCTGATGCCGATCGAAGACGTCTTCACGATCACCGGCCGTGGCACCGTTGTAACGGGCCGCGCCGAGCGTGGAACCCTCGCCATCAACTCCGAGGTCGAGATCGTCGGCATCCGCCCGGTCCAGAAGACCACGGTTACCGGTATCGAGATGTTCCACAAGCAGCTCGACGAAGCATGGGCCGGCGAGAACTGTGGCCTCCTGCTCCGCGGTCTGAAGCGCGATGACGTAGAGCGTGGCCAGGTTGTCGTCAAGCCGGGTTCCATCACCCCGCACACCGACTTCGAGGCTAACGTCTACATCCTCTCCAAGGACGAAGGCGGGCGTCACAACCCGTTCTACTCCAACTACCGCCCGCAGTTCTACTTCCGCACCACGGACGTAACCGGCGTTATCACCCTGCCGGAAGGCACGGAAATGGTTATGCCTGGCGACAACACTGAGATGACCGTTGCGCTCATCCAGCCGATCGCAATGGAAGAGGGCCTCGGCTTCGCTATCCGCGAAGGCGGCCGCACCGTTGGTTCAGGACGCGTTACCAAGATCATCAAGTAATTCTTGTTGATCCCACTGATCGGTATGGCCGTCTGACGGCCTGACGAGAAGTTTGGAACAGCCCCGCTGCTAGTGCAGCGGGGCTGTTCTTTGCTACAATTAATCCAATCACTGGATTAATTGGGGCTGGGGTCATCCTGCCCGTCGGAGAGGGTTCACCATGCCGGACGAATCTTATGAAGCGGGTTATCGCGCCGGCCACCTTCAGGGGTGGCTGGACGCTATGGCAAAAGTGGATGGCCCCCGGCCGGCCACCAGCTCTGCGGCGCCGGTTCCGCCGCCTTTGGCAGTCCCCGTGGTTTCGCCCGAACTGGCAGCGGTCCACACTGTTGGTTCCCTCATCGAGCCTGGCCCGGCTTCCGAATTGCCTGTCGCCCGGCAGGCACCGGTAGCCCGAGTGGACCTCCCGGTGCCGCCGTCTATTCCCTTCGCCGCTCCGCAGCAGGCTGAGACGCCGGCAGAACGCCAGGCACGGCGGGAGAAGCGGGACAGGCAGAACATCAACATCACGCTTTACGTAGCCAGCCTCCTCCTGGTCGCCGCAGCTGCACTGTTCATCGGTACCAGCCTTCCTCCCATGCTGCGCTTCGCCGGAGTCGTCGCCGTAACTGCCGCGTTCTACGCCTCAGGGTTCGTTCTTCACGCCCGGGTGCCACGCCTGCGGCCGGCGGCCGTGGCATTTGCTGGTACCGGACTGGCCCTGGTTCCGGTCACCGGACTAGCCCTGTACAACTTCGCCCTCCACCATGGCCCCACGGCCTGGCTGATCACCTCCTTGATTGGCACCGTGGCGTACGTGGCCGCGGCAGTCCGCCTGGAGAGCCGCGTGCTGGTTTATCTGTCGCTGACCTTCGTGGCATCCACGGCGTGGTCCGGCGTCTCAGTCCTGGGCGGGGCACTGGTCTGGTATTTCGCTTCCCTGATCGGTGTGGCGGTCATGCTCACACTCCTGGCCCTGGTCCGGCCCGGCTGGCTGCCGCCGGTCTATGTGCGGCCCCTGATGGTGCTGCACCCGTTGGTGGTGCCGGCCGTCGCAGCGGCAGCCACGTGCGTTCCGCTGCTGCTGGACAAAGCCGAATACGCGCTCATCATGGCCGTGTGCGGCTGCTACTTTGGACTGCTGGCCGCAGTGCCCGGGACCCGCCTCCGGCTTGCCAACTTCTACGCGGCGCGGATGTCACTTAGCCTGGCCGCCGCCGTCGAAATCTGGCACCTGACCGGCCGGGGGAGTGACGCCTTTCTGGCCGCGGCAGGATTACTCGCTGTCCAGGGAGTGGCCGTGGCCTTCGGGGCTGCCAGGTTGAGCCAGTGGTTCCCCCAGGCTGACAGCCGGCAGAACCAGCACGAAGCGTCCGCGGGCACACCCCGGCGGCGTTGGCTCGTGGACGCGGTGGCCACGTTCGGCATCCAGGTACTTCTCACGGTGGTGTACGCCAGCCTCGTCCTGTCCGCGGAGTTCTTCCGGTACGGGACGCCCGGCCAGGTGGGCGATGTTCCCCTGTGGATGCCCGTGGCGGTGGCGCTGGCCACCAGCTTTGTTTTGGCCGCCAGACTGGGCGGGCCAGCCGAGTGGGCTCCGGTGGCTTCCCTGCTCCTCGCCGCAGTGCTTGGCGATGCGATGGGAGCCTGGCCTGTGGCAATCATGCTGGCACTGGCGTTCCTCTTCTGGACCGCCCGCGCCTTTTTTGCGGTGGGAGCACTCCGGCGGAACCTGGCGCTCGGAGCGCGGATATCGGTGACCCTGGCGGTACCTTTTACGGTCGCTGCGGTAATTGACGGCGGCCCGGACCGCATCATCGCCTCAGTTTTCGGCCTGCTGGTGGCGCTGGTGTGCCAGCAGGCGTTCTCGGCGGTCCTGGAGCGTTCAGGAGCCAGGTCCCTGGCCCCGGAGGCCACGCTTGCCGGCTTCGGAGCCGCCGGACTGGCCATGGTCGTCCTGCTGGTGCTCCTTGACACTACGCCGGGGCATGGGTGGGTCTGGGCTGCCGTCATCATCCAACTGCTGTCCGCGCTGGCGATAGGCCTGTTCGTTGTGCCGCGGCCGGAGAGCGAGCTTGCGTGGAACGCAACGGTGTGGGAGGCCCTGCCGCTGGCGGCCTCCACGCTATGTGTCCCGGTGGCATTCCTTGCTGTGACCGAGGCAGCCGGGAACACTGCTCTGCTGCTGGTGTTGGGTTATCTGTTCGCCTCCGGCGTCCGGATGCGCGTGCGGCAGCATCGCTGGACCTACTGGTGGCTCGGACGCCTGGCGGCGACGGTACTGGTGCTGACCGCTTTTGATCTTCTCCAGGAAGAGGCCGGAGCAACAGTCATCGCGGGCGACGAAATCCAACCTGCCGCCGTGCTGGTCCTCTTCCTGGCCATCCAGTTGGTCTTCCCGATGGCCGCCGCCGTCCGGGGAGAGGCGCCGCGGGGAGTCCTGGTGGATCCCGGCGTCGTGCTGCTGCTCCAGCTACTGGCGTCCGCAGCGCTGCTGACCACCGAGCCGGAGGGCTGGCAGGCAACCTTCGCCGCGGCCGTGACCGCGCTTTCCTCGACGGCTGCGGGGTACGTCTTCAGGTCGAACGGCACCGCGGTCTGGTTTGCGCCGTCGTCGTTGGCTTTCCTGTTGGCGTTCAGCCGCGGTGAGCTTCTGGTTGTTGAAGGGCTTCTGGGCATCCATGCCGTGTTCGCTGCGGTCATGGTGGTGGCATCCGCCCAGCCGGCCCGGAAGGGCTGGTATTTTGCGGCGGCCAGGCTGCTCACAGCGGCCCTCGCTGCTGTCCTCAGCTACGACGTCACAGCATCTCCGACGGCGGTCTCAGTGACCTTTGCCTTTGTCCTTGCCGCGCAGCACGGCGTCCGCTGGATTATGCGTTCGCGGCTGGCTGAGGTCCCTTTCCAGCAGGCGGCCGTCTGGATCACCCTGGCGGGCCAGGCTCTGCTTCCGCTGGCCTACGCCTGGCAGGCGCAAAGCGGTTGGGGGAGGGTTTCCGACGACGACGGCGGACGCTGGGTGGTGCTCCTGGAGCTGGTTCTGCTGCTGGTCTCGGCCGTCGTGGCCAGCCGGTTCTTCGTGGCACGCGGCTCCCTCTACTTCGGGGTCTACGCGCTGTTGTTTGCCGTACTCGCGCTGGGCCCGGTGGTCGGGTTCGCCAACGCCGGCCAGCGAGGCAGCATGGCGTTCCTGGCGGCTCCCGTCCTGGACTACACGGGGACGGCGGCGGTGCTCTTGGGTATGGCGTTGCTCGCTACCGTCGCCGGCGTGCTGCGGCGCGGGCGGAACGTGCCCGTCGCGGATGTCGAGCACTGGCAGTGGCTTGCCGCGGCTGGATCATTCGCCGTGGCAGCCCTGTTTGTGGCACCGATGGCATCGGACTGGGTGCTTGGGGCCGCGCTGCTGGTCCTCGCCACGGTGTGCTTCGCTGCCTCTCATGTTGAGGGACTGCCCTGGCTGTATGCGCCGGCGTCCCTGGCGGTACTGGCCGGCGGCTCAACGCTCGGCGACTCGATTTTCCAGGACGTTCCGGGGGCGTGGGGCAGGTATTTGCCTTGGCTGTGCGGGACCGGCCTGGCGGCAGTGGGGCTGTACTCTGCGCGGCTGTACCGACGCGGACAGCTTACAGCTGACGCCGTGCGCCGCTGGTCGCTGGCTGGAGCCGCCTTTGCCGGGCTCTGCCTGGTCGCGTCGACCGGTGTCCGGCCCGACGCGACGGCGTGGGCAGCGGCCGTTGCACTGGCCGCGGCTGTGGGTGTCGCCTGCAACGAGGCGCCGGGAACGGTGCGCCGGGTCGTCGCCGAAGCAGGTTTCGTGACCGTGGTGGCTGCGGTACAGCGGGCCGCGATCTTTGAGCTGGACGGGGAGTACGGCCTGAACTACCGGCTTTCCAGTGGCCTGCCTGACCCGTTCTGGGTAGCCCAGTGGTATGTCCTCGCAGGAACCGGCCTGGCCGCACTGCGCTTCGCCTCGGGACAGCGGAGTGCCGGAAGGGCCTTGGCTGGGGCTGCAGCAGGGCTGCTCACGCTGAGCGGACTGGGTGTGGTGTTTGGCGGAACCGGCAGCCAGCAACTGTGGGTGCTTGTGCTGTTCGCCGGGCTCCTGCTCGGCGGCCTGGGGCTGGGGGACAGGCTGTTTGTCTGGTGGGGAGCCGCCGGAGTCGCGGCCTGCATTCTCTGGGCGATGCGTCAGTACACCTTCGCACTCCTGGCGCTGATCGCCGTCGGGCTTATCGGGTTCGCTCTCTGGCGGCTGAACCGCGGGACGGCCGTGGAGAAACCGGCGGTGCAGCCGCCGGCAGGGCAGCCTGCACCTGACCAACCGGACCGTGGCGGGCCGTTCAGCAAGCACTGATACTGTTGCTTGCATCGAGAGGAGCGCATCATGGAATGGCTAATTTTCCTGGCTGTCGTGGTTGCCATTGTCGCCGGAGTTTTTTGGGCGAAGAAGTATTTCCGGAATGAGATCGACCGCGCCAAACGCATCAACCGGGCAAAAAAGAACCAGTAAGGCAGCGGTAAATACAGGGCCCCTGCCAGCCTTGGTGCAAAGGCTGCCCGCGCTCAGCCGGGCGGCTTTTTCCGTTCCCTGCTGAGGGCCTGGTACCAGTAGAAGGACTCTTTGGGGGTCCGCTCCTGCGTCTCGAAATCCACATGGATCAGTCCGAAGCGCTGCGAGTAGCCCGCCGCCCATTCGAAGTTGTCCATCAGAGTCCAGACGTAGTAGCCACGGAGGTCAACCCCTTCGGCAATTCCTCCGGGGGCGGTGGCGTCCAGAGCCTGCCGCAAGTGGTCCGCGATGTATTTCACCCGGCGCCCATCCTGGAGCCGGCCGCTGACCCGGTCCGGCTCCGGGAAACTGGCCCCGCTTTCCGTGATGTAGACGGGCGGCAGCGCGTCCCCGTAGCGGTCGCGGAGCTCGGCGAGCAGGACGCCGAGATGGGCAGGAGCGACGGGCCACCCGAAACCGGTGGTTCCATATTCCGGGTACCCCACTTCGTGGAACGGCAGCCGGGCCACGGCCTTGTGGGTGTCGGCGGGAATGGGGGTGATGCCGCGGCTCATGGCCACCTTCACGGGGAAATAGTAGTTGAGGCCGTAGAAGTCCAGGGGCTGGTTAATGGTCTTGAGGTCAGCGTCTGAAAGTTTCCCGATGGACCGAAGCCACGGCCGTGCCACCAGGGGGAGTCTGGGGTAGCGTCCCAGCAGCACGGGGTCGGCGTAGATCCGGTTCATCAGCAGGTCGTACAGCTTCGCGACGTGCCGGTCGCCGAACTTCCTGCTGGCGGGGCGCACCGGTGAGTGCAGGTTGGTCACTCCCACGCCGCCCGTGACGCCGGCGGCACGGAGGGCCTGCACCCCCAGGCCGTGGGCCAGCAGCTGGTGATGGATCGACGGCAGGGCGTCGAACATGAGGGCCCTGCCGGGCGCATGGACGCCCAGGGCATACCCGTTCAGTGTTACCGAAACGGGCTCGTTCAGCGTCACCCACTGGGCGACGCGGTCGCCGAAGCGCTTCCCGGCCACCGCGCAGTACTCGGCAAACCGTTCGGCAGTGGCACGGTTCATCCAACCGCCGGCTTGCTCCAGGGGCAGCGGGGTGTCCCAGTGGTACAGGGTCGCCATCGGCGAGATGCCCGCTTCGAGGAGCTGGTCAATCAGCCGGTCGTAAAAGTCCAGGCCCTGGCTGTTGATGGCGCCGCGGCCGTCCGGCTGGATCCGGGGCCAGGAAAGGGAGAAGCGGTACGAATCGATGCCCAGCTCACGCATGAGTGCGATGTCCTCGGGGACCCGGTTGTAGTGGTCGCAAGCCATGGCGGGGGAGTGGCCGTCCATGATGCTCCCGGGTTTCTGCACAAAGGCATCCCAGCCGGACGGTCCACGCCCGTCTTCGGCCAGGGCCCCCTCAATCTGGAACGCGGCTGCGGCAACGCCCAACGTAAAGGACGGCGGCAGCCGGCCGGCGAGATCGCGTACGGAAGCAGCATTTTCGACCGTCATGCCCCCATCATCCATTCGCAGGTTGCCGAAGGCAATGATCCGGGAGGGGCAAAGCTAAAGCAGATTCGCTTCTGCCGATAATATCCGGCATACTAGATGAGTTGTTCAAGCGCTTCTTCGTGTCCCGATCCGGATAATGCCGGGTGTCAGGGTCCAAGTTGAAGACCAAACATAACCCACTCCCCATGGAACTGCGGACTTGTATGCGTGAAAATCGCGACACGCCCGACCGCGGGGGTCGGTTACGCCGGCAAGGTGAGGAACCCGGATTCATCCGGATTCAGTTTGTGCGGCGGGTGGTAGTTAAGACTTCAAATGCTTCGGCAGCCACATACAACAGGTAAGTAAACAGAGCAGCATTTACTGAAAGAGAGTCAGGCGACATGGCGGGACAAAAAATCCGCATCCGGCTGAAGTCATATGACCACGAGGTCATTGACGTTTCAGCACGGAAGATCGTTGAGACGGTCACGCGCGCAGGCGCAACGGTAGTTGGCCCCGTGCCGCTGCCGACGGAGAAGAACGTTTACTGCGTAATCCGCTCTCCCCACAAGTACAAGGACAGCCGCGAGCACTTTGAAATGCGCACGCACAAGCGTCTTATCGACATCATCGATCCCACGCCGAAGGCTGTTGACTCGCTTATGCGTCTCGACCTGCCGGCCGACGTGAACATCGAAATCAAGCTGTAGGGAGGTGCTGAGAGACTATGACCGCAACCCGTAACGTAAAGGGCCTGCTGGGCACGAAGCTCGGCATGACCCAGGTCTGGGACGAGAACAACAAGCTCATCCCCGTCACTGTGGTCCAGGCAGATTCGAACGTCATCACGCAGCTGCGCAACGCAGAGACTGATGGCTACGTCGCCGTTCAGATCGGCTACGGCCAGATCGATCCCCGCAAGGTCACCAAGCCGCTGGCTGGTCACTTTGAAAAGGCAGGCGTCACGCCTCGCCGCCACGTCGTCGAACTGCGCACTGCAGATGCTGACTCTTACGAGCTGGGCCAGGAGCTTTCTGTTGAGCTCTTCGAAGCCGGCCAGAAGATCGACGTCATCGGCACCACCAAGGGTAAGGGCTTCGCCGGTGTTATGAAGCGTCACGGCTTCCACGGCGTTGGAGCTTCCCACGGTGCCCACAAGAACCACCGTAAGCCCGGTTCAATCGGTGGCGCATCCACCCCGAGCCGCGTCTTCAAGGGCATGAAAATGGCCGGCCGCATGGGCGCCGTTCGTCACACCACGCTGAACCTCACCGTTCACGCTGTTGACGTCGAGAAGTCGCTGCTCCTGATCAAGGGTGCCGTTCCCGGCGCCCGCGGCCAGGTCGTACTCGTACGCACCGCCGTGAAGGGAGCCTAGTTCAATGGCTAACACTGTCAAGGTTGACCTGCCTGCAGAGATCTTCGACGTTCAGACCAACGTGCCGCTGCTGCACCAGGTCGTCGTTGCACAGCTCGCTGCTGCTCGCCAGGGTACCCACAAGACCAAGACCCGCGCCGAAGTTTCCGGTGCAGGCCGCAAGCCGTTCAAGCAGAAGGGCACCGGCCGCGCCCGTCAGGGTTCAATCCGTGCTCCTCACATGACCGGCGGTGGCGTTGTCCACGGTCCCACACCGCGTGACTACAGCCAGCGCACCCCCAAGAAGATGATTGCTGCTGCACTGCGCGGCGCACTCTCTGACCGCGCCCGCAACGGACGCATCCACGTCGTTGCTGACCTGGTTGCCGGCTCCAAGCCGTCCTCCAAAGAAGCTCTGGCAACGCTGCGCGGCGTCTCCGAGCGCAAGAACCTGCTCGTTGTCATTGAGCGCGCCAACGATGTTGCTGCACTGTCCGTGCGCAACCTCGAGGCTGTTCACGTTCTGTACGCAGACCAGCTGAACACCTACGACGTTCTCGTTTCTGACGACGTAGTCTTCACCAAGGCTGCCTACGAAGCATTCGTTGCTGACAAGGCTGCAAAGAACGAGGAGGATGCCAAGTGAGTGCAGCCACCATCAAGGACCCGCGCGACGTCGTGCTTGCACCCGTCGTATCGGAAAAGAGCTACGGCCTGATCGATGAGGGAAAGTACACCTTCCTGGTGGACCCCCGCTCGAACAAGACCGAGATCAAGCTGGCCGTGGAGAAAATCTTCTCCGTCAAGGTCGACTCGATCAACACCATCAACCGTGCCGGTAAGCGCAAGCGCACCAAATTCGGATGGGGTACCCGCAAGAACACCAAGCGTGCGATTGTCACCCTCAAAGAAGGCACTATCGACATCTTCGGCGGTCCGCTCGCGTAGCGGAGACCACTTTAACGAGGAAATAAATTATGGGAATCCGTAAATATAAGCCGACTACCCCGGGCCGTCGTGGCTCGAGCGTAGCGGACTTCACCGAAATCACGCGGTCGACGCCGGAAAAGTCGTTGGTACGTCCGCTGCCCAAAAAGGGCGGCCGTAACAACACCGGTAAGATCACGACCCGTCACAAGGGTGGTGGCCACAAGCGCCAGTACCGTCTGATCGACTTCCGTCGCCACGACAAGGACGGCGTCAACGCCCGCGTTGCCGAAATCGAGTACGATCCGAACCGCACGGCTCGCATCGCCCTCCTGCACTTCGTTGATGGCACCAAGCGTTACATCATCGCCCCGAACAAGCTCTCCCAGGGTGACGTAGTTGAGGCAGGTCCCGGTGCTGACATCAAGCCCGGTAACAACCTGCCCCTGCTCAACATCCCGGTGGGTACCGTAATCCACGCAGTTGAACTGCGTCCGGGTGGCGGCGCCAAGATGGGCCGCTCCGCCGGCGCATCGATCCAGCTTGTTGCCAAGGAAGGCCGCTTCGCCCAGCTGCGACTGCCTTCCGGCGAAATCCGCAACGTTGACGTGCGCTGCCGCGCCACGGTTGGCGAGGTCGGCAACGCCGAGCAGTCGAACATCAACTGGGGTAAGGCTGGCCGCATGCGCTGGAAGGGCGTCCGCCCGACCGTCCGTGGTGTAGCCATGAACCCGGTTGACCACCCGCACGGTGGTGGTGAGGGTAAGACGTCCGGTGGACGTAACCCCGTCAACCCCAACGGTAAGCGTGAAGGCCGCACCCGCCGCCCCAACAAAGAGAGCGACAAGCTTATTGTTCGTCGCCGTCGTACTGGCAAGAACAAGCGATAGGAGCCTGGACACATGCCACGCAGCCTGAAAAAAGGTCCCTTCGTTGACCAGCACCTCTTTGTGAAGGTGGATAGGGAAAACGAAAAGGGCACCAAGAACGTTATCAAGACCTGGTCCCGCCGTTCGATGATCATCCCCGACATGCTCGGGCACACGATCGCCGTACATGACGGACGCAAGCACATCCCGGTGTTTGTCACCGAGTCGATGGTCGGGCACAAGCTCGGCGAATTCGCTCCCACGCGGACATTCCGCGGCCATGTCAAGGACGACCGTAAGGGCAAGCGCCGCTAGGCGCCTGCACTTACGTCAAAGACGAGAGAAGGAAAGCAATGGAAGCCAAGGCAATTGCGCGTCACATCCGCGTAACGCCTATGAAGGCCCGGCGCGTCGTCAACCTTGTTCGTGGTAAGCAAGCGAACGAGGCTCTGGCAATTCTGAAGTTTGCCCCCCAGGCAGCTTCTGAGCCGGTATTCAAGGTAGTTCAGTCGGCAATCTCCAACGCCCGGGTCCTCGCGGACCGCGACGGCGTGGCGTTTGACGAAGGTGACCTCATCATCAGCGAAGCGTTTGTTGATGAAGGCCCGACCATGAAGCGGTTCCAGCCGCGTGCCCAGGGTCGTGCATTTCAGATCAAGAAGCGCACCAGCCACATCACCGTGGTAGTCGCTACCCCGGAGAAAGAGGAGGCTCGCTAAGTGGGACAGAAAGTAAACCCGCACGGGTTCCGACTCGGCATCACCACCGATCACGTATCGCACTGGTTCGCTGACAGCACCAAGGCCGGACAGCGGTACAAGGACTTCGTTCGCGAAGACATCCGTATCCGCCAGCTCATGTCTGTTGGCATGGAGCGCGCCGGTATCGCCAAGGTCGAAATCGAGCGCACCCGTGACCGTGTCCGCGTGGACATCCACACGGCACGCCCGGGCATCGTCATCGGCCGCCGCGGCGCTGAAGCAGACCGCATCCGCGGCGAGCTCGAAAAGCTCACCGGCAAGCAGGTCCAGCTGAACATCCTCGAGGTCAAGAACCCCGAGATGGAAGCACAGCTTGTTGCCCAGGGCGTTGCTGAGCAGCTGACTTCCCGCGTGGCATTCCGCCGTGCGATGAAGAAGGCCATGCAGTCCGCGCAGCGTGCAGGTGCCAAGGGCATCCGTATCGCCTGCTCGGGTCGACTGGGTGGAGCTGAAATGTCCCGCTCGGAGTTCTACCGCGAAGGCCGTGTGCCCCTGCACACCCTCCGCGCGAACATCGACTACGGCTTCTACGAGGCCAAGACCACCTTCGGCCGTATCGGCGTGAAGGTCTGGATCTACAAGGGTGACGTCACCGCCAAGGAACTGGCTCAGCAGGCAGCTGCTGCTCCGTCCCGTGGCCGCGGCGCCAGCGACCGTCCGGGCCGCCCGGGCGGTGCTGACCGTGGTGACCGCCGCCGTCGTACCGACCGTCCGGCCGCCGAAGCAGCTCCCGCTGCAGAGGCTCCGGCAGTTGAGGCTGCACCTGCTGCAGTAGAAGGAGGACAGGCTTAAATGCTTATCCCACGTCGAGTCAAGCACCGTAAGCAGCACCACCCGGGTCGTTCCGGCGCTGCTACGGGCGGCACCAAGGTCTCCTTCGGTGAGTACGGCATCCAGGCTCTGAGCCCGGCATACGTAACCAACCGTCAGATCGAGTCTGCACGTATCGCGATGACCCGCCACATCAAGCGTGGCGGTAAGGTCTGGATCAACATCTACCCGGACCGTCCCCTGACCAAGAAGCCTGCCGAAACCCGCATGGGTTCCGGTAAGGGTTCGCCGGAATGGTGGGTCGCCAACGTCAAGCCGGGCCGGGTTCTCTTTGAGATCTCCGGTGTCGAAGAATCGGTGGCACGCGAGGCCCTGCGCCTGGCAATCCACAAGCTCCCGTTGAAGGCACGCATTCTGCGTCGCGAAGGTGGTGAATAGAAATGGCAGTAGGATCCAAGGAACTCGCTCCCGCACAGCTGGACGGTTTCGACAACGAGCGTCTCGTTGAAGAACTTCGCAAGGCTAAGGAAGAGCTGTTCAACCTGCGTTTCCAGTCAGCCACCGGCCAGCTGGAGAACCACGGTCGTCTGCGCGCGGTAAAGAAGGACATCGCACGCATCTACACCGTTCTCCGTGAACGCGAGCTGGGCATTCGTGCCGAGGTTGCCGCACCGGTTGTGGAAGCCAAGGAAGAAAAGAAGTCCAAGAAGGCAACAACCAAGAAGGCCGAAAAGGCTGAAACGGTTGAGACCGAGGAGGATGCCAAGTGAGTGAAAAGGACGAGAACGTGACGGAAACTGCTACGGCAGCTACGGCTGAGCAGCGCGGTTACCGCAAGACGCGTCGCGGCTACGTGGTTTCGGACAAGATGGAAAAGACCATCGTTGTCCAGGTTGAAGACCGCGTGAAGCACGCCCTGTACGGCAAGGTCATCCGCCGTACCTCCAAGGTCAAGGCTCACGACGAAGAGAACAGCGCCGGCATCGGCGACCTCGTTGTCATCGCCGAGACCCGCCCGCTGTCCGCCACGAAGAACTGGCGGCTCGTGGAGATCCTCGAGAAGGCCAAGTAACACCTGCAGCACCGCTGGCAACAGCCGCTGTACCGGAAACCCCCGTTCCCTTTGGGAGCGGGGGTTTTCCCGTTCCCGGGGGAACGGCACGCGTGGTGCGCCGGCCCAAGGTCCCAACGTGCCGCCGTCGTCCGTTGCCTGGCGAGTGGGCAGGGACCGTCGCCTTGTGATATGGGGGAGTGCCCCGTTCTGTGCTAGGATATTGAGTTTGTATGGCGCCTTCTGTGCGCCGTCATCAAACCTCGTAAACAATCGTGCCACGGCATAGTGCCCCCTTGCGCTTGGACTGCGTCCAATCCGCCTGGGAAGCAAATGTTTTTGGCACTGGCGTTTAGGCCTGGTCTGGCAAAATCCAGGCAGGTCAAGAGACACCCCGATCAACCGTTCCGCAAGGCTCATTCCGTAGGAAGATTTTCGGTCTGAGAACCAGCGCGACGCAAGGAGTAAATAGTGATTCAGCAGGAGTCGCGACTCAAGGTCGCCGACAACACGGGTGCTAAGGAAATCCTTACCATTCGCGTTCTCGGTGGATCTGGCCGTCGCTACGCAGGCATTGGCGACGTCATCGTCGCTACCGTCAAGGACGCAATTCCGGGCGGCAACGTAAAGAAGGGCGATGTTGTCAAGGCAGTCATCGTCCGTACCAAGAAGGAACGCCGCCGTGCGGATGGTTCCTACATCAAGTTTGACGAGAACGCAGCTGTGATCCTGAAGGCTGACGGTGACCCCCGCGGTACCCGTATCTTCGGACCGGTTGGTCGTGAACTCCGTGACAAGAAGTTCATGAAGATCGTTTCTCTGGCTCCGGAGGTGCTCTAGTCCATGGCTAAGATCAAAAAGGGTGACCTCGTTCAGGTCATCACTGGCGCCAAGGCTGAGCGCGGCGGCGACAAAGGCAAGCAGGGCAAGGTTCTGCGCGTATTCCCGGAGACCAACCGCGTGTTGGTTGAGGGCATTAACCGCGTAACCAAGCACACCAAGGTCGGTCAGTCGCAGCGCGGCACCAAGACCGGTGGCATCGAGGTCGTAGAAGCTTCGATCCACATCTCCAACGTGGCCCTGGTTGACCCGTCCACCAAGAAGCCCACTCGCGTAGGTTTCCGCACCGAGACCGTTGAGCGCAATGGCGTGAAGCGCGAAGTGCGTGTACGCGTGGCCAAGAGCTCCGGGAAGGACATCTAATGACTGAGACTCTCGAGACTCCGGCAACGAAGATCGTTCCTCGTCTGAAGACCAAGTACGCCGATTCCATCAAGAGCACGCTCATTGAGGAATTCAAGTACGAGAACGTCAACCAGGTTCCCCGCCTGGTGAAGGTCGTTGTGAACATGGGTGTTGGAGATGCCGCCAAGGACTCCAAACTGATCGACGGCGCTGTCCGCGATCTGACCCTGATCACCGGCCAGAAGCCGCAGGTAACCAAGGCCCGCAAGTCGATCGCACAGTTCAAGCTGCGCGAAGGCATGCCCATCGGCGCACACGCTACCCTGCGTGGGGACCGCATGTGGGAATTCCTGGATCGCCTCGTCACGCTGGCTCTGCCCCGTATCCGCGACTTCCGCGGCCTCAGCGGCAAGCAGTTCGATGGCAACGGCAACTACACCTTCGGTCTGACCGAGCAGGTTATGTTCCACGAAATCGACCAGGATTCCATCGACCGCGTCCGCGGTATGGACATCACGGTTGTTACCACTGCCAAGACCGATGACGAAGGCCGCGCGCTGCTGAAGGCGCTTGGCTTCCCGTTCAAGGCCGAAGACTAATCTAACTACGTAACAGGTCCTTCGCTGAGGCTTTTGGCAGCAGCGAGGAAACCGTTATGAGGAAGGGCAAGAGCCCAAATGACAATGACAGATCCTGTCGCAGACATGCTTACGCGTCTGCGCAATGCAAACTCGGCATACCACGATTCCGTGACCATGCCGTACAGCAAGCTCAAGGCACGCGTTGCCGACATCCTGAAGGCTGAAGGTTACATCGCCTCCTGGAAAGAAGAAGACGCTGAGGTTGGCAAGAAGCTGACCCTCGAGCTCAAGTTCGGTCCGAACCGCGAGCGTTCAATCGCTGGCGTTCGTCGTATTTCCAAGCCGGGACTGCGCGTTTACGCAAAGTCCACCAACCTGCCGCACGTGCTCGGTGGCCTGGGTGTCGCAATCCTGTCCACCTCTTCCGGCCTCTTGACTGACAAGCAGGCCGGCAAGAAGGGCGTGGGCGGCGAAGTCCTCGCTTACGTCTGGTAACGGGAAAGGAAGAGAATAATGTCACGTATTGGACGTCTCCCCATCACCGTTCCTGCCGGCGTTGAGGTCAAGGTTGACGGCTCTGTCGTCAGCGTCAAGGGTGCCAAAGGCGAGCTGAACCACACTGTGGCCAGCCCGATCGAGGTTTCCCTGGAAGCAGAGACCCTGACTGTCGCCCGCCCGAACGACGAGCGCGCCTCCCGTTCACTCCACGGCCTGACACGCACCCTGATCTCCAACATGATCGAGGGCGTTACCAAGGGCTACGAGAAGAAGCTTGAAATCGTTGGTACTGGTTACCGCGTTCAGGCCAAGGGATCTGACCTTGAGTTCGCTCTCGGCTACAGCCACCCGGTAAATGTCACCGCACCGGACGGCATCACCTTTGCAGTTGAGACCCCGACCAAGCTCTCTGTTTCAGGTATCAACAAGCAGCAGGTCGGCGAGGTTGCTGCCAACATTCGCAAGCTGCGGAAGCCGGACCCCTATAAGGGCAAGGGCATCCGTTACGCCGGCGAAGTCATCCGCCGCAAGGTCGGAAAGGCTGGTAAGTAACCATGGCCATCTCAATTAACAAGAAGCGTACGAACAAGAGCAAGTCTGCTTCGCGCAGCCGCCGCCAGCTTCGTATCCGCAAGCGCATCTCCGGTACGGCTGTACGTCCTCGTCTGGTCGTCAACCGTTCCGCACGCCACGTATTCGTCCAGGTTGTCGATGACACCAAGGGCCTTACCGTAGCGAGCGCGTCCACTCTGGAAGCCGACCTTCGTGCATTCGACGGTGACAAGACTGCCAAGGCCAAGCGCGTTGGCGAGCTCGTCGCCGAGCGTGCGAAGGCTGCCGGTATCGAAGCTGTTGTCTTCGACCGCGGTGGTAACAAGTACCACGGCCGGATCGCCGCCGTCGCTGACGGTGCACGTGAAGGTGGGCTGTCACTGTGACGGAAGCAAACAAGGAAAAGGACACTGTGTCTGCAGATCAGAAGGCGACTGAAGCCGTAGCTGCTCCGGCCACTGAGACCACTGCTCCCGCTGCTGCCGACGACCGCCGTGGTGGCGCTCGTCGTGGCGAGCGTGGAGACCGTGGCCAGGGCCGCGGCGACCGTGGTGGCCGTGGCGGCCGCGACGGCGGCCGTGAAGCTGAGAAGAGCCAGTTCGTAGAGCGCGTTGTCACCATCAACCGCGTTTCCAAGGTCGTCAAGGGTGGTCGTCGCTTCAGCTTCACCGCACTGGTCGTCGTTGGTGACGGTAACGGCATGGTCGGCGTTGGCTACGGCAAGGCTAAGGAAGTTCCTGCCGCAATCGCGAAGGGCGTTGAAGAGGCCAAGAAGTCCTTCTTCCGCGTTCCCCGCATTGGCAACACCATTCCCCACCGTGTTCAGGGTGAGGCTGCTGCAGGCGTCGTAATGCTGCGTCCGGCTTCCGCCGGTACCGGTGTTATCGCCGGTGGTCCGGTCCGTGCAGTACTGGAGTGCGTGGGCATCCACGACATCCTCTCCAAGTCGCTCGGTTCCTCCAACGCCATCAACATCGTTCACGCGACCGTTGATGCCCTGAAGCGCCTCGAAGAGCCGGCAGCAGTGGCAGCACGCCGCGGCCTGCCCCTCGACGAGGTTGCTCCGCCGGCAATGGTGAAGGCTCTCCTGAACCAGAAGGCGGGTGTCTAAGTTATGGCTAAGAACCTGACTCCCTCCGACGCCCAGTTGGAGATCACTCAGATCAAGTCCGTCATTGGCGGCAAGCAGAACCAGCGCGACACCCTTCGGTCCCTCGGCCTGAAGCGGATCGGACACACCGTTGTCCGCACCGCTGACGCCGTGACCGTTGGCATGCTCAACACGGTTCCGCACCTGGTAAAGGTAGAGGAGGCGAAGTAAATGGCAGAGAAGAAAACCGCCGAAAAGGCACAGAGCGCCACTGCTGAGAAGCAGAACGCACTGAAGGTTCACCACCTGCGTCCCGCCCCGGGTGCCAAGACCGCCAAGACCCGTGTTGGTCGTGGTGAAGGTTCCAAGGGTAAGACCGCCGGTCGCGGTACCAAGGGTACGAAGGCCCGCTACCAGATCAAGGCTGGCTTTGCCGGCGGCCAGCTGCCGCTGCACATGCGCCTGCCGAAGCTGCGCGGCTTCAAGAACCCGTTCCGGGTTGAGTTCCAGGTTGTAAACCTGGACAAGCTCAACGAGCTGTTCCCGGAAGGTGGCGCAGTCACCGTGGAGAACCTGGTCGAAAAGGGTGCCGTTCGCAAGAACCAGCCCGTCAAGGTGCTTGGCACCGGCGACATCACCGTCAAGGTTGACGTCACCGCCCACGCATTCTCGGCCAGCGCCGCTGAAAAGATTGCTGCAGCAGGCGGAAGCACCACCGCCCTCTAACGAGGCGGTGGGCGGACGCCCGTTGCGAACTCCCGGTCTGCAGAGCCCCCCGGCTCCGCAGACCGGGAGTTTTTTCACATCCGCCAGCCGAGGATTTCCGTCCGCTCGGCGCACGCGCGCACCTGCGGATTGTTCGCATCGCGCATACACCCGTTAGACTCGGTTGTTGGGATTTATTGACCCCCATCACACCACTCTTAATTTACAAACAGGAGGACGCTTGCTTAGCGCATTTGGCCGGGCCTTTCGCACGCCTGATCTGCGACGCAAGTTGTTGTTCACGCTGGGAATCATCACCATCTTCCGCTTGGGTGCCTTCATTCCCTCGCCTGGTGTGAACTACCAGAATGTCCAGCAATGCTTGCAGAACGGTCAGACCGCAGGCGGGCTCTACCAGCTCGTTAACCTGTTCAGCGGCGGTGCATTGCTGCAGGTGTCCATCTTCGCGCTGGGCATCATGCCGTATATTACCGCCAGCATCATCGTGCAGCTGCTCCGGGTGGTCATTCCCCGGTTCCAGCAACTGTACGAAGAGGGCGCCTCCGGGCAGTCCAAGCTGACGCAGTACACGCGGTACCTCACCATCGCTCTCGGCCTGCTCAACGCCACGACACTGGTGTCGCTGGCGCGTTCGGGCCAGCTCCTTCCGGGCTGTGCGCTGGACATCATCCCTGATGCCAGCGTGATCACCACGATCCTGATCATCATCACGCTGACGGCCGGCACCGGTCTGATCATGTGGATGGGCGAGCTCGTCACCGAAAAGGGTGTGGGCAACGGCATGTCCCTGCTCATCTTCACCTCGATCGCCGCAGGCTTCCCCACCTCCCTGGGCGCCATCTGGACCTCGCAGGGTCCGGGCACGTTCTTTATGGTCCTGGCCATCGGCCTGGTGACCGTCGCCCTGGTGGTCTTCGTGGAGCAGTCCCAGCGCCGCGTCCCGGTGCAGTACGCCAAGCGGATGATTGGACGCCGCACGGTGGGCGGCACCAGCACGTACATCCCCATCAAGGTCAACATGGCAGGCGTGGTCCCCGTGATCTTTGCGTCCTCCATGCTGTACCTGCCGGGCCTGATCTCCCAGTTCAACCAGCCCAAGGCGGGCGAGCAGATGGCCCCTTGGGTGGAGTGGATCAACAACAACCTCACACGGGGTGACCACCCGATTTACATGGCGCTCTACTTCGCCATGATTGTCTTTTTCACCTATTTCTACGTCGCGATCACCTTCAACCCTGAAGAAGTCTCCGACAACATGAAGAAGTACGGCGGCTTCATCCCGGGCATCCGGGCTGGCAAGCCGACAGCGGACTACCTGCAGTACGTCCTTTCCAGGATCACCCTGCCCGGCGCCCTCTACCTGGGCTTTGTGGCACTGATCCCGCTCGTCGCCCTGGTCCTGATCAACGCGAACCAGAACTTCCCGTTCGGTGGCACGTCGATCCTGATCATGGTGGGTGTGGGCCTGGAAACGGTCAAGCAGATTGACGCGCAGCTACAACAACGTCACTACGAAGGGCTTTTGCGATGACGAGAATGCTGATTATTGGACCTCCGGGTTCGGGCAAGGGAACGCAGGCGGAACGGATCTCCGAACGCCTCGGCGTCGTTGCGATCTCCACCGGCGATATCTTCCGCGCCAATGTCAAGGGTGAGACGCCGCTGGGCGTCGAGGCCAAGAAGTACATGGATGCCGGCGATTTCGTGCCGGACAGCGTCACCAACAAGATGGTGCGCGACCGCCTGAGCGAGGCCGACGTCGAAAGCGGCTTCCTGCTGGACGGCTACCCCCGCACCACCGCCCAGGTGGACTACCTCGACGAGATCCTCGCCAAGGGCGAAGAGAAGCTCGACGTCGTCCTGCAGCTGACAGCCGACGACGAGGAACTGGTACACCGGCTTCTCGGCCGGGCCAAGGAGACGGGCCGGAGCGACGACAACGAAGCCGTCATCCGCCACCGCCTGGACCTGTACCACGAGCAGACCGAAGCCGTTGTGGCCAAGTATGCCGAACGCGGCATCCTGACCCAGGTCGACGGCATCGGCGGCATCGACGAGGTCACCGACCGCGTCATGCAGGCCATCAAGGCAGCCCAGGCCGCCTGATCCCGGCAACAGTTATTCGAGGCTCCTCCCGGATTCCGGGAGGGGCCTCAGCCATTGAAAGGACTCACCATGGCTTTCGGCCAGCCCCGTATCGAATACAAGACCAACGCCCAGATGCGCACCATGCACGAGGCGGGCCTGGTCCTGAGCCGTGCGCTGGACGCGGCCGTTGCCGCCGCGGTGCCCGGGGTGACCACCAAGCACCTGGACGACGTCTTCGCCGCTGTCCTGAACGAAGCCGGCGCCAAGTCCAACTTCTTCGGCTACCACGGCTTCCCGGCCACCATCTGCACGTCCGTCAATGAGGAAGTGGTGCACGGGATCCCCGGCGGCCGCGTCCTCAACGACGGCGACATCATCTCGATCGACGGCGGAGCCATCGTCGACGGCTGGCACTCCGACTCCGCGCGCACCGTCATCGTGGGGAAGGCAGACCCCGAAGACCAGCGCCTGTCCGACGTCACGCAGGCTGCCATGTGGCGTGGCATCGCCGCACTGGCGTCCGGCAGCCATGTAGGAGACATCGGCGCCGCCATCGATGACTACGTGTCGTCGGTCCCCGGCAAGCCGCTGGGCATCCTCGAGGACTACGTCGGCCACGGCATCGGCTCGGAAATGCACATGGCCCCCGACGTCCTGAACTACCGCACCAGCCACCGCGGCCCGAAGATCCGTCCGGGCCTGTGCCTCGCCATCGAACCCATGCTGGTCCGCGGCAGCATCGATACGGCCGTGCTGGAGGATGACTGGACCGTGGTGACCACGGACGGCAAGCGTTCCTGCCAGTGGGAGCACTCGGTAGCCGTCCACGAGAAGGGGATCTGGGTACTCTCCGCTCCCGACGGCGGCGCGGAGCACCTGGTGCCGCTCGGCGTCACTCCGGTGCCCATTCCGTAGCTGGGGGAGGGCACAATGGAGCCTATGGGAGCCATTACTGATGTGCCGGGGATCCGGGTGGGCCATGAGCAGAAGACCGGCGACGGGTGGCTGACTGGCGTGACAGTGGTCCTGCCGCCGCCCGGGACGGTCGGCTCCGTGGACGTCCGGGGCGGTGGCCCGGGCACGCATGAGACCGATGCGCTCGACCCCACCACGCTGGTCTCCACCGTCGATGCCGTGGTACTGACGGGCGGCAGCGCCTACGGGCTGGCCTCCGCCCACGGAGCCCAACGCTGGTGCGAGGAACACGGCCGCGGCTTCGCGGTCACCGGGGGAGTGGTGCCCATCGTTCCCGCCGCCGCAATCTTCGACCTCGGCCGCGGCGGTGACTTCAGCGCGCGGCCCGACGCCGGCATGGGCTACGCGGCAACAGCCGCCGCCGCTGCGCAACCGGAAGGGCACGACGTCGGACGCGGCAATGTGGGCGCCGGTACCGGCGCGGTGCTCGGCAGAACGTTCAAGGGCGGGGTGGGCACGGCCTCGGTCACCCTTGAGAACGGGGTCGTGGTCGGCGCACTGGCTGTGGTGAATGCGCTGGGGACGCCGTTCGGCACATCGCCGGAGCGGGCGGAACCCGGGGATTTCGACAAGCCCAATCACCGGGACGGACTCAACACCACACTGGTGGTGGTGGCTACAAACGCAGCCCTCGACGTCGCCGAGTGCAAGCGGACTGCCTCAGCGGCGCACGCCGGGCTGGCCCGGGCGCTGAACCCGTCCCACACCCTTGCCGACGGCGACACGGTCTTCTGCCTCTCCACCGGCGCCGTGGCCCTGGACCGCAGCACCGAAACTGCCCGGCAGATAAGCATGATCACGCTGCAGAGTGCGGGAGCCGACGTCGTACGTCTGGCCATCCTGGACGGCGTGGCCAACGCGGAAGCAGTAAGCACTCCGGCCGGGGACTATGGTGCGTACAGCGCAGGAATGCGCTAGCATGGCTGGATTTAACTTTCGCCGCAAAGTGGCGTAGTGTTGTCTGTTGGTTGTCTGCCCAGCTGTGCCCTGTTTGGGGCCTGTGGGGACAACCGATCCACACAAAAACGTTCGTGGTCATGTCCGGTGCAATCCGGCAGGGCTGCGGCAACAACAGTTAGCGGAGGGTATGGCCAAGAAGGACGGGGTCATTGAGATCGAGGGCGTTGTGACTGAGGCGCTGCCCAACGCGATGTTTCGCGTTGAGCTCACCAACAAGCACATCGTTCTGGCACACATCTCAGGCAAGATGCGCCAGCACTACATCAGGATTCTCCCTGAGGACCGGGTAGTGGTGGAACTGAGCCCTTATGACCTCACTCGGGGTCGTATCGTCTACCGCTACAAGTAAATTGCTGGGCAGCATCAGCGCACGCTGAACGCTGCTCCAGTTGACCAACTGTTACACGCAAAGGAATGCCATGAAGGTCAAGCCGAGCGTCAAGCAGATCTGCGAAAAGTGCAAAGTGATCCGCCGTAATGGCCGGGTCATGGTGATCTGCGAGAACCCGCGCCACAAGCAGCGCCAGGGCTAAATTTCCTTCTTTGAAGGAAATCCTGGGTTGCTAACCCACGCAAGTAAATAAAAGGCAGCACAAGCTGAACTGGGACGCATGAGCCCGGACAGCTAACCCCCGGTCGGAGGCTGGGGCCGTACGGAACGTACGGGTGTACTGCCTACGACCTCCGGTTTATTCAAGGAGTACTGCCACTATGGCTCGTCTCGCTGGCGTAGACATTCCCCGCGAAAAGCGGTTGGAAATTGCGCTTACTTACATCTACGGCGTGGGTAAGACCCGTGCACACGAAACCCTGGCTGCCACTGGCATCAGCGCTGACGTCCGCGTTAAGGACCTCACCGATGCCCAGCTGGTTGAGCTGCGTGACTACATTGAAGGCAACTACAAGGTTGAGGGTGACCTTCGCCGCGAAGTAGCAGCAGATATCCGCCGCAAGGTTGAGATCGGCAGCTACGAAGGCCTGCGCCACCGCAAGGGCCTGCCCGTACGCGGACAGCGTACGAAGACCAACGCACGTACCCGCAAGGGCCCGAAGCGTACCGTCGCCGGCAAGAAGAAGGCTCGTTAAATCCTTCGGGATTCAACGATTGCCTACCCCGATAACTTTCTGTAGGAGAAATAATGCCCCCGAAGACTCGTGGCGCGGTTCGCAAGCCGCGTAAGAAGGACAAGAAGAATATCGCGCTTGGCCAGGCGCACATCAAGAGCACGTTTAACAACACCATCGTTTCCATCACGGATCCGAACGGCGCTGTTATCTCTTGGGCTTCCTCAGGTGAGGTTGGCTTCAAGGGCTCGCGTAAGTCCACCCCGTTCGCTGCCCAGATGGCTGCCGAAGCCGCTGCCAAGCGTGCGCAGGAGCACGGCATGCGCAAGGTTGACGTTTTCGTGAAGGGACCGGGCTCCGGACGTGAGACCGCAATCCGCTCGCTGCAGGCCGCTGGCCTGGAGGTTGGCTCCATCCAGGACGTCACCCCCGCGGCGCACAACGGCTGCCGTCCGCCGAAGCGCCGCCGCGTCTAAGGCTTTTTCAGCAGCAGGAGCTTGCCCGGACCGTCGATGGTCCGGGCAGGCCCAGCCGCGTTAAGTCTTCAGACCGAATTTCCACCACCTGTGTTGCGTCATATAGCGGATGCTCGCCGAAAGGAAACCTAAGTGCTCATTGCACAGCGCCCCACCCTCTCCGAAGAGGTAGTCTCCGAAAACCGTTCGCGTTTCATCATTGAACCGCTGGAACCGGGCTTCGGCTACACCCTCGGAAACTCCCTCCGCCGTACCCTGCTCTCCTCCATCCCCGGTGCCGCTGTAACCAGCATCCGGATCGATGGCGTGCTGCACGAGTTCACCACGGTTCCGGGTGTCAAGGAAGATGTCACTGAGATCATCCTGAACATCAAGAGCCTGTCGGTTTCCTCCGAGCACGACGAGCCGGTTGTTGCTTACCTGCGCAAGCAGGGCCCCGGAGTCGTCACCGCCGCGGACATCGCTCCGCCGGCCGGCGTCGAATTCCACAACCCGGATCTGCACATTGCCACACTGAACTCGAAGGGCAAGTTCGAACTCGAACTGACCATCGAGCGCGGCCGCGGCTACGTGTCGGCAGCTCAGAACAAGTCCGGCGATTCCGAGATCGGCCGTATCCCGGTCGACTCGATCTACTCGCCGGTGCTGAAGGTTACTTTCCGCGTGGAAGCAACCCGTGTTGAGCAGCGCACTGACTTCGACAAGCTCATTGTCGACGTCGAGACCAAGCAGGCCATCGCCCCGCGCGATGCGGTTGCTTCCGCAGGTACCACCCTGGTGGAACTCTTCGGTCTGGCCCGCGAGCTGAACACCGCAGCTGAAGGTATCGAGATTGGCCCGTCGCCGACGGACGCTGCCCTGGCAGCTGACATGGCCCTGCCGATCGAGGATCTGGACCTCACCGTCCGTTCCTACAACTGCCTCAAGCGTGAGGGCATCCACACCGTGGGTGAACTCGTAGCCCGCTCCGAGGCTGACCTGATGGACATCCGTAACTTCGGTGCGAAGTCCATTGACGAGGTCAAGGCAAAGCTGGTTGAACTGGGCCTGTCCCTCAAGGACTCGCCTCCCGGTTTTGACCTCGCAGCACGCGCCGCAGCAATTGAAGAGGACGACGCCGCCTTCGGCGACGACGAACTCTAAAACAGATCTTGGCCGGCGGGCACCATGGTGTGCCCACCACCGGCTTCCATATGAGGAGAAACAATTATGCCTACCCCCACTAAGGGTCCGCGCCTCGGAGGCGGCCCGGCTCACGAGCGTCTTATGCTCGCGAACCTGGCAGCAGCACTGTTCGAGCACAAGCGGATCACCACCACGGTGACCAAGGCCAAGCGCCTGAAGCCGTACGCAGAGCGCCTGGTGACTTTCGCCAAGCGCGGCGACCTGGCTTCCCGCCGCCGTGTACTCGGCCTGATCAGCAACAAGGGCGTCGTCCACGAGCTGTTCACCGACATTGCACAGGCAGTGGAGAACCGCGACGGCGGCTACACCCGCATCACCAAGATCGGCAACCGTAAGGGCGACAACGCTCCCATGGCTGTCATCGAACTGGTCCTCGAGCCGGTTTCCGCCAAGCAGGCCGTTGTAGCCGAGGCTACCTCTGCCGCTAAGCGCGACGCCGACAAGAAGGAAGCAGCTGCTGCCGCTCCGGCCGCAGAAGAAGCTCCCGAGGCAGAGGTCGTCGCTGCTGAGGCTCCCGAGGCTGAGGCTGCAACCGAAGAGGCTCCGGCCGCTGAGGAAGCTCCCGCCGAGGACAAGGCTGAGGAAAAGGACGCGAAGTAATTCGCTGATTCCTTCGCATAGACTTAGGTCTATGAACGACCAAAAACCCGCGGCCCCCGTTTTGGGGGGCGGCGGGTTTTTGCGTATCCGGCTTGATCTTTCGTACGACGGCGGCCCCTTCAACGGGTGGGCCATCCAGCCGGGTCTCCGCACCGTCCAGGGCGTCCTGGAGGAGGCCGTGGCATTGCTGGTCCGCCGGCCTGTGCGCGTGACCGTGGCTGGCCGCACGGACGCCGGTGTGCACGCCCGCGGCCAGGTGGTCCACGTGGACCTCACCGAAGCCGAGTGGCTGGGACTGCCACGGGGGCACGAACTCGATCCCGGCGTCGCCATGCTGCGCCGGATCCGCGGGGCACTGAGCCGCGGCCTGGGTGACCTGACCGGATCCATCGAGGTCCACAGGGTGTCCCTGGCCGCCGAGGGCTTTGACGCCCGGTTCTCAGCCCTGTGGCGCCGCTACAGCTACCGCATCGCAGACGGCCCGGCACTTTGGGACCCGCTGGAACGCTACTTCACGCTGTGGCACAAGAACCCGCTGGACGTTTCCCTGTTGAATGAGGGGGCGTCCAAGCTGCTGGGGCTGCAGAACTTCCTCTCCTACTGCAAGCCCAGGGAAGGTGCCACCACCGTCCGCGAACTGCAGCGCTTCGAATTTGCGCGCGGGGAGGACGGCGTCATTGTGGCCACCGTCCAGGCGGACGCGTTCTGCCACAACATGGTGCGGTCCCTGGTGGGCTCGGCCCTGTTCGTGGGCGAGGGCGTGGAGGAACCGGAGTGGCTGTATGAGCGGCTCCTCGCGAAGAAGCGCGACGCCAAATCCGTGCTGGCTGCGCCCCACCCCCTGGTTCTGGAGGAGGTCGCCTACCCGACCGACGGGGAGATGCTCGCACGGGCCGAACTCACGCGGGCCAAGCGGGAGCACTAACCCGTTCGATTGCTCCGTGCGGGCCCTTTTCACGCGTCAAAACGGCGTAGGGCCCACGCCAGCAGGGTTCCCTGGCCGAACTTGTGAGGCTAGGGGGCCGGTGGGGATCAATCGATGAGGGGTGGGGTCAGTAGAGCGACGGCCCCTCGGCCGGGAGAGTCAGCGTGAACGTGCTGCCCTTGCCCGGATTGCTGGTGCAGGAGATGTCGCCGCCGTGGCCTTCGATAATCGCCTTGGTGATGGACAGCCCCAGGCCCGCCCCCGGGATGGCAGCTTCGCGGGCTGTCTCTGTCCGGAAGAACCGGCGGAAGACCCTGGCCGAGTCTTCCGGGCTCATGCCCATCCCCGAATCCTGCACCTGCAGCCGGACCCAGTCATCCGAGCCCTGGGCACTGATATTCACCACGCCGCCGCCGGGCGAGTACTTGATGGCGTTGGACACCAGGTTGTCCAGGGCCTGCCCGATGCGCAGCGGATCGGCATAGGCCCACAGCGGCGACTGGATGTCGGCGACCAGGGAGATCCTGGACTGCTCCGCCTGCGGTTGCGCTGAGCCGATGCTGGTCTCCACGAGGCTAGCGAGGTCGGTGCGTTTAGGGTGTACTTTGAGGGCCGAGGAAGCCGACGCCATCAGGTCGGACACCAGTGCAAGGAGCCTCTCGGAATTGCGCAACACGACCTCAAGGCGTTGGGCAGAGAGCGGGGACGTGCCCTGAACGTCCTCAAGGACCAGGTCGACGTTGCCGAGGATGGAGTTCAGCGGACTCCTGAACTCATGCGAGACGTTCGAGATGAGTTCTTCGTTTGCCGCCAAGGCTTCGACGAGCCCCGTGACATCGTTGTAGACAATCACCGCCCCCATGAATTGGCCGTCATCGCTAACCATCGGCCGGGCTGCGGTGGAAACAGCGCGCTGATTCGATCCGTTACCGATCCAGACGAGATAATCAGCAAACAATTCACCCTGGATAGCACGTTGAATAGGCCGCTTCTCCGCCGCCAGTGGTGTCACTTTGTCTTGGGCGAAGATCAGTTGATCCTCTTCCTGTGCAGCTCTGACACCCGGATTGATCGCGTTCTGCTCCAAACTCTTCTGTCGATTGTTTGTCAGCAGGTGCCCACCCTTTGAATTAACCGCCACGATTCCGACGTCGGTCGCGTCCAGAATCGTTTTCAGCAACCGCTCACGCTCCGTGCTTGCATCGAGCAGGTCGCGGAGTTCCCTGTCTTTTTCCTGGAGCTGCCGCTGCTGCATCCTCATATTCACGCTGGCGAAGCGGATGGCAAGGGAGACCGCCAGCATCATGAGCGGGAAAAGGAGAAGGGAAGTCAGATCCGAAGCCGTGAGGTTGGGAAACTTTCCGGCCACTGTAGGCAGCAAGATGAAGAGCGGTCCCAGAATGCTCAAAACGATGCTGGTGCGTGCCAGCATTCCAGATGCTGAGAGCCAGATGATGGGAAAAATTGCGAGGATCACGAGTCCGGGCACGAGCGGCCCGGCACCATTGCGTGACAGTCCAATCGCAAGAAGGTCCAGGACGGGAATGACCAAGTAGGCGCTGTTGTTCAGCCGTTCCCAAGGGATGATAAAGCAAGCCGCAAACAATAGGCCGTGCAGCACCATGCTGAAGATATAGAGGGGACTATTCAGCAGGGTCGGCCAGGCTAAGGGAGTCGCTATGGCCAAGGCAAGCACGATCAGTGTCAGCGGAAGCTGGCATAAAGCGACCTGAGTACGCGGACCCAATGTCCTGAAATAGCGGCTTATTCCACGCTGAACAAGCTTCTCACTCATGAGCGGGCCGTAGCCTTTCCCCCATCAAACATCGTGTCCAGGACGAATTTACCAGCGCTTTATTGAAGTGCACAGTGCTACGCCCCCTGGGTTCGAATGTACATCTGCTGTCATGATAATTGACTTTTCGCATGCGAATATCGAAAAGGCATGTCATCAGACGTTCATCCCTTGTAGCGTAGAGGCAGTTGGAGTGAATACGGCATTGGCGCTGGGCTGATGGGGGGCCGCTTTCACCTGGCATGGGGATGACAATGGACGATCTTGGAGTAGCGGTAGTCATCGAGGATGATGCTGACATACGCAACCTCTTGGAGGGTGTGCTCAGCCAAGCGGGTTTTGAGGTCCATACCGCCTCGGACGGGCGGGATGGCGTCGAAGTGGTCCGGGCTAAGCAGGCGAACGTCGTGACGCTGGACATCGGCCTGCCGGACATTGACGGCTTTGAGGTGCTGCGGCGGATCAGGAATTTCAGCGATGCCTATGTGGTGATGCTGACCGGCAGGACCGAAGAACCGGATCTGCTGTCGGCGCTGAATGCGGGTGCCGACGACTACATCTCGAAGCCGTTCCGTCCGCGCGAGCTGCGGGCCCGGGTGGCGGCGATGATGCGCCGGCCGCGGCATGAAATCAAGGGCCAGGATCCGGAGGCGTGGCCTCCCGGTCCCGTACAGGCTGGGCCGCCGGCACACACCGGAGTGCTCCACCATAACGGGCTGATCCTTGACCACCGGACGCGTTCAGTGGCCATTCACGGCGAACAGCTGGGCCTCACGCGCAGCGAATTTGACCTCCTCCACGTGCTGCTGCGCGGAGGCGGGGCCGTTTGTACGCGCTCGGACCTGGTCAAGGCCGTGCGCGGTGATCTCTACGAGGCGGACGCCTACATCAGTGAGGCCGATGAGCGGGCCGTGGAAGTCCACATCGGCAACCTGAGGCGCAAGCTGAAGGAGGATCCTGCAGCCCCGCGGTGGCTGCAGACCGTGCGCGGAGTCGGGTACAGGCTGGCGCCGAAGCGGCCGGAGCAACGTTAGGGTACGGTGCCTTGCTTGGAGGGCGGGGCTGGCCCTATTCGTTCTTCAGGATGTAGTTCGCCTGGAGTTCGGAGACGGTCCGGTCCCCGTGTTCGGCCACGCGTCCCATCATGGCCTGCCCCTGGCCAAAGTCGCCCTGCCGGATGACTGTTTCGAGCATCTCGGCCAGCCGGGCCAGCCGGAGGCCCCCTACCATGGCGGACGTGATCCTCAGGCTGATGATGGCGTCAAGGGCGGAGGCACGGTCCTGGTTCTCCACAGCGAGGGCCAGCCGGCGGTAACGCTGGTCCCACATGGCGGCGTAGTCGCGGGCGAACCGGAGGGCGAGTTCTGCACCGTCCAGCTGCTCCTCCAGGTCTTCCAGAATGCCTGAGTCCACTAGCGGCAAGAGGTCCTCCAATTCGTGCAGAACTCCAGCCTCCGCCATACCTCCAGAGGCAGCGGGCAGGGGAACCGCGGGGATTTCCTTGTCGCCGGTGCCTGGGTCTGGAGTGTGCATGGTACAAGGCTACTTCCTGATTATTTCCAAAAGCTGGATTTAGGGAGATCCTGAGGAAAGCTTGAGGGACCTTGACCTGGCGGGACTTCCTAGCTACTGACTGCTAAACGTCACGATGGTGTTGATGACGGCGGGGCCAAGAATTGCAATAAAAAGCACCGGGAAGATGAAGAACAGCAGCGGGAAAAGGATCATGACGGGGAGCTTCATGGCCTTTTCCTCGGCGCGTTGGCGGCGTTTCACGCGCATCACCTTCGCCTGGACGCGAAGCACCCGGCTGATGGCAATGCCGTACTTGTCTGCCTGGACAATGGCCTGGACAAAGCTGCGGAGTTCCGGAAGGCTAGTCCGCTCGGCCAAGGCAAGATAGGATTCCCGGCGGCTGCGCCCCACCTGCATGTCCTGCAGGGTGCGCACGAGCTCCTCGGCCAGTGGGCCCTTGCCATTTGCTCCGGCGCGCGCCATGGCCCCCTCGAAGCCCAGTCCAGCCTCCACGGAAATGAGCATCTGGTCCAAGGTGTTTGCCAGTTCCAGCTGCATGATCTTCTGGCGTTCCAGGCCTTTGCTGTAGAGCATCAGATCGGGGATGAAATAGCCCAGGAACAGAACGAACAGACCCGTCAGCTTTATGAGCGGTGCCGGGCTGCTGGTGCTGATCAGGATGAACGCCACTGCTCCGACGAGGCCAAGAAGGGGCTTTGCTGCAAGGATGCGACCCAATGGCCACGCTGGGGGCCGTCCCGCAAGCGACAGCAGCTTATCTAGCTTCCGCACATAGGCCGGGGGCGTTAGCCGGTAGCCAATGCTTGCCAGGAGACTGCCCGGTTTTCCTTCCGGTGCTGCAGCAGTCGTCCTGCCGCGCGTCAGGATGGCCACCGTGGCGGTGTGGCCCTTTCGATCCACGGAGAGGATGGACCAGGCCAGATAGCCGGTCGGCACGGAGACCAACACCAGGGCAAACAGCACAAGGGGACTCATTGGGACCTCAGAACTTCAGATCGATGATTTTGCGCATCCACAGGCTGCCGATCGTCAGCAGTACAAAGGAGAGACCGACCATTCCCCAGCCCAGTGGGTGGGTGAACATGGAATTCATGTATCCAGGGTTCACACCCATGAGCATGGCCACTATTCCAATGGGCATGGCAATAAGGATGTACGCCGAAAATTTGCCTTCGGCAGCCAGCGCCTTGATGTGTCCTTTGATTTCCGACCTCTCCCGAATGGTTTCATTCACCTGGTCCAGGACCTCGGCCAAGTTGCCGCCCACTTCCCGGTTGATCTGAATGGCCTGGGCGATCCAGACGAAGTCCTCGTTCCGCATGCGGTCGGACGTGTCAGTCAGTGAGGCGAGCAGGTCGCGGCCCAAGCTGGTCTCCGTGACGACGCGCCGCATCTCCTCGGAGGTGGGGCTCAGCGACTCCGCCGCGGCGGCATCGATGGTCCGCAGGATGCTGTGGCCCGCACGTAATCCGCCAGCAAGCAGTTGCAGAGTATCGCAGAGCTGTTCGTCGAACTTGGCACGCCGTTTGCCGGCAAGGAATCCCAGGACGAGGTGGCCCACGAACGGCGCCAGGACAACCAGCAGGACGGAGATGGCCGGTACCCCAATGACCAGTCCTACCAGCGCGCCGACGATGGAGCCGGCGATGACCAACACCGTAAATTCAGTCTGACTCAGCCGCAGCCCTGCATTCTCCAGTGCGTCACGGTTGAAGAGACGGATGTTCCCGGCTTCCAGGAATCGGCCCAGGCCGCCTACCGTGGCGTCACTGAGCAGGGTTAGCCGCGACGGCGGCTCCGCCTCGTAAGGGCGGCGTCGGTCCAAGGCGACTTCGGGGGTTCGGGGCAGCACCAGCGCCACACCCAGGAGGATCGGGGCGAGGAACAGCAAAGCGGCCCCAAGGATGATCAGCATGGCGACCTAGGCCTTTCCGGGTCCTGCAGGGCCCGCACCAGCCGGACCCGGACCGGCAGGGGTCGCGAAAACAGCTGGCGACACATGGATTCCGAGGTCCTCGAAGCGGTCGATAAACCGCGGCCGGATGCCGGTTGCAATGGGCTTGCCCAGAAAGCGCCCATGTTGGTCAACGCCAGCGGAATAGTCGAAGACGAAGGCGTCCTGGAGGGTTACGATGTCCCCTTCCATGCCTTGGACCTCGGTGACGTGGGTGATCCGACGGGTACCGTCACGTAAACGTGAGATCTGGACAATCAGATTGACCGCGGACGCGATCTGCTCGCGGATGGCCCGCAGCGGCAGATCCATTCCTGCCATCAGTACCAGTGTTTCCAGCCGGGCTACGGCATCGCGCGGGGAATTGGAGTGGACGGTGGAGAGGGAACCATCGTGGCCAGTGTTCATGGCCTGGAGCATGTCCAGCGATTCGCCGCCGCGGACCTCGCCCACCACAATGCGGTCCGGCCGCATGCGCAGTGAGTTGCGGAGCAGTTCGCGGATGGTCACTTCGCCTTTGCCCTCAGTGTTGGGAGGGCGGCTCTCCAAGCGGACCACGTGGTCCTGCTGGATCTGGAGTTCCACCGCGTCCTCGATGGTGACAATCCGTTCGTTTGCCGGGAGGAAGGAAGAGAGGACGTTGAGCAGTGTGGTCTTGCCGGTACCTGTTCCGCCGGAGACGATGATGTTCAGCTTGGCCTTGACGCATGCATTGAGCAGTTCCGCCATCTCCGGCGTCAGGGTGCCGAAGTCGATGAGGTTCCTGACTGTCAGCGGAACTTTGCTGAATTTACGGATGGTCAGGGAGGATCCGCCCACGGCCAGCGGAGGGATAACGGCGTTGACGCGCGAGCCGTCCTCCAACCGGGCGTCCACCAGGGGTGAGGACTCGTCAATGCGGCGGCCCACTTTGGAGACGATACGCTCGATGACCTTGCGGAGGTGCTCCTCGGAGCTGAAGCGTGAGTCTGCAAGGGTTAGGTGCCCCTTGCGCTCCACGTAGATCTGGTCCATGCGGTTGACCATGATTTCGGTGACCGCGGGATCATCCAGCAGCCGCTGAAGCGGACCGTAGCCCAGGACGTCGTCGGCCACATCCTGCACCAGACGGGTGCGTTCCTCTGGAGAGAGCGGCACCTGCTCGGCGTCGATGATCCGTGTCAGTTCATCCCGGGCTGAGGACTTGAGTTCCTGTTCCGTGATGGACGAGTCATTGAACCGGGCGCCAAGACGTTCGAACAGCGCCGTCGCTGCCCTTTCCTTGAGGGCCGCGAAGACGTCCACGGGCTGCAGGGCTTTCGGCCGCGTCTCTTCCTGATGAGCGTGCACGGTGACGACGACGGCAGGAGGCGGTGCCGCCGTCGTCGTCCGCTGTTCCGGAGCCTGTTCAAACCACCGCACGCGCTGGGCAGGAACTTCAGGACGCGGCACATCGAGAGTGGGGGCTGAAGCCTTCACAGAAGCCGGCTGGGAACTTGGCTGGGCTTTTCCCTGGGCGGCACTGATGCGCTCTGAAAGTTTCATCTAGACCACTACCCTTCGGTGGAGTTTGCGCTGCGATTTTTCCCGCCACGCAGGGTTGAAGCGTTCCACGAGCCGGTTCAGCCCCTTGGTTGCGGGGTCTTTTACGGGCTCCTGGAGGACGGGGATTCCGCGGTTGGTGGAGAGCGCCACGGCGCGGGACCGAGGGATGCTCACGTCCACGGGCGCGCCGATGGTCGATTCGAGGTCCTGGACAGTTAGGCCGGTTTTGGCATCGGCCATGTTCAGGACCACATGCCGGGTGTCCGGAAGAACGTCCAGCTGGCGGAGGATATCCAGGCCTGAGCGGAGGCCACGGACGCTGGGGATATCCATACCGCTCACCCACACCACGTCCGTGCACTTTTCCATGGCGGCGAGCCCAATTTCCGGCAGACCGGGTGCTGTGTCCACCACGACGTACTGGAACTGTTCAGACAGCTGTTCCAGCAGCCGGCTGATCTGGTCCGGGGTGATCTCGTCCGCGTCCACGGGCGTTGGGGGAGCGCAGAGCGCGTAGATGCTGCCCGGGTGGACAGTGAGGAAGGCTTTGAGCACCAGGGAGTCCTGGCTCGCGGCGGGCGACACCGCGTCCGTCACCGTGTGCTCGGGGTCAAGGTAAAGCCCGGAGGCGACGTCCCCGAACTGCAGGTCCAGGTCCACAATGACCACGCTCATGGGCGCTACCTTGCCCAGCCCGATGGCGATGTTGGTGGCGATGGTAGTTTTGCCCACGCCGCCCTTCGGGGAGAAGACGCCGATGACTAGGCCCTTATTGGACTCCGGCGCTTGCTGAGGCGCCGTTGCACGGTACCGGTGCGCGAAGGACTGGCTGGCACGCTCCAGGAGTACCCGAAGCTGCGCTGGATCCGAATGGGGGGAAGCGACGTCCCGGATGCCTGCCCGCATGGCGTGCAGAAGGAAGTCGGGGTCAGGCTCGGCGGCTATAATGACGCTCAGTTCCGGGAAACCGACATTCAGGACCGTCGCGAACCGAAGTGCCTCGTCCAGAGGCACTTCCGGTCCCAGGACCAGCACTTCAGGGTGTTCCTGGTCCAGGCTGGCGAAGAGCTCGTGCGGGTCCGCCGGCAATAAGGTGGTGAAGAAGGTCTGTACGCCTCCCTGCAGACCGCCGGCAACAGCTTGACGGAGGCGTGCGTCGAAGCTGACGTCGGGAGTGATTAGGACAAAGCGGCTCATTTGTAGAGGTCCGACCTGGTCATGACGCGCGGTCCGCTGTCCTGCGCGTCGAGCGGTTCCTTGCTGAGCCAGAGGGCAGCGAATTCTGAGGCGAAGACGATCTTGTCCGCGTTGATGTCGTTCACGGCAACGGTGACCATAAGGAGTCCGGTGGGGAGGTTGACGTCACGGGGATCCGGTGCCGGTTCTGCACTTGCCGACGGGGCCGGGTTTGCCACGGCTCCTTCGGGTGCCCGTTGGACGGCGGTCACCAGTGCTTTGCGGATGGACAGTTGCACGGTTTCCTGGTCGGCTTTGGCTTCGATGCCGCCATTGGGCAGGGTGATGAAGATGCCCACCGTGTCACCCGCCGCCAGGCGTCCGCCCACAACGCGCTGGGGTTCCAGCTGAAAGGAGACTTCCTGCAGGCCTGCCGGGACAGGGACCGAACCCAGGGTCTTCAGTTCCTCAGGCGAGATCAGCCTCTCTGCAAGCAGTTGCTCGCCGGGTACGAGGTCTGCGGAGGTGACCTTCCCGACCGCTCCGTCCAGCGTGTTCAGGGCAGTCTTGGCGACGGCGGTGCCAGGTAGTTCCTGAAGGGCAACCGATGCTTTCACCGTCTCAGCGGAGGAACCTGCCGGAACGGCTTTGGTCACAACAAGGACGCCGACCGGGTCAAGGCCGCTGACCGCCCGTTGATCGGCTCCCTGGGCGTAGGACACCACGATGACCGCTCCGACTATGGCCAGCAGCACTGCCACTACTCCGGCCAATAAACGTGACTTCACTGACTGCTCCTGTGCGTTTCACAAATCATGGTGTTCTCTGAACTAATTGCTGAGTGCAACGACGGTGGCACCATCGGCGTTTATTGGCCCCAGGGTGTAGCCGTTGGCCAAGGAAACGTATTTGACGAAGGTTCCGATAATGCCCCGGCATGGTTCTTTGCATTCCAGGGCTGACGGGACATCCGGTGACCTGTTGCGGAAGGTGTAGGGAAGGCCCGTGTTGCCAACCTTCCACCCGGCCACCCTGAATGCGGCGAAGGTTGTGAGGCCGAAGACTGCATTTGTGCCGGTGCCGGTGACTGAATTGAAGATGGGCAGCAAGAGGATGACGTCCTTGCCCGCATTCATGTCCGCTGCCCAGCCGTTCAGAGTGGCCTCACAATTGGGCGGCGCATTGTTACCGGTGTCTCCGCCGGCAGTGCTGGTGGCGATGTCGATGATCGCGCCGCACTGGCCGGAGTCCTGTTTCAGTTCACCGAACCCGCCCTCGACTGCGGCCCCGGACGGCCCGTAGTTGCAGTCGGTGTTGGCGTTCTTCCCATGCAACTGGAGAAGCTGCATCACGTCAGTCTGGTTTCGAACCTGGCAAACCGAGACGGTGATAGGGAAAGCTGTGAGCCCTTTTTCCGGGCTGCCCCAGAGGACGGTTGCCGGGGCGTTGACCTCCGCCGTATTCATTCCCAGGGCCCGGGCGAAGAAAAGGGAGACTTCATTGGGGGAGTGGCCGGCTTCCTGCGCGGACGCCCTCACAGTTACTGTCCGGGCGGTTTTGTCTAGGACAGCGGACTTGATGTTGCTGAGGCCATCGTTGGCGTTGCCGCTGGTAAGGGATACGGCAAGGGAAGACGTTGCAGAACAGTCCGGATCACTGGCGCTCCTGGCGCACTTTTGGGCGATCGCCAAGGCAGCGGCGTCGGCTCCATTTCGGAGCTGGGCCCGTTCGGCGTAGAGCATGCCCACATCCACGGCGATGGCGCCGAAGCCTAAAAGTGCCACCAGCATCATGGCGACGATGACGCTCACGGCGCCGCATTCGCCGTCGTTCTTCACGTTGGTTCGGTTCAGCCGCCGCATAGCATTGCTCCTTTGCCCGTCATGGTGAACGGACCGGCTATGCCTGTCATGGTGGACAGGCTGTACGTGACGGTGATGGAAATGCGGTGACCGGGTGCACATGTCGTTGAGCTGGGCGTATCGAGGTTCTTGAAGGTGATGTTCGCGTCCGCCAGGCCCGGTTGTAGGGAAAGCGCTGTGCTCTTCGCTGCATTGCGGGCTGCTGTCGCGTTGTTGGAGATTGCCATGACCCGGACCCCTTCACGCGCGGCAGCCGAGAGCGACGCCTGCGCGTTGTACACGCGACCGAATTCCATGATCCCTAAGAGCAGCATGACCAGCAGGGGTGCGACGATCGCGAACTCGACCGCAACGGCGCCGCGTTCGGATGCCCTCGACATGAAGAGACCTTTCAGCCAGTATCGTCTGGTTTGGAACCGGAGTGGCGGCGGCTAAATGCCGCCGCCACTGTCCTAGATTCTCGGGAAGAGTTAGGCGAGGCTGAGCGCCCAGCGACTGAGTTATGGTGCGCAGCTTCCGCCAGCTGCAGCGGTAGCGGTAGCGGCGGTTGCAGTCCAGGTACCGCCGCCGACGGAGCAAGAAACTTCCTGGAACATCAGGTTTAGTGTTCCACCGAGCAAAGTGACCGCAACGATTATGACGACGGCGATGAGGCCAACCATGATGCCGTACTCGACGGCGGTTGCGCCTTTCTCGTTGCGGAGACGGACTGAGAGGTTGGTGTAAAGAGAAAGCATTGAGACTCCTGAGCGAGTGGGTGAAGCTGGTCCAGCACCAGCTCTGACAAAAATCTAGCAACGCTTGATCGCACAATGGCGGGAGTTTGCAGCATCCTGTGCTAAGCCTTCCCAACGTGCACTCTTCCTGCGCTTTTCCTTAGCTGGCACTGCGTTGAAACTTGGAAATGCCAGATTCTTCGGGCACACAGGCGGACCCCCTCGGTTCTGGGTGCCGAGGGGGTCCGGTTCTTGGGGCGCCGGGTGGCGCGTTTGGGTCAGGAATTAGGGAATTCCGAGAGCCGTTCTGAGGGTTGTTGTCATTCCCATATAGTGCAGGTTCAGGGCCTGGCCGAAGGCCGCGACGCCGAGCACGAGTGCCAGGGCCAGGAACGACAGCAGAATCCCGTACTCTGTGGCCGTTGCCCCCCGTTGGTCCTCAAACGCGGCTTTCAGGCGGGCGACAAGGCGTTGGGCGTGAATGTTGAGCAGTAACACGGTTTCCCCTAGGAAAAGACAGCCATGATCTGGAGCACTGCCGGCCCCAGCAATACGATGAACAGGGTCGGAAGGATGAAGAAAATCAGCGGAAAGAGCATCTTGACGGGCATCTTCATGGCATGCTCTTCCGCCCGCTGCCGCCTCTTGATCCTCATGTCTTTGGCCTGGGTCTTGAGGACTCCGGCAATCGCAATGCCGTAAGTGTCGGCCTGGACTACCGCCCGGATGAAGGTGCGGACGTCAGGGACGTCCACCCTCTCGGCGAGCGATAGGTAGGCTTCCTTCCGTGACCGGCCCACTTGTATGTCCTGGAGGGTCCTGATCAGTTCGTCCGCAAGCGGTCCGCGGCCATTTTCACCGGCCCTTCCCATAGCGGTCTCGAAGCCCAACCCCGCCTGAACTGAAATCAGCATCTGGTCCAGCGCGTTGGGAAGTTCGAGCCTTATCTCTTCCCGCCGTTTCTGAGCCCGATTTCGCAACAGGATGTCCGGGACGAAGTACGCCAATGCCATGATCACGATGCCGATCACGAAGCGTCCGGCGGACGGTGCACCAAGAAAGACGAGAAGCCCCAGAATCGCACCGCCGAAAGCCAGCATGGGCTTGACCATGATGATCCGTGCCAGCGGCCATTGCTTGGGGCGGCCCGCTCCTGCCAACTGCTTGTCCAGCCACGCTTCGTAGCTGTGCGGGGTGAGCCGCTTGGAAAGGGCAGCGATTTGCTCATTGACGTTCAGGGACTGGGCAACTTGGCTAGGCCGGCGTCCAAGGTTGGTTTGGATATTGCGGAGTCCGGCGCGATCGCCTGTGAAGGCCAGCCAGATCATGCCCGAAATCGGAAGAACGATGGCCAGGATTGCTGCCATTGCGATGGGTTGCATAACTACCGCCCCTAGTACTTCGGCTTAATGATTCGGCTAAGCCAAAGGCCGCCGACTGAGAGAAGGGCGATCGCCGCACCAAGCATGACGAACCCGATGAAGGTTGTTGTGAAGACTCGTGCGTACGTCGGATTGAAGGTCACGAGGCCGATGAACATGAGGATCGGCAACGCCATCAGCACGAGCGCGGAGATCCGGCCTTCCGCACTCAAAGCCCGTACCTGGCCCCTGACCTGGTTTCGGTCCCGGATTGTTTCGCCAACATGGTCAAGGACCTCGGCGAGGTCGCCACCCACCTCCCGATGGATCTCAATAGCTTGCGCAATCCAGTAGAAGTCTTCGCTGGCTGTTCTACTGGACACATCAGCCAAGGATTCGCCCAGGTCACGTCCGATCCGAGTTTCGTTGACTATTCGACTCAGTTCTTCGGCCATCGGCCCTTCGTTTTCCTGAGCAGCCGCATCGATAGCCCTCAGAAGGCTGTGCCCTGCGCGAAGACCCCCTGCGAACATCTGGAGCGTGTCCGGCACCTGGGTGTCGAATTTCCGCCGCCGCCGAGAGATGAGAAGGTTCAGGAGAACAAAGAGCAAGAACGGGGCGAGCAAAACGGAGAGGATGCTGATCCCGAGTCCTCCGAGGAGGAACCCCAGCACTCCCGCCACCAGGGTTATTGCCCCAGCCATAAGAAGATACTCGCCCGGCTCCTTGTGGAGGCCTGCCTGCTCAAGCTTCTCGCGTTTAAACAAGCCACTGGACCGATTTTTCAGGCCGCGGTTCAGAATCCCGGCGGCCTGGTCTGTCAGCCTTGTCAGGCCGGAGGAATAGTGCACGGCATCAGGACGCCTTCGAGACAGCGCGACTCCCGCCCGACCCCTGATAACCACTCCGAATACGAGCCCGAGGGCCAGGTAGACCAAGAACAGTCCACCGATGAATATGCCCACTGGCAACTCGGCTCCCATGGCTACCTGCCCCTGACGGGCTGGGCCCCAAAGACCTGGGGAGAGATATGGATGCCGAGTTCAACGAACCTGTCGGTAAACCGCGGCCGCACACCCGTCGGAATCGGCTTGCCCAAGAACCGGCCGCTCGCATCAACACCAGCGGAGTAGTCGAAGACGAACGCATCCTGAAGGGTCACGATGTCACCTTCCATACCCTGGACCTCCGTGATGTGGGTCACCCGTCGGGTTCCGTCCCGAAGCCTTGAGATGTGGACGATGAGGTTGACGGCAGAGGCCACCTGCTCCCTCACAGCTCGGAGCGGGAGATCCATTCCAGCCATCAGGACAAGAGTTTCAAGGCGGGCAATAGCGTCCCGCGGAGAGTTGGCGTGAACGGTGGAGAGGGATCCGTCGTGTCCTGTGTTCATGGCTTGCAACATGTCAAGACATTCGCCGCCGCGGACCTCACCGACCACGATGCGGTCAGGACGCATGCGGAGTGAGTTCCGCACAAGGTCGCGGATGGCGACTTCACCTTTGCCCTCGATGTTCGCTGGCCGGCTTTCCAACCTGACCACGTGATCCTGCTGTAATTGCAGTTCAACCGCATCCTCAATGGTGACGATTCGGTCGGAAGCCGGAATGAACGACGAAAGGGCATTCAGCAGGGTGGTCTTGCCGGTGCCGGTACCTCCCGAGACGATGATGTTCATGCGGGCAAGGACGCAGGCTTGGAGCAGTTCAGCCATTTCAGGCGAGAGGCTGCCGTAGCCGATCAGCTTCTGGACCGTCAGTGCGTCGCCTCCGAACTTTCGGATGGTTAGAGCGGGTCCGTTGACGGCCAGCGGCGGAATGATCGCGTTCACGCGCGACCCGTCAGCGAGTCGGGCATCCACAAGGGGAGATGATTCGTCGATGCGACGGCCGACCTTCGAGACGATGCGTTCGATGACCCGCCTCAGCGCATCATCGGAAGCAAACTTCGTGTCCGTCATGATGAGTTTGCCGGCGCGTTCCACGTAGACCTGGTCAAACCGGTTCACCATTACTTCGGTAACTGACGGATCGTCAAGAAAGCGCTGGATTGGGCCATGACCAAGTACGTCGTCGATGATCTCCCGGGTAAGCCGCTGGCGCTCAGTCGCTGTCAGCGGAACTTGTTCCTCGTCAACGACGATTTTGAGTTCGTCTTTGACGTACTGATGGAGTTCGGCTTCTTCAAGCGACGAATCGGTGATGCGCGCGCCCAGTCGTTCATAGAGTGCCTGGCTGGCACGCTCCTTGAGGGCGCCAAGGGCTCCGCTGGCAGCGGCCGCCGTTTGCGTGAGCTCAACAACGTCCGCTGCATGAGCAGTTTCTGCGGTCTTTGCCTCGTGAATTCGGCCCAAGGTAGCGGGCTCTGCAGGGCCACCCTGTACTGTAAACGGGTTCGGCGGAACGGCCTCAACGAGCGTCGTCGGGGACTCTGTACCACGCGCTTTTTCTAGTCTGCGAGAGAGATTCACTGGACTACCGCCCTTCTGTGAAGTTTCTTATGAGGTCTGGCTTCCCAATTCGGCTTGAAGCGGTCCACCAGCTGGCGCAGTCCTTTGGTGGCCGGGTCCCTGCTACCGTCTTGAAGCAGGGGGACGCCTTTATTGGTGGAGAACGGAAGCGTCCTGGACCGGGGCAAGACAACATCGACGGGAGCGCCGATGGTGGTTTCCACGTCCTGCAATGTCAGGCCGGTCCGACGGTCGGCCATATTCAGGACCACGTGGCGCCGTTCGGGCAGGAGGTTCAGTTCCGCTAGGATCTGGCTTCCCGTGCGAAGGCCCCTGATGCTGGGTATGTCCATTCCGCAAATCCACACTGCGTCCGAGGCGAGGTCCAGGGTTGCCAGGACGTGTTCGCCCAGGCCGGGAGCAGTGTCCACGACGACGTACTGGAACTCCTGCTTCAGCTGGTTCAGCAGGTGGGTGACGTTCTCGCCACTGATGCGGTCCATTTCCACCGGGTTTCGCGGCGCGCAGAGGGCATAAATTCCGGCCGGGTGAACGCTGAGGTACGTCTTGAGGACCATGGAGTCCTGACTGGCTGCTCCTACCACAGCGTCGGTGATGGTGTGCTCGGGTTCGAGCATAAGGCCGCTGGCTACGTCGCCAAATTGGAGATCCAAGTCAACGATCACAACGCCCATTGGAGCGAACTGACCTAGTCCGACGGCGATGTTGGTCGCAACCGTGGTCTTGCCCACCCCGCCCTTCGGGGAGATAACGGCGATGATGCGTCCGCCTTCAGCATGCTCATGGTGTTCGGAGCTACTTGGTGCGAGGCCCCTCCGACGTCCGGCAGCGGCCAGGCTGGCCCGTTCCACGATGATTCGAATGTGATCCGATTCGGCCGCCGGGTCCAGGAGGTCCCTCACGCCGGCGCGCATCGCCTGGATGGCGACCTCTGAGGACTCCCCAGCCACCAAGATCATGCTGATCTCCGGATACTGCAGATCCATGACCGACGCGAACTTCAGAGCGTCATCTTCCGGGAGTCCAGGGCCGAGGATGAATACTTCGGGTGGTTCCCCGAGGAGCTGCTTGAGTACTTCGGCCGGGCCTTGGGGAAGGTAATCGGCCTGGAAATACTGCAGGGACCCAGGCATGCCGGCGGTTGCCATCCGGACACGGCGTTCGAAGTCAGTGTTAGGCGTGATCAGGACGAAGCGGCTCATCGGAATACCTTGGTCTTGTCAACCACTCCGGTGTTGCCTTCGGTTGCCTCGGCCGGTTCCTTGGACATGTAGATCCTGCCAAACTCAATGGCGTAGACCAACCGTTCCGCTTCGACGGAGTTGCGGGCTACCGTGATCAGGTACGTGCCGTCACTTTGGCTGCTGCCCGAACTCAAAGCGCCGTCAGATTCACCTTCCTGGGCCGCCTCAGGCTGAGCGGCGCTGCCATTGCTGAATTGGGCCGCTGTCACAAGTACCTTGTGGAAAGTGAGTTGCGTACCGGAGGACTGTGTAGCCGTTTCCCCTGAGCCGTTCGTTGACGTCTCAGTCAGCGAGACGAAGATGCCGACCGTGTCGCCGGCCGTGACTTTTCCGCCGACCACCCGTTCGATGGGGAGTTTGAGAGTAACTTCCTGCATTCCATCCGGCACTGCAACCCTTGACGGACCAAGGAAGGAATCGGGATCAACCATGCGGCTTGCCATCAGCTGTTCGCCGGGAACCAGCGAAACTGCAGTGACTTTGCTGCCCAGCTCCGAAAGTTCCGTGACGGTCCCCTCAGTGAGGCTGGACTTCTGAATTGGCTTCAGGGCCACGGAACCGCCGATTTCACTCGCCGGCGTCCCTGCAGGAATGGCTTTCTGTACGACGAGGACCTCGGAGGTCTCGGTGCCTGCCATGGCTCGTTGATCGGCGCTTTGGACATATGTGATGAGAAGGACTGTGCCGATAATTGCAACGAGTAGCGCGGCGATGCCTCCCAGTAGGCGTGTTTTCATTTCTCCCCTTAGTTGGTGCAGTTGGTGCTTACTTGATCAGCTCGGTAACAGTGACGTTGCCGGTGGGTGTGGTTGAGCCTCCGGAGAAGAGCCCCGGATCTGCGGAATATCCCAGAAAGGTTCCGTAGAGACCTTTCTCACTTCCTGTGAAAACGTTGGTCGGGTCATACTTGGCCTGACCGGTGAGGTTCCATGCCTGGATCTTGAAGCCCGCCCACTTTTCGATGTAGTACTGGACGCTGCTTCCGTTGCAGGCTCCAAACTGTGAGGAGGGCATCCCATCGCACGTGTACTTGTACACGGGCAGGGCCACTGTTGAATTCGCCAGCCACGGGTTGATTGCCGGGTTGAAGAGATCGATGCAGCCGTTGGGCACTCCTTCGCCTGCAGACGTGTAGCTCCATTGGCCCACCTCAGCCGTCACGTTGCACCCGGTGTTGCCGTCAGGGTCAAGCCAGGCGAATCCGCCGGGAATGACTTGGTTCGACGGGTTGGTTCCGTTACAGTCCTGGGCGCCACCTTGGGTAAGGATCTTGTGCGGCATCCCGTCGTCCTCGAACTCGCAGGAAGCGAAAGTCAGTGGGAGGACGGATACGCCTCGGGTGGGGTAAAACCATCTGGCTGTCGCTGTGGCTCCCACCTTTGCCGCAGGTGCATTCAGGGCGCTCGCGAACATCTTGCTGAGGAAGCCTGCGCCGGTAGTGCCGTCCTTGGTCGAGGTAGTGACCGATACGTTGCCGGCCACTGACAGATCCACGGATTCAACCGTTGTATTTGCATCATTGGAGTTGCTGTTAGCGAAGCTGGCTGCCAAGGTGTTCGCGTTCGCCTGCGAGCAACCGCCTTCTGAACAAAGATCAGCGCCTGCCAAGGCGCCCGCATCGGCCGCGTTCTGAAGCTGGGCGCGTTCTGAGTAAATCTGTCCCGTATCAACTGCAAGCGCACCTGCACCAATGAGGACCATCATCATGACAGCGACAAGGGCGCCGCTGGCGCCGCGCTCCCGGGACTCGGGGTCGCCAACTATCCGCCGCATCGCATTGCTCCTACTCCGGTAAGGGTTACCGAACTTCCAAACAGCCCGGTCATCGTGGCCGAGGTGTAGGTGATGGTTACTTTGATTGGGTCATTCGAGGTGCATGCGGTGGGCGTGAAGGTGTAGGCGAAGGCGCTGGTGTTCAGGCCAGGTGCGCCGGCCGCCGCGGCCGCTTTGGCGTCTGTTTGGTTATCCTTGATGGCCATCTCCCGGGCCGCTTCACGTGCCGCCTGCGTCACAGATATCTGCGCGTTAAAGGCGTGGGCGAATTCAACGATTCCGGTGACGAGGGCCAGCAGCAGCGGCGCAACCAAGGCGAACTCGACGGCGACGGCGCCACGGCTCTTGTGGTCCGTGCTTTCTTTGCAGGTCTTCTTCAACGGATCCCCCGTGGATGGTTGGTGTTTGGGGTGTGCCGCGCCATTGGGGGCGGCACACCCGCGGAAGGTTGCGGCTACCAGGTGCCGACGGTGGAGCCCAAGGTGGAGAACCAGGTGTTCAGCGCGGTACCGAAGGCCGTGACGCCCAGAATGATGAGCAGAGCGATAAACGCTACGAGGAGTGAGTATTCGGTAGCGGTTGCGCCTTTTTCAGAGGCAACGCGGTCCTTGATACCTGAGACGAAGGCGAGGACGGAGACCATAAGTGAAGTCATTGTCAATTCCTTAGTTGAAATCGAAGTACTCGGAAATTCGGCGAAGACCAAAACCGCCCCATTCGGTGGTTGCTGGACTTCCGTATGCCGTGGCCGGCAGTGTGCCGCGCCTTGATGCAATGACGCGGCACACTTCGGGACGGGCGATTTACCAGGTTCCTACGCGAGACCCAAGGCTCGAGAACCAAGTGTTGAGCGCTGTACCGAAGGCCGTGACGCCGATGATGATGAGCAGGGCGATGAATGCCACGAGCAGGGAGTACTCCGTCGCGGTCGCGCCCTTCTCGGAGGTGAAACGGTCCTTGACTCCGGAAACAAAAGCCAGAACGGAGACCATGAGTGCAGTCATTTTAAATTCCTTAATTCGGTGAAATTGATGTGGATTATTCCAACGAATTTCCAGCGGCCCCCATAATTCTTTAGCTGCTGGACTTTCGCTAGCTAAAGAATTGCACCGGGCAAGAATCGCAACAATGCGTAGTGGTACTCGAGTTTTTTGGACTCCGAAGTAGCACGTACTTGGCCACGTAAATGGAGTACTCAGGTTTGGGAGTGCGGCAGCCAGGAACTACTTGGAAGCTCCGGAGGCCACGTGTAGGGCTGTGAACCTTTGCACCCGAAACTCAGGCCGAAACGAGGACCACAGCAATGGCCGCTGCCAGCATAGAAGGCCCGTAGGCCACTTCGGCAGGCGTCTTCTCGGGACCACGCCCGACTAATACGGCGGAGGCAATTCCGCCTACGATGAAGCCGAGCAGCCCGCCATAAAGCAGTTGGGTCCAGCCTAGGTACCCCAAGTAGAGACCGACCGGAGCGGCTAGCTTTACATCTCCCATTCCGATGCCCTTCGGGGAAATCAGAGCCAGAACCAAGTAGATAACGAACAAGATCGCTCCACCCGAGACCGCTTTCACTAGGTCGCTCCACGGTTCGCCGGCAAGAGTCGATGCCGTAAGAAGTGCTGCCCCTCCTGCTAGAAGGAGCAATACGAGGGGATCAGGCAGCAAGTGGAGCTCGATATCAATTCGTGCGAGCTGAATTCCGAGGACGCCGAGAAAGACGAATGCCGGCAACACGGGTTCATCCTCCATTCGGAGGGCAAATGCAAAGCAGACAACTGCTGTTATTGCCGCCGTCGCGGTTCTCACGCGACCCCGCGGCAATCTGCCGAACCGGGGCAGGAGCCTGGCGATGAGCAGGTCGGCGAGCAGTGAGAGGCTGGCCCCCAGAAGTCCCATGCCTGCCGCCAGAAGCAGCCCGTGCATGCTGGTCAGCTCCAAAGAAGTCACTTAGTCCCCCTGCGTGCGTCGGACCGGTTGGTGGCGAATGAGCGTCCGACTACCTCATTTTGACCCTGGAGCCCGCTTCAAGCTAATATTGGTAGTCGTTGTGCGTGTCCTATCTCGATGATGCGTGCCCGCTTGAGAATCCGGTTGCAGGATAACTACTCAACGAGCACATTCGGGACCTAAGGATGACTGGTTACATGGAGTCCTCACCTCTGTTCCGGTAGCGCATAGATAGTAGGTGCACACGCTTGAGTGACGCCTAAACAAGAACGCCAGAACAAGAACGAGGCAAAAACCGTGCGTACGTACACCCCGAAGCCCGGCGATATCAACCGCCAGTGGCACGTCATTGACGCCACAGACGTTGTCCTTGGTCGTCTTGCCAGCCAGACCGCAATCCTGCTGCGCGGCAAGCACAAGGCCACCTTTGCGTCCCACATGGACATGGGCGACTTCGTCATCATTATCAACGCTGAGAAGGTAGCCCTGACCGGCGCCAAGCTGGAGCAGAAGCGCGCATACCGCCACTCCGGCTACCCGGGCGGCCTGACCTCTGTCAACTACGCGGAACTCCTGGAATCCAACCCGGTCCGCGCCGTTGAGAAGGCCATCAAAGGCATGCTCCCCAAGAACTCGCTTGCTGCCCAGCAGCTGGGCAAGCTGAAGGTGTACCGCGGTGCAGAGCACCCGCACGCCGCCCAGCAGCCCAAGACTTTCGAAATCACCCAGGTCGCCCAGTAGTCCTGGCCACCAAACAACTTATCTATACAAGGAGAACCGTGGCTCAGAACGAAGAGACCACCGAAGCCGTTGAGGCTGAGGAAACCCTGACCAGCTACACCTCTGAAAGCTCAGCTGCAGACGCCGCTGCGCCGAAGAAGGAACGTCCGGCCCTGACCGTTGCCGGCGCAGCAGTTGGCCGCCGCAAGGAAGCCGTTGCACGCGTTCGCGTTGTTCCCGGCTCCGGCAAGTGGACCATCAACGGCCGCGCGCTGGACAACTACTTCCCGAACAAGCTGCACCAGCAGGACGTCAACGAGCCCTTCAAGATCCTGGATCTTGAAGGCGCCTACGACGTCATCGCCCGCATCCACGGTGGCGGCATCTCCGGCCAGGCCGGCGCCCTGCGCCTCGGCATCGCCCGTTCGCTGAACGAGATCGATGTCGAGAACAACCGCGCCACGCTGAAGAAGGCCGGTTACCTCTCCCGCGACGCCCGCGTCATCGAGCGTAAGAAGGCCGGTCTCAAGAAGGCCCGCAAGGCTCAGCAGTACTCCAAGCGCTAAGTCCGCTTGCGCAAAAGCCCGTCCCGCCGTTGGCGGGGCGGGCTTTTCATGTCATCGATCAGGCAGTTTGCTTCGAAGATCAAACAAGCGAACTCCGCCAATTACTTCAGACGTGAAGGTTTCCTCAATCCAAGAAACGACTGCAATAGTGTTCGAGCTTGCTGCCGCCCACTCTAGTATTCCTGGCTGGTGAATGTAATAGGCGATTCTCCGATTTGCCACCAGATCTTGGAGATCGCTCAGGGGAGGGTAAACGTCTCCAGTGGAAAAACCGCCTATAGACATCACACTACGGCCGGTGGCCAGTTGGTATAGTGCAGCATTTTGGCTACCAGTTGTCGCCGCAGCCCAAGTAACGTCCGAAGGTACCTCTTCAAGCAGGGCAGATATGTGCGGGATGACTGGTTCCCCGCGTGCTTCCGAAAACTTACTCTTCTCATTCAGGCGTAATTGCTCGGCGTCCCGCCTATGCCAGCTTTCCACTGAGGGTACAGGTCCAGAAATTGGGAATGATCCCTGCTGGGGGGTCGTTACCGACTCCGCAACAAACAGGCTGGGGATAAGCAGCAAGGACGCCGCGGCAAGGACGTAGCCAGCAGACGTGGCGCGCAACCGCTTGTTGCCCAGGAGTACGCCAAGAACTAATGAGGCGGCCAACGCCAATATTTTGACCAGGAAGCCTGCCCATGGCTGCCAATCCTGAAACCAAGTTAGGATCCCTGATGTCAAGAACATACAAAGCAGAGTCAACAGTGCAGCACCTCTCCGATAACGGAGTCGGCTCCGGTTCACCCAGAAGCTCTCTGCAGCATGCGCTGCGAGATAGGCCGCGGGAAGTGCCAGCATGCTTGTGTAATAAGGGTGGATGTCTCCCGTCATAAAGCTGAGCACTGTAAATGCCGTGCCAAACCACGCTAAGAGCAAAAAAGACAGAAACGCTTGTGTTCGTCCGAGGCTTCTTCGAAAGAGCCTCGCAATGAGGAAAGCAGCGCCCACGAATGCAACCGGCAGGAACCAAGCAATCTCGGGTGCGTAATTGATTGTCAGCAGTCTCCAAAGGCCAGCGTCATATCCGACGATTCCGTCAAAGTCCTTAGGGTTAGTGGCTCCCAAATGGGTCTGTCCTGTAAGCCTTCCGAGCCCGTTGTAACCAAACGTGAGTTCAAGAAAGCTGTTACTCACAGACCCTCCAATCCATGGCCTTTGGCTGGCAGGGGTGAACTCCGCGACCATCGTCCAAATCGAAGGGGGCAGAACCATAACGACAGCGGCAACCAACAGCTGTCGCACCCTGGCCACCACCGGGCCAACGCCAAAGAGGAAAATGGCGCCAACCACGGCCGGAACTATGATCCAACTCTGGAATTGCTTGCAGAGAAAGGCCATTCCTAGGAGGGACGCGGCCACGTATAGGTAGCGTGCTGCGTTCTTCTCGACCGCCTTGACGACATAGAAGACCACCACGGCCCAAAGTAACAGAAGGAGCGCGTCCGGGTTGTTGAATCGAAAGATCATTGAGGTCACCGGGGTGAAAACAACAAACAAGCCAGCAATCACGGCTTGTCGACGACTGCCCAGAACCAACGCCGTCCTGTACACCAGCCAGACCGTCGCCATGCCCATCAGAGCCTGAGGTGCCAGTACGCTCAGAGAGCTAAGCCCGAAAGCCTTCACCGAAAGCGCCAAGACCCACAAGTGCAGTGGCGGTTTGTCTACTGTGAGTCCGTTTCCTGCATCCGCGGAGCCAAACAGTAGTGCAACCCAGTCCACAGAGCCGGCCTGAGCTGCAGCCGCGTAGTACGGGTTACCCCAGCCGTTTATGGACAGGTTCCAAAAGTACACAAGGCCGGCCACTGCCAAAAGGAACAGGTCCGGCCACAGTTGAAACCAGCGCCTCTGCGTAACGGCCAGAGCTTCCTGAATCTCCGGCCTAAAGCGCAAGGCGGTAGACGGTGACGCCATCGATATTCTCCGCTCTGAAGGTGTTGCGTACCCAGTCGTGAATAGCCGCCAATTCTGAGCTGTTCCCCGGAACCATGAGTTGCTCCGGCTGTTCAACCAGGTAGCAAAGCCGCCCAGTCAACGCGGCCTGTTGGAATTGCTCCAGCTTCGGGCTGGGATCCGTTGCTGCGAAGCCACCGATTGGCATAATTGGCCTCCCCACTTCCAGTTGGAACCGAGCTGCAGTTTGGCCTGGATATGTAGCGGCAGCCCACGTGCAATCGGCGTCTGCACTACGAAGAAGTTCGGCAATTGCCGGACTCGGACTATTGCCAATGGCCAGCCCCGAAGCCCACGCCGGATCCTGCACCCTGACGCCTTGGAGGAAGCGGCTGAGTGTGTGTGGGTTTCTTGCAACGCCACCGGACAGTGGATTCGAACCATTCTGGGGAGAACTGAGCGTGATCACTGAGCAGTACAAAGGCCCCACAAGCAGGCTGCCAATTGCCAGCCATGACGCCGCCACTGAAATCCACTTCTGCGGAGCAGGCAGAAGCAGGACTGCGCCGGAAAGTAACCCGGCGTAAAGGAGCGCGTTTCCGAGCCATTCCAAATACGCGTCGCTCAACTGCCACATCGCGTGGGAAAAGATAGAGCTCGCAACTACTGTCAATCCAAGCCCTACTCGGCTTAGGACTGTCCTGCCGGAAGTGAAGGCGAGCTCGGCGCCCAGACCGATACATAAAGCCAGCGGTGCTGCCAGTGATGCAGTGTAGTACGAATGAAAACTATTCCCCATGAATGACAAGACGATATAGGTGGTGGCCAGCCAGCTCACTGCAGCGGTGGCGAGTATGGATTTCTTGCGACTGAATCTCCCGGATACGAGTTGAACGGTGATGGCGATAGACGCTATAAGGGCTGGGACTAGTAGCCAACCGATCTCTTGCCCGTAGTTTGCATTAAACAGTCTGAAGAACCCTGCATCGGTATCAAGGCGCCGCATCGCTTCGGGAATCAGCGCCGTGGAAGGGTCCGCTTCACGCTTCAGCACGCGATCGAGACCGTTATATCCAAGGGTCAGCTCCAGCATGCTATTCGTGGCTGAACCACCGACATAGGGGCGGGACATGGGGGGTGTCAGTTCCACAACCATCGGCCAGGCAAGCGAACCGGCAACAAGCATCACGCAAGCAAAAAGAAGCGTGACAAGCCGTTTGGGCCAAGCAAATGATGAATACACAAGGAAGACGAGGACTATGGCTGGCAGCACCAGGAACGCTTGGAGCTGTTTTGTCAGAAAGCCCAGCGCGAGAAAACAGGCCCCTAGATAAAGGAGTCGACTCCGGTCTGTCTCTACGGCCCGAATCCCAGCATAGAGGGCCGAAAGCATGAGGAGCACCATCAGAGGATCAGGATTGTTGTACCGGGCTAGAAGGACCGTAATAGGAGTCATTGCAAAAACAGCAGCGGAGAGCAGCGCCAATGATGCGGGCAAGTGCGGCCGCGCCACCCGATAGATCAATAGGGTGCTGGCCATGGTCATCCCAGCTTGCGGAAGGAGGAGCGCCCACGTATTCAGTCCAAATATTCGGACTGACAAGCCCATAATCCACAAGCTCAACGGAGGCTTATCCACGGTTATGGAGTTGCCCCAATCCGCGGATCCAAAGAAGAGCGCGGCAAGATCATGCTGGCCAGCTTGGACGGCGGCGGAATAGTACGCATTGGCCCAGCCGTTGCCAGCCAGTCCCCAAACATAAATCAGAGCAGATCCTGAGATAATGCCGATCAGCGTGCCAATTTCCCAAGTTCGGGTACTGCCTAAATTATGGTTTTTGTGGGGCTTGACCCCCTTATTTCCTAAGGTTGTAGATGGTGACGCCGTCAACGTTCTCCCCCTTGAAGTTGGACTGCACCCAATCCGTGATAGCAACAGCATTACGTCCCAGGGGGACTTCGTCCACAATTACTTGCTGGTGAATGAAGTATGCGATACGCCGGTCCTCCACGATCCCTTTGAACTGGTCGACAGTGGGCGCCGGATCATCCCCAAGCCATCCCCCGAGGGCAATCACGGGGCGTTGCGACGCGAGCTGGTACACGGCAGCGTTCTGAGCCGTGTAGGTCGCGGCGGCCCATTCCGCTCCGTCCGAAGTACGCAGCATTGTGGCTACTTCGGCCGAGGGTTCCACACCGAATCCCAGATGCCGGGCCAATGGCGGATCACCGCGCCGCGCTGCATCAAGATGGGCTGACAAAGCACCAGGGTTGTTGCCTACTGGACCTGAGAGTGGATTAGTGCCCGAGTGCAATCCGGAAAGCGTGACGATGTCGGTGGCGATAGGCGCTAAGACCATAACCAACGGGATCACGGAGCACGTAAGCAGTTTTTGGAGTCTCGTCGCGGCGAACAGCCATCCCGCAACGCCGAGCATCATTACACCGACGACCGTTACGGGCCACGGGCCCCATTCATTGCTGTATTGAAAGATCCGGACAGCCGTGTAACCCGTTCCGATCAGCAGTACGGCGCCGACGAGACGGAGCACGAGCCGGTGTCGCTGGTTCCACAACATAACGAGGCCCAGAGGGACCATAAGGGAAATAGGGGCCGCGATCGAAAAGACATAGTATGTGTGGGTCATCGTGCCCATGAAACTCAATACTGCGTAGACGGCTCCTAGCCACACAACTCCCACCGTCATCAACCCTGACGCGAGTCTGGTTCCACCCGATTGGCGCCACAGCATGACCAGTGCGAGTGCGCAAGTTAGCGCTGTGAACAGCAACCAAGCGCCCTCGGGGGCGAAATTTGCGTTGAAAAGCCTGCTGAAACCTCCGTCATACTCAGTCGCTGCGCCATTAGGTCCAACGGCCGTCCCGGTCTGCGGATCGACGCTGAACCGCAGAAACCGTGCCAGCCCGTTGTAGTCGAGTGTCAGTTCGAGCATGCTGTTGGTTGCGGATCCGCCGACGTATGGCCGATCGGCTGCCGGGGTGAGATCGACGATTGCCAGCCACCAGCCTCCGCTGATTACTAGGGCTCCGAGGGCAACTAGAAGACGGAAGACCCTGGAACCGAGCGTGCCCGCGCCGAAGAGTAGGACGGCGAGTACAAGGGCGGGGATTGGCAGGAAGGCTTGAATCTGTTTTGCCATGAATCCGAGCCCGAGTGCGGTTCCGGCGAGCAGGTACCAGGTCCAGCGATTGTCGTCGATGGCTCGGATCACGAAGTAGACGGCGGCGACTGTGAGGAGGCCCATGAGGGGTTCGGGGTTGTTGTAGCGGGACATGAGCACAACGACGGGGGTGGTGGCATAGATCAGACCGCCCAGCAATGCAGGTGCGGCTGTGTGGCTGCGGCGGATGATTTTGTAGATTAGCCAAGTGGTGGCCACGCCCATGATGGCCTGGGGGACCAGGAGGGCCCATGACGTGAGTCCGAAGAGCCGGACGGAGAGCGACATGATCCAGATGCTCAGCGGCGGTTTGTCGATAGTGATGAGATTGCCGGCGTCGAGGGATCCGAAGAAGAAGGCTTTCCAGTCTTGAGACCCGGCCTGGGCGGCTGCGGAGTAGTAGGGGTTGGCCCAGCCATTGCGGTCCAGGCCCCAGAGGAACGTGAGCGCCGTGCCCGCTAAAAGGACAGCCAAGCCTATCTGCTCCCACGGCAGCGGCCGCCAGGCAGTGTCCTTCGCAGGAGCCTTGGAACGGCTCGTCTCTGTGACACTCAACGGACGGGATGCCCAGCAGGCCGCAGCGCCAGGACCGCGGCACGTTCGTCGATGCGGCGGACCCGGAAGACCCAAATCCGTAGGAGCACAAACCTCATGAGCGTGGCGAAGACGTTGGCAGCCGTCAGCGTGAGGAGTTCAGTACTAGGCGCGGCATCCAGATTTACTGTGTGAAGCACCAGCAGGGACGAAGACGTGATGCCCCAGGCCAGCACGAACACGATCAGACCCTGGAACTGCTGGGTGAATAGTTTTGCCGGGCCGCTGATGCCGAACGTGAACCTGCGGTTCGCTGCCGTGTTGCCCACTGCTGTGAACAACAGGGCCAGGAAGTTCGCCTCCTGGGCCCCGAAAGGACCTTGCAGCATCAAGTAGAGCAGCGCGAAGGCCAAAGTTGAGACAACACCAACGAGGCCAAACCGGATGACCTGGCCAAAGAAGCTCGGCCGTCCTGGAGGCACAATCGGTCGGCGGCCGAGCTCCGCATAGATCGCCTGTACTGGAATGGAGCCTTTCACCAAGGATCCAGCCACGCGGACCATGCCGCGCAGGTCGTCCAGAGCGGTCTGCTTGATGTCCACTCGGCTGTCCGGGTCGTCCACCCAGTCAACGGGAATCTCATGAATACGCAGCCCCGAACGTTCGGCGATAATCAGCAGTTCTGTATCAAAGAACCAGCCATTGTCTTCCACATGCGGGAGCAAACGACGGGCTACATCGGCGCGAATTGCTTTAAAGCCACACTGGGCATCGGAAAAGCGCACCTGCATAGTCCGCCGAAGCAGGAAATTGTAGGATCTGGAAATGAATTCCCGCTTAGGCCCGCGGCTTACGCGCGAGCTCTGGCCGAGGCGCGTTCCAATCGAGATATCGGAATGTCCGGACAGCAGGGGAGCAACCAGCGGCGGCAGGGCCGCGAGGTCCGTAGAAAGGTCCACGTCCAGGTAGGCCAGCACTTTCGCGTGAGAGGCACCCCAGGCATCACGGAGGGCATAACCGCGTCCTTTGACTTCAAGGCGCCGATATTCAACATTCGGTAGTTGCTCGCTGAGTCGAGCCGCAATCATCGGAGTCCGATCGGTGCTTGCGTTGTCGGCAATGGTTATTTTCCATGTCGAAGGCATTTCGTGCGTCAGGTATTTGGCGAGCCTTGAGATGCTGTTTTCGAGTACGGCTTCCTCATTGAAAACCGGTACTACAATTTCGAGCGCCAAGCCCCCATAGCTAGGTGTCATGCATGAAAGAGTAGAGGCCCTAAACTCCGGGGGCGAGGCTTTTTGCCAAAGACAGGTACAGTCCAAAAAAACCAAGTAGTCCGCCCGATCCGCGCGGCCAGAGGACAGGTAGACACCACTCGGGCGTCCCGTTCCATCCGATCTTTAATGTGGAGCGCATGGGGGACTCCAACGAAACACGCACGACCGCGCGCTACACCTCGCTCGACGGTTTGAGGGGTCTCGCCGCTTTGGTCGTGCTCATACACCACTGCTTCTTGGTATCCCCTCAACTCTCTGCGGCGGTGGACAGCAATGGGACGGGACCGTTCGAGCCGTGGGTGTGGTGGACTACCTTCACGCCTCTGCACCTCGTGTGGGCAGGCCAAGAGGCGGTGTATGTATTCTTCATATTGTCGGGCTTCGTCCTGACCCTGCCTTTTGTCCAGGCCTCGCGGCCGAATTGGGCAGCCTACTACCCCAAGCGCATTGTCAGGATCTATTTGCCGGTCTGGGCTTCCCTGCTGTTCGCGCTCCTGATGGCGTGGACGGTTCCACGGGTAGCAAGCGCGGAATTCAGCTCGTGGTTAAACCTGCACGACGAGACGCCCAACGCGGTGGCCGACGCTTTCCTGCTTCGCGGAGCAGGCGCTCTCAACTCGCCGCTCTGGTCACTCCAGTGGGAGATACTCTTCTCCCTCATCCTGCCGCTCTACTTAATTGCCGCCTTACGTATCCGGCGCGCATGGATTCCCGGCCTAGCAGGGCTTTTGGTGCTCATCGCGGTTGGAAACATGATGTATACGGCACTTCCGGTGTACCTTCCTATGTTCGGCATCGGTGTTTTGTTGGCCGTGCGGCGGGACGTCGTGAAGGGTTGGGGCAGCAAACTCGGAGCATGGGCGTGGATGGGCCTCCTCACCGCATCGCTGGTCCTGCTTTGTTCCCGTTGGCTTTTCGTGCAACTGCCGGTCGTTATCTCCATGGCTTCTCTCGGTGGCGTAATACTCATATTTGCCTTCATCGCATGGCAGCCAACGATTGCCTTGGGAAACAATTCCCTCGTTCGCTGGCTCGGCGTGCGGTCCTTCAGTCTCTACCTGATCCACGAACCCATCGTCGTGTCCGTTGCCTTCTCATTGCATGAAACAAACCCGATCCAGATTGCTTTGGTCGCCGTGCCATTCTCTTTGCTGGCGGCCGAGGTCTTCTTTCGCTTAGTGGAGAAGCCGAGTCACCGGCTGTCCAGGTTCATTGGCAGGAACATCGCGGGTCGCGGTCGCCGTCGGGATGAAGCTTCGATTGCTTGACCGTGAGCATTTCGGCCCATCCTCTAGACTTGCACGGTGTCTAGATTATTTGGAACAGATGGTGTCCGGGGCCTTGCCAACGGTTTGCTGACAGCGGAGTTGGCGATGCAGCTGGCCCAGGCGGCCGCCGTCGTGCTTGGCCACGACCGCAATACCAACGGCAGCCGGCCGCGCGCCGTTGTGGCCCGTGACCCGCGCGCGAGCGGTGAGTTCATCGCCGCAGCCGTGGAGGCGGGGCTCTCCAGCTCAGGCATCGACGTCTACGACGCCGGCGTCCTCCCGACGCCGGCCGCAGCCTACCTCGTGGCTGACCTGGACGCAGACTTCGGCGTGATGATCTCCGCCTCGCACAACCCTGCCCCGGACAACGGCATCAAGTTCTTCGCCCGCGGCGGCCAGAAGCTCCCGGACGACGTCGAAGACGCCATCGAGGCGCAGATGACCAACGAGCCCGTGCGTCCCGTCGGTGTCGACGTGGGCCGGATCCAGCGTTTCTCTGACGCTGAAGACCGCTACATCGTGCACCTGCTGCGCACTCTGCCGCACCGGCTGGAGGGCATCAAAGTGGTGCTGGACTGCGCCCACGGCGCCGCCAGCGGCTGCTCCCCACAGGTGTTCAAGGACGCTGGCGCCGACGTCGTGGTCATCGGCGCCGATCCGGACGGCCACAACATCAACGACGGAGTCGGCTCCACGCACCTGGGCCCGCTCAAGGAAGCCGTTGTGAAGCACGGCGCGCACCTCGGCATCGCCCACGACGGCGACGCCGACCGCTGCCTCGCCGTGGACCACGAAGGCAACGAAGTGGACGGCGACCAGATCATGGCCATCCTTGCCGTCGCGCTGAAAGCCTCCGGAAAGCTCAAGGACGACGTCCTGGTGGCCACCGTCATGAGCAACCTTGGCCTGAAGATCGCCCTCCGCGAGGCCGGCATCAGCATCCGTGAAACTGCGGTCGGAGACCGTTACGTCCTGGAAAGCATGCGCGAAGGCGGCTACAACCTGGGCGGCGAACAGTCCGGGCACGTGATCTTCGCCGACTACGCCACCACCGGCGACGGCGTACTCACCGGGCTGCAGCTCGCAGCGCAGATCGCACTCACCGGCCGTCCGCTTAAGCAGCTCGCCACGGTCATGACCAAGCTCCCGCAGGTCCTCATCAACGTCCGCGGCGTGGACCGTACCCGCGTCCACAGCTCAGAAGCCCTTGCAGCCTCCGTGGCCGTCGCCGAGGCGGAACTGGGCGACACCGGCCGCGTGCTGCTGCGCCCCTCCGGTACTGAACCGGTGGTCCGGGTCATGGTGGAGGCAGGCGACGAGCTAACGGCGCAGGACATCGCCGAGCGCCTCGCCCAGGTGGTCCGCACGGAGCTCGCGCTGGAGCTCGTTACTGACTGATCCAAGAGACAAAGAAGCGGCCCGCCTCCGAAAGGAAGCGGGCCGCTTTTTCGTGGGGCGGAACCTAGAGTGGCCGGCTCTGCAGCGAATCCCGGATCTCGGTGAGCAGGGCGATCTGCGGATCTTCCGCGGATTCTTCCTTGACGTCGGGGTCGATCCCGAGCCGGCGGTTGCGGCGTTCGATCATGTGGTTCATCGGCAGAACCACCACAAAGTAGATGGCGGAGGCGATCAGGAGGAACGAAATGATGGAGGAGATGACGGACCCATACATGAATCCCTCCCACTGCATTTCTGCAATGCCCTTGGCACTGAACAGACGTCCGATCAGGGGCGTGAGCAGGCCTTCGACAATCGACGTGACGACGGCGCCGAAGGCGGCACCCATCACAACTGCGACGGCAAGGTCAACGACATTGCCCTTCATAATGAAATTCTTGAATCCTGTCAGCATAGGATCCAAGCTAGCGCAGGTGGGTTAGCCCCTCATGACAGGACTGTTAATTCCTGACCGCGTGTCGGGCACCAAGCATACGTACTTTACGGATACCCGGGCGCTGCCTCGACGCCGAAGTACTCCTCCAGCGTGCTGATGCCCCGGTTCGCCATGTCCGTGGCAGCCTCCACTCCGATGTACCGCAGGTGCCACGGCTCGTAGTAGTACCCGGTAATCGGATGGAACATCCACGGATACCTGACGATGAACCCGAATCGGTGGCCATTCGCCTTGACCCAGGCCGCGGCTGGCTGGTCCGCGAAGCACGGCTGGAAACCGCACGCCCCGCCGCCGTCACCGATGTCGAAGGACCATCCGGTCTGGTGCTCCGAGTAGCCGGGCCTGGCGCTGGCCGTGTCCGCATCCGCCTGCCCACGCGCAGCCACGTAGCCGTTGTACGTGGTTACCTGGGTGCCGTACGAGCGGTATCCACTCGCCAGCGTGATGCTGACGCCGTCCCGCGCTGCCGCAACGAACATCGCTTCCGCGGCGGCCGCCGTCGTGCTGTTCAGCAGCGCCGCCTCGCCGGAAACCGTCACCGGGATGTTGGGTTGTACCAAGTCCGCGGGCACATAGTCAGCCGGCACCAAGGGCCTGTATTTGTTGACCACCAGCCACGGGCTCGCCGGTTCCGTCAGCGAGAACTGCCGGGGGAGGGCTGCGGCGGGGGACGGTGCAACAGGTGCCTGCGCTGCCGGCTCAACTGCCGCCGTCGGACTTTCCGAAGCGGCCGCCGCGGCAGGGGAGGGAGAAGTTGGGGAAAGGGCAGGGGAGGACGACGACGGCGCCACCTGGGCGGGTGCGTCGGGTGTGCAGGCTGCCAGGACAGTCAGCCCGGCACCGGCCGCGAGGAACCGGGCGAAGCTGCGCCGGCTGGCCCCTGCCGCCGGGGTGCGGTCAGCAGGGACGCCTTCAACGGCGGCGCAGTCGTGGCACACGCGTGCTAGACCTTGCGCAGGAGCATGCGGCGGATGGAATGGTCGGCGTCCTTGGACAGCACCAGCTGGGCACGGCCGCGGGTGGGCAGCACGTTTTCTTCCAGGTTGGGCTCGTTGATCCGCTTCCAGATGTCCCGCGCGGTGGTCTCAGCTTCCGACTCGGAGAGCGTGGCATACCGGTGGAAGTAGGACTCCGGCTGCGCGAACGCCGTGCTCTGGAGCTTGCGGAACCGCTCCACGTACCACTCCTCGATGTAGGACGTCGGGGCGTCCACATAGATAGAGAAGTCGAAGAAGTCGCTCAGGGCAAGCCCCTGCTTGCCGTCGTGGCGCGGGCGTGCCGGGGCGAGGACGTTCAGACCCTCGACGATCAGCACATCCGGGCGGCGGACCACCACTTCCTTGTCCGGAACAATGTCGTATGTGACGTGGGAGTACCAGGGCGCCCGGACTTCCTCCGCGCCGCCCTTGATTTCGCTGACGAAGCGCAGGAGGGCACGCCGGTCGTAGGACTCCGGGAAGCCCTTGCGTTCCAGGAGCTGCCGCCGCTTGAGCTCGGCCAGGGGGTACAGGAACCCGTCCGTGGTGATCAGCTCAACGTTGGGGGTGCCCGGCCAGCGCCGGAGCATCTCGCGGAGCACACGGGCGATGGTTGATTTGCCCACCGCCACCGAACCGGCCACGCCGATCACAAACGGGGTGCGCTGGGTCTGTTCGCCCAGGAAGGTGGTGGTGGCCGCATGAAGCTGGCCAGCGGCCTCGACATACAGATGAAGGAGACGGGACAACGGCAGATAGACCTCGCGGATCTCCTTCATGTCCAGAGGATCGCCGAGGCCGCGCAGACGGACAATGTCCTCTTCGTTCAGAGGCTGTTCCATCTGGGCTGCGAGCCGGGACCAGGTCTGCCGGTCCAGCTCAACGAACGGGGAGACACCTTCGCCGTTCGCTTCATTGCGTTGCACAGTCACTTTAGAGATTCTGCCCTTCGCGCGGCTGAGAGCGAAATGCAAGACGCGGCCTGCCGTTGCTGCGGCGGCGAACACGGGCGGATAGGACGGCTTGCCCGGCACTGTCCAGTTTAGATCTCCCTGCGGCTGCCGATAAGCTTGTCCCCATGTGTGGAATCGTGGGATATGTAGGCCGTTCGACTGGCCAGGGAATTGCCGGTCACAGTGCGCTGGATGTTGTCCTTGAAGGATTGCGCCGCCTGGAGTACCGGGGTTACGACTCTGCGGGGGTTGCCGTTGTTGCCGACGGCGTCATCTCCTCCCGCAAGAAGTCCGGAAAACTGAGCAACCTGCTCGCCGAACTGGAAGCCAACCCGCTGCCGGAGACCTTCACCGGTATCGGCCACACGCGCTGGGCCACGCACGGCGGCCCCACGGACCAGAACGCGCACCCGCACCTGGCCGACGGCGGGAAGCTGGCCCTGATCCACAACGGCATCATCGAGAACTTCGCCGAGCTGAAGCTTGAGCTGCTGGCCAAGGGCGTTAAGTTCGCGTCCGAAACGGACACCGAAGTGGCCGCCGCCCTGCTCGGCGACATCTTCCGCACCAAACTGAACGGCGACACCAGCAACGGCGGCCTGACCAAGGCCATGCAGCTGGCCTGCCAGCGCCTCGAGGGCGCGTTCACGCTCCTCGCCGTACACGCTGACCAGCCGGACGTGGTCGTGGCCGCGCGCCGCAACTCCCCGCTGGTGGTTGGCCTGGGTGAGGGCGAGAACTTCCTGGGCTCAGACGTCTCTGGCTTTATCGACTACACCCGCCGCGCGGTGGAACTGGGCCAGGACCAGATCGTCACCATCACGGCTGATTCCGTGGAGATCACCGACTTCTACGGCGCCCCTGCCCATGGCAAGGAATACCACGTCGACTGGGACCCGGAATCTGCCGAAAAGGGCGGCTTCGACTCGTTCATGGAGAAGGAAATCCACGACCAGCCCGACGCCGTGGCGCAGACCCTGCTGGGCCGCTCTGACGTCAACGGCAAGCTCACCCTGGACGAGCTCCGGATCGACCCGGCCCTGCTGAAGAACGTCAACAAGATCATCGTCCTGGCCTGCGGCACGTCCGCGTATGCCGGACAGGTGGCCAAGTACGCCATCGAGCACTGGTGCCGGATCGCCACCGAGGTGGAGCTCTCGCACGAGTTCCGTTACCGCGACCCCATCGTGGACGCCAACACCCTGATCGTGTCCATCTCCCAGTCCGGCGAGACCATGGACACGCTGATGGCTGTCCGTTACGCCAAGGAGCAGGGCGCCAAGACCCTGTCCATCTGCAACACCAACGGGTCCACCATCCCGCGTGAATCCGACGCCGTGCTGTACACGCACGCCGGCCCGGAGATCGCGGTGGCCTCCACCAAGGCGTTCCTGGCGCAGATCACTGCCGCGTACCTGCTGGGCCTGTATTTGGCACAGCTGCGCGGGAACAAGTTCCAGGGCGAGATCAAGGACATCCTGGCGGACCTGGGCAAGATCCCGGCCAAGATCCAGCGGATCCTGGACAACGAGGACCAGATCAAGGAACTGGGCCGGTCCATGAAGGACGCCAAGTCGGTGCTGTTCCTGGGCCGCCACGTGGGCTTCCCGGTGGCCATGGAAGGCGCGCTGAAGCTCAAGGAGCTCGCCTACATCCACGCCGAAGGCTTCGCTGCCGGCGAGTTGAAGCACGGACCCATCGCCCTGATCGAGGAAGGCCAGCCCGTTTTCGTGGTGGTCCCGTCCCCGCGCGGCCGCGATTCGCTGCACGCCAAGATCGTCTCCAACATCCAGGAAGTCCGGGCCCGCGGCGCGAAGACCATCGTCATCGCCGAGGAAGGCGACGAGGCCGTGAAGGCCTACGCCGAGCACGTCTTCTACATTCCGGAGACACCCACGCTGCTCGCGCCGCTGCTGGCCACCGTGCCGCTGCAGATCTTCGCACTGGAACTCGCCTCGGCCAAGGGCTACGACGTGGACCAGCCGCGCAACCTGGCCAAGAGCGTCACCGTAGAATAAGCCGCATGATTGTTGGCATAGGCGTAGACGTTGTAGACATCGAGCGGTTCGGCCGCCAGCTTGAACGCACCCCCGGGCTGCGGGACCGGCTGTTTGTACCCGCGGAGCGGGAGCTGAACACGCGGTCCCTGGCCGCGAGGTTCGCGGCCAAGGAAGCGGTGGCCAAGGTCCTGGGCGCCCCTGCCGGCATGAACTGGCAGGACTGCTGGATCGGTTTGGACCAGCACGGCCCCACGATCCAGGTCAAGGGCACCGTCCTTGCGGTGGCTGAGGCCAAGGGCGTCAAGCGGTGGCATGTGTCCATGAGCCACGACGGCGGGATCGCCACGGCAACGGTCCTGGCCGAAGGCTGAAAGCCCCAAGGCTGGACCTGCCAGCGGGACTGACGACATGATCAGCGCCTACACCGGAACCCAGGTCAGGGAGGCCGAACAGCCCCTCTTGGCCGCCGGCATGGGTGCCGTGCCGATGCAGCGCGCCTCGCACGGCCTGGCCAATGCTGTGGTCCGTGAGCTGCACGCCCGCGGGCGGCGGCTCTACGGTGCCGGCGTCGCCGTCCTCGCGGGCAAAGGCAACAACGGCGGCGACGGCCTATTCGCCGCGTCCTTCCTGGCCGCCCGGGGAATGCGTACGACGGCGGTGCTCACCTCCGATTCGGCACACCCCGAGGCGCTGGCCGCCTTTGAGCGGGCAGGCGGCCGTGTGCACCGGCTTACCGACTCCAACCCCGGCGAGCTGGCGGCACGCGTGGCGGGTGCCGACGTCGTCATTGACGCGATCCTGGGGACCGGCGCACAGGGCGGGCTCCGCGGAGCTGCCGCAGCCCTGGTAGGGGCGCTTTCCCGCAGCAACCTGCCCCTGGTGGTTGCGTGTGACGTGCCCAGCGGCGTGGACGCCGACACCGGCGAGGCCCACGCCCCGGTGCTGTCCGCCGCACTGACCGTGACTTTCGGCGCCGCGAAGGCCGGCCTGCTGGCCGATCCGGGCGCCGACCACGCCGGCCGCGTCGAGGTGGTGCCGATCGGGATCGAGGAGCACCTCCCATGGCCCGCGCTGCGGCGGTTTGAAGCCGCTGACCTGGCACGGCTCCTCCCGCAGCCGCAGCGGCGTTCACACAAGTATTCCCGTGGCGTTCTGGGCGTGGTCGCCGGGTCCGCCACCTATCCCGGAGCGGCGGTCCTGGCCTGCCGCGGCGCGCTGGCCGCCGGCGTCGGCATGGTGCGGTACCTGGGCCCGCCCGAGGTGGCGCACCTGGTCCGGCAGTCCTGTCCAGAGGTGGTGTGCAGCACCGGAACCGTGGCGGAAACCCACGTCCAGGCCTGGCTTGTGGGCCCAGGCATGGGCCCGGAGGACCACGAACAGCTCCAGCGCGCGCGCGACGCCGTGGACTCGGGGCTGCCTACTGTCGCCGACGCCGGAGCACTTCCCGGCCTGCCGCTGATCCTGGCCCCGCAGATGGTGCTCACGCCGCACGCCGGCGAGCTCGCGTCCCTGCTGCGACGGCTGGATGCCGACCACTCCCTGACCGAACGTTCCGCCGTGGAGGCGAACACACTCGGCGCCGTCCGGCACGCCGCGGGGCTCACCGAGGCCACCGTCCTCCTCAAGGGCGCCACCACGCTGGTGGCATCACCCTTCCAGGATTTCTACAGCCAGGCGGACGGCACACCCTGGCTCGCCTCGGCCGGCAGCGGCGACGTCCTGGCCGGAATCATTGGTGCGCTGCTCGCCCAGGTGGGGTCCGACGTCGGCCGCTTCCGTGATGCAGGCATCGATCCGGACGAGCGCTGGGCCGCCATCGCCGCCATGGCGGCGAGCCTGCACGGCCGGGCCGGAGCGGCCGCGTCTGCCGGCGGACCGCTGGCCGCGGGCCGGATTGCGGACGCCTTACCGGACATTTGGGGTAAAGTCAGCATGCTTACTTAATAGGTGGCCTGGAAACGTAATAGTCACAGCCACGCATTACGGTAAGCATAGGTTCTGCACGGCAGCGTGGACCGGAACGTCAGGAACGCGCTGTTGAACGACAACGAGGAGCACGCATGGAAATCTGGCCCGGATCGGCTTATCCGCTGGGAGCCACTTTTGATGGAACCGGCACAAACTTCGCGCTGTTCAGCGAACGCGCCGAAAAAGTGGAGCTGTGCCTCTTCGATGACAACGGCGTTGAGACGCGCTTCGGGCTGGACGAAGTGGACGGCTACGTCTGGCACGGCTACGTCCCCCAGGTCCAGCCCGGGCAGAAGTATGGCTACCGCGTCCACGGCCCGTATGACCCCGCCTCCGGCAACCGGTTCAACCCCAACAAGCTCCTCCTGGACCCGTACGCAAAGGCCGTGCACGGGCAGGTGGACTGGGACCCGTCGCTGTTCTCCTACAACCTCGGCGAGCCGGACTCCGTCAACAACGAGGACTCAGCCTCGCACATGATGATGGGCGTGGTCATCAACCCGTTCTTCGATTGGGACGGCGACCACAACCTCCGTGTTCCGTACCACAAGTCGGTCATCTACGAGGCCCACGTCAAAGGCCTCACCCAGCTCCACCCCGAGATCCCCGAGGAGCAACGCGGCACCTACGCCGGCGTGGCGCACCCCTCCGTCATCTCGCACCTGCAGAAGCTCGGCGTCACCGCCATCGAACTGATGCCCGTGCACCAGTTCGTCAATGACGGCACGCTGCAGGACAAAGGCCTGAACAACTACTGGGGCTACAACACCATCGGCTTCTTCGCCCCGCAGAACACCTACAGCTCCACCGGGGACACCGGCCAGCAGGTCCAGGACTTCAAGGCCATGGTCCGGTCCCTGCACCGGGCCGGCATCGAAGTGATCCTGGACGTGGTCTACAACCACACCGCCGAAGGCAACCACCTGGGCCCCACGCTGTCCTTCAAGGGCATCGACAACGCCTCCTACTACCGGCTGATGGAGGGCGACGAGAAGCACTACATGGACTACACCGGCACCGGCAACTCGCTGAACGTCCGCCAGCCGCACTCGCTGCAGCTGCTGATGGACTCGCTGCGGTACTGGGTCACGGAAATGCACGTGGACGGCTTCCGCTTCGACCTCGCCTCCACCCTGGCGCGCGAGTTCTACGACGTCGACAAGCTCTCCACGTTCTTCGAACTCATCCAGCAGGACCCGGTCGTGTCCCAGGTCAAGCTCATCGCGGAGCCCTGGGACGTTGGGCCCGGCGGCTACCAGGTGGGCAACTTCCCGCCGCAGTGGACGGAATGGAACGGAAAGTACCGCGATACGGTCCGCGACTTCTGGCGCGGCGAGCCGGCCACGCTGGGCGAATTCGCCTCGCGCATTACCGGTTCCGCCGACCTCTATGAGCACTCAGGCCGCCGCCCCGTCGCGTCCATCAACTTTGTCACGGCCCACGACGGCTTCACCCTGTCCGACCTGGTGTCCTACAACGAGAAGCGCAACGACGCCAACGGCGAAGGCAACAACGACGGCGAATCCCACAACCGTTCCTGGAACTGCGGAGCCGAAGGCCCCACCGACGATCCGGCTGTGCTGGGGCTGCGCGCCCGCCAGCAGCGGAACTTCATAGCCTCCCTGCTGCTGTCCCAGGGTGTCCCCATGCTGCTGCACGGTGACGAACTGGGCCGCACCCAGCAGGGCAACAACAACGGGTACTGCCAGGACTCCGAACTGACGTGGATCAACTGGGAAAGCATCGACCAGCCGCTTGTGGAGTTCACGGCCGCCGTCAACGCGCTGCGGGCCAAGCACCCCACCTTCCGGCGAAGCCGGTTCTTCGACGGGCGCCCCGTGCTGCGGGGCGAAGGCGAACGGCTGCCTGACATCGTATGGCTCGACGTCGACGGCGACACCATGAAACCGGAGGACTGGGACAGCGGGTTCGGCCGTTCGGTAGGCATGTTCCTCAACGGTGACGGGATCCAGGGCAAGGACGTCCGCGGGCGCCGGATCACCGATGTGAACTTCCTACTGTACTTCAACGCGCACGACGACACCGTGAAGTTCACCCTTCCCAACGATGAGTACGCTCCGGCGTGGGACATCATCATCGACACGGCCGGCCACAATGCGGACACTGCACCGGTGAAGGCCGGGCAGTCCATTCCCGTTGAGGCGAAATCCCTGGTGGTCCTTCGGGCCCACATGGTGGAGGAAACCGAACCGGACCATTCAGTTGCTGCGTCGCTGGCGGCCCTGACCCAGACGAGCACCAGCGAGACCGAAGCCCTGAGCACGCCCACCGTGCCGGAGCCCAAGAAAACGAAGAAGGTCACCAAGCCGAAAGGCGCTGCAAAATGAGGGTTCCGGCATCAACGTACCGGCTGCAGATCCGACGCAGCTTCACCCTCTTTGATGCGGCAGCCAAGGTCCCGTACCTGAAATCCCTAGGGGCCGACTGGGTCTATCTGTCGCCGATCCTGACGGCCGAGCAGGCTTCGGACCACGGCTACGACGTCACGGACCCGTCCGCCGTCGACCCGGAGCGCGGCGGCCCCGAGGGCCTGCTGGCACTGTCCACGGCTGCCCGCGAGCACGGCATGGGCGTCCTGGTGGACATCGTTCCCAACCACGTGGGTGTGGCGTCACCGCCGCAGAACCCCTGGTGGTGGTCGCTGCTGGCGGAGGGGCAGGACTCTCGTTACGCAGAAGCGTTCGACGTCGACTGGGAGTTCGGCGGCGGCCGGATCCGGCTGCCGGTGCTGGGCTCCGATGACGACGTGGACCAGCTGGAGGTCAAGGACGGCGAGCTTCGCTACTACGACCACCGCTTTCCTTTGGCGGCGGGCTCCTACACTGAGGGCGATTCGCCGCGGGCCGTCCATGACCGCCAGCACTATGAGCTGGTCTCGTGGCGGCGGGCGGACAGCGAACTGAACTACCGCCGCTTCTTCGCGGTCAACACGCTGGCGGGCATCCGCGTCGAAACCCCCGGCGTGTTTGAGGAAGCCCACGCCGAGGTGGCCCGCTGGTTCCGGGAAGGACTGGTGGACGGCCTGCGCGTGGACCACCCGGACGGACTCGCCGACCCTGCAGGGTACCTGCGCTGGCTCAAGGAACTCAGCGGCGGCGCCTACGTCCTGGTGGAAAAGATCCTGGAACCCGGCGAGGTCCTGCCAGGGGAGTTCGCCTGCGAAGGGACCACCGGTTACGATGCGCTGGCCGAGATCGACCGGGTCCTGGTGGACCCGGCCGGCGAGGCAGGGCTGGATGCCCTGGACGCAAGCCTCCGCGGCGGTTCCCCCGCCGATTACGCCGAAATGATCCGCGGCACCAAGCGGATGATCGCCGACGGCATCCTGCGGTCCGAGGTGCTGCGGCTGGCCCGGCTGGTTCCCGCCTCGCACGGACTGGCAGAAGACCAGGCCGCCGATGCCATTGCCGAAATCATCGCCTCATTCCCGGTCTACCGGTCGTACCTGCCGGTGGGAGCCGAGGTGCTGAAGGAGGCCTGCGAGTCGGCGGCGGCACGCCGTCCGGACCTCGACGTGGCCGTCGGCACGCTGCTGCCCCTGCTGCTCGATCCCAGCACCGCGATCGCCGTCCGCTTCCAGCAGACCTCGGGCATGGTGATGGCGAAGGGCGTGGAGGACACCGCGTTCTACCGCTACACCCGGCTGGGTGCGCTCACCGAAGTGGGCGCTGAACCCACCGAGTTTTCTATTGCTCCCGAGGAGTTCCACCACCGGATGCGCCGGCGGCTTGCGGACCTCCCGGAATCCATGACCACTCTTTCCACCCACGACACGAAGCGCAGCGAGGACGCCCGGGCCCGGATCTCGGTTATCGCCGAACTCCCCGGCGACTGGACGGCCACGCTGGGCCGGCTGCAGGAGCTGGCGCCGGTTCCGGACGGACCCTTCGCCAACCTGCTGTGGCAGGCAGTGGTCGGTGCGTGGCGGGCCTCCCGCGAACGGCTGCAGGGCTACGCGCAAAAGGCTGCCCGGGAAGCCGGCAACTCCACCACATGGACCGACCCGGACGAAGAGTTCGAAGCGACCGTCAGGGCAGCTGTTGACGCCGCCTTCGACGACGCCCGTGTCACGGCCGTGATCGAGGACTTCGTAGCCAGCACGGATTCCTTCGCAGCCTCCAACTCGCTGGCCGCCAAAATGATCCAGCTGACCATGCCCGGGGTTCCGGACGTGTACCAGGGCACGGAGTTCTGGGACCGGTCGCTGACCGACCCCGACAACCGGCGCCCCGTGGACTTCGCGCGACGTGAAGAGGAGTTGGCCAGGCTCGACGGCGGGCTGTTGCCTGATGCCGGTACGGAAGCCAGCAAGCTGCTGGTCACCTCCCGTGCCCTCCGCCTGCGCCGCGACAAGCCCGAACTGTTCCAGGGCTACAGCCCGGTCCCGGCTTCCGGGGCGGCAGCGGGACACCTACTGGCCTTTGACCGGGGCGGCGCCATAACCCTGGCTACCCGGCTCCCCGCCGGACTGGAAGCCGGGGGCGGGTGGCGGGACACCGCCGTCGAACTCCCCGGCTCCCTGCGCGACGAACTCACCGGCAACAGCTTTGGACCCGGCACCGTTTCGGTGGCCGAGATCCTGGGTACCTACCCGGTGGCCTTGCTGGTACCGGCGGACGGAGACGACTCATGAGCCTGACCCACACCGGATCCGGACGCTTCGACGTCTGGGCACCGAACCTCTCCACTGTGACGCTGCTGGCAAACGGGACGCACTACCCGATGGTGAAACTGGAAAGTGCCCCCGGTGCTGAGGGCTGGTGGACCGCACCGGACGCCCCCACGGACGGCGAGGTGGACTACGGCTACCTGCTGGACGGGGACACGCATCCGCTGCCGGACCCGCGCTCGCGCCGGGTGCCGGACGGGGTGCACGCACTGTCCCGGACGTTCAGCCCCCGCGACCATGAGTGGCAGGACACCGGCTGGCAGGGGAAGGAACTCCGCGGCTCGGTCATTTACGAGCTCCATGTAGGGACGTTCACGCCGGAGGGAACCCTGGATTCAGCCGCGGAAAAGCTCGGCTACCTCGCGGACCTGGGCGTGGACTTCGTGGAGCTGCTGCCCGTCAACGGCTTCAACGGAACCCACAACTGGGGCTACGACGGCGTCCAGTGGTACGCCGTCCACGAAGGCTATGGCGGGCCCGCGGCCTACCAGCGTTTTGTGGATGCCGCCCACGCGGCCGGCCTCGGAGTCATCCAGGACGTTGTCTACAACCACCTGGGACCCAGCGGAAACTACCTCTCCCGCTTCGGGCCGTACCTCAAGCAGGGCGACGCCAACACGTGGGGCGATTCGGTCAACCTGGACGGCCACGGCTCGGACGTGGTCCGCGAATACATCCTGGACAACGCCGCGCTGTGGCTGCGGGACTACCATGTGGACGGCCTGCGCCTCGATGCCGTCCACGCCCTCCGGGACGAGCGCGCGGTGCACATCCTGGAAGAGCTAGGCGCGCTGGGTGACGCGGTCTCGGCCGAAACGGGGCTGCCCAAGACCCTGATCGCCGAATCGGACCTGAACAACCCTCGGCTGCTCTACCCGCGCGATCTGAACGGCTACGGCCTGGCCGGACAGTGGAGCGACGACTTCCACCACGCCGTCCACGTCAACGTCAGCGGGGAGACCACCGGCTACTACGGGGACTTTCAGTCCCTGGCCGTGCTGGCCAAAGTCCTGAAGGACGGCTTCCTGCACGACGGCAGCTACTCAAGCTTCCGCGGACGCCACCACGGCAGGCCCATTAACACCTCGCTCGTGGAGCCATCGGCCCTGGTGGTCTGCAACCAGAACCATGACCAGATCGGCAACCGGGCCACAGGGGACAGACTCTCCCAGTCGCTGTCCTTCGGGCAGCTGGCTGTCGCGGCGGTCCTGACCATGACATCGCCGTTCACGCCCATGCTGTTCATGGGCGAGGAGTTCGGCGCGTCCACGCCGTGGCAGTTCTTCACCTCACACCCCGAGCCTGAGCTGGGGAAGGCGACGGCGGAAGGCCGGATCCGCGAGTTCGAACGGATGGGGTGGGATCCCGCCGTCGTACCTGACCCGCAGGACCCGGAAACGTTCCGCCGCTCCAAGCTCAACTGGGCCGAGGCTTCTGCCGGGGACCACGCGCGGCTCCTGCAGCTCTACCGTTCACTCGCCGCGCTGCGCCGGGAGCATCCGGAGCTGGCTGGGCTGGGGTTTGCGGAGACCCGGGTGGAGTTCGACGACGACGCCGGCTGGCTGCGTTTCCGCCGCGGATCCGTCGAGGTGCTGCTGAACCTCTCCGAGCAGAAGGCCGCGTTCGACGGGGCAGGGACGCTGCTGCTGGCCACGGAGGAAGTGCCTGCCGCCGATAACGGTGCGCTGGCGCTCGGTCCGTGGAGTGCCGCCGTCGTGAAGGCTTTGTAGTTCCGGCCGCCGCGCCGCGGGCTGATTGTGTCAGCCCGCGGCGTAACAACGGCTGCGGGGGCTGTAGCCTGCGTCACAGCTGGCAGGATGGAACGTATGACTTATTCAGCCGCGGAAAACCGCTATGAATCCATGCCCTACCGCCGCGTCGGCCGCAGCGGACTGAAGCTCCCGGCCATCTCCCTTGGCCTCTGGCACAACTTCGGCGACGACAAGCGTTTTGACGAACAGCGTGCCATCCTCCGCCGCGCGTTCGACCTTGGCGTGAACCACTTCGACCTCGCCAACAACTATGGCCCGCCGGACGGCTCTGCCGAAACCAATTTCGGCCGCCACCTCGCGGACGACTTCAAGCCCTACCGGGACGAACTGACCATCTCCACCAAAGCCGGCTACTACATGTGGCCCGGCCCGTACGGTGAATGGGGCTCCCGCAAATACCTCATCTCCAGCCTGGACCAGTCCCTCCAGCGGATGGGCCTGGACTACGTGGACATCTTCTACAGCCACCGGCCGGACCCGGAAACGCCGATGGAGGAGACCATGGGCGCGCTGGACTACGCCGTCCGCTCCGGCAAGGCGCTCTACGCCGGCATCTCCTCCTACACTCCGGAACAAACCCTTGAAGCTGCCAGGATCCTGAAGGAACTCGGCACTCCGCTGCTCATCCACCAGCCCAGCTACTCGATGCTGAACCGCTGGACCGAGAACGGGACGCCGAACCTCTACGAGGCCCTGGACCAGGTGGGCGCCGGGTCCATCGCCTTCTCGCCGCTGTCGCAGGGCCTGCTGACGAACCGGTACCTGAAGGGTGTCCCCGCCGATTCACGCGCCGCCAAGGAGCGCTTCCTCTCCGAAGCGGCCCTCACGGAGGAGAAACTGGACCGCGTGCGCGGCCTCAACTCGATCGCCGAGGGCCGCGGCCAGTCGCTCGCCCAGATGGCCATCGCCTGGATCCTGCGCGACCAGCCCAAGGGCACGCCGGTGACCTCTGCCCTGGTGGGGGCCTCGAGCGTCAGGCAGCTGGAGGACACCCTCTCCGCCATCAACGACCTGAAGTTCACCACCGACGAGCTGACCGCCATCGACGAGTTCGCGGAAGCATCGGACATCAACCTCTGGCAGAAGAAGTAACACTTCCGATCTGCGCACGAACCAACTGGGCGGGGCGCCGGGGAACAATCCCGGCCCCCGCTCAGTTGGGTACTATGAAAAGGCGCCGCGTGGCGCCATGCCTGCTGTCCGCCGTCGTACGTTCCAGTACTGACCGTGCGGCGGCTGAAGTTTTGTCCTCAAAGGAGTTCCGTGTCTTCAAATCCGATTCGTGTTGCAATCGTCGGTGTGGGTAACTGCGCCGCATCGCTCGTCCAGGGTGTGCACTACTACCGTGACGCCGATCCCGAGGCCACGATCCCCGGCCTGATGCACGTGGAGTTCGGCAAGTACCACGTCAACGATGTCCAGTTCGTTGCCGCCTTCGACGTGGATGGCAAGAAGGTCGGCGTTGACCTCGCGGATGCCATCCTCGCCAGCGAAAACAACACCATCAAGATCGCCGACGTGCCGCCCACCGGTGTCACGGTCCAGCGCGGCCACACCCTGGACGGCCTCGGCAAGTACTACCTTGAGACCATTGAGCAGTCCCCGTCAGAGCCGGTCGACGTTGTCCAGGCCCTCAAGGACGCCAAGGCCGACGTTATGGTCTGCTACCTGCCCGTTGGTTCGCAGGAAGCCGCCGAGTTCTACGCCCAGGCAGCCATCGACGCCGGGGTAGCTTTCGTCAACGCGCTTCCGGTGTTCATTGCCGGCACCAAGGCCTGGGCTGACAAGTTCACCGCCGCCGGCGTCCCGATCGTGGGCGATGACATCAAGAGCCAGATCGGTGCCACCATCACGCACCGCGTCATGGCCAAGCTCTTCGAAGACCGCGGCGTCACGCTGGACCGCACGTACCAGCTCAACGTCGGCGGCAACATGGACTTCAAGAACATGCTGGAGCGCGACCGCCTCGAGTCCAAGAAGATCTCCAAGACCCAGGCCGTGACCTCCAACGTTGAAGCTGAACTGGCTGCCAAGGACGTCCACATCGGCCCGTCGGACTACGTCCAGTGGCTCGATGACCGCAAGTGGGCCTTCGTCCGCCTCGAAGGCCGCAACTTCGGCGACGCCCCGGTGTCGCTGGAGTACAAGCTGGAAGTCTGGGACTCACCGAACTCCGCCGGCGTGATCATCGACGCCATCCGCGCGGCCAAGATCGGCCTGGACCGCGGCATCGGCGGCCCGCTGCTGTCTGCATCCAGCTACTTCATGAAGTCCCCGCCGGAGCAGTTCAACGACGACCTCGCCCGTGAAAAGGTCGAGGCCTTCATCCGCGGAGACCTCGAGCGCTAACCCACCCCCGGACTTTCGTTGCCCTATCACTTGTGGTCCCCAAACCAGGGGTTTAGCAACCACAAGTGATGGGGCAACGCGTGTTTAACGCCCATGCAACGCTGCGCGGACCCTGCGCACCGCCGCCCGGAAGTCGTTGGCCAAATCGTCGGCGTTGAACTTGAAGTACCGCCAGCCTGCGGCATTGAATGATTCGTCCCGGCGATTGTCGACGGATTGCTGTTCGCGCGTAAGGTGATGGCCGCCGTCGTACTGGATGGCAACGCGCTGGGCGCGGTACCCCATGTCTGCGGCCGGCGACCAGCGGTTGTCACGCTCGACACGTAGCTGCAGTTCTGGCTCCGGCAGGCCAGCGGCTGTCAAGGCCAGCCGCAGGAAGGTCTCGGGTGCAGAATCCGAGCCGGAACGGATGAGTTCTGCGGCTTCCCTCGCTTTCACGATTCCCTTCAGTTTCGGGTGCCGCTTCAGCATTTCTTTCAGCAGTGGCAGGGTCGACCAGGGGTCAGAGCGGGCATCAAGATCAAGCCGCGGCTGGCGAACCAACTGGTCTCCCACAGCCACCAAGTCCTCCAAAGGCAGGATGCCCGAAAGGTCAAGCCAAGTCCGGGCCGGTGTGGAGATCCGAATCCCGTCCAGCTCCATGACTTCTTGATCAAATGCCAAGACGGTGTGGCCCACGACGCCCTTTCGCCGTACGGGCGGCAGCTCTCTCGGTTTGCTCAGATGGAGTTCCCCGCATTCGCGGAACCATGGTGGGAGCCATAGTCCCAGGATGCATGCCGCCGTCACGTGCGAGATCCACGCCCCAGGCGTCGCTGCGGATAAGGCCCTCGCCAGCCCCCGGATTTCAAAGTCCCACCCAATCGGCAAATAGAGCAGCCGCCCCGCTGAGGCCACGTCGGACGAACGTAACCTTCCCCGGCTCAGGCTGGCGGCCCGTGCCTCGTGGACGGTAAACGGGACAGATGCCATGGAGGCTGGCAGCGGCGAGGACGGGCGCATGAGCACCATTGTTGCCCAAAGGCACGAATGCCCGCAGAAGATATCCACAGGCCGGTTTGCCCTATCAGTCTTGGCTCTCAAAAGAGCCAAATGGGGGCTCAAAGTGATAGAGCAACAGGTGGGGAGGCAGACAGGTCAGGAGAGGCCTACCGGGTTGCCTTCGCCGTCCACGTCCATGCGCATCGCCGCCGGGGCTGCGGGGAGGCCGGGCATGGTCATGACCGCACCGGTCAGGGCCACGATGAAGCCCGCACCGGTCTTCGGGATCAGGTCACGCACGTGGATGGTGAAGCCCTTCGGCGCGCCCAGCCGGGAGGCCTCGTCGCTGAACGAGTACTGGGTCTTGGCCATGCAGACGGGCAGCCCGGTCCAGCCGTTCTTTTCGATGTCGGCCAGCCGCTTCAGAGCAGGGACGGAGAAGTCCACGCCGTCTGCGCCGTAGATCTCCTGCACGATGGTCCGGATCTTCTCCTCCACAGGCAGGTCCAGCGGATAAAGGTGCCGGAAACTGTTGGGCGCGGAGACCACCGCCGCCACCTTGGCCGCGAGTTCGTCGCCCCCGTCACCGCCTCCGCCCCGGCCCCAGACGTCCGCCACCGCCGCCTGCACCCCCTCCGCCGCACACCACTCCAGCAGCCAGTCGAGCTCCTCAGAAGTGTCGGAGGAAAACCTGTTGATGGCCACCACCGGCGTTACTCCGAACTTCTCGACGTTGTGGACGTGCCGGCGGAGGTTGGCGACGCCGGCCTGCAGCGCCTCGAGGTTGGGTTCCGTCAGCCGGTCCTTGGCCACCCCGCCGTGCATCTTCAGCGCGCGGACGGTGGCCACCACCACCACGGCGGACGGCGCCACGTCACCAACCCGGGACTTGATGTCCATGTACTTCTCCGCCCCCAGGTCGGCCCCGAAACCGGCCTCCGTGACCACAATGTCCGCCAGCCGCCGCGCGGTCTGTGTGGCGATCAGCGAATTGCAGCCGTGCGCGATGTTGGCGAACGGTCCGCCGTGGACCAGGGCGGGAGTGCCGGCAATGGTCTGCACCAGGTTCGGCTTGATGGCTTCCTTGAGGAGCAGGGTCAGCGCGCCCTGGACGCCGAGGTCCGCCACCGTCACGGGGGAACGGTCGTACGTGTAGCCGAACGTAATCCGGCCCAGCCGCTCGCGGAGGTCGGCCAGGTCCGTGGCAAGGCAGAACACCGCCATGATCTCCGACGCCACCGTAATGTCGAAGCCGTCCTGCCGGGGCACACCCTGGGTGGGCCCGCCCAGGCCTATGATCACTTCCCGCAGCGACCTGTCGTTCATGTCCAGGACCCGCTTGAACGTCATCCGCCGGGGATCGATGTTCAGCTCGTTGCCCTGGTAAATGTGGTTGTCCACGAGCGCCATGAGCGCGTTGTTGGCCGACGTAACCGCATGGAAGTCGCCGGTGAAGTGCAGGTTGATCTCGTCCATCGGCAGTACCTGGGAGTAGCCGCCGCCCGTCGCGCCGCCTTTCATGCCCAGGATGGGTCCAAGCGAGGGTTCCCGAAGGGCGATCATGACGTTGTGGCCGGCCCGGGCCAGCGAATCGGCCAGGCCCACGGTGGTGGTGGACTTCCCCTCGCCGGCGGGGGTGGGGGACATGGCGGAGACCAGCACCACCTTCCCTGCCGGGGCGGGGGCATCCAGCAGGGCCGGGTCGATCTTGGCTTTGTACCGCCCGTACAGTTCGAGCGCGTCCGCATTGATTCCGGCCGCTGCCGCCACTTCGCCGATGGGCCTGATCGTCGCCTGGCGCGCGATCTCAAGGTCGGTCAGCGGAATGCGTTCAGACATCTTTGTCCTTTGTTCGGGCGGGTCGGGCGGGCGCGGTGGCGTCCGCCTCAGGGTGCCGGTGCAGCCGGGATCAGCCGGCCCACCAGGTGATTGTCGACGGCGGCGTGGTAGCTTTCCAGCGTGATGGCGGCGGTGCGCTGCCAGCCGGAGTTCTGGGCCCGGATGGCGGCCGCCCGCCCCATGTCTACCCGCGTCGCAGGGTCGTCATAGAGGGCTTCCAGCGCATCGGCCCAGTCCTCGGCATGGTGCCCGTCCACCAGCAGCCCGGTCAGGCCGTGGCAGATGGCCCGGGACAGCCCGCCGACGCGGGTGGCCACCACCGGCGTTCCGCACGCCTGCGCCTCAAGCGCCACGAGCCCGAAGGATTCGCTGAAGGAAGGCATCACTACCACGTCCGCGGCACGGAACCAGGCCGCCAGCTCCGGTGCGCCTACCGGCGGGAGGTGCGTGACGACGTCGTCCATTCCCGCCTCCGTGATCAGGTGGCGGAGGTTGAAGTCCTTGTTGCCGCTGAGCGCTCCCAGGATGGTGAGCCGCAGATTGATGTCCGGGCGCCGGGCCCGCAGCTTGGCGGCCGCCTTGATCAGGATCTGCGGGCCTTTGAGCCGCTGGATGCGCCCGGCGAACAGCAGGTGGAAGGTGTCCGCCGGGATATCCCGCTCGGCACGTGACCGCGCGCGGAACGCCGGCGTGAATGTGGCAAGGTCAACCCCCGGAGCGGCGATGTCGATCTGGTCGTAGTCGGCGCCGTAGTGCGACACCAGTTCCTGGGCCTCGGCGGGAGTGTTGGCGATCAGGCGGGCGGCGCCGTCGACAATCCGGTGCTCTCCCACCTCCCGACGCCGCGGCTCCGGCTGCTCCCCGGACTCAAGCAGCAGGTTCTTGACCTTGGCCATGGTGTGCATCGTGTGGACCAGCGGCACGCCCCACAGCTCCGAAAGCTCCAGGCCGGCCACGCCCGACACCCAATAATGCGAGTGGATGACGTCGTACCGGCCGTGCGGCTGGCGCTGGCGGATCTGCTCGATCTCGGCCACCATGCTGTGCAGCAGACCGGGCAGCTCCTCCTTGGGAACCTTGTGCGGCGGGCCGGCCAGGACGTTGTGGACGCAGACGCCGGGGTCGGGATGCTCGACGGCGGGCTGGCTGGCTGAGGTGGAACGGGTGAAGATCTCCACTTCCACGCCGGTCTCGGCCAGGGCGGAGGCCAGTTCGCGGATGTAGACGTTCATCCCGCCGGCATCGCCGGAACCTGGCTGTTCCATGGGCGAGGTGTGGAGGGAGAGCAAGGCGACCCTGCGGATCAGTGCCACGGCATCTCCTTCCAGCGCCGGCGCCGCGTGCGCGCCGTCAGTTATGCATCCGATAAAACACTACTCCTGACGTTAACGCTCGGCCTCCCGCCAGGTGCCCGTCGGCCCGCGTGGCGCATGTGAAGGCAACCACAGGATGTCAGCGCCAGAGTTCCTTCAGCGCGGGGAAGGCCCGTTCATAGCCTTCGAGCAGGGCACCCGCCAATTCCCGGGAGTCCACCAGGGGATGCCTGGCGAAAGCGTCGAAGGCCGCGGCCCGGTCTCCGTGGGTGGCTGCCCCAACGGTGAGCTGCTCCACCTCCTTGACCCGGCGCATCAGCCTGAGTTGCTCCCGGCCCGGGGGCGACTGGGGGAGCGGCACCGCGCCGTCGGCCGTCACCGTGCAGGGGACCTCGACGACGGCGTCCGCCGGCAGCCCGGGAATGGCCGGTTTCGGCGGGGCTGCTGCCGTTGCCGGCAGGGTGTTGCGCGTGTTCAGGATCAGTTGTGTGTCACCACTGCCGCCCGCCACGGCGCGCATCACAGCCAGGGCCACACGTTCGTAGCCGCCGCCGGCGAGGTCCTCCTCGTCGCGCTGCTCACCATGGGTGCGGGCCTCGGCCAGGTAGCCTTCCTCGCGGGAGCGGCGGGCGGCGTCCCACAGCCGGTAGGCGCGGTTTCCGGCGGTGGCGAGCCGCGGATAGAGTTCGGCCTGCTGGGCGTGGATGGACTCGCCGCGGGTCTGCGGCATGGCCCGCATGGCCGCCGCGGCGCTGTCCAGCCGGTAGTAGTAATAGAGGTATTCGTTGGGAAGTGCGCCGAGCCCGGCAAGGAACGGCTGCGGGAACAGCCGGCCTTCCTCGAAGGTGTTCAGCGCCGCAGGGTCCGACAACAGGCCGGGCAGCAGGTCCCGGCCGCCGGACTCCAGCCGGTACAGCCAGCCCAGATGGTTCAGCCCGTAGTAGCCCACGCCGTCGAGCCTTCCGTCCTGGAGCGGAATCCCGGCGGCTTGCGCAGCCCGGTGGACGAGCCCGCCGGCCGAGTCGCAGATGCCGATCGCCTTCGGCCCGAGGACGGGCAGCAGGGCCTCGGTGACCATCCCGGCCGGGTTGGTGAAGTTGATCAGCCAGGCGTCCGGGCAGAGCTCCCGCATCTGCCGGGCGAGTTCCAGCATCCGGGGAATCGTGCGCAGGGCGTAGGAGATCCCCCCGGCTCCGGTGGTTTCCTGTCCCAGCAGGCCAAGGTCCTGCGCCACGCGTTCGTCCGCGATGCGCCCGGCCGTGCCGCCTGGGCGGATCGCCGCGAACACCATGTCCGTGCCCAGGAGCGCGTCCGGCAGCGACGTCGTGGTGCGGATCGACGGCGGCCGGTCGCCTTCCCCGGCAGGCGGGGAGGGCATGGACGCGAGGACCGCCGCGACGGCACTGAGCCGGCCGGGGTCGACGTCGTACAGCACCAGTTCGGTGGCCAGCCCCGCAAAGGCGCCCGAGCGCAGCGCCCGGTACACCAGGGGAACCCGGAATCCGCCGCCGCCGGCGATCATGAGCCGCATAACCAGCAGTCTAGGCCCGACGGCGGGTCGCCCCTATCGCATGGGGGCGGCAGGGCGTATCGTGCCGGACATGGACGCCATCCCCGCCCGCCGCTTCGACCCGCTCTCCGCCGTCCGCACGCCGTCGGACGGTGAGTTCGACCTGATCCTCGCCGGAACGGTGTTCCAGGACATCATTTTCACCGGGCTGCCGCACGCGCCGGAACCCGGAACGGAGATCTGGAGCGAGGGCATGGGCAGCTGCCCCGGCGGCGTGGCCAACCAGGCCATCGCCGCGGCCCGTCTGGGTCTCAAGACGGGCCTGGCCGCCGCGTTCGGCGACGACGGCTACGGCGACTACAACTGGAAGATCCTGGCCGGGCAGGAGCATGTGGACCTCAGCCTGTCGCGCCGCATCCCCGGGTGGCACTCCCCGGTCACCGTATCCCTGAGCGTCCAGAAGGACCGCTCGCTGGTGACGCACGGGCACCCGGCCCCGGTGACGTCGTCGGAGCTGATCGGCACGCCGCCGCCGGCGCTCGCAGGCATCGCCGAACTGGACCTTGAGATTGAACCCTGGGCGGTGGAAGCGCACCAGTCCGGGGTCAAGCTCTTCGGCGACGTCGGCTGGGACCCCAGCGGCAAGTGGTCCCCGGTCCGGCTCGAAAACCTGCAGTACTTCCACGCGTTCCTGCCCAACCAGCGCGAGGCCATGGCGTTCACCGGCAAGGACGACCCCTGGGCCGCGCTCTATGCCCTGGCAGACCGCGTGCCCGTGGCCGTGGTGACACTCGGCGCGCAGGGTGCCATGGCTGTCGACTCCGAGAGCGGCGAGGAGGAGTGGGTGCCGTCGCTGCCGGTCTCGGCGTTCGACCCCACCGGCGCCGGCGACTGCTTTGACGCCGCGTTCATCGTGGGCAGCCTCGCGGGCTGGCCGCTGGGGAACCGGCTCCGCTTCGCGAACCTGTGCGCGTCGCTGGCCGTCCAGGAGGTGGGCGGTTCGCTCGCGGCCCCTGGCTGGGGCGACATCGCCGACTGGTGGCAGCGGGCCAACGCCCGGCGGGAACGCCAGAGCAGCCAGTGGCTTCGCCGCTACGGCTTCCTCGAAGAGATCATCCGGGACGTCCCGCTGGCCGCCCAGCGCCGGGCCACCGCCACGATCGCGCACCTCTCCGACGCCTGAAGCGCAGGGTTTGCCGGGGCGCCTGGGCCCCGCGATTATCGGGCCGTGATTTGCGGCTGGGCCGCCCGCACTAGAATCACTAAGGTGACTTACCCCGTAGCAACCGGTGACTTCAGCGCAGCCCCAGGAGCGGATCCGCTCTACGAACGCTCCGCCGTCATCGACCTGGACGCCATCCGCCACAATGTCCGCAGGCTTGCCGCCGCGGCATCGCCAGCGAAGGTCATGGCGGTGGTCAAGGCCGACGCATACGGCCACGGCGCCGTTCCCGTAGCCCGGGCCGCCCTCGAAGCAGGGGCCTCCTGGCTGGGCGTCGCCCACATCTCCGAAGCCCTCGCCCTGCGGACCGCGGGGATCGACGCGCCCATGCTGGCGTGGCTGCACACCACGGAAAGCAACTTCGGCGCGGCCGTGGCTGCCGGCGTCGACATCGGCTGCTCCGGCTGGGAGCTGGACAAGATCGTGGCCGCCGCCCGCGAACAGGAACGCCCGGCCCGGATCCACCTCAAGGTGGACACCGGCCTGGGCCGGAACGGCGTCACCCTCGAAGGCTGGGACCACCTGGTGGGCGAGGCCCTCGAATACCAGGACCAGGGGCTCCTGCGCGTCGTCGGCATCTTTTCCCACCTGTCCGTCGCCGACGAACCCGAGCGGCCTGAAACCGACGAGCAGCTGGCGGCCTTCCGCGAGGTGCTGGCCGTGGCCGAGGACGCCGGCGTGGATCCCGAGGTCCGCCACCTGGCGAACACTCCCGCAACGCTGTCCCGGCCGGACACCCACTTCGACCTGGTCCGCGTGGGGCTGGGCATCTACGGCCTTTCACCGTTCGAGGGCCAGACATCCGCCGAACTCGGCCTGCGCCCGGCCATGACACTGCGGACCCTCGTGTCGCAGTGCAAGCACGTGCCGGCCGGGCAGGGCGTTTCCTACGGCCTCCGCTACCACACCACCAGCCCCAGCACCCTGGCGCTGATCCCCGTGGGCTACGCGGACGGCATCCCTCGCGTGGCCACCGGCGGTCCGGTCCGGGTGGCGGGCCGCACGTATCCCGTAGTGGGACGGATCGCCATGGACCAGATGGTCATCGACCTGGGCGACGCGGTCCCCGCCGGTGCGGGCCTGCTGGGCGCCGAGGCAGAGCTTTTTGGCAGCGGGTCCGACGGCGGCCCAACGGCCGACGACTGGGCGCTCGCCGCCGGAACGAACAACTACGAGATCGTGACCCGGATCAGTCCACGGGTTCCGCGCCGGTTCATCAACGAGGCCTTCGTTGCGCCCGGGTCCGGGAAGCAGCCCCGCCATGAGCCGGCCTGAGGCCGGCGTCGGCTCCGCAGCCAACTGGGAACTGACGCTCAGCGTGTCGACGGCGGACCAGACCCACGGGCTCGCTGCGGCTTTGGCGTCGGAACTGGATGCCGGGGACCTGCTGGTGCTGACCGGTGAGCTGGGTGCCGGCAAGACCACGTTCACCCAGGGCCTGGGTGAGGGCCTGGGGGTGCGGTCCGGCGTTATTTCGCCGACCTTTGTCCTGGTCCGCATCCACCCCAACCTGCCAGACGGTCCCCGACCCGGGGGCCCGGACCTGGTCCACGTGGACGCCTACCGGCTGGGATCGGCGTCGGAAATTGACGACATCGACCTGGAGAACACCATGGACTCGGCCGTGACGGTGGTGGAATGGGGCCGCGGCCGGGTGGAACACCTGAGCGAGAGCCGGCTCGAGGTTGACCTGCACCGCACCATTGGACTGCCCGCAACGGAACCGCACCCGGCAGCCGGCGCCCGCGAAGGGGAACCAGAGGTCCTGGACTTTGATACGGACGACGACGACGAGCCCCGCACGATCGTGATGCGCGGCTTCGGTCCGCGCTGGGCGGCCAGGCCAGCCCTTGGCGGAATCACCGAAGGGACACCCTGATGCTCATACTTGCGATCGACACCTCAGCCGTGGCCAGCGCCGCGCTCGTGTCAGACGATGCCCTGGAGGGAGTCGTGGCCAGCTTCGCCACCGAGGACACCCGCAGCCACGCCGAGGTGCTAGCCCCGGGCATCGACGACCTCCTCGCCTCGGCAGGTGTCTCGGGGAGCGACGTCGATGCCATCGTCACCGGCGTGGGCCCCGGCCCGTTCACGGGCCTGCGGTCCGGCATCGCCACTGCCCGCACTTTGGCCTTCGTCTGGAACAAACCCCTGTACGGCATGATGAGCCTCGACGCCGTGGCCCTGGAGGTTGCCGAGTCCACCGATGCGGTGCCCGAATTCCTGGTGGTCACCGATGCACGCCGGAAAGAGGTCTACTGGGCCCGCTACAGCCTGGCGGACGGGCAGCTGCCGCAGCTGGAAGACGGACCGCACGTGGGCTTCGCGGCGGACCTCCCGGACCTGCCCGCCTTCGGTGCCGGCGCGGGCCTGTACTCCGATGCGCTCAAGGCCAACCCCGCGTTCAGCTCCGAACAGCCCGACGCCCTGTACCTGGGCCAGTTCGCGCTGGCCCGGCTTGCAGCGGGTGACCCGCTGCCTGATTCCACACCCCTGTACCTGCGCGAATCCGACGCGCAGGTCCCCGGGCCGCGGAAGCGGGCGCTGTGAGCACCCCGGCCGTGCCCGGCGCTGACGGGGTGGTCCTGCGCGACATGACGCTCGACGATGTGCCCGCCGTCAACATCCTGGAACAAAGGCTGTTCCCCGCCGATGCCTGGCCCCTCCACATGTTCTTCGACGAACTGTCGCAGACTGACACCCGCCGTTACCTGGTGGCCGAAACAGCATCCGGGATCGTGGGCTACGCCGGCCTGATGTGCATCGAGCCCATCGCGGACGTCCAGACCATCGCCGTCGTGCCTGAATTCGAAGGCCGGGGGATCGGCTCAGCCCTGCTGACCCGCCTCATCGGGGAAGCCGGACAGCGCGGCGCCCAGGACGTCCTACTGGAGGTCCGCGCGGACAACCCGCGGGCCCAGCAGCTGTACCTGCGCTTCGGGTTCGTGCAGATCCATGTCCGCCGCCGGTACTACCGCGACGGCGTGGACGCCCTGATCATGCGGCTCCAGCTCACCCCCGACCAGGCCCCCACCACGGAAGCAGACCAGCCATGAACCGCCAGCAGCCCCTGGTACTGGGCATCGAATCGTCCTGCGACGAGACCGGCGTCGGGATCGTCCGCGGAACCACCCTGCTGACCAACACCGTCTCCTCGTCCATGGACGAACACGTCCGCTTCGGCGGGGTGATCCCGGAGATCGCCTCCCGCGCGCACCTGGATGCCTTTGTCCCCACACTGCGGCAGGCCCTTGACGACGCCGGCGTGGAACTGGACGACATCGACGCCATTGCGGTCACGTCGGGACCAGGACTCGCCGGGGCGCTGATGGTGGGCGTCTGCGCCGCCAAGGCCCTGGCCGTGGCCACAGGCAAGCCACTGTACGCGATCAACCACCTGGTGGCGCATGTGGGCGTGGGACTCCTGGACGGCAAGTCGCCTGCCAGCGCTTCGGGTGGAGTTGGTTCAGGCGTCGCCCCGCGGCTGCCGGACAACCTCGGCGCCCTGCTGGTGTCCGGCGGGCACACCGAGATCCTCAAGATCAACAGCATCACCGACGACGTGCAGCTGCTGGGCTCCACGATCGACGACGCCGCCGGCGAAGCCTACGACAAGGTGGCCCGCATCCTGGGCCTCGGCTATCCGGGCGGTCCCGCCATCGACAGGCTGGCCAAGACCGGCAACCCCAAAGCCATCCGGTTCCCGCGGGGACTGAGCCAGCCCAAATACATGGGGTCCGCCGAGGAACCGGGCCCGCACCGCTATGACTGGTCCTTCAGCGGCCTCAAAACCGCCGTTGCCCGGTGCGTCGAGCAGTTCGAGGCCCGCGGCGAGGAGGTGCCGGTGGCAGACATCGCGGCCGCGTTCCAGGAAGCCGTGGTGGACGTGATCACGTCAAAGGCCGTGCTGGCCTGCCGCGAGAACGGAATCAAGGATGTCCTGCTGGGCGGTGGCGTGGCTGCCAATTCCAGGTTGCGCGAACTGACCGGCCAGCGCTGTGCGTCCGCCGGGATCCGGCTCCATGTTCCGCCGCTGGACCTCTGCACGGACAACGGTGCCATGGTGGCCGCCCTCGGCGCGCAGCTGGTCATGGCCGGGGTGGCGCCCAGCGGCATCCGCTTCGCGCCGGACTCCTCCATGCCGGTCACCGCGGTGTCACTGCCCGCCTGACCTTCACGCCTTAAACCAACTTGCTCTATCACCTTTGGTCCCCAAACCACGGGTTTAACGACCATAGGTGATAGAGCAACGGGTGAAATTCAGGCGGTGGGGCCGTTGCGCATCTGCTTGACCAGGTCCAGCACTACGGCCTGCAGGTCTCCGCCGCGCTCGGCGGCCACGCGGCGCTGGCGCTGGTAGCCAGCTCCGCGGCGGATGATCTTCTCGACGTCGGCGAGCTCGTCCGGGCAGCCGAGCTTGGCCGCGACGGGCTCCAGCCTGTTCAGGGTCTCCAGGAGGTGGTCCGTCACCAGCTGCTCCCTGCCCTTGGCGTCGAGGATGATGATGGCTTCCATGCCGTAGCGGGCGGCACGCCATTTGTTTTCCTGGACGTGCCACGGCGGCATGGTGGGGATGGTCCCGCCGTTATCGAGCGTGGTGGAGAATTCGTCCACGAGGCACTGGGTGAGGGCGGCAATGGCGCCCACTTCCTCCAGCGTTGCCAGGCCGTCGCAGATGCGCATCTCGATGGTGCCCAGGTTGGGGACCGGGCGGATGTCCCAGCGGATCTCGGACAGGGTATCGATCACGCCGGTGGTGAACATGTCCTGGACGTAGGACTCGTATTCGTCCCAGGACCGGAACTGGAACGGCAGGCCTGCGGTGGGCAGCTGCTGGAACATCAGGGCCCGGTGCGAGGCGTAGCCGGTATCCTCGCCGCCCCAGAACGGGCTCGACGCGGACAGCGCCTGGAAATGGGGGAAGTAATTGACCAGGCCGTCCAGCACGGGAAGGGCCTTTTCGCGCCGGTCCAGGCCAACATGGACGTGCACACCGTAAATCACCATCTGGCGGCCCCACCACTGCGTGCGGTCGATCAGCTTGGCGTAACGGGCCTTGTCCGTGACGGGCTGGAGCTGGGGCGGGCTGAAGGGGTGGCTCCCAGCGCAGAAAACCTCCACGCCCATGGGGTCCGTGATCTCGCGGACGGCGGCCAGGGACCTGCTGAGGTCCTCCTTGGCTTCGCCGGCGGTCTCGCAGATCCCGGTGACAAGTTCCACCGTGTTCAGCAGGAGTTCCTGCTTGATGTGGGGATGTTCGTCGTCCTCGTTCAGCTCGGGGTGTTTGGCGGCGACGCCACGGAGCACCTCGTTGGCCACGGAAGCCAGCTCTCCGGTCTGGCCGTCCACGAGTGCCAGCTCCCACTCCACACCAAGAGTTGATTGCCTGGATGAAGCGAAATCAATCTTCATGCGTTCCCCTAACTGTTCTGTTGTCCCTGGCCCACGCCGCCCCGGAAGGGTGTCCTGGCAATCGGCGGCAGGCAGGCGAACGGGTGGTTCAAGTCTAGTGCAGGGGTAGCATCGTATTGATGGCCTTGTTCCCGCAGACCCGTGACAGTTTTCACAAAACCACCCTCATCCTGGCAGCGGCGGCCACCCTCACCGCCCTGAGCGCCTGCACGGGCGTGCCCGCCCCGGCGGCGGCGCCCACGTCCGAGACCCCCTCTCCCAGCGCCTCACCGTCGGCATCCAAACGGACGACGCCGGCGCCCCCGCCGTCGTCCGCCGCACCGGACCCGGGAACCAGGCCCCTCGGCTGGGGACCGCAGCAGCGCGACAGGGACGCGGCCGCTGCAGCCGTGGCCGCCATGACCCCGGAGCAAAAAGCAGGCCAGGTCCTGATGCCCTTCTTCGCCGGCACGGACGCGGCGGCGCACGCCGCCACCATCGAGCGCCTCCACCTGGCGGGCTCGATCATCATGGGGGACAACGTTCCCGTGGACGCCCGGAAGCAGGTGGACCCCGCGGCCATGGCAGCGACCACCGCACGCCTGGCCCAGGCAGCCCGGGCGGATGGCCGGACCTGGCCCGGCCTCATCGGCGTGGACCAGGAGGGCGGCATGGTGGCGCGGCTCGGTTCGCCACTCACCGAATGGCCGGCGCCCATGACCTACGGAGCCGCGGGCAATACGGCGCTCACGAAGGACGCGGGCCGGGCCATGGCGTCCGAACTCGCACCGCTGGGTTTCAACGTGGACTTCGCGCCGGACACGGACGTCACCATCGGGCCTGCCGATCCGACCATCGGCGCGCGCTCCATGTCCGGGTACCCGGATGCGGCAGGGGCGCTGGGGGTGGCCTTTTCGCAGGGGATGCAGGAGTCGGGCGTCCTGCCGGCTGTGAAGCATTTCCCCGGGCATGGTTCAGTCACGGTTGACTCGCACCAGGACCTGCCCGTGCAGCCCGCAAGCATTGCCGATCTCGAGGCCCGCGACTGGAAGCCGTTCCGGGCCGCCATCGGTGCCGGTGTGCCCATGGTGATGACGGGGCACATTGCCGTGCCCGCGCTGGAACCCGGCGTCCCGGCGTCGTTGTCCGCGCCCACGTACGCAGCGCTGCGGGGCATGGGATTCAACGGAGTAGCCGTGACGGACGCCCTCAACATGGCTGCGGTCCAGAAGCGGTATCCGGACGGCTCCGCTGCCGTGGCGGCGCTCGCCGCCGGAGCGGACCTGCTGCTGATGCCCACGGATGTGGCGCAGGCACACGCGGCCATCGTGGGTGCCGTGGCCGGCGGCAGCCTGCCGGCCGCGCGCCTGGACGAGGCCGCGCAGCGGGTGGCCACCATGATGATCTGGCGGGGCAGGACAGCCGCGCCTCCCGGGTCGGCGCCCGGGGCCGGCGCGGACATCTCCGCGCGGGTATCGGCCGCCGCTGTCACGGTCCTGTCCGGACCCTGCAGCGGCCCGCTGGTTCCCGGCAGTGTCCGGGTGGCCGGCGGCTCCCCGCAGGACCGGGCCCGGTTCGAGGCCGCGGCCGCCAGGGCCGGCCTGGCTGTAGGCGAGGGGCCGGTGGTCAGCCTCATCGGCTACGGCGGCGCACCGGCAGGCGGGGACATTGCAGTATCGCTGGACGCGCCCTGGCCGCTGCAGGACTCCGCCGCGCCGGTCAAGGTCGCCTTGTACGGGCGCAGCCCGGGCGCCTTCGACGCGCTGGCTGCCGTACTGGCAGGCAAGGCGACGGCCCCCGGAAAGCTGCCTGCCGCCGTCGGAAGCTTCCCGGCCGGCACCGGCTGCCCGTAACCCCTGGGGATCCCGTTTAATGGACCGGTGCCCATTCTTAATAAAGACATGACCCTCTGCATCTCGCTGTCGGCGCGGCCCAGCAACAACGGGACCCGCTTCCACAACTACCTGTACGACCAGCTGGACCTGAACTGGATCTACAAGGCCTTCGCCCCCACGGACCTTGGCCAGGCCATTGCCGGCGTCCGGGGCCTGGGGATCCGCGGCTGCGCGGTGTCCATGCCGTACAAGGAGGACGTGATCGCCCTCGTGGACGAGATGGACCCCTCGGCCAAGGCCATCGATTCCGTCAACACGATCGTGAACACCGACGGGCACCTCAAGGCCTACAACACCGACTACACGGCCATCGAACAGCTGCTCAAGTCCAACGCGGTGCCCGTGGGCTATTCCGTCCTGGTGCAGGGGGCCGGCGGAATGGCGAAAGCCACCATCGCCGCCCTCCGCGACGCCGGCTTCACGGACGTCACGGTGATTGCGCGCAACGGGAACGCAGGGCGGCCCCTCGCGGAGCAGTACGGGTTCCGCTGGCGCGCAGCGCTCGACGGCGGCACGGCAGATTTGATCATCAACGTCACCCCGATCGGGATGCAGGGCGGTCCGGAAGCCGACTCACTGTCCTTCCCGGAGGAGACCATCGCCGCGGCCAAAGTGGTGTTCGACGTCGTGGCGCTGCCAGCCGAAACCCCACTGATCCAGGCGGCCCGCGCCGCCGGGAAGCCGGTGATCACCGGCGCCGAAGTGGCCACCATCCAGGCACTGGAGCAGTTTGTGCTGTACACCGGGGTCCGCCCCACCGAAGAGCAGGTCCGGGCTGCCGAGGAATTCACGCGCGCCCAGTAGTCTCAGGCCGGTTCCACCACGATGGCCACCCTGTCCTCCCCGATGCGGGTCAGGACCAGGGTGGCCGTTTTGTTTCCGGCCTTCTTGCTGCCTTTGCTGCTGGCCTTCCCTGCGGGGAGCAGCTGTTTCCGCAGCTCCTCCGGGGTGACGGACGTGCCGCGTTTTTTGATGTCCAGCACGCCGATGCCGTTGTCCTTGACCCAGGCCTTGAGCGCCTTGACGTTGTACGGCATGACTTCCAGGACCTTGTAGGCCCGTGCGTAGGGCGTGTCCACGAGGTCAGGCGCGCAGATGTAGGCGATGTGCTCGTCCACGAGGTGCCCGCCCAGTTCAAGGGCGACGTCGGCCACCAGCCCCGCGCGGATCACGGCGCCGTCCGGTTCGTAGAGGTAGCCCTCCACCGGGCCCACGGGGGCGACCGGACCGCCGTCGAAATCCTCGGCGCTGGTGATTTCGGCGGCGCCCTGGGGGCCCAAAAGCAAGGCTGCCCGGCGGATTCCGGTCCGGCGCACCGCGTTGAACCACAGCGTCACCTCGGTGACGTCGCCGCCCACGGAGACCCACTGCGCCTCACAGTCCGCCGGCACCGATTCGTGCGGCATCCCGGGGCCCATTTTGACCCCCACCGCGCGGCCGGACGCGGCCAGCGACTCCACAAACGACAATGGCGGGGAGAAGGCCTCCGGATCCCAGATCCGCTTGGTACCGGACGTGGAAGTGACGCGGCGTGCCGGGTCCAGCCAGACGCCGTCGATCCCGTCCAGCGGGACGGATGTCGCATCGGAGTGCACCACGGTGGCGTTGGGGAACGGAATGAGGTTCACCGTGGCGCAGGCGGCGGTGGTCTCGTCCATTTCCACGGCCGTGACGGTGATGTCCATCGAGGCGAGGGCCAACGAGTCGGCGGCCAGCCCGCAGCCGAGGTCGGCGACGTGGCCGATCCCGGCCTGCACGAACCGTTCGGCGTGCCGGGCGGCCACCTGCAGCCGGGTGGCCTGTTCCAGCCCGGCCTGGGTGAAGAGCATGCTGCGGGCGAATTCACCGAACTTCAGTTCGGCCTTGGTGCGGAGCCTGGACTGGGTGAGGACCGCGGACACCAGTGCGGGGGAGTGGCCGGCCTTGCGAAGCGAGGAATTCAGCTCGAACGAGGTGTCCTCGCGGTACGGGCCAAGGGACGCGAGCAGGTCCCATCCTTCGCTCGTGAGCAGTGGTGCGATCTGGTCCTGCGGTGCTTGAGCCATGGGTTCCAGCCTAGTTGAAATACTGCAGCGGTTCAGGGTGGCCGTTTCCCGACGATGCGACCGGTCCGGGGATTCCGGCGAGGCGGAAGGCGGAGGGGGAGAGCCCGGACCATGACTTGAACCGGCGGGAAAAGTAGAGCGGGTCCGCGTAACCTACGGCCGCCGCTACGTCCGCTACGGCCATGGATGTCAGAGCCAGAAGGTCCGCAGCGGTGGAGTGCCTGATCCGGGCCACGTAGGCCTGCGGGCTCAGCCCCACTGCGGCGATGAAGTGCCGGTGAAGCTGGGCCGGCGAGTAGGTGGCCTGGCTGCACAATTCGTGGAGCGGGAGGGGCCGGTGGAGGTTCTCCGCGATCCAGGCGAACAGCGCTTCCAGCTTGGGCTCCCCGGCGGAGGGTTGTCCCTGCGCCGCGCACCGGTCCAGGATGGTGCCCAGGAGACCCAGCAGTTCCCCACTGAGGGCCCGGGACTCCCGGGGTGCGGGGCTCTGCTGTGCATGGGTGAGGACTCCCATGAATCTTCGGTACATGGCCTGGTCATCGCGCACGGTCAGCCGCTGGCCCGCTGCCATGAATTCCGCGTGGACCGCCGCGGCTGCGGAGCCGTCAAAATGCACCCACAGCCAATGCCAGTCACCGGTGGCGGGGGCTGCGTACGAGTGCGGGACCGACGGCGGGAACATCAGGACCCTGCCCCTGCCTGCCGTAAGGCGTTCACCGGCAAGGTCGCCGTGGATTGCCCCGTCGATGACCCAGACCAGGAGATAGTCCCCGGGGTTGTCCCGGTGGACCGGCGGCATCGGTATGTTGCGGAACGAACCGGAGGCGCGCCAGTGCAGCAAATCAGTGAAGGCCATGGATCAAGGATAAGAAAATCCATGAGATTGAGAAGCGGTGCCATGCCGCCGGGCAACGGTAAATCGGATGATTGAAGCCCGCCGGATAAAAGAGGATGAGAAGAATGCACGCAGAACCAGCCGCCTACCAGCTCTCGCAGGACCAGGTCATGGCCTACCACCACACCGGATTCACGGTAGCCAAAGCGCTCTTCAGCGCCGCAGAAGTAGCCGAATGCAAAAACCACTTCGACGCGCTCGCCGACGCCGGGGTTCCCATCGAGGGGCACTGGTCCCCGCAGGCCGGCGAGGATCCGCTGGCCCGCTACCCGCGGATGTTCCATCCACACCTGTTTGATGAGGGCAGCAAAAAACGGCTGCTGGATCCGCGCGTGAAGTCGGTGCTGACCCAACTTATGGATGACGAGCCGATCGCCGTCCAGTCCATGTACTACTTCAAGCCGCCAGGAGCCCGCGGGCAGGCCTTCCACCAGGATAACTATTTCCTGAAAATCAAGCCCCAGTCATGCCTGGCGGCATGGCTGGCCATCGACCACTCCACCCCGGAAAACGGTGGCCTGCAGCTCTGTCCAGGAACGCAGGACATGGAGGTGCTGTGCCCGGAACCTGCAGACCTCACCGAGAGCTTCACCAAGGAACATGTGAAGCCACCGGAGGGCCACGAGCCGGTCAAGCTCTCCCTGGAGCCCGGCGACGTTCTGCTGTTCAACGGCAGCGTGGTCCACGGCTCGGATGCCAACCGGACCACCGATCAGTGGCGCCGGTCCTTCATTTCCCACTACATGCCGGCATCGGCCTCCCACGTAGGGCGATGGTATGCCCCGGCCATGATGGATTTCGACGGAAACCCCACAGCCCGGGCCAGCAACGAAGACGGCGGGCCCTGCGGATCCCAGGGTGAGGACCAGGAATCCGCGATCCACTGAAGTTATCTGATGCCGATAGGGTTGAAGGCATGGAAGAGCGCGCAGGCCTACAGCCGTCCGAACAGCCACATCCGAACCACCCAGGCCTGGTGAAGTTCGCCCGTCCCGCACTGATCGCGGGCGCTGCCGTGGCGGTGGTCTGCACGGCGCTGCTGGTGATCATCTTCTTCCTGGACACCTTCAACGCCACGGTCTACTCCGTGGGCGGCAAAAACATTCAGGACGCCACCGACGAGGCGCGCGAGATCAGGGACCTCTACGCAGGGGCCCAGCTAGGCGGCATTATCCTGCTGGTGGTTTCCCTGCTGGCCGCTGTAGCCGGCGCCGTTGTCCTCTATCTCCAGCGGGGCAACGGCGAAGACGAGGGCAACGAAGGTGACGAGGACGTCGATTTCGATGACCTCGCCGGGCGCTGAGGCTGGCCGGGGACTGTTCACTGGGGGCAAAATTCTGGCACTCGCCTTGACCGAGTGCTAACCAAAACATAGAGTCATCATTAGCACTCTCCCTAGGAGGGTGCTAACACATGACGAGCTGCCAGCCAGGCTGCTGCCGGCACCGCGACGACGGTTTGCCAGCCATGGCGAAACAGCTCAACTGTCCACAAATTTCGCTGACGTAGAAGGAGAGGTCCGAGTGTCGGTCTCTATTAAGCCTCTTGAGGATCGTATTGTTGTCCGCCCGCTCGAAGCCGAGCAGACCACGGCTTCCGGCCTGGTTATCCCGGACTCCGCACAGGAGAAGCCGCAGGAGGGTGAAGTTGTTGCAGTAGGCCCCGGCCGCTTCGAAGACGGCAACCGCGTTCCTGTCGACGTAGCCGTTGGCGACGTTGTTATCTACTCCAAGTACGGCGGAACCGAAGTCAAGACCGGTGGCAACGAATACCTCGTGCTGTCCGCCCGCGACGTTCTGGCGATCGTCGTAAAGTAACTCTTTGGATCCCCGTGCCGCTGCTCCGTCCCTGACTGAACAGCAGCACGGGGTTTCTGTCTTGAAAGGACACAACCATGGCAAAGCAGCTTGCGTTTAACGACGCTGCCCGCCGGTCGCTTGAAGCCGGCATCGATAAGCTCGCCAATACTGTCAAGGTGACGCTCGGCCCCCGCGGCCGCAACGTCGTCCTCGACAAGAAGTGGGGCGCTCCCACAATCACCAACGACGGTGTCACCATTGCCCGTGAAATCGAACTGGACGACCCGTACGAGAACCTTGGCGCGCAGCTGGCCAAGGAAGTCGCCACGAAGACCAACGATGTTGCCGGTGACGGCACCACCACCGCCACCGTCCTGGCACAGGCACTGGTCAAGGAAGGCCTGCGCAACGTTGCTGCCGGCGCTGCCCCCGGCCAGATCAAGCGCGGCATCGAGGTTTCCGTTGAAGCCGTCGCCGCCCGCCTGCTCGAGAACGCCCGTCCGGTTGAGGGCACCCAGGTTGCCAGCGTTGCAGCCATCTCCGCCCAGAGCGACGAAATCGGCGAGCTCCTCGCCGAGGCATTCGGCAAGGTCGGCAAGGATGGTGTGATCACCATCGAGGAGTCCTCCACCACGCAGACCGAACTGGTCCTCACCGAAGGCATGCAGTTCGACAAGGGCTACCTGTCCCCGTACTTCGTCACCGACGCAGAACGCCAGGAAGCCGTCCTCGAAGACGCCCTCATCCTGATCAACCAGGGCAAGATCTCCTCGGTCCAGGACTTCCTGCCGCTGCTGGAGAAGGCGCTGCAGAGCTCCAAGCCGCTGTTCATCATTGCCGAAGACGTCGACGGCGAGGCACTGTCCACGCTGATCGTCAACCGCATCCGCGGCACCCTGAACGTGGTTGCCGTCAAGGCTCCGGGCTTCGGCGACCGCCGCAAGGCCATGCTGCAGGACATCGCCACCCTGACCGGTGCGCAGGTTGTCTCCCCGGAACTGGGCCTGAGCCTGGACACCGTTGGCCTTGAGGTGCTGGGTACCGCCCGCCGCATCACGGTCACCAAGGACAACACCACCATCGTTGACGGCGCCGGTTCCGCAGAAGACGTCGCAGCCCGGGTTTCCCAGCTGCGCGCCGAGCTGACCCGCACCGACTCCGACTGGGACAAGGAAAAGCTGCAGGAACGCCTGGCCAAGCTGGCCGGCGGCATCGGCGTGATCAAGGTTGGCGCAGCCACCGAGGTTGAGCTGAAGGAAAAGAAGCACCGCATCGAAGATGCTGTGTCCTCCACCCGCGCCGCCCTCGAAGAAGGCATCGTGGCCGGCGGCGGTTCCGCGCTGATCCACGCCCTGAAGGCACTCGACGAGGACCCTGCAGTCAAGGCCCTCGAAGGCGACGCCGCAGCCGCTGTGGGCATCGTCCGCCGCGCCCTGGTCCAGCCGCTGCGCTGGATCGCCCAGAACGCCGGGTTCGACGGTTACGTTGTCACGGCCAAGGTTGCAGAGCTCGAAACCAACAACGGTTTCAACGCCAAGTCCGGCGTGTACGAGGACCTGATCGGCGCCGGTGTCATCGACCCGGTCAAGGTCACCCGTGCAGCCCTGCGCAACGCAGCGTCCATCGCCGCGCTGGTCCTCACCACCGAGACCCTCGTGGTGGAGAAGCCGGCTGACGAAGACGAGCACGCAGGCCACAGCCACTGAGCTGAAACTGCCACATAAAGAACCGGTCCAGCTTCGGCTGGGCCGGTTTTTTGTCGTCCTTAGACCGCCATCTCCTGGGTCTCAACCTCGCCTGCGCGCTCGTAGACCAGCGACACCGCCCCCTTCGGGAAGCTGCGCGCCGGCTCGGCGAGGCGGAAGGAAGCTGGGACAGTCCCGGCGTCGAAGAGGCGCTTGCCCTGCCCAAGGGTGATCGGATAAAGCCAGAAATGAAGGCGGTCGATCACGTTTGCCGCCAGCAGCGAACGGATGAGGACGCCGCTGCCGAACATGTGCACCTGGCCGTACTCCTCGCGAAGCCGGCCTGCGGCCGCGGCATCCGGCAGCACTGTGGTTCCGGCCCAGCCCGGGGCGGTCAGGGTCTTGGAGACAACGAACTTGGGCACCCGGTTGAGCGTGCCGCCGATGTCGTCTGACTGGTGCGGCCAGTACGCGGCGAAGATGTCGTAGGTCTTCCGGCCGAGAAGCAGGGCATCGATGCGTTCGATCTCGGCGCCGATGGCCGCGCCGGCTTCGTCATCGGACACGGGCGCCTGCCAGCCACCGAGGGCGAAGCCGCCGTCAGTGTCTTCTTCGCGGCCGCCGGGCGCCTGGTAGACGCCGTCGAGGGTGATGAACATGTTCGCGACGATGATTCCCATGCGTCCAGTCTGGAACTGCGTTCCGGCACTGTCCAGAGCCGGCGGCCGGCATCGGCCGGCGTGGCAGACTGTTGCCATGCTGCTCGACGAGCTCGTACGAACCACGGATGCCGTCGCGTCCACCCGCTCCCGGCTCGCGAAGGTTGATGCCCTGGCCGGCCTGCTGCGCCGGCTCGAGCCCGCGGACATCGCGACGGCGGTTGGGCTGCTCATTGCCCGGCCGCGGCAGGGCCGGGTAGGGGTCGGCTGGCGCGGCATGGGAGCGGCCATGGGGGAGCCGGCCGCCGAACCGAGCCTTACTGTCGCCGACCTCGACGCCGCCCTGGACCGGCTGCTCGTCACCGCAGGTGCCGGATCGGCGGCGGAGCGCGCCGCCACCCTCCGGACGCTCACGGCGGCAGCCACCGAACGCGAGCAGGCATTCATTTCCGGTGTGCTGCTCGGTGAGCTGCGTACCGGTGCGCTGGAGGGGGTGCTGACGGATGCCGTTGCACGCGCCGCTGACCGGCATGTCGACGCGGTGCGCCGCGCTGCGATGCTCTCCGGCGATCTTGGCGGGACCGCCCTGCTGGCGATCACGGGCACGGCCGCCCAGCTGGACGCCGTCGGCCTCGTCGTCGGCCGTCCCGTGCAGCCCATGCTCGCCGCAACCGCGGCGAACGCCAGCGCGGCGCTGGAGGTCACGGGGGAGGCATCCGTGGAGTACAAGCTCGACGGCGCCCGCATCCAGGTGCATCGCATCGGCGACGAGGTGCGCATCTTCACCCGCACCCTGGCCGACGTAACCCACCGGCTGCCCGAGGTGGTGGAGGTGGTGCGCGGACTGCAGGTCCGCGATGTGATCCTCGATGGCGAGACCCTGGCCCTCGACGAAGACGGCGGACCGCGGCCGTTCCAGGAGACCATGTCGCGGTTCGGCGCGGATGCGGTGCGCGCCACAGTGCTGCATCCGTGGTTCTTCGACGTGCTGCACCTCGACGGGCGCGACCTTCTTGACGAGCCGCTGTCAACGCGCATTGGTGTGCTCGAACGCATCGCCCCGGAACACCGGATCCCGGGGGAGATCACGGCGGATGCGGCTGTTGCTGAGCGGGTGTCGCGCGATGCGCTCGCCGCGGGCCACGAGGGCGTGGTGGTGAAAGCGGTCGGATCGGCCTACGCGGCCGGCCGGCGTGGTTCCAACTGGATCAAAGTGAAGCCGGTCCTCACTTATGACCTGGTAGTGCTGGCCTGCGAGTGGGGCTCAGGACGGCGCACGGGGCTGCTGTCGAACCTGCACCTCGGAGCACTCGACCCGACCGGCGAGTTCGGCGAACCCGGCGGTTACGTGATGGTGGGCAAGACATTCAAGGGCCTCACCGACGCGCTGCTGCGCTGGCAGACCGGGAGGTTCCAGGAGCTCGAAACGCGGCGCACGGCGGGCACCGTCTGGGTGGAGCCCGTCACCGTGGTCGAGATCGCGATCGACGGGGTACAGAATTCCCCGCGGTACCCGGGCGGAATCGCCCTCCGGTTCGCACGGGTCAAGCGCTACCGCGACGACAAGACAGCGGCAGAGGCAGACACCATCCAGACGCTGCGCGCGCTGCTGCGTTCGTAGGTTGTGCGGGTTCTCCGGCGGGCGTACCGTGGCGCTTAAGTAGCGCCGTGCCCATCGTGCGGCGTGGCCAACCGGCTGGGCGGGCAGGTATCCGAAAGGAGGCCGGATGTCAGCTGAGACGGGCATCGACCAAGGCAGGGCAGCGTTCCGCGAGAACCGCTGGACCGATGCCTTCGAGAACTTGCGTGACGCCGACCGGCGCGGCGGACTGCCGGCACCAGACCTTGACAGGCTCGCCATCGCGGAAATCCTGACCGGCAACACGGCTGCCGGCCTGGACACCCTCACCCGGGCGCACGAGGAGTACCTCGTCGTCGGAGACGTCGTCGGCGCCGCCCGGTGTGCCGGCTGGATGGGGATGCAGCTGATGAACCTGGGGGAGGCAGCGCGGGCCGGAGGTTGGTTTGCCCGTGGCCAGAGGCTGGTGGATGAACTGGCCGAGCCCGACGCCGTGCAGGGCCTCTTGCTCGTTCCGATGGGCCTGGGCAAGCTCTACGGCGGTGATCCTGTAGGCGCCCTGCAGGTCTTCACCCAGGTTGCGGACTTCGGCCAACGGTTCCAGGACAAAGACCTGTCCGCGCTGGCCCTCCTCGGGACCGGCCAGGCGACACTGATGCTTGGACACCCCGAAGAGGGCCTCCGGATGTTCGACGAGGTCATGGTGGCCGTGACGGCGGGGGAGCTGTCGGCGATCCCGTCAGGAATTATCTACTGCGCAGTGATTGGCAACTGCCACCTGGCCTTCGACCTGGAGCGGGCATTGCAATGGACGGCCGCCCTGGACCGCTGGTGCAACGCCCGCCCCGACATGGTGGCGTTCAGCGGCCAGTGCCAGTCACACCGCGCGGAAATCTTCCGGCTGCACGGGGCCTGGGCTGAAGCGATGGAGGCTGCGGCCGCGGCCCAGGGACGCTCCACCCGGGGTGACCCGCAGGCAATGTACGGGGGCTACTACCAGCAGGGCGAAGTGCAGCGGCTCACCGGCCAACTGGAAGCCGCCGATGCTTCCTACCGTGAGGCGGCCCGAAGCGGCTATGAGCCCCAGCCTGGCCTTGCGCTCCTCCTGTTGGCGCGGGGGGACGTGCAGCAGGCACAGGTGATGGTCCGCAGGGCAGCCGGCGTGGCTGACGTCGCCACCCGCCGGAACCTGTTGCCGGCACTGGTGGAGATCGAACTGGCTGCCTCCGACCTTGAGGCGGCACGGCGGGGCGCGGACGAGCTGGAGGCCTTTGCCCGCGAATGCCCCATGCCCATGGTCCGGGCGGTTGCCGCGCAGGCCGACGGCGCTGTCCGCCGCGCTGCAGGCGACCCGGCGGGTGCATCACAAGCCCTGCGGCAGGCCTGGAACCTCTGGCTTGAACTCGGGGTGCCCTACGAGGCGGCCCGCTGCCGGGTATTGATCGGGCGTGCGTGCCGCGCGCTCGGCGATGAGCCTTCGGCGCTGATGGACTTTGAAGCAGCACATGCCGAGTTCCTGGAGCTGGGCGCAGGGCCGGCCGCCGCCTGGGCCGCGTCGCTCATGCGGGAACGCACCGACGCCGCTGCCAAGGGCCCGCTGTCCCCAAGGGAAACGGAAGTTCTTCGGCTTGTGGCGTCCGGAGAGGGCAACCGGGCGATAGCCGCCGAACTGTATCTGAGCGAAAAGACGGTTGCCCGGCACCTCAGCAACATCTTCCTGAAGCTGGGCGTTTCGTCCCGCACGGCTGCCACGCGGTATGCGTTCGAGCACGGGCTGGCGGGATAAGGGCGGGCTGCACAAAAATACCCATACAGCCCCCGTGCAGAGTTACATGTTTTGTCCGACGCGGTCGGGCTGGCCCCGATCGTAGCCTCAAAGCATGAACCTTCCAGTCCTTGCCGGCACCCTTTCGACGGTGCTGTTTGCCTTGGGAATGCTGCCGATGCTGGTGAAAGCGGCCCGCACCCGGGACCTCGCCTCGTACAGCCTGGGGAACCTGGTCCTGAGCAATGTGGCCAATGCCGTTCACTCCATCTACGTCTTCAACCTGCCCGCCGGCCCCATCTGGGCCCTCCACCTGGCCTACGTCCTGGCATCCGCCCTGATGCTGGCCTGGTGGTGGCGCTACAGGGAGACGGGACGCGAAGCCGACGGCGGCACAACGGCCGGACGGACGGCAGTCCGCACGGAGGGTTCAGCCCTAGGAATCAACCTCAGCGAAAAAGGAGCGCAGTGATGAACGACAACGATCTGACCGGCATGCTGGACACGATGATCATCGGCGGCGGCCAAGCCGGCCTGGCCATGGGTTACTACCTGAACGAACAACAACGGAGCTTCCTGATCCTGGATGCCAACGGCCGGCCGGGAGACGCCTGGCGCCAGCGCTGGGATTCGCTCCGGGTGTTTACTCCCGCCAAGTACAACGGACTGCCGGGCGTCCCGTTCCCGGCGGATCCGCTGACCTTCCCCACCAAGGATGAAGTCGCCGGATACCTTGAAGGCTACGCCGCGCGGTTCGACCTGCCAGTGCTCAACGGCGTCCGCATCGAACGGCTGTGGCGGGAAGGTGACCGTTACATCGCCGCCGCCAACGGCCGGCGCTGGGAGGCGCGCAACGCCGTCGTCGCCACAGGATGCACCCAGGAACCCAAGGTGCCCGTCTTCGCCGCGGAACTGGCGCCGTCCATCGTGCAGCTCCACTCCAGCGAGTACCGGAACCCCCAGCAGTTGCAGGAGGGTCCGGTCCTGGTGGTGGGACTCGGGAACTCGGGGGCGGAGATCGGCATCGAAGTAGCCCGGACGCATCCCACCACCGTGGCTGGCAAGCCCGGCGGCGAGATCCCGGTAAAGCACGGCCGGACCGCGGCGCGATACTTCCTGCCGATAGTGCGGTTCATTGAGTTGAACGTCCTCACTCTAGGCAATCCCCTCGGGCGCATAGCGGCACCAAAATTCAAGGCACACGCAGAACCCCTGGTCCGGACGAAGACCAAGGACCTGGTGGCCGCGGGCGTCAGGCGCGTGCCGCGGGTCGCCGGAGTGGAGAACGGGCTGCCCGTCCTGGCGGACGGGACCCGGCTTGAAGTCGCCAACGTCATCTGGTGCACCGGGTTCAAGGATGATTTCAGCTGGATAGATCCGGCACTGCTCGACGACGGCGCTTTGCCCCGGCAGGAGCGTGGCGTTGCGCTTGACTCGCCCGGGCTGTTCTTCCTGGGCCAGGAGTTTATGTACGCGGCCTTTTCGGCCACCCTTCCGGGCGTCAGCCGTGACGCCCGCTACCTGGCCGGAAGAATCCCCGCTTCCGTCAGCCGCGAGTCCGCCGCATCTTCCACCTAAGCCCGCGCGCCGTGTCCTCGGGCAGCCGGCTGGACACGAGCCGGTAGAAGACCAGCACGGCTACGGCAGAGGCCACGATCCCCACCAGGTTGACCAAAAGCTGCAGCGCCGAACCTGCAGCTTTCTGGTATTCACCGAGGACCAGCGCCACTGCGACGAATCCTGCCGCCGGCACGGTGGTCACCGAGATGAAAACACCAATGAGGGCGGCCGAACGCCGGCTGATCACCGAGAGCATTCCGGCCGCCCCCGCCAGCACAGCAACGATCAGTGAGTACGGTCCCGGGTGGTAGATGAACTCCACCGCGGAACCTGAGTCCAGGACGTTTGCCGGAAAGAGCCCCAACGGCACGGACAGCCAGGCGCTCAGCGCCGCCAGCAGCATGGCCACCGGGAAACCAACGGCCAGTGCGACGGCGGCGCGGCGCCCCAGCCGCCAGCGTCCCCTTGCCAGGGCGACGGCGAGGGCGGCCAGCGGGCCGAACTCCGGGCCCACCGCCATGGCACCGACGATCGCGATCGTCGAGTTGGTCACGATCCCGATGGCGGCCAGCTGCGTTGCCAGCACAAGGAAGGCGAGGTAGCTCCAGGTCAGCCGGGAGTCCTCACCGGTCTGCCGCGTCACCTCATCCCAGATCAGGGCGTCCGCCCCGTCGCCCGGCGCAGCGTTTTCCGCCTCGTCCGCGCGCCGGGACAGGACCAGTTCGGGCGAGGAGACGGAAATCGACCCAGTCTCGTGCACCTTGAGGACGTGCAGTTTCTCCAGCAGCTCCTCCACCGCCTCGCGGGCGACCTGGACCTCGATGACATCGCCGGGAGGCAGGACGGACGCCCCGGCAAGAACTGCCAGCCCGGCGCATCCGGTCTGCCCGGTACAGCATTCCTGCACAACGGCGGAGAGCTCTTCGGGAACACAAATTCGCATCTGGACAATCACGTCAGATCCCTTTCCTGGCCTGGGGACAGCATAGTTTCCCAGTGCTTCGGGACCGTTGACCGGCCGGCCCTGATTGGTCATCGAAAATACGGCTCGGTAGCATGGATGCTTTGGTTGCCCGCTGCGAGAGGTCTTTTGTGTCGACTGCGAGAACCACGGCCGCTCCCGGCCGTGCGAGCGAAGCGACCCCCAAAGGACGCAAAGCGACTTTCCGGCCCGAGGTCCAGGGGCTCCGGGCGCTCGCAGTACTGATGGTGGTGACCTACCACGTGTGGCTGGGGCGGGTCTCCGGCGGTGTGGACATCTTCCTGCTCATCTCAGCATTCCTGCTGACCCTTTCCTTCATCCGGAAGGTCGAAGCGGGCAAACCCTTGGAACTTATCCGGCACTGGCTGCACCTTTTCAAGCGGCTGCTGCCTGCCGCCGTCGTTGTCCTGCTGGGCATCCTGGCCGGCACGTGGCTGATGCTGCCGCAGAGCCGCTGGCCCGACATCCTGGACCAGGCCTGGGCCTCCCTGCTCTACCGGCAGAACTGGCTCCTGGCCGATACCGCCGTCGACTACTACGCCCAGGACCACTCCGGCGCCAGCCCGCTGCAGCACTTCTGGTCGCTGTCCATCCAGGGCCAGGTCTTCATCCTCTGGCCGCTGGTGTTCGCCGGTGCCGCGCTGGTGTGGCGGTGGCTTCGACGGCGGAGCAACGCCAGTTACCGGCTGGTCCTGGCGGCGGCATTCTCCGCGATCTTTCTGGCATCGCTGGCCTACTCGATCGAGCAGACAACCACCAACCAGGCCTATGCCTACTTCGACACCCGGACACGCCTGTGGGAATTTGCCCTCGGCTCCCTCCTGGCCCTGGTACTGCCGTACCTGAAGCCGGGCAAGGCGCTGCGCGTAATGCTCGGGTGGGCCGGCCTGGCCGCCATGGTGTCCTGCGGCCTGGTGCTAACCGTGGACCGCTCCTTTCCGGGATTCATTGCCCTGTGGCCCACCCTGGCCGCGGCCGCGATCATCGTCGCCGGCCAGAGCGGAAGCCGGTTCGGCGTGGACCGGCTCCTGAGCTGGAAGCCGTTGGTTGCCCTGGGCGACAACTCCTACGCCCTGTACCTGTGGCACTGGCCGGTGCTGGTCCTGGCGCTGGCCGCCACCGGGATCGTGACGCCCGGTCTCGGCCAGGGACTGGCCGTTGTCGCCGCGTCCGTCGTCCTCGCCGTGCTGACCACCCGCTTTGTGGAGAAGCCGCTCCGCGACTGGCACTGGCCGCAGAAGCGGTCCTGGCGCACCGCCGTCGTGATCGCTGCCTGCTGCGGGGTGCTCGCCGGCCCGGTGGCCGTGTGGCAAACCACGATCACCGCGGAGGAGGCAGCCGCGGCCGCGCAGCCGCGGGAGCTGACGCCGGGGGCTGCTTCACTTGCGCCGGAGAATGCCGGCAAACCCACCCCGGAAGCCCGGATCATTCCGGCACCGGCGGCGATGAAGGACGAATGGGCGGACATCGACGGCCTCTGCACCGACGCCAACGTGCCCTCGGACCCCCTGCTGGGCGGATGCCTGCAGAACACGAAACCGGAGACGGTGACCAAACGGATCGTGGTGCTGGGTGATTCCCACGCGCAGCAGTACATGGCCGCCCTCGGCCCGATCGCCAAGGACCGCGGCTGGGAAGTGGTGACCCTGCTCAAGGGCAACTGCCGCTTCGGCGCCGAATCGCCTGAACGCAATGAGGAGTGCAACGCCTTCAACAAGGCCAGCGCTGCATATGTGATGGAACACCGGCCGGACGCGGTATTCACCGTCGCTTCGCTGACCCACGCGGAGGCGCCGTTCGAAACCGAGGTTCCCGGTTACCTCGACGGCATCCGCCAGTTCACTGCGGCCGGGATGGATGTGGTGGGCGTCCGGGACAACCCGCGGTTCAGCATCAACATGCCGGAGTGCGTCCAGAAACATGGCGCAGACGCCCCGGAGTGCAACGCGCCGCTGAACGAGTCCCTCGCCGAATCGTCGCCGCTGGACAGCTACCGCGGCCAGATTGCGGGACTCCACCTGATGGACCTGAGCGACTTCATCTGCGCCGGCGGCACCTGCCCGGCCGTGGTGGGGAACGTGTACGTCTACAAGGACGACAACCACCTCACCAAGACCTACGTACAGAGCATGATCCCCATGTTCGAGCAGCGGCTGCTGGCGGCCACCGGCTGGACCTGAGGTTGCGTCAGGCTGGTGCCGTTGCTCACATTGCCGCCCCGGAATAGGGGGATCGGCGCCGAGGTTCTAATATTTACTCAACACTTTCTGCACTGAACCCGTGTACAAAAGTACCCCGCACCGCAACCCATGCACGGACCAGTCCCGTAATGACGGGCTGGTCATCAGCTGCAACCCCTACCCGTGAACCCCGCAACCAAGGTAAGAGGCGCACTCATGACCCAGCCCGCACACGATCCGTTCGGCTTTGTTGGCCTGACATACGACGACGTCCTGCTGCTCCCCGGCCACACCGACGTCATCCCCTCCGACGCCGACACCTCCTCCCGGATCTCCAAGCGGATCACGGTGCAGACCCCGCTGCTGTCCGCCGCGATGGACACCGTGACCGAATCCCGGATGGCCATCGCGATGGCCCGCCAGGGCGGCCTGGGCGTGGTGCACCGCAACCTGTCCATCCAGGACCAGGCCGACCAGGTGGACAGGGTCAAGCGCAGCGAGTCGGGAATGATCACCAACCCGCTGACCATCGGCCCTGAGGCCACACTGGCGGAACTGGACGAGATCTGCTCCCAGTACCGCGTTTCCGGACTGCCCGTGGTGGATGAGGGCATGCGGCTCCTCGGCATCGTCACCAACCGCGACACCCGCTTTGTGCCTGAAGCCGACTTCCCGCTGAGGCTGGTCAGCGACGTCATGACCAAAATGCCGCTGGTCACCGGCCACGTGGGCATCAGCCGCGAGGAAGCCTCGCACAAGCTGGCCACCAACAAGATCGAAAAGCTCCCGCTGGTAGACGAGCAGGGCCGCCTTAAAGGCCTGATCACCACCAAGGACTTCACCAAGGCCGAGCAGTACCCGCTCGCCACCAAGGACGAGGAAGGCCGCCTGCGCGTGGGCGCAGCCATCGGCTTCTTCGGCGACGGCTGGGAACGCGCCATGGCACTGGTGGACGCCGGCGTCGACGCCCTTTTCGTGGACACCGCCAACGGCCACTCGCAGGGCGTGCTGGACATGATCCGCCGCCTAAAGTCCGACCCCGTAGCGGCGCACGTGGACATCATCGGCGGCCAGGCCGCCACCCGTGAAGGCGCGCAGGCACTGATCGACGCCGGCGCCGACGGTATCAAGGTGGGCGTGGGCCCGGGCTCCATCTGCACCACCCGCGTGGTGGCCGGTGTGGGCGTCCCGCAGATCACCGCCATCTACGAATCCTCCAAGGCAGCCATCCCGGCCGGTGTTCCGCTGATCGCCGACGGCGGCCTGCAGTACTCCGGCGACATCGGCAAGGCGCTGGTTGCCGGCGCCGACACCGTGATGCTCGGCTCCCTGCTGGCTGGCTGTGACGAGTCCCCGGGCGAGCTGATCTTCGTCAACGGCAAGCAGTTCAAGAGCTACCGCGGCATGGGCTCGCTCGGCGCCATGCAGTCCCGCGGCAAGAACACGTCCTACTCGAAGGACCGCTACTTCCAGGCCGACGTTTCCGGCGACGACAAGCTGATCCCTGAGGGCATCGAAGGCCGTGTGGCCTACCGCGGGCCCCTGGCGTCTGTGGCCTACCAGCTCGTGGGTGGCCTGCGCCAGACCATGTTCTACGTCGGTTCCCCGACCATTCCGGAGCTGAAGGCGCGCGGCAAGTTTGTCCGCATCACCCCGGCCGGGCTCAAGGAATCGCACCCGCACGACATCCAGATGACGGTGGAGGCACCGAACTACGGTTCGCGCTGAGCGGCTTTGGCTGGTCCCATCCCCGGTGGTTGAGCCTGTCGAAACCTGGATCTCGGCAGGCTCGATCACCGGGGCCGAACTAGGCTGTAACCATGTCCCAACCCCACCATCCCGTTGAGCTGAACCCCAAACGGGATCCTAAACGGAAGCTCGCCGTCCGGCCGTATGCCCGGGCAGTGGCGCAGGTGCTGCGGGTCAGCTTCCGGGCCTCGCCGGCCGCCGTCGTGATGAAGGTAGTCGGCTCGCTCATTTCGGCGACGTTGCCGCTGGTCACCACGTATTTCGCCGCGCTGACCACCACGGCCCTGGCGGCCGCCTATTCCGGTGACGCTGCCGCCGGCCAGCAGGCGATCGTGTACGTCATCATCACCGCCGCCCTGGGACTGTTCTGGGGTGCGTTCAGCAGCGTGGACCGCTACATCCAGCAGCTCATGAGCTTCAAGGTCGGCGCCATCGTTGGCGACCTGATGTATGAGCGGTTCCTGGCGCTGGAATTCTGGCGGTACGACGACAAAGAGACCGTTGACCTCTACGACCGCGCCAAGCGGTTCTCTGACTCCTACGCCCGCGTCCTGGACCGGATAGCCGCGATCTTCACGCAGCTCGTGTCCGTGATCCTCGCCGTCGGCGCCCTGCTGCTGGTGAGCTGGTGGATCGCCGTCATCGTCCTGGTCGCGATCGTCCCGAGTGTGTACCTGCAGTTCAAGCTCTCCCGGGAGCAGATCGCGCACTGGAACACCCAGGTGGACTCGCGGCGCCAGCGCCGGATGATCGAGACCAACCTCCTGCGCCCGCAGCACATCGCCGAAATGCGGCTGTACGGGATCGTTGGCTACCTGATGGACTTCCGGTCCCGGCTGCGGGACGCGGACGAGCGCCGCCGGCTGGACTTCCAGAAGCGGTACATTCCGAAGCAGCTTGCCGCCGATGCCCTGCAGTACGGCGCCGAAGTGGTGTCGCTGATCTGGGTGGTCGGGCAGATCATCGCGCGGGCCCAGCCGGTGGGCCAGTTCCTGTACGTCCAGCAGATCGTCAGCCGCGCCCTGTCCACCGCCAACAACCTGGTGTCGTCACTGAGCTCCATCGACGAGGACCTCGCAAACCTCAAGGACTACGAACTGTTTATGGCGCTGCCCGTCCACTCCCGGCACGCGCCGCCGCTGCTGCATGCCCCCAAGACCGTGGAGCTGAAGGACATCCGCTTCACCTACACCGGCAGCGACATCGAGGTGATCCGCGGCATCAGCATGACCATCCGGGAAGGCCAGCACATCGCCATCGTGGGGGAGAACGGGGCCGGAAAGTCCACCCTCATCAGGATCCTGGCCGGGCTCTACGCCCCGGATTCAGGGCAGGTGATGCTCGACGGCGTGGACCTCGCCGCCGTCGACGTCACCTCCTGGCACCGCCACCTGGCAGTGTTGAGCCAGGAGTTCCTGAAGTACGAGTTCGCCACCGCCGCGGAGAACATCTACTTCGGCGACGTCGATGCCGCTAAGGACGACGGCCGGATCCGGCGCTCGGCCGAGGACGCCGAGGCCCTGGAGTTCATCAACAAGCTGCCCAACGGCCTGGACAACCACGTCAGCAACTGGATGGAGGATCCGCGCGGACGGAAGGGGAGCGGGCTCTCCGGCGGCCAGTGGCAGCGGCTGGCGATGGCCCGGAACTTCTACCGTAACGCAACGTTTATGGTGATGGACGAGCCCACCTCGGCCATCGACGCCCTCGCCGAACACCGGATCTTCACGAGGCTGTTCGCCGACCGCAGCAGCACGATCATTGCCATCAGCCACCGCCTGGCCACCATCGAAAAAGCGGACATTGTGTACATGCTCGAAGACGGCCGCATCGTGGAGCAGGGCACCCACAAGGAGCTGGTGGCGCTGCGGGGACGCTACTTCAGGATGTTCGAATCGCAGCTGAGCGTGGAAGAGCCCGAAGGGGTCTGAACGGCCCGCCGGCCACCTAGCGGCGGGCCAGCCAGTTGGCGTACAGGCGGTCCCGGTGCCGGTGAAGGTGACCTGAGTAGAGAAGTGCGGCGGCGATGGGCATCGGGAATACCGCCAGGGCGGCCAGCACAGGCATGATTTCCGGAGAAGTTCCCTGCGGGGCTGCGACCATAATTACCACCACGATCACGAGCATGCCAGTCACCGAGCTGATGGCCACTCCTGGCCCTGTCCGGATGTACAGTTCCGTGCGGGCGACATCCTCTGCCGGGCGGGGAGCTGTGCGGGTAAACCGAGAACCAATTGCTGCCAGCCAGCCGACGACGGATATCCCCAGTCCCAGGCCTGCCAAGACCAGGCCGTCCTCAGGATTTTGACCCGTAGCCGCCAGAACGGCTGCCTGCACCGCCCCGGGAATGGCGAACACCATTCCCATCCACCAGAACATAAAGACGCGGGCGCGTCGGTGGGCATACCCCAAAGCGTGGGGGGCCGATACCGTTGTAATGAAAGTGGCCGGACCGGTCATACGACGGCCGCCAGCAACGTCCGGACCGTCGCGCCGGGCTGCGCCGAAGACCGCTGGCGCCATGATGTCCCCCAATAATGTTCGCGGCGGCCATTGCCGTTCCGCCTCGCTAACAAACTATTTCATTTATTGGCCCGCCGTGATGGGGACATGTCCCCGTCGGCTGGCCCTTCAACGATGGTGGTCCGCACGCGGGCGATACCGGGCTGCGCCGGGACGCTGCTGAAACCGAACGTAACGGCGGGCATGACCGGCGCCAACGCACCCTGGTCCTGATCTTCCCAGACCGTGTGGGCTTCAGTAATGCAGTGGACGTCCGTAACGCCGTAGGACTCGCGCCGCCCGTTTCCTGCGGTCCCGGAGGTTCGGGCACCCGGGCTGAGGAGCCCCGCCAAGGGGTCCACAGACCGGAGCCACACCGGGTGGACCGCCAGCGGCCGCGGCACTGCCCGGAGGGCGAATCCAAGCGGCGTCCGGCTCCCGATCCGCTGCCCGTCAGGCAGCTGCACCATAACGTCCGCGAAGGCTCCCAACGGGGATTTATGCCACACCCCCACAACGGCCCGAAGCCCGGACTGTGCGCCGATGCCCGCGATGTGGCCATCGAAGGTCCACCGTTTGCCCATCCAGCAACTCTAGGCCGTCCGTGGTGAGGGCCCCGGCTGGGATAACCTAGAGCAGTGACTTACGAGATCGAGATCGGCCGTGGCAAGCGTGGGCGTCGTGCCTACTCCCTGGATGACATTGCGATTGTCCCTAACCGTCGTACCCGCGACCCCAAGGACGTTTCCGTGTCGTGGCAGATCGACGCGTACAAGTTCGACATGCCCGTCATCGCAGCACCGATGGACTCGGCCATGTCCCCGCAGACAGCCATCGCGCTTGGCCGCCTCGGCGGACTCGGGGTCCTGGACCTTGAGGGCCTCTGGACCCGGTACGAGGACCCGCAGCCGGTCCTGGACGAGATCGGTGCTCTCGAGGACGAGGTCAACAGCCCCGCAGTCACCGGACGGATGCAGGAACTGTACCGCGCGCCCATCCAGCCCGAGCTGATCACCTCGCGCCTCGCCGAGATCCGTGCCGCCGGCGTCACCGTGGCCGGCTCCCTGACCCCGCAGCGCACCCAGGAACACTACAAGACCGTGGTGGCTGCCGGCGTCGACATCTTTGTCATCCGCGGCACCACTGTGTCCGCCGAGCACGTGTCCAAGGACCACGAGCCGCTGAACCTCAAGCAGTTCATCTACGAACTCGACGTGCCCGTCATTGTGGGCGGCGCCGCCGGCTACACCCCGGCCCTGCACCTTATGCGCACCGGCGCTGCCGGCGTGCTCGTGGGCTTCGGCGGGGGAGCGACCACCACCACGCGCCGTGCCCTGGGCATCCACTCGCCGATGGCCTCGGCCATCTCCGACGTCGCTGCGGCCCGCCGGGACTACATGGACGAGTCCGGCGGACGTTACGTGCACGTGATTGCCGACGGCGGCATGGGAACCTCGGGCGACATCGTCAAGGCCATCGCGATGGGCGCCGACGCCGTGATGCTTGGGAGCGCACTGGCCCGCGCCGAAGAGGCGCCGGGCAAGGGCTGGCACTGGGGCCAGGAGGCCCACCACCTGGAACTTCCCCGCGGCGACCGGGCCAACGTTGGCACCGTCGGCTCCCTGGAGGAAGTTCTCTTCGGGCCCGGCCACCACACCAACGGCACATCCAACCTGATCGGCGCGCTGCGCCGCTCCATGGCCACCACCGGCTATTCGGACCTCAAGGAATTCCAGCGCGTCGACGTCGTCGTCTCGCCTTACTCAGGAAACTGACGTCCGGCGCGGGCCGGGTGCCGGACCCGGACCCGCCTGCCGAACCGTGCGGCTAGCAAGTAGTGTGGATTACTACCTGCACCAGCGGCATCGGAGGCGTTCCATGAAGAGTGTTCCAAACACCGGCGGCACCCTGGGCCCGGCGGCCCGTGAGCAGTCCATCGCGCGGCTCCGGGCCACCACTGAACCCGGCAAGGAACTGGACATCCTTATTGTCGGGGGCGGCATCGTGGGTACCGGCGCGGCCCTGGACGCCGTGACCCGCGGACTCAGCGTGGGAATCGTGGAAGCCAGCGACTGGGCGGCCGGCACCTCGTCCCGGTCCTCCAAACTCATCCACGGCGGCCTGCGCTACCTCGAAATGCTGGACTTCGGCCTCGTCAAGGAGGCCCTGCATGAGCGCGGCCTGATCCTGTCGGTGCTCGCGCCGCACCTCGCCAGGCCGGTGCCGTTCCTGTACCCGCTGACCAAACCGTTCCTGGAGCGGCCGTACGTGGGCGCCGGGATCGCCCTCTACGACGCAATGTCCATCACCGGCGGGCATAGCCGCGGGGTGCCTTTCCACAAGCACCTGACCCGGCGCGGTACCCTCCGCGCCGCGCCCAGCCTCAAGGACGACGCCTTCGTGGGTTCCATCAGGTACTACGACGGCCAGGTCGATGACGCCAAGTACGCGGCGAACCTGATCCGCACCGCGGCCCATTACGGCGCCCACGCGGTCAACCAGATGGCGGTGGTGGACTTCCTGCGCGAGGGCGAACGCGTGGTCGGGGCCAAGGTGGTCAACCACGAGGACGGCACGGAGTTTAAGATCCGCGCCAAGCAGGTCATCAACGCCACCGGCGTGTGGACGGACGAAACCCAGGCCTTGGTGACCGAACGGGGCCAACTGAAGGTCCGCGCCTCCAAAGGCATCCACCTCGTGGTGCCCAGGGACCGCTTCCAGTCCACCGTGGGCCTGATCCTGCGCACAGAGAAGTCCGTGCTGTTCGTCATCCCGTGGGGGCGGCACTGGATCATTGGCACCACCGACACCGACTGGAACCTGGACAAGGCCCACCCGGCAGCCTCGAGCAAGGACATCGACTACATCCTGGAACGCGTCAACAGGGTCCTGAAGCGGCCCCTCACCCGGGAGGACGTGGAAGGGGTTTTCGCCGGGCTGCGTCCCCTGCTGGCCGGCGAAAACGACTCCACCGCCAAACTGTCCCGCGAACACGTCGTGGCACACCCGGTGCCCGGCCTCGTGGTGGTGGCCGGTGGCAAATGGACAACGTACCGGATAATGGCCAAGGACGCCGTTGACGAAGCCACGCGCACCATGGACGAACGCGTGCCACCCAGTTGCACGGAAACCATCCCGCTGCTCGGTGCCAGCGGCTTCAAGGCTGCCTGGAACCGGCGCAACCGGACGGCCGAGGAATCGGGCGTCCACGTGGCGCGGATCGAACACCTGCTCAACCGTTACGGATCGATGGCGCCGGAAGTGCTCGCCATCATCGCGGAGAGGCCCGAGCTGGCGGAGCCGCTGCCCGGCGCCGACGACTACCTCCAGGCCGAGGCCGTGTACGCCGCCACCCACGAGGGCGCCCGGCATGTCCACGACGTCCTGACCCGCAGGACCCGGATTTCGATCGAGTCGTGGGACCGTGGTGTCTCCGCGGTTCCGGTAGTCGCTAAACTGATGGGTGAAGTCCTTGGCTGGAGCGATGTGCAGCGCGAAAGCGAAATCAAGCACTACATTGCACGCGTAGAAGCCGAGCGGCTGAGCCAGCAGCAACCCGATGATGAATCCGCCGACGCCGCTCGAATGGGCGTCGACGACATCGTCCCCTTGCGCTGAGGGGCCGCTCCAGCATTCTCGCCTCACTGAAGGGAAACGCCTTGGCGGAACCACTTGACCGGTACGATGCCGAACTCACCACGCCCGAAATGGTGATCCTCGAGCTTGAGGCATCGGACAAGGTGGACGCAGCATCGCAGCTCGCGGCACGTCTTTTCGCCGCCGGCCGGGTGACGGACCTGCCGGGCTTCCTGGAGCACGTCCACGCCCGGGAGCACCAGCTGGCCACAGGTCTGCCGGGCGGCATCGGCCTGCCCCACGCCCGGAGCGAATTCGTGTCCCGGACCTCCATCGCCGTCGGCATCACCAAGTACGGGCACGCACTGGACTTCGGCGCCACCGACGGTCCGGCCACCGTCATTCTCTTGATCGCGACGCCGGCGAGTTCCTTCTCGGACCACCTGGAGGTCCTCGCCACCCTGGCGCGGTCGCTGTCCAAGGAATCGTTCCGCGAGTCCCTCCGGCGTGCCTACGACCCCGAAGTGATCGCCGAGCTCATCAACTCCAGCCTGGTCTTCTTCGACCACTAGGGATAGGGACGTCGCTGCCCCACTCCAGGGGCAGGCCCCTTCGTTTAGTTGTTCTACGGCGGAACGAAGTACGGTTAAGGGGTGTGGAAAACAGCCCTCAAACCCCGATGGATCGCAGGCCTGGTGTTCGCGATTGCCGTTTCCGGGGTGTTCGTCCTGCTCAGCCAATGGCAGTTCGGCAGGTCCACGCAAGCCGAGATCCCGGTCAACCCCGCCACCGAGACGGCACAGTCGCTGACCGGCACGCTCCAGCCCGGAGACTTTTTCCATGGCTCCGTGGCGGACCAGATGGTCACCGCGGCGGGGACCTACGACGCCAACAAGCAGGTACTGATTCCCGGGCGCCTGCACAACGGCGAGTCCGGCTACTGGGTGGTGACCGCCTTTGCCGTCAACGGAGCGCCGGTTCTCAGCGGCGCCGGGGCCTCGCCGGAAACCTGGATTCCCGTAGCCCGCGGCTGGGTGGGCGATCCCGCCGACGCCGCCGAACCGCCGTCGGGCACTCTTGAACTGACCGGACGGCTCCTGCCGTCCGAGGCGCCCTTGCCCCAAACGGCTCCCGGCCCGGGCCGCGCCACGGCGGTGTCCGTGGCCGAACTCATCAACTACTGGGATGTCAGCAGCTACCCCGGGTTCATCGCGGCCACGGCCGAAGTGTCCGCCGGAACGGACCTCAGCGCCGGGGCCACGGACAGTGCGCTCAAGCCGCTGAACATCGGACCCCAGCCGCCGGCCCAGAAGATCAACTGGCTCAACCTCTTCTACTCCCTGGAGTGGGTGGTCTTCGCCGGCTTTGCCCTGTTTATCTGGTGGCGCCTGGTCAAGGACGACTACCGCCGGACCCTTGAGGACGAGCACGACGGCGGCGGCGGCACCGACGGCGGCCACGATCACCTCCCAGCCCCCACACCTTCTGAACCGACCCAACAAAAGGTACAGCCATGATTGAACCCAAACCTGCCATGCAGGCACAGCCGTCCGGTGACAGCAGCCAGACCAGCGGCGGAGTGGCCAACAAAGGCAAAAAACGCCGCTTCGGCGGCACCGAGCAGCAGATCCGCTCAGCCCTGAAGTTCTACAAGGTGCTGGCGTACCTCACCGGCGGCATGCTGCTGCTGCTGTGCGCCGAGCTCATTGCACGCTACGCGTTCGGCCAGTACCTCTTCGCCGGTGGAACGAACGCCGTCACGGGAGAGCCGTTCGGCCTGGGGTTCGCCGACGCCGAACCCAAGGGCGTGCTGGGCGGGGTCAACATCTCTGTCACGGTGCTGATCGTGCACGGCTGGATGTACGTTGTCTACCTGATGTCCAACTTCCGCCTCTGGTCGCTGATGCGCTGGCCTTTCGCCAAGCTCATCCTGCTGGCCCTGGGCGGCGTTATTCCGTTCCTGTCCTTCATCGTGGAGAAGAAGTTCCACGCCGAGGTTGAGGCGGAGCTGGCGGACAACCCGCAGGCACCCCGGCGCTACTAGGGCCGCGGCGCGCAGGCCGCCCCGCCGTCGGACGTTTACTCCGTCACACCGGCGGCCCTGGATGTGCGGCGGGGCAACCGCGCAAAGTAGGCTAGTACGGTGACTACTCCCACTGCATCCCAGACTTCCCAGAAGCCGGTGCTGGTTGTTGACTACGGTGCCCAGTACGCGCAGCTTATTGCCCGCCGCGTCCGGGAAGCGAATGTGTATTCGGAAGTGGTTCCGCATACCTACAGCACCGAGCAGCTCCTGGCCAAGAACCCCGCCGCCATCATCCTGTCCGGCGGCCCGTCCAGCGTCTACGCTGACGGTGCACCGTCTGTCGGCGCCGACCTCTTCGAAGCCGGGATCCCGGTCTTCGGCATCTGCTACGGCTTCCAGGCCATGGCCAATGCCCTGGGCGGCAAAGTCGACAAGACCGGCCTGCGCGAGTACGGCTCGACGCAGACCACCATCCTCGGCGAGGGCCGCTCAGTGCTCGAAGGGATGCCGCAGCACCAGAACACCTGGATGAGCCACGGCGACTCCGTGCACGAGGCGCCGGAAGGCTTCGAAGTGCTGGCCACCACCGCCGGCGCCGAAGTTGCAGCCTTCGCCAACGAGGAAAAATGCCTCTACGGCGTGCAGTGGCACCCGGAAGTGAAGCACTCGGCCTACGGCCAGCAGGTGCTGGAGAACTTCCTGTTCAAGGGCGCCAAGCTGGAACCGAACTGGACCACCGGGAACATCCTCGACGAACAGGTGGAGCGCATCCGCCAGCAGATCGGCGACGCGAAGGTCATTTGCGGCCTCTCCGGCGGTGTTGACTCCGCAGTTGCGGCCGCCCTTGTCCAGCGCGCCGTGGGCGACCAGCTGACCTGTGTGTTCGTGGACCACGGGCTGCTGCGCGAAGGCGAAGCCGAGCAGGTGGAACGCGACTTCGTCGCCGCCACCGGCGTCAAGCTCTACGTCGCCAACGAGCAGGAGCGCTTCCAGGCCGCCCTGGCCGGGGTCAGCGATCCGGAGACGAAGCGCAAGATCATCGGCCGCGAGTTCATCCGCGCCTTTGAAGAAGCCGAACTGGCCATCATCGCCGAGGCAGCCGCACACGGCGAAAAGATCAAATTCCTGGTCCAGGGCACCCTGTACCCCGACGTCGTCGAATCCGGCGGCGGCGAAGGCGCAGCCAACATCAAGAGCCACCACAACGTGGGCGGCCTTCCCGAGGACCTGCAGTTTGAGCTCGTCGAGCCGCTGCGGGCACTGTTCAAGGACGAAGTCCGGGCCGTCGGCGCCCAGCTGGGCCTGCCGCAGGAAATCGTCGGACGCCAGCCCTTCCCCGGGCCCGGCCTCGGAATCCGCATCGTCGGCGAGGTCACCAAGGAACGCCTGGACCTGCTCCGCAAGGCGGACGCCATTGCCCGCGCCGAGCTGACTGCTGCCGGGCTCGACAACGACGTATGGCAGATGCCGGTTGTCCTGCTGGCCGACGTCCGCAGCGTTGGTGTCATGGGCGACGGCCGCACCTACGGCCACCCGATCGTCCTCCGTCCGGTTTCCTCCGAGGACGCCATGACGGCGGACTGGTCACGGCTGCCCTACGACCTCCTGGCCCGGATCTCCAACCGGATCACCAATGAGGTGGAAGGCGTTAACCGCGTTGTGCTGGACGTGACCAGCAAGCCGCCGGGAACCATCGAATGGGAATAACCGCATAACAGTGGCCGGTCTCCGTCAGGGAGGCCGGCCACTGGTCGTTTGAGGGGAAATACTCCGCAATTTGGCATGATCAGTGTTGCGGTCTCTCACTAAGGCATCTTTCCGGCTACGCTCGAAAGTATGCCGGTATGGTCCAGGGCGTCACGTGAAAACGCAGAAAAGAAGGCAGTAGTGTCAGTTGGTCAAGGCCACCCGGAGGGCTCCGAGGAGTTCAGGAAATGGCTGTCCGGTCTTAAGCCCGTCACCGGGGCAGACACCATGCTGCGCTTCACCAAGACCCCTGAAGGTTCCATCGACCTGACCCACGCCCACCCGTCAGGCCTCGCCCAGCTGATGGCGGGCCGGCGCACGCGGCTTTCCACCCTGATCCGGGACCGCCAGCAGTACGTGGTCGCGGCCCGCGCATCCCGGAACATCCGCTCCAAGATCTTCGAACTGGGCAACGACCGCGGCATCGACGCCGGCTACCTGTCCGCCGGCACTGTGGTCTGGACCTCCGCCGTCGGGGGCAAACCGCAGCGGATCTCCGCCCCGGTCATGCTGACCGCGATCTCCCTGACGGTGCGCCCCGGCGAAGACGACTATGAGCTGCAGCTCACGGAACAGGCACACATCAACCCGGCGCTGGTCCGTCACCTGAAGAACATCCACGGGATCGTCTTCGACGTCAACGCGGTGACCCGCCTGGCGTACAGCACCGCCCGCTTTGACCCCCAGCCCGTGCTTGACCGGCTGGCTACGCTGATCAGGCCCATCCATGGCGCCGAGGCGCAGCACAACCTGCTGGTCTCCACCTTTGCCGACCTGTCCGGGAACCTCGATGACCCCTGGATCAACGAAGCGAACCCGCTGGTGGCTGCCCTGGCCACCGCCGCCAGCGGTGCAGTGGTGGACGTGGACGAACCGGACCCCGCCCGCTTTCCCGGCGTGGACCAGCGCCACCCCCAGGATGAACTGCTCCTGCTCGACGCCGACGCGGACCAGCAGTACGTGCTTGACGCCGCCCGGGCCGGGGATTCCCTGGTGGTCAGCAGCCCGCCAGGAACCGGCCAGACCCAGACCGCCATCAACACCATCGGCGCGCTCGTGGATGCCGGCAAAACCGTCCTGGTGGTCGGGGACCGGCGTGCCAGCCTCAACGAGGTCTCGGCGCAGCTAGAGACCCTCGGCCTGGAGTCCATCCTGTTCCAGCTCTCCGGCACCGCCACTCCGCAGCAGCTCAAGGCACAGCTGGTGCGCGCCATCGTCCGGAACGAGAAGTCCCTCCAGCCCCAGCTCGGGAACCTGCACAAGACCCTCACCGAACACCGGCACGCCCTGACGGACCACGTTGCGTCCCTCCACAATGTGCGGCAGCGCTGGGGGTGCTCGCCCTACCAAGCCATGCAGTCACTGGCCGAACTGACCTCCATCCAGCCTGCCCCGGCCACCACTGTCCGGCTCAAGCGGAGCGTCCTGGACAACATCAGGGACCGTAACGAACTCGCGGGCCGGCTCCACCGTGCCGCGGAACTCGGCAGTTTCAGCCGGGCGTCCACCACCAGCCCCTGGCACGGGGCCAGGCTGCTCACCCGCAAGGAAACGGAAGAAGCCCAGCAGCTGGCCCGCTCTGTGGAAGAAACCCTGCCCGTCCTGCGGGACCGCATGAACGCCGTGGCGGAGCACGCCGAGATCCGCCTTGGCCTCTCATTTGCCGAATGGGGCGAGCAGCTTGAGCTCCTCATGGCGGTGCGGGAAAGCCTGGACAAGTTCACCCCGGACATTTTTGACCGGCCCGTCCATGACCTGATTTCGGCGACCGCATCCTCGGCCTGGCGGCGTGAGCGGAACATCGACATGGCGTCCATGCAGCGCTCCCGGCTGCGCCGGGTGGCGAAGGAATACGTCCGCCCCGGGGTCCACATCGCGGACCTCCACAGCTCACTGATGCTCGTGCAGGAACAGCGCGCACTGTGGTCCGGCTACGCCACAACGCAGCGCCACCCCGCCGTGCCGTCAGGGCTGGCGGAGATGAACATGATGTACCGTTCGCTGGACCGTGAACTCACGGAGCTGGGGGAGGCCCTGCGGCACACCGAAGCGGGCGGGTCCCTGGCAACCACGCCGTACCCCGAGCTGATGGAACGCCTCGAGCGGCTGGTCGCGGACACGGACACCCTCAAGACACTGCCGGAGCGCACCCTGCTGGTGGAGAACATGCGTGAACATGGCCTGGGTGAACTGCTCACCGACCTCGCCGAGCGGGAAGTCCCGGCCGGATCCGTGGCCGCGGAGCTTGAACTCGCCTGGTGGCAGTCCGCACTGGAAGCTATGATCAGCGGCGACGACTACCTCGCCATGTCCGACGGTGACGCCCTCCGGCAGCTGGAAGCTGAATACCGGCTCGCCGACAACGCGCATATCGCCAGCGGCGCCGCCCGGCTCCGCTGGGACCTGTCCGAGCGGTGGCGCGCAGCCATCGGCGAGAACCCGCGCCAGGCCGCCCTGCTCAAGAGCCTGCTGAAGGACGGGCGTGTGACCCTTGCCGCGCTGACCGCCCAGGCGCCGGCGCTGGTGCCCATGCTGGTGCCCGTCTGGTCCGTGAGCCCGTACCTGATGACCGGGCTCCTTCCGGCAGAGCAGAGCTTTGATGCCGTGGTTGTCCTGGATGCCGAGGCCACCTCGCTCCAGGCGGTCCTGCCGGCCATGGCCCGGGCCAAGCAGGTCATTGCCTTCGGTGATTCCCGGATTGCCAGCCCGCGCACGTTCACCGTCGGAGTGGAACGGCTCGCGGCCGGCGAAACGGCCCACCAGCGCGTGGAGAGCGCCTTCTCCGCACTGTCAGCCGTGCTGCCGGTCTGGCGGCTGAACTTTGTCTACCGTGCCGTGGACGAGGACCTGGTCCTCCAGCTCAGCAAGAATTTCTACGACGGCGGCCTCCGCCGGCTGCCGGAGGGCCAGTCCGCCACGGGTCTGGACAGGGCCCTGCTGGTTGAGTACCTGCCGGACGGGACCGGGCTGCCGAGCGCCGACCATGAGGGTGTTGAATCCGTCGTGGCAGAGGTCAACCGGGTGGTGCACCTGGTCTTCGAACATGCACGGCTCCGCCCGCGGACTTCGCTGGCCGTTGTCACGGCCAGTCTCCGGCACGCGGCCAGGATCGGCGAATCCATCCGGCTGCAGCTGCCCAACCACCCCGGCCTCGCCGGGTTCTTCGGGGCAGGTCCCGAATCCTTCCGGGTCGTGGACCTTGAACGCGCACAGGGCCTGGTCCGGGACCACGTGATTTTTTCACCCGGCTTCGGACGGACGCCGCATGGCCGTGCCCTGCACAATTTCGGTCCGTTGTCCGCCGAGGGCGGCCGCGAAAAGTTCGCCCTGGCCATGACCCGGGCGCGCCGGTCCCTGCACGTCCTGACCTGCTTCCGGCCGGAGGACCTGGACCACACCAGGCTGGCCCACGGCGCCGTTGACCTCTATGAGCTTCTGGACCGGGAGATTGCCGGGAACACCAACCTCGGCACTCCTGCGTCCCGGGCCGCCGCCAGCGAGCAGGCCCTCGGAGCGGATCCGCTGGTTGCTGACCTCGGGGACCGCCTGCGTGCCCGCGGTGCGCGCGTCTGGCACCAGTACGACGGCGTCATCGACGTGGTGGCGGCAGCCGACCCGCTCAGCACCATGGGCCAGGACGACCCCGAGACGCCGTGGCCGGTGGCCATCGAATCAGACGGCACTGACCAATACCGGACCATGAGTGTCCGGGAGCGGAGCCGGCTGCGGCCGCAGCTCCTGGAGCGCATGGGCTGGCGGTACATGCCGCTGTGGACCATCGAGGTCTTCACCGACCCCTCGGCCTGCGCCGACCGCATTGCCGGTTACCTGGGCCTGGAGAAAGTGGTCCTGCCGGGCCGGGCCATGGCATCCGCCAATTTCTTCGACGACGACGTGGACCCGCTGTCACTCGAAGCGTATGGGAGCGTCAGCCGGGAGCCTGACCTTCCCAGCCGGGCCGACCACACGCAGCAGGGACAGCCTGCTGCGCCGGAAAACTACCAGAACCGGGCGGCACGTCCGGATGAGGAGGAGGCGGTCCGCGTGGCCCCAACATACAACGCTGACGCCCGCGCCGGCGGAGACGCCGCTGACGGCCAGGCGCCAAGCCAGGGCACAAGCCAGGAAAACGCGCGCGAGGAGGCCAAAACGGCTGCCCCTGCGTACGGCCAGGCTGCCACCGGAACGGAGGGCATCCTGCCCAACAAAGCCGCGGAGGACGACCCCCGGCGCTGGGGCGACGGCCCCGATGACGACCACGACGCATGGCTTAAGGAACAGAAACCGCCACACTGGGGGTGATGGACCGGAGCCTACTGCGCCGTGGGCCCCGCCACCAGGCACGGTCGGGCCACCCCGCGGGCGGCCCCGCGGGTCATCCCGGCGCCCCGACAAGGACAAAAAACAGCTTGCCCTGCGTGGAGGCCCCTGCCAGCCGGGCAGCCTGTCCGGGGTCGGCCGCCACTACGATCAGGCCTTCCGTCTCGCCTGTTCCCAGCCATTCTCCGGTTTTGCCGCCCTGGCCCGAGGTCCAGAGCACCGGCACCGCTGTCGCCAGGACTTCCGAGGCAGCCTGCTGGTCGTAGCCGTTCGCGGACGTGAGCACCACGTTCACCAGCTGCCCCGGTGACACGAGCTGGATGGAGGAGGGGTCCGCCATCCGCAGCGGCACAGCAGCAGAACCCGGAGGAGTCCCCGCGAGCAAACCGGGGCCCAGTAGCTGGGTGTCCGTCAGGAGCTGCCCTTTGCGGAGCGGGGCTGCCAACTGCTTTCCCGCTGCCTCGGCGGCGACCTGAAGGGATCCGGCTGCGATCATGTCCGGCGGAACCTGAACTACGGCCATGTCCGAGGACGCCAGCGAGGAACCGGCCGGAAGGTCCCGGGCCGCGGCGAGGGCCGTCACCGAATCCGCCGGCGCCGGAGTGAGCTGATGGACCGCCACGGCTGCTGCAACGCAGAGCAGGAACGCTATGGCGAGACGGCGGTTGCGGGCCAGCCACGGGCCAAGCCGGCGGCCCGGCGGCCGGCCGGCCGACAGCGGACGGGCACCACGTGACGGCCGCCCGGGCGCAGGTGCCTTTCGGCTGGCGGGAGTTCTTCGATGAGGGCGAAACAGTGCGGCGGACATGGGCCCACGCTATTTCGGGCCGGACACAGAGAACAGCACCGTTGTGGGCTATGTGGACAACCGGATTCGGGCGTCGCTGAGGATGCCGCGGTCATGCGAGGCCCGGGAACAGGCCTGGCGCGTCAGCTTGCGGCAGCGGCCGTGGCGGGGGCTGGTGCCGGTGCTGCGGGCGCCGACGGGGCGGCCGAAACCGTGCTTCCCTTGGCATCGCGGGAGTCGGTGCGGTAGAAACCGGAGCCCTTGAAGACCACGCCAACACTGTTGAACTTCTTGCGCAAGGTGCCCTGGCACTCGGGGCAGGACGTCAGTGTGCTGTCCGTGAACGACTGGACAATATCGAAGGCATGGCTGCAATCCTTGCAGGCGTACGCATACGTTGGCACTGGTGCTCCTCCTCTTGGACAAACGAGAGGTCCCGTGCTGCCAGGACGATCGTTTCCGTCCATTAGCAGTCGCAGGGCCTGAGTGCCAATTCTATCATCCCCGCCGGGGCGGCCGCCCGGCGTCGGAAGTTATGCCGGCGCCGGGCCCAGATGAACCAGTCCGGAGGGGGTGAGGGCGTCCGGTACTTTCCGGTCGAAGTCCTCGGCGGGAATGCTGCCCGCCGGCAGTACCTCCTGGTCAAAGACGATCGCCGCAGAGGGAAGGCCGGGCCGGACGCCGTCGAGCGCATCGAGGAAAACGTCGTAGTAGCCACCGCCTTGTCCGATGCGGTTGCCGTTGTGGTCCAGGGCAGTGGCCGGCAGGAAGAGCGCGGAGACGCCGGCCATCACGTCGAGCCCGTGCCGGGTCCCCGCCGGCTCAAGGATGGGGGCAAATGTGCTGCGGACGAGCTCCCCGCCCGGCGCCCAGAACACCCAGCTGAGCCGGCGCCCGGGTTCGCAGACCGGCAGCAGAATCCTGTGGCCCCGGCCGTGAAGGGAAGCAATGAGCGGGCCTGTGGGCGGTTCGAAGCCCACACCGAGGTAGACGCAGAACGTCGACGGCGTCGCCGGGGAAAGACGGTCAGCCCAGTCGAGGCCGTGGCGCGCTATGCCGGCACCGGCCGCCTCTCGGGCGGCGGGGGCCATAGCGGCGCGGGCAGCCCGGTGCAGTGCACGGATCTTTTCCTTGGCAGAGCTGTTGCCGGCAGTCACAGTGGCTGCTCCTCCTGTCGTCCGGCCGGGTTTCGCCCGTCCAATAATTACGGTCTGTATGTTCCCTCCGCTAGATTAGTCCGGTGAATACCACTAACCAGACCGTACGCAAGGCCGTCATTCCCGCTGCGGGACTCGGCACCAGGTTCCTGCCTGCCACCAAGGCCATGCCGAAGGAAATGCTCCCGGTAGTCGACAAACCTGCCATCCAGTATGTCGTTGAGGAAGCCGTCAAGGTCGGCCTTCACGACATCCTGATGATCACGGGCCGCAACAAACGCGCCCTCGAAGACCACTTCGACAGGGTCCCGGCGCTCGAAGCCACCCTGGCCGACAAGGGTGAGACAGCAAAACTGTCATCCATCCAGGCCGCCAGCAACCTCGGTGACATCCACTACGTCCGCCAGGGCGACCCCAATGGCCTTGGCCACGCGGTGCTTCGTGCCAAGCAGCACGTTGGCTACGAACCGTTCGCCGTCCTGCTCGGCGATGACCTGATCGACGCCCGGGACGAACTGCTGAGCACCATGATCGAGGTCCAGGCGAAAACCGGTGGCTCGGTCGTGGCCCTGATCGAAGTGGAACCGTCCCAGATCAGCGCCTACGGCTGCGCGGACATCCAGGAAATCGACGGCGAAAGCTACGTCCGGATCAACGAGCTGGTGGAAAAGCCCGACGTCGAAGATGCGCCTTCCAACCTCGCCGTCATTGGGCGTTACGTCCTGCACCCTGCGGTCTTTGAGGTGCTGGAACGCACCGGACCGGGGCGCGGCGGCGAGATCCAGCTCACCGATGCCCTGCAGGAACTGGCCGCCGGCGACGGCGAAGGCCACGGAGTCTACGGCGTCGTGTTCCGTGGACGCCGCTATGACACCGGCGACAAGCTCAGCTACCTCAAGGCCTGCGTCCAGCTGGCCATCGACAGCGATGACCTTGGTCCCGGTCTGCGCGAGTGGCTGCCCGGTTTCACCGCCGGTCTCTCCCACTAACGCACCGTGCGCGCAGGCCCCATCTGGCCGGTCACGCTGGAGTGCAGCGACCTGGTACTGCGTCCCATCCGGTACCGGGACAAGAAAGAGTGGACCGAAGTCCGCGGGCGGAACAGCGAATGGCTGGCTCCGTGGGAGGCGTCCAACCCGGCGCCCGGGGGAGGCCTGCCCGATTACCGGCAGATGGTGCGGTCCCTCAAGGTCCAGGCCGCGCAGTCCACGGCACTGCCGTTCCTCATCACTGAGCGGCGGCCCGGCGCGGCGGCTCCAGCCATAGTTGGCCAGCTGACAGTGTCATCCATTGTGTGGGGCTCAGCCATGATGGCAACGCTCGGGTACTGGGTGGACCAGGGGCGGGCAGGACATGGCATTGCGCCTACGGCCGTCGCACTGGCCACGGACCACTGCTTCCAGGTTTTGGGGCTGCACCGCATGGAGATCAACATCCGTCCGGAGAACGGGCCCAGCCTGAGGGTCGTTGAAAAGCTGGGCTTCCGGGACGAAGGGTACCGGCCCCGCTTCCTGCACATCAACGGCGACTGGGCTGACCACCGGACCTTTGCCCTGACCTCGGAAGAAGTCCCCGACGGGCTGCTGCCCCGGTGGCTCGCCACCCGCCCGTCCTGAGTCCCGGGCCGTCATAAATCCATTGATTTGCCACGTTGCCGACGACACACCGTGGCTAATGCCGCAGGGGCTGACTTAATGCTCATACGGTTTTGATTGTGGACTTCCCCCTTAGCAGCTCAGTGATCCTTGTGGTTGCCGTTGTGCTCTGGATTGTCTGGGTTGCCCCGTATGTTCTCCGGAACCGCCGGCACCAGTTTCAGGCTGCAGGTGAGATGACGGCGGACGCACCAGCTACTGACTCATCGGACCCGAGAGCCGGGACGGTCATGAACATCACCGCCCAGCAGGAGAAAGCCATGGACATCAGGAAGAGCCCCGCTTCCGCAGCAGGCAACGGCGCAGCGGACACCGCCGCGCCGGAGCCCGGCGACAGGTCGGTGCCCAGTGGGTTCAAGATCCACTACGGCCGCACGGCGCTCGCCCTTGCGGCCCTGATTTCCCTCCTGACCGCGCTCATCGCCGGCATGCTTCTCCCATTTGGCCTGGGCAGTGGGCTGCTGCCGGTTTCTGCCTTCCTGTTGGCCTTCGGATCGCTGGCATTGCTCCGCGGCCTGGCAGTCCGTGACCGCAGGAAAAAGGTCAACGCCGCGTTCCGTGCCGCAATGGGTTCGCCTGCCCGCCGCCCCAGCGAGCCGGACCGGACTCCCCTCAACACACCCAAGCCTGCGTCGCAGCCGGAACGGCCCCTGTTCGACGCCGAGGCCCACCAGCCCAAGCCCAAGCCGCTGACCGCCGTTGAACTGCGCGAGGCCGCCCTCGCCGTTGCCCTCGAAGCCGGCGATACCAGCGCCAGGACAGCGGCGGACGCCGGCTCTGCCGCCGAAACCTGGGAACCCGTTGAAGTTCCCAAACCGGTCTACGTCGAGGCCGCGAAGGCCGAACGGCCGGCACCTGAGCCCCTGGATCTCCCCGAGGCGCCCAAGGCCGTCGGGAAGCCGTCGCTGAAGCAGGGCACTGTCTCCGCCCCCGCTGCCGGACCGGCGCCGAAGCCGCTGACCAAAGCCCAGAGCGCACTGAGCAACCTCGACGACGTCCTGCAGCGCCGGCGCGCCTGAGCCGCGGGGACCACCGGGGTCACTGGTGCCGGGGCATTTGCGGTCCCGGTTGGTAAAGTGGCCGGAAAATTTGTAGCCTAGGGTCACCGGCCCCGCGGCTCCCACCGGAGAGCGGGCTGTTCCGGGGCTATAGCTCAGTTGGTAGAGCGCTTCGTTCGCATCGAAGAGGTCAGGAGTTCGAATCTCCTTAGCTCCACACCATGGCTGCCTGATCCAATCGGGATCATCGGCGCCTGAACTCCCTGGATTGGACAGAGTCAATGAGTTTGATCCGGCTGAACGACGTCAGCGTCGGTTTCGACAAAACACCGGTGCTCCGTGAAGCATTCTTCCGGCTCGAACCGGGCGACCGCGTGGGCCTCATCGGCAGGAACGGGTCAGGCAAGTCCACCATCCTCAAGCTCATCCTCGGGCAGGTTGTCCCGGATGCCGGGAGCATCAGCCTGGACCCCGGCGTCACCACCGCCTACTTCTCCCAGTTCTCGGAACTGAACGGCGAGTCGAGCATCCTTGAGGTCCTGGACGGACTGTTCGCCCACATCAAGGACATTGAGGCGGAACTGGCGGCCATCGACACCGCCATAGCAGCGGGCCCGGGGGACTCCCAGCTGGACACCCTGATCCACCGCCAGTCGGAGCTCTTCGAAGACATGGACCGGCTGGACGGCTGGGACTACCAGCGCAGCATCGACAAGGTACTCACCACACTGGGCTTCAGCGACGCCCATCGCGCCTGCTCCATCGATGAACTCTCCGGTGGCTGGCGGAACCGCGCCGCGCTGGCAAAAATCCTGCTTGAGGCCCCTGACGTGCTCCTCCTGGACGAGCCCACCAACTACCTGGACGTCGCCGGCGTCGAATGGCTGGAAAGCTGGTTCCGGACCTTCAAGGGCGCCGCGATCATCGTCTCCCACGACCGGACCTTCCTGGACGCCGTCGTCACCCGGATCGTGGAGGTGGAGAATTTCCACCTGCACGAATACCCGGGAAACTTCGCCGAGTATGTGGTGGCAAAGCAGTTCCGGCTCAAGAGCCTGGAAAGCCAGTTTCTGCACGAGTCCGAGCTGCTGGCGTTCGAGGCCGAGGGCATCTCGGACCGCCGTGAGGCTGCCAAGGCGGCGGGCAAGGGGCTCGCCAACCAGCTGGCCAAGATCAAAAAGTCGCGTACGCCGCGGCCCGTGGACCAGATCATCACGGAGATCTACGGCGGCCTGTACGTCAAGGACGTGCTCTGCAGGGTGGATTCGCTCGGCAAGGCCTACGACGGACGGACGCTGTTCCAGGACCTGAGCTTCGAGATCGGCCGCGGGCACCGGATCGCCGTTATTGGCGCCAACGGCAGCGGCAAGTCCACGCTGCTGCGGGCCCTCACGGGCGAGGAGCCCGCCGATTCCGGTTCGGTCACCTGGGCGAAGGGGGCCGGCATGGTTTCCTACAACCAGGTGCTGGAAGAACTGAACGACGACGACACGGTCACCCATGCGGTCAATGCGATGCCGGACAGCCTGGCCCTGACGGCGACGAAAAAATCCGTTCACCGGTTCCTGGCGATGTTCCAGTTTTCGGACGCCGACCTCAAGCAGCGGATCGGCAACCTGTCCGGTGGCCAGCGTGCCCGCGTGGCCATGGCCCAGTGCCTGCTCTCCGGAGCCTCGGTCCTGCTGCTGGACGAGCCCACCAACCACCTGGACCTCTCCAGCACCCAGGTGATGGAACGTGCCCTGCTGCATTTCCCCGGCGCCGTCGTCGTGGTCAGCCACGACCGGTTCTTCACTGACAAAGTCGCCAACCGCCGTCTTGTCTTCACTGAGGACAGTGCGGACATCGGCGTTCACGCGGCCTAACTTCCGCAGACGCCCTCCGGAACCGCCCCGGCAGCCGATTTCACCCGCTCCAGGACCGAAAGGCGGCGGGCAATCCCGGCCATTACCTCCGGAACGTCCGCATCACCCGGGATGCCGGCGCCCTGCCAGGCCACCGTGGCGCGTTCCCAGTCAAGGGAGTGGGCGCCGACCACAAACAGCGTCCTTCCTTGCTCGCAGAGGGCTTCCACGGCCTCCTCGAACCGGCGCCACGCTGGCGCCTTTTCCGCCGAAACGGCTTCGGGGTCAGGAACACCGTCAATGACCCATGTGGAGTGGCGGTCCGCCAACGCCCGGTAGTCTGAGCGTGCTGCGGCGCCGCTGCAGAGCTCGGCGAAGCCGATCCACAGCAGTTCCGGTTCAGCATTCCTCGCCGTGAGCGGCACGGCGCCGGGCGTCACCGTGCGCTGCTGGGCGGCCGACGGCGGAAACAGGCCGTAGGTGCCCAGCTGGTGCTCTGTGCCGGGAGTGATGATCCGGCCATGTGCCGGCGCCGGTGCGGTTCCGCCGTCGGCCGCCGTGGCCGGCGTCAAAGCCAGCCCTTCCTCTTGAAGATGCCGTACATCAGCCCGGCCGTTCCGGCCATCAGTGCGATGGCCATCGGGTAGCCCACGGCCCAGTGGAGTTCAGGCATGTGGTCGAAGTTCATCCCGTAGACGCCGGCCACGAATGACGGCGCAAAAAAGATCGCGGCCCATGACGAGATCTTCTTGACCTGCTCGTTCTGTTCGGCGCTGGCCTCGTTCTGGCGGTTGGCCGTCAGCGTCCCGTCCAGGGTCAGGGCGTTCTGCAGCAGGTCCCGGAAGGAGTCGGCGCGGGAGATGACCCGCTCCACGTGGTCCTCCACATCCCGGAGGCTGTGCTGCAGTTCCGTTTCCACGCCGTATTTCTCGAAGCCGCGCTTGAGCTGCTGCATCATGCCCGGCAACGGGTGGATCGCGCGCTGGAACTGGATGACCTCCCTGGCAAGCTCGTAGATCCGCCGGGAGACGGTGCTGTCACCGCTGAACAGCTGGTCTTCGATCTCGTCGATGTCATTCTCGAGCCCGGCCACCACGGGGGCGTAGTCATCCACCACCTTGTCCAGCAGGGCGTACAGAACTGCTTCCGGGCCGTGCTTGAGAAGGTCGGGCCGGGATTCCAGCCGTCGCCGCACTGTGGCAACGCCTGCCATTTCGGCATGCCGGACAGTGACCACAAAGTTCCTGCCGGTGAAGATATGGAGCTCGCCGAATTCCACGGTTTCGGTGGCATCGAGGTAGCGGGCAGGCCGGAGCACGGTGAAGAGGTTGTCCTCATACCGCTCCAGCTTGGGACGCTGGTGCGCGGAGATGGCGTCCTCCACGGCCAGTGCGTGGAGTCCGAATTCGCTGGCGACGGCCGCCATCTCTGCCGCCGTCGGCCGGTACAGCCCGATCCAGGCCATCCCGCCGTGTCCGGCGAGCGTCTCGAACGTCTGTTCCAGGGATTCCGGCTCCGCGCTGCGGACACCGTCCACGTAAACGGCGTTGTCGATGATGGTCACGGGAGGGAGCGGCCTGTCTGTACGGAAGGGTGCCGGGGATTCAGGACATGGCTCCGATGATCGCGCCGGCAACGGTCATTGCCAGCAGATCGTGGCCGGAGTCGATCAGGGTGACTGCCACGGGACGGCCGGCGAAGCCATTGTGGATCATATGGCCGCCGGCGCGGAACACCAGGGCGAGGACAAAGGCAAAGAAGCCTCCGGCCAGCGCATTGTCCAGGCCCAGTTTGCTGATCAGGACAGCCAGCAGGATGGCGGTCAGGGCCGCGGCCACCATCATGGGAACCCAGATGCCGGCGCCGCCGCTGATGTTCTTCAGGTCCTCTTCCGTCTTGCCAATGGCGGCCATCCACCGGTTGCCCAGCACGGCGGGCAGGTACCAGACGAAGCCGATGACCATGCTTGCAACGAAGGCAAGCAGCACGGCCAGCCAATTGATCTGCGAGATATATGAGAGCCAATCCATGCTCGAAAGCCTAGTCGGTTGGCTGCCCGCGGGAGGCGCTGGACGCCCGGACAGCCCGTGTTGACTGGGCCGGTCCGCCCTGGGCGAGCCTGCTGATCAGGGGTTCGGTCCGGTACGGGATGTGCGTGTGGAGGGCCAGCACGGTTTCGGTGCGGATGACGCCCTTGATCCTCAGGATCTGGCGGAGGGCAGCCTGCAGGTTATGCGTGTCGGTGGCCACCACGCGGCACCAGACGTCTCCGCGGCCTGAGATTTCGTGGACTTCCAGGACCTGGGGGAGGAGCCGCAGCGCCCCCACCACACCATCGAGTTCCCGGTGCGTCACCTCGATCGTGACGAAGGCAACGACGTCGTAGCCCACCGCTTCGAGGTCGATCTCCCGCCCGCCGTCGTGCAGGACGCCGGTGCGGAGCAGGCGCCTGATGCGCGACTGTGCCGTGTTGCGGGCAATGCCCAGCGTGTCGCTCAGTTCGCCGATCTGCACGCGGGGATCGCGGATCAGTTCCAGCAGGATCTTCAGGTCGGTGGGGTCCAGGTTATTCAAACTGTCACTTTCTGCCATGACTGCGGCCGGGACTTGATGATTTTGATCAATTCTTTCATGAACAGCGGACCGATAGGGCAGAAGTGCTGCAATCTGTACTTATCCATTTTTACCCCGGCGCCGGATCCCACAAGGACACCCGGTGCCGGTCGAAGCAAAGGCACGCGAATGACTGTCTTCAGTGAACTCCGCATGCGGCCCGCCACCGCCGGGCGTGCGGGGTGGGACGCCTCCACCACTGCACGGCTGGTGATGGCGGGAACCGTCATCTTCACGCTGCTGGTGGGCGCCAACCTGGCAACGCCCCTGTACCCGCTGCTGCAGGAAAACCTGGGCCTCTCGACGTTCGGGATCACCGTCGCGTTCGCAAGTTACGTCCTCGCCCTCGTATCCACGCTCATACTCGCGGGGCACTGGTCGGACCATATCGGCCGGCGGGCTGCCCTGATCCTTGCCGTGGTGGTGGGGCTCGCTGGCGGCTGGATTTTCGCCCAGGCGGAGGGGCTGGCGGCACTTTCCGCCGGACGCGCCCTGCAGGGCGTCGCCGTGGCCCTCGCCACCGGCGCGAGTGCGGCCGCCCTGCGTGAACTGCTGCCCTCCCGCCCCGAATGGGCCTCGCGCTTTACGCTCCTGGCCTCTGCCGGGGGTGTGGCGGCAGGCCCGGTCATTGGCGGCGTCCTGTCGATGCTGCCCGGGCCGACGACGGCGCCGTACTACGTGCACTCCGCGGTACTTGCCTGCCTGCTCGTGCCCCTCTACCTGCTCCAGGCGCGGCCTGCAATGATGCCCGCGGACCCTGCCAGGCCATTCAAGGCGCTGGCGCCGCGCCGGCCGTCCGTGTCCACCGAGGCGAGGGGTGCCTTTTGGCTCGCGGCCGCCGTCGGCTTCCTCAGCTTTTCCGTCTTTGGCTTCTGCCTGTCCCTGGCGCCGGGCTATTTTGCCCAGATCGTGCACGCAGAGTCGCGCCCCGTCATCGGCGCCCTGGCGGGCATCACTCTGGGCGCATCTGCCCTGAGCCAGCTGCTCAGCGTACGTGGCCGCTATGCGGTGCCGGCAGGGCTGGCCGTCCTCGGCATTTCGGTGCTGCTGCTGGCTGCCTCCGCGGCGTGGAACAGTCCGCTGTTGCTGGTGCTGGCCAGCATCTGTGCCGGGCTGGGCCAGGGGGTGGCGTTCCGCACTGTCTTCAACGACGTCGCCGGAAAGGTGGAGCCGTCCCACCACGCCCGGATCATCAGCACGGTGTACGTGATCACGTACCTTGGCAGCGCGGTGCCCGTCCTGGGACTGGGATGGGCGACGGCGGTGTTCGGGCTGCAGGCGTCCGTCGCCGGGTTTGTGGTGCTGTGCAGCGCGGCTGCCATGGTGCTCGCGGGAGTCACCATGCGTTCAGCGATGCAGCCGGGCGCCCGCCGCCAGCAGCAATAAGGCAGGCCTATTCGGGCAGCGGCCCGTGGTTTCCCTGGATGTGGTCGAAGACCAGGGTTGTCTCCGTGTGGCCCACCACGGGGTCCGTCGCCAAATTGTCCAGCACCCAGTCGCGCAGGTCCTCTGTGCTGGCCACGGCGATGTGCAGGAGGTAGTCCACGGAGCCTGAGGTGTGGAACGTGGAGAGCACAGCCGGCAGGTGCGGAACCCGTGCGGTGAAGCGGTCGATCTGGTCCCTGTCATGGGCCCTGAGCCGGACGGCCACCAGAGCCTGGACAGAGCGTCCGATGGCGGACAGGCTGAGTTTGGCTTCAAAGCCCTGGACGATGCCGCGTTCGGAGAGTGCCCGGGTGCGCATCAGGGCCGTCGAGGGGGCGATGCCCACGAGTTCGGCCAGCTGCTTGTTCGAGATCCGGGCGTCGTCCACCAGGGCTGCGAGCAGCCGCTCGTCGATGGCATCCAGGGGTTCGGTGTGCCCCGGCCGGACGTTCTTGGCGTTACTGCTCATGGGATCTCCTCAAAGTGTTCTGAGTTCATCCTAGACGCCAGATTCCGGCCGTTCACCCCCGTCCCGGTCCGTCTGTCCGAATATTCGCCAGGAGATCAGGCCATGGGCAGCGGATAGTTCGCTCCTAGGCGGCGGCAGCTTCCGGCCGCCCGGCCTCCGGCGCGGTGGTTGCGCGGGTTTCGCGCCAGGGATGGGCGACGGCGACAGTCACCGCCGTGAGGCAGGCCAGGACCATCACGGTCCCGGCCAGCGCCGGCCAGCCCCAGGACTGGAACACCAGTCCGCCGGCCCAGCCGATGACGCTGGAGCCCAGGTAGTAGGACAGGTTGTACAGCGAAGCCGCCTGTGCCCGGCCCGTGGAAGCGATGCTGCCCGTCCAGCCTGCGCCGATGCTGTGGGCGGCGAAGAACCCTCCAGTGAAGACGACGAGGCCCAGCAGGATGATGGCCAGCATCTCCGTCAGGGTCAGGGCCAGCCCGGCCACCATCAGGATGACCCCGGCCAGCAGGACGTTCCGACGCCCGAACCTCAGTGTCAGCGCCGCTGCCCAGCGTGAGGAGAACGTTCCGGACAGGTATGCGAGGAAGATCAGGCTGATCAGTGTGGCCGGCAGGGTGAAGGGCGCACCGGCCAGGCGGAAGCCGAGGTAGTTGTACACCGCCACAAAGCCGCCCATCAGCAGGAAGGCCTGGACATACAGAGCCAACAGCCTTCGGTTGCGGATATGCCCGGCGAGGGTCTTCCACGCACCCCGCAATCCCGCCGCTTTGGCTGGTGTGAATCCCCGGGCCTTGGGGACGAGCAGCAGGAAAAGTACCGCTGCGAGGGTGGCCAGCAGGGAAACGGCAAGTGCGGCCGCCCGCCAGCCCCACAATTCGCCGACGGGTCCGGCAACAAGCCGCCCGGCGAGGCCGCCCAGGGTGGTTCCCGCGACGTAGCTGCCGGCCGCCAGGGCAGCATGTGCCTTGTTTACTTCCTCGTTCAGGTACGCAATGGCGATCGCGGGGATCCCTCCCAGCGCCATGCCCTCGAGCAGCCGCAGTCCCAGGAGCATCCCGAAGCTGTCGGCCAGCGGCACCAGCAGGCCGAGGACCGTGGCCGCCGTGATCCCCATGGCCATGGCTTTGACCCGTCCGATCCTGTCCGCCAGGAAAGACCATGGGATGACGGTGACCGCCAGTCCGACGGTGGCCAGCGAAATGGTCAGGGCGGCTTCGGCGGCCGTAATCTGCAGGTCCGTTGCCATGATGGGCAACACCGCCTGGGTGGAATAGAGCTGGGCAAAGGTGGCGACGCCGGCAAAGGCCAGGCCGGCCAGCACCTTTCCGTACGCAGCAGACCCCTTCGGGTGGCCATCCCACGCTTTGGGATTCGACGCGTCATTGCCTGCCGTCCGCGGATATGTGCCCATTTCTCCACCCTAGACCCAAGGGAATATATGCTTCCAATGCATGTTTAGATGAAATTTCATATCAAATATGGAACGATAAACGGACCTCGAAGGGCGGCTCCATGGACGCTGACCATAAACAGCTCGCACAGTTGCTTCCGTTGCTGCCTTTGCTCGCGGAGCTGGGACGGACGCAGCACGTGACCGAAACGGCGGAGCTGCTGGGTGTGCCGCAGTCCACCGTGAGCCGTGCGCTCAGCCGCGCCAGCGCCGCCGTCGGAACCGAACTCCTGATCCGGGACGGCAGGGGAGTCCGGCTGACCTCCGCCGCCCGGACCCTGCTGCCGTTCATCGAGGCGGCTTTGTCTGAGTTCCAGGCCGGGCTGGACCTGGTCAGGCACGAATCGGATGTGGTCCGGGGAAGGATTTCCATCTCGTTCCAGCACACCTTCGGTGAGGCGACGTTGCCGCTGCTCATCAGCGCCTTCCGCAGCAGGCATCCGGAAGCCGGCTTCACGTTCAGCCAGGGTGCCCGGGACAGCTGCCTCGCGGAACTCGCATCCGGCGCGGCTGACCTTGCCCTCACAGCTCCGGTGGCACCGGCGGGCCGCACAGTCTCGTCGGCTGCCCTTTACCGTGAACCGCTGCGGCTGGTGGTCCATCACGCCCATCCGCTGGCCTCCCGGCGCAGCGCCCGGATCCAGGAGATCAGGAGCGATCCCTTTGTGGCAATGGGGTCCGGTTACGGTCTGAGGTCCCTGACAGATGCACTATTCCGCGAAGCGGGTTTCCGGCCGCGCATCGCCTTTGAAAGCCAGGATTCGCATACAGTGCGGGGGCTGGTCTCGGCCGGGCTCGGCGTGAGCATCCTTCCGCCTGGCGGCAATGGCCCGGGGCGTGACGTCAGCCCGGAGACAGGCAACCTCGGCTGGGTTGAAGTCGCAATCGAGTCGGACCTGGCATCCCGTGAAATCGGGCTGGCATGGCGGGTTCGGAAGCCTGGCCCCGATGCGGAATCCGACGCAGTCCGGCTTTTCCGCGAGATGGTGCTCCAGGAAGGCCCCCAGTTGCTGGCAGGCCTGGTCAGGTCCCGGTCCGGCGGCGCGTGAAATATGGCGACGGCGGCACGGGCTTCCAGCGTCAGGCTCAGTAGGCTGGGTGACGTGACTTACAGCGAAAACCCCAACACTGCACCTACCGAAGCACACGGCACCGCGAGGCCTGGCCCGCTGTCGGGAGTCATCATCGGACTGGACATCGGGGGCACCAAGACCCGCGGCGTGCGCTTCGAGGACGGGAAGGCAGTCGCGGATGAGTCAGCCGGCAGCTCCAACGTCCAGAACGTCAGCCGTGAAGACGCGGCCCTCAACCTGGCTGACCTGTTTGCACGGATCGGCGGGGGCCAGGTGTCCCAGGTCTATGCCGGCGCCGGCGGCATCGACACGGACGATGACGCCGCAGCGCTCGCGGCGCTGATCGAACCCCACGTTCCCGGAGCCAGGATCACAGTGGTCCATGACTCGCGCCTGCTCCTGGCGGCCGGACGCGCCAGTACCGGCGTTGCGGTGATTGCCGGAACGGGTTCCGCCGCGTGGGGCAGGAACGCCGACGGAGACGAGGCCCGGGCCGGCGGCTGGGGCTATCTCCTCGGTGATGAAGGCAGCGGCTACTGGCTGGGGCGCGAAGCGGTCCGCTACAGCCTGCGCCGGATGAACCAGGGCCTGCCCGTCGACAGGCTGACGGCGGCGCTCCTTGCATCCTGCGGCGTGGATGACCCCAACCGGCTGATCTCCCTGTTCCATTCCCCTGACACCGGCCGGCGCTTCTGGGCCCAGCAGGCCCGTCCCGTGGTGGAGACGGCCGCCGCCGGCCACCCCGCGAGCCTGGAGCTCTTGGACCGGGCCGGCAGCGACCTTGCCGGCCTGGCCGCGCAGGCACTCGGAAAGCTCGGCATTGCTGGTCCCGTCATCCTGGGTGGCGGCCTCGGCATGAACGTGGTCCCGCTCCAGGATGCCTTCCGCAAGCACCTGGCCGCCGCAGGCATCACCGACGTGCGGGTACTGGACCAGGAACCGGTGTTTGGTGTCCTGCAGCTGGTCTCCGAGCAGGACTAAAGCCTGGTGGACCGGCCGGTCAGGGGCGTGTGCTCCGTTTCCGCGGCGTCAGCCTGACGGTGGGCAGCAGGGGCGCCGGGATGCGGCCGGCTTCAGCGCCCGCCTCCGGGCCATGCCCTTCGACCAGTCCGTAACGGGAGCCCCGGGCTTCCGCGTCGGCTAAACCGTCCTGGGCCTGCCACGCCTCGCGGGCTTCCTCCACTTCCTCATGGGTGCGGGCCACGAAGTTCCACCACATCAGCAGTTCCTCCTGGAACGGTTCACCGCCGATGATCACGAAGCGTGTGTCCGGGAGGGCCTGCACAGCCAGCACTGAGCGGCCCACGCCCAGGTAGCCCAGGGGCCCCGGCGGAATCTCCTGCCCGTCCACCACCAGCCCGCCGTCGAGCACCAGGACGGCATGTTCGAAGTGTTGGTTGAGGGGCAGGACGACTGGACCCGCGCACGAGATGTCTGCACCGACAATGGGGGAGTACATGGTTGCCGGCGACGTTGCGCCGGCAAATTCCCCCACCATTACCGTGGCCGTGAAATTTTCACCCGTCACGGTGGGAAGTTCGCGGTGCTGCTCGAAGGCAGGCTCCCGGTGCCGCTGGCTGTCCGGGAGCGCCACCCAGAGCTGAAGGCCACGCTGCAGCGGCAGCTGCCCGCCGCCCTCAGAGGCTGGCAGCGGCGACGGAAGAACAGCGAACTCCGAGTGGGATACGCCCCGTCCCGCCGTCATGATGTTCAGCTCGCCGGGGCGGACCACGACGTCGCTGCCCACACTGTCCCGGTGCCGGATATTCCCGGCCAGCGGCCACGTCACGGTCTGCAGCCCGATGTGCGGGTGGGGGAGCACCGACATGGCGGTGCGGTCGGGGCCGAAGCTGTCCAGGAAGCACCAGGCCCCTATGGTCGGCAGTCCCCGCTGGGGCAGGGTGCGCCGGACATTCATGGCACGCACTCCGCCCAGCGGAACTTCCCGTTCCGGCCAGAGCTGCAGGCACGGGCCCGAGCTCTCCTCGGGGGCCGCCGGGGGACAAATTTCCTGCTCGGGAGTCACTTCGAGATTGGTCACAGTCCAACTCTAGGCGGCCCATCCGCGCAGTCGAGGTCTCCGAATGATTACAGTAGGGCTTCCTTCGCCCACTTTTGGTGCGCCACTGGTTAAGCTGGGGTCGGATGAGGGTTGCCGTGATTATCAGTATGCTTATTGATCGGGTTGATCCACACTCCGATGCCGTCCAACAGAACAGGTAAGTCCCGCAATGGACCAGGCCATGATTGAGTTCCACAGCGTCACCAAGCAGTATCAGGGCGGGCACCCGGCCGTGGACCAGCTGACCATGTCCATCGACAGGGGCGCGATCACTGTCTTCGTGGGCCCGTCCGGCTGCGGGAAAACCACGTCGCTGCGGATGATCAACCGCATGGTCGAGCCCACGTCCGGTGTCATCACCGTGGATGGCAAGGACGTCACGTCCGTTCCCGCGGCGGAGCTCCGGCGCTCCATGGGCTATGTGATGCAGTCTTCCGGGCTCATGCCGCACCGTTCAGTGCTGGACAATATCGCCACCGTTCCCCGCCTCAACGGCGTCTCCAAGGCTGAGGCGCGCAAACGCGCTGAAGAGCTGCTCGACGTCGTCGGCCTGGCGTCCACCCTCGGAAGGCGCTACCCCTCCCAGCTGTCCGGCGGGCAGCAGCAGCGCGTCGGCGTGGCCCGCGCGCTCGCAGCCGACCCGCCCGTGCTCCTGATGGACGAGCCGTTCAGTGCCGTGGATCCAGTGGTGCGGGACGAGCTCCAGCAGGAACTCCTGCGGCTGCAGAAGGACCTCGCCAAGACCATCGTTTTTGTTACCCACGATATTGACGAAGCCACGGTCCTGGGGGACAAGGTGGCGGTGTTTGCCGTGGGCGGCAAGCTGGCGCAGTACGCCACGCCGGAGGAGATCCTGCGCGCGCCGGCCAATGACTTCGTTGCGGCTTTCGTCGGCCGGGACCGGGGGTTCCGGCACCTGGGATTCACCGCGTCCGACGGCGTGACCATCCACCCGGTGCCCACGCTCGTCCGGGGAGACTCAGGCTTCGCCGGGGATCCCGACGCCGTGTCCGGCTGGCAGCTGGTGGTGGACGCCGGAATGCGTCCCCTGGGCTGGGCGAGCCCGGGAACGGACACCGAACTCATTCCCGGCGGTTCCCTGTTCCGCCCCGGAGAGACCCTCCGCCGGGCCTTGGACGCGGCGCTCTCGTCGCCGTCGGGCCAAGGCGTGGCCGTTGACCGGGAGGGCCGCGTCCTGGGCACCATCAGGGCCCACGAAGTCCTTGCCGTCATTGAGGAAGCCCGCCAGGTCCGGCAGGCTGCACTCTGATGGACTGGTTCCTGGCAAACAGCGGCATGGTCCTGGAACGGGCCGGCCAGCACCTGGTGCTTGCACTCATCCCGATGGTCCTCGGGCTGGTCATTTCCATCCCGCTGGCCCAGCTCGCCCGGATGAATTCCACACTGCGGTCTGTCGTTGTGACCGCAAGTTCGCTGCTGTACACCATCCCGTCGCTGGCCTTGTTTATCATCCTGCCTCCCCTCCTCGGGACGCGGATCCTCGATCCGGTGAACGTCATTGTTGCCCTCACCCTGTACGCGGTGGCCCTGCTGGTGCGGGCCGCACTCGATGCTTTTGACTCCGTGGACGAAAACCTGCGCCAGGCTGCGGTGGCCATGGGCTACAAGCCGTGGCTGCGCTTCTTCCAGATCGACCTGCCGCTCTCCCTGCCCGTGATGTTCGCCGGGCTCCGGGTGGTCTCCGTCAGCAACATCTCCCTCGTCAGCGTTGCCGCGCTCCTCGGAGTGGGCAACCTGGGCATGCTGTTTACGGACGGCCTGCAGCGGACCTTCGTCACGGAAGTCGTGGTGGGCATTGTTGCCATCCTGGTGCTTGCCCTGCTGATGGACGCGGTGCTGGTGCTTCTGGAGCGGCTGCTGACGCCGTGGACGCGGGCGGCAAAATCGCCGGCGGCGGATGCGGAGCGGATGGACGCGGCAGGCCTGCCCGGGATTGCAGGGGCGGCCGGATGAGCAACATCTTCCTTGACACGTTCGCCTGGCTCACCGACCCCGCACACTGGTCCGGAAGCTCCGGCATCGGCATGCGCTTGCTGGAGCATCTCCAATACAGCGGCCTGGTGCTCCTGATCGCGTCAGCCATCGCCGTCCCCGCGGGGCTGTACATCGGGCACACCGGCCGCGGCCGGGTGGTTGCCGTTGCCGTGGCCGGTGCCCTCCGTGCGCTGCCCACCCTGGGTTTGCTGGTCCTGTTCGCCTTGCTCGCGGGCAGCAGCCTGATGCCACCGGTGTGGGCCCTGGTGATCCTCACCGTTCCGCCGCTGCTCGCGGGAACCTATGCCGGAATCTCCAGCGTTGACCGGACGGTGGTGGATGCTGCCCGGGCCATGGGGATGACCGAACTGCAGATCCTGTTCCGGGTGGAAGTACCCAACGGTTTGCAGGTGATGTTCGGCGGCATCCGGACGGCCGTGCTCCAGGTCATCGCCACGGTGTCCGTTGTGGCGTACCTGCCGCTCGGCGGCCTCGGCCGGTATCTTTTTGACGGCCTGGTCCTGCAGGATTTCCCCCGGATGCTCGCCGGTTCGCTGCTCATCGCGGGCCTGGCCATCGCCGTCGACCTTATCCTCGCCGGGGTGCAGAGAATGCTTCTGTCGCCCGGCCTGTCCACCGATCCCCACGGCGGCCACAAGGCCACCGCCGATCTCACAGCTGCCGCGCCTGCGGCAGCCGCTGTTCAAGGAGGCACCCCATGAAGAAAACCGCCCGGACAACCGTTACCCGCCGGGGCCTCGCCGGCCTGGCGGCGGGCGTCGGCATCGCCGTCGCTCTTTCCGCCTGTGGCGGCGGCGACCCGCTGTCGACGCCCAGCACCACCGGAACCGGCGGTTCAACCGGCGGCCCGCTGGTGGTGGGATCGGCGGACTTCCCGGAAAGCCAGATCGTGGCCGAGATCTACGCCGGCGCGCTGACGGCAGCCGGCGTCACGGCCAGCACCAAGCCGAATATCGGCTCCCGCGAGATCTACTTCAAGGCCGTGCAGGACGGTTCCGTGGATCTGGTCCCGGACTACTCCGGCAACCTGCTCTCGCACGTGGACCCGGAGGCCGCAGAGGTCTCGGCCGACGACATCTACAAGGCCCTGCCAGGGAAGCTTCCCGAGGGACTGGCAGTCCTGGAAGCAGCAAAGGCTGAGTCCAAGGACGCCATGGTGGTCACCAAAGCCACGGCCGAGAAGTACCAGCTGAAGTCCATCGAGGACCTGGCCAAGGTATGCAAGGACCTGACCATGGCGGCGCCGGCAACGTTTGAAACCCGTGCCTACGGCTTCCCGGGGCTCAAGGCGAACTACGGGTGTGAACTTAAAGCGCTGAAGCCCTTCAGCGACGGCGGCGGCAACCTGACGCTGCAGGCCCTGCTGACCGATGACGTCCAGGTGGCGGACATCTACACCACCACCCCGTCCATCGCGGACAACGACCTTGTGGTGCTGGCGGATCCGAAGAACAACTTCAAGGCCCAGCAGGTCCTGCCGCTGTACAACAAGGCAAAGATGACCGACAAGGCCAAGGAAGCCCTCAACGCCGTTTCCCGGGTCCTGACCACCGATGACCTGGTCAACCTCAACCGTGCGGTCAGCGGCAGCCAGAAGCAGAACGCCAAGGACGCCGCGGCGGCCTGGCTCAAGGACAAGGGCATCGTCAAGTAACGGCTGGCCTCTGCAGTACCCCGACGGCGGCTGCCGGACTTACGAGAGTCCGGCAGCCGCCGTCGTACGTGCGCCGCGGGTGTGGGCGAGGTCTCAACGGAAGTACATCCTTCCTGTGGCATATTTGATGGATGGCAGAATTCAGGCAGTCCACCAAGCTTCACAACGTCCTTTACGACATCCGTGGACCGATTCTTCAGGCCGCCCAGCAGATGGAGGCGGAGGGTCACCGGATCCTCAAACTGAACATCGGAAACCCCGCGCCGTTTGGATTTGAAGCCCCGGACGCCATCCTGGTGGACATGATCCGCCACCTGCCGCATGCCCAGGGGTACAGCGACTCCCGCGGCATCTTCTCGGCCCGCACCGCCGTGTCGCAGTACTACCAAACGCGCGGCATCCAGAACATCCATGTTGACGACATCTACCTCGGCAACGGCGTCAGCGAGCTCATCACCATGTCGCTCATGGCGTTGCTGGACGACGGCGATGAGGTCCTCATTCCCACGCCGGACTACCCGCTGTGGACGGCTTCCGTGGCCTTGGCCGGCGGCAAGCCCGTGCACTACCTCTGCGACGAGGAGTCCGGCTGGCAGCCCGACCTTGAAGACATGGAAGCCAAGATCACGCCCCGCACCAAGGGCATCGTGGTGATCAACCCGAACAATCCCACAGGCGCCGTATACCCCGAAGAGACGCTCAAGAAGATCGTGGCCCTGGCCGAGAAACACGGGCTGGTCCTTTTCGCCGATGAAATCTACGAAAAGATCCTCTACGAGGATGCCGTCCACGTGAACCTGGCCGGGCTGACCGGCGACGACGTCCTCTGCCTCACCTTCAGCGGGCTCTCCAAGGCCTACCGTGTCTGCGGCTACCGCGCGGGCTGGATGGCCATTTCCGGACCCAAAAAGGAAGCCGCCGATTACCTGGAGGGCATCAACCTGCTGGCCAACATGCGCCTGTGCGCCAACGTGCCCGCCCAGCACGCCATCCAGACAGCGTTGGGCGGATACCAGAGCATCAACGACCTCATCCTTCCCGGCGGAAGGCTGCTGGAACAGCGCAACAAGGCCTACGACATGCTGAACGCCATCCCCGGAGTCAGCACGCAGCAGGCCAGGGGCGCGCTCTACCTCTTCCCCCGGCTGGACCCCGAGGTCTACCACATCCGCGATGACGAGAAATTCGTGCTGGACCTGCTGCGGGAGCAGAAAATCCTGGTTTCCCACGGCCGTGCCTTCAACTGGGTGCGCCCGGACCACTTCCGGATGGTCACGCTGCCCAACGTCAAGGACATCGAGGAAGCCGTGGGACGCATGGGGGACTTCCTAAGCAGGTACCAGGGGAACTAGCCTGTCCTCACGCGCCCATCCCGCGCGTGAACTGCGGACAAAGGATCCCCATGGCCGGCTTGGTTGAGTTCGATCAGCACCCATCTGAAACGCTGAGAATCGGAAGCGGTTTTTCCCTCGCCGACGCGGACCCAGAGGCCACGCCCGGCTATTCGGGCAACAAGACGGACGGCCAAAACATCCTGGCGGAACTGGACGGTGCCCTGGCTGAGCTGCAGGAGAAACTTTTCGCAGAGTCACGTTTCGGTGGGAAAAAACGGCTGCTCCTTATCCTGCAGGCCATGGACACGGCGGGCAAGGGCGGTATCGTCAACCATGTCATGGCCCCGATGGATCCGCAGGGGGTCCAGTTCAAGGCCTTCAAAGCACCCACCGAGGAGGAGAAGTCCTACGACTTCCTGTGGAGGATCGAGAAAGCCGTGCCCGCCGCGGGCATGGTGGGAATCTTCGACCGGTCCCATTATGAAGACGTCCTGATCCACCGGGTCCACAACTGGGCGACGCCCGAGGAGATCAAGCGCCGGTACCGTGCCATCAACGAATTCGAGGCACGCCAGACTGACGCCGGCACCAAAATCCTCAAGGTAATGCTGAACATCAGCAAGGCCGAACAGAAGGCCCGGCTCCTTGCCCGGCTGGACAACCCCGGCAAGCACTGGAAATACAGCAGCGGTGACCTTAAGGAACGGGCGTTCTGGAACGACTACATGGACGCCTACCAGGCTGCATTCGACCAAACCAATACCGAAGCGGCCCCGTGGCACGTGGTCCCGGCCAACAAGAAATGGTTTGCCAGGATCGCCGTGCAGCAGCTCGTGATGGGAGCCCTGACTGACCTGAGGCTGGAATGGCCGAAGGCCCAGTTTGATGTGCCCATCGAACGGGAGCTCGTGGACAGGTCCTGAGCCGAAAGGTTGTTCGGGGCGTTTAGAGGGGCTGGTCCCGGGAAGCCGCCAGGCGCTTCCGGGCGCCTTCGAGCCACTCCTCGCAGCGTTTGGCCAGGGCTTCGCCGCGTTCCCAGAGGGCCAGCGACTCCTCCAGGCTCGCCCCTCCGGCTTCCAGCTTGCCCACTACGCCGATGAGCTGCTCGCGGGCTTCCTCGTAGCTCAGCGCGTCAATTTCCGGATCAGGCTTTGTCTCGGGCATGTGCTTCTCCTTGTTGAAGTTCCCCTGTGGATGTGGCCCCAAAGAGGCCGTGGGCGACCCGCACCGACAGCGCGGTTCCGGACGGCGCCTCCGACGGGTCACGGACGACGGCATGGCCCGCGGCTTCTGTTGCCCGGGCGGGCCGGCCGTAGGCAAGTTCCACCACCGCGTAGCCGCGGTCGAGCGTTTTTTGCGGTGAAAGTGCCCGCACCTGGGCCTGCAGGTGGACCAGCTGGTCGGCGGCACGCACCACCAGTGAGCTGACCGCGGCGGACGACCTGCGCAGCAGGCGCTCGATCTCCTCGGCGCGGCCGGTCACCATGGTTTCCGGCGCCGACAGGACCGGGCGGGACTGCAGGGCGTGGAGGCGGTCGGTCTCCCGGTCCACGAGCCGGCTGATGCAGCGGCGGAGCTGCTCCCGGGCCTGGCGGACGCCTGCCAGTTCCTCCGCCACGTCCGGGACGATCCGCTTTGCGGCATCCGTTGGCGTTGAAGCCCTCAGGTCGGCGACGTCGTCGAGCAGAGGCCGGTCCGCTTCGTGGCCGATGGCGCTGACCACGGGTGTCACCGCGGCGGCGACAGCCCGGATCAGCTCTTCGCTGTTGAACGGCAGCAGGTCCTCCAGGGCGCCACCGCCCCGGGCGATGACAATAACGTCAACGTCCGGACGGGAATCGAGCTCCTTCAGTGCCCGGACGATCTGGGAGACGGCGGTGTTTCCCTGGACGGCCACCTCACGGACCTCAAATTCCACTGCCGGCCACCGAAGTGCCGCATTCTGCAGGACGTCCTTCTTGGCGTCGGAATCCCGCCCGGTGATGAGGCCGATGCGGTGGGGCAGCAGGGGCAGGGGCTTCTTGCGGGAGTCGGCAAACAGGCCCTCGGCTGCGAGGGCCTGCCGCAGGCGTTCGATCCGCGCCAGCAAGTCGCCAAGCCCCACCGGCCTGATGTCCCTGACCTGCATGTTGAGGCGGCCGGTCTTCAGCCAGAACTCCGGCTTGAGCAGGGCGACCACCCGGGATCCACGCTCCAGCGGCATGTTCTGGCGGTCCAGTACTTTGGTCCAGACGGAGGCCGGAAGGGAAACCTCCGCGTCCACATCGCGGAGGGTCAGGTATGCATTTCCGCCGCGGCGGTTCATTTCGATGACCTGGCCCTCGACCCACGCCGACGGCGTCCGGTCGATGTGTGCCTTGAGTTTCTGGGACAGCAGCTGCAATGGCCAGGGATTGTCCGGACTGGTTTCAGCGGCCGTCGCAGGCAGCGTGCTGGCAGCAGTGTCCGGCAGGGCAGCCTGTTCAGGCATGCGCCCTGCCCCGGGAAGCTGTGGCTGGCGGCATGGCGGTCCTTTGCTAGGCAGATGGTGGCTCGTGGTTGAATGGCGGCTGTCATCAACCTTATCCATAAGCACTATCACCGGAGGCGGACATTCACTGTCCAGCCTTCATGCGTAGGATGGCTCCTCAGCCTCCCACCAGTTAGGACCTGCTTTGCGCACCTTCGTTTCAGCCGTGGCCCTCATCATCGGCGTCCTGCTGACCGCCGTCGCCGTCCCCGCGATCTGGGTTGACCGCAACGTGGTGCAGGAGGACGGCTTCGTAGCGCTGTCGGGCCCGCTGGGCCAGGACGCAGACTTCCAGCAGCGGCTCGCGGCCGCAGCTGTCGGAACCATCGACACTGGCGCCGTCCCGGATGCCCTGGCGGACGTCGTCCGGCCGGTGGTCGAAGCGGCGGCCGGATCCCTGACCGGACTGCCGGGTTACCCGGCCGCCTGGGAGGAGACGCTCAGGAAGAGCCATCGGCTGAGCTTTCCCGACCCCGCGTCGCCGCCGGCCTACGCTGAGACCTCCACATCGCTCACGCTGGACGTTGCGCCACTGGTGGCGCTCGCGACGGAGGAGCTTGCACGCACGACCGGCCTGCCGCTGGAAGCGCCGGAGCAGACCCTGATCAACGTCGGACAGCCGGAACACCGGCAATGGATCGAACGGGTGTCCGCGTACGCGCCGCTGGGCTATTCCCTGGCGATCGGCGCCGGAATCGCCCTGGCGCTTGCCCTGGTGGCCGCACGCCGGCGCTGGACCGTGGTTTTCAGCGCGGGCGTTGGGGCGCTTCTTCTGGCCGCGCTGTGGACCTACGGCTCGCAGCTGGCTCGGGATGCCGTCGTGGCGACGGCCAGCGGCAACGAGGTTGCCGACATGTTCAAGGACGCGTTTGCCGCGGCGGCGTCCGGCAGCTTCCAGTCCTGGACTGCCGCAGCCGCGGTTGCCGGCGGTGTGCTTCTCGCGGCCGGCCTTGTGATCGGGATCGCTTCGCGGGGGCGCCGGGCCGTCAGCCGGTAGCATGGAGAAATGACTTCCTCTGCTGTTTCCCTCTCGATGCCAACCGTACCGCGAAGGCGGCGCTCTCCTGAGGAAGTATCCGCCGCTGCACCGGTGACAGGTCCCAAGAAGGTCCTGCTCGCCGCCCCCCGCGGCTATTGCGCCGGTGTGGACAGGGCTGTGATTGCGGTCGAAAAGGCCTTGGAGCACTACGGCCCGCCGGTGTACGTGCGTAAGCAGATCGTGCATAACGTCCACGTGGTGAGCTCGCTCGAGGAGCAGGGCGCCATCTTCGTGGACGAAACCGACGAGGTGCCCGAAGGTGCCCTGGTCATTTTCTCCGCCCACGGTGTATCGCCCGCCGTGGTCCAGTCCGCAGAGGACCGCGGACTGCGCACCATCGATGCCACCTGCCCGCTGGTGACAAAGGTCCACAAGGAAGCCGTCCGGTTCGCCAAGGACGACTTCGACATCCTCCTCATCGGCCACGACGGCCATGAGGAAGTTGAGGGCACCGCGGGCGAAGCCCCGGAGCACATCCAGATCATCAACGGCCCGCATGAAGTGGACAAAGTAACAGTCCGCGACCCCGAAAAGGTCATCTGGCTGTCCCAGACCACCCTGAGCGTTGACGAGACCATGGAGACCGTCCGGCTTCTCAAGGAACGGTTCCCCACCCTCCAGGATCCGCCCAGCGACGACATCTGCTACGCCACCACCAACCGGCAGGTGGCCATCAAGAAGATCTCGCCCCAGGCAGACCTGGTCATCGTGGTGGGTTCGGCCAACTCCTCGAATTCGGTCCGCCTCGTGGAAGTAGCCCTGGAGTACGGCGCCAAGGCCTCCTACCGCGTGGACTTTGCCAACGAAGTGGACGAGGCATGGTTTGAAGGCGTGGCCACCGTCGGCGTCACCTCCGGCGCCTCCGTGCCCGAGGTCCTGGTCAAAGATGTCCTGCGGCTGCTCGCCGACTATGGCTACGGTTCCGTCGAAGAAGTTGTCACCGCCGAGGAAGACCTGCTCTTCTCCTTGCCGAAGGAGCTCCGCGCAACACTCAAGGAAGCCGGCGACGTCAGCCGCGCGCTCGGCGGACGCCGGTCGCGCGACTGACCCGTTCCGCCAGCGTCAGGCCGCGGCCTCGTCCTGCTGAAGTTCCGGCGCCGCGAGTGAACGCGGCGTCACGTCCAGGGCCGGCGGGGTGACAAGGCCGGATCCGTCCATGGCGTTGAGCTTTCGGGCTGTCGGCAGGATCCGGGCCTCAAGCGTTCCGATCATGGAGTTGTAGCGGTCCACTGAGGACTTCAGCGACGATCCCAGCTTGCCCACGTTCTCGCCAAGGGTTCCCATCCGTTCGTACAGCTGATGGGCGAGCTCGAACAGTTCGCGGGCGCTGTCCGTCAGCACATCCTGGCGCCAGGTGAATGCCACGGATTTCAGCACAGCAAGCAGGGTGCTCGGCGATGCCAGGACCACATTCCTGGACAAGGCATGGTCCAGGAGGGTCGCGTCCGCCATGAGCGCCGCCGCCAGGATCGATTCAGCCGGCAGGAAACAGATCACCAGCTCGGGGGTGTTCCCGGGAATGTCCCAGTACTTCTTATTGCTGAGGGCGTCCACATGGGCGCGCAGGGCTTTTGCGTGGGCGGCCAGCAGGGCCTGCTGGGAGTTCTCCGCATGGTTGTTGTGTTCCGTGCCTGATCCGGAACCAAGCTCCTGGGCGGCGAGGTAGGAGGACAACGGCACCTTGGCGTCCACCACCAGCTGCTTTTCCCCGGGCAGCTGGACCACGAGGTCGGGTCGGACCGTGGAGTCCGTTCCGGAACTGTGGACCTGCTCCAGGAAATCCACGTGCTTGAGCATCCCGGATGCCTCCACCACGCGGCGCAGCTGCACCTCGCCCCACTGCCCCCGGGCGCTGTTGGAGCGAAGGGCAGACTCCAGGGCGTGTGTGGAGCGGATCAGCTGGGCGTCGGACAGGCGGGCTTCCTGGAGCTGTTGTGCCAGCTGCCCGTACTGCTCGAGGCGGTCGCGCTCCAGCAGTGCCACCTGCTGCTGCACGGCAGTCAGCTTTTCCGCTACCGGTGCGAGCGCACGCAGCACATTCCCGTCCTGGCTGCGCGAGTCGCCCAGCTCCCGGTTCTGGATGCTGAGGAGGCGGCGTTCGGCGTCGGCGGCCGCGAACTGGGCGCTGACCTCGGAAAGACGGGACGAGACGGCGTCGAAATCCTCCTCAAGCGCGTGTGCGCGTTGGCGGAACGAAAAGTAGGTAGCGGCGGCACCGGCAAAAGCGCCAACCAGAAGCATCAACAGGGCAAGAATCAGGGCGAAAGCATCCATATCCTCACTTTGGCATGCCCCTGTGACAATTTAGGCCAGCGCCAATCCGTCGGGCACGATGTCCGTACGGTGCAGCAGGCCCTCCATTGACGGCCGCGGGAAGGTTCGCGGCCTGCTGCGGGTAGAATCAATGCTCGTGGCTCTTACTATTGGCATCGTCGGACTGCCCAACGTCGGCAAATCAACTCTCTTCAACGCACTGACCCGCAACCAGGTGCTCGCAGCGAACTATCCGTTCGCCACGATCGAGCCCAATGTTGGCGTCGTGAACCTGCCGGATCCACGGCTGAAGCAACTCGCGGAGATCTTCGGCTCGCAGCGCCTGCTGCCCGCGCCGGTGTCCTTCGTGGACATCGCCGGAATCGTGAAGGGCGCGTCGGAGGGTGAAGGCCTGGGCAACAAGTTCCTTGCCAACATCCGTGAGGCCGAGGCCATTGCCCAGGTGGTCCGGGTGTTTGATGACCCCGATGTCATCCACGTGGACGGCAAGGTGGATCCCCGCTCGGATATGGAGACCATCAATACCGAGCTGATCCTGGCTGACCTGCAGACGATCGAAAATGCCATTCCCCGGATCGAAAAAGAAGTCAAGATCAAGAAGCGGGAAGCTGCCGAGCTGGCAGCCATCAAGGCTGCGCAGGCGGTCCTGGAACGCGGCGACACGATCTTCGCATCCATTAAGAGCGACAAGCTGGAAATGGAACACCTCAAGGAGCTCAGCCTCCTGACGGCCAAGCCGTTCATCTACGTCTTCAACGCGGACGAAGGCATCCTGGGCAGCCCGGAAAAGCAGGAAGAGCTGAGGGCCATGGTGGCCCCCGCGGACTCCGTCTTCCTCGATGCGAAGCTCGAGTCCGACCTCGTGGAACTGGACGAGGAAGAAGCCCGGGAAATGCTGGAAATGAACGGCCAGGACGAGTCCGGCCTGGACCAGCTCGCCCGGGTGGGATTCCACACGCTGGGCCTGCAGACCTACCTCACGGCCGGTCCCAAGGAAACACGTGCGTGGACCATCCATCAGGGAGACACGGCCCCGCAGGCGGCGGGCGTCATCCACACGGACTTCCAGCGTGGCTTCATCAAAGCCGAAGTGGTGTCCTTCAACGACCTGATCGAGGCCGGATCCATGGCCGAGGCCAAGTCCCGCGGCAAGGTGCGCATTGAAGGCAAGGAATATGTGATGGCCGACGGCGACGTCGTGGAATTCAGGTTTAACGTCTAGCGTTATTAACGCTATGCGTTATATCCTGATGCCATGATCAGGTTGTTCGGGAGCAAGGACACCGAACGACTGTGGCGTCGTGAGCAGGTGGCTTCGATGGATTCACGGATCCTTCGGTCCGCCCTCCGCAAGCTTCGCCAGGTGGGGTCCGCGGAGTCGATCGAGGATCTCCGCGTTCCGCCGGGGAACCGGCTCGAAGGGCTGAAAGGTGACCGGGCTGGTCAATACAGCATCAGGATCAACGACCAGTGGCGGATCTGCTTTAGGTGGACGGACGCTGGACCAGAGGAGGTGGAGATCGTTGACTGCCATTGATTATCTTGCGCCGATTCACCCAGGTGAAGTTCTCATGGAGGATTTCATTGAGGGTTTTGGCATCACGCAGAACAAGCTCTCCGTGGCGATCCATGTGCCGCCGCGCCGAATCAATGAGATAGTGCATGGCAAGCGTGCGATCACAGCCGACACTGCACTACGTCTCGGCAAGTATTTTGGAACGTCGGCTCAGTTCTGGCTCAACCTGCAGACGCATTACGATCTCGACCTTGCCGCAGATCGTGCGGCCGAGCAGATCGCGGCCATCACGCCTCTCAAGGTCGCGTGAACAGATCGGTGCGGCTGGTCATAGCCATGCAGATTGGTCGCACCCAACTGCTTTCGATGCGGAGGGCGTCCCCGGGCCAGCCCGTGTAGTCACGCGCAGGCAAGCGAGGGGGCCCCAACCCTGCATTCGTCAGGTCTCAAACAGCGAGCCAGTTAAGTCCATTCGCGAGTTATCCACATAACGCAACGCGGCTGTCCTGCGCAGCTTGCCCCTTGGCAATACTTGGTGAATGGGAATCAGATATTACGCATATGCATTCGACGGCGACGTCACTGAACAGGTGCTTTCCGCCCCGAAGAGCGTCGTGTCGGTCGATCCGCTTGCTGATGCTTGGGGCCTTGAACCTGGTGCCGGAACCAGTGGTACCACCTTCGGGCAATTGATATCTGGGCGCGACATGCTCTACCTGGACAAGGCGTGGCGGCATCTGCAGGTTCTCACTGCCCCATTGCGGGCGGGCATGGCGGCGCGACCCGCTTTTCGAATGTTCGAAGGCAACGTGACGATGCATGGTGAAGGTTGGGAGCCGTGGCTACGGGCCCTGACACCGTCCGAGGTTTTGGTGATTGCTCAGGACTTGGACGATGTCTCTGACGGGGAGGTGAGGCTGCGGTTGCCGGTTTCGCCGTATGTCGATCGGGACCTCGACGTCGAGTATGCCGTTGGCTATCTTCGACGGGCACGGGTCTTCGCCGCGAATCTCGCCGATAAGGGGCGCGGCATGGTCTACCTGATCGGGTAGCGATGATCCTGGTGGCGCCCGTAAGGGGCGTAACTGCGCCGACGTGGTGGAGTTCCGCTTTAACGTGTAAATAAGCTCCGCAGTGGCCGGTGGCGCTCAGCAGCATGTTGTGCGCCATCGGCTTGTTAATTCACGGTTAGCCCCGACGGGCGACATCCTGGCTCAGGAGACTGGGCCAGGTTTCGACATCTCCTGGGGTGCGGGCCACGGTCAGCGTTGCCTGCGGGAGCAATGCGGCAAGGGATTCTGCGGTCGACAGCGGGTGGCCCGAATCTTCGACCCACGCCAGGATCGTCGTTGGTACGTCGATTCGAGCGATGGCCCCAGGAGTTGGCAGATCGCTGAGTGCCGCGCCTCGAAGCAAGGACGGTAGAAGGGCGTCGGCCACGTCGGGCACCGTCTCCGGCGCACCACGTGTGGCCGGAGGCGGTGTTGCCTCGCGCGAGGTGGCGAGGAATGCCTCGACACCAACAGATTCGATAAGTGCCGCGCCGGCCCGGTAGTTCGCAGCCTGTGCAGGCCGGGTTTCCCACGCGGTGGGCGGGACCATAAGCGTGAGCCCGGTAAAGCGGTCCGGCTCGCGGGAAGCCGCGTGCAGGAGCGTGCCGGCACCCATTGAGGGGCCAACTCCGTGGATACGTTCCCCTGGGAACCAGTGGTCGAGCAGCCGCAGGAGGTCCTCGGCGAGTCTTTGCCATTGATAGTCTTCGGGGACCATCCGACCCGTTGACCGGCCATGGCCACGTGCGTCGTAACGCAGCAGCCGGGTTCCGCTGAGCCCTCGACCGAGGTCCAGGCTGAGCACCCGGTCGCGTGCGCGGCTTGAGGTCAGGCCGTGCAGTTGGACAACCGGGTGTCCTCCTTCGTCGCTCAAAGCAACCTCAAGTTCGGCTCCGGGAACCTCGAAAGTGGGCATCAGGCTCCTCGTTTCGTGACTGACTGCGTCACCATGGGCGGTCGCGTGGAGTCTTCAGGCTACCTGGGGGCTATAGGATGCTGCCATGCGGCTGACCAACGTCAAGCACCTGCGCCTACCGTTCGGACGACTTTGGGGCTACGACGTCAGTGTGTCTGCGCTCGAACGCCGCCTTCCGTTGTCCTTTGACCAGCGGCTCCATGTGGGGGCAGGCGACCGCCCCGGCTCCTGGATGGCGTTGTCCTTTCGGTTGCCTACACCAACGCGTCGTGAGTCAATTGCCGATGCCTGGCTGGCTGTGGTAGCCCGTCACGGCACGCTGCGAACGGCATTCAGTCCCGGTGCGGACGGCTCTCCGGAACTGCACGAAATTGAGATTGCACCGGGAACTTGGGTTGAGCATCAGATATCCCCTGGTCAGGCCGTCAACGATGCGGTGCGGGACATTCTCGATGCGGCATGTTCGCCATACGCGCAGCCCTCACATCGGCTGTGCGTTCTGGAGACTGCGGCCGGACTGACCGTCGTGATTGCGGCCGACCACGCCCACGTCGACATGTGGTCGATGCTGGTGATCGCGCGCGACCTGCTGTCGGCGCTGGATGCTGGGAGCACGGACCGTGAACCGTTGCCCGGCCCGGCGCCGGCATTTGTTGAACACACGCAGGCGCTGCTGGATCGGAATGCGGCGCCGGACCATGTGCGTCACCGATGGGAAGACATCATCAGGGACAGCGGCGGTGTCATGCCGCAATTCCCGCTGCCCCTGGGTCCGCCCGATCCGCAGCACGAGCGAGTGGAAGTGCGCGATGTCTTCGGTCTCGACGACGCCGCCTCATTTGCTGTGCAGGCCCGCAACGACGGTGTGTCGACGCTCGCACTCGCTGTTGTTGCAATGACCGCGGTAACGCGCGAGTTGGCGGGAACCCCGCTGCGGGCAGTTTTTCCCGTGCACAGCCGCTTCGACGACAACTGGCATGACTCAGTCGGCTGGTTCATCACCAATTCGGTACTGGAATCGGCCGTCGCCGAGCCGCACTCGGCGGCGGCCGCGGTAAAGGAAGCCGTCCAGCTTGGCTCGTGGCCGCTCGCGGACGTGCTCGCTCCATGGGGCGGCATGCCCGTGGCTCCTGGCATGTTCGCGATCTCCTGGCTGGACCTGCGCAGACTGCCGGTGCGAATCGACTCCGTCGGACTCGAAGCGCAGTATGTGAGCGCGACGATCGACACCGACGGCGTCATGCTGTGGTTCATTCTGGACGAGTCCGGGCTGCACCTGAGATGCCGTTATCCCGACACCGTTGAGGCTCGAGCCAACGTCGGCGGATGGCTTGATCTGCTGGTGGCCCGTTTGCAGGCAGAGGCGCGGTCCTCGGTCCGGGGACTGCTGCGCGTGGCGGGCCGGACCTACAGGCTGGAAAGGGCGGGTCGCGACGATGTTGAGGCCATCGCCGCGCTGCTGTCTGATGATCAGTTCGGTCCCGATCGTGAGTGCGTCGAGCTCGAACGATACGAGGCGGCGTACAACATGGTTGTTCGCGACAGTTCCAACTATCTCGGGGTTGTCCGCAACGGTGCAGACCGCATCGTCGCCACGATGCAGCTGACCGTCATTCCAGGTCTTTCCCGGGGTGGTTCTTCCCGGCTACAGATCGAAGGGCTGCGGGTTGCGGCCTCGGAACGTTCACAGGGCTTGGGCGCCGCGATGCTTGAGTGGGCACACAATTTTGGGCGCACGCGTGGGGCTCAACTGGCACAGGTGACCACCGACGAAGCACGGGAAGGGGCTCGGGCCTTCTACACCCGGCTCGGATATCGGACTGCCCACGTCGGGCTTAAGCGGAGCATCTAGGAGCGGGGCAGCTCGTATGGTGCTGGCCGCGCACCATACGAAGTATCCTTGCTGAAGGACATTGGACGTGATCCTGGCGACTCCAGGGCCCCTCCGGCAGAGGGAACACATAAGGAGAGACGGCATGCCTCTCAGGCGTCTGGTCAAGCTCATCAGCGGTGCAGTGGCGGCCGCCCTGCTTCTTGCCGGCTGCTCCAGCGGCGGGCGAGCCGTGCCCGTAGTGGTGGGCGAGGCAAAGCGCGGTGGCAGTGCCACGGTGGCCGAAGTCAACGCGCTCTCGTCGTTCAACCCGTTCAGCATGGACGGCAACACGGACATTAATTCGAAGGTCTGGTACGCCACGCACTCCGGGTTCTACTACGTGGACGACTCCGCGAGAGTGGTCCGGAACGAGAAGTTCGGCCGGTATGAAAAGGTCTCCGACCAGCCGCTGAAGGTGAAATACACGGTCAATGACGGCGTCAAATGGTCCGACGGCGAAGCTGTTGATGCCGGAGACCTAGTCCTTGCGTGGACCGCGGGGTCCGGCTACTACGACGACGCAGACCCCGTCGCGGGCACGGGAACCAAGTACTTCTCGGCAGCGTCGGACACCAGCGGCCTGGCCACCACCGTCTTTCCCGAAATCGGGGGGGACGGCCGCTCCATCACGCTTGAGTACGGATCGCCCTACGCCGACTGGGAAGTGGCCTTCGACGTCGGTCTCCCGGCCCACGTGGTGGCTGCCAAGGCCGGGCTGAACGACGAAGATGACCTCCTTGAGCTGCTGCGCGATGCGCCACGCGGTGACGCGAAAAAACCAGCGCTGAATACGGACCTGCAGGTGGTCAGCAACTTCTGGAACTCCGGATTCGATGCCAAGACGCTGCCAGGGGATCCGGCGGTGTACCTGTCGAACGGCCCCTACATTGTGCGGGATATCGTCCCCGAGACTTCGGTGACGCTGGTCCGGAACAAGGACTACGTTTGGGGTCCGGAGCCCTACCTGGATGACATCTCCATCCAGTTCACCGGTGCTGTGACGGCCGCCGTGGACGCGCTCAAGACTGGCCGGGCCGACATCATCTCGCCTCAGCCCTCCGCAGGCTCCGAGGGTTTGTTCAGCGGGCTGGAGGCGCAGGGGATCACTGTGCAGCGGTACAGCCAATCGGGATATGACCATCTCGACCTGAACTTTGCCGGTCCGTTCGCCGACCGCAAGATCCGCGAGGCGTTCCTGAAGACGGTCCCGCGGCAGGACATCGTGGAAGAAATCGTCGGCGACCTGATTCCCGACGCAAAACCTCTCGACTCCCACGTCTTCCTGCCGTCCCACCCCAAATACGCCGACACCGTGAAGGACAACGGTTCCAAAGACTACGCGGACGTGGACATCGATGGTGCCGCTTCGCTCCTGGACGGGACGACACCTACCATCCGGATCCTGTACAACCGGGACAATCCCAACCGGGTACGGGCCTTTGAACTCATCCGGGACTCGGCCGCCCTCGCAGGATTCCGTGTCCTGGATGCCGGGCAGGGCAGCGCCGATTGGGCCAGGGCCCTCGGTGGCGGAACATACGACGCCGCCATCCTGGGCTGGATCAGCACCGGCGTGGGCGTCGGCCGCGTCCCGCAGATTTTCCGGACCGGGGCGGGCACGAATTTCAATGGCTATTCCGACGGCGACGCGGACAGGATGATGGAACAGCTGTCCACCACCACGGACCTGGCCAAGCAGGACGAACTGATGGCCGACATCGATAAAAGAGTGTGGGAAAGCGACTACGGCCTGCCGCTCTACCAGACCACGGGAACCACCGCTGTTGCAGGGCGCCTGGCCGGCGTGAAGCCCAGTGGCGGGCCACTGGGCGTCTGGTGGAATGTCTGGGAGTGGCGCCAGAAGTAGGCGCCTGGCCGCCTGCACGGCGGCTATGGGGGAGATATCAGGGCCGATTCGCCGCAAACCCTACCTGCGAGTAGCATGTGACTTGCACAACTTCCGCGACCCGGCTAGCTAATGATCATTAACCGGTTACGGTTTGGCAACGGAGTACCAGTATTTGGACTCTGTGCGGTTAGGCTACTCGTATATGTAGTCTGCGTCACAGTAGAAGACTGTGGCCAGGCTGCGGGGAAGCAAAAGATTTCCCCTGAAAATCTCCCACAACTCATAGGAGGCGGAATGCGTTTCACGCGCACTTCCAAAGCACTGGGCATGGTGGCAATCGCCGCACTGGCCCTGACCGGCTGCGGCGCTGGAGGCGGCAGCAATGACGGTGCCAGCCAATCCGCTGGCGATCCCAACAAGGTCATCACCGCGTACAGCAACGAACCCCAGAACACCCTGCTGCCGGCAAATACTGGTGAAGTTTACGGTGGCCGCGTCGTCGAGCTGCTCTTCGAAGGTCTCCGGACGTACGGCCCGGACGGCAAACCCGTCGAAGCCTTGGCGGAGTCGATCGAGTCCAGCGACGCGCAGACTTGGACGATCAAGGTCAAGGGGGGCCACAAGTTCACCAACGGCGAGGCGATCACCGCCAAGACATTTGTTGACTCCTGGAACTTCGCCGCGAACTCGAAGAATGTGCAGCAGAACGGGTTCTTCTTCGAGTCCATTGATGGCTACGCTGACGTCTCTGCAGTTACCACCGAGACTGCGGCCGATGGAACAAAGAAGACCTCGCCCGCACCCACTGCCGAGACCATGTCGGGCCTCGTCGCAACGGATGATTCGACCATCACCGTAAAGCTCGTCCAGCCGGAGGCGGACTGGTCCCTGCGCCTCGGCTACTCGGCATTCTTCCCCATGCCCTCTGCCGCGCTGGCAGACCCGAAGGCCTACGGTGAAAACCCGATCGGCAACGGCCCGTACAAGATGGAAAAGACTGGCGCCTGGGTCCATGACCAGTCCATCTCGCTCGTGAAGAACACGGACTACAACGGCCCGCGCGAAGCCAAGAACGGTGGCGTGACCTTCAAGTTCTACACCGATCCGGGCCCCGCATACACGGACCTTCAGGCCAACAACCTGGACGTCACCGATGTCCTGCCGTCCAACGCGCTCAAAACGTACACCACGGACTTCCAGGACCGGAACGCCACCAAGCCGGTTGCCACGAACTCCACCCTGAACATCCCGGGTTACAACCCGAACTTCCAGGGGGAAGCCGGAAAACTGCGCCGCCAGGCTCTGTCCTACGCCATCAACCGCGAGGAAATCTGCAAGGTGGTCTTCAGCGGAACCCGCACCCCGGCCAAGGCTTATGCACCGCCGGTGATCGACGGCTACAAAGAAGGCCTCAAGGGCAGTGAAGTCCTGAAGTTCGACGCCGCCAAGGCCAAGGACCTGTGGACTCAGGCTGAAAAGATCCAGCCTTACGATGCCTCCAAGCCGCTTCAGATTGCTTCCAACACCGATGGGGGTAATAAGGAATGGATTGACGCCGTCGCCAACGGTTTCAAGAACAACCTCGGCATCCAGGCTGAAATTCAGCCCTTCGCCAAGTTCGCTGAAGTCCTGAACCTGCGTAAGTCCGCGACCCTCCCGGGTCTGACCCGTTCAGGGTGGCAGGGTGACTATCCGTCGCTGTATAACTTCCTCGGACCCGTGTGGGCCACGGGGGCGCCTTCGAACTACGAGAAGTACACCAACCCGGCGTTCGACAAGCTGCTCCAGGAAGGCCTCGGTGCCAAGACCACCGAGGAGGCCAATGCCAAGTTCAACGCGGCTCAGGAGATCCTTTTCGAGGACCTGCCGGGCCTGCCGCTCTGGGACCAGGCGAAGCCGATCGTATGGAGTGAGAACGTCGTCTCGGCCGAAACCGGCTGGAATGGCGGAATTCTCTACTACAACATCACGGCAAAGTAGTCCCACGATCTAACTTGCCGCCAGGCATTTGGGGGTCCGGTGTCATAGCCGGGCCCCCATTCTCCTGCACGGCAGGAAGGCATTTATGAACCCCCATTCCTTCGGAAGGACGGTGATCCTGTGGTCCGCTTTATCCTGCGCAGGCTCCTGCAAGTAATCCCCGTCTTCCTTGGTACCACCCTCCTTGTCTACTACATGGTCTTCGCCCTTCCCGGCGACCCCATCGCTGCTTTGTTCGGCGACCGCCAGCCGCCTCAGGCTGTTATTGACACTTTGCGGACCCAGTACAACCTTGACCAGCCGTTCTGGGTCCAGTACGGACTGTTCCTCAAGAACCTGTTTACGTTCAATCTCGGCAATGACTTCACCGGCCAGCCCATCGCGGCATCACTGACCAGAATTTTCCCCGTGACGGCAATGCTGGCAGTTGAAGCACTCATTATCGAGGCGGTCTTCGGCGTTGCCTTCGGTGTTTTCGCAGGCCTTCGTCGTGGGAAGTGGTTTGACTCAACCGTTCTGGTGGTCTCGCTGGTTGTCATCGCGGTTCCCACGTTCGTCCTCGGCTTCGTGTTTCAGTTGGTCTTCGGAGTCCAACTCGGCTGGGCGAAACCAACAGTCGGTGCCAACGCGGACTGGGGCAACCTTTTGCTTCCGGCAACGGTGCTGGGTCTCGTGTCCTTCGCGTACGTCCTTCGTCTGACCCGGGCGTCCGTTAGCGAGAGCATGAACGCCGACTATGTCCGCACTGCAACCGCCAAAGGACTTTCCCGGCCCCGAGTGGTGCTCACACATATCCTGCGTAACTCCATGATTCCGGTTGTGACCTTCTTGGGAGCAGATCTCGGTGGACTCATGGGCGGCGCCATCGTCACGGAGGCCATCTTCAACGTTCCGGGGGTGGGCAACAAGCTCTACCAGGCCACATTGCGAAGCGAAGGTCCCACCATCGTTGCCATTGTCAGTGTCCTGGTGTTGGTGTTTGTGTTGGCCAACCTCCTCGTAGACCTCCTGTACGCCTGGCTGGACCCAAGGATTCGTTATGACCAGTAGTAGCAACCACTTTGTAGCCCCCATCGATGAGACGCCGCTGCTCGCAACGGACACGCTGAAGATCGACCAGGCGCCGTTGAGCTTGTGGGCCGACGCCTGGCGCAAGCTTCGCCGTCGTCCGCTGTTCATTATTTCCGCGCTGTTGATTCTTATGCTGACGGTAGTGGCACTCTTTCCCGGCTTGTTTTCCTCCGTAGCACCAAACGACGGCTGCGAACTGGGCAATTCTGAGGGCGGTCCTACGGCGGGACACCCCTTCGGATTTACGTTTCAGGGATGTGATATCTACTCCAGAGTTATTCACGGGACCCAGGCTTCATTGACTGTTGGTGTGCTCTCCGTTCTGTGCGTCATCGTCGTCGGTGTTACGCTCGGCGCGCTTGCCGGCTATTACGGCGGGTGGGTTGACGCCGTCCTTGCCCGGCTGGGTGACATTTTCTTTGCGCTCCCGCTGGTTCTGGGCGCCTTGGTCATCACGCAGTTGCCCGCGCTTCGGGAGAATAAAGGCGTCTGGACAGTGGTCTTGGTCATCGCACTGCTGGCATGGCCCCAGATGGCCAGAATTGCCCGTGGCGCAGTTATCGAGGTCCGAAATGCTGATTTTGTGACAGCCGCGCGCGCGCTGGGCGTATCGAAAGTAGGGGCGTTGGTGCGACATGTGCTGCCGAACGCTTTGGCTCCGATTATTGTCTTGGCCACCTTGGATTTGGGCATCTTCATTGTGGCCGAGGCCACGCTGTCCTTCCTTGGTATCGGACTTCCGCAGGGCATCATGTCGTGGGGCAACGACATCGCCGGCGCGCAGTCATCCATTAGGACGAAGCCCGAAATTCTTCTGTATCCGGCTGCGGCCCTGTCGATCACAGTGCTGAGCTTCATCATGCTGGGCGACGCTGTCCGCGACGCCCTCGACCCGAAGAGCCGGCAGCGATGAGAGACAAAAAGATGACAATTCCCGACGTGCACGTTGCTGAAGCAGGGTATTCAGGAACCAGGCCCCTGCTGGAAATTCGCGACCTGGCCATCACGTTCAATACCAGCGGTGGCGACGTTCAGGCCGTTCGCAATGCCCACCTGACCATCATGCCCGGTGAAACTGTGGCCATCGTGGGGGAGTCCGGTTCGGGCAAGTCCACCACGGCATTGGCTGCCATCGGCCTGCTGCCCAACAACGGTTCGGTGTCCGGGGGGCAGATTCTCTTGGACGGCGAGGACATCGCCCATGCCACCGAGAAGCGCATGATCGAACTCCGTGGCAACACGATCGGCATGGTGCCGCAGGACCCGATGTCCAACCTGAACCCGGTCTGGAAGATCGGCTATCAGGTCAAGGAGACGCTTCGCGCGAACGGCCGGCCCAGCGGGCCGGATGACATCGCCAAGGTTCTGGCTCAGGCAGGACTTCCCGACGCCCATCGGCGGGCTAACCAGTACCCGCACGAGTTCTCCGGCGGCATGCGCCAGCGTGCGCTTATCGCCATCGGGTTGTCCTGCCAGCCGCGACTCTTGATCGCGGACGAGCCAACGTCGGCACTGGACGTCACGGTCCAGCGGCAGATCCTGGATCACCTGGACACGATGACGTCGGACCTGGGCACCGCCGTCTTGCTGATCACCCATGACTTGGGCCTGGCGGCAGAGCGGGCCGACAAGGTGGTGGTGATGTACCGCGGGCAGGTAGTGGAGGCCGGACCATCCTTGGCGCTGCTACAGAATCCGCAGCACCCGTACACCAAACGGCTGGTCGAGTCTGCGCCGTCTCTCGCCAGCCGCCGGATCCAGGTCGCTAAGGAACAGGGCGTGGAAGCGTCTGATCTGCTCGCCCCTGATGCGGAGGTGGCTGCCGCGGACCATGTTCTGGAGATCAGGGACTTGCGCAAGGTCTATAAGCTGCGGCAAGGGCTGGGTAAGTCCACGGATTTCGCGGCAGTGGACGGTGTCAGCTTCGCCGTGGCGAGGGGGACCACCACTGCGATTGTGGGGGAGTCAGGGTCCGGCAAGTCCACTGTGGCAAAGATGGTCCTGCAGTTGGAGAAGCCTACGGACGGGAAGATCCTTTTCGACGGCGTCGACACCTCTTTGCTAAAGGCATCGGAACTCTTCAAATTCCGCCGCCGTGTGCAGCCGATCTTCCAGGATCCCTACGGCTCCCTGGACCCGATGTATAACATCTACCGGACCATCGAGGAGCCTCTGCGGACCCACAAGGTGGGCAACAAGGCGAGCCGGGAAAAGAAGGTCCGGGAACTGCTGGACCAGGTTGCACTGCCTCAGTCAAGCATGCAGCGGTATCCCAACGAGCTCTCGGGCGGACAACGCCAGCGCGTCGCAATCGCGCGGGCGCTCGCCCTGGACCCGGAAGTGATCATCTGCGACGAGGCGGTATCCGCGCTGGACGTACTGGTTCAAGCACAGGTACTTAACCTCCTGGCTGACCTGCAGTCCAACCTGGGCCTCACGTACCTCTTCATCACCCATGACCTGGCTGTCGTGCGGCAGATCGCAGACCACGTCTGCGTCATGGAAAAGGGCAAACTGGTGGAGACGGGATCCACAGACGATGTCTTCGAGTCCCCGCAGCAGGAATACACCCAGGCGCTGCTGAACGCCATCCCGGGAGCGAAGCTGATGCTTCCGCCCGAGGTAGCCTGACAAGCGGATATCTGATGGAGCCGGTGCACTGGTGGGCGCCGGCTCCACCCGTTTAAGGACTATTGGGGATCGGTCACGTATTGGTCGGTGACGGTCGCGGAGTCTGCCGTCTCACCGGTCGGAGCCGTTATACCCAGCTCCCGCAGCCTGCCTTCGAGAAGGGTTCCCAGCGCCCGCCGGCCGGAGGAGTTCATGTGGACGGCGTCGGCCAGGTCCTTGGCGAGGCCGTACTTGCTCAGCCAGTCGCCGACGCCCACAAACCGCATGCCGTGCCTGGCCGCGACGGTACCCAGCAGGGCGTCAACCTGGCTGCGGCGGCCACCGCCATAGTTCGCGCCGCGCCCGAGCGTGCCGATCAGCACCTGCGGGACACCCGGATACCGCTGTTGTAGGGCCGCGATAAGGCGGTCTGCGTTGGCCACGATCTGTGCGTCAGTGGCGCCCTTGCCGGCGTCGTTGCCGCCGCCCTGGATGACGATCAGCGGGGGAGTGCCATAGGGAAGCTTCCAGTCGCCCCGCTCCAAGGCATCAATGTAGTTCCCGGTCTTGCCGTTGGCGGCCACAAAGCCCGTGCCGCCCAGCCCGCAGAAGTGGACCTTGTAACCGATCGCGGCCAGGCCCAGGCGGGGCCAGCCGTCCGCCGGTTCGGACTGCGAGTCACCTATCAGGAGTGCCGTGCGGCTGATGTCGGGGACCACCACTTCGTCCCGGCCGCTGGCCGGATTCCGGTAAATGGTGCCGGCAGGAAGATTCGCCGGATCCACGCCCCGGGCCGCGTACCGTCCGGACGCGGGAGCCTGCACTGTGGACGCAGCGGGGGGAGCAGGGGGCTGGCTGCAGCCGCAAAGGAGGACGCCGGCAGCGACTCCGGATGCGACGAAGCGGGACAGAGCCGAGGCTTTTCGCATCAGTGGTTCTCCGGACTTGCTTGAAGTATCACAGCCATGATCGTCCATCAAGTCAAATATAGCCAGTGATATTTCTCACAAAAAATGCGTGTCGTGGCGGTATCGCCGGAGGCCCGCCGCTGAAGACGGTCCGGCGTTTTTAGGCCAATAAAAGGCTCAGCGGCTAGAATGGGGGAAGGTGCCCTGTGCTAATGGGCCAATCCGTCGTGCGTTCCGGTTGGAAATGCGGCGATACTTACAGCTGACCCACTGAATCGAGCCATTACGCATGTCTGAAACCACCACCAACACCGCGGTAGCCACTGCATCGCGCAGTGACCTGCGCAACGTCGCGATCGTGGCCCACGTTGACCACGGCAAGACCACGCTGGTCGACGCCATGCTCAAGCAGACCAACTCCTTCGCCGAGCACAACCACCTCGAAGACCGAGTGATGGACTCCGGTGACCTGGAGCGCGAAAAGGGCATCACCATCCTGGCCAAGAACACCACCGTGGCCTACAACGGACCGTCCTCCAATGGTGAGACCATCACCATCAACGTGATTGACACCCCCGGCCACGCCGACTTCGGTGGCGAGGTCGAGCGCGGGCTTTCCATGGTTGACGGTGTTGTCCTGCTCGTTGACGCGTCCGAGGGCCCGCTGCCCCAGACCCGCTTCGTGCTGCGCAAGGCCCTGGCCGCGCACCTGCCCGTGATCCTGCTGGTCAACAAGACCGACCGCCCCGACGCCCGCATCGAGGAAGTCGTCCACGAGTCCATGGACCTGCTCCTGGGCCTCGCCTCTGACCTCGCCGACGAGGTTCCGGACCTGGACCTGGACAAGATCCTCAACGTTCCCGTTGTCTACGCAGCCGCCAAGGTAGGCCGCGCCTCCCTCGAGCAGCCGGCAGACGGCACTGCTCCGGAGAACGAAGACCTGGAGCCGCTGTTCAAGACCATCATTGAGCACATCCCGGCCCCCACGTACAACCCGAACGGTGTCCTCCAGGCCCACGTCACCAACCTGGACGCCTCCCCGTTCCTGGGCCGCCTCGCACTGCTGCGCATCTACAACGGCACCCTGCGCAAGGGCCAGACCGTTGCCTGGGCGCGTGCCAACGGTGAGCTCAAGAACGTCAAGATCACCGAACTCCTCGCCACCAAGGCACTGGAGCGCGTTCCGGCCGAGTCCGCCGGACCGGGCGAGATCGTCGCCGTCGCCGGTATCGAGGAGATCACCATCGGTGAGACCCTGACCGACGCCGAGAACCCGCAGCCGCTGCCGCTGATCACCGTGGACGATCCCGCGATCTCCATGACGATCGGTATCAACACCTCGCCGCTGGCCGGCAAGGTCAAGGGCGCCAAGGTCACCGCCCGCCAGGTGAAAGACCGCCTGGACAAGGAACTGATCGGTAACGTCTCCATCAAGGTTCTCCCCACCGAGCGTCCCGACGCCTGGGAAGTCCAGGGCCGTGGCGAGCTGGCACTGGCCATCCTCGTTGAGCAGATGCGCCGTGAAGGCTTCGAACTGACCGTGGGCAAGCCGCAGGTTGTCACCAGGACCGTCGACGGCAAGATCCATGAGCCGATGGAACACATGACCATCGACGTGCCGGAAGAATACCTCGGCGCCGTTACCCAGCTGATGGCAGCCCGCAAGGGCCGCATGACCAACATGGCCAACCACGGTACCGGCTGGTGCCGCATGGAGTTCATCGTTCCCGCCCGTGGCCTGATCGGCTTCCGCACCAAGTTCCTCACGGACACCCGCGGCGCCGGCATCGCGGCCTCCATCTCCGAGGGCTACGAGCCCTGGGCCGGTCCGATCGAGTACCGCACCAACGGTTCGATGATCGCCGACCGCGCCGGTGTTGTGACGCCGTTCGCCATGATCAACCTGCAGGAACGTGGCTCCTTCTTCGTGAAGCCCACCTCCGAGGTCTACGAAGGCATGATCGTGGGCGAGAACTCCCGCGCCGACGACATGGACGTGAACATCACCAAGGAAAAGAAGCTCACCAACATGCGTGCCGCTTCCTCCGACACCTTCGAGAACCTGACGCCGCCGCGCGACCTGACCCTCGAAGAGTCCCTCGAATTCGCCCGCGAGGACGAGTGCGTCGAGGTGACCCCGGAGTCCATCCGCATCCGCAAGGTCATCCTGGACACCAACGAGCGTGCCAAGGCCAACCGCGCCCGCGCGAAGGTCTAGTCACAAACAGCACTAACTGAAACTGCCGGTACGGCAGGCGGGAACCCCGCCGTCGTGCCGGCAGTTTTGTTTTGAGTCCGTTAGGCGCCGGCGCTCAGTCGCTGGTGCGCGCCTGGCGCCGCGGCGGGGCGGGCGGAACTTCCTTTGCCGCCACCACGAGCTCCAGGGGGATCACGACGTCGGCCTGCCGTGTACGCACGGTGCAGTCGCCGTCGTCAGTGTCCACCAGGTGGCCCAGTGCGTCAGTGAGGCCGCCGCCGGCGATCCGGTAGCGGACCACCACCCGGGTCCCGGGCGCGGCTGCTGCCAGAAACTCTTGGGGCGTAGGCTGGGTGGGTCTCACCACTTCATACTATGGGCCCCGCTAGGTTCGCAGGAACGGGCTGGGAGATAATAGGCTCAGAAGTCAAGAGTCCGGCCAATGCGCCGGATGCAACTGCCGGCGGTCGCCGGAAACAACGTGGAGAGGCAAGGGACGTGACGTACGTAATCGCGCAGCCGTGTGTAGATGTCAAGGACAAGGCATGCATTGAGGAATGCCCGGTCGACTGCATCTATGAGGGTGAGCGTTCGCTGTACATCCATCCGGATGAGTGCGTCGACTGTGGTGCCTGCGAGCCGGTATGCCCGGTCGAGGCCATTTACTACGAAGATGACACCCCCGATGAGTGGGCCGACTACTACAAGGCAAACGTCGAATTCTTCGACGACCTCGGCTCGCCCGGCGGCGCCGCAAAGATCGGCAACACGGGCAAGGACCACCCGATGATCGCCGCCCTGCCCCCGCAGAACCAAGACCACTGAGCCGGGACGCCCCGGTGACCGCAGCGGTGAACAGTTTTGGCCTGAGCCTGCCCGACTACCCTTGGGAGGCCATGGCGCCGTACGTGGCCAGGGCAGCGGAGCACCCCGGCGGGGCCGTCAATCTCTCGATCGGCACTCCCGTTGACCCGACGCCCGCGCTGATCCAGGAGGCCCTCAAGGCCGCCGCGGACGCCCCCGGCTACCCGACCGTGCACGGCACTATCCCGCTGCGGGAAGCCATCGCCGCCTGGTTCGACCGGCGCCGCGGCGTCGCGGGCCTGGACCCCAAGAACATCATGCCCACCGTCGGTTCCAAGGAACTTGTTGCGTGGCTGCCCCTGCTGCTGGGACTCAAGCCGGGTGACGTCGTCGTCCGTCCCAAGGTGGCCTACCCGACCTATGACATCGGTGCCACCTTCGCCGGCGTCACATCGGTCGCCACGGACAACCTCGATGAACTGGACGAAACCACCCGCTCGAGGGTGCGGTTGATCTGGGTGAATTCCCCCGGCAACCCCACCGGGAGCGTCAGGGACGTTGAGTCCCTGCGGGCGCTGGTGGAACAGGCCAGGGAACTGGGAGCCGTCGTCGCATCGGATGAATGCTACGCCGAGCTCGGCTGGGGCGCCTGGGACGTCCAGCGCGGCGGCGAACCGGTGCCCAGCATCCTTGACCCCCGCGTTGCCGGCGGGTCGCACGAGGGGCTGCTGGCCGTGTACTCGCTGAGCAAGCAATCCAACGTGGCCGGCTACCGGGCAGCCTTTGTGGCCGGCGATCCGGAGATCATGGCCAACCTGGTCAACAGCCGCAAGCACGCAGGCATGATCGTCCCTTATCCAGTGCAGGAAGCCATGCGTGTGGCTTTGGGCGACGACGCACATGTCGTGGCCCAGAAGGACCTCTACCGCGGACGCCGCGAACGGCTGGTGCCGGCGCTGCAGCAGTTCGGCCTGGAGATCAAGGAATCCGAAGCCGGGCTGTACCTCTGGTCCAGTGCGGGTGAGGGCACCTGGGACACCGTGGGCCGCCTCGCGGACCGCGGGATTGTGGTGGGCCCGGGCGTTTTCTACGGAGAGGCCGGCAACGGGTTCGTCCGCGTAGCGCTGACAGCCACCGACGAACGGATCGACGCCGCGGTGGCGCGGCTCGCGGCGGCCGCGTAACAATCGTGTGACTCGCGCCACAAAGACGGCATTTTACGGGGGTTTCCCACGCCTCCGATTAGTGACACCCGCAATCGGGCGGTACTTTTTAAGTGACTATCAATGGTGGCTTTCTACAAGAAGGCAGCCCGGGTGTTGGATTCCTGGATGAACAGGGTCAGTGCCACGGCTCACCGGATGTTGGATCAAGCTTTCGACAGAGGCCCACGCGCCTCATGAAGGGGACTCCATGACTGAGACCAACAGCGCAACCCTGCACCATGCAGGAGGCGAGCTCAAGCTCCCGCGCATCCAGGTTGTTGAAGGAAACGAAGGCTACGACGTTTCCAAGCTGCTCAAGCAGACGGGCGCAGTCACCTTTGACCCCGGCTTCATGAACACCGCAGCAACCACGTCCGCAATTACCTACATCGACGGCGATGCCGGCATCCTGCGTTACCGCGGATACCCCATCGAACAGCTGGCGCAGCACTCCAGCTTCCTTGAGGTGTCCTACCTGCTGATTTACGGCAACCTGCCCAGCCCCACGGAACTGGAAGCCTTCGACCAGCGGATCCGTCACCACACGCTGCTGCACGAAGAGCTCAAGGGCTTCTTCAGCGGCTTCCCGCGTGATGCTCACCCGATGCCTGTGCTCTCTTCGGCTGTGTCGGCGCTGTCCACGTTCTACCAGGACTCGCTGGATCCGTTTAACGCCGAGCAGGTAGAGGTCTCCACGTACCGGCTCCTGGCCAAGATGCCGGTCATCGCCGCCTACGCCCTGAAGAAGAGCATCGGCCAGCCCATGCTGTACCCGGACAACTCCCACAACCTCGTGGAAAACTTCATGCGCCTGAGCTTCGGCCTCCCGGCCGAGCAGTATGAAGTGGACCCGGTCATCGCCAAGGCGCTGGATCTGCTCCTGATCCTGCACGCCGACCACGAGCAGAACTGTTCGACGTCCACGGTGCGCCTGGTGGGTTCCTCTAACGCCAACCTCTTCGCATCAGTCTCGGCCGGCATCAACGCCCTCTTCGGCCCGGCCCACGGCGGCGCCAACGAAGCCGTGCTGAAGATGCTCCGCCAGATCCAGGCCGACGGCACCAAGCCCGAGGACTACATGGAGAAGGTCAAGAACAAGGAAGACGGCGTCCGCCTCATGGGCTTCGGACACCGCGTCTACAAGAACTACGATCCGCGTGCCAAGATCGTCAAGGCAACGGCCCACGAGATCCTCAGCAAGCTCGGCGGCAACGACGAACTGCTGGACATCGCCATGCGCCTGGAAGAGAAGGCACTGAATGATGACTACTTCATCCAGCGCAAGCTCTACCCGAACGTGGACTTCTACACCGGCCTGATCTACAAGGCCATGGGCTTCCCCGAGAAGATGTTCACCGTTCTCTTCGCGATCGGCCGCCTGCCGGGCTGGATCGCGCAGTGGCGTGAGATGATCAGCGACCCCAACACTAAGATCGGCCGCCCGCGGCAGCTGTACATCGGCGAGCCCGAGCGCGACTACCCGGTCCGCTAGATCCCACCGGCTGATTAACGACGGCGGCCGGTCACCTTCCCCACGAAGGTGACCGGCCGCTTTTTCGTGCCATCGGTGATCGAGCTTGTCGAGATCCAGGTTTCGGCAGGCTCAACCACCGGACCGATCAGTCGTTGTAGCCCAGGGGGTTGTTCTTTTGCCAGCGCCAGTGGTCTTCGCACATCTGGTCGATGGTTTTGGTGGTGGACCAGCTGAGGTCGGCCAGGGCGGAGGTGGCGTCGGCCCAGAAGGCGGGGAGGTCGCCGGCGCGGCGTGAGGTGATTTCGTAGGGGATGGGCTGGCCTACGGCTTTTTCGAAGGAGCGCAGGACTTCCAGGACGGAGGAGCCTGTGCCGGAGCCGAGGTTCCAGCGGAAGACTCCGGTGCGGTCTGCGACGTGGTTGAGGGCTGCGACGTGGCCTTCGGCGAGGTCGACGACGTGGATGTAGTCGCGCAGGCATGTGCCGTCGGGGGTGTCGTAGTCGCCGCCGAAGACCATGAGCTTTTCGCGGCGTCCGACGGCGACCTGGGCGATGAAGGGGACGAGGTTGTTGGGGATGCCCTGGGGGTCTTCGCCGATGCGGCCGGAGGGGTGTGCGCCGACGGGGTTGAAGTAGCGCAGCAGGGCGATGTGCCAGCGGGGATCGGCGTCGCCGAGGTCCGAGAGGATGTCCTCGATCTGTTCCTTGGTGCGGCCGTAGGGGTTGTTGGCGCCGATTTCCATTTTCTCGACATAGGGGATGGGGTTGTGTTCGCCGTAGACGGTGGCGGAGGAGCTGAAGACGAGGGAGCGGACGTTGTGCCGGTCCATGACCCGGATCAGGTTCAGGGTGCCCACGAGGTTGTTGTAGTAGTACTTCAGCGGTTCGCGGACCGATTCGCCCACGGCTTTGAGGCCGGCGAAGTGGATGACGGCGTCGATCCCGCCGTTGGCGAACACCTTTTCGACGGCGGCCTCGTCCACCAGGTCCACGTTGTGGAACTCGGCGGTCTTCCCGCTGAGCTCGGCAACCCTGCGCAGGGATTCCTCACTGGAGTTCACCAGGTTGTCGATCACCACCACGTCGTGGCCGGCTTCGTGCAGGGACAGAACTGTGTGGGAGCCGATGTACCCGGTGCCACCTGTGACCAGAATTTTCATGCCTCAACGCTATCCCACTAAGGTCCGTGTCGCCCGGCCATTCCGGATGCCGGTCACGGTCCCGGCCGGAAACGCCGCAACAGAAAACCATCTTTTCAGCACAAGTGTGTTAAAAAGGAGGAGTGCCAAAAATCGTAGATGCCGAAGTCCGGCGCGGGGAAGTTGTCGACGCCGTTTTCCGGATCATTGCCGTGGACGGCCTGGAGAGGGCCTCGCTCCGTGAAGTTGCCGATGAAACGGGGCTGGCGGTGGGGTCCGTCCGGCACTATTTCGCAAGCAGCGAGGAGCTCCTGAGCTACTCCTTCGCCACCGTCGTGGACCGGATCATCCTCCGGCTGTCCGATGCCCTGGCAAAACTGGAAGCGCTGCCGCCGGGTGCACCGGGATACCACGAGGCTGTATTAACACTGCTGGGTGAAATGTTGCCGCTGGACGTGGAACGTGCGGTGGACGCTTGCGTCTGGATGGCCTTCAAAAACGCGGCACGCATCAAGCCTTTCCTGGCTGCCGAGGCTGACCGGAGCCACCGCGGGGTGGCCGCCGTCATCGGCCAGCTTGTCACGGCACTCATGCCCGACAACGGCGGGGGGCAGCAAGCCCTGGTTATCGAGGCGGAACGGCTCCTGGCCACGATCGACGGCCTGTGCATGCACGCCCTGCTGCAGCCCGAGTGGATGACTGGGCAGATGTGCCGTGACGTCCTGGAGCGGCACCTTGCTGGCATGTCCGCTGGTCAGGCCGTTAACGTCGGGCAGCTTCGGGAATAGACTGGGAGCCGGGGGAGGCAGATCCGGACATCAGGCCGGTACAGCGCACGCCACGGAAGGACAAGGGATGCACCACACAGGCGGTTCCGGTTGGCAGATAACCATGGACACATCAGGTCCAATGATGATCGCCCTGTATGTGCGTGATGCCGCCGGACTGGACGGCGCCGGCCGTCCCGCACTGTCCCACGCCGCTCCGAAGATCCGCCATGCGGACCATACCCATCTGACGGCCGAAGTAGGCGGGCTCAGCGCCCTCAAGACTGAATGGGAAGCCTGGTGGGACCAGCTGCTCAAGTCCCATCCCCAGATGTTGCCGGAGCTCACTCCGCCCGACTTTGAGGCCTTTGGTAACTCGCCGGCCCTGCAACGGGTCCTGCAGGCGCACTTTGGCGCAGCCCTGACATGGGCACGGGAGCGCCGCAGCGAGTATGCGGAGTTGGAAGCAGAGAGGGTGGCCAGCGGCTCCGACCAGCTGCTCGATGACATGGTTGACGACCGCCTGATGGAGGTGGGCCGGGGTTCCCGGGACTTCAACCTGACGATCATCGAACTGCCCCTGAACGAGCAGCGGGCGTGGTATCTCGAACCGGACAAGATCATCATGAGCCATGAGCTGATGTCCCAGCCCGAGCTCTTCCGCAGCTACGTCCAGCCAGTGGTGGAAATGCTCGTCTGAGCACTTTCGGCCCAGGGCAGCCCAGCTCCCAGGGGAAGCATCAGCTTTCGACCGCTGGCGAGACGGTAATCCTGACTTCGCCGTCGGCGGCATCGGAAACCTGCCACCCTTCATCCGCAGCCCGGCTCCAGCTACGCCCGGCAACAGCCACGTCGGTGACGGCAAGGCCCTTGGCATTGGCGACAGCCCACTGTGCAACCGACCAGGCCTGGGCGCCGCTGGCTTCAATGGTCAGCGTCTGCCCTTCGGCCGTAGCGGCCAGCGGACCGTAGGCCTGGGCGAGTTCAGTGGCGACCTGGGCGGTGTCGCCCGCAGCGTCGGGGGAGCGCAACGTGCAGTGCACGGCCTCGGGCGTTTGGCCTGACAATCCCGACGCGAAAAACCGGCCCATCTCTTCGTGCTGAGCGTACGCCTCAGGGTAGGCGGAGCGCTGCACGCGCTGGGCGGCGTCGGTGATTTCCAGGGACTCGTAGGCAGGGATCTTGACCAGGGCGTCGTAGAACGCGTTGGCCGCGTAGTAGGGATCCATGACCTGAGCCTCCGTACCCCATCCCTGCGAGGGGCGCTGCTGGAACAGGCCCCGAGAATCGGGCCCGGCCTGGTCGCCGTGGCCGATGTTGCGCAGCTTGGATTCCTGCATGGCGGTGGCAAGGGCGATGGTCGCGGCCCGTGGCGGCAGCCCGCGCTGGACAGCGACGGCCGTGATCAGCGAGGCATTCACCGCCTGGTCCGTGGCCAGCTCCGCAGTCCGGGAGCCAAGCTCGGCCGTGCAGCGCTCCGATACGAGGGTCTCGGAGCGCTGCAGGAAGGAAACAGCCGTGTAGACGCCGCCTCCTACCAATGCCAGGGTGAGAAGCAGCACCACGGGTCGGTGAAGGCCACGTCGACGTGCCACTGAGGGGTCAGCTGCGCGGATCAGTTGGCGTGCAGGGCGTCGTTGAGTTCCACCGTCTGGCCCTTGCGGGGGAGGACCTCCACAGCGCCGGTGGTGGAGTTACGGCGGAACAGGAGGTTCGGGACGCCGGACAGTTCCACGGCCTTGACCACCTTGGTGGTGTCCTCGCCGTCGGCGTCCTTCGGGCCGACCACGCGGACGCGGGTGCCGGCGGTGACGTACAGGCCGGCCTCGACGACGGAGTCATCGCCGATGCTGATCCCGACGCCGGAATTGGCGCCCAGCAGGACGCGCTCGCCAATGGCGATCTTTTCCTTGCCGCCGCCGGACAGGGTGCCCATAATGGACGCTCCGCCACCGACGTCGCTGCCGTCACCGGCCACGACACCGGCGGAAATGCGGCCCTCGACCATGGAGGTCCCCAGGGTGCCGGCGTTGAAGTTCACAAAGCCTTCATGCATCACGGTGGTGCCTTCGGCGAGGTGGGCACCGAGGCGGACGCGGTCGGCGTCGGCGATCCTGACCCCGGCGGGGACCACGTAGTCCACCATGCGCGGGAACTTGTCGACGCCGTAAACGGTGACGGCGCCGCGCTTGCGCAGCTTGGCGCGGGTCAGTTCGAAGCCGTCCACGGCGGCCGGGCCGAAGTTGGTCCAGACCACGTTGGGCAGCTTGCCGAAGATGCCGTCCAGGTTGATGGAGTTCGGGCGCACCAGGCGGTGCGACAGCAGGTGCAGCCGCAGGTACGCATCGGCCGTGTCGGCCGGTGCCTCATCCAGGTTGATCTGGACGAAAACCACTTTCTGCTCGGTACCGCGGTCCGCGTCGGCTCCGTCCGCCGCGATGGTGGCGAGGGCCGGGTCCGCGTTCTCTACGGCACGCAGGTTCTCCGCGGCAACTCCAATGGCAGGCGCCGGGAACCAGACATCCAGGACAGTGGCGTCACCGTTGGCGGTGGCGATGGTGGCAAGCCCGAAGCCATAGGCGGAGCGGGCATCAGCGGTTGCGTTCTGGTTTTCGGGCACGGCAGAAGTAGCGGTCTCAGTCATGGCCCCAGTCTATCGAGAGCGGGGCCCCGGGTTCGAACTAGACTGGCAACGTGACTGCCGAAACCGCACCCGTTGCCTCCGTCCTGCCGCTTGACCTCCGCCAGGACGTCTCCCTGCTCACCGCCGCGATCATGGACATCAACAGCGTGTCCGGGAACGAGACGGCGTTGGCCGACGCCGTGGAAGCGGCCCTCCGCAGCATTCCCGGGCTGCGCATCGTGCGTGACGGCGACTCCCTGATCGCCCGGACGGAACTGGGACGGCCGGAACGCGTCATCCTGGCCGGGCACCTGGATACCGTTCCGCTGCCGGTCACCGACGGGGCCCGTGGCACGGTTCCCTCGAGCTGGGAATCCGGCATCCCGGGCGAGGGGGTTCTGTACGGGCGGGGAGCCACGGACATGAAGGGCGGCGTCGCAGTCCAGCTCGCGCTGGCAGCCACCATGTTCGACGGCGGCGCGGAACCCGGGCGCGACGTCACCTTTGTCTTTTACGACCACGAGGAAGTGGAAGCGGTCAAGAGCGGGCTGGGCCGCCTGGTCCGCAACCACGGCGGGCTCCTGGACGGCGATTTCGCCATCCTCCTCGAGCCAACCCATGGAACGGTGGAGGGCGGCTGTAACGGCACCAGCCGCTTCGAAGCCACCACCGTGGGGGAAGCTGCACACTCCGCCCGCGCCTGGATGGGCAGCAACGCCATCCACGCCGCGGCACCGATCCTCGCCAGGCTTGCCGCCTATGAACCACAGACCGTCAATGTCGACGGCCTCGACTACCGTGAGAGCCTCAACGCGGTTAAGATCAACGGCGGCACGGCGGGCAACGTCATCCCTGACCGGTGCGTGGTGGAAATCAACTACCGCTTCGCGCCCGACAAGTCCCCGGACCAGGCAGAGGCGCATGTCCGGGAGCTGCTCGACGGCTTCGACGTCGTCCGCACGGACGCTGCGGCCGGCGCCCGGCCCGGCCTGAACCATCCCGCTGCCGCGTCCTTCGTAGCAGCCGTGGGAGCCGAGCCGAAACCAAAATACGGCTGGACCGACGTCGCGCGTTTCAGCGAACTGGGAATCCCGGCGGTGAACTTCGGGCCCGGCGACCCTCTGCTGGCCCACAAGGACAACGAGCACGTGGACGCCGACGCCATCCGGGAGTGCCTGCGGGCGTTGCGGAGCTGGCTGGCGGCATAGCCCGCACGCAGAAGGGTCCGCAGCCTGGATTTGAACTGGCTGCGGACCCTTCTGCGTGTGCGATGGATATAGCTACTTGGGTTCGCGTATTTCCGGTAGTTCCGGTGCGACCACTGCGGTTGGCGCCTTGGCAACACCGCCCGCCGTCTTCTGTGAACCCCGGCGCTCGATCCAGATTGCGAGCCGGGAAACGCAGATGTTGATCACAATGTAGATGGCGGCGGCCACAAAGAAGATGGGGAACAGGAATGCGTTACCCAGGAAGTCCGCCATGACCTGCACCGCGCGCAGAAGTTCGCCGTACGCCACGATGTAGCCCAGCGAGGTGTCCTTCAGGAGCACCACCAGTTGGGCAACCAGCGACGGCATCATGCGTCGGACAGCCTGCGGCAGTTCGATGAGCATCCGGGACTGGAAACTGGTCAGGCCGATGGTCAGGCCCGCCTCCCGCTGTCCCTTCGGCAGCGATTGGATGCCGGCCCGGATGATCTCCGCGAAGATGGCGGTGTTGTAGAGGACGAGCCCCGTCACCACGGCAACGAAGGAACTCGTCCCGAATACCAGCAGGACGAAGAGCATCATCAGGACAACGGGCATGCCGCGCAGGAATTCCAGGACCACGCGGGCCGGAATCCGGATCCAGGCGACCAGCGAGATGCGCAGCAGGCAGAACATCAGGCCGAGGGGGAACGCGATCACTGCGGCGAGGGCGGCGGCGCTGAGCGTGGCACCGAGGCCATTGGCGAGCAGCGTCCAGACGTCGCCCCGGGTGAAGATGGCCCAGCGGCGGCCTTCAAAAATGCCCTGCTGGGCGAGTGTCATGACGATCCATGCCAGGAGGCCCAGGATCAGCACGGTTCCGACCACGGAACCGATCAGTGAAACCCGGCGCGCTTTGGGGCCGGGAACGTCGTAGAGGACTGAAGTCATCGGGCAATCGCCACCTTTCGTTCCACCGTGCTGGCAAGGATGCCCAGCGGGATGGTGAGGAGCAGATAGAAGAAGGCCACGCCCAGCAGTACTGCCATGACCTGGTCACCGTTTGCGTTGGCCAGCTGGCGCCCGTAACCGAACAGTTCGAGGACAAAGAACGCACCGGCAACCGAGGAGTTCTTGACCAGGGCAATCAGGATGTTGATCAGCGGCGGGATCACGGTCCTCAGCGCCTGGGGAAGGATGATGAGGTTCAGGACCTGGCCGAAATTCATGCCGATGCTGCGAGCCGCTTCCGCCTGCCCAAGCGGGACGCTGTTGACGCCGGAGCGGACAGCTTCGGCGATGAAGGCCGCTGTGTAAGCACTGAGTGCGATGATCGCTGCGACCTCGAACTGCTGGAATGTCACGCCGAGGCGGGGCAGGACAACCACAGCAAAAAAGAAGGCAATGGTCAGGGGTGTGTTCCGGAGGATTTCCACGTAGACGGTGCTGAAACCCCGGAGGGCTGCAACGGGTGAGACGCGGGCGGCTGCCAGGAGTGTTCCCAGGACAAGTGCGATGATCCCGGAGACGACGGAAAGGAAAAGAGTGCGGAGAAGGCCCTCCCAATACAAGGGGAGGTTTTCGATGATGACTTCCATAGGATCCTTCGGCTCTGGGCGTAGGCGGTCGAAAAAGAGGAGGCGGTTTCCGGGGGATCCGTTATTCAACGAATCCCCCGGAAAACCGCCGTTGTTACCTAGTAACGGTTGATGGCCGGAAGGTCAGGTGCAGTCTTGATGACCGTGCCTGCGGTTGCTTCCCAAGCCTTCTTGTAGGATCCGTCCTTGCCAAACGCCTCGAGCTGGTCGTTGATCCAGTTACGGAACTCGGTGTCGTCCTTCTTCAGGCCGATGCCGTAAGGCTCTTTGGTGAAGGTCTCGTCAGAGGCCAGCTTGAATACGTCAGGCTCCTTGTCCACAAACCCGGCCAGGATCACGTTGTCCGTGGTGATGGCTTCAACCTGCTTGTTGCGCAGCGGCTCAAGGCAGGCCGAGTAGGTCCCGGCAGGCGACAGTTCGGCACCGTACTTGTCCACGATCGTGGCAGCGGGGGTGGAACCCGTCACGGAGCAGACCTTCTTGCCCTTGACGTCTTCGGGCTTCTTGATGGTGTCGTTGTCCTTGAGGACCATCAGCGCCTGGCCGGCCTCGTAATACGGGCCGGCGAAGCTGACAACCTGCTTGCGCTTGTCATTGATGGTGTACGTGGCAATAACAAGGTCAACCTTGCCCTGCTCAATGAAGGGTTCGCGGTTGGCCGAAACGGTTTCTGACCACTCAATCTTGTCGGCGGCGATTCCGAGCTTGGCGGCAATCAGCTTGCCCATCTCGACGTCGAAGCCAACGGGCTTGCCGTCCAGGCCCACCTGGCCGAAGAGCGGCTGGTCGTACTTGGTGCCGATCTTGATTTTGCCGTCCGCGGCCAGCTTCGCCATGGTGGTGCCTGCGGCGAATGTCGGCTTCTCGGCAACGGTGGGGTCGCTGGTGGTGCCGGGGGTGGATCCGCCACATGCGCTCAGGGACAGCGCCAGGGCAGCGGTAGCCGCCACGAGGAACGACTTGCGTCGGGTCATAAATGCCTTCATGACATTCCTTTCATTGGTCGGCCGTGGGTCACGGCCTGGGTGCGAACTGGAGTGTGTGCGTTCGTAAAGCGGGAAATCAGTGCGTGAGCAGCTTGGACAGGAAGTCCTTGGCCCTGTCGCTCTTGGGGTTGGTAAAGAATTCTTCCGGCTTGGCGTCTTCGACGATCTGGCCGTCCGCCATGAAGACCACGCGGTCAGCGGCCTTCCGGGCGAAGCCCATTTCGTGGGTGACCACCACCATGGTCATGCCTTCCTTGGCCAGCTGGATCATGACATCAAGGACTTCGTTGATCATCTCGGGGTCGAGGGCCGAAGTGGGCTCGTCAAAGAGCATGACCTTCGGTTTCATCGCCAGGGCGCGGGCGATGGCCACACGCTGCTGCTGACCGCCGGAAAGCTGCGCCGGGAGCTTGGGTGCCTGGTGTCCCACGCCCACACGCTCAAGCAAAGCCATGGCCTCCTTGTCGGCCTGCGCCTTGGCCACGCCCTTGACCTTGATGGGCCCCAGGGTCACATTCTCGAGGATGGTCTTGTGTGCAAACAGGTTGAAGGACTGGAAAACCATGCCGACGTCGGCGCGGAGCTGGGCCAGTTCCTTCCCCTCCTCCGGCAGCACCTTCCCATCAATGCTGATGGTGCCGCCCTCGATGGTTTCCAGGCGGTTGATGGCACGGCACAGCGTGGACTTGCCGGAACCTGACGGACCGATGACAACAACCACTTCGCCTTTGCGGACGTGGAGGTTGATGTCCTTGAGGACGTGCAGCTGACCGTAATGCTTATTCACACCGTTCAGGGAGACGAGCGCATCGCCGGGCACATGAGTAGTCATAAGAAGAATCTAGCGAACAAAGACTGGATATGACGGGAATCACGCCAAGTTCATACGGATCGTGATTCAAGAGATACCTGCCGCTTGTGGACCGGGCGTGGCGCTAGCCTTGGGGGATGAGCATCAACGCAGATCCGGCCAAAACCACCCAGCCGCGCCGTAAGGGGCCCCTTGAACTTCGCCGCAAGCAGGCGGCCGTGGAAATGTCTGACCAGCATTTGCTTGACACCAAAGGCGCCGGGCAGTTCGTCCACAGCGATCCATGGCGTGTGCTGAGGATCCAGAGCGAGTTCGTTGAAGGCTTTGGCGCATTGGCGGACCTCGGCCCGGCGGTCAGCGTTTTTGGTTCTGCCCGGACCAAGCCGGGGAGCCCCTACTACGAGATGGGCGTCGCCGTGGGCCGCCACCTGGCGGAAGCCGGCGTGGCGGTGATTACCGGAGGCGGACCCGGCTCCATGGAGGCCGCCAACCGGGGGACCGTTGAAGGAAACGGCGTTTCGGTAGGGCTGGGCATTGAGCTTCCGTTTGAACAGGGCCTCAACCAGTGGGTGGATCTGGGCATCAACTTCCGTTACTTCTTCGCGCGGAAGACCATGTTCGTGAAGTATGCCCAGGGCTTCATCGTCCTCCCCGGCGGGCTGGGCACGCTGGACGAGCTGTTTGAAGCGATGGTGCTGGTCCAGACCCGGAAAGTCACCTCCTTCCCCATCGTCCTGCTCGGTGTTGCTTTCTGGGGCCCCATGATCGAGTGGATCAAAGGCACACTGGTGGCCGAAGGCATGGTTTCGGAGAAGGACCTGGACCTGATCCAGGTGGTTGATGATCCAGCCGATGCGGTGGACCGGGTGCTCCATGGCACGGTCCGGGCACCGTCCACCGGGGAGCAACGGCCCGAATAGCAGGTGACAGTTGATCTGGCACGATTGATGCTGTGAGCTTTTTTCTGGTTTTCCTTGCCATCGCGCTGGCAGGCGCCGTCGTATGGGCGGGTGCCGGCGCCAAAAGCGGCGTGTCCTGGCGCGGCCGCCCGGGCGGGGTCCGGGAAAGCGGACTCTTCGACAGCGGCTTCGAGCAGCCGGTCGCCAACCTTCCTCCGGTCCTGCTCCCCGCTGACGCGGCCCCGGCCGACGTCGACCGTGTCCGATTTTCCCTGGGCCTGCGGGGCTACCGCATGGATCAGGTGGACCAGGTGCTTGATGATCTCCGCGACCAGCTGGCCGCCAAGCGCGACGAAGTGGAGCGCTTAAAGGCGCAGCTGTCTGAAGCCCGGTATCCGCCGCAGAATCCGGCGGACCCGGAGCAACTTCCGGAAGGCCAGGACCGGGGCGAGTCGGTGGTCGGGGCTTGACTACTGACACCGGGAGCAGGCCAGGACCCGCCGCCTCGATCAGCGGCCTTGCCGTGCGCGCCGGAGACGCAATGCGCCGGTGGCCCTGGTGGCTCCAGGTTTCAGCCCTCTATGTGGCGGCAAGGCTGGCCAGCGCCTGCATCTTCATGGCCGCCGCCCTGCATCAGGGCACGAACCCCTGGTTCCCCGCGAAGCCCGACTACTGGAACTTCATCAATATCTGGGACGCGCGGTGGTACGGCGAAGTCATCAGCAACGGCTACCCGGCGGCCCTGCCGGCCGACGCCGCGGGAAACGTCCAGGAAAACGCCTGGGCGTTCTATCCGCTCTTCCCCTTCCTGGGCCGGGCCGTTTCGACACTGGCTGGCATTGCCCCGGCGGCTGCGCTGACAATTGTCGCCATGCTCTCCGGACTGGTGGCCGCCCTGGTGATCTACAGCCTGTTCCGCCATAAGGCGCAGCACAGCACGGCCATGTGGGCGGTTGCCTTCTTTGCGACGTTCCCCGTTTCCGGCATACTGCAGGTGCCCTACGCTGAGCCGCTGACGGTCCTCCTCCTGGCTGCGGCGCTGCTCCTCGTCATTCGTCGGCAGTACTACGTGGCGATGCCCGTGGTGCTGCTGATGTGCCTTTCCCGCCCTGTTGGTGTGCCGTTCGCCGCGGTGGTGGGGCTGCTGTTTGTTTACCGGCTGGTGCAGCGCAGCCGTGGAAAGGGACCTCAGGTCCACAGCCCGCGGGAGCTGGGCGGCCTTGCAGGCCTCGCCGCCGTCAGCGGGGCCGCCGCGCTGATCTGGCCGGCGGCGGCGTGGGCCACTACAGGTGATATCGAGGCGTACACCAAGACGGAAACTGTCTGGCGGGGACACGACCTGGTGCCGTTCAAGCCGTGGTTCGATACCGGCATCCAGCTCTTCGGTCCGGTTCTGGGCGTGCTTGCGCCGTTCGTCTTTGCCGGGTTGTTCGCCCTGATGCTGTTCAGCCCTCCCGTAGTGAAACTCGGGGTTGAACTGCGCTTGTGGTGCGCCTGCTACATGGCATACCTGCTGCTGTTCCTTCATCCCCAGACCAGTACGTTCAGGATGTTGCTCCCGCTGTTTCCGCTGGCGCTCGGCGCCGCTGTGTTGTCCCGCTCCAGGGCCTATCGCGGCACGGTTATTGTGATGTTTATTCTTTTGCAGATCGTCTGGATTGTCTGGCTGTGGGCGTGGGCGCAACTGCCTGGCGGAGGCGACTATCCGCCGTGATTTCCTGCGGTCCCGGGCATCGAAGTGCAGGAATGCGACGCGGCGGTAAATGTCCATCGATTAGCTACGTGCGGGTAATTACGGGATAATAGTAAGTAAGCAAGGACAAAAGCATTCAGAAGATGTTCAGCCATGGCGGTGCCCACACGTGCCGCCATAGCGGCTTGATTGACCATGCGGACACAGCCCGTCCGGGCTGGTAAGTCCTGGGACTAATTGGAGGGGAAATTCCTCATGGCGGCTATGAAACCACGCACCGGCGACGGCCCTATGGAAGTCACCAAGGAGGGCCGCAGCCTGATTATGCGTGTGCCGCTCGAAGGCGGCGGACGGCTTGTTGTTGAACTCAATGCAGCGGAAGCGGCAAACCTCAAGGAATGCCTCGTCGGCGTTACCGAATAATTGCGCCGGGCCAGGGTCCGCAGCCTCCGGGCTGCGGGCCCTGGCCTTTTGAAGGCCGGGCCTTTCTCGGCGGCGGCTATTTCTTGACCGCGACCAGCAGGCCGTCGCCCGTGGGAAGCATGGTGGTGGCGAGCCGCTCGTCGTCACGGATGGTTTTGCCCACCTGGCGGAGCACCACGGTGGTGGCATCCCTGTTCGCGGGGTTGGCCACACGGTCTTTGTCCAGGGCGTCGTTGATGATCAGCAGCCCGCGGGACTTCAGCAGGCGGATGGCCTGGTCCACGTAACCCGGCAGGCCCGGCTTGTCAGCGTCGATGAAAACGAGGTCGTAGGCGGCGTCGGTCAGCCGCGGCAGGACGTCGCCGGCCCGGCCGGAGATGGTGCGTGTCCGGTTGGCCGGACTCCCCGCCTCGGCGAAGGCCTCGCGGGCCGCTTTCAGGTGTTCGACGTCCACATCGATCGTGGTCAGTACCGACTGGGGTCCCAGGCCACGCAGGATGCAGACGCCGGAGACGCCGGCACCGGTACCAATTTCGACGGCGGTCTGCGCCTTGGAAGACGCCGCCAGCACCGTCAGAACAGCTCCCACGCCGCGCCCGATCGGGGTTACTCCCAGCTCAAAGGAGCGCTCGCGTGCACGAAGCATGACTTCATCCTCTGCGGGCAGATCTTCTGCATAGGACCAGCTCGTGGACTTGTCGGCGCTCATGGATGATTTCGCTTTCTGGGCGGCAGGGGAGTGTTGGATACAGCCTACTGTGTCCGGAGGTGCCGCTGCCGGATGCCGGGGTTGCGCCTTTGGCAGAAGAGGCCGGCCAATCAGGAAATTCCCAGCCAACTTTGAAAGGATGGAGATCCGCTCATCCATACGGTGATCGGCGCCGAACCAGAGATGTCAACAGTATCCGGGCGTTAGCTTATCCACGAGGGGAGTGGACGATGTCAGCATCAGTTGTGGCACCTGTCCCTGCGTCACAAGATTCCGCAGCTGAATGGGTCCGGCCCACCTGGGAAGAAGTGGTTGCCAACCATTCCGCGAAGGTCTACCGGCTGGCCTACCGCCTGACCGGAAACAAGTTCGACGCCGAGGACCTGACCCAGGAGGTATTCGTCCGGGTCTTCAGGTCACTGGAGAACTTCAAGCCTGGGACGCTGGACGGCTGGCTGCACCGGATCACCACCAACCTGTTCCTGGACCAGGCGCGGCGCAAGAGCCGCATCCGTTTCGACGCGCTGGCCGAGGACGCGGAGTCCCGCATACCGGGCCGTGAACCCGGGCCTGAGCAGAGCTTCGAACTGAACAACCTTGACCTCGACGTGCAGGCCGCACTGGAGGAACTCCCGCCGGACTTCCGCGCGGCGGTTGTGCTGTGCGACCTCGAAGGCCTGTCGTACGACGAGGTGGCAGCGGCACTCGGCGTCAAGCTGGGCACGGTGCGGTCACGCATCCACCGCGGCCGGACCATGCTCCGTGAGAAGCTGGCGCACCGGGATCCCCGGCCGCAGCACTCACGCAAGCCGAAACTTTCGCTGCCCCGCATCGCCAGCATTCTCTGATCGGCCCCATGACTTCCGACAACGCGCTATTCCGAAGGCATCCCCGGAGCGACAGCCATGTCAGGACCTGCCCGGAATGCACCTCCGCGGTGCACCGCGAACGGCAGTATTTAGAACGGCTCCGTGAAGCGGCCATCCCGCCTGCCAGTCAGGATCTGACCGCCCGGCTCCTGCAGCAGACCCAGGTGCTGGCCATGGCCCCCTGCGAGCCGTTACGTAGTCCACGCCGGGGAGCAAAGATCATTGCCCTCGCCGCCGGCGGGACAGCGGCGGCTGCCGGGGTCCTTGCCGCTGGCGCCTTCGCCCTGGCAGGTGACCCGCTGCCGATGGCAGCAAATGCTTCAGTGGGCTCTTTCGTCCAGCACTCCGCCCACGTACCGGCCGACGGGCGCGAGCTGAGCGCCGAGCAGCTGGCAGGGTTGCGCACGGAGGGCTGGGTGTGTCCTGAGCTGGAGTCCATGGGCTTCCACGTCCTCTCGGCCAGGGCAACCACCCTCGACGGCGTCCCGGCCGTGGAGATGAAGCTGTCGGACGGCGAGCACTACGCGATAGTCCTCGAACAGCACGGCGGCACGAGCACCACCACCGGCGGCGTGTCGATCCGGAGTTCTGCACCCTGGACAGCGGTCTTCCAGTCCGCCGGAAGCACCATCACCTACGAGTCCGATCTGCCGGCAGACCGGGCCGACGACGCCGTGCCCGTCCTGCAACGGCTCAGTGCGCTGGCCACCGCCGGAATCACGGCGGGAGTCGCGCAGGAGCCGCCGGCGGCCGGCAGCGGACCCGTTGAGCCGTTCAGTGAACGGCTGCAGCGGGGCCTGGACAAAATTGCCCGTCTTCTGACGCCTTAAACCTGGCCGATTCCGCCCCCCGCCTGCGGGAATCGTCAGCACGACCCCGGAGAGGGTAATCTTCCTAAAGTGTTTGGAATCAACGGCCCGGAGTTCTTCCTTCTGCTGATCATCGGCATCATGGTGATCGGCCCCAAACGGCTGCCCGAATACACCCAGAAACTTGCGAACCTGGTGAAGGAAGTCCGCCGCATGGCATCCGGCGCGCGCGAGCAGATCAAGGAGGAGGTGGGGATCGACATCGACGAGGTCGACTGGAAGAAGTACGACCCCCGCCAGTACGATCCACGCCGCATCATCAAGGAAGCGCTGCTCGACGACGACACCAAGCCGGTCAGCGCGGGGGCGCCCGCCGTGGCAGCCGTGGCCGGAACCGCAGCGGCCGCTGCCAGCACGTCAACGCCCGCCTCCCGCCCGGAGCGAGTTGTCCAGCAGTTGCCTGCCGGCGAAGCTGCGCCTTTCGACACCGAGGCCACCTAGGGACACCTCTGGGCTGTCAGCGTGGCTGCAGCCCCAGTTTCATCCCGGTCAGTCCACGCGGCTTTGCCGCCAGCTTGCCGGCAATCTCAACGAGTGCCACAGCCGCCGGCGTGTCCGGCTGGCCCAGAACGATCGGTGAACCGGCGTCGCCGCCCTCCCGCAGCAGGATGTCCAGCGGAATCTGGCCCAGCAACGGCACGACCGAACCCACCGTCGCCGTCAGCCGCTCGGCGAGCACCGCCCCGCCGCCGCTTCCGAACAGTTCCATCCTGGCGCCGTCGGGCATTTCCAGGTACGACATGTTCTCGATCACCCCTGCGACAGACTGGCCGGTCTGGGTCGCGATGGCGCCGGCGCGCTCGGCGACGTCGGCCGCGGCGGCCTGCGGCGTAGTAACCACCAGGATTTCCGCCTTCGGCAGAAGCTGGGCCACCGAGATGGCGATATCGCCGGTGCCGGGCGGGAGGTCAAGGAACAGCGCGTCCAGGTCACCGAAGTAAACGTCGGTGAGGAACTGCTCCAGCGCGCGATGGAGCATGGGACCGCGCCAGGCGACCGGCTGGTTACCCGTGACGAACATTCCGATGGAAATGACTTTGACGCCGTAGGCCACCGGGGGCAGAATCATGTCGTCCACCCGCGTGGGAGCCTGGGTGATGCCCATCAGCGCGGGAACCGAGAAGCCGTAGACGTCGGCATCGACGATTCCCACCCGAAGCCCCTGGGCTGCGAGGGCGCAGGCCAGGTTGACGGTGACGGACGACTTCCCGACGCCGCCCTTGCCGCTGGCTACGGCAAAAACCTTGGTCAGCGAACCGGGCTGGTTGAACGGGATGCCGCGCTGGCCACCGGCGCCGCGGAGCTGCTCCTTCAGGGCGTCGCGCTGTGCCTGGCTCATGACCTTCAGTTCAACTTCGACGGCTGTGACGCCGGGAACCGAGGACAGCGCCTTTTCCGAGTCGGCGGTAATCGTGTCCCGCAGGGGACAACCGGCGATGGTGAGCAGCACCGCGAGGCGGACCCGGCCGTCGTCGGAAATCTCGACCGAATCAACCATGCCCAGCTCGGTGATGGGGCGGCGGAGCTCCGGGTCGATGACGGTGGCCAGGGCAGCGTTGACCGCCTGGTGGAGGTTTTCAGTCATGCAGGCGTTACTCGGCTTCCGGGGTTGTACGGCTTTCAGGGGGTGCAGGCTGCGGCGGAACGCCGGGGTTCTGGGCAACGTGGCTGGGCTTGACCCTGGGGATCTGCTGAGTGCGGGGGTTCCGTTGCCGGTCCCTCTTCTCCTTCAGCTTCTCCTTGATCTTGTCGCGCGGCGATTCGTGGCTGCCGGTACCCGAGGGGTCGTGGGTCCGCAGCTCCTCCTGCGCCTCCAGCATGTCCTCCAGCAGGGAGCGCAGCTCGGCACGGACGTAGTCGCGCGTGGCCACCTCGCGAAGGGCGATCCGCAGCGAGGCGAGTTCACGGGTCAGGTATTCCGTATCGGACAGGTTGCGCTCCGCGCGCTGGCGGTCCTGCTGCAGCGATACGCGGTCGCGGTCGTCCTGGCGGTTCTGGGCGAGCAGCAGCAGCGGCGCGGCGTAGGACGCCTGCAGCGAGAGCATCAGGGTCAGCAGGGTGTAGCCGAGGGCGCGGGAGTCGAACTGCCATTCAAGGGGTGCCCAGGTGTTCCAGACCAGCCAGATGACCACGAAGATGGTCATGTAGACGAGGAACTGCGGCGTACCCATGAACCGGGCAAAACCCTCGGTGGCGTGGCCGAAGGCGTCGGGGTCCGGGGAGAACTTGGGCAGGATCCGCTTGCGGCCGCTCAGGGGTGTGTCGAGGCTTCCCTTGGTTGCCGTCTTCGCCGGGCCGCGCTGGCCGGGGTTTTTGGGAGGACTGTTGTCAGCCAATGCGGCCACCGAGCCTTCTTATCGGGGCTTCGCCATCATGGGCGCGCCAATCATCCGGCAACAGATGATCCAAAACGTCATCAACAGTCACCGCCCCCACAAGCCGGCCGTCGTCATTGACCACGGGGAGGGAGTTCAGGTTGTACGTAGCCAGGGTCCTGGCAACCTCGCTGATGTGGGCCTGGTCCGACAGGGGCTCAAGATTCTTGTCCACCAGGTTGCCCAGCGGCTCGAACGGCGGGAAGCGTAGCAGCTGCTGGATGTGCACCACGCCCAGGAACCGGCCGGTCGGGGTCTCAAGCGGGGGCCTGGCGATGAAGATGGAGGAAGCGAGGGCGGGCGAGAGTTCCTCGCGCCGGACATGGGCCAGGGCTTCGGCCACCGTCGCCTCAGGGGGAAGGATCACTGGTACTGGCGTCATCAGGCCGCCGGCGGTGTCCTCGTCGTATTCGAGCAGGCGGCGGACGTCTTCGGCGCCTTCGGGCTCCATGAGCTGCAGCAGTTCCTCGGCCTGTGCGGTGGGCAGTTCGCCGAGGAGGTCGGCGGCGTCGTCAGGGTCCATTTCTTCCAAGACGTCAGCGGCGCGCTGGACGTCCAGGGCCGAGAGGATTTCCACCTGGTCATCCTCGGGGAGTTCCTGCAGGACGTCGGCGAGCCGTTCGTCCTGGAGCTCGCTGGCAACCTCGAAGCGGCGCTTGTCGCTCATTTCCTGCAGGGCTTCGGCGAAGTCGGCGGGCTTGAGGTCTTCGTGGTTGGCGACGAATTGGGTGGCGGCCTGGGGCTCGGTGCGGGCTCCCTGCAGGGCGTCCGCCCAGTCAATGATCATGGTCTCGTTGCGGCGCAGCCGGCTGAGCGGCGAAAGTGAATGGCCGCGGCGGACGAACAACTTGCTGACGAACCAGTCCCGGGAACGGTGCTGGTCCATGGCGATGTCCTCGATGGTGGCGTCCCCGCTGCCGTCCCTAAGGGTCACCCGGCGGTCAAACATCTCAGCGACCACCAGCGTCTCGGCACCACGCTGTTCAAAGCGCCGGAGGTTGACCAGACCGGTGCAGATGATCTGGGTCTGGTCGATCGAGGTAATCCGGGTCATTGGCACAAAGACGCGCTTCTTTCCCGGAACTTCGACGACGATACCCACCACGTGGGGGGCACCCCGGCTTCCACGCGAGAGCACCACAACATCGCGCAACCGTCCCAGACGGTCGCCCAGCGGGTCGAAGACGTCAAGACCCAGAAGGCGCGCCACGAAGACGCGCGAAAGATTTGTGCTCACGTCTACAGGCTACCGAGTCTGCTCTCTTTTAGCTGAATTTACAGGCGGCACACATGCTGATGGGCAAGAATGGTGTTATGTCAAACATTTTTGGTGCTCCCAAAGCCGGCGGGCCCAACGGCGTGGACGAGTCCCGCACCGTCCCCACCGGTGACACCGTCGGTTCCTACACGTCCTACCTGGATGCCCAAAAGGCTGTGGACTACCTGGCTGACCAGCAGTTCCCGGTCCAGATGGTGTCCATCGTGGGCAATGAGCTCAAAATGGTGGAGCGCGTCACGGGACGCCTCAGCTACCCCCGCGTTGCCTTGTCCGGGGCGCTGAGCGGTATGTGGTTTGGTCTGTTCGTGGGCGTCATGCTGTCGTTCTTCGCACCTTCGCCGGGATACTTCTCCATCCTGACCTCTGTGCTGATGGGTGCCGCGTTCTTTATGCTGTTCGGCATCGTCACCTATGCCATGCAGCGGGGAAAGCGCGACTTCACCTCAACCAGCCAGGTGGTGGCCACCAATTATGACGTCGTGGTGTCGGTCGAGGCAGCCCACGAAGCCCGGCGCCTGCTCCAGCAGTTGCCGATGACGCGGTCTGATGCCGCTGCCGGCCCCAGGCCCCATGCGCAGGCCGACTACTACAACCAGCCGTACCAGCAGCCCGGCCAAAAACCCGGGCAGCAGCCGGGCCCTCAGCAGGGCCAGCCCCCCGTGCGGCCGGCCAGCTGGAACGATCCGTACGGCCAGCAGGGTCCCGGCACGCACGGCGCCCCGGCTGCAGCCCCGCAGCCCGGTCAGCCTGGCCAGCCCGCCGAAAGCCCGGTGCAGCCGGCTCCGGCACCCGCGGCAGCGGTCCGTTACCCCGACCTGCCGGACGGCCGGCCGCAGTACGGCGTCCGTGTCAGCGACAACCCTGCACCCGCCCCCGCTGGCAACAATGCAGCTCCGGGTGACGAACGCCAGGACACCGGTCAGCCCGCGCGGCAGCCCGAAGCGGCACCTGAGCGTAGCCGGGACGAAGCAGGCTCGTAGCCGGCCCGCCCCGCTCCACTCAGCGCGGACGCCTTAAGCGCGAACGGACACTTAAGCCCCGGGGCTTAAGTGTCCGTTCGCGCTTTAAGAGGGTGGTTAGGCGGGGGAGTGCTGGCTGCCTTCGCCGTTGGCTTCCCGGTAGATGCCCGCCATCCAGGACTCGACGTCGTCGGCCTTGCGGGGCAGCGCGGCGCTGAGGTTGACGGGGCCGTCGGCGGTCATCAGGATGTCGTCCTCGATCCGGACGCCGATGCCGCGGTACTCCGCCGGAATGCACAGGTCCTCGTTCTTGAAGTACAGGCCCGGTTCGATGGTGAAGACCATGCCTTCGGCGAGGACACCATCAAGGTACAGCTCCCGTTTGGCCTGGGCGCAGTCGTGCACATCCAGCCCCAGGTGGTGGCTGGTGCCGTGCGGCATCCAGCGGCGGTGCTGCTGGCCCTTATGGCTGACGGCTTCCTCCACGCTTACGGGGAGCAGGCCCCACTCTGCGAGGCGTTCAGCCAACACAGTGGTGGCCGCTGTGTGGATGTCCCGGAACTTGGTTCCAGGCCGGGCCGCGGCGAATCCTGCGTCGGCGGCGTCGAGGACCGCTTCGTAGACCTTCCGCTGAACGGCGGTGAACGTGCCGTTGGCCGGCAGGGTCCTGGTGACGTCGGCGGTGTACAGGGAGTCGGCTTCCACACCGGCGTCGAGGAGCAGCAGCTCACCGGCGCTGATGCTGCCGGTGTTGCGGGTCCAGTGCAGCACGGTGGCGTTGTTGCCGGAGGCGGCAATAGTGTCATAGCCGAGTTCGTTGCCCACTTCGCGGGCACGGGCGAAGAAGGCGCCTTCCACAACCCGCTCGCCGCGGGCATGGGTCAGGGCTCGGGGGAGGGACTTGACCACCTCGACAAAGCCTTCGACAGTCGCGGCCACGGCAATCTTCATCTGCTCGACCTCCCACTCGTCCTTCAGGAGGCGGAGTTCGGACAGGGCTTCGGACAGTTTTTCATCCAGCGCGTCGAGTACGGCGAGGTCCAGGTTGTCCGGGTCCTTGGCCGTGTTGTAGCGGGCCGTGTCCACCAGGGCGTCGATGTTCTCGTCCACCTTGCGGACCAGGCGGATGGAGATGCCGCCGATCTCGGGGGCGCCCACGTTCTTGGTGATCGCGGTTTCGAGGGCGTCGATGTGCGCCGTGGGCAGGCCCAGACGGGCTTCAAACTCGGCGAGGGTGGGGCGGGTACCGATCCAGAACTCGCCGGAGCGTGAGTCGGCGTAGAACTGCTCCGTGTCCCGGCCGGCCAGCGGGCGGAAGTACAGCGTGGCGTGGTGGTGCCCGCCGTCGTCGCCCTTTCCTTCGCCTGCCGGTTCCAGGATGAGCACGGCGTCCGGCTCATGGTCCAGGCCCAGGCCGGTGAGGTGGGCGAATCCGGAGTGCGGGCGGAAGCGGTAGTCGCAGTCGTTGGAGCGGACCTTCAGCGGGCCCGCGGGAATGACCAGGCGTTCGCCTTTGAACAGGTCGGAGATGGCTTTTCGCCGGGTCGCGGCGTAGCTGGCGACGGCGTCGCGTGCAGGCAGTTCCTGGCTGGAAGGCGCCCAGTTGCTGGCCATAAAGGCTTTGAAGGCGTCGGAACTGGGCCGCTGCGAGCGGTTGTTGACGCGCTCGTCGAGGGGCTGGGAAGCAGAGTTCAGGGTGTTTTCGGCATCGTTCACGGCACCATCGTCTCACCAGCACGGAGCCTTGGACGAATACCGGCGCGAACGCGGTCAACTAGGCTGGGCAGGTGAGGATCGACCTGCATGCCCACTCCAATGTTTCCGACGGCACGGAAACCCCCGCCGATGTGATGGCCTCCGCTGCCCGGGCGGGGCTGGACGTCGTGGCGCTGACCGACCACGACTCCACGGACGGCTGGGCCGAAGCGTCGCTGGCAGCCGTGCAATTCGGCGTCGCGCTTGTTCCCGGCATGGAGGTTTCCTGCCGGACGGCGAAGGGGATCAGCGTGCACCTGCTGAGCTACCTGCACGATCCGGACCACCCGGGGCTGCTGGAGGAGATCACCAAGGCCAAGGACGCCCGCCTCACCCGCGCCGAGCGCATGGTCACCCTGCTCGCTGAGGACTACCCGCTGACATGGGACGACGTCATCCACCATGTGGCGCCCGGCGCAACCCTGGGGCGGCCCCACATCGCGGATGCCCTGGTGGCGGCCGGCGTCGTGGCTGACCGGTCGGAGGCATTCACGTCCATCCTGACGTCCCATTCACGCTACTTCGTCCAGCACTACGCACCCGACCCGGCCACCGCCGTCGAACTGGTCCGTGCCGCAGGTGGTGTCCCGGTGTTTGCCCACCCGGTCGCTTCCGCGCGGGGCCGGATCGTGGGGGAGCGCACGTACCGGGAGATGATCGACGCAGGCCTGGTTGGCTTGGAGATCGACCACCGGGACAACCCGGAGGAGGGCCGCGAGTTCCTCCGGGGCCTTGCCTCAGAGCACGGACTGCTGATTACGGGTTCGTCCGACTATCACGGGACAGGCAAGCCAAACCTGCTGGGGGAGAACCTGACAGCGCCGGAAGTGCTGGCCCGGATCGAGGAAATGGGCACGGGAACGGCCGTGGTCCGACCGGGTTCCGCAGCATCTTGACGGGCAGTCCCGGCTGAGTAACGTTTGTCTTGCTGGGCTGGTTTGGAACGCAAAAAAGGTCTCGTCGCCATGCAGTATTTCTTACGGTAGACGGAGAGAAACCATGTTTAGGAAGTCAATCGCCGCGGCTGGCCTTGCCGCAGCTTTTATGTTCATTCCCGCCACAGCTAACGCGTTGGACTGTATCAACGTCAGCAGGCCGCCCGCAGCCTGTGGTGCTGTCTGCACAGACGGCCCCATCCTGAACGGCAACTGGGGGTGGCTGCCGAGTGTCTTCCCCGGAGCTCCTGAAGTCTGGGCATTTGTCCCACCGGGTACCGTCCAGGACTTTGGTCTGCCTGGCGAAAAAGGCAACTTCCAGAGCGGCGAAGGTTTTGCGCTGCTGGTCAACGCCATCTGCGATTCGCAGGGATCGGTACTGGTCAGCCGGCAGACTGACCACGGGATCCAATTGATGGAAGGCTGCCCGAAGAGCCAGTGACGAAAGTAAGTCGCACTAAGTGTCGTTTTGGAGGCTCAAAACGACACTTACTGCTACCTAGTTGGGCGGGTAGGACGTGAACATTGCCTTGGCACCCAGCCGCTTGGCCATGACGTCGATAGCCGGCTGGTTCTGGTCCACGCACACGAACTTCCGGTCCAGTTTGGCCGCCACGGCGCCGAGCGTTCCCGAACCCGCGAAGAAGTCCAGGCACCAGTCCCCGGGCCGGCTCGAAGCGGCCACCACCCGGCGGATAAGGCCCTCGGGCTTCTGCGTGGGGTAGCCGGTTTTTTCCTTGCCCGTAGGCGAGACGATGGTGTGCCACCAGACATCGGTGGGCAGCTTTCCGAGCTCCCGTTTGGCAGGCGTGACCAGGCCGGGTGCCATGTACGGCTCGCGGTCAACCTCGGCGCTGTCGAAATGGTACTTCGCCGGGTTCTTCACGTAGACCAGGATGTTGTCGTGCTTGGTGGGCCAGCGGTACTTGGCGCGGGCGCCGTAGTCGTAGGCCCAGATGATCTCGTTCAGGAAGCACTCCCGGCCGAAGATGGCGTCCAGCATCACCTTGGCGTAGTGGACTTCCCGGTAGTCCAGGTGGAGGTACAGGGTGCCGTCGTCCGCCAGCAGGCGCCAGGCTTCCACGAGCCGGGGCTCCAGGAACGACCAGTAATCGCTGAACGCGTCGTCGTAACGGTGCAGGGCGCCCTTGATGGTGTCATAGGAACGCCCCTTGAAGCCCACGCGGTCCCCGGATCCTTCGGCGTTGACCACCATCCGCGTTTCCTGGCGCTGCTGGGCCCGACCGGTGTTGAACGGCGGGTCCACGTAAATGAGTGTGAAGGCGCCGTCCGGCAGCGAGGGGAGGAATTCCGCGTTGTCCGCGTGTACCACCAGGTTGCTGCCGTCCGGCGCCCAGACAGATTCAGTCATGGAGGCTTTTAGGCCTCGGCGCTGCCCGGCTGCGTGCCGTTGTCGCCGCCGGCCACCACTTCGCCGTTGCGGCGGCGGGTACGGGTGCGGCTGCGGCGCGTGCGTGACTGGTCGCCGTCGGCCGGGGCCGAAGCCGCCGGTTCCGCGGCGGGACCGGTGCCGGCAGTCGCCGCGTCGGACGGACGACGGCGGCGCTCACCTGAGCGGCCTGCCGTTTCAGTCCCGGTGCGGCGGCTGGATGACCGGGCGCGGTCGCGGCTGCCGTCACGGCCGGCGTCGCGTCCGCTGTCTTTTGCGCCGTCCCGTCCGCCGGAGCGGGAGTTCTTCTTGCCCGTTTCGCCCAGGTCCTCAAGGACTTCGGCGTCAACACCGGCGAGCGTGCGCTTGTTGCGGGGCAGGCGGCCCTTGGTGCCCTCCGGAATGTCCAGCTCTTCGTAGAGGTGAGGTGAGGAGGAGTACGTCTCAACCGGCTCGGGGACGCTCAGGCCCAGTGCCTTGTTGATAAGGCCCCAGCGGGGCATGTCGTCCCAGTCCACAAACGTGACGGCGGTGCCCTTGTTGCCGGCGCGGCCGGTGCGGCCCACACGGTGCAGGTAGATCTTTTCGTCCTCGACGCACTGGTAGTTGATGACGTGCGTGACGTCGTCAACGTCGATGCCGCGGGCGGCGACATCCGTGGCCACCAGGACGTCGACCTTGTTGTTGCGGAAGGCACGCAGTGCCTGCTCGCGGGCGCCCTGGCCCAGGTCGCCGTGGATGGCGGCAGCCGCGAAGCCGCGGTCCACCAGTTCCTCGGCCACCTTCGCGGCGGTGCGCTTGGTCTTGGTGAAGATGATGGTCCGGCCGCGGCCGCGGGCCTGCAGGATGCGGGCAACAACCTCAATCTTGTCCATGCTGTGCGCACGGTAGATGAGCTGGCGGATGTCGCGCTTGGTCAGGCCCTCGTCGTCGGGGTCGGCCGCACGGATGTGGGTGGGCTGGGTCATGTAACGGCGGGCCATGGCGATGACCGGGCCGGGCATGGTGGCGGAGAAAAGCAGCGTCTGGCGGACCGCGGGTGTACCTGCGATGAGCGTCTCCACGTCCGGCAGGAAGCCGAGGTCCAGCATCTCGTCGGCTTCGTCCAGGATGACGATCTTGACGTTTTTCAGGCTCAGGTGCTTCTGCTTGTAGAGGTCGATCAGGCGGCCGGGGGTGCCGACGACCACTTCGACGCCGTTCTGCAGGGCTTCCACCTGGGGCTCGTACGCGCGGCCGCCGTAGATGGTGGCGATGCGGGCATTGCGCTTGCGGGAGGCGGTCTGGAGGTCGTTGGCCACCTGCACTGCAAGTTCGCGGGTAGGAACGATCACCAGGGCCTGCGGGGCGCCCGGGACTGCGAGCTTGTCGAAACCGGGGTCGTCGCGGCCCACAACGCGCTGCAGCGCGGGGATGCCGAAGCCCAGGGTTTTGCCCGTACCGGTCTTGGCCTGTCCAATGATGTCGTGGCCCGAGAGCGCCACCGGCAGTGTCATGGCCTGGATGGGGAACGGGTGGGTGATCCCGGCGTCGGCCAGGGACTCCACGATATCGGCGCGGACGTTGAAGTCGGCGAAGGATTTCTCCTCGATCTCGTGCGGCTTTTCGTCCGAGATAATGGTTTCTTCGGGCTCGATGGTCTCGGTGCCGGAGTCGTCAGTCAGGAGTTGGTGGGTATGCAATTCACTCACAGGGGAGTTTCCTTATTCTTTTGGGCATTGGCGCTGCCTGCTCAACGGGCCGGCCAACGTGGCCGTTCCGGAGCACGCTCGAAGCGCGCAAGCAAATCCAGTGGAAGCCGATCGCGGGCTATCTAATGCTGGCACTGGTGACCAGCGGGTGTATCTCAAGATCGCGTAGGGGCGGGCTTGTTGAATTCAAAATCAAGGAAATCAACGACCGGGCATCCATATCTACTTCTTCAGTCTACCGGCAAGGACTCCTAATCCCGGCTTTGCCGCTTCTGCAGCCCCGCGGCTAACTGACGAGCTCGAAATGGACTTCCCGCGTGGCGATGTCTGAGGAGAGAAGCCGGACTCGGACCTTGGTGCCTGATTCGAGGTCTCCGGCGCAGCGGGCGGTGACTGCGGGTTCGGCGATCTGGATGATCCCGGAGGGGCCGTTCCCGTTCCTTCCATTGCCGTTGCCATTTCCGTTGGGGCCGTTGCCGCCACTCTTTTCATTCCCGTCCTTCTGCGGCTTGGACCCGGAAATGACAATCGCGTCGAATTCCTGTCCGACGTGGTTGACCAGCAGGGCAGCTTCGACTGTGTCCAGGGCCAGCCGCTCCATCCGGGCGGCCAGCTGGTCGGAGCCGGCCATAATCCCCGGAAGCGAAGGCAGTGCCTCGCGTGCCCAGCCCGGGACCGGTTTTCCGTTGCTGAGGGCGTCGCAGATCACCAGGACGAAACGGTCCACCAGTCGGCGGAGCGGAGCTGTGGTGTGGGCGTAGGCCGCACCGATCGCGGACTGGATGGCGTCGTCCGGGATCCCGCCGTCGAATGCCGTGTAGCTGGCACCACGGAAGAGCATTCCGGCCGAGTGCATGATGGCGAGTTGCCGGGGGACGGTGGGGTCGAGTGTGCGGAGGTACTCCCCGTAGCCGGTCTTCCCGTCCCAGGGTTTGCCCAGCGCCTCGGTCTGCAGCCGGAAGTGCCGCAGGGACCGTTCGTCAGGTGCCGGCATGGTCCGCAGGATGCCGACTTTGCCTTCGAGCATCAGCGTGGCGGCGGCCATTCCGGTCATCAGCGAGATCTGGGCGTTCCAGTCCTCCACGGGGAGCTGCGGAGCCGCGGCGATCCGGTAGCCGCCGTCGGGAAGCTGGACGATCTCCTGCTCGGGCATGTTCAGGCTCGCGCCATCGCGTTCCCGTTCCAGCTCAACGCGTTTGAGGCCCACTTCCTTCAGGAGCTGAAGCACCGGTGAAGCCGTTCCGGCGTCGAGTTCCGCCTGTGCCCCCTTGTAGCTGAGTTTGGCCCGGCTGCGGACGCTCGCCCTTTGGACGGCCACGGTGGTTACCTGGGCGGCCTGGTCCAGCTGGAAGTCCCAGACAAAGGCAGAGCAGAGCTGGCCTGCCAGGAGGCTGCCGGCCCCCTCGCTGATGACCTCCGGATGCAGCGGGATTCGGCCGTCCGGCGCATAGAACGTCTGTCCCCGGCGGCGCGTCTCGCCGTCCAGCGGACCGCCGGGCGCCACGAAAGCGGGAACGTCTGCGATGGCGTAGAGGACCCGGTAGCCGCTGCCGGCCGGCTCAATGAACAGGGCCTGGTCAAGGTCGGTGGAGGACTCCGGATCGATGGTGAGGAAGTCAACACCGGTCAGGTCGGCGTCCGGAAGCTGCCGGGAGGCGACGGCGGCCTCGGCATCACGGACGGCGTCTGCCGGATAGGCGCCCGGCAGTTCCAGCTCGCTCCGCAGCGCGCCCAGTGCCTCCTCGAGGGCATTGTTGTGCTCGTGGACATTAGGGGCCAACCGATGATGTGACACGAAAATCAGGGTAGCCCGATTTTCGCCGAAAATGCACGCAATCGGTCCCCCGGCCGGCAGTCCTAGGAGTTGGCGGCGTCCAGGGCCGCAAGGAGTGCCGACGCGGCCGCGGCAGGGTCCGCGGCTTCGGTGATGGCCCGGACCACCACAACCCTGCTGGCACCCGCTTCCACCACCTGCTCCACGTTGCCCAGGTCAACGCCCCCGATGGCGAACCAGGGCACAGTTGGCCCGCCGGAAACGGACGCGGCCTGGTTCGCCGCTTCCGCCGCGTACTTCACAAGATCAAGCCCGACGGCGGCCCGGCCGGGTTTGGTGGGCGTGGCCCAGACCGGTCCAACACAGAAATAGTCGAGTCCGCCGGGGCCGGCGGCGGCCGCGGACGCGGTGATGGCGCCGTCGATCTGCCCGGTGGTGTGGGTGGACAGCCCGATGACGCCGGCATCCTGGACGAGCGAGCGTGCCGCAGCAAGCGGAAGGTCCTTTTGACCCACATGGAAGACCGGCGCCCCCGACAGCACTGCGACGTCGGCGCGGTCGTTCACGGCCCACAGCCGCCCGTGGCGCTCGGCCGCCTCTTTCAGTACCGCCAGCAGCTCAAGTTCCTCCGCCGCCTCGATGGTCTTGTCGCGGAGCTGGATGATGTCCACGCCGCCGGCGAAGGCCGCATCCACAAACCCGGCGAAGTCGCCGCGGTCCTTTCGCGCATCCGTGCACAAGTACAGCCGGGCGCTGCTGAGGGCGTCGGACCGGAGTGCGGTGGTGGAAAGTACGGTGCTGTTGGAAAGGGCGTGGTTCATGGAAACCAGAGTAGTTCCTCTAAACTGGGCAGGTACTGCGGGAGCCCGTGGCAGCTGTCATAAAGCGGCCGGGCTGAGAGGGCGTCAGAGCCGACCGCTTGACCTGATCCGGCTAGTACCGGCGTAGGGAAGGAAACACATGGTCCCCCCAACGGGCAGTCCGTCCGCTGCCGCGTCCGCTGAACTGCATGCGGACGTCGCCGTCATCGGGGGCGGCGTGATCGGCCACGGCATCGCCTGGGAGGCCAGGCGCTCGGGCCGTTCGGTGGTGGTCATTGATGACGCGCCCGGTTCCGGCGCCAGCTGGGCTGCCGCCGGCATGCTCGCCCCCGTGAGCGAGCTGCACTACCAGGAGGAAGACCTCCTGGAGCTGATGCTCGAATCCTCGGGACAGTGGCCGGCGTTCGCGGCGGACCTGTCCCGAGACGCCCCGGCTGACACCGGCTACCTGGCCACACCGACGCTCGCCATCGGCGCGGACGCCGCCGACCGCCGCGCCCTGATGGACCTGCGGGCCGTACAGCTGGCCCACGGGCTGGAGATTGAACCGTTGACCGTCCGTGAAGCCAGGAGCCGCGAGCCGCTCCTGAGCCCTGCCATCTCCTGCGCCCTGGACATTCCCGCGGACCACCAGGTGGATCCCCGCAAGCTCGTGGCATGCCTGCGCCGGGCGTTGGCCAGCCACGGCGAAGATCCACGTTCCGCAGTCACGGGTGCGCTCGACGGTTTCGCCGTCGCCGACCGCGCGTCGTCCCTGGTGTGGGAGGACGGCCGGGTTACCGGCGCCAGGCTGGCGGGCGGGGGACTGGTGACCGCCGGGGAAACCGTAGTGGCCAACGGGCTGCAAGCGGCCTCCCTGGGCGGATTGCCCGCCGGGCTCCGGTTGCCGCTGCGTCCGGTGCACGGGGATATCCTCCGGCTGCGCGTCCCGGAACACCTCCGTCCACTGGTGACCGCCACTGTCCGCGGCCTGGTCCGGGGCGTGCCGGTGTACATCGTTCCCCGGCGTGACGGCACAGTGGTTATCGGCGCCACCCAGCGCGAGGACGCCCTGGCTGCGTCCGGCCCGGAGGGCGGCGGAGGCGCCGCCGGCGTCTCGGCGGGCGGCGTTTACCAGCTGCTCCGCGACGCCCAGGTGCTGGTGCCGGCCGTCGCCGAGCTGGAGCTGCTGGAAAGCACCGCCAGGGCCCGTCCCGCCACGCCCGACAATGCGCCGCTGCTGGGCCGAGTCGACTTCCCTGAAAGCCGCGGACACGTGCCCGGCCTCATAATGGCCACCGGCTTCTTTCGCCACGGCGTGCTGCTGACGCCCGCAGCGGCCACCATCTGCCGGGACCTCATGGACGGGCGGACGGATCCGCGCTGGCTCCCGTTCAGCCCGGCCAGGTTCTCCGGCCAACGCCCTTCCACCGTTCAACCCACCAAGGAACACGCATGAACATCACCCTCAACGGCACGCAGCACGCCGTGTCCGACGGCGCCTCCATCACCACGCTGGTCAGCCAGATCACCGGTCGGCCCCTCGCCGCCAACGGACAGGCGACGGACGGCCAGAAACTGGGTGTCGCCGTCGCCCACAATTCCGAAGTAGTACCCCGAAGCCAGTGGTACGTCACGGCGCTCGCCGAAGGTGACGACGTCGAACTGGTCACCGCAGTCCAGGGAGGCTGAAGCATGACCGAAACCATCAACACCACCAACCGGGCCGGACACACGGACCCGCTGATCATTGACGGTGTGGAGCTTGGGTCGCGCCTGATCATGGGCACCGGCGGAGCGCCCAGCCTCGACGGACTTGGCGCGGCCCTGCTGGCCTCCGGGACGGAACTGACCACCGTGGCCATGCGGCGGTACTCGCCCGCCGAGACAGGCTCGCTGTTCCAGCTCCTGGTGGACCACGGCATCCGGGTGCTGCCCAACACGGCAGGCTGCTTCACAGCCCGCGACGCCGTCATGACGGCCGAACTGGCCCGCGAAGCGCTGGAAACAGACTGGGTCAAGCTGGAGGTCATCGCCGACGAGAACACCCTCCTCCCCGACGCCGTTGAGCTGGTGGACGCCACTGAACAGCTCGTGAACCGGGGCTTCAAAGTGTTCGCCTACACCAATGACGATCCCGTCCTGGCCCTGCGGCTCGAAAACCTCGGCGCAACCGCCGTCATGCCGCTGGGCTCGCCCATCGGTACCGGACTGGGCATCCTTAACCCGCACAACATCGAGCTCATCGTGTCCCGGGCTTCGGTGCCCGTCGTGCTGGACGCCGGGATCGGTACGGCCTCGGACGCTGCTCTCGCCATGGAACTGGGCTGCGACGCCGTCCTGCTGGCCACGGCGGTCACCCGTGCCCAGAACCCGGCGGTCATGGGAGAGGCCTTCAAGCACGCAGTCATCGCCGGTAGGCTGGCGAAAGCGGCCGGGCGGATACCGCGCCGTGAGCACGCCCTGGCGTCGTCGGCCATGGAAGGCCGGGCAGAGTTCCTCTGACCCTCTCCCGCCGGGGTCCACCGGCGCCGCTCCCGCACGACGACCCGAGGGAGACAGCCATGGCCGGCAAGCAAGAGATACTCACCAGGTCCGGCATCGATGAAGCGCTGGGCGGCCTTCCGGACTGGCGGTACCGCCTCGGCGGACTGGTGACGGTCTACAAAACGCCGACGGCGGACGCAGCGCTTCAGCTGATTGCCGCCGTCGGACGCCTCGCCGAAGACCAAAACCATCACCCGGACCTCGACTGGCGCTACAACCGCGTGTTCCTGCGGTACACCTCCCATGACGCCGGCGGCGAGGTCACCTCACGGGACGTGGCGGCAGCGGCTGCGGCCAGTTCCTCCGCAGCCGACATCGGAGCAACAGCTGAACCGGGACTGCACCGGACCGTCGAGGTGGGCGTCGACACCACGGACGCTGCCGATATCTCCGAGGTATGGCGCGTTGCCCTCGGCTACAAAAAAGGTCCCGGCACGGATCTGGCCGATCCGTACGGCCGGGGCCCTTCGGTGTGGTTCCAGGAGACACCCACGCCGCACACCAGCCGCATCCACCTCGACATCCATCGAAGCCAGGCGGAGTCAGCGGCCGTCCTCGAAAAGGCCGCGACCACCGGCGCCTTAATGAACCGTGACCACGCACCCGACTGGGTGGTGGTCACGGATTCACAGGGGAACAGGCTCTGCCTGTGCACGGAGGCAGGACATCGGCCGGCGGATTGAGCCGGCTACAGCTTGAGCGCCGCCGTCAGCCGGAGCGTGTCATAGTGCGCCCTGGTGAGTCCGAGGTAGATAGCAGCACCCGCGGCAGCCACGGTCCCCAGCACCATGGGCAGAACCCACGGAATCCAGGTCAGGCCCGGCTGGTAGCCAAAGCCCGCGGCCATAAAGATGATCCAGCTCAATGCGCCGACCGCAGTGGCGACCCCAGAGGGCAGCCCCATGCCGTATTTGGCGTGCCGTTTGTCGTTAGCCCAGACAATAAAGCCTGCGGCCACGGTCACCAGCACAACAATCGTCAGCGAAAGCATTGAATCTCCTCAAAACGCAACGGATACCCGCCCGCGGAAGGCGGGGTGGGCGGCGGCCTGCTAGAACTGGCCGAAGCCGACCTTGCGGGCCTCTTCCGCGCCGATTTCGACGTAGCCCAGGGCGTTGCCCGGAACGATGATGATACGGCCCTTGTCGTCCTTCAGGCGGAGATCGGTGCCCTTGGTGATGGCTTCTTCAACGACCGTAGCCACGGCGTCAGCGTCCTGCGCTGATTCCAGCACGATTTCGCGGCCAATATTCTGAATGCCAATCTTAATTTCCAAAAGGGGGCCTCCCAGCCAATCAAAGTTTCTTGGGTTCTCTCATTTGTAGTCTAGGACTCTTTGGGGAAGCGAGAGATTCCGCGCCAAGCTAAACGATAGATGAGGTCGCTGGCCACATCGAGGTCAAGGTTTCCGTCGGTTTCGAGCCAGTACCGCGCGCTGACCTGGGCCATTCCCGCCAGCCCGCGCCCCAACAGCTGAGCCTCCAGATGGGGCAGCTTGGTGTCCTCGGCAATGACCCGGGCGACGGCGTCGGCGAATGTTTTGTTGAATGTCTCGAGGCGTGAACTGACGTCCGGATCGTTGATCAGGTCCGATTCGAAGACCAGCCGGTGGGCCTGGTCGTCGCTGGCGATAAAGCGGTAGTAAGCCCGCATCACGGCCTGGACGCGTTCGTCGTTGTCGGTGGTGGAGCTCAGTGCACCGAGCATCAGGTCCGTCAGCGACGCGAGATGGCTGTCCAGCAGGGCCAGGTACAGTTCGCGTTTGGACGGAAAATGCTGGTACAGCACCGGTTTGCTCACATGCGCCGTCTCGGCGATCTCGTCCATCGCGGCGCCGTGGTATCCGTTGGCGACAAAGACCTCCTGGGCCGCAGCGAGGAGCTGGGCCCGGCGCTCGTCCCGGGGAAGTCGGGCGGACCGCTGGCCTGCGGTGCGTTGAGGTGCAGGCGGTTCGCCGCCGGACGCCCGGTCAGCCCGTGCTTCGTGGACCACAGTTGCCCTACTTTCCATTGCAGTTACCTCCACTTTACTGCGGGGTAATATGACCTCGCGGTATCTCGGGGCATACATTGAAGTATGGCTTCGACATTCACCGCAAATGTTTCCTCTGTTTCCCTTGAACCCCTGGTGGAGCCCGCAGGGGATTTGACTCCCGCCGAAGTGGAGCGTTATTCGCGGCACCTCATCATTCCCGAGATTGGGGCCACGGGACAGCGGCGGCTCAAGAACGCCAAGGTCCTGGTCATTGGTGCCGGGGGGCTCGGTTCGCCGGCCCTGCTGTATCTCGCGGCGGCGGGTGTGGGAACCCTGGGAATCATCGACGACGACGACGTTGACCTCAGCAACCTGCAGCGCCAGGTGATCCACGGCGTGGCCGATGTGGGACGGCCCAAGATCGAATCGGCCCGTGACGCCATCGCCGCCCTCAACCCGCTGGTGGACGTCCGGCTGCACAACGTGAGGCTGGACGCCTCCAACGCGCTGGAGCTCTTCGCGGACTATGACCTGATCCTGGACGGTGCTGACAACTTCGCCACCCGGTACCTCGTGAACGACGCCGCCGCCATCCTGGGCAAGCCCTACGTGTGGGGGTCGATCTTCCGCTTCGACGGCCAGGTGAGCGTTTTTTGGGAACAGCACGGCCCCACCTACCGCGACCTGTACCCGGAGGCGCCGCCGGCGGGGTCCGTGCCGTCCTGCGGGGAGGGCGGGGTGTTCGGCATGCTTTGCGCCGCCGTCGGCTCGCTGATGGTCACGGAGGCAGTGAAGCTGATCACCGGCGTCGGGCGTTCACTCCTGGGCCGTGTGGCACTGTTCGATGCCCTCGGCGGCAGCTGGCGCGAGATCCGCGTCTCCAAGGACCCCGCGGCGGAACCAATTACCGAGCTGACGGACTACGAGGCCTTCTGCGGCATCACCCCGGCTGCCCCGGCCGACACGGAGCACACCATCACAGCCACCCAGCTGGCCACCATGCTGGCGTCCCGCAAGGCCGGACTGAAGGACTTTGACCTGGTGGACGTCCGCGAAACCGGCGAGCACGACATCGTCAGCATCGACGGGTCGGTGCTGATCCCGCAGGGACGGATCCTGGCGGGGGAAGCCTGGGCGGAGCTGCCGCAGGACAAGGACATTGTGTTCCACTGCAAGGCGGGGACCCGGTCGGCGAACGTCCTGGAAGCAGCCAGGAAAGCAGGCTACCAGCGGGTCAGCCATCTCGACGGCGGAATCCTGGCCTGGGTGCGCGACGTGGAGCCGCAGAAGCCCGTCTACTGACCGGTTGCCCTATCACTTTTGGTCGCCAAATCGTTCGGTCAGGTGCCAAAACTGATAGAGCAACGGGGGCGGGTCAGGCGCTTTCGAGGCCCTCGTGGTCCACCGGGCATTCAGCCTGCGCCGCCGCGGCAGGCTGCTCCACGGTGATTCCGTAAAGGGTTTCGAGCGCCGTCACGTAGTCGTCCTGCTGGCCATTCGCCGCCAGCTCCCGGGCGCGGACAGTGGGGACATGCAGCAGCTGCTTAACCATCCGGCGGAGGGCGAACTCCACTTCCTCGGCCGCCGCGGTGCAGCCGTGCCGGGCACGGACCTTCTCCATTTCGGCGTCCAGGACGTTCATGGTGTGCCTGCGCAATGCCACGATCGCGGTGTCCACTGAACGAGCCTCCCGCTCCTGTTCGAAGGCCTTGGCCGCGCCGGACACAATGCCGCTGGCCTGGGTGAGGGACTCGGCCTGTTCCTGCGGTGCGGCGAGGCGCACGGACTCCAGAGTAAGCAGTTCGACGCTATCGAGCTCGCCGACTTCCGGGTCAAAATCATGGGTCAGGGCGAGGTCGATGGCGATCAGCGGCTGGGTGGATAAAGCGCGGACCTGCGCAAGTTCGTCCGCCTCGACGCGGGTGTCCGAGCCGCTGCAGCCGATCATGACATCGGCCGCGGCTACGGCTGCGGGCAGGGATTCGCTGTCCAGCGCCGTGCCGCCGCGGGTGGCCACGAAGCCTTCCGCGCGGCCGGACGACGAGAAGACAGAGATGTCGGTGCAGCCCCGCTCGCGGAGCAGTGCCATAGTGGCGCCAGCATAGGCGCCGGTGCCGAACACCACGACCTTCTTTGCCGACCAGTCCGGGTTTTCGGAGAGGTCGGTGGCCAGGTCCAGGGCTACAGAAACGATGGAGAGGCCCCGGGAGCCGAGGGCGGTCTGTGCCCCGACGTCCTTGGCCGTCTTGGAAGCGGCCTGGAACAGCCGGACGAGGCCGGGGCTTGCGGTGCCCTCGTGCTGTGCGGTGATGAGAGCTCGGCGGACCTGCCCTGCGATTTCACGCTCGCCCACCACGGCTGAATCGAGCCCGGCGCTGACGGCGAAAAGGTGCTGGCTGACCTCGGGGCCGGTCCGGGTGCTGAAGGAGCGGGAGACAAGCTGTTCGTTGAGGCCGCTGAGCCCGCTGATCTGGGACACCAGGGCCGCGCGGGCGGCCTCCACGTCATCGGCGTGGGGTGCTTCACCGTAGATTTCGTAGCGGTTGCAGGTGGCAAGCACCACCGCACCCGTCACTGCCGGCGATCCGGAGAGTGCGGATGTGGCGATACCGGAAGCACCGTTGCTCAACTGAGCAACGGTCTCAAGGTCGATGTCGGCGTGTGTAGCCACCAATGAAAAAAGAACCACAGCAGATCAATCATAGCTTTTTCGTGCCTCGGTAGAACAACCCGCAGCGCGGGGACGGCCGGCGCGGGGCCGTGATTCCTGCCACGGCGCCTTTGCGGCCGCGAAGGGTGACAGGCTGTCGTTATCTTTTGTGCCCGATTTTGGGGACAATCGAGGCATGACTTCCAGCTCCGCCGTGTCCAATGCCGTGTCCAGTGCCCTGTCTAACGACAGCGCCCTGGCTGCCGGCCATCCTCTAATGGACGGCCGCACCGCAGATTCCCCGCTGATCACGGCTTACCGGGGCGGCAAGCCGTCGCGCAGGCCCGTGTGGTTCATGCGGCAGGCCGGCCGGTCGCTGCCGGAGTACATGAAAGTCCGCGAAGGCGTGGCCATGCTCGACTCCTGCCTCCGGCCGGAGCTGGCGTCCGAGATCACCCTGCAGCCGGTGCGCCGGCACGACGTTGACGCAGCCATCTTCTTCTCCGACATTGTGATTCCGCTCAAGCTTGCAGGCGTCGGCGTGGACATCGTGCCCGGCGTGGGTCCGGTGCTGGACAGGCCGGTGCGAACGGCTGAAGACGTTGCGGCCCTGCCCCGGCTGACGTGGGAAGCCCTGGAACCCATCCGGGAAGCCGTGCGGCTGACCGTCGCTGAGCTGGGTAAAACTCCGCTGATCGGTTTTGCCGGCGCCCCGTTCACCCTCGCCGCCTACATGGTTGAAGGCAAGCCTTCCCGCGACCACCTCGGCCCGCGCACCATGATGCACGCCGACCCGGAGACCTGGACAGCACTGGCCAACTGGGCCGCGGATGCCTCCGGGATGTTCCTCCGCGCCCAGCTTGAAGCCGGCGCCTCCGCCGGACAGCTGTTCGATTCCTGGGCCGGGTCGCTGGGCTTGGCCGACTACACCAAGTTCGTTGCACCGGCCTCCACCCGGGCGCTGGACCACGTCCGGCACCTCGGCGCGCCGCTGATCCACTTCGGTACCGGAACCTCGGAACTGCTTGTCGCCATGCGCGACGTCGGCGTGGACGTGGTGGGCGTCGACTACCGCCTTCCGCTGGATGAGGCCAACCGCAGGCTGGGCGGCACGGTGCCCCTGCAGGGGAACATCGATCCCGCACTCCTGTCCGCTCCCTGGGAGGTGCTGGAAGCCCACGTGCGCGAAGTCATCCGGGCCGGCTCGGCAGCACCCGGGCACGTACTCAACCTGGGCCACGGTGTGCCTCCCGAGACCGACCCCGCCGTCCTGACCCGGGTTGTTGAGCTCATCCACTCCATCTCCCCGGAGTAGGTCCGTGGGCAAGGCAACGGATCCCGGACAGCAGCCCGACGTCCCGGCTGAGGCAGTCCTGGCTCCGGCGCTGGTGGTGGGCGGCGGGATCTCCGGCCTCCTGGCCGCCAGGGAACTGGCAGCGGCCGGCCGCGCCGTCACTGTCCTGGAGGCCACGGACCGCTGGGGCGGCTGCGTAAGCAGCCACGTCGTGGCGGGCCTCCTGCTCGACAGCGGTGCCGAGTCCTTCGCCACGCGTTCCACCGCCGTGGCCGACCTCGCCGCCGAGTTGGGCCTGGCCGGAAAAATCGTCGCGCCCCGCCCGGGCGGCGCGTGGGTGCAGCTGCCCGACGGACCGCGGGAACTTCCCAAAACCGGCGTCCTGGGCATCCCCGCCAACCCGTGGGACCCGGAGGTCCGGCGCTCGCTCGGCTTCCTGGGCTCCCTGCGCGCCTCGCTGGACAGGCTCCTGCCCGCGTCCGTCGGAGCCTCTGCCAAGGTGACAAGCGTGTCCTCGCTGGTGCGTGCCCGAATGGGCCGCCGCGTCCTTGACCGCCTGGTCGCCCCGGTCGTGGGCGGCGTGCACTCCGCCGACCCCGGCCTGCTTGACGTGGATATGGTGGCGCCTGGACTGCGTGCCGGGCTTCGCCGGCACGGTTCACTCGCGGCCGCCGTCTCCGCGCAGCGGCGCGGCCCTGGCCCTGCGGCGTCCGCCCCCGGACCGTCTGAAGTGCCGGGCTCCGGGCGGCAGCCCGTTGCCAAGGCGGGTTCCGCCGTCGCCGGACTGGAGGGGGGCATGCACACCCTCGTCACCGCGTTGCTGTCGGAGCTCCGTGCCCGAGGTGTGGCGCTGGTGCACGGTGCGCGCGCGGACAGCGCCGCCAGGACGCCGGACGGCTGGCGGGTCACCGCGGGACCAACCGCTTACGACGCCGGCCTGCTGGTGGTGGCACTCGACGGTCCGGCCGCCATCGGGCTTCTGGAAGCAGCGGTCCCCGGCCTTGCCGGCAAGCAGCCTGACAGCGGTCCCGATGTCAGGCTTGTCACCCTGGTGGTGGACGTCCCCGAACTGGACCGGCGGCCCCGGGGGACGGGCATCCTGGTGGCACCGCAGACCCCGGGCATTGAAGCTAAAGCACTGACGCATGCGACGGCGAAATGGGACTGGCTGGCGGCCGCTGCAGGCCCCGGATCCCATGTCCTGCGGTTGTCCTACGGGCGCGTCGATGGTTCGGCATCCGGCGGAGGCGGTCCTTCATCCGACAATGACCTCCTGGTCTCCTCCCTGCGTGACGCGTCCGCCCTGCTCGATGTCCCCATCCGGCAGGAGGACATCATCGGCTGGGACGTTGTCCGGTGGCAGGGAGCGCTGCCGTTCGCCGCTGTCGGACACAAGGCGCGCGTTGCGGACATCAGGCAGATCTGTGCGGAGCAGGAAGGCCTCGCCGTCGTCGGAGGCTGGGTGGCTGGCAACGGACTGGCTGCTGTCGTGGCCGACACCAGGGAACAGATTCGAAGCTTCCTGAGCTGACCATCGCCCCAGTTCAGCCTGTTGTCAGCCTGTTTACAAGGCCAGTCAAGTGCTCTTGCCGACTTTCAATTGACCCGCCACGGTGGCTAGGGTTGATGACTATGGTTAACTACAGGTCCGAATTTTCACGTTCCCGGACCGGTATCCATGGGGGATTCCGAAGGGGCAGCGCAGCTGCCGCAATCGGGGCGGTACTGGTCCTCACTGCGGGTGTTCCCGCGTCCCAGGCAGACGGAAGTTCCGGCGCTGACGAGCCGGAAGTGCAGGTCAGCGGCAGCGCGCAGTTGCCGGTGGTCGGGGGACTCCTGAACAGCGTGCTCGGCTCCGCCACAGCCTCGCCCCAGCCCACTCCGGTCCCCGAAGCGACCACCGTGTCCCCGTCGCCGGTCCCCGCGCCCACCACGGCTTCACCGTCGCCCACCACCAGCGCTGCGGCAACGGGTACTGCAACGCCCGTGCCCGCCCCGTCTCCGCTGGGCGGCACCACCGCGGCGCCACTCCAGCAGCCAGCGGCCGGCCAGCCTGATGCAGCTTCCACAGCAGGGGCCGCGCCCGGGGTAACCGGTGGCGACGCCGGCACTCCGGCCGCCGACCAGCCTGCCGCCGGGGACAGTGCGGCAGCATCCGCCGCATCAGAGCCAACCGGCAGCGCGTCGGCCCCCACGGCCACAACACGCACCGGGGTTCCCCAGGCAGTCGGCGGCGCCGCCCAAAGCCGCCACGACATGACCGCCCAGACGGAACCCGCGGCCGAGACCGCCAAGGTGTGGCTCGGCGTCGGGCTTGTCGGGTCAGCGGGGGCAGCCGGACTGGTCTTCACCCGGATCCGCCGGTTCTAAGCCCGGCAGCAGCCCCGGCGCGCCATGCCTGTTGCGCATGATGTGACATTCAACACTTCTACGGCTTGTAGAACTCTTCGGTTTCGACTTGGCGAAGGGGAAGGGGCAAACTGGTAACCATGAGCCACACTTCTGCCGAATCTGTCACTAAAACCGAAGAATCAGCCGAGCAGTTTTTTACCCTCTGGACTGTATTCAAGCGGTCAGCGGACGTCCTGCGCAGCGCTGACGCTGCCGGCGACTTCGATGCGCTGCTGTCCCGCCTGGGCGAAGCCGGGGTGACCCACCGCGGAAACTATGATGTCTCCGCCATGCGCGCCGATGCCGACGTGATGGTGTGGCTCCATGGCCCCAAGCCCGAAGACCTGCAGCGGGCGATCCGCGATATCCGCCGCAGCAAGCTTTTCGCCGGAACGGAAATTGTCTGGTCCGCCATGGGGGTGCACCGCGAGGCTGAATTCGCCAAAAACCACACACCTGCCTACTCACGCGGCGTTGCGCCGGCAGAGTGGCTGTGCGTCTACCCGTTCGTGCGCTCCTACGAGTGGTACATCCTGCCCGAGGCCGAGCGCGGCAAGATGCTGCGCGATCACGGCATGCTGGGCCGCGACTTCCCGCAGGTCATCTCCAACACCGTGTCTTCCTTCGCCCTGGGCGACTGGGAATGGATCCTGGGCCTGGAAGCGCCCGAGCTGGTTGACCTCGTGGACCTGATGCGGCACCTGCGCGCCACCGAGGCACGCAACCACGTCCGCGAGGAGATCCCGTTCTACACCGGACGCCGGATCAGTGCGGCGGAGATCGCAGAGGTCCTCGCATGAACCCGGCGGATCCCCAACCGGGCTCCACGCTGACCGCCGTCAACCCCGTCACCGAAGCCGGCCGGATGGCGCCCAAGGACTACGACGCCGTGCTGCTCGCCTCCTTCGGCGGGCCCGAGGGCCAGGATGACGTCCTGCCGTTCCTCCGCAACGTCACCCGCGGCCGCGGCATCCCCGACGAGCGGCTCGAAGAGGTCTCCCACCACTACCGGGCCAACGGCGGCATCAGCCCCATCAACCAGCAGAACCGCGAGCTCAAGGCGGCACTGGAAGCCGAGCTTGCCGCCCGCGGCATCGGGCTGCCGGTGCTCTGGGGCAACCGCAACTGGGACCCCTACATCCCGCAGACGCTGCAGGACGCGTACGACGCCGGCCACCGCAGGCTGCTGATGATCACTACGAGTGCCTACTCCTGTTACTCCAGCTGCCGCCAGTACCGCGAAGACATCGGCATGGCACTGAACGAGACCGGCCTGGACGGCCGGCTCGAGGTGGACAAGGTGCGCCAGTACTTCGACCACCCGGGCTTTGTGGAGCCCTTTGTTGAAGGGACCGCCGCCGGCCTGGCCGACGTCCGCGCCCAGCTCGCTGCGGCCGGCACCCCGGACGCGCCCGTGCACATCCTGTTCGCCACGCACTCCATTCCCACCCGCGACGCCGACGCAGCCGGACGGTCCGACGCCGAGCCGCGCGACTTCGAGGAAGGCTCCGCGTACGTCGCGCAGCACCTCGCCACTGGTGCCGCGGTGATCAGCCGTGTTGAGGCCGCATCGGGCCTCACCGCACCCTGGTCCCTCGTCTACCAGTCGCGTTCAGGTGCCCCGCACGTGCCGTGGCTGGAACCGGACATCAACGACGCCATCGAGGAACTGGCCGGCCAGGGCATCAAGGGCATCGTGATTGTTCCGCTGGGCTTCGTCAGTGACCACATGGAGGTTGTCTGGGACCTGGACACCGAAGCGCTGGAGACCTGCCGCAACCTGGGCCTGGCCGCCACCCGGGTGCCCACACCCGGCACGCACCGCCGGTTCGTCAACGGGCTGGTGGACCTCATCTCGGAGCGGACCCGGTCCGCCAACATCGCCGACCGTCCGGCAGTGACCGGCCTCGGCCCGTGGTACGACGTCTGCCGTCCCGGCTGCTGCGCCAACTTCCGCGGCGAAAAGCCCACCATCGCCGGCGCGGACACCACGGTTGGAACCGGACACGACCCGTACCCTGACGCGACCGCAGTGCCGGCCGGGGGAGAAGGCGCCCAGTGACCGTCCGGATCGGAACCAGGGCCAGTAAGCTCGCCCTGACCCAGACGCAGCAGACCGCGGACCAGCTTGCCGCCGTCGGCGGATTCCCCGTGGAACTGGTGCACGTCAGGACCGACGGCGATGTCCTCACCGGTTCGTTGTCCCAGATGGGCGGCACCGGCGTTTTTGTTGTTGCCCTGCGCGAAGCGCTCCTGCGCAACGAGTGCGACGTCGCAGTTCACTCGCTGAAGGACCTGCCCACCGGCGCAGCTGTTGGCCTCACGCTGGCGGCTACGCCCCGCCGCGTTGATGTCCGCGACGTCCTCTGCGCCCGCGACGGCCTGAAGCTGGCCGACCTGCCGCAGGGCGCCACCGTGGGCACCGGCTCACCGCGGCGCGCTGCACAGCTCCGTGCCGCACGGCCGGACCTGCAGATCCTGGACATCCGCGGCAACGTGGATACCCGCCTTGGCCGCGTGCCTGGGCTTCCGGGCAACGTGACGGACCAGGTGGTGCCAGGCAAGTCCTGCGACCTCGACGCCGTAGTCCTCGCCGCCGCCGGCCTGGAGCGGATCAGCCGGCTCGACGCCGTCACCGAGTTCCTCGAAACCGACGTGATGCTGCCGGCCGCCGGGCAGGGGTCGCTGGCCATTGAATGCCGCACCGCCGACGCTCCCCGCAAGGCCGGATCAACGGAAGGCTCGCAGGGCGTCCTGGCCCAGGCCCTGGCGGCACTCGATGATCCTGACACCAGGCTCGCCGTCACCGCCGAGCGTGCGCTGCTGGCCCGGCTTGAGGCCGGCTGCGCTGCCCCAGTGGGCGCCTACGCCTACCGCAAGGGCAGCATGCTGCACCTCGAAGCCGTGGTCTGCGCCGTGGACGGGACAGCCTCCGTCCGCGACAAACGCGCCACCGACGGGCTGACCGAGGTAGGGGCCACGCTCCTGGGCATCGAACTGGCAGAGGTCCTCCTTGCCGGCGGCGCCGCCGACATCGCAGACCTCCAGGCATCCTGACCGGGTCCGTGGACACGCGCCCGGGGGCGTCCTGACATGGCGGGCCAGGACAACAGCTTCCAGCAGGACCAGCGGCCGCTCGCTCACACCCGGGTCCTGATCACCCGCAGCCCGGAGCGGTCGCTGTCCCTCATCTCCGCCCTGGAACAGGCAGGTGCGCAGGCACTGCTGCTGCCGCTGATCGATTTTGAGCGGGCCGCGGACCAGCATTCCCTGGACGTGGCCTGTGATGCCCTGGCGGCCGGGGCGTTCGACTGGCTGGTGGTCAGCAGCGCCACGACGGTCCACGTCCTGAGCGACAAGGCCGCCGAGCGTGGCCTGGCCCTCGGCGACTGGCTGCCCGCCACGACCCGGGTGGCCGCCATCGGCCAGGCTTCGAGGGGAATGCTCGAATCCGCGGGAGTCTCCGTCACGCTCGTGCCTGAGACCGCTCAGTCGGCTGCCGGGCTGCTTGACGCATGGCCGGCCGGTGCAGGCCGTGTGCTCCTGCCGCAGGCCGACATCGCGGCACCACGCCTGGCCGAAGGGCTGACGGCGTCCGGGGCCTCCGTTACGGTCGTCACTGCCTACCGGACCGTCGACTTTCCGGCCGATGCGGAGCGCAGGCTCGCCGTCGAACCGCTGGCAACCGGCCCGGGGGAAAACGGCCCCGCCGCACCCGTGGCCGTGCCGTCGTCGTACGCGCTGCTGACCCCTGAAGCCGCCCAACGCGAGATCGCCGCCGGCCGGCTGCACGCCGTCGTAGCCGCATCACCCAGCGCCGCCCGGCGCATCAACGCCCTGCTGACCCCGCTGCAGGACTGCCGGCTCGTCGCGATCGGACGTTCGACGGCGGACGAGGCCGCCGCGGTCGGACTGGACGTGGCTGCGGTCGCGGCTGAGCCCACCCCCGCCGGGCTCGTGGCCGCGGTGCGCGACGCCTTGGATTCCCCGACCCCACCCGGACCACCTGTGAAGGACACACCATGAGTTTCCCCAACCAACGTCCCCGCCGCCTGCGCACCACTCCGGCGATGCGCAGGCTCACCGCCGAAACGCGGCTGGCCCCGGCCGAGCTCATCCTGCCCGCCTTCATCAGGGAAGGGCTCACCGACCCCAACCCCATCACGTCCATGCCGGGCGTGCTCCAGCACACCACGGACACGCTCAAGCGCGCCGCTGCCGAAGCCGTCGAGTTGGGCATCGGCGGGATCATGCTCTTTGGCATCCCGGCGGTCCGGGACGCCGAAGGCACCGCTTCCCTGGATCCGGATGGCGTGCTCAACAAGGCCATCCGCGACGTCCGCGCCGAAGTGGGGGACGACCTGGTCATCATGAGCGACGTCTGCCTGGACGAGTTCACCGACCACGGGCACTGCGGCGTGCTCGACGCCGACGGGTACGTGGACAACGACCGCACTGTGGAGATCTACGCCAGGATGGCCGTGGCCCAGGCCGATGCCGGCGCCCACATGCTGGGTCCGTCCGGCATGATGGACGGCCAGATCGCCGCCATCCGCAGGGCGCTGGACGACGCCGGGCACACCACCACGTCCGTAGTTGCCTACGCAGCCAAGTACGCCTCGGCTTTCTACGGTCCGTTCCGTGAAGCCGTGGACTCCCAGCTGAAGGGTGACCGGCGGACGTACCAGATGGACGCCGGAAACCGCCGCGAGGCCATCCGGGAAGTGGAACTGGACCTGGCCGAAGGTGCTGACATCGTGATGGTGAAACCGGCCATGAGCTACCTGGACATCGTGGCCGACGTCGCGGCCATGAGCCCGGTCCCCGTTGCCGCCTACCAGATCTCCGGTGAGTACGCGATGATCGAGGCGGCGGCAGCGAACGGCTGGATCGACCGCCGCGCCGCCATCACCGAGTCCGTGCTGGGCATCCGCCGCGCCGGTGCCGACATGGTGCTGACGTACTGGGCGGCCGAGCTCGCCGGCTGGCTGAGGGAATCCCGATGACCTCGCAGCCGGCCTCGGAGCCTGCGGCTTCCGCAGCCGCAGGGCCCACTGCGCCGGTAGCCGCGGACCGTATCCTGTTGGGGCTGAACACCTTCGGCGACGTCGGTGAGAACCCGGACGGCAGCCCGCAGCCGCATGCCCAGGTGCTCCGCCAGCTGCTTGAACAGGCTGAACTGGCTGACGCCGTCGGACTCCATGCGTTTGGCGTGGGGGAGCACCACCGCAAGGACTTCGCCGTCTCGGCCCCTGAGGTTTTCCTCGCCGCCGCGGCGGCCCGCACCCGGCAGATCCGGCTCGGCTCTGCTGTGACCGTTCTGAGCTCGGATGATCCCATCAGGGTGTTCCAGCGCTTCGCCACGGTGGACGCCCTCTCCAACGGCCGGGCGGAAGTCATGCTCGGCCGCGGATCCTTCGTCGAGTCATTCCCGCTGTTCGGGCTGGACCTGGCCGACTACGAGGTCCTGTTCGAAGAGAAGCTCGAGCTGTTCGACAAGGTGCGGTCGCAGAAACCCGTGCACTGGGAAGGCCGCACCCGGCCCGCGCTGCACGGCCTGAGCGTCTACCCGCCGCTCGAGCACCACCTGCTTCCCACCTGGATCGGCGTGGGCGGAACCACTGAATCGGTCCTCCGCTGCGCCCAGTACGGGTACCCCATCATCTTCGCGATCATCGGCGGGCAGCCCCGCGCCTTCGGGCCGCTCGCCGACCTTTACCGCGAAGCCATGTCCCAGTACGGGCATCCCCTGCAGCAGGTCGCCACCCACTCGCCCGGGCACGTGGCAGCAACCGATGAGCAGGCCCGCGAGGAGTTCTTCCCGCACTGGCTCAAGCTGCGGAACAGGATCGGCGCCGAACGCGGCTGGGGACCGGCCGGGCGGCAGGAGTTCGACTCCCTCTGCGCCCCGGACGGTGCGCTGTACGTGGGGTCCCCGGATACCGTGGCGAGGAAGATCGCCCGGCTCAAGGCGGACCTGGGTGTGGACCGTTTTGACCTCAAATACAGCAGCGGCCCGCTGCCGCACCCGGCCATGATGCGCTCCATCGAGCTGATGGGCACGGCGGTGGCGCCCAAGGTGTCCGAACTGCTCGGTAACTGACGCGCCGGCCAACTGAAAGAATAGGAACCATGACTTCCAGCAACCCTCGCAACGAGGAACTCTTCGACCGCGCCCGCCGGCTGATGCCCGGCGGCGTGAACTCCCCCGTCCGGGCCTTCGGCTCCGTGGGTGGAACGCCCCGGTTTATGGTGTCCGCCAAGGGGCCGTACCTCACGGATGCCGACGGGAAGGAATACGTCGACCTGGTCTGCTCCTGGGGCCCGGCCCTGCTGGGCCACGCGCATCCCGCCGTCCTGGAAGCAGTCCACGCGGCAGTGGACCGTGGCCTGTCGTTCGGTGCGTCCACGCCCGATGAGGCCAACCTGGCAGCCATCGTGCAGGAACGCGTCCCGGCAGCGGAACGCGTCCGGATGGTGTCCACCGGCACCGAGGCCACCATGACGGCCGTGCGGCTGGCCCGCGGATTCACCGGACGCAACCTGATCATCAAGTTTGCCGGCTGCTACCACGGCCACCTGGACGGGCTCCTGGCCGCGGCCGGTTCCGGCGTCGCCACTCTGGCACTGCCCGGTTCGGCCGGTGTCACGGAAGCCACCGCCGCCGAAACGCTTGTCCTGCCGTACAACGACCTCGCAGCGGTCGAGGCCGCCTTCGCCGCGCACGGCGCCAATATCGCGGCCGTCATCACCGAAGCCGCCCCCGCCAACATGGGCGTGGTGACCCCCGCCGAGGGGTTCAACCTGGGGCTGTCCCGCATCACCCGCGAGCATGGCGCCCTGCTGATTCTGGACGAAGTGCTCACAGGCTTCCGCACCGGTTATTCGGGCTACTGGGGCCTCACCGGCGGCGCACCCGACGCCGCGGAACCGTGGACCCCTGACCTGCTGACCTTCGGAAAGGTCATCGGCGGCGGAATGCCGACGGCGGCCCTCGGCGGGCGTGCCGACGTCATGGACTATCTCGCGCCGCTTGGCCCGGTGTACCAGGCCGGCACCCTGTCCGGGAACCCCGTGGCCATGGCCGCCGGCGTGGCCACGCTGACCCATGCGACCCGGGACGTCTACTCATTCATCGATGCCCGGTCGCTGGAACTCTCGTCGGCGCTGTCCGCGGCGCTGGATTCGGCCGGTGTGGACCACTCCATCCAGTTCGCCGGAAACCTGTTCTCGGTTGCGTTCGGAACATCGGCCCATGGCGTCCACAACTACGCGGACGCCCAGGCCCAGGAGACCTTCCGGTACGCGCCGTTCTTCCACTCGATGCTGGAAGCCGGGGTTTACCTGCCGCCGTCCGTCTTTGAGGCCTGGTTCCTCTCGGCAGCGCACGACGACGCCGCCATGAACCGGATCTTCGACGCCCTCCCGGCAGCAGCGAAGGCAGCTGCCGCCGCGCAACGCTAGCTCCGGCGTCGTTCCTTAAACCGGAAATCCCCGCCTCCCGGACGAATCCCCTCTGTATGCAAGGGGGAAATGTCCGGGAGGCGGGGATTTTCTGTTGGCGCTAGAGGACGTCCGAAAGGAAGCCCTTCAGCCGGTCCGTGGCCGGGGAGGTGAAGATCTGCTCGGGCGGACCCGATTCCACCACCACGCCGGCGTCCATGAACGTCACGCTGTCAGAGACGTTGCGGGAGAAACCCATCTCGTGGGTCACCACCACCATGGTCATGCCGCCCTTGGCGAGGTCCGCCATCAGCGACAGGACACCCTTGACAAGCTCGGGGTCCAGGGCCGACGTTGCCTCGTCGAAAAACATCACTTCAGGCTTCATGGCCAGCGCACGGGCGATCGCCACGCGCTGCTGCTGGCCGCCGGAAAGGTTGGCCGGACGGGCATCAGCTTTGTGCTTCAGGCCCACGAGGTCCAGCTGGTCCAGGGCTTCGGCGTGTGCCTGGTCCTTCGGCAGCTTCCGGAGCTTGCGCAGTGCCAGCGAGATGTTTTCTGCCACCGTTTTGTGCGGGAACAGATTGAACTGCTGGAACACCATGCCGATCCGCTGGCGCAGCTCATCCGGGTTGTCCTTCAGGACGGACCTGCCGTCCAGCAGGATGTCGCCCTGGTCGGGTTCGATCAGCCGGTTCATGACGCGCAGCAAGGTGGACTTGCCGGAGCCGGACGGTCCGATCACGGACGCCGTGGTGCCCTTCTCCACGTGGAGGTCTATGCCGCGAAGCACATGGTTGTGGCCGAACGAAAGGTGCAGGTTCTTGCCGGTCAGGGTACCGGAGGTAAATTCCGTCATGCCTGTGCCCCCTTGCCGATAGGTGCCGCCAGCTCGTCGGGTTCCTTCTTCTCCGGCCGGCCGGTACGCAGCCGGTTGTCGATGAAGTTCACGAAGTGGGTCAGCGGAACAGTGAGGATCAGATACAGCAGGCCGGCAGCCACCAGCGGGGAGAGATTCCCCGAGTTGGCCATTGCGTCGTTCCCGATGCGGAAGATCTCCCGTTCGGAGGCCGCCAGGCCCAGCATGAACACCAATGAGGAGTCCTTGAGCAATGCAATGAACTGGTTTACCAGGGCAGGCAGCACGCGGCGGATGCCCTGCGGCACCACCACCAGGCGCATGGAGCTGCCGTAGCTGAATCCCAGCGCCCGGGACGCCTCCAGCTGTCCTTTCTCCACGCTCTGGATGCCGGAGCGGAAGATCTCTCCGATGTACGCCGCAGCAATGAGCGTCAGGGCGAGGACACCCAACGGATAAGGGTTCCGGGAGCCGGTCAGCTCGCGGGCAAGCGGACTGAGGCCGATCCCGATCACCAGGATCACCAGGATGGCCGGCAAGCCACGGAAGATGTCGGTGTAGATGCGCGCCACCCAGCGGGCCCCGGCGTTGCGGGAGATGCCCATCAGGGCAAGCGCCAGGCCCAGGACAGACCCCAGCACCGCCGAGGAAACTGCCAGGATGATCGTGTTGGGCAGGCCCACCATGATCAGGGACGGCAGGACCTCCGCCATCGCACCCCAGTTAAAGAAGGTGTCGGCAAGTTGTTCGAGTGTGTCCATCAGGGCAGCGGTCCTGATCAGCTCTGCGGAACCGTGGCAGCCTTGCTGCCCGGCTTCCAGTCGCTCGGCATTTCGCGGTCCGGGTACCATTCCTTGGTCAGCTTGGACCAGGTGCCGTCAGCGATCACGGCGTCCAGGCCGGAGTTCAGGGCATCGATCAGGGGCTGGTTGTCCTTGTTCACGGCGTAGGCAGTGAAGTTCTGGGTGTTGACCACGGACTCGGCGATGACGGTGCCGTCGCCTTCCTTGACCTGGCCGGTTGCCTGCTGCGACGGGGCAACCCAGGCGTCGACCTGGCCGTTGCGCACGTTGGCGTACACAGTGTTGTAGTCCGGGAAGCGGATGGGTTCGAGCTTCAGCGTGTTGGTGACGTAGTCGTCCTGCACGGTGCCCTGGACCACACCGATGCGGAGGCTGTCATCCAGGTCGGCGAAGCCCTTGACGTCGCCGTCGGTCTTGGCCACTACCGCCATGAAGCCGAAGTCGTAGCCGTTGGTGAAGCCCACGTTTTCGCGGCGCTTGTCCGTGGTGGAGATGGAGGAGGATCCGACGTCGAACTGCTTGTTCTGGACCTGCGAGAGCAGGGCGGAGAAGTCGGTGGCGACGAACTCGACCTCGAGGCCGAGCTTGTCACCGATGGCGCGCAGCAGTTCGTTGTCGTAGCCGGTGAACTTGCCTGAGGGGTCAAGGAAGATGTTGGGCGGCGCATCCGAGAGCGTACCTACTTCGAGCTTGCCTTCGGTGTTCAGGCCGAGCTTGGACTTGTCGATCTTGTCGATCGGGGTGACCTCAGCGGTGGTGTACTTGTCCAACGTCTGCTGATCGCTGCCGGCCAGGGCGTCCGTCGGCGTGCCGGTGGGCTGGGACGCCCCGCCGCAGGCCGCGAGGGAGGCGGCCAGGGCAATAGCCACAGGAACGCCGGTCAGCCACTTCATGGCTTTCGATTTCATCAGGTAGTCACTTTCATCTGAGTCATAAGTTCATCCCGGCCGTAATACTGCATACGTGGCGCCGGGGGCCTGCCACACCATGGAACTGACGTTCAGGACAGGGGACCGCAAAACTTAATCATCTCACTAAGGCCTATTCCTGCGGATAGACGAAGAAAGTAGCAGCCCAAAGCGGTGTGGGCCGAATATTGCTCGGCTCAGGCCATGTGTCCGCTCCGGCCCGGCCTGATGGCGTCGATATTGCCGAATCGCCGCATGCTCTGGCCCTGCATGCACGGTCGGCCGAATAAGTGTGAGTTAGCTCGCAGCTAGAAGTCGCCCCGGCTTGCGTCTTCGGGCGGCAGGACCGGCCAGTCGCCTTCGATCACGGCAGCAGGCTTGGTCTTCCTCAGGTAGCCCTGGAAATCGGCCGCCTGGCTGACGGCCCAGTCCACCTGGAGCTGGTGAAGCTGGCTGGCCGGCATCCTGAGCTTGGGAAACTTGCCCGCCATCGCGTCCAGGACCCGGACGGTGGCGAGGGCGTCCGCGGCGGAGGTGTGGGCGTTGTCCAGGCTGACGCCGTATTCCTCGCACAGGGCGGTGAGCGTTCGTTTGCCTTTCCGGTACCTGTCCACCTGCTTGTTCATGATGTACGGATCAAGGACGGGAAACCGGCTCAGCTGCTTGACGCCGTACCGCGCCGATTCCGCGGCCAGCACAGTGAAATCGTAGCTGGCGTTGAACGCAATCACGGGAACGCCCGCATCAAAGAGCTCCTGCAGAACGGTGGCAAGCTCCCGCGTCACCTCATGGGCGGGGCGGCCCTCGCTCCTGGCCTGCTCGGTTGTGACACCGTGGATATCGCTTGCTTCCGTGGGAATCTCGACACCCGGATCGGCCAGCCATTCATGTTCCGTGATGACATCCCCCTGATGGTCAACCACAGTCACCGACGCCGTGACAATGCGTGCCGCGCGGGAGTTGCGGCCAGTGGTCTCGAGGTCGAACGCGGCGCGGGGGAGGGTGTTCCAAGTGCTCATGTTTCCACGCTACCGGGCCGCACTGACAGTCTCCGGCAGCGCCGTCGGCGGGTCAGGATTCTTCCTTCCCGGCGTACCGGGCGGTGCGCCGAAACCGGCTACGCTGGATCAATGCGGAGGGAGTATGTCGATGCGGTGCTGGCCGTGGTGGAGCTGGTACCCCCGGGCACTGCCGTTGCTTACGGCGATGTCGCCGAACTCCTCGGAGCCGGCGGCCCCCGCCAGGTCGGTGCGGTCATGAGCCACTACGGCAGTGATGTGCCGTGGTGGCGGATCCTCAAGGCCAGCGGGCAGGCGCCCGAAGGCCACGACGCCGAAGCCCTGCGCCACTACCTGGACGAGGGCACGGCTCTCCTGGGCAGCCCTGACGAATTCCTTCGTACGGGCGAGGGCCGCTGGCGCGTGGACCTGGCTGCGGCCCGGTGGGCGCCGACAGACGCTGAATTCGACCAGCTGGACGCAATTGCGGACCGGCTGGAGCGTGGGCTTCATAAATTGTCCGTGGCCGATGATGAAATGTCCGTGTGACGTTAACAAGCCTCCAGACGGACCTCCTGCCCGACCCCCCTCTCGACGACCTTGATGACGCGCATGCCATGGCGGGCGACGCCGGTGCAAGCGGCCGGCGTGCCAGCGGGACCGGCCTTCGGCTGCTGCCGCCCCGCCGCCTGCAGGACTCCGTCCCGGTGCTCTCAGCTGACCAGCGGGACGCCGTGGAGGTCCCGCACGGTTCCGGACCGGTCCTGGTTCCAGGTGCGCCCGGGACCGGCAAGTCCACCGTCCTGATCGAAGCCGCCGTGCGCCGGGCCTTCCACGACGGCGTGGACCCGGAGCGGATCCTGATCCTTGCCCCGGGCCGGCTGGCCGCCGACTCGCTACGGGACCGCTTCACGGCCAGGCTGGACAGGAGCCTGAGCACCACCCCGGCAAGGACCTGGGCGTCCTATGCCTTCGACCTGATCCGGCGGGCCAAGGCCGAAGGCATCCTGCCGCTTCCACGGCCGCCGCGCCTCCTCTCCGGACCCGAGCAGGACCTCATCATCAAGGAGCTGCTGGAGGGCCATGCACTTCCCGGCCTGCAGCTGCCATGGCCCGCTGACCTGGGCGCCGCGCTGGAGACCAGGGGATTCCGGCACGAAGTCCGCCAGCTGTTCGACCGGATCATCGAATCGGGCCGGACGGCCGAAGACCTTGAAGACCTTGGCCGCCGCTGCGGCAGGGAGGACTGGATAGCCGCCGCGGCGCTCTATGCCGAATACAGGGACGTGCTGGACCTCCGCATGCCCGAGGCCTTCGACCCCGCGGGAATCATCACCGCTGCCCGGCAAATCTTCCAGGACGCGCCCGACTTCCTGGCAGCCGAACGGGACCGTCTGCAGCTTCTCCTGGTGGATGACATCCAGGAAGCAAACCCTGCTGTTTTTGAACTCCTTGCCGACATTGCGGCGGGCAAGGACTGCTTCGTGACTTCCTCTCCGGACACCGTCGTCCAGGGCTTCCGCGGCGCCCGGCCGGATCTCGTTGCCGAACTTCCCCGGCTGCTGTCTGCCGGCGCAGCCGTCCTGGAACGGCCCCTGTGGCACACACACCGCCACGCGCCCGCCGTCGCGGAGGCCTGGCTCGGGGTTGCCGGCCGGATCTCGCAGCGTGCCGGCGGCCAGCTGGCACGCCGTCTGGAGCAGCACGATCCCGGTACCGTGCCGACACAGCAAGACGGCGCCGTCGAAGCCCACCTTGTACCTTCGCCGGTCCATGAACTGCGCTATGTTGCCCAGCGGATCCTGGACCAGCACATCAACCACAGCCGTGACCTCGCCGACATCGCCGTTATTGTCCGGAACGGTGGGCAGCTCAGCGAGCTCCAGCGCTACCTCTCCGGCCAGGGAATCCCCGTCCGCGTTCCGGTGGCCGAATCCGCAGTCCGCGATGAAGTTGCCGTCCGCCCCCTTCTGGACGCCTATGCGGTTGCCCTTGACCCGGCGCTGCTGACGCCTGAGTCCGCTGTTTCCCTGCTCACGTCGCGGATCGGCGGCGCGACGTCGATTGAGCTGCGCAGGCTCAGGCAGTCGCTGCGGCGTGAAGAACTCCTGGGCGGCGGCGGGCGGACCAGCGACGCCTTGCTGGTCGAGGCGCTGCTCGAGCCCGGTGCGCTGGCAACGTTGGGTTTGGAAGGCCGGTCGGCGCGGCGCACCGCCCGCATGATCCAGGCAGGACGCGTTGCTGCCGTCGAACCCGGAGCCAACGCCGAGTCCGTGCTCTGGGCCTTGTGGCAGTCCACGGGGCTGGCGAACGCCTGGACAGAAACTGCCCTGGCCGGAGGTCCCCACGGCGCCCGCGCCGACCGGGACCTCGATGCCATGATGGCCCTCTTCCACACCGCCGAGCGCTACGTGGACCAGATGCCCGGTGCCGGTCCTGAACAGTTCCTGGAATACCTGCTGAACCAGGAACTCCCCATGGACACGCTGGCCGCCAGGGCCCAGGTGGACGACGCCGTCGAACTCATGACTCCCGCCAGCGCCGCCGGCAGGGAATGGCCCGTGGTGATCGTTGCGGGGCTCCAGGAGGGCGTGTGGCCCAACACCCGGCTCCGGGGCGAGCTGCTGGGCAGCACCCTGTATGCCGACGCCGTGGAGCATGGCGTGGAATACGCGCTGCAGCTTGACCCGCTGAGCCGCCTGCGGGACATCCGCTATGACGAACTTCGAAGCTTTTCCACCGCAGTCTCCAGGGCCCGCGAGCTGCTGATCTGCACCGCCGTCTCCTCCGAGGATGACCAGCCCTCGTCGTTCCTGGACTACGTAGCACCGCTGGGGCCCGGGCAGGAAGGCCGCGGCTTCACCCCGGTGGAGCGGCCGATGACCCTTCGCGCCCTCGTGGCGGAGCTCAGGCAGTATGCCCAACTGGACGGCAGATACGCCCCTGAAGCCGCGGAAGCCGTCAGTGTCCTGACCCGGCTGGCCGTAGCCGAACCCCCCGTGCCCGGTGCCCATCCGGGCAGCTGGTGGGGCTTGCCTGCGTTGACCACCACGGACGCTGTGGTGCCTCCCGGTGGAACGGTCTATGTTTCGCCGTCAAAGGTCGAAGCCGTCCAGAAATCGCCCCTGGACTGGTTTGTGCAGGCAGCGGGCGGCGAGGCCGCCACCGACTTCGCCCGAAGCCTGGGCACCCTGGTCCATGCCATCGCCCAGGACCTGCCGGAGGCCTCAGGCGGCGAATACGTCGCGGAACTGGTCAGGCGTTGGCCGGCCCTCGGTATGAAGGACAACTGGGAAGGCAGGCTCGATTTCCAGCGCGCAGAGGCGATGGTCCGCAAACTCGCGCAGTACGTATTGGTGATGCGGAGCGAAGGGCGCAGCCTGGTGGGGGTGGAGCAGGATTTTGCTGTCCGGCTTCCGGATCTCACCCCCGCGGCGGGCATCGAAGGCGCCGGTTCGGAGATCCGCGCCCGGTCGGCTGTCCTTCGAGGCCAGGTTGACCGGCTTGAGATCGATTCCGAAGGCAGGCTGGTGGTCGTGGACCTGAAGACCGGGAAAAGGCAGCCCGGCAAGACCGAACTTTCCCGCCACCCCCAGCTTGGCGCCTATCAGGCCGCCGTCCTGGCAGGCGGCTTCGGGGATGCCCCCGGCCTGCCCGCAGAGGCCACCCCGGGCGGTGCCGTGCTCGCGCAGTTGGGCACGGGAACCAAAGGCCCGGGCGTCCAGCAGCAGGACACCCTCGATCCGCAGGACAACTGGGCCATGGAGATGGTGAACGGCGCTGCAGCGCTCATGGCAGGAAGTGTCTTCGAAGCCCGGCACGACCCCGCGAAGGGCGGCCACGGCGGTCACGGCTGCAGGCTTCCCGAAGTCTGCCCCCTCTGTGTCCGTGGAAAGCAGGTAACAGAATGACCCAGCCAGGACTCCCCGGGCCCCGGTTCACCCCCGAAGAGCTGTCCGGACTGCTGGGTGAGAAGAATCTGCCCACGGCCGAGCAGTCCGCCATCATCTCCTCGCCGCTGACGCCCAGGTTGGTTATTGCCGGCGCCGGATCGGGCAAGACAGCCACGATGGCCGACCGAGTGGTCTGGCTGGTCGCCAACGGGTGGGTCAGGCCTGAAGAAGTCCTCGGGGTCACGTTCACCAGGAAGGCCGCCGGCGAGCTCGCCACCCGGATCAGGGCCAAACTGGCGGTGCTGCAGCGCATCGCGGCGCAGGACACCGCGCACACCGTGTTCCCCGAAGGCCTGCTCAGCAGCGACGCCCTCGAACCGAAGGTGTCCACGTACCACTCCTTCGCCAGCGGCATCGTGTCCGACTACGGGCTGAGGCTCGGAGTGGAACGTGACGTCGTGCTGCTGGGCGGCGCCCAGGCCTGGCAGCTCGCCAGCGAGGTGGTGGAGGCGTTCGACGGCGAGTACGGCCACTTCAGCGCGGCGAAGTCCACGCTGGTGAAGGCGGTCATCCAGCTTGCCGGGGAATGTGCGGAACACCTCCAGGAACCCGTGGACGTCGAATCCTGGCTGATGGCACGGATCGCAGAGTTTGAGGCCCTGCCCTATGTGGCTGACGGCAAGAAGAACCCCACCCAGGCGGCAGCGGAACTCGCCGCCATGCTGAGGACCAGGGCCAGCGTCGCGGACATGGTGGGCCGCTATTCGGCGGCGAAACGCGCCCGCGGAGCCCTCGACTTCGGTGACCTGGTGGCGCTGGCCGCCCGGGTGGCCCGGGAGGTCCCGCTTGCTGCTGAGATGGAACGCCAACGCTACAAAGTGGTGCTTCTGGACGAATTCCAGGACACCTCCTACGCCCAGCTGGTCCTGTTTTCGCGCCTCTTCGGCGGCGGCCATGCAGTCACCGCGGTGGGGGACCCCAACCAGTCCATCTACGGTTTCCGCGGGGCATCCGCAGGGCAGCTGTTCCACTTTGTCCGGGAATTCCCTGTCCGGACCGCCGGCCCGCAGGCGGCGGAGAACTTCAGCCCTGCCCCCACTTCCTATCTGACCACTGCGTGGCGTAACGGCCGGTCCATCCTTGAAGCCGCCAACGTGATGTCGGAATCCCTGGGCAGGGCAGCCGCGCACCGCGAACCGGCCGGCGCCCACGGGGAGCCGGCCACGAAAGTGCCGCCGCTCCAGCCGAGCCCCTACGCGGCGGACGGACGCGTGGTGCTCGGCAGGTTCGGAACCGACGTCGAGGAAGCCTCGGCACTTGCCGAAGACATCCTGAAATACCGGGTCACGGACTTTGAGCGCAAGGCTGACGGCACCCCGGTGCCGCCGGCGCTCGCGGTCCTGTGCCGCCGTCGTGCCCAGATGGAAACCATCAGCCGTCAGCTGGACGCGCGGGGGATTCCATACGAGATCGTGGGCCTCGGAGGCCTGCTGGACACCCCCGAGATCATTGACCTCGTTTCCACCCTGAGGGTGCTTGCCGATCCGGGACGGTCTGATTCCCTGATGCGCCTCCTCGCCGGAGCCCGGTGGCGCATCGGCCCGGCTGACCTGATGGCCTTCCGTGACTGGTCCAGCCAGTTGGCCCGCAGGCGTGGGCAGGCCGCCTCCGGGAATGACCCGGAACCAGGGACTGGGGATGCCGCAGCGCCCGACGACGCGCCCGTCGTTGAGAGCGACCTCACGGACGGCTCCAGCCTTGTGGAGGCCTTGGACTGGCTCCCGCGCGAAGGCTGGACATCGTCGCACGGACGAGCCTTGAGCGCGGAAGCGAGGGAGCGGCTCCGCCGGCTGTCCGTAGAGCTCAGGCAGCTCCGCGGCTACCTCGGCGATGACCTGACCACGCTGCTCGGCGAAGTGGAACGCGCAATGCTGCTGGACATTGAGGTGGCCGCACGCCCTGGTGTCAGCATCCACCAGGCCCGCCGCAACCTTGACGCCTTCCAGGACGCCGCTGCCGGCTTCCTGAGAACATCCCAGCGGGTGGACATCCTGGCCTTCCTGGCGTGGCTGGAGGCGGCCGCAGCGGAGGAAAACGGCCTCGACGCGCCGGCTCCGGATGTTAACCGCGAAGCCGTGCAGCTCCTGACAGTCCATGCGTCCAAGGGACTGGAATGGGACGTTGTTTTTGTGCCGGGCCTCAACGCCGGCGCCTTCCCCAGCAGCCGTGATTCACGGTGGAGCAGCGGGGCTGCGGCACTGCCCTGGCCGCTGAGGGGTGACCGGGCGGACCTGCCCCAGTGGGACACCGACCAGCCCGACCAGAAGGGCTGGCTTGATGCCGAGAAGGAATTCAAGTCCGCAGTGCAGGCCCACGGGGAGTCGGAGGAACGGCGCCTGGCCTACGTCGCGTACACGCGCGCCAAGCATGTCCTCTGGGTATCGAGCGCCGCCTGGGTGGGTTCGCGGGCAGGCCGGGCGGAGATGTCCCCGTTCCTGGCCGAGCTCGAGCCCCTGGCAGCCCGGCCCGCGGCCGGAGCAGACGGCAGCGCCGCCCTCGTCCATCCTGCCTCGGTGGACGAAGCCTCCCTCCCGGAGAAGAGCCCACTGACCCTGGAAACGGAGGTGGCCGAGTGGCCCTACGACCCCTTGGAAGGGCCAGTGGATCCCCGGACAGGCCAGCGCCTCCGCCTCTTCCCGGGCCGGCGCGCAGCAATGGAAAGGGCTGCCGCGCATGTGCTGGCAAGTCTGGACCAAAACACCAGCGACGCCGCTCCCGGCGGTGGCGCAATTCCTGCCGGTGACGAAATCCGTGCCGGCGGACCTGATTCCGCCGGCACCGGCAACGAAGGGCGCGGGCTTCGCGGTCCCGCTGCAGGGTGGGCTGAGGAGGCCTCCCTTCTGCTGGAACGGCGCTCCACCAGGGCACGCGGCCAGGACGTCCACCTGCCCAGCCACATCTCGGCGTCCACCCTGGTTGATCTGGGCGAGGACCCGGCAGCTGTGCTGGCACGTCTTCGGAGGCCCGTTCCCCGGGAACCGGGTATGTCTGCCCGGAAGGGAACCGCCTTCCATTCCTGGGTGGAGGAATACTTCGGAGCCGCCGGAATGCTCGACCTCGGCGAAGCTCCGGGAGCGGACGGTCACATCGATGCCGCGTACGACCTCGAGGACATGGTGGCTACGTTCCGTGCGTCGGAATGGGCTCACCGCTCCCCGGCGTTCATTGAGGTTCCCGTGGAGACCCGGGTGGGTGACGTGGTGGTCCGCGGCCGGATCGACGCGGTTTTCCGTGACGCTGACGGCCGCTGGGACCTGGTGGACTGGAAAACGGGCCGCCGCCCCGACGCCGGCCGGCTGAAGGCCAGGGCGGTGCAGCTTGCCGCGTACCGGCTTGCCTGGGCCCGGCTCAAAGGCATCGCCGTCGAGGACGTGCGGGCAGCGTTCTTCTATGTGGCTGACAACCAGGTGGTCCGTCCGCACGACCTCGCGTCAGCTGCAGAGCTGGAGGAGCTGGTGTCGGAGTCCTACTCGGTCAGCTCTTGACGTCGATGATGGTGATGGCGGCGGTGGACGTGTCGTCAGCCGATGGAACATCCGACGCCGAGTCAGCCCCGGCGTGCCCGTCTTCCGGCGCAGGCTCGTCAGCCGGGATCGGCGTCACCTGGACTGCAGGCAGGACGGGCGCCGGAATCGGGACTACTGTCACGGGCTGGACAACCAGGGGCGTCACTCCGGCAATTCCCGAGTCCACGGCCGCGGAGCCCTGTGCGCTGCCAGGAGCCGCCGCACTGTGCCCCGCACCGCCGTCGTCCTCTGGCTGCCCTGCAGGAGCCGTGCCGGCCGGAGCCGCGGCGGGAGGCAGCGGTTCAACGCTGATGGCCTGCCCGCCGTGCTCGGCGATGTCACCGGCGAGGGTTTCCAGCATGCCCTCCGCTTCGGAGATCATCGCGTCATCGCCGGCTGCAATGCCTTTGACAAGGTACTGCGCCAGGGCGAACTCGGCGGACAGGGCGGCCCTCCGGAGCAGATGCTTGTCCGGCGCGTCCCGGCGGCTTTCCGTGTAGCTGCTCAGGACAGTGTCCACAAAGTCCTGCTCGTTGGAGGCCACCAGCCAGGCGAAGTCATCGGCGGGGTCACCGATCCGCAGGTCCGTCCAACCGGTAACGGCTGTCACGCGGTGGCCGTCGACCAGCAGGTTGTCTTCGTGCAGGTCGCCGTGGACCACGCAGGGGTTGAACCGCCACAGTGACACGTCTTCGAGTGCGTGCTCCCAGCGGCGCAGGAGGGACGGCGGAATCTTGCCGGTAGTGGCGGCCTGGTCCAGTTCGTTCAGGCGGCGCTGGCGGAATTCGTTCGGCGTGTAGCTGGGGAGGTCGGCGTTGCTGACCAGCGCATGGGGCAGGTCGTGGATCGCTGCCAGGGCCACACCGATTTCACGGGCGAGCTGGTCCGGTCCGGCGGTCAATTCCTCGACGCTGCGGGTGGTCCCGGCCAGGTGGGAGTAAACGAACGTGCTGAGCGCGCCCAGGCGGACGCTGCCGGCCACTGTGGGCATCAGGAAGGGCAACTCGGCCCTGATGCCGGGAGCGAACGCCCGCAGGACCAGGAATTCCGTCTCCAGCCGGGCGCTGGCTTCGGCGTGACGGGGCGATCGGACTCTCCAGCGCTTTCCTTCCGAATCGAGGAGCAGCGCGCTGTCGAAGTCGGCGGCATCATCCGGGGCGGAGCTGACGGCAGTGGGGGTCAGCCCGGGGACTGCCGCGGTTGCAACGGCTGCCAGTTCGATCGGTTTTCTTCTCACCGTTCCACGGTAGATTGACTGGCGGCCAAGACAACGGTGCGGCGGCGGCGAGTCTCCAGATATGCGGCAAATCTCCGCCTGTCGCCGTGATCACTGTCCCGTCTCATCTAAATCGGCCTACAAATACTCCGGAGTCTCGGGGGTATCTGTAGTGTTACGGCTTCGTCAGACTACAGGTGACCCAGACCGAAGAACTCTTGGGTGAGCAGCAGTAAATGCTGGCGGAAGCACAACGTACCTCTACGGTCGGTCCATCCGTAGTGAGAACGGTGGGACCAGGGGTTGACGTATACGTAGCGGAGGTTCGCCAGCGGGTGTCAACGTCGACGACTTGGACGCCAACGAAAACGGCTAATGCCAGGTCCGCACGACGGGCACGCGATGTCACGCTGTTGGTCTACGGTGCATCGCTACGCAAAGTCGTTCCGCGGAAACGCTGGCGGCCCCAACGTTGTCGGAGGTGTTCGATACCTTGGGCGAGTTCACCTTTCCGGAATGCAGTGTGCCAATGCAGGAGTCGGCGACTGTGATCGATGCAGTCACGGCGGCACTTTTCACCATGGCTGAGTTGGGTGGACGCACTTGAGTATGTCTGAGTTATCACGGAGATCAGGAGGACCCTTTGGGGAAGAACGCCCGGAAGCGCATTTCGGCACGTCGCGCGAACAAAACGAGTCAATTGAGTCACGTCAATGGGCCGATCCGTGTGGGGATCCTCGCAGTGCATGGGATAGGTCGCCAAGCCCCCGGGGCAACTGCCCAGGATGTGTTCACTTCGCTGGTACAAGCTGTTGAAGAAGTAGGTGGCGCGGTCTCGCCCATCACTGACGATCCGTCCAAGGCCAAAACCACAAACGAAGAGCCTCGGCTTGGCGCACGATTCCAGGTCCCTGACGAGTGCCCGCGGATTGTCTGCGTTGAAGAAGCCTGGTGGGACGAAAGAGTCAATCATGCGAAAGCTGGGCGGATCTTCGCTCGGGTTTTCTTTCATCTTCCAATTTTCGTGATGCAGTCAGCAGCACTATGGGCGGCCCGTCACCTGAGCTATAAGGAATCCAAGGAAACCAAATCCGCTTGGAGTCCCGACAGCATGGTTGGCCTCATTAAGGAGACCGTGGCCCTATGGGGCCCAGTCACCGCAGTGGTGATTTCCTATTGTCTGTCTCCGTTGCTTGTTCTTCTGTTTGTGGCCTCTTTACCTGTCTATATGTTGATCTGGCTGTTCCAGGCATTGGGGTCTCAAAGTGCTAGACGGGTAGCAGATTTGATCCGCGTCGTGGTTGTGGAAACTTTGGGGGATATTTGGGCGTACGTGGATCCGGTGACCGGCGATGAGATCCTTCAGTTCGTGGTTCAAAGACATCAGCAGATGAGAGCCGACTACGACGAAGTCATCCTCGTGGGCCATTCTCAAGGGGCAGATCTTGCCCGGCGCGCGTGTCTTGAAGGTCCTGCTCCCGCAGCATATGTCGCCGTAGGGAGTGGACACCATCAATTGCTGGGAGCCAGGACTTCGTCTACGAACGTCTGGCTGTTGCCGGTTTACTGGTCTTTCCCCGTTGTGATGCCGTTGTTTATCTGGTGGTACACCAGCTTCAGCATTGGCGCGATAGGCGACATATTTGCGCAGGTTCTAACTGATCTAGTCTCCTTCTACGTCTCAGGTGAGGTTGCTGACCCATGGGCTCTTTTCCGGTTATCCATTAGAGACACCCCTGTCATACTGCTCATGCTCGGTGTGTTTCTTGCATGGTTCTTCCTTACGGGAAAGATTCGGTATCCGGCTGATGGCCTGGAGAGTCCGCCATGCCCGTCGTGGATTGTTCGATCGCCGTGGGACCCAGTAAGCCTCGGAACAGGGTCAGTGAAGGAAGCCGTACGAACCGTGACGCCGGGATCAGCCTGGAAAGTTATAAAAGAGCACGTAACGTACTGGGAAAAGCCGGAATCAGGAAACACGCTTCTGGAGGCCATATATAGGAGCGGTCGAATTACTCCAATGGGAGATCGTCAGCTTCGAATGCCGGGACGGATTCGCCTTCTTTGGAGTGTGCTGGGCGTGGTCGCGATGACAGCAATTTGGAAGATAGGAGAATGGGAGGCCACCACCTTTCAACACCTGACAAACCACGGCTAGGAACGCGTACTCACGACCGCATATGCGGATTCTGGTGTAGTAATCAAGGTTTTGGTGAGTGGATCGTGTCTGACCCGCGGAACTCTGGCAGCCGGTCGGTTTTCCTCCAGCGGCGAAGGGTCGAGGGGCGGCAGGAATCCAGCCTTCAGTGACACATTCGCTGACCTGATCCAGTAAAGCTCCTGGCCTCCTTGAATGCGCTATTTGTGCCCAGTGCGGCGAAGCCATGGCCGCGGTGAGACTGAGGGTGGAGGGTGGAGCGACGACGGAATGGCCCCTGGCTTGCGGCGGCTGACCAGCTGCCAGGACGGCGTCGGAGATGTCCGGGACGTTCTGCCGGGGACGTTGGGGCAGGCCGAGGAAGTTGGTGAATTCGCAGGCCAGCTCTGCGGGGAGCCTTTCCGGCGGGGAGGTGATGTAGACGACGGGAATGCGGTCCTGTGTGGGGCACTAGCAGATGAAAAGGCGCCGGCAGGAGGGTAACAGGGTGACGGGCGGCAGCGGTCAAGTGGTCGATTGTCGTCGGGCCGTCGCGCAGGCATTCCCCCATCGCCTAGGCATGGGCGGATCTAGGCAGCACGGATGTCTGTAACCGGACAACCATCGGAGGTTGGCATCTATAGCCCCAGCCGACTAAGGCGCAGGCGGTCCCGATGGCCGTGAACACTTCCTGGTCACACTCACGAATGCGCTCATTCGGGCGGATATCAACGACGACGCCAGTGCCGTAACACAGCCGTACAAAGTACTAGGTAATATGCCAGCTGTGCCCGCCTGCGAGCTCGAAATTGCGCCTGAACGGTTGTGATGCGACGCCCACGACGGCGGGATCGAATTCCGAGCGAGGAGATGGTTCCGTTCCAGCCACGACTTGTAGCCAACGGGGCGGCATTGGTGCTGCACCAAAGGAGGCCGTTGAATTGCGCTGTCCTTTGAAGGTCGGAAACGCCCGGGCTGGCTAATAATCCTGGAATTGGCAACCACCAAGCCGCCTCAAGCGGCTGAGTCCTTGGGGAGTCGGATTCTTACTCGCGCGCTGACACTGAGCACACGCCTGAAACGTAGCTCAATTCCTGCTTGACCGCCGACGAAGAACCCGCCATGGTCCAACTGCGGTGAGACAGAAAGCACTCACGGTCCACCTGTAGTGAGACTGGGCATTTGTAGGTGAGACAGGGCAATCACCCGTGCCTGGCCACCCAAAATGTCATTTGTCGGTCCGAGTCAGTACGGTGGACACATGAGTCATGCGGAGTCCGCTACACCGGCCTACCGGACGCAGGCAGTCCAGCTGCCGGCCAACCACTTGTTCGATACCGTGCTCCCCGTGCGTCCCGCGCTGGTGGACCGGGGCTCTGCCGTCCGCACCCGCCCGGGCATGGTGGCTGAACTGCTGCGACGCGACGCCACCCTTGCCGTGGTCCTGTCCGGGAGGCAGGCCCTCGTGACCGGAAACAGCCTTTTCCTGACCGGCGCGGCACGTTTTGTCGACAGCCTTCAGGGCATTGGAACCACTCCAGACCACGTGATCTACCTCGGTACCGCCCTGGACGGTTCAGACCTCCCCGCGGGCACGGAACTGCTCCTGCTGGTGCTGCCGGATGCCCTGGAACCGGGCACTGCGGGCATCCCCGGTGACGCCATCTGGACGGGCTTCCGGGACATCGCCGGGGTCCTCAACCCCACGGATACGGCGCTGTTCGTCGAGGCAAGCGCCATCACCAACTGGCACGCCGGGCACACGCACTGTCCCCGCTGCGGTGTTCCCACGGTTGTCGAGTCCGGGGGCTGGGTGCGCCGCTGCCCGCAGGACAACTCCGAACACTATCCGCGCACGGATCCGGCAATCATCGTCACCGTGGTGGGTCCGGACGGCAGGCTGCTGCTCGGCGGCGGGGGACCGGTCGACGCGAGGAACTATTCCACCCTCGCAGGCTTCGTTGAACCGGGGGAGTCACTCGAGCAGGCCGTGGTCAGGGAAATCCATGAGGAGGTCGGTGTCCGTGTTTCCGGGTGCCAGTACCTGGGTTCGCAGCCTTGGCCGTTCCCGGCCTCCCTTATGCTTGGATTTACGGCCATCACCGCGGACACCGAGGCAACGCCCGACGGCGTGGAAGTCACCAGGGCGCGCTGGTTCAGCCGGGAGGAACTCCAGGAGGCAGTGCTCACCGGGGAGATCACCATCTCCAGCCGGCTGTCCATTGCCCGCTCGTTGATTGAGCACTGGTACGGCGGACGAATCCTGGACCGCACCGACACCTGAACCTCAGGCATCATCACCGACCAGACTCCAGCACCAGGTAGTCGAGACAACAGAGCAGCAGAGTGACTACAGAGAATTTTGACAGTGCAGTGTCCCTCGAGGACCGCATTCTTGGCGGCCTGGACGCCGAACAGCGTGAAGTTGCCAGCACCCTGAACGGCCCGCTGTGTGTGCTGGCCGGCGCCGGCACCGGCAAAACACGCGCCATCACGCACCGGATCGCCTATGGCGTGCATTCGGGGGTCTACAGCCCGCAACGGCTCCTGGCAGTGACGTTCACCGCCCGGGCCGCCGCGGAAATGCGAAGCAGGCTGCGTGACCTCGGCGTGGGCAACGTCCAGGCCCGCACGTTCCACGCGGCCGCCCTGCGGCAACTCCAGTTTTTCTGGCCCCAGGCCGTCGGCGGCACGCTTCCCAACCTCCTGGACCACAAGGCCCAGATGATTGCCGAGGCCGCCCGCCGCCTGCGGCTCAGCACGGACCGGGCCTCCATCCGTGATCTTGCCTCGGAAATCGAATGGGCCAAGGTCTCCATGCTGACCCCGGCCAACTACCTGGAAAATGCCCATGACCGGGGCACGCCCGGCGGCTTCGACCTCACCGCCGTGGCCCGGGTCTTCCAGTCGTACGAGGACGTCAAAACCGACCGCAACGTCATCGATTTCGAAGACGTCCTGCTGATCACGGTGGGCATCCTGCAGGAGGACCAGAAAGTCGCGGCGACGGTGCGCGAACAGTACCGCCACTTTGTGGTTGACGAATACCAGGACGTTTCCCCGCTGCAGCAACGGCTCCTGGAGCTGTGGCTGGGCGGCCGCGACGAACTGTGCGTGGTGGGTGACGCCAGCCAGACCATCTATTCGTTCACCGGCGCATCCCCGAAGCACCTGTTGGGCTTCAAAGCCCGGTATCCCGAAGCCAATGTGGTGAAGCTGATCCGGGATTACCGCTCCACACCCCAGGTGGTCAAGCTCGCCAACGACCTCCTCGGCGGGCGCCGAAGCGGCGGACCCGTGGCGGACGCCGCGTGGGCCGCACCCCTGCAGCTGGTGGCCCAGCGTCCGGCAGGACCGGTTCCCCAGTTCACGGAGTGTTCAGACGACGAGGCCGAAGCGGCGACCGTGGCGCTCAAGATCCAGGGACTCCTCGACGGCGGCACGCCGGCAAGCCAGGTAGCCGTCCTCTTCCGCACCAACGGCCAGTCCGAAGCCTACGAGCAGGCCCTGGCCGCCGCCGGCATTGGCTACCAGTTGCGCGGCGGTGAGCGGTTTTTCGCCCGCAAGGAAGTCAGGGACGCCATCCTGCAGCTCCGCGCTGCCACCAGGGCAGTGGCGGAGACTGCCACGCCGGAACCGCTGGGGCAGCTGGTCCGGGACATCGTGGCATCGCTGGGTTACACCGACTCACCGCCGCACAACGGTGGTGCCCTGCGGGAACGCTGGGAATCGCTGGCGGCACTGGTGGCCCTGGCCGACGAACTGGTCCAGGTACGCGGGGACCAGTTCAGCCTCGCGGACTTCGTCAATGAGCTTCAGGAACGCTCCCTGGCGCAGCATGCCCCCACGGTCCAAGGCGTTACCCTCGCCTCGTTGCACGCGGCCAAGGGCCTCGAATGGGACGCCGTGTTCCTTGTTGGCCTCAGCGAAGGGCTGATGCCCATCTCCTTTGCCGATACGCCCGAGTCGGTGGATGAGGAGCGGCGGCTCCTGTACGTCGGAATTACGCGCGCCCGCGAGCACCTGTCCCTGTCCTGGTCCACGGCCCGGACTCCCGGCGGCCGGGCGAACCGGAAGCCGTCCCGCTTCCTTGACGGCCTGCGGCCGGACTCGGTGGCCAGCTCCACTGCCCGCGGCAAGGGACCGGCGCCACGCCGCAAAGCTGCCAAACCTGCCACCTGCAGGGTCTGCGGCACCATGCTGGCCAGCGGCGCCGAACGCAAGGTGGGCCGCTGCAACGATTGCCCGCCCAGCTACGAGGAACAGACCTTCGACGCGCTCCGCACCTGGCGCAAGGAAGTTGCGCTGTCGGCTGAGGTCCCGGCCTTTGTGGTCTTCACCGACGCCACCCTGACCGCCATTGCCGAGGCCCGGCCGTCGTCGCTGGAGGAACTGGCCACGCTCGCCGGCGTGGGGCCGTCCAAACTTGAACGCTACGGGGAGGACGTCCTCAGGGTCCTCGTCGAAAGCACGACGCTGTGACTCCCCGGGCCGAAGGGCGGCAAGGGCCGCAGCTGACTACGGCCGACGGCGCGCCGGTGGAGGTGAGGCGGTCCGCCCGCCGCACACGGACAGTGGCGGCCTTCTGGGAGAACGGCACGGCGGTGGTGGCGATTCCGGCCCGGTTCACGGCGGCCCAGGAATCCGAGTGGGTGCACCGCATGCTGGAGAAGCTTCATCGCCAGGGCAGCCGCCGCGCGCAAAAGCGCCGGCAGCAGCCGGCAACGGACGCCGGTCTCGCGGCACACGCCGCTGACCTGTCCGCCCGCTACTTCGGCGGCAGGGCAGTGCCTGCGTCGGTCCGCTGGGTCAGCAACCAGAACTCGCGGTGGGGATCGGCGACGCCGTCGGAAGGCACCATCCGGCTCTCCGACAAACTGCGGCCCATGCCCCAGTGGGTCATCGACTACGTCCTGCTTCATGAGCTGGCCCACCTGCTGGTGGCCGGGCACAATGCCGCGTTCTGGAAGCTGCTGGAGGCGTATCCGGAGACGGCGCGGGCCAAGGCATTCCTTGAGGGCGTCTCGTTCGCAACATCCCGCGGCCTGGCCGCCGGTCCTGACGGCGGACCGGACGGCCCAGGGAACGGCGCTCCAGGCCAACCCACACTGTGGCCCGGAGACGCCGACTAGATCTGCTCGCTCAAGGTCACCTTGGACCGGGCTGCTTAACCTTTCGGCTGGTCCCCGTCAGTTCCGCCGTCGGGGCTGCTCTCTGTGCCGGTAGAGCCGGAGCCGTCGGTTTCTGTGCCGCTTCCGGCCTCATCCGTGCCCTGTTCCGGTGCGGTGTCGAAACCTCCGCTGAGCAGCTTCTGCAGGGCGTCGTCGACTTCGGTGTCGCTGGCCTCCGCCAGCTTGCGGCGGGCGCTGAATCCCAAGGGATCGTCGAGGTCCTCGGCGGTGGGAAGGAGATCGGGGTGGTGCCAGATGGCGTCCCGTCCTTCGATGCCGCGTTCCTTCTTGAGGGCCGCCCACAACGTTGCGGCTTCGCGGAGCCGGCGCGGACGCAGTTCCAGGCCCACCAGGGACGAGAACGCATGTTCGGCGGGACCTCCGGTGGCGCGGCGCCGGCGGACGGTTTCCCTGAGGGCGCCCGCTGACGGCAGGAGTTTCTCCGTGGCGGCGGCGGTAAGTTCATCCACCCAGCCCTCAACCAGGGCAAGGGCGGTCTCGAGCTTTTCCAGGGCCTGTTCCTGGGCGGGCGTCCGCTGGGGCATGAACACGCCCTGCGACAGGGCTTCCTGGATGCCTTCGGGGTTGCTGGGGTCCAGGTCCCGGGCCAGCTCTTCAATCCTGGACGTGTCGATGTGGATGCCGCGGGCGTAGGCTTCGATCGCTCCCAGCAAGTGGCCGCGCAGCCAGGGAACCTGGACGAAGAGGCGCGCGTGGGCCGCCTCGCGGACGGCAAGGAACAGCCGGATGTCGTTCTCCGGCAGGCTGAGGCCTTCGCCGAACTTTGCCACGTTGGCCGGAAGCAGCGCCATTTCCAGGTCCGCGAGCGGGACGCCGATGTCGGTGGAGCTGACCACTTCAGCGGAGAGGGCGCCGATTGCCTGCCCCAGCTGCATGCCGAAGATCGCTCCGCCCATGTTCTGCAGCATGGAGGAGGCGCCGCCCATCATGGATTTCATCTCCTCCGGCATCTGTTCCGTCATGGCATTGGACAGGGCGTTGGCGATGCTGTTGGCAACAGGCTCCGTGAGCCGCTTCCAGGTGCCGAGGGTTGCTTCCACCCATTCGGCGCGCGACCATGCCCGGCCGATCAGGCCGGTGGCGGGCAGGTCCGTCACCGGGTCGAGCCAGAGCTCGGCCAGGCGCAGGGCCTCGTCCACTTCACGGGACTGCAGCGATGTCACGGACGGATCCGCGCTGCTGGCAGCAACCCGCCGGGCGTTCTCATGGGCCAGCTGCCAGTTGACGGGGCCTTCGGAGGGCGCGCTCATCATGGCCTGGACCTGGGAGAACATCTGGGCCAGGAGGTTGGGGTCGTCAGGCAGGCCGGCGGCCTTGGCGAGTTCGGCGGGGTCGATGTTTTCCATGCCCTTGCCGCCCATGAGGTTCTGCAGCATTTCTGTCAGCGGATCCTTGGGAGCGTCATCGCCGTTGGACGGATTGAGTGGGTTGGAGGTCATGATTACGCCGATCGTCGGTGTGACTGTTGATCAACTTCACGGTACCCCGGGCGGGGGCGGCTGTCTGCCGCGCAGCGGCGACGTTCGCTGTAGGCAAAGAGCCTGCGCGCTTCCGGGGCGCGTAATGTTGGATGGGTGACTACGACCCGTGGCGACCATCCTCCCGAGGACCGTGCAACCGAGCTCGACGCCGGCACAGGGCCAACCGATCAAGCACCGGACGGGTGGCGGGTGGACAGCCCCGCTCCCGGCGGCCCTGAACCTTACGGCCCCATGGTTTCGTTCCGTCCAAGGCGCCGGGGGAAGAAGGTTTCCCTGATGATGGTCTCCGGCGTGGCGGCGCTGGGTCTTGGCCTCGCTGCTGGAACGCTGCCGGTGCCGTATGTTGTGGAAAAACCCGGCCCCACGTTCAACACGCTGGGCGAGTCGCAGGGCGCACCGGTCATCAGCGTGACCGGACGCGAGACCTATCCGGCCGCCGGGAACCTGGACCTGACCACCGTCTACGTCGACGGCGGCCCTAACGGTCCGGTGAGCATCTTCGGTGCGTTTGCAGCGTGGCTGGACCCGTCCAGGTCGGTGTATCCGCAGGAACTGATCTACCCCGTCGGCACCACCAGGGAGCAGGCCGAGGAGCAGAGCTCCGTGGCCATGACCACCTCCCAGGAGAACGCTGTTGCATCGGCGCTCAACGAACTGGACATTCCCTTCAGCCAGGAACTGCAGGCCGCGGGACTTTCAACCGGCTCACCGTCCGAAGGGAAGATCGAGCAAGGCGACATCTTCCGGTCGATCAACGGAAAGCCCGTCACCGCGCTCTCCGTCATCCAGGATGAGCTTGCCGCGGGCAAAGGCGCACCGGCCGCCGTGGTCCTGGACAGGGGAGGGCAGCCCGTGACCCAGGCCATCACGCCGATGGACAACGGTGAGGGCCGCTACATCCTGGGCGTGATGCTTAAGTACAAATTCACCTTCCCCATTGACGTGAAGATCTCCCTTGACAAGGTGGGCGGCCCGAGCGCGGGGATGATGTTCTCCCTCGGCATTATCGACAAGCTGACGCCCGGGGACCTTACGGGCGGCAGGCATGTGGCCGGCACCGGCGAGATCACTCCGGACGGCAAGGTGGGACCCATCGGTGGAATCGCCCAGAAGATGCAGGGCGCAAGGTCCGCCGGGGCCACTCTGTTCCTGGCGCCCGCGGCCAACTGCGACGACGTAACCGGGCACATTCCCGACGGTTTGCAGGTAGTGAAGGTGGAGAATCTCGCCGAGGCGCGTGACGCCGTCGAACTCGCCGCGTCAGGGCAGGACACCTCCGGTCTTGCGGCCTGTACCAGCAACTAGACTGAGGCAGGAACTAAGCTTTACTGCCACTCGTGGCAGATATGACGGACGTTGCCATTCGTTTGACCGGTACCGGACGTCGCTCGCACGCACGCTTCGAATGTTAATCTGACGACCAGCTATGAGGTACCGAGTTTGTCCCGTCCTGCCAGCCCCATCCCGCCCGGAAGACCCCCCTCAAGACGAGGTGCCCTGACACCCACGCTCGTTGTTGTCGCCCTCGTGGTGGTGGGTTTTATTTTCTTCGCCAATGTGTGGACTGATGTTTTGTGGTACCGGCAGCTTGGCTTCTTCGAAGTATTCCTGACGGAGAACCTGGCGCGGATCGGTATCTTTGTCGCCGGTTTCGCCATGATGTTCGCCGCGGTGTTCTTCGCCATCCGGATCGCTTACCACGCGCGGCCGGTCTATGCGCCGGACTCCGAGATCAGGGACAACCTGAACCGCTACCAGGCCCAGCTTGAACCGGTCCGCCGCGTTGTTATGCTCGGGCTGCCCATCCTCTTTGGCCTTTTTGCCGGCAGCGCCGCGGCCAGCCAGTGGCAGAAAGTCCTGCTGTTCCTGAACCAGGAACCCTTCGGGCAGGCTGATCCGGAATTCGGCATGGACCTCAGCTTCTACCTGATGACACTGCCGTTCCTGGGATTCATCACCGGCTTCCTCATCAGCGTTGTTGTGGTGGCCGGCATTGCCGGGATCCTCACCCACTACCTGTACGGAAGCATCCGCCTGATGGAGCGCGGCGTTTTCACCAGCCGCGCCGCGCAGATCCACCTCGCCGTCACCGGCGCTGCCTTCCTCCTGCTGCTGGGAACCAACTTCTGGCTGGACAGGTTCTCAGCCCTGCAGAGCAACGGCGGACGGTGGGCAGGCGCCCTCTACACCGACGTCAGCGCCGTCATCCCCACCAAGGCCATTCTTGCGGTGGCAGCAGCGCTGGTGGCTATCCTCTTCATCGTCGCCGCGGTCATCGGCCGCTGGCGCCTGCCGGTGATCGGCACCGCGATGCTCATCATCACCTCCATCCTGGCCGGCGGCGTGTACCCCTGGGTGATCCAGCAGTTCCAGGTCCGGCCCTCGGAAGAGACGCTGGAGAAGGAGTTCATCCAGCGCAACATCGACAACACGCGAGCCGCCTACGGCCTGGATAAGATCCAGGTGGACCGGTACGACGCCACCAACACCGCCACCACCGGGGCGCTCGCCCCGGACGCGCAGACCACGGCCAACATCAGGCTCCTCGATCCGAACCTGATCTCGGACGCCTTCTCGCAGCTGGAACAGTACCGCCCGTACTACCAGTTCCCCGAGGCCCTGAACGTCGACCGCTACGAAGTGGACGGCAAGGTCCAGGACACCGTCATCGCGGTCCGCGAACTGAACCCGCAGAATGTGGCCGAGAACCAGCAGAGCTGGCTGAACCAGCACGTTGTGTACACCCACGGCTACGGCGTCGTTGCAGCGAAGGGCAACAAGTTCACCGTTGACGGCAAGCCCGAATTCCTTCAGTCGGGCATTCCGTCCACCGGTGTCCTCGGCAACGACTCCACTTACGAGCCGCGCATCTACTTCGGCGAAAGCTCGCCCGAGTACTCCATTGTCGGAGCACCCGACGGCTCCCCGAACCGTGAACAGGACAGGCCGTCCGGGCGCGAGGGGGACGGGGAAACCCAGTACACGTTCCAGGGCAACGGCGGCCCCAACGTGGGCAGCTTCTTCAATAAGGTGCTGTACTCCATCAAGTTCCAGTCCTCGGACCTGCTGCTTTCGGACGGCGTGAACGAGGAATCGCAGATCCTTTACGACCGCAGCCCCCGCGAGCGGGTGGAAAAGGTCGCCCCCTACCTGACCGTGGACGGGAACGCCTATCCGGCGGTGGTGGATGGCCGCGTCAAGTGGATCGTGGACGGCTACACCACCAGCCAGTACTACCCGTACTCGCAGCAGGAGCAGCTCTCGGACGCCACCGCTGACACCCAGACCACGTCCGGTCGCGCCGTCGCACTGCCCAACAGCACCGTCAACTACATCCGGAACTCCGTCAAGGCCACCGTGGATGCCTATGACGGATCAGTGACGCTTTACGCCTGGGATGACCAGGACCCGCTGCTGAAGTCCTGGCAGAAGGTTTTCCCGACGTCGTTGAAACCGTTCTCGGAGATGTCCGGCGACGTTATGAGCCATGTCCGCTATCCCGAGGACCTGTTCAAGGTCCAGCGTCAGCTGCTCGGCAAGTACCACGTGACGGATCCGTCCAGCTTCTACAAGACCAACGATGCCTGGAGCGTGCCGGCCGACCCGACCGTGGACACGGACGTTAAGCAGCCGCCGTTCTACATGTCCCTGCAGATGCCGGACCAGGACAAGCCGGCGTTCCAGCTGACGTCCTCCTTTATCCCGCAGATCGTCAATGGAAATGCCCGTAACGTTCTCTACGGCTTCCTGGCCGCGGATTCTGACGCCGGCAACCAGGCCGGGGTCAAGGCTGACAGTTACGGCCAGCTGCGGCTGCTCCAGATCCCGCCGGAGACGCAGGTCCCCGGCCCGGGCCAGGCGCAGAACAAGTTCAACTCGGACCCCACCGTCTCGCAGGCCCTGAACCTGCTGCGCCAGGGCGCCTCGGATGTGCTGAACGGCAACCTCCTGACGCTCCCGGTGGGCGGCGGAATCCTGTACGTCCAGCCGGTCTACCTGAAGTCCACGGGTGAAACGTCCTATCCCACGCTGCAGCGTGTGCTGGTGGCCTTCGGTGACAAGGTCGGTTTCGCGCCGACCCTGGACGCAGCGCTCAAGCAGCTGTTCGGCGGGGACTCCGGTGCTGCCGCCGGCGACTCCGACAACAACGGCCAGACGCCTCCGACCCCAGGCACCACGCCGCCGGCGGGTGCTGACGCGAAGGCCGAGCTCAAGGCCGCCCTGGATGAGGCAAGGGCCGCCATCCAGGCCGGCCAGGCAGCCCTCGCGGCCGGCGACTTCGCAGCTTATGGCGAGCAGCAGAAGAAGATGGCTGCAGCCCTCCAGAAGGCCGTGGATGCGGAGGCCAAGATTCCGGTGACAGCGCCCGAGCCGGTGCCGTCGCCCACGGCCACTCCGTCCGGGAGCCCGACGCCGTCACCCTCGGCAAGCAACTGACGGGCAACTGACTGGATCCGCCGGCCCGGCCGCACTCCGCAGGGAGCGTGGCCGGGCCGGTTGCGTTAAAAGGCCCAGGGCGTTGGCCCGGCGCGTCATACCGGCGGCGTCCGCAGGGCACGGGAGGGCGGCCGAGACGCAGATCACGCCATCTCGATTTGGCCTCCTGTTCACCCGGCGGTAGAGTTGTTCTTGCGACGCGGGGTGGAGCAGTTCGGTAGCTCGCTGGGCTCATAACCCAGAGGTCACAGGTTCAAATCCTGTCCCCGCAACTGACGGAAAGTCCGGAACTGGAAACAGTTCCGGACTTTCTGGTTTAAGCGCCGACCCAGTTTTGGCGTGGCCAGGCGTCGGATGGCGGGGCAAAAAGGGCCGGATATCGGGTGTGGATTTTGCGCCGGCGAAACTAGGGTAGTGTTGATCAAGCGACGCGGGGTGGAGCAGTTCGGTAGCTCGCTGGGCTCATAACCCAGAGGTCACAGGTTCAAATCCTGTCCCCGCAACCAAGTGAAGGCCCCGGCCGGCAGATATGCCGCCCGGGGTCTTCTTTTTCTTTGATTGCTGGTAGTTCCTAGTATTCTCTTTCGCAGAGCCTCAGAAATTTGCGCCTGGGGCCAGTCATTCTCGAGAGGAATGTTGTTCGATGTCCACACCCACCAAAAAGTCCGGTACTGCGACGGGCAAGCGGAACAGACTCTATTGGGGTGTTCCTGCTGCCCTGGTGGCGCTGGTGCTGGTGGTGCTGTTCGCCAGGTGGCTGAGGGAGCTTCCGGCGGTCTCGTCGTTCCTGGCGGACTACCCGGGCCATTCAGAGCTCCCTGACGGCGCTCCCGTCGGATTCCCTGCCTGGCTGGCGTGGCAGCATTTCCTCAACGGGTTCTTCCTGCTGCTGATCATCCGGACCGGCTGGCAGGTGCGGACCACCACCCGGCCGAGCGGTCACTGGACCCGCAACAACAAGGGCCTGATCAAAACCAAGACACCGCCCACCAAGATCACGCTGGAACTCTGGTTCCACCTGACGCTGGACGCCTTGTGGATCCTCAACGGACTGGTGTTTGCCGTCCTCCTGTTCGCGACAGGCCAGTGGACGAGGATCGTCCCCACCAGCTGGGATGTCTTTCCGAACGCGCTGTCCGCAGCCCTGCAGTACGCATCCTTGAACTGGCCCACCGAAAACGGCTGGATCAACTACAACGCCCTGCAGCTGCTCACCTACTTCCTCACCGTCTTCATCGCCGCGCCGCTTGCCTTCATCTCGGGCATCCGGACGTCGTCCGCCTGGCCCAAGAAGGCTGCCGCACTGAACAAGGCGTACCCGATCGAACTGGCGCGGGCCATCCATTTCCCGGTCATGATCTACTTCGTGGCGTTCATCGTGGTGCACGTGTTCCTGGTGCTGACCACCGGAGCCCTGCGGAACCTGAACCACATGTACGCCGTGTCCGACGGCGACGGCTGGCTCGGCTTCTGGATCTTCCTCGTGTCTGTGGCCGTGATGGTGGCGGCATGGTTCCTCGCCCGGCCCATCTTCCTGCGCCCCATTGCCTCCCTGATGGGCAAGGTCAGCCGCTAAGGCCCGCCAGGGAAGCCCAGCCCCGCCAGCCGCCGGGAGCAGGCTACTGGCCGTCCTTGAGCCTCTGGTACGTCGCCAGCGCCCGCTCCCGGGACTCCGGCAGGGACACCAGGGGAGGCGGATAGGCTCCTGCCGCCCCGCCGCTCTTCCACGGTTCGTGGATGGCCTTGTCGCTCAGGCCGGCAATCTCGGGGATGTACTGCCGCAGGTAGCGTCCGCCGGCGTCGAACTTCTTGCTCTGCGTGACCGGATTGAAGATCCGGAAATACGGGGACGCATCCGCCCCGGACCCGGCCACCCACTGCCAGTTCGCCGGATTACTGGCGGCATCGGCGTCCACCAGCGTGTCCCAGAACCATTCCTCGCCCAGCCGCCAGTCTGCCAGCATGTTCTTGACCAGGAACGACGCGGCCGCCATCCGGACCCGGTTGTGCATCCAGCCGCTACTCCAGAGCTGGCGCATCCCGGCGTCGACCAGGGGGTAGCCTGTCCTCCCTTGCTGCCAGGCGCCGAGCTCGGCCTGGGAGGGTTCCTCCCAGCCGAAGTCATCGAATTCCGGGCGGTAGTTGCGTGTTGCCAGCTGCGGATTGACGTAGAGCAGTTGCCAGCAGAATTCCCGCCAGCCGATCTCGGACCGGAATATTCCGACGTCGGCCGGTGCCTGGCGTGGAAACCGCTGCCGGAGCGCATGCCACACCCGGAACGGACTGATCTCGCCGAAGCGGAGGTGGGGGGACAGCCTGCTGGTTCCCTCGACGCCGGGCACGTCCCGGCCGGTGCCGTAGTCGGCCACCGGCCCGTCAAGGAAGTCCTCCAGGCGGCCGTGCGCGCCGGCTTCGCCTGGTTCCCAGATTTCTGCCAGGCCTCCGCTCCAGTCGGGCGATTCCGGCAGCCGGGACCAGGACTCCAGAGGTTCACTGTCGGCATGCTTTTTCCGGCCTGCTGGAGCAGGGGAGGGCAGCCCGGCCGGCGCATCGAACGGCAGCCGGGGTTCGCCGGAGGCGAGGCAGGCGTGCCAGAAGGGCGTGAAGACCTTGTAGGGGCCGCCGCTGCCGGTGGTGATGGTCCAGGGCTCGAAGAGCAGGCTTGCCTGGAAGCTGGCGGCCTCGAGGCCCTCCCCGGCGGCCCATTCCTTGATGCCGGCATCCACAGCCCGCTCCGGACCGCCGTAACGGCGGTTCCAGAGGAGATGGGCCGCGCCGGTTTCGTGGACCAGGTCGCGGATGATCCTGGCTGCTGGCCCCCGCCGGAGGACCAAGGTGGATCCGGCCTCTTCAAGGTCGGCGGCAAGGGATGCCAGGGAGTGGTGGAGCCACCAGCGGACTGCGCCTCCGAGGGGCCGGATGCCGTCCGATTCCTCGTCGAGGATGTACACGACCGTCAGTGGCAGGCCGAGTTCTGCGGCACGGGTCAGCGCTGGATTGTCGTCCAGGCGTAGATCATCACGGAGCCAGACAATGGACGAAGCGGCGGGCGAAGACATGCCTTCCACGCTACACACATCCGCCCGGAGCCGCGTGGGCGGGTTCGGTCGGCTTTTCAGGGACGGCGAAGGCCGGGGTTCATCCTGAACCCCGGCCTTGAGCCTGCCCGGCGAGTCCGGGCACGTGGTGTTTACAGCTTGTCGAAGTCGGCTTCGTCCACCGTGGACCCAGCACCGGCTCCCGCAGCCGAGGCGCCGATCGCGGGCTTGGCGGCGCCGCCGGACTTCAGCGCCGCAAGGCGCGCTTCGATCTCGACCTGTTCGCCGAGGTCCTCAAGCTGGTTGAACTGTGCGTCGAGGCTGGACTCGGCAAGTTCCTGCTGGCCCCTGACCTTCGCCTCTTCCCGGCGGATCTTTTCCTCGAACCGGCCCACCTCGGAGGTGGGGTCCATGAAGTCGATGCTCTTGATGGCGTCGTGGACCTGTGACTGGGCTGCGGCTGTCTTGGAGCGGGCCACGAGTTCATTGCGCTTGCTGGTGAGCTCGTTGAGCTTGCCCTTCATCTGGCCAAGGCCGGTCTTGAGCTTGTCCACCACTTCCCGCTGTGAGGAGATGCTGGGCTCCGCGCCCTTGGCTTCGTTCTCGGCTGACATCTGGCGCTGCAGTGCCACCTTGGCCAGGTTGTCGAACTTTTCGGCGTCTGCGGCGTGCCCGCTGCCCCGGTACTCGTCGGCCTTGCGCGACGCCGCGAGGGCTTTGTTGCCCCAGTCGCGGGCGTTCTTTACGTCTTCGTTGTAGTCGTCCTCGAGCATGCGCAGGTTGCCGATGGTCTGCGCCACGGCGGATTCAGCCTCGGCGATGTTGTTGGTGTAGTCCCGGACCATCTGGTCCAGCATCTTCTGCGGATCCTCAGCGTTGTCCAGCAAGGAGTTGATGTTTGCCTTTGCAAGCTGCGCGATGCGGCCGAAAATGGACTGCTTAACCATGGTGTTACCTTTCGTCCTGCTCAGTGGTGGCCACTGAAATCAGTGAACAGTTGTTGTACCGCTATCTATACGCCGGGCGGCTCGTTCCGCCCGGTGCCTAGTCTTAGGTGCCTAGTCTTGCCGGGGTCAGAAACTTCCGGAGTCTCCGCCGCCGAAGTCTCCTCCACCGAAGTCGCCGCCGCCTCCGTCGCCGCCGCCCCAGCCGCCGCCGTCGCTGTGCCCGCCGCCCCAGCCACCGCCGCTGCCGCCATTGAGGATGGAGTTGATGAGGATGCCGCCGAGGATGGCACCGCCCAGGCCGCCACCGCCGCCTCCGCCGAACATGCCACCGCCGCCGTAGCCCTGGTTGGCATAGCCGCCGAAGTGGTCGACGTCGGTCTGGGCAAGCTGGGCCGCCTGGGCTGCGAGAGCGTGCGCCTGCTGGGCGTAGGTGAGCGCAGTGACCGGATCATTTCGGGAGATGGAGAGCGCATAGTCCAGGTTCCGCTGCGACTCAGCCAGGCGGGTGCGGGCTTCCGTGCCTACTCCGCCGCGGCGGGCTGTGATGTAGTCCGACGTGGCGCTGATCTGGGCCTGGGCCGACATGATGGTCTGTTGCAGCGACGCCTGGGCCCGGCGGGCCTGTTCCTGCTGGTCCCGGATCCCGGTGAGCGCCTGGTCCAGGGACTGGTGGGCCGTCTCCACGCGCTGCAGGGTGGCAATGGGGTCAATCTTCCCGCCCTGGATCTCAGCCTTCACCTGGCCGAGGGCAGACTCAACCCCCGCCACCGGCCCGGCGAGTTCGGGGTGGGCCCCGGACTGGATCATGGCCCGTGCCTGCGCAAGGTCCTGGGAGGTATCGACGACGGCGGCCTCCAGGCCGTTGCGGGCCTCATCCAGGCTGGTGGAGACCTTGGAAATTGCGTCGAGGAGCACGTTGGTCTGGTGCAGGCTCTCTTCGGAGGCGCGGACAGCCACGGCGGCGAGGCTGCCTTCACCCTCAGCCAGCTTCTGCTCTGCAGTGGCCGTGGCGTTCTGGACGAAGGCCAGCCGCTCCTTGGCCTGCGTGATGTTGTCAGTCACTTGAACCAGGGCGCTGTCGGCGTATTTGCCGCGGAGGGTGGCCAGCGACTGTTCAGCGTTGGCGATCTTCGCGTCGGCTTCCTGCGCCCCCGCCTTGACTGTTGCGAGTGCCTGCGGCGCGTTCTTTTCCAGCTCGCGCAGTGAATCGAAGTCGGCCTTCTGTTCCTGCAGGGAAGCGAGGGCTGCATCGGAGCGGCGGATGATCTCACCCAGCCAGCTGCGCTGCTGCTCCTCGGTATCGGGGATGTGGTCGTCCAGCTGCTGCTGGAGCTTGAAGGACTCGGACATGTGCCCCTTGGCTTCCTGCAGCGCCTTGGTGAAGTTGCCGACGGCTGAATCGCCGTACTGGGCCTGGGCGAACATCAGCTCCTGCTCGCTGGACTTGATCGCATCGTCGGCTTCAATGAGCAGCGACCCGCTCTTGCGGCGGAGTTCCTCGACGCTGAGCGAGGCCAACGGATCCAGTTCGGCACCCTGCGGGCCATAGCTGGCGCTGGAGGCCTGGCCTGCCTTCTTCCGCCTGTTGCGGAAGTAGAGGTAGGCGCCGGCACCTCCGGCAGCTACCACGCCGGTTCCAACAAGGATTGCGGTTCCTGCGCCGCTGTCGGAAGGAACAGAGCCACTCCCGCCCCCGGCAGCGTCGCCCACAGCTGCTGCAGTGTCAATGGCTGCCTGCGCATAGTCCTTCTTACCGCCAGCGAGGTTGGCGGTGACGGCATTCTGGCTGATGTTCGACTGCTTGGACCTGATGGTGCTGGCGGAGTCCGTCGCGAAGTAGAACTGGCCTGCCGTCGAAATGGCCAGCAGCACGTCGGCTTTGCCCATGGATTTCTGTTCCGCGACGGCCTTGCCCCAGTCTTCCGGCTTAGTGGGGTTTTCGAATGAGTTCACGGTGACCACGTAGAGGTTGTACTTGTGGTCTTTCAGGAGCTTTGAGATGGCCTCCTGTACTTCCGCCTTGCGGCCCCCCAGGACATTGGCGTCGTCCACAATGTTCGTTCCGGAGGGAATGGTCACCGGATCTTCGGCCCAGGCCGCGCCGGCGGGAACCGCCAACAAGCCCGTCAGGCCAATCACGGCGAGGATACGTTTGAACTTTGACCGCATGTGCAACCCTTCAGCACGCCTGACACCGATTCGGGACGAATCAGTCGTCTCAGAATGCAGCAGCGCCCCCACGCGTGGTGTAAAGCCGCAGGTCGCTGTGGCAATTCCTCTTGATTCTATGGTGCACCTATAAGTGCGTCCACAAAGCCGAATATGCCACCAGCGAAACGGACTTTGGGGCTTGGGAAGGGCCAGGCGCAGGCATTCAGGAAGCTCCCAGCCAACGTCCGCATTTGTTCCAGCCAAGAGGTTCATAGTTAATGGCAGACGAGGATGAAAGGAAGTCCAATGACTGAGAACCCAACGCCAGGTGCAGCACCGGAACCCCGGGATCCGCGGCAGCCGGAAGCGCCGCAGCCGGCACCGCCGGCCGCTCGCACTCCAGCGCCGCTGCACGATCCCGCGGCTGCGGCGCAGGGGGACCAGCAGGCAACCGAAGCCCAGTACGTGGACTCCGGCGCCGGAGCGAACCCCATCGAACAGCTCCCGGGAGCCACCCGCCCGGTCTACCCGCCGCGTGAGCCCTTTTACGGCCAGCAGAACCACCAGCCCGGCCAGAACTCCGGCGGCCAACACGCCGGCAGCCCGTACAGCCAGGGTCAGCAGCAGTACGGCCAGCCGCAGTACGGGCAACACGGAGCGCACGCGGCTGCTCCAGGGGGAGTGGCTCTGGCTCACAACCCGGCCGATGCGCCCCGCCGCAAGCCCAGCTTCGGGGTCGGCACCCTCGTGGCCAGCATCCTGGCCGCCGGCCTGGTAGGCGGCGGAGTGGCCACCGTGGGTTCGGGCAACCTCTTCGACGGCGGAAATTCCGGCGCCGTCAGCAGCAGCCAGCCGGAAACGGTCATCGTCAACAACAAGGACGACGTCAATGCCATCACCGCGGCAGCACTGAAGGCATCCCCGAGCGTGGTCACCATCAGCGCCACCAGCGGCAGCTCAGGCGGTACCGGCTCCGGCATCATCCTCGACGATGAAGGCCACATCCTCACCAACACGCACGTGGTGACCCTGGACGGGGCGACGGCAAGCGCGGCGCTTGAAGTCCGCACCAGCGACGGCCGCGTCCTCACGGCCAAGCTCGTGGGCACCGACCCGCTCTCCGACCTTGCCGTCATCAAGGTGGACGACGCCTCCGGCCTCACCGCAGCCACCCTCGGAGACTCCGGCAAGCTCAACGTGGGGGACACGGCCATCGCCATCGGCTCACCGCTGGGCCTCACCGGAACCGTGACGGACGGTATCGTCTCCACCCTGAACCGGACCATCAGCGTGGCATCCTCGGCAGCGCCCAAGGAAGGCGACACTTCCCAGGGCGGCGATCAGGGCTTCCAGTTCGCGCCTCCGGGCGGCGGCCAGAGCCAGCAGACGACGGACCAGGGTTCCATCTCCATCAACGTGATCCAGACCGACGCGGCCATTAACCCGGGCAACTCCGGAGGCGCGCTGGTCAACAGCAAGGGTGAGATCATCGGCGTCAACGTTGCCATCGCCTCGGCCGGGTCCGATTCCTCGTCCAGCTCGTCAAGCGGCAACATCGGCGTGGGCTTCAGCATCCCGATCAACCACGCCAAGCGTGTCGCCCAGGAGATTATCGATACCGGCAAAGTTTCCCACGGCCAGCTGGGCGTCAGCGTCAAGGACAAGTCGTCCACCAGCTCTTCCTCCAGCTTCTCCGTCGGTGCTGACGTCGCCACGGTCGAATCAGGGTCGGCTGCCGCAAACGCCGGCATCAAGGTGGGCGACGTGATCACCCGCTTCAACGACCTGACCATCAGCGAACCGAACCAGCTGACGGCGGCTGTCCGCGAACAGGCCGGCGGGGCCAAGGTAAAGATCACCGTCACGCGGAACGGCCAGGAACAGACCCTGGACGTCACGCTCGGTGCCGCAGCGGAGCAGTAGGCCCGGCACCGGTTCTGCCAAAGGAAGTTCGGACGACGGCGGGTGTCCCCCGAAAGGGGGCCCCGCCGTCGTCATTCCCACACCACGTGCAAGCCGTCTGACACAGGCGTTAACGCGACGTCACCGGGGTACTTCTATATGGTTAGCTAGGAGCTACCCGTACCCCGGGCGTTCCGCGGCCATGACCTCACCCGGCTGGCTATCCACAAGCATGGAAGGCTGCTGTAAATACAGTGGAAGAGACATTGAAAATCATCGTCCTGGTCAAGCATGTGCCGGACGCGCAGTTCGACCGTCACCTCAACGGGGAGGGCTACACCACGGACCGCGGCGAAAGCATCCTGTCCGAGCTGGACGAATACGCGCTGGAAGCGGCCCTGCAGCTCGCTGAAGCCCGTGGCGGCAGCAAGGCCGGAAACCAGGTCATCGCGCTCAGCATGGGCCCCTCCGGTGCGGTGAATGCCGTCAAGAAGTCGCTGCAGATGGGCGCCACCGAGGGTGTCCACCTCACTGACGACGCCCTGTCCGGCTCGGATGCCGCCGCCACCTCGCTGGCCCTGGCCGCCGCCATCCGCCACCTCGGCGCAGGCGCCCCCGTGGACCTCGTGCTCACCGGCATGGCCTCCACCGACGGCGAGACGTCCCTGGTGCCGGCGCAGCTGGCTGAACGCCTGGGACTGCCGCAGATCACGTTTGCGTCGACACTGGAAGTCGACGGCGGACGGCTCACCGCGCGCCGCGACGCCGACACGTACTCCGAGACCGTGGAAGCGTCGCTTCCGGCCGTAGTATCCGTGACCGACCAGATCAACGAGCCCCGCTACCCCAACTTCAAGGGCATCATCGCGGCCAAGCGCAAGAGCATCACCACGTTGTCACTCTCGGACATCGGCGTTGATCCGGGGCAGGTGGGCCACGCGGGATCCTGGACCACGGTGACGTCGGCAGAAGAACGCCCGCCACGCACCGCCGGCACCATCATCACCGACGAGGGCGACGCCGGCATCAAGCTGGTGGACTTCCTGGCCGCCCAGAAGCTGCTCTAAGAGGGATCACAGACATGGCAAACGTACTTATTTTCATTGACAATCCTGGCGCGGCCCTGAAGAAAAGCAGCCTCGAACTGCTGACCCTGGGCCGTTCCCTCGGCGAAACAGCCGTGGCAGTGAACGGCGACCTCAGCGACGGCGTTTCGGCGGCCTTCGCCGAGTACGGCGTCAGCGGCATCTACCGCCCGTCCGCCAGTGACCTGGACGACTACCTCGTCGCAGCGAAGGCCGCCTACGTTGCGGCTGCGGTACAGGCTGCCGGCGCCACCACGGTGCTCCTGGACAACTCGCCGGAGGGCAAGGAAATTGCCGCGCGCGTGGGCATCCGGCTATCCGCCGGCGTCGTTACCGATGTGGTGGCCGTGGACCAGGACGGGACAGCGCACAAGTCCGTCCTCGCCGGTTCGTACACCACCGCCGCAAAGACCACCACGCCCGTCTCGGTGCTGACAGTCAAGGCCAACAACGTCACCCCCGAGGCCGCGGCCGGCCCCAGCGCTCCGGAGATTGCCACGGTAGAGGTCCCCGCTGACGGCACCTCCACCGCCGCTCGCGTCACCGCCCGCGAGCAGAAGGTGGCCAGCGGCCGCCCCGACCTCACCGATGCGCGCATCGTGGTGGCCGGCGGACGAGGCGTTGACGGCGACTTCGGTCCGGTTGAGCAGCTGGCTGACGCCCTCGGCGCGGCGGTCGGAGCCTCCCGTGCAGCCACGGACGCCGGCTGGATCAGCCACGACGCCCAGGTGGGGCAGACCGGCAAGACGGTTTCCCCGCAGCTGTATATTTCAGCGGGAATTTCCGGCGCCATCCAGCAGAAGGCCGGCATGCAGACGGCCAAGGTCATTGTGGCCGTCAACAAGGACGCCGAGTCGCCGGTCTTCGAGATCGCCGACTTCGGCATCATCGGCGACCTGTTCGATGTCCTGCCGCAGGCCACGGAAGAAATCAAGAAGCGAAAAGGCTGACCCTTGACCACTCCTGCTGTTTCAGCACAGAGCCCGTTCAACCCGGCAACGCACCGGGTTGGGCGGGTCCTCTGTTTCGCGGCGCATCCTGACGACATCGACTTCGGTGCGGCCGGCAGCATCGCTGCCTGGACGGCAGCGGCGGTGCAGGTCAGCTACTGCATCATGACCGACGGCGATGCCGGCGGCTTCGATCCCGCCCAGCGGTCCGAAATCATCGCCCTTCGCGCGGCGGAACAGCTCCGGGCAGCGGAACTGGTCGGTGTTTCGGATATCCACTATCTGCACCAGCGGGACGGCTACCTGGAACCGTCGCACGAAGTGATGAAGGGTGTGGTCAGGCTCATCAGGCAACTGCGGCCCGATGTGGTGCTCGCCATGCATCCCGAGCGCAACTGGAAGCGGATCCAGAAGAGCCACCCGGACCACCTGGCCGTCGGCGAGGCCGTCACCCGCGCCGTCTATCCTGCCGTCGAGAATCCGTTCGCGTATCCGGAGCTGGCCGAGGCCGGACTGGAAGCTTATAAGCTCCCGTGGCTCTGGCTCTACGCCGGCCCGGAAGAGCGCGAGAACCACTTCGTGGACGTCACGGACCACGTGGACAGCAAACTGAAGGCCATCAACGTCCATGTCAGCCAGCATCCGGATGTTGAGGCGATGGAGGCGGCCGTGCGCAACGGGATGCATCTCAACGCACGGCGGGCAGGACTGCCCGCGGACCGCAGTGCCGAGGCGTTCCACGTTGTCGCAGTCAACGGACCGGGAACAATCGCAGGCTTTTAGCACCTCCGCGGCACTAACCTGCTGCTCCGGCAAACGCAGGCACGAAAAAACCCGCGGTGCCCTCCTGGGAGGGCACCGCGGGTTTCGTTGTCTTCAGCTCGCCGAAGCCGGCAGGACGCCTTAGGTGCTGAGCGGCGCGGCGGCGACTGTGGGGAACGTCGGGGAGGCCGAGCCACCCACCGGCTCCACCGTGATGCCGAGGGCTGCCGCGGACGCGATCCCCTTCACCACGGCAGGCTTGGACAGGGCCGCCTCGTCCATGAGGCCCTGGGAAACGGGAGCCGAACCGTCCTTCGGGATCAGCCACATCTGGTAGACCTTGCCGGCCGGCGGTGCGGGCACACCGTTCATCTTGACCACCACGGCGTCCCTGGAGGACGAAATCAGGACCGTCGCGGTTCCACCGGCGGACACCGGCACTGACGCTTCACGGACGTCGTCGGCCCGGATCACCTGGTTCAACGGATCGTTCTGGTCCGCGACATAGGCGCCGACGCCCACGCCGCCGAGTGCGATCACGGCCGCCGCGGCGACTCCGGCGAGCCACCTGCGCGCCCCTGCGGGCCGGCGTCGTTCTTCCCGGCGCTGCCGGGCCGCGGTCAGCTCATCGCCGCCGGTCACGGGCGCGGGCTGATGGAGGGGCGCCGCCGGAGCGGCGTCTGGCGCTTGGGCATTTCCGGAACCCTGGGCCGGGAGCTGGGCAACGATGCGGGCGAAGAGGTCTGACGGCGGCTCCTCCTCGGCGGTGAACGTCTCGGCCAGCGTTTCCCTGGCCTGGCGCACACGCTCCTTGAACGTCGCGCGCTCGGCGTCCGGGGCGGAGGAGATGTAGTGGTCGATGGCCGAGCGCTCCGCTTCAGTCACAGCATCGAGTGCGTACAGCTCCGCAAGGTCCACGGCACGGCCCGAAGCAAGGTCCGCCGATACTGTGTCGCCAAAGGTTCCCCGGCGGCTGTTTCCCTGGTTGTTCATCTCTGTCATCTCAACTCACCCCCAGACATGTCTTCAAGCGGATCAGTCCGTCGCGGATGCGGGACTTGATGGTGGGAACTGCTGCGTTCAGCCGCTCCGCAACCTCCCTGTAGGTGAGGCCGCCGTAGTAGGCAAGCCGCACGGATTCCTGCTGTGTATCGGTCAGTGTTTCCAGGCACCGGACCACCGCCTCGGCCTCAAGCCTGCTGCCAACTTCATCGGAAACAGAGTCGTGGTCGATGTCCTGGCTGCTCGCCCCGTACCGGGCTTCCCGGTCGGTGGACGACTGCGAAGACCTTACCTTGTCCACGGCACGGCGGTGCGAGATGGTCATCAGCCACGACAGCGGACTGCCGGCGTCCGGGTTGAACTTCGACGCGTTCTGCCAGACCTGGAGGAAGACCTCCTGGGTGGTGTCCTCACTGAGCTCGGGATCGATCAGGACCCGGCGGGCCATGCCGAATACCCGACGGGATGTCAGCTGGTAGAACTCCGCGAACGCAGCCTGGTCGCCCTGGGCAATGCGGCCCAGGAGGGCGGCGAGGCGTTGGCTGAGGTCGGCTGGTGAAGCTGTCACTGCGGCCGGGGCCTCGTAGTTTGGCGCGTTGGGAGTTTCCATCACTACCAAGCATAGGTGTCCGCGGGTTGCTTCAGGAGCAGCCCTGCCGGGATTGCCGCAGGCAGGGGATGAACCGGAGCGGTCAGTGGGCCTTGCTGTCTCTAGTGCTCTCACCTGCCGCTCCTTGTCCGCCGTGGATGTTCTCAGGAGTGATTCGGTGCAGGTGCGCGTGCGGATTGGCGCCATGGAAAATTGCTCCCTGTCGGTGCCCGGACGCCAGGAAACCGGCAAGCAGGAAGGGTCAGGTTTTGGCGCCCGCGAATCCCTGCTGGCGCCACGCCTCATACACGGCGATGGAGGCCGCATTCGCCAGGTTCAGGGACCGCAGGGCCGGGAGCATGGGCAGCCGGACCGTGGACGTGACGTGCGGATCCCGTTTGAGTTCCTCCGGCAGCCCCACGGATTCCTGGCCGAACATCAGGACGTCGCCGGGCTGGTAGGCGATGTCCGTGTAGCTGGCCGTGCCGTCAGAGGTGAACGCGTACACACGCTCCGGCTTGAGGGCGTTCCAGGCGTCGTCGATGCTTTTATGCACCGTCACCACGGCGAGGTCGTGATAGTCCAAGCCCGCCCGCCGGAGCTTGGCATCGGAAAAATCGAAGCCCAAAGGTTCCACCAGGTGCAGCTCGGCGCCGGTAATGGCTGCCAGCCGGATGGCGTTGCCGGTGTTGCCCGGAATTTCGGGGGAGTGGAAGAGGATGCGGAACACCATCCCATCCTAGTCAATACCGACCGTGGCCAAGGCCGTCAGTGCATGCCCCGCAGGAGCCGGGCCAGCACGGATACGTTGACCGTGTTCGGTGCCGGGCCCGAGGAGAGGAACTGCTTGAGGCCACGGACCAGCCCGGCCGCGTTGACCACCTGGACAGTTTCGTGGGCACCGGCGGACCGTCGGTGCCGGTCGATGACGGGCTCGTGCAGGTTCCCGTCCGGGCTGTGCACCACTGTCCAGCCGGTGACATTCAGTTCGGGGAAGATGTCCTGCATGGCGCGGACCACGTGCGCCAGTTGCGGCGGCGGGATCGAACGTCCGCCGTGGTTGAGCGTGCTTCCGTCCCAGGCGTAGGCGCCCTTGGGCAGGAGCATGGACCCGATGATGGCCAGGCGGTAGCCGGACAGCAGCACGTGGTCGATGTGGCTGTTGTCCGCCGGTGACTGCAGCCCGTTAATCAGCCGCGCGGCCGGAATGGCCGGCAGGATCTGCCTGCTGACCAGCTGCACCGTCCGCATTTCGCGCTGGATGCGCGCCTCGGCCCCGAAAATGCCGCGTTTCCGGGGCATGCCGTGGACCTGTTGGCTGGCCTGGGAAAGCGGGATCAACGGCACCACGCCGGCCGCCTCGAATGCAGCCAGGTCATAGGGCGGATCGTAGACCGGAGGGTCGCCGGCGGTGTTGCGTGGAGTGTTGGGGCGGTGCACCGTGGCGGACGCGTGGCTACCGGCAGCGGGCGCGTCAAAGTGCGGACCGGCATCGCCGTTGCCGGCACTGCCCCCTGTGCCGGCAGCGTAGGAGCGGTCGTAGGCGCTTCTGCGCTTGGGATCGATGAGCGTCTCGTAGGCTGCCGTTACGCGCCGGAATGCGGCCGCGTCCCCGCCATGGTCAGGGTGCGCCTGGCGGGCGGCGCGGCGGTAAGCAACTTTGATCTCCTTCTCGGTGGCCGTCACGGCGACACGGAGCACCTGGTAATGGGAGTTGCTGCTCTCGGTCAAGCACTTGTCCTTTTCGTTAGTGTGGCCCGTCCACGGCGGCAGGGAGGGCCCATAGCCAGGTAGGCCAAGCTTAACGGCCCATTCTGACAACGTGCGTGCCGGCGGCCGGGGTTCCCGCGGCTGGCATAATTCAGCCCATGAGGATCGCCGTCGCCATCAATCCCCGTGCGTCCTTTGGATCCCGGACATACGCCGGCGCGCAGACGGTGGACTACTTCCGGGCTGCGGGAGGGGACATTGTGGAGTTGCGGGAGGCGGGCTTCGCCGAGCTGGCGTCAGCCGTGGAGCGCGCGCTTGCTGATGGCGTGGATGCCCTTGTTGTGGTGGGTGGAGACGGCATGGTGCACCTCGGCGTGAACGCGCTGGCGGGCTCCGCAGGGACGGCGTCCACAGTCCCGCTGGGAATCGTGCCCAACGGGACCGGAAACGACTTTGCCCGGACCCTGGGACTGCCGCTGAACGACGTGGCGGCCGCCTGCAGGCGGATCACCGGCGGCATCGCTTCAGGAGGGCGTCCCGTTGACCTGGGCCGGATCACGGCGGACGGTGGCTGCCGCTGGTTCGCCGGGGTGCTGTCGGCCGGGTTCGACGCCGCCGTCAACGACCGTGCGAACGCGTGGCGCTGGCCGCGCGGCAAGGCCCGCTACAACCTGGCGATGCTCAGGGAACTGGTGGTGTTTCGGTCCATTGAGTACACGGTGACGGACTATACGGAAACGGACGACGGCGACACCTGGCATCAGGGGGCAATGCTCATTTCGGTAGCAAACGGGCAGTCAATTGGAGGCGGGATGCGGATTACGCCGGACGCCCTGCCGGATGACGGACTGCTTGACCTCTTTATTGTCAGGCCGTTGCCCAGGATCCGCTTCCTGGCCGTTTTCCCCAAGGTGTTCTCCGGACGGCATACCGGGCATCCGGCAGTTGAGATCCGCCGCGTACGGAAGGTGCGGCTGTCCGCGCGCAACGTCGTGGCGTATGCCGACGGCGAGAGGATCGGGCCGCTGCCGCTCACGGTGGATGTTGTACCCGGCGCCGTGCGCATCCTGGCGTAGGACCAAGTCCGGGACCCGCCGTCGGGCATGGGGCGTCTAGACTCTTTGATGGGCCGGGCGGAACCCTGGCCAGTGGCGCCGGGCAGCCGGCAAGGCATTGGGGTGGAATGAAATTACGGGGGAGTGGGGCAACGTCCGGGACGCTGCTCACTGGAATACTGATTGGTGCCGGCCTGCTGGCAGGCTGCAGCATCGACGTGCCGGACCCTTCGGCCCCCATTGTGGAACAGTCCGCACCAGGGCTGGCTACACCCACCATCACGCCCGGCCATGACGCAGAGGCGGTGGCGGCCAAGGACCTGCCGTTCACCGCCGGGGGCGCCCTTGCGCCGGGAGTTCCGGTGGGTATTTCCGACGGGCTGAAGGAAGCGCCGGGCTGGAAGCCGGTCAAGGAAAACGTGGCTGGCGAGAACCAGTACGTGAAGACCGACGGCTGCCTCGTGGCCACCAAAGCCCGGACCAACCAGACGCCGCTGGCCCTTGCTGACGACCACGCCTCCACAGTGGGACTCTTTACCTACCTCGACCCCACCATCCTCCCCAAATACCTCAAGACGGAAACCCTGCGTTGGGGCGGAAGCGCTGACAAGCCTGGCCCGCGTGTGGAGGTGCTGGTACTGGAACAGGCTTCCCCGGCGGGAGCCAGGTCGACGGCTGTGATGGCCCGCCTGTTCAGCGTTCCCGCATCGTCCATCTACATCACCGTCTCGTGCCCGGATCCGGCCACCCTCGCTGCGGCGCGGCAGGACGTGGCTGAGCGCCTGATCATCGTTCCGCCCTCGGCCTGAGCACGCTCTTTTCCGGTGCTGTGATGCCAGAGGATTTCCCGGCCCCGCGCACGCTGGTGAGCAGGACACCACCCACCACCAGCAGCCCGCCCAGGATCTGGGGCACACTGATCGGCGTCCCCAGCAGGAAGGTTATGACGGCTGTAAAGACCACCATGAGGTTCAGGTAATTGCCCGCGGTCCCCGGTGCGGTTGTTTTGAGCGCCAGGTTCCACAGCAGGTACGCACCCAGGGACGGAAACACCACGATGTAGGCCAGCGACCAACTGCCCGCCGCTGTCTGAGGCAGGTGCGCTCCCGTGGCCACCGCCACCGGAATGAGGACCACCGTGGCCATAACAACCTGAACCGCCGTGGCCGTGATGGCAGGGACTGCCAGGCGGCGGGCGATGATGGTGTAGAGGCTCCAGACGGCAATGGCAGCCAGCATCAGGAGTTCGCCGAGGTTGAAGGAAAACCTCAGCAACCGCTGGAAGTCCCCGCCGGTGAGGACCATCAGGACCCCGGAAAGCCCCAGCGCGATTCCTGCCCAGCCGAGGGCGCCTGGCCGGTCACCCAGCATCGCTATGGCGAGGACAACGATCAGCGCAGGGTTGGCCGCCGTGATGAGCGAGGCGTTCAGTGCGGATGTGTGCTGGAGGGCGGTGTACAGGAGCAGGGTGTAGCCACCCATGCCCAGGAAACTGAGGAGCAGCAGCGTGGGCCAGGAGCGCAGGACGGCCCGCCAATCCGGCCGGTCCACCAGTTGGGCCAGGGCCAGCAGCGGCAGCGCCGCGATGGCCCAGCGCCAGAACGTCAGCTCGACGGGAGTCATCGACGCCACGGCTGCCTGTCCCACCACAAAATTTCCGGACCAGAAAAGGGTGGCCAGCACCAGGTAGAGGGAGGCTTTCACCGCTCGAACCTATACCATCGCCGGCGGCTAGAATTGTTGGGTGCCTGTTTACCTGGATCATGCAGCAACCACGCCCCTCTCAGCCGAGGCGCTGGCTGCCCTGACCCGCGAGCTGGTTCGCACCGGCAACCCGTCGTCCCTGCACGGTTCCGGCCGCCGGGCCCGCCGCTCGGTGGAGGACGCACGCGAAACGATTGCGGCCGCAGCCGGGGCGCACCCCTCCGAAGTCATTTTTACGTCCGGCGGCACGGAAGCTGACAACCTGGCCGTGAAGGGCCTGTTCTGGTCCCGGGCCGCCGGGAACCCTGCCCGGCGCCGCATCCTCTGCTCCGCCGTCGAGCACCATGCAGTGCTGGACACCGTGGAATGGCTGGAGCGGCACGAAGGTGCCGAGGTCACCTGGCTTCCGGTAGACAGCGAAGGCGTCGTTGACCTCACGGTCCTGGAGGCCGAACTTGCGCGGTCCCCGGCAACCATCGCCCTGGTGAGTGTGATGTGGGCCAACAACGAGGTGGGCAGCATCCAGCCCATCCCCGAAATTGTTCAGCTGGCCCACGCCGCCGGCGTGCCGGTGCATTCAGACGCGGTCCAGGCCTTCGGCTCGCTGCCCATTAACTTCAAGGCCTCCGGACTGGACGCGATGAGCGTATCCGGACACAAGATCGGCGGTCCGGTGGGAGTCGGGGCGCTGTTGCTGGGCCGCGCGGTGAAGCTGACCCCCGTTCAGCACGGCGGCGGCCAGGAACGGGACGTCCGGTCCGGAACCCTGGATACGGCTTCCATCGCCGGCTTTGCCGCGGCGGCCGGGGCAGTCACGGCAAGCCTTCCCGCCGAGTCAGCCAGGATCTCAGCCCTCCGGGACCGGCTGGTCGACGGCGTGCGGCAGGCCATCCCGGAGGCCGTACTCCGTGGAGCCCCCGGCGCAGGACGCCTCCCCGGCAGCGCGCACTTCACCTTCCCCGGCTGCGAAGGCGACTCCCTGCTGTTCCTGCTGGACCTCGCCGGGGTTGAGTCATCCACCGGTTCTGCGTGCACTGCCGGCGTGCCCCGGCCTTCGCACGTGCTCCTTGCCATGGGCCTGGACGAGGAAACCGCGCGCGGTGCCCAGCGCTTCAGCCTCGGGCACACGTCAACCGAAGCCGACGTCGACGCCCTCCTCGCTGCCCTCCCTGGTGCGTACTCCAGGGCACGCGCTGCCGGGATGGCCGGGCACGAATCCTCCATCCAGACCGCCGGAACGGTGGCGCGTCAGGCCTCCGGCAGGAGCTGATCAAGCCCGGCTGACCCGTCGGCGAGGCGGTCCGGGCTGACCGGAGTCCGGCCAGAAATCAAGGCCTTGATAACTTTCTGCGCCCCGGGCCGGGCCTGGTGCGGCCAATTGACGCTCATGCCGGCCACCACCCGGGAGTCGCGCTGCCAGAAGGCAATGAACTCCTTGCGCTCCAGCGAACCGCGGATCACCGGTTCCGTCCCGGCCGCCAAATCGGGGAACCCCGAGTACTCCATGCTGACGTCGAACTGGTCGGTGTAGAAATAGGGGATGGTGCTGAGGGTAGCGTCCTGGCCAAGCATCGCCTTGGCTGCGACCTTGCCCCCATTAAGGGCGTTGGACCAATGCTCGCTGCGGTAGTGCTTGCCGGTGAACGGGTGCAGAGCGTTGGCGACGTCTCCTGCGGCGAAGATCCCCGGAACGCTGGTCCGCAGGGACGCGTCAGTGAGGATGCCATTGTCCACGTTCAGTCCCGCGGTGTGTGCGAGGCCGACGGCGGGTTCAACTCCCACCGCAATCACCACAACATCGGCCGGGAGGACTTCCCCGCTGTCGGTGACCACTGCCGAGACGGCACCGTCGGTGCCGGTGAGTTCGTGGGCCGACGCCGGTAGCCTGAAGTCCACGCCGTGGGCTTCGTGCAGCGAGCGGAAGAAGTGGCCCAGTTCCGGGCCGATCGCGGCGGCCAGCGGAACGTCTTCCAGGCCGAGCAACGTGACGTTGTTGCGGTAAGTCGCCGCGGCCGCTGCCAGTTCCATGCCTATCCAGCCGGAGCCGATCATCACCACGTTCTTTCCGCCGTGCTCCAGGGACTTCCGCAGCCGGCGGCTGTCATCGAGGGTGCGGAACGTGGTGACCCCTGACAACTCGCTCCCCGGCAGCGGAATGGTCCGGGGGACCGCGCCGGTGGCGAGGAGAAGCGACTGGTACGGCAGTGACGATCCGTCGTTCAGCAGCGCCGTGCCTGCGTCCGGCCGTATGCCGGTGACTGACACGCCAAGGCGGAGGTCGACGTCGTTCTCTGCGTACCAGCCCGGCGGCACCACCGCGGCTTTGTCTTCGCCTTCCCTGCCCAGCAGGTAGTCCTTCGAGAGGGGCGGGCGAATGTAGGGGTTGTGGCGCTCGCTGCCAATCAGGATGACGGGGCCGGTGTAGCCCTCTGACCGGAGCGTCCGCGCAGCAGTGGCACCGGCAAGGCCTGCCCCTACGATCACGATGCTTCCTGCAATCTGTCCTGCCGCCATAATGCCTGCGCCTCCTGGGATCCGTAGCTCAACTATGGCCGAACGCGGCAGGCTTTAGAATAGATAGGGCCCACAGCCCCCAATCCACTCTTTCACTAACGGAAAGCCAGCATGCGAGTTCTAGCAGCCATGAGCGGCGGAGTCGATTCCGCCGTTGCCGCAGCACGTGCCGTCGAGGCGGGACACGACGTCGTCGGCGTCCACCTGGCGCTGTCCCGGATGCCCGGCACGCTGCGGACAGGCAGCCGCGGCTGCTGCACCATCGAAGACTCCCGCGACGCCTGGCGTGCGTGCGACGTCCTCGGAATCCCGTACTACGTGTGGGACTTCTCCGAGCGCTTCAAGGAGGACGTGGTCCAGGACTTCATTGACGAGTACGCTGCCGGCCGCACACCTAATCCGTGCATGCGCTGCAACGAGCGCATCAAGTTCGCGGCATTGCTGGAGAAGGCCATCGCGCTGGGCTTTGACGCCGTCTGCACCGGGCACTACGCCAAGGTGATCACGGACGCCGAGGGCAACCCCGAACTTCACCGTGCCGCGGACTGGGCGAAGGACCAGAGCTACGTGCTGGGTGTCCTCACGCACGAACAGCTCAAGCACTCCATGTTCCCGCTGGCCGATACCCCTTCGAAAGCCGAAGTCCGTGCGGAAGCCGAACGTCGCGGGCTGTCCGTGGCCAACAAGCCGGACAGCCATGACATCTGCTTCATCCCGGACGGCGACACCGCAGGCTGGCTGGCCGAAAAGATCGATATGACCACAGGCGACATTGTCGACGAGACCGGCACCAAGGTCGGGGAGCACCCCGGCGCCAACGCGTTCACAGTGGGACAGCGCAGGGGCCTGAAGCTGGGCACCCCCGCGGCGGATGGAAAGCCCCGCTTTGTGCTGGAAATCCGGCCGAAGGAAAACAAAGTGGTGGTGGGCCCCGAGGCCCTGCTGGCCATTGACGAAATCCGCGGCATCAAGGTGTCGTGGGCCGGCCTTCCCATCGCCGAGATCGCCACGGGCGAGGACTTCGACTGCTACGCCCAGGTCCGCGCGCACGGTGACCCCGTCCCCGCGACGGCACGGATGGAAAGCCCGTCGGCGGATGGTGCTGCCGGCCAGTTGGTGGTGACGCTGACCGACCCGCTCCGCGGCGTCGCCCCGGGCCAGACCGTGGTCCTGTACCAGGGCAGCCGTGTGCTTGGCCAGGCCACCATAGACGCTGCCCGTTCCCTGCAGCGCGCGGAGCTCTAACCAGCCCGTCCCAGGTACCCTGCAGACAGCGCGAACGTACAGTTGAGGCCCTTGGGGAGGCGCGAACGTACAGTTGGGGCTCTCTTGAGTTCTAGTGGTCGTTGCAACACCCAGACTTTTTGGGAGTTGCAACGACCATGGTTCGTTCTATCGAGGACTCATCGGGATCCGGCTGGTACGGGCAGGACGCGAAGGATGCCTTCTTCGTGGTGTTTGACCGTCTGGGCAACACAATGGCTTCTGCGAGGGAGCTTGGGCTGAACCCTGCCACCTGCGCCGCGTGGGTCAGGAAGGCTGGTCTGAAGGCCCGGGGGCGGGGCGGGAACGGTCCCCACGCGGGGCGGGAGGAGTTCCTCGAGCTCCGCCAAGCCGGGACCAGCCGCCGGGAAGCGGCCAGCGCCGTGGGCGTGAACATCCGCACGGCACAGGACTGGGACCGCGGAGTCCGCAGGTCAGGCCGCGTGCGGGTCTACCCGGACGGGCGCGTGATCGACTACAAACAGGGAGTGACCACATTCCACTCACCCTCGGCCTCAGCCCCTGAGCCCGGGGCTATCGGCGCCGGCACAGCCGTCGGGCGGTTCCTGTCCCTGCATGAACGTGAAAGAATCCGGGACCTGACGGGGGCCGGTTCCTCGTTGAGGTCCATAGCGTTGGCTCTGGACCGTTCACCTTCGACGATCAGCCGGGAACTGCGCCGCAACGCCGATCCCCGGCTGGGTTACCTGCCCCACGGAGCGGACCGGAAAGCCGCGACCCGCCGCGCACGTCCCAAAACAGCGAAGTTGGCTGGCGAATCGGATCTTCGGAAGTACGTGCAGGACGGGCTGGTCCGGAAGTGGTCACCGGAGCAGATATCGCACAGGCTGGTCACGGAACACCCCGATGACCAGGAGATGCGCGTGAGCCCCGAGACCATTTATCAGGCCCTCTACGTCCAGGCCAGGGGCGGACTCAAACGCGAAATCCAGGCTGCCCTGCGGACCGGCCGCGCCCGCCGCAAACCTCACAGCAACCCTGCAGAACGCCGTCACCGGTTCGCCGATCCCATGGTCATGATCTCCGAACGCCCACCCGAAATAGAAGACCGTGCCCTCCCCGGGCATTGGGAAGGCGACCTGATCACCGGGACGCTGAACCAGTCCGCGATCGCCACCCTGGTCGAACGGACCACCCGGTACGTGATGCTCGTCCACCTCCCGGGAGACCACGGCGCCGAAGCCGTCAGGGACGGACTCGTCGCGGCCATGGCCACGCTGCCGGCGCACCTGCGCGGGTCCCTGACCTGGGACCAGGGATCAGAAATGGCAGCCCACCGCTCCTTCAGCATCGCCACGGACATGAACGTCTACTTCTGCGACCCCGCCAGCCCCTGGCAGCGCGGCTCCAACGAAAACACCAACGGGCTGCTGCGCCAGTACTTCCCCAAAAGCACCGACCTGTCCATCTACGGTCCCGAAGAGCTCGAACTCGTCGCCCAAGAACTCAACGGCCGCCCACGCAAAACGCTCGGCTGGGAAACCCCAGCCGAGCGAATACGTGCTTTACTACTAACCACCTAACCAACAGGTGTTGCGACGACCCCTAGAAACCGCCCCCCGTCGGTTGGGGCCGCAACTGTACGCTCGCGCTGTTTTTGTGTGGCCCTGTCCTTCGGCCGCGGGACAAAAGTGAGAGCAGCAACCCAATCAGGTAAATTTTGTGTCTCAACTCACAGGATGAAACGATTCACCGTATTTTGGTCTGATTGAATCGAGGCATCAGGACAGCGCGCTGCCCGCTCGAGCCAATACACCCCTTAGCGGGCGGCAGGCGCGTACTCATCGAACAGAAAGTTCACAGATGACTAAGAGCACCAAAACCCTGCACGGCGCCATCGCGCTGGCAGGCATCTCCGCCTTCGCACTGACTGCCTGCACGGGCCCGTCAGGTGGCGGCGGCGGCAGCACAGCGTCGGGGAACGCAAGCAGCGTCATTGCGTACGGCACCACGGACAAGGTCACGTCCCTGGACCCGGCGGGTTCGTACGACAACGGTTCGTTCATGGTGATGAACCAGATTTACTCGTTCTTGCTGAACTCCAAGCCCGGTGGCGCCGAGCCCGTGCCGGACCTGGCCGAATCGGCTTCGTTCACCAAGCCCACAGAATTCACCGTCAAGCTGAAGAGCGACCTCAAATGGGCCAACGGACACGTGCTGGATTCCAAGGACGTCAAATTCTCGTTTGACCGCCAGACCAAGATCAAGGATCCCAACGGCCCTGCTTCGCTGTTGACCAACATCGAGTCCATTGCCACGCCTGATGCCAGCACCGTGGTGTTCACGCTCAAGCAGGCCAACGACCAAACATTCGCGCAGATCCTGACCAGCCCGGCCGCACCGATCGTCGACGATGAAGTCTTCCCGGCAGACAAGCTCCTCACTGACGAGGAAATTGTCAAAGCGAACGCCTTCTACGGCCAGTACACGGTCGACTCGTTCAACAAGAACACTCTGGTGAGCCTGAAGGCCTGGCCGGACTATAAGGGCGTCCTGGGCAAACCGGTCAACGCCGGGGCCACAATCAAGTACTACACCGACCAGACCAACATGAAGCTGGAGATCAAGGGCGGCCAGATCGATGTTGCCAACCGAAGCTTCAGCGCGACGGACATCGATGACCTGAAGAAGGATTCTAACGTCAAGGTCCACGTCGGACCAGGCGGCGAGATGCGGTACATCGTCTTCAACTTCGACACCATGCCATACGGCGCCAAGACCTCGGAAGTGGACCCCAAGAAGGCGCTTGCCGTCCGCCAGGCCGCTGCCGATCTGATCGACCGCCAGGCCATTTCGGACCAGGTCTACAAGGGCACATACCTGCCCATGTGGTCCAACGTCCCGTCCGGTTTCGCCGGAGCCAACGAATCATTCAAGCAGGCCTATGGGGACGGCGCCGGCAAGCCCAGCCTCGACAAGGCCAAGAAGGTCATGGCCGATGCCGGAATCACCAGCCCGGTGACCATTAAGCTGCAGTACAACCCCGACCACTATGGCAAGTCCTCCGGTGACGAATACGCCATGGTCAAGGACCAGCTGGAGAAGAGCGGCCTTTTCAAGGTGGACCTCCAGTCCACCGAATGGGTGACTTACAACTCGGCGTCGAAGAAGGACAGCTACCCGGTCTTCCAGCTCGGTTGGTTCCCTGACTTCAGCGATGCGGACAACTACCTCACCCCCTTCTTCGTGGGCGGTGGCTTCATGAACAACCACTACAAAAACGCAGAAGTCGAATCCTTGATTGCCAAGCAGCTGGTCACCGCTGACAAGGCAGAGCGTGAGAAAGCCATCCAGGACGTCCAGAACCTGCTGGCCAAGGACATCTCCACCCTGCCCTTGCTGCAAGGCGCCCAGGTGGCTGTTTCGGGGACCAGCGTCAAGGGCGTGGAATCCACTTTGGACGCGTCGTTCAAGTTCCGGCTCGGCACGGTTTCCAAGTAAAACCGAACCAACCCGCGTGAGGAGGTGGGGCCGGATGGCCCTGCCTCCTACGTGTTGGCTCCACAATTCCTAGATCTAAACCAAGCAGGGACAGCATGGCCACAATGATTGATGCGCCGCCGCCAACGGTGGCGCCCCCCAAATCCAAATCCGCGGGAGGTGGCCTCGGGAAGTACATCCTGATTCGCTTCCTGCTCATCTTCCCGACGATTTTCATCCTCGTCACCCTGGTTTTCTTCCTGATGCGGATCACCGGCGATCCCATCACCGCGGCCCAGGGCGGACGCCTGCCGCAGGAACAGATCGACGCGCTGGTTCACCAGGCCGGCTACGACCGGAACCTCTTCATTCAGTACATTGAGTACCTCGGCAACATCGCCACGGGCAACTTCGGCCGCACTATCTCCGACGGCAGGTCCGTCGCCGAAATGCTCGTTAAATTTGGCGCCGCCACACTGGAACTAAGCATCAATGCCGTCGTGGTGGCGTTGCTCGTAGGAATACCGCTCGGAATGTTCGCCGCCCACAAACGGGACAAAGTCTCGGACGCTTTCCTGCGGATGTTCGCCATCCTGTGCTACGCCACCCCCGTCTTCTTTGCGGGCCTGCTGCTGAAGCTGACTTTTTCCGTGGGCCTGGGCTGGTTCCCGGTAGCCGGCCGCGCTTCCACCACAACCGAATTGGCGATGTCGAGGTTGGCGGCGCCCACCGGCATCTACTGGCTGGACGCCCTGCGCAGCGGCGATCTGGCGGCCTTTTCCGATATCGTCCACCACGCCGTCCTTCCGGCTGTCGCGCTCGGCCTGCTGACCGCCGGGGTGTTCCTCCGCCTCGTCCGCACGAACGTGATCGGTACCCTGGGCAAGGACTATGTTGAAGCCGGCCGGTCCCGTGGCGTCAGCGAGTACCGCCTGGTAACAAAGCACGCCTACAAGCCGGCACTGATCCCCATCATCACGGTCATGGGATTGCAGATTGCGCTGCTTCTCGGCGGTGCGGTGCTGACTGAAACGACCTTCGAATGGAAGGGCCTGGGCTATCAGCTGGCCCAATACCTCACTGCGCGTGACTTTGTGGCCGTCCAGGGCATCGTGATGCTGCTGGCCGTCATTGTGGCGATCACAAACTTCGCGGTGGATATCGCTGCGGCCCTGATTGATCCGCGGGTGAGGTACTGATGAGCGCTACTGCGATAGAACCGAGAAAGAAATCCTTGCTGGACCGCCTTCCGGTCTCGTCCCACATCCGCCAAAGCGTGGGCCTGCAACGGACCATGCTGCTCATCGGCGTGGTGCTTTGTGGAGTATTTGTGCTGGCCGCGGTCTTCGCACCGCTGCTGGCACCCTACGGCTACTCCCAGATTTCCGATGACGCGGGTTCGTTCCCGGCCCAGGCCGAACCTGGGGGCAAGCATCTGCTTGGGACAACCGTTGGCGGCTATGACGTCCTGTCACGGGTGGTCTGGGGATCGCAGACAGCCCTGGCAGTCATCGTTGCTGCCGTGGTGATGTCCATCTTCCTGGGGGTGTTCCTCGGACTGGTGAGCGGCTACTTCGGTGGCTGGCTGGACCGTGTGCTGGTGGTGATTGCGGACGCAATCTACGCTTTCCCGACACTCCTCGTGGCTATTGTCATGTCGATTGCGATCAACAAGGGGCAGTCGGGATTCTGGGGAGGAATCCTCGCTTGCGGGTTCGCCATCACGGCAGTGTTTGTACCCCAGTACTTTCGGGTGATCCGTGCTGAAACCATCCGGCTCAAGGCTGAACCGTTTGTTGAATCAGCCCAGGTTGTTGGTGCCTCCAGCGCCAGGATTATCAGCCGGCACATCTTTTCCAACGCAACCCGCACGTTGCCTCTGATCTTCACCCTCAACGCCTCCGAGGCTATCCTCACACTGGCAGGACTGGGCTTCCTCGGCTTTGGTATTGAGCCGAGCTCCGCCGCTGAATGGGGTTTTGACCTGAACAAGGCGATGTCCGATGCCTCCTCCGGCATTTGGTGGACCGGCGTCTTCCCCGGCCTGGCCATTGTCTTGACCGTGGTTGGCCTCACGCTCGTGGGAGAAAGCATCAATGACTTGAACGATCCGCGCCTTCGCGGACGCAAAGCCGCCGGCGGCAAGGGCAGCCCGGATCCGGCCCCAGGTGCGCAGGCCGCCATCGAAGTGGAAGTGAGAGGATTTTGACCATCAATCTTGGTTCCGTAGGGGACAGGCACAGCCCGGCTGGCCGCCCCGTCCTGGAAATAGACCATCTCAAAGTAACCTTCGCCACGGACGGGGGCGACGTCCACGCGGTCAAGGACGTCAGCCTGCAAGTAAAGGCCGGCGAAGTGCTGGCCATCGTCGGTGAATCCGGCTCCGGCAAGACGGTGACCGCGAAAACCATTCTTGGACTGCTCCCCGAAACTGCCACCAGCGGCGGCGCCGTGCTGATCAACGGCAACAATGTCATCAGCGTCAGCGCAGCCAAACTGCGGCAGATCCGGGGCCGCGATGTCGCCATGGTGTTCCAGGAGCCGTCGACGGCACTGAACCCCGTGTTCACCGTGGGCTGGCAGATTGCCGAGGGCATCCGTGCCCATGCCGGCGGGCACGGCGGGAAGCGCGTCTCCGGCAAAGAGGCGAAGGCCCGTGCCATCGAGGCGCTGCGCAAAGTGGGGATCCCGGATCCTGAACACAGGGTGAACTACTACCCCCACCAGTTCTCCGGCGGCCAGAAGCAACGCGTTGTGATCGCCGCCGCCCTGGCACTGAACCCGGGGCTGATTGTGGCCGACGAACCCACCACTGCCCTGGACGTTACCGTCCAGGCTGAGATCCTGCAGTTGCTGCGGGACCTGAGGGACAAGTACGGGACCTCCATTGTGCTGATCACGCACAACATGGGTGTGGTGGCTGACCTGGCCGACCGCGTCGTGGTGATGTACCAGGGTGACGTTGTGGAGGAGGCCCCGGCCCGCGTGCTGTTTGCCGAGCCCAAGCAGGATTACACCAGGAAGTTGCTGGCGGCGGTGCCCCACCTGGGACGCAACTCCGCGTCGGAAGGCATGACGGAACGCGCCCACCAAAAGGCCAAGATACTGGTGGAGGCGAAGGACCTGACCATCGAGTACCCGGGCCGGCTGGGGACCCCCGCCTTCAAAGCCGTTGACGGCGTCAGCTTTACCGTGTCCGAAGGCGAGGTTTTCGGGCTTGTGGGGGAGTCGGGTTCCGGAAAAACCACCATCGGCCGGGCCATTGCGGGGCTGAACCGGACCACGGGCGGCAGCCTGAAGGTGCTGGGCTACGAAATGCTGAATCTGAAGGAGCGGACGTTCAAGCCGCTGCGGAAGGATATCGGCTTCGTTTTCCAGGACCCTGCCGCGTCCTTCAACCCCCAGTTGACCATCGGCGACTGCGTGGCGGAACCGATGATCATCCACACCAGCCCGAGCCCGGCGCAGGCGCGCAAACGCGTGGCTGAGCTGCTCGAATCCGTCCAGTTGCCGGCGTCGTACGCGGCAAGGTACCCGCATGAGCTGTCCGGCGGCCAGCGCCAGCGGGCCTCCCTCGCGCGGGCGCTGATCCTGAACCCGAAGCTGCTGATCGCGGACGAACCGACGTCGGCCCTGGACGTCTCGGTGCAGGCCAAGGTCCTGGAACTGTTCAAGGAAATCCAGGCGGAATTCGGCTTCGCGGCGCTCTTCATCAGCCACGATCTTGCCGTGGTGGACATCCTGTCCCATTGGGTGGGTGTCCTGTACAAGGGCAAACTTGTGGAACAGGGGATCGGCAGCCAGATCATGGGGGCGCCACAGCACGATTACACCAAACGGCTCATCGCCTCCCTCCCGGTCCCTGATCCGGACGAACAGGCCCGGCGCCGGGAAGAACACCGGGCACTGCTGGGAATCTGACAGTCCGCCGACGCGGACGGACACCCGGCCTGGGGGAATGCTGGGGTGTCCGTCCGCGGGGCACCGTCCGCCGCACGGAAGGCCGACGGCGGGATGGTTGCCGCGGGTGCTTAACACCGCAAGGGTTTTCCGCGCCTGCCCATAGACTTGGACCATGACGCAGCACAACCACGACGTTCCTGATTCCGAAACCTACGACGCCGCCGCCAGCTCGCTGGCCGGACAGGTGGACAACTCGGTGATGGCGGAACTGCTGTCCATCCGCTCCAGCATCGACAACATCGATGCCACCCTGGTCTACCTGCTCGCGGAGCGGTTCAAGGCCACCCAGAAAGTTGGCTTCCTGAAGGCCGCCCACCGCCTGCCCGCAGGCGATCCCGGCCGGGAAACGGCCCAGATTTCCCGGCTGCGGCGCCTGGCCGAGGACGCCCACCTCGATCCGGCCTTCGCAGAGAAGTTCCTGAACTTCATCATCGGCGAAGTCATCCGCCACCACGAAGCCATCGCCGAGGACCACCAGGCGGCCGCCGTTAACCAGGGAGCCGACCCGGCACCTCAGGCCTCCCGTCAGGCCGGCATTCCGTCCGGGCCCCAGGCTTCCGTCGTAGCGTGAGGGTAACCAGCCGGCAGGAACCAAGTCCGAACGAACCGGATCCGACACCCGCGGACGCCGGACCGCTGGAGGTCACGGCTACCGGGATGGGTGCCTGGCCGGGGGAGGACCCTGCCGAGGCCGCGCGCATCATCCGCGGGGAACTCGGCAGCCCGCACCTGCCGTTCCTCGCCGAACTCCCGGACCGCGGGGTGGGCTCCGATGCGCTGGGGCGGACGGCCTCGCTCCTGGTGGAGATGGCCGTGGATGTCCAGCCCTTCGGCTGGCGGCTGGTGGACCGGCCCGGCAAGGACTTCCGGCGGGCCGCGTCAGCGCTGTCCACCGACATCAATATCCTTGCGGACGTTGCCGGGGCTGAAGACACCCCGGCCGGTGAACTGAAGGTACAGCTGGTGGGGCCGATGACGCTCGCAGCAGGCATCCACCTGCATAACGGCGAACGCGCACTCCTTGACTACGGTGCCCGCCGCGATGTGGCAGCCTCCCTTGCCGCCGGGGTGGGAAGCTACCTGTCACGGGTTTCCGCGGCCGTGCCCGGGGCCCGGCTGGTGGTCCAGCTCGACGAGCCCGACATCGCTGCCGTGCTGGCCGGCACCATTCCGACGTCCAGCGGGTACCGCACCCTGCGTGCAGTGGCCGGGCAGGAGGCCACGGAGTCGTGGGGCCTGGTGGTTTCTGCCCTTCGGGAAGCCGGTGCCGCGGAAATCATTGTTGCCGTACCGGAGATTGAGGCCCCGTTCGACCGGATCCTCGCCGCCGGTGCGGACGGCATTGCCGTGCCGCTCAAAGCCCTGACGACGCGCCAGTGGGAACAGCTCGCCGGCGCCGTTGAGGGCGGCAAACGACTTTGGGCCGGCGCCCTGGACACCAGGCCGGGCACCCTGCCCAGAGTTGCCGACGTCGTCGAATCCGTCTCAAGGCCGTGGCACCAGCTGGGCCTGCCGGCGTCGTCCTTGCGCACCTTGCGGGTCACACCATCCACCGGCCTCGCCGGACAATCACCGGCGTCTGCCACCGCCGTGCTCACCCGCCTCACCCAGGTGGCCGACGGGCTGAACCAGCTGGCGCTGGGCTAGGAGCCAGGCCGGCGCCTGCCGGGCGGCCAGCCTGTCAGGTCCGGGCTTCCCAGCGCTCAGGGTGAGCGTAGCGCGGCAGGAAGCTCCGGGCGGAGCTGCCGCCTGAGTAGGGGCGCAGCCGGTAGTCGAAGCTGCCCGCGTACACCAGGACCAGGCCGATCTGCGGCTGGATGACTTTCACCTGGATCCGGTGTTTGCCGTGTTCCCCGCCGGCCGGGTCCCACCACTGTTCGGCGTACGCCTTGGCGTCGAGTGCCTGGGGAAGCGGGATCCGGAGCCCGCCGAGGAACAGCCGGGAGGCTTCGGAGACACCCCTGAGCCTGCCCTCCGGCGTGACGCTGAGGTTCAGGTCGGTCACCAGCCTGCGGAACCTGCCCACGTAGTCCACCAGCCGGGGGCCGTCCGTTGTATCGGCCACGCTGGTGGTGTCCTGGAAGATCCGGGTCCTTCCGGGGAACCGGATCTCGCGCCGGGCCGTCAGGCTGGAGCGCCCGAAGGGATCCTCGTGGGCATGGTTTTCGATCCGGAACGGAATGCGCTCGCCGTATTCGGGGAAGAACGCTTCCTCCCGGGAAGTCAGTTTCAGCAGTGGCTGCAGCCAGCGCTGCCTGCAGCCGACGACGTCGAACACACCTTCTCCGATGCCGTACTGCCCAGACGCGGGCAGCAGGGAAAAGTAGTCCTGGAGTTCAGGCTGCAGCCGTTCGAAATCCGCACCCAGGGCCTGCCGGTAGATGGGAACATTCATCCTGACCTCCTGATGGCTGGACGGGCGCCGGCGCTGTCCGTGATCTCATAATCTACCTGCAGCCTTCAGCCGGATGTACATGTCCGCCAGCCGCGGCGGCAGCTGCAGCGGTTCCGCGTCCACCACTTCCACGCCGTGCTGGCGGAGCTGGACGCTGACGGCTTCGCGCTCCAGCAGGGCCCGTTCGGCGGCAGCGGCCCGGAATACTCCCGCGGCGGTGTCACGTTCCGCGAGCATTTGTCCCAGCAGCGGATCACGCACGGCTGCCACCACCACAACGTGCTGGCTGGCCAGCCGGGTGGCTACGGGGATAAGCCCTTCCTCCGGGGCGCCGCCGTCGAGGGACGTCAGCAGGACCACCAGCGACCGGTGCGCCGAGACCGCCCTGACCTGGCCCGGGATGCCCTGCCAGTCCATCTCGATCAGTTCGGCTTCGAGGGGGGCCATCGCCTGCACCAGCTGGCCCAGGAGGTTCCCCGACGCCGCCGATCCCGCCCGCGCCCGGGGGCGCCGGTCGAAGGCCAGGAAATCAACCCGGTCACCGCCGCGTTCGGCCAGGACGGCCAGCAGCAGGGCGGCCTCCATCCCGGTGTCCAGGCGTGGCTCGTCATCGATCCGCGCCGCCGAGGTACGAGAAGTATCCAGCACAATGACCACGCGCCGGTCGCGTTCCGGCCGCCAGGTCCGGACCACGACGGCGGAACGCCGGGCGGTTGCCCGCCAGTCAATCGAGCGGACGTCGTCACCGCGTACATAGTCCCGGAGCGAATCGAACTCGGTGCCTGCGCCCCGGATCTGTACGGCCGCTTTGCCGTCGAGTTCCCGCAGTTTCCGCAGTTTGGACGGCAGGTGCCGGCGGGAGTGGAACGGGGGCAGGACGCGCAGGGTGCCCGGGCACGGCACCGTACGCTGGCGGGCCGCAAGCCGCAACGGCCCATAGGAACGGAGCGTGACGTGCGGGGCCTTCAGGTCGCCCCGCCGGACAGGGCGGAGTGTCACGTCCGCGCGGCGGCGCTCGCCGGCCGGGATGTCCAACGGCCGGACAGCGTTCTGCGCCCCGGCCGAGGGCTGCCAGGCATCCCGGATCAGCCCGCGAAGCCGGCGCCCGCCCTGGTTGCTGACCGTCAGGACCGAGTGGGCTGTGCCGTTGAGGGCCACATGGCCGGGATCCGCGCGCTGGACATCGATGGTGCGCAGGGATGCCGCCAGGCCGAGTTCAAGGCCTAGAAGCGCGGCCAGCACGGCAATGACGCCCAGTACTGTCCACCACCCGGGCAGCAGCAGCACCGGCACCAGCCCCAGCAGGGCCAGGACCACAAAACGCCCGGACAGTGCCATCCCGGTCAGCGGGGGACGGGCACTGAGGCCAGGATGCTGGTCAGGACGTCATCCGCCCGGACGCCGTCCATCTGGGCTTCAGGATGCAGTGCCACCCGGTGCCGCAGGCAGGGCAACGCCAGTGCCTTGACGTCGTCCGGGGTGATGAAGCTCCGGCCGGAGAGCCAGGCCCAGGCCCGCGAGGTGTTGAGGAGGGCTGTGGCGCCGCGGGGGGATACGCCGAGTTGGAATGAAGGCGCAGACCTGGTGGCACGGACGAGGTCCACAATGTAGCCGATGATTTCGGGTTCGACGGCAACGTTGGCGACGGCCTGGCGCGCGCGCTCAAGGTCCTGCGCGCCGGCGACTGCCCGGACACCGGCGCCGGCCAGGTCCCGGGGGCTGAACCCTGTTGCGTGCCGGCGTATGACCTCCATCTCCTCCGTCCGGTTCGGAAGGGGCATGGTGAGCTTGAGCAGGAAGCGGTCCAGCTGGGCTTCGGGGAGCGGGTATGTTCCCTCGTATTCCACCGGATTCTGTGTGGCCGCCACGAGGAAGGGCTCAGGCAGTGGCCGTGACACTCCGTCCACCGAGACCTGCCGCTCTTCCATGGCTTCCAGCAGCGACGCCTGCGTTTTGGGGGGTGTGCGGTTGATTTCGTCCGCGAGCAGGATATTGGTAAAGACCGGCCCTTCGCGGAAGCTGAACCCGGAGGTGTGCGAGTCATACACCAGCGATCCGGTGACATCGCCGGGCATCAGGTCAGGCGTGAACTGCACCCGTTTGGTGTCCAGGCTCAGCGACGCGGAGAGGGCACGCACCAGCAGCGTCTTGGCCACGCCCGGCACACCCTCGAGCAGCACATGTCCCTGGGCGAGCAGGGCTATCAGCATCCCGGTGACGGTGGCGTCCTGGCCAACCACGGCCTTGGCCACTTCGTTCCGGACATCGAGGAGAGCCTGCCGTGCGGGATCGTGCTGCATGGGTTCCAGGATCTGCGGGCCGCGGAGCTGTTCGTTCATCGGGTCCTTACCTCATTCTCTAGTTCGTCCAGCTCCTGGGACCATCGCACCAGCCTGGCTTCGTTCGGGGGCCGTTCATTGATCAGTTCCCGGAGGCTGTCCTCCGGCCGGTTCACAAGGCGCGCCACGGCCCGGGCAACGTCGTCGGCCGATGCGTCAGGTCCCAGCCTGAGTTCCTTCGCCAGCCTGACCAGGGTGCCTGCCCGGAGGTTCTCCCTGGCACGGTCCACCGCGTGCGAATCGTGGTAGAGCCGCGCCCGGCCCTCGGCCGTTTCCGCGGCCTTGACCACCACGGGCAGCGGTTCAAAGACCAGCGGGCCAAAGCGGCGGCCGCGCCAGACCATGGCCAGGACGGCGACGAACACCAGCCACGGTCCGAGGAACGGCACCCAGCCGGGAGCGAGTTCGCTGAGCGTTTGCGGGGACCCGGCACCATTCACGTCGCCGAGGCCGGGCAGGTACCAGACCAGGTCCCCGGAACCGCCCAATGTCCGGAGCGCAAGGGCTGAATGTCCGTGCTCGCCGAGTCCGGCGTTGCTGATCAATGCGGTGCTTCCCAGGACTGTCAGTGTGCCGTCTTCGGTGGACGCAAGCAGGCCGGCTTCTGAACCCGGCGGCCGGTAGCATACAGTGCCCCCGCCCTCGTCGCCGTACAGGAATCCGGACTCCCCGGAAACTGTTCCGGCTGTTTCGGCATCGTTGTTCCAACAGCCGGGCTCCAGGGTTGGGGACGTCTGCGGCACCACGCCTGCCTGGCTGATGCCTGCATCCAGTGCCCTCAGGGTGTTGAGCCGCGGCGTGACCAGCACTACACGTGTCGCCTCGACGGCCAACCGTTCCAGCTGGGACGCGTCGAGGAAGCCGTTCCGGTCGTACAGCAGCAGCGTTGAATCGGGGCTGGCCTGGAGGGCAGCAAGTGCGGCACCAAACGAATCGGCGCTGGCCACCTTCACCCCGTGCCGGCCCAGGATCTCGCTCGCCGCCCTGCCGCCCTCGGGCCCTGCATTGCGGACGGACAGCGGAACCGAATCACCTTGAGGGGCCAGTTGGGTAAAGATGGTGATCGCCAGGGCGACGGCGAACACCGCTGCCGCCACTGCCGGGCCGCGGTGGCGGCGGAGCCAGCCCAACGGCCTGGCGGGCAGTGGCGCGTTGGGCGCATCACCGGGCGCAGCACCGGACGCGGCTGCGGTGCCGGCACCGGGGTCCGCAGTCATGGGGCAACCGCTGGGTAGGCCGGGGCGCTGCCGGGTTTAAGGGACTGCAGCGAAGCATCGAGAGCCGTCATGGCGTCGTAGTCGGCGCGAGCGGCCGTGCCGTGCCCGTAGCGGATCCGGTCGAACGTCCTGGCGGCCTGGTCCAGCCGCCGGGCCTCGGGAACAAAAACGCCGGCAAGTTCGCGTGCCACTTCATCCGCAGTCCTGCCCGGCCGGACGTCCAGGATGCTCCGGTCCTCGGCCGCGCGGACCAGCGCGCGGAAGCAGTGCACGACGGCGGTACCCCAGTCTCGCCGGTCCGCCGCGGCTGCGGCGCTTCCCCGGTAGTCCGAGGCACTCACGGACGTGTCGTCGTCGAACACCTCTGCCGCATTCTTAATCCGGGCGTTCAAGCGGGGGCGCGCCACGATGATCGCGGCGGCGATCAGCACGGCGATGACCACCCCGGTCAGCGGCGCCGCCACATTTCCTTCCACACCGGACGGGCCCTCCAGTGAGGCCAGCCAGTCCAGGAAGCCGCGCCAGAGTTCATCCACCCAGCCAGGTTCGGCGCTTCGGTACTCGGGCTTGGCCAGTTCTTCGGCGGCCCAGCGGCGGGCTTCGTCGGCGTCGGGCAGGACAGGAGGTTCAGCGGACATCGGGCCAGGCACGGTAAGCGGGGCCGGCGCTGAGGTCCGGGCCGCCCTGTGCAGCCGCGCCGTATACCGGGATGCCCCGGCCGGGAACCCCGTCGGGGTCGGTTCCGGATTCCATCAGGCGCAGGAGCGCGATGTCCAGACCGTCCTTCCGCATCCGCAGGTCCAGGTAGAGCAGTGCCATCACTGCTGTCTGGAAGGCATAACCGACGGCGCCGACAAGGGCGCTGATGACCGCGGTTGCGAGGGCGATGGCCACTCCTGCCGCGATTGCCTCGTCGGGGCCGCCGTGGGGTGAAACCACGGACGTATAGTACGCCGGAAGCAGGCTCACGGGGATGGTCACCACCTGCGCGATGAAGGCGACCATGATTGAAACCACCAGGGTGATTCCCAGGATCCGCCACCAGTTGCCCCGGGTCAGCTGCCACGACCTGCGGAGTCCGTCCACGGCGCCCAGCTCCTCGATCACCACCGCGGCGGGCGCCACGAGGATCTTGATGTAGATCCAGACCGACAGGGCGATGCCGCCAAAGCCGAGCGGGATCAGGATCAGGGCGCCGACTCCGCCCAGCGCAGCGATCACGAGGACCATCAGGCCCACAAACAGGGCCGCGCCCACGAGCCAGCCCAGGACCATCAGGCAGGCCAGCCTGATCAGGGCACCTGCACGGGACCGGGCCAGCGCCCACATCTGCCGGAAGCCTGTGGTGCGGTTCAGGACCGAACGGGCCACCGGCACCACCATGGCGCCCTGCAGGACTGCCGCGAGGAACACGGTCAGGACCGCCACCAGAAGGACTGCTGCAAGGACGGTGAAGCCCATGGAGACCATGTCCTGCTCGTTGAGGCTTTTGATCCAGGTTTCCAGGGAAGCCGCCGAGGCGACGGAACCTGCGGTGAGGACGGCTGTGAGGACCACTGCCAGGGACTGCGCCAGCAGCGCCGCTCCCAACATTGCCCGGGCGTTGCGCCTGATGGTCTGGAAGGAGCCGTCGATGATTTCGCCGAACATCAGCGGCCGCAACGGAATGATGCCGGGCTTGGGCGGGGCAACGTACTGCGGCTGCCGGTAGGGCGGCGGACCGCCGTAGGGGTTGTAGGGCGGCTGTCCCCACTGCGGCTGATGCGCCGGGCCGGCAGGCGGACCCCACACAGGCTGGCCGCCCCACTGGGGCTGGCCGGAACCAGGCTGGGGCTGCCATGGCGGCCCGCCGGGCTGTAGCGGCCGCTGCATGTTCGGATCCTGTTGTGACAACCTGTTCCTTCCCCCGGATGGAACCGGACGCTTGCAGTCGGGCGCCGTTGCCGCAGTTCAGCGGCGAGGGCGCCGGGCAAGGCCGGCACGCTCCCAGCCTATAGTTCAGGCGTCGGGCGTCATAGCGTTGCGCCATGCCGTGGCGGCGATCAACAGGACAAAGGGTGGGCAATAAGGGAATATATAACTATGAAGGCACGCATTCTGGTAGTTGACGATGACGAAGCGCTGGCCGAAATGATCGGAATTGTGCTGCGCAATGACGGCTTCGAGCCGGTCTTCTGCGCAGACGGCGGCCAGGCGCTGGATGTGTTCCGTTCATCGAAGCCGGACCTCGTGCTGCTCGACCTGATGCTTCCCGGCGTGGATGGCATTGAAGTCTGCCGGCAGATCCGTTCCGAATCGGACGTTCCCATCGTGATGCTCACCGCCAAGTCGGACACGTCCGACGTCGTCCGCGGGCTTGAGTCCGGCGCCGACGATTACGTCCCCAAACCGTTTAAGCCGGCCGAGCTGGTGGCGCGGGTCCGGGCGCGGCTGAGGCCGGGCGACCAGAAGGCGCCGGAAACGCTCCGGATCGCCGATGTCACCATTGACGTGGCCGGCCACACTGTGAGCCGCGGAAACGAACGCATCTCCCTGACCCCGCTGGAGTTCGACCTCCTCGTTGCCCTTGCGCGGAAACCGTGGCAGGTATTTACCCGCGAACTGCTGCTTGAGCAGGTCTGGGGCTACCGCCACGCGGCGGACACGAGGCTCGTGAACGTCCATGTGCAGCGCCTCCGGTCCAAGATCGAGCGGGACCCGGAAGCCCCGGAAGTAGTATTGACGGTTCGTGGTGTCGGCTACAAAGCAGGTTCCTGACCCCTCAGGAGCAGACGGCGGGCGTGCTCCGGACGGAACCGCAGCGGAACACGCTGCACGTCCGGAGGAACATCACGTTGCCCCGGAGCATACGGACGCCCTGGCAGCGAGCCTCGAGCAGCTGCCCTTCCGGGCCCGCATCTGGAAGCGCAGGGCAGTTATTGTCAGCCTGCGTGTTGCACGCCTGGTCAGCACCGGAGTCCGCAGGTTTTTCCCCGCACTGCGCTACATCGCGCAATCGCTTCACCGCCGGTGGCGCCGGTCGCTGCAGTTCCGGACGGTACTGACAACCCTGCTGCTTGCGGTGACGTCGTTCGCCGTGGTGGGCGCATACCTCTCGAACCAGATTGCCAACAACCTGTTCCAGGAACGCCTGACCCAGGCCGAGTCCGAGACCCGCTACAACGTCAAGCAGGTGCAGGATACCTTCGACGGCGCCCAGGTCACGGACCAGTCCAGCGTCATCACCCTGGTCTACGACACCCTCAACGCCGTGGAGGGCCGGGGATCGGTGATCCAGCGGCGGTATGTTTTTGAGGCCATGCCGCAGCAGACGAAACCCCGCAACCGCTGGGTGGAATCCCGGGCGTCCGACCAACTGACCGTCAGTGTCATCCCGCCGGACCTGCGCAAAGCTGTCCAGGAATCCGGCAAGGACCAGTACTGGGCCTCAACGGTCATTCCGGTGGGAACCGAAGACCGGCCGGGCATCGCCGTCGGCAACAAGGTGACCTTCAACGGAACGGTGTACGAGCTCTACCTGATCTACGACCTGAACACCGCGCAGCAGACCCTCGACGAAATCCAAAGTGTGCTCTGGGCCGGCGGCGCCGTCCTGGTCCTGATGATCGGCGCCATTGCCTGGTACGTCACCCGCAACGTTGTCAGCCCGGTCAGCCATGCCGCCGTCGTCTCCGAAAAACTGGCCGCGGGCCAGCTGCAGGAGCGCATGGTGGTTAAGGGTGAGGACGAGGTGGCACGCCTCGGCGCGTCCTTCAACCATATGGCAGCCAGCCTGCAGGAGCAGATCACGCAGCTGGCCACCCTGTCCCAGATGCAGCAACGGTTCGTCTCGGACGTTTCCCACGAACTGCGGACGCCGCTGACCACCGTCCGGATGGCCGCCGAAGTGCTGTTCGACGCACGCCACGACTTTGATCCCATCAACAAGCGCTCCGCTGAACTTCTATACAACCAGGTGGAGCGGTTCCAGTCCCTGCTGTCCGACCTCCTGGAGATTTCCCGCTTTGATGCCGGAGTTGCCATGCTCGATGCGGAGCCGGAGGACATCCTGCAGGTTATCGCCCACGTCATCGAAGGCGCGGCTCCCGTGGCCGCCGAATACGGGTCAGAGATCATCCTGCGGGGACCGGCCAGCGGGATTGTGGTGGAGATGGATTCCCGCCGGATCGACAGGATCCTGCGTAACCTGATCCTCAATGCCGTGGAACACGGGGAGGGAAAACCGGTGACCATTACGGTGGCCGCCAACCAGACCGCCGTCGGCGTTGCTGTCAGGGACCAGGGCATCGGCATGACGCCGGCGGAAGCCGCGCGTGTATTCGACAGGTTCTGGCGCGCCGACCCCGCCCGTGCGCGGACCACGGGCGGCAGCGGCCTGGGGTTGTCCATTGCCATGGAGGACACCAAACTTCACAACGGCTGGCTGCAGGCGTGGGGAAACAAGGGGAGCGGAGCCAACTTCCGGCTGACCGTCCCCCTCCGCCAGGGCGACGAGATCGACAGGTCTCCGGTCCAGCTTGAACCGGAGGACATCGTGCTGCCGGGCGTACCGGAAGACCGGAACGTCATGGTCCTTGGTCCGGGCCCTGCCGCCCGGCCCGCCACGGCCGGAACAACCCGCAGCGACGTGTCCCCATCATCGAAGACCGCGGTGCACGTGCCGCCCAAGGAGCCCTCATGACAGGACAGCAGCAACGCTGGCGCCAAAGGGCAGCCGTGCTGCTGGTGCTGCTGGTACTGGTGGTCTCCGGCTGTGCACGGATCCCAACGGCCGGGCCCGTCGGCAAGAGCACCGACGAAAGTGCCGGGAACCTCAATGCACCCGTTTTCCTGCCGGCCGCGCCCCAGCCCGGCGCAGCCCCCGAGACGATCATTGAGGACTTCTACCGTGCCGGCAGCGGCTATGAGGACGACTACGCTGTAGCCCGCGAATACCTGACGCAGGCGTCCTCTGTGGCCTGGAAGCCTGACCAGCGCGCCCTGGTCTACCGCGAGGCACGCGTGGTGGGCACCGCCGTCGAAAACGTCTACAACTACGAGCTGGATGTTGCCTATACGGTCGACGCCGACGGGATCGCCACGCAGGCGCCCGAAGGCACCACCGAGAATATCCCGGCCACGTTAACCCACGTGGACGGTGAATGGCGGATCTCGGCCATTCCGGACGGGACAGCCATCCCGGAAGAAACCTTCAAGGTCATCTACGGCGCGTATCCGATCTACTTCTACGATCCGAGTTTCACCTACGCCGTTCCCGACGTCCGCTGGTTCATCAAGAACAAAACCGTCAAGGCAATGACCAGCGCCCTTCTCGCCGGGCCGGCCCCCTACCTCCGGGGCGCCGTGGCCAGTGCCTTCCCGTCGGGCATCAAACTCGCCAGGGAATCCGTCCCCGTGGTGTCCGGCGCTGCGCAGGTGGACCTCACTGCGAAGGAGCTGTCGGAAGCCTCCACGGAGGACAGGCTCCGGATGCAGACCCAGCTGGCGCTGACGTTCCGCAGCCAGCCGGACGTGGTGAACGTTGAGCTGCGTGCCAACCAGGACCTGGTCCGGGTCGAGGACAACGGTTCGGTGCTGCCGCCTGTCCAGGACAAAGGCGTCCCCGCACGGCAGATCGCGATCAGCGGCAACGAGCTGGTGCGCTACGAGAACAACCGTATTTCCCCGCTGCCGGACATGCAGCCAGTGTCCGCCCTTGGACCGCGCTACCCGGCTGAATCTCCGGTGTCACAGACCGTGGCGTTCCTTAATGAAAGCCGGACCACGCTCTACAGCATGGTTCCCGGGCAGCCCGCACGGGCGCTCACCACGCGCAGCACACTCACGCATCCGACCTTCAGCCTCCAGGACTGGGTCTGGACTGCCGGTCCGGGAGCTGCCGGTGGCACGGAAATTGTGGCCTACCGGCCCGTGGGCGTGGCGGAAGGCGCGGCGGTTCCCACGGTGACCCTGGCGCCGTCGTGGCTTGCCGGCAGGACGGTGAAGGACCTGAGGGTCTCCCGTGAGGGTGTACGCGTGCTGGTGATCTCCGAGCAGAACGGAAAGACCCGGGTCCAGGTCGCCGGCATCATCCGCGGCGCCGACGGCACACCCAAGGAACTGACGACGCCGGTCACGCTCGCAACCGGGACCGACCCGGACCAGGGTGTCTGGGTCAGCGACACCGTTGTAGCGGTCATGAAGGGCTCGGCAGCAGCGAATGTGACACCCGAGCTGCTGTCCCTGACCTCCGGGCAGCCGCAGCAGCTGGCACCGTGGCCCGGTCTCGTTGCGCTCAGTGCAGGCAACGGGGCCGAGGAGATCTACGGCCAATCCTCCGACGGCATTTTCCAGCGGCTGGGCAACGGCTGGTCGCCGCAGCTCAAGGGACCGGTCGACCCCTCGTTTCCGGGCTAGCCCCGGGTGCCGGACTTTTCCACATAGCCGACCCCGGGCCTTCGCCGGCCGTACGCGGGGCGGGAGGATGAGCGGGTGACTGCTGCAGCGCCTCCCCAGGACCATGGCGGCCCCGTTGACCTATTGGCCGGCGACCCCGACCTCCGGCCGGCGCCGCTGCAGCCTGCAAAGCACAGGGGAGTGCATCACCGGCGGCTCCTGCGTGCGGCCGACCACGTGGCAGCGGCCGCCGCTGAGCTGCTGGCGCTGGCGGTGCCCGTTGACTGCGTCTGCTGCGGCGTGGAGGACCTGGCCCTCTGCGTATCCTGCGAACGGCGGGTCAGGCAACTGACGCAGCATCCGTTCAGGGCTGAAGCGCAGGCGCCGGCCCTCATGGATGTCGGCGGCGGCGTGATACTTCCCGTTGTCGCGGCAGGGGTCTACCGGGACGAGCTTGCGCAGGCTGTCCTGTCGTTCAAGAGCCACGGCCAGTACCAGCTGAGGCGGGTCCTGGCACGGGCACTGGCCCGTGCGGTCCACGCTGCGGTGCCCAACAACCCCGGCATCTGCCTGGTACCCGTCCCCAGCAGCACCGGCGCATTCGTGCGGCGGGGCTTCAGCCCGGTGCACCTCCTGCTCGGCTCTTCCGCCGCGGGGAGCCTGCTGGCGGGCGCGCCGGTGCTTGATGTGCTGCGGAAGTCGCATCGGCGGCAAGGAGCGGGCGGCCTCCCCGGCGGTCAGAAGGGCCTCGGACGCGGTGCCCGTGCCAGCCGGGTCCGGGGGTCGATGCGGGTTCCGCTGCGGAAGCTCGACGGCGTGGCCGGCCGCCGGTGCGTCATCGTCGACGACGTCCTGACCACCGGTGCGACGCTCGCCGAAGCGGCCCGTGCACTGCACGAAAGCGGGGCCGTAGTGGCCGGTGCGGTGGTGCTCGCCGTGACACGCCCGCCCGATTCAGCTGGCGGCGGAACCGTATCCGCGGAAGCTGGCGGAAAGGGGCCTGACTTAGAAAAAAATAAACCAAGAAAGGATGAATAACGTGTGGCGATGAACTAACGTCGGTTGTGGGTACCAAGAACAGATGTACCTGTCGATAGCGGCTCGGAAAGGGGCTCGACTGTCAAGCAGATCGGCCCTAGGAAGTGCCGCCGTCGTGTCACCGAAGTCATTTGGAGGGCACCATGGAGTTTATGATCAGCGGACGAAATCTGACGGTCTCTGACCGGTTCCGCGAATATGCCGGTGAGAAGATCTCGAAGATCGAATCACTTGGCGACAAGGTCCAGCGGGTGGACGCGAAGGTCTCGAAGGAAACCAACGCCCGCCAGGCCGGCGACCAGCTCACCGTTGAAGTGACTGTCCTGGGACGAGGGCCCGTGATCCGCGCTGAAGCCAGCGCCGCAGACAAATTCGCTGCATTCGATCTTGCCTATAACAAGCTGCTTGAACGGCTTCGCCGTGCGAAAGACCGCAAGAAGGTCCATCACGGCCGCCACACGCCCAAGGCGGTCCGCGAAGCCACCGCGTCACTGGAGCCCGCAAGTGCCCATGAGCCCATTTACGTCGAGGCAAGCCACCGTAGCGAACCCGTGGCCGTGGCACCGGAAAAATCACCGTACGACGTTGACAACGACATTCCGGCCGGGGACTCACCCGTGCTGATCAGGCGCAAGGTCTTCCCTGCAGCATCTCTCTCCCTTGACGACGCCGTGGACAACATGGAGTTGGTGGGCCACGATTTCTACCTGTTCGTGGACAAGGCAACCAACACGCCGTCTGTCGTGTACCGCCGCCGTGGCTGGACCTATGGCGTCATCACCCTGGACCATGAGTGCGAACCCGGGGAAACAGTTGTTGAAGAAAAGATCCTCGCCTACCGCTCCGACGATGAGGCTGCCAGGGTCTAGGGTGGTGAAAACCATCCATCGAAAGGACTGATGTGGCGGCGACGCTGAGCCTTCAACAGGCGCGGCGGATCGCACTGGCAGCCCAAGGCCTGGACAAAGGACGGCCCTCCGGCCCCGTGACTTCACGGACGGTGGGCCGTACCTTTGCCCGGCTGCAGCTGGTCCAGATCGATTCCGTCAATGTGGTCTCGCGGAGCCATTACCTTCCGTTCTTCTCGCGCCTGGGCAACTACGACCGCAACATTCTGAAGCGCATGTCCGGCACCCACCCGCGGCGCATGATGGAGTACTGGGCCCATGAAGCCAGCTACATCCGGCCGGAGCATTTCCATGACCTGGTGCAGTGGCAAAAGCGTAAATGGGTCGGGGCCGCCGCCATGGATCCGGAGCTGCGCGAATCAGTGGCCGGAAAGATCCTCGACGTCCTTGCCCGCGGACGGGCCATGACCGCCGCCGAACTGACGGTGGAAATAGGGCACGTGGAAGACCGCCGGGACGACAACTGGGGATGGAACTGGAACGCGGTCAAAAGAGTACTGGAGCACCTGTTCGAAGCTGGACTCATTTCCGCAGCGTCGCGCACCGAGCAGTTCGAGCGCAGGTATACGCTGACCCCTCGGGTCCTGCCGGACCGGCTGGACCCGGCAGGGCATCCGCGGGACCCCGCCGAATCCATGCACCGGCTGATCGATGCTGCGGCGCAGGCCCACGGTATCGGCACCGTGCGGTGTTTCGCCGACTATTTCCGTGTGCCCATCAAGCCCGCAGCAGCCGCAGTGGACCACCTCGTGGCCACCGGCAGGCTGGAGCCCGTGACCGTGGCCGGCTGGGACCGCGTGGTCTTCCGCCACGCTGACGCCAGGATGCCCCGCAGGGCGGTGGGGCGGGCCCTGCTGAGTCCCTTCGATTCATTGGTCTTCGAGCGGCGCAGGCTTGAGGAACTATTTGGGTTCCACTACCGGATTGAGATTTACACGCCTGAGCACAGGCGGCGCTTCGGCTACTACGTCCTGCCGTTCCTCCTGGGCGAGGCCATCGTGGCGCGGGTGGACCTCAAAGCGGACCGCGCCGCCGGAAAGCTGCTGGTCCGGTCCGCCTATGGCGAGCCGGGCGCTCCGCCGCGGACCGCCGTCGAACTTGCAGCAGAGCTTGAACTGATGGCTGAATGGCTGGGCCTGGGGGACGTTGTGGTGAGCCCGGTGGGAGAACTGGCCGGGGACCTCGCAGCGGCGGTCGGAGCGGGCGGAAGTGCTATCCGCTCTCAGGGAACACCGGCATCGTGGCCTGTGTCTCTCCCGTAGACTAAAAACGCCAGAATTCGGCGGCAGAGACTGGGAGCATCTTCACGTGGCATCACTTATTGAAAAACTTCTCCGTACGGGTGACAAAAAAACCCTGCGGCAACTGCGGAACTATGCCGACTCCATCAATGCCCTCGAAGACTCGTTCAAGACGTTCACGGATGCCGAACTCCGGGAAGAAACCGACCGTCTCCGGGCACGCCACCAGGACGGCGAGAAGCTGGACGACCTGCTGCCCGAAGCTTTCGCCGCCGTGCGGGAGGCCTCATCACGCACCCTGGGCATGCGCCACTTCGATGTCCAGATGATGGGCGGCGCCGCCCTTCACCTGGGCAACATCGCCGAAATGAAGACCGGTGAAGGAAAGACCCTGGTGGCCACTGCTCCGGCTTACCTCAACGCCCTCGCCGGAAACGGCGTCCACGTCATTACCGTGAACGACTACCTGGCCGAATACCAGTCGGACCTGATGGGCCGCGTCTACCGCTTCCTTGGCCTGACCAGCGGCTGCATCCTGTCCAACCAGGACCCGTCGGTCCGCCGGGAGCAGTACGCCGCCGACATCACGTACGGCACCAACAACGAATTCGGCTTTGATTACCTCCGCGACAACATGGCGTGGGACAGTTCAGAGCTTGTCCAGCGTGGCCACCACTTCGCGATCGTGGATGAGGTTGACTCCATCCTGATTGACGAGGCACGCACCCCGCTGATCATTTCAGGGCCGGCGCAGGGCGATACGAACCGCTGGTACAGCGAATTCGCCAAGGTTGTTCTTCGCCTCCAGCCCGAGCACGACTACGAGGTCGACGAGAAGAAGCGCACCGTCGGTGTCCTGGAAAGCGGTATCGAGAAGGTCGAGGACTACCTCGGCATCCAGAACCTTTACGAGTCCGCCAACACGCCGCTCATCGGCTTCCTGAACAATGCCATCAAGGCCAAGGAACTGTTCAAGCGCGACAAGGACTACGTCATCCTGGACGGCGAAGTCCTCATCGTTGACGAACATACCGGCCGTATCCTTGCCGGCCGGCGCTACAACGAAGGCATGCACCAGGCGATCGAGGCCAAGGAAGGCGTCGAGATCAAGGCTGAAAACCAGACCCTGGCCACGGTGACGCTCCAGAACTACTTCCGTATGTATGGCAAGCTCGCGGGCATGACAGGCACGGCCGAGACGGAGGCCGCCGAGTTCATGGGCACCTACAAACTCGGCGTTGTCGCCATTCCCACCAACCGGGACATGCAGCGCATCGACCAGTCCGACCTCGTGTACAAGAACGAAGCCGTCAAGTTCGACGCCGTGGTGACAGACATTGCCGAACGCCACGAAAAGGGCCAGCCGGTCCTGGTGGGCACCACCAGCGTCGAGAAGAGTGAATACCTCTCCCGGCTGCTGGCCAAGGAGGGCATCAGGCACGAAGTCCTGAACGCCAAGAACCATGCCCGTGAGGCAGCCATCGTCGCCCAGGCCGGCCGGAAGGGTGCCGTCACTGTGGCGACGAACATGGCCGGCCGCGGAACTGACATTATGCTCGGCGGCAACGCGGAATTCACCGCCGTCGCTGAGCTCGCCAGGCAGGGACTGGATCCTGAGGAGAATTCCGAGGAGTACGAGGCCGCGTGGCCCGCTGCCTTCGAGGCAGCCAAGCAGTCGGTCAAGGACGAACACGAGGAAGTACTGAGCCTTGGCGGGCTTTATGTCCTTGGAACCGAACGGCACGAGTCCCGCCGCATTGACAACCAGCTCAGGGGCCGTTCCGGCCGCCAGGGCGATCCGGGTGAATCGCGGTTCTACCTCTCCCTGACCGATGACCTGATGCGGCTCTTCAACTCAGGGGCGGCCGAACGCCTGATGAACAGTTCGGTGCCGGACGACGTTGCACTGGAATCCAAGCTCGTGTCCCGCGCCATTGCTTCCGCCCAGGGGCAGGTTGAGGGCCGCAACGCTGAACAGCGCAAGAACGTCCTCAAGTACGACGACGTCCTGAACCGCCAGCGCGAAGCCATTTACGGCGACCGGCGGCGAATCCTCGAGGGTGACGACCTGCACGAAAAAGTGCAGTTCTTTGTCGAGGACACCATCACGGCGCTCATCGACGCCGCAACCGCGGAAGGTAACGGCGACGACTGGGACTACAACCAGCTGTGGACCAACCTGAAAACCCTGTACCCGGTCAGCGTTACCGCCGATGAAATCATTGATGAGGCGGGCGGCAAATCCCGGCTCACCGTCGAATTCCTGAAGGAAGAGCTACTTTCCGACGCCAGGCTGGTCTACCAGGCACGTGAAGAGGCCATCGGCTCTGACAGTATGAGGGAACTGGAACGACGTGTTGTGCTGTCAGTTATCGGGCGCAAATGGCAGGAACACCTTTATGAGATGGACTACCTGAAGGAAGGCATCGGCCTGCGCGCCATGGCCCAGCGTGACCCGCTCGTGGAATACCAGCGCGAGGGTTTCACCATGTTCCAGAGCATGATGGAAGCCATCCGGGAGGAAAGCGTAGGCTTCCTGTTCAACCTTGAGGTCGAGGTGACCCCGGCCCAGGATGTTGTGGTGGCCGATGCCGCCGGCGGACACACCGAGCACGTTGAACCACAGATCCACGCGGCCGGCCTGGAGGCGCCCGAGAAGCCTGCGCAGCTTCAGTACACGGCACCGGGCGAAGACGGCGCCAGCCAGACGCGTGTGGAAAGCCGGTCTTCCGCGCGTTCGGGCAACCCCGCCAAGGCGGCAGCGCAGGACGGCCCCAAGAAGCCTGCCAAGAAGAAACGCCGCTGATACCAGGTACATGAACCACAAGGAAAGGGCCCGGAACCTAGGTTCCGGGCCCTTTCTGTGACCGGCTGGACGGGGGATCAGCCGACCACGAGCTCCGTAACGCGCCACACCTCCTTGCTTCGTTCCAACCGGACTGCCACGGCCCTTGCGCGCACGTCATCAACCACGACGGCACTGGCCTCATAGACACCGGGAGCGACCTCGCACAGCCGGACCGACCGCACTACGGAGTTCTTGTGCAGACGTGCCAGCGACGGTGACGACGAGCGGGCAAGTTCACGCCGGATCAACGACGCGCGGTGCTGCAGCGTTGCCAGGCAGCGGGGATCCAGCCGCCGGGCAAGCTGATGGACCGGCCGGATGCCTGCCAGGACTTCCATCGCGGCCTGGACTGTGGCTCGGGTGATGGCGATGACCTCGGTCTTCTCGTCGACGGCCCGGAGTGGACGGGCAGTAGGCCCCACCCCATCCAGAGCCTGCCGTCCGGCTGCAGGCCGGTTCGGAATGGGCGCTGCGGGGCGGATAGGTGTAAAGGCACTCATGGTTTCCCCCTTGGTAGTTAATGCTGTCCGTCGATCTGTCGGCTAGGCCCCGGCGGGTGGTTTCAGGATTTGGCCCGGGAGCAGGACGTCCGGGTTTTCGCCAATTTCGGCCTTGTTGGCCTGGTACCAGCGGGGCCAGTGCAGTGCCACCTCGACATCCGAGGCTGCGGGCCCCAGTTCCCGGGCCGCAATGTCCCAGAGGGTGTCGCCGGCAAGCACCGTGACCTCAGTCCGCGATGATGGTGGCGCTTGCCCTGCCCGTAAGGGCCTGGCAACAGTGAGGCCAGGATCAGGCACCGGGGCAGTGGGTCGCCAGTCCGGTTGAAGCTCCGACGCGGAGCCCTGTTCCTCCGGCGCCGAACTAGCCGCGGCCACAAACGCCATGGCGGCGCTGCCGCCCGTGGGCTCCCAGGCAGCCGGAGCCGCGGCACCCTGCGTAGGCAGCCAAACCGGACCGGAGGGCGTTTCAGCATGGGCCAGCGGAGCGGAAACAAGCTGGACGGAAAGCACCGCCAGCGCCAGCCGGCGCATAAATGCCGGACACAATTTACCCGCCGTGGCGGCCGCGCGTTTCCGTCCGGTTCGTTCCAGGACTGCCGCTGTAAAGGCCGACAGTATGGAAAGCACCCACCACGCGGCGATTGCCAATCCCGCTGCAGTTGCGGCCGTGCCCAAAAGCTGGTCGAAATCCAGTGCCCTCCGGCCTGCGCCGCTGAGGATCCAGCGATCCGCGAATGGCAGGCCCGAGATCCACAGGAGGCCGCCCAACAACAGGATGGCTGCGGCCATCGCGGCGTCGGACCTAACGCTGTGCTTCCCATGCGCTGTCATTGCCATCTCCATCGCGTTTGATGTTGTTTGATGCAGTTTGATGCAAGTAAAATCAGTTTGCCCTACCTGATCGAATTTTGTCCAGACGTTGGAGGGAAGTTGGTTGTGAATTGACGGTGAGGAACGCGCGTCCTACGCTGGCCGAATGCGTTGGGATGCCCTGTTTAGTGACATGGAGGCACAGTTTGCCGAAGGCGGCAGGCTGTCGATGGAAGCCGAGATTTCGGAACGTGCAAGAGTGGACGCGGCCGGACTAAGCCTGGCCGACCGGCTGCGGGGTTCCTTGGGAACGCACGTGAAAGTACGCCTCGTGTCCGGTGCGGTTTTTGAAGGGACCCTCGTGTATGCGGGGGTCGACGCCTTTGTCCTGAACGACAAACGCCATCAGGTATTGGTTCCGCACCTTGCCGTTGAGAGTTATGCGGGACTGGGGCGGTTTTCCGTCAGCGAGCCATCTGCTGTGCGGAGGAGTATCGGGCTGTCGAATGCCCTTCGTGGACTGGCCCGGGACCGGTCGGAGCTGACGGTTCTGTTGAGAAGCGGGAGTGCGCAGGACTCCGGCATGGCCGGTGTCATCGACAAGGTCGGCCGCGACTACCTTGACCTGGCTGCCCTCAGGCCCGGGGAAGCCCGCCGCGCCCCGCATGTCGGCCACGTCTGTACGGTTCCATTTTCCGCACTTGCCGCCATCAGGTCAGTATTCACCGGAGACTTATAGCCGCTTGAGGCCGTACGGCGGTCAGGGCCCCGCTCAGACGGACTTTGACCTGGATTCCTGGATTATCCGGCTCGCCTCGGCGTAGCGCTCTTCGATGTACTGCTCCAGCATTTTCTCTTCAACGCGCCACTGGCCGCGGCCGCCGACCTGGATGGCCTTGAGTTCTCCGCTGCGGACCAGTGCGTACGCCGCCGGCGAGTTGATCTGCAGCTGCTCTGCGACGTCTGCGAGGGTGAGGAATCGGGGCATGCTCCTATTTTGCCACTTCAGGGACCATTTGATGCGTTTATCCACAGTTTGATGCTGTTTGTCTTTTTGACTTCCCGTTCAGGCTTCCATGACGTAACAATGAGGGTGTCCGGCCGCCTGAGGCCCGGTGCGGAGCGAGGGGGAGACTGCGCGTGACAACTGTTGATGCAACTGCGGCCGCAAGGCTGAAGCGGCCGTCGTGGAAAGATCCCCGGCTGCTCGTTGGAATACTGCTCGTTCTTGCGTCCGTGGCCGGGGTTATCTCGCTTGTCGGCAGCGCTGACACGACCACCGAGGTCTACGCGGCGCGGGACGCCATCGCAGTGGGCGAAATGCTGACGGAGGACAACGTGGTCCGCGCCAAAGTCCGGCTGGGTGACACGGAGCAGCAATATATCACCGTGGAAGGCGGCCTGCCTGAGGGGGTAGTGGCTGTCCAGCGAATCGGCAAGGACCAGCTGGTCCCGCGTCAAAGTCTTGGCGCTGTGGATGCCTTGGACCGCAAGCCAGTCGCAGTGACGGTTCAGGAGGCGCTCCCGTCCCAGGCGATAGCCGGGACCCGGGTGGACGTGTGGGTTGCCTTGCCGGATGCGAAAAACGGATTCAGCGAGCCGAAGCTCCTTCTTCCCGGCGCGGAAGTTGCGGAGATCACCTCCGGGTCCACAGCGCTGGGTTCATCACGAAGCACCGTGCTGATGGTCCTCGTGTCCGACAGGCAAATGCCTGAGTTGCTGGGAGCACAGGCCAATCAGGCCAAGATATCAGTGGTCTGGAATCCTGGCGGGGCCGCTTCGTGAGCATCCCGGTAGTCACCGTCGGCCAGGCCCAGGAAGATATTGTGGGCGGCCTTGAGCGGTTGCACGGCCCTGTGACTGTGGTTCGGAGGTGCGCCGAGCTGGCCGAGTTGCTGGCAGCGTGCCAGAGCGGGCTTGCCCGCGCTGCCGTGGTCGCTGACGGGTGTGAGGAATTGACGGCTTCACTCGTCGACCGGCTGGGTGCGGTCGGCGTGGCGATCATAGCCCTCACCGATAATCCGGACGAGGCATCCCGGCTCCGGGGGATCGGCGTACCGTCGGCTGTGTTGGGTGTCGAGGCTGCGACCTTGGCGGCAAGGATATCCGAGGCCGTGGCCCAGTTGGTGGGCAGGCAGCCTGGTCATCCCGCAGCCGGCCTGGCCGATCCCGCCGCCGCGCTCAGGCCCGTGCCCGCGGCGTCGGAAGATGTCCCGGCGGCTTCCGGCACGGGCCGCATCATAGCGGTCTGGGGTCCGGCGGGATCGCCCGGACGGACCCTGGTCGCGGCGAACATGGCGGGGGAACTGGCTGCTGAGGGAAAATCCGTCCTCCTGGTTGATGCCGACAGCTATGGGGCCAGCATCGCGGCAGTCCTTGGCCTGCTGGATGAATCGGCCGGGCTGGCGCAAGCCTGCCGGCTTGCTGACCAGGGCATGCTCGACGCCGATGCCCTGCTCAGGATTGCGGCTGCGGTAGCAACCAGGCTCGGCACATTCCGGGTCCTCACCGGCATTACCCGCGCGGACCGGTGGACGGAACTCCGGGCGGCAGCCCTGTCGCTGGTGCTGGAGCGCGCCCGGGAAATCGCGGATGTGGTGGTCGTCGATACCGGATTCTGCCTCGAGGCGGATGAAGAAATCAGCTTTGACACGATGGCCCCGCGACGCAACGCGGCGACCCTGCGGACGCTGGAATTGGCGGACACCGTCTATGCCGTGGGTTCGGCGGATCCGGTCGGAGTCCCGCGGCTGGTCCGCGGGCTGGCCGAACTTGAGCTTGCGGTGCCGAATGTCTCTCCGGTGGTGGTGATGAACAAGGTCCGCGCCGGCGCCGTGGGCAGGGCGCCCGAACGCCAGTTGCGGGATGCATGGGACCGGTATGGTCCGGCCGCAGAAATCAGCGCGTTTCTGCCGGCCGACGGTCCCGCTGCCGATTCGGCGCTGCTGGGAGGCTCATTGCTCCTCGAAGTTGCACCGGAGTCGAAGCTCAGGGCCGCGATCGCCGAATTGGTCTGTGCATCTGTCCAGCAAAAACGCAGATCCTCTGTATTCTCTTCCACAGCGAGGCGTCGCCTAAAGGGTTAGGCTCACCATAAGAGCTGCAAAGGTGCAGCATCAATCTTGTGATGGAGGCGTTTGTCGATGTCGTCTGGATCCAGTGTGGAGGATCAACCCCTTGCTATTGGAGACCGCGAAGGTTTCCTGGGGGACTACTATCAGCATCTAGCCGAGGAGGACGCGCACAGCTATTCGCAGGATGTGCTGGCGGCCAGGGCCGAGACGCACCGTGAGGTCGCCGGCGTGCGGCTGCCTGGCCAGGCTAAAATATCCATTGGCACGGAGGCGGACAGCAGCGTAGTTTATGTCGTCACGGATGACATGCCCTTCCTCGTTGACTCTGTCAACGCCGAGCTGGTCCGGCAGAACGCGGCCATCCACCTGGTAAACCACCCTCTTTTTGTGGTCACCCGGCACCGCGAATCGGGGCAGCTGGTCAAAGTGGACCGCGTTCCGTCCCAGTTCGGAATTTCCAGCGGCGACACCGCGGCAATGCCCAGCATGTCGCACCTCATCGCCCAGGGGGATAACACCTCCCACATGGAGTCGTGGATCGCTGTGGAGATCGACCGCACCACCGATGACGCCAGGGCGGCACTGCTTGCCGGCCTGGAACGGGTCCTGGGTGACGTGAGGGCCGCAGTCGAGGACTGGCCGAAAATGCGGAACAAGGCCCGGCAGATCGCGGAAAGCCTGGACAAGGTGGCCCACCCGGCCCAGATTGCAGAGCTGCGCCAGGCCCAGGACCTGCTCCGCTGGCTCGATGATGGAAACTTCACCTTCCTGGGTTACCGCGAATACGACCTCATTAACGTCGATGGCGAAGATGTCCTTGAACTCCGGGACAACAGCGGGCTCGGGCTCCTGAGGGCAGCAGTGGATTCCCACCATGTCCAGCACCTGACCGACGCAGGCCGGAAGAAGGCCCGGGAGAAGCGCGCCCTTGTGATCACGAAGGCCAACTCGCGGTCCACCGTGCACCGTCCCGCGTACCTCGACTACATTGGCGTGAAAAGCTTTGACGCCGCCGGGAACGTCAACGGGGAGCGTCGCTTCATCGGACTGTTTGCCACCAGCGCCTATGCCGGGTCTGTCCGGAACATCCCGATCGTCAGGGAGAAAGTGGACGCCGTGCTGCGGAATGCCGGGTTCCCGCCTGACTCGCACTCCGGGAAGGACCTGCTGGGAATCCTGGAGACCTATCCGCGCGACGAACTGTTCCAGATTGAGATCCCGGACCTTGCGTCCACCGCATTGGGAATCCAGCGGCTGCAGGAGCGCCGCCGGACCCGTTTGTTCCTGCGCCCGGATATCTACGGCCGGTTCATGTCCGCCGTCGTATACCTCCCGCGCGACCGGTACACCACCAACGTCAGGCTCCGCATTGAGGATGAGCTGCGGGAAACGTTCCAGGCCGTCACGATCGACTACGAGGCCCGGATGACAGAGTCCGCGCTGGCCCGGCTGTTCTTCCGTATCCGTCTCCCCAAAGGCGCTGACGTCAGCCACGTTGACGCCGAAGACCTTGAAAAGCGTCTGGTCAGGGCCGCTCGGTCCTGGAGCGAAGGGATCTCAGAGGTCCTGCGGGGGAGCGGTGAGGACGATCACGCCAAGGAACTGGCAGCAATCTGGTCAGAAGCGTTCCCGGCGAGCTACCGCGTGGACTATGAAGTTGAGGAGGCCCTGGAGGATATCTCCCGCTTCGAGAAGTACGGAGCCGAAGCGGAGCGTACAGCCGGGGCAAAGCAGGAACGTCCCGGTGTTCATGTATATCTCCCGGAAGGCGCAGGGGCCACGCTGGAGGAAGATGCCCGCGTCAAGCTCTACATGCTGGAGCCGAAAAGCCTCAGCCAGATCCTGCCCTACTTCCACAACATTGGGCTTGAGGTACTGGACGAGCGGCCCTTCGAGATCGAGACCGCTGACCGGCGTGATTTTTTCCTTTATGACCTGGGGCTTAAGTACCCGGCCGGAGTAGATCCGGTAGCCACCGGCCAGCTGCTCGCCGAGTCCTTCGGGGCTGCGGTGTCCGGTGCCATTGAATCCGACAGTTTCGACCGGCTCGTGCTCCGTGAGGGAATGCACTGGCGCCAGATTACTGTTCTGCGGGCCTACGCGCGCTACATGCGCCAGATGGGAAACACCAATTCGTTCGGTTTCATCGCCGACACGTTGCTTGCCAACCCTGAAGTTACCAAGGGGCTCAGCGCACTCTTCGCGGCCCGGTTCGATCCCTCAGTTGACGAGGACCAGCGTGCCGCCACCCAGGACGCCGTCCGGGCGGGACTGCACGAATCGATCGACCAGGTCGCAACCCTCGACGCCGACCGCGTCCTTCGTACGTTTATGAACCTGATCGAATCCACACTGCGCACCAACTTCTACCAGTACAAGCAGCACCTGAGCTTCAAGTTGGATCCGACCAACATCGACGGGCTGCCCTTCCCGCGGCCGAAGTTCGAGATCTGGGTGTATTCACCGCGGGTGGAGGGCGTACACCTGCGTTTCGGCAAGGTGGCACGCGGCGGGCTTCGCTGGTCCGACCGGCGCGAAGACTTCCGCACCGAGGTCCTGGGCCTCGTGAAGGCACAGACCGTCAAGAATGCGGTCATTGTCCCCACCGGCGCCAAGGGCGGTTTCTTCGCCAAGCAGCTCCCGGATCCGGCGGCAGACCGCGCTGCCTGGATGGCGGAAGGCATTGAAAGCTACAAGACGTTCATCCGCGGCCTGCTGGACATCACGGATAACCTGGTAACCCTGCCCGACGGCGAAAACCTGGTGCCGCCGTCGGACGTGGTGCGGCACGACGACGACGATTCCTACCTGGTGGTCGCCGCGGACAAGGGCACGGCCACGTTCTCCGACATCGCCAACGGCCTGGCCGCCGAGTACGGCTTCTGGCTCGGTGATGCCTTCGCTTCGGGCGGTTCCGTGGGCTACGACCACAAAGCCATGGGCATCACCGCCCGCGGTGCCTGGGAATCTGTCAAACGGCACTTCAGCGAACTTGACCTGGACACCCAGACCCAGCCGTTCACCGTCGTCGGCGTTGGCGACATGTCCGGCGACGTGTTCGGCAACGGGATGCTGCTGTCGCGCCACATCCGCCTGCTCGCGGCCTTCGACCACCGCCACATTTTCCTCGACCCCAATCCAAACGAGGAATCGTCCTTTGCGGAGCGCCAGCGGCTGTTCGAGCTGCCCCGCTCCTCGTGGGATGACTACGACAAATCCCTCATCAGCGAGGGCGGCGGCGTTTTCGCCAGGCAGGCCAAGACGGTCCCCGTTTCGGAGCAGATCCGTGCGGCCCTGGGGCTGCCGGAAACGACAACCCAGCTGAGCCCGCCGGAGCTTCTCCGGGCGATTCTGCTGGCCCCCGCCGACCTGCTGTACAACGGCGGGATCGGAACATACGTCAAGGCAAGCGCCGAGTCGAACACGTCCGTGGGGGACAAGGCCAATGACACCATCCGCGTGGACGGCCGTGACCTACGGGTCAAGGTGGTCGGTGAAGGCGGCAACCTCGGGATGACCCAGCGCGGGCGCATCGAGGCAGCACTGCAGGGAGTGATCCTCAATACGGACGCCATCGACAACTCGGCAGGCGTGGACTGCTCTGACCACGAGGTCAACATCAAAATCTTCGTGGACCGGATGGTGGCTGCCGGCAAACTCTCCGCAGAGGAACGCTCCGGGTTCCTCTCGTCGATGACCGACGAGGTGGGCCGGCTGGTGCTGCAGGACAATGTGGACCAAAACATCCTGCTCCTCAACGACCGCATGCGCGTTGCCGAGTGGAGCCCCAGCTACGAACGGATGATGGACTGGCTGGAAAAATCAGCTGACCTCAAACGCGATCTTGAAGCCTTGCCTACTACGGAGACCCTGCGGGAAAGGCTCGGCCAAGGCCAGGGCCTGACGTCCCCGGAACTGTCCGTGCTTGCGGCGTATGCGAAGATCGAGCTGACCTCTGCCCTCCGGGACAGCGACCTCGCCGACGACCCGTGGTTCCGGCAGACCCTCCGCGCCTACTTCCCGCAGCAGTTGCGGGAACGGTTTGATGCCGAGCTCGACACCCATCCGCTGCGGCGGGAGATCATTGCCACGATTGTTGCCAACGACATGATCAACATGGGCGGCATCACCTTCGCGTTCCGGACCATTGAGGAGACATCGGCCACCGAGGTGGCTGTCGCGAAAGCGTTCGTTGCTCTCCGTGAGATCTACGAACTCGATGTCATGGTGGATGAGCTCAACAGTCTCCCCGCCTCGTTCCCCACGGAGCACTGGAGCACCGTCCACCTGGACATCCGGCGGCTCCTGGACCGCGCCGTGCGCTGGCTCGTGGGCCAAAGCGGAGCCAACCGGCCCATCGCTGACGTCGTCGCCGAATTCAAGCCCGTCATGGATCCGATGCGCGCCCGCCTCCTTGACTACGTTCGGGGCGACGACCGCGAGCGGGTGGCCGCGTGGCTTAAGGAAGCGCGGGAGTGGAAACTGCCAGAAGGCCTGGCTCTGCGCTGGGCTGAACTGTTTGAAAGTTTCGTGCTGCTGGACATAGCCAAGATCGCCCAGGTCCGTAAGGACCCCGTTGAGGAGATTGCGTCCGTTTACTACACCGTATTCAACCGCTTCCACGCTGATTCCCTGCTTGAACGGATCAGCAGCCTGCCGAGGCAGGACAGGTGGCAGGCGCTGGCACGGGCGGCCTTGCGCGACGATCTGTACTCGACGGTCTCGGACATGACGATGGCGGTGCTCGAATCCACGGATTCAGGGCTCTCCCCGGCGGACAGGCTGAAGGATTGGGAGAGCCAGAACGCTGAACAGCTCGGCCGGGCCAAGAGCATGTTCGACGAGGTCAATTCCCTCGAAGCGGACGATATGGCGTCACTGTCGGTAGCATTGAGGCTCTTGAGGTCAATCGTCCGACGCTAGGGATACCGGCGTCGTAACTGGAGGTGCAGTGGCAATCTTTACGGACCCCATCAGGGAACATGCTGATTTTGGGCCGGGTGATGCCGAATGGCTGCACCTCCTGGTGGGGGACTGGCAGATGGTTGCCGACCTCGCGTTTGCCGACCTCGCTCTGTGGTTCCCCCACCCGGAGTACGGCTACGTGGCGTTGGCGCACGTCCGGCCCTCAACCACGCACACCGTGTTCCACGGGGACTTTGTGGGTGAGGGCATCCGGTCGGACCTGCAGCCGCTGGTTGACAAGGCCTGGGCCAGCCGTGCCATCGAACGGTCCAGCGAAACAAACTGGAGCAGCGACATGGCGCTGCGGGTCGAGGCCGTTCCCATGGTCCGCAACGGCCGGACGCTCGCCGTCGTGACGACGCACATGGATCTGTCCAGCTCCCGTATGCCCTCCAGGCTGGAACTCACATACCGGCAGTGTGCCTATGATCTGCTGCGCATGGGCACGCTGGGGCTGTGGCCGGACTTTGCCTCGCCTACGGGCTCACGCCGGGGCGCGCCCCGTGTGGGGGACGGCCTCATCAGGCTCGACGCCGAGGGCATCGTGCAGTACGCGAGCCCCAATGGTGTATCCGCCTTCCGGCGGCTCGGCGACGGCGAGTCCCTCGAGGGACGGTCGCTGGCCGAAGTAACCGCGAGCCTGCTGAAGGACCGGCGCATGGTCGACGAAACGCTGCCACTGGTGGTAACCGGCCGGATGCCATGGCGCAGCGAGATCGAGTCACGCGGCGTGAGCCTTTCCCTGCGGGCAATTCCGCTCCGTGATGAGCAGCACCGGTTCGGGGCCCTGGTCCTGTGCCGCGATGTGTCCGAGCTGCGGAGGCGGGAGATGGAGCTCGTTACAAAAGACGCGACCATCCGCGAGATCCACCACAGGGTGAAAAACAACCTGCAGACCGTGGCGGCGCTCCTGAGGATGCAGTCGCGCCGCATGGTCAGCGATGAAGCCAAGCAGGGCCTGGAACAGGCGATGCGCCGCGTGGCAACGATCGCCCTTGTCCACGAAACTCTGTCCCAGGGGCTGGCACAGAGCGTCGACTTCGACGAACTGATCGGCCGCCAGTTCAGGCTGTCAGCGGAGGTTGCCTCGCCTTCGCAACAGGTCAAGACCGAACGGGCGGGACTGTTCGGCGAACTTCCCAGCGACTTCGCAACCCCGCTGGCGCTGGTGATCAATGAATTGGTGACTAACGCCGTCGAACACGGTCTCGAGGGACGCACCGGCACGGTATGGCTCCTGGCCGACCGGTCCGAGGAGGACGATGGCGAAGAGCTCCTGACGGTCACCGTGGCCGATGACGGGGTGGGCCTGCCTGAGACTCCCCATGTCGAGGGCCTGGGTCTTCAGATTGTCCGCACTTTGGTTACCAGCGAGCTCGGCGGCACCATAGCGTGGCAGCCCCGGGAAGGCGGGGGAACGGCCGTCCGGATCCGGCTGAGCCTTATGCCCAAGTAGCCGGGTAATCCGGCACCGGCGGAATCATCCGAACCCTGGCAAAAAGTAATGGCCGCAACCCGTTGGGTTGCGGCCATTGCCGTCTGTTATGCCTTAGCCCGGGTTAGGAAGCCCGGCGTGCGCGTGCTGCCCGGCGCTTCAGGGCCCGGCGCTCGTCCTCACTCATGCCGCCCCACACGCCGGCGTCCTGGCCGGACTCCAGCGCCCACTGGAGGCAGGTATCAACGACGGGGCAGCGGCGGCAAACGCTTTTGGCTTCCTCGATCTGGAGGAGGGCAGGGCCCGTGTTTCCGACCGGGAAAAACAGTTCCGGGTCCTTGTCAAGGCACGCCGCGCGGTTACGCCAATCCATGCTGATCAGTTGCTCCATTTCTGGGAAGAGCTCTTTGTGAAATTATTCACTAGTAGCTACAAAGGAAAGGGGCCCTGCGGGGCCCCCTTGGTCATCTGAATTAAGCCTGTCATGTTAACGCTGTGTAAACAAGGGGTAATAAGGCTTGAAATCCCCGGAAAGCTGAGCGATACATCACATCGGCGTTGGTGGCCCTCACCACTGTCCGACTATGTCCGGTAGGGTGCCAGTGTGTCAAGACCCTCCGTACCCCCCTCGAACACTTCCCCTGACGGTTCCCCGGACCCTTCTCCGGGCGGATCGGGGCCGCAGAATGGCCAGGAAGTTCCCACCGGCCAGCGGGCCGGACGACCGCGCGGCGTAACCGTCATTGCCCTGGTTGTCGCCGCTGAAGCCACAGCTTTGCTTGGCGCGGCCGCCTGGTACGGATATGAACTTGCGACGGGTGCGCCTGTCCTCTCCTTTTGGGGCGCCGTGTTCACGATGGCGTTGCTCCTCGCCTTCGCGGCGTGGTTGTTTGCGGTGGGGCACTTTCTGTTCCGCGGATACCGCTGGACACGGTCCGCCTCCCTGGTGGCCCAGCTGTTTGTCCTGATAGTGGGAGTCCCCACCCTGACGGGGGGCCTCGTCTGGGCCGGGCTCGCAATGCTCATTCCCGCGCTCCTCGCCATTGTCCTGCTGTTCGACAAACGTGTTGTTGCCTATGTGTCACGGACGGGCGGTTCCCCGCCGGCTGTTTGAGGTCCGGCCGCGTCCTGTTGATGGGCAGGGGCTTTCGACGTGTCAGGCACCCAGCCCAGCTGGACCGCCGTCGGCCGGCCGTTCGTCACCAGGACGCTGCGGCCCGGGGGCGGATTTGGCTCGGCGTCGAACCTGATGCCAAACAGGTCGCCGTCCATGAGGCTGCGCGGTGCGATCAGCAGCCCGGTCCCCGAACCCCGGGCGCTGAGCGCCAGGGGCACGCGCTGGACCAGCAGCGGACTGAACCCGGCAGTAAAAACCACGCAGATCCCCCTGCTGTTCAGTTCTGCAAGGTCTTGGTGTGCTGACTGGGGCAGAAGGTCTGCGTCGTCCACCAGAGCGATGGCATATCGGCCCACTGTGCCGGCAGCAGCCCTCTGAAGCGCACCGGACCAGTATTCGCAGGCGTCATTACCTGCACCCGGTGCCAGCCACTCGGCCCTCCCGGCGTTCAGTTCCGGTAACAGGCGCAGAAAGCTGGTCTTGCCACCGCCGTGCCCTCCGAGCACGGCGAGAACTCCACCTGCAGGAATCCGGACGGAGACGGGCGCGAGTTCGTCGCCGCCCAGCCCTATGACAAAGGTCCGTGGTCCAGGAGGGCCTGGATGAACCTTCGGGCCGTCGGTTCCCGGCTGTGCCGGCACTTCTCCCTTGTCCGGTGCTTCTCCCTTGTCCGGCATTGCACGTTCCATTAGTTCTCTTATCGATACCCTGGCGGGCAGCGAATCCACCCGGAAGGGCCGTCTGATAACCGCATGCCCGCCAGCTTTTCCTGCGCCAGTCCACAGAGAATCTTCGTCACCGGACTCGGCAAAGAACTGGCAGACGGCAGATTTGCCTGCCGCGAGCGCTCCGAAGGCCACTGCCCGGCCAGGAACTTCAGCCGTGGCGGGCATTTTCGGCCACGCGAGGCGGCTGTCGTCGTTTGAGCCGCACGGAAAGTAGAAACGGTTGGGCACGGAGGCATAGAACCTGGCGGTCACCAGCTCTCTTTGTCCCGAAATGGCGACAATGATTCCTGCGCGGCTGCCATCCCGTAGGAGATCGTGGACCAGGTCTTCCGCCCAGGCCAGCGGTCCGGCCCGGAAGGACGAAGCCCACGTTCCCCAACCCGAGATGATCAGCAGCAGGGGAGTCCGGTGCTGGTTGGGGGAGCTCCCCAGCCGAAGTGACAGCTCCTGTTTGAGGCGTTCAAGGATTCGGACGGCGCGTCGAAGGTCTTGCGGACCGGCCTTGGCGCCAACGCGGCAGTTCGACTCGATGCCTTCCAACGAACCGTCGGCGTCGAGGACGTAGAAATGCGCTTCGAACTGATGGGACGCGAGGCCGTTGAAGGTAACCTTCAGGGCGTCAGGCACTCCCGCCTCTGGAGTGCCAACGAGCCCCAAGTGCCCGTGCTGGGCGGGGTGCCAGTCGAGCGGTGCTGTCCGTTGTTCATCCGGCAGGTCCATCATTCCGAGGGTTATGGCCCATCCTTGTGGATTCCCCGTCCCGTGCTCGAACGCGGGGACGGCAACGGGCGCCACCGGGCGTTGCAGGACGTGCGGGAGCGGCGCAGCCAAGGGTGGCCTTGCCGGCTGCCCATCCATGCAGACCCAGAGGCCCGACATCATGTCGACCATGGGCGCGGCGGCCATCGCAGGTGTCAGGTCTTCGTGGTCGTACGCAGCGGGCGGTTTTCCGGTGGGGTCCTTGAGCGATTCCGAGGCTAGACGTACGCGCAGGCGGCCTGGAGTGCTCCTGTCAGTCGGTTCCGTCAGGGAGGCGGCCTGGAACTCCTCTGGTTCTTCAGTGCCCCGCGCCAGGAAAGCCCTCCCTGGCGTATGCAGGCTGATGGCTGAAGCGGCCGCTGCATTGATGATGTCCATCGACTCCGTGTCGGACTGGACGCGGAGGGCGATGCTGGTTGTGACGTTCGCTCGAATGTCAGGCGTCAGGGCGCCCTGCGGCCGCTGCGTCGCCATGATCAGGTGGATGCCCAGGGAGCGCCCGATGGCGGCGATCCTCATGAGTTCGGTCAGGGCCGCCGGCGCCTGATCAACCAGCATCCGGAATTCATCAATGACCACCACCAGGTGGGGGAGCTGGGCATCCCGATCCGTGCGGGAAGCCCGATACGCAGTCAGATCCGGCGCCCGGGCGGACGCCAGTATTTCCTCACGGAGCCGGATTTCCGCGCGAAGGGATACCAGCGACCGGTCGAGCTCGTGGCTGGCCAGATCGGTGAGCATCCCTACACAATGCGGAAGGCCTTGCAGCGGCGCCAGCCCCGAGCCGCCTTTGAAATCGACAAACAGGAAATTAATGCGGTCCGGCGGGTGGCTGAGCGCCAACGCCGCGGTGATGCTGCGCAGTAGTTCGGATTTGCCTGAGCCGGTGGTCCCGGCCACCAGGAAATGGGGACCGTCGGTTTGGAGGTCCAGACAGCGGTTGCCGTCAGCGGTTTGACCGATGGGCACGGCGAGCCCCGGCTCGTCGCGGGATGCGGCCCAGCGCGCCGACGTTTCAGACTTGCCGGGGTTGAGCAGGTCGCGGAGCAGGCAAGTTTGCGGCACAGTTGTCGCACTGATGTTAACGGGCGCAGCATCACGGGAAAGCATGCGGCAAAAGCTGCCGAAGACCTCTTCCGGAGCGAGGTCCGGCACAAAACGAACGGACCCCTCCGGTCCGTACAGCTCGGCCACCCGTTCACCCAGTGCGATGTCCGGTGATGCCGTGGAACCAGGCCGGGACCGGAAATCGATGACCTGCCAGTGGTTTTCCGCCGCGAGAGACTTGATCGCGTCGTCCGCCGGGTCGCCGGCACTGATCATCAGCAGCACGCCTGGTCTGGTTGCGGGGGCATATTCCCTTGCCAGCGCAGCTGTCGCTGCGGCCTTTGTGGCCGTCAGCGTGACACTGGACAGGAACCGGGCGCTGAGTGGAAGTTGACTGGCCGGACCATGGACCACCACGCGGGTGCGGACGGCCCGCGGGTAACCCGCAAGTTGCATGATGAGCGACCGCATCAGACCGTCCAGGGACTCAGCCGGGCCGCTGACTGTGGTCAAGGAATTGACCGGGTCGAGGACCAGTGGAACAACTCCGGCCGACGGGACCTCCAGTCCAGGCGCGGCCGGCTCGAATCGGATATTTGCACGTTGGGCTGCCAAACCCAGGCGTAGCCAGATCCTCTGTTCGCCGGGAGCCCGTTCATGCGAAGCGGCGGACGGCGGGCCGCCAACCACAAGAGTGGACAGCGGTGGAGCAGCGCGCCGCCGCCGCTCCTGGTCCTGGCGGAGCGCCGCTGCCACCGCTGTGGCCAAGTCTCTGCGTTGACGCCTCGCGGAGACGACCGGCACGAGGACGGAGACCGCAGAGACCGCAGTGAAGGCGAGAAACATCCACATCCCCGTCATGACAGCCAGCCCGACGCCGATGACCAGCGGCAGGACGGCCGTCAGCACGAGTGCGGCACGGTTAACGGGGTCCGTGCGCCGTTGGATCAGCAGGGGCTCGTGGACGTCTGATCCTGCGTCTTCCAGCTTCACGCCAGGAGCATCCACGAAGATCGGCGTCATCGTGGAGTTGCCGCAGCGGATGACGGCTCCGGTGGCCACAACCGTATTTCTCACATGCTCGCCGTCGACTTCCGTGCCGTTGGCACTGTCCAGATCCTCGATGGTGATGGCAGTTTCGGAAACAAGAAGGCGTGCATGTTGCCTGGACAGTTCAGGATCCGGGATGACGATGTCAGCTTTACTTCGGCCGATGCTGTACGTTCCGCGCCGCAGCGGAACCACTGTCCCGGCGCCGGCACCGCTCAGAACTGCGAGGGCCAACGGCGCTGGCAGGTCGGCAGCGAACCGCGGCCTGCAGCCCAGGCTCCGCCTCCCGCCGTCGACGATTACCGCACCGTTCACCAGCGGCGGTTCGCCGACCGTCAGGGAAGCGAGCTGGAGGCCGTCCACTGACAGAACGCCGGTGCCGAACCTGGCCCCGAGCTCGGCCTGCAGGTCCGCACCGCCGGTGCCAATGGACGCGTCCACCGTGAGTTCCAGTGGTGTCTGGACCAGCCCAGTGCCGGGGCTGCGGACGAGCGTACACTCCAGCGGCATGATGTTGAGTTCCTAACGGTTGGCTGGCCTACATGTCCACGCTAATTACCGGACCGTTGCCCTGTCCCGGCTGAACTGTCCCATGTGGATAACGACCAGGTTTTTCGGGACGCGGCCACCCCCGTGATTTCAGTGGAAATAACCGCCGATGTTCGGCCAGTTCGGACATCGGGGACGGATCGAACGTCGGGCATCTGGCCCAACTCCGCAACGGAGCCGTGCGGGGGGAGGACTCCGTTATCGGCGGGAGCTCGCCACCTAGCTGCATTTTCGTGCCGAAAGGAAGGAGGGGTGGTTCACGAGATTAGTAGGTCACGTTGGGGTCTCGGGTAGGCTGGTGCAGCAGACAATGCGCAACATTGCGCTGCCCGCTTTCGAACCAGGAGATTTTGTGACCGCTGACCTCGTCATCGTAGGGTCCGGCTTTTTTGGCCTGACAATCGCAGAACAGGCCGCCACTGAGCTCGGCTTGAAGGTCGTAGTCATCGACCGCCGCCACCACATTGGTGGAAACGCCTACAGCGAAAAGGAAGAGCAGACGGGGATCGAGGTGCACCGCTACGGTGCGCACCTGTTCCACACTTCCAACGAGCGCGTATGGGAGTACGTGAACCGCTTCACGTCCTTCACGAACTACGTCCACAAGGTCTACGGCGTGCACAAGGGCGAGGTGTATTCCCTGCCGATCAACCTCGCCACAATCAACCAGTTCTTCCGCGCCAACCTGACACCGGGCCAGGCACAGGCACTCATTCAGGAACAGGCAGGCGAACTCGCGGGCACCGATCCGCAGAACCTGAATGATAAGGGAATCCAGCTCATTGGACGGCCGCTCTATGAGGCGTTCATTAAGCACTACACCGGCAAACAGTGGCAGACCGATCCCAAGGACCTTCCCGCGGGCATCATCTCCCGCCTGCCGGTGCGGTACAACTACGACAACCGCTACTTTAACGACAAATACGAGGGCCTGCCGACAGACGGTTACACGGCCTGGATCGAAAAGATGGCGGAACACCCCAACATCGAAGTTCGCTTGAATACCGATTTCTTTGACGAGTCGCACGAGTACTCCAAGGACAAAGTGGTTGGCAAAATTCCCGTTGTTTACACCGGACCAGTAGACCGCTACTTCGATTCCGTTGCCGGCGATCTGTCCTGGCGCACCATCGACTTTGAGGAAGAGATCCTCGACGTTGCGGACTTCCAGGGCACATCGGTCGTCAACTACAACGACGAAGACGTTGCGTACACCCGCATCATCGAACCGCGCCACTTCCACCCCGAGCGCGGCTACCAGACAGAGAAAACGATCATCATGCGGGAGTTCTCGCGCTTCGCGGAGGAGGGCGACGAGCCTTACTACCCGATCAACACCGCCGAAGATCGCGAGAAGCTCCTCAAGTACCGTGATCTCGCAGCTGCCGAGAAGGACGTTCTCTTCGGCGGACGACTTGGTACCTACAAATACCTCGACATGCACATGGCCATCGGCTCCGCGCTGTCTATGTTCGACAACAAGATCCGCCCGCACTTCGAAAGCGGCGCAGCGATCGAAAGCGGAGGCGTGGACGCGTGAGTGCAGCGCCGGGCTGGGCGACGCTCCAAAGGGTGATCCTTCCATCCGCAGACCAGATGGACACCGTGTCACTTTACGTAGACGCCGGAACGGCCAGCGGCATTCGGCTTCGGGAAAATGACGAACTGGCGCGCACACCCAAACTGCCGGAACAGAAGCTGCAGATGTTCAGCTCCGGCAGCCGTGAGGCGCATTTTGAGGACCTGCTGACGAGGCAGTCAATGCGCGTCCGTTCGGGTGAGCAGATGTCATTCGGCACCTACTTCAACGCGTTTCCTGCCAGCTACTGGAAACGCTGGACCTCGGTCCGTGACGTACGCCTGGTGGTCAGCACGAGCGGCTCCGGAACTGTCACCGTGTACAAGTCCAACGCGCGCGGGTCGGTGCAGCGCGTTGACGGCAAACACGTCGACGGCGCCGCCACGTCTGTTTTTGACCTGACGCTAAAGCCGTTTGGCGACGGCGGCTGGTACTGGTTTGACCTGGCCGCAAGTTCGGGAGAACTCCTGTTGGAGAACGGAGAGTGGCAGGCCGAGGGCAGCGATGGATCCAAGGGTCAGGTCACGCTTCAGATCACCACAATGAATAAGCCCGATTTCTGCTTGAACAACGCCCGCATCCTGGCAGAGAATTCCGACGTACTCGAGAACGTCAAAGAGATCCTGATCGTGGACCAGGGGTCACAGAAGGTCGAAGCACAGGATGGCTTCGCAGCTGTCAAGGAATCGTTGGGCGGAAAGCTCCGGGTCATCAACCAGGCGAACCTGGGCGGGTCCGGCGGCTTCGCGCGTGGGATGTACGAGTCAGTGGAGAATGGCAGCGACTACGTGCTGCTACTTGACGACGACATAGTCGTGGAGCCGGAAAGCATCGTCCGACTGCTGACCTTCGCCGACCATTGCAAGAAACCGACTATCGTCGGCGGCCACATGTTCGACCTTTACAACCGCAGTGTGCTCCACACCTTTGGCGAGGTTGTTGACCCGTTCAGGATCGTCCCGGCTCTGCCGCACGCGGACATGGAAGTACGGCATGATTTCAGCATCGCAAACCTCCGCCAGACGGCGTGGCTGCACAGGCGCGTGGACGTGGACTACAACGGCTGGTGGATGTGCCTGATCCCCACCGAGGTCATCAGGGAAATCGGCCTGTCGCTGCCGCTCTTTATTAAGTGGGACGACGCCGAATATGGGCTTCGGGCGCGGGAAGCCGGCTTCGCGACGGTGTCCCTTCCAGGCGCCGCGGTGTGGCATGTTTCGTGGATCGATAAGGACGACCTCGTGGGATGGCAGGCGTACTTCCACGAACGCAACCGCTTGATTACCACCTTGATCCACAGCCCCTACCCGAAGGGCGGACGAGTCCTGCGCGAATCCGTGCAGTCGGACGTCAAACACCTAGTCTCCATGCAGTATTTCACCGAACATGGTCGAATTGAGGCGCTGAAGGATCTCTTCAAGGGGCCCGAGGAACTCCACCGGGTGCTCGGCACCAAGTTGCCTGAGATTAATGCCCTGAAGTCCTCCTACCCGGACGCGCAGCTCAAGGATGACGTCGATGACTTCCCCGCTCCGAAACTGGGCCGCGGTCCGATGGGCGGCACCGTCGTCGGGATGCCCAGTAAGAAGGAACTTATCCCCTGGGGCATCAAGACTGTAGCCCGGCAGCTGATCAAGGCGCCGGGACCGGAAAGCGCCGAGCGGCCCCAAGGCTATCTTGCCCATCGGGACAATCGCTGGTTCCGTGTCGCCCACTACGACAGCGTGGTGGTCTCCAACGCCGAAGGAACAGGAGCATCCTGGTACCAGCGCGACCCGGGGAAGCTGAAGTCGATGCTGACGGAAGCAACCCGCCTCCACATCCGGCTTTTTCGGGAGTGGGACCGGCTGGCAGAGCAGTACCGCAGCGCTGTGCACGAGGTCAGCTCGATGGAGTCGTGGAAGAAGACCTTTGATGCTGCGTCGGAGGATTCGAAGTAGATGGCCGGCACCACTGAGGAAATGATCCGCCCAGGCCAGGGGCGGGGCCTGCTTGACGTATATGATCATCGGTTCCTGCTCAAGCTATTGGTGCGGAAAGAGATCAAGGTCCGTTACCGGGGGTCGGTTCTTGGCCTCCTATGGTCTTACGTCAAGCCACTTATGCAGTTTCTCATCTACTTCGTGGCGTTGGGGATCTTCCTGAATCTCCAGCGTGGGACCCCCAACTACGCCATCTACCTGTTCGCGGGCATCGTGCTGGTGAACTTCTTCACGGAATCGCTGGGCAACGCCACCAGGTCCATCGTGGACAACCGCGACCTCATCCGAAAGATCTACCTGCCCCGTGAGCTGTTTCCGGTGGCGACAGTGTGGGTTTCGGCGGCACATTTCCTGCCTCAAGTGGTGGTGCTCATCGGTGCCTGCCTCATTTCGGGGTGGACGCCGACAGTCCTTCAGTTGGCCGCTGCAATCCTGGCCTTTGTGCTGGTCTCCGTCCTGGCAACCGGACTTGGTCTGCTGTTCAGTGCCGCAAACGTCTACTTCCGTGACTCGGAGAACATCGTCGACATGATCCTCATGGTAGTGACGTGGGCTTCGCCGGTGCTCTACGTCTGGACGATGGTGCAGAAAGTAATGGGCTCCTGGTACTGGGTGTACCAGCTCAACCCCATGACCGTGGCCGTTGAAATTTTCCATTGGGCATTCTGGCTCCCCACCCTCAAGGAGGACCAGGTGGGGCTCGCCTCGATGCCGCCGGATCTCATGACGGTGTGGCTTCCAGTCGCTTTCCTTATTTCCATCGCTGTGCTGTTTGTAGGCCAACTGGCCTTCCGGCGCTCGGCCGTCCACTTTGCACAGGAGCTCTAACGTGACCGCACGAGGCGATGTAGCCATCAGCTGCAAGAAGCTGCGTAAGCAGTTCGTCCTGCGCCATACCCGGTCCATGAAAGAAGCTGTGGTCTGGCTGGTCAAGGGGCGGAAGGGCGACCTGTCCAAGAAATTCATGGCGTTGACCGACGTATCCCTTGAAGTGAAGCAGGGTGAGACGGTGGCTTTGCTGGGTCTCAACGGCTCCGGAAAGTCCACGCTCCTCAAACTGATCTCAGGCGTTCTGCAGCCCGACGGCGGCACGGTCCACACCCGCGGCCGAGTTGCAGGTCTCATCGAGGTCGGTGCCGGATTCCACCACGACCTCAGCGGGCGCGACAACGTTTACCTCAACGGGGCGATCCTCGGGATGACCGAGAAACAGATCGACGATATGTTCGACTCCATCGTGGAATTCTCGGAGATCGGCGAGTTCATCGACACCGAGGTCAAGTTCTACTCGTCCGGAATGTACCTGCGGCTGGCGTTCTCCATCGCCGTGCACACTGACCCGGAAGTTTTCCTCATCGACGAGATCCTGGCGGTGGGCGATGAGCCGTTCCAGCGGAAGTGCATCGCCAAGATCAAGGAACTGTCAGACAAGGGCAAAACCCTGTTTGTAGTCAGCCACGACCTGGACCTGGTCTCCACCGTCTGCGAACGCGGAATCCTCCTCGAACACGGCAAAGTCCTCATGGACGGAGAAGTGCATGAGGTTGTAGCCGCGCTCAGGCAACGATCCTCAAATCTCAAGTGATAACGGCGACGCTGAACGCAGCGAGGAGCGGAACTGAAGCCAAACTGGCCGATCCACGGAAAAGGGGTTGGCAAAGTGCAATGGCTTGATGCTGCGCCAGCCATTCTGGCTGCAGCACTGGTCCTGATCGGACCGGGTCTCCTGCTGGCGTGGTCCGTTGGTACGAGAAGCTTTGCTCTGGTCGCGCTTACGCCGTTACTTTCTGTGTCGCTGATTGTGGTCGCAGCCATAGTCAGTGCTTTTGTGGGAATGCCATGGTCTTCCTTGGCTGTTTTCCTGCTTTCTTTGATGGTGTCCGGGGCGGCTTTCACCGTTTCCAGATGGCGGGGAAGGCCAAAGGCGAACCGGCTGGTTGGAGATTACCGGGCGTTATATGGCCTGCTTGGAACGCTTCTGGCAGCAGGAATTATTGGCGCCCGTCTAATCTACGTTTTCGGACGGCCCGACAGCATTTCTCAAACTTACGACAACATATTTCATTTGAATGCCATTAGGTACATCCTTGAGACCCATCAAGCGTCGTCCTTCACAGTCGGAGGGATGACCGGTATACCGTTTTATCCTGCGGGCTGGCACGCGGTGGTGTCCTTGACCAGCCAGTTGGCGGGTACTAGTATCCCTGTGGCCGTGAACGCAACAAACTTGGTCATCGGCGCTGTTGTGTGGCCAGCATCCTGCATTTTCTTGTGCCAGCAGGTCCTGGGACAGTCCAGGTTGGCGTCGGCCTTGGCTGGGCTGATGTCGGCGGGCTTTGGCGCCTTTCCTATCATGATGGTGGATTTCGGAGTCCTATATCCAAACCTGCTGTCCATATCGCTGCTGCCGGCGCTCTTGGCCTTGGGTATACAACTGCTCAAACTGTCTGTTGCTCCGGATTTCCCTCCTGCCCTGTGCGGAGTCGTGCTTCTCCTCGCCGCCCCTGGTGTGGCGTTGGCCCATCCAAGCACCTTGATGGCCTTCCTCGCCTTTTTGGCGCCAGCAGTTTTGATGGTATTTTTCGGCTCCTGGCGCCAGTGGCGCCTGGAGTGGCCGCAATCACGTATCCGCGCTGGCTCATGGACCTCGATCCTCCTGGCAGGGATGCTAGCCTCCGTGGTTGCGTGGCTGATAGTCCGCCCTCCCGCGGAAGCGGCTTTCTGGCCACCCATCCAATCACCCCTTGGCGCCTTGGCTGAGCTGGCCTTAAACGCCCAGATGGATCGTCCGCCCGCAGTTGTGGTGTCCGCCTTTGTTGCGATCGGCACCGTCCTTATCTTGCGCAAACCGAAACTTTGGTGGGCCGCTGGGATGCTTGCAATGGCGTGCATGCTGTTCGTGGCAGTTTCATCTTTCCGGCCTGGACGTGTGCGCGACTTCCTCACGGCAATTTGGTACAACGATAGTTACAGGCTCGCCGCACTCGTTCCTGTCGCCGGCGTGTTGGTCGGAACCTGCGGAGCTTTCTGGGTTGCTCGCCGGATGCAGGAAGTAGTGCAGGATTTTGAGAACAGGCGACCAGTTGCCGCCCGCGGCGCTGGCTCACGAGTGCGGACGACCCGGGGGCCTGTTTGGGTTGGAGCTGCGACGGTCATTGCGATCGCTGTGCTCTCACAGTTAGGTGGGGTCTCGTACTCCGCGAACAAGGCACGCACGAGTTATGAACTCGGTGTTAGCTCACCCTTACTCACAGCGGACGAAATGGCCGTCCTGAATGACATGCAGGATCTCGTACCCAAAAACGCAGTTGTGGTCGCGAATCCTTGGAACGGCAGTGCACTTTCTTACGCCCTGGCAGATCGAACCCCGATTCTTTTCCACGTTCTGAATGACAACGCCACCTTGAATGACCGGATTCTATTAGACCGACTGCGAGAAGCCGGCGACGATCCGGACGTTTGCCTAGCTGTCCGGGCATTGAACGTGACCTTTGTTCTTGACTTCGGAAAGCAGGAGATCAACAACGGCTCGCATCCGGCGCCCGGCCTTGAGAACTTAGAGGACACAGGCATCGTTACTAAGCTCTCGGAGCACGGGGAGGCAAAGCTTTTCAGGCTGGACGCATGCAAATAACCGGTCCGTGCCCGTGACTTCGGAGTAACGCCCGTGATTGGGTAAACTGGCAAGGCCCGCATCCCCGTTCACGGGGTGCCCCAAGATCCTTCAAGGCCGTGATGTCGAGTGGAAATGCTCCATCGCTGGCGTCTAGTACATAAGATTGGACCCTTCACTATGGCTGACATTGGACGTGGACGCGATGTCACGACAGGGCGGCGACAGTTCTTGGCGGCCCTGGCCGTTGTTCCTTGGGGTCTGGCAGGTTGTCAGTTCACGAAATCTGCGCCCACCCCCGCCACAAAAGCCGATAATGATGCTTTCCCTGTGAGCGTGCAGCATGCGTTTGGGGAAACTGTCATAGAGTCCGACCCCAGGCGCATTGCCACATTGGGGCCAGTCAGCAATGACACTTGTCTGGCTCTCGGTGTCGTGCCACTAGCAATGCCTCTTTCTGAGGCGCAGCCGAATGGTTCAACTCCGTGGTTCGACTCCGTATGGAAAAAATTCGGTGTGGACCTGCCGCTTCTCCTCGATGTGTCGAAGGGCCTTCCCGTCGACGAACTTAGAGGGATGGGGCCAGACCTTATCCTCGCGGTGAACTCGCAGATTACACGGGCTCAATATGACGAGTTGTCGACGATAGCGCCGGTCGTTGTGAGCCCCGATGCGTCTTCCATCGCGGACTGGCGGTCGTCGTTGGCCCTCATTGGGAAAGCCTTAGGACGGCAGGACGAGTCGGAGAGGGTTCGTTTGGAGACTGAAGCGCGCATCACGAGTGATCTCAATAGCTATCCAGATCTTGCGGGCACAACTTTTGTCGTCGTGAAAGCCCGGTCAGCAATCGGCGCGGATCTCGAAGTAATGGGCGCAGAATCAAGCGCCGTCCGCATGATCGAGGAATGGGGTCTCAGGCTTTCGCCGTCCGTATCACTGGTGGGGCAAGAGGGACGCGCCTTGGGCGTGAGTCAGATGGCTTCAACAAGCTACTCCTGGCCAGAGAGTCGCGGGGCTGATCTATTCAGCGATATCGCCGTGATCTCGGTCATGCACAAGGAAAGTGGACAAATCGAAGCAGCTGGAGTTCTGGGGACTATTCCCGCACATATGCGCGACACTTATTTGATGGCCGACTCTAAGGATGGGGCACTGGCGTTGGATACAGGGTCGTGCCTCTCAAGCCAGTGGCTCTCGCGCACGATGCTTCCGGAGCTAGCCAAGTCCGCTTTCAAGGCGAAGCAAGGCGTTTAGTCACATGAAACAGAATCTCGTCGAAAACGCTAGTGCATCTCCCGCGCCCATAGTGACCCGGGCGACACGAATGTTAGCAGATGCATCCACTGGCACCCGCAAAGACATCCAGGCACTTCGGGCGTTGGCCGTGACGCTCGTGGTTATCAATCACCTGTGGCCGGAGAGCCTCCCGGGCGGGTACGTAGGTGTGGACGTCTTTTTCGTCATATCCGGTTACCTGATTTCCAAACACCTACTGGGCGAATTGGAACGTTCTGGGCGTATCAAGCTGGGTCAGTTCTACTCGAGACGCATCAAACGCCTACTTCCGGCCGCCACGGTGGTCGCGGTTGTAGCCTTAGCGGCCTCCTGGCTCCTTCTCCCGTTTCCCAGATGGCTGGCCATCGCGCAGGAGACCATGGCCTCCGTAATGTACGTTGAAAACTGGGTCCTTGCAGCGAAGTCAGTAGACTACTCGGCGCATAACGATGCGGCCTCGACTGTCCAGCACTACTGGTCCCTTTCAGTGGAGGAACAGTTCTATCTGGTGTGGCCGTTGCTATTGGTAGTTCTGTTCAAGTTGGCGTCCAGACACAAACTCAGGGGCCGCCGGGTTCTTGGGACGGGCGTGGCCGCCGTCAGCATTGCGGCATTCGCGTTTTGCATCTGGTTCACGTACGCCAGCAGGAGTGAGGCGTATTTCGTGACGCCGGCTCGAGTTTGGGAATTCGGGGTGGGTGCATTGATCGCTATCTGTGCAGCGACCCTCAACGACAAGACGACACGGGCCGTGGCCCTCAAGCGCCGCATGGTCTCTGGGGTTGCGCAGTGGCTCGGCTATGGACTAATCGCTGTATCGGCCTTTGCGTATGGTGAACAGACATTTTTTCCGGGAATTGCCGCGGCTGTCCCCGTTTTCGGCACACTACTTGTGATAGCATCCGGACCGGCAGCGCCGATATGGTCGCCAAACAGGCTCCTCTCCGGCCGTCCGGTGCAGTTTATCGGCGATGTCTCCTATTCTTTATATCTCTGGCACTGGCCGCTGATTGTTCTGGCCCCGGCCGCTCTAAGCCGCACCCCGGGAGCTCTGGACAAACTAGGCGTTCTTATTCTCGCTGTAGGCCTTGCCTATCTTTCAAAGAAGCTAATCGAGGACCCTGGACGAACCAAGCTACTCGTTGGAGCAAAGCCCCGCAAAGTCTTTATTGCTATGGTGGTGGCGGTCGTAGTTGTATGCGCATTGGCAGGGACTCTTCTTATAGGCCTCGGCCAGGCACAACGCGCTGAGGCAGGAAAACTCGGGGATCTTGCCGGTCAACCCTGCTATGGCGCACGCAGCCTTGATCCCAGTAACGGCTGCCCTGAGCCCTTTGCGGCCGCCCAGGTTGCGAACGTAGGGGACAACGAGGCTCCCTGGTTCGATGCGCCTGAGTGCAAGCAGTCACCTGACCCGATCATTGTCCACGACCAGAAACTTCTCTCGGAATGTGACTTCGCTGGTGGTGTCGCCGATGCACCTACTGTCTGGTTGGTGGGGGACTCCCACGCGGAGCAGTGGAAGACGGCAGTTTACGAACTCGCGAAACTTCACAAGTGGAAGCTTAAGGAGTCGCTGCTAGGTGGGTGCCCCTTCGTCGATGTAAAGCGCGTAGCCTTTATGGGCAACCCCAGTGCTGAGCCCGAAATTCAGCGGAGGTGTCTCGAATGGGGTGACCAGCTAACCAGACGCATCATGCTAGACGAGCCAGACATGGTATTTGCCTCATCTTTCGGCGCCGGCGAAGAGATCGACGACGGTACGAACCGCTCGCAGACCGAACAGTACCGGGACAGCGCGACGAAGCGGTTCTCAGAATGGACCGCCTCTGGAACGCGTGTCTTCGTGCTGCGTGACACGCCGCTGACGCTTGACAGGAGTGGGCCCGAATGTCTGGCGCTGAATCAGTCAAACCCGTTGGCGTGCGCCAATAAACGCGAAGATGCGCTGGTCGCGGATCCATTGGCCGACGCAGCCAAGCAGATGAACAACCCCAATGTGAATGTCCTTGACCTATCGGACCAGTTCTGTAACGAACGGACTTGTCACGCCGTCATCGGTGGCCTGCAGGTCTACTTTGACTCGGATCATGCGTCCAGAAGCTACATACATTCCACAGTTCCCGTGCTCGCCGAGCGTTTCAAATCTGCGTCTAGATAGTAGGACTCTGCCGAGCGGCGCTGATCGTCGGCCGCTCACAAGTCCGCAGAAGCTGAAGTCCTTGAGCGATTTGAGGGCAGGGAACCGGCTGCCCGGGCACCCATCTTGGCGTCGGAGGCTTCGCGGGCGGCAACTTCACGGGAGAGGACCGCGGTGGGGTATTCCTCAAGGGTCCTGCCGGTTTCGCGGGCCGGGCTGCTGCTTACTGGATCCGGGATGCCTTCATAGCCCGGGAACAGTACTCGATTTCGCCGGGCAGTTTCCTTGGCGTTGGTCATCAGGCGACCTGCCCGTTATCAAGGACGACACAGAAGCCCGGTCGAAAATCGGCCAGGTCCCGCAGACAGGCCGTGTCCAAGAATGGTGCGGGGTTTGGGAGGGCCTTTCCGCAGCGTCCGGGCGGCCTCGACATGCTCCGGATCTGTGATCGTCAGACCGGCGCCCCAGGACCGGGGATGGCTTCCCACGCAGCGCCCGTCCAAGCTGGGCGTTGAAATCCTCCGGCGAGGCGACGGTCCGGCCGGGCAGGAACCAGGTCTCCAGGACCTAGGGCGTGTCTCCTAAATCCGGGGGTGGCTGGCTGGAATGCTTGAGGGGTGTCGCGAACTTCTGTCTTAAGTGATGATCAGTGGTCCCGGATCGAGCCGTTGTTGCCGAGTTCTGACGGGATGCGTGGGCGTCCGTTCCGGAGCAATCGCAAAGTCGTTGAAGGCATCATTTACCGGTACCGGTGTGGGATTGCCTGGCGGGACCTTCCCGCGGAGTTCGGTCCGTGGCAGACGGTTTGGAAACGGCACCGCCGATACGCGTCCGACGGAACGTGGGACCGGGTCCACGGACAGCTTCTGGCCGAAGCGGACAGACGCCGCCGGAGTGATCGACTGGACGGTTTCGGTGGACTCGACCATCAATCGAGCCACCAGCACGGGACGAACCTTCCCCGCGCCACAGGGGGAACTGCCGAATTACAAGAAACTGTTTGCTGAACCCCCGGATCACGCCATCGGCCGCTCCCGCGGCGGGCTGAGCACCAAGATCCATCACGCCTGTGACGGCAAAGGCCGACCATTGGCGATGATTCTTGGCCCCGGCCAGGGCGGCGATTCGCCCATGTTTCCGGTCGTCATGGAAGCAGTACGGGTTCCCCGCCTCGGCGGAGGCCGCGCCAGGACCCGCCCGGATGCCGTCATGGGCGACAAGGCTTACTCGTCCAGGGCAAACCGGGCACTGCTGCGAGGACGGGGCATCAAAGCCGTCATCCCCGAGCCCTCCGACCAAATAGGACACCGCAAACGCCGCGGTTCACGCGGCGGACGCCCCGTGAACTTCGACGCCGAGACCTACAAAGGCCGCAACACTGTGGAGAGATCCTTCAGTCTCTTCAAACAATGGCGCGGCATCGCCACCCGTTACGACAAACTCGCACTGACCTATCGAGCCGGCGTCGTCCTCTACGCCGTTGTCATCTGGCTACGCCAATAAGGAGACACGCCCTAGGAGGCTGCTGAAAAAGGGGTGTCGGGGCGGGCGGAACGCCACCAATGGCCGTCAAACGGCGTGTTCAGGTCAGCACTCTAGGGTGCGACAACGGGGTCATTCCGCCCGCGTGCCTTCATTTTGCCTCAGATCTGAGGCGTCATCCAGTGGTTTTATCGATGGTCCGGGTTCTAGCGGGGGTTTATCCCAGCGCCCAGGATCCCTGCTTCACGGTCAGTCCGAGGGCGAGCATTCGTCGCAGGTTTAGTCCCGCGATCCGTAGGTTGCAGCCAGGCGTTGTTCCGGCTGATGCCGCGGTGGGGAACGCGGCGGTTGCCGCGGGTGATCCAGGCGATGGACCGCTCGACCATCGGCCGGTGCGTGCGGTAAGTATCCCTGAAGGCCGGATCCGTGGCGCGTTGCCGGTGTTCGCGCTGTAACGCGTCGTGTTCGTGGAGAACAAGCTTGCGCCCCCGCGGTGAGGCGGTGCACCGGTCCCTGAAAGGACAGCCCGCGCATACCGCGCCGAACGTAACCCGCCGCTTGGCGGTGATGTTCCTGGTGATGCCGTTCGGGCAAATCGCGGTGCCGGCTGCTTCATCGACGGTGAAGTCATCGAGGGTGAACCCGCCCTCGACGGCTGGGCGCAGCGGCCATGGTTTGATCACCGGGGTATGGCCGGTGCCGGCGAGAGCGGCGAGCATTTCCCCGGAACCGTAGGCTGAGTCGGCCAGAACGTCCACGCTGGTGCCGGCGATCGTGGGATCCGTGCCGATCAGCCGGGCGCCGACGGCCCCGTCACTGTTCTCCGGTCCTGAGGCCTTGGTCAGTTCCGCGGCGGTGATCAGCCCGGTGTCGGGCTCGATGACAATGTGGGCCTTGAATCCGTCCTGTTGCCGGGACTGGGTCTTGTGCGCGTGCCGGGCGTCCGGATCCACGGTGGAGATCATCCGGTCCGGGGCGACTTTGCGGGCGATACGCCACCGCCCGTCGGTCCCGTCCGAGTCCTCGGCCGGTTCCACGTCCTGCCCCGCGACGAGTGCAAGCAGCGCGTACGAATCGGCGGCCTTGCCGTCCAACGTCTCGGGATCGACCGCGGCCAGCAGCGCCAGCGCGTCGGTGACCGGCGCGGAGATCAGCCCGTCCTTGGCGTCCTGGTCGTCCCAGGCGATGTCCGGTTTGCCGGTGCGGGTGTAGTCATACCCGACCGCGTGGGTGCTCAGCAGGTCCTGGCCGTCAGGGACGTCACGGCCGAAGCGGCGGATCCCGACGATCAGTTGCGTGATGGTGTCCTGTCGGGCGACCGCGTCGTCCAGGACCGTCGAATCCACCGCCCTCCGGCGCTTGCCCTTCAGGACCCCCGTCTCGGCGACGACTTCGGCGATGGCCTCCATGATTCGGTGCGGGTTTCCCGATCCGGCCAGACGCCGTCGCCAGTACGTCAGCGTGCTCGGGTGGAACGCCGTGTCGGTCAGCCCGTATCCGCACGCGGCTTTCCAGCGCAGGTCAAAGGTCAACGCCTCGGCGGTTTCCCGGTCCGAGAGGCCCTGCAATGCCTGCAACACCAGCACCGAGCCGATCACCGGCGCCGGAACTGAAGGCCGGCCCCGCCGCGATGGGAAGAGGTCCTCCATCATCGAATCCGGAAACAGACGCCCCCGATGTGTGGCCAGAAAAGCGAAGACGCTGCCCGGAGCCAACAACTCTCCGGCCAGCGCCTCCACATCCAAAAACCCTCGTTGCGCGTCCTCGCGTCCCTGCATAAGACCAGTCTTAACCACCAGGCACGTGAGTCCAGCCGACGCGCCCATTCACCGCTTATTTCAGCAGGCTCCTAGGTGGCCCGCTCCGCCACGCCCGTGCTCTCCGGATCGTTGGACTTGACTTGCACTATTCTGGTCGGGACGATCACGATCGCAGCGACCCCTTTGGCAGAGCTGTATCGCCGCCAGATGCCTGTTTCGTTGTCCCATGTCAGCCGCCGCGGCACCGCCCCCAGAGAGCCGACCAGGTTCCACATCCCGGCCAACGGGTCCCCGGTCATCGGGGACGGGAGCATCCAGGCAAGGATGAACCGAGAATGCGAGGACACCATCACCAGTAGGGCATAAGATCATCGCAGCGGTCGTTCCTATCGCTGTGACAGTTTGCTGGCGCAGGGCGTCGCAGGGCCTCGATAATCCCGCCTCAGGGCGTTCGCCCACATCGGCGCGGGGTTTGGCGGCCTTGCCGCGTCGGTGGTGATGAATGTTTCCCGGGCATCGGTTTTCCATTCGCCAAGGTGCGGGTTGGCGATCCGGCGCATTGCCAGGCCGGTGGCCAATTGGTCAACTACGATCAGGATCTGGGGCAGCCTGAACTGGCCGTTACGAAAGGCGGTGTTCGTATAGTTCTTCCCCGGCCGGTCCATTGCAACGGCGTGGAACCCGCACTTGCCAATGTCGATACGTTTTCGATAAGGCCTGCCTAGACCGGGTGACGTGGCGAACGCCGTCCGGGGACTCGCAGCTGGTCAATCGCAGGCCGTCACACGATACAGATTGACTTTGCCGATGGACTTTTCGAGCCTCATCCCTGGGGCACTGCCATCTGAAAGGTCACGGAGTCCAATAAAGGGTTCATCGCCCGGTACTACTTCGAAGTCACCAAAGTCGAGAGCCCAGTATGCGTGTAGTTCCTTGACTATGGGACACACCTTGTTGTTATAGGCTGCCTCGGCCCAATGGTCAAGAAGGTATTGCTCATCCGGTGTCCTATCGCCAAAAATATGTGGGGCCAGGGTCTTACGGTTTGAGACGGCATATACCAATGACCCCCCAGTCCGGGGGTTTGCCACCACCACATCGGTGCGCGGAACCAAGTCAGGCAGTATCGCCAGCATTGAGGTTTCGTCTGTCGTTAGCAGGTACGAATCTTGTTTCGTTTCGAAAATGGTGTCCAACCGCTGTTGCACATTCGACAATGTTCCTCCTTGCGCAGCAGCGCCAAGGACAAGAACTGCTGCTACTGCGGCTGCCACTCCTGTGTAGGAGGGTAGGCGAGCAGCTATCGGCTGAATGACAGGCGGCAATTTCTGCGGATTCACCTTTCCGCGCGCGGCCAGAGAGTCACATAGTGCCCTTAGCCGCCACGTGAGCCACTGCGTGCCCATGACTGCAAGAGGCAAAGTGACAGCGGGAAGCAGGGCTGCCAACCGGAAACTGTCGTTATACCAGACTCCTGTCCAGAACGTCCGAAAATCACCCAAGGCCCAAGAAGAAACGATCAGGTAGAGAGCGCCGCCGAAGGCGTACATCGCCAGCACCCACCAGAACTGTCCGAGTCGCCTGGCGCACACATAAATGCCGATCACCGTGAGGACCATCATTACCCACGCAGCGGTGGTGCCCATTGGCGCGCTGGTGAGCACCTCACCAATTGCGCGTGCGTTCGATTGAAATGGCGTCCAGGGTGCGGCAGCGAGGCTTGGGCGTATCGTCACCCAGACAAGGAGCGCAACTGCAAGATAGGCAACTGTAAATACAAGCCATATCTGGAGTCGTCGAGCAGTCGTTTTGCGGCGTCGAAACAAGCGCCAGGAGCGGACGAGGGCGGCGAGGACCGGAGCCGCACCAAAGCCGATTAGTGCAACGATGGCGCTCGGGTGCGCCAGTGCCAGCCCGGGCGCGACGACGGCCAGCCCTATTAGTGGAGGCCAGATCGATGAAGGCTTGCAGGGGGACAGCCCGAGGGCCTCGATGCCAAGCCCAAGGGCCGCCGGAAGGATCGCGATAGCAGCGTGGTTGGGATATAGGACGCCGAAGGCAACCATCAAGTAGGGGAAAGCGCTGAAGCCGGCTGATAGAACGCCTGCAGCCAGAATGGCCGTTGCCTGGTTACCCACGATGCGTGTGATCAGGAAGATGCAAGACAAAGGCCAGATGACGGCGCCGATAACGACGGTTCCAATGTTGACAACCTCCATCACAGACGAACCGCCAAGCATAAATACGAGGGCCATCAGATCGTGCATGGCAGCCGGATAGAACCCTGCGGAAGCTTCTGTAAGGTTTCCGAGCGTCAGTGACGACCCATTCTGGGTTTCAGCGATATGACGGATTGCATTGAGGTGATAGACGTTGTCAAACGTCTGCGACAAATTGTCTGGCTGGCCGAAGCCTCGGACATACCGGTAGGCGATGATGGCGGCCGGGATGGCCACAGCAGCAAACACGACCAGCGGCCACAAACGTTGGAGTTTAGTGCTGAGAGGAACAGGACCGTTGGCTCCTAGGACGCCGCACGTTGCTGCGGTCCGCGAGTCGGAGTAGCGGCGTATCCACAGGGTTCGGGCAGCGAGTGCCGCCAGTATTGTGACGAAGCACGAAGCTAGATAAGTGAAGGGACCAAATGGCACGTTGAGTACGTCCAGGAGCACAGCGAGAACGGAAGCCATGGAGAAGGACACAGGAGCTGCGAGGGTGATGAGGTTCACGCGCCGAACTCCTGCTGCAGCAAGTGCGGCCAATCCTGGAACGAAGAAGATCAAGATAGTCCCAAGAAGTGTAGGGACGGATTGCCACCAGGTCATGAACTGAATCTCCTCAAATGCCGTTCGAACGGTTCAAGTATGCCTTGTTTATCTCGGCGCGGCCTCGCCGCCGATTACTCTCAGTGGAGGTCCGAGGCCTTCAGCTCTTGATATAGTTAGGCACCATGGTCAACTCGAATACTTCCGGCGTCCTCATCATCATGCCAGCTTGGAACGAAGCAGAGGCCATTGGAGACACCATCAGGGACGTGCTAAGGACCGTTCGTCATGACGTCCTCGTTGTCGATGATGGTTCGAAAGATGACACAGCCCGCGTCGCACGTGAGGCTGGCGCTGTGGTCCTTCGACTTCCGTTCAACCTCGGAGTTGGCGGTGCCATGCGGACTGGTTTCAAGTACGCCATTCGCAATGGGTATTCGGCAGCCATCCAAGTTGATTCGGATGGGCAACACGACCCACTCGACATCGACAGAGTTATTGCCGGGCTGGAGACGGCGGACATCTCCATTGGGGCCCGTTTTGCCGGCAGAGGGAGCTACGACGTTAAAGGTCCACGGCGTTGGGCGATGTCAGTTCTCGCCAGGGTCATATCGATGGTCGCACGCGCAGAGTTGACCGACGTGACTTCTGGATTCCGCGCCGCAAACGAACGAGCGCTGCATCAGTACATTGACCACTTTCCGGCCGAGTATCTCGGCGACACCATCGACTCTCTCGTTGTCGCCATCAAATCGGGGTGTACCGTTACCCAAGTGCCGGTAGAAATGAAGGTCCGCCAGGCAGGAACCCCTAGTACCGGTCCCCTGAAGTCAGCCATCTACTTGGCTCGCTCGGGCTTGGTACTCTGTTTCGCGTTAGCCCGGCGCAAGACGCCGGCACCTCACACCATAGTTAGCCCCGAGTTGGGCTCCATAGCAGGCGAAAGCAGTATTTGATCATGAGTGTTGCGTCGGCATTGGTGATTGCTGTAGCCATGGTTCTGACCGTGCTGCAGATGCTGCGGCAAGGTAAGTTGCGCGAGAAGTACACAGTGATGTGGCTCGTAGTCGGTGGGCTGACGATAATTTTGGGGATATTCCCAGAACTCCTTGATTGGGCGGCGTCGGTAGTAGGCATCCGGGTCCCAGCCAATCTTCTATTTGCCTTAGCCATCGTTCTCCTAGTTGGCGTCGGGTTGCATGTTTCCCGAGAATTGACAATCCTCGAAGACGAAACTCGGATTCTTGCCGAGGAAGTTTCCATTCTTCGGGGGTCAGTGGAGGCGCTGGAGCGTCGTGCCGCTGAGCCTCCGGCCAAGAAGCTCGACGGCCACGCCGTACTGGGCCAACCCACACGGAAAGAGTCTAATGACCATTGATGTAATGCTGCCTTACTACGGCGATGTCGCGATGATGAAAGCGGCCGTCGAGTCTGTTTTGGCACAAAACGATACCGACTTCAAACTGACAATCGTCGACGACGGCTATCCCGACGAGAGCCTCCCGGTCTACTTTGAAGCCCTGGTCGCTGGTGACCGCCGCGTCCATTACCTCCGCAATGAAGTCAACCTTGGCGCCAACGGCAACTATCGCAAATGCCTCGGCCTCATTGAACATGAGTTCACGGTCATTATGGGGGCTGACGACATCATGCTGCCCAACTATATTGAGACCATCCGCAAAGCATTTAGTAATGCCGACGTGGATATTGTCCAGCCGGGCGTAGACGTCATCGACGAGGATGGAGTCGTCTACTCTCCTTTAGGTGACAAGGTGAAGAATGTCCTGAGGAAGCGGATCGTTGGCCACAGCACTGATGCAGTTCTCGCAGGTGAACCTGTAGCAAAAAGCTTGATCACAGGAGACTGGCTTTATTTCCCTTCCGTCGCTTGGCGATCAGAGGCAATCAAGAAGCACAGCTTCCGCGAGCAGTACAACGTGGTGCAGGATCTAGGGCTCGCTATGGATATCATCATGGATGGCGGCAAGATGATGGTGTCCAACTCGATCTGCTTCCAATACCGCCGTCATCGCGAGTCTGATTCTTCTATTCAGGCACTGGATGGGCGCAGGTTCGCTGAGGAACGTGCGTTCTTCGACGAATCTGCCCGCGATTTCGCCCGCCTGGGTTGGACAGACGCCGCGGCGGCAGCAAAGTTGCACATCTCTTCGCGGCTGCATGCGCTGACTCTTGCGCCGAAGGTGATTCAGAAGCGCATGTGGCCTGGTCTGCTGAAGCTTGCAACGCACGTAGTGCGGCCGTAGTAGCTCCAAATGATCGCAGAGTCCAAAACGGGCACGGCACGCACTATGACCGGACCTCGAGCGGCTCTTCTCTATCTGCTCGGTTCCTTGGTTCAGGGCGTGGGACTGCTTCTAATACAGCCGTTCGCCATTCGTGTCCTTGACGCCGAACAGTGGGGTCTTGTGTCCACTTCAGTGGTCACGATTCAGGTTCTAGTTGTCCTAATCTCAGCGGGCCTGCCCCTGGCAATCACCCGAGTCTGGTTCGACGCGCATAATGGTCGATCCAGGGCTCATGGTATGCATAGCTTCCTTGCTATGGCTGCACTGTTGCTCGGTCTTATTTTTGCCGGTGGCGTGGTCGCAGGCTCCCAAGTGTCAGGGGTGCAGGTCCCCTGGCCGACTCTGTTGGCTATGCTATCGATTGGCCTCCTCGGAGCCATTCTCGGCGCGCAGGCTGTCCTGCGCGCCGAAAACAGGCCATTGGCGTTCGTGGTTCTGAGTCTAATCTCATCCGTAGGAGCGAACCTGGCCGGACTGGCCGCAATCTTATTCGCTACGCCAAGCGCCACGGCCTATCTCACTGCTTATTCATGCGTCGTCGGCGCAGGTGCGGCAGTTGCCCTTGTTCTTGTTCCACCGGTGATCCCTTGGCGTGTTAGGGGCGTCATGCGTGAGTCACTCTCCATCGCTTTGCCGCTATTGCCTCACACAGGTGCGCTCATGCTTCTTACTCAAGGTGCCGTTCTCCTGCTGGCTGCTCTTTCGGGGGCGGTACCCGCGGGCCAATTTGGGGCAGTACTGATATTTGCACTTGGTCCGCTTACGCTGCTAAACGCCCTTAACAATGCGTGGTCGACGCGTCTGATGGAATCAGCGGCAGATAAACTACCCGTAGTCTTGCGTGCGGTAGCAACCGAGGCTCTGCTTGCATCTGCTGCGATCGGCATTCTCGCCTCTTCTGCAGCTTCCGCGGGCAGCATTATCTTGACCCCCCTCCCGGACGAGCTGGCTCCGGTGGCAAGGATTCTTCCGTTGGTTTCGCTGGGGTACGGCCTTTTCCTTATCGTCACTAACGTGGTTTACATTTTGGACAAGACGCGGTCGATGGCCTTCATTACCCCACTGGTTTTAGTTGCGATGGCTTCGGCTGCCGTGCCATTCGCTGCCGCCGGAGACTTGCTTGCGGTTGCATGTATCCAAGGCGCTGGGTTCTTTATCTTAGGCGTCGCGTACTGGCTGGTTGTCCGGACGACGACCCATGGCTCGTGGCCGGTTGGGCTCTTCGCCTTGCTTGCCGCCATTCACGTCGTTGCTGTTGCGGTGCTAAGTCCCTTGCCCGTCACCCTCCTGGCAGGCTCTTTGCAGGTCGCTAGCGCAGGAGTCCTGCTTCTGCTCGTCGGGCTGTATCTGCGATCGGCTAGGCGAAGGTCCGAGCACGGCTGACGGGACTGCTCCAAAGTGGGAAATTGTCCGGCCCTCAGCGGCCTGAAGGGGCTGCAAGGAACGTTAGTTATATTCGAGGTGTCTCCGAAACCAAATTATCGACCGGCGATGGGCCTCGAATCCGTTGAAGTAGTCGGTTGGATGTGACGTCCTGAATATTCGTTCTTGAGGGGTCCATGTGTGGTGCGGGTTAGCGCCGGGGTCCCAGCCCATGATTTGCGCTGGTCAGCGCCGGTGTTGGTGTGGTTGAGCGCCACCTGTAAGGCTCCTTCCACCGCGTGACGGCCACGTGGTGGAAGGAGTACCGGTAATGGTACGGAAGATCAGGGCGAAGCTCGTCTTGCAGTTGCGCAACCAGGGCCTGTCCGGCAGAGCGATCTCGCTTGCTCAGGGCATGTCGAGGCACAGCATTCAGGCGGTGATCGACGCTGCGGATCAGCTCGGGCTCGGTTGGGACGACGTTGCGGAGAAATCTGAGGGCGATGTGTATCTGACGTTGTTTCCCGGCCGCGGGGTGCGGGAGAGCGTGTTCGCCCAGCCGGACTGGGTCCAGGTGCACCGTGAGCTGGCCAGGGTCGGGGTGACGTTGAAGCTGCTGCACCAGGAGTATCTCGACGGGTGCAGTCGGGCCGGGCAGGCGGCGATGAGTTATGACCGGTTCTGCAGGCTTTACGGCGATTACGCGAACGTCACTGGCGCGTCGTCCCGGGTCGGCCATAAGGCCGGCCGCAGCGTCGAGGTCGACTGGTCCGGGCCTACGATGCAGCTCGTTGACCCGGCAACGGGAGAGATCTCGAAGGTGTATCTGTTCGTCGCCTGCCTGCCGTTCAGCAGGTATGCGTTCGTGGAGGCGACGTTGGATATGCGGCAGGAGTCGTGGCTGCGCGCGCATGCGGCGATGTTCGCATTCTTCGGCGGCACGGTCCCGCGGCTCGTCCCGGACAACCTGAAGACCGGGGTGATCTCTCACCCGCGCGAGGGCGAAGTCGTCCTCAACGACGCCTACCGGGAGATGGCGGCGCATTATTCGGCGGCGGTACTACCGGGCCGGGTGCGGCACCCGAAAGACTATCCCGAGGATTCTGTTATCCCGAGTCGTTGCCGTCATGCGCCTGCGGGAGCGGCCGCAGGGCGGCATTCCTCGGGATAACCATCGCGTGTTTTCGTTGGCTCATCTCTATTGATTTTCACTTGGAGGTGAGCAAGAAATGAATGTTTCTATCGCTGAGCTGATCGTGCAGGCGGACGCTGCAATGAACGGGCTGGGTAATGCGCCCTCAACGCGCATGCAATATCGGTGGGCGTGGTCCCAGTTCGCGTCGTTCTGTTCTGAGAAGGCCGTGGCGGCCCTCACGGATGAGGTTGTGGCTTCCTATTTGCAGGTCGTTGCCGCAGGACACAGGGACGGCCAGATGAAGGGGGTGGAAGCGCAAGCTGCTGCGTAAGTCGACCCTGGTGCTCGTTGAGGTGGCACGGACAGGTTCTTACCGATGGGCGCTGTCTCGTCAGACGCATCCGAATGATGCGCTCGATGCGGTGTTTCGTCCGGTTCAGGAACAGTTCGAGACGTGGTTGGAAAGCCAGCGCCTGGCCGTCGCCACGAGGGAACTCTATGCCACGGTGAGCCGCACGATTTTGGCGTGGCTGCCTGAACGAGGTGTGACAAACGCTCGGGCGCTGTCTGGCGCGGATGTTGCGGCGGCGGTGATCTTCCTTGGCCGACGCTATCAGCCCGGCAGCAGTCGTCACTGCGGTGCGGGTGTTGTGTCGCTTTCTTGAGGAAACCGGCTGCTGCACTGGCCTGGCTCGAGCAGTCCCTCGGCAAGTTTCGAGGCGCCTCAGATCCGTGGATGTGCTGACGTCTTGCGATGTTGATGCCCTGACGAATTCAACCAACATGGCCACCTCGACAGGCCGCCGGGACAAGGCGGTGCTGCTGTTGGCGGCCAGGACGGGCCTGCGGCCTGTCGACATTGTGAATTTGCGTTTGCAGAACATCGATTGGGCGCAGGGACAGATCACCCTGACTCAGCACAAAACGGGGGCCGTGCTGACGTTGCCGCTCCTGGCTGATTTCGGTGAAGCGATCGCTGACTATCTCCTGCACGGCAGGCCTGACGGTGTCGCCGACGACCAGGTGTTCCTGCGATCCCAGGCACCCCACGTTGGCCTGTCGACTTCGTCCTGCCTTTATAACGTGACCGCGGGCGCGTTCGCCCGCACCGAGACATCTCCGCGAAACGGCAAGGGTCAGGGCTTTCGGGTGTTACGAGCCTCGTTCGCGACCAGGATGCTCGAGGGCGACACGAGCCTTCCGGTGATCTCCGGTGCACTCGGTCACCAAGGAATCGACTCCGCAAAGCATTATCTCGCCGCCGACGAGAAGCGCATGCGGGAGTGCTGTCTCGATTTCGCCGGCATTGAGCCAAGATAGGCCCGGCTATGAACACTCTCGTCAGCAGCCTGGCCGCCCATATCCAGGCTCTACTCGACGTCAAGCACGCTCTGGGGCTGCCCTATCTATCGTCCGAGCGGCACCTGCGTGCTTTCGACGCGCTGTGTGCTCGCGATTACCCTGGGCAGAGAACGCTGACCCGGGAAATGGCTATGACCTGGGCTGTTGCCCGGCCCGGTGAGCACGTCAACGGCCAGATGAGACGGATCACCCCGGTCAGACAGCTGGCCAAACACATGAGCAGTGTCGGCGTCCCCGCGTATGTCATCCCGTCAGGAATCCCGGGCAGGCAGATCCACTACAGCCCTCACATTTTCTCGCACGAGCAGTTACGAGCGATCTTTGATGCGGCCGACCAAATTCCGGTCTCGCCCTATGGCGGGCAACGCCAGCTGCTCATCCCTGCGATTTTCCGTATGATCTACTGCCTAGGCCTACGACCTGGCGAAGCCAAGAGACTGCACCGAAATGACGTCGATCTGACCCGGGGCACCGTCAGTATTCGTGAGTCCAAAGGGCACAAGGACCGCATCGTGTTTATGTCGCCCGATCTGCACGAGTACTGCCGGAGCTACGACGCCGCAATCAGTGCCTTTCACCCAGACCGGACGGCTTTCTTCCCCAACCAATGGGGGAGTTTCTACAGTCCGTCACCCCTCAATTGCTGGTTTCACGAGCTCTTGACCGCCGCCGGCCCGGCCGTCGTGGCCAGCATCGGCTCACCGCCGCGTCCCTACGACCTGCGCCACGCCCATGTGATCGAGAACATCAACCGGTGGGCGCGTGCCGGCCGTGACCCGGAGGTTCTGGTTGCCTACCTGAGTCTGCACCTGGGGCACAGCAACACCGAGGACACCTGGTACTACTTCCACCTCGCCGCCGATTTCCACCCCGACCTGCGCCGGCTCGCCAACACCGATATCGAATCCATTCTCCCGGAGGCATCCCATGACTTCTGATGATTTCTTCCGCCTCGTCCGCGCCTGGCTGACCGTCCACCTTCCCCGGGCACGCAGGCTCAGCCCGCACACCATCCGCTCCTACAAGACCGCGCTGAACGCACTGCTGGCCTATCTTCGCGAAACCCGGCACCTGGAGCTGGCTGAGATCACCTTCGATGCCATCAACCGTGCCACCATCACCGGGTTCACCACCTGGCTGCTCGAGACCAAGAACCTGGCGCCCTCGTCGGCCAACCAGCGGCTGGCCGCGATCAAGTCCTTCCTCTCCTATTGCGCAGGAGAAGAACCGGCGCTCGTCGCGATCTGGCTGGACGTCAAACAAGCCCGGCCGGCCCGCGCACCGGCTCATGCGCCCGACGCGTTGACCATGACCGCCGTCGACGCGCTGATCCGGGCGCCAGGACAACACACCAGCCGTGGCCTGAGAGACACCACCATCATCCTGCTCATCTTCGATGCCGCCGCGCGCGTCCAGGAAGTCCTAGACCTGACGCGGGCAGACATCGACACCACCCCCGGCCGCGGGCGAGTGACACTCACGGGGAAAGGCCGGAAGAGCAGAACTGTCCCCATCATGGACAAGACCGGTCGCCACCTCGACCAATACCTGAGCGCGTTCCACCCCGGCATACCCGAACCGGACGCGCTCCTGTTCTATACGATCCGGTCTGGTCAACACCAACCGATGAGCCAGGACAACATCTCCTACCTGCTGAACAAGCACGCCACGGTCGCACGAGAGCATTGTCCGGATCTTCCCGAACGGAGGATCCATGCTCACCAGCTTCGGCACGCCCGCGCCATGCAGATGCTACGCGCCGGCGTGCCGCTGCCCCACATCAAGGAATTCCTCGGTCACGCCAAGATCACCACCACCAGCATCTACGCATCGGCAGACAACCAAATGGTCCGCGAGGCAATCCAGAAAGCCGCAAGCACCACACCCGACCTCGCCCCCATCTGGAAAGGTAGTGACGATCTCATCCTCCAGCTCGCCGGACTCAAATAGTTATCCCGAGAAATGGCCTCCTGAACCCGCGCCAGACCGCGCATGACGGGCACGACTCGGGATAACAGAATCCTCGGGATAGTCTTTCTTATCCCGAATTCGGGATAAGAAAGACAAAGCCAGCGTCGAAAACACTGTCTCGCACATCGCCACCTGGGTGATTGCGGGTCTGAGGCAGGAGCAGTTCACCAGCCTGGTGCAGCTGCGGGCCCGGATTCGGGAGCAGATCGATGCCTACAACCGACAGCCGTTCCAGAAGCGGGAGGGCTCCCGGCTCAGCGTGTTCACGGCCGAGGAGAAACCGCTGCTGCAACCGTTGCCGGCGGTGACGTTTGAGATCAGCACCTGGACCTATGGGCGCAAAGTAGGCCGGAACGGACACCTAGTCTGGGCAAAGAACTTCTACTCCGTCCCGTTCACCCACATCGGCGCACATGTTGATCTTCGCGTCACGGACACCATGCTCGAGATCTATCGGGGTGATGAGCGCCTGACCAGCCACCTGCTTCTGCCCGTGACGATGACGAACCAGTATCGGACGAACGAAGCCGACCTTCCTGAGGGGCACAGCTGGCAAGCCTGGGACCGGGCCCGGATCGACGCCTGGGCCTTACGGATGGGACCGGCGACCGGGACCGTGATCGAGAAGATCTTCCAGTCCGTCCGCATCGAGGAAGCCGGCTACGACCCGGCCTTGGCGGTCCTGCGCCTGTCTCGCAGGTTCTCACCAGCCCGGGTCGAAGCCGCATGCCAGCTCGCGCTGCGCGGGCCGATACGATCGCCCCGTTACGCCCACCTGCGGCCGATCCTGGACACCGGGCAAGACAAAACCGGGCACGTCGAGGACCCTGATGACGAAGATGGCGGATACGTGCGCGGCAGCTCGTACTACGCAGGAGGGACCCGATGAGCCGCCTGGACACGGAAACCAAACGCAAGCTGCGGGAGATGAACGCGGGCGAGCTGTTGGAGGCCATCGATACCCAGGATGAGACGCTGAGCATTAGCCTGCCGTTCGAAGATCGTCTCCGGCTGGTCGTCGATGACGCCTACGCGTCGTTCACCCATGCCAAAGTCAGCGGCCTGATCCGGCGGGCGGGGCTGCGCTACCCGAACGCTGACCTGCGCCGCATCGACCTCCTTGACGAGCGAGGTCTTGACCGGCCGCTGCTGAGCCAGCTCGGCACCTGCTCGTTCGTGGCCCGGCAGCAAAACGTTGTCTTCCAAGGGTTCACCGGGTCGGGGAAGTCCTACCTGGGATGCGCGATTGCTAAACGCGCCTGCGAGCACCGCATCCGCGCACATTACGTCCGCATGCCCGACCTCGAGGAAGCTTGGGTAGCAGCCCAAGACACCCCTGGCGGATCCGGCAAGTTCCTGCGCAAATATGCGGCGTTTACCCTGCTGGTCATTGATGAGTGGCTGCTGGATCGACCCACGGAATCGACGCGCACCATGCTGCTGGAACTGATGGAACGCCGCTACGGTGAGACGTCAACAGTGTTCTGCACCCAGTACTCGCAGAAGGACTGGCACCAGCGGCTCGGCTCCGGCGTTCACGCCGACGCGATCATGGACCGGATCATTCACAACACGATCTGGGTTGAGACAGGCAGCTACAACGTGCGCGAGCACACGGCACTCGTAACCGCCTAGCAACCGTCACGGAGGGCGTCAGCGGCGCCAGGCCACGCGACCGCTGGCGCTCTCCCGCACGAACCCCGGCGCTGAACCGCACGAACAGGTGGCGCTCAAAGCTTCAAATACTCAACGTCCAGGGGCTTGGGACTTTGCGCCCCCGGCCCTGGGCGGAATGCCAGATAAATAATGGACTTGAACAGCTAGCCCTGGGCTTTCGCGGGGCGCCGTCCGCCAGGCGGTACAAGCAGCTAAGGGGTGGTCTGAGCTGTGGAAATAGTGGTGTCGAGAGCGTTATTTGCCGTTGCGAAGGAGCACCTTTTCCTAAGCAAAAATAGTCGTATCTTCCCGTCCTTGCCGGTCAGTTTCACCGGCCAGTCGATGATTTACACGCAGGCGTTTTGGTCCTCACCGGTTAGACGCCGGACCGATGTATGGGTCATCAACGCCACCGACATCATCATCCCACTCAAGGATTCCCGGCGAGTAGCCGACCCTGTTCTATACTGACGGGCGCCGTGCCGCCGCGCTGCTGACCAACTCACCGCGGTAGCCTGGACCATTCCTGGCCGCCGGGTTCCACGCCCCAGGGCAGGCCCGAGAACCGAACCATAACAACAAACGACCATCACTGACCCTTATGAAAATTGAGGCTAGCCGATCTGTGCGCCGGTTGCGGCTGACCAGATAATTCTTCCGCCTTGGTAGGACTGGTAGCAGCCCCCGCTGGTGACGCTGCAGATTTCGGCGCTGGTTGGGTAGCCCAGGGCACCGTTTTCGGCTCCGGTGCGGCGGTAGAGGTCGCGGATTCCTCCGCTGCGGCTGATGTGGGCGCCTGTGGCTGTTGTCCAGAGGATTTCGCCGCGTTGGTAGGCCTGGTAGCAGCCTCCGTCGCGCAGGCCGCAGATTTTTGCGCTGGTGGGGTAACCCAAAACGCCGGTTTCCGCGCCTGCTTGGCGGTAAGTTGTTCTGATCGGACCGGTTTCTGTCAGTTGGGCTCCTGTGGCGCCCGACCACATGATTTCGCCGCCTTGGTAGGACTGGTAGCAGCCCCCGCTGGTGACGCTGCAGATTTCGGCGCTGGTTGGGTAGCCCAGGGCACCGTTTTCGGCTCCGGTGCGGCGGTAGAGGTCGCGGATTCCTCCGCTGCGGCTGATGTGGGCGCCTGTGGCTGTTGTCCAGAGGATTTCGCCGCGTTGGTAGGCCTGGTAGCAGCCTCCGTCGCGCAGGCCGCAGATTTTTGCGCTGGTGGGGTAACCCAAAACGCCGGTTTCCGCGCCTGCTTGGCGGTAAGTTGTTCTGATTGGACCGGTTTCTGTCAGTTGGGCTCCTGTGGCGCCCGACCACATGATTTCGCCGCCTTGGTAGGACTGGTAGCAGCCCCCGTTGGTGACGCTGCAGATTTCGGCGCTGGTTGGGTAGCCCAGGACACCGTTTTCGGCTCCCGCCAAACGATATCTCGTCCTGATCTCGCCGAATGGCGAAGGCTGTGCCCCCGTCGTGCTTGTGTATAGGATTTCGCCGCGTTGGTAGGCCTGGTAACAGCCTCCGTCGCGGAGGCCGCAGATTTCGCTGCTTGTGGGATAGCCGAGTCTGCCGCCTTCGAAACCTGTTTTAGCCCAAGCGTCACGGATCGGACCCACGAAACTGGGTTGCGCGCCTGTTGCCGGATGCCAGACTGCTGCGCCGAAGGTAAACCCTTGATAGCAACCACCGCCAGGTAATCCGCATGATATGTCAGAGGTGGCTGACCCCAGTGCCGGTGTGACTGCCCTCAGCTCCGCGATTGCTCGTATGGCGGCTGGCGGAACGCCATTCTTAGCGAAAGCGACAAGCCCTTCGTATGTGCCGTTCCATACGTTTGAATCGCCGGCGAACGGCCCTGTGCTGCTGTACTGCCACATACTGTATGTTTCCCAGCTTGAGGGAACTGGGCCGGCGTCATTTGTGGGCACACCAGGGTAGGCGGCGACCCACAGGGGATAGTCGCCAAAACCTTCAGGATCACTCAGGCATTGCCGCCACCAGGAAGTATTCGTATAAATCACGGGAAGGCGCCCCGTCAACGCCTGCATTGTGTTACCGAAATCCTTGACCCACGCCGTCAGTTGGGATGGTGACATGCCGTAGCAGGTATTACCGAAGTAAAAGCCGCCAATTGTCCGACCTTCGTAGGGATTGAACTCGAAGTCCAACACGGGGGGCAGGGTGTGCCCGTCGGGTGTCCATCCGCCGCCGGAATCCACAAAGTAGCGGGCCTGGTCGGCGCCTGAAGACCAATTGGGGATCGCAAAATGGTATGCACCGCGTATCATTCCGACGTTTCGTGCCCCTTGGTATTGCGAGCCATACAGTGGGTTCGTGTAGTAGTTCCCCTCACTTGCCTTTACATACGCGAAGCGAGCGCCCATCTTCCATTGTTGGAGCCAGTCAACTCCAGACTGGTGCCCGCTGACATCGAGTCCTTGAACACCGAAGGTAGGCATCCACGTGCCTTCTGTTGAGGGCGCAGCAGGCTCAAGCAGTGTTGACCGCAGGCTCTTACTTAGCACGCGAGTTGACCGCTGTCCCATTTCTGCGCCGCCTGGTCCAATTGCGTCCGCCATTGAGGATGCTGTCGTTGAGTCGGGCTGGGGGATGTCTGCGGTTGCAGGTACCGCCACGCTGGACGTCGGTTGCGACGAGCCTGTAGTTGCTGGAGGGGCCGACTCGGATGGCGCAAACGTGGAGGGAGGCAGGGGTGTACTCGCGGTGGACGTGTCTGTCGGGAGCAGTTCCGATGATGTGCCTGAGTCGTCGTGAGATTCCAACGGCAAAGTAGAGGTTGCCGAAGCTATTCCGGGTCCGGCCATGAGGGATACGGCCAGTGCGAGGACTGCAAGGGGCAGACGGGATGGTCGCGAGACCGGCGACGACGAGTAAAACTTCATGTGAGCTCCGGTTCAGGCGGCTCCCCAGAAGCGCGCCATCAGGATACGCGCTTTAGAGGCTCGAGGGCCCGACGCGAGCGCGGTATTTGGACTTGATGAGACCTAGCGGGCCAACCCTAACACCGGTGGTTTGAACGTTACCAGTGTTTCTGCTGTTCCCAGAGTGAATGATGCGGCAACGTTACTCGGCGAGGACCTGTTGACGTTTTTTTACAGCCGCTTGCTGTGGTGGTTGGGCGGGTGGGGCTCCTACGCCGTAGGCGAAGTGGGTAACCCTGGGCACATAGGATTGTGGCGTGACTAGACTCCCCAGGCCTTCGATCGTCGTGGCAGTGATTGCGTTTGCCTACACAGGATTGGGCAGTTGGCGCCCGAGCTTCTGGACCGACGAAGCAGCAACTTTGAGTGCTGTCAGGCGTGAATTTCCTGAGCTTACGGCAATGCTCAGCAGCGTTGATGCAGTACACGGCGCTTACTACTTCATCATGTTCGTGTGGTCTCGGGCATTTGGCTTTTCCGAAGCGTCCCTACGGTTTCCCAGCATCATGGCTGTCGTGGCAACGTCCTTCTTAATTGTGGAACTGGGGAAGAAGATCGCTGGTGTCCACTTAGGCGTTTTGGCGTCAGTGCTCCTGTTGCTGTTGCCCAGGACACAGTACGCCGCTACTGACGGGCGTTCTTACGCCCTAACTATTTTGGGTGCCGTTGCGGCCACCTATGTTTTGGTTTCCATCCGTGAAAGATCGAGAAGTTACAAGTGGGTGGTATACGCAGTTATCGGTCTCGTCACAGTGAGCCTTTCTTTCTATACTGTTTTTCTTTTGGCCTCGCATGCCCTCACTTTAATCTGGGATCAGAGACTACGCAGCCAGTGGCTAGGGATGATCAGCGCGGCAACCGCGTGGCTCGCGCCCGCGGTGTACATAGGAGTCGCTGCGAGTCAGCAGCAGTTTCAGATTTCTTGGATCAGGGAAGTTGGACCTGCTTTTCCATACGAAATCGCTTTTCTGCAATTCTTTGCAGATGGATACTTCTCCGTGGACGGACAGGTCTTCCCCGCGCCCACACCTGGCGAAGACTTCACTATGTTAGCCTTGGCATTTCTTTGCTGGCCACTGGCTATTGCGTGCGCCGTGTTGTTCAGGCGTCATTTCCTGGTCCGCCTTGCGCTGCCTTGGCTGTTAGTGCCCACGATCGCGGTGGTAGCCGCGTCGCTAATTCTTGGGGGCAATTACTACCTGCCGCGGTACCTGACGTTTGTGTTGCCGGCCATGGCATTTCTGGCAGCCTTGCCGCTAGCGTCGGCATTGCTATCCCGTTCCTTCGGTCGTGCAGCCAAGCCCGCACTGATGATGACGGCGGCCGCAGTTCTTGGCTTATGCCTTCCGTCCTATCTGGGTCAACGGACCCAGTATGGTCGGGACATCCAAGATGATTTTCGATTTATCGCGACGTCCGTTGAGCGCCTTGCAAATCGCGGGGACTGCTTTGTCATGAATTCCGACGTCGATCTGGCGCTGCAGGCCTACCCTCAGAGCTTTCAATACCTGGTCGATCCGACTATCGGCCTGACTGCGGCGCAATGGCGACGAATCTTCAACCAACGCTTTGATATTTCGAGTTCAGCGGCGAAGATCGCATTGTGTCCTGCCGTCGTTCTCGTTGAGAAGGCAGATAAATCGGAGATGGCATCAGCGTTGCATGGCCTCGGGTATTCGGGAGGGCACAGCGAACGCGGAACCTCCACAAGGGTGACTCGGTTTAGCCGCGAATAAGGGCAGCGGTCGGGCATTACTTTCGAATATCCACAGGCCAGTTGCTTTGACTTGGCGGCGTGCCTTTCGGTCCCTAGGCTGTATCCCAGTTGCACTGCCTCCGCCGGGGGCGGCAGTTGTATTTGGGGGATACATGGACGCTGTGCAAATCGTGGAAGACGAAGTCCGTGAGCTGATCCGTCGTCGTGGACTGGACCCATCGCGGCAGGCCGGAGAGGTCCGGCGGCTGGTTGAAGCCGCCGTGACCGACTACGACGAGCGGGCGCTGATGGGGCCCCTCCCTCCGATCGGTCCGTTGGAGGCTGCGCGCCGGTTCGTCTTTGATGCTGTGGCCGGTTTCGGTGTGCTTCAGCCGCTGTTGGACGATCCAACCATTGAGGAAATCTGGCTCAATGCCCCGAACGAAATCTACGTCGCACGGAACGGCGAATCCGAACTGACGTCCCTGAGCCTCACCGACCAGCAAGTCCGTGACCTGGTGGAACGGATGCTCAAAAGCTCCGGCCGCCGCCTGGACATGTCATCGCCCTTTGTGGACGCAGCACTGCCGGATGGATCCAGGCTGCACGTGGTCATCCCGGATGTCACACGCCGCCATTGGGCCGTGAATATCCGGAAATTCGTGGTGAAGGCGAGCCGGCTCGAGCACCTCGTGGAGCTCGGTACGCTGACGCCGCAGTCCGCCCGGTTCCTCGGTGCGGCAGTTGCCAGCGGTCTTAACATTTTGGTGTCCGGTGCCACCCAAGCCGGAAAGACCACCATGCTGAACTGCCTGGCCGCGAGCATTGGCAGCCGGGAACGGGTCATCACAGTGGAGGAGATCTTCGAGCTCCAGTTTCCGTTGCGGGATGTCGTGGGCCTCCAGTGCCGTCAACCCAACCTGGAGGGGGAAGGCGAGATTCCGCTGCGCCGGCTGGTGAAGGAGGCCCTCCGCATGCGGCCCGACCGCCTGGTCGTGGGGGAAGTCCGCGAAGCCGAAAGTTTGGACATGTTAATAGCCTTGAATTCCGGGCTCCCAGGGATGTGCACGGTCCATGCAAACTCAGCACACGACGCCGTAACCAAGATCTGCACGCTTCCGCTGCTCGCCGGCGAAAACATCTCCTCTGCCTTCGTCGTACCTACCGTCGCCTCCTGCATTGACCTCGTGGTCCACTGCAGCCGCCAGAATAACGGGCGCAGACAGGTCACCGAAGTGCTTTCATTGGGGCGGAGAGTCGAGAACGGCATCATCGAGTCGTCAATGGTCTTCGCCATGGATGACGGGCAACTGCAACCGCGGGCCAACTCCATGCCTGCCGCGGAAAAATTTGGCCGTGCAGGTTACGACGTCGCGGCGTTGCTGGAACCGCGCTGATGGCACCGCTCATGGGGGTACTTGCCGGTACCGGGTTCTTCCTTATCTGGTGGTCGTGTTGGGAAAATCCCCAACGGGCTGACCGGCCGGTCAGAACAAACCGGCTGGAAGACCTTCTGGCTTCCGCCGGAATCGAAAAAGTCACAGCGACGGGTCTGATTGCCAGCTGCCTGGGACTCGGTCTTTTTGTGGCCCTCGTATTCTTCGCGGTCAGCCGCTCGTGGCCGATGGCGGCATGCTTCGGCCTCTTCGGGGCCTGGCTTCCAGTCAGCGTGCTGAGGTGGCGGGCCAGAAAGAGAACGGCAATGCTGCGCCAGCTGTGGCCAGATGTGGTGGACCATCTCCGGTCAGCCATCCGGGCAGGACTCTCGCTGCCGGAGGCCCTCATCCAGCTGGGGGAGAAGGGGCCGGAAGAACTGCGGCAAGTATTCCGGGACTTCGGCTCGGACTACCGCGCCGGCGGCCAGTTCGATGCCTCCCTTAACAAGCTCAAGGACCGTCTGGCCGATCCTGTGGCGGACCGGATCGTCGAGGCCCTGCGGCTGACACGTGAAGTCGGAGGCTCCGACTTAGGGAAGCTGCTTGGAACCCTCGCGGACTTCCTCCGCGAAAACGCTCGGACCAGGAGCGAGCTTGAAGCCCGCCAGTCGTGGACCATCAACGCCGCCAGGCTTGCCGTCGCGGCTCCGTGGATCGTCATGGTCCTTCTTGCCACGAGGCCGGAAGCGGTCCAGGCATACAACACTCCGGTGGGTGCCGCAGTATTGCTGGGCGGCCTGGTGGTTTCCCTCGTCTGCTACTCGATCATGCTGCGGATCGGCGCCCTTCCGCAGGACGAAAGGGTGCTCCGGTGACAGGCACGCAGGCTGCCGCCACTGTCTGCGGAATCGTCCTCGGAGTGGGGCTCTGGCTGATCCTTGTCCGTTTGCCGGTGATGCGCGCCACCACCCTGGCCGAGCGCATCGAACCGCAACTGAAGTCACAGAACCTTGAGTCAAGGCTGCTGCGGGCCGGCGGAATCCAGAACGTCACGCCGTTCGGCGCGCTGGAACGCATCATGAGGCCGATGATCCGCGACGGTGTAACCGCGCTGGGCAGGTTGAACCGGGGCTCCAAAGGCCTGGCACGACGGCTTGCCCAGGCCGGCATCCACAAGTCGCCGATCGATTTCCGGGCGGAACAGCTGCTCTGGGCCGCGGCCGGATTTACTGTGTCGTTGGCACTGGTGGTCATCGGTGCCTTTGCAGGACGGTTCAGTCCTTTGCTGGCTGTTGCCTCGGTCATCGGCAGCGCGTTCGGCGGCTTCCTGTTCCGCGACTACTGGCTGGGTGTCCAGATCAGGAACCGTGAAGCCCGGATGATGGCCGAGTTCCCGAGCCTGGCCGAGTTGATGGCGCTCGCGGTCGGCGCCGGTGAAAGCGCCACGGGCGCCCTGGACCGCGTCTGCCGCAGCGCGCGGGGCGAGCTCTCCAAGGAATTCTCAAGAATCCTGGCCGAAACCAGGGCCGGCAAACCGCTCGTGGAGGCCTTGCAGGACTTCTCCGCCCGGACAGACCTGGGTCCGCTGGTCCGGTTCGTCGACGGCATCATCGTTGCCGTCGAGCGCGGTACCCCGTTGGCGGATGTGCTCCGCTCACAGGCCCAGGACGTCAGGGATACCGCCAAAAGGGACCTGATGGAGTCAGCCGGCAAGAAAGAGATAGGGATAATGGTGCCGCTTGTCAAGTGCTACCGTTTCTCTTATGGAGCACCAAAGCGTCGCCATTTATGTCCGTCAATCTGAGGACAAGACCGGCCAGGAAGCCGCCGTCGAACGCCAGGAAGCCGCCTGCCGGAAGCTTGCCGATGCCAAGGGCTGGGCCGACCTCGTCCTCTACAGGGACAACGACCGTAGCGCCACGACCGGCAAGGAACGCCCCGACTTCGAGCGGCTGCTACGCGACATCGAGGCCGGCTGTGTCGACGCCGTCGTCGTATGGCACCTGGACCGGCTCACCAGGACCATCCGGGACCTGACGCGCACGATCGAAGCGGGGAAGTCCCACCGGGTCAACATCGCCTCGGTCCACGGCGTTTCGCTCGACCTTGGAGACCCGACCGGCGTGGCCGTGGCAACGATCCTTACTGCCATCGCCGCGATGGAGGTCCAGCACAAGGGCAGCCGGCAACGGGAGGCGAACCGGCAACGCGCGACCGCTGGCCGTGCCTTCTGGACGCGGCGCCCATTCGGCTACGACCGGGACGCTGACGGGGCGGTGTTCGTAGTGGAAGCTGAAGCGGAACTGATCCGGGTCGGCGCGGAGGCAGCGCTCGCAGGATCCACCTTGGCCGCGATCGCCAAACAGTGGAACGCTGCCGGCTTTTCCACCACAGCCGGCGGGCTGTGGGGAGTGACCCAAGTACGGCGGCTGCTCATGAACCCTCGCTACGCCGGAAAACAGGTCTACAACGGCGAAGAAATGGCCTCCGGCGGCCTCTGGCAGCCGATCCTGGACCAGGACACACACCAGGCCCTGGTAGAACGCCTGACCGATCCGCGGCGCCGCACCGCCCCGGACGATCTCAACTCAAAATATCTCCTGTCCGGGATCTGCCTATGCGGAAAATGCGGCGGCAAAATGTTCGCTTCCCCAGTGAAGGTCAAGGGACGACAGCAGATGGTGTATCGGTGCTACAGCGGGTACTGCGTGCAGCGCGGGCTGGAGGCGGTTGACGATGTCGTGAACACCGTTGTTACCGCCCGCCTATCCCGGCCCGATGCCGCCTCGCTGTTCGCCAGTACGGTAGACGCGACGGCACTGCGCCGGAAGGCAACGGATCTCCGCGGCCGCCGCGACGCCTTGGCCGCGCTCCTCGCCGATGGCCTGCTCTCGGCGGTGGCGGTGCGGGAGCAGGCCGGGAAACTGGCCTCAGAGCTCCATGCCGTCGAGAGTTCCCTCGTTGCGCTGGACACTTTCAATCCGGCCGCAGCCGTCATTGCTGCCGACGATGTATCAGCTGCGTGGGCCGCACTGGACCTAGGAGCCCGCCGGCAGATCATCCGGGCCCTTATGGACGTAACCGTGCTGTCCGCCGGTAAGGGCGTCAGATTCTCGCCGGAACAGGTTCAGATCGAATGGAAAGGTGGTTCCTGATGGACGCAGAGGCACGGGCGGCCGAGTACTGGAAGTTGGCCAGGGACGCCGCTGCCGTCGCGCTGGTACGGGCCCGGACCAGCGGCGACGCGTGGCCGGATATCGTTGGTCCGCCCCGCATCCCCGTCTGGTGTACTAAGGGCCACGACACCGGCGTGGCTATCAGGGTAACGGCCGCCCCCGACCAACCAAACGATCCGTTCTGTATGTCCTGGCATCTGGAGCTCAGCGTGAATGGCGGCAAGGCTGAAGGCCCACCCGTCCCCGGAGGCGCGTGGGTCTTCACCTGCAAGGACTGCGGCAAACCTACGAAACAGCGGGACGCCCGCGTTCTTGGCGCGGCCCTGAAAGCCCTAGGAAATCCAAAATCGAAATACAGGATTTCTCTTACCTGAACCACTAGTACAGGTAAGATTTGTACCAACGAACGGGCCGCGCAGCTAGCCGTACTGCGCATCATGTAGGGGCCCCCATCAGGGGGAAGTAGCCAATTAGCTCCCCGGTGTGAACCTGGCAGTCAACTCTGCCCACCCGGAAAGCCCCCGTTCACAATGTCTCAGGCAATCCTCAAGGCAAAATCGCAACTCGGCGTCGCCCATCGCCGCCACAATCCAGAAGCAATTACGGCCGCCCGCCGCGACCTGGCAGCGGAAAAGCTCGCCGCATACGTGGAAAAAATCGTCAACGAGGCGCCGCCGCTCACCCGCGAGCAGCGGGACAGGATCGCTTCACTGCTTGCGCCCAACGCCGCTGATGAATCCACTACGGCAGGCGGTCAAGCCGCGTGAAGCAAAAAAGAAACCGTCCGCCCCTTCAGGGAAGGTGCGGACGGACTCGACACCTCAACGCTAGCACCAACAGCAGCCCCTCGCGCCGTAGGCAAGGGGGCGACACGCCTTGAGCAACCCGTACGCCACACACCGGGCGTTGCTGCTGCGACAGAGGCGAGACGCCCTGCCAACGGAAGCCCTGGCCTCGTTCCGGGAGATCCGGAGAGCCTGGCTCACCCACGCTGAGACCCGCAACGGCGGCAGAAGTTTGCCGACAGCCATGGAAGAACAGTTCGAGGACTGGATCATCACAGCCCTCGAACAGGGCAGGCAGCCGGGCGGCCTGGACCCGCTCGAATACCAGGCCGCCCTCGACGCCCACGACATCGAAGCCAAGGCCCGGGACCTCCGCAACCGTGACGCCGCCCGCAAACTCGTCGACGCCGAAAAAGTCCCCCACAGCCCGCCCTTCGACGCAGGGAGCCTAAACGAGATCCTCGCCCGCCCCACGCCGCCACCGGCACGAATCACCGACTGGATGCCCTGGGAAGCTGCCCTCCTGCTCGTCGCTCAACGCAAAGTCGGGAAGACCACGCTTCTCCTGCATATCTGCTTCTGCCTTTTGACGGGTTTCCCGTTTCTGGGCAGGTACCCGGTGCGGCCCGTCGACGGCAACATCGCACTGCTCAACTTCGAAGTTAGCGCGGCCCAGCTGGCCCGCTGGGCCCAAGAAGTCGGAGTCCCCGGCGACCGGCTGTTCCAGGTCAACCTCCGTGGCCGGCGAAATCCACTCCCCGTCCCGGAAGACCGTGCCGAGCTGGCCGCCCAGCTGCGGGCCTGGGACATCGAAACGCTCATCGTGGACCCCTTCGGCAGGGCCTACAGCGGCCAGTCCCAGAACGATGCCGGCGAAGTGGGGGCCTGGCTGACCGACCTGGACATGTTCGCCCGGTCTGAGGTCGGAGCAACCGACCTCATCCTGACCGCCCACGCAGGCTGGAACGGGGAACGCTCCCGCGGCTCAACCGCTCTGGAGGACTGGGCCGACGCCATCATCACCATGACCCGAGGCAGTGACAATGACGACGCCCGTCGCTACATCCGGGCCATCGGCCGGGACGTCGACATCGAAGAGGCCCAGCTCGACTTCGACCAGCAGACCCGCCGGCCGTTCCTTACCGGGCTGGGCGGCCGCAAGGAGGCCGCCACGGAGAAACACTTGCAGGAGCTCTCCGAAATCATAGTGGACATGCTCCGGACCCACGGCGGATGGAACACGTCAGATGTGACCAGGGCGCTGAAGGCCCAGGGCGTGGGGCATCAGAAGGGTGACCCGGGCAAGGCGCTTGCCATGGCCCTCCGGCAAGGAATTCTACGCGTGGAAGACGGTGCCAGGGGAGCCAAACACTACTACGTCAACTCACCTACCCCGACGTACCCCGACGTACCCCAACCGGGGTATGTCCCACCTACCCCGACCCCCCCTTTAAGAGGGGGGGTAGGTGGGGAGGGTAACTCAACCCACCAAACCATCGACCTACCCCGCAACCCGGAGACAGACCCTTTCGCACCGCAGGAGATGATCCAAGCCCCATGAACGACAGCACCGGACCCCGCCTGGTCCTAGCCCCCATCAACACCCTTCACGTCGCTGGCCTAGTCGTCACCAAGGACATCGCCAGACAGCTGGACGAGCTCGACTTCCACGCCTGGGAAAATTTCCAGCCGCTCGGCCGCATCAATCTCGGCGCGGGCAGCGGCGAAATCGAGGTGCTCGGCACAGACAGGACTTCCGGGCAGCTCGTCCGCATGCGGCACCTGGTCCGTCCACTCTGGGCTCCCGTGTACGACGAGCAGCACCAGATCGGCCCTTCAGCCGGCGACGGCAAGGACGACCTCCGCGCAGTCCTCACCGAGAGGTACAGCAAGCTCCCGCTGATCATTCTGCCCAAAGGATGAAACCTGACAGCGCACCCCCGGCCATTGACACGTATACGTCAAGAAACCCAACCAACGAAAGGAAACCCACCCCAACAATGGACGTGAAGCAGATTCAGAAGATCCTGGACGCCGACCGCATGGCTGTGGCCATGTTTCGCGCCGCGAAGCTGGGCGACGGGGCCGCGCTCGCGGCACTTGAGCAGCAGGTCCAACCGGAGGACGCCGACGCGCTGGCGGCCGCCCAGTACCGGCTCCTCGCCCACACAGTGGATGCAAGCCGCCGCTTGGAGGCCAGGGGCCAGTACGACGCCATGGCCGGCCTGGGGGCAATCCTCGACGCATACCAGGCAGCCATCGAAAAAACGGAGAACCAGCTGCGGTCATGGCGTGGTGAGGCGGCGTGAGCGAAGACGCCATCGCGCAGCTGCACGAGCAGCGGAACACCGCCGCCCTGCGCTGCGCGGATGCCCTCCACTCCGGTCAGGAGGAATATGCGCGCACCCAGGCGGCGAAAGCCGTGCGCCTGGATGAGGAAATCCGCGCCATCGATGGCGCACCGGACCACACGCACAACACCAACACTGAGGAGAGAGAATCATGACCACCGAAAATGGCGGCGGATCCGTCGCTGACGGCCGGCGCAGATGGGCCGAGCGCCACGCAGCAGAGAAGACCACCCCCGCAGCCCCCGAGCCCGATCACGTTCTGGGGGCCGACACGAATGCCGTGGACTCCATCCACGGCACGGCCTCGACACACTCCCGCGGCCTCGCCGCCGGAAGGGAACGGTGGAAACTCGCCCACGGACGATCAGCCGACGACGACGGCCCAGACGCCGCCGCCTGAAAAACCACCCGCAGACAAAGAGAAAGAAACCCCCGAAATGACGTCAGAAGCACAAACCACCATCATCCCCGCCGGCCAGATCCTACAGGCAGCCCGCGCAGCGATCCCGAACTGGACCCGCCATGACCGAGAGGCCACGCTCGCGGGCCGCTGGCTCCGTGAACTGGAATCCACGTGGGCCGGAAATAGGCCAAACACGCTGGGTTATGTAGTCCGCAACCCAGCCGTCGACGAGCTGGCCAGTGCCGCCGCCTCCGAGGCCGCCGAGTTCCCGGCCGGACTCGGCTCCCGCATCCGGGAGGCCGAGAACGCGGCCGTAGACCGCCGCCGCGAAATCCAAGAGGTCAAAACCTTTCTGGAGGACGCGAAGGCCCAGCGCGCAGCTGCGGCCGAGCAAGGTGCGGATAACGGCCTCGCCGTCCTGGATAGCCAGCTTCAACTCCTGGTCAACGACATCCGAGGCCTCGAGTCCCTTACACCGCTCCCCACCTTTGAGGAGCTGGCAGAGCACCCGGACGACCACGCCCTGGCTCAACACCGGCTCCGCGCCCAGCTTCTGGAACGCTACAACGCCATTCGGGATGCCCAGAACGCGATCGTCCGTGAGGCGCTCGCACACTCCAACGAGCATCCGGACGGAGGGCGCCGCGTTCTCCTCGCCTGCGGGCAGGTTCGAGATTGCATCGACGCGGAGGCGTACTGGTTGGCGCCACGCCGCGAACCCCTCGACCATCGGGACGCCGCCGCGTCCCCAGCCCTCACCAAATGGCGAGATGCCGCAGGAGACCCTGTTCTTTCCGCTCCGGCCTGGCGGGATCATCTTCCGGACAGCGCCCGCATCAACGCCTTGTTACACCTCGTCACCGCAGCCGAGCCCTGGGTTCCAAGCATCCAGTCAATGCTGAATGCTTGGAACTTCGCGAAGGTAGCCACGACCGCCCCGTCAACCAAGGCCGACGCGGAGCGCTCTGTTAAAGCTCTGCGCCTCTTGGAGGAGACAACTGCCCACCACAGTGAGCTGACCCCGAAAGAGGCGCTGCCCAAAGGCGACGGGCACAAGTCTCAATTCCGCGACGTCTACTAAACCCGCACTGGCCCCATGACCGGGCCGCGAGGGGTAGCAGGCCTTGGCATGGTGCCTTCGCCCCCTCGCGGCCCCCAGGGGGTAGGACCCCCTCCCCCCGGGGGCAAAATCTCGCCTCCCGCGCCTAGCGATTTTCTCTCCCCGGGGAAGACGGGCTCAACGGACATTCCGGACATTCTGACGCTTTGGGACAATTTTGGGAGAGGGGAGGGGAAGGCCGTGGCACGCGAACTCAAGCCCTGCGGAACGCCTGCTGCCGCCCGCCGTCACAGGCGGCGGGGTGAGCCGGTTGATGAACCTTGCCGGCAGGCCTCCCGCGATGAGGGGACGGCACGGACGGCGCGCCGGCAGGAGGCGTCGGCCAGGGCCGTGCAACTGGCCCTCGTGCGGATCCGCGGCACGGAATCCCGGCCCCCGCTGCCGCCCGCGGATGCGCCGCTCGATGAACTCGCCGAGGCCAGGGAGAACCTGGAGCTCGTAACTGCCGCCATGGTGGCCTCGCCGCCTGCTTCCATGGCCTCCCTATCCAAACGGCGGCAGGAACTCGTTACCCTGATCTGTGAACTGCAAGCCAAGGAGGAGAAGCGCAGGAAGCCGGGGGCCAGCGTACTCGACCAGTTGGCGGCCCGTCGTGCGCAGCGGCTCGCGGATGCAAAGGACCTTGAGTGTTGATTCAGTCCGGTTCCCGGCGGCTGCTTTTTATGCTTCGAGGTCGCTGTCATCGGCCAGTTGGCCGGAGGCAATCTTGGTCGCAGTCTCCTCATAAGCTTGGCTGATGTAGTCCTCAAGATCGGCCGTGGCGACTCTCCATAGGCCGCGGCCCCCAATCTGAATCCCGCGGAGATCGCCGGTCCGCAGCAGGCTTCGTACGAGTGGAATCCCAACATTGAGTTCCTCGGCTACTTGCTCGACGGTTAGAAACCGTCGTTTGGGACTATTGGCCGACAACTGTGCCTCCTCGGCCAGAGCGGGATGTTTCGATGTCGAGTCTTCCCCTGCGCAGGATTCCTGTCACGCTATTTGCTGGCACGAAGTCATCCCGGCGAAGGTGGAGCGCCACGACTGTCAGAAGTGAGACGGCATCGTTGAGGTTGTCGAACGTGGCAACGCGGGCGGCAGGTTCGCTCTCATGACGCGCTATGACATGCTCCATGGCTAGGAGCCGTATATGCGCTGGCCAATAAGAGAGCTCCTCGACTAGAGCCGCATCTTCGGTTTCCACCCGCCATCGAGTAAGGGCCTTACCCAAGTGGGGCGCTGCCGCCTCCACGGCTTGCAGATCCACGCTTGCCACCTCAACCATGTGGGCAGCGGCAGATATGACGTCGGCCCGGATATCCATCATCCTTAACCTGTCCGCCTCCTGGCGCTGTTCATCTAACCGCTCCTGCATGCCGGCCCGCTGAATCTCTAGCGCCTCATCGTCGCGTTCTCGCTGTAACTTGCGGGCAGTTTCAGCAAGAGTGGATTGGTGCGCATTGGTCCTTGTTACGACCAGCAAGGCCACGACGACGCTCACGCCAGCCGAGACTCCAGCACCTATCACACCGCTCCATATTTGCATCCACCAGTCTTCAGATATCCCCAGCCACATTCCCGCATCATAGAGCAGGCCCACCCGAGGTTTGGGGAACAGGTGGGGACACCGCGCAGAAGTAAGCTAAGGAACACGTCAGCGCTGGGGCTGGGCGTCGTCAGGATCAGTGGGGGAAAAATTGAAGAAGACAGCAGTGGCAGTGATGGCCGGTGCCTTGGTGTTGGGTCTGACATCATGCGGCACTCCAGTGGAGAAGGACGCGACCTATGGGACCGTCGAAGAGCTGGGGCGTGCCGTGAAAACCGTCGTGGAAGTCGACTGCGGACAGGGTACGGGAAACTCAGCCGAGCACGGCTGGGACCAGGACACGTGCGGAGACCGGGCTGTCATTGGCGTGTTCACTAATGACGCCACTCAGCGCGAAGTGAAAGCAAAAAACCCGACCGATGCAGATTCCGTCATAGTAGAGGGCCCAAACTGGATTGTCTGGGCCGCCGGCGGGCGCGAGAACGACATTAAAGAGAAGCTCGGCGGCACTATCGTCAAAGCCCCGACGCTTTTCAAAGGTCGCATCGAATTCCACGTGACCAGTCCATTGAAACCAGGCATTCAGAAGCTCAAGCCAGGGACAGCGATGGAGTGCAACGTTTCGCCTAGCAGCCTGATGAAGGATCTCTCCGGCGACAGCAAAGCCACGATAACCACTGCCTCAAAGCTGGTCCTCACCGGGGGCATTGTCTCCGGGAAACTGGACGGCGAAACAACCTGCATCCTCAGTTATGAGGTCCCGAATATCCCGGGGGATGATGGCCCCTATGAAGTGATGGTCGGATACCGTACGGCGGATCCTGTCTCCCAGAACGAATTGGCCCGGGGCGTTGGTCTTCAGCTCGGTTCAAAATAGTGCGGCATTCTTGAGGGATCGACGATGGAGCCCCACTCTATGATGCCTTCTATGGGTGAAGAAGAGTCGACCGATGATAGCCACGTGTTCAGGCCTCCGGAGAAAACTGGGGACGGTATGTCTATCGAACGGTTCGCAGAGATTGAGAAGGCAGACAGGGATGGAAGTCCGCTGGATGTCAGCGACGAGGAAAGAGCCAAATACGAAGACGAGCGCGCCTCATTGCTTGAAACGATGGGCCGTTTTCGAGAATCTTTGACAGGCACGTACAAGGCGGCGTTTCAGAAGTTGGGCAGGATAACGGTACCGAAGAGGACCCCCTTTGCAACGCCCGCGGCTGACATCACGAGGAACGGTGCAGTTGAGGCCATGCGTCGAAACGTCGAGAGCATCGCCTCCTACTCGGGTATTAGTCAGGAAACGCTGGACAATATGGCTGAGGCGAAACAGCTGGAACACGAGCGCGAAGAGCGCAACAGCGAGAACATTGAGCTCACGGCCGAGGTTATGCGCGACATGCTAGCCACAATGCATGCACAAGCCGTCGTCGCGGAATCCCGTGACAGGGAAGCCAAAAGCGCGGCAGCAAAGAACTACTGGGTGGCGCTGGGTTCGTTCATCTTTGCGGCACTGGCCGTCGTAGCCCCGTTCGTCATTGAAGCCATCAAGGGCTGGGACTAAAGTCCTTGGACTTCCCGAGCCACGTTATGACGCCCTCGCCTGGCGGGCTGGGTCAAAGGGGCGTAGCGGTGTTTCCCGGGCTGGAATCGCTTACCCTCGGACGCCGCCCGAGTTCGCATGGGATAGGAAGGGCGTCTTAGACGTTATGAATGCATAATTACTAGATGATCCCGGCCCTGGACACGACAACTAACTTTCTGCCGCTCGGTAGGTACGCCTGTACCCTCGACGAACTGAAGCAGCAGTACGTTGACGACCCAAGGTTTACAGGTTCAACAACGCGAGCTGCGATTTACGACGACTTTCTGGCTGCACGAAAAATGCTCGACGCGATCTCCCCGGACCTCATTGAAAAGGTCTGGGTCGGGGGAAGCTTTGTAACGGGGTTGACTGACCCGGACGACTTAGATTGCACCTTCGTGATAAGTGGACCGGCGTTTCGGGCTTTGGACACTAATGGCCTGCGCGCCAAGGTCATGGCGTTCAATAAGAAGGGGTGGGTTAGGAAGAAAGCTTTTCTTCGGGTTGAGACGTTCCTGCTGGTTCGCGAGCCTATAGCCAATCCGTGGCTAAAGGATGGTCTCCATCCTGATGCCGTTGCTTACCTCAGTGTCAGGGGTGCATGGGATGACTGGTGGATGAGGGTCCGAACAAACCCCGACAAGTCCGCGGCCCCAGTCCTTGAGGATGCTGAACCGAAACGGGGATACTTGGAGGTGAGTTGGAAATGAAAGGTGAACGGGACGTCGACGCTCTTTGGGCTGCCCTCATGGAGGATGAGCCTGAGGTGGATGAAACACGCCTCATCACCTCCTCTCAGATTAACCAACAGAGTGCCGCCCGGCTCGCCGGAATGACGGACGAGCCGGAACTCATGGATCGGATGAAACTTCGGTTTTCGGGCCAGTCGACCAATGATCACAGGCTGGCCGTAAGGACCGCTTCTAAGGGGCTCCTCGCAGTACAGGAATCCTTGAGTTCCGTCGGTGCAAGCATCGTGGACCACTTTGGAAGAGCTGGACGCTGGCCGGCCGAGGTGCTGGCAGCAACCGAATTGAAGTTCACGCCACGGGTCCTACCCGGCTCCATTGAGTTTGCACTGGTGCATACCGCACCTTCAGAAGAAACCGAGGCCCTCTTCACGCTGGAAAAGGAAAAGTCATCCCTTTTTGACCAGTCCCTGACCGCCCTTCTGGCACTCTTCACCAGCCTTGCGGACGATGATCTGTCACCTAAAGCGGTCAATGATCAGCTTGTGAGTTTTGGACCACGGACGTCAAAGCATCTATTTGACCTCGCTCAGGTGCTGCTCAGTGAACACCTGTCGCTGGACGTAGAGTGGCAATCACCGGAGGGCAAGATTAGCTGCGCCGGAGTCAGTCAGCGGTCCGCCGCCTACTTGAAGGAACTGGCAACGAAGAGTGCGTCGACTACTCATGAGCGAATACTTCACGGTCAGTTGATTACCGTCAGCGAAATTGACCGTCAGGGGCTGCTCCTGGACGACAGCACCAGGATCCTGCTGGAAGCAGATCCTGGCTTGCAGGATGAACTAGCGGCCCTATACCGCCGCCGGGTCCAGGCCACAGTTGCGGAGACGCTCAAAGTAAACCTATCGACTGGCGCTGAGACGAGAAATTACGTTCTGACTGCGCTCGCCGCCCTTGGCTCGGATTATCCTGACGTCGTGGAGGGGTCCATAAAGCTGGAGTCAGGGCCTCCGACCGGCCGTGCCCATGGTGTGACTTTACGTGATCTTCCGGCAAGCGACCGGGCTGCAAACCTGGGCGACGACGTCGTCGACGTCGCCTGGGATGACTGGAACCAATAGTGCAAGGCCCCCTGCCCCCCGGATTGGAGGGGCGGGGGCCTTTGGTTATCGGTCTGCGGCCGCCCGGACGTCTTCGGGGTGCCACTGCTGCCGAGAGCCGTCGGGCATCGTCACCCAAACGCCGTGGCGGGTGGCGCGCCAGACCCTCACGACGGGCCCGTCGGCGTTGCCGTGCATGCCAACGTACTTGACCCGCTGACCCGCCTTGAAAGCTGGGACCAGGGCGGCGGGTCGGTCCGCGACGGCTCCCATTTCGGTGGCGATCCCGGCCAGCTGCTGCTCGGCCTGGCGCAGCTGGGCCTGGACGCGGGCGATGTCCTCCACGCTCCCCAGGTCCGCGCTGATGGTTCCTTCCAGGTACAGCCCCGGGCGGCCGTTGCGCTGCCGGTAAAAGTTGCCGTCGAAGAGTCCGGCGATGTCCTGGGTGGGCTCGGCCGCGTCGTAGGAGGCTGCTGCTTGCTTGTTCATGGCGATGATTCCTTTTGTCTCTCTTCATTCCTTTTGCTTGGTGAGGTAAGTCACCTAGTACTGGTAATGGTGAACCATTGTGGTGCCACTGGTTTTCGGTGTCCTCCCCTTGACTGTTGTCTTCGCCGTCTACCCCGGCATAGCGGCAATCAGCCTGGGTCTTTAGGCGAACGTGATTGGCAGAGACAACCAGCCGGACCGCCGGCATGGAGAACGCGACTAGTGAATGGGACAGAAAATGAAAAACTTGGGATTACGGAGCGGAATGAAGCTCTTTGGCATGGTGGCAGCCATCTGGTCGGTGACACTGGCGAGCCTGTGGGCCACTGCCGGCGCCCTGATCAGCTTTGGCACGAGGCCTGGCACACGGCCTGCAGACCACCCGGAGCGCGGTGATGTCCCCGGTTGGGTCATGATTACCCTGATGTCGGCGGTCCTCGTTGCGGCTTTGCTGGCTTTGGCGGGCCCAGCACTGGAGTCGATGTTCAACCAGGCAATGGACAAGGTCGGAAACTAGCAATGCCTCAGTGCCGCGGGCGGCGTCTCCTCCACGACGGCGATCCCGTCACAGGCAGGAACCGCGTCCTGGGCGAAGCAGCAACAGGGGAACGCGGATCCGCCGTGGTGGACTTCGTTATGGTGGGTGGCCTGCTCACCATGTTCTTCCTCGCGATCATCCAGCTCACGCTTGTCCTCCACGTCCGCAACACGCTGATCGACGCCGCCGCTTCGGGTGCACGGTACGGGACGCTGGCCGACCGGGGAGCAGCAGATGCGGAGGAGCGCGCCGGGGCGTTGGTTGGAATGGCCCTCAACGCGGACTTCGCCCAGGACATCAGCACGTCGGAAGTGACTTTCCAGGGACTTCGAACGCTGGAAGTAACCATCAAGGCGCCGATGCCGGTGATCGGGCTGATCGGGCCCCGGGACATGCTGGAGGTAAAGGGCCATGCAGCTGTCCAGCCCTAACGCCATGCAGCCGCTCCTCAAGAGGTTTCGGGAGGTACTGTGCCTCCAGGTCGATACCGGTCCGGCTCCCGGCAAGGCCGGACCGGCAACCGGGGAACAGGGGAGTGCGGTCGTGGAGTTTACGTTCCTCGCACTGCTCCTGATGGTTCCGTTGGTGTACTTCATCATCACTATGGGCCAGATCCAGGGCGGGTCCTTTGCCGTCGTGGGGGCAGCCGACCAGGCCGCGAAAGTATATGTGGCCCAAGCGGATACGCAGTCAGCCCACCGCGCAGCCGAGCAGGCGGCCCTCATTGCGCTCGCGGATTACGGCCATCCTGCCGGAAACGCACAAATCTCCACGAGCTGTGAGCCCTCCGACTGTCAGGCGGCCGGAACCGCGGTCACGGTGACAGTCAACCTCACCGTGCCGCTGCCGTTTGTGCCGTTCGGCGACGGGTTCCGGCTTAATGCCAGCGAAGTAGAAGCCTCGTCCACCCAACTGGTGGGCAGGTTCCGGTGAAGCCCAACGAGGCCGCAGAGGAAGGCCAGATGCTTGTCCTGATCATCGGCTACGTCCTGTTGGCACTCTTGGTGACTACCGTCGTCGTCGGCATATCAAGCGTCTACCTTGAGCACAAGCGGCTGCTGTCCCTGGCCGACGGAGCGTCACTGGCCGCAGCCGACAGCTTCACGCTGGGTGATGTCGGATCCGGCGGCGGCAGTCCTGCCGCCGTTCTCGGCTCCGAGCGCGTCAGGAATGTCGCCACCGACTTCGTCCGCAGGAATCCGGGAGCCCAGCGCCTCGACCGCCTGGAGGTCTCCATGGCAACAGGCAGTCCCGACGGTTCCACCGCCGTCGTTGTCCTGACCGCAGCTGTCCATCCGCCGGTGGTGAATTTCCTGGTGCCCGACGGAATCAGGATCGAAGCTTCATCCACGGCCCGTTCCCGCCTGACGCGGTGAGCGACACCTGGGGTGACGGGCGTGACCGACAACGGGGAGTCCGGGCTCCGGCTGGATAGCGTAGGCTTAAACAACCATGGCCAATATTGATTTTTCCGCAGAAATCCGCGCCCTCCGCGCTACCTACATCTCCATCGAGCAAGTGAGCGATGTTGAGGCCCTGAAGGAGGACATCGCTGAACTCAGCGAGCGGGCGGGCGAGCCGAACCTGTGGGACGATCCCGCCACAGCCCAGAAAATCACGTCTAGGCTCTCCCACCGCCAGTCGGAACTGGAGCGGCTCAACAAGCTGACCGCGCGGATCGACGACCTCGAAGTCCTGGTGGAGCTCGGCCAGGATGAGGACGACGCCGATTCCATGGGCGAAGCCGCCGCGGAACTGGAGTCCATCAGGAAGGCGCTGAAGGACCTCGAAATTGTCACCCTGCTCTCCGGCGAATACGACGAACGTGAAGCCGTGGTGTCCATCCGTGCCGGCGCCGGCGGGGTCGACGCCGCTGATTTCGCCGAGATGCTGATGCGGATGTACCTGCGCTGGGCGGAACGGCACGGGTACCCGACCACCGTTATGGACACCTCCTACGCTGAGGAAGCGGGCCTGAAGTCCGCCACCTTTGAGGTCAAAGCGCCCTACGCGTTTGGAACACTGAGCGTGGAAGCCGGAACGCACCGCCTCGTCCGGATCAGCCCCTTCGACAACCAGGGCCGCCGCCAGACCTCCTTTGCCGCCGTCGAGGTGATCCCCCTGATCGAACAGACGGACTCCATCGACATTCCTGACAACGAGATCCGCGTCGACGTGTTCCGGTCATCGGGCCCCGGCGGACAGTCGGTCAACACCACGGACTCCGCCGTGCGCCTGACGCACATCCCCACCGGCACGGTGGTGTCGATGCAGAACGAGAAATCCCAGCTGCAGAACCGTGCGGCTGCCATGCGTGTCCTCCAGTCCAGGCTCCTGCTCCTGAAGAAGGAGCAGGAGGACGCCGAAAAGAAAGCATTTGCCGGGGATGTCAAGGCATCCTGGGGTGACCAGATGCGCTCCTACGTGCTCAACCCGTACCAGATGGTCAAGGACCTGCGGACTGACCACGAAGTCGGCAACACCTCAGCGGTTTTCGACGGCGAGATCGACGACTTCATCGACGCCGGCATCCGCTGGCGTACTGACAACCGCAACGCTGACAAGTAAACGTCCGGCCGTCCCCGCGGGACTGATCCCGCGACACGCCCCCGGAAGCGGCGTAAATAAGGCATAGGGACTGCGTATAGTCGAGGAGCCGGAGCTCTACTTCCCCCAAACAGAAGCCCGCGCACCGGCTGCAGATCTGGGCTGCGTACCATCAGTCATGCCTGCAGGGTACTTAGGGTCATGATCCGATTCGAAAATGTCACCAAGGTCTACGACCAGCAGGCACGGCCGGCGCTGGACGACGTCAACCTTGAGATAGACCGCGGCGAATTCGCCTTCCTTGTAGGCGCTTCCGGGTCCGGAAAGTCGACCTTCCTGCGGCTTGTGCTCAAAGAGGACCGGGCCTCCTCCGGTGCTGTGTACGTGGCAGGCCAGAACGTCGCCAAAATCTCCAGTTGGCGCGTGCCCCGGCTTCGGCGCGGCATCGGGGTTGTCTTCCAGGACTTCCGGCTCCTGCCGCAGAAAAACGTCTTCGCCAATGTCGCTTTCGCCATGCAGGTCATCGGCAAGAGCCGCAGCGTCATCCGCGACACGGTGCCCGAGGTACTCAAGACGGTTGGTCTCGAAGGCAAAGAAAACCGGCTCCCACACGAGCTTTCCGGCGGTGAGCAGCAGCGCGTGGCCATCGCCCGGGCGGTGGTCAACCGGCCCGGCATTCTCCTCGCCGACGAACCGACGGGAAACCTGGACCCCACCACCTCAATGGGCATCATGGGCGTGCTGGACAAGATCAACCAGAATGGCACCACAGTGGTGATGGCCACCCACGACGACGACATTGTCAACGAAATGCGCAAGCGCGTGGTTGAGCTGAAGAATGGTGTGGTCATCCGCGACGAAGCGAAGGCCCTGTACACCTCCATGATTCCAATTGTCGGGCAGTCGCGGCGGCTCAAGGACGCCAGCGGCCGGGAAGAGATACCGCCTGCCAGCCCTGAAGGCCGCGGCGATGGCGCAGGGGAGGACCAGCGATGAGGCTCGCTTTTATCCTCGGTGAGATTGGCAGTGGACTCCGCCGGAACGTCTCGATGGTCGTGTCGGTCATCCTGGTGACCTTTGTGTCCCTGACCTTTGTTGGCGCCGCGGGCATGCTTCAGCTGCAAATCAACCAGATGAAGGGCTTCTGGTACGACAAAGTCCAGGTGGCGATCTTCCTGTGCAGTGACGGTTCGACGGCGACCGGGTGCGCCACCGGCCCGGTCACCCCGGAGCAGCAGGACAACCTGCAAAGCCTCCTGGAGTCACCTGCAGTTTCGCAGTACATCAACGACTTCCAGTTCGAGTCCAAAGACGAGGCCTACAAGCACTTCAAGGACCAGTTCTCGAATTCCCCGATTGTTGACTCGGTCACGCCTGACCAGCTCCCGGCCTCCTTCCGGATCAACATGAAGGACCCCGAGAAGTACCAGATCATCAGCGAGACGTTTTCATCGCAGCCCGGCGTCGAGACCGTGATTGACCAGCGCCAGCTGCTGGAACGGCTCTTCTCTGCCATGAATGCCGCTTCCCTCGTGGCTGTCAGCGTTGCCGGCGTCATGATTGTCTGCGCAATCCTCCTGATTGCCACCACTATCCGGCTCTCCGCTTTCAGCCGCCGCCGCGAAACGGGCATCATGCGCCTCGTGGGCGCCTCGAAAACAGTGATCCAGCTGCCGTTCATCCTTGAAGGCGTCATTGCCGCTGTCATCGGTGCAGCGCTGGCGTCCGGCACCTTATGGGCGGTGGCGCACTTCTTCCTCGGTGAATACCTGTCCAAGCAGTACCCGGACACAGCCTTCATCTCGCCAGGGCAGACACTCATCCTTGCGCCTGCCCTGCTAATCCTTGGCGGATCTTTGGCAGGAATTTCGTCTCTCTTGACCTTGCGCAGATATTTGAGGGTCTAGGCTGTGCAAACCGAACAAGGAAAGCTTATGACTGGTCTCGATCGAACTTCCCGCCTGCCCCGCAAGAGCCGCACCCGCCAGGCGCGCCGTACAGGCATCATCAGCGGTGTCCTGGCGCTGGTCCTTGCAGCGAGCCTTGGCGCCTCAACGCCGGTGGCCTTCGCCGATGAACTGGAAGACAAGCAGGCAGCCCTCGAAGCCGAGGCCGCCCGGGTCCAGCAATCCCTCGAATTTGTTGACTCGCGGATCGCCAAAGCCGCAGGCGACCTGGTAATTTACCAGGGTCAGCTTCCCGGCGCCCAGCAGGCACTGCTCGAAGCCCAGGGCAGGGTTGCAACTGCGGTCAAGGAGGTCGAGGCACTCTCGGCGCGCGTGGACCTTGCGCAGCAGAACAAGGCCAAGATCACGCAGCAGCTAGAGACGGACAAGCAAAAGATCGCCGACACGAAGAAGCTCATCGGCCAGATTGCCACCCAGGCGTACAAGTCCGGCGGCGTCCCCTCCAACCTCACGCTCTTTTTCGGATCCAACGCGGGCGGCAGCCTCACCGACACGATGGACCTCGCCGACCAGGCGATGCGGAGCCAGAACGCGGCCATGGACAAGCTGTCCCAGCAGAGCGCCACGAACGTCAACTCGCAGGCACGGCTCGCTGCCGTTGAAGCGGAGATCCAGGACCTGAAGGCCAAGGCCGACGCCGCCCTCGAACGTGAAAAAGCTGCCCGCGACGAAGCGGAGGCCAAAAAGGCACAGGTTGACCAGCTGATCGCGGACACCATCCGCCTCGACGCCGAACTCCAGGCGGCAAAGCCGGGAATCCAGAGCCAGCTGGCAGCCGTTGAGGCCAGCCAGAATGCTGTCGCCAACGAAATCGCCGAAAGGGACCGCAGGCTGCGGGAAGCCTGGGAAGCAGAACAGCGGCGTCTCGCTGAGGCGGCAGCCGCTGCAGCAGCCGCGGCGGGACGGGCTGTGCAGCCGTACGCTCCGGTGACCGGGTCGCCGTCGGCGTTTGGCCTGCGCCATCCCTTCTCGGGTGACGTGCCCATCACTTCCGGGTTCGGCTGGCGTGCCACTCCTCCGGGAACCATCGACTTCTACGGCACCGGCGGTTACCTGCACACCGGCATCGACTTCGGAGCAGCCTGCGGAACCCCTGTTTACGCAGCCGCTGCCGGAGAAGTCTTTTCCTCCGGCTGGAACTCGGCCGACGGCGGCGGGTGGCGGGTCAAGCTGTCGCACGGCGTTGTGGAAGGCAACTCGCTGACCACGATCTACTACCACAACAGCAGCATCGTCGTCTCGAATGGCCAGCGCGTTTCCCAGGGCCAGCTCATTGCCTACTCGGGCAACACCGGCAATTCCACGGGGTGCCATGCACACTTCGAGACGTGGCTCAACGGCGGGGCCGTTGATCCGATGCGGCTGCTGTAACACCGCTCCGCGCCTGCCGTACACTGGTATGACTTCGCGCCGGACCGGCCGGAGCCACTGACGATCCAAGAACCGAGGAGTTCCACCGTGCCCAAAGAAAGTGGCCGTAAAGTGGTGGCCACCAACCGCAAGGCCCGGCATGACTACCACGTGCTGGATACGTATGAGGCGGGCATTGCCCTGATGGGCACAGAGGTCAAGTCGCTCCGGGAGGGCCACGCATCCATGGTTGATGGCTTCTGCACCTTCTACAACGACGAGTTGTGGATGGAGGGCATCCACATCCCGGAGTACAACCAGGGATCCTGGACCAACCACGCAGCCCGCCGGCGCCGGAAGCTGCTGCTGCACCGGGAAGAGCTCATCAAAATTTCCCACAAGGTCAGGGAATCCGGCTTCACCATCGTGCCGCTGCAGCTGTACTTTGTTGACGGCCGGGCGAAGGTGGAGATCGGCGTCGCCCGCGGCAAGCGGGAGTACGACAAGCGCCAGACCCTGCGTGAGCAGCAGGACACGCGCGAGGCCCTGCGCGAGGTCCGGGAACGCAACCGCAGGTAGGAATCATTTCCGCCTGCCATGCGTTATGATTGGTAGTCCGGCGGGCATTGGGACGCAAAACCTGACCTGCCGGGTTGGTAACAAAATACGGGGATGATCGGTTTCGACGATGTTAGTCGCGACAGGTGAAGCGGGCCGAGGATGCAGAATTATCTCGTAAACGCTGTCTGCAAAACAATAAGTGCCAAATCAAACCGCACTGACTTCGCTCTCGCTGCCTAAGCAGTAAGACAGTCCGTCAGCCCGAGGTTGCTATTGCCCCGGATGCTGGCGTCATTTAGATAGCCACTGCTGTTTGCCTCCGTCATCGGGGTAAACGGGACTCTTAGATGACTGGGCCCGGATCAGCCAGCTGTTTGCAGCATGGCCGGGGCCGAGAAAATCCGACGCAAACTGCGCCCGGAGAAGCCCTGACAACACGACATCGGACGGGGGTTCAATTCCCCCCATCTCCACATTTCGAATGGGTCGAGACGTCCTCTGTGGATGAAGCGATTCACGGGAAAGCACCCCGGTCCTCGGACCGGGGTGCTTTTCTTTGTCTGGGTTGTGGGTGCCCGGAGAAAGTTAGGCAGTCTCTCCATCCCTGGGGCCGTCGTCATCGAGTAAGTCCAGTAAGTACTTGCCGTAGCCACTCTTGGCGAGAGGCTGCGCCCTTTCGCGGAGTTGATCATCATCCAGAAACCCCAGGCGCCACGCGATTTCCTCCGGGCATCCGATGGAGCGTCCTTGTCGTTTCTGTACGGTTCGGACAAAATCTGAAGCGTCGTTGAGGTCGTTAAAGGTTCCCGTATCCAGCCAGGCTGTTCCACGGGGGAGTATGTTCACCTGCAACTTTCCGCGTTCCAGATATACCCTGTTGACATCAGTGATCTCGAGTTCGCCTCGGGGAGACGGCTTAAGTTCCCGTGCAATGTCGATCACACTATTGTCATAAAAGTAAAGACCTGGAACTGCGTAGTTGCTCTTCGGTTTTGCCGGCTTTTCTTCGAGGGAAATTGCCTTTCCACCGGCATCGAATTCCACGACGCCGTAAGCGGACGGGTCGGCCACACGGTACCCGAAGATGGCTCCGCCCTCGATCTGACTGAACCGGCGCAATTGAGTTCCAAGCCCTTGGCCATGGAAAATGTTGTCGCCCAGTACCAGTGCAACTGGGCCGGTGCCGATATGTTCCGCGCCCAGGACAAAGGCCTGGGCCAGTCCGTCCGGTGACGGCTGCTGTGTGTAGGTGATGTTGATGCCGAACTGATTGCCGTCACCGAGGAGACGCTTGAACTGCTCTGCGTCATGAGGTGTGGTGATGACGAGGATATCCCTGATCCCGGCAAGCATAAGGGTGGACAACGGGTAGTAGATCATCGGCTTGTCGTAAACCGGGACCAGCTGCTTGCTGATCCCCGACGTAATCGGATGAAGTCGTGAACCGGTCCCGCCGGCCAGGATAATTCCGCGCATATGAACATCCTGACTTACAAGCAATTCAATGTCGCTATGGAACGATGAACGTTATGCAGAAATTACTGGTAACCGGGGGTGCCGGCTTCATTGGCTCGAATTTTGTCCGCTACGTCTTGGATTACACGAACAACCATGTAACGGTGCTGGACAAGCTGACTTATGCGGGCAATCTGGCGTCCCTTGAGGGTCTGCCCGAAGGTCGGTTCGCCTTTGTCATGGCCGACATTGCCGACGCGATGGTTGTGGACAGGCTCGTCGCGGAATGCGATGTGGTGGTTCATTACGCGGCTGAGTCACACAATGACAACTCCCTGCATGACCCGCGCCCTTTCCTGGACACGAACATCGTCGGCACGTACACGCTGATCGAGGCTGCCCGGAAGCACAGCAAGCGGTTCCACCACATCTCCACCGACGAGGTTTACGGGGACCTGGAACTTGATGATCCGGCTCGGTTCACGGAGCAAACCCCGTACAACCCGTCCAGCCCGTACTCCTCCACGAAGGCCGGCTCCGACCTTCTGGTCCGTGCCTGGGTCCGGTCGTTTGGCCTGCAGGCCACCATCAGCAACTGCTCGAACAACTACGGCCCGTACCAGCACGTGGAGAAGTTCATCCCGCGCCAGATCACCAACGTGATCGACGGGATCCGTCCCAAGCTGTACGGCAAGGGTGAGAACGTGCGGGACTGGATCCACGCCAACGACCATTCCTCGGCTGTGCTGACCATCATCGAAAAGGGCATCATCGGTGAGACCTACCTGATCGGTGCCGACGGCGAAAGGAACAATAGGGACGTCGTCGAGCTCATCCTGGAGCACATGGGCCAGCCCCGCGAGGCCTACGACCACGTGGTGGACCGGCCCGGTCATGACCTGCGCTACGCTATTGACTCTACCAAGCTCCGCGACGAGCTCGGCTGGGAACCGCAGTTCTCCAACTTCAACGCCGGTATCGAGGACACCATCGCCTGGTACCGGGACCACGAAAACTGGTGGCGGCCGCAGAAAGCCCAGACTGAAGCCAAGTACACGGAACAGGGCCAATAGACGATGTCCATCGAGTTCGCGAAGAAGCTGACTGCGCACGAGACCCCGATCCCCGGCGTCGTCCTCTATCACCTTCCGGTCCACGGCGACAACCGTGGCTGGTTCAAGGAAAACTGGCAGCGGGAGAAAATGGTGGCCCTGGGGCTGCCCGATTTCAAGCCGGTCCAGAACAACGTCTCCTATAACGAGAAAGCCGGCACCACCCGCGGGATCCATGCGGAACCGTGGGACAAATTCATCTCCGTGGCCACGGGCAGGATATTCGGCGCCTGGGTGGACCTGCGCGAAGGGCCCTCGTTCGGGGCCGTGTTCACAACGGAACTTGACGCCAGCCAGGCCATTTTTATCCCCAGAGGAGTGGGCAATGCCTTCCAGACGCTGGAAGACGACACCTCCTACACCTACCTGGTCAACGACCACTGGTCCGCCGATGCGCAGGATCAGTACACCTTCCTGAACCTTGCAGACGAGACCGTTGCCATCCAGTGGCCCGTCCCGCTCCACCAGGCAGAGCTCTCGGACAAAGACAAAGCCCACCCCAGGCTGGGCGGCGTTGTCCCCATGGCGCCCAAGAGGACGCTCGTGCTTGGCGCTGATGGGCAGGTGGGGAGAGCACTGCGCCGACTTTTCGACGGCGATGCCTCAGTTGAGTTCGCCGCCCGCGGCGACTTCGACATCACCAGCGCACAGGCCTATACCCAGAAGAACTGGAAGAATTACTCAACGGTGATCAATGCCGCCGCCTACACCGCCGTGGACCAGGCCGAGACAACCGAAGGGCGTGCCGCTGCCTGGCAGATCAATGCTGTGGCAGTGGCTCACCTGGCCCGAACCGCCGTCGAATACGACCTGACGCTGGTTCATGTGTCGTCCGACTACGTCTTTGACGGAACGCGGGACATCCATGGCGAAGACGAGCTGCCGACCCCCCTGGGTGCATATGGCCAGAGCAAAGCCGCCGGAGACAGCGTGGTGAGCGTGGTGCCCAAGCACTACATCGTGAGGACCAGTTGGGTGATTGGCGATGGAAAAAACTTCGTCCGGACCATGGCGTCGTTGGCGGCCCGTGGCGTCAAACCCTCCGTCGTCAACGACCAGACGGGCCGCCTCAGTTTTACCGAGGACATAGCCGAAGGCCTCAAGCATCTCCTCGATGTTTCGGCACCGTACGGCGCGTACAACCTTACCAACGAAGGTGAACCCCAGACATGGGCGGACATTGCGGCCGACGTCTACAGTCTGACCGGGGCCCGGCGTGAAGACGTCACCGGAGTAACCACTGAAGAGTACTTCAAGGACCTGGCCGCCGCGCCGCGCCCACTCAAGAGCACCCTGGACCTCAACAAGATCAAGGCCACGGGCTTCCGTCCCCGGTCCTCAGCGGAGGCGCTCGAACATTACTTGAATCACCAGAGACGTTAGACCTTCCCGGTTTCCCTTGTTCACCCACGGCGTAGCCGGTCCGGGACTACCGGACGCCGTCGCGTGGTTGTCGCCAGTAAGCTCCGGTGCAGCACAAGGTCTGGAAGCCGGAGGCTGCCTTAACACCAGGAGGTGGGCCATGGACCAGGTGCTGAAGCCCGGTTCGCCGGCGTCCGACGACGGGCCGCTGGACTCGTACTCGCAGACGGTCATGCGCGTGGCTGAGACGGTCACACCGCATGTTGCCGCCATTGAAATGACGGGGAACCGCCGCAACGGCCGGTTCCGCGTGGGCGCAGGGTCGGCGGTGCTCTTCACATCGGACGGCTACCTCCTGACAAATTCCCATGTAGTAGCCGGCACCCACCAGGGCCACGCTGTCTTCGCGGACGGCAGCCGCACCGACCTCGAACTTGTAGGTGCGGATGCCTTGTCGGATCTCGCCGTTGTCCACGGCCGCGCGCCGAAAGTCCCGCCCGCCGAATTCGGCGACGCCGAGACTCTCCGTGTGGGACAGCTTGTTGTCGCCGTCGGGAATCCGCTGGGGCTGGCCGGGTCCGTGACAGCCGGCGTCGTCAGCGGCCTCGGCAGGGCTATCCCGGTATGGGCAGGCGGCAACCGGCGCGTGATCGAGGACGTCATCCAAACCGATGCGGCACTGAACGCCGGGAGTTCCGGCGGTGCGCTGGCGGACACCCACGGCCGGATCGTCGGCATCAACACGGCCGTTGCCGGGGCCGGGCTGGGACTTGCAGTGCCGATCAACACCACCACCCGGAGGATCATCGCCGCGCTGCTGGCTGACGGGCGGGTCCGCCGGGCCTACCTGGGCGTGGTCAGCACGCCCATCCGCCTGAACGCGAGTGCCGTGGTCCGGACAGGCCAGCGGGACGGGCTGCGCGTTGTGGAGGTCCTGGCCGGTTCACCCGCAGACCGCGCAGGCCTGCTGGCAGGGGACATCATCCTGACAGCAGGAAACCGCCCCGTCAGCAACGCCGAAAGCCTGCAGAAGCTGCTGTTTGCCGATGCTATCGGGCAGCCCTTGCGGATCGACGTGCTGAGGGACGGCAAGGAAACGGAACTCGTGGCCGTACCTGAAGAGATGGCTGCTGGCGGGTAAACCCCGCTACCGGCGCTTCTTCAGGTGCGCGACAGGATCCTGCGGGCCGTCAATCGGGCTCTTGGCCTTCTTTTCGGCGCGTTTCTCCTTGATGGTTTTCACCGGCTTCTTGGACAGATTGTGGTGGGGTGTTTTGTCCGGCATAGCGTGCTCCCTTTACTCAGCGGGACGGCATGCGTCCCACCTCGTAAATTACGCCTGATTCGCCCTTAAAGAAATGCCGGACTCAGTCGGGGACCGGGACGTCCGCGATGCCCACAAAACGCGTCCCCACGCCGTCGAACTCGCTGCGGACAAAACCCGGGCGAGGGGGCGGCAGCTCACCCGGGGCATGGTGGCCGCAGCTGACATAGGTAAAGTCGGGCCACCATTTCTTCGGCCGCGCCGCTTCCTCATAGCCGCAGATTGCGCACTCCAGGTGGACCCACACCGGGCGCTTTCCAGTCCGGTTTGCCCGGGACTGGACGAGCCACGCCGGCGGGTTGTCCAGGATCTCACCCAACTCGGCCTCCGTCAGCCTCTTGGGGATGCCGTGGCGTTGCGCCATTTCCATGGGTACATCAAGGGCAATTGCCGCGTCACGTCTGCTAATCATCACAGTCAACGATACGGGACTGCACCCATGGCGGCCGCCGCAGCTCAGGACACGACGGCGATGCCCGCTGCGGCCGCGGCGAATCCCACCAGCAGGTTGGCTGCAACATTCAGGGCTGCCGCGCCAAACCGTGACTCACTCAGCAGCCTGATGGTGGCGGTGGTCCACGAACTGAAGGTGGTCAGGCCGCCGGCAAGGCCGGTCGCGACGGCGGTGTGCAGTTCTTCCGGCAGCCCGAGGCGCCCGGAAATCCCTACGGACAGCCCGATGACCAGGCAGCCGGCAACGTTGACCACCAGCGTGGCCCACGGCCAGTGCCGCGGCGCATGCCCGGCCGCCGCCCTGGCGCGCCGGCCCGGGAGGGCGTCCGGCCTTCGGGCGAACCAGCTGTCCACGGCGAAACGCAGCAAGGCACCGGCCACGCCGAAGACGCCAACCAGGACCGCGGCGCTCACGCGTCGGCCCCTGAGCGGTCGGCCACCATCTTGCCGAGCCGCCAGCCGGCGGCGGCTGCGCCCAGCCCCAGCAGCAGCGACAGTCCGAGATAGGCGATCCAGACCGGGTGGTTGGCCCGCCATAGCTGGTCCACCGAGAACACTACAGCGGAAAACGTGGTGAAGGAACCCAGGAGTCCCGGGCCCAGGCCCGCCCGGAGCCAGAAGACGGTGCGTGGCCTGGCGATCCAGAACGTGGTCAGGGTTGCGAGGATGAAGCTGCCGGAGACGTTGATGCACAGTGTGGTCCAGGGCAGCGATCCCACGTGGTCAGGGAACGCCAGGCCAAGGCCGTACCGCAGTTCCGATCCGAGGAGTCCGCCGGCGGCCACGGCCAGCCAGGCACGCCAACCGGGTGCCCCGGAGGTGGCCACTCAGCCGTTTCCGAGGACGCAGCCGGCGTGCGGGGTGTCGCTGTCGACCCACAGGGCGGAGGTGACCTCATCGGCGAGGTCATATTCGCGGGTCCTGCCTTCGGAGCTGATCCGCACCACCAGGGCACCGCCGAAGGGCTTGCGGCCAACCACCTCGACTTCGGAGTCGAGGTCGATTTCCTCCGCCGACAGGTACCGGAGCAAGTCAGGGTTCTCGTCGCTGATCCTGGTGATCCGGCCGGTGTGCCCCTGGTCCAGTTCATTCATCAGGTGGGCGTGCGGCATCCGGACTGTGCCGTCGGCGCCGGGAATGGGATCGCCGTGCGGGTCCCGGAGCGGATTGCCCAGTTTTGCCGCCATCCGCTCGATGAAGGTGTCCGAGACAGCGTGTTCCAGCTGTTCGGCCTCATCATGGACCTCGTCCCAGCTGTAGCCGAGCTGCTGCACCAGGTAGGTTTCGATCAGCCGGTGCCGCCTGACCATGGACAGCGCCAGCCGCACACCGTCGCCGGTGAGGGTAATGGCGCTGTACGGCTTGTGGTCCACCAGGCCCTGGTCCTTGAGCTTGCGGACCATCTCGGACACGGAGGAGTTGGCCACACCCAGCCGCTGGGCCAGCTGTGAGGACGTGATGGGTTTGTCCTGCCACTCCGTGAAGGAGTAGATGACCTTGACGTAGTCCTCGATGGAGGAGGAGGGCGCGCTGGTCTTCACGACACCAAGCCTACCCGGTGGGCGGACGGGGTCATGCCTTGACAGCCCGCCATGTCAGGGTCAGATAGGGGAGTCCCAAACGCGCGCCGGGCGCATGCCCCAGATGGTCGTGGAGGTACCAGTCCAGGTTCGCACGGACTTTGGCGCGCGTGGCCTCACCGGAGCGCAGGTAGTAGCTCCGCGACTTCGCGAGCTCCATGATTTCCTCGGTGGTGAGCGCGTCCTCCCAGTGGGTCACATGGCTTTCCAGCCCTTCGAACTCCGGCCCCACGGGCGGCCGGAAGTGCGGCCGGTAGACGTCCCCTGCGTGCATGATGCGGGAAAGCCGGTGGACCCACGGAACGGAAGTATCCAGCTGGTTCCAGATCAGCCCCAGCGTGCCGCCGGTGCGGAGGACCCGCGAAAGTTCCGTACTTGCAGCGATCGGATCGCACCAGTGCCAGGCCTGCGCCACGCTCACGACGTCGAAGGCAGAGTCGCCGAGTCCGGTCGCCTCGGCCGTCCCTTCGGTCGCCGGAACACCAGGAAGCAGGACCCGCAACTGGTCGAGCATGTCCGTGGAAGGGTCGACCGCGGCCACGGCGAGGCCGCGGTCAAGCAGCAGGGCTGTGAACTTGCCGGTGCCGGCGCCCACATCGAGGGCGTCGCGCGCCCCGGCAGGAATCAGCCAGTCGGCCGATTCGGCAGGGTATCCGGGACGGACGCGTTCGTAGTGTTCGCCGCCGTCCTGGAAGCTCTGTCCGAGCTCCTGACGGCGCCCGTGGTCAAGTTTGGGGCCACCCCGTGCCACGTGCGGTCTCCTTCGCCAGATGCCCTTGGGTATCCTTCGAATTTACCGCATGGACAGGGCCACCCGCGTCAGTCGTCGGTGCAGGGAGCCGCGCCGGCCGTGCCGGGCGTATTAGGTGCCCAGTCCGGGTAGGTGCGGGTGTCGTTGGCCGGAACCCAGCGGCCGGAATCCACCACATAGTCCCAGCCCAGGCCGGTCCGGCGGAGTTCCTCGATGCCGGCCAGGAGCCGCTGGGCGTCCTCGAGCCGTGACCCCAGGCCGAAGCTCGCCCGCAGGGAGCCGGACGGAAGTCCCAGGCGCTTGAGCAGCGGGTGGGCGCAGAAACGGCCGTCCCGGAGGCCAACTCCATGTTCAGCTGACAGGTAGGCGGCCACCAAACCGGCGTCGTAGCCCTCGACAGAGAAGTTCACGACGCCGATGGTGTCCGTGTCCGGGTCCGTGTCCTGGAAAATCTGGTGCACGGTGACGCCGTCGATTTTGTGGAGTCCCTCCACCAGGAAGGAACGGATGGCTGATTCGTGGGCGTGCCAGCGGTCCGGGTCCAGTGCGGCGATCACCTGGGTGGCGCGGGCCAGCGTGGCGGCGCCCAGGACGTTAGGGGAACCGCCCTCGTGCCGGGCAGGACCGGTGGCCCAGCTGACGCCGTCGAGCCTGGCCTCACGGACCGCGCCGCCGCCGGCAAGGTGCGGGGTGCCGGCGTCGAGCCAGTCCGGCCGGCCCACGAGGACGCCTGCGCCGAACGGCGCGTAGAGCTTGTGCCCGGAGAAGGCGAGGTAGTCGACGTCGTCGGCGCTGATGTTGATGCGGCGGTGGGGCGCGAGCTGCGCCGCGTCCACGACGATCCGGGCGCCGTGTTCGTGCGCCAGGGCCGCGAGTGCCCGGATGGGCAGGATTTCGCCGGTGACGTTGGAGGCACCAGTGACGGCGAGCAGGCTGACCCCGCCCTGTTCGAGCTCGGCACGGAGGGCCTCAACGGTGCCGGCCAGGGTGTCGGCGGCAACGACGCTGCGGTGCGGGACGCCCTGCCACGGAAGGAGGTTGGCGTGGTGCTCGATGTCGAGGTACAGGACGTCGCCGGCCGGCCGGCCGTCCACCGTCGGGAGGCAGCCTGCCAGGAGGTTCAGCGAATCTGTGGTGTTCCTGGTGAAGATGACGGAGTCACCGGCCCGTCCGCCCACAAAGTCACGCACGATGTTCCGGGCGTTCTCGTAGACCGACGTGCTGATCTGGGATGCGTAGCCTGCGCCGCGGTGGACACTGGCGTAGAACGGCAGGATTTCGTTGAGGTACGCGGAAACCACCGAGAGGGCCGGGGCGGAGGCACCGTAGTCAAGGTTGGCGTAGCGGACGTGTCCGCCCTGGATCAGCGGTGCCTGGATTTCGGCGCCGGTGACGGCGGAGAGCGGCCTGCCGGCCACGGCAAGCCGTTCGCTGAAAAGGGCGGCGGTGTCGTGCCCGGCTGCGGACTGCAGGCGGACGGCGGTGTTGGGGGAGACGGTGGCTGTTGTCACAGAGACCTCACTTCAGAGGGACTCCCTGTCCCGGGAATCCGCGCTTGCCGGGTCCGTTCCGGACCGGCCTGGTCGTCACCCGGGGCACCCCACCGCGAATGGAGGGTTGCCGGCCAGCAAACCGGGGTTTCGCGCTGGCACTCGTGACCTGTTAAGAGCGTAGAACATGGGCGGGGCGGGCAGGAAGCCGGTCCGAATGTTAAGGCTTTTGTTACGCCGGGCACGAAATTGCCGTGTTTGTCCGAAGATACGACGGCGGACGCCCCCGTCCGGAGGCGTCCGCCGCTGATAATTCGGTAAAGGTGGCCGCTAGAGCAGGTCGTCAAGCCCGGGGTTGAGCCGCTTGAGAACTTCCGAGTGCAGGATGGAGTTGGTGGCCAGGGCGTTGCCGCCGAATGGTCCGTCCTCTCCTTCGAGGGATGTGAACCGGCCGCCTGCCTCCACCACAATCGGCACCAGCGCCGCCATGTCATAGAGATTGAGCTCCGGTTCGCACGCGATGTCCACGGAGCCTTCGGCCACCATGCAGTAGGACCAGAAGTCGCCGTAGGCGCGGGTGCGCCAGACGTCTTCGGTCAGGCCAAGGAAGTCATCAAGGTTCCCGCGGTCCTTCCAGCCGCTCAGGCTGGAATAGGACAGGGATGCGTCCGAGAGCTTCGAGACGTCGGATACCTTCAGCCGGGTGGCAGCGGCCAGTGACCGGCCCATGTACGCGCCGGCGCCCTTGGCAGCCCACCAGCGCTTGCCCAGTGCAGGGGCGCTGACAACGCCGACGACGGGCTCGCCTTCGTCAACCAGGGCAATCAGGGTCGCCCAGACCGGGACGCCCCGGACAAAGTTCTTGGTGCCGTCGATGGGGTCGATGATCCAGCGGCGGGAGCCGTGGCCTGAACTGCCGAATTCCTCGCCCAGGACGGCGTCACGGGGGCGGGAACGGGACAGCTGGCCGCGGATGGCTTCCTCGGCGGCCTTGTCCGCATCGGTGACCGGGGTCAGGTCCGGCTTGGTCTCGATGTGGAGGTCCAGGGCCTTGAAGCGGCTCATGGTCTGGTCGTCCACGGAATCGGCCAGCACGTGGGCCAGGCGCAGGTCATCGTTGTAGCTCGAAGCGGGTTGGATCATGGTTCCAAACTACCGTCAAAGCGCCGCGTGGTTGGGGACCCCGGCTATCAGAACGGTCCGGAAAGCGCCCGGTGCCGCTCCAGCCGGGCGGGACAGGGTCAGTTGACGCTGCCCAGTTCCTTGGTTTCCTGCCCCGCCATCCGGGGATCCGTGCCCAGCAGGCGCCGCAGGGATCCGAGCCTGGCAGGTCCTGTGGGCCCGGCCTGGCCGTCGGCGACCCACGGGTCGAGGCCGCAGTTGACTGCGCCTGTGGTGTGTTTGCAGCCACGCTCGCAGGCATCTGTGCCCGGTTCCAGGTCGGGGAAGGACCGGAGGATGCGGTCCGGGTCCACATGGGCCAGGCCGAAGGAACGGATGCCGGGGGTGTCGATGATCCAGCTTCCGGCGGGGGCGCCGGTCAGTTTCAGGGCAAGGGCCGACGACGACGTGTGGCGGCCGCGGCCCGTCACCGCGTTCACCCCACCGGTGGCCCGTTCGGCACCGGTGAGCGCGTTGACCATGGTGGATTTGCCTACCCCGGAATGACCAAGCATTACCGAGACTTTGCCCTCAAGGTATGCGCGGAGCTGGGACACGGCAGCACTGTCCAGTCGAGCCGAGAGGCCGTCATCGGAGCGGGCATCGATACCGGAGGCCTCGGAGTCCGACGTGCGGCTGATGATGACCGGGAAGTCCAGGTGCTCGTAGTTGGACAACAGCTCGGCGGGGTCTTTGACATCCGCCTTGGTGACCAGCAGCAGCGGCTCGATGCCGGCGTCGTATGCGGCCACCAGCGCGCGGTCGATGAAGCCGGTGCGGGGCTCGGGATTGGCGGCAGCCACCACCACCACCAGTTGGTCGGCGTTGGCCACAACGGCCCGTTCGATCGGGTCGGTGTCGTCAGCGCTGCGGCGCAGCAGGGTCCTGCGGTCCTGGATCCGGACCAGTCGGGCCAGGGTGTCCGGTTCGCCGGAGACGTCGCCCACCAGCGAGACGAAGTCGCCGGCGACGACGGGGTTCCGGCGGAGTTCCCGCGCCCTGGCGGCGATGATGATCCGCTCTTCACCGGAATCCTCGCCGACAACCGCCGTGTACCGGCCGCGGTCCACGGTGATGATCCGCCCGGTCACTGCGTCGTCGTGGCTGGGGCGGTCCTTCGTGCGGGGGCGGGAGCCCTTCTTGCTCGGACGGATCCTGACGTCGGATTCGTCCCACGAATCAGTGCTGCGTGCCACTACTCGGCACCGGCCGGCACCGTGGTGCCGGTTTCCTGGCCCTGCGCGATCATGTCTGCCCACAGCTGCGGAAAGTCGGGCATGGTCTTGGCCGTGGTGGCGATGTCTTCCACCTCAATGCCTTCCACTGCCAGGCCCAGGATGGCGCCCGCGGTGGCCATCCGGTGGTCCGCGTAGCTGTGCACGACGCCGGCATGCAGCTTGGCCGGGCGGATCACCAGACCGTCGCTGGTTTCCTCGGCGTCTCCGCCGAGCCTGTTGATCTCGGTGACCAGGGCGGCGAGCCGGTCCGTCTCGTGGCCGCGAAGATGGGCGATGCCGGTGAGCCGGGAAGGGCCGCTGGCGAGGGCGCAGAGGGCCGCGACGGTAGGGGCGAGTTCGCTGGTTTCAGCGAAGTCTGCACCTTTGATCTCCGCCCCACCGGTGACCGTGAGGACGCCGTCGGCCAGGCTGACTGTGGCGCCCATGTCGGCCAGAATGCTGCGCCAGAGGTCGCCCACCTGGGTGGTGTGGGTGGGCCAGTCGGGGATCCGGACTGTGCCGCCGGACGCCAGCGCTGCAGCTAGGAACGGTCCCGCGTTGGAGAGGTCCTGTTCAATGCGCTGGTCGAACGCCCGGATGGTTCCCGGCGCCACAATCCAATGGTTGGGGACGGAATCGTCCACCGAGACGCCCACTCCGCGGAGGACGGCCACCGTCATGTTGATGTGGTCCAGGCTTGGCACCGGCTTGCCCACATGCTCCAGGTGCAGCCCCTCGGTGAACCGCGCGCCCACCAGCAGCAGCGCCGAGACGAACTGCGACGAAGCACTGGCATCGATCACCAGGTGGCCGCCCCGGACTTCGCCGGTCCCGGCAACCTCAAACGGCAGGGAAGCCGGCGTGCCGCCGTCCTCCGCGGCTACATCCACGCCAAGCGCCTTCAGCGCCTCGATGATCGTCCCCATCGGACGCTTCCTGGCGTGCAGGTCGCCGTCGAACGTGCTGACGCCGTTCCGCAGCGCAGCCAGCGGCGGAACAAAGCGCATCACCGTACCTGCGAGGCCACAGTCAATCGAAGTCCGCGACGGCGGCGCGTCCTGGCTGAGCGGAATGACCTCAAGGTCCGGGCCGAAGGCGCCGTCCCCGGGGACTTCCGTGATGGTGGCGCCCAGTTGCCGCAGGGCCTCGATCATCAGGGCGGAGTCCCTCGAATGGAGCGGAGCGCGGAGCCTGGACGGGCCGTCAGCCAGCGCTGCCAGTACCAGGAACCGGTTGGTCAGGGACTTGGAGCCGGGCACGGTGACGGTGGCGTTGATGGGCGTGGTGGCGAACGGGGCGGGCCAGTTCGGGACTGCTTCGACGGCGTCGGGCTGCGAAACGGCGGTGGTGGATCCGGTCATGCGTCCTTATGCCCCCGTTGCCTGGTCCACTGCACGGCGCACGGCCTTGTCAGCTTTGTGGAGCTTTTTGCCGGTGGTCTTCCGGGCGTCCGCCGCCAGGTGTGAAGCACCCTTCCTGGCGTCGGCGGCGAGGTGTTCCGCGCGCCAGGCCAGGCCGGGCTTGCCGGCCGTATCCACCGAGGCCAGGAGGGCCCCGCCGCTCAGGGAGAGGTTTTTCAGGAGCTGGTTGCGCCGTGCCAGGCGGGCGTCTTTGGTGCTGATGTCCGCGCTGCGCCATTCCACAAAAGTATTAAGGGCCGAGATGACAGTGAGCAGCGTTGCCGAGAGGCGCGCGAACTTTCCGAGGCCGAACAGCACGCCGGCGCCCACCTGCACTCCGCCGATGACCCGCGCCAGTGTCTTCTCCTCGGTACGGAAAGGCAGTGAGGCTGTGGCTTTGCGCAGGAGCGGCGACAGTTGCTGGGCAGTGTCGTCGGCGTTCCTGAGCTTGTCCAGTCCGGCGAGTACGAAGCTGGATGCCAGCATGGGCCGGGCGAGAGTACGGACAAAGGACATGGATTTCCTCCTGGGTGGACGAACCGCGTCGAATGCGGCGGAGTCGGTTCTAGTCTTGCACTTTTGGGGAATATTTGCCTGCCGCCAGGGGTTATGGATTGCGGGTCCGGCGATGCTGGACAAATGCGGCGCACGGCGCGCCCCCTCGGCGGCGGCAGGTCCGGATGCGCTGAACAGGACAGGGAACGGAGTTGGCTTTTGGGGTTGGTGAAGGACGGTATGGATGTGGCAGGACCCGTGGCGATGGACGCGTTGGAATCCGGTGCCCCGGAGTATGGGTCCGTGCGTGCGCAAGGCCTGACAGTAGACTTGAGGGCAATGAGCACCCTGGATCCGGCCCTCGAGGCCATGTATGAGGCCTCCGGAAGCGAAGCCAAGACCACCAACGTGCAATCGGACGCGGTGGAGCCAGGCGCGCCGCAGGCTGAGCAGGCGGTGGACGTTGCCACGGAAAGCACCGAAGAACGCCGGATCCGCTTCGAGCGCGATGCGATGCAGTATGTGGACCAGCTGTACTCGGCGGCCATGCGGATGGCGCGGAACCCGGCTGATGCCGAGGACCTCGTCCAGGAGGCCTACACCAAGGCTTTTTCTGCGTTCCACCAGTACAAGCCCGGCACCAACCTCAAAGCGTGGCTGTACCGCATCCTGACCAACACCTACATCAACCTGTACCGCAAGCGGCAGCGCGAGCCGCTGCAGTCGAATTCGGACACCATCGAGGACTGGCAGCTGGCCAGGGCGGAGTCCCACACGTCCAGCGGGCTGAGGTCAGCCGAAGCCGAGGCTTTGGACCATCTGCCGGACACTGACGTTAAGAGGGCGCTGCAGGCCATTCCCGAAGAGTTCAGGCTGGCGGTGTATTTCGCCGACGTGGAGGGCTTCGCGTACAAGGAAATTTCAGACATCATGAATACGCCCATCGGCACCGTGATGTCCCGGCTCCACCGCGGCCGGAAAATGTTGCGGGACATGCTGGCGGAGTATGCCGCCGAGCGGGGATTCAAAACCGCCGTTGATCCTCAGGACGCGGCCGGAAGCACACAACAGGAGAACAGGAAATGAGCGACTGCCAGGGATTGGGCGACTGCGACGACGCCCGGATGCAACGCATCTACGAATATCTTGATGGAGCACTGACCCGTGAGGACATCACGGACATCAAGCACCACCTGGATGACTGCCCGGAGTGTACCCAGCAGTACGACCTTGAATGTGTCATCCGTAACATGGTCAAGCGCTCCTGCACGGAGGCCGCTCCTGAGAACCTGAAAAACGCCATCCTGGACCGGATCCACTCAATCCGCCCGGTCGAGGCCTGAGGGCCGACAACAGGCAACACGCCGTAAGAGACGAAGAACCCCGGAAGCCATGTGACTTCCGGGGTTCTTCGTTTGAACCGTCATACCAAAGCTTTTGCTTAGGCGTTGGGGCGCTTGCCGTGGTTCGCGCCGCCACGCTTACGGTCACGACGTTTACGTGCACGCTTGCTCATAGCTGGCCTCCTTAATGTTGGTACTCAAAAGAGCTGCCCTCAAGTCTCCCACATGAAGGCACAGGCCGCGAACCGGAACCGCCTGTGAAGCAGCGGCTCAGCCGGGGAGGGAATTCCGGATCGAAATGCGGGCCTGGTCCAGCACGGTCCTGACCGTTTCGAGCGCCACCGGGCTGAGCGGCTGCCTGCCTGCCTGGAGGCGCAGCTCGACGCGGAGGTCGTCACGGAACGCCTGGAGCAGCATCTCGGCCTCCTTGAGCGTCCGGTGTCCCTCGGGGGACTGCCGGGCGCCTGCTGTGCTGAACTCGCCGTTGCGGACCGATGCCCTCGCTGCCTCGGCCGTTGCGGCGAGGTCTGCCCTGAGGCCGCGCATGTTGGTCCGGATATCGTCGCGAAGGTTGTCCGCCAACCGCCGGACGGAGGCGGAGATGTCATTTTCGACGCCGGCGAGCTCATCCCGGCGGGTGTTCAGTTCAGCGAGGCCGGCCGGGGTGATGTGGTAGTTGGTGCGGCGGCCAGCGGATTCCGTGGCCACAAGCCCTTCCTCTTCCAGCTTTCCCAGCCGCGGGTAGATGGTCCCGGCGCTGGGGGAGTAGGTGCCGCCGAACCGCTCGTTCAGCGCCTTAATGAGCTCATAACCGTGCTTCGGCCCGGACTCGAGGAGGGCCAGGAGGTAGAGGCGGAGGGCGCCGTGGGCGAAGACAGGGGGCATCAGTGCCCTGTTTCCGGGGTCCCGGCCGGCTGGCTGTGGAAGATCGACGTCTTGCCGGAGACTGAGTTGGTCCGGACGATCATCAGCTTGCCGTCGGGGCCGGCGATCGTTTCCACTTTGCCGCCGGGCTGGGAGTACTGCTGGTTGTCGATGATCAGGGTCCCGCTGGCCGACTTGGCCACGATGTCCACGCCGACGTCGTGCGGCAGCCGGATGGTCAGGTCGCCGGAAACGGAGTTGGCGCCGAAGTCGCGGGTGAAGCCCAGGAGGTCGAAGCTCATCTCGCCACTGACGGTGTTCGCCCGGACGTTGGTGAACCTGCCCGAAGCAGTGACTTCGCCGGAGACGCTCTTGGCGGTCAGGACGCCGTCGTGGTTGCGTGCGATCACTTCGCCGCTGACGGTGTTGACGTGGAGGTCGCCCGCGGTTCCATCGGCCATGACCGAGCCGGATACGGTGTTGAGCCGGGTGTGCCCGCTGATCCCGGATACCAGGCCGTCACCGCTGACCGTCCCGGCTTCCACGTCAACGCCCTCGGGCAGGGCGATGCTGATGACGGCGGAATTGTGGCTGTTGTGGTTGACGGTCCCCATGAGGTTCTTGAACCATCCCTGCGGCCCGTGCAGCTGATGGCGGACCTCCAGCCGGCCGTCCACGATGCTGATGGCGACGGGGTCGCCCTGGACCTCGGAAACCTCAACCCTGGCAACGGCGTCGGAGTGGGTCACGATGTCGAACCGTCCGCGGACCATTCCCAGCTTCAGCGACGTGACGCCGTCAACGTCGATAACCCGGGGGTCGGTGACCGTCCAGCTGGTCTCTGCCATGGATCCTCCAAGATCGCGATATATCGTGATTGATACCTCACGGTATAACGGCGCGCCGGGATGGTCAAGATATATCGCGAATGACGGGAGCGGGGATTATTCGGGGGCGTCCATCCCCAGCCACTGGAACCAGCCCCGGTGAAGGACCAGCCAGGCCATGAGGCCGTAGCCGGACTGGCCGGGTGTACCGCCGTTCGCCGCAAGGTCCTGGCGCCACTGCTCGTGGTTCAGCAATGGTGAAAACGTGTCAACGTAAAGGTGCTTCCGCCTGGTGGTGACGTCGGCGAAGGCGGTGTTGAGCTCGCCCAGCCTGCGGTTCTGGGTGGGATCCAGGGTTGGCGGCGGGCCGACCACAAACACTTCGATCCTGTTCTGGGACGCTGAATCCAGGATGTTGGCCAGGTTCAGGCGGCTGCGTGCGGTGGAGAGGCCGAACTCAATATCGCGGCCGGACAGCCCGATGACCAGCCGGTTCTCGTGGTGGTCGCTGAAGCGGCGGCCGGCTTCTTCCAGCCAGCGGGCGGCAAGGCCTTCGGTTCCTTCCTGCGGGCAGGGGAGGGCATAACTTTCCAACGCCATGCCGTCCTGCGGAGTGCGGGCCAGGACGCGGCCCAGCCAGCCGAGGGCCCTGGGGTCGCCCAGCCCGGCCAGCAGTTCATCTCCAACAGCTGCGATGCGCAGCTTCCTGTCTTCCACAAGTTCCTCTTTACTTCCGTACTGAATGGCGTCCCGTGCCGGTGGCAATGCCGGCAGCGCGGGACGGGCCGGGCACTCTGCCCGTTGGATACCCTCGCACCCCATTAAACAGAACTGCCCGGCCGGAGTCTGGTATTTCGACGTCCGGCCGGGCAGCCATGGTGGTCACTAACGGGCAAATGCCTGCTTCAGGAGGGTGTCCTGCTCGGCGGCGTGCCGCTTCATGGAACCGGCGGCAGTGGATGCCGACGCCGGACGGGACACCAGCCGGACCTTGCGGTCAAGCTCGCCCGGAAGGTTGAGGCCCATGAACGGCCACGGACCCTGGTTGGCGGGCTCGTCCTGTGCCCAGACAACCTCCGCGTTCGGGTACTTGGCCAGCTCTGCGGCGATTTCCGCCGCGGGCAGCGGGTAGAGCTGCTCCACGCGGACGATCGCCGTGGTCTTGTCCTCGGTCTTCTGCCGGGTGGACAGGAGGTCGTAGTACAGGCGGCCGGACACCAGCAGCACGCGTTCGACGGCGTCTGCCGCCAGCTGCTCGTGGTCCGCGATGACCGGGCGGAAGCTGCCGGTGGTGAAGTCCTCAACCGAGGATGCGGCTCCCTTAAGGCGGAGCAGCTGCTTCGGCGTGAAGATGATCAGCGGCTTGCGAGGACGGCTGTAGGCCTGGCGGCGCAGCAGGTGGAAGTGCGATGCAGCCGTCGTCGGGTTGGCCACGATCATGTTTTCCTCGGCACACATCTGCAGGAACCGCTCGATGCGGGCTGAAGAGTGGTCCGGCCCCTGGCCCTCGTAGCCGTGCGGCAGCATGAGCACCAGTGACGAACGCTGGCCCCACTTCTGCTCGGCGGAGGAGATGAACTCGTCGATGATGGTCTGTGCGCCGTTGACGAAGTCGCCGAACTGCGCTTCCCAGAGCACGAGTGCGTCCGGGCGCTCCACGGAGTAGCCGTATTCGAAGCCCATGGCCGCGTATTCGGACAGCAGGGAGTCGTAGATCCACAGCTTGGCCTGGCTGTCCGAGAGGTTGCCCAGGGGCAGCCACTCGTTGCCGTTGGAACGGTCGTGGAACACTGCGTGGCGCTGCACGAAGGTTCCGCGGCGCGAATCCTGGCCGGCGAGGCGGACGGGAACGCCTTCCATGATGAGCGAACCGAAGGCTGCGATCTCGCCGAAGCCCCAGTCGATGCCGCCTTCACGGGACATCTGTTCACGCTTCTCGAGGAGCTGCTTGAGCTTCGAGTGGACGGTGAAGCCCTCCGGAATTTCAAGGTGCGCCTGGCCGATCCGGGCCAGGGTCTCCGGGGAGATGGCCGTGGACGCCGGTGCGTTGGTGCCGAAATCGGACTGCTGGGCGATGGGACGCTCGATGTCCGACACGGCTGCGGAGTCCGCCGTGATGATCGGGATCGGGGAAGTCTGAGCGGCGTGGGTCTCGGCGAAGACCCGCTCCAGGCGCTCCTGGTAGTCGCGGAGCAGCTGCTCCGCTTCTTCCTCGGTGATGTCGCCACGGCCGATCAGGGACTCGGTGTACAGCTTGCGGACGGAGCGCTTGGCTTCGATCAGGTTGTACATCAGCGGCTGGGTCATCGAGGGGTCGTCGCCCTCGTTGTGGCCACGGCGGCGGTAGCACACCATGTCGATCACAACGTCCTTGTGGAAGCGCTGGCGGAACTCGTAGGCGAGCTGGCCGATGCGGACCACTGCCTCCGGGTCGTCACCGTTCACGTGGAACACAGGGGCCTGGATCATCTTGGCGACGTCCGTGGAGTACGTGGACGAGCGCGAGGACGACGGAGCCGTGGTGAAGCCGACCTGGTTGTTGACCACAACGTGGATGGTTCCACCGGTCCGGTAGCCACGCAGCTGGGACAGGTTCAGGGTTTCTGCAACCACGCCCTGGCCGGCGAAGGCGGCGTCACCGTGGACCATGATGGGCAGGACCGGGAAGGCCTCGCCCTGGTCCAGGCGGTCCTGCTTGGCGCGGACGATGCCTTCGAGAACGGAGTCCACGGCCTCGAGGTGCGAGGGGTTGGCGGCGAGGTAAACCTTGGTTTCCTTGCCGTTGTCCGAGGTGAAGGTGCCTTCGGTGCCGAGGTGGTACTTCACGTCGCCGGAGCCCTGCACGGAGCGGGGGTCCTGGGTGCCTTCGAATTCGCGGAAGACCTGGGCGTAGGTCTTCCCGGCAATGTTGGTCAGCACGTTCAGGCGGCCGCGGTGGGCCATGCCGATGGCGACCTCGTCCAGGCCGTCATCAGCGGCGTCGGAGATGATCGCGTCAAGCAGCGGAATCAGGGACTCGCCGCCTTCCAGCGAGAAGCGCTTCTGGCCCACGAACTTGGTCTGCAGGAAGGTCTCGAAGGCCTCCGCAGCGTTGAGCTTGGATACGATGCGCAGCTGCTCTTCGCGGCTCGGCTTCGAGTACGCGTGCTCCAGCTGGTCCTGGAACCACTTGCGTTCCTCAGGCTCCTGGATGTGCATGTACTCGATGCCTGTGGTGCGGCAGTAGGCATCGCGAAGGACACCGAGGATGTCGCGGAACTTGAGCATCGGTTTGCCGCCGAACCCGCCGGTGGGCCACTCGCGGTCCAGGTCCCACAGGGTGAGGCCATAGGTGAGGACGTCAAGGTCGGGGTGCTTGCGCTGGACGTACTCCAGCGGATCGGTGTCAGCCATCAGGTGGCCGCGCACGCGGTAGGAGTGGATCAGCTGCTGGATGCGTGCGACCTTGTTGATCTGGTCGGCGGGGTCAACCTGCAGGTCCGGGCTCCAGCGGACGGGCTCGTACGGGATGCGCAGGGCTTCGAAGATCTCGTCGTAGAAGTTCTGGGCACCGAGCAGCAGCTGGTGCACGAGCTTCAGGAACTCACCGCTGCCGGCTCCCTGGATGACGCGGTGGTCATACGTGGAGGTGAGTGTGAGGACCTTGCTGATCGCGTTGTGCGCGATGATCTTTTCGCTCGCACCCTGGAACTCGGCCGGGTAGTCCAGCGCGCCGACGCCGATGATGGCGGCCTGGCCCTTGGAGAGGCGGGGCACAGAGTGGACGGTGCCGATGCCGCCGGGGTTCGTCAGGGAGACGGTGGTGCCCTGGTGGTCGTCAGCGGTCAGCTTGCCGTTGCGGGCACGCTTGATGAGGTCCTCATACGTGTGCCAGAACTCGGAGAAGTTGAGGGTCTCCGCCTTCTTGATGTTGGGAACCATCAGCAGGCGGGTTCCGTCGGGCTTGGGCATGTCGATGGCGATCCCGAAGTTCACGTGGGCCGGCTGGACGGCGACGGGCTTGCCGTCCACCTCGTCGTAGTACACGTTCATGGACGGGAACTGGGACAGGGCCCGGATGACGGCGTAGCCGATCAGGTGCGTGAAGGAGACCTTGCCGCCGCGGGCACGCGCCAGGTTGGAGTTAATGACCACGCGGTTGTCGATCAGCAGCTTGGCCGGGATCGCACGGACGCTGGTGGCCGTGGGAACCTCGAGGCTGGTCACCATGTTCGTGGCGATGGCCTTGGCCGGGCCACGAAGGACGGAGATGACGTCTTCCTCAGGCGCGGTGGGTGCCTTGACGTTCTTGGGGAGCTGTGCGGGGATCGGCTGGGATCCGGTTCCAGGTTCGGTCTTCTTCGCGCCGTCGCGCGCCACCGTTGCCGGTGCCTTCTTCACGGGCGCCGGTGCCGGGGGAGCGGCGGGAGCAGGTGCCGCGGAGGCAGGTGCGGCCGGCTGCGCTGCCGGCGACGTTGCCGGAGCTGCGGTGGCCTGCGCCTGGGCTACGACGGGCATTTCGCGGGTTGCGGGATGGGCAACCGCGAGGGCCGAATTCCCGTTGGAGGAAGAACCGCTGCCCGAGTCGAAGGATTCGAACAGGGGCCACCACTTGGCATCCACCGCGTTTTTGTCCTGCTGATACTGCTCGTACAGTTCGTCAACGAGCCACTCGTTTCCGCCAAATTCCTCTGGTAGACGGTGGCTAGGCTGCTCTGGCACTTGAAATACGCCTCTTCCATGAGTTTGATTTCTCTCTGGCCGCCACGGTGCCTCAGCACAACATCCGAACCAGTCTCTGCGTCCTCTGAACCCAGACCTTTGCCAGTCTAATGAGCATTCTGTATTAACTGCCAATAAGGGTGACCCAAATCATGAAGTGACGCGCAGAATGCCAAATATGGCGGCGGTGGCCCTTGCCGGAGGCGGGCACATGCCTGTGCCTGGCAGCCCCTCCGGCGGCCGGGATCTGCTCCTGTAGACTGAACTTCTTATGGACAGTAAATCTAGGTGCCGGCCTGGGGGCTGTCAGCGGAGCATGAAGTACAGCACCGCGCAGCCGACCCGCCGAGCCGGCAAACCCCGAACACGCGCCCATCACACTCCATCGCTCCACGCAGCCGGAGCCTTCAAGGAAACAGCGTCCGCTTCGGCGGACCATCCTCCGCCGGGCAGTCTGCTCCGGATCCATCCTGCAACAGTGACCTGCGCAAGCAATCCGCCCCAGCATCACCGGGCGGGATGCTGAATGGAATGGTTGCTCCTCGCGGCAGGGCTCCTGCTGATCGCCGGCACCGGCTTCTTCGTCGCCGTCGAATTTTCCCTTATTGCCCTGGACCAGGCCACCGTCCAGCGCGCGATCGACAACGGTGATACCCGTGCCGTTGCGCTGCTCAAGTGCCTGAAGTCCCTTTCCACCCAGCTCTCCAGCTGCCAGCTTGGCATCACCCTGACCACCCTCCTGACCGGTTATGTCATGGAACCGTCCGTCGGCAAGCTCCTCGAGGGGCCACTGACCGCCGTCGGGATTCCTGAAACGGCGGCCGCGTCCGTTTCCCTGGTCATCGCGATGGTGCTGGCCACCCTGCTGTCCATGCTGCTGGGTGAACTGGTGCCCAAGAACATGGCCATCGCCCTGTCGTTCCGTGTGGGACGCGCCCTCGCCAGGCCGCAGCTCATGTTCACGGCCATCTTCAAACCGGCCATTGTGGTCCTCAACGGGTTCTCCAACAAGGTGCTCAACGTCTTCGGCCTTGAAGCCAAGGAAGAGATCTCCGGCGCCCGGACCCCAGCCGAGCTCGCCTCCCTGGTGCGGCGTTCCGCTGCCATGGGAACGCTCGACGCCGGCACTGCCAACTTCGTGGCACGGACACTGAACTTCTCGGCCCGGACGGCGGCGGACGTGATGACCCCGCGGATCCGCGTGGAAACCATCGACGCCGACCAGCCCGTCTCGGACATCGTGGAAGCCGCCCGCCGCACGGGATACTCGAGGTTCCCGGTCATCGGCGAATCGGCCGACGACATCAGGGGCCTGGTCCACGTCAAGAAGGCGGTGGCGGTCCCCTCGGACCGCCGACCCAACCTGGAAGCCGGCGCCATTATGACCGACGTCCTCAGGGTCCCGGAGACCATCCACCTGGACGCCCTCCTGGCGGAACTGCGCGAGGGAAACCTCCAGCTCGCCGTCGTGCTCGATGAGTACGGCGGTACCGCCGGCATTGCAACCCTCGAAGACCTTGTCGAGGAAATCGTGGGCGAGGTCGCGGACGAACATGACAAAGTCCGGCCCGGACTCCTGCAGAGCGCGTCGGGGGACTGGTACTTCCCCGGGCTCCTGCGTCCGGACGAACTGTCAGAGCAGATTCCAGGCCTGACCGTTCCCGACGAAGCGGCCTACGAGACGGTGGGCGGCTACGTCATGAGCGAACTGGGCCGCATCGCCGCCGTCGGAGATGCCGTTGCGGTGGGCGGCGGAACACTCAGTGTCACCCGTATGGACGGGCGCAGGATCGACAGGATCTGTTTCCGCCCGGCCGCGCCCGACGCAGACTCTGAATCTGCCCCGAATGACAGGACCGAACGATGAGTGACTGGGCCGGAATTTTCTGGCTGATCGTCCTTCTGCTGGGCAACGCGTTTTTTGTCGCTGCCGAGTTCGCGGTGATGTCGGCCAGGCGCAGCCAGATTGAACCGCTGGCCGACGCCGGTTCGAAGCGGGCGCAGACCACCCTGCGGGCCATGGAGAACGTGTCGCTGATGCTGGCGTGCGCCCAGCTCGGCATCACAGTCTGTTCGCTGCTGATCCTGCTGGTGGCCGAGCCGGCCATCCATCACCTGCTGGCTGCTCCGCTGGAGACCGTCGGACTGCCGATGGAAATTGCCGATGTGGCGGCGTTTGCGGTTGCCCTGATGGTGGTGACCTTCCTCCACGTGACCTTCGGGGAGATGGTGCCGAAGAACATCTCGGTATCAGTGGCTGACAAGGCGGCACTTTTCCTGGCGCCGCCGCTGATGTTTGTTGCCCGCCTTGTCAGGCCTGTGATCGTTGCCCTGAACTGGTCGGCCAATCACATCCTCAAGCTCCTCCGGATCGAGCCCAAGGACGAGGTGAACTCTTCGTTCACCCTCGAGGAAGTCCAGTCGATCGTGCAGGAGTCCACCCGCCACGGGCTGGTGGACGACGACGCCGGGCTGATCACCGGTGCGCTGGAATTTTCCGAACACACGGCCTCCGACATCATGGTGCCGCTGGACAAGCTGGTCATGCTGAAGGCCGCCACGACGCCGGTGGACTTCGAGAAGGCAGTCAGCAGAACCGGGTTTTCCCGGTTCCCGATGTTGGATGACGACGACATGCTCTACGGCTATCTTCACGTGAAGGACGTGCTGTCCATCCCTGATACGGACTATCAGCATCCCATCGCGGAAAGCCGGATCCGTTCGCTGGCCAACCTTGCCCTGGGGGACGAGATCGAGAAGGCGATGTCCGTGATGCAACGCACCGGTTCGCACCTCGCCCGGGTCATCGGCCCGGACGGCCAGACCCAGGGAGTGCTGTTCCTGGAGGATGTGATCGAGCAGCTGGTCGGTGAAATCCGGGACGCCACGCAGGCCACCGGCATACGGCGGCTCGGCCAGCCCAACGGTGGGTAATTCGACGTGGGGACGGCGTCCGGGACTTTTCTAAATAGGAATCATTCCCATTTAGGGTTAGACTTTCCGGAGTTGCTTTGCTTCCATTCCTGAAATGATCTGAGGTTTCCGTGCGCCGTCCTGCCGTCCGAACATCCCTGGCCGCCCTCGCTGGACTGGGCCTGCTGCTGTCCGGCTGTTCCGCGGAGGGTGCGCCCTCGGGCACCTCCTCGTCGACTGACGGAATCAACGTTGTTGCCTCAACGAACGTCTACGGCGACATCGCCAAAGCCGTCGGCGGCGACAAGGTCAACGTCACGGCGATCATCAACAAAACCAGCCAGGATCCGCATTCCTACGAGGCCACGGCCCAGGACCGGCTGCTGGTGTCCAAGGCCGAAGTGGTGATCGAGAACGGCGGCGGGTACGACGGGTTCATCCACACGCTGGCAGACGACAGCAACATCCCGCACAGCAGCATTGTCAGTGCCGTCGAAATATCGGGGCTGGCGCCGGAGGAGGAGGCTTCGGCGTCCTCCACAGCTGCATCCAGCGCGCCGGCCGACGAGCACGGACATACGCATGAACACGGTGACTTCAACGAACACGTCTGGTACAGCCTTCCGGCGATGGGAAAACTGGCAGATGAACTCGCTGCCAAGTTCGGCGAAGCGGAGCCGGGTTCAGCGGCCACGTTCGAGGCCAACGCCGCCACGTTCAAGTCCGGCCTGGAGGGACTCACCGGCAAGCTGGCAGCCGTGTCGGCGGCGGGGGCCGGAACTCCCGTCGCGGTCACCGAGCCTGTTCCGCTCTACCTGCTTGAGGCGGCCGGGCTCGAGAACAATACGCCCGCGGACTACACTGCTGCGATCGAGGAAGGCACTGACGTGCCGCCCGCCGTGCTGAAGGCGGCCACCGACCTTGCCGGTTCCAAGGACCTGGGCTTCCTGGCCTACAACCTGCAGACTGAAGGCGCCCAGACCGAGGCACTGAAAAAAGCAGCGGAAACAGCGGGCGTCCCGGTAGTTGACTTCAGCGAAACACTGCCGGAGGGCAAGACGTACCTGCAGTGGATGACGGACAATGTGGAGAACATCAGCAAAGTTTTGGAGAAAAAGTAGTTGAAACCGGTTGTGAGCCTCCGCGGGGCGTCCCTGCAGTTCGGTAAGAGGGCGCTCTGGGAGGATCTCGACCTGGACATCCGGCCCGGTGAATTCTTTGCCGTGCTTGGGCCCAACGGAAGCGGCAAAACCAGTTTCCTGAAAGTACTGCTCGGCCTCCAGCAGCTGCACTCCGGCACCGCCAGCCTCGGAGCCCAGCCGGTGGAACGGGGGAGCCGGATGATCGGTTACATCCCGCAGCAGAAGTCGTTTGCCCCGGATACGCCGATGCGGGCCCGGGACCTGGTGGGCCTCGGCGTCGACGGCCACCGCTGGGGCATGCGGCTCGGGGCCGGCAGGGCAAACCGCAGGATCGATCAGCTCCTGGAACTCGTCGGTGCCACCGACTACGCCAAGGTTCCGGTGGGGCAGCTCTCGGGCGGTGAACAGCAGCGCCTCCGCGTCGCCCAGGCATTGGCGACGGACCCGAAGGTACTGCTGTGCGACGAACCATTGTTGTCCTTGGACCTCCACCACCAGCAAGCGGTCAGTGCCCTGATTAACAAGCAGTGCCGTGAACAGAACAGCGCCGTGGTCTTTGTTACCCACGAGATCAATCCGATCATCGATTACGTGGACCGCGTGCTGTACCTGGCCGGAGGCAGGTTCCGCGTCGGAACTCCCCAGGAAGTCATGACCACGGAAGTCCTTTCCGACCTGTACGGCAGCCACGTGGAAGTCATCCACGCGAACGGACGCATCGTCGTCGTCGGGCTCCCGGACGCAACCACGCACCACCATGCCGATGTCCACGCCACCGCCGGCGAGGTGGCGTGATGGACGCCGACAGCATCATCGGGTCAATCTTCAGCTTCGAAAACTACGGCGAACTCCTCGTCCTGGTTCAGAACTCCATCTGGGCCGGGGCTGTCCTGGGACTGCTGGGCGGGCTCGTGGGGACGTTCGTGATGAAGCGTGACCTCGCCTTCGCAGTCCACGGCATCTCGGAACTTTCCTTCGCCGGGGCGGCCTTCGCGCTGCTCATCGGCGCGGACATCGTCTTCGGTTCGCTCATCGGGTCCGTCGCGGCCGCGCTGCTCCTCGGGCTGATGGGCGTGCGGGCCAGGGACAAGAATTCGATCATCGGCGTGATCATGCCGTTCGGACTGGGGCTGGGCATCCTGTTCCTGTCCCTCTATGAAGGCCGGGCCGCCAACAAGTTCGGCCTGCTGACGGGCCAGATCGTCTCCGTTGACACCGTCCAGCTGCAGGCCCTCGCCGGGACCGCGGTGGTTGTCATGGTGGCTTTGGTGATCATTTGGCGGCCGCTGAACTTTGCCAGCGTCGACCCTGAACTGGCGGAAGCCCGCGGGGTTCCGGTGCGGACGCTGGCCCTGGTGTTTATGGTCCTGCTGGGCGTCAGCGTGGCGCTGTCCATCCAGGTGGTTGGTGCCCTGCTGGTCCTGGCCCTGCTCATTACGCCGGCGGCAGCCGCCCTGCGGGTGACGTCCTCACCCGTAATTGTGGTGGTGCTGAGCGTGGCATTTGCGATGGTGGCGACCGTGGGCGGAATCCTGCTGGCCCTCGGAGGCCGCATTCCGATCAGCCCCTACGTCACCACGCTGTCGTTCCTGATCTACGTGGTGTGCCGCGTCATCGGCACGGTCCGCGCCAAACGCGGGCTCAACGGAAGGTTGCTGCACGCGGCCTGACTGGCCCGCGCAGGCTCCGGTCAGCGTTCGACGGCGGGCCGCGTCAGAGGAGGCCGGCTGCCTTGCGTGCCGTGCAGTCGGGGCACAGGCCAAAGATCTCCACGGTGTGTGCCACTTCGGTGTACCCATGCTCCTTCGCCGTCCTGGCAGCCCAGGTTTCCACTGCCGGAGCCTCGACCTCCACTGCCTTCCCGCAACTCCGGCACAGGAGATGGTGATGATGGCCGGTCACCGCGCAACGGCGGTAGACGGCCTCGCCCTCGCCGTTCCGGAGCACGTCCACCAGCCCCTCGTCTGCCAGCGACTGCAGGATCCGGTACGCCGTCGCGAGGGAGACGGACACACCCTGGTTCTGCAGGATGCGGTAGAGCTCCTGCGTGCTGACGAAGTCATCCAGTTCATCCAGGGCAGCACTCACGGCCAGGCGCTGCTTGGTGACGCGCTGCTCCTTGACCGCTCCGGTGCCTGAACCCGGCGCAGGGGTTGACGGTGTGGACTCGTCAGCCTTGGTGCCTAACGGCATGGATGGACTCGCTTCCCTAAGGGATGGTGGCAAAGATCCAGATTACCAGCCGGACCCGGGCTGGCAGGAGTTGCGTGGACACCTCCACGGACCGGACCCTAGGCTGGCGCTATGAAGCTGACTAAATACACCCACGCCTGCGTCCGGCTCGAAGAAGACGGGCGTGTGCTGGTCCTTGACCCCGGCACGTTCTCCGAAACGAAGGAAGCCCTGGACGGCGCGCAGGCCGTGCTGATCACGCACGAGCACGGTGACCACATCGACGTTGCCGCCATGGTCAATGCCCTGCGGGGTGACGGTGATCTGGCTGTGTTCGCTCCCGCGGGGGTGGCGGGCCACCTGCGCGAAGAAGCGCCTCAGGCGGCGGATCGGATCCACACGGTTGAACCCGGGTCTTCTTTCGACGCGGCAGGGTTCAGCGTCCGCAGCTTCGGTGGCCAGCATGCCCTGATCCATCCCCAGGTTCCCGTGGTGGCAAACGTCGGCTACCTCATCAACGAAAACGTCTATCACCCGGGCGACTCCTTCATCGTCCCGGACGGGATCAGCGTGAAGACCCTGCTGGTTCCCATCCACGCACCGTGGAACAAGGCCAGTGAAGTGGTCGACTTTGTCATCGGCGTCCGGTCACCGCGGGCCTTCCAGATCCATGACGGGCTCCTCAACGAGATGGGCCTGAAGATCGTGGAATCGCATGTGATTCGGATCGGGGCCAAGTACGGCACCGAATTCACCCACCTGGCGGTCCGCGAAACAGTCGACGTCTGATCCCCGGCTTCTAGGCCGGCCATGCCCCCGTTTCAAAGAACCGGCCGATGACTGCCTGGTGCGGCTCGGGGTCAAGACCCTGGCCGGCCAGCCACTCAGGGTTGTAGTAGTTGCCTGCATAACGCTCGCCGCCGTCGCACATCAGCGACACAATGCTGCCGCGCCGGCCTTCGGCGACCATCTCCGCGACCAGCTGCCAGACGCCCCACAGGTTGGTGCCGGTGGAGGGACCCGCGTGCAGGTCCGTGAGCTCGCGCAAATGCCGCATGGCGGCGATGGAGGCGGCGTCGGGCACCTGGATCATGTGGTCGATGACGGACGGGACAAAGCTGGGTTCCATCCGCGGCCGCCCGATGCCTTCGATCCGCGACGGCATCCCGGTGGCGAATCCCGGTACGCCGTCCCGCCAGCCGGGGTAGAAAGCGGAATTTTCCGGGTCAACCACTGCCAAGGCGGTGTCATGGGAGTGGTACCGGAGGTAGCGGCCGATCGTGGCGCTGGTTCCCCCCGTCCCGGCGCCGACCACGATCCAGCGGGGGACGGGGTGCTCCTCCATGGCCAGCTGGTCGAAGATGGACTCGGCGATGTTGTTGTTGCCCCTCCAGTCCGTAGCCCGCTCCGCATACGTGAACTGGTCCATATAGTGCCCGTTGCTTGTGGCGGCCACTTCCTCCGCAGCCGCGTAAACCTCGGAGGCATGGTCCACCAGCAGGCACGAGCCGCCGAACTGTTCGATCAGGGCAATCTTTTCCGGGCTGGTGGTCCGTGCCATCACCGCTACGAAGGGCAAGCCCAGCAGTTGCGCGAAATACGCTTCGGAGACGGCGGTGCTGCCGCTGGACGCCTCCACGATGGTGGTGTCCTCCCGGATCCAGCCGTTAACCAGGCCAAAGAGGAACAGGGAACGGGCCAGCCGGTGCTTGAGGCTGCCGGAACGGTGGGTTGACTCGTCCTTGAGGTAAAGCTGGACGCCCCAGTGTTCCGGGAGCGGCACCGAGTACAGATGCGTATCGGCGGACCTGTTGTTTTCAGCGGTGATCTTCCTGATGGCCCGGTCAGCCCAGGCCCTGTCCGCGCGCGCGTTCTTCACCGCACCAGCCTACCCGCGCCGGCCTCCTGGCAAGGGCTAGAGTAAACGGGGCAAAGGCCCGATCAAGACCAACCCCAAGGAGCCTCATGGGACCCCTTATCGATGTGGCCGCACTGGACGCCCGGGTCAAGGCCGGACAGCGCACGGTGCTGCTGGACGTCCGATGGAAACTGGGCGATCCGCATGGCCGGGACCACTACCTCGAGGCACACCTGCCGGGGGCCGTCTTTGTGGAACTGGCTTCGGAACTGGCTGCCCCCGCCGCGCCGGAACGAGGCAGGCACCCGTTGCCGCCCCTTGACCAGTTCCAGGCGTCCGCGCGGGGCTGGGGGATCAACGAGGGCGACGTCGTTGTTGCCTACGATGACAGCGGGAACATGGCAGCGGCCCGGCTCTGGTGGATGCTGCGCAACGCCGGCTTCCCGGAGGTTTACCTGCTCGACGGCGGCCTGGCCGCCTGGCGCGCCGCCGGACTACCGGTGCAGGGCGGCAACGTCGAGGCAGTCCCGGGCAATGTCTCGCTTCGTGAGGGCGCAATGCCTGCCATAGATGCGGCAGCCGCCGGCAGCTGGGCCGGCACCGGAATCCTCCTCGACGCGCGGGCCGGCGAAAGGTACCGCGGCGAATTCGAGCCCGTGGATCCACGCGCAGGCCACATCCCCGGCGCCGTCAGCGCCCCGACAACGGAGAACGTTGACGAATCGGGGCGGTTTCTGCCGGCCGATGAACTGCGGCGCCGTTTCGAGAAGCTGGGAGTCACCACAGACGCTCCCGTTGCGGTTTACTGCGGTTCCGGTGTCACGGCCGCCCACGAAGTCGCGGCTTTGGAGATCGCCGGTATCCGGGCCGCACTCTATCCCGGCTCGTTCTCCGAATGGTCCAACAAACCCGGACTGCCTGTGGTGACGGGCGGCCAGCCCGGCTGAGCCTGCCCGGTGGAAACGCCGCCAAGTGGAAATATCCGGCAGCGCGGGGGTAGCGTCGCAGTATGACCCCTGGACGACCCGTACCACCGCCCCTTGCCCGCCCCCTCCCGCCAGCCCCCGCAGCCCTTGGAACTGACCGGCTGGCGGCCGCCTGCGGCGCAACGTCCGGGCACAGCGGTCTCGTGCCGCTGACCGTAGCCCGGCGGGCAGCCAAGGCGGACGACGTCGAGATTGCCATCGAATTCTGCGGCCTCTGCCACTCGGACGTCCACGCCACCCGCGGCGAATGGGGCACCCAGCACTACCCCCTGGTTCCCGGGCACGAGATCGTGGGCAGGGTCAGCGCCGTCGGCTCCGCTGTGGATGATTTTGCACCGGGGGACCTGGTGGGTGTTGGCTGCATGGTCGATTCCTGCCGGGAATGCCGGAGCTGCCTGGACGGCCAGGAACAGTACTGCGAAAACGGCCTGACCGGGACTTACGGGGCGAGGGATCAGCGCAATGGGGGAGCAATCACCCAGGGCGGCTATTCGACGTCGGTGGTGGTGGACCGCAGGTACGTGCTCCGGGTGCCGGAAAACCTCGACCCCGCGGCAGTAGCGCCTCTGTTGTGCGCCGGCGTCACCACGTTCTCGCCACTCCGCCATTTCGGCGTCAAGAAAGGCGACACGGTAGGGGTTGTGGGCCTCGGCGGCCTGGGGCATATGGCGGTAAAACTGGCCAAAGCCATGGGCGCGCGGGTGGTGGTGTTCACGACCTCCGAGTCAAAGGTCCCCGCCGCGCTTGAGCTGGGCGCCGACGAAGTGGTTCTGTCCCGCGACGCTGAGGCGATGGAAGCCGCCGACCGCAGCATCGATGTCATCATCGACACCGTGGCTGCTCCGCACGACCTGAACCCGTTCTTCCGCACGCTTCGCCGGGACGGGGCCCTCTTTCAGCTCGGGCTGCCATCGGACGCCATGCCTGCCGTGAATCCGGGGGCCCTGATCCGGCGGCGGATCAGCTACACAGGTTCGCTCATCGGCGGAATCGCCGAGACCCAGGAGATGCTTGATTTCTGCGCCGCACACGGTGTGGTGGCGGATATCGAACTGGTGCGGGCTGACCAGCTGAATGAGGCCTATGACCGCATGGTGGCAGGCGACGTTAAATACCGGTTTGTGCTGGACACCAGCACCCTGCAGGCCGCGGCCGAGGAGGCAGACGCATGAGCACCCTGTTCACGAAGATCATCAACGGCGAGATCCCGGGACGCTTTGTCTGGCGCGAGCCGGACGTTGCCGCGTTCCTCACCACCGGGCCCCTGGCTGACGGCCACACCCTCGTGGTCCCCACTGAGGAAGTGGACCGCTGGACCGATGCGCGGCCGGAGACGCTCGCCAAGGTCATGGAGGTAGCGCGCCGGATCGGCGCCGTGCAGCTGGAGATCTTCCCGGCCGAGCGGGCAGGGCTGATTGTGGCGGGGTACGAAATCAACCACCTCCACGTCCACGTGTGGCCGTCCAGGAGCATGGCCGACTTCGATTTCGCCTCGGCCGACCAGCACCCCGATCCTGCCGTGCTGGACGCCAACGCCGAAAAGCTGCGCGAAGGGCTGCGCACCGCCGGATACGCGGAGTTCGTGCCGGAAAGCGCCTAGACCCGCACCTGCACCTGTGCCGCTGGCTAGACCGGTGCGAGTGCCTTGTTGAGCACGGCGCGGATGCGCTTTTCGGACACGGAGTACGCGGTTCCGAGTTCGACGGCGAAGAGGCTCACCCTGAGCTCCTCGATCATCCAGCGCACCTGCGCCAGCTCCGCACCCGCCCGCCGGCCCGGCAACAGGGCCGACACGGCGTCGTCGTAATCGTCTTCAAGGCGCTGGACGGCGGCCATGCTGAGGGCATCGCGCTGGACGTTGCCCGGCAGCCGCTCCATCCTCTTTTCGATGGCGGAGAGGTATCTCGGCAGCTGGCTCAGCTGGGCGTAGCCGGTGCTGGCCACAAAGCCTGGGAAGACCAGCTGCTCAAGCTGGCTTTTGATGTCGTTCAGGGCGCTGATCAGGGCAAGGCTCGTGGTGCCCTTCAACTGCTTCTCGATGCGCCTCGTGCTGGCCAGGATGCGCTCCACTACGGCCGTCACGCTGAACACCGTGTCGATGAGTTCGGCGCGGACCTGCTCATAGAGTGCATCGAAGGATGCCTGGTCCCAGGGGAGTTCGGCCGGGGTCAGTTTGTCCACGGCGGCCAGGGCGCAGTCGGCGATGAGGGCTGACACGGAACCGTGCGGGTTCTGGCTGAAGGTTAGTTTTTCGGTGTTGTTGAGGTGCTCCAGCACGTAGCGGTCCGGTGCCGGAACCCGCAGGGCCAGGAGCCGGATCACGCCGCCCCGCATGGCCTCCAGCTGTTCCGAGGAGGTCTGGAAGACGCGAAGTGCAACCGTGGTCCCTTCATCCACCAGCGCCGGGTAGCCCGTCACGGTGTGGCCCTTGACGGTGTTGCTCACCTGCCGCTGCACGGTGCCGAAGGTCCAGGCGGTCAGTCCGTTTTGCTCCCGGAAGCCCGGGGCTGCGCCGTTGGCGTTTCCTGTTTCCGGCGTCGCAGCGGAGGCTCCGGAGGCCTTGCCGGGAGCCTTCCCGGCCGACTTCAGTGCGGTGGTGCCGGGTGTTGCGCCCAGGGATTCCGCGATGGCCCGGCGAGTCGCCGGAGCGAGCCGCTCCTGCAGGGCGGCCAGATCCTTGCCCTCGTCCAGCACCCTGCCCTTGCTGTCCACCACCTTGAAGCTCACGCGCAGATGGGACGGCACGGCATCCCAGTTCCAGGACCCGGGCGGGATGACGTGGCCGCGGATCCGGCGCAGGGCCAGTTCCAGCGATGCTTCCAGCTCGTCGCTGGCAGGGTCGAAGTCGGTTTCCAGCGCAGCCACGGCCTGCCGGGCCACGTCCGGGGCCGGAACAAAATTTTTCCGGACCTGCTTGGGCAGGGACTTGATGAGGGCTGCCACCAGTTCGGCGCGCTGGCCGGGGATCAGCCAGCGGAAGGCGGCATCATCGAGCTGATTGAGGAAGAGCACGGGCACTTCGGCCGTGACGCCGTCGGACGGGTTGGGCGGTGAGCCGGGCGCCACCGGGTGGAACTCGTAGCTGAGCGGCAGCTCGAAACCCTTGTGCAGCAGCGTCTTGGGGTACGCGGCCTCGTCCAGGTCATCGGCGTCGTCATTGAGCAGCAGCGACTTGTCGTAGTCCAGGAGGTCCGGATTCTTCTGCCGCGCGTCCTTCCACCATTTGTCGAAGTGCCGCTCGGACACCACGTCGGGCCCGATCCTGGCGTCGTAGAACTCGAACAGTGTTTCGTCGTCCACGAGGAGGTCGCGGCGGCGCATCCTGGCTTCGAGCTCCTCGACTTCAAGGAGCAGGGCGCGGTTGCGGTGGAAGAACTTGTGGTGCGTCTTCCAGTCGCCTTCCACCAGGGCGTGCCGGATGAACATCTCGCGGGCCAGCACAGGGTCCACTCGGCTGTAGTTGACCCGGCGCTGCGGGATGATGGGCACGCCGTACAGCGTGACCTTCTCGTACGCCATCACCGCGCCCATCTTGGTGGACCAGTGCGGTTCGCTGTAGGTGCGCTTAACGAGGTCGGGCGCCACCTGCTCGGCCCAGACGGGATCGAACTTTGCCGCCACGCGTGCCCAGAGCCGGCTCGTCTCCACAAGTTCGGCAGCCATCACAAAGGTAGGGGACTTCTTGAACAGCGCCGAGCCCGGGAAGATCGCGAAACGGCTGCCACGGGCGCCCGCGTACTCGCGCTTGCGCTCGTCCAGGATGCCGATGTGGCTGAGCAGGCCGGACAGCAGGCTGATGTGGATGCCCTCGTGGTTGCCCACGGGGTCGGCCAGTCGCTTGTTGTCCAGGCTGATGCCGAGCGGCCGGGCCAGCTGCCGGAGCTGGGCGAACAGGTCCTGCCATTCCCTGACGCGCAGATAGTTGATGAACTCGGTACGGCACAGGCGGCGGAACTGGGTGGAGGAGAGTTCCTGCTGCTTCTCCTGCAGGTAGTTCCACAGGTTCAGGAAGCCGGTGAAATCCGAGTTCTCATCGCGGAATCGGGCGTGCTTCTCCGCGGCCAGCTGCTGCTTGTCCGTGGGACGTTCGCGCGGGTCCTGGATAGTCAGCGCCGCTGCCAGGATCATCACCTCGCGGACGCAGCCGCGTTTGCCGGCTTCCACAATCATCCGGCCGAGCCGGGGATCGACCGGCAGCTGCGCAAGCTGTTGCCCGACGGCGGTCAGGCCACCACTTTTCGCGTCACCTGGGCGGACGGCACTCAAGGCGCCGAGCTCGCGCAGGAGCGTGACGCCGTCGTTAATGGCGCGCGAGTCTGGCGGCTCCACAAACGGGAAGTTCTCCACGTCTTTTGGCCCGCGGGCCACGCCCATGGCTGTCATCTGCAGGATGACAGCCGCGAGGTTGGTGCGCAGGATCTCGGGGTCCGTGAACTGCGGGCGGGACTCGTAGTCCTCCTCCGAGTACAGCCGGATGGCGATGCCGTCGGAGACGCGGCCGCACCGGCCGGAGCGCTGGTTCGCGGAAGCCTGCGAAACGCGTTCGATCGGCAGCCGCTGGACCTTGGTGCGGTGGGAGTAGCGGGAGATGCGGGCGGTGCCCGTATCGATGACGTACTTGATGCCGGGCACGGTGAGGGACGTCTCGGCCACGTTGGTGGCCAGCACAATTCGCCGGTTGCGGCCCGGGTGGAAGACCTTGTGCTGTTCCTGCAGGCTGAGCCTGGCGAACAGCGGGAGGACCTCGGTGCCGGCCAGCCGCCGGTTTGACTGGATCCTGGCGTTGAGCGCCTCCGCTGCGTCGCGGATTTCGCGCTCGCCGGAGAAGAAGACCAGGATGTCGCCCGGAGCCTCGGTGGCGAGTTCGTCCACGGCGTCGCACACGGCGTCGAGCGGATCGCGGTCCTCTTCGAGTTCGTCGTCGGAGGCGTCTGCATCTTCGCTGTCGGCGGGTCCGCCGGCAGGCTGGGACAGCGGCCGGTAGCGGATTTCCACCGGGAACGTCCGCCCGGAGACCTCGATGATGGGGGAGGGCTCATCCTCGGAGCCGAAGTGTTTGGCGAAACGCTGCGGATCGATCGTGGCCGAGGTGATGATGATTTTCAGGTCCGGCCGCTGCGGCAGGATGCGCTTGAGGTAGCCCAGGATGAAGTCGATGTTCAGGCTTCGCTCGTGGGCCTCGTCGATGATGATGGCGTTGTATTTGCGCAGCAGCTTGTCGCGCTGGATCTCGGCCAGCAGGATGCCGTCGGTCATGAGCTTGACCTTGGTGGAACGGCTGACTTCGCCCGTGAACCGGACCTGGAAGCCCACCTCCTGGCCGATTTCGACGCCGAGTTCCTCCGCGATGCGCTCGGCGACCGTGCGCGCGGCGAGCCGCCGGGGCTGTGTATGCCCGATGAGGCCGTTCTCGCCCAGGCCCAGTTCCAGGCACATTTTGGGGATCTGGGTGGTCTTACCGGAGCCGGTCTCGCCGGCAATGATGGTCACCTGGTTGGCGGCAATGGCGGCCATCAGGTCCTCGCGGCGCTCGGAAACGGGCAGCTCTGCGGGGTAGGAGATGTGAAAGGTCATGGCTTGAACCAGTCTACTGTGGGCCGCGCCGGCCGTTGTGACGCTGTTACGCCAGGCACCCGGGCGCGGATGACGCCGTCGTAATCTCCTTGCGGACTTGCCGCGCGGCACCCGTTCCCCGCCCCCGGGTGTCGCCGCATGCTGTCTTCGGGGCTGGCCACCGCCGCACATAAGAGGACCCGGCCCTGGCGGGCCGGGTCCTTGCGGGTGGACGGTGCTGGTTGGGGTGCTGATCAGAAGATGCGGAGGGTGTAGCTGGTGCTGGGCAGGTCCAGGGCGGACCAGGCCTGGTGGGAGTCGACAGGAGGGGTGTGGCCGAGGCCGTCCCGCAGGACCGCGGAGACGGTGGCGGCGAGGACGAGGAGGAGCAGTACCGCGATGATGATTCCGAAGATTTCCATGCCTCAATGCTGCTCCGGTGCAGGTTCAACAAACAGTGGCAGAAATGCCCAAAAAGCTCTAATTCCTGCCATAATGGAAGCATGCTGAAATCAGTGGCAGTCATCGTGGTTCCCAACTTCTCGATCTTCGAGTTCGCCACCGCCTGCGAGGTGTTTGGCATCGACAGATCCGGACGCGGCGGCAATGTGCCGGCGTTCGACTTCCGGGTCTGCACGCCCGAGCCTGGGGACGTCCGGATGAAATCAGGCCTGTCCATGAACGTTCCCCTGGGGCTCGAGGCCGCGGCGGACGCCGACCTGGTGATCATGGCGCCGTACGGGCGGGACAATGACGTTCCCGAGTCCGTGATGGAGGCGCTGCGCGCCGCGGACGCCCGGGGTGCCTGGGTGATGTCCATTTGCTCCGGAGCATTTGCGCTGGCCCGCGCCGGCCTGCTCAACGGCCGGCGCTGCACCACGCACTGGCACTACTCGCATGAGCTCGCGAGCCGGTACCCGGACGTGCAGGTGGACGAAAACGTCCTTTATGTCCAGGACGGGAACATCATTTCCAGCGCCGGCACGGCAGCGGGGATCGACGCCTGCCTCCATCTGGTGCGCGTGGAGCTTGGTGCAAACGTGGCGGCCACCATCGCGCGGGACATGGTGGTTCCGCCGCACCGTGACGGCGGCCAGGCGCAGTTCATCGACCGGCCCATGCCCACGTGCGGATCTGCGCCGATGGAGGCTCTGCTGCGCTGGATGGTGCAGAACCTGGAGCAGGAGCACACTGTTGTTGAGTTGGCGGCACGCGTGCACATGTCGGCCAGGACATTTGCGCGCCGCTTCCGTTCCGAGACGGGGGCAACACCGGCCGCGTGGCTCAACTCCCAGCGCGTCCTCCGGGCCCAGGAACTGCTGGAGTCCACGGACCTCAATATCGACGAAGTGGCCCGGGAGGCCGGATTTGGCCATCCTGTGCTGCTTCGGCACCATTTCGCCAAGGTACTTGATACCAGCCCGCAGTCCTACCGCCGTGCATTCCGGGGGCAGCTGGCAACGGCGGGTTAGCCTGGCTTGGAGCTCTAGTGGCGGCCGGTTCCTACTGGCCCGGGTGGTCCTCGGAGGCTGCCCGGGCGCTGTCCACCAACACACGCCAAGGACCGGTAACGGCCTGCTCCGGCAGCGCCGCCCTTCTCTGGCCGGCCTTGATCGCGTAGATAAAACGGTCAGCCTGGTTCCCCGCCGCCTCAGCGGCTGCGGCCCTGACGGTTTTGGGCACGGCGTCCCACGGGCACGCTTCGACAATGGGCTGCCACTGGTTTTTGGCGCTCTCGGACTGGGCGTGCACTGTCCATACTCGAGTCAGGGCGGCGACGCCGCCGCTGCGCTCCACGCTGATCTTCATGGCCGGGTCCCGGGCTTTCCTGCAGCCTGGCCGCTGGGTGGACAGCGGCCAGGCGTTCAACTAAAGCTTGACCTTCACAGTTTCCCACGCCAGTCGCACGGCGTCATGCTCCGGGGAACCGGTGCCAAAAAGCTCGACGGCGGATGCCGCCGTCGCCCTCGCGAAAACACTGAAGGTGGCCGTGGGCGGCAAGTAGCCGCCGGTGAGCGTCTCGTACCAGATCCGGCCGGGGGACTCCCAGGCGTTGCCTCCGAGGGCCTCCGCGAGGAGATAAAACGCCCGGTTGGGAATGCCGGAGTTGATATGGACGCCGCCGTTGTCGGCGCTTGTGCGCACGTACGAGTCCATGGAGTCCGGCTGCGGGTCCTTGCCGAGGACGTCGTCGTCGTACGCGGTGCCGGGAGCCTTCATGGAACGGAGGGCTGAACCCTCCACCTGCTCCGTGAAGAGCCCCTCGCCAATGAGCCAGCTGGCCTCTTTGGCGGACTCCTGGTTTAAGTACTGTTCCACCAATGCGCCAAAGACGTCCGACATGGATTCGTTGATGGCTCCGGCCTGGTTGCGGTAGGCCAGCCCCGCCGAGTGCTGGGTGACGCCGTGGGCCAGTTCATGGCCGATAACGCTCAGTGACCGGGTGAAGCGCTCGAAGACTTCGCCGTCGCCGTCGCCGAATACCATCTGGTTGCCGTCCCAGAACGCGTTGTCGTAGAGCTTTCCGAAATGAACTGTGGCGTCGAGGGGAAGCCCCAATCCGTCGATAGAATTCCGGCCGAAGACTTCTGCGTAGAGCCGGTGCGTGTGGCCCAGTCCGTCGTAGGCCTCATCCACCGACGCGTCGCCCGAATCTGGTTCGCCCTCTTTGCGGACAAGCTGGCCGGGAAGGTTCTCGCTCCCGGCTGTGTCGTAGATGCTTCGGCTGGGCGGCCCCGGCTGGACCTGCCGGAGTCCCGGGGGAGTGACCGCGGACGGCTGCGCACGGGACGCCTGGACCGAGCGGACATGGCTCAGGGCCTCTTTCGCTGCCCGGGCAGCGGCGGAAAACTGCGGCGCGTCCTGGCGGGCCAGCCGGCGCAGTATGTAGGGCGGAATGATGGAACAGAATGTGGCTGAAGTATGCACGGCCTACCCCCTTGAGTTGGTTGAAACAGCCTACGAGGGGCCACTGACAAAGTACTGGAGCCACACGTCCCTGGCACGAACGTACACTTGTGGCCCTTGCCTGAAAACGCCTGACCGAGCTGGAGAACCGGTTGGTCCGAGGTTATCCACATAGGTCTTCTGCTTCGCCGTTTTTGTCGGTCCCTCGCGGGATGATTTGGGTATGGAAAACGTGGCAGTGGACGAGGCGGTGGAGGCCTTTTTGGTGTCCGCTGCGGAGTTGGCTGACTGTGTGCGCCGCGGGGTAGGCAGGCCGGGTTCCGGCGGTCCGGATCCGCTGCGGGAGCAGGCGGATGCGTGCCTGGACGGGCTTGGCGTATCGGCGCGGGTTGATGCCATGGTGGCCGGCTTGACGGTGCGCCTGGCTTCAGGGTTTGCCGAGGCAACCCGGGCCATGTCGCCGCCGGATGATCAGCCGCATCAGCGCCTGGCCCGCGAGATGGGCGTCGTCGCCGAGGTCGCGTGTGCCCTGACGGTCAGCGAACGCTCGGCCTCGGCCCTGCTGGCCGAATCCCACGAACTGACCACCACCCTGCCCCTGACCCAGGCCGCATTGGAGCAGGGGTTGATGTCGTGGCAGCACGCCCGGGTCATGGTCGACGAGGCGGCCAGCCTTGATCCAGCGGGTGCGGCGGTGTTGGAGGCGCATTTCCTGGACCCGGATGCGCCGCACCCGGCCCGGTGGTGCCCGGCCGGGGACATGGTTCCGGCGCGGTTCCGGCACAGTGCCAGGGTCTGGCGGGAACGCCACCACCCGGTAAGCATCGAGAAACGCCACGCCAGAAGCTTCCTGGACCGGCGGCTGGAGTACGCCCCGGACCGTGACGGGATGGCCTGGCTCTCCGCCTACCTGCCTGCGGACCAGGCGGCCGGGATCTGGAACGGCGTCACCGCCACCGCCCGGGCACTCCAGGGCCCCGCCGAGGACAGGACACTGACCCAGCTCCGGGCTGACGTCGCCGCCAAAGTACTCCTCAGCGCCGGCTTCACCACGAGCAGCCCAATGGACGGCAGCACAGAAGCGGCCGCCGACAGCAGGACAGGTTTAGCGACCACCAGAACCAGCACCAGCACCAGCACCAGCACCAGCACTGATGGTGGGCCTGGAGGCGTTCCGGTCACGGACGGGATCGATGATGCCGTTGCCGGCCTGGTTCCGGCCCCTGGCGGGGTCGATGCGGGCCGTGTTCCGTCGCCGGCGGCGCAGGTCCTCGTGACCGTGCCGGTGTTCGCTCTGATGGGCCTCACCGACGAACCGGCCGACCTCGACGGCTACGGACCGATCCCCGCCTCGATGGCCCGCAAACTCGTGGCGGACGGGGCATCCTCGTTCCGCCGGGTCCTCATAGACCCGCGGGATGGGGCGCCGCTGGAGACCGGACGGGCCAGCTACCGCATCCCCGCCTCCATGCGGCAATGGCTGCGCATGCGGGACGGGAAGTGTTCCTTCCCCGGCTGCAGCAACCAGTCCCTGGACAACGAAGCCGACCACATCCTCGCCTGGGCCGACGGCGGCACCACCGGCATATCCAATCTCGGGTCACTATGCCGCAAACACCACCGGCTCAAACACACCACAGCCTGGACACCCACAAACGCCAGCACCAACGAACCACCCGGCTGGACCTCACCCACCGGCCGCCACTACCAAAGCGAACACCACGACTGGGAACCACCACACTGGCCGGCCCAGTTAACAACAGTGGGATGGAACGCGGCACCCCCGTAGCTCACGGCGGGTGCAGCGCCACCCAACACGAGCAATCTGCGCCTTTGCCGGCCGGCGATAGGTCAGTCGCCAGGACGTGAATTCGTTCGTACCAGGTGTTGTCTTGAGGGAGTGGCATCGCCGTGCTCTCATCCCCTGGTTCGATTCGCGTTCGTGTTGGCTCTTGCCTGTTGGCGTGAATCGACGAATTGGACGCTGCATTCGCACGGCGAATAACTGCTTTCGTCCTTGTGGATGTGACTTTCAATCTGAATAGGTCGGTGATACAACCGATCCCGGTGGCTGTGGATAACTTTTAGCGCTGAAATGTGACCTGGGCTACCCTTAAGGAATTGTTCGGAGCGAGGCTCCTTGAAACTATCGGGGGATTAGCTGCCCATGACATCGCACAATTTGTTTGCTTCCCGGCCCTTACGCGTCACCGCCCTTGGAGTTGTCGTGGCGGCTGCTCTGACGCTCACTGGCTGCAATTCGGGCGGCGATCCCAACGGCGGCGGCACAACGTCGCCAACCTCAACTTCGACGGAATCGGCAACGCCGAGCGCCACAGCGACGCCGACGCCGACCGCCGTCTATAAACAGGCCGACGCGACGGGGCGGGCCCAGAATGTCCCCGTCCCGGTCCTTCCGGAGGTCGCCAAAACGGAGACGAAGGAGGGGCTGGAAGCGTTCGCCCGATATTGGTACTCCACCCTCAGTTACGCGTATGAGACTGGTGACACCAAGCCAATGGAAGCGGTGTCAGGCCCGGCTTGCACTAGCTGCGCAAAAGTGAAAACAGAAGTCACTGAGTGGCACGCCGAAGGTCGCTGGCTGGCCGGTGGCAAGTTGCACGTGGAAGGTGTCCACTCGGATTTCGTAGCGTCTGGCCCAGCAGAGTATCAAGTGGTCGTTCAGGTGTACCAGGAAACCATTGATTACTACCTCGCAGATTCCACACTTAAAGGAACATTGCCCAGAAAGCCGGCGGTGGGGGACCTCGTCGTGGCTGTTTTTGACAGCGCTGGGTGGAAAGCCAGCACGGTCGAACACCTGGTTAAGTAATGGCTGGCCAAGCTTCAGTGGCGCGGACTGTGACTGCAGTGCTGGCGGGACTATCCTTGTGGATTCTTCCGCTACCAGCGGCCCTAGCTGACTCGCCGGATATCGGAAGCGGGTGGGATGGGAACGGTGCGACGGCTGTGGGCTGGTTTCAAGATCCAGATACGAAGAAATGGTCGTCGATCCCCGTGGGCCTCCCCAAAGATCCGTTCAAATACCGTTCAAAACACGTCTGCAGAACGGACCCGGTGCTCGACGGTTCCAACTGTTCGGGACCGGATGTTGAATGCACAGCAGGAGAAAATGGCAGAGCCGTAAATTGGTACAGATCGCTGAAGGCGCTTGACGCGTATTCCTTCTTTGCTGGCCCGACTTGTATCTACGACGAAAAGCCCGTTGACGTTCTTGAACAAATCGCTGCTGACATCCAACGCCAGTTCGAAAGTCTGCCGGTCAACGCCGGCTCGGTAGTTGCACAGCCGAGCCCACACACGCTCCGCGGAGCTGAAACAAACTTCTACGCTGACGCGGCAGAGCAGCAGTTCGACGTCACGATGTTCGGCCAGAAGGTCCACGTTGTCGCGACTCCCGCCCAGTACACCTGGACCTACGGCGACGGCACAGTCCTCGGCCCCCAGCCGTCCATGGGCGGACCGCTTCCGCAGGAGCGCTGGGGCGAGAAGACGCGGACCAGCCACGCCTATGCAACAACTGGCGACTTCCAGATCGTCCTGACCACTTCATTTCAAGGGACGTATTCCGTGAACAGCGGGCCGCCCCTGCCGATCCCGGGACAGGGACAGTTCAGCGCTCCGCCGCAGACTATCAGCGTCTGGCGGTCCATCACGCGCAATTACGCCGACGACTGCAACCAGAATCCCCAAGGCCAAGGCTGCCCCGGAGTGCCGTCGGTCCCATAGATCCGAAGCCGAGGGCCGCAAATGTACGTTCGCGCCAGGGGTAAGGGATGGGACGCAAAAACCCCCGTCGCTTTTCCAAGCGGCGGGGGTTTCGTTGTGCCCTCGATAGGATTCGAACCTACGACCTTCTGCTCCGGAGGCAGACGCTCTATCCCCTGAGCTACGAGGGCAATTCAGGGTTCCTGCCGTTGCCAGCGGGACGTCCTAGAGCTTAGCAGGAAGGTGGCCTGCAATGAAAAACGGCTCGCCTCAGTAGCCGGAAAAAGAGTCCACATGTACGCGGCGGGCCCCTGCTGCCCTGGCCGCGCGGCGCAGCGAAGCCACGCTGGCGGGAGATCCGGAGACATAGACGGACCGTTCGGCAATGTCGGGCACGAGGGCCTGCAACGAAGCACCATCCAGCCGGGCGCCCGCCGCAACCGTCCCGCCAACCCCGGTTCCGGCCGCCGTGATGAACGACGGCGGGACGGAACCGTCGGCGAGGCGGGCAATGATCCGGGCCCCAGACGTGCGGAGCTCCTCGGCGTAGGCAATCTCTTCAGCATTTCTGGCCATCAGCAGGAGAACCACATCGCGGTCCTGCGCTGCCCCGGAGGCCAGATGTGCCAGGTAAGGCGTGATGCCGATCCCGGCAGCCATCAGCAGCAGCGGCTTGGCCTGATCCCGCGGCAGGACGAAGTCGCCTCCTACGGACGTGGCCCTCACCTGATCGCCCGGCTTCAGGGCCAGCAGCACCTTCTTGGCGGCAGACAACGGCTCAGCCGTCCGGACCCCGAACTTCACGGAGGAAGACCCGGGGGTGCTGGTCAGGCTGAACGTCCGGCGTCGTCCCTTCCCGTCTGACTTGGCATGCGGAAGATCGAGCTCCATGAACTGGCCCGGCACAAATCGCACGGGCCGGGACGGCTCAAAAACAAACTCCGTAGTGCTCGGCGTCAACGGCCGGGAACCGGTGAAGCGCAGTTTCAGCCCGCCCCGCTGGCCCAGCAGGAATGCCAGCAGGTTCCCGAGCAGCAGGGCCAGCTCCGGGGAGTTGGCGATAAACCCGAAGTTGTACGGCACCGCAAACACCACGCCCACCGCCGCGCCCAGCGCGAGCTGCTGCCAGCGGCGCGGCGGCAGGGTCAGCGGCTCCGTCAGCATAAAGCCCACAAAAAACAGGAGCGGGCGCTGCGCCAGGGCCTGCCAGAGTGCGCTGCCGAAGGACAGCCCGGCCTGCAGTAGTTCGACGCTGATGATCGCGGTGGCCACTACTAGGAACACGGAGGCCATCAGAAATTTGCGGGTGCGGTACAGCACCAGCAGGATGCCGGGCACCAGCAGCCACAGCATGGCTGGGGTCGCCGCCCACCAGGTTGCGATGTTCAAGCCGGTCAGCCCGGTGACAAACGCGCCCGCCGCCGCGGGGTTGAAGATGTGCCGGCCACGCCAGGCGAGCGCGTACTTGGAGGCGGAGGCCAGTACGCACGCGAGCGCCACCCCGGCCATGTCCATAGGCGCAAAAGTGGGCCAGAACAGGAAGTAGAGGAGCAGGCCGGTGATGAGTGAAGACTCCGAATGCGGTCGCACATGGAACAGGGCGGCCAGGCCCCTGTTGGAGACATAAGTCAGGCCCAGGCACAGCGCCAGGTGGACCATCATCTGCGGGATGCCGAACGTGAGCCAGCCCAGGGCGTTGAGGATGAGGCTGTACACAGCTAGAGCGGCCAGCACCAGCAGGATGAGGCGGTACATCGTGTACTTGCCCAACAGGGTGTCCAGCCGGCCGGCAGGGGAAACGGCTGTGCCTTGCTTTGGGGCGTCAACGGGGCTCATGTGAACAGTGTCCCTTCAAATCCGGCCGAATAGGCGGCACTACCGTCAGAAAACACCGTCAGCCAGGAAAAGTCGAAGGACTCTTCCAGCACAGCGCCCGGTGCGAAGAACAGTGCAGTGGCCAGCCCGTCGGCCACCATGGTGTTGTTTGCCATGGTCCAGGTGGCCACAGCCGTTGTGACAGGACGCCCTGTGGTGCCGTCGAGCACATGGTGCAGGCCGTCACCCCACGCCCGGCGGTTCGACGCCGACGCACACAACGCACCGCCCGCCAGCGACACCGTGCCAATGGCCTTGGACGGATCGTACGGATGTTCCAGCGCCACAGTCACCGGTTCGGGGCCGCTGTGGAGCAGGTCCCCGCTGGCATCGATCAGGAAACTCTCCTCGCCATGGGAGCGCAATTCGGCTGCCAGGAGATCCACCAATTGGCCCTTGCCAGCGGCTCCAATGTCCAGGACCAGCGGGACGGAAGTGGTGAGCTCGTTGCCGTCCCAGTCCAGGGCATCCTCCCAGCGGGGCGCCGGAACCGGTGAGCCCGCAGGCTTAAGGGAATACGAGGCGTCGTACCCCAGCCGTTCCAGGCTGCCGCCGATCAGCGGGGTCATGGCCCCGGCCGTGATGTCGTACAGCCGCCGGTACAGCCGGCCCAGGGCCGCGGCTTCGGCCGGAAGCTGGAACCGGCCGGGCTGGCGGGCCATGGCACTTACCCGCGAATCGGACCGGAATCGGGACCAGTCGCCGTCGTACTTTTCCACGACGGCCAGCAGCCGTCCGCGGAGGGCGGCATCAAGGGGCCGGGGCGTGGAGATTTCCCAACGGGTGCCTATCCCTTCGAAACTAAACCCGGCCTGGTCCGGCTGCGGCACGGCCTACTGGGCCTCCGCCTTGATCTTTTCCACGGCCTTGTTGAAGCCGCCGCTGGTGAGCGAGGACCCCGCCACCTTGGAGACGTTCAGCTCGTCGATGCTTTTTCCCACGATCTGCGCCGCGATGCCGCCGGCAAATTCGCCCTGGAACTTGCGCGTGTTCGGGTTGGAGGGATGCTGCGTGATGTTGACGGCGGTGACCGTGCCTGCGGCAAGGGTCAGTTCCACGCCGACAGTTTCGGTGCCGTTCGGGGAGACGTAGGTGCCATCGGCGCTGTACGTGCCGTCCTGGTAGACGGAACCGCTGCTGGCGAGCGACGACGACGTGCTTGTGGGGCTGGCCGTGGACGGCGCGGCCGATGTTTCAGGGGAGCTGCTGCCGGTGGCTGCCGGCGTGGTCTGGGTGGCGGACGGCGCGCAGCCGGCCACCGTTCCTGCGAGGGAAAGGCCGGCGATTCCGGCGAAAACACTCTTGCGGACTGACGGTCTCATGAAGGGTCTCGTTTCGTGGGCTGGGTGCTTACGGTGTTCTCAACGTCGGATTCAGCGTAATGGTTCACCCTGTGATTCAGCCTTGCACCTCCTGTGGCATGATCAACCCCTGAACCGGCCCGGCTGGCCGGTCACAGCCAACGCTCAAATTCGTCCACGTGGCGCCCCCCGGTAGGCTAGAGGGGTGACTCCCGAAGAACTCTCCCTCGCCATATCCGCCTGCCTGAAAGACGCCGTCGCCGCTGGCGAAATCGCGCTTTCCGCATCAGCTGTCCCTGATGAGGTGCGCGTGGAGCGACCGAAGAACCGGGACCACGGCGACTGGGCCACCAACATCGCCCTCCAGCTGTCCAAACAGGCCGGCACCAACCCGCGCGAATTCGCCACAATCCTCAGCGCCCGGCTGAAGTCCATCAACGGCGTCTCGGCCGTGGACATTGCCGGTCCCGGCTTCCTGAACATCACCGTGGACGCCGCCGCAGCCGGCGCGCTGGCGAAGGCCATCGTCGAAGCCGGACGGTCATACGGCACCAACACCGCGCTCGCCGGCCACGTGGTCAACATGGAATTTGTCTCCGCCAACCCCACCGGACCGCTGCACATCGGCCATACCCGCTGGGCAGCCCTGGGCGACGCGATCGCCCGCGTCCTGCGTGCCTCCGGCGCCGACGTCACCGCCGAGTACTACATCAACGACGCCGGCTCGCAGATGAACGTCTTCGCCAACTCCGTTTACTCCCGGCTGCACGGACGCCCCGTGCCCGACGGCGGCTACCCCGGCCAGTACATCGCGGACCTTGGCCATGACGTCCTGACCGAGCACCCCGACATCCGCGAACTCACCGAGGTGGCAGCCCTTCCCGTCATCCGCTCGGCCGCCTACAAGGCACAGATGAAGGACATCAAGACCACCCTCGCGGACTTCGGCGTGGCGTTTGACGTCTACTTCTCGGAGCAGGAACTGCACGACGCCGGCGCGATCGAAAGTGCCGTAGCCCGCCTTCGCGAGCAGGGCCACGTGTTCGACGACGGCGGTGCGGTCTGGCTGCGCACCACAGACTTCGGTGACGACAAGGACCGCGTGATGATCCGGGCCAACGGAGAGCCCACCTACTTCGCCGCCGACGCCGCCTACTACCTGTCCAAGAAGGACCGCGGCTTCACCGAAAAGATCTATCTCCTGGGCGCGGACCACCACGGCTACATCAACCGCCTCAAGGCCATCGCGGCCTGCGCGGGCGACGACCCTGAGGTGAACATTGAGGTGCTGATTGGCCAGCTCGTTTCCGTCAACGGCGCCAAGCTGTCCAAGCGTGCCGGCAACATCATCGAGCTCAAGGACCTGATCTCCTGGCTGGGCAAGGACGCCGTCCGCTACTCCCTGGCCCGCTTCCCGGCAGATTCCCCGCTCACCCTGGATCCGGACCTGCTGAAGAAGCACAGCAACGAAAACCCGGTCTTCTACGTCCAGTACGCCCACGCCCGTACCCGCGGCGCGGCCCGCAACGCCGTCGCGGCCGGTGTGGACCGGACCGCATTCGACGCCTCCCTGCTGGATCACGCCACGGAAAACGAGCTGCTTTCCTACCTGGGCAGCTACCCCTCCATCGTGGCCAAGGCAGCGGAACTGCGTGAACCGCACCGGGTGGCCCGCCACCTCGAAGTCATTGCCGGCGCCTACCACCGCTGGTACGACGCCTGCAGGATCGCCCCCATGGGCGACGAGCCGGTGACCGACGTCAACCGCACCCGGCTGTGGCTCAACGACGCCACCAGCCAGGTACTGGCCAACGGCCTTGACCTCCTTGGCGTTTCCGCGCCGGAACGGATGTGATTCCCATGCCAGTGCAGACCGGAACTGCAGCGTCCCCGCTTGCCCCCGACTGGCTGACGGTCCCGGCGGACCTCAACGCCCTCCACGAACCCATGTGGGCCGGCAGCGTGCAGCGCAACAACGACGGCGTCCTCACGGTGGGCGGCCTCGACGTCGCCGCCCTGAGGGAACAGTTCGGAACACCGCTTTTTGTGATGGACGAAGCCGACTTCCGTGCGCGGGCACGGGCTTTCAAGGACTCCTTCGACGACGCCTTCCAGGACATCTGCGGGGGAGTGGACGTCTACTACGCCGGCAAGTCCTTCCTCTGCACCACCGTTGTTAAGTGGGTGGAGGAAGAAGGCCTGCGCCTGGACACCGCCTCCGGCGGCGAACTGGCAGTGGCCGCGCGCGCAGGGATCGCCGGTGAGCGGGTAGCCCTGCACGGCAACAACAAGTCCGACGCCGAAATCAACCGGGCGCTGGACATGGGACTGGGACGCATCGTCGTCGACAGCCTCGACGAACTGGTCCGCGTCGGCGCCATCGCGCACGGCCGCGGCGAGCAGGCAAAGGTCATGCTCCGGCTCACCCCCGGCGTCCACGCCCACACGCACGAGTTCATTGCCACGGCCCACGAAGACCAGAAATTCGGCCTGTCCATGGCCGGCGACTCCACCGACAAGGCGGGCCTCTCCGCGGCCGAGGAGGCGGTGGCGGCAGCCTCTGCCCACCCCGGCATCGACCTGCTGGGCCTGCACTGCCACATCGGCTCGCAGATCTTCGAGCCTGACGGTTTCGCGCTGGCCGCCGAAAAACTCCTGCGGTTCCTCGCGGCCGTGCAGGAGAAATACTCCATCGAACTGCCCGAGCTGGACCTCGGCGGCGGCTACGGCATTGCCTACACCCCCGTTGACACCCCCCGCCCCGCAGCCGACATCGCGACGGCGATGGCCGCCGTCGTGCGTTCCACCTGCGCGGAGCTGGGCATCACGGCACCCCGGATCTCCATCGAACCGGGCCGCGCCATCGTGGGCAGCACCACCTTCACGCTGTACGAGGTGGGCACCCTGAAAACCGTCCGCGTCGACGCCCCGGCCGACGCAGACGGCCAGGAGAACGTTACGCATCCGCGCCGCTATGTGTCAGTGGACGGCGGGATGAGCGATAACGCCCGCCCGGTGCTCTATGACGCTGATTATTCGGCGATTCTCGCCTCCCGCACCTCCGCGGCGTCCCCGCAGCTGTCCCGCGTAGTGGGCAAACATTGCGAGAGCGGCGACATAGTTGTTAGAGATGTATATCTGCCCGAGGACGTGGCAGCCGGTGATCTGCTTGCTGTACCGGGTACCGGCGCCTACTGCTGGGCCCTGTCAAGCAACTACAACTATCTGGCCCGGCCGGGCGTTGTCGCGGTGCGCGACGGATCTGCCCGGCTGATTGTCCGCGGGGAAACCGAAGAAGATCTGCTTAACCGCGACATGGGAGTGCCGAATGACTGAATTGCGAACCCTGAAAGTAGCCCTGCTGGGCTGTGGCAACGTTGGGGCCCAGGTTGCGCGGATTCTCATTGAGGACGCCGACGCCCTTGCCGCCCGGACCGGTGCGCGCCTGCAGCTGAGCGGCATCGCCGTGCGCAACGTCAACGCCAAACGGGACGTGGAGCTTCCGCAGGAACTGTTCACCACCGACGCCGAGACCCTGGTCAAGGACGCAGACCTCGTGATCGAGCTGATGGGCGGCATCGAACCTGCCCGCACGCTGATCCTCTCGGCGCTGGAAAACGGCGCGTGCGTGGTGACCGGCAACAAGGCACTGCTCGCCCAGGATGGCCCCACCCTGTACGAGGCGGCTGACAAGGCCGGCGTGCAGCTGTCCTACGAAGCTGCCGTGGCCGGCGCCATCCCCATCCTGCGCCCCATCCGCGACAGCCTTTCCGGCGACCGGATCACCCGCGTACTGGGCATCGTCAACGGCACCACCAACTTCATCCTTGACCAGATGGATTCCACCGGCGCCCAGTTCGCTGACGCCCTCGCCGAGGCCCAGCGCCTCGGCTACGCGGAAGCGGACCCCACTGCCGACGTCGAAGGCCACGACGCAGCCGCCAAAGCTGCCATCCTGGCCACGCTGTCCTTCCACACGCGGTTCGCGCTGGAGAATGTCCACTGCGAAGGCATCACGTCTGTCAGCGCAGCCGATATCGCCGCGGCCAAGGACGCCGGTTTTGTCATCAAGCTGCTGGCCATCGCCGAGAAGCTGACCGACGCCGACGGCAACGAAGGCGTCTCCGTCCGTGTGCACCCCACGCTGCTTCCCCGCGAGCACCCCCTGGCCGCCGTCCGCGGAGCGTTCAACGCCGTGTTCATCGAAGCGGAAAACGCCGGCGAGCTGATGTTCTATGGCCAGGGCGCCGGCGGCACCCCGACGGCGTCTGCCGTACTGGGTGACCTCGTCTCGGCCGCCCGCCGCCTGGTCCTGGGCGGACCCCAGCGCACCGAAACCACCACCGGCCACGTCCCTGCCCTGACCATCGAAGCGGCAACCACCAGCTACTACATCGGCCTCGACGTCGCCGACCAGCCGGGGGTCCTGGCCCGGATCGCCCAGCTGTTCGCCGAACACGGCGTGTCCATCGAAATCATGCGGCAGACCATCCACAAGGACGCTGAGTCCAACGTGGAATCAGCCGAACTGCGGATCGTCACCCACCGCGCATCAGAGGCTGCCCTTGCAGCCACCGTCGAGGCCGTGAAGGGCCTGGACGTCATCAATTCAGTTACATCCGTTCTGCGGGTAGAAGGAGTCTAAGTGGCTCACCAATGGCGCGGCGTTATCCGCGAATACGCTGACCGTCTGCCCGTGACGGAATCCACCAGGGTCATCACCCTGGGCGAGGGCGGGACCCCGCTGGTCCACGCGCAGAAGCTGTCCGAGCTCACCGGCTCCACCGTGTACCTGAAGGTGGAGGGGATGAACCCCACTGGCTCCTTCAAGGACCGCGGCATGACCATGGCCATGACGGCCGCCGTCGAGTCCGGCGCCAAGGCCGTAGTCTGCGCGTCCACCGGCAACACCTCTGCCTCCGCCGCAGCGTACGCCACGGCCGCCGGCCTGAAGTGCGCGGTGCTGGTCCCCGAGGGCAAGATCTCCATGGGCAAGCTCAGCCAGGCCATCGCACACGGCGCCACGCTGCTGCAGGTTGACGGCAACTTCGACAACTGCCTGGACATCGCGCGGAAGCTGGGGGAGTCCTACCCGGTCTTCCTGGTCAACTCCGTCAACCCCGCCCGCATCCAGGGCCAGAAGACCGGCGCCTTCGAGGTCGTGGACTCCCTGGGCGACGCCCCGGACATCCACGTCCTGCCCGTCGGCAACGCCGGCAACATCACCGCGTACTGGAAGGGCTACAAGGAATACTCGGCGCCGTTCGAGTCCGCGACCGCCGGCACCCTACCTGCCGTTTCCACCAAAACCCCCGTGATGTGGGGCTTCCAGGCCGCCGGTGCTGCGCCGTTCGTGGCAGGCCACCCCATCACCGAGCCGGACACCATCGCCACCGCCATCCGGATCGGCAACCCCGCCTCCTGGGACGGTGCCATCGCCGCCCGCGACGAATCCGGCGGGCTCATTGACGCCGTGACCGACGAGCAAATCCTCGACGCGCACCGCTGGCTGTCCGCCCGCGAAGGCGTATTTGTGGAGCCCGGCTCCGCCGCCGGCGTCGCAGGCCTGCTCAAGAAGCACGCCGCCGGTGAGGTCCCTGCCGGAAAAACGATCGTCATCACCGTCACGGGCCACGGCCTCAAGGACCCTCAGTGGGCCCTGCGCACCGAAGACGGCAGTGAAGTGCAGCCGGTCAAGGTCTCCAACGACGTTGTGACCGTTGCGGCCGAATTGGGACTGGAAGAAAAGTAACCGTGGAAACCACCTCGCCCACCACTGTTGGACTGCCGCTCATCGAAGCCGGACAACGCGTCACCGTCCGGGTCCCGGCCACCAGCGCCAACCTCGGTCCGGGATATGACAGCCTTGGCCTGGCCCTGGCGCTGCACGACACCCTGACAGTGGAGAGCCTCGAAACCGACGAACTGCAGTTCGAGCTCAGCGGCGAGGGTGCCGAAACGCTGCCGCGCGATGCCAGCCACCTGGTCATCCGGGCCATGGAAGCCGCTTTCGAGCGCCTGGGCTACCGCCACGGCGGCCTGAAGGTCACCGCCGAGAACGTCAACCCGCACGGCCGGGGCCTGGGCTCGTCGGCCTCGGCTGTGGTGGCTGCAGTCTCTGCAGCCAATGCCATGGTTCCGGAAGCCGGGCAGCGCGGGCGGGACTGGATCCTGCAGCTCACGAGTGAACTTGAAGGCCATCCGGACAACGTCGCACCCGCCATTTTCGGCGGACTGGCGCTGTCCTGGCAGGACAGTGACCAGTACAGCAGCACGTGTGCCACCGTGGACGGGTCAGTGATCCCGATTGTCGCGGTGCCCGATTACGAGCTGTCCACGGAGGCCGCCCGTGCGCTGCTCCCGGCCTCGGTGGGCCACCACGCCGCAGCCATGAATTCCGGCCGTGCGGCACTGCTCATCCACGCGCTGACGCAGAAGCCTGAATTCCTGCTCGCCGGCACCGAGGATTTCCTCCACCAGAGCTACCGCGCCGAGGCCATGCGGCCCAGCGCTGCCCTGATCAGTGCCCTGCGAAAAGCTGGCCACGCGGCCGTAGTTTCAGGTGCCGGACCCACCGTCCTGGTGCTGGCCCACGGCGAGGCTGACGCTGCCGTGGTCCTGGACTTTATCGACGCGTTTACAGCGTCAAACACGCCGGACATCACCTGGCGGGTGCTGAAGCTGGCAGTGGACGTTGAAGGTGCTAAGGTGGACTTGCACCGGCGGTGATTCCGCCTATCTGATCTGCAACTGCTCTCAGTTGCTACTTGATCTCCTACTGCGCAACATCTCCCGGTGCCGCCTGCTTGGTCTGTCGCAGGAATCTGCAGCATGAAGTGTCTGCCCCTGAACCGTCAGTCCAGCGTTCCGCCATTAATCGGAGCGTGGGTGAATCAGTATCCGGCCCTGCTGGCCGAAATCCAACCGGCAAGGCCGAATTTACGGCTGCAGATCTGAACTGCAGCCCAGATCAAATCATCGCGTCCAGCTCCCAGTCTGGACGCCGTCGAGGGGGAAGGATCCTTCGTGACCGAAACCACTGAGCTGTCTCCAGCTGTGGAAATATCATCTTCTGCTGCCGGATCGTCAACGGCCGCACCCGCCAAGAGCAGCGGCCTCGCCGGCCTGAAGCTCGCCCAGCTGCAGGCGCTTGCCAGCCAGCTGGGTATTTCCGGCGGCTCCCGCATGCGCAAGGGGGACCTGGTCACGGCCATCTCCGCCCATCGCGCAGGCACACCAGCCACCAAGGCCCCGGCCAAGGCTGCTGGGAAGGCGACCGAAAACCACATCGCTCCTGCTGCTGCCGCTCCGGTGGCTGCCGCCAGCGAAACCGCGGAGGTTCCGGCCGCCGAGGGTACCCGGGCACGTGGCCGTGGCCGCAGCCGCCGTGCGGTCAGTGACGGCGTAGTGGCCGCCGCCCCCGCGGTGGAAACAGCCGGCGAAGCCCCCGTGGCAGCCCCCGCCGAAGCTCCGGCCGCCGCGCCTGCCGAGTCCGGCGAGGCAGCCGAAGGCGCCAGCGAACGCCGCCAGCCGCGTACCCGCAACCGCCGCCGCGGTGAAGCAGCAGCTTCGGCGCCCCAGGGCACCGAAACCGCTGAAGTACCGGCCGAGCAGCCCGTCGCCGAACAGCGCCAGGCAGACCGCACCGAAACCCAGCGCACCGAGACCCAGCGCTCAGACGCCCAGGGTGCCGACTCCGGTGAAGGCCAGCGTGCCGACCGCCGTGAAGGCGGCCGCACCCGCGGCGCCCGCGAAACCGTGTCCCGCGAAACCGCGCCCCGCGACACCGCGGTCCGCGAAACCACCGACGGCGGCCGGGACAACGCAGGAAGCCGCGACGCCGGCCAGCGCGAAGGCACCCGTCGGGACGACACCCGCGACAACACCCGCGACAGCGACGATGCAGACGGCGGAAGCCGCCGGAACCGCCGGAACCGCCGGGACCGGAACGACCGCAATGACCGCTCAGGCGGCCAGGACAGCCGGGACACCCGCGACAGCCGGGACAACTCCCGCAACGACCGCTTCCGCGACCGCAACGACCGCCGTCGGGGCCGTGCCCAGGGACCTGACGTTGACGACGTCGAGGTCACCGAGGACGACGTCCTGCTGCCCGTTGCAGGCATCCTGGACGTGCTGGAGAACTACGCGTTCATCCGCACCTCCGGCTACCTGCCCGGTCCGAACGACGTCTACGTCTCCCTCGCCCAGGTTAAGAAGTACAACCTGCGCAAGGGCGACGCCGTTGTGGGCGCCATCCGCGCACCGCGTGAAGGCGAAGACCGCAGCCAGCAGACTGCCCGCCAGAAGTTCAACGCCCTTGTCCGCGTCACCTCCGTCAACGGAAAGACGCCGGAAGAGCTCAAGGACCGCGTCGAATTCGCCAAGCTGGTTCCGCTGTACCCGTCCGAGCGCCTGCGCCTCGAGACCGACCCCAAGAAGATCGGCCCCCGCGTCATCGACCTGGTTGCCCCGATCGGCAAGGGCCAGCGCGGCCTGATCGTCTCCCCGCCGAAGGCCGGCAAGACGCTCATCCTGCAGTCCATCGCGAACGCCATCACCACCAACAATCCTGAGGTCCACCTCATGATGGTGCTCGTTGACGAACGCCCCGAAGAAGTGACGGACATGCAGCGCACCGTCAAGGGCGAGGTTATTGCCTCCACCTTCGACCGTCCCGCTGACGACCACACCACTGTGGCCGAACTCTCCATCGAACGCGCCAAGCGCCTCGTGGAAATGGGCATGGACGTGGTGGTCCTCCTGGACTCGATGACCCGCCTGGGCCGCGCCTACAACCTGGCAGCGCCGGCCTCCGGCCGTATCCTGTCCGGTGGTGTCGACTCCGCAGCGCTGTACCCGCCGAAGCGCTTCTTCGGTGCAGCCCGCAACATCGAAAACGGCGGCTCGCTGACCATCCTGGCAACCGCGCTCGTCGAGACCGGTTCCAAGATGGACGAGGTCATCTTCGAAGAGTTCAAGGGCACCGGCAACATGGAGCTCCGCCTGTCCCGCCAGCTCGCGGACAAGCGCATCTTCCCGGCCGTGGACGTCAACGCGTCCGGTACCCGCCGTGAAGAGAACCTGCTTTCCCCCGAGGAAGTCAAGATCATGTGGAAGCTGCGCCGCGTCCTCTCCGGACTCGAAACGCAGCAGAGCCTTGAACTGCTGACCAACAAGATCCGGGAGACCCAGAGCAACGTCGAGTTCCTCATGCAGGTCCAGAAGACGACGCTTGGTGCGAAGTCGGATAACGACAAGTAGCTGCGCCCACCGCTCAAAATATGCCGGCCTGATGGCCGGCATATTTTGGGCGGTTCGTCGTTAAGTCCCCTGAAACTAGACTTGTAAGAGTCGAAAGAGGTTTTGAAAATGTTTGAGTCCGTACAGGGCCTGCTTGATGAGCATGATGCTATCCAGGCGCAGCTTGGTGATCCTGCTGTATATGCTGACCAGCGGCTGGCCCGGAAGCTGGGGCGGCGGTCTGCCCAGCTGAACGGCATTGTTGAGGCGTATCACAAGTGGGAGGCCATCCAGGATGACCTGGCCGCCGCCAAGGAGATGGCGGGGGAGGACCCTGAATTTGCTGCCGAGGTGCCTGAACTTGAGGCTGCCTTGGAGAATGCCTTTGCGAAACTTCGCCGGTTGCTCATTCCCCGCGACCCTGACGATGCCCGCAACGTGATCCTTGAGGTGAAGGGCGGCGAAGGCGGCGACGAGGCTGCGCTGTTCGCCGGCGATCTCCTGCGGATGTACACCCGGTACGCGGAGTCACGCGGCTGGAAGACCGAACTTATCTCCGCGACGGAGTCGGACCTGGGCGGGTACAAGGACGTCCAGATGGCCGTCAAAGGCAACTCGAACGATCCTGCCGAGGGTGTCTACGCCCGGCTCAAGTTCGAGGGCGGTGTGCACCGCGTCCAGCGTGTGCCCGTCACCGAATCGCAGGGCCGGATCCACACCTCGGCCGCCGGCGTCCTTGTCCTTCCGGAAGTTGACGAGCCCGAAGAGCTCGAAATCAACCAGAACGACCTCAAGATCGACGTCTACCGGTCCTCCGGTCCCGGCGGGCAGTCCGTGAACACCACCGACTCCGCCGTCCGCATCACCCACCTGCCCACGGGCATCGTGGTGGCCATGCAGAACGAAAAGTCGCAGCTGCAGAACCGCGAAGCCGGCATGCGCGTCCTGCGGGCCCGCATCCTCGCGCACATGCAGGAGCAGATCGACGCCGAGAACTCGGCCCAGCGCAAATCGCAGATCCGCACGATGGACCGCTCGGAGCGCATCCGCACCTACAACTACCCGGAAAACCGGATCGCGGACCACCGCACCGGCTACAAGGCGTACAACCTGGACCAGGTCATGAACGGCGACCTGGAGCCCGTAATCCAGTCCGCCATCGAGATGGACGAACAGGCACGCCTGGACGCCATCGGCGAATAGCCGCCTGAACAGATGACTGGTTCGGGGCAGACTCTCGCGGCGGCCGTCACAGAGGCGACCGCCATCCTGGCGCAAGCCGGTGTGCCCAGCCCGCGCGTTGACGCGGAGCTGCTCGCCGACCATCTGCTCGGGGTTGGCCTTGGCCGGCTCCGGGCGATGATGCTGGGGGATTCCCCGGCACCGGAAGGCTACGCCGACCTCGTGGCCGAACGGGCCCAGCGGACCCCGCTGCAGCACATCACCGGTGTGGCGTATTTCCGCTACCTGGAGCTCGCCGTCGGACCCGGTGTCTTTATCCCGCGGCCTGAAACGGAGTCCGTCGTCCAGCTCGTCATTGACCACGTCAAAGGAATGGCGCACCCCCGGATCGTGGATTTGGGCACCGGTTCGGGGGCGATTGCCGGTTCCATTGCGCACGAGGTTCCCGGCGCGGAAGTGCACGCCGTGGAGTACAGCCCCTTCGCGCACGCCTGGGCGGAAAAGAACCTGGCACCCCTGGGCGTCAGGCTCGTCCTGGGGGACCTCCGGGACGCACTGCCCGAGTACAACGGAACCTTCGACGTCGTGATTTCCAATCCGCCCTATATCCCGGCCGAAGCCATCCCCAACGAGCCCGAGGTTGCGCTCCACGATCCGCCGGAAGCGCTGTACGGCGGGGGAGCGGACGGCATGGAACTCCCGACGGCGGCGGCAGCCTCGGCAGCGCGGCTGCTGGTTCCCGGCGGCTACTTCGTGATGGAACACGCCGAAGTACAGGCCGGCTGGATCAAAGCCATGCTGTCCCGGGCCGGCGTGTGGACCGGAATCACCACCCACCTGGACCTCAACGGCAAGGAACGCGCCACCAGTGCACTGCTTTCCGGCCCTGACCACGAGTGATGAAAGAATAAGCCAGTGACCACAACCTACAACTGCACGTCAGAGGACCAGCGCGCCCTGGGGCTGGAACACGCCCAGCGCGCCATCAGCGAACAGAAATGCGTGGTGTTCCCCACGGACACGGTCTACGGGATCGCCGCGGACGCCTTTTCGCCGCAGGCCGTCACCATGCTGCTGGTCTCCAAGGGGCGCGGCCGCAGCATGCCGCCGCCGGTGCTCATCCCGCGGATCAACGCCCTCGACGGGCTCGCCACCGATGTTTCGGCAGACGCCCGCAAACTCGCCGAGGCATTCTGGCCCGGCGGACTGACCCTGATCCTGCACGCCCAGCCGTCCCTGGACTGGGACCTGGGCGACACCAAGGGAACCGTTGCCCTGCGGATGCCCGCGGACGAAGTGGCCCAGGAACTGCTCACGCTGACCGGTCCGCTGGCGGTTTCGTCGGCCAACCGCACCGGCCACGCCGCCGCGCAGACCGCAGCCGACGCACGCGAGCAGCTCGCCGAGTCCGTCGAGGTCTACCTTGAAGGCGGATTCCGGCCGCTGGAGGGCACCGAGGGTGTCCCCTCGACGATTGTTGATGCCACCGGGCCGCTGCTCCGCGTCGTCCGGAACGGCGCCGTCTCGCTCCAGCAGCTGCGGGAGCACGTTCCCGGCGTGCTGGGGCTCGGGGAAATCCCGATGGCCGAGGAACCTGCGGAAGAGCCCGCGGACGAAGTACCCGTGACCGAAGCTTCGCCGGATGAAACCCCCGTGGCTGAAGCGCCCGTGACCGAAGCTTCGACGGACGAAACCCCCGTGGCTGACCCTTCGACGCACGAATCGCCCACACAGGAGCCGCGCCCTTGATGACTCTGCTCCGCCAGCGCATCCCCGTCCTGGGGGTCGACGCCACGCCCCTGAAAGTCGACGAACTGATCGCTGTCCTTGAACGGTTCGTTGACGACGGCGGCACACGGACCGTCGTCGGCCACAACCTCCACAGCGTCACACTGACGCATTCCGATCCCGGCTTCCGCCGGCTCTATGAGGACAGCGACGTGGTGCTCCTGGACGGGGCGCCCGTGCTGTGGCTCTGGAGCCGGACCGGCCAGGCCGCCGGACCCGTCATGGAGTACCGGCTCGGCTCAACCGACTGGATTCCTGCACTCGGGCAACTGGCAGGACTGGAACGGATCGCCGTGGTCGGGGCCGGTTCGGAAGCAAACGCCAAGGCCGTAGCGAGGCTGGAGGACATTGTCCCCGCCGCCACCGTCACAGGCTTTCCAGGCGAAGGATGGAACGACGACGTCGAAGCGGCCGCTGCGGAGTGGCTCACTGAGCAGCGTCCCCAGTTGGTCCTGCTCGGACTGGGCATGCCCCTGCAGGAGTCAGTGCTGCAGCGCAGGCTCGATTCCCTTCCGCCGGCCATCTACTGCGCCGTGGGCGGAGCGATCGAGCAGCTCGCCGGAATCCAGAAGCTGGCGCCGCGCTGGCTGGGCCGGTTGGGGCTGGAATGGGCCTGGCGCCTGCTCCTGCATCCGCGCCGGGTGGCCTACCGTGTCTTCGGCGAGCCGTGGGTCCTGCTGTGGCACCTCGCCAGGCGCCGCTTCAGGGGAACCCCCTAGAACTTCTGGTCCTCCAGGGGAGCGAAGCCCTTGGCACGCAGTCCGGTGCTGAAGGACCTGGCCCAGTCGAGGAAGCCCTTGAGGTCACGGCGCTGCGCAAAATAGCCGACGTAACCTCCGACGTCGGCCACAAAGGACTTGACCCGGAAGTACCGGCGGATCAGGTAGCCGCGGTTGCGGTAGTAGTAGTACCGCTTGAAGGCCGACTCCGGGACGATGACATGCCAGCCGGCGCCATAGACGTGCTTGGTCTCGGAGAAGGCATGAGGGTGCGTGATGGCGGTGGTGGTGACAGTGCCGAACCTGATGCCCGCCTTGCGGAGCCGGATGGTGAAGTCCACTTCGTCGCCGCGGATAAAGAGGCGCATGTCCGGCAGGCCCACCTTGAAAAAGACGTCAGACCGGATCAGCGCACCGTTAAAGAAGTGTCCGTCGTCGGGGAGGAAGCCGACCTTTTCCAGTTCCGCACGGTCATGCGTGACTTTTCCGTCGAGCCGGAAGAAGAAGGAGAGCCGGTCCGGCTGGCCCGGTGCCACCACGAGGGGGACCACGGCCTCGAGGCCGCGGGCCTCAGCCTCGCGCAGCAGCGTGGCCAGGCATTCCGGGTCCGCCGGCTCGGCGTCGTCGTCCATCATCCAGATCCACTCCGCACCGCTGGCGACGGCCTTGAGCGCTGCGAGGGCGAAGCCTCCGGCGCCGCCGAGGTTCGCTTCCGAACGCACGTAGTCCACGTTGGAATGCTTCGAGGCGACCTCACGGGCCGGAACGGTGCCGCTGTCAATCAGGCAGATGGTGTCCACGGATGCGGACTGGGCGTTGATGGCGTCCAGCAGGACGGACAGCTCTTTGTGACGGTCAAATGTCACGGCGGCGACTGCAACCCGGAGGGGCATGGAATTCCTTTCAGCATGGCCTTCAGGGGATTCCCCGCTCGCAATGCGCCAGTGTGGCGCGAAGCCATGGAGCCGTTGGCGCTAGTATCTTGACTAGAGTCCACTGTAATACAGCCCTGTAAGGCACTAAGCACTGCCTGCTGCGCGCCCGGCGACGGAGAAGTTTCATTTATCGAAAGTCAGATCCCCGGCAAGTGACCCCAACAATCAAGGCCCGGCAGCCCCGGCGGCTACCCTGCACTGTGGTGACACCCCGGGTAGCGCCGGGCACCGACGAAACGGCTGCCAACGCATGATCATGTACCTGCTTATGGGCCTGACGGCTGCCGTCGTGTCCTACGCGGCCACCTGGGGTGCCCGGGTGGTCGGCAACCGGCTTGAGCTCCACATGCCAATCCGCAGCCGCGACATGCATTCGACGCCGGTATCCCGGCTGGGCGGCGTGGCCATCTTCCTTGGGGTCCTGGTGGCACTGATCGTCGCCAGCCAGTCCTTCTTCGTCAAGGACATCTACCGCAACAACTTCTCGCCCTGGGGAGTCCTGGCAGGTGCGGTGGTGATCGTGCTGGTGGGCGTGGCCGACGACCTGCTGGACATCCGCTGGTGGGTGAAGCTCATCGGGCAAAGCGCTGCGGCGCTGGTGGTGGCCATCTGGGGGGTCCGGATGACGATCGTTCCGTGGGTTCCGGAGCCGATCTTCCTGGAGAACGAGATGCTCCGGGTGGTCCTGACGGCCGGACTTATCGTGACCACCATGAATGCCTTCAATTTCATCGACGGGCTCGACGGGTTGGCGGCGGGCGTGGCCATCATCGGCGGCACCGCGTTCTTCTTCACCGCGTACTGGGTACACCGGAACGCCGTCCTCCTGGATTACTCGGACCTGGCCACGCTGCTGACGGCGGTCCTGGTGGGCAGCTGCATCGGCTTCCTGCCGCACAACTGGTTCCCCTCCAAAATCTTCATGGGCGACTCCGGTGCCATGCTGATCGGACTGCTGATGGCATCGGCCGGTATCGTCTCCACCGGCCAGATCACCTCCGGTCTTTACGACCGGGCAAACGGTATTTCCACCGTTATACCGATCCTGCTTCCGTTCGCCGTGCTCTTCCTGCCACTGCTGGACCTGGGCCTTGCCGTCATCCGGCGAACGGCACGCGGGCGCTCACCCTGGTCCGCGGACCGCGGGCACCTCCACCACAAGCTGCTGGACATCGGCTACTCCCACCGGACCGTGGTGATTCTGATGTACCTATGGACCTGCGTCCTGTCGTTCGGTGGCCTGGCTTTTGCAGTGTTCCCCTGGCAGATCGTGCTGTCCGCCGACATCTTCGCAACCCTGGTGATGGGCCTGGTGACGGCGTGGCCGTACCTGAGCCGGCGGAGCTCGGAACCGGCGGCGTAACGCCGTTCGGAAATATTTCTATCTCGTGTAGAATTTAGGGGCAGCTCAAAGCTGCCCTCCACCCCACTCCTGGCTGCTTGCCAGGGTACCGACGATTGGGATCACGTGACCTCCAACGCCGACTCCGGACCCGCGTCCGGCAACGGACCCGTTGGTGTTTCCGGTCCCACCCGGTCCCTGTGGCTTCGCCTCCTCGCACTCAGTTCGGTGGCTGCCGCGGCCGGCCTGGTCCTGTGCTCCGTCATCGCCGCTTTTATGGTTGGCGTGAACGGCGCACTGTCGGCTGCCTTTGGTGGACTGCTGGTGATGCTGTTCTTCGGAATCAGCCTGCTGGTGGGCCACTTCGTCGGACGCAGCAATCCCTCGGGAGCCATCGGGGTTTTCGTCGCGACGTACTTCATCAAAGTCGTGGGGTTCGCTGTCGTCCTGTTCCTTATCGGGGCTCCGGAATGGCTGGATGGCCGTTGGTTCCTGATCGGTGCCGTCGTCGCCGTCGTGCTGTGGCAGGCGGCGGAGATCTACGGCTTCAGCAAGGCCCGGCTGCAAATCTACAACGACCCCGAGACCAAGGAACCGCGCGATGTCTGATCGTAAGCGAGCAGGAAACGGCGGCTCTTCCAAACCTCGGGTAACCGGTTCCGCACCAGGTGTGTCCACTGAAAACAACGACGGCGGATACAACGCCGGAATGGCTGTCTTCAGCTACATAATTGGCGGAATCATCGTCTGGAGTTTGATAGGGTGGGGTCTGGATAATCTGTGGGGAACCCGCTGGATCGTGCTCGCAGGCGCTCTGCTTGGAGCTGTCGGAGGATTTTATCTTTCCCACATGCATGGCCTTACCAGTCACAGAAACACAGCCGGTAAGAGCGGCGCAGACAGCGGTCCGTCCGCGGACGGAAACACTAATGCCAAATAATTTCACACGGGGAACAGCGGAGCGCAAATCCGCGGATCCCCGACCAACGCCCAATGATGGACACTGCAGAGAGGAAACGCGTTGATCGCGCTTGCGCTCCCGGCCCAAGATTCAGGAGAGTTCACTCCTCCTGGAATTGAAGAAATGCACCTGCCGGCAATCCTGCCGTGGGGGGCGGCAGACGGATTCTCCAAGCAGATGCTGCTGGTAATCCTGTCGGTCGTCATTATCGCCACATTCTTTCTGCTAGCTGCACGGAAGCAGCAGCTTGTCCCCGGCAAGCTCCAGTTCGCTGGTGAAATGGCCTACGGCTTTGTGCGTAACAGCATCGCCAAGGACATTATCGGCGGCAAAGACTTTATGAAGTACGTCCCGCTGTTGTTCAGCCTCTTCTTCTTTATCCTTGTGAACAACATTTACGGCGCAATCCCCGTGATCCAGCTTCCGAGCTTCTCGCACGTCGGCGGAGCCTATGTCCTTGCGGGCATCGTCTACTTCACCTGGATTGGCATCGGCATCAAGAAGAACGGCATCAAGTACTTCAAGCTGGCCACCGTGCCGTCCGGAGTCCCGTTCTACATCCTGCCCATCGTGGTCCCGATCGAGATCATCTCCAACTTCCTGGTCCGCCCGGTCACGCACAGCCTCCGTCTGTTCGCCACCATGCTGGCCGGCCACCTCATCGTGATGCTTGCCGGCTCCGGCATCGAGTACCTCGTTATGCAGGAAAACCTGCTGCTGAAGGGCACCTCGGTCCTGGTCCTGGTTGGCGCCATCGCCATGTACATGCTGGAAGCGCTGATCATGGCGCTCCAGGCGTACGTCTTTACCCTGCTGACTGCCATCTACATCGAAGGCGCTCTGCACGCGGACAGCCACTAGGCTCCCAAAATCTTCCCCTTGCGGGGATGAAGCAAACCAAACAACCTGCCACACAGATGGCATCTTGAAAGGAATAAAATGGAAGGCAATCTCAACCTCGTAGGTTACGGTCTGTCCGCAATCGGCGGTGGTATCGGTGTTGGTCTCGTGTTCGCTGCCTACATCAACGGCGTCGCACGCCAGCCGGAAGCACAGCGCGTCCTGCAGCCGATCGCATTCCTCGGCCTCGCGCTGACTGAAGCCCTCGCCATCCTCGGCCTGGTCTTCGCTTTCGTTCTCTAAGTCTGACGAACCAAGCGAACATCCAGAACCGAGTAGATAAGGACGGGTGAATTATGAATCAGCTGATCATCTCAGCCGCCACAGAGGGCGCAACCAGCCCTCTGATGCCCAATGTCTGGGAAATGGGCGTCGTCCTCGTCGGCTTTGCTGTCCTCATGTACATCGTGGTCAAGTTCATTGTCCCGATGTTCGAGAAGACTTTCGCAGAGCGTGCCGAGGCCATCGAAGGTGGCATCGCCAAAGCTGAAAAGGCCCAGGCTGAGGCCTCCGCTGCACTCGAGGAATACAAGCAGCAGCTGAACGACGCCCGCGCCGAAGCCAACCGCATCCGCGAGGAAGCCCGTGCCGAAGGCGCTCAGATCCTCGCCGATCTGAAGGAAAAGGCGGCTGCAGAGTCCGCCCGCATCACCGCGCAGGCGCACGTGCAGATCGAATCGGAGCGCCAGGCCGCTGTTGTGTCCCTGCGCTCCGAGGTGGGCACGCTGGCCACCACCCTGGCAGGACGCATTGTTGGTGAAGCACTCACCGATGACGAGCGTTCGGCCCGCGTTGTTGACCGCTTCCTGGCAGATCTGGAGAACCAGAACGCAGGTGCAGCTCAGTAATGGCAGGTATATCGAGCGAATCGCTGGCCACAGCACTGACCGCGTTGGAAGCCAAGCTTCCCACCGCCTCGCTGCAGCTGGCTAAGGAACTCTTCGGAATCCTGGGAACGGTGGACAGCTCGGCTGGCTTGCGCCGCGCCCTGACTGACCCGTCCCGCAGCGGTGACGAAAAGTCGGCGCTGGTCAAGCAGCTGGTTGGCGGGAAAGTCTCCGCTGATGCTGCGGATATCGCGGGCGGACTGGCCAGTTTGCGCTGGGCATCGGCACGAGATATCGGCGATGCACTCGAGACTCTTGCCGCAACGGTGGTCATCGCCGTCGCTGAAAACAAGTCGGCCGTTTCTGCCTCCGGAATCTCTGGGCTGGAAGAGCTGGAGAACGATCTGTTCTCCTTCAACCAGGCCGTTGCCTCCAGCCACGAGGTACAACGTGCTCTGTCCGAACCACAGGCAAGCGGTGCTGCAAAGACCACCCTCACGGAGAGGCTGGTTCCTGGCGCAAGCGAGGCAGCCAAAGTCCTCATCGGCCAGGCAGTCTCCCAGCCCCGCGGCCTCAAGCCGACCAGGCTTGTGGCCCGGTTCGCCGAACTGGCGGCCAAGCGGCAGCAGCGCTGGATTGCAACGGTCAGCGTCACCCGTCCTTTGACGGAGACGCAGTTCAGCCGCCTCCAGACAGGGCTCAACTCCCTGTATGGTCGCGAGCTCAAGGTCAACCTCAGTGTTGACCCTGCACTGATCGGTGGAATCCGTGTCCAGGTGGGCGACGAAGTGCTTGACGCTTCCGTGGTCTCCCGTCTGGGCCAGCTTCACCGCCAACTGGCCGGCTAGCCGGACAAGCACAACTTAACTGATAGAAACCCCGGTCATCGTGAGCAACGATGATCACGAAAACAGGAGAGCAGGGACTGCAGATGGCCGAATTGACCATCAACGCCGACGACGTCCGTAATGCGTTGAACGAGTTCGCGGCGTCCTACGAACCCGGAAACGCAGAACGCGTAGAGGTTGGCCGCGTAACCGCCGCAAGTGACGGCATCGCCCGTGTTGAGGGCCTTCCCTCGGTCATGGCGAACGAGCTGCTTCGCTTCGAGGACGGCACCCTGGGCCTCGCCCAGAACCTTGACGTCCGCGAAATCGGTGTCATCATCCTCGGTGACTTCACTGGCATCGAAGAAGGCCAGGAAGTTCACCGCACCGGTGAGATCCTGTCCGTGCCGGTGGGCGACGCGTTCCTCGGACGCGTTGTTGACCCGCTGGGCCAGCCGATCGATGACCTCGGCGAGATCAAGGCTGAGACCACCCGTGCGCTTGAACTTCAGGCACCCGGCGTGACCCAGCGCAAGTCGGTCCACGAACCGATGCAGACCGGACTCAAGGCCATCGACGCCATGATCCCGATCGGCCGTGGCCAGCGTCAGCTCATCATTGGTGACCGCCAGACCGGCAAGACGGCCATCGCCGTTGACACGATCATCAACCAGAAGGCCAACTGGGCTTCCGGGGATGTCACCAAGCAGGTCCGCTGCGTCTACGTCGGTGTTGGCCAGAAGGCTTCCACCATCGCAGCCGTCCGGCAGACCCTTGAGGACCACGGCGCACTGGAGTACACCACCATCGTGGCGTCTCCTGCGTCCGACCCCGCCGGCTTCAAGTACTTGGCTCCCTACGCCGGTTCGGCCATCGGCCAGCACTGGATGTACGGCGGCAAGCACGTTCTGGTGATCTTCGATGACCTGTCCAAGCAGGCCGAAGCCTACCGTGCAGTGTCGCTGCTGCTGCGCCGCCCGCCGGGACGCGAAGCCTACCCGGGCGACGTCTTCTACTTGCACTCCCGCCTGCTGGAGCGTTGTGCAAAGCTCTCCGACGAACTCGGTGCCGGCTCGATGACCGGTCTGCCGATCGTTGAGACCAAGGCAAACGACGTTTCCGCGTACATCCCGACCAACGTGATCTCGATCACCGACGGCCAGATCTTCCTCCAGTCGGACCTCTTCAACGCCAACCAGCGTCCCGCTGTTGACGTTGGTGTGTCGGTGTCCCGCGTTGGTGGCGCCGCCCAGGTCAAGTCCATGAAGAAGGTCTCCGGTACGTTGAAGCTGGACCTGGCCCAGTACCGCGACATGCAGGCATTCGCCATGTTCGCTTCGGACCTGGATGCGGCTTCACGCCAGCAGCTGACCCGTGGTGCACGCCTGATGGAACTGCTCAAGCAGGGCCAGTACTCGCCGTTCCCGGTCGAGGACCAGGTTGTGTCCATCTGGGCAGGTACCAAGGGCTACCTCGACGACGTTCCGGTTGAAGACATCAGCCGCTTCGAGTCCGAGTTCCTGGAGCACCTCAAGCACAAGTCCTCGATCCTCACCACGCTGGCTCAGACCAACGTGCTGGACGACGACACCGCAGAAGCACTGAAGACCGCGATCGTGGACTTCAAAAAGGGCTTCTTCGGCGAGGGTGACAACCACCTGGTAGGTGCCGGCCACGAGGAGCACGATGCTATCTCCGGTGCCGAAGTCGACCAGGAAAAAATCGTCAAGCAGAAGCGCTAGTTCCGCTGGACGGGTGCGCCGGACCCAATGGGTCCGGCGCACCCGGTCTTCGGAATCTTAGGAAAGGATAAGTATGGGAGCCCAGATCCGGGTCTACCGCCAGAAGATCAGCTCGACGACGTCGATGCGTAAGATCTTCAAGGCGATGGAACTGATCGCTACCTCGCGCATCGGCAAGGCCCGTGCGCGCGTAGCAGCTTCACTGCCTTACGCGAACGCCATCACGCGCGCCGTTTCTGCTGTCGCCAGCCAAAGCGAAATCGACCACCCGCTGACCACTGAGCCGGAGCAGATCCGCCGTGCCGCAGTCCTGGTAATTACCTCGGACCGTGGCCTGGCAGGTTCCTACTCGGCGAGTGTGCTCAAGCAGGCGGAAGGTCTCAACGAGCTGCTCCACGCTGAAGGCAAGGAAGTCAAGACCTACCTCGTCGGCCGTAAGGGCCAGGCGTACTACGATTTCCGGAACCGCGAGTACGCGCGGGTCTGGACCGGCGGCACGGACGCCCCCGAATTCGCCACCGCGCGCGAAGTCGGAGAAGCGCTGCTGACGGACTTCGCAACGGCCTACGAAGAGGGCGGCGTGGACGAAATCCACGTTGTTTACACCCGCTTCAAGTCCATGGTCACCCAGGAGCCGACGGTCATCCGCCTGCTCCCGCTCGAGGTCGTGGAAGAGCAGGCCGCTTCGGAATCGGAGCTCCTGCCGCTGTACGAGTTCGAACCGGAAACGGAGCAGGTCCTCGATGCCCTGCTGCCGCGCTACATCGAATCCCGTATCTTCGCAGCCATGTTGCAGGCAGCAGCTTCCGAGCTTGCTGCACGCCAGCGGGCGATGAAGTCCGCCGGCGACAACGCGACGGACCTGATCAAGAAGTACACGCGTCTGCGCAACACGGCCCGCCAGGCCGAGATCACGCAGGAGCTTTCCGAAATCGTTGCCGGCGCCGACGCCCTCGCGTCCTAGCCTTCGGCATTTTCGGTTCCCGCGGGACCTGCACCACAACAGATAAACTTAACCCCACGCCATCTACTGAGTGAAGTGAGAGAGATGACTGCCACTGCTACCGAACACGTAGCCGCAACGTCCGGTGCCACCGGCCGTATTGCACGTGTTATTGGCCCGGTTGTCGACGTCGAATTCCCGGCTGACGCAATCCCGTCGATTTACAACGCCCTGTCTACGGTGATCACCCTCAACGGTGTCACCAAGACCATCACGTTCGAGACTTCCCAGCACCTGGGTGACAACCTCGTCCGCGCCATCTCCCTGCAGGCTACCGACGGACTCGTCCGCGGCACGTCAGTGGTGGACAGCGGCGCCCCCATCTCCGTGCCCGTTGGCGACGGCGTCAAGGGCCACATCTTCAACGTCCTCGGCCAGCCGCTGGACGTTGAAGAGTCGGAACTGAACATCAGCGAACGCTGGCCGATCCACCGCAAGGCTCCGGCCTTCGCAACGCTGGAAGGCTCCACCGAGATGCTGGAGACCGGCATCAAGGTGATCGACCTTCTCACCCCGTACATCAAGGGTGGAAAGATCGGCCTCTTCGGCGGCGCCGGCGTGGGCAAGACCGTTCTGATCCAGGAAATGATCACCCGTGTTGCCCGCAACTTCGGTGGTACTTCGGTATTCGCCGGTGTTGGCGAGCGTACCCGTGAAGGTAATGACCTCTGGGTTGAAATGGAAGAGGCAGGCGTCCTCAAGGACACCGCCCTTGTATTCGGCCAGATGGATGAGCCGCCTGGAACGCGTCTGCGCGTGGCACTGTCCGCACTGACCATGGCGGAGTACTTCCGCGATGTTCAGAACCAGGACGTGCTGCTCTTCATCGACAACATCTTCCGCTTCACGCAGGCAGGTTCCGAGGTTTCCACCCTCCTCGGCCGCATGCCTTCGGCCGTGGGCTACCAGCCCAACCTGGCAGACGAAATGGGCCTCCTCCAGGAGCGCATTACGTCCACCAAGGGCCACTCGATCACCTCGATGCAGGCCATCTACGTTCCCGCAGATGACTACACCGACCCGGCTCCGGCCACGACCTTCGCACACCTCGACGCGACCACGGAACTTTCCCGTGAAATCGCCTCCCGTGGTCTGTACCCGGCCGTTGACCCGCTGACGTCGACCTCCCGAATCCTGGACCCCCAGTACATCGGCAAGGACCACTACAACACGGCTGTCCGTGTGAAGCAGATCCTGCAGAAGAACAAGGAACTCCAGGACATCATCGCCATCCTCGGCGTTGACGAACTCTCGGAAGAGGACAAGATCGTCGTGTCGCGTGCACGCCGTATCCAGCAGTTCCTGTCCCAGAACACCTACACCGCCAAGCAGTTCACCGGCGTCGAGGGCTCCACGGTTTCCATCAAGGACACCGTTGAAGGCTTCACCGCCATCTGCGACGGCGAGCTCGACCACATCGCAGAGCAGGCGTTCTTCAACGTCGGCGGCCTGGATGACGTTGAGCGCCAGTGGGCCAAGATCCAGGAACAGACCAAGTAATATGGCTGAGCTTGAGGTTGAGATTGTCGCAGCGGACCGCTTCATCTGGTCCGGAGCGGCCACGATGGTCAAGGCCCGCACCAGCGATGGTGAGATCGGAATCCTGCCCGGCCACTCGCCCCTGCTGGCGATCCTGGCCGAAGGTGAACTGGCGATCCAGCCGGTTTCCGGTGACCGAATTGCGGTAGTGGTTGACGGCGGATTCTTCTCCGTCGACAACAACCGCGTGGTTATTGTTGCTGACAACGCCCAGCTGGGCGACGCGGCTACTGCTGGGATCCGCTAGCACGACCTTGATGGACGCACCGAGTCTTCCGTTCATCGCCATGGCAATCGCTTTTGGATTGCTGATATTTGCACTGTGTCTTTCCGGGGTGCGCCGCTTCAATCTGCGGCGCGCCCTGGGCACGGTGGACGCCTCCATTTGCGTAGCTGGAAACAGCTGGCAGATGGGGGTTTGTCGTTACCAGGACAACGACCTCGAGTGGTTCCGGCTGCTCTCCCTGAGCGTCCGTCCCAAGCACAAGTTCAAGCGGAGTTCCCTGGAACTGCTGGGCCGCCGCAAGCCGACGGAAGCAGAAGCCGTAAAAGTCCAGCCCGACGTCGTCATTGTGGAGCTGCGCTACGAGGGCCAGGACCTGAGGCTCGCCATGAAATTCGACGCCTACACCGGGCTCTCCTCGTGGCTTGAAGCCGGGCCGGTCATCGGTGTGGGGACCTGGCGCTAGCCGGCGTGGACTTCCTCGCTGACGTCCGGCTGACCGACGGACCGGTATTCTGGACCGCCTTCGTACTGGGGGCGGCAGGAGCCCTGTACCTGCTGTGGCGGCCTGCCACCGCCGGACCGCGGCCATGGTGGCTGTCAGTGCTGGTGTCCGTTGCCGGCAGCATTGCACTGATCGGCCTGGTGCACTGGGCCTTGATTGATGTTTTTTCGACCTTCCCGGAGGATCTTCCGGACGACGTTCTGCTGTGGTCAGTCCCGGCCGTCGCCGCCCTCATCCTTATGCTGTTCCGGTTGCCGCGATCGAGTGTTGGCCAGCGGAGCGCCGGAATTACGGCCTTCCTGCTGGTGCTCCTGCTCTCGGCAGTCCAGATCAACGCCTACTTTGGCCTGAACCGGACTGTCAGCGACCTCATGGGCACTGCGCTGGCCAGGATCCAGGCGCTGGAGCCCGGACTGATGCGCCAGCCCGGCGGCCCCGCTCCGGTTTCCCTGCAAGGCTGGACCCCGCAGGGACAGTTGCCCGGCGAAGGGGCCCTGCGGAAGGCGACCATCCCCGGTCCGGCCTCCGAACTGTCAACGCGTGAGGCATACATCTACCTGCCGCCGGCCTACTTCGCGGAAAACCGTCCCGCACTACCGGTCCTGGTCCTTTTCTCGGGACAGCCCGGCGGGCCCTCTGACTGGCTCACCGGCGGCGCGCTGCGGGCACGCATGGATGAGTTCGCGTCCAGCCATCGCGGTATTGCACCGGTCGTTGTGGTGGCGGATCCCAACGGAACCCAGTCAGCAAACACCCTGTGCCTGGACAGCCGGATAGCCCGGGCGGACACGTATCTGGCCGTGGACGTGCCGGCGTGGATCAACGCAACCCTTGATGTGGACGCCAGCCACACGCAATGGGCGGCCGGCGGATTCTCCTTCGGAGCGACCTGCGCCCTGCAAATGGGAACCCGACACCCGGACATCTACAGTTCGGTGCTGGCCTTCTCCAGCGAACTTGAACCGGCCCTTGCCAAGGAGCGGCAGAAAACCATCGACGCGGCATACGCGGGCGACACCGCTGCCTTTGAACGTGAAACCCCGCTGTCCAGGATGAACCAGCAGCGGTTCGATTCCAGCGCCGTGTACTTTGCGGCAGGGGAGCGGGACCCCGAATTTGTTGGATACATGGCGACCCTCGCCGACGCTGCCAGGAAAGCGGGCTTCACTGTTGCAGCCACGCAGGTCCAGCATGCCGGCCACTCGTGGGACACGCCGTCCCGCGGAATGGAGGAGGGGCTGGCTTTCCTTGCTGCCCGCTGGGGAATCCAGCAGTGAAGACCGGACAGGATGTGCGCACAGCCACGCTCGCCTGGGCCACCGTGGTCAGGCCGGCGTGGCAGCGTACCAAAGCGCGGCTCATCTCCATTCCCTTCACGCTGGCGGTCCTTGGGGTCTTCCTCCTGACCGGCGCCGTCACGGGAAGCTACCTTGCCGGTCCGCCGGAAAGCATGCTCGACATCGCCAGTGTCAGCGGTCCGGGGCTGAGGTCAGGCATGTGGTGGTCGCTGTTTACGTCGATGTTTTTTGCCACCAACCCGCTGGCCTACCTGACCGCGTCACTGATGATCCTCGTGCTGCTGGGGCTGGCGGAGCGGAAACTCGGGGCGCCGCAGACTGCAGCCTTCTTTGCCGCCGGCCAGTTTGGTGCAGTGACCCTCTTCCTCCTGATCACCCAGGTGGCCGGATACGCAGGCGACGGCTGGCTGGGCCTGATGGTGGACTATGGCCTGATCGGCCCGTACGCTGCCGTGCTTGCTGTCGGGCTGGCGGGCAGCGGCCGGCTGCCGGTCCTGTGGCAGCGGCGGCTGCGCACCGCCCTGCTGTCGGTGTCGCTGATGCTGGTCCTGTACGTGGGCCATGCGGAGACGGTCATCGGCCTGCTGGGGGCGCTGCTTGGCCTCCTGGCCGGCTGGTGGATCCAGGGTGAGCACGGCAATCTCCACCGGCACCGGTCCACGGGCCGGGAAACGCGAAACCTCCTGGCCCTGATGGTGGCCATTTTCGCGGTCGGACCCATCGTCACCGCCGTTGCCAGGACGCCGACGGGTCCGCTTGCGTTGCTGCGCGATGTGGTATTGAATCCGTTGCCCACGCTGGGCCAGCTGGAATTCAACTGCGGTGCCACGGTGGAGGCGTCCTGCCTTGAGGCCGGCCGGCAGGGTTTCGCCGGGCCGCTGGGACTGGCAGTGGCGATTGTGCCTGTGATCCTGCTGCTCATCTGTGCCGACGGCATGCGCCGCGGCCGGCAGGCCGCCCTGCGCATCACGCTGGCAATCCAGCTGGCTGTCACGGCCCTGGCCGCGGTCTATTTGGCGCTGTTCGCGCTGATCCCGCACTATCCGTCGCGGCCGCACACCGCGGCGATGGGGTCCGGATTCGCGCACATCCTGCCCCTGGTGGCGGTTCCGCTGCTGCTGACCGCCCTGCTGTGGTTCAACCGGAGGCAGTTCAGGGTGGAGACCGTGCCCGCCGCGCGCCGGACGCTGCTCCTCGTCCTGGGCGGTGCCTGGCTGCTGCTGGCCGGCGCGTACAGCCTGGCCTGGCTTGGCGCGGGAGGCCTGACGCGCGACGGCGGTCCGCTGGGACTGCTGGCGGAACTGTCCCGGCAGTACCTGCCTATCCCGATCCCCAACCTCTACCGCAGGGTTTTCGCCGACCGCAATAGCGTCGAATCCTTCATCTTCGCCTACTCCGGGCCTGTATTTTGGGTCATCGCACTGGCGGGCGTCTGGTTTGTCCTCCTGGGACGCCACCACCACAGCGACGCGGGCATGGCTGACAGGACTGTTGTGCGACGCCTGCTGCATGAGGGCGGAGACTCCCTGTCCTGGATGGCGCTCTGGGAACCAAACATGTACTGGTTCAGTCCTGACCACCGGGGAGCCGTGGCGTACCAGCAGCACGGCAGCGTGGCGCTCACGCTGGCTGGCCCCTTCGGGGCGTCGGCGTCGCGTGCCGGAGTGGCCGAGGGGTTCCTGGCCCACTGCAGCCGGCACGCCCTGATTCCGGCATTCTATTCCTGCGATTCCAGCCTCTGGCCGCTCCTGCAGGACCGGGGCTTCCACCGCGTGGCGGTTGCCCAGGAAACACGGCTGGCGGTGCGGGAACTGGAATTCCGCGGCAAGGAATGGCAGAACGTGCGGACGGCGCTCAACCGTGCAGCCAAAATGGGCGTCACTGCCGTCTGGGGGACCTATCACGGTTTGCCGCAAGCACTGCGTGGCCAGCTTAGTGAAGTGTCGGAGGAGTGGGCGGCCGGAAAATCCGTCCCCGAAATGGGCTTCACCCTCGGCGGTCTGGATGAGCTGATGGATGACGGGGTGCTGTGCTGCCTCGCCGTCGACGGGGAGGGCACGGTGCACGGTGTGACCAGCTGGCTTCCCGTGTACGACGGCGGGAAGCTGGTCAGCCGCACACTGGACGTCATGCGCCGGGGTGCCGGGGGTTTCCCCGGGGTCATGGAGTTCCTGATCGCCTCCGCGGTGCTGGAACTGAGGAAGTCGGTGGAGGTCATCTCCCTGTCCGGATCACCGCTGGCACGGCACCCGGAGGACGAACAGGAGGACGGCGTTGACGACGGACAGGAAGGACCGGTTCCGGCGGAAAACCTGGTGCGCATCCTGGACGTTGTGGGCCACGCACTGGAACCCGTCTACGGTTTCCGCTCACTGGCCGCCTTCAAATCACGGTTCAAGCCGGAGTACCGCACGCTGTACCTCTACTACCAGGACCCCCTGCAACTGCCAGCCATCGGCCGGGCGCTCACCCGCGCCTACCTCCCGGGGCTGTCCCTGCGGCAGGGTGCCCGGCTTCTGCGGGAACTGGTGAACTGACAGGCCGCCATTCCGGCAGCGAAAACATTAGTGACAGTTAATTACTGAAGGAATGCCCAGGGCTACAGCGGCTAATTCGCATTTCCGGCACAACAAAAAATGATCCCCGGCAATAATGCCGGGGATCATTAATTCGCAGGGGCCGCACGGGTGCGGCCAGCTGGCGAGGGACTAGACCAGCGTGACGCCGGTAGCCTGGGGACCCTTGGCGCCCTGACCGATTTCGAACTGAACGCGCTGGTTCTCGTCGAGGGTCTTGAAGCCACCGGTCTGGATCTCGGAGTAGTGAACGAAGACATCGCCATCGGAGTCATCCGGGGTGATGAAGCCGAAGCCCTTTTCAGCGTTGAACCACTTGACGGTTCCCTGTGCCATTTATTTCTCCTCATAATGGAACTTTTAAGTCCAGCACACCTCGTGCTGGCCTTGGTCACTCCGCGAGAAGAATCCTGGATTGCCCGTTCCTGGGAACCGGCCCTGCAGGAGCTTCGCGCTCGCAACATGTCTTGCGAGCATGAAAAACACCTACACAAAGACTCATATAAGAATTTCATGCGCCTACCCTCAGGTCAACGGTCCAGACAACCAATCCGATAAATTTTGGGTAAAAGAAGCGTTAACGCCCTTGCCAGCGCCGCGGCGCGGCAAAATCCCGGCGTGGAGGGCTTAAAAAAGCCGGGATTCGCTGTCGTCCACACCGCGCATGGCGTCGTAGTCCAGGGTGACGCAGTCAATGCCTCGGTCATTGGCCAGGACCTTGGCCTGCGGCTTGATCTGCTGCGCGGCGAAGATGCCACGGACCGGGGCCAGCAGGGGGTCCCGGTTCAGGAGTTCAAGGTACCGGGTGAGCTGCTCCACGCCGTCGATGTCGCCGCGGCGCTTCAGCTCGATGGCCACCGTGGCCCCGCTGGCGTCGCGGGCCAGGATGTCCACCGGGCCGATGGCGGTGAAATACTCCCGCCGGATCAGCGAGAAGCCGGACCCCAGTGTTTCGATCTGGTCCGCGAGCAGGCGCTGGAGGTCCGCCTCGACGCCGTCCTTGATCAGGCCAGGGTCAACGCCAAGGTCGTGGGAGGACTCGTGAAGGTGCTCGTGGATGTTGATGATGAGCCGGTCATCGGTCTTGGCGGACTGGACGGTCCACTGTTCCGTGACCCCGAGTTCGAGGTCGACATCGTCCGGAGAAGACACCCGGAGAGTGGCCGGCGGGCTCATCCAGTTCAGCGGCTTGTAGGAGCCGCCGTCGGAATGGACCAGCACAGACCCGTCGGCCTTGACCAGCAGGAGCCTGGTGGCAAGGGGGAGATGGGCTTTGAGCCGGCCAACATAATCAACGGAGCATCGGGCTATCACAAGTCGCACGCCGTACACACTACCGGGGCTGGGGCAGAATGGAGGCATGCCGCGTTCCAACCGCCCCCGCCGCCCTGCTTCCGGAAAACCGGGCACAGCTGCAGGCAGGAAGGGAAACGGCGACGTCCCTGAACTCGACCTGGAACGCGCCCGGGCCGGCATCGCCCGCCGTGAAACCGCGCCCGACGGCGAATGGATGGTCCGGACCATGACGGCCAAAAACGCGGAAAAGACGTACATCTGCCCTGGCTGCTCCACGGCCGTCCTGCCCGGCCTTGCGCACCTTGTGGTGTGGAAGGACGACCACCTGTTCGGGGCGGCCGCCGGCCTGGCCGAACGCCGGCACTGGCACACGAACTGCTGGGTCTCGCGCAGCTACCGCTACCGCTGAGCCGCCATGCGGCGGCCGGCCGGCCGCGGACAAATCCCGGCCGCGCAAAGTCGCTAAGCTGGCAGGCATGACTTTTGATCCGGCGTCGTACGAATTCACCCAGCCTGATGGACCCGCAGCGATCCGTGCCTCCACCGTCCTCCCCGCGAAGCGGGAGAACGTGGAACTGCGCACGGCGGACGGCCACACCCTCGTGGGCGAGCTGGCGCTCCCCGAATCGGGAGAGATCACGGCGACCCTGATCACCCTGCACCCGCTGCCCACGCACGGCGGATTCATGGATTCACACGTGTACCGGAAGGCGTCCTACCGGCTCCCGGCGCTGGCGGGCGTGGCTGTGCTGCGGTTCAATACCCGCGGAACATCCTCTCCCCGGGGGACCAGCGACGGGGCCTTCGAGGAGGGAATCGGCGAGCGGTACGACGTGGAGGCCGCGGTCCGCTTCGCCGTCGAACGCCAGCTGCCCAACCGCTGGCTGGTGGGCTGGTCCTTCGGCACCGAGCTCGCCCTCATGTACGGCGCCGTGGAGCCGGTGGCCTCGAGCGTGGAAGGTGCCGTGCTGCTGTCCCCGCCGCTGCACAGGGCCACGGACTCCCACCTCGGCGTATGGGCGGAGAGCGGCAAACCGCTGGCGGTGCTGGTTCCCGAACACGACGATTACCTGCGGCCAGAGGCTGCCGCGGACCGGTTCCGGATTGTTCCGCAGGCTCGCGTCGTAGGGGTCGACGGCGCCAAGCACCTTTGGGTCGGCGAGAAGTACGCCGCCCGGGTGCTCAACGAAATCGTGGACGAGGTAACGGAGGCAGGTTCCGGTCCGGAGGGACTGCCACAGGAATGGGACGGCCCGCTGGCCACCGCGGCCGCCTGAGGCTGTTGCCTAGTGCTTGTCCTGGCGGACGATATAGATCTCCTTGAGCAGCAGCAGGATGGCGGCGGCCGTGGGAATGGCAATCAGAGCGCCCAGGATGCCGAGCAGGCTGCCGCCCGCAATCACGGAAATAACAGCTACCGCCCCAGGCACGGCCACTGCCTTCTGCATGATGCGCGGGGAGATGAAGTACGCCTCGAACTGCAGGTAGGCGAAGTAGCAGATCGCGTAGATGGCTGCCGTCTGCCAGCCCTCCGTCAGCGACACGAGGAGCACCACGATTGCCGCGATCATCCCGCCCACCAGCGGGATAAAGGCGAGCAGGGCAACCACGAAGGCGAGCAGGACGGCGAACGGGATGCCAAGGATGGACATCACCACAAACGCGAACGTCGCATTCAGCAGCGCGACGCAGGCCTGGCCGATCACGTAGTTGCCCACCGACCTGGTGATTTCCTCGGACAGGGCCTCCACCCGGGGACGGCGCGACCGGGGTGCCAGCCGGTAGCCCCATTTCTTCATCGCCGGCAGGGCCGCGAGGAAGTACAGGCTGAGTACCAGGACGATCAGCGTGCCGAACAGCCCGTTGGCCACGGTGGAGCCGAAACCCACCACTCCGCCGAAGATGCCGCTCATGGCCTCAGGGTTGTTGACGAACTTATTCAGTTCATCCTCAATGCGGTCGCGGACGCCGAACTGGTCATCCAGGCTGCGGAAGAAGTCCGAATCGATAAAGTCACGCACCCATACGGGTGCCTGCTCAACGATCTGCGTCACCTGCTCAACGATCGTGGGGATCAGGGTGGCGAAGAATCCCACCACCGCGGTGACCAGTACTGTCACCGAAACGAGGATCCCCGCCGGGCGGGGTATCTTCCGTCCCTCCAGCCAGCCCACAACGGGGTCCAGACCAAGGGCGATGAAAAGCGCTGCAACGATCCAGAGCAGAAGCTGGGTGGTGTTGGAACCGATCCAGTAGACCAGCAGGGCCAGCCCTACGCCGACGGTGCCCATAAAGCCCAGGTAGAGGGGGTGCTGCGGCGAGATCCGCGGCCCGGGCTGGCCAAACTGGGGCGGCGTCTGCGTGGAATCGGCGTCGGGGGCCTCATCCTGCTGGGAGTACTCGGGCGGCATTTCAAAACGGAGCCGCGGCTGGGCGCCGGGCAGCGGCTGGCGGAGCCGGCGTATTACGGACCCCAGGGCAGCTGCGGCCCCCGAACGCCGGGCCGGAACGGGCTCCAAAGCTCCGCTCTGCTGGGCGGGAATGGCCGGTGGAGTTTCATGTCCCGTGGGGGATTCGTCCGTCTTGTCAGTCACTGCTTTTTGGGGCCTGTTCCGTGCGTGGCGCCGCGGCTGCGGGCCGGTGTGATGATCATCGCAAACACTATCAGCAGCCTTGTCAACAGCCGGGAGGGCAGCCCGCGACGGGGAGCCGGAAGCGCCGGCGGAAGGCCTCCGACTGAGCTATTGGTAACAAAACGGTTACTATTGAAAGTAAACCCCCGCTGATGATAGGTGATTCTTTGCGTTTCAAGACTGCAGTCGCACTCGTGCTGCTCGGCCTCCTGACCCTTCTGGCCGGTATCGGCCAGAAGACCATCTGGGCTCCCTCCGAGACCTTTACGGCTTCGGTACCCACAGATGCCGCCGAGGCGCCGCTGACCGTCATTGACCAGAACCTCCGCACGCTCCACGGCGGCACGGTAAAGATCAACATCAAGGGTGAGGGCAACTTCATCCTTGCTGCCGGCCGTCCGGACGACGTTGACGCGTGGGTGGGCCAGACTGCCCACAACACCGTCACGGGGGTCTCCGAAGACAACAAGTCCCTCCAGGTGGAACACGCCGACGGTGAAGCGACGGCCCCCAGCCCTGCGGGTTCTGACCTTTGGGTGTCCAGCGAAAACGCCAGCGGCGAGCTGGACTACTCCTGGACCCCGCCAGCGGACGGTGAGTGGTCGCTGCTGCTGGCCTCCGACGGCACCAAGGCTGCTCCGGGCGAGGTGTCGATGACGTTCCCGAATGACACGGCCACGCCCTGGGCCATCCCGCTGATGGTCATCGGCGTCCTGCTGATCCTTGCCGGCATTGCGCTGGCGGTCCTTTCGGCCCGCACCCGGAACGGCGACGGCACCGGAGAGGGCAGCCTCTTCGCCAAGCGCGCCCGCGCCCGTGCGGAGAGCCGTTCCTCCACCCGCCTGGGCATGGTGAGCGCCGGCATGGTTACCGCGGCCGTCACGGCCGCCGTCGTTGCCGGTACCGGCGTTGCCGCCAACGCAACCACTACCCCCGCGCCGACGACGGAACCCACCGCTTCCGAAGGCGCCGCTCCGTCCTCGCCTGTCCTCCTGGACGCGCAGTTCCGCCGCATCCTGGAGCAGGTCTCCAGCGCTGCCGACGCCGGCGATGCGGCCAAGGACGCCGGCAAGCTGACCGAGCGTCTGGCGGGAACCGAACTCGAAGTGCGGACCCAGAACTACAAGATCCGCTCCCAGGTCGGTGCCTACGAGGCCCGGATGCCTGTCCGCTCCACCAAGCTGCTGACCACTGTGGTCACCAGCCAGCGGGAGTGGCCGCGCCACGTTCTTGCCGTAACCCAGGGCGACGGCAACGTCGTGCCCCAGCTCCTGACCCTGGTACAGCTGACACCGCGTGATAACTACAAGCTCGTCGAGACCACCCCACTGCAGCCGGGCACCACCTTCCCGTCCATCGAAAGGGGCGGAACGGAAACCCTGGCCGCCAACGACAAGACGGGCCTGCTCTACAGCGGCGAGGAGGCCCTCGCCGGCCTGGCGGACCGCCTCACCTCCGCGGACTCGAGCTTCAAGGACAAGCTGGTGGAGGGGGAGTCCTCGCCGTACATCGCCGACACACTCTCCTACCAGGCTGAAGTGGTCAAGTCCGGCGAGAACGGCAACTTCTCGTTCACGCACAAGGTTGTTCCGGAAAGCACCGTGGTGTACCGCACGGCGGACGGCGGCGCGCTGGTCCTGGGCCGCCTGAACTTCGGGTTCGACGGTACGCCCAAGGCATCCGGCGACAAGCTCACCATCGGTGACGATGCTGCTGCGCTCGCCGGCGGCAAGGAAACCACCACCGGCATGGTGCTGAACTTTGCCGAGTCGATGGCCGTCTACATCCCGCCGGCCGGCTCAACGGACCCCATCAAGCTCGTCGCCGCCACCCGCGGACTGGTCGGAGCAAGCTTCAAGTAGGCAGGCGGCAGGGCTACCGCCCCGCCTGCGCAGTACCCCCGGCAGCGGACGGAGTGGCTAGAGTGGAAAGCATGAGTTCGCCAGCTTCCCGCCCAGTCCCTCCAGCCGCTGCCAGCCTGCTTAACCTGCGAGGCGCCGTCGACCTGTCAGCCCTGAAACAGCGCCAGGCGCCGGCCGCCGTTCCCGGAAGCGCGCCCGGCAACCCACCCGCCGGCCCCCCGGTTCCCGGCGAGGGTGCCCCCGCCGGAACCGCCGACGCCGGCCACGCACCGCTGCGGGTCAACGTCACGGAAGGCAACTTCCAGGAGCTGGTGGAGCTCTCAGCCCAGGTGCCGGTGGTTTTCGCCTTGTGGGCCGCGTATTCGCCGGAATCCGCCGGAATGCTGGACACACTTGAACGCGTGGTCAACAGCTATGGCGGCCGCCTGGTGCTGGGCGCCGCGGACATCGACGCCTTCCCTCAGCTCGCGCAGGCCTTCCAGGTGCAGGCCGTCCCCACCGCCGTTGCCGTGGTCAAGGGCCAGCCGGTCCCGCTCTTCCAGGGCGGGGCGGACGAAGCCCAGGTGCGGGCACTGCTCGATGAACTGCTGAAGGTCGCGGCAGCCAACGGCGTCACCGGAAGCCTCGGCGGCGGGGCGCCTGCTGATGCCGAACCGGCGCCGCTGCCGCCGCTGCCGCCGCTGCACCAGGCGGCCTTCGACGCCATCGAGGAAGGCGATTACCAGGCCGCTGCCGCCGCCTACCGCCAGGCCTTGCTGGAGATGCCCGCCGATGCCGAAGCCAAGGCCGGACTGGCCCAGGTGGAGCTGATGGCCAGGCTGCAGCCGCTGTCCACCCAGGAGACCGAGGCACTGCGGACCCGTGCTGCCGAGGCGCCGGACAACCTTGAGGCGCAGCTCGCCGTTGCGGACCTGGACGTCGCCGGCGGCCATGTGGAAGACGGCCTCAACCGCGTGGTCACTTTTATCGGCAGGAACTTCGGCCCGGAGCGGGAAACAGCCCGTGTCCGCCTGCTGGAACTTTTCGACGTGGTGGGCACCTCCGACGGGCGCGTCGCGAAGGCCCGGCAGAACCTGGCACGGGTGCTGTTTTAGTGCCGGCACTGTTCCGGCCGCTGAAGCTGCGCTCCCTGGAGCTGACGCACCGCGGCTGGGTATCACCCATGTGCCAGTACAGCTGCGGGCCCGACGGCGCCCCGGGTGTGCCGAACGACTGGCACCTGATGCATCTGGGCTCGTTCGCCGCCGGCGGCGCTGCACTCATCCTCACCGAAGCCGCGGCGGTCAACGCCGAGGGGCGCATCAGCCCGCGGGATGCCGGGCTGTACAACGACGAACAGGCTGAGGCCTGGCAACGGATCACGTCCTTTGTGCACCGCCACGGTGCCGCGGCGCCGAAGATCGGCGCCCAGCTGGCCCACGCCGGGCGCAAGGCATCCACGTACTGGCCGTTTTCGGGCCAGCGCGGCAGCGTGCCGGAGTCCGACGGCGGCTGGGCCACGGTGGGCCCGTCGCCGTCGGCGTTCGACGGCTTTGCCGAGCCCGCCGCGATGACCGGGGAACAGATCCAGGGCGTGATCAGCGACTTCGCCGCTGCGGCAGTGCGGGCCGTCGAAGCCGGCTTTGACACACTCGAGCTGCACGGCGCCCACGGTTACCTGCTGCACCAGTTCCAAAGCCCGCTGACCAACACCCGGACCGACTCCTGGGGCGGGGACGAGGCGGGACGGAACCGGCTGATGCTCGCGGTAATTGACGCCGTCCGTGACGTGATTCCCGAGTCCATGCCGCTGCTGCTGAGGATCTCCGCCACTGACTGGGCCGAGGGCGGGATCGACATCGAGGCATCCGTCCGCCTGGCCGCGCAGGCCCACGAACACGGGGTGGACCTCATTGACGTCTCCAGCGGGGGAGCGGTGGCGCACCAACAGATCCAGCCCGGCCCCGGCTACCAGACCGGCTTCTCTGCACGGATCCGGCGCGAAGCCGGTGTACCCACCGGAACGGTGGGCCTCCTGACCTCCCCCGGGCAGGCAGAGCATGCCGTTGCCACCGGCCAGGCCGACGGCGTGTTCATCGCCCGCGCGGCGTTGCGCGACCCGCACTGGTGGCTGCGCGCGGCGTTCGAACTGGGCCATGAGCTGGCCTGGGCGCCGCAGTACGAACGTGCCGTGCCGCGGCATTCGTTCTAGGCGTCCCTACTCCTGCGGGAGGACCCCTCCGGCAGGGCCGTGGGTCTACTCTGGCCTTATGACTGCTCCGCATCCTGATCCGGAGGCGCACGCCGGCCCGGTTCCTGCCCTGTCCATCCGCGGGCTTGCCAAGCGTTTCGGCGGAAAAATCGCCGTGGACGGCATCAGCCTCGACGTCCCGGCAGGCTCATTTTTTGGCATTGTCGGTCCCAACGGTGCCGGCAAGACCACCACCCTGTCGATGGCCACCGGCCTGTTGAGGCCTGACTTCGGCACGGCAGTGGTCCATGGCGTGGACGTCTGGGCCCGGCCGCTGGAGGCCAAGAAACTGATGGGCATCCTCCCCGACGGTGTCCGCCTCTTTGACCGGCTCACCGGCGAGCAGCTGGTCACCTACGCCGGGCTGCTGCGGGGCATGGACAGGGACGTAGTGGCCGCCCGGGTGGGCGAGCTGCTGTCCGCCCTGGACCTCAGCCAGGACGCAGGGACGCTGGTGGTGGACTATTCGGCAGGCATGACCAAGAAGATCGCCCTCGCCTCGGCCCTGATCCATGCGCCGCGGCTGCTGGTGCTGGACGAGCCCTTCGAATCCGTGGATCCCGTCTCGGCGTCGAACATCCGGTCCATCCTGGACAGCTATGTTGCCTCCGGCGGCACGGTCATCGTCTCCAGCCACGTGATGGACCTGGTCCAGCGCATGTGCGACCACGTCGCCGTCGTTGCGGCAGGCCGGCTGCTCGCTGCCGGCACCGTGGACGAGGTCCGCGCCGGGGCGTCCCTTGAGGAGAGGTTCGTCCAGCTGGTGGGCGGACGCAACCACACGGAAGGCCTGGAATGGTTGCGCACCTTCTGAGGCTAAAGCTGACCCTGCTCCGCAACGGGCTGCGGCGCAGTCCCTGGCAGCTGGTGGGCATGGCCTTCGGCGGGCTGTACGCGCTTGGCGTCGTGGGGGCACTGGTCGTGGCCCTGGTCCTCTTGCGCCGCGCTGACCCAGAACTGGCGCAGACGGCGGTAGTGCTCGGCGGTTCGGCGGCCCTCCTGGGCTGGGGCATCGTCCCCGTGGCCGCATCCGCTGTGGACATGACCCTGGATCCGGCACGTTTCACCACCTCCGCCATTCCCATGCGGCAGCTCCTGACCGGGCTGGCCCTTGGCGGGCTGATTGGCATACCCGGCATCGCCACGGCACTCGTGGCACTCGCTACCGTGTGGACCTGGGCCCGCGGTCCCCTTCCGGCCGTTGCCGCCCTGGTGGGTGCCGCCGTCGGCGTCCTGAGCTGTATTGTGCTCTCCCGGGTGGTGACCACGGCAACCGCCAGCCTCGCGGCGTCGCGCCGGTTCAAGGATGCCAGCGCCATCGTCTTTATGGTTCCGCTGGTCCTGATGGGTCCGATCGTCGCAGGGGTGGGCCGGGGTGTTTCCGCCTCCACGGACTTCCTGCCGGAGCTGGCCGGAACGCTGTCCTGGACGCCCCTGGGGGCGGTGTGGTCCCTCGGCGGCGATGTCGCCGCCGGACGGCCGGCCGAGGCCGCGGTCAAACTCCTCATCGCCCTGGCCACCCTCGCCGGCCTTGCGTGGTGCTGGAAGCTGCTCCTGGAGCGGGCCCTGGTTAATCCGCCCTACGCCGGAAGCGGGAGCCGCAAAGGCGGAAAGCTGGGGCTGCTTGGCCTGCTGCCGGCGACACCCGCCGGAGCCGTGACGGCGAGGGCGCTGATTTACTGGCTGCGCGATCCCCGGTACGCAGGTTCCCTGGTGGTGGTCCCGCTGCTGCCCATCCTGCTGGTGTTCCAGGGCAGCCAAAGCGGTGATTACGGGACCCTGGCCTTCGCGGCGCCGCTGGCGGCGTTCCTGCTGGCCTGGTCCATCTCGGCGGATGTCTCCTACGACAACACAGCCTTTGCCCTGCATCTGGCAACCGGGGTGAAGGGGACCGACGACCGGCTTGGACGGGCGCTCGCCTGCCTCGCCTTCGCCCTGCCGGTGGTATTGATCTTTGCCGTGGGCCAGTGCTTCTTCACGGGCAGCTGGGATGCCCTGCCGGGCCAGCTGGGCCTCAGCCTGGGAATCCTGTTCACCGGCCTGGGACTGTCGTCCGTGGTGTCGGCCCGCTACACCGTGGCCGTGCCGCTGCCGGGCGACAGCCCTTTCAAGAAACCGCCGGGCAACGTTGGCCAGACCCTCGCGGTGCAGTTCGCCGGCATGGGGATCCTGAGCCTGCTGGTCCTGCCCGAGGTGGGACTGTTCATCGCGCAGCTGGTCACGGGAAACCCTGTATTCGGGTGGACCAACCTGGCCGTGGGCCTGATGCTGGGACTCGCGCTGTTTGGCGCCGGAGTCAGGCTGGGCGGCAAATGGCTTGACGCCCGCGGCCCGGAGCTCCTGGCCCAGCTGAATGTTAACCGCTAGATCCGCAGTACGCCAGAAAGGTGGCCGGTAGTGGAAGTTGTCATCCTCCCAGGCAGCAGGCAGATCGGAGCGCTCGCGGCCGATGCGGTCGAAGCGCTGCTCCGCCGCAAACCCCATGCGGTGCTGGGGCTGGCCACCGGCTCCTCACCGCTTCCTGTCTACGACGAGCTCGCGGCACGGCATGAGCGCGGGCTGGACTTCAGCGGCGCGCACGCTTTTGCGCTGGACGAATACGTGGGGCTGGAGCCCGGGCACCCGGAATCCTACCGCGAGGTCATCAGGCGCGAGTTCACTGACCGGGTCAACATCCTCCCGGATAACGTGCACACCCCTGACGGCGCCGCTGAGGACATCCCGGCAGCATGCCAGGCCTATGAGGACCGGATGCGGTCCCTGGGCGGAGTGGACCTGCAGCTCCTGGGCGTCGGCACTGACGGCCATATTGGCTTCAACGAACCCGGCTCGTCCTTCGCATCCCGGACCCGGATCAAGAGCCTCATCGAACAGACCCGCCGGGACAACGCCAGATTCTTCCGCAGCCTGGCGGAGGTGCCGCACCATGTGGTCACCCAGGGGCTGGGCACCATCCTTGAAGCCCGGCACGTCATCCTGATCGCCACCGGGGCCCAGAAGGCACCGACCGTCCGCGACTTTGTGGAGGGTCCGGTCTCGGCCATCTGCGCGGCCTCGGTCCTGCAGTTCCACCCGCACGCCACCGTCCTCCTGGATGAAGCGGCGGCGTCCTCGCTGAAACTTGCCGACTTCTACCGGCACACCTACGACAACAAACCGGCCTGGCAGGGACTGTAGGCGCAGGGGCCCTGGGAAGCGAAACGGTCCACCCGCCGTCGGACGCCACTGTCCGGGAAAGGCTAAGATGGATGCCATGACTAGCATGACGGACCCTCTCGAAAACGACCCGATGCGCGAGCTTTCCGGGGCTGGAACGTCCACGGCCACCATTGAGCGCGAGGAACTGCGCCAGGAAGTGGAGCCCGGTGACCGGGAGCGCTTCTCGCACTACGTGCGCAAAGAAAAGATCATGGAATCCGCGCTGACGGGTGATCCCGTCATTGCCCTTTGCGGCAAGGTGTGGACGCCGGGCCGGGATCCGCAGAAGTTCCCGGTATGCCCCATGTGCAAAGAGGTTTATGACGGCCTCCGCCCGGGCAACGACGGCGGCAAGGGTCCCGGAGGGGACTCGGGCAACAACAAGTAGTGACGGAGACGCTCTTTGGCGGCCCCACCCTGCCTCCGGCTTACCCGGAACGTGCAGCCTGGGGAACCGCCCCGAAACTCCGTGCCTGGCAACAGGAAGCCCTTGACCTTTACTTCACCACCGGTCCCCGGGATTTCCTGGCGGTAGCAACCCCCGGTGCCGGTAAGACCACCTTCGCCCTGCGCGTCGCGTCGATGCTCATCGAGTCCGGGGCCGTCAACCGGGTCACCATTGTGGCGCCCACCGACCACCTCAAACGGCAGTGGGCAGACGCGGCCGCCAAGGTTGGCATCGCCATCGACCCCAACTTCAAGAACTCCGACGGCCAGCATGGCCGCGGTTTTGTTGGCGTGGCCGTCACGTACGCCCAGGTTGCCAGCAAGCCCATGCTGCACCGGGCCAAGACGGAAGCCGCCCGCACCCTGGTGATCCTGGACGAGATCCACCACGGCGGCGAGGCACTGTCCTGGGGCGACGGCCTGCGCGAGGCCTTTGATCCCGCGGCCCGGCGGCTGTCGCTGACGGGTACGCCGTTCCGCTCGGACACCTCGCCCATCCCGTTTGTGGAGTACGCCCAGGACAAGGACGGCATCCGGCGGTCCAAGGCGGATTACACGTATGGCTACGGCAACGCCCTGCGGGACCACGTGGTGCGTCCCGTGATGTTCATGGCGTACTCCGGCCAGATGCGCTGGCGCACCAGTGCCGGCGAGGAAATGGCCGCGTCCCTCGGCGAGGCCGCGGTCACGAAGGACATCACGTCCCATGCGTGGCGGACGGCCCTGAACCCTGCCGGTGAATGGATTCCGGCTGTCCTGGCCGGCGCGGACAAGCGCCTGAGCGAGGTGCGCCGCACGGTTCCGGACGCCGGCGGGCTGGTTATCGCCACCGACCACGAGGATGCCAGGGCCTATGCCGGGCAGCTGAAGCGGATCACCGGCGAGTCTCCAACAGTCATTCTGTCCGACGACGCGAAGGCCTCCAGCAAGATCGAGGAATTCACCGCGAGCGAGAAGCGCTGGATGGTTGCCGTCCGGATGGTGTCCGAAGGCGTGGACGTGCCCCGGCTGTCGGTGGGCGTGTATGCGACGTCCACCTCCACGCCACTGTTCTTCGCCCAGGCGGTGGGCCGCTTCGTGCGAGCCCGGAAGCGGGGCGAGACCGCTTCGGTGTTCCTGCCGTCCGTGCCGCAGCTGATGGCGCTGGCCAACTCGATGGAGGCCGAGCGCGACCACGCCCTGGACCGCCCCGAGAAGGAGGACGCCGACGGCCTGTTCAATCCCGAGGATTCCCTGATGGCCGAGGCCAACCGGGAGGACAAGGCGTCGGACAGCCTGACAAAGGGCAAGTTCGAGGCCCTCGATTCGCAGGCCTCCTTCGACCGGGTCCTGTTCGACGGCGGCGAGTTCGGCACCGGGGGAGAGGTTGGCTCGGAGGACGAAATGGATTTCCTGGGCATCCCAGGGCTTCTTGATGCGGAGCAGGTGGGCACCCTGCTCCGGCAGCGCCAGCACGACCAGCTCAACCGGAAAAACCGGCGCGCGCCGGCGGCTGAGCAGGCCCCCGCGGGTCCGGCCATACCGGACCACCGGATGCTGATGGATCTGCGCAACGAACTGGCCAAAAACGTGGCGGCCTGGTCGGCGCGGACCGGAACCCCGCATGGTGTGGTGCACACCAAGCTGCGGACGGTCTGCGGCGGCCCGCCGGTGGCCCAGGCGAACGAGGAGCAGCTGCAGTCCAGGCTGCGGAAGCTCCAGGACTGGTTCATCGGCCGGAAATAACAGCTTCAGAAACAGGATGGCCCGGTGCAGAGCACCGGGCCATCCTGTTTCACCGGCACCGTTGCGCCACGGACCAAAAGGGAGTTGAACCTGGTGAGGCCAACCCCCATCCCGGTCGGGAATCGAGTACTACAGTGGTTGCATGGCTCCCGGCCGCAATCCGCTCGACGACCTGCGCGAAACCATCGGCCATCTGACCGATCAGCTCAGGCTGCACGGTTCGGAGCGCGTCGATGACCTGGTCGGCGATCTTATCGGTGCGAGGCCCGGCCCGGCCCGGCCGCTGTCCGAGGTTCAGGCCGAGCTCGACGCGCTGGTCGGACTGGAGACCGTGAAGGAACAGGTGCGGGCCCTCGTCGCACTGCTCCGGGTCCAGGCCCGCCGTAAGACGCACGGCCTGCCGGAGGTGGCCACATCACAGCATCTGGTGTTCCTCGGAAACCCGGGCACGGGCAAGACGACCGTGGCGCGGCTGCTGGCAGAGATGTACCGCGCGGTCGGTCTGCTGCAGAAAGGCCACCTGGTCGAGGTCGACCGGTCGGGCCTGGTAGGGCAGTACGTCGGCGCGACCGCCATCAAGACGGACCGGGTGATCCGGCGTGCGCTGGACGGCGTGCTGTTCATCGACGAGGCCTACGCGCTGGCCCCGGAGGACGGCCGGATGGACTTCGGCCCCGAGGCGATCGAGGTCCTGCTCAAGCGGATGGAGGACCACCGCCACCGCCTGGTCGTGATTGTGGCCGGGTACCCGCGGCTGATGGAGTCCTTTTTGCTCTCGAACCCCGGACTGCGCTCCCGGTTCGCCCGCGAGATCACGTTCCCCGACTACTCCGTCGACGCACTACGGACGATCTTCCACCAGATGCTGGCCCAGCACGAGTACACGCTGGAACCGGGGGCGGACGAGATGCTGCGCCGCATCCTCGCCGGGCTGCACGCGGGCGAGGACTCCGGCAACGCACGGTTTGCGCGCACGCTGTTCGAGCAGTCGCTCAACCGTCAGGCGCTGCGGCTGTCCCTCGACGGGCGACAAAGTCTAGACTCGCTCGATCGTGAGGCCGTCATGACGCTCACCGCGGACGACATCGTCGAGGCGGCGCTGGCCTTGGGCGAGGAGCCGGAGCCGGAACAGACGCCGGAACCGGAGAAGTCACGCTGGTGGCGCTGGCTGGTCTGACCGGATCTGCTGCGGCTGTCAGGCGACGTCGACGCCACCAAGCTCCATTTCGGCCACCGCATCGTCAAGGTCGTCCGCGATACCGGCGGTGAGGGAGCGGATAACGGTGACGGAATAGCCGGCCTGGACGGCATCCAGCGATGTTGCCATCACGCAATAGTCCGTGGCGATCCCCACCACCACAACGTCCTCCACGTCATGGCTCTGCAGCCAGTCATCAAGGCCGATGGCGTCGTCGGCCGCGGCGTACGCTTCAGGGTCACCGGCCGGGAGGGTCCCGGGCTGGCGGTCTCCGGTGGGAACGGCGTCCTCAGGAGCCAGGAGGCCTTCGAACCCCGAGTACGCTGCCGCGAACTGGCCCTTCTGGAAGTAGGCCTGGATGTATTCGGTGTCCAGGTCAGGATGCAGTTCGGCGCCTTTGCTGCCCGCAACGCAGTGCCGCGGCCAACTGTCCTTGAAATCCGGCACCTCGGAGAAATGCGTGCCGGGATCAATGTGCCAGTCCTGGGTGGCAACGATGTGGTCGAACTCGAGGTGATGGGCATCAATGTATTCGCTGATGGCCGCCGCCGCGTCCGCGCCGCCGGCCACGGCCAGCGGACCGCCCTCGCAGAAATCGTTCTGGACGTCGACGATGATCAGGGCGCGTGACATCAGTTCTCCTCGTAGATCGTGGGAATCGCGGCTTCGCCGCGTTGGAGCCGGTTGACCACTGGCGGAAGTTCGGCCATGGAGTCAGCGTGCCGCTGGCGGGCGCGGACCACGCCTTCGTGCCCGGTCCAGCCGGGAAGGAGTTCGCCGTTCTTCATGAACTGCTGCAGCAGCGGCCGGTCGTTGCCGTCGTCCTCGGGACGGTGGCCGATTCCCACGATCTCCTGCGTGGCGACGCCGCGTTCGTTCAGTTTCCGCAGCGCGTACTTCCGCCCGCCCATGCTGGTCTTGTTCTTGGCGGCCTTCGCAACCGAGACGAAGTTGCCGTCGTCATCGGTCCTGCTGACGAGCTTGTAGACCATGCTCGCGGTGGGTGCGCCTGAGCCGGTGACCAGGGACGTGCCCACGCCGTACGAATCCACGGGGGCGGACTGCAGCGCGGCAATGGCGAATTCGTCCAGGTCCGAGGTGACCACAATCTTGGTGTCCTCGTTGCCGAGTTCGTCCAGCAACTGCCTGACCCACTGGGCCTGGGCGACGAGGTCGCCGGAATCAAGCCGCACCGCGCCCAGCCGGGGCCCTGCCAGCTCGACGGCGGCACGGACGGCCGCTTCGACGTCGTACGTGTCCACGAGCAGCGACGTGCCCGGCCCCAGCGCGGCGATCTGCGCCTCGAAGGCTTCCCGCTCGGTGTCATGCAGGAGGGTGAAGGAATGCGCAGCTGTGCCAACCGTTTTGATGCCGTAGCGGATGCCGGCTTCCAGGTTCGACGTGCTGTCAAACCCGGCGATGACAGCGGCGCGGGCCGCGGCTGCTGCGGACTCCTCATGCGTGCGCCGCGAGCCCATCTCGATGCACGGCCGGTTGCCGGCCGCCGTGATCATCCGCGACGCTGCGGACGCGATGGCGCTGTCATGGTTCAGGACAGAAAGGAGGTAGGTCTCCAGCATGCAGGCTTCGGCGAAGGTGGACTCAACGATCAGGATGGGGGAGTTGGGGAAGTAGGCCTCACCCTCCGGGTAGCCCCAGATGTCTCCGGAGAAACGGTAGTTAGCCAGGTAATCGAGGGTGTCCTGGTTGACCACACCGGTCCGGCCCAGGAAATCCAGCTCCGCCTCGCCGAAACGGAAGTCGGCAATGCCTTCCAGCAGCCTGCCCGTGCCCGCCACAATCCCGTACCTGCGGCCGTCCGGCAGCCGCCGGGCGAAGGCCTCGAAGACCGACCGGCGGTGCGCGGCGCCCGAATGGAGCGACGCCTGCAGCATGGTCAGTTCGTAGTGGTCTGTGTAAAAGGACGTGCGGGGATGGTCCCAGCCGGCAGAGGTACTCACGAAATTCACTCTAGTCCCCACCGGCTCCCGCGTCTCGCTGCGCTTCGCCGCGGGGCCCTCGCCGGCGTGGGCCCACCCTCCCCATAGAATGGACAGATGACCTTAAGCGTTGCGCTCGGCCCTGATACACAGGAGGGCACCCGGACCGGGACAGAGGCGTCCACCGACTCCCTGACCGCCCCCGACATCCCCTGGAACCTGGTGATCTGGAACGATCCCGTCAACCTCATGAGCTACGTCAGCTATGTTTTCCAAAGCTACTTCGGCTACACCGAGTCCAAGGCGAACAAGCTCATGATGGAGGTCCATAAAAAGGGCCGGTCCATCGTCGCCCACGGCAGCAAGGAACAGGTTGAGCGCCACGCCGTGGCCATGCACGGATTCGGGCTGTGGGCCACCGTGGAGAAGGCAACCGGCGGGCCGGGCGGCAACTCCGGCAAGCAGGGCGGATCAGGGCAGGGCAAGGGTAAGCGTGGCTAAGGCATTCAAATACGGGCTCAAGGGCATCACCGGATTCCTGGAACCGGCCGAACGGGAACTGCTCCGCAGCCTGATCGATGACGTCATCTCCATGCTCCAGCCGGAGGAACGTGCTAACCAGGATCCGCTCGCCGCGATGATCGGGCTGGACATGGACGTCCAGGAACCCACGGACCGTGCGGTCAGGCGGCTCCTGCCCAACGTCATGAAAAACGACGACGGCGCGTCCCTGGAGTTCCGCCAGCTCACCGAACGGTCGCTGCGGGAAACCAAGATCGGCGCCCTCCGGGCCGCCGCCCTGGACCTGGACAAGGACGACATCGTCCTGACTGCCGAAGGCGCCAGGCACTGGTCGATGGCGCTGAACGATGTCCGCCTGGTGCTGGCCGAGCGGCTTGATATCCGGGACGAGGAGGACGCCGAGCACGTCCACCTGATGCAGGACTGGTCGCAGGCGGAGGACGTGGAAAGCTACCTTGCCCTGGTGTACAACTTCGCCACGTGGCTGCAGGAATCCCTGGTGCAGGCGATGCTCCAGTCCCTGGACACCCGGGCCTGACCCGGCACGCACCGGAAGCCCGCCGGAACTGCGCTGGGCCGGTGGCCTGCGCTGCACTGTGACAAATTAGACATGAGTCGGACGCCACAATGTGATGGCCGCGACCACAGGGAAGACCTATCCTCGAATAATCATGACAACAGCCTCGAGCACGGACCCGTCAGCAGCTGCTGCGGCGTCCCCAGCCAGCAGCAGTACCGGCGGTCACCTCGGATCCCGGCCCATCGGCATCTTTGATTCCGGGGTCGGCGGGCTGACGGTGGCGCGGTCCATTATCGACCAGCTGCCCAACGAATCGATCCTTTACGTCGGGGACACCGCCCACGGGCCGTACGGACCCCTGCCCATCGCCGAAGTCAGGGCCAACGCCCTGGGTGTGATGGACGAACTGGTGGACTCCGGCGTCAAGCTGCTCACCATCGCCTGCAATTCGGCGTCGGCCGCGGTCCTGCGCGATGCCCGGGAGCGGTACACCGCCAAGTACGGGATTCCCGTGATTGAGGTGATCCAGCCGGCCGTGCGGCGGGCCGTGGCTGCCACCCGGACCGGACGAGTGGGCGTGATCGGAACGTCCGCCACTGTCGGCTCCCGCGCCTACGAGGACACGTTCGCCGCGGCGCCGGACCTGCAGATCACGTCCGTGGCCTGCCCCGAGTTCGTCAGCTACGTCGAAGCGGGCATTACCACCGGGCCCGCGCTGCTGGCCGTCGCCGAGGAATACCTCGCCCCGCTGAAGGCTGCCGGGGTGGACACTGTGGTCCTCGGCTGCACGCACTACCCGTTGCTCACCGGTGTCATTTCCTATGTGATGGGCGAGTCCGTGACGCTCGTTTCCAGCGCGGAAGAGACAGCCAAGGACGTTTACCGGGCACTGGCCACCCATGACCTGCAGCGGACCACCGCGTCGCCGCCGGAACACCACTTCATCGCCACCGGCGATGCCGGCCAGTTCGAAGCCCTCGCCCGCCGCTTCCTCGGACCCGAGGTCCTGTCCGTCCGGCACGTGGACCACGTCTCCGCCCAGTACCCCACCGGCAGCCTCGCCCGGATCACCCCCGAGATGATTGCCGCTGCACAGGGCGCCTCCGGGAGCATCAGGCCGCAGCGGAGGCTGTCGAACTTCGTGGACAGCGGCCGGGCCGGAGGTCCAGCCCAGTGAAGCTCACCATCGTTGGCTGCACCGGTTCCTTCCCGGGCCCGGGATCGCCGGCGTCGTGCTACCTCCTGACCGCCAACGACGGCGAACGGACGTGGAAGATCGTGATGGACCTGGGCAGCGGCGCGCTCGGCGCCATCCAGCGGTACACCGACCTTGAGGACATCGACGCGATTTTCCTGACCCACCTGCACCCGGACCACTGCATGGACCTCTGCGGCCTGCACGTGGCGGTCCGCTGGAAGCCGGGCGGCTGGGGACGCGGCAGGATTCCGGTCTGGGGCCCGGCGGCCACCGCCGACCGGATGGCCACCGCGTACGGCCTGGACCTGGACCCCGGCATGCACGAGGAGTTCGACTTCACCAACTGGACCGAACGCGGGCCCGTGACCCTGGGGCCGTTCACCATCACCCCGTTCGCCGTGAACCATCCGGTGGAGGAGGCCTACGCCCTCCGGGTGGAGGTCACGGAGCCGGACAAGGAAGGCAACCAGATCAGCCGGGTGCTGACCTATTCCGGGGACACCGATTCCTGTGCCGGCCTGGAGGAGGCGGCCAAGGATGCCGACCTGTTCCTCTGCGAGGCGGCCTTCGAGGAAGGCCGCGACGACGGCATCAAGGACGTGCACCTGACCGGCAAGCGGGCCGGCGAGGCCGCAGCGGCTGCCGGGGCGCGCCGGCTCCTGCTCACGCACATTCCCGTCTGGACCTCACCCACCACGGTCATGGCCGAGGCCCGGCCGGTCTTCGGCGGCGACGTGGCGGTTGCCGTGGCCGGAGTGCACTACACGATCTAGGACGCTTGGCCCCCTGCCCACTCGGTCCTTTACGGTTCCCGTACTGGTGCTGCACAGGTTCTTCCGATAGCTTATCGTTATTCGTTAATAACGATCATCGATAATACTTGGGGGAACAGTGGAACAGATCGGGAACCGCCTGCAGTCAGGCCAGCGGAAAATGGTGTCGCGCACGGATGCTGTGGCGATCATGGCCGTCGCTGCCATTGCGGCGGCCGCCACGACTTTTCTGGCCATCGCCGGAATCATTGCAACGTTTGCGGGACCGGTGACGCTGACCTTGCCCCTGCACTCTTCGCCGCAGGACCCCACCGGGCTGGAACTGGGTGCCACGGCACGCTTCACGGCCATGGAAGCAACCATTCCTGCCCTTCCTTCGGACGAGGCCGCGCTTCTGGCGTGGGCCGGCGTCCTGGGCCAGGTCAGCGTCCTGGCTGTGGCGGCCCTGCTGTTCCTGCTCGCCCTCCGGCTCCGCGGGGAGAACCTCTTCACTCCGGCTTCGGCATGGATTGTGGGATCCTGCGGCGTGGTCCTGGCCCTCGCCGGCAGCGCCGGACAGGTTCTCGATGCGGTCGCCCGCACGCGCATTGCCCGCCTGATCGCCGCCAACGGGCAAAGCGACGGCTTCACGGCCAGCTTCAATTTCACGCCACTGGTGGCCGGCGTCGTCCTGGTGCTCATCGCCGGCGTTTTCCAGTTCGGCCGCCGGCTGCAGAAGGATACCGAGGGGCTTGTCTGATGCCGGCCGAGGATTATTCGGCGATCCACTGCCGGCTCGATGAACTGCTGGCGGAGCGCGGCATGAGCCTGACGGAACTGAGCCGGCGGGTAGGCGTGAGCCTCGTGAACCTGTCTGTGCTGAAGAACAACCGGGCGAAGGCGATCAGGTTCTCGACGCTGACTGCACTGTGCGAGGTCCTGGACTGCAGCGTCGGCGATCTGCTCTCGTATCAGCCCGAATAGGCACCGGTGCCTCCGGAGGTGGCCGGGCGCGCGGCGGCGAGTCGATAAGCTAAAGCCATGACTTCAGAAGCAACCGCAGTGCCCGTAGTGCGCGCCGACGGCCGTACCCCCGACCAGCTCCGCCCCATCAGCATCACCCGCGGATGGTCCAAGCAGGCAGAGGGCTCTGCTCTGATCGAGTTCGGCAACACACGGGTCCTGTGCACGGCTTCGCTGACCGCCGGGGTGCCGCGCTGGCTCAAGGGTGAAGGCCGGGGCTGGGTCACCGCCGAATACGCCATGCTGCCGCGCGCCACCAACACCCGTTCGGACCGCGAGTCGGTCAAGGGCAAGATCGGCGGACGGACCCACGAGATCTCCCGGCTGATCGGCCGTTCGCTGCGCTCCATCATCGACACCAAGGCCCTGGGCGAGAACACCATCGTGCTGGACTGCGACGTCCTGCAGGCCGACGGCGGAACCCGCACAGCCGCCATCACGGGCGCCTACGTGGCCCTGGCCGACGCCATCCGCTTCGCCCGCGACAACAAGCTGATCGCCAAGAACGCCCAGCCCCTGATCGACACCATTGCGGCTGTTTCCGTGGGCATCATCGACGGTGTCCCCATGCTGGACCTGCCCTACGTTGAGGATGTCCGGGCCGAGACCGACATGAATGTTGTGGTCACCGGTTCCGGGAAGTTTGTTGAGGTCCAGGGCACCGCAGAGGGCGCTCCCTTCGACCGTGACGAGCTCAACCAGCTCCTCGATCTGGCCCTCCTGGGCACCACCCAGCTGGCGGCGATCCAGCGCGAAACCCTCGCGGACGCCCTGTGAGCCAGGCCGGAACAGGTTCCGACGGCGCAGGGCCCCGGCTCGTCCTCGCCACGCACAATAAGGGTAAGCTCCGCGAGTTGCGGGAGCTGCTGCGCGGCCAGGTTCCCGGGCTCGACGTCGACACCCAGGTCGTGGACGCCGCGGCGGCCGGTGCGCCGGACGTCGTCGAAACGGGTGTGACGTTTGCCGAGAACTCGCTGCTGAAGGCCCGCGCGGTAGCCGAAGCGACCGGCCTGGTGGCCATTGCCGACGATTCGGGCCTGGCTGTCGACGTCCTGGGCGGGGCGCCGGGCATATTTTCCGCACGGTGGGCCGGCCGGCACGGGGACGACGCCGCCAACCTGCGGCTCCTGCTGGACCAGCTGTCTGATGTCCCGGACGGGCACCGCGGGGCGGCGTTCGTCTGCGCCGCCGCGCTGGCCGTTCCCTCAGCGGTTGGCACGGCCCACGAAACGGTGGAATACGGGCAGCTTGAGGGGACCCTGCTGCGCGAGCCGCGCGGTGAGGGCGGGTTCGGCTACGATCCCGTCCTGCAGCCCGTCGGCGAAGAACGCAGCTGCGCCGAGCTGTCCGCCGAGGAGAAGAACGCCATCAGCCACCGGGGCCAGGCCTTCCGGGCACTGCTGCCTGCCATCGTCGAGGCACTCGCCCGGACGTAGCGCCGGGTCTGGAGGCGATGGCCGGAAGAACCGGCCTGGAGACAAGGAAGGGAGCCATGCACCTGCAGGGCTCCCTTCCAGTTTCCGGCGTTGGGCCGGCGGTGCTGCGGTGGGGCTCAGTGCTCCGGGTGGGTCTTCCGCTCGGCTGCGGGTTCGTGCTCCTCGATGAACTCGTCCACCGGATCCGTGCCGTACTTGGCGGCCTGGCGCTTGGCCGAGATGCCGCGGAGCACCTCGATGCCGATCGGAATCACGGAGAGCAGCACGATGGCGATGAAGATGATGTCCAGGTTGTCCCTGACCCACGGGACCCTGTCGCCCAGAAGGTAGCCGAGGAGGGTCACGCCGCTGCCCCACAGGACTGCGCCGATCACATTGAAGAGGAAGAACTTCTTCTTGTCCATCTGGGCTACGCCCACAATGACGGGAACGAACGTCCTGATGATCGGAACGAAGCGGGCCAGGATCAGGGCCTTGCCGCCGTGCTTCTCGAAGAACGCATGGGCATTCTCCACGTTTTCACGCTTGAACAGGCGGGAATTGGGCTTGTTGAAGATGGCAGGACCGGCCTTGGAACCGATCAGGTAGCCGGTCTGGTTGCCGATAATCGCGGAGACCGTGATCAGCAGCGCCAGGAGCCAGACATTGAACTTGATGGTGTCCGTGGCCACCAGCAGGCCGGCCGTAAACAGCATTGAATCGCCGGGCAGGAAAAAACCCACCAGCAGGCCGGTCTCGGCAAAGACGATTCCGCAGACCAGCAGCACCACCCAGGGGGCGAGTGCGGGATCGGCCAGGAAAACCTGGGGGTTCAGCCAGTCGGGCAGGAACGATGCCAGCTGCGGCTGGACCGGTCCGGCACCTCCCAGCATGGGCGCGGCAAGGTCGCTGATCGCAAGAAAGTTCACCTACTCAGGGTACTTGACCCGACGCCAGGCCGATTGTCATGGTGATATCCGCGACAGGGCCGCCGCGGTGACACAGGAACGGCCTTGGCCGGCGGTAAAGTATGGGCCGTGGGTTTGGACTTTACGGCGATCGACTTCGAAACAGCCAACGGCTTCCGGGGTTCACCGTGCGCGGTGGGCCTGACGAAGGTCCGGGGCGGCAAAGTGGTCGCCGAGGCGTCCTGGCTGATGCGCCCCCCGGAAAACCATGACCACTTCGATTACCACAACGTCCGGATCCACGGCATCCGTGCCGAGGACGTTGCCGGACTTCCACGGTTCGGTGAACTCTTTCCCGAAATGGGCGCCTTCATCGGCGACGACATCCTGGTGGCCCACAATGCGGCCTTCGACCTCGGCGTCATCAGGTCCGGCCTGGAGGTGTCGGGCCTTCCCGGGCCGGCCTACGACTACGTTTGCACGGTCATGCTGTCCCGGCGCTGCTATTCGCTCGTCTCGAACTCCCTGCCCTTCGCCGCTGAAGAAGCCGGCGTTCCTTTGGTCAACCACCACGACGCCGGCGAGGATGCCCGGGCCTGCGCCGGAATCCTGATCGATATCGCAGCGCGCAACGGTGCCAACAGCATCGCCGAACTTTACTTGTCGCTGGGCCTCGCACTTGCCCACCAGCCGGCGTTTGACCCGTCACGGGACGCGCTGTCCAAGCAAAGCCTTGCCGCGGTGGCCGTCGCCGATGGCGGTGGCCCGGCCCGGGTCCTGCCGTTCCGGTCGGGGTGGCCGGAGGAGGGTGCCAACCCGCTGCCCAACGCCGACGCCGAACCCGGCCATCCGCTGTACGGCCAGACGGTGGTCTTCACCGGGGAGCTCTCCATGGCACGGCCTGAAGCCAAGGTCCGCTCCGCGGAGTTCGGCGCCCGGCCCGAAAGCAGGGTGACGGCACGGACCACCGTGCTGGTTGTCGGCGACGGATTTGTGGCCTCGGACCTGCGCTCCGGGAGGCTGACGGGCAAGGCCCGGCGCGTCCTGGAACTGCACGAACGCGGCCAGCTGATCGAGGTCCTCTCCGAAGGCGAATTCCTCCAGATGGTGGGCGGCTACGCCACGGCCGGCGCGGCTGCGGCAGCACACACCGCCTGATTCATCTGGCGCAACAAACCTTCCGCACCGCCCGGCGTGCTCCTAGCCTTGCAGCATGAGCAAATCCACCGGCGTTAAGACCACCCCCGCTGCCACCCGGACGGGGATCGACTGGCGTGCGGTGTTTGCCTTCCCCAACCCGGTCAACGATTACGCTGCCCGGATCACTGCCGGGCTGGTGGTGCTGCTGGCCGGCGCCACGCTCTTGACCGGTTCCGGCTGGGGGCTGCTGGTCATTGCCGCCGGGTTCTGGCTCCGCGTGCTGTTCGGCCCCCGGATTTCACCGCTGGCCCTGCTCTCGGTGAAAGTCCTGGCGCCGCGGCTGGGGCGGCCTAAGCTCGTCCCGGGGCCGCCCAAGCGGTTCGCCCAGGGCATGGGCACCGTGGTCTCCACCACGGCACTGATCCTCTTCGCGGCGGGCGCCGCTCCCGCAGCGTGGATCGTGCTGGCAGTTCTCATCCTTGCCGCGTCCTTGGAAGCATTTGCGGGCTTCTGCCTGGGCTGTGTCATTTTCGGGCTGCTGCAGCGCCGCGGACTCATCCCGGCGGAAGTCTGCGAGGCCTGCAACAACATCTCCCTCAGGCGGTTGTGACGCCCACCAGCATGTCCGCCATGCCGCGGATGACGTGCGGTGCCTCCAGCTGTTCCAGCCAGGCCGCCGGAAGGCACGCCTCGCCGTAGTAGGCGCCAAGGATGTTGCCCGCGATCGAACCGGTGGAGTCGCTGTCGCCGCTGTGATTGACGGCCAGGCCGACGGCGGCGCGGAAGTGGTCTTCCGGGGCACCGGATCCTGTGCTGTCCGGGGCCGTTGCCAGGACCGCGTAAAGCCCGACGGCGAATGCCTCCTCAGCGACCCAGCCCTCGCCGAGCTGCTGCACCAGTTCCTCCGGGCCCACGATGCCGGTTTCGGCCAGGCGGACCGCCGCCTCCAGCCGCAGCGGCAGTTCCGGGGCGGCGTCGACCAGTGCCCGCACATCATCCAGGACCGTCGCCGCTGCTGCCCGCAGGGTGTCGCCGGACACCAGCCTGTTAATCAGCAGGCTGAAGGCTCCCGCACTCTGCCGCGCGGACGGATGGCCGTGCGTCAGGGCGGCGGCGTCGGCACTCAGTTTGTAGACGGCGTCCGGCGTGATGTGGGGTATCAGTCCGAACGGCGCGGACCGCATCACCGTCCCGCAGCCCTTGGAGTCCGGATTTACGGGACGGAACGAGGTTCCCATCTCGCCGGTGGCGAGTCCGCTGATGCAGGCTGCGCCCGGGGCGCGGCGGTGCCGGAGCACCTCCTGCGTGTCGATCCAGCGCGGCTGGGGCACCGGTGCGGAGGACGGTGCCGCCTCACCCTGGCTGGCCAGCCAGCGGAGGTACGCCAGCCAGAGGCAGGCGTTGGCGTCGGCGCCCACTCCTGAGTTGGCCCATTCGAGCGCCTCCACGAGCCCGTCAACGGTGTACAGCGTCATCTGGGTGTCGTCCGAGAAGTGGCTCCCGCCGTCGACCGCTGAAAAGTCCGTCAGTCCCGCCGGACCGAAACGGCGGCGGATCTCCGTGATGGAATCGAACTCGACGGCGTAGCCCAGCGAGTCGCCCAGCGCTCCGCCCAGCAGGCAGCCGTGGATGCGGGACTCCAGCGAGGGCACGGCAGGGGCGCCCGGATCATTGCTCATGACAGTAAATTTACCGTGGCGCGGCGGGTTGCCTGCACGGGGCGCTAAGCTCGGATCCAGCCAACGTCCAGACTCCGCTGGCAGAATGCAGGGGCTCCCTGGTGCATAAAGCCCAGGGCAGCACCCGGCCGCTGAGCCCACACCCTATGCAAAGGACTGCCCCAACATGACCACGCCTGTGCCCGTCCACCACGCACACAACGCCCAGCCCTCCGGGGCCGGCGCTGTCCCGGCCAGCTACGGGCTGGTGGCCAGGCTGTCGGCCGAAGCGTTCGGCAGCCTGTTCCTGGTGGTCGCCGGCCTGGGCGTGCCGCTTTTCACCATCCCGCAGTCCAGCCCGCTGCCTGCCGCGCTCGCCGCCGGCCTCGCGGTCACCGCGGTCATGCTCGCATTCGGCTACGTGTCCGGCGGGCACTTCAACCCGGCCGTGACCGTCGGCCATGCCGTGGCCGGGCGGATCCGGCTGGGCCACGCCGCCGCCTACATCGGCGCGCAGCTGGTCGGTGCCCTGCTCGGTGCCCTGGCACTTTTCGCGATCCTGCGCACCCTTCCCAGCATCCAGGACAGCCGGACGGCGTTCGACACCGTCACGGCGGGCTTTGGTGAGCACTCCATCATCCAGGCCCCGATGGCCGCGGTCCTGCTGCTGGAAGTGCTGGGCGCCGCGATCCTGGTTTCCATCTTCCTCGGTGCCACCGCCCGTACCGGCGTCAACAAAGCTGCTGCGCCCGTGGCCGTGGGCCTGGCCTTCGCAGTGCTGCTCCAGCTGGGCCAGTCCGTAGGAAATGCGCCCTTCAACCCGGCCCGCGCCACAGCCTCGGCCATCTTCTCCTCCTCCTGGTCGCTGGAGCAGCTCTGGGTCTTCTGGGTGGCGCCGCTGGTCGGCGCAGCCATCGCCGGGCTGGTCTTCCGCGGCTTTGCTGTCTCCGCGGAGGCTGCAGGCGCGGCCACGGCTGCTGCTTCTGCAGACGCTGCAGATGGCGAGTTGGATGAGCACCACGACGTTGACGGGTCCGAGGACATCGCTGAGGCCGACGACGTCGACCGGTCCGGGGATGCAGTTGCGTCCGCCCCCGCAGCTGTACCGGCGGCCAAGGGTGACGAGGCGCAGGAGTTCTTCGACGGAAAGCGCGGTTAAGCTGCCCGCCAGGGGCCCGGCCGTGCGCGAGGGCAAGGGCCCCGCAGCGGGGCTGGCTCAAACTGTCAGTGCCAGCCGATAGCGTAGGAATATGCGGTTATTGCACACATCGGACTGGCATCTGGGCCGGTCGTTCCACGGCGTCGGGATGCTGGACGCCCAGCGGTCCTTCATCGACCAGCTCGTCAGCGCCGTCACGGAAGACGCTGTTGACGTGGTCCTGATCGCCGGCGACGTGTACGACCGCGCCCTGCCGGGCGTGGACGTCGTGGGCCTGCTGGACGACGCCCTGGTCAGGCTGACCGGAGCCGGCGCCAAAGTGGTCCTGACCAGCGGAAACCATGACTCCGCCATCAGGCTGGGCTTTGCCTCACGCCTGCTGGAACGCGGCGGAGTGCACCTTCGCACCAGGCTGGCCGAACTGGACCAGCCGCTGCTGCTGCCCCTGGACGGGACAGCTGCGGCGGACACCGGGGCTGAGGGCGCCATGCTGGCCATTTACGGCATTCCGTGGCTGGAACCGCGCCTGGTGGCGGAACCGCTGGGCGTGGAGACGGCCAGCCACTTCGAGGTCACGCGGGCAGCCACGGACCTCATCCGGGCGGATCTTCAGCGCCGCAGCGCCCTGGGCACTGTCCATTCCGTAGTGCTGGCACACACCTTTGCCAGCGGCGGCATCAGCTCGGACAGCGAACGGGACCTCAGCATCGGGGGAGTGGGAGCCGTCCCCCTGGACCTGTTCGACGGTTTCAGCTATACCGCGCTGGGCCACCTGCACGGCCGCCAGTCGCTCTCTCCCCAGGTCAGGTACTCCGGGTCCCCGCTGGCCTATTCCTTCTCGGAAGCCAAACACCAAAAAGGCGGCTGGCTGATCGACGTCGGCCCTGCCGGGGTTGCCGGCGTCACGGAACTGGCCTGGAAGGCTCCCCGGAAACTTGCAGTGCTCCGCGGCGGAATCACGGAACTGCTGGAATCCAGCGACCACGCCTGGGCAGAGGACGCCTACTGCCAGATCACCGTGACGGATGCCCAGCGGCCCGCCCAGGCCATGGAAAGACTGCGGTCACGTTTCCCGGACACCCTGGTGCTGGGCTTTGATCCCCAGGGCGGAGCCGTGAAGCCGGCAGCCAGCTACAGCAGCAGGCTGGCGGAGGCCGAGGACGACCTCTCCGTCTGCTGCGGATTCCTCGACCATGTCCGCGGCCGGGAAGCCGACGACGCCGAACGGGCCGCGCTCGCAGCGGCCCTGGACAACGTGCGGCTCCAGGAGGCATCGCTGTGAGGATCCACCGGCTGCGGATCTCCGCGTTCGGGCCCTTCGCCGGCACCGAGGAAATCGACTTCGACCGGCTCAGTGCCCACGGGCTGTTCCTCCTCAACGGACCCACCGGCGCCGGCAAGACCAGCGTCCTGGACGCCATCTGCTTCGCGCTGTATGGCTCGGTTCCCGGCGCGCGGCAGGACGGCAAACGCCTGCGCAGCGACCATGCGGACCCCGCCTCGGAACCGGCCGTCAGCTGCGAGTTCTCGGCCCAGGGCCGGCACTTCGAAGTCACCCGTTCGCCGGCGTGGGACAAGCCCAGCGCGCGCGGGAAGAACGGGTACACCACCCAGCAGGCCAAGACCCTCCTGCGCGAACGGGTGAACGGGGACTGGATCGAAAAATCCGGCCGCAACGACGAAGCGGGCGCCGAAATCACCGGCCTGCTGGGGATGGACCGCGAACAGTTCACCCGCGTGGTGATGCTCCCGCAGGGCGACTTCGCCGCGTTCCTGCGGTCCAAGGCATCTGACCGCCTGGACCTGCTGCAGAAACTCTTCGGCACCCAGCGTTTCGAAGCAGTGGAACAGGAGCTTTCACTCCTGGCCCAGGCCGCACGGAACGACGTTTCACGCCTGAACGGACAACTTGAGCTGCTGGCAGCGAGGGCTGAAGCCGAGGTATCCGCCGTCGGCCTCGACGAAACCGGGACGCCGCCGGCGGGGGACGCTGAGGCCCGGATTGAGTGGCTGCAGGCGGCCCTCGCCGTCCGCGCCGCCGGCCTGGCCGGGGAGGCGGAGGCAGCCACTTCGCTGAGCCGTGAGCACCGGCAGTTGCTGGACACTGCCGTTGCCAGGACGGAGCGGCAGCGCCGGTTGGAAGCCGCGGCAGCCCGCAAAGCGGCGGCCGACGAGGCAGCCCCGGTCCTGGACGCGCACGCCGCGCGGCTTTCCCGGCACCGCCAGGCGGAAGTACTGACCGGCCAGCTGCAGGCTGTGGACAAGGCAGAAGCCCGGCTCCGCAGTGCGGCTGCAGCCCGCGAGTCAGCCCTCACGCTCCTGCGCATGGCAGCGGACGGGGACCCGGAGCTGGCGTGGCTTGATCCGGACGTACCCGATGCCGCCCCGGAACTGAGCCGGCTGCGCTCGCTGCTCGCCGTGGTGGAAGCGCGGCTGCCGGACGAAGAGCGGCTCCTGGCCCTCACTGCCAGGCGGGCGGACCTGGGCCGGAAGAAGGAAGAGCTGCACGTTATCGAGGTTGACCTTGGCGGCAGGCTCGAGGCCTTGCGGGCGGAGTACACGGACCTGTCCGCGGGCCAGGAGCCACTCGCCGAACTCGCTGCAGCCGCCGTCATGCACACCAAGGAAGCAGCCGCGGCCGACGAACTGCTGGACGTTGTCCGCCGCTACCGGACTGCCGTGGCGGCACAGCAGCTGGCGTCAGAGCACTACGAGGCCTGCCGCGAGGACCAGCTGCAGAAAAAGCGCCGCTGGCTCGACCTCCGCGAAGAGCGCCTGGCGAATGCGGCAGCTGAACTCGCGGCGCAGCTCGCCGACGACGTGCCCTGCCCTGTGTGCGGCAGCCCGGATCACCCGTCCCCGGCAAAGGCGGCCCAGTCAGCCCTCCTGCTGGGCGAGGCCGAAGAAGAAGCCCGCGAGGAGTTCGAAGCGGCCGAGGCCCGGCTCTCAGAGCTGGGCACAGAGCTGGCAGCGGCGAAGCAGCTGGTGGCCGTCCTGGCAGGCCAGGGCGGGGACACCCCCGAAGACATTGCCCGGGAGGCCGCCGATGAGGCACGGCGCGCTGCCGAACGCTCCGCGCAGGCGGCTGACAAGCTGGCCGGGATGCGCCTGCGGCTCACCGGAATCGAAACCCGCATCGCTGAAGCGGAGACGGGCAGGTCCGGCGCCGGTGCGGACCTTGCCCAGGTTGAGTCCACCCTGGCCGAGGTCCTGGACCAGGCAACGGCCCTCAGCGAATCGCTGTCCGGCCTCAGGTCCGGCCACCGCGATCTGACGCACCGGCTGCGTGCGCTGAAGGATGCGGCCGGAACGCTTGAAAAGACCGTGCAGGCGCAGACCCAGCTGGACCAGGCGGAGCTCCGGTCGGCCGACGCCAGGCAGCAGCTGGACCTGGCCCTGCCGGAAGCGGGCTTCCGTACGGCCGAAGAGGCCCGGGCCGAACTGCTGGGCGGTGCCGAGGCCGCCTCGCTGCAGGCCACCGTCCGCGCCGGGCACGACGAACAAGCGAGGGTGGCCGAGCTCTTTGCGTCTGAGGAGGTCGTCCTGGCTCTTGAGGAACTGGCCTCGGAGCTGGTCCCGGACGAGGCTCAGCTCGCGGGGCTGCGGTCAGCTGCTGCACAGGCTGAGGCAGAGGCACGCACTGCGGGGCTGGCCGCGGGCATGGCGAAGCGTTGCGTGGAATCCTTGGATGCCATCGTGGCCGAGTACCGGGACCTTGCCGGCTCCGGCAGCGCTCCGCGGGAGCGCGCACGGATGCTGACCGCCCTGGCGGAAGCCGCGGGCGGACGCGGCGACAACACCTACCGCATGAGCCTGAACAGTTATGTCCTCGCTGCACGTCTGGAACAGGTGGCCCTTGCGGCATCTGAGCGCCTTGTCGCCATGAGCGACGGCCGCTACCTGCTCCAGCACACCGACGCCAAAGCCGCGCGCGGAGCCAAATCGGGGCTGGGACTGGAAGTGGTGGACCAGTGGACGGGGCACCGCCGGGACACGTCAACGCTTTCCGGCGGTGAATCATTCATGGCATCCCTGTCGCTGGCGCTCGGCCTGGCCGATGTGGTCCAGCACGAATCCGGGGGAATCCAGATTGAGACGCTGTTTGTGGACGAAGGCTTCGGCAGCCTGGACGAGCAGTCGCTCGAACAGGTGATGGATGCACTCGAAGGCCTGCGGGACGGCGGCCGGGTGGTGGGGCTGGTCAGCCATGTGGGCGAAATGAAGCAGCGCATCGGAGTCCAGCTCCAGGTGGTCAAGGGCCGCAACGGGTCCACGCTCCACATCTCCGACACGGCACCGCCGCTCTCATAAGAGCGGCACGCCAGCCCCCTGGCCCGGCCGGCAGGGCTATAATCGAACAGTTACCGGGTTGCGCGCATCGGGAGGAGGGACGATGCGCATGAACGAACGAGCCCGGAACCTTGAATCCTTCAACCCTCCCCACAACCCCCTCCCTGCAGGACAACCCCCGGCCTGAAGTCGCTGGACCTGACGCTCCCCGGCAATCCGCAAAAGGCCGCTTTGCCCGGCTTCCGCAGCTGGCCGGACGCAGCTTTGTTCCGCTGGGACTGTTCGCCCGCCTGCCTTTGGCCATGCTCACCGTCGGTACCCTGACCCTGGTGACCTCGGTCAGCGGCTCGTACGCCGTGGGCGGCACCGCAGCAGGTGCGGTCGGAATCGGCTCTGCCATTGGCGCACCTGTGCTTGGGGCCCTGGCCGACCGGAGGGGCCAGCGCCCGGTCCTCCTGATCGCAGCCGCCTTCAACGCCTTTGCTGTGCTCGTACTGATCGCCGCAGCCTACGCCATGACCCCGGCCGGGGCCTTCCCCGCGGCCCTGCTCGCCGCCGCGTTTGCCTCGGGGGCCAGCTGCCCGCAGGTGGGCCCGCTGGCACGGGTCCGGTGGATGGCATTGACGTCCCAAAGCCCGCAAAGCAGTGCGGCCGCCACCAACAAAGCTGCGAACAAACAGGACCTCGACACCGCACTGTCCTACGAGAGCACCGCGGACGAACTCACCTTTGTCCTGGGGCCTGCCCTGGTGGGAATCCTCGCCAGCCTCGTCGCGCCCTGGCTTCCCCTTGCCCTGGCCGCTGCCCTGACCATCACCCTTGTTCCCGCGTTTGCCGTCCACCGGACGCACCAGGCCGTGCCCATCCACCGCCGCGTTCCCGCCAGGCAGGACGGCGGGGCGAAGGCCATCCCAGCCAGGATTCCGTTGGCAGTGGCACTGCCGGTCCTGGCCATGGTCTGCATGGGCACCTTCTTTGGCGCGACCCAGACAGCGCTCAGCTCATTTTCGGCAGGCTTTGCCACCTCGGAAATTGCCGGCTTGCTGTATGCCGTGATGGGCGTGAGCTCCGCCGTCGCAGCATTGTCCGTGGCCTACTGGCCGCAGCGCCTCACGCTCTCAGCGCGGTGGCTGCTGGGTGCTGTGCTGATGGCGGCGCTGGCCTTTTTGCTGTTTGTCCCCACGACGGCGACGGGCATGGTGCTGGTGCTCCTGGTCCTGGGCATCCCGGTGGGCCCGGTCATGGTGACCGTCTTCGCGATCGGCGGCCACATCGCCCCCGCCGGCCGGCTGGGAACCGTGATGACGGCACTGGCCAGCGGCATTGTGGCCGGCACCGCCGCCGGTGCCGCGGTGGCCGGCCAGCTGGCGCAGGCGCACGGCTATTCGGGGGCGTTCCTGGTGCCGGTTGCCGCGGCGGCGGCCCTTGTCCTGCTGGGTGCCGCGTCCGCCGTCGTGCTCCGCCGGAAGCCGGCCTAAGCCGCCCGCCGCATCAGCGGCGGTCAGGCCAGCTGGCGTTCAATCCGGGCCGCGCTTTCGGCGAGGGCAGCGCCCACAGTGCCGGGATCATGCGCCGACCGGATGTAGACGACGGCGAGCGCGGCCGGGCGTCCACCGGGAACACGGACCGGGGCGGCCAGCGAGGACACGCCCGCGATGACCTCGTCATGGCTGGCGGAGTAGCCTGCGCGGCGGGCGTCGGCTGCCTCGGGCCGGTAGGGGATCCCCGGCGCCAGCTGCGCCCACTCCGCCTCGGTCAGCGCTGACTGAATGGCGATGCCGGGTGCTCCGGCACTGACGGGGTGCCGGGTGCCCGGGTGCTGGGCCACCGTCGCGCTGGAGTGCCGCGGTTCCACGGTCACCAGTGTGATGCAGTCGAGATGGTCCCACACGGCCACAAAGGCCGTCATGTCCAGGGTGTTGGCCAGGTGGGTGAGTTCAGGCAGTGCCGCGGTCTGGAGGTTGCGCGAGACGCCCCGGGCGAGGACCGCCAGACCGGGACCAGGCTGCACGCGGCCGGCGTCGTCCCGTACCAGCAGTGAGTGGTCCTCCAGTGTCCGCAGGATCCGGTACGCGACGGACCGGTGCACGCCCATGGCATCAGCAAGCTCGGCTATGGTCAGCGGGTTCTGGGCTGCGGCCAGGATTTCGAGCGCCCTGATGCCCCGCGAGAGGGTCTGCGACGGCGACGCCTGCGCGGGAGCTGCTCCCGCGGGGGCGGCGGCTGTGGGGTTCATGGTGTCCATCCTAAATGGCTGCGGCCAAGTGTCCGGCCGGCTCTTGTGCTGCCGCCCTCATCCGAGTAGCGTCCTATATAAGAATTACTAGTTCAAATATAGAACTCAATCCGAAAAGGGTCCAGCGCCGCGGCGATCACAGGCTCGATGTTGAGGATCAAGATGATTTCCGATTCACGGAACACGGCCGATCCGTCAGCCGCCCGCAGGACGTCGGCCCCGCGGTCGCACCATTTCCGCGGCAGCCTGGGCAGGTTCGCCACCGGAGTGGCCATCGTGACCTTCGACGGCGCCACCAGGCGCCACGGCATCACGGTCAACTCCTTCACCGCCGTATCCATGGATCCTCCCCTGGTCCTGGTCAGCATTGCCCGCAGCGCGAGGGCGCATGATGAGTTGGCGCGGCGGCCGTTCACGGTCAACATCCTGGGGGCTGAGCAACGGCAGCTGGCCCTGCATTTCGCCGGCCGTCCGGGACCGGAACCGTTGTGGGTTGAAGGCGGTACGGCGCCGCGGCTGTCAGGGGTCCTGGCCTGGTTCGAGTGCACGCCCTGGGCCGCCTACCCCGGTGGGGACCACACCCTCTACGTGGGCGAAGTGGCCGACTTCAATTACCGCAGCGGTGACGCGCTGGCCTTCGCGAACAGCAGCTTCACCATCATTCCGGAGAGCCAGTTGGGGATGGAGAACCTCCTCTGACCCTGCCCGCCGAAGGAAAGCATGTGGCAGTTCAACGACGACTGGAGAAATCACGATGGGCATCCGCACCGGCCAGCAGTATCTGGACAAGCTCAATTCCATGACGCCCCACGTGATGATCGACGGCGAAATGGTCACCGAAAGGATTGCCGACCACCCGTCCTTCGCCAACGTGGCACGCACGTACGCCCGGCTCTTTGACATGCAGCACGAACCCCGGCACGCCGCGGCGCTGACCTACGATTCGCCCACTACCGGTGACAAGGTCAGCGCATCCTTCCTGGTCCCGCGGACCAAAGAGGACCTGGCCCACCGCCGCGCTGCCACCAGGACCTGGGCGGAGTACTCCAACGGCTTCCTGGGCCGCACCGGGGACTACATGAACAGTGCCCTGACCGCGCTCGCCGCCGCGGAAAAGTGGTTCGGTCAGGTGGATCCGATGTTCGGTGAAAACATCCGCAGGTACTACGAGTACTGCCGCGAAAACGATCTCCTGGCCACCCACACCCTGATCCCGCCGCAGGCCAACCGCTCCGTGTCGGGATCCGAGCAGCTGGGCGGCCAGCTGTCTGCCCGCGTCGTTGAAGAGCGCGAAGACGGCATCGTGGTCCGTGGCGCACGGATGCTGGCCACCATCGCGCCGATAGCGGATGAGCTCCTGGTGTTCCCGTCCACCATCCTGCGCGGGACGCCCGAGGACGCCCCTTACTCGTACGCCTTCGCGGTCCCGAACGACGCCAAAGGCGTCCGGTACCTGTGCCGCACGTCGCTGCACCACGGCGGAGGCAGGCACGACGAACCGCTGGCCAGCCGCTTCGAGGAGATGGACGCCGTCGTCGTTTTTGACAATGCGTTCGTCCCCAATGAGCGGATCTTTATGCTCGGGCATCCGGAACTCTGCAACGTCTTCTACTCCGAAACCGGTGCCGCCGCACTCATGACCCACCAGGTGGTCACGCGCACCATCGCCAAGAGCGAGTTCTACCTGGGCCTTGCGTCCGAAATTGCGGACTCGATCGGCATCGATGGCTTCCAGCACATCCAGGAGGACCTCGCCGAGCTGATCCAGACGGTTGAGCTCGGCAAGGCGCTGATGACCGCTTCGGAAGCGGAGGCGGCACTGAACGACGACGGCGTGATGCTGCCCAAATGGTCCACCCTGAATGCCGCCCGGAACTGGTATCCCAAGGTTGCCCAGCGCTTCCCCCAGATCATCCGGAAGTTTTCCGCCTCCGGCCTGATGGCGCTTCCCGGCGAAGCCGACGTCGCCGGCGAGGCGCTGGACGACATCAAGCTGTACCTGCAGGCCAAGACGCTCACCGGCCCGGAACGCGTGAGGCTCTTCAAGCTGGCGTTTGATGCCAGTGTCTCCTCGTTCTCGGGACGGCAGGCGCTCTACGAGTACTTCTTCTTCGGCGATCCCGTCCGGATGGCCGGCGCCCTCGTCAGTTCCTACGACCGCGGGCCTGTCCGTGCCAGGGTCAGGGAGTTCCTGTCCCGGGACGATTGAGGCCTCCCTGCCGCGGCACCGGACCGAAAAATCCCAGCGGGCGTGTCCTCCCTCACATTTTCGTAGTACCCTACTAACTAACTGACCGTTCTGTCGGTAATCATGAAGGCGTTTCACCTGGCAGCACCCCTGCCTTAAACAATGGAGTTTCAATGACCACACCTTCTTTGGTGGATTCACTTGCCGGGCCCAGCACCCGGAGGGAAGAACGCAAGGTCCTGGCCGGGACCCTCGTAGGCACCACCATCGAGTGGTACGACTTCTTCATCTTTGCCCAGCTGACCGGGACGTTGCTGTCCCCGCTGTTCCTCACCCCGCTGCAGGCCTCGAACCCCGGACTGGCACAAATTCTCTCGTTTGCCCTGATCGGCATCAGCTTCCTGTTCCGCCCGCTGGGCGCCATTGTCGCCGGCCACCTCGGTGACCGCCTCGGGCGCAAGGCCATGCTGGTGTTCACCCTCCTCATGATGGGTGCCGCGACGGCGCTGATCGGCATGCTGCCCACCTACAACGACATCGGCGTCTGGGCACCCATCCTGCTGATCGCCCTCCGCATCGTCCAGGGCTTCTCCGCCGGCGGGGAATGGGGCGGTGCCGCGCTGATGGCGGTCGAACACGCACCCTTGAACAAGCGCGGCCTGTTCGGCGCGTACCCGCAGATTGGTGTTCCGGTGGGCATGATCCTGGCCACCGGGCTGCTGTTCTTCCTCAACAGCAGCATGTCCAAGGAGGACTTCGCCGCGTGGGGCTGGCGGGTTCCGTTCCTGCTGTCCATCGTGCTGATCGCGGTCGGATACCTGATCCGCCGCGCCGTGGCTGAGAGCCCGGTCTTCAAAGAGATGGCAGCCCGCAAGGAAGCCAGCAAGGCGCCCCTCGGCGAGCTCATCCGGAAGCACAAGAAGGCTGTCCTCTACTCCACCATGATCTTCATCGGCAACAACGCCGCCGGCTACCTGCTGATCGCGTTCTTCATCTCCTACGCCACCCGGACCCTGAAGATGCCTACCCCGCAGATCCTGCTGGCCACCACCCTGGCATCCTTCGGGTGGCTCATCTTCACCCTCGTCGGCGGCTGGCTGTCCGACAGGATCGGCCGGGTCAAGACCTTCCTGATCGGTTACGGCATCGTGTTTGCCTGGATGATCCCGATGTTCGCCCTGATCGACACCAAGGACATCCTGCTCTACGGCGTGGCACTGTTTGTCCTGACCATCGGGCTCGGCTTGTCCTACGGACCCATGTCCGCGATGTACGCCGAGATGTTCCCGGCCAACGTGCGCTACTCGGGCATCTCCATCGGCTACGCCTTCGGGGCCATCCTCGGCGGAGCCTTTGCGGCCACCATCGCGGAGTCGCTGCTGCAGAGCACCAAGTGGACCGGGTCGATCGGCATCTACATCATGATCCTGTGCGTGATCTCGGCCGCCGGCGTCCTGCTGGCCAAGGAAACCAAGGGCCGCCCGCTGGGAATCAGCCACCACTAGGGACCGGCCGGGCAACTGCGCGGAACCATAGACGACAGGCACGGACCCCTCGGTCCGTGCCTGGTCGCCGTTAACGTGCGGGTGAGCCGGTGCCTACTGGTCCAGCTGGCTGATGGCGTCCTCGTCCGTGAGCTGCTCAAAACGGCGGTAAAAGCTGCCCACGGCGCGGAACTTGCCCGGAAGGTGCAGGCAGAGGACGGCATCGCACACGGCGGCAACGGCGGCTTCAGCCTCCACTGAACCAACAGGCGCTGCCGCCACAACGCGGGCTGCACCGCCGGAACGGGCAGCTTCGACGGCTGCCCGCATGGTGGCTCCGGTTGCCAGGCCGTCGTCAACGAGCAGCACCGCTTTCCCCGTGAGGTCATGCCTGATGGCCGGGTACGTTTCCACCCGGCGGAGGAGCTCCGCGCGTTCCCTGTGCTCCACCTCATCCAGCCACTCCTGGCGGACGCCGTGTTCCAGGACGCGGGACATCAGGGGCCTGTTGAGCAGGCGTACAACGCGCCCGTTGGACCAGGCCAGGGCGCCATAGGCGGTCTCGTCGTGGCCGGGGATGCCCAGCTTCCGGACCAGGACTGCACCGAGCGGCAGGTACAGGGCCTTCGCCACGGCTGCGGCCACCGGGATCCCGCCGCGCGCCAGTCCCAGGACGATGGCGTCGGGACGTTCCCGGAACTGCGTCAGTACCGCGGCCAGACGCTCACCGGCATCCGTGCGGTCTTCAAAACGCGTGCTCATTGTTCCCTCTCCGGCTGAATCCGCCCCGCTTCCAGCCTACCTTCTGCCGCTGCCGTGCCGGGAAGCCGGCGCCTGTCCTGGACGGGGCTTCAGGGTCAGAAAAGGGCGGCGGTGACGGCCTCGGTGATCTCATGGATCACGGCCGTCCGCTGCGGGACATCGCTCAGGTCGGCGCCCTTTGTGTAGACCACCAGGACGTAGCTGCCTTCGGCGGAGGAGAGGATGGCGGCGTCGTGGAGTTCGTCGTCGAGGAGTCCATATTTGTGAAACACGGTCACGGTGTCCGGGACTGCGGCCGGAATGAGGTCTTCGTCGTTGGTGTCCTGCATGTAGGACAGCAGCTGTTCCGTATGCTCCTGGTTGAGTAGCCTGCCCTCGGACAGTTCCGCGAGGAGGTGGGCCATGTCGGCGGTGGAGAGCGTGTTCACCCCGGCGTCGTAGCTGATGCCGAGGGAAGCCGCGTAGTCCGAGAGCCGGGACAGGCCAACGGCGTCCATCAGCAGGCTCCATGAATCGTTGTTGCTGTCCTGGACCATCGCCTGGATCTGGAACCCCGAGGTGTAGGCGCCCAGCGGATTATCGAGCGATGCCGAACCGTCCTCCACCAGGCTGTAGTAAGCCGCAGCGGTCAGGATCTTCGCCGTGCTCGCTGCCTCGAACGGTTCCTCCACACCATATTGGTGCAGGTCCCCGCCGTCGGTATCCAGCAGGGCAACCCCCCCTGGTACTCGCCGTTGGCGCCGATGATGCCATTGATGGCTGTATCCAGGCCGGCATCAATCCGGGCAGTGCCGGCACGGGAGTCGGCGCCGGTTGCAGCGCGCGACGCCGATCCAGGCCAGGGCAGGACATGCGCCAGGGTGTAGGCGGCGGCGATGAGGACAATGGCGAGGAACCCTGCGGCGGCCACCAGGACGGAACGGCGGCGTAAGGCGGCCGGCGTGCGGCGGGCGCGCTGCTGGAGAGAATCGTGCATCTGCCGATCCAACCAACGGAACCTATGCGGGAGCTATGAAACCCCTGTCAGGCCACGGCCCGCCCGGGATCAGACCGCAAGGAAATTGATGGCGCCCTGCTTGAATGCCCTGCTGGTGATCGCGTTGGTGTGGTTGCGGCCCGGAAGCAGCAGCTGCTCGGGCATCGAGCCGGCCTTGGTGCCCAGTTCCGCCAGTTGCGGCATGGTGGCGGCCCGCTCGTCCTTGTCTCCTGCCACCAGGAGCATGGGCATGTGGGGGACGGCTTCGGCAGGATCGTATGGCTCGTCCTTGATTGCCTCAACCAGGGAAAGCAGCGCGAAGATATTGTTGCTGGGCAGCAGCATGGCCATCTTCAGGAGTCCGGCTGTGGACTCGTCGGCAATGGGAGTTCCGTCGGCGAGGTACCGCTGGGCTGCCACCAGGTCGAAGGCGGCCAGCGGGTCCGCGACGTTCGGGCCGCCGAGAACCAGCCGGTGGACAATTTCCGGCTGGGTGGCGCCGAATTCCCAGGCGAGCCGGGAGCCCAGCGAGTAGCCCACTACGTCGAGGCCGCTGGCCGGGTCGCCGTCGCGAAGTGGCCGGACGCCGGCGTCGAACACGATCTGGAGCAGGTCCGCGCGGATGCGGCTGGGGGAGTAGGAGTCCCTGTCCTCCGGGGCGCCGCTGCGGCCGTGGCCCGGCAGGTCCACGGTGATGACGCGCCGGCCGGCCTCCAGCAGGGCAGGCACCCAGCCGGTGTCCTCCCAGTTGAGCTTGCTCGAGGAGGAAAAGCCGTGGAGCAGCAGGACAGGCCGGAGTCCGGCGTCGGTCTGGGGATCGTGCACCTGCACGAACAGCTGGGGGTCGGTGCCCTCAACGGTGTGGGAATGGATCTCGCCGGTGTGCCTGCCGCTCATGGTGTCAGTCCTCATCAAGTACGGCGCCCAGGCGGACCCGGCACCTCGAACACGATCAGGGGATCGCCGACATTGATCCTGTCGCCTGCCCCACCGAAGGTACGCACCACTTTACCTGCCTGCGGACTGGGCGGTTCAACAGAGCGTTTGCTGGTTTCAACCTCCACCGGCGGCTGGTTCCGCTGAACTGGCTCTGCGCCAGTCCGCCCCAACTGGGTCGCAGTAAGTGTCGTTATGAGGGCTCATAACGACACTTACTGCGACCTACTTGGGCTGGCGCCCGCGGGACGTGAGCCGCGCACCGGTCCAGCACGCCGCAGCGAGGCAGGCAACCAGGGCGAAGGTGCTGAGCAGCTGGATGCGGCTGCTTTCGGCGCTGAAGCCGACGGCGAAGATCAGGCCCAGCAGCACCAGGCCGAGGATTGTCAGCCCCGGATAGCCCTTCATCCTCAATGGCAGGGCAATTCCGTCCCGGTCTGCCCGGCGGCGCAGGATGAGTTGCGAGACGAGGGCCGTGCCCCACACCACCAGGCAGGTGGAGCCCACCAGCTGGAAGAGTGCCGGCAGGATCCGCTCCGGGAACAGCAGTTCCAGGACCGTGGCAGCAAAACCAAAGGCGACCGAAACACCGACGGCGAGCAGGGGCACGCTCGCCCCGCTCAGCCGCGACAGGAAGCGCGGCGCCTCGGCGCGCTCGGACAGCGAGTACACCATCCGGGAGGCGCCGTAGAGGTTTGCATTCAGGGCGGAGAGAAGCGCGACGACGGCGACAAGGGTGATTGCCGTACCGGCACCCGGGATCCGGGCGGCGTCGAGGACTCCTGCGAACGGCGACGCGAGGCCTTCCGAGGTGGCCGGCAGTACCGCAGCAATAACAAAGACCGAGCCGATGTAGAAGACCAGGATCCGCCACACGACGGTCTTGATGGCCTTGCCAACGCTGTGTTCAGGGTCCTCGGTCTCGGCCGCGGCCACGGAAACGATCTCGGTGCCTCCAAAGGCGAAGATCACCACAAACAGGGCGGTGGCAACCCCGCCGAGGCCTGCCGGGGCGAAGTCTTCGGTGATGTTGGACAGTCCCGGCGACGCGACGTCGGGAAGGAGTCCCAGCAGCAGGGCGGCGCCTACCGCGAGGAAGAGGACGATGGCGGCGACTTTGAGGATAGCGAACCAGAACTCGAACTCGCCGAAGTTCCTGACCCCGGCCAGGTTGATGGCGGTGAAGACCACCATGAAGACGAGGGCGAGGGCCCAGACGGGGACGACGGGCCAGACGGAGAACAGCAGTCCCGCCGCGCCCAGGGCTTCGGCGGCGATCACCACGACGAGCTGCAGCCACCACAGCCAGCCCACTGTGGCGCCGGCGGTCTTCCCCAGGGCACGTTCGGCGTACACCGAGAACGCGCCGCTGGTGGGGTTGGCTGCGGCCATTTCGCCCAGCGCCCACATCACCAGGATGATGAGCGTTCCAGCCACCAGGTACGAAACCAGCACGGCCGGCCCGGCGGCCTGCACTCCGGCGCCGGAGCCCAGGAAGAGCCCGGCGCCAATAGCGCTTCCCAGCCCCATCATGGTGAGCTGGCGCGGTTTCATGCTGTGGCCGAGGTGGGTTTCCGGCCGTACGTACGTGGACTTCGTTGTCATGCCTTTGAACCTTCTTGGGGTGTTGGTAGTTGTCCTCGTGGGACCACTCGAATTTACCGCTTCGGCAACCGGCGCCCAAGCTGGGATGGTCCCGCGGGCCTCCTTGGTGGTTGAACGCGCAGTCAGCATGTCCGCGGGGGACCCCGGCCGGCGTCGCAGGAAAAGAAACATTTTGATTCGGGACTGGCGGGGCTTAGAATTAGTTTTGGTCAATGTGACTTTAACTAATCAGGGAGAGCGGGGTGGTCATCGTGTACACCAGTGCAGCCAATGTGGCGGAGCGCCGCAGCGCGCCGCCGTCGCTCGCGATCTCCACGGTCATTTTTGCCCTGCGCCCCAGTGAAAAGTCCGGCCGCCCCACGCTGTGGATCCCGCTGGTCCGCCGCATCCGTGAACCGTACAAGGGCCTGTGGGCGCTCCCCGGGGGACCCCTGACCCATGCCGAATCCCTCCAGGATGCGGCGTCGCGCAACCTGCAGGAAACCACGGGCCTGGCGCCCAGCTACCTGGAACAGCTCTACGCGTTTGGCGGCCTGCACCGTTCGCCCAGCCAGCGTGTTGTCTCCATCGTCTACTGGGCGCTGGTGCAGCCCACCGAGGCCGCCCTCGCCGACGAATCAGAGAACGTCACGTGGTTCCGGGCCGACCGCGTCGGTGACCTGGCCTTCGACCACAACGCGATCGTTGACTACGCCCTGTGGCGGCTGCGGAACAAGCTGGCGTACGGCTCCATCGCTTACCACTTCCTGGGCGAGTACTTCACCCTGGCCCAGGTCAGGGAAGTCTACGAAGCCGTCCTGGACCGCCAGTTGGACCCCGCGAATTTTCGCCGGCAGATCACCTCCACACCGGAGATTGAAGAAACCGGCGAATACCTCCAGGGCGGGAAGCACCGCCCGCCCCGCCTCTACCGCTTCACCGGCCGCCCCGGCCTTGACCCAGATAACAGGAGCACACCATGAGCAGCGTCAACACAGCCATCCAGCTGATCACGCGCGAACAGGCCGAAAACGCGGCTGCAGGCAAAGCAGCAGCCACGTGCAGCCCGGCGCTGGCCAAGGGCCCCTGGGACTACGACCTCGCCGAAGCACTCGCCGGCGTTCCCGCCTACGGCCCGGGTGCGTCCAGCGCCGATGTTGCTCCGGCAGCCACGCCCCGCCAGGGGCAGCTGCCGGAGGAATACAAACTGGCCAGCGACGCCGAACTGGACCGGCGGATCCGCGCGGCGAAGGACGTCCTGGGGGAGCGTGCCGTGATCCTGGGCCACTTCTACCAGCGAGACGAGGTCATCCAATACGCCGACTTCGTGGGCGACTCCTTCCAGCTGGCCAACGCCGCACTGACAAAGCCCGATGCGGAAGCCATCATCTTCTGCGGTGTCCACTTCATGGCCGAGACCGCGGACATCCTGTCACGGCCCGAGCAGGCCGTGATCCTGCCGAACCTGGCCGCGGGCTGCTCCATGGCGGACATGGCCGACACGGACTCCGTTGAAGAGTGCTGGGAACAGCTGGAAGAGATCTACGGCACCGAGCCCGACGCCGACGGCCGGGTTCCGGTCATCCCCGTCACCTACATGAATTCCTCCGCAGCCCTGAAGGCTTTCTGCGGCGAGCATGGCGGCATCGTCTGCACGTCCTCCAACGCCAAGACCGTCCTGGAGTGGGCCTTCGAACGCGGCCAGCGCGTCCTGTTCTTCCCGGACCAGCACCTGGGCCGCAACACCGCCAAGGCCATGGGCGTGCCCCTGGAGCAGATGCCCATGTGGAATCCCCGCAAGGAGCTAGGCGGCAACGACGAACAGGCCCTGCTGGATTCCCGCGTGATTCTCTGGCACGGATTCTGCTCGGTCCACAAGCGGTTCAACGTGGCCCAGATCGAGAAGGCCCGCGCCGACTTCCCCGGCGTCAACGTGATCGTGCACCCCGAATGCCCCATGGAAGTGGTGGACGCGGCGGACTCCGCAGGGTCCACCGACTTCATCAAAAAGGCCATCGCCGCCGCCACTGAACCCACAACGTTCGCCATCGGCACGGAAATCAACATGGTCAACCGGCTCGCCGCCGAATACCCCCAGCACACCATCTTCTGCCTGGACCCGGTGATCTGCCCCTGCTCCACGATGTACCGGATCCACCCCGGCTACCTCGCCTGGGTGCTGGAGGAGCTGGTGGCAGGCCGCGTGGTCAACCGCATCACCGTCGCGGACGCCGTGCAGGCGAATGCCAGGACAGCGCTCGAGCGCATGCTCGCCGCAAGGCCGTAATGACCGCCGTCCCAGCCGTCGGACAGACCCGTGCCGCTGCTGACCGCAGCGCATCCGCTCAGCGGCTCATCGTCGTCGGAAGCGGCATAGCCGGCCTCTACGCCGCCCTCCTGGCGGCGGAGGCGGGCGCCGATGTGGTGGTGCTGACCAAGGGCGCGCTCGCGGACAGCAACACGTTCTACGCGCAGGGCGGGATCTCGGCCGTGCTGGACGAACCCGCGCCGGGCGACACCGTGGCTGCCCACATCGCAGACACCCTCGCCGCGGGTGCCGGGCACTGCAACTACGAGGCCGTCCGCGTGCTCTGCACCGAGGCGCGCCACGACATCGCCGGCCTGGTGCGGTTTGGTGTTCATTTTGACCAGGACCACGACGGCGGGCCCGCCCTCGGCCTGGAGGCCGCCCATTCCGCGCCGCGCATCCTCCACGCCGGCGGCGATGCCACCGGAGCGGGCGTAGTCCACGCCCTGGTCAGCGCCGTGCTGTCGCAGCAGGCAGCAGGAAAGATCCGGCTGATCGGGCATGCCCTGGCCACAGGACTGGTGAAATCCGGTGACAGGGTGACCGGTGTCAGGTACACCCACGGCGGCCGCAGCCTGGGCATCCACGGGGATGCCGTGCTGCTGGCCACGGGCGGCGCCGGCCAGCTGTTCGCCCAGACCACCAACCCGGCCGTGGCCACCGCTGACGGACTCGCCCTCGCGTGGCGTGCCGGTGCCGCCGTCGCCGACCTTGAATTCTTCCAGTTCCACCCCACCTGCCTGGTGCCCGCCACGACGCAGGCCGCTTCCGATGCCGACCCGCTGCTGATCTCGGAGGCTGTCCGCGGTGAGGGCGCCATCCTGCTGGACTCCCGGGGCCGGCGCTTTATGCCCGAATACCATCCGGACGCCGAGCTGGCGCCCCGCGACGTCGTGTCCCGCAGCATCGCCCTCCACCTGGCCAAGCTCGGCGACCCCAACGGCCACGTCTACCTCGACGCAACCGTCATCGAGGCTGCCAAGGGCGCAGGTTTCCTGGCGCGCCGGTTCCCGACCCTCAGCGCCAGGACCCGTGCGGCCGGCCTCGACTGGACCCGCGGGCTGGTGCCCGTCGCCCCGGCCGCCCACTACTGGATGGGCGGCGTCGCCACCGACCTCCACGCCAGAACTTCCGTCCCCGGGCTCTACGCCGCCGGCGAAGTCGCCTGCACCGGCGTCCAGGGGGCGAACCGGCTCGCCAGCAACTCACTCCTTGAAGGTCTTGTTTTTGGCCGGCGCGCTGTCGAAGCGTTCCTCGCAGCTGAGGCGGGTTGGGTGTCGTCCGACGCTGTTCCTCCGCTCGCTGTCTCGGCCGCTGGCGGCCTCCCCTTGACGCTCGCTTCCGGAACACCCTCGGCCGACGACCGACGGCCCACCATGGGTGCCGCGCCAACAACTAAGCCCGCCGACGCGTCCGAGTTGGGGACTGTTGCACCGGGCCCCTTCTCCCGCGACGCTTTGCGGCGCTTGATGACTGCCAAGGCCGGGGTGCTTCGGAACGGGGTGCTTTTGGGGGAGGCGGGGGCTGTGCTTGAGGCGTGGTCCGGCGTCGTCCGTCCTGGGCTGGTTCCTGATGAGGGGGACCCGCGCCGGTACGAAGATGCCAACCTGCTGCTGGCGGCCCGGCTGCTGGTGGCTGCGGCCCGGGAGCGTACCGAATCGCTGGGCGCCCACTACCGGAGCGACAGCCCGGCCGAAACCGCCGGCATCCACGAAGAATTTGAAGAGACCTGCCTAACCCGCCCGAAAGCGAGCCTTGTCCATGACTGAATCCACCGTGTTTGACCTGGCCCTCCCCACGGCGCCTGTGCGGGAGATCCTGGAGCGGGCGTTCGCCGAGGACGCCCCCGCCGGTGACATCACCTCACAGCTGCTCATCCCGGCTGAGGCCAGGGCGACGGCGGTCCTGAACGCGCGCGTCCCCGGCGTCTTCAGCGGCGCCACGGTCTTCCGGGACGCCATGCTGCTCATTGACCCGGACACCGACGTGGAGCTGCTGGTGGCCGACGGTGAGGCGTTCGACGCCGGCACGCACCTCGCACGCGTCAGCGGCCGGGCACGCTCTGTCCTGCTGGCCGAACGCGTCGCCCTCAACCTGGTGCAGCGCATGTCCGCCATTGCCACCAAGACGGCAGAATTCGTGAAGCTCACCGAGGGCACCGCCGCACGGATCACCGACACGCGGAAGACCACTCCAGGGCTGCGGGTCCTGGAACGCTTTGCCGTCCGTTGCGGGGGAGGGGCGAACCACCGGTACAGCCTGTCCGACGCCGTGCTGGCCAAGGACAACCACCTGGCAGTGATGACCGGCGGCGACCCCGCCAAACTCACCGGCCTCCTGGCGGCAGCCAAGGCGCAGCTGGGCCACACCACGCATTTTGAGGTGGAAGTGGACAGCATCGACCAGATCGAACCCGTGCTCGCCGCGGGGGTGGACACCATCATGCTGGACAACTTCACCCTGGAGGAGCTCCGGACCGGCGTGGCACTGGTGGGTGGACGCGCCCGCGTGGAGGCCAGCGGCAACGTCAACCTGCAGACCGTGGCCGGAATCGCCGCCACCGGTGTAGACGTCATATCCATCGGCGGGCTGACCCACAGCGTCGCGGCACTGGACCTGGGCCTGGACGTTGAGCTGAGCGTCGGATGAGCGCACCGTGATTTTCCTTGACGCCGCGGCCACCACCCCCGTCCGCCGGGAGGTGCTGGATGCGATGTGGCCCTACCTGACCGGCGAATTCGGCAACCCGTCGAGCCATCATTCCCTGGGCGAAGCCGCCGCCGCTGCGCTCGCCGACGCACGTGCCGCCGTCGCAAACGTGCTGGGCTGCAGGGCAGGCGAGGTGACCTTCACCTCGGGCGGCACCGAGGCCGACAACCTTGCCGTGAAGGGCATTGCCCTGGCGCGGCAGGCCGCCGATCCGCGGCTTAACCGTGTGGTGGTCAGCGCCATCGAACACCCCGCCGTGGAGGAATCGGCACGCTACCTTGAACGGTTCCACGGGTTCGCCGTGGACGTCGTTCCCGTTGACGGGACGGGGCTGGTGACGCCGGAGGCACTCGCCGCCGTGCTCCGCCCGGAGACCGCCCTGGTCAGCGTGATGTACGCCAACAATGAAGTGGGCACCGTCCAGCCCGTCGCCGAACTGGCTGCGCTGGCCCGGGCGCAGGGCATCCCGTTCCACACGGACGCCGTCCAGGCCGCAGGCTGGCTGCCTCTGGACGTCAAGGCGCTCGGCGTGGACGCACTGAGCATTTCCGGCCACAAGCTCGGGGCGCCCAAGGGCTGCGGCGTACTTTACGTCCGCGGACGGACCCGGATCGAACCCCTGGTCCACGGCGGCGGACAGGAACGCGGCCGCCGCTCGGGCACCGAGAACGTCGCCGGAGCCGTTGGCCTGGCCACCGCCCTCACCCTGGCCCAACGGGACCAGGCCGGCTCGGGCGCCCGGGTGGCGGCGCTGCGTAACAGCTTCACGGCGGCGGTGCTCGGCGGCGTGCCCGGGGCCGTCCTGACCGGCCACCCCACTGACCGGCTGCCCTCCGTGGCGTCCTTCTGCTTTCCCGGCACCAGCGGGGAATCTGTTCTTCTTGAACTTGAACGGCAAGGAGTGGTGTGCTCCAGCGGTTCGGCCTGCGCGGCCGGCTCGGACGCACCCTCACCGGTCCTGACCGCGCTCGGCATCCCCGCCGAGGTGGCGCAGACGGCGGTGCGGTTCAGCTTTGATTCATCCGTCGGTGCCGCGGACCTGGACGCCGCTGCCCAGGCCGTGCTGGCCGCCGTCGCGAGCGTCCGGACCCTCGGCCGGGCATAGCGGGCCCCGTTGTCCTAGATGTGCCGGGCGCGGCGGAAGATCCAGTGCCGGAGCATGGTGAACCGGACGGCCGTGGCCAGGAAACCGGACAGCGTGGTGGTCCAGAGCTCGTCGGCAACACTGGCGTCGGGCTTCAGCCAGTGCAGGATGCCCAGGCTGCTGCCGGTGATGACCAGGGCTACGGCGATCACCAGCAGCCCATGCAGGTGGTCCCGGGCCATCCGGTGCTGCCCTGAGATCTTGAACGTGAGCCTGCGGTTCAGGGCGGTGTTCAGGAATGACGTCACAACCAGTGCCGCCGCATTGGCCAGCTGCGGACCCAGCCAGGGGCGAAGCAACGCGTAGAGCCCCAGCGATGCGGCGGTACAGACGATGCCCACGCCGGTGAAGCGGATGAGCTGGCGGACCACCGGGAACTTCAGGATCCCGCGGTGGTGCCGGGTGGATGGTGCCCGGCGGCCTTGGTGGACGCCTGGCTGCTGCGTCAGCTGTTCGGCGGGCGCAGCAGGGGAATCCATGGGTCAAGCCTGACACATCAGGCCGCGGATCCCTCCCAGGACGCTGCCTTCACCGGGTTGGTGAGTTCGCCGATGCCCTCCACACGGCAGGTGACCGTATCGCCGGGGCCGATGGGCGCACACTCGGCCGGGAATCCGGTCAGGACCAGGTCCCCGGGGTGCAGGGTCATGAAGGACGTGAGATAGACCAGGATTTCGTCCACGTTCCAGCCCAGGTCCGCGCTGCTGGCAGGCGCCAGCGCAGTACCGTTGTGGACGATGCCGATGGCCAGGTCTGTGACATCGAGCGTCGTGACGATCCACGGCCCGGCAGGCGTGAACGTGTCCTGGCTCTTCGCGCTGATCCACAGCTCGTCCGACTTCTGCAGGTCCCGGGAGGTCACATCGTTTCCGATGGTGAATCCCAGCACCGCGCTGCGCGCAGTGTCCGGAGTCAGGCCCCGGGCCTTCCGACCGATCACGATGGCCAGTTCCGCTTCCGGGTCAACCTGGCCGGCGTCTGACCCCAGCTCAATGGCGTCGCCCGGCCCGATCACGCTGGTGGCGGCCTTGTGGAATGCCTGGGGCGGGAGGGCTCGGCCGGCCTCGCCCGTGTTGTGGGCCATGCCCAGGACGTTGGCCGGGACGCTGGGGGCAAGGAACTCGAAGCTTCGCTGGTGCACGCTGTCGCCCGGCGTCCAGCCGGCGCGGGCAGGGCTCGCGGCGTTGGCCCGGGATCCGGGGAAGGGCGTGTCCACCACGGTCCAAGTGGTGCCGGCGTCACTGGCGAAGTCGGCGGCACTGTTGGCCACAAAGAACTGTTCCCCGGGCGCCGCGGGGGAGACGGGACGGACACGGGCAAGGCGGAGCGGGGTGGTCATAGGTTTTCCTTCAGGACGTGCGACGGCGGCGGGGGCCCGGTTGCCGGGCGGTCAGTACAGTTCGCCGGCAGGGATCTCGACGGCGAGACGGTTCGAGGGGCCGGCCAGCGGGCACGCCCAGGCCTCGTTGTAGGCGCAGGAGGGGTTGTACGCGAAGTTGAAGTCAAGCACGAATTCGGCGCCGGGACCGGTGCCGTGCACGCCATGGAAGGCGCCCTTGATCGTGTCGATCAGGTAGCGTCCGGCACCGTAGCTGCCACCTGGCTGCCCGGCCGTTGCATCCCGGAACGGCACAAAGATGCCGCCGCCGTACCCCTGGAGCTTCCAGACGGCGAGCTGCCCCATCTCCGGAAGGTCGAAGGTACCGAGGCGGACGAAGTTGACCACGCCGTCGGTGGCGGTTTCCACCGACATTTCCCGTCCCGCGCCTTCCCCGGTCAGCGGCACATGGAAGCGGTAGATGGGATCGTAGTCAGCGGTCCTGAGACCGGAAAAACGCGCTTTGTCCTGGCTGGTCAGCGCAGACGCGGGATGGGTGGCGAACATCCGGTCGCGCTCGTGCCGCCAATAGGAATGGGCCTCCGCGGGGCTCTCCACCGAAATTTTCCGGACCATCTCATAGAGGGAAAACGTCCGCAGGCGCCAATCCGCAATGTCGATGGCGGAGATGTCCGCCAGGCTGTCGTCCGCCACGCCATACTGCTCTTCCGCCATAGCCACCAGCCTAGCCCCTCGGAGCGCGCTTACCTTGCGGCGGCGGCGCCCGGCGCTACGCTGGCTGCATGACGCGCAAGACAGCAGTGCTGGGGTTCCGGATCATGGCCGTGCTCGTGTGCGGAGGCGTGGCCTCCGGCTGCAGCGCCCAAGGTCAGGCCGAACCGTCCTGGACCGCGCAGCCGGACGCCACTGCGTCAACCGCTGCCCCGACGGGGACGGCCACGGCGTCGGCGGATCCGGCGGCGTCCGGCGGCCAGGGTTCGCCGACGCCAGGTGCGGGGGCCACATCGGCTGCGTGGAAGACTTTCTCGGACCCCGGCAAGACGGTGAGCTTCGACCTGCCGGAGGAATGGATCGCCCAGTCCGTGACGCCCGAGGAAGGGACGATGGCAGGTGCGCTGAAGGTCGAGGTAAAGAAGCCGGATGGAACCGTCATTGCCTCGCTGCGGACGGGACTGCCGCCGTCGGCTCCGGAATGTGCGGAGGCGGCGCGCAGGCCCTACACCGTGATCAGCAGCGTGCCCGTGGACCTTCCGGCACTTGCAGGAGAGGGAACCATCGCCCCGCATGTCGTGTTCAGGGTGATCCAGGGCTACCGGTACTTCGGGTCCTTCGGCATTACCAACATCGTGGGCGGCGCCGACGGACAGGCGTGCGAACTGCGCAACGTGGTCCGCGGCCCGGCCGGCAAGGGTGACTACTCCTTCGGGGACCTCCCGGCGCTCAAGGCGTTCGCGCCGGATGAAAAGGTGGCTCCCGCCAAGGCCTTTGACACCTTGGACCAGGCTGCGAAGTATGTGGACGAGGGCACCGAATTCGCCAACGTCCAACGGATGCTAATGTCTCTGGAGATCAAGAACTAGTCCTGCTGCCGGCCCACCCCCTGCCGGGCGAGAGCGGAGACTGGCAAACCACTTCCCACCCCGGAGATCAATGGACCGCTCTGTTTCCGCCCGCCTGGTTTTCAGGACCGTTGCCGACACCAAGGTTGCGCTGGCCATTTCCGTGGCCAGGAACCCCGGTTACTCCTCGTTTGAGGAATCCTTGTCGGTAACGGTGGAAGGCGCGCAGGTTCCGCTGACTGAATTGTCGGACCACCATGGGGGCCGGATCCACTACATGGAGTTCCCGGACCCTGCCGAGGTGACGGTCGACTATTCGGCGTCGGTGGCCGGACAGGCCGTCCCCGAAGAGGCACCGCTGGCGGAACTTATCCGCTACGTCCGCCCCAGCCGGTACGCCGAGTCGGACCGGCTCCTGCCCACGGCCTATGCGGAATTCGGCGGGCTCCATGGCGAAGAGCTGCTGCATGCCGTGCGGAACTGGGTCTACGGCGAGCTGAGGTACATCAGCGGATCCTCGCGGGGCACCGACGGGGCAGTGGATACCCTCCTGCACCGCCGCGGCGTCTGCCGCGACTTCGCCCACCTTGCCATCGCGCTGCTCCGGTCCAAGGACATCCCCGCGCGGCTGACGGCCGTCTACGCGCCGGGACTGAGCCCGATGGATTTCCACGCCGTGGCCGAAGCCCACGTCAACGGGGCCTGGCACGTCATCGACCCCACGGGGCTCGCCCCGCGGGAGTCGATGCTGAGGATCACGGCCGGCCGCGACTCGGCCGATACCGCCTTCCTCTCCACCGTCGGCGGAAGCCTCACCCTCCACCAGATGCGCGTCACCGCCGTTGTGAACGGCAACCTGCCCGCTGAGGACCCGGCCAAGCTCGTCGTGCTGCGCTAGTCCGGGCGACTCTCTGCGCCGGGCCGCTTAGTGGCGTGCGCCCACGGAATTCCGAAGCTTCTCGGTCAGCCGCCTCAGTTCCTTCTGCTCAGCCGCCGTCAGCGCCGGACCCAGGAGCCCTGAGATATCCCGGACGTGCTCGCGGCCGATGTCCTTTTGCAGCTCGGCGCCGGCGTCGGTCAGCTTCAGCAGCACCCCGCGGCCGTCCTCGGGGGCCGCCATCCGCGCCACCAGTCCCCGCTTTTCGAGCCGCTCCACCAGCCGGCTGAGGCTGGACTGGCTCAGCAGGACATGGTCGTTGAGCTCATTCAGCCGCAGCCAGCCAGACGGGCAGCGGGAGAGCGTGAACAGGACGTCGTACTCGTTCAGTGCCACCTTCTTGAAGGCAGGCCCTGCCTGGAGCTTCCGCATCACCGCCACCTGGGCCCGGAACAGGGACTCCCAGGTCTCCGCGGCAAGCCGTACCGGTGATTCGCCGTCGCTGGCCATCACGCCTCCGACGGGGTTGTTTCGGCACTCTGCGCAGCCAGCAGCGCCGCGACCCGGCCTGCGTGGGTGGGCGGGTCCGGAACGTGCGCGGGCTTCAGTGCCGCGTACTCCTTGCGCAGGACCGGCAGGACTTCCTCGCCGAACAGGTCCAGCTGTTCCAGCACGGTCTTCAGCGGCAGGCCGGCGTGGTCGATCAGGAACAGCTGGCGCTGGTAGTCGCCGAAGTACTCGCGGAACGTCAGGGTCTTTTCGATGACCTCCTGCGGGCTGCCCACGGTGAGCGGGGTCTGCGAGGTGAAGTCCTCCAGCGACGGGCCGTGGCCGTAGACCGGGGCGTTGTCGAAGTAGGGCCGGAACTCCTTGACCGCGTCCTGGGAGTTTTTCCGCATAAAGAACTGGCCGCCGAGCCCCACGATCGCCTGGTCCGCCGTGCCGTGGCCGTAGTGCTCGTAGCGTTCGCGGTAGAGCCCGATCAGCTGCTGGTAGTGCTCCTTGGGCCAGAAGATGTTGTTCGCGAAGAAGCCGTCGCCGTAGTAGGCGGCCACTTCGGCGATCTGCGGCGTGCGGATGGAACCGTGCCAGACAAAGGGGGCGACGCCGTCGAGCGGGCGGGGCGTGGAGGTGAAGTTCTGCAGCGGGGTCCGGAACTTGCCGGACCAGTTCACGGTGTCCTCGTCCCACAGCCGGCGCAGCAGGCTGTAGTTCTCGATGGCCAGCTCCACGCCGTCCTGGATGTTCTTGCCGAACCAGGGGTAGACGGGCGCCGTGTTGCCGCGGCCCAGAACCAGGTCCACGCGACCATCGGACAGGTGCTGGAGCATCGCGAAGTCCTCCGCGATCTTCACCGGATCATTTGTGGTGATCAGCGTCGTGGCGGTGGACAACGTGATTCGCTCGGTCTGCGCCGCGATGTAGGCGAGGGTGGTGGTGGGGGAGGACGAGAAGAACGGGCGGTTGTGGTGCTCGCCGATTGCGTAGACGTCCATGCCGATTTCCTCGACCTTTTTGGCGATCGCCACGGAGGCCTTGATGCGCTCGTTCTCCGTGGGGGTCTGTCCCGTGGTGGGGTCCGTGGTGATGTCGCTGACGCTGAATACGCCGATCTGCATGATGTGCCTTCCGTTCTGGCTGTCCGTGGTGGGATTACCACCACTATACCCGATTTAGATGCATATGCATCTATCGACGGATACAACGCCTCCCGGGCCGGATTATTCCCGTTCGTTTAGCCCGGCTCGCCCGGTGCGGCGCGGCGGCCGCTGACCTTGGGGACCTTGCCGGTGGTCCAGTCGCGGAACTCGTCGTCGACGTCGTTGGCGGGACCCAGTTCAGGGCGCTCGTGCAGCGCCCTGAGCAGGGCCTTCCTCTCGCGGCGCCCCTCCACCAGGCGGTAAAGGACCGGGACCAGGACCAGCGTGAGGGCCGTTGAGGAGACCAGCCCGCCGATCACGACGACGGCCAGCGGCTGGGAGATGAACCCGCCACCGCCTGTCAGGCCCAGCGCCATCGGCGTCAGCGCGAACACGGTGGCCAGTGCGGTCATCAGGATGGGCCGCAGGCGCTGGCGCGCACCGTGCGTGATGGCGTCCGCCACCGGCATCGCCGCCCTGCCGTCGCCGGGCTTCCGGTACTGGTTGATCAGGTCGATGAGCACAATGGCGTTGGTCACCACAATTCCCACCAGCATCAGCATGCCGATCAGCGACGGCAGGCCCAGCGGCACGCCGGTCACCAGGAGCAGCGCGACGGCCCCGGTGGCCGCGAACGGGACGGACACCAGCAGGATCAGCGGCTGGACAAGGGATTTGAAGGTGGCCACCATGATCACGTACACAATGGCTATGGCGGCCAGCAGGGCCAGACCCAGCTGCCGGAAGGACTCTGCCTGCTGCGTGGTGGCCCCGCCCAGGGTGGCCGTGACCCCGGCAGGCAGCTGGACATCGTCCAGCCGGGACTGGACTTCGGCGCTCACGGCGCCAAGGTTGGAGCCCGACGGCGTGAGGGAGACTTTCGCGGTCCGCTGCCCGTTGCTGGCCGTGATGGAGATCGGGACCTCCACCTGCTCGACGTCGGCAATGGTGCCGAGAGTGGCCCGTCCACCCGGCAGCGGGATGTTCCGCACAGCCTCAACACTGGTGAACCGGGTTCCCTCCCCGATCTGGACCGGGAAGTCGTCGGTTTCGATCCGGACCGTCCCGGCGGGGACCGGACTGATCGTTGCGGCGAGCACACCGGCCACCTGCTGCTCGTTCAGTCCGGCGGCCACGGCCTTGGCCCGGTCAACCTTGACCTGGACAACGTTCTGGCTGGCTGCAAGGTTTGTGGCCACCTCGCTGGTGCCGGGCACGCCGCCCATTGCGTCCACCATCGCATCGCTGGCGGTGCGGAGGTCGGCGGAGGTGGCGGCCCGCAGGGTGATGTCCACCGTGGACGAGGTGCCGAAGCCGCCCTGCTGCGTGCCCACGGAGATCTTGCCGGCGTCGGGGATGCCGGAAAGTTCTGTGCGGACTTTTTCCTGGAGCTCTGCCTGGTCCGCTTTTTCGTCCGTGACCACGGTGAAGGTCGAATTGGAAGCCCCTGAGGATATCAGCGCGGCGAAGCCCGCCTGGGCGTTGCCGGACGTGACCTGGACGGTCTTGATGCCGTCGATGCTGCGCAGCACCCCTTCCACCCGGACGGCGGCGGCGCTGGTTTCGGCCAGGCTGGTGCCGCCCGGCAGGACCTGGCGCACGGTGAGGCTGTTCTGCCCGGACTGGCCCAGCAGGTCTGTGGCCAATAACGGGGTCATGGCGCCGGTGGCGGCCAGCACCAGCCCGGCGGCAATCAGCGTCACCACGGGATGCTTCTGGGTCTTGGTCAGGATGGGGAGGTAGCCCCGCTGCAGCAGGCTCTTCTGCTCGGCTTCCAGTGCCCTGGCCCGCACGGCCGCGGCGGCCTCGCGGGCGGCAGCGGACCCGGGGGCAGCGGCCGACGGGGACTTCAGGAACCAGTACGCCAGCACGGGAACAATGGTCAGCGACACCAGCAGGGATGCCAGCAGCGCCATGGTGACAGTGAGCGCGAACGGGCGGAAAAGCTCGCCGGCGAGTTCGCCAACGAACGCGATGGGCAGGAACACGGCCACCGTGGTCAGAGTGGAGGCGGTAATCGCCCCGGCTACTTCCCGGATGGCCGTCAGGATGGCGGTGACCTTGTCCTCCCCGTAGGCGAGGTGCCGCTTGATGTTCTCGATCACCACAATCGAGTCGTCCACCACGCGGCCGATGGCGATGGTCAGTGCCCCCAGCGTCAGGATGTTCAGGGAGTAGCCGGTCGCGGACAGTCCGATGAACGTGATGAGGAGCGACAGGGGGATGGACACCGCCGTCACCAGCGTGGAGCGGGACGACATGAGGAACACCAGGATCACCGCCACGGCGAAGCCCAGGCCCAGCAGGCCCTCGGTGGTCAGGTCCTTGATGGATTTCTCGATGAAGGGTGCCTGGTCGAAGACCGGCGTGAACGTGGCGTTGGAGCCTAATTCGGCTTCAAGGTCGCCGATGATGCCGGTTACGGCGTGGGAGATGGCCACCGTGTCGCCCTCGGGCTTTTTGGTGACGGAAACCGCCAGTGTTTCCTTGCCGTCGGTGCGGGAGATGGAGGTGCGTTCGTCATCCTTGAGCGAGACGTCCGCCACGGAGCCGATGGTGGAAGGCTGCTTCGTGCCGGCCAGCGGCAGGGCCCGGACGGCGTCGAGGGAGTCCACCGGACTGCCGATCTGGAGCGAGAGGATCTTGCCGTCCTCTTCGATGGTTCCGGCCGGGATCAGGGCCCCGTTATTCGACAGTGCGTCCCGGATCGCAGTAACGGTTGCCCCGCTGGACGCCATGGCGTCAGCCCTTGGCAGGATCTGGATGTGCTGGGTGGCGCCGCCGGTCACATCGGCGCTGCGGACGCCGTCGATTTTCTGCAGCCGGGGGATGCTGAGCCGCTGCAGGTCAGCATTAAGTTCGCTCAGCGATTTGTCCGAGGAGACCGCCAGGAACAGGATGGGGAAATCGCTGATGCTGCCGGCGATGGCCTGCGGCTGGACGTCTTCCGGCAGCTGGCGTTTGGCATTGGAGATGGCCCGGTCAATCTGGTTCCGCGCCCGGTCCAGGTTGGAGCCGTACGTGAACGTCATCGAGATCTGTGAGACGCCCGTGCGGGATGTTGACGACGTCGATTCCAGCCCTTCGACGCCGTTCAGCGCCTTCTCCAGCGGCTCGCTGACCTGCTTGTCCACCACCTCCGGCGAAGCGCCGGGCATCGCTGACAACACGGTGATCTGCGGGAACTCGATGGAGGGTATCAGTTCCTGCTTCAGCGAGGACATGGTGATCACCCCGAACACCGACGCGAAGACGGTGATCAGGGCGATCAGTGCCCTGTTTGCCAGTGAAAGTTGTGCCAGCCGGAACATCGCTTGGTCTCCTGACGGGGTTGGCGGACTGGTATGGGGATGAACTGCTGCCCGCCGACCCCGGCAGGGTCAGCGGGTCGCCGAAACGCTCTCCAGCTGGAGTGCCGTGGCGGTTGCCTTCTCAAGTTCCGCGGCGAGTTCCGGGTTGCTGTCCAGCTTGGTGCCGTAGCCGGGCATCATGTCCTTGAGCTTGCCCTGCCAGCCCTTGAAGTTCTTGGGGAAGGACTTCTGCAGCAGTTCGATCATGATCGGCACCGCGGTGGAGGCTCCGGGGGAGGCGCCCAGGAGCGCGCCGATGGAGCCGTCACGGCCGGCAATGACTTCCGTGCCGAACTGCAGCACGCCGCCCTTCTTCGGATCCTTCTTGATGATCTGTACACGCTGGCCGGCGGTGATCAGTTCCCAGTCGCCGTCCTTGGCCTCAGGGTAGTACTCGCGGAGCGCCTCTACCTTGTCGCCGTGGCGCTTGGCGACTTCCTTCACGAGGTAGGCCGTCAGGTCCATGTTGTCCTTGGCCACGGCGAGCATCGGAATGATGTTGCCGGGCCGGATGGACAGGGGCAGGTCCAGGTAGGAGCCGTTCTTCAGGAAGTTCGTGGAGAAACCGGCGTACGGGCCGAACAGCAGGGAACGCTTGCCGTCGACGTAGCGCGTGTCCAGGTGCGGCACGGACATGGGCGGTGCGCCCACGGAAGCCTGGCCGTATACCTTGGCGCTGTGCTGGGCGGCGAGGTTCTCGTCGGTGCAGCGGAAGAACTGGCCGGAGACGGGGAAACCGCCAAAGCCCTTGCTTTCCGGGATGCCTGAGGCCTGCAGCAGGTGCAGGGCGCCGCCGCCGGCGCCGACAAACACGAACTTCGCGTGGATCCTGCCGTGTTCCCCGGAGGCCGGGTATTTGAGCGAAAGGTCCCAGCCGCCGTCGGACGCCTTGGAAATGCCGGTCACGTCGTGGCCGTAGTTGATCTCGACGCCGTTGTTCCCGAGGTAGGTGGTCAGCTCCCGGGTCAGTGCGCCGAAGTCGACGTCGGTGCCTTCGGCTGCCCGCGTGGCGGCGATGCGCTGCTTCGGGTCGCGGCCCTTGACGATCAGCGGAGCCCACTTGGCGATCTGGCCGTGGTCCTCGGAATATTCCATGCTGCGGAACAGCGGGTGGGGCTTCAGTGCCTCGTACCGGGTCCGCAGGAACTTGGTGTTGTCCTCGCCGATGACAAAGCTCATGTGCGGGACGGTGTTGATAAAGCCCTTCGGCGAACCGATCAGGGACTTCTCCACAAGATGCGACCAGAACTGCCGGGACAGCTGGAACTGTTCGTTGATGAGCAGCGCCTTGGAGGGGTCCACCGAGCCGTCTTTGGCTGCGGGGGAGTAGTTGAGCTCGCAGAGTGCGGCGTGCCCGGTTCCGGCGTTGTTCCACGGACCGGAGCTCTCCAGTCCCGGCTCGTCGAGGCGCTCGAAGAGGGAGATGGTCCAGGTGGGTTCGAGCTGCTTGATGAACGCCCCCAGTGTGGCGCTCATGATGCCGCCGCCGATCAGGACGACGTCGGCATGTTTGGTCTTGGAAATAAAAGTCACAGTGAGTCTCCGATAGCAGCGGCTCTGGCTGTCACAGAATATCCCCGCGTGACCCTCTTACTGAAATTGGACGTGCCCGTCAAGGCTTTAGCTGGACCTTGGTGAAAACTTCGTTTAAGACCGGGGAGGCCGGGTAGTTGGCCACCCGGTCCGAGAGTGCCAGTGCCGAGATGGGGAACGCAATGGGAACGGCCGGAACCGACGCAGCGATCTGGACATTGATGGTGTGATATTGCTCATCCCGCTCCTGCCCCTGCGGCATGCTGCGGGCCCGGTTGATCTTTGAGAAGACCTGGGGGTCCTGGTAGCCGAACTCACCGTTCTTCTCGCCGAACAGCGGCCCGACAAAGTTGTCGGCGTCGGCGTAGGCGCCGTTCCAGCCGAGCAGGTGGAGGGCATGGTCGCCAGGGGACTGGACTTTCTGCAGGTACCCGTCGGACCAGTCCACCGGGACGGGTTTGATGTTCAGTCCGACGGCGGTCAGCTGCCGGCTGATCTCGGCATAGACCTTTTCAGGAGTGGGGAGGTAGGGCCTGGTGGCATTCAGCGGATAGTAGAACTTGAGTTCTTCGCCGTTATAGCCGGACTCTTCCAGGTAGGTCTTTGCCTTGGCCGGGTCATGGCCCAGTGACGGGGCTTCGTTGTTGAAGCCGCTGATCTTCGGTGGAACGAACTGGGAGGCCTGGGCGGTGTTGTCGATGAAGAACTTACGGATCAGCGTGTCCTTGTCGATCGCCATCTCGATCGCCTGCCGCACCTTCACGTCCTGGAGGACCGGGACTTCCTGGTTGATGCCCACGTACATCACGGAGAAAGGGTCCCGCTGCACGATCTGCATGCCGCGTTTGACCAGCTGGTCAAAGTTTCCCACCGTGACGGCGTCGAAGCCGTCGATCTTTCCGTCGAGGAGTGCCTGCAGGCGGGTCTGCGGATGGTCGTAGGTCAGGAAGTTGATGGTGGCGATTTGCCCGCGCTCGCCCCAGTAGTCCTTATTGCTGACCAGGGTGACGCTGGCGTCGTCCCACGTGCCAAGGCTGAAGGGGCCTGTCCCCACCGGATTGGTGGCGAAGGCTGACAGGGGCTGCCCGCCCCGAACCTGGTTCAGCACGTCCGCAGTCCCCGCGGCCAGCGCGGCCGGTGACGCCATGGCGAAAGCCGGCAACGTCAGGGCCTGGAGGAAGGCAGTGAAGCGCTGCGTCAGGTCGATCCGGACTGTGTCGGCAGAAACGGCGGTGCAGCTTTTGAAGATGGAAAGGGATGCCTCGTCGGAATGTGCCTTGAAGACGCCCTTGAACGAACTTCCCGGGGCCTGCTGGCGGAGCGCCGCGGGGAACGCGAACCAGCGGTTGAAGTTGGCGCAGACGGCATCCGCGTTGAAAGGGGTTCCATCGTGGAAGATGACTCCGCTGCGCAGCTTGAACGTGTAGGAGCGGCCTTCATCTGATTCGGTCCACTCGGTGGCCAGCAGCGGCGTGGGTTTGCCCGTTGTCTGGTCCACTCCCACCAGGCCTTCGAGGATCTGCCGCGTGATCCGGTAGGACTCCACGTCGCTGGACAGTGCCGGGTCGAGCCCAAGCGGCTGGGAGGCCGTGCCGAACGTGAAAGCGGCGGAGGGACCGTCGCCCGCAGATGGCGTCGACGTGCTCGGGGAAGACGGTGAGGGGGCCGGGACGCCGGTGCAGGACGTCACGCCCAGAGCCAGGAAAACGGCGCCTGTCTTGATCACCGTTCGTCGCGATGTACTGCTGGGCACTCGTTGATCACCTCTGGGCTGCTGGCCGGCTCCGCTGTCTGCGGGCGCCAGCCCAGTCTAGTTGACGGACCCGGAAGGTCCCGGGGACGCAGTTGGACCCGGCCGGTGAGGGCCGGGTCCAACGTTGTGCGCGGAGCCGCCGGGGGAGTCAGGCCGGGCGGCTCCAGGGGAGCCCGGTGCTGATGCCCAGGGTTACTTGGGCATCAGTACCGAGTCGATCAGGTAAACGGTGGCGTTTTTGGTCTGGACGCCGCCGCAGATGACGCTGGCGCCATCAACCATGAGGGCATCCTTGCTGCCGGTGACGGTGACTGATCCGCCCTGGACCGTGGCGTGGGTGCCGGCGATCTTGTCCGGGGTGATCTGGCCGGGGACCACGTGGTAGGTCAGGATCTTGCTCAGCAGGGCGTCGTCGGTCTTGAGGGTCTCGATGGTGGCAGCGTCGATCTTGGCGAAGGCGTCATCGACCGGAGCGAAGACCGTGAACTCGCCGCCGTTCAGGGTGTCCACGAGGTCAACCTTGGGGTTCAGCTTGCCGGAGACAGCCGCCGTCAGGGTGGTGAGGATGGGGTTGTTCGAAGCTGCAACTGCTACGGGATCCAGTGCCATGCCGGCAACGGAGCCTGCGCCGGTGGGAACCTTCTCGGCGTAGCCTGCACAACCGGCGCCTACCAGGTTGGCTGCCGGGTCCATGGGGGCAGCGGAGCTGGCCGACGGTGACGGCGCCATGCTGGAAGCCGACGGTGTGGAAGCCGGTGCTGAAGAGGAGTTCGCTGTGGTGGCGGAGCCGCCGCAAGCGGTCAGGCTGAGCAGAGCTGCAGCTGCAACACCTGCAACGGTGAAAGTTGTGCGCTTGATTGACTGCATTTCGATTCTCCTTGTTAGTGCCGATTTTTGCCTGCTGCGGGCAATTTGCCTGCCGCATGTGGCCTTTTCCGACTTGGTGGGCACCTGCCCTTGGCTGGTGTCTCACTGTGTATTCGGGCGCTGCCGTGAAGCGGATGGGTGAATCTCAAGGAGTTTTTTCCGGTTGGTGCCGTGTGGGCTCAAAATCCCCGGAATTCCGGGCTTCGACGGGGCTTAAACAACAAAATCCCAGGCCGCCGGGGCCCGGGATTTTGTCTTTTTATTTATCTGGCTGTGCGCAAGGGGGGACTTGAACCCCCACGCCCGAAGGCACAGGAACCTAAATCCTGCGTGTCTGCCAATTTCACCACTCGCGCTTGGCTGCCCCCGCAAAAACCTGCGACGGCGGATGCCAGGTTCCATTGTAGCGCCGGCCGGCGAGGGGTTCGGTCAGCCGCCGGAACCTTTAGGAATCAAGCTTGAGGTCACGGCGCAGCTTGGCCACATGGCCTGTCGCGCGGACGTTGTACTGCGCTATGGACACGTTGCCATCGGGGTCCACCACGATGGTTGAGCGGATGAGGCCCTGGTAGGTCTTTCCGTAATTCTTCTTTTCGCCCCACGCGCCGTAGGCCTCGGCCACGGCGTGGTCTTCGTCCGAGAGAAGCGGAAAGCTGAGGCCTTCTGCGGCGGCGAATTTTGCCAGCTTTTCCACGGGGTCGGGGGAGATGCCCAGGACTTCGTAACCGGCCGCCTGCAAGGAGGCCAGGTTGTCACGGAAATCGCAGGCCTGCTTGGTGCAGCCAGGGGTGGACGCGGCGGGATAGAAGTACACAACGGTGTTGCGCCCGCGCATGGAAGCCAGGCTGACGTCCTTTCCGTGCGAGTCCTTCAAAGTGAAGCCCGGTGCTTCCGTACCGGTCGTAAGTCTGTCAGCCACTGTTAATCTCCTTGTTGAAGGCGGGACATTCCAGCTTAGTAAGCGTGCTGGACCGGGGCGAATCGGCACTTGGCTATACTGCTGGTATGCCTGATATGGATCACTGGCCCACTGGGCGCCTACTGTCCACCGCGGCCCGTCTCGTAGAACACTCGTGGAACGAAAAGCTCGGCGCCATTGGGTTGACCCATGCCGGTGTCATCGCGATCGAAGTCCTGGCGGCCCAGGGCCCCATGACGCAGGCGCAACTGGCCCAGTACGTCCGCGTCCAGGCGCAGACCATGGGCAAGACGCTGAGCAGGCTGGAAACACACGGACACATTGCCCGTGTCCGCAGCACATCGGACCGCCGGAGCCACGTCGTTTCCCTGACGGACCGTGGACGCGAGGCCGTGACGGCCGCAGTTGAGATGGAACGTTCGGTCCTGGCGGCCGCTTCGATTGATCCTGATGTCCTGCGCCAGGAGCTCCAGGCCGTGGTCCGCGAACTGGCAAGCCAATTTGCTTCCCCTGAGTCCAAGGCTTTGCCGGACGGTTCCCCGGTAGGCTGACTGCATCACCGCCCAGCAGGCGCAATCACTGGCTCGACAGTGGTTGCGCGCTTTTCTTTAATCGCCAACAGGTCGCTTGTGACCGAGTCCCGTCGCGCGGCCGTGAAGCCCCGGTCCGTGCCCAAGAAGGAATTTGTTGATCAACCGCGCCGCCAGCACCACGACCTTTGCCCTGCTGACAGGGCTGCTCCTTGCCGGTTCCCTCGCCGGCTGCGACACCGCAGCCCATGCCGAACCAAGGACTTTCGAAGCCGCGGCCGCACTCGCCCAGCTGGAAACCCTCCCGGTGAAGGGTCGGGGCCCCAAGACCGGCTACAGCCGCGACGAGTTCGGTCCTGCGTGGGCCGATGTGGACCGCAACGGCTGCGACACACGGAACGACATCCTTGCCAGGGACCTCCAGTCCGAAACGTTCAAGCCCGGGACACAGGACTGTGTTGTCCTGACCGGCACACTGGCCGACAGGTACACGGGTACGACCATCAGCTTCGTCCGAGGCAACACCACCAGCTCGGACGTCCAGATCGACCACATCGTCGCCTTGTCGGACGCGTGGCAGAAGGGTGCCCGGCAGCTCAGCGCAGACCAGCGCAGGCAGCTGGCCAACGACCCGCTGAACCTTATGGCGGCCGACGGTCCCACCAACAGCGCCAAGGGGGATAAGGATGCAGCTACGTGGCTCCCGCCCAATAAGGCGTTCCGCTGCGAATACGTGGCCCGCCAGACGGCCGTGAAGGCCAAGTACCAGCTGTGGGTCACCCCGGCCGAGCATGATGCGATCGCAGGAATCCTGGACGCCTGCAGCTAGGCCCGCGTAGGGCTGCTGCCAGGGGCCAGCCTTGTGGGTGGTTACTTGGGCAAAGCAAAACCCCGCCTTCCTGGCTTGTGGCCATGAAGACGGGGTTTCGGTTGGTGCACCCCCCGGGACTTGAACCCGGAACCCATTGATTAAGAGTCAATTGCTCTGCCAATTGAGCTAGAGGTGCATCTTGTGTTTTGATCTCCCGGGGCTTTTTCTTTCCCGGTTGATCTCCGCAACGACATGAAACTCTACACGAACTTTTTGCCCATGTGAAATCGACGGAGCAGGCGGGAGGCTGCCTCATCCAGAAGGGGCCAAAATCAGCACAAAATCAGGGTTTTGATTGTTCGTCAGCAGCCAAAACCGGCCGTCCGGCGCCCTGATGACGTCGCGGATCCGCCCATACTGTTGTGTGAAATAGGCCACAGGATTTCCGGCTTCCTCGCCGTCCAGGGGAACCGTCCATAATCTCTGGCCACGGAGCGCACCCAGGTACGCAGTGGAACCAACAATCTCCAGCCCGCTGGGTGAGGATTCAGCGGTTGACGGCCAGACCACCTTCGCGTCCCGGAATCCTTCCCGGTGCGGCGCTCCGGTGACCGAGGGCCAGCCATAGTTGGCGCCCGGAAGAATGAGGTTGAGCTCGTCATTGACGTCGGGCCCGAACTCGCTCGCCCACAGCCGGCCCGCGCTGTCCCAGGCCAGTCCCTGGACGTTGCGGTGGCCAAGACTGTAGACGGCATTGCCAAAAGGGTTCCCGGGCGCCGGGCGGCCCTCTGGTGTCAGCCTCAGGATCTTCCCGCCCAGCGCATTCGGGTCCTGAGGCTGCTCCCGGCGCTGTGAATCGCCGGTCCCCACATAGAGCAGGCCGTCGGGTCCAAAGCGGATCCGGCCGCCGTTATGCGTGGAGGCCTTCGGGATGCCCGTGAAGATGACCTCCGGGGGGCCGATGGTGTAGGTCCCGTCACCGTCGTCCGTGAGGACCGCCCGGGCGATCCGGTTGTCCCGTTCTGCCGTGAAATAGAAGTAGAGCAAGTTGTCCGAGGCGAAAGCAGGGGAGAGCGCGAGTCCGAGCAGCCCGCCCTCCCCGGCGGGAACCACTCCGGGGAGCTCTCCGATGGTGGCAGGCCGGCCACCGCGGACTGCCTTGAGCAGCCTGGAGTCACGCTCGGAGATGACTGCTGTACCGTCCGGCAGGAACACGGCGGCCCACGGAATCTGTAGTCCGAGGTCCAGCCGTTCCACGACGGCAGGCGTTCCGGGAGTGCCCGTTCCCACGCCCGTGGTGCCCGTTCCCGAGCTTGTGCTGCCACCGGTGGGGGGCCCGGCGCCGTCGCCTGTGCATCCCGTAAGGATCAGGGAAAAGGCGGCGGTCCAGGCCGCGGCGGTGTGCCGGAACCGGAGGCTATTGGAGCCGTGTCCGCCGCGGGGCGCGGAAACCGGCTGCTTCGGCATGGGCCGGTGATTCAAACCAGACTCCCGCGCGGGTCTGCTCATACTCCGGATGCCCCTCTTCGTAGTAGACCATGGAGCCGGCGTCACCCTTCACCGTGTGGTCGGCAGGACCGCTCCCGTCCGCAGACGGCGATGCCGACCCGTCGCCGTATGGCCGGTCCGCCGCCAGATGGCCGGCAGGTTCGGGAACTGTCTGTGAGTCGACCGGGGTGGGCTCGACGGGCTCAGCGATGGTGGGCCCGTCACTTCCGGCCTCGGCCGCGGCTGATTCAGCCCCAGGCAGGGTGGGGGAATGTGGGCCGGTGTACTCGGGATGATGGACCGGAGTGGCCGCGGTGGCGTCTGCGTCAGCAGTACCCGCTGTACCGGTGCCTGCCGCATCCATAGGAGCCGCGGTTGCGGCGGCTGCATGGGGAACCGGCGATCCGCCGGCCTCTGACCACTGGGTCTCCCACTCGACCTCGTTGTCCGGAGCCGGGCCGGCAGCAGGCGCTGCTGCGTCCTCGTTTCCGGCAGGCGGCAATTCCTGGGCTGCCATTGGCTCCGCCGGGGCGGGTGGTGCCGGTGCTACCACTGGCTCCGCAGGGGCGGGTAGTGCCGGTGCTTCCGCTGGCCCCGCTGGCCCCGCGGGAGCCGGGGCCGATGAAAGTGCAGGTTCTGCTTCCGTCCGCTCCGGCACTGCCGAATTGCGTTCCGCAACCCGTCCGGCATCCGATGGACCGGCCGGCTCGGAAATGTCCTCGTCCGCCGTCGTGGGGGGAACCGGTTCCGACGGCCGGCCGAAGCCTGCAGCCGTGGCGATCCCGGCGGTGCCTGCTGCTGCGGCGGAAGCGGCGGCACTCCCGCCTGACAGGGCGCCGTCCGCCCGGATTCCTTCCGCCGGAGCAGCTCCGGTCCTGCCGTCGTCGCCGGTGGCCTTGCTGGAATTGCTGCGGTTCAGCAGCCACCACACAACACCGACAATCAGCACGATGAGAATGATCCAGAAGACAAAATCCATATCAGGGCCTTTCAGTCCAGATGGCAGGGTTGCCGTTCCCTGACGGTACGTCGGGGCAAACGGGGCTGTCTAGGTCACGGGGATTGGTCCGAGTGCCCGGCGGACCCTGAAGCAGGCCCGAACAAGGCAGGGGCCGTCCAGTAGCCTCTCTACATGGACTTCAAGCGGCTGCGGATTCTGCGCGAACTTGCCGACCGGGGCACGGTGGGTGCCACCGCCGAAGCCATGCACGTCACGCCGTCAGCGGTGTCCCAGCAGCTCAAAACGCTGCAGGATGAGCTTGGCGTTGTCCTCATCGAGAAGGCCGGGCGTGGCGTCCGCCTCACCGAAGCCGGCCTGGCGATGGCTTCTGCAGCTGCGGATGTGTCAACGGCAATGGCCCGCGCAGAGGCGACCATCGATACGTACCGGCACGGTTGGCAGGCCCATGTGCGGGCCGCCTTCTTCCCCAGTGCGGCGGAGATGTTCCTGCCAGGACTCCTGCACCGGGTACAGGCCATCGACGGCCTGCACCTTGAAGCCCATTTCGAGGACCCGGGTGTGGCCGGGTTCGCCGGCCTCGCGGCGGACTACGACATTGTCCTGGCCCACAGCGTGGATGGCCCGGAGGTGTTCGCCTCCCACGGGCTGGTGGTGGTCCCGCTGCTCAACGAGCCCCTGGACGTTGCGATGCAGGCAGGCCATGCGTTGGCGTCGAAATCCCGGCTGACCGCCCGGGACGTCGTGGGTTACCCCTGGATGGGGGTTCCGGAGGGATTTCCGTTCGACGCCGTATTGCGGCAGATCGAGAAACAGGCCGGCTCCACGGCGGTCCGGGCGCAGCTGTTCCCGGACCTGAGGGTGCTCGAGGCACTGGTCAGCGCCGGACACGGCCTCGCCCTGCTGCCCCGGTACACCGCGGCGGCCAACCAGGGCCGCGGGTTTGTGCTCAGGCCCCTGGTGGGCGTGACCGCCCGACGCAGCATCGTGGCCCTGGCCCGGCCCGACATTGCCGCCCGGACCACCATCCGGAAGGTGCTGGAGATGCTTCGGCAGGAGGCCGAGGCGGTTGCGGCCGGGCGCGGTCCCGGTGATTTCTGACACGTTTTTCGCCGCTACGGCGAGCAGCTATCTCAATATATGAGACGAGAGTCCACTATTTGATCGAAATATTCACGGATTTGGGCTTCACGCACCCCGTCAGTGTCGTTGGCCCCCTCATCTGAGTCATAGACTTTGACGCATGAGTGAGGACACCCAGATCGCAACCGAAAACAAGCCTGACATCAAGCCCCGCAGCCGGGTGGTCACCGACGGGATCCACGCCGCCCCCGCGCGCGGCATGTTCCGCGCAGTCGGCATGGGGGACGACGACTTCGCCAAGCCGCAGATCGGCGTCGCGAGCTCCTGGAATGAAATCACTCCCTGTAATCTTTCCCTGAACCGGCTCGCCCAGGGCGCCAAGGAAGGCGTCCACGCAGGCGGCGGGTTCCCCATGCAGTTCGGCACCATCTCCGTCTCGGACGGCATCTCAATGGGCCACGAAGGCATGCACTTCTCCCTGGTGTCCCGCGAGGTCATCGCCGACTCCGTGGAAACCGTCATGCAGGCCGAGCGGATCGATGGCTCCGTGCTCCTGGCTGGCTGTGACAAGTCCCTCCCGGGAATGCTCATGGCCGCCGCCCGCCTGGACCTCGCCAGCGTCTTCCTCTACGCCGGCTCCATCATGCCCGGCTGGGTCAAGCTCGAGGACGGCTCCGAAAAGGAAGTCACCCTCATTGACGCCTTCGAAGCCGTCGGCGCCTGCGCCGCGGGCAAGATGAGCCTCGGCGACCTCGAACGCATCGAAAAGGCGATTTGTCCGGGCGAAGGCGCCTGCGGCGGCATGTACACGGCCAACACCATGGCCTGCATCGGCGAGGCCCTGGGCATGTCCCTGCCCGGCTCCGCCGCTCCGCCCTCGGCAGACCGCCGTCGTGATGAGTTCGCCCGCAAGTCCGGCGAAGCAGTGGTCAACCTGCTCCGCCTCGGCATCACTGCCCGGGACATCATGACCAAGAAGGCCTTCGAGAACGCCATCGCCGTGACCATGGCCTTCGGCGGCTCCACGAACGCCGTGCTGCACCTGCTGGCCATCGCCCGCGAAGCCGAGGTTGAGCTGACACTGGACGACTTCAACCGCATTGGCGACAAGATCCCGCACCTCGGTGACCTGAAGCCCTTCGGCCGCTACGTTATGACCGACGTCGACAAGATCGGCGGCGTGCCGGTCATCATGAAGGCACTGCTCGACGCCGGACTGCTGCACGGCGACTGCCTCACCGTCACCGGCAAGACCCTGGCCGAGAACCTCGCGTCCATCAACCCGCCGGACCTCGACGGCAAGATCCTGCGCGCCCTGGACAACCCGATTCACAAGACCGGCGGCATCACCATCCTGCACGGTTCCATGGCACCGGAAGGCGCCGTCGTCAAGAGCGCCGGCTTCGACGCCGATGTCTTCGAAGGAACCGCCCGCGTGTTCGAGCGTGAACAGGGCGCACTGGACGCCCTCGACAAGGGCCTGATCAAGGCCGGCGACGTCGTCGTCATCCGCTACGAAGGACCCAAGGGCGGCCCGGGCATGCGAGAGATGCTCGCCATCACCGGCGCCATCAAGGGTGCCGGCCTCGGCAAGGACGTGCTCCTGCTGACCGACGGCCGCTTCTCCGGCGGAACCACCGGCCTGTGCATCGGCCACGTTGCTCCGGAAGCTGTCGACGGCGGCCCCATCGCCTTCGTCAAGGACGGCGACCGGATCCGCGTGGACATCGCCGCCCGCTCCTTCGACCTCCTGGTCGACGAAGCAGAGCTGGAGTCGCGCAAGGTGGGCTGGGAGCCGCTCCCGGCCAGGTACACCAAGGGTGTGCTCGCCAAGTACGCCAAGCTGGTGCACAGCGCCTCCACCGGCGCATACTGCGGGTGATACCTTCCCCTTGGGTGAGGCGCTGAGCGCCTCACCCAAGGGGCCCCTCGGTATCACCCTTATTAAGCCCTGCCGCCTAAAGTAGTAGGCATGCGTTTCCGCTACGTTGGTGGAGCGCTACCAATTCGTGGACAATGACGTCCACACTGTGAGATGCGCGCCGTCGTCGTTGACATGCATCTCACGCAGAGGGAAAACTGAACGCATGATCTCATTCGTTACCGCCGGCGCCGTCGTCGTCCTTACCAGGCGCGTGGCTCAATAGCCCGACTGGTAACGAACCGTCACGCGCAAACCCCTCAAAGAGCCACCAGGCTGAGGGGTTTTTTTATTTCCCGCAGTTTCCAAAAATACAGATGATCCACAAGGAAGAGTCCGATGAGCAAAGGATCGCCGATCAGCCCCTCGCTGATGGCTACTAAGTCCGCTGGAGCCCCCAAGGCTCCGGAACGCGCCGACCGAACGGCTGACCACGCCGGTGTCGTCGCTGATCTTGCTGCTGTCTCTCCTGTCCTTGGGCCGAACAACGTTGTACCCCCAACGGTGATGACCGGCTCGCAAGCTATTGTCCGCTCGCTCGAAGAACTCGGCGTGGACGATATTTTTGGTTTGCCCGGTGGCGCGATCCTGCCTACCTATGACCCCTTGATGGCCTCCAGGATGAATCACGTACTGGTCCGTCACGAACAGGGAGCCGGCCACGCCGCGCAAGGCTATGCCATGGTCACCGGCCGGGTGGGCGTTTGTATCGCCACCTCCGGCCCGGGTGCCACCAACCTCGTTACCGCCATCATGGATGCCCACATGGACTCCGTTCCGCTGGTGGCCATCACCGGCCAGGTGTCCAGCGGTGTGATCGGCACCGACGCGTTCCAGGAAGCCGACATTGTTGGCATCACCATGCCGATCACCAAGCACTCGTTCCTGGTGACCGACCCCAACGACATCCCGCACGTGATGGCCGAGGCGTTCCACCTGGCCTCGTCCGGACGCCCCGGCCCGGTCCTGGTGGATGTTGCCAAGGACGCCCAGCAGGGGCAGATGACCTTCTCCTGGCCGCCGAAGATCGACCTCCCCGGCTACCGCCCGGTGACGCGCGGCCACAACAAGCAGGTCCGCGAAGCAGCCAAGCTGATCGCTGCGGCCACCAAGCCGGTGCTCTACGTGGGTGGCGGCGTGGTCAAAGCGCACGCCTCCGTGGAACTCCGCGAGCTGGCCGAACTGACCGGCGCGCCCGTAGTCACCACCTTGATGGCGCGCGGTGTGTTCCCGGATTCCCACCCGCAGCACGTCGGCATGCCCGGCATGCACGGCACGGTGTCCGCGGTCACGGCGCTGCAGCAGTCCGATCTGCTTATCACCCTCGGAGCACGCTTCGATGACCGCGTGACTGGCATCCTGAAGTCCTTCGCGCCGCACGCCAAGGTGATCCACGCGGACATTGATCCCGCCGAAATCTCCAAGAACCGCACAGCGGATGTGCCAATCGTGGGATCCGTCAAGGAAATCATCCCCGAGCTCACCGAAGCGGTACGCACTCAGTTCGAAGCCGCCGGCACCCCGGACCTGACCACGTGGTGGGCCTTCCTTAACAACCTCAAGGAAACCTACCCGCTGGGCTGGACCGAACCGGAGGACGGGCTTTCGGCCCCGCAGCGCGTCATCGAACGCATCGGCGCGCTCACCGGTCCCGAAGGCATTTACGTTGCCGGCGTGGGCCAGCACCAGATGTGGGCGGCGCAGTTCATCAAGTACGAACGCCCGCACGCCTGGCTCAATTCCGGCGGTGCCGGAACCATGGGCTATGCGGTTCCGGCTGCCATGGGCGCCAAAGTCGGCGAACCGGACCGCGTGGTCTGGGCCATCGACGGCGACGGCTGCTTCCAGATGACCAACCAGGAACTGGCCACCTGCGCCATCAACAAGATCCCGATCAAGGTTGCCGTCATCAACAACTCCTCGCTGGGCATGGTGCGCCAGTGGCAGACCCTCTTCTACGAGGGCCGCTACTCCAACACCGACCTGAACACCGGCCACGAGACCGTCCGCATCCCGGACTTCGTCAAGCTGGGGGAGGCGTACGGCTGTGCGTCGTTCCGTTGCGAACGTGACGAAGACATTGATGCCACCATCCAGAAGGCCCTCGAGATCAACGACCGCCCGGTGGTCATCGATTTCGTGGTGAGCCCCGACTCCATGGTGTGGCCGATGGTGCCCGCCGGCGTAAGCAACGACCAGATCCAGGTTGCCCGCAACATGACCCCGGAATGGGAAGAGGAGGACTGATCATGAGCCGTCACACACTGTCCGTTCTGGTTGAAGACAAGCCCGGTGTACTGACCCGCGTTGCGAGCCTGTTCGCGCGCCGCGCCTTTAACATCAACTCCCTGGCCGTCGGCCCGACGGAAGTCCCGGGCATGTCCCGGATGACCGTCGTCGTCGACGCCGACGGTGACCTCATTGAGCAGGTCACCAAGCAGCTCAACAAACTGGTCAACGTGATCAAGATCGTTGAGCTGACCTCCGAATCTTCCGTACAGCGAGACCACATCCTGGTCAAGGTACGTGCGGATGCCGCGACTCGTCTGCAGGTGACCCAGGCTGCAGACCTGTTCCGAGCTTCAGTGGTTGACGTCTCCACAGACTCCGTAGTCATTGAAGCAACCGGCCACCCCGAAAAGCTCACGGCACTGCTCTCAGTGCTTGAGCCCTTCGGCATCCGCGAAATTGTGCAGTCCGGCACCCTGGCCGTTGGACGGGGATCCCGCTCCATGAGTGACAGGGCCTTGCGCAGCGCTTAGGACGGCGGGGCACCGCCCCACCAGCAGCGCAATGCCCGTGCAGTGCCGCAACACCCAGACTAATTACCCCGAGAATCCACTCAAGAGGAGTTACAAAAGTGACTGAAATGTTCTACGACGACGACGCCGACCTGTCGATCATCCAGGGTCGCAAGGTTGCGATTGTCGGCTATGGCTCCCAGGGCCACGCCCACGCGCTGAACCTGCGCGACTCCGGCGTCGAAGTTACCATCGCCCTCAAGGAAGGCTCTTCCTCGATCGCCAAGGCCGAGGACGCCGGCTTCACCGTCAAGAACGTGGCAGACGCCGCCGAATGGGCCGACGTCATCATGATCCTGGCGCCGGACCAGCACCAGCGCTCGATCTTCAACGACTCCATCAAGGACAAGCTGACCCCGGGCAAGGCACTGGCCTTCGCACACGGCTTCAACATCCGCTTCGGCTACATCGAGGCACCGGAGGGCGTCGACGTCATCCTGATCGCCCCGAAGGCTCCCGGCCACACCGTGCGCCGCGAATTCGAAGCCGGCCGTGGCATCCCGGACATCATCGCCGTCGAGCAGGACGCTTCCGGCGCTGCCTGGGACCTGGCGAAGTCCTACGCGAAGGCCATTGGCGGCACCCGTGCGGGCGTCATCAAGACCACCTTCACCGAAGAGACCGAAACCGACCTGTTCGGCGAGCAGTCTGTCCTCTGCGGCGGCGTCTCCCAGCTGGTCCAGTACGGCTTCGAAACCCTGACCGAAGCCGGCTACCAGCCGCAGATCGCCTACTTCGAGGTCCTGCACGAGCTCAAGCTCATCGTTGACCTCATGTGGGAAGGCGGCATCGCCAAGCAGCGCTGGAGCGTTTCCGACACCGCCGAGTACGGCGACTACGTCTCCGGCCCGCGCGTCATCACCCCCGAGGTCAAGGAAAACATGCAGGCTGTCCTCGCGGACATCCAGAGCGGTGCCTTCGCCAAGCGCTTCATCGAGGACCAGGACAACGGCGGCGTTGAGTTCAAGGCGCTGCGTGCCAAGGCAGAACAGCACCCGATCGAAGCTGTCGGCCGTGAACTGCGCGGTCTGTTCTCCTGGCAGCAGCAGGACGAGGACTACGTAGAGGGCTCCGCAGCCCGCTAAGGCTGCTCCCCAGGCGCCCTTTACGGTGCGTCAGTGAGGCCGGGTTCACACTTAACAATGTGAGCCCGGCCTTTCCGTCAGCCTAGACTTGATTTATCCCCAGGACTGCAACGCAGAGGATCAGCCGTGTCAAAACCCGTAGTACTGCTCGCCGAAGAACTTTCGCCCGCCACGATCGAGGCCCTGGGCCCGGACTTCGAGATCCGCCAGACGGATGGCGCCGACCGGTCCCAGCTGCTTTCGGCCATCGCGGACGTGGACGCCATCCTGGTCCGCTCCGCCACACAGGTGGACGCCGAAGCCATCGCCGCCGCGAAGAACCTCAAGGTCATCGCCCGTGCCGGCGTGGGCCTGGACAACGTGGACATCAAGGCCGCTACCCAGGCAGGCGTGATGGTGGTCAACGCGCCCACCTCGAACATCGTTTCCGCCGCAGAACTCACGGTGGGCCACATCCTCAGCCTGGCGCGGCACATCCCGCAGGCAAGCTCCGCCCTGAAAAACGGTGAATGGAAGCGCTCCAAGTACACGGGCATCGAACTCTTCGAAAAGAAGATCGGCATCATCGGCCTTGGCCGCATCGGTGCACTGGTCGCTGCCCGCCTCCAGGGCTTCGACACCGAGATCCTCGCCTACGACCCCTACATCACCTCGGCCCGTGCCGCGCAGCTGGGCGTCAGGCTGGTCAGCCTGGACGAACTGCTGAGCCAGGCCGACTTTGTTACCATCCACATGCCGAAGACGCCGGAGACCGTCGGCATGCTCGGCGCAGACGCCTTCACGAAGATGAAGTCCACCGCCTACGTTATTAACGTTGCCCGCGGCGGCCTCGTTGATGAAGAAGCCCTGTTCGCGGCCCTGCAGGACCGCCAGATCGCCGGCGCAGCCGTGGATGTTTTCGTCAAGGAACCCAGCACAGACCTGCCGTTCTTCACCCTCGACAACGTGATCGTGACCCCGCACCTGGGCGCCTCCACCGATGAAGCCCAGGAGAAGGCCGGCGTTTCGGTTGCCAAGTCAGTGCGCCTCGCGCTGGCCGGCGAACTTGTTCCGGACGCCGTCAACGTCGCCGGCGGCGTGATTGCCCCCGACGTCCGGCCGGGCATCCCGCTGATCGAAAAGCTTGGCCGGATCTTCACCGCCCTGACCCACGCCTCTCTGACCCAGATCGATGTCGAGGTTGCCGGCGAAATCGCAGCCCTGGACGTCAAGGTCCTCGAACTCGCCGCACTGAAGGGCATCTTCGCCGACGTCGTGACCGAGCAGGTCTCCTACGTCAACGCCCCGGTCATCGCCGAACAGCGCGGCATCAACGTCCGCCTCATCACGACGGCGGAAGCGGAGGACTACCGCAACGTCCTGACCATCCGGGGTGCTTTGAGCGACGGCAGCCAGATCTCCGTGGCAGGTACGCTCACGGGCCCGAAGCAGATCCAGAAGCTCGTGGGCGTCAACGGCTACGACGTCGAGATCCCCATCAGCGAGCACCTCGTGGTGGTGGCCTACGCGGACCGGCCCGGCGTGATCGGCACCATCGGACACATCCTGGGCATGAACAACATCAACATCGCCGGCATGCAGGTTGCCCGGCAGGCTGAGGGTGGCCAGGTCCTGGCCCTGCTGACGATCGACAGTTCCGTGCCGCAGCAGGTCCTGGATGCAATCAAGGCAGGCATCGGCGCGGAAATGGTCCGCGAAGTGGACCTTGAGGACTAGCATCCCCTGCATCGTGAACTACGCGTGACCGCGACTTAACGTCGGCCACGTATGATTGGCCGGTCTGCTTACAATGGCTAGGTCCTGTTTCAGGACCGGGCCGGCAGGCCGGCCAATACTTTTTGCACACCAGGCAGGAAACCAACCCTCACGTCCGTCAAACGCGGATGATGGTGTGCGCACGCAATCCAGGTTTCAGGGAGCCCAATGAACGCCGTCCAGAGGTTCATCAGAAGCAAAGTGCTGCTGCTGACCGCGGCCATCTTGATCGCAGCCATGTGCTTGTCGGTCCTCGTCCAAGGTCAGTCGCAGGCAGCACTCAACCGGACGGTGGATGAAAATTCACGCGGACTCTACGATGTCCTGGTCCAGGCCAAGGCAGGTTCCGGCGCGCTGATGCAGCCGGAAATCGCCAGTGGCAGCGGCGGTATCAGCTTTGAGCAGCTGGAATCCATCCGGGACCTGACCGGCACCTCGGTGGCGGCTCCCATCAGCCTGGTTTCGCGCGTGACCCAGAACCTGGAAGCCCCGCGGCTCGACGCCATGGACTACCTCGGCTACAACGCCGGCCTCGCGGGGACCGCCACGGCGGACCAGGCGGCAGGTGCCACGGCCCCCGCCCAGTGGCCGGCCGCCGAGTCAGTCCTCAGCGACACCGCAAAGAAGTACCGGCTCACGGCCAGTGCAGTCAGCTCCGACGGCGTCTCCGAACAGACCCTCTTCAAATCGACTGCAGAAGGCAGCCTCGGCAAGGCCAAGCTCGTCGAGGAACAGGCCGCCGGCGGAAGCAGCATCCGCATTGCCGCGCCCGCCGGAGAAACCGGCATCAAGTTCCCGGACCCGGCCGGTGGCTCCGAACACAACCTGTTTAACCTTTCCGTCTCGCTGCCGTTGTCGCCCGAAGTGACCGAGTCCGTCGTCGCCGTCGACCCCGTGGCGGAACGCGCGCTGCTGGGCTCGGCAGGTGACTTCCTGGCCCCGCTGGAGAAGGCGCCGCCCGCCGACGCCCGGAACGCCGGTGCAATCGGCCGGCACTTCGAGAGCCTCTTCACCAACGGCATCAGCATGGAAGAGCTGTCCGAAGGCCCCGACTTCCTGGGCGTCAAGCTCAAGTACTGGGCGCCCCTGATGACGCAGTACCAGCAGGCAAAGCGCAACGGACAGCTCACCGCGGACTCGCAGGCCATCCCACTGATTGTCCGTTCCGGCACCTCACTGGACCTGAAGTACAACGTCAAGATCGAAGAGATCGACGCCTCCGGCAAAGTGGTCAAGGAAGTCGGCACCGCATCGCGGTCGCTGGACAAGGACTACCTGCCGTTCGTTTCGAAGGATCCGTTCGCGCTGTCCTGGCCCGGTTCAACCGACCACTCATCGCTGCTTGGCAGCCAGGGCAATTTCAACCAGGGGCTTTACACCCCGGCCACCTGGAGCACTGACTTTGCCGCCGCACCGAAATACACCGACGGCGACACCGCGGCCAACGGCGCCGTTGGAAAAACTGCTGTCCCCGGGGAGTGGGTGACAGTCAACCGGCTGCCCGAGAAGACTCCTTCCGGCGGACCGGTAGACCAGACCCAGCGCGAACCCGTGGACGAGCGCTCGTACCGCGAAGACCTCGCCACAGGTGAGAAGCTGGCCGCACCGCTGGCCATGGTCTACGGAACCTTTGACCCGTCCGCTGTCGCGGAGGCCGCAGGCGACGTGAACCGCCTCCCGCTGGGCGGCTACGATCCCACCCCCTTCACGCTGACCAAGGACGCCGAGGGCAAGGACGTCACAGCCACCCAGCTTGAGCCGTCCCTGAGCGCCACCGGACTGGCCAGCCAGTCCGCCGGTGCCATCACCGACTACTACGGCCTCGCTGCCGCCCGCGGCTACAAGGACAACGCCTCCGTCATTGACGCCGTCCGCGTCCGCGCCAAGGCGCCCGGAAGCTGGAAGCAGGCACAGCCCGACGTCGAAAAGCTGGCCAGCGAAATCCGCGAGATGGGCCTGGAAGCCACCGTCGTGGCCGGGTCAGCCCGCGAGGACGCCAGCATCTTTGTTCCCGGCTACTCCAAGGACGGCGCAGGCAAGGAATCCGCACTGGGCACCGTGCAGCAGTCCTGGGTCCGGCAGAACGCCGCCGACGCCGTCTCCGGGTCCCTCACCGGCACCAACGTCACCCTGCTCTTCCTGACGCTCTGCGGCGCCGCGCTGCTGACCGGAGCCTCGACCGTGAGCTATATCCGAAAACGCAAGACCGAGGCCGGCACACTGCGCGCCATGGGCTGGACCCAACGAAGGATCCGAAGCTGGGTGCTGGAGGAATTCGCGGTCGGAGCGGCGCTGCTCGCCGTCGCCGGTACCGCCCTGAGCATTGTGAGCTGGAGCCTGACGACGGTCATCGTGTCGGCGTCGGTCCTCGTCCTGTATGCGGCAGCGGCCTTCTTCGCGGCGCAGCAGCTGCGCCACCGCGACGAGGTGGACCAGGAACCGCAGCATGACGAGCGCCTGATCCCGGTGGATTCCCCGCTGACGTTCGCCAACCGGCAGCTCAGCACAAACAAGTTCAACACCCTGTCACTGGCTGTTGCAGTGGGCGTCTTCGGGGCCGCTGTCGGCGGGCTGATCGCACTGCTGATCGACATCCCGCGGGCCGCCGGCGCCAGCGCACTCAGCGGGCTCGCCGCTGCCAGCGTCGCCTTCCCGAGTATCCTCCTGGCGCTTTCAGGCGTAATCGTGGGGCTCGTGCTGACCCTGGTGACCGGACGTTTTGAGCTCAATGCGAAACGCCAGTACCTTGGCATCCTTGAGGCCATGGGCTGGAACCCGGACATGCTCCGCCAGGTCCGCTTGTTCGAAAACGCGCTGGTGGGCACGGTGGCCCTGCCGCTGGGCGTCCTGGGCGCGCTGGGCATCGGGCTCCTCCTTGCCCCGTATGCCGCCCTGTGGGCCGGAGTCGCCGGCCTCGTGGCTGTAATTTGCTGGATACCGATTGCAACGAAAGTGGTCCAATGACAAACGAGACGAATGTTCACCGGAGCCGGAGGTCCGGCTCGGTTGAGGCGCCCCTGCAGACCCGTGCCAACACCATCGTCAAGGCCTCGGACCACGGCACCCCGCTGGAACTGAGCGACATCACCATCCGCTACGGCGGCGGCAAGGGCGGTGCCGAGGCGGTCAGCGTCGTCGAGGGCTTTGACCTGACGCTGCACGCCGGCGAGATGCACTGCGTCGCCGGCCGAAGCGGTTCCGGCAAGACCAGCATCCTGACCGTGGGCGCGGGACTGACGCTGCCGACGTCGGGCCGTGTCTTCTGGGAAGGCGACTCCCTTGAAAGCATGGGCGACGACGAAATCGCCGACCGCCGCCGTGCCCTCATCGGCTACGTGGACCAGGGCGGTGCTCTGATCGACGGCATGAGCGCACTGGAGAACGTCCTGCTGCCCGCCGTGCCCGACGGCGAGGTGGAGCAGCGCCGCGACATGGCCAAGGACCTCCTGGACCTCGTGGGGCTGGGGCGCCGCATGCGGCACCGCCCGGCGCAGCTCTCCGGCGGCGAACGCCAGCGGGTGGCCATTGCCCGGGCACTGATCCTGGGCACCCGCGTCCTGGTGGTTGACGAGCCGACGGCCAGCCTCGACAGGGCATCCGCCAACCGCATTATCAGCATCCTCAAAGACACCACCAACGACGGAATCGCAGTGCTGGTCGCTTCACACGACCACGAACTGGTCCGCCTGAGCGATACGCTGACTGAACTTATCTAGCCCGTCCCTCCGCACCAAAGGTACCGTCCGAACGTGACTGCTCCAGAGAAAAACCCGTTCTACATCACCACGGCCATCACGTATCCCAACGGGGTGCCCCACATCGGCCACGCCTACGAGTACATCGCCACCGATGCCATGGCGCGCTTCAAGCGGCTGGACGGCCATGACGTGATGTTCCTGACCGGCACGGACGAGCACGGCATGAAGATCGCACAGACGGCCGAAAAGGAAGGCATCACGCCCAAGGAGCTGGTGGACCGGAACGCGGAAGTCTACAAGGCCGCGCACTCCGCGCTGGGCATCAGCTACGACCGGTTCATCCGCACCACGGATGAGGACCACTACGCCGCATCGCAGGCCATCTGGAAGAAGATGGAAGCCAACGGCGACATCTACCTGTCCAAGTACGAGGGCTGGTACTCCGTCCGCGACGAAGCCTTCTACGTCGAGGACGACACCGTGGTCAAGGACGACGGCGTGCGTTACTCGAAGGAGACGGACACCGAGGTGACGTGGACGGCGGAGGAGAGCTACTTCTTCCGGCTGTCCGCCTACCAGGACCGGCTCCTGGCGCTGTACGAGGCGCAGCCCGAATTCGGTGCACCGCAGTCCCGATTCAACGAGGTCATCAGCTTCGTCAAGCGCGGCCTCGAAGACCTGTCCATCAGCCGCACGACGTTTGACTGGGGCGTTCCCGTTCCCGGCAACGACAAGCACGTGATGTACGTGTGGGTGGATGCGCTGACCAACTACCTGACGGGCGTCGGCTACCCGGACGTCGACTCGGAATCGTTCAGGAAGTTCTGGCCCGCTGACGTCCATGTCATCGGCAAGGACATCTCACGGTTCCATGCGATCTACTGGCCGGCCTTCCTGATGAGCGCCGGGCTCGAATTGCCCAGGCGCGTGATGATCCACGGCTTCCTGCACAACAACGGCGTGAAGATGTCCAAATCCCTCGGCAACGTGGTGGCACCTGCGGACTTCGTGGCGCAGTACGGCCTGGACCAGGTACGGTTCTTCTTCCTCCGCGAGGTACCGTTCGGCGCGGACGGAAGCTACAACCATGAGGCCATCGTGGGCCGCATGAACTCTGACCTGGCCAACAACTTCGGAAACCTGGCGCAGCGGTCGCTGTCCATGGTGGCCAAGAACTGCGATGGCAAAGTCCCGGTACCCGGAGCCTTCACCGCCGCGGACACTGCGATCCTTGAGCAGGCCAACGGACTGTTGGGGGCCGCCAGGGCTGCCTTTGAAAAGCAGGAGTTCAGCCGCGCCCTCGAAGCCATCTGGTCGGTGCTGGGGGACACCAACGCCTACTTCGCCGACCAGGCACCCTGGGTCCTGCGGAAGACCGACGTCGAACGCATGAACACGGTGCTGTACGTGACGCTTGAAGTGCTGCGGATCGTGGCCATCCTCGCGCAGCCCGTCATGCCCACTGCCACGGCGGCGCTGCTTGGGACGTTGGGCCAGCCCGACGGCGCGTCCCGGCAGTTCTCCGCGCTCACCACACCGATCGCCGCCGGAACGCCGTTGCCGGCGCCGGCACCCGTCTTCCCCAAGTACGAGGAACCGGCCGAGGCTTAGAATATAGGCCCTGCGGGGTGCCGGCGGCCGGCTTAACCAGCACCACGTACTGTGGCCGGCCACAGCTGGCAGGACCAAGAGGCGCCGTTCGACCACGGCCTGACCGGAGCGGACGTCTCAATAGTTGAGACTGATTGTCCGGCATGCGGATTCCCTAAATATTCTTGGACCATGAGCGCATCCACCATCAATCTCGCTGTCATTCCCGGTGACGGCATTGGCCCCGAGGTCATTGCCGAGGCACTGAAGGTCCTCGAAAAGGCCGTCGCCGCCGAAGGCGTTGACCTCGAGCTGCACCACTACAAGCTCGGCGCCGAGCACTGGCTGGCCACCGGCGAGACCCTTCCGGACGAAGTCCTTGAGGACCTGCGGACGCGTGACGCGATCCTCTTCGGCGCTGTGGGTGCTGCCCCGGGCGACACCAGGATCCCGTCCGGCATCATCGAACGGGAGATGCTGCTCAAGCTCCGCTTCAGCCTGGACCACTACGTTAACCTGCGGCCGTCCCGGCTCTTTGGCACCGTGGGCAGCCCGTTGGCCAACCCCGGAACCATCGATTTCATCGTCGTCCGCGAAGGGACCGAGGGGCCCTACGTCGGCAACGGCGGCACGCTGCGGGGCGGTACGCCGCACGAAGTGGCCACCGAGGTTTCACTGAACACGGCGCACGGCGTGGAGCGTGTGGTCCGGGACGCTTTCCGCCGCGCCAGCGCACGCGAACGCAAGCATGTCACCCTGGTCCACAAGCACAACGTCCTGGTCTTCGCCGGCCATCTGTGGAAGCGGACCGTCGAGGCCGTGGCCAAGGAGTTCCCGGAGGTCACCCACGACTACCTCCACGTCGACGCCGCCACGATCTTCATGGTCACCGACCCGTCACGCTTTGACGTCATTGTCACGGACAACCTGTTCGGCGACATCCTGACCGACCTCGCCGCGGCCATCACCGGCGGCATCGGGCTGGCCGCCTCGGGCAACATCAACATGGACCGCACAGCTCCGTCCATGTTCGAACCAGTCCATGGCTCGGCCCCGGACATCGCCGGCCAGCAGAAGGCGGATCCCACTGCCGCCATCCTGTCGGCGGTCCTCCTGCTGGACCACCTCGGCTACACCGAAGCGGCCCGGAAGATCGAAGCGGCGGTCATCACCGACGTCGAAAACCGCGACGGCGGCTCCCGCACCACCAGTGCCATCGGGGATGCCATCGCCGCCGCGCTCTAGGCCGTGCTCTTGAGACTCGGTTAACCGGCGTAAGCTAGTTTCGAATCACCAAATGCTGCCCTGAGGTTCAAGGATGAACCACGTCCACGGGCAGCCGATCGTGGAGGAACCATGACTCAGACTGCCCCTGGCGTCGAATTCAACCAGCAGCCCTCGGCAACCCCGAAGTCAGCTGAAGAGCGTGCAGCCATCCTGGCCAACCCGGGATTCGGCAACTACTTCACCGACCACACGGCCGTCGTCGACTACAGCGTCGACGAGAGCGGCAACGGCGGTTGGCACAACGCACGCGTTGAAGCCTACGGACCCATCAGCCTCGATCCGTCGGCAGCCGTGCTGCACTATGGCCAGGAGATCTTCGAAGGCCTCAAGGCCTACCGCCACGCGGACGGCTCCGTCTGGACGTTCCGTCCGGAAGCCAACGCCGCCCGGCTGAACAGTTCAGCCCGCAGGCTGGCCCTGCCGGAGCTTCCGGCGGAGTACTTCCTCGGCGCCATCCGTGAACTGGTGGCTGCGGACAAGGAATGGGTTCCCGGCGGCGACGGCGAAGCCCTTTACCTGCGCCCCTTCATGATCGCCACCGAGGCGTTCCTGGGTGTCCGCGCAGCACGCGAGGTGTCCTTCCGGGTCATCGCCTCGCCGGCCGGCAACTACTTCGGCGGCGAGCTGAAGCCGGTCTCCATCTGGATCTCCCGTGAATACGCCCGCGCCGGCCGCGGCGGCACCGGTGCAGCCAAGTGCGGCGGCAACTACGCCGCATCGCTGATCGCCCAGCAGGAGGCCGAAGCCAACGGCTGCAAGCAGGTTCTCTTCCTGGACCAGTTCAACGACAACGCCGTTGAAGAGCTCGGCGGCATGAACGTCTTTTTTGTGATGAAGGACGGTTCGCTGGTCACGCCCGCGCTCACGGGGACCATCCTTGAGGGCATCACCCGGTTGTCCGTCATCCAGGTGGCCAAGGACATGGGCCGCGACGTCACCGAGCGCAAGATCACCCTGGACGAATGGCGCGACGGCGTTGCCTCCGGCGACATCACCGAGGTGTTCGCCTGCGGAACCGCGGCCGTGATCACTCCCATCGGCGTGCTCAAGGACGCCACCGAATTCATCGGCTCCGAGGACGCCAAAGCGGGGGAGACCACCATGGCCATCCGCGAGCAGCTCCTGGGCATCCAGACCGGCACCGTCCCGGACACCCATGGCTGGCTGACCCGCCTCGCGTAGGCCCACTTTTTCGGCCTGACCAACCACAACGCGGGGTCACTTATGGCCCATTCCCGCCACGGGGATGGGCTTTAAGTGACCCCGCGTCGCTGTTTTTGGGTGGCTCAGCGCCGGGCGGCCTTCCGGGCAGCGTTCTTGAGGGCTTTTCGGGAGACCGGTTTCAGGGCCTTGCGGGCGGCTTCGTCAGCAAGGGCCTGGTTGCGGCGGGCGTCGATGACGTCGTTCCACAGCGTCGTGGCGAACACGCCGCCGTCCTGCGCGTACACGTCATAGGGGTAGTCGGCAAAGATGGTTGGCACGGTGCGCCCGGTTGGCAGTGCCGTCCCAGTTACCTCGGCGACGGCGTCGGCAATAGCCCAGGTCCGGGTCAAGTGCCTGGTCAGGTTTTCCTGGACAAAGATATTCGCATCACTCGCTGCCGCGGCGCGCTTCAGGAGTGACTCCAGCCCTCGGGCCAGCGATCGGGCCGCCACTTTTTCCACCAACTGTGAACCAGCCCTGAGATCCCCGGCATAGTCATCCACCGCCTCGCGCCAGTCGGAGGTCTCGCGGAACTTCTGCCACGTGGGGAACCACACTACGGCGCCGGTTTCATGGTTGTGGATGTGGAGGAGTCCGCTGTTCTTCTCCGTTGCAGCGTGGTCATGGCCGGCAGAGTCGGCCTCGGCGAGGAGATCGGCAAGTGTGGTTGTGGTGCTCATGATGTCTGGTTCAGGCTTCCTGATGGAGGGGGGTGTGGTCTTCACTGGTGCTCAACCCTGCCTGTGCGTCTTTCTATTCCGGAGGGGGCGGCTGTGGAGGAGAGGATGCAAAGATGGGATGGTGACTTCAGCTTCCGGATCCTTCCTGCAGCGCAGCTCAGCGCTGACGCAGTTCATCCTGGCCCCCAACCCGGGACCCATGAGCCTGGAGGGCACCAACTCCTACGTATTACAGGCAGATGGCAACCCGGGCGCCGTTGTGGTGGACCCCGGCCCGCTGGACGAAGCCCACCTCCGGGCCCTCGCGGACGCCGGACCGGTTGAACTCATTCTCATCACGCACCGGCACGCTGACCACACAGCCGGCTCAGCCATCCTGCACCAGCTGACGGGAGCCCCGGTGCGTGCTGTCGACCCCGCCCATTGCGACGGCGGCGGGGCTCCGCTGCTGGACGGTGAGACCGTCCGGGCGGCCGGCCTGGAAATCCGGGTCCTGGCCACCCCCGGCCACACCTCCGATTCCGCCTGCTTCCACCTCCCTGGCGACGGCCCGCAGGGCTCAGTCCTGACCGGCGACACCATCCTGGGGCGCGGCACCACCATGCTGGACTACCCCGACGGGACGCTCGGGGACTACCTTGCCTCCCTCGACACACTGGAGTCGCTGGGGGCGGCCATGGTCCTTCCCGCCCACGGTCCGGTGTTGCCTTCGCTCGAAGCGATCGTCCGTGCCTACCGCGACCACCGCCAGGAACGGCTGTCGCAGATCCGCGCCGCCCTGGACCGGCTGGGCCGGGACGCCGCCGTCGGTGACGTGACCGACGCCGTGTATTCCGACGTCGGGCCTTCCGTCCGGCGCGCTGCCGAAATGTCGGTAGCAGCCCAGCTCGACTACCTCCGTGGAGCAGCCGGGCCCGGCTGAGCGCGACAGCCGCGGCGGCCGGAGACGGTAGGCTGGGAACCATGCGTATTGCCAGGTTTGTAGTCGATTCTGATCCCCTCTACGGCATTGTGGAGGGCCAGCCAGGCAGTGAGGAAATCACTGTCATCCACGGTGACCCGTTCTTCAACGGCGTGGAGCGCACTGCGGTCCACCACAAGCTCGAAGACGTCCGCCTACTCGCGCCGATCATTCCCCGCAGCAAGGTGATCGGCGTCGGGCGCAACTTCGTCGAGCACGCCCACGAGCTGGGCAACGAAGTACCCGCCCAGCCGCTGCTGTTCCTGAAGCCCAACACATCCGTGGTGGGCCCGAACGACCCCATCGTTCTGCCCGAATTCTCCGAGGAAGTCTCCTTCGAGGCCGAGCTGTGCGTGGTCATCGGCCGGATCTGCAAGGACGTCCCGGAAGAACGCGTCGACGACGTCATCTTCGGCTACACCTGCGGCAACGACCTCACCGCCCGCGACGTCCAGAAAACGGACCTCCAGTGGGCCCGGGCCAAGGGCTTCGACACCTCAGCGCCCCTGGGCCCGTGGATCGAGACGGAACTGGACACCGAAGACCTCCAGATCCAGGGCAGGCTGAACGGCGAGCTCCGGCAGGACGGCAGCACCAGCCAGATGATCCGCGGCGTCCGCGAACTCGTGTCCATCGTGTCGCAGGCATTCACCCTGCTGCCCGGCGACGTCATCATGACCGGAACGCCGGCAGGCGTGGGCCTGGTGCAGGCCGGCGACCGCTTTGAAGTGGAGATCGAAGGGATCGGGCGCCTGTCCAACCCCATCGTGCGCCGCTGACGGTCGGCGCGATCCGGGCGGGCGCATCCTCCGGCAAGCGGTAAAGTTGGAGCCACTATGACTACTGCTTCTGCGTCTTCTGCTGCCTCCATCCCGACCGTCACTGCCGATACTCCGGTGCGCGTCCGGTTCTGCCCGTCACCGACCGGGACACCGCACGTGGGCCTGATCCGGACCGCCCTGTTCAACTGGGCCCATGCCAAGCACACCAAGGGCACATTTGTGTTCCGCATCGAGGATACGGACGCGGCACGCGACTCGGAAGAGAGCTACCAGCAGCTGCTGGAAGCCCTGAAGTGGCTGGGGATCACCTGGGAAGAGGGCGTGGAGGTCGGTGGTCCGCACGAGCCGTACCGGCAGTCGCAGCGGCTGGACCTTTACAAGGACGTTGTCGCCAAGCTCCTCGAGGCCGGTTTCGCCTACGAATGCTACTCGTCGCCGGAAGAGGTCGAGGCCCGCCACCGTGCTGCCGGCCGCGACCCGAAGCTCGGCTACGACAACTTTGACCGCGAACTCACCGACGAGCAGCTCGCCGCGTTCAAGGCCGAGGGCCGCAAGCCCGTGCTGCGCGTCCGCATGCCCGACGAGGACGTCGTCTTTACCGACCTGGTCCGCGGCGAGATCACGTTCAAAGCCGGCAGCATCCCGGACTACGTCATCGTCCGCGCTGACGGCTCGCCGCTGTACACGCTGGTGAACCCCGTGGACGACGCCCTGATGGGGATCACGCACGTGCTGCGCGGCGAGGACCTCCTGTCTTCCACGCCCCGCCAGGTTGTGCTGATCCGCTACCTCATGGAGATCGGCGTCGCCAGCTACCTGCCGCTCTTTGGCCACCTCCCGTACGTGATGGGGGAGGGCAACAAAAAGCTGTCCAAGCGTGACCCGCAGTCCAACCTGTTCCTGCTGCGCGACCGCGGGTTCATTCCCGAAGGCCTGCTGAACTACCTCTCACTGCTGGGTTGGAGCCTGTCTGCCGATGAGGACATCTTCACCGTGGACCAGCTGATTGAATTCTTTGACGTCAAGGACGTCCTGGCGAACCCGGCACGGTTCGACATCAAAAAGGCGGAAGCAATCAACGGCACGCACATCCGCCTGCTCAACCCCGAAGACTTCCGGAACCGGCTTGTCCCGTACCTGCAGTCAGCCGGGTTCGTGGGGGAACAGCTGAGCACGCGCCAGGAGGAAATCCTCACCGAAGCCGCGCCCCTGGTCCAGGAGCGCATTACCCTGCTCGGCGAGGCACCCGAGATGCTGGGCTTCCTGTTCAAATCCGACGACGCCATCGACGTTGCCGATGACGCCCAGAAGGGCCTGCCGGAGAACCTCACCGAGGTCCTCGACGCTGCCATCGCGGCACTGGAACCCGTTGAGGACTGGAACCCGGAGAACATCCAGGCGGCCCTGAAGCAGGCCCTCGTGGAGGACCTCGGCATCAAGCCGCGGCTGGCCTTCGGTCCCGTCCGTACGGCGATCGCCGGGCGCCGGATCTCGCCGCCGCTGTTCGAATCGATGGTCATCCTCGGCAAGGACTCCTCCCTTGCCCGCCTCCGCACCTTCCGCGGCTGATGAAAGACACCAGCCAGCCGGCTGACGGATTCCTGAAGACGCCGTTCGGGACCATCAGGGGGATTCTCTTCGACATAGACGACACCCTGGTGGACCTCGAATACGCCATGACCACCGCCCTGCGCGAGGTCAGCGAACACCTCCTGCCCGGCCTGGACCAGACAGGGTGGGAGAGGTTCGGCAGGATCTTCACCCACGAAACCACGCACTACTACGACCGGTACCTGGCCGGTGAGCTCACCTTCAACGACCAGCGTCTGCTGCGCGGCCGCGCAGCCCTGGGGCACTTCGGCGTGGACCTGGCCGACGGCGAGGAGGCCCACCAGTGGCTCTCCAACTACGGGCGTATCCAGCCGGGCTACGTCAGGGCGTTCGAGGACGTTGTACCGCTCCTTGACGCCCTGGATGCTGCCGGAGTTCCCTATGGCGCCGTGAGCAACAACGTCCATGATTACCAGCGGGCCAAACTTGACGGCGCCGGGCTGGACCGGATCAAGCGCCTGGTCGGCACCGACACCGTGGGGGTGGCCAAGCCCGGGCCGGCCATCTACCTCGAGGGCGTACGCCTCCTTGGCACCCGCCCCGCGGACACCCTGTATGTCGGCGACAACCGGATGCTGGATGCGGAAGGTTCGACGGCGGCCGGCCTGCTGGGTGTCTGGCTCAACAGGGTGGGGGAGCCACGGGAGGGCTTTGCCGGCTACGAGGTCAGCTCCCTGGCGGGGATTTTGGCCTGACGTGGGAGGCGTTGGAAGGCGCCACAGGCCGGTGTGACCCACCTAACGGCCGATCGATTTGTGCGCTGGAAAAGTCTCGGGTAAAGTAATTACTCGTGCTGAGGCGCCGGGAGCGCTGGTTTAGACCTGCGGATCCGGCCCGAAAGTTCCATTGGGATATGGTGTAATTGGCAACACTACGGTTTCTGGTACCGTCATTCTAGGTTCGAGTCCTGGTATCCCAGCTCTGATAAATCCACGGATTTCCGCGGAAAATCAGGGGTTTCAAGCCGGTTCGTCCGATTTGAAACACCGGCCGAGTGTATGAAATACTCACTTAGCCTGAACGGCAGAAATGCTGTTGAAGGAAGTACGCGGCCCCATCGTATAGCGGCCTAGTACGCTGCCCTCTCACGGCGGTAACGCGGGTTCGAATCCCGCTGGGGTCACAGAATAAGACGGTCCCGGGCATCAGCCCGGGGCCGTTTTTCGTTTCCGGCACTTCCCGGCCCTGCCCGTCCTTGAACTGGCATGATGATGCTGTGACCACCGATAACGAGCCCGGGCAGCCAACACGCCGCCAGCACGACCCGCCCGCGGCCGCGTCAGCTGCGGTTGACCTGCTGGAGGCCGTGCGTCTGGAGCTGTCCCGGGTCACCCTTCCGTTGTCGACGCCGGGGGTTGAACAGACCCGGCTCGACGTCCGGAACGCCATCGCACAGCTGGATGACTACATCCTGCCCCGGTACCGCAGCCTGGATGCACCCCTGCTTGCCGTCGTCGGGGGTTCCACCGGCGCAGGGAAGTCGACCCTCGTGAACGGAATCGCAGGGCACGCCGTCACCCGGACGGGCGCCATCAGGCCCACCACGCGGCAACCCATCCTGCTGCACCATCCGGCGGATGCCGGCTGGTTCGAAGGGCTGCGCGTCCTGCCCGGCCTCAGCCGTGTCAGGGGCGCCGCGTCCGCGGATGCCCTCCCGGCCGGCAGGGCCGGCGCAACGCCGGACGCAGCCGCGATCTCGTCCCTGGTGCTGGTCGCGGATGGGGCCGTTCCGCAGGGCATCGCCTTGCTTGATGCACCCGACGTCGACTCCATCGCCGATGACAACCGCAGGCTGGCCGGGCAGTTGCTTGCCGCCGCGGATTTGTGGGTGTTCGTCACCACTGCGAACCGTTATGCGGACGCCGTTCCCTGGAAGCTGCTCCTGGATGCCGCGTCCCGCGACATCCTGGTGGCCGTGGTGCTGGACCGCGTACCGGCGGGGGCAGAGGCGGAAGTCAGCGCCGACCTGCAGGCGCTGCTGCGCAGGGAGGGCCTGGGCTCAGCCCGCCTGTTCCTCGTAGCGGAGGCTGAGCTTGACCCCCTGGGCATGCTGCCGCGGGCCGCGGTAGAGCCCCTGCGGACGTGGCTGAAGGACCTGGCCGCGGACGCCACGGGACGGTCGCAAATTGCCCGCCGGACCCTGAACGGAAGCATCAAGGCACTGGCGGGCCGGATAGGCAGCATGGCGCGGGCCCAGGAGGAGCAGCGGGAGGCCAGAGCAATGCTCCAGGCCAGCGCCGTTGATGCCTACGAACAAGCGGCGGGCCGCATCCTCGATGCCACCAAGGACGGCGCCCTGCTCCGTGGGGAGGTGCTCGCCCGCTGGCAGGACTTTGTGGGCACCGGTGAGTTCTTCCGCAGCCTTGAACAGGGCATCGGACGGTTCCGCGACCGGGCGGGCGCGTTCTTCCGCGGCGAACCTCCGCCCGCCGTCAGGGTTGAGGCTGCCATCGAAACCGGGCTGCAGGCAGTCATCCTCGATGAAGCCGCCAATGCTGCCGAGGAAGTCGACCGGAGGTGGCGTACGGACCCCGCAGGCAGGCAGCTGCTGGGAACCGCGGACCTTTCCGGGACAGCCCCGGATTTTGCTGCCACGGTTGCCGCGGAGATCCGGGCGTGGCAGGCAGGCCTGATGGAACTGATCCGCACCGAAGGGCAGGGGAAGCGCACGCAGGCCAGGTGGCTGTCCTTCGGCATCAATGGCCTGGGCGCGGCGCTGATGATTGTGGTGTTTTCGATGACAGCCGGGCTCACCGGCCTGGAAGTTGGCGTGGCCGGCGGCACCGCCGTTGTGGGCCAGAAACTGCTGGAAGCGGTCTTCGGTGAGGACGCGGTCCGCCGGCTGGCCAAAACGGCGCGGGAGGACCTCCATCAGCGGTGCCTGCGGCTGCTGCAGGCCGAGCAACGCAAGTTCCTTGACCGGCTGCCTGAAGGGCCCCCGGACCCCGGCGTGCTGGCAGGCCAGGCGGCCGCGCTGACCCGTCTTGCGGACGCTGCATGAGCCGCCACGGCAGCGCCCGGGTGTCCTCGCAGCTGGACGGCAGGCTTGAAGCCCTCAACGATGCCCGCGAACTCGCCGAAGGCGTCCTGCCCGACGACGTGCTGGAGGACGTGCTCCGGCTGCTGGAACGCGCGGCGTCCCGGCGTTCCCTGTCAGCGGACCACACGGTGGTCGGGTTTTTCGGCGCCACCGGCAGCGGTAAATCATCCCTGTTCAATGCCGTCAGCGGCGCGGAGATTGCGACGGCGGCCGTCCGCCGGCCGACCACCACGGAACCCCTTGCGGGAGTCTGGGGAGCGGACGGCAGCGACCCCCTGCTGGACTGGCTCGACGTGCGCAGCCGGCACCATGCCACGCCGGTGGACGGCCTCGCGGATGACGAAACCGGGCTGATACTTCTCGACCTGCCGGACTTTGACTCCACCAGGGCCGCCAACCGTGACATCGTGCAGCGGATGGTCGGCCTGGTGGACGTCCTGGTCTGGGTGCTCGACCCGCAGAAATACGCCGATGCCGCCGTGCACAACGACTTCCTGGCTCCGCTGGCGGCGCACGGCGCCGTCACACTGGTGGTGCTCAACCAGACCGACAGGCTGCCCGACCGTGACGTCCGGCCGGTGCTGGAATCGCTGCAGGGGATCCTCGCCAGGGACGGCCTGGGCTCAGTCCAGGTCATCGGCGCCTCGGCGGTGACGGGCGCGGGGGTGGACCGGGTCAGGGCCGCCATCCGGCACGTGGTCCTGCAACGCCAGGCCTCTGCACAACGGCTCACCGCCGATGTGGCGCGCGCATCCCGGCAGCTGCGGGAGGTCTCGGGGGACGGGGAGGCCGCCGGCGTCAGGGCCGGTTCAAAGGCGCGGCTTGCGGACGAGCTGGCCACAGCCGCCAACGTGCCCCTGGTGGTAGCGGCCGTGGACCGCTCCTACCGGCTGGAGTCAGCCCACCGCACCGGGTGGCCGGTGACGCGCTGGCTGCTGAAGTTCCGGCCCGACCCGCTCCGGCGGCTGAATCTTCGCAGCACGTCTCCGGCCGAGCTCAGCCGCACGTCACTGCCCCCGGCCGGCGCTCCCGAACGCGCCCGGACGGATGCCGCCGTCCGACAGTTCGCCGACGACGCCAGCGCCGGTGCGCCGGGCCCATGGCGGGCTGCGATCCGTGGTGCCGCCCGTGAAGGCAGGGAACGCCTCCCTGACGCCCTGGACCAGGCGATAGCCGGTACGGACCTGTCGGCGGCTCGGAAGTCCTGGTGGTGGCCACTCTTCAACCTTGTCCAGTGGCTTGCGCTGCTGACAGTGCTCGGCGGCCTCGGATGGCTCGGAGTGCTGGCCGGACTCGGATACCTCCAGTTGCCCGTCCCGGACGTGCCGCGGGTTGAAGGCTGGCCGGTCCCCACGCTGATGATCGCCGGGGGAGCGGTTCTTGGAATCTTCCTGGCGCTGACAGGGAAGTTCATCGGGGCCGCGGCCGCCCGTGGGCGGGCAGCCACCGCCAGGAAACGGCTCAGGACCGCCGTCGGGAACGTCGCCGAGGAGCTTGTGGTCGAACCGGTCGAAGTGGAGGTGGCCCGGCTCAGGTCATTTAATACCTCCCTGGATAAGGCAGGTGCAAAGTAGGGACCCTGCCGCAGAAGCCTGAGGCCCAGGTCCGCCCCTCCGCCAAGCTGCCGGCTACTAAAGGGCTGCTGCCGCGTCGCGGACTTTGACCAGGGTCCGCAGGTTCCGCGTGGTGGTGGTTGCCTTGTATTTTGCCTTGGACGAGATCTTGCTGAAGGGGCTGTCCAGGGTACCGCCGGCGGGCGCAAGCCAGGCCAGTGCTTCGGGACCGAGCCGTTTCTGTTCCGATCCTTCGAGCGCCGCCCCGGCCGCGTCCAGCTCATCAAGTGCGGCCGTGTCTGACGCCAGCGTGATGTAGGTGTGGGTCGACTTGTCGTCGTCCGGATAAGGGCAGGCGTCCACGAGCTCCGACACGCGCCGTGCAGACAGGACAACCACCCAGGCGTCATAGCCGAAGGATTTCCGGAGGCAGTCCTCGAACGTCTTTTTCACCGCGGCGGGGGCCAGCCCGCTGGCCAGCACCACGTTGCCGCTGGCCAGCAGGGTTTTGACGCCGTCGAAGCCCGTGGGTTCCAGCGCCGTCTTAAGATCCGCCATTTTGATGTTGATTCCGCCCACGTTGATGCCGCGGAGGAAGACTGCGTAGCTGTTCATGCCGAAAGCCTAGCGGCGGCGGGACTCCGGGGACCGGAGGGAGGTCCTAGTCGTTGTTCTTGCGCAGCGCTTCGGTGAGGATCCGCCCTGCATTGCAGACCACTTCGGCGTGCAGCCGGCCCGGCTGGCGGGTGAGGCGCTCGATGGGGCCCGAGATCGAAACTGCCGCAATGACGCGGCCGGACGGACCACGGACCGGTGCGGACACTGACGCGACCCCAGGCTCGCGTTCGCCGAGGCTCTGGCCCCAGCCCCGCCGTCGGACTCCTGCCAGGACAGTGGGCGTAAAGCGTGCGGACTGGAGGCCCTCGAGGAGGCGGTCATGGTCTTCCCACGCGAGCAGGACCTGGGCCGCGGAGCCGGCCTTCATGGAAAGCTGGGTACCCACCGGGATGGTGTCCCGGAGACCGATGGGGCGCTCAGCAGAGGCAACGCAGACACGCCAGTCACCCTGGCGGCGGAAGATCTGGGCGCTCTCGCCGGTGGCGTCACGAAGCTGCATCAGGACCGGTCCCGCGGAGGCGATCAGTCGGTCCTCGCCGGCGGCGGAGGCCAGCTCAACGAGCCTGCTGCCAAGCACGAACCGGCCCTGGATGTCGCGGCTGACCAGCCGGTGGTGGACCAGGGCCAGGGCAAGCCTGTGGACAGTGGGCCGGGCGAGGCCTGTGGCAGCCACAAGCTGCGCCAGGGTGGTGGGCCCGGCCTCAAGTGCGTCAAGCACATGGGCCGCTTTATCAATGACACCGACTCCACTAGAATTGTCCATGTAATGATATTGCCGTCTCATTATCTGAGATGCAAATGTTTCGGCTGGCGATTTGCCCGGCCGCCCTGATTCAGTGGAGCTTGACAGCCAAACAGCAGTGAAGGGAGATGGCCGTGGCAAAGACACTGGCCGAGAAAGTCTGGGACGCGCACGTGGTGCGCAAAGGCGACGGCGAAGGAGCCAACGCCCAGCCCGACCTTCTCTTCATCGACCTGCACCTCGTCCATGAGGTGACCTCCCCGCAGGCTTTTGAGGGCCTGCGGCTGGCGGGGCGGAAGCTGCGGCGCCCGGACCTCACCATTGCCACCGAGGACCACAACACTCCCACGCTGGACATCGACAAGCCCATTGCTGACCTGACCAGCCGTACCCAGATCCAGACCCTGCGGAACAACTGCGCCGAGTTCGGCGTCCGGCTGCATTCGCTGGGGGACGCCGAGCAGGGCATCGTCCACGTCGTCGGACCGCAGCTGGGCCTGACCCAGCCCGGCATGACCGTGGTCTGCGGCGACTCGCACACGTCCACGCACGGCGCGTTCGGCGCCCTCGCGATGGGCATCGGAACGTCCGAGGTGGAGCATGTCATGGCCACCCAGACCCTGTCGCTGAAGCCGTTCAAGACCATGGCCATCAACGTCGAGGGCGCCCTGCGTCCGGGCGTGACGGCCAAGGACATCATCCTCGCCGTGATCGCCAAGATCGGCACCGGCGGCGGCCAGGGCTATGTCCTGGAATACCGCGGCTCAGCCATCCGTGCGCTGTCCATGGATGCCCGCATGACCATCTGCAACATGTCCATCGAAGCAGGGGCCCGTGCCGGCCTCGTCGCGCCGGACCAGACCACCTACGACTACATGCTTGGCCGCCCGCACGCCCCGCAGGGCGCAGAGTGGGACGCCGCCGTCGAGTACTGGAACACCCTGCGCACCGACGACGACGCGACCTTCGACGTCGAGGTGGACCTGGACGCCGACACGCTCGAGCCGTTCGTCACCTGGGGGACCAACCCGGGCCAGGGCGTATCGCTCTCGTCCTCCGTTCCGTCCCCGGAGGACTTCGGCGACGAGAACGCCAAGGCTGCCGCAGAGCGCGCCCTGCAGTACATGGGCCTGACCGCCGGTACGCCCATGAAGGAGATCCGGGTGGACACCGTCTTCCTGGGCTCCTGCACCAATTCGCGGATGGAGGATCTGCGCGCCGCCGCCGACATCGTCCGCGGCCGCCAGAAAGACCCGAACATCCGCATGCTGGTGGTTCCCGGTTCGGCGCGCGTCCGGCTGGAAGCCGAGGCCGAGGGCCTGGACAAGGTGTTCAAGGACTTCGGTGCCGAGTGGCGCTTCGCAGGCTGCTCCATGTGCCTGGGCATGAACCCGGACCAGCTGGAAGTGGGGGAGCGCTGCGCCTCCACCTCGAACCGGAACTTCGAAGGCCGGCAGGGCAAGGGCGGACGCACGCACCTCGTCTCGCCGGTGGTGGCCGCGGCCACGGCCATCCGCGGCACCCTGAGCTCGCCGTCGGACCTTGATCCGGCCCCCGAATCCGCCGCCATCCGCACCGACGCAACCTAGGAGACCGCCATGGAAAAGTTCACCACCCACACGGGCCTCGGCGTCCCGCTGCGCCAGAGCAACGTTGACACGGACCAGATCATCCCGGCGGTCTACCTCAAGCGGATCACCCGGACCGGCTTTGAGGACGCGCTGTTTTCCGCCTGGCGCAAGGACCCCTCCTTCATCCTGAACCAGGCGCCCTTCAACGCCGGTTCCGTCCTGGTGGCCGGGCCGGACTTCGGCACCGGATCGTCCCGCGAGCACGCCGTCTGGGCGCTGAAGGATTACGGCTTCAAGACCGTCCTCTCCTCCCGGTTCGCCGACATCTTCCGCGGCAACTCCGGCAAGCAGGGCCTGCTGGCAGCCGAACTGGCCCAGGACGACATCGAGCTGATCTGGAAAGAGCTCGAGAACGCCCCCGGCACCGAAGTCACCGTTGACCTGCTGTCCAAGACAGTGGTCTGCGGCAACATCGTGGCACCGTTCGAGATCGACGATTACACCCGCTGGCGCCTGCTCGAAGGCCTCGACGACATCGGCCTGACGCTCCAGCACGAAGAGGACATCTCCGCCTACGAGGCCACCCGCCCCGCCTTCAAGCCGAAAACGCTCCCGGCCCGGCTTTCCTGAGACCCGCTGAAGCAACGCGGGGTCACTTAAGGCCGCCCCCAAGCCTCTTGAGCGGCGTTAAGTGACCCCGCGTTGCTTCTGCCGTGTCAGGCCCGGCGGAGGATGCCAGCAACGCGCTTGGGCACGCCGTATTTCGGTTCGGTAACGCGACCTCCTATGCTTAGCTGGAGCCTTTGCAAGGACTTGGGGGCGAGTAATCGTAAGGAAACCGGTATATGAGTAGTGTTCTGACAATCCGCGGCGGAGTCCCGCTTACAGGCCGCGTCACCGTCCGCGGGGCCAAGAATCTTGTCCCCAAGGCCATGGTGGCGGCGTTGCTGGGCAACGAACCCTCGGTGTTGCGGAACGTTCCGGAGATCAAGGACGTGGAGGTCGTCACCTCCCTCCTGCAGCTGCACGGGGTGACCGTGGCCAAGGATCCCGTCAACGGTGACCTGACGCTCGATCCCAAGGCGGCCAAGACCGCCCCCAGCACCGCCATCGACGCCCATGCCGGGGACTCCAGGATTCCGATCCTGCTGTGCGGACCGCTGATCCACGCCATCGGCGAGGCCTTCATTCCGGACCTGGGCGGCTGCAAAATCGGCGACCGGCCCATCGACTACCACCTCAATGTGCTGCGCCAGTTCGGTGCGGTCGTGGAAAAACGCCCCGGCGGCATCCACATCTCCGCGCCCAAGGGCCTGCACGGGGCCAAGATCTCCCTGCCCTATCCTTCCGTGGGAGCCACCGAGCAGGTCCTGCTGAGCGCTACCCGCGCCGAAGGCATCACCGAGCTCTCAGGTGCTGCGACGGAACCGGAAATCATCGACCTCATCGCCGTGCTGCAGAAGATGGGCGCCATCATCAGCGTCCAGACGGACCGCACCATCCGCATCGAAGGCGTCCGCGACCTCGGCGGCTACAACCACCGCGCGCTCTCGGACCGCAACGAATCGGCGTCGTGGGCATCAGCGGCGCTCGTAACGCGCGGCGACATCTTTGTTGAAGGTGCCTCGCAGCGGGACATGATGACCTTCCTCAACACCTACCGGAAGGTGGGCGGCGGCATGGACATCGGCGAGGACGGCATCCGCTTCTACCACCGGGGCGGCAAGCTCAACCCGCTGGTACTGGAAACCGACGTGCACCCCGGCTTCATGACCGACTGGCAGCAGCCGCTCGTGGTGGCGCTTACCCAGGCTGAAGGCGTGTCGATTGTGCACGAGACCGTCTACGAGAACCGCTTCGGCTTCACCGACGCGCTGATCCGGATGGGGGCCAGCATCCAGGTGCACCGCGAATGCCTGGGCAGCGTGCCGTGCCGTTTCGGCCAGCGCAACTTCCTCCATTCGGCAGTCATCTCCGGACCCACCCAGCTCAAGGGCACCGATATCGACGTTCCTGACCTGCGCGGCGGCTTCAGCCACCTCATCGCGGCCCTCGCAGCCACCGGCACGTCCCGTGTGACCGGGATCGACATCATTAACCGCGGCTACGAGCGGTTCACGGAAAAGCTGGCAGGCCTCGGCGCCGATTTCGACATCACCACGGCAAAGTAGCGGGGGGCACGTGAAGGAATCGGCCAAGAGCCAGGCCACGTTTGTGGTTGTTGCCGGTATTGTGCGGCCGGTGATGAACCTGCTGATGAACAAGAAGTGGGAGGGCACGGACCGGCTGCCCGCCGGCGGCTTCATCGCTGCCCCCAACCACTGCACCGAGATCGACCCGCTCATCGTGGGCCACCTGCTCTATAACCACAAGCGTGCTCCGCACTTCCTGGCGAAGGCCGGACTCTTCAAGGTGCCCGTGCTGGGCTGGGTCCTGCGGGCCACGAAGCAGGTCCCCGTGGAACGGTCGACGGCGGGAGCCAACCGCTCGCTGCAGGTCGCCCAGGAGATCGTCGCCGAGGGCGGGGCCATCATCATCTACCCTGAAGGCACCCTGACCAGGGACCCGGACCTGTGGCCGATGAAAGGCCACACCGGCGCAGCCAGGCTCGCGCTCGAGGGCGGCATTCCCGTTGTTCCGATCGCGCACTGGGGCGCCCACGAAGTCTTCCCGCGCTACGCCAAGCGGTTCCACATCTTTCCGCGCAAGACGTCCCGGGTTGTGGTGGGCGATCCGGTAGACCTCAGCCCCTTCATGGGCCGTCCGCTGGACAAGGCAACCCTGACGGCGGCCACCGACGCGATCATGGACGCCGTCACCGCCTTGCTGGCAGGCATCCGGAACGAAGAGCCACCCGCCGGGCGCTGGGATCCCGCCAAACACAACCAGGCAAAGCACGGCCGCTTTGTTGAACGGGGGCAGCAGGCTGCAGCTCCCGATACGGCTGCCGGAACCGCAGGTGCGGCCGACAGCCAGGCCGGCGACGAGGCGGACGCCACGTGACGGTTGCAGGACTCCGCCCCGGTTCGGCCCGCTCCGTTGCTGTCCTTGGGGCCGGCTCCTGGGGGACCACCTTCGCCAAGATCCTGGCCGATGCCGCCATCGCCGCAGGCGACGAACGGCAGATCCGCGTGTGGGGCCGGCGACCCGAAGTGGTGGAGCAAATCAACACCATCCACCGGAACATCCAGTACCTGAAGGACATTGCCCTGCCGGAGAGCATCACCGCGTCCACGGATGTGGAAGAGGTGCTGGCAGGGGCAGACCTCGTGGTTTTGGCCGTACCGGCCCAGTCGCTGCGGCTCCAGCTCCGCGAGTGGAAGCCGCTGATCGACCCGCAGGCAACAGTGGTGTCCCTGATGAAGGGACTGGAGCTCGACACCGACGCCCGGATGAGCGAGGTCATCAGCCAGGAGCTCGGGATCCCCGCCGACCGCATCGCGGTGGTATCCGGTCCCAACCTGGCCATGGAAATCGCCCGCGAGGAGCCGACGGCGTCAGTGGTGGCCTGTACCGATCCGGAAGCTGCCGGCTGGATCGCGCGGACCTGCACTGCGCCCTATTTCCGGCCCTACACCACGGCCGACGTCGTGGGCGTGGAGATCGGCGGCATCGTCAAGAACGTCATTGCCCTCGCCGTGGGGATCTGCGAGGGCAAGCAGATGGGCGACAACACCAAGGCCTCCGTGATCACCAGGGGCCTGGCTGAAACCTCGCGGCTGGCACTGGCCCTCGGCGGCGAGGCCCAGACGATGGCCGGCCTCGCCGGGCTCGGCGACCTGGTGGCCACATGCTCCTCGCCGCTGTCCCGCAACCACACGGCAGGCCGGCTGCTGGGGCAGGGCCTGACACTCGACGAGGTGGCGCAGAAAATGACGCAGACCGCCGAAGGGATCAAGTCCGGCCAGGCCGTACACGAACTGGCCGGCAAGCTCGGTGTCGAAATGCCCATTACCGCAGCAGTTGTGGCCGTCCTGGCCGGCAAACTCTCCGTTGACCAACTTGGGCCGCTGTTGCTGGCCCGGGACCTGAAACCTGAAGGCGATTACTGACGATGTCCGAAGACAACCTGACCGCAGCGGCTCCGTCCACCGCACCAAAGCCGCGGGTGGCCGTGCTGTTCGGCGGCCGGTCCAGCGAACATGCGGTGAGCTGCGTGACCGCCGCCGGCGTGCTCGGCGCCATCAACAAGGACAAATACGAGGTCATCCCCATCGGCATCGCCAAGTCGGGCCAGTGGGTTCTGGCGTCCGGGGACACCGCCCAGTGGTCGCTGTCCGCGTCGGCACTGCCGGAGGTCCCGCCGTCGTCCGAGACTGTGACGCTGGCGGAGATCGGCGGCGAGCATCAGCTCATCGTTGCCGCACCCAACGAAGTGCCCCAGGAGCTGGGAACGGTCGACGTCGTTTTCCCGCTCCTGCACGGACCGTTTGGTGAGGACGGCACCATCCAGGGGCTGCTGGAACTCTCCGACACCCCCTACGTTGGCGCTGGGGTCCTGGCCTCTGCGGTGGGCATGGACAAGCACTTCATGAAAGTGGTCTTTGAGGCGGCGGGACTCCACGTGGGACCGTACATTGCGGTCACCGACCGGCAATGGCTCACAGACGCTGAAGCGGTCCGGAAGCAGGTGGACCGCCTCGGCTTCCCCGTGTTCGTGAAGCCCGCACGCGCAGGATCGTCCATGGGAATCTCCAAGGTGGACTCGTTGGAGGGCCTGGACGCCGCCGTCGAGGAAGCCCGCCGCCATGACCTCAAGCTGGTCATCGAAGCCGGCATCGTGGGACGGGAAATCGAATGCGCCGTCCTGGAAGGGCGCGGGACGGCAGCGCCACGGACCTCCATGCCGGGCGAGATTTCCGTGGCCGGTGGCGGCCATGAGTTCTACGACTTCAACGCCAAATATGTTGAGGACGACGCCGCCGCGCTCAGCTGCCCCGCTGACATCCCCGAGGAAGCGATCGCCCGTGTCCGTGAGCTGGCTGCCGCGGCGTTCGATGCTGTGGGGGCCGAGGGACTGAGCCGCGTGGACTTCTTCTACACCCCTGAGGGTGAGCTGATCATCAACGAGATCAACACCATGCCAGGCTTCACCCCGAAGAGCATGTACCCCCAGATGTGGGCGGCGTCCGGGCTGGACTATGCAGACCTCATTGACGAACTCATCTACCTGGCACTGAACCGGAAGACCGGGCTGCGTTAAGGGTTCGGGTGATCGAGCCTGTCGAGACCTATTGAGTGGACGGCAGGTTCTGGAGCTCCTCCTGGCCGACGCAGTTCCCGGTGGCCGGGATCTTCGCGGCGGCGGCCGACAGGTCGGCAAGGACGGTCGCGGAGCTGATGTTATCGGGGTCCATCAGGATTTCGGTGGCCGGTTCCCGGCCGAAGGTGGTCAGGGTGTAGACCGGGTCGCCCTCCTTGATGACCCAGTCAATGCCGTTCACACTGACGCAGCGGTCTGTCGTCGGTCCCGGGACGTTGACGCCGCAGCGCAGAATCACCTGGGACGGGTCGCCCCACGCGGCAGTGGCCTGGCTGTTGGTTTTCCGCAGGCCCGCGTCGCCGATCGCATCGGGCAGGGCCACCATCATCGGCGCGCAGGCGGGGTTGGCTGCATCCTGGGCGGCCGAGACATCCACCACCGGCGAACACGCGGTCAGGGCAAGTACGGCCAGGACGGCCACTGCACCGGAAGCCCTGGTGGCGCGGACGGGCAGACGTAAACAGTGGTTGGGCATCTGTTAACCCTATCGCTGCGGACTGCCGGGTACCCAACCAGGGCTGTTGCCCGACACCGAATGTCAGCGCTGCGCTGTAGCGTAGTGGCGTGCCTGTAATTTCCCCGCGCCAGAGTGCCGCGCCCGAACCTGCGCTGACGGTCGGCGGTCTGTCCGAATCCGATCTGCTGGCCCGCATCTTCCCCAGGCTGGAGCTGGACAGCCGCCATGCCGCAGCCACGTTGCTGGGGCCGGGGGACGACGCCGCGATCATTGCAGCACCGGACGGACGGACGGTCATCAGCATCGACACCCAGGTGCAGGACCAGGACTTCCGGCTCCAGTGGCCCAGCGGGTACCGCGCCACCGGCTTTGACGTGGGCTGGAAAGCTGCTGCCCAGAACCTCAGCGACATCAACGCCATGGGCGCCACGGCCACGTCCATGGTGGTCAGCCTCACCCTCCCGCCAGACACACCGGTCCGCTGGGTGGAGGACCTGGCCGACGGCCTGACAGCCGGGATCCGGGAACTGGGTGCCAAGGACTGTTCCGTGGCCGGCGGCGATCTTGGCCGGGGACGGGAAATATCTGTCAGCGTCGCGGTGCTGGGAACACTCAGCGGCGGAACGCCCGTGCTCCGGTCCGGAGCCCGCCCGGGTGACGTGCTGGCGCTCGCGGGAACCGTGGGACGGGCTGCAGCGGGGCTCGCCCTTCTGGAATCGGACGCAGCGCATGACTCCCTCAGCCCGGAACAGCGGACACTTGTCACCCTGCAGTGCAGGCCGTGGCCGCCGCTTGCCGCCGGTCCGCTGGCCCGGGCCGGCGGTGCAACGGCAATGCTGGACATCTCGGACGGACTCCTCCGCGACGGCACCCGGCTCGCACGTTCCAGCAGCGTCATCCTTGACCTGGATCCGCAGACGCTCAAGCGGCTGGCCGAAGCGCTGGAACCGGCGTCGGGCCTGCTCAACACCGACCCTCTGGGCTGGGTACTTGCCGGGGGAGAGGACCACGGGCTCCTGGCCACATTCCCTCCCGGCATTCAGCTGCCTCCCGGATTCACTGCGATAGGCTCAGTACAGGCCCCGGGAGAAAGTGAAAGCCCGGGCATCACAATTGCGGGCCACACCGCGGACACCGGGGGATGGGATCACTTTGCACACTAAGGTTGCCGCCAACGCGCAAGCGATGAAGCGATGGTTGGGCAAAGCTGAAACGGCCCTCGGCAACCACAGCGACCGCCTCAATGCAATCAATATCTTCCCCGTGGCAGACGGCGATACCGGCACCAACCTTTACCTCACGGTCCGCGCGGCAACCCAGGCGCTCCACGGCCACGGACCAGGCGGCGCCAGCCACAGCGTGGACCCGCGCCAGCCTGACGCCGCGCAAACAGACGTCGGAGCAGTTTTGGCGGCAGCCGGCCAGGCGGCCATGGAACAGGCCAGGGGCAACTCCGGCACACTTTTCGCCGTCTTCCTGTGCGCCGCCGCGGAGCCGCTGGCAGGCCATACCCGGCTGACGTCCACCCTGCTCGCCGCGGCGCTCAACCGGGCCCAGATCAGGGCGTGGTCCGCGTTGAGCGACCCCGTCCCGGGCACCATGCTCTCCGTTATGGAGGCTGCTGCCCGTGCCGCCGCCGCAGTTGATGCCGGGCAGAACGGTGACGACAGCAACCATGCCCTGGGTCTTTCGCTGGACGCCGCGGTTGAGGGTGCCCTGGCCGCAGTCATCCGCACCGAGGGCCAGCTGGACGCGCTGCAGGCGGCGCACGTCGTGGACGCCGGCGGCGTGGGGATGCTGCTCATCCTTGACTGCCTCCGCTCCGCCGTCCTGGGTGAGGAACTCCAAAGCGAACTCCTGGACGGGCTGCACGGCTACGATGTCCAGGACCCGCACATCCACACCAGCATGCCGGACGACGACGGCGTTGAGGTCATGTGCACCATCAGCCTCTCACCGCTGAACGCGGCCACCCTCCGGCAGCGGCTGGACGAGATCGGCGAGTCCGTCATCATGAGCCAGGTGGGCACAGCCGCTGAGGCGGACGGCAATTACCGCTGGCGTGTCCACGTCCACGTGCCGGACGCCGAACCCGCCGTCAGGCTCATCCGTTCCCTGGGCGAACCCCTGCAAATCACGGTTAGTGAGCTCGCCCTGCCCCGCGACCCCCAGGCCGACCCGGTGAACTCCAGTGGGCATGAGCGCTGAACTCGACCTGGACCTCGGGCGCCTGGTCGGCAAACGCTCCGCCGGCGTCATCGCGAAACACCTTGGCCTGACCACCGTCGGTGCATTGCTGAACTACTTTCCGCGCCGATACCTGGACCGGGGTGAACTGACGCCCATCAGCGAGGTCCCGCTGGATGAGGACGTCACCCTGATAGCCAGGGTCGTGTCCAGCAGCACCCGGACCATGAAGGCACGCCGCGGCACCATCACCGACGTCGTGATCTCCGACGACGACGGTACGCCCGGGCTCCGGATGGTCGGGGGCAGCGACTACCGCGGCAAAGTCCCCGGCACGCTCAAAGTCAGCTTCTTCAACGGCTACCGCGCCAAGGCTGAGCTCCTGCAGGGGCGGCGGGCGCTGTTCTCCGGCAAGGTCACACGCTATGGGGGCCTGCTCGGACTCACCAACCCGGATTTCCTTTTGCTGGACGAGGACCCCTTCGTCCAGGGCAAGGATCCGGAGTCCCTCGCCCTGATGCCCATCCCGGTGTACCCGGCCACGGGCAAACTCACCAGCTGGGCCATCCAGAAGGTCGTCGAGGCGCTGCTGCAAACGGCCGACCTCGACGCCCTGCCGGACCCGGTTCCGCCCGCTGTCGCGGCACGTGAAAAGTTCCTGCCGGTCGCTGAGGCGTACAGGCTGATCCACGCACCGGAGTCGACGGCGGACTGGCAGCGTGCCCGGGACCGCTTCCGGTACCAGGAAGCCTTGGTCCTGCAGGCGGCGCTCGCCCGGCGCCGCGCCCAGCTGGCCGCGGAGGAAGCCACCGCACGGCGCCCGGTGGCGGACGGCCTGCTGGCCGCCTTCGACCGGCAGCTGCCGTTCACCCTGACCGCCGGCCAGGCCGCCATTGGCAAAACGCTCTCCACCGAGCTCGCCCAGGACGGCCCCATGAACAGGCTGCTGCAGGGCGAGGTGGGCTCGGGGAAGACGGTCGTGGCGCTCCGGGCCATGCTGCAGGTAGTGGACGCCGGGGGACAGGCAGCCCTGTTGGCGCCCACGGAAGTCCTCGCCGCCCAGCACTTCGAATCCATCAGGCGCACCCTGGGCCCCCTGTCCCGCGACGGGCTGCTGGGCGGATTCGGCAACGCAGCCGTGCAGGTGACCCTCCTGACCAGGTCCATGTCCACGGCCGCCCGCAAGCAGGCCTTGCTGGACGCCGCTTCGGGAACGGCCGGGATCGTGATCGGCACGCACGCCCTGCTCAGTGACAATGTGTCCTTCTACGACCTCGGCCTGATCGTGGTGGACGAGCAGCACCGGTTCGGCGTTGAACAGCGGGATGCCCTGCGCGCGAAGGCAAGCAAACCCCCGCACCTGCTGGTTATGACAGCCACACCCATTCCCCGGACCGTGGCAATGACCGTTTTTGGAGACCTCGAAACGTCGGTGCTTGATGAGCTGCCCGCGGGCAGGGCCCCGATTTCCACGCATGTGGTGGGTCTCGCCGAGAACCCTGGCTGGGCCGGCCGCATCTGGTCCCGTTCGCGGGAGGAGATCGACGCCGGACACCAGGTGTATGTCGTCTGCCCAAAGATCGGAACCGACGACGACGGCGACTTCAGCCCGGGCGAAACGGAACCAACCGCGGCGGACCTGGAAGAGAACGGAACAGCCCGCGAACTCGCGTCGGTAACGGCCGTCGTCGAACAGCTCCAGCAGGAGCCGGCCCTGGCCGGCGTGCCGTTGGCTCCCCTTCACGGCCGCCAGGACCCCGCGGTCAAGTCAGCGGCCATGGCGGACTTCACGGCCAACAGGACCAAACTCCTGGTCTCCACCACAGTCATCGAGGTGGGCGTTGATGTCCACAACGCAACCCTGATGGTCATCCTCGACGCCGACCGTTTCGGTATTTCCCAGCTCCACCAGCTCCGTGGGCGGGTAGGCCGCGGCGGCCACCCCGGCACGTGCCTGCTGGTGACCACCCTGGAGCCCGGCCATCCGAGCCGCCGCCGGCTGGACGCCGTGGCCTCCACCACCGACGGGTTTGAACTCTCGCAGGAAGACCTGAAGCTGAGGCGTGAAGGGGACATCCTGGGCGCCTCACAGTCAGGTGGCCGTTCCACCCTGAAACTCCTCAGGGTGCTGGAGCACGAGGACATCATTGCCAGGGCACGGGAAGACGCCCAGAAGATCGTGGGTTCGGACCCCTCCCTGCAGCAGCATCCGCAGCTGGCACAAGCCATCGATGGATACCTTAATCCCGAAAAGGAGGCGTTCCTTGAACGCGGATAACGTCGCGCAAGCCGGTACAGCGGCACGGCACGGGAGGTGCCCGGCATGAGCAGGATCATCGCCGGAGCCGCCGGCGGCACCCCGCTGACCAGTGTGCCGGGATCGCTGACGCGGCCCACCACGGACCGGGTCAAGGAAGCACTTTTTTCGCGGTTGGACGCCTTCGACGTCATTTCCGGCGCGCGGGTCCTGGACCTGTACGCCGGGTCAGGGTCGCTCGGTGTGGAGAGCGGCAGCAGGGGCGCGGGCACCGTTGACCTCGTCGAATTCGACGCCAAGGCCAGCGGCGTGTGCCAGCGCAACGCGGACCTGGTCAACGGCGTAGTGGGGCGGAAGGTCGTCACCGTACACCGCTCCAAGGTGGAGTCGTTCCTCGAACGGGCCACACTGGATGCCAGCTGGGACCTTGTCTTCCTGGATCCCCCCTACCCGCTGGATGAGCCCGCCCTGTCCGCCGTGCTCGCCAAACTCAACGCACACCTGGCACCGGCCGCCGTCGTGGTGGTTGAGCGGTCATCGCGTTCGCCGGAACCGGACTGGCCGCAGGCCTTGGAGCGGTTCGCCGAGAAGAAGTACGGCGAGACGCGGCTGTGGTTCGCCGAGCCATCCGTTCCGGACGCTGTTCAGGCCGACGAAGCCGTTGACGGACAGGCTGAGGGGGCGGGCAGCAACTAAACGCCGTCAGCTGACGTCAGCCCGCCAGTCCGTCCAGGTCAACGCCTGACAGCACCCTGGCCGGATGCGGTCCCCGTGCGGTCAGTTCAACTGACCAGCTGTCCGGCCACGGGGCCTGTGTTCCCGCGAGGATGATGTTGCCCGGATAGCGGCCGGCGAACATCCCGGCTTCCGCGAAGGCGGCGACGTCCTCCATTGCCCGGCGCAACGCAGCTGCCTGGCTGCGCACCAGGGTGAGTCCAGGCTCGTCCCCGACATTCACGATCAGGATCCCGTTCGCCGTGAGCCGGGCTCGGGCCTCCTGGTAGAACTCCATGCACGCGATGTGGCCTGGCGCGTCCGGGCCCGAGAAGATGTCCAGGATGACGACGTCGAACCGCAGTTCCGGAGCCAGCCCGGCGAGGGCGTCACGGGCGTCTCCGATCACCGGATGCAGGTCCGTCCCCTCAGGCAAGGGCAGCTGTTGAAGCACGAAGTCCAGCAGTTCGCGTTCCAGCTCGACGGCGTACTGGACCGATCCTGGCCTCGTCGCCTGGATGTAGCGGGCCAGGGTGAGGGCGCCGGCCCCGAGGTGGAGCGCCCTGATCGGCTGCCCTTCCGGAGCGGCGAGGTCCACCAGGTGGCCGATGCGGCGCAGGTACTCGTAGAAGATTTCCTCGGGATGCGCCACGTTGACGTGGGACTGTTCGGCGCCGCCGATGCTGAGGATATACGCGCCGTCGATAAGGTCGTCGGCCTCAATGGCGGCATGTTGGCCGCTGGTCCGCAGGAACCTGCTTGCCGCGTTCCTGCCGTCTGCCGGCATCACAGTTTCCCGCGGAGGCCGGCAAGGCGGCCGGCCGCCTCTTCCAGGACTTCCACTTTTTTGCAGAACGCGAACCGGAGCAGGCTGCGCGTCCGCTCGGCGCCGTGGGGATGGCAGAACACGGGAACGGGGATCGCGGCCACCCCTACGAGTGCGGGAAGCCGGCGGGCCAGGTCCACCGAGTCGCTGATCCCCAGCGGGGCGGTGTCCACGTCCACGAAGTACGTGCCCTGCGGCGTGAAGACATCGAAACCGGCTGCGCGGAGCCCGTCACTGAGGATGTCGCGCTTGTGCCGCAGTGTGGCGGCAACGCCGGCGTAGAAGTCATCGGGGAGGGCGAGGGCCGTGGCGATGGCGGACTGGAACGGGGTCCCCGAACTGTAGGTCAGGAACTGCTTCACGGTGCGGATGGCCGACACCAGGTGCTCCGGTCCGGTCAGCCAGCCGATTTTCCACCCCGTGAAGGAAAAGGTCTTGCCTGCCGACGAAATGGTCACGGTCCGCTCCGCGGCCCCGGGCAGCGTGGCCACCGGAATGTGGCTCACGCCAAAGGTCAGGTGCTCGTACACCTCATCGGTGATGATGAGGCAGTCGTGCTTCCGGGCCAGGTCAACGACGCGCTGAAGTACTTCCCGCGGGAAGACAGCGCCCGTGGGGTTGTGCGGGTTGTTGAGCAGCACCGCCCGGGTGCGGTCGCTGAAGGCGGATTCAAGCGCTTCCATGTCGGGAAGGAAGTCCGGGGCAAGCAGCGGGGCCGTGACGTGGGTGGCTCCTGACAGCCCGATGATGGCGCCGTAGGAGTCATAGAAGGGTTCAAACGTCAGGACTTCGTCGCCGGGACCGGTCAGGGCCAGCAGCGAAGCGGCGATGCCCTCCGTGGCTCCCGTCGTGACGATGACCTCAGTCTGCGGGTCCGGCGCCAGCCCATAAAAGCGTTCCTGGTGGACTGCGACGGCCTCGCGGAGTTCCAGGATGCCCTTGCCGGGGGCATACTGGTTGGCGCCTGCGGCGATGGCGGACTGGGCGGCCTCCCTGACCTCGGCCGGACCGTCTTCGTCCGGGAAACCCTGGCCGAGGTTGATGGCGCCGGTCTGCACCGCCAGGGCGGTCATCTCTTCAAAAATGGTGACCCCCAGTTCGCCGTCCTGCCCGAGAAGGTTGGCTCCGAGGGCTGCGCGCTGCCACGGAGCAGGTGCGGTGGGCGTAAAAAGGTCCCGTGGTGGATGCATCCAGTCATGGTATCCCGCCGTCCGGATGCGGTAGGTTCGGAGCATGAGACGCGCTGTCTGCCCAGGATCCTTTGACCCCATCCACAACGGCCATCTCGAGGTCATCGCGCGGGCGGCCGGCCTCTTCGACGAGGTGATCGTGGCCGTGTCCACCAACTATGCGAAGAAGTACAGGTTCAGCCTGGGTGACCGGATCGACATGGCCAGGGAGACCCTCGCATCCCTGAAAGGGATCGTGGTGGAACCTGTCGGGGAGGGCCTGCTGGCAGAGTATTGCCGCCAGCGCGGAGTCTCCGCGATTGTCAAAGGACTCCGGTCCTCATCCGATTTCGACTACGAACTGCCCATGGCCACCATGAACCGCCAGCTCAGCGGTGTGGAAACGGTCTTCCTGCCCGCCGAGGCGCATTACCTTCATTTGTCCTCCACCCTTATTAAAGAAGTTGCCGGTTTGGGCGGCAGCGTCTCTGACTATGTGCCCCGCTCGGTGCAGAAAAGGCTGCTGGCTGGCGAGTCTTCGTCCGAATAGCTGCCGAGAGGGTAGGCTAGTCCGGTACTCGGCGGCCTTCGGTGGCCTGGTTTGAGTCCAAACCGGACTTCAGGCTAAGATGGTACGTCGGTCATATGTTCAACAGGAGTTCTCATTAAGCGAGATGCTAGTTCGCCCTTGGCGTTCGACGTCAAGGACCTCGGGCGCAGCCCGGGAAGCATGCGGACACTGACGGAACATGTACCCGCACCAGGTGATCTTGGTGTGGCGCTCATTGGCGTTCAGGAAGGCTCGGATGTCGAGCTGGATCTGAGGCTGGAGGCCGTACACGAAGGAATTCTGGTATCAGGAACCGCGGTCGCCGCAGTTACAGGCGAATGCGGCCGATGCCTGGATCCCCTTGCGTATGACCTCGAGGTCAATGTGCAAGAACTTTTCTTCTACGAGGGCGTCCTGCTTTCGGACGAAGAAGACGAAGAAGAGCAACGTCGAGTCGAGCACGATCTGATCGATCTTGAGCCGGTGTTGCGGGACGCAGTTGTCACCATGCTGCCGTTCCAGCCGGTGTGCCGGGAAGACTGCCAGGGCCTTTGCTCCGAATGCGGAGTACGCCTGGAAGACGAGCCGGGGCATCACCACGAGGTCGTTGATCCTCGCTGGGCTGCCCTAGCTGACTTGGCTAAGCCTGACCGGCAAAACTGATTTGTACGTGTTTGTCTAGAGAGAAATGAGTTAGCCGTGGCTGTCCCGAAGCGGAAAATGTCTCGCTCGAATACCCGCGCCCGCCGCTCCCAGTGGAAGGCAACTGCCCCCCACCTGGTGAAGACCGTAGAGAACGGCCAGGTTACTTACAGCCTGCCGCACCAGGCAAAGGTCGTCACCGACTCGGCTGGCACTGCGCTGTTCCTTGAGTACAAGGGCCGCAAGGTCGCAGACGTCTAATTGGCCATTCAGGCTGAGATGATGTCTTCAACTGAAGAGCTTCTGAAGCGTCTCGGTGTCTCCATTGACGCCGGGACGCTTCGTCTTGCTCTCACACACCGTTCCTACGCCTACGAAAACGGCGGAATCCCCACCAACGAGCGGCTCGAATTCCTGGGTGACTCCATCCTGGGCTTCTCCGTGACGGATGCCCTGTACCGGGACAACCCCTCCCTGCCCGAAGGTGACCTTGCGAAGCGGCGGTCCGCTGTCGTCAGTACCCGTGCCCTTGCAGGCATCGGCCGAAGCCTTGGCATCGGCGACTACATTTACCTGGGCCAGGGCGAAAAGCTCACGGAGGGCAAGAACAAGGCCTCCATCCTCGCGGACACCATGGAAGCACTGATCGGTGCCACCTACGTCTCCAACGACATCGAAACCGCCCGGCAGTTGGTCATGCGGCTCATTGGCCCGCTCCTGAAGGACGCAGCCGCCCTCGGCGCCGGGACAGACTGGAAGACCAGCATTCAGGAACTGGCGGCCAGCAGGCAGCTCGGCAGCATCCACTACGTGGTGGAAGGATCCGGGCCGGACCACGCGCGCACGTTTACTGCCGTCCTGGAGATCGGCGGCAACGCCTATGGCAAAGGCTCCGGCCACTCCAAGAAGGAAGCGGAGCAGGAAGCCGCGGCCGACGCCTGGCGCGTGCTCTCGGGAGCCCCCCGGGCAGTTGCTGCGGACGCCTCCGCGGACTCTGCCGCGACCTACTAGGCTGTCCTGTGCCGGAACTCCCGGAAGTGGAAGTGGTCCGCCGTGGACTGGTGAGCTGGGTCCGCGGACGCACGATCACCTCGGTTGACGTACTGGACCCCCGGTCCATCCGCCGCCACGCCCTGGGTACGGAAGACTTTGCCGGCAACTTGGAAGGGGCCACCGTGGCGGATGTCGTCCGCCGCGGAAAGTTCCTCTGGATGCCGCTGCAGGACGCAACGGACACTTCCCCCGCGCCCGCGGCTCCCGCCGTCGCCCTCATGGCCCACCTTGGCATGAGCGGCCAGTTGCTGATGCAGGACACCACGGCCCCGGACGAAAAGCACCTCAAAGTCAGGCTCCGGCTGAGTCCTCGCGACGGCATGCCCGAACAGCTCCGGTTTGTGGACCAGCGGATCTTTGGCGGACTCTTCGTCACCGCCCTGGTTCCCACGGACGACGGCGGCCCCGGCGGCCTCGCTGAATCACCCCTCCCGCTGATCGCCGACGAGGCATCGCACATCGCCCGCGACCCCCTCGACCCGGCCTTTTCCTTCGACAGTTTCTACAGCCGGCTCCGGAAACGAAAGACGGGCCTCAAACGCGCCCTGCTGGACCAGGGGCTGGTTTCTGGGATTGGCAACATCTACGCCGACGAAGCCCTGTGGCGGGCGAAACTGCATTACGCCCGGCCCACCGACAAGTTGCGGCGGGCCGACGCGGCGCAGCTCGTGAGCAGCGCCCGTGACGTCATGCTGGACGCGCTGGCCGCCGGCGGGACCAGCTTCGATTCGCTGTACGTCAACGTCAACGGCGCCTCCGGCTACTTCGACCGCTCCCTTAACGCCTACGGGCGGGAAGGCCAGCCCTGCCACCGCTGCGCCGCCGTCGGAATTAATTCCCCGATCCGCAGGGAACAGTTCATGAACCGCTCCTCCTACACCTGTCCTGTCTGCCAGCCGCGGCCCCGGAACGGGCGCTGGTAGCGGGCAGGCAAAGTCTGCGGATTCTGCGGTTCCGCAATGTGGGTTCCGTTGACAGACTGGGGCCATAAGAAGCGGCGGACCGCCTGAAGGCGGCCGCCACGTCCCAGCCCGTCAGCAGGAACCAGGCAGCCCTTGTACCTTTCGATGTCGGACCGCACCGGCGGCCAGAAGGACTCCCAATCCGAGATGCCCGCTGCCGCCGCGACGGCGTTCCGGCTGTCCCCGGTCATCATCTGGCTGGGAATCGTCAGCATGATGACGGATATCTCGTCAGAATCGGTGGCAGCCATCCTGCCGCTGTACGTGACCGGCTTCCTGGGACTGTCCACCATCGCGTTCGGAATCATCGACGGCATCAACCAGGGCGCCAGCGCCATCGTGCGGATAGCCGCAGGATGGGTCTCGGACCGCACAGGGCAGCCCAAGCGTGTGGCGGTGGCCGGGTACGGCCTCTCCATGGTGGCCAGGATCGGGTTCCTCTTCGCGGGCGGCTTCTGGACCATAGCCGGAATCGTCACCGGCGACAGGATCGGAAAAGGCATCCGTACGGCTCCGCGCGATGCACTGATCTCCGAAGCGGCGCAGCCGGAGCACCTGGCAAGATCGTTCGGGGTCCACCGCATGCTGGACAGTGTGGGTGCCGCCACCGGGCCACTGCTGGCGTTCCTGGTGCTGGTGCTGATCCCCAACGGCTTCAGCACGGTGTTCATCGTTTCGTTGGCCTTCTCGGCGATCGGCGTGGCCGTGCTGGTACTGATCGTCCCCGGCCGCCGTCGCGGTCCCGCCGTCGCGGTCCCGCCGTCGCGGCCACCTCAGCGCGCCGTCCGCGTTTCCAGTGGTCGCAGCTGCGCTGGGGCGCGCTGAAGGAGCAGGGCCTGGCCCGGCTCATGCTGACAGCCGGACTCCTGGGCCTCCTGACCATTGGCGACGGGTTCATCTACCTGATCCTCCATGACCGGGGTTCCTTTTCAGTCCAGTATTTCCCGCTGCTCTATGTGGGAACCAACGTTGTTTTCCTCCTGTTCGCCATTCCGCTGGGAAAGCTGGCGGACCGGTGGGGGCGGATCCCCGTTTTCCTGGGCGGCCACCTGGCCCTGCTGGCCTGTTACGTCCTCGCAGCCCTGCCTTTCGGCGGCCTGGGTTCCACCATCGGCTGCCTGCTCCTGCTCGGGGTGTTCTACGCGGCGACCGACGGTGTCCTCGCCGCCATGGTCAGCCGGTTGACCCGGGCGGAGAACCTGGCGACGGCGCTTGGCACCGCGCAGACCGTGGTGGCCCTGAGCCGGATGGCCGCAACCGCCGGGTTCGGGGTTTTGTGGTACCTGGTCGGGCCCGTGACTGCCGTGCTGTGCGTGGCCGGCCTGCTGACGGCAGCTCTTGCAGCCGGCACGGTCCTGCTTGGCGGGGCACGCCGATGGGCGGCCGCACCGTGAGCCGGGGAAAGGGGCCACAGCCGGCTCCGCGGCCACCGAAGAATGCAGGCAACGGATCCGTGGCCACCCTCCCCGCGCGTGAGGCGGTTCCTGCTGACGCTCCGGCGGCCGCAGCCTTGCCGGAATCCGGCATGCGGCGGCGGTGGCTCATCCTGCTGGCAATTGTCGTGCTGGTGGCCGCGGGCGCGTCCGTGTTCACCGTTTCAGCGTTCCAGGCGGCCAAAACCAGCCAGCAAGCGGACTCGCCCGTTGCCACGGTCGCGGCGCAAGGGCTGCCGGCCGCACCCTTTGTGATGTTCCGGAACACGGCTCCCGGACAGGGTTTCGGTCAGGCGGCAACCGTCCCGTTGGCCGACCCAACAGGCCAGCGCGCGCTCAGCGGCCACAGCTGTGACCGCGTGTATGCGGTCATGAACCTGGTGAGCTGCCTGAGTACCAGGAATGAGATCCCCACCAAATTTGAGGCCACCGTTTACGACAGCTCACTGGACCCCGTCGAATCGTGGGCCCTGGGAGGCATCCCCAGCCGTACCCGGATCAGCGCCGACGGGTCCCTGCTGGCTAGCACAGTGTTTGTGTCCGGGCACTCGTACGCCGCTGCAGGGTTTTCCACGGAGACCGTCATCCGCGGCCGGGACGGCACCGTGCACGGGAACCTCGAGGAGTTCGCCCTCATTTCCGGCGGAACCCAGATCAAGGCGTCGGACCGCAATATCTGGGGCGTGACCTTCGTCCCGGGCCAGCCGGACGCGTTCTATGCCACAGCCTCATCCCAAGGAAAGATCTGGCTCGTGCGGGGAAGCCTCCAGGACAAGACCCTGACGGTGACCGCTGCAGGGATAGAGTGTCCATCGGTCTCGCCGGACGGAACCCGGATCGCCTACAAGAAGAGTGTTTCCGGTACGCTCGTGGGCCATCGCAACATCGCGGTGCTGGACATCGCCTCCGGAACGGAAACGGTCCTCGCCGAACAACGCGATATTGACGACCAGTTGGAGTGGCTCGACGCCAGTACTGTGGTCTACGGCGTTCCGCGGGATGAGTCCGGCCAGGACAGCGACGTTTGGTCCCTGGCCATCGATCCGGCGGCGCAGCCCTCACTTTTCATCGAACATGCCTGGTCTCCGGCAGTGGTGCGGCAGTAGCCGTCACGGCCGGGAACTGCTCTAAATCCGTGGAAACCCGCAGTGACGCAGTAGATTTGGGGCAGCAGAGCAGCCGCTTCAGCCACTCAGGAGACCAGAAACACCTTGCACCTCAAAAGCCTTACCGTCCGGGGGTTCAAGTCGTTCGCGTCAGCCACCACCTTCGACTTTGAACCCGGAGTCACCGCAGTGGTGGGGCCGAACGGTTCCGGAAAGTCCAACGTGGTGGACGCGCTCTCCTGGGTCATGGGCGAACAGGGAGCAAAAACGCTGCGCGGCGGCAAAATGGAAGACGTCATTTTCGCCGGGACCTCCGGGCGGCCCCCGCTGGGGCGGGCACACGTCTCCCTGACCATCGACAACGCTGATGGTGCACTCCCGATCGAGTACAGCGAGGTCACCATCTCGCGGACACTCTTCCGCACCGGCGGATCCGAATACGCCATCAATGGTGCCAGCTGCCGGCTTCTCGATATCCAGGAGCTGCTTTCCGATTCCGGCCTGGGCCGGGAAATGCACGTGATCGTCGGCCAGGGCCAGCTGGACAAGGTCCTGCACGCCACCCCCGAGGACCGCCGCGGCTTCATCGAGGAGGCGGCAGGAATCCTGAAACACCGCCGCCGCAAGGAAAAGACCGTCCGCAAGCTGGAGGCGATGCAGGCCAACCTCCAGCGCCTGAGCGACCTCACCGGCGAGATCCGGCGGCAGCTCACCCCGCTGGGCAAGCAGGCCGACGTGGCCCGCCGAGCCCAGCGCGTCCAGTTCGACGTCCGCGACGCACGTGCGCGGCTGCTCGCCGATGACCTGGTCCGGCAGCAGGCGGCCCTCGACAAGGACGTGGCGGATGAGGAGGCGCTGAAGGCCCGCCGCAGCGTCGTCGAGAAGGAACTGGAATCCGGGCGCAGGAAACAGGCCGCCATGGAACAGCTTGCGGCAGAGGCCACCCCGTTGCTCAACGCGGCGCAGGACACCTGGTACAGGCTGTCGGCAGCGCGGGAACGGCTGCGTTCCCTTGGCTCGCTGGCCCGGGAACGCGGCCGCCTGCTTGGAGCCGTGGACGCTGAGCCGTACTCCGGGCGGGACCCTGAACAGCTCGAACGGCAGGCTGCCCGGGTCCGGGACGAACTGACGGAACTTGACCGACACATCCTGGACAGGCGCAGCGCCCTGGAATCAGCGACCGCCGCCAAGACCGGGGCGGAACACGAAGCGGCAATCGAGGACAAGCGGCTGACCGCCGTCCTCCGCGCCGCTGCGGACCGGCGCGAAGGCCTGGCCCGGCTCGCCGGCCAGGTTGGCGCCGCACGGTCGCGGGTGGAATCCGCCCAGGCGGAGCTGGGCAGGCTCCGTGAGTCGCTCGCCGCGGGGCAGGAACGCCGCCGGCAGGCCCAGACGGAGTTCACCGCATTGGAGACCCAGGTGGCGGGGGTCGAGGAAGGCGAGGAGAGCCTCGACGCCGACTATGAGGATGCCAGCGCCGAACTCGACGCCGTCCGTGACGGGATCTCCGCCCTCACCGCCGCCGGCGCGGAGGCGGTCCGCGAACGCGACGCCCTGGCCGCCCGGCGGGATGCGCTCGAACTCGGACTCAACCGCAAGGACGGCACAGCGCATGCGCTCAACGCCGGACTGGACGGCGTCGTTGGCACGCTGGCATCGGACCTCACCATCAGCCCCGGGTACGAGACGGCGATTGCCGCCGCCCTCGGCGACGCCTCCGAAGCGATTGTGGTCCGGGACCCGGCTGTGGCTGCCGAGGTCATGCAGTTCCTGAAGGACGACGACGGCGGTCGCGCCTCGCTGCTGCTGGCGTCAGCAGCTGCCGTGCAGGACCCGGGCGTCCCGCTGAGCGAAACGTTGCCGGCGGGTGCGCGCTGGGCCGTTGACCTTGCCTCTGCGGTGGACGGCAGCAGCCCCGCCGTGGCGGCGCTCCTGGCGGGGGTGGCCGTGGTTGAGGATCTGGACAGCGCCGGCCGGCTGGTTGCCGACAGGCCGGACCTGACGGCGGTGACCCGGGCGGGGGACGTCTTCACGGCGCTGACGGTCACCGGCGGCTCGGCGAAGGCACCGTCCCTGCTGGAGGTGCAGGCCGCCGTCGACGACGCCGGGACGCGGCTCGCCGCCGTCACCGCGGACCTGGAACGGAACAGGTTCGCGCTGGCCGGCGCCGAAGCCCGGCGCACCGAAGCGCAGGCGAGGGCTGATGCCGCCCTGGACCGCCTGCATGAATCGGACGCCCGGCTCGCCGCGGTCGCCGAACGGCTGGGCCACTTGAATTCCGTCCTGCGCAGCGCCGTGGGGGAGAGCGACAGGCTTGCCGCCTCCCTCGCGAAGGCCGAAACCAACGTGGCCAACGAGGAACAAGCGCTCGCAGCCATCACAGAACGGCTGGCCGCGGCGCAGCAGGCGCCGGCCGAAGAGGAACCGTCCACCGAACACCGGGATGCCCTGGCCCTGGCAGCCTCGCAGGCGCGTTCGGCGGAGATGGAAGCCAGGCTGTCGCTGCGCAGCACGGAGGAACAGCTGACGGCCACCCGGAACCGGGCACTGTCGCTGGAACGGGCCGCGGCCACCGAACGCAAGGCGCGGGAAGAAGCCGCTGAACGGGCCCGCCGCCGCCGGATCCAGGCCAGGCGGGCCGCCGCGGTGCAAGGGGGCGTCGAACTGGCCCTGCGTTTCATCGATGTGTCCGTGGAGCTGGCCAGGCAGGAACGCGACCTCGCCGAAGAGAACCGCGAACAGCGCGACCGCGCCCTGCTGGAGATCAGGACCTCCAACGACGCTTTCGCCCGCGAGCTGGCAGAACTCACGGACTCGGTCCACCGGGACGAGCTTGCGCGTGCACAGCAGCGGGCGCGGATCGGAGCGCTCGAAACACGCTCCATCGAGGAACTCGGCATCACCCCGGACCTGCTGGTGGCTGACTTCGGACCGGACGTACCCGTGCCCGTCCCGGCGGATGAAACCCAGGACAAATGGGCAGCCCTCCGGGCACCCGTTGACGACACCGGCGCTCCGGTGATGGAAGGCAAACCGTTTGTCCGGGAGGAGCAGGAGAAACGCCTCCGGAAGGCCGAAAGGGACCTGTCCGCCCTGGGAAAGGTCAACCCGCTGGCACTGGAGGAGTTCGCCGCGCTGGAAGAACGGCACCAATTCCTCAGCACCCAACTGGAGGACCTGAAGTCCAGCCGCAAGGACCTGCTGGATATCATCAAGGAAGTGGACGACCGTGTCCAGCGTGTCTTCGCCGAAGCCTTTGACGACACCCAGGCCCAATTCGTCCGCGTCTTCGCCCGCCTCTTTCCCGGCGGAGAGGGCCGCCTGGTCCTGACGGACCCCTCAGACATGCTCACCACCGGCATCGAGGTGGAGGCGCGTCCTGCCGGCAAGAAGATCAAGCGGCTCTCGCTGCTCTCCGGCGGCGAACGGTCCCTGACCGCCGTCGCCCTGCTGGTGGCCATCTTCAAAGCCCGGCCCTCGCCGTTCTACGTCATGGACGAGGTCGAGGCGGCCCTTGATGACACCAACCTGGGCAGGCTCATCACCATCTTCGAGGAACTCCGCGAGTCCAGCCAGCTGATCGTGATCACGCACCAAAAGCGGACCATGGAAGTGGCTGATGCGCTGTACGGGGTCACCATGCGCGGCGACGGCGTCTCCACCGTCATCAGCCAGCGACTCGGTGCCGAGGTGTAGCGTTCCCGCACGTGGGAGCCGGATGCGCAGAACATCAGGGTGAAACCTTGTGAGAAGCTAGGGGAGTGAATGACATCCTCCCCATTATTCTGTCCATAGTTGCTGCCCTGGCGGTTATTGGTGGGTTGATCCCGGTCTTCCTGAAGGCGCGGAAGAACATCACCCAGTACCCGGGCACCCGCGATGCCAATGACCCGGTCACTCCGCAAGGCGGCGGAACCCTGCTGGAGGACGCCCCCGTGGCGCCGGCGGAACGTACCGCCCCTGCCGGTGTTGACCTCGACGGGCTGGAAACAACCGATGTCCCTGACAACGCGGCGGGCCTGGAAACCATCCAGGTGGAGACCCCGCTTCCCGTTGCCGGCCGGCTGACCCGCCTGCGCGAACGCCTGGTCCGGTCCAACAACATCCTGGGCAAGGGCCTGCTGGCCCTCCTCTCCAGCGACAAGATCGACGAGAACGTCTGGGACGAAGTCGAGGAAACCCTCCTCCTGGCAGACCTCGGAACCGAACCCACCATGCAGCTGGTGGATGCCCTGCGCGAGCGGGTCAAGGTCCTCGGCACGCGGACCCCGGAGCAGGTCAAGGCGCTGCTGCGCGAAGAGCTCATCAAGCTGGTGGATCCCACCATGGACCGCAGCCTGAACACCACCCGCCACGCGGACAAGCCGGCCGTCGTGATGGTGGTTGGGGTCAACGGCGTCGGCAAGACCACCACGGTGGGCAAGCTCGCCCGCGTGCTCGTCGCGGAAGACAAGGACGTGCTGCTGGGTGCGGCAGACACCTTCCGCGCTGCGGCCGCGGAGCAGCTGGCCACGTGGGGCCAGCGGGTGGGAGTCCCCACCGTGAAGTCCGACGTCGACGGCGCCGATCCTGCGTCCGTCGCCTATGAGGCGGTCAAGGCAGGCATCGACCAGGAAGTCGACGTTGTGATGATCGACACCGCCGGACGGCTGCAGAACAAAGTGGGCCTGATGGACGAGCTCGGCAAGGTCAAGCGCGTCATCGAAAAGCTCGCCGAGGTTGATGAGGTGCTGCTGGTCCTGGATGCCACCACCGGCCAGAACGGACTCAACCAGGCACGGGTCTTCTCCGAGGTGGTCAACATCACCGGCATCGTGCTGACCAAGCTGGACGGCACCGCCAAGGGCGGGATCGTCGTCGCCATCCAGAAATCGCTCGGTGTGCCCGTCAAGCTGATCGGCCTGGGCGAGGGCGCCGACGACCTCGCCCCCTTCGAGGCTGAGGGCTTCGTCGACGCGCTGCTGAACTGACGCTCCATCGAGGGGTGGGATCCCGCCGCAGGCTATGGCGGCGGGATCCCACCCTCGATGCGTTTAAGCGGTTCACGCGTGACGGACCAGCTGGCCGCTGCCACGACCAGGATGGCGCCCGTGACGCCGAACGCCCAGCCATAGCCCAGCCGGTCCGCCAGTACACCGGCCAGGATGGGCCCCGCAATGGCGCCGATGTCCGCTGTCATCTGGTAGACGGCCAGGACCTTGCCGCCGGAGCGGCCGGAGCCGATCACGTCCGCGACCGCGGCCTGCTGCGCCGGCCCCAGCAGACCGGAACCGATGCCGGCCAGTGTGGAGGCCAGCAGGAACCAGCCCAGTTCGTGCGTGAAGCCAATGGCGGCAGTGGCCCCGCCGGTGACAAGCAGGCCTGTCACCATCATGGGCTTGCGGCCCAGTGAATCGGCGAGACGGCCGGAGACAGTCAGGGCCGAAGCGTTGCCCGCGGCGAACACTGCCAGCGCAAGTCCGGCCGCCTCCGGCCCCGCGCCGAGGGCCGCAACAGCGAACAGCGGGACCGTCGCCATCCTGACGCCGAACGTTGCCCACCCATTCGCAAAGCTTGAGACGAGCGCCGACCGGTAGGCGCCGACTCCGAGGGCATCTGCCAGCCGCATGTCCGGATTCCGTCCCTTCCCGTGGCCGGCCTCCCTGCGCTCGTGGCTGAGCTGTGTCTGGACGACGGCGGCGGCGACCACCAGCGCCGCGGCGTAGGCGAGGAAAGGCACCCGAAGGCCAAAGCCTGCGAGCAGGCCGCCGACGATCGGGCCGCAGACATTCCCGACAAGGAACGCCGAGGCATAGGCGCCGGACACCCGGCCGCGGCTCTCCGGCGGCGCCAGTCGGATCACCAGTGCCATGGACGCCACGGTAAACATGACCGAACCGATGCCGCCCAGGCCGCGGAACAGCAGCAGTTGCCAGTAGCCCTGCGCGAAGGCGCAGGCAGCAGTGGACGCCGCCACGATCAGGAGTCCCGCAACATAGACCGGGCGTTCACCCCACCGGGCGATCAGGGCCCCTCCGGCCGGGGCGAAGACCAGGCGCATCAGCGCGAAGATGGCCACGATCACAGCGGCCTCGGTATTGCCGACCCCGAAGGTTGTGGCGAATTGTGGCAACACAGGCGCAACAAGCCCGAATCCGAGGGCAATAAGGAACGCTGCGGCCAGCATCACCTTGATGTCGCGCGGAAGTTTGTCCTGCCCCGGCCGCCTCAGGCCCGGAATCCGCGACGTGGCGCCGCTCACAGGGGGTGTAGAGGTCATGGTGCCGGTGTCCTTGAACTTTCGGTTACGGGTGGCTTGCAAGAGGGATGAAACATAACCGTAACAAGCCAGATATGCACCATTTACTTCCTAGAGGTTGTTGTAACAAACGCGCAATCTAAATCCTCCGTGGGCGAAACACAGCGCGACCAGACTCTTTATTAGGACGCATAAGGCGTTGGCAGGCGGAGAGATCCGCAATATCGATCTGAGAGAGGACGTGCACCATGGAACTTACCGCAGGTCACGTATGGCTCATGGTGGCGGCAGCACTCGTGCTGTTTATGACACCGGGTCTGGCATTTTTCTACGGCGGCATGACGCGCGCCAAGGCCGCACTGAACATGATGATGATGAGCTTCATCTCCATCGGCATGGTCGGTGTTGTCTGGGTTCTCTGGGGTGCATCGATGAGCTCCGGCGAAGGATTCCTGCAGATTGTCGGGAACCCGTTCGCAACATTCGGGCTCGAGGGGATCACCACTCCTGACGGCCTCATCAAGGTCGGCTACGCCGCGACCTTCGCCATCATCACCGTTGCCCTGATCAGCGGCGCGATCGCTGACCGCGCCAAGTTCGGCGCCTGGACCGTGTTCGTCCCCGTCTGGGTCACGCTCGTGTACTGCCCGCTTGCCTACATGGTGTGGGGCGGCGGACTCTTCGGCCCCGAAGGTGCCCTGGGCCAGGCGCTCGGCCCGGCCATTGACTTCGCAGGCGGCACCGTGGTGCACATCAACGCCGGCGTCGCAGCCCTCGTGCTGGTGCTCATCATCGGCAACCGCCGCGGCTTCGGCAAGGACCCGAACCACCGCCCGCACAACATCCCGTTCGTGATGCTCGGCGCAGCCATCCTGTGGTTCGGCTGGTTCGGCTTCAACGGCGGCGCCGCCACCACCGCTGAGCAGGGCGGCCTGATCTGGATCAACACGCTCGCAGCCCCGGCAGCAGCGATGCTCGGCTGGCTCATCACCGAACGCATCCGCGACGGCCACCCCACCTCCCTCGGTGCCGCCTCCGGCGTCGTTGCCGGCCTGGTTGCCATCACCCCGGCCTGCGCCAACGTCAGCCCGGTCGGCGCGCTCGGCCTCGGCGTCGTCGCCGGTGTCGCGTCCGCCCTGGCAGTGGGCCTCAAGTTCCGCTGGGGCTTCGATGACTCCCTCGACGTTGTGGGTGTCCACCTCGTGTCAGGCATCATCGGCACCGTTGCACTGGGCTTCATCGCCCTCCCCACCGACGGCGTGGGCGGCGGCCTCTTCTACGGCGGCGGAGCCACCCAGCTGTGGGCCCAGCTCGCAGCAGCCGGCATCGCCATCGCCTACTCGGCCATCCTGACCGCCATCATTGCCCTCGCCATCCACAAGACCATGGGCTTCAGGGTCTCGGATGAGCAGGAAGTAGTGGGCGTTGACCTGAGCCTGCACGCAGAAACGGCTTACGAGTTCGGCGTCGGCGGCCACGGCGGCAGCTTCCAGCCCCTTCACGAACTGATCACCGGCAAGGGAGCCCCGGCAGAGGGCGCAACCGCCGGCGCCAAGAAGACAGAATCAGCAACAGGTAAGGAAAGCGTGGGGGCATGAAACTGATCACAGCAATCGTCAGGCCGGAGAAGCTCGAATCCATCCGGGAAGGCCTGGAAGCCTATGGTGTCCAGGGCCTGACGGTCAGCGCGGCAAGCGGCTACGGCCGGCAACGCGGATACACCGAGGTGTACCGGGGAGCCGAATACAACGTGGACCTCCTGCCGAAGATCAGGGTTGAGGTGCTGGCCACCGACGAGCAGGCCGACGACATCCTGGACGTCATCATCGCAAGTTCCAACACGGGACGCGCAGGTGACGGCAAGGTCTGGACCATGGACGTCTTCGAAGCAGTCCGGGTCCGTACCGGGGAACGCGGCGTAGCTGCAATCTAGCCACCCGGCACGTAACCAGAATCAAAGAGCGGGCAGGAACCTGGAAAGGTTACCTGCCCGCTCTTCTTTTGCGCTCTTACTCTTCCGGCTCCGACCCGGGCCAGTCCGCAGGACCCGACGACCCGGCGTCGTACTCCTGCAGAGGCGCCGTGCCCCGCGACCAGGCCTTGAGGACCGGCTCCACAATCCGCCAGCAGTCCTCGGCAGTGTCCCCGCGGACGGACAGCAGCGGGTCGCCGTTCAGCACGCCCTCCAGCACTTCGCCGTAGGGGAGCAGCTCGGAGGCATTCAGCCTCGCGTGGAGGGTCGCCCGGTCTAGGCTGAAAATGTCGCCGGGGCCGTTCACATCGACGTCGAGGTCCAGGGTGTCCGGTCCAAAGCCGATCCGCAGCCGGTTGGGGGCGTCCACCCCCGTGAAGCCGACGGGCAGATGGGGGACGGGGCGGAACGTCACCACCGCCTCCTTGCGTTTCACGCCCAGGGCCTTGCCGGAGCGCAGGATGAACGGGACGCCCCGCCAGCGCCAATTGTCGATCTCCACGGTGAGTTCCGCGAGCGTCTCGGTACCGCGGGAAGGGTCGACGCCTTCCTCCTTGGCGTAGTCCGGAACCTGCTTGCCGGACAGTTCCCCGGCGGAGTACCTCGCCCGCCGGGTGGACCGCGCGTACGGTGCCTTGACGCTGCTGGCACGCAGCACCGTGGAGACAGCGTCGCGCAGGTCGCGTTCGCCGACGCTGGCCGGCGGTTCGATGGCCATCAGCGCCATGATCTGCAGCAGGTGGCTCTGGATCATGTCCCGCAGGGCACCCGCATTATCGTAGTATCGCGCCCGCCCCTCCAAGGCGAGGTCCTCGTCAAAAATGATCTCCACCTTCTCCACATGCTCCCGGTTCCAGACCGGTTCCAGGAAGTTGTTGGCAAAGCGCAGGCCCAGGATGTTCAAGACCGTTGCCTTGCCAAGGAAATGGTCCACCCGGTGGATGTGGTCTTCGGGGACCAATGCCGTGAGTGTCCGGTTGAGGGAGCGGGCGGATGCCTCGCCCGAGCCGAACGGCTTCTCCATCACCAGGCGCGTCCCGGCCGGTACCTGGCCAGGCTTGAGGGTTTCACAGGCCCGTTGGCTGACCTGCGGGGGAAGGGCGAAATAGACGGCGGCCGGCGCGTCCAGCGAAGCCAGTAAGGAGGCAAGCGGCCCGTCCGCTGTGACGTCCAGCTGATGGTAGGAGGTGCCGGCCTCCATGGCCGCCAAAGCCTTCCTTCCGGCGGCGTCGGCGGACTCGGAGGAGGCGGCGAAGGCATCGTGGACCCGGGCCTGCCACTGTTCCGGAGTCCACGCATCGGAGCCGGCCCCCACCAGTTTGAGGCCCTCCGCGCGTCCCTTCGCCACAAGCCGGGCGAGCCCGGGAAGCAGCAGGCGCCCCGTGAGATCGCCGGAAGCACCAAGAATGAGCAGGGTTTTTACAGTCGTTAGGCTCGTCACCTTAGCCAGCATGCCATCTTGAAGGTCCGTCTTGGTACCCTAGATAGTCGAGTCCCGTCGCCGAAGCAGTTGGAAACAACAGCCGAGGCGCTGGTGTGCCGCAGGGCCGCCATCCGTCCATCCACTGAAAGAAGTGCACGGCGCGTGTTCAATTCACTCTCTGACCGGTTGACAGCAACCTTCAAGAATCTCCGTGGCAAGGGCCGCCTCACCGAGGCCGATGTCGATGCCACAGTCCGGGAGATCCGCCGCGCCCTGCTGGACGCCGACGTTGCCGTTCCGGTGGTGCGCGAATTCACTGCCCGTGTCCGCGAGCGGGCCCTTGGCGAAGAGGTCTCCGGTGCGCTGAATCCCAGCCAGCAGATTGTCAAGATCGTCAACGACGAACTGGTTGAGATCCTCGGCGGCGAGACCCGCAGGATCCGCCTGGCCAAGACCGGCCCCACCGTCATCATGCTCGCCGGCCTCCAGGGTGCAGGTAAAACCACCCTTGCCGGCAAGCTCGCCAAATGGCTTAAGGCGCAGGGCCACAGCCCCATCCTGGTCGCCTGCGACCTCCAGCGCCCCAACGCCGTCACCCAGCTCCAGGTGGTGGGCAAGCGAGCCGGCGTACCGGTCTTCGCACCCCACCCCGGCGCCACGCACGAGCTGGAGCACCCCGCGGGCGATCCCGTGGCCGTGGCCCGCGCCGGTGTCGAGGAAGCCCGCCAGAAGCTCCACGATGTGGTGATCGTTGACACCGCCGGACGCCTGGGCGTAGACGCCGACATGATGGAACAGGCACGGCAGATCCGCCGTGCCATCGTTCCCAACGAAGTGCTGTTCGTGATCGACTCCATGATCGGCCAGGACGCCGTGAACACGGCGGTCGCCTTCGATGAGGGTGTCAACTTCACCGGCATCGTGCTCTCCAAGCTCGACGGCGACGCCCGCGGCGGTGCCGCCCTCTCCGTCGCGTCGGTCACCGGCAAGCCGGTCATGTTTGCCTCGACCGGCGAAGGCGTGGACGACTTTGAACTGTTCCACCCGGACCGGATGGCATCCCGCATCCTGGACATGGGTGACGTCCTGACCCTGATCGAGCAGGCTGAAAAGAACTGGGACAAGGATGAAGCGGCCCGGATGGCGAAGAAATTCGCCGACCAGGAAGACTTCACCCTGGACGACTTCCTGGCGCAGATGCAGCAGATCCGCAACATGGGCTCCATGAAGAAAATGCTCATGATGATGCCCGGCGCGCAGAACATCCGCCAGCAGCTGGAGCAGTTCGATGAGCGGGAGATCGACCGCGTCGAGGCAATCGTCCGGTCCATGACGCCGCACGAACGCGTTGCCCCCAAGATCATCAACGGCTCCCGCCGGGCACGCATTGCCCGCGGCTCGGGCGTGCACGTCTCAGAAGTCAACGGACTGCTCGAGCGCTTTGCCCAGGCCCAGAAGATGATGAAGAAGATGGCCCAGGGCGGCGGCATGCCCGGTATGCCGGGCATGCCCGGCATGGGTGGCCCCGGCGGCGGCGCACGCAAGGGCGCCAAGAACACCCCGAAGAAGAAGGCCCGGTCCGGCAACCCGGCCAAGGCAGCCCAGGAACTCAGGGACGCCGAGGCCCGGCGCGCCGGAGCAGCGAAGGCGCTCCCCACAGGGGCGGCCTTTGGCCAGCAGTCCGGCGACTTCGATCCTTCGCAGCTCAACCTGCCCAAGGGCTTCGACAAGTTCCTCGGCAAATAACCACGTACCCAACCGGGTCGCGCTAACTGACGTTTTGAGCGGTGTAAACGACACTTGGCGCTACTTGGTTGGGATGCGGGGGCCGTGGAATAGGGTTGGGTCATGTTCAAGCAGAGGGTAGTGTTCGTGCACGGCGCCGGAAGCTTCGGCTCGGCTGCCTGGCCCCGGCAGCACGGCATGGCACTGGCCTACGACGCCCTGTTCCTGCGGCGGCACGGCTTCGATCCTGTGGCAGAACCGGTGGAATCGTCCTTCACCGAGGACACCGCGATCGTCCTGAGGTCCCTTGCCGACGACGGCCGGGGAGCCGCCGGTGGCCACATTGTGGCGCATTCCCAGGGCGCGATCTCGGCGATGATGGCCGCCGTCGAACGCCCGGACCTGGTGTATTCGCTGACGCTGGTGGAGCCGGCCTGCCTGTCCCTGACGGCGGAGCTGCCGGCGACGGCGGCGCACCGGGAACTCATGCAGCCGCTCTTTGATGTCCGTCACCAACTGGGTGATGAGGATTTCCAGCGGGAGTTTATCCGCCGCGTCTACGCGGCGGACCTTGAGGAGCCGGCCACACAGGAGGAAAAAAGGTCCGCGCGGCGGCTACGGCTTCAGGCGCCCTCCTGGGAAGCGCCGCTGCAGATCGTTCCCGGTGTCCCCACCCTGGTCCTGACGGGCGGCTGGGAACCCCTTTACGAAGAGATCGCCGGGTACCTCAGGGAAACAGGCGCCCTGCACCGCCACGCCGCGGGAGGTCACCGCCCCCAGGATTCCCCCGAAGGCGACCGCTACATCCGCTCATTCATAGCCGACGTCAGCCGGCGGCGGCAGCTCCGGGCGTCCTGACCCGCGTATTTTGTTGAGGTGCAACCGTCCGGCCAGCCCCCAAATGCCGGCCGGACGGAGCCTCAAGCCCGCTGGCGGCGGGCGGCTTCGGGTACCTCCAGGTCAGGCAGGTAGACCTTTCCGCCGGCCGCGAGGAACTCCTCGCTCTTCTCGCGCATCCCGGCCGCCATTTCCGCCAGGGCAGCCTGTGATTCCGCTGAGCCATACTCATCCCGGATGTCCTGGCTGATCCGCATGGAGCAGAATTTCGGGCCGCACATGGAGCAGAAGTGGGCCGTCTTCGCCGGCTCGGCCGGCAGTGTCTCGTCGTGGAACGCTTCCGCGGTCACCGGATCCAGGGACAGTGCGAACTGGTCCCGCCAGCGGAACTCGAACCGGGCCTTGGAGAGGGCGTCGTCGCGTTCATGCGCGCCGGGGTGCCCTTTGGCGAGGTCGGCGGCGTGGGCGGCGATCTTGTACGTGATCACACCGGTTTTCACATCGTCCTTGTTCGGCAGGCCGAGGTGTTCCTTGGGCGTGACGTAGCAGAGCATGGCGGTGCCGTAGCGGGCGATTTCCGTGGCGCCGATGGCCGAGGTGATGTGGTCGTAGCCAGGTGCTATGTCCGTCACCAGGGGCCCGAGCGTGTAGAAAGGGGCTCCCTTGCACAGCTCCTGCTGGCGTTCCACGTTCTCGCGGACAAGGTGGAACGGCACGTGGCCCGGGCCCTCCACCATGACCTGAACGTCGAACTCCCAGGCGCGCTGGGTCAGTTCCGCGAGCGTGTCCAGTTCGGCGAACTGTGCGGCGTCGTTCGCGTCTGCCGTGGCACCCGGCCGCAGTCCGTCGCCGAGCGAGAACGCGACGTCGTACTTGGCGAAGATTTCGCACAGCTCGTCGAAGTGCGTGTACAGGAAGTTTTCCTGGTGGTGGGCCAGGCACCAGCCGGCCATGATGGAGCCGCCCCTGGAGACGATGCCGGTGACGCGGTTGGCCGTCAGCGGCACATAACGCAGCAGGACGCCGGCGTGGATGGTCATATAGTCCACGCCCTGCTCGCACTGCTCAATCACGGTGTCGCGGAAGATTTCCCACGTCAGCTTGTTGGCCTCGCCGTTGACCTTCTCCAGCGCCTGGTAGATGGGCACGGTGCCGATGGGCACGGGGGAGTTGCGGATGATCCATTCACGGGTGGTGTGGATGTCATCCCCCGTGGACAGGTCCATCACGGTATCGGCGCCCCACTGGGTGGCCCACTGGAGTTTGTCCACTTCCTCGGCGATGGAGCTCGTCACGGCCGAGTTGCCGATGTTGGCGTTGATCTTCACCAGGAAAGCCTTGCCAATGATCATCGGCTCGGATTCCGGGTGGTTGATGTTGTTGGGGATGATCGCACGGCCCGCGGCCACTTCGCTGCGGACCAGCTCCACGTCGCAGTTTTCGCGGAGGGCGACGAACTGCATCTCGGGTGTGATGACCCCGTGCTTCGCGTAGTGCATCTGGGTGACGGTCCGGCCTTCGACGGCGCGCCGGGGCACCGGCTGTGCCCCCTTCCACTCCGCGGACGCAGCGCCGCGGCGCACGGCGGACTTGCCGTCGTCGAGCAGGTTCCGTTCCCGGCCGCTGTAGGGCTCCGTGTCACCGCGGGCCTCGATCCACTCGGAGCGGAACGGGTTGAGGCCCACCACCGGATCGCTGCCCGGGCCGGCGGTGCGGTAGGTCCGGAAAGGACCGTTCGCCTCGCCATTGGGCGACGGCTCCAGCGCGATCTCGGTCACCGGCACCCGGATCCCCGTGGCTTCGTCGTTGATGAAGGCCAGCGAGTGGGACTTCAGCGACTGGGTTTCAGAGGCGGCCGCCCCATTTTGGGCAGGGATCAGCTGTGTTTCTTGTGTACTCAATGAATACTCACTTCCTTCGCCGGCATTACCCGGACAGGTTCAACGGTCGCAGGCTGCGTCAGCCCGATCTCAGCCCCTGCAAGGGCTCCCGTGTGGTCTAGATGAAGCTACCACAGGTCCGCGCGGGGCGTCCCTGCCGCGACCGCACGGTCTTTTCGCGGATTAGGCTGGTGCCATGGCCGGAATCATCGAATTTAGCGGAACTGTGCTCACCGGACCGGACAGGGAACGGCAGGGGCTGTGGTCCGTCGACGGCCGCCTCACGTTCCACCGGCCCGCCACCACACCGGATGTTGTGCTCGACGGCTGGGTCCTCCCCGGGTTCGTTGATGCCCACTGCCACATCGGCCTGGGACCCGGCGGCGCGGTGCCGGATGAGGTGGCCGAAGAACAGGCCCGCACCGACCGCGACGCCGGCACCCTCCTGGTCCGCGACGCCGGCGGAGCGAGCGACACACGCTGGCTGCAGCAGCGCCACGACATGCCCCGGCTCATCCGCGCGGGGCGGCACATTGCCCGCTCCCGGCGCTATCTGCGGGACTTCGCCGTCGAGGTGGAGCCTGATGGCCTGGTGGAGGCGGTGCGCAAGCAGGCGCGGGCCGGCGACGGCTGGGTCAAGCTCGTGGGGGACTGGATCGACCGCGGCGCCGGCGACCTCGCGCCGTCGTTTCCCGACGCCGTCGTCCGTGACGCCGTGCAGGCGGCGCATGACGAGGGCGCCCGCGTGACCGCCCACTGCTTCGCCGAAGACACCCTGGACCAGATGCTCGACGCCGGCATCGACTGCATCGAGCACGCCACCGGTCTGCTGCCCCGCCACCTTCCGCGGCTCGCCGGGCAGGGCGTGCCCATTGTGCCGACCCTGATCAACATCGACACCTTCCCCGACATCGCCCGCCAGGCGGAATCGAAATTCCCGCGCTACGCCGCCCACATGCGCGCGCTGTGGGAGCGCCGGGCCGAACGGGTGCTGGAAGCGTTTGAGGCCGGCGTAACGATTTATGCGGGGACTGACGCCGGCAGCGTCATCCGGCACGGGCGGATCGCCGACGAAATCCTGGCGCTGCACCGGGCAGGCCTGCCTCCGGCGGCGGCTCTGGACGCAGCCTGCTGGGGCGCGCGGAGTTGGCTGGGTGCTGGCGGGATCTCCGAAGATGCCAGCGCGGACGTGGTGGTCTGCCGGGAAGACCCGCGGGAGGTGCCTACTACCGTCGCCTCGCTCACGAACGTTGTGTTGCGCGGAGAACTGATCCGCTGACGGTTGAAGATCACACCGGCGCCACTGGGAATAAATTGAAGCTTCAAGTAATTTAGATTGGTAGAGGCCACCGAAACCCGGCGGCCACCGGACCGGGAGTTTTCGATGACCGCAGAATCCACCAGCCAGGACCTTCTACCTGCCGAGCTCACCATGGGTACCGTGATGCTAAAGGTGGGCGACATGAATCTCATGACCGACTACTACCAGCGCGCGCTTGGTCTCGAGGTGGTGGCCGAACAGGACGGCGGGCTCTATCTGGGCCGGCTCGGAAAGCCACTGGTCCATCTCGCTGCCGCCCCCGGGCTGAACCTTCCCGGCCGGGGAGAAGCCGGCCTGTTCCACACGGCCCTGCTCTTTGAGGACCAGGCAGCCTTGGCGGCCACCGTCGCGTCCGCAGCCCAATACGAGCCGCGCTCCTTCACGGGCAGCGCGGACCACCTGGTCAGTGAAGCCTTCTACTTCAACGATCCGGAGGGCAACGGCATCGAGCTCTACTGGGACCGGCCGCGCAAAAACTGGTCGTGGAACGGGACTGAGGTGGTCATGGACAGCCTGGCCCTGCCTCCCCGGCGCTACCTGGAGCAGCACCTCACCCAGGAGTCAGTCGAGGGCCAGCAGCGGACGGCCGCCGGAGTGGGGCACGTCCACCTCCAGGTCGGCGACGTCCATACCGCCCAGGACTTCTATGTGGGCACGCTGGGGTTCGAAAAGACCGCGGGCTGGCACGGGCAGGCGCTTTTTGTTTCAGCCGGCCGCTACCACCACCACATGGCCATGAATGTCTGGAACAGCCGCGGCGCCGGTCCCCGGAAAGATACGCTCGGCCTCGGTGAGGTGCTCATCGAAGTGCCGTCCGGAGACGACGTCGGAGCCCTTGCCGACCGGCTGAAGGCCGCCGGCCTGTCCAGCCACCACACCGGAGCGGAGCTGCGCTTCGAAGATCCCTGGCGCAACCGCATCCGGGTCGCTGTCCGCTAGCCAGGTGCGGCTGCCGGTTGTGCGCCAGGCGGTGTACTAGGCTGATCCCGAACGGCCGGGGCAGCCCGTGAAGCTGCCCGCCAGGGCCGCACCGTCGACGGAATGAGGGCGATTCCCATGGGCTTCACCGAGATCTTTGTTTCAACCCACGACGCCGCGCTGAAGCGTGCCGGGATCCTGGACGACGGCGGTTCCCCCGCCGCTGCCGGTCTTCGGATCCCCGGGATCAGCGACTTCGAGATTGAACAGCTCGGGGATCTCGCCGGCGCCGCCGTGCACGCCGGGGGAGCGGATTACGAGCTGGCCATGGTTGACGTGGCCAGTGATTCACTGCTCGGGGTTCCCCCTGCCATGGTCAGGGCCCTGGCGGAACTGCTCAGCTACGAAACCGAAGGCGAAGGCAACGTGCTGGACGATGTCGCCGAACAATGGGCGGCCCAGGACGACATGCCGTTTGATGCCTCAGAGGCCAGGAAATACGTGCAGCAGCTCGCGGAGCTGGCGGGTGCAGTTGACGACGCCGACCGCACGGGGCTGTACGTCTGGTCGTCCTGAGGCTCCCGCTGCCCTGCCGCAGGTCCGGCGGATCCGCGCCAAGTCGAAATCCGGGCCCTGATCTGGCACAATAAACAGGTACTCGATCCGCGTGGCCCCTCTCTCCGCGTCCGGATCCTGTCCTTCGAACCCTCAAGTATGGCCCGCCCCACGGGTGCAGAACGTCGGGTTCACCCCTTTTCTGAAACAGGAGTGACCACAAAAGTGGCCGTAAAGATTCGCCTTAAGCGCTTTGGCAAGATGCGCGCACCGTATTACCGCATCGTCGTTGCAGACTCACGCACCAAGCGTGATGGCCGTGCAATCGAAGAAATCGGCAAGTACCACCCCACCGAAGAGCCCTCATACATCGAGGTTGACTCCGAGCGTGCCCAGTACTGGCTCGGCGTCGGCGCACAGCCGTCCGAGCAGGTTGCCGCGATCCTCAAGATCACCGGTGACTGGCAGAAGTTCAAGGGCCTCCCGGGCCAGGAAGGCACCCTGAAGACCAAAGCTCCGAAGGTTGCCTTTGTTGCTCCGGAGAAGGGTTCCGTGATCATCCCGGAAGCGATCACCAAGAAGTCCAAGCAGTCTGACGCCCCGGCCGAGGCCGAAGCAGAGACCACCGAGGCTGAGTAGATTGCTGGCTGAAGCGCTCGAACACCTGGTCCGCGGAATCGTTGATTCCCCGGAAGACGTCAAGGTCACCTCGAAGAACAACCGCCGTGGGGACACCCTCGAGGTGCGCGTTCATCAGGACGATCTCGGACGGGTGATCGGCCGCCAGGGCCGCACGGCACGCGCATTGCGCACCGTTGTGGCGGCACTGGCTGACGGCGAGCCGGTAAGGGTCGACGTCGTCGACACCGACCGCCGCCGCTAAAGCGCTCGGCAGTATCAGTTTTTTGCTCCGGCCCTTCCACCAACGGTGGAGGGGCCGGAGTGCTTTCACCATCACGCCTAATCCGGCACAACCATGAACAGAGGAACAGATGCAGCTTCAGGTGGCACGAATCGGCAAACCGCATGGAATCCGTGGGGAAGTGACGGTCCAAGTGCTGACTGACGCGCCGGCGGACCGGTTCGTTCCGGGCACCGAGTTCGTGGTGGAACCTGCCTCAGTTGGTCCCCTGACCGTGGTCAGTGCCCGCTGGAACAAGGACATCCTGCTCCTCGCCTTCGACGGGATCGAGACGCGGAACGAAGCTGAGACCCTCCGCGGCGCCAAACTCTTCATCGAAACCGAAGAGCTGGACGAAGATGACGACGAAGGCTGGTACGAGCACGAGCTGGTGGGCCTCGAGGCGCGGGTCGGCTCCCAGGTGGTGGGCAAGATCGCAGCCCTGCACACCATGCCCGTCCAGGACCTGCTGGTGGTCGAAGCCCCGGACGGCAAGGAAATCCTGATTCCGTTCGTGGAGCAGATCGTCCCCGAGGTCAACGTTGCCGAAGGGTTTGTCCTGCTGACTCCGCCGGATGGCCTGTTTGACGTCAACGCCGACGACGCCGGTGCCGCCGGACCGGGGGACAACGCCTAGATGAGAATCGACGTCGTCAGCATCTTCCCGGAATATCTGGCGCCCCTGGAGCTGTCCCTCATCGGCAAGGCCCGCCAGGATGGCCTGCTGGACCTGCAGGTCCATGACCTGCGCGACTTCACCACGGACAAGCACCGCGCCGTGGACGACACCCCCTACGGCGGCGGCGCCGGTATGGTGATGAAGGCCGAACCCTGGGCCCAGGCCCTGGCGTCCGTGGCTGCGGCCAGCGAAGGCAAAGCAGCCAAGCCCGTGCTGATCGTCCCGTCGCCTGCGGGGGAGCGCTTCAGCCAGGCGCTGGCGTACGAGCTGGCCGAGGAGGAACAGCTCGTCTTCGCCTGCGGACGCTACGAGGGCATCGATGAACGCGTCATCGAATGGGCGGAAGAACACTTTACGGTGCGGCCCATGAGCCTGGGCGACTACGTCCTGAACGGCGGCGAAGTGGCCGTGCTGGCCATGGTGGAAGCCATTGGCCGGTTGCTGCCCGGTGTTGTCGGCAACCCCGATTCCCTGGTGGAGGAGTCACATTCGGACGGGCTGCTCGAATACCCCGTCTACACCAAACCGTCCATCTGGCGGGACCGCGAAGTGCCGGCCGTACTCCTGAGCGGCAACCATGGGAAGATCGCGCAGTGGCGCCGCCATGAGCAGTACCGCAGGACGGCCGAGCGCCGTCCCGACCTGCTGGACACGTTCGACGCCGGGAAGCTGCCCCGCGCGGACCGTACGGCATTCGCGGACCTGGGATACGACGTCGTCGACGGTCATCTCCGTCCCCGGCCCGCCGCACCCAACTGACGGGTGCACGCCCATGGCTGGGATTGGCTGTAAGCCCCGGGATGTGGCAAAATTAGTCCTTGTGTCTGCTGGGTCCGCACCTGCTACAGGGGGAGCGCAACCAACAGCCGGACACCCCGGGACCTTCAATCAGTGAGGGAACCGGATCCACTTAATTTTCGGCGGTAATTTCCGGTGCTTCCGGGCTTGCCCGCCGTGACCCAAAGTGAATGACCTGTGGCGTTCACCAGGAGTGCAATTATGCATATTCTCGATTCCGTAGATGCAGCCTCGCTGCGCACCGATGTTCCTGTCTTCCGCGCGGGTGACACCCTCAAGGTCCACGTGAACATCATCGAAGGCAAGAACTCCCGTGTCCAGGTATTCCAGGGCTTCGTCCTGGGCCGCCACGGCGACGGTCTTCGCGAAACCTTCACCGTCCGCAAGGTCTCCTTCGGCGTCGGTGTGGAGCGTACCTTCCCGGTGCACTCCCCGATCATCGAAAAGATCGAGGTCGTCTCCAAGGGTGACGTACGCCGCGCCAAGCTGTACTACATGCGCGACCTGCGCGGCAAGGCTGCGAAGATCAAGGAAAAGCGCGACTTCCAGCCCAAGAAGTAAGTCCCCGGACCTACAAGGCAGGGCCACAGCCGTACCAGGCCGGCGCCGGAGCCATTCGCAACAGCGCCCCAGGATACGGATTCATGGACCAGTCAAAACGCCAGCCCAGAAGAATGGGCTGGCGTTTTGCGTTCCTGGCGCTCCTGCTCGCCGTAGCCATCAGCGGACTCGTCCGCTCACTGTGGCTTGACGTCTACTACATTCCCTCGGAGTCCATGGAGCCGCTCCTGCAGGGCGGGGACCGCATCCTCGTGTCCAGGACGGACTTTCAGGCAGAACCCGTCCGCCGGGGTGACATTGTGGTCTTTGACGGGCGGGGCACTTTCGCGCCGCTGAACAGCGGGAAGGGTCCGCTGGCCGATGCTGGGGCGGCCGCCGCCCAGTGGCTTGGGCTGGCCGGGAGCGACACCACCTACGTCAAGAGGGTCATCGGCCTTCCCGGCGATACTGTGGTCTGCTGTGACCAGGACGGAATGATCACCGTGAACGGTGCGCCGCTGGACGAACCGTATGTCTTCCCGGGGGACGCCGCCAGCCGGCAGGCGTTCACCGCAGTGGTGCCGGACGGGCGGCTGTGGCTGCTCGGGGACCACCGGTCCCTGTCCGCTGATTCCCGCAGCCTGCTCGGCGCTCCCGGCGGCGGCATGGTGCCGCTGGACAGGGTGATCGGCCGGCCGGTCCAGATTGTCTGGCCCCTTGATAGATTTGCTGCAGTATCACGGCCGCAGCCGGCAGGACCAACAACAGAGGACGGACAGTAGATGCCCGAGAACCACGCCAGGATCCCTGATTCCGGCCATGAGGGCGGCCCGGATGCACCCACCGTCCACGCTGCTGCCGACACGGACGAGGCCGGTGCCGCTTCGGAATCCGCACCGGCTGCAGGCCAGGACAGGGCTCCCGCCAGTCCGGGCGCCGGAAAGCATTCAGCCGCTCCCCGCACTGAGCCTTCGGCTCCCAGTCCCGTATTTGTCTGGCTGAAGGAAATCGCCACCGTGGTGGTCATCGCGGTGGTGCTGTCATTCCTGATCAAGACGTTCCTGTTCCGCGCGTTCTATATTCCGTCCGAATCCATGGTCAGCACCCTGGACGTCAACGACCGCATCTTCGTCAACCTGCTCGTGCCGGAACCGTTCGCCCTGTCACACGGGGATGTGGTGGTCTTCCGTGACACCCAGGGCTGGCTGTCTGCCGCGCCGGAAAAGACCCAGGGACCATTCACGTGGGTCCAGGACGGCCTGACGTTCGTGGGCCTGCTGCCGGACAACTCGGAGCAGCATCTCGTCAAGCGAGTCATAGGCCTCCCCGGGGACCACGTGATCTGCTGCGACGCCGGCGGTAAACTGACCATCAACGGATCCCCGCTCGACGAAGGCTACGTCAACGGCGCCGAAGTCCCGCAGATCCGCAACTTCGACGTTGTTGTGCCGGAGGGAAAGGTCTGGGTCATGGGTGACAACCGCAACCATTCCGCTGATTCCCGCGCCCACATGGACGCCAACGGAGGCTTCGTCAACCTGGCCGACATCGAGGGCAAGGCTGCGGTGATCGCGTGGCCGCTGAACCGGCTCACGGTCCTCGACAACTACCCGGACGTTTTCAAGAACGTGCCCGCCGGAGAATGACGATGTCCGCAGCCTCGCCCGTCGCGCCAGCCAAGGCTGCCGCGCGGCCTGCTACGGGCCCGCGTTCCAAAGCCCCGACCCTGCGCCACGAACGCACTTTCAAGGCGCTCGGCGCCCGGTATCTTGCCGGCGTCGACGAAGTGGGGCGCGGTGCGCTGGCCGGCCCGGTGAGCGTGGGAATCGCAGTCGTGGACCTGCTGACCCAAAAGCCGCTCACGGGGGTGCGCGACAGCAAACTGCTCAGCCCCGCCGAACGGGAGCGGCTGGAACCGCTGGTCCGCAAATGGAGCGTCGCTTCGTCGGTGGGGCATGCCTCGGCTGCGGAGATCGACGCGCTTGGCATCATCGCCGCCCTGCGGCTGGCCGGCACCCGCGCGTGGACTGACGTCCTGGCTGCCGGGATCACCCCTGACATCGTCCTCCTCGACGGCAGCCACAACTGGCTCTCACCGGAGGGGCAGCTGTCCCTGTTTGATGAGGCGCCCAGTGGCCCCGGCTGCGACGCCCCCGTCCACACCCGGGTGAAGGCGGACATGCAGTGCCTGAGCGTTGCGGCCGCCAGCGTGATTGCCAAGGTCGAACGGGATCAGCAAATGCGCGAGCTGCACGCCGAGTTCCCTGATTTTGGCTGGGACATCAACAAGGGTTACGCCACGTCCCTGCACCGTGACGTGCTCCGGGCGGCCGGTCCAACCCCGTACCACCGTGTGAGCTGGCGGCTGCTGGGCGGCGAACTCTGACCACTGCCGTCCGCCGTGGCGCCAGTGCCGCACTCAATGGTGCAAGATGGAAGCATGAGTGCCGAGGATCTTGAAAACTATGAAACCGACATGGAGCTCCAGCTCTACCGTGAATACCGCGATGTCGTCGGGCTGTTCAGCTATGTTGTCGAGACCGAACGGCGTTTCTACCTCGCAAACCATGTGGATCTCCAGGCACGCAGCGCAGACGGCGAAGTCTACTTTGACCTGACCCTGCAGGACGCCTGGGTATGGGACGTCTATCGCTCCGCCCGCTTCGTCAAAAGCGTCCGCGTGCTCACGTTCAAAGACGTCAACGTCGAGGAGCTTCCACGCAACGAGGAACTGGCGCTGCCCAAGGATGTTGACCTCGGTAACTGAGGCCCCTGAGCGCCACTAGTCCCCAACACCCCCGGAATCCGGCCGGGTTGCCCACATAGGCCAATCATTCCCTGTCCTCCGCTGTCCTGCCCCTGCAGGCTGGTTGCGGAGGTAGAAATGAAATCCAAAGACCTGCTGGGAAGGCGCGGCGAGGAGCTCGCCGCGTTGTATCTGGAATCGCTGGGCATGCTGGTGGTGGAGCGGAACTGGCGCTGCACCGAAGGCGAAATCGATATTGTGGCCCTCGACGGCGACGCCCTGGTGATTGCCGAGGTGAAAACCCGGCGCACCCTTGACTACGGGCATCCCTTTGAGGCCGTCGGCACCGCCAAGCTGGCGCGGCTGCACCGCCTGGGCTCGGCCTGGTGCCGGGACCGTGAACTGCGGATGCCGCTGCGGCGTGTCGACGTCATTGCGGTAGTGGACGACGGCGGCGGCGACCCTCTGGTGGAGCACCTCAAGGGGGTGGGGTAGATGGCTTTGGGCCGGACCTACTCGGTTGCCCTCGTGGGGTTGAACGGGTACATCGTTGAGGTCGAGGCGGACATTGGCCAGACCCTTCCGGCGTTCGTCCTCCTGGGTCTGCCCGATGCTGCCCTCAACGAAGCGAAGGAGCGCATACGTTCGGCAGCCAAGAACTCCGGAATTCCGCTGAGCCGGCGGAAAATCACCGCCAACCTGATTCCAGCCTCGCTCCCCAAGCGCGGTTCCGGCTTCGACCTCGCCGTCACCATGGCGGTCCTGCGGGCCGCGAATGACATCAAACCCACCGAGCGCACGGTCTTCATCGCCGAGTTGGGGCTGGATGGCCGGCTGCGGCCCGTGCGGGGCATCCTCCCGGCAGTGATGGCTGCCGTGCAGGCAGGGTACCCGGACCTCGTTGTGGCACAGGCAAACCTGGCCGAGGCGGCACTGGTACCTGGCGCCAGCGTCAGGGGCTACCGGACGCTTGCCAGGCTGGCCCTGGATTTTGGCGCCGATCCGCAGGAACTGGCCCTGGACTTCGAACCCGAGGACGAGTCTGACGCGAACGGGGCAGAGACGGGCCACGAAACCGTACCCGACATGGCCGATGTATCAGGCCAGGGTGACGCGCGGAGGGCCCTCGAAGTGGCAGCCGCCGGCGCGCACCATCTGTTGCTCACCGGACCTCCGGGTCTATGTCCTTAACCATGTATTCGTGAAGGCATTGGGGCGGTGGCCGGCTTACCGTCAAACATGCGCGCGGAAGCAGGGTTCAGTTCCAGCTTCTTTTCCACCGGCCGTCGATGATGAAGCCTACATACCCGTTGCTGTGCGTCCACAGTACGCACGACCGGATGGTGCCCGTGCGATCGGCCCGCTCAACCGCACGACACCATGGCGCCGAGGCACGGGAGCTGGCCGGGATCGGGCACGACATGATGCTCGACCACGGGTGGGAACAGCCCTGGACCGCGATCAGTGACTGGTTGAAGGCACTGCGGGTCGAAGTGATCTCCAACGAAGAAAAAGCAACGTGGTTGAGGGCCAAGACGTCGAGTTCGAGGCCGCCGGGGGAGTGATGCAGGCTGTACGTCCAAAGCGGCCCGGGCCCAATCCAGGGATCCTGATGGCCACGGTTACACGGCGTCAAGAAGGGGCGGCTGGACGGATTCGCTGACGCCGTTTGTCAGCCGGCGTCGTGGTCTTGCTCCATGATCATCGGTCCTCCGGGGCGAGCAATGGAGAGCCTCGTCAAGAGGTCAACCCCTGGATCCAGATCGAGGATTGGCGGCTCCCGCTCCTAAATGGTTGGCCCGTGTTTATCGGATTCGAGGTGTGCACGGCGAAGAGCATGCTGCCGGCGTTGGTGTCGGCCGAGGTAACCGGTGACGGTGTGGCAATTGGAATTTCTGCCCGCATTTCCGGTTCATCGGCCCGGTGCCGTCATTCTCCTCGCCCTTATTTGAGGGTTGCGGACCAGTACCGGTCTGTCGCTGGCTGGTAGAGCCCGGTGCCCAGACCACCGTGCCACTGTAGACACCACTGTCGTTGATTAGAAGGTCTCTGTCCGATCCATACCGAACGACCGCGATGTTCGATGACACGTCATGGGCGAAGGTCCGCGCCGTGGCCGGGCCCCGTAGTGGAGCACATCATTGCCGACTCCGTCATCGGCAAGCTGCCGTCAAAACTCTTCACGCCTTGCAGGGCCACGATGCTGATCCTCCAAAAGCGGCCGGCGGTGATTTTCAGGTTCGACGTCTCGGTGCGCTTGTACGTGGGCGGCGGCGCAGGGCGAATCTTCTCGTCAGACACGCTGGCCGGGCAATGGAGGAAACGAGGCGACAGCGGCCGCGGTGTGGTGGCCAGATTCCGCGAGGTCCAGACTGATGAATCAATCTCCAGGCCTGGATGAATACGTTGATGTCCCGCTGATTCATAAATTCTGCACCATCCGTTCCCCTCGCCCGGACGCTCTTAAGGCGTCTCGCCGGTAGCCTCACCGGAACAGCGCCAGGTGGTGCGTAATCAATCCCTGACCAGATGTACCCGCCAGCGGCGACTTGAAGCCCTCGAGGGGTAACGGCTCTTCGACGGGCCGGCATCAACACCAAGAAATCGCACGCAAGGGCTTGTGTAATAGGCATCGTCCATGTGATTATTACAACACCGCGATTTTCCAACGGATATGGAACGGAAAAAGAAACGCATGGCAACTCTGTCCTATGAAGTTTTGGTGCTCGATGGCACTTCGCGTGCCGGAGACCAGCGGCTTCCCAGCGGCGAGGCAATAGTCTCTTCGCCGCTGTCGATCACATTGATTTCGGGGGAACACGACGCTGTACTCGTTGATGCCCCCTATACCTTCGGGCAGATCGAGCGAGTGCGGAACTGGATCGAAGACTCCGGCAAGACCCTTCGTCACGTCTATATCACCCACGCTCACGGAGACCATTGGTTGGGCGTTGGAGAGCTGCTTTCCAGCTTCCCCGGCGTGACTGTCTATGCAACACCGGGCACCCTGGGCCGCATGGAGCGCGAGGCAACGGTCGGCCGGGAGAAGGTCTGGGATGCAGTCTTCCCGGGGCTTGTCCCGCCGTCGCCCCTGATCGCCGAGGCGGTTCCCGCCAACGGCTTCGAACTTGAGGGGAATCGGCTGGTTCCGATTGAGCTCGGGCACACCGATACCGATGACACAACCGCCCTGTGGGTTCCGTCGCTGGAGCTCGTTGTAGCAGGCGACTCGGTCTACAGCGGTGTGCACCAGTATGTGCTCGAATCTTCCGAAGAAGGATTTGCCTCCTGGCTCGCGGCGCTTGACACCATCGAAGCGCTGAAGCCCAAATTTGTCGTCGCGGGCCATAAAGCCCCCGGCGCATCGGATGATCCCGCAAGTATCGAAGAAACACGTGCCTATCTCAAGGACGCACAGCACCTTCTGGCAACGGTATCCAGCCCGGAGGAGTACTACGACGCGATCATGCGCCGTTATCCCTTCCGAATGAATCCAGGACCCGTCTGGTATGGGGCAGTAGGACTTCTGAGCCGCACGCATTAGAACCCGGGGTTTCAACAGTTTTTTCCCGGGAAGCTTCCCCCTAACCCCAAATACTCAGCTAATGACAAAGGAGTCATGCCATGTCCAATGATCAGCACCAAACGTCGCGGACGAAAGTCGTCTTCGTTCACGGATTCCTCGATGACCGGACGGCCTGGAACGACGTTCTATCCTTCTTAGGCGAGGACTTCGAAGCGGTTGCCCTTGACCTGCCCGGTTCCGGCGCCCACGTGAACGACGAAGGACCCTTCACGCTCCGGCGACTTGCGGAGTCAGTCATCGCTGAGATCGACCGGTCCGACGGGCCAGTGGTCCTCGTGGGTCAAAGCATGGGAGCCCAGCTGAGCGAACTCGCAGCCGCCGCACGTCCGGGAAAGGTTGCAGGCCTGGTGCTGCTGACGCCGGTCCCCTTGGCGGGTGTACACCTCACGGGGGACGCCGCCAACTCCTTCCGCTCATTGGGAGGCGACGCCGAAGCGCAGCAGCAGGGACGGCTCGGCGTCTCGGTGTCCCTCACCCCACAGGCTCTTGAAGTCCTGCTCGCCTCAGGCACAGCCATGCACCCCGCCTCTGTCGCCCAGGTGTTCGATGCCTGGAACGACGGTGATGCTGCCGGGACCACTTCCTCAGCTTATGCCGGACCCACCCTCATTGCGCGAGGTATTGCCGATCCCTTCGTCACCGAAGAAGTGATCGACGCCGGCGTGCTTCCGCGCTTCACAAACGCCCGGCTGGTCGGCATCGCCGACGCCGGACACTTCCCACACCTCGAAAAGCCGGAAGATGTTTCGCGGATCGTCAGCGACTTCGCCCGCTCCCTGGACCGGGTGGAAGCCTAGATGTCCGGGGTAGCGTCGCGAACTGATACAACCGCGCCCCTCCTGACGATCCGAAAGCTCATTGACTCCAGCACTCTCGGCCGCCGGCGGATGTCAATCATCGTCGTTGGGTTCCTCTGCGTCCTGTTGGACGGAATCGACATCGGCGCGTGGGGTTTCGTCTATCCGCGGCTCATCGCGGACTGGGGAGCTACTGTCGGACAGGTGACGGTGGTGGCCACAGTCGGCTACGTCACTCTTGCGTTGGGAGCGCTGATTGCCGGGCCGCTGGCCGATCGTTTCGGACGTAAGCCAACGCTCCTCGCGAGCATAGCGTTGTTCGGCGGCGGCCTCCTCGTTGCAGGTTTTGCGACGAATATCGAGACCATCGGGATCTGCCGGGCCGTCGCCTGCGCGGGCCTCGGGGCAGTCATGCCTGCGGTGATCACACTCGTTTCGGAGTACCTTCCCCTGAAGCGGCGGTCCTTCCTGGTGACCATCGTCTTTTGTGGGTTCCCGCTGGGACAGTCGGTGGTGGGATATATGGCCGCTTTCATCGTGCCCAATTTCGGCTGGTCCTCCCTTCTTATTGTTGGCGGCGTCGCGGGCCTCGCCCTCATTCCCCTCACCGCTGCAGTCCTGCCGGAATCACTGGCCCTGCTTCTAAGGCGGCCCAACCAGCAACATCGCGTGGAGCGGATCGTTGACACCATCGCCCGGTCGGTCGGCGAAGCACGCCCAGTCACGATAACTGCGGTGGACCTCATCCCGGCTTCTCCGTCCCGCCGCGAGGGGGGAGTGGGTCTGGTTCTATCCCGCCAGCTCCTCCCCACCAGCCTTATCGTCTGGTTCGCCTACCTGGTCAACTGCACTGTCACGTACATGCTGATCGGTTATCTGCCACTGATCATGGCCCAAATGGGCATGGACGCCTCAGGCTCCGGCCAAATTGTCGGCATGGCCGGCTGGGGCGGAGTGATGGGGTCCCTGCTGATCGGATACGCGATGAGCAGGTTCGGTAACTACCGCACACTGATCGTCGCCCTCACGCTCACCGCCGTCTCAATTTCTGCCGTGGCTTTCGGGGACTGGCAGCTCTCCGGATTACTCGTGCTCGGACTGGTCTGGGGCATCCTCAACGCCGGCTCAAACGGGGGAATGAACGCCTTCGCCTCGGAAGTGTTCCCTCCCACCGCCCGCGCCACCGGAGTTTCCTGGATGCACTCAGCAGGAAAGCTCGGCGCAATTCTCTCGGGGCTCCTGGGAGGCGTCATGATCGCCGCAGGCTGGGCCATAGGAGCGATCTTCATCAGCATGGCAATCCCGCTCCTGATCGCCGTGGCCGGCTTCGCCTGGCTGGGCTACAGGAACCGACCACGCACCGTACTCTAACCGCACTCTAAGAAAAGGAATCAAGAACAATGACCCCGACAAACAACATCAAAACAGACGAAGTCACTGAGGAAAGCTGGACCGGCGCGTTCGCAGCCAAATCCGCGGAAGCCTTCGGAGAAGCGTTCGCAGATGACGTTGTCCTTGAGGCAGCGGCCCTCCTGGTCCCCGTCAAGGGCCGCTCCGACGTAAAGACCGTGATGTCCACAGCCAGCAACTACTACCAAGCGCTTCAGTTCACCCACGAGGCCACGAACGGTCCCCGGACCTACGTGGAATGGAAAGCCACCGGCGCCTCCGGAGTCCAGTTCTCCGGCGTGACGGTACTTACCCGGAACGACGAAGGACTCATCCAACACATTTCAATCAGCCACCGCCCCCTCGCGGCACTCCTGGAGTTCTCGGGTGAAATGAACCGCCGAACCCAGGGCAAGCTCGAATCAGGACACTTCCGTGCCGATGACTAAAGCCCAGGACAAATTCACGATCGAACGGGTCGGCTTCCGCGCCGACGGCAACGTTGAGCTCCGGGGCAACCTCTACATCCCCACCACAGGTGACGGCCCGCATCCGGCACTAACACTGTCCATGGGGTACGGAGGGGTCAAAGAACAGGGCGCCCTGCCTTATGCTGAAGCCTTCGCCAACGCCGGTTTCGTCGTGCTCTTCCACGATCACCGGGGATTCGGAGAAAGCGACGGAACACCCCGCCAGGACATCAACCCCTGGCAGCAAGTCGAAGATTGGCGCAGGGCCATCACCTACCTCCAATCCCGGCCGGAAGTCGACCAGGAACGGATCGGCCTGTGGGGCTCAAGCTACTCGGGAGGCCACGCACTCGTCCTCGGCGCCACCGAGCCCCGGTTGAAAGCGATCGTCTCACAGGTCCCCACCATTAGCGGCTACCAGCAAGGACTCCGGCGGGTGAACCCAACCAACCTTGCAGCATTGGAGGCCTCGTTCGCGGCCGATGACCGGGCGCAACTCGCAGGCGAGGAACCACACCGCATTGCCTTGGTCTCCGATGGATCCGTTCCTGCAAGCTACACGGATCCGGAAGCCGTATCGTTCTACCTGCAACCCATCCCCGACGGACTCTGGGAGAACAACGTCACCGTACGCTCAACGAGAGCGGCCCGAGCCTACGAGCCTGGGATCTACATAGGACGCATCTCACCGACCCCTCTTCTCATGATCGTCGGGGACAACGACACGGTGACCCCCACTGACCTAGCCCTGGAGGCCTACCAACGCGCCCTCCCACCCAAAGAACTGCTGGTCTTTCCCGGAGGACACTTTGACGCCTACCTCGGAGAATTCGAAGCAACCTCCACTGCAGCCCTGCAATGGTTTACCAAGCACCTAATGCCGGACAAGTAGACTAAGGAGAACTGCTCATCATGCCCCAAGGATCCGGACGCTACATGGCTTGGCCCGCTACAACCCGATACGGGCTGTCTGTCGCGCCCGGAAACCTTGGTCTCGTTCAGGACTTCCTCAACACCATTACAGAGGGAACTGTAGCCCCGCCTGATCTGCTGGCCACCTTGAGTTCCGCCCAGGAATGGGCCGACAAGGTGATCGAGCAGTGGATCTCCATCGACGACCTGGGCTGGGCGAAAACCCTGCCAAGGTTGACCGAAAGGGACCGGAAAGCTCTGCTGGCCTTCAGAGACGACCTGTTTGAAGGCCTCTTCGGTCACTCCCACTCCGAAACAGTCAGCGGACCCGGCCGGGACAACCACACCTACCGTCCCCTCATGACCGTTTCCGCCAAAGGCATCGAGCTCCGCCCCGACGGGGAGGGCTGGAAGTACTTCGAGACGGCGCTGCTGCTGATCTGCCACCAAGGTCAACTCGAAGGCATCCTACGGCGCATGAAGTCATGCAAGAGCGAGACGTGTGACGCCGTCTTCTTCGACCGCTCCAACAACAACAGCGCCGTCTGGCATGACGTCAAGCTCTGCGGCAACCGCGCCAACGTACGAGCCTTCAGGGAACGCTCAGCAGCCAACTAGACCCAACCAGGCGATCCCTGATCTTCCCTGCATCTGTTGCATCCATTCCGTTGGGCGCTCCCATTACAGCTGACACATCAACATTCACACGCACCCTGCTCTGCCAATTCCAAGCAGGCGCTGCTCTGCGCCGTCTAGCTAGAAAGCCATTGACCATGATCATCTCCACCGAATCCCTCTCCGAAGAAGCGGCCTACAAACTGCTGATCGGATCGATCTTGCCTCGCCCCATCGCGTGGGTGAGCACCATCTCCCCCCAAGGGATCGCGAACATCGCCCCCATATCGTTTTTCACAGCTGTCGGCCGCCGCCCGCCCATGATCTCGATTTCCCTGCAGCCCCGCGCTGACGGCGTGTCCCTCAAAGACACCTTCACGAATATCCGCGATACCGGGGAATTCGTGGTCAACATGGCCACCGTTCCCAATTCCGATGCCGTGCACCGTTCTGCATATGAGTTCGCACCGGAAGAGGACGAGTTCGATCTTCTTGGCCTCGAAAAAGCTGAATGCGAGGCCATCTCCGTGCCGCGCGTAGCGACGGCCCCGATTGCCTATGAATGCAAGGTAAACAGGATCATCCCAGTCAGTGAAACGGAAAATGTGGTTTGGGGGACCATAGTGCGCTTCCACGTACGAGACGACCTCTACCTCGAACGCGGACGCATCGACACCGCCGCGCTCTCGCCGATAGGCCGGCTCGCCGCCGAATACACGTACGTTGAAAACGCGTTCACCACTCCACTTCCCGAAGAGATCCTGGCATCAGTCAACGGCACCCGAATGCGGCGTATCGACGGGCTCGACACCAACTTCTCCCCAATTGACACCCCTCTCTGGTCCCCGTCAGGATCCACCAAGCCTTCTGAGTAACTACCCTGGGGACGTCCGTCGCCCCGGACTCAATGGTCCGACGCAACATGCCGAACGACGACGACCGGCCCTTTGGTGATACTCGAACTATGCCGATGTCAGTGGACCAGCGACGGGCCGGATGTTGTAGGACTTATCGCAGGCTTGGGTAACTGCCACCTGGCCGGTTCTCGGGGCTGGTATGAACGGCTGCAATGGCAGAATGTTTTCTCCCGGGGACGAAAGCCTCCCGCCCGGCGATGTCTTCGCCGAGCGGAAGGCCCATGCGCTCAGGGGCTTAGACGAGTTCTGCCACCGGATAGTCGGTGTAGCCGGTGGCGTCTCCGCCGTAGAACGTGGTGGGGTCTGCTTCGTTCAGTGGAGCGTCATAGCGCAGCCGGTCAACGAGGTCGGGGTTGGCCAGTGCCAACTGCCCTACCGGGGCGATGTCTGCCAGCCCTGCTTCGATGTAGTCGGCGAGCTGCTCCACTGTGCGTCCGTACTTGAGGATCAGGATGGCAGTGGGCCAGGCGGAGCGGATCGAGCGGAGCATCTCATCATCCCCGGCGTGGAACACGTGCAGGTACGCCAGGTTCAACGGCGCGAGTTCGCCCACGAGGTGGAGGTACTGTGTACGGACCGTGTCTGTGTCGCCCTCCTCGAGGCCTCCGAGGGGGAAGCTGGGGGAGATGCGGATGCCGGTCCGGTCGGCGCCGATTTCGTCGGCCACTGCGCGGGCCACCTCGACGACGAACCGGGACCGGTTTTCGACGGATCCGCCGTATTGGTCGCTGCGCTGGTTGGAGTTCGGGGCGAGGAACTGGTGAAGTAGGTAACCGTTGGCTGCGTGCAGTTCAACGCCGTCGGCTCCGGCTGCGATCGCCGAAGCTGCGGCGTGGCGGAACTCGGCAATAATCCCTTGGGCTTCGTCCGTGCTCAGTTCCCGCGGAGTCGGGGTCCTCTGCATGCCGGTCGCAGTGGGCATGTCCTGGCCGGCGTTGATGGCAGACGGCGCCACGGGCTGGCGGCGATGAGGAGTGTTGTCGGGATGCGACATCCGGCCGGCATGCATGAGTTGGATGAAGAGCGTTCCGCCGCCGGCGTGGACCGCATCGGCAACACCGCGCCACCCCTCCACCTGTTCGGGTGTGTAGATGCCTGGAGTATGGAACCAGCCTTGGCCGTCTTCGGAAGGCTGGGTGCCTTCGGTGATGATCAGTCCCAGGGAAGCGCGCTGTCCGTAGTACTCGGCGGCCAGGTCGCCAGGTGTGCCGTCTGCGTTGGCGCGGTTGCGTGTCATCGGTGCCATCGCCAGGCGGTGGGGGAGCTCCACCCGACCGAGGGTGAATGGCTGCCAGAGGGCTGATGAAGAGGTCATGAGGAAGGGTCCTTTGGATTGAACGGCTGACACCACGGCTTTCGGAGCGGATGTGCCCGCAGGGTAATTGCGGGATCGCTTAGGCGGTGCTGTCATCCAATAACTGACCATGGTCAGGTTTTATTCCGATAACTGACCATGGTCATGTTCTACAGTAGAATGGCAACCATGCCCGAGGCGCCCCAGCCGGTCGGTCGGCGTGAGCAGAACAAGCAGCAAAAACTGGCTCGGATCATGGCCGCGGCCAGTAGGTTGTTTGATGCCCATGGCCTTGACGACGTCACAACCCACCAGGTAGCCGCCGAAGCCGGTATCGGCTCAGGCACGCTCTTCCTCTACGCCAGGAACAAGGGTGAACTGCTCCTTTTGGTGCAGACCGCTCGTTTCCGGACCGCAGTGGAGGAGGGCAGAGCGGCGTCAGAAGGTGTCACCGGAACTATGGATGGCCTCCTGGCCATTGTCCGACCTGTCGTGGCATTCAACCGCGAGCGGATCGACAATGGCCGAAGTTACCTCCGTGAGATGCTCTTCGGAGATGCCAACGAGCCCCACCATGCGGAGGCCCTCAGTGTCGTTGCCGTCATGGAAGATGCGATCGCCACCGTGCTGCGACGAAGCGAGAGGATCGCCGATCCCGCCACGCTTGCCGAGAACATCTCATCGGTCATGTTCGTTACGCTCGCCGCCGCCAGGAATCTCGCGCTAGATCCACCTGGGCTAGTCGACGAGATCCGGCGCCAGATAGCGGTACTAATACCAGACTAATTCTGTTCGTTCCACAAAATTCGCGTATGCAGAACACATGGCCCCCGAACTCTTGGAGCCAAGAAAGCTTGCAAGGCGTCGCAGAGCAACGCTCGCAACATGGGCTGCCCCTACCGGAGAGCCAGCGCAGTGTTTGCAAGATCAACAAAGTTCCGTGACGGGCGCCGGCCAGCCCGTTCCCGCCACGAACGGAAGAGATCCGTCATCGAATCCGCAAACGTGCGCCTGGATGTTAGGTCAGAAGAGCAAAGGCGCTGCCCGGAGCTAACAAGTCTCCGGCCAGCGCCTTTACGTACACTAATACCCGTTGCGCGTCCTCACGCAGGACCAGCCTTATCCGGCCCCGCTCTTCCGGCCGGCGCGCCTCTCCTCGCGCCTATTTCCAACCTCCCAAGTGTTGAGTCTCATTGTGCCGGGGTGACGACAACCCTAACTCGGTCTACGTTCTGAATGATGTTGAATTTGTCCGTTGCGTTGCCTTCACGCTCCGAGCCCACGCGAATACTCGGAAAGTAGGTACCCGCCGTATTGAACTTATGGGTGGCTCGCACTACCAGCGTGTCCTTGTCCGCCGTAAATGTTGCCGGCTCAAAGGTCCCATCGCCTTCAAAGTCCCACTCGACTGACACAACCTTTCCCGTGCCCGGGGGCACTTGGATCTTCGCCTGAAGGTCGGTTTCGGCACCTTCTACGACCTCAATGCGGTCGCTTCCCCCGCGGCCGGAAAGTTCTACAACGGGCTGAATGCCCGCACGGGCGGCTGCGTTTCCGGGGAGCACTATCTGGCTGTCCGCGGTGACTTTGTACTGGGTTGAGTTCGGGGGTGCTATGCCTTCCTCGGCCCAAGCGGCGACGTCTTCGAGCGCCTGATAGATGACCGGCATGTAACCCACAAGGCGACTGGTCTGCCCGGGCCTGTTGAACGGACCGTGGTCGGCGTTATCGGTGTACCAGAGACGATACGAATCTTTTGCTTCACTGCCCATGGCGGCTGCCACGCGGTTGGCGTACCATGCAGCATGTACCGGGAAGGCGTCCGAATCCAGGGTCGAGTCCAGGGCAATGACCTTTCCTGTTATTTTGCCGCTGAACGAACCACCGCCTGTCAAAAGGTTCGCTAGGAAGGGGCCTGGAGAGAACGGTCGCTGGGGATACAGCGGGGTGCCATCTGGGCTCCGATACTGATCAAACCCTGGGATGGCGCTCTCCTGTTCAGGAAGCGTGTAGCGGTGGTTGGCAATGAGAGCGAGATGACTCCGCCGACTCGGATCCTGGGCGAGGGCGGCGCGGAAAAGGTCTCCGAGGGGCGAATCCTCCGTTCCGAGATAGCCGGGCTTCGTCCAGAAGTCTTCGACATACGACGTGTCGAAGCCCTGAACGAAGGCCGCGGTCGATGGGAGGCCCCCAGGATTAGCGACGTAGTCGAAGTCTTCCCACGACTCCAGCGGAAGGCCCAGTCGAGTGACTTCTTCGAGCGCGGCTCTTTGGACCGCATCCAGTCCCACGTAGGGGTCCCCGCTGCCACCCGGGCGGAGAGCGTCAACGATCTGATCCTTCTTGTCCTGAAGGACGAAAGCCGCGAATGCCCTGCTGGTGAAGTTGGCTGCCGATGATGTCGGGATGCCCTGAACAATCGGAACAGCACCCTGCCAAACATCGCGGGTGTTCTCGATGGCACCGACCGTCGGGTACGAGCCGCCACTCCAGCCGTAGAGATATCCATAGATATTCTCGGACTTCACGCCGTAGTATTCCGCTGCCACTGTTCTGGCAAACTTGGCCGCTGCCGCACTGTGCCGGTAACCCAGCGCCCCATCAGTCTGGACCGTGTAGCCGCCGTGAGCGGCGCCGAATTGAACGTTATCGACCGGTTCTTGGCCATTAACGGGATAAGTGAACTGAAAGAACCGCCCCTCCCACTCGCCTTTCGGAGGCAGGAAGATCTTGAACGTTGTCCCCGGTCCCTCGAAATGTCCCTCGACCAGTAGCAGGCCACCGCTACTGGTTCTCTTGTCGATGACGGGATTGCTGTAAGTGGGGTCAACGCATATAGCGTCGACGGCAAACGGGCCTCCTGGCCTACTTGCTGAGCACTGCGCGACAGGCTCGGCCGCGGTTGCCAGCGGTGCAGCGGCTCCCAGGACTAAGACGCCGGTTAAGGCGGCAGTGATGAGTGGCTTCATAGCTTCTCCAGCTTCATTGGTGGTTGCATCCCGAAGATTCAGGGTCGTGCCATTTCGCGAGCATTCGTCCGGAACGTCATTCAGCGCGCCGCGCAGGAGCGACTGGTTTCCGGTTATTGCTCAATGGTCGAGCCATTGCTGAGGGGCCGGTGGTGTTACACCTGAGGAAGACCATAACCACCTCGGGGTGATTCGTCAACGGATTTGGAAAGAAGTTCCGTATATTGAAATGGTTGCCTGTAGCTCTCCAAGGTGAGTTCAATGGATTCCACGGATGGCGGATCGAGGGCACCTAACTAGACCTATCGGAAGGAAAGATTTATGCAGAGTACAACGCCAACGCCTCGGAGCTTCGAACTAAGCAGTGATGCCCTCAAGGTACGCGTCGAGGATGTCGGCGCCCGCATTTCCTCCATCTTTCACCGGCAATCAGGTCTTGAATTGCTCGCACTGGCGGATTGGACGGGTGCCCCAGAGGCTGACACGGACGAGGATCGCAAGGAAGAACAATGGCTTCGCCGATTCGCAAGCGGTTGGCACGTTTTGATCCCTCACGCTGGGGAGCCGCTGGTCGTCGACGGTGTCGCGCACCCATTCCACGGAGAGGCGCCTCGTAGACACTGGTCCATCAAATCCGACGGCACCGACATACAGGCGACGGTCGACCTGGAATCCGTACCTCTGCGGCTAATCCGGACAACCCGAATCGATGCATCGACCGTGTCCGTGAGGCAGGAGGTAAAGAACCTGGTTGATGCTCCAGTGCGATTCGGATGGGTAGAACATCCTGTCCTGAATGGAGAGTTTCTAAGCGGCCAAGAACTCCGATTTGGGGCGGCCTCAAATCATCGACGGCCTGTAATGCCTTCGCAAGCATCAGGGTTTTCGGACATCGACGGGAGCGACGGGCGATGTGTAGTCGCCCTGCCGCTTCTGCGCCAGACGCTGGAGCTGAGCTGGGATGCTTCAGTGCTGCCGCATGCCTATGTTTGGCAGGAACGACAACACATGGCTGGCAGCCCTTGGTACGGTCGCGTTGACGGGGTGGGAATTGAACCCGCCTCGCACCCCTCAGGCCATCCACCTGTCGGTCTGGGGCCCCACATCCTCGCACCGGGCCGCAGTCTCATTTCAATCATTCGTTTGAAGCTGACCGAATAACGGATACGAGAAAGCCCGGTCATTTACCTGCTTCAGGTTTGCCTCTGTTCCACCGCTCACTCATTTGTCGGATATGGGGGTGGCCAAGGGCGAACACGTGCCGCCGTTCCTGAATCTCACTTACCGAACGGCCCCAGAGACTGTTTTATTGGAGAGGCGGACCATAACCCACTCAAACATTTCCAGCTCGATGCCGTTCACTGGATTCCCGGAAAGTACGTTCTCCCCGGTCACCCTGACAGTTGCGGTTTCGGTGCCGTGGTTGATTAGGGTCAGCACATCGCCCCGCCGTGCTACTTCAACCCAGGGAGATAGACCGCTGAGTTCTGGCTGCACCCCAGCCTCCGCCAGGGCCCATGACGTGACCGAGAGCATCCCTGCGTCATCCGGGATGGTTGCCAAGTAAGTTCCTCGACCGGCGCCGTATGCCTGCTGCGTTAATGCTGGCGCTCCTTTCAGACGGCCATCGGTAAAGGTGCCGATAACGTCCGCACTTAAAACACGCAGCTCCTCGCAAAAGTACTCTCCGCGGAGAGTGCCGAAGGGTCCCGTGACCGACGCATGCGATTGCCCTGGACCGATACCGGATCCGCCTTTGGTTGAGTCTCCAACGGACCGCAGTCCAGTGTCACTGGAAGGAGCCACGAGTGCTCCGAAGTCCTCCACGGTCACTCCCAACACTTGCCGTAGTCCGACCTGGTAGCCACCCTCCCGAAAAGCATCATTCTGGTCTACAACATCCGTAAATGCGGACACGAGCAAGTGACCGCCCTGGCGGACGTAAGAAGAAAGGTTCTCGGAACCTGCATCGTTTAGCAGGTAGAGCTGCGGGGCAACAACGAGGGAATATGACGACAGATCTCCCGTCGGCTTTACGAGGTCGATCGACACATGCTGCGCGTGTAGTGCCGCGTACCATCGTTGAACAAGGCGGCCATAGTCCAGTGCTACGGGCTGGTCCGTATGTGCCAAGGCCCACCAGTTTTCCCAGTCAAAAACCACGCCCACCTTGGCGTGACTTTCGGGGGCAAGCTGGGGGAATTCTTTGAGCGTCTCACCCAGCCTGGTTACTTCACGCCAAGTCCGTGTCTGCGTCCCCGCTTGGGGAAGCATGGCGGAATGAAACTTCTCGCTTCCTCGCCGTGACTGCCGCCACTGGAAGAACAGGACTCCGTCTGCGCCATGTCCGATGGCTTGGGCCGAGAGTGCTTCCATCTGACCTGGAGCTTTAGGGGCGTTGGAAGGGCGCCAACTGAGCGCACCCGTTGACTGTTCCATCAGTAGCCAAGGCACCCCAGGCTTGAGCGAACGCATCAGGTCCAGCGCAAAGGCGGATGAACGGAAAGACTCAGGATCGTTGGGGTCGGGATAATTGTCGTTGGTGATGATGTCGATCTCGTCCGCCCACCGCCAATAGTCCAACGGATGGAAGGGACCCATGAAGTTGGTAGAGATGGGCTGTGTTGCTCCTGCAGCCCTGATGATGTCCCGTTCCATAACGTAAAGCTCAAGCGCGGCGTCGGATGTGAATCTCTTAAAATCAAGCGCACCGCCTGGATTGAGGCTATAAGGTGCTTTTCGTGGCGGAAAAACCTGATCGAAGGAGGTATAGATCTGTGACCAGAACGCTGTTCCCCACGCCTCGTTTAAGGCATCGATCGTCCCGTATTTTGTCTGCAACCACACCCGGAACGCATCACGGGCGTTGTCCGAGTAGTCATAGTTCACGTGGCAGCCATACTCATTGTTGACGTGCCACATGACTACCGCCGGATGGTGCGCGTACCGGGCTGCCAGTTCACGGACCAACTCTACTGCCAGACGCCGGTACACCGGCGACGTGGGAGCGAAGTGCTGGCGGCTTCCGGGGCCGTAGATGGCTCCATTAGCATCCTTCGGCAACATCTCAGGATATTTGGTTGTCGCCCAGGGCGGTGGTGACGCGGTGGCGGTTCCCATATTGACCTGGATGCCGTTCTCATGAAGCAGGTCGACGACGCGATCGAGCCATTCCCAATCAAAGGCCCCTTCGTCTTCTTGAATGCGTGCCCAAGCGAAAATGCCGAGGCTGACGACTGTAACACCGGCCTCACGCATGAGTCGTACGTCTTCTTTCCAGACTTCCTCTGGCCATTGCTCAGGGTTGTAGTCTCCGCCGTAATACATAAGGTTTCCCTGTCGCTAGTCATCAGGCGCCGAAGCTACTTTATGGGTCGGCCCGGCTACGGTCAATATCTTTGGAATAAAGTTCCCATAATTGGAATCCCCACTCCCGTTCGCCATCGCCCCCCGGAACGAAGGCGCGGTAAGCTGTTCCAATAAACGACAAAAGGCATGGAGAGCTGAGATGAGCGAGCAACACGAGGATGAGAAGCTGGTTGGTGCTGACCGGGTGCTTGCCGTACTCATAGATCTAGCAGGCCATCCCCAAGGGGTTACGTTGGACGAGATGGCCCAGCGGCTGCAGAGCTCAAAACCGACCGTTCATCGAGCGCTCTCCGCCCTTCGCCGCGCGCATCTTGCCGAGCAGGTATCCCGCGGAGTCTACGTATTGGGGGATGAGTTTATTCGCTTGGCTTTCCGCCACCACTCTGCCAAACCCGATGCGATACGCATCGAACCTGCTCTCCAAAAGCTGGCCCAGCAGTATGGGGAGACAGCCCATTACGCAGTTCTGGCAGGAACCGAGGTTGTCTATCGTGCCAAAGTTGACCCACCTGTGGGTTCCGTCCGTCTGACCTCGGAAGTGGGAGGACGCAATCCAGCCCATCGAACAGCGGTGGGAAAGATGCTTCTCAGCCGTGAGGTAAACAGCGAGGCGGAACTGGTCGAGTGGCTGGGAGGGCAGCCACTGGAAGCCCGAACGCCCAACTCCATCACGACAATTCCTTCACTCTGGGCGGAGCTGGAAGCGACCCGCGACCGAGGCTATGCCATCGACGACCAGGAAAATGAGATCGGGTTGAACTGCGTCGCAGTACTGGCTGACCTGGGAACTCCCCAAATTGGAGCTGTCAGCGTAAGTGCTCTCGCTTTCCGCCTTCCGCTCGAAAAACTGATCGACGAGGTTCCAACCATTCGGGCAATCATCGCCGAGACACAGGCAATCCCCGCGGCCTAGGAATGTCCCGGAGACACACTGGCTGCAGCTGAGGATCTTCCAAGCCGTCCAGGGTCATTCGTTCCTAGTGTTTGGGCGAGGGGACGTTCGGTACAGTGGCTGCCTGTTGAGAGCTCCAGTAGGGGGAACGCGTCGACCCTGCCCATCGAAGTGTTTGGCGGCCCGTGGCGTCTGGGCGGGCCAGGTGCAGGAAACCGGATTCATCCCGTTCGGGATGGGCCAGCCCCGTGGTTGCTGACGTGATGGCAAGAACATCCAGGTCCGTTCCGACGAAGGCCGGGCACGTCGTCTGAGGGGCGTTGACTTTCACTGTTTGCAGGGCGGTGCCGTCCGCCGTGTATTGACGCACGACGCCGGCGCCCCACGAGGCAATCCAAAGGTTGCCTTGGTCATCAACTGTCAGCCCATCGGGAGTGCCTTCAAAACCAGTAATTACCTCGGTCCATGCTTCCTCGTGGTCAAAATCGCCTGGCCCGTAGGAATGCGAGCTGACCGTTCCGACGAGGCTGTCAACATGATAAACGGTTCCGCCGTCAGGGGAGAACCCTATTCCGTTGGACAGGGAAATGCGTGAGCGAAGAACCTGGCTGCGGCCATCAGGATCAATCCGGAGAAGAATTTCCTTTCTTTCCGGGTCGTTCAGGGACAGGGAGCCGATAATGAATCGGCCCTGAGGATCTACCGCGCCGTCGTTCCAGCGGACGTCAGTTCGGTCACCGAAAAGATCAGGTCCGGTCGAAACTTCTCCCTCAGGTGAAATTGACACCAATGAACGCTTTCCGGCAGCGAGCATGCCGCCGTCCTCGGAGAGCGCTACAGCTCCCACGAAGCCGCCTAGGGTCAGTGTTGACGTCACTATGACTTCATCATTCGAAAGCATCCCCCGGTTGATTTTTCCGTTGAGGATGTCCACCCAGACGATTTCCTGGGTGCGGTCGTCCCACAGGACGCCTTCCCCGAGAAGGTCCCGGCTTGCGGTCGCTGCACGCGCGTATAGTGTCATGGTTTCCTTCTTAGCGCTCGTCGGCACGGGCGCCTCTGCTAGGGGAGGCGTGGATCGACCTGGAGTTTGGGGCCGGGGCCCGCCTGGGGTGTCTTCTTCCCGGCGAATGCATCGGCGAGCCCTTCAAGTCCGACTGTGGAGTGCACCAGGGGCCGCGGGTCGAGTGAGCCGTCAGCGAATCGCTGGATAGTTTCTGCAAGACCGCCGGATGCCCCGAGGATTCCGACGGCGGTCACGTCCTTCAGAGCCAAGTCCCGGGTGTCGATGAGGCTTGGGGTGCCGGACAAACCCACGTAAACCACGCGTTTGCCCGGTTCAACGAGCCTCAGAGCCGCAGCGGGCAGCGAGGGCGCATTGGAGGCGTCGATCACGGCATCGAAGGGCAGGGCAGGAAGGTCGTCTCCTGACCAGACTCCGGCGAAGCCGAAGGTCCGGGCGAATTCGAGTGATGATGCAGACCGTCCCAGAAGGTGAACTTCTGCCTTCTCCGCCTTGGCAAACATCGCCGCCAAGAGGCCAATGGTACCGGCACCGGTGACAAGCACGCGGTCGCCGGGCTGAAGGTTGGCGGCCTGGACCGCGCGCAGGGCGTTTCCGCCTGGTTCGACCATTGCCCCGGACGCGTCATCAACAGAATCAGGCAACAGATGTAGGGAATTGGCAGGGACGACAAGCTGTTCCGCCAAGGCCCCCGGCCATCCGTTCCGGACTCCTACCTCGTAGCGGAGGTCGCAGACGTGATGCCGTCCCGTCAGGCATCGGTGGCAGGAACCGCAGCCGAGCATGGTATCGCCGGTGGTTCTCTTGCCTACAAGCTGCTTACTTACCCCTTCACCGACGGCGGCGATGGTTCCGCACCACTCGTGGCCTAGCTGGATGGGGTAGGCTGCGAAGCCCTCTTTGAGATAGGCCATTTCGCCGGTGAAGAGCTCGATGTCGGTGCCGCAAACTCCGACACGGCTGACATCAACAACGACCTGGCCCGGCCCGGCCTTGGGCGATGCAACGTCTTGGACTTCGGCTTCACCTGGCCCGGTGACGATAAATGCCCGCATTGTCAGCGTGCGCCGATGACTTGCTGGCGTTGCTGTCCCAGCTGGCTGATACCGAGCTCCATGACATCATTTGGCTGGAGCCAGACCGGTGGCGTGAAGCCCATGCCCACACCTGGCGGAGTGCCCGTATTAATAAGGTCTCCGGGCTCGAGCACCATGAATTGGCTGAGGTGATGCACGATGAAGTGCGGATCGAAAATCATGGTCGATGTTGATCCGGTCTGGCGCCGAATTCCGTTGATGTCCAGCCACATGTCCAGATTCTTCACGTCGTGGATCTCGTCTGCCGTGGCCAGCCAAGGGCCGCAAGGATTGAATGTCTCGGCAGACTTCCCCTTGGCCCATTGACCGCCTCGTTCCATCTGAAACGCACGCTCACTGACGTCGTTCACCAGGACGTAGCCGGCAATAGCGTTCGCGGCGTCTTCAACCGAGTCCAGATAGCTCGTGCGCTGGCCGATGACAATCCCCAGCTCCACTTCCCAATCAGGTTTGGTCGACCCCCGCGGAATCCGGACATCATCGTAGGGTCCCACCAACGTATTGGGTGACTTCGTAAACAGGATGGGCTCGGCGGGAACTGCCTGGCCCGTCTCGGCCGCATGATCGCTGTAGTTCAAGCCGATGCAGAGGATTTGATGCGGGCGGGCAATGGGGGACCCAATTCTTTCCCCGGCGAAGGCAGCAATAGCGCCTGCTGCCGTCCTGTCGGCGACCAGGCGGGCCAACTCCGGCAGCCTGTTTTGTCTGAAGAACTCCTCGTTGAAATCAACAACGACATCAGAGACATCTACATAAGTATTCTCGTCGACGCGGACAATGGGTTTCTCTCGGCCGGCTGGGCCGATGCGCATGAGGAACATGTCAACAAACTCCTGGTTTAGTAGGGCAAATTGGGGCTGGTTCAGTTGTTAGGCGGCGGTGCCGGTCTGCGGTCGGCCGGAAACAATCGCCCGGATGGCATCAAGATCGTCCACAAGACGCTTCAGGGGTGTCCGGTGAGCGAGAGCGCTGATACTGATGGCACCGCTTGGCTTCGTCGGTGACGAAAAATGCGCAGCCAGTGCTATGCAGTTCAGCCCCGGCTCGTTTTCCTGATCATCTACGGCGTATCCCTGCTCACGAATCTGCTTGAAGGCTGCGTGCAGTTCCGACGGCGTTGCCAGTGTTTTGCGCGTCGGCTTAGCCAGGGGGCGGTCACCTATCCATTGTGTAATGGAATCGACGTCGGGAAGGGCATAAGCCAGCAGCAGTTTTCCGACCCCGGTTGCATGGGCCGGGTTGCGGCCTCCCACGACTGAAGTCAGTTTCATTGCGCCGCTGGGAGGGTCCACTTTTGAGCGGTATACAACGTCCCGTCCTTCCAGGACCGCATAATGAACGGTCTCGCCGAAGTGGTCCGAGAGCTGCTGCAGAATGGGCTGGGCGCGCAGATGATCAGGGCGTGCCTCGTGGTGAGTGAACGCAATCCGCAGAAATTCGTCGCCCAAGAGATAATGGCCGTGGAAATCCTGTGTGGCCAGGCCGCTGCGGCGGAGGGATGCGAGCGCCCTGTGGATGGTCGGCTTTGGGCTGTCGATGAGACGTGACAGGTTTTCCAGACTTATCCCGTGAGGGTGGTTACCCAGCTCAAGGAGCACGGCCAGCACTCTATCAGACCCTACAAGCCGCTTCTCTTCTCCCATGGGCGTCCTCTCTGCTCTAAGAGGCAGGCCCGCCCTGGCTCTTATTCAAAATATTAGACTGATGATCCACCAATTGGAAAGCTGTAGTCTGTGGGTTGCCGTCACGAGCGCTAGTCTCTACTATTCAGAATAGTTGAACGCAGATCCATCAAGTGGAAAGTAGGCTCATGGGCGAGCTACGCAGCTCACAGTGGTATTCCGGCAATGACCGGAATGCTTATATCCACCGCGCCTGGATGCGAAGAGGAACCCCTGAAGACTCGTTTGAGGGAAAACCCCAGATTGCTATCGCCAACACGGCATCGGATCTAACCCCTTGCAACGCACATCTGGATGAAGTGGCACAGCACGTAAAGATGGGAATTTGGGAAGCTGGCGGCGTTCCCCTCAACATGCCTGTTGTGTCCCTGGGGGAGACCCAGGTCCGGCCAACTGCCATGCTGTGGCGGAACATGTCAGCGATGGCCACCGAAGAGATGCTTCGGGCCAACCCTGTTGATGGCGTTGTGCTCCTGGGCGGCTGTGACAAGACCATCCCTGCGCTGCTTATGGCAGCCGCTTCGGTAGGGATCCCTGCTGTGGTCGTACCCGGGGGGCCGATGGCCACGGGCACCTTCCGGGGCCAGGCCTTGGGTTGCGGCACGGACGTTTGGCGTCTCAGCGAGGAAGTCCGTGGCGGTGAACTTTCCAACAGGGACTTTATGAAGTCCGAGTCCTCGATGATCAGAAGCCGCGGCCACTGCAACACCATGGGTACTGCCTCCACGATGGCGCTGGTGGCTGAGGCACTGGGAATGGTACTTCCCGGCCTGGCCGGAACTCCGGCGGTGGACAGCAATCTCCTGTCCGGGTCCCATGAAACCGGCCGGTTGATTGTGGAAATGGTCGCCCAGGGACGCACTCCGCAGGAACTGCTGACGAGGGAGTCATTCCTGAACGCGATCGTGGCACTTGCCGCCATTGGCGGTTCCACCAACGCCGTCGTGCATCTATTGGCGATTGCCGGAAGACTGGGGGTTGAATTGTCCATTGATGATTTCGACCGCGTCGGCTCCTCAGTTCCTTTGCTGGTTAACCTGCAGCCGTCTGGACGGTATCTGATGGATGACCTGCACCGCGCCGGTGGATTCCTTTCCGTCCTGCGGGAGGTCAAGGACCTGCTGCACCCTGAAGCACTGACTGTTACGGGAGAACCGCTGGTCAGTTACCTTGATGATGCCAGAATTTGGGACGAAGAGGTCATTCGCCCAAGGGGGAACCCGCTGCTGCCGGAGGCCGGCATCGCCATCCTTCGCGGCAACCTCGCCCCCGGCGGTGCCCTTATCAAACCAGCTGCCGCCTCGCCGCATCTGCTGGAGCACCGTGGGCCGGCAGTTGTCTTCGACAGCATTGAAGACATGCATGCCCGCATCGATGACCCGGATCTCGACGTTGACGAGAACTCCGTGTTGATCCTGCGCGGTTGTGGTCCTAAGGGCTATCCGGGAATGCCTGAAGTTTCCAACATGCCGCTGCCCAAGAAGCTGCTGGCGAAGGGCGTTCGGGACATGGTCCGTATCTGTGATGGCCGAATGAGTGGAACCGCCTACGGGACCGTGGTGCTGCACGTGACACCGGAGGCCGCTGCCGGCGGCCCACTGGCTATCGTGCGGACGGGTGACATGATCCGTCTTGACGTCGTGAACCGGACTTTGGACATTGAAGCCGAGCCGAAAGAACTGGCAGGGCGCCGCCCTAGCGATGCCGCAGCGGAGGGTTACGCCAAACCCGTCCGTGGCTGGGAACGGCTCTATGTGGACCACGTTCTTCAGGCTGACACCGGCGTCGACCTTGATTTCCTGACTGGCGCATCTGGCCCGGAGGTGTCCCGTGAATCCCATTAGGTCTGCGCTGGGGTCCCCGTCCGGGGCGGACCGTGCGTTGATGGAATCGTTGAATCAGGCGGTCCAGGGAAAGGTGCGTGCGCGGATATCGGACCGGCTGGCTTATGCCCATGATGCGTCGCATTACCTTCTGACACCGCTGGCCGTGGTCACACCCGCATCCGCCCGTGAGGTTGGGGACCTGTTTAAGGTCTCGTCGCTGCATGGTGTGCCACTGACTTTCAGGTCAGGCGGCACCAGCCTGAGCGGCCAGTCGTCAACCGACGGCGTCCTTGTCGACACCCGGAGTAACTTCCGCGGTCTCTCGGTCCTCGAAAGCGGGGCGAGGATCAGGTGCGAACCCGGTGCGACCGTGCGGCAGGTGAACGCCAGACTCGCCGTCCATGGGCGGAAGCTGGGACCAGACCCTGCCAGTGAGTCTGCATGCACCGTTGGCGGTATTGTGGCCAACAATTCCAGCGGCATGGCCTGCGGAACCGAGAACAACACCTACCACACCCTGGACTCCGCAGTCCTGGTGCTGGCGAGCGGGACCGTCGTGGATACGGCGGCTCCTGACGCCTGCATGGCGCTCCAGAATGCAGAACCAGAACTTCACTCCGGCCTTTTGCGCCTGCGGGACCAGATCAGAAGCGACCCTGGCCATGTCAGGCGGATCGAAGAGCTCTACGCCATCAAGAACACCATGGGATACGGGATCAATTCATTCCTGGACTTTGATGACCCGGTGGACATCCTCCTGCATCTGGCAGTGGGAAGTGAAGGGACCCTTGCCTTCATCGCAGAAGCGACGTTCCGCACCATTGCCCTGAAGCCGCACACAGCCACGGGCCTGCTGTATTTCCGAAGCTTGGCAGACGCTACCGGCTCGCTCCCGGCATTGGTCGAGTCTGGTTTCGCCACCATCGAGTTGCTTGACTCCACATCACTGCTGGTATCCCAGCAGGACCCGGGAGCAGATGAAGAGCTCCAGAAACTTCGGGTACAAGGTCATGCCGCGTTGCTGGTCGAGTTCCAGGAGGAAAGCCCGGCAGAACTTCAAGAAGCAATCAACGGCAGCGAAGCCGTACTTGCGGCCCTTCCCTTGGAAATCCCGGCCCGGCTGACGACTGACTCCCAGCGCCGTGCCGCTCTGTGGAATATCCGTAAAGGTCTGTACGCGAGCGTGGCTGGAAACCGGCCATCAGGAACCACAGCCCTGTTGGAGGACATCGCAGTCCCAGTCCCCAAACTGCTGCCTACCTGTCAAGGGCTGGTGGCGCTCTTCGAAAAGTACGGGTACGACAGCGCCGTGATCTTCGGGCACGCAAAGGACGGCAACATCCACTTCCTGCTCAATGAAAGGCTCGAAGAGCACGGCGAAGGTTCAACCCTTCAGCGATACGCCGACTTCACTGAGGAAATGGTTGACCTGGTGCTCTCCAACGGGGGAACTTTGAAAGCCGAACACGGAACGGGCCGGATCATGGCTCCTTTCGTACGCCGCCAGTATGGGGAACAGCTGTATCAATTCATGCGGGACGTCAAAAGCCTGTTTGACCCAGAAGGAATCCTGAACCCGGGCATCCTTCTAAACGACGACCCGACCTTTCACCTCTCGCATCTAAAGACTGCCCCGCCGGTGGAAAAAGAAGTGGACCGCTGTGTCGAGTGTGGCTACTGCGAGCCCGTCTGTCCCAGCAAAGACATAACTCTTACACCACGTCAACGGATAGTTCTGCGCCGCGAAATTGCCCGCGCAGAACTACTAGGCCAAAGCCAGCTGAAAGCACAGCTGGAAAAGGAATACGAGTACGACGGAATCGATACCTGCGCCGTGGATGGCATGTGCCAGACAGCCTGCCCCGTCCTCATTGACACAGGCGAGCTGGTTAAACGCCTGCGCTCCGAAAGCCGTTCCCGCGTTGAGCAGACAGCTTGGAAGGCAGCTGCCGGGAATTGGGGGGCTGTTTCCAAACTTGGCGGCTTGGCTCTGACAGCAGTAAAACATCTTCCGCCAGCGTTGGTAACGGGGGCTTCCGAAGCAGCAAGGATCGTCATCGGCCGCGAGCAGATTCCGAGGTGGGACGCAGACCTGCCCGCCGGCGGTTCTGTTCGCCGCCCTCTGGCTGCAACGGAACCGAAGGCGGTCTACCTGGCGGCATGCATCAGCACCATGTTTGGTCCAGCATCCGGAAGCCAAGGAGTGGCATCTGCATTCCTGGAGCTGTGCAGCCGGGCAGGGGTTGAAGTCACGGTTCCGGCGGGAATCACCGACCTGTGCTGCGGCACGCCCTGGAAGTCGAAGGGCATGACAGACGGATACGACGTGATGCGCAAAAAAGTGTTGCCGGTGCTGCTCGAGGCGACCCGCAACGGGGAGTTGCCCATCGTGTGTGACGCTGCGTCCTGCACCGAGGGGCTCGAAAGGCTCCTCGCCGTCGTGGGAGAAGAGCCCCGCTTGCACACCCTGGATGCGGTTGCCTTCGTCGATGAACACGTGCTCGCGAATCTGCCAAAGGGCAGCCCCTTGGCCAGCCTGTCATTACACCCGACGTGCTCCTCGACACGAATGGGTCTTAACCCTGCGTTGACCCGTGTGGCAGCAGCAGTGGCTGACGAAGTAGTCATTTCCGAAGACTGGGGCTGCTGCGCCTTTGCCGGGGACAGGGGAATGCTCCGTCCTGAACTCACAGCCTCCGCGACCGTAAGGGAAGCGCGCTCGGTCAATGCGCGCCCTTTTGATGCCTATGCATCTGTCAACAGAACCTGCGAGATGGGCATGACCCGGGCAACGGGGCACGAATACCGCCACATACTCGAACTTTTGGCATCAACAACCTCAAAAACAACAACTAAGTGATCCCTGCCCGGGCAGAGGGTCCAGGACAAAGGACAAATCATGGCGCGCAAAGCAGTCATTACAGGAGGCATCAGCGGCCTCGGCGCAGCCTGCGCAGAACGCCTGGCAGCCGACGGCATCGAGGTCATCACTGTCGACATCAGTGAGGGAGCCGACGTCGTTCTGGACATCGCCGATTCCGCGGCGGTCGGACGTGCCGCAGATGCTATCGGACCAGTTGACATACTCATCAACAGCGCCGGCATCGTGGGCCCCAACAAGCCCTTCTGGGAGGTAAGCGATGAGGACTGGAAACGCACCTTCGCCGTGAACGTGGATGGCACCTTCAACCTCTGCCGGGCTTTTGCCCCCGACATGGTCGCGAAGGGGTGGGGACGCATCATCAACTTCGCCAGCATGGCAGGGAAAGACGGCAACCCAAACATGGTGGCGTACTCGGCTACGAAGGCCGCAGTCATAGGGTTGACCAAGACCATGGGCAAAGACCTGGCCAAATGCGGCGTACTGGTCAATGCCATCGCGCCGGCGGTCGTTGCGACCCCGATGAACTCGTCAACCGCCCCCGCCGTCCTTGAGCACATCACCAGCCTGATACCCATGGGCCGCGTGGGCCGGCCCGAAGAGGTAGCTGAACTCGTAGCCTGGCTGGCTTCTGACAAGTGCAGCTTCTCAACAGGTGCCGTTTACGACATCTCGGGTGGTCGCGCCACGTACTAGGGGCGGTTTCGGATGCTAAAACCCTGGCTACCTTCATCTCCCGAACGAATCTTCCGAGAATGGGCGGGGCATCAACGGAGACGATCTTGTCGCGGACACGGCGTCGCCTGACCTCGCGCGCAGGCCCAAAACCAAAGAAGTTGCCCGAAAAAAGTACCCGCGTGGGGGTGGCCATTTTCAGCTGGTTGGAACTATACTCCAATAAGCGGAACTGATGTAAACTAATCCTGAAGCAGCAGGGAGCCTCATGAGCGAGCATGACTTGGTCATTGCAAGTAATTGATACGTTCCACTTAATTTAGAAATTCACGAAACATAGCTTTTTTACGCGGCTCCCCATAGCTACGCCGAAGCTTCCATCTCGGCAGCTTGCGGGAGATCGCACAGGAGCACGAAGGAGTGTCATGTCGTCCAGTGGTGTCGAAGTTCCCACGCGTAGCGGGGTTCCCCCGGTGGCTAAGGAACTAGGGAACTCTCCTCGCAAACGCCGCCGTATTCGTTCTGTAGGACGCGATCTTTGGTGGTTGATCCTGCCGGGCGCGGCTGTTTACCTCTACGTGGTCGTTGTGCCCACCGTTCAGGGCCTGCAAGCTGCTTTCACTGATTGGTCGTTCGCGACCGTGGGCGCACCGAATTTTACGGGACTTGAAAACTTCACCCGCATTTTCACCTCCGACGCGGGCCCCGCAGTGTTCCGTACGCTCCAATTGGCCTTCGTCGTCGTGGTTCTCCAGAACATCATCGGTTTAGCCCTCGCGCTTCTGTTCAACGGACGGGTGTTTGGACGTAACGTGTTGCGCACCATCGTTTTCGCCCCCATGGTCGTCTCGTCGCTCGTTGTTGGCTACCTGTTCAAGTACATATTCGGTCCACCCGGTGTAGGTGGAGTCAACCAGGTCCTGGCTGCTCTCGGTCAGGATCCCGTCGACTTTCTCGGCAATCCAACGACGGCAATGGTTATCATCATCGTCACCATTCTTTGGCAGTCAATCGGTGGCAACATGGTGATCTACCTGGCTGGACTCCAAGGCGTGCCCTCTGAACTCGAGGAGGCAGCTGCCCTGGACGGCGCAGGGTATTGGAAGAGGTTCTGGTATGTAGTTCGCCCGCTGCTCGCCCCTGCTATCACCATCAACCTCATGCTCGGACTCATCGGCGGATTGAAGATTTTCGACCAGATCTTTGCGCTTACCAACGGCGGGCCCGGTAATCAGACGCAGACCATCGCGACGCTCATTTACGCCTATTTCTCCCAGTACGCCGACTACGGACGTTCGGCCGCTCTCGCCCTTCTCCTCGCCGTCGGCATCGCTATCCTCTCCATCATTCAGTTCTCGGTCCTACGCCGCCAGGAGCGCAATTCATGAAAACAACAGGCCTTTGGAGCCGTTTCGGTGCCAACCTCACCGCCTACGGGTCGACGCTCATTTTCCTTCTCCCGGTCTACGTCCTCATCAACCTGTCGATCCGGCCCGCTGACGACCTGACACCGCCAGTCATCCCGAGTTCCCGCCCCACATTCGACAACTTCATCACTGCCTGGACCACTTCGCCCCTGCCGGGATCAATCGTCACCAGCCTGATCGTTACGTCGATCTCGTGCCTCGTGGTGCTCGTGATCGGTACGATGGCGTCGTACCCGCTGGCCCGGTCAACCTCGCGCCTCTCCACCGGAACTTTCTACTTCTTTATGATCGGCTTACTGCTGCCGTTCCAGCTGGCGCTCATACCTCTCTATATCCAGATGCGGGATTTGGGTCTTCTCGGCACGGTATGGGCACTCGTCATCGTCTACAGCGGCGTGCAGTTGCCGTTTACAGTCTTCCTGATAACCACCTTCTTAAGGGCAGGCGTCCCACTTGATTATGAGGAAGCCGCCCAGATCGACGGATGCAGTCCGCTGATGGCCTTCTGGCACGTGGTCGTCCCGCTGCTTCGCCCGGCCCTGGGCACCTGTGTCATCCTCAATAGCGTTGGGGTGTGGAACGACTTCTTCACGCCCCTGATCTACCTCTCGGGCAGCGGTCAGGTGACCATTCCCATGGCAATTTTCCAGTTCGTCGGGCAATACACCACGAACTGGCCACTGATTTTCGCGTCCTTGCTGATCTCGATGGTCCCCGTTCTGACGCTCTACCTGCTATTCCAGCGGTACGTAATCCAGGGATTCGCTGGTGGGCTGAAGGGATGATCCCCAGCCTGCCGGCGCATAAGGTCCGGTGCCATCACCGGGTAGTTCCACTAATCACTGCACCACTCATCACAACACCCACTTCACAGGAAGAGAACGATCGATGAAGATCCACAACCGCATCACCACAGCCGCCATCGCTACCCTCACGGCAATCAGCCTTGCCGGATGCGTCGGCTCCGGTAACACCGGCAGCACCGCCACAAATAGCCAGGCCAGCGGCGGGGAGCCCACCGGCACCTTGACCGGTCTGTTCTCGTCGATTTTCAAGGACACCTATGAACAGATCGCGGCGGACTTCGAGAAGAAGTATCCGAACGTTGACGTGAAGTTCGACTACCAAGGTGGCGACGTCGGCGCTCTGGTTATGACGCAGCTGCAGGGCGGCACGGCCCCTGACATCCTGACTTCGTTCCCCGGCGGCAACAAAAATGATCCCGCCGACACCGTCGTCTCGTTGGCCGCCTCCGGTCGCATCGCTGCTCTCGAAGCGCCCTGGACGAAGGATGTCCCGGATGCCTGGAAGCAATCAGTGAACTACGAAGACAAAACCTATGCCTACCCCGGAGCTCTTCAGCCGCTCGCTGCGATCTTCAATAAGTCAAAACTCGACGAGCTCGGTTTGAAGATCCCGACGACCCTGGACGAGGTCTATCAACTCTGCACAGCCGCGAAGGGCAAAGGTGTGTACGCCTACTCGCTCGGCCTCGGCGATCCTGCCGGTCCGCAGATGTTGACATACAGCCAGCTCGGAACTCTCGAATCAGACCCCGCAAAGTTTGATTCCGACATGGCCGCCGGGAAGACGAAATACGCTGATTCCGTGTGGGTCGACCAGTTCGAGATTTATAAGAAGATGGGCGACCTGGGCTGCTTCGGTGAGGGCGCGCTTGGCCGCTCCCGCGACCAGGCCGGCGAGGAAGTGGCAAAGGGCAGCGCGCTTGCCACTGTAGACGTTGGCGCGGCGATGGCTCCGATTCAGAAAAGCGCACCCGGCAGCAGCTTCGAAGTAGCGCCTATGCCGGCGACGAATAATGCTGCGGACACGAAAGTCGTCGCGCTGCCAGGCTTTGTCAATACCATCAACGCCAAGGCAAAGAACCCCACGGCCGCACAGGCGTTCCTCGCCTTCATGGGCGAGGCTGAGCCATCGGTAACCTACGCCAACGGCTTCGCCTCTGTGCCTGTGCTCCCGAACGACGCTTACACGGCCCCGAAGGAGCTCACCGCGTTCGCTGACCTCATTAAGCGCGGAGCCTACCAGCCGCTGGGCGCCGTACAGGCCGAAGTCCAGGCCCAACTCAATCAGACCATTCAGTCGCTGATCCTCGGTCAAAGCACGCCGCGCCAAGTCGCTGAAAAGCTGGATTCTGTATACAAGAAATAACTAAGGCCGCCGATCGGGCTCCGCATATGCGTGGCCCGATCGGTGCTTTTGCAATATCCTTCCAGGCCTGTCCCGTCCTTCCCAGCGGAGTGGAGCCGTATCGTTTAGGACGGTGTCGAAAATTGCCGTCTTAGAAAACGGCCGGGCGGCAAGGATATCCAGGGTGAGCGGCTGCTGAAGGAAAACCATGATAGAGCAAACGGGTATTGTGGCCTTGGGCTACGAGGCGGTGGCCGATGCGTTTTTCGCCACGGTACCGGACGACCAGCGAAGCGGCGCCGGATTATCCATCTGGAAAGACGGCCGGCAGGTAGTAGAACTGTGGGGCGGAGTTGCTGATTATCGTACCGGCCGAGAATTCGCTCCTGACACGCTGTCGGTAGTTTTCTCCTGTACCAAGGGCCTTGCCTCCATCCTGATCGGAATGCTGATTGAACGTGGGCAGATTCCTTCGCTTGAGACCCCTGTGGCGCAGCTATGGCCTGAGTTTGCAGTCCATGGCAAAGAGCACGTAAGCATTGGAGACGCCTTGGGGCACCGGGCTGGACTTTCCGCGACGCGGGAGGATGTTCCGCCGCATGTCGCTTGGGACAGTCTGGCTCTTGCGGACATTCTTGCAGCCCAGAAACCGCTGTGGAGTCCGGGCAAGAATCATCAGTACCACACGGTGAGCCACGGTGCACTCACCGCGAAGATGGCGCTACTCGGAGCTGGACAGTCTATGGGAAAGACCTTTGCTGACCTGATTGCCCGGCCCCTGGACGCTGATACCTGGATAGGTCTTCCAGAATCTGAAGAGGAACGCGTAAGCCATCTCATCGAAGATCCACAGGAGGAACCGGACACCTCCGCCCTCACCGATCAAGAGCGCAACGACAGGTACTGGCTAGAACGCGCCTCGAATTTGAACGGCCCAATAGGCCCGCACGTATACAACCGGCCAGAGGTCCATAGGCTCGAACTGCCAGGGGCCGGCGGCATATCCACTGCGCGCGGCCTGGCCAAGATCTGGTCCGCGACGGTGACGGAAACCGATGGAGTCCGCCTGATCGGCGACGAAGCTCTACGTGGACTCAGCGTCGCAAGGAGCGAAGGCCCTCCGTACTTCCGTGGCGACCCGCCTTATCAGGCCTGGGGAGCAGGCGTCATGATTCCCTCGGATTGGCAAAGATACCTTTCCCCCAAATCCTTCGGTCATGACGGAGCGGGCGGTCAAACCGCTTTTGCCGACCCGACGGCAAAAATCGGGTTCGCCTATGTAACAAACCGCATGGGCGACTTCGAACGCGGGCAGTCCGTCATACGGGCATTAGCGAAAACCCTGGGATAGCCCGGCGGGCGGACCCTTCTGCAGGCCTGCGAATAGATACAGCCGCTCGATGTGGAGCAGCTCGTGTGTCCGACCCGTTGAGCACGAATCATTGACCGGTGCTAGGAATTAGACAGGAGCGAAATCATGCCACTTGATCCTTACTTCACTTCGGGGGTCGAATTTTTGCTGGGGCTGGCAGCTGAGGAAGTGACCGATCCAACCCTGCCCTCACGCCTAGCGCAGCACTTCGCGGCAGCCAATCAATGGACAGTTCCGGACATCGAGTTTGAGGACACCACTGTCCCCGGCAAGGAAGGGCAAATACCTGTACGCATCTACCGTCCGCGAAGGCCAATTCGTTCACGTGTGATGTGGTTGCACGGAGGTGGATTCGCGTATGGGGATCTGGACATGCCTGAAGCCCATATGGTCTCTGCAGAAATTGCCGATAGGGCTGATGCGTTCGTCGTCTCCGTTGACTACCGCCTTGCCAAAAACGGCATCCGCTACCCGGCGCCGGTGGACGATGCCGAAGCGGTGTGGTCCTGGCTGACGGGACTGCCGGAAGCGGGCTGCGGGCCAATAGCGTTGGGCGGGGCAAGCGCGGGAGCGGCCATCGCACTGTCCACTGCCTTAAGGCTCCAGCGATTGGGTTCAGTGCAGCCCTCCGAGCTTCTGCTCGCATATCCCTTCCTCCATTTCCCCGTCCCCGCTCTCAATGATGTGACTGCCGTGGAAGTCCAGAAGCTGCCTGCCATGATGCGGTTCACCCCTGAATCCATCGCAGATATGGTCCGGAACTATGTCGGCCGGATCTCTGACCTGCCGATTGAGGCGATGCCCGGTGCTGCCGATCTCACCGGTCTGCCTCTTACCAGGGTTGTGGTTTCGGAACTCGACGATCTGCGGCCGTCCGCCGAACTCATTGTCACGCAACTTTCCGAAGTAGGTGTACCGGTTGAAACCTACATGGCCGCAGGAATGCTGCACGGTCATCTCAACCATGGCCCATCCATAGACGAAGTCAGCCGCTCGCTCGATTTCTTCGTGGAAACTCTCAAGGAGGGAAAGCCCGACGGGCCGTGGGTAAAGAGCCACCATGACCAAGACGGCAGGGGCGCGAAATGAAATTCGAGGCTACGATGTCCGATGTAGCCTTCGCCGCAGGGGTGGCCACTGCGACCGTTTCCAATGTACTGAACCATCCCCACAAAGTTGCACCCTCTACCCGGGAGAGGGTCGAGCAGGCCATAGCTGATTTGGACTTCCAGCGTTCAGAAGAGGCGGTTAAGCTCAGGCGTGGAAAGCGCGCCAAACCAAGCCGTTCCAGCGCCGGTGGCGTCACCCCGGCAACCGATTCTGGCACCACCGCGACGCGTGTCGAGGCTCCAAAGGCTGAGGTAGTCGCTGCCCCGTATCCGCCGGGCTGCCTGAGCCCTGGAACCCGCGCCGAAATCGTCGCGGAGGGGCTGGTAGTGGGAAGCGGCATTGTTGATGCGAGCATGACAGATGGGTCCGCTGTTTGGCTTTGGATGGACTGCGGAGGCGGACGACGTCTGATCCATAGCCATGACGGTCTTGAATTACGGGCATCACAGACGCATGGGAAGGGTGTACCGGAACTTCCCCGGTAGGACCCGCAGCCGGGTTTATCACCCTCCTGGCAGGTCCCGGATCGCTAATGGAGCACAGCCGTAAATTCGTGCAGACGGCCGCCAGGGCTGAATCAACCTCCGGCGCAGGCGCGGGTCAGCTGCAGGCGCACGCAAAGTCTGTTCATTCTGCCAGCTCATGGGCCGCCCTTTATAGATAAGTAAGCTAAAACACTGGGTGGTGAACCATGAACTGAACACCCTCCTGGCCACACTCCATGACTTTCTGCCGGACAGTGTCCCGAAGGAAGGTCATAGCTTGGATCACCGCCCAGGCCGGAAGGTGCAACTCGATCATGCCGACTGCTGTGCCCGGTCGTAGCCCAGCACCTGCAGCACGGCTGGTCCCCCGAAGCCCTTGCTGTATTCGCTATGCCAAGGAGCACCTGCGCCTTCCTGACTCCAGTCCGCTGCGCGGCATGACGGGTGAAACGGTCAAACGCTCCTTCTTGTCCGGTCACGCCTGGCTGGAGTACTGCGCCCCGCACTCGCGCTTCCCCTGGGGATTCCGGCTCTACCTGAGCAGCACCCGGAAGGCATGTCCGTGACCTGGGACTCGCGAATCCCAAACTCGGGAAGGCGAAGGTATCCAGGCGCTGCTGGAGCGCGGGCGACAGCTGATCCACGCCGGGATCGGGCCAACTGACACACGATCACCCGACGCAAACGTTACTTACCGCCTACGACCGCTAACCCCCCAAAATCATTGGTAATTGCTCGTCCAGGCCCAGAAATTAGACCGTTCTGGCGGGCGTTCGGGGTTGCCGAACGCCCGCCGTCGGTGTTAGTGCACGACCACGCGGACGCGGTCGAGATTTTGCAGCGGTGTACTTGTTCCTGAGGTTCCGTTGCGGTCAGCTGTGGTGTTCAGGCTGATGACGTATTCTCCCGGGATGGCGAAGGTCATTTGCCGGCTGAGGGTGACCTTTTCATTGGGACTGGCGAGCACGGTCGCCGGTTCATTGATTGCGGGGACGCCTTGGCGCTCGATGGTCCAGTTGTACTGGACGATTTTGCCTGTTGTGGGAGGCATCTCAATTGTTGCGGAGATGTTGACCGGCTGGAGCAGACCAGCCTCAGCCCGTTCCCCGCCGTTTGCTGAAAGGTGAATCACCGGCTGGAGGCCCTTTCGGTCGACTGCACCGATCGGTTGGACAATCTGATTCATGGTGTCGATAGTGTAGTTTGAGGAGGGCTTGGGCGTGATGCCCTTTTCGGCCCAGTCAACAAGGTCGAGGACCATCTGATTGAAAATACCTTGCACCAGGCCGGTATTCGAATGGCCGCCGTTTTCCTGGAAATAGACGCGGAACATCTCGTCGGCCTTGCGCTTGCCCAGGGACTTCTGGACTTGCTGTTGGTAGAACCCCGCAACGTAGGGGTAGGAATTCGCATCGGCCAGATTTTCCATGACCATGACCTTGGTCTTGATATTTCCGGTTTCCGTTATCCCGCCCATGGCCCCGGCACTGCTGAGGGGCACGAATTGGACGTCCCGTTGGGGATATATCGGTTTCCCGGTGTTGTCCTTGTACTGGTTGTAGGCGGGGTTGCCGTTGTTCAAAATGGAGTGGCGGGGGTAGTACACCTGCGAGAGGAAGTACCGGTTGTTGATACGGATTTTGTCGCCCACGTCCAAGGCATCAAGAAGAACTTTGCTGTTTGGTGTGGTGGCGGACAGGACATTGGTGTTCACTGGCAGCGCCAACGTGCCTGTTGTCGTGTCCAGAGTGCCCGTCAAGGTGAAGACCGGGTTGGAGGGATCTGAGTTGTCGATGGTCCGGGTGGTGCCGGCGGCGTCATAGACGTAGTACTGCAGATGGGAAGCGCCAATGGATCCGAGTGCTGGAACCGTTGCCGGATCGAATTTGAGCGCGGTGGGGACGCCCTGCGCATCGCGGACAACGTCGGTAACGGTGGCAAACCCATCCACCTTGGCGGCTTTAAGGTAGTTGGGTGGATTGGCGCCCGCGTAGCCGGGCTTGGCCCAGAAGTCGTCTTCGTACGTTGGATCCACCACGCGGATATTTTGCCCGCCTGGTCCGAATACTAGGCTGGGACCAGCGACCCCTGGGAAGGGCCCGACGGCTGAGCCGACGGTGGCATCACCGACAGGGATTTCGCCTCCCGTCGGAAGATCCAGGGTCAAGGCCGTCCCCAAGCCCGCGCGTGGAAAGCCGCCTTGGAGAAGCTCGTCGAGTACGGAGCGTTGCTCGGTGTCCAGTCCCTCGTAGATGCTGCGGCCACTACCGACTTCAGCGGCTTGACGAACCTCTGAACGCTTGTCCAGAGGGACTGCCAGTGCATAAAGGGCCTGCCACTGGAACGAGTGCACGATCAGACCGGTTGTAGCGATAACGCACGGTATTACTCCAGCCCATACCCCGGTCGTGCCCTCGGCAGCACCCAATGCCTGCGCCGATCCGCCGCTTTGCCCCCAAAGATAGCTGTTGATGGGACTACTGTTCCCGTAGAGCTGATTGGCATAATTTTTAGCCAGCTTCGTCGCTGCCGCGTTCACGCGATAGCCCCCGTTCGGGTTCCCCGGATTGACTCTCACGGTGAAGGCCCCGCTGGAGAAAGCGAACCCGAGATCTACCTCGTTAAGGTCAAGGGGGCCGGTGCCGGGAATCGGATAGGTCTGCTGGAAGGAACGGTTCTGCCAAAATTCCTTGGCCGGGAATCGCCACGTGATGTCGTGCTGGTTAAGAGTCGCGCTATTGCGTACGCCCGGAGGTAGCGTGGCCCGGGTGTTCGTGGCGGGAAAGTGGCCCTTCACTTCGGTGTATGGGATAACCCGGCCTGTGGCGTCTGTATACACCAGTTGCTGACTGCTATCGATCACCAATGTGTTTTCGTTGTAGTCGGGATCGATGCAGGTTCCGTCTACCCCGAGGGGTGGCTCAGTGTCCCCGACGGGACTTGTGCTCAGGTAGTGGCAGGCTTCCGGCGCCGCTGAGACTGGGGCCGCGGTGAGCAAACCGCCTCCGATGGCAACAGCCCCAATTGCGGCCGTGAGTCGCAGCAACTTGGACTTTGTGGCGAACTGCCGGGCAAATGCTTGTGGACCTACCGGCCTGACTGAATTAGGAAATGACATGGCACCTCGTTGTCCCTTGTTTACGCGCCCCCACGCTCATTAATTTTATTAATTGGAAAGATCTTCCAAATGCCATTTTATCTACAAGGTAGACCGTCGACAATGGATATCGGTCTTCCTCTTGATCCGAGGCACCAAAAGCAGGCGGCCCGGGAACGGGGGAGTGGCCTTCTGCCAGTTGGCTGGGCGCGCACGAGGGCTGGTCCTGCGCCGATACGAACGGAAGCGAACGCCCTTGATCGCAGCAGCAACGGCTCAAGCGCGTTGCCCTGCTGGGATCAAAGGAGCCGGCTTGGGCGGCGTCATGTCAAAAGGTTGAGGTTCAGCCTTCGTTGTAAGCCTGTCCGTCCTGGCGGCGGGTACGTTATCGACGCCTTTCGAGTGACACTGTTCGTTCATGCTCAGCCAGCATCCAGATGGTTGCCCGCTCATGGGGCGTGTTGTTGGGTTGATGCAGCGTTAGGGCCAGCCCTCCATCGTGGGGCCTGAAAATCATGCCGTGCCCCCCATCCTCGGACCACAAAGCGTCTTGCTCCTGTATCCATGGGCCCTCGAGATTCCCCGATGTGGAGTGGGCGATGCCCATTGCGTAACCATGCTCCCCGAAGCTTGACCACAACATCATCAAGTGCCCATTGTCCAAACGGAAAAGAGATGGTCCGTCGGTGACGTGAGCGGGAAAGATGAAACTGGGGGGGAGGCCTTGCATGGGCCTTGACCAATCAGCGTCCGATGCACTGAACAGGAACACCGGTGCGCCCTCCGGGCACCTTAAGTCAGCACTGAGACGCTGCGCGTACATTGCCCCGTCATGGATTTGAGTCCATTCGTGACAGTAGACGATCCAAGGCTGACCACTATCAAGGAAAAAAGTTCCATCAAGGCACTGCCATTTATGCGGCGTAACCGGGCCATCACTCCATGGCTCAAATGGGCCGAGAGGGTGGTCCGCTATAAGAACTTGTGTTCCCCGATGGCCGTTCAGGGCAGTGAACGTGGCGAACATGTACCAGTGGTCTTGGTATTCATGGACCTCAGGTGCCCAGTACATGCCCCGACTCCAAAAAGCCGAAGGCGGCCGGAATGCTGCAAAGGGACCTTCCCAGTAGACCAGGTCACCGCTTCGATAGGTGTCAAAGCCCGTGCCGGCACCGGACCACACGTTCTTGTCCGTACTTCCGTAAAGGTAGTAGGTGGAGGTTGTGCTGTCGCTGAGGATGAATGGATCCCTTATCTGGATCTCATCCAAGGTCATTTCCTTGCGTACCGGAACGGGAAGGAAGACACCTTCTTCACCTGGGGTGCCAAAACTTTCGGCTACCAACTTTTCAGTCGCAACCTGGAGCATGTCATCTATAGCTGACGCAGGAATCCTGCCGTTCGTCAGCTGCCCAAGTTCAATCAGCGGACGGCCCAGACCCAGGCCCAGCTGCAAGGCTTCGAGGCCATGCTGTGCCAGCAGTTCCACGAACAGTGGGGCGCCGACCGGATGAACGAGCCATTCTCCCATCGCGTTTTGACCGGTCAAGGTGCTGTTCGTAGTTCTCAATGTGCCTTGGTCCTTCGTTGGGGAAGCCGGGAAGTCCGGAGCCCGGAGATCTAAAGTCACTGGGCGAATAGATCGGTGGGATTCGTTGGCGCGTGAGATGAGAGGGCAGGCGGGGCTTCATCAAATTCCAAGCTGTGGAAGCCCCCGGAGAGCTTGGTCCCGGCGGCTGTCCCGATTCCGATCGTGGCGGAGGCGCCCCATGGAACCGTGACATCCAGGTGCCAGGTGCCGGCCTCCCGCGTCCAGCTGAGAGCTGCTTGCCCGCGTGGCGTCACGTGTGAAAATGCTCCCCTCGTTATCCGGGGATCGACTGCCGGTGCGATGGTGAATTCTTCCCACCCTGGCGTGGTGGACCGAATGCCTCCAACTTTTTGCTGAACCCAGGCTGCCGCGCTGCCCAGGAAGTAGTGGTTGTGTGACCTCGCTGAGGTGTCCCATGATTCAAGTAGCGTAGTCTCGCCGGCTGCGCGCCAGACTCCCCAGCCTGGCCTAGTGTTTTGAGTGGCAACGCTGACCGCAATATCATCCCGACCCCCGTTCGAAAGCACGGGAAGCAGGTACTTTGCCCCAACCGCACCGCAGTCCAGGTGCCGTGCTGTCCGTTCAAGGATATCGGTGGAGAGTGAGCGAAAGACGGTAGCCCGGTGTTGCTGCGGCACGGCGCCGAAGGCCAGGGGCAGCACGTTCATAGTCTGGCGGTATCCAGACGCCGTATTGCCGTAAAAACCGAGCTCTTCGTTGAAGAAGGACTGATGGTAAGCGGCTCCTACTTGTGAGGATTGTTCGCTGAATCGCGCCGCAATCCCATGCTCGCCCAGCGCCGTCGAAATGTCGGCTGCTGTCGATAGGACCTTCATCAGCATCATGGTGGCAGTTGGCGCAGATCCCTCGGGGGCACGTTCATGACCCGGGGCGAGCCAGTCTCCGTAGCTGGGATGCCGCCAAATGCCCTGCTCGGACAGGGCGTACATGGCGTCCGCGTACCTGATCACCATCTCGTGGTGTCGTTCCAGCAGCTTGAGGTCGCCGTATTCCCAGTAAAGGTTCCAAGGTATGAGAACAGCGGAGGCGCTCCACGCCGGATCCGGGGCACGTCCCCAGCCTGGAGTGGGAACGATGTTTGACACGACCCCGGCGTCGTCCTGGGCATCGGCGTGGTCATCGAGCCATTTGCCGAAGGTTGTTTTCAAGTCGAACTGGTGGATCAGGGCTTCGGCCGCCAGGTGGGCGTCTGCTGTCCAACCGTTCTTTTCGTAAACGGGAGTGTCCGTCGGGATGCCGTGCAGGTTGTTCAGGAAGGTCTTGCCCAAGGCTCGGTCAAGCCAAGAAAGCGTTTCTTCATTGCATTCAAAGGTGCCCACGCTCGGTACATCGGTGTGCATGGGAATCGCAACGATGTCGTGCACGGTCACTGGTCCATCGGCCTCGATCGACACGTATCGGAACCCCTTGTAGCTGAACTTCGGTTCCCAGTAGATACGGTCCGCAGCGGTGTCAAAAAGCAGGCGGTCGGTCTGTATTGGGCCAGCTGCGAGTATGTTCTCGCAAAATACTGCTCCCTTGTCATCAAGAGTTTCCCCGTACTTCACCCAGACTTCCGTCGGGCCTGGAACACTGAGCGTGCATCGGATCCGACCGGCTACCATGTCAGCGAAGTCGTATACCTCGGCCGTTCCTGCGGAGTGCATTGAGACTGCCGATTTTGGTGATCCCAGTGTGACGGGAGGTAGGGCTGCCGGGCGCAGGGTGCCGGTTGGCGGGTGGACCAGCACAGCGGGTTCCCAAGTGGGTTTCCTGTCCGTTTCCATCTGCCAAACTTCTCCGGAATAGAGGAGCTCACTCACCACCGGTCCTGTTGACGCTTCCCAGTGCGAACCTGAGGAAATAACCCGCCGCTGTCCTTCTTGGTCTACGTACTCCAACTGTGCGATTGCCATGGGTTCTCGAGACCACGGTGCTATGTGCCAGCCCCAGATGCTTGCACCCCGCGCGGAGAAGAAGCCACGTCCCAACTCCACTACGAGGGTGTTCTCTCCGGCTTTCAGATCGGCGGTGACGTCATAGGTTCTATAAAGAACCGTTTTCGTGAAGTCTGTCGTTGCGGGTTCTAGTTCATTGCCAAGAGATCTGCCATTAATGCTGAAGGAGCCGTAGCCAATCCCAACCGCATAAAGACGGGCTGTAGTTACCCCTGCCGGGGTGATAAAGCTGGTTCTCAGTACGGGGTTTGGGGCGGGGAGCGTTTCCACAGCCAAGGTCCGGACTCCGGGCACTAGGACGCCGTCCACCGTTGCTTGACCCAGCACCGGGAGGGGCGTTACGCCGTCATCATCAGGAAGACCCGGCGCTGCTGTGGCTCGACGCCAGCCAAGCCGTCCCCGCACGCATGCGATCGACAATGTGTACGTACCGGGAGGAGCCGGGGGGCTGACTTCCAGATAGCACATGAACCGCGCCCAGATGTTCCAGCTTCCGTCCACCTCCCGCTGAGCGACGACGTCACCTGCGCTGTTCCGCAGCTGCATGCGGGCAATGACATCGGAGGGAATGTCACCGTCCAGGTCGACGCTGACGGCCGCCACAGGACCTGTTGCTTGAAATGACTGATCCAGGGTGCTCCCCGGTCCCATCCAGTCGACCGTGTCCGAATGAATCGATGCGATGACACGCGTTTCCCTGGGCGTCCAACGCGACACCCACTTGGCCTGCCAGTCCGAATCGACAAGCAGCGGCGTTTCCCAATAGGCCCACGCGCTCCACGGAGACCAGTGCCCATCCGTATCGGCAATGCGGACCATCCACTTATAGCTCGCCCGGCTCCGCAGCACCAGATCAACGCGCAGTTTCGGCGCTCTTGAGACCACGGTTCCCGAATCGCCGACAATGGCCCCCGTTTCGTCCATGACGACGATTCTGAGTTGCTCTTGACCTGAAGCTGGAGCCCATGAGAGCAGTGGAACCTCCCCCACTCCCAGAGGAAAAACGTCCCCGTCCGTTCGCAGGTCCTGAGGAGGGGAAAGTGGTATCAAGGAAAATCTCCGGAATCTTGAGACGATTTGGAAGGGGCACCTCGCTGCTTCTGCGGCCGGCGACTAGACCCATCAGCATTGGCGTTCCACTTATTGAAACGTTATTGCGATAGTTGTTGCATTCAGCCTAGGATTAGGGAACCGGTTCGTCAATAAGTCTTCCCAACGTTGTGAGACGTTCCGACGCTGCCACACGTCGTTGCCCGTGTGCTGCGTGCAGTGTGAACTCGAAGTCCGGCGCCCTGTCGTCCGGCGCGGCGGTACGCCCGCCGTTCCAGCCCTCAGTGGCGGAAGCGCGCCTTCCGAGTACAACCACTGGTAAATGAAGGACTCAGGTATGAACATGAGCACAAACGTGACGAGACCATGGATGGACAAGCGGTTAACCGCAGGCGAACGCGCCGACCTGCTCTTGGACAAGCTGAGCCTTGACGAGAAGATGGCCCAGGTCTCCTGCTACTTTCCGACCGACATAACGCAGACGGGCGACTTCTCGGAGCGTTTCCCGTTCGGCATCGGTGAAGTATCGTGCCTCGAGGCCCGATCCGCCCTCACACGAGACGAGGTAACGGCGTTCCAGCGGACAGTTCAGGCGGAAGCCATGGCAGGTTCCGGGCACGGGATCCCTGCAATCTTCCACATGGAAGGACTCTGTGGCGCGTACATTCCGGGAGCGACGGCATTCCCCTCCGGGCTTGGACGCGCAGCGAGCTTTGACGTCGATCTGGAGTACGCCGTGGGGCAGATCGTGGGGAAGCAGGAACGGGCCCTTGGCATAACGCATACCTTGGCGCCCGTGCTGGATGTCTCCCGCGACCCGCGGATGGGACGGCAGGGTGAGACCTACGGCGAAGACCCAAGCCTCGCAGCCGCTCTCGGTGTCGCCTGCACCCTGGGGTTGCAGGGCGAGGACGCAGCTGGCCGGCGCACAGAAGCGGTGGCAAAGCACTTCCTCGGCTCGCACCACACCGAAGGCGGCATCCACGGAGCCCACTGCAATGTCCCTGATCGCCTGCTCGTGGAGGTGTACGGCAAACCCTTCCAGGCAGCGATTACCGTCGGAGGGCTGCGGGGCGTGATGCCTTCCTACAACTCCGTCGGCGGCGAGCCCATGTCCGCCTCCGTCCGGTTGCTGAAGACCCTGCTTCGGGAACAGATGGGTTTCGACGGCTTGTTGGTCTCTGACTACGGCGCAGTGGGGAACCTGCACACCGTCCAGCACGTAGCGCAGTCCCCAGCCCATGCCGGTCTGGCCGCCCTGCGCGCGGGAATGGATGTCGAGCTCCACGTGCCGCAGGGCTTCGGGCGAGAACTGCAGGAGTGGTTCGCAGACGGACGCGCCGATGTGGCCCTCCTCGACCGGGCGGTCCGCGAGGTGCTGACCGCAAAGTTCCGGATGGGACTCTTCGAACACCCCTTCGCCCCCGACCCGGCTGAGCGAGAGTCCGCATTCCAGTCGTCCACCGACAGGGAAGTCGCTGTGCAGTCAGCCAGGGAGTCCCTTGTCCTGTTGAGCAATGATGGCGGGCTGCCTTTGCGGCCGGATGTGCGAACACTCGCGGTTATCGGCTGCCATGCAGCGACAGCCCGGTACTTCTTCGGCGGCTACACCCACTACTCCATGGCGGAGGGAAAACTCGCCGCAAACTCCTCAATGGCCGGCCTCACCACAAGCAGCGAAAACCATCAGACCGTGACCAACACCGTTCCAGGCACCACCATTGAGGCCTCCGACGGCCCCGCCTTCGAGGAACTGCTGCAGCACCAGCAGCCCGGCATCCGGAGCCTGCTCGAGGAACTCCGCATCCGGATGCCCGAAACGGAAGTGAGCTGGGCCTACGGCTACCCAATCGCCGGCGACGACGACTCCGGACATAACGAAGCGATCGCCCTCGCCGAGAAGGCCGACGTCGTGCTCCTAACACTCGGAGGAAAACACGGCACGGCCTCCATCGCCTCGATGGGTGAAGGCATTGATGCGACGGACATCAACCTGCCGCCCTGCCAGGACAATCTGATCGTCAAGCTCGCTAGTTTGGGCAAGCCGATGATAGGCGTGCATCTGGATGGCCGACCGGTGTCCAGCGACGCTGCAGACACCCATCTGGCCGCCCTCCTCGAGGCATGGAGCCCGGCCGAAGGCGGTGCCGAAGCCATCGTCGACGTCCTCACCGGCGCCCATGATCCCAGCGGCCGACTGCCGGTGAGCATAGCTCATAACGCTGGCCAGGTCCCTGTCTACTACAACCACCCACATGGGTCGGCCTGGCACCAAGGCTCCAGTATCGGATTTTCCGACTACGTCGATGCACCGCACACCCCGCGGTATCCGTTCGGGCATGGGCTGTCCTACACCACCTTCGACTACGCCGATCTGACCCTGTCGAAACATGAGGTCGGAAGGGGCGATACGGTCGACATTTCCCTCACAGTGACAAACAGCGGTGACCGGGCCGGGACCGAGGTCGTACAGCTCTACATCAGCGACCGGTTCGCCGTGGTTTCGAGGCCCGTTCTGGAGCTCGCCGGCTTCCGCCGGCTCGAACTCGAGCCGGGGCAGACTGCTCAGGTCGAATTCCATCTCGATATCAGCCAACTGGCCTTCCTCGACGACAACATGCGCTGGCGGGTTGAAGCCGGAGAAGTGGACATCATGGTGGGAAGCTCCTCGAACGACCTACGGCTTACCGAGACCCTTTCCGTCACCTCGGACGCTCTCATAGACGGACGGACCCGGGAATTTTACGCCCGGTCTCACGAGCGGCGCTTGGAACGGCCAAGTGCCGCACATCGAATCACCACTTAGGCCACGCCACCTCCTTTAGCAACTCTTTGGGCCCAGGAAAACAACGGAAAGAGTATCGATGGCGTCATATGACAGCATCCGCCCAGGTCAACCTTGGCTTGACACAACCGGTAGCCGCATCCAGGCACACGGCGGATCGATGCATGTGGAGGACGGCGTCTTCTACTGGTACGGCGAGAACAAAGAGCGGACACTGCCAGGGAGCGGCATCTGGCATTGGGGGGTTCGTGCCTACTCGTCCACCGACCTCTATAACTGGGAAGACAGGGGCCTGATCATCCCGCCCGTCGAGGACGATACAGGATCACCACTGCATCCCACGCGCTTCATGGATCGGCCCCACATCATCTACAACCGGTACTCCAAGAAGTACGTCTGCTGGCTGAAGATCATGGAAGACGGTGCCCAGCGGTCCACTATCCTAGCCGCCGATTCCTTCCTGGGACCATACGAAATAGTGAAAAGCGGCGTCAGGCCCCTCGGCATGAACGCCGGCGACTTCGACCTGGTTATTGAGCCGACAGATGGGAAAGCTTATTACTACTTTGAGCGCGTACACAGCGAGATGATATGTGCAGACCTTACCGAGGATTACACCGGAGTCACGGGCTACTATTCAACGCATTTCCATCACCCGGCGCCACCGTATGTTCGGGAGGCACCGGCTCACTTCAAGCGTGGAAACACACACTATCTGGTCACCTCAGGAACAACTGGATATTTTCCAAATCCCTCGGAGCTGGCCAGCGCTCCGTCCTATCACGGCCCGTGGACGGTTCTCGGCAACCCCCATGTTGAGGACAAGAGCGAAACGTCCTTTCGGAGCCAGATCAGCTGCGTCTTCAAGCACCCCAACAAATCGGACCTTTACATTGCCATGGCCGACAGGTGGAGGCCGGATCTCAGTCCCGAAGATTCTGACGCCCGCGGAATGTTTGAACGGCAGTTTGCCGGTACTCCATCCCCCGATGACGTACAAGAAGACTTCAGCGTCATCGACACCTCGCAATCCGACTACGTTTGGCTGCCCTTTACGTTTGATGGAGATTTTCCCGAGCTGAGATGGCAGGACGAGTGGCGGATAGAGGATTTCGACTAATCAGAGAGTGGACCAACAGCTGGTTGTCATACGACGCGTGCTTTTACGCCGGCCGTACCACGGCCAAGGGAAGCTCGGCCGTTTGGTTCCCGGATCAGGGCTGGACCCCCGTTGGAAAATCACATGATTTCGTAGGCAAGACTCCCATCGCCGCCGTATCGTCAATGAGATCACATCCCGGGCAACAGACTCTGCGGCTGTTGACCGGCGGCGCTTACGGTCGGATATAATCCCAATATTCCAATTAGTGATACTAATTTTCAATTGTTTGAAATAACCTACTAGGGAGCCATGACTATCCCCTCAAACCATGTAACGCCCGGCTTCGAAGCCGTAGCCGCAGCGTTTTTTGCCACTATTCCGGACGGATGTCGCGCGGGCGCGGCCCTCTCTGTTTGGAAGGACGGAGTTCCTGTTGTCTCGCTGTCGGCCGGCACGGCTGACGGGAGTAACCGCCTCTTCACTAGTGAAACGCTTATTCCCGTTGCTTCTGTGACTAAGGGTCTGGCTTCTCTGGTGATCGGTCGACTGGTCGAGTTGGGGAGGATGCCTTCCTACGACACGGAGATCGGCGAGTTCTGGCCGGAGTTCGCCGCCCACGGCAAAGGCAGACTGTCAATCGGCGATGTTTTAGCTCACCGGTCCGGTCTTTCTGCACCACGGGAGGCCTTGCCCAAGGCCGTCTACCTGGACTCTATTGCCACTGCGGATGTCCTTGCCGCCCAGGAACCACTATGGACACCAGGCGAAGGTCACCAGTACCACAACATCACCCACGGCGCCCTCACCGCAAAGCTCGCACTCCTGGCAACCGGCCAATCTCTTGGCAGTTTGTTTGCCGAAGAAATGGCGGGGCCTTTGTCCGCCGATGCTTGGATCGGGCTTCCTGAGGTGTATGACGAAAGGGTCGCCTCGATTGTGCCCGAGCCATCTCCCCCTGCCCCCGCTACTTCCGACCCCAATTCCTACTGGTTGGAACGGGCCGTGAATCTTGGCTCGGGAGTCGGGTTTCCCGCCCTGGTGGAGTCCTCAGAGGGCCGGCGCGCGGAGCTGCCCGGCGTCAATGGTTTCGCTTCTGCTGATGCCGTCGCGAAGATCTATTCTGCCGCCGTCGTGCCAACCGAAGGGGTCCGCTTACTTTCGGATGCGGGCGTGGACGAGCTTCGCAAGCCCCGCAGCAAAGGGATGCCGGTCTTTGGAGGCCCCCCGCCCTATCAGGCCTTTGGCGCAGGCGTCATGATCGCGTCACATTGGGACCCCTACCTGACCGAATACTCCTTCGGCCACGACGGCGCCTTGGGACAAGTGGCCTTCGCGGACCCATACTTCAAAATCGGCTTCGCCTACGTCACCAACCAGGCTGGCGACTGGGAACGCGGTAAATCAGTGACGGAAGCGTTGCGGCGCGCCCTGACCTGACCATGCGGCAGCCTTCCAGGTTCGACGTCTCAACAGGCGATACCCGGGCAGGCCCTGACCCAATGACACCCCCGCCCGCGGGTGATCCAAATGAAAAAAACAACGACTTTGAAAAACGAAAGAGGTTCGGATGGCGAAGGAAGAACTGGCCCAACCCCCTGTGAGCACGATTGCAGTAATCGGCGCCGGGACCATGGGCCTGGCCATCGCCCGGCTCTTCGCGGGCAACGGGCGCAACGTACGCATCTACGATGAGCGAGTTGCGGATTTGCCGGAACTTTCCGGCATCGAAGCCTGCTCAGACCTGCCATCCTGCCTCGTGGGCGCAGAAATCATCTTCGAGGCCATTACCGAGCAACTGAACGCCAAGCAGGCGCTCCTCCGTCAAATTCAGGAATTCGTGGGTGCGGTCCCCGTGGCATCCAACACCTCCACCTTCCGTCCCGGCCAGCTGGCTGAGGGATTGGTTCACCCGGAGGCGATACTCGTCGCCCATTTCTTCCACCCGGCAGACATCGTCCCGCTGGTGGAGTTGGTGCCACATGCAACGACTGCTTCATCTGCGCTGACCTTGACAAGGTCGCTTATTGAAGAGGCAGGCAAGGTGGTCGTGCCCCTGAGCCACGAAGTTGACGGTTTCATCGCTAATCGGCTGCAGGCCGCACTCATCCGTGAAGCAGTTTGGCTGCTTCGACATGGAATAGCGTCGGCTGAAGAAATTGACGCAGCCGTTGTGCATGGCCTCGGACCCCGGTGGGCGCTTGCAGGTCCCTTTGAGGTCATGGACCGCGGAGGGCTTGACATATGGCAGGCGGTAACAGAGCGCCTCTTTCCGCTGCTCAGCGTCGAGACGTCCATTCCCGAGGAAATTTCGTCCCGGGTTACGCAAGGCGAACTGGGCGCAAAATCGGGGCAGGGCTTCTACGCATACGACGCACACTCGGCATCGCCGCTAAACCGCTTGAGCGCCGTTCTGCATGCCGCCTCAACACCGACCCCCTCCTAGGGCCCGGGCACCAGCTGGGTTCCGGCCAGCTTCCAAATTCCGGCAACCACCGTGGAACCTTTGACATCAAGGGACTGCATTCGAAAACAACCCACAATGGAGACTTCTATGGCAATGGCTGCCGCTCCCGACGCCCCCCGCTTTGAGCACCGCACTGACTCGGGTCCTGTACTCGGACTTGGATCGGGGGCGCCCCGGCTCTCATGGTCAGTGCCAAACGCCGACGCCGGCTACTCACAGACAACCTACGAGATTGAAGTAAGCCGTGATGGTGCGGCAGAGGTCTACACGATCGAAAGCCACGATCAGGTCCTGGTTCCATGGCCGGCGCCAGCCCTGGTCTCGCGTGAACAGGCGCGTGTGCGTGTCCGGGTCGCGCACGGCCAGGACTGGAGCGAATGGAGCGAGCCGTCTGTCGTGGAAGCCGGACTCCTCGACGCCAGGGACTGGACAGCCGATTTCATCAGCCCCGTTGGCATCGGAGGACAGGACATGCCCGCGCCCATCCTGACCGGGTCATTCGAAGTGCCGGCCGAAATCAGTAAAGCCCGCCTCTACGCAACTGCACACGGAATCTACGCCGGCACGTTGAACGGCCAGCCCATCGACGACAGCGTCCTGGCTCCCGGGTGGACCTCCTACGACAACCGCCTTCGCTACCACACCTACGATGTGACAGCCTTGATGCGCCAGGGCACCAATAACTTGGACATGCTGCTTGGTAACGGCTGGTACCGCGGGCGGCTCGGCTTTGAAAACAAGCGCGCCCTCTACGGGGACCGGCTTGCAGTGCTCGCCCAACTCGAAGTCACAACGGTCGACGGCGGTACTCATGTCCTGCTGTCAGACGGCTCCTGGACGGCACGGGAGAGCAACATCCTGGCCGACGACTTGTACGACGGACAGCGGACCGATCTCAGGATCGCCACCCCCGGCGAGACCCCGGCAGCAGGAACGGTCGAAGTGATCAATGCTGACCTTTCGCGGCTCGTAGCTCCCGAAGGGCCTACTGTGCGCCCGACCGAAGTCATCCCGGCGCAGTCCGTGTTCACCTCACCCTCAGGACAGACGCTTGTGGACTTTGGCCAGAACCTTGTCGGCTGGATCAGATTGCGGGTACGCGACCTGCCGGCAGGAAGTGAAGTTGTCGTCCGCCATGCGGAGGTCCTGGAGAACAGCGAGCTCTGCACCGAACCACTGCGCTCGGCCAAGGCAACGGACTCCTACATCGTTGCCGGCATGGCTGACGAAACACTCGAGCCTTCACTTACCCTTCATGGCTTCCGCTACGCGGAGGTTGCGGGTGTACCCGGTCTCAAGGCCACAGACATCGAAGCCGTTGTTATTGGATCGGACCTGCGACGCACCGGGTGGTTCTCCTCTTCGAACGAACTGCTCAACAGGCTCCACGAAAACGTTGTGTGGAGCATACGGGGCAACTTTGTGGACGTACCGACCGATTGCCCGCAGCGGGACGAGCGCCTTGGCTGGACAGGGGATATCCAGATCTTCGCTCCCACGGCCTCGTTCCTCTTCGACACCACCGGTTTCCTCAACTCCTGGCTAGCTGACCTCGCCGCCGAGCAGCTGCCGGACGGATCAGTACCCCACGTCGTTCCCGACGTCATCCATTCGGACTACACGAATGCCCCCACCGCAGCGTGGGGTGACGCAGCAGTGCTCGTTCCTTGGACGCTCTACCAGCGGACAGGCGACCAGCAGGTTCTTGAGCGGCAGTTTGCGAGCATGTGCGCATGGGTGGACAAGATCGCCAGGCTGGCAGGCCCCGACCACCTGTGGGCGGGCGGTTTCCAGTACGGCGACTGGCTGGATCCCAGCGCACCACCCGAGGATCCCGCTCGCGCCCAAACAGATCCCGACGTCGTCGCAACGGCCCACTTCGCGCGCTCCGCAGAGGTGCTCAGCAAAGCAGCGGGCGTGCTTGGACGAGGCCAAGAAGCGGCACGGTACGCCAAACTGGCCGACGAAGTCCGGGCCGCCTTCGCCCGGACTTTCGTGACCCCTGCCGGCAGAATCCTTTCCGACAGCCAGACGGCTTATGCTATGTCGTTGGAATGGGCGTTGCTTCCGACTGAGGAACAGCGGGCGGAAGCCGGCCGCCGCCTGGCCGATCTGGTGCGCATGAGCGGATTCCGGATCAGCACCGGATTCGTCGGCACTCCTCTCGTATGCGACGCCCTTACGTCTACGGGACATGTGGAGACTGCCTACCGGCTCCTTTTGCAGACAGGCTGCCCTTCATGGTTGTACCCGGTCACCATGGGGGCGACCACGATCTGGGAACGGTGGGACAGCATGCGGCCGGATGGCAGCGTCAACCCTGGCGGCATGACATCCTTCAACCACTATGCCTTGGGCGCGGTCGCGGACTGGATGCACCGCAGCCTGGCCGGCCTGGCGCCTGCCGCAGCCGGCTACCGCGAACTGGCCATTCGTCCGTATCCGACGGCGGCTCTTACGTCGGCGTCCGCCGTTCACCTGACCCCGTATGGGGAGGCTGTCGTGGCGTGGGAGCGTTCGGACGGACGGTTGAAGCTGGACGTGAAGGTGCCGGTGGGCGCGACAGCCCAGGTTCATGTCCCTGGTTTCCCCGAGCCGGAAACGGTTGCCCACGGCGAACACGCATGGGACGTTTCCGATCCCACGGCAGGCTCGGAGGGCCTGGCGGCCGAAACCATCCGCGACGTGCTTGATTACATGCCTCACGCGTGGTCGGCGGTGGTGGCTGCCGCCGTCGAAACCGGCATCACACCCGAGGGGGAAGCACAGGCGGCAGACAAAATCAGCAGGTACCTCAATGAGCCGGCCAACACGTTGGGAACCGTGCTAGCGCCCGAACCGTGGGTCGAAGCACGGATCCCGCTGCGGGCGCGCGTGGCCGAAATCCTCGCTGAGCCGCGTTCATGACGGCCCTCACAAAAGCCGGGAACTCCTCTCTGGTCCGCCGTTGCTGGGAGGGCGCCGTCCGAGGCGGCTACGTCAACCACGGCCGAGACGTACCTCGATGAGGATGACGTGATCTGGTGGGCCAAGGGAGGCATCCTCCCGGATGAGAGGCGACGACGATCACAGGGTCATCTACCTCGGGTTGGGCCGCCCCGGTTCCGTTCACTCGTTGTACCGGTCGGATCTGCCTGGCATGTGGCCGTCATTGACACCTGGAACATGACAACTGATACATTGCCGGATGCCGTGCAAGGGCGGGTGGTGGTCGATCTGCCAGGGCGGGAGTACATCGCCATCCGAATCCGTCGCGCATGAATCATTGGCACAAAATTTCGAAATCCCGATAGCCCTCGTTGGGCTTCTGATCCGCACCACTTCGCGGCAGAAACATCAATCTGTTGTGAGGAACCGGCATGGCGCCAAAACTGAAACACGGCCAGGACGCAGGACAACTTCAGGCCCACCGCAGCAAGGACAACTTCCCGCTCGTCGGGCTTGTGGTCCTTTCTGCTGCCATCTTCATTTCGATGGCGACGGAGTTCCTGCCGGCCGGACTCATCCCACAGCTATCCGCGGATTTTGACCGCTCGGTATCCGAAGTCGGGAACCTCATCACTGTCTTCGCGTTGACGGTCATTGTGTCGGCCGCACCTCTGGCCATTCTCACCCGCCGGATTCCGCGCAAGGGAATGGTCCTGGGCTCGTTTGCCATCATAGGCGTGGCCAATCTTATGACTGTAGTTTCGCCGACGTTTGAGGTGCTGCTTGTCGCGCGTGTGCTGGGTGCAGTAGCGCACGGTGCGTTCTGGTCCGTTGTGGCGGCCTATCCGGCGCATCTCGTTCGCCCCTCACAGTTGGGAAAGGCCACAGCGGTCACGGCGGCCGGGGGTTCTGTCTCCGGTGTAGTCGGGATCCCTCTCGGAAACGCCTTGGGACAGGCCTTCGGATGGCGCGTGTCCTTCGCCGTGCTCGCCGCTCTCGTGCTGATCGTTCTTGTGTTGATGATCCGCCTCCTGCCGGCAGTAGCCGGGCAATTGCCCGCCCCGGCCAGGAAAGCAAAGGTCCGTGACGGGCAGGACAGCACATTGCCCGCCGTCCTCATGGTTTGCCTGCTCATCCTGCTTGTCGTTGCGGCGCAAAACGGATTCGGAACCTTTCAGGTGGTGTGGTTGCTGGACGTCGCTGATTTCGCCCCCGGTGCCATCCCGGTTGTTCTCCTGGCCGGAGGAATCGCAAGCGCGGTCGGAGTCGCCTTGGTGGGTGGCCTCTACGGCCGGTTCCCGCGGAGGTTGTTCCTCGGTGGGATGGCAGTCATGGTTGCCATGCTTTGCGCAGTTCCGGTGGCCGCGGCCACCGGTTCAAAGGCTGGCGTGTGGATTCTCATCATCCTGATGGGGGCCGTTTTCGGAGGCATACCGGTCATGCTTCAAACCCGGATGATGTGGTCGGCTTCTCCGCGCAGGCGTAATCTGGCCGCGGCCCTTCAGACCACCGCATTCAATGTCGGCATCGGCGGAGGGGCATTCTTCGGCGGCCTCGCCTTGGAGGAAACTTCCTTGGCCGTTTTGCCTTACTGGGCTGCTGGCGGCATGTTCCTTGCCTTAGTAACGGCCGGTATCTGGGAGATCTACAGCGGGCCTGCTCGCAGGAAAGTTCACCCGAAGCCCGCAAAGAACCGGATACGCCACCGTGCCGAGGAATAGTCCGTCTCGGGCATGGCATCTCCGTGTTCGCTGCACCGCTGTAGTGCAATCAGTAAGCGTGTAAGACGCGTGGGGGTCTTTGAATGCCGATGTGTTCGGTGGTGATCTATTAGGCGGTGCGCTCGGGCCTCGAGTTCCTGGTTGATGAGCTCGACGCAGAACGCGACATCAAAAGAAATAATTTCATCTATTAGAACGAAATTCCGTTTACACTTGATTCGTTGCATGTAATGAATCAAGTGAGCAAGTGCCGATGTCGCGCGAGCGTCTCTACGCGGAAGTCCGGACGCGCAACAGGCTCACGATGACGCAGAGGAGCGCTATGGTCCAGGTCTCATTCAACGATGGATGGGGCGTGCGTTCGTGGGTGAGTATCTTCGCGGCTCTCGGCCGTGGCAGGTCGCCCGCTGTAGCCGTCACTCTGCTGCACGATGCCGTCACTGTGATCGGCGACAGGCCCGGCACAACTGCACGCTTGGCCCGACCGCATCCGACTCGTCGCCGATCACATAGACCTCGCCTTGGGGACCCTCGAGCTGCGCGACGCCGCAGGAACGCTGATCACCTGCGATGACAGCGAGCTGACCACAACTGTGAGCAGAGCCGGAGTCCTGCAGGGTTTCGGCAGTGCGCCCCACCACAGCCGAAGGATATCGAACGGGCCCGCCAAACACGTTCGAAGGCCGGGCTCTCGCGATCGTTCGACCTACCGGCTAAGGGCCGACAACCCCTGGCGGTGGCAGGCGAGGGACTCGAGGATGTCACCCTCGCCCTGCACGCCGTCTCCACATGAACCGCCATTGAAAGTGAAAGGGAAGTGCAGATGACGCACGGGACAACAGTGGACCTACTCGCGGAGAGCCGATTTTCACCGGTCATCGACGCGTTCGCCAATACGCTCGACGAAACAGATCGCAGCGGTGCCGCGTTGTCGGTGTGGCTGGACGGGCAACCAGTGATCGAGGCACGAGGCGGCACCGCCGATGCGCGCACCGGGGCGCCCTGGCAACCGGATACGCTGGCGGTCGTCTTCTCCTGCACGAAGGGGCTGGCGGCGATCGCCATTGGCCATCTACTGCAGTCGGGAGCCCTGAGCTCGCTCGACATGCCGCTCGCGGACATCTGGCCCGAGTTCGCCGCGCACGGCAAGGGCGAAGTCTCGGTCGGCGATGCACTCGCCCATCGCGCGGGGGTTCCAGCGCCCAGAGTCGACGTGCCGCTCGACCAGTTGCTGGACGGCAATTCATTCGCTCGCATCATCGCGGAGCAGGAGCCGTTCTGGACTCCGGGAAGCGCCCACCAGTATCACGCAGTGACGGTTGGAGCGATCAGCCAACAGATCGTCTCTCGTATCGCCGGTCGTTCACTTGGTGACTACTTCGCTTCTGAAATAGCGCGTCCGCTAAAGGCCGATGCGTGGATCGGTCTTCCCGCCGAGCACGAGCCCCGGGTGGCTCACATAATCGAAGGCCAGCCCGCCCCGCCTTCGCCGGACGCCGACGGGAATCCCGACCTGGAATGGCTGACGAGGGCGATCACCCTCGGCGGCGCGATCCCTCCGAACCTGCTCGGACCAGGGCTGGGATTCAACGAGCCTGAACTGCACGCCTCAGAGATCGGCGGAGCAGGAGGGATCTCGAGCGCCACAGGACTCGCTCGCATCTGGTCGGCGACCGTGGTGGAGACCTGCGGAGTGCGGCTGTGGAACACGGCGACAGCTCGAGCCCTTGCTCGGCCTCGCAGCGTGGGAACCCCATTTTTCGATAGCGGTCCGCCGCCGTACCAGTCCTGGGGGGCGGGAGTGATGATCTCCTCGGGATGGGATCCTTACCTGACCCCGGCCTCGTTCGGGCACGACGGCGCCGGTGGACAGGTGGCATTCGCCGACCCAGACTCCCGCATCGGGTTCGCGTACGTGACAAATCGGCTCGTCGACATGGGGCGTGGCATCAGCGTCGTCACTGCTCTTCGCGACGCACTCGAATAGCGCAACGTTCCCCGTGGGATCGTTACGCAGGTTGGGTTGGGATAGCAGAGCCACAACTGTCCTGTCCCATAAGCAGCTCTCGGTGTATCTACCACCCCAGCACGGATGACGCGGATCCGGCTCACCGATGTGGATTACTGGAGCTCCCGTTCCCGGCAATGGGTTCGGGCTGGCGGTACCTACAAGATTCAGGCGGCCAGCTCTTCAACTGAGGGGCACTAGAACCAGCACGCCCGCGCCGCCGGTAATGAAGATTCCGTCAAGCTACGGCGACGTCCGGAAATGTATGGGCCCCGCCACTCCTGAAGCGCTAAGAAGCACCCCCGAAAACGAACTCCTTTCAGGATCTCCTGTCCTCCAGTCCGCCCCACTTACGAAACGAGTTTCAAATCATGAACCGTCTTACTGACAAGGTCGCACTCATCAGCGGCGCCGCGCGAGGTCTCGGCGCTGAGTTCGTCCGACAACTAGCCGCCGAAGGAGCCTCTGTAGTGATCGGCGACATCCTCGACGAAGATGGCCGCCAGCTTGCAGCCGAAATCGGGAAGGATGCACGTTTCGTGCACCTTGACGTTCGCGACTATAACGAGTGGACAGCGGCGGTCGCGCTCACTCAAGACACGTTCGGCCGGCTCGATATTCTCGTCAACAATGCAGGTGTGGTGCGGAGCGCACCGATCGATGAACACTCGCCGGAAGACTGGAACCTGGTCATCGATATCAACCTGACCGGTTCCTTCTATGGGATCCGGGCCGCCGCGGCGGCGCTCAAGGCATCCGGACGTGGTTCGATCATCAACATCTCCTCCGACGCGGGCCTGCAGGGATATGGGGGGATCACCGGGTACAACGCATCCAAGTTCGGCCTTCGCGGGCTTACCAAGAGTGCTGCCCTCGACCTCGGCCCCTACAACGTGCGCGTCAACACTGTGCACCCTGGACTCATACGCACGCCCCTGCTTGAAGGTATGGAATTCCCTCAAGATCATGTCGCCCTTCACAGGATGGGAGAGATGAGCGAGATCGCGAAGCTCGTCGTCTTCCTGGCGAGCGACGAGGCGTCCTTCTCCACCGGTTCGGAATTCATTGCCGACGGTGGCGAGAGCGCCGGCATGGCACACACACGCCACTGAACCGACTGACCAACCAATGCGGGCGTAATTCGCCCGAACTACAGCAACACACCCGCGTCCGCGCCGGTACGATACTGGGCGTTACCACTAAACCAAGGAATCATGCATTAGACGCAGGAAACCTACAGCGGCAACCGATCCAGAGCAAATTCATGTTCTGGCGTCCGAATGCAGTCGTCGCTACAAAGGCGCACTGACATGCTGAAATGCCGATTTAGTCTTGGGGACGCGAGTTCTCGCGGCTACTTCTGCTCCCTTTGTATTAGAGCCGATAACGGACCACATGTCGCCCTGCCGTCAGGGGCGAGTCAGGGTGGCAGATTGCGTACTAAGAGTTCCTTGAGCAACTGTCAATGAAAGACGATTCGGACCCTATTCTGACGGCCCTTGGCCACTTGCCCGACGTCAGGTTGAGGTGCGGCCAGTCGGACGATCTCGCGCCTCAGAAAGCGCGATTAGTTCGAAATCGAATATGCACGCTTACCAGTAAGTCGGCTAAGGCCATATCGGCATGCTCCGCTGGGTCGTGCATGGTCTGGTACTGATTTGGGACGGGAGCGGGAACTCGGCGGTGCAGCCTATTTGCCTGGTGAAGAGGAACCCCTCGGTCTGTCGGGCGGGCGGCGATTACTACCCATCGACGTCGAGCTTCAATACATCCCCCGTGCATCCAGCGAAGGGATGCCGCGGATGGAGGACGTGACAGAGAGATCAGTTCTGGGGACCAGACAAGGCTGGTCCCGAGTCCAGATCGTAGTATGGGTGGGAACTCCCCTTGCGGAGTCGCAAAGTAGGTTTATATCGTCTTAGGGGAGGACCCCAATTGGCTCGCACATTGCATACGGACACCGTCCCGTCGCCTGCGGCGATGAGCCCGATCCTGGGGCCGGACAACGCCGGATTACGCGTTGCCATGCACGCCCTCGTAACCTGGTCAACCGCAACCAGTTCGCGCGAGCGGTTGATGCACGAGAGCGGGTTTCCCCTGCCCGGTGACCTGCCGGCGTTCCTGCTTGTCAATCAGCTTATTTATCGGGGGGCGGTTCGACCTTCTGACGTTGCCGACGCCATCCAGACCGGAACCTCGAACATCAGCAAGATTGTACGGCGCCTGGAAGAAGCGCGGATCGTTCGAAGAATGCCGGATCCACGGGACGACCGTGCCGTTGTCATCGTCTTGACCGCGGAGGGCCGGGCCGTCGCCCAGCGAATCAGCGACGCCATCGACCGGGTAAGCGCTCCTGCCACTGTCGGCTGGACCTCGGAGGAGTTCAAGCTGCTGGAGAGTCTCATGTTGAAGCTCGTTCGCTCCTTGGATGCATTGCCGGGTGCACCTCTTTCAACGGCCTCCGGGGTCTCTCTTGGCCCGAAGGGGAGAAACCTCTAAAAAAATACTGGCGTGAGGACAGTATCTTTCCTATACTCCTTCTATGCCGTGAAACGATTCACTGCGCTGGCTTCAAAGGAGAAGGATGTTGCAGCGGAAACTTGTACGACCCTGGTGGGTTGCAGTTGTATCAGGAATGGCGTCCTACATTGACGCCGCGGCCATTATCAGCTTTGGGATAGCCATCGTCGTATTCCAACGCAGCCTCGGGCTTGACTCGCTCCAGCTCGGGCTCGCGTCAGGGTCGCTTACTTTTGGCATCGCCGTCGGGGCCTTGGTGGGAGGCCGCCTGGGTGACCGGTATGGACGCCGTCCCATATTCACCTTGACGATGATCGTGATTGTCGTCGCTCTTTTGGGGTTGATCCTCGCCCCAAGTTTTGCCGTACTCTTTGCCGCGGCGTTGTTGCTGGGTCTGGGAACCGGTGCGGATTTGCCAGTCTCACTCTCCACGATTTCCGAAGCAGCGACGGAACAGAACCGTGGCCGGATGCTCGGCTTCTCGAACCTGCTTTGGATCGCGGGCATTGTCATCAGCTCGCTGCTCGGGTCGCAGCTGGCCGCTCGGGGAATCCCGGGAGTGCAGATCCTGTTCGGAATCATTGGAGTAATCGCGCTGCTGACCATGCTCGCCCGGTTGACGATTCCCGAGTCCTCTGTGTGGCAAGCCGCGAAAAAGGAACGCGATGCCGGCGTTGACACCGTTCGCGCGGATCGAGCAGCCGTGAAGGAGCTTTTCAAAGCTCCATACATTGCTCCCTTGGCCGCTCTGGTTGTCTTCTACACGCTGACTAACCTTGTCGCCAACACCACCGGCCAGTACGGAAACTACGTACTGGTGAACTATGGCGGTATACCGCTGGAGACAGCCGCCACCCTCGGGCTGCCCCTGCTTCCCCTTTCAATTGCCGGGTTCCTGTGGTTCATGAAGATTGCGGATAAGCCCTCGCGCTTCCGGTACTTCACCATTGGAGCCGCCTGCCAAGTAGCAACGCCCTTGGTCTTCGCAATTTTTGGCGTGAGTATTGCCACGTACCTTGTACAGGCCGTGTTCGCGGCAGTGGGCAGCGCCTTCGCTTTTGAGGGAATCATGAAGGTTTGGACTCAGCGGTCCTTCCCGACCCTGCTGCGGACCACGGCCCAGGGCGTGATCATCTCTGTGGCCCGCTTCGCGGCCGCTGCTGTTGCATCCATCACGCCGCTCCTGCTGCAAGCCGGGCCCAGCATTATGTACGGCATACTGACGGCCCTCTCCCTGGTCGGCGTTACCTGGGCATGGGTGGTGTTCCGCACACGAGACCGCCACAGCGAGTTCAAGGCAGAGGCGCAAACCGACCGGCTGGCCGATGCTCCCGCCTCAGGACAGTCATCAGTCGCTGCTGGTCCAGCGGCTGGCTAAACGAAGCCCCATCCTCATGCTAAGGAGACCCATGCCCATCGCCGTGTCGTCATTGACCTTGAACAAACGTGTTTGTCCCCTAGGCATCGACTCCCCGTGCCCGGAGTTCGCCTGGAAGGTGCTCGGGGATGCGCAGGAGTGGTTTGAACTTGAGGTCTCACTGGACGGGGATTTCACGTCCGAGAGCGTCATTTGGCAGCCGGGCTGGCTTCAGGATCCCGTTCCATTTGGACACATCTATGCAGGTCCGGAGCTTAACTCCGCGACGCGATACTGGTGGCGGGTAAGGACCAGGGCCGACGGAACCGAATCATCCTGGAGCCCCCCGGCGTGGTTCGAGACAGGTCTGCTCCATAAAGACGATTGGGTTGGACAGTGGATCACCGACAGCAAGCCGGATTCGTCGGGCACACTCTACTTCCGCTCCGACGTGGAGTTGCCGTCCGGTGTGGCAAAGGCGCGCGCTTATGTCAGCGCTCTGGGCTGGTACAAGTTGTGGCTGAATGGTGAGAACATCACCGAAAGGGCTCTGGTCCCTCGATTCACGCCATTTGATGACTACGTGGAATACCAGGCATATGACATCACGGAAGCCCTTCAGCCAGGTACCAATGCGGTCGGCGTCGTAGTCTCAGAGGGCCGGTTCAGGGGACGTCTGGGGGCGTTTTCCAAGCCCGCCCGCTTCGGGGACCAACTCGCCGCCATTGTGCAGCTTGAGGTCGAGCTGCAGGACGGCCGACGGTTGCGGCATGGCAGCGACCTGGCCTGGACTGTTGGAGACGGGCCGATCTCGCTTTCCGATCCGAAATTCGGAGAGCGCGCGGACCTCCGTGTCAGCACCGTCGACTGGACCCGGCCTGGAGCTCAACCCCAGCGCGCCCGTGCCGTGGACCCGCTTCCCCCCAATCCTCGACGCCTTATCGCGGAGGAGGTCGAACGTGTCACGGAGGTAGGCCGTATCCCTGGCCGCGTCACGACAACCCCGGCCGGAGTGCAACTCATTGATTTCGACCAAAATTTCAACGGGCACGCCCGGGTCCGCCTGGCCGGGACTCCCGGAACGAAGGTCATGATCTCCTACAGTGAAGTGCTTACACCGGAGGGAGAGCTGAACACCGAATACCTGCACTTTCCGGGCTCAAAGCAGCAGGACGGATGGTTCCAGCGTGACGAGGTGATCCTCCCCGGAGGGGCCATTGAATACGAACCGACCTTCGCCGTTCGGGGTTTCCGCTACATCGCTATTGAGGGTGACATTTCACCTCTTGCCGACGGAGATGCCGAAGGTGTTGTCGTGTCCACGGACCTTCAGCTGACCGGCCATTTTGACTGCTCGGACCCCCGTCTTGTCCGGCTATGGCGCAACTCACGGTGGTCGATGATATCGAACTTTGCTGACACTCCCACGGACTGCCCGACTCGTGAAAGATCGGGCTGGACCGGGGACATCCAAATATTTGGTCCCACAGCGGCGGTCCTCGGAGACACTGACACCTACCTGCGCCGTTACCTTCGTAACCTTGCTGCCGACCAGTTCGACGACGGCACCATCCCTCCGGTAATTCCGGCAGAGACTTCGGCATTCGTGCCGAAGAAAGACAAGATGCAGGAATTGGCGCGAACATCGGTGGGCTGGGGAGATGTGAGCGTCATGCTTCCGTGGACCCTCTACCAATACTTTGGGGACGTCCAAGTGCTCGAGCGGCAATACGAAAGTGCTAAATCCTGGGTGCGATTCCTCGAGCGTCGGGGCCTGAAGCGAGGGGTCGCCCGCCGTATCGGACGCCGCGTTGGACCACTCGAGGACTACATTCTTGACACCGGTTTCAACTGGGGTGAGTGGCTCCGGCCGGGCGAGGGCCCAGCATCACAGATGGGCGGAAATCTCCTTACCGGCCGGCCCGAGGTCGCGACAGCCTACTTCGCCCACTCTGCACAGCTGCTTAGCCGTATAGCTGGAGTGCTGGGACGTGTGAGGGATGGTGAGCACTTCGCCGAAGTGGGTGTGAACGCGAAGGAAGCCTACAACGCGGCTTTCGTACGCCGAGGTGGCTCCCGAATCGGTGCCGATCGGCAAGATGACTATGTGCGCGCCCTCGCGTTCGACCTCCTGCCTGAATCGGCCCGCCCCGACGCCACCGACAGGCTCGTCGAGTTGATAGAGAACAACGACGGCCATCTGGACACGGGCTTCCTTAGCACGGCACTCCTGCTTCCCGTCCTCTGCGACCACGGAAGGGAGGACATCGCGTGGCGGGTGCTTCTCAACCCCTCTGCACCCTCATGGCTTGCACAGATAGATCAAGGGGCAACGACGATATGGGAGACCTGGGACGGACATGACAAGAAGGGACGACCTGCCGATTCGCACAATCACTACGCGTTCGGCAGCGTCAGCCAGTGGCTCCACGAATATGTCGCCGGGGTGCGCCCTCTCGAACCCGGCTACCGGAAGTTCCTCGTCGCACCCACCTTCGGCCCCTTGTCCTACGCATCCACGAACATCTCTACTCCATACGGCAACGTCTCGGCGAAATGGGAGCGTTCAGATACCAGCGCATTCCTCTCCCTTACCGCCCCGCCGGGCACGGAGGCGGTGATTCAGGTAGAGGGCCTAAGCCGTAACGTCGGGGCTGGTACTCATGAGTTCGGTTGGCCCGTCGGCAATGCACACGACTCAATCCTCGGGAGGACAGATTCTCGCAGTGCGTATACCGGTGAAGCCGACGCGATAGCTGGGGCTGGGGGCATAAAGCAATGAGGAGTGCCCTGCCATACTCTTCCGCGCATTCTGACAACAACGGACAGCCGCATGAGCGGCCGATCTAACCGGCTAGGATGCACCATTTGACCCTGCGTTCCTGCAATTCCCGTTGTGAATCGGGTACTGGCTGATACCTCTGAAGTTCCGGATCGCAGGTGCGCGAATCCAAGCGCAGCGGACCCTGGTTATCGAGCTTTACTGGGCATTGGGCAAGGACATATCGCCCGCCAGGCGAGCCAGGCCTGGCGTCTGGCGTTATCAGGCAGCTAGCCGCCGATCTCGCGATTTCCTTCCCGATATGAAGGGCGTGCCATGCCGGAACATGCAGTACATGACCGCGATGGTCCGGGCTTGGGACCGACAGAAAAAGTGCCACAGCTTGTGGCACATTTGCCATGGGGTCACATCCGCACGATTCCCGACAAAGCAGCCACCGGCGAGGAGCGGGACTGGTATGCGGCCATGGCCGTCCATTACGGATCGGCGGCCGCAAACGCATCATGACGGATGCCAAGATCGGCTCAGCCCGAAACGTGCCGCTGAACATGATGATGAATCATTCAATGGAAGGCGCGGGGATCGAACCGGACACCGCAGAAGCCTAGGCAGAAGGGCGGTTTCTCACGATCGTCGCGACGGCTCGATTTGAACGTAACCATATCGCTCGATTGCCTATTGCCGGCGTGGCCGCGCCCACGGCGACTGCCGGACCCCGTGCCGGAACACGTTCCGTCACGGTGCGCTTCATCGGACAGGTGTACGGAAGCTCTACGGGTGCCCAGACGGGCCGGGTCCTGGCTTCATTGTGATTCGGGCAAGCACCAAGGTTTGCGACAGTGCAGCGCCGGATTCTGCTCAAACCACCAAGGTGGGATTTCCACTCAAAAACTGGATATACACTTCCGAAGATTCTCTCACCCCATGAAGCGAGTATGGCGCCGGGGAAGCTGCGCCAATCATGACCCGAACAGCGCGACACCGAGGTTCTTCAGCTGCGAAGTCGGCACTGGACAGGCTCCTGAGGAAGCAGACTCGCTTCTCGATGATGGTGTGTGCCCAGCATCTGCGTTCGCCTTGTGAGCGAGGGCGGCCCGCGGTCGTCTCAGGGTTGCTGGATTCCACAATCATGAAGTGGCCGCTTCCCAGCACGAGTCTGGTCTGGTTGAAGCAACCAATCCAGCACCAGGAAGCACCAGCCTACAGCTACGCCGGTGCCGTTATTGCCAGGTCTGGCCGCACCAACAGCGGCACTCCTGGTGTTCCTGGATGACGAGGACCCGTTCCTCGCCGAGCAGGATGATGTCTTCGTAGCTGAGCATGGCTCCAGTGCAGCATCAGCGGCCGGCTGCCCGGTAGGGGAGTCGTTGAGTATGTGGAAAACCGCAGGCAACGGCATCGGAGCGCTCTGCCCGTGAGCCTCCGGTGGCCACCACTGAAGTCCGACCGGCGGCGAACCAGGAACGAACCTACAGTGCCGGGAACCTACGCGGACGCACCACCAACTCTTTCCCTCACCCTCGACGGCGAGTTTGGCCGGCGTGCGCTGTCGGAACTCGAGAATTAGTGAGCATGTGGTGATCGCAGTAGGAGGGGGCTGATTGTGCTGATTTAGCAGGGATTTCTTCTTCTTCGTTATGAGCGCAAAAACATACTCCTCACATAGACCTCCGGGGGCCGGGAAAACGATGCTGGCTGAACGGCTGCCCGGCCTGCTGCCGGACCTTGCGGACAATGAGGCCATGGAAGTCACCGCGATCCATTCGCTCTGCGGCCTCCCCTCCACGGCAGTTCAGCTCCTGCGCAGGCCGCCCTTTGAGAACCCGCATCATTCCGCCACCGCGGCGGCAATCATCGGAGGCGGCTCAGGTCTGCCGCGCCCGGGAGCCGCGTCGCGGGCCCACCGCGGTGTCCTGTTCCTGGACGAAGCCCCCGAATACGAACGCCGGGTCCTGGACGCCCTCCGCCAGCCGCTGGAGAGCGGCGAACTGGTGATCCACCGCTCGGCCGGCACGGCAGCGTATCCGGCCCGGTTCCAGCTGGTCCTGGCCGCGAACCCGTGCCCCTGCGGCAAGGCATCCGGAAAGGGCCTGGACTGCACCTGCACTCCCATGATGCGTCGCCGTTACCTCGCCAGGATGTCCGGGCCGCTCCTGGACCGCGTGGACATCCAGCTGCAGGTCGAGCGTGTGTCCCTGGCGGACTTCGGCCAGGCCGGGATGGAAGAGGACACCGCCGCGGTGGCGCAGCGTGTGCGTGCCGCCCGCCGCCGGCAGTCCGAACGGCTGCACCCCTTAGGCCTTGAAACCAATTCGCAGGTTCCCGGCCGGATCCTGCGTGGCGAACTCCGCCTCCCGGCGTCCTCGACGCGCATCCTTGACCACTCCCTGGAACGGGGCGTCCTGACGGCCAGAGGCTATGACAGGGTATTGCGGCTGGCCTGGACCCTGGCCGACCTTGCACACCGCGACAGGCCGGACCCCAACGACATCGGACAGGCCCTCGGCCTCCGGCAGGCCGCCTCGGCCGCGGCATAAGGACCACACATGGACAACGAACGGATAGCCCGCGCCTCATTGTCGCGGCTGATGGAACCGCAGGACGCGGCAGGGCTCGCCCTGGTCAAAGCTGCAGGAGCAGCCGACGCGCTGCGGATCGCCACCGGACAACTGAGCGCCGGACCGGCACTGGAGCAGGAGATCACGGCGCTCCTGGCGGACAACGGAGCGGGAACCAGCTGGGCAGGGATCGGGGCCGCGCTCAAACGCTGGGCCCCGAGGATTCCGGACCTCGCACCCGAGCGGGACCTCGCCACCATGGCGCGCCTCGGTGGCCGGCTGCTTGTCCCCTCTGATGACCTCTGGCCCGCGCAACTTGCCGACCTCGGAATCCAGGAGCCGATCTGCCTGTGGTGGCGCGGCCTGGAGCAGCTACTCCCGGGCGCTTCCCGGTGCGTGGCCCTGGTGGGGTCCAGGGACAGCACCAGCTACGGCGCATCGGTCACCGGTGACCTGGCATACTCGTTGGCCCAGCGAGGCTTTACGGTCGTGTCCGGCGGTGCGTACGGCATAGATGCCCACGCCCATCGCGCGGCCCTGGCCGGCGGATCCGCCGCAGTGCCCACCATCGCCGTCATGGCCGGCGGTGTGGACCGGTTTTATCCGTCGGGGAACGAGGACCTGCTCCGGGCGGTCTGTAATCAGGGAGCCGTGCTGGCTGAGGTCCCGCCCGGGTCGGCGCCGACCCGGTTCAGGTTCCTGCAGCGCAACCGCCTCATCGCGGCGCTGTCCGCCGTGACGGTGGTGGTCGAAGCCCGCTGGCGGTCAGGTGCCCTGAACACAGCCCATCACGCAGAAACCCTGGGCCGGGCTGTCGGAGCGGTCCCCGGTTCGGTGCACAGTGCCAATTCGGCGGGCTGCCACCGCCTGCTCCGGGACGGCGGCGCAGTCTGCGTGACCGATGCCGGCGAGATCGCTGAGCTGGCTTCACCGAGCGGAGAAGCCCTTCCCGAAACCCGGGCGGCACGCGCAGCGGAGCACGACGGCCTGACCCTTGAGGACCTGATCCTGCTCGACGCCCTGCCGCTCAGGTCCACAAGTTCTGTCGACAAACTGTGTACCGTTGCCGGGCTCAGCCAGGAATCGGTGCGTGCGGGTCTGGGCAGGCTGGGGCTCCTTGGCCTGGCCGTTTCGGAACGGGGCGGGTGGAAGAGGTCCAAAGCGTCAGCCTAGGCCGCTGTGTCCGGGCCCTGACTGCGGACAAATGCTGGGAGAGTAGGGATGTGGAGAACCAAGAATTGCCCCCGGCCCTTGACCGGGCTGCCGCAGCGTTCGGCAAATATCTGGCAGGGGAGCGGGCCAGGTCGGAGCACACGGTGCGTGCCTACCTCTCGGACGTGCGGAGCCTGCTGGCATACTGCTCATCTGAAGGAGTCACTGACCTGCCCGGCCTTGAACTCGGCACCCTGCGGCGCTGGCTGGGTGCCCAAAGCGAGGCAGGAGCCTCCCGGTCAACCCTCGCCCGGAGATCGGCGACAGCACGTTCGTTCACTGCCTGGGCCCTCCGGGAAGAACTCCTCAGCACGGATCCCTCGCTTCGGCTGAAGGCCCCGAAAAAGGACAAGTCCCTGCCGGGCGTCCTGCAGGCCCAGCAACTGACAAGGCTGCTGGCCACGCTTGAGGAAGCAGCCGCGGACGGCGCGCCGCTGGCAATACGCAACCGGGCCATGGTGGAACTCCTCTATGCCACCGGCCTTCGTGTGGGTGAACTGGCCGGAATGGACATCGACGACCTCAATCCGGACCGCCGCACACTCCGCGTCATCGGCAAAGGCAACAAGGAACGAACCGTACCCTACGGCGTCCCCGCAGCCGTTGCGGTCGATGACTGGCTCCGCAGGGGACGGCCACGGCTGGCCCGGGAACAAAGCGGTCCTGCACTGTTCCTGGGATCACGGGGGAGCCGGGTGGACCAGCGGCAGGTACGCGCCGTGGTGAAGGACCTCTTCGAAGCCCTGGGGGACACGTCGGCCACGGGTCCGCATGCGCTCCGGCATTCGGCCGCTACGCATCTGCTGGACGGCGGTGCGGACCTTCGGGCGGTCCAGGAGATCCTGGGGCACAGCAGCCTGGCCACGACCCAGATCTACACCCACGTCTCCGTGGAAAGGCTCCGGAACAGCTACCAGCAGGCACATCCAAGGGCTTGAGCCTGCCGTCCGCCGGCGGCGCCTGTAACTTTCGAACAACAAGAGACCTTTGGTGCGGGATCGGGGAATTGCAGTGGCGTAATTAGGCGGCGTGCGGCACAATAAGAGTCAAGTCCGGCAACTTTCAAGTTTCGCTTGAAGCTCACTGCTTCGCGCGTACCAGCAAGTCCGGACACAGTTACATATTCAGGCAGGGATAACCGCAGCCGTCAGGAACACGGCACAGCGCATTTCATCCGGGCAGAGGTCGTTGGGGAAGACGTACCTACAGCTATGGAGGATGGAATGTCTGTTGCAATGACCCGCGGTGTGTTGTTCGTACACTCGGCCCCTACCGCACTGTGCCCGCACGTGGAGTGGGCCATCGGATCCGTCGTGGACAAGCGGACGGATCTTGAGTGGACCCCTCAGCCTGCCGCGCCCGGAATGTTTCGGGCGGAGCTCTCCTGGACCGGCACGCCCGGGACCGGAGCGTCGTTGGCCTCTTCGCTGCGCGGCTGGGCCCATCTCCGCTACGAGGTCACTGAGGAACCGAGCCAGGGCGTCGACGGCGGCCGCTGGTCGCATACCCCCGAACTGGGGATCTTCCATGCAACGACTGACGTGCACGGCAACATCATGGTCTCAGAGGACAGGATCCGGTATGCCTACGAATCCGGCGCAGGTGATCCCTCCGCGGTCTATCACGAGCTGTCCCTGGCACTTGGTGAGGCGTGGGACGAGGAACTGGAGCCCTTCCGGCACGCCGCCGAAGGCGCCCCGGTGCGCTGGCTCCATCAGGTGGGCTGACCGCCGCCGTCATGCACTGTCCGCGGCCGGGCAGTACCAGTTGTCTCCATAGCAAAGCAGGGGCCCCGCCAACCGGCGGGGCCCCTGCTGTTTCACAAACGGTGGTGCTAGACGCTGCGTACAGCGATCACGGCGTTGTGGCCGCCGAAGCCGAAGGAGTTGCTCAGCGCCACAATGTTGCCGGCCGGGAGGTCACGTGCGGAGGTGACGACGTCGAGCGGGATTTCCGGGTCCTGGTTTTCCAGGTTGATGGTCACCGGGGCTTTGCGTTCGTAGACGGCGAGCACCGTGAGGACGGCTTCCACGGCACCGGACGCACCCAGGAGGTGGCCCATCTGCGACTTGGTGGCTGACACTGCCACGCTGTCGAGGTGGTTCCCCAGGGCGGCACGGAGTGCCGTGTACTCGGGCTTGTCACCAACGGGCGTCGACGTTGCGTGCGCGTTGACGTGCACGACGTCCTCGGCCTGGATGCGGCCGTCGAACATGGCTGCCTTCAGGGCGCGGGTGGCGCCCAGGCCCTCGGGGTCAGGTGCAGTGATGTGGTAGGCGTCGGCAGTCACGGAGGTGCCGGCGAGTTCGCCATAGATCCGGGCGCCTCGGGCCAGGGCGTGCTCTTCGGCTTCGAGGACCAGCGCGCCGGCGCCTTCGCCCATCACAAAACCGTCGCGGCCCAGGTCGTAGGGGCGGGAAGCGCCCTGCGGGTCGTCATTCCGGCGGGAGAGTGCCTGCATGGAGGCGAACGCCGCGAGAGGCATCGGGTGGATGGCAGCTTCGGCGCCGCCGCACATAACCACGTCGGCCTTACCGGAGCGGATCAGGTCCAGGCCAAGGTGGAGGGCCTCGGTGCCGGACGCGCAGGCGGAAACCGGGGTGTGGGCGCCGGCACGGGCGCCAAGGTCTAGGCTGACGGCCGCGGCGACGCCATTGGGCATCAGCATGGGAACCGTCATCGGCAAAACACGGCGCGGCCCCTTTTCCTTCAACGTGTCCCACGCGTCCAGCAGGGTCCAGACGCCGCCGATGCCGGTTGCGAAGGCAACTGCAAGGCGGTCGTGGTCGATCTCGGTAATGCCGGAGTCGGCCCAGGCCTCGCGCGCGGCGATGACGCCGAACTGCGTGGAAGGGTCCATGCGCTTGGCTTCGACGCGGCTCAGGACCTCAAGGGCGGGGGTGCTGCAGCGCGCAGCAAAATGTACAGGAAGTTCGTACTTGGCAACCCAGTCGTCTTCCAGGGTGCGGGCACCGGAGACCCCCTTAAGCGCGTTCTTCCACATAGTGGGTACGTCGCCGCCGATGGGCGTGGTGGCACCCAGACCGGTAATGACTACTTTGCGTGTCATGGGATCACTCTCTGTCGGTGGGCAGCCCGGCTCCGGTTTTCTCCGGCGGGGTCCCGCGTGTGGGGTGTAGGCAGGTGGCTGCCGGGTGAATGCGGCTGGGCTGCCGGTCCGGGAATCCGGGCCGGCAGCCCAGCCAAGCCGTAAGCGGCTGGAGCTTAGGCTAAGCCTGCGCGCCGGCGATGAAGCTGACTGCGTCGCCGACGGTCTTGAGGTTCTTGACCTCTTCGTCCGGGATGCGAACGCCGAACTTCTCTTCAGCGTTGACCACGATGGTCATCATGGAGATGGAGTCGATGTCCAGGTCCTCGGTGAAGGACTTGTCCAGCTCCACAGCCTCGGGGGCGAGGCCGGTCTCTTCGTTGACGATTTCAGCCAAGCCGGCCAGGATCTCTTCGTTGCTAGCCATTGATGGCTCCTTTTCTTGTTATTGCCGGCAGGGGCTGCCGGAAATGGTTCAGACAGCGGATGCTGTCCGTGTTGGGTGTTCCTAAGGAAGGACGATTACCTGGGCACCGAAGACCAGGCCGGCTCCGAAGCCGATCTGCAGCGCAAGACCGCCGCTGAGGCCCGGATTCTCCTGGAGCAGCCTGTGCGTGGCCAGGGGGATGGAGGCGGCCGAGGTGTTGCCGGCGTCGGCAATGTCCCGGGCCACGGTGACGGTTTCGGGAAGCTTGAGCTTCTTCACCATTTCGTCGATGATCCGCATGTTCGCCTGGTGCGGGATGAACGCCACCAGGTCTTCGGCCTGCACACCGGCGGCCTCCAGTGCCTGCTGTGCCACCTTCGCCATTTCCCAGACGGCCCAGCGGAAGACGGTCTGGCCGTCCTGGCGCAGGGTCGGCCACAGGTCCTGGGCTTCTTCCATCAGCGCGAAATCGCCGGACTCGTCGGACTGGCGTGCCGCCTGGCTTAGGGCCCGGACGTCGAGCATCGACCGGGTCATGCCAATGGCGTCCCATTTGCTGCCGTCTGAACCCCATACCGACGGGCCGATGCCCGGCGTATCCGAGGGGCCGATAATGACGGCGCCGGCGCCGTCGCCCAGCAGGAAGGAGATGGTCCGCTCATGGTTGTCGATGACGTCGGAGAGCTTCTCCGCCCCAACGACCAGGACGTACTTGGCCGCGCCGGAGCGGACCAGGGCGTCACCCTGGGCGATGCCATAGCAGTAGCCGGCGCAGGCAGCCGAGATGTCAAAGGCCGGGGCCGGGGTTGCGCCCAGCCGGTCAGCCAGGCTGGCCGCCGCCGACGGCGTGGCGTAGGGGTGGGTGACGGTGGAGACGATGACCGCGCCGAGCTCGGAGGCCTCGATGCCAGCCTTCGCCAGAGCTTCCCGTGCAGCCCCTTCTGCCATGTCGATGACGCTGACGTCAGCCGGCGCGCGGTGGCGGGTCACAATGCCGGTACGCTGCCGGATCCATTCGTCCGAGGAGTCAATCCACTGGCAGACGTCGTCATTGGTGACAATGATGTCCGGGCGGTAGGCGCCGAGGCCCAGGATGCGGGTGTTCTCCTGGACCGGGGCCTGTTTCAGTGTGGGAACGCTCATGCGTTGCCCTCCAATTCTGCGAAGAGTGCCAGTGCGGCCGAGAGGTCGTCCGGCGTCTTGACGGCAACCGTCTTGACTCCGGGCATGCCGCGCTTTGCGAGCCCTGCAAGCGTGCCGGCGGGTGCCAGTTCAATGACGCCTGTGACGCCCCGCTGCACCATGGTATCCATGCAGAGGTCCCAGCGGACAGGACGGGAGACCTGGGCGATCAGGCTTTCGACGCCGGCGGTTCCGCCTGTAACTTCCTTGCCGTCGAAGTTGGAGAGCAGCGGCACCTGCGGATTCTGCGGCTTCAGCGTCGGCTTGAGCACTTCAAGGGCACTGACCGCGGGCGCCATATGCGAGGTGTGGAACGCCCCGGCAACCTTGAGCGGAATAACGCGGGCCTTGGCCGGCGGGTTCTCGGCCAGCGCCTTGAGCTGGTCAAAGGTCCCTGCGGCCACGGTCTGGCCCGCCCCGTTGACGTTGGCCGGGGTGGCGCCGGACGCTTCGATCGCGGCCAGGACCTCGGCCGGGTCGCCGCCCACCACGGCGCTCATGCCGGTGGGGGTGACGGCCGCGGCGGCGGCCATGCTGTTGGCGCGCTCCCGGACAAAAGCCATGGCTTCCTGCTCGGTGAGGACTCCGGCCAGCGCGGAAGCGGTGATTTCACCGACCGAGTGGCCGGCGAGGATCACCGGGAGGGAACTGAGTTCGACGTCGAAGAGGGACTTCGCAGCCACGAGGCCGGCCGCCACAATGAGCGGCTGCGCCACGGCGGTGTCCTTGATGGTTTCCTCGTCCGAGGTGGTCCCATGGGCTGTCAGGTCGATGCCTGCGATTTCGCTCAGGGAGGCCAGCTGGCCTGCTACCGAAGGCAGTTCCAGCCAGGGGGCCAGAAAACCCGGGGTCTGTGAGCCCTGTCCAGGGCAGACTATTGCAAGCACGTATCCAGCTTTCCAAATTACTGTGTGATCCAGCGGTGTTTCTCTGCACCAAGCTCACGGGGTCAGGTTGTAGGAAGTCTACAACGCCTCAGGTCTGATTCCGCGCCGGATGACGCTCGGCCGGTGCTTTCGGGGGCGCCGCGAGGCGGCCCACCACCAGCGCGGCCTGCAGCACAAACGCCTCCCGGGGGAGCAGCGGATCCCAGCCCGTGACGTCACACACGCGCTTCAACCGGTACCTGACGGTGTTCGCATGGACAAAGAGCTCCCGGGCGGTCGCCTCCAGCGAATGGCCCAGCTCCAGGTACGTTCCCAGCGTCTCCACGAGCCCGTTGGAGGCAGCCACGAGCGGACGGTAGATGTTCTTGACGAGTGACCGCCGGGCCGCGTCGTCGCCGGAAATTACCCGCTCGGGAAGCAGATCGTCGGCGGCTACAGGACGCGGAGCCGACGGCCATGCCCGGGCTGCCGTCAGGCCGGCAAAGGCGGACTGTGCGGATCCGCTGGCCTCCAGGAGCGAACTCGCCTCGGGCCCGTAAACCACGGGCCCCGGGGCAAACATTTCGCTGAGTTTGAGGTAAGCCGTTTCACGGTCGTGCACGCCGCCCAGGATCAGGATCAGCCGGTCACCCTGGATCCCCACCAAGGCGTCCTCGGCATAGCGCCCGGCGAGTCGCCGCAGTTCGCTGACGTAGCTGGCACTGGGTTCCGACGGCGAATTGCCCACCATTACAGTGAACCGCTCCTGGGCTTTCCAGCCCAGGGCTGCAATGCGTGAGCGCAGGGCATCGGTGTTTTCGCCGCGGAGGATGGCGTCCACGATCAGCGCTTCCAGCCGGGTGTCCCACGAGCCGCGGGATTCAGCCGCCCTGGCGTAGACGTCGGCGGCAGCGAAGGCAACCTCGCGCGAATACCGCAGAACAGCTTCGCGGAGCGAGGGCTGGTCGGCCTCGGGCGCAATGACAGGAACCTGGTCTTCCACCACTTCAACCACGATCCTGATGAGCTGGAGCGCTTTCTGGAGGCTGATGGAGCGTGTCAGTTCCGTCGGGGCAGTGCCAAAGACATCGGACAGGATCCACGACGGCGAGCTGGGACGTTCGTACCAGGTGACGAAGGCAGCGATGCCGTTTTGCGCCACCATGCCCAGCGCGGACCGTTCGTCTGAGCTGAGCCGGCTGTACCATGGCAGTGATTTTTCGAGCTGCCGAAGGGTTGTGGTGGACAGCTGGCCCACGCTCGCCCGGAGCTTTTTCAGGGTTTCGGATTTCTCCGGAGTCATGCTGCGCGAGGACGGCTTGCGCTTCACGGGCGGGGAACTTGGCTCTGGCATCCTTTGAGCATACGGTGCCTGCCCCGCAAGCTCCATTTGTGCGAAGGCTACAACGGGCGAGGTTGTGGGTCACAGTCCTCCCCGCCGGCCGCAACGGCCAGCCAGGAACAACGACGGCGGCCCCCACCAAAAGGTGAGGGCCGCCGTCGTCGGACCAATTGCCATGAGCAGTCAGCGGGGGTGGATCAGGAATCCCCGCCGGCGTTGCCGGTGGAACCGGCATTGACGTTGTGCAGGCGGTACTTCTCGATTGCCTTCGCCGGAGCCTGGGCGTCCACTTCGCCGCGGCGCGCCAGCATCTCCAGGGAACGGACCACGATGGAGTGGATGTCGTTCTTGAAGAAGCGGCGTGCTGCTGCCCGGGTGTCGGAGAAGCCGAAGCCGTCCGCGCCGAGCGAGGCGAACTCGTTCGGGAGGAACTGGCGGATCTGGTCCGGGACGGCCTTCATATAATCCGAGACCGCCACAATCGGTCCGGTGGCACCAGCAAGCTGCTGGGTGACAAACGGAACCCGTGCGGGCTGGCCCGGGTTCAGGAACGCGTCTTCCTCGGCGGCCATGCCGTCGCGGCGCAGTTCGTTCCAGGACGTGACAGACCAGACGTCGGCCGAAACGCCCCAGTCCTCCGCGAGGAGGCGCTGGGCTTCCAGTGCCCAGGGCACCGAGACACCGGACGCCAGGACCTGGGTCCGGGGACCGTCGATCTTGGCCGGAGCCAGCAGGTAGATGCCCTTGAGGACGCCTTCAACATCAAGCTCGTCGGGTTCGGCGGGCTGGCTGATCGGCTCGTTGTAGACGGTGATGTAGTACATCAGGTTCCGGTCAGCCGAGTCGGGTCCGTACATCCGTTCGATTCCGTCGCGGATGATGTGGCCCATTTCGTAGCCGTAGGCGGGGTCGTAGGTGACTACTGCCGGGTTGGTGGCGGCGAGGATGGGGGAGTGGCCGTCGGCGTGCTGGAGTCCTTCGCCGGTGAGGGTGGTCCGTCCTGCGGTGGCGCCGATGATGAAGCCGCGGGTCATTTGGTCCGCGGCTGCCCAGAAGGCGTCGCCGGTGCGCTGGAAGCCGAACATGGAGTAGAACACGTAGACCGGGATCAGGGGTACGCCGTGGGTGGCGTAGGCGGTGCCGGCGGCGGTGAAGGCTGCGACGGCGCCGGCTTCGTTGATGCCGGGGTGGATCAGCTGGCCCTGGGCGGATTCCTTGTAGGCCAGGACGAGGTCCCGGTCCACGGACAGGTAGTTCTGGCCCTTGGGGTTGTAGATCTTGGCCGTGGGGAAGAACGCGTCCATGCCGAACGTCCGGGCCTCATCGGGAATGATCGGGGCGATGTGCTTGCCGAAGTTCTTATCCCGCATAAGGTCCTTGAGCAAACGCACGAAGGCCATGGTGGTGGCCGCCTGCTGCTTGCCCGAACCGCGCTTGGCCACTTCATACGTCTTCGCGTCCGGAAGAGCAATGTCCTGGTGCTTCGAGCGGCGCTCCGGAACAGACCCGCCGAGAGCGGCGCGGCGTTCCATCATGTACTTGATTTCCGGCGCGTCCGTACCCGGGTGGAAATACGGCGGCTGGTACGGATCCTTCTCAAGCTGCTCGTCGGTGACCGGAATCCGCAGGTGATCCCTGAACTTCTTCAGGTCATCCAGGGTCAGCTTTTTCATCTGGTGGGTGGCGTTGCGGCCTTCGAAGTGGGGTCCGAGTCCGTAGCCCTTGACGGTTTTGGCGAGGATGACGGTGGGTTTGCCCTTGAATTCGGTGGCGGCCTTGTATGCGGCGTAGACCTTGCGGTAGTCGTGGCCGCCGCGTTTGAGGTTCCAGATCTGGTCATCGGTGAGGTCCGCGACGAGGTCCTTGGTGGCGGGGTCCTTGCCGAAGAAGTGTTCGCGGACGAACCCGC
>NZ_SIHX01000002.1 GCF_004320525.1 Arthrobacter sp. S39
CACGTCGCGCAGGAACTCAACGGACGCCCACGCAAAACGCTCGGCTGGAAAACTCCAGCCGAGCGTTTACGTGATTTACTACTAACCACCTAACCAACAGGTGTTGCAACGACCCCTAGAATCCAAGCAGTTCGCGGGCCTTTTCTATTATTTTTAGGACCTCGACGGCGGCTGCCGGGTTTACCGGGAGGGGCAGCTTGGAGGCGGTGCCGCCGTCGTTGATCTTGGCTGCCAGCAGCCGGTAGAACTCGGGGTAGGCGCCGCGTTCGGTGGGCAGCGCGTCCAGGTGCCCGTCACGGCCGAGCATGCCTGCCCACTCCGGCGCCTCGACCCCGAACTCGACGTCCAGCGGGCTGCCGCCGGCCACGATGTACGGCTCCTGCGGGTCGATCCCGTGCTTGGTGAACGCGCCCGCGGATCCGAGGATGCGGAAACGCGGACCCTGCTGGGCGCAGAGCATGTTCATGCCCAGGTGGCTGGTCACGCCGGACTCGTGGTCGAGGACGAGGAAAACGTCATCGTCCACCTGCTCGCTAGGACGCCGCGCCTGCAGCTCCGCGTGGGCCACCGTGGCCGGACCGAACAGCAAAAGCGCCTGGTCGATGAGGTGCGTGCCGAGGTCGAACAGCACGCCGCCGCCGTCCGCTGCGGTGGCCTGGGCCTTCCATGCCTTTGAAATATCCGGGGACCAGCGTTCAAAGCTGGACTCGAAGCGGTTTACGCTTCCCAGGGCTTCACCGGCCAGCAGCTTCCGGACCGTGAGGAAATCGCCGTCCCAGCGCCGGTTCTGGAAGACCGTGAGTACCCGTCCCAGCCGCTCCGCGAGGGCGATCAGTTCCTGCCCCTCGGCGGACCGGACCACGAACGGCTTGTCCACCACCACATCGAGCCCGGCCTCCAGCGCGGCCTTGGCCAACGGGTAGTGCGTTGCGGGAGGTGTCCCCAGCACCACGAGATCAAGGTCCCCGGCCAGCGCAAGGACGGCGTCGCCGTCGGGCACTGTTCTGACGCCTGGATACCGCTCCACCGCGGCAGCCTGCCGTCCGGCGTCGGATGTTGCGACGACGTCCAGCGAGTAGCGGGCGTCCGCCGCAATCAGCGGCGCATGGAAGACGCTCCCTGAGAGTCCATAGCCGACGACGGCGGTGCAGATGGTGCGTTCAGCTTCAGTCCCGGTCATAAGGGCTAGGCTACCCCCGCGCACCCTCTGTCACTTCCTGCCGGTTAAAACCAAACGCTCTCCCACTTCCAGCCCGGTGACCGACCGAAAGTGAGAGAGCGTTGGCGAAAAACCTGCAACAAATCGGTTACAGGGGAGGGGCTACTTCTTGACCCAGCCCAGCGTGGTCCAGTCCGGCACCTGCGAGAGGCTCTGGAACAGGGACGGGCCGTAGTTGGCCAGGCCCGTGCGGACGAAGGAGATCTGCGGGCCGTTCATGACAACACCCATGGAGAAGTACTTCGCCATGTGCTCCTTCTCAACTTCCATTGCTGCCTTGTTGCGCTCGGCGTTGTCCTCGATGGAGGCGAGGTCGGCGATCTTCTTGTCCAGCTCGGCGTCGCCCAGGCCGTTCTCGTTGACCTTGGAGTCGTAGTACTGCTTGACGGCGTCGGTGGCGTCCGGACCAACGGTGTAGCCGGAGACGCTCATGTCGAAGTCGCGGCCTCCGATGACCTTGCCGAAGTCGGCGGAGGCGCGCTGGTCGATGCCAACTTCCATGCCACCGGCCTGGAGCTGCTTCTGCAGGGTCTGCGTGAAGGCCAGGGTGGTGGGATCGTCACCGAAGTTGCTGATCTTGAACGCGGCGGGAACGCCACCCTTCTCCATGATTCCGGCAGCGTTCGGGGCGTAGCCGGCGTCGGTCAGGACCTTCTTGGCTGCATCCGCGCCGGTTTCCTTTACCGGGTAGTTGTCCTGGTAGTACTCGGAGAACGGCAGGAGCATCATGGAGCCGGAACTGGGCTCTTCCCAGTTCAGGCCGTTGAAGCGGACCTTGCGGAGGGCCTCGCGGTCGACAGCGGCGAAGATGGCCTTGCGGACCGCCACATCCGTGATCTTCTGGGCGTTGATGTTCATGCCGCCGGCGAAGAGCCGCTGGCCGCGGCGGACTTCGGAGTCCTTGGTGCCCTCGAGCTGCTTGTAGAGGGAGATGGTGTTGGCGGACATGCCGTCAATTTCACCGTTCTTGAACGCGGCGATCTGGGCGCTGGTTTCCAGCTGGCGGAAGACCACGCTCTCCAGGACCGGCTTGGTGCCCCACCACTTCTCGTTGGGAACGAGGGTCACGGTCTTGGCTGCGGCGTCGTACTGGTCCAGTTTGAAGGGGCCGGCCATCCATTCCGGATGCATGTTGCCCACGAAGCCCTCATTGAAGATTGCGGGCGTGTTGACGGCCGGGTGGATCAGGCCGAAGAAGAGCGAATCAACCGGGTAGACCGGCTGGCTGGTCTTGACGATGATTTCCTTGTCGCTGCTGCCTGCCTCAACGGACTCAACGAATTCGTAGGCACCCGAGCTGACGATGTCGTAGCCGGCATCAGGGCTCTTCAGGATGTTCCAGGTGTTCTGGAACGCCTTGATGTCGATGGGTGTGCCGTCGTTGTAGGTGGCCTTGTCGTTGACCTTGATGGTGACGGTCTGCTTGCCGTCCACCACCTTGCTGTCCACTGACTCGCAGAAGTCCTTGTTCGGCGTCACCTTGCCGACGAAGTCCACCTTCCAGCAGCCGCCCATGCCGCCGCTGTTCACGGCCACCGGGTTGATCGGGATCTGCAGGGCGGAGTTGTCTGAGCTGTTGCCGTTGTTGGAGAAACCGTTGAAGTCCGGCCCGATGCTGCCCAGCGGCAGGGTGACTTTGCCGCCCTTCTCAAGATCCGCGACCGGCTTCTCATTGATGCTGATGAGCTTGGAGAGGTCGCTTCCTGACTCCTGGCCCTTTGCCGTTTCGGGTCCGGTGGACGTGCCTCCACCGCCACAGGCAGTCAGCGCCAAAGCAGCCGCAATGGCCGCCGCTCCGCCGATCCTGGTCAGATTCTTCATGGTGTTCCCTTCATTCGTGCGAGTGGTGGTGCTTGTGATGGGTCGAAAAAATCTAGGGTGCATGGGGTTCCGCCGTTTCGTGGACCACCAGCATGTCCTCGGCCAGCTCGCCGTCCGGGAAGAAACAGGCGAACTGCTGGTCCGCCGGGGGCACCCGGCCAGACTCCAGGGTTTGTGCCGCGGCCGACGCCGGAACGGATTCGAGCGGCGGTTCGAGGGTGAGGCACTTCTCCTGCTTCGCTGCGGGCAGTGCCGCAAAGACGGGGCAGCGGGTGGCGAAGTTGCAGCCCTTGGGCGCATCGAGGGGGGACGGAAGGTCGCCCTGGAGGATGATGCGCTCCCGGGTCCGCTCCAGTTGCGGATCCGGCACAGGAATTGCTGACAGCAGCGCCCGTGTGTAGGGATGGCGGGGGTTGTCAAAGACCCGGTCCACCTCACCGATCTCCACGATCTTGCCCAGGTACATCACGGCAACGCGGTTGGAAATGTGCCGGACCACCGAGAGGTCATGGGCAACCATCAGGTAGCTGAGGCCCAGCTCGGCGCGCAGCTGGTCCAGCAGGTTGATGACTCCGGCCTGGACGGAAACGTCCAGGGCGGACACCGGCTCGTCGAGGACCACAAGCTTCGGGTTCACGGCAAGTGCACGGGCAATGCCCACGCGTTGCCGCTGGCCGCCGGAGAACTGGTTGGGGAACCGGTTGACGTGGTCGGGCTGCAGGCCCACCAGCTTCATCAGTTCCATGATGCGCTTCCTGATGGCCTGCTTATCCAGGCCGGCATTCTGCAGTGGTTCGGCCAGGACCTCATACACCGTGAACCGGGGATCCAGTGCCCCGGTGGGGTCCTGGAACACCATCTGCAGCTCGCGGCGCATGGCGCTCCTGGCCTTGCCGGTGGTGGCTTCCTTGTTGCTCAGGCCGCCGATGACCACCTCGCCGTCCTGGTCCTTGTGGAATTCCATAATTTCCAGCAGGGTGGTGGTTTTACCCGAGCCGGACTCCCCCACGATGGAAAAGCACTCGCCCTCGCGGATGTCGAAGCTCAGGCCGTCCACGGCCTTGACGGTGCCGATGCGCCGCTTCAGCAGGGCGCCCTTGGTCAGGGGGAAGTGCTTGCGAACGTCCCTGAGCTCCAGCACTGTGGCGCGTTCCCCGCGGGGGATGGCATCGAAACGGGACACCGGCACCGGGGGTGCCGAGAAAATTTCCAGGACGTCCGCGTCCGAGCCCAGCGCATCGGATTTGATGCAGGCAGCCTTGTGTCCCGGCTGGCCGCCCGCGGGAAGCAGTTCCGGCTCACCGTCCCTGCAGGCATCCGTCACCAGCGGGCACCTCGGCGCGAACGAGCAGCCGGTGGGCGTGTAGATGAGGTTGGGCGGGATGCCCTCGATGGGCACCAGCGAAGTCTTCTCCGCCACATCCACGCGCGGCACCGCCCCAAGCAGGCCCATCGTGTAGGGCATCCTCGGGTCGTAGTAGATGTCATCCACCTGCCCGGTCTCCACCGGCCTTCCGGCGTACATCACCATGATGTCGTCGGCTATGCCCGCCACCACGCCCAGATCGTGGGTGATCATCACGACGGCGGCGCCGGTCTCCTCCTGCGCCGTGTGAAGCACCTCCAGCACCTGGGCCTGGATCGTGACGTCCAGTGCCGTCGTCGGCTCATCGGCGATCAGCACCCGCGGGTTGTTGGCGATGGCGATGGCGATCATGACGCGCTGGCGCATTCCGCCGGAGAACTCGTGCGGGAAAGCTTTGAGCCTGTCCTTCGGGCTGGGAATCCCCACCATGGCCAAAAGTTCGACGGCGCGGGCTTCTTTGGCCTGCTTGCTCATCGTGGGGTTGTGGATAGTGAGGGCCTCGGTGATCTGGGCCCCCACGGTAAAGACGGGCGTCAGGGACGAGAGCGGGTCCTGGAACACCATGGCGATGTCGTTGCCCCGGTAGGCGCACATCGCCTTGTCATTGAGTCCCAGCAGTTCCTTGCCCAGCAGCCGCACGGACCCGGCGATTTCCGCCGTCGGCGGCAGCAGGCCCATGATGGCCAGCGAGGTGACGGACTTTCCGGAGCCTGATTCGCCCACGATGCCCAGGGTCTTGCCAGGCATCAGGTCGAAGTCGACTCCGCGGACGGCGTGCACCACTCCGTTTTCGGAGTTGAACCGGACGTTCAGGTCCCGGACAGACAGGACAGCGTCCGACGGCGAGTAGAGGCCTGCGACCTGGAGCCGTTCGGCGGCTGAGTGTGATGTGGGGTCCGCCGGTTCGAGGTACGTTCCACTGCTCATTTCGCCGGCTCCTTAACGCTGTTTTTCTTCTTGGCCTTGCCGGCGGAACTGGAGCTGGGGTCAAAGGCGTCCCGCAGGCCGTCGTTCATCATGGCCAGGGAACCGGTGAGCAGGAACATCACCGTCAGGGGGACCCAGAACATCCACGGGAAGGTCTGGACCTGTGAGGTGGCGCCGCCGATCAGCACCCCCAGGCTGACGTCCGGGACCTTGATGCCGATGCCGATGAAGGAGAAGGCGACTTCGGCCAGGATGGCGCCGGTGACACCGCGGGTGATGTCGAGGACCAGGAGGGAACCGATGTTGGGTACCAGGTGCCGCCAGACAATCCTGCGGGGCGGGACGCCCATGTACTGGGCCGCCTTGACGAAGTCCCGCTGCATCAGCGACATGGACAGGGAACGGATGAGCCGGGCTGTGCCCATCCAGCTGAAGACCAGGAGCACGATGATCAGGAGGAGCCAGCTGGGCAGGTTCTTCTTGAGTCCGTCCCCTCCGCCGCTGGTGGCCACCGCCACCACGAGCAGGGCCGGCATCATGATCAGGGCCTCGAGGACAAAGAGCATGACCTTGTCCACTTTGCCGCCGAAGTAGGCCATGGTGCAGCCGTAGACCGCCGCGATGAGGACGGAGACCAGGCCAACTATCAGGCCGATGAGGATGGAGATCCGGGTGCCCTCGACGGTCATGGCGAACAGGTCGATCCCGGCCTGGGAGGTGCCCAGGTAGTGCTCGGCGGAGGGCGGCATGGCGATGTTGAAGGGGTCGATGGTTTCCTTGTCCCAGGGGGTCAAGTACCCTCCGACGAAGGAGAAGAGGGTCAGGCCGAGGAAAATGAGGAGGCCGGCTACGGCGGTCCTGTTCCGCATAAAACGGCGGAAGATGATGGTGGATTTGCCGATGATGACGTCGGCGCTTTCCAGGTGCGCGTCCTGCGCCACGGCTGCCGGGTCAACGGCGTTGAGGTTGGTCATGGCTACTGCACCCTCACTCTCGGGTCAACAAGCGTGGTGGCGAAGTCTGCCAGGATGGCGCCCAGTGCGAAGATGACCGACCCGTAGGCCAGCGTTGCCGTGGCCGCGTTGACGTCCTGGAGCGAGATGGCGTCGATGCTCCAACTGCCGACGCCGGGCCAGGCAAAGATTTTTTCTGCGAAGAAGCCGCCTGCGAAGATGGCCGGGATGGTGAAGGCGATGCTTTGGGCCACGGGGATAAACGAGACGCGGAGGGCGTGCCGGGAGATGGCCTGGTTCCGGGTCAGGCCCTTGGCGCGGGCCGTGCGGACGAAATCCGCGTTGACGTTGTCCAGCAGGTATTGCCGCTGCGCGATCTGGTACGAGCCCCAGCCCACCAGCGTGATGGCCACGGTGGGTACTGCGTAGTGTGCCAGCATGTCCAGGGACTGGGCCCAGCCCTGTTCCATGCCGGGCGTCGAGATGCCCGTGACGAAGAAAATCCGCTCACCGACGGTTTCGTTGATGTTGATGGCACCCAGCTGCACCAGGAAGTAGGCGATGGGTGCGGGCACGATGTATGCAAGGTAACTGTAGGACGTGATGACCCGGTCCTGGAACTTGTACTGGCGGGCCGCCGAGTACACACCGAGGGCGACGCCGATCACGAGCGTCAGGATGATGGATGCAAGGAACAGGCGGGTGGAAATCCACACCCGGTCGCCAAATTCGGCGTTGACGAAGGCGCCATTCGGACTGCGGCCCCAGTCCCACCTGGTCACGATGCCCGTCAGCCACTCCACGTAGCGTTCCCACGGGCTAAGATCCGGGTCCAGGCCCTTGAGGCGCATGGAGTTCGCGACCTGCTCGGGGGTGGGGCGGGGAATCCGCTCCTGCTCCAGCAGCGCGGGCTTGAGGGAGCTGACCGCCAGGAAGTAACCGGCCGAAGTGGTCAGGAAGATCATAAAAACATACGTGATTCCGCGCTTGGCGAGGTACCGGAGCATGTGGCAGCTACTTCTGAATCGCCGCTGCCGGGTGCTCATCCTGAAGTATCAGGGGACGCCGGTGCATAGGCTCCGGGGCATTGGCCGTAAGTGCAATCACGAGCTTGATCCTTCCGTCGTCCCCGGCCAGGCAGGGGATGCGCCGCCACTTCCGGGTTCTTCACCAGCGGGTAGCTGGCTTCCCGCAGCCGTTGCCGGCCAGGCCCTGGTGGACTATGTTGCGGGTCACATTCCAGAGGAAACTACCACATGGAATGGACCAAAAACCGGGCAATGCCGCGGAAACCACGCGCCCCGTATCAGATCGTTATGAATAATTCTGTGGAATTGATTTGACTGGACGACTGCCCGGCCTGAGGCGTAATCTACGCCCCGCGCACCACCCGTGTGACTAGTTCACGCCAGGATTCGACCAGACGCCCGGGTTCGATGCCATGGACGCGGACCGCATGAAGCAGCCGCTCCGGGTCCAGCGTGGCACTCAGGGCCATGGCCATCAGGCGGGGGTCCGCGTCCATGCCTTCCGCGCGCAGCAGCAGTTCAATATGGCGGTGCCAGAGGACGGCGGCCGGTACGTCAAAGCGGTTGTAGGCGGACTCGTCGGCCGCGCGGGCAAGTTCCCCGTATTCCAGCACATACGCGATGCGGGCGGCGCCGAACGCGACGAGCCGCTCCAGACCCGGAGCGCCCGGACCAAGCGGCGGCGGGCCGAACATAAAGCGGGCCTGGAAGTCCGCCTCGGAGTCACTCAGAAGCGTCATCATCAGGCCGGCCCTGCTGCCAAACCGGCGGAAGACAGTCCCTTTGCCCACACCGGCGCGCTCGGCGAGCCTGTCCATGGTGAGCCCGTCGGCGCCGCATTCCTCTATCAGTTCACGCGCGGCCCCCAGCAGGCGCTCACGGTTCCTGGCGGCGTCGCTGCGCTCGGTGACCGGTCCGGACAGGGATCCGGGGCGCAATGGGATGAAGCTCACATCCCACATTCTAGACCCCGGGAATATTATCCGGACCGTAGTCCGTTTAGACGGTGAAGGCCTCAACAGCCTGAGTTTCCGAACCAGCCTGCGGACCTGCCGCAGCCCAGACCCAGGAGCCACCATGTCAAAGAGCACCGTCCTTACCCTCGTCGGCAGCCTCCGCGCCGAGTCCACCAACCAGAAGCTTGCCGAGGCCATTGCCCTGAACGCGCCCGAGCATGTTGACGTGGTCATCCACGAAAGCCTCGGCAACATCCCGTTCTACAACGAGGACATCGACGTGGAAGGCCAGGTCCCCGCCGCAGCCGCCGCACTGCGCGCCGCCGCCAACGAAGCCGATACCCTCCTGCTCGTCACTCCGGAGCACAACGGCACCGTGCCGGCGTCCCTGAAGAACGCCATCGACTGGCTGTCCCGCCCCTTCGGCGCCGGCGCCCTGGCAGGCAAGCCCACCGGCGTCGTCGGTACCGCCTTTGGCCAGTTCGGCGGCGTGTGGGCCCAGGACGAAGCCCGGAAGGCTGTCGGCATCGCCGGCGCGCAGGTGCTCGAGGACGTCAAGCTGGCAGTTCCCGGCTCCATGGTCCGCTTCGCCGAGCTGCACCCGAAGGATGACGTTGAGGTTGTGGAGCAGATCAAGGGTGTCTTTGACGCCCTTGACGCCGCACGCACCGCCGCCGCCGCCTGACACTGATACCGAAAGCCCCGCATGCCGCAAGGCGTGCGGGGCTTTTGTTATGGCTCCGTGAACCGCCGGCCCCGGCGGTGTGCCCGCGTGACCAACTCTTGACCCAACCGGTACCGCACCGGCATTCCCTGTCCTGCCGGGCCGCCGTAACGTTAATGCACGGAACTTTCCGGACGGAATCGCGGTGCTGGGATGGCAAGCAGGCGAAGGGCCACACAACGGGCGACGGCGGCAGCGCTGGCCCTGGTGCTTCCGCTGTGGCTGGGGGCCTGCTCCTCCGGCACCGACTTCCCGGCCGGCACGGCCGCCAGCCAACCGGCGGCCGCGCCGGACGAGCCACCGACCCCCGTCCCCCAGCCCCAGGCCGCGCCACCGCCCGGGTCACTTGGAAACGGCGACCCGGGCGCGGGTCCGGCGCTTTCCGATGGCGCGCCTGCCACCGCCCCTTCGACTGGGGCGGGCACACAGCCGGGGAACACGCCGTCGGCCGGCCCGTCGGGCCCGGCCGCCGGTTCCGGCAGCGCCGGCCAGGCCCAGGCCACCGTCCCGGGAACCGGGCCCGCAAAGGGTCCGCCGCCGTCCAGCCAGGCTCCTGCCCCCGACGATCCTCCGCGCGGCAATACGGCCGGAACCCAGGCAGTCACGGCCTACTACGTCCTCCTTGACGACGGCGGCAGCAGTGGCGTCAGATTCGGCTGCAACGACAGCCTGGTGGGCGTCAGGCACGCCAACACGGAGCCTGCCGGACCGCTCCCGGCGGCGATCGGCGCGCTGCTGGACGGATCCGAGCCACCTATCGCTGATGTGTACAACTCACTGTCCGGCTCCGCCCTGGACTTCCTCTCCGGCAGCTTCGACGGCACCACGGTCACGGTGTACCTCGCCGGCACTATCAGGCCCGGCGGAGTCTGCGACATTCCGCGGATCGAAGCACAGCTGACCCAGACTGCGGTTTCGGCTGTGGGTGCCATCCGGGCGGAGATCTATGTCAATGGTGTTGGCCTGGCCGAAGCCCTGAGCCTCAAGTAGGACCGCGTCATCCCGGACTATCCGCCGAACAGGGCGTCCATGGCCGCGTGGCTCCGTGCCCCGGCCAGCTCCGACCAGTTGCCATCGCCCAGTACCTCGCCGGCGACCCTGGACACCGTTGCATAGGCCGCCTTCGCGGTGTTGCCGCCGATGCTGATCCGCTGCACGCCGGCGTCGTGCAGCTCACCCACCGACGGCGCCCCGACACCGGCGAGGGCGTTCAGCGGCGCATCAATGCGCCGCGACAGTTCATGCAGCACGTGCAGGTCGGTCACGCCCGGCACAAAAATCCCGCTGGCGCCGGCGGCGAGATAGGCCTCAGCCCTGCTGACCGTCTCCTCAAAAGCCCGTTCCGGATAGCCGCCGGAGAGGTAGGTGTCCGTCCGGGCATTGATGAAGAGTTCGACGCCGGCAGCCTGGGCGGTCTCCCTGACCACGTTGAGGCGGCGGCACTGTTCGCCGACATCCGTGAGCGGATCATCTCCCGAGTCCTCGAAGTTGATGCCGACGGCGCCCGCGTCCAGCACCGCCAGGATGGTGTCCCGGAGCCGCCTGTGGTCATAGCCGCCGCCGTCACCCGCATAGCCCGTTTCGACGTCGGCCGTGACCGGAAGCGAAGTGGCGGCAACGATCCGCGCCAGTGCTGCCATGGCCAGTCCTGGCGGGAGCCTGTTGCCGTCGGGAAAACCCATGCTCCAGGAAATGGCGGAGCTTGAGGTGGCAAGCGCCGTGGCCCCGGCTTCCTCCACGAGTTTCGCCGACGCCACATCCCAGACGTTGACCAGGACCAGCGGCGCACGGCCGTGGTGGAGTGACCTGAATGCTGCGGCCAGCGGCGTGGACTGCGGGGGCGTCGTCATGGGTCTATTCCAGCCCTTCCGCCGTCGGACGTAAAGCTTCTGCCCGCACACCGTGGCTGGTTGATAAACAAGTGTTGCCTTATCAGCAACTGTCGGCTGTATCCTGAGGGTGTGACCCACGAAACACTTGATGCCGCAGCAGCGCTGCTGCCCGCAGAGGCCATTGACGCTATCGAACGCGCGGCCACGTCCGCACACCGCCACGAGGATCTGTTCTCGGAGCGCGCCGCCAACATCAAGCAATCCGCTGTCCGCGACGTTTTTGACATCTCGATGCGGCCCGGACTGGTCTCCCTCGCCGGAGGAAGCCCCTACCTGCAGTCACTGCCCCTGGAGCGGCTGGCCCGCACGGCGGCCACCATCATCGCCGAGGATGGCCTCACCGCCCTGCAGTACGGCGGAGGCCAGGGCATGGAGGAGTTGCGCGCGCAGATCTGCGAAGTAATGGCGGCCGAAGGCATCCTCGACGCCCTGCCGCAAAACGTGGTGATCACGGCGGGCTCGCAGTCGGCCCAGGATGTGGCCACCAAGGTCTTCTGCAACCCGGGCGACGTTGTCCTGGTGGAGAACCCCACCTACGTCGGCGCGCTGAACACCTTCGAGGCCTACCAGGTCCAGGTGGAAACCGTGGAAATGGATAGTCACGGACTCGTCCCTGATCTGCTGGAGGCCAGGATCGCGGCGCTGCAGACCGCAGGAAAGAACATCAAGTTCCTGTACACCATCCCCAACTTCAACAACCCGTCCGGTATCACGCTCGCGCAGGACCGCCGGCAGCAGATCGTGGATATATGCCGCAAGGCGAATATTCTGGTGCTGGAGGACAATCCGTACGGGCTGCTGCGGTTCGACGGCGAGCCGCTGGCACCGCTGCGTGCGGCCAACCCGGCCGACGTCATCTACATGGGTTCGTTCTCCAAGATCTTCGCACCCGGCCTCCGCATCGGCTGGGCCCTGGTGCCCGAGCACCTGCAGCGGCGCTACTACCTCGCCTCGGAGGCCGTCACCCTGTGCCCGCCGACGCTGAACCAGATGCTGGTGTCGGCCTACCTCCGCGAGTATGACTGGAAGGGCCAGATCGAGACCTACCGGGGGCTCTACGCCGAACGGTGCCAGGCGATGCTTGCGGCCCTCGCCGAGCACATGCCCGACGGCGCAAGCTGGACCAGCCCGGAGGGCGGCTTTTTCGTCTGGGTGACCCTCCCCGATGGTGTGGACACCTATCCCCTGCTGAAGAAGGCGATCGACGCAGGCGTTGTCTTTATCCCCGGCGCTGCGTTCACCCCGTCCGATGATCCGTCCAATAAACTGCGGCTGGCGTTCAGCGCCGTCCCGCCCGACGCGATCACCGAAGGTGTCCGCCGTTTGGCCCCCGTACTGCGGGAAGCCATCGCCGCGCTGTAGCCTTGGCCAGACTGGATCAGGCGCCACTTACCGAAGCAAAGGAGCAAAGATGAGCGGAATTATTGTTGTTGGGGTCGACGGCAGCGGAACTGCCAAGAAGGCCGCGGAGGCCGCACGCGACCTCGCGGGCGCCGTGGGCGCCTCACTTCACGTGGTCTCGGCCTTCGACAGTGACCGCACCGAAGTGTTCGGCAGCGGCAGCGACCAGTGGATCGTCTCAGATGCAGACGGCGCGGAGAACGTGGCCAGGACCGTGGCGGACTCCCTCGCCGGCGACGTCAAGGTGACCTACTCGGCCGCCCGCGGAAAGCCTGCCGAAGCACTCATCAAGGAAGCCGAGCGCCTCAGCGCCCGGATGATCGTGGTGGGCAACCGGCGGATGCGCGGCATTGGCCGGGTCCTGGGCAGCGTGGCCAACAGCGTGGCCCACAACGCCACGTGCGATGTCTACATCGCCAACACCTACGACGCCGACTGACACCGAACACTGAAGTGCGGACACCACGCATCGCCCACAGGGTGGCATGCGTGGTGTCCCTTCTCACCCTCGGAACGCTGTTTCCACTGCGCAGCCGACGATAAAATTGAAGGGCCCCCAAAGGTGCGGACAGCCACCAACCACACCACCTAAGGGGTCCCCTTGATCACTCTCCAGCGCCGCCAGCTTGTTGGCCACGACATCCTCCTGGCCCGGCACGGCAACCACATCTGCTCCATGCGGGTGGACCGTGGGAACGGCCGCGTTGTGGCACTGCTGGACGACGGCACCGTGGACAGCGCCCCCAACCTTATCTCCCCTGGACTGCGCCTCCCGGACACCTTCCGCAGTGTCATCCGCGAGGACTGGAAGTTCTTTGCGGCACTCTCTGCCATCGGCACCGGCGTCGGCGGACTGATCATGGCAGTTGCCTGGAACTTCAGCAGCACGGTCATGAGCCCCGAGACCATCCAGCTGATGTCCACGTACGCGTCCTACTGACCGGCGGCCCGGGTCTGCGCGCCGGCGGCTAGACCAGCCAGCCCTGCAGCAGCCACCAGAACCCTGACATCACCAGGCCGCCCACGAGCGCCCCGGCGACCACCTGCCCCGCAGTGTGGGCGCGTAGGACCACCCGGGACCAGCCCACCGCGGGTATCAGGACCAGCAGCGGCAGCCAGACTGGCCCGAGCATCAGCACGGTGATAACGGCCGACGACGATATCGCCGCAGCGTGTCCGCTGATCTTCCAGAAGGGGCTCACGGCCCCGATCACCACAATGCCGCCGACGATGGTCAGCACCATCACCACGACACTCCGCGGCGCACCGGTCACGTCAAGGACCAAAAGTCCTGCCAGCACCGACGCAAGTGCCATCAGCAGGACGGGCGCCCGCTGCCTGCGGTCGCTGACATGGTGGTCCGTGACCTTGCCCAGTTTCACCAGGACCAGCAGCAGCACCAGGGGCAGGACGCACACGAACAGCGCGGCCAGAGCCCCGTAGCCGATCGTTCCCGGAAACCCGGGTTCGGTGAGGGGGCTGACCAGCAGCTGGACCGATACCACCACCGGGGGCTGGAAAACCTCGGTCAGCCAGCGGGCCGTCCGGTTTTTGGTGCGTAGGGCTGAATCGGTCAACGGGCCTCGTCGGTTGGTCTGCTGCTCCGGCATAGTGGTTCAGTCCAGCAGGAGCGCCGGCTCCTCAAGGATGGCGGCGACGTCGGCCATAAAGCGGGCGGACAGGTCACCGTCCACCACGCGGTGGTCGAAGGACCCGCCCAGGGTGGTGATCCAGCGCGGGATGACTTCCCCGTCCAGGACCCAGGGCTTCTGCTTGATGGTTCCGAAGGCGACGATGGCCACCTCGCCCGGGTTGATAATGGGCGTCCCCGTGTCGATGCCCAGGGCGCCGATGTTGGTGATGGTCAGGGTGCCGCCCTGCATTTCCGCCGGCTGGGTCTTTCCGGCGCGGGCCGTGGTGGCCAGGTTGTTCAGCGCCAGGGCCAGTTCCTTGAGCGAGAGGTCCTGGGCATCCTTGATGTTGGGCACCATGAGTCCCCGCGGGGTGGCTGCGGCAATGCCAAGGTTCATGTAGTGCTTGACGTGGATCTCCGCCGCGTCGGTGCCGCCGGCGTTGTCCACCCAGGTGGCGTTGACGCTCGGGTTCCGGGCGGCTGCCCAGATGACGGCTTTGGCGAGGATCAGCAGCGGCGAAACCCTGATGCCTTCGAAGTCACGGGACGCCTTGAGCCGCTTGACGAACTCCATGGTCCGGCTGGCGTCGACGTCCACGAAGATGCTCACGTGCGGCGCGGCAAAGGCGGACTCCACCATGGCTTTCGCGGTGGCCTTGCGGACGCCCTTGACCGGAATCCGTTCGATCCTCTGGTCCTGCGGCTTGCCGGCCTTGCCCCAGAAGCCGTCAGCCTGGTCCAGTTCGGCATCGCGCTGCGCCTGGTAGCTGACCAGGTCCTCACGCGTGACTTCGCCGCGGGAGCCGGTCGCCACCACGTCGGCCAGGTCGATGCCCAGGTCACGGGCGATCTTGCGCACCGGCGGCTTGGCCAGTACCCGGTTCACCAGGCCAGTGATGGTGTCGCCCAGCGTAGGACGGTCGTCGAGCGGTTCGGCGGTTGGGCCAGCCGGAACGGCAGGAACGGCTGCGGTGGACTGGACAGGCTCGGCCGCCGGAACCGGGGCCGACACGGCCGGCGAGGCAGGTGCGGCCTTGCGCGCGCGGCGCTTGACGGCGTCGGCCTTGGGACCGGATCCCACCAGCGGACCGCCGGCCAGGGCACTGTCCGAAGTGTCGGCGTCGGACGCCGGCAGCTTGCCATACAGCGGCTGCACCGGCACGGCAGGCGCCGGGACGTCCGCCGGGGTGGGGTCACCCGACACAGAATCGGAGACGCTGATGATGGCGGTCCCGACGTCGATGGTGATCCCCTCGGGAACCAGCAGCTCTGTGACTGTCCCGGCGAAGGGCGAAGGAAGCTCCACGAGGGACTTGGCCGTTTCGATCTCGCAGAGGACGTCGTTGATGGCGACCGTGTCACCCGGCTTCACCTTCCAGGAGACGATTTCCGCCTCGGTCAGGCCTTCGCCCACGTCAGGGAGATTGAACTTGTTCACAGTCATGGTGTCCTCGGTTTCGGGAGCTCAGGTCCTTGTCTCCTGGCCAGGAGACGGGCGGCAAGTCTGGGAAGGGTGTGGGGGCGCCTAGTAGGCCAGTGCCCGGTCCAGCGCCTCAAGGATCCTGTCGATATCCGGAAGGTAGTCTTCCTCGACCTTGGCCACGGGGTACGGCATGTGGAAGCCGCCAACACGGATCACGGGGGCTTCGAGGGACAGGAAGGCACGTTCGCTGATCCGGGCGGCGATCTCGCCGCCGATGCCGCCGAAGGTGGGTGCCTCGTGGGCCACCACCAGGCGCCCGGTCTTTTTGACCGACGCTTCCACGGTGTCGAAATCGATCGGCGAGATGGAGCGGAGGTCAATGACCTCCACGCTGCGGCCGTCCTCAGCCGCGGCGTGCGCGCCAGCGAGGGCCACGGGCACCAGGGGACCGTACGCCACGATGGTGGCATCCGTGCCCTCCCGCAGCACATGCGCCTTGAAGGGGTCCTGCGCCGTGCCGGCGGCTTCGACATCGACCTCGCCCTTGAGCCAGTACCGGCGCTTGGGCTCGAAGACGATGACGGGGTCCTGGCACTCGACAGCCTGCTGGATCATCCAGTACGCGTCATGCGGGTTGGACGGCGTGATGATGCGCAGCCCCGCGGTGTGGGCGAACAGCGCCTCGGGGGACTCGGAGTGGTGCTCCACGGAGCCGATGCCGCCGCCGTACGGGATGCGGATGACCACCGGCACGGTGAGGTTGCCGTTGCTGCGGGCGTGCATCTTGGCCAGCTGCGTGGTGATCTGGTTGAAGCCGGGGAACACAAAACCGTCGAACTGGATTTCGCAGACGGGGCTGTAGCCGCGCAGCGCGAGCCCGATGGCCGTGCCGATGATGCCGGACTCCGCCAGCGGGGTGTCCACCACCCGGTCCGGGCCGAATTCGGCAATCAGGCCGTCCGTGACGCGGTAGACGCCGCCGAGGGGCCCGATGTCCTCGCCCATCAGCAGGGATTTGGGGTGGTTGGTCAGGGCTGCGCGGAGGCCTTCATTGATGGCCTTGGCGATTGTCATGGTGGTCATCAGTGGCCTGCCTCTGTTTCTGCCTGTCCGGCCGGCTCCTCGCCGGCAAACCCTGCACTGTATTCCTCGAACCAGGCCAGCTCCTCCGCAACCAGCGGGTGGGCCTCGACATAGGTGTTCGCGAACGCGGTGCGGATGTCCGGAGTCTCAAGGTCGTGGGTGGTGCGCCGGACGTAAGCGGCGAGTTCGTCGCCGTCGGCCTTGACCTTGGCGAAGAACGCGTCATCCGCGAGCCCTTCGGCCCGCAGGTACTTCTCCAGCCGGGCCAGCGGATCCTTGGCCCGCCACGCGTCCTCTTCGGCCGACTCCCTGTATTTGGTGGGGTCATCGGCGGTGGTGTGGGCGCCCACGCGGTAGGTGAAGGCCTCGATCAGCACCGGCCCCTTGCCCTGGCGGGCGTGGTCCAGAGCCCACTCGGTGACGGCGTGCACGGCGATGACGTCGTTGCCGTCGACGCGGATGCCTGGGAAGCCGTAGCCCTTGGCGCGGTTGGAGAGCGGAATGCGGGTCTGCACCGTGCTGGGCACGGAGATGGCCCAGTGGTTGTTCTGGCAGAAAAAGACCACCGGGGCGTTGTATGAGGAGGCGAAGACCATGGATTCGTGGACGTCGCCCTCCGAGCTGGCGCCGTCGCCGAAGTACGCCATGACCGCTGCCGGCGGCTCCGTGCCCACGGGGTCCGAGGCCGCGGCGAACTTCTGGTCCCGCTGGATGCCCATGGCATAGCCCACCGCATGGAGCGTCTGGGCCGCCAGGACCAGCGTGTAGAGGTGGAAGTTGGTGTCCTTGGGGTTCCAGCCGCCGTTGGAGACGCCGCGGAACTGGCGCAGCAGTTCGGCCAGGTCCACGTTGCGGGTGAGGGCGACGCCGTGCTCGCGATAGGTGGGGAAGATGTAGTCCTGGGGCTGGCTGGCCCGGCCGGATCCGATCTGCGCGGCCTCCTGGCCGGTCAGCGGAACCCAGAGGGCAAGCTGTCCCTGGCGCTGCAGGGCGGTGGCCTCCACGTCAAAGCGGCGGATGGCAGCCATGTCGGCGTAGAGGCCGCGCAGCTTTTCCGCGTCGAGTTTTTCGGCGTACTTGCTGTAGACGGGATCGGTTACCAGCTTCCCGTCCGGGCCCAGCAGCTGGACCATCTGCGCCGGGGGCTCGCCCATGGCGGCCTCGGCATCAGCCTCAAGCTGGTCGTCTACCGCTGTTCCGTCGAACTCGGTGGAGGGCAGATGTGTGGCGCCCATACCGTCTCCTTGCTTGCCGCATGCGGATGCGTTGCAATGTCGCTGGGATATATGCCGTTAGAGGAATGCATTCCGCAGCTGGCATATATATTGGCTTACTGATCCTAACTTTATCTTCAGTAGGTAGCGCGCTGGCTACATGTTAAGCGCTAGGAACGGCGTGGCGGCTTTGTATAGTCTGCACACAGCCCGAGGAAACGGGTGTTCGCTTCCACCTCGCCGATGCTCACACGGACACCCTCGTTGCCAAAGGCCCGCACGGAGAGGGCCTGCGCCCCCGCCAACTCGGCGAATTCCCCGCTGTTGGCGCCCAGGTCCAGCCAGACGAAGTTGCCCTGCGCCTCGGGTACAAACCAGCCAAGGTCCCGCAGTCCGGCCGTGACCCGGTCCCGCTCGTCCACCAGGCTTTGTACCCTTTCTACAACCTGGGGGTAATTCTGCAGCGAGACAATTGCTGCCTGCTCGGCGATCTGGGACACGGCAAAGGGCGTGGCCGCCACCCGGAGGTGCTGCGTGAGTTCCGGATTCGAAACGCTGTACCCCACCCGGAGCCCGGCGAGGCCATGAGCCTTGGAGAACGTCCGGAGCACCACCACATTGGGGTATTTGCGGTACATCGCGATGCCGTCCACCGCGTCCTGGGCCCGGACGAATTCCTGGTACGCCTCATCGATGACCACCACGACGTCGGAGGGTACGGCCTGGATGAACCGTTCCGTTTCCGCCGTGGTCAGGATGGGACCGGTGGGGTTGTTGGGGGTGCACAGGAGGATGACCCTCGTGCGAACTGTGACTGCCGCGGCCATGGCATCCAGGTCATGTCGCCCGTCCGCAGTCAGGGGGATCCGCACGCTTTCGGCCCCGGCAAGGCCGACGCTGATGGGGTACGCCTCGAAGGACCGCCACGCGTAGATCACCTCGTCCGCCTTGCCGTCGTCATTCTGGCCGGCGAACGTGGTCAGCAGCTGGTTGAGGGCGCCAAGGCTGCCGGCTCCCGTGACGATGTCTTCCGCGGGGACGTTGAGGAACTCGGCGAGCGCAGCGCGGAGCTTGCTGCTGAGGGGATCCGGATACCGGTTGAAGTCGGTCTGGCGTGCGATGGCCTCCACGACGGCGGGGATCGGCGGCAGCGGGTTCTCGTTCGAAGACAGTTTGTAGCTGGCCAGTCCGTCAACGGCGACGGGGGGCTTGCCGGCGGCGTAGCGGGGAAGCCGGCCCACCACAGGGCGCGGCCTGATTCCCCCGGCCAGGGTCTCTGATGAAGTCATGCCAACTAGCCTACTTCTCCCAACAGGGGCCCCGAAGGCGCCTGCAGGCGGAAGGTTTGGCGTCCGGCTTTCCACCCAGGGCCGCCCCGGGACCGTCGTTCAGGGCAGTGTGACAGCATGGGCTCATGCGCTCTTTCATCATGCGGGTCCTGATTAACGGACTGGCCCTCTGGATCGCCAGCTGGATCCTGCCCGGCCTGGACATCTCCACGGCGGCCACAACAAACGCCGTGGCCGAATCCGGTGTCACCCAGGGCACGGACGCCATCGGGATCACGCTCGCCTATCTCTTCGTGGGCCTGATTTTCGGCGTTGTCAACGCGTTCGTCCGGCCCCTGGTCAGCTTCCTTTCGTTGCCCATCACCATCCTGACCCTTGGGCTGTTCACCATCGTCATCAATGCCGCCATGCTGTACCTGACCTCCTGGATCAGCGGCTACACTCCGGTGCGCTTCACGATCGATTCCTTTTTCTGGACTGCCGTGCTCGCAGCGATTATCATCAGCGTGATCTCCGTGGTGGCAGGGCGGCTGCCGGGCGCGCGCAGGCGCTGAGGCTGGGCCAGCCGCCTAACGGGCGGTGCTCTTTGCTGCCTGTGCGGGCTGGCCACCTGACGGTGGCGGCTGCGGTGAGGGTTGGGGCATGGGCGTCGGTGCTGGTCCGCGCGCGGGCTGCGGTTCGGGTGGCTTTGAACGCGTCAGCGCGAAACGGGTGGCCGTTGCCGTTCCGCCCGCTCCGAGTACCCCTCCCAGGACTGCGGTTGACGCCACGAGGGAAGGATCGTCGCTCGCTGCAACCAGGCGTGCGCCGTCCTCGTAGTTGCTGAGCCGATGGCCGGGACCAAGGCCGCCATCGTCACCCTCCGGCGTCCGTACAGGCTGGTTCAGCGTGACTGTCACCCTGTCCCGGGTGTCAGGGCCGGGCGTGGCGTCCGCTCCGGGAACCCAGTCCTGCCGGTGCTCCAGCTGGAGGGTGCTGACACCGGCCGCCGGAGGGATGCCGCCAACGGGGGAACCAGCCGTCAGCACATACTTCATGTCGTACTCGTTGCGGAACCGTTCGTCGGCGGCAAGGTTCATCGCATGGATGCCGCCTTGGCTGTACCCGACGGCCACGACGGACGCCCCTTTTTCTGCGCCGGCCTCCTGCAGGGCCTGCAGCACGGCCTTGTTGATCTCGGCGGAGCTGTGGCCCAGCCCTTCAGCGATGCCTGCTTCGTCGAAGGGATTGTCGCCCCCCATATCGTCGCCTGCGGACTGCGTGCCGGGAACCACCACCACGTAGGCTTTCTGTCCCCCGTTATCCACCTCGATGACTTCCATGTAGCCCTCACCCCTCTCAGTGATGACCCTCGTCCGTTCCAGGAGTGCGGCGGGTGAACCATCAAACTCAATGGGGAGCGTCTCCTGCCGCTCCAACGTGACAGGGCGCGGCGTCAGGATGCTGATGGACCGCCCGCCCACGCCAGTGAGCAAAGGAACGGCCGCCGCGATGTGCCTCCCGGCCGCCAGGTCGGCCCCAATTGCCATAAAAAAGCGTTCAGGCGAGAGTGCCAGCAGCGCGGCCATGGCAATCGGGCCTGTGGCGAGTTCGGCGACCTCCCTGTTGGGAACCTGCCCCAGCCATGCGTCTGCTGCCTGACGCGCCAGGGTATCGGGGCTGGCCAGCCCTGCACCCATTCCGCGGGAGAGGCCCGCCCACGCCTCCGCGGCTTCGTAGTCCGTTTTGCACTGCCGTACCTGCCGGCTGATGTGCTGCAGCTCCGTACGGACGGCCTGGACGCTCCACTGGGCCTCCCCGACGTCCATCAGGGCAGCCGTGCCGGTGGGACGCGGTTCATTCTGGTAGGGGCAAAGATCTTCCCAGATGCGGCGGACCTCCACTTCCACGGCGGCCAACTCGTCCGCAGCAGCGTCGAGCTTCTCAGCGCCGCCGATCAGTTCTTCCAGCTGAAAACTGATGCCACCCACACCACCGCGAATCTGCAGGGAACCGTCCACTGCCGGCCCGGTCAGGTAGATGGGTCCGCCGCTGCCGGAGGGGGTCACCTCGGCCATCAGAAGCGCCCCGCCGGGTTGCCGGCCGAAGCAGCCACCGCCTGCGCGTGGCGCCTCACCGAAACCAAGGCGTCCTCGAGCCGTATGCGCGACCTTCCCAGCGCCACCTCCTGGAGGGCCACCGAATTCCGGTATGCCCGCCCGGCCGGTGACTGCCAGTCCAGGAGCTGGATCCCGCGGAACCCGGCGAGGACCTTCTCCACCCTCGCAAGGCACAGGTCAACCCCGCCCGCCAACTGCTGGACCTCATAACTGCGGGACATGCATGCCGCCATATCGGCTGCCGTCACATCACTGCCCATATCCGTTCCTTTCCCAACTGCAGACAGGAATGCCTGGTCCCTGAGCCGCCACCGCCTGACCCCCGACGCTACGGAATGGCGCCCGTCCCACGGAAGCACCGCCGTCGGCTATGTGGACAACTGGCGCCGGCTGTTCACACGGGCAGTCCGCTTAAGCGGGGGTGGGGAGTTCGTGAAAGAATCAGCACATGCCTGAAACTGCCGCCACAGCTGATACCCGCACGCCCTCCGGACGCCTGGCCCTTGCCGCGTCACCGGAGCCGATCGCCCTGGGCCCGCTGGACGGCCGCTACCAGTCCGCCGTCGCACCCCTCGTTGACTACCTGTCCGAGGCGGCCCTCAACCGCGACCGAGTGGCCGTGGAGGTCGAGTGGCTCATCCACCTGACCAGCAACAATGTCCTCCCTGGCGCGGGCCCGCTCACGCCGGAACAGCAGGACCGGCTCCGCGCCATCGTCACGGAATTCGACTCCGCATCGGTCTCCGAACTCGCCGAAATCGAAGCCGTGACCGTCCACGACGTGAAGGCCGTGGAGTACTACATCGGCCGCCGGCTGCCCGCCATCGGCATCGAGCACCTCACCGCCATGGTCCACTTCGGCTGCACGTCCGAGGACATCAACAACCTCTCCTACGCCCTGGGCGTCAAGGGGGCTGTGGAGGACGTGTGGCTGCCGGCCGCACGCGCGCTGGTGGCCCAGATCAGCAAGATGGCGGAAGAGAACCGCGCGGTTCCCATGCTGTCCCGCACGCACGGCCAGCCCGCCACCCCCACCACCCTGGGCAAGGAACTGGCCGTCATCGCGCACCGCCTGTCCCGCCAGCTGGACCGCGTCGCCAAGACCGAATACCTGGGCAAGATCAACGGCGCCACCGGCACCTACGCCGCCCACGTGGCCTCGGTCCCCGGCGCCGACTGGCAGCAGGTGGCCAAGTCCTTCGTCGAGGCCCTGGGGCTGACCTGGAACCCGCTGACCACCCAGATCGAAAGCCACGACTGGCAGGCAGAGCTGTACGCCGACGTCGCCCGGTTCAACCGGATCCTGCACAATGTCTGCACGGACATCTGGAGCTACATCTCGATCGGCTACTTCGCCCAGATCCCCGTAGCCGGCGCCACCGGATCCTCCACCATGCCGCACAAGGTCAACCCCATCCGGTTCGAGAACGCCGAGGCCAACCTGGAGATCTCTTCGGGCCTCCTGGACGTGCTGGGCTCCACGCTGGTCACCTCCCGCTGGCAGCGCGACCTCACGGACTCCTCCAGCCAGCGCAACATCGGTGTGGCGTTCGGCCACTCCCTGCTGGCCATCTCCAACGTCGCTAAGGGCCTGGACCGCCTCGACGTTGCCGAAGACGTCCTCGCCGGAGACCTGGACACCAACTGGGAAGTCCTGGGCGAGGCCATCCAGATGGTCATGCGCGCCGAGGCGATTGCCGGCGTCGAAGGCATGGAAAACCCGTACGAGCGGCTCAAGGACCTCACCCGCGGACAGCGCGTGGACGCCGCCCGCATGCAGGAGTTCGTCCAGTCCCTGGGCCTCTCCACCGAGGCCGAGGCGCGGCTGCTCGCCCTCACGCCCGGCAAATACACAGGCATCGCGGACCAGCTGGTGGATCACCTCAGGTAGGCGGCCTGTACGGCCAAGAAGAAGTACGACGGCGGCGCCGGGCTCCTGCGGGACCCGGCGCCTTTCCGTGTTCTCACCCGGGACCGGGCCGGGATCGCCGCAAGGTGCGAAACTGGGAGCATGAAGTTGCTGCTCATCCGCCACGGACAAACCCCCGGTAACGTACTCGGCCAGCTGGACACGGCCCATCCGGGGCCCGGGCTCACGGAGCTGGGAGAGCGGCAGGCCGAAGCGATGGCACGGTCCCTGGCCGATGAGCCCATCGCGGCGCTGTACGCCTCAACCCTGCTCCGCACGCAGATCACCGCGGCCCCGCTGGCCCGGGTCCATGGCCTGGAAGTCAAGGTGCTGGACGGGCTGCACGAGATCGAAGCCGGGGCACTGGAAAAACTGACCGACCACGAATCCCACATGCGGTACATGGGCACAGTGTTCGCGTGGGCCGCCGGAGACCTGGACCGCCGCATGCCCGCCGGTCCGGACGGCCACGAGTTCTTCGAACGGTACGACGGCGCCATCACCCGGATTGCCGGGCGTGCGGCCAGCAATGGGGACTCAGCGGTTGCCGCAGTTGTCAGCCACGGCGCCGCCATCCGCACCTGGGCCGGCCTCCGCGCTGCCGACGCAGACCATGAATTCGCTGCCCGCCATGTCCTGTCGAATACGGGCATCGTGGCCCTGGAAGGGGATCCGGACACAGGCTGGAAGCTGATCCACTGGGACGGCAGCCCCGTGGGTGGCCTTGCCCTGGCCGACCCGACGGCCGGGGACCCCATGGGCGACGGCGCATAGCCCGCTGATCCGGACTGGACGGCACCGGCCCCTCCGGCCATGATGAAGGGTAGGCGCGGGGAGCGTTATCCCGGTGGCTCACCGCGCAGTGGAGGCGCAGTGGCATGGCACGGACACCTGAAGAGACTCCCGCAGGTTCGCTGGAACCCGACGCGGATTTCGTCACCTCCTACTATGCCCACGTGGCAGCCGAAGACCTGCACAACTACGACCCCGGAACCCTCCGCGACAGGGCAGCCCACCACCTGGAACTGGCGTCCCGGCGGCATCCCGGAGAGGCCGTCGTCGGGATCCTGAGCGAGCTGGACACCAGCGTGGTGGCGGTGGTCGCCGAAGACCTGCCGTACCTGGTCCAGTCCGTCACGGCGGAACTCACCCGCGAAGACACACCGATCCGCCAACTGGTCCACCCCACCTTCCTGGTCCGCCGCGACCCGGCTTCCCATGCGCTGTTGGAAATCCGCCCGGGCCAGGTGCGGGAAGGGCTCGTTTCCGGCGCCGCCGCTCCTGACGGCGCAATACCGGAGGTCTGGATCGGCATGGAGATGGGGCGGCTCGCCGACGCTGCCGCCGCCAGGGATCTCACGGAAAGGCTGCTGGGGGTCGTGGCGGACGTGCGGGCCGTCGCCCTCGATGAGGCTGCCATCCACGGCAAGCTGGCCGAGGCCGAGGGTGCTGCGGAGCATGCGCCGCCCCAGGCCGTACCGACAGCCCGGCAGCTCCGTGACCTTCTCCGCTGGCTGGCGGAGGGCAACTTCGTGTTCCTGGGTTACAGCCGGCATGAACCGGCGACGGCGGGAGGTCCGGAAAGGCTCGCGGTCCGGGCGGGCTCGGGGCTTGGGCTGCGGCGGCGGCCACGTGCCGCCGTGGCGGACACCGAAGCCGGTCCCGGCCGGGGGGAATCCGTCGTGGCGGAACCCCGGGTCCTGGCACTGGCCACGTCCGACGTGCGGTCCACAGTCCTGCGGGGCGCATACCTGGACGAGATCCGGCTGCAGACCTTCGACCGGGCAGGGAAAGCCGATGGGGAACACCGGTTCCTCGGTCTCTTCACACCCAGCGCCGAGCATCAGTCCGTCCGGCGGATTCCCGTGATCCGGGAAAAGTTGGAGGAAGTCAGGGACCGGCTCGGGGCGGCGCCCGGTTCGCAGCAGGCCAAGGACCTGGTGACCGCCCTGGAGGCAATCCCCCGCGAGGTCCTCTTCCAGATCAGCATCGCTGACCTCGGCCGGCTGGCACGTGAAATCATGCGCGCCGAGCAGCTCCGCCAGACCAGGCTGTTCCTCCGGACCGACACCCTGGGCAGGTTCGTGCTGGCGCTCGTCTTCTTCCCGCGCAGGCGCTACAGCACCGCCGTCCGGCTGCTGATGGAGCAGGAATTCACGCACGCTTTCAACGCGGCCTCCATCGAATTCGAGGTGCGGCTGTCCGAATCCCCGATGGCGCGGATCTTCTTCCGCATCGGGACTGCAGGTACCCCCGCGGACGAATCAGCTTCCGGGGTCCGGGCGGCAGTCGGCGGTCCGGCCGGCGTCGATCCTGCCCAGCTGGAGCGGGACCTGATCGCTGCCACCCGCTCGTGGCCGGAAGGCCTCGACGAACTGATCCGTGACCGCTTCCCGGCAACCGAGGCCGCACGGATCTCCCGGCTGTGGTCCGATGCGTTTCCGCCTGCATACCGGGCGGACTACCGGCTGGAGGACGCGGTCCGGGACATCACCAACTTCGAGGCCTTCGACCTGGACGGCACCGGCGGCCGCCCGTACGGCGATCCGCTCCTGAGGGTGTCCCGGTCTGGCGGCGCCCCGGAGGAGGCCCGCATCCGCCTCTACCTGACGCGTCCGCGCAGCCTGACCCAGATCCTGCCGTTCCTGCACAACCTGGGCCTGGAAGTCCTGGACCAGAGGCCATTCGAGATCCGCCGCGGACTGTCCCATGACCTGTTTCTGTACGACCTGGGCGTGCGGTACCCAGCGGGCGTGGACCCCGAGGCCACGAGCCAGCTGCTGGCCGATGCCTTCCGCGCCGCCATGCGCGGGGATATCGAGTCCGACGCGATCGACGCGCTGGTCATCAGGGAGGGCGTGGAATGGCGGCAGGCGGCCATCCTGCGCAGCTACGCGAAGTACCTCCAGCAGTTGGGAACGACCAATTCCTACGGCTTCATCGCCGACACATTGAAAACCAACGTGCGGGCGACTCACGCCCTTCTCGCCCTGTTCCAGGCAAAGTTCGACCCCGCCCTGGACTCTGCCGCCCGGTTCCGGGAAACGGCCGTGGCGCGCACCGAGGTCCTGGCGGCCATCGAGGCCGTGCCTGTCTTGGATGCCGACCGGCTGCTGCGCACGTTTATGAACCTCGTGGAATCCACCCTCCGCACCAACTACTTCCAGGACAAACCGCACCTGAGCTTCAAGCTGACACCGGCCGCCATCATCAACGCCCCGTTCCCCCGGCCGAAGTATGAGATCTGGGTCTACTCACCCCGGGTTGAAGGGGTCCACCTGCGCTTCGGCGAGCTGGCCCGCGGCGGGCTGCGGTGGTCCGAGCGGAGCGAAGATTTCCGCACGGAGGTCCTGGGCCTGGTCAAGGCGCAGAACCTGAAAAACTCCGTCATCGTCCCCACCGGCGCCAAGGGCGGTTTCTTCCCCAAGCGGCTGCCGGACCCTGCCGTGGACCGTGCGGGCTGGCTGGCGGAGGGGATCGAGTGCTACCGGATTTTCATCCGTGGACTGCTGGACCTCACCGACAACCTCGTGGACTCACCGGCCGGTGAAAAGATCGTGACGCCGCCCCAGGTGGTCCGCCATGACGGGGAGGATTACTACCTGGTAGTGGCGGCTGACAAGGGAACTGCCGCCTTTTCCGATACGGCAAATGCTGTGGCGCATGAGTATGGTTTCTGGCTAGGGGACGCCTTCGCATCAGGAGGCTCCGTGGGTTATGACCACAAAAAGATGGGCATCACGGCCCGCGGGGCCTGGGAGTCCGTGAAGCAGCACTTCCGGGCCTTGGGCATGGATCCGCAGGCGCAGGACCTCACCGTTGCCGGCGTCGGGGACATGAGCGGCGATGTGTTCGGGAACGGCATGCTGCTCTCACGCCACATCCGGTTGGTGGCGGCTTTTGACCACCGCCATATCTTCCTCGATCCCACGCCCGACGCCGAAGCCTCCTTCCGCGAGCGCCAACGGCTTTTTGGCCTGGCCCGCTCGTCCTGGGCGGACTACGATCCGTCACTGATCAGCGAGGGCGGCGGCGTCCACCCCCGGACTGCGAAGGCGATCGGCATCACCGAGCAGGTCCGGGTTTGCCTCGGCCTGCCCGCCGGCACGTCAGCCCTCCCGCCGCACGCCCTGCTCCAGGCCATCCTCCGGGCGCCCGTTGACCTGCTCTACAACGGCGGGATCGGAACCTATATCAAGGCGTCCATCGAACGGCACCAGGACGTGGGCGACAAAGCCAACGACCCCATCAGGATCGACGGCAGCCAGGTGCGCGCCCGGGTCATCGTGGAAGGCGGCAACCTGGGCATTACCCAGCGCGGGCGGATCGAGGCGGCCCTCGGCGGCACGCTGCTGAACACGGACGCGATCGACAACTCGGCGGGCGTGGACTGTTCGGACCACGAGGTCAACATCAAGATCTTTATCGACCGGATGATCGCGGCGGGGCGCATGCCGGTAGCCGAACGCGGCGAGTACCTGCACTCCCTCACGGATGAAGTGTCCCGGCTGGTGCTCGCCAACAACGCGGACCAGAACGTCCTCCTGCTCAACGACCGGCACCTGGTGCTCGAATGGAGTCCCGGGTTCGAGCGGACCATGGACTGGCTCGAGAACGCCTCGGAACTGGACCGCGGCCAGGAAGCGCTCCCCAGCACGGAGCAGCTGCGCGAACGGCTCCGTTCCGGCAAGGGGCTGACCTCGCCGGAGCTGTCCGTCCTTGCCGGCTACGCGAAGATCGAGCTGGCCAAGGAACTGACGTCCAGCGACCTGGCCGATGACCCGTGGTTCAGGGGAACGCTGCGCAGCTACTTCCCGCGCCAGGTATCGGAGCGCTTCGAATCGGAGCTGGACTCGCATCCGCTCCGCCGCCAGATCATCTGCACCGTGGTGGCGAACGACATGATCAACCTCGGCGGAATCACCTTCGCCTTCCGGGCGAAGGAGGAAACCACCGCCACGGCCGCCGCGGTGGCACGGGCATTTGTGGTGGCCCGCGAGGCCTACGACCTGCCCTGGATCATGGAGCGGCTTGCTGCCCTGCCGCCGGATTTCCCCAGCGACCAGGCGGCCGAAGTAGCCATCCACATGCGCCGGGTCCTTGACCGGGCCACCCGCTGGTACGTCACGCACGACCACCGGGACCAGCCCATCGCGGCGGCCCTGGCCAGGATCTTGCCCAGCCTGGAACTGCTCCGCACGCGGACCTCCGATTACCTGCGGGGCTCCGACATCGACCGGGTGCAGGGGCGCCTCTCGCATTGGGACAGCGCTGGACTGCCGCGGGACCTGGGCACACGCGCCTCGGATCTCCTGGAGAGCTTCGGCCTCCTGGACATCTCGCTGGTGTCCGAACAGGTCCAGGAGCCCATCCCCACCATCGCCGACCTCTACTACGCGGTCTTCCAAAGGATCGACGCCGCCGGCCTGCTCCTGCGCATCACGGACCTGCCGCGCCAAAGCCGCTGGGAGACGCTCGCCCGGGCCGCGCTGCGGGACGACGTCTACTCGGCCGTGGCCGACATGACGGTTTCGGTGATGCAGGCAAGTCCGGCGCCCGGGGCGGGCGGACCAGACGCGGTGGAACGCATCGTGGCGTGGGAACGCGGACACCAGGAACAGCTGGCACGGATCAAGGACACCTTTGCCGAGGTGACGGGGCCGGGGCAGGTGGACATCGCGTCCATCTCCGTGGCGCTGAAGCTCCTCCGCACGCTGGTGCGGCAGTAACCGCGCTTCAGACGGGCGCCCCCGCAGATGACCTGCGGCATCACTGACTGTTCTCTGGGCGCTTACGCGAAGGAAACACCGCGGTAACCGTGCCCTCTTAGGCTTATCAGGCATAACCCTTCGGCGAAACGAGGCAGCCATGCAGACCAATCCCCGACTCAACATCAGGCAGGTCACCTGGTCGAACCCCGTGGGTGCCGACCTGCGCAGGGCCCAGCAGGCGGAACTGGACGCCCGCTTTGGCACCCCTGACCACGAACCCGGCCCGCCGCCGTCGTCCGCTGACTGCGCCGTGTTCCTGGTGGCGTACGACAAGGGTTCCGGGCAGCCGGTGGGCTGTGGCGGCCTGAGGCTGCTGGATTCCTCCACGGCGGAAATCAAGCGGCTCTACGTCCTCCCCTACACGCGGGGTTCGGGGGTGGCCAGTTCCATCCTGGCGGCCCTCGAAGCCGAGGCCTACAAACAAGGGATCACGCGGATCAAGGCCGAGGCGGGGTCGGCGCAGCCGGATGGCCGGAACTTCTACGAAAACTCAGGTTTTGAGGGTGTGCCCAACTTCGGCCCGTACATCGGGGTGGCGCATTCCTACTGCTACGCGAAGACCATCGATTCGCACAGCGCCGCGCACACGGCCATGGCCTGACCGGCGGTGCGGCACCAGGCGGGGCGGCGGCCGGCGTCACACTGCGCCGGCCAGTGCGTTCCGCCCGCCGCCGTCGGCTAACCTCACCGTATGGAATCAGCAGACATCACTTTCCGGACGCGCAAATGGGTCCGTCCGGAGGACCTCAACGCCAATGGGACGCTGTTCGGCGGCAGCCTGCTGAAATGGATCGATGAGGAAGCGGCGATCTACGCCATCCTCCAGCTCGGCAACGGCCGCGCGGTGACCAAGTACATCTCCGAAATCAACTTCGTCAGCTCGGCTGTCCAGGGCGACCTGATCGAGATGGGCCTGACCGCCACGCGCTTCGGCCGGACCTCACTGACCATGCGGGCGGAGGTCCGCAACATGATCACGCGCCAGAGCATCCTCACCATCGAGGAAATCGTCTTTGTGAACCTCAGTCCGTCCGGCAAGCCCGAGCCGCACGGCTACACCGAGATCACCTACGACCGGGACCGGATCCCGACGCACCACCTCACCGAGACACTCGCCCAGGACTGACGACGGCGGCACGCACCTTTTGCGGTCAGCCGGCGGAACCGCTGCCGACGGCGGCGCGTGCGTTGCGTCGCCGGGCAACGCTGAGCAGGCGGTCCCGCAGAGGCTGGCCGGCTTCCGCAAACGCGACGCGGCCCAGCGCCGCGGCCGCCAGGCTCAGGGCCTGGGTCCGCAGCCGCCGCTGCCGGTTGTAGGCACGCAGCGCATGGTCTTCGGGCAAGGTGTTGAGGAGGTCGCCCAGCGTCACCGCGTCCACCAACGACTCGCACGCGCCACGGCCGAGGGTCGGGAGCATCGCATGCGCGGCGTCGCCCACCAGGACAGTCCTGCCGCGGACGAACGAACCAAGGTACGGGGTTGTCCAGATGCGCTGCGCCAGGGAGTCCGAGGGAGTGGCGGCGGCCAGCACCTGACGGATGGCCGGCGCGTGCCCGGCGTAGCGCTCCCGTGCCTGTTCCAGGGCTGAGGCCAGGTCGATGCCATAGGGGCCAAGCCCGGACCGGTAGCTGGCGTACCAGAAGAACCCGTCCGGCGACGGAACGATGCCGAACAGGTCGCCACGGCCCCAGTATTCGCCCAAGCGGTCCGGGTCGACCGGGGAAGTCACGGACCCGCGCAAGGCAAAGTATGGGGTCAGCCGGGCGGCGGTGCGGGCACCCCAGGCCTCGCGACGGACCATGCTGTGCACGCCGTCGGCCCCCACCACCAGGCTGCCTTCGGCCGGAAGGTCCTTGACATGGCTGGTAATCCGGCGGACGGTCCCGGGCACGGCGGCATCGAGCAGCCGCAGCAGGTCAATCCGCGAAATACCAAACATCTCCCCGGCGTCGACGGTGACCCACGGCTCACCCCCGGCGTTCCGGACTGACGCGCTGCCAAGCACCGGGCTTGCCGCGCGCGCCTCCTCCAGGACCCCCAGCCGCGCCAGCGCCCGCTGGGCGTTGGGCCACATCCCCAGCGCGGTGCCGACGGTGGGCAGTTCCGGCCGCTTTTCGTCAACGGTCACGTGGAACCGCGCCGGGTCCAGGGTTGCAGCCAGTGCCAGCCCGGCAATTCCTCCGCCAACGATCGAGATCGCTTTCATGGGCGCTATTCTACTACTTTTGTAGTGACTGGGAAGGGGTCAATTACACTGGGCCCATGCCTGACCGCCGGACCCAACTCCTGGACGCCGCCTTGACCGTGGTGGCGGACAAGGGGATGAAAGGCCTCACCCACCGGGCCGTGGACGCCGCGGCGCAGCTGCCCCAGGGAACGACGTCGAACTACTACCGGAACCGCGCCGCCCTCGTCGAAGCGGTGCTGGACCGCCTGGAGCAGCTGGATGGCGCCCTCCTGCAGGACCGGGGGCGGACCGGGCCGCCGAAGGACATTGAGGAGCTGGCAGCCCAACTGGCTGCCATGGCGCTGGCGCTGGCCGGGCAGCACGCGGGTCTCACCCGCGCCCGCCTGGCCCTGTCCCTGGACAAGCCCGGAGCCGTGACTGCCGGCCATTTCCGGCTGATGGGCGGCCTGGAGCAGGCACTGGCCGCTTTAGGCGTGGCGGACGCAGCGGCCCGGGCACGGGACCTGGCCGACTATGGCGACGGCGTGCTGCTGCACCTGCTCACCGTCAGGCGGGACGAGCAGCCGGACCCTGCGGCCATCGCCGCGGCCATCCGGCGGCTGCTGGCACCCTAGAGCCCCTTACCGGGCGCCCGGCCAGCCGGTGTACGCCTCGGCCAGGTAGGCCATGCCGTGCCGGGAGGAGACCACTGAGTTCAGTTCGCCCAGCTGGCGGGCGCGGGAGAAGTCGTCCGCGTCCACGGGCGTGTGCAGCATGGTGGTCATCCAGTAGGAGAACTGCTGGGCTTTCCACACCCGCTCCAGGGCGCGGTCGCTGAAGGTGTCCAGCAGGTGCGTGGAGCCGGAGTTGTAGTAGCTGTCCAGTCCTTCGAAGAGCACCTTGACGTCGTGGATGGCCAGGTTCAGGCCCTTGGCGCCGGTAGGCGGAACAGTGTGCGCGGCGTCGCCGGCCAGGAACAGGTTGCCGTGGCGCATGGGCGTATGCACAAAACTGCGGAACGGCAGGACCATCTTGTCGATGACCGGGCCCTCCTTGAGTTCAAAGCCGTTGCCGTTGACCCGGCTGCGGAACTCGGCCCAGATCCTGTCGTCGTCCCAGTCGGCCACGTTCTCCTTGGGATCGCACTGGAAGTACATCCGCTGCACGGTCTCAGTGCGCTGGCTGATCAGGGCGAAGCCGTTGGCGGAGTTGGCATAGATCAGCTCATCGGCACTGTGCGGGGCCTCGGCCAGGATGCCGAACCAGGCGAACGGGTACTCGTGGAAGTACCACTTCCGGTTGGTTTCGGGGATTTGGAAGCGGCAGTGGCTGCGGGAACCGTCGGCACCCACGACGAATTCGGCCTGAATCTCATATTCCACGCCGTCGGCGTCGGTGAACCAGACCTTCGGCCTGCCTTCGAGGTCGTGGACGGTGGTGTCCGTGACGCTGTAGCGGACGTCGCCGCCGTCGGCCTTCCTGCGGGCGGCGAGGTCCAGGAAGACGTCCGTCTGCGGGTAGAGCCAGACGGACTCCCCCACGAGGTCCTTGAAGTCGATGCGGTGGCTTTCGCCGTTGAACCGCAGCTCGATGCCGTCGTGCCGGTCGCCGTCACGGAGCACGCGGTCCGAGACTCCGCTGTCCACCAGCATGTTGACGGTGCCGTGCTCCAGGATTCCGGCGCGGACTGTTTCGGAGATGTCCTTGTGACTGCGGACCTCGATCACGGTGGAGTCGATGCCGGCTTTGGCGAGCAGGTGGGACAGCATCAGCCCGGCGGGGCCGGCGCCCATGATGGCCACCTGGGTGGTGATGATTTTGCGTGCTGCCATGGCGTGTTCTCGCTTCGTTGCGGGGCCCTCGGTGGTTGTGGGCCTGGTGGGTGAGTCTGGCTATCAGTGTGCAACCGAAGGCGTGACAGGCGTAACACCAATTCCGTTCAGCGGAAGGAGCGTCTAGGCGTCTTCTAGTCACCCAGGCGCCGGGCGATGCCCCGCGCGGCAGTCTGCAGCGCGGGAACCAGCGCTTGCAGACGCATCTCCCGCAAAGGAACCACGACGCCGAGCGCCGCCACGGCGCGCTGCCTTCCGTCCAGGACGGGCACGGCAATGCCCCACGTGTCCGGATCAACCACGCCGGCCAGCTGCGCGAAGCCCTGGAGGGCAGTTTCGCTGAGCAGTCCGCGGACGGCATCCCGCGTTACCTTTCCGGCAGGATCCGAAAACTGGTCGAGGTATTCACCCTGCAGCGTTTTCCCCTGGTGGGCCATCAGGGCGAGCCCGGCGGAGGAAATGTGGACGGGCATTCTTCCTGCCACCCTGGCCCGGTTGGCCACGGACCCGCGGTGGGACAGCCGTTCCACAAAGAGCGCTTCCCAGCCGTCCAGGACGGCCAGGTTCACGTTCTGGTTCAGGACCTGCTGGATGTCCTCCATGAACGGCATCGCGGCCTGCCGGAGCGCCAACGTGGGTGAGTTGCGGTTCACCAGCTCCCAGAGCCGCAGCCCCAGCCGCACGGTTCCGCCCGCCCCGGTCTCCAGGAGGCCGTGGGCGGCCAGCTGCCGGACCAGCCGGTGCGCCGTGGTGAGCGGCAGCCCGGCGCGGGCGGCCAGATCGGAGAGCTGGAGGCTGCTGACCCCCTCGGGGAAGGCGGAGATCACCCGCACCACACGGTCCACCACGGAATCCCCCGAGACTGAATTGGCCATGATCCATCGCTTCCATTGAATGGTGAAACTTGTCCCAGATTACACTCCCCGGTGATACAACTCTCAGTGAGGGTTGCACTGCCGCGCCCGCGGCCCGGGTGCCGCCACGATTTTCCGTCCGACGATGTACCGAGGTTTGCAATGCCAATGACGCCAGTTCAACACCGCTCCAAATGGCCCGTGTGGCTTTGCTGGCTGGCCATGGTCCTTGACGGGTTCGACCTTGTGGTCCTGGGCACCGTCATCCCCACGCTGATCAAAACCCAGGATCTGGGCTTCGACGCTGTGGGCGCCACCTATGCCGCAACGATCTCGCTGGTGGGTGTGGGGATCGGGGCGCTCTTTATCGCTCCGCTGTCCGACCGGTTCGGCCGGCGCCGGCTCCTGGTGGCCTGCGTCCTCTGGTTCTCCATCTTCACCATCGCCGTGGTGTTCGCCCCCAATGTTGCCGTCTTTGGCATTTTCCGCCTGCTGGCCGGGCTGGGCCTGGGCGCCTGCCTGCCCGCGGCGCTTGCCTACATGAACGACTACGCCCCGGCCGGCAACGCCGGCAAGTCCACCACCCGCACGATGACGGGCTACCACGTGGGCGCCGTGGCCACGGCGTTCCTGGCCATCCTCGTGGTGCCGGACTGGCGGATCATGTTTGTGGTGGGCGGACTGGCCGGCTTCGCCCTGGTGCCGTTCCTCTGGTTCAAGCTCCCCGAAACCCTGCCTCCGGTGCACGCACACGCAGTGGCCACGTCTCCCGGGGAAGCGGCGCAGGAACACCCAGCGGAACCCGCCGCCGTCGAACAGCGCGCAAGCTTCCGGGACCTCGCCAAAAAGCCCTACCCGCTGGTGGCCGTGGCCATCGCCGTCGCCTCCTTCATGGGACTCCTGCTCGTGTACGGCCTGAACACCTGGCTGCCGCAACTGATGGCCGCCGCGGGCTACACCGTCAGCACCGGCCTGGTGCTGCTGCTGGTCCTGAACGTTGGCGCCGTAGTTGGCCTGGTGGTGGCCGGCATCCTCGCCGACAAGCACGGCACCAAAAAGATCGTCCTGCTGTGGTTCGGCCTCTCGGCCGTGCTGCTGGCCATCCTCAGCGTCAAGATCCAGAGCGAACTGCTGCTCAACGCCGCAGTGTTCGTCACGGGCGTGTTTGTGTTCAGCTCGCAGGTGCTGGTCTACGCCTGGGTCAGCCAGCTGTTCCCGGCCCGGCTGCGCGCTACCGCCCTGGGCTTCGCGGCCGGCGTGGGCCGGTTCGGCGCCATCATGGGTCCGGCCGTCACCGGGACGCTGGTTGCTGCGGGCATCGCCTACCCGTGGGGGTTCTACGCCTTCGCGGCAGCGGCCGTCATCGCCGTCGTGGCGCTGGTGACCGTCCCCCACACCATCACGCCGGCACCCGCCCGGCCCGCCGCCGTCGGACAGTCCGCGGACCTGCCGGGCGAGTAGCCGGGCGTCACGCCCGCCGGAGCCGCCGCCGGAGGGTGGGCGCCAGCACCACGGCAATGCCGACGGCGGCACCGATGACGGTCTCGATGATGCGGTCCCGGAGCAGGATGGCCGGGGAGGCCGGAACCACCAGCAGGGTGGAAATCAGGGCCAGCGGCGTGATGAAGACCTGCGCCACCAGGTATTGGCGGATGATGAACATTTCGGCGCCGAACTGGCAGAGGGCCATGACCAGCACGGTCTGCCACGGCTCGAGGCCCAGGAGAAGGATTCCGGCCAGGACCACCAGGCCCAGGACCGTGCCGATGATTCTCTGCACGCCACGGCGGACACGGTGCCGCGTGGTGTGCCCTACCAAAGGGACGACCGCGGCCACCATGGCCCAGTAGTTATGGCCGAACCCCAGCCACTGCCCGGCCCACGTGGCCAGGGTTCCGGCCAGCCCGGCAGCCACCAGGTAGCCGGCGCCTTCGAGCCACGCCGCCCGGCGCTCATCGGGGGTGCGGCGAAGCGGGCGCGGCCAGGCCCAGGGCGAGCGGTGGCTGGGCAGCATCCGTGACGAGAAACCGATCAGCAGGCAGAAAGCAGTGACCAGCACGGCCACGAGCATGCCTTCGGCGAGCGGCGGCTGGTTGGGGATGGAGGCGATGGCCGCGAACGCGAAGATGTGGAACAGGGAACCCGCCGGCCGCAGCCGGAACCAGGAGATGGCCACCGAGCAGCCGCCCGCCACCAGTGTGGTGGCCAGGACCAGGAGCCACGTGGTGCCGGACTCATCCATCCCCAGAACCCCGCCGGCACGGGCGGCGAGTGATGCGAGCAGGATGACCAGCAGCATCAGCAGTCCGGCACGGAGCTGCAGTGCAAAGCGCGTGCCGTGCGGTTCGCCGCGGCCGTAGATCCCGGTGAACGCGCCGAAGGACGCGAAGATCGCGAGGTCGAGGCGGCCCAGCAGCACCAGCGTCAGGAGCGGAACAAACACACCTACGGCGCACCGGAGGGCCGGGTGGTGGTCCTTGTCGCCGGGAGCAATGCTGAACATCTCAGCCATCATTTTCACGGGGGTAGGGCGCCTTCCTGCAGTCTGCATCTGACGGGCGGCCGCACTGACGTCCACGTAAATCCTACGTTGCGGTCCGTTCCCACGATCGGAACGGCGGGGCAACACCCCCGAAACAGCACCACGTGATCCTTGAGACATGAAGCCCACCGCAAGCAACCCTGCCGCGGCTGATTTGAGCTGCGAAGTCTGCGGCCTGATGCCGGAACCGACCAAGGCCCGCCTCACTGTGGCGAATATCGCCGTGATGCTTCCCATCGAGCTTCTCGTCCACGCCCTGGTGGTGGGGACTCATCTGCCTTATCTGGCCAAGGTGCTGGTGCTCACCCTCACGGCCACCATCCTGGTGATCTGGGTGGCAGAGCCGTCCGCTGCCCGCGTCCTGCGGGGCTGGCTGCACGCACCCGCCCTGCGCCACCGCAGGAAGCTGGGCAAGGCCCCGTCGCTGTGGCGGGCGCGCACGGTGCTGCAGGACCAGCCGGGCTCGCTGCAGAAAATCACCCGGGCACTGGCCCGCCTGGACACCAACATCCTGAGCATCCACGTCCACCCGGTGGCCGGCGGCGTGCTGGACGAGTTTGTGCTGTCCGCGCCCGGAAACCTCAGCGAGCGCCAGCTGCTGGATGCGCTGCACGACGGCGGCGGCTCCCGCTCGCACGTATGGCCCACCACCGCACTGGCGATGGCAGACGGCCAGACGAAGGCGCTGAGCCTGGCGGCCAGGATCGCCGACGCACCGGACGAGCTTCCGCTGGCGGTGGCCGAACTGCTTCGCGCCCGGATCCTCACCCCGGCGGAGGCGGTCCTGGAAAAGCACGACGCCGGGACGCGCCTGAAAGTCCCCACCGCCTGGCACGGACCGCTCACCTTTGTCCGGCCCGGCGAACCGTTCACGCCCGCCGAGTCAGCACGGGCACACCGGCTCGCGGAGCTCGCCGAAATCCTGGCGCATCGGCCCGCGGCGGCAGCAAAGCGCTAGCCCGGCCAGTCACAATCCGTATTTAAGGCCCGCGCCAGCGCAATTGCAGAAATTCCTTGACAGTGGCGCGGGTCACTTCTACCTTTGATTTTGGGATCCCAAAGCGGGATCCCAAAAATGCAGAATGCTTTTCCGGTGCTCCCCAACGCGCCATCCGAAGGCCCCGCCCTTCAATCCCCGCCCACCCGCGGGCCTTATTTCCCAATCCCGGATCCGTTCCCCATCCGTAACTTCCCCGTGAAGGAGAAGCTGTGTCCATTCCGAACACCGAAACAGCACCCGCTGACGACACCCTGAATCCCGAGACCAGCACCGAACAGCAGAAGGACGGCGTGCAACGGCGCACCACCGTCCGCTGGAAGCTGTTCCTGCTGTTGCTGGTCCTCGTCGCCGTGAACTACATCGACCGCGGCTCCATCTCCGTGGCACTGCCCATCATCCAAAAGGAATTCAATCTCGCCCCGGAACTCGTGGGCCTCCTGTTGTCCGCCTTCTTCTGGACCTACGCCCTGATGCAGATCCCGGTGGGCCTGCTGATCGACAAGTTCGGCCCGCGCAAGGTCATGACAGCCTCGTGCGTCGGCTGGGGCGCCGCAACAGCCGCCTCGGGCCTGGCCGGCGGCTTCCTCAGCATGTTCATCGCCCGCCTCGGCATCGGCGTCACCGAAGCAGGCGTTATGCCCGCCGGCGGCAAGCTCAACGCCATCTGGATGCACAAGTCCGAGCGCGGCCGCGGTGCCACCATCCTGGACGCCGGAGCCCCGCTCGGCGCCGGCCTGGGCGGCATCCTCATCGCCGGGCTCATTGCCTCCACCGGCAGCTGGCGCACCGCCTTCATCATCGCCGGCGCCGCCACCGTCCTCATGGGGCTCGCAGTCTGGTGGTACGTCCGCGACAATCCGCGCCAGCACCGCGGCGTCAACGCCGCCGAGGCCGAGTACATCGAGGCTTCCCACGCCGCCGAGGACGCCGAGGCCGCTGCGGAAGGCTCCAAGGGCAAGCGCGCCCTGCTCCCGTACCTGAGGTTCCGCTCCTTCTGGGCCATGTGCTTCGGCTGGCTGGGCTTCAACGGCGTGTTCTACGGCCTGCTCACGTGGGGTCCGCTCTACCTCGCCCAGGCCAAGGGCTTCGACCTGAAGACCATCGGCTGGTCCACGTTCGTGATCTTCGGCGCCGGCTTCGTCGGCGAAATCCTGGGCGGCCACATCGCCGACAAGTGGCGCAATTCCGGCGCCTCGGCCAACCTGGTCATGCGCACCCTGTTGGGCACCTCAAGCGTTGTGGTCATTGCCGGCCTGGTGGGCGTCACCATCGTGGCGGATCCAACGACGGCGGTGGTGCTGCTGTCCGTAGTCATGTTCTTCCTCCGCTGGGTGGGCCTCTTCTGGAGCATCCCCTCCATCCTGGGCGGCCGGACCAACGCCGGGGTCCTGGGCGGCGCCATGAACTTCAGCGGCAACATCGCCGGTTTCGTCACCCCGATCGTTGTGGGCCTCATTGTCGGGGCCACCGGCTCCTACACGTGGGCGCTGCTGTACTTTGTTGGGTCCGCGATCATCATGGGCGCCTCCGTGCTGACCCTGAACTACAACAAGCGCCTTCCGGTCTAGCCTCTGAACCGGCGCCAGGCGCCAGCATCACGCTGCAAATCCGGTTTGGGATCCCAAAACCATTGACATGGAACTGTCCACGATCTACCGTCATATTTGGGATCCCAAATCAGCACTCGGTGGAGAAATCCTCACTTCCCACCCCAATTCCCACCCGGTCCTGTATCACCGACTCACCGCCCAGGAGGGCTAAATGTCGATCAACTCCCAAACCAAAGGTTCCGTTTCCGACGCCCCGACGAAGGGCGGCGGGAACTCAATGAAGAGGGTCGTCGCCGCGAGCTTCGTCGGCACCACCCTTGAGTACTACGACTTCTTCGCGTACAGCACAGCAGCCGCCATCGTCTTCCCCATCCTGTTCTTCCCCGGCTCGGACCCGGCCACCGGCCTCCTGCTGGCGCTGGCTACCTACGCGGTAGGCTACGTAGTCCGGCCGCTGGGCGCCGCGATCTTCGGCCACTTCGGTGACAAGATCGGCCGGAAGAACGTCCTGGTCACCACCCTGCTCCTGATGGGCCTGGCGAGTGCCGCCGTCGGACTCCTGCCCACCTACGAGAACATCGGCGTCTGGGCCCCGATCCTGCTGGTCTCCCTGCGCTTCCTGCAGGGCATCGGCATCGGCGGCGAATGGGGCGGCGCCGCCCTCATGGTCACCGAGTCGGACAAGAGCGGCCGCCGCGGCTTCTTCGGCAGCCTGGTCCAGAGCGCGGCCCCCACCGGCCTGCTGCTGGCCACCGGCATCTTCACCCTGATGACCTCCGTACTCGCCAAGGACGCGTTCCTGTCCTGGGGCTGGCGCATCCCGTTCCTGATCAGCTTCCTGCTGGTGGCCATCGGCCTCTACATCCGGATGAAGCTCGCCGAATCCCCCGTCTTCGAAGCTGCAGAGAGGAAGGCCGGCGAGAAGAAGCAGGAAGAGGTCAAGGCCCCGCTGCTCTACGTCTTCACGCACTACAAGAAAGCCCTGGCCCTGGCCGTCGGTGCCCGGATCGGCAGCGACATCGCGTTCTACATCTTCGCCCTGTTTGTCCTCGTCTACGGCACCGAACACCTCGGCCTGCCCAAGAGCCTGGCCCTTGCAGCCTCCACCGTTTCCGCCGTCGCACAGATGATCGCCATCCCGCTGTTCGGTGCGCTCTCGGACAAGGTGGGCCGCCGCCCGGTGATGATCGGCGGCGCCGTAGCCGGCATCATCTACAGCTTCGTGTTCATCGCGATGCTCAACTCCAGGGATCCGTTCCTGGTGATGATCGCCCCCGCCATCGGCCTGGTGATCGTGGCCGCGATGTACGCCCCCGTGGCGTCCTTCATCCCCGAACTGTTCCCCACCAAGGTCCGCTACACCGGTGCCGCAGTCGGCTTCCAGTTGGCGGGAGTCTTCGGCGGCGGCTTCGCCCCGCTGATCGCCATCCAACTGATCACCCTCACCAGCACCGGGTTCTCCGTGGCCGGGTACCTGTCCGCGGCCCTGCTGCTGATGGTCTACTGCGTCTTTGTTGCCAAGGAAACATCCAAGATCGCCATGACCGACGCCGGCAAGCTGACCGCCGCGGCAAAGTAGAGGTCCGCAAATGAACAACACCGTCCTGCCTCCCGCAGAGCCCACCAGCGAACAGCTGACCGGCCTGTCCATGGTGGAGTGGGCCGCCGCCCTGCGGGAACGCCGGCTGACCGCCGTCGAATGCCTGGAACAGCACCTTGGGCGGATCGCCCAGGCGAATCCGCGCCTGAACGCCGTGGTCACCCTCAACCCGTTGGCCCGTGAAGAGGCCGAGGCTGCGGATGCGGCAGCCGCGGAAGGCCGGCTCCTGGGCCCGCTCCACGGGGTCCCGTTCACAGTGAAGGACACGCTGGCCACCAAGGGATTGCGGACGACGGCGGGAAGTCCCCTTCTGGGGGACTACGTTCCGGAGCAGTCAGCGACGGCGGTCCGCCGCCTGCAGGAGGCAGGCGCGGTGTTGTTGGGCAAGGGCAACTGCTCGGAATTCGCGGTGGAAACGCACAGCCGCAACCCGCTCTTCGGAGACACCTGGAACCCCTGGGACACCAGCCTCACCCCGGGCGGTTCCACGGGCGGGGACAGCGCGGCTGTGGCCTCGGGCATGAGTGCCTTCGGGATCGGCACCGACTTCGGCGGCTCCATCCGCTGGCCGGCGCACTGCACCGGCATCGCCAGCCTGCGCCCCACCCCGGGCCTGGTCCCGGAGACCGGGCTGCTGCCCTACGTTCCGCCGGCGGACGGCAGCCTTCCCGCCCCGAACTCGATGTCCGCCCTGCACCGGCTGGGCACCGTGGCCTGGCTGGCCCGCAGCGTGGAGGACCTCGCCGTGCTGCTCGGCATCCTCGCCGGGCCGGACGGCGTCGATCCCTCCACCGTGCCGGTGCCACTGGGCGGTCCGGTGGATTCCCTGGCCGGCATCACCGCGGCCTGGTTCGAGGACGAGGGCACCTACCCCGTCCGGGACGATCTCGTGGCCGCCGTCCGGAACGCCGCGGAGGTTCTCGAAGGCCAGGGCGTTCCTGTAACGCACGGCCGGCCGCCGGGCATCGAGCGGGCAGCAACTGCCTTCGTGGCCCTCCGCACCGCCGAGGGGATGCCCGAGGTCGTGGAGCTTGCCACGGGCCGCGAGGATGAACTCGGCGCCAATCTCGGCACGTCCCTGCTGGGTGCCACACCGGGCACCGTGGTTCAGTACCGCCGGGCCGCCGCGGAGCGGGATGCCATCCGGGCCCGGGTCCTGGGCTTTATGGAGGAACACAACATCCTGCTCCTCCCGGTGGCGAGCGTACCGGCGTCGGATCCCCGGATCCGGAGCTTCACCGTCAGCGGCAAGGATATTCCCTGGACCGAGCTGGGATCGTGCTGCCGGGCCATCAGCATCCTCGGTTGCCCGGTGGCAGTGGTCCCGTGCGGGCTGTCCAACGAAGGGCTGCCGGTGGGCATCCAGGTGGTGGGCCGGCCTTACCGCGACCGCGAGGTACTGGCCGTGGCCGCGGCACTGGAACGGGCGTTTGGCCGCTTCAGCCCTCCCCCGTTGAGTTCCCGGCGGGCGGACTGAACAGAAATGGATGCCGCCGAGGACGTAGAGTCACTCAAAAACCACGAATGGAGCAAAGATGCTGGCTGCACCTGAGAACCCCAACACGGACCGCCCCCTGCGGGAAGCCGTGCGCGATACCCTGCGCACCAGGATCTTCGAAGGGCATTACGCGCCCGGCACCCGGCTCGTGGAACGCGACCTTGCCGCGGAATTCAACGTCTCCCGGCTCCCGGTCAGGGAAGCCCTCCGGATGCTCCGCCAGGAAGGCCTCATCCGGGACCGCGCCTCCCGGGGCATGGAGGTCAGCGGACTGAGCGCCAAGGACGTTGAGGACCTTTTCGATGTCCGCCAGTCCCTTGAGGTCCTCGCCTGCCGCCTGGCCGCCGCGCGCGCCACCGAGGCAGACCTTGAGCAGCTCCAGGGACTCCTGGACGAGGCGGACCGCTGCCTTGCCAAGGGCGCCATCATGGATGCCCACCGCGCCAACAGCGAATTCCACGATGCAATCACCCGCATCGCCAACAACGACTTCCTGCGTTCGGCACTGGAACCCCTCCAGGGCCGTATGCACTGGCTTTTCCGCCACGTCAGCGACCTCCCGGAACTGATCCAGGAACACCGTGAGCTCTACGGAGCCATCGCCAGCGGCGACCCGGAACGCGCAGCCGTCCAATCGGCGTCGCACATCGGTAAGTACCGCGAGCAGTTCCCCGAAGACTCCCCCGCAGCCGAACTCACCCTCCAACGGAAACGAACATGAAACTCCTCGTCATCAACCCCAACATCAGCAACGACGTGACCGCCCTGATCGAGGCCGAAGCCCTGCGCTCGGCCAGACCTGACACCGAGTTGGTCGTACGGACCGCCGGGCACGGCGTCGAATACATCGAAACCCGCTTTGAATCCCTGATCGCCGCCGGCGCCGTCGCCGAGATCATCGCCGAGTACCACGGCCAGGTGGACGGCATCGTCGTCGCCGCTTTCGGCGATCCAGGCATGCCGGCCCTCAAGGAACTGGTGGACGTTCCGGTCATCGGCATCACCGAGGCTGCCCTCTGCGCCGCAGCCCTGCAGGGCCAGCGCTTCTCCATCATCGCCATCTCAGACCGCATCACCGCCTGGTACCGGGACTGCGTTGAACACTTCGGCCTCGGCGGCCGGCTGGCCTCCATCCGGTCCATCAACCAGAGCCTGAACTCGATCGGCTCCGTGCAGGCTGACTTCAAGGAAACCCTCCTGGCACTCAGCCGGCAGGCAGTCGCGGAGGACGGCGCCGACGTCGTGATCCTCGCAGGTGCCCCGCTCGCCGGACTGGCCCGCGACCTTGAAGGGCAGATCCCCGTTCCCGTGGTGGACGGCATCTCCGCAGGCATCCGGATGACCGAAGCCGTCGTCGCCCTGCAGTCCGGCTTCCACCGCCAGGGCGCCTTCGCGCCGCCGCCCGTCAAGCGCCGCAGCGGACTGTCCGAAAACCTCGACGCCGCCCTCGCCGCCGCGCAGGCCAACGTCACCGCCCCGGCCGCACGGCCAGCCACGCAGAAGTAGGAGGACAACGATGTCCCACACCCCAGATCTCGTCATCGCCCACGGCACCGTGGTCAACAGCTTCGGCCGGCAGGCCGCGCACGTGGTGGTCGACGGCGGCCGCATCACCCAGCTCGTCGACGCCTCCCAGCCCGTGCCCGCAGCCACCCGCACCGTGGACGCCAGCGGCCGGCTGGTGATTCCCGGCGGCGTTGACGCCCACTGCCACGTGGCCCAGGTGACCGGCCGCTTCCGCACCCTGGACGACTACCGCACCACCTCCACGGCAGCGCTGTGGGGCGGCACCACCACCATCATCGACTTCGGCATTCCCCGCGACGCCCAGGAAACCCCGCTGGACGCGGTGCTGAACAAGAAACGTCTTGCCGCCGAATCACGCTGCGACGTGGCCCTGCACGGCTCCGTGGTCAGCTGGGACGAGACCGTGCCCTGGCAGCTGGAGCAGCTCGCCGCCGAAGGTGTGCGCTCCGTGAAGATGTACACCACCAACCGCGGCTCCACCATGGCCGACGGCGACACCATCCTGAAGGTCATGCGTGAAATGGTCCGGCTGGACGGCCTCACCTACATCCACGCCGAGCACGACGCCATCATCGCCGACTGCACGGAACAGCACGCCGCGGACGGCCGCATCGGGATCGAACACCTGCACCGCACCCGGCCGGAGCTGGCCGAGGAAACCTCCGTCAAGGAAACCCTCGCCATGGCCGAGTACACCGGAGCTCCCGTGTACTTCGTGCACCAGTCAACCCCCGGGGCCGTGGACCTGGTCACCGAAGCCCGCGGGCGCGGCCAGGAAGCGTACTCCGAGACCTGCCCGCACTACCTGACCCTCGACGACACCGTCTACGGCGGCGCCTTCCCCGAGTGGTACGCCTGCTGCCCGCCCATGCGCAGCGCCGAAACCGTGGCTGCCCTCAAGGAACGCCTCGCGGCCGGGGCCATCCACACCGTGGCATCGGACCACTCCTGCTACGACCTCTCGCAGAAACGCGAGCGCACCGACGACGTCCGCTTCATGCCGCACGGCCTCCCCGGCGTCGAGACCCGCATGCCCGTCACCTTCACCGCCCTCGTTTCCGAATCGGGCGGCTCCGTGGAGGACTTCGTGGAGGTCTTCTCCGCGGGCCCGGCCCGGATCAACGCCCTGCCGCGCAAGGGCGCCATCGTGGAAGGGTTCGACGCCGACCTGGTCGTTTTCGATCCCGCTTCAGAACGCCTCGTCGACGGCGGCGCGCTGCACATGGGTACTGATTTCTCGCCGTTCGAGGGGAAGGCACTGACCGGCTGGCCCGCCGTCGTCGTCTCCGCCGGGCGTGTGGTGGTGGACGGCGCCGGCTTCCAGGATCCCGGCCCTGTGGGCCGCTTCGTGGCCCGCAACGGCTTCACCGAACACCGCGACGCCCTGTCACCGCTGACCCCCGCACCCCTCTCAGCAGCAAAGTAGGACCACCATGCCTTCCGTAACACGCAAAACCCGCATCGGCATGATCGTGCCGTCCTCCAATACCTGCCTGGAGCCGCAGAGCTACCGCATCCTGGGCGACCGGGACGACGTCACCATCCACTTCACCCGGATCCCCGTCACCCGGATCGCCCTGGATGACTCCTCGGACAAGCAGTTTGATCCCGCCGTCATGCGCACCGCCGCCGGGCTGCTGGCCACGGCCGACGTGGATGTCATCGCCTGGAACGGCACGTCCGGCTCGTGGCTCGGCGCGGACCACGACCGGGAGCTGGTCGCCGAAATCACCGACGCGACCGGCATCCCGGCCACCACGTCCACGCTCGCGTACCTGGAGGCTTTCGAGTCCTTCGGCACGGAGCGGATCGGGCTTTTCACGCCGTACACGGAGGACGTCAACCGCGCGGTCATGGACTCCTACCAGCGGGACGGCATCAAGACCATCGGCCACCGCGCCCTGGGGCTCAGCGACAACGAGTCGTTCGCCCGGGTCACGGACGACGAGATGCGGCCGGGTTCGCTGGAGCTGGCCGCAGCCCGGCCGGATGCCCTGGTCTACCTCTGCACCAACCTCTACGGCGCCAACATCGCGGCGGAAGTGGAGGCAGAAACCGGCGTTCCGGTGCTGGACTCCGTGGCCGTGACACTGTGGCACTGCCTCAAACTTGCCGGGTCCCCCTTGCTCGCACCAAGGTGGGGCAGGCTGCTGGCCGGCTAAGACGCCCGGCAACCTGCAGGCCAGCGGCCTGCAGTTCCCGCAGCCCAGGCAAGAACCGACGGCGGCCCGCCCACTGGGAGCGGGCCGCCGTCGAACCTTTAAAATCTGTGCCCCGGAACTGCCTGCGCCCGGGCTGCCGGTGCGTTACGGCGGCCGGTGCGTTACATCCGGATTGTGAGGGCGGACGGCTCCAGGGTCATCAGGACATGCTTGCCCTCGCCCTCGTGGTCGCCGTCGAGCTGGTAGTCATCGTTGTGTTCGAGGGTGATCTCCACGGATTTGCCCTGGAAGTATTCAACCGAGGTGTCCTTGCCCTTCCCCTTGCCGATCATGCCGGCGATCACGGAGAACCAGCCGAGCTTTCCCCGGGGCGCCAGGACCACCACGTCGAGGAGGCCATCGTCCACCTTGGCGTCGGGGAAGATCTCCAGGCCGCCCTGGACCTTGCCGCAGTTGCCCACCATCACGCTGCGGACGCGGCGGTGGACCACGTCCTTGCCGTCGATCTGGATGGTGGCCTTGACGGGCTTGCCGGGCAGGTTCCGGATGCCGGCGTCCACGTAGGCCAGCCAGCCCACCTTGTCCTTGAGGTCCTCGTTGGTGTCGGCCATGATGGTGGCGTCGTAGCCCACGCCGGCCATCACCAGGAAGAGCTGCTCCTTGTCGGGGTCGTTCCGGCGGGCGCGGACGACGTCGATTTTCCGCTCGGTTCCCGTCAGGGCCCCGGCCATGGCACCGTCGAAGTCCGTGACGTCCATGCCCAGGTTGCGGGCCAGGAGGTTTCCCGTGCCGAAGGGGAGCAGGCCCATGGGCACGTCCCCGCCAGCGAGGACCTCGGCCACGCACCTAACGGTGCCGTCGCCGCCGGCGGCGATAACGACGGCGGCGCCCTGCTCAAGCGCCTCCTTCGCCTGGCCGACGCCCGGGTCCTCCTTGGTGGTTTCCAGCCAGATGGGCTCGCCCCAGCCGTTCTCCGAGCAGTGCTTCCCCGCCAGGGCACGCACGTCAACATCCACCGGCTTGGCGGGATTGATGATGATGGCCGCCCGCTTGGGGGCTTGGGAGCTGCTGTCAGTCATGGAGTCCTCCGGCTGGCGTGGGATGTACGTCTGCAGTAAGCGTACTTCCTATTTTTGGGCTTCCTGGTTCCGTGCGTTGATCCGGGACGACCGCACGATGGTGAACACACCGATGGCATCAACCACGGCGATGACAGCGATCATCCAGAACAGCCCCTGGCCTGCCACCAGGACCATGCCGATGACGCCGGTGACGACGGTCATGATGACCGGCATCAGCCAGACCGGACGGGCCGGCCGGGCTGCGGTGGACGCGTCGGGGGTGGTCTGCGGGTCGGTCATGGGGTGGCTCCTCGCGAAATGTCGGGGCAGGTATCAGTCTTGATCCTACGATCCGCAGGCTACAGCGCCTTCACCGCGCCCAGCACCTTGGCCAGGGAATCCTTGGCGTCGCCGAAGAGCAGGGAGGTCTGCGGTTCGTACAGCAGCTCGTTCTCGATTCCCGCGAATCCCGGCCGCATGGAGCGCTTCAGGAAAATCACCTGGCGGGCGTCGGACACCTCCAGGATGGGCATGCCGTAGATCGGCGACCCGGAGGACGTCTTTGCAGCCGGGTTGACGACGTCGTTGGCGCCCACCACCAGCGCCACGTCCGCCGTCCGGAACTCCGAGTTGATCTCGCCCATCTCCTTGAGCGACTCGTACGGCACGTTGGCCTCGGCCAGGAGCACGTTCATGTGCCCCGGCATCCGGCCCGCCACTGGGTGGATGGCGAAGTCCACCTCGATGCCGCGGGCCTCAAGGGCCAGCGCCAGTTCGGCGGCGGTGTGCTGTCCCTGCGCCACAGCCAGGCCGTAACCGGGCACGATGATCACCCGCTGCGCGTAGCCCAGCAGCACTGCGACGTCCTCTGCGCTGGAGGACCTGACGGGACGTTCGCTCACGGCGGTGGATCCCGCCGTCGAACCTCCCCGGAAGGCGCCGAACAGGATGCCTGCCACGCTGCGGCCCATCGCCGCGGCCATGGCCCGGGTGAGGATGGTACCGGAGGCGCCCACGAGCGTGCCAGCCACCACCAGCAGGACGTTGCCCAGCACCACGCCGGACGCGGCCACCGCCAGGCCGGTGAACGCGTTCAGCAGCGAGATGACGATGGGCACGTCCGCGCCGCCCACCGGGAGCACCAGCAGCACTCCGGCGGCGAGGCCCAGGACCATCAGCAGCACCGCGAGCGGCAGGGAACCGGTCAGGACGACGGCGACGGCGGCACCCACCGCGGCGAGCAGCACCGCTGCCATCACCACCGGCAGTCCGGGGAACACGACGGGGCGGGTGGTCATCAGCTCCTGGAGCTTGGCGAAAGTGACCCCGGATCCGGCGAAGGACACGGCTCCCACCAGGAGGGTGAAGACAATGGCGAGGCGCACCCACGGGTCCGCTGTGTGGCCGAGCTCCAGGAGTGCCACGAGGGCCGCGGCACCGCCGCCCACGCCGTTGAAGAGCGCCACGAGCTGGGGCATCTGGGTCATCTGTACGCGCCGGGCCACGGGTGCGGCCACGGCGGTGCCCACCGCGATGGCGCCGATGATCCAGGGAATGTTGTCCAGACGGGCGGACAGGAAGACCGTGATGACGGCCAACAGCGCGCCGAAGGCACCCACCAGGTTTCCGCGGCGCGCGGTGCGTGGGGAGCTGAGGCCGCGCAGTGCAAGGATGAAAAACACGGCGGCTATGAGGTAGAGGAGGGAGGTCCAGACCGGATCGAGGAGGGTCACTGTCCTTCCCCCTTGCCCGCGGCTGCCTTGCCGGCGGCTTCCTTCCGGCCGTGGAACATGTGCAGCATCCGGTCGGTGACCACAAAGCCGCCCACCAGGTTGGCGGTAGCCAGCACCACGGCGAGCAGCGCCACGGCCAGGATCACCGGGTCGGCGGCCTGGCCCGCCACGATGATGGCGCCCACGAGGATGATGCCGTGGATGGCGTTCGCCCCGGACATCAGCGGTGTGTGCAGCGTGCTGGAGACCTTGGAAACCACTTCGAAGCCGACAAAAACGGCCAGCACGGTGACGGTCAGCAGGCTCATGCCGTCCATCAGATTCCCCCCTCGCTGTGGACGCTGTCGACGTGGACGCCGTCGGCCTGGACCCTGGGTGAATGGTCGGGCAGCGCCGGGACGAGCGTGGCGAGGGCCTCCGCCGTGGGCAGGTGCCGCACCGCACCGTCGTGAGTGAGGCAGGCACCGGCCACCACATCGTCGTCGAAATCGGGGGCGACCACACCGTCCCGGGTCATCAGGGCGAGCAGGTTGGCCACGTTCTTGGCGTAGAGGCGGGATGCATCCGAGGCCATCGCTGACGGCGCGTCCTTCAGCCCCACCAGCGTGACGTAGCCCTGCCCGTCCGCGGTGGGCACCAGGATGTCCTCGCCGGGAACGGATCCCTCCACATTGCCGCCGGTCTCCGCGGCGAGGTCGACGACGACGGAACCGGGCCGCATGGCCTGCACCATCTGGCGGCTCACCAGGAGCGGCGCGCGCCTGCCGGGGACTGCCGCCGTCGTAATCAGGACATCCGCCTGGGCGACGTGCGGTGCGAGAAGTTCACGCTGGAGGGCGCCGCGGTCGGCGCTGAGTTCGCGGGCGTAGCCGCCGGAGGCCTCTGCTGTTTCGAGGTCGAGCCTGATAAAGGTGCCGCCCATGGATGCGACCTCGTCCGCGGAGGCCGGGCGGATGTCGTTGGCGGAGACGCGGGCGCCGAGCCGTTTGGCGGTGCCGATGGCCTGCAGCCCGGCCACCCCGGCACCGAGCACCAGCACCCGGGCGGGCGGTACCGTTCCGGCGGCGGTCATGTAGAGGGGGAAGAAGCGCGGCAGGCGGATGGCGGCTTCCAGGACGCAGCGGTAGCCGGCCACCAGGGCCTGGGAGCTGAGGGCATCCATGGACTGGGCGCGGGAGATGCGGGGCACCAGTTCCAGGGCGAAGGAGGTGACGCCGCCGTCAGCGAGCGCCTGGACGGTGGCCAGTTCGGACGACGGCGAGGCCATCCCCACGGTGAAGGCGCCGGATTTCAGCGACTTGGCTGTCGCCGGATCCAGGGGGCGGACGTGGACCAGGATGTCCAGGTCGGCTGGGTCAAGGGCCGGGACTGTGGTGGCGCCGGCATGCATGTATTCGTGGTCGCTATGTCCGGCCGGGTCCCCTGCCCCCGACTCAATCAGCACGTCCAGGCCGAGTCCGGCCAGTTGCTTGACCGTCTCCGGGGTGGCGGCCACGCGCCGTTCACCCTCATGGCGTTCCCGCGGTATGCCCAGTTTCACCCGCCAACTCCCCTCACAGCCGTGTGCGGCAGGGCCTCAGGGGTGGCGCCCGTCCGGTTGACCGGCGGGAACGTCGCGGAGCGGCACTGCTTCACGTAGTTGGCTAGAGTCTATGGCCCCCTGCGCGAACTGGCAGCTAATTCCCCCAGATTCGTGTTTTGGGGGTATTACGTGCCTGTTCGCGCGCTACCCCCGGGCGGTCAGGTCCGCCGAGATGAGCTTTGCCGTAGCCACGATTTCCTTCGCCACCGAGGCAAGGTACGCCTCAGGGTCCGGCTGGGCAGCGACGGACTGGGCCTGCAGGGAAACGTTCACCGCGGCCACCACCTTGGGTCCGTCCTGAACCGGGGCTGCCACGGACATCAGCCCAAGTTCCAGCTCCTGGTCCAGCAGGCACCAGCCCTGTGCGCGGACAGTGTCCAGGACTGCGAGCAGTTCCTGGGGTGTGCCCAGCGCGCGGGGTGTCAGCGGCTTGATCTCCGCGGCGGCCACGTAGGCCTTCAGTTCGGCCGGCGGCAGCGCGGCCAGCAGCACCCTGCCCATCGACGTGGCATACGCCGGGAAGCGGGTACCCACGGTGATGCCCACATTCATGATCCGGCGCGTGGTCACCCGGGCGATGTAGGCGATGTCCGTGCCGTCCAGGACCGCGGCGGAGGTGGACTCCCCAAGCTTCAGTGACAGTTCCTCCAGGTGCGGCTGGGCAAGCTGCGGCAGCGACAGCCCGGAGAGGTAGGCGTAGCCGAGCTGGAGCACCTTGGCCGTCAGCGCGAAGGTCTTGCCGTCGGTGCGGACGTAGCCCAGTTCCACCAGCGTGTGCAGGAAGCGCCGGGCGGTGGCCCGGGTCAGGTCCGTGCGGGCCGCGACTTCGGTGAGCGTCATCAGGGGGTGATCCGTGTCGAAAGCACGGATCACGGCCAGCCCGCGCGCCAGCGACTGCACGTACTGGTCGCCCGCCTGCGGAGCGGCCTGCGTGTCTGCTGGTGCGTTGGTCATGGTTACCAATCCTATTCGGCGCGAACTGGCACATAATCCCCTCAAATCAACGGGTTTGAGGGGATTACGTGCCAGTTCGCGCCGGGGGTGGGGGTGTTAAGGTACGACGGCGGGGGCTGCTGTGAGCGGGACCGGCACCAGTTCCTGGAGCTCCTCCAGCGTGCAGCCGAAGGTCTCGCGGACCTGGACGCCGCCGGGCCCGGTGAGGAACACCGCCTTGTCGGTGTACACGCGGGTCACGCAGCCGACGCCGGTGAGCGGGTAGGTGCAGGCCTCCACGATCTTGGACGCGCCCTCGCGGGTCAGGAGCGTCATCATCACGAACACGTCCTTGGCGCCGGTGGCGAGGTCCATCGCGCCGCCCACGGCGGGGATGGCGTCCGGCGCGCCGGTGTGCCAGTTGGCGAGGTCGCCGGTGGCCGAGACCTGGAACGCGCCGAGCACGCAGATGTCCAGGTGCCCGCCGCGCATGATCGCGAACGAGTCGGCGTGGTGGAAGTAGGACGCCCCCGGGAGTTCGGTGACGGGGATCTTGCCGGCGTTGATGAGGTCGCCGTCGATCTGCTCGCCCTTGGCTTCCGGGCCCATGCCCAGCATGCCGTTCTCGGTGTGCAGGGTGATGTCCCGGTCCGCGTTGAGGTAGTTGGAGACCAGGGTGGGCTGGCCGATGCCGAGGTTCACGAACGAGCCGGGCTTGATGTCCTTGGCCACGAGCCGGGCGAGGTCGTCACGGCCCAGCGGCGTCGCGGATGTCTGGATGGAAGTTTCGATGCTCATCTCAGGCCACCTTCACAATGGTGTTGACGTAGATTCCGGGCGTGACGACAGTCTCCGGGTCCAGCGCCCCGGTGGGGACGATTTCTGAGACCTGGACAATGGACTGCTTCGCCGCGGCGGCCATGATGGGGCCGAAGTTCCGTGCGGTTTTGCGGTATACGAGGTTGCCCTTGCCGTCGGCCTTGAGCGCCTTGATCAGCGCGACGTCGGCGTGGATGGGCGTTTCGAAGACCTGGCCGCGGCCGTCGATGATCCGGGTTTCCTTGCCCTCGGCCAGCATGGTGCCGTAACCGGTGGGGGTGAAGAACCCGCCGATGCCTGCTCCGGCGGCACGGATGCGTTCGGCGAGGTTGCCCTGCGGGACGAGCTCCAGCTCGATCTGTCCGGCCTTGTACTTGGCGTCGAAGTGCCAGGAGTCGGACTGCCGCGGGAAGGAGCAGATCATCTTCTTCACCCGGCCCTCCTTGATCAGCAGGGCCAGGCCCTGGTCGCCCTGGCCGGCGTTGTTGTTCACCACGGTCAGCTCGCGGGCTCCGCAGTCCATCAGCGCGTCGATCAGTTCGAACGGCTGCCCGGCGTTGCCGAACCCGCCGATCATCACGGTGGAACCGTCTTTGATCTCGGCGACGGCATCGGCCACGGTGTCTACAAAATTCAGCATCTCTCTCAGCCCTTCACACCAGCAGTTACGTTTTCGAGCACCACGGCCAGGCCCTGGCCCACGCCGATGCAGATCGCCGCGACACCCCACCGCTCACCGGAGGCCTGCAGGGACCGGGCGAGGGTGCCCAGGATCCGGGTGCCGGAAGCGCCGAGCGGATGGCCCATTGCGATCGCGCCGCCGTGACGGTTCACGATCGAGGGGTCGATGCCCCAGGCGTTGATGCACGCCAGGGACTGCGCGGCAAACGCCTCGTTAAGTTCGACGGCGCCCACCTGGTCCCAGCCGATGCCCGCCTTCGCGAGGGCCTTGTTCGCCGCCTCCACCGGGGCGTACCCGAAGAACTGGGGGTCGTTGCCGTGCGCGCCGCGTCCGGCGATCCGCGCCAGCGGTTCGAGCCCCAGCAGCCCGGCGGCCGCCTCGCTGCCAATCCAGGCCGCGGAGGCGCCGTCGGACAGCGGCGACGCGTTCCCCGCGGTGACGGTGCCGCCCTCGGCACGGAACACCGTCTTCAGCCCGGCGAGTTTCTCCGCCGAAGAACCGGCCCGGATGCCTTCGTCGCGGACCAGGTCAGTGCCCGGCACCGGGGCCACGAGGTTGTCGTAGAAACCCTCGTCCCACGCAGCTGCCGAAAGGTTGTGGGAGTTGGCGGCGAACTCGTCCTGCTGCTCGCGGGTCACGCCGTACTTTTCACGCAGCCGCTCGGTGGCCTCACCCAGGGAGATGGTCCACTCCTTGGGCATGGCCTTGTTCACCAGGCGCCAGCCCAGCGTGGTGGACGCCAGGGTCATGTCACCGGCCGGGTAGGGCTTCTCGGTCTTGGGCAGCACCCACGGGGCACGGGACATCGACTCCGCGCCGCCCACCAGCATCAGGTCCGCGTCGCCGGCGTTGATCTGGCGTGAGGCGATGATCGCCGCGTCCAGCGACGACCCGCACAACCGGTTCACCGTCGTCCCCGGAATGGAGACCGGCAGGCCTGCGAGCAGGGTGCCCATGCGGGCGATGTTGCGGTTTTCCTCGCCGGCGCCGTTGGCGTTGCCGAAGACCACCTCGTCGATCCGCTCCGGGTCGAGGCCCGGGGCCCGCTTCACGGACTCGGTGATCACGTGCGCTGCCAAGTCATCCGGGCGGACACCCGCGAGACCCGAGCCGAACTTACCGAAGGGGGTGCGCACGGCGTCGTACACAAAAGCCTGGTTCATAACTTTTCCTCTAAATTCTGCGTGGATCCCCAACTAGGTCGCAGTAAGTGTCGTTTTGAGGGCTCAAAACGACACTTAGTGCTACCTAGTTGGGCGGGGTGGCTAGTTGGGTGCGCCGGCGGCGGATGCGTCCTTATCGGCCGCGTCCAGGTCGCGGAACACCTGCTGGGCGGTCTTGAATGCTGTGTTGGCGGAGGGGACTCCGCAGTAGATGGCGGTCTGCAGCAGGATTTCCTTGATCTCATCCCGGCTCAGGCCGTTGGTGATGGCCGCGCGGATGTGCATGGCCAGCTCTTCCCAGTGCCCGTGCGCCACCATCGCAGTGATGGTCACGGCAGAGCGCATCTGCCGTGGGAGGCCCGGGCGGGTCCAGATGCCACCCCACGCGATCCGCGTGATCATGTCCTGGAAGTCTTCGGTGAATTCGTCCTTGTTGGCGTTGGCCCGGTCCACATGCGCGGCGCCCAGCACCTCGCGGCGGACCACCATGCCGCCGTCGTAGATCTCCTGGCTGGTGGCATCCGGCTGGACGACGCCATTCCGTGCGCCTGGAAGGTCAATGCTGCTCATTTGGCTGCCTCCTGGGATTCGGTCCATGAGATGAGGTTCCGGAGCAGGTCGGCCACGTGGCCGGGTGCCTCGAACGGGGCCAGGTGGGCCACGCCGCCCAGGGTCACGGCGTTGGCGGTGCCCCCGCCGGCAGTGATGCCCGCCGCCACTTCCTCCGCGAACGACGGCGGCGCAACAGTGTCCTCCGCACCGGCCAGCGCCTGCGTGGGGACACTGATGCTGCCGAGGTCCGCGCGGACGTCAAAGGATGCCAGTGCTTCGCAGCAGAAGGCGTAGCTGAAGCGGTCGGCGTCGCGGAGGGCGTGCAGGAGGTGGCTGCTCCGGGCGGGTTCGCGGTCCATGAACCCCGGCGCGAACCAGCGCTGCGCCGAGCCCTGGATCATCACGGGGGTGCCCTGGGTGCGCACGGTTTCGGCGCGTTCCAGCCAGCCTTCCGGGGTGCCGAGCTTCGCGCCGCTGCACTGGACCGACAGGCTCTTGAGGCGTTCGCCGTGCTTGATCCCCAGCTGCAGGCCGGTGGCGCCGCCGAGGGAGACCCCGGCGTAGTGGAAACCGGCGCCGGGCGCAATGGTGTCCACGAGGTCCACCACGGCATCCGCGAGGTCGGCCACGTCAAAGCCTTCGATGGCCGCCGGCGAGACGCCGTGGCCGGGCAGGTCCCAGGCCACCACGTCGTAGTCGGTGCCGAGCAGTGTTGCCGCCTCGGTCCACAGGAGCGTGGACGTGCCGAGGGACGGTCCGGCGACGAGCAGGGGCCTGTCCCCCAGCGGGCGCTGGGGCGAAAGCAGCACTGCCTTCAGAGTCGGTTTAGCCACGGTTGGCTCCGTTCGGATCGTTGGATGCTGACGTGTGGGATGCTGCGGAACGCGTAAAGTCCGGGAACGCGGCGAGGATGCGGCGGGAGATCCCGGCGGCCTGGCCCAGGTAACTGGCCGGATCCAGGAGCTCTTCCAGCCGAAGATCCGTGAGCTGGCCGGCCGGCACCGCTTCGCGGAGCAGCCGCCGGTAGGTCCCCGCCTGGTCGGCGGCCGGCACCTCAAGGGTCCGGTCCACCACCGCCTGGAGCTGCTGCTTGCCGGTGGCACCGTCCTTGTCGTCCAGAAGCGGTGCGACGGCGGCGCCCACCCCTTCGGCCAGCAGCAGCGGTCCGGCGAGGTCCAGGTTGCGGCGCATGGCCACCGGGAAAACCTGCAGGCCTTCCGTCAGTTCCTTGACGTGGCCGGCCGCGGCAAGGGCCAGCCGGAGCAGCCCGCGCAGGGCAGGCCATTCCGTGTGCCAGGCACCGTCGGGGCGTTCGTCGTTGAAATTGGCGGCAGCCAGGTGCAGCTGGGCCGCGAGCTGCGGCGCCTGCAGGGCGGCGCTCCGGACCAGGACGGAGAGCACGGGGTTCTGCTTCTGCGGCATGGCCGAGGACACGCCCCTGCCCGCGGCCCGCGGCTCGGCCAACTCGGCCAACTCGGGACGGCTGAGGAACAGGACGTCTGCGGCGATTTTGCCGTACGCGTCCAGCACCGAGGCCAGGGCATTTCCGAGGGACGTGATGGCCAGGCGGTTGGTGTGCCACGGTGCGGGCGCCGCGGCCAGGCCCAGCTGTTCGGCCAGCGAATACGCCAGGCCAAAGGGGGTGGACGCCGTCCCGGAGGTCAGCACGGTGCCGGCGGCGAGGGTGCCGGCGGCACCGCCGAACTGTACCGGCAGCTCCACGTGCTCCAGCTGCCGGCCTGCCGCGGCCACGCCGTGGAACCACTGCGCGGCGCGGAGCCCGAAGGTGAACGGCAGCGAGTGCTGGGTCAGGCTCCTGCCCACGCACAGCGTGTCCGCATGCTGTTCCGCGAGGGCGGCGAGCGCCGCCGTCGTGCTTTTCAGGTCGGCCAGCAGCGCCTCAACAGTGTTGCGGGCCAGCAGCATCAGGGCCGTGTCCAGCACGTCCTGGCTGGTCAGTGACGTGTGCACCGCTTTCACGGCGCCCACGTTGGCGGTGTCCCGCGCCTGGACCTGCTTCCGCAGGTCGGCCAGCAGCGGGATCACGGGGTTGCCACCACCCTGGGCACGGAGCGCGATGTCCGCCACGTCGTAGCGGCCCGCCTCAGCAGCGGAGGCCACGACGGCGCCGGAGCCGGACGGCGCCAGGCCGGCCTTCTCCAGCACGGCGGCCCAGCCGGACTCGACGGCGAGGATCGCCGCCAGCACCGCGCGGTCCCCCGTCAGCGCCGCCACCAGGGGCGACGCCGACACGGGGCTCAGCAGGCCGGCGTCGCCGTCGGCCGCGCTTCCGGAATTGACGGTACCTCCCGTGCCGGGGGTCTTGTTCACTGGAAGTCCAGGAAGACTGTTTCGCCCTCACCCTGCAGCCGGATGTCCCAGGTCAGTCCGCCGTCCGGATCGCGGCGGGCGATCAGGGTTTTCCGGCGTTCCGGGTCCAGGGAGCTGAGCAGCGGGTCCGTTGCGAGGGCTTCCTCATTCTCCGGCAGGTAGATGCGGGTGAACAGTCGGTTCGTCAGGCCACGGGCAAAGATGGCTACCGAAATGAACGGCGCCGCCCCCGGTTCGGTGGGGCCGGGGTTGACCGTGGTGAAGGTGAACACACCGGAGTAGCCCACGGAGCCGCGGCCCCAGCCGGTGAAGGTGTAGCCGTCGCGGACCAGCGAACCGGTCTTTTGCACGATCTTGCCCTCGGCGTCGGGCTGCCAGATTTCCAGGATGGCGTCCGGGACGGTCTCGCCTGCACCGTCGTACACGGTGCCCTGGAGTCGGATGGAGCCCGGCGAGCCGGGTGCCAGGAGTTCGTTGTCCTTCTCGAAGGGCAGCGCGTAGCCGTAGAACGGGCCGACGGTCTGGCCGGGGGTGGGAACAAGCTTGGTGGTCTGGTTGCTCATGCGCCTATTCCTCATCACCTTCTGCGCCGAGCGCTTCGTTTTCGGTCCACGTCCGCTTCGGGCCGGTCAGGACAATGTCCCAGTTGTAGCCCAGGGCCCACTCGGGTTCGGTCAGGTCGTGGTCGTACTTGGCCACCAGGCGGTCACGGGCGTCCGGGTCCACGATGGTCTGGTAAATCGGGTCCAGCGGGAAGAGCTGGTCGCCCGGGAAGTACATCTGCGTGATGATGCGCTGGGTGAACTCGGTGCCGAACATCGAGAAGTGGATGTGGGCGGGGCGCCAGGCGTTGAGGTGGTTCTTCCACGGGTAGGCGCCGGGCTTGATGGTGGTGAACCGGTAGGAGCCGTCCGGGCCGGTGATGCAGCGGCCGATGCCGGTGAAGTTGGGGTCCAGCGGGGCCGGGTGCTGGTCGCGCTTGTGCATGTAGCGGCCCGCGGCGTTGGCCTGCCAGATTTCCACGAGCTGGCCGGCAACGGGGCGGCCGTCGCCGTCGAGGACCTTGCCTGCGACGATGATGCGCTCACCCTGGGGTTCGCCGTTGTGCTGGATGGTCAGGTCCGACTCCAGGGCGTGCACGTCCTGGTGTCCGAAGGCGGGCGAGTACAGCTCGATGGTCTCCGGGTCTGCGTGCTGCAGGCTCTTGGTGGGGTGCCGCAGGATGCTGCTGCGGTAGGGCGGGTAGTCCAAACGGGGCTGGGTCTCGGCGGGGGTGCCGTCCTTGAGCGCCCGGGCATACGCCTCACCCATGGCGTTAATCTCTGCACTGAGATCGGCCTGGGTCTCGATGGCGCGGTCCAGGGGCAGGTGCCCGGCATGGGGTTCGGCGGCCGGTACGAGCTCGTCGGTGTCAAGCTGTTCGGTAGTGATGTGCTGCGGCACGGCTGGCTCCTTTCGTGGTTGCTGTTGTTAAAGGTGCTGGGATTCGGTGGACGGGTCAGGTGCGGTGCAGGAGGTCGTACTGGACTGCGTGCCGGACGGGAGCGTTGGGGGCGCCGTAGCCGTCATAGTTTCCGCGGCGTTCCACCATTTCGAAGAACACGCTTCCCACGGTGGCCGTGTAGAAATGCAGGAACTCGCCGTCGGCGTCCCGGTCATACAGGAGGTTCAGTTCCTGCAGCGTGGCCAGGAACTCCGGCGCCAGTCCGAACCGTGCGTCCAGGTCCTCGTAGTAGTTCGCCGGGATCTCCAGGAACTCCAGTCCGCGGGCCTTGCAGTCCCGCGCGGTGGCCACCAGGTCGTCCACGGCGAAGGCGATGTGTTCCTGGTAGGTCCTGCGCGCACCGGTGCCCCCGCCGTCGGACTCCGCGGCGCCAGAACCACCGGAAGCGCCGTCCTGCTGGATGAGCGGGGCGAGGTTCAGCACGAGCCGCACGGCGCGGTTTTCGGTGAGCATCACCTGCGAGCGGACCAGGCCCGTGGGGCTGGGAACCTCCGCGAACGGCTGCGGTTCCAGGGCCAGGGCGCTGGTGTAGAAGAGGACTGCCTCGTCAAAGTGCTGCCAGGGCTGGGCCAGGTTCACGTGGTCGATCACGGCCGGGGCGCCGGCGGCGGGCACTTCGAGGCCCTCGCCGAATTCGCTGGTCCAGGCCGCGGTCCCGTCGGGGCTGCCCTGGCACAGGAAGATCTCGGTGGAGTCCGGGGCGGCGAAGCCCTGGAACACCTCCTCGTTCGCCTGGCTCTTGCGGGGCACCGCCGGGGCCTTGAGCTGCTGGGCACGGGCCGAGGCGATCACGGGTGAATCGACGTCGAAACCAAGGGCAGCAATACCGGCCGCTGCATCCCCGGCGTCGGGGCCGGCCTCGTTGATGATCACCCGGGCGTGGCCCATGGTCCACAGCTGGACGTCCTTGGTGCGGTGGCGGCCGTTGAACTCGAAGCCCAGCTGGCCCAGGACTGTTTCCAGCCCGGCGGTGTCGGCCGCCTTGACCTCGGCGAAGTTGAAGCCTGCCGGTTCGGCCACCTGCGGGAGCGTGGCCAGTTCCATCGGATAACGACGGCGGCCCGCGGCCTGGGTGCCCGCCCCGGCGCCCGGCGCGGCGCCGGACAGCACCGGGGCGCTGGCGTCCAGCCACTTGGCGCTCTGTTCCTCCAGCCAGATCAGCGAGCGCATGCCGTCGACGGCGGTGCGCTCCACGTCCGACTGGCGGAAGACGTCGTTAAAGATCTCGAGTGACACGGGGCCGGCATAGCCGGCGCGGACCACGTGGCCCATGAACTTGGCGAGCCCGAACTGGCCTTCACCCGGGAAGACCCGGTAGTGCCGGCTCCAGGACAGCACATCCATGGAGAGCTTGGGGGCGTCCGCCACCTGGACGAAGAAGATCTTCTCCGGGTTGAACGCCTCGATGGGTGCCGTGTCCCAGTCGCGGGACAGGATGTGGAAGGAGTCCAGGCAGGTGCCCAGGTTGGGGTGGTCCACGGCTTCCACCAGCCGGTGCGCGTGCTCGTAGTCGCTGACGTACTTGCCCCAGGCCAGGGCCTCGTAGGCAACCTTGACCCCGTGGTCGCCGGCCAGTTCGGCCAGGCGTCCCAGCTGCTCGGTCCGGAGGTCGTCGCTGTCGATGCTGGCGGTGGCCACGTTGGAGCAGACCAGGATGGTGTCCATGCCCAGCCGGGCCATCAGCCTGAACTTGGCCTCTGCGCGGCGGAGGTTGGCGGCCAGGAGGTCCTCGGACACGCTGTCGAAGTCGCGGAAGGGCTGGTACAGGTCAAGGGTCAGGCCAAGGTCCGCCGCCATCTTGCGGACATCCTCGGGCGTCAGCGGCGAGGTGACCAGGTCCTGCTCGAAGATCTCGATGCCGTCGAAGCCTGCGATGGCGCAGGCCTGCATCTTCTCCTTCAGCGTGCCCGAAAGGCAGACGGTGGCGATTCCGGTGCGCATCAGGCGGCCACCTCTTCCGCCGCCACAAGTTCCAGGAAGTGCGAGCGCATCCGGTCGGCGTCGGCTGTCAGCCCGGTGAAGATCCGGAAGGCATCCGCCGCCTGTCCCACGGCCATGCGGCCGCCGTCCAGGACGTCGCAGCCTTTGGCGCGTGCGCCGCGGACCAGTTCGGTGTCGATGGGGCGGTAGACGATGTCCGCCACCCAGTGCCGGGGTTCCAGCAGGTCCAGGTCCAGCGGGACGCCGGGGTGGGCGGCCATTCCCACGGGGGTGCAGTGGACCAGGCCGTCGGCGAGGGGCAGCAGCTGCGGCAGCTCCGCCGTCGTCCGGGCTGTGACGGTGCTCTGCGGGAAGAAGCCGGCCAGTTCTGCGGCCTTTGCGGCGCAGCGGGCGGGGTCCACGTCCACCAGGTCCAGGGCCTTAACGCCCGCGGTGAGCAGGGCGTAGGCGACGGCCGATCCGGCGCCGCCGGCACCCAGCTGGACCACGCGGTCCAGCTTCGCAGCGGGGAGGCCGGAGGCGAGGGCAGCGGCAAAGCCGGAGAAATCGGTGTTGTGGCCGATGAACCGGCCGTCCTCGATCACCACGGTGTTGACGGCACCGAGCCGGAGGGCGTCCGGGGAGACCTCATCCAGGTGCTGCAGCACCAGCTGCTTGCAGGGGTGCGTGATGTTCAGGCCGTTGAAGCCAAGGCTGCGGGCGCTCTGCAGCAGGTGGCCGACGGATTCGCCGGGAAGTCCGAGTTCCAGCAGGTCGATGGGGCGGTACAGATAGCGCAGGCCCTGCACGTCGCCTTCGCGTTCGTGCATGTGGGGGGTGAGCGACGGCATGACGCCATCCCCGACCAGTCCCACCAGGTAGGACTCAGTTCGATTACTCATCCGTGCAGCTCCTTTGGTAACGGCACCGGGCGGTCGGCGCAGGCCAAGGCGAGCGCCGCGGGTCCGGTGTTAGGGATTACAGTACAGCACATGTTCACATAACGCACTATTGTTCGAGATACGAACATGAGAAGGGTTTGGGTTGCCAATTGCCAACGCCCGCCGCTTCCTTCACGGCCGGGGTCAGCGCTGCGGGAGCCGGGCAGCCAGCTCGGCCGCCGCCTCCTGCAGCACGGGAACATGGGCAACCAGGGCCTCCAGGCTCAGGCGGAAGACCGGGACTGCCGTGGCCAGGGAGGCGAAGGCGTGGCCCTGGGAGTTGAAAAGCGGGACGGCCACGGCGCGCATGCCGGTCTCGTTCTCCTCATCCATGACCGCGAACCCCTGGCGCCTGACCTTGTCGATTTCGGCGCGGAAGGCATCCCTGTCGGTGATCGAGTGCTCGGTGAGTGGATCCAGCTCCAGCTCGGCCAGGAGGCGTTCCCGCTCCGGGTCCTCGGCGAACGCCACCAGCGCCTTGCCCACCGCAGTGGTGTGCAGCGAGCCGAGGTGGCCGAGGTCGCTGGTCACCCGGAACATCTGCGGGCCGTCCACCTTGTTGACCGTCAGGTGGTGGTGGCCGTCCCTGACGCTGAGGATGGTGGCCTCACCCGTCTGCTCCGTCACGCGGCGGAGGACCGGCATGGCCGTGCCGGCGAAGCCGTGGTGGTTGGACACGCGCTGGCCCAGCTGGAAGATGCGCAGGCCCAGGTGGTAGCGGCGGCCATCGGGTTCGTAATCCACAAAACCGTCCCGCGTGAGCGAACCCAGCAGGCGGTAGGTGGTGCTGAAGGGCAGGTCCGCGCGGCGGGAGATTTCCGCGGCACTGGCGCCGCGGGGCTCGTCCCCCAGGAGGACCAGGAGGCCCAGGGCCTTGCCCACCATGTCCGTCCGGTCACCTTTGGCCGGCTTTGGCTCGGGGGTAACGTCGTCGACCTCTGTGGCTTGGTTCACACTCATACGTCGATATTGCCACATGGTGGCAACTATTTCTAGATGGTGATTATTTTCTTGACAAGTGACTGTACTCACAGCCATCATTGCTATATCGCACAAGTAGCTCCCACCATGTGGCTACTGTCCGGGTTTCCCCCGCACCTCCAGCCGTGCCGCGCCAAGCCTTACCCCAGGCAAGCGCCGGCTGCGAGCCCCCTGATCCATCCGCGACAAAGTCGTCACATCAAAGGAATTCCATGAGCCAGAAACTTCCGTCCGCCGAGCCAGGCATCGCTGCCCCGGCCGGGACGCCGAAGAAGGCAGCCCTCGCAAGCTTCCTGGGCAGCGCCGTCGAATACTACGACTTCTTCATCTTCGGTTCCGCCGCCGCCCTGATCTTCCCCACGGTCTTCTTCCCGAATGCTGACTCAAACGCGGCCATCATGTCCTTCGCCACCTTCGGCTTCGCCTACGTGGCGCGGCCGGTGGGCGCCGTCATCCTCGGCCACTTCGGTGACCGGGTGGGCCGGCGGAAGGTCCTGATGTTCACCCTCCTGCTGATGGGTGCCTCCACCTTCCTGATCGGCTGCCTGCCGGACTTCAACACCGTTGGCTGGTGGGCTCCTGCCCTGCTGGTGCTCGCAAGGCTCTGCCAGGGCCTCTCGGCCGCGGGCGAACAGGCCGGCGCCTCCTCCATGACCCTGGAGCACGCTCCGGACAACCGCCGCTCCTTCTTCACCTCCTGGACCCTCACCGGTACCCAGGGCGGCCAGATCCTCGCCGCCCTCGCCTTCATCCCCGTCCTCGCCCTTCCGGACGACATCAAGTACGGCATCGGCTGGCGCGTCCCGTTCTGGCTCAGCGCCGTCGTCGTGATGGTTGCGTTCTTCATCCGCCGCACGCTGCACGAACCCCCGGCCTTCGAGGAAGCCCAGAAGAACGCCGAGATCTCCAAGCTCCCCGTGGCCGACTTGCTCAAGAGCCACTGGCGCGACGTCCTCCGCGTGGTCTGCTGCGCGTTCATCGCCGCCGTCTCCACCGTGTTCGGCACCCTGGCCATCAGCTACGCCAAGACCGTTGCCGGCGTTGACGGCACCACCACCCTGTGGCTGGTGGTGGGCGCCAACCTCGTGGCACTGGGCACCCAGCCGCTCTTCGGCAAGCTTGCCGACAGGATCGGCCGCAAGCCTGTCTTCATCTACGGCGCACTTTCCAGCGCCATCCTCACGCCGGTGTTCCTGCTCAGCCTGGAATCCGGCAGCGTCCCGCTGATGTTCCTCGCAGCCATCGGCTTCTTCTCCTGCGGTTACGCCGCCTCAAACGCCGTGTGGCCGTCCTTCTACGCCGAGATGTTCAGCACCAAGGTCCGGTTCTCCGGCCTGGCCATCGGCACGCAGCTGGGCTTCCTGATGGCAGGCTTCGCCCCGGCAATCGTGGCAGCCATGGGCGGCATCAAGCCCGGCGGCTGGGTCCAGATCAGCATCTTCACCGCCATCATCTGCTCCATCGCGGCCATCTCCGCGCTGACGGCCAAGGAAACCTTCAGGGTCCCCACCAAGCAGCTTGGCCTGAAGTAACGCAGCAGCCCGGTTTTGGGACCGGAAAGCCCGCCATTCAATCGAATGGCGGGCTTTCCCCGTTAAAAAGTGGGCTAGTCCGGCAGCAAGAGCACGACGGCGGACGGCCAGGTTGTTAGGGCCGCCCGGTCTCCAGCACCGAAGCGAGGTCGAAGTTCACCGGCTCCTCCAGCTGCTCGTAGGTGCATGACTCCGGGTCCCGATCCGGCCGCCAGCGGTTGAACTGGGCGGTGTGCCGGAACCTCTCGCCCTCCATGTGGTCGTACCTGACCTCCACCACCAGCTCCGGCCGCAGCGGCACGAACGACAGGTCCTTGCCGGCGCTCCAGCGGCTGCCTTCGGCGTTCCGCGGCGTCCGGTCGCCTTCCTCCTGCTTGGCCCACGCCCACGGGTGCCCGTCGAAGTCGGTGACCAGTTGCTGCAGTTCGGAAAACAGTTCCTGGCGGCGCTTCATCGGGAAGGCGCCGATCACGCCCACGCTGGCCAGGCCGCCGTCGTCCTTGTACAGGCCGAGCAGCAGCGAGCCGATCACATCCGGGCCGCTCTTGTGCACGCGGTAGCCGGCAACGACGCAGTCGGCCGTGCGCTCGTGCTTGACCTTGAACATCACGCGTTTGTCCGGCTGGTATGAGCCGTCCAGCGGTTTGGCCACGATCCCGTCCAGGCCGGCGCCCTCAAACTGCCGGAACCACTGCTCGGCGGTGTCCTTGTCCTGGGTGGCGGCGGTGAGGTGGACCGGTGCCTGGCTGCCGGCGAGCGCCTGCTCCAGTGCGGCCCGCCGTTCGGAAAAGGGCCGGCCGGTGTAGTCCTCGTCCCCGAGGGCCAGCAGGTCAAAGGCCACAAACTTCGCCGGCGTCTGCTCGGCCAGCAGTTTCACCCGGCTCGCGGCGGGATGGATGCGCTGCTGCAGGGCGTCGAAGTCCAGCCGGTCCCCTGATCGGCCAACCAGCACAATCTCGCCGTCCAGCACGCAGCGCGGCGGCAGGTTCGCCTTCAGCGCTTCCACGACTTCCGGGAAGTACCGTGTCATGGGTTTCCCGTTGCGGCTGCCGATCTCCACCTCGTCGCCGTCGCGGAAGATGATGGACCGGAAGCCGTCCCATTTGGGCTCGTAGCTCAGTGCGCCGTCCGGCATTCCACTGACAGCCTTGGCGAGCATCGGCGAAACGGGCGGCATCACGGGAAGTTTCATAGGCCCCATTCTTGCCCGGCGGCCGCGCCGGCGGTAGGGCCTGGATCGGCAATGCCCGGCTGAAAGGCCTCGACACCGCAGTCCGCGGGCCTGTAGACCTTAACGATGGTCACCGTCGGCTTTCACGCCTCGCATGAACAGATCAGCCCCGCACAGCTTCTGAAGGACGTCCAGCACGCCGAACAGGCGGGTTTTGACGCAGCCATGTGCTCGGACCACATTGAGCCGTGGTCCGCCCGGCAGGGCCATTCCGGTTTCGCCTGGTCCTGGCTGGGCGCGGCGCTGGCCACCACCAGCCTCCGCTTCGGTGTGGTGACCGCCCCGGGCCAGCGCTACCACCCCGCCATCACCGCCCACGCCTCCGCCACCCTGGCCGGCATGTTCCCGGGCCGGTTCTGGCTGGCGCCCGGAAGCGGCGAAAATATGAACGAGCACGTCACGGGAGATGCCTGGCCGCCGAAGGAGACCCGCCAGCGGCGGCTTGAGGAGTGCGTGGACATCATCCGCCGCCTGCACCGGGGCGAGGAGGTCACCCACCACGGCCTGGTGACGGTGGAGCAGGCCCGGATCTGGGATGTGCCGGAGCCTCCGCCGCCGCTGATCGCGCCGGCCATCAGCGTGGACACCGCCCGCCGTTCCGCCGCCTGGGCGGACGGCCTGGTGACCGTGAACCAGTCGCCGGACAAGCTGAAGCACATGCTGGCCGCGTACCGGGACAACGGCGGCCAGGGCCACGCCATCCTGCAGGTGCACCTGTCCTGGGCGCCGCGCGAGGAGGATGCCGTGGCCACCGCGCTGGACCAGTGGCGGACCAACACTTTCGCCCCGCCCGTGCCGTGGGACCTGCCCACCGCGGCCCATTTCGACGGCGTCAGCGGCCACGTGGGCGTGGACCAGGTCCGGAAATCGGTGAACATCTCCGCCAGCCTGGACCAGCACGCCGAGTGGCTGGCAGGGTACGCGGACCTGGGCTTCGACGAGCTGTACCTGCACTTCGTGGGCCAGGACCAGGCCCCGTTCATCGAGGCGTTCGGCGCCGACGTGCTGCCCCGACTGCGCCCGGCGCACTTTCCGGACCCACGCGTGAAAGAGGCAACGTCGTGAGGATCGCGGAAACCTCGGACCTCTGGTGGAAGAACGCCGTCATCTACTGCCTGGACGTGGAGACGTTCTTCGATGACGACGGCGACGGCACCGGTGATTTTGCCGGCCTCACCCAGCGGGTGGACTACCTCGCGGCGCTGGGCGTCACGTGCATCTGGCTGATGCCGTTCTACCCGTCGCCGGACCGCGACGACGGCTACGACGTCACGGATTTCTTCACCGTGGATCCGCGGCTGGGCACCATGGGCGACCTCGTGGAGTTTGTCCGCAGCGCCAAGGACCGGGGCATGCGGGTGATCGCGGACTTCGTGGTCAACCACACCTCCAACCAGCATCCCTGGTTCGTGGAGGCCCGGAAATCGAAGGACAACCCGTACCGGGACTACTACGTGTGGCGGGCAGACACTCCCCCGGACACGTCCTCGGAGGTGGTGTTCCCCGGCGAGCAGACGTCCCTGTGGACGAAGGATGACGCCACCGGCGAGTGGTACCTGCACATGTTCGCCGAGCACCAGCCGGACCTGAACGTGACGCATCCCAACGTCCGGAACGAAATCGCCAAGGCGATGGGGCTCTGGCTCGAGCTCGGCCTGGACGGTTTCCGGCTGGACGCCGTGCCGTTCTTCCTCGAAACCCGCGGCCAGCCCAAGGATGAGGCCGCCAACCTGGACCCGCATGAGTACCTCAGCGCGCTGCGCAGCTTCCTGGGCCGCCGCAACGGCAGTGCCGTGATGCTCGGCGAGGTCAACCTGCCCTACAAGGAGCAGCTGGAGTACTTCGGCGGCGCCGAGGGCAACGAGCTGAACATGCAGTTCGACTTTATGACCATGCAGCACCTCTACCTGTCGCTGGCCCGCCAGGATGCCCGGCCGCTTGCCGAGAACCTGAAGAGCCGGCCGCCGCTGCACCCCGACAACCAGTGGGCCATGTTCGTCCGCAACCATGATGAACTCACGCTGGACAAGCTCAGCGACGCCGAACGGCAGGAGGTTTTCGCCGCCTTCGGCCCGGAGAAAAACATGCAGATCTATGGACGCGGCCTCCGCCGCAGGCTGCCGCCGATGCTCGGCGGTGACGCCGAACGGATCCGGATGGTGTACTCGCTGATGTTCTCGCTCCCCGGTACCCCGGTCCTGTTCTATGGCGAGGAAATCGGCATGGGCGAGGACCTGCGGCAGAAGAGCAGGGCCGCCGTCCGCACCCCCATGCAGTGGAACAGCACCAAGAACGGCGGATTCTCCAGTGCGAAGGCGTCCGATCTGGTGGTCCCGCTGGCCCGCGGCGACTACGGTCCGGCCAACGTCAACGCGGCCGCTGCCAAACGCGACCCGGATTCGCTCTGGAACTTCATGGCCAGGCTGATCCAGCGCTACCGGGAGTCCCCCGAACTGGGCTGGGGCGGGTTCGCCGTGATCGACCAGCCCGAACCAGCGGTCTTCGCGCACACGTGTACTTCGGACGGGGCCACCATGGTGCTCCTGCACAACTTCGGCACGGGAAAGGTAAAGATCGCCGGCAAGGTGGGCGGGGATGCGCCGAAACGGACCTACCGGGGTGCCACCCTGCTGGACGTGCTCGACGGCGGCGACGTGCCGTTGGAGCCCGACGGCGGCTTCACCGTTGAGCTGGGCCGTTACGGCTACCGGTGGTTCCGCGTGCAGCAGCCGGGCGACCGTCTGGCGCCGTAGCGAGCCACAGCTACCGGTTCCGGCGCAGAACCCGCACTTCCCACGGCCGGAGGTCCGTGCCGCCGTCGGACGGGTAATTTCCCAGGACCTGGGCGGCGCCCGCCCAGGCGGGATCCCCGGCGTCGGACTTTTGGACTGAACCGGAGAAGTTGCCCAGCACCAGCAGCTCCGCGTCCGGCAGCGAGCGGGTGAACGCGTAGACGTGTTCGTCGTCGGGAAGCAGCATGGTGAAATCCCCGTAGGCCACCACCGGATCCGTGTGGCGCAGTTCAATGACCCGGCGGTAGAAGCTGTAGACGGAGTCCGGGTCCTCCACCTGCGCGGCAGCGTTGATGGTGTTGGCGTTCGGATTGACGGCGATCCAGGGCGCACCGGTAGTGAAACCGCCATGGCGGCTGGCGTCCCACTGCACCGGGGTGCGGGCGTTGTCGCGGTTGAGCGGGGCCAGCGCGGCCAGGACCTCGGCGTCGGTGTGGCCGAGGTGGGTGGTGGCTTCCCGGTGGTGGTTGAGGACCTCGATGTCCCTGTAGTCGCTGATGGCTCCGAAGGTCATGTTGGTCATGCCCAGTTCCTCGCCCTGGTAGACGTAGGGCGTGCCGCGGTGCAGGTGCAGGACGGCGGCGAGCATCTTGGCGGACAGCTCGCGGTACTGGCCGTCGTCGCCGAACCGGGACACGGCCCGGGCCTGGTCGTGGTTGCCCCAGTAGAGGCTGTTCCAGCCGTGCTCCCCCAGCGCTTCCTGCCAGCGGCCCAGGGACTTCTTCAGGTCGGTGAGCAGGAGTTTCCGGGGCCGCCATTTGTTGCCGCCCTCCTGGTCCAGGGCCACGTGCTCGAACTGGAACACCATGTCCACCTCTTCCCTGGCAGGATCGGTGAACAGCACGGCGTCCTCCACGGTGACGCCCGGCATTTCGCCGACGGTCAGGAGGTCTTTGTCCCGGCCTTCGAAGACTTCCTGGTGCATCTCCTGGAGGAACTCGTGGATCCGCGGACCGCAGATGTAGTGCGGGCCGCCGTCGCCGAAAAGCATCCCGTCAGACCGGGGACCGTCCGGCAGGGACTGGTCCTTGGAGATGAAGTTGATGACGTCCATCCGGAAGCCGTCCACGCCCCGGTCCAGCCACCAGTTCATCATGTCGTAGACGGCGGCCCGGACCTCCGGGTTTTCCCAGTTCAGGTCGGGCTGCTTCTTCGAGAACAGGTGCAGGTAGTACTCGCCGCTGGCGGCGTCGTACTCCCAGGCCGGGCCGGAGAACGCGGATCCCCAGTTGTTCGGTTCCGCCCCGGGCGCACCCGGCTCCGCACCGTCCCGCGGAGCCCGCCACCAGTACCAGTCCCGTTTGGGGCTGTCCTTGGACGAGCGGGATTCGACGAACCACGGATGCTCGTCCGAGGTGTGGTTGACCACCAGGTCCATCACCAGCTTCATGCCGCGGCTGTGCAGCCCTTCCAGCAGTTCGTCCAGCGTGCCGAGGTCGCCGAACACCGGGTCGATGTCCCGGTAGTCGCTGATGTCGTAGCCGTTGTCGTCCTGCGGCGAGCGGTACACAGGGGACAGCCAGACGACGTCGACGCCCAGGTTCCGGAGGTAGTCCAGCCGGCCGATGATCCCGCGGAGGTCGCCCACGCCGTCGCCGTCGGAATCGGCGAAACTGCGGGGGTAGATCTGGTAGACCACAGCACTTTTGAACCACTCCCGGCCCGCTCGGCGGGCTGTTTCCGGCTGGGTTTCCTGGCTGGTCATGGCTTCCTCCTGGGACGCGGCGCGGCGGGATGCAGGCTCAGTGAAAGTCTGGTTCCCGCGGGTACTGCGGTCAATGGCCCCGGCTGTGAAAAGATCAACCATGCGCGCTATGCAACACTCCAGCAAACTCCAGAACGTCCGGTACGAACTCCGCGGGCCCATCCTCCAGGCGGCCAAGAACATGGAGGCCGAGGGGCACCGGATCCTCAAGATGAACCTTGGGGACACCGCGCCGTTCGGCATGGAAGCGCCGGAGTCCGTGGTGGTGGACATGATCCACCACTTGAGGGGCGCCCAGGGCTACAGCGATTCCAAGGGCATCTTCTCCGCCAGGACCGCCATCTCGCAGTACTACCAGACGCGCGGGCTCATGCAGATCGGCGTGGAGGACATCTTCATCGGCAACGGCGTCAGTGAGCTGATCTCGATGTGCCTGCAGGCGTTTATGGAAAACGGCGACGAGATCCTGGTCCCGGCGCCCGACTACCCCCTCTGGACGGCCGCGGTCACCCTGACCGGCGGCAAGCCCGTGCATTACCTCTGCGACGAGGCGGAGCACTGGTGGCCGGACATGGCCGATGTCGAGTCAAAGATCACCAGCCGCACCAAGGGGATCGTGATCATCAACCCCAACAATCCCACGGGTGCGGTGTACCCGCGGCACATCCTGGAACAGTTCGCGACGCTGGCACGGAAGCACAACCTGGTCCTGTTCTCTGACGAGATCTACGAGAAGGTGCTGTACGAGGAAGCCACGCACATCCACACAGCCTCCGTGGCTGAAGACGTGTGCTGCCTGACCTTCAGCGGCCTGTCCAAGGCCTACCGGATGCCCGGATACCGGGCAGGCTGGGTGGCAGTCACCGGCCCCCTCGCCGCCACCGCCGCCTACCGCGAAGGACTCGAGCTCCTGGCCTCGCTGCGCCTGTGCCCCAATGTCCCGGCCCAGCATGCGATCCAGACCTGCCTGGGCGGCTACCAGAGCATCGAGGCGCTGGTGCGGCCCGGTGGCAGGCTGCGCGACCAGCGCGACCTCGCGTACAAGCTCCTGACCGCCATTCCCGGCGTCACGTGCGTCCCCGCCGCCGGAGCCATGTACCTGTTTCCACGCCTTGACCCGGAGCTTTACCCCATCAGGAGTGACGAGCAGTTCGTCCTGGACCTCCTCCAGGACCAGAAGATCCTGGTCTCCCACGGCTCGGCCTTCAACTGGCCGGCGCCGGACCATTTCCGCTTTGTGATCCTCCCGTCGGTCCTGGACATCGAGGAAGCCGTCCGGAGGATCTCCACGTTCCTGGCAACGTACCGCAGCAGCGTCGCGGACTGACCGGCATCCTGGGCGCCGAGATCTAACCGGCCCCTAACCGTCAGGAAACGCGGGCGCAACAATGCCCCGCCACACTGGAACTGCCGGCAAGCGCAGGCGCCCAGCTCCAGTCCAGGAGGCCCCAGCCATGTTGAAGGAAGTCAAAGCCCATGTAACCCGGGTCCGCGCCCTGGACCAGCTCCACCGCGGCGACGAAATCGAAGCCCGCCTCTCAGTGGGGCCAAGCTACGACGACGTCGTGATCCGGCGCGGAAGCGTCCAGGAGACCGCCCCGGGCATCGGCGTCGTCTGGATCATGGACCGCCACACAGGAATGCGCAAGGCGATCAATACGGACGAATGCAGCGTGTGGCGCATCGCCTGAGAGGGCAACCGGCGTTCCACACACCAGCAGCACCACAACGGCGGGCGTAGTCAGTCAGGACTGCCCGCCGTTTTGGAGCCGCCCGGCTTAGCCGCCGGCCACCGACTGGATGATCAGCACTTCCTGGCCGTCCGCCACTTCAGTTTCCAGGCCCTGGAGCCTGCGCACTTCGTCGCCGTCCACGTAGATATTCACGTAGCGGCGCAGCGCGCCGGTCTCGTCCCGCAGGCGCCTGGCCAGCACCGGGTAACCCCCGGTCACCGAGTCCAGGAGCTTCCCCACCGTCACCGGCCCGTCGGCGGGCGCAGTCAGGATGGACTGCCCGCCGGCCAGCGGCTGCAGGATGCTCGGCAGCACCACGCTGATATCAGGCACCCTGGGCCGCCGCCGTTTCCGGAATGCGCGGCTCCGGCAGCCCCGCCCCCGCGACGACGGCGGCGCGGACACACAAAACGTCCGGGAGATGGCTGACCACTTCAGCAAACGTGTCGCCCTCATCCGCGCTGGCATACACCGCGCCGCCGCGGGTGCCGAAGTAGACTCCGGCCGGCTCGGCCGAATCCACGCCCGCGGCGTCCCGAAGCACACTGTTGTACTCCCCCTCAGGCAGGCCCGTAGCCAGGCGCTTCCAGGTGGCCCCGGCGTCGTCCGTACGGTGTACGGCGAGCTTTCCCTCCGGCGGGATGCGTTCGCCGTCGGCCTTCAGCGGAACCACCCAGGCAGTCCCTTCCCGGCGGGGGTGGGTGAGCATCACAAAGCCGAAGTCCGCCGGGAGGCCGTCAGCGATCGATTCCCAGTGCTCGCCGTTGTCATCGGTGCGGTAGACACCGTGGTGGTTCTGCGCGTAGAGGCGGCCTTCGACGGCGGCATCTGCGGCGATCTTGTGCACGCACTGGCCGAATTCGGGGTAGGGATCCGGATTGAAGCGGGCCGAAATCCCCTTGTTCCTGGCCTCCCAGGAGGTTCCGCCGTCGAGCGAGCGGTATACGCCGCCGGTGCTCATGGCGATGTGCACGTTGTCGCCTGCCGGGTTGACCACGATCGAATGGGCGGCGGCGCCGCCGTAGCCGGCACCCCACTCGCTGCGGTGCGGGTGGTCCCACAGTCCGCGGTTCAGTTCGAAGTGCTCGCCGCCGTCGGTGGATTTCCACACGGAAATGGGTTCGGCGCCTGCCCACACCACGCCGGGCCGCGACTCTGAGTCCGGATAGATCTGCCAGATGCGCTCGACGGCGGCTCCGGTGTCCTCGGGAAACATGATGGCTCCCTGTTCCGGCTCGGTCCACGTAGCGCCAAGGTCGTCTGAGTGGGCCACGGTGGGGCCCCAGTGCTCGGACCTGACGCCCACCATGATCCGGGTCCGGCCGTCCCGGGTATCTATGCCAATGCTGGGAATCTCGCTCATCAGGAAGTGCGGACCGGAGAACGACCACTGCTTCCGGTCCCGGCTGGTAGCCAGCCAAAGGCCTTTTTTGGTTCCGATCGCCAGGACAAAGCTCTCTGTGGTTGCCATGCACCCCATGCAACCACTCAGGCCGGAAGGCTGCAACGGTTTTTGGGCAGCAAAGGCTTACGCCCGGCTTACCCCCGACCGCCTAGTCCACGAATTCGGACTGGGTCTCGATGAAATCCCAGTCCGCCTCCGTGAGGACCGCGACGGGATTCTCAGGGTGGGGTCCTCCCGCCTCGGCGATCCCCTGCAGCACCGCCAGGGGCAGCTCCTCGGCACGCAGGTTTTCCCGGAGCCATTCCTTGGATGCCAGCTCCAGGTCCAGCCACCACATGTAGATTTCCATGCCCGTCACGCCCTTTCGTATGACTCAACGTTAGGCGCGGCCATGGCCACGTTCAAGGGTCCCGATATTGGGGCCCGGCTGCCTGTCGGCGGAACAAGTAGTGTTCCCCCGTTTCCGCGTAGTGGCAGGTATCGCCGCATTTCAGCGGCTTCCAAAGTCGAGTACCCTCTACTCGCGACTGCCTCTTGCGGCCACCCTAGCCTGAAGTGACATGCAAGCTGACCGTGCTGCTGGGGCACTCAGAGTCATCGCTACTCCCCCTCATCATGGTCCGTTTCAAACTACTGGGGAGAAGAAAACAATGAAACGTACCTTTGCCACACTGGGGGTCATGGGGTTGGGGCTGATCAGTCTGACAGCACCGGCCATGGCCGCTCCTAATCAGGTGGTCGTCTGCCATGCCGGCGGAACAGGCGCAACCGTGTGGGATGCAATTGCATTCAACGTGAACGGCCTGAGCGGCCACGCCGGGCATCCCGATGACATCATCCCGCCGAACTCGTCCATACCGGGCGGCCTGAACTGGACGAACGACGGGAAGATCACCTACATCGCCAACTGCGCACCGCTGCCTCCGGGCGAGGAACCTCCGGTTTACCCGCCGGTGATCCCGCCCGTCGTGGTCCCACCCGTCGAACCTGTCGTTGTCGTACCGCCGGTCGAACCGGTCGTTGTAGTACCGCCGGTCGAACCGGTCGTTGTAGTACCGCCCGTTGAACAGACGGTGGTGGTTCCGCCCGTTGAACAGACGGTGGTGGTTCCGCCGGCCGTTGTGGAAGCACCTGTGGTGCAGGCACCGGTCGTGGTCCAGGCACCGGCGACGACAGCCGTCACGGGTAAGACGCCGGCGGCCACTGGGGCAGTCGCTGTCAGCCAGGGAACCAACCAGGGCTTCAATGCGCAGACTGCCGTGGGCGGAAGTGACAGTGCCCCCACCTGGCTCGCGGGCCTGGGCGTGATGCTCGGTGCGGGTGCAGTGGTTGCGATCCGCCGCAGGTCCCTGGAAGCACAGGCAGACTAAGGCCGCAGTTCGGACTGGGCCGAACTGACACGCAGGGCGCCCCGCCAGCTCACGGCGGGGCGCCCTTCCTGTAAGCACACTTTCCAAAACGGTGAGGAGCATCGTGGCAAAGCAAACCGGACGGCACGAAGTGCCGAAGCGGCGCCGCGGTTTGAACCGCGCAGACATCGCCATCCTGGCCTGCGGCATCATGGGTTTCCTGTCCTTCACGTTTGGTGGCCCGCTGCTGGACCAGCACGGGGCCCCAACGCCGGAAACAAACACGGCCGCCTATTCCGCCGGGACGTCGTCGGTCTTCGAACTGCCGTTGCCCCTGGCGGTTTCGGGTGTCCCTGCCACCCCGGCGGCATCCGCGCCGGCTGCGGTACCGGTATCCGCAGGGCCCGTCCTTCCGGAGGCTTCGGCCCCGCAGCGCATCATCTACCCGAAAGCTGCCATGGACACGGCCGTCCATCCGCTGGAACCGGACAGCACCGCCGTCGAAAGCCAGACGATCGTGCCGCCCACCACCAAGGACGGTTACTGGCTGACGCCGTTCGGTGTTCCGGGGGACGGCTCGAAGAACACCACCTACGTCATCGGCCACAGCTGGGAAGGCCAGGATGCCCCGTTCAACCACCTGAGCTCCGCGGCGGCCGTTGGCGACGAATTCGATGTCGTCACCGCCACCGGAACCATCCGATACCGCGTGGACAGCGTGACCACGTACCTCAAAGCCGCCCTCAAGGACAGCCCCATCTGGGACATGGTGCCCAGCCGGCTTGTCCTGATCAGTTGCTACACGGAAGACCCGTGGGGGAAGAACGTGGTGGTCTCCGCCTCACCCGCATAACGAAGCCCCTGCTCAGGGGCCTGTTCAAGTACGCCTGCCGGGCAGAGAATGAGCTATGACTCCAGAACGATTCAGCGGTCCGCCTCCACTGTTAGTCGGTGTGATGCCCGATCAGCACCCCGAGGTCCTCCGTACGGCAACGCAGCTGGCGGCGCGGCTCTCCGCCCCGATGCTCTGCGCCTATGTTGATGAGGCGAGCTACCTGGTGGAGTGGGATCCGGCCCGCTCCGCGCACAGGTTGTCCCTTCATCCCGAGAAGGATGATGAGGACGTCCGTGCCGTGACGATGGGGATCCGGGCAGTCATTGAAGACGCCGTCGGTACCGCCGGAGACCCCGCCGTCAACTGGACCCTCCGCACCCTGGCAGGCGATCCTGCCCGCGCCCTCGCCCGGCTTGCCGCGGAGACCAACGCCCCCATGATTATCGTGGGGACATCGGAACGGGGGCTCGCGCACCGGATTTCGGAAGCACTCAACGGCTCAGTTGGAGCCTGGCTCAGCCATCACCAGAGCCGGCCGGTCCTGGTGGTTCCGTACCGGATGCCTGCACACGAGGACGCCGGCTGAGGCCACAGGTGCCGCGAAAACAGTGCCTGAGGTGCCTCGAAATAATAAAGCGAAAGTAGTTATTCGAGGTGGTGGCGGACGGCTCTACCGGCAAGTAAGCTGATTCAAGCAGAACGATCCAGCCCAATGGAGTGGATCGCTAATCTGCCCCAAATACTGCTCCGGAGTGCGTATCCCCCAATAACGCACTCCGGAGCTTTTTAATGCCCAATTTCAGGCGCCACGATTGCCGGAGCAAAGGCGATGCCGGCATTTACCAGCCTGCTTACCTTTGGATGAATACCCCCAGGGGGTACTTGCGGTATACCCCCATGGGGTATATGTTGGGACTATGAATGCACCGGAAGACGCTGTTTTGGAGCCGGCCCACGGACCAGGCTCCCCGCCTGAGCATGGCTACACCGGAAACAAAGAGGCTTACCTGCGCCGGCTCAAACGCATTGAGGGCCAGGTCCGTGGCATTGCCCGCATGGTTGACGAGGACAAGTACTGCATCGACATCCTGACCCAGGTCTCGGCCGTCACCAAGGCCCTGCACGCCGTCAGCCTTGGGCTCGTGGAGGAGCACATCGGCCATTGTGTCGTCGGAGCCGCCTCTGAGCCCGATCCCGCACTCCGGGCCGAAGCTATCGACGTCAAGGTCAAGGAGGCGGCCGATGCCATCGGCCGCCTGCTTCGCTAAACCACCCCTTCGCCGGCACCGCGCCGGCCCCCACAAAGGAGCCAGCCATGAGCACCACCTCCACCACTGTCAGCGTTTCGGGTATGACCTGCGGCCACTGCGTCTCTTCGGTCAGCGAAGAACTTGAATCCCTCGCCGGCGTCGAAGCGGTCGACGTCGACCTCAACGCCGGCGGCATCTCCACGGTCACCATCACGTCCAGCCAGGAACTCTCACCCTCCGAGATCGGCGAGGCCGTAGCCGAGGCCGGGTACCTGGTAATCGCCAACGAAGCCTGAGTTTTCCACCGAACAGAGGAAACGCCGTGAGCACTGAGCATCTCCATCCTGGCGGGAGCCGGGTGGTTGACCTTGATATCGAGGGCATGACCTGCGCCTCCTGCGTGAACCGGGTGGAGAAAAAGCTCGGCAAACTCGAGGGCGTGGAAGCCTCGGTCAACCTCCCCCTGGAATCCGCCCACGTAAAAGTCCCCGCAGGCATTACAGACCAGCAACTGGTGGACACGGTAAACGCCGCGGGCTACAAGGCAAGGCTCCGCCAACCGCGCTACCCGAACAAGAGTGCCGGCCACGGAGCCGATGCGCTCGGCCCGCGGCCCCTGAGCGGCGACGCCGGCCACGACCAGAGCCAGCACGGCGGCACGGAAGGCGGGCACAGCGACGACGCCGGGGACTTGCGGCAGCATGCGTCTAAGCGAGGCACGAGCGAGCATGCCGAGCAAGTGGCCGGTGGCGCCGCGCAAGGTGACCACGTGGCGCACACCGGCGGTGCGCAAGAGGACCACCTGCGGCACGGCGGCAGCGCGCAACAGCTGCGGCCGCGCCTCATCGTGGCAGCCGTGCTTACGGTGCCGGTCTTCCTGATCTCCATGGTCCCTGCCTTCCAGTTTGCAAACTGGGGCTGGGTGGCGGGGGCTCTCGCGTTGCCCGTGGTCAGCTGGGCGGCGTGGCCGTTCCACCGGGCCGCGGCCATCAATGCCCGCCACCTGGCATCTACCATGGACACGCTGGTCTCCATCGGAGTGATTGCCGCTTACGTCTTCTCGGCCTGGCAGCTGTCCAGCAACCCCCGGATGACGGAACACCCGCGGATGGAGGGGATGGAACCTGGCGGACTCTACTTTGAGGTGGCTGCCGTCGTCACCACGTTCCTGCTTCTCGGCCGCTTCCTGGAGGCCAATGCCAAGCAGAAAGCCGGCGACGCACTCCGGGCACTGTTGAACCTGGGCGCGAAGGACGCCACGGTCGTGCGCAGCGGCAGCGAAACCAAGGTCCCGGCCGAAGAACTCCAGGTGGGTGACGTCATCGTGGTCCGTCCCGGCGAAAAGATCGCGACGGACGGCGTGGTGATCGAGGGCAGCTCCGCAGTGGACGCGTCCCTGGTCACCGGCGAGTCGGTACCTGTGGAGGTTGGCCCGGACAGCACGGTCACCGGAGCCACCATCAACACTTCGGGCCGTCTACTGGTCCGCGCCACCCGCGTGGGTTCCGAAACCACCCTGGCGCAGATGGCCCGGCTGGTTTCCCAGGCCCAGACAGGCAAGGCACCGATCGCCCGCCTGGCCGACCGGGTCAGCGCCGTGTTCGTGCCGGTGGTCCTGGTCATCGCCGCCCTGACTTTCGCGGCGTGGCTGTTCCTGGCCGGCCCGGCCGTCAGCGAAGCCGAGCTGCGCGCCGCCTTCACCGCCGCCGTCGCCGTCCTGGTCATCGCCTGCCCCTGCGCGCTGGGCCTGGCCACCCCGGTGGGGCTGCTCACCGGAACCGGCCGCGGCGCCCAACTGGGCATCCTCATCAAAGGCCCGCAGGTGCTCGAGGACACCCGTACCGTGGACACCATCCTGCTGGACAAGACCGGCACGGTCACCAGCGGCCAGCTCGCCGTTGACGATGCCATGGCTTTTGAGGGCTTCACCGCGTCCGAGGTCCTGCGCCTCGCCGGCGCCGTGGAGGCAGCCTCGGAGCACCCCATCGCCCATGCGATTGCCGCGTCCGCCCTCGCGCAGATCAGTGAACCGGCGGCCCTGACGGCGCGTCCGGCTCGGAGCCGGGACGGCCAGAACGACGACGACGGGCGGCTTCCCGCCGTCGGGCAGTTCCGCTCGGCACCCGGAGGGGGCGTGGCCGGCACCGTGGAAGGCCGCACGGTGCTGGCCGGCCGCACCGGCTGGCTGCAGGAGAACGGCGTCCACATCTCCCGCGAACAGCAGGAAGCCCTGCAGGCTGCCGAGGCATCCGGGGCCACGGCCATCTGGGTGGCGCTGGACGGGACCGCGGCTGGCATCATCAGCCTCCGGGACACCATCAAGCCGGGATCCGCGGAAGCCATCAGACGGCTTAAGGCCCTGGGGCTCCGGCCCATCCTGCTGACAGGTGACAACGCCGCCGTCGCCGCGCAGGTGGCTGACGCCGTCGGCATTTCACCGGAGGATGTGTATGCCGGAGTCCTGCCGGCCGGGAAAGTGGATGCTGTCCGGAGGCTGCAGTCCGGCGGAGCCATCGTGGCCATGGCGGGGGACGGTGTCAACGATGCCGCGGCGCTGGCGCAGGCGGACCTCGGGATCGCTATGGGATCGGGCACCGATGTGGCCATCGAGGCCGCGGACCTCACCGTGATGGGCAACGACCTCGGCCAGGTGGCGCAGGCCATCGAACTGTCCCGCCGGACCCTGGCGACGATCAGGACCAACCTGTTCTGGGCCTTTTTCTACAACGCGGTGGGCATCCCAGTGGCTGCTTTGGGCCTGCTGAACCCGATGATCGCGGGGGCCGCCATGGCCGCGAGCTCGGTCCTGGTGGTGGCGAATTCGCTTCGGCTGCGCAGCTTCGGCAGGTAACAGCCTCCCGCGGGTGACCCCGCCGGCAGGCCGTCAGGCGGTACCGAAGCGCACCGCGGCCCTCGCCCTTGCTTTGGCGGCCTCCTCCTCGCGGTCCTTGGCCGGCGCATGGCTGACCAGGGCGTCCAGGAGATGCTGGGTGATGTGGGCGATCTCGTGCACGGCCTCGGCGAAAGCTTCCTCGTTGGCTTTCGACGGCTTGGTGCTGCCGCTGATTTTGCGCACATACTGCAAGGCCGCGGCGTGCACCTCCTCAGAGGTGGCGTGCGGTTCAAAGTTATGGAGGGTTCGGATATTCCGGCACATAAGGCCATGCTAGGCTCTGGAACGCCTGGGATCGACCCCCTGCTTCGTGCTTTTGGAGGCCTTCCGCCCATGGGAACTGGTGCATGGGCAGCGGTCCCCATCGACAGTGTTTTGGGGCCGGGATAGGTTCTAGGTAATGGATCTTCCGGATCAGCCGGGGGCCGCTGGGGATGCCGATCTGGATCGGATCCAAGACTAAGGAGAATACTCATGGCTTTGTGGGGCGCAGATGTAGAACAGCTCAGGACTCTCGGCACCAAGCTGCAGCATGGTGCAAACGAGATTGAGCAGCAGAAGAACAACCTGAACACCCTGCTGAACTCCACGCAGTGGATGGGCCCGGACGCGGATGCGTTCAAGCAGCAGTGGTCCGGTGAGCACATGACGCAGCTGACCCGGGTCGCTGAATCCCTGAAGGAAGCCAGCCAGAAGGCCACGCGGAACGCCCAGGAGCAGTCGGACGCTTCACACTAGCCACAGCAGCATTACCAACGGGCCCGGACACAACACAGTGTCCGGGCCCGTTGGCGTTTACGCAGCAGTCAGCGCAGTTGGAGGCGGACCGGCTGTCAGGGGACGGGTTCGACGTCGTTCGCGTGCTCCAGCGGTGAGGGCGCCTTCCGCCGGGGTGCTTCGTCGTCCACCACCGGGGTGATGGCCTTGGCCTGGCCCCGCAGTTCATCGAGTCTGACCAGGATGACGCCGCCAACAATCAGCGCTCCGCCCAGGAGCTGGATGGCACCCGGCAGTTCCCCGAGGAGCAGCCATGCCCAGATCACGGCGAAGAGGACTTCGGTCAGCGAAACGAAGGATGCCACCTTGGAGCCGAGGGCACGGGCGGCCATGATTCCGGAGACGTAGGCCAGGACTGTTGCCAGCACCACCAGGCCGCCCAACGAGACCCACCACGGCGTGATCCACGGACCAAGTTTGGTGTCCGCCGTGCTGAAGGCCATGGGAAGCAGGCCGGTTGCGGCTGCCAGCCACATCACGGCCGCTCCCACCATGAGGCCGCTGGAGGCGAGGACGATGGGTGGCAGGGAGTCGTTCTCCCTAGCGGTGATGAAGAAGTACATGGCCAGGCACACCGCTGCCGCTATCCCCCACAACACGCCGACCACATCGATCTTGACGGTGCCGGTGAGGTCAAGGACCAGTACCAGCCCGGCGAGGGACAGCAGCGTCCCGCCGAAGGTCAGGGCGCGCGGCCGCTTCCGGCTCGCGGCCCAGAGCCAGAGAACAATGATCACCGGGGCCAAGTACTCCAGGAGCAGGGCCACTCCGACCGAAAGGCGGGCCACCGCGTTGAAGTAGAACAGCTGGCAGGCGGCCACCCCGATGAGGCCGAACAGCCCGATCGCGACCCAGTTGTCGCGCAATTGGTGCCACTTGCCGCGGAGGGCTGGAATGGCCGGAATGGCAAGTATCAGGGCGGCGCCGGTGAGGCGCGCGGTCACCGCGGCGCCGGGAGACCAGCCCGTTTCCAGGAGCGCTTTGGCGAAAGATCCGGAGATTCCAAAGACCGCGGAGGAGAACAACGCGATCCCAAGGCCTGAGGCCAAAAAGCCGCGGCTGGCTGTGATGTGGCCGGCTGTCGCGGCCGGGTTGGTGGCGGCAGTCATTGTCGCCTCCTGTCAGGAGTAAAGTGGGGTAATGGTCATGACATTACGCCCGGCCCTGTAAGGAGTCAAGATGGTTTTTGCCCCTGACACTGAGGTGGCGCTGCGCACCGTGGTGCATCTGATCAACAGCGCCGCGAATGGCAGGGAAACTCTGGGTAGCGTGTCGGACCTGGACCGCTTCCTTGAAGCCGAGGGCTTCAGCGGGGCCCGGGCGCGCGACGCCGCAGAACTGGCCAGCATCCATCAACTGCGCAGCGAGCTCGCAGGTGTATGGACCTCGGATGAGGATTCAGCGGTGGAATCCGTGAACCGCCTGCTGCGCGATGCCAGCGCATTGCCGCAGCTGATGAAGCACGACCAGTGGGACTGGCACCTGCATGCGACCACCCGCGAGGCGCCGTTGGCGGACAGGATGGGCACCGAGGCGGCCATGGCCCTGGTGGACGTGATCCGGAGCAAGGAGATGGACCGCATGCTGGTGTGCGAAGGGGATGACTGTGATGCGGTGGTCCTGGACCTGACCCGCAACCGTTCGAAGCGGTACTGCGACACCGGCAACTGTGCCAACAGGGCACATGTCGCGGCTTACCGGGCCCGCCAGGCACAGGCCGGCTGAGGCTGTCAGGCCTGCTGGCCGCTAGAAGACGGGACGGGCCCGGACCGTCGGGTTGCAGGATCGATTGCTCCGCAAGGGCCCTTTTGAACCCTCACAAGGGCCTCACAAGGCCTTTACGGAGCAATCGATGCAGCGGGCTTAGCGCCCGGATGGCCCGTCGGCGTCGGGTGTGCCAGGCTCAGAAGTGCCAGGCCGGGAACCATCCTGGCCCTCGCGGCCGGACTGCGGAGACGTTCCGCCGAACCCGTGGGAGGGCTTGCGGGCGGAGCTCAGGTTCACACCCGAACCCTTGCCAAGGTGCTCGGCGTTGTCCTTGTAGCTCATCGAGAGCATGGCGGCGATGACCAGCGTGACAATGAACGCGATTCCGGCGCCGGTGAAGGCCAGGTCGAACCGCGGGGCGCGTGCGCTGCCGCCGGAAGCGAAAATGAGGACCGCAATAAAGGCGATGACGGCCCAGAACGCGGAGAACATCAGCGGCCCCTTCACCGAGGTCCGCATCTTGCGCGGTTTTCCTGGTTGCTGGTCTGCCAAGGTGGTTCCTCCCCTGCAGGCACGGCGCGGAGGCGTGCCCGGTTCGAATGGTGCGTTGGGTCTGTACGGCGAAACTTCTACACTGGGTAGAACCGTACGCTTCTAGTTTACGGCTTCACGACGGCGGCCCGGGCATCGTGCCGCAGGGTCAGCGCGGACAGCACCCAGAGCACACCGGCGATGATGGCGCCGCCGCCGGCGACGCCCAGCAGGGCGTGGGCCCCCAGGCCAATGAAGAACGGGATCGCCACAGCTGTTCCGATGCCGATGACGCCGGAGGCCAGCCAGTCCCGGGCCAGCACGTGTCTGCGGCGGTTCCGGAGTCCGCACAGCAGTTCGATCACGCCTGCAAAACCCAGGCCCAGCGCTGCGATGATGCCGAAGAGCAGGTCGCCCTGGAGCAGCAGCAGCGCCACGCCGGTTCCAGCAAGGATCAAACCTGCGGCTGAAAACAGCGTCCCGGGCCCGTCTTCGCGCCGGAAGCCGGCCTTGGGGACACCCCAGAGCACCAGGATCCCGGTGGCCAGCAGGTAGATTCCGCCGGCCCACGCCATGACCCCCACCGACGGTGCAGCCCAGAAAATCGTCACCGCCCCGAACACCAGGGCAACAATGGCACGCAGCAGCACGGGTTTCCACAGGTCCTTCTGGGGGGCGGTACCGTGGGCGGCTTCAGCTGGCGTCAATGGGCGGGTCACCGGTCCAGTTTAGTGGGCGCGGGTGCTACGTCGAACCGAGCACCATCCACCGGTCGGACCTGGCGCGTGCCCCGAGGGTCACGGCGCGTGCTGCCATGTACCCCAGGGCGAAGGCCGCCCACAGCCACCCCAGCCCCGGCACGCCGGAGGCGCCCGAGCCGGCGACCGCCAGGAGCAGCGGAACGTACACCGCAAGGTTGACGACGCCGGCAATTGCCAGATACTTCGCATCACCGGCGCCGATCAGCACTCCGTCGAGGACGAACACATAGCCTGCGACCGGCTGCCCTGCGGCGAGCACCCACAGTGCAACGGTCAGCGCGGAGTGGACGCCGGCGTCGGACGTGAACAGGAGCCCCGCCCAGGGCGCGGCCACCGCGAGGAGGACCCCGGTGGCGACGCCAAAGCCGATGCCCCACCTGATCATGATGGTGGTGAGGAGCCGCGCCTTGGCGGGGTTGGAGGCCCCCAGTTCCTTGCCGATGAGTGCCTGCGCGGCGATGGCCAGGGCATCCAGGGCGAAGGCCAGGAACGAGAAAATGGTCATGGCCAGCTGGTGCGCCGCCAGGTTGACCGGACCCTGGGCCGTCACCACCAGCACCGTGGCCAGAATGGCGATGCGCAGGCTGAGTGTGCGCAGCATCAGCCACGATCCGATCCGCGTCATGGCACGGATGCCCCGCCAGTCGGGGAGCAGGCTGACGCCGTGCCGGGAGGCATTGCGCTGGACCATCACGAGGTAGACGGCGGCCATGGCCCATTGCGCGATGCTGGTGCCAACAGCAGAGCCGGTGACCGACCAGCCAAGGCCGTAGACGAGCCAGAGGTTCAGGATGATATTCAGGGCGAACCCGGCCGTAGCGACGACCAGCGGCGTGCGGGTGTCCTGGAGCCCGCGGAGGACGCCCGTTCCGGCGAAAATGAGCAACATGGCTACAAGTCCCGGCATGGACCAGCGGAGGTAATCGGCGGCAAAGACCCGGACAGCGCCGTCCGCACCCATGAGTCCCACCAGCGGATCGGCCGCAAAGAAGCCTGCGGCAGCCAGGAGGACGCCCAGCAGCAGCGCCAGCCACACGCCGTCGCGCCCGGCCGCCAGCGCCTTGCCCAGCTGGCCGTCGCCGAGTGCCCGTGCCACGGCCGGCGTGGTGGAATACGCGAGGAAGACCATCAGGCCAACAGCGGTGTGCAGCACGGCGGACGCAAGGCCCACTCCCGCCAGCTGGGCCACCCCCAGGTGGCCGACGATCGCGGAATCCGCCAGGAGGAACAGCGGTTCGGCAATCAGGGCGCCAAACGCGGGGACGGCGAGCCGCAGGATTTCCCGGGAGTGGCCGGCAGTTGTTTTTGCGGCAGCAGGGGCGGATTGGTGTGGCACGGTTGCCAGCCTATCTGGGCGCCCGGACATCGCGCCCGCCGTTGGGGCGCAGAGTCGAAAGGGCTCCGTCCGGCCATGATAAACAACACACCGGCACACAATTTGTTGACACTTCAACTATAAGTCTGGAAGACTCGGTACTTCAAGCTTCAACGCTGCGATCCGGCCCGCTTGTACGCAAACAGCCCCGACCGACATCCGAAACGGTGAAACTCTTATGAACCAGACCCCGCTTACCACCACCGCAGTAACTATCCTGCGCGTCATCCTCGGCTTCCTCTTCGCCGCCCATGGCTGGCAGAAGTTCAACGAATGGACCATCGCCGGCACCCAGGCCGCCTTCACGAAGATGGGTGTTCCCGCCGCCGAAATCGCCGCTCCGACGGTGGCCGTCCTCGAACTGGCCGGCGGAGTTGCCCTCATTCTGGGCATCCTGACCCGGATCGTCGCACTCCTCCTGGCCCTTGACATGCTGGGCGCCCTGCTCCTGGTGCACGCCTCAGCCGGCGTGTTCGCGGCAACCGGCGGCTACGAACTGGTGCTGCTCCTGGCAGCAGCCGCCTTGGCCGTAGCCCTCACGGGCGCCGGCCGCATCTCCGTGGACCGCGCCCTCTTTGGCCGCGCGAACTCCAAGCTGGCCATGCTGGCCTAATCAGCTCACACAGCAGCGAACGACGGCGGCGGGGCACCCAGGTGCCCCGCCGCCGTCGTTTTTTGTTGTCCTCCCGCGTCTGCCGGACGGTCAGCCAGTGACGCCCGTCAGTTCATTGGGGACGCGGTCAAGGTCGGCGCTCCTGGCCACCTTCCCGGATTTCAGGTCCACCGCATGGATCTTTGATCCGGCCGGATCCGTAACGTAAGCCACGGATCCCTGGACGAACAGGGTGGGCCGCGGATCCTGCCACTCCACGGGCTCCTCCCATGCGGGAACCACGGGAATGGAGCCGGTCTTGTTCCCCGTCAGCGGATCGATCACATGCAGCGCCCCGTCGGTGCCGAGAACCAGCGCCTCCCCTGCCGGTCCGCGCCCCAGGGAGCGGAAGGAATAGCTGGCCCCAAGGTCCACGAGCTGCAGCTGGCCGGTATCCGTGTTGACGAGCGAGATGCGGGTGGGCCGCTCCAGGTCGGCATCCTTGTCCACTTTGTAGTCGCCAAGGATCACGGGCGAAGCGTCACTTCCTGCCTGATTGCCCATCCGGCCGTAGGGATCGGGGCTGGCAACCTTGGTGATGGCGCCATCCCTGTAGACCAGCATGCCGTCTTCGCAACCCACCACCACGGCTTCCTCACCGGCAACCGCCTCGCCGTGGACGCCGGGGCATTCCTCGTTGCGGAGCAACTCCCGCCGCTCCCCGCCCGGCCCGTCCGGCGCACTCAGGAGGGCCAGGCCCGTACGGCTGTCCTCGTTGCCCACGGTGACCAGAAGCCTGCCGTCCGCCAGCTCGACAGCGACACCGTGATGGGCTTCGGGCGTGGTGTACGAAGCAGTCGAGGGGAGGCCGGTCTTGAGTGCCTCAGTCAGGGTGGCAGGGTCGAAAACCTCGACCTTGCCGGACCCGTCGCTGAACAGCACCGTCTTGCCGGCGTGGCGGACCACATGCCCGGACTTGCTGGCACTGAAAGCCCGGTCCGTCAGCTGCGGCGCTGCGACATAGGAGTGCCCGTGATCCCCGTGCGCCTCGGTCCACACGCCGGCGTCGAAGACGCGGAACGAGTCCCCGGTGGCCACCAGGACATGGCGGCTGTCCCCGGCCGGGCTGAGGCGGTTGAAGCCCTCCAGGGGCGTATCCCCCACCGCCTTCAGTGTCTTCGCGTCAAGGACCGTAATGCCGGAGTCATGGGTCATGACCAGCCGGGGGGCGGGGGCCTGGCTTTCCTTCGCCTGGCCTGATGGGGCCGTGCCGGCTGAGTCGGCGCCGTTGCTCGACGGCGGCCCGGCGCCTTCACCGGGAGCGGCCCCGCACGCTGTGAGGAGAAGGGCCGAAACCGCGAGAACTGCCGGGAGCGCGGGCCGATAAGGGCGCAGCAGCCTGGGGCGTAGTTGAGTAATAGTCATGTCGCTAACGATAGTCATTATCAATAGTGTTGCAAGTTGAATGACGTCGACTGCGTCACGGCGAACCCTTCGCGGGGGTCCGGTGCACCAGAACAACACACTCGATATCAAAAACTCCCAGAAAACAATCAGGAAACGCTTGACCTCTACAACGTTGCACTGATAAACCTGTGAGCGATCACATCACCCGGCCCCTGGGCGCGAACTAGCAGCTAATGACGTCAAATTCCCCTCCTGAGGGGAATAGCTGCCAGTTCGCGCATGCAGGGCACACAAAAGCAGCACCCGAATAGTTTCCGTTCGAATTGAAACGATCCAAGATCCGACACAGTGGTTGGATCCCGCCACAGCCCATCAAAGGAGATGCTTGTGAACCATCCCCCTCAAGACAGCCCGTTCGGCAAGGACGGTCCTCCGCACCGCAGCAGCAGAAGGCGCCTTTCCACGGGCACCAAAGCCGTCACGGCAGCCGTCGCCTCCGCGGCCATTGCCTTCACGGGCCTGCCGGCCGTCGAGGCCACCACGTCCCTGCCACCCGTGGGCAGCGGATTCCGCTTCGACTTCGGCCCCGGCAGCACCGAAGCCGGCTACACCCATGTTGACGCCGGCACTGCGTACTCCGCCGCCGGCAAGTTCGGCTTTACGGACACTGCCGTGACATCCGGGGTGGACCGGGCCACCGGCGACGCCCTCCGCTCCGACTTCGTCCAGGCACAGGGCAGCAGCTTCCTGGTGGACCTGCCTAACGGTGACTACACCGTCAAGCTCATCGCCGGTGATGCCGCCGAAGCAACCAATATCGCCATCACGGCAGAGAAGGTGGCCAAGGTCCAGCTCACGGACAAGGCGGCCGGCCAGTACCTGGAGATGGAATTCCCCATTTCCCTGGTGGACGGCCAGCTGAACCTGGACTTCTCCGGCACGGCGGCCAAGATCAACTCACTCGTGATTGCCGCCCGCGCACCGCGGACTGCCACCACTGACCCCGGTGTCTACCTTGCCGGGGACTCCACCGTCCAGACCTACGACGCCGGCTTTGTTCCCCAGGCGGGCTGGGGCCAGATGATTGACCGCTTCTTCGATGACAAGGTGGCCTTCAGGAACCACGCCATCGGTGGCCGCAGCTCCAAGAACTTCATCAGCCAGGGACGGCTCGACGAGATCCTGCGGGTCATCAACCCCGGCGACTACCTCATGGTGCAGTTCGGCCACAACGATGCCACCATCGGCGTGGATGACCGCTACGCGTCCCCGGCGGACTACAAGGAATACCTTCGGACCTACGTCAACGGTGCCCGTCAGCGCGGCGCCACCCCTGTGCTGGTCACCCCCGTGGGACGGCGCGACTACGACGAGGCCACCGGCAAATTCAACGTCAGCTTCCCCGAGTACGTGGCCAAGATGCAGGAACTGGCCGCCGAAGAGAACGTGGCACTGGTGGACCTGTCCGCCCTGAGCCGCGCCTACTACGACGCCATCGGCCCGGAGGACACCAAGTCCGTATTCCTCCACGTCGACGCCGGCGTGTACCCGAACCGGCCCACCGGCACCGTGGACAACACGCACTTCCAGGAATACGGCGCCATCCAGATCGCCCGCCTGATCGCGGGGAGCGTGAAGCAGCTCAGCCTGCCGCTGGCATCGCACATTGAGGAGATCGCACCGCCGTCGGCCGTTCCCGCGAAGCCGCAGGGCCTGGTGGCCGGCAGTGTGTCCAACGCCGGGGCGCTGCTGAAATGGCAGCCCGTTGCAGATGCGGACATCTACAAGGTGTACCGGAAACTTGCCTCCGAACCGGACAGCTCCTGGGCGCTGGCCACGACGGCCACTGTCCCAACGGCCAACCTCACCGGGCTGGCCGAAGGCACTGCCTACAACGTCCGCGTCGCCGCCATGAACGGCAAGGGCCTGTCCGAACCCAGCGACACCCTGAACGTGACCACCCAGGAAGCAAAGTACCGCTTTGACTTCGGCCCGGTAGGGGCGCCGGTCGAGGCCGGATACACCGAGGTCAACCGCACCATGGCCTACACGCCTGAGCGCGGCTTCGGGTTCAAGGACCTCGCAGTGCTGAGCGACCGCGACCGCGGTGCCGTCACCACCAACCTGCTGCGCGACTTCGTCCTCAGCGGTTCCAGCTTCGAATTCCAACTCGACGTCCCGAACGGCACCTACGCGCTCAAGACGTACCACAGTGACTGGATCGGCTCCACCCGGACCGATGTCGCCGCCGAAGGCACGCCCTACGGCCAGGTCGCCTCCAGCAAGGCCTCATCCGCTACCAAGATCATCAACCAGGTCCTGGTGTCCGATGGCCAGCTGAACCTCACCATCAGCGGCTCGGGCCAGCGGCTTAACGGCCTCGAGGTCACCCCACTGCTGGTTGGCCCCACCAACCTGCACACCACGGCCGTGGATGCCGGCGCTGAACCGCCGGCTGTTGACCTCGCCTGGGATGCAGTGGGAGACGCAGCCGGCTACAAGGTGTTCCGCCAGGCCTCATTCGAGACCGGGCCCCAGCTGATCGCGGAAAACGTCACATCCGCTTCCTACCGCGACAGCACGGCCTTCGCCGGCCTGAAGTACAAGTACTTCGTCACGGCCGTGGACAACACGGGCCTGGAGTCCGTTCCGTCCAACACCTTCGAGGTTGCCTTGGTGGACCCGGGCACGGCGGTCCCCGCGGCAACCGCAAAGCTGGACGTCAAGGCAGTCGAGAAGAACAGCGTCTCACTCAAGTGGCAGAAGGTCGCCGGAGCGGCCGCCTACCAGGTTTACCGGTCAACGTCCCCTGACGGGCCGTTCGAGTACGCCGGCCGGGCCACCGAGGTGAACTTCACGGACTTCTCAGTCCTGACCACCATCAAGTTCTACTACCGCGTGACCACAGTGAACAAGGGCGGCGAATCCGCTCCCTCGGCAGTCATCGGAACCCAAAAGGTCACCGTGGTGAACCGGCAGCTGGAGAACCTGGACCGCGCGCCCGTTGCGCTCCTGACCGAACAGGGTGTCCGCGTGGGCTGGCGAATGCTGGGCCTGGATACTGAGCAGATCGGCTTCCACATCATCCGCGACGGCGTCCAGCTCACCGAGGAGCCCATCCGGAACAGCACCACTTTCCTCGACCCAACAGGCACCGCCGCGTCCCGGTATGTGGTCAAGGCCGTGGGCAACGGCGGGGACCAACTCACGACCGAGTTCACGCCGCTTGCCCAGGACTACCTGGCGGTCAAGCTGGACAAGCCTGCCGACGATTACACGAAGGACGGCCAGCCGTACACCTACTCCGCGGGTGATTCCAGTGTTGCCGACGTCGACGGCGACGGCACGTACGAGATCATCCAGATGTGGTCCCCGTCCAACTCCAAGGACAACTCGCAGGCGGGCTACACCGGCACTGTCTACGTGGACGCCTACAGGATGGACGGCACCAAGCTCTGGCGGATCAACATGGGACCGAACATCCGCGCCGGCGCGCACTACACGCAGGTGCTTGCCTACGACTTCGACGGCGACGGAAAGGCCGAAGTCGCGATGAAGACGGCGGACGGCACACGCGACGCCGCCGGCACCGTGATCGGAAACGCCACTGCGGACTACCGCAACAGCAGCGGCTACGTGCTGACCGGGCCGGAGTTCCTGTCAGTCTTCCACGGTGCCACCGGCACCATCATGGACACGGTGGCCTACGAACCTCCCCGCGGCGACGTGGCCGCCTGGGGCGACGCCTACGGCAACCGCGTGGACCGGTTCCTCGGCGCCGTCGCCTACCTCGACGGCGAACACCCCTCCATGATGTTCAGCCGCGGCTACTACACCCGGACCGTCCTGGCCACCTACGACCTCGTGGGCGGCAAGATCGTCAAACGCTGGATCTTCGATTCAGACATCGCCGGAACCCAGTACCGCAGCCAGGGCAACCACAACCTGTCAGTGGCGGACGTTGACGCCGACGGCAAGGACGAGTTCGTCTTCGGTTCCATGACCATCGACGACAACGGCAAGCCGCTCTACAGCACCGGCCTTGGCCACGGTGACGCCATCCACACGTCCGACCTGGACCCCTCCCGGCCCGGACTCGAAACATTCGCGGCCCACGAGGACATGGGTTCCAGCGGCAACAAGGGCGCCACGTTCCGCGACTCCCGGACCGGCGAAGTCCTCTGGAGCATCCCGGCCACCAAGGACACCGGCCGCGCGGCCGCCGGTGACATCGACCCCCGGTACGCCGGGGCCGAGGGCTGGGCGATCGGCGGCGACGCTGCATGGAACTCCCCCGTCGGTGAGCTGCGCTCAGCCAAGGGTGAACTGATCGCCAACAACATCCCGGCAGCCAACTTCCTGGCCTGGTGGGACGGTGACCTGCTCCGGGAGATCGTTGACCATGACTGGGACGCCACCACCAGCAAGGGAACGCCCAGCATCTCCAAGTGGAACTGGGAAACCGGATCCAGTGACCGGCTCCTGACCGCCGCCGGCGCGAAGTCCAACAACAGCACCAAGGGAACCCCGGCCATCCAGGCCGATCTCCTCGGTGACTGGCGTGAGGAACTCGCCTGGCCGTCGTCGGACAGCACCGAACTGCGGATCTACACCACCACTGCGGGCACCGGCGTCCGTCTCCGGACGCTGATGCACGATCCGGTGTACCGGCAGTCCGTTGCACGCGAGAACATCGCCTACAACCAGCCGCCGCACCCCAGCTTCTACATCGGGGCCGGCATGGACCTGCCCGCGCAGCCGGACATCACCTACACCGGCGCGAAGTAACCACCGGCCGCTGGGCCCTGCCAGCCAGCTGAACAGCCCCGTCCGCCGAAACCGGCGGGCGGGGCAGTTCCTGTTGCGGCTATGTGTCAGCCCCAACCCCCGGGTAACCGGCCGCGTCAGTAAGATCGCAGCATGACTGAGACCGCAGCCAACTCCGTAACCCTCCGCTTCCTGGCCGCCCCCATGGATGTGGGCCACAGCGGGTCCGTGGACGCCGGGACCGTCCTGGAGTGGGTGGACAAGGCCGCGTATGCGGCCGCCGTCGGCTGGGCCAAGTCCTACTGCGTCACCGCCTACGTGGGCAACATCCACTTCGCGGACCCGGTCAACAGCGGCGACATGGTCGAGGTGGAGGCCACCATCGTGTACACGGGACGGTCCTCCATGCACATCCGCACGGTCGTCTCCTCCGGGGATCCCAAGGGCGGCCCGGCCACCATGAGCAGCCAGTGCATGGTGATCTTTGTGGCTGTGGGCGAGGACGGCAAGCCCATCCCCGTCAAACAGTTTGAGCCGGTCACGGCCGACGAGATCGAGCAGCGCGACCATGCCCTGGCCAGGGTCAAGGTCCGTGAACAGATCGTTGAGGCCATGAACGCCCAGGAATATACCGACGCCGGAACGGCCGAACGCGTCACGCTGCGGTTCATGGCGGCCCCCACGGATGTGAACTGGGGCGGCAAGGTCCACGGCGGGATTGTCATGAAGTGGATCGACGAAGCCGCCTATGTCTGCGCATCACGGTATTCCGGGAAGGACACTGTCGCGGTGTTCTCCGGCGGCGTCCGCTTCTACCGTCCGCTGCTCATCGGACATGTGGTGGAAGTGGAGGCGCGGCTGGTCTACACGGGGACCAAAGGCATGCACATTGCCGTACACGTCCGCTCCGGGGATCCCAAGGGCAAGGAACTGAACCTCACCACCTACTGCCTCACCGTGATGGTGGCGCGCGACGCCGAAGGCACGTCGGTGCCCATCCCCCGCTGGGTGCCGGTCTCGGAGGAGGACAAGCGGCTGCACGCACACGCACGCGAGCTGCTGGAAATCCGGGGCACGGCCCCAGGGAACCGGCTGCCCAACCACCTGCTGGCGCACGGCTAAACCAGTTGCGCCCTGCGGTGGCCGGACCTTAGAAGCCGCCGCCGCCGGCGTCGGCTGCCATGTTGGCGAACCGCGAGTAGTGGCCCTGGAAGGCCACCACGATGTCCTTGGTGGGGCCGTTACGGTGCTTGGCGATCAGGATGTCCGCCTCGCCGGCGCGCGGTGATTCTTTGTCGTAGACGTCCTCGCGGTGCAGCAGGATCACCATGTCGGCATCCTGCTCGATGGAGCCGGATTCACGAAGGTCCGAGACCATGGGCCGCTTGTCCTGCCGCTGTTCGGAACCACGGTTCAGCTGTGACAGCGCAATCACCGGGACCTGGAGTTCCTTGGCGAGCAGCTTGAGCGCACGCGAGAACTCCGAGACTTCCTGCTGGCGGGATTCCACTTTCTTTCCGGAGCTCATGAGCTGGAGGTAGTCCAGGATCACGAGTTTGAGGTCGTGCTGCTGCTTCAGGCGCCGGCACTTGGCACGGATTTCCATCAGCGACATGTTGGGGCTGTCGTCGATGAACAGGGGGGCATCGTTCATCCGGCCCATGGTGGTGGCGATCTTGGACCATTGCTCGTCCTTGATGGTGCCCTTGCGGAGGTCCTGCAGCCCGATGGTGGCCTCGGCGGACAGCAGGCGCATGGCGATCTCGTTCCGGCCCATTTCGAGCGAGAACATCACCGTGGCCAGGTTGTTCTTGATGGCCGCCGAACGGGCGAAGTCCAGCGCGAACGTGGACTTACCAACAGCCGGGCGGGCAGCGATGACGATCATCTGGCCGGGGTGCAGGCCGTGGGTGAGTTCGTCGAGTTCGTAGAACCCGGTGGGCACGCCGGTCATGCCTTCACCGCGGTGGCCGGAGGCTTCGATCTCGTCCACCGTGGATTCCATGACGTCCTTCAGGACGACATAGTCCTCGGCGGTGCGGCGCTCGGCCACAGCGTACACCTCGGCCTGGGCCTGGTTGACGAGGTCTTCCACTTCGCCGTCGGAGCCGTAACCCAGCTGGACGATCTTGGTTCCCGCGTTGACCAGGCGCCGCAGCACGGCGCGTTCGGCCACGATTTCGGCGTAATAGCCGGCGTTGGCTGCAGTGGGCACGGTCTGGATGAGTTCGTGCAGGTAGGCGGGTCCGCCGATCCTGTTGATCTCGGCGCGTTTGGTCAGCTCATCCGAGACGGTGACCGCATCCGCGGGCTCGCCGCGGCCATAGAGGTCAATGATGGCTTCGTAGATGGTTTCATGGGCTGGGCGGTAGAAGTCCTGGCCACGGAGGATTTCCACGACGTCGGCGATGGCGTCCTTGGAGAGCATCATGCCGCCCAGGACGGACTGTTCAGCCGGGATGTCCTGGGGAGGCTTCCGGCTGCTTTCGGATCCGCGGGTGCCCTCGATCGGGTCCAGGTGCGTTACTGACAAAGCTGCCGTCCTCCATTGTGTGCCGCAGCGGAACGAGAAGGTTCCACCGTGGTTAAGCTGTTCTTCCTGTGGGGTGCGGGCGTCTTGGACATCCGCAACACACCCAACAGGTCAGGTCTACCGGAGGGCACCGACAATTACTGTCCGGCCGCCCTCTCGGGCCCATGGGCTTTGTGCACAAAGAGTTATCCCCAATATCCACAGGTTATCCACAGAAGTGTCCGCCGCGGCGGGATCCAGGGATCCGCCGTGGTGGTCCGCGTACTCCGCCGCAGCGTTTTCGCCCCCCAAAAACAGGTATTCCGCTACGCTAGCCCTCCTTTCCCAAAGGGCAAAGCCCACTGTCCCCACGGCCTGTGGAAAACCTGTGCACTAAGCGGCATAGCTTGTGCACAGCCTGTGGGTGACCCTGTGGAAACAAAAAAAGTTTCACTTCAAATATGCGTCTGACCTGCGGAAACTCCGGTTCGAGCGTGTGGAGGAAATATTCTTTTGCCAAACCTTCATCCACAGCTTGCAGGCCAGGGCTATTGATTGTGGACCGAATTCGGGGCCCAATCGTGGCCGGATATCCCTGGACCGTGATCAATTCCACAGCAAGGGCGCCGAATTGACGCCACACCCGGCGGACTGTATGCGGGTCGCGGAATATGCTGTGGATAACAGCGATCTGGCATAAGCTCTATACATGGGCGAAATACTGATGGTGCTGTTGCCTGCGCTGGTTCTGGTGGCGGTAATCTGGGGTCTTTCAACAGCCCTCAGCCCCCGCGATTCCGGAATTTCCGACGCCGAAAAATACCAGCAGGACCTCGCGATGCGCTCGGCCGAACACTATGCCAACCAGGTCCGGGTCGCCACAGCTGCCCGCGCCCGGCTGGACGCCAATACCCGCCCCAGCCAGAACGAGGCGCAACAGAGCCAGCAGGCGGACAACGCACGGGCCGCACTTCACGCACAGGCAGGCGGCATGCCCGGCCAGCATGGATACACGGCACTTCCGGGTGGGCAGCTCAACCCCCAGTTCGCCCTGCAGCTGCAGTCCATGGCCCGCGGCGGGCAGAAGCTCCAGGCCATCAAACTCCTCCGCCAGGCGACGCACTTTGACCTGGCCACGGCCAAGAAGTACATAGATCGGCTTTAGAAATGGAATCGCTTGTGATCCCCGCCTTCATCATGGTTGTTGTGGCTGCCGGTGTGGCCCTGGGTGCCCGCGCCATCAGCAGGCGCCTGAAGGCTTCCGCAGCGGCCGGCGCCGCGGCCCCCGCCAGTGACCCCGTGGAGTTGGCCCGGACGGCCGCCGCGAAGCTCACTGAGGACCAGCACCGCCGGCTCTACGCCCTCATCGCCCAGGGCCAGGCCATGGCGGCCATCAAGCTCTACTATGAGGCCACAGACGCCGGCCTGAGGGCCTCCCGGGATGCCGTGGGCGCGCTGGCAGCCCACCCGCAGCCGTACCGGACTCCCGCGTCCGCGGAGGCGGCGCAGGAGGCCGACGACGACGATACTCCCCAGCGCTTTCCCTACCGCTACCGGGCCATCGCCAGCAAGGGTGACGTGACCCGGGAAGTCAGCAGCAACATGCTCAACGACGAGATTTACGGGCGGATCCGCACGCTGGCGCGCAGCGGCGACACCGAAGGCGCCGCCACGGCCCTCACCCGGCACTCGGACATCACCCTCAAGCAGGCCCGGGAGTTCATCGCCCTCCTGGACGACTAGGGCAAAGCGGCCGGCAGGGCCCGTCGGCCCGGCTAGAAGTCGAAGAGATCCCCCAGCCAGCCTTCCTTTTTCTTGTGCCCGCGGCGGTCATAGTCACGGTCATGGCCCTGCTTGCCGTACTTGCGGTCGTCGTAGCGCGGTTGCTCGTAGCGGGGCTGGTCGCGCCGCGGTTCAAAGTTCGGGTACAGCGGAGGCGGCGTCGGGCCTGGAGCCGGGGCTGCCGGGGCCGGCGCAGGGGCTCCGCCGCCCATTGCCCCGTTGGCGCGGTCGATGATCTTGTCGAGCTCGCCGCGGTCGAGCCAGACGCCGCGGCACTGGGGGCAGTAGTCAATCTCCACACCGCTGCGTTCGCTCATGATCAGGTCAATGGAATCCACAGGACACTTCATGTCCCGGTCAACGATCGGAAGGCCCGGATAGTTCGGTTGCAGGATCCTTTCGCGCGGCGGGCCTGCCTCAGCGCCCGCCGGAGATGCCGGCCAGGAGCTGCTCAAACGGCAGCGACTCCAGGGCCGCCGGCTTGCGGCCGGGCTGTTCCCCCGTCAGGAGGCCGGCGAACTCAGCCGCCGCACGGTCGATCCGGGACGAAAGGGGCGTGCCGCCGTCGTCCGTGTTTCCCCAGTCCTGGGGGCCGGCAAAAACTCCGGTCGCCGCCGTCCGGGTGCGCAGGTAGCTGAACAGCGGCCGCATGGCGTAGTCCAGGACCATCTGGTGGCGGTCGGTACCGCCAGTGGCCCCGAGCAGGACGGCCTTGCCGTCCAGGGACTTGGGGTCCAGGACGTCAATGAACGATTTGAAGAGGCCGCTGTACGACGCGCTGAACACGGGACTGACGGCGATGATGCCGTCGGATGCCTCGATCCCCGCGATGACCTCCGCCAGGCGCGGGGCCGCGTAGCCGGTGACGAAGTTGTTTGCGATGTCCACGGCGAGGTCACGGAGCTCGACCACGTCCAGCTTCACTTCATAACCGGCGCCCGCGAGCCTGCGTTCTGCTGCCGCCGCGAGCTGGTCTGCGAGCAGCCTGCTCGACGACGGAACGCCGAGGCCGGCGGACAATACGGTGATGCGGCGGGTTTCCACTGTGGACTCCTGTTGTTCGGTTCGGACTACGTTACATGTATTTGCATGTACCGACGTAACCGGGGGCTGTCCGCGTTTATTCCACTGCCCTACAGGACCACTGTCCCGCTGATGCACGTGATGGAGTTGCCGCCCACCCAGATGTCGTGGTCGATGGCGTCCACGTGGACCATTCCTGCCCGGCCCAGCATGGTGCCCTGGGCGGCAGTGTACGACGCCGGGGCACGACCGCTGCCGATCAGCCACTGCGCCGCGCCTGCGTTGAAGCTCCCGGTGACCGGGTCCTCGGCGGCTGCGTCTCCGGGGATGAATGCCCGCACCTCAAAGTCGGCGACTCCCGCGGCGGCATACGGCCCGATCACGCCCACTTTCAGGCCCTCCATGGCGGCATAGTCCGGTTTGATGTCCAGGACCTGTTCGGCGGACTCCAGCAACACGCCGATCCAGTCCGGCCCGTTGACCAGCCACGTGGCATCCAGGAGGGCCTGGCGGGGCAGCCGGAGACCTGCAGCGATCCTTGCCATGTCGGGCTCGTCCACGGGTCCGGAGCGCGTCAAGGGCGGCGCAGCGAAGGCCAGGCGCCCGGCGTCGCGCTTGACGCGCACCAGTCCGGCGCCGCATTCCTGGATGAGCACACCCTCCACTTTGGGAACGCCGCCGGCCTCCAGCCAGGCGTGCGCGGATCCGAGCGTGGGATGCCCGGCGAAGGGGAACTCCTCGTGCGCGGTGAAGATCCGGACCCGGTAATCCGCCTCGGGGTGGGTGGGCGGCAGCAGGAACGCGGTCTCGGACAGGTTGGTCCAGTTGGCGAACTGCTGCATCTGCCCGGTGGTGAGGTCGCCGGCGTCGACCACCACTGCGAGCGGGTTGCCCCGGTAGTGTTCGGCGGTGAACACATCCACCTGGGCAAAGGGACGACGGCGGCGGACGGGGGCTGGCTTCTGGCTCACCGCTGCAGGCTACCACTGCGGAGCGGCCCCGCTGACAAGTCCCCCGCGCTCTGCCAGACTTCCAGCATGGCTGAAAACAAGACCCAACCCACCAACGTGGCTGCGGAAGAATTCCTGGCCGCCGTGGAGCATCCGGGGCGCCGTGCGGACGGCTTCGAGTTGCTGGAGATGATGCGTGGCATCACTGGCCAGGAAGCCGTTATGTGGGGTCCCACCATCGTGGGATTCGGCAGCTACCACTACAAGTACGACAGTGGGCGGGAGGGCGACGCAGCCGCCGTCGGATTCTCACCGCGCAAGGCGAACCTGGTGCTGTACGGCGTCACCGAGGGGCCCGACGCAGACCGGCTGCTTCCCGAACTCGGAAAGCACAGGACCAGCACAGCCTGCCTCTACGTCAACAAACTGGACGATGTGGACCGTAATGTCCTCGCCGAGCTGATCCGGTCGGGCTACCGGTACGTCACCACGGAACTGCAAAACCACTGACCTCCCAGCCCCAAACAGCAACGCGGGGTCACTTAATGCCCCTCTGGAGGCAATTTTTGGGCATTAAGTGACCCCGCGTTGCATACGGCGGGACACAGAAAACCCCCGCTGCCGGGGCAACGGGGGTTTTCGTGCAGTTCAGGACTGCGCAGCCGGAAAGGCTACTTGCCTGCTACTACGTCGAGTTCGATCACAGCGGCAACGTCGTCGTGCAGACGGACGTTGGCCTGGTAGGAACCAACCGACTTGATGTGTGCCGGCAGTTCAACCTTGCGCTTGTCGATTTTGCCAAGGCCAGCGGCCTCAACAGCGTCGGCCACGTCGGCCTGCTTGACGGTGCCGAACAGGCGTCCGGTCTCGCCAGCCTTGACAACGAGCTTGACCGGCTTGGCGGAGAGTGCCGCGGCCTGCTTCTGCGCATCTTCCAGGGAAGCGTGCGCGCGGGCGGCGCGGGCAGCCTTGATGGACTCAACCTGCTTCTCGCCACCCTTCGACCAGGTCAGGGCGAAGTTGCGGGGCAGCAGGAAGTTACGTGCGTAACCGTCCTTGACCTCGACAACGTCGCCAGCAGCACCGAGACCGGTTACTTCGTGGGTCAGAATGAGCTTTGCCATGTTAGTTAATCCCTTCCTTAGCCGCGGCCAGCGCCGGAGTAAGGCAGCAGGGCAACTTCGCGGGCGTTCTTGATTGCCTGTGCGATCTTGCGCTGTTCCTGCACCGTGACGCCAGTGACGCGACGGGCGCGGATCTTTCCGCGGTCGGAGATGAACTTGCGCAGCAATGCTACGTCCTTGTAGTCGATGACGGTGATGTCAGCGGCCTTCAAGGGGTTGGACTTTGGTTTGGGCTTACGGAGTTCAGCCTTAGCCATCGTGGAGCTCCTATTCTATGGAGCCCGTGGATATTGATCCACGGGATGGTGGTGGTCCGACGGCGGCAGTCGCTTCGGTGCCGTACGGCACCCAAGGCGGTCCCGGCGTCGGGCCTTAATTTTTAGTGTTTAGAAGGGAGGTTCGGAATCGGGGCCGTTGCCCCAGCCGCCTGCGTTGGAGACACCGGGCGTTGCCCAGGGGTCTTCCTGCGCAGCCTGCTGGTTGCCGCCACCGAAACCGCCACCGGAGTTGCCGCCCTGGTTTCCACCGGAGTTGCCGCCTCCGAAGCCACCGCCGCTGTTGCCGCCGCCGAAGCCACCCTGACCACCCTGACCGCCGGAGCGCTGGGTGCGGTTGACCTTGGCATTGGCGTAGCGCAGGCTCGGGCCGATTTCGTCGACTTCGAGCTCAATGACGGTGCGCTTTTCGCCTTCTTTGGTTTCGTAGGAACGGCTCTTCAACCGGCCGGAAACGATCACGCGCATGCCCTTGGTGAGGGACTCGGCGACGTTCTCGGCTGCTTCACGCCAGACTGCAGCGCGGAGGAACAGGGTTTCCCCGTCCTTCCACTCATTGGACTGGCGATCAAAGGTGCGTGGGGTGGAAGCGATGGTGAAGTTCGCTACTGCCGAACCTGACGGTGTGAACCGCAATTCCGGGTCATTGGTGAGATTACCGATGACCGTAATGGTGGTCTCGCCTGCCATCTACTGCCTCCTTGTTCGATCCTGGATGAAGAATTCGATCCTGCGGGGTGAAGAATGAAAATCGGTGCTGAAATTACTCAGCAACAACCTTCTGCTCTTCGGGGCGGGTGATCTTGGTGCGCATGATGGTCTCGTTAAGAGACAGCTGGCGGTCAAGTTCCTTGGCGGTGTCCGGCTTGGCGGTGAAGTTCACCACGGCGTAGATACCTTCGGACTTCTTCTTGATGTCGTAGGCCAGTCGGCGACGGCCCCAGATGTCAACCTTTTCGATGGTTCCACCATCGTTGGTGATGACATTCAGGAACTTCTGAAGCGACGGCTCAACGGTACGCTCTTCGACCTCGGGGTCGATGATTACCATCAATTCGTAAGGACGCATATGTGAACCCACCTCCTTTGGGCTAAGCGGTTACGGCATTTCCGTAACAGGAGGTTCATTTGCGATGCCATGCACATGCCCGGCCACCGGAACGGAGGCAGGGCGCAGCACAGACTTCAATATCTTAGTGCATTTGGACCGGATAGGCGATTCGCGCTTGACTCAAGGCTAGGCGCCTGGGTTCCTCTTGCGGAAGCGGTGCTGCGGGTATGTGGAAAACCGCGCCGTACGGGCGGGTTGGCGCCGGCGGGCGCGGCTAGAGTACAGACCATGGATGCCGCGCCCCGCAACGCCCCACCGATCCGGCGCAGCCGGCTCCGGTTCGGGGCCATGGTGGTGGCCGGAATAGGAGCTTCCCTGGCCACCGGCGTCGCGGGGTTCTGGGTGCAGGCGCCCGCCGCCGGGTGGGCGACGGCGGCCCTGGTCTACGTCGGCTGGGTGTGGCTGGTGATCGGCCGCATGGATCCCGCCCAGACCAAGGCCCACGCCGTCGCGGAGGACCCGTCGCGGCCAACCACCGACCTGCTCATCCTCGCGGCGAACATCGCCTCCCTGGCGGCAGTCGCCGTCGTGATTGTGGACTCGCACCAGCGAAGCGGTGGCACGCAGCTTGGCGGGGCCGCACTGGTCCTGGCCAGCGTGGCCCTGTCCTGGATGCTGGTCCAGACGCTTTTCACCCTTCGGTACGCAGAGCATTTCTACGGCGGGGAGAGCGACGGCGGCGTCGGTTTCAACCAGGACGAGCCGCCGCAATACACCGACTTCGCCTACCTGGCCACCAGCATCGGGATGACCTACCAGGTCTCGGACACTAACCTGGAGAATCCCCGCATCCGGCGCGAGGCGCTGAAGCACAGCCTCCTGTCCTACCTCTTCGGCACAGTCATCCTGGCCGCCACGATCAACCTGGTGCTCGGCCTGGCGGCCTAAGCGCCGCGGAGCTTACGACGCCGGGCCGGCACCGACGGCGGCATCCTCGTCCTGCGGAGCCTCAACAGCGGGTCCGGCCGGGCCACCCTTGCGGTAGCGCCAGACTCCGATGCCCACCACAACGGCGGCCAGTGCCAGCGACAGCATCAGGGACTCCCGGGTGGACTCCAGGATTACCATGCCGATCAGCAGTGCCACGATGCTGGCGATCGATACCCAGGTCAGGTAAGGGAAAAGCCACATCTTCAGGGCGAGGTCCTTGGCGGCCGCCCCCATGCGCTTGCGCAGGATCAGCTGGGAGGACGCGATGACCAGCCAGACAAACAGTGCGATCGCGCCCGACGTGTTCACGAGGAACAGGAAGACGGTGTCCGGGGCAACATAGTTCAGGCCGACCGTCACGAAACCGACCACCGTTGAAGCCAGGACTGCTGCCGCGGGAACGCCGCGCTTGGAAATCCGGGTCCAGGCCGTCGGTGCGTCGCCGCGCTTGGAGAGGGAGAAGAGCATGCGGCTGGCGGTGTAGAGGCCGGAGTTCAGGCAGGACAATACGGAGGTGAGCACCACGATGTCCATGATGGTTCCGGCCCCGGGGATGCCGAACAGTTCAATCACGGCGACGTACGGGCTCTTGGCCACGTTGGCGTCATTCCAGGGCAGCAGGGTGACAACAATGGCGATGGAGCCGATGTAGAAGACGAGGATGCGCCACACCGTGGACTTCACGGCCTTTTTGACTGCGTCAACCGGGTTTTCGGACTCACCGGCGGCGATGGTGGCGATTTCCGCGCCGAAGAAGGAGAAAACGACCACCAGGATGCCGGCGAGGACGGCGCCCGGACCGTTGGGAAGGAATCCGCCGTTCTCGACGAGGTTGCTCAGGCCAGGCGCCGGGACACCCGGGACGAGGCCCAGGATGGCCGCTACGCCAAAGAGCAGGAACAGCACAATGGCGGCCACCTTGATGGAGGCGAACCAGAATTCGAACTCGCCGTAGGACTTCACAGAGCCAAGGTTGGTCAGCGTCAGCAGGACCATCAGGATCAGCGCCCAGACCCACTGGTCTATGCCGGGAACCCAGCGGTGCATGATCGCTGCCCCGGCCGTGGCCTCGATCCCCAGCACGATGATCCAGAACCAGGCGTACAGCCAGCCGATGCTGAAGCCGGCCCACCGGCCGAGTGCCTTGTCCGCATACGTGGAAAAGGACCCCGTCTCGGGGTTGGCTGCTGCCATCTCCCCGAGCATCCGCATCACCAGGATCACCACGATTCCGGCGGCCATATAGGCCAGGAGGATGCCCGGGCCCGCCTGCTGGATCGCGGCACCTGACCCCACAAAGAGGCCTGCCCCGATCACGCCGGCAATGGCGATCATGGAGAGGTGCCGCGGCTTGAGCGACTTGGAGAGTTGCTGGTCAGCGTGCATGGGTGCGCCGTCCTCAGTGTTGATGCGGGAAATTTGTTTGGCTGCCTTGCGGCGCCAGGGTGATCGGCCGGGAGGCCTTCCGGGTTCCGGCCCCCGTGCGGTGGATCACACCTTTTATCCCACCCTAGACGCGGCTTCCGCGACGGTTGATGTGCAATAACACAGAACGGCGGACCCCAAATCAGATGTTTTCACAGGAGGGGACACCAGTGCGAATCATCCGCTGCCCGTCAGACAACTTGGTAATACCCTCGAAACCTGAGTACCGGGTGCCAAAACCTGAGTACTGGGGTGCCCCAATTACTCTGGTGCCCGAACCGGATCGGGGCTATATTGACATCCAACGGTTGGGTACCGTGCTGGTCGTGACGAAGCGGCCAGGATTTCGGCCCGCGCAGTCACGGCAGTAACTGGACGTGGCTCTCGGCGATACACACAGGAAGTACAGGGCAATTTCGGTCTCCTTCAGCGATGGATGGGGACCGCATGTCGTTAATAGGGCGAAGCAAGGAGCTGGACCGGATCCTCTCGGTGATCCGGGGCCCAAAGGAATCCGCCCTGACCGTGATTGGACGGCGCGGAGTGGGTAAATCTGCGCTTCTGTCCGAGATCCCGCGGCTTTCCGACTACCGGACCGTTTTCCTCCGGGCGAGTGCCTCCGAATCAGACTGGCCACTCTCCGGCCTCACCGCATTGCTAAACGGAATCGATGATCCTGTCCTCAACCGATTTGCCGACGAACTGCTGCGGGATTCCACCGGCGCCCTGGATGTGCCCACGGTCTCCACGATGCTCCTGAATGGGCTCCATCAGCGATCGTCGTCACGCACTGTTCTAGTCATCGACGATGCCGACCAGCTGGATCCCAGCAGCCAGGCTGTCATCGGATTCCTCGCCCGCCGCCTGGCCGGGACGGACGTGGCACTGATCACGAGTGTCCGTGAAGATTTGCCGGAGAGCCCATTCGGCGGCCTTCCGGCCATGTATCTGAAGGCGCTGAATTACAACGACACTGTCCGGATGCTGGAGTCGATTCCGGCGCGGCATACCGCGACAGCGGCGGTCCACGCGGTAGCCGCCACAACCCAGGGCAACCCGCTTGCTGCCGTCGAGCTTTACACCTGCCTACTGGAACGCCAGGCCGAGGGGAAATATGCCCTCCCCATTCCGTTGCCCTGCAAGGGGAGCTTCGAGTCCGAATTCGCCGCAACGGTGGGCGGAATCACCCCGGCAGCACGGCAGGTCCTTGACCTGATGTCGCTGTCCTGCCGGAGCGACATCGCCACCCTCGAAAGGGTCTGTGGCGAGTTGTGGACGGGGGTGGACGAGCTGCTGGCCAACGGAATGGTGAGCAGGTCCGGACCCCATCTGCGGATCCAGGACCAGCTTCTGCGGGGCTTCGTGTTTGCCGCCATGACGCCGGCCATCCGGACCACCAACCACCGTGCCCTGGCGGAAGCCGCCGGGGAGACGGACCCATACGCAAAGCGGTGGCATCTTAGCTTTACGGCCATGGAACGCCAGACGCCGTTTGGCCTCCTGCGCTTCGCCGTTGACCTGATCCGCAGCGGGGAAGTGTCCTTCGCTGTGGAATACATCGAACGGGCCCTCACCATCAATCCCTGGGAAGCAGAGACTGCGGCACGGCTCACCACCGTGGCTGAACTGCTGTTCAACAGGGGAGAGTTCGTTTACGCCAGGCGGTACCTGGAATGGGCGCAGCGCGTGACGCGCAATCCAGCCCTCATCCTGCGTCTGACCGGCCTTGATTTTGAGATCCAGTTCATCCAGGGCGCCGCTGTGCGGTCAAGCATGGTGCTTCGCCTGGTGAAGGAATTCGGCCAGCATGATCCTGCTTATGCGGCCACCCTGCTCGCCGTCGGGTCGCTGTACTACGCGGAACGGTGGGAGCTGGAAGACGCGGCCCGCCTGCTCCGCCACGCCGGGCAGTTCCGGGACGCTGCATCCAAGGACTGCCTCGCAGTGACGGACCGCGCCGAACTCCTGATCGAGGCGATCAGCGGCAACAGCGAGCATTTGGGCCGCAAGCATGACGCCGGCGGTACCGTGGCCACCCTGTTGGTGCAGGGTCGCGCCCTGAGCTACGCAGAGCACCACGAACTTGCCCAGGAGGCCTTCGCGATGGTGCGGAACTCCGTTGAGGCGAACAATGTCAACTGGCGGGAAACCGCAGACTACCTGGCCGTGGACAACGAGATCCGGGCGGGGAATGTGCGGACGGCCGTCCGGCTCATCGAGGACCTCGAACTGACCGAGCCGGAATCCAAGTACCATCGCGGGATGCGGCACATCTTCCGGGTATGGCGTGCCCACTCGCTGGGCGACGAGGCGCTGGCTCGGTTTTACGTAGCGGATGCACAACATTTCTCCGGCGCGGAAAGCCACCCGGCCATCACTGCCCAGCTGGCCGCCTGCCAGGGCCACTTCGCACTGATGCGCGGCAACCTGGCCGAGTCATTCGCACAGTTGTCGCGCGCCGCGGAGATCGGCATGGCCTTCGGCAACCCGACGCTGCTTCGCTGCGAAGCGGACCTGGTGGAAGTGCTCGTCCGGCTGGGACGGCACCGCGAAGCCACCCAGGTCCTCTACCGCCTGGAAAGCCGCTCCGTGGGCCTCAGATCCCCGTGGCTGCTCACCGCCGTGGCACGCAGCCGTGCCATGCTTGCCGACGGTGAACACTCGCTCCAGCTGTTCAGCCACGCACTCGAGAGCAGGAGTGCCCACGACCCCCTGTTGGAACGCGCCCGGACGCTGCTGTGCTACGCGGAGCGGCTGGGTGCGTTCGGCCGGCTGCGGGATGCCAGAGACGGTCTGCTGCGTGCCAAGGTGATGTTTGACGAGGTCGGCGCCGATGCGTGGACCCAGCACGTGGATTCGCTGCTGCTGGACGAGCGCGTTGAACCCGCCCGGGCACCAGGCAACCCTGCCATGCTCATGCTGGCCGATCACGAGCGCGCCCTCGCGCAGATGGTGGCCCGGGGCATGCGCAACAAGGAAATCGCAGCCACGCTGTACGTCTCCGTGCGGACGGTGGAAGTGCGCCTGACCGCGATCTACCGCAAGCTGGGTGTGGAGTCCCGCGCACAGCTGACCGCCCTCGCCGCCGGTAAGGATTCCGCTGCCCGGGAACCCTACGTCCTGCCTGTCTTTTAGGGACAAAACACTGCAATTGCAGGTACCCGCAGTATCCACACTGTTCCCTTCCCTGTACCACAAAGCGCCCGCTGTTCCCCGTAATAACCGCCGTTTCCGGGCTAATTTTGCTTCACAAGCAGGACCCAAAACGGACTTTGCGGGAAGCGATCATCATGGCGGAAATTCCAGTAGCCCCCTTCCGGAGTGGGGCCTTTGACTGGCCGGCTGAACCCCTGGCCGCGCAAAGGACCGCAACCTCGCCACTGCGTTCACCGGAGGCCTCAGCGAAACGGACTCTGCTGCCACCGGATGCCGTCCCGGCGAAGCCCGGGCGCAAGGCGACGGCAGCGTGGATCTCCACGCATATCAATCTTCTGCGCGTCACTGATGCAGTGATGGTCTCCGGCGCCGTGTTCGCCGGGTTGCTGATCTCCGGCGTCGGATTCACCCCACGGATTGAGAGCGAGGCAGGCGGAGTCCTCATTGCCGCCACGGTCACGCTGCTCTGGCTCATGGCACTGGAAATTTATCGGACCCGTGACTCCAAAGTCCTGGGTGTCGGCGCGGACGAGTACAAGCGCGTCGCCTCCGCAACCCTGCGGATCTTTGGGCTGATGGCCATCGCCGCCGTGGTGTTTTCGGTCCATGGCGGGGCCGCGTTCGTTACCGTTTCCCTGCCGCTGGGGCTGGTGGCCCTGACCGGCAACCGCTGGGTGTTCCGGCGCCGGCTCACCAGGGAAAAGGCCCGCGGACACCACCTCTCCAGGGCCATCGTGGTGGGGGAACCTGAGGAAGTTCGCTATGTGGTCCAACAGATAGCCAGGAAATCCGGTCCTGTGTACAAGATCCTGGGAGTCTGCCTCCCCGGTGCCCGGCGCGGGGCCAGCCTGCGCGTGGATGGCCAGCAGATCCCAGTTCTTTCCTCCACCGACGACATCGCCCGGACCGCGCGGCTGTCTGACGCTGACGCGGTCATCGTTGCGGGTCCGCTGCCCGGCGGAAACAGGTTTATCCGCGAACTCGGCTGGAAGCTGGAGGAATGCGCGGCGGAGATGGTCCTTGCTGCCACCCTCACCAACGTTGCGGGTCCCCGCATCCACTGGCGCCCGGTGGAAGGACTCCCCCTCATGCACGTGGACATTCCCCAGTACTCGGGGGCGAAACATGCGCTGAAGCGGGTCATGGATGTGGCGGTGGCGCTGGCTGCCCTCCTCGCGCTGTCGCCGCTGCTCCTGGTGCTTTCCGTGATTGTGCGGCTGGACAGTCCAGGTCCGGTATTTTTCCGGCAGGACAGGGTCGGCAAGGACGGCACCAGGTTCGGGATGTTCAAGTTCCGGTCCATGGTGGTGGACGCCGAGGCCCGCCTGGCGGCACTCACTCAGCAGAACGAAGGTGCCGGGGTGCTGTTCAAGCTGCGCGACGATCCGCGGGTCACGCGGTGCGGGCGCTGGATGCGGAAGTACTCGCTCGATGAACTGCCGCAGCTCTGGAACGTGGTGCTCGGCAACATGAGCATGGTGGGGCCCCGCCCGCCGCTGGACCGGGAAGTCAACGGATACGAACGCCACACCCACCGCCGATTGCTCATCAAGCCGGGCATCACCGGCCTCTGGCAAATCAACGGCCGCTCGGACCTTTCCTGGGACGAGGCAGTGCGGCTGGACCTCTATTACGTCGAGAACTGGTCCATCGCCGGGGACCTGCTGATCCTGTGGCGGACGTTCCGCGCAGTGTTCCGCCCTTCCGGCGCCTACTAGACCGGGCGAGAGGAAAGAAAGACATGAAAAGCTTCATTGATCCGTTTCACACACCGGCCCATCGGCAGCCCGCCCGAAAACTGACAATCGCCGTCGTCGGTGCCGGATACTGGGGCCCGAACCTGGCCCGCAACCTTCAGGCGAGTCCGGTCTGGGACCTGGTTGCCATCTGCGATGTGAACGCCGAACGTGCGCGCGCACTGGGTACCCCGTTCACCGACGTTGCCATCGTCGAATCCCTTGATGAACTGCTCGACACTTTTGAGGTGGATGCGGTTGCCATCGCGACCCCGGCCCGCGCCCATTACGGGACGGTCATGACGGCCCTCCGGGCAGGAAAGCACGTTCTCGTTGAGGAGCCGATGGCCGACAGCCTTGAGCACGGACTTGAGATGGTGGCGCAGGCGCAGGCCAACGGGCTGGTGCTGATGGTTGACCACACCCATTGCTACTCGCCGGCGGTGCTGAAGATGCAGGAACTGGTGCAGGCCGGCTCGCTGGGTGACATTCTTTTTCTGGACTCCACCCGGATAAACCTGAGTCTGGAGCAACCCGAAGTTGACGTATTTTGGGACCTCGCCCCGCACGACCTCGCGATTCTGGATTTCGTGCTTCCCCAGGGCCTGAATCCGATCGAGGTCTCCGCATTTGGGGGTGACCCGCTTGGTACCGGGCGGAACTGTGTTGGCCACTTGAACTTCAGGCTCCGAAACGATGGCGCGGCCCACTTGCACGTGAACCTGTTGAGCCCCACCAAAATACGGCAGATGATCATCGGCGGCTCGCTCAGGACATTGGTCTGGGACGACCTGAACCCGAAGCAGCGGCTCAGCGTTTTTGACAGGAGCGTCTCGCTGGACCGGTCACCAAAGTCGGCCAGCGAAAAGAGGACATCCGCCACCGCATTCAGAATGGGCGACATCTGGTCTCCCGCCCTGCCGGAGCGCGAGCCCCTGGGCCAGGTCATTGAGGAGCTGGAATTCTGCATCCGCAACAAGCGTGAGTCACGCACCGGCTGGGATTCGGCATTGCGCATTCTCGCGGTGTTGGAAGCGGCCACGCGGAGCCTCAGCCGTGATGGCCAGACATCGCTTGTCGCCAACACCGAACTCGCAGACTCAGCCCTTGCGGGGGCCGAGATCCGGCACGGGCGTGCACTTTGAGCGGCCGACCGGACATTTGTGCAAACAACAAGGACGAGACCGCCGAGAGAAGGAAGTTGGTGTCCCATGACTGCTGAAACAGTCCTCGCCGGGATTAGCGTGATGAAGCCGTGGCTCGGTGATGAAGAAGTACGTGCACTGGCAGACGTTGTGGCCTCCGGCTCGATAGCCCAAGGGCCGAAGGTCAAGGAGTTCGAGGGCAACTTCAGCTCCTCGCAGGGTGTCCGCTACGCCGTCGCGACCTCGAACTGCACGTCGGCACTGCACCTGGCCCTGATAGTGGCGGGCATCGGGCCCGGTGACGATGTGGTGGTGCCGTCGCTGTCATTTGTTTCCACGGCGAATGCGGTGACTTATGTAGGTGCACGTCCGGTGTTCTGTGACGTCGACCCTGCCACAGGCAACGTGACTGCCGAGACCATCCATGCGGCGCTCACCCTGGACACCCGTGCCGTGATCGTGGTGGACCAAGGCGGTGTTCCGGTGGATCTGGACCCGATCCGCGAATTGTGTGACCGGCATGAGATCACCGTCATCGAGAACGCCGCCTGCGCAATAGGCTCCACATATAAGGGCAGCCCCGTGGGCACCGGTGCTGACGTGACTGTGTGGTCCTTCGACGAGCAGAACATCATGACAACCGGCGAGGGCGGCATGCTCACGACCCGCCGCGCTGACTGGGCTGCCCGGGCGCGAACGCTCCGCGACAACGCGAGGAGCGTTTCGGGCATGGACCGTCGTGAATCGCTGACGGAACTGCCCGAGGTCTACCTTGAGATCGGCTACAACTACCGGATGAGTGACCTTCAGGCCGCCGTCGGAATCGTCCAGCTGGCCCGACTCGCCCAGGTTGTGGAGCGGCGGCGGGTACTCGCCGGCCGGTACGTTGCCGGCCTGGCCGGCCTGAGGGGTTTACGTTTCGTGGCGGATCCGCCGTATGGCACCACCAACTTCCAGTCCTTCTGGGTTGAGGTCCTGCCGGGGTTTCCTGTCAGCCGTGAGGAGTTGCTGGGCCGGCTGGCAGACTCCGGCATCTCCGCCAGGCGGGCGCTCATGGCGGCGCACCGCCAGCAGGCATACCGTTGGCGCGACACCGGCAACGCAAGGCTGCAGCACACCGAGCGCCTGACCGACCGGACACTCATCCTGCCCGTCTTCCACGAGTTGGACACTGTCAGCATGAACCGTGTCATGAACACCATCCATGCCGCCGCCAACGGGGTGGGCAGGTGAGCGAGCTAATTCTCATCGCTGCGAGCGGGCTGGCCCGCGAGGTCTTGGCGATGGTCCGCAGCAGCGGCCAGTACGACGTCGTCGGGCTGCTCGATGACGACAAGGAGATGGCTGGTGTCACCGTGGACGGGGCGCCTGTCCTGGGGACAATCGACGACGCACCCAAGTACACCCACGCCTTTGTGCTGGTGTGTCTGGGCTCCGGAAAGGCGCGGGAGGCAGTGGTGGAGCGGCTCACGGCGATGGGATTGCACGAGACGCGGTACGCCACCGCGATCGACCCTTCTGTCCAGTGCCCGGAGGGATGCCGGATCGGCCGGGGCAGTATCCTGCTCCGCAACGTGACCCTGACGGCGTCGGTGACGCTGGGTTCGCACGTTGTGGCCATGCCATCGGTAACGTTCACGCATGACGACGACGTGGCGGATTTCGCCACGTTCGCTGCGGGAGTGTCGTTGGGCGGCGGGGTCCGGGTTGGCCGGGCCGCTTACCTAGGTATGAATTCCAGCGTCCGGGAACGGACGTCGGTGGGTGCCTACGCCACGGTTGGGATGGGTGCCGCAGTGCTTAGCAACGTGCCCGACGGTGAGACCTGGGTAGGCGTTCCGGCCCATGAAATCGACCGCGAAATTTTCTGCTTTGGGAGCGGACGATGAGTGCCGGTGATTGAAGCCCGGATCCCATACCGGCACACCTGCCGGCCTAGGCAGCCGTCCGGAAAAACAGCTCCGTGACCGCGGCCAGCCGCTGCGGGTCCTCCACACCGCAGAGCTCTCGCGCGGAGTGCATCGAAAGCAGCGGAACTCCGACGTCGACAGTCCGGATCCCCAGCCGGGTGGCGGTCAGCGGGCCGATGGTTGACCCGCACGGCATCACATTGTTGGACACGAATTCCTGGTAAGGCACCTTCGCCTCCCCACAGAGCCGGGCCCAGAATGCCGCACCGTTGGCGTCGGTGGCGTACCGCTGGTTGGCATTGATCTTCAGCAGCGGACCGCCGTTGAGCACCGGGTGGTTGGCGGGATCGTGCCGCTCGGCGTAGTTGGGGTGGACTGCATGGCCCGCATCCGCGGATACACAGAACGACGCCGCCAGCGCCTGACGCCGCTGGCTCACTGTTGCGCCGAGGCCGTCGGAGATCCGCACCAGGACGTCCTCCAGGATCGGTCCGCAGGCACCGGAACGGGAGTTGGAGCCGATTTCCTCGTGGTCGAACGCCGCCAGGACGGCGATGGGGGAGCCGGCACCGGCAGCCCCGCCGGAAGAAGAACCATGCGCAATCAGCGCCGCCAGCCCCGCGTGCGTCGCCGAAAGGTTGTCCAGCCGCCCGGAGGCGAAGAACTCCCCCTTGCCCCCGAAAACCGCAGGTGGCTGTGTGTCCGCAATAACGACGTCGTACCCGCCAATCCCGGCAGGATCAACCGAGGCGCCTCCAGGCACATGCGAGGCCAAAACAGCCAGCAGGTCCACGTCAGCCGGGTTGCCCAGCCCCCACACGGGATTCATGTGCCGCTGTTTGTCGAGCGTGAGCCCGTCGTTCACGGCGCGGTCCAGGTGGATGGCCAGCTGCGGGAAGCGCAGCATCGGGCCGGTGGCCGTGAGGTGCTGCGTGCCGTCCAGCATGACCAGCCGGCCGGCCAGCTGCAGCTCCCGGTCCAGCCAGGAATTCAGCAGCGGCCCGCCGTAGACCTCGACGCCGGCCTGCAGCCAGCCGTGGGCACCGGTGGTGGGCTTGGGCTTGAGTTTGAAGGACGGGGAGTCCGTGTGCGCCCCCAGGATGTTGAACCCGGTGGTGGGTCCGGCGCCTTCCGGAACCACCCAGGCAATCAGGGCGCCGTCGCGGACGATGTAGAACGAGCCCGCGCCGCCTTCCCAGGGTTCCAGCTCGTCCAAGCCCGTGAAACCCGCCTCGTCCAGCCGGCGTGCGGCCTCGTGGACGGCGTGAAAGCTCGACGGCGACGCGCTGACGTACGCGCCAAGGTCCCGGATGTGGTCTGCGGCGCTGGAATTCGAAGGCATGGTCTCGAGTCTAACGCCGGGCCCAGACAGGGCCCGGCAGCCTGCCACGGCTTTCTAGACGGTCACATTCAGACCGGCCGTATACCCGGCGGAGGCCGATCCGGCCATGGTGGCCAGCTGGTAGATGCCACCGTCGTCACCGAAGACGTTGTCCGACTTCAGCGTCGTCCGGGGAAAGTTCCGGGCGCTCGTCTCGTAGCCGGCGGTGGCATAAACGTCGTCACAGGCGGCCTGGGTCAGGGCGACCTGGGATACCGCCAGCACCTGCCCCGCCGCCGTCGCGTTGCTCATGGATTCGAACACCTCAAAGTGGATGTGCGGCCAGCGGCCGGAGTAGGCGCCCGGGAAAATGGAAGTGAACGTGACCTGCCCGTTGGAGTCTGCTTCCTGGACGCCGCGGAGATAGTTTTCGTTGGCGAGGCCGGAGTCGTACATGGAGTATTTTCCGTCCCGGTCGCAGTGCCAGGCGTAGACGGCCGCTCCGGCCAGGGGAACACAGCCGTTTGAGTTGTCGAGCAGCGTCAGCGTGAGGGTCAGCGGCACGCCTTCGGCCTTGGCGGACCCTGTCCCGAAGCTGGAGGTAATGTCCTGCCGGACCACGCCGGAGGTTTCCAGGACGTTGGGCCCGTTGGAGCCGTCCCCGGGGTACGGCCCGGCGGTTTCCTGCGGGATTTCCGCCGTGCATTCGGCGATCGCCCGGGTCAGGGTGGGCGTCGCGGATGGTGAGGCGGCGGCCGTCGCGGTCGCGGTGGACGTTGCCGTGGCGGTAGCGGTCGACGCCGGTGTGCTGGCTGTGGAGGTCGACCCGCCGGGCGTGCAGGCAGCCAGCGCCACAGCCGCACCGCCTGCACCGAAGAACATGCCCAGCGAGCGGCGGCTCATCAGAGTGGACAGGTCGAATTCGAGGCCACGGTCGTGGTTGGGGTGGGGCTGGTGATTGGTCATGCGTCCATACAACCGTCCGCGCCTATGTCATGCATAGAGCATTCCTGTGAGCATGCTGTGTGCCGAAAGGAAGCTGTCCGGGACTCAGTAATCCGGGTTGCTCGGCACTACCAGGCCGGTCTCGTAGGCGTACACCACGGCCTGGACGCGGTCGCGCAGGTGCAGCTTGGTGAGGATGCGCCGGACGTGGGTCTTCACGGTGGCTTCGGACAGGAAGTACCGGTGCGCGATTTCGGCGTTGGACAGGCCCTCGGCCATGGCCTCCAGCATCTCGGTTTCGCGGGGCGTCAGGTCCTCCAGCAACGGATCACGCGGTGCTGCGGCAGGGGCAGGCCGGGCAGCGCCGCGGACGTAGGTCTCCAGCAGCCGCTGCGTTACCCGCGGGGCCACCACCGCGTCCCCGCTGGCCACAACGTGCACAGCGTGAATCAGTTCCGAGGGCGCAACGTCTTTCAGTAGGAACGCGGACGCACCTGCCTGGAGACCCGCAAACGCATATTCGTCCACGTCAAAGGTGGTGAGGATGATGATCCGGGCACAGGATCCGGTTGCGGTGATGGCGCGGGTGGCCTCGATGCCGTCAAGCACGGGCATCCTGACATCCATCAGCACCACATCGGGGTTGAGCTCGCGGACCTGCCTGACGGCCTCCGCCCCGTCGGAGGCTTCCCCCACGATGTGGAGGTCGTCCTCGCCCTCAAGGATGAGGCGGAAGCCCATCCGCAGCAGCGGCTGGTCATCCACCAGCAGGACGGTAATCGGTTGGTTCTCGGTCACTTTTTGCCTTGCAGTTGGTGTGGACGGTTGGCCGGAGCCGCGGGTTCGTCATCCGGCCAGCTGAGGACGGCACGCACCCGCCAGCCCCGGCCGCTCCGCCCGGCTTCCACGGTGCCGGAGTAGATCCGGGCCCGCTCCGCCATTCCTGCCAGCCCCTGGCCTGACCCGGGAAGTCCCGGGCCGGAGCCGGAACCCGGCCCGCCGCCGCCGTCGAACGTTCCAGGACCTGTAACCCCGGTGCCGTCGTCGAGCACTTCAATGGTGACCGTTGAGCCGGCGCGGACGATGCCCACATCCACGCGGCCCAGCGACCTCCCGTAGCGCAGGACGTTCGTGAGCGACTCCTGCACGATCCGGTAGACGGTCAGCTGGAACGCGGCGTCGTCGGGCAGCGCAGGGCCGGTGTGGGAGTAGTGCAGCGGCAGGCCCGCGGTGCGGAATCCTTCGAGGAGTTTGCCAAGGCTGTCACCGGACGCGAGGGGTTGCCGCGGCGCCGTGCTGCCTGCGTCGTCCCGCAGCACGCCAAGTACGCGCCGCATGTCCGCCAGGGCGGTCCGGCCCGTCCGGGACAGTTCACCCAGCACCTCACCGGCGCGGTCGGGGCTTTTCCGGACCACGACGGCGGCGCCGTCCGACAGGCTGATCATCACCGTCAGCGAGTGCGCCACGACGTCGTGCATTTCCCGGGCGATCCGGTTCCGTTCGTTGACGGAGGCGAGGCTGGCCGTCCTGGCCGCCCAGGCGGCGATTTCCTGCTCATGTTCGCGCCGTTGCCGGACGGAGATGCCGATTCCCGTGGCGATGACGTTGGACAGGGCAATGGTTGCCCCGGTGGCGATGCTGGTCAGGAGGTGGAAATCACCGGGGTTGGACCCGGTGTCGTGCACGAAGGAGTTCTCCATCGGACCCACGGCGGCCAGCAGGTACAGGAGCGCCAGCGGAGCCGTGGCCACAGCCATGGTCACCAGCGCGAACCGGCGCGTGTGAACCACGGCCACCGCGTACAGCGAAAACCACAGGCCGGCCGAGACGTTGGACCCCCACGGGTGGAGCAGCGTGACCGCCACTTCGACCACCGCGATGAAGGCCACCAGCGCCACCGGGTACGGGCGCCGGAAAAAGAGGGCTCCTGCCACGGCGAAGAGAAGCGCCGCCGCGAGCCACGAGCCAGACATGACGGCGTCCGCCACGGTGGGAGCCACCAGCGCGGCGTAGCTCAGGACCACCACGCCGTCCATCACCCGGGGGTGGTGGTACAGGTAGCGGCGGAGCAGGCCCCGGCGCTTGGCCGTGATTTCGGCAAAGGACGCGTCGGCCTGCCCGGCCGGCGCGTCCCTAGATGTTGCCGCTTCGTTCATGGTCTGAGCCTAGCTCCAGCCTAGACGTCGCGTTTCTTCAGGACGATCATGGCCGGGATCAGGAACAGGAGAACGTAGCCCAGGAAGATCAGGCCGCCGTGCCAGGGGTCGATGATGCCGTCGGTGTGGCCAATGGACAGGAACCGGCCGCCGGCTTCGCTGGGGATGTACTGCGGTACGTACTTCCAGAAGTCACCGGGGATGAAGGTCATGAAGCTCGCCGCGATGGACAGGACGAAGAACATACCCACAAGCACGGTGATTCCGCCGGCGGAGTTGCGGAGCAGCGTGCCGAGTGACAGGCCGATCAGGGCCACGCCGGCAACGTAGAGCCCGCCGGTGAAGATGCTGTACATGACTCCGTCGGTGGACCAGTCGAGGTCAAAGCCCAGTCCCTGGAACACCGGCATGGCGATCAGGAAGGTTGCCGCCGCGGCCACGGTGGTGATGACGTAGGAGATCACGGCGAGAATAATCGCCTTGGCTACAAAGGCCGGGGTCCGGCGCGGAACGGCGTTCATGGTGGAGCGGATCATCCCGGTGGCGTACTCGGAGGAGATGAACAGGACAGCCAGGGAGCCCAGTACCAGGATGCCGATCTGCAGGCCGGCGTTGGGGAGGTTGTAGAGCTCAAAGCCTGAACCGGGCGGAAATGACTGCTCCAGCATTTCCGGGGTCATGGTCTGGCCCTGCTCCTTGGCAGTGTTGACCATCTGTTCCAGGAAGCTGTAGCGGATCAGGACGGCGAGGGCGCCGACGCCGACAATGGCTACGAGCGTCAGCAGAAGCAGGATCCGGGTGGACATCAGGGACCAGAGCTTGATCCACTCGGAGCGCAGGACACCGACGAAGGTCACGCCGCGGGTTCCGGCAGTTGAGCGGGCGCGCGGCGGGAGCGGGGAAGTTTGGGTCTCAGTCATGGTGGTCATCGTCCTTACTTTCCTGCCGCAGCCGGAGCCCCAGCCGGGGCAAACGCGCCGGCAGGTCCGCCGGTCAGGTGTGAGTGGTATTCCACTTCGTCCTTGGTGAGGTCAAAGTAGGCGTCTTCCAGGGAGGACAGCTGCGGGGTCAGTTCATAGACCAGCACGCTGTTATCCAGCGCTACCTGGGCGATCTGCCGCGAGTCCATGCCGGTCACTTCGAGGGTTTCCGGCTCGTTCTGGTCCACTGTCACGCCGTTGCCGGCAAGCAGGCCGGACAGCTGAGTGGCGGCCGAGGTGCGGACGAGGGTACGGACCTGGCGGGTGCCGGCGATGACCTCCTGCATGGTGGCATCGGCGATGATCCTTCCGCGGCCGATCACGATCAGGTGGTCAGCTGTCTGGGCCATTTCGCTCATGAGGTGCGAGGACAGGAAGACGGTCTTGCCCTGGTTGGAGAGGTAGCGGACCAGGTTCCGGACCCAGAGCACGCCCTCGGGATCGAGGCCGTTGACGGGCTCGTCCAGGATCAGGGTCTGCGGGTCACCCAGGAGGGCGGCCGCGATTCCCAGGCGCTGGCCCATGCCCAGTGAAAATCCGCCGGCCTTCTTTTTGGCCACCGCGTCCAGGCCGGTCATTTCGATGACTTCGTGCACCCGCGCGGTGGGAATGTTGTGCGTTGCGGCCATGGCCCGCAGGTGGTTGTAGGCACTGCGGCTGGTGTGGACCGCCTTGGCGTCCAGCAGCGCTCCCACCTCGTGCAGGGGTGCCTTGTGTGCGGCGTAGGGGAGTCCGTTGACGGTCACCGTGCCCGACGTCGGCCGGTCCAGGCCCATAATCATGCGCATCGTGGTGGATTTGCCGGCACCGTTGGGGCCAAGGAAGCCCGTGACCTGCCCGGCACGGACGGTAAAGCTGACACCGTCGACGGCGGTCTTGCTGCCGTAGACCTTGGTCAGGCCTTTTGCCTCAATCATGGAATGTTCCTTCGAACAGCAGCCGGGGGCTGCGGGATGCGGGGAATGTGGTGTGCACCCTCCACGCTACCGACGGGGAACCCGGATTTCGCCGGTCTCAGGGATGATTCAGGGTTGAATCAGGGTAGTCCGCACGGATGATTGGGCTCCGACGCCGGGCGTCAGGACTGCGGCGAGTAGTACGTCAGGCCATGGCCGGCTACGCGGAATTCCGCCGACCGCACCCCGGCCAGGGCCTCGCCGTCGACGGCCAAAACCATCGGCGAACCGTCCGATTCGAGACGGATACTGGAGGCTTCGGTGAGGTGCGTGATTCGGGACGTGGCCACGGTTCCCGTCAGGACCGACCACAGCAGCCGCAGCCGGGCAAAGGATTCATCGGCCGTGATCATGCGGACGTCGAGGACGCCGTCATCCAGGACGGGCCGCACCAGCGGCGCGTGGTCGCGGGGGTAGTAGCGGCCGCGGCCGACGTAGGCGATCCAGAGCTTGTGCCGCACCCCGTCAACGATCAGGGTGGTCGGTGTTCCTGCCGTAAAGGTCCTGAACATCGCCACAACTCCGGCGAGCGGTTTGCCCAGCGCAGGCTGCAGCATCTCCCGTCGACGGACCAGGTTGGGATAGAGGCCAATGCTCGCGGTGTTCAGCATGATCAGTTCTGCCTTTTCCGGGTTCCCGGCCATGCCCCGCTCGACGGTGACCATGCCTACATCCGCCATGGCTGCCTCGCCGCGGTTGGCGGCGCTCACGGCCTCCTTCAGGCTGCCGGTTCCTGCGTCACGGGCGAAGTGGTTGAGGGTGCCGCCCGGCAGGACCAGCAGGGGAAGGGAATGTTCGACGGCGGCCGCCGCCGCGGTGCCCACGGTCCCGTCCCCGCCCCAGACTCCTAGGGCCACCGTTCCGGGGAAGGTGGCGGTGGCCTGGATTTCGGCAACGAGGTCCTCGCCGGCATCCACCGTATTGATATGCGCTTTGGGGAATACTTCCTGGAGAGCGGCGGCCGTCTCCGCTGTGAACGATCCTCCGAGGGTGTTCACCACAATGCTGAGCCCGGCGCCGCCGGGCAGTTCCGGGGCAGGGGTAGACGTGCGGCTCACATCGGGGAAGGGCGGGCGCACGGGCCACCATTTCCGCGTCACCAGGGCGGCGCCGGCACCGATGGCCGAGCCAAAGAACACGTCCGAGGGCCAATGCGCCCCGGTATGGACGCGCGAATACGCAACGCCAACGGCCACCGGTGCCAGGGCAGCGCCCAGCACCGGATTGACCAGTCCGGCGCCCACTGCAAAGGCTATGGCGGATGCCGAGTGTCCTGATGGCATGGATGAACTTGTGGGTTGCGGATGAACGAAACGGAAGACGGGAAGGTGTTCCGGCAAGGGCCTGGCGCGGGGCAAGAGGGTCTTGAAGCCCATGTTGGTCACGGCAGACGCCACGGCCTGGGCGATCAGTCCATGAAGGGCTGCGCGGCGCGGTTTTCCCGGGAAGGCCGCCATGATGGCCGCAGCGCCGATCCAGAGCTTTCCGTGGTTGGCGGCCGCGGAGAGGCGCCGAAAAAAGGCGTCATGGTTTCCGCCGGGGAACGCCGAAACCCCCCGAACCAGATGCCGGTCGATGCGGCTGATCAACCCCGGGCCCCTGCGCCGCTTCCTCTGCATGACCCCACCCTACCGCCGGGACCAATTCCCCCGCGGCAGGGTGGCGTGCAGCTATTTGGCGGGCAGCGGCTTCGCGGCGCCGGCCAGCAGGAGGGCTAGCAGGATCGGTGCCAGGATGGCCAGCAGTGCTAGGTGGATGCCGGTCAGGTCACCGAGGTAGCCCAGCAGAGGGGGACCGGCGAGGAAGGAAATATACCCCAGGGTGGATACAACCGAAACGCGTGCCGCTGCGTGCTTGGGGTCGTCGGCGGCGGCGGACATTCCCATCGGGAAAGCCAGGGCAGCCCCTACGCCCCACAGCGCGGCACCGACGGCGGCCAGCCAGACGTTTCCGGCCAGGACAAACAGCAGCAGGCCCGCCGCCGCGGCAGCCATGCTGGCACGGAGGACAACCACCCGGCCGTAGGCGTCGATGACCCTGCCGCCGACGAAGCGCATCGCTGTCATGGCCAGCACAAACAGGGCAAACATTAGAGCGCCTGTGGACTCGGCAGTGCCAAGCCCGTCCACGGAGGCCTTGGCGATCCAGTCGTTTCCTGCCCCCTCGGTGAGGGTTGCACCGAGCACCACCACGCCGATCAGCAGCGTGCGTCCATCCCGCCAGGCGGAGGGTCCCTTGGCAGCATTGGGCTCGCCGTCGGCCGGTGCTGCCGCGGCGATGTGCGGCAGGAAGTACCGCGGCGTCACCAGCGCCACCACGGCAACCACACCGGCGACCACCAGGAGGTGGACCGGCAGCCCGACTCCGATGGTGGAGAGGCCGGCGCCGATCAGGGCGCCCACGAAGGCCCCGCCGCTGAAGGCTGCGTGGAACTGCGGCATGATGGTGCGCCGCATCTTGTGCTCAACGTCGGCGCCTTCGATGTTCTGGGAGACGTCCCAGAGCCCGATGCCGATGCCGAAGAAGAACAGGGACACTGCGGTGCCCGGAACGGATTCGGCCGACAGGCTCAACGCAATCCCCACGCCAGCCACCGTCACCAGCATGCCGGCGGCGCGCACCGTGTTGGCGGTTCCGATCCTGCCCACCACGAGGCCCGCCGTCGGAAGCGCGAGAAGCGAGCCGACGGCGGTGCAGAGCAGGAGGGTGCCCATCTGGCCGGATGTCAGGTGCAGCGTCTCGGTAACGGCAGGGATGCGGGCCGCCCAACTGGCGAAGACCAGGCCATTGATTCCGAAAACGATGAATGTGGCGGCTGCCGCTGCCTTGAGGGAGGGGCTGGCCGTGGTGCGGGTGTTGGTGCTCATGCTTTCACTACTTCCACCGAGAGCTTGTTGAGGTGTGCGAGTTCTTCCGCACTGAGGTCTTTGTCTGTGACGATCACGTTCACCGAATCCAGGGCGGCCACCAGGGCCACGGCGTTGGCGTTCCACTTGGAACCGGCGCAGGCCACGATCACGCGGGCGGCCGATTCGAGGCCTGCCCTTTTGACCGCCGCGTCTTCGAGGTCGTGGGCAAGGAGGCCGTCCTTGAGGTTCAGGGCGCAGGGTGTGACGACGGCCGTGTCGAAGCGCAGCGACCTGATGTTGGCTTCCGCGAGCGGGCCACGGAAGCACAGCTCTCCGGGGACCAGGCTACCGCCGGGGAGGAGCAGGGCGGGCCGTTGGCCGGCGTTCGGGTCGTCGTCGGTCACGGTGGTCAGGGAGCGCACGGACATGGGCATCAGCGTCAGCTCACGGCCGCGCAGTGTCCTGGCGATCTCCGTGGCTGTGGTTCCGCTGTCCAGCCAGACGTGTTCCCGGTCCCGGAGCAGGCCGGCCACTGCGGCCGCGATCCTGACTTTGACGGCCTGGTCCTCGAGTTCGCGCTGCCCGTAGCCGGGGTTCTCGCCGCGGACAATCAGGCTCCTGGCACCACCGTGGACCCGCCGCAGGACACCATGGGCAGCGAGCACTTCAAGGTCGCGGCGGATGGTGGCTCCGGAAGCATCGCAGGCCTCGGTGAGCTCCTCCACCGAAACCTCGGCGCGGTGGCGCAGCAGCTCGCCGATCAGCCGATGCCGCTCTTCCGTCTTCATGCTCAAATGCTAACAAGTTTTGATCATTTAATCATTCGCCGTGATCGCCTGCCGCACCTTCCCAGCCCAACCGACTCCAACGCTCGCTCACTACCTGCAGGAAAAACGCGAACGCTCTCTCACCGGGTGAGAGAGCGTTCGACAAAAACGTGCAGAAAGTGAAAGAGCGCCGGTCTTAGCGGACGCGCTCGACGCGCTTCTCGTCCCACACCGGCTCGGCGGATTCGTACACCTTGCCGTCGGAGCCGAACACCAGGAAGCGGTCGAACGTCCGGGCGAACCAGCGGTCGTGGGTGACGGCGAGAACGGTGCCTTCGAAGTGGTCGATGGCCTTTTCCAGCGCCTCGGCCGAGTGCAGGTCCAGGTTGTCCGTGGGCTCATCGAGGAGCAGCAGCGTGGCCCCGGAAAGCTGCAGCAGCAGGATCTGGAACCGCGCCTGCTGCCCGCCGGACAGGGATTCGTACTTCTGCTCGGACTGCGAAGCCAGGCCGTAGCCGTCCAGGGCGCCGGCAGCAGCCTCGCGCCCCAGTCCGGACCGGTGCTCATCACCCCGGTGCAGGATCTCCAGCAGCGTCTTGCCCAGGAGGTCGGGGCGGACGTGCGTCTGCGCGAAAAAGCCGGGCCGGATGCGGGCGCCGAGCTTCACGGTGCCCTCGTGCGGCACTTCGGCGATGAGACTAAGCGGCTGCGGCGAGGGACCTGCCCCGAGCGTGCGAGGGGTGGGAGCCGCAGGCAGCGCGGACACCGGCAGGTGCTCACGCTCCGGATCGGTGCCTCCGGTGGCCAGCAGCCGCAGGAAATGGCTCTTGCCGGATCCGTTCGAGCCGAGCACGCCGACGCGGTCACCGAACCACACCTCGGTGGAGAAAGGCTTCATGAGTCCGGTCAGTTCGAGCTTCTCCGCCACGATGGCGCGCTTGGCTGTCCGGCCGCCCTTGAGCCGCATCTGCACGTTCTGTTCGATCGGCAGCGCCTCCGGCGGTCCGGCCTCGAGGAACTTCGCCAGCCGGGTCTGTGCCGCGTGGTAGCGGTTGGCCATATCGGAACGGAACGCCGCCTTGTTTTTGTACATGTTGACGAGTTCCTTGAGCTTCACGTGCTCCTCGTCCCAGCGCTTGCGCAGTTCCTCGAACCGGGCGTTCCGGTCCGCGCGGGCATCCACATAGGAGCCGAAGCCGCCGCCGTGGATCCAGGCGCCGGCCCCGTTGATGCCCGGTTCCAGTGTGACGATCCGGCCGGCGGCGTTGTTGAGCAGTTCGCGGTCGTGGCTGATGAAGAACACGGTCTTTTTGGACTCGTTGAGTTTGTCCTCAAGCCACCGCTTCCCGGGCACGTCCAGATAGTTGTCCGGCTCGTCGAGCAGGAGCAGTTCGTCCGGTCCGGCGAAGAGGGCTTCCAGGACCAGGCGCTTCTGCTCGCCGCCGGAAAGGCTCGACGCCGGGCGGTGCTGCGCGCGGTCAAACGGCAGCCCCAGCGCGGCCATGCAGACCTCGTCCCAGACGGTTTCGACGTCGTAACCCCCGGCGTCTCCCCAGTCCACGATGGCCTGGGCGTAACGCATCTGCGAGGGTTCGTCGTCGTGCTCCACCATCGCGAGCTCGGCCTCATCCACTTCGCGGGCAGCAGCCGCCAGGGCAGGCGGTGCCGCCGAGACCAGGAGGTCGCGGACGGTTGAGTCGTCCCGGACCTGGCCCACGAACTGGCGCATAATGCCCATGTTCCCGGAGCGCCCGATCACGCCTTCATCCGGAACCAGGTCGCCGGAAATGATCCGGAACAGCGTGGTCTTGCCGGTGCCGTTGGGGCCGATCAGGGCCGTTTTGGTGCCGTCCGGGACCTTGAAAGTCACACCGTTCAGCAGCTGGGTGCCGTCGGATAGGAAGTAGTCAATACCGGAAACGTCTATGTGGGCCACGCGAACAATCTTCCCACGCCCGCGCGGCGGCCCCCATCGGCAGGGTCAGCCGGCAGCGGTGAGGAACTGCTTGAGCAGGGGACCGGACGTGGTGGCGCCGAGGCCGCCATCCTCCACAAACACTGCCACGGCGAGGTCGCCGTGCACGGCCACAATCCAGGCGTGCGTTTTGGGCGGGTTCTCGTTGCCGAACTCCGCGGTACCGGTTTTGGCACCGACGGGCGCTCCCGGAACGGTCGACAGGAAACCGGCGTGGCCGGACGTGACCACCGCCCGCATCATGTCGGAGAGGGCAGCCGCCTCAGCGGCCGTGATCGGCTTGTCGGACGCCTGCGCGGGTGCTTCCGGGGTAACGGTCGACGACGGCGAACCGGCCGCCGCGGTCGGCTCACCGGTGGCGCCTGCCGCGGCAGCGCCGGCGTCGGGGTTCAGGACCAGTTGCGGTGATACGGGCGCGCCCTTGGCGACTGAGCCGGCCATGATGGCCGCTGCCAGCGGTGAGAGCAGCACCTTGCCCTGGCCGATCATCGAGGCCGCATGTTCCGTCCCCGCACCCTCACCGGGCACCGAGCCGAGGAAGGCCGCGGCGCCAAGGGACGGCGCTTCCACGGCCACTCCCATGGCTATCGCGGCAGCCTCAAGCTGGGACTGGGACACGGTGTCACGTGCGGCGATGAAGGCCGTGTTGCAGGAGTGCGCGAAGGCGTCGCGGAGCGTCACGGATCCCAATGATCCGGCGGGGTAGCCTTCGGCGTTTTTGAAGGTCCGGCCATCCACGCTGAGCGTTGGGGTGCACTCGACCTTGGAGTCCGGGGTCAGCCCGTTCCGCAGCATGGCGAGCGAGTCAACCATTTTGAATGTTGAACCGGGAGCGTACTGGCCCAGCATTGCGGTGTTGTAGCCATTGCTTCCCGGCCCTGATGCGGCGGCCAGTACAGCCCCGGTGGAGGGGCGCAGCGCCACGATCGCGGACGCCGGGCCGACACCCGCGAGGGTCGTCTCGGCCAGCGACTGGAGGGCCGGGTCAAGGGTTGTTTTCAGGGGCGTGCCGGGGGTTGGCGCCACTTGGAAGACGACCCGCCGGGGATCCGTTGCGGCAGCCCTGATCTGGTCAACGGTGAGGTCGGCCCGCTGGGCGCGGATCACAACGGAGTCTGTGCCGCGCAGCTGGGCGTCATACTGCTGCTGCAGTCCGCCGATGCCGGTGACGTCACCGGCGGCCAGGGCTCCGGCTGAGGCTTCGATCTGTTCAGCGGTGGCTTCGCCGACGGAACCGAGGACTGCGCGGGCGAATGTGCGGCTGGGTGCCAGCGGCACGGTGGCAGCAATGCCTCGGGCCCCGGGGATCTCGGCGATCTGCTGGTCCGTGATGCTGCGTCCCTCCTCGCGGAGGGTGATGGCCAGGACAAACGCTTCGGCGCCGGAGGCGGCAACCTGCTGGGCATATCCGGCCGGGTCCACGCCCACCAGCTGGGCCAGCTTGGTGGCAGACGCGGCAGCATCGGCGGAACCGAGGCGCGGCTTGTCGATGCCCACGTTCACTACGGGCCTGTACGTCACCAGCTGGGCATCGCCGGCGCCGAGGATGTCAGCCCGCTGCGGCGACTGGGTGCCTTTGGTGAGGATCTCCCCTTCAGCAAGGTCGGGGGCCAGGTCTGCGGGATCCCAAACTGCCAGCCAGTCGCCGCCGGACTTCTTGAGTTCCGCCGAAACGGTGTATTTCCACTCAGCGGAGGCGATTTTCCAGGTGTAGTTCAAGGGAACGGTGGCGGCGTCGCCGTCCAGGGTGAGCTCGCCGGCTTCCACGCTAGGTTTGTCCGGCTCGAGTGCCTTGAAGACTTCCTTGACCTGCTCATTCACAGCGGCCGAGTCGCGGCCTTCAAAGGCGACCGGGCCGACGTCGAGGGCGGCAAAGGCCGAGGCAAGCTGCTTCGCCGCGGCTTCCGCGTTCCCCCGCCCGTCGTCGCAGGCGGCCAGCGAGGCGCCGAGAATGATTCCAACCATGGCAAGTGACAGTTTTTTTGAGTTCCCCACGGCGCCATTATGCCCCGTCCCGGCCGTCACTCAGCGCGAACGTACAGTTGCGGCCCCACCGGGCGGGGCCCCAAGTGTACGTTCGCGCCCAAAAGGCAGGGGACGGCAAAGCGCCTAAATCCCAAGAGCCGGAACCTTCAAACCAAACATGTCCTTCAAGGCATATTTCGCTGCGTAGAAGCCCGGCATGCCTGTTACCCCCGGGCCTGGGGGTGTGGAGGAGGAACACAGGTAGACGCCTGGGAGCGGCGTACGCCAGGGCACCGGCGAAACAACCGGCCTCTGGATCAGTCCGCGGACGTCCATCAGGCCGGCGCTGAAGTCGCCACCCACATAGTTCCGGTTGTAGTTGGCAAGTTCCGCCGCGGTGGTCACATGGACCTGCACCACGAGGTCGCGGAATCCCGGCGCAAAACGCTCCAGTTGGGCGGTGACGGCCTCGCCCATGTCCCGCGTGGAACCGGCCGGCACGTGGCAGTACGCCCACAGCACCTGGTGCCCGCCGGGAGCACGGCCGGCATCAAAGCGCGACGGCTGGGCAACCAGCACGTAAGGGCGTTCCGGGTGTTTCCCGGCGCCAACCTCATTTTCGGCGTCAGCCAACTCGGCGCGGGTGCCGCCCACGTGCACCGTTCCGGCGTCGTTCAGTTCCTTGGCTGCCCAGGGAACCGGCCCTGACAGGATGTAGTCCACTTTGCAGGAACCATTCCCATAGCGGAATGACTCCAGCGACTTCCGGTACCGACCGGGCATGTCGTCGCCGGCCATGTTGAGCAACCCGCGTGGGGCCACGTCCAGCAGCGTTGCCCGCGCGCCGCCGAGTTCCCTGAGGCTTTCCACCGGCCGGTTGGTATGGATCACACCGCCGTGGGCACGGATGTCGTCCGCCAGCGCGGCCGCGATCGACGCCGAACCACCCAGCGGGATCGGCCAGCCCTGGGCGTGGGCCAGGGCATTCAGCATCAGGCCGGCACCTGCGGCGGCCAGTGACGGCAAATGCGACACCGCATGCGCCGCCACGCCGCTAAGCAAAGCCGGAGCAAACTCTTCCCTGAACCGCATGTTCCACAGCCCCGAGCCCTGTTCCAGCGTCCGCAGCCCGAAGATCGCGGCCGCGGCAGGATCCTTGGGGATCCGGAGGAGCTGGTGCTGGATCAGGTCCATCACGCCATCAATACGGCTGACAATCGGTCCCATCAGTCTCCGGTAAGCCGCACCGTCCCGGCCCAGCCCCTGGACTGTCCGGTCCAGCGAATGGTAGGCAAGGGCCGCACGCCCGCCGTCCAGGGGGGACCCGAACGACAGTTCCGGAACCACCAGTTCCACCCTGCGGGCCAGTTCGAAGGCGCGGAAAAACGGCGAGGCCAGCGCCATTGGATGGACCGCCGAGCAGATGTCATGTACATATCCGGGCAGCATCAGCTCGGACGTCCGGGTGCCGCCCCCGATGGTCCCGGCTGCCTCAAAGACTTCCACCTGCAGTCCTGCACGCGCCATCACGGCCGCTGCGGCCAGGCCGTTGGGGCCGGATCCGACGACGGCGACCTCAGGCATGGCTCTTGGCCCGCCAGGGAAAGACTGATTCAGCCGGGCGGAAAATATTCAGCCGCAGCCGGTCCGGTGCGCCCTCAAAGGGGCCACCTTGGGGATCGTCCAGGTCATGCCGGCGGACAGGATCGTAGCCGGGGTCGTAGATATCCCACACAACGCGGGCCATAAGATATGCCGTTGCAAGCATATGGCCGGCCACTGCGAGGACGTAGTACGGCATATCAATGTTGTGCTGGGAGGAGCCCCCGCTGGTCACCTGTCCCAGGTACATCCAGATGGCGGCCCAGTGCAGTCCCTCAATGCCCTGCCACACAAGGAAGTCCCGCCAACGCGGCCTGGCCAGGGCGAGGAGGGGGATCAGCCAAATCACGAACTGCGGGGAATAGACCTTGTTGGTCAGGATGAATGCAGCCACGATCAGGAAGGCCAGCTGCGCAAGCCGCGGCCGCCTCGCCGCCGTCAGGGCAACGACTGCGATGCCTACGCAAGCCAGCACAAAGAGGTTAAGGGCCAGGGCGTTGATGACTTCGGCGTCCAGGACCCTCCAGCGGAGCCTGGCTGCCACGAGGTTGTACGCGAACCAGGGGGAGCTGTAGCCGGCCGGGCGATCCTCCGTGAACTGGTAGAAGTATCGCCAGCCCGAGGGGTTCATCATTGCGATGGGTACGTTGACGGCCAGCCACGCAACGAGGGCTGATCCGGCCGTAACCAGGAAGGCCCGGATCCTGCCGGTCCGCAGGGCAAGGAGCAGGATGGCACCGAATATGAGGACTGGGTAGAGCTTGGTGGCTGTGCCCAGGCCGATCAGGATGCCGGCCAGCACCAGCCGTCCCCGTGAGAAACACAGCATGCCAAGTGCCAGGAAGCCTACTGCCCACATGTCCCAGTTGATGGTCCCGGCCAGGACGATGCCGGGCGCCAGCGCCACCATGGCCGCGTCCCACGGCCGCCGCCGTGACATCCGTGCGGTGGCCAGCACGGTAACAATCCAAACTGCGGCGATCAGTGTGGCGTTGACGTCGAAATAGCCGAGGATCCTGGCGTCGCTGACGCCTTGGCCGGGTACAAGCCAGGCCGTGGCACCGGCGATGAGTCCCATCAGGACGGGGTATTCGAAAAGGCTTCCCTGGCTGAAGAAGGGGAAGGTGCCGTCCCCGAGGCCTCGGTTCCGGAAGAGTTCGGGAAAGTCCGAATAGCACGTGGAGTAGAACTGGCTGGGGGACTCCCACCCGTTGGCGCGGCAGTAGCCCTTGATCAGAATGCCTGCAAGGGCCGCCAGCACCGTGAGGATGATCAGCACCCGCTCAACGGTAAACACGCCGGGGGAGACCAGACCGGGCGCGGAGCGTGAGCCCATGGGCCCGCCAATGAGTTCGGTGAAGTTCCTCAACAACAGGTCGCTGCGGCTGGGAACAACCAGGCGGGCGCGGCGCGGGGGCGCCGGCGGCTTCGTCTCCTGCATGTCTTCGAGCTTACCGGGGTGTTGCAGGCCCGTGGTTGTCCCCCATGCACCCGTGTATCGTCGATTCGGTACGCCGAGGACAGTTCCGGCGGTCTTTTTGCGAGAACTTCATTGGGGAGCGGGCCTGGGGTCGGCCTGTTCCACAACACGACTGACCTCGAGGGAACACTGTGTTGAATCAGCCGCCGGACGCGCCGGAACTAGAGCAGGGGCGCCGCGTTGCACGGTCTGAGGAACGGCGGCTGCCGGATGTAGGCCAGCGCTGGACGGGGCCACTCGCCATCGGGTTGTTGGCTTTTTGCGTCGCGTTCGTTGGCTTGTGGATCCCCTCTTTCTGGGATGACGAGATCGCCACGATCTCCGCCATCGACAGGACCCCTGCCCAACTCCTGGTCCTCCTGCAGTCCGTCGACGCGGTCCACGGACTGTATTACTTCCTGATGCACGCCTGGACGTCCGTTTTCGGTTTCTCGGAGATCGCCATGCGGACACCGTCAGCGCTGGCCGTCGGCCTTGCGTGCGCCGGGACCGTGGTGATTGGACGAAAGCTGGGGTCCAACGCCCTGGGCCTTACTTCCGGGCTGGTCCTGGCAGTGCTGCCCCGCATGGTGTGGGCGGGGACCGAAGCCCGGCAGTCGGCGCTTACGGCCCTGCTGGCCGTTATCCTGACCCTGCTGCTTCTGCGTGCGTGGAAATCCAACCGTGTCCTCGACTGGGTTCTCTACGGCATCTGCGCGGTTATTGGCGTCTGGATGTTTATGTTCTTTGTGCTGGCTGTAGCCGCCCACGCCTTCGCGGCCATCCTGCTTCGGCGCCGGCCCATCGCGACGGCCATTGCCTGCGCAGCCGTCGGCGCAGGTGTCCTGCCCTTCCTGCTCTTCGCCCTGGGCCAAAAGGCCCAGGTGGCATGGATCGAAAACAGGTCCCTGGCGCAAACACTGAGCACGGCAGCCGTCAAGCAGTTCTTCTATGGCGAAGACCGCCCGACGGGGAACCTCCCGCCGCAATGGGTCCTCGCGTTCGTTGCGCTTCTGGGCATCGTTGAGGTCGGCCTCGTGGTCTGGGGCCTCTGGACCGCCAGGAAGTTGCCTCAGACGCGTACCCTGGTGGTTCTGTGCCTCGTGGGAGTTGTCCTCCCCATCGCAGGCCTCGCATTGGTGAGCGTGGTTGCCCAGCCGGTATACGTGGCCCGGTATCTCACCTTTACCGCCCCGGCCTTCGCCCTGCTGGTGGGCCTGGGAATCGTCAGCATTCCTGCCCGGCGGGCATGGCTGCGCTATGCCGCCGTCGCCGTCGTGGTTGCCGTGAGCCTGGTTCCACAACTCACCCTCAAGAGCCTGGTGAATGAACCGCCGGATACCGAGCGCAAGATAGGGGATCAGGTAGCAACGGACGCCAAGGCGCCGGCAGCCATGGTCTTCGAGCATGACTACCTTCGGGACATGACCATTGCCTATCCTGACGACTTCAAAAATGTCCAGGACCTGTCGCTTGCCCAGAGCCCCGCGGAATCAGGAACACTCTGGGGCGAAAACGAGGCTGTCACGCCGGAGGAGCTGTCCGGCAAGGGAACCGTATGGTTCATCGGAGACGCCGGCGACGCACCCGACGACCTTTCGGCCTTCACTTCGGCTGGCTGTTCGGAGACGCGAAACCAAGCCTATGAGCGGATGCACATCGTGGAATTCGCCTGTCCGTAAGCGCCGGGGTCCGCGCGTCGCCGCGCGGACCCCGGGCTGAAGGGTGCGCGCCGTCAGCGCAGGCCACCCACGTGCTGGTGCAACAGGACGAATACGTCCTCGCGTTGCTGTTCCAGGAGCTGCCCGTTGAATTCGCGGCGGTCGCTGCTGACAGGCTGGCGCAGGGCGAACAGAGCCTTCGTGATCCTCTTGATCATGGTGGTCACCTCCTTTCGATGCCGGCTGGCTGCCACGGTGGACTGCCTGGACTGCGGTTTTGCCGCTGCAGTGGTCATTGAATGTTTCCTTGCGTTCGCAGGAATGAAATTGGGCATGGCAAATAGAGCCAATTAAAGTCGAGACAATAAAGGCGCTGAATGGGCATAAGAATGCCCGGCGTTAATTAGTGGTTCGCGAATGCGAAAATGGGCCCCTGAAGAAGCGGTGTTGCAGACCCCAACAAGAAGCCGGGTTCCGAATTATGGGATGCTGCGTCACCGCGTGGTTCCGCCTTGACAGTGTGCCGACAGGAACCGTCCCGAAGGACGGCCACAAGGGATACCTCGAACTCTACTGATGCCGCCGTCGGGCGGAATCAGGAGCAGGAAGGCTTAGGAGTCGGACGCTCCGTAAAGATGGCGCGCAAAAGCAACAGAGGCCGGGGCCGCAGTGATGGTCATCTTCCATCCGCTAGTCAAAGTAATCATTTTCCCAACCTCCTTTTCTGCTATGCCGTTGCGCCGACTGACTGGCCAGGCAACTCGCGCCGTAACCCCGGCAAGCCGCTCTGGGGTTAGAAATAAAATTACACTACAAATGCAGCCGCTGACTACTTAATTCACAAAGTTTCTCAAAGAAGTTTATGAATGGCCTTTAGAGGCCCCAGCGGACAATTGCGGGAGTCTTCTTATCCCAGCCCAAAGTGCAGACTTTAGCGGTCCCCAGAATGAAGTGGCGTCCTTCGGTGGGGGCCAGTTCAAGCCAGCGGGCTGTAAGGATCCGCGAAAAGTGCCCATGGGCAACAATCAGCACGTTGTCCAGGCCCGATTCGAGGACCCTCGCCACGATCTTGTCAGCACGGGCAGCCACCTCATCCAGGGTTTCCCCGTTGGGAACGCCGTGGGTCCAGATCAGGTAGTCGGGGTTGTCCTTGCGGATCAGGTCGGAGCTGATGCCCTCATAATCGCCGTAGTTCCACTCCACGGCGAGCGGCTCGTGCTGGGCGTCCGGGAATCCTGCCAGTTCGGCGGTGCGGCGGGCGCGGCGCAGCGGGGAGGTCAGGACCAGGTCGAAGTCCACCTGGTCCAGCACTTTGCGGGCCTCCACGGCCTGCTGCTCGCCTTCCACCGTGAGGGGAAGGTCGGTGAGGCCCGTGTACTGTCCGCTCTTGGACCACTCAGTTTCGCCGTGGCGCAGGATCCAGAGCTGGGGACGGGGGGTCATGGCAGAGATGGTCACTTGGGCTCCTCGGTAGCGGAAAGTTCGACGGCGGCGGGAGGCTCTTCGGCCTCCGGAACGGGAGGTGCTGCTTCAGGCTGCTGCGCCCACCAGGCGAGCAGCCTGGCCTCCGCGTCGTCGGGCTGCAGCGGACCGTGCTCCATCCGTTCCTCCAGGAGGAACTTGTAGGCGCGGCCGACGACGGGTCCTGGCTTGAGGCCAAGGATGGCCATGATCCGGGCACCGTCGAGGTCCGGCCGCACGGCTTCCAGGGATTCCTGCTCGCGCAGGGCGGCGATCCGGGCTTCCAGGTCGTCATAGGCGAAGGCGAGGCGTTCTGCCTTGCGCTGGTTGCGGGTGGTGACGTCCGAGCGTGTCAGCCGGTGCAGCCGCTCCAGGAGGGGTCCGGCGTCTGTCACGTAGCGCCGGACGGCAGAGTCGCTCCAACCGGCATCCCCGTAGCCGTAGAAACGCATGTGCAGCTCCACCAGGCGGGCCACGGCCTTGATGGTGTCGTTGTCGAACCGCAGGGTCTTCATCCGCTTCGCCGTGAGCTTGGACCCCACCATGTCGTGGTGGCGGAAGCTGACCGCACCGCCCGGTTCGAAACGCCGCGTAGCCGGCTTGCCGACGTCATGCATCAGTGCCGCAAACCGCAGCACAAAATCGGGAGCCGGCACGGCGCCGTCGGCCCCGGTCTCCAGTTCAGCCGCCTGCTCAAGTACCTGCAGTGAATGCTGGTACACATCTTTGTGGCGGTGGTGCTCGTCCGATTCAAGCCGCAAGGCGGACACTTCCGGCAGCACGAACTCCGCCAGGCCGGTCTCCACCAGCAGGTCCACGCCCACCCGGGGGTGGGCACCGCAGATCAGCTTGACCAGCTCGTCGCGTACGCGTTCGGCGGAGATGATGGTGATCCGCTCGGCCATCTGGCTCATGGCCAGGCGGACGTCGTCGTGCACCGAGATGCCCAGTTGGGACGCAAAGCGGGCGGCGCGCATCATCCGGAGTGGATCGTCAGAGAAGGACGCCTCCGGGGAGCCGGGGGTCGCCAGGACAGAGCCGTGGAGGTCTCGGACGCCGCCGAACGGGTCGATAAGTTCCAGCGACGGCAGGCGCAGGGCCATGGCGTTGATGGTGAAGTCCCGGCGCAGCAGGTCATCGGTCAGCGAGGAACCGAACGCCACCACGGGCTTTCGCGACTCGGGATCATAGGCCTCGGCCCGGTACGTGGTGATCTCGATCTGGAAACCGGCTTTGCGCATGCCGATCGTTCCAAACGCCCGGCCGATTTCCCAGAAGTTGTCCGCCCACTTCTTGATGAGCGCCACGGTCTGGTCCGGCGTGGCATCGGTGGTGAAGTCCAGGTCCGGCGACGTCCGTCCCAGGAAAAGGTCACGGACCGGCCCGCCCACCAGCGACAGTTCATGGCCGGCGTCGACAAAGCGCTGGCCGAGCTCCAGGACCACCGGGTCAACCTGGAAATCGACGGTGTGGGAATCAGTCTTGTGATGTGCGTGCGCCATAGTTACTTAAGCTTGGCAGAAACCAGAGCGTTGGCAGGCCAAAATCGGGTGAAGATCACGCCTATTCGTCCGTGCACTGGCAAAGTGCGTCATACGCAGTCCATCTTGATGTCATGTTCCGGTCATCAGGAACGGGCAAGAGTCGTTAGAGTGGACTTCATGGCCCATCCCGTACCGAGCGCTCCCGGCAGGAGGACAAACCCACCGTTGCCGTCGGCAATCGGTGCCCATGTCGCGCCCGCCCAGCATTCGGCCCCGGCCTCGCTGCCCACCGTCGAGGAAATTTCCGCCGGCGGCGTCGTGGTGGACACGTCCGACGGCGACCTCAAGGTTGCGATCATCGCCCGCCTTAACAGGGGCGGACGGCTGGAATGGTGCCTGCCCAAGGGCCATCCGGAGGGCAAAGAGAACAACGAACAGGCCGCCGTCCGCGAAATTGCCGAGGAAACAGGCATCGAAGGCGACATCCTGGCACCGCTGGGCAGCATCGACTACTGGTTCACCGTCAGCGGACACCGCGTGCATAAGACAGTGCATCACTACCTGCTGCGTGCCACCGGCGGCGAGCTCACTATCGAGAACGATCCCGACCAGGAAGCCGTGGACGTGGCATGGGTCCCCATCCAGGAGCTCGCACGGAAGCTTTCCTTTCCCAATGAACGGCGCATCGCCGACCTCGCACGGGAAGTCCTGCCCGAACATCTTTGAGCGGGCCCTGCAGCGCGCCTCACGGCCGTGGCTGCCTGCCGCGTTGCGGCATTAAGGGCGCCCGGGTGAGACGATGAAGTCGATGTCAGCTACCAACTTCCCTTCCGACAAAGCGCGCGGCGCCGCCGGTGAAACCCAGCCGAGCGCTGCCCAGCCCGGCGAAGCCCGTTCCAGTGCCATCATGGCCGCCGGAACGCTCGTTTCGCGGTTCCTGGGCTTCGGCAAGACGTGGATGCTGGGAGCTGCCCTGGGGCTGAGCTCCACGGTCAACGACACATTCATTAACGCCAACAACCTGCCCAACCTGATTTTCCTGCTGGTGGCCGGCGGTGTGTTCAACGCTGTGCTGGTCCCGCAGATCATCAAGGCCAGCAAGGCGCCGGACAGGGGAGCGGACTACATCAGCCGCCTCCTCACCCTTGCCGTCCTGCTGCTCCTGGGCCTGACCGCCCTGGTCACCCTGGCGGCGCCCGTGATCATCGACCTGACCACCCAGGGATACTCGCCGCCGCAGAAGGCACTCGCCATTGCCTTCGCCTTCTGGTGCCTGCCGCAGATCTTCTTCTACGGCCTCTACGCCCTCCTGACGCAGGTGCTGAACGCCAACGGAGCCTTCGGCCCGGCCATGTGGGCGCCCATCCTGAACAACCTCGTGGCCATCGGCGGCCTGGGGATGTTCATCTGGATCTACGGCGCCAACTTGGACAACCCGCACACCCTGGATAACTGGGGACCCTCGCAGACGCTGTTTGTGGCCGGCTTCTCCACCATCGGGGTGGTGGCCCAGACGGCCATCCTGCTCATTCCGGTGTTCCGGCTCAAACTCGGCCTCCGCCCCCGGTTCGGGTGGCGCGGGGTGGGACTGGGACAGGCAGCAAAGCTGAGCCTCTGGACCCTGCTGACCGCCGCCGTCGGGCAGCTTGCCTTCCTGTACGTCATGAGGATCGCCACCATCCCGGGCGCGGAACGCCTCCGCCTGAAGCAGGCCGGTGATCCCGCCGCCGATTTCCTGCCCGGGAACGCTGTGCTGGAAGTCGCCAGCCAGCTCTACCTGCTGCCGCACTCCATCATTGCGTTGTCCCTGGCGACCGTCCTCTTTAACCGGATGACCCGCGCCTCCCAGGACGGCAACAAAGCCGAGCTCCGCGACGCCCTCTCCCACGGGCTCCGCACCATGGCCGTGGCCACGGTCTTTGGTGCCCTTGCCCTGTTTGCGCTGGCCGGGCCGCTGGGCATGTTCTTCTCCGGCGGAGACAAGCAGGACGGCGTGATGCTGGCACAGACACTGACCATCCTCGCCCTGAGCACACCGTTCATGAGCGCCAATTTCATGATGTCCCGGGTGTTCTACGCCAACGAGGATGCGCGGACACCGTTCTACATCCAGCTCCTTTTGGCCGTGGTCTACGTCGCCGGCGCCTTCGCCATCCAGTTCCTGCCGGTGGGCCAGGTCATCTACGCCATTGCCATCCTGTACATGGTGGGCAACATCCTCTCGGTGGTGATCAGTGCCTATTTCCTGCGCCGGCTCCTGGGCCACCTGGACGGCCCGCGGATCGCCAACTCGTACATCCGCATGGGGTATGCGGGCCTCGGTTCGGCTGTTGCCGGTGCAGGCGCCCTGTGGCTCATGGGCAGCTACAGTCCGGACGGCTTTGCCTGGAGCGATCGTCTCGCAGCCCTGGTGACGGTCATGGTTGTGGGGCCGGTGATGCTGGTGGCCTACCTCTTCCTGCTGAAGGTCTTCCACGTGTCGGAGCTTCGCGACCTGCTCCGCCCGCTGCTGGGACGGCTGGGCCGTACCGCCGGTCCCGATGGCACCGGCCCGGGGACCCCGCCGTCGTCCGGTTCCGGGGGAGCCGCCCACGGAACGGAACGTACGACGCCGGAACGCGCCACGGTCTCGGTGGACACCGGCCTCATTCCCCGGATTTCCGGCGAGTTCGATGCCGTCTCCTTCCGGGCCGGTCCCGTGCCGGAAGCTGCGCCGGAACGCGCCGCGGATTCTGCGCTTCCGGTGGATGCCGGTGGCGGGTCCGAGGGCGGCTATCTTCCTGCCGAGGACGTGCCAGGCACAGCACGGGGAGGCCTGCTCCGCGATGAGATCCCGCTGCCGGGCCGGCGGACCTTCCAGGGGCAAGCCGGGAAGAACCCCCATTTCAAGCCGCGGCGGCCCCGGAAAAAGTGATATCGCCAGGGTGTTTGGCTGCCTGTCTCCACCGGCCGCCACGGCCCATCGGCTAGGATCGAAAGTGAACAAGGGTTGTTGCAGTCAAGCGTCAGCCGGCCCGCCGGCACCTGCTCGAACGGCGGTGGCATCATCCACGCAACGGCAATTCCCGGACAGTCTAGGAGGAACACGTGTCCCACCCGATCGATGTTGGATCAGTACTCGGCGGCCGGTACAAGGTCACTGCCACTGTATTGACCTCACACGACCAGGATCTGGTGCTGGACGGGGTGGACCAGGTTCTCAACCGGCCGGTCAGCATTCTGGTTGCCGGCCCGGACAATACCGAACAGGTTGCCCAGAGCGCCCGTGAAGTTGCCACCGGTGAGCGGCCGGGCACAGTCCAGGTCCTCGACCTCGGCGTCACCGAGGCAGCCACCTACCTGATCACCAACCACACATCCGCCGCGGACCTGCTGGACCTTGTGGTCGCCTCGAACCCGCCGTATGTCGAACCGTTCTTCACGGACACGCTCGGCAGCGAAATCTTTGGCCAGGCACGGTCAAACGAGCCGGAACCGTACGACGACGAAGAGAACGTCGACGCCGGCTACATCAGCTATTCGGATGCCCACCCGAACCAGGTTGACCCCTACCGGGCCAACCAGCCGGTGGTTCCGCCCCGCCCGCCCGTCCGGCCGGCGTCGCCCCCGTCTGCCGGTGCTGCAGGCGCTGCCGGCGGTGCTGCAGCCGCTGCGGGCGCAGCCTCCCAGCAGGCCACGGCCCCCCAGCCCGTCCAGCCGCGCGGCCAGCAGCCCGCCGTCCCGGCGGCCGGGACAACCGGTCCCGCGGACAGCCCCACCTCGGCTTCGCCGAAGGTCTCGCTGTGGAACGAAGAGGACTACGGCTACGCGGCAGGCGATCAGGACGCCGCGTATGACGAGCCCGTCGAAACTGCCGCGCCGCCACGCCAACCGGACCGCTCCGTCGGAAACCTCCCCGCTTCCGCCCGCTCTGCCGCGCCCGCCAAGGCGGCAACGTCCACGGCCTCCGCGGACGCGCCCAGCGACTACTACGACGACGACGAGCCCGAGCGGGAGCCCCGCTCCATGCGCTGGCTGGTGGGCGGCCTGCTCGCGGTGGTGCTCATCGTTGGCCTGGTTTTCGCGGTGACAAACCTTGGCAGCCTGTTCCGTTCCGATCCGCAGGCAAACACCGCAACCACCGGCTCCACCACATCCCCGTCGGATTCCGGTACGGCCAGCCCGACGGCGTCTTCCGCGGCACCTGCCGCACCGCCGGCCATCGAGGGCATCACCCGCCAGGGCGACTTCGACTTTGCCGCTACGTACGACGTCGACCTGGTCAAGGCATTTGACGGCAACGCCGCCAGCTACTGGTCTGACATGGAGTTCGCCACGGAAGGATGGGGCGGGCTTGCCCCCGACGGTGTTCCGCTGTTCATCAAGCTGAAGAGCAAGGCCACCATTTCCTCCATCACGCTAAGCCAACTCGGCGCTTCCGGCGGCAACATCAGCGTGTTCACCAACGACCGCCCGTCGCTGGACGGCGCCAAGCAGGTGGGCAGCAACAGTTTCACCTCCACCGATCTGACCATGCCCCTGGCAGCACCGGTCCAGGCGCAGTACGTCATTGTGTCCATCAAGACCCTGCCCAAGCTGGCCGCTCCGAAGACACGTTACGGCTACGGCATCCGGCTGGCAGAGATAAAGATCCAGTAGTTCACGCATCGCCGCCGCCATCGAGCCGCGCCCGTTACCTTAGGGGAATCACTCCGGGGGTAACAGGCGCGGCTCTGCTGTCTCCAGACGGTAATCTGGTATGGCGTCGTTTGTTGGGGTGGCTCCAATACTGTCCGCGGACGGTCCCTTCGTTTGCCGGCGCCCGGAATATTCAGCATCACGATTCAGTTGTGCCATGTGGCCGCCTCCACGGGCTGGCGCATCGATATAGGAAGAGGTTCACCGTTCAGTGAGCAACGCAGAAAACACCGCGTCCGAAGTACGTGATGTCATCATCGTCGGCTCGGGCCCGGCTGGTTACACGGCAGCCGTCTACACGGCGCGTGCCAACCTCAAGCCCTTGCTGCTGGCGGGTTCAGTCACCGCCGGCGGAGAACTGATGAACACCACCGACGTCGAGAACTACCCGGGGTTCCCCGAAGGCATCATGGGGCCGGATCTCATGGAGAACTTCGAGAAGCAGGCGGCACGGTTCGGTACGGAAATCCAGTTTGAGGATGTCACCGCACTTCAGCTTGACGGCGACGTGAAGACCGTCACCATCGCTACCGGTGAAACATTCCAGGCACGCGCCATCATTCTTTCTACGGGATCTGCCTACCGCGAGCTGGGACTGCCCAACGAGAAGCGCCTTTCCGGCCACGGCGTGAGCTGGTGTGCAACCTGCGACGGTTTCTTTTTCAAGGACCAGGACATCGCGGTCATCGGTGGGGGAGACTCCGCCATGGAGGAAGCGCTGTTCCTGACCAAGTTTGCCAAGTCAGTTACGGTGGTCCACCGCCGCGATTCGCTCAAGGCCTCGAAGATCATGGCTGACCGCGCGCTGGCCCACGAAAAGATCAGTTTCGTGTGGAACAGCACGGTGGACGATGTGATCGGCGAGAACAAGGTGACGGGCCTGAAAATCAAGAACCTCGTAGACGGATCCGTAACGGACCTCGCGGTCACCGGCGTCTTCGTGGCAATCGGCAACGACCCGCGCACCGAACTCGTCAAGGACGTCCTGGAGATCACTCCCGCCGGAACCATCGCCGTTGAGGGCCGCAGCTCCAAGACAAGCATCGCTGGTGTGTTCGCCGCCGGAGACGTCGTGGACCCCACGTACCGTCAGGCCATCACAGCCTCCGGTTCAGGCTGTGTAGCCGCCATCGACGTAGAGCACTACCTCGCAGATCTTCACGCGTAATCCGCGTACCCACCCTTCGAAGAGAGAGACAAGGTTATGAGCAACGCAAAAGACGTAACTGACGCAAGTTTCGGCACGGACGTCCTGTCGGCGGACAAGCCGGTCATCGTGGACTTCTGGGCAGAGTGGTGCGGCCCCTGCCGCAAGCTCGGTCCGATCCTCGACGAGATCTCGGTTGAATACAGCGAGAAGGTCAACGTCGTCAAGGTCAACGTCGACGACAATCCGGCCATCGCTGCCGAGTATGGCATCACGTCCATTCCCGCGGTCTACCTGTTCCAGGACGGCCAGGTCAAGAACACGGTCATCGGCGCCAAGCCCAAGCAGTTCTTCGAAAAGGAATTTGCGGACGTCCTGTCCTAGTCATTTTGGGGGACTGGGCTTGTGCTCAGCCGCCTGCCGAATGGCCACCGCTTCCTAGCGGTGGCCATTCGTGTTTTAAGCCATGACTACAGCGCTTGGCTGCGACGGGTGGGTGTTCACGCCGACCCTAAGCAGCAAAAAACGAACAATTTTGGTTCCGTACCTGTTCTCTTTGCTACCGGAAGCCACCTGGGTGCTCCAAGGCCAACAAGGCATGATTCCGTGAGGTCCGACTGCGCAAAATCTGTTTGCGCCCCTGCGGTGTCCCTCTGGACGTGGTGTTTCACGTGAAACATCTCCCTCTCACCAGAATCCTCAAATGAAGCAGACGCTGTAGTCAATGAGAAAGGTGCGCCCCGACACGGTCTTCGCTCAAACCGCATCCGATCATTCCACGGTGCCAGCCTGGGTGCTCATGGATCCCCGCCTTCCGCAGCGATGGCTTCCGTAGAGGTGGCTCCGCCCGCCGGCCTGAAGTGGTGCCGGTGCACAGGCTGCCGGCGTTCACATTATCGGCTTGATAAATCCGGTGGCTAGCCGCTTGGCCCCGGCTACAGGCTCACACACTTGCTGGCCCGGTCAACAGAAACGCTGTTTGCTGGCCGATCCTTCGGATCCTCCCGATACTGCATTTCGGACTGACCATAGGTGGTCCGCTCGATATGCTCCGTCACGATTTTTCTCTCTATGCAGGACGTCTCCCAATCCTCGCTGCGTAGAGCCTAGGGTCCGGAAATGCGCCGGGAAACCGACACATGGTGTCCACTCCCGGCAGAAGACTGGTCGGCACATTCGAACAAGCGCGGCTGGCCTCGAGCAACCCGGAGCTTCCGAACTGCTCTGTTTCACGTGAAACATAGACCCAGCTGCTCGTGGAACAGGCATAGAGTCGGATGTACCGGCGCTTGGTGTCATGTTTCACGTGAAACCAAAGAGCAATATGGGCCAGAGCCGAGGAAATGAATGTCCATCAAACTTTGGCTCTGCGGTTGCCTAAACATCCATGGTGGAAATCACCCTGTGCAAACTGATCTACCAAGAATTCAGTGCGTTAGGGGACAATACGGTCTGAGTCGGGCACGAGCCGGACCTCGAAGGAGAACACTGCAGGCACATCTTCTGCACCTCTGTTCAAAATCGACGTCAAACAACCGGCGTGCCGTACCCCACGGAATGCAGCTGAATGAACGCCACCATCTCAACCTGACTCGCCCAGCGCATGCGAACACACGCCACCCGCGCAACCCACAGTAACCCGTCGATCAGGATCCTGGCCTCCTTGACCACAATTTCCGTCTAATCCCTGGCAGCGTCCTCCCGGACTTGAGCATGAACGTCATCGTCGGTAAGGGTGCACCCTAGCGGGGACCTCGCAATCCCGAGTGGAGCCCGGCTTCTACCACACGCCATCCGACCGATGCGGCCGGACGTACCGGGCATCCAGGGCGAAAGCACCATACGGAAGAAGGGCGTAGCAAAATCTAATATGACGACCAAATCCACCCGCCTTCACCTGCACCATGCAAGGGTGGACTGAAGTGGATAGGCGACTCCCAAAACCTAGGAGAACTGACTGGCGACCCGTACGTTCCTTGCCTGATCCTTTTTCCATGGCTCCGGGAACCGTTGGAAAGGTAAACCACAGTGACGGCTAGCCGGCGATCCGTTGATTAGTCCGACCCCGCGGTTCGGCACGGGAAAACACAAGATTCTGACTGCTTCGTTTCACGTGAAACACTGACGACCCAGCAGGCGTCCAACCGTAGATCCGGAAGTGGAGGGCGGATATGCGGGGATGCGGACCAGAAGAGCAGCATCCGGCCTAGCAGAATAACATCCGATCCATGAGCTTACACAAAGGGCGGGTGGCGCTGGCGAGCGGCCATGCACCTCACTGGCGTGTACCAAGCAACGCCGATATTGACGAGCTCAGAGTGAGGGCCTGTCGGAATGCCGGGGTCTCTGGACGCATCCCCAAAAGCCCGGCGGAGCACTTGTTGCCCGACTCTGGGGAAGCGCAGCACAGCCCTGGACATTCCAGCCAGGTCGTCTGGCCCAGTACAGAGTCTTCGACCCCATCCACTGATGGCGAGCGAGTAGAGGACCGTCGTCATGTTTCACGTGAAACATGACGAGCCAGCCCAAGAGCCGGATAGCAACAACCGCAGATGTGCCGACTGCCTTACAGGATACCGACGCCGACGACAGGCGGATTATCAATAAAGCCGCGGTTCACCAACGGGAACAGGACGCAGCTATTGGTAGCCGCCAACGACGGTTCCGACCCTGGCACGTTCGCTCGTCCTTAGGAATGGTCCTTCACTCCCGTCCAGAACAGTCTGCGTGCCCGACGAATGGCGCCAGCCGCCATGTTAGGGGACTCGCGATACTCACCGAGGCCGTCCCAAGCGACTCAGAGAGTCAGCGGTGGTCGTGGCAAGGAATCCCAAAAGCAGGCAGCCAAGCGTCGACCATTTCACGCCAACCCCCGGCTCGCACCCGACTTTGTTGGGGCCGGCTGTCACCTTAGTGCGTCGTTCATTGAGGGTCCATGCCGCGTTCGACTCCATCGCGAACCACCGAAGCAGCCGACGAGTTCGCTCCGGACCTGTGCGCCCAGCACTCGCAATGAAAAAACCAGCCATCGTGGGATGGTGCGGCCGAGGAGATTTCTCCTGGAAATTGCTGCACGAAATGGATCCCTCGCTGGGAGCACGGGCTAGTTTGTCAACAGCCTGCCAACTTATCCCCAGAAGTTATCCACACCAATATCCACAGCCTTATGCACACTCCGTTTCGTGAGGAATTAATCACAGCCCAGTCGGGTGCCGGATCACGCAAGGCCGACCACTTGCCGTGGATCATGTCGACGCCGGCGGAGTGCGCCTACGTCACCGTTTCATGTTGCCAGGGGACTTCCTACGGGATGAAAATCAGCCTAAAGAGTGGAATCTTGCGCTAAGTCGTCCTGACTGCGGCTATCGTGATCTGTTTCACGTGAAACACGGCATCGCCAGCCTCACTGCCACACTGCATTGCGCTCCAGACGGCGGTGGGGGACGGTTGGAGTTTGGGCCCATCAGATGCTCTTGGCCGACCTTTGTCCACAAAGTTATCCACAGCGATATCCACCGGTCAATGCACAGGTACATACCCCCGGAACTGTTATCAGCGGCCCATGGAACGTAGCCTGAACCACGTTCACTCAGGCTAGATGGCTCATCGACTCGGTAGATACCAGGTCGAGGACGGCACATATTTTGTGTCGCCAAAATCCCCCGGCAAGGCCGCGTGCACGTGTCCGTCATCGTGTTTGCCCCGAGCATTCAACCCCCATGATGATTGCGGTGAACCACAGTGCACTTGGCTCTTCCTACCTGCTGAGCACTGCGAGTCAGGACGTGAGGTCGGACCAGACGATGTGGCGGAAGGTTCAAGACCTGATGCATAGTGCGTCGCACAGTTGGCAGACAGACGTGGCCGGGGGACAGCCACACGAACCCAACTTTCCCCAAACCACTGCTCGTCTCATGTCCGATTCGATAGGCGGGCTGGACCAGCGCCATGTTGTCTGTTGCGTCCTGCCCCACGACACCCGCATCTGGGCTCCTGCATCCCGACCCCAGAGTGGCTCTCTCGGGAGCGAGCGTCGTGGCCTGCAAGGCATCGCCCAGAAACCGACATGCCGGCGACGACCAGAATGGGGGAGCGCCGGAAGCGCCGTCCCCAATGAAGAATGGACTTGGTTCTCAATAATCCCCACGGAAGCAACGGGGCCTCGTCCCGACAGAGTGCCCACCCGAGTCCAGGCACGGTTACCGCCTCACCCGGATCTATGTCGAGGGCCAAAGCATGATCCCTCGTTCTTCAGAACGTCCCGAGTCTTGACCCAGTCTTTTGAAGCGAACTTTCCGGAATGAGTAACGCATCCCCGGTACCCAGCCTAAGGTAGTGGGTGCCGTGGTTATCGAGCTGGTCAGGACGATGCATCGACATGCACGAGTCGAGCAGGGGCTAACTGTCACCGCAATGCACGTGGGGGTGACCAGAGATGAAGGTGGTCTGGTCGTAGCTCCATGGAGATCTCAGCGAGGCCTGGAATGGGACTTCGGAGCACCGGTGATCTGACGATGCGCTCCCTGTCGATTTGGTAGCCATTGCTTCGGACCTCCAACAGGGAGCGAAGCCCCTGGAACCATTCCTCAGCGCCACAGCGTCCTCTGCCTGGCCAGGGGCGGGCCTCTGAGTGGGCGGCGATGGGCGACCATCCCCAGGGAGGCATACAGCCTCTCTACGGTCTGGCAGCCTCCCAGCCGTCTCAAAGCTTCAGCGCCATTGAACGCCGAGGACCGAAACTGACGAAGCCTGTGGACACCCAACAGACCGAGGACGGGCTCCGACAGCAAATCGTGGTTACACAAGCGATGAGGAGTGCGGGCTTCCGGCACGGAATGCCCAGTTGGCTTGCCTGCCCTCTTTGCTGTTTCGTGCCAGACCTACACGAGTGGCGGCTGGGAATGCTCTGTTTCACGTGAAACATCCGTCGATCTGCGCAATAAAGGAACAGATCCCTGGTGGGTAAAATGAACTACTTCGCGCTGTAGCCACATGGAAATGAAGCCGCTTGGCAAACCCTGCCAGACAAGACATGCGACATTTCGGGGCAGTCAGTTTTCCCTCACCTCCCCGGATTACCGATTACAGCTAAGGCTGAGCCGGACGTTTATGCGATGAGAGCTCCGGAGTGTTTCACGTGAAACGTTCACTGGAAGGCGTAGTGGTCAAAGTCCGCCACCGAATGACCTCTCACGCGGATCTTTGGCCAAGACGGCAGCGGGGCGGGGGACTGTATCGCCGCCACACAAAGGCGGTTTCCTGCCAGGACTTTAGTGGACGATACCCCGAATGGCCGAGGCCGCAGCGCCTCCCAACATCGGGGCGAACTGGGATTGTTTCACGTGGAACAATATCTCGACCAGCTAGTGCTCGACGTACGCCTGCAGTGACATCGATTGTGCAGGGGGAATGGCACCATCGACTCATTTGCAAGAACCCGACGAACGTCCAACCAGGCGAAAAGTGCAGTATGCCCGGGACACACCTGCTGTCGGGCTCCCGTCCGTCCTGGCGCTGGATGAGACCATCGTTTGATCCTGCGGAGTCGGCCGAGCGGCTGGCGCCTAAGGTCCGCTCAAATCGTTCGTTTCTCCTGAACGGGTTCCAAAGGCACCGAAGGGATGGCCCCCAAAGTGCAGGTCCAGAGAGTGCCGAACTCCCGCTAAGAGTCCGTTTCAGAGACATCCGCCGAGATACATGAGTGGGCGACCCACTGCTGCACGAAAGCGAACCTGCCTTCCACTCAGTCGATCAACGAAGGGTTTACATCGACGGTTTCTAGTTTCGCCCCATCAACCGAGTTGTATGTCAGCTACAAGGGACAGCACAAGTACCGTTCGGCCGCTGAACCTCGCACTACGATCCACTGCGGGCGGTGCGTGGGAAGACAAGCAGACAAATAAAGAGGGGCCTGTTTCACGTGAAACAGGCCCCTCTTTGTGAATCTCTTTTAGTTATCCTGACCGGGAGCCAGGACTTCCATAATCCTGTTCAGGTCCTCGACGCTGGCAAACTCAATGCTGACCCGTCCCTTGCGAACGCCCAGCGAGATCTTGACGTTTGTATCCAGACGGTCGGAGAGCGACGAGGCCAGGTAATCCAGCCGTTCATGGCGGGCCCCTGGACGCGGGATGTTGTTCTTGGCCGGTTTCGTCGGATCCTGGTACAGCGTGACTGCTTCTTCAGTGGCCCGGACCGACATACCCTCGGCCACGATCTTCTGAGCCAAGCGTTCCATCGCGGCAGCGTCGGGCAGTGCCAGCAACGCACGCGCGTGGCCTGCTGACAAAACACTTGCGGCCACCCGTCGCTGTACAAGCGGCGGCAGCTTAAGGAGTCGCAACGTATTGGATACCTGGGGACGCGACCGGCCAATGCGGTCAGCAAGCTGCTCGTGGGTGGTGCCGAAATCTTCCAGGAGCTGCTGGTAGGCCGCCGCCTCTTCCAGCGGGTTCAGCTGGCTGCGGTGCAGGTTTTCCAGCAACGCGTCGCGCAGGAGGTCGTCATCAGTGGTGTCGCGGACGATCGCGGGGATGGTTTCCAGTCCAGCAGCCTGGACTGCCCTCCACCTGCGCTCACCCATGACGAGCTCGTAGGGTTCACCACCGGTTTCGGTTGATGTACGGACCACAATTGGCTGGAGGACGCCTATTTCACGAACAGAGTGGATCAGCTCCGCCATGTCGTCTTCATCGAAGACTGAACGCGGCTGCTTGCGGTTCGGGTGGATGTCCATCACCGGAATTTCGGCGAACCGAGCACCGGGTACTTCTACAAGGTCAACACCGTTGTCGACCGGGGCAGTGTCCACCGCAGCTACAGTCGGGGCTTCCTCTGCCGCAGCTTCCTCAGCGCCGGAGGAAGTCTTCGTGGCGGCAGCCCGTGGCTTTGCCGGCGTCTTCGAAGCTGCAGGCTTGTCCTCAGTCTTAGCTGAGGTTTGCGCAGTTACTTTGGGCGCGGTCTTGGAAACGGCCGGTGCCTTGGTTTCAGAGGAAGTATCAGTCTTGGATGCCGCGGCAGCAGGCGCGGCTACATCAGACGGCTTGTCAGACACAACCCGGTCAGAGTCATCCTCAACCGAGGTGACCTTCTTGCGGCCCTCCGGAAAGAAGAGATCCACGGGACGCGACACTGCAGCCCCGTTGCCCGACGCATTGCCAGAGGCGGAACTTGGAATGAGTGCGCCAAGACCGCGGCCTAAGCCCCGTCGCTTTTCGCTCATGGATAAATCCCTCCAGTGGTAGAGCTGGGCAAAGTCCGGCTCCGGTTGTTGCAGTTTTCGAAGATTCTAGCGCTCAGCAATTTCAGCTGCGGCTTCCAGGTAAGACAGGGCTCCACTGGAGGAAGGATCGTAAGTCATCACGGTCTGCTGGTAGCTTGGCGCTTCCGAAATCCGGACCGAGCGTGGCACCACTGCACCAAGTACCTGGTCCGGGAAGTGCTGGCGGACTTCGGCAGCCACTTGGGCAGCCAGGTTGGTCCGTCCGTCGTACATGGTCAGGAGAATGGTGGAGACTTCCAGGTCAGCATTCAGGTGCTTTTGGATCATCTCAATGTTCTTAAGCAGCTGGCTGAGGCCCTCAAGGGCGTAATACTCGCACTGAATAGGGATCAGTACCTCGCCGGCAGCGCAGAAGGCATTTACCGTGAGCAATCCGAGGCTGGGCGGGCAGTCAATGAAGATGTAGTCCAGGCGCTCTTCGCCGTTCTTCGCCCGGGTCTTGGAATACACATCAATGGCCCGGCGGAGGCGCTGCTCGCGGGCCACCAGGGAGACAAGCTCAATTTCCGCGCCTGCAAGGTGGATGGTGGCAGGGGCGCAGATCAGGTTGTTGATATCCGGGCACGGCGCCACGACGTCGGCGAGTGGAAAATCGTTGATCAGGACGTCATAGATGCTGTCCACGTCGGCGTGGTGTTCAACGCCGAGTGCGGTGGAGGCATTGCCCTGCGGATCGATGTCGATGACCAGGACGTTCAGGCCTGCCGCAGCCAGGGCTGCTGCAATGTTCACAGTGGTGGTGGTCTTGCCCACTCCACCCTTTTGGTTCGACACCGTGAAGATCCGGGTCTTCTCAGGCTTGGGCAGTTCGCGGCCCAGGAGGCGCTCCCTGCGCTTCGTCTCATGCGCAAGCTCGCGCGCAATCGGACTGGAATCGTCCATGGAGTCGAAAACGTTAGTTCTACCCGAGACGGATGTTTCACGTGAAACAGCAGACATGGTCACCAGGTCTGCAACCGGATTCGGGTGTATTCCGCCCCGGCCCGGTACAAGTCCCGGTCCAGCAACTGATCGTGCTGACCCCAAAGACACAAACGGGGGGATCCGTTGTGTGGAGGCTTCGCTACTGGTCACTGGGACACACTCACTCTCGTTCAGCTTTTTGCTGCCGTTGTCTAGCCTAACCGCTTCGCCGTGTAGACCAAGGTTACCGGGGCCCGGCGCTAGGCAATCTTTTGGGACTTATTTACAACGATGCGGACCACGGTGGTGGGCTCTTCCAGGAGATGCTCACCCACGGTAACGACGGACGTCTGCACACCGCCGAGTTTCCTGATGACCTTGGCAGCTTTTTCAATTTCCTCGCCTGCGCTGCGGCCCTTAATCGCCACAACTTCGCCTTTGCCGCCGAGCAAGGGGATGGTGAGCCCTGCCAGGTTGCTCAGCGCTGACACAGCGCGGGCCGTCACCACATCGGCGTTCACATGCCCCACGGCGAGCTCCGCACGGGACCGCATGACGGTGACGTTGCTGAGACCCAGGTCATCCACTACTTCCTGGAGCCAGATCACCCTGCGTTCGAGAGGCTCAATCAGGGTAAGTTCCAGGTCGGGGCGCGCGATGGCGAGACACAGTCCGGGGAGACCGGCGCCGCTTCCGACGTCGGCAACGTGGCTTCCGTGGGCGATTTCGCTTTCAATGACGGCGCAGTTCAGTACGTGCCTGCTCCACAGCCGGGGAATTTCACGCGGGCCGATGAGCCCGCGTTCGGTCCCGGAGGTGGCCAGGTGCTCAACATAGCGCTTGGCGAGGTCGAGGCGGTCACCGAAGATCTTCTCCGCCGCCAGCAGTTCAGCTGCCGTGATGTCAACCATGATTAGCTGTTCAGCAATTCTCTAGTCAGCGGATACAACGATGTGGCGGCCGGCGCCTTCACCTTCGGACTCACTGACCAGACCAAGGTCAGCAACGGCGTCGTGGACGATTTTGCGTTCGTAGGCGCTCATCGGTTCGAGGGCCACGGCCTTGCCGGTCTCCTTGACCGAGGCAGCTGCATCCTCGGCAATTTTCTGGAGGTGACCGGCACGCTCCTGGCGGTAGCCGTTGATGTCCAGCACCAGCCGTGATCGGTTCTCCGTTGCGGAGAGGACCGAAAGCCGCGTCAGTTCCTGAAGCGCCTCCAGTACCTCACCGTCTTCGCCCACGAGGCTGTCCAGGCTGTCCGATTCTTCTTCGGCCACAATGGAGATATAGGTGCGTCCGTTGCGGACTTCGATATCAATGTCGCCATCGATGTCGGCGATGTCCAGGAGTTCTTCCAGGTAGTCGGCGGCAACATCGCCTTCTTCCTCGAGGCGGCTGGCAGCCGATCCCTTCGTGGAAGTGGCATCACTCACGGACTCGTCGCGGTCTTCGGTGACCTCGTCGGAAAGGGCGTGTTCGGTGCTCTCGGCTGACATTACTTCTTCTTCCTGTTCTTACGCTGGGGCTGGTTGCGCTGGCCCTTGGCCTCGATGATTGCCGCGGCAGCGGCGGCTTCTGCTTCCGCGTCCGCCTTCTTGCCTCCCAGAATAGGGAGGACCGGCAGGCCCTTGGCGGCACGGCGTTCGGCCAGCGCCTTTGCGGCGGGGGATCCGGGCGTCGGCATGCGGCGGATGACGAAGAACTGCTGCGCCATAGTCCAAAGGTTGGTGGTGGTCCAGTAGATCAGCACACCGATGGGGAAGTTGATGCCGCCAACGCCGAACACGACGGGGAGGATATAGAGCATCATCTTCTGCTGGCGCATGAACGGGCTGGCCATGGCTTCTTCGGACATGTTCTTTGCCATGATCTGCTTCTGGGTGATGAACTGCGACGCCGTCATGGCGAGGATCATCACGATCGAAAGCACCACCACGGCAACGTTGCCCGCGCCGCCGTGCAAAAGTGCTGCCGACAGCGGAGCGCCGAAGATGCTCGAGGAGTCGAACTGAACCACCTGCTCATGGCTCATGGCACCGATGCCCTTGCCCTGGTCCTTCGCGGCAGTGATACCGGAAAGCACCTGGAACAAAGCAAAGAAGAACGGCATCTGGATCAGCATGGGCAGGCAGGCCGAGAACGGGTTGGTCCCGTGCTTCTTGTACATGGCCATCTGTTCCTGCGCCATGGCCTGGCGGGACAGCTGGTCGGTCTTGCCCTTGTACTTGTCCTGGAGCTTCTTCAGGTCCGGCTGCAGCAGCTGCATGCCGCGCTGGGCCTTGATCTGCTTGACGAACACGGGAATCAGGGCGGCACGGATGACCAGCACCAGCCCGATGATGGACAGCGTCCATGTCCAACCGTTGGCGGCAGGCAGGCCAATAGCGCTCAGGCCGTCATGGAAGCCCACCATAATGACCGAAACCAGCCACTTGAACGGAAACATGATTGTTTCAAAGAAGTCCATACGATATCCCTACTCGTCAGGCCGCAAGACGGCCTTCTCCATCAGTCTGAGCAGCCAGGTACTTGTCCGGGTTGTTCAGCACAACAATTGTGGGGGTCCGGTTTTCAGGCCATTCCCGGTGGCCGGCGGGGACATGGTCCACACCGCCGGCATTCCATGGGTGGCAGCGCGCGAGGCGGCGGACGGCAAGCCAGCTCCCCTTGACGGCACCATGGACGGTGATCGCTTCAAGGGCGTACGCCGAGCATGAAGGGAAAAAGCGGCATACCTGGCCGTACAAGGGGGAAATCACCTTGCGGTAGGCCATAAGCAGCAGAATGAGGATGTTGCGGGGCAGGTTCCAGACGGCCTTGCCCAGGGTGACGGCAACAGGCTGTAGGGAATGGACGACGGCGGCAGTCACGTTATGCACGCTGTGTCCCTTCCTGTGTTGTGCCGGTTGAACCGATAACAGCAGCCCGCGGAAGGCGGCTGCCCAACCGGCTCATGGTCGATTCCAGCGCGGCGTTATAGTCTGCCGACAACTGATCCCAGCTCGCGGCCGCGGACGCAGGCAGAGCCCGGACCACTATGGCGAACCCGGTACCGTACTCGCGCAGCGAGGCAGCACCGGCTTCCCTCAGTCTCCTCTTAACGAGGTTCCTGACCACAGCGTTCCCGACACCTTTGGAAACGATGAACCCGATCCGGCTGGGTTCGTCGGCAGCAATAGCTGCCGCATATAACACTACGTTCCGGCGTCCATTGCGGACACCGGAACGTACGGTTGTTGAAAAATCGGATGCAGTCCTCAAACGGTTACGGGTGGCCAGCACCTTAAACTCGCAAAGAAATGTAAACCGACGAGTCAGTTATTTAGGCCGACAGTTCGGTGCGGCCCTTGCCACGACGGGCTGCCAGGATGGCACGGCCGGCACGGGTACGCATACGAAGGCGGAAGCCGTGCTTCTTGGCTCGACGGCGGTTATTCGGCTGAAAAGTCCGCTTGCTCACGTTAGTTACTCCAGTGGATCAAAGGTGCGCCCACCCGATCAAAAAGGGGAAGAACTGGCCGACGCTAAGTTTTGTATGTGCACTCGCTTCCCCCGGCTGCTCGAACGCGGTGCGTTTGAGAGATTCAGATGGGGCCAAAAAGCGGACACAAAGGACTTCACAACGTTAGGGCAAATTAAGCCCCTGAGTCAAACCGGGACGGCACGCGGTCCTTGTCCCCAGCTGTGGTTAACCGTCCCCACCGGCCTGTGGATGAAGTGCCTCACAGGCCCGGTTTCGGAACCACAACGGTGTAATTATCCACAAGCTACTTCCCAGCTATCTTCTAGCGTTTTGATCCCCTAGAGTGGCTCAGTAGCCGATTATCCACGGACTGTGCATAACCCTGTGGATGAAGCTGGACCAGCATCCTGGTTCCGGACTTGGGGCTGCAGGTAATGCAGGCAAAGCAAGTTTTGAGGAACTGATTGATGACAGTAGACGAAGCCAACCACGCCAATACTGTCGGAAGTTCCTGGCGGCGCGTTGTCAGCCTGCTGGAACAGGACGACCGCGTAACACCCAGGCAGCGGGGCTTCGTCATCCTGGCCCAGGCCCAGGGCCTGATCGGTTCCACCCTCCTGGTGGCTGTCCCCAACGAACTCACCCGCGAGGTCCTGCAGACGCAGGTCAAGGACGCGCTGGACGACGCCCTGCACAACGTTTTCTCCGAGGACATCCGCTGTGCCATCGATGTTGACACCGATCTGGTGCCCATCCATGAAGAGCCGGAGCTCGTCGTCGAACCGTCCTTCACTTCGGACCAGCTGATCGAGCAGAAGCCGCAGCCCATGCTGCCGAGCACCTCCCACGAATTCGGCCGGCTGAACCCCAAATACGTCTTCGACACCTTCGTCATTGGCTCCTCCAACCGGTTTGCCCACGCGGCCGCGGTGGCAGTGGCCGAAGCTCCCGCCAAGGCGTACAACCCGCTCTTCATCTACGGCGACTCCGGTCTGGGAAAAACCCACCTCCTGCACGCCATCGGCCACTATGCCCGCCGCCTCTACAGTGGCATCCGGGTCCGGTACGTGAACTCCGAGGAATTCACCAACGACTTCATCAACTCCATCCGCGACGACGAAGGCGCCAGCTTCAAGACCACGTACCGCAATGTTGATGTGCTGCTGATCGACGACATCCAGTTCCTGGCCGGCAAGGACCGGACGCTGGAGGAGTTCTTCCATACGTTCAATTCCCTGCACAACAACAACAAGCAGGTTGTGATCACCTCGGACCAGCCGCCCAAGCTCCTGGCGGGCTTCGAGGACCGGATGAAATCACGCTTTGAGTGGGGCCTGCTCACCGACATCCAGCCGCCGGAACTGGAGACCCGCATCGCCATTCTCCGGAAGAAGGCCCTCAGCGAAGGCCTCTCGGCACCGGACGACGCCCTGGAATACATCGCGTCCAAGATCTCCAGCAACATCCGCGAGCTTGAAGGCGCCCTCATCCGGGTCACGGCATTCGCCAGCCTGAACCGCCAGCCCGTGGACGTGGCCCTGGCCGAGATGGTCCTCAAGGACCTCATCACCGACGACGGCGCCCAGGAGATCACCTCCAGCCAGATCCTCACGCAGACGGCTGAGTACTTCAAGCTCAGCATGGAAGAACTCTGCAGCAAGTCACGCACCCGGACACTGGTGACCGCCCGCCAGATCGCCATGTACCTCTGCCGTGAACTCACGGACATGTCGCTTCCCAAGATCGGCCAGGAGCTTGGCGGCCGCGACCACACCACGGTGATCCACGCGGACCGCAAGATCCGCGAGCTGATGGCCGAGCGCCGTGTGATCTACAACCAGGTCACGGAGCTCACAAACCGGATCAAGCAGCAGCAGCGCGACTCCTGACCCGCCGCCTCTATACCTTATTAACAGGTGCATGTGGATAACCCTGTGGACAGTTAAGGGGACAAGTGCGGTTAATGGGCTTAAAACCCTTAAGCCGCCTGTGGATCAGCGAAACCGCCAAAATTCTTATCCCCATCCACACCCTGTTTAAAACCTGCGTCGCCCACAGTCCATGAACAGGGCTTAACCGCCGGATCCTGCGGCGAAACAGGGTTATCCACAGTTTCCACAGCAGTTATTAACACTACTAATCCCAAAAAATTGAATTCCCTCAAACAACAATCTCGATCCGCACGATGAACCTGCCAGGGGCCGGCGGCCCCGGAGGGCCTGGATCCTTGCCGGGGATGGGTTAATCCCGGATCTTCCGGCTAAGCTGTCAGCAGCGCTCCCATCCCTGGGTTTCTTTGTGGTTCAGCAAGCACGAACCATGCAGGTTCAGGAGTTTGGGGCACCCACTTTTGGAACTCCACGATGGAGTTTCCGGTTCAGACATGGCAGCAGCAATGAAAGGCGGCACCCTTCCGTGAAGTTCAGAGTCGATCGGGACGTCCTGGCAGAAGCCGTCACCTGGACAGCCCGGTCGTTGTCTCCGCGGCCGCCCGTACCGGTCCTTTCCGGTCTGCTCCTCAAGGCTGAAGCCGGCACCGTAAGCCTGTCGAGCTTTGACTACGAGACCTCGGCACGGCTTGAAATCCCGGCTGATATCGCCGTCGAAGGAACCATCCTGGTGTCGGGCCGTCTCCTGGCCGACATCTGCCGCAGCCTGCCTTCAGCACCCGTGGAAGTCGAAACGGACGGCAACAAAGTCACGCTCACCTGCCGCCGCAGCAGTTTCCACCTGGCCACCATGCCCGAAGCCGAGTACCCGCCCCTGCCGGCATTGCCCACCATCAGCGGCACCGTCCCAGGGGACGCCTTCGCACAGGCCGTTTCCCAGGTGATCATCGCCGCCAGCAAGGACGACACGCTGCCCATCCTGACCGGCGTCAGGATGGAAATCGAGGACGACCTCATCACCCTCCTGGCCACTGACAGGTACCGGCTGGCCATGCGTGAAGTGCCCTGGAAGCCCGTCACTCCCGGCATTTCCACCAGCGCCCTGGTCAAGGCCAAGACCCTCAACGAGGTAGCCAAGACCCTGGGCAACAGCGGCGACATCAATCTTGCCCTGGCCGATGACGACAGCCGCCTGATCGGTTTTGAAAGCGGCGGCCGCACCACCACCTCGCTGCTGGTGGACGGCGACTACCCCAAGATCCGTTCGCTGTTCCCCGACAGCACCCCGATCCACGCCACCGTGCAGACGCAGGAGCTGGTTGAGGCTGTGCGCCGTGTGTCGCTGGTTGCCGAGCGCAACACCCCCGTCCGTCTCGCGTTCACCGACGGACAGCTGCACCTGGACGCCGGCACCGGCGAGGATGCCCAGGCCTCCGAAGAGCTTGAAGCACAGCTGTCCGGTGAGGACATCACTGTGGCGTTCAACCCGCACTATCTCGTGGAAGGGCTGAGCGTCATTGAAACCAAATACGTCCGGTTCTCCTTCACCACCGCGCCCAAACCAGCGATGATCACCGCCCAGGCTGATATCGATGGCGAAGACCAGGACGACTACCGCTACCTGGTCATGCCAGTCCGCCTCCCCAACTAGTCCCCACCGCCACCCTCGCCTCGCAAGCTCGGCCAGGGAACCCTGGCGGCGTGGGCCCAGACAGTCGGTAGTCGTTCTGGGCCCCAAAACGACAACCGACACCCAGCGCAGAAAAGAGTTCCACCGTGCATATCGGACTGATCGGCCTTGGCAAAATGGGTTTCAACATGCGCGAACGCCTGCGCAAGGGTGGAATCGAGGTCACGGGTTTCGACCGCAACCCGGACATCACCGATGTCTCCTCGATGGACGAACTGATCGCCGCCGTTCCGGCGCCGCGCCTCATCTGGGTCATGGTCCCGTCCGGCGACATCACGGATGCGGTCATCACGGAGCTCGGGAACAAGCTCGACGCCGGTGACCTGGTGATCGACGGCGGCAACTCACGGTTCACCGAGGACCAGAAACACGGTGCCGCGCTGGCCGCAAACGGCATCCGGTTCGCCGACTGCGGTGTATCCGGCGGTGTGTGGGGCCTCCAGAACGGTTACGGCCTGATGGCCGGCGGCGAGGCAGACGATATTGAACGCGCCCTCCCCGTCTTCGATGCCCTTCGCCCGGAAGGTGAACGGGCCGACAGCTTTGTGCACGTAGGCGGAGTCGGTGCCGGACACTACGCCAAGATGGTCCACAACGGCATCGAATACGGCCTGATGCAGGCCTACGCCGAAGGCTACGAACTGCTCGCTGCCAAGGACATCGTCAACGATCTTCCCGGCACCTTCCGTGCCTGGCAAAAGGGAACGGTTGTCCGGTCCTGGCTTCTGGACCTGATGGTGAAGGCACTTGACGAAGATCCCGGCCTGGCCACCATCGACGACTACGTCGAGGATTCCGGCGAAGGCCGCTGGACCGTGGAAGAAGCGATCGCCAACGCGGTGCCGGCTCCCGCCATCACGGCGGCACTTTTTGCCCGCTTCTCCTCGCGGGAAGACAATTCCCCTGCCATGAAGATGGTTTCCGCGCTGCGCCACCAGTTCGGCGGGCATGCCACCCGCCCTGCCAAGTAGCACCAATCCCCGGGACCTGCGGGTCCCGAGAAACCTGAAGACCGCGTGTACCTAGAACACCTCTCGCTGACTGACTTCCGCAGTTACGCCCAGGTTGACCTTGCCCTGGAACCCGGCGTCACGGTGCTGGTGGGATCCAACGGAATCGGCAAGACCAACCTGATGGAAGCCATCGGCTACCTCGCGACGCTCAGCTCGCACCGCGTCAGTGCGGACGGCCCGCTGCTGCGGTTCGGTACCGACCGGGCGCTGGTCCGTGCCCGGCTGGTCCGCGGCGGGCAGACCACCGTCCTCGAACTGGAAATCAATGCCAGCCGGGCAAACCGCGGACGCATCAACCGCAGCAATCCCGTGCGTGCCCGCGATCTCCTGGGGATCTGCCAGACCGTTCTGTTCGCGCCCGAAGACCTTGCCTTGGTCAAGGGTGATCCGTCCAACCGGCGGCGGTTCCTGGATGAGCTGCTCGTCAGCCTGATCCCGCGGCACGCGGCAACCCGCAGCGACTACGACCGCGTCCTGAAGCAGCGCAATGCCCTGCTGAAATCTGCCCGGACCGGAAAATTCACTGCCGGGCATGAGGCCACCCTGGATGTGTGGGACCAGCACATGGCCCGCGCCGGCGCCGAACTGCTGCACGCACGGCTGGAACTGGTGGAACGGCTGCGCCCGCACCTGGCCGGCGCGTACGCCCAGCTCACCGACGGGTCAAAGGCTGCCGATGCGGCCTACCGCTCAAGCCTCCAGAACATGCTGGACGACGACGGCGGGGCGGCACCGGGTGCAGCCGTTCCGTCCTCCGACGGCGAACCGGGCCAGGAAGACCTCCGGACGCTGAGCGTCCAGGAGCTCACGGACGCCTATGTCCGGGCTTTCGCCGCCTCCCGCCGGAAGGAACTTGAACGGGGCATTTCGCTGGTTGGCCCGCACCGGGACGAACTGGAACTCGTCCTGGGTGAAGCGCCGGCCAAGGGGTATGCCTCGCACGGCGAAACGTGGTCCATGTGCCTGTCCCTGCGGCTGGCGTCCTACTACGTGATGCTCGACGACGCCCGGACCGGCGGATCAGCTCCCATCCTGATCCTGGATGACGTTTTTGCTGAACTCGATGTCCAGCGCCGGCGTAAACTGGCGGCAATAGTCTCCAGCGCGGAACAGGTCCTGGTGACCGCCGCCGTCGACGCCGATATTCCGGAGGAACTCTCCGGCCGGCGGGTGAAGGTCATCCCGGGAGGAATCGATGAATAAGGATGAAAACGGCGGGCTCCAGCCCGGCCGGGATCCTGACAGCATCGACGCGCCCCAGGCCGCGCTGAACCGGATGCGCGAAGCCGCGGCCGCCCGCGGCGAAATCCGCCGCAAGGCACCGCCCGCCGCCGGCGCCGGCAAGAAAAAACGGGGAATCAGCGATACCCGGGGCTTCAGCCAGTTCCACTCCACCGGCCGGGACCCGCTGGGACTCGGCAAAGTCGTGGGACGCCTGGTGGCGGAACGCGGCTGGACGTCCCCGGTCGCCGTCGGATCTGTGATGGCCGAATGGGCCACCCTGGTGGGCCCCGAGATCTCCGCGCACTGCACGCCGGAAAGCTTCACCGACACCACACTCCATGTCCGCACGGATTCAACCGCCTGGGCCACCCAGCTGCGCCTGCTGAGCATCAGCCTGCTGGAAAAGTTCCGCACCGAACTCGGCGACGGCGTGGTCACCAGCATCCAGGTGCTGGGTCCCTCGGCCCCCAGCTGGCGCAAGGGCGGCCGGACCGTGAACGGCCGGGGCCCCCGCGATACGTACGGGTAACCGGCGATGGCCGGGGACGCCGCCGTCGGACTCTTGAATATTCGCCTAAGGGCGTGTAGGGCGCTGTAACGCCCCGCGGGCGTATAGGAACCCAAAGACCGGACCGCTGGGGCGCCCTAGGCGGGGTCAATGGCCTCACATGGGCACATTCGGTGCCGCCGAGGGCCCTGGAATGCGGGTTTACGCCCTGATTCACGATAGAATCACATCAGATAACTGGGCGCCGGTGAAACGTTGACTGAGTCCGTTTTCCGCACGCTGACAGCCGAGCGGAACGCGGTTCCGCATGTCTTCCTACTCGCCAGCGCCATCAGTTTGTGCCTGTTGGCCGAAGCAATTCCTTGCGGAACTGCCTTGGCCGGCCATCATCGAAAACAGAGGAGTCGACAGCGCCTGTGGCTAACGACAATACAGATATCCAGGCAGTGGAACCCGCAGTTGAGGATGCCCGTACCCCCGACACCCCGGCAGACGCTGCGACGCCCCGTGAATACGGCGCAAGCGACATCACCGTCCTCGAGGGTCTGGAAGCCGTACGGAAACGTCCCGGCATGTACATCGGTTCGACCGGTCCCCGCGGACTCCACCACCTCGTCTATGAAGTGGTGGATAACTCTGTAGATGAGGCCCTGGCCGGATACTGCACCCACATCGAGGTCGTGCTGCAGGCCGATGGCGGCGTCAAGGTGGTTGATGACGGCCGCGGAATCCCCGTGGACATGCACCCCACCGAGCACAAGCCCACTGTAGAAGTTGTTATGACCATCCTCCACGCCGGCGGCAAGTTCGGCGGCGGCGGCTATGCGGTGTCCGGCGGCCTGCATGGTGTGGGTATTTCCGTGGTGAACGCGCTCTCAAGCCGCGTTGACACCGAGGTCCGGCGCCAGGGACACGTCTGGCGCATGTCCTTCGCCGACGGCGGCAAGCCCCAGGGCGGCCTGGTCCAGGGCGAGGCTACCGACCGAACGGGAACCACCCAGACGTTCTACCCGGATGCCGGTATCTTCGAAAGCACCGATTTCGACTTCGAGACGCTGCGCGCCCGCTTCCAGCAGATGGCGTTCCTGAACAAGGGCCTGCGCATCACCCTGACTGATGAGCGAACCTCAGTTGAGGACAACGACGGCGACCTCGACCTGGATGCCGTTGTCACCGAAGGTGAAGTCACCGCTGAGCACCGCACAGTGGTGTACCAGTACGACGACGGCCTGCTGGACTATGTGAAGCACCTGAACTCAGGCAAAAAGGTTGATGTTGTCCACGAGGACGTCATTTCCTTCGAAACCGAGGATACGGAACGGCACATCGCGCTGGAAATGGCCATGCAGTGGACCAACGCGTATTCCGAAAGCGTCCACACGTACGCCAACACCATCAACACCCATGAGGGTGGAACGCACGAAGAGGGCTTCCGCGCCGCCATGACCTCGCTCATCAACCGTTATGCGCGGGAGAAGAGCATCATCAAGGAAAAGGACGACAACCTCACCGGTGACGACATCCGCGAAGGACTGACTGCCGTTATCTCGGTCAAGCTCGCCGAGCCGCAGTTCGAGGGCCAGACCAAAACCAAGCTGGGCAACTCCGAGGTCAAGGGCTTCGTCCAGCGCGTGGTCACCGACGGGCTGGGTGACTGGCTGGAAAGAAACCCCGGACCGGCACGCGACGTCATCCGCAAGGCCATTTCCGCTGCTCAGGCGCGCATGGCTGCCCGCAAGGCCCGCGACAACGCCCGCCGCAAGAGCCCGCTGGAATCCTTCGGCATGCCCGGCAAGCTGTCGGACTGCTCCTCCAAGGACCCGGCCAAGTGCGAGGTGTACCTCGTGGAGGGTGACTCCGCCGGCGGTTCCGCCAAGCGCGGCCGCAACCCCGAGACCCAGGCCATCCTGCCGCTCCGCGGCAAGATCCTGAACGTGGAGCGGGCACGCCTGGACAAAGCCCTGGGCAACGCCGAGGTCCAGTCCATGATCACCGCCTTCGGTACCGGCATCGGTGAGGACTTCGACCTCAGCAAACTGCGGTACCACAAGATCGTCCTCATGGCAGATGCCGACGTCGACGGCCAGCACATCACCACGCTGCTGATGACCCTCCTTTTCCGCTACATGCGGCCCCTCATCGAGAACGGCTACGTGTACCTGGCGCAGCCGCCGCTGTACCGGATCAAGTGGTCCAACGCCCCGCACGACTACGTCTTCAGCGACAAGCAGCGCGATGCCATGCTGATTTCCGGCCAGGCCGCGGGCCGCCGCATTCCCAAGGACAACGGCATCCAGCGCTACAAGGGCCTCGGCGAGATGGACTACACGGAACTGTGGGACACCACCATGGACCCGGACCACCGCACCCTCCTGCAGGTCACCATGGACGATGCCCTGGCAGCCGACCAGATCTTCTCCGTCCTGATGGGCGAGGACGTGGAATCACGCCGGAACTTCATCCAGCAGAACGCCAAGGACGTCAGGTTCCTGGATATCTAGACGGGTCACCCCGCTGATATTCCACAACTGACATATACCTGAAACGGAAAATATAGACGATGAGTGACGAGACACCAGAGAACCAGGCGGAATCCGCCGATCTTCCGGAAACCGTACTTGAAGGCGATGTGCTGGTAGACCGCGTGGAGCAGGTGGACCTGCAGACGGAAATGCAGCGCTCCTACCTGGACTACGCGATGGCCGTTATTGTTGGCCGCGCCCTACCCGACGTGCGCGACGGGCTCAAGCCCGTCCACCGCCGGGTGCTGTACGCGATGTTCGACGGCGGCTACCGCCCGGACCGTTCGTTCAACAAGTGCGCCCGCGTGGTGGGCGAAGTCATGGGCCAGTACCACCCCCACGGCGACACCGCCATCTACGACGCCCTGGTCCGCCTGATCCAGGACTGGACGATGCGCTACCCGCTGGCGCTGGGACAGGGAAACTTCGGCTCCCCGGGCAACGACGGCGCGGCCGCCCCGCGGTACACCGAAACCAAAATGGCCCACCTCGCCATGGAGATGGTCCGGGACATCGACGAGGAAACCGTCGATTTCCAGGACAACTACGACGGCAAAAACCAGGAACCCACCATCCTGCCGGCACGGTTCCCCAACCTGCTGGTCAACGGTTCCTCCGGCATCGCCGTTGGCATGGCCACCAACATCCCGCCGCACAACCTCCGCGAAGTCGCTGACGGCGTCCAGTGGTACCTGGCCAACCCGACCGCCACCCGCGAGGAACTGCTGGAAGAACTGCTGCTCCGCATCAAGGGACCCGATTTCCCCACTGGGGCAACCATCCTGGGGCACAAGGGCATCGAGGACGCCTACCGGACCGGCCGCGGATCCGTCACCATGCGTGCAGTGGTCAACGTGGAGGAACTCCAGGGCCGCACCTGCCTGGTGGTCACCGAACTGCCGTACCAGGCCAACCCGGACAACCTGGCCATCAAGATCGCCGAACTGGTCAAGGACGGCAAAATCTCCGGCATCGCGGACCTCCGCGACGAGACCTCCGGCCGCACGGGCCAGCGCCTGGTGATCGTGCTCAAGCGCGACGCCGTGGCCAAGGTGGTGCTGAACAACCTCTACAAGCACACCGAACTGCAGAGCAACTTCTCCGCCAACATGCTGGCCATCGTGGACGGGGTTCCGCGGACGCTGAGCCTGGACGCCTTCATCCGGCACTGGGTCACCCACCAGTTGGACGTCATCGCCCGGCGCACCCGGTACCGCCTCCGCAAGGCCGAAGAAGAAGCGCACATCCTGCGCGCGCTGCTCAAGGCATTGGACATGTTGGATGAGGTCATTGCCCTCATCCGGGCATCCAACACCACCGAAGCGGCCCGTGACGGGCTGATGCAGCTGCTGGATATCGACGAACTGCAGGCCCGGGCCATCCTGGACATGCAGCTGCGCCGCCTGGCCGCCCTGGAACGCCAGAAGATCCAGGACCGGCACTCCGAACTCGAGGCCCTGATCGCCGAGTACAACTCGATCCTCGCCTCCGAGGAACGCCAGCGCGAGATCATCAGCACCGAATTGGCCGAGATCGTGGCGAAGCACGGCGACGACCGCCGCACCAGGATCCTGATGGGCTTCGACGGTGACATGTCCATGGAGGACCTGATCCCCGAAGAGGAAATGGTTGTCACCATAACCCGCGGCGGCTACGTCAAGCGGACCCGCAGCGACAACTACCGTTCGCAGCAGCGCGGCGGCAAGGGCATCAAGGGTGCCCAGTTGCGCGGCGACGACGTCGTGGAGCACTTCTTTGTGACCACCACCCACCACTGGCTGCTGTTCTTCACCAACCTGGGCCGGGTCTACCGCGCCAAGGCCTACGAGCTGGTCGAAGCCGGCCGAGACGCCAAGGGCCAGCACGTCGCCAACCTGATGGCCTTCCAGCCGGACGAACACATCGCCCAGGTACTGGACCTCAAGGACTACCAGCACGCGCCGTACCTCGTCCTCGCCACCAAGCGCGGCCTGGTCAAGAAGACCCGGCTGGAGGACTACGACACCAACCGCTCCGCCGGCGTCATCGCCATCAACCTGCGTGACGAAGACGAACTGGTGTCCGCACAGCTGGTCTCGGAGACCGACGACATGCTGCTCGTGTCCCGGAAGGGCCAGTCCATCCGGTTCACCGCCACCGACGACGCGCTGCGGCCGATGGGCCGCGCCACGTCCGGCGTCACCGGCATGAAGTTCAGGGAGGACGACGAACTGCTGGCCGCCAACGTGGTCACTGACGGTTCCTTTGTCTTCATCGTGACTGAAGGCGGCTACGCCAAGCGCACAGCCGTGGAGGAATACCGGCTCCAGGGCCGCGGCGGCCTCGGCATCAAGGTCGCCAAGCTCGCAGAGGAACGCGGAGACCTGGTGGGCGCCCTGATTGTCCAGGAGGAAGACGAAGTCCTGGTGGTCATGGAAGGCGGCAAGGTGGTCCGTTCCTCAGTGTCGGGGGTCCCTGCGAAGGGCCGCGACACCATGGGCGTCATCTTCGCAAAACCGGATAAGAATGACCGGATCATCGAAGTGGCCCGGAACAGCGAACGCGGACTTGAGGGCGATGAATCCCTGGAGGATGACGTAACGTTGGCTGAAGAGGCTGGATCCCCCGAGGGTTCCGCAGGGTCAGAAGCAGTGGCAGAGACAGCACCGGCCGTTGAGTCAGAGGACGCCTCCGGCGACGCTGAGCCGAACGAAGACTACACCGGAGGTAACGAGTGAGTAATCCCGACTCATATCCCAAGCAGAACAGCAATGTTCCGGGTGGAACGGGCCAGCCCGCGGCCGCTCCCCGGGTGAACGCCCCCGTTCGTCCCCAGCAGCGTCCGGCGGCTCCGGCGGGCCTGCCCGGCCAGCGCCCCGCCGCAGCGGGCCAGCGTCCGCAGGTCCAGCCCGGACAGGGCCAGCCTGCCGACGGCCAGCGCCCGGGCCAGCGGCCTGCCAGCACGGGGCAGCGTCCCGCGCAGGGCGGCCCCGGGCTGGTCAAGCCCGCCCCCAAAGCCAAAGTCAGGCGTGCGCGCCTCCTGGTCAGCAAGGTCGATCCCTGGTCCGTCCTGAAAATGGCGTTCCTGCTCTCAGTGGCGCTGGGAATCGTCACGGTCGTTGCGGCCATCGTCCTCTGGACTGTCCTGGACCTCACCGGCATCTTTGACCAGGTGGACAGCCTCCTCGGAACCCTCGCCGGGTCCGAAGGCGGCGGGTTTGAGCTGAAGAAGGTCGCCTCGCTGGGACAGGTGGCCTCCTTTGCCACGATCATTGCCGTGGTGAACGTGGTCCTGCTGACGGCCCTGTCCATGCTGTCTGCCGTGCTGTACAACATCTCTGCCACCCTCGTGGGCGGCATCGGCGTTACCCTCACGGACGACTGAAAATCCCATATTTCCGGCGGAAATTTCCGCCGGAGGGCCTCGATTTGAGATCGGGCCGGGATGTGCTGTAAAGTCATGTCTCGGCCCGATGAGGCATCGGGGCGTATAGCTCAGGCGGTTAGAGCGCTTCGCTGATAACGAAGAGGTCCCAGGTTCAAGTCCTGGTACGCCCACGGAACCTGTGCAGGTTCCAGTAAAGGTCCAGCCCAGCTGGCCCGGAACGGGGTGCATGTGAAGAAGTTGCTGGTTCTTGCAGCTGCGATCGCAGGCGTCCTGCTCTACCGGAAAGCACAGGAATCCGAGGCCCGGAAAACGGTCTGGAGTGAGTCAACCGATACGGTTGATTAGCCCGGATTCCCGGACCGGAAGCTGGACAAAGGCTTCCCGGTTCTAGGGTATGATTGACGGGTTGCTTCTTATGGGGGCATGGCGCAATTGGTAGCGCACCTGCTTTGCAAGCAGGGGGTTCGGGGTTCGAGTCCCCGTGCCTCCACCATAAGGAAGGTCCCGGACAGCGGAAACGCTGTCCGGGACTTTTTGGTTAAGTCGCCACAGTAGGGTTTGGACAGTGAACTTCTTCCTCGCGGCGCTCGGTGTGCTGGGCGTTGCCTCATCGGGTCCGCTGATCGCCGCCACGCTGGGTGCCACCACGGTCAGCGCCCTGGCCATCGCCTTCTGGCGCAACGCCATCGGTGCCGTGGTCATGGCCACCCCCACCCTGGTGCGTGAGCCGCGGCAGTTCGGTCAGATCTCCTGGCGGGAGTTCCGCTGGTCCTTGCTGGCCGCAGGCGCCCTGGCCCTGCACTTCGCCTGCTTCATCACTTCGCTCCAGTTGACCTCCGTGGCCGCCGCCACGGCCCTCGTATGCCTCCAGTCCGGCTGGATCGCCGTCTTCCAGCTCTTTCGCGGCACCAGGCACCGGTGGCCGGTGCTGGCCGGCCTGGGCACCGCTTTTGGCGGCGTGGTGGCCATTACCGGGTTTGATATGGGGAGCTCACCTGAGGCGCTCCTTGGCGACGTGCTGGCGGTGGCCGGAGGTGCGCTGGCGGGACTGTATACGCTGGCGGGCGGCAAGGCCCGGCAAACCATGACCACCGGGACCTACACCACGCTGTGCTACGGAATGTGCGCCGCACTGGTGGCGGTCCTGGCAATGTTCAGCGGTCAGCCATTGACAGGGTTCGACGCCGGCGGCTGGCTGGGCATTATCGCCATCACCGTCTGTGCGCAGCTGGTGGGCCACACGGCGTTCAACCACCTGCTGGCCACGATGAGCCCGCTGCTGGTCTCGATGATCATCCTGCTGGAGATCCCTGGTGCGGCCCTGTTGGCGGCCGTCTTCCTGAACGAGACCCTTCCGGTGGGAACCTATGCCGGACTGGCGCTGATCCTGGTTGGCCTCGCCGTCGTTGTCCTGGGGCAGCGCTCAGGCGCTAAAAGGAAGCAACGTAAGGCCTCAGCGGCCGGCGCGCGGGGCGACGAACCGCCGTCGGACCGCCTCGCGGAGCTGGGGACTGACTGAAAGCTGTTACTGGCCGCCGCGGCGGACCGGCTGGGCCGTATTAACCGTGTGGATCGCGCGCAGCAGCTTGGCCGGGAAATAGACGGAGAAGAAGACCACCATGGGGGCCTTCAGTGCCATTTTCTTCACGTTGTGGGCCTTGTACGTCCGGTCGAAGCGCGTCACGTAGTAGCGGTAATCCCGGGGGGAATCCTCGAGCCGGCGCGCGGACATTCCGGACACCATCTGCGGCCAGTACTGCACCTTGAGCTCGTGGTCGGCAAGGTGAAGGGAAAGATCAATGTCCTCATGCATTTCATCCTTCTCGTCACGGCAGGTCTCGGACCGGATGGTTTTCCAGGCAGAAGCACGCAGGGCCATGTTGGAGCCAAAGAGGAAATGGTACTGGTGCTTGGCGAGCTTGAGCATCAGCTGGCGCATCTTGTCGTCGGCCTTGAGGCCAAAGCGGCGCATGGGCATGTCGTAATAGACAACGGGTCCGGTGGCGGCCTGGACCGACTGGTCCGCGAACGCCTTCTGGACCTGCTCCACCCAGTCCGGCTCCACCACGGAATCGGCGTCGATCCGGCCAAGGACATCACCGGTGGCGTGGTTAAGGCCAAAGTTCCTTGTGGGGATCAGTCCCTGGTCGCGGTCCTGGCTCAGCAGGATGATGGGGCTTTCCGGGTACTCAAGCTGCATCTGCTGCACGATGGCCGCGGTGCGGTCTGTGGAGAGGTTGTCCACCACGATGATTTCGTGCGCCGGAACCGACTGGTAGACGGCAGCGATGAGGCACTGCCGGATCACACTTTCCTCGTTGTAAGCCGGGATGACAATGGACACGCGCGGCAGCTGAGCTGCGTCGTTCAAGGCATCCCCAGAGGATTTATCGGCTGACATCAGTTCAAATTTAGCACCGATCGGGGTCCGGCCTGCTGGGAGGCGGCGGGAGTCCGGACAAACACTGGGAAAACACTGAAGGGGCCCCGCACCAGGCGGGATCCCTTCAGCTGACGGCGCAAAGCGCCTGGAACTGCTAGACGGTGTCCTTGTCCGCGGATCCGTTCATGTTCGCTGCGATGTTCTTCATCGCCGTCTTGGCATCCGTTGCAGCCTTGGCAGCGGCGTCCTTGGCATCCTCGGCGACATGCTTGGCCGTGTCCGCTGCGTCTTCAACAGCTTCCTTGGCGTCTGCCGCGACGTCCTTGGCCTTGTCAGCGACGGCGCCCGCAGCGGAGGAAGCAGCTGCTGCCGCGTTGCTGACGGCGTCGGCCGCTGTCTCCTTGATGTCGTTCACCGTGGTGGCGGGTACCGGGGCGGGAGTGGGCGTCACCGGGGAAGGGGTCTTCCACGGATCCTCAACCGGCTTGGACGCCTTCCAGGCGGCAACACCGGCGGCCACGCCGGCGGCGATAATGCCGAAGACCAGCCAGCCGCGCTTTTTGGGCTTCTCGGGCTGGGCAATCTGGACGCCGACGGCCTTGCCTGCTTCATGGGCTGCTGCCTTGAGCTGGGTGCCTGCGGTGTGGGCCTGTTCCTGGATGGAGTGCACGACGCCGGAATCGGCAAGCCTCTGGGCTACGGCGTCCACGTGGGACGGAGCATTTTCCAGCGTGCGGTGAACCGCTTCGGAAGCCTGGCCGATCTGGTCCGAGAGGCGCGGCAGGTACTCCACGACAACACGGTCGCGGGCATTGAGGATGACCGGTGTGGCTTTGTCCAGCGCTTCGTGGAGACGCGGAGTGGTGCCTTCAACAGCGTCATGGATCTTCGGAGCAAGGTGGGCCAGGCCGTCCTGGATGCGGGGCGTTACAGTTGCGACGCCGTCGGCGAGGTTGTGGGCGGCACTCTTGAGCCCCTCCTGGATCCTGGGAGATGCGGTATCCAGGCCATGCTGCAGCCTGGGAACTGCCCAGTCCACGGCTGCTTCCACGCGGGGGGCTGCCCAGTCCTTGGCGTTCTCTACCGCGCTGTTGACTGACTGCTCAAGGTCACGGGCAATACGATCCGATTTCTTCACAACTACCTCCCGATTAATGTGACGGTTCTGTTGTTAGCCTACGTGGATTGACCTTCACCGGCTATTCTCCGCCCGGAATTCAGGCTGATTTCACCCAGCGCGGAACTGCCTGCCACACCAGTTCCGCTTTGGCCGGCCATGAAAGAATGGGCGGTATGACTGCCATCGCAACCGCAAAAGCAACCATCCATACCAGCCTCGGCGACATCGTCGTGAACCTCTTCGGGAACCACGCCCCCAAGACGGTCAAGAACTTCGTCGGCCTCGCCACCGGCGAGCAGGCCTGGACCCACCCGGAGACCGGCGAGGACAAGACGGGAACGCCGCTGTATGACGGCACCATCTTCCACCGCATCATCAAGGACTTCATGATCCAGGCCGGCGATCCCCTGGGCCGCGGCATCGGCGGACCGGGCTACAAGTTCGACGACGAAATCCACCCCGAGCTCAGCTTCAACGCCCCGTACAAGCTGGCCATGGCCAACGCAGGCATCCAGATGGGCAAGGGCACCAACGGCTCCCAGTTCTTCATCACCACGATCCCCACCGACTGGCTGCAGGGCAAGCACAGCATCTTCGGCGAGGTGGCTGACGAGGACTCCAAGAAGGTTGTCGACGCCATCGAAGGCGTCCGCACCGGCATGGGTGACCGCCCCGTCGAGGACGTCACCATCAACAGCATCGACATCGAGCAGCTCTAACCACAACACATGAGTTACGGAATCCCGGCGGCGGAGCCGTCAGCGCAAATTCCGGTCTGCCCCAGGCACCCGGACCGGCCCTCCTATGTGCGGTGCCAGCGCTGCGGGCGCCCCGCGTGCCCTGACTGCCAGCGGGCGGCCGCCGTCGGGTTCCAGTGTGTTGACTGCGTCAACGAAGCAGCGCGTTCGACGCCGGCAGTACGGACTGTTTATGGCGGTGCCGTCACTACCGGCAAGCCCGTCATCACCTACGGCATCATCGCGGTGTGCGCGTTGGTGTACGTCCTGCAGTGGATACTGCCTGGCGGTGCCGTGTACGAACAGTTTGCGTACAACAACGTGTTCGCAACGCCCGCCTACGGCGTGTTCGAGCCGTGGCGCATGCTGACAGCTGCATTCCTGCACTCGCCTGATTCCGTCCTCCACATCGTGCTGAACATGTACACGCTGTGGATTTTCGGGCAGGCCCTCGAGCCGCTCCTGGGCCGGGCGCGTTTCCTCGCGGTGTACCTGATTTCTGCCATTGGCGGTTCGGTGGGCTACCTGCTCCTCAACCCGCTGCTGGTCCCCGGCCAGCAGCTGGCCGGCGTGGTGGGGGCATCCGGCGCCATCTTTGGACTCTTCGGGGCGATGCTCCTGGTCCAGCGGCACCGCGGCGGGGAAACCCGCCAGCTGTGGATCCTGATAGCCATCAACGGCGTCATCGGCTTCCTCATCCCCCAGATCGCCTGGCAGGCCCACCTCGGCGGCCTCATCACCGGTGCGCTGTGCGCTGCGGTGGTGGCGTACACGCCGCGCGGACCGCGGCAAGGACTGCTGCAGGCTGCCGGCCTGGCTGCCGTGTTTGCCCTGCTGGTCATCGTGAGCTGGATCAGGGTAACGGCGGGCTGATTCCCGGCGCTTCAACCACACGTACAGAAGACCCCGGTGTCCCCATGGACGCCGGGGTCTTTTGTGTCTTCGGAAGGCTCCTCGGTTTCCTTCGCGGTGCGCCGGAAGTTTTCCACAGGGGTTATCCACATTGTTGGTAACTTACACGGCTGTAGTTCGAAGGCGGCATTGGCCGCAGGCCCGCAAACGCGGCGTTATCTGAATTAACAGTCGGCCTGTGTCCACAATTGTGGATAACTCCTGGGGATGACCCTGTGGTTAAGTGGACAAACACGGCGATTACGCCCCCAGCTGTGGATATCGCTGGAGATTCTCGGCCAAAGAGGCTGCCAGCGGCCGTCCTGCCCGGGATTTCAACATGGTTATTCACAGTGTTAATAACTTACAAGCGTGTAGTTCACAGAGGGTCCGAGGCCCTGCGGTGCCGATGCAGCGGGTCACCCGCGTGTACTGGCGCGTGTTGTCCACAACTGTGGATAAGTTGTGGGTAGTCGTGTGTTAGCAAGTGGATAACCGCGCGGATCGGCAGCCGGAGTCAGCGCACGCCGAAGCCAGCCAGAATGCAGGAGGACTCATGAGCGCCACCACCGAAAACATTTTCCTTGATAAGCAGCACCCGGCCATGTGGCGGTCGCTGAACGGCCTGGGGCTCAAGGCACGCGAAGCCGCGGCAGCGGCCGGCGTGGAGGAGACAACCATTGAGCTGATGTACGTCAGAATTTCCCAGATCAACGGCTGCGCCTACTGCCTTGATCTGCACGTGGGCGACGCCGTGGCCAATGGCGAATCCTCACAGCGGCTGGCGGTACTTCCCGCGTGGCGTGACACGGCACTGTTCACGGACAGGGAGCGTGCGGCACTTGCGCTGGCCGAGAGCATCACGGACCTGCCGGACCAGCGCTCACGGGAGCGCGAGGAGGGCTACGCCCGGAGGCATCTCACCGCCGACGAGTTCTCGGCTGTCAGCTGGCTGGCGATCACCATGAACGCCTTCAACCGGGTTTCCATCACCAGCCACCATCCGGTGCGGCGCCAGGAGTGAGCGTGGGCCGGCGATCACGCGGGGCCGACAGGCTGTCAAACGTGCAGTCCAACCGTGCAGTGGGACCCGTCCAGACTTTATCCACAGGTAATCCACACTGTTAATAACTGCGTACAAAACGTCGCTGTCCACCAAGGCCCTGTTTCCGGGCATCTGAGGGTCCCCATCGACGAATCTCCGGACAGCGGTTATGCACATTGTGGATAACTTTAAGAACAGCTGGGGAGAACTGGGGAGAACCGGGTGCCCGGCCTGAAGAACTCAGGCTCCTGCCGCCGGCCACACCCCGGATGTTCCGCGGCGGTGGCTGTCCACCAGATGGGTATCCACCATGCCGATCGCTTCCATGAGCGCGAACATCGTGGTGGGACCGACGAAGGAGAAACCCTTTTTGCGCAGGGCCTTGGACAGGGCCACCGATTCGGGCGACTGCGTGGGTATATCGGCATGCATCAGCGGCTGGGGGGTGTCAGCGGGCTGGAAGCTCCATACAAAGTCCACGAGGCCGCCCTCGCTGCGCAGGGCGATGACAGCCTTGGCGTTGGTGATGGCGGCACGGATCTTCAGCCGGTTGCGGATGATGCCTGGATCCTGGAGCAGGCGCTCCACGTCGGCTTCGGTAAAGTCGGCCACGATGTCCGGGTTGAAGTTGTGGAACGCTGCACGGAAGGCAGGGCGCTTGCGCAGGATGGTGGCCCAGGACAGGCCGGCCTGGAAACCCTCCAGGCTGATGCGCTCGTAGAGGCCCTGTTCATCCCGGACAGGCAGGCCCCACTCCGTGTCGTAATAATCGCGCAGGAGCGGATCGGCGGACGCCCACGGCGGACGCGCGAGGCCGTCGTCGCCCAGAACGGTGCCGTTGGCGCCAGGGATCATGCGCCGTGGCTAGGAACGCCAGCGGGTGGTCATCAGGAAGCCAACGATGGCAATGCCAAAACCGGCCACGATGTTCCAGGATTCCCAGGCCTGGACGGGAAGCCGGCCTTCACTGATGTAGAAGGTGATGATCCACAGCAGGCCGATGATCATGAGGCCGAACATCACGGGCTTGAACCAGATGGGGTTGGGCTTGTAGGCCTGCGTTGAGGCAGCCGGCTGGGCCGAGGTGGAAGTCTTCTTGCGTGGCTTGGACTCGGGCACGTGCTCTCCTTGGCGGCTGAGGCAAGCTCGGCGACCCGGGCTTGATATCCTGCAAGAAGGAAATTGCCAGCGGTCTGCGCGATCTTGGTCAAATCTGGATTCTTACTAGCAGCCAATTCTAGCCGTAGTTCAGGGCCAACCAGCGCCCATGGTGACCGCCCCGGAGGAGAACGCGTGGTATTGCAGGAGAAGGCGAGGGCCGGCACTGCGCCGGGCCCCGGCGTCGTAATTCTGCGTGGAACTGTCCAGGTGCTCGGCGAGCTCCTCATCACGGCGGGCATCATCCTGCTGCTTTTTGTGGGCTGGCAGCTCTGGTGGACCAACGTGGAATCGGACGCCAAACAGAGCGCCATCATCAAGGAATTCGCCCAGGACCTCGGCACGCCGGCCCCCAGCCCGGAGCCCACCGGAACCGCCGCCGCGCCTGGGGCCCCCGTGGACTACGGCCCACCCGTGGTGTCTCCCGCGCCCGGGCACGCCGGAACCATCGGCATTATGTACATTCCGAGGTTCGGCCCAAACTACACCCGGCCCATCGTCCAGGGCACCACCGGGGATGTGCTGGACACCCTGGGGCTGGGCCACTACAGCAACACCGCCATGCCCGGCGCGGTGGGGAACTTTGCGGTGGCCGGCCACCGGCAGACCCACGGCGCCGTGCTGGACAACATCCACACCCTGGTCCCGGGCGACAAAATCTACGTCCAGACCAGGGACGGTTTCTATGTCTACGTTTTCCGGAACAACCAGATTGTGCTGCCGTCCCGGACCGATGTGCTGGAGCCGGTGCCTACCCAGCCCGGCGTCACACCCACGGAAAGCTTCCTCACCATGACCAGCTGCAACCCGCGTTTCGGTTCCCAGGAACGGATTATTGCCTATGCGCTGCTGGAAAGCTGGCAGCCTGCCTCGGCCGGTCCGCCAGCTGAAATAGCGGCCCAGGTGGCCGCCGCTACCGGAGGGAGCTAACGATGTACGGCTGGATATTCCGGCACCTGCCGGGCCCCTTGTGGCTGCGGATCCTCACGTCCGCGGTCCTGATCTCAGCTGCCCTGGTCCTGATGGTCCAGTTCCTGTTCCCCTGGATGTCCACCTTTACCCAATTCACCGACTCAACGATTGGTTCAGCAACCCAGCCATGACCACAACCAAGATCCTGGTCGTAGACAATTACGACAGCTTTGTATACACCCTGGTGGGTTACCTCCAGGAGCTCGGCGCCGAAACCACGGTGGTACGCAACGACGACGTCACGCTCGCCGAAGCGACGGAGATGGCAGGAACGCGCGACGGCGTACTGATCTCGCCCGGGCCCGGCAACCCTGCGGAGGCAGGTGTCTGCATCGAGCTGATCAAGTGGTGCGGGGACAACAACAAGCCCATGTTTGGCGTGTGCCTGGGCCACCAGGCCTTGGCCGAGGCCTACGGCGGCACTGTGACCCACGCACCCGAGCTGATGCACGGCAAGACCTCGCTGGTGGAGCACCACGGAACGAGTGTTTTCCAGGGCCTCCCCTCCCCCGTCACCGCTACGCGGTACCACTCGCTGGCCGCCGTCAGGGACACCATCCCGGAGGTCCTGGAGATCACCGCTGAAACGTCCACCGGTGTGGTGATGGGCCTGCAGCACCGGACGGCCCCGCTGTGCGGCGTGCAGTTCCACCCGGAGTCCGTGCTGACCGAAGGCGGCTACCAGATGCTGGGCAACTGGCTCGAATCACTGGGAATGGCAGGTGCCGCATCCCGGGCCTCGAAACTGAGCCCGCTGATCCAGCACTGAGACGCCGCTCTTAAACGCAACGCGGGGTCACTTCTCGCCCGTCCCGGAGGGGATATTGGGCGGAAAGTGACCCCGCGTTGCGTTTAGATGGCAAAGAGTCGTTTCGCTGCTGTGGGTCAGCCCTTTTTGGTGGCTGTCGGGGTGGGCGTCGGCGTCGGGGTCACCGGCGGGGGCGGCTCCTTGGCCACCACAATGTTGATGGTCTTGCCCTGTTCGACGGCGGCATTGACGGGATCGCTCTGATCCGTGACCCGTCCTGCCTCCACCTGGGAGTTCTCCACTTCCTGGACGTTCGGGACGAGGCCCAGTTCCTTCAGCGCAGCCTCGGCCTCGGCGCGGGTGCGGCCGCGCAGCTCCGGCATGGCCACCTTTCCGGTGGACACCACGATCTCCACGGTGCTGCCCGGGGCCACCATCTGGCCAGGCGCGGGGCTGGTGGTGATCACAATGCCCCCAGGTACGGTGGAGCTGTTGGCCATGGTGGTGGTCGGAGCACCCACAAGGCCGCTTTGGCGCAGGACGTCCCGGGCGGCGGCTTCAGTCTTGCCGGGCAGGCTCTCCGGAACCTTGACAGCACTCGGGCCCTCGGAAATGTTCAGGACAACTTCGGAATTGGGATCCAGCGACGTTCCGGCGGCGGGGTCGGTTCCGATGGCTGTCCCCTTGGGAACGGTATCGTGCTGGGCACGCTTGATCTGCGGGCGCAGGTTGGCGCCATAAAGTTCCTGCAGCGCGGCGGACTCCGTCATGGCTGCCACCACGGGGATCTGCACCTTGGGCGCCGCGGGGGCAGGCCTGTTGACGGTGTTGTAGAGCCACAGACCGCCGCCGGCCAGGACCAGCAGGGTGAAGATCACCAAGGTCGCAATCCAGGCACGACGGCGGGACTTCTGCCGGGCGCTCCGCTCCCGTTCCGGCGGGAGGCCCAGCGGGAGTTCGTCGGCTTCGTGTGGTTCATAGATGGCTGCCGCCTCGGGGCGCAGCCCGTTGCCGTTGGAGTGGTTGTTCGCCGGGGTCCGCAGCCGTCCGGTGGGGGCGTCGTCCAGGAAACTGGCACCGGTGAAAGCGAAGGCTTCGGTGGCGGGGCTGCGTGAAGGCGTCGGGACGTGGTCGTTCGGATCTGTGGGCGCCTCGTTGGCCGGAACGTCCGGGACCGACACGCCGGCGCGGGCCGCGCGGAGGGCGCGGCGGAAGGCAGCGGCGTCCTGGAACCGGTCTGCGCGGTTCTTCAGCAGCGCCTTGGCCAGGACACTGTCCAGCGCCGGCGATACCTCGGGATTCACGCTGCTGGCCGGCTCCGGGATTTCCCGGACGTGCTGGTACGCGACCGACACCGGGCTGTCGCCAATGAACGGGGGCCGTGCCGTGAGCATTTCGTAGAGCAGGCACGCGGCGGAATAGAGGTCGCTGCGTGCGTCCACGGTTTCACCCCGGGCCTGTTCCGGCGAAAGGTACTGTGCTGTGCCCACCACGGCCTGGGTCTGGGTCATGGTGGCAGAGGAATCGGCGATGGCCCGGGCGATGCCGAAGTCCATCACCTTGACGGCGTTGGTACCCTCACAGCACATCACGTTGGCGGGTTTGATGTCCCGGTGGACGATGCCGGCCTTGTGGCTGTATTCCAGGGCCGCGAGCACGCCAAGGCAGAACTCGATGGCCTGGTCAATGCTGACTTCCTTGGCCCTGATGAGGTCGCGGATGGTCTTGCCTTCCACAAACTCCATCACGATGTACGGAACCCGGACGCTGTCTTCCGTGCCGTCGGGAACCGTGTGCTCGCCGGTGTCGTAGATGGCAACGATGGACGGGTGGTTCAGCGCAGCCACAGCCTGGGCTTCGCGTTTGAACCGTGCCTGGAACTGCGGGTCCCGGGCCATGTCTGGGCGGAGCAGCTTGATGGCCACGGTCCTTCCCAGACGCTGGTCCACCCCGCGGTGGACGTCCGCCATTCCGCCGCGGCCGATCAGCGCGCCCAGCTCGTAGCGTCCGCTGAGGACACGCTGGTTATCCACCGGGAGGCTGTCCTCACGGTGCGACGGTGTACGGGGCGTGTCAGTCACTGGGTGTCCCGGCGGCTACGGCTTGCAGGTGGCGGGCACACCCGGCAGCTGCCCGGTGGTGCAGTTTGGCAGGGCGGACTGGCTGGCAGTGGCCGACGGCGAGCTCGTGGTGGGAGCGCTGGTGGCCGTCGGGAGCGGCACGGCGTAGATGATGGTGACGGCTGTCCCCTTCGGTACGGTTCCGGTCGGATTGATTTCCAGTACGGTGCCGGCCGTCTCCGCGCTTTGCTGCGGAAGGACCGTGACCGAGAGACCCATCGTCTCCAGGGAGGACTGGACCTGGCGGTAATCCTTGCCCAGGTAAGCCGCGGAAATGATGTTCACGGTTTCGGGCGTCGGGGTCGGCGTGGGGGTGGCGGTGGTCCGGGTGGGCGTAGGCGTGGCCGACGTCGACGAAGCCGACGGGCTGCTGCTGGTGGCGCTGGAGCTGGCCGAGGTCTGCCCGGACGTTTTGCTGCCGCCGGAGGGGAACAGGATTCCCTGCTGCGTCAGGAAAAAGCCGACGAGCACGAACAGCACCAGCAGGACCAGGGCGATCAGGGGCCAGGTCCAGGGGCTCCGGCCGCGGCGCTGGGGCTCGTCGGCCGGTTCGTCGTCGTACGTTTCCTCCTCCTGGACCCACGTGCGTTCCGCAGCCAGGGCATCCGCCCGCGACAACGTACTCGCGGCGCCAGGGCCAGGGCCAGTGCCGTCGGCGTTGGCTGCCGCAGCCCCGGCAGCCATGCCGGCGGCCGCACCTGCGGCGCCGGCGCCGAGCACCGGCAGTGCGGAAGTGGACGTGGCGGAGCTGTCCTTGTGCCCGCCGATGATTCCAGTGGGCGCGGTGGCGACATTCACCGGAGCGGTGATGGGGCCGGTGGCAGCTTCGAACAGGAGCATGCCGGGGACGGCGGCGTGGGCCGCGCTGATGTCGCCGTTGCGGATGGCCTCGGCGGCCTCGGACAGCTTGATGGCGTTCGCCGGCCGGTTTTTGGGATCCTTGGCCAGCATGGACATCAGCAGGGCGCGGACAGGCTTGGGAAGGGTTTCGGGCAGCGGCGGCGGGGCGTCGTTGACCTGGGCCAGGGCGATGGCGATCTGGGATTCGCCGGAGAACGGCCGGTGCCCGGACAGGCACTCGTAGCCGATCACGCCGAGGGAATAGATGTCAGAGGCGCCGGTGGCGGTCTGGCCTGTGGCCTGCTCCGGGGCAAGGTACTGGGCGGTGCCCATCACCTGCCCGGTCTGGGTCAGCGGCACCTGGTCGGCCAGGCGGGCGATGCCGAAGTCGGTGACCTTGACCCGGCCGTCGGGGGTGATCAGCAGGTTGCCCGGCTTGATGTCGCGGTGGACCAGACCCTGGGCGTGGGCAACGGAAAGTGCCCGGGCGGTCTGCGCGATCATGGACAGTGTCCGGTCCGGGGACAGCACCTGCTCGTGCTCGATGATGCTGCTCAGTGGCTGGCCAGGGACCAACTCCATCACCAGGTAGGCCGAGCCCTCCTCCTCGCCGTAGTCAAAGACATTGGCGATGCCCACGTGGTTCAGGAGTGCGGTGTGGCGTGCCTCGGCGCGGAACCGCTGGAGGAAGCCGGGGTCGCCGGTGTATTCCTCCTTGAGCACTTTGATGGCGACGATCCGGCCAAGGACCTGGTCCTTTGCTTTCCAGACCTCTCCCATACCGCCGATCGCAATCCGCGTGGTCAGCTGGAATCTGCCGCCGAGGGTGATTCCTGTTGTAGGCCTCACTTATTCAACACCGCCTCAAAAATCTTCTTCGCGTTCGGACTGGTTAGCTGTGCGCCGGTAGTGATGTCCACGCCTTCCATGACGATGGTCACCGCTACCTGCGGGTTGTTCGAGGGGGCAAAGCCCGTGAACCAGGAATTGTTCAGGCCGTTGCCCAGTTCCGCGGTGCCCGTTTTGCCGGCTACCTGGACGCCAGGCACAGCCGCACCGCGGGCGATGCCCTGGCTTACCGCACTGGTCATCCACTCGGTGATCTGCTTGGCGATGTCCGGCGTGGTGGACGTGCGCAGCGCCGTCGGCTGCGGTTCGTCCAGGACACGTAGGTCCGGTGAGCGAAGGGTCTTGACCAGGCTGGGGCTCATCTGCACCCCGCCATTGGCAATCGCCGCTGTCATCAGGGCGATCTGCAGCGGGGTGGCCCGGACGTCCTTTTGGCCGATCGCAGACTGCGCCAGCCCTGGTTGGTCCAGGTCATCGGGGAAGCCCTGCAGGGCGTAGTCGAGCTTCAGCTGATCCCCCAGATTTTCGCCGAAACCGAACTTCTTCGCCTGTTCCGCGATGGCATCCCGGCCAAGGTCCAGGGCGATGCTGGCGAAGGGCGTGTTGCAGGACTGCTGCAGGGCGAACGCGAAGCTCGCGGTGTTCTGGGTGTAGCAGTTGCCGCCGGCGTAGTTGGGGAGCTTGTACGAGATCCCGGGGAAGGGCATCTCGGCCGGGTTGGGGAGTTCGCTGTCCTTGTTGTACTTGCCCGAACTCAGCGCCGCCGCCGTGTCGACGAGTTTGAAGACGGAACCGGGGGCGAGCAGCTCACCGGTGGGCCCGCTGACGGACTGGTTCAGGTTGATGCCGGGAACCTTGACCAGTTCGTTGATGTTGGTGCTCTCCGCCGTGGGGTCCTGCGTGGCGATGAGGTTGGGGTTATAGGACGGCTTGGACACCATGGCCAGGATTGCGCCGGTCTTGGGATTGGTCACCACGATCGACCCGCGCTGCCCGTCCGGAATCAGGTCGTAGGCGAGCTGCTGGATTTTGGGATCGATAGTCAGTTCCACCGAGGCACCCTTGGGCTGGTTGCCCAGGAACAGCTGGCCTATCCGGTCCAGGAACTGCTGGTCGGAGCTGCCGGCCAGCTGGTCATTCATGGCAACTTCCAGGCCTGTGGCACCGTAATTCTGCGAGAAATAGCCGGTGATGCCCGCATACAGCTCAGGCTGGGAGTAGGTGCGCTGGAATTTGCATGTCTCCGAGCCTTCAACAGATTCGGCGACCGGGGTGCCGCCCACAATGATGGCGCCCCGGTCATTGCAGTAGTCCTGCAGGATGGCGCGCTTGTTCCACGCATTGGCCTTGAGGTCGTCCGCGCCTACCACCTGAACGTAGCTCAGTGCGCCGAAGATCAGCGCGAACATGGCGATCGCGGCGACCCATGAGTTTCGTATTGCCTGGTTCACAGGTGCTTCACCGCCTCGGTTGGTGTGTCAATGCCCTTGGATTCGGCGCCTTTGGCCGGCGGCAGTGGCGTGGTGTCCACCGGGCCCCGGGCGGTGTGCGAAATCATCAGCAACAGGCCCACGATGATCCAGTTGGCCAGCAGCGAGGAGCCACCGGCCGCCATGAAGGGAGTGGTGAGGCCGGTCAGCGGGATGAGCCGGGTGACGCCGCCGATCACCACAAAGCACTGCAGGGCGATGGCAAAGGAGAGGCCGCAGGCCAGGAGCTTGCCGAAGGCGTCCCGGGTGCCCAGGGCCGCGCGGAAGCCACGCGTGAAGAGCAGCAGGAACATCATGACGATGGCGAACAGGCCGATCAGTCCGAGCTCTTCACCGAACGAGGCGATGATCATGTCGCTGTTGGAAAAAGGCACCAGGTTGGGCCTGCCCTGTCCGAGTCCGGTCCCCACCAGGCCGCCGTTGGCCATGCCGAACAGGCCTTCCACAATCTGGAAGCTGCCGCCGAACTGGCGGCCATAGACCTCGTCGGTGAACGCGTTGAGCCAGCCGTCGATGCGCAGGCCGACGTGGGAGAAGACCTTGGAGGCCACAAAGCCGCCACCCAGGATCAGGGCTACGCCGATCACTACCCAGCTGATCCGGCTGGTGGCAACGTAGATCATCACGATGAACAGGCCGAAGAACAGCACGGAGGAGCCGAGGTCGCGCTGGAAGATGAGGACGCCGATGCTCACCAGCCAGGCGGTGATCATGGGCCCCATGTCCTTGAACCGCGGGAACTGCAGCGGCCCGATTTTTCGGCCCGCCAGGAGGATCAGATCCCTGTTTGACGAAAGGTAACCTGCGAAGAATATGGCAAGCGTGATCTTGGCGATTTCACCGGGCTGGAACGTCATGGGGCCGAGTCTGATCCAGACCCGGGCGCCCAGGATTTCGCCGGCCGAAATTCCCGGAATCAGCGGGAGGACCAGCAGGAGTGCACTGGCGGCCAGGGAAATAAAAGTAAAGCGGCGGAGGATCCGATGGTCCTTGAGGAACCAGATGACGGCGATGGCCACGGCCATGGCGATCAGGGTCCAGCGGAGCTGGTTGTTGCCGGTATCGTCCCCCGGCGCGTCCAGCCGGTGGATCATGGCGAGGCCGAGACCGTTGAGCGCGACGACAAGCGGAAGTATTACCGGATCGGCATATTTCGCCCGGATCCGCAGGACCACATGGAACACCAGGGCTGCGAGGGCAAGCAGGCTGGACTGGAACCAAAAGTCGGTGTCAAAGGCCTTCTCCTGGTCCACGCCCACCAGCATGTTGGCGCCGATGCCGACAGCCAGCGCGAGCAGAAGCAGCACGAGCTCCACGTTGCGCCGTGGTTTGGGTATGGTGCTCAACTGGCTCATGGGGCCCCCTCGCAGGTGACTGTGGGACTTGGTGAGGGGGACGGTGAGGTGGGTACTGCCGCCGGATCCGACGGAGCGGGTGCAGGTGCAGCCGAGTCAGTTGGCGCAGGAGTGGCCGCGGGTGTTGTCTCCGCAGGAGTGGTGGACGGTGCCGGGCACTCGTCCGCCGGGGAGGTGGTGCCCGTGCGCTCCAGGTTCTTGACGATCCGCTGGGCGTCGTAGAGATCCCGCGCCGGGACCGTCTGCCGGACACGCTGCTGCGAGAAGGGCGGGAGTGAGTCCATCCGGATCTCCGTCACCGCTTCGAGGCTGGAAAGCTGGATGGGGCCAAGGCGCTGGGAAACTCCGTTGTAGATGGCTACCCGGGAGTCGAATTCCCCGATGTAGTAGCGTGTCTGCGTCCATGCGTACCCAAGCCACAGCCCGACCGTGAGGACCACCAGGACGGAGGCGGCGATGGACCAGGTGACCCAGCGGCGAGGCCCCGGAAGCTGCGGCGAATCATCCGCTTCCCCGGCAGGCTGGTCGGCCTTGTGCGTGAGCACCGTGGCCGCGCGCCGGGCTACGGTGCGGCCGGCGATGGTGGGAATGGAGCCGGACTCGGCCGCAGAGGCTGCTGCGCCCACGAGTTCGTGCGGGCGGGATGACAGCTCCTGCCGGAGGACTTCGGCAGAGAGATGTTCGCCGAGATGGGGGTCGGTGGAATCGGAGGGTTCCTTGCCCTGCTGTTCAGCCTCAGCCTGGCCTGCATCAGGTTGGCCAGCATCAGATAGGCCTGCGCCGGATTTTTCGGTGCCCGGCTTTCCTGCATCCATTATTTCGTCGCTGGCGTTCTGCGCGCTGGCCTTTTCCCCGCCGGGCTCGGTGGCGTCCGGAGCCGCTGCTGCATCCGGTTCGGCTTCAGCCGCCGGCTTCGTCGCGCTCGGCCCCGGAGCATCGGCAGCGGTAACCGGCGCCGCCGGTACGATTTCGACGGCGGCGGTGCTGACGTCGTCGGGCGTTTCCTCGACTATCTCCAGCATCACCACGGTGACGTTGTCCGGTGAGCCAGCTTCCAGGGTCAGGTTAACGAGCGTTTCGACGCATTCGCGCAGGTCCTTCGTTTCCCGGACCGTCCGCTCCACCACATGCCCGGCAACGTAGTTGAGCCCATCGGAGCAGAGCAACCACCGCTCCCCGGGCTTGACCTCCAGGGTATCGAGGTCCAGTTCCGGGCTGGCATCAACGTCGCCGAGGACGCGCATCAGGACGTTTTTGTGCGGGTGGGTCTCGGCTTCCTCGGGCCGCAGCCGGCCTTCGTCGATGAGCCGCTGCACAAACGTGTGGTCGATGCTGACCTGCTCGAAGGCGCCGTCGCGCAGGCGGTAGGCGCGGGAGTCGCCGATGTGGGCGAAGTGAAGTTTGCCTTCGGCCAACAGGAGGGCCGTAACGGTTGTGCCCATCCCCGCGAGCTTGGGATTGATGTGCACCAGCTCGGACAGGAGCGAGTTGGCAGTCTGGATCTCATCGGCAAGGACCGTGCCGGCGTCGCCGTCGTAATCCCCGTGATCCAGGTGGAGCATGTCCAGGACGGTGGCGGCAGAGGCCACATCCCCGCCGGCGTGTCCACCCATGCCGTCAGCGACGACGGCGAGGTGGCGGCCCACGTAGGCGGAGTCGTCATTCTTGGCGCGGATGCGGCCCACATCGGAGCGCGCTGCGTAGCGCATGATGAGGGGCCGCTGCACGGGCTGGGCCTCGTCTGCGGGAATTTCGGCGGCGGCCATGGCTACGGCCTCAATTCGATGACCGTCTTGCCGATCCTCACGGGTACGCCAAGCTCAACGGGCAGGGCGCGGGTAAGTTGCTGGTCCGCCAGGTAGGTCCCGTTGGTGGAACCCAGGTCCTCGATGAACCATCGGCTGCCCTGGGGGAACAGCCGGGCATGGCGGCCGGAGGCGTAATCGTCTTCGAGCACCAAAGTGGCTTCCTGGGCCCGGCCGAGCAGGATGGGGCTGGCCGCCAGCGGGATGGTGGTGCCTTTGAGGGGTCCTTCGACGACCACAAGCTGGTGGGCCTGCTGCTTGATCGGCTGCGGCGGCGCCTCGGCCAGTTCCGGGTTTTTCCTGACCTGGCGGGCCGTGGGTGTTCCGACGGCGGCTTTGCGGCCCACCATCAAGTCCCGGCGCATTGCCGACACGATACTGAAAATCAGCACCCACAGCAGGAGCAGGAAGCCGAAGCGGAGGGCGGTAATGGTCAGTTCGCTCATGGGCGGCCACCAGTGTTGGCGGGGAGCAAGCGGAAGATGATCTTTGTCCGTCCCATCGTGATGGTGGAGCCGTCGGTAAGTTCGGTGCTGCCGGAGACTTTGTGCCCGTTGACATAGCTGCCGTTGGTGGAACCCATGTCCACGGCGCTGGTGATTCCGTTCGTCGTGCGGATCTCAAGGTGGCGGCGGGAGACTCCGGTGTCGTCAACCAGGATGTCGGCCTCGGAGGACCTGCCCAGGATGATCGAGGGGGCATTAAGCGAGTAGCGCTGGCCGTCGATGTCGAGGACAGGCTGCAGGCGCGTGGGCTGGCGGCTTGGGGCCGCCGGGAGGTTGGGGCGGGAAGGCGCGCTGGCCGGTGCCCCGCCTGATTTTTCCGTGGAGGACTTGATGTCGAAGTCGCCGGCGCGCAGCTCTTCGGAGCGGCGGAATGAGATCCGCACGGATCCCTGGAGGGTGTAGCCCTGGCTGCGTACGTGGTTGATGACGACGTCGCACAGTTCCTCAGCCAGCGGAGTTCCCCACTCCTGAGCCCGCTTGAAGTCGTCGTCGCTGAGCAGGACGTCGAAAACGTTGGGCGCGAGGGTGCGGCCGGCGGCGATGGTGATGGCCTTGTGGTCCACCTCGCGGCGAAGCCGGCTTGCGATCTCAACCGGTTCAACCTGCGCCTTGGAACCTGTGGAGAAGACACCGCGGACGGCCTTTTCAATGCCGCGCTCGACCTTGTCCAGCAAACCCATGGTCCTTCTCCTTTCCCCCCGGCTGCGGGGCAGTTTTCGTTCCGGAACTCAACCAGCAACACAGTTCACTGCGGATCGGCAGGCCGGCCGGTGGCAGGCACTACTACATCAGATACTACTGGGCAGGCCTGTGAATGACCTTAATCCACAACGGCCCGGCCCGCGGAAAAGTTCGGTCCCGGACGTCTTCCGGGGCTCTGGCGCGGTTCCCCCGAGGGCCCGGTTGGTCCGCTGATTCCTGTGTCCGGCGACCGCGTGGACGGGGCTGCGGACGCCAATTGGTGTTTTGCCGCTGATGTCCGTTATGCTTGATCTCGCTGCTTTTACACAGTTGAGGATCAGGGAAACCGGCCGCAATTGTGGAAAAGAAGTTGCGCGCGAGTGGCGGAACGGCAGACGCGCTGGCTTCAGGTGCCAGTGTCCGAAAGGGCGTGGGGGTTCAAATCCCCCCTCGCGCACGCAATTGAAAGAGCCCCGGTCTTAGGACCGGGGCTCTTTTGTGTTTGGGCCCGAGGATGCAACGACTTATCCCCGCCGCACGGTCTTTTCCCCCGGTAATGCCTGGGGGATTGGACCATGGGGCGGGGAAAAGCCGCTGGGGCGGGTGCTTAGCGGGCTGTGGCCGGCTGCAGGGCTTCGCCGGCCTTAGCCTTGCCAGAGTCCTCCTCGGATGCGGGCGCCGGCGTTGCCGGGCTGCGGCGCTCCTTGAGGAAGTAGACGAGTCCGGCCGCAAGTGTGGACGCTGCAGCGAGGGCGAACAGGCCGGGAACTACGCTGCCGGTGGTCTCCTTGATGATGCCGAACCCGAACGGGGCCACAAAACCGCCCAGGTTGCCCAGTGAGTTGATGATCGCAATGGCCGGGGCGAGGACCAGCGGGTGCAGTCCGGACTGCGGGATGGTCCAGAACAGCGGCGACGCGCTCTTGAAGCCCATGGCTGCGACGGCCAGGAACACCAGGGCCAGGAGCGGGGTAGCGACTGCGGCGGCGAGGGTTCCGACGGCAGCGACGAGCAGCGCTGCCACCAGGAGCGGCTTTTTGGACTTGGCCTTGTCCTGCCACTTTGCGGCGAAATACATCGCGAACACGGCGCAGACCCACGGGATCGCCGACAGGAAGCCGACGCTGAGGTCGGTGGTTCCGGGAATCTGCTTGACGATGGTGGGGAGCCAGAAGGTGTTGGCGTAGATGGAGAGCTGCACGGAGAAGTAGATGCCGCAGAGCAGCAGGATCTGCGGGTTGAGCAGCATCTTCCACCGGTTGACCTTCGCGCCGGAAGTGCCGGCGTGCTGCGCGTCCTCGTCCGCGATGGCATTGGCCAGGGCGGACTTTTCGCCGGCGGACAGCCACTTGGCATCCTGGATCTTGGCGTCCAGCAGGAAGAACACGATGATGCCGACGACCACTGAGAGCAGGCCCTCGAAGCCGAACAGCCACTGCCATCCACGGATGCCCAGGACGTCGTGGAGGCTCAGGAGCATGCCGGCGATGGGTCCGGACAGTGCTGCGGCGATGGACGAGCCGGCGATGAAGATGGCGGTTGCCTTGCCGCGCTGCCCTGCCGGGACCCAGCGGGCGAAGTAGAAGATCACTGCCGGGAAGAACCCGGCTTCGGCGGCGCCCAGCAGGAACCGCAGCACGTAGAACATCATTTCGTTCTGCACGAACGCCATCAGGAAAGACACGATGCCCCAGCTGACCATGATGCGGGCCAGCCATACCTTGGCGCCGTACTTCTCCATCATCACGTTGCTGGGGAGTTCAAAGATGGCGTAGGCGATGAAGAACAGCCCGGCGCCGAAGCCGTAGGCGGCGGCGCCGATCCCGACGTCCGCTTCGAGGTGCTCGTGGGCGTAGCCGATGTTGGACCGGTTCAGCTGGTTGCAGACCAGCATGACCAGCATGATGGGCAGCACCCGCTTGAAAAACTTTTTCGTGGCCATGGCCACATCCGTGACAGCGGTGTCTACAGACTGCATGGGGGAAATTCCTTAGGCATTGCGGTGGAGGTACAGAGACCAGATTCGAGTGCGGTGGTCCGCACCACAGCGAGAGAATCCACCTTATTCAGAAATTTCGATGCGCGTCCAACACGCATATGGCATTGTTTGATGCCCTCAGGGCATTACAGCGGCTCGACGGCGACTGGGTCCTCGGCCAGCGGTCGCACCGAAGCCTTGAATCGGCGTCGGGAGTTCGCCAGGTGGCTGCGCATCGCGGCGGCGGCCGCCGTCTCGTCACCGTCGGCGATCGCCGCGGCGATGGACCGGTGCTCGTGGATCACCTGGTCGAAGTGGTCGCGGGCGTAGTGCTCGACGCCGGTCATCAGCCGGGTGCGCGGCATCGCGATCATCGTCTGGCCCAGGGCCGCCAGGCAGTCCGAGTAGAACGGGTTGCCGCTGGCTGCGGCGATGGCGCGGTGGAACTCAAAATCGAACTTCATCGCGTGCCCTGGATGGTCCGGGCTATTGGTGAACTGCTCCAGGGCCGCGTTGACTGCCCGGAGTTGGCGGTCGGTGTGGTTGCGGGCTGCCAGGGCGGCAGCTTCGGCCTCTACTCCCATCCGGAATTCGAGCAGGTGGAGGCGGTCTTCCACGCTGGCCACCGGCCGGCTGCCCGGGACCGGCTGGGGCCCGTCGTCGGGCGGGGTCAGCGCGAAGCTGCCCCGCCCCCGTTCGGTTTCCACGAGCCCTTCAGCCTGGAGCCGGGTCAGTGCCGAGCGCACCACGGTGCGGCTGACGCCGAATTCGCCCATCAATGCGTTCTCGCTGGGAAGCTTGTCGCCGGGCTGGATGACGCCGTCCACGATGCGGGTGCGAAGGTCGGCGGCGAGGTCCGCGGTCAGGTTCCGGCTCATGGGTTCAAGGTTACGCGCCGAACTCCACGGACTCGGTGGTCCAGGCGCGGGCCTGGTCGCTCAGGGTAACGCCCAGGCCGGGGCGGTCCGGAACCAGCATGCGGCCGTTCTTCGTCTCGAGGCGTTCATTGAAGAGCGGGTCCAGCCAGTCGAAGTGCTCCACCCACGGCTCCCGCGGGTAGGCCGCGGCGAGGTGAAGGTGGATTTCCATGGCAAAGTGCGGCGCCAGGCCCAGGCCACGCTCGTCCGCAAGGGCGGCAAGGCGCAGGAACTGCGTGATACCGCCGACGCGCGGAGCGTCCGGCTGGATGATGTCGCAGCCGTTGGCGTTGATCAGGCCCTTATGTTCCGCGACGGACGCGAGCATCTCGCCGGTGGCGATGGGGGTGTCCAGGACGTTGGCCAGGTGGGCGTGGCCCTCAAAGTCGTAGGCATCCAGCGGCTCTTCGATCCAGACGAGGTTGAATTCCTCGAGTTGACGGCCAAGGCGCAGCGCGGTGGCGCGATCCCACTGCTGGTTGGCGTCCACCATGAGGGGGACGTCCCAGCCGATGTGCTCACGGATTCCGGCTACGCGGCGAAGGTCTTCCTTGCTGTCGGGCAGACCCACCTTGATCTTGATGCCGCCGATGCCTTCGTCGAGCGACTGCGTGGCGCGGGCCTTGACCTCTTCCAGGGAGGCGTTGAGGAAGCCGCCGGACGTGTTGTAGGTCTGGACGGAGTCGCGGTACGAGCCCAGGAGTTTAGCCAGGGGCAGTCCGGCGCGCTTCGCCTTGAGGTCGTAGAGGGCGATGTCGATTGCGGCCAGCGCCTGGGTTGCCACACCCGAGCGGCCCACGGACGCGCCGGCCCACAGGAGTTTGGTGTAGATCTTGCCGATGTCGTTGGGGTCCTCGCCGATGATGCCCTCGGCGACCTCCTTGGCGTGCGCGTACTGGGCGGGGCCGCCGGCGCGCTTGGAGTAGCTGAACCCGATGCCGCTGTGGCCCTGCTCCGTGGTGATCTCGGCGAAGAGGAAGACCACTTCCGTCATGGGCTTCTGCCGTCCGGTGAACACCTTGGCATCGCTGATCGGGACTGCGAGCGGAAGCCTCGCAGTGGAAAGTTTGACGTGACGGATGAGGTCTACGGTGCTCATGGGTGCTCCTCGAAAACAGGCTGGCCGGGCTGCATTGCCCTCCCACTTAGAGTACAAGTATAAAACTTGTAATACAAGTGATTGAGCAAAGCCGCACCACCTTCGCCATCTGCCTGGACCTGAGTAGCGGCTTACGTTTGATGGTGGTTTCGTTGGGGCTTCTGACGGGGGTCGATGTGGGGTGGCGGGATGAACCAGGGGATGCCGGTTTTGACCTGGATTTGCCATTGCTCTTTGTGGACAAGGTGGTGGTGATGGGTGCACAGGAGGGTGCCGTTGTCAGTGCTGGTGGTTCCGCCGTGTGACCAGTAGGTGATGTGGTGGGCTTCGCACCAGGGTGCGGGGATGGTGCAGCCGGGGAAGGCGCAGCCTTGGTCCCGGGCAGTAATGGCTTTGCGGATATGGGCCGGAAAGATCCGTGTGGTGCGGCCGATGTCGAGGATGCGTCCTTCGCTGCCGAGCAGGACAGGAATGATGTCGGCGTCGCACGCGATCTTCCGGACCGTGGAGGCGGTGACGGGGCCTGTGAACGCGAACGACCCGGTGCCTGGGATCCTGCCCGAGCCCAGGTCCAGGCCGGTTCCTGGAGTGCTGCCGGGATCCGGCGCCAGGCCGTAGCCGCCGCCGGCGCCCTGCCTGGAGTCGGTGTCGCTGCCGGGGTCTGTGGCGGTGCCTGCTGTTCGGGAGCGGTAGCGGGGTCCTTGCTCTGTGGCGTGTTCGAGGCGGTCCAGGAGGTCGCGGTAGTCGATGGTGACCATTACCTGAGGGCGGAGTCCTCCTGCGGCGGGGAGTGCGTCAGTGGTGAGGGCTGCCTTGCAGGCGCCGACGAGGCCGTCGAGGAGTTGCTGGGGTCGGGTCCGCCGGTCCAGGTCGATATCAGGGTCCCCGGCTTCGCTGGCCCTCCCTGCCTCGCAGGCCTCTGTTGTGGGGGTGATGCGGGGGTTGGTGGCGGTGTTCATGACGGTCAGGAGGTGTTCGTATTGGTCGGGTGTGGCGAAGATTTCGATGTGGTTGAGTCCGCGGCGGGCCGGGCGGAGGAAGGCGCCCTGGCGTTGGCGGAGTTCGTGTTCGGTGGGTTCGGCGCCGTCCTGGTCGATCGCTTCGGTCCAGCGGCGGGCGATGCGGGTGAGGAAGTCGGTGTCGTTTTCTGTGGCGGTGCGGGTGAGGACGTGTTCCATCCGGGTGGTGGTGTCCTCGGTGGCGTGGTGCCGGACGCGGTCCAGGGCGAGGGTGATGATGGTCGCGGCGCGGGACGCGACGGTGCCTGCGGCGAGGGCGGTAGCGAGTTCCGGGCGTTCTGGTTGTTGGGTGAAGCCGGTGATCCCGGGCCGGGGAAGCACCGCGGCGGCAAGACTTATCCGGCGGTGGGCTTCGCTGACGCTGATCCGGAGCCGGGCACGAAGGAACTCGGCAGTGTTCCGGCACCCGTCATCGGCCGGCGAGGCCGGAACAGGCGCAGCTGAATAAACAGACGAAGCTCGGGCACCAGACTGGATAGCGGGGGCGGTGAAGCCGGCGTCGCCAGCTGTGGCGGGATCGGCAGTGCCATGAGGCCAGGAAGGGTCGGTTTCCGTGAGTGTTTCGGTGCTGTTGTCCCACCCGGTGATCCAGGTCCGGCCGCCTGTCCGGACGCATGCTGCTGCGTCCGTGATGGCCCGGGTGCGCGTGCGGTCCACCGCGCCGGCACCGAGGATCTGCAGGTATTCCACGGTCCGGGACAGATCCTCGACCTGGCCGGCGTACTCGGCAGCTCCGGTGTAGTTAGCCAGGGCCAGTACCTCCGGAGCGGCCGCTGCGGCCGCCTTCACGACGGCGATCGCGTGGGCGAGCCCGGCAGCATCGGGCAGGCCCGCACCTCTAGCCTCGGCAATCGGGGGCACTTCGGCGACTGCAACACCTGTTGCCTGGGCACTTCCGGGAGCTCCGCGGAGCCCGGACTCCTGGGTGCTGGACGCGTCCCAAACTGGAGAATCAGCTTGGGTGAGCAGCCCGGCGTTTCCGCCGTGCCCCGCGTGCTGAACTCTAAGAGCGCCCATAAGGACACTCTTCCAGAGGGGTACGACATTTAAGGTCCGCTCGCCTTCCGGGACCAAGAATCACCTCGTGGACCATGCGGATCCACTGGGCAGGCGGAGCCAAGCGCTCGAGTCCACCGACGTCGGTGATCGACGGGGCTGTTCCTGCTTCGCCGCTTCCGTCGGTCCCCCAAAACTCTAAGAGCTTCCATAGGAACACTCTGCCAAGGGGGTACGACATTTAAGGTTCGAGGCCTTTCGGGGCCTGAGAATCAGCTGGGTTCAGCGCTTAACCGCAGCGGACTCAGCCGGCCAAGCCCGGCATCCCGGCGCGCACTCTGTGGCGGACATGCTGGCTTGCCCAGGCGCCGCCGTCGGACGCTAAAGCGTCCTGATCCGGTGATGACCCGGGAACACTGTCTCAGGGGGTCTGACAATTAGGGCCGTGGCGGGCCCTCACACCCGCATTGCTAGTGAACCAGCCAAGCCACAACCAGCAGCGCGCCGATGCTCAGCACGGTGGTACACAGTATGACGTCCCGGGCCACGCTCATGCCGCGTCCATACGGGGAGGCGAAGAGAAAGACGTTCTGGGCAGTGGGCAGCGCGGCCATGATGACGCTGGCGAGAAGGTGCTGCCCGTCGAGCCCAAAGACAAAGCGGCCCAGAACCCACACCACGAGCGGCATCCCGGCAATTTTGAGGAAGGTGGCCACGAGAGTTTCCACCCTGCCGTCGCCTTTCTGCAATGGAGCACGGCCCGCGAGGGAGAGGCCGAAGGCCAGCAGCACCATGGGTACGGCACCACCGGCCAGCATGTCGATCGGTTTTTGCAGCAGGTCCGGTGCGGTCCAGCCCGTGAGGGCCACAACAACACCCAGTCCCGAAGCGATGATCATCGGACTGGCGAACGGCTGCAGCAGCACCTTCTTCCACGAGACCTTGGATCCTGAGGCCAGCCCAAGGACGGTGAGGTAGAACGGGGCCAGCACCAGGAGCTGGACCAGCAGCACGGGCGCGACATGCTGGGCCGTGCCCACGGCGTACAGGGAAACCGGTATGCCGATGTTGTTGGCGTTGGCATAGCTGCTGGCCATGGCCCCGACGGCGGTCTCCGCCACCGGACGCCGAAAGAACAGGAAGCTGGCCAGCCAATAGAGAAGCCCCACTATCGCTGCGGAGAGCAGCGCGAGCGGGGCATCGGTTCCCAGGGCGGCGCGGATGTCGCTTCCGGCCACGACCGTAAACAGCAGCGCCGGGTTGGTGATGTAGAAGGCCGTCCGGGTCAGCGCGCCCTGGACCTCCGGTCCGAGGATTCGCAGCCGGGCGGCGAAATAGCCCACAGCAATGACCGCGGAGACGATCAGGATTCCGGAGACAACGCCGCCCAAAGTGCGCCCTTCTATTTAACTGTTGGGATTCCGCACGGCCGTCTCCTGTTGCGAAAGGAGGGCCGGCCGTGCGGAAGCTGGATGGACGTCCTTAGCGGACCAGGCAGGGCCGCTTCGGGTCAAAGGACCAGCCATCGATGTAGTACTGCATGCCGATGCTGTCGTCGCGGGCATCGAGGCCGTGCTGCAGGTACAGCTCGTTCGCCTTGTTCAGGGCGTCCCGGTCCAGTTCGATGCCCAGCCCCGGAGCGTCCGGAACTTCGATGGCGCCGTCGCGGATCTGCAGCGGGTTCTTGGTCAGCCCCTGCCCGTCCTGCCAGATCCAGTGCGTGTCCAGCGCCGTGATCTCGCCCGGAGCGGCTGCCCCGGTGTGGGTGAACATGGCCAGGGAGATATCGAAGTGGTTGTTCGAGTGTGATCCCCAGGTGAGGCCGAACTCATTGCACAGCTGCGCCACGCGGACCGAACCGGACATCGTCCAGAAGTGCGGGTCCGCCAGCGGGACGTCGACGGCGTTGCTGCGGATGGCGTGGGACATCTCCCGCCAGTCCGTGGCGATCATGTTCGTGGCCGTCTTGAGCCCGGTGGCGCGGCGGAATTCCACCATCACCTCGCGGCCCGAGAAGCGGCCTTCCGCGCCGCACGGGTCCTCGGCATAGGCAACGACGCCCTGCGCATCCGCTTGCCCAGGCGGATGGCCTCCTCCAGAAGCCAGCCGCCGTTCGGGTCGAGGGTGACCCGTGCCTCGGGGAAGCGCTTGGCCAGGGCGGTGACCACATCAACTTCGTCGTCCCCGGACAGCACGCCGCCCTTGAGCTTGAAGTCGCTGAAGCCGTACCGTTCCTGGGCGGCTTCGGCCAGGGCCACAACAGCCTCCGGCGTCATGGCCTCCTGGCGGCGCAGCTTCTCCCAGCGGTCGGCGGGTGCGTCCTCCACCAGGTAGGGCAGGTCGGTGCGGGCGTGGTCACCAATAAAAAAGAGGTATCCGAGCATGGGCACCGAGCTGCGCTGCTGCCCGTCGCCGAGCAGTTCGGCGACGGGGACGCCGAGGAACTGGCCGTGCAGGTCCAGCAGGGCGGATTCGACGGCGGTGACGGCGTGGACGGTGGTCCGCAGGTCGAACGTCTGCAGCCCGCGGCCGCCGGCGTCACGGTCGGCGAACTCTGCAGCAATCTCGCGGAGCAGGGAACGGAAGCGGGCCACAGGCTGGCCGGCGATGAGCGTCCCGGCTTCCTCAATGGTGCCCTTGATCTTCTCGCCGCCGGGGACCTCGCCGAGGCCTGTGCGGCCCTCCGAATCGGTAATGATGACCACGTTGCGGGTAAAGAAGGGTCCGTGGGCGCCGCTGAGGTTCATCAGCATGCTGTCGTGGCCGGCGACAGGGACCACCTCAACCTTGGCGATGGTTGGCTGGGTGCTCATGCGTTGACCTCCACATCTGCGGCAACAACGCTGCCGTCGATGCGGCGGTTCAAGTTCCAGGGGTTGGCGTCCTGCAGTGCGGCAGGCAGGAGTTCCTGGGGCAGGTTCTGGTACGCGACCGGCCGCAGGAAGCGGTTGATCGCGAGGGTGCCGACGGAGGTGGTGCGGGTGTCGGACGTGGCGGGGAACGGGCCGCCGTGGACCATCGCGTGGCCTACTTCGACGCCGGTGGGCCAGCCGTTAACGATGATGCGCCCCACCTTCTGTTCGAGGGCCGGAAGCAGCAGGGCCGCCGTCGGGTAGTCCTCCGCGGTGAGCTGCAGCGAGGCGGTGAGCTGGCCTTCGAGCCGGTCGGTGGCTGTGATCAGTTCCTCCACCGAGCCGTACCGGATGACCAGGCTCGCGGCGCCGAAGATTTCCGCGTGCAGTACGTGGTTGGAGACGAATTCGCCGATGTGGGTGCCGAAGATGGTGGGGGCGGGCGCGTTCTCGGTGGCTCCGGGAGTGCCCTGTCCCACGATGTCGACGCCGGCGGCGGAACCGAGTGCCTCGGTTCCGGCATGCCAGGAACCGGCGATGCCCTCGGTCAGCATGGTCTGGCCCGCGCAGGCAGAGACGGCGCGTCCGACGGCGGCGGCGAGTTTGTCGCCTGCCTCGCCGGCGGGGGCGAACAGCAGGCCGGGGGAGGTGCAGAGCTGGCCTGAACTTCCGGTGACAGCGGTGACGTACTGCTGTGCCAGGGCATCAATTTGGTCGGCGGAACCGCTGAGCGCGCCGTCGAACACGAACACAGGGTTCAGCGATGACATCTCCGCGTACACCGGGATGGGTTCCGGGCGGGCCGCGGCGGTGCGCATCAGGGAGATGCCGGCGCTCTGGGAGCCGGTGAAGCCGACGGCCTTGATGGCCGGGTCGGCCACGAGGGCCTGGCCGATGCTGGCACCGGGGCCGTAGATCAGGGAAAACACGCCCGGGTGCAGGCCGAAGTCTTTGACGGCCTTCACAATGGCCTGGCCGACGAGTTCGCTGGTGCCGGGGTGGGCGTTGTGGGCTTTGAAGACGACGGGGCAGCCGGCGGCGAGGGCGGAGGCGGTGTCGCCGCCTGCCGTCGAGAATGCTAGCGGGAAGTTGCTGGCGCCGAAGACCGCGACGGGGCCGAGCGGGATCTGGCGCTGGCGGATGTCGGCCCGGGGCATGGGCGTGCGGTCTGGGAGGGCCGGGTCGATGCGGACGCCGCGGAAGTCACCCTGGCGGACTACCGTGGCGAAAAGGCGCAGCTGGCCGGTGGTGCGGGCGCGTTCGCCCTGCAGCCGGGCGGCGGGCAGGCCGGTTTCCTGGCCGGCCCGGATGACCAGTTCATCGCCGATGGCTTCGATGTTGTCAGCGACGGCCTCCAGGAACGCGGCGTGCGTCTCCGGGTCCAGGGTACTGAACGACGGGTAGGCAGCTGCGGCGGCGGAGGTCGCCGTCGTCAGCTGTTCCTCGGTGATCAGCGTGTACGTGGGCTCGAGTGCCCCGTTGGTGGCGGGGTTGAAGCCGAAGGCGGTCTTGCCGTCGCCGACGACGGGTTGCCCGGCGATCAGGGAATGTCCGGTGAGTGTCATAGAGCTGACTCCTTGGGAGAGGTGTTTATCAGGAGGCGGTTGTTCAGGAGACGGTGGCGATGAGGGCTTTGAGGTCCGCCAGATCCTGGGGTGCCAGGTTCTGCAGCGGCGGGCGGACCCCGCCTGCCGAGCGGCCGATGGCGTCCAGACCGCCCTTGACGATGGAGACAGAGTAGCCCTTCACGCGGTCGCGGATGTCCAGGTACGGGATCACGAAGTCGTTGAGCTTCTTGTTCACGGCGACGCGGTCGTTGTTGCGGACATCCTGGTAGAAGTCCAGGGCGAACTGCGGGACGAAGTTGTACATGGCGCTGGAATACGTGCTCATTCCAAGCTGGAGCAGCGGGAGGGCGAAAGTTTCCGCCGTGGGCAGACCGCCGAGGTAGAAGAGGCGGTCGCCGAGCTTGGCGTAGACGCGGGCGTCGTGTTCGAGGTCGCCCACGCCGTCCTTGAAGCCGATCAGGTTTTCGTGGCGGTCCGCGAGCGTGGCCACGGTGGTGTCCTTGTAGATGGCGTTGGCCCGGTTGTAGATGATGACACCGAGCGAGGTGGCGCTGCAGATGGCGCTGACGTGGTCGATCAGGCCGCCCTGGTCAGCTTCGGTGAGGTACGGGGGGAGGAGCAGGAGCCCGTCGGCGCCGGCGGCCTCGGCAGCCTTGGCGTTTTCGATGGCCTGGGCCGTGGAACCGCCGGCGGATGCCAGCACGGGAACCAGGTTGCCCACTTCCTCGACGGCGGTGCGGACCACACGCTCGGATTCCGCCGGCGTGAGGGAGAAGCCTTCGCCGGTGCCGCCCGCTGCGAAGAGTCCGGCGACGGGGAAGCTGGCCTGCCAGGCGAGGTGCTTGCGGTAGTTCTCCTCATCGAACTGCAGCTGGGCATCGAACGACGTCACCGGGAAAGACAGCAGGCCTTCCTTGAGGGTGTCTGCCAGTTCCTGGGGGGAGTACTTTGCCACGATGTTGTCCTCTGTGTGAATGCCGCTGCCGGCTGGGGATGTTGGTTCGTGACAACACTAGGCAGGCCAAGTGATGCCTGTCTAAGTGCCATTTCGTATTGATTGATACCCAAAGTGCATCGAGGTGCGGGGTTGGTGGTTCTTCGCGGCGGGGCTACTCCGTCCTGAATTCGAAGTCCTGAAGGAGCCGCCGCAGGGCCGGGTTGGCCACCTTGCGGTTCCAGATGGCATGGAGCTCAACCGGATCATCATTGCTGCTGCCGGCCAGCGGCAGGAATTCGACGCCCTTGATCGCCAGGAGCGTGGCCGAATGCGGGACAAAAGCCACACCCCGCCGGGCGGCAACCAGGGAGACCATGGTGAGGATCTGGCTGACGGTGTGGATGACGTTGCCGTGCTGGATGTTGTGCATGCGGATCACCAGGTCGTAGAAATAGGCGGCCTGGGTTGGTGAGTGCATGATGAGCGGTTCGTCCCGGAGGTCAGCGTCCTCGATGGGCCGGGAGAGGTCCGCCAGGCGGTGGCCCGCAGGCACGGCCAGCACCATGGCCTCCTTATAGAGCAGGTGCGAATCGAAGACCTCCCGGTCGAAGGGCGGCCGGGCCAGGCCCATGTCGAGTTCACCCGTCAGGAGGCCCTGGATCTGCTCCCCGGTCACCAGTTCCTGGAGGTCAATGTCCACGTCGGGCAGAATTTCCGCGATCTCTTCCAGGAGCGGCCCCAGGATGCTGAACCCGCTGGCCGCCGTGAACCCGACCCGCAGCACGCCCGAGCGGCCCGTGGCGATCCTGCGGGCGGTGAGGGGAGCGCGGGTGGCCAGTGCCATGAGCCTTTTGGCCTCTTCCAGGAACGCCTTCCCGGCGTGGGTGAGCTCGACTTTGCGGTTGTCGCGCTCGAGCAGTTCCGTGCCGATGCTCTTCTCCAGTTTCTGGATCTGGCGGCTCAGCGGCGGCTGGGTCATATTCAGTCTTTCCGCGGCCCGTCCGAAGTGGAGCTCCTCTGCGACTGCTATGAATCCGGCCAGCTGGTCGAAAGTAAACATGATGCCTTTCCGGTATCACCCGATGCATTTTGGGGCTTAGACATGCATCATAACGGCTCCCTACCCTCGTCAAGCGAGCCACAGTGATTCGGTTCACAACAGCAGCCGGTTCCGATCCGGAGATTTCCCCAAGGAGTTCCAATGATGCACTTCCCCACGCGCCGCACAGTTCTCGGTGCTGCCTCCGCCCTGACGCTTCTGGCCCTGACCGCTTGCGGCAACGTGGCCGGTGGCAAGGCAGACTCCGCAAAGTACCCGTCGGGCCCCGTCAATTTCACGGTTGGCCAGGCTGCCGGCGGCAGCACGGACCTGATCGCCCGGGCCCTCGCTGAAGGTGCCTCCAAGTCCCTAGGCCAGCCCATGCCGGTAGTGAACAAGCCGGGCGCCAACGGCGCGCTGGCCACCAAGGAAGTGGCCGGCAAGCCGGCCGACGGCCAGGAATTGGTTCTCCTCACCGCGTCCCTCATCACCATTACTCCCCTGGCCGTCAGCCAGGACGAAGCCGTGAACATCGACGACCTGGACATCATCGCGGGGCTGTCGCAGGACGACTACGTCCTGGTGGCCAGCACGCAGTCGGGATTCAAGACGTTCGACGACGTAGCCGGCGCCGGCCGCAACGTCACCTTCGGAACTACTGGTGTTGGCACCGGAAGCCAGCTCGCCCAGACCGTGCTCTTCAAGCAGGCCGACGTCAAAGGCACCGACATTCCCTTTGACAGTGGCAAGCCGGCCCTGACGGCGGTCCTCGGCAACCAGGTTGAGCTCGCCACCATCCAGCTCGGCGAGGCGATGCCGCAGATCGAGGCCGGCAAGGTGGCACCGCTCCTGGTCTTCTCGGAGGAGCGCAACAGCTTCCTGCAGGACACCCCCACCGCCAAGGAAGCGGGCTATGACGTCCCCGTTGCGCAGTACCGGGCCGTCGCGGCTCCCAAGGGCACTCCCGCCGACGTCAAGGAAAAGCTGCTCGCCGCGTTCCAGGACACCTTCAAAACGGAGGCCTACAAGGAGTTCAACAAAAAGAACCTGCTGACTCCGAAGGAGATTTCCGGTGAGGAAGTTGTCGCCGAGTGGAAGGAATACGCAGCGAAGTACAAGGAACTGGTGGAGAAGTACGACATCAGCCTCAGCGGGACTAAGTGATTCCTATGAAGGAAACTCCTGCAGAGTCGGTGGTCGGGCCCGTCGAAACCCCGACGTCGACAAGCTCGATCACCGAGGATGACCTGACTCCCGAGCAGCTCGCCGCCCAGTGGGAGGAGGAAAAGCCTCCCGCGGCCGGTGCCCTGGCCAATGCTGCCTCATCCCTGGTGGTCATCGGTGTGGGCGTCGGGGCCACCATCCTGTCGGCAGCCATGGGGCTGGGCACGCCCGACAAACCCCAGCCCGGTCTGTGGCCGTTCATCATCAGCCTGGTGATGGTTGCCCTCGGCGTTTTTCAGCTGGTCCTTGGCCGGCATAACAGGGATGCGGAGAAGTTCACCCGCATGTCCACCGCGCCGCTGACCGGCCTGGTGACGCTCGCCGCCATGGTTGCCCTGATGCCTCTCATTGGCTTCGAGCTGCCGGCGCTGGTGCTGTGCGTCATCTGGATGCGCTTCCTTGGCGGCGAAACGTGGCGCTCCACGCTGGTGGTCAGTGCCGCCGTCGTGATTGCCTTCTACGCAATCTTCGTGCTCGCGCTCAAGACCTCCATCCCCCACCTCTTCTAGGAGACCCCCGTGGATTTTCTGAATCCCGTTATCAACGGATTTGCGGTTGTCCTGGAGCCGACCAACCTCCTGTACTGCCTGGTCGGCGTCGTGATTGGCATGCTGATCGGTGTGCTTCCAGGCCTGGGGCCCGCGGCAACCATCGCCATCCTGCTTCCGCTCACCTACAACGTCGAGCCGGTGACGGCCATCATTATGCTGGCCGGAATTTTCTACGGTGCACAGTACGGCGGCACCATCACCTCCGTGCTGCTGCGGCTTCCGGGTGAAGCGTCCTCCGTGGTCACCGTCTTCGACGGCTACCAGATGGCAAAACAGGGCAGGGCCGGCACCGCGCTGGGGCTGGCTTCCATCGGTTCGTTCATCGGTGGAACGGCGGCCATCATCGGACTGACCTTCCTCGCCCCCATCGTGGCCAGTTTCGCCCTGGACTTCGGCCCGCCCGAGTACACCGCGCTGGCGATGCTCGGCATCCTGCTGGTGGCCACCATCAGCAGCGGATCGAAAGCCAAGGCGCTCGTCGCCGCGGCCCTGGGACTCCTGCTGGCCACAGTTGGCCGGGACATCTTCACCGGAGAAAGCCGCTTCACCTTCGGCAGCCTGCAGCTGGCCGACGGCATCGATTTCGTGCCGATCGCCATGGGCATCTTCGGCCTCGGCGAAATCCTCTACAACCTTGAGGAACGGCACCGGGCCGCCAAAGCGCCGTCGAAAGTCACGAATGTCTGGCCCTCCCGCCAGGACCTCAAGCAGGCGTCCGGAGCCATCGGCCGCGGATCCGTGCTCGGCTTTTTCCTGGGAATCCTGCCGGGCGGCGGCGCCACTATTGCGTCGATGGCCTCCTACGCCATGGAGAAGAAGCGGGCCAAGCAGCCTGAGCGTTTCGGCAAGGGCGCCCCGGAGGGCGTCGCCGGACCGGAAACCGCCAACAACGCTGCCGCGACGTCGTCTTTCATCCCGCTGCTGACGCTTGGCATTCCGGCCAACGCCACGATGGCACTGATGTTCGGTGCGCTGCTGATCCAGGGCGTCACCCCCGGCCCGCAGCTGGTGGAACAGAACCCGGAGCTGTTCTGGGGCGTGGTGAACTCCATGTACATCGGCAACATCCTGCTGCTGATCATGAGCCTGCCGCTGGTGGGGATCTTCGTGAAAATCCTCCGGGTCCGGGCCGCCATCCTGGCGCCCGTCACGGCCCTGATCACGCTGTTGGGCGCCTACACCATCAACAACAGCATGTTCGATGTCACCCTGGTCGTGGTGTTCGGCATCATCGGCTACCTCATGAAGAAGTTCGGCTTCGAACCGGGTCCCTTGGTGTTGGCCTTTGTGCTCGGCGAACTGCTGGAGAGCTCGATGCGCCGTTCACTGCTGGTCTTCGGCGGAGATCCCCTCGGCTTCTTCGGCCGCCCGATTTCGGCGACCCTGCTGGCGGTCTTCGTGCTGGTGGCGGTCCTCCCGGCCATCCGCGGTGCCCTCACCAAACGGAAACCCATTGCCATCACGGCCGTCACGCCTGAAATCAAGGAGAAGGTATGAGCATCATCGTCGGATTCGTCCCCACACCCGCAGGGGAAGCCGCGCTGACAGCGGGCATCGCGGAAGCCAAGCTCCGCAACGAGGACCTGGTGATCGTCAACTCGGCCAGGGAAGGCGCGCTGGTGGACAAATCGGTGGCCGCCGACGACGTCCTGGAACAGGCAGCCCGCCGTGCTTCGGAGGCCGGCGTCAGTGCCACCGTGATCCAGCCTCCGTACCAGCACGATCTGGCCGACGAGTTCCTGGATGTCGCGCGTGAGGCTGATGCGTCCCTGATCGTCATCGGGCTCAGGCACCGTACCCAGGTGGGGAAGTTCATCCTGGGAAGCCACGCCCAGCGGATCCTGATGCAGGCCGACCGCCCCGTTCTGGCGGTCAAGGCCGAGGGAGCCGGTTTCTAGCCGAGAAGACGGTGAGTCCCGCCGTCGTGGGGCACTTTGGGCAACAAAACCCTGGGAGCAGGCCGAAACCGCGGCGTGTCCGTGTCAAAGTGCCCCAGTTCGGCGCGGCCCACCCTTCAAGAGCCGTCAGCGCCGCAGCGCCCCGAGCCCGGTGATGAGGGCCTCAAGCCCCAGGCCGAAGGCCACGTCCGCCGGACGCTCGTCACCCCGCGCCGCCAGGCTCCGCACGGCCGCCGTGAAGTGCGGGGTGGCACCGGCCATGCTGCCGGCGTCGAAAATATCCGCGGGCGCCGTGACGTCGTAGGCCGAACCGAAGATGAACGATTCCAGGGCCACGATCGCCGACACTATCCGTTCCTCCGGGAGGCCCGCCGCCAGGAAACCGCCGCTCACGGTCTCGTACATGGCCAGCGTCTGTGGCGCATCCGTCACGGGCAGGACTGCGATGACCGGAATGAGCGGCGTGTGCTGGGCAAAAACGTCCCGGTAGCTCCAGGCCCACGTCCGCACGGCATCCTCCCAGGACCCCGCTCCGAATCCCGAAACGTCCACCAGCGCCGCGAGGTGGTCCTCCACCAGCAGCAGGACATCCCGTTTGGAGGCCACATGGTTGTAAAGGGCCGACGGCGCCACGTCCAGCTGGCGTGCCAGGGCAGCCATCGTGAGGCCGTCGTAGCCCTTCCTGCCGATGAGTTCCAGGGCTGCGGCCGTGATTCCTGCCTGGTCCAGCAGGGCCGCAGAGGGGCGGCCCGCCCGGCGTCGAACGCTTTTTGACGCGCCTGCGGAGTCGGCGCTGCTGGTGCCGGCCGTTCCGGCGGTGGTTCCTGGGGCGGCGGCTGCCGGCATGGTGCGGGCCTTTCGTGGGGGTTCCCCAGCATTATTCCATCCGCCTCTTCCGGAGCCGCGGACAAACCGCTATAGTTCTTATAAATGAATGCCATTCATTTAGTGATGCGCATCACCCGCGCAGCCACAGAGAGGACATCATGCTGAACCTAAACCGCGACGTTGTGGTCGTGGGAGCGGGACCCTCCGGGTTGACCGCCGCCCGTGAACTGACAAAAGCCGGCCTGAGCGTGGCCGTGCTGGAAGCCCGCGACCGCGTGGGCGGCCGGACCTGGACGGACACCGTTGACGGGGCCGTGCTGGAGATCGGCGGCCAGTGGGTCTCGCCGGACCAGACAGTCCTCCTGGACCTGCTGGACGAACTGGGCCTGAAAACCTACTCCCGCTACCGCGACGGCGAGTCCGTCTACATCGGCGCCGACGGCAAACCCGTGCGCTACACCGGCGACTCCTTCCCGGTGGACCCGGCCACCGCCGTCGAAATGGACAAGCTCATTGCCCTGCTGGACGGCCTGGCTGCCGAAATCGGTGCCACCGAGCCTTGGGCGCACCCGAAGGCCCGCGAACTGGACACCATTTCCTTCCACCACTGGCTGCGCGCCAACTCCGACAACGAGGAGGCCTGCAACAACATTGGCCTGTTCATCGCCGGCGGCATGCTCACCAAGCCCGCGCACGCGTTCTCAACACTGCAGGCCGTGCTCATGGCCGCCTCCGCCGGGTCGTTCACACACCTCACCGACGAGGACTTCATCCTGGACAAGCGTGTGGTGGGCGGGATGCAGCAGGTCTCCCTGCTACAGGCGCAGGAGCTGGGTGACGACGTCGTCCTTAACAGTCCCGTACGCACCATCAACTGGACGGAACTCGGCGACGGCGGCCACCGCGTGACCGTCGTGTCCGAGCGGGCCACCGTGAACGCACGGTTCGTGATCATGGCCGTGCCGCCCAACCTGTACTCGCGCGTGTCCTTTAACCCGCCACTGCCGCGCCGCCAGCACCAGATGCACCAGCACCAGTCGCTGGGCCTGGTCATCAAGGTCCACGCCGTCTACAGCACGCCCTTCTGGCGCGAAGACGGCCTGTCCGGCACGGGCTTCGGCGCCGGCTCGCTGGTCCAGGAGGTCTACGACAACACCAACCACGGCGATACCCGCGGAACGCTGGTGGGCTTCATTTCCGATGAAAAGGCCGACGCCGTCTTCGAGCTGGGTGCCGACGAGCGAAAGCGCGTGGTGCTGGAGTCGATCGCCGGGTTCCTGGGGGACAAGGCGCTGGCGCCCGAGGTGTACTACGAATCGGACTGGGGCTCGGAGGAATGGACCCGGGGTGCCTACGCCTCCAGCTACGACCTGGGCGGGCTCCACCGCTACGGGAAGGACCAGCACGCCCCGGTTGGCCCCATCTACTGGTGCTCGTCGGACCTCGCCGCCGAAGGCTACCAGCATGTGGAGGGCGCCATCCGGATGGGCCGGCTGACCGCAGCCCGCATCGCCGAAGTGGCCCGCGTGGCCGAGCCCGCAGGGGTGTAGCCGGGCGGCTCCGGCGAAGCGTCCGCTGGAAAATAAGCATACTTACCAATAGGCTGGCGCGGGGGGGAACTTCCCCTTTTGACCAGAATGAGGTGAGGGCATGACTGACTCTGAGAGCATCAGCAAAGTTACGGACATCATCAACGATTCCCGGATCGGGATGTTGACCACCATCAACGAAGAAGGTGCCCTGGTCAGCCGGCCGTTGGCCGTCCAGGACGTGTTGGACGACGGCGACATGTGGTTCTTCACCGGCCTCGGCACCTCTCAGGTGGCCCATGTCCGGGCTGATCCGCGCGTGAATGTCTCATTTGGTAATCGCACCGAATGGGTTTCCGTGGCCGGAACCGCCGAAGTGGTCACCGACCGAGCCAAGATTCACGAAATGTGGAACCAGGTTGTTGAGGCGTGGTTCCCGGACGGGCCCGACACCCCCGAGGTGTGCCTGCTCCGGGTGGACTCGGACTCCGCCGAATACTGGACCAGCCCCGGCGGGACGGCCGCCACGGTCCTGCAGTGGGTGAAGTCCAAGGTCACCCACAGCCGGATGAGCGTGGGCGAAAGTGGCACCGTAGAGCTGTAAGAAAAGGTGCGGGCTGGCCGTAATTAGCGGTCAGCCCGCCCTTGTTGGCGCTAACATCCCGTGTAGGATAGTATCGAGAACTTTCTGAAACGATGCTTCCCACACGGCGAGGAACTCCAATGACGTACGCTCCTGTCCTGCTTAACAACAACGGCGCCTGGTGCTGGTTTCAGGACGAACGGGCGCTGGTGGATCCGGCGAACAACACGCTCCTGGTGGGATCGGTCGCCGCGCCTGAGGGGCCCGGCGGCGAAAGCCGCGGCGGAAACATCGAGGTGGCGGTCCTGGACCTTGCCACGGGTGAAAGCAAGGTCCACGTCCTCCATGAGCAGCTCGAATCGGATGACCACAACGCGCCGGCCCTGCTGATCCGGCCGGACGGCCGCTACCTGGCGATGTATGCGAAACACAAAACGGACAACTACTCGCGCTGGCGCGTCTCGGTCCGGCCGCATGACGCCAGCGAGTGGGAGGCGGAGCAGGTCTTCGACTGGACCGAACTCGCGGACGGCCGCGGCGCCACCTATTCCAACCTGCACCGCCTCGCCGCTGAGTCGCGGACCTACAACTTCGTCCGTGCCATCAACGATGACCCCACCCTGATGGTTTCCGACGACGACGGCAGCACCTGGAGTTACGGGGGCAAGCTCTTCACCCGGCCCAAGGTGGGCTACGTCAACGGCTACACCCGGTACAGCTCCAACGGCACGGACCGGATCGACCTGATCACCACGGACCACCACCCCCGCGATTTCAACAACAGCATCTACCACGGCTACGTCCAGGGGGACGCGCTCCATGATGCGGCCGGCCAGGTCATCAGCAAGCCCGTGATCGGGTCCGCCGGAGTCAGCCAGGTTGGGCTGACCACCATTTTCGCGGCCGGTACCGAGCTCGACGGCGACGTCCTCACCCACGGCTGGACCGCCGACCTGCGGCGGCAGGGAACCCAGCTCGCCGCGATCATCACCTGCCGGGCCAACGACGTCACCGGTGTCCTTAAGCGGGTCCAGCAGCTCGACGTCGACGATCACCGCCTGCTGTACGCGCGCTTTGACGGCTCGGCCTGGACCCTGCACCCGCTCGCAGTCGCCGGCCCCGGTTACCTGCCGCACGAGCAGGACTACACGGGCCTGGGGGCCGTGGATCCATACGATCTTGACCACGTCTACATCTCGGCCCCGGTGGATCCGCGCTCCGGCCAGCCGACGGAGCACTACGAGATCTATTCCGGACGGACGGCTGACGGCGGCGCAAGCTGGGCCTGGGAGGCCGTCACCGCGGATTCGGCCGTGGACAACCTGCGGCCCATGGTGGTTCCCGGCGACGCCGGCGTGCACGCCCTCTGCTGGTTCCGCGGCTCGATGCGGTCATCGCAGGCGTATGAAACGGAGATTGTCGCCGTCGTCAGGGAGAACGTGGCTGCCGGGTAGCAGGCGGATGGCCGCCCGCTGACCGGAACCGGCTATTTGCCGGCGGTCAGCGCGGCGCGGACGGCCGGCAACAGGACGTCATTCCTGCCCCACGCGGGGTCCAGGATCTCCACGTACCAGGAGTCGGCGAGCAGCAACGCGAGGCTGTCGTTGGTTTCCTCGGCCCAGTCGCGGATCTGGTCCTCGGTAACCGGGTTCTCGCTGGAGCCCAGGACGGTGACCACCTCGCCGCCGTCGAGCGTTACCGGGATTGACGCGCTGCTGGCCTCCCCGGGGGCGTGGGCCACGGTGACGAGTTCGGACCGGGTGGACAGGGCCAGGAGGCCGGCGGCCGTTTCGGCGCTGCAGAATCCTGTGACGTACTGGCGCTGGGCGGTGCCGTCGGCCTGGAGGCCGGGCTGGGATTCCTTGGTGAAGAGGCCGCTCCTGTTGAGGGCGGCCAGTTCGACGGCGATGGGTTCCGTTTCGTCGTCGTAGCGGGCAGTGAAGGTGGCCGGCTGGTACTCGCTGTTGCCTTCGAGCCAACGGGCCGTCAGTTCCCCGGCGGCGTCGAGGGTGGTGGCCTGCCGCCAGGCACCCTTGTCCTCCAGGTTCCTGCCGAACTGATCACGGACTTCCGCTTGTGTGGGTTCCATCCTCGGATGCTACCGGCGTTCTGTCGCGGCACTCCAGTGACAGCGACACAGCACTTAACCTCCGGCTGTCCGGCAGTGCATCAAAAAACCCGCGGCCCGGAATGGGAGCCGCGGGTTTTGATACGCATGGATCGGGCTATTAACCGACCGGCGGCGTCAGGGTAAAGGTGGCTGCCTTGTCGCCGAAGTCGTCGCTGATGTTGATGGTGGTCGGTCCATTCTTGATGTCGAACGCAACGACGCCGCTGTGGACCTGTCCCGCCGTGCTGTCTTCGGCCTGCAGGCCCCCGGTCTCCAGATAGATACCCTCGCCTTCCTTGCCGTCTGCATCGTAGGCCTCGAAGTTTGCGGGGTTCGGGAAACTGGTTCCGGTCAGGGTCTCCCACGAGACCTCCACCAGCAGGAATCCACCGTTGTTCGGCTTCATGTAGGACATGGTGGGAATCTCAGCCACGTAGAGGGAGTCGACGACGGTGACCTTCACCGTGTTGCCCCCGAATACGGTGATGTCGAAGGCGTTCGCATCAGTGCCGGCTCCCTCGGACGGAGCAGGCGCCGCCTTGGTAGCCGCGGTGTCCTCTGCGGCGGCCGACTGGCTGGTCGACTTCTGAAGTTCGTTCACCACGGCGGCAGTGGAGGCAATGGACGCCAGCGTGACCACGGTTCCCACCACCATGCCGAGGACCCAGACGACGCCGGTGATGATCCAGGCCTTCACCTTGTGCTCCGGGTAGCCTTCCAGCGGACGGCCGTCCTTGTCCCTGGTGTTGCCGGTCAGGGTGATGATCAGGTCCACGATGGACCAGATGCCGAGTCCGCCGGCGGTCAGCAGCTTGGCGATGCCGGTGCCGATCTTGCCCAGGTAGAAGCGGTCCACACCCAGGTTGCCCAGGAGCAGGGATAGGAGCCACGTGGTGAGGAAGGACTTTCCCGGACCCGTGGCGTACGGAACGTGTCCATAAGGGCCCTGGTCGGGCCCCGGCTGGTATCCGCCTGGCTGTCCGCCCTGGTAGTACTGGCTTCCGAGGCTGGAGGGTGCATTCGGGATGGGCGGAGCTCCCGCACCGGCGTCATTCTGGGGCGGGTGAGGGTAGCTGGGGTGACTCATGGTTCCTGGATCCTGTTTCTGTTGGCCGACGGCGCTCACAGCACGGGGGATCCATGATCGGCTGCCCCCAGTACCGATGATGCTTCAAAGAGTCTAGACGACGGTTGGGCGCAAGGGGCCCCGAAGTCCCGCGGGCTTCTTCGGCTAGGCAGGCTTGGGCCGCGCGCGTACGTGCATCCGCTCGCCCTGCTGTCCAAACAGGCTGATGAACTCAACGGGCCTGCCGTCGGCGCTGGCGAACCAGTGCGGTGTGTGGGTGTCGAATTCCGCTGCTTCGCCGGGGCGAAGTTCAAAGTCCTTGTCGCCCAGCACCAGGCGCAGCCGTCCGTTGAGGATGTAGAGCCATTCGTAGCCTTCGTGAACGCGGGGGTCGGGCTCGGCCCCGCGGCTATCGCCGTCGAGCACCATCTTGAAAGCCTGCAGGCCGCCTGGGCGGCGGGTGAGGGGAACGGCTGTCATGCCGGCGTGGGTGATGGGCCGGAGGTGGATCCTCGGATCCCCGGTGGGCGGGGCGCCGACCAGATCATCGAGGGGAACGCCGTACAACCTCGCGAGGGGCAGCAGGATTTCGAGGTTTGGCCTGCGCTGGCCGGATTCCAGGCGGGACAGGGTGCTCACCGATACGCCGGATGAGGAGGAGACCTCTCCGAGGGTGAGGTTCCGTTCAGTGCGGAGGGCCCGAAGCCGGGGACCGACCGCACCGAGAACGTCGTCAAGTTCAGTTGGCATTCCGCCATTTTGCCATATTGGCAAGAATGTTTGCCAGCATTTGTTCCTGCGATGGAAGCTGGTGTCACCGCCCAAAGACGCTGGCGGCGAACTTTCAGGACGCGACGAAGGACGAACTTGTATGGACACCACACGGTATGACGTAGTCATTGTTGGCGGCGGTGCGGCGGGACTCAGCGCGGCCACCACTCTGGCCCGGGCGTTGCGCCCGGTGCTGGTCATCGATTCCGGAACTCCACGGAACGCACCGGCGGCCGGGGTGCACGGTTATCTTTCGAGGGACGGCATGAGCCCCGGGGAACTCCTGTCCGTCGGTCGCAGCGAAGTGCACTCCTACGGCGGAACGGTCATTGACGGCGAAGCCGTCTCGGCACGGCGGACATCAGACGGATTCGAGGTGACCCTCGGCGATGGCCGCCGGTTCTCCGGCAGGCGCCTCCTCGTCACCACAGGCTTAACAGACGGACTGCCTGCCATTGACGGGCTCCGGGAGCAGTGGGGAAAGGGCGCGGTGCACTGCCCTTACTGCCACGGCTGGGAAATCCGCGGGCAACGGATCGGAGTGCTGGGCACCGGCCCGCTGTCCGTCCATCAGGCACTGTTGTTCAGGCAGTGGTCCCCTGAGATCACCCTCTTCCTCAATGACACCGTGGAACCCACCGACGAGGAGTGGGAAAAGCTCGCGGCCCGGTCCGTGACGGTCGTTGACGGCGCCGTGGCCTCCATTGACGCAGTCGATGGTGTCCTCACGGGGCTTACGCTCCGCCAGGGCACCTCCTTCGACGTGCAGGCCCTGGCTGTCGGAACCCGGATGGAGGCCAGATCCGCGCTTCTGGAATCACTCGGGCTGGAGTCCCAGGTGCACCCGTCGGGCGTCGGGCGCTTTATCGAGACTGATGCCATGGGTGCCACGGCCGTCCCCGGCGTGTATGCGGCGGGCAACGTCTCAAACCTGATGGCCCAGGTGATCACTGCTGCGGCCGAGGGTGTCATGGCCGGTGCCAGGATCAATGCCGACCTCATCGAGGAGGAAACCCGTTGGGCGGTTGAAGGGCACTTCGGCCCCTTCTCCACAGTGGAAAGGCAAACAGCTTGAACCATCAGACCCACCGGCACTCTGGCAGCCAGGACCAGCACCGCGTCCTGGACCTCGACGCCGAAGTGTTCGGCGGCAACCTCGCAGCGGTCCTGGACATCGCCGGGGTATCGGCCGCGCGCAGCGTCGTTGACCTCGGCGCAGGCACTGGCGCAGGCAGCCGGCTTCTGCGTGCCCGGTACCCTGACGCGTCGCTGACGTGCATAGACAACGACCCGCAGATGCTCGGACTGCTGCGCGGGCAGGGGTTCGCCGTGCTCGAGGCAGACCTGGACCACGGCTTCCCCGTGCTGGCCCGCTCCCTGGTCACCGCGGATGCGGCAGAGGCAGCGGATACAAAGGCCAACGCGCCGGTTGACCTGGTGTGGGCATCGTCCTCGCTGCACCACGTCGCCAACCCTGCCCGGCTGCTGTCGGGGGTCCGCCGCGCACTGGCGCCGGGTGGGGTGCTGGTCGTCGTCGAGCTCGCCACGCTGCCACGCTTCCTCAGCGGCCCGCCCGGGGCGCTGCTGGAGCAGCGCTGCCACGCCGCTGCGGCGGCCGAGGGGTGGAACCGCCACCCGGACTGGACGTCGGTTATCGAAGCCGCGGGGTTCAGTGTCACGCGGTCCGAGGTGACAACAACCGCACCCGTGACTCCGGCTGCCAGGGAGTACGCCCGGCAGTGGTTCGCGCGCTTCCCGCAGCTGGCGGCCCTGACCGCAGACGACCGCGGCGACGTGGAAAACCTGCTGGAGCAGGTCTTCGGCGACATCGAACTGGAACCCCGGGCCACCCGGAGCGTCTGGGTTGCCACCCCGGCTGAGCCAGGAGCACCCACATGATCTAGTGCGACGCCGCGTTGGCGCCAGCGCGCTCAGTCGGCGGCGGCCGGGATTCCTGCTGCTTTTTCGGCTTCCGTCAGGGCCAGGCGCAGGCGCGCGACGGCGGGGACGTACCCCTGCTGGGGGACCGTCCGGAGCTGCTCGGCGTCCCGCATTGCCCTGATCACTGCGGCGGTTTCGGGCTGCCGGACGTCGGTCATGGCCGGGTAGTCGATGCAGTATGCAGGGTCCAGCTCGTAGCGGCTCCAGCGGGCAAGGAGTGTGGTGTGTTCAGCCTGCGCGGCCGTATGGAGGGGCAGTTCCTGCCTGCGCTGCCGCCGGCTGGTGTGCCACGCCATGATCCGGGGATGGCCCCGGTAGGCGGCGACGCCTGTTGCCCCGCCCACCGCGGCGAGCACCAGCCCCGACCATGGCGAGGCCAGCGTGGGGATCAGGAGCGCGGGGACTGCCACGGCCGAGCCCATAAATAGGTCCCAGAACAGCGTGTCCGAAGCGCGGCCGGCCGGCTCCGGCGCGGAGTGCAGGCGTACCGCAAAAACCGTTGCCGCTACCGCGCAGGCCAGTACGGCTCCCCAGAACAACAGCTGCCAGGCTCCCGAAAGGACGGATTCCAACAAGTCGGCCACCGCGGCACCTCCAGCGTCAGGCCCGGCCCAGGACTCCGGGTTGCTACTTCCATTCCAGCCCCTGCGGCCATCCGGGTCAATGGGCAGGCTCCCGGGCACATGCGGCGCCGGGATGAGGAGCTACTGAGCAGTGGCGGCACCGCGTAGCGTGGGACCATGCGACTCAAAATGTGCAGCATCCATGTCCAGGACCCCGCCGCCGCCCACACGTTCTACACGCAGACCCTGGGTTTTGAGACCCTGATGGCCATGCCCGAATACAACCTGTTCATCGTCAAGGACCCGGGCGCGGAAGCCGGTTCGGTGGGCCTCCTGCTGGAGCCCAGCGACAACCCGATCGGGGCAAACTACATGAACGCCCTGCACGACGCCGGAATCCCGGCCATCGTCTTCGGCGTTCCGGATGTCCAGGCTGAGTACAGCCGGCTCATCGAGGCAGGCGTGGCGTTCAAGGGTGAACCGTCCGAGGACCCTTCCGGAATCAGCGCGGTGTTCGACGACGGCTGCGGCAACTTCGTGCAGCTGCACCAGGACTGACGCCCGCCGGGAGTAGAGGCCGGGTACAACAAAGGCTTGTCCGCGGATCCGGCCCCTGAAGGTTCGGATCCGCGAACAAGCCCAGGTTCGCGGAGCGAAACGGCCTACTCGGCCTTGGCGCGGGCCTTCTTGGCGTCCTTCTTGGCTGCCTCGTCCTTGACCCGCTGGGCCTCGGCGCGGACGGCTGCGTGGGTGGAGCGCTCGGTGACCAGCCACGCCGGGGGAGCCTGCAGCAGCGCGGTGATTTCCGCCGTCGTCAGCGCCTCCTCAACACCCCCGCGGGCCAGGCCGCTGATGGAGACGTTCAGTTTCTGGGCCACCACGGGGCGCGGGTGCGGCCCGTTGCGGCGGAGTTCCGCGAGCCACTCCGGCGGGTTGGCCTGGAGCTCGGCGAAATCGGCGCGGGTAATGGTTGAATCCTGGAACTCCTGCGGTGTTGCGGGCAGGTAGATGCCAAGCTTCTTGGCAACGGTGGCCGGCTTCATGGACTGGGAGTTTGCAGAGGTCATGCTTCAAGGGTATCCGGGCGGGCGGTACTGTGAAGACGTGCCCGCTGACAATGAATCCCCGCAGAACCCCAGCCCCTCCGAATCAACGGAGGAAGAGGCCCCGCGGGTGCTTCGTTTCGCCTACGTCGCCGGCGTCACGCCGGGCAAATGGATCCGCCGCTGGGAAGAGCGGGTGCTGGACATCCCGCTGCAGTCCTTTATGTCCGACGACGGCGCGCAGCTGCAGGTGCTGCGTGACGGTTCCGCGGACCTCAGCTTCGTCCGGCTCCCCGTGGAGCGCGAAGGCCTCAGTGTGATTCCCCTGTATGAGGAGCAGCCCGTGGTGGTGGCTCCCAAGGGGCACGAGATCTCGGTGTTTGAGGAAGTTGCCCTGGCCGACCTGGCCCAGGAGACGTTCCTGGATGTGGCTGAACTTGGCGGCGCGGAAATGGCCATGCAGGTGGTGGCGTCCGGGGCGGGCCTGATCATTCTCCCGATGTCCGTGGCACGCCACTTCAACGTCAAGGACACCGTGGCGAGGCGCCTGACCGGTGCCCCCGCCACGGAAATCGCGGTGGCGTGGCTGAGCGACTCGACGGATGAAATCATCGAGGAGTTCATCGGCATTGTCCGTGGCCGTACGGCACAGAGCTCCCGGCAGCCGTCAGCCCAGCAGGAGAAGCCCAAGAAGGAACCGAAGCCGGACCGGCGGGGGCCTGCCGTCAAGAAGCCGAAGGTGGCCCAGCGCTACGCCCCCAACCCCGACAAGGGCCGGGGCAAGGGATCGCGGAAAAAGGGCAAGCGCTAGGCCGTTCGGAAAGGGCTCAGTCGTCGTACGTGTTGGCGATGTAGACGTCGCAGGGGGCATTGTGCGCCACGCTGTTGGCCACGCTGCCCAGGACCCGGCCGATGCCGCGCATCCTCCTGTTGCCCACCACAATCATGGCGGCATCCAGGCGGGTTGCTTCCTTAATAAGGGCCTCGGCCGGCTTGCCGCGGGCGGCTGAAAAAGTCACGTCCAGCGCCTGCCCGGCTGAACCGGCAAGCTTCTTGGCGACGCGCTCGGCACTGTCGGCCTCGGAGATGACGATCTGGTCCGTGCCGCGGCCGATAACCTCCGCCCGCTCACTCTCGAACGCGGTCACAACGTGAAGCGAGGCTCCCAGGGCTACCGCCAGGTCCCGTGCGCATTCGGCGGCTTTGCTGGCCGTTTCGCTGCTGTCGACTCCAACGACGATAACTCCACCCATGTTGCTGCTCCTTCGTTTGCTGAAACCAGCAGTCGTCCACCGCTGGACGCTGCGGGCGCCGGACACCGGCAGCTTCAACGAGGATACAGAGGGTCAGCAGCGGCCGCATGTGTGGCGAGGAATAATAAGCATACTTGCAATAGGCATGGTAAGCATGCTTATGGTGGAGGCGGAAGTGATGCACCAATTGGGGCGACGTTGCGCCCGATCCGCCATCCACAGGAGGCAGCGGCCGATGACCAGCAATCTTGATCCAGATGCCCGGAACAGCTACCGCCTGCTGACGCTCGCCGCACGGATGGTCCAGCGCCGGCAGGATGACGCGCTCGCGCCGCTGGGCCTGACCCGGGCCGCCGTCATAGCCCTCGAGGGGCTTGCTGACGGACCCCTTAATCAGGAGCAGCTGGCGGAAGTGGTCCACGTGCAGAGCCAGACCCTCGGACGTGTCCTGCTCCGGCTTGAGGGAACGGGCCACATTACGCGGACGCGGCAGGCGGTTGACCGGAGGCAGTTCCGGGTGGAGCTTACCGAAGCGGGCGCGGCCGCCCTGGCTGCCGCGGGGCAGGCCGAAATCCGCGCCTATCCGCAGGACCCGGCCATCGGCTGGAAGGTGCTCCAGCAGGAGCTGGCCAAGCTGGTGGGTTCCCTGCCGAGCCCGGGGCCGGACTCCGCCGTCGTGCCGTTCCCGGAGCATGACGACCGGCGCGCCCGCCACACGGGAGACCATGCCCCCAACCTCCACGGAGTGGACAACCTCGACAACTGGCGCGGATGACCAGCACCGCGCCCTTTAATCAGACGGGAATTAGGCGGGGCAGGCTGCCTTCAGGGCGGTGACTGACTCGGCCGGAACCTGGTCGCCGGCATCCGCGATCTGGCCCAGCGGCGTCGTAATCTCGGCGGGGACGCCGGCTGTTTCGGCGGCTGCTACCAGCCCGCCGAGCGCCGCCTGGTCCTCCACACTGACCAGGCCGTCCTGGATCACCGCGCAGACCTGCCTGGTCACTTCATCGGCCGCGGCGGTGGCAACCTTGGAGGCGGCGTCGCTGGCCGCCGTTTCGGCGGCCTCCTGCACGGATCCGCAGCCGGCGAGGACGAGCATCAGGGGGACGGCGGACAGGGCAGCAAGGCAGCGTTTCATTCATCCAGCCTAACGGCGCGGAAAAATCCTCAGATTCAACATCGTTGGATTGTTGAACAATTTAGGGTTTTAGGGCATTCTTGGTAGAGCACACCCATGAGATGAGGATCACAATGGCAAGCATCGACCTGAACAGTGACGTAGGCGAATCATTCGGGCGCTGGACGCTCGGCGATGATTCGGCCATGTTCCGCTCCGTCAGCAGCGCCAATGTGGCGTGCGGTTTCCATGCCGGCGATCCCAGCGTCATCAGGGCCACCTGCCGCAAGGCTGCGGCCGCCAACGTGGTCATCGGCGCGCACGTGGGCTACCGGGACCTGGCAGGCTTCGGCCGCCGTTTCCTGGACATCAGCCCGGGCGAACTCGCTGACGACGTGGTCTACCAGCTCGGCGCCCTGCAGGCCCTGGCGGCCGCAGAGGGTGCCCGGGTCCGGTACGTGAAACCCCACGGCGGCCTCTACAACGCCATCGTCCACCACACCGCCCAGGCGCAGGCCGTGGTGGACGCCGTGAAATCCGTTGACCCTTCACTTCCCATCCTTGGCCTGCCGGGGTCCGAAGTGGTCCGGCTGGCCGAAGCCGCCGGACTGCGGCCCGTCACGGAGGCCTTCGCGGACCGGGCCTACAACCCGGACGGCACCCTGGTGTCCCGTTCCCTGCCCGGCGCCGTGCTGGATGACCCGGCCCAGGTGGCCGAGCACGTGCTCCGGATGGCCACCGAATCATCCGTCCGCGCCGTTGACGGCTCTGTCCTGAAAATCCACGCCGAAAGCATCTGCGTCCACGGTGACTCCCCGGGGGCCGTGGAAATGGCCACCGCGGTCAGAGCCGCTCTTGCGGCCGCCGGCGTCACCATTTCGGCATTCGCCTGAGCCGCGGAATGATTCCCATGGAAACAGTCAGCGAAACCAGCGCGGCAGCCCGCGTGCTCGCCGTCCGGCCGGTAGGCACGACGGCGGTGCTCGCCGAACTCTCCGGCCTCCACGACGTGCTGGCCCTTCAGGCCCTGCTCCTGGAGGAGCCGCTGCCCGGCCAGGTGGACGTCCTCGCGGCCGCCGAAACCGTGATGGTCAAGGCGGACTCACCCGCCGCCGCCCGCCGGATGGGTGCCCTGCTGCTGGGGATGGACCTGGCGGTCCAGTCCCATGCCGAAGGGAAGCTGGTGCAGATCGATACCGTGTACGACGGCGAGGACCTCGCCGAAGTAGCGCGGCTCACCGGCCTCAGCGCCGAGGGCGTCGTCGCCGCCCACACCGGACAGATCTGGACCGTGGCCTTCGGCGGCTTCGCCCCGGGCTTTGGCTACATGGTGGGCGAGAACCAGGCTCTGGAAGTACCGCGCCGGAGCTCGCCCCGGACTGCCGTCCCCGCAGGTTCCGTTGCGCTGGCCGGCAACTACTCCGCTGTATACCCGCGGAAGTCCCCGGGCGGCTGGCAGCTGATCGGCCGCACCGCCGCGCACATGTGGGACCTCAGCCGCGAACAGCCGGCCCTGGCGGCACCGGGAGACCGCGTGCAGTTCCGGGCAGTGCGCGAGCTCGTTGAAGTTGCCCAACCCGCCGCTTCCGATACGGGCGCCGCGGACATCCAGTCCGGCCTGCGGATCCTCTCGCCGGGACTGCAGAGCCTGATCCAGGACCTCGGCCGTCCCGGCCACGCCGGCTTGGGCGTCTCCTCCGCCGGAGCCCTGGACCGTTCCTCCGTGCGCCGCGCCAACCGGATCGTGGGCAACCAGCCGTCCGCCGCCGTCGTCGAATCCGTTGCCGGCGGGCTGCGCGTGCAGGCCGTGGGGGACCAGGTGCTGGCGGTCGCCGGCGCACCGTCGGCACTGACTGTGGTGACGCCGTCGGACGGTCCCGACATGGACGGCGCGGACGACGGCGGGCAGCCGGAGCAGGTGCGCACCGTACCCATGGCCACGGCGTTTGCCCTGCTCGACGGCGAGATCCTGACCGTCGGGGCGCCGGAGCGCGGCTTCCGCAGCTACCTCGCCATCCGCGGCGGAGCGATGGCTGACGCGGTGCTGGGCAGCCGGTCCACGGACACGATGTCCGGGATCGGGCCTGCGCCGCTGGCAGCCGGGCAGCTGCTGGCCGCGGGGGTGGCCACGTCCTCCAACGTGGTGGGCAGCCCCGAACTGCAGCCGGAGTTTCCGGACACCGGCGTCACCGTACTGGACATCGTGCCCGGCCCGCGCGACGACTGGTTCGACGCCGCCGCGCTGGAGTCGCTCTGCAGCCAGGACTGGGCCGTGACGCCCCGCTCCAACCGGGTGGGCATGCGCCTGGACGGAACGCCGCTGAGCCGGAGCCGGGACGGCGAACTGCCCAGCGAAGGCACCATGGCCGGTGCGCTGCAGATCCCGCCCGAAGGCCAGCCCGTGCTGTTCCTGGCCGACCACCCCATCACCGGCGGCTACCCGGTCATCGGTGTGGTGGTGGACCACCAGCTGGACCTGGCCGCCCAGGTCCCCATCGGCGGCTCCATCCGGTTCCGCTGGGCTCCCGGCTACGGGCTGCCCACCAGCTTTTCTTCCCCCGACGTTTCCCAGACAAAAGTGAGCAACTGATGCGCAAGGTCCTGATCGCCAACCGCGGAGAAATCGCCGTCCGCATTGCCCGTGCCTGCGAGGACGCCGGCCTGGAATCCGTGGCCGTGTACGCGGACGTGGATGCCGATGCCATGCACGTGGCCGCCGCCACCGAGGCCTACAGCCTGGGCGGCAACGCGCCGTCGGAAACCTACCTGGACATCCCCAAACTGCTGCAGGCAGCCGCCGATTCCGGTGCCGACGCCATCCACCCCGGCTACGGCTTCCTGTCCGAGAACGCCGGCTTTGCCCAGGCGGTCCTGGATGCGGGCCTGACCTGGATCGGCCCCACCCCGGAGGCCATCCGGCAGCTGGGCAACAAGATCACCGCGCGAGAGATCGCCGTCCGCGCCGGAGCCCCGTTGGTGGCCGGCAGCGACGGCCCGGTGGACTCGGCCGCCGAGGCCCGCGCATTTGCTGAAATGCACGGCCTGCCCATCGCCATCAAGGCGGCCTTCGGCGGCGGCGGACGCGGACTCAAAGTGGTCCGCGAGATGGACCAGATCGAGGAATCCTTCGATTCGGCCGTCCGCGAAGCAGTGGTGGCCTTCGGCCGCGGCGAGTGCTTTGTGGAGCGGTACCTGGACCGGCCCCGGCACGTGGAAGCCCAGGTCCTGGCCGACCAGCACGGCAACGTGGTGGTGGTGGGCACCCGCGACTGCTCGCTGCAGCGCCGGCACCAGAAACTCGTGGAAGAGGCCCCCGCCCCGTTCCTGACCGACGAGCAGACCCGGCAGATTTACGACGCCGCCAAGGCAGTCTGCCGCGAAGCCTCCTACTCCGGGGCCGGCACGGTGGAGTTCCTGGTGGCCGCCGACGGCACCGTGGCATTCCTCGAGGTGAACACCCGCCTGCAGGTGGAGCACCCCATCACCGAGGAGACCACCGGCATCGACCTGGTCCAGGAGCAGCTCAGCATCGCCGCCGGCGAGCCGCTGCGCTTCACCGCCGATCCCGCACCGCGCGGCCACTCCTTCGAATTCCGGCTCAACGCCGAGGACGTGGGACGGGGCTTCCTGCCGTCGCCCGGAACCATCGCCACGTTCAGCGGTCCCACGGGTCCGGGTATCCGGCTGGACTCCGGGGTCCGCTCCGGCTCCATCGTGGCGCCGCAGTTCGATTCGCTGCTGGCCAAGCTGATCGTCACCGGCGCCGACCGCCAGCAGGCGCTCCGCCGGGCCCGCCGTGCCCTCGCGGAAATGGAAATCACCGGTGTGGCCACCGTCCTGCCGTTCCACCGCGCCGTGGTCCAGGCGCCGGACTTCACCTCGGAGACGGCACTCGGCATCCACACCCGCTGGATCGAAACTGACTTCGCCGATTCCATCGCGGCGGACCCGGAATACGGCACGTCCGTCCCCGACGGTGCGCGGCGAACCATCACCGTTGACGTCGATGGCCGGCGCCTCGCCGTCGGCCTTCCCGCTGACCTGCTGGATGGCTGGGCGCGGTCCGGCGGCGCTGTGCCCGCGGGGGTTTCCTTTGACGGGGAGCACGACGGCGGTGCTGCCGCCGGCGCCGCTGATCCCGGTGAGCTTCGGGCTGGCATGTCCGGCACGGTGGTGAAGTGGCTCGTGGAGCCCGGCGCCGAGGTTTCCGCCGGCGATCCCGTGGTGGTGCTCGAAGCCATGAAGATGGAAACCCAGGTGGCAGCGCACCGTGACGGGACGGTCACCGACGTCAGGGCCCAATCCGGCGGCGTCGTGATGGCCGGAGCCGTGCTGGCACTGATCGGCTGACGCCAAAAGGGAGTCCGCCCAGTGCCTTTGCTGGGCGGACTCCCTTGCTGTTGGACCTTTAGTCGGTGTGGTTGGCGAGTGCCACCAGGACGCCTGCGATGGCGAAGTACTTGTTGCTGCCGAGATCCCGGATGGTCTTGATGCCGAGGCTGGCGAACAGCTCGTTGTGGCGTTCTGTCACCCCCGCCAGTGCAGACGGAGGCGAGTCCAGGAGTTCTTCGAGGCTCTTGTTCTCGTAGTCTTTGTCGAGTTTCTTACCAAGCTCAATGGAAACGGCCATCTTCATCCTTTTGCGTGAACGAATCAGTCAAAATCCTGCAGCGATGGCTCCAGCCTCCACCGCGGATTCTGGGAATCCAGGTGGTCCCCGGCGCCCTGCCCGCAACGCTAGCGCAGCTTGGGCCGAAGCGGGAGGGGTGCGCCGGTAATTTCCTCAGCCATGCCGTGGCTGAGCCCCGGCGTTCAGCGCAGGCTGGCCGCCGGTGCGCCGAGAATGCTGTCCAGCAGGCCGTTGCGGAACTTGCCGGCGGGATCGTGCTCCCCGGCCAGGGGGCGGAAATCGGCGAACCTCGGGTACAGCGCCTCCCAGTCGTGGCCGGCCGGGGTGAACAGTTTGCCCCAGTGCGGCCGTGCCCCGAACGGGCGGAGCAGTTCCTCCAGCTCCGGCAGGACGGCCTCCACCTCGGCCTGAAGCGGCTTCCACGTGAAGTGCAGGGCCACGCTCTGCTGGCGGTAGAACGGGCTGAGCCAGAACTCGTCGGCGGCGCCGGTGCGGATTTCGGAGACGAACAGCAGCGGCGCCAGCTTGCCCGCGAGGCCGCGGACAGCCTGGATGGCTGCGGGTCCGTGCTCCAGGGGCAGGATGTATTCGCTCTGCAGTTCCTCGCCGTTGCTGGGCGTGAATTCGTGGCGGAAGTGCGGCAGCCGGTCCAGCCACGGGCCGGGTTCGTCCAGCTGCGCCGTGCAGTTTTCGCCGGACATTCCGGGCAGCGGGTGGCGGGCTTCCACTGCCGGGGTGGCGCCGAAGAGGTCGGTCAGGGCAGGGTCCGAATCGAGGGCCTTGAGCCACACCTGGTTGATGTCCTCTCCGGCGTAGTCGGTGAAGAGGCTGACGCTGTAGGCGCTGGATACCAGGGCAGGGAAGTCAGCCAGGGCCCGTTCCCACGGCAGGTTTTCCAGGACCCGCTGCCGCATCTGGAAGCTGGGCCGGACGGACAGTTCCAGGCCGGTGACGATGCCCAGCGCGCCGAGGCCCACCACGCTGCCCAGGAATTCGTCCCCGTCCGCGCGGGACAGGGACACCTGCTCGCCGGAGGCGCGGACCAGGTCAATGCGTTCGACGGCGCCGGCCAGGGAGGGGTTGTCCACTCCCGAGCCGTGCGTCCCCGTCTGGATGGCTCCGGCCACCGAAATGTGGGGCAGGGACGCGAGGTTGTGGATGGCGACGCCGGACTTTTCCAGCGTCCGGCACAGTGCTCCGTAGCTGATGCCGCCGCTGACGCGGACGGTCTGCCGCTCCGAATCAAGCTCGATCTCCTGGGGCAGGGCGTCCAGCAGGATGTGGACGCCGTCGGTATCGCCCACGCGGTTGAACGAGTGCCGCGACCCGAGGGCCTTCACCCGGGAGACGCCGGCCACCACCTCGGCGAGCCCGGCCACCGAGTCCGGACGATGGACTTCGGCGGAGGAGTATTCGAGGTTTCCTGCCCAGTTCTTCATTGGATCGCTTTCCGGTGGAGGGTGTGGCTTCCACGCTACTTTGCTCAAGAAAGTTGTCAAGGATTTCGTAAAGTTTCTCAGAATCCGGCCAGCAGGGGAGTGCTGGTGCTTCAGTTTATATCGTTGTAAATTGGCCCGATGACACTTGCGCAGACGCCGCCGATGGGCTGGAACAGCTGGGACTGCTACGGCACCACCGTGACGGAGGAGGAGGTGCTGGCCAACGCCGCTTTTATGGCTGAGCATCTGCTCCCGTATGGCTGGGACACCGTGGTGGTGGATATCCAGTGGTACGAACCGGCGGCGCGGGCCGGCGGCTACAACGACGGCGCCGTACTGGAGCTGGACCGTTTCGGCAGGCAGCTTCCCGCCGTCAACCGCTTCCCCTCCGCGGCGGACGGCAGGGGATTCGGGCCCCTCGCCGAGCGGATCCACGGCATGCGCCTGAAATTCGGGCTTCACATCATGCGCGGCATTCCCCGCCAGGCCGTCCGGGACAGGCTGCCCGTTGAAGGCGCCGACGCCACGGCTGACCAGGTCGCCGACACGTCCTCCACGTGCGAGTGGAACACCGATAACTTCGGCCTCAACCACGGCCACCCCGGCGCGCAGGCCTACTACGACTCCCAGCTGCGGCTGTTCGCGGAGTGGGGCGTGGACTTCGTCAAGGCCGACGACATGCTGGGGCCGTACTTCGCTGCGGAGATTGCCTCCTACCAGCGGGCCATTTCGCGCTCCGGCCGGGACATGGTGCTCAGCCTGTCGCCGGGCCGTGCTCTCTCCTTGGCCCACCTGGAACACCTCCGCGGCAACGCCCAGATGTGGCGCGTCTCCGATGATCTCTGGGATGTCTGGGACGACGTTGAGGCCCAGTTCGCGCGGATGGCCCGCTGGGCGCCGCACCAGCGTGAGGGCGCGTGGGCGGATGCCGACATGCTCCCGGTGGGGCGGATCGCGCTGCGGGCCGAGCGCGGCGGTGAGCGGCTCAGCCGCCTGACCCTGGACGAGCAGCGGACCATGCTGACGCTCTGGTGCGTCTCGCGGTCGCCGCTGATGCTCGGCTGCGACCTGCCGTCGTCGCCGCCCGAGACGCTGGCACTCCTGACCAACACCGACCTCCTGGATGTGCTCAACGCGAGCCGCAACAACCGTGAACTGCTCCGCGACGGCGGCCTGGTGCTGTGGGCGGCGGAGAGCACGACGTCGGAGGACCGCTTCGTCGCGGCCTTCAACACCGGGGAAGCGGACCTGGTCCGGACGGTTCCGTTGGGCGATTTGGGTGTGGATGCTGGTGTCCTACGGGGCGAAGCCCGGGAGGCATGGAGCGGGGAGCACGCCGCGCTCGGGCTCAGGGATGGATTGCCCGCCCTCGAAGTGAAGCTGCCCGCGCACGGTGCGAAGCTCTATCGCTTCCCCGCCCACTAAGCGCGAACGTACATTTGAGCACCCGCGCCGGACCGCGAACGTACACTTCCGGCCCGGGCCCCAAGTGTACGTTCGCGCATAAACCGATGAACTCGCCGGTTCAGCCATCCTGCCAGTGCGGCGGGGCGGACAGGCCAGGCGGCACGAGGGTTGTGCTGCTGCCCCGGGCCGAGTTGAGCTGCGGCTGGGTGACGAACAGTGCAGCGGCGAGGTCGGCGCCTTCGAGCCTTGCGTCCCGGAGATCCGCACCCAGCAGGTCCGCGCCCGCAAGGTCGCTGCCGCGCAGGTCGGCAGCAATCAGGCAGGCGCCCCGCAGGTCCGCCCCGCACAGTTTCCGGGCGCGCAGGTTGGCGCCCGCCAGGTCGGAGCCGGGGTGGAGCGCGGCATCCAGCTGGTCGGTTCCAGCAGCAAAGTAGCCCGCGCGCACTTCCTCGCTGACCGCCACCAGCATGGTCCTGACCGCCGAGTGGAGGCTCTCGAGGTCGCAGGCCAGCAGCCCCGGCAGGGGACCGCGGGTAAGGTCCCCGATAACCGTCCGGAGGTCCTTCGCTTCCCGGGCGGCGTCGGCGTCGAACGTCTTTTCCTGTGCCTCAGCCAGGTGCCAGAGCATCTCGTGCAGCTGCCGCGTGACCTTGAACGCGGCGAACATGTCCTGCCGGGAGTCCGGGGCGTCGCGCCAGCTGATGCCGGAGAACAGCTGCTGGGACACGGCCTGGCCGGCCCCGAAGCAGTCGAAAACCGTGCAGCCGCGGAATCCGCGGGGCCGCAGCCGGTCATGGATGGTGCAGGAAAAGTCCTGGTCCAGGTTCGGGCAGGGGGTGGCGGCGGGCTTGTCGATGGCAAAATCCGCGGACCGGGCAAAGCCGAAGGCGGTACAGCACAGCGCGAAGCAGTTGCTGCAGTCCGGGCGAAGGCTGTCCCGTCCGGGGCCAGGTGTGGTGCCTGAATGGTTTTGTGTCGTGTACATGGGTTCTCCCGAGGGTGGTTCCGGTGTGTGCGGGGAGAGGGGGAACTCGTGGCGAGTTCCCCTTGTGGGCACGCGGAATCAGCGCTCCTGGACGGGATGGCCGGCGGAGCTGTGGGAGGCTGCGGGAACTCTGGGTCACAGAGACATATGAAGAATCACTGCGGTCCAGAATACTCGCGGGATGGCCTGCTGTCAGGCGGCTTTGACCAGGGGGAGTTCGTCCCAGTGGGTGGTGTAACGCGGGGAGCGCATGCCGCGCTTCATGCTCCAGTCCGGTCCGCCGCGGATGCCTGCGTGGCCCAGCCCGATGGAGCCGCGGCCGTAGCGGCGGGCGATGTCTTCAAGGAGGGGGCCGATGTTGCGTTCCTCGTGCGGGTTTTCGAAGATTTCCAGGGGTTTTTGGTTTCCGGTGGGCCGCAGGTCCGTGACCATGATCCCGGCGCGGGCGTAGTTCACGCCTTCGTGGATGGCGGGCAGCAGGGCGTGGGCGGCCTTGGTCAGGATCACCGGGTCTGCGGTGGGCATGGGGAGCGGGACGCAGACGGAGGGGTAGGAGGTGTCCTTGGGGTTGTAGTGCGAGGTGCCGGCGAAGGCTGTGAGGACCTTGGCCTGGAGGTGGTGTTTGGCGAGTCGGGCGCTGGCCTGCTGGCCGTAGACGCTCAGGACCTGGCGGAGTTCGGCGGTGGTGGTGATGGGGGTGGAGAACGAGCGGGAGAAGATCAGCTGGTCCCGGCCCACGCGCTCCTCTTCCATGGGAATGCAGGGGGTGCCCTGCAGTTCCAGGACGGTCCTCATCAGCACCACGGAGAATTTGTCGCGGATCCGGACGGGGTCCGCCCGGCTGAGGTCAAGGATGGAATGGATGCCGATCGCGTTCAGGCGTTTGGTCAGGCGCGTGGCCACTCCCCAGAGTTCGACGACGGAGAGGCCCGCCATGAGTACCTCCCGCCGGGCCGGGGGCACCGAATCCCAGCGGCAGACGCCGTCGAACGCGGGGTTGTGCTTGGCCCATTTGTTGGCGAGCTTGGCCAGTGTCTTGGTCCGGGCGATGCCAACGCAGACGGGGACCCCCACGTTCCGGGCGGCGGCGGCTTTTATGTCCCGGCCCAGCTGGAGCAGTGCCTCGGGGGAGCCTTTGACGCCCAGGAAGGCCTCGTCGATGCTGTAGACCTCCAGCCAGGCGGAGTACCGGCCCAGGAGTTCCATCACGCGGGCGCTGATGTCGCCGTACAGCTCGTAGTTGCTGGACCTGGCAATCAGCCCCCACTCTTTCGCCCGTGGCGCGATCTTGAACCACGGCTCCCCGACCCCGATGCCCAGGGCCTTGGCTTCCGGGGAGCGGGTGACGGCACAGCCGTCGTTGTTGGACAGCACTACCAGCGGTTTGCCCTCGAGGGACGGGTCAAACGCGCGTTCCGCGCTGGCGTAGAAGCAGTTCACGTCCACCAGGGCGATCTCCTGCATTTGACGCATCAGTGCTGGTTTAGACATGGGGCCGGCCGCCGCTCTCGGTAGAGTTTCGGCTATGGACACCGAGGTGAAAGTTCGCCAGGCGCGCGTCGAGGACGCTCCCGGGATGGCACGCATGCATGTGCGGTCGTGGCGTGAGACGTACCGCGGTGTGATGTCGGACAGCGTCCTCGACGACCCGGAGCTGCCCGCCTACCGGGAACGGTTTTGGACGGCCGCGCTCAGCGACGAGCGCTACCGGGCGAACCGCGTCGCGGTGGCCGAGCGCGGCGGCGAAGTGGTCGGGATTGCGATGGCGGGGCCCCCGCAGGACTCCGGGGTGCAGTGGGGGACGCACCTGTATGTGCTGTACGTCCTCGCGGCCGAGCATGGGACCGGCGCCGGGGCTGCCCTCCTCGATGCCGTCATCGGCCCGAACGAAGCTGCCGCACTCTGGGTGGCCGATCCGAATCCCCGGGCGCAGGCGTTCTATCGCAAGCACGGGTTTGTGGCGGACGGGACCGTGATGGTGGACGACGGCGTGCGCGAGATCCGCATGGTGCGGCTCCTCTGAACGCGCCCTCGGACCCCCGCTGAAATTCCGCGTCCTAGACATGGTGCAGGCACCTTGTGGCGACGCCCCAGATGGTCAGCTCGCTGAGGCTTGGCACGCGGATGTCCGGGTAGCGGGGGTTCTCTGCCTGCAACACCACGCCCGTGGCGGTGATGCGGAGCCGCTTGACGGTCAGTTCGCCGTCCAGGACAGCGATGACCACGGAGCCGTCCTTGGGTTCCAGCGCCCGGTTGACGATGAGTTCGTCGCCGTCGCTGATCCCTGCCCGTTCCATCGAGTCGCCGGTCACGCGGACAACGAAGGTGCTGGTGATGTCCTTGATGAGGTGTTCGTTCAGGTCGATCCGGCCGTCGAAGTAGTCCTGGGCAGGCGATGGGTAGCCCGCGGCGACCGCCACCGGGGCTATCAGCACCAGCCGCAAGGAGAGGCCCGCATCTATCACACGGGGACCGACAACAACGCCCACAACACACCTTTATTCGAATATATGTTCGATACATTGAGTGTACAGGCCGGGGGAGACAGTGGCGTGGCTGGATCGCAACTCCCACGAGAATTGGCCGCGGACCACAGGTCGGTGCGTGAACCATGATGGGAGCACTGCCCGGGTGTTAGGGCTGACTTCGGAGCGCCCCTCCTCGGGAGAAGCCGGGACTGTTGGTCAGGGGAGCGGAGTGGGGAGAAGCCAGTTCAGGGCCTCATCGCGGGAGGTGAAAAAGCGCGTTGGGCACGGCAGGGTCTGGCGTGCGATGGTGAAATTGGCAATGACCCGGTCAACCGGACTTGAGCCAAGCAAGGCAATACGCGAAGCGGCGCAGGGGATCTGGAAAGCGGACTTGGCCTGACGGGTCACGGCTTTTGTGGTCCCCATGTCGACCAACATCGGATATTCGGAACCGCCGGCAATTTCATTGAGCGTTGCCATGGCCCCGTGCACGTCATCACCGTCCAGAACGATCCCGGGTTTCCATTTGAGATGGATTATTCCGTCGACACTGAGTTCGATTGTGCCCTTGCCGCCATCAACAGTGATTGGTTCCATTTCTGCTCCCCAGCATTTTCTCTAAGCCCAGCTTTACTGTCAGCGTAGATCGGGATGACCAGTAGAGAATCCTTTAACGAGGGGTTTCATGCACAATTCATTCGCCAATTACTGGGCCGGTGCCAGGGTCAATGATCATTTCATCCCTTCATCTCCTATGAATGCGGGTACGCACCCTATATGCTCCGGTCAGCATCCACTTATGAGGGAGCGCAATGAAACGGGTTAAGTTGTGGCAATTCATAGTTCCGTGCCTGCTTATCACCATGCTGCTGACATCATGCGGCGACAACGTGACCGGCGGACCGGGAACTGCGGAACCCACGCCGAACCCCACCAGCTCAACCACTGGTTATGTCAGCAGCCGCGTCACAGGCGGTGGCCCTTTCGCGTGCGTTGACTGGGTCCGGTTCGCGACCCCTCAGGACCAATACGACAACGCCGGCGTGGTGCTCATCGGAAGGTCTGTAGGCCCGGCCGGCGAAACCAGCATTTACGGTTCCAAAGCCACCACCCACGTTGTAGAAGTCGAGCAGGTCTTCAAGGGGAATCCCGGAGGGGGGAACCTGCGCATCTCCTCCATGCCCCCGACCTGCACGGGAGGCGAAACGTATCCGGACGGCGATCCGCTTGATACAGCTGAAAGAGTCATTATCTTTGCGACCAAGCAGGGCGGCGAGTGGTTCACCCATACCCCTGCGCAAGGGGTCCTTCCTTTCCCGCACGGCGCAGAGATTCCCTTTCACTAGTGGGAGCCGACCCCAACCTTGAGCGGGCAGCATCCTTTGAATTGGGGGACCAAGTATGGTCAGCATTATGCGTGAACTTGGGGCTGAGGGAACTACGGCGGGGAAGGGTTCCGACTTCGTGGCGGCACTCTCGGTTTTTTCGGCGCTATGGATGGTCGGCTGCGCTCCTGAACCGCCAGCGCCGGATCTGAACCTTCGGGAGTCTTTCGCTCGAAGCGTCGTGGCCGCGGCCACCTCAGGCTCCGTGGAGCAGGTCGAGAGGCTCGCACCGGACGACTTCGTCAATGTCCGTTCTGAGGCCCAGAGGCTGGTCGACTCCATGAACGCCTGGGACCCGGCCTCCGTGGATGTCAGGATCAGCAACGATTTCCCCGAAGTCGCGCATGTCCAGGCGCTAGTGCCTGGCGGGACGGCACACGTTGGATACGTGATCTCGTGGAGCCGCGAACGCTGGGCACTTTTAATCGGGACCGCGAGCCACCCGGTGACCGGCGGGGCAAAACCCGGCATCGCCGGAGACGAATCTCATCTGAAGTCGAAAATTCCGAAATGATCGGTGTTCCTTGGGGAGCCCCGCATGGACAAACTCGAGTGCACGAGAGGGGTCCTCAGCCGGCTATTCCCCGCGGGGTTCGCGTCGGCGCCATGGATTAGGGTGTCGGTATGGAGTGCCGGATCAACGAAGTTGTGGTCCATTACGTCGAGCATGGCGTCGGCGTGCCGCTCGTTGCGTTACACGGCGCCGGTGTTGATCATCGCGAGATCGAGGCGGCGCTTGAGGCCATCGTTCCCGACACGGGATACCGGCGGATCTATCCGGATCTGCCGGGGATGGGCCTGTCGACGACCGGCGGCCTGACCTGCAACGACGACGTGGTGATGCTGCTCGGCGATTTCATCGATCGCCTGGGCGCGGGACCTGTGATGCTGCTCGGGCACTCGTACGGTGCCTACCTGGCTCGTGGAGTGGCTGCTCGGCGACCGGACACAGTACTCGGACTGGCGTTGTTGTGCCCTGTCGCCGAGCGGTCGGGCAGCGTGCCGGGCCACGACGTGGTTCGCGAGGACGCCGATGCGTACGACGAACTCGAACCCGCACAGCGGGCGGGGTTCGAGGAGTACTTTGTCTTGCGAACACGGGCCACGGCTCGCCGTTATCGAGACCGCGTTGCGCCGGGTACGGCGCTTGTGGATGAGGCTGGCTTAGGGCGCATCTTCGCCGGGTGGACGGTCGACGTCGGGTCGACCTCGTTCTCTGCGCCGACCTTGGTCGTCGCGGGACGACGCGATGCGGTCGTCGGGTATGCCGACGCGGCCGAATTGCTCGAGCGGTACCCGCACGCCACCCTGGCCGTCGTCGAGGACGCCGGCCATGCGCTCATGCACGAGCGGCCCGAACTGCTCGCCGCGTTGTTCGGCGACTGGCTCGATCGAGCTCGACCCAAAGACGACTGACCGGCCTTGGTGTGCAGTTCATCGGGGGGACTGACAGGGGGAACGCTCTCCGGTCACGAACTTGCGGGCACGATGGCAGTCATTGCCGACAACCTCGTTGACCGATTGGGACCGGTGGGGCAGGCTGTGATGACATCAACGGAGAGGGGACCCTGATGAAGTGGCCTCGCGCCTCGGCCACCGTCGCCGCGCTTCTCACTTTCGCCCTTGCCGGATGCCACCCGGCAGCAGTCCCTCTCACGGTCGGATCGTCCGCGGCAGTGGCAACCCCGTCATCGTCGGAGCTGGTGGCCATCGTCCGGGCCGCCGTCGAGGATCGCAACGGCACAGTCCTCGACAATCCCCCCGCCCCGCGCCTCAGGGACGGGCAGACGACGGCGGCCTACCGGGCCAAGCGCGAGCGGGACTTGTCAGTGGTTACCCGGTCGAAGTCCGGCTTCAAGTCAACCGGCTTCTGGTACACGTCCTTTTCGACGACGATCGCAGTGGAGTCGATCGACGTGAGCGGCTCCCAGGCGAGCGTCCGATTCAATGAATTGACCGAGGAATACCTGGCCTCGTCGGCGAACGGGCCGAGCAGCGTCCCGAGTGGTTACTCCTTGCCGCAGACCGCAACGTTTCTGGCGTCGGCGGACGGATGGCAGCTGGATAGCATCGCCCCTTCCGTTCACGGGCACGGCTTGCCCATGTCCGTCGTCGAAGGCTGAGAACTGCCCCGTTAGACGGTCGGCTACAGCATTACCCCATCATTGAGGCGGAGCTTTGCGGAGCGGCGGGGGATGCCCTGGGCCCAGAATGCGATCATCAGTCCTGCGGCAGCGGCTCCGCCGGCGTGGATGAGCGGCGAAGACCACGACCCTTCCGGGGCGGGCAGTATGAGGGCCAATACGACGGCGGCCACCGACAGGAGGACTTCCACACCCGTTTGCAGAAGATGAGCACGGAAGTCCGGGTAGGCAAGGCGAATCGGGACCAGCGGAAGCAGGAAAATCGCGAGGCTGAAAACGAGGAATAGTCCAATAAACCCGTTGAGCATGAAGATCGCCAAGCCCAGAACCAGCAGCGCCAGAAACTTCAGGACTCGGACTACTGGGAGCTTGTTCTCCGGAGTCCATCGGCTGAGCAGGAGTCCCCACGCCGGGAGTCCGAGGAGCCAGCCTCCGCACCAGAAGCCAAGATCCAGGAACGCCAGCATCACGAGCAGGGCACCGGGCAGCAGGAACGCTACGGTCTGGCGCGGTGACGGCATTCTTCCGACGGGACCGAAGATGCAGGCGCCGATCAGAAAGTAGGCAGCAACGTAGCCGGGCAGCAGCTGGATAGCCGGCATCTGGGACAAGCCATGGACCAGAAGCGTGACAGCGATGACCATGACGCACACGGCGGCGAACGTCCAAGGCTGACGGTGGGCAGTGGCGTTCACAGCTCGACCCCACCCACGCCTCGCACCCTCCTGCTCGAAATGCAACCCGCCACGGGATGCCCCTGGCAGACAGAGTTAGATCGGGCCAGCGTGCTAGTTGGCTTGGTCGCGGAGATGCGGGCCAAAGGATTCCCTACGCCCAATTACGAACCATAGAACCGAACCAAGAAATGGCAGAGCAAGGACAATCAAAGCCCACACGACGGTCCCGCCAGTGGCGTGTGTCTTATTCCGCGCAATGCTCACCAGCGCGGCGATGAACAGGACTGCGTTCAGAATCAGAAAGAGTCCGAGAGTGCCCCAGCCAGGCACGAGTTGAATTGCTTCCGATGTGGATAGCGTCAGTAACATTTTTCCCCCGAAATAGTGATCCAACGTCCCGTAACCCTATCTTCGGCGTTCCGCATGGCAAAGGGAACAACGAATCAGATACCGCGCATAACTCTAAGGGCTCCAGCCGTCCCGTACGTTGCCTCTAAATCGTCCCGTTAGCAGGTCCGTTATAGGAACATTTACCGGACGGTGCGCTTACAAGGTCTTGGCCAAGCTCAACAGTAGGAGGCCGAAGCGTGCGCCGAAGCTGATTGGATGGCGGCGAGGAAGGTACTACTGTTGCTGGTGATCCTGCCCTAGCGCGTCAGACACCGGCAATGGCGCGCCGTCTCTGGAGAGGGAGGCCGCCCGTTCGAGCCGGGCCAGGACCCGTAACTCGATCCTTTACCGGGCGCCCCCGATGCCTATTCGGGCGTTTGAAACGGTCATCTGTAGCCGGATACCGCCTTAATGTCCTCTGGGTCGTGCCCCGCGACAACATCCTCGACCAAACGCTCACGTTACTGGCTGTCTAATCAAAAGTACGGACCACTGAAATGCGTCTCGCCAGGGGTGAAGCCCTAGGCTAAGGCTGATCGTAATAACAGGGGGTAAGCGACTTGAGCAGCGTAGAAGCCGTAGATGATCACTATGAAAATCACTTTGGCGGCAAACCCGATCTGATGATTTCCCTCGATCTTCGTTGGACCACCGAGCTGACCAATTATGACTACGAGGATCTGGCCGCGCTGTTCGATAGCGAATACGAAGAGGGCTGGGGGAAGTGGAGCCCTAAAACCGGTTACGGATATGCCCGCGGTGAGCTCCACGCTCTGGCCAGAAGCAGGGGACAACTTCTCGGCTACGCGGCGACTGCACGACGCTTCATCGGTGTAGGGCGGAAGGAAGTGCTCATTGCTGGAACGGGCGGAGTCATCACCCGGAAAGATTCAAGAGGAACCGGTGTCGGCCGCCAGGTCCTGGCCGCGCTCCAAGAAGCCAATCGCGAGTTCGCTCCAGCTGATTTCGGGTTCCTCGGCTGCCGCGAAGCCGTTGTGCCCTTCTACGAAGCCTGCGGTTACGCCCGTCTGCATAAGCTCACCAAAGACGTGTCCCCGCAGGACGCGATGACCGTAATCAGGAGCAATGGCCCCACCATGATTTGTGCCGGAACGAAACCCATAAGCAGCTGGCCAGATGGAACCATTGACCTTAGAGGGCTCCCTTGGTGACCTACAGGAGTTGCCCGTAAGCCGGTCCATCAACGGGACACGTGCCGTCGATGGGTGCCGGATCGCGATCGCTGTGTTTACAAGACCATGCGATTCCCACATGACCCACCCGCAAAACTGCCCGGTGAAGGGACCCTACACGCTACGCCCCGGGGCATGCTCATCGGATACGCCCGTGTCTCCACCACGAGTCGAAAGAAAACCTGGCTCAGCTCACAGTTCACTGACGGCGCGCACGGTCATGCGACAGCGACCCAGTAGCGGCGCTTGCCGTTGCGAGTGTCCTCGTAGACACCGCCGTTCTTTTCGATGGTCCCCCGTGAGCCGGCGTTATTCTCGTCGCACGTAAGAAGGACCCGGGAGATTCCCAGTTCCCGGGCGATCGGCAGGGCATCAGCCAGCGCCTTCGCTGCGTGGCCGCGCCGCCTCGCGGAGGGCCTCACGCTATAGCCGATGTGTCCACCTTGGTTGAGGAGGGCATCGTTCAGTTCGTGCCTGATGGCCAGGGAGCCAAGGAATGTGTCGCCCTCCACGATCCACAAGTACGTGCAGGGTACATGCCCCGGCTTGCGCGGGCTCTCCGGCAAGGCATCGTTGAGGAGGGCGTCGACAAACCGGCGGAACGACTGGGCGTCTTTGAGGTCTTCCAGCGGCCAGTCCTCCGCGCCGCCGCCGTCCCGGTGGGCCCCGTCAAATTCTGCGGATCCTTCCAGCCAGGAGGAGTGGTAACTGACGTCCGGAGCGATAAGGAGAGGCATCACAATATCGTATTCGACGGGCTATTCATTCTTCCGTCTGGTGGTCGGGCAGTACCTGCTGGCACCGCTGGCCGGACTGATACTACGGACTCTAAACTGGATCATGACCGGTGCCCCTGCCCGTCTTCTGGCGTGGCTCGTCGTCCTGGCGACCCTCCTCACGGCCTGCACGCCCGCCGTCGACCTCGACGAGGCCGCCACCGAGCGAGCGATCACGGCTTCCTCGGCCCCGCCGGCCGACGTCGATCCCTCCCCCCAACCCACCCCTACAGCCACGCCGACGCCGACGGCGGTACCCACGCCACCCCCGGTGCCCCAGGCGTTCGCCGTCAACCTCTACCAGGAGGGGGACTTCGTGCCTCAGTACACCTTCGACTGGTGTGTGGCGGCCAGCATCCAGATGGCGCACAACCTCATCGATGACACGGGCGGCGCTTCGTGGGCCGATCCTGCCCAGCAGGGTGAGCTGTGGGAGATGGCCCGGGCGCGGTCGTCCAACTCGTTCAACGGTGCCAACCCGCTCGGTTGGGCCCAGGTGCTGACCGAGGTCGGGATGGGGCCATACACCGTGGTCAGCATCGCCGACCGTGATCAGGCCCTGCAGACCGCGGCCCGCGCCATCGCCGCCACGGGCCGGCCAGTCGGGCTGGTCATGTGGAGCGGTCGCCACGCATGGGTGATGAGCGGGTTCGAGTCGCTCGGCGACCCCGCCCAATTCCCGGAGTTCTCGGTCACCGGCGTCCGCGTCCAGGATCCGCTCTATCCGCACGGCAGCGGGCAGTGGGGTCCGTCGCCCGCGCCGAACAGCCTGCTCACCCCCGAGCAGCTGGCGACACAGTTCGTAGTCCGCGAGCCGCGACGGTGGAGCAGCGACCTGCCGGCCGGCTACCTGATGGTGCTGCCGCTCGCCGCGAGCTGATCAGGCCCCATGCGCAAAATCATGCTGATGTCGTCGGTTTCCCTGGACGGATTCTTCGAGGGGCCGGACCGGGACATCAGCTGGCATTTGGTGAACGAGGAATTGAGCCGCTACTTGAACGAGGAGTTCCGGACGATGGGAGCCTTCATGTTCGGGCGGGTCACCTATGAGCTGATGGCCGGTGTATGGCCCACGGCCGACAGGCATCCGGACCTCTCGGCGTCCCAGATCGAGTTCGCCGGGATCTGGCTCGACATGCCCAAGTTCCTCTTTTCGCGGACCGTCACGGAGGCGGGCTGGAACACCACGGTGATTCACGACGTCGTGCCTGAACAGATAGCGGAACTGAAGGCGCAGCCCGGCGGCGACATAGTCCTCAGCGGCGCCAATTTGGCCGCCACGTTCATGCGGCAGGGTCTCATCGACGAATTTCAGATTTTCGTCCATCCCGTGGTTCTGGGCCAGGGCCGGCGGCTGTTCGAGGTCGCTGACGTCCGGGTGAACCTCAATCTTGAGGGGACGCGGACGTTCAGTAACGGCGTGGTTTCGCTCCGCTATTCGGTCGACCGCGCGTAAGAAGCCCAGCCGTCGCCACCGGGCTTGCATCCGGTAGTCTGCTGGGATGGTTGGGGACGAGCAGGAACTGACGGGCGGAAATGCGTCCGGGCGAGTGGTCCGTGTTGGTCACACCGTCCGAAAACCCTGGCTGGAAAACTCAGCCGCCGTGCAAAGCTACCTTGGCGCGCTCCGCGCAGCTGGAGTGGATGTTCCCCAGCCTCTGGGGCGGGACGACGACGGCCGAAATGTGGTCGAGTATGTCGAAGGTGCCCTCGCGATGGATCATTTGCCGCTCGGGCACGACGAGCTGCGACGGGTTGGCCGGATGATCCGGCAAATCCATGATGCGAGCGAAACAGTCCCGATTCCCAACCCCGGCGACTGGAAGATGCTGCTGCCAGCTGAGAATCCGGACCTGATGTGCCATAACGACCTCGCCCCGTGGAACCTCATCATGGACGCCCGGTGGGTGTTCATTGATTGGGATGGCGCCGGGCCCAGCACCCGGCTGTGGGATTTGGCGTACGCCGCGCAGTCGTTCGGCCTGCTGGTCGAGGGGCAGCCAGTGGACGACGCCGCCGCGAGATTGCGTTCAGTTGTTGACGGCTACGAAGCTGGTGACGCGCTGCGTGTGGCATTGCCCGCCGCGATGGCGGACCGGACTGCAGCGATGTTCAATCTCCTGAAGTCCTCGAATGAGACCGGATTCCAGCCGTGGGCAGAGATGTACGTCAACGGACACGGCGAGCACTGGCGTGCAGCAGCTGAATACGTCGCGCGGAATCAAACGGCCTGGGAACGAGCCCTCGCGTAGCTCGTCAGCGGATGACCCGGTAGCGCACGTGGGAGACGAGGCTGGTGCCGCTCGCTTCCGTCGGCTCAAGGTTGAGGTTCGCGACGCCGTCGAACAGCCGTTCACCCGCGCCCAGGAGGATGGGCGCGATGTGGAGCCGCAGCTCGTCGATCAGCCCTGCCGACAGGTATTGGCGGGCGGTCTGCGCTCCTCCGGCAATGGCCACGTCCTTGCTGCCGGCGGCTTTCCGCGCCTGGGCCAGCGCCGATTCGATCCCGTCGGCCACGAAGTTGAACGTGGTGCCGCCCGGCATCTGCAAAGGCGGGCGCGGCTGATGGGTGAGAACGAAAACGGGTGCGTGATACGGCGGATCCTCACCCCACCAACCCCGCCATTCCGCATCCCACGCCCCGGGCCCTGCGAACATGTTCCGCCCCATGATGTACGCCCCGGCTGCCAGGATGCCGTCGAGTGCGGCTGCGTTGTCCTCGGGTTCCTCGAACTGCCACCTGTGCAGGAGCTCCCCGCCGGCGCCCAGGGGGTCGGTCGGGGTTTGGTTCGGGCCGGCGACGAATCCGTCGAGGGAGATAGTCAGATCACACGTGACTCGGCTCATGTGCCCCATCATGCCACCACCCCGCGGTTTAGGCCCTAGACTCGGGGCATGTCAGCTCTATGGGGGACGCAGACTCAGCTCAAGCGGGCACTGCTCATTGCGGCCGCGCTTGTCATTCCGCTGTCGGGCTGTGAGTACGGTGGTCCCGGTGCGGGACCGGTCCAAACATCGCCACAGGCATCAACGGAGCCGACCCGGTCCTTCCCGGACAGCCTCCCGAAGCCTTCCGGCTTCGACGACATGCGTGAATGGTCATCGCAGCAGCTGCAACCACGGCTGCCTGGCCAGTTGGCCGGGTCAGCCAGTTCGAATACCACCATCGGATCCGGGCTGTCGGCCAAGCCCGGAAACTACGAACTGCACTTCATCTGCGACGGACCATCCGAGGCTGAGCTGTCTGTGTCCTCCTGGGCAGGCGTCGAAGTTCTGGCACCCGTCCAGGTCCCTTGCGAGGGCAGCGTCTTCAAGGCGCAGGTGCAGCTGGACACCGAGGGAGTTGACCTCTCGATGAATCCCGGCAACGGACCCCAGGGCCGCTACGCTTTCAGGCTCGTGCCTTCCGCCTAGCCCCGTCCAACCTAGCCCGTCCAACCCAACCCGGCCCGGTACAACGTTGGCGGCGTTCACGGGCGGCGGCTGTCCTGCGGCTCGGCTGCACTGGCCACGTCCTGGATCCGTTCGGTGGCCGCCCAGCTCGCGAGCAGGCGCAGCCTTTCATCCGACGGGGATCCGGGCACCGCCGGATAGACGGTGAGGGTAAATCCCGGGTCCTCAGCCAGCTCCATCGCCTCGTAGGCAAGTTCGAGTTCGCCCACCACCGGGTGGTGGAAAACCTTGGTGCCGGCGTAGTGGCGCCGGACATTGTGGGCGGCCCAGCGCGTCCGGAATTCCTCGCTGCGCACGGACAGTTCTCCCACGAGGTCCGCCAGCCGTTTATCAAAGGGATTGCGACCGGTCTGCGTCCGCAGGATGGCGACGTTGGTGTTGGCTGCCAGATCCCAGTTGGGGTAGAAATCCCGGGCTTTGGGGTCCAGGAAGATGAACCGGGAGTGGTTGGCGGGCCGGGTGGGTCCGCGGTACATCTCCGAGTAGAGGGCAAAGCCAAGCTGGTTGGCGGCCACGACGTCCATGTGATGGTTGCCGATGAAAGCCGGCGCCGTGGTGATGGAGTCGAGCATGAACTGGAGGGTCGGCCGGACCGCGCCGCTCTGGAGGGGCCGCCGTCGCGCCCTCCCGGAAGGACTGGACGCGCGGGCAAGATTGTACAGGTGGTCCCGTTCAGCCTCGTCGAGCTTCAGCGCCCTGGCGATCGCGTCAAGGACGCTTTCGGAGGTGCCGGACAGGTTCCCGCGCTCAAGCTTGGTGTAGTAGTCCACGCTGACACCGGCGAGCATCGCCACCTCTTCGCGGCGCAGGCCGGGGACCCGGCGTCGACCGCCAAAGAGCGTCAGCCCCGCCATTTCCGGCGTGATCCGGGCGCGCCGTGAGGCGAGGAACTCGCGCACTTCCATCCTGTTGTCCACCCGTCCACGCTACCCCCGGTCACCCAAGTTAGGGAGGTTCTGCCAGGACCCGGATAAGCGGAGCCCTCGCTAGGAACGGGCGGACCCTGTTGCATTGAAGACAAGACCCATCCCTGAACGGAGCACGCGTGACAGCCCTCGATACCCCGACACCCGCACGTGAGCAAACGGTCGGCCGCCCGCTCGCGGTGGTGCTCGGCCTGCTGACAATCTTCGGTCCGATCTCCATGGACCTCTACCTGCCCGTCCTGCCTGCCCTCACGGCAGAGCTTCAAAGCACGACGTCGGTCGCCCAGTTGACCATCACCGCCTGCCTGCTGGGCCTCGCCATAGGCCAGCTCGTGGCCGGGCCGCTCTCGGACCGCCTGGGCCGGCGGACGCCGCTGCTGATCGGGGTCGTCGCCTACACGCTGACATCCGCCCTCTGCGCGGTGAGCCCCACGGTCGAGACACTCATCCTGGCACGGTTCGTCCAGGGCCTGGCCGGCGCCGTCGGCATAGTGATCGCGCAGGCGGCAGGCCGCGACGTCTACTCGGGCGGCAAACTGCTCCGCTACTACGGCCGGCTCACCGTGCTCGGAGGCCTGGCCGCCATTATCGGACCCGTCATCGGCGGGCAGCTCGCAACGGTCACCGACTGGCGTGGAGTCTTCCTGTTCCTGGCAGCCGTAGGAATCGCCATCCTTGCGGCTTGCCTGGCGGTCTTCCGGGAGACCCTGCCGGCAGAACGGCGCGTCACCGGGGGCTTCTCCCACACCCTCAACGGCTTCCGCAGACTCCTCGCAGACCGCGTGTTCGTCGGAGCCGTGCTGATCACCGGCTTCAGCTACGCCGCAATCTTCGCCTACCTGAGCGGGGCAACGTACATACTCCAGGGCATGTACGGCCTGTCCCCGCAGGGTTACTCATTGGCGTTCGGGCTGAACTCGTTCGGCTTTATGGTCTTCGGATTCGCCGCCGGCCGCCTGTCTGAACGGTGGTCCGAACGCGGAACCCTCACCTTGGGCCTGGTCATGGCAACCTCGGGAGCCCTCGGGCTGCTTGCCACTGCACTCCTGCACCTGCCGCTGGCCGCCATCATCCTGTCCCTGTTCACCATGGTCAGCGGCGTGGCCGTCACCAGCCCGCCAGCCACTTCACTGGCGCTCAAGGACTATCCCGACATCGCCGGGACGGCCTCTTCACTCCTGGGGCTGGCGCGTTTTGCCTTCGGCGGCCTCGCCGCACCCCTCGTAGGCATCGGCGGCGCCAACGATGCGGTTCCGTTCGGCGTCGTGGCATCTGTCTCTGCAGCAGCGGCAGTAGTTTGCCTTGGACTGGTCAGCCGTCGGCGCGGCTGATGCGGTTCGAACCCTGCAGCCGTTCCGACTCCGGACACGTCAGGGGGCCGGCGGTGGCTGGGGAGCGTGGCCTGGTCTCACCCTGAGGCCATCTCACCGCCGGCCCCGGCATGTTTCCCAAACCCCACCTTGGGAGTGAACCGGCAGCCAAACCGCCGGTTCACTAAGTCGCACTACCAATGTATTCCCTCGGCGCCCGAAGCGCACGGACCACTTTCCGGCGGGTCACTTTTGCAGGACGTACGACGGCGGCCCTCAGGCCGTGCGGTCCATCGCCTTCAGGATCGCCTGGCCCAGTTCGGCCGGCCTGGTGAACTGGGGCCAGTGCCCGGTGGGCAGGTCCACGTACTCCACATCCCGGATCCGGGCGAGCTCCGCAACATACGGATGGCCGGCGTCGATCCACTCGGTCAGCAGCGACGACGGGAACTCGCACGCGATCACCGTGGCCGGGACGTCGTACCGGCGCACATCGTGGAGGTGCTGCTTGTCGTAGGCCACGCCCTTGGGCTGCGGGATGGCCCGGGACCGGAACTGGGTGCGGAGCCCGTCCGTCAGGTCCACCAGGTCGGCGTCCTCGAAACCGTCCCACGGCGGAAGCGGAATGTCGTCGCCGTCGGCCGGAAGTTCATCGTTGATGCAGCCGCCCTCACCTAAGGGTCCGCTGTCCACGAAGATGTTCCGCTCAATACGGTCCGGCCGGGCGTCGGCCACGCCGTGGATGATGGCCCCGCCGCCCGAGTGGCCCACCAGGACCACCTTGCCGTCGAGGGAATCCAGCTTCGCCACGACGGCGTCGATGTGGGTCCGCAGCCCGATGCCGGCGCGCGATGCGTCGGCTGATTCGAGGCCGGGGAGGGTGAGCGGGTGCAGGCGGTGGCCGGCGGTGGCCAGGGGAGGAGTGACCTCATCCCATGACGACGCGTCCAGCCAGAATCCGGGTACCAGGATGATGTCCATGACCGAACCCTACCGGCGCCGCCCCGGCCCCTCAAGGGTCAGGGCAAGGGGGATCAGACGGCGGCAGCCCCGCGCATCAGCGACCGGAGGTGGTCTCCCCGGCAGGGGATGGCAGCGTCCACCAGGGCGCGGCTGTGCTCATGGGACGGGCTCGCGAAGAAGGCCTGCGTTTCGGCGACCTCAATCACCCGCCCGTCCAGCAGCACGGCCACCCGGTCGCACATGTACCGGACCACGTCCATGTCATGGGAGATCACGATCAGCGACAGCCGGTGGTCACGCTGCAGCCGCAGCAGCAGGTTGAGGACCGTCCGCTGGGTCAGGGCATCCAGGGCTGACGTGGCCTCGTCGCAGATCAGCACCCGAGGATCGAGCAGCAGGGCCCTGGCAATCGTGGCGCGCTGAAGCTGCCCTCCCGAGCACTGCCCCGGCCGCCGGTCCAGCATCGATTCATCCAGTTCCACCTCGGCCATGGCGTCAGCAATCCGCCGGGCGCGCGCCGCGGCCGTGAGCCCCCGCCGCCGCAGCAGGGGTGCCTCCATGCTGGCGCGCAGCGTCATCCGCGGATCAAAGGAACTGTGCGGCTCCTGGAACACCAGCTGGACGGCGGTGGCCTCGGGGGCGCTGCCCGCTTCTTCCAGGTGACGGCTGATGGCGCCGCGGGTGACCTTTTCCAGCCCGACGACGGCACGGGCCAGGGTGCTTTTCCCTGAGCCGGACTGGCCCAGGATGCCCAGGATTTCCCCGCCCTTCAGCTCCAGGCTCACGTCCTCGAGGACGGTGTGCCGGCGGCGTCGCGGCCCGAAGGTCTTGTGCACGCCGGCGAGGGTGAGGACGTCCCGTTCGGCGGGCGCCGGCCGGCGGCGGGAGTCCGGCGCCAGCTGCGACGCCGCGAGCAGCTCACGGGTGTAGTCCTGCTGCGGTGCGGCCAGGACCCGGGCCGTGGGACCGCTTTCCACAATGCGGCCCGCATCCATCACCAGCACACGGTCGGCGAACGGGGCTACGGACGCAATGTTGTGCGTGATGTAGAGGACGCCGAGTCCGCGTTCCTGCCGCTCGCGGTCCAGCAGCTGGAGCACCTGCCGTTCCAGCATCTTGTCCAGGGCCGACGTCGGCTCGTCCGCCAGCAGCAGCTGGGGACGGCCGGCGAGGGCGACGGCGGTCATCGCCCGCTGTGCCATCCCTCCGGACAGCTGGTGCGGATAGGCGCGGAAACCCCGGACGGGGTCGTCGAAACCGACCTCGTGAAGCATTTCCACCGCGGCATCCCGGGCCCTAACCCCGCGCAGGCCGCCGTGGATCCGCAGCGGCTCCAGCAGGTGCTGGCCGACGGTCCGGTTAGGGTTGAACATCCGCTTGGGCTGCTGGAACAGCATGCCCACCTGGCCGCCGCGGACCCCCGTCAGCTCCTGCTCGCCCGCGGCCGTCACATCAACGGAACCCAGCCGGATGGAGCCGGACGTGATGCCCAGCTGCGGCGGCAGCAGTCGCAGGCAGGACAAGGCGGTGAGGGTCTTTCCTGATCCGGAGCCGCCCACCAGCGCCACGAATTCGCCGGCACCGACGGACAGCGACAGGTCCCGGACCAGGGGAGCCGCGCCACCCGCGGCCGTGCCGCCGTCGTACGTTCCCGCAGACCCAAGGTTCCGGACCTCCAGGCCGCTGATCTCCAGAACGTTGTTCAGGCCGCTCATTTCGCCTCCGCTGCGGGCAGCAGCAGCGGACCGGCGGCCATGTGGGCCGCGCGCTGCCCCAGCAGGGTCACGCACAGGGCAACCACAAAGATGGCGAGCCCCGGCGCGAGGATCCCCAGCGGGGCGCGTTCGGTGTACGGCTGCGCGGCGGCCATCATGGATCCCCAGTCCGACTGCGGCGGCTGGACCCCGAGCCCCAGGTAGGACAGCGCGCCCACGCTGATCAGCAGCTGGCCGAACCGGAGCGTGGCCTGGCCCAGGATGGGTGCGGCCAGGTGCGGGATGACGTGCCGGAAGATGATGAACGACGGCGGGCAGCCCACCACGCGCGCGGCCTCCACGAAGCCGCGGCTGGAGACGTCGTAGGCGAGGGTCCGTGCCAGCCGCGCGAAAGGCGTCCAGCCGGTGACGGTCAGTGCCAGCAGGAGCGGCCCGAATCCGGTGCCGAGCGTGGCCACGATGAAGAGCGCCACCACCATCTCGGGAACCGCGAGCAGCACATCGTTGGTCCGCGTGAGGAATTCGTCCAGCCAGCCGCGCCGTCGCGCGCTGAGTACCCCGGCGGCCACGCCGAGCACGCACGTCAGCACCGTGGCCAGCGCGGACACGGACATGGAGAACCGGCCGCCTTCGAGGAGCCGGCTCAGGGTGTCGCGGCCCAGGTGGTCGGTTCCCAGCCAGTGTTCGGCGGACGCCGGGGCGAGGCGCGCGGCAAGGTTCTGCTCCGAGGGCGGGTACGGGTAGATCCAGGGCGCAATGAGCACCGCCAGGACCACGACGGCGAGCACGGCACCCGCCGCGACGGTTGCTGCCCCGCGCCTCGTCGTCGGTCGGTTCAGCCCAGTTCGCTTACGCATAGCTGCCTTCCACGGCCGGGCTGAGGAGGCGGTGCACGAGGTCCGCGAGGGTGGTCACGGTGACGGCGAGGGCCACAACCACCACCACCCCGCCCTGGGCGAGCGGTATGTCGCTGTTGATGACGGCGTCGAACAGCAGCCGTCCCATGCCCGGTACAGCGAAGATGACCTCCACGATCACCGAGCCGCCCAGCAGCCCGGCAAACCAGACGGCAAAAAGCGTGGACAGCGGGACCAGCCCGTTGGGCACCACATGGTGAAGGATCGCCTGGGCCTGGCTCAGGCCCCTCGCCCGGGCAGCCGGAACGTGTTCCGCGGCGGCGGCTTCGATCATGCCGGAGCGGACGGCGGACGTGAAATAGCTGATCGGGCGCAGCGCCAACGTGACCGCCGGCAGGACCATCGACGCCGGACCCGCCCAGCCCGCGGAGGGCAGGACGGAGAGCTTAAGCGCAAAGACCAGTACCAGCAGCGGCGCCACCCAATACTCCGGCATGGCGATGAAGGACTGCGTGACGGTGGTGATCACGCGGTCCGTGGCCTTCCCCTGCCGCAGTCCGGCCGCGATCCCCAGCGGCAGGGACACCACGACAGCGAGGCCCAGGGACAGGACCACCAGGCTGAGGGTCACGGCCAGTGCCGGCAGGACCTGGTCCGCCACCGGGGTCCGGCTGACGTGGGACAGGCCCATGTCGCCGGTGGCGATCCGGCCCAGCCAGCGGAAATACTGGAGCGCCAGCGGATCCTGCAGGCCCAGGCTGAGGCTCAGCGACTGCACGGCGGCGTCATCCACCACATCCCCGGACACCCGCGACCTGATGATCTTGCGGACGGGGTCCCCGGGGGTGAAATACGGAATCAGGAACACCGCGAAAGAGGACACCACAACGGCCGCCACCAGGGTGGCTGTTCTCTTGGCGATGAAGGGGAGCATGGCGGAGGAAGGGTGCTAGGAACCTGATTTGGCCGTGTTGGCCGTCAGGACGTAGCGGGACAGCGGGTCCTGGACGTAGCCCAGCACGTTGGTGCGGACGGCATCAGTTGCCTGCTCGTTGACCAGCCACACGTTGACGGCCTGTTCGGCAACGATGTTTCCGGCGTCCGCGTACAGCTTGTAGCGCGCGTCGGCGTCCACGGTCTTGGCTGCTTCGGCCACGATCCGGTCGTACTCCGCGTTGCAGAAGTGGCTGAGGTTGTACGCTCCGGTGCAGGTGTAGTCGGCGGTCAGGAAGCCGATGGGATCGGCGATGTCGATCAGGCGGTTCCGCTGGCTGAGCAGCATGTCGTAGTTGCCCGCCAGGACGGCGGGCTCGGCCGCGGCGTATTCCTTGGCCTGGATGCTGACGGGGATCCCCACGGCCTTCAGGTTTTCCTGGATGACCGCTGCCACGTCGGCGAACTCGGCCCGCTCCACGATGGCGATGATCTCCAGCGGCCGGGCCGCCGTGTAGCCGGCGTCGGCGAGCAGTTTCTTGGCCGCGTCCAGGTCCTGTTTCGGGGCTTCCTGCTTGTCGCCGGCCCAGGGTTCGGACGGCGCGAAGACACCCTTGGCCGGGACTGCTGCACCTTCGTACACGCTGGCGGCCAGCGACTCCAGGTCCAGGGCGTCCCGGATCGCGGTCCGGACGTCCACGTTGTTCAGCGGTTCCCTGCCGTTGTTCAGGTAGAGGGTGGCTGTGCGGGGCGAATCGGCCTTGTTGACCTTCACGCCGTCGGCGGTTTCAAGTGAGGACAGGCTGGCCACGGGAATGGAGAGGGAAATGTCGGCCTCGCCGGTCTGGACCTGCGCGGCGCGGGTGGCGCCGTTGGTGATGAAGCGGACTTCGGCGCCGGCGAGCTGCACGTCTCCGCCCCAGTAGTCCCCGTTCCGCTCCAGGGTCAGGGACTGCTGGGACACCTCGGACACGGGGACGAAGGGTCCGGTGCAGGTCCCGAAGGGATCCAGGTTCTCCCCGGTGTAGGCGGCCGGGGCGAGGATGCCGGCGTTGACACTGGCCAGCCGGTAGGGGACCAGCGGGCTCTCGGTGGGGGTAGTGACCCGGACGGTGTCGGCATCCAGCGCGGTCACCGAGCTGACCATCTTGCTGTTGAACGCGCGGGCCGGGACGGTGGCGGCCAGGACGTGGTTCAGGGCGCCGGCTACCGACTCGGCGGTCAGCGCCGTGCCGTCCTGGAACTTCACTCCTTCGCGGACGGTGAAGTCCCAGTCGAGCGGGCCGGACTGCGTCCATTCGGTGGCCAGCATGGGCACCACCTCACCCTTGGCGGCGTCGTAGCTGGTCAGCGTCTCGAGGCAGCCGGAGAGTGACAGGACGTAGGCAGCGTCGGATTCCAGCGCCCAGTTGGCCACCGGTGCGCGGAAGTTGTCCACCACAATCCGCTGGTTCGTGTCGGCCGTGGGGGTCGCAGTGCCTTCCTGGGCCTGCCCGCCGCTGAAGCCGCAGCCGCTCAGTGTCAGGAGGGCGGCAACGCCCAAAGTGATCCGGGATCGGTGGAGTGGACGCACGAAAAACCGCCTAGCAGGACCCGAGGGGGGACATCGGGTGAAGAATGGGGACTACTTAGGTTAGCCTTGCCTGCTGCGAAAGGGCTAATCCCGTGCCGCGGGCCACCGTCACACTCAAGCTGGCAGTATGACGGTGGCCGCATGTGTCGGGCCGGGGCGGATCCCGGGCGTTTACTGCTTCACGGAAAGTCCGACGGCGTCAGTGGTCACCTTGCCGTGGGCGTTCCGGAACACGGCGCGGACAAGCAGTCCGTCCTGTTCTGCGCCCCCCGTGAACTCCAGCGTGGAGCGGTAGGTGCCCTCATCCGTCCGCCGGGTGGCAGGCTGGGTTTCCGCCGGCTGCCAGGAGGTGCCGCCGTCGGACGATTTTTCCCACACGGCAACCGGCCCGGGTGTTCCCGTGGCGGTGGCACTGAAGGTGGCCTTCTTGCCCGGCTTCACGGCCGAGGCCTTGGGTTGATTCTGGACCGCCGGCAGTTCCACGGTCTGATCGAACTCCGGCCAGCCGTCCACCCAGTTGATCTTCTGCAGGCCGAGCGTGGGGAAGTAGGGGATCTCCTCGTTGGAGCCGTCGTAGTAATGGAACGCCAGGTAGTCGCCGAACACCGACTGGCCGCCGGGACCGGTGATGGCCCCGTGCGAATCGAGGACCACCGACCCGCCGCCGCCGAACATGTCGCGGCCGTCCTTGTCCAGATAGGGACCCTTCACCGAGGCGGAGCGTCCCACCGCAACCTTGTACGTCGAGTCGGCGCCGCGGCAGCAGGAGTCGAAGGAGACAAACAGGTAGTAGTAGCCGTCGTGCTCGGTGATGTACGGGGCCTCGACCGGGTTGCCGGGCATAAAGCGGTCCGCGATGTTCACGGTCTGCGACTGCCAGTTCTCCACCGGCTTGCCCGTGGGCCACTCGATGGGCACCAGGAAGATCCCGTACCAGAACGATCCGATCGCCATGTAGGGGGTGCCGTCGGCATCCTCGATGATCCCGGCGTCGATCGCGTTGAACGTCTTGCCGGGGTTGTCCGGATCCAGGCCCGTGGCCGGGGAGGACACCACCAAGCCCTGGTCCACCCACTCATAGTCAGGATCGCTGGGATCCAGGGTGGTGTTGGTGGCCAGCGCTGTGAGGGAGTTGTTCCCGCCAAAGCGCGACGCCGAGTAGTACAGGTAGTAGGTTCCGTCATGCTCGGTGATTTCCGGCGCCCAGAGATTGCCGGGGAGCTCGCCGTCGGAGAAATGCTCATCGATCCAGGCCGGAATCCGGTCCCAGACGGTGCCGGTGTACTCCCACGTGGTTCCTTCGTCATGGGACGAAAAAATCTGGATGGTGCCGCCGTTCTCCCGGTTCAGGAGTCCGGTGGAGTACACGTACCAGGTGCCGTCGTCGGCGATGATCAGGGCGGGATCGTGGATGGGGGAGGTTGCTCCGACCACGGATTTGCCGCCGGGGAGGTCTGCGGGCAGGTTCTGGCTCGCCTTTTGCTGGGCGGCCGGTGCGTTCCAGGCCGTTGCGACTATGGGGTTCGTTGCTGCCTGGGCGGGGGCCGAAGCTGTGGCTGGTGGCAGTGCCAGGGCCGACAGGGCGAGGCCGGTAATGGCCGCCAATCCTGCGGCGCGCACAGCCCAAGAACGTGACTTCGTCATCACGTGGTCCTTCCGAAGAGTTGTCCGGGAAATGTGTTCACGGGCGTCGGGATGCGCCGAGGCCATCAGTTGTTGCAACGTTGTAAAGAAAAATATTGCACGCGGTGCCGCCACCGTCAAGGGGCGGGCTGTGGGGCGGGAAACTAATTTGGCATCACCCCTTGACGGCGTCCGAGCCACTGTGTGATGGTTTCTTACAACGTTGCAAACGAACCGCCCCGGATGCGGGTCCGCCACAGCGGACTGCGGGGCCGGCTCTCCACCAGCCCATAAACTTGATCGCTCAACCCAACCCGGAAGGACTGCGTGATGATGAAGTCACGTCCCATGGCCGCTACCCTGGCGCTCTTTACCGCCGCCGGCCTGATGCTCGGCGGATGCTCCGCCCCCACCGGTGGGGACACCGGCGAAAAGAAGCTGACCTTCATGTTCCGCGGAGGTGAAGACGAAAAGAAGGCCTACGAAAAAGCCGTTCAGCAGTTTGAAACGGAAAACAACGTGGACGTGGACATCATCGTCACCACCGCAGACCAGTACGCCACCAAGCTGAAGGCCGCCATCGCCGGCAAGCAGGTTCCGGACGTGTTCTACATCGGCCCCGGCGACGTCCAGGCCTACGTGCAGAACGGCATCGTCAAGGACATCACCGAATACGTGGAAGGCTCCGACACGATCGACCTGGACAACATCTGGGAATACGGCGTGGACAGCTACCGCTTCGACGGCAAGCGCGTGGGCGAAGGCGCCATCTACGCCCTGCCCAAGGACGTGGGACCGTTCTCCTTCGGCTACAACAAGACCATGCTGGAAAAGGCCGGCATTCCGCTGCCGGACAAGGACAAGCCCTACACCTTCGACGAGTTCGTGGCTGCGGCCAAGAAGCTCACCGCCGACACCAACGGCGACGGCGCCCTGGACCAGTGGGGCACCGGCCTGAACGTCCAGTGGAACCTGCAGCCGTTCGTCTGGTCCAACGGCGGGGACTGGCTCAATGCTGACCGCACCAAGGTCACCGTGGACACCCCGGAATTCGCCGAGTCCCTGCAGTGGTTCGCCGACCTGCAGAACGTCCACGGCGTGACGCCAGCCGCGGCCGAAGCCCAGACCCTGGACACCTACCAGCGCTGGATGAAGGGCGAGATCGGGTTCTTCCCCATCGCCCCCTGGGACCTCTCCACCTACCAGAAGCTGGGCTTTGAGTGGGATGTGATCCCTTACCCGGCAGGCGAATCCGGCAAGACCGCCAGCTGGATCGGCACCCTCGGCATCGCAGTCTCCGAAAGCACCAAGTACCCGGAGGACGCCGTTAAACTGGTCGAATTCCTGACGGCCAACAAGGAAGCCCAGCAGAGCCTGGTTGACGCCGGGATCCAGATCCCCAACCTGAAGGACATGGCGGAAACCTGGGCCGCAGACACCTCCACCAAGCCGGCCAACAAAGCTGAGTTCCTGGAGATCGTCAAGGACTACGGCCGTGCCCTTCCCGGCGGGAACACCTATAACGCCGAGTGGTACGACGAGCTGTTCACCAACATCCAGCCCGTGCTGGACGGCAAGCAGACCGCCGCGGACTACCTGAAGGAAGCGCAGCCCAGGATGCAGGAATTCCTGGACGCCGCCAACCAGCAGGCCGGCAACTAACCCAGCAGACCAGGTGCCGCGGCCCCGCCCGAGCCGGGCCGCGGCACCTATCCACCAGTCTTTTCCTGGTGCCGCAACCGGCGCCACCATCAAGAATCAAAGAGGATCCAGCGATGACAACCATCACGCGCCCGCGACGCTCGCGGCTTCACCGGAAGGAACACCAGGCCGCGCTGCTCTTTGTTGCCATACCGGTGATCGGGTTCCTCCTCTTCACGCTTTTCCCCCTGCTGTTCTCCGTGTACGCGTCCTTCACTAACTGGAACGGCATTTCCGCCCCGGTGTTCAAGGGCCTGGACAACTACACCAAGATGTTCGGCGACCGCTACTTCCTGAAGTCGCTGTGGAACACGCTGTTCATGATGATCGGCATCCCTGTGGGCCTGGTCATCTCGCTGGCGCTGGCGCTGGCCATGAACCGCAAGATGCGCGGCACCACGTTCTTCCGCACCGTTTACTACCTGCCCGTCATCTCCTCGATCGCCGCTGTGGCCATCCTCTGGCAGTGGGCGTTCAACGGGGACTTCGGTCTGATCAACCAGGGCCTGGGCCTGATCGGCATTGAAGGCCCCAACTGGCTGCAGGACACGTCCACCGTGAAGCCCGCGCTGATCATCATGGCCGTCTGGAAGGGGCTGGGATATTCCATGCTGCTGTACCTGGCCGCGCTGCAGTCCGTGCCGCGGTACCTCTACGAGGCGGCTTCGCTGGACGGCGCCACCGCGTGGCAACAGTTCCGCCACATCACCATCCCCATGGTCCGCCCGGTCACGTTCTTCCTCATCGTCACGTCCATCATCGGCGGCTCGCAGATCTTCGTGGAGATCAACATCATGACCCCCACCGGCGGACCGGAGTTCGAGTCGGCTTCCATTGTTTGGTACATCTGGCAGAAAGCCTTCGACAACCTCCAGATGGGCTACGCCTCGGCCATGTCCGTGGTCCTGGGACTGCTGGTGTTCACCATTACCTTCATCCAGTTCCGGCTCAACCGCCGCAACCAGTTTTCGATCGATTGAGGCAGGCAGCCATGTCCGCACAGAACGTCATCACCACCCCGCCGCTGGAACCCGCCGGCGCCATTCCCGCCGCCGCAGGGCGCGGTCCGTCCGGCCCGTCCCGGGGGAGCGGCCAGCGCTCGGCCAAGGCCGGGCTGAAGCTTGGCAACCTCATCACCACGCTCATCCTGTCCGTGGGCGCCGTGATCATGATCGCCCCGCTGGCCTGGACCTTCTCCACGTCGCTGAAGACCAAGGATGGCGTGTTCGAACTGCCGCCGCAGTGGATTCCGGACCCGTTCGTCTGGGAGAACTACGCCAGGATCTGGACGGCCGGCCCGCTCCTGACCGGCATCCAGAACAGCCTGATTGTGGCCTGCTCGGTGACCATCATCGGCTCGCTCACCTCGGCGCTGGCAGCCTTCGCGTTCGCCAAAATGCGGATGCCGTTCAAGAACGTCCTGTTCCTGGGGCTGCTGTCAGGCCTGATGATCCCGTTCCCCACGCTGATGATCCCGCAGTTCACCATCTTTGCCAGCATCGGCTGGGTGGACACCCTGCTGCCCCTGATCGTGCCCGGACTTTTCGGCAACATCATCATGATCTTCTTCCTGCGCCAGTTCCTGAACAGCATCCCGGACTCCATCGTGGAAGCCGCCAGGATCGACGGCGCGTCCTACCTGCAGATCTTCTGGACGCTGATCATGCCCGCCATCCGGCCCGCCCTCGCAGCGCAGTTCATCCTCTGGTTCATGGCGGTGTGGAACGACTACCTCGCGCCCATCATCTACCTGAACTCGCCCGGCACCCAGACCCTGCAGCTGGTCATTGCCAACTTCAACGCCCAGTACGCCATCCAGACCGACTACCCCCTGATCATGGCTGCCTCGTTCATCGCGCTCCTGCCCGTGCTGATCGTCTTCATCGTCTTCCAGCGCCAGATCATCGAATCCATCGCCCTCTCCGGGTCCAAGGGCTGAACCATGACAACCGCAGACATCACCAGCACTGACCCCGGCACGGTTGATTCCACAGCAGACCCGGCCGCCTGGGGTGCCCGGCACGCCCACGACCCCACCGTGGTCCGCGACGACGACGGCACGTACTTCATGTTCTCCACCGATTCCGTGGCCAACTCGGAATATATTCCCACTGGCGTACATGTCCGCACGTCACCAGACCTGGTCGAGTGGACATATGCCGGAACTGCACTGGAAGGTGTCCCGCGCCCTGCCGCTGAATGGTCCGGCGCGAAGGGGCTGTGGGCACCTGAGGTGGTCCGCTGGGAGTCCGGGGACTGGCATATGTATTACTCCGCCTCTACTTTCGGGTCCAACACGTCGGCCATCGGGCTGGCGGTCGCACCGTCGCCGTCGGGCCCCTGGCGGGACCGCGGCCTGGTGGTGGCCACCCGGGCGGGGCAGCACTCCCAGAACGCCATCGACGCCGCAGTGACGGTTGATGCCGACGGTGCCCCCTGGCTGACGTACGGCTCGTTCTTCTCGGGCATCTACATCCTGCCGCTGGACCGGTCCTCCGGGCTGCCGCTGGTGGAGGGGGACCTCGGGGCGGTCATCGCGCGCCGGCCGAAGTCCGTGGAGGGCGCCGTGGAGGGTGCGTTCATCCTCCGTCGTCCCGAAGACGGACGCTATGTCCTCTTCGCCTCCTACGATTCGCTCTTCAGCTCCTATAACGTGCGGGTGGCCGTGGCGGACGCTATAACCGGCCCGTACCGTGACTTCCACGGCCTCGCCATGACGGACCTGGACGCACCGCCGGCGTCGGTAGGCACCAAGGTGCTGGGCAGCCACCGGTTCGACGGCGGCACGGGCTGGCTCGCCCCCGGCCACAACTCGGTCCTCACCCAGGACGGCCCGGACGGGGCTCCGGAGCACTTTATGGTCCACCACGTCCGGTTCGCGACTGACCCCACCGAACATGTGGTGCAGTTGCGGCGTTTGTTCTTCACCTCCGCCGGCTGGCCCGTGGTCTCACCCCAGCCGTTCGCCGGCCGGGAAACCGAAACGTTGCCGTCGCCCGAGCATGTTGACGGCACGTGGCAGGTGCTCCGGTTCGACCCTGAGTCCACGGACTTGGTTGCCGCCGTCGCCGCCGAACTGGCAAGCGAGGTTCCCATGGTTTCCGACGGGACACCCGCCCCTGCCCGGCTGCGTATCGCCGGGGAGCAGGACGGATCCGGGGAGGCCATTGGGCTTGATGCTGTGGTGTTTGGGTCGTGGGACCCGCTACGCGGCCGCTCCGCACTGTCGTTCAGTGGAATCGACCAGCACGGCGTGGCCTGGAGCGGAACGAAGGGAGCCATCTCATGAGCGACGTTCCGCTGGGCTGGGCCGGGCGGGTGATGCAGTGGCTGGGCTTCGGTACCCGGCTGGTGCTGGTCAACGTGCTTTTTGTGGCCGGAACCCTGGGTGGGCTGGTGCTGTTCGGGCTGTTCCCGGCTGCAGTCGCCGCCACCACCGTCCTCGCCCGCCTGCGTCTTGGCGACGCCGGTGATGACAGCGCCGGCGACCACGTGGTGAGGGACTTCATCAAGGTGTACCGCGCGCAGTTTTGGCACGCTAACCGGGTGGGCAGCATTTTCTGGCTTGCCGGCGTCGTGCTCTTCCTCAATGTCCTGACCGTGGCCGGAACAACGGCACCAGCTTCGCCGGTCCATGCCGTGCTTCTGGTGCTCGCTGCGCTGGCCGGCCTGGGCACTCTTGCCGCGGCCGCGGCGGCCGTTGCCCTGAGCAGCCGCTACCGTGACTCGGTTGTCAGCACCTGGCGGACGGCGTTTGTGCTGCCGCTCGTGTCACCGGTGATGAGTTTGTCGCTGCTGGCCACCCTGGTGGCCGCCGTCGTCGTCTTTTCCGCACTGCCTGTGCTGGTGCCGCTGGTGGGGGCGTCCGTTCCGCTGCTGCTGTCCGGCTGGCTGGTGGGACGCCGGCTGGCCGTGCTCGAAACGGCAGAGCCCGCGTCCAACCATCCAGTCATTTCCCTCCAACCCAACTAGGTAGCGCTAACTGTCGTTCTGCCACCTCATAACGACAGTTGGCGCTACCTAGTTGGGTAATTTCTATAACGTTATACAGAACAGGAAAGAACCGTGACCATCACCTCCGCTGCTGCTGAACAGACCGACTTGGCTGTTGTGGCACCCACCGTCATCACCATCGACCGGTCCGCCGTCGTTGCCCCCGTCAGCCGCCGCATTTTCGGCTCCTTCGTGGAGCACCTGGGCCGCTGCGTCTACGACGGCATCTACGAACCCGGCCACCCCACCGCCAACGAGGACGGCTTCCGGCTGGACGTCATCGAACTCGTCAAGGAGCTCGGCTCCAGCACCATCCGCTACCCCGGCGGCAACTTCGTCTCCGGCTACCGCTGGGAGGACGGTGTCGGACCGCGCGACCAGCGTCCCGTCCGGCGCGATCTCGCCTGGCACTCGCTCGAATCCAACCAGGTGGGCCTGGACGAGTTCGCCCGCTGGTGCGAGCTCACCGGCTCCGAAGTGATGATGGCCGTCAACCTGGGCACCCGCGGCATCGAAGCAGCCCTTGACCTGCTCGAATACACCAACCACCCGTCCGGCACCGCGCTCAGCGAGCAGCGCATCGCCAACGGCGCCAAGGACCCGTACAACATCCGCATGTGGTGCCTGGGCAACGAGATGGACGGCCCCTGGCAGATCGGCCACATGTCCGCTGAGGACTATGGCAAGATCGCTGCCCGCACCGCATCGGCCATGAAAACAGCGGACAAGAACCTCGAGCTGGTGGTGTGCGGCTCGTCCGGATCCTCCATGCCCACGTTCGGTGAATGGGAACGCGTGGTCCTGGAGCACAGCTACGACTACGTGGACTACATCTCCTGCCACGCCTACTACCAGGAGCGCAACGGCGACCTCGGCTCGTACCTCGCGTCCTCGCTGGACATGCAGTACTTCATTGAAACCGTGGTGGCCACCGCGGACCACGTCAAGCACAAGCTGAAGAGCAAAAAGACGATCCAGCTCTCCTTCGATGAGTGGAACATCTGGTACCTGGACGAGCACCAGGCCTCGGACGAGGTCAACGAGGAATGGACGCACGCGCCGCGCCAGCTGGAGGACACCTACTCGGTGGCCGACGCCGTGGTGTTCGGCAACCTGCTGATCACGCTCCTGAAGAACCACGACCGGGTCGCCGCAGCCTCCCTCGCGCAGCTGGTCAACGTCATCGCCCCCATCATGACCGAACCGGGCGGCGACACCTGGCGCCAGACCACGTTCTTCCCGTTCTCCGTCACGTCCCGCCTGGCCAAGGGCGAGGTGCTGCGACCGCGCATCGACGCCGGGACCTACTCGACGGCGGTGTACGGCGAGGCGCCGCTGGTGGACGCCGTGGCAACGGCCGACGCCGCCACCGGCGAGTCGGCCCTCTTCCTGGTGAACCGCAGCCAGACCGAGGCAATCGACGTCACCATCAACGTGTCGGACCTCAACGCGAAGGTGATCACCGAGGCCGTGACCCTGCACGACGCGGACGTCTACGCCAAGAACACCCTCGAGGACCAGAACCGGGTGGGCCTGAAGCAGCTCGACGGCGCCGTCCTCGAGGAGGGCATCCTCACGGTGACCCTGCCGCCCGTGTCCTGGTCCGCCGTCGCGCTCGGCTGACGTGCCCTCCCAGCCGAAAAGCCCCGCCGCCAGCCGCCCTGCTGTTCGATTGACTGCGGTGCGGCTGGCCGCGGTGCTGGCCGCCGTCGTCGTCCTTGTCCTGACCGGCTGCGGCACCTCGCCAGGTGCGGCACCGGCGGAGAAGCCCGCCGGGCTCACCGGCGACTACTTCACGCACGACCCCGCAGTGGTTAAGGGTCAGGATGGCGGGCCCTGGTTCATCTACTCCACGGGCAACGGGCAGGTGGCGGACGGCAACATCCAGGTGCGGCGCTCCGACGACGGCGTGGACTGGGAGTACGCCGGCGAGGTCTGGCAGGACAAGCCGGCCTGGCTTACCGCGGCCGTCCCGGGAGTGGACAACCTTTGGGCGCCGGAACTCTACGAACACGACGGCACCTGGTACCTGTACTACTCGGCGTCCACATTCGGCAAGAACCTGTCCGTGATCGCGCTAGCCACCAACACCACGCTGGACCCGGCCGATCCGGCGTATGAATGGGTGGACCGCGGCGAGGTGATCTCCTCGAAGGGGGAGCGGTTCAACGCGATCGATCCGGGCATCGCCGAGGACCAGAACGGGACGCCGTGGATGTCCTTCGGATCGTTCTGGACGGGCCTCCAGCTCGTGCAGCTCGAATGGCCCACCGGGTTGCGGGCCTCTGCAGGGGAGCCGGTGGCGATCGCGGACCGGAAGGCGCCGCCGAACGCCATCGAGGCGCCTTACCTTGTGCCGCATGACGGCAAGTACTACCTGTTCTTCTCCCGCGACTTCTGCTGCCAGGGTCTGGAGAGCACGTATAACATTGCCGTGGGCCGGGCGGACAGCATCACCGGCCCGTATGTGGATGCGGACGGCAAGGAACTGCTCGACGGCGGCGGCACGCCCGTGCTGGCAACCAACGGCGGGCGCGTGGGACCGGGCGGCCAGTCCGTCTCCGGGAACACCCTCGCGTTCCACTACTACGCCGAGGAGTTGGACGGTGCGTTCCGGCTGGGGCTGGCGGAGCTTGAATGGAAGGACGGGTGGCCCACCGCGCGGTGGGAGTAGCAACTGGGCAGGAGCGCGCGGGGCGTCCATCGGAAGGGTGTCGGGTCAGACGCGCTGCCTTGCCCGGCTGGCGGTGTTTCCCGGCACAGCGCATCTGTTCGGGCTGGCCAGCTTTCCTGGACGCTGCGCCGCCGCCATCAGAGGTCCGGCAAGGAAACGGCAAGCCCGGACTCAAGGCTTTGGTTTGCTGCCTCCACGATGGCGACGATGCTGAGGATTTCCGCGCGTGGCACGTTAGGTGAACCGGTCCGGACGGACTCGACGATCCCTTCCAGGAGGCCGGCCAGCATGGGCGGTCCGGCTTCAATGGAGAACTGGGCGGCGCCGGAAGCGGCCTCGATGCGGCCTGTGGTGAACGGGCTCCACTCCGCCTCACCGCCCAACATCGCGACGCGGCCGTCCGCCCAGCTGACCGTGACCGACGCCGGGCGGGAAGCCGAACCCGGCCTCCCGCCGTCGGCCACCACCACACCCGACGCGGCAGCGCCGGCGGAAAGGGGACCGAGCGCTGCCACGGCGAGGTCCACCAGGTGCACGCCATACCAGGCGAATCCCGGATGCCCGGGCTGCGTCGGCAACGGACCGTTCAGCGAGATCCGGCGGGCAACCCGTGGGGCAGCAGCCGTGCGGAATTCCTGGGTGAAGCGCTTGGGGGATCCGGCCAGCACCAGTGTGCCGCACTCGTCCGCCAGCGCCAGCATGTTCGTTGCCTCCGTGAGGGACAGCGCGAACCGCGTGTCCACATAGACAGGCTTGCCAAACCGCACCACACGCTCGAAGTAGCGCGGGTGCGTGCGGGCATCGGAGGACACGATGAGCAGCGCGTCGCATGCCTCGGCCACCGCCTCCGGTGAATCGCACAGGGTGACCCCGAGCCCGGCCACCTCGTCGGCGAAGCTGTCGGTGCGGTCCCGGCTGAGTGGAAAGTCCGACGCCGGTTCCCCCTTCCAGGCGTGCGTCACCACGCCGCCGGGGACGTCGCCGTCGAACCCGTTCCCGAAGAGGCGGGTGAAGGACGGCGCATGCGGGGAATCGACGCCGATCAGACCGAACCGGATCGGGGCAACAGTGGTCATCCTTTAACCCCGCTGTGCGTAATGCTGGCGACGATGTGCTTCTGCAGCACGGCAAAAATCACCAGGCACGGGATAAAGCTGACCAGGGTGGCGGCCATGACGTTGGAGGTCGAGGCCGTCTCTGTGTTCAGCGTTGCCAGGCCCACGGTCAACGTCCTGGCCGCGTCCGACTGCCCCACCACCAGCGGCCAGAGGAGGTCGTTCCAGTGCCACAAGAAGACGAAGATGGCCAGCGTTGCCAGGACCGGACGGATCAGCGGGAGCACAACCTGCCAGAAGGTCCGCCATTCGCCGGCGCCGTCGATCCGGGCGGCGTCGAACAGTTCCTCCGGCATGTCCCGCACGAACTGGCGGATGAGGAAGATTGCCTGGGCGTTGGCCAGTGTGGGCAGGATCAGCCCCCACAGGGTGTTCACGCCGCCCATCTTGGAGATGAGGATGAACGTGGGGATCAAGGTGGCCTGGACGGGCACCATCATGGTGGCGATGATGGCCCACAGCAGGGCGTTCCGTCCCGGGAACCTCTTCCGGGCAAGTGCGTAGGCGGCCATGGAAGCGGTGAGCAGGACCACCACCACGGACACTGCTGAATACAGGAACGAGTTCCACAGCCAGAGCGGGAATTCGCCCACGTTGAAGATGCGGATGATGTTGTCCAGCGTCAGCGACGGCGGAAGCGCGTACGGCAGCGTGGGCGCGTCCTCGGGGGAGAGCGCCAGCACCGCCACCGCAATGAGGGGTGCCACCGTGAACAGGGAAATCACTGCCAGCACCAGGACCAGTGTGCGCTGGCGGCGCTTTTCGTTGCCGGGCCGGTTGCTGCCCCGGCGGAGGCGGGGCACCTGGATGACGGTCACTTGGAGTCCTTACCTTCGAAGAAGCGCTGCTGGATGAGCGAGAGGATGAGCACGATGACGAACAGCACCACGCCAATGGCCGAGGCGTAGCCGAAGTCGAAGAATTTGAAGCCCTCGTCGAACAGGAAGTAGATCAGGCTGTGGCTGGCCCTGGCGGGCCCGCCGCCGGTCATCACATAGATGGTGTCGAAAACCTGGAAACCGACGATCGTCTCGATGACCAGCACGAAAAAGAGCACAGGTTTCAGGAGCGGCAGCGTCACGTACCAGAACGACTTCCACGCGCCGGCGCCGTCGATCCGGGCAGCCTCGTGGACTTCGGCGGGCTGGGCTTTCAGGCCCGCCAGGAAGATGAGCATGGAATAGCCGAATCCCTTCCACACGGACACCACGGCAAGTGAGACCAGAACCATCAGTTGCGGACCCGAGGTGAACGGGACCGGTCCCAGGCCCAGGCCGCCCAATGCTGCGTTGAGCGGCCCGTCCGTGGAGAAGATCCAGGTCCAGATGATCCCCGCCATGACGAAGGAGCTCAGGTAAGGAATGAACAGCAGGGCCCGGAAGGCGCCGGTGAAGCGAACGAGCTTGTCCAGCAGCACGGCTCCGGCCAGCGAAACGGCAATGATGAACGGAACAAAGATCACCACGTACAGGAACGTCACGCGCAGGCTCTGCCAGAAGTTGGGATCGGCGGCGAGCCGGGTGTAGTTGTCCGCACCCAGGAACTCGAAGTCTCCGTTGAGGCTGTACTCCGTCATGCTCATGGCTCCGGCGCCAAGGATGGGGAGGAATTTGAAGAGGCCAAAGATGACCAGGGTGGGCAGGATGAACAGGATGCCGGCGAGGGCTTCACGGCGTCGTGCCTGCCGTGGCTTGGGCGGTGGAACAGCCGCGGCGGGTTTGCGGGCCGGTGCCGTTCTGGGGCTGGTGCTTACGGACATGGGAACCAATCAGGTGGTGGCGGGTAGGGAGGTGCGCGGCCCGGGGCGGAGGTCCCGGGCCGCGCAGTCCGGGTCAGGAAGCTGAGCGCTGCAGGATGCCCCGGGCTTCTTTGGCGGCGGTTTCCAGGGCCTGTTTGGCCGTGACGTCGCCGCGGAGGGCGGCCTGGATGTTCGGGGCGAGGGCACCCATCACCTGGCGTGCGGCAGGGGACGGCTCGCCGGGGTTGGCCGATTCCAGGGCCTCAACCATCGCGAGCGAATCGGCGTCCTGGCCGGGTGCCGCGGCGTCCGTCCGGGTGGGCAGGTTGCCTGCGGCGGCGTTCAGGGCCTTTTGGGACTCGGCCGAGCTGAGGTAGCCCATCACCTTGTAGGCCGCCTCCCGGTTTTCCTTCTTGTTGATGGAGGTCAGTGCCAGCAATCCAGGGTTGCCGTATGTCGCCTGGACCTTGCCTTCCAGGGGAGCGCCGAGTGCTACGTTTTCGGCCCCGAGGGCGGCACGCATCTGCTTCAGTTCCGGCAGTGAGGTGGTGGCGCGCATGGCGGCCTTGCCGGTGGCGATCGGCGCACCTTCCACCTTGGGCCCGTCCGTGGCAGCATCCGCGGGAAGACCGCCCATGTTCTTGAGGTCGATCAGCAGCTGCAGCGCGGAAACGCCGGCGTCCGAGTCGAAGGCGACGTCCTTGGCGTCGTCGGTGAAAACCGTGCCGCCCGCCTGCCACAGCAGCGGATAGAAGGAGAGGTTCAGCGTCTGTTCGGGGCTGCCGGCGTAGTCCATGACGGCGATGCCCTTGCTGGCCAGGACGGGCGCCGCGCTGCGCAGGTCATCCCAGGTTTTGGGCAGGGGCAGGCCGGCGTCCGCGAAAATCCGGGTGTTATAGGCCGTGGTGTTGACGTTCTGGAACAGCGGCACGCCGAACAGCCCGTCATCGAACGTCGCGGCCTCCAGCGTGCCGGGATAGAAGCTGTCCCGGTCCTGTTCAACGGCCTTGTCCACGGGCAGCAGCCCGCGCACGTTGCGGTAGGTGGCGGCCTGGTCGGGCGTAATGAGGACGACGTCGGGTCCTGAGCCGGCGGCCAGCGCCGCGGAGATCTGGGCGTCCCGCTTGTCGAACGTCTGCAGTTCGATGGTCAGGTCGATGCCGGGGTTGGCCTTCTCGAAGCCGGCCTCGGTGTCCTGCCAGAACTTCTTGCTTGCCGTCTCATCCTTGATGACCGGGTACATCCAGAGCGTCACCTTGCCGGCCGCAGTGTCGCCGTCGGACGTCGCGGACCCGGCGGAACCGCATGCGGTGAGGGTCAGTGCGGCGGTGACGACGGTGGCTGTTGCCAAAGCGGTGCGGTGCATCGTGCGTGTGAACATGGTGGCTACTTTCGGGTGAGGGTGGCTTCTTGGAGTGCGCTGAGCGCGAGCTGGTGGCGGCTGGCTGCTACGGGGGCGGTGAGGAGGGGATCGCCGCATTCCCGCATCCAGTCGAAGAGGGCAGCCGAGAGGTCCCGGAGGATTTCCGACTGCTCCGTATGGCCGGCGAGGTTGTCCAGTTCATCGGGATCCGACTGGAGGTCGTAGAGTTCCAGGGCCGGGCTGGTGCCGATGGTGGGTCCGCCGAGGTCGGCCGGCAGGCTGCGGTGGATCCAGGATTGGGTGGGATCCATGGCCCGCGGGGCGTTGGAGAAGTTGACGATCAGCTTGTGCGTGGATGTCCGCACTGACCGTTTGGGGTCGTAGTAGGTGTGGTAGGTCAGCTGGCTGAAGGAATGCGTCCGCGGTGCTTCGCCGGCTTCGACGGCACCCCGCAGGCTTGTCCCTGGGAGGTTTGCCTGGCACGGCAGCCCGGCAAGGTCCAGCAACGTGGGCACAACATCCACGTGGCTGACCATGTCGCTCACGCGTCTCCCGGACCAAGCCATGTTGCCGGGGCGGCGGAGCATCAGCGCAACGCCCAGTCCGGCGTCGTACAGGGTGCATTTGGCGCGGGGCAGGGCGAGGCCGTGGTCCGTTGTGAAGAGCACCAGGGTCCCGTCCCGCAGGCCCAGCGCGTCGAGTTCCGCGAGGATGCTCCCGATCCCGGCGTCCATGTGCTTCACGGCGCCCTGGAGTTCGGCGATTTCCTCGCGCGCGCCGTCGTCGTCCACCAGATGGGCCGGGACGGTGTGCCCCAGCGAAATGTCCGGGCTGACACCGTCGGCCAGGAAACCCATGACGCCGGGACGGTCCCGCGGCGACGGCACACGATGCGGTTCGGTGAAGCCGACCTGCAGGTAGAAGGGCCGGCCGCTTCCGGACATGCGCCGCAACGCATCAGTTGCGCGGCTGACGACGACGTCCCGCGCGCCGCCCGTGCGCGCCCGGTCGAAGCCGAGCCGGGCGGCCACCACGTCGTCGGCCAGAACGCGCGATTCGTGGTGCACGCCGACGAGTTCGGTTTGGTATCCGGCTGATTTCAGCAGCTGGGCGATGTGGGCTTCGGGTTCTTTCAGGTCCCAGCCGAACGGATCGTGGGTGAGGCCGAGCACGCCGTTGGTTTGCGGGTAGGTGCCCGTGAAGAGCGACGCGCGGGCCGGGCTGCAGTGCGGGGCGGTGGCGAAGGCCTGCTCAAAAACGGCGGATTCCTCCGCGAAGGCATCGAGGTGTGGCGTGGTGACTGTGGTGACACCGTATGCCCCCAGAAAGCGGCCGAGGTCATGGCAGTGCAGAAGGAGGATGTTCTTCATTCCGTTCATCCCATCCTTTCGAGGTCGGCGCGGGACAGGGCATGTGCCATCGGCTGGCCGGCAGCGAAGCGCCGCAGCTCGTCCACAACAATCTGGCCGGCCCGGCGCCTGGAGCCCGTGGTGGCTCCGCCCAGGTGGGGTGTGAGGAGGACGTTTGGGAGGGAGCGCCAAGGGTCGCCTGCGGGCAGCGGCTCGGAATCGAAAACGTCCAGGGCGGCATCGATGCGGCCGGAACTGACCTCGCGGTACAGCGCCTCCATGTCCACGATCGTGGAACGGGCGGTGTTCACGAACGCAGCCCCGTCACTCAGCAGCGCAAGCTCCGTGGCGCCGATCAGGCCTTGCGTTTCCCGGGTGGAGGGTGCATGGACGGCTACAACGTCGCTGCTGGCGAACAAGCCGGCCAGGCTGGTGGCGTGTGCGGCGAGCGGGTCATCGTCCGGGAGGTAGGGGTCATAGACGCTCACAGCCGCGCCCAGTGCCCGGCAGGCGTCGATGTAGCGGCGGCCGGTTCGGGACGCCCCCACCACGCCGATCCGGGCGCCGGCAATTTCGCGTGCACGGCGGACGTCCCGGGCCGCTTCCCAGCTGGCTCCGGTGCGGAGGCTGTGGTCCAGCCGTCCGATGCGGCGCAGCAGGCTCAGCGTCAATGCCAGCGAAAGTTCGGCCACGGCGGGCGCCATGGCCGCCCCGGCCTGCGAGATGGGGATGCCGCTGGCCCAGAACTCGTCGCTGACCAGGGCGTGCAGCGATGAGGCGGCGTGGACGACGCACTTGAGGTCCGGGGCCTGCTCAAGGTGTTCGGCGTCCAGCCGTGGGAAACCCCAAGCCGTAACGAAGACGTCCTGGCCCGCGGCGGCCGTGGCGAACGCGTCCAGTGACTGGAGCTCCGCCGGCGCGATTTCCGTGATGTCGCCGAGCCCGTTCAGTGCCGCGAGTGTGGCGGCGGGGAGAAAAGCCGCCCGCTCCGGCTCCGGAATACTCAGCAGGATCCTCAACCGGGGCGGGATGGCCGCCGGTGATGCTGCAACGCCGTTGTTGATGTTCATGGGTTGAGATTGCCAGCCAACATATACTTTTGTCAATGACTAAAGTAAGATTGGTGGTTAGTGGGAAAGCATCCATGCAGCGGGTGCCAGAATGGGTGGGAGCCCATGCGGTGCAGAAAAATAGGAGCCACGAGCAATGAAGCCACGCGCAGGCAGCAAGGCCCTGATCCGGGAGATCAACGAGGCGCTGATCCTTGACATGGTCCGGACACAGTCGCCCATATCCCGTGCACGGATTGCCGCCCAAACCGGCCTGAGCGCCGCCAGCGTCACAGGCATCACGGGCAGGCTCATCCAAGCCGGACTCCTTGTTGAAGCGGAGACCGTGCATGGAACCGGGGGCCGTCCGGCACGCCTGCTGGAGCTTGGCCGGCACGGGGTTTTCGCGGCCGGGGTGCGGCTGTCGCCCACGGCGGCGCACGCCGTCGTCGTTGACCTGCGGGGCGGGGTGGTGGCCACGCACAGCGAGCCGCTGGAATCCGGCGAGCCTGCCGAAGCGGCTGAAGCCGTGGCCCGTGCCGTCCGTGCAGCGGCGGGCGGAAAGTTGCCCAAGATCATCGGAGTTGGCGTGGCCGTCTCCGGCGTCGTTGACCAGGGCAGTGGCTTCGTGCGGCACAGCGGGGCGATGGGCTGGGCCGGCGTCGGGCTCCAGCGGCTCCTGGAAGAAGCGCTGGACGAAGCTGTGGTCATCGACAGTTACGTCAACTCCTACGCCTGCGGCCTGCTTTTCGATGACGCCTACAAGTGCCGCGAGATGCTCATCTTCAGCGTCGGCACCAGCCTGGGGGCCGCCGTCGTGGTTGACGGCCGCATCCAGCGCGGCTTCGACGGCTCCGCCGGCGGGTTTGCGCATTCGCGCGCCATTACCGGACCCGGGCCCGCGAGGGCCTGTCATTGCGGGGCGGAAGACTGTTTTGAAACCCGCGCCAGCCTCTGGGGGATGCAGCGCGAGCTGGAACGGAGCGGCGGGATCCGCGAAATAGACGCCGACGCCGATGCCCACCTGATTGCCGACGCCGCCTCCCACCTGGGCATTGGCATGGCCAACGTTGCCAAGGTCCTTGGGCCCGAACAGGTGGTGGTGGGCTTCGCCCCCGAGGCTGACCTGGGGACGTTCGCGGGCCAGGCCAGGCAGGCGTTCCTTCGCCAGTACGACCACGCGAATACTCCGCCTCCGTTGGTGGACACCGCCGCAGCGGACCATGTTGAACTCGCCAGGGGAGCCGCATGCTCGGTGTTGGCGGGCCTGTTTACGGCCAGGGAATCCCTGCCCAACGAATCCCGGCCCAGCTCCGCGTCTGCCTGAACAGGGCCCGCAGCCGATGCCACCCGTATCCAGCGTGCCAGCCACCACCCGGACACTCCAGGATTTGAACAATTTCGGACATGCCGAAAGCCGTGGCGCAGCATGGCTATCCGGAGGACAATGCGAGGCACCAGTGGAAATCCTCGAGGAGTCAGGTCAACACCGTGGGTGAATCAAGCGCCAATGAAGACGTGGTCAACCGGCTGATCGCGTGTATCAACGACCGCCGGATCGAGATCATGGACGAGCTGTTCCATGAGGATGCGGTGATGCACTGGCCGCAATCCGGGGAAATTGTGCGCGGCGCGGAGAACCGGCGGGGCATCTACAACGCCTTCCCGCAGTTGCCCACCATCACCCCGCGGCGGATGTCCAGCGGCGGGAACCTGGTGATCGCAGAGGCCCTGCTGGATTACGCCGGTCCGCAGTACGAAACGGTGTTCATTTTCGAGTTCCGGGACGGCCGCATCGCCAAGGAAACGGCCTACTGGAGTGAGCCGTTCGCCGCACCGGAGTGGCGCGCCCAATGGGTTGAAAAGGCCTGACCGGACCGCTGCCACGCAATGTCCTGTGCCTGCGCGGCCAAGGGGTGAGCTTCCGGCAGAAATAAGCGACTCACAAGTTTGATAGGAATGAGTCATGCTCCGCCTCAAGCGCATGGCCGTACTGTGCGTCGTCCTCGTATGCGTCATTACCGGCTTTCTGTTCTGGGCGCTCCGCATGGGCGGCCAGCCGGCGGCCGTGACGTTGCCTGCGCCGCCGCAGTCCGCGGCCCGGCTTGAGGTGCTCTCAACCAGCAGCACCCCGGCGCTGAAGGTCACGAGGGTTGTTGACGGGCAGTGGCTGGCCGGCGCGGCCGCCGAAACGGGCATCCCCGCACGGGCGCTGCAGGCCTATGCCACCGCGGCCGCCGCTGCCAGTTCGACCAACCCGGGGTGCGGGATCGGCTGGAACACGGTGGCGGCCATCGGCTTCGTCGAGTCAGCCCACGGGACGTACGGCGGCGGAAGCCTCTCGGCCGCCGGCCAGGCAACCGGGCCGATTGTCGGGCCGAGCCTCGACGGCGACGGGTTCGCCGCCATCGCCGACACGGACGCCGGTGTCCTCGATGGCGACCCCCGTTGGGACCGCGCCGTGGGGCCAATGCAGTTCATCCCTTCCACCTGGCAGTTCGCCGGCCGGGACGGCAACGGGGACGGAAACGCCGACCCCTTCAACATCGACGACGCTGCAGTGAGTGCAGCCACTTACCTGTGTGGCGGCGGGAGGGATCTGGTCACGGATCGGGGCTGGGCTGACGCGGTTTACGCCTACAACCAGTCCGATGCTTACGTGAACCAGGTCCGGGAAACGGCCACCGCGTACGCCGCGCAGGCGGTGGGCTGACGCCAAACCCACGGGCGGCCATAGGCACACTGTGGCCGACGGCGGCCTACGCGCTTGAGCCGACCGTGGATTCGCGCACCACTACCTTGAACTCGGTCTCAATCTCCCGGGGCGGCATTCCGTTCGGATCCTTGATCCGTTCCATCAGCATCCGGATGGCGGTCTCGGCGATTTCTGTCCGCCCAGGATCGACGGTGCTCAGCGTGGGAAGGGTGTACCGGGTTTCGTCCAGGTCGTCGAAGCCGATCACGGCGACGTCGTCCGGGACACGGAAGCCCGCTTCCTGCAGGACGCGCACGGCGCCCTGGGCCAGGGTGTCGTTGAGCCCGAAGACGGCGTCGAAGCTGGCGCCGCGGTCCAGCAGGTCATGCATGGCGGCCGCACCGTTGGACCGGTGCCAGTCCACCACATAGGCGACGATCCCGTCGTCGTACGGAATTCCCCGCGCTTCCAGCGCTTCCCGGTACCCGCGCAGGCGAAGTCCGGCCGAGCCGATCACTTCCCCCTCATGGGCGCCCACGACAGCGATCCGCTTCTTCCCAAGGTCCAGCAGGTGTTCGGTGGCGGCCCGGGCGGCGGTGACGTTCTGCATGGTGACGTGGTCCGAGGCGCTGCCGAAGATGCGTTCGCCCAGCAGGACGATCGGCACGTCAGCCTTGATCAGGTCCGCGTCCTCCTGGCCGAGGGCGAGCGGGCTGAAGATCAGGCCGTCGGACATCTTGAGCCGGGGGCTGGCCATGACCTCCAGCTCGCGCTTCCGGTCGGCGCCGGTCTGTTCTATCAGCACCACCAGGCCGTGTTTCGCGGCGGCTTCGATCACGGCATCGGCCAGCTCGGCGAAGTACGGCAGGCTCAGCTGGGGGAGTGCCAGGGTGATGGCGCCGGTCTGCCCGGAGCGCAGGCTGCGGGCGGTCAGGTTGGGCCGGTAGCCGAGCTCGGCAATGGCCTTTTCCACCTTGGCGCGCGTGGTGTCCCGGACGTGCGGATGGTTGTTGATCACGTTGGAGACGGTCTTGAAGGACACGCCTGCCACGCGGGCCACGTCGTGAAGCGTTGCCGCCATCCTGCCTCCCCCTGGTGCTGTGCCAGGCCCGGGCGGCCTGTCACGGATATTTTACAACGTTGCATCGCCCCGCAGGAGCTGCACGGACAGCAGGTCGCCGGTGGCCATGCCGGGCAGGGCATGGACGGAGAATACGAGCTTTCCCACGGTTCCGGCGGGAACCACGAAATCCTGCACGTCCGCGTCCACGCTACGCCACGCAGTGCCGGGTTCGCCGAGCGGAACGCCGTTGAGGCGCAGCTCGTGTCCAGTCCCCTCGAGACTTCCGGCGCGGAACCTGACGCGCAGCACCGCCGGGGCATCTCCGGGTCCGGCCAGCGCATAGGAGAACCAGCCGGTGGCACTGCGCCAGTGCACCCCTTCGCTGCCGCCGGCCCGGGTGGATTCCCCGGCAAAGTGGTGGTCGGATTCGGGCTGCTGCTCGCCGGCGGTGACGCTGTCGATGACATCAGCGGCGCCGGCTGCCGCGGCGTCCAGGGCGGCCAGTTCGGCGGTGCGCTCCGCAGCTGAAACTCCGGCGGGCCAGTAGACGGTGTAGCGCTCGTCGTGGATGCCGGCGAACGGCTCCAGCCGCACGCTGACCGGGCGGCCGTCGAGCTCCGCGGCCAGTTCCGCCGTGAGCGTCTTGCGGTCCAGGAGTACGACGGCGTCGGCGGGGTTGGGTGCAGTGACCACCGGTGTGCCGGCGAGGGGAGTCTTTGGTCCGGACGCGACGTGGCCCATCCGCTCGTCCGGGGCCTCGCAGCCGGGGACGCCGTCGGCGCCGTTGCGGGCTGCCAGGACCACGGGCCCATACGTGAACGAGACCCAGGGTGAGCCGTCCGGCAGCGCCTCGGCCCGCACTTCGGCCGCCAGGCGGACGGTGACGGTCGTGGTGCCTTCCCAGGTCCGGCGGATGGCGATGTCCCGGCTGCCGGGACCGGCCTCCAGAAGCTGCCCGCCGGCGTCGGCCTCCATTCCCGTGGCCCAGCCGGGACGGCGGAGGCGGAGCGTGAACTCGGTGGGTGCGTCCGCGGTGACGTGCAGCGTGGCGGTGTCGGAGCGGGGGAAGTCGGTCTCCAGCCTGAGGTGCACGCCGTGTTCCGACCAGTCCAGTTCGGACGGAATGTAGAGGTTCACCGAGAGTTCTTCCGGGCCGTGGCTGTAGATGAGTTCGCCGTACCGGGCGTGGTTTTCCAGCCCGGACCCGACGCAGCACCACATGGATTCCTGGGCCTTGGAGTAGACGCGGTAGTGGGCCGGCCGCATGGGTGTGAAGTAGACGAAGCCGCCGTTGTCCGGGTGCTGCGAGGAGAGGATGTGGTTGTAGGTGGCGCGCTCGTAGAAGTCGACCGCCGCGGGGTCGCCGGTGCGTTCGAAGCGGAGCTTGGCGAGTTTGACCATGTTGTAGGTGTTGCAGGTTTCCGGGCCCTGTTCGTCCTGGACCATGGACGCGAAATCACCGGACGGGTGGAAGTGCTCACGCACGCTGTTGCCGCCGATGGAGACGGTGCGGCGCGTGAGCACGGTGTCCCAGAAGAAGTCCGCGGCCCGCGCGGACCCGGCGTCACCGGTGGTGGCGGCGAGCCGGGCGTAGCCCACCACCTTGGGAATCTGGGTGTTGGCGTGCAGCCCGTCGAGCTCATCGCGTCCGGCGGCGAGGGGGTCCAGGATGGCGCGGTGGGCAAACCGGTGCGCCTCGCGGCGGTAATCGTCGCGGCCGGTGATGTCCGCCAGCGAGGCGAAGGTGTCATTGAGCCCGCCGAACTCGGAGTGGAGCATCTCCTCGAAGGCGTCGCCGTCCAGCGTCGCGGAGATTTTCAGCCACCAGTCGGCCAGGGCGGTCAGCATGGCGAGGGCCTGGTTAGATCCCGCGTAGGTGTAGGCGTCGAGCAGGCCGGCGAAGGTTTTGTGCAGGTTGTACAGCGGAACCCAGCGGCCGTTCAGGGTGAACAGATCCGCGTCCACAGTCCCCGCAGCCAGTTCCTCTCCAAGCCGCCGGCCGCCCGGAACCCCGCCCAGGAATCCGTCGCCGGCGGCGGCCTGGCATTCGGCCAGGACCGCCAGGACGTGGTCCAGGCTTTCCCGGACGTGGGGATCGCCGGTGGCGGCGAAAAGCTGTGCGCAGGCGGAAAGGTAGTGGCCGCCGATGTGCCCGTCCAGGCCGTCGGCTTCCCAGCCGCCGTAGCCGGGCGCCGCCGTCGGAAGTCCCGCTTCCCGGCGGAAGGGCGCGAGCAGTCGGTCGGCGTCGAGGCTGAGGACATAGCGGAGGTCCACGTCCTGGGCGTTCTTGAACGCGCTGGGCAGCAGGCGGACGCTGGACAGCGGGAACGACGGCGTGCGGTGGCTCATGGAGGCCCTTTCGGGATGGCGGGGGTTCTGGAAGAGCGGTCGGGAAAGCGCTTTCAGCCTACCGAAAACAGGTCGACTCCTGAAGGCTTTTCCCGCCCCGCGTCTTTGGTGCCCCTTCCCCGACGATGCTCTATCACTCCCGGTTCTTAAAAGGCACGTTTGGCAACCAGGAGTGATAGAGCAACGCCTAGGGTCAGCGCCGCTTCCGTTTGGACCGCTGTTCGTCCCTCCGTTCGGAACTGTCACGCTCCGCGGAGCGCTGCGATTTCCCGGCCACCACCACCTTCTGGTGCCACTCGCGCTGGTAGGCGCGCTGCGCGGCGGCATCGCTGCGCCGGGCCAGGGCGGCGAGCTCGCGCTGCAGCTTTTGGTAGCTGTGCCAGCGGCGCTCGTCGAGCCTTCCGTCAGCCAGAGCCTCCTGCACGGCGCAGCCCGGCTCCTGCTGGTGGGCGCAGTCCGCGAACCGGCACCGGCTGGCCAGATCCTCCACATCGGCGAACATCTCGCCCATGCCTTCGCCGGCGTCGAACAGTCCGAATCCCCGGACGCCCGGGGTGTCCATGAGGACGGCGCCGTTGGGCAGTGGCACGAGTTCGCGGGACGTGGTGGTGTGCTTGCCTTTGAAGTCGCCGGAGCGGACCTCGCCGGTGTGCTGGACCTGGTGGCCCACAAGGGCGTTGATGAGGGTGGATTTGCCGGCGCCCGACGGGCCGAGGAGGACCAGGGTGCACTGCGGCGGAAGGTGCGCCAGCAGTGCATCGATCCCGTCGCCGTTCTCGGCCGAGGTGGTGACCACGTCCACGCCCGCCGCCTGCAGGATGACCTTCCCGACGACGTCGTCCGCCACGTCCGCCAGGTCGGCCTTGGTGATGATCACCAGAGGAACAGCGCCGGAATCCCAGGCGGCCACGAGGGTGCGCTCCAGGCGGTTGTGCGTGAGCGGCCGGTCCACCGGGACCACCACGCCCACCACGTCCACGTTCGCGGCCAGGACCTGCGCTTCCGACGAGTCTTCAAAGGCGCGTTTCCGGCTGAGTTCGGACCTGCGGGGCAGGATCCCGGTGATCTGGCGGTCGCCCGCGCGGTTGGGGCCGATCCAGACCCAGTCGCCCGTGACCGGCGGGCCGGCGTCGAGGGGATAGGGCAGGTGGAGGAGTTCCGTGCCGACGGCGGTCAGGACGAGGTTGCGGTCAACGCGGACCACGCGTCCGGGCTGGTGGTGTTGGTGGTGCTCGGACTGATGGGCGTCGAAGTGATGGGCTACGGCGGGGGAGTAGCCGTACGTTGTGGGCCCTTGCTGGCTGGAAGTGAATGCGGAAATGCTGTCCAGGCTGGTGCCTGACGAATTGTTCAAGGTCAGTCCTCGGGAAAAGTCCCCAGGCACCGCGTGCGCGCAGTCCCGCGGGCAAAACCTGTCGGGTGCGCCTTAGGCGGTGCGGATGCTGGAAACGGGGGTGATTGGTTTGATGGGTGTGGGGCGCTCTGGGCGCGCGGCTGAAACAGTCATCAAAACCACCTCCGTTCTCTCCCGGTGTCCGGCTGCCTGCACGGACTCTCGGTTTCCGAGTGTAGCCGCGGGCGCGCGCGTTGGGTAGGGCTTTTATCCCGGTCATGTAATGAAACGTGTCAAGCTGTTCAATTAGAGTGGACCCATGAAGACCCTCCGCGTTGTTGTGCCAACCCCGCTGCCTGAGGAGCTGTGCGAGCTCATTGAACGGACCGAGCCGCGCGTGGAGGTGGTCCGCGACCAGGCGCTGCTGCCGCCCCAGCGCTATCCCGGCGACCACAGGGGCGACGAAGAATTCACGCGCAGCGCGGAAGAGCAGGCCCGGTTTGAGAAGCTGATCGACTCGGCAGACGCGTTGTACGGTGTTCCGGACCAGTCGTCGTCGCAGCTCAAACGCGCCGTTGAAGCGAACGAACGGCTGCTGTGGGTGCACACCACGCCTGCCGGAGGCGGCGGGCAGGTACGGGCCGCAGGCCTGAGCCAGATGCAGCTGGAGCGCGTTGCCTTCACTACGTCAGGCGGCGTCCACGCCCAGCCGCTCGCAGAGTTCGCGGTATTCGGGGTGTTGGCCGGCGCCAGGGACCTCGGCAGGCTCCTGGCCGATCAGCGGAACCGGACGTGGGGGGAGCGCCGCACGGTGGCACAGCTGTCCGCGCAGACCGTCCTCGTGGTGGGCCTCGGTGGAATCGGCAGAGCTGTTGCAGAAAAGCTGGCAGCCCTCGGCGCACGGGTCATCGGTGCCCACCGCAGGCAGGTGGAGGTGCCGGGGATTGAGCGGATCTACCCCATGGGACAGTTGGCAGAAGCCGTAGCAGGAGCGGACGCCATCGTCGTTTGCCTCCCGGGCACAACGGCCACGCACCGCGTTGTCAGCCGGACGGTCCTGGAGAGCGTCAAGCCAGGAGCCACGATCGTGAATGTCGGCAGAGGGTCGACGGTGGATGAACCTGCCCTGGTGGAGGCACTCGCTGACGGCAGGATCGGCTTCGCCGCCCTCGACGTCTTTGACACCGAGCCGCTCCCCGCGGACAGCCCGCTGTGGGGAATGCCGAACGTCCTGATCAGCCCGCACGCCGCGGCGGTCAACGACGACGAGGAAAGGCTCATTGCCGAGCTGTTCGCCGCGAATGCGACCCGGCTCCTCGACGGAGAGCCGCTCGTAAATCGGGTCAACACCGTCGAGTTCTACTAGGCCATGGCCTCAAGGGTAGGAATCCGGGAAGTCGCAGCGTTGGCGCAGGTGGCGCAGGGCACTGTTTCGCACTTCATCAACCATCCGGACAAGGTGTCCCCCGAGAAGCGCGAGCGGATCCAGCGTGCCATCGACGAACTGGGTTTCGTCCGCAACGACGCCGCCTCGCAGCTGCGCCGCGGCAGCAGCGCAACGATCGCGTACATTGCGCCCGACATCAGCAACCCCTTCTTTGCCACCATTGCCGAGGGGGTCGAGCAACGCGCCGCGGCTGACGGATTGTCCGTTTTCCTGGCCAATTCCAACAGGAGCAGGGAACGGGAAGACGCCTATCTGGAAATGTTCCAGGCGCACCGGGTCCGTGGCCTGCTGGTGGCATCGCATGGCCCCATCGAGGACCGGCTGGCCCACATCCGCAGGCTTGGCACCCCGAGCGTTCTCGTGGGGCAGCGGGCTCTGGCCATCGACCAGCCTTCCGTGTCGGTGGACGACGAAATGGGCGGATACCTGGCAGCGAAGCATCTCATCGAGCAGTCGGCGCGGCGCATCGCCTTTGTTGGAGGTCCCTTGGGGGTACCGCAGATCTCGGACCGGATCGAGGGTGCCAGCCGGGCGGTGCGCGAATGCGTGGATGCCACCCTTGAGGTGATCAATGTGGGCAACCGGACCCTCGCCGTGGGCCGGGAGGTAGCAGCAGAGATCGCCAAACGCTCACCGGAGCGCAGGCCCGAGGCAATTTTCGCCGCCAATGACCTCCTCGCCTTGGGCCTGATGCACGGTCTTGTGGTGGACAGCGGACTGCGCGTCCCTGCCGACATCCTCCTCGTCGGGTACGACGACATCGAATTCGCGGAAGCCTCGGTCATTCCGCTGACGTCGGTCCGGGCACCCCATGAGGAGTTTGGCATCGCAGCCGTGGAACTCCTCCAGGCGGTCATCGCCAATGACACGAAGTCCGCCAAACAGATCGTCTTCCAGCCGAAGCTGATCGTCCGGGCGTCGACTCTCGCCTGAGGTGTCCGGCGGCGGGGAGATGGCCCCGCCGCCGGACACCCTACATCGCGGAGGCTTCGCGGACCGGCACGGGAACGCGGTCGACGGCGGCTGCCGCACTTTCGAAGTGATGCTTACCGCTGTGGATCTCGACTTCGCCGCCCCCGGGAAGCTGCACTGTCGCCGTCGCACCCGTGGGCACGGTAAGGTCCACGCGCAGGGTCCCGCCGTCGATCCGCCAGGCGATGGCCGCCCGTCCGTACGGTGTCTCGTGTTCCGCGGAAGCGTGGGTGAGCCCGCCGCCCGGCTGCGGCCGGAAAACGATGTGCCGGTAGCCGGGCGCTCCGGGCGCCAGGCCTGCCACCACGCGATGCAGCCAGTCGGCCACGGCTCCCAGGGCGTAGTGGTTGAACGAGGTCATTTTGCCCGGGTTCACCGTGCCGTCCGGCAGCATGCTGTCCCAGCGTTCCCAGATCGTGGTGCCGCCCTGCACCACCGCGTACAGCCAGGACGGAGCCTGTTCTTCCAGCAGGAGGCTGTAGGCCGAGTCCGCATGTCCCGTGACCGTGAGGGCATCGGAAACCAGCGGTGTGCCCACAAATCCCGTAGCAATGCGGTGCCCGGCCTCCTCGACAAGTTCGGCGAGGCGGCGCCCGGCAGCGGCCATGTCGGCCTCGGGTACCAGTTCGAACCCGATCGCCAGCGAGTACGCCGTCTGGGCGTCGCTGGTCATGCGTCCGTCGGGGAGCACATACGCGGCGGCAAACGCGCGGCGGACGTCGGCGGCCAGCCGGGCGAAGCGTTCCTCATCGTCGGGCCGGCCCAGGACTCCGGCCATGCGGGCCATCCGGTCCGCGGAGCGGGCGAAGTACGCCGTGGCCACGAGGTACCGGTCCGTGCGGGCGTCGGCCGGATCATGCGGCGGGGCGGACGGATCGAGCCAGTCGCCCAGCTGGAATCCTTCATTCCAGAGCCGGTCGGGGCCGGCGAGGCGCTCCACCAGTTCCACCCAGCGTTTCGCGCTGTCATACTGCGCTTCCAGGATTCCGGGATCGCCGAAGCGCTCGTACAGAGTCCACGGCGTGAACGTTGCGACATCGCCCCACGCCGCCCCCGGGCGGATGGGAGTCCACATCTTGTGCGCGGGAATAACGGGGACATACCAGGGCACCGTTCCGTCGGGAAGCTGCTCCGCCGCCACGTCCTTCAGCCAGCTCGAGAGCATGCCGGAGACGTCATAGAGGTACGAGGCGGTGGGCGCGAAGACCTGGATGTCGCCGGTCCAGCCGACGCGTTCATCCCGCTGCGGGCAGTCGGTGGGGATGTCGAGGAAGTTCCCCCGCATGCTCCAGAGGACGTTCTCGTGGAGCCGGTTGACGCTGGGGTTCGAACTCTCGAACCAGCCCGTGCGCTCAAGGTCGGTGTGATAAACGCGGGCGACGACGTCGCCGCGGGCAACGGCAGCCTCAAGGTCGCCCGGCCAGCCACTGACCTCCGAGTAGCGGAACCCGTGGAACGTGAACCGCGGCTCCCATTCCTCGCCCGGCCGCCCGGCCATGATGTATTCGTCGGTCGACTTCGCGCTGCGCAGCGGACGGGTGTAGATCTCGCCGTCCTGCAGCACCTCCGCGGTGCTGATGAGGACTGAGTTGCCCGCCTCGCCGGAAACCCGGATGCGAAGGCGCCCCACGAGGTTCTGGCCAAAATCAAGGACCTTCCTGCCGCTCGGGGTGGTCAGCACCGCCACAGGCGTCAGCTCCTGGGTGCAGCGGACGGGGGGTCCCTCGGGAGCCACCAGCGTGGCGGGGTCGCGGTGGGCGGCGACAACACGGTGCCAATCGGCGTCGTCGAATCCGGGCCGGGACCAGCCGTCGAGCTCAAGCCGCGCGTCGTACAGTTCGCCGTCGTAGTTGCCGCTGCGGACGATAGGACTCGGCGCCGCCCGCCAGGAGTCATCGGTGGTGATGACCTCCACGGAGCCGTCGCTGTACCGGACTTCAAGCTGGGCGAGCAGCGACAGGTCGGTGCCGTAGAGGTTCTGGAAGCCGCCGTACCAGCCGAGCCGCCCGCGGTACCAGCCGTCCCCGAGCCAGGATCCGATGACGTTCGCGCCGGAAGCGAGGTGGCCGGTGACGTCGTAGGTGTAGTAGCGGAGCCGATGGTTGTAGGTGGTCCAGCCGGGTGACATGGCGTCGTCGCCCACACGCCGGCCATTGATTTCGACTTCGTAGAGCCCGTGGGCTGTGACGTAGAGCCGCGCCGAGGCGACGTCGCTTCGCACGGCAAACTCGCGCCGCAGCAGTGGCGGCCGCCGTTCGTCCGACGCCGGATCCTCCTCCCAGCCTGCGCCGACCGCCATCGCCTGCCAGTCGCTGGGCTCCAGCAGACCCGCCTCGACGGTGCCAGGTTCGCTCCACTCCGAGCGGGTGCCGTCCGCGCCGGTGACCCGGACCCGGACGGTCGCCTGCTCGCGGGAGCCGAGCGGCGCAGCAGGCCAGGGCTGAAGGACCGAGTCCGCGGAGTGCACTGATGGCGGCGAGTCAACGGTGCCGCCGCGGTCCACCTGCACCTCGTAGGCGGCCTGGCTCCAACCCGGCGGTGCCTGGGTCTTCCAGGAGATCCGTGGCGCGGCAACGCCGGTGCCGAGGGCCTGGCGGTGGTGTTCGAACGTTGGTGCACCAACGGTGATGCTCATGAGAACTCCTGGTGGGGCGGGCCTGTCGGCGCAGGCCCGGGAAGTGGACTGTGAAAGCGGTCCTCCCCATCATTGCGTAGTTCTTGACACGTTTCAAGAGTTTCGCCTTTGGAGCCTTGTTTCGTGGGATTAGATATTGATACGGTTCAATAGTTGCCCCTCCAACGTTCCCGAGCGCCAGCGCTCGCCTGAAAGGATCACTCCATGACGCACCCCCGCTACGCGGTGCTCGAAGTCCTACTCACCGGGCCGGACGAACCTGTTCCGGCGGATCGGATTCCGTTCTGGGCCGTGTTCGAACACGAGTCCGGCGACGTCAGGAGGGTGCCTGGATTCTGGGACGGCGGCGACCGCTACCTGGCGCGCTTCGCCCCCGAACGCGAAGGCCGCTGGACCTGGACCACCAGTTCGGAGTCCGCCGAACTGGCCGGGGCCACAGGCAGTGTAAACGTGGTCTCCCCGGCGACTGCGGAGTACGGGCCCGTCAGGGTGGCTGGCACGTTCCACTTCGCCCATGCGGACGGTACGCCGTTCCGGCCGGTCGGAGCCACCGTGTACAACTGGCTGCACCAGCCCGAGGAAAGATTCGCGGCCACCGTGGACCCGCTGGCTGAGGCCGGTTTCAACAAGCTGCGCTTTATGGTCTTCCCGCAGGCGGGCGGCTATGTGGAGCATTTCCCTGAGCTGTTGCCTTTTGAACGCGGCGCCGACGGCCGCTACGACGTGACCCGCCCGGTGGTGACTTTCTTCCGGCGGCTCGACGCCGCCGTCGTGCTCCTGCAGTCCCGGGGGATCCAGGCCGATGTCCTCATCTACAACGCCTATGACAATGGCCGCTTCGGCCTCGACGGTCTGACCGATGCCGAGGACGCCGCGTACCTGCGCTACCTGGTGGCCCGGCTCTCGGCCTACTCCAACGTCTGGTGGTCGCTCTGCAACGAGTTCGATATCCTGGACCGCCCCACCGCCCGGTGGGACGCGGCCGGCGAACTGCTCGCTGCCCTGGATCCCCATGACCACCTGCGCTCCATCCACAACTGGGTTCGCATGTACGACTACAACCAGCCGTGGGTCACGCACGCCTCCCTCCAGCTCGGGCAGGCTACCGAGGACTTCGGCCGCGCGTCGCTGTTCCGCGACGCCTACCTCAAGCCGATCGTGCTCGACGAGATCAAGTACGAAGGCGACGTGCCCGAGCGGTGGGGACACCTCACGGCCCGTGAACTGGTCCATCAGTTCTGGATTGCCACCGTGTCGGGTTGCTACGCCTCGCACGGTGAGAGCTTTGTGCTCGACGGCGGCAGCCTCCACATCGTCGAAGGCGGGCTCCTGCAGGGCGAGAGTCCGGAACGGCTAGGGTTCCTGCGGCAGGTGCTGGACGAGGTGGACGGCGCCGGCCTGGACCCCATCGACAACTGGTGGGACGAAGGTTTCGTCGCCGGCATTCCACGGCAGGTGTACTTCCAGTACCTTGGCCGATCGGCTCCCGCGTCGTGGACGTTCCGGCTGCCGAATACGGGGATGGGGATCCCGCTGGAGGTCGGGGACCGCTTCGAGGTCGACGTGATCGACACCTGGAACATGACCGTCAAGACCGCTGAGCAGGCCTTCGAACTGACTGATGTCCAGCGGAATGATGCCTTCGCGGCAGGGGCCGAACCGGTGCAGCTGCCTGGCGGCGAGGCGCTGGCGCTGCGCATCCGCCGGATCCGGCAATCCGCCGCCATAAACGCACACTGAACAGGACTATCCATGCCAAATTATTGGGACGACTTTGCCCCGGGAGCCGGCCGCCGCGAGCCGCGCGCGGATGCCGTCAGCGACGCCCGCCGGCTCAGCCTCAACGGAAGCTGGCGGTTCCGGCTTTCGCCGACTGCCGCAGGCACCGGCGACGGTTTCAACAAGGTCGGGTTCGATGACTCGGCCTGGGACACCATCCGTGTCCCGTCCCACTGGGTCCTCGAACCCGTCACGCCGCTGGCCGGCGGAACCGCCCGGTCGCTGCGCGGCACGGATGAGGGACCGCTCTACACCAACACGGCACTGCCCATGCCGCTGGACCCGCCGCGGGTCCCCACCGAAAACCCCACCGGGGACTACCGGCTGGTGTTCGACGTCCCCGAGGACTGGGGCCGGGCCGTGTTGCGCTTCCAGGGGGTGGATTCCTGCGCGAAGGTCTGGCTGAACGGGCAGGAACTGGGCTTTTCCACCGGAAGCCGGCTGCCCTTCGAATTCGACGCCCCCGTGCTTCCAGGCGAGAACGTGCTCGCCGTGCGCGTCCACCGCTGGTCCTCGGGCACCTACCTGGAGGACCAGGACATGTGGTGGCTGCCCGGGATCTTCCGCGATGTTGAGCTCATCGAACGGCCGGCCGGTGCCATTGACGATCACTTTGTCCACGCCGGCTTCAACCACCGGACCGGCCAGGGCACCCTCCGGGTGGACGCCTCAACGCCGGCCCGCGTGGAGATCCCGGAGCTGGGGATCAGCATGGCCGCCGGCGAAACCGCCACCGTCCCCGTGCAGCCATGGAGCGCCGAATCGCCGCGGCTGTACCGCGGAACGCTCACGTCAGCGGGCGAAACGGTGGAGCTGAGGATAGGTTTCCGTACCGTGGAGATCTCCGACGGCGTGCTCCGCGTCAACGGCAGGCCGGTGTTCTTCCGCGGGGTGAACCGGCACGAACACCACCCGGACACGGGCCGTACGCTCGACCGGGAAACGATGGTGCGCGACATCGAGCTGATGAAGCAGCACAACATCAACGCAGTACGCACCAGCCACTATCCGCCTCACCCCGAGTTCGTCCGGCTGTGCGACGAATACGGCCTCTGGGTGGTGGAGGAATCCGATCTGGAGACGCACGGCTTTATCTACGCGGGCTGGGAGGGCAACCCGCCGGCGGACCCCCGCTGGCTGCCGGCCATGCTCGACCGCACCCGGCGCATGGTGGAGCGGGACAAGAACAGCCCCAGCGTCGTGGCCTGGTCGCTGGCGAACGAGAGCTGGATTGGCGAGAACTTCGACGCCGTGGAGGCCTGGATCCGGGAGCGTGACCCGTCGCGTCCCCTCCACTACGAACGCGACCCGAGCTACCGCAACTCCGACTTCGCATCGCTGATGTACCCATCGCTCGAGCTGCTGGAGCAGATCGGCCGGCGCGAGGATCCACGGCCTGAGGAAATCAACGACGAAGACGATGCCCGCCGCCGCTCGCTGCCGTTCCTGCTCTGTGAATACGCCCACGCGATGGGCAACGGTCCTGGTTCGCTGCTGGACTACCACCGCATCCTGAAGGCCTACGAAAGGTTCTGCGGCGGCTTTGTGTGGGAGTGGATCGACCACGGCTTCACGCACCGGGATGCCGCCGGCCGCGAGTTCATCATGCACGGCTCGGACGTTGACTACCGCCCGAACGGCGGCCGCTACTGCCTGGACGGGTTGGTCTTTTCGGACCGCACGCCGTCGCCCGGCCTGGCCGAACTGAAGAAAGTGCTCCAGCCGGTGGAGATTTCCGTTGCGGAGACGATCGTGATCCGGAACGACCACGACGCCGTCGGGCTCGAGCACCTGGGTTTCACCTGGCGCCTGGAGCTCGATGGTGTCCCGCGCGGCAACGGCGTCCTTGCCGTCCCGGCCGTCGCCGCCGGGGAGAGCGTCACGGTGCCGTGCCCGGTTGACCCCGGTGATGAGCCGGGCGAATGGTGGCTCACCGTCGAGGCGGAACTCAGGGAGGACACCGCGTGGGCTCCCGCCGGACATCTCGTGGCGTGGTCCCAGGGAGCCCTGGCTGTCCGTCCCAAACAGCGGCGCGCGGAACCTTTGCGGGGGCCTGTGTCCGCGTGGCATCAGGTGTCGTCCGACGGCGGGCTGCGGCTCGGTGACGCTGTCTTCGACCCGGCGTCCGGGAGGCTCCTACGGCTCGGACGGCTGGAACTCGACGGTCCGCAGCTCGACGTGTACCGGGCCCCCACCGAGAACGACCGCGGGCAGGGCGGCAACAATAACCTCGCGGCCGTGTGGTCCGCCGTCGGGCTCGACCGGATGCAGCACCGCACCGACCGCATCGAGGCCGACGGCGACCGCCTGCGGGTGGCGGGGCGATCCGCCGCGGCCACCCACCCGCATGCCATTGAGTACGTGTTCGACTGGACCGCCGACGGCCCGGGACTCCGGCTGGAGGTTTCAGTGGATTTCACCGGCCCGTGGGCGGATACCCCATACCAGCACCGGGACATCGTCCTGCCGCGGCTGGGCTTGCGGCTTGGCTTGCCGGGCGCCTACGAGGAGGCGCGGTGGTTCGGACGTGGACCGGGGGAGTCGTACGCGGATTCGCGGGAGGCCGCCGCCGTCGGGACATATGCGTCCAGTCTCGACGGCCTGCAGGTCGGTTATCCGGTGCCCCAGGAAAACGGCAACCACGTGGAAACGCGCTGGCTTGAGCTTTCAGGCGCCGGGCTGCCCACTCTAAAGGTTGAAGGTGACCCGGTGTTCCACTTCACGGCACGGCGCTGGACCAGCGAGGCCCTGGAACGCGCCCGGCACCCCCACGACCTGGCGGATTCCGGCCGGGTGTGGCTGAACGTGGACCACGCGCAGTCCGGGCTGGGATCGGCGGCGTGCGGGCCGTCCCTGCCGGAGCAGTACCGGCTTCCCCGCGAGGCGACCACCTGGAGTGTCCGCTTCCAGGCCTGATGCCGGAAGCGACGGGGCGGCGTGCGAACTTCGCACGCCGCCCCGGTGACCCGCATGCCGGAATCAGCTGACCGGCGCGACCCGCGGCCTGGCCTGGAGGTTGCGGATCAGCTCGAAAAGGTCCACCGGGCCCACCTGGCCGCCTTTGAGCAGCATTTCGGTGCCGTCCAGCCAACTGTTGGGCGATGCAACCCGGCACAGGACCACATTGCCCGCCGGGTTCGCCGCGATCGACAGGGAACGGGCGCCGAGCTGCCGGAGGACGTGGCTGGACGTGTCCCCGCCGCAGACGATCACCCGGTGGTTGCCGCCCTCCCGGAGGGCAGCTTCGATGACACCCGAAAGGCGGGCCGAAAGCGCCTCCACCAGGCTGCCGCCGTCGCGCGGTTCTGCCGCATCGCCGGTGGTCACCACTACGCTTCGGCCCGCCGAAAGCTCCTGAACGACGCGGTCCTGCAGCGGACCGTCATCGTCTGCGGATAAAGCGAGGACGGTCCAGCCCTGGCTGCGGGCGTCGTCGATCTGCCGCGACGTCTGGGGTGACTGGGAGCCCGAGACCGCAAGGACGGGCCCGTCCGCGTTCAGCCCATCGGCCATGTCCACGTGGGCCGTGGTGCCGTGGGAGAGGGCGGACGCCAGGCCGCGGCTGAACCCGCCGGAGCCCATCACGAAATGCGGTGCATTTGATCGGGAGTTGGCCACCACGGCTTCGGCGACAAGTTCAATGTGCCCGTCCGTCATGGCGTCCAGGACGGTGGCGGCCTCAGTCCGGAGCCCCAAGGCGCGGGCGACGTCCGGTGCATCCGTGTACTCGGTGAGGTGCATGGAGCCGACGGGAAGGCGGGTCTGCAGCGAGAGGTGCCTGGCGAGGTCGGACTCGCGCATCGGGGTGACCGGGTGCTGTGACATCGTCGGCTGGCGGTCAAGGCGGTAGACCTGCCCCGCCTCCGCGGCGAAGTGATGGCCGAACGCGGTGTAGCGGCCGAAATCAGGCTGCGCGAAAAGGGCGGGCACGGTGGCGGGACCGAACACGTCCCTGGCGATCTCAAGAACGCGCCCCAGGCTTCCCACCTCCGGCGACGAGTCAGCCGTTGAACATGCCTTGTACTGCACGATCTGCGGCCGGAGCGCCCTGAGCGCCTCGAGCACCGGCCGTACTTCCTGCTCGATCCGGCCCGTCGGCAAGGAGCGCGCCACGCCTGCCACACCCACGGCGTCCACTTCCGCGGCGGCGGCCTGCAGCTCGGCAGGAACCGGCAGCCCCAGGAAAAGGCGGCTGGTCCAGCCCGCCCGCCGGAGCTGCAGGAGCACGTCGACGCTGCCGGTGAAGTCGTCGCCGTAGAAGGCGAGTCGCAGGTCACCCACGCGGTGCTCCGAAAGTCTCGACGGCACGGCGGAACTCGGCTGAAGCGGCGAGGGCCGTCGCCATCTCTTCGCCGCGCCCGGCGGAATCCCACGCGGCACGCATACTCCTCACGCCGGCGGCCGGCCCGTCCGGGTGGCCGTGGATTCCGCCGCCCGCGAGAACCAGCAGGTCATCCGTGCCGGTGGCCGCATAGGTTGCGTGGGCGAGGCCCGCCCACTGTCCGGACGATAGTACAGGCAGGGTCGGCGTCTGCCCGAGAAGGGGTTCCCGCACCGCCGCGATCGAGTCGAGCACCTCGTCGTCGTTCTCGTAGAACTTGTTGCTGATGCCGTTGGTGTGGAGGTGGTCCACACCCGACAGCCGGGCCAGCTTCTGCCAGGCCCGGAACGAGAACCCCAGCTGGTCTGACCGGCTGATGGCGCCAAACATCGCCCGGTGCCCGTGGATGGGCACGGCAGCGTGGCGGCGCAGGAATTCCACTCCGGACAGGCCGATCATGTTGATGCAGGCCATCACGCACGTGCCGCCGGCCTCGACCACCAGGTCGTGGTTGGCTTCGAGGCGGCCGATGTCGTCGGTGATGTTGAAGGCATACATCGGCATCACGCCGGTGCGGTCGGCATGGCGCTGCAGCACCGGCATGACGGCCCGCACCCGTGCGGCCAGGGGAGCTGAAGGGCCGTTGCCCTGCAGCTCGTCATCCTTCATGAAGTCGACGCCGGCACTGGCCAGCTCGGCGGCCACCTCGGCCAGCTCCCCGGGGGTCAGCCCGATGCTCGGCTTGATGATCGTTCCGATCAGGGCGCCGGAGGGGCGCGACATCAGCCGGCGGGTTCCTTCAACGCCAAAGGCCGGTCCGGGGTAGCGCTCGGCGAAGGCCTCGGGGAGGTCGAGGTCCATGAGCTTGATCGCCGCAAGTTCCTTGATCTCGAACAGGTTGCCGGCGACGGCGGCCTGCAGGTTGGGCAGGGAGGGGCCGAAGTTCGAGAGCGGGAACCGGAGCCGCACCCTGGCGCGGCGGCGTTTGGCCGGATCACCGACGGCGCCTGGCAGCGGCGACGAACCGGTCAGCGGGATTTCCTCCAGGTCCACCACCTGGGCCGCGAACCGGGACCGCAGCTCGTCGGACTCCCGTGCCACCCGGATGAACGTGCCCGTGGACTGCTCGCCGGCCAGAACTTCGGCTGCGTGCCGGAGGTCGAGCGACGTCTCGATGTGATACGTGGCGACAACGTGCTGCGATTTCGCGTCCGCCCGGGCTGTGGCGGACGGATCCGTGGCGAGGCCGGGGGTAACTGTGGGGGTCATTTTCATCACCATGCCAGCGGGAGCCAGACGGACATTTCGGACGCCCCGCGGTTGCCCCACGTGAAGTACGGAATCAGCCGCACACGCGCGGTGGCGAGTTCGGCGTCGCCGACTTCGGCGTACAGCCCCTGGCCTTCCGCGGGCGGCAGGACCACCGCCTCGCAGTCGAGTGCCACGATCCGGCGGCCCTCGATGTCAGTCTCCACGGGGGTGAATGTTGTGCCGCGGCGCAGTGCGATCTGCTCCAGCCGCACTCCTGCCGGCAGGTCCTGGCTTTCCAGGCAGTAGGCGACCGGACCCCGGGTCACGGCAACCTGGTTGGTGATTTCCTCGGCCAGGCGGTGTCCGCGCACCATTTTGACCGGCATCGGCAATGCCAGCGTGATGGTGTCGCCCGCTTGCCACTCGCGGTCGATCGTCGCATACGTTCCGGGTTCGCCGGCTGCCGCAGGTTCACCGTTGACGGTGATGGCCGCGCCTTCGCTCCAGCCGGGGATCCGCAGTTTCAGCGGGATGCCGCCGCCGGTCACGGAGGTGACGGTGAAGTCCACGCGCTCTCCCCAGGGCTGCTCGGAGACTTCCCGAAGTCCGATTCCCCGGCCTTCATGCTCCACGTGGACGTCGGCGCTGCCGTAGAGATGAACCCACAGGCCTTCAGCTGAGGTGGACATGGCGCGCTCATGGAACTGCGCCAGGGTGCGGGCGATATTCGGCGGGCAGCAGAAGCAGCTCATGTATTCCGCGCGGAGGCGTGCGTCAGAGGCCGGCGGTTCCGGCACCGGCCGCAGGGCGGTTTCGCCGGGCATCCGGAGCGGGAACGGCAGCTCGCGGACCTGCCGGAGCGGGTTGGTGTAGAAGTAGCGTGTGCCATCCAGGCTGATGCTGGCCAGCAGGCTGTTGTAGGCGATGCGCTCAATCACGTCGGCGTATGCCGCGTCGCCGGTGAGTGCCAGCATCCGCTCACTCCAGAAGATCATGCCGATGTTCGCGCAGGACTCGTTGTGGGCAGTGGTGTTCGGCAGCTGGAAGGGGCGTCCGTAGGCCTGGTGCACACGGCTGATCTGACCCTGCTCCGGGTTGCCGTCCGGGGACGCCCCGTCGTACAGTGCACCGCAGCCGCCGGTGATGTAGAGCTTGGTGTCGACGACGTCCCGCCACAGGCGTTCAAGCACTTCGGTGAGCTCCGGGTCACCCGTCTCGGCCACCAGGTCCGCCAGTCCGGCATACAGGTAGTTGGCGCGGACAGCGTGTCCGGCCACTGCCTTTTGTTCGCGAACCGGGATGCGGTCCTGGTTGTCGTCGCCGCCCGCAAAGTCGTCCCGCACCGCAACGAAGGTCTCCGCCAGGCGAAGGTAGCGCTCGTTGCCGGTGGCCCGGTAGAGCTCAATGACAGCCATGTAGTGCGACGGGCAGATTGCGCTGCGTGCGAGCTGGTCGGTGTGGTTGGTGGCCAGGTTCTCCAGGAATCCGGCGGCGCGCTCGGCGGCGTCCAGCAGGACCGTTTCGCCTGTCACCCGGTGGTGTCGCACGCCGGCGGTGATGAGGTGGCCGAGGTTGTACGTCTCGAAGTTGAACCGGTCGGCGAGGGCCTGGGCCTGCTCGTGGTTGCGTTCGGCGATGCGCGTTGGAGTGTGGAGGTAACCGTCTTCGCGCTGGACGAAGGCGATCTTGGCCGCGATGTCATTGATGCTGGCCTCAAGGGCCGCGTCGGGCGAGGTCTCCAGCAGGCTGATCGCCGCCTCGAGCCACTTGTAGAGGTCACCGTCGAGGAACGGCGGGCCTTCGTGCTGGCCGTCGGCGTCGCCGGCCGCGATCAGGAAGTTCCGCCAGCCCGGGCTTACTGCCGGGTCGCTGAGTGAGCCCCACATGCCCGGCACCGTCACCGTACGCGTGCGCTCGAGTGCGTCTCCCCAGAAGCCGCCGGCCCAGACGACGTTCGCTGCGTCGAGTGCGGTGAGCGGCGCATGGTGCCGCTTCGCTGTACTGCTTTTCATGGTGTCGTCCTCGTCGTCGATTCCCTCGCCAGGCGGTCGCCTGCAACCCAATATTGATTATTCTCTCAAACTCGAATGAATATTCACAATAGGGGAAGAATGTGATACGCTCAACACGAACGAGGGGTTGAATAATCTCTCACTACTGATTGAAAACGCATCGGTCAGAGGTTCGCTGTCAGGCACTGGCAGCCGTCAAGGAGGACGCAATGAAAGCTTTCCGCAGTCGTCGAGTGATGGTGGCAACGGCCGTCGCACTCGCACTTACTCCGCTCTCTGCGTGCGGCGGTGCACCACAGCAGGCCAGCAGTGCGGCCGCGGGCGGCACCGACCCCAGCAGCTTTACGGTACTTACGGCGAACGAGAACAAGGCCCTCCCGGCCACCCTTGATGCGCTGGCCAAGGGCGCCTGCTCGGCCGAGAACGCGGCCCTCCCGCTCGAGCACCAGAAGGTCGCCCAGGCTGACGTTGTGCAGAAGGTGACCCTCCTTGCCGGCCAGGGCGCGTTGCCGGCGCACTTCATCGCGGGCACGGCCATGGTCCGCCCGGCCGGCGACCTCGGCAAGGGAAAGCTCGTGCTGGATTATAAGGAAGCCCTGGAGAAGCTCGGCGCAGGGGATCAGCTTCTGCCCGCGGCCGCCGCCACTGTGGAGAACGTCTACGGCGGCGTGGTTTCCCTGCCGTACCAGTACAACGTCGAGGGAATCTGGTACAACAAGCAGATCTTCGCCGCCAACGGCATCCAGGAGCCCAAGACCTGGGATGAACTGAAGAAAGCCACCGCCAAGCTCGCCCAGGCCGGCGTTATGCCGATGACCCAGGCCGGCGCCGCCGGCTGGCCGCTCACCCGGCTCATGGGTATGTACATCTTCCGTAACGCAGGGCCGGATGCCATGAAGGACATCAGGGACGGCAAAGCCAAGCTGACAGATCCCAAGTACGTGGCCGGCGCGCAGGCCCTGGCCGATCTCACTGCCTCCGGCGCCCTGGGCGAGGGCTTCTCGACCCGGGATGCCGATACGTCCACGAACCTCTTCCTCACGGGCAAGGCAGCCATGACCTATGACGGCAGCTGGCTGCTCAGCTCCATCAACGACCCCAAGCGGAACACCATCGGCGACACCAACATCGGCTTTATGGCGTTCCCGGCCGTCGAGGGCGGCTCCGGAAGCATTGACCAGTTTGCGGCCAACGCCGGCGCAGTAATGGCCATGTCGCCCAAGCAGTTCGGGCCCAAGGTTGGCGAATGGCTGAAGTGCATTTCAAAGAACTACGGTGCCCAGGCGCTGAAGGATTCCGGGACCATCTCAGGGTTCAAGGTCAACGAGGAGGTCAAGACCCTCCCCGTCATGACCTCCCAGATCCAGGAAAAGATCACCGAACTCAAGGATCCCGTGCTCTGGTTCGAAGCCCTCCTGGACCCCAAGAGCAACTCGCTCGCCTCGACCAACGTCTCCCTGCTCACCACCGGCCAGATGTCGGCCCAGGACTACATGAGCGCCCTTCAGAAGAGTGTTGACGCTGCTCGATGATTCGGCCTGGCCCGGCCACCCTGTCGGTGTGGCCGGGCCTCCTGCCGACGAAAGGTATGAATTATGAACTCGGTGTTCGGAGACCGAAAGACGATTATCATCCTCTTGGCTCCCGCCCTTCTGCTGTACACCCTGCTGAAGATCGGCCCCGTGGCCTGGTCCCTCGGCCTCTCCTTCTTCGAGGGCAACACCCTCCGCGGCTTCGAGTTTGTTGGAGTCGATAACTTCACCAAGTTCTTCACGGACGACGCTGCACTGCAGTCCCTGGGGGTCAGCGTGTTCTTCGCTCTGGCCGCGACGGCAGGCCAGATCACGCTGGGGTACCTGCTTGCCCTCCTCTACGTCTTCGTCCTGCGCAAAGGTTCATCGCTGCTCCGGACGATCGTCTTCTTTCCTGCGATCCTGCCGACTGTGGCCGTCGCCCTGCTTTTCCGCAGCTTTGTTGCCGTCGGGGAAAACCAGGGCCCCGTCAACGACTTCATCAATTTCTTCGGCGGGGACAGCATCGAGTTCCTTGCCACCACGTCCGGGACAATGGTCACCGCGCTCGCCATGACGCTGTGGGGCTCCATGGGCTTCTACGCGATCCTGCTCTATGCGGGACTCCTCGATATCCCCGACGAGATTCTCGAATCGGCCAAGCTGGACGGCGCGAACGGGCTCAAACTGGTACGGCATATCGTTGTGCCGCTCTCCCTGCCCATCCTGCTGTCCTCGATTATCTTCAGCCTGAACGCGACGCTGAAGGTCTTCGACAGCCTGCTCGCACTCAACAACGGCGGTCCCGGCACGTCGACGGCGCCGCTGACCCTCTACATGTACCGGACAGCATTCGAGTATGCGGAGTATGGCTATGGCAGCACCATCGCCCTGGTCCTGACGCTCCTGTGCCTTGTCTTCACCCTCGCGATTTTCCGATCGTCCCAACGCAAGGCGGAGGACTGAGATGACCGTCCAACCCCAGGTTGAAACCCCCCGCACGCCCTCGCCGCCGCGTCCGGTGCAGGCCGCCCGCACGCACCGCACAGCACGCCGCGCGCTTAAGCGTCTTCCCGTCTGGATCATTGTCACCATCGTGGTGGTGGTGGTGCTTTACCCGCAGGTGTGGATGGTCCTTGGCTCGTTCAAGACCCAGACGGAGTTCCTCTCGAACCCGGCGTTGTCCTTGCCGGAGAACTGGATTTTCGACAACTACACCACCGCGCTCAGCAACGGCAACGTGTCGCGGAACTACCTCAACAGCGTCCTTGTCACCCTTCCGTCGGTAGCGCTCATTGTGCTGATCGGTGTGGCCGCAGGGTACGCGCTGGAAGTCCTGATCTGGAAGGGCCGGAAGGCCACGCTGCTCTACATCCTTGCCGGCATTATGGTGCCGGGCCAGATGATCCTGGTGCCCCTGTTCACCGTGTACTTCCAGGCAGGCCTCACGGACTCACTCTGGCCGCTCATCATCACCTATACAGTGATGGGCCTGCCGCTGACCACGTTCCTGATGGCCGCGTACTTCCGGTCCATCCCGCGTGAAATTTTCGAGGCCGCCACCGTGGACGGCTCAAGCCCGCTGCGCTCCTTCTTTGTGATCGGCCTGCCGATGATGCGCAACTCGATCCTGACCATCGGCCTCGTACAGTTCTTCAGCGTGTGGAATGACCTGCTCATCGCACTGACCTTCACCACCCGGCCGGATCTCGCCACCATCCAGGTGGGACTGCTGAGCCTTAGCGACCAGTACGGCTCGACGCAGTACGGACCGCTTTTTGCGGCCGTGAGCATCAACATCGTGGTGTTGTTGATTGTGTTTGTGTTCCTCAACAAAAAGATCATGGCCGGCATGGCCGCCGGTTCAGTGAAGGGATAGTCGACCGAATGAACGAGACCCCGAGGATTGCCCTGCTGCACACGGGAGCAGTGGTGATCGGCCCTGTTATGGAGTTGGTGAAGCGGGAACTGCCCGGCGTCACGGCAATCAACTACCTGGACGACCGCATTGTGGCTGACCTGGGTGATCCTGATGTGTCAGATTCCGTGCCGCGCCGTGTCGCGGGGCTCGCCAGGGCGGCCGCCGACGCCGGTGCCGAGGCGATCATGCTGACGTGCTCCTCCATCTCGGAGCTGGCAGCGACCATCTCGGCGGAGGTGGGCATTCCCATCCTGCGCATCGATGAGGCCATGGCCGATCAGGCGGTGGCCACGGGATCCAGGATCACCGTGCTGGCCACCCTTCCGACCACCTGCGGGCCCACCACCCGGCTCATTGCCGAGCGGGCCCGGGCCGCCGGGCTGGCGCCCACTATCCGGAGCGTGGTGGTGGAGGGAGCCTTTGCCGCCGTGGCCTCGGGTGACCGGCCCGGCCACGACCGCATTGTTGCGGCCGCGATCCGGGCTGCTGCGGAAGATTCGGACGTGGTGGTGCTGGCGCAGGCATCCATGGCAAGTGCCGCCGAGGGCTGCGACGTGGCGGTGCCTGTGCTGACGAGCCTGGAATCGGGCGTCAAGCGCCTGCACCAGCTGCTTGCGTCGCTCCCTGCTAAGCGGTGAGCTCCCGGCTTTCGGTCCCGGCCCCGTCAGTCTCTTCTCCGGCCAGTACTTCGGCGGTGTGGATGTCCGTAATGAGCACATTGACCCACCCGCCAGCCAGGGCTCCACGAATGGGTTCGCGCTTGCGCAGGCCACCGGCGATGCCGATGCGGCGGGGGATGGACAGGAAGTTTTCCACCGGAATTGAAATGGTCCGTGCCGCGAGATCCCCCGTCACGGCCGTTCCGCCGGCGGTGAAAACGTGGTGACAGATATCGCCGACGGCCCCTTCGGCCAGCAGCCGTTCACGGTCCTCCGGGGAGAAGGCGTTCCCACTCTCGGCCAGAAGGTTGGACGGTTCGATGCTGCCAATGCCGACGATGGCCATGGTGAGCTCGTTCCATCGCCTCGCCACCTCGGTCAGGGCTGCTTCCTGGAGGAGGCTGTCCCTGATCGCCCGGTCGGCCACCACGCCGGGGGCGGGAACGTAGACCGGTTCCGCGCCGAGCATCCGGGCAAACTCGCCGACGAGGCGCTGGGCCATGTTCTGCACTTCGGGAGTGCCGATGCCGCCAAGAAGCTGGACAACCTGGGTGGCACCGCCCACGTTGAACGGACGCATGCGGTCCACCAGGGCGAGCAGCGTCTGGCTCCACGAGGAGATGCCGATCCGGTCCCCTCCTCCGAGGGTGGCTTCGAGGTAGCTGCCGGCCGCCGCCCCGAGCGCAGAGTGGACGGCCCGTTCGTCGTCGTCGCTCTCAATATCAACGACCACCGCCTCCAGCAGGCCGAATTTTGCCTCCAGCCGTTCCTCGAGATCGGAGTACACGCCGGGGGAGACCATTACGGTGGTCCGCACGATTCCCTGGGTGACGGCCCGCTTCAGCAGGCGGGAGACCTTGGCCTGGGATATGTTCAGCGCCGTGGCGATGTCCGCCTGCCGGATACCGCGCTCGTGGTACATGCGGGACACCTTGGTCAGAAGGCGGACTTGCCCGTCAACTGGGGCGGCATTTCGGCCATTTGCCACGGGAGGCTCCGATCAGGGATGGCGGTTCTGCAGGATGCGTCCCGTGGATCGCCGGGGCCGGAACCCTCCATGCAGATTTTGTAAATAGTGTATCATAATTCGGAAGTGATAGTTTATGCAAGCGACTCACCTTGAAGGCACGGCAGACCGCGCGGATGTGAAGGCCGGGGACCGCGCCCTGGCCGCCTCGCTTCGTGCGGCACTCGGCGCGGGGAACGGCGCCGTTCCGCCGGCTTCCGGTGAGCGTCCGACGGCGGGTGCGGACGTAAGCGTCGACGTGTTCGACCGCGTGGTTGCCGGCGTCGATGCCTCCCATTTTCTGCTGACTCCCGCGGCCGTGGTGCGCGCACGGTCGCTTGAGGACGTTTCGGCCGCGTTCCGTTACGCACGTTCGCACCACCGCTCCATCACGCTGCGCTCCGGCGGGACCAGCCTGTCCGGCCAGGCGTCGGGCGATGACCTCCTGATCGACGTCAGGGGCGCTTTCCGCGACATCCGGCCCGCACCTGACGGCAGCACCGTCGTCGTCCAGCCTGGCGCCACCATCCGGCAGGTCAACGCCAGGCTCCTACGCCATGGCCGGAAGCTGGGGCCGGATCCGGCCAGCGAGATCGCGGCAACAGTTGGCGGTGTGGTGGCCAACAACTCCAGCGGCATGGCCTGCGGCACGGACTACAACTCCTACCGGACCCTGCGCTCCTTGAAATTTGTCCTGCCCGGCGGAACAGTGGTGGATACCTCCCTGCCGGATGCTGACGCGCGCCTCGCCGGCGCCGAACCGGTGCTGCATGCCGGATTGTCCCAACTCCGCGACGAAATCCGGGCGGACCCCGAACTGACGGCAGAAATCCTGCGCCAGTACCGTGGCAAGAACACCATGGGCTACGGGCTGAACTCGTTCCTCGACTTCGATGCACCGGTGGAGATCCTCGCGCACCTCATGGTGGGCAGCGAAGGTTCCCTCGGGTTCATTGCCGAGATCGAATTCGGCACCGTGCAGATTTCGCCCTGTGCGGCCACCGCGCTGGTGATTTTCGAGGACCTGGAGCAGGCCACGCGGATCCTTCCCGTCCTGGTGGACACGGGCGCGGCCACCATAGAGCTGATGGATGCAGCATCCCTGCGGGTGGTCCAGGGCGATCCCGCCACCGCGGACATCCTCGACCGGATCGCGATCGTCTCCCACGCCGCCCTGCTGATCGAATACCAAGGGCAAACCGAGGACGAACTGGGGCGGCTTCTCGGCGGCGCGCGGGCGGCCCTGGCAGCTGCCGGAGCCCCGTCGTTCGAGCCGACCACGGAGCCAAAGAAGCGGGCGCACCTGTGGCACGCGCGGAAGGGGCTGTACGCCGCAATTGCAGGCGCGCGGCGCCCTGGCACCACGGCGCTGCTGGAGGACATCGCGGTGCCGGTCCCGCTGCTCGCGCCGACCTGCGCCGCACTGCACCGGCTCTTCGCAGAGTACGGCTACGACGACGCCGTGATCTTCGGGCATGCGAAGGACGGCAACATCCACTTCCTCATCACGGAGGATTTCACGGCAGCCGGCGCGATCGGGCGTCAGCGGGCCTTCACCGAAGACCTGGTGGAGCTGGTCCTTGGGGCCGGCGGCACCCTGAAAGCCGAACACGGCACGGGCCGCATCATGGCCCCGTTTGTCGAACGCCAGTTCGGGCCACGGCTTTACCGCGCCATGCTGGACGTCAAGAGGCTCTGTGATCCGGCCGGAATCCTCAACCCCGGTGTGCTGATCGGCAACGACGCGGAATCGCACCTGGCGCACCTGAAGCTCACACCCGTCGTCGAACCCGAAGTGGACCGGTGTGTGGAGTGCGGCTACTGCGAGCCCGTGTGCCCCAGCAGGGACGTGACGATCACGCCGCGCCAGCGCATCGCGGTCCGCCGCGCCCGGGCTGCGGCCACGTCCCGGGGGGATCTGGCGCTCGACGGCGAACTCGCGCGGGCCGAGACGTACAACTCGGTGGAAACGTGCGCAGTTGACGGGATGTGCCAGACCGCGTGTCCGGTCTCCATTAACACCGGGGATCTTGTCCGCCGGCTGCGTGAGCAGGACGCTTCGCGGGCCACGCAGGGCGCCGGCCGTGCCGCTGCCGCACAATGGGCGCCGGTCACGCGGGTAGCCGCCACCGCCCTGACCGTTGCGAAGTGGCTGCCGGCGCCGGTGGTCCGCGGTGCCAGCGACGCGGCACGATTGGTGCTCGGCGCCGATGTGGTGCCCCGCTGGACTGCCGACCTGCCTGCTGGCGGCACGAGGCGGGCCGGAGCGGAGCGTACCGGGGAGTCTGAAATGCCGGCGGAGGCCGTGTTCTTTGCCTCCTGCACAGGTTCGATGTTCGGACCTGCCACAGGCAGCATCGGAGCCGCCGAAGCGTTCCGCCGGCTGTGCGCCCGGGCGGGTGTCGGCGTCGTGATCCCGCCCAGTCCCGACGCCCTGTGCTGCGGCACCCCGTGGAAGTCCAAGGGGCTGACCGAGGGGTTTGCCGCGATGGCCGAGCGGACGGTGGCCAGCCTCGTGGCCGCATCCGACGGCGGACGGTTGCCGATCGTCACCGACAACTCCTCATGCACGGAAGGCCTGCTGCACGCCCTCGATAACGTCCGCGGGTCCGGAGTCGAATCCGCGCGGCTGCGGGTCATTGACTCGGTGGACTTCGCCGCCGCCGAACTGCTCCCGCATCTTCGGGTGCAGGAACAGGTGGCCTCGATAGTCCTCCACCCCACGTGCGCCAGCACCCGTCTGGGCACCAACGAGGGACTCCGCACCCTTGCCGACGCTGTGTCCGGGCAGGCTGTGGTTCCGGATTCCTGGGGATGCTGCGGGTTTGCAGGTGACCGCGGCATGCTGCACCCGGAACTGACGGCCTCGGCCACGCGGGATGAGGCGGCGGAGGTTTCAGCGGGTGGCTTTGAGGCGCATGCGTCCTGCAACCGCACGTGCGAGATCGGAATGAGCCGTGCCACCGGCAAGGAATACCGGCACATCCTCGAAATCCTCGAGGAACGGACCCGGACCTAGGCCGGCGGCGGCCGAATTTTTTGATGAACGAGACAACGAAAAGGACTCTTTATGCGCATCGCAGTCACTGGCAGCTCGGGCAAACTGGGTCGGGCCACCGTGGACCGCCTCCGGAGCGAGGGGCACGAGGTGGCCGGGTTCGACCTCACGGGAACCGCTGGTGTTGGCTTCACCCGGGTGGACCTCGCCGACTACGGACAGACGCTGGACAGCATGATCGGCGTCACCGCCCGGCATGAAGGGCTGGATGCTGTGGTGCACCTGGCGGCCATCCCGGTGAACGGGCTGGTTCCCGATGCGGCGACCTTCCAGAACAACATGACAGTCAGCTTCAACGTGGTTCACGCAGCCATGCGGGCAGGAATCCGCAGGATCGTCACCGCGTCCAGCATTACCGCCATGGGATTCCCGTTCGACGAGCCGCCCGCCGCGCTGCCCATCGACGAGTCCACGACCGCCGCGAACAACACGTATGCGCTGGCCAAGGTTGCGGAGGAGGCGATGTGGGCCCAGCTGGTCCGCTGGGAGCCGGAGATGAGCATCAGCTCGCTCCGGTTCACCAATGTGGTGGCTCCGGATGAGTACGGAACCTTTGTGAATGCGTCGGATCCCGCGTATCGCCGCGACCTGCTCTTCAGCTACGTCGACTCACGGGACGGAGCCGCCGCCGTGGCGCTCGCGCTGGCGCACGCTACGCCCGGGTTCGAAATTTACGACGTCGCGGCCTCCGATACCGGAAGCGCGGTTCCTACCGCCGAGCTCGCCGCACTCCACTTCCCGGGGGTGCCTTTGCGGCCAGGGCTGGGCGAGTTTGAAACGCTCATGTCCATCGACAAGGCCCGCGCCCGGCTCGGGTTCGAACCCGAGCACCTGTGGCGGGACGGATATGCGGCACACCAGCTCCGGGCTTAACAGTCATTTCCCCATGTCTGGCTCCGCCGGGCGGATTTCGCGAACCTGCTTGCGTCATCCGTTCGGTCGCCGGACCGTGTGGCTGCCGGATCTGCTTACAATCGATGTTCAGCCACCTATCAAGGGAATCATGAAGAAACTCACCACGGCCCTGGTCGCCGCCGCGCTCCTTGTCTCTGCTTCCGCTTGTGCCGCCCCGGCAAAACTGTCCACGGAAGCGACCTGCGAGCGGATCAAGATCGTTGCTTCTGACTCCAGCGCCAGCATGGGCAAGACGGGCATGACGATCCTCGCCAACAAGCTCCGCCCGATCGTGGCCGGAGCCTCGGACGAATTGAAGCCCGCCGTCCAGGCAATCCTCGAATTCACCGATGAGTCTGCGAAAGAGAACCCGGACGCGGACAAGCTCGCCGACCTGCAGGACGATTACCAGAAGGCCGGCGCCACGTTCACCGAGCTCTGCCAGTAGAACCGGACTGTTACAGGGCGAGTCAGCGGCGCCTCCGCCGCAGTCAGTCCTTAACGGGCGCTTCGACCGGTGACGACCGCTCGTCCTGGGACCGCATTTCTACAAAGGTGTCGTAGGCGGTCGTGTGCATGGCTTCGTCGTAGGCAGCCATCGCGGCGGCAACAGCCGAAGCGGTGGCGCCCCGGCGGCGGGCTCGGACGGCGATGGCGCCGAGTGCGCCCATGACCCCGAGCAGGCAGCCCACCACGGCGATTCCGGCGAAGACTTCAGCCATGTAGATACCCCGTTTCTGTCAGCTGCGCGTGTGCAATGCCTGTGCATCCAAGACTATGCGCGCGGACGGCCGCGGTGCCCGTACCGGGACCCCGGCCCTCCGGTGAATGACATACTCGGCCACTGCCAGGTTGATCACCCAGGCCAGCCCCATCAGCAATGCCCGGATGAGTTCGCTGGGCGGACCCACCAGCAGCATCCAGGGCAGGATGACCAGCGCCTGGGTGCCGGCGGCCACCGCAATGGCGTAGGCGCGCGTCATCCATACGCTGTGCCGGACGAAGTCCCGCCGGCGGATCGCCATGACGCCCATCAGCAGGCTCAGCAGCATGGCCGAGCCGAAGAGGATCCGCAGCGGGACGTCGGTGATGCCGTCGGGGAGCGGGTAGAAGGCGGACATCCACAGGCCGGTCAGTGCCGTCAGCAGTCCGGCGGGAATCAGGATGAGCCCGGCGATGCGGTGCCAGCTGCGCCTGCCTCTCAGCCCTGGCACGAACTGGAACGCGCCGAGCAGGCTGTAGACCGTCACGCTGACGATGTGGACCACCACGGGAACGGGTGAAGCGAAGAACCTGGCATTCTGCGGTGTGATCGCGCCTCCGCCGGTCAGCTCCGTGAGCCGCGCCGCCCCGGCGATGACCGGGATGAGGCTGAGGAGGATCAGTCCGGCGGGCACCGGCCACTGCGCCCTGCGGCGGATTGCGGGGGTAGGGGCGAGCTTGGTTTCCGTTGGCATTGTCGGTCCCTTTGACTTCAAGGTGTACGGCGTACACCTGATGTGCATCACGTTAGGTGTACGCCGTACACTTGTCAATAGAAAACGGCTAGGGAAAGGTGGGCCGGATGACCCAGCAGCTGGAAACCTCACGCCGCACCCCGCTGAACCGGGCCCGCGTGCTGGAGGCCGCCGTCGCACTCGCCGACGAGGTGGGCCTTGAAGCGCTGAGCATGCGCAGGCTCGCCGAAGCGCTCGGCGTGGTGCCGATGGCGCTCTACAAGCACGTCGCCAACAAGAATGAACTCCTTGACGGCATGGTGGACGTTGTCGTCGGCGAGATCGCCGCCGTCGTCCCCGGCACTGGGTGGAAGGACGCCGTCCGGCTGCGCGTGCTGTCCGCACGGCAGGCGCTGCTGCGCCATCCGTGGGCCCGCCAGGCGCTGGAAACCCGCACCAACCGGACGCCCGCCGTCCTCACGTACACCGACGAAGTCATCGGAATGTTCCTGGCTGGCGGCTTCTCCGTTGACCTCACCCATCACGTGATGCACGCGCTGGGGAGCCGGATGTGGGGCTTCACCCAGGAGCTGTTCGACGCCGCCGCCGGAGGCCCGGAGGCCGTGATGCCGCCGGAGGTGCAGGCTGCGATGCTCCAGGAGATGGCGCGGAGGTATCCCAACATCCTCGAGGTGGCCAGCGTTGCCCGGCACGACGACGGCTCAGTGGTCAGCTATGGCTGCGACGACCAGTTTGAGTTCGAGTTCGCCCTCGACCTGATGCTGGACGGCTTCGAACGCCTGCACAGGCGGGACTGGAGCTCGGCGGCGGCGAAGCGGGAGCCCCGGTAAGGGCAATGGACGTTTCCTGTGGCTGGTGCAGCCGCAGGAAACGTCCGCGTCGGGTTTGCCTTGTGAAACCTAGCTGCTGATGGCCGCCTTCATTTCATCTACAGCCTTGGTTCCGGCCTCATCCGGGGACAGCCTGTTGAAGAGGACCTCCACCGTATAGCGCCGGATGATTTCCTGGATGATGCCTGCGCCCTTCGGCGGCGGCGCCGGAGCCGCGCCGAGCTCGTCCTTGATCTGGTCGATGAACTTGACCACCTTGCTGTCCGCGGATGTCAGCTTGGACTCTGTGGCCGCCCGGAGGTCTGAGTTGGGGTTCACGCCGCGATCGGCGAGGAGGATTTCGCCGGCCTTGACGTCATTGGCAAGGAAGTTGATGAACCTGGCCGTTTCCTGGGGGTGCTTGGTGCGTGAAGATGCCGACCAGAACTGGGACGTTTTGTACCAGAGCTGCGTGTCGGCAGCCTCGCCGGTTTTGGAGGGGAACCGCAGGATCGCCAGGTCGCCGCCTGCAGCCTTTTCCAACGCAGGGAGCTGGTTGGACCACCTGAAGGCGAACCCGTTGGTGCCTGTTGCCACGCCGCTCTGATCCAGCGTGGCGGCCTCGGCCTCCACCACCTCGGATGCTGTGGGCACGGCTTCCTTCTCCCGGAGCTGCTTCAGGAATGCCCACCACTGGGCAATGTCGCCCGGTTCAAACCCGAGCTTGTGCTCCGGAGTGTAGAGGGACTTGCCGTTTTGCCGTAGCCACACGCCCAGGGACGCCTCGTCTCCGCCGTACGCCGCGGAGCCGTACGTGCCTTTCGGGGATTTAGCCGTGATCTCGGCTGCGATGCGCGCGAAGTCTTCCCAGGTCCAGGTTGAGTCATCCGGCAGTTCCACTCCGGCGGCCTTGAACACTTCGGGGTTCGCCAGCATGACCGGGGCGTTGATGCCGGCGGCGAGACCGGTCAGCCCGTCTTCGCTGGTGCCGGACTTGAGCGCCGCCTCATCAAACTTTGACGTGTCGATGTCGTATTTGGAAAGGTCCAGCAGGGCGCCGCGGCTGGAGTACTCGGTGATGTACTTCTCGTCCATCTGGATGATGTCTGGGGCATCGTTCGCGGCGACCTGGGTGGCCAGCCTGTCCCAGTAGGGGCCTGAATCGCCGAATTCCGGCTTGATCTTGATGTTCGGATTCTCTGCCTCGAAGGCCGCGATCACGGCCTGCGTCAGCTGCGCCCGTTTGTCGCCGCCCCACCACGCAAACCGGAGCTCCACAGGACCACCGTCGCTCTTCGGGTCTGTCCCGGCGCCGCAGGCGCTGAGGGCAATGACGACGGCGGCCGCTGCGGCCACCGCGCGGACCTTTCGGAACCGGCGTCGGGCGACTGCGGGCGGCGGCTCTGCCTCGCGATGCATTGCGGCGGAATCAGAATAGGGAAAAAGCGGCACTGGGTACTCCGATCTTCTTTGATCTTGCAAGGGAGCAGGGTGGGCGTTCGTGCCCTGCAGGGTCGAGGTGGGGTCTTGCGGCGGGCCGATGTCGACGGGACCGGTGGGGAGGGCTGCCATGCCGACAACGGGATCACCCGCCGGCCTGACGCTCTCATACATCATATACTAGACACCATACACCTGATATGATGAGTTGCATGGAAAGGAATTTATTGTGATCACGGAATCCATGCCCAGCGGTCTGCTGCCAGCGTCGTCCCGGACCGGTCTTGTGGTGGAGGCGCTTCGGCGGTCAATCCTCACGGGTGAGCTGCCTGCCGGGCAGCCGTTGGTTGAGACCGAACTCGCCCGCCGGTACGGCATCTCGAAGACCCCCGTGCGGGAGGCGCTCAAGACCCTGGTAGGGGCCGGACTGGTCACGATGAGCGAATACAAGGGCGCCACCGTACGGGTGGTGGATGAGGAGATGGCGCGCAGCGTCTTCGACGTCCGATCACTCCTGGAGCCGGTCGCCGTCGCCCGCACAGTGGAACGCGGACTGGACCTCGACCTTGCGCAGGACGCGCTGGACCGTGCCTCATCCGCCAAGGACGAAGCCGAACGGAGCCTGGCTAACAGGGATTTCCATCAGCTGCTCTATTCCAACTGCGGCAATCCTGTCCTTGTTGACATGCTGGACGGGCTGCGCGAGCAGACGGCGCTGATTTCAGTCAACGCGTGGACCCAGCAACCGTCGTGGGACGAAGAGGCGGCCGAGCACGCCGAAATCCTGGCGGCGGCACGCGAGGGCGATGCCGGCCGTGCGGCCGAGCTGGTCCTCAACCACATTCGCAGTTTCGAGGTCCGCGCCGTCGGACAGATCGCCGGCAGGAAAAGATGACATTCCCCGAGCTCCGCACAGCCCTGGCCGACGTGGTTGCGATTCCCGTGACCCCCTACCGGGACGGCGCCGTCGATGTCGCCGCGTTCAAGCAGCTGCTTCGGCGGCTGGTGGACAACGGCGTCACCACGATTACTCCCAACGGCAACACCAGCGAGTTCTACGCACTGACTGCCCGGGAGCGCCATCAGCTGATCGAGGCTTCGGCACAGGAGGTCGGCCCGGAAGCCTTCCTTCTTCTGGGAGTCGGCCACGACGTGGAGTCTGCCATCGCCGACGTCCGGGCCGGAGCGGCGGTTGGCATCCGCATGGCCATGATCCACCAGCCGTCGCATCCGCATGTCTCTGCTGCCGGCTGGGTGGAATACCATGCCCGGATTGCGTCGGCCACGCCGGAAGTCGCCGTTGTGCTGTACATCCGCAACGAGTGGGTGACGGCGGCAATGCTGGTTGAGCTGGCCGGCCGCTGCCCCAATGTCATTGGTATCAAATATGCGGTGCCGGACCCCACCCAGTTCGCAAGGATCCGGGAATTGGCCGGCGCCGACAGGTTCGTCTGGATCGCCGGACTTGCCGAACCATATGCCTTGTCCTATGCCGCCCACGGCGCCACAGGGTTTACCTCAGGGCTGGTCAACGTGAATCCGCAGCTGTCGCTCTCCCTGCGGGACGCCCTGCGTATCGGGGACTACCGGCTGGCATGCACGCTGCTGTCCCGGATCTCCAGGTTCGAGGAGCTGCGGGCGGAGGACAGGTCGGCCAACAACGTCAGCGTCGTCAAGGAAGCGCTGTCCCAGCTGGGCCTTTGCGAACGGACCATCAGGCCGCCCAGCTACGAGCTCAATGACGACGCCCGTGCGGAGATCGCCGGGATCCTGGCGGACTGGAGCACCGTGAATGACCTCTTTCCGGCGGGCACCCACGCCGGGACGGTAGTCAGCGCATGAAGATCACCGGATTCAAGACGTTCATGCAGCGCGTCGGCAACCGGCCGCGGCTGCTCTTGCGGGTGGACACGGATGAAGGCATCTCAGGCTGGGGCGAGGCGTACAACCACGGCCCGGATTGGGCCCTGGTGCCGGTGCTCGACTACCTGTTTGAGCAGGTCAAAGGCGACGATCCGCGCCGCGTTGAGTACGTGACCCAAAAACTGATCCGCAAGGCGCGCTTCCCCCAAGGCGCGATTGGCCTGGCCGCGATCTCCGCAATTGACCACGCGCTGTGGGACATTGCCGCCAAGGCACTCGACGTGCCGGTGTACAGCCTCCTGGGCGGGACCGTGCGCGACAGGGTTTCCGTCTACGCCGGCGTCTACTCGGCACCGGACCCGGCAGAATGCCGGGCGGTGACCGAGGAGCTGAACGAACGCTACGGCTTCACGGCGTTCAAGCTGAGCCCCTTTCGGGGCGACATCCACAACCGGCGGTGGGGACTTGTCGTGTCCGAGACCGCAGAGTATTTCGGTGCTGTCAGGGAAGCCTGCCCCGATGCCTGGGACTTCGCCTTCGATGCCCACGCCAAGATTTTCGAGCCCTTCCAGGCCGTCCAGCTGGGCAACGCACTCGCCCCGTACCAGCCGCTCTTCTTCGAAGAACCCATCCGGCCTGAGTACTTCCCCGCCTGGCACCGGCTGCGCGCTGAACTCAAGGTGCCGCTCGCCACCGGCGAAAGCCTGTACTCGGCGAACGAGTTCCTGAGCCTGCTTTCCGGCGGCGGGGCAGATATCGTCCAGCCGGACATCTGCGTGGTGGGCGGAATTTCCCAGATGCGCAGGATCGCAACCATCGCCGAGGCGCATTTCACCACGGTGGCGCCGCACAACCCGATGGGTCCGCTGGCGGTTGCGCACAACTTGCACTTCGCGGCGGCCTGCAGCAACTTCTCCATCCTCGAGTACAAGCTCGAGGAGACCACCTGGTGCCCCGACCCGTACCTTCCCGTGGACGGCCACCTCGAACTGCGGCCTGACCGCCCGGGCTGGGGCATCGAGGTCGACGAGGCCGCCCTGACCGAGGACGACTACATCCATTGGGAGCGCCAGTTGCCCACGAGACCAGACGGCTCCCTCGCGTTCTGCTGACCTACGGGCCGGGCCGGGCCGTCCCGCTTCAGGCGCTCTATGCGTCCTGGAGCGGGCGCCGGGCCAGCCACGCGGCAACAATCGCGCCGGAAATGTTGTGCCACAGCGAGAACACGGCGGACGGCAGCGCCGCCAGGGGTGAGAAGTGGGCGGTGGCCAGCGTGGCCGCCAGTCCCGAATTCTGCATGCCCACCTCGAACGCGAGGGCGCGGCGTGCCTTGTCGTCCAGCCGGCCCACCTTCCCCGCCAGGTAGCCAAGGCCCAGGCCAAAGCCGTTGTGCAGCACCACAGCCAGGAACACGATGCCGCCGGCGGCCACGATCTTGCTGGAACTGCCGGCCACCACGATGGCCACGATCAGGGAAATCACGACGGCGGACGCCCAGGGAAGTGCCGGGAGCACCTTCGCGACGAGCTTCTTGAGGAAGAGCCGGGCGAGGAGGCCGGCCACCACGGGCAGCAGCACGGTCTTGACGATGTCGCCCACCATGGCACCGGCGTCGATCTGCAGGTACGAACCGGCCAGGAACAGCACCAGCAGCGGCGTGACAATCGGCGCGATGAGCGTGGAGACCGAGGCCACTGCCACGGACAGCGCCACATCGCCCTTGGCCAGGAAGGCCATCACGTTGGAGGCGGTGCCGGACGGTGCGCAGCCCACCAGGATCAGGCCCACGGCCAGTTCAGGTTCCAGGTTCAGTGCAACGGCGATCAGCCAGCCGGCCCCGGGCATGATTACGTAGTGGGCCACGATGCCCAGCACCACGGCCCACGGGCGTTTGGCCACTGCGGCGAAGTCCGGCGGGGTCAGCGTCAGGCCCATACAGAACATGATGATTCCCAGCAGGTACGGCACGCTGGGACCCAGGGGCTTGAACGCTCCGGGGATGAAGAATCCCAGGACACCCGCCACGACCACCAGGAGCGGGAAGACAGTGACCGCGATCCGGGCGATCTTCGCCTCCGCGGCCAGCGCAGGGTTGGTGGGGGCCTCAACAGGGGGATTCTGGGATTTTGTTGCCTCAAGCATCCAATCATGCTGGCACTGCAGGGCGCCCGGCAGCCAGTTCGTGACCCCGCACGGTAACAAGCCAGGACGCCCTTCGAGGGTTTCTGCCCGGTACCGCGGGCCGCGGTGCGATACTGAGATTTGCATCACTTCGGCAGTCGAGGGGAACTTCGGAAAATGGTCCTGGATACAGCGACGCTCAGAATCGCGTTCGCGCTGATGGCCATGGTGCTGGGGTTGCTCTTCTATTTTTCGGCCTACCGCTTCACGCGCTCACCCTACAGCGGCTGGTGGTGCCTGGCCCTGGTGTTTTTCCTGACCGGATCGGCCGCCTTCCTCTTCAACGGAACCGCCCATCAGTGGTGGGCCAATCCGCTGGGAAACGTCCTGGTAGTCCACGGCGGAGTGGCAGTCTGGGCCGGTGCGCGGTCCCTGCGGACGGTGCCGCCGCGGCGGTGGCTGTTCACGGCGATACCCCTGGCCACCCTGTTTGCCTCCGCCGTCGACAATCCCGGCACCAACACCTGGGCCGGCGGCGCGGTGTTCCTGGCCGCCATGAGCCTGACAGTAGGGCTTGCCTCGAGGGAACTCTGGCGGCTTGAGCCGGGATATTCGCGCGTCAGGATCCCGATGGCTGCCGCGGCCGCGGGGTTGTCCGCGTTCTATCTCGGCCGGCTGGTGGTCTTCCTGCTGGAGGGCCCGAACGGGCCAACCTTCGCCACATACTTCGGCTCAGCCGTGACCACCCTGGTCACCATGGTGCTGCTGGTGGTGGTGTCCTTCAGCATGGCCGCGCTGAGCAGCGAACAGCAGACCCGCGCCCTCCGGATGGTGGCCACCCGGGATGACCTCACAGGGCTGCTCAACCGCAAGGCGTTCTTTGACCTCGCGGCGGAACACCTGGCGGACCCTGCGGTGACCCGCGCGTCCGGGGCGCTTATCCTGGCGGACCTGGACCATTTCAAGGCGGTCAACGACACCTACGGCCACGCCGCCGGCGACCTCGCACTGCAGGCCTTCGCGCACGCGTGCCAGGAAACGGTGCGGACAACCGACCTTACGGGACGGTACGGCGGGGAAGAGTTCATCCTGCTCATCCCCGGGTCCACTGCGGACCGCGCCGAAAGCATCGCGGATGCGATCAGCCGGCGGCTCGCCGCCGCCGGCGGTCCGGACGAGCCGAGGATGCCCACCGTCAGCTACGGCATCGCCACGTACGACGCCGGGACGCCGGGCCTGGATGCCCTGATCGCCTCTGCGGACGCGGCACTGTATGCGGCGAAGTCGCAGGGGCGGAACCGGACCGCCCGCAGCGACACCGCGCACTGACCGCAGGCTCCGCAACCAGGGATCAGTTGAGCTTTCCCGCCAGCCGTTCCCGCATCTGGATGCTGGCCGAGTTCAGCCCGATCAGTTCCACTTCCCGGCCATGCCTGCGGTACTTCTCGGTGACGGCGTCCAGCACCGCGATGGTGGAGGCGTCCCACAGGTGTGAGGCGTGCAGGTCAATCACGACCCGGCTGATGTCCGGCTCGGCATCCAGGGCGTACTCGAACTGGGTGTAGAGATCGTTCGAGGAGGCGAAGAACAACTCGCCGTCCACGGTGTAGGTGGCCACGTCCTCGCCGTTGAGTTTCACCACGGTGCGCTCGACGGTGACAAAGTGGGCCACCCGGCGGGCGAACATGGCCATCGCGGCCAGGACGCCTGCGCCGACGCCGATAGCCAGGTTGTGCGTCACCGACACCACGGCCACGGTGATGACCATAACGGCGGTCTCGGATCTGGGCATCCGGCGCAGGGTCCGCGGGGCGACGGAGTGCCAGTCGAACGTGATGGCGGAAACGAAGATCATCACGGCCACCAGCGCGGCCATCGGGATGAGGCCCACAACATCGCCCAGCAGGACCACCAGGACCAGCAGGAAGACGCCGGAAAGGAACGTGGACAGCCGGCTTCGGGCGCCGGATCCCTTGACGTTGATCATGGTCTGGCCGATCACGGCGCAGCCTCCCATGCCGCCCAGGAAGCCGGTGACGATGTTCGCCACGCCCTGGCCCCATGATTCCCGGGTCTTGTTGGAGCGGGTGTCCGTGATGTCGTCCACCAGCTTGGCGGTCATCAGGGATTCGAGCAGGCCCACCAGGGCCATGGACAGCGAGAACGGGGCGACGACCTGGAACGTTTCCCAGTTCAGCGGCACGTTAGGAATGAAGAGCGAGGGCAGGCTCTCCGGCAGCTGGCCCTTGTCCTGGACGGCCGGCACGTCCACTCCGGCCACCACCACAAACGCGGTGAGCAGAACGATGGCCACCAGCGGTGAGGGCACCGCCGTCGTGATCCTGGGCAGGAGCACCACAATGGCCAGGCCGATGGCCACCAGCGGGTAGACCATCCACGGCACGCCGATCAGCTCCGGGATCTGGGCCATAAACACCAGGATGGCCAGCGCGTTCACGAACCCCACCATCACTGACCGCGGGATGAAGCGCATCAGTCGGGTGACGCCCAGGACCGCCAGCAGGATCTGGAAAACCCCGGCCAGGATCACGGCGGCGATGAGGTGGTCGAGGCCGTGGCTGCGCATCAGCGGGGCGATCACCAGCGCCACCGCGCCCGTGGCTGCGGAGATCATGGCGGGCCGGCCGCCCACAAACGAGATGGTGACGGCCATGGTGAAGGAGGCAAACAGCCCGATCCGGGGATCGACGCCGGCAATCACCGAGAATGCGATGGCTTCGGGGATGAGGGCGAGGGCCACCACCAGTCCGGCCAGTGCCTCGGTCTTGAGGCGGCGAGGTGAACGGAGGGTGGCCCTGACGGACTGGAGCTGCAGGGGCTGCATGGATCCCTATTTCTTGGTCTGGCGGTAACGCTCGATCTGTTTCAGCCGCCGCAGGAGGCTGTCGCGCCGCGGGTGCGGAACGGCGTCGGGCGCCTCGGCGGTGAGGTCAATGTGCTTGGTTCCGTACTGCCACAGCAGGAGGTCATCCAGCAGGCGGTCCGGGCCAGGGGAGTAGCGGTGGTCCAGGGCCTTGCGGACCTCGGTGATCCGGTTGGCGCTGAGCAGCCCGGCGAGCTGCACGGTCTGGTTGAGGCCGTGCGCCGCCATGAGTTCGGCGGCCCAGCCCCAGTCATCATCAACTTTACGGTCCACGTGCGGCAGCAGCGTACGCCAGACGTCCCGGATGCGGTTGGGAGTGAGCTGGGCGCCGCCCTCACCATCAACGTCCCAAAAACTGCGGACTTCCTCATACCGCTCGTGCAGGTCCGCGAAGGCGCTCTCCACCGTCTCCAGCATGGCGGCCGTGGCCGTGAACTGCCGGTCGAAGTGCGGCGTCCAGGCGCGGGGGTCCTCGGCCTTGAACCGGATGTCGTGCTCGATCTCGCTCCAGGCGTGCGCAAAAACCGTGCGGATCTGGCATTCGAAGAAGTAGCTGCCGTTGGGCTGGATGTCCGGATTGAAGGCCTGCTGGTACTCCTTGACGGCCTCGTTCTGGATGGTTCTCAGGATCAGGTGGCGGCTGGAGTAGCCGTAGGTGCCGGACTCGATGGAACCGATGTCCTTTTCGCGGTCGCCGCGGCAGTCGAACACGTTCCGCTGGCGTTTGATCAGGTTGGCCACGAGGGCGTTTTCCGCCGGCAGTTTGGTGATGACGCGGACCCCCACCATGTCGTTCAGGGTCCGGAACGGGTCCGGGAACTTCAGGACCGGCGGCCCGCCCGGTTCCAGGGGTTCCTCGATGCGGGAGATCTTTTCCTTGAAGGACTCCACGGATTTGGTGCGGCCGGTGACAAACAGCGGGGTTACCTCGGTGTCCTTGAGCATGTCGCGGAGGATGTGCAGGACGTCCTTGGTGACCAGCTTCAGGGCAGGGCGGACGCGCTCGTAGATCTCCACGTTCTCCTGCACGGATTCGCGGAGGCTGACATCGAGGCTGTCCCAGTTACTCGGCATGGCTCCAGCTTACGGCGGGGGTCCGATAGTGGGATCCGCTGACACCGCGGGCCACCCGGCGACGCTCTCACTTGATGCATGAAAATACCGATCCCTCTATCACCGGGTGAGAGAGGGATCGGGAAAAGGCCACATTAGGTGATAGAGCGTCGGATGAGGCGTCAGTACTTGATCAGCTCGCTCTTCCCTGTGGCGAGGGAACGCGTGGCCGCTTCCGCGATGGCTTGCGCCTTGAGGCCGTCCTCCAGCGAGGGGCTGATGGCCGAACCGTTCTCCAGCGCGTCCACAAAGGAAGCCAGGGCGGCAGCGTAGGTCGGTTTGACGCGTTCAAACCAGCCCTCGTGAAGACCGTCGTCCACCACCCGGCCGGCACCATACCGGGACACGTTGCCGTCGCGCTGGCGGCGGGCCTCGGCCATTCCCGTGGAGCCCAGGACCTCGATCCGTTCGTCGTAGCCGTAGCCGGTGCGTCGGGTGCAGTCGATCTGCACCAGCGCCCCGGAGGACAGCCGGAGTGTTGCCGCGGACGTGTCCACGTCGCCGATTTCCGCCAGCCGCGGCTCGGCAAGGACAGAGCCCGTGGCGAAGACCTCCACCGGTTCCAGGCCGGAGATCCAGCGGGCGAGGTCGAAGAAGTGGACGGCCTGGTCCCGCATCTGGCCACCCGATGTCGCGAGATATTCCAGCGGAGGCATGGAAGGGCCCCTGCTGGAGAGCTGGATGAGTTCCACATTGCCGATTTCGCCGGAGTCCACAATGCGCTTGAGCTCGGCGTAATCGCGGTCGAACCGGCGGTTGAAGTCCACCATGGCGCGGGAAGAACGCTCCAGGGCATACGCCACAATGCCGCTGGCCTGCGACAGGTCGAGGTCGATGGGCTTCTCGCAGAGCACGGCCAGGCCGGCGTCGACGGCGCGGCGAAGGTGGGCCGCGTGGGTGTCCGTCGAGGAAGCGGTGAAGACGGCGTCCACCTCACCGGCGTCGAATATGTCCTCCAGGGAATGTGCGACGGCGGCGCCGAACTTCCTGGCGACGGCCCCTGCCCGGGCCGTGTCGACGTCGTACACCAGCCGGAAGTCGACGTCGGGGTTTGCGGCCAGGCTGGCCGCGTGGACGGTGCCGATGAATCCGGCGCCAATCAGGGCGAAGCGCTGCATCGTCAGACCTCCTGGAGGGATGCGCTGGCGGGGACCGTCCAGGCGCCGTTGTTGGCGTGGGACGCGGCGACGGCTTCGACGAACTGCACGCCGACGAGGCCGTCAATTCCGGTGGGGAAGGACAGCTCGCGGATGGTGCTCGGGGTGCCGTCGCGCCGTGCGGTGAGTTCGTCGGCGAGGTCGCGGTAGAAGTTTCCGAACGCTTCAAGGAAGCCCTCGGGGTGTCCGAGGCCCACGCGGGTGAGGCGGGCGGCGTCGTCGGACAGCGTGCTGAGGCCGTGGGTCAGGATGGTGGTGGTTCCCGCCAGGTCCTGCACGGAGAGGTGGTGCGGGTCTTCGTGCTGCCATTCCAGGCTGCCCTTGTCCCCGAAGACCCGGATCCGCAGCCCGTGGTTATGGCCGGTGGCGGCCATGCTGGCCCAGATCCTGCCGGTGACACCGCCGGTGAGGCGCAGCGAAACCGTGGCGTGGTCGAAGACTTCCCGGCCGGGCACCAGTGTCTGCAGCTGGCCCGTGAGCTCGTCTGTTTCCAATCCCGTGATGTAGCGCGCCAGCTGGTAGGCGTGGGTGCCCAGGTCAGCAACAACGCTGGGGAATCCGGCCACCTCAGGGGTGGTGCGCCACTGTGCCTGCTTGTGTCCGGTGAGCTCCAGCGGGGTTGATGCCCAGCCGGAGGCGTGTTCGACGTCGACGAACGTGATGCGTCCCAGGGCGCCGTCGCGGACCATTCGCGCAGCCTGGCGGACCATGGCGTACGCGGAGTAGCAGTGCGGGACCGCCAGGATGGTGCCGTTCTCTTCGGCGAGGCGCACCAGCTCGGCGGACGTGGCGGAGTCACCCGTCAGCGGCTTTTCGCACACCACCGCGATGCCGCGTTCGAGGAACGCCTTCGCGATGGCGAAGTGGCTGTCGTTGGGGGTGGCCACCACCGCGACGTCGATCCCGTCGGGCCGGGCGGCTTCCGCCGCGGCCATCTGGCGGAAGCCCGCGTAAGCCCGGCCTTCCGGGATGTGGAGTTCCGTGGCCACGCGGGACGCCTGGCTGGCGTCGCGGCCGAACACGCCGGCCACGAGTTCGTACCGGTCATCTAGGCGCATTCCGTACCGGTGCGTCTTGCCGATGTCAGCACCTGCACCGCCTCCCACCATTCCGGCCCGAAGGCGCCGTCCTGCTTCCGTCATCGTTGACTCCTTGTGTGGACACATCTGTTTGGACAAATATAGACCGTTCCATATTGGGGCAGCCCATCGACTTGCGCAAGCCCTAGACTGGATCCGACCCGAGGAGTTGCATGCCTGAATCCGATGCCGGTGCCCGCCCGGTCCGGCAGCCCACCATCCGTGACGTTGCCGAGCGCGCAGGTGTCTCCAAATCGCTGGTTTCGCTCGTGCTCCGCGATGCCCCGCACGTCAGCGACTCCCGCCGTCGGGTGGTCCTCGAGGCCATCGCCGAGCTCGGCTACCGTCCCAACGCACACGCACGCGGGCTCTCGCGGACCAGGAGCGGCACCGTCGGCGTGCTGCTCCACGACCTGCGCAACCCCTGGTTCGTTGAGCTGCTCGAGGGGCTTTCCGCCACACTGCACACGGCCGGGCTCTCGCCCCTGCTGGCTGACAGCTATACGGACCGGCGGATCGGGCGGCGCTCGGTGGAAGCGCTGGTGCACCAGGGGATCGACGGGCTGGTCGTCGTCGGGACAACCCCCGAGTCCGAGGCAATCCAGGCGGCCGCCGAATCCATTCCCGTGGTGCTCGCCGGCACGCGCGACCCCAACCTTCCCGGCGTGGACATTGTGGTGGACGACGACGACGCCGGCGCCCGCAGTGCCACCCGGCACCTCATAGAGCTGGGCCACCGCCACATTGCCCACCTGCGCGGGCCGGGCGAGATCGGCACCCTCCGCCTGGCGGGGTTCCGTGCGGCGATGGCCGAGGCCGGCCTGGACCCGGATGAGTACTCGGAGAACGGCGGCATGAGTGAGGAAAGCGGCTATGCGGCCACCCGCCGGCTGCTGGCCGGGGGCAACCGTCCCACCGGCATCTTCGCCTTCAACGACCTCGCCGCGATCGGCGCCCTCTCGGCTGCCGCGGACCAGGGGCTCAGCGTGCCCGCGGACCTGTCAGTGGTGGGCTACGACAACACCTACCTTGCCCGGATCCGGCACATCTCGCTGACCTCGGTGGACAACGGCAACCTGGCGGTGGGAGTGCAGGCCGGTAAGTACCTCATCGAGCGGCTGGAGGCTTCCGTGCAGCGGCAGCGGATCCACCTCGTGCCCACGTCGCTCGAGGTCCGGGGTTCCACGGCCCCGCCCGGCACCGCACGGTAGGCTCGGGCACATGGCTGGGCTGCGGCGTCGGACGTTTGTCTCAACGGCGCTGGCCGGCGCCGCCGCGGCAGGCGTCGGCGTTCTGGGCGCCGCATGTTCGCCAGGCTCTGAGGGGACCGTCCCCGCGGGGGAAGGGTCTCTTTCGGGAGGGCCGGGGGAGGGCGCAGTGCAGCGGCATAAGTATCAGTACGGTGAGGATCCGAGCCAGTTCGGGGAGCTGTACCTTCCGGAACTGCCCGACGGCGGCGCGCGCCGGGGCGTGGTGGTGGTCATCCACGGCGGCTACTGGCGGTCGCAGTACGGCGCCGAGCTCGGCGAACCGCTGGCCAAGGATTTGGCTGCCCACGGAATGGCCGCCTGGAACCTGGAGTACCGCCGGGCCGGAAACGGCGGCGGCTGGCCCAACACTTTCGCGGACGTGCTGGCTGGAATCGACAAGCTGGCCGACCTCGCCGCGGACCACTCGCTGGACCTGGACCGCGTGGTGGCCCTGGGCCATTCGGCCGGCGGCCACCTGGCTGTGTGGGCGGCGGGCCGCGCCCGGCTGGCGCAGCTGGGACTGCCCGACGCCGACCGCCAGGTCCTGCGGATAAGCGGCAGCGGCGCGGTCCGGCTGGCAGGTGTGGTCAGCCAGTCCGGGCTGCTCAACCTGGCCGAGGCACAGAAGCTGGACCTCAGCAACGGTGCCGTGAGCAACCTGCTGGGCGGGTCGTCGTCGAAGTTTCCGCTGCGCCTCAGGTACGCCGACCCGATGACGGCTATCCCGCTGGACGTGCCCGTCCACGTGGTCCACGGGGCCGCCGACACCACGGTGCCGCTGAGCCAGTCCGAGTCCTACGCTGCTGCCGCCGTCGCCGCCGGCATGACGGTGCGGCTGACCAAGGTGCCGGGGGACCACTACGACCTGATCGACCCCAAGTCCGCCGCCTACCGGGAGTGCCGGGAGCTGGTGCGGCAGCTCCTGGGCTGACGCACCGGCGCGGGTCAGTCTTCCGGCGGAAGGAGCCGGTCAACCAGCGCATCGACGTCGGCTGCGCTGAGCCGGTTCCCGGCGAAAACGATCCCGTACATCAGGGGTGCCACGAGGTGGTCCATGATCTCCGGCACGCTGGGTTCCTTGGCCTGCGGCCAGCGCTGCGCGATCTGCTCGACCTGTGCCAGGGCATAGCCGGCACAGGCACCGGAATGGCCCCCCTGATCGCCCACGAGGACGTCGCGGATGTACTGGACGCCCGTGGGGGATGACATTTCCTCATGGAACTGGTGCCCCCAGGCGCGCAGGTCCGAGTCGAAGGCGCCGGTTTCCTGCGGCACTTCGTCGGTCTCAAAATACTGGGCGGCCACATCGGCCAGGAGGGCGGGAAGATCGCCCCAGCGCCGGTAAATGGTGGACGGTGTGACCCCGGCGCGTGCCGCGATGAGGGGAACGGTCAGGTCTTCCCGGTTGCCGCCGTCCAGCAGTTCGTTGACGGCCAGATGCACGCTCTGCTGGATCCGGGCGCTCCGCCCGCCCGGCCGTACTGGGGTCTTAGTTGCCATGCCACCATACTAAAGCAAAGATATTGCTTTTAGCTCACCATCTCCGCTAGGCTCCTAAAAGCTAACCAATTGCTTTAGGAGAACCGCCAGTGAAAACCATCAATCAGGGGCCAGGCCGGCCGGTCCCGCCCGCAGAATCACGCCGGCGGGCGGCATTCGCGGTCTACGCCCTGGCGGCCATGTGCTTTATGGCAGCCTCGAGCGCACCCACGCCGCTGTACCGCGTTTACCAGGCCGAGTGGGAGCTGACGCCCGCGCTGATGACGTCCGTCTTCGCCGTTTATGCAGTCAGCCTCCTCGCCGCCCTGCTGACAGTGGGTTCGCTCTCGGACTACCTGGGGCGAAAGAGCGTGGTCCTGTCATCCCTGGCGCTAGAGATCGTGTCGATCGTACTGTTCCTCGCCGCCGCCGACGTCTGGATGCTCATTGCGGCCCGGCTGGTGCAGGGGCTTGCCACCGGTGCGGCAACGGCGGCGCTCGCGGCCGGCCTGGCGGACCTGAACCCGCGCCGCGCGCCCCTCATCAACAGCGTCGCGCCCATAGTGGGGCTCGCCGCCGGGGCCTTGGGCTCGGCGGCGCTGGTTGAGTACGGCCCCAACCCGCTGCATCTGGTGTACCTGGTTCTGCTCGCGCTCCTGGTCCTGCTGTTTGTTGCTGCCGCCCTGATGGCGCCTGCCGGAACGGCTTCGCCGGGTGTCCTAGCGTCGCTGCGGCCCACGCTGAGCGTCCCCGGGCCTGCACGGATTCCGCTTCTCGCCGTAGCGCCGGCGCTGGTTGCGGTCTGGGCGCTGGGCGGGTTCTTCCTCTCGCTGGGGCCGACCCTGGCCGCGGACGTCACGGGTTCCCGGTCGGCCCTCATCGGCGGGTGGACGGCCTTCGCGCTCACCATGAGCGGAGCGGTGGCGGTCCTCGTGCTGCGTACGACGGCGGCGGCCGCCGTCCTGCGGATCGGTTCCGTTGCGCTGGTGGCGGGGGTCGCCGTCGCCCTGGTGGGAACGAACACCGGAAGTGCGTGGCTCTTCTTCGCGGGCACCGCGGTTGCCGGCATCGGATTCGGCGCCGGCTTCCAAGGCGCGATGCGCAGTGTCATGCCGCTGGCCGAAAGCCATCAGCGCGCCGGACTGCTCGCGGCGTTCTACGTGGTCAGCTACCTGGCTATGGGCGTGCCGTCCGTCGCGGCCGGCGTCGCGGTTCCGTTCGCCGGGATCCGGACGACGGCGACGGCGTACGGCGCCCTGGTGATCGCGCTGGGCCTGACGGCCCTGATCGGGACGTGGACAGTACGCCCACGGAACCGGGAATCACAGGTGCCGCCCGTTACATTACAAACATGCGGGGCGCCACTAGACATTGGACATCCCATCTCCGGTAAGCTGTAGCAAGAGAGTCGCCTAGGCGACAAGGAGGAGATCACGTGGCCCTTGCATCGCGAGAAGTATCGCCAGCCCGTTTCAGCGCCCAGATCAGGTCCAACGCGCTGCAGACGCGGATCATGGAGCTCATCCTGGAGCAGGGCCTGGACGTGGGGGACGCGCTTCCCACCGAAAGTGAGCTGTCAGCCGAGCTGGGCGTGGGCCGCAACACGGTCCGGGAATCCCTGAAGGTGCTGCAGGCGCTGGGCGTGATTGAGATCCGGCATGGCTTCGGCATGTTCGTGGCCCCCAATAACTTCAGCGCCCTGGTATCGGGGCTGACGTTCCGCGGCCGCCTGTCGCTGCGGCACAAGGGCGAAGAGGCCATGGAGCTGATCGACGTCCGGCAGGCCCTGGAATCAGGCCTTATCGGTTCGGCGATCGAGCTCATGACCGCCGAGCACCTCGCGGACCTGCGGGCCACCATGGAAGCCATGGAGGCGGCAGCGGCCAAGGGTGAGGCGCTGGCCGAGCACGACGCCGAATTCCACCGCCGGCTCTACGCGCCGCTGAACAATGAGCTGCTCATCAACCTGATGGATGTGTTCTGGCAGGTCTACCGGCAGATCCACCAGGCGCTCGGCTCCGGCCCGGTCAACCTCGAGGAACAGGCCCGCGTCCACTGGGACATCTACGAGGCCGTGGAGAAGAAGGACAAGGCGCTGGCGTCCGAACGGCTGCAGCGCCATTTTGACGGCATCCGGCTCAAGCTTAAGGATGTTGCTTCGCGGTAGGGCCGACCGTCCGGCCACGTGCCAATTCGCGTTGCCCGCGGTGGCGAGGGTGTCGGCAGGACCGCCTGTCAGGTTGGAGTCTAAGAGTGTCGGCCGGAGGCGTACGGGAAACAGCCATCAGACCCTAATCTGACAGTGTTTGAGTGGCAGCCTGACGTCAGGTTGGGGTGTGCCCCAACTGGACAACCTCGCCAGTAAGAGCGCCGAGTTCTCTGGTTTCTAACGAGCCTGCCCGGTGGTTCCTACTGCCCTGCAGTTAATTTCATGGGTTCAAGCAGGGCTGCTAAGCGGTTGGTCAACCTGACGTCTATTGTTTTGGGGTCGCGGCGGCGGGCGTGTGTGGCCAGCACTTCGTGAACATAGATCGCGTGGACGTTCTGTGCCATGAGACGCGGCGGCGACGGACGGAGTACCCCGGCGTCCTGGCCTCTGCGGATGACCCGTTCGACAAGGTCGTGCCAACGGTCGCCCTGTTCCAAACCGCGCTGGCCGAAGTCTTCCGGGCTGAAAGAGTCCCGCACGTACACGTAGCCGCTGTCAGGGTCCCGCTTGTAGAGCCCGGCAAGGGATGTGTACATCGTTGTGATCCTGCCGATGTAGTATTCGGCGGTGCCATTCTCGGTGGTGTCTTTGGCATCCTCGTCCAGGCAGGCTTGCAGCACGTCGTTGAAGAACTCCTCGTAGATGAGGAGAAAGAGGTTCTTTTTGTTGACCACGTAGCGGAAGAGCGTTGCCTCGCCGATGCCGGCCCTGGCGGCCACTTCCTTCGTCGTAATGCTGTCGTACTCCTTTTCGGAGAGCATCTCACGAGCGACAGCCAAAACGCTTTCCATGGTCTGGCGCTTCTTCCGCTCACGCAGAGTCAGGGGGCCGTCAGATATAAGGGACACAACTGCAATTTACCAGCCCATGATGAATAGCGGCGATAGCCACGGTGGGTGACTGCAGGCCCGACAGCCTCCCGTTTAGCCTAGCGTCCTCGTAGTCACCACCCGATGCAAGACACGAGCTTCTTGGCACCTAGGGCAACCTCCTAAATTTGAGTTCGCTGTTCTTAGTGCAAGACCAGCTGAAGATCACCCGCTCCGGCCCGGGCAGGCCATGCACCCGCCGCCCCACCGTGCTGGCAGCGACAAAGGCATACTCATCAAGGGCAATCCGGACCCATTTCGCGACGGCGAACGAAACTTCAATACCTTCAAACAGTGGCAGGCACTTTAACCCTTGTGCCCTCCCTCACTAAGTGATGTAATGAAAGTGCACTCCGAAAGGATGACACTTTCAAATTAGCTCGACTTGCGGAAGGAAAGCCATGACTACGCTCGCTGTCACTGAATCACTTGACCTCAAAGAGGTTTTCTCAAAGTTTCCGACTGGGGTAGCTGCGATCAGCTCGATGGTACAAGGGGTTCCTAAGGGACTTGTGGCCTCGTCGTTCACGGTAGGAGTCTCCATGGATCCACCTCTCGTTTCCTTTTCGGTTCAACACACGTCCTCTACTTGGCCTGTTCTCCGTAACGCCGAAAGGATTGGTGTCTCCATCTTGGGATCGGAGCAGCAGGAAACATGCCTTCGGATGGCATCGCGCAGGGCTGACAAGTTCGATGACATCCTTTACCGCGTCAACGATAACGGAGCGATCATTGTCCCTGGCTGTTCCCTGTGGCTGGAGTGCTCCATCTTCGCGGAACTTCCCGCCGGAGATCATTCGGTGATACTCCTCAAAGTGGAATCTGCGCAAGCCTATTCGGACAAGAGTCCCATCATCCTCCACGAGTCCCTGTTCAAGTTTCTAGAGGCCCCGCTAGCAATCTAAGCCGCCAGGCCCTTTGTGAAATTGCTGGCATCGAAGGTCGTCATGGCGGACAGGGGCAGAAGCGGATTTCCCCACTCATGGAGACGTTTCCGCATCATTCGATCCGGCCGGCCTTGCTGAACTCATGATGCCGTCCAGAAATAGGGGGACAACTGGACGGCTGTGAGACCCGCTAGTTACTCCTAGCCGATGTTGCACCGACGTCCGGCGAAAAGGGGGAGCCGGTGCTGTTTACCAGCCGCCCTCAGCGACGCGGTGCGGCTGAGAATTCCGTCGACGTTGCTGCGGGAGGCCTTGGCTACGACATTGACATTCAGGTTGGTCCACGACTGGGATTGGGAGCCGTTGGGGTAGCCCCCTTGGCAGCAGTACTAAGGAGTTGGGCTTCGCCTTGCTTGCTCTACCAGTTCCGTCAACCAGGGGCGGTGGCCGCGATGAAATGTCATCCCGCTGGGCAGCCCCTGGATGGACGGCAGCCCGTTGACGATGTCGATGGTGAGGCGGCTGTCGCTCATGGGGGCATTACTGATGTGGAGGTCGCCATAGGATTCCGGGAGGACGGGATCCATCCATAGACCTCCGCGTGAAACGTGGGTGTCGTACTGCATCAAGCTTGTAATAAGCAGGATCGGAGCCGTCGCGGACCAAGCCTGCGGCGAGCAGGCAGTAGGGTAAGGAATCGGTTCCCTAAACCTTTCCCGTTCGAAACCGCAGAAGAGTTCCGGAAGACGACCATCGCAATAATCGGCCGCCTCGAGCAGTGCCGTTGCAACTCGTTGAGCTTCGGAGATGAAACCATAACGAACCAGGCCCGCCACGATAATGGCATTATCGTGTGGCCAAACCGAGCCGTTGTGGTAGCTTGCAGGGTTGTAGGCGCCCATATCGCTCGCGAGTGTCCGAATGCCCCATCCGCTGAACATCTCCGAAGACATCAGCCGTTCAACCACGATTGGTGCCTTGTCTTCATCGATTAGACCAAGCCACAGGCAGTGGCCCATGTTGGACGCGCACGCGTCTACCTGCCGCTTACTGCCATCAAGGGCGATGGCATAGTAGCCCCGTTCGGGTATCCAGAATTTTTCGTTGAAGCGCTTTTTCAAGTCAGCTGCGCGGGCAGCACAGGCATCTCCCAGATTTGTGTCTCCGGCGTCATATGCCATCCAAGCGCGCGCGAGGTAGGCGATGTAGACGTACGCCTGAACTTCACAGAGCGCAATTGGAGGTTCAGCTAGGGTACCGTCTGCAAAATTAATCCCATCCCAAGAGTCTTTCCAGCCTTGATTGATGAGTCCTTGGTCATTCAGCCGCTCATACTCGACAAACCCGTCTCCATCCCTATCTCCATGCCTACGGATCCATTCCAGTGCGCGGTCGGCGTGCGGAAGGAGGTTGGTGATGGTATCTGCAGAGAATCCCCAGCGACTGACTGATCCTAGGAGCATGACGAACAGCGGTGTTGCATCTACGCTGCCGTAGTAGATGGACTTGCCCCCTAGGGAAAGACCACTGGAGATGTCCAGTCTGACTTCGTGGAGGATCTTGCCCGGTTCTTCTTCGCTGATCGGGTCGACTTGGGTACCTTGCCGGTCAGCCAATGTCTGAAGCGTCCCCAAAGCTAAGGATGGATCTACGGGAAGTGCCATAAGCGAGGCCCAGAGCGAGTCTCTGCCGAACAGGGTCATGAACCACGGCGCGCCAGCGGCCACGACGACGCGGTTTTGATGGTGAGGATCCTCTATGCGGAGAGCGCCGAGGTCGTCGTAGCTGCGGCGTAGTGTTCGTTCTATGGAAGGGCTGCCGATTTGCAGCACCGGAATCTTATCGACCCATTCCTGTCGACGGCGGTCGCTCGGTGACACTCCTCGGGTGTCTTCCAGGCTCCCCGAAGGCTTGGATGACGAGGGCCCATCCAGGAGTGGAACGATCCTGACTGTCGTCTTCCAACAGGCATGTGGTGCGATCTCGAACCGGAATGACAAGCCTTCCGGTTCGATCTTTGCGCCCGGAGCTTTGACGATCACACCCTTCCGCGCGTCACGCCATGCAGCTCGGATGACGAGCGACCCATCTTCAGGCTGGCGGATCTCGTCCCATCTTCGAGGAGTGCGTGCCTCCTTCACCTCAAAGAGGTCTGCAAAATCGCAGGCAATGCTTAACGAAACCTCGCATACCGCCGGCTTGAGGGAGTAGTTCCACACCGTAATTCGCTCCGTTACCCCGGCCTCTACTTCCCGCAGTCTTTCAACGATCAGTGGGCTGTCAGCATACTCGTCGACTCGAGTGACCCGTCCGACGAAGAGTGCCCTGTATGGCTCCTGCGTTTCGGACGCTAAGGCCTCCAGTGATTGGCCGTTAATCGTCAGATTCCACCCCGAAACCATACGTGTGTCCTGAAGGAAGACTCCGTGAGCGGATCCTTCATGGATGTCGCCATTCGACAAGGAGATACAGAACGAGGTTCCCTCCACCAAGGTCACAGTTCCGGCACCCAGTGGCCCGGCTGCTGTGTCATTGTTCCATCCAGCCATCCTTGTTTCCTCCAAACAAGTGCCAATGAACGCCTAGGTCGGACTGGAGCCTTTGCAAGTCCTGCTGGTATTTCTCTGTTTCAAGTTACGCCCGTCACTGGGACCCACGCTATAGACGGCAGGTTGAACATCCGGCGGCTTGCGGGCAGCAAGTTCGTCCAGAGTGAATCCGAAACGTTTGCCGTTCGGCTTTGACCCTTGCGCCATTTCAAGGGCGATGTGACGTCGGCGTGTGCCGGCGGGAGCTTCTTCCTCACTCGTCAGGGCCCCTACCCAGTCGCCTCCGGGTTCGGCCCTTATTCCGATCTGGGCGACAGGACGTAGCCTGACAATGAAGGGCCTCGATCCGGCCCGGTTGGGCCCACGCGCCGGTGCATTAGGGGCTGATGGGCCCTCCAAGAAGGGAACGAGGTCCACGTTTCTTGGAGGGCCCACCGCATTGCCGACCGTTCCAGTTGCGGGAGCGGTGGGAAGGTATGAACGTCAGTCGGCGTAAGGGTCCGCGATACCTACATATTGGGTGTAGAGGTACTCTTCGATGCCTTCGATGCCGCCTTCACGTCCCAGGCCGGACTGCTTGACGCCGCCGAAGGGGGCGGCAGCGTTGGAGATGACGCCTGCGTTCAGACCGAGCATGCCGGTCTCCAAGCGTTCGCTCATGCGCAGGCCTCGGTTAAGGTCCTTAGTGAAGACGTAAGCTACCAGACCGTATTCGGTATTGTTCGCCAAGCGGATGGCGTCGTCCTCGCTGGAGAATGTAACGATTGGTGCGACGGGGCCGAAGATCTCTTCCTGCAGTATGCGGGCGCCGGCAGGAACATTTTTCAGTATCGTGGGCTGGTAGAAGTATCCGGGACCTTCGACGGCTGCTCCACCGGTGAGGGCCATCGCTCCTCCGTCCACCGCCTCCGTGACGAGAGCGTGGACGCCGTCGCGGGCCTTTGCGTCAATAAGTGGTCCCACCTGGGACTCCGGCTCGGTACCGCGTGCGGTGGTGAGGTTGCTGATCTTGGCGGCGAACTTCTCCGCGAAGGCATCGGCGATGGCTTCGTGCACAATGAAGCGGTTGGCCGCGGTGCAGGCCTCGCCCATGTTGCGCATCTTCGCCGCCATAGCGGCCTCTACTGCCTTGTCGAGGTCTGCGTCTTCGAAAACCACGAACGGGGCGTTGCCGCCTAGTTCCATGGAGGTGCGTAGGACCTTGCCAGCGGCTTCGCGGATGATGGCCTTGCCCACCGGGGTGGAGCCGGTAAAGGAGATTTTTCGGAGACGGTCATCCTTGATCAGGGGTCCTGTGACTGCACCGGCGGTGGAGGTTTGAATCACGTTCAGGACACCGGCGGGAAGTCCGGCTTCCTGCATAACCTGGGCGAAGAGCAGGCTTGTCAGCGGGGTGAGGTTCGCTGGCTTGAGAACCATGGTGCAACCAGCGGCGACGGCGGGGGCCACTTTGCGGGTGGCCATGGCCAGCGGGAAGTTCCAGGGGGTGATCAGCAGGCACGGGCCTACCGGCTTCTTCTGCACGAGCAGGCGGTTCTTGCCGTCAGGGGCCTGGGAGTAGCGCCCGCTGATGCGTACAGCTTCTTCGGAGAACCAGCGCAAAAACTCGGCCGCGTAGGTGACCTCGCCGCGGGCTTCGGTCAGAGGCTTGCCCATTTCCAAAGTCATCAGCAGGGCGAAGTCCTCGGCGCTTGCGGTTACCAATTCGAAAGCGCGGCGCAGGATCTCACTGCGTTCCCGTGGTGCCGTGCGTGCCCAATCTGCCTGGGCGGCAGTAGCGGCCTCGAGGGCGGCCGCACCGTCTTCAGGACCGGCGTCGGCAATGCTCAGCAGGATCTTGCCTGTTGCTGGGTCCTCGACGTCGAAGGTCTTCCGGGATTGCGCCGGGAGCCACTGACCGTTGATCAGCAAACCCGTGGGTATGGAAGCCAACAGTTCACCTTCGCGTGCTTGGCTACTGAGGGGTGGGGTGGTCAGTGATGACACCATAGGGGATGTTCCAATCATGTGAATAGTTGTTGGGGCTTCTACTGTGGTGGGCAATTGCCGTTCAGGTATTCCAGGGCGACGGGGTCAATAGTGAGGCTGACGTTGAGGCCATGCCGGATGTGTGGTCCGTTGAAGCTCGGGGTCAGGCAGCCCGAAGATATTGAGTGCTCAGGTCTTAGGGGTTTGTTGCCCGGCCAGCGGAGTTTACTGGGGATGTGATGGATTCGATGAGGCAGCGCCGAATGAGGCGTTTACTTAGCCCCGTCCGACGCGCGAGGACTTGATGGGTTGGACGACGGCCGGAGCTGATCTCCTCAGCCAACACCGTGTTGACTCGTTGAATGGCCCATGCTGGCATCTTGTGATTAGGCAATGCTGTTCCTAAATTCCTAGTGGTGCTGTCCGGGGAATTCATTCGCCGTACATGAGGTTGGACAGAAAATTCTCCAGGTCAGTTCCGCTGCGACGACTGCCGCCCACGGCAGCGCCGGCTTCGTCGAGCCCCTGTGTCTCCTTCTCCATCTCTGTCTCGAAGTCGGTTCTGTCGCACTTAGTCGTGACGGTATGAGTCCCAGCTTCGCGTTGCATGGGGTGAGTCCCTTCAATCCTGTCGAGGCTTGCTCAGCTTGAAGCCGCTCCGGATGGCTGGGACTGCTTTGAGGGCAGGGCTGAGTGCATGTCCTCATTCAGGTCCATTCCGCGGGTTTCTTTCATTTTGAAGCCGACGATGATGGTCAGTAGGGCAAGTGCAGCCAGGTAGACGTAGAAGACAGAGGCCAGGCCGATGCTGGTCAGCCAGGTGTACAGATAGGGTGCCGTGCCCCCGAAGACGCCTGCCGCCAGTGACGTCATCACACCTACCACCCGTGCCCGGGCAAATGTCGGTGCCAGTTCGGCCATCAGTGCCGGATAGAAGCCAACGGCGAGGGCCCAGGCCGTGAGGCCCAGCCCCTGGGCGACGAAGAGGGTCCAGGGCTGGTCGGTGAGAATCATCTGGATCGGCACGATCAGCAGGATCACCGCGATACCGAGCGCCATGACCATGGGGCGGCGTCCCACCTTGTCAGACAGGTGGCCGAACAGGACGAGGAAGAACAGCACCATGAGCTGGGCCAGCAGACTCGCGATGTAGGCGCCGCCCGGGTCCATGCCCTTCAAGGTGATCGCGTTCACCGGGGCAAAAGTTACCCAAGTGTAGTAGACGACGTTGGTGCAGGAGGAGAGAAGGAAAATGTAAATGCATGCCTTGTATACCCTTGCACGGTCCGCCGGTGACATTTTGCTTCCGGTTGGCTTCTGATGCTGGTCGGATTTCTGCTCGGTGAACACATCGGTTTCCTTGGCAAAACGCCGGAGGACGAGTACGTACAGGGCGAGCAGACTTCCGAGTCCGAAGCCGATCCGCCAGCCCCATTCATTCATTACCGCGCTGCCCAACAGGTTGCTCAACAGGGCGGCCGTGGCTGTGGCGCCCATAACGCCGATCATCACGCTGACGTAGACGACACTGGTCCAGAGGCCCCGGCGTTCCTTAGGGGCAATTTCAGCAACATAGGTGTACGAGACGCCGGCTTCGCCGCCGTGGGCCAGGCCTTGAAGCATGCGCAGCACCAACAGGATGACCGAGGCCCACGCCCCGATTTGGTCGTAAGTTGGGACCAGGGCAATGGCAAGTGTGGTGAACGAAAGAGTCATCATCGTGACCAGCAAGGTAAGCCGTCGTCCAACTCGGTCCCCGAGCCGGCCAAAAAAGAAGCCGCCAACTGGACGGGCAATAAAGCCGCCGGCGAAGACGGCCATGGTGGACAGCAGCGCGGACGTGGGGTTGCTGTTGTCGAAGAAGTTGGCGGCCAGATAGGTGGAGAAGATCCCGTAAAGGGTCCAGTCGAACCATTCCAGCATGTTTCCCGCAGCTGCGGCCCGTACAGACCGGAGTCGGTCCTTCATGGATAAGGCTGCGGCCCCACTCGTATGCAAACTACTCATGATTTATCCCAAAGCTATGGCGACAACGGGAAGCGTCATCGCAACTGTTATCAGACCTGGAGAGGCAGAGCGTTCACCTATCGTCGACACGTTCGCGGAGCGCGACCTGCACGAGATAAGACAATTATCTACCTGTAGGATCCCGGCCGCATGGACGGCCGAATGAAATACCGGAGTGCACTTCGTTAGGAGCGCACTCCCAGTAGAGCATGATCGTGACGTACGGCACAAGATGCACTTCGTAGAATTCTTTCGCCCATCTCGGCGCTTCACAGTGAGACCCATTCGTGCTTTACTGAGTGCGTACTTCGATCGGAGTGTCCGATCACTTTTAGGACTCTAGGAGCCGATGATGAGTAAGCGCATCAGTCTCAATGCATTCAATATGGCGACTCCCGGGCACCAGAGCCCTGGGTTGTGGCGGCATCCCCGAAGCAAGACCGAAAATTACACTCAGCTGGACTATTGGACACACTTGGCGAAACTCCTCGAAAAGGGCCGGTTTGACGCTCTATTCCTGGCGGATGTCCTTGGCCCCTACGACGTTTTCGAGGGTTCTGCTGCTCCCAGCCTGCGCGACGGCGTGCAGATTCCAGCTAACGATCCCATGATGTATGTGTCTGCGATGGCGGCTGCGACCCGGAATCTGGGATTTGCCGTCACGGCGGCGGTGACATTCGAAAACCCTTACGCCCTCGCACGCAGGCTCTCTACTCTCGATCACGTAACATCGGGCCGCATCGGCTGGAACGTGGTGTCCTCTTACCTTAATAGCGCCGCTCTTAACCATGGAATGTCCGGGCAGATGGCCCACGACCAACGGTATGAGCTGGGCGAAGAATTCATGGAAGTCGTTTACAAGCTCTGGGAAGGCTCGTGGGAAGACGATGCTGTGGTCTTTGACCGTGAAAGGGGCGTCTACGTTGATCCTGAGAAGGTCCACCCCATTGGTCATGCCGGGGAATATTTCAATGTGCCGGGCTTCCACATGTGCGAACCGTCTCCGCAGCGGTCTCCTGTCATCTATCAGGCCGGCGGTTCACCGCGCGGTCGCGCCTTCGCTGCTAAACATGGCGAAGGGCTCTTCGTTAACGTTCTGAACCCCACGCTCAGCCGTCAGATAACAGGCGACATCCGGGCAACGGCGGAGGCGGAGGGCCGTAACGGCGACGAACTGAAGATTTTTTCCCTGCTGACGGCTGTCGTGGCCGATTCGGACGCGGCCGCTGAACGAAAGCTTGCTGAGTATCGCAAGCATGCATCCCATGCGGGCGCGATGGCCCTCTTTGGCGGGTGGTCAGGCGTTGATTTGAGCAAGTTCCCGCTGCACGAGCCGCTGAAGAACCTGGAATCAAATTCGATCCAGACCGTGGTGAACCTCTTTACCAAGGCCGACCCCTCGCGCGAGTGGACTCCGGCCGCTATTGCGGAATATCTCAGCATCGGCGGGATGGAACCCGTCATCGCCGGCAGCCCTGAAACGATTGCCGATGAAATTGAACGCTGGGTCGACGAAGGCGACCTTGACGGCATCAATCTTTCGTACGCTGTCTCACCGGGGGACTATGAAGACTTCGTGGAACTGGTGGTGCCGGAGCTGCAGAAGCGGGGCCGGGTCTGGAAGGACTACGAGGGCTCCACGCTGCGCGAGTACGTCCGTGGGGAAGGCAACCCCCACGTCTCGTCAACTCACCCCGCTGCCAGCCACTCCATCTCCAGCCGGTTTGCCCCCAGCTAAAACAGCACGAACCGAGGTGCGGCTGCTACGTGCAGCCGCACCTCGGTTCCGTGACCGTCCTCATCAAGCGCGTCGACGCCCCGGAAAGGCCACCATGGCAGGCACAGCAACGGTTGCTGCAGTCAGCACCAGACCTCACACCAAGAGTGCAGTCCTGATTATCTGCGTCGCGACACTGCTCAGCATCAGCGTGTGGTTCTCTGCCTCATTTGTCATCAAAGGCATTTCCGCTCAATGGCAGGTTCCGGACAGTCAGCTCTTCTGGGTGACGTTTGGTGTCCAGGCGGGCTTCATTCTCGGGGCCATCGCGTCCGCGCTTCTGCGCCTACCAGACCGACTCAGCGCTCGGGTACTCTACAGTTCCTGCGCCGCTGGCGCCGCCACAGCCAATCTCCTGCTTCTAATGTTTCCTACCTTCGAGGCCGCACTGGCGCTGAGGCTGGCCACAGGAGTCTTTCTGGCGGGAATCTATCCTGTTGCCGTCCGAGAAACTTTGGCGTGGGTAAGCCCCGGACGGCGAGGTTTTGCCTCCAGCACACTGCTCGCCGCCCTGACCATCGGCTCCGCAGCTCCGCACCTAATCAACGGTGTGGGAAGCGCGGATTGGCGGGTTGTCATTATTGCCACGAGTATCTGCTCAGTTGTCGGCGGCCTAATGTTCCTTCTTGTACCGGGGACCGCCCCGTACAGGGACACCGGAACCCGCGTCAGCCTGCGTCAGGGACTTGCCGTGCTCAGGAACCGCAAAGTCCTGCTGGTAAACTTGGCATACTTCAGCCACATGTGGGAGCTCTATGCCATGTGGACGTTTGTGGGGGCCCTGTTCGCCCACCGTATTTCCGGCGGTGCGGCGCCTACTGGCCTGGTTGCGGTGGCTTCTTTCATCATCATCGCTTCGGGTGCTTTGGGATGTATCGCTGCCGGGCTCCTAGCCGACCGCTTTGGCAAAATCATCATTTCGCAGATGTTTATGCTGCTTTCAGGTGCGGCAGCGACCTTGGTGGCGATAAGCGCCACCTGGGGACCAGCGGTTTTGCTGTCCTTGTGCATCCTCTGGGGAATGACCGTTATCGGAGAGTCGGCTCTTCTTTCTGCCCTGCTCCGCGACCATTGCCCTGAAGCCCATGTTGGCAGCGCGCTCTCGGTGCAAATGGCTGGAGGCTATGCAATCAGCGCCGGCAGCATCGCCCTGTTCCCGCTCCTTGCCGGGGCCCTGAGCTGGGAGCTGGCAGTGCTTGCGCTCGTCCTTGGCCCGGTGGTCGGAATCACCCTCCTCCAGTTGCTAAAGTCGGGGCCGCGTCCGCAACGTGGTAATCGCACTGAATCAGCCACAAGTGGCAAGTTTGCATCGTGTCCCTGACAGCAGACGGCTCCATGACCCTGCGCGAGCGGAAGAAACGCCAGACCATGGAAAGCATTTTGGCTGCCGCTCGCGAAATGCTCTCCGAAAATGAATACTGCAGCATTACGACGAAGGAAGTGGCCGCCAGGGCCGACGTCGGCGAGGCAACGCTCTTCCGCTACGTGGTCAACAAAAAGAACCTCTTTCTCCTCATCTACGAGGAGTTCTTCAACGACGTGCTGCAAGCCTGCCTGGACGAGGACGCCAAAGACACCACCGAAAATGGCACGGCAAATTACTACATCGGCAGGATCACAACGATGTACACATCCCTTGCAGGGCTTTACAAGCGGGACCCCGACAGCGGCTACGTGTACGTCCGAGACTCTTTCAGCCCGGAAGACTTCGGCCAGCGCGGCTTGGAGCAGGGCGACCGTTGGCACGACCTTGTCGAACGGGTCATCCGCAGAGGCCAGGACGCCGGAGTCTTCCGTCCATCACCGCCGCGTCTCATGGCACAGAACGTCCACGCGATCTATGTTCACGAAGTGCTGGCCACACACGCCCGCCGCCGCGACCCCAAAACAATAGACCAGCGATTAGCGACGCGCATCTCCGCACTGGCTGAAACACTGACGAGCTGAAGCACCGCGGTCGAACTGACTTTATCTGCAGCTTCCATTGCTCCTAGGACATGGACGGCCCTTGTATTGGCCGCCAAAATTGCCCTCCCACCTCTTGTGAAACTTCATCTGCAAACGCATAATGAAAGTGCACTCCGAAGAGAGCTTACTTTCACAATCACTTTGGATGTCTCAGCCACAGTCGAAAGGAACGAAATGTCTGTCATCAATGTCTCTGAATCCCTGGATGTCCGCAAAGCCTTCTCCAACTTTCCCTCCGGCGTTGCAGGCATTTGCGCAATAGTGGACGGAGTACCCAAAGGCCTGGCTGCATCGTCGTTCACAGTTGGAGTCTCCCTTGAACCGCCGCTGGTCTCTGTCGCCGTGCAGAATAGCTCAACTACCTGGCCCTTCCTCCGCGAGGCTGAACGAATCGGGGTGTCCATCCTTGGCGCCGGTCAAGAGTTAATCTGCCGTCAACTGGCCTCAAAAAATCCGGACAAGTTTGACGACATTTCCTACATTTCGACAGACGGGGGAGCCATACTAATCCCCGGCTGCTCGCTCTGGCTTGACTGCTCCCTGTTCGCCGAGTACCCCGCCGGTGACCATGCCGTGGCGCTCCTGGAAGTACACGGTGCCGATGTTCACCTCCAGGAAAGCCCAATCATCTTCCACGATTCCAAGTTCAAGTCCCTTGACCTAGCCGGCTCCCGCTGAGCCGAAGGTAGAGAGACAAGCACAACTACCTTCATTCGATGAGGGCCGGTTCACTCACCTGCTTGGCTTCCAGCAAAGGAGCAGACATGACCTCCAACTGGCTGCGCGATCGACCCCGTATTGGCCAGACCGCACAACTGTCGCGAACCATCACTGAAAAAGACATTTCGCTGTTCACTGAAATCAGTGGAGACCGAAACCCGCTGCACTACGACCTAAACGTGGCAAAGGCATCCCGGTTCGGAGAGATCGTCGTCCAGGGAGGTGTAACCAGCGCCATCCTCAACGCCGTTGTCGCCGAGGAACTGCCAGGACCGGGCACGGTCTTCCTTAACGTTAACTGGAACTTCAAGGCGCCTGTACGGCCAGGTGACGTCATCACCGGACAGGTAGAAGTAACCCAGGTGCGAGAGGATAAGCCCATTACCAACCTCAACACCACAGTGGTACGAGGAGATGGCACCGTCGTACTCGAAGGAACAGCCATCTGCTACACCATGCAGACAAATGAGGTCCGTTGATGCCGACCTGTGAGTGGTGTTCAAACGCCTGACGTCACCTCGACTTGCCCGTAACGGCTGTAAGGCTAAACACCCACGGCGTCGTGCACCTCACTTCTGCCGGATGATCGGAATTTAGGCAACGCCAAGACGGACAAAGTTCGTTTAGCATGCCGGCACCGCACCCTTCCACGAATACCTTCCTATGGGGCCGCTTGGCCTCTTGCTTCCATCGACGTTGCGCGTAGTTGCGCGTCGCCCACATCGGCCCCTGACCTTGGCTGCCGTCGAAAAGCAGGCAGCTGGAGCCGATGTATTCCCGGGCACCCAGGCGGCTCGAATTGCGGTAATTCGGGCTAAGCGTGAGCACCTCAACGGGGTTTTTGCCATGACCTACCGATCGGCCAGCCTCACAAGAGGGGTGGCGTGCAGGCTGCCATGTCCTGATGGGAGTCTGACAAGCGCCCCCATAGTGAACTGACGCCGCGCCGCCGGCGCACACGCCCACGCTGAACGGGAAAGGTGCGGCGGACCATTGTGCATCGGACCCGCTGAGTAAATCCCTGCCATCACTGAGCTCCGGCGACAGTGGTTACCGCGGTCCTGACCAAAGGTGTGGAACCGCGAGGCCGGCGGAATCATTCCGCTGCGAGGTCAGCGCCGGACGCCTCTCGGATCCTGGCGTGCGATCGTGCCGAGGCTGTGGGACCTGGAGAGCCGGTGACAGGGGCACAGATCCAGGCGGCCCGGGCCTTCGACCGCCGCTGTGAACGCGACGCCGCCGGGATATGATCCGCACCGACCGTTCAAAAAACTCGGCAGGATTCCGACGGTGGCGGCTGGCGAGCCGACCCTGTCCAAAGCCCGGCAAGCCACCGCACATCACTACCAGAAACTGGTTTTCGACTACGTCCACGTCGCCGTAGGTGACTACACCCGCTTCGCCTACGCCGAGGTATGCCCGATGCGAAAGGCCCTGCACGGGGTTCCTCACCAAGGCTGCAGCCGCCATGGCAGCCCACGAGGCACCGGTCAAACGCGTCCCCGGGCGCCAAGCACCGTCCTGATCAAGTACCGCCACCCCTGGCAAAACGGCAAAGCAGAACTTTAACGCAACCTTCAGGAAGGCTGCGCCCAGCGGCAACCCCTCAACCTCAAACAGGCACACACCCACGCCCTGCAACCATCCCTAAGTTCTCTACAGCACCCCCCGGCCTCAGAGCAGCCTCTGAGGCAAGCCGCCCAATCAGCACGCGCAATCAACCTACTGGCTGAGTACTAGGCGAGGATCCGCAGATCCTCCCCTGTAGCGGCGTGTTGGGGAGCGCCAACGTAAGTTGCGAGGTTGCTCATTGCTGACTAACGCCATTGCCTTAGCCGAGCTATTTCAGCGGCTACCTCGGGCAGGTGCTTTCGCTCGTTGAGGCCCCGGGCCGGATTTAGCCTGGTGCTACTTGACCAAGCCGCAATTTCTGGCTGTGCTTCACGCCGCGAAGCGCTGTTGAGGCTGGCGCTGGTTAAGGAGAGCAGATCATCAACGTGTCCGGTGTAAATCACCGGCAGCGAAAGATAATTCTTCTCTTCGTCATCACCTCGGGTCGCTTCTACGACGGCTAATGTCGCAGCGCTCCAGCAGGCGTATCCAAGAGTGACATATTGCAACGACATCCGCCCTGTTTCAAAAACAGGTTTTGGCGCAATCGTCCCAAGCCCTGTTGCTGTGCAATCAACGTAAATTTCACCTAGCGGTCGGGCTTCGTGGCCCCGAAAAAAGTCAATGCCGCCGCTCCTAATGCGTTGGACGCGGCCGCTGCGGGACACGCGTTCGATGGAGGCCAAGCGATGGAACTCCGACTTGCTGATTGTTGCACCGCGAAACTGTGTCGGCTCAACAGTTCGGTCAAGCCGAAGGAAGAGGCCGGCGTCTTCCAGTTGGTGTGCGAGGTCTCGACCAGTCGTTACCTCTGCTGCTGCCTGGGCCAAGGTGCTCTGATACCGGAGCCGGGTGTGTACGAGATCGAGAGGCTGAGTCCACGAGCGATCAATGTACCAACCATCGCGCGAGCGGACCCACGAGATAGAGTTAGACAATGGTCGCTAACGCCGGTGCATTGGATGCCGCCCCCGTGGCACCTGCAAACTAACCTCGAACGAGAAGCCTTCCAGCGACAAGAGGCCGGGGCTGGTGCCGTCACTGGTTATGCCCACGTCACCTTGGATGACGTGGGCATAACCATCGACGCTCAGACCTGCATGACACGGGGCGTAAGGTCCCGGTGCACGCGGCGTGAGGGTTCGGCTCCAACATGTCCAAGGCTTTAGGCCTTGGTGGTGCACCCTTCTTAGATGGCTGTGTGGGTTGCTACGGCCCGGACAGCGGCTGTTCCCTTGAAGCTGTTGTCGGGAAAGCCCTGGAAGTACGAGTCCCGGAGCAGGAAGAGGCAGGCAATCGAGATCGCGACGAAACCCATCAGGTACACCGCGATGGACAACGACGTTCCAGTGGACGCCAGCAACCATTCCGAGATGGCAGGGGCAAATCCTCCGCCGATGATTCCTCCGACCGCGTAGGGAAGGGATGCAGCGGTGTACCGGATGCGGGGTGGAAACAGTTCCGCGAACATAGCGCTTTGGGGACCGTAGGACACCCCCAGGGAAACAGCCAGAACGAAGACTGCGAAAGCGAAGGCGAGGATCGAGCCTGTATCGACCAGAAGGAACATCGGCACGGCCCACAGGCCCATAAGGGCGTAGCCGATAATCATCGTCTTCTTCCGCCCGAAGCGGTCCGACCATTGGCCTCCCAGGACTGTGGAAATGATCCAAACGACGGCCGCCAGCATCAAGACGAACAGGACGGGCTGCGGATCCATGCTCAGGGCGTTGGATGCGTAGGAAAGGAGGTAGCCAATCATCAGGTACCCGGCGAGAATGTTGGCGACGAAGGAGCCCCCGGCCAGGAACATATGTTTGGAGTAGTGCTGCAGTGCTTCCTTCAGGGGCACCCGGACTTCGGTATGGGACTCCCGGACCTCGGCGAAGACCGGGCTTTCGGAAACTGAGGTGCGGATCTTCAAGCCAATCAAGACCAGGACCACACTTATAAAGAACGGAATCCGCCAGCCCCACGACTGGAACTGCTCAGGGGAAGTGAGGAACTGTATAAGGAAAAACACCCCGGTTGACAGGACAAGCCCGGCTGGCACTCCTATCTGAACGAACACACCGTAGGCGCCCCGTTTCGTTGAAGGGGCGTGCTCCACGGACATCAAGGCAGCGCCTGCCCATTCACCACCGGTGCTGAGGCCTTGCATGAAGCGGAAGATAACCAGAAGTACCGGGGCGAGGACCCCGATCTGATCGTAGGTTGGCAGCAGTCCCATTCCCAAGCTGGCGGCGCCCATAACGGCAAGGGTTCCCACGAGGGTGGCTTTGCGTCCGTAGCGGTCTCCGAAGTGACCGGCGATGACGCCGCCAACGGGACTGGCGATGAAGCTGGCGGCTACCGAGCCGAGGGACACGATGAGCGCGTTGGGACCCAACGCACCGAAGTACTGGGTGCTGAAGATCAAACCGGCGGCGGAGATGTAAGCGAACGATAAATACCATTCGATGGTCGAGCCGATTCCGCTGGCAAGGCGGACCTTGAACAGTTGCCGTGGGTCGAGCCCTTGACCTTTAGGTGAGGCGAGTGGTGATGACATGAATTTCCTCAATCGATAAGTGCTTGCTTGTGAAACTGAGGGCAGGCAGGTTCGCTGGATGCGTGAGCTTTTGGTCGCGTGCAGTGAACTGCCGTCCCGGCGGGGACTGTCACCCGCCGGGGCGTCTAGGAGGAGTGCAAAATGCTGCTGAACCCGTCCTGCCAGGGGACAGGTTGCGGTCAGGAAACCAGGACGGATTCCACGGTTTCAGCCAGGGCCAGCAGCGCAGGGTCGGTCAAGAAGCCGCCTTCGAGAGTCATCCCGACGGGAAGACCTTCGGCCGAGCCTGCGGGGAGGGTGACCATAGGAACGCCCATGACGGTTCCGGGTGCAGTGTGGCGAGTAACGGTAGGGAAGATCGGCAGATCCCGGCCGTTCAGCGTCAGGGTTTTGTCGAGCCCCAGATCCGGGGGTAACACCGGTGAAGTAGGGAAAATCATTGCGTTCACACCCGCCTCGGAGAGAACTGAGGCGTATGCGTGTCGCAACTGCCATCTGGCTTTCATTGCCTCGCGGTACTCCTCGAGCAGGACAGGATCATCCCGCAGGTGCCGAAGAAGGTTTGCCACATCCGGAGACGACGTGCCGGCGATGACATCCTCAAACGTCAGCCCGCAGTAGGGCGCGTCCAGCCCGCGGAGGTAGGCGAGAATTGAGCGGGGCGCCTCCCACCCGACCACTGTTCTGCCGATCTCTTCAGCGTGCTTGAGCTGACGGGGTAGATCCACGTGTTTGAGGCGGACGCCCGAACGGGTGAGTGCATCCAAGGCCTGCTCGGCAACTTTTCCGACTGCGGGATCCAGGTCCTGGTAGAAGTAGTTTGCTATGCCGACTACCAGTTCCGACGGCACCGGCCGTGCAGGAACCCGGGGCTGTTCAGAGATATGTTCATCTGCAAGGCGGAGATCGGCCACTGTGTTCGCATGTGTCCCGATAGTGTCGCGTGTCCAGCTCAAGTGGAGAACCCCGTCGCCCTGGTAGCGGCCAAGGCTGGGCCGGAAACCGACAACACCGCAGAACGCTGCCGGGATTGAGATAGAACCTCCCGTGTCGGTTCCAAGGGACAGGGGAACTGTGCCGTCGGCTACGGTCGCAGCACTGCCACCCGATGAGCCTCCTGCCGACAGGAAGGGATTGACGGGGTTGCGCACAGGACCGAAAGCGCCATTGTTGCTCGTGATGCCGAACGCCAGTTCGTGCAGGTTTGTTTTGCCCACAACCACCGTCCCGAGTTGACGCATCCGGCCTACAACGCCGGCATCAATTTGCGGGATGGAGTTGGCGAGAAAGCTTGCGCCTCCTGTTGTGGGAAAGCCCGCCACGTCGATGTTGTCCTTGACCGCTATCGGGATGCCGGACCAGGACGCTTTCCCGGCTGCCTTCACTTCCGCATCGATGTCGCTCTCATCGGCAACAAAAATATAGGTTCCGTGGCTGACTGCACTCTTCGCGGCTGCGGCCCGGGACTCACATGCAGCATCCCTACGGGCGTTTGGGTCGAGGGTAAGCCACGCTGCCAAGGTCATGGTCATCAGTGGGAAGTCCTTTGCGCTGAACAAGAGGGGCCGGAAGAGCCGAAAACCACTTACGGGTAGGTAAGTATGTAAGAAAATCTTTACCCATTAACGCATTGTGAGGCGGACCACGTCAACCTCCGGTGCAATAAATGTCCTGAGCAGGAAGTACAAGCGAAAGTCCGGATGGGAGTCCGCAAGCTGCCTGGAAGGCCCTCACGGCGCCCGCACGTTCAGTTCCCGCCAACAGAAGTCCGCACGACTCCTGGCAACTCGATGGGACGGAAGCCGCTTGCTGTCACCTCGGCCACCCCGGTGGGCAGATGCTCACCGCCGTGACGCTTCAGAAGGCGTTGACCCCCGGCTCCTCCTGCCCGGATGACGGCACCTACAGCGTCCGGGTCTACAGTCTTTGCGACCTGCACCCCTTGGGCATAAAGGGTTATGGTGTCGAAGACCGCTTTGGCCATGCTGCTTAGCCGCGGTGCAATGTCCCCGAACCTCGCCCTGTAACGTCGTGCTGTCTCGTCCATCTCATCGGATAACGCGGGCATGAAGTAGTCCTGAGTAGACCAGATGCCTTCCGCTTCATCCCGCCCAGTATGATCGAGAATCGATTCATCGAAGTTTGTAGCGAGTGTACGGAACCGGGACCGCAGGCCTGCTTCGTGAAAGGCCCGCTGGAACATCACAGCGTCGAGGCCAACAAGAGACGAGAGGATCAAATCGGCGTCGCTTGCCGCTAACCGCGCGATAACATCGCTGAAATTGTCACTTCCCAGCGCTTGATAATGTATGCCCGCGACCGTTCCCCGATGATACTTAATGAGCTCCTGCGCCACCGTGCCAATGGAGCGGGGCCACACATAGTCGGAGCCCAGAATGAACCAGTTGCTGGCCGCGGACGAGTGCATTATGCCAGGCACAGAAGTCGTGAGTTGATCCAACGGTGTTTCACCAAATTGAAAGACGTTGCGTCCGACGTCGTTGTGCTCACTGAGCGCAGCAGATAGAAGCAATGTTCCCCGGCGTAGCGCTGCTGGCCTGATTAACGCCATCGAAGCGGACGGCACGCTGGCCACCACGACGTCACAGCGTTCGGACTGAACCAGTCGTTCAAAGAGCTGCAGAGATGTAGTCGCATTCGTGCGTTCGTCAGCAACAACCAACTCGGCATTGCCGAAACCGAAGGCGCCCGCGTCATTCAGTTCATCGATAGCCATCCTCGCGGCGTTTACGATGGCACGCCCCACTATGCCGGCGGCCCCTGAGAGGGGAACAAGAAGGCCAATGCGCGGTCCTGTTCTCTCCCCATCTGCTGGAGTCAGGGTGATGCCGCCGGATAGGAACCAAGGCAGGCAGTCAGAGCCGAGCTGAACGTGGACAGTGACAATACTTCCAGCCTCTTTGGCCTGCAGTGAAAACTGGATTCGCCCGGTCCAAGGCGTCTCCTGATAAACGGTTATACGACGTCCGGGTTGGATACGGGCAATTCGTCCGGACGATCTCACCGCGGAGCCATCGGGGTGAGGAAGGCTGAAAATTACTGTTTCGCCAACGCGCAGGCGTCCGCAGTGTTCAAGTACCGGCCAGGCGCTTGCACTTCCCTCGGCGAGGTTTGCCCATAGATGCTCAGGAGGCAGCGTGGAGGACGCCCGGACAAAGAACGAAAGATCGTTCATCGCTTTGACCTAACGTTCAGTCAGGATGGCCATTGCTCAGGTCGTGCCATCCTCGGCGCGCTGGACAAAAGCATCCAGGTCTCGCTGGTAAACGGAGTGCAGGAACTGAACGACGTCATCAGCGCGGTTGGGCCCCAAACTATAGAAGCGAAACTGCCCCCGGCGCCTTTCGGACACCATTTCCGCACTGCGCAGTACCCTCAGATGCGAGGAAACGGCGGCCCGTGTCATTTCGGGAAAGTGCTGGGCTATTCCCGTCACCGGGAGCTCTTCCTCTTCACTCAGCAATCGAAGGATCGAACGGCGAGTCGGATCGGCCATAACCGAGAAGGCCAAAGCGGCATAGTCGGGCACCGTTCTCCTCCTCGATGATCACGCAGGTTGCAGCTCTACTGCAGAAACTCTTCTCATCCACTGTAGCCCAGCCGGTAAACAGCTGCCTACGTATTTACGTACCGGGCACAACACTGGTGGTCGCCCACGGCATAGTTTGTCGAACGTGCCAGGTCAGCAGTCCGGGGAATTCGCATAGAACGACCCGGTCGATACCAGCGTCATCGCCAAAAGCAACCTACGGGCAAGCAACCGCCAAGGCCGGTTCACGACCGGCGTTTTTCCCGGCTGGCTGGGACCTTCCAAACAACCAGTCCTTCGGAACGCAAAAACAATTTGCGCCCTTCCCCAGCTGCCAAATGAAGCCAGAGAATTGTGCCTTCCTCTGTGACTGCATCGACGCGACCAGACACTTCAGGTCCATCCTCAGGGAGGATACAGACGTCGTCTCCTAGTGCCAGCGTTGCCCAGTCCCCTACGTACTCAGCATCCGTTGGAGGTAGAAATTTCGGCTTGTGGTCATGCACTTTCGACGCTCCCTGGAACCTTGACAGTGATCGTCTGCGAGCCACTGTGCCCCCAGACCCTACGCAGTCCGACGCGGACGTGCCGCACAGGCTGGTTCAGTTGCCCTGAAACTGGCACCCTTGCGGGCCAGGACCAGACGGATAAGCCACGTTTTTCTGCCTTTAGTGGCAGAAAGAACGTCCAAAACGGTATCCATTAATCTAGTCCCTGTAGGGGTCGGCGATGCCGATGTATTGGAGTGGTGGTGTATTCGGCGATGCCTTCTGATCCGCCTTCGCGGCCCAGGCCGGATTGTTTTACCCCGCCGAAGGGCGCTGCGGCACCGCAAGGGAAGCCTTTGGGGATCGAGGGTTGAGTCAGTGGCGCCTTGTCTGGCGGGGACCGGGATGAATGGACTGCTGGCGGTGGTGCCGATGTTGTGCCGGCACTGGCAGTGGCCTCGATAAGCCCCTTTTCTGCCCTCTCCCCTCGCCACTTTGGCAACGCCGATAACGGATATTCCGTCAACCTGATTAAGCTCGACAAGCTGACGCGGTTATTCCATTCCGTCCACAGTTGGAGTCAATTCGGGTTATCCACGGCTGAGAGTCGGGAGCCGTTGGCTAACTCCCATAGCAGCAGTAGCTGTGGATAACCCATAGGAATTGTCCGCGGCTTTGGGCGGGCGGTGCGACCGAACCTCTCACTCGACCAGGTCTAAGTCCCGTATTTTGCTGCCCAGCCGAGACGCCTCTGTCAGGTTTGTGTGTAGCTCATGGATAGGCGGGACCATGCTTGCACCGAAGGCGGTTCGTGCGCTCATTCATAAAGCCTGCCTGCATCCAAGTCGACTCTTTGCTCTCGAGTCTTCGATTGCGCAACCAGGGTGGGCGCATTCTTTTGTTCATCTTTCACGATCTAAATGCGGGACTCGAGAATTGTGCCGCATGGCACATTGGAATCGACTCGAAGGGTGTATTTGCCGTAATCGCGTTGTATTACGAGGATCCCCTGCCTGCGGTCCAAAGCCGCGGGTATCAAGTTGTTTACGGCGTCGTGTAGCTTTTCGTCCCTGCTCTGGGGCTCCTCCACAGTGACGACTTCAACTGAAAGAGACATTTCCGGATGTTGGAAAAGGTCTCCACCCATTGCCGGGAAGGCAGCGTAGGCTAGCGATAGATGCGGATCGTGGGACACAAGTCCTCCTTACTAATTCGATCGGCATGTGCGATCGAATTACTGTTGGTTGCTGCCGGCCGGGAGGCCTGACGCGTATGCTGGTCAGCTCTGTCAGATAGGGCGGTAGCCACAACTCACCCATGTGTTCGGGGCTGCTCTTACGCAGATTCAAGATCTGGTCGTTGTTGTTGGCTTGGGTGTGCCTGTACCAGACGGACTCCTCACCTGTGAGCGAGGTTCAGTGGATTTAACGAGATCGGCTGGAAACCCGGTACTGTTCGCCCAGCCTTGGGCTTCTCGTCCTGCAGCTTGTCGCGCATGCATGACTGGTTCGAACCATTTTGTACGCCGGTAGGCAGCCTGATCGCACTTTTCGACCTCCTCGCCGGCTTTCCGACAGTGGCCTGCTTCTCTCTCAACTTGGGCAAAGCCCAAGACGTTGAATTCCATCATTACTGTCAGCTCCAGGGCGCTCAGTCCTCGAACGGAAAACGGAACAGGTGCTCCGACCATCTCCAGACGTGAGGCCCGGTAACCAAGCTGCCGCTGAAGGTGCCAAGGCGTACACTCCGGGCCCATCTCCGTTGTCCAGCACTGGTAGGTGCCGGTGTATTCGATGTCGGGCCCGTTGTACACAAGCGTGAGATTACTTGTAGTGAGGATTACGTGCCGCCCCTCTGGGGCAAGCCGGCTGAGAACCTCGCCCGTGACATGAGTCGGCGCCCGCCGTCGTGTTCTTCCGCGACAAGGCGGGCGCCCCTGAGGAGGGCCACCAGCCCCTTCAGGATCTCCGGCGGCGGCCATGGCGGAGAAACCGGCAAGCAAGTTTTCCAGGTGGTGACGCCCCACGGCAAGGCGTGAGTGGAACTCCATATCCTGCTGGGCTGCTGCGAGTGTGCCGGCGATTTTTTCAGTCTGCGGCGCGCAACTGACGATGGTCATGTCAGCTGGCTGGAGCCCGGCGGCGCGTGAGCAACTGCCAAAGAGTCCACACGGTGACGATTCCGACCAGTGCCATGGCTCCGGTGCCTAGCCCGGAATAGCCGACGGCGGCGAGGACGGGTCCTGCCAAGGCTCCGCAAGTTGCTCCGGTGAGGTTCATGAGGAGGTCTGAAACGCCCTGGAGGGGACCCCGTTCGACTGCTGATACCGAGTCGCCAACCAATGCCGAACCGGAAACGATTGATGCGGACCATCCCAGGCCCAGGAGGATCAGGCTTGGAGTCACCATGGTGTGCGGGGCGAGCCAGGCGAGCACTAAGGAAGCAAGCAGCATTGCCTGACCCAGCAGCAGCACGGGAATCCGGCCGAGGCGGTCTGAGAGCCATCCGAACAGCGGCGAAAGACCGAACATGCCTGCAATGTGGAGGCTTATGGTCATGCCGACTACGGTAAGGCTTGCCCCGTTGTTGTGCAGATGCACCGGGGTCATTGCCATGAGTGCCACCATGGTGCCGTGGCTGAGCGCCACCACGGTAACGGCGTAGCGGGCGCCGGGTTTGCGGCGAAGGATCTTGAAGCCGGAATCAGGTTTGGTTCTGGTGCCGCTGTCTTTTCCCGGTTTGGGCCCCCGAACCGGAGGCTTAAGCCGGAGGCCTGCATAAAAGACGAGGGCGGCAAGTAACTGGGCTGCCACTGTGAACGCGAACGCGCCCGTTAGGGGCGGCAAGTGGAGCAGTGTGCCGACGGCCTCTCCGGGTTCGAAGAGGTTGGGGCCCGACACTGCCCCTATGGTGGTTGACCATACGACGATGGAAAGGTCGCGGCCACGGGTGTTTGGTGTTGACAGATCCGTGGCGGCGAAGCGGGCCTGGAAGCTCACAGCGGTTCCCGCGCCAAGCAGGATGAGCCCAATCAGCAAGGCCGGGAAGGAGGACAGTGCCGCCGAGGCGATGGCGATGGCTGCACCGAATCCGGACGTCAGCGATCCGGCCGCGAGCGAAACTCCCCGTCCCCGTTTCACGGCGGCGCGGGCCAGGGGGATGGCAAAGGCGGCGGCGCCGAGTGTGTTCATCGTGGCGGCCATGCCTGACCAGGCCGTGGAACCGGAAACCTGGACGGCAAGGAGGGAACCGAGCGAGAGCGAGGCGCCCATTCCTAGTCCGCCGAGGATCTGTCCTGCGATAAGAACGCCGATGGTGCGCCGCTGTCGTGCGTGCCGGTCAGGGGCGTCATTTTCAGCGGCTACTTGATGTGTGGCAGGAGTTTCCATGTCTTTTGACTTTCTCCGGTGACGGGGCACGGCAACAGAGGGGAACGTCCGCGGATCAAGCGGAACTCCCCGGTGCCGGACCTTAGCCCCAGGTGGTCTTGATGCTTTCGATGAAGGTTCTGAACTGCGACACCATGGAGAAACTCCCTGGAGCGCAGAGCCATTGCTGCTGCATGCCGTCGAGGACGGCGATGGTGTTGTTGACGATTGCCTCCACGGGCGCGTCCTGTGCGACGTCCCCGTGGACCTTCCCGTCTTCCAACGCTTCGCCAAGCCACCGGCGCAGGCTCGAGTAGTGGTCCAGAAGCCATTGATGCGCGGGGTGTCCCGGTTCGGTGGCTTCGGCCGAGAGCCTCACGAAAAGCCCCACCCAGTCGGGCCGGGTGGAGTTCCTCGCAACCAGGGACACCAGGGCATCGAAGGCTGCCCAGCCCAGCGGAGCCTGCTCGCCGTCGAAAAGGAAGTTTGCGTCTTCCTTGGAGCGGTGCTCGAGCACCGCCGCCAGCAAGACCGTTTTGGACGGAAAATGATGGAGCAGGCCGGATTGCGAGAGTCCGGTCTTCGCCGCGACATCGGCGATGGAGGTTCCACCGTAACCGCCCACTGCGAAGAGTTCAATCGCGGCCTGGATTGCCTTCAGCCTTGCTGTTTCGCCGCTCTGACGGCGTCTGGGGTGCTCCCGCTCGATCCGGTATCCGGCTGGGTACGACATGGGTTTACTCCTTGCTTGTTCCGGCCGTCATGGCCTCGCGCCCTGTGGGAGCCAGTTCCAGTCTGACATCGCCAAGTCCACGCGCGATGACGATCCGGCCTCCGACGATGTCGTCCCAGCGATGGACAGTGCTGTTCCACAGCCGTTGCGCGCGGGGATCGCAGCTGACGTCGATGCTTGCCTGTTCGCCGGGTTCCAGGTGAAGCTGCGCCCAGCCGATGAGCCGTGGAGGGATGGAGGGGTCATCGGGGAAGCGGTAGACCTGCACGGTTTCTGTTCCTGCGCGGTTCCCGGCGTTGCCGAGCGTCACGCGTACGGACTTCACGGTTTCCCGCTCCATGGACGTGATCTCGGCGGCCTTGTAGTCCCATTCGGTGTAGCCGAGGCCATGTCCGAACCAGAACAGGGGCTGCTCGGTGGAGGTGCTCCATCCGCGGTATCCCACTCCTGTTCCCTCTGAGTAGGAAAGCTTGCCGTTACCTGGTGTCACTGACCATGCCGGGCCTTGGCCGTCCCGGGCGGGGAAGGTGGTTACCAAGCGTCCTGCAGGTTCGACGTCGCCGGTCAGTGCCGCGGCGATGGCGTCGCCCGCTTCCTGTCCCGGCAGGCCGGCAAAGAGCACGGCGTCCACGTCCGCGATCCAGGGCATGAGAACGGGTGTGGCGGCGTTCAGGACCACGACCGTCCGTTTCGCCACGGCTGCCACGGCCGCCACGAGGGCGTCCTGGTCCCCGGGGAGGGCGAGGGTGCTCTTGTCCTGGCCTTCGGTTTCCTGTTCCTGCGTGTAACCGACGACGATGACGGCCACGTCGGCGTCCGCGGCGGCCGCCACAGCGTCCCGGATGGCGGCGGCGCTGTTTTTCAGTGCGGGTTCCGCGACCAGGCCGATGAGGCGGTTCTCGTTCTCAGCTTCAGTGGTCGCGGTGATCCGTGCGCCCGGAGCGACGTCCAGTGGTACGGCATGGCTCTTGGGACGGAAGAAGCCACCGCCTGGACCGTCGTGGAAGGGCGTCCGTATGGACTCCCGGTATCCAGGCGCGGATACGTCCCAATTGCCGGCCCCGCGGGTGCCGATCATCATCCTGGCGGGCTGGTCGATTGCCAGCTCGGCTGAGAGTTCGATGGACGCCGCTCCGGAGGCCCAGCTTTCTCCGCTGACTTCAAGCTCCGGGATTTCGAGATGGCGGGTGACGAGCAGCTTTCCTTCCTTGTCGAAGGTCCGTGCGCGCGCGCCGCGGGTCCCGGTTTCCGGGTCCCGGAGGAGTTCGGGATTCGCTGCGAGCCATTGGGTGCGGGTCCGGACCCCATCGACGATGGTTACGCGGTCCTCGCCGAGGGCCCGCGTTATTCCCGTGGCAGCGCTGACGACGTGGGGCGGGCGCACGATGGCGGAGCCGCCGCCTTGCGCCACGGTATCGATGGCGTGACGGCCGATGACCACCACGCTTTCGGTGGAGTCCTTGCGGAGTGGAAGAGTGTTGTCGCGGTTGACCAGGACGGCCATGCTGCGGGCGGCGAGTCGGCGCAGCTGTTCGCGGCGTTCCGGGCTGTCAGGGCGGGGCAGGTTCTTTGTCCAGGTGCCGCCGCCGGCGAAGGCGCCCACCCGCGATGCGAGCCTGAGAAGTCTGCGGAGGTGGTCATCGATGGTGTCTTCGGACACGTCACCTTTTTGGACGGAATCCACCAGGGACCGGTTCCAGGGAGTGTCCGGTCCGGGCATGACGAGGTCGAGTCCGCCGTTGGCGCTTTCCACGGCTGTTTTGGTGGCGAGCCAGTCGGACATCACCAGCCCGTCAAAGCCCCATTCCTCTTTGAGGATCTTGTTCAGGAGTTCGTCGTGCTCGGTGGCCGTGGTTCCGTTGATCTTGTTGTAGGAGGCCATGATCGCCCAGGGTCGGGCGTCTTCCACCATGATCTGGAAGGGCAGCAGATACAACTCCCGGAGAACGTCTTCTGGAACCACCGAGTCCACGGTGGTGCGCTCGGTTTCGGCTTCGTTGGCCAGGAAGTGTTTGGGTGTCGCCGCGATTCCCCGTTTCTGCAGGGATTGTACGTAGGCCGCTCCTAGGTGGCCGGTGAGGACGGGGTCTTCGCTGAAGCATTCAAACAGGCGTCCGCCCAGAGGGGTCCGGTGAAGGTTCACCGTGGGTCCCAGGACAACATGGGTCTCTTGGTCCTCTGCTTCGTCTGCAAGGATTTGTCCGACCTCGCGCATCACGTCCAGGTCCCAGCTTTGGGCGATGAGCGCTGCGTTGGGCAGCAGGCAAGCGACCCGTCCTCCGACCACCAGTGGCCCGCGTACCCCTGAGGGGCCATCGGACATGATGATTTCCTGGAGGCCGATCGCGGGTTCATCGGACAAGCTGAACATCCTTGCGCCCGAGAGGAGCTTCACCTTCGAAGGAAGGTCCAAAGCGGCAATTGCCTGTTCGATGGCGCTGCCAAGGTCCTGGCCCATTGCTGCAGTCTCTTCACTGTCTGTGCAGGTGGGGACTTGATTTTCGCTCATCGGACCTTCTTTACCGGGAGGATGGTCAGCGCACCGAGCAGGGCAATCACGGCCGCTACGGTCAGCAGGAGGTCGTAGCTGCCGCCACCCAATGTGAGCAGTGCAGCTGATACTGCCGGTGCAAGTGTCTGGGGACCGGCCATGGCGATGTTGAAGACGCCCAGGTCCTTCGCTGTGTCATCCGGGTTGGGGAGGACATCGATGACGAGGGCGAGGTCAACAGCGATGTAGATGCCGAAGCCGATGCCGATGACCAGTTCCGCCCAATAGAACCCGGTGGTGGAGTCAGCCAGGGTCAGCATCCACGTGCCTATGCCGAAGATGATGGCTGAGATCCAGATGAAGACCTTTCGACGCCCAAGCCTGTCCGATACCCATCCGGCTATTTGGCCTGCCGTAACGAGGGCGAGGGTGTAAATGAGGACACCGGTCGCCAAAGCACCTGCTGCGTCCTCTTTGGAAAGGCCCAGGTCCTGCTGCAGGTACAAGAGGCGGAACGTGACGAACATGAACAGTGCCAGGACGACGAGAAAGCGTGAGATCCAGGCGAATGCGAAGTCCGGGTGCTTGACCGGGTTTACCCAGAATGTCTTGAATGCGGTGCGCAGGCCGCCTTCGGATGCAGGCCGGCGTTCCATGGGCTGGTCCGGCAGCACGAATGCAAAGACGAGGACAAGGATCAGGCCGAGGACTCCGGGAACCAGGAAGAGAAGGAGCATGTTCTGCCCGAGAAGACTTGCCGAGTACGCCGCCCCCAAGCCTGCGGCCTGGGAGGCGATGCCAATCATGCCGCTGACTTTGCCGCGCTGCCACTGAGGTATCTGGTCTGCCAGCGATGCTGTATGGGCAGCGACCGCAGCATTGCCAAATGCCTGAGCCAAGAACCAGCCAATGCCAAGAACCACGACATTTGGTGCCAGCGCGATCACGGCCAGGCTCACCAGGAGTCCCACGGCGCCAGCGACCAGCCACGGGCGACGGCGGCCGAAACGGCCAATGGTGCGGTCGCTGAGCCGGCCAAAGATGGGGTCGAAGAGGAGGGCGGCGAAGGCGCCCATGGAGATCACGAGACCGAGTGTAGGGGCAACTGCAGCCTCGGACACCAAGGACTGCACCTTGAGCGTCATCCCGGCCACTATGGGCACGGAAAGGGCCGTCATAAGCCCGAGCCGGGCCAGCACCATCGTGGCGATCACGTTTGCTTTGGCTTTTTCCTTGGGAGCAAAGGCGGTGGGCGACGGCAACGACGCCCCTGCAGCCGGATCAGACACAACCATGGGTCTCATCACTTTCTATGGATCGGGAGCGGGGAACATCAGGCAGCAATGCCAAATGTGATAAATACCACGATAGCACTAACCGACCGAGTACTCGGTCTGTTAACCGTATTGTTATATAGGGAATTTTTGAAGGAAACCGGCCCGGGAACTGGCCAGGCTGCGGCCTTCGAGGGAACCGTTTAGAACAGTGATCAGCCACGCCCGCGGCGGCAGGGTAATGTGGCGGCCTGGCCTGATCTTCGGCCCAGTGGGCATGGCCGGCGGCATTCGTCGGGCGCCTGCTGGGCGGGCACATCCCTGGCCAGATTCTGCTGATGGCCTTCGCCGTCATGATGGTGGCCACCTCCGTGGCCATGCTCCGCGGCCGGAAATCAGTGGCCAGCTACGGCGCTTGGGTAGTGGACGCGGAACGGACAAGAACCCGCTGGTGCTTTTGGCCAGGACCAAGAAGCCGCGCAGGATATGTGGGACCACCCGGTACGGGTCGGCATCGACAACGTCACCAGCATCGAAGGACTCCCCATGTCCACGCCGACGCTGATCCAGCCCGAGGAACTCGACGGATTCGACGCCGCCATGGTCCTGGACGTCCGCAACAAGACCGAGCACACGTCCGGGCACATCCCCGGCTCGTAGCCAGTTCAGCGGCGGCCGACTGATGTGGCACCTCGACAAGCTTCCGGCCGACGGCACCATCGTCACCTACTGCCAGTCCGGCGTTCGGAACTCGGTCGCTGCCAGCGCCCTGCGCCGTGCCGGGTACGACGTCGTCGAACTCGACGGCAGCTACGCCGGCGGGGATGCACGCTGAACTCTTTTCCCGCAGCCTAACCAGGCATCTCCTGAGACGCCCGGGCTGGTCACTCCTCCGGCTCGGGCAGCCCTGCCTGTCCGGGATTTGGCCCTGCAATTGGTTTAGTCACTCGACGAAGTCTTGTCGTGCTTGCGGACATAGGCGCGACTGGCGCGTTGTCTGGCACCGCATCGTTCGGAGCGCCACTGGCGCCTTGAGTGGGTTCGAAGCAGGAATCGATCGCATGGCTTGGACGCGCACTGCCGAGGCGATGCGCATCCAGGCCGGTTAACAATGAAGCGGCATCCTCGGTGATCTTCGCCATGTCGTGATCCAAGAGCTGGGTAACTGGGTGGCTCAGGACTCGGGACAGACCTTGAGCAGGGTCGTAACGCAGCGGCGCCGCGCTTGGCACTGCTGTCAGGGCGCGATTGATGGCCTCCAGGGATGCGGCAGCCGGCGCGCGACGCCCTTGGTGTGCGATTCCGGGACCTCCCGGAGGTGCCCTCTCAGGTCCGTGAGTTGCAGCTGGCAATAGGCCAACAGTCCGGTTCCTTCGGGCGCGAGTTCGTGCGTTACCAGCCATGCAGTGGCATTTTCCGGGCTGTTCAGTTCATTGACCCGATGCCCGCCGGGAAGGCTAACGATAGTGACCAGCGTCGGGCAGGGATGCTCGACGATCCCCGAGCGGCAGGCTGTGGGTTCTTCATGCTTATCACGGTGCCGACTGGCTTTTAACATGAGGCAGCCCTAGAGTAATTATCACGTTAAAACCGATATTTTTCCGTTATGTGAGGTATTTTCATGAGTAGTTCGCGCTCTTGCGGCACGGCCCCGTTCGTCTTGTCGGTACTGGACAACGCCTTTACGGGGGTCGGCCACTCTGTGCAGGAAACCTACGATGAGATCATCGCGCTTGCGCAGTTGGCGGACCGGCGCGGTTTCCAGCGGTTTTGGATGTCCGAGCATCATGCGATGCCCGGCGCTTCCATACCTTCCCCGCAGTTGATGATGGCTCGGCTGACCGGCGAGACTGAGCGCATCCGGCTCGGCGCGGGCGGAATCATGTTGCCTAACCACGTGCCCCTGGTCGTCGCTGAGCAAATCGGCATGCTCGACGCGCTGGCCCCTGGCCGGATCGATCTGGGGCTGGGGCGGGCTCCCGGTACGGACGGGGCAACTGCTTCAGCCCTGCGCCGTCACCACACGGCGAATGACGAATTTCCCGAGCAAATCGCAGAACTGCTGGGCTTTCTGGACAAGGACTTCCCAGAAGATCATCCCTACCGGCATGTGCACGCCGTGCCGGGCCCCTGGCAGGCAGAGCAGAACCGCATCCCGCTGCCGGAGACGAGTGCTGATATCTGGATTCTGGGGTCCTCCATCTACTCGGCGCAGGTCGCCGCACGGCTTGGTCGGCCCTATGCCTTCGCCCTACAGTTCGGCAGCGCCGACATTGTCAACGCCATGCGGATCTACCGCCAAAGATTCCGCCCATCTCCCTTCCTTGAGGAACCGTACAGCCTGGTCAGCATTGGGGCGATCGCGGATGAAGATCCCGCCGAGGCCCGCCGTCAATCAACTTCCACCGCGATGGCGATGTTACGAATGTTCCAGCGCAAGCCCTTCTCACTGCTTCCTCCCGAGGAAGTGGAGGCCTTCAACGGCAACGCCCAGGAGAGACTGGTCATTGAGGAATATACCGATCGGGCCCTTCATGGAACCCCTGCCCAGGTGGCAGCGGGCTTGGAGGAGCTTCACGGCCAAACAGGTGCCGACGAGGTGATGTTGGTTGTTCAGGGCTATTCGCGCCGCGCTCAAGCACGCACGTTGGAACTGATTGCAGATCACTACGGCATGCCCACTGGCTAACGGTCACATCCCCACAATCGGAAATCCTTCTGTGCCGAATATTCCCTCACTGGGGCAGGGGGGTGACGTGTTGCGGTCGTGGCGGCCAGGGGAGGAGAGAGGACGTAGCGGCGGCGGGGGTTGGTCAGGTAAGAGTGCGGGAGTTTTTCTTGGCGTAGGCGCGCGCTGCCCTGACCCGGTCGCCGCAGCGTGTTGAGCACCATTGACGGCGGGCGTGGGTGCGGAGCATGAAGCGTCCGCATGATGGTGCTGCGCATTGCGTGAGCATGGCGGCAGCCTCGCCGGTGACCAGGTTGAGTACGTCGGCGGCAATGGTTGACAGGGCTTGCTCGACGGCCTGGGTTTCTGCGTATTTCTGCCGGGCGTGGAAGCCGCGCTGCCCGTCCCAGGCGAGCAGGGTGACGGAGGGGATCTGCATCATCGCGTCATTGATGGCCGCTATCGCCTGCTCGTCCGGTGAGGCACCGGTCGCGGCTACGCCGAGCACACCGCGAACTGCGCGGCGGAATTCCCGCAGGCGGTTACTGCAGTAGTCATACAGTTCCACATCAGGCGCGGCCAAGTTCCGCTCGATCATCCACTGCGTCGCCCGCTCGGGAGTGCGCAGGAGGTCTCCTTCCTTGGGGTCGTCCTGCCGGCCCGCGCTGTTGGCCAGCGCCAGGGACGGATGAACGTCTTCCCCGGGGGCAGGGGGCATCAATTCCGCGTGTGAGAGCAGCAAGGACATGTTCTCATGGTACCTGTTTGCGGAATCCGTGAGAACTAGTCTAGTGTTCCTCATGGAACATCTAGTGCCTTTCCGTGAGATCTATCCGGGAGGTCATCCAAAATCCGGAAGGGACCCCATGCAAATCACCCATGTCCGTAACGCCACCATGCTCATCGAAGTCGCTGGACTGCGCATCCTCGTCGACCCCATGCTTGGAGCCAAGGGCTCGGGCGGGGCAGCACCCACCACCGCGGAGAACAAGAACCGCAACCCGCTGGTTGACCTGAAGACACCCTTGGCGGAGCTCCTGAACGTCGACGCCGTGATCGTGACGCACTCCCATCCCGATCACTGGGACCAGGCTGCAGCGTCGCTGCTGCCCCGCGAGGTGCCCATCGTTGTTCAGAACGGCAGCGACGCGCGCTTGCTCGGCGACATCGGCTTCACCAACGCCCTCGTCATGGATTCCCCCGTCACTCTCGGCCAGGCGACGGTCACCCGGACCGAAGGCCAGCACGGCTCGGATGAATTCATGGCCGCAACCCCCGAAATGGGCCCGGTCTCTGGCTTCGTCCTGAACGTACCCGGAGAACCTTCGGTTTACGTCGCCGGTGACACGGTATGGCACCAGGGCGTCGTCACGGCACTGAACGACCACAAGCCAGACCTCGTGGTCCTGAACACCGGCGAGGCTACTTGGGTCGGGGGAGATGCCATCATCATGGGTGCCAAGGATGTGCTGCGTGTCCACGAAACCCTTCCCAGCGCGCAGATCATCGCCGTGCACATGGAGGCCCTGAACCACTGTGTTGTGACCCGTGAGCAGGTGCGCGGTCTTGCAGCCGAGCACGGTATCGCAGGCCTCGTCCACGTTCCTGCGGACGGCGAGAAGATGGTTTTCTGATGGCCCAACCGACACTTGCCCCCTACGCCGGGGGCAAGGGAATCGATCTGCGGCGGCTTCAGCGGCGGGTTGTGACCGCCTTGTCCATCGGGCAGATCGTCGGTGGCATCGGCACCGGGGCGACCCTTAGTCTGGGCGCGCTGTTGATCGTCCAGGTCTCCGGATCCACGGAATGGTCCGGGATGGCAGCGACAGCTGGCACGCTTGGCGCCGCGCTGTTCGCCATCCCGCTGGCCCGCCTGGCTCGCGCGAGGGGCCGGCGGTTCTCCCTCTCCACCGGGGCCGTGGTGGCCACACTTGGCGGTCTGCTGGTCATCGCCGCGGCACCCCTCGTGAACTTCCCGCTCCTGCTCGCGGGGCTGACGCTGATGGGCGCGGCTGCCGCGCTGAACCTTCAGGCCCGTTTCGCAGCGACCGACCTGGCAGCGGATGCCAACCGGGGCCGGGACCTCTCCCTCGTGGTCTGGTCCACCACCTTCGGCGTGGTCCTCGGCCCGAACCTGTTCGAGCCCGGCGAAGCGCTGGGCGCCTGGGCCGGGCTTCCTCCCCTCACCGGCGGCTTCGCCATCGGCGTGCTGGCCCAGTTAGTGGGCCTCGGCGTATATCTGACCAGCTTGCGTCCGGACCCGCTGCTGCTCGCGTCCGCCGATGCACCTCCTGCACCAACGGGAGGGGCAGAACCGGTCGGGCAGCCCTCACGCGGCCTCTCGACCCTCTGCACCAATCCAGTAGCGCGGCGCTCCACCCTCACAATTGCCCTCTCGCACGCAGTGATGGTGGCGCTCATGGGCATGACCCCGGTCCATATGACCGGGCACGGCTCGACCCTGACCATCATCGGCGTCACGATCAGCCTGCACCTCGCGGGCATGTACGCGCTGGCACCATTGTTCGGGTGGCTCACCGACCGGTGGGGCGGACGGGTCGTCGCCCTGCTGGGCCAAGGTCTGCTCGCTACAGCCCTGATCGTCGGCATTTTTGCCGCGGACTCCATGGCCGGCATCACCGCCAGCCTGATCTTCCTCGGCGTCGGCTGGTCTGCGTCCACCGTCGCGGGATCCACCCTCCTCACCCAATCCGTGCCCGCCAGGAACCGCCCACAGGTCCAAGGCCTATCGGACGCCCTGATGAACGTCGCCGGTGCCGCAGGAGGCGCCCTCGCCGGCCCGATCCTGGCCCTGATCGCATTCCAAGGACTATCCGCGGCACTGCTCACCCTTGTGCTCGCCGCCGTCATCACCCAACTCAGGACCAACAAGGGTGCGAACCGAGTCCGCTGACCAGCCAGCGGGGGTCTCCCACCTCAACCCATCCGGTTGTTCAGGACACTTCGAAGAAGAAATCAAGGCAGAAGTTCGCCGGTTCGTCAGCTTGAGGTGTAATCCAGCACCACAACAGCCTCCTTCCGGGATGCTGAACCACATGGAGCGCGTCATCAGCATCGACCCCTAGTGAGTCTTCGGTGATAACGGCTGACAATGCTTGTAGGTGAAAGATTATCCGGCTCGCTGTAGCCCGCCGGCACGGTCAGGGGGTTGATCGAGGGCGCGCCGGTTGGCTCCGGCGGAACCTAGGGACCAGGCTTCCGGCAGAAGAAGGGGCCGGGCCCTGGAATGCCACAGAACGGCGGCGGTTGACCTCCGACCGTCCGAGTATCGTGGCTTCAACATCTTCCAGAGACTGCCGGATCCAGGCTAGGGCAGCCAGGTCCTCAGGGTTTCGGAGATTGCAGACTTTAGGATTCTGCATTGTGTAAGCGCCTTGATACGACGGCGTGGATGCCGAGGAAGTCTCGCCTAAGCCTCCAAGTCTTTGACTATCTCTTGGAGAGCCTCGATGAAGGATGAGATATCGTCGTCAGTCATCGGGAGAGACAAGGAGAATTCACCTCGGTGGACGGGGAAGAAGCCGCGGTTAGCGAGCTCGAGGGAAAGAATTTGTGTCTTCTCGCCATCGACGTTGCGCCAGTAGTCGCGATGCGTCCGAACCGACAGTTCGGGGGAGTTCATGTACGCGTAGGCCATGTGGGAAAAACCCTTGCCGTAGACCTTGAGCGGGCTGTTCCTTGCAGCACTCCACTCGTTCATCTCAGACATGATGCGCTTCGCGTGGGTGTTCAGCTTTTCGAAAGCCGTCCGGTCCATCGTGCGCATACAGGCAGCACCCGCAATTAGGGAAAGCTTGTGGCCGTGGTGCGTTCCCGAGATTGTCACTTTTCCGTTCTCCAGTGAGCTCATGACCTCGGCCGATCCACCCAGGGCACCCAATGGCAGGCCGCCACCGATGATCTTGCCCATAACGGTCAGGTCGGGGGTGACCCCGTACACGCCCTGGAGACCGTGGTAACTTGCGCGAAGGCTGATCGTTTCATCGAAAATCAGAACGATGCCGAGTTCCTTCGTCAGGGCACGGAGCTCTTCCACGAACTCCTGCTCGAGTGTGACCAGGCCCCCGGCTCCGCTCTGGAGTTCCAGGATGAGACATGAGGTTGAATCGGCGTTCGCCCGTAGAATTCGTTCGCAGCCCTGCCTGTCGTTCTGGGAAAGCACGATGATGTTCTCAACCTCGTCGGAAGGGATGCCGCCGCTGTCCGGCACAGCCTTCGGGTCAGATTCCGTGCCGCTGTCTTCGGGGCGAGGGTGTGCTGAGATGTGGAGGAGATCGCTGAACCCGTGATAGCCGCCCTCAAACTTCGCGATCTTGGTTTTACCCGTGTAGGCCCGTGCCACACGGATGGCGCTCATGCACGATTCGGTGGCTGAGCATGAGAACTGGATCTTCTCGACTGAGGGGATGCGTTCGATGAGGATCTGGGCCAGCTCCGCTTCGGCGGTGCTGGGATTACCGAATGAAATGCCCTGAGGTATGGCTTCCAGCAGTGCAGAAGTGATGGCTGGATGATTGTGTCCCAGAACGTTGACCGTGAAGTTGTTATTGAGGTCGAGCATTCGCTGGCCATCGACGGTCTCGAGGTAGGCGCCGTTTCCCTTGTCTACGAAGACGGCATGGGGCCCGAAGTTGAAGGAGTTTCTGCTGTACCCCCCGGGGATGAGCTCCCGTCCCTTCCGCGTCAGTTCGGCAGACTCTGCAAACTTACTGCTGAACGCCTTAACGCTCGTTTCGATACTCAACGTGCCCATTCGTACTACTCCATCTCGTTACTGCCTATGTTGTGCTCCGGAAGCACTCGGCGCTGGATATCCGGCTACCTTGTCGTTGGGTAGATTTGCCGGTACTTTCATCGTGAATCTCCCGCGTTCAGGCGGCAATGGCCGATCTGTGATCACCCAATCGCCGAATGCGATGGCTAGCTCCGCTGGCGTGACGGTGGTGGACAGCACGCCGGATGTTTGGGCGTATTTCCAGGACGGCCACAGAAGAACTAACACCCGTGACGGGGAGAGCTTTAGAAAAGTTTCTCCTGTCACGCGCCCGAAGCTGCCGCCCTGGGTTCGCATCCATTCAGGGGGCGTGTGGTGAGTTGTGACTTAGCCAGTGGATTTGAGCGGCAACGTTGCCTGCGCAGCTGTACTGGGCAGGGGAGCGCATTCTTGCGCGGCCTTGAAACGGCAACGGTCAGGCGGATGTGAGGCAGTACTCCATTGGACGTCGAGGCTTCGGTCCTCCTGCCTGTGCAAAATGACGCTTCCCGTGATCAGGCACTGCTTCCACGACGCCCCTGCCTATGGTTCCGTCATAATCGTGTGCCTCGAGGTATTGAATCGGCGCAGGGAGCATTGGTGGTGGGCGCCGTTGGTCATCCGGTTCACTTCTCTCCCCGCGTTTCCGAACGGGGCTTCCGTCTCGTTGCTTTTCCTAAACAGCCCTTCCGGGAGTACGGCAGGGGCTTCTCACACAGGCTTACGCCTACAGGAATGCCAGCGTTTGAAGGTCCACGCCTTCGGGATTATTGACGCAACGAACGGGGAGAAAACGCAGGTATGCTCTCTGAGCTGGCCAATCGCGGCTTCTTCCCTCTACATATGGAGAGTTTTCGCTGTCACTGCCGGTGGCCGGGTTTTCGGGCTGGAAGTACATCCACAAGTGTTTTCTAGCGCAGCCGGGACTAATCATCTCGCGCGGCTGCTGGGCAGTACGTTATATCGGATCGTCCGGTCTGCCTCAAGCGGTACGGGGCGTCCCTGGTGGCGCCTCCACTACAGGGACGGCCTCGGGTACAACCTTTAGAGAGGTTATCGCCAGTTGCTTTCCGACTTGACGAAAGGCTTCCACGTGAAGGCGCCGCTCACCAGCTCGAGTGGCTACAGCGCTGGGTGAGTAGGTTCCGTCAGCAATCCTCCTGTACACCACTCCAGGCGGTCGCTGCAGGCGGGCTGCCGATCCGGGGAAGGTGTCCACCGCTCCCTGGAATGCGATTGCGTTCAGGCTTTGAGGGACGCTATCGACTGCGGTGGCGACCCGGCCAGGTCCGCCTCGCAGGTCATCAAATGACCAGTATCCGCGCCACAGGGGTGGGGCCATTGGTGAGGCGACCACAAAGGCCTGGTCCACCAAGTCTTCGGTGAGCACCTCTTTACGGTCAGCCAATTCATGATCCTTCGCAAGTCCGACGTAGCGGGGTTCTGCGAAGAGTTCGAGGAGCTGCACACGCGAGTCCGCTATGGGGGCGCGAACGAAGGCCACATCTATTTCACCACTGGCGAGGGCCTCGACCTGATCGCTCATCGTGAGTTCGCGGAATGAGAGCTCGACATGGGGCATGGCCTGACGGAATGCGTTGATGATAAGTGGTGTCAGTTCGCCCGCGGATTCGTAGAAGAGTCCTACTTTGAGCTGATTCTGCCCCATGCTGTGAAGAATTTTAGCTTCCTGGCTTGCATCAGCCATCTGGGCGAGAATCTCCTGCGCACGGCGGACAAAAGCTTCGCCGGCGACCGTAATGGTGACCCGATTCGCCGAGCGATCGAACAACTGGGCCCCGATCTGCCGCTCAAGACGGGCGATCTGCGTGCTGAACGCTGACTGGGCTATGTGCAGCGATTCGGCAGCTCGGCCAAAATGCAGCGTTTCGGCTAGCCTTACCACGTACTGCAGCTGGCGAATGTCCACGTATTCCTCCTTGTGGACCTCCTGATCTGCAGTGAAGATCGGGCGATCGCTGTTTGTCCATTGTTCACTGTTGTGACGGCAATCATGCTTGTTTTATCCCCACTCATAAGGATAAGCGCTAGCGGAAAGGCGCGTACATAACGATGATGACGATCCAGTCCCACAAGGCCACGTATTCAGGTCATCCTGTTGCATGTGCTATCGGGCTGCAGAGACAGGACATCATCGAGACTGAAGATCTCCTGCAGGCATCCCGGGCAGGAGATTGCCCTCCTGATTTGGCTTCCCCCAAAGACGGGTTAAGCGTTGCAGGCAAGGCATACCACGCCGGCACTTGGCGCTGGAGCTGGTTCCCGGGAAAGAACCCCTTGCGCCAACGCCTCATCCGAGCCACTCCGTCACTGACATTGATGGTACAAAAGCGGCCGGATGATGCCCTCGAACCGCCCATCCAGCCAAGTGCTTTCGTCCCAGTTCCTTATGACCGAAGACAAAGCAGTCACCATCGTCCGGTTGGCACCAGCGGCGTTGGCCGCGTCCGCTCTGTCAGGACCTTCGCCTTATCCTTGCCTTGAAAGGTTAACTTCATGTCCAACTCCTCCACTGTGACGGCTGAGACAGCGGGTGCGCTGAAGCGCAACGCTGTTGGAGTGCCCGGTATCGTCTTCTTCGTCGTTTCCGCCGCAGCACCTCTGGCAGCAGCCCTTGGCGCTTCTCCTGTTGCGTTCGCTTCCCTCGGAGCCGGCGCCCCTGGCGCCTACATCATCGCGGGCGTAGTGCTGATCCTCTTCGCCGTCGGCTACGCAGCCATGAGCCGGTTTGTCACGAGCACCGCAGGGTTTGCGGCCTACCTTGAGTCAGGCTTCGGCCGCACCGCAGGGTTTGTTGGCGCTGCACTCGCCCTCTTGTCATATACCTGCATGCTCATTGCCCTCTACGGAATCCTCGGCTTCTTCACTAGCGCCATCGTTGCCGACCTGACAGGACTGCAGCTGGATTGGAAAATCTGGTCGCTGATCGCCTGGGCCGGGGTTGCCCTCCTGGGCTACATGGAAATCAACCTCAGTGCAAAAGTTCTTGGAGTCCTCATGATCGGCGAGGTCCTCATCCTTGCCGTCTTCGATGTCGGCGTTCTCGCCCAAGGAGGAGCCTCCGGTATCAACTTTGAGGCTTTCCAGCCCAGCAACGTCTTCTCTGACGGTCTCGGCGTTGCATTGCTTTTTGCGGCGAGCTGTTTCGTTGGATTCGAGGCCACTGCCATCTATGGGGAGGAAGCGAAGGACCCCCGGCGAACCGTTCCCCGAGCTACCTATGCAGCCGTAACGCTAATCGCCGTCTTCTACGCGATCTCAACATGGGCCATCGGTCTCGCGCACGGCACCGAGGCAGTGCAGACAGCAGCCACCGAAGATCCGGGCAACTTCGTCTTCGCAGTGAACACGCAATACGTGGGTCATTGGGCCACTCTATTGATGAACGTCCTGCTGGTTACGAGCTCTTTCGCCGTGCTGGTTGCATTCCACAACACACTCTCGCGGTATAACTTCGCTTTGGGACGGGCCGGTGCCCTGCCCAGGTCGCTGGGCAGGTCCCACGCCCGCTGGCAGTCGCCGCACCGGGCAAGCCTTGCGGTCACGACCGTCTCAATTGTCATTCTTGCCTTGTTCATGTTCGCCGGTGCGGATCCGTTTGCTGAGCTGTATGCGTGGCTGATTGGGGTCGGCACACTTGGCGTCCTCGTCATGCAGGCAGCAACCTCGTTCGCAGTCCTGGTCTTCTTCCTGCGCAGGAACCGGACCGAGCTCCAGCTCTGGAGTGGAGTAATTGCCCCGGTGCTGGGTGGAATCGGACTCGCGGGTGCGGCATTTCTTGCCGTCACCAATTGGGACCTCCTGACCGGAGCGAAGGAAGGGGTGCCCGTGCTTCTTCCATGGCTGGTGGTACTGGCTGGCCTGACAGGGGTGCTTTGGGCCGTCTTCTCCAAGGTGGAATCGGTAGCAGGTACCCGTCCCGGCCCTCAGATTGCCGAACACCCTGCACCAGAGGCCCCCGAGGTCAGAAGCTAGGACGTCGCCCTCCTTTGGCCAGGCAAACTTCCGCCGGCCACTGGCACGACTGTAGCCCACGCACTGGTCATTACCCCTAAGACCCATCAATGCACGGAAGTTGAAGGCACAATCATGACTCTTGAGATAACACTCGTTGGCGGCCCAACCGCCGTGTTGGACATTGACGGGTTTCGTATCGTCGTTGACCCCACCTTTGATCCCCCTCAGTCGTATTCCCGCGAGGACGTCCCCATCACTATGGTCAAGACGGCGGGTCCGGCCTTCACGCCGGAAGAGCTGGACCCGGTTCACCTTGTGCTCGCATCCCATGAACATGAAGACAACCTCGACCACGCCGGACGCGTGTTCCTTGCCAACTCGAGTAAGGGTTTGACGACGGTAGAAGCCGCCGCAAACTTTGGTGAGAACGTATCCGGGTTGGAGCCGTACGAATCGGTTGTTGTACCGATGCACGACGGCCGGGAACTGACGGTCACCGCAGTGCCCGCCCTGCACGGCCCCGACGGGGTCTGGCAAGTGGCTGGCCCAGTTATCGGCTTCATTTTGACCGGCAATGGCATCCCAACCACGTACATAAGCGGTGATAACTCCTGGCTTGAGGTCATCGAAGAAGTTCAACAAAAGTGCGGACCCATTCAGGTTGCCGTTCTCTTTGTCGGCGGCGCCCGCTTCGAGGCACTGGGCGGGGACTACTTGACCCTCAGCAACGAAGACGCCGTCAAAGCCGCCGCTATTCTCAACGGGGCAACAATCGTCCCGGTCCATGCCGACTCATGGGACCACTTCTCGCAAACGTCATCCCAACTGGCGGATCTCTTTGAGCGCAAGGGCCTTGGCGACAGAATTAGGGCGCTCGAGCCCGGGCAGTCAACCATCGCAGGATAGGTCCTTGTCCTTTCAAGCATTGCGCGCGGCCGGCAGACGAAGTCCACTCCATGAGCAGTTACCCACTAAACCATCACGCATGAATAGGAAGTCCAATGGGTCTGGAAGAGAATAAGAAACTTGTCGTAAGATTTTATGACGCACTTAAGCGCAAGGATTCAGACGCGGCCGCGAGCCTGTGTGATGAAGGTTTTGTGTTCTACAACCAGGTCGACACCCCGCGTAACGGTATTCAAGGCTTTCTGGCTTCCGAGCAAAAGAATCTGGACGCTTTCGAGGGTTACAGCATGGATATCGAAACTATCGCGGAAGGCGACAATGTAGTTGCCTACATCGTTTTTGAGGGCGATCAAAGCCGAGAAATTTTCGGTATCCCACCCAAAGGTGCCCACCTGCGAATGTCTATGTGTAACCTCTTCCGGGTCAAGAACGGCAAGTTCATTGAAAAGCGCGCCCATTTCGACCGGCTGGATCACATGGAACAACTCAATAAAGGGAGTTGAAGTGTGTTACCCGGGCTTATTCGGTTCGCGGCTAGGGACCGTCATCAGCCAAGCAGCATTTCGTCAAGTACAGGCATGAATACCTTCCTAGCGACACCGCATCTTGGGAGAGTTCCCTACCCAGGGTGAGCCTTGGTTTTGCAACGCAATTTTGCTTACCAAAAGTTTTAGAGACAATAAATGATTAGGAGTAGTTGTGAATCTGCTGGAAACGTCCCTTTGGGATGGAAAGATCTTTGTTGACCGATGGATCACCGGCGGTGGGGGCGTCCAGGATGTCGTCGAGCCGGCAACCGGAAAAATTCTTGGACAGGTCGGGCTTGCCTCAGCTGAGGATGTCGCGATGGCATCGAAGTCCGCAGCAGCAGCGCAGGCTGATTGGGCCAAGGTTAAACCGGAAGAACGGGCTGCTGTTTTACGCCGGGCAGGGGATCTCTGGGAGCAGCATGCAGGCGAGGTCCATGAGTGGATTGTGCGGGAAGGAGGCGGAATTCCCGCCAAAGCCGCCCTGGAAACCCACATCGCCGCTAATGAATGCTGGGAAGCAGCCGCGCTGCCTTCCCACCCTCACGGTGAGGTATTGACCTCAAACGAGGATCGCTGGTCTTTCGCACGGCGCAGACCTGCCGGCGTCGTAAGTGTTATCGCGCCGTACAACTTTCCCCTGATTTTGTCGATTCGCTCCGTCGCACCGGCCTTGGCACTGGGTAACGCCGTGCTGCTCAAGCCAGACCCGCGTACCGCCGTCAGCGGCGGTGTTGCCCTGATGCGCATCTTCGAAGAAGCGGGACTTCCGGCCGGCCTGCTACAGCTGCTGCCAGGGGGTGGAGACATCGGCGCTGCGGTGGTGGAAGCGCCTGAAGTGCGGATCGTGTCCTTCACGGGGTCAACCGCGGCCGGACGCAAGGTGGGCGAAGCCGCAGCCCGGCACCTAAAACGAGCTCATTTGGAACTCGGCGGAAACAACGCACTCGTCGTGCTCCCGGGAGCAGACCTCGACCAGGCGGCCTCGGCCGGAGCCTTTGGCTCCTTCATGCATCAAGGTCAAATTTGCATGGCAACCGGACGCCACTTTGTCCATGAATCACTGTACGAGGCGTATGTAGAACGGCTCGCTGCCAAAGCGCAAGGCATCCCTGTCGGCGATCCGGCATCCGGCGCCGTCGCCCTTGGGCCGATTATCGACGAAAGGCAGCTTGCCAGCATTCATGGCATCGTCGAGGAGTCTATTAGAGAAGGTGCGAGGGTGGCAGCTGGCGGCACCTATGACGGACCCTTCTACCGCCCCACCGTTCTGGTCGACCTGGAACTAACCAATCCGGCCTTTGCAAAGGAGATCTTCGGGCCAGTGGCCCCGGTCATGTCGTACTCGACCGAAGACGAGGTGGTGGAACTGGTAAACGCGAACGACTACGGGCTCTCTGTCGGCATCCTCGGCGATGTAGGACAGGCAATGAAGATCGCAGACCGTATCAATTCCGGCAAAATTCACATCAACGAACAGACGGTATCGGATGAGGCAAACGCGCCTTTCGGGGGAGTCGGATCATCGGGAACAGGGTCACGCTTCGGTGGGGCAGCGGCGAACATCGAAGCCTTCACAGAGGTGCAGTGGCTAACCCTGCGTCCGGAAATCGCGCCCTACCCGTTCTAGCAGACGAGGCGGAATTGAAGTGCCTGGCAGTGAGACACTGCCAGGCACTTCGCTTTCCGTTGTTCAGGGTAGGGGCCCCGCTAAACAACTAGCGCGCCGACCGCTGACTAATCAATTCTGCGCGTCATGCAGCCACTGCCGCACGCTGCCCGGAATGAGGATAAGCGGCGCTAGCGGGACGTTCACGCATGAAGCTGCATTCCGCCCTGCATCGTCCGAGATGTCAGGTCAGTCCTTTCGGCCGTATGAGTGCACTTGGACGGTGGCTAGGTTCTTCCTGCCCCTGCGGAGCAGCAGGTACTGCCCGTGCAGGAGCTCGTCCTCGGAAATCACGGCTTCGGGATCCAGCACCTTTTCGTTGTTGACGTACGCCCCGCCTTCGCCAACCGTGCGGCGGGCGGCGGATTTGCTTTCCGAAAGTCCGGAGGCAACCAGCAGGTCAACGATGCCCATGGCATCCACCTGCACCGTGGCAGAAGGAAGTTCAGAGGTGGCCGCCTGCAGCGTCGGTTTGTCCAGCGTTGCCAGGTCACCGTTGCCGAAGAGCGCAGCCGAAGCTGCGATCACCTTCTCGGTGGCCTCCGCTCCGTGAACGAGGGACGTCACTTCGAAGGCAAGCTTCCGCTGGCCCTCGCGGGCAAACGGGCGTTCGGCCACAGCAACCGCAATCTCTTCAATTTCGGCCCGGCTCAGGAAGGTAAAGACCTTCAACCGGTCGACTACATCAGCATCGGCTGTGTTGAGCCAGAACTGGTAGAAGGCGTACGGGCTGCACATGCCGGCGTCCAGCCAAATGGCGTTGCCCTCGCTCTTGCCGAACTTGGTGCCGTCGGAGTTGGTGATCAGCGGCGTTCCGAGGGCGTGGACACTCTTGCCCTCCACCTTGCGGATCAGTTCGGTGCCGCTGGTGAGGTTGCCCCACTGGTCCGAGCCGCCGGTCTGGAGCATGCAGCCGTAGTCCCGGAAGAGCTGCAGGTAGTCCATGCCCTGCAAGATCTGGTAGCTGAACTCGGTGTAGCTGATGCCCTCATCCGAGTTCAGCCGGGACGCCACAGCATCCTTGCGCAGCATGGTGCCAACGCGGAAGTGCTTGCCCACCTCACGCAGGAAATCAATGGCACTCAACGGTGCAGTCCAGTCAAGGTTGTTGACCATCCGGGCGGCATTGTCGCCCTCAAAGCTGAGGAACCTGCGGACCTGGGCCTGAAGGTATCCCACCCATTCCGCAACCGTGTCCTTGGTGTTCAAGGTGCGCTCTGCCGTGGGGCGGGGGTCACCAATCATGCCCGTGGAACCACCCACCAGGCCAAGGGGCTTGTGACCGGCCAGCTGCAGCCGCCGCATCACGAGCAGCTGGACCAGGTTGCCCAGGTGCAGGCTCGGCGCGGTGGGATCGAAACCGCAATAGTACGTGACCGGCCCGCCGGCGAGGAGCTTTTCCAGCTCTGCTTCGTCCGTGGAGACGTGGACCAGGCCACGCCACTTCAGTTCCTGCCAGATATTGGCAAAGGAGGGGTCGTTCTGCTGAGATTTGATGCTGCTGATATCCCGCACGAGTCACTTCCTGAGATCAAGTTGAGGGTTGGGTTAGGGACAGGCCAGCCCTGTTCTGCCAGGGAAGAAGGGCACGTGGCTATGCCGAGGACGAAGACTTCACGAGACTCCGAGATCACGGGCGATCCCTCGGGCGGCTGTTTGCATGGCAGGGACCAACGCCTGCAGGCGCATCTCGCGCAAAGGAACAACGACGCCGAGCGAAGCTACCGCGTGCTGCTTGCTGTCGAGAATAGGTACTGCGATTCCCCAAGTATCGGCGTCCACTACGCCGGCTAACTGAGCGAACCCTTGATGCTTTGTTTCGCCGAGTAGCGCCCGCAGACAGCCGGTACTGACCCTGCTGTCAGCGTCATAGAAGTTGTCAAGGTACTGGGTTTGGAGTGCTTTATCCTGGTGCGCCATGAGTGCCAGCCCGGCCGATGATATGTGCACGGGCATCTTGCCCGTCACTTGGGCACGGTTGGTCACCGAGCCCCGCCTGGACAGGCGCTCGATGAAGAGAGTTTCCCAGCCGTCCAGAACCGCCAGGTTAACATTCTGGTTCAGGACCTGCTGGATGTCCTCCATGAATGGCATGGCCGCTTGTCGCAATAGCAGGGTGGGAGATGTACGATTTACGAGCTCCCAGAGCCTCAGTCCTGGCCTGACTATTCCTCCCGGGACGGCCTCCAATAGGCCGTGACCGGCAAGTTGCCCGACTAATCGGTGCGTCGATGTCAGCGGAAGATCCGCCCGCCTTGCTAATTCTGAAAGGGACAGAGCGCCGTCCGCTGGGAAAGCGCCGATTAACCTCACGATCCTGTCTACCACCGAGTCGCCCGAGGTTGAGTTCGCCACGGCGGCACCTTCCGTTGAAGTAATACGAATGTAGCTTCTCTTCTCTTCGAGAGTCAGGAGAGTGGCGCCCCTTTCATAAAGCAGCCGACTCAGGTCAAGGCAAGTACCCGCGTCAGCAGGCGCGTCGTTGACAAGTCCACGCGAAGCATCAGAAATAGCCGCAGTATGGGCAGAGGCATTCACCGGCTACCTCGATGCTAGAGCGGAACGACTTGCAAAAACTAGTGCGAAGCGATAGGGAAATCCGATCGGCCGATCTCAAGTACGGCGTTGCAGAGTTTACCGAGTGGTCCGAGAATTGAATTAACAATCTTCAGACTGTAGTCGAAAGTTCCGCCTTACCATTTCTTTCGGATTATCGGTAACGAAGAATTGGGCGTTAGATACTTATAGCGACTAAGGAAGTGCTGTCCCACGTGGCCCATCAGCGAAAAGATTCTACTGCCGTAACCCCTCACGCGCTCACTGGCCAGCATGCCCCGACTAGCGGCTGGTGGAGCCCAGAAACCGAGCCCGAGCCATTTCGATACCTTCAGCGAGGAGAAATGATGCCCGCCTTGGATGGTGAACAGACGCTGTGGAAGTTAGTGCTTGAACTTGAACCATCACAACGTATCCGATTCAGTATTTATACTCCTGGTTTAGTTGACTCAAGATCAATCAGAAAAAATTAGGAAATGATTGCCATGAAAAGCAGACTTCTTGTGCAGGCACGGAGAGCCAATATTCCGGCAAGGACCTCTTGGCCCGGTAGCAACGGTCCGCAACCCAATATGGCCGCAGCAACCGCCGTTACTCACGCAGACAACAGCGTCCGACAGCCTCTGGGCCAATCTAAGCCGCAGTCACCTACAGATGCCCGGGATCATAATCACACCGGACGACACTGGCTGGATGATCTGGGCTGACACCCTGATCATGAGCTGAATAGCTGGTCTCTTAGCTAGCGGGACTACATCACGCAGGAACCGATAAATATGAGCCGTTGTGATCGAATGCCCACGCCGGCCCGCTGCATGTTTGGGAAATCCACAATCGAGGAGTTGACAACGATCGCGTTGAAGAAGCTGGATGGCAAGCAAGAGAAGCTACAAGAAGTGGACGAATTGCTGGGGAAGATTGTCCGAATAGAGGAAGCAGGATCCCTAGTACGTGTTGGCGAGGTAGAAGAAGTTATGCCTTCCGGAGACTTGATGTGGATCAAGGCTTCAGGGTGCGAAACCCGTGCACTATTCGGCCGTGCTCTCGGTCAGCTTGTTTACCCTCTCAACGACCCCAACGGTATGGCATAATGCTGGCTTAGGCCGGTCAGGTGAGCCACTGTAATCGCGGCGGGGTGACATTGCCCCACAAATCCCTGAAAATCCAGTGGCCACCGGACGGATACCCAACTCTGCCAGCGGCCAGTGCCTCTGCTTTGGCCCCTGACGTCGAAACCCTTCCGCACGGATCGAGCGTAAGGCATCCCTAGCACTGGTAACCCGCCACACCTCGGCGCCAGAGGCGCTGGTCAGCCCTCCAGGTAATCCCGAGGTGTTGGCCTCTTTGCCGGGTGCTCCCTGGCAACTACAGGTGCCAACATTTGAGCTACCCGGATATCGGGGAGACAGTCAGGCACTTCGACGTAAACGAGGACGCTCTATCGAAGTCCCAACGCTTGGCCCGGGTTGGCGAGCGGCCAGCTCTTCTAATTTTCGTTGTACCATCGCAGGCCGCACGGTAGGCACCAAAAAGCGCCCGGAAGACGGCGTCCCAGCTACTAAGACCCTATTTGGCGGCACCGGGAAGGGTGCTCCCAGCGCAAAATGCTGATAGCTGCACATGTGACAGCTCCTGCAACCTGCTAAAGGCTTTCGATGTGGCCGCGGCATATCCGGAAAGGATGCGCCGCCGCGAAGTCGTCCGGCTATTCGGGGGCGGCAGCGACCGGACCGCGGGTGATCCGCGTCAGGTCTCCATCAATATCAGAGTAGCGCTTAGTGATGTCTGAAATGCCTGGGTGTAACTTGAGGGACTTTTCTAGCACTTCATCTCCCCAGTTCCTGGCGTTCTCTTCGCTGTCGAAGAGATAAATACCGCCGGCCATCCTCTCCTCGTCATCATAAATCCAGATCTTCCATAGCAAACCTCTCACGCCTGCAATTTTGATGGCCGATTGCATCAACCGCGCGGCCTGTTCGTCATCGTCTTTTGCCAAGGCCCGCCCATAATTCACTTGCAAAAGCTTCATAATGCTTTTCCTTTCGATGGTTCTTTCGCGGGCTGCTGGCTAGGGAGCTTCTGCATGCCAGATGGACATGTGTTCGCGATGGGTGTCCAGCAGTGCATTTTGGTCGTGGAATTGCTCGTAGTAGTCAATGTCGACGTGCTGGGCCTGAAGGTAGACCGACGTGTGTACGGTCGGGAGGGTTCCCGGGACACGGTTATACGTTTCGAGCAGTCGTTCCACCACTGACACGAAGTATCGGATGGTTGCCTCGTCGTAGCGCTGTATCTGAGAATGAACTGCCCCGGCATGACGGTACGTGCCAGTACTTGTGTTGTAAGCTCCGCCGCTGCCAAATTTGCGTTCAATAAAGCGGGCAACAATTTCCTCGGCACCACTGCAATAGGGCGGCGACAGGGTTTCGAAGTAGCCGTCCAGCCCCACGGGATTAGCCAAGGGGGAGTGGGGCACCTGCTTGAACCGGAATCCCATTCCCGAAACGCCCTGATTTTGGTGTGCTCCTAAGAGGGCATTGGCGTCGATCCCCCCATAGAGCCAACCGCCCAACCCCATGGACTGGAGCATGAGTTGTGCGTTGTAGGCAATGATGCCGCTCTCCACGGTAGCCTGCTGTCCGACCAGCTGTTCAAATGCCGGGAGCGGTATCCGTGCATCAGGGTTGAGTGAGCCTTTCCGAAGAAGTTCAGCGGTGTTGCCGACGGGCCTGTCTTCTAAGGCGTCCCAAAGTATGGCGCCCTCGCCGCTAATGATCGAAAGGAAGCCCAGAAACTGCTCGGTTGCGTCTGCGATAGGAACCATCAGAGTTGTCCCAGGACGAAGTGCGTTCCACCTGTTGTGCGCCGCGATATAGGCAGGAGGAAGATGACAACGATTGTCAGTGACTTTCATTAGCAAGCTGTCGGTCAGGGCGACCAGGGAGTCGAGCGAAGTCGCGTGAGCAGCTTGTTCTAAAAGCTCATTTGATGCGGTGCGCAATGCTGTTATGTAGACACCTGAATCATCAATAATCGCCAGTTCGGAGCTGTGTAGTCCTGCGGCACTCGGATTGGTCCGTCCAGTCAAGCGACTCGGGTAGTTGCAACCGGCTTCAGGTGGGCCCGACTCAGTATGGGGCATGCCTAGATGCCAGCCCGTCAGGCCGGTAGCAGCCCAGACCAAGAGAGCCCGTTCATCTGCGCCGAGGGGGTGGGGCTCGTGCCCGGAAGAATAAGCCAGCGGACCATCAGGAATCGTCATACCCAAGCCGAACCGGCGTGACCTTCTTCCGGCGAGGGCCTCGACCAAGGTAAAGGAAGTTACTGCGTCTAACCTGCCCTGCCTAAAACTCATTGTGTCCTTTCGAATTGCGGTCGCCTTGAAGCGCCGGTAAATCATGTGGGCTTTCGTGCGGGGAGCAATGTTCTAGTTGCTGCTTGGGATTCATTCAGCTCGTTGGTGCGCGAGGCGGCCGTCAACATAGGTGCGGTCCACCTGCAGGCGGCGCAAGTCGTCGGTCGTGCAGGTGAGTGGATCCCGGTCCAGGACCAAAAAGTTGGCACGCTTACCCTTTTCGAGGCTTCCTTCCTCGCTGTCGCGTCCAGAAGCCTGCGCAGCGTGGATGGTGAAAGCTCGTAATGCCTCTGCCGCGGTTACCGCCTCCTCCGGCTCGATTGAGACGCCGGTGAGGTGCCGTCGAGCGACTGCAGTCCACATGATTTCAGCAGGCGAGAACGTACCGGCAGGATGGTCGGATGCGAAACTGACGCGGACTCCCGCGTCGATCATGCTGCGAACAGGAATGACCTTGAGGTGGTTCTGGTTCTCCCCCCTCCAGCCTGAAAAGAGATCACCGACATTGTGTGCCAGACCGGGGTTGGCCACTAGATCAATGTCTAGCTCAGCCATGCGTGTTGCCTGACGGGTTTCAGCAACGAAGGCATGCTCGAGCCGAAGGACTGGTTGCCGGCCGAAGGTTTCGCGGACTGCTTCGTAGGCATCGAGAATTATGTCGATGGCGCAGTTGCCCATGGCGTGGACCACAAGGTCGATGCCAAGGCCAGTGGCCCGCAGAGCGATATCACGTACTTCACGAGGATTGTAGAAGTTCGTTCCCACGTGTTTGACGCAGCCGTCATGTATCTGGTGAATGGCACCGCTGTCGGGGTAAGCACGGTCAACAAACACTTTCATTGCACCGCCACGGAGCATCCGGGTTCCCTTGCGGTGGATACGTTCAAGAACGGCGTGGTTTCCCAAATCTTGCCGGTCGAATAGGAAGTCTCCTCCGTGTATCTGTTGCATCGTAAGAGGAAGCCGCCCGGCTTCATCGGCGCGCCGGTATAACTCGGCGCCCTTAGCTGTGACACATGCGTCCCCCACCCCAGTCAGACCCACGGCCAGATACTGTTTGGCTTTGGATTCCAGCAACTCGACAGCGTGATCCCAGTCCCGCTCTGCGTAGTCCTCCCAGGAGATGGAATTCAGTAGACCGGCGGTGGTTCCCATCAACGTTCCAGTGGCCAAGCCGTGGCCATCACGTTCTACGCCCCCGCCCCAGGGGTCAGGGGTGCACTGTGTTATTCCGGCAGCTTCCAACGCTGCTGTATTCGCATAGCCTGCATGGCCGCTGACATCCACAAGGAAAAAAGGGTTGTTAGGAGAAACTTCATCCAACTCGTAACGGCTGGGTGTACGTTTCTCCCTGATTTTGGACATGTCGAAACCGAATCCGCTTGCCCATTGCCCCCGGACGAGATTGGAGCAATGGGCTCGGATTACCTCGAGTACCTCATCCATTGAAGCGAGAGGGGGGGTCATGCAGTTCACCGTTACTGGGGCGAAAGCTGCGAAACTCATGTGATTGTGGGCATCGATGAAGCCAGGGACAACGGTTCGACCTCCGGCATCAAAGACCGCTGCTTGATTTGATGCCTTTAGGCGCAGGTTTGCTTCGCTACCGACAGCGGCGATGCTGCCACTCTCAATCAGGACGGCTCCGTGGACGGAATCGTCGTCATCGACGGAACGCACAACCGCGTTCGTGATGAGCAGTTCTTGTACTTCCACTGGCTAACCTCATTGCTGTTGGTATGAAACGAACGCTCCAGTCAGAGAAAGGGCTACGTCGCCTGCATGTACGTGTGTTGGAAGCCTGGAGGGCGCTTGAGCCGCATACTGCAGGCAATGCGTTCGGGCAACTTTCGTTGCTCCATCGAGAGTAGATGGAGCGCCCTGGCTGTTTCGATGCTTTTCCCGCCAACTTTTTGCCGTTTCCCGACAAATTCGAAGGTCGCTCCTTAACCAAGAAATGAAAGGAAAGCCAGGTCGCTAGTCATGCGCCTTGCGATAAGCCAATGGAGAGAAACCTGTAGACCTTGAAAATGCACGCGAGAAATTCGATGAGGTGCCGAAGCCGCAGGAAAGGGCGATTTGCGTCATGGAGGCGCTGGTTGCCGTCAGCATCGTTTGTGCACGCTGGATCCGCTCCCGGGCAATACAGGCTGCGGCCGTGGTCCCGTTTGCTTGAAAGATCCTGTTCAGCTGCCGCGCTGACATGCTGAGCTCCAACGCTAGCCGATGTGTACTGAGCTCATGATCGTGAGCTTGCTGCTCAATCAGACGAACTGCCTCCACGAATAGACTGCGGGCACCGTTGCCGGCCACTATGCCTGTCAGAGCCTTGGCAACTACCCGAACTCGATGCTCAAAATCGGATGTTACGCCTCCAGCTGTAGTTAAACCGTGGAGTAAGACCCTGTATTCGTCCAGTCCAAGATTTGCGCCGCCCTCGTAGCCCCCCCTGATGCGGATACAGGACTCGCCTTTTGAAAAGAGGTCGCCGGGCACGAGTGTCCGGGGTATCTCCAACAGAACTTCAGCGGTGCCCGGGCGGAAGCCAATAAAAAAAGGGTCCTTTGGGTCGTAGAACAGGACGTCGCCCGGACCGGCCAAATGCATGCTTGAGGCGGACGAGTAGGATACCCCGCCTGCCACGACAACCTTGCAGAAGATCGCCTCCCCAACGGCACCTGTATTTTGTGCCACACGATCGACGATGTGTCCGTTGAGAAAGAATCCATGGACTCGTGTGTCATCAACCGTTGACATCGAGTGGCGCGCCAACAACCCGTCACTGTTCAGGGGGCTGTAGTCAGCCGTCGGAAACAGGGACTCGTCGATGTGATCCTGCCAGACTCGCGTCCGTTCCCGAGTCGTATAGGGTGCAGTCGAAAAGTGACGCTTTCTTCCCACAGCCATCTCCGTTACGAAAGCGTGTTATTGATCAATCCTGGACCTCAGATGCACGGCATAAATAAAGGCTCTGGCCATTGCTACTGCCGATGCAGATGCAAGGCCATCAGCAACTTTGGCATCCCATGGCTGTTCTGCAGCGCAGGCTGCCGAAGCTGTAGACACCACCCGCGGTGCAACGCGATAAGTTCATTCAGGATGCCCGTAATCCTCACTATGAACAACAGGGCATCGGCGATGAAGTGATCGCACATTGCGATGACACTCAACAAACGAGCATGCGAACGGATAACTGGAAAGGGACCCGCGGGAGAAACTTGGTCCTCCTACCGGCCGCCGCGAGGAAGTACCCGGGCACCCCGCCCTTCCTAGCACGGCGTGCTAGGAAGGCTGTACGACTCGCCAGGTCACCCGGCAAAGCTAGGCCGTTCACTCAGGGGTACGAGGTTACCGGATGGCCTTTATACGTCGCCTTCGGTTTGTTCTGCCCAATAAGTGCAGTGTGCGTGGTACCAAGGAAGGGCCCTGAAACCACGCACACTTGAAGCTTTGCACCCTATAGCGCTTGGGGTACTGGCTCCATCCCTTCCATTTCCGAGGATGCATCCCACGCGCGGTCTTTGGCTACAGTGCCTGACGAAGCGTCGGTGGCGGGGGTGCGGGGTGCTTGCTCTGCGGGGACGGTTTCGATGACGGGGCGGCGGACGGTTTTGTTCAGGACGAGCTGTGTGGCGTCTGCGCGTGAGTAGTGGCCGGCCGGGTCTGCGATGGCCTTGGACAGGGAGATTGTGCCGAGGTCGATGTCGGCGTAGATGATCCCTTCCTGGTCTGTTGGGAGGGATTCGTGGAGCTGTTTGCCATCGGGCCCGAAGATGCGGCTGTATCCGCCGCCGGTCGGAAGCAGGGTTTTCTGCAGGTCGGTTTCGCACAGCTCGTCCTGCATCTCTTGGGAGACGATGGCTGTGGGTGCCAATACGTAGCAGGACCCTTCCAGCGCATAGACGCGTGATGCTGAAACGTTGGCTTCGCCACTGAGCGCATAAGCTCCTCCCTCATAGAGCGAGAAGCTGGGCCAGGCGGCGAAGTGGACCTGTTCGTTCTGTGCGTACATAGCGTATTTGGACAGTGGCTGCAGGTGCTCCCAGCAGCACAGGCCGCCGACCCGGCCCAGCTTCGTGTCCCAGACGGATAGGTCGCTGCCGTCTCCTTCTCCGTAGATGGTGCGTTCCACATGTGTTGGCTTGAGCTTGCGGCGCTGGGCGATCGTTTTTCCGTCATTGCCGATGATCCATTGGGCGATGTAGAGGCTGCTGCCGCTGCGTTCGCTCAGGCCCATGCCGACCATGATGTTGTTGTCCTTGGCGGCCTTGGCCAGGCGCCCGGCCTGGGGAGTGCCGTATTCAAGGGAGTTGTCGAAATAACGCTGTCCGAATTTCGCCAGCCAGACTGCGGGGGCATCCAGCCAGGCGTACCAGGGGTATCCCGGAAGCCAGGTCTCAGGGAAAGCAATTACTTCAGCGCCGTTGCTGGATGCTTCTTCTATCAGAGCGACAGCCTTGTCGATGGTGGCATCAAGATTAAGGAAGACAGGTGCCGCCTGGATGGCAGCTGCCTTGAATGCGGGGTGGTCCATTGAAAGCTCCTAAATTGTGACCCGAGTCACCGTGTTCTGGATGCTTCAACGTTAGGTTTGAGGCGACGGGAAGTCTTGCCTGCGCATGGCAGGATGCTTGACTGTGCGTGTCAGCTTTCTCCGACAGCCACGGACCAACCAGTCCTCAATTCAGGGAGGCGGTAGCGGTTATTTTGGGGCCGGAGCAAAGACGACGGGGGCTGGCCAAATTGGCGACGGAAGGCCCTGCTGAAGTGCGCCGAGTCAGAGAATCCCCAGGCTTGCGATAATTCGGTCAAGGTTCCTTTATGGCTGCCCGCGAGCAGCTCTTGCCGGATCCCTTCCAGCCGCTGCTGCCAGACCCATCCCATGACGGTTTGTCCTTGCAGCGCGAAGGCCCGATGGACGCTGCTCGGTGAGAGGTGCAGCTGCTCCGCAATCGCGGCGATGTTCAGTGAATCGTCCCTGATGTTGTCCATAATGTAGCGCTGAATGAGCTTTATCCTCGATGGGCTGTCACTGTCAGACAACGCGCTGGTGAGGCCGCCCAGTCCGGCGACAATCAGATGCTCCAGCCCGTGGGAGACAGCCAAAGCGGCAGACGGGGTAAAAAACTCGATGTCGTCCGCCAGCATTCTTACGGTTTTGACAAGAATCTGGGCAGCCCCGGGATCGGCGCCAACTGCCAGCGCCGTGAGCTTTTCCGCTTCGGGAAGGTGTGCCTCGAGTGCTCGCCGCGGCATTCGGAGCACCAGCTGTTCAAAGTGATCCGTCAGCTGAAGTGAGTACGGCCTCGTCGTGTCGTACAGGGCAAAGGCTCCGTTTTCAATGACGGCGGACCTTCCTTCCTGAGTCACAATGCAGGAGCCAGCCGTTTGGACTCCCACGAGGAAGAAATCCTCACCAGAGGAACCGATACTGCCGGGAGTGCGGTGAACTGATTGTGCCGTGGCCCGGACCCGCGCAAGGTCCAGGGAGCCCAGCGACTGGACGAACAATTCACCCTGAATGTCCTCATGCCCCCCAGCCGCCCTGCAATCGAGACTCACGAAAGCCTCTGAGACGCTTTCAGTCCAGAATGCGACCCTGCTCCCCACTGGAACAGAAGACGTGCGAACAACCGTTGCCATAAGCCGTTTCTTTCTTGGGCGCTTCTAAGCGGTACCGGCCGCCGGCCTTGAGGGCCTTTCATTCGCCTCTTAGGTCATAAGATTCTACTTCTAATCGGATTTCTTCCCTAGGTTTGCGCGTTGAGTAGGGCACCGAGTTGATGCCGGGCCTCACAGAATGATTCTGGTACTAGGGGTGGACGAACCTTTTGCCGCAGCGGGTTGTCGAGCATTGCAACGAACGGGTCTTCGTTCACTTGCCCTTATGCCGCTTCGGTGCAGCCGTAAGAAGCCCGGCCCATTCAGAAACGACCCATATAAGGCCTACGGTGGCCGCTCGGTGAGCTCCCTCATGCCGGTTCTGTGAGAAGCCGCGGCCATTCCTCTCCGTCCAGTCCTACCAGTACCACCAAAAGCGGTTTGATGAGCTGCTCCGGAGCCCGCCCGACGAGAAGACTGGGAAATTGAATCCAAGAAGCGCGGGTGAAGTGGTTGCGCGAGTTGGCAGGAGATCAATTCCCATCAAATGCGCCTGCCCCCCGGAGAGGGAGACAGGCGCACGAGTCAAGAGGGGAGGCAGTCTGAAAATGCGGTATCGCATTAGGAACCTCGCGTCATGCGGATGCTATAACTACGCCGCTACTGAACCGTCGGGTACTCCAATCGGGCAAGCGGGGCTGCCGCGTTTTAGGAGGTGACCGGTTTTCGGCCTTATTGGCAGCTCGATCACGTTTAGCTATGCATTAGTCACGCGTCGACAGGGCTTATGGCCCGTGTGTCCGGCTCGGACGCCGAAACCTTCTTTGGTTGTGCTAGCTGGACGAGGACCAGCGAAACGACCAACGCAATGCTGCTCGTAATTACTAGAGCGGAGTATCCACCCTCGGATTCAATGAGGCGTCCAGCGATGAAAGGCCCAATAGCGAACCCTCCTCCAATGAAGAGGTTAGCAAGGTTGGTGGCGCGACCAGCGCGGTCCAGGTCGGCGAGTGTCGACATGAGGAACGGTAAGGTCCAGGGCCAAGCGAATTTGAACAACAGCGCGGCCCCAGCAAAGCGGAGTGCATCGGGGGTGCCGAAGAATAGCGCGACAGCGACAATCATGCCCAGGTATCCGCCTATCAGCAGAAACCTCCTGTTGGCGCGTCCGCCTACGAGCGTTGCAACTGTTGACCCTAGTATGCCGACGAGGGTGGCGGCCGACAGAATAAGACCTGAGGTGGCAGGGTCTATCGCCGAGGCGGCCGCGATGCCACCGGTGAAGGTCCAGATGCCGCTGAGTCCGATGTAGAAGATCAAACATGCGATAAGGCCAAGGATGGACTTTCCTACATTCAGTTTCGCCGGGTTTTCCTGCGCGAGGGAGGAAGACATGTTGGGGCCGGCGGGCAAGAACCGCACCAGTGGCAAGGCAAGGAGCATGGCCGTGGCGAGCGTCCAATATACGACGCCAATGCCCACCGTCTCGAAAAACGCGGGAAGGACAGCCAGCCCTATTGCGCCAAACGTAAGCTGTCCCACGGACCAAAGCCCGTATACGCGATCCCGGTTGCGGGTTTGGGCGGCGAGGGCCATGGCGAGGACCATCAGTGATCCGCCCGCGAATGAAGTGATGCCTCTTACTGTAACCAGGGTTCCATAAGAATCAAGGAAGCCCGAAAGGAGGTTGCCTGCGACAAAGACTGCACCACAGAGGGTCGCGGAGGCCCTTAAGTTTGCCCGTTTAATCCACAGCAGGGCGGGAAGGGAAGCTAAGCTCATGGCGCCGAGTTCGACGGCGAAAAGATCTCCGGTCTGGGTGGGGGTGAGCCCCATTTGCGTGAAAAGCTGGCCCGCGACGGCGGGGGCCATGAGCAGGAGTGTGGCCGCGATACCGGAAAAAACGACGATGAGGGCTATGCGTCCTTTCGAGTTGGGGTCGTCACCGCGTGGTCGGTCGGCGGGCATGATGCTAGGAGTCATTTTTTCCTTAGTTGAAAGTGCGTGACGGGGAGATGGTGAGGCCGTAGCGGCCGTGCGGCCGTATTAGTGGGGCAGTGCTCAGGCGGTAACGGCTTGGGCAGATTGCTTCTGGTGGGCGAGGAGCCCGTCAACGTAGGTTCGCTCGACTATCACTGAGCGCAGTTCGTCGGGGGAAATGTTCAAGAGGTTGCGGTCCAGCACCAGCAGATTTGCGCGCTTCCCCACCTCGAGGCTTCCCTCTTCTGCGCCTCGCCCGGAGGCATGAGCGGGGTTGATGGTGTAAGCACGTAACGCCTCCGCTGGAGTAACCGCTTCTTCAGGGTCGATGAGAGCACCCGTATAGTGACGTCTGGTGACTGCGCTCCACATGATTTCTAGTGGGGAGAAGGTTCCGCAGGGGTGGTCGGATGCAAAGCTCACGCGGACACCGGCGTCGATCATGCTTCGCAGCGGGAGAACGCGGAGGTGCTCCTGGTTTTCACCCCGCCAGCTACCAAAAAAGAGTCCATCCTTGTAGGCAAGGCCTGGGTTCGCTACGAGGTCAATACCGAGTTTCGCTAAGCGGGGGGCCTGAGCGGGTTCGGCAATGAAGGCGTGCTCAAGGCGGAGGATGGCGTCATCGCCTGTCCGCTTCCGTACGCTTTCATAAGCGTCGGAGACAGCGTCTACTGCGCAATTTCCCATACCGTGGATTGCAAGGTTAATTCCTAGGTCAGTGGCTTGGAGGGCGAGGTCACTTACCTCGCGCGGGTTGTAAAAGTTGCTTCCGACGTGCTTGGTGCAGCCATCGTGAATCTGATGAAGCCCGGGGCCGTCAGGATAAGCGCGGTCGACAAAGATCTTCATGGTGCCACCGCGTAGCATGTGGCTTTCATTGCTGTGGATGCGCTCTACGATGTCAGTGCGCCGGAGGTCTTGCTGAGAGAAAAAGTGGTCCCCGCCGTGGAGTTGCTGCAGTGTCAAGGGGAGCTTTCCGGCTGCGTCGGCCCGGCGATAGAGCTCTGCAGCGCGAGTGGTGACGCACGCGTCACCAACGCCCGTGATCCCAACAGCGAGGTATCCGCGTGCCTTCGCCTCCAGCAGGCCTACCGCCCGGTCCCAGTCGCTTTCGGCATAAGCTTCCCACGAGGCCGAGTGCAGGAGATTTGCCCCTGTTTCCAGAAGGGTTCCGCTTGGGGTGCCAGTACTGTCACGCTCGATGTGCCCTCCCCAAGGATCTGGAGTGCAGGCGTCTATGCCAACAGCCGTAAGGGCGAGGCTGTTTGCGTACCCCGCATGGCAGTTGGACTCCATGAGGAAAAACGGGTTGTTTGGAGCGACTTCGTCCAGTTCATACCGCGTCGGATTTCGCAGTTCCTTGATTTGTGAAGCATGAAAACCGATTCCCCGAACCCATTGACCCGCGGGAAGGTCCTGGCAGTGGGCCTCGACGGCACTAAGCACTTCGTCCATAGAGGCCAATGGCGGAGTAGAGCAGTCCACAGCGAGCGGTTCAAAAGCAGCCACACTCATGTGATTGTGGGCATCGATAAAGCCAGGAACGATGGTCTTGCCGCCTGCGTTGTAGACATCAGTTCCGGGGGCTGCAGCTCCCTGCACTTCGGCGTCGTTGCCTACTGCTGCAATGCGGCCCGACCGGATAAGGATCGAGCTGTGGATGGAGTCCTGGGCATCCACTATATGGACGACTGCGTTTTGGATGAGAAGATCACGATTGGTCACGAAAACCTCGATTGCTTCGTAGTGGTATGACGAATGGTTCTGAGGGCAATGGGTGGCTATATTCGTCGGGGGAGGGGCTGCTGACTGGAATGCATTTGTCTTGGTTGAACCGGAGACAGGTTCTACTCCTCTAGAATTTGACGCCTCTCCTGAGTGCAACCGGAGTCCAACCAGAAACTAGGATGTAGGTCACAGCCGGGAAGGACAATGAGCGTTTTGAGATCAGCCGTTCTCGAATCGAGATCGATCGCTAAAGCTTGATTAGCACGGACGCTGAAGAACTTCCGTTGGACGGAATGGGTGTTACTTGGGAAGATCGTGTCGCTGCACACTGGTACCAGACTCACCCGACAGGCCAGTTCCGGCCACGCAATGAAGCGAGACAACGCCATGGCAGCACGCAAGATCATCTCTACCCAGGTGGCCATCATGGGAGCCGGACCTGCCGGGCTGATGCTCTCCCACCTCCTGGCCAAGTCCGGTATTGATTCCACCGTGATCGAGGTCCGCAGCCATAAGGACATCTCCGAAACGGTCCGCGCCGGCATCCTGGAGCACGGGACGGTCAACATGCTGGTGGACAACGGCGTTTCGGACCGGGTGCTGCGCGACGGGGACCGGCACGACGGCATTGAGCTGCGGTTCAACGGTGAGAGCCACCGCGTGGACTTCAAGGAGCTGGTGGGGGAGTCCGTATGGCTGTACCCGCAGACGGACGTGTTCCTGGACCTCGCCGCCCGCAGGAAGGCCGACGGCGGCGATGTCCGCTACAGCGTGACAGAAACGTCCGTGCATGATCTTGAGGGCAAGCCGAAGGTCTGGTTCACTGACGCCGAGGGTGTGGAGCATGAGATCCAGGCGGACTTCGTGGTGGGTGCGGACGGCTCCCGCAGCCACTGCCGCTTCCAGATCCCGGAAGCGCACCGCAAGTGGTACTTCCATGAGTACCCGTTCGCCTGGTTCGGCATCCTGGCCGAAGCGCCGCGCAGTTCCGATGAGCTGATTTACGCCAACTCGGCCAACGGGTTTGCCCTGATCAGCCAGCGCACCGAAAAGGTCCAGCGGATGTACTTCCAGTGCGACCCAAGGGAAAACGTGGCGGAGTGGGATGACGACCGGATTTGGGCCGAGTTCCGCAGCCGGGTCAACGGCAACGGCTTCGAGCTCAAGGAGGGCCCGGTCATCGAGAAGATGGTCCTGCCGTTCCGGAGCTTCGTCCACACCCCCATGCGCTACGGCAACCTTTTCCTGGCCGGGGACGCGGCACACACGGTCCCGCCCACCGGAGCCAAGGGTCTGAACCTGGCGATCCATGACGTCAAGGTGCTCTTTGAAGGGCTGGACAGCCACTACAACTCCGGCTCCGACCGGCTCTTGGAGACCTACAGCGACCGGGCCCTTGAGCGGGTGTGGAAGGCGCAGCAGTTCTCCTACTGGATGACCACCATGCTGCACACCCCCGCCGACGCCGACGACTTCTCCCGCGCGCGCCAGCTGGGCGAACTCAACTCAGTGGTCTCTTCCCGGCACGGCATGGCCTACCTTGCCGAGGCCTACACCGGGTGGCCTGGCACGCGATAGGTGTCGAGTAGGCGGGGGAGAAGGGTCTTCCGTTACGTATCCCTGTAGCAAAGAGAACCGTTAGCTTTCACCGCAATTGACACGAACCGGAAGAGATCCTGTGCAGTACATTAAGCTCCGTGACCTGACCGTTTCCGCTATTGGACTGGGTTGCATGGGAATGTCCCATATCTATACCGGCCACAAACAGCCCGACAAAGATTCCATCCGCACTATCCATCGTGCCCTGGAACTGGGGGTTACCCACTTCGACAGCGCAGAGATCTACGGTCCCTACAGGAACGAAGTGCTTCTCGGTAAAGCCCTGAAGGGTCGGCGTGACCAGGTCGTGCTGACGTCAAAATTCGGAATGATCTCCCACGCCGGTAATGCGCGGCCCTTGGACAGCTCGGCTGCAAACATCCGTGCAGCGGTTGAAGGGTCCCTTGCACGTCTTGATACCGACTACATCGACCTCTATTACCAGCACCGGGTCGACAAGTCCGTGCCTATTGAGGACGTCATCGGCACGCTGAAAGAACTTATTACCGAGGGCAAGATCCGTCATATCGGCCTCTCTGAAGCCGGACCTGACACCATCCGCCGGGCGAACGCTGTGCACCCGATCACCGCGCTTCAGTCTGAATACTCCCTGTGGACACGTGACGGTGACGACGGAACCCTTGAGCTGCTCAAAGAGCTCGGCATCGGTTTTGTTCCGTACTCGCCGCTCGGCCGCGGCCTCCTCACCGGAAAAATCAGGTCCCTCGACCGGCTGGATACGGATGACTGGCGGCTGAGGAACCCCCGTTTCATGAACGGTGCATTGGAGAAAAACCTCCTCGTGCTGAAGGAGGTGGAAGCGGTCGCTGAAGCAGCAGGAGCCACTCTTTCGCAGGTTGCGCTGGCTTGGCTGCTTAGTAAAGGTGATGACTGGTCGCCTATTCCTGGCACCATCCGTATCTCCCACCTCGAAGAAAATCTGCTCGCCGTGGACGTGAAACTTACTTCGGAACAGATCGTGGCCCTCGACAAGGTCACGCAGCCTGTGGGTGACCACCACACTGCCGCCCAGATGAAACTGTTCGACCGGGAGAATTCACTTACAGATAAACGCAGGGATTAGGGTCATGACCGCGAACCCCAAGATCGCCATCATCGGTCAAAACGAGACCGGGTCCAAGGTTGCCGGTGTACTCACGAGGGCTGGCGCCAGTCTCATCAGATTCGATCCCGCTTCCAAGTCTCCTGCCGGAAGCCTTGAGGAAGCTGTCTCTGGTGCTGACGTGGTCCTCGCCGTGGGTTCTTCCACGGGCCCCTCAAAAATCGCGGATCGTGTTGCTCCCCTGCTCAGGGACGGTGCGCTCTACGCAGATCTGAACGCCGGAACGCCCGCAACGAAAAGACAGATCGCCGCGCAGTTCCCGGATGGTTCCTATGTGGACGTGACCATGGCGCAGCAGGATCCCGGCCCGACCGAAGGGCTCGTCATGGATGTAGCCGGGACCGGAGCCCGACGGCTGATAGAGCTGTTCGAACCCATTGGGCTGACGCTCCGGTATGTGTCGGAGGTCCCGGGCGAAGCAACGGCGCGCCACCTCATCCGCGGCCTGCTTGCCAACGGAATTGCAGGGGCTGTCATTGACTGTCTTTGGGCGGCCGAAAGCATGGGCCTGCAGAGCTGGGCTTACCAGGAGATTTTGGCGGAGTTCGAAGCCAGCTCACCGGAGACAGCTCGGCAGTACTTGTCCGGTACTGCCCAGCACATCAAACGTCGGCAAATTGAAATCATGGATGTGGTGTCGATGCTCAACGAGACCGGGTATGAGAGCACCATGCTTCCCGGGATCGAGTTCAACTACGGGCGCATCCTGCACGGAAAAAAGATCCCGTTCAGTAAGCGCCCGTAGTCCGTGTTCTAGTACTCGAGTTGCTGCTGCAGCGCGTCGAGCACCACATAGCAGGGAAGAACCTGAGCCACGCTGGAGATGGGCTCGCGCTTTTCCTTGATCGCAGCCACGAACTCGCGGTCCTGCAGCTCGATGCCGTTCATCGATACCGCCACCTTGGAGACATCGATGGTGGTTTCCTTGCCGTCGACGAGGTCGTCGTACCGGGCAATGTAGGTGTCGGTGTCGCCGATGTAGCGGAAGAAGGTCCCGATGGGGCCGTCGTTGTTGAACGAGAGTGACAGCGTGCAGATCTTGCCGTTCTCGGTCTGAAGCTGGATGGACATGTCCATGGCGATGCCAAGTTCAGGATGTTTGGGTCCCTGGATGGCGTTTGCTTTCACAATCCTTTCGCCGGTCTGGTACTGGAACAGGTCGACAGTGTGGGCAGCGTGATGCCAGAGCAGGTGATCGGTCCAGGAGCGGGGCTGGCCAAGGGCGTTGGTGTTGGTCCGGCGGAAGAAGTAGGTCTGGACATCCATTTGTTGGATGGAGAACTCGCCCGCCGTGATCTTGTTGTGGACGTACTGGTGCGACGGGTTGAAACGCCGGGTGTGGCCGGCCATCGCGATGAGGCCTGTTTCCTTCTGGGCGTCCACAATCTCCTGTACGCCTGCAAGTGAGTCCGCCATGGGGATTTCCACCATGACGTGTTTGCCGGCGCGCAGGGCTTCCAGGGTCTGGGCGTGGTGCATTTGGGTTGGGGTGGCGAGGATGACGCCGTCGAGGTCATCCTGCGCCAACAGCTCCGAGTAGCTGGCGAAGGCGGCTTCGGCCCCGTACTTTTCGGCTACCTCCTTGGCCTTTTCCAATGTGCTGTGGGCGACGTACTGGATTTTGGTGTCGGGGATTTGGGTGAGGGCGTCGAGGTGTTTGTGACCGAAGGCGCCCAGGCCTACGACGGCGATTTTTACGGTCATGCTACTTCCTTTGGAGTCAGGATCAGGTGTCCAACAGAGGTGTTGGAGGCCGGGACGTGGTTGAAGCGGTAGACCTCGTCGACTTTGTCGCCGAGGGCGCCGCGCATGATGAGCCACATGATGAGTTCAACGCCTTCGGATCCGGCTTCCCTCATGTATTCAAGGTGGGGTTTGTACTGGAGAACTTCGGGCTCGTTGATCAGATCGTCCATGAACTTCTGGTCCCAGGGCAGATTAATCAGGCCTGCGCGGGCACCTTGGATCTGGTGGCTCATGCCGCCGGTGCCCCAGATCTGAACGTTAAGGTCTTCGTCGAACTCGGCCACTGCCCTTCTGATGGCCTTGCCGATGGAGAGGCACCGTTCCCCGGAGGGCTGGGGGTACATCACGACATTCACGGCCAGCGGAATAACCTTGGTGGGCCATCTGTCGGGAGTGCCGAACATGAGCGACATGGGCACCGTCAGCCCGTGGTCAACTTCAAGGACGTTCAACACGGTCAGGTCGAAGTCATCAAGGATCAGGGAGGCAGCGAGGTGAGTTGCCAGTTCCGGGGCGCCTTCCACCGGGGGGACCGGCCGGGGCCCATATCCTTCATCGCAGATGTCGAATGACTCGGCCACTCCCACTGCGAAGGTGGGCATGATTTCCATGCCGAAGTATGAGGCGTGGTCGTTGTAGACGATGATCGCCACGTCGGGTTTATTGGTCTTGATCCAGTTTTTGGAGAACTCATACCCGTCGAACATGGGTTTCCAGTAGTCCTCTTCGGTGCGGCCCAGATCGATGGCTGCGCCTACTGCGGGCACGTGGCTGGTTGCGATGCCAGCGGTGATTGTTGCCATTACGCTTCGCCTCGTTCCTTCTTGGAGCGCCATCCCTCGATATGACGGCCGCCGCTTTTCATCATTGCCTGGTACTGCTCGACGTTCATGTCGGTCATGGTGCTGACGGCTTGGACGTAGGACAGTCCTTCTGCCGCGAAAATTTTGGACAAGAAGTAGACGTTGCCACCGTTGTCGAGCATCTTCTGAAAGTCGCGGGTGAGGACGGCCTGTTTCTGGTCTTCCGTCATTTCCCACTCGTCCAGGTAGGAGCGCTCATCGGCGAGGAACCTCTTGCGGTTCTCCTCCTGCCGCAGGCTCATGCAAAATTCGTTGAAGTGGAAGCCTTCGCGGGCTTTTTCAATGGTGAAGATTGTCGTGCCGGGAAGGTCCTTGAACTGCTCAAAATCGGGCTTCATCATCAGCTCCAATACATGTTGTTGGGGTTGGTTACGAGCAATTTCTCCTGCAGGGCCGGGGTCGTTGCTATCGACGGGACATAGTCCACGAGGATTCCGTCATCGGGCATCTCTTTTTTCATGTTCGGGTGCGGCCAGTCGGTTCCCCACAGAACACGGTCGGGGAACTCCTCCACCACGGTCCTTGCAAAAGGGACAACATCGGCATAGCCCGGGGCTCCACTGACCGTGATGCGGTCCGGGCAGCTGACCTTGGAAATGACGTTGGGGTTCTCCTCCATGAAGCGCAGGAACTGAGCGAACTCCGATCCGTCCACCAGTTTGGTGACGTCAGGCCGGCCCATATGGTCGATGACGATGGGAATGTTCAGGGATGTGAAAAAGTCCCACTTTTCTCGCAGGTCTGCGGGTTCGAAGTAGAGCACGACATGCCAGCCAAGGGGACGGATCTTTTCGATGATGTCCCGGTAGTACTCGTCCGGTTTTGGATCGACCAGGCGCTTGACGTAGTTGAACCGTACCCCGCGTACGCCGAGTTCATGCATCCGTGCCAGTTCTCCCGGCGTCACGTCAGGCGCGACGGTGACCACGCCGCGGGCCTTATCGTTCGAGTGTTCCAGGACATCCAGGAGAGCCGAGTTGTCTGAACCGTGGCATGTTGCCTGAACAACCACGTTCCTTTCAAAGCCGAGGAAGTCCCGCAGCGTGAACAGTTGATCCCTGCTGGCATCGCAGGGCGTGTATTTGCGTTCGGGGGCGAACGGGAAGATGCTGCCGGGGCCGAAAACGTGACAATGCGCGTCGACAGCTCCGGCCGGAACCCGGAATTTCGGTTTGCTCGGGTTGGGGTGCCAGTCGAGCCAGTCTGCGTCTTTCGCAAAGGTGAGGGTGTTCATCAGACCAAGGCCTCCAATTTTTGTTTGAGGCGGGGAAAGACCGCTTGGGCGTTGGTGGCGAAGATTCGTTCGCGCTCCTGGTCGGAGATGTCAGCGGCGTCGATGTAGCGCTTCGTGTCGTCAAAGTACTCACCGGTCTGAGGATCGATGCCGCGTACGGCGCCGATCATTTCAGAACCGAACAGGATGTTTTTGTTGTCAATGACGCCAAGCAGCAGGTCGATGCCAGGCTGGTGGTAGACGCAGGTGTCGAAAAAGACGTTTTTCATCAGATGCGTACCCAAGTCCGGTTGCTTGAGCATGTCGGCGAGACCACGGTATCGGCCCCAATGGTAGGGAACAGCGCCGCCGCCGTGCGGGATGATGAACCGCAGGGCCGGGAAGTCAGCGAACAGGTCGCCCTGGAGCAGCTGCATGAACGCGGTGGTGTCCGCGTTCATGTAATGCGCGCCGGTCGCGTGGAAGTTGGGGTTGCAGGACGCCGAGACGTGAATCATGGCGGGAACGTCCAGTTCGACCATTTTCTCGTAGAGGGGATACCAGTACTTGTCGGTCAGGGGCAGCGAGTCCCACTTCCCACCGCTGGGGTCGGGATTGAGGTTGCAGCCAATGAAGCCGAGTTCAGTGACGCAGCGTTCGAGTTCCTTGATCGACTCTGTCAGGTCTGCTCCGGGGGACTGCGGGAGCTGACAGACCCCCACAAACGTTCCGGGGAAGAGATCTACGACGCGTTTGATCAGGTTGTTGCAGGCGATGGTCCATTCAAGGCTGATACGTTGATCACCTTCGTCGTGACCCATCGCGGATGCCCGCGGGGAAAAGATCGTCAGGTCAATACCGCGGTCGTTAATGAGGCGCAGCTGGTTCGATTCAATGGACCGACGAATGATTTCATTGGAGATCTTGGGATAGGCGGGGCTGGGCTGACCGGCCTTGAAGGCCGCCAGCTGATCAATCCGCCACTGATTGTGCAGCTCCGGAGCGGTGGTGTAATGGCCATGACAATCGAGGATCATGCGATCTCCCAAGTTTCTTGAGGAACAAAAACGGAACCCGACATCAGCATTCGGGCGGTGCGAAGCAGGGCGGACTTGGTGACCACGGGCTGGCCTCCGGATTGGTCCACTTCCATCTGGACTGTGAAGAAGCCCGTGGGGTGTTCGACGCCTATTTCCACGCCGGCGCCGGAGTTGCTGTGCTCAGCGGCAGGGTCCCCGGTTTGGGCCGCGACGCTGCCTTCGAGCATGCAGGCGGTTGCAACGGAGACGGCGCCCAGCACACCAATGGATTCATGGACCCGGTGGGGGATGAAGGTGCGGGTGCTGACGAACCCGCCGCCCTTGGCCGGTGCGAGCAGGCTCATCTTAGGAACGGTCTTGCTGGTGACATCGCCGAGGTTCATCAAGCGCCCCGCGCGCAGGCGAATCTCTTCCAGCCGGTCCTTGAGGGCGGTAGCCGCCTCGAGTTCGGTTGGGCTTTCGTATCCGGTGATGCCGAAGTCGGAGGCCCTCAGGCAGACCACGGGCATGCCGTTGTCGATGCAGGTCACCTCTACACCGTTAACGACGTCGATCACGTTGCCGGTAGGCAGAAGCGACCCACAGCTTGAGCCGGCGACATCTTCGAAATTGATGGTGATGGGCGCATGCGTTCCGGGCACGCCGTCAATGCGGGCGGAACCGGCATAGTTCACGACTCCGCCGGGGGTTTCCACGAAAGCGGTGGCCTTCGAATCGGTGTTCACCATGTAGATGGAGACCGGTGTGACAGCGTCAGCAGCAGGGAGAAGGCCTTGTTCCAGGGCGAATGGACCAACTCCGGCAAGGATGTTACCGCAGTTCTGTTGGTCGCTGACCTCGGCACGGTCAGGCCAAACCTGCAGAAACAGATAGTCCACATCGATCCCGGGGCGGGTCGACCGGCTGACAACGGCGACCTTTGAGGTGAGCGGGTGACCGCCGCCCATCCCGTCGATTTCGCGCGTATCGGGCGAGCCCATTGCTGCCAGCAGGAAGGCATCCCGTGCACCGCGCTCGTCAGGAAGATCCTCTGCCAGGAAATAGAGCCCCTTCGATGTGCCACCCCGCATCACCGTGCAGGGCACAGCCACCTGGGTGCTGGTCATTTCGCGTAGTCCTCGTACACCAGACCCTTGGCTGCGAGCCTGTCCCGCATGTCGTAAATGTCCAGTCCCAGCTCACCTGATTTAAGACGAGCCCGCTTTGCGGTCTCGTTAGCTTCACGCTCACGGCCCTTGGCGAGGACGCTTGCAGCCTCTTCCCGTCGAACAACGCAGACACCATCGACGTCTGCGACGATCACGTCGCCGGGTCGAACGAGCTGGTTGGCGATCACGATGGGAACCTGGACGTTGCCGACAGTCTCTTTGACCGTTCCCTGTGCGCCGATGGTTTTGGCCCAGACCGGGAATTTCATGTCCGTCAAAGTGTCGACATCCCGGACGCCGGCGTCGATTACCAAGCCGCGAACGTCGTGTGCAAGCAGGCTTTCAGCGAGCAGATCGCCCAAATATCCGTCGTCACAGGGGCTAGTGGGGGTGACTACCAGGATGTCTCCGGCCTGGGCCTGCTCAACAGCAACATGGATGGACCAGTTATCCCCCGGAGCCACCTCACAGGTGAGGGCATTCCCTGCAATCCTCGCCGGGAAGATGGGCCGAAGACGGATATCGAGCAGGCCAGTCCTGCCCTGGGATTCATGAACTGTGGCGACACCCAGATCTGCCAGCCCACCAACGATGTCAAGGGGGGTACGTGGGGTGCCTCGGACTACTCGTGACATGATTCTCCTTTGAATACCGTGCAATGCCTCTTGGTATAGAGAACGTCATGGTCACAGGTCGTTCCAAGGAACATTCCGCTGAACGGGAGGGATAAAAAGTCTCATCTGCACGACCTGGGTTTGAGCCGAGCCAAGGAAGGCACAAAGGAGTGCAGGCTCACCGAAGCGAATCAGGCCGCATCGCCCTGCGGTGAGCGGTGCAATTGGCGGGAAGGTCATCATCGACTTCTCCCGCGCGCTGGACGACCTCGTATGCCATGTCAGAACGACGTTTTCGTAGGGTTAGCGTGAGCTGTATACGCCCCTCCCACAAATAGATGTGACCGGCGACATCGGACCTTCCAGCAAACCATCGCTCGCTTCTACTACGGGCTTAACGGCGGCGCCGGCAGCAAAGAGGTCAGCCCAGTTTGCCGTGTGGCGAAGGTACTGGTGGTAGAAAGTCTCCCTGCTGATCCCGTCGTAATCACGGGCGAGGATGGCCCGAGCCCACAGCCGGCGCACTTGACCAGTTCGGCCTGGTGTGAGGGTCCTTTTCACTCTTACAGGCGCGTTTCCTGATGAGGGAGAATTCGAACTTGGCGAAGGCCCTCAGCACGGAGAGCATGAGGTTTCCTATGGAGTCCTCACCCCAAGCAAACGTGGAAGTATGCGTAACCTTCATCAATAGCGGGGTGTGCTGCTCACTGAAGTGGACGCCGACTAGCGAAGTACCGCAAAAGACCTGCGGGGAGCATTCAAGCTAAGTGGCCAGCCTTCAAAGATAACGGTCCTGACCTGAGGACGGTGGGTCGGGCGAGACGAACAGCACCGGCGGATTAGCGCTTTTTGGGGGCTCATCGCTGACCGGATGGAGCAAGTACCGGCGCAGCGCGAGTGCCATCGAGGTACGGGTCCTGCCAGCAGGCGTCGCGACGTTCCATCCAAGTCGTTTCTCCAGTACCGCCTGGCGGGCTTGAATGGTCGAGTGGTGAGTGAACAAGCGAGCGGCTGCCTCACGGACGGAGGTACTCTCGGTCAGGGCCGCAAGTGTTTGTATCGCCCAAGAAGCCTCATCCTCTAGTTTATTTATTGCCTGCACATCGGAAGGCGGATTTGAGTCAGGATGACGCTGAGGAACGAGGTCGGCCCAAACCCCGAGGTCCTCGAAGGGAACCAATTGGGCTCCTGGGTCTGAAGCGGTTCCGGCGGCAGCAAAGGCCAGAGCCGTGCGTGCTTTTTTCCATGCATTGGGTAGCTCGCGGGCCTCGGAAAGCGGACTTATTCCAATTCTGTGGCCGGCCAATGATGTCATTAGAGGAGTGTTAGGTGCAGCAAGGGGCCCGCGGGGCGGTGATACGAGAATCTGCGCTACATTTCCCGGCTGAGCGACTACCCTGCACAGGGATGCGGGATGGAGGGCTATTCTTTCAATCGCTTTTTCCTGCTTTATCGGGTTGGACGCTGTGAGGACATCGATGAGTATGTCAGTAAGTTCTTCCGCCGGAGGGTCGCTTTCCCCGCGAAGCGAAAGCATTGCCTCTGCCGCAGCCTGAAGAATTGCCGCATCCAGGACACGCAGCTCATCTTCCCGTTCGAGCCACATTGCCGGCGGCTCGCCAGCAAGTACTGGAGCGCATGGCCACGTAAGCCTTACGGGTGCTTTGCTCGGACTCCAGGATGCTCCTGATTCGGAGCGGGCACTTTCACCGGTTAGGGGATCGAGGACGCGGGCTGGTGTTCCGCTGAGTGTCGCCATCAACTTTGCAATATCAATGACAGAAGCCACTGCGAGTTTATGGAATGCCGTGAGCACATCCAGCGCCTCTTGGGCAGCTGATTCATAGAGTGCCAGTCTTCGCAGCACCGTTTCCATGACGCCCATACTACGTGGTCTGTCGATGCAATCGTCCGCCATATGGCGGTAGAAGACCGCCACTTGGCATCTTGTGGCGGCATAGAGAAGCCCGTTTGAATGATTCACGACGTACATCGATGTACGAGCGAGAGGACCACGAGTGGTACACAGTAATTCCGAAATTGCCCCTGTAACCCTGGCCGGTGACGGACACCAGGACATCGTTCGCCTTAACTGCAATGTCCAGACGCTACAGGCGGGCCTCGCCCATCGCACGGGAGTCAGTGTCGTATTTGCGCAGGTTAACGAATCCGGCTTCTTCGACTCTCCTGCCGGCCGAATTGAGCGCCTTCCCGCCTTCTGCGACATCCGGGTGGACATCGTGGGCCACTCCCACACTGCTCGGGTAAGGATCTGGGCTCCGCTGGCCTGGAACGGCCGCTTCCTCGCTACCGCGGGGGGCGGCAATCGTACGGAGAACGAATGGGTGACCGATCCCGAGGGTACCGGCGTGGAAACGTATGACATGGCCCCCACCTTGGCCTCTTCTATCCGCCGTGGTTTCGCCGCAGCCACGACTGACGCCGGGGTGAGAGATGAGCGCGATTTCGCTTGGGGCCTCGACATCGCCACGGGAGAAATCGACCGCGAGCTTGCCACAAATTGGCATCACAAAGCCACCAAGGACATGGCGGACGCCGCCAAGGACGTGTTAACCGAGCTTTACACCATTGCGCCTTCCTACTCCTACCTAGTGGGTACGTCCGGCGGCGGCCGACAAACCATGGTGACGGCCCAGATGTATCCGGACCTATTCGATGGGTACTGGGCGTCCTGCCCGGCAGTGAACTGGTCGCACATGTCACTGACAGGCTTGTGGCCGGCTCTTGTGATGAAGGAACTCGGGAACGTGGTGACACCAGACAAGTTTGAAGCCTTTCGCCGATATGCACTTGAGGCAATCGAGGGAGCGTCAGCCCTGGAGGACGGGTTCCTAACCACCTTGTCCTTCCCAACTCTTGACGCTTACAGTGCACTGGGACGGGATACGGAAGGATGCGTCCTTACTGAGCTCGATGCCGAGATCATGAACCGCATCTGGGCTGGACCGCGCCGAAGAAATGGAGAAGCTCTCTGGTATGGGCTGCCTGTCGGCGCAGACACGTGGGGCACGGGCGTGTGGGGTATCGGTTGGATCGGGTACGAGATGCGCAAAGGTGCAACCGACGCGTTTCCCTTGAGTTACGCGACTGACTGGGCGGGGGCGTGGATTCAAAGGGTTTACGACTGGGATTGGCGCACATGCAGTATCACTGAGTTCGAAGAGCTTTTTGACCGCAGTGTAGGGGAATTGGCGGAATACGATTGCGCTGATGAAGACTTTTCAGGTCTTAAGGCTTCGGGCGGCCGCATGCTGCTCACGCACTCAACAGGGGACGGGCTGATCCCACCGCAGGGCACCGTCCAGTACCACGAGCGAATCGCCGAGGCGCTTGGCGGTGATGATGCGGCTGCCGAATCTGTCAGGTTTTTCCTCACCCCTGGTGGAGGGCACTCGAGCACGGCAGATGGATATGGACTCAGTATCTCGTTAGATGAAGGCCTTTCCGCCCTCATCGAATGGGTCGAGTCGGGGGTTGCACCGGAAGTCCTGATCGCCCGGCGCATCAGCCGCACCACGGGCGAGATCGAGATGACAAGGCCCGTATGCCGCTACCCGCTCACGCCTCAGTACATCGGAGGCGACCGACGACTCGCCACGAGTTTCCAATGCCCGGCTCGAGACGCAGCAGTCGAAACACGACTGTAAGACGTCGAGTGAGCGCACATCCGGCCCAACCCTTTGCCCGGCCCGCTCCTCGACGAGGTTCAACGCTCCAATTTCCCAAAAATACAAACACTCACCACTAATTGGCGAGCCCTCTGTCGCTCGAAATGGAGATTCCTATGACCATCACCCCAACGATGGCGCCAACACATTCAGCAGATCGTGCAATTTACACCGTGACAGCAGTGATGAGTGGGGTCTTGTACCTCGTACTTTTGATCGCCCCCATCCTCGCCGTCAAACTTGCAGTTGACCTTGGCTTTTCCGAAGGACAGACCGGCACGGTGTTCTCGTTCGAACTGGGCGCGTTCGGACTGGCGACTATACCTTCCTATCTGTGGCTACGACGGGTCAACATCCGTACAGCCATGTTCGGGTTCGGAGCCGTCGTAATTTTCGCGAACGTCCTTTCAGGATTTATCACTGATTTCGGGCCATTCGTCGCCATACGCGTCGTCGCGGCAGCTGCAGCCGGGTCGCTCACCGTCATTATTCTCGGAATAGGCGGCAAAGCCAGCGACCCTGCCCGTGCGTTTGGTTTGTTTATCCTTGCCCAGTGCATTACCGGTGCGATCGTGCTGTTCTTCTTTCCGCTGATCTTCAACGATCTGCCGGTAGGCGCCCTGTACTTGACCATGGCAGGACTTGTGTTCGTCGTTCTCCCTGTTGCACGGATGCTTGATGGGAACCTGTTGAAGCGCCAGGCAGCCGATAAGAATGACGCGGAGAAAGCAGCGGCGCCGAGAGATACCCCGCGTTTCATTGCTGGCCTGGCGGCAGTCTTCTTCCTCTTTGCTTCCGCAAGTGGTCTATGGGCATTCTTCGGCATATTTGCAGAAGCCGCCGGCATTTCCCTTGACGAAATCGGCTTTTCCCTCTCAGTTGCCACAATCCTCGGCATCGCCGCTCCACTCACCGTCACGATCGTGGGGGACCGTCCCCGGATACGTCCGTACGTCATTGCTGGTTTCCTGCTCATGCTCGTTAGTATCGGCTTGCTGTTCGGCCTCGGCAGCGTCTTAGTGTTTGCAATCTCGGCTACGCTCTTGAACCTTGGCTGGAACTTCCTACCGGCGTACCTGTTCTCTGCAATCAACCGCACTAGCGGGGCATCGCCTCACGCGCTGAGCACCACGAACCTGCTGGTTGGTCTGGGCTTCTCTATCGGTCCACTCACAGCGGGCTTGCTTTTGGAATCGACCGGCGTCAATTCATTGCTCACCACTGCAGCCATCAGCCTCGCACTGGGACTCGCCTCCACAACGTTCGCCTTATCGGACAAGCCAAAGCGAATCACTCCGCAATTCTGAACCAAAGGAAACTAACACGTATTGCGGGCTACGCGCATGCCCCCGTACGAGGTGCCATATGGGGAAGCCGACCCGTACTCCCCTAACGAATCGAGCCGTGCACTATTTCTGCCATTGCGAGATGCGGATCCGAGCAATGGCAGATTTAGCGCCCTGTCAGACTCGCAGTGTGCCGAGTGAACCCAGCGGTCAATAGGGTAAGCCCCGCTAGCTCTGGCCAAGAGAGATCTCGGCAGTAGCCGGGGCGGCGCGTCTGGCACGGGTTAGGCCGGGTTGCCGGCTGCTCCTTTGGGGATCAGGGTCACCCACCTCACCGACTTAAACAGGACTAATGCATGAAATGGATATTTTTGGCCAGCGCGATCACCAGCGAAGTGGCAGCGTCCCTCTCTCTAAAGGCTGCCTTGAACGTTCCGGCTTTCCTGGTCATCGTGGTTGCCGGATACATCGCCTCTTTCGCCTTCCTTGCTGGGGTCCTCCGGGCCGGCTTGGCCTTGGGAGTTGCCTACGGTATTTGGGCCGCCCTGGGCGTAATCTTCACTGTACTGCTGGCGGCAGCCATCTTCGGCGAACCACTGACGCCGACGATGCTCATAGGCGTCAGCCTTGTCATCGGCGGCGTGCTCTGCGTCGAACTCGGTTCCCACAAACAACTCCAAAAAGAGGCTGCGGCATGATGTGGCTGCTGTTGGCGTCGGCCATCCTCACCGAGGTGAGCGCGACTCTTTGCCTCCGCATCGCTTCCCAGGGGAGAAGCATCTGGTACATCCTGGTTGGCATCGGATACCTGCTGGCTTTCACCCTCCTCAGCCTGACGCTGGATCAGGGCATGAGCCTGGGAGTCGCCTATGGTACCTGGGCTGCCGCCGGCGTCGCCCTTACCGCGGTCGCCAGCCGCGTCTTTTTTAAAGAACATCTGACCCCCGTTATGATCGCCGGCCTTGCCCTCATCATTTCTGGTGTCCTACTGATCGAATTAGGGGCTAACCATTAGCGAACCAACTGAGGACGCTCAGGAAAGCGGCGACAAGGTCTTAATGAGGCGGATACACAGGGGGAGTACGAGGGTCGTCAGCGTCTCGGATACGGCAACAGGGGGAGCAGAGCTTTGTTGTGTAGGTTTCTCAGCAGCGCTGCTATCTTCGCCGTCAGCAGGCTAGCAGTTTGGGTGCAGCACTTTCGTCGAGGGTATCCAGTCCGAGTGACCTTGGTTAATCAGAATCTGAACGGAACTCCTGGCCCCTCGCCACTATTGGTGAACCGCAGATATTCTACAGCGACGACGGCAAGTCGGCCCTGGATGACCCACAACGACTTGGCCGACGCCCGATTACTTCCACGCCTACACCTACAAGGCCGAGTGGCTGCCATCGAGGCCTACATTTCTGAGTCAGTGCGTTGTGACCAGCAGGAAGACATTGAGCTGCCCAGCCAGACTTCTAAGGGCAATTAGGGGCGCCGCTCCCCCGGTCACAACCGAGCGCCGATAACCGACGTTTCGTCAAGTAATGGGGAGCCGTTGCTGACGCCGCAGAGTGCGCGCGTGAGAACTATGTTGAGAGCGGACATACTCGGGGCCCGCTCCCCTGTCCTGGTCCTGTCGCGCCAATTGAGAGGTTGCCTAGATGGAATGCCACGGCCATAGCCGCGAAACCAGGATGGATCCGCAGTGAGTGGAACCGACCCGACGCCTCAGGCCTCCAGCGCCGCCGCGAACCAGCCCGTGATGGTGGCCGGATGGGTGATGGCGGTGCCCACCACGACGGCGAAAGCCCCGGCGTCGAGGGCCTGCCGCGCTTGCGCGGGGGTGTGGATGCGGCCTTCCGCGATCAGCGGCACACCGAACCCCGCGGCCGCGATTTCCTCCAGCAGCGCCAGATCCGGACCCTGTGTCTTGCGGCGCTCGCCGGAGTATCCGGCCAGCGTGGTGCCAATCAGGTCCGCCCCGGCGTCGACGGCCGCAACGGCATCCTCCAACGAGCCGCAGTCGGCCATCACCAGGGCGTGTGAATCGGCGTGGATGCCATCCACGGTCCGGGCCAGGGTGAGCCCGTCCGGACGGATCCGGCGGGTGCCGTCCAGAGCCACCACGTGGGCGCCGGCGTTGGCCACGGCCAGGGCGTGGCGGAGCGTGGGCGTGATGAACACTCCGTCGTGCCCGTCCTTCCACAGCCCGATCACCGGGACCTCGACGGCGGTGCGCGTGGACTGCACGTCGGCCAGCCCCTGGACGCGGACCGCCGCAGCCCCTCCGATGACTGCCGACGCCGCCACCTGGCCTGTGGTGCGCGGGTCACGCATAGGCTCGCCCGGGTACGCCTGGCAGGAAACAATCAGCCGGCCGCGGAGGGACTCGAGGGCATCAGGGGTCAGGATCACGGTCAGTTCCTTTGGAGGATAGGGGCGGAGGTGAGGACGAGGCTTGCGGCACCCACCAGGGCGGCCGCGTTGCCGAGCGCGGCAGGCAGAACGGGCAAATCAGAGAGGGCCGGCAGGAGTTCGGCGCGCAGGGATCGTTCCATCGGCTCCCACCACGACGGTCCGGCGTCGGCCAGGCCGCCGGAGACCACCACGACTTCGGGGTCGAGGATGTTGGCGAGCCCTCCCACGGCCTGCCCCGCCGCCGCAGCTGCGACGCCGACCGCCCTGACCGCCGCAGCATCGCCGTTTGCGGCGAGGGCAAAGACTGCCCGGGCGTCGGTTGCCGGGGCCTGCCCGCCGAAGCGAAGGTATGCCTCGCGCACTGCCGGACCGGAGGCGATGGCTTCCACATGTCCGGAACCGCCGCAGACGCAGGGGAGCGGGATGCCGCCGTCGAACGCATACGGGGAGGCGAAGTGCCCCACGTGCCCGCCCACATAGCGGTGCCCAAGGACCGGTTCGCCGTCAAGGACAAAACTGCCCCCGACGCCGGTGCCGAAGGCCACCAGGAGCGAACTCGCCGTTCCGGCGGCGGCACCGGTCCAGGCCTCGCCGAGCGCATGGGCGTGGACGTCGTTCACAGCCTCCACGGACGACGGCGGCAACTCCAGCCGCGAGGCAAGCCCGGCAGTCAGTTCAGTCCCGGCCCAGCCGCGGATCGCGTCGGTCGCGGAAACCACCACCCCGCGCGAGGCATCAATCACCCCGGCAGAACCAACTCCGACACGATCGACGGCAATCCCGGCAGCGTCAGCCCGGGAAATGAGCCCCGAAACCAGCGCAGCAGTAGCATCAAGGATCGCCCCACCACCGTCGCGGTTCAACGTGGGAATGGTCTCCGAAAACAACACCGACCCGTCCGCAGAGACAACCCCGGCAGCCGTTTTAGTACCACCCAGGTCAACGCCAATCGCGTACATCATTTACTTTCCTAACAGGGATCTCGACAGGCTCGATCACCGGACGGCCAAGGTGACATGCCCACCAAGCGACTGAGGGGTTGTTTTGCGTAGTCCCGCATCGCCGACCAAAGCATCGCGTAGGTCGCTCAGCGACCGAAGAGGTGCGCCGGGAGGTGTCTAAGGGACGGCAAAATAACCCCTCAGACGCGCCCCAACCACGACGATCTAAACGAGCCCGTTGCGTTCGAGGATGACCTTGATCGCCGTTGTTTCGTCTTCGTTGAGCGCCGGCATCGGAACACTCATGGTGTTGGATTCGATGACGCCCATGATCTGCAGGGCGGTCTTGAAGGCCCCCAGGCCGGCCGCGCCGCCGGAGACGCGGCCGTTGGGGGTGTAGACGATCTCGAAGAGGTCGGCCAGGCGGTCCTGCTCGCGGGACGCGGCAGCCCAGTCGCCGGCCTGGGCGGCGTCGAACAGGTTGCGGTAGCCACGCGGATCCACGTTGCCGAGGCCGGGCACCACGCCCTGGGCGCCGCCGAGGAGGGCGCCGTCCACCACTACCTCGTGGCCGGTAAAGATGTCGAAGTTGTCGATACCGCGGGCGGCGAGGAGCAGCTGGCGGAAGGACACGTCGTCGCCGGAGGAGTCCTTGACGCCTGCAATGACGCCGTCGCGGCCGAGCCGGACCAGCAGGTCGGTGGGGAGCTTGAAGTGGGTGCGGACCGGGACGTCGTAGGCGAAGATCGGCTTGTCGACGGCGGCGTGGATGGCACGGAAGTGCGTTTCGGTCTCTTCCGCGTTGCCGATGGCGTAGTACATGGAGGTGACCACGATGGCGTCGGCGCCAAGGTCGATGACCTTGCGGGCTTCCTCGATGACCCGGTTGGTGGTCTGTTCGTTGGCCCCGACAATGAGCGGCACGGCACCGGCGTTGGCAGACGCGATCGTGGAGACCACCAGCTCACGCTCGGCGTTGGTCATGTAGGGAACCTCAGCGGAGGAGCCCAGGACGAACAGTCCGGACACGCCGCCGTCGAGCAGGTGTTTGGTGAGGTTCTGCAGCGACGCGGTGTCGATGCTGCCGTCAGCGTGGCGGGGGGTGACTACCGGCGGGATAACGCCCTGGAACTGGGAAGACACGGAAAAACTCCAATGATGGGGGTGGATGAAAAATCTGGGGTGAAAAGCAGGGGAACTCAGGTGTGCAGCAGGCTGGGCGCGGCGCCGAGCAGCTTCTTGGTGTAGTCGTTGCGGGGATGGTCGAACACCTGCGCGGCGGGGCCCTCCTCCACGATTTCGCCGAAATACATCACGCAGATGCGGTCGGACACGTAGCGGACGGTCTGGATGTCGTGCGAGATGAACACCATGCCCAGGTTGAGCTGGGTCTTCAGGTCCGAGAGCAGGTTCAGCACCTGCGCGCGGACGGAGACGTCCAGGGCCGACGTCGGCTCGTCCGCCACGATGATGTCCGGATCCAGCGCGAGGGCCCGGGCGATGGCCACGCGCTGGCGCTGTCCGCCGGAAACCTGCGACGGCGTGACTCCTGCTGCCGAGTGCGGCAGGCCCACGAGCGCCAGCAGTTCCTTGACCTTGGCTGCGCGGCTGGCCGCGGTGCCGATGCCGTGGACCTGGAGCGGATCCGTGAGGATGTCCTGGATGGTCATCCGCGGGTTCAGCGCGGTGGCCGGGTCCTGGAACACCACAGAGACGGCGCGTCCGAATTCCTTTCGCATGGCGGCGTTCCGCTTGATGGCGGGCTTGCCGTGGAACAGCACCTCGCCGGACGTTGGCGTTTGCAGGCCCACCAGCACCGAGGCCAGCGTTGACTTGCCGCAGCCGGACTCGCCCACGATGCCCACGGTTTCGCCGCGGCTGATGCTGAAGTCCACGCCGTTGACGGCCTTGACGATATTTGGGCGGAACAGGCTGCCCGTCCGTGCCCGGTGATGGACCTTGACGTCCTTCAGTTCAATGACCGGCTTGCCGGTGGAAACGCTCACTGTGCGTCCTCCTTCAGGTGGCTGGCCCAGTAGTGGTCGGCATCGCCGCTGACGGACGTGAGGACCAGGTGCTGGTTGGGGTCGGCGTCGGCCCGCAAGGACCGGGCCGCGAAGCGGTCGCCGGCGGCAAAGTCCTGCGGCGCGGGCACGGTGCCGGGGATCTGGTGCAGGCGGACGGCGTCGGCCTCGATGGAGAGCACGGCGCCCAGCAGGCCGCGGGTGTATTCGTGCCTGGGGTTCTGCAGCAGCTCGGACGCCTGCGCGGATTCCACCACCTGGCCCGCGTACATCACGGTGATGCGGTGGGCCAGCGACGCCACCAGGGCGAGGTCGTGGCTGACGAAGACCATCGCGAAGCCGAGCTGCTCGCGCAGTTCGTTCAGTAGGTCCACCACCTGTTTCTGGACGGTGACGTCCAGGGCGGTTGTGGGCTCGTCGGCCACCACGATCTTCGGCGAGCGGGACAGTGCCATGGCGATCAGGACGCGCTGGCGCTGCCCGCCGGAGAGCTCGTGCGGGTAGCTCGCCAGGGTGCGGACGGGGTCCAGCTTCACCATTTCCAGCAGCTCGGTGGGGGTCTTGCGGCCGCCGCGGCGGGTGAGCTGCAGCATCTGGTCCTTGATCTTCATGGACGGGTTCAGCGAGCTGAGCGCGTCCTGGTAGACCATGGCGATCTGTTCGCCCCGGAGCCCCTGGTAGGCCTTGGCGCTGCTGTTGCCCGTTGCCGGGTCCAGCAGTTCCTTGCCGTCGAATGTGATGGAGCCGGAGATCTTGGCGGTCTTCGGCAGCAGGCCCATGATGGCCAGCGACGTGATGGACTTGCCGCAGCCGGACTCGCCCACCAGGCCCATGGTTTCGCCCTCTCGGACGGTGAAGGAGACGTTGTCCACAATCGCCGTGTCGCCGAAGCGGCCCGGGAAACGGATGGACAGGTTCCGGACTTCCAGGACGGTGCGGGCGGTGGCCGGCACCTGCGGGAGCCGGTCAGCGCGGCCGTGCTCGACGGCGGCGAGCAGCTTCAACTCCTGGTCCAGCAGGGCGTGCGGGTTGGCAATGGCAGTGCGCGGGTCGTGCAGGACACCGGCACCAAAACCGCCGGAACCTCCGGCACCACCGGCAAACGGGGCCGCATCACCCGAGGCGGCGCGGACGCCGTCGAGCTCGTGCTGTTCCACCACGGAACCCTGCGCCACGGACGTCCCGATCTCGGTGTCGACGGCGGTGGCGGGGACCGCGGCGGAGGAACCGTCGTCGTCCTTCACAGCCGGAGCCTTGCGCAGCTTCGGGTTGACCATGGCGTCGGTGAGGCCTTCGGCCAGGATGTTCAGCGCCAGCACGGTGAGCAGGATGGTGAGGCCGGCGAAGGTGGTGGCCCACCAGCCGCCGGACAGGACCAGGTTGCGGCCGTAGGAGATGACGTTGCCCCAGGACGGGGCGGGGTCCTGCACGCCGGCGCCCAGGAAGGAAAGCGACGCTTCGAGGATGATGGCGTCGGCCACCATCACCGTGGCGAACACCAGCACGGGCGCGGCGGTGTTGCGGACGATGTGCTTGAGCAGGATGTAGAAGCGGCCGGCGCCGATCACCCGTTCAGCCCGGACGTAGTCCTCGCCGTACTGGGAGAGCACGTTGGCGCGGACCACGCGGGCCAGCTGCGGGGTGTAGATGACGGCGATGGCCACGATGATGGTGGGCACGGTGTTGCCGAAGGCGGCCAGGAGGACGGCTGCCAGGGCGATGCCGGGGAACGCCATCAGGATGTCCATCAGGCGCATGATCAGCTCGTTCACGGCCTTGCTGGACGTGGCGGCGAGCGATCCCAGCAGGGCTCCGACCACCACGGCCAGGCCCACAGCGCCGAGGCCGATCAGCAGCGAAGACTGTGAGCCGTAGAGCAGGCGCGAGAAGATGTCGCGGCCCAGCCGGTCGGTGCCGAAGAAGTGCTCGGCGCCCGGCGGGGTGGCCGGAATGAAGGATTCCAGCGGATCGTGCGGGGCGATGACCGGAGCGAAGATCGCGGCAACGGCGATCACCGTGAGGAAAACGAGGGCCAGGCGGGAACTCCAGGGCAGGGCCTTGAAACGGATTCCCGGGGCGCTCAGGCGTTCAGCGAGTTTGCTGCGCATGGGTCAGACCGTCCTGATTCGGGGGTTGATGAGCAGGTACAGGAGGTCAACAGCGATGTTCACCAGGACGAAGGTGACCGAGATGATCAGGACCACGCCCTGCACCAGGTTCACGTCCAGGTTGGTGATGCCGTTGAGGATCAGCTGGCCCATGCCGGGCAGCGCAAAGATCATTTCAATGACGACGGCGCCGCCCAGCAGGTAGCCGATCCGCAGTCCCAGCACGGTCACCGGAGTCACCAGCGCGTTCCGGAGCACGTTCTTGGACACCACCTCGCGGTAGGGCACGCCGTTGCCGATCGCCGTGCGGACGTAGTCCCGGTCCAGTTCCTCCACCATCGAGGTGCGGACCACCCGGATGAGCGAGGCCGAGACCGGGATGCCGAGCGCGAGGGCCGGGAGTGCCATCGAGTTGAGCCAGCCGCCGAAGCCGGATTCCGGCGTCGCGATTCCGCCGGAGGGGAACAGCGGGCTGGAGCCGAGGGCAAACCACTGGATCAGCAGGATGCCCAGCCAGAACGACGGCGTGGCCACGGCGGCGATGGAGAAGACCCGCACCACCTGGTCCTGCCACTTATCCCTGTACAGCGCGCCCAGGATGCCGAAGGCCAGCGACAGGACCACGGCGATCAGCACGCCCAGGAAGGTCAGCTGCAGGGTCAGCGGGAACGCGGTGCCGATCATGCTGGCCACGGACTTCGCCGGCGGAGTGGTGACGCCGAGGTCCAGCTGGAGCAGCTTGCCCAGGAAACGGAAGTACTGGAGGAACAGCGGATCGTTCAGGCCGTTGTCCTGCCGGTACTGTTCCTTGGCTTCCTCGCTGGCGCCGTCGCCCAGGGCGCTGCTGGCCTGGTCGCCCGGGGCGGCCTGCAGGACCAGGAAGACCAGCAGCGTGATGCCCAGGACCATCAGGGGCAGTGCTGCGAGCCTGCGGCCCAGAAGGCGCAATATCGTGACCAATGTAATCTCCGGTTGAGTGGCTGGGGGTGGTGTGGCTAGGGGTGTGCGTCAGGCCGTGCGGCCGACGCCAACGAAGGAAACCCCGGTAGTGGGCAGCGGCTTGAAGCCGCTGAGCTTTTTGGAGTCCCAAGCGCTGGGGAGCTGGCGGTGGAAGACCGGGTAGAGCGGCAGTTCCTCGGACACGAGGTCCACAATTTCACCGGTCAGCTTCTTGGCCTCGTCCTTGGCGGACTGGCCGGCCTTGGCCATCAGGTCAACCAGCTTGGCGCGCTCGGGGGTGGAGGCCCAGTAGGCGCGGCCTTTCATCCAGGTGTCGCCGGCGTAGAACCAGCTCAGGAGAAGGTCGGCGTCGTTGCCGAAGACGGACGGGTCGCCGGGGGCGGCGACCACCGTGTAGTCACCCTTGCCGACGCGGTCGGTGTACAGGGCGCCGGACTGCAGGTTCTTCAGGGTCACCTTGACGCCGGGGATCTTGTTCCAGGATTCGAGCATCAGCGGAGCCACGTCCTTGACCCAGGCGGTGTCCGTAGTGAGGAGTTCGAATTCAAGGCTGGTGACGCCGGCTTCCTTGAGCAGTTCCTCGGCCTTCTTCGCGTCGTAGCCGTAGACGTTCTTTGCCTTGACGTAGTCCGGGTGGCCTTCCTGGAAGTAGGAGCTGGCGGCCTTGGCGTTGCCGAACAGCGCCTTCTTGATGATGGATTCCTTGTCCAGGCCGTAGTGCAGCGCCTGGCGGACCAGCTTGTTGTCGAACGGAGCCTTGGCGCAGTTGAACATCAGGAACAGCAGGCCGAAGGACTGCACGGACTCCACCGTGGCCTTGGACTTCAGGCCGTCGATGTCCAGGTAGGGGACATCCTCGATGGCCTGGACGCGGCCGGACTGCATGGCGGTGACGCGGGCGGCGGCGTCGGAAAGCAGCAGCCAGGTCATGCCCTTGGCCAGGGCCGGCATCGGGCCGTTGTAGGCCGGGTTGGCCTCGAACACGATCTTGTCGTCCTTGACCGCGGAGACCAGCTTGTAGGGGCCGGTGCCCACGGGCTTGGCGTCGAACGCCTTGAGCTGCTCGGAGCCCAGCGGGAAGTTGGCCAGCGCCTTGGGCACCACCTTCACCACGGAGATGCGGGCCGCGAAGCCGGGGAACGCGTACTTCAGCGTGAACTCCACGGTCTTGGCGTCCAGCGCCTTGACCTCCTGGATGAACGGGATGAACTGGGAGAAGAGCGACTTGTTGGCCGGATCCAGCACGCGGGTGAAGGAGAAGACCACGTCCTCGGCGGTGACGGGGGTGCCGTCGTGGAAGACGGCGCCTTCGCGGAGGGTCACCTGGTGGGTGGTGGGGCTGACCACCTTGGGGTCGGCGGCGGCGAGGGCGTTGTACGGCTCGCGGGTGGCGGGGTGCAGTTCCACCAGGCCCTCGTAGACGTGCAGGTTGGCGGCCAGAGGGGTGGCGCCGGAGGAGGAGATGGGGTCGAACCCGGTGGAGAGGGCGTAGGAGATGCCCGCCTCGATGATGAGGTCCTTGTTGACCGCAGCCGTGTTGGTCGTGGCGCCGGCCGTGGTGGTGGCGGGGGGTCCGCAGGCGGCAAGGGAAGTGGTGAAAGCCGCCGCCGCGCCCAGTGCGCCGGTCAGCTTGAGGAAGCCGCGGCGGCTGGCGTCAGTAGCCAGCGGCAGGTTCTTAAGGGTTGTGTTCATGAGATGCCTCGCCATTCCAGGGTGTTTATCGGATGTAGGACGTCCGATGCTCGTAGAATGACTGTAAGGGCCATCACATCCCCGCGTCAAGTGTCAAACGCCATTCCCCGCATCCCCCTCCCCACGCTCTCTCACTTCCTGCGGGTTTTGGCTGGATGCTCTCTCAGTTACCGCACAGTGACGTCGCCGGTGGCCATGTTGAACGTGAAGGTCCGACGGCGGAGCTCGGCAGTGCCGCCGCGCTCGGCGGCCACCTCGTAGGCGACGTCCGTGAAGCCGCGGGCGGCATCCGCTCCGGTGACGGTGTACGTGGGTGTGAAGTAAAGGACCTCCTCGCCGGCGCCAAGATCCGCCACGGCGAAGGCCTCGGAGCCGGGCCCGGACAGTCGGACCCCGGTGAGGGGCGTCGATCCGCCGTTGCGTGCCCTGCCGGTGAAGGCGAGGATGTCCCCGGCCTTGTAGCCGGGAAGGATCGGGCCGTAGTTCAGGTCCTGCGCCTCCCGGGTGCCGATCACCTGCGCCGCCTCGGCCGAGTAGCCCTGCCCGATTTCCTTCCATGTGTGGACGCCCCAGTCACCGCCGCCGGGCGCCATCACATGAAATTCCCCCACATTCCGCCAGACCGGCGGGCGGCCGGGAGTGATGGAACGCAGTTCCATGTCGAACACCAGTCCGTCGCCGGGTTCGGGGCGGCCACCAGCACCGCCGTCGGGCTCCGGCCCGGAACGCAGGGAGCTCCCGCCGCCCTCGGACCCGGGAAGAGTGCCACCGGGGAGGCAGGACGTGAGCTGTTCCGCCGGGATCGAGGCAAACACGATTTCCCGGTACCCCTGGCGCTCGTACAGGACGCCGATGTTGCCGTCGGGAAGCCGCGCCGCCGTCGAGTACCCCGAGCTTCCCGGGCACAGGACCAGCTTCGCGGGCCAGGTGAGCCCGTTGTCGGTGGAGAGGCTGAGCGCCGTGTTCCGCCGCAGCGACGTGTCATGGTTGTTGGTGGCCAGCAGCCAGGCGCCTGTGGTGTCGTCCGCCGCGGCGGCCAGGGCGGGAAGGCCGTCGAAGCGGGCCAGCGAGCCGTTGTCGCCCGGGTCCGGGAGGTCCTCGACCGGGCGCAGGGCACTCCAGGTGGCCCCGCCGTCGTCGGACAGTGCGGCAAGGCGGCGCGGCGTGCCGCGGCTGTGCAGCAGGAGCCGGCCGTCTTGGAGGGCCGCCACCTTGTTTTCGTTGGGCGCGTGGCCGTGTGTCCGGGCGCCGATGAGCTCGCCGAGGGTCCAGTTTTCGCCGTGGTCGTCGCTGTAGGCGGAGGCTGCCATGATCTCGCCGCCGGCCAGGACCACATATTGCTGCACCAGCCGGCCGCGGTAAGGGCCGGTGTGGACCTGAATGCCCTGTCCCGCCGCCGCAAAGATGCCGGTGATGGCCGGGCCGGGAGGGTTTCCGGCAGTGTGTTCGGGCGGGCGCGCCTTGAGCTGGGCGGTGATCCTGCGGTGCCGCCAGGTCAGGCCGTCGTCGTCCGAGAAGCTGAGGTCACAGTGCTGGACGCCGTCATCGGGCTCCAGCCCGGTCACCGCTTCGAAGAATCCAGCCCGCGTCCCTGCCGCGTGGAACATCAAGATCCGGCCGGTCTCAACGTCAACCAGGAGGCTCGGATCGCCGTAGCCGTTGAGGCCGCCACCCGTCCTCACTACATGCTGTTCGCCCCAGGTCCGGCCGTTGTCCGTGCTGCGCCGCAGCAGGAGGTCGATCGGGTTAGGCAGGTCATCGAGGTTGGGGCGGCCGTCGTAGGCGGCCAGCAGCGTGCCCTGCCGCGAGACGGCGAGGGCGGGGATCCGGTATTGCCGGTAGCCGCCGGTGCCGCGGACCGCCAGCACGTGTTCGAGGTCGGGCATAGCAGCCGTTATTGGCCGAAGGACATAGGATGTCATATCTCCATGGTAGGCGATGCGCCACGGGCCGTGTGGGCGGCCGGTTTCTCTGGCAGAGTATGACCATGCTCACTGTTATCGGCGAAGGCCTTGTTGACGTTGTCCAGCGCGCCTCCGGAATCGAAGCCCACGTGGGCGGCAGCCCGCTCAATGTTGCGGTGGGACTGGCGCGCCTGGACCATCCGGTGCAGTTCATCGGCCGCTACGGCCGTGACGCGTACGGGGATTCCGTGGCCGCGCATCTTCGTGCCAGTTCCGTGATGCTGCCGCAGGGCCCGGACGAGCTGCCCACCAGCGTGGCCACCGCCCTGATCGACGACGACGGCGCCGCCACCTATACGTTCGATCTCACCTGGGAGCTCCCCGGCCTGGCGGACCGCCTCGCCTTTATGCTGCAGGGCACCACCCTGCTGCACACGGGCTCCATCGCCACCATGCTGGCGCCGGGCGCGACGGCGGTGCTTGCCGCCGTCGAATACGCCCACCCGCGCGCCACCATCAGTTTTGATCCGAACTGCCGGCCCAGCATCATCACCGACGTTGACTACGCGCGGAAGCAGGCCGAGAAGTTCGCCTCGCTGGCGGACGTGGTCAAGGCCTCCGACGAGGACCTGGAGTGGCTCTACCCTGGAGTGGACCCGCTGGAATCGGCCCGCCGCTGGCTGTCGCTGGGCGGCCACGAGGGGCCGGCGATGGTGGTGGTCACCCGCGGTTCGGCGGGCCCGTGGGGCATTGCGGCCGCCGGCGAAGCTGCCTATCCGGCGCCCACTGTGGACGTGGCGGACACCGTCGGTGCCGGGGACTCGTTTATGGCGGCGCTGCTGTCCGGGATCGTGGACCGTGGCCTGGACGGCGCGCAGAACCGGAAGGACCTGCGCGAGCTTCCCGCCGAGGGGCTGGCTGAACTGCTGGCGCACGCGTCCCGCGCGGCCGCCGTCACCGTCTCACGGCCCGGCGCGAATCCGCCGACGCGTGCTGAACTGAACGCCGTTCCTGGGGAGTAGGGCATTTACCGCGGCCCGGTCTCGTTACCCAGCGCTTGGCCCCCTGAAACTCTCCTAAGTCCCGGACGTTGCCGCGGCGGCGACGCGGTTGCGCCGGGGCCGGGCTGGAACACGCGTCACAGCCTCACGCCGCGAGCCCACGGTGTTCTCGATAGTCCCGATCCCCTCCGCAGTCATCCGCACGACGTCGCCGGTCTTGAGCGGCGGGGGAGTCTTGGAACCGTTCCGCCCCCAGAGCTCCGCGAGGCAGCCACTTCCACACGTGCCTGAACCCAGCACGTCGCCCGGCCGAACCACCGAATCCTGCGACGCGTAGGCAACGAGCTCGGCGAACGGCCAGCCCATGTTGGACAGCAGGTCCTGCCCAATGGTTTCGCCGTTCACTTCCACGGCCATCGAGATCGGCAGGAAGCCTTCGCCGTCGTGCCGGTCCTCGAACTCGTCTGCGGTGACAATCCAGGGGCCCAGGGTGTTGGAGAAGTCCTTGCCCTTGCACGGCCCCAGGCTGACTTTCATCTCGCGGCGCTGCAGGTCCCGTGCGGACCAGTCGTTGAGGATCGTGTAGCCGAAAATGTGCCGGTGTGCCTGTTTAGCGGTCAGGTTGCGGCCGTCGCTCCCGGGAACGCGTCCTACGACGGCAGCCACTTCCGTCTCAAAGTCCAGGTCCGTACAGCCCGCTGGAATCCCAATCACCTCGCCGGTGCCCGTCACCGTGTGCGGGTTGGTGAAGTAGAACGTGGGTGCCTCGTACCATTCGGGCACCACTCCGGCCACGCCGTCGATGCTTTTCCGCACGCCTTCGACGTGTTCCTCGAACGCCACAAAGTCTCGGATAGTGGCGGGCAGCAGCGGGGCGAGCAGCTGCACGTCCGCCAGCGGAACAGCAGCAGCGGAACCAATGACGCGACGGGCAAGACCCAGCGTCTCCTCGAGTCCGGCGTCGAGCAAGGTTTGCACGGTCTGCCTTGCGGGCAGGGCGTAGCAGTTTCCGTTGTCCACGAAGCCGGACTGCGTCCCGCTGCCGTGATTCCAGCGAGCGATCTTAACCATTTGAGTGTTCCTTAAGCGTTGGGTCGGGTGGTCAGGGCAGCCGCGGCGGTGATACCCAGCGTGCGTGCGTTGCCGCCCAAAACCTGGGCCTCGTCGTCGGCAGAGAGCCCGGCGGCCTGGGCCTCGTCCACAGGGAGGTCGGATCCCATGTCGAAGGGGTAGTCCGAGCCGAGGAGCACCTGTTCCGGCCCGGCGGCAGCCACCAGGGCGCGGAGCTCCGCGGCGCTGTGGACCAGAGAATCGAAGTAGAGCCTTTTCAGGTAGGACGACGGCGGCTGGGCGCAGCCGTGTGCCTCGGGCCGCACTTTCCAGGCATGGTCGGAGCGGCCCAAGCTGGTGGGAAGGTAGCCGCCGCCATGCGCTGCCAGCACTTTCAGGCTCGGGTGCCGGTCCAGAACGCCACTGAAGATCAAATGGGACAGGGCCACTGCGTTTTCTGCGGGCTGCGAGACGGTGTTGGCGAGGTAGAAACGGTCCAGCCGTTCATCCAGCGAGCAGCCGAAGGGGTGCAGGAACACTATCGCGCCAAGCTCCGCTGCCCGGCTCCAGAACGGTTCCAGCCTGGCGTCGGAAAGCTCAACGGTGCCGCGCTCCGGATCGGCGGGCGTGGAAGCGAACGAGCCGATCTCAGCCCCGAGGAGTCCGCACTCGAGAACGGCGTGCTCCAGGGCTTCCACCATCAGGGCGGGGTGCTGCAGCGGAACCAAGCCCAGCCCGTTGAGACGGTCCGGGGCACGGTCAACGTACTCCCGAACGGCCTGGTTGGCGGACTTCGCTACCTGTAGGGACAGCTCCTCACCGGCGAAGTAGTAGAAGTGGGACGGCGACGGCGAGACCAGCTGCACATCCACGCCCTGGGCGTCCATGTCCGCGAGCCGGCGGTCCAGGTCCGTCAGCTGGGCCCAGCGTTCCTTGATCATCTTGCCCGACGCGGCCATGGACGCGGGGCCGTTGCGTCGCACTTCCAGGGCCTGCTGGGCGCCGAAGCCCTCGGCGTCCGCTTCCGCCACGAGCTGCTGCAGGGCAGGAAGCAGGATGTGGGCGTGGACATCCACGATAGGGGCTTTTTCGTCATCGGGGTGGGTGCTCATGCGGGTTCCTTAACTGCTGGCATCGTTGACTCCACTAGCGAAGTGCTATCGGGTTGACGGGTGATCCGACAGCGCCGGTGATCCGAAGCGGTGCGGCCGTGAGCAGGAAGTCGTATCGGCCGTCCGCTGCGCACGCTGCGGCCAGGCCGTCCGGGTCCCACATTTCACCGAGGAACAGCCCCAGGTTGGGGATCGCGATCTGGTGGAGGGGCTGGAAGGCGCCGTCGAACTCGTTAGGGCGGACTTCGAAGCCCCAGGTGTCGGTGGCGATCCCGGCGATTTCGCTGCGGTGCAGCCACGGCGCGGTGCTGAAGGACAGGCCGGGAGCCGCCCCGCCAGCGTAGTCGCCCCAGCCGTCGCGGCGGACCCGGGTGTGCTGTCCGGTGCGGACCACCACGATGTCGCCCCGGCCCACCCTGGAACTGGGGCCCTGCATTTCGATGGTCCGCTCAAGGTGCTCCGGAGTGATGGCGAACCCGTCCGGCAGTTCGTCGTCGGTCCCGCCCAGCTCCGGACCGAGCGCACGGCCCACGTCCAGCAGGACGCCGCGGGTGACGATCTTGGCGGCGGCGGTTTCGATGCCGGTGACGAGGTCGCCTTCGGAGGTGACCACGTCACCGGCGGCCCTGCCGTTCCAGGCCTTGCCCTGATCGAAGATGTGGCCAAGGCCGTCCCACTGCGTGGAGCACTGCAGCGGCATGGCGATCACGTCGTCGGCGCCGCCAAAGCCGTGCGGGAAGCCCTGGTTGCCGCGTTCGGCGTCCACGCCGGTGTCCGTCATGGTGTGGACGGGGTTGGTGCGGCGGCGCCAGCCCTTCTGCGGGCCGTTGGTGTCGAAGGGCTGGGACAGCGAAAAGGCCTCACCCGTCTTGACCAGCGATGCTGCCTCGATGCGCTTGCCGGCGTCGATGAAGTTCAGCGTTCCCAGGACGTCGTCCGCACCCCAGCGGCCCCAGTTGCTGTGGGCTGCGGCCATGGCACGGATGCTGCCGAGCGGGTCCTCACGCCGGATCACCGGGGAATCAATTGATTCCCCGGTGCCGGTGGTTACAGCGGTGTCCTGCGAGGTCACTGAATTTCGTCCTTGCAGTGGATGAGCTGGGTGCCCAGGCCGGTGATGGTGCCTTCCATGACGTCGCCGTCCTGCAGCAGACGGCCCCAGTGCTGGCCGTTGCCGGCGGGGCTGCCGGTGAGGACGAGGTCGCCGGGGCGCAGCGGCATGATCTGCGAGGCTTCGCTGATGAGCTTGGCCACCCCGAAGATCATGTCCTGGGTGGACTCGTCCTGCATGGCCTTGCCGTTCAGCTTCAGCGTGACCTGGACGTCCTGCGGGTCGCCGAAGAACTTGGCCGGCACCAGCAATGGCCCGGTGGGCAGAAAGCCCGGGGCGTTCTTGGCGCGGTACCAGTCCGAGCCGATCGCGGGCATGTCCTTGCGGAAGACGTACTCGCGCGTGGTGATGTCGTTGACCATGGTGTAGCCGAACACGTACTCAAGCGCCTCCTCCGGAGTGACCCGGAATGCCGTCTTGCCAATGACAGCCGCCAGCTCCAGTTCCCAGTCATGGGACTGGGAATAGGACGGGAGGCTCAGGTCCTCCGTGGCGGACGCGATCGCCGTCGGAAGTCCAATGAAGAAGTACGGGGTGCCCTGGCCAGCCCGCTTGTCCATCATCGTGGCGGTCTTGGCGCGCACCTCTTCCTCGTCCTGGCCAGGCTTGCGGTGCGCGGCGGCGAGGTCGATCACGTGCTTGCGGTAGTTGGCTCCGGTCTGCAGGACCTGGACCGGCTCCACCGGGGCAACCACCTCGACGTCGGCCAGTGCCAGGCCGGTGTCCTCACCGGCTGAGGCAGCCAGGGTGTCCAGCTGGGCTTCGGTGGTGTCCCAGTGCTCGATCAGGGAGTTGATGTCCCCGTCCACCGGCAGGACCCGCTCGTTGACCAGCAGGCCGACGCGGGCCTTGCCGTCACCGGCCTCCTGGAACCGGATCAAGGAATATGTCGCTTCAGGCATATTCGCTTAGCCCCGTCCCTGCTTGGCGTACGGGTTCAAAAGGGCTTCCTTCATCGCCGGGGACGCGCCCTCTTCGGTAGCGGTGAAGCCTTCGGCCGGCGGGAAGGATTCGGTCATGGAGTGCGGCATGGCGCCGTTCTTGTAGAAGTTGTTGGAACCTTCGGACGGCTTCCAGGTGTTGGCTTCCCAGTCCGGCACGTAGTTGCGGTAGCCGCCGGAGTTGAGTTCAACGCGAAGGCCTGACGGGTCGCGGAAGTAGAGGAAGTTCTGCTCGCCCACGCCGTGGATGGAGGGGCCGTATTCCATGGCGGTGCCGTTCTCCATCATGACGTCGGCGGTGCGGAGCAGGTCCTCGGTGGCGTCCACCCAGAAGGCGATGTGGTTGACGCGGCCGGCGCGGCTGGAGGTGTCCAGGACCACGCCCAGGTCGTGGGACTTCTCGTTGGTGGTGAGCACGGAGAAGACAGTGATGGGTGCTTCGTCCAGGTCCACGAAGGCCATCACGCGGAAGCCCAGCGCCTCGTTGTACCACTTGGCGAAGCCCCGGACGTCGGAGCAGGCGACGGTGACGTGGTCCAGGAAACGGGGTGCGGCGGCGTGGCTGCTGCGGCGCTCCGGACGGTCCGGGTAGGTGGACTCGAAGCCGGGCTCGGCGACGAACTTCTCAACGTCATAGAAGAGGCGCATCCGGTGGCCGTAGGGGCCGGTGAATTCGTAGGCCTTGCCGTAGCCGTGCCCGCCGGCGGTCCAGTTGCCCTGGACGCCTGTTGCTTCGACACGCTGGGCGGCGGCTTCGAGGGCCGCCTGGGAGTTGGTGCGCCAGGCCATCCGGCCCAGCGATGCCTCAGGTCCTTCGGTGATGACCAGGCTGTAGCGGTAGTAGTCGCCCCAGCAGCGCAGGTAGACGTTGCCGTCCACCCGGTCGATGATGCGCATGCCGAACTTTTCCTCGTAGAACCGTGCCGACGCTTCGACGTCGGGAGTGGTGATCTCAAGGTGGGCAAGATGGGAGAGGGGAGTTTCCACGTTGAATTCCTTCTGAGTTTGGCTGCTTCGGTTTGCTGCAGGTCCTGTATCCACTTTGAACCAGCGCAACTATCCGGGGAAGCGCAGTTTGCCTATGACAGGAATCCATCGCACGAATAGTGGAAAGCGGAGATTCTGGCCTTTATCACGGCCTGCAGCGCCCCATCTACGGGGGCCCATAGCAAATGCAGATGCAGGGCATCGAAGGTCTCTATTTCCGTGTGCCCGCGCATGGCCCAGCACGATCCTGAGGATCATTGCGGGGGGTTCCCGTCCCCCGGCATGCTGGAGGTGATGGCCACCAATGATTCAGCCCTGACCGACGCCCTTGCCAACGCTACGGATTGATCCGGGAGTCTTTTGTCTTACGGGCAACAGAAAGGCCTCGGCGCATAAGAGCGCCGAGGCCTTTCTGTTGAGCTTTTGCCGGATACGAAGGCAGGGCTCAGTACGTCTCGACGTGGGCCCGAACGTGGCTTCCGTCCTCGCTCAGCCAGCCCTTTCCGGCGGCATAGACGAGCATATTGGCGAAGCGGTAGTTCCAGCCCATGCCGATCCGCCCGGCGCATTGGCTCTTGATCCAGTCCACGGAGACCAGCACGTCCGGATCGTCCACCTTGCCGGCCGCAGCTGACTCCAGCAGCCCCGGCAGGGCATCCTTCGCCCCTTCGGCGAGCAGGACCTTGAAGCTGTTGCAGTCATCTGGTTCATCCAGCGCTACTGATCCGGGGCTGACGCGCACGTGCACGGGATCTCCTTCCAATCAACAGTGAATTCGTCGTTGACCCCCACTATGCCGAGGGACGCCGACTGTCCGGAAGACGAGCTTTTGGATAGCCGGTATCGCTAAAAACTATGCCGGAAGGATCAGGCGTCCGGGTCCTGCAGGCCAACTACAAGATAGGAGGCCACCATCCCGGCGAGCTTCTCCGCAATCTCGGGCCAGTCCAGGGTCCCGCTGCCCTCCATGGTGCTGCCGAGGCCCAGCCTGCGGGCAACCACGCTGTAGACGACGTTGAAGCACCAGTCGATCTCAGCCTGGCCCAGGAACCCGCCCGGCCATTTGCCCAGGACATCGGCGAAGTGTCCGGCGAGGGCAGCATGCGATGCCGCGCCACGCTGAGCAATGGTTTCGTCCTGCGTAGCGCGGAGCATGAAGGGCCGGAGAATGTCCGCGTACCGGCGGAGAACCTCGATGATCAGGTCAACGGCTTCCCGTGCCACGGACTCCAAAGCAGCATCAGGCCGCGTGGGGAGGGGTTCAAAGAGATGGTTCGACACGGCGTCAATGTCATCCATCTTCCGGGCGTGGGCGACGCGAAGGAGTTCATCCTTGCCCTGGAACCGTGCGTAGATGGAGCCGATGGACACACCGGAACGAGCACTGACATCAGCCAGCGTGAATTCGTCGTTTCCCCGCTCCTGGAGCAGGGCCAGGGCCGCCTCAATCGTTTTTTCAAACGACTGGCGGCTCCTGGCCTGCTTCGGCTCGCGGGACTTGGTGTCCGGAAGCGTCACAACGAGATCCTACAGAGGATGCCGCTGTCGGCCGCGTTCCGTGACACGCGCAGCTCCCAGCCGCCGGAGGGGACCACCCAGGCCGACGCCGCTTCGGCCCAACGCCGGAAGCCGAGCGGGTCCACAACAATCCGGGCTGTCACTGTCGCACCAGCTGCCACGTCTACAGCTGCGAAACCCATGAGCCGGAAACCAGCCTCACCTGCCGCCTTGCCGTAGACCTGGACGATGTCGCGCCCGGGTGAGCCGCCCGAATTCCGCACTGTCGCCTCGACGGAGATACCTTCGACGCCGTCTGCGGGGTTGTGACTCTTCATTGCGGCAGGAGCCGCCACAGCGTCCACCAGCGCGAACTCCGTATAGCCCAGTCCGTAGCCGAAGGGATAGCGAGGTGACCGGTCCGTCTCCTGGTAATGCCGGTAGCCCATTGGCTCGCTGGCGGCGTAGTCCAAGGTGAGCTCCGGGTCCAGGGTGTGTTCCCAGCCGGGGATGTCCTCGTTCCGTGCGGGGAAGGACACCGGAAGCCGTCCGGATGGTGCGCTGCCGCCGGTCAGGATAGAGGCGAGGCCGCGCCCGAATTCCTGCCCCGGGAACCAGGCCATCAGCAGACCCTTCACCTTGTCTGCCCATGGCAACAGCACGGCACGGGACGCGTTCACCACCACCACGGTTTCGGCATTGACCGCCGCCACGGCATCAACCAGCCGGTCGCAGGAGGGGTCGAGGGCCGCCGTCGTCCGGTCTGCGCTTTCGCGTGACGAGCCCTGCTCGTCGCCGACAACCACAATGACGGCATCCCCGCGGGCCGCGATGGCCAGGGCGTCAGTGAGGGGATCTGCGGTGTGCTCGGGAGCTGCAACGGCCGTGATGGCCTGGACCCTGCCGGGCTGGAAGGCCATCTCGACCACCACCTCAACCTCACCGGCGGGCAGGTCAAGGATGGTTTGCTGCGTTTCGGCTCGTGCCACAACGCCCATCACGTCGTCCGGAGCCGGCGGCGGAACCTCCAGGACACGCGTCCCGTCCACCGTGAGTGAGCTGATGCCCGTGCCGCCGGCACCGAGTGTCCAGCGCGCGGGGGTGTCAAGCAGCAGGCGTGCCGTGATGCGCGCACGCCCCGGTGCGTTGGCACCCACGCCGGGTACCGGCCCGAACCACACAAACGCCGACGCCTGCCGAATTTCGCTGTACAGGACGTCGTCGGTGGCCGGGGAGAGGACTTCCAGAAGTACCCCGGGGGTGCCGTCCGGCGCGGTGCTGCCGACTTCCGTCAGCGACAGGGCCGACGACGGTGCGGCTCCCGGCTCGTACAGAACCTCCACGTCCGGACCGAAGGCGTCACGGATGGCGTCCAGCGGCGTGACCAGTTCACCGTCTGGCCGGACGGTGGCGAACGTTCCGCCTTGGAAGCACGGCTTCGCTGCGTTCGGACCGACAACAGCTAACGTCTTGATCCGGCCCGGATCCAGCGGCAGCATGTTTCCCTTGTTTTCCAGCAGCACGAATGAGGCCGCTGCGGCGCGGATGAGTGTGTCGCGCTGTTCCTCCGGAGAGCGGACGAGGGCAGGAGCGGGGGCGGTGCCGCCGCTCCTGTGCCCGGCCCTGTCGGCTAGCCGGGTGAGGCGTTCAACGGCGTCATGCAGCCGCGGTTCGGGGACCTCCCCGGCGGTGACGGCGTCGGCGAAGCGTGCACCCAGATACCTGGCCGGGCCGGGCATCTCCAGGTCCAGTCCGGCATTGGCTGCTCCGGCCGTGTCGTCCACGCCGAACCAGTCCGACACCACAACGCCGTCGTACTTCCAGTCATTCTTGAGGATGCCGATGAGCTCTGCGTTCTGTGCGCAATGGGTCCCATTGACCCGGTTGTACGCCATCAAGAGCATCCACGGGTTAGCCGAACGTACGGCAGTTTCGAAGGGCCGCAGGTACGTTTCACGCAGCGTGCCCGGCTCAACCCGGGAGTTCATCCGGCGTCGTTCGGTCTCCGTGTCATTGGCCACCACGTGCTTGGCGCAGGACCCGACACCCTGGGACTGCACGCCCTCTACCCATGCCGCACCAAGCACTGCGGTGAGGTAGGGGTCCTCGGAGAACATTTCGAAACCCCGGCCCGAGAGCGGGGAGCGCGGCAGGTTCAGGTTCGGACCCAGGATGACGGACACTCCGCGTTCGCGGCCCTGCTGGCCGATCAGCTGGCCGACTTCCGAGACCAGTTCCGGATTCCAGGTGGCAGCCAGCGCAGTCCCTGAGGGCATGACGAGGGAAGTGTCCCGCTCGTCCATGGCTTTGCTGACGAGGCCCAACGGGCCGTCCAGCAACACCATTTCCTCAACGCCCGCCGCGTTGCTCGCGGTGGTGCTCCAGCCGTTGAGGCCGCCGGTGAGTTCAGCGCCCGTGAGGTCTGGACCAGCTTGTGCGGCGTCGGCCACTTCAGTGCCGGTCGCGGAGCCTGCCGTCACTGGGCAGCGACCTTCTCCGCCTCGTTGGCAGCTTCGGAAGAGCGGAGCAGCGGCAGTACCCGCTCAGAGAAGAGGCGCATGGACTGTTCCGTGAAACGGCGTCGTTCTTCCGTGAGCGGCCCGCCCATGAGGGCGAGGAGGACGTTGCCAATCCCCAAATCGGCGTACTTCTGGAGCTCCGCTGCCACGGTCTCCGGGCTGCCGTAGAGGCACCAGGTGCCCTTGTAGCCTTCAGTCCGGGCATCAGGGGCCGGGCGGAGGTTCACGCCGCTGATGGCTTCGGCGGCCTTGTTGGCGGCGTGCTCACGCTCTACAGCTTCCTGGTACTGCTCCAGGATGATCTCCAGTTCGGCGGCTGCCTGCTCGTCGGTTTCTGCGATGTGCACGTGCTGGTAGGAGTGGGTTGTCCACTCCAGGGCTGCCTTCACTGCTTCTTCCGTGTGGCCGGCGGCTTCCAGGGCGTTGCGGTAGGTGGTGAAGTTCTTCTTGACTTCCTCGTAGGCGTTGCCGCTGTCGATGACCGGCGGTGTGAAAGCCAGGATGAAGGCCGGCTGGGCCTTCTTTGCGGCGCGTTCCACGCTTGAGGGCCGTGAGGCGACTGACATGACGCGTGGTTCCGGCTTGGTGTAGGGTGCGGGAACGATCCGGGACACCACGGCGCCGCGGTAGTGGCCGTTGTCGAAGGCGACGGGCTCGTCTCCAGGCTTTTTGGCCCACAGCTTTTCGGCGATCTCAAGGTTCTCGTTGGCGAGGCGTGAGCTGTCCTGGAAGTTCACCCCAAAGCCGATCATCTCTTCCGGAGTCGTGCCGCTGCCCACGCCCACCAGCAATTTGCCGTCCGTGAGCTGATCCAGCAGGGCCAGTCGCTCTGCAAAACGGACAGGATGGTGCAAGGCCAGGGTCTGCACTGAGAAACCGAAGTGCATCCGCTCCAGCTTGCCGGCCAGGTAGGCGGCAAATACGAAGGGATCGCTGGCCGGGGGAGCGTAGCCGGTGAAGTGGTGGTCGGGCAGGAAGACGGCGTCGAAGCCTTTCTGCTCGGCATCGACGGCGTGCTCCACCATGGCCTTCATAACCGGACGGTCTTCTTCGGGGCTGCCGGAGCGGGAGGTAAGGAACAGTGAAAAATGCATGGGAACTCCTGGAAGTGGTTTGTTGAATCTTTGGGAAGGGCTCCGATGTCAGGCCACTTGGGGCCCGGCAGCGGTGTGGTTGGCGGCCTCACGGTTCGTGGACGTGGACTCGCTGGGGGAAACGGGTTCGAGTTCGGCGGCAGCTCTGGCTACGAGGCGCCGGAACCACTGGTGTCCCGGATCTCCGGACTTTGACGGATGCCACCAGGCGCATTCCACCAGCGTGGGGAGGCTGATGGGCAGCTGCATGATCCGGACGCCGGCCACAGCGGCGAGCAGGCGGGCCAGGCGCTCCTGCACCAAAGCCAGCCTGTCTGTGCCGGCCACGGCAAAAGGAAGCATCAGGAATGTATCGACGATCACATCGGTTCGTTCGCCAAGCTGGAGGTCGTAGACCCTCCGGTCTGCCAGGGTGGAGGCCACCTCGGCCCCGAAGAGCCTGGCCCATCTGGCGTCCCGCATCTCTTCGATGGTAAGCGTGCGCTCCGGCGAATCTGCCCCCGTCACGCACACCCAGTTGTCCGTGAACAGTTCGGTGTGGGGGAATCCGGAGAAATGTCCCTTGGGTATGAGCATCAGGTCAGCATTCTGCAGGGTCTCCTTGATGCGGTCCACGGCCAGAGGCGTGACTGCGTCAAAGTGGACCTGCACCCCGGGCGCCTCCTCCTGGAGCATGCTCATCAGCTTCCCCGACAGTGCGGTGAGGCAGTAGTCGGAGGTGATGACGCGGAAACTCCGGGTGGACGAGGCAGGATCAAAGACGGCTTGGGCATCGAAAGTGCGTTCCACCATCCGGAGGATCTCACCAACGTCTTCTTTGAGGACCTGCGCCAGGGGCGTGAGCTCATATGCCGATCCCACCCGTGTCAGCAACTCGTCGTCGAACTGTCGGCGGAGCCTCTGCAGTGAAGAGCTCATGGCCGGCTGGCTGATCCCGATCCGTGCACCGGCGCGAGTGACGTTCCGCTCGATGAGCAGGGCGTCCAGCGCCACGAGCAGGTTGAGGTCCGCTGTCAGCAGGTTGACCATGATCTTCTCCACGTTGAGGGGTATCGCTACGTCCGGCGGGTAGCCTGTAGCAAATACGAATTAGAATACTGATACTAATTATGGGCCGGATCACACCTAAGGTCAATGAATGTTCGGGGACGCCGGGTCCGGCTCTAGAGCGGGGGCTGACCTCCGATCCCTTCCGTGATGGCCTGGGCTGCCGCGAGCAGACTGTCCCGGCAATGGGCCAGGCGCGAAGCGGATTCCGAGCCGGAGAAGCCATTGAGGGTCAGTGTTACGGCCACCTGGCCAGTCGCATCGAAGACCGGGGCGTGGAGGGAGGTTACGCCTGAGGGGTCATCGATGGACGCTGGACCCGAAGACGCCGTTCGTTCCAAGAGCTTGGGGAGGACGCCACTAAGGTCCGGAGCTGCCGTATCGCTGGGCACCACAACCATACGTTCGAACTCTGCAGCTGCTGCTGCACCAGCCGAGACGGCGTAGCGGGTTTCGCGGACCTGCTGCAGTTCAGCGTGGGCTACCTCGGGATCAACATGCCCGACGACGTTGCGGGCGTTGGCGATCCAGCGGGACTCCGCGGCTTCCCCGGCCCAGGCCACGTGCAGCGGAGCGAGGGGCGCCGCCAGGCCGAACGAAACACCTACCCGGGAGGGCGAGCCGCCGGGGGAACTTGCCACGCCTGCGGCGGTCAGGACCACCACGGAATCGTCCACCACACCACTGACCAGGACCTCAAGCTTGAGCTCCTCGGCGAGGGCCTCAATTTCGGGCCGCGCCGCATCTGCTGCCTTGACGTGACGGGTGAGGGCTGTCGCGGGGGAAATGATCGACGGAATGGTGAAGGAGCCGTACCCGCCGCGGAGGAACAGCAGCGGTAGTTGCTTGGAAGCCCCCACACCCAAGGCCTTGACCCGCCCGATAACGATCTCGTGGTCTCCAGCGCGGACGACTTCCTCGATGTCGCAGTCGATCCAGGCTGCGGCTGCCGCCAGCCTGGGGCTGCCGGACGGGGTGTCACCCCACTGGTTGGCGCTGAAACGGTCTTCCGCTTTGCGCGAGAAGGCCCGGCAGACATCCTGCTGGCCGGCGGTCAGCACGTTGGCACAAAAGGAGCCGGCTGCCTGGATCTTAGGCCAGCTGGTGGAGCGGACATCGGGCATGAACGCCACCAGCGGCGGATCAAGGGAAACAGAGCTGAAGGTGCCAACCACCATGCCTGCGGGCTCGGCGCCTTCGGGCGCCGCGGTGATGAGTGTGACGCCTGTGGGGTACTGACCCAGGACGTAACGGAACCAGGCCGCGTTGTCCGGGCTCGTCTCTTGGGATTCAGCAGTGGAAGCAGGGATGATCTGTGTCATCGGGAGCTCTCCTCTTCGTTGAGTTTTCATCCAGTAAACGTGTCAAAGCGGAGCTGCGGAAATAGTTCCAAAGTATGCGGGCTATCGAAAATTCGGATGCCGCGTTCCCGCCATACAAGCGGTTTCCGATGATAGGTTCGACGGGACGCTGGGGCCTCATAGGGCCCGTCGGTCGGGGTGGACATTCCCCCGGACGCGCACCTGGCTGGCGTCGAGCCAGTCCCGCTGGCTAACCAGAACGAGGTTGCGGTGCGCCGTTCAAACTTGTCCCAAACAACGAATGACCACGTCGAATTATCTGATCCAGCTCCGGACACGAACCCTTCTCAGTTACCGGAGCGCGGCGGGACCCCCGCCGCCGGAGTCCGGATTTCGAGGATTTATGCCGCCCTGCTGATCATCGTCCTGCTGGGAGCACTGGACCATACGATTGTGGCAACAGCCTTGCCCACAGTGGTTGGTGAGCTGGACGGCGCCCGGCACATGGCCTGGATCATTACGTCCTACACCTTGGCCATGACCGTGGCCATGCCCGTGTACGGGCGGTTGGGCGACAGGTTCGGGCGGCCCGCCCTGATGATGATCGCCCTGGTGATCTTCCTCGGAGCCTCTGTCCTGTGTGGCTTTGCGCAGGACATGTTCCAACTCTCGCTGTTCCGCGGCATCCAGGGTTTGGGCGGGGCCGGGATGGCAGTCTTGCCTGGCGCCATCATCGCCGATCTGGTCCCTCCGCGGCAGCGTCCCAAATATCTAGGACCCCTCGGTTCAGTCTTCGGGATCGCGACAGTCATTAGCCCCTTGGTGGGTGGCGCCATCACGGACACGGTGGGCTGGCGCTGGGTTTTCTGGATCAACCTGCCCGTCGGCCTGCTGGCTTTGGCCATGGCGTTCTCACTGCGTCGAGTTAAGTCCACGCGGGGCTCGGGCGGTGTGGACTGGCTGGGTACCGTCCTCATGGTCATTTTCACATGCGCCTTGGTGGGCCTTGTTGCACTGTCCACTGAACCGGGCATTCCGGCAGAAGTACTGTTGGGCCTGGGCGCAGTAACAGCGGTGTTCGGTGTGCTATTCGTGGTGGTTGAGATCCGATCGAAAAATGCCTTGATACCGATGCGCATGTTCCGCAGCTGGCCTGTGGTCAACGCTGCGGGGCTGGGACTGGTCATCGGTGCCGGTCTGTTCAGCGTGGTGGCTTACCTGCCGAGCTATGTGCAGATGGTCTATTCGACGTCGGCTTCCGTGGCGGGGCTGATCCTGCTGCCCTTGGTCCTCGGCATGATGGTGTCCAGCAACCTGAGCGGCTGGCTCGTCACCCGGACAGGCAAGTACAAGATCTTCCCGCTCGCGGGTTCAGCCCTGGCCACGGCTGTGGCAATCTGTCTTCGCTTCCTCCAGCCGGGTACGCCTTTGCCTGTGGTGGGCATCCTGATAGCCCTGTTGGGCCTGGCCGTAGGCAGCTTTATGCAGCTCACGGTAGTGGTGGCCCAGAACGCCATGCCGCATTCGGTGGTGGGCGGCGTGACAGCCTCGCTGGGCTACATGAAGGAACTTGGGGTCACTATAGGAACGGCTGTTTTCGGCGGCCTCTTCGCCGCCCTGCTGGCGCAGGCCGCGGCGAACAACAGCCTGGGCCTCCCGTCGTCGACCATCACGGACCCCCACGCAGCCCAGCAACTTTCCGCTGCGCTCCAGTCCGGTGTGGCGGAGATCTACGCTGGCGCGTTCCTGCCCATCTTTGCCCTGCTCGCAGGCATCTTCGGTGTTGGAGTGCTGCTTTCCGTGTTTATGCCGGAGCAGCGTCTCTCTGATTCCGCTCCAGGCGACTAGCAGAAAGTCTAAAGACTGCGGAGCCGGGCACTCACTCCGGCTCCGCAGTGTTGACGGCTTCTGGAACTCACCTCGTATGAACGGTCAGCCGCACGGGGCCCTGTATGCCCGCGGGGAGGACCTCGGCGTCGGCTTCAACGATTGCAGCGCCCGGACGAGTGTAGTCGCCGGCGACGGCGTCGCCTGCCAGCCGGTTCCACCACGCATTGGTCACCGCGATCTCCAGTGCGTTCGTTCCGGCACGGACGGCGTCAGTGATGTCGACCCGGAACGGATAGGTCCACAGAGTGCCTACGTTGTGGCCATTCAGCCGGACCTCGGCCAGGTCGCTGACGTCTCCGAGGTCCAGGACCACGCGTCGGCCCGCCCCCAGCATTGCCGGGTCGGCGCTGAACGTGTGCCGGTACGTCGCTGTCCCGGAGAAGTACTTCACATCCAGCGCGTGGGCATCCGCCCCGGGACCGCTCCACGGCGCGGGGCCGTTCAACGTGAGTGACGGCGGCGCCTGGCGGTCGCCGTGGAAAGTAACCTCCCACGGTCCTTCCAACTTTTCTTCCGTCGTGGCCTCCTGCCGCAGAATGCCCGGTAGGCCGGCCGTGCCGTCAACCGTCCCTGCGCCGTCGTGGCGCAGGAGAATGAACGCCGATCCGAACGGCTCCAGTTGAAGGTCGACGGCGGTCCGGCCGGCTTCGGTGCGCACGCCCACTGCTGAGCGGGAGACCTGGACAGGGTCCCAGAGTTCCGCAGACGCGGCCCTGCCCCGGAACGTCGCCGTGATTTTCTCGGGCCGCTCGAGCTGGTTGCTGACGAAGTACAGATCCGCTCCAGCGAGGTGGCGGTGGACAACGGGAAGTTTCGCCCCTTCGGACGCGGCGACAGCCCAGTCCGGTTCCACACCCATCCTGGCGAGCGCGGCCGCCACGCCATCGGGCACCGGTACGCCGGCAAGGTCCAGCAGTCCCGGACGGCCGGCCCAGAGGTTTGCGACGGCGGCGGCCCAGGCGGTGCGGTCGTCGCTGCCGCTGGGCGAGCATTCAGGGCGCCAACCTGCGACGGTGGCTCCGGCGTCAAGCAGTTCGGTGATCCGTCGCACGGCCGCGAGCGTCATACGGCGGCTGGAACCGCCGAGGAACAGCAGCCGGTACCGGGTGCCGCCCGTGGTGAGCAGGCCGCCGTCGGGGGTGACCGTGACGTGGTTGAGCAAGCCGTCGAGGTTGACGAAGTCGAAGCCGTGGCCCTCGGGAATGTCCGGCGCCGAGTCCCCGAACAGGCCGGTCACCGGAGCCTCTTCGCCGTAGAAATACGCAACATCCGCAGCGTGGGTTCCCTGCTGCAACAGGTGGCTGCAGCGTGCCATGTAATCGAGCCATGGCCTGGCGGCGTGCGCCCAGGTTTCATTCCTGGTGAAGGACTGCCCAAGGTAGGGCGACAGCGTGATGCCGGGCTTCGGAACCGCGTCCGGCTGGTGCGGGGAGGTATGGATGTTGATGAGATTGACGCCCAACACAAACTCCATGTCGACAACCGGCTTGAGTTTCCGTGGCGTGTATATGAACGGCTTACCGTACGCGCTCATGGACTCTGCGCCCGTAGCTGCCTTGCCGTAGACGTGGGCCACCGAGGCGGCACCGCGCAGATCGGCAACGTAGGTGGCTTTGGGACCGGTCTCAGGTTCGTAGCACCACATGGCACCCATGGGAACGTCCGCGTGGGAGCGCATTTCAAGGTCGTCGCCCAGCTGCGGCCGGTGGTCCTCGAGGGCCTCCGCGTAGTAGACCATGCCCCGTTCACGGGCGATGCCGGCAATGGTCCCGTAGTGGTTCTCGGCGAGGAGTTCGGAGATGGTCTTCCGGAGGTCCCAGAGGAAGGCGTCACTCTGCGGGGCGTCGCCCACGATAATGCCGGTGACCGCGGGGAGCCATGGCAGAAGGTCGTAGCCGCGGCGCTCGCTGAATTCCCTCCGCATGGCGGCAGTCCAGTTCTGCGGCCCGGACTCGATGCTGTCGCTGAGCAGCGCCGATACGCCTTTGGTGCCGAGGAGTTCAGTGCCGAGGGCGTCTTCGAAGAAGCCCAGGTAGTGCTCGAAGTATTCGGTGACCAGGCCGGCGTCGAGCTTGTCCACCTCCAGTCCGGTGGCATCAACGGGGGCCGGAGCATTGAGGTGCCCGGTCAGGGAGTATCCAAACCTGAGCACCGTCCACGCACCGTCGTCCGGTAGCCAGTCCAAGGTGCCGTCGGGGCGAAGATGGGCAGTGACGTCAATGATGTCCTGCGGCCGGACAGCTTCGGACGCGGGGGAGGACCCGCCGTCGAGCGCGTAGAAGTCAGGCACGGTCGCGTAGCCGGCCTTTTCCTCCGCCCGCGTGATCCGTGCTCCGGCGAAGAGCTGCAGCGCAGAAACAGGGAACGTCGGAATGCGTTCTTTGGGCGGAGGGAAGGCGAGCGGCTTGACGCCAGGCGCCACCGGGATGGTCCCCGCCGTTCCGGCCTCAAGGACCAGCCGGAAGTACCGTGCTGAGACAGTGGGGAAGCTCGCTGAGCGAACCGGAGTTGACGACGCCGGGAGGCCTGCGACGGTCCTGAACATCACGCCGTCGTCGCTGGCTTCCAGGCGCGCCCGGGGCGCAGGAGGCACCCCGAATCCGTGCTGGGCGGGCAACCCGACGCGGACCGACGCGACCGGCGTAGGACTGTCGAATTCCGCGAGGAGCCAGCCGGTCTGCTCATGAGCCGGGACTTCAACGGCAGGCCAGAAGCGGCCGTCCGCAAGCGAGTCCAGAGGCCGCGGACCGAAGGCCGGTCCGCTGGCATTTATCCGCGCCGGGACGAGCGCAACATGGCCCTCCCGTCGCGGAAATGCCACCACGGCGACGTCCTCATAATGGTCCGGCACGCCCACAGGATCAGTCCGGACTGCTGCGAACGGCACGTCCTGGTAGGGCCCTGAAGACGCCGGCGGGGCCACCACAGTGACACGTCCGGCCTGGCCGGCGGTCACCTGTGCGGTGCTCCACACGAGCTTCTTCATCCCGGCAGCAGGACGCACCCACGGGCCGCCGGTGGCACTCCAGCCTGCCGACGTGGCGACGGCCAGCTCAAGGCCAAGTCGGTCGGCGGTGGCCGCGGCGCATTTCATTGCCGACTGCCATGCGGGGGAACGGAAGGCAACCTGGTCTTGCGTGTACTGCGGGACACCCATAGACCCGATGAAGGTCTGGACGCCGCCCGCTCCCGACGCTGCCAGCCAATGGAGATCTTTCTCGATGCCTGCCTCATCGACGTTGCCATCCATCCAATGCCACCAGGCCCTGGGCCGGGAGGACATCGGTGGATTCACAAAACCGCTGAACAGCGGGTCCTCATCCGGGGAGTAGATGGGCGTGGCGTCGTCGGGCACGGGATTGTCCTTTGGGGCAGGGAGACGGCAGGCGCCGCCAGAACTAAATTCACCTTAGGACGTGGATAAAACGCATGGGGGGAAACTGCCATGCGGAGTGAAGATGGTGGGCATAGGTGATAGCTATTTCCATGGCTGCTGTGACCTGACCTACCGTGAATGAGGCAGCTTGTGGTCCATGTCCGCGGACAGCAAAAGACGGGCTTCTGATTGAACACACCACCTGAGGAGCAATACTTGGCCACCCCTATAGCCGGAAATGTCCAGCGGAGTGAAGCAGTCGAAGCCGTCCTCGAAGAGCTTCTCGCCTCCATGACCTGGGAGCAGAAACTCGCCCAGCTCCAAATCGCCTTCCGCCCGCGGCTCGAGGACGCCAAGGACCTCGCCAGGGGCGGAATCGGGGCGGTCTTCTGGCCGCGCAGCGCTGAGGCCACCAACGAACTCCAGCGGACAGCACGTGAGGAGACCCCGCATGGGATCCCGTTGCTGGTGGGACTGGACGTAGTGCATGGCCAGCGGACCACATTCCCTGTTCCGCTCGCGCAGGCTGCCAGCTTCGACCCCGCCGTGGCTGGGGCCGACGCGCGCATATCAGCGAAAGAGGCCGCATCCGGCGGCGTGAACTGGACGTTCTCGCCGATGGTGGACGTGTCACGCGATCCCCGATGGGGCCGAGTGGTGGAGGGCTTCGGCGAGGACACCCATGTCAACAGCGTCTTCGGTGCCGCGAAGATCCGCGGATATCAGGGCGAATCCCTCGCAAACGAGGACTCCATTTTGGCCTGCGCCAAGCACTTCGTGGCCTATGGCCAGGCGGAAGGGGGCCGAGATTACAACACTGTTGATGTGTCGGTACAACGCCTTCGCAACGTCTACCTTGAACCTTTCCGCGCCGCCGTCGAGGCTGGCGCCGCCACAGTCATGGCAGCCTTCAACACCGTGTCCGGCCGGCCCGCGCACGCCAACGGAAACCTCCTGACCGAGCTCCTGAAAGAGGAGTGGGGATTCGAAGGGGTAGTGGTGGGTGACGCGGATGGAGTCGTAAACCTGATCGAGCACGGTGTGGCCGCAAATCTTGGAGACGCGCTCCAGCAGTCCTATGCCGCCGGTCTGGACGTGGAAATGGGCGGCAACGCCGTCAGCGTCGACGGCGTGGCTTTGCTGTCTCCCGGCGACGTTTCTTCCGAACGGGTGGACGATGCAGTCCGCCGGGTCCTGAGGCTGAAGCACGCGCTTGCGCTGTTTGACAACCCGTACCGGGACGCGGCGTTGGAAGTTACAGCCCCGTCCGCAGAAACCCGGCTGGCGGCCCGGGAGGCGGCAGAAAAGTGCCTGGTCCTCCTGAAGAACGACGACGGCGTGCTTCCCCTGGTTGCGTCACGTCTGCGCGTCCTGCTCGTGGGACCCTACGCGGAGAGCAACGACCACCTTGGAGCATGGGTGCAGTCGTTCGCCGAGCCCGCCGGAACCCTCGCCGACTCCATCCAGGCGGAATGTCCCGATTGGTCGCTCACGGTGAAGGAAGGCACTGGATTCTTTCAAGAGGATCCGGCGCTCCTGGCTGATGCGGTGTCGTCGGCGGAGCAGCATGACGTCATCGTCGTGGCTGTCGGCGAGCCGTCGTCCCTGACAGGGGAAGCAAGTTCCCGCAGTGACCTCCGGTTGCCGGGTGGCCAGGAAGAACTGATCAGGGCGATCGCTGGAACCGGCAAGCCCTTCGCAGTGGTCATGTTTAACGGCCGTCCGCTCGTGACCAGCGCGTGGATCGATTCGGCTCCGACCGTTCTGGAAGCCTGGCATCTGGGACTGGAGGGGCCAGCCGCCGTCGCACGGGCCTTGAGCGGGCAGGTAAACCCCGGCGGCAGGCTGCCGATGACCTTCCCCCGGTCGTCCAGCCAGGTGCCCATCCATTACGACCACGAGAACACTGGGCGTCCGGCCACCGTTTCTGCCCGGATGGACGAGGACGTTGTGGATGTTGCCCTCATGGGTCCCGGCAACACCGATGATCGCTACACGTCCAAATATCGTGACCTTCCGTTGGGACCGCAGTTCGCCTTCGGTCATGGGCTCAGCTACACGTCTTTCGGCTACGGGCAGATCCAGGTTGAAAAAGAGGAGTTGGCGCTGGAGGACCTGCGTGAGGGGCGGGTGTTCCGCCTCGATATCGCGCTGTCCAACACCGGAGACCGCTCCGGCGACGAGGTGACCCTTCTCTTCATCCGAGACCGCGTTGCGTCGCTGGCCCAGCCAGTGAGGAGACTCCGTGCTTTTTCCAGGACGACCCTGGACGCCGGCCAGACCGAGTTGCTGAGCTTCGATTTGGGCTGGAGCGACCTCGGTTTCTGGGACAACCAGGGACGCTACGTAGTGGAACCGGGTGAATTCGAAGTCCATATCGGCGGCGGCCTGGAGAACAATGCGCACACAGTGGTGCGGCTGACCTGATCCTGGGTCCTTGGTCCGCAACCACTTCACTAAATTCCTGCACACCGAGGAAAGAGCCCCACATGAACAAACTTCCACGTCTCGACCACCATGACGGCCATACCCGATTGCTGGTCGATGGCCGGCCGTATCTTTGCCTGGGCGGAGAACTGCACAACTCAAGCTCATCCGATCGGCTGTACATGTCCACGGTCTGGGACAAGGTCTCCACATCCGGTGCCAACACTGTGATTGCCAGCGTTGCATGGGACCAGGTAGAGCCGGTTGAAGGGACCTTCGACTTCTCCATTGTTGACGGACTTCTGGAAGACGCCCGCTCGGCGGGCGTGCGGCTGGTACTGATCTGGTTTGGCGCCTTCAAGAATGCTTCCTCAACCTACGCGCCGTCGTGGGTCCGGGCGGACCGGGAGCGCTTTCCCCGCGCGGACCGGGGAACGGAACCCATGGAAACTCCGTTTTCCTACATAGGTTCAATGCCACGGCCCACGCTTTCGGTCTTTTCCCAGGAGCTTTTCGAAGCGGACAAGGCGGCCTACAGCGCACTCATGAGCCGCCTTGCCGAAATCGACCCGGGGCACACTGTGATCCTGGTACAGATCGAAAATGAAGTCGGCTTGCTGGGTTCGGGGCGGGATCGGAGCCCGCTGGCCGAGGCTGCTTGGAATTCCCCACTTCCGCAGGAGCTTCGCAAGGCACTGGCCAACGATTTGGAGGCTTTTGACCCCGGCGTGTCCGGGGTCCTCCTTCCTGCCCTCGACGAGGACAAGAGCTGGGCCGAGCATTTCGGTGAGGGCAACCCGGTGGCTGAGGAGGTTTTTATGGCGTGGGCGTTCGCCTCGTACGTCGGCGGGCTGGCCACCGCCGGCAAGGACATTCTTGACCTTCCGGCTTTCGCCAACGCGTGGCTCGGTCCGCAGGCCGGTCAGGACGTGCCGGGTCTCTATCCGAGCGGGGGGCCGACGGCGAAGATGCTGCCTGTCTGGCGGGCAGCGGCGCCTTCCATCGACTTCCTGGCACCGGACATCTATGTCCCAAATTCTGCCGAGGTGATGGCACAGTACGCTTCGGCGGATAACCCGCTCTTTATCCCGGAAGCCAAGTTCCGCGCGGGCGATGCCTTCCTGGCTGTGGGCCGCTTCAACGGGTTCGGCTATCACGTCTTCGGTTTGGAGGACGGTCGGGAAGGCAATCAGTACGGCGAGGCCTGCAAGGCCATGGTTGCCCTCACCGGCGACATCGTCGACGCCCAGCGTGATGGCCGGATTTTTGGTTTCGCACTGGAACAGGACGAGGACGCCGTCACGGCCACGTTGGCCGGCACGTCTGTCACCATCCGTAACGCTGCCAAGCTGTACACCGCGATGCTCCTCGACGCCGGGGTAGTCCTTCCACCACCTCCGGAACTGCCGGGCGAAACAGTTGGGGCGGCGCATGGGCACACACCCGGCGACGGGCGCCCGTTCGGACTCATCATCGCGGCAGGCCCCTTGGAATACGTCGTCGTGGGCCAGGGTGCGTTGCTCGACTTCCACAAGGAAGGATCCGAACTCGAAGTCGACTCTGTCCGTGAGCTGCGGCTCACGGTCGAGGGCTGGCAGGAGGGCCGCTTGTTGAACGGTGACGAGAGGCTTCAGGTTCTGCAGGGAGACAAAATCAGCGCGGCCCGGATCAGGCTTTTGGAAGCAGCGACGAACTAACGATGGGAAATATTCTGTGCCTTTTCACTCCGAAATTGCCTCAAGGCTAGCGCTGCTGGACGGCGTGCCGTCCATGGCGGAAGCTCTCGCCAACCCCGAACTGCGCCCTAGGTTGGAAGCGTTCGATTCCTATCCTGACGCCACGCCGCCGCCCCTGGCTGCAACCGAAGAGTTGACCATTCCGGGCCCGCACGGGCCGGTCCCCGTTCGAATTTATTGGCCTGGCGGAACACCTTCGGAGCCCCGCCAGGGACTCGTCTGGCTGCACGGCGGCGCTTTCAGGTTCGGCGATCTCGATATGCAAGAAGCTGACTGGACGGCCAGGAACCTTGCAGACCGGGCCGGGGCAGTAGTGGTGAGCGTGGACTATCGTCTTGCCGTGGAGGGCGTCACCTATCCCATCCCTTTGGACGACGTTGTTGCCTCGATGCATTGGGCACGCCAAAATACCGCTGACCTGGGCATCTCGTCGATATCCCTGGGCGGGGCGAGTGCAGGCGCTAACCTTGCCGCTGGGGCAGCCCTGCGCCTCCGCGACGAGGATGACTGGAAGCCCGAGCATTTGATTCTGGTGTATCCCTCCATGCACGTTGATCTCCCGGAACCCTCGAAGTCCCTCCAGCTCGCGCTGACAGAGATGCTGCCGGCAATGCGTCTGCCGCCGGAGATGTTCCACTCCATGAGGGAAAACTATCTGGGGGCGCTGATTTCCAATCCTCCCGCGTACGCAATGCCAGGCCTGGCCGATCTGGACGGGCTCCCGCCGACGTTGGTCCTGAACGCTGAATACGATGATCTCCGTGCTTCCGGGGAGGCGTTCAGCGCCTCGCTGGCAGCTGCCGGCGTCGATGTTGAGCAGGTCCTGGTCAGGGGAGTGCTCCACGGATTCCTGAACCTGTCCACGTCATTTGAACCTGTCGACGACGCAGTCAATCGCATCGCTGGCCGTCTTCGGGCCGCGGGTCAGAACCCATAATCTCGGACCGAAAAAGCAAAGGGGTGGGGGCCGCAGCTGCGGCCCCCAACCCCTTTGCTGTTACTAGACGTCCAGTACAAGGCTCCGGCCGCGGCATCGCGAGACGCACGTCATCATGGTCTGGTTGGCAAGCCGTTCCTCAAGGCTGAGTACTGAGTCGCGGTGCTCAGGGGTGCCATCGAGGACACGCACCTCGCAGGTTCCGCAGGTGCCTTCCCGGCACGTCGAGAGGATGTTGGCACCCTCCCTGTTGAGGACATCCAGCACGGTCTCGTTTTCACCCACCGTCACGGTTTTCCCACTCCGGCCGAGTTTTACGTCAATTCGGCGATTCGGCTGGTGTTCTACCTTCCTGGCGGCAAAGCGTTCCACAACGAGCCTGAAGTCTGCCTCATGCCTGTTTGCGGAGTCCTCCAATCCGGCCAGGAGCTCATCTGGACCGCACGCGTACACATAGGCGTCTTCAGCCGGTAGCTTCTGCCAGATCTCATCGAGGTTATAGCGCCCGCGTTCAGTGCTGGGCCAAACGTAGACGTTCGATGGGTGGCTCCGAACGAGATCTTCCACGTACGGCATACGCCTCCGATCGCGTCCGAGGAAGAGAAGTCGCCAAGGAGTTCCACTCCGCTCAGCTTTGTCGATCATCGGCAGCAAGGGAGTGATTCCGATGCCCCCGGCGACGAACAACAGGAATTGTGCAGGCTTTAGCCGGAAGTGGTTGCGCGGTCCGCGGATATGCAGCAGGTCTCCCACTCTGACCTGGTCGTGAATCAGCGTCGAGCCGCCGCGGCCGCTGTCCTCCTTCAAAACGGCAATGCGCAGCTCAGATTCCCCGGTGTGTCCGCACAGTGAATACTGCCGCAAGGAGCCATCCGGGAGTTCAAGGTCCACATGTGCCCCAGGCTCCCAGTCCAGTGGCCCGGAAGCCTGCGTCTCCAGCGTCAGTTCGACAACGTCTTCCGTCACAAGCCGGCGCGACCTGACGGTGACGGGGACCCCCGCAGCCGAAGCGTGATCGACGACGGCGGCCCGGACCCGTTCCGTGACGGGAACCGGCGTCCACTCGAGCGGCAGGTCCACCATGCCCCGCCCCTCAGAAACCACTGTGTATTCAAGGTCTTCGTAAGGAGCCCCGAGGCGCAGTTCCGGGAGACGCTCGTGCAGGACAGCCAGTTCGATCCTGAGAAGCAGCCGGGCCAAGGGGGCGCCGAGGCACGCATGGATTCCTTGCCCGAATCCCAGATGCGGTACAGCCCAGTTGCGGTCAAAGTCAATGTCATCAGGGTGGCCGAACTTGGTTGCGTCACGTGATCCCGCAGCGTAGGCGAGGAACACCGTTTCGCCGGCCTTCAGCTCCGTTGCGCCAAGAGTGACGTCCCGGGTTACCAGCCTTTTCATGCCCGTGATCGCGGACTCGTACCGGAAGAGTTCCTCGAGCGCCTCGGCCCTCGAGTCGTCATCTTTCTGCGCTGCTGAGTAGCGTTCCGGGTCGGCCAGGAGATGCGACAGACCCATGCAAATCAGGTTCGACGATGTTTCGTGCCCCGCGAGCATGAGTCCGGGAAACATTGACAACATTTCAAAGTCCGTCATCTCAACAGCGCCGGAGTCGCGCTCGTTCCAGATGTGGCTGATCAGGTCATCTCTTCGGTCACGCTTGCGTTCTTCCATGACTTCGAGGATGTAGTCGTGCAGATCGAGGAGGAGCTTTGCCTTTTCGTCGGGTGTGCCCGGGTGGTAGATGTCGCGTGGACCCATAAAGAAGCCAAGGGCCGCGCCAATCCATTCGGACCGGTCCGAGTCGAGCCCAACCACGTGGGCAATCACTTTCAGCGGCAGGGGCAGCGCGAAGGAAAGCTTCAGCTTTGTATGGCCGTCCTCGACAAAGCTGTCAACCAAAAGGTTGGCCTGCTCCCGGATCCAGCCCGCATACCTGGCCAGCTTTCTCGGCATAAAGAATGTGTTGACGCTTGAGCGCAGGCGGTCGTGGTCCGGGTTGTCCAGACCCAGCAGGGTTCCCCTGCTGGGAACCTTGCCCTCGAGCTGTTCGCGCCATGGGGACGGCACGGTGCCCACAGTGGGCTGCGACGAGAAGGTTTCAGGGTCATGCAGGGCCTGGACGATGTCGTCGTAGCGCGCAACCACGCGGCTTTCGAACGTGTCCGAATAGGGAAATGCTTCCGAACCGCGCGCTTCGGCGAGGTCTTGGAAGAGCCGCTGGGGGTTGAGGAAGGGACAACCGCTCTGCAGGGGCTGGGAAACAGTCATTGGATCTCCAACAGGGAACTCGGGGTCCCGCCGGAAGGCGCACAGGCGGGACGAAACAGTGTTACGTTTTCGTCTGCTTGCCCGGTACTCGTTGGCACCGAGGGGGATTATTCACATGACCTGCATGCCACGTGCCCTCACCCCACCTGAATGACATCAAGCATACGTGTCGGGCCGGTCCCGGAAGGCAGCTAACGGTATCGGAAAGGCGCATGCGTGCCATAACCAAAACGCGTTCTAATTTTTCTTATTCGGTGCCCGCAGGCACCATCAGTTCCGTGGATGGATGCCATAAGCAAAGTCGCGTGGACGGCGCGAAGGAACTTAGGTCTACTGGAATCTATAAGAGGCGAAGGGTCTTCAAGCCCGATCGCCGAAGCCACGAGGGCTTTGCGTTTCCGTGAGGTCGCCCCTCGACAAAGATGTCTGAAAGGTCACCCGTGTCATATTTTTCCAGTTCCCGCAGGGGATGGTTCACAGTTGCGGCCACCGCAGTTGTAGGTTCGGTAGCTCTGTCCGGATGCGGTGGTTCAACTTCCACCGCGCCGACGGGAAGTGAACCGCAGACGATCAAGTTCTCGTTTTCGACCGCCAACCCCACAGACACGTTCCTTCAGGACACGGCAGCGGCATTTGAAAAAGCCAACCCCGGCACCAAGATTGAGCTGGTCAAGCTGCCGGCCGAGACCGAACCGCAGACTGTGACCACCCAGCTGCAGGGTGGAAACGCCGCAGATGTCATGAATATCCGGTCCGGGCAAGGGCAGATTGGGGCCATGAATGGTTTCGCCAAAGCAGGCCTCCTGCTTGAACTCAACGACGCGGAATTCAGCGACCGGTTGCCGCAGAGCATCGAAGATCTCTTCAAATACGAGGACAAGTTCTACGCCGTGCCTCTCTCGTCGATGCCGACTGGCCTCATCTTCAATGAAGCCAAGGCCAAGGAACTCGGCGTAACGCTGAACGCTGACTCGTCTTTTGACGATTTCCTTGACCAGTGCAAAGTAGCCCGCGATAAGGGCGTCTCCCTTGCAGCACTCGCGGGAACCGTACCTGGAAACCCCGGCATCATGACCTTGATGCTGGCGAGTTCCACGGTTTACGGCCCGAACCCGGACTGGAATGCTGACCGGGCCGCAGGCAAGACCACGTTCGCAGACGACAAAGGATGGCAACAGGCCCTTGAAGGCGTGAAGCAGATGTTCGACGCCGGATGCTTCCAGGATGGCGCGGCCGGCGCGGGTTTCGACACCCTCATCAGCTCCATGGGCCAGGGTAAGGCCCTCGGCTTCTTCGCTCCGGGGGGCGCCGCCAAGAGTATTGCCGATGGCTCCAAGGGCGCTGTGAACCCGGTAGTCGTTCCCATGCCCGCACCGGGCGTCTCGGAGAAGTATCTGGGGACCACCGCTGAACTTGCGCTTGCGGGAAATGCCAAAACAAAGAGCCCAACGTTGGTGAAGAAGTTCCTGAAGTTCTTCATGGACAAGCAAGGCGCCGAGATGGTCGCGAAGGGCCAGGGCACCCTTCCGGTCAACCTCGGTGACTACGCTCTGCCTGCGAGCTACGCACCGATTGCAGAGCTGTACAAAGAGGACAAGGTGCGCCCCTTGCCTCAGACGGACTGGCCCTCCGCCAAGGTTTACGACAGCCTCGGGAAAGGCGTAACAGCAATGATCACGGGACAGAAGTCAGGCGCTGACGTCCTGAAAGAAATGGACACTGCCTGGGGCAAATAACGGACCGGTGCCGGCCGACAGTTGGCCGGCACCATTCCTTCCCTCCAGCAACAAAGCAAGGAAACTGCAACAGTGACTATTACCAATGGACGAACCGTCCCGTCGGGGACTGATAAAGAACAACAACATCCGGAAGCGCCTCGGCGGCCCTCCGGCGTCGGCTTCGGCCGTTGGTGGTGGGCGCTGCCGGCTGTAGCCCTTACCCTCGTTGTCACTTATATGTCGACAGCCTTCGGGGCCTTCTTCGCTTTCACTGACTGGACAGGGTTGGGCGATTTCAACTTTGTCGGCGTCGACAACTTCATCCAGGTGTTTCAGGATCCAGCATTGCTGGGCTCCGTTCGGAACACGCTGTTCCTGGCGGGAGGGTTTGTTGTTTTCACGAATATCCTGGGTCTCCTGTTTGCGCTGGCACTGAACCGTACTCTCAAGACTCGGTTTCTTCTACGGGCCTTGATTTTCATGCCGGTTGTGCTCAGCTCGGTGGCAGTTTCGTTTATCTGGAAGTTCATCTTCGCCTTCGACGGCCCGCTCAACCAGGCGCTCGAAGCTGTTGGGCTCGGCCAATTCAAACAGGACTGGTTGGCCAATCCGGCGCTGGCGCTCTGGTGCGTATTGGCCGTCATGGTGTGGCAGAGCATCGGATTCGTCATGGTGATCTACCTCGCGGGCCTCGCCACGGTCCCTGTGGAGCTGGAAGAGGCGGCAGCCTTGGACGGGGCCGGCATTTGGCAGATTTTCCGGAGCATTACGCTGCCCACGATCCAACCCTCTGTCGCCATAGCGACGGTACTTACCCTCATTCAAGGACTTTCCGTCTTCGACCAGGTCCTTACGCTGACGGGTGGCGGGCCAGGGGATGCGACCCAGACGTTGGCCACACAGATTTACACGCAGACGTTCCTGTATGGCGCATTCGGGTTGGGGGCGGCCGCGGCACTCGTCCTCACCGTCTTCATCCTGATCCTCGCACTCATCCAGCAATTCACTGTGCGCGATCGCGCCAACATCGGAGACTAGAAATGCATCGCTACACAAAATGGACACTCATTAGGGAGATCCTGGTGATCATAGCCAGTGTCATTATCCTGCTGCCGTTCTGGATATTGATCAGTACCTCGCTCAAGACCACGGAGCAAGTTCTGACAACGTCTGCCTTCGCCCCTCCGCAGACTCCCACCTTGGACAATTTCGTCCAGCTTCTTTCGCCGACCGGGAGCCAGTCCGGCAATGTATACCAGGGTCTGTTCAGCAGCCTGCTGATCACAATTTCCACGGTTCTTGTACTTATTGCCCTGTCATCGGCTGCGGCGTACGTGTTCGCACGGAGCACCCGGAAGCTCTCAAACAGAGTTTTTAGAATCTTCTTGATCGCCATCGTGCTGCCGACGCAGCTTGGGGTCCTTCCCTTGTACATCGGGGCCCGCAGCCTGGGCCTGGTGGGCAATCCATGGGGCATGGTCATCATCTACACCGCCATGACGATGCCGTTCGCAGTATTCCTGTACTCGGGATTCTTCCGTCGCTTACCGAGGGACTACGAGGAGGCGGCCACGCTCGACGGCGCAACCCGATTCCAGATCTTCTCCCGTGTCATTTTTCCGCTGATGGGCCCGGCCACGGGGACCGTAGCCATCCTTTCTGGACTCCTCGTGTGGAACGACTTCTTTACAGCCGTGATCTTCCTGAACGGATCGCCGTTCATGACTCTTCCCGTTGTTGTCTATAACTACGTGGGGAGCCTGGTGTCGCAGTGGAACCTCAGCTTCGCTGTGGTCCTCATCGCCATGGCGCCGGTGCTTGCTTTCTACATCTTTGCCCAGAAGAAGCTGATGCAGGGTTATGCCGGTGGAATCAAGAGCTGACGAAAAGCTGCGATGGGGCATCGTCGGGACTGGAGGGATATCCCAGCAGATCACGGCGGACTTCTCTCTGGTGGGCAATGCCGACGTCGTCGCAGTCGCGAGCCGGCACGCGTCATCGGCGGATGAGTTCGCTGACGCATTCGGGATTCCCACCCGCTTCGATGACTACAGCAAGATGCTGGATTCCGACATCGACGCCGTGTACATCGGGACGCCGCACGTAACGCACTTCGAGCTCGCACGTGCGGCGCTCGAGCGTGGACGCCATGTCCTCTGCGAGAAGCCGATCGGCCTGAATGCCGCCGAAGTGCGGGAACTCGCCGCCATCGCCTCGGAGTCCGGCGCCTTCCTGATGGAGGCGATGTGGATGAAGTTCAACCCCCTCTACGCCCGTCTACACCAGGTCGTAGACGCCGGGGCCATCGGGGAGATCCGCAGCGTCAGGTCCTCCTTCGGCGCCCCCTTCCCGCAAGACGACTCAAGCCGCTGGAAGCCTGGGGGAAGTGCATTGTTGGACCAGGGCATCTACCCTGTGACGCTCAGCCACATGTTCCTCGGGGAGCCCTCGAACATCACTGCAACGGGGGTCATACGGGAGGATGCGGTGGACCTGAGTCAGAATTACACCCTCAACTATTCCGGGGGGCGCTTCGCGCACGGCGCGAGCTCGATGGTCGAGTTCCTGGACCAGTCCGCGTCGCTCTCAGGAACCGGGGGTTGGATCACCATCGACACGGGTTTCTGGTTTGCATCCCGGCTCACGGTGCACCGATTCAGCGTCGAAAAGGGCGAAACAACCGAGACCATCGAGACCACGCGGGAGGGTAACGGCTACGTGCCGATGCTCCGGGCGGTTACCGCGTCGATCTTGAACGGGGACGTTGAGCATCCGCTCCACACCATGGACGAGACCGCTCGGGTCTTCGACACGCTGGACGAGATCCGCCGCCAGATAACTCCAAATGGAAAGGCATGGTCATGAGTACCGCAGCTACAAGTCCGGGAAGTATCCGCAAGCTGGCGGGAGGGGTCGAAGGCCAGCGACGGTCTGACCTCGGCGACGGGACCTACATCAACCCAGTGTTCGCGGGAGACCATCCTGATCCGGCCATCCTCCGCGATGGCGACGATTATTACGTGACGTTCTCCTCCTTCGAGTCCACGCCCGGGCTCATCATCTGGCACTCGCGGGACTTGCTGAACTGGAAACCGCTGGGTCCCGCATTGCCAGAGCCGATCGGTAACGTCTTCGCCGTCGACATGTGCAAAGTGGACGGCAGGTACTTCATCTACGTCCCGATCATCGCCACCGAAATTTCGCCGGATCCGGCCGCACCGCCGCAGATCTATGTCCTCCACGCCGAAAGCATGGGGGGCCCGTGGAGTGAACCCATCAGCCTGGGCATCTCCGGGCACATCGACCCTGGGCACGTCGTGGGAGAAGACGGGCGACGTTACCTGTTCCTGAGTGGCGTCAGCCGTGTCCGGCTCAGTGCCGACGGCCTTGCAGCGGACGGTCCGGTGGAGCACGTGTACGACGGATGGCGCTACCCGGACGACTGGGTCACCGAGGCCTATGCCCTTGAAGGCCCAAAGCTCACGCGCCGCGGTGACTGGTTTTACCTCACGACGGCGGTGGGAGGCACTTCCGGTCCGCCCACCGGGCACATGGTGACGGTCGCGCGATCACGATCGGTCCACGGACCGTGGGTGGATTGCCCCGCCAACCCGATCATCCGCACCTGGGACGCCAAGGAACCGTGGTGGAGCCGCGGGCACGCCACCCTGTTCGAGGGGCCGGGTGGCCAGTGGTGGACCATTTATCACGGCTACGAGAACGGCTTCACCACATTGGGCCGGCAGACCCTGTTGGAACCCGTCGAATGGGACAGTGAAGGCTGGCCCCAGGCAGCCGGCGGCGACCTCTCGACGCCGCTTCCCGCGCCAACTCAACAGGTGGGGGATCAGGACCACGGGATGCCGTTGTCCGATGACTTCTCTGAGGAGCGGTTTGGTATCCAGTGGTCCTTCCATGCGCCGTCCAAGGATGAGTATCTGCGCGCGTCACTGGACGACGGGCTCGTCCTTCAAGCTCGGGGAACCAGCCCATCGGACAGCTCACCGCTGACGTGCATCGTGGGCGACAGACGATACGAGATAAGTGTCGAAGTGGAACTTCTGGACGGCGCCCAAGGCGGGTTGTTGCTCTACTACAGTGACCGACTGTTCTGCGGCATGGGCCACGACGGCGACCGCATGACAAGCTACAGGGCGGGCCGGGACATTCCATATTGGCGCGAGCCCGCACCGTCCACGAATGTCCTTCACCTCCGCATCGTCAACGACGGCCACATCGTGACGCAGTACTACAGCCCTGACGGAATTGAATGGACCAGGCACGGCCTGCGTTTCGACGTCGCCGGCTACAACACGAACACGGCTGATGAGCTCCTCAGCCTTCGGCCGGCGCTGTTCGCAACCGGGCCTGGGCAGGTGCGGTTCAGGAACTTCGAATACCGCGTTTTGGAGGACTGACCTCCTAGGCGCCCGTAACCCTGCGCCGCCGTCGTTCTGTACGGCGGAGCTGCAGGATGCGGGCGCCGCCGGCGATTGCCACGAGGATGCCGCCTCCGACGGCTGCGATGAAGAAGGCTACACCCTGGGCAAGCCGGCCCTCCCAGCCGAGGAACTTGACCGAGACCATGTCCTGGTTCTGGATGAAGAAGATGATCAGCAGCACCAGCACGGCCAGGCTGACCGCCACGGCACTCCAGATCACGGCGGCCCGGGTGACGCGGGTGGGAACAGCCTTACTCGCGGGTGGCGGGGCAGGTTCGGCGCGCTGGACCGTGGGCCGGGACTCCGGGGCGGGCGGCACAGCAGCGGGAGGCAACGGTTCTTCTGTGCTCATACCGCCATTGTCTCCCCGCACGTACTTTTTGGCGGGATGTCGGCGTACATCCGAATGGCGGCCCAAAAGAACCGCCAGAACGCACAAACCCGCCCACCCGCCTGGAACTGAATGCAGTTCCAGGCGGGCGGGCGGGCGGGCGGTTACGTGAGGACTGAGCAGTAAGGGCTACTCCTTGCCGAGCCCCGCAGCCGAGGTCTTCTCCCCGGTGACCTCGTTGAGGGCGGTGAGGTCGAAGATGCCGTTGATGTCCGCCTGCTTGGTGGTGCCGGCCTCGACGCCATCCTTCAGCAGCTTGGGGTAGGTGCCGGCCAGCGGATCCACGGTGAACACAATGTTCTTCAGGGATCTGTCGATCACGTCGGCCTTCAGCTCGGCTCCGGCGGCTTCCTTCAGCGCGGCGTTGATGACCTTGGCCTTCTCATCGGCGGCGGCGCTGTTCAGCCACTCCACGGACTTCACGTGCCCCTTGAGCAGGGCCTTGACGGTGTCCGGGTGCTCTGCCGCAAACGTCTTGCTCACGATCAGGATGGTGGTGGGGAACTCGCCGGCCTTGCCGGACAGCGACCCGTCCCAGAGGTCCTTTTCGTCCACGAGGACCTTCGCGCCGGCTGTCAGCACCAGACGGGAGGCCCAGGGCTCGGGCAGCCACGCGCCGTCGAGCTTGCCGTCCTGGAACAGTTTCAGGGTCTGGGCGTTTTCGGTCGGGTTGATGGCGACGTCGCCGCTGCCGTCAACGTTGGTCTTGTAGCCCTGCGTGGCGAGCCACGCGCGGAGCGCTACGTCCTGCGTGCCGCCGAGCTGCGGCGAGGCGAGCGTCTTGCCCTTGAGGTCCGCGGCGGAGGTGATTTCCGGGCGGACCACCAGCTGCGCACCGCCGGCTGCGGCGCCGGCGATGATGTTGACCGACTCACCGCCGCTCTTGACGAAGGAGTTGATGGCCGGGTTCGGGCCGATGTACGTGGCGTCGATGGCGCCGGCGTTCAGGGCCTCGATGGCGGCGGGTCCGGCGTTGAAGACCTGCGTGGTGAGCTTGGTGTCGCCGAGTTCCTTGGCGATGTACCCCTGGCTGACGCCCACCAGCGCGGGGGCGTGGGTGACGTTGCCGAAGTAGCCGAGCTTGAGCTCCGCGGCGGGGTTGCCGGCGGGCGCGGCGGCTTCGGCCGAGGCGGTGCTCGATGAGTTGTTGGAGACGGCTGATGCCACGGCCACGCCGCCGCCGATCAGGGCCAGGATGCCGGCCACGATGCCGATCTTCAGGCCGAGCGGGCGCTTGGGCGTGGCGGACTGGCCGGCCACAATGCGGGTGGAGTTCTGCGGACTGTTGTCCTGCGGTGTTGTCACGGGGATTCCTTTGTTGGGGCGGGTACTGGAGATGAGATTACGGACGGCCCCCCAGCGCCACAACGGGTCAGGACACGGACGTTCACCGGACGTCGCGGACGCTCAACAGAACGTAGCCCGGCGTCAAAAAACGTCGCGGGAAGACTTCAAGCAGCAGGGTCCGGCGCCTTCTGGCGGCGATCAACGCACGTAGACTGGCAGGATGCGGCTGGTAGCAAGTGACATTGACGGAACGATTCTTGGGCACGACGGAAAGATCAGCGACCGCACCGTCCGGGCCTTCCACGCCTGCCGGGAGGCCGGCGTCGAACTCGTTTTTGTCACCGGGCGCCCGCCGCGCTGGCTGCACCCGCTCGAAGAACAGTTGGGCCACACCGGCACGGTCATCTGCTCCAACGGGGCCGTGGTCTGGGACCTGGAGGACAACCGGCTGGTGTCCGCGCGGGCACTCAGCATCGATGCGGTCCTGGAGATCCGCCGGATCATTAAGGAGTTGCGCCCCGCCGCGCTCTTCGCCGCAGAAACCCTGACCGGCTTCCACCTGGAGCCCGGCTTCATCGAGAACGGCTCCAGCGAACTGCTGGCCGAATTCACGCCCGCGCCGCTCGCCGACACCCTCACCCCGGACGACGCCGTGGTTAAGTTCCTCGCGATCGTCCGCGAAGGCACCCCTGACAGCTTCCTGGCCGAGGTGAAACCCGCCGTCGAGCACCTGGCCGCCGCCACCCACTCGTCACCCGGGGTCTCCATGCTGGAGCTGTCCCTGCCTGGCGTCAACAAAGCCGTCACCCTCGCCGAATACGCCAAGTCCCTGGGCATCAACGCCGCCGACGTGGTGGCCTTCGGGGACATGCCCAACGACATCGAAATGCTCCGCTGGGCCGGCCACGGCTACGCGATGGCCAGCGGCCACCCGGAGGCGATCCTCGCCGCGGGCCAGCAGGCGCCGCATTTCGACGACGACGGCGTGGCCCAGGTCCTCGAGGCCAGGCTGGCGTCCCTTGGGGTAAAGCTTTCCTAGTCCAGCGGCCCATCAGCTGGCGCTCACCTGACGTTTACCTTGCCGCCCTACCGTGGGCAGTGGACAACCGATCCGCGGCTCAAGGGGACATCATGGCAAGGAACGTCAAGCACGATGCGGCCGAGGCGCCGCTGCGCCCGGCGGTACCGGCGGCCCACTGGAAGAAGCTGAAGCAGGGCGACCGTGTCCTGGTCCGCCTCACGCCCGGGTTCGAAACCGGCGGCGTCGTGGACGCCATCACGTGGGACCACTCGGCCATCTGGGTGGACCTCGACGGCGGCCGCGGCCGCACACTGCTGCACTGCAGTGACGGGGTTGAGGTTGTGCTCCGGGAGTAGGCGGTACGCTCGCACTGTGACTGCACCCTCGCCGTTCCTGCTCAACGCCGGCCGTCCCGTGGCCCTGGCCCATCGCGGCTTCTCGCGCGAGGGGCTCGAGAATTCGATGGCCGCGTTCCGCGCCGCCGTCGACCTCGGCTACCGGTACCTGGAAACCGATGTGCACACTACGTCCGACGGCGTCCTGGTTCTCTTCCATGACGAGACGCTGGACAGGGTGACCGACGGCGTCGGCCGGATTTCCGAACTCACCGCCGCCGAGGTTGCTGTGGCGCGGATCGGCGGGGGCGAGCCGGTGCCGCTGTTCGATGAGCTGGTGGCCGCGTTCCCCGGCATCCGGCTGAACCTGGACGTGAAGGACTGGAACTCGGTACGCAGCCTCGCCGCCGCCGTCGAACGGCACGGCCTCCATGACCAAGTGCTGGTGGCCAGTTTTTCGGACCGCCGACGCCGGGCCGTGCTGAAGCTGCTCAGCCGCCCCGTTGCATCGTCGGCCGGGATCGCCACGAACACGCTCTTTTTCCTGTTGCGGCCACTGCCGCCCGCCTGGCTGAGGCGGCTGCTCCGGGCCCCGCTGAAAGATGTCCAGGCCCTGCAGGTCCCGGTCAGATATGGCGGGTTCCGGGTGGTCACGGCCGGCTATGTCGGGCGGGCGAACGCCCTGGGCCTGAAGGTGCACGTGTGGACCATCAACGACCCCGCCGAAATGCGAAGGCTGCTGGATCTGGGCGTGGACGGGATCGTCACCGACCGGGCGGACCTCCTCAAACAGGTCCTGCTGGAACGCGGGGAGTGGCCGGACAACTAGGTCCGGCTCCGCCGAAACGCAAGGGTCAGCTGCGGCCCAAGTCTGTAGACGGATCCTCGTCGCCTTCGCCCGGATCGGCGCGGAGGGCATCCGGGTCGCCGTCGGGCAGGCCGGCCGGACCGGGAACGTCGCGGGGCACGTCCCCGGCGTCGCTCTCCTTCTCCGCTGCCATCGCGTTGGATCCTTCACTGATGGACGAATGGACCTCGACGTCGCTGTTTGGATCCGTTGGTTCCGGAACCCGCGCGTTCTCCGTGGGCGATGATGTTCCCGCCAGGTCCTCCATGGCGTTTTCCGCTGCCTTGCCGATGCTGTCGCCAATGCCCATGTGAGTGCTCCTTCTGGCCGGGGGACGCAGGTTCTGCTGTCCCGTTACCCTTCCAGAATTATCAGCATGCTTACAATTAGTCCAGAGCTGAGGGAGTGGCCGCAGCCTGTCCAGGAAGGAACCAGCACCATGAGCAGCTACCATCCGGAAAATGATCCCGCCAATCCTGACAGGCCCGGTGGAAAGACCGATGCCGGAACTGATCGGGCGCGCACGGCCAAGGATTCAGCGGATACGGCCAACCCTGATCCGCTCGAGGGAAACATCACCGGCCTGGAGCCGGGTGGGGGAGTCCCGCCCGGGGAAACCCCGCCGGCGGAAGACCAAATGAGCGGGGACCAGGGGCACAGCGAGTAGTTGTTGTTGAGCTTGCCGGAACCATGTTTCGGCAAGCTCGACACCAAGGCGTCAGCGCTTGTTGGCTCTGCCTGCCGCGCCCTGGCCAACGTTCGCCGGATCGGAGAGGTGCCGGATGATGCCGTCCGGATCCTTTGCCGTGTTCCAGGCCGCCCATTCTTCGGGCCGCACGGAAGGCCTGCCAAGCAGGTAACCCTGGCCTGCGCTGATGCCAAGATCCGTCAGAACCTGGAGCTCCTGGCGCGTTTCCACGCCTTCGGCCACCAGTTCAGTGCCGATCTGCTCGGCGAAGTCCACCATGCAGGCTGCCAGCGCCTGCTGTGTTGGATCAACGTCCACGCCGCTGATGATATCCCGCCCCAGTTTGATGAAATCGGGGCGCAGATGCACCATCCGGCTCAGCGCGCCGGCGCCGGAGTATGAGTCGTCGATGGCAATGCGCAGGCCCCGCTCGCGCAGCGGAGTAATTGCGGAAATGAAATGCGGGTATTCATCATCCGGAATTCCCTCGGTCAATTCGAGCACAATCCGGTTGACCGGCAAATCGATGTGGTCGAACAATTCGGGCAGCCGCGGGTCAATGCAGGACGTCGGTGAGACGTTCAGGGAAACGTAGAGATGTGGCGGGAGGTTTGCGGCCGCGTCCGCAGCGGAGCCCAGCGCTGAGAATTCCAGGTTGGCTCCCAGCCCTACTGATGCAGCCTCGGCAAACCACAGTTCGGCGCCGGCGCCGTCGTCACTGACGAACCGTGAGAGCGCCTCCACCCCCACCACGCTCTTGCTCGCCAGGCCGTAGATCGGCTGGAACGCGGTCATCAGCATCCGGCTCTCCAGCAGGGCGCTGATCCTGGACAGGCTGCGGATGGCATCCAGGCGTTCAAGCAGCTGCGGCGGCATGGCATCCCGCGGGAACGCCGCGCGGGCAGTGTCCGGGGTTCCGCTCTCCAGGCTGTCCTGTTGCCGGTTCTCCAGCAGGTGTTCCAGGAGCGCCCGTTCAGGTACTCCCGGGTTTTCGTCCAGGCGGTCGCTAAGACGCTGACGTGTGGCTGCCTGGGCGGGGTCGGACCCCGCCAGGACAGCCGCAATTACTCCCCAAGCCTGCACTCGAACCGACATTAACTACGCCCCCAGTTGACGAAGTAATGACCCGTTGGCCCCGTAATTGTTCAATTTCCAGAAACCTTTGGAATCAGCAACTTCTGATTAAATCCGATCTCCCGCGCGGTGTAATTCTGACACCGCATCATGATCGTATATCGGGCAGGGCAAAAGTACAGCCCTTTTCGCCACTATGGCCCTATATTCCCAGCTGGGAAGGCCGCAGCCACCAGTGCCGGGATATCGTCCGCGGGCAGGGGTTTACTGAAGAAATAGCCCTGTGCGCTCAGGCACCCGAGGGTCCTCAGATGCTCTGCCTGTTCGGCGGTTTCAACACCCTCCCACACGGCTTCCAGCCCGCACGCCCGCACCAGCTGCAGGACGGCGGCCACCAGGGCGGGCTGGTTGGGATCAGTGCCCAGCCCGACGATGAGGGAGCGGTCCACCTTCACGCGGTCCACCGGGAGCCGTCGGAGGTAGCTGATGGATGAATAGCCGGTCCCGAAATCGTCGATCTCGATCCCGACCCCCAGGCCGCGCAACCCGCCCAGTGAATAGCGGTCCAGGTCGTTGCCCTTCACGATGGCCATCTCGGTGAGCTCCAGGACCACCTGTTCGGGCCGGACGCCCGTCTCCTTGAGCACGCCCCGGACATCCTCGATGAACTGGAGGCTCTGCAGGTCGGTGGCTGAGATGTTGATCCGCACCGAGAACGCGCTGTCCACTGCGTCCTCGTCCACCCACCGGCGCAGCTGCTCCACGGCGGTTGTGAGGACCCAGCGGCCAAGCTCGGAGATCAGCCCGGCCTCTTCGGCCAGTGGGATGAATTCATCTGGCATGATCCGGCCCCGGGAGGGATGGTTCCACCGGATCAGCGCCTCGACGCCTTCGACCCGGCCGGTGGCCAATTCCACCACGGGCTGGTAGTTGAGGACCAGGCCCTCGCCCTTAAGTGCGGACCGGAGGTCGTCCAGCAGCTGGCTGCGGAGCCGGCGCACCAGCAAGAGCCCTGGCTCGAAGATGTGAAGCCGGTTCAGGCCCTCGGCCTTGGAGGCGTACATGGCGACGTCTGCCTGCATCAGCATTTCTTCGGGCCCCTGCCCGGCATCCCCGACGCTCAGCCCGACACTTGCCCCGCAGCGGATGCTCCGGTCGGGCAGCTCGATGGGTTCCTTGAGCGCGGCCAGGATCCGCTGCCCGACGACGGCGGCCTGGTCGGCTCCGGTGGCGGGCATCACGATGGCGAACTCGTCGCCGCCCAGCCGGGCAACAACGTCGGTGGCCCGGACGGCGCCCCGGATGCGGTCCGCCACCGTGATCAGGACCTTGTCCCCGGCCGTGTGGCCCTGGGTGTCGTTGATGGACTTGAACGCGTCCAGGTCCAGCAGGAGGATGACAGGCGGCAGGGTGTCGCGCGCCCCGTCAGACTGCGCCGACTTCAGCGCGGTGAGCAGCGCCGAACGGTTGGCCAGCCCAGTGAGCGGGTCCTGCATGGCCATTTTCTGCATTTCCAGGTGCGCCTCATGCAGGAGTTTTGTCCTGACTTCCACCCGCTGTTCAAGTTCTTCGTAGATGATCTGCAGGTCCTCGGCGAGGAGGTTGGTTCCCATGATGATGGCATCGAGTTCGTCCCGTGCGGGGGACACTTCAATCCTCGAATTCAGGTCGCCGGAGGCCAGCCGGACGATGCCCTCCAGCAGCTGCGAAAGCCTGGGGTCATTGTCAGCGAACACCTGGACTGCTCCTTCCGGCGATCAGCTTGCCGGGGACGCGTCGGTGCCCAGCGGCAGGGTCACGGTGACGGTGGTGCCGGCTCCCAGCTCGGAGGCAACATCAATGCGGCCGCCATGCCGGCTCACGATGTCCTTCGTGATGGCCAGACCCAGTCCGGTGCCCGGGACTGCCCCGGACATTGCGTTGGAGGCGCGGTAGAAGCGGGTAAAGACGTGGGCGATCTCCTCACTGGAAATGCCCATTCCGGTGTCTGTCACGCGGACCGTGGCCCAGCGCGTGCCGTCCGCGGCGGTGTGGGCGAAGCTGCCCACGTGGATTTTTCCTCCGCCGGGCGTGAACTTGATGGCATTCGAGACCAGGTTGGTGAAAACCTGCTGCAGCTGCACCTCATCCCCCATAAGTTCAGGATCCTCCTGCGCGGGTTCCAGCGCTATGGTGACATCCTGCAGCGTGGCCAGCGGACGGAGGGCGCCGGCGACGATTTCCAGCGTGCGGCCCAGCCGGATCGGCGTCAGGTGCAGCGGGCCTTCCCCGCCGCCGCTGCGGGAAACGCTCAGCATGTCCTCGATGAGCATCCGCAGCCGTTCCGTGTTTCGAACCACGATGTCCAGCATCTGGTGGACCTCGGGCGAGACCGGATCGGCGGTGCTCTCCTGGATCATGTCCAGGTACGCCATGATCGACGTCAGCGGAGTGCGCAGTTCATGGTTGACCGTGGCCAGGAAGTCGGTCTTGGCCTTGTCCAGCTCCTGCAGCTGCTTGACCACCTGGAGCTGGCTGCTGATCAGGTGGCTTTGGATCAGCCCGTGGGCGGCGTTGCCCGCCACGTGCTGGATGAGTCCCAGTTCGGCGCGTGACCAGGCCCGGGGGCTGTCCAGCAGCGCGATCCACAAAATACCGAGGGAAGAGTTCCCTTCCCCCATGGGCACTACCACCGACGCTTTCGCGTGCAGGTCCTCCAACGATTTTGGCAGCCTGATGGAGCCGTCCGAGCCGTCGGTTGTCAGCACTTCTGCCCTGGCCCACAGCTGGTCCGCGGTGGAGCGCGCGGCGGCTTCGTCTTCAAGCGGGCCGACCGGAAGCGGATCCAGCCCCTGCCGGCTCCACTGGGCGGTAATGGCAGGTACGCGTTCGTCCTCGAACGTGGTCAGCCAGACGTGGTCGGCGCCGAACGTTTCGCCAAAGCCGGTCACCACGTAGTTGGCGATTTTCTGTGGATCATTGGTTCCACGCACGGCCGCCGAAACCAGCCGGAGCTGCTCGCGCAGGGCCTCGGCCTCCTGCCGCGCCCGGCTACGCCGTTCCACGAGGTTGATCAGGGCGGTGGCGCGGTGCACCAATTCCTTCGCCACCGGCGGCTTGGCGATGCAGTCGCGGACGCCCGTACCCTCCATGGCCGCGATCTCCGCGCGGTCGTCCAGGTCCACCAGCACCAGCACGGGCACGCGGCTTTCCCTGGGGGAGAGGGAACTGTCAACGACCAGGACGGAAGGCTTGCCGCCGTCGAGCACTGAGAACAGGGCCTCGGCATCCTTGGCCGTGTGGACGAGGTAGCCGGCTGCGCGGAGGGCCTCGGCACTGGACTCGAGCCGGCCGCCGTCGGGATCGGCCACCACAGCTGTGCGTTGCATAGCTGTGACAAAGGGTGTGTCCGTTGCCACGATGCTCCCTTCGCTCCTAATTGAGTACATTCTAGGGGGACGCGGCGACGCTGCTCCTGTAGCGACGGGCGGAGTATGACGGCGCGACGGATGCGGCCGCCGCAGGGGTTATGACGGCCGGCAGCGGCGGCATGACGCCAACGGACGTATTGGTGCCCGTCGGGACATATATTTGGACCGTGTCCTCGCCAGTAAAAACACTGCGCTCCGCGCTGCGGAAGTACCTGATGATCCCCAAGCTCATCAGGCTGTCCCGCTCTGCGCCGAAGGACAGGAACGTGGCCTGGGACCGGTACTGGGCGGGAATAGCCAGGACCGGTGCGCAGAGTGAGGTCCTGTGGGACTCCGGAAGCGACCACGAGCTCATTGGTTACGCCGACGTGCTGGGACGCCACTTTGATCCGACGCTTCCGGTGGTTGATGTCGGGTGCGGCCACGGCAGCTTCACGCGCGCACTTGCCCCGTTGTTTCCGCGGGCCGTCGGCGTGGATGTATCCGCCCACGCCGTGGAACGGGCCCGGAACGGGGCCGCCGGAATGGACAATGTCACTTTCCTGGTTCGCGACATGACCCAGCCCGGTGCCGGTGCGGGCCTCGCAGGGAACACCGACGCCAACGTTTTTATCCGGGGCGTGCTGCACGTGCTGGAACCGGCGGACCAGGCGGCCCTGGTGGAAAACCTGCGCCAACTGGTTGGCACCCGCGGTGCTGTATTCCTGGCCGAAACGAACTTCCAGGGCAACCCGGTGGAGTACGTCACCCATCTGGGCGCCACCATTGAGGCCATCCCGGCCCCGCTGGAACGGGCCATCCGCGAACTGCCGATGCCCGGCCACTTCGGCCCTGCCGAACGCAGCCGGGCCCTGCCGCCGGAGACCTGGGAACTGCTGGAGGACGGCCCCACCACCATCGAGACGAACCCGATGACCGGGGACGCCGCCGCCAGCCTCGTTCCCGGTTATTTCGCGGTGCTGAAACCCCGCGCTTAGGTCCGGCCCTAAGCCCGGGCCAGCAGCCGTTCGACGTCGGCCGTGCCGGGGTAGGCGGCCTGCGTCCCCTTCCGCGTCGCTGCCAGGGCGGCAGCTACAGAGGCGAACGCGGCAGCCGCGGCGAGGGGGTCTCCCGCTGCCAGGCGGGCCGCCACGGCACCGGTAAACGCGTCACCCGCGCCGGTGGTGTCCACCGCCTTCACCACGGTGGGTGCAATCCTCGTGACCTTCGGTCCCGCTGCCTGCGAATCCAGGACCACCGAACCGTCCGCACCCAGGGTGACCAGGACCCGGTCCAGCCCGCGCTCGGCAAAGCGCCCGCGGATCCGGTCCCAGTCGGCGTCGTCCGCCGCGGCACCCGGCATCCCAGCGTCCGGCGCGTCACCGGAACCAAGGAACAGCGACGCCTCGTGGGCGTTGACCAGCAGGACGTCAGCCAGTTCCGCCAGTTCCTGGCTGATCCCGGCGTACGGCGAGAGGTTCAGCAGGACCGTGGCGCCGGCGTCGTGCCCCGCGCGTGCGGCGGCCTCCACCGTTTCGGGGCTGACCTCGAGGCAGAGGCAGACGACGGCGGCGCCGTCGAACGCGTCCGCCGCGGCAGAGACGTCCGCAGGAGACAGGGTCCCGTTGGCGCCTGCGGAGATGATGATGTTGTTTTCGCCGTGCGCGTCGACGGCGATGACGGCCACCCCCGTGGCCTCGGGGACGCTCCGGACATGGCCCACGTCCACTCCGGCGCCGGCCGCGGAAGACAGCAGCATCTCGCCGTTGGCGTCGTCCCCCACGGCGCCGATGAGGCTTACATCCCCGCCGAGCAGGCTGGCGGCCACGGCCTGGTTGGCGCTCTTGCCACCCGGGTTGACGGCGAATCCGGTGCCGTGGACTGTCTCGCCCGGCAGGGGGAGGCGCTCGCAGTAGATGGTCAGGTCCGCGTTCAGGGATCCGACGACGACGATCCTGCCGCCCTTTTCGACGGCGGTGCCCGCTGTTCCGGTGCTCATTCGGCCACCTCAGCCTCAACGGGCTTCGGGATCAGCAGCGAGGCGCCGAACGCGGCAACGGTGATGACCAGGCCGGTGACCACAACGGTCAGGTAGGAGGCCTTCGGGTCCCCGAGTGCCGACGTCGCCACCAGCACGGCCGGCAGCACCAGGAAGCTGAGGCCCGCACCAAGGTTGAAGGCACCCGCGTTCATGCCGGGCAGGAAGCCGGGGTTTCCGGCGGGGGAGAGCACCACACCGAGGCCGTTGAGCATGATGTTGACCGTACCTGCGTACATGATGCCCAGCAAGACCGTTCCGGCGATCATCATCGGCAGGCTGCTGAGACCGAAGAACGCGATGATGGCCAGGGCGGCGACGCTGCCCAGCATGCCGATCCGCAGCACCCTGGTGTAGCCGAGCACTGGCGCCAGCCTGCCGCTGATGGGTCCCACCAGCCAGCCGAGCAGGGCGTACGGGGTGAGGATGATCAGCGACATTTCGGTGGGGCCGACGCCGAACCCTGGGGCTGCCGCCTGGACGTAGGCGGGGATGATGCCGTTGATGACGGCGAAGATGCCGGTCATGGTCAGCGTGGTGGTCAGCAGCGGCGCCCAGGTGGAGCGCTGGCGCAGGTGCACGGTTTCCACCATGGGCTCCTTCGCCCGCTTCTCCACCGTCCAGAACGCGTAGAACGCGACGGCGGCAACGGCCACCAGCACGATGGCCAGCATCAGCGTGCCGGTGGAGAACGCGCCCACCAGTTTCGAGCCTTCGTTCAGGGCCGTGAGCAGGGCACCGACGGCCACCACGATGAAGAACACGCCCAGCCAGTCCATGGTGGTTCCGGCGGCGGGCTTGCTTTCGCCGGCGAGGAGGGCGATCAGGGCGGTGGCCACCACGGCCAGGACCACCATGAGCCAGAAGATGCTGCGGAAGCCGAAGTGCTCGGCGAAGTAGCCGCCCACAAACGAGTCCACGCCGGCCACGCCGCCGTTGACAGCGGTGATGAGGCCCATCAGCGTGCCGTACTTGCGCGGGTTGCTGACGGCGGAGCGCAGCATGATCAGGCACAGCGGCACGGTGGGGCCGCTGACGCCCTGGATGATGCGGCCTACAAAGAGCCACGTGACGTCCGGGGCCAGCGCCGCGATGACGGAGCCGACGGCCATCAGGAGCATCATGCCGATCAGGATCTTTTTGCGGCCGATGATGTCGCTCAGGCGCGGCAGGAAAAGGGAGAACAGTGCGGCGGCGGTGAAGAACCACGTCTGGGACAGCCCGATGACGGCCTGGTCGGTGTTGAGTTCATTGCCCATGGTGACCAGGGCCGGGCTGAGCATGGAGGCATTGAGCTGGAACGCCACGCAGGCTGCCAGCAGGGCAACCATCAGTGCGGTGACGTTGCCGCGGGAGGTCCTGGTTTCAAGGAGTGTGGCGGTCATTTACTTGATCCCTCCGATGGTGACATCGGCACGATCCTGGCGTTCGACGTCGGCCGTGTTGGCGTTGGTGCCTGCCTCGCCGGTGAGCGGCTCACCGATCCGGACGAGGGCATCGGTGACAAGGTCCCAGAACCGTCCGTGGTCCAGGTCCACGGCGACCGAGGTATTGCAGCCGGCGGGAGCCGGGGCACGGAAGTCGGCCACGGTCATGCCGAGGGTCAGCTTGCCCTGGAGTTCGATGTCCACAGGCACCTTGCGGGTGGTGACGATGCTGGGGTCGATCACGTAGGCCACGGCGCAGGGATCGTGCACCGGCGGGTAGTCGAAGCCCTGGGCGTCCTTGTACGTCTGGGTGAAGAACTCCATCAGTTCCATCACGAACTGCGCCGGTTTGGTGCCGATAGCCGCGATTCTTGCCACGACCTCCGGGGTGGCCAGTGCCTGGTGGGTGAGATCCAGCCCCACCATTACCACGGGCCAGTTCTCGTTGAACACGATGTGTGCGGCTTCGGGGTCGATGATGATGTTGAATTCGGCCACGGCGCTCCAGTTGCCCACGTGGTAACCGCCGCCCATCAGGACAACTTCCTTGACGCGGTCCACGATGCGTGGTTCCTTGCGCGCCGCCATGGCGATGTTGGTGAGGCCGGCGGTGGGGACCAGGGTCACAGTGCCGGGTTCGTGCGCCATGACGGTGTCGATGATGAGGTCGACGGCGTGGCGCGGGTCCAGTTCGATGGCGGACTCGGGCTGCGCGGGGCCGTCCATGCCGGACTCGCCGTGGATGTCGGGTGCGGTTTCGATGGTGCGCACCAGCGGCCGGCCGCAGCCGGCGGCGAACGGAACTCCGGTGATGCCGGCGATGGTGCCCACCGACAGGGCATTGCGGGTGACCTTCTCGAGGGTCTGGTTGCCCACCACGGTGGTGACGGCCAGCAGCTCGATGTCAGGGTTGCCGTGCGCGAGCAGCAGCGCCACGGCGTCGTCATGCCCGGGGTCGCAGTCCAGGATGATCTTCTTGCGGTTTACGGGGTTGGGGTCCACGTTTGTCTCCACGTCATTGGGGGCCTGCCGGGCTGGGGTGCCGGCAGGGCGCTAAAGCAATCAAGGGAGATCATGGCATCTCCGCAGGCGTTACGTCAAGCGCTTAACGTAGAAGGCGTCAAGCGCTTGATGCCTTGCGTTGCCTGATGGCGCCGATTGGCCCTCCGCGCCGACTACCATCGAGGTATGGAAACCGCGGAGCGCACCCAGCAGCAGCCAGGCCGGGGACCGCGGGTCACGGCGGCCATGGTGGCTGCCCGGGCCGGCGTCTCGACGGCGACTGTTTCCCTGGTGGCCAACGGCAAGACCCGGGGGCGCGTCTCCGAGGACAACATCACCCGCGTGCGGGACGCCATCGCCGAACTCGGCTACGTGGTGGACAGTGTGGGAAGCTCGCTGGCCAAGGGCGTGAGCTCCATTGTGATCCTGGTGGCACCGGACATCTCGAACCCGTTTTTTGCCAAGGTGATCGCCGGGGTCAGGGAATCCCTGGGCGCGGACTACCAGCTCCTGCTGTCCGTGACGGACGCCGGCGAATTCCCGCAGGCCCACGATGTCCGCAAGCTGCTTGCACTGCGCCCGGCCGGGCTGCTCGTGGACGCACCCAACTCCGACTTCCTTGAGGACCTTTCGGCTCCTGGGCCGCTGGTGCTGCTCGACGCGCCAGGGCTGGAGTCGTACGCACCCTCGGTGAACCTTGACGTGGCCTCCGGGGCGCGCCAGCTGGCAGCACACCTGGCTGACGCCGGCCATCGGACCGTGGCCTACGTTGACAGCGTGACCGGCACTGCCACCTTCGACGTGCGGCGCTCCGCGTTCCTGGATGAGGCCACGGCGCGGGGGATCTCCGTGCCGTCCGGCTGCATCGTCAGCACCACCATCGACGTCGGCGCGGCAGCGGCCGCCTTCACCCAGGCGTGGCCGCAGTGGCAGCAGGCCGGGGTCACCGCTGTCGTCTGCGGAACGGACACCCACGCCTACGGCGTGCTGCAGGAAGCCCGAGTGGCCGGCGTGCTGATCCCGGAGCAGCTCGCCGTGGCGGGCTTCGACGACCTCCCCTACTCCGCCACCAGCAATCCTGGCCTCACCAGCGTGCACTTGCCGGCCACCCCGCTGGGCCTGAAGGCGGGGGAGCAGCTGCGCGCGCTGATGGAGGGCCGGCCGCTCGAACAGGCCCAGCTGACCCTGGCGAGCTCGCTCGTGGTGCGCGGCTCCACCAGATGACCCATTCCGGAAAGGTTCACGTGTCCGTATTACGGATCGGGCAAGCGCTTTCCGGCCTGGGGCTGGCATGATGGAGCGCATGCGCATTCTCATTGCTCCGGACAAGTTCAAGGGCTCGCTGACCGCCGCCGAGGCGGCCGCCGCCATCGCCGAAGGGGCGCTCCGCGTCTACCCCGATGCAGTCGCCACCCAGTTCCCCGTGGCCGACGGCGGCGAAGGCACCCTGGAAGCGGCCGTTTCGGCAGGCTATGAGGAACGGCTCAACGCGGTGGTCGGCCCCATCCTGGCTCCCGTCGGAGCTGCCTGGGCCATCCGCAAAACCGCGTTCGGCGGCGCCACCGCCGTGATCGAGACGGCGCAGGCCTCCGGTCTGGCCGAAATGGATCCCACCCCGGAGAATTCCCTCCGCGCCCACAGCTACGGCTGCGGGCAGCTCGTGGCCGCGGCCCTGGACGCCGGGGCAACGGAAATTGTGCTGGGCCTTGGCGGCTCGGCCATGACCGACGGCGGCAGCGGCGCCCTGCGCGCGCTCGGCCTCAAGCCGCTGGACTCCGCCGGCAACGTGGTGCCCCTGGGCGGCGGGTCACTCGCCGACGTCGTGGCCCTGGATACGACCGAACTGGATCCGCGGCTGTCCGCCGTGCAGTTCCGGATCGCCGTCGACGTCCGGAACCCGCTGTACGGACCCGAGGGAGCCGCCCACGTCTTCGGGCCGCAGAAGGGTGCGGACGCCGACGCCGTTGAACTGCTCGACGCCGGCCTCCGGAACTGGGCGTCAGTGCTGCGGGAGGCCACGGGCCGGGACGTCAACATTCCGGGCGCAGGCGCAGCAGGCGGGTTCCCGGCGTCGTTCCTTGCCTTCACTGACTCCCGGCTGGAAGGCGGCTTCGCGCTGGTGGCGGGGCTCACCGGGCTGGCCGAGCAGCTCGCGGACTCGGACCTGGTGATCACCGGCGAGGGTTCCATGGATTCCCAGTCGCTGACAGGCAAGGCGCCCATCGCGCTCGCCGACGCCGCCCGCGAACGCGGCATCCCCGTCATTGTGGTGGCCGGCCGGATCCTGGTCACGCCCGAGGACCTCGCCCAGCACGGTGTGGTGGCCGCAGCCCAGCTGCTTGATGTGGCGCCCAGCCCGGATGAGGCGATCGCGAACGCCGCCAAGTACCTGACTTGGGCCACCACCCAGGTGCTGGAAGGCGCCTAAAGCGGTTTACGCTCCGGTCTCGTAATGCGGTTCAGCCACCGGCTTCGACTCGGGCGAGCCCTTTTCGCGGAGGTAAACGGACGCGCCCACCAGGACGGCGACCGCAAGGAATTCGCTTTGCCAGTTCTGGAAGGACTGGAACCAGAACTGGCTGGTGCCCATAAAGTCCAGCAGCGTCACCGTGGGCTGGCCATGGCTCATCTGCTCGTCGTTGTACGCCGCCGTGCCGCCCAGCGCATGCAGGGTGAATGAGGCGACGAACAGCGCCAGGAGCACCAGGGACAGCGAGTGCTCATAAAGCTTGAGCACCAGGCCGCCGCGCTTCACCGGCCACGGCGTGGCGGCCTTGATGGGGGCGTCGCGCGGATCCTCGTCCTGTGGCGCCTTCTTGCCCATCGGCTTGGACTCGGAAGAGCCTTTCTGGAAGAGGAAAACCGTCAGGATGACATACATGGCCATCTGCAGGAATTCCGATTCCCAGTTCTCAAAGGTGGCTTCCACGAACTCGCCCGTGGACAGGTATTCAAGGACAGAAACCGCCTGCTGCCCATGGGCAGCCTGCTCCTCGCTGTAGGCGGCGGCGCCGGAGAGGACCATCCCGCCGAAGAACACCACGAATAAACCGGCGTTTGCCAGCAGCAGTCCGTGCTCCCTGGCCCATGTGCGCATCTTTGCTCCCGTTGCTGTTTTGGACGGATGGCTGTTTGTACGGACTCGGCCGGCTATTGACCTTTGGCGCGGTGGTTCAGCCGAAGCGGGACGTAGACCAGCAGCACCAAGAGGACGGCCAGCAGGATGCCGCCTGCGGTCAGGCCCGCGGAGCGGCCCGCGGTGACGTCAAAGACGAGGGACGCCGTTCCAATGCTGAGCATGCCCACACCGGCCAGGGCGATCTTGGTGATGGTATCGGCACTGGAAACCAGCGTCTCCTTGAGGCGCTGGCGGAACAGCCGCCGGTGCACGCTGACTGGGAGCAGGATGAAGGCGGTGGTGAGGGTGGCAATGACCACGTTGACGAGGTAGAGGGTGACCTGGAAATCGTCGAGGCGCTCGAAACGCTCCTGGAAGGGCAGGGTCAGCAGGAAGCCCGCGAGGATCTGGACGCCGGTCTGCAGCACCCGAAGTTCCTGCAGCAATTCCGCCCAGTTCCGGTCCAGCTGTTCCTCGCGGGTCTCGTTGCGGCCGGTGCTCCCGGTGTAGTCCTCCACATCCGACATGCCTTCTCCTCCTCCGCCCGGTAGAGGCCTGCCACGGAAGATCCATCCGCGGCCCCGGGTGCTCCAAAACTAGGCTGAAGTTGCGCCAAGATCAACGTTTGATAAGTTTACTGATTATTCAGCCCGAACGGTGGACTTTGCTTCACCGGCCGGGATATTTTCGAAGGGCCGGAGCAGACCGGACTCTCGAAACCGACGACGTGAGTAGGTGGACTATGAGTGACACGCAGAAACAGGCCGGCCCGCCCACCGACCCCAGGGGCGGCTACCACTCCGGGCCCTTTCCGGAGCAGGAACAGAAGCAGCCGGGCCTGACGGCGCCCATGGATCCCCAACCGGACCACGGCGAGCAGAGCTATGAGGGGCACGGAGCCCTGCAGGGTAAGGCTGCGCTCATCACCGGCGGGGACTCCGGAATCGGCAAGGCAGTGGCCATTGCCTTCGCCCGCGAGGGGGCCGACGTCGCGATCTCCTACCTGCCGGAAGAGGAAGACGACGCCCAGGACACGGCCAGCTGGATCCGGAAAGCGGGCCAGCGTGCCCTGCTGCTGACCGGCGACGGACGGGAGGAGGCGTTCAGCACCCGGATCGTGGAAGACACCGTGGCTGAGTACGGCGGCCTGGACGTCCTGGTACTCAACGCGGCCTACCAAAAGAACCGGGAGAGCTTCGAGTCGCTCCCCACCGAGGAATTCGACCGGGTCTTCCGGACCAACCTCTACTCGCTGCTCTGGACGGCGCGCGCCGCGGTTCCGCACTTGAAAGCCGGCGCTTCGATCATCACCACAGCCTCCATCCAGGCGTTCAATCCCTCGCCGGGGCTGATCGACTACGCCATGACCAAGGCAGCGCAAGTGGCTTTCACCAAGGCCCTTGCCCAGGAACTGGGACCGAAGGGGATCCGCGTCAACGCCGTGGCACCGGGACCCATCTGGACGCCGCTGATCCCGGCGACCGAATGGCCGGACAAACTGCCCAAATTCGGGCAGGACACGCCGTTGCAGCGGGCGGGCCAGCCCGCCGAACTTGCAGCTGCCTATGTGCTGCTGGCCTCTGACCAGGGGTCCTACATTTCGGGCGCCGTGCTGCCAGTGACCGGCGGCAAGGGCCTGTAGCAAGAAGTTTGCACGTCAGATTCATCCACATCCACAACAGGAGGAACCATGAGTCAGGACAACCAGCACGCCGAAGAAGTTGGAGGCTACGGCACGCCGACGGCGGAGCAGGAGATGGGCGGTGCGGACAACAAGCAGTTCGCCCAGCCCCGCGAGGAGGAGGACTTTGACGCTGCCGGCCTGAACCAGGACAGCTCCACCGGCGAAACCTTCCCTACCGGTTCGCCCAACCTCGGCCACCTTGCCGAAGAGGACCAGGACAGTGCCGGAGAGCCCGGTGCCGGCCGCTTCGGTGGCACCGACGACCAGCTCCACGCGGAAGCCGACACCAACGATCCCGGGTTCGAGCCAGGAGAACTGCCGGTCCCCCGCGATGCGGACCTCCCCTCCGCGGAGGCCGAGATCAACGAATCCAACGCTGATGAGCAGGGCGCGGAGCCATTCTCGTCAGAGTCCGGGCAGGAGGCGGCGGGTCTGCCGGACGGCAGTGGAAATGACCTGCCAGCTGAGAAGGCCGCCAAGGACGACGACGGGGAAAGCTTCGACGCCGGATAAACGCCAGGTGTCAGGCACCGATAACGAAGGTGCCGTCCGGCTTTGCGTCGGACGGCACCTTTTTTCTCCCTGGGTCCAGTACTTTCGGGCGGGACACCGCCCCCGCAGCCCGAACCGGACGTATCCTAATTACAGGCTTTGAAGTGGGCCGGCTCGTATCGTAGCGAGGCGTGCGCCATGGCCGCGTTGACCCCAGGGGACCCGGGCTGGGAATCACTTCCAGCCCCCCAGGACGTCGTGTTCGACAGCCAGGAAGTGGAGAGCTTCCTTGGCGAAGTCACCCATGAGTTCATGCGGAGCATCGACGGCCACCAACGCGGCATCGGCTGGGCTGCTACGTTCCATAGCCGCGGGGACGTCCACCTGGACGCGCATCCCATCGCCCACACCATCGCCGCAGGCAGCGAGGTCGCCCGGGCCGCGGACCGGGAACAATGTTCGTTCGAAGACGGACCCGTGCTGGAGGCCATGCGGTCAGGCGACTTTGTCCATCTCGCCGATACGGCCCGCGACCGCAGATGGCCAGGCTACGCCAGCGCCGCCGCCGGCCACGGGGTCCGGTCGCTGCTGTCGATGCCGATTGCCGCCACGGCCGCATCAAGTGCGGCGATCAACCTCTACGCCTCCACTCCTCACGCCTTCACCAGCGAGGACATCCTCAGGACTCGCGCGTACGCGCTGGAGGTGGGAAGGGCGCTGCGCGTGGTGCTGCGGGTGGCGGAGCGGGCAGAAGCCAGCGCCGAACTCGCGGTAGCCCAAAGCTCCATGGTGCTGATGGACCTTGCCGTCGGCGCACTCATGGCGGACTACGGACTCAGCCGTGAGGTGGCACTCCAGTACCTCCGGACCGTCGCGAAGCACAACAACCAGGGGCTTCGCGACGCTGCCTTGAACATAGTGGCGGCCGCACGCCGGGATCCGGTAACCCCGGTCCGGGATGATGCGGGCTTCCCGGGACTCATTGCAGTCCAATCACAGGCCCTCAAAAGGGGACCCTAGAAGACAGGGAGTACGGCATGAACGTCTGGAAGCAGGACCGGCCAACCCGGGATGCCTCTGCAGTTCCCGCACCGCATCCGTGGCACCGGCTGGTGGCACTCGGAGACTCGTTCACTGAAGGAATCGGGGACCCTGAACCGCTCAGCGAAGCAGGGCTGCGCGGCTGGGCCGACCGCGTCGCTGAAGAACTCAGCGCCAACCAGCCGGATTTCGCGTACGCCAACCTGGCCGTGAGGGGCCTGATGCTGCAGCAGATCATGGACCAGCAACTGGCACCTGCCATGGCCCTGAAGCCGGATCTGGTGACGCTGTCCGCCGGCGGCAACGACATTGTCTTCCGGCGCAGTGATCCTGACCGGCTGGCGGAAAAAATCGACGACGGCGTCGGTCAGCTGACAAGGTCCGGCGCCACCGTGGTGCTCTTTGCCGGCCCGGACTGGGGAGCCACACCGGTCTTCAGCCAGATCCGCGGGAAGGTGGCGATCTTCAATGAGAACCTCCACGCCGTGGCTGCCCGCCACGACGCCGTGATGGTGGACCTGTGGTTCCTGCGGGAGCTGACCAACCCGGGCATGTGGGATCCGGACCGGCTGCACTTCTCGCCCCTGGGCCACCACACCATCGCGACCGCCGTGCTGAATTCCCTCGGCGTCCCGCATACCCTGGTGCCCCTGCAGCCCAAGCAGCTGCCGCCGCGAAACTGGCGGCAGGCCCGGGCGGAGGACCTCATCTGGGCACGGGAATACCTGGTCCCGTGGGCGCTCCGACAGCTGAGGCAGCACACTGCGGAAGACGAACTGCTGCACGCCAAACGGCCCGAGCCGGGACCGGTTTTTGGCATCGGCAGCCCGCCCGGACCGTTTATCGGCGGGAGCAGCGCCGCCTGACCCGGGCCGCCCGGTCAGCGCTTCTTGGGTGCCCGTTTCGCGGCCGCGTTGACCGCCGCCTTCACGGCGGGTGGCAGGCCGGCCTGCTCGGTCTCGGGCTCGGCGGCCGTGCCCCGCGCTTTCGCGATCGCCTTCATGCCGTGGTAGATCACCAGGGCGGCGGCCGAGCCCAGCGCAATGCCGGTGAATTTCAGTTCCCCAATGGTCCAGGTGTAGTCGGCGATGCCGATGATCAGCGCCACGGCGGCCGTGGTCAGGTTCACCGGGTTGGAGAAGTTGACCTTGTTCTGCACCCAGATCTTGACGCCCAGGATGCCGATCATGCCGTACAGCATGGTCGCGGCGCCGCCCAGCACGCCCGGCGGAACGGTGGCGATCAGTTCGCCGAATTTCGGCGAGAAGCTCAGCACGATGGCGAACGCCCCCGCCACCCAGTACGCCGCCGTCGAATAGACCTTGGTGGCGGCCATAACGCCGATGTTCTCCGCGTAGGTGGTGGTGCCCGAACCGCCGCCGAGGCCGGCCAGGACCGTGGCCGCCCCGTCTGCCATCAGCGCGCGGCCGGAGACGCCGTCGAGGTTCTGCCCGGTCATGGCTGACACGGACTTCACGTGCCCGATGTTCTCGGCCACGAGCACCAGCACCACGGGCACAAAGAGGCCCAGGACGCCCCAGTGGAATTCCGGCGTCTGGAACTGCGGCAGGCCAACCCAGGCCGCGGCGTCCATCTTTTCGTAGTTCACTTCACCGCGCAGCATGGCCACCAGGTAGCCCACCACCACGCCCACCAGGATGCTGAGGCGCCCGATGATTCCGCGGAACAGGACGCTGACCAGGATGATCGTGGCCAGCGTGATGACGGCGGTGATGGGGGCGGCGTCGAAGTTCATTTTGGCGGCGGGGGCAAGGTTCAGGCCGATCAGTGCCACGATGGCGCCGGTGACGATCGGCGGCATCAGCCGGTTGATCCAGCCCGCGCCGAACTTCTGCACCAGCGCACCGATCAGGGCCAGTGCGACGCCGGCAAGCACCACTCCGCCTAGCGCACCGGGCACGCCGAACTGCTGCTGGGACGCCATGATGGGGGCGATGAACGCGAAACTGGAGCCAAGGTAGCTGGGCACGCGGCCCTTGGTGATGACCAGGAACAGCAGCGTGCCGACGCCGGAGAAGAACAGGGTGGTGGCCGGCGGCATGCCCGTGATGATGGGCACCAGGAACGTGGCTCCGAACATGGCCACCACGTGCTGCATTCCCACCCCGATGGTCAGGGGCCAGGCGAGCCGCTCATCAGGGGCCACGACGTGGCCGGGCCGGATGGATTTGCCGTTGCCGTGGAGCTTCCATTTCATTCCGAGCATGCTCATGGCGGAGGCCTTTCGAGGGGGTTGCCGCGGGGGCAGGGATCTTCCGCAGCAAGAATACCGCGCAGGTCGTCATTCCTAAGCGTGTTCGCGGATCAGAACGGTCAAGGCCAGGAGCTGCGGGCTAGCCCCTGGGCCGGGCGCGCTGTGGGCAACGTCACCTGCCGTCACGGGAAGAGGACTCAATCGCTTGAAGTTGCAACCATAGGAAGAGAAACAGACAGCCGCCGCCTGGTGGGCTGCCCAGCGAAAGGTAAGCCAATGACTATTGCCCACGAAGAAGCGGCCATCGATTCGGCCGCCGTCGACGCCATCTTTGCCGAGGCCCGCACCGCCAACTCCTTCACCGGCGAGGTGACCGAGGACCAGGCCCGCGCCATCTACGAGCTCACCAAGTTCGGCCCCACCGCGTTCAACTCCCAGCCCCTGCGCGTCACCTACGTCCGCTCGGACGAGGCCCGCGCCACGCTCGTTGACACCCTGGCCAACGGCAACAAGGCCAAGACTGCCTCCGCGCCGCTGGTTGCCGTCCTCAGCTACGACACCGCCTGGGCCGAGCAGTGGGATAACTTCCTCCCCGGGTACAACGCGCCGAAGGCCATGTACGACGCCGCCCCGGACCTCGCAGCGTCCACCGGCAACAACAACGCGCACCTGCAGGCCGGCTACTTCATCCTGGCCGTCCGGTCCCTCGGCCTCGCCGCGGGTCCGATGACCGGAGCCGACTTCGGTGCGATCGATGCTGCTTTCTTCCCGGCCGGTGACCAGAAGAGCTTCCTGGTGGTCAACATCGGGCAGCCCGCTGAGGACGCCTGGGGCGCCGCGAAGCCCAAGTTCAGCTACGACGACGTCGTCCGCACCGTCTAATCCGAACCGTCAGGCAGAAGGTGCTTTCGGGCGCCGCTTCGACAGTTCAGCCTGGTCGCCCGCGGAAGCTGCAGTTGTTGCAGCGGCGGGGTCCGGGCAGAGGTGAGCGGCGGCGTCCCGAAGATCCTGGGCGCGGAACGGCTTGGTCAGGTAGGCGGCGGCGCCGGAGGCCATACCGGCGAGAAGGTCATCATCTTCCGCCCGGGCAGTAATGAACAGCAGCGGCGCCGAGCTCAGCGCCCGCACGGCCCTGGCCACGACGTGGCCGTCCATGTCCGGCAGCCCGAGGTCCAACGTGACCAGGGAGACGGCCGGGTCGGCGGCCGCGGCGATGCCTTCCGCTCCTGTGGCCACTGAGCGGACCTCGAAACCGGCACGCCTCAGCACCATCCCGATCAGTCCGCGGATGTCGTCATTGTCCTCAATGACAAGACAGATGCGTTGTTTTTCCATGGAAGCCCCCCGGCCCTAGCTACGACAAGTATAGGGCGCCACGTTTCCGGGTCGGGTGCGGCGTCAAAGGCCCCGGCGCGAGACTACATAGTGCGTGACTCTATTGCTAGGCCAGGACCAGCAGCCCGGTGGTGAACATGACTGCCAGGCCGAGGATGATCCCGGCCGTTGTGGCGGCCGTGAAGGTCATCCCTGCCTTGTCCTTCAGCATTGGGAGCAGTTTGACCGCCACCTGGGCCACCGCCCCGGCTCCGACGCCGAGCAGGAACGCGGCAAGTGCCGGCTGGTAGACGGTTGCTCCGATGAGCGCCCCGGCGATGGCCGGCGCTCCGGCCACGAGCCCCAGGGCTGCGAGCCGGGGAAGGCCAGGCGGCTGCTTTGCCAGCGGCGTGACGATGGCGAGGCCCTCGGTGGTGTTGTGGATGGCGAAGCCGATGATCAGCGAAGCGCCCAGGGCGAGTGAACCAACAGCGTAGGCGGAGCCGATCGCGAGTCCTTCGCCGAGGTTGTGCAGGCCGATGCCGATGGCGATCAGCAGCGCGAGGCGGTGCGGCGGAAGGGCTGCGGACGTGCCCTCCGCGGCCGGTTCACGGCGATGGCGCATCCAGGCGTCCGTTCCCTCCAGCAGCAAGTACGCCACCGCGGCGCCGAGGAACACCACCATCGGGCCGCCGAACGCCCTGTTGTCGGCAACGAGTTCCGTGGCTTCCAGGGTGGCGTCGATGGCCAGGAAGGCGAGCAGGCCCACCGTGACGCCGAGCAGTATGCGGACCCAGGATGCGGGCGCACGCCGCACGAACGGCATCCACAGCATCCCGAGGGCCACCGGAATGACGCCCACGTAGACGCCCAGCAGCGTCATGAGGGCAAAGAATGAACCGCCGCGTTCCGGACTCAGTGCGGCCGCTTCAATGGCCGCCGGGATCTTGCCGCCGTTCGAGGTCACCAGGGCCACCTCGTAGGGATCGCCGTCCACCCAGGAGTAGCTGATGGTGAGCGTGGTGGACTCCAGCGGGGCCATGGTCTCCCGGGTCTGCGTGAACATGGCGTAGTAGTCCGAGACGTTGACCTGGGCGATGGACACCGGATCCGGTCCCTCGTTGCGGACTGTGATGGCGATCTGTCCGGGCGTGAGGCGGACATCTTCGACGGCGATCTCCTCCTTGGGCGGGACGCCCTCGGAAAGTCTGTTGAGTCCGGGCGCGTTGAGCACGGTGAACAGGCCCAGCACGATCGCGATCAGGACCAGGGGCCCTAGTCCGAGCAGCCATGCCGGCACTGGTGGCCTGCGGTGCGGCGCGGCCGCCTGGCCGGCCGCCGTCTTTTCGTCCAGGCTCATGCTGCGCCTACTTCGAAGAAGCCCATCCAGCCCAGTTCCGCGAACTCGGTCTTGTGGGCGTGGAACATGTACTTGCCGGGGAAGGGAAAGCGCAGTTCGACGATGCCGCGCTGGCCCTGCACCTGGGAGATGGTGTCGGTGTATTCGCTGGGCGTCAGCATGGTGCCGGTGGGGTAGTAGTGGAAGAAGTTGCCGTGTATGTGGAAGGAATTGATGGGGTCGTATTCCAGCACGTTGATGAGGTGGATGCGGACCAGCGCGTGCTGTTTTACCTGGACCGGAAAGTCCATGAAGTGGAACGGCAGGCCGTTGACGGAATAGAACTCGTTGTCGTCCCCGCCGTCGGTGTTGTAGCCGTTCATGACCATGACCATTTCGTCGTCGGCCGGCGGGCGGCCCTCGCGGGGCTCAATGATGAAGCCGCCGTAGAGTCCCTTGGCGATGTGGGGTGCAAGCGGAGACTGGTGGCAGTGGTACAGGTGCGTGCCGAACGGCGTGGCGTCGAATTCGTAGGTGAAGCTCTGGCCTGGCGCGATCGAGCCCGCCCCGATGCCGGGTGTCCCGTCCATCCCGGCCGTGTGGATGCCATGGAAGTGCATGGTGTGGGGGTGGGCGCCGGCGTTGGTGAAGTTGATCCGCAGCGCATCGCCTTCGCGGGCCCAAAGTGTGGGGCCGGGGATCCGGCCGTTGTAGGTCCAGCCGGGGAAGGTGATGCCGGGCGCGATCTCGAAGTCCTTGTCAACGGCAACGATGTCCCACACCCGCAAGGTCCTGCCGTCCGGCAGAAGGCTGGTTTTCCCGCGGTCGAAGTCCCGCAGGATGGCGGTCGGGTCAATGCCGGCCCGCCCCGGCAGGACCGAGCCGCCCGCGAAGCCGGCGTGGCCGGCGTGGCTTGTGGCGGCCGCGGAGGTGGCCGTGCCGGTATTTCCTGAAGCGGTGTTTCCGGAACCGCCGCCATGCTGGTCATGACCGCTGGATGCGTGCGCCTGGAACGTCGAAAAGGCAGGGACGGCCGCCAGTGCGGCCGCGCCGGACAGCATGGACCGCCTGCTGGGGAGCTGCGCCGCCAATTTTTTCGGCATGCCGATTCCGTTTCACTTCATCGCGAAAACAAATTTGTTCGTTAAGCCTAACATTTAAGGTGGGCTTGGTACTATGGACGTCATGCCGGTCTCTGATTTGTCCCACGCCGCACAGAATTATTTGAAGCTGATCTGGTCAGCCACGGAGTGGTCGCCGGCCCCCATCACAGTCAGCGTGATGGCCGAACGGCTCGGCGTGCGGCCCTCCACCGTCTCGGACGGGATCAAGAAACTGGCCGGCCAGGGGCTCGTCACCCATGCGCCCTACGGCAGCATCGAGCTGACGGACGCGGGGCGCGCCCATGCCGTCGCGATGGTCCGCCGGCACCGTCTGCTGGAGACTTTCCTGGTGGACGTGCTCGGGTACAGCTGGGATGAGGTCCACGATGAGGCCGAGGTCCTGGAGCATACCGTCTCGGACACGCTGATCGACAGGATGGACCGGAAGCTCGGCCATCCCGTCCGGGATCCGCACGGCGACCCCATTCCCGGGGCCGACGGCCGGCCCAGCATGCCGAAGGGGACCCAGCTCTCCGCCGCCGCGGCGGGCAACACGGTGGCCATCACCCGCATTTCGGATGCGGACCCGCAGATGCTGCGCTACTTCACCGAGCTGGGTCTCGCGCCGGACACCAGGCTGACCGTCACGGAGCACCGCCCCTATGCGGACGTCACCACCGTCCGCGTGCACGAACCCGAGCGGGACATCGACCTGGGCGCATCAGCGTCCGATGCCATCTGGGTGGTCGCAGTCTAGGACCGGCCCGCGGCCGATCGCCGGCCGGCTCCCGCTGCCTGCTGCCATCCGGCGCAGGCAGCGGTCCCCAACAGGTTCCTAGGCGATGACGCCGTCCACCAGGGCCTTGGCCTCGGCCTGGACCTGCTTGAGGTGTTCCTCGCCCTTGAAGGACTCGGCGTAGATCTTGTAGACGTCCTCGGTGCCGGACGGGCGGGCGGCGAACCAGGCGTTCTCGGTGACAACCTTCAGCCCGCCGATGGACGCGCCGTTTCCGGGGGCCTCGGTCAGCTTGGCGGTGATCGCCTCGCCTGCCAGCTCGGTTGCCGTAACGTCCGACGGCGACAGCTTGCCGAGTGCCGCCTTCTGCTCCCGCGTGGCCGCGGCATCAATGCGTGCGTAGACGGGCGCGCCGAACTGGTCCGTCAGGCCCTTGTACAGCTGCGACGGGGACTTGCCGGTGACGGCCGTGATTTCCGACGCCAGCAGGGCCAGCAGGATGCCGTCCTTGTCGGTGGTCCAGACACTGCCGTCCTTTTTGTTGAAGGAGGCGCCGGCCGATTCCTCGCCGCCGAACGCGCCTTCGCCGGACAGCAGCCCCGGCACAAACCACTTGAAGCCCACGGGGACCTCCACCAGCTTGCGGCCCAGGCTCTCGGCCACGCGGTCGATGATGGAGGAGGAAACCAGTGTCTTGCCCACCACCGAGTTCGGGTTCCAGCCGCTGCGGTTGCGGTAGAGGTAGTCGATCGCGACGGCGAGGTAGTGGTTCGGGTTCATCAGGCCGCCGTCGGGGGTCACGATGCCGTGCCTGTCGGCGTCGGCGTCGTTGCCGGTGGCAATGTCGAAGGAGCTGCCGCCGTCGGACATCCGCTGGATCAGCGAGGCCATCGCCGACGGTGACGAGCAGTCCATCCGGATCTTTTCGTCCCAGTCCAGGGTCATGAAGGCCCACTGCGGATCCACGGTGGGGTTCACCACGGTGAGGTTCAGGTGGTGGCGCTCGCCGATCTCGCCCCAGTAATCCACTGCGGCGCCGCCCATGGGGTCCGCGCCGATGCGGACTCCGGCGTCGCGGATGGCGTCCAGGTTCAGCACGGAGGGGAGGTCGTCGACGTAGCTGCTGAGGAAGTCGAACTTGCCGGTGCTGTCGGCGGCGAGAGCGTCCGCGAGGGGGATGCGCTTCACGCCCCGGAGGTCGTTTTCGAGGAGTTCGTTGGCCCGGTTGGCGATCCAGCCGGTGGCGTCGGAGTCGGCGGGTCCGCCGTGCGGGGGGTTGTATTTGAAGCCGCCGTCGCCCGGCGGGTTGTGGCTGGGGGTAACGACGATGCCGTCCGCTTCGGGCGCGCCGGGCAGGCGGGCCTTGTTGTACGTCAGGATGGCGTGGCTCAGGGCCGGGGTGGGCGTGTAGCCGTGGCGGGCGTCGACCAGCACGTGGACGCCGTTGGCGGCCAGCACCTCAAGCGCCGAGTTCTGCGCCGGCTCGCTCAGGGCGTGCGTGTCCTTGGCCAGGAACAGGGGACCGGTGATGCCCTGGCCGGCCCGGTACTCCACAATCGCCTGCGTGATGGCAACAATGTGCTTCTCGTTGAACGACGCCTTGAGGCTGGATCCGCGGTGCCCCGAGGTGCCAAACGCCACGCGCTGGCCGGGATCACCAAGATCCGGGGTGATGTCGTAATACGCGTCAAGGAGCGCAGTGATGTCAACAAGGTCCTGGGGTTGGGCAACTGTGCCCGCGCGGCTAGCCATGGCACCAGCATGCCAGACGTGGGCTGGAGTCAAAACGCACTGCCCGAAATGCGGCCCCTATGACGCGGAAAGTCCCCCCGCCGCCGGCCGGAGGCAAGTAGTCAACCTGAGTACAGCAGGCCAAAAGTACTTATATACCGGGCACCCGCGTCGCTGTTACTTTCAAAAAACCTCGTAAGGACAAGGACGACGGCGGGACTCACCGCCGGGGTCGGACGGCGGAAGAGTGGGGGACCGGTCATGGCGGCAGGCGACAGCGCAGCCGAGCAGTCCCGGCTGGCTTCTGAACGGGTCGCACGCCTCAAACGCCAGCTGGACCTGGCCGAGCGGGCCACTAAATCGTGGGACACCAGCGCGGTGGGCGAACGGGTGGTGGCCGACCGGCTGAGCCAACTCATCCCGCACGGCTGGTACGTGCTCCACGACGTGCACTGGCCCGGGCGGCCGAAAGCCATCCTGGACCACGTGCTTGTGGGGCCGGGCGGCATAGTGGTGGTGGACGCCAAGAACTGGACCGGTGAGGTCCGCGTTTCCTCGGGTGTCCTGTGGCAGGGGCGGTATTCGCGGACCCAGTCTGTGGAAGGCGCGCTGGCCCAGTGCGCCGCGGTGGCCTCCGTGCTGTCGCCGCCGCACCGGCGGCTGGTCCGCCCGCTGATCTGCATGGCCGCCCAGCCCGACCTCTTTGGCATCACCAGCTCGGACGTGGCAGTGGCCGGCGTGGACCGCGTTGTTGCGGCGGTGACGGCGCTCCCGGCCGTGCTGGACCAGCAGACGGTGGTTGGCCTCTATGCCCACCTGGGCCAGATGCTGACCCAGGACCAGGAAGACAGTGCGCTTTTGGGAATGCGCGCGCCGGCCGAAACCCCGTCCGGGACGGCGGCGTCAGCCCCGTCACCGGCCGGAAGCCCACAGGCTGACACGGGACAGGCTGCCAGCGGGCCTGCAGGCAGGGGACAGCAGGCAGCCAAGGGACTGAAGGGCCGTCCGCAGGTCGCCAAGTCCGCCGGACACCGGCCTGCGGTTCCCCGCCAGGGCAGCCGCGGAACCGTGGCCGGAACAGGCGGCCGGAAGTCCCGGGCCCACGACCACGCGGCCGGCAGCATGGCCAGGCTCGTCCTCCTGGGCGCCTTTGTGATCTTTGCGGTGTACATCCTGCCTTACTGGGGCCGGTAGGACCGTGAACCGGTGGTCCCGGCAACAGTGCTGGCGGTAGGCTGGGAACACAGACTTTTGAGGGGGAAATCATGAGTGACCAGCCAACGCCGCGCCCGGATTCACAGGGGTCCGGCACCCACGCCTCGGGCGATTCGCCGGCAGGCTACGAGCCGCCGCAGTTTGTGCCGCCGCAGGGCACCGACATCCCCGCACCGCCGCTCTACGGCCAGAACCAGTTCGGGCAGAACCAGTACGGTGCCGGACAGTACGGCCAGAACCCGCCGGGGCAGGACCAGCCGCACCAGGGGCAGGGCACCTACGGCCAGCCGGAGTTTGGCCAGAGCCAGCACAGCGCCGGCCAGTACGGCCAGCCTGGCGAACAGTACGGCTCGCCCTATGCGCCTGCCGACCCCTATGGCCAGCCTTCCGCCTACGGACAGCCGCCCAGCCCCTATGGCCAGCCCGGCCCTTATGGCCAGCCCAATCCGTACGGGCAGCCTGCGTACTACGGCATGCCGGCTGAGCCCAAGGGGCTCAGCATCGCCAGCATGGTGTGCGGCATCGCCTCGGTCATCCTCGGCTGGTTCCTGCTTCCGCAGGTCGCTGCGATCATCACCGGCCACCTGGCGCTCAAGCGTGAACCCTCAGGCAAGGGCATGTCCATCACCGGGCTGGTCCTCGGCTACCTCTGCCTCCTGGGCTACGGCGCCTTCTGGTTACTGGTTGTCGTGGCCGGGGCCATGTACAGCACGTCCGGATACTCCTACTAAGCCACCGGCGGGACGTGCCGCAGTTCCGCCGCCCGCCGTCTCCTGACGGATCAGCGAAGCAGCTCCACGTCTGACACCAACTCAATATGGGCCAGCATGGCCTCCGCCGCGCCATCCGGGTCCTGTGCCCGGATGGCGTCCGCGATTTTGCGGTGCGAAGCCAAAGACTGTTCAGGCCGGCCCGGCTGGCCCAGGGATTCCATCCTGGTTTCCAGGATCATTTCCGCGATAAATGCCATCAGCTGCGCCAGTACCGCGGAATGCGCGGCGCCCGTCACCGCCTGATGGAAAAGCTCGTCGCCGTGGGTTCCCCGGTCTCCCTCGCCGATTTCGCCGGCCATCACTTCCAGTGCGGCGTCGATCGCCGCCAGGTCGTCCTCCGTGCGCCGTACCGCCGCCAACGCGGCCAGTTTCACTTCCAGGGTGCTGCGCGCCTCGACGATTTCCGGCAGCCGGCTCTGGTGCTCGCGCAGCCCCTTGATCACTGAAGCCACGCTGGGCCGCCGCGCCAGGACCGCGCCGGTCCCGTGCTGCACATCGATCACACCCAGCACCTCAAGTGCCACCAGCGCCTGGGCCAGCGTTGCCCGGGAGACCCCCAGCCGCTCTGCCAGGTCGCGTTCCGCCGGCAGCAGATCGCCTGGACCCAGCTGGGCGGATTCGATGTACGCGAGGATCTGCTCCACCAGCTGCTCATACAGCCGTGGCCGGGTCACACGCTCCAGTCCGAGCCGCGCTGTTTTCTCCACAAGAGCCTCACTACGTCGTCGATTTCTCCAAGAATACACCGCAGGCGTATTGACAGATTGACTCGGTGTCTAGGAGGCTAGTCCAGTGAGCCAGTTACTCACATCACACTCTTTAGACCCTAGGAGGACCAAAGATGTCCGCTCCTGTCTTGTCGATCATCATCCTGGCGGCGATGTTCCTGCTCGCCACCGTCCTGCCCCTGAACATGGGCGCTCTCGCTTTCGTCGGCGCCTTCCTGCTGGGCAGCGTGGTCCTGGGGATGTCCACCAACGACATCCTGGCCAACTTCCCCGGCGGCCTGTTCCTGACTATCGTGGGCGTGACCTACCTGTTCGCCATTGCCCAGAACAACGGCACCATCGACCTCCTGGTCCGGGGAGCCGTCAAAATGGTGGGCAGCCGCGTGGCCCTGATCCCGTGGGTCATGTTCGCCATCACTGCCGTCATCACCTCCGTGGGCGCACTGTCTCCCGCCGCCGTCGCCATCATTGCCCCGATCGCTCTCAGCTTTGCCGGGAAGTACAAGATCAGCCCGCTACTGATGGGCATGATGGTCATCCACGGCGCCCAGGCCGGCGGGTTCTCGCCGATCGCCGTTTACGGAGTCACGGTCAACGGCATCCTGGCCAAGACCGACCTGGACTTCAGCCCCACCGCACTCTTCCTGAGCAGCCTCATCTTCAACCTCGTCATTGCCCTCGTGCTGTTCATCATCCTCGGCGGCAGGGCCCTGCTGTCCTCGAAGGTCAGCCACTTCGTGGAGCAGGCGGCCGAAGCCCGGATGTCCGTCAGCGTGGGGGCCAAGGCGGGCGATGTTCCGTTCAAGGGCTTCGGCTCCGGCATGTACGGCCCCCGGGACCCTGCAGGTGACGGCGTCGCAGCCACCAAGGAACGGTCCGAGCGGATCCCGCAGCTGGTGACCATCGCCGGCCTGGTCGCACTGGCCGTCATTGCGCTCGGGTTCAAGGTGGACGTCGGCTTTGTCTCCATCACCATCGCCATCGTGCTGGCACTGGTCTCGCCGAAGGCCCAGAAGGGCGCCATCAACAAGATCAGCTGGTCAACAGTGCTCCTGATCTGCGGCATGCTCACGTTTGTCGGTGTGCTGGAAGAAGCAGGCACCATCGAATTCGTCTCCAACGGTGTGGCCGGCATGGGCATGCCGCTGCTGGCAGCGCTCCTCATTTGCTACATCGGCGCCGTGGTGTCCGCGTTCGCCTCCTCCACCGCCATCCTCGCCGCCCTCATCCCGCTGGCCGTGCCGTTCCTGTCCACCGGCGAGATCGGAGCCGTCGGCGTGATCTGTGCGCTCGCGGTGGCCGCCACCATCGTGGACGTTTCACCGTTCTCCACCAACGGGGCCCTGGTCCTGGCCAACGCCCCGGATGGCGTGGACAAGGACAGGTTCTACAAGCAGATCCTCGGCTACAGCGGGATTGTCATTGTGGCCGGACCGCTGCTCGCGTGGCTGGCCCTGGTGGTGCCAGGTTGGCTGTAGGTCCCCCACACCGCGCCGCGCCCCGCGCATTTCACCCCAACCACACCAAGAAGGAAACCGCCTGATGAGCACAGCAAACGAAGGCCGCAGGGGCGGCCCACTCTCCGGCCACCTCGTGGTGGACCTGAGCCGGGCGCTCGCCGGACCGCACGCCGGAATGATGCTTGCCGACCTTGGCGCCCGCGTCATCAAGGTGGAGAACCCGGGCACCGGGGACGACACCCGCGGCTGGGGCCCGCCGTTCGTCGGCCCCGAGGACGACCTGCAGTCCACCTACTTCATGTCCTGCAACCGCAACAAGGAATCCATCAGCCTTGACCTCAAAAGCGATGACGGCAAGGACGTGCTGCGCAGCCTGCTGGAACGCGCCGACGTCGTGATTGAAAACTTCCGCCCCGGCGTGATGGACCGGCTGGGGTTCTCCACCGCCGCCATGCACGAACTCAATCCCCGGCTGGTGATCCTTTCCATCACCGGATTCGGGCATGACGGCCCCGAGTCCCGGCGCAGCGGTTACGACCAGATCCTCCAGGGTGAAGCCGGGCTTATGTCGCTGACGGGCTCCGGACCGGACGACCCCCAGCGCGTCGGCGTGCCCATCGCCGACCTGCTGTCCGGCATGAATGGAGCTTTCGGCGTGCTCGCCGCGCTCGTGGAACGGGACAGGACCGGCCGCGGACAGATCGTGCGCACGTCGCTGCTGGCATCGCTGATCGGCGTCCACGCCTTCCAGGGGACGCGCACCACCGTGGCCGGCGAAGTGCCGCAGGCCCAGGGCAACCACCACCCCTCCATTGCGCCCTACGGGCTGTTCGCCTGCCGCGACGGCAGCGTGCAGATCAGCGTGGGCAGCGAGAAACTGTGGGCCGCCTTCGCCGCCGCCTTCGGCCTCGATGCAGCTGCACCGGGCTTCGCCAGCAACGCCGAGAGGGTGCGGAACCGCGCGGCGGTGATTGCCGCCGTCGAACGCGTTTTTGCCGGCTTCGGTGCCGTGGAGCTGCTCGCGAAACTGAACGACGCCGGGATCCCGGCCGGGAAGGTCCGCTCGCTGGATGAGGTGTACGCGTGGGAGCAGGTGGCGTCACAGGGGTTGGTGGTTGACGTCGAGCACCCGCTGCTGGGCAAGGTCAGCCTGCCCGGGCCGCCGCTGAGGTTTTTCGCGCCCGGTGACACGGCCGAGATCACCGTGACGGCCCACGACGCGCCGCCACTGCTGGACGAGGACGGGCAGAGCATCCGCGAATGGCTGGGCATGGCGGCGTCCGTCGCGGGGGTGAAATAGGATGCCGACGACGGAAAAGGTCCGCCACCTGAACGCCGCCGAACTGCTGGACGCCGTTGTCGACCAGGGCACCTTTGTCTCCTGGGACGAGCCCGCGCAGCAACCGCAGGCCAACGGGGACTACGCCCGTGATCTTGCCAGGGCGCGGGAACGGAGCGGGAGGGACGAATCCGTCGTCACAGGATCCGGGCTGATCCGCGGACACCGGGTGGCGGTCATCGTCAGCGAGTTCTCCTTCCTGGCCGGATCGATCGGCCATGCCGCGGCCCAGCGGATTGTGGCGGCCGTGGAGCGGGCAACGGCCGAAGGCCTGCCGCTGCTGGCCGGACCCGCCTCCGGCGGCACACGCATGCAGGAGGGGACGCTCGCGTTCCTGTCCATGGTCAAGATCACCGGAGCCGTGCGCGCCCACCGCCAGGCAGGACTGCCGTACCTGGTCTATCTCCGGCACCCCACCACCGGGGGAGTGATGGCTTCCTGGGGTTCACTCGGCCATATCAATGTGGCGGAACCGGGGGCGCTGCTGGGGTTCCTGGGTCCGCGCGTTTACGAGGCCCTCTACGGGGAGGCCTTTCCCGACGGCGTGCAGGTTGCGGAAAACCTGTTCAGCAAGGGCCTGATCGACGCCGTCGTGGAACCGGCCGAGCTGCCGGCGATCATCGGGCGGGCGCTGGACATCCTGGCGGTGAAGCCCGTGGCCGGATCCGTCTCCGGGACGGCCGCATCGCCGGCCACCCTCGCGGTCCGGCCCTCCGCCGTGGACGCATGGACGTCCATCGGCATCTCCCGGCAGCCCCGCCGCCCTGACCTGCGCCAGCTCCTGCGGTACGGCGCCGATGACGCGCTGCCACTCAATGGCACCGGCCAGGGCGAAAAGGACCCCGGACTGCTGCTGGCGCTGGCCCGCTTCGGCGGACAGTCCTGCATCGTCCTGGGCCACGCCCGGCCCCTGCGCAAGGATGCTGCGGGAATGGGGCCGGGCTCGCTGCGGGAGGCGCGCCGGGGCATGAAGCTCGCCGAGGAACTGCGCCTGCCGCTGCTGACCGTGATCGACACCGCCGGCGCAGCCCTTTCGCAGGAAGCGGAGGAGGGCGGCCTGGCGGGTGAGATCGCGCGGTCCCTGCACGAACTGATCGGGCTGGAGTCGCCGTCGGTCTCGGTACTGCTGGGCCAGGGCGCCGGCGGCGGGGCGCTGGCACTGCTCCCGGCGGACCGGACCATCGCCGCGCAGCACAGCTGGCTCTCACCGCTGCCGCCCGAAGGGGCCAGCGCGATTGTGCACCGCAGCACCGAATTTGCGCCGCAGATGGCCGATGCGCAGGGCGTCAACGTCGCCGCGCTCTACGCCAACGGCCTGGTGGACCACATCGTGGATGAGCGGGACGACGCGTCACTGGAGCCCAAGGACTTCTGCGCCCGCATGGCGAAGGCCATCGAATACGAGCTCGGAACCCTGGCGGAGATCCCCGTAGCTGAACTGCTGGCGTCCCGCGCCCGGAAGTACCGGGAACTCGGCCGGTAGGGCTCAGTTCTGGGTCTTTGCTCCGAGGTCCTGCGGCGTCCTAGGTGGCGGCGATCCGCGCTGCGTGTTCGCGTTCCGCACCGCTCAGCACTGCGGCATGGCTGTCCAGCAGGGCCCAGTCCGTCGTCACGCCATCCGGGCCGGTGAGCGAGCCCGACGCCAGGGCTTTGTCTATCCGACGGCGGACCTCGGCTTCCTGCCCCGGGTCGGTGGCGACGACGATCCGCAGTTCCACTGCACCACCTTGCCGCTCAGGGCTGGTGTGGTGCGGGGCCAGCGGACAGGGCGGAACGTGATCCCAGCTCCCGCATAGCTCCAGCGTGATGGCGGCACCCGGCGCTGCCAGGTCGGCGTCCGGGTCCATCCGCAGGGAGGCCGCGTGTACGTAGTGTCCTGGCATGCTGCCATTGTCCCAGCACCGATGAGGCCCGCGCAGGGGTGGCCGGGCCCCCGGCAGGGTCAGGGTAGCGCGCGGACAGTAACCTGGCAGGACCCCGACGTACCTTCGAGGCCAAGAGTGAGCATCTGGTCCCACGCCACGCCAGCGGCACCTGGTGCCGGGACTGCGAGAGTCTGTTCTGTACCCGGCTCCAGCTTGCCTTGGGTGACGTTCGGGGCATCGACGGTCCCGTTCGCAGCGGGTGGCGCAACGGTTGACCACTGGTACGTGAGGCCGTCGCAACCGGCAATGGCGGATCGCAGACCGATCGAGCGTGCAGTCGCGCCGTTGACAAGCAACTGAGTAGGTGACGCGAGGGGACCGGCGGAGGTGGTCCAGGCCGTGGGAGTCTGGGCGCTTGGTCCTTCAGTGCGCAGATCATGATCCGTCAGCAGGGCGACCGATCCCTGCAGCCCCTGCCCCGTGCCGGCCGGCAGATAGGGCTGGATGGCTGCCGCGAAAGCGAGGGCCTCGGATTCCGGGATGACCAGGTGGACCGCCCGCAGGTCCGCAAGTTCCCCCGGGATGCCGGCGTCGAGCGGTTGTGAGGATTTGATCCACCGCTGGGCGGCGGGCGAATTGAGGAACTCATTCACCGCTTGCAGATTGCGGTGACCTTCCGGCAGGTCGGGTACCCATTGGCGGGAAACCAGGACAGTACGCCCGTCGTCGCCGATGAGACCGGACCAGGGCAGGGCATCCCGCAGGTCCACTTGAGGAAGCTGGTAGATGTCCGGAGTGGGGGCCCCGGCCTGTTGGACGTAGGTCTGGAACAGAAGGCTCGAGTTGAAGGACATGGAGGCAATCGGCACCATGACGGGCCCGTTGGTGCTGGCCAGGGTCCTGGCTGTTGTCGCGATCGCTACGAGATTGTCGAAATTCGTTTGAACGAAAGGCTCAGTGACGCTGGGGAACAGGCCCAGGGGCAGTTTTGACGCCGCGATGCGGGGCGCCAGCAGGGCCGGCACCGGGGCAAACATAAACACAAACAAAGCCGCCGTGAGTCCCAGAGCGACCACCTGGCGGACAATGAGGCGTGGTCGCGGCACCATCCGAATTACGCCGGCAACTCCAAGCGTCATCAGGAGCGGCCAGACATGGACCTGATGGATGATGCCCGCTTGCTTCTGAGTGATGGCCCACAGTATCTCGGAGACGCCCAGGAAAGCGGCAACGAAGAGAGCGTTGCGGGTGACTGCGGCGGACGTCCTCCGGGCTATTACCAACCACAGGGCAAGGACGGCTGCTGCCGCGAGTACCAGGGCAACAAAGCCGCCGGCAAAGGACAGGTTGCTGGAGAGGGCTTCCTTAACCGAGGTCTGATAACTGACATAGAAAAGGGAATTGTCCCGCGTGAAGATTGACGCCAGAGTCCCGGGTGTGACAATCGCGACGGCAGCGATCACACCTGCTGCTCCGAGCAGAACCCTCAAACTCAGTGCCTCTTTGACGAGGTGCAGGCCCCATGACGCTGGATGCCTGTACCTAAGTGCGGCGACTGAGTACGCAAGGAGGTAACACGCGACGACGGCTGTGAGATCGAAGAGGAAGTTCTTCTTCACCAGGAGTGCAGCTCCGGCAACCAACACTGCCCAGAACAGGGTCGACCGCCGCATGGGACGGGACACCAGGATCCACACAGCAGCAAGGATCAGCGACATCCCGATCAGGTCGGGGACGCCCTGAACGCATACGAGGAAAGCCAGCGGGTTGAGTCCTGCCACCAGCACCATCCACGGCGAGACGCGCAATCCGAAGACCCGGCAGGCAATTTTGGTGGTGAACACCGTCATCGGAACCAGGCCGATCAGGCCCATGGCGCTGATGTATGGTACTCGCAGGTTCAGGAGCTCAGGTGGCAAAACCGCCAGCGGCAGGGACCAGTACGGAGGGTACTCGCTCAACGACTGCGTCTTGAGCCAATCGAAGAGATCGTGTGGACCCTGGCGAAGCGCTACTGAGGCATTGATTGCCACTTCCTGGAAGCCACGCGGATCGTAGAAGTAAATCCGGTGTTCACCGGCAACATACAGCACAAGAATCCCGAGGATGGCGCCTAGCGGCAGGACCCAGTTGAGGAGAAATTCACGGCTGAGCAGTCCCCAGGCACCCGTCCGCCTCATGTTTTCCTTACCCGTCATTCCTCGCCATCCGTCTTCCCCACGAAACTGATTTGAAAGTCCGGTAGCCTCCCCGGAGTTGCCCCGGCTCCTCACCGTGGACCCCATCAACCCTACCGAACTAAGCGAGACGGCCGTGGTCGGCAGTGCAGAGGAAGCCCGTGACACGCATCGCATCGCAAGGGGAGGCGAAGGCGTCTATGCGAACATTTCCCGTGATTTCAGGGTGCTCTTGACAGCGGAAAGGCCTCCGCGGGGAGGCCTTTCTTCGGGAGGTTCCTGCCCTTTGGGTCAGACTCTCTCGTGGGCGCGGTCAGCAACCGGGTCTTCAGCTGCGGGTGTCTTCCGGCGAAGCGGGAAGGCCCAGAACTTGAAGTCCTGCGCCGTGTAGTGCGGCTCGGGACGGTCCGGCGGTGTTTCGTGGCGCGCTTCGGGTTTCCGGTCGGCTTCTTTCTTGTAGCCCCACCCGAAATCCTTGCTTGATGAATAGCACATCACAGGCCTCCTCAAAGTGACTGCCCTTTAATCGTCCTCCGGTTGCGGCTTCCCGTCGACACTTATTCCGGCATTCCAGTCCGCGCGAGGCGCTAGCCGCGGAGGATGTCCTCCGCCTCCTGCGGGTTGTGGAACTCGCACGGCCCGTAGTGCCGGAGCGGCAGCAGGCACGTCCGGCCGGTGGCAAGGTGGACGTTGGCGCAGCGCCCTGCCCGGGCAAGGTCTTCACGCACATGGATGTTGCTCAGGTCCGACCTGACCGTGCCTGGTTCCCGGTTGTGTGGGTGACCGTGCTCAGCGTTCCTGTCCATTGCAGCTCCCCCTCGAGTGCCTGCCGTCAGCGATCGCGGCTGATGTGTGTGGCTGTCCGTTAATTGTGCTCCTCTCCGGTTACCAATGGGTTACGAGGGCGCCACGTTTCGAGTCATTAAGCACGGGCCTGCGAACGAAATGTCCCGCGGGTCAGAACCCCAGTTGCGCCGCCACCTGGAGAAGCAGCCGTTCGGAGCCCGCGGGACCCACCAGCTGGATGCCCATCGGAAGGCCCTGTCCAGGGCCGCCTCCCGTCCAGTGCACGGGTATGGTGATGGCCGGCAATCCGCAGACGTTGACCATGGAGGACCACGGCGCGTATTCGCACTGTTTCCGGTAGTCGCCGTCGGCGTCCCCGGCCCACTCGGCGGCGGGCCAGCGGTCATCCCCGTGGGCCGCGCCGGTAAACCAGCCCACTGGACGTGGTGTCTGCGCCAGCGTGGGCATCAGCATCAGGTCCCACTGCCCGTACTGGGTAATGGTGTCGCGCTGGAACTGGCGGAGGAACGCCAGGGCTTCGTTGAGCTTGGCGGCGCTGCGCTGCTGGGCCCGCCGCCGGAAGGTCCGGGTGAGCGGTGCCAGCAGCGCCTCGCGGTGGGGGGTGATCCTGGCGCTGCCGACGGCGGCAGTCCAGGCGGTGGTGAACGCGTCCGGGTAGCGGTTGTCATAGCGGACGGCAGCTTCCGAGCTGCGGTGTCCGGCATGCTCCAGGAGCTTGGTTCCGGTGCGCAGGGCGTCGAGGGCCTCAGGCCCGATGGTGAACGGGAAGGTGGTGGACCAGGGGCTGTCCAGCGTCACCCCGATGCGCAGCGGGCCGGGTTCGTGCCCGACTGCCTCGCTGTAGGTTTCGTCCGGACCGGCCGCCAGCGCGTCCATCATCAGGGCCGCGTCCGCCGCGCTGCGCGCCAGCGGGCCTGCCGCCACCAACCGTGCGGGGTCGCCGGAGCTCTCGCCGGAAGCCACCACCCCGCGGCCCGGCTTCAGGCCCACCAGTCCGCAGGCCGCGGCCGGGATGCGGACGGACCCGCCGCCGTCGGTCCCGGGTGCGAACGGAAGCATGCCTGCAGCCACTGCGGCAGCGCTGCCTCCCGAGGAACCGCCGGAACTCCGGCTGGGGGCGTGCGGATTGCGTGACGGCGGGGCGATGCGGTTTTCGCTGTATGCCGTCAGGCCGAACTCCGGCACCTGGGTCTTGCCCAGGGACACGACGCCGGCGCCCTTCAGTTCAGTGACCAGGGCACCGTCCGTCAGCGCGGGTTTGTGATCCAGGGCGGCGCTGCCGTGCGTAGTCACGACACCGGCGACGTCTGTCAGGTCCTTGAACCCGACCGGCATCCCGTGCAGCAGCGGCAGGGTTTCACTGACGTCGCCGGAGGACGCCGCACGACGAAGCCGCGCGAACTTTGCGTCCGCGGCGGCGGCGTCTGCCATGGCCTGCCCGCCGGTGACGGTGACGAATGCGCCCAGGAGGCGGTTGCCCGATTCGATCCGGGCCAGGTAGTGCGCCGTGGCCTCCCGCGCCGAGAGTTCGCCGGAGCGCAGGAAGTCCCGCAGCTGGACGGCGGACAGCTCGTGGATCTCAGTCAAGGAAACGTGGCTCCAGGCGCCCCTCGGAAGCGGCCGGGATGGTGGACTGCTGAGCGGGCAAGGATCCTCCTACGGGTCAGCAACAGCGTAACTTGTCCCGGCTTTCGGGAGCGGGGCGATCCGCTGGCACTAGGCTGGAAGGAGACCCGTGACTCTCCGAAAGAGGACTTCCATGAGCGATTTCGATTCCGTGCCAGTCAACGACGTCCCGGCGGACGCCGTGATTCTGGACGTCCGCGAAGACTACGAATGGGTAGCCGGGCACGCTGAGGACGCCGTCCACATCCCCCTGGACCAGCTCCCGGCCCGGCTCGGTGAACTCGACCCTGACGAGGACCTGTACGTCATCTGCCGGACAGGCGGGCGCTCGTTCCGGGCGGCCCAGTGGCTGACCGGCCAGGGCTACACGGCCATCAACGTGGCCGGCGGCATGGACCAGTGGCTTGAATCGGGCAGGCCGCTCGTTTCGGACAACGGCCTGAAGCCATTGGTGCTCTAGCCCGTTGACCCTTGCTCCTGCCCGCCTGTGATCTAGCCTGGGGGGATCCTGGCTCGCCCGTTCATAACCATTAAGGAATATTCGATGTCCGCGTCGCCCGTTACCTATACCTTCCTGGGGCCGGAAGGCACCTTCACCGAGGCGGCGCTGATGCAGGTCCCGGGGGCTGGCGAGGCAACCCGCATCCCGGCATCGAACGTGAACGCTGCCCTGGACAAGGTGCGTGACGGTTCCGCGGACGCGGCCATGGTCCCGATCGAAAACTCGGTGGAGGGCGGGGTGACCGCCACGCTGGATGCGATCGCCAGCGGCCAGGAACTGCGCATAATCCGGGAAGTGCTGGTGCCCATCAGCTTTGTGCTGGTGGCCCGGCCCGGTGTAACCGTTTCGCAGATCCGCCGGATTTCCACGCACGGCCACGCCTGGGCGCAGTGCCGGCTGTGGGTCGACGCCAATATTCCCGGTGCTGAATATGTTCCGGGCTCCTCCACCGCCGCCTCTGCCATGGGCCTGCTGGAAGACGCCGCGCAGTACGATGCCGCAATCTGCGCCCCCATCGTGGCCCAGGAACAGCCCGGGCTCTCCGTACTCGCCGAGAACATTGGCGACAACCCGGGCGCCGTGACCCGGTTTGTCCTGGTCAGCCGGCCGGGGCGTCTGCCGGAGCGGACCGGAGCGGACAAGACCACAGTGGTGGTACCGCTCCCGGAGGACCGCCCTGGTGCGCTGATGGAGATCCTTGACCAGTTCGCCACCCGCGGCGTGAACCTCAGCCGGATCGAATCCCGGCCCACCGGGCAGTACCTGGGGCACTACTTCTTCAGCATCGACGCCGACGGCCACATCGGCGATGCACGCGTGGCCGATGCCCTGGCCGGGCTCCACCGGATCAGCCCTGCAACCCGCTTCCTGGGTTCATATGAACGGGCTGACGCGCAGAGCGCTGACGTTGCCCCGCACACTTCCGACGAGGCATTCCAGGCGGCACACGTGTGGGTGGGGACCATCCTCAGCGGGGAACCGGTTAGCTCCGAAACCGCTTCCGGGGCTTCGCCCACAGCGTAGGTCCAGGTACTACCGCGCGCATAACACTGTGCGTATGCTTACTTGATCCACATTGGGGGACGGCCCCTATCGAAGGGAGCGGGTCATGAGCAGCAGTACTGACAATGACGGCCAGGGAATGATTGTTAATCCCAAGCCGACTGCCGACAACCAGGACTGGGACGGCGACGATGCAGACCGCGCTGACCGCCTGCGCTTCGAAGAGGAGCAGGCCATGATCCGTGAACAGTCCGAGGCGCGGGCTGCCAAAGCAGCCGCCGAGGCCGCCAAAAAGGCCACCGCCTAGGGCGTTCCGTAATCCACCCGGCCGCGGGCGATCAGGCCTGCGGCTGGCCCTTGACCCGGATCAGGAGGGACCCCGGCTCCACGCGCACGGTAAGCTTCGTGGCTTCACCCGACGTGTCGCCGTCGAGCTGGGTGGGCATCGGCTCAGGGCACTTGATGACGATCTTCCCGGACCTGTACATGGTCATGATCGGCAGGTTTCCCCGGTGCCTGAGCAGGACCTTGCCGTACATGATGATCCAGCCAAGGGCGCTCCGGGGGCTCATCACCACCACATCCAGCATGCCGTCGTCGATCATGGCCTGCGGAATGAAATCGATGCCTCCGGGCACCAGCCCGCAATTGGCAAACAGGACGCTGCGGATGTTCCGGGCCTGTTCCGGGCCGTCGTCCAGGGTGATGGACACTTTCCGGCGCCGGCCGGGCAGGTGCCGCATGCCGGCTTCCGTGTAGGCGAGCCACCCGACGGCCTTTTTGAGGCCGTCGTTCGTGTCGGCCAGGATCTCGGCGTCCAGGCCGATGCCCGCGATCACCAGGAACGCGTGCTCGGAGGAGTGCCCGGTGCGGGAGTTCTCGATGCCCATCCGCGCCGTATCGATGTAGCGCTGCTGCCCGAACAGTGCAGTCTGGACGTTCGAGTGGAGGTCGTTGACGTCCAGGTCCAGGTTGCGGGCCAGCAGGTTTCCTGTGCCCAGCGGGATGATGCCCATGGCAACACCGGTGTGGGCGAGGGACTCGGCCACCACCCGCACGGTACCGTCGCCGCCGCCTACCAGGACGACGTCGGCCTTGTAGTCCAGCGCCGCCCGGGCCTGCGTATATCCCGGGTCCTCCATCGTCGTCTCGAGGAAGAGGGGATCGTCCCAGCCCGCGGCAAGGCAGGCCCGCTGGATGGCTGCTTTGGCCTCCGGGGCGCGTGCCTTAACAGGGTTGAGGATCACTGCAACTCGCTGATGGCCGAGGTCGGCCTCGTGCGCATCTTCGGCCACCGCGCTGCGGATGTGCAGTGCCTTGAGCTTGCGCACGCCCCACCAACTGGAGACGGCGAAGGCCAGTGCCGCGGCACTCAGGAGGTAAAGCAGCCAGTCGCTCATGGTGCTTCAACAGTATCCCGGCGGGAAGGTCCGCGTTCCCGCCCTCCTGCCGTCCGCGCTGCCGCGCCCGGATTCGATACTCTTGTCTGGTGATCGACGTAAAAGACCTCAGCGAAAACCCGGACAAGTTCCGTGCCAGCCAGCGCGCCCGCGGCGCCGACGAATCAGTGGTGGACGCGATCATCGCCGCAGACTCCGCCCGGCGTGCCGCCCTGATCCGGTACGAAAACCTCCGGGCGGAGCAGAACGTCTTCGGCAAGAAGGTGGCCCAGGCCAAGGGTGACGAGAAGAAGGCGCTGCTCGCAGAGGTCAAGGAGCTCGCCAACACGGTCAAGGCTGCCTCGGCCGAGGCCGACGCTGCCCAGGCGAAGCAGGACGAACTGCTGCGCTCCATCCCGAACCTCATCGAGGACGGCGTGCCCGAAGGCGGCGAAGACGACTACATTGTGGTCAAGACCGTCGGAACGCCCCGCGAATTCCCCGACTTCGAGCCCCGGGACCACCTGGAAATCGGCGAGCTGATCGGCGCGATCGACATGGAGCGCGGCGCCAAAGTGTCCGGCTCCCGATTCTACTTCCTGCGCGGCGTCGGCGCGCGGCTGGAGATGGCGCTGCTGCAGATGGCCATGGACCAGGCCATCGAAGCCGGGTTCGTCCCCATGATTACGCCCACCCTGGTGCGCCCCGAAACCATGCAGGGCACCGGCTTTGACGTCAAGCACGACGCCGAGATCTACCGTCTCGCCGAGGACGACCTCTACCTCGTGGGAACGTCCGAGGTTGCGCTGGCCGGCTACCACGCCGACGAGATCCTCGACCTCGCCGGCGGGCCCATCCGTTTCGCCGGCCAGAGCTCCTGCTACCGGCGCGAAGCCGGCTCGCACGGCAAGGACACCCGCGGCATCATCCGGGTACACCAGTTCAACAAGGTGGAGATGTTCATCTACACCACGGTTGAAGAGGCGGCCGCCGAGCACGAGCGCCTGCTCGCCTGGGAAGAGCAAATGCTGGCCAAGTGCGAGCTGCCGTACCGCGTGATCGATACCGCCGCAGGTGACCTCGGCATGTCCGCGGCACGCAAGTTCGACTGCGAAGCCTGGGTCCCCACGCAGGGCGCCTACCGTGAGCTGACGTCCACCTCGAACTGCACCACCTTCCAGGCCCGCCGGCTCAACATCCGCGAGCGGGTCTTCAACGAGGAGGGCGCCCCGAAGGGAACCCGCGCCGTGGCCACCCTGAACGGCACGCTGGCCACCACCCGCTGGATCGTGGCACTGCTGGAGCACCACCAGAACGCCGACGGCTCGGTCAACGTCCCGGCCGCGCTGCAGAAGTACATCGGTGGCCTGACGGTTCTCCCGGTCCTCTAGGTTCCGCCGGTTCCTCGGGAAATCCCCGCTGCGTGGTCAATTCCCCCGTTTATGCGACGGGGATTAGTCCACCCGGCGGGGATTTTCCCTCCTGAGCCCGGCGCCTTCGAGCTTCCGCCGCAGAATCCCCGGGTCCGTCACGGCTTTCCAGTCCCAGCGGACCACCGTGTAGCCGAGCGCCCGGAGCCGGTCCTCGCGTTTTTTCTCCGCCAGGATGGCTTCGCGTGTGCTGCGGTCGCCCAGGAGTTCGTCGTCGAGATACTTGGCGTCGCCGTCGAACTCCCCGATGACGCCGTATTCGGGCCAGAAGAAGTCGGTCCGCGCAATGAATCCTTCGCTGTCATTAAAAGATCGCTGCAGGACCGGAGCGGGAAACCCCAGAATGTGGATGAGTGCCCTGCTCCGGGACTCCCCAACGGATTCCGCCGCCTGGTCAGCCAATGCCAGGACTTCCAGGACCCGACGGCGTTTGGCGGCCGATGCGAGGCTGGCCGACGCCTGCTGCAGGTCGAGCCGGGTCAGGCCTGCGCCTTCCTTGCGGCGGCTTCCAAGGACGGTGTCAGCCACAGCCACAGCCTCCGGGAGTTCCAGCCTGACAACGGAATCCATCACCGTCTGAACGAGCGACGTCACAGCGTAGCCGCCGGCCTGGACGATATCGGCTTCCCAGTGATGCCGGAAGGTTCCATAGCCCCGGACCGTTTCCAGGCCGGTGAGGCCTGTCTTCGGATTCTTGGCTGCTTGGGTTGTTGAGGCGATCCTGCCCGCTTTGTGCGGTGACCGCGTGACCATGTGGATGTGGTCAGGGACCCCCGGGGTGGGCAATCGCCAGACACGCAGGGCGGTCAGATAGCAGAAGCCTGCGGCCGGATCGCTGGCGGCGACCGCCGCCACTGTGGCCGCGTAGCGTTCCCATGCTTTGAGGGCGAGCCATGCGGGCTTGCTGTAATAGACGCCAGCCCGGACGCGCACCAGGTCGCCTTTGGTGTAGGCGCGGCTCAGGCCACGGCTGCTTCCGGTAAGGGCGCGCATTTGGCCGGCGAGGAGCAGGGGAGGAACGGAATCCATGGGTCCATGCTGTGCTGCTGATCCCGGCGTCACCAGACGGGGCTGCTCAGATGTGGATAAGTCCAGGCAAATCCCCTGCGGGTGGACTTATCCCCCTGAAAGGAGGCGGGGAATTGACCATACGGCGGGGAATCGGCGGCCGAAGGTTAACACTCACACCGGGGATAACCCTGTGAGTATTAACGTGTTGTTCACAAGGTGCTGTGGCGTGCGTCCTAGCAGTGGTCCGCGGGCGTCTGCTCTACTGGATGAATGACAACACTGACTGAAAACACAGTCGCTGGCAACGATGACCAGCGAAACACCAACCCGGCCAGCACCAAGTTCATGGTGGCCCTGGACGTCGACGGCACGCTCGTTGACCACGACGGCCACATGTCTCCCGCAGTCCGTGACGCCGCCCGCGCGGTGGTTTCCGACGGCCACGACGTCCTGATCGCCACCGGTCGTTCGCTCAACGCCACCCTGCCCGTGATCGAGCAGATCGGCCTGGACCGGGGCTACGCCGTGTGCTGCAACGGCGGTGTGACCCTCCGCCTGGACCCGGCCCTCGCCGACGGCTACGAGGTAATCCACAAGGCCACGTTCGACCCCGCCCCCGCCCTGCGCGCACTGCGGGAAAAGCTGCCCACCGCGAAGTATGCGCTGGAGGACGAGGAAGGGAATTTCCTGTCCACGGAGCGCTTCCAGGACGCCAGCTTCGGCGTGGAGGCCATCGGCGTCGACTTCCAGACCCTGCTGGAGTCCACAGCCGTCCGCCTGGTGGTGTTCAGCACCGAGAACACGCCCGAGGAATTCTCCACAACCATCCGCGAGATCGGCCTGGCCGGTGTCACCTACTCGGTCGGCTGGACCGCCTGGCTGGACATTGCCGCCGCCGGAGTCACCAAGGCCAGCGCCCTCGAGAAGCTCCGCGGCAGGCTCGGCACGCCGCAGCACCTCACCGTCGCGGTGGGGGACGGCCGGAACGACATCGAAATGCTCGGCTGGGCGGGACGCGGCGTGGCCATGGGCCAGGCCCCGGAGGAAGTCATCGCCGCCGCGGATGAGGTCACTCATTCGGTGTACGACGACGGCGCCGCGCACGTGCTGCGCAGCCTCCTGCCGTAGGGGTTCTTCAGCCCGTCTGACGCAGGCGGGTATGGCTACTTCTCGTCCGGACCGAGGTCGGGGCCGGACACAAAGCGGACGTCGCGGGTAGTGCTGCCCTGGAGTTCCAGGACAGCCAGGTCGTTGCTGCCCTTCCGGACCAGCGGCCCCGGCACGTACAGCGTGCGCTGCGGTCCGCGGCTCCAGTAGCGGCCCAGGTTGAAGCCGTTCACGTAGGCGTTGCCCTTCGTCCAGCCGTCCAGCCGCAGGTACCTGTCGCCCGGTCCATCCGCTTCGAAGGAAGCAAAGGACAGGGACGGGCCGGCCACGCCTCCGGTTCCGCCCCGGTCCTTGGCCAGCCCCGCAAGCAGGGTGGCGTCCAGATTCTCCAGGTCCAGGGGCCGGATCTGCCAGCCGGTGAGCTCTTCGCCGTCGAGGGTGGCCGGTCCGATGAGTCCTTTCGATTCGCCGATCCGCGGCCCGTAGTTCACCCGGCCCTGGTCCTCCACGAGGATCTGAAGGAGCCCGCCCCGGGGGACCAGTATGGAGCGTTCGGCCAGTTCACGGCTGAGCGTGCCCAGCGGAAACCCGTCGAGGAAGAACTGCGCCCGGTCACGCACCTCGGCGAACGCCAGGACGCCGCCACCGTCGAGGGCGCGCTCGTACAGGCTGAAGCCGCGGTACTGTCCGGTGGCCTCGCTGGCCGGGACAGGACCGGCAACCCGCTGCGGGGAACCGAGGGCATCCGCCGCGCTGAGCAGCGGGACACTGGAGCCCACGGTGACCACAGACTCCGCTCGGACCGGCCGGGCGGCCGGGACCTCTGACGGAACAGGGAAATGTTTGGCGATAACGTCCCGGAACGCGAAGTACTTGGCCGTCGGATGCCCGTCCTCGGAAAGCGGCGCGTCGTAGTCGTAGGACGTGATGGTGGGTTCGTAGATGCCTTTGTCGTTGGCGCCGTTGGTGAAGCCGAAGTTCGTGCCGCCGTGGAACATGTAGATGTTCACCGATGCACCAGCGGACAGCAGGGCATCGAGTTCGGCGGCGGAAGCGGCGGCATCGGTGGTGTGGTGGTGGGTGCCCCAGTTGTCGAACCAGCCGTTCCAGAACTCGGCGCACATCAGCGGGCCGGTGGGCTGCCGCTCGCGCAGGAACTCAAGACGCTCCTGGGAACGTGAACCAAACGTCCCGGTCTTGTGCAGTTCGGGCAGGGAACCGTCCTCGATCATGGTGCCGAAAGGCTGGTCGCAGGTGAACAGCGGGATGTCCACGCCGTGGCGTTTCACCAGGTCCACAAGGTGCTGCAGGTACGCCTTGTCCTTGCCGTAGGCGCCGTATTCATTTTCGATCTGCAGCAGGATGACCGGTCCGCCGCGCGTGACCTGCCGCTTCACCACGATGGGCAGCAGGGCATCGAAGTAGGTGCCGACGGCGGCGAGGTAGCCGGGTTCACTGCTGCGGACACCCACGGTGGGGTCGCTGAAGAGCCATGCCGGCAGCCCGCCGTTGTCCCATTCGGCGCAGATGTACGGTCCGGGCCGGACGATGGCGCGCATGCCCGCGGCGTCCACCAGGTCCAGGAACCGGCCCAGGCCCAGCCGTCCCTCGGCGAGGAACGTCCCCGGCTCGGGGGAGTGCTCGTTCCACGGTACGTATGTCTCGATGGTGTTCAGCCCCATCAGCCGGGCCTTTCGGATCCGGTCCTCCCACAGGTCCGGATGGACCCGGAAGTAGTGGATGGCGCCGGAGAGGATCCGGAAGGGCTCGTCGTTCAGCAGGTAGTCGTGATCGCCGATGGCAAAGGTATCCATTGGGTTCCTTGGGAATTCGCAGGGTGGACCGGGGGTGGCCAGGGCAGTGCTGTCAGTCCTGGCGCAGGACGGCGTGGAACGCGAACGCGGCGTTGCTCCAGACAACAAACAGGAGCGGAGCAGGCGCCAGGGCCACGCCCAGTACCGGCTGGAGCAGCGCGGCCGAGGCGATGATGCCGAGCAGCACCAGCATGGCCAGGCTCAGGTACCAGCGCTGGACACACAGGTAGAGGGAAGCCTTGGCCAGGCTCTTGAGCCTGGCGCCCGGGAGAAGGACGACGCCGGCAATCACCAGCACAGCCACGGTCACCGTGGCAGCCGCGGCCACCACGATGACCGGGACCAGCACCGCTGCCGCCGGCATCGACCGGACGGCGACGAGGTCGACGCCGAGGAACAGCAGCAGCGCAACCGCTGCCAGCCCCAGCGGCGCGGCACGCCGGAAGTTGCGCGCATAACCCCGGAGGAAGGAGGCAAACGGCTTGACCGCGCCGCCGTCGTCGTTCAGTGCCTGGAAGGCCGTGAACAGGCCGGCGAGCGACGGCGGCACCGTCACAGAAAGCGCCAGGAAGAAAGGCCACGAGGCCACGGGATCGGCCACGAGGGCGAGGCAAAACACCAGCGGGGCGTTGGCCAGGGCCAGCATCACATTCCCGGCGAGGAACGTGTAGACGAACCCGAAGATGCTCCCGAAGGTTTCGAACCCCGGCCCGGCCCAGCGGCGCGGCTTCTGCCCAGCCAACGAAGTCATCCCTTCATGCCGCTCGTCGCGATGCCCTGGATGAAATAGCGCTGGCCGACCAGGAAGATGATCAGGATCGGGATCACCGAGATGACGGACCCGGTCATGATCATGGCGTATTCGGCATCGAACTGCCCCACGAAGGAACGAAGGCCCAGCTGGACGGTCCAGAGGCGGTTGGACGTGAGGTAGATGAACGGGCCCATGTAGTCGTTCCACGTGTTGACGAAGGTCAGCAGCGCCAGGCTGGCGAGGGCGGGCTTGGACAGGGGCAGGATCACCCGCGCCCAGATGCCGTATTCGCTGAGGCCGTCGATGCGGGCGGCCTCGCACAGCTCATCGGGGATGGTCATGTAGTACTGGCGCATCAGGAAGACCCCGAACGCGCCGAACGCCTGGAGCAGGATGAGGGCGTTGAAGCTGTTGGTGAGCCCCAGCTGCTGCATCATGATGTACTGCGGCACCATGTACGCCTGCCACGGGACGGCAATGGTTCCGATGTAGGCCAGGAACAGCACGTCCCTGCCCGGGAAGCGGACCTTCGAGAAGCCGTAGGCGGCGAGGGACCCGGTGAGGACCTGCAGACAGGTGATGATCACCGCGAGGTAGAGGGAGTTCTGCAGGTAGCCCATCATCGGGATGCGGGTCCATATCTCCGTGTAGTTGCTCCACACGAACTCCGAGGGGATCCACTGGATGGGGACGGTGAGGACCTGGTTGTTCTCCTTCAGGGAGGAGGAGAGCATCCAGATGAACGGCACCAGCAGCGCCAGGACCAGCACGGCCAGGACTGCGTAGATGACGACGTCGGTGGTCCGCTTATTCTGTTCGCGCGTGGACCGCTTGCGCTGGGAACGACGGCGGTCCTCCGGAGTGGGCGCCAGGCCCCTGCCGATGAAGGGTGCCTCGGCCTTGAGGTCTTCGGCCATGTTGGTCATCAGCGTTCCCTCCGCTGTTGGAGCTTGAATTGCAGGACGGTGACCGTCAGGACGATGACGAACAGCACCAGCGAGATGGCTGACGAATAGCCGAACTTCCCTTCGCCGATGCCTTCCTGGTAGATGAGCTGGGACAGCACGGTGGTGGCGCGTCCCGGCCCGCCGTTGGTCATGACCACGATCAGGTCAAAGACCTTGAAACTGGACACGGTCAGCATGACCACCACAAAGAACGTGGTGGGCCGCAGCGATGGCAGGGTGACGTTCCAGAACCGCTGCCACGGGCTGGCGCCGTCCACCTCGGCTGCTTCGTAGAGTTCGGTGGGGATGGCCTGGAGCCCGGCTAAGTACAGGATCATGTAGTAGCCCATGTCCCGCCACACGCTGGTGATGATCACGGCGGGCATGGCCCAGTCGGAGCTGGACGTCCAGCCCGGTGCCTCGGCGATGCCAACGGCGTGCAGGAGCTGGTTGATGGGGCCGGTGTCCGGGCTGAAGAGCATGTTCCAGACGACGGCGACGGCCACCAGGGAGGTGATGTAGGGGAAGAAGATGGCCACCCGGAAGAAGCCGATGCCCTTGAGCTTGCGGTTCAGGAGCAGGGCCAGGACCAGGGCGAGGGCCATGGTCAGCGGGACATGTCCCAGGGCGTAGACCACCGTGTTGCGCAGGGCCACCCAGAAGGTGTCACTCTGCATCATCCGCTGGAAGTTTGCCAGACCCACCCAGCGCGGGGCGCTGAACGAGGTCCACTCCATAAAGGACAGGGCGAAGGCGGCGAGGACGGGGATCAGGGTGAAGGCCAGGAAGCCCAGGAAGTTCGGAAGGATGAAAGTCCAGCCGATCAGCGTGTTGCGCCGTGCCTGCTTCCGGTTGCCCCGGCTGTGGACAGCCGGGGCCCTCTTGAGTGTCTCTGTAGTCACTGGCCCAGGACTTCGCTCTTGACCCGCTTGCCCATTTCAGCGATGCCGTCCGCCACGGAGCGCTCACCGACCATGATGAGGTCGTGCTCCTGGTTGAGGATCTTGTCGGTCGCCGCGGACTTGTCGCTCACGGGCATTTCGAGGGCTGTCCTGTCAGGGGTGAAGGCCTTCTTGGACAGTTCATCCGTGGGAAGGCCATCGAGCTTGAAGTAGGCGTCGGTCACTGTGCCATTCTTCAGTGCAGGAACGACTCCGATCTTGGAGATGGCCTTGGCGCCCTCTTCGCCGGCGGCCCACTCGATGAACTTCTTGGCTTCATCCGAGTGGGAGGCGTTCTTGTTCACGGCGAAAGCTGTGGGGGAGCCGAACGTGGTGACATCGCCGCCGGACTTCTTCTGCGGCATCGGGGCCAGGCCCCAGTTGACGTTGGTCTTGCCGTCCTTCTTGGCCTGGGTGAGGCCGGAGATGTACCAGGTGCCCATCGGCATCATGGCAGCCTGGCCGGTCTCGAACATGGTGCGGTAGCTCGTCTTCTGGCTCTTGGCCGTACCGAACTCCAGGGTGGCCCCGCTCTTCTGCAGGTCCAGGGCGGTGTTGTACTGGTCCTCGAAGAAGCCGTAATCGCCGCTGATCTGGTCGCCGTCGTTTTGGGCTGCGGAAATGGCCTGGATGACGGAGCGCCAGATGTGGTGGTAAGTGCCGTAGACGGTCTTGCCGTCGGAGCCCTTGGTGGTGAGCTTCTGGGCGAGGGCCGCGTATTCGTCCCAGGTGAGGTCGGCGGGATCTTCAACACCGGCGGCCTTGAAGAGGTCCTTGTTGTAGTAGAGGAGCCAGAAGTCCTGCCGGTAGGGGGCGGCGAAGTACTTGCCGTCGACGTCGAACGCGTCCAGGCCGGCGAGGTTGTCCTTGTCCAGCGTGTCCACCACGCTGTTGATCTCCTGGAGCTGGCCGTTGCTGGCGTACCGGGAGTAGTCGATGACGTTCTTCATGGTCAGGACGTCGGTGGTGTCGCCGCCGGCCAGCATGGTGGTGACCTTCTGCGGGTAGTCATCGGCGAGGATGTCCACCGGTTCGATGTCCACGTTGGGGTTGGCGGCTTCGTAGCCGTCGAACAGCGCCTTGAACTCCGGTGTTCCTTCGTAGTTCCACACGGATACAGTCAGGCGGGTTTTGCCGTTCTGGGCCTGCGGCTCCGCCGGTCCGGCGGCTCCTGCGCAACCGGTCATGCCAAGCCCGGCCGTTACGGCCAGGGCTATCGCGGCGAGGGTTGTGCGCTTCATTGCGTTCTCCTTAGGTGAGTTTTAAGTCTGCCGCATTTGCGGCGTTTTAGTGTGGGTCAGGCGCTGAGTGAAAGGTCTTCGTGGACCACCTGGGCGAGGAGTTCCTGACCAGTCAGGAACCGTTCAAGGTCATCCAGTGCGGCGTCGGACATCCGCCGGGTTTCCGTTCCCAGGGAACCGGCGATGTGCGGGGTAATGACCACGTTGGGGAGGTCATAGAGCACCGAGTCCCGCGGCAGCGGCTCGGGTTCCGTGACATCGAGGAGGGCGTGGATCCGGCCGGTGGCGCACTCAACTTCGAGTGCCCTGGTGTCCACCAGCGATCCGCGGGCCGTATTGATGAGGGTTGAGTGGTCCTTCATGGCCCGGAGCTCAGGAGCCCCGATCATGTGGCGGGTTTCGGGCAGCGCGGGTGCGTGGACCGTCACGATGTCCGAGGCCGGAAGGAGTTCCGCCAGCGGAACGAGCCGTCCGCCGGCTGCCTCGACGGCGAGCGGGTCAGCGTGCGGATCGCTGACCAGGACGGTGACGTCCTGCAGCTGCTGGACGAGCTGGACAACCCGGCGTCCGATCCGGGAGAACCCGATCACACCGATGACCCGTCCGATGTTGCCGAGTTCGCCACGCTGCGTGGAGTAGCTCCAGTCGTCCCGGTGCGTGCGGGCATCGTTAGCCAGGACGTGGGCCTTTTTGCCCGCAAGGACGATGGAGGCGAAGGTGAACTCGGCAACGGGGATGGCGTTTGCGTCCGCGCCGTTGGTGACCAGGATGCCGCGTTCCCACAGCTTGTCGCTCGCGAAGCTGCGGACGGTGCCGGCGCAGTGGAAGACTGCCCGCAGCTTGGGCATCCGCTCAAGACGCTCGGAAGTGAGCAGCGGAACTCCCCAGCTGGTGAGCAGGATTTCCACGTCTGCCAGGCGGCCGGCGAGGTCCGGGGAATCCAGAGAATCCGTCCACGGCTGTCCACCCAGGTCAACGAGTCCGGCGAGCCGCTGCAGGCGTGTGGAATCGAATTGATCTGCAAAGGTTCCGCTATTCATGACCAGCAGCGCCTTGGGTTTGGGTGACATCAGGGAATCCTCCTTTCAGGTTTCTTGGTGTTGCCCTTGGGGGCGATTTCATGTCTTGCATCACATCTAACAATCAGTAGATACTCATAAACAAGACAGATCAATCACCTCGTTCAGCATCGATCTCAAATGATCCGACTCGAACATCCGAGAAGAGTCTTTAATGAATGCACCACCTGCCGGCGGCACGCCGGCCACGGCCCTGGGGGCCCGCCCTCTCGCCTCCGCGTGGGGAACGAACGCGTCTCCTTCCGGCCTCGCAGACCTGCTGGCGGGTGGGCTGTCCGGACTCCGCATCCGCAAGCTGGGCGATGCCGCCTGGCTCGGCGTCAGCGAGGCTGCCTCCGCCGGCCTGGCCGCCCAAGCGTGGACCGAACGAGGGACAGCCTGGCCTCAGCCCCTGGTTTCGCACTACGCCCGCTACTTCCGGGACGGCAACCGCACCGCCTACGAAGGACTGGTGGGGGCGCGCCAGCAGCGCCTGACGCGTGCCGTTGCGATGGCCCTGCTCGCCGGACGCGACGGCGGAATGGTTGCCGGGAGCGGCGCCGGAGCGGGCCACGCCAGCACCGACGCCGGCAGCGTCCTCCTGGGCGGCAACGACGCCACTGGGGGCGGAGCCGCCGCTGATTGGCTGGACGAGGTGGTCGACGGCGTCTACCTGCTCTGCGAACAGAGCTCCTGGAGCTGGGCCGCGCACGACGACGTCTTCAGCCGCAGCGGCGAGGTGGTGCCGGACAAGTCCCGGCCGTACCTGGACCTTGGCGCCGGTGAAGTCGCCGCGCAGCTCGCGTGGACGGACTACGTGCTCGGCGACTCCCTGGATGCCCGGGCGCCCGGCCTGCGCCGCCGGATCCGGCAGGAAACCCAGGAACGCGTCATCAATCCCTTCCTCGACCGGATGGACTGGCACTGGCTTGGGCTGGACGGTGACGTCCACAACTGGAACCCGTGGATCCATACGAACCTGATTGCTGCAGCGCTGTTCCTGGTGGACGATCCCCAGCTCCAGGCAGCCGCCGTTGCCCGCTGCATCGAGGGCCTGGACCGTTTCCTGGCCTCCATCCCCGCGGACGGGGCCATCGACGAGGGCTTCGCCTACTGGTGGAACGGGGCCGGCAGGGCGCTGGAGGGCCTCGCGCTGCTGGAGGAAGCCACAGACGGGGCGCTCGACGTCGATCTCCCCGTGGTCCGCCAGCTCGTTGCCTTTCCGCACCGGATGCATCTGGGCGGAACCTGGTTCCTCAACGTTGCCGACGGTCCGGCCCGGGCGGCCAGCGCGCTGCCGTGGGACATGCTGCACCGGTGGGCGCTGCGCCTGGATGACCGTGACGCCGCGGGACACGCAGCGTCTTTCGTCTCCGGCCAGCCGGAGGCGACGGCGGGACTGGGCCGGGTGCTGCACGCGCTCCTGCGCGGGTCGGAACAAGGCGCCGATGAGCCCGCTGGAGGCCCGCCCCTGGTGCCGTTCGCCTACCTCCCGTCGGTGCAGATCATGGTGGCCCGCGAAACCGCCGGCACAGACCAGGGCCTGCTGCTCGCCGCGAAGGGCGGGCACAACGGGGAGCACCACAACCACCGCGACGTCGGCTCCGTGTTGGTTGCCGTCGACGGCGTTCCGCTGCTGGTCGACGCCGGCCAGCCCACCTATACGGCCAAGACCTTCAGCCCGGAACGCTACGAAATCCGCGCCATGCAAAGCGCCTGGCACAGCGTTCCCGCACCGTTCGGCCTGGAGCAGGGCACCGGGAAGGACTTCGCGGCGGACGTCCTGCAGGCGCCCATCCCTGACAACCCAACACTCGCGCTGGCCCTCGGAGGAGCGTACGGACTGCGCCCGGAGCAGTGGATCCGGACATCCTCGCTGGACCGGGAGGCCCGGCAGGTGGTCGTCGCCGACCGCTGGGATCTTCCGGAGGTGCCGGACAATGGAACGCCCGACGTCGACATCACCTACCTCGCGGCCGGCACCGTCCGCCTCGGTGAAGACTGCTCCGCCACCATCCTGCCGGACGGCATCCCGGCGGCTGACATACCGTTCGCCGGGAACGGCAGGGGAGTCCGCCTGCGCTGGGAGCCGGGCGCCGCCGTCGTCCTGGTGGATGAATGGCTGCTGGATGACCCCCTGCTGTCCGACGTGTGGGGCGCACGGCTGACCCGACTGCGCTTCCGACTGCCCGAAGAACACCGCCCAGCCGGCACATTCACCCTGACAGTGGAGGCAACACCATGAGCCCTGACCAACCATCCGAGAACGCCGGAAAATCCCTGTTCTCGCTCCAGCGCCGCGAGCGGCTGATGGAGGAACTGCGTGCCCACGGGGCCATCACGGTCCGCGGCATTGCGGTGAAGCTGGGCGTCAGCGAACTGACCATCCGGCGGGACGTCAACCTGTTGGCCGATGAGGGCCTGGTGTCGCGGGTCCACGGGGGAGCCACGCTGCCCAGCCCGCTGGACAGGTCGGCGACGGCGGCCCGGACGCCGCAGCACAGCTACTCGATCGGCATGGTTGTGCCGTCCCTGGACTATTACTGGCCACAGGTCATCAGCGGCGCCAGGGCCGAGGCCGAGGTGCAGAACCTGCGGATCCTGGTCCGAGGCTCGGCCTATGACGCCGCCGACAACCGGCGGCAGGTCCAGGCGCTGCTCGACACCCAGAACATCGACGGCCTGATCGTCGCCCCGGACCTGACCGGCGAACACGGGCAGGAGCTGCTCCGCTGGCTCAACGCGCTGCCCATTCCGGTGGTGCTGGCAGAACGGCGCTCGCCCGTGGAAAACCCGGCGCACCGCCTCGAATGGGTTGCCACGGACCACGCGTTCGGCGCCGGCATGGCGGTGCGGCACCTGTGGCAGGAGGGCCACCGGCAGATCGGCTGCCTCGCCGATTCTGCCAGCCCCACCACGCCCCACGTGGTGCGCGGGTGGCGGCAGGCCCTGACGGCCCTGAAGATCCCGGTGGAGGGCTCTGTCCACGAGGATTCGGCCAAGCTGCCGAACGGAGACCGGGCCGCACACTTCGACCACGTCCTGGAACTGTGCAAGAAGACCGGGACGACGGCCCTGCTGGTCCACTCGGACACCCAGGCGGTGGCTCTTGTACAGCATTGCGTGGACAAGGGACTCCAGGTGCCGGGGGACATGGCGATCGTGGGCTACGACGACGAAGTGGCCTATCTTGCCGAGCCCGCCATCTCGGCCGTCCGCCCGCCCAAGCAGTACGTGGGGAAGGTGGCCGTCCAGCTCATGGCTGCGCGCCTCGCGGAGGGACGGCTGCGGCCAGTGCACCGGATCGAACTGAACCCGGAGCTGATCCTGCGCGAGTCATCCATCGGCGCGCCGCGGGTCCCGGCGCCGGGCGTGCTCCAGGAATCCCTGTGACGGCGGGCAGGCCGGCGGCTCCGCGGGCTCTGCTCCTGAGCGGAGTCGGCCGGTACGCTGACCCCTGGCATCCGTTCGCGGAGACGTCCGCAGCTTTGGCGGGCCTGCTCCGGGAGGCCGGCTTCGCCGTCGATATGGCGGAGGACGTCGACTCCGCCCTGTCCGGCCTGGCCGCGCCGGGTGGACCTGCCGACGCCGGGCTGCCGGACCTCCTCGTGGTGAACGTGGGACTTCCGCGCGATGACCGTCCGTCGCCCGGGACCCCGGAAGCCTCGGCCGGGCTGCGGCGATGGCTGGCGGACGGGCGTCCGCTGCTGGTGAGCCATGTCAGCTCCACCAGCTTCGCCGACGCCCCCGAATGGGAAACCGGACTGGGTGGCAGGTGGATCCGTGGGACCTCGATGCATCCCGAGTACGGGCCGGCGGCGATCCACGTCCTTCAGGAATCCGGCGCCCTGGTGGAGGGCATCGAGGACTTCGAGCTGCCGGATGAGCGCTACAGCTACCTCCGGACAGCGCCCGGCATCAAGGTCCATGCCACCCACACCCACGAGGGCAGCGAGCATCCGGTCATGTGGTCCCTGGACCGCCGGCCGGGACGTACCTTCTACGACGCCCTGGGCCATGACGCCGCCTCCTTCCAGTCACCCGAGCACCGTGAACTCCTGCTGCGTGCCATCGCCTGGCTCGCCGCCGTCTAGCCTCCCTGACCGCCAGCCCTCCCTGACCGCCAGCCATCCAAGATCGCCAGCCTTCCGACCCTGAGGACCCCATGCCATCCACAGCAACCCCGCCTGCCCTGACCCTGCCCGCCGCGGACCGCGGGCTTTCGCCGCATACCGGCCTGACCCGCGCGCACTGGTGCGCCTACGCCGACCATCTGCTCCGCTCGGCCCAGCGCTACGGCACCGATGACCACGCCAACATCCACCTGCCCGGCGCCAACAGCGCCTACGGCCCGCGCAGTGACTCGCTTGAAGCCTTCGCCCGGACCTTCCTGCTGGCCTCTTTCCGGATCGCCGGCGACCCGCAGGCAACGGGCTGGATCGCAGACTGGTATGCGAAGGGCCTGGACGCCGGGACCAACCCCGCGAACCCGGACCGCTGGCCCACGCCCGGCGAATTGGGCCAGGCGAAGGTGGAGGCGGCGTCGTTGGCCGTGGGGCTGGCGCTGACCCGGGACGTGCTGTGGGACAAGCTCCCGCAGCGGGTCCAGGAGCAGCTGGTTGCGTGGTTTGAAACGGTGATCGGTGAGGAGTACCCGCCCATCAACTGGGTCTGGTTCCAGATTGTGGTGGAGACCTTCCTGGCCAGCGTCGGCGGGCGCTCCTCGGACGAGGACATCGACGCCGGCCTGGCCATCCACGATTCGCTCTACCGCGGCCACGGCTGGTTCGCCGATGGCCCCGAGCGCGCCTACGACCACTACGTGGGCTGGGCCTTCCAGGTCTACCCGCAACTGTGGGCGCTGATGGCGCCTGATGATCCGCGGGTCCAGGCCCGGAAAGAGCTCGACGGCGAACGGCTCGCCGACTTCCTGGACGACGCCGCGTACCTCGTGGGCGGCAACGGCGCCCCGCTGATCCAGGGCCGCAGCCTCATCTACCGCTTCGCAGCGGCGGCGCCGTTCTGGGTGGGCGAGCTCTCCGGCCACACCCGACTGTCCCCCGGGATGGGCCGGCGCGCGGCCTCCGGCATGCTGGACTATTTCGTCCGCCACGGATCCATCACCGACGACGGCCTGCTCTCGATCGGCTGGCACGGCGAGTTCGCCGGAATGAAGCAGTCCTACTCCGGTGCAGGCTCGCCGTACTGGGCCGCCAAGGGCTTCCTGGGACTTGCACTGCCGGCGGACCACCGGGTGTGGACCGCCGTCGAGGAACCCCTGCCCGTGGAAGCCGGCGACACGCAGCGCCTGATCGCCGCGCCCGGCTGGCAGGTGGACGGAACAGCGTCCGACGGCGTGGTCCGGATCCGGAACCACGGCACCGACCACGCCAACGCCGGAGCCGCGGTGGCCGATTCCCCGCTCTACGCCCGGCTCGGATACTCCACCCACACCTTCCCGGACCTGGAGCCGGAATCCCTGGACAACGCCGTGGTGCTGGTCGACGCCGGGGGATGCCTCACGCACCGCACCGGCTTTGAGTTCCTGGGCCAGAAGGACATCGGCGGGGTCCTGGCCGGCGCCTCCCGTGCCACCGTCAACTGGATCGAGGTTGATCCCGACGGCGGCCCGGACCACGGCAGCGGCGCCAGGGGCACGGCGACGCCCGGGCCGGATGTCACCGTGGTCTCGCTGACGCGCGGTGCCGTGGAGCTGAGGCTGGTCCGGGTTCGCGGCACGTCCCCCGGGGCGCCCGCGCGGCTGCGGATCGGCGGCTGGCCCGTGGATGCGGAGTCCCCGATGGCCAGCGAAATCCGTTCGCTGGCCGGTTGGGGCTCGCCCCTGGACGACGCCGGAACCTGGCGGCGGGAGGCCCCGCACCCGATGGGGGAGCTGCTCACGGTTCCCTGGATTGGCACGTCCGGTGCGGCGGACGACGGCGACTATGCCGCCGTCGTCGTCCTCGCCGGAGCGGGAAACGCGGAGGCCGCCGGCACCGTCCGGTATGTCCCGGCCGACGGCGGTCCTGGCGACGGCGGCGGACGGTTCGAGTTCGCGGACGGCACCGCAGTTGACGCCGCCGCCGTCTGGGCCGGACTTACTGGCACCTAGCTCGCGGGGTCGTAGCCGAACTCGCGGAGCTCCTGCGGGCAACGGCAGGCAACCGCGATCTTCCTCGCCCATTCGACCGCGTCGTCCCGCGTCGGCAGTTCCAGCACGGTGAACCCGCCCTTGAGTTCGGAGCCCGGATAGATCTCGTTGCCCACCGACCCGTCGGCGGAGACCAGCACGGGAGCGACGTCCTCCGCGATCCCGCCGCCGAATACGTAGACGCCCGCGGCCTTCGCCTCCTCGATCACAGCATGGGATTCGGCGACGACGACCGGGAAGTCATCGGCGGTGACCACCATGGCTTCGCTCGGGAAGGAGATGAGGTATTTGGTCATGTCCTACGCCTCCCCGAAGGAGCCAAGGGCAGGGTTGCTCACGGCCGGGACCGAGCGGTGCAGCCCGGGCTCGGCCGCCCAGCGCACGCCGTTCGCGAGGACCCGCTGGATCTGCGGGTGGTGGTACACGGGGTATTCCTGGTCGCCGGGGCTGAAGTAGAAGATCCTGCCCTTGCCCCGGGTGAACGTGACCCCGGACCGGAACACCTCGCCGCCGGCGAACGAGCTGATGAAGATCAGGTCGTCGGGGTCCGGGATGTCGAACAGCTCGCCGTACATCTCCTGCTCGGGGATGACGATGGGGCTGTCCACACCCTCGGCGATGGGGTGCGAGGGCTTGACGGTCCACACGAGCTCGCGTTCGCCCTCGTTCCGCCACGCCAGCGAGCAGCTGGTGCCCAGCAGCCGGGTGAACACTTTGGCGAAGTGCCCTGAATGGAGCACGATCAGCCCCATCCCGCCCAGGACGTGCCGGTGGACGCGTTCGACGACGGCCTCGCTCACCTCGGCGTGGGCCATGTGGCCCCACCACAGCAGCACGTCCGTCTCGGCGAGGACCTCCTCGTCAAGGCCGTGTTCATCGTCGGTGGCCAGGACCGCCGTCGTGATCTCTGCGTCCGGGTAGTAGGAACGCAGCCCGGTTGCGATGGCGCCGTGGATGCCATCGGGGTAGATCTCTCCGATGTGGGACGGCTCGTTGAGCGCCTCGTGGACGCCCTCGTTCCAGACCCGGATTCTCAGTTTGTCGTTCATTAGAGACGAACCTCCCTCTGTTCGCGTGCCGACTGGTAGCACGCATCGATGATTTGGGCGCGGTAGAGGGCCAGCGAGCCATCATGTTCGCCCCAGGCCGCCGCACCGTCCCGGACGGCCGTAACGAAGTCTTCCACTACACCATCGTGCGCGCGGCCGGGCGCGACCGGCGGCACGTAATCGGCGCTTTCGCCGTCCTTTTCCGTAAAGACCCTGAGCTGGCCAACGGGAGGGAACGGTGCTCCCTGCACTTTGAGCTCGGCCCCGCCGTCGGTCCCGTAGACCGTGAAGTCCAGCAGATCGTCCGTTTCGCGGTAGGTAGCCCAACTGGCCTCGATCAGCAGCGTTCCGCCGCCCTCGAGACGGAGGAACGCGGACGCGAAGTCTTCCACCTCGAATGCGTGGCTGGAGGCCAACGCTGAGTACTCGCTTCCGCCGCCCCGTCCCTGGGGTCCCAGTTCTGAATGCGTGGCGGCGGACACGGCCACAACTTTCGGTTCGCCGAGCAGGTGCAGGGCGTAGTCGAGGGCATGCACACCGATGTCCGCAAGCGGTCCGCCGCCTGCGAGCTCCGGGTTGGTGAACCAGCTGCCCAGGGTTGGGATGCCGGAGCGGCGCAGCCAGGAGGCCTTGGCGTAGTACGGTCGGCCCACGCCGCCGTCGTCGATCACTTCCTTGAGTGCCTGGATGTCTCCGCGGCGGCGGTGGTTGAAGGCGACGTCCAGGACGCGTCCCGCGTTGCGTGCGGCGTCCACCATGGCCTGGCCTTCGACGGCGTTGCGCGCGATCGGCTTCTCGCTCAGCACGTGCAGGCCGCGTTCCAGGGCGGCAATGGCGATAGGTGCGTGCAGGAAGGTGGGGACCGCCACGCTGATCGCGTCGAGGCCACCGTACTTAAGCATCTCTTCCCAGCCGGCGAAAGCGTTCGGGATCGAGTATTCGGCCTGCAGCGACTCGCGGAGGTCCTGCTCCATGCCCGCCAGCGACACAATGCGGACGCCTTCCAGGGAAGCGTAGGCCTTCAGGTGCTGCTGTCCCGCCCAGCCAATGCCGACGACACCCACCCGCAGTTCTTCTGCCGGCGCTGCGTCCGGGAGAGAGGCGTGCTGCGCTGACGACTTCTGCTCGTTGTTCAAGAGATGCTTCCTTAGGGGGTGGGGGAGGGAGGCTGGTTGCATTTGGAATCGATTCCAAAATTGGTGGCTTGCCTGGTGTTTCTTGGAATTGGAATCGATTCCAAAAGTCTGGCAGCCGCCCCGGGGGCCTGTCAACCCCCTGCGCTAGCCCTTTGTTGAATCGCGGACCACGAGTTCATGCGGCAGGAAGGTCCGGCCCCGGCGGTGTTCTCCCGGCTCCGTCATCCGGGCAAAAAGTGCTTCAAAGGCCACCCTGCCCATGTCATAGGCGGGCTGCCGGATCGTGGTCAGTTCCGGCACACACATTTCGGCCTGGATGGAGTCGTCAAAACCTGCCACGGCGATGTCGTCGGGAACCCGCAGCCCGGCGTCAGTGATTTCACGGACGCAGCCGGCGGCGACCGTATCACTGCCGCAGAACACGGCGTCGGGAAGGGGGTCCGCCGTCAGCAGTTTCCTCGTGAGTTGGCGCCCCGAGTGGAAGTCGAACTCGCCTTCGACGAACAGCATCTGGTCCGGCGACATTCCCGCTTCGGCGGCCGCCTGGCGGAAGCCTTCCTCGCGCAGCCGGCCAGAGCGGGCGGCCCTGTTCCCGATCATCGCCAAACGGCGGCCGCCGGTTTCGATGAGGTGCCGGGTGATGTCGAAGGCGGCCTGCCGGTCGTCGATGGATACGCCGAATGCTGCCTCGGAGTCGGCGATCTCGCAGACCTGGACAACGCTGAGCTGCTCGGCCATTTCGTTGACATCTTCATCCGGCATTGTGGGCGAAAACATGATCAGCCCGTCCACGGACCCGTTCCGCAGCATGTCCACCAGCTGCTGTTCCCGTTCCAGGTCCCCGGCCGTCGGGGCAATGAGGCTGACGTAGCCCGACGACGCGGCGGCGTCCCCTACGCCCCGGAAGGCTTCACTGATGACGGGCGAGTTCAGGTTCTTGGCGAGGGCCAGAATGCGCATGGTCCGGTCCCGGCGAAGGTCGCGGGCGGAGGCGAGGGGCCGGTAATTGAGCTGGCGGATGGCCGCTGTGACTTTTTCCTTGCTCGACTCGCTGACGGCCGGGCTTTTGTTCAGGACGCGGGACACCGTCCCGACTGACACTCCTGCCGTCTTAGCGACGTCCTGGACTGTCGCTCGCGCCATTCGGTTGTCCTTCCGCGACCAGCGCCGCTGGTCCTTGCCGCCATGCCGTGCCGTGCTGCGGCCGGGTTTTCCCCAGCATAGCCGCACGCCGGCGGGTACCGGGATCGACAGGAACCGAAGGCCCCTCAGGCGTCGGCGGGCTCCATGACCGGCTCGCCGTTGAAGTACTCAAGCTGCCAGCCGTCAACGGCGTGGTGGTGGGCGAGGTTGAGGGCAGCGTTGTCCACGCTCTGCAGGGTGCGGCCGATGGCCCGGCTGAGGCTCACGCGCAGGAGCGTGCCGTGGGCGACCACCAGGACGCGTTGGCCGCGGAACTCCTCGGCCAGGGCCTCCAGGGCGGTCAACCCGCGGGAGGCTGCCTCGTCGTCGCTTTCGGCGCCACGGAAGCCGCCGGGAATGCGCAGGGCGTCCAGTTCGGGGCCGGCCTGCAGGCCCTCCGCGGGCCCGAAGCTGCGCTCGATGAGCTCCGGAACGCGCCGGGCCACGCGCAGCCCGAGTCCGGCGGCAATCAGATCTGCGGTTTCCGCAGCCCGGCTCAGCGGCGAGGAAACGATCGCGTCCCATTCGTAAGCGGACACCACGGCGACGGCGTCACGCGCCTGGCCCCGGCCGACGTCGTTCAGCGGAATATCGGTGGCACCCTGCAGCCTGCGCTGCGCATTCCAGTCTGTCTGGCCATGGCGGATGAGGGCGAAGGTTGTGAGGGTCATGCCCTCCATTCTCCCCGACAGCGGGCGGGCTCCGGAAACTGCGGCGTCGTCCCAAGACGGCACTGCCGTCGCAGCACCCGTGATTCCGGTGCTGCAACGGCCGTGCCTGCGGTTCCCCGAAGGGGGCCAGAGGTCCCTTACATCAACTGCTATTTTGACGCGAAGTAGCTGACGCATTCCCCTTCGGAGGCAAACCCGGGCTCAACGTTGGTGGCCCAGCCGCCGTTGGCGCAGGCGGCCTTTCCGGTCACGAAGGTCACCGTGTAGTCCTTCGTGGTGCCGTCAGGGGCGGTCACCGTGACCGTCGCCGGGTGATCAGCCGTTGCCTGGACGATGGAAACCTCCGCATTGGTGTCCAGCGGGTACGCCGCCACGGCTGGTGCCGCCGCCGACGTCGTCAGCACTGTGTATCCGGTGGTGCCGGCAGCAAAGCCAACCACTGGCTTCTGCCCCACCAGCAGGCGGCCAAGATCGGCGAGCCCGGCCTCACCCAGGCGCGATCCCGCAATGGCCACCTCGGACACCTTGGTGTACGAGCCCGGAGTTGCCAGCACCAACCGGATGCCGCGCGTGGTGACGGGACTGAAGGACACCTTGGCCGGAGCGGCGGTGCCCAGGCCGGTGACGGTTCCCGCCGTCGTGCCCTTCCATGCGCCGGTTGCATCCTGGTACTGGACCGTGAGGCTTTGCGCCGCCTTTTCGGCGAGTGTCAGGGTCACTGAGTCCACCGTGTAGTCGCGGCTGAAGGCATAGCTCAGGGTGTCGCTGCCGCGGCCTCCGCTGACCCAGTTGGACCAGCGCGTTGAGGCGTTGCCGTCGCACGTGTTCCTGGCGAGGTAGGACCCTTCGGTGTAACTGGCCGTGACCGTCGTGGTGGTGTCGTCCTTGCAGATGTGGCTGCCGGGGACACGGTCCACCACAAGGACGGTCAGCTGGGCGTCCAGCGGCTTGTCGCCGTCGACGCCGGTGCTCGCCTTACCCCTGGCCGTGGCGGTTCCGGGGGTCTGCAGCCCGGCGGCATCGAAAGCGCTCCAGTCCCAGGTGACAGCCAGGCTGTTCCGCGCCGTGCCGGTGCCGATCTGCCCGGGGACGGTTGCGGGTGCCGCGGCCTGGACCTCGGCGAGTGCCGTGCCGGTGCCCACCGTCGCGGACACGGGGTCGGTGGCCGTGTACTTTCCGACCGTCACGGTGACTTTGGCGTCGTTGAACGCCTGTCCGTACACGTCGGTCCCGGAACCGGTGACGGTCACCGTGCCGCGCTTTTTCCAGACAGCAGGGTCAACCGCGTTCCACTGGACCGGCACGGGCCGGCCCTCACCCTTTTCGTACAGCGGGGTGACGGTGGCCGGAAGGGAAGGTGCGACGCCGATGGGCGTGCTGAGATCCACCGGCTTGGTACCGAGCAGCGCCAGGTCCGCGAGGTCCGTGAATCCCCAGGACTGGTGGGTGCTGCCGGTTGCGGTGGCCGTGGTGCCGGTGGAGGAGCCGAGTGCCACTGCCGTTCCGGCCGCCGTCTGGTTCCCGGAAACCTGCAGGGCGATGGCCGCAGAGGCATTCACCAGGGACCACTGCTTGCCGTTTTCGGTGGTGACAATCCACTGCGCGGAGGGGGCGGTTTTGGCCTGCTCCAGGCCCATGGCGGCCAGGGCCGCGGCTCCGGACTGGCTCGCATTCAGCACGCCGCCGTTGCCGGTCAGCACTCGCCCGTCCTTGGTGGTCACCACCCAGCGGCGGTCGTTGGCGTACTCATCTCCGCCGTCCACGGCGTGGAACGTCCACAGCTGCGAAGTGACCTCCGCCGCCGTCGTTCCCAGCTCCTGGATGGAGGCTGATCCGTCTGCGCGTCCGGTGAGGTATTTGCCGCTGGCATCGCCGGTGACGTGGTAACTGTGGCCGTCCTGGACCGGTGCGGCATCCTCGGCAACGCCGCTGACGCCGTCGACGACGAATGTCACCACGGAAGCGGCGGGAACCTCAAGCGTCGCGGACTTCGCGGCGGCGTCGACGGCGACCGGGGCGCCCTTGACGAGCGCGTTCCGTTCGATGTCATCGAGGGGGGACTTGGTGGTCACCACCGGCGTGACGGTGGCGCCGGGTGCGATGGCGCCGAAGCGGCTGAGGTCGAGGGTGACCTTTTCCGCCGTCGGGGTGTCGTTGAAGTGCACCAGTGTGGCGCCGTTGCCGTCAGCATCCAGGGCGCTCGCGGTCTTGGCGTTGTCGTTCTGGATGAGGAAGTCGCCGGGCCGGATGTAGTGCGTGAAGTTCCGGGTGGTGTTGTACTTCTGGTTGGTCAGGACACGGCATTTTGCCTGATCCTGGGCGGCGCCGTCGTTGAGCCGGCGGTTGGAGAAGCCTTCGCGGCCCTCGTAGTTGCAGTCGAAGTCGACGTAGACCGAGCCCCAGCCCTTGTCGGCCTTCTCCTGCTTGTAGGTGTCCTCCACGGGCTGCCAGAACACCCAGGCGTCGGGCTCGAGTTCGCGGAGGTCGTTCACCATGCGGCCGGCGATGCCCAGGCCGTTGGTGATGTTGGAGCGGTCCCAGCCGCTGGTGGAGTCGCCGAGCGCCGGGTTGCCGGGCCAGAAGCCGCCCACTTCGCTCATCCAGAGTGGCTTGTCCGTGGAGTTCGCCAGGTCGCGGACCCGGCGGCGGTCATTGGTGCCGTAGGTGTGGACGTTGAGCTGGGCGACGGCGTCCCTTGCCGCCTGGCTGTAGCCGTTCCAGTTGGTCACGAACTTGGTGGGATCGGTCTCGTCCATCGCGGAGATGACGGCGTCCGTGGTGGTGCTGTCCTTGGCGAGTTCGGCGGCGAGCAGTTTGGTGACCCGGTCCTGGGCGGCCGGGTAGATCAGCGCGCCCTCCTGCTTCTGCGTGTAGCTGGTGGGCGGCTTTCCGGTTGCCGGGTCGATTGCCGTGCCCCAGTACCCGGAGTTGGGCTCGTTGAACGGATCGATGGTGTCCACAGTGATGCCGCTGCCGGTCTCCAGGAGTTCGACGGCGTGCTTCATGTAGGCGGCGAACTTGGCTTCGGCCTGGGGCAGCAGGTTTTCACCCTTGTTGGAGTTGACCTGGCCGGAGACGTAGCCGCTTTTGGTCATGAACCAGGGCGGGGAGTTGCTGAATGCCTCCCAGTGGGTGATCTGCCGATCCGCGGCCAGCCGTTCCACCCACCACCGCTGGTTCCGGTCGGCATCGGGGTTGTAGGAGGCGGGATCGTCCGGGTTCCACTGTTCCAGGAACGCCAGCTTGTTCGCCTGGGCCGGATCCACGGAGCCGTCGGGGTTGTAGAGGTTCGACGCGGCCGTGCCTGCCGCGGGCCCGGTGACCGGCTTCCACCAGCCTTCCACGGCGCTGCCGTCGTTGAGGTAATCGGGCACGTCCGAGGCGTTTCCGCCGCCCACGTTGTAGCGGGCGATGTTAAGGTTCAGTCCGTCCTCGCCGAAGACCTTCTGGTACAGCTCCTCACGCAGTTCGGGGGAGTAGCCCGCCGTTGCGTTGGCGAACCAGACCAGGCTGGTGCCCCACCCTTCGAACGCCTCGCCGCGGCTGGCAGGGTTCGGGGTGATGGTCACCGGGGTTGCTCCGTCTGCTGCTGCCGGGAGTGCGGCCGGCAGCATCGCCAGCCCGGCCACGGCCGTCACGGCTGCTGCCAGCGCAGCCACCGGCCTTCGGATTCTTCGTGCGGAAAACGCCATTGGTATACCTCGTGGTCTCAGGGGGGTGCGGTGCTGATCCGGAAAGCCGGGCACAGCGAGACTATGTTCGGGATGTGTCCGCTTCAAGGGATCCGAACAGGCTCGTTCGTGCTCGGTCAGAGGTGTTCAACCGGGCATCCTGCCCGGGACACCGGTCCGCCGTAGACTGCTCGTGTGCTCTACGAGGAGTGTCCCGCCCCCGCCCGGCTGCGGCCGTACGTCAGCCACTTCTGGTTTGTGCGCGGCGAACCGGCGGCGAAGTACGAAAAGATCCTTCCCGGTCCGTTGGCGCACCTGGTCCTGAACCTGTCCTCGCCGTACCGCCTCATCGATCCGTTTGCCGCGGCTCCGGACCTCGGGGCGACGGAGGTGGCCGTCGGCTTCTACGCAGGCATCCAGCGCAGCTACCTCATCAGCGAGAATCCGCCGCAGCTGTTCAATATCGGTGCCGCGCTGCAGCCGTACGGCATCGCGGCACTCACGGACGTGCCGCCGTCGGACCTGCAGGGAAAAGTGCAGGACACTGGCGGTTTCCTGCCCGGCTTCACTGCCCTGCGCGCCGACCTGATGGACGCCGGTCCAGCCACCGCATTCGCCGCCCTTGAAGGCTTCCTCACTTCCAGGCTCCGCGGCGGAGCGGACCCGCGGTCGGTGGAGGCTGTGGCGCTGTTGGCGGCGGAGGACGTGCCCGTGGCCGGGCTTGCCCGCCGCCTGGGGGTCAACCCGTCCACCCTGCAGCGGACCATGTTCCGCGACTGCGGGATCACGCCCAAGAGCTACGCCGATGTATGCCGGTTCTACCGCTTCGTTAACGCCGCGGCCCGCCTGCCTGAAGACGGGTCAAGCGGCCGGGAGCTGCTGGCACTGGCCGACTACTACGACCAGCCCCACCTGATCCGCACCTTCCGGCGCTACAGCGGCTTCACGCCGTCGGAATACCTGCGCCTCATCCGGGAACACGGACCGGAATACGCCACCTTCGTCCCGCTCCACAGCGTCGGGGACAGCCCGACGGCGGCACGCTGAGGAAGTGCGCATCCCGCCACCCGGCGGTGCGGCTTTTGTACAAGACCCGGCCCGCGGGCGGGCATATGCTCCAGCCAGGGACGCCGCAGGAACGGTCGCCCGGGAAGGATGGCTGTGATGGGATTGGACATCAGCTGGCTGGGTGTACTGCTGGCGGCACTGGCAACGTTTTTGGTGGGCGGCCTGTGGTACTCGGTGCTGTTCGCGAAAGTGTGGCAACGCGAGGCTGGCGTGACGGACGGGCAACTCAAGCGCGGGACCGTCCGGGTTTTTGTGGGGTCGTTCCTGCTCGCGCTGGTCATGGCGGTGGTGCTGGCTGCGTTCATTGGCGACGGCGGCGCGGGCTTCGGCACGTTGGCCGGGCTGGCTGCGGGGGTGGCCTGGGTGGCGGCCGCCCTGGGAATCAACTACCTGTTTGAGCGCCGCAGCCTGACACTGTTCGCCATCAACGCCAGCTACAACATCGTGGCGTTCACGGCGATGGGGGCGATCATCGGCGCCCTGCAATAGCCGGGGAGTTCAGCGCACCTCGAGGATGAGGGCGAGCAGCCTGGCCGCGGCGGGGCGGGCGGCGTGTTCCTCCGCCCATTGCGACCGGGCGACGGCCTTGCTCACGGCCTGGGTGGTGATGCCGAGTTCCTGCGCCACCGCCTTCTGCTGCCCGCGGACGCCGGGGGTCATGAGGTCAAGGACCCGCCACTCAGCGCCGGACCTGTCCCGCACAATATGGCCCAGGAGCCGCAGCACGGCCTCGGCCTCGTAGGCAACGTCGGCCAGCGGTCCCTCCACGGCTACCGGGACCCGGTCCTTGCCGTTCCGCAGCCGGTCCACGGCGCGGCGTGCGTAGACCAGGCCGTGGCCGGACGCGTCCTTGATCAGGTTCGGCAGAGGCTCATTCAGGGGACCCACGCCAACCCCCACGTACCAGGACCCTGAGCGCAGGGCGATCAGCGCGGCCTCAACCGCCTGGTGCGGACAATCAACGATGCCCTGCACCTCATCTTCAACCGAACGGTCGAAGTCCAGGCGCGCGGGGATATGCCGCAGGTCCTTGAGTAACTGCGGCACCCGGTCACCATCGCGCCGGCTGTCCGTTTGATTGATGGTCAGCGTGAACATTCTGGGTACACCCTACCCGGTGGCACCCATCACGGAAGGGCCCTTTTTCAAGCCTGGCCAAGCCTGGTGGCAGAGCTGGTTTTGGACGGGCGGAAGCGCCCGCGGCCCGGGAGATCCTGGCCGGGGAGAGGGCGGCTGGGGAACCGCAGAGGTTGCCAGCGCGGCAGTCTTCTGTTCGGATGGAGCGACGGCCGCCCCGGCGGCGATGCGACGTAAGGATGGCTATGGCCGGCAACTTGGCGCAGGACGAACTTGAACTCGTGGACCGCTGGTGGCGGGCCGCGAACTACCTCTCGGTTGGCCAGATCTACCTGCGCTCCAACCCGTTGCTCCGGAAACCGCTCGACGCCGAGGACACCAAGTCCCGGCTGCTGGGCCACTGGGGCACCACCCCGGGCCTGAACTTCGTCTACGCGCACCTGAACCGGCTGATCCGCCGGGATTCCCAGGAGATGCTGTTTGTGGCCGGGCCCGGCCACGGCGGCCCGGCGGTGGTGGCCAACGCCTGGCTGGAGGGCACCTACTCCGAGATCTACGGGCACGTGGGCAACGACGAAGCCGGCATGGCTGAGCTGTTCCGGCAGTTTTCCTACCCGGGCGGCATCCCCAGCCATGCGGCACCGGAAACGCCGGGATCCATCAGCGAGGGCGGCGAACTGGGGTACGCGCTGGCGCACGCCTACGGGTCGGTGTTCGACAATCCCCAGCTGGTCACCGCCGTCGTGATCGGGGACGGCGAGGCCGAAACCGGTCCGCTTGCGGCGAGCTGGCATTCGCACAACTTCCTGGACCCTGCCGCCGACGGCGCCGTGCTGCCCATCCTGCACCTGAACGGCTACAAGATCGCCAACCCCACCATCCTCGCCCGGATGCCGGAAGCCCAGCTGGAGCAGCTGCTGCGCGGCTACGGCCACGAGCCGTATTTCGTCACCGTCGCCGACCCGGACGACACCGCCCAGGCGCACCGGGACTTCGCCGCTGCCCTGGAGGACTGCCTGGCCGGGATCCGCGCCATCCAGGACACCCGCCGCGGTGACGGTGCGGGCGCCGCAGGTGACGAGGGGGCGCCCCGTTGGCCCATGATCGTGTTGCGCTCGCCGAAGGGCTGGACTGGCCCGAAAACGGTGGACGGCCTGCAGGTGGAGGGCACCTGGCGGAGCCACCAGGTTCCGCTGTCCGAGGTCCGCACCAACCCCGCACACCTGAACCTTCTTGAGGAGTGGCTGCAGTCCTACCGTCCGGAGGAGCTGTTCGACGGTGATGGCAGGCTCCGGCCCGGCATCGCCGAGTCTGCTCCCACCGGTGATTTCCGCATGAGCGCCACCCCGCACGCCAACGGCGGGCAGCTGCGCCGGGCGCTGGAACTGCCCGCCTTCTCTGCCCACGCCGTCGAGGTGCCGGAGCCCGGCACCGAGCGGATCAGCCCCATGATCACGCTGGGTTCGTGGATGCGCGACGTGATCTCGCTGAACATGGAGAACTTCCGCCTGTTCGGCCCTGACGAGACGGCATCCAACCGCCTGCAGAACGTCTATGAAGTCACCGACAAGGTGTGGCAGTACAGGATTGACGACGCCGACGAGCACCTTGCGCGGTCGGGCCGGGTGCTGGAGGTGCTCAGCGAGCATCTGTGCCAGGGCTGGCTGGAGGGCTACCTCCTGACCGGACGGCACGGCGTGTTCAGCTGCTACGAGGCCTTCATCCACATCATCGATTCCATGTTCAACCAGCACGCCAAGTGGCTGAAGGTGCACCGCAAGCTGCCGTGGCGCCAGCCTGTGGCTTCGCTAAATTACCTGTTGTCCTCACATGTCTGGCAGCAGGACCACAATGGCTTCTCGCACCAGGACCCGGGCTTCATAGACCACGCCGTGAACAAAAAGGCCGAGGTTATCCGGGTCTACCTGCCGCCGGACGTCAACACCCTGTTGTCCGTGATGGAGCACTGCCTGGCGTCCACGGACTACGTGAACATCGTGGTCAGCGGCAAGCAGCCGTCGCCCACGTGGCTGGGCCCGGCCGACGCCGCCAACCACTGCCAGCGGGGGCTAGGCATCTGGGGTTTTGCAGGTTCCGAGGTATCCGGCGAGGAGCCCGACGTCGTCTTGGCCTGTGCCGGCGACGTGCCCACGGTGGAAACAGTGGCTGCTGCCGAGTTGCTGAAGAATGGTGCCCCGGGGCTGAAGGTCCGGGTGGTCAACGTGGTGGACCTGATGCGGCTCCAGGACGTGAGTGAGCACCCGCACGGCCTCCCGGCGTCGGACTTTGACGGAATTTTCACGCCGGACAAGCCGATCATCTTCGCGTACCACGGCTATCCGTCGCTGATCCACCGGCTTGCCTACCGCCGGACCAACCAGGAGGGCCTGCACGTGCGCGGCTACAAGGAGGAGGGGACCACCACCACGCCGTTCGACATGGCCATGCTCAACGGGATCGACCGCTTCCAGCTGGCCATCGACGCGATCGACCGCGTCCCCGGCCTGGCCGAGAAGCACTCCCTCCTGCGACAGACGCTCCAGGACCGGCGGATCGCGGCGAGGGAACACACCCGCACGCACGGGGAGGACCCGGAGGAGATCCGGAACTGGGCGCTGGGCCAGGAGCAGGAAAAGGGCTAGCTGCCCCCGAGGCCGGCGAGCTGGCCGGACGGCACATGGATCCAGCCCTCGGTCAGAGCTGCGGCGGCATGGGTTTCCGGCGGCCCCACGGTCTGCTTCAGAGCTACTGCGCGGGCGCTCAGTGAGGCGATGACCGCGTCAAAGAGGTCATCGGATGCGGCCAGCCGGTCCTCCTGGCCTGCCAGGTCCAGCCAGGGCGCCGCCGCAGCCAGCTGGTCCAGAATCACGCCCAGCCGGTCTGCCTCGGGAGCACCCCGGCCCTTGTACCCGCGGGCCAACAGGCCCCACGCCTTCAGCGACGCAGCGGGGTAGACCTCCGCCAGGCGGCCGGATCCATCCCGCGGCTGGGGCCCGTACTCAGCGGCGATCTTGGCCTGGATCACGGCGCACCTCATGGCCGGGTGGGCGAGCCGGTCAGCGGAGACGCTGAGCGGGATCAGGCCGGTGTGTGCGGTGACGAAGCGGTCCGTGTCCCGGTAGGCCAACAACCGGCGTCCCTCGATGCCGTCGTGGTCCAGGACCGGGCGGGCGTCAAAATGCAGGTGCCCGGTGAGGAAGGGCAGGAAGGCATCGGGCCAGCCCACCGGGCAGTCGATTCCGGTCATCGAACTGGTGCCAAACAGTTCCACGATTTCCCGGTCATCCACATCCAGGGCCAGATGCTCCAGGCGGGCAGAACCGGCAGTCCATTCCAGGACAGCGACAGCCGTCTTCTTAGTCGCTGCGGCGAGATCGACGCCCAGTGTCCTCACGCGACACCGCCGGTTTCCGAGGGGGTCATGCAATCGACCTTACCGCCGCCATGCTGGACGCACCGTGACACGCTGCCCGGGTTCTGGAACGCTGGTGGGCGGAGGGCCGACCGGCGGCCCGCTGCCCGGAGGGAACCGTCCGCATGCCATGGCTTGACGTGCTCGGCAACGACATCCACTACACCGACTCAGGCCACGGCCAGCCGGTGGTCCTGCTGCACGGCCATGCCTCCGCGGCGGCGTGCTGGGAGCCGATCATCGCGGAGCTGGAGCAGGACTTCCGGGTATTGGCATACGACACCTACGACCACGGCTGGTCCTCGAACTCGCCGCGGCAGGGACCGCTCGTAGACCGGGCGGCAGAGCTGGAGCACTTCATCGGTTCGCTCGGGCTGGAGAACCCGGTCATCGTGGGGCAGTCCATGGGCGGCATGACCACTCTTCGCTGGGCCGTCCGCCATCCCGGCGACGCGGCCGCCCTGGTGGTCTGCGGCATGGGTTGGCCACTGGTCGTGCCGCCGCCCGGGCAGCCCGGGCGGCCGGAGAAGTTTGAGGTGTTCAGCTCGCTCGACGCCGACGAGCGGATCTGGCTGGGGGTGGGAAACTCCTTCACGGACGAATGGATCGCTGCCAACCCGCTCGACCACGCCCGCTACATCCGGGTCCGTTCCACGGCCGCCGCGATCGAGGCCGCCCGCCATCCGCGCAGCCTGGAGGCAAGCCAGGGCGAGTTCCTCAGCGCCGACGCCGAGGCTGTTGACGCGTTCCAGAAGGGGCTGGAGTCAATCACGAGCCCCCTGCTGGTGTTCATCGGGGACGACGAAAGGCCGCGCATCCGCCGCGGCGCCGAGCACGTCGCCGCCACGGTCCCCGGCTGTCGCCTGCTCGTCGTCGAGAACGCCGGGCACAACGCCTACTTCCAACGGCAGGACCTTCTGGTGGCTGCTATCCGCAATGCCGTGGCAGGTACCTGAAACCTTCCCCGGGTTTATTCCGAGCGGTACTGGAGGGCGCCGGGGATGCCGCCTGTTTCGGCCAGGCCGTCCCCGCGGGCGAACGCGGCCCACAGGCTGCGCAGCTCACGGCCCACGGCGTTGATCTCCTCCCAGGTGGAGCCTTTGAGGAGTCCGGCGGCTGCCCAGGTCTGCTGGTTACCGAACAACAGCGGCAGGTCAACGGTGTGCGCGGCGCGGTAGTAGTTCCCGGTGGCGCCCCAGGAGATGACGTAGCTGTGTGCCTTGCCGCCGGCGCGGGCGTGGCGGCGGGCAAATTTCCGGGCTGCCCGGCCGTACACCGCCTCCGTCACCGCCCAATTGATGGCCCGCACGGCATGGTCGCCCAGCACGGGAACCTTGTCCAGCCGGCTGACCAGGGGGCTCCGGGGCAGGAAAAGACGTGCTTCGTCGGCGGTGTGCCCGATCAGCACCTCGATGCCGGGGGCCGTGGCGTTCCAGGCCGCCTCAATGTCGGCCTCGGGCGGCAGCGGGGCGTGCCCGTACTGCGTGCCGAACGGCATGGCCGCCATCAGCCCGTATTTCCGGGCCACCTGCGACACGCGGTCCTCAACGGCGACGACGTCCATGGAGGGCGTGTCCTCGGTGACGGCTTCGGCCGCGATGCCCATGGCGTGGCTCATCTTGTGCCGGCCCCGGATGATGCCCAGCGGTGCACTCTGGATGATGGCCCGCTGGAACAGCGACGGCGCCTCAGGAGTCGCCATCAGGTGGGCGACGGAATCGCCGCCGGCGGACTGCCCGAACGCGGTGACGCGGCCGGGATCGCCCCCGAACGCGGAAATGTTGCGCTGCACCCAGCGGAAGGCCTCAAGCTGGTCAAGCAGCCCGAGGTTCGCCGGGCGTCCTGTACCTGTGGCCAGGTACCCGAACAGGCCAAGCCGGTACGTCACGGACACAACAATGATGCGGTTTTCAGCCACCAGGGACGTGGCGTCGAAGATGGCCAGGTCGCCGGAGCCGGAGGTGTAGGACCCGCCGTGCAGCCACACCATAACCGGGATCTGCTCGCCGTCGGAAAGGCCGGCGGGAACGGTGATCGAGAGCCGCTGGCAGTCCTCGCTGCCGGGGAGCTCGCCGTAGCGGGTGCCCAGGACGTCGTCGAGGAACGGCACGGGACCCTGCGGGCAGGCCGGGGCGGGCGAGGTTGCGGCAAACGCCGTCGTCCAGTCCGTCGCACTGACCGGGGGCTGGAAGCGGCCCGCGGTGGCATAGGGAATTCCGGTGGCGCGCACCACGTCACCGTCCCGCCAGCCGCTGATCGGACCGCAAGGGGGACTAAACGAAGGCTCGGAACTCACGGGTCAACGATTCCACAGTTTCCTGATCCGCCGCTGGTAACGCGCGAACGTACACTTGAGGCCCAAAAATCGAAGGGTTTTAGGGCCTCAACTGTACGTTCGCGCTGCGGTGCTGGTTAAACGCCGACGGCGGGTGGCGCGGTTCCTGAAGAACTGGGCCACCCGCAGTTGTGCCGGTCAGCCGGCGACGGCTCCCTCACGCAGCCACGCGAGTGCCGCCTGGACCCGGAGGTTGTCCTCCGGCGCCTCTTCCAGGCCAAGTTTGACGAACACCGAGCGGAGGTGGGCCTCCACCGTCCGGCGCGAGGTGACCAGCACCTGGGCGATCCCGGCATTGCTGCGGCCCGCCGCCAGGTGCCGCAGCACCTCGAGCTCGCGTGGCGTCAGTGCCGTCAGCCGGTGCTCGTTGGACAGCAGGAACGCGTTGATTGCCTGCAGATCAATGGCCGTGCCGCCGTCGGCGACGTGCTGGACCGTTGCCAGGAACTCTTCGGTGTGCAGGACCCGGTCCTTGAGCAGGTATCCGAAGGCAGCCAGGTTCCGGCGGGTCATCATCACGGCGACTGCAGGATCCACAACGTGGGACAGGATAATCACCGGCAGCGACGGGTAGCGCTCCCGCAGCATGAGGGCGGCGCGGGCGCCTTCGTCCGTGTGGCTGGGCGGCATCCGGACATCGGCGATCAGCAGATCCGGGCGGTGCTCGACGACGGCGTCGATCAGGCCGTGTGCGTCGCCCGCCTGGGCCACTACCGTGTGGCCGGCATCCGCGAGGAGCCGGGCGATACCTTCGCGGAGCAGGACCAGGTCCTCGGCTATGACGATTCGCACGGTACGGACACCTCCACGAGGGTGCCACTGGGCGTGCGGTCGCTGACGATCAGGTGGCCGCCCATCGCACGGACACGCTCTGCCAGGCCGCGCAGTCCCGTGCCGGCCCGCAGATCGGCCGAGCCAACGCCGTCGTCGGCAACTGTGATGCTGAGGACGCGGTCCGCCACCAGCAGCCTGACGTCAACATAGCTTGCGTGCGCATGTTTCACGGAGTTGGTGACGGCTTCTGCCACCACGAAGTAGCTCATGGCCTCGAGCTGCGGGCTGATCCGGTCCGGCGGGACCGCGAGATAGACAGGGATGGGCATCGGCGCGACGAAGTCACTGAGCGCAGCCTGCAGTCCATTGGACGCAAGCTTCGCCGGCACGCTCCCCAGCGCCAGCAGGCGCAGTTCCTCCAGGACCCCGCCCATCCCGGACACGATCTCCTCCATGGCCAGGCGCGCGTGTGCATCCTCCACCTTCCGGGATGCCGACTGCAGGTTCAGGGCCAGCCCCAGCAGGCGGCCCTGCACGCCGTCGTGCATGTCCTGGACGATCCGGGCGCGCTCCTGGGCGCCGGCCCCAACCGCCCGCGCAGACTCACGATCGGCGGCGGCATGCCGGTAGTGCACGGCGGCCTCCAGGACAGCCGGTTCCAGGATGCGGTCGAGTTGGGGGATGGCAGCCCCCAACGACGCGGACCGGGCGGAACCGAACACGATGCAGGCGTGCGGATCTCCGGAGGTGCCCAGAAGAAGTGCATGCTCATGCGCTCTGGGCGACGGCACCGCAAGCCCCGTTGAATCAACCCAGCCAGCGCCCTCCGGGAGTTTGAGGCTGACTGTGGCGCCGGCGTCGTTAGTCGCTGCACGGAGTGCGGCTTCGATCGCCTGCCCTTCACCACCGGAGGGCACACTGCCACGCCGGCGCAGCTGCGCCATTAGATTTTCGCGCGGGTCCAGCACCCTGCTGCACCACGTGGCCAGCCTCAACGCGAACGGTATCAGGACAGCGGCGACGGCGATTGTCACCATGGACGAAAGCCATACTGATCCGGCTGTGGCGATTCCAGCGCTGGCCGCCCCGAGCGCGACGGTCCCGATGAGCGTCACTTTGAGCACCTGCGTGATCAGCCGGCGGGGGATCCCACGCCCGGTCTCGGACGCTACGGCACCGGCCACGAGGAACGCCGTCAGTGCACAACTCACAGCGAACCCCACGATCAGTGTGGTGAATCCCACGGAGTCGCCCAGACCGCCAACGGCAACGGCAATACCCGCTGCCGAGCACAGGACGATGATGAAGACCGGAATGAGCGAAGCGATGCCCGCCAGCAGCAGCCGCTGTCGGCGCTCGCCGTCACCGGCCCGGACCAGCAGCCACACGGTGACCGGCGATACCAGGAAGCTGCCGAGCCACAGGAAGGAGCCTGCCCCATCCGAGAACCACTGCAGGAAGGAGCCGAGTGCCGACCCGGGCGGAAGCAGGGGTTCCATCTGGGGCATGCTCCGGGCCTGTCCGCCCACGGCGAGGGAGAACGACGCCAAGGCCACGGAAGCCACCAGCAGGTAGCGCACCAGCCGCCGTGACTGTCCGGCGATGTCCTCTGCTACCACAATTGGCAGCAACTGAAGCAGCAGCAGGCAGGGAGCATGCCACGAGAACGCCGTCGCCAGCAGGATGGTTCCGGACAGTGCGGTGTTTCCGCCGTTCCACACCAGGGTGTTGCTCAGGAACATCCAGAACGGGTACAGGCACAGCGCGGCACCCACAGCGAACGTCAGCCACGTCAGGCGCCGGTTTCCCAGGCGCCGGATCACCGAAGCCGAGGTAAAAACGACGCCGGCCGCGCAGATCAGCGACACGTGCGCCGGAGGGGAAAATGCGAAAAACGGCGGATCGATGACGGCATTCCATTGAAGAACGGCACTGGCCACACCCACCGCGAGCAGCGCTCCGGCGGCGCCGGACCACAGGATTCTCTCGGGATGGAGCGGCGTCGGGGGCAAGCTCAATCCGCCGACAGCCATACAGCCAATGCTGTCCCAGATCCGGCCCGGAGGGAATAGGTGCTTTCACCGATGATTCGGCCGGCAGGACGGCGTAGCTTCGGGATCATCAACCAGTCCTGGCTTGGTGCCAGCGGATACAAGGAGATGATCCCGATGGCGGATAGCAAGGCCGTCACTGAACGGACAGCGGAGGCGGAAACAGGACGCAGGCGGATGGCGGGCCGCTTCGGTTTCTGGCTGGGCATGGCCAACCTGGTGGTGCTAGTGCCGTTTGCCATCCTGCCGGTGACACTGCTGGGGACGGCCCACATGACGTTCCATCTGATTTACATCCCATGCCTCATCATTGGCCTCTGGGTGATCTGGCAGCTGAAGGGCTTGGCCCCGAACCGCACGCTCCGCGTCCTGGCCTGGATCCTGCTCGCGGCGCAGTCAATAGCTCTCCTTGGGCATGCGGGCGAGCTGTTCGCCGTCATACAGCACGGCGGTTTCGAGGCCCCCTACGAGGTGTTCGAGGAGCCGGAGCATGTCCGGTCCGCGCAATTTGCCCTTCCAGCCATCATGCTGACCATCCTGACCATGATCGTCATCGACGTGACTGCGGGCATCCGGGGCCTGTTCCACAGGTCGCGCCGCGCGGAACTGCACGGACCGGTGGTTGCCGAGTAGGCGTTAAACCACAACGCGGGGTCACTTCCAGCCCAATTCCAAGCGTGGAATGGGCAGGAAGTGACCCCGCGTTGCTTGAGGAAATTAGTGCGCGGCCGGCACGTAACGCTTGATGGAAGCTTCCAGCTCGGCCTCGGCGGCGGCGCGGTCGCCCCAGCCTTCGGCCTTGACCCACTTGCCCGGCTCCAGGTCCTTGTAGCGGGTGAAGAAGTGCTCGATTTCCTTGATCAGGAATTCGCTGACGTCGCTGACTTCCTGGATGTGGTCGAAGCGGGCGTCAACCGGGACACACAGGACCTTGGCGTCTCCGCCGCCGTCGTCGGTCATGTTGAAAACGCCGATGGGGCGGGATTCGACGATGACGCCGGGGTGCAGGTCGAAGTCCTGCAGGAGCACCAGTGCGTCCAGCGGGTCGCCGTCCTCACCCAGGGTGTTTTCGAAGAACCCGTAGTGCGTGGGGTACTGCATGGAGGTGAAGAGGACGCGGTCCAGGCGGACGCGGCCGGTCTCGTGGTCAACTTCGTACTTGACGCGGGATCCCTTGGGGATCTCGATGGTCACGTCATGCTTCATGGAATGCTCCTCGGCAATTGCAGGGGGTGCGCGGCACAGTAGACGACCAGCAAAAAAGGAGTGTCGGTGCCGCCGACTACTATTGAGGATATAGCGAGAGGCCCAAGTTTCAGGAACTGTGGGGAATTTTCAGGACTTGAGGACCAGCACCAACATGAAGGAAACATCGGGCTTCGCAGGGTTCACGGCGGCGTTCACGGATGCATTCCGGCGCACGTTCCACCGGGGACTGAAGGCCTGGCCCACGGCGCTGCTCATGGTTTTGATCGTCATCCTGGGCCTCCCCGCCGGCTGGCTGCTCGCCCCGGCTTTCATCGGCCCGGCCCCCGTGGAGGCGCCCGAAACACCGGCTTGGCAGCAGGCCCCCGCGTCACTTCCCGCCCGGCAGGGCCTGTCCCCGCTGACGGACTCTGCGCCGGTACCGCTTCCGACGGCCGTCGCGGCCCAGCTGGAACCGGTGTTAAAGCCCGACGGCGGCGGCACCTTCACGGGGCTCGTCCAGGATGCGTTCACCGGCCAGGTCCTGTTTGACCGCGGCGGTTCGGAGAACCGGATACCGGCGTCCAACATGAAGCTGCTGACGGCGGTGGCCGCCTTGCGGGTCCTCGGGCCGGACGCCCGGTTCAGCACCACGGTCATCGCGGGTCCCACCCCGGACCAGGTAGTGCTGACCGGCGGCGGTGACGTCCTCCTGGGAGCGGGGGAGTCCGCCCCGGAAGAGGTGCTGGGCCACGCCGGGCTCGCCACCCTGGCCGCGGCCGCGGTGGCTGCACTTCAGGACGCCGGCGCAACCGGAGAGCTGAAAGTCCTCGTCGACGATTCACTCTTCAGCGGCCCGGCGCTGAATCCGGCCTGGGCCGACGGGGATGTCGAAGCCGGCGAAGTGGCCCCGCTGTTCCCGCTGGCGCTGAACTCGGCACGGTTCGATCCCGCCGTCACCACGGGTCCCCGCCCGCAGGACTCTGCCGTCACCGCCGCCGAGGCGTTCGCGGCGCAGCTCAAGGCGGCAGGTGCCGCCGCGGGACTGACCGTGGCAACCGGCGTCGGGCGCTACACGACGCCGGAAACACCTGCCCGTGACCCGGACGTCCTGGCCGAGGTCCAGTCCGCCACTGTGGGCGAGCAGGTTGACCTGATGCTCCAGACCTCGGACAACTACCTCGCGGAGGTCCTGGGCCGGATGGCGGCCGCGGCCGAGGGGCAACCGGCCAGCAACGACGCCGCCACAGCCACGGTCCGGGCCCAGCTCGCCGAACTGGGAATTCCCACCGACACCATGCGGCTGGCGGACGTGTCCGGGCTGGCGCTGGACAACCAGGTCTCTGCCCGCCAGTTCGCCGAAGTGGTGCGCGCCATCACCTCCGGGGCGGACCTCAGGCTCCGGGCCGCGCTGGCCGGGTTTCCGGTGGCCGGCCTGACCGGAACCCTGGACACCCGCTACGGGGACAGCTCCACCGCCCGTGGCGCGGGGCTGGTTCGGGCCAAGACCGGAACGCTGAATTCGGTGATCGCGCTCAGCGGCTACGTGGTGGATGCCGACGGCCGGCTGCTGGTGTTCTCGTTCATCGGCAACGGCCTCACCCCCGGGTCGGGCGGCAACAAGGAAGCCCTGGACCGGGCCGCCACCGCGCTCGCGGCCTGCGGCTGCCGCTAGGAACTGCCGTTAGGCGGAATCGCCGGAACCGGTGGCCGGGGCTGCCTGGCCTGCCTGCGTCACTGAGGCTTCCGGCTCGGCCGCAACGGCGGAGGTGGCAGTAGTGCCCAGCAGGGCGGCCATCACGACGGCGGCCGCCACCGACCTCCAGCCCTTACGGGGTCCGAGGGTCAGGGGAGCGATGGGGCGGTACTGGATCATGGGGTTCTCCTCTGGGGGTGCTGCCGGGTGCTGCTGGTACCACTGTGCCCGCGCGGGCTAGCACTGCGCTTTCGGCATCCTGTGCCCGGGCTGTGGCTGTGGCTTGAGGCCTGCGGGCGTTCGCCGGTGAGCGAACTTAAGGACGATCCGCGGTCCGCTGTGTTCTGATGGGAACTATGGAGTCCACCGCACGTGATACGTCCGCACCGGCACCGTCCAGCCCGGCCCAGGCCCTGATCAACTGGGACCTCGCCGCGTCCACTGCCGCACGGCTGACATCCGCGGGGCCAGTACTTTCCCCGGCGGAAATCGGCGACGCCGTGGACAGCCTTCGGCGGCTCGCTGACGAATCCGTCCACCACGTCCACCAGATCACCGGCCTGGAAGCGGCCCGGGATCTGCGGGACTCCTCCGTACTGGTGGTCGACCGGGCATCGTGGGCCAAGGCCAACACCCAAAGCTTCGCGGTGATGCTCAAACCAGCCATGGAGAAAATGCTGGAAAGCCGCCGCGGCACGGTCAGCCCCGCCGCGGCGGCCGTCAGCGGCGCCATCACCGGCAGCCAGCTGGGCGCCGTCCTGGCCTTCCTCTCCAGCAAAGTCCTGGGCCAGTACGACCCCTTCGCCGCCCTCGCCGAAGGCTCAACGGCGCCGGCCGGCGGCAGGCTGCTGCTGGTGGCCCCCAACATCGTGACCGTGGAGCGCGAACTCAACGTCACACCCGAGGACTTCCGGCTCTGGGTCTGCCTGCACGAACAGACGCACCGCGTGCAGTTCGCCGCCGCACCCTGGCTGCGCCACCACATGCTCTCCGAGATCGACAACCTCAGCGTGCACCTGCTGGGCAACGTTGACTCCCTCATGGAGCGTGCCTCCGCCGCCGCCCGCTCCCTCAAAGACCGGACCGCCACGGGCGGCACGCCCGGCCGCGGCGCCATCCTGGACCTGCTGCAAAACCCGGAGGAGAAGGCATCCCTGTCGCACCTCACGGCCGTGATGAGCCTGCTGGAAGGCCACGCGAACGTGGTGATGGACGCCGTCGACGCCAGCATTGTGCCGTCCGTGAAGACCATCCGGCAGCGCTTCAACGACCGCGGCAAGGACCGCGGCGTGATCGAAAAGTTCATCCGCAGCCTGCTGGGCCTGGACGCCAAGATGCGCCAGTACTCCGACGGCGCCAAGTTCGTCCGTGCCGTAGTGGACGCTGCCGGGATGGAGGGGTTCAACAGGGTCTGGGAATCCGCGGACAACCTGCCCACCGAGCCCGAAATCCACGACGCCAGGATCTGGCTCGACCGGATGGGCCTCTAGTTGCCTGAAGTGCACAGCGGACGACGGCGGCCCGGCAGGCTCGCGCCCGTCGTCGGCACAGCGCGCAAGGCGCTGCAGAACGCCCTGGCGGATGCCGGCTATCCCGCGCACGTGATCGTGGCGTGCAGCGGGGGCCCGGACTCGCTGGCGCTCGCCGCCGTGGCAGCGTACTTTGCCCGCCGCGGCCATGTGGACAGGCACCCCGTGACGGTCGGGGCCGTGGTGGTGGACCACCAGCTGCAGCCCGGCTCGGCTGAGGTGGCCGCCCGCACCGCGCAGACCCTCACGGAACTTGGACTTGCCCCGGTGGAGGTCCGCACCGTTGTTGTCGCGCCCACCGGCATGGGCCCCGAAGCTGCCGCCCGCGACGCCCGCCACTCCGCCTTGGACGCTGCCGCCGCAGGCCAGGGCGCGACTGCGGTCCTCCTGGGCCACACCCTGGACGACCAGGCCGAACAGGTCCTGCTGGGGCTGGCCCGCGGCTCGGGGACCCGGTCCCTGGCCGGGATGCGCCCTGCCCGCGGGATCCTGCTCCGGCCGTTCCTGGGGCTCCGCCGCGCGGACACCCTGGCGATCTGCGACGTCGAGGAACTCGAACCCTGGCATGACCCCAGCAACGCTGACCCGTCCTTTGCCCGTTCCCGGACCCGCGTGGAAGTGCTGCCGATGCTCGAAGAAAAGCTCGGGCCCGGCGTCGCGGAATCCCTGGCCCGGACCGCTGCGATCCTGCAGCTGGACGCCGACTACCTCGAGGACGTGGCGGAGAGCACGTTTGCCGCCCTGGTGGAACGCTCCGGCGTTGACGTGAGCCTTCCGGAGGAGGCGCTCGGGGACCTGGCGCCGGCCATCAGGTTCCGGGTCATCGCGAAGGCGGCGGCCTACGTCGGGGGCCAACAGCCCAGCTACCAGAGGCTTCTGGCGGCGGAAGCGCTGCTTCGGCGGCAGGGTTCGGCCGGGCCGGTTGAGCTTCCCGGCGGCGTGAGCGTGTACCGGATGTCGCTGGCGCAGCTGGGGGCGGCAAACCGGCCCGGTGCGGGCGCCGGCCGGCCCGACGGCGGCAGTCCCGTTCCCCGTGAGGGCGCCCGCTGTGGGAAGCTAGTATTCCGGCCTCAAAAACCGCCCCAAAATTAGTCGCACCCCGCATCTACACAGGAGCCATTGGTGGATTCAAACGACGTCCAGGCAGACCTCAAGCACGTTCTCTACACCAAGGAACAGATCCAGCAGCGGATCGCCGAACTCGCTGCCGAGATCGACAAGGACTACGAAGGCCGTGAAATCCTCATTGTTGGTGTGCTCAAGGGTGCGGTGATGGTCATGGCAGACCTCGCCCGGGCACTCCACAGCCACATCTCCATGGACTGGATGGCTGTTTCCTCCTACGGCTCCGGCACCCAGTCCTCAGGGGTTGTCCGCATCCTCAAGGACCTGGACACGGACCTCATGGGCAAGGATGTGCTGATCGTCGAGGACATCATCGACTCCGGCCTGACGCTGTCCTGGCTGAAGACCAACCTGGAATCCCGCGGCACCGCCTCAGTGGAAATCTGCACCGCCTTCCGCAAGCCCACCGCCGCCAAGGTGGAGATCGACGTTAAGTACGTGGGCTACGACATCCCCAACGAGTTTGTGGTGGGCTACGGCCTGGACTACGCCGAGAAGTACCGCAACCTCGACTTCGTGGGCACCCTGGCGCCGCACGTCTACGAGTAAAACCCTCGCACAGCACTGCCGGTGGCGGCCTCTTCGGAGGCCGCCACCGGCATTTTAAGCCGTGCCAAAGCGGGCCGGTTGACAAAACGATTTGGCATCTTTCGGCCTACGCCGCCGGCAAGGCAAAACATGCACGTCATGTGACCCTTGACACTCGGCCTGAACGAGGCATACATTTATGCCAAGTCGTTTTGGCAAAACGATTTTTCACCCCACAGACTGTCTCGCCATTCCGTTCGAGAGAAAGTGAGTCGACAGCGATGTCCACTCGAAAGACCATCAACAGGTTCGCCACCATCGGCGGCCTCTGCACCGCCGTCGCACTTGCGGCCACCGGGTGCGGCGCCGGGGGCCCGACCACTTCGGGTAGCGCCGCCAGCACCGTCAACGTCCTGGTGGAGGCCGGCGGCCACGCCGAACTGACCGGCGTCGCCGAGCAGTGCAAGAAGGACGCGGGAATCGACGTCAACTTCGTCGAGCTGCCCTACGACGGCATGTTCAACCGGCTCTCCAGCGAGTTCTCCTCCGGCAACGTCTCCTTCGACGTCGCCGCCCTGGACTCCGTGTGGCTGCCCAGCTTCAAGGACGCCGTCCAGCCCATCGACGAACTCTTCACCGATGAGGCCAAGAAGGACATTTTCCCGGCCCTCGTCAAGGAAGCCAACGTGGACGGCCACTTCATCGGCATGCCCGCCTGGACCAACGCCGAAATCATCCTCTACCGCAAAGACCTCTTCGAGGACGCCGCGAACAAGTCCGGCTTCAAGGCCAAGTACGGTTACGACCTAGCGGCACCCACCACGTGGAAGCAGTACACGGACATCTCCGAGTTCTTCACCAAGGACGGCATGTACGGCACGGACGTCAAGGGCGGCGTCGAGACCGAATGGCTGGCCCACGTCCTCCAGGCCGGCTCCCCGATGATCCTGGACGAAAACAACAACGTGGTCATCGACAACGACGCCCACCGGGAAGCGCTGGACTTCTACACCAGCCTGACCAAGTACGCGCCCCCGGGTGCGGCGCAGGTGGACTGGGCAGCGGCCCAGAACCTCTTCAACCAGGGCAAGACCGCCATGACCCGCTTCTGGGCCCACGCCTACCGCCAGATCCCCAAGGATGCACCGGTGGCCGGCAAAGTGGGTGCCGCGCCGATGATCGGTGGCAGCGCTGGCGTGGCAGGCGTTCCGGGACCTTGGTACCTCTCAGTCCCCAAGGCCACCAAGAACACGGACAACGCCAAGAAGTTCGTCAAGTGCGCCTATGACTACAACAGCATGGGCATCGAGTCCAGCCTGGGCCTCGCCTCGCGCATCTCGGCCTTCGAGAAGTACCAGGACAAGGCCGGGTACGAGAGCTTCGGCCCGCTGATCGAAACACTGAACGGTAAGGCCACTGCCACCCGGCCGGCCACCGAGAAGTGGCAGCAGATCGTGGACACCGTCCTGGTGCCCCTCCTGCAGAAAGCCGTGGCCGGCGGAGACTCCGCAGCCCTCCTGGCTGACGCCAAGAAGCAGATCCAGGCCCTCCTCAAGTAAGACTCCGCGGCTGGCACCTGCCCAACCGGTGCCGGCCGCGGCCCCCAACAAACAGAAGAGAAAACCGTGCGCATCTCCGATCGCCGCTTCGCAACGTTTCTGATGGCACCGGCGGCTTTGTTCCTCGCCATCTTCGTGGCTTACCCGCTGTTCCGCCTGGTGGCCGACAGCTTCTTCAAGATCTCGCCCATCGCCGGCGGGCCCCGCGACTTCGTGGGCCTGGACAACTATTTCCAGGCCTTCGCCTCCGAGGCATTCATGGGCGCCGGCTGGCGGACCCTCGCCTACACCCTGGTAGTAGTGGCCCTCGAATTCGCCCTCGGGCTGGGCATGGCCCTGCTTTTCACCATGCTGGGCCGCAACTCCCAGATCTGGCGGACCGTGTTCCTTTACCCGCTCATGATTGCGCCGATCGTGGCAGGCCTGCTGTGGAAGTTCCTCATGATCGACAACTTCGGCCTGATCGGGACCCTCATGCACCAGGCCGGGCTGCTGGCCAACCCCAACCAGATCGGCTGGTTGTCGGACCCCAACATCGTGCTGTTCTCGGTGGCCATTCCGGACATCTGGCTCACCACGTCGTTTATGTGCCTGGTGCTCTTTGCCGGCCTGCAGAACATCCCCGGTGACCTGATCGAAGCGGCCCGCCTCGACGGGGCCCGTGCGCCGGCCATGCTGTTCCGGATCATCCTTCCACTCCTGCGGCCGGTCATCGCCGTCGCCCTGGTGGTCCGCGGCATCGACGCAGCACGTGCCTTCGACACCATCCTCATCCAGACCAACGGCGGCCCCCAGTCCGCCTCCGAAACCATGAGCCTGCTGATTTACCGCACCATGATCCGCTTCGGCGATCCCGGCCTGGCAAGCGCCATGGGAACCATCTACCTGCTGGCCATGCTCGCCGTCGCCTTCTTCGCGGTCTCCACCATCTGGCGGCCAGGAAAGGACAACTGATGAGCCTCGCAGACCCCCGCCTTCACGGTCCAGCCGCAACGGAGACCACCATGCCAACCACAACAGTTCCTTCCCCACCCAGCACCAAGGCTCCGGGCGGCACCGGCGCGCGCCGCCGTCGCCACCACGCGGAGGGCCTCGAAGCAGGCAAACGCAGCACCAGGACGCTGCTGTGGATCCTCCTCGCGGCGGCCATGATCTTCTACGGCTTCCCGTTCCTCTACCTGCTCTTTACGTCCTTCAAGACGCCGATCGACACCATCGCCGTCCCGCCCACCATCCTGCCCAAGGAATGGACGCTGGAGAACTACACCAACGCCCTGGGACGCAGCGGGGTGCTGGCCTCCTTCATCAACAGCGCGCAGACGGCCATCATCAGCACGGTCCTGTCCCTCGTACTGGCCGTTCCGGCCGCGTACGGCATCACCCGCTACAAAACACCCAGCGGCCGCGTCTTCATCATGGCGGCCCTGGTCACCCGGATGGTGCCGCCGGTGGCCATCGGCATCCCGCTCGCATCAATGATGTCGGCAGCCGGACTCGCGGATACGCCCATCGCCCTGTCGATCGCCCACACCACCATCTCGCTGCCGCTTTCCATCTGGCTGATGTCCAGCTTCTTCGAAGCCGTGCCCAAGGACCTGGAGGAAGCGGCCACCGTGGACGGCTGCAGCAGGCTCGGAGCCCTGTGGCGGGTGGTCATCCCGGTGGTTTCCGGCGGCATCGCGGTCACGGCGATCTTCGCCTTCCTGGCGTCCTGGAACGAGTTCCTGTTCGCCCTCCTGATGACCGCCGTCAGGTCCCAGACCACTCCGGTGGTCATCGCGAACTTCCAGACCCAGTTCGGACTGGACTGGGGATCCATGACGGCACTCGCAGCCGTCTACTCCATCCCCGTCATCCTCCTTACCCTTCTCTTGCAGCGCAAGATCGTCGCAGGCATGACGCTCGGCGCCGTCAAGGGCTGAGAAACCACACCACAAAGGGAAGAAGCTATGTCAAGCAACAACTGCTACGACGTGACGACGTGGCCCGTCGGCAATCCGTCCGAGGACGTCGGTGAAGTAATCAACAGCATCATCGCTGACATCAAGGCCAGGCAGACGGCCACCGATGAGGACGAAGGCGGAAAGCCGGGCGCGGTCATCTACATTCCGCCCGGGGACTACCACCTTCGTACGCAGGTGGTGATCGACATCAGCTTCCTTCGAATCCATGGCTCGGGACACGGCTTTACGTCCTCGAGCATCCGGTTCAACGTTTCCGAAGACGAATGGCCCGACCTGCATGAGCTGTGGCCCGGGGGGAGCCGCATCCTCGTCGACCTTCCCCCCGGCGAAGGCGCAGAGGAATCCAAGGGAGCGGCCTTCTACGTTGAGCGAACCGGGAGCCCGCGGATCAGCTCGGTCGAGTTCTCCAACTTCTGCATCGACGGGTTGCACTTCACCCCGGATGGCTCGGGGATGCCTCCGGAGAACACCTACGTCAACGGCAAGACCGGTATCTATGTCGCGAACGCCAATGACTCATTCCGCGTCAACGGCATGGGGTTCGTCTACCTGGAGAACGCGCTCACCATCTACCACGCGGACGCGCTGTCCATTCACGACAACTTCATCGCCGAATGCGGAAGCTGCATCGAGCTGCGCGGGTGGGGACAGGCATCAAAGATCACCGACAACCTGGTGGGAGCAGGCTTCAAAGGCCACTCGATCTACGCCCAGAACCATGGCGGGCTCCTGATCACCGCGAACAACGTCTTCCCCCGTGGTGCGAGCAGCGTCCATCTCGACGGCGTCACGCGTTCCAGCGTGACCAACAACCGTTTGCATTCGTTCTACCCCGGGATGGTGGTTCTCGCAGCGAACAGTTCGGAGAACCTCGTGGCCACGAATCATTTCCTGCGTGACCATGAGCCCTGGACGCCCTTCCTGGGAGTCGACAACGGACTGGACGACCTCTACGGACTTCTCTCTGTCAGCGGCAGCAACAACTCCGTCATCGGCAACCACTTCTCCGAGGTCATTGACGCCCAGAGCATCCGGCCGGCAGGTGCGACGCCTGTCATCATCCGGCTGATGGCAGGGGCTGGGAACTTCGTCTCCAACAACCACGTGGTGGCGATGGACGTCCACTCCACGTCAAGCGACTCCTGCTTCGAGGCCCAGGTGGACGCCCTGTTGACCACCGAGGCGTCGGACGATCTCGCCGTTACGGCCGTCATGGTCGATCCGGAATCAGTTCGGAACACGATCCTTGACTCCGGGAGTGACGCCCAAGTTATCGCAGACAGGGCTGCCAACGCGTTGAGGGCCACACCCACGGTCGGTTTCCAGGTGGCACATGCAGTTCTGGCCCAGTAACCTGCCCAGGGGCCACGGCCACGGCCAGGGAAACGATTACTCGTCTGTAGCCTTACTGGTACAGCACCAACACCATGAGGACGTGGGAGACCAATGACCAACAGATCAGTCGGCATCAAGGAAGTAGCAGTCGCCGCAGGAGTGTCTGTGACAACGGTTTCCCATGTCCTCAACGACGTGAAGTACGCACGGATCAGTCCGGAAACCAGGGACAAGGTGAAGTCCGCCGCCGAACATCTCGGCTACGGGCCCAACCGGCTCGCCCAGGCGCTCCGCACCCAGCGGACCGGAATGCTGGGGCTGGTCAGCGAGGACATCGCCACCACCCCACATGCGGGAAGGATCATCCTGGGCGCGGACGAGGCCGCCCGTGCCCGCGGCTACAACCTGATGATCATCAACACGTCCGGGTCCGCGAGCTCAGAATCCAGGGATGCCGACGTCGAGGCCCTCCTCGAGCGCCGCGTCGACGGCATCCTCTACGCCACCATGTACCACCGCCAGGTGCAGGTGCCGGTCAATCTTGGCAGCGTGCCGTCCGTTCTGGTGGACTCCGTCAGCATCGGCGGCAGCATCACCGCCGTGGTGCCGGACGAGGAGGGCGGTGCCCGTGCCGCCGTCGGAATCCTCCTGGCGGCCGGCCACACCCGCATCGGCTTCCTTAACAACACCGACGACGTCCCCGCCACCCGGGACCGCCTCCGCGGCTTCCGGGCCACACTGACGGAGGCAGGGCTCGACGGCGACGCAGCACCCGTCGAGTCGGAGATCTCCGAAGTGCAGGGAGGCTATGAGGCGGCCCGCCGGATCCTGGCCCGCCCGGACAGGCCCACCGGGCTGTTCTGCTACAACGACCGGATGGCCATGGGCGCCTACCGGGCCGCGGCGGAGCTTGGGTTGTCCATCCCCGCCGACCTGTCCGTGGTGGGCTTCGATGACCAGGAACTCATCGCCGCAAACCTGTACCCGGGCCTGACCACGGTGGCCCTGCCGCACTACGAAATGGGTGCCTGGGCCGCCGGGAACCTGATCGACGCCATCGAGGGCAAGACGGACCTGGCCCTTATGGCGCTCCATCCCACCATCCTGGACTGCCCGCTGGTGGCCCGCGACTCCGTCGCAGCGCCACCGCCGTGACCCCGGGTCCGGTTCCCCGGACACCGGCAAGCAAGTCCTCCCCACTGACCACACCAGAGCAAGGATCCAGCACCATGTCCAGCCGCCTTGATGACGCACGCCCAAAACCGGCCCCGCCGCAGGAAGCCCGGCCCCAGGTTGTGCTGCCGCAGCATGCCCAGGCCGGGACGCCGCACCTGCGTCCGGCCCTGCACTTGACGGCGCTTGACACCTGGCTCAATGACCCCAATGGCCTGGTGTTTTACCGGGGCATCTACCACCTTTACTACCAGAACAACCCGTTCGGGAACGTGTGGGGCAACATGTCCTGGGGCCATGCCACGTCCACCGACCTGGTGCACTGGACCGAGCAGCCCGTGGCCATCGCCTGCGACGACGCCGAGGACATCTACTCCGGCAGCATTGTGGTGGACCACGCCAACAGCTCGGGCTTCGGCAGCGCCGAAAACCCGCCCCTCGTGGCCATCTATACCAGCGCCTTCAAGCCCGGCGCCCCCCAAGAGGGCACCCAGGCCCAGTCCCTGGCCTACAGCAACGACGCCGGCATGACCTGGACCAAGTTCGCGGGCAACCCCGTGCTGACGCGCGGCTCGGCGAACTTCCGCGACCCCAAAGTCTTCAGCTACCCGGGTCCGGACGGCCCGCGCTGGGTGATGGCCGCCGTCGAAGCCGGCGAGCAGACGGTGGTGTTCTACCGTTCCACGGACCTGCGCGAGTGGGAACTGGCCAGCGAGTTCGGACCAGCCAACGCCGCCGGCGGCGAGTGGGAATGCCCCGACCTGTTCCCGCTGCCCGTGGACGGCGACCCGGACCGGACCAAGTGGGTGCTGGTGGTCAACGTTAACCCCGGTGCAGTGGCCGGCGGCTCCGGCGGCCAGTATTTCGTGGGCGACTTCGACGGCTCCACGTTCACACCCGATCCGTCGTCGCTGCTGGAATCCCCAGTGTTGGGGACCACCGCCACGGACCTGGGCCGGCTGCGCGAATGCCGCTGGCTGGACTGGGGCCGTGACTACTATGCCGCGGTGTCCTTCAGTAACGTTCCGGACAACCGGCGCCTCATGATCGGCTGGCTCAACAACTGGGACTACGCCAACACGCTGCCCACGTCCCCCTGGCGGTCCGGGATGTCGCTGGTCCGTGAGGTCACCCTGGAAATGGTGGACGGCCGCCCGTCACTGGTCCAGGCACCCCTCCTTCCGCCCCTTGACAACGTCCAGTCCCTGCCCGGCCGGGAGCTCCGCGGCACGCTCGCGCTGCCCGAATTACCGCCGGGCAAGGCGCAGGTCATCGACGCGGAGATCCTGCCCGGCACCTCGGGCCGCTGCGGCCTCCGGCTGTGGGAGGATGCCGACGGCGGTGCCGCCGTCCTCGCGTACGATCCCGCCGCCGGGGTGCTCAGCCTGGACCGCACGGCGGTGGGTGACACCGCCTTCCACCCTGCCTTCGCGTCGGTGGAGTCGGCCCCCGTTCCGCTGGAGGACGGCGTGCTCACGGTTCGCGTCGTCGTCGACCATTGCTCGGTGGAGGTTTTCGCCCAGGGCGGCAAGGTGGTCCTGACGGACCTGGTCTTCCCGGGCCCGGGAAACCGCGGCGCTTCCGTCTTCGCCGAGGGCGGCACGGCCACCCTTCGGAAACTGGCTGTGCGCGCGGCCGGCTGACCTGCGGCGCGTCCGTCCCGGCCTCCTGCAGCCCGCTACGCCCAGAGGGAACTTTTGCGCCATACCGTGCGTGATTTACTCCGAACGGTGTATAGCTAGAACCTGACGCAGCACCACACGCGCGCAGACCACTCGCCGTGCAGCACTACCAGGAGGGACGGGGCGAATCCCCGAACAGATGAAAGCTAAGAGTTTCTTCAAGGGCCCGGGCATCTGGATCGTTGTTGTGATCGGCATGCTCCTTGTGGCTTTTGCAACACTGGCTCCCGGCGGTGCCGCCCGGATCGACACGGACAAGGGCCTGGGGCTGCTGGCCGACAACAAAGTTGAGCAGGCGAAGATCTTCGACGGTGAAAACCGCGTGGACCTGGTGCTCAAGGACAGCCTCCAGGTCGACGGGCAGGACAAGGGCAAGAGCGTCCAGTTCTTCTTCGTCGATGCCCGCGCGGTGGACGTGGTCAAGGCCGTCACCGACGCCAAACCCGCAAGCGGCTACACGGACCAGCCAATCGAGAGCAACTGGTTCTCCGGGCTCCTCTCGCTCCTGATCCCCGTCATCCTCCTCGGCGCGCTGTTCTGGTTCCTGATGACCCGCATGCAGGGCGGCGGTTCGAAGATCATGCAGTTCGGCAAGTCCAAGGCCAAGATGGTCAACAAGGACATGCCGCAGGTGACCTTCGTGGACGTCGCCGGCGCTGATGAAGCCGTGGAGGAACTCCAGGAAATCAAGGAGTTCCTGCAGGAACCGGCCAAATTCCAGGCAGTGGGCGCCAAGATCCCCAAGGGTGTGCTGCTGTACGGCCCTCCCGGCACCGGCAAGACCCTCCTGGCCCGCGCCGTCGCCGGCGAGGCGGGCGTTCCCTTCTTCTCCATCTCCGGCTCGGACTTCGTTGAGATGTTCGTCGGTGTGGGCGCCTCCCGCGTCCGTGACCTGTTCGAACAGGCCAAGGCCAACTCGCCCGCCATCATCTTCGTTGACGAAATCGACGCCGTTGGCCGCCACCGCGGCGCCGGCATCGGCGGCGGCAACGACGAACGCGAGCAGACCCTGAACCAGCTGCTGGTGGAAATGGACGGCTTTGACGTCAAGACCAACGTCATCCTGATCGCCGCCACCAACCGCCCCGACGTCCTGGACCCGGCCCTGCTGCGTCCGGGCCGCTTCGACCGCCAGATCGGCGTGGAAGCGCCGGACATGATCGGCCGCGACCAGATCCTGCAGGTCCATGCCAAGGGCAAGCCCATGGCCCCGGGTGTCGACCTCAAGGCTGTGGCCAAGAAGACCCCCGGCTACACCGGAGCAGACCTCGCCAACGTGCTCAACGAAGCCGCGCTGCTCACGGCCCGCTCCAACGCCAACCTCATCGACGACCGCGCCCTGGACGAGGCCATCGACCGCGTGATGGCCGGCCCGCAGAAGCGCAGCCGCGTGATGAAGGAACACGAGCGCAAGATCACCGCGTACCACGAAGGCGGACACGCCCTGGTGGCGGCGGCCCTGCGCAACTCCGCCCCGGTCACCAAGATCACCATCCTGCCCCGCGGCCGCGCCCTGGGTTACACCATGGTGGTGCCGGACAACGACAAATACTCGATCACCCGGAACGAACTGCTGGACCAGATGGCCTACGCCATGGGCGGCCGCGTTGCCGAGGAAATCGTCTTCCACGACCCCTCCACGGGCGCCTCGAACGACATCGAGAAGGCCACCTCGACGGCCCGCAAGATGGTCACCGAGTACGGCATGAGCGAACGCGTGGGTGCCGTGCGCCTGGGCCAGGGCGGGGGCGAGCCGTTCCTGGGCCGCGACGCCGGGCACGAGCGCAACTACTCCGACCAGATCGCCTACGTGGTGGACGAGGAAGTGCGCCGCCTGATCGACCAGGCGCATGACGAGGCCTACGCCATCCTCACCGAAAACCGGGATGTCCTGGACCAGCTGGCCCTGGAACTCCTGGAGCGGGAGACCCTCAACCAGGCCGAAATCGCGCACATCTTCACGGACATCCGCAAGCGCGACTTCCGCGAGGTATGGCTTTCGAAGGAGACCCGTCCGGTCCAGAAGGAAGGACCTGTCGAGTCACGCCTGGAGAAGGCCGAACGCGAAGCGCAGCAGGAGGCCACGGAGGCCCGCCTGGAGGAGCCGCTGGACGCCCAGCCCCCGCACTCCCAGGGCGTTCCGGAGGATGCCCCGTTCCAGGGCGGCATCCCCGACTCGGGGCCCGACACCCTTCGCGGCTAAGCTTTCATACGTGAATCACTTCGACGACGACGACGCCCACTCCTCCGCCGGTTACCCGGCGGAGGACGGATCCCACCACAAAAAGCACGAGAAGGTGGACCGGCCGCGGATCGAAGCTGCCGTCCGCGAAATCCTGCTGGCCATTGGTGAGGATCCGGACCGCGGCGGGCTCCAGGACACCCCCAAGCGGGTGGCCAAGGCCTACGCCGAGGTCTTCGCGGGGCTGCACCTCGATCCGGCGGATGTCCTCTCCACCAAGTTCGATCTGGACCACGAAGAGCTGGTCCTGGTCAAGGACATCCCCTTCTACTCCACGTGCGAGCACCACCTCGTGCCGTTCCACGGTGTGGCCCACGTTGGCTACATTCCTTCCCATGACGGAAAGGTGACCGGGCTCAGCAAGCTCGCCCGGCTCGTGGACATCTACGCCCGCCGCCCCCAGGTCCAGGAGCGCCTCACCACCCAGATCGTTGAAGCGATGGTCAGCCACCTCAAACCCCGCGGCGCGATCGTCGTTGTTGAATGCGAGCACATGTGCATGTCCATGCGCGGTGTCCGCAAGCCCGGAGCGAAGACCGTCACCAGCGCGGTACGCGGGCAGCTCCATGACCCGGCCACCCGCGCCGAAGCCATGAGCCTCATCCTCGGAAGGTAAGTATCAAGACCATGGACTCACTAGCTGCAGCCCCGGGAACCGGGCCCGCAACATCTCCGCTGCCCATCCTGCGCAAACCGCGTCCGGCCGCGAAATTCTCCGACCTCCCCACCGACCGTACCTTGGTCATGGGCGTCCTCAACGTCACCCCGGACTCGTTCAGCGACGGCGGAAAGCACCCGACGCCGGACACCGCCATCGCAGCCGGCCTCCGGATGTTCTACGCCGGGGCGGACATCATCGACGTCGGCGGCGAATCCACCCGTCCAGGTGCGGAGGACGTCAGCCCGGACGAGGAACAGCGGCGCGTGATCCCCGTGATCCAGGCCCTGGTCAAGGCCGGTGCCCTGGTCAGCATCGACACCACCCATGCATCCACCGCAGCCGCCGCTGTGGAGGCCGGCGCCGCCATCATCAACGACATCTCCGGCCTCACCCTCGAACCGGAAATGGCAGAGCTCGTCGCCGCATCCAAGGTGCCCTACGTGCTCACCCACCGCCGCGGCGACGCCCGCACCATGAATTCGCTGGCCGACTACAAGGACGTTGCCGGTGAAGTGGTGGCCGAACTGGCCGGGGTACGGGACAAGCTCTACGCAGCCGGCGTCAGCCAGGACCAGATCATCGTGGACCCGGGCCTGGGCTTCGCCAAGAACGATGCCCAGAACTGGGAACTCCTGCAGCACCTGGACCAGCTCGAAAGCCTCGGCCACAAAGTCCTGGTGGGCGCTTCGCGCAAGCGCTTCCTGGGCACCCTGCTCACCGTGGCCGGCAAGTCGGCCTCCCCGGAAGAGCGGGACGCCGCCACCGCGGCCATCACCGCCATCAGCGCGTTCCGCGGGGCCTGGGCGGTCCGCGTGCACGACGTCGGCCCCAGCCTTGACGCCGTCAAGGTTGCCTCACGCATGGCTGCCGCCCGCACCGCACACTAGGGCCGGGGGACCCCATGGACAGGATTACGCTGAGCGGTGTGACCGCCGTCGGCCATCACGGTGTGTTCGATTTCGAACGCCGCGAGGGCCAGCCCTTCGTGGTGGACGCCGTGCTGCACCTGGACTTTTCCCCGGCGGCCGCCTCGGATGATGTCCGGGACACCGCGCACTACGGCGAAGTGGCGGAGCGCATCACGGGCTGGATCACGGGCGAGCCGGTAAACCTCATCGAGGCCCTGGCCGTCCGGATCGCCGAGGACCTGCTCAGCGAATACCAGCTTGGTGCAGTAGAGATTACCGTGCACAAGCCCAAGGCGCCTATCGAGGTTCCGTTCGGCGACGTGTCCGTCACCGTGTACCGGGAGCGGAAATGACCACCGGCTATACCAAGGCAGTGCTTGCGCTCGGCAGCAACCTCGGCGAACGTAACGACACCCTGTCCGGGGCCGTTGCCGACCTCGTGGATCCGCCGGAAGTCCGCCTGCTGGCCGTCTCCCCGGTGGTGCAGACCAAGGCGGTCGGCGGGCCCGCCGGCCAGCCGGACTTCCTGAACATGGTCATCACCGTCGAAACCACCCTGTCCCCGGCGGCGCTGCTGGAGCACTGCCAGTCCGTGGAGAACAAGCACCACCGCGTCCGGGAGGTGCGCTGGGGGCCGCGGACGCTCGACGTCGACATCATCACCTACGGCGACCTCACCAGTGACGACCCGGACCTGACCCTGCCGCACCCGCGTGCCGCCGAACGCGCGTTTGTGCTCCATCCGTGGTCCCTGATCGAGCCCGCGGCGACGCTGAATGGCGAAAAAATCAGCGTCCTGGCCGCCCGGGCCTCCGACTTTGAGGACCTGGTTCCGTTCGACGGCTTCGGCGACTTCGACGGCGTCCCCACCGCCGGGGCGGTTGAGTAGGCCATGAAACCCATCAACCCGCTGCGCCTGCTGCTGATCGGCCTGATCCTGACCGTTGCCGGCTGGGCTGCCACCGTCCTGACCAACCGGTACAGCGTGGCCACGCCCGTCCTGCCCGCCACGGCGCTGGCCACCATGGGCGTGATCGTGGCCATCACGCTGGTCCTTGGCATCCGGATCCTGCGGTGGCGCAACAGCAACCGCGACGCCACCAAGAAAAAGACTGCCCTCAACCCGATCCTCGCCGCCCGGACCCTGGTCCTGGCCCAGGCCTGCGCCTACGCCGGCACGGTCCTGCTGGGCTGGCACGCCGGGATCTTCCTGGACCAGCTGCGGGTCTGGAGCATGCGCAGCGACCAGGGCATCACCTGGCTGGCGCTGGCCCAGGCCGGCGGCGGCCTTGTCATGATCGTGGTGGGCCTGCTGGTGGAGCGGTTCTGCAAGATTCCGCCGGAGGACACCGAAACGCCGGGTGAGGGCCAGCGCGGCCGGAGCCCGCGTGGTGAAGCCGCAGGGGAAGGCGAATATGCATACCGAGGCGATTGATCCGCCGGGCATCAGCTGGCAGCGGGTGTCGCCCAAGTACGTGACCGTCCGGCTGGTGCAGTGGGCCCTCGGGAACATCGTGATGGTGCTCGTCCTGAGCCTGCCGCTGGTTTTTGTGACCCTTGGCTGGTGGCTGTGGCCGCCCTTGTGGCTCGCCATCCTGGTTCCGTCGGCGGCGCTGGTCCTGGCGGTCTGGCGGCTGGTGCTCATCCCGCGCCAAGTACGCGCCATCGGCTACGCCGAGCGTGATGACGACCTCCTCATCCGGGGCGGCATTTTCTTTCAGCGCACCATGGTGGTCCCCTACGGGCGGATGCAGTACGTGGACATCGGTGTCGGTCCCGTGGAGCGCGGACTCGGGCTGTGCACACTCAAGCTGCACACCGCCTCGCCGGGCACCAACGCTCACATCCCCGGGCTTCCCGCCGCCGAAGGGGCACGCCTGCGCGAGCAGCTGTCGGCCCGCGGCGAAGCCAGGCTGGCTGGGCTGTGACCGCTGACGGCCCCGTTCCGGCGCCGGGGACGGCGCCGGGTCCTGCGCCCGCCGCGCCCGCCGCGCCCGCTGCGCCCGCACCCGAAACTCCAGCACTGGAAACTCCAGCACCGGGAACGCCCGCACCCGAAACTCCAGCACTGGAAACGCCAGCACCGGGAACGCCCGACGGCGAGTGGCTGCGCGTGCACCCGGCATCGCCGTTTGTGCGCGGCTGGGTGGCGCTCGCCGCTATCGGATTCTTCTTCGGCCGCGACTTCTTTGAGCGGATGCTGCAGGGCAGGCCGGTCCTGGAAGACGACTTCGCCGGCCGGATTCCCTGGCTGCTGGCCGGCGGCGGGACGGTCCTGCTGATAGCTGTGCTCGGCTTCATCCTGACCTGGTATTTCACCCGGTACCAGGTCGCCGGCGGCTACGTCCGGGTCAACACCGGCTTCCTCTTCCGGCAGCAGCGGCAAGCCCGTCTGGACCGCGTCCAGGCCATCGACATTGTGCAGCCGCTGCTAGCCAGGATCTTCGGCCTGGCCGAGCTCAAGTTCGAGGTGGCCGACGCCGGCGAGTCCGCCGTCCGCCTCGCCTACCTCCGGATGGACGAGGCCCGGCAGCTCCGTGCCACCATCCTCGCCCGGGCCGCCGGCGTGGTGCAGGACCCGGCCCGGCCGGAGGAGGCAGCGCCTGAGGCGCCGGAGTATCCGGTACTGTCCGTGCCGCCGTCGCGCCTTGTCGGTTCGCTGCTGCTCAGCGAGCAAAGCTTCTTTGTGGTCCTCGGCGGCGTCGCCTCCGTGATCCTGTCGGCCGTGACCGAGAACCGCGGCTTTTACTTCTACCTGATCCCCGCCGCGTTGGGCCTCGCCGCGACCTACTGGAGCTCCTTCAACAAGGGCTATAACTTCACCGCCGCCATTTCGCCTGACGGGATCCGCCTGCGGTACGGGCTCCTGGACACCCAGGCCCAGACGCTCCCGCCGGGCCGGATCCAGGCGCTCAGGGTAGCGCAGCCGCCGCTGTGGCGGATCTTCGGCTGGTACCGGATCCAGGTCAATGTTGCCGGGTACGGGGCTGCCGGGAGCAACGGGGAAGCGGCGTCACGGACCACACTGCTGCCCGTCGGCAAGCTGGCCGACGTCATGAGCATGCTGTCGCTGGTGCTCCCGGACCCCGGGACTCCGGAGCCGGGACGGGTGTTCGGCGCGGGGCTCAGCGGGCTGGATTCCGACGGCGGTTTTATCACCACGCCGCGGCGGGCCCGGCTCCTCGCCCCGCTCGGATGGCGCCGCAACGGATTCGCCGCCACCGCAACGGCCCTGCTGATCCGCTCCGGACGCTGGTGGCGGCAGCTGGTGGTGGTCCCGCACCAGCGCACGCAGTCCATTGCCCTGCACCAGGGCCCGCTGGCCAGGCGCTTTGGCGTGGTTGACCTCGTGCTGCACACCACCGCCGGCCCGGTCTCACCCCGCCTGATCCAGGCCGGGACGGACGAGGCCAGGACCCTCTTCGACGAACAGTCCGCCCGCGCCCGGCTGGCCCGGAAGCGCCAGACCACCGAACACTGGCTGGCCCAGGTAGTGCCGGCAGCCCCGGTGGCTGAGCCTGTCCCGGAACTGGTGGCTGAGCCTGCCGCCCCGGTGGCTGTACCCGCCGAAACCCCAACGGAACCCGCCAACAAGGAAGGCCAGCAGCATGGCTAAGCCCGGACGCCTCGGCGTCGGAATCATCGGTGCCGGCAAAGTGGGCGCCGTCCTCGGTGCGGCGCTCCGCTCGGCGGAACACGCCGTCGTCGGGGTTTCCGCCGTGTCCGACGCGAGCCGAGAACGGGCCGAAGCGCTGCTTCCCGGGGTGCCCGTCCTGGAGATCCAGGACATCGTGGAGCGCTCGGAGCTGGTGCTCCTCGCCGTCCCCGACGACGCCCTGGCCGGGCTCGTGGCAGGGCTGGCAAAGCTGGGGGCCTGGCAGCCCGGGCAGCTGGTTGCCCATACGTCGGGCCGGTTTGGCGTGGGGGTCCTGCATCCTGTGCGCGCGGCCGGTTCCATCCCGCTCGCCCTGCACCCTGCCATGACCTTCACCGGCATGAGCCTGGACCTCACCCGGCTGCTGGACTGCACCTTCGGCGTCACCGCAGACGCGGCCATGCTGCCCATCGCCCAGGCCCTGGTGGTGGAGATGGGTGCCGAGCCCGTGGCCATCGCCGAAGGCGACCGGACCCTGTACCACGCTGCCTTGGCCCACGGCTCCAACCACATGGTCACCCTGGTGGCGCAGGCGTCCCAGCTGCTCCGCGAGGTGGGCGTGGACGCGCCGGAACGGATGCTGGGTCCGCTGCTGCGGGCCACGCTGGAGAACGCCCTGGCCTCCGGCGAAGCCGCGCTGACCGGGCCGGTTGCCCGTGGCGACATCGGGACAGTGGCCGCCCACGCCGAAGCACTGCGGGAGTACGACGCCGGAGCCCACGGGGACGTGCTGGCGGCGTACCTCGCCATGGCCCGGTCCACGGCCCGCCGCGCCGAAAGCCGCGGCCTGCTGAAGGCGGACCAGCTGGAGGGGCTGCGCGGGGCCCTCGAACCGAAGGAAGACTGAGATGCCCATCAAACTGGTGACGACGGCGGCCGAACTGCGGTCCGAAAGTGCCCGCCTGCTGATGCAGAAACAAGGTGCCTCACAGGGACTGGTGCCCACGATGGGCGCGCTCCACGAGGGGCACGCGCAGCTGGCGCGGACCGCCGTCGAACAGAACGACGTGGTGGTGGCGTCCATCTTTGTGAACCCGCTGCAGTTCGGCGACGCCGTGGATCTGGACCGATACCCGCGCACGCTGGACGCTGACCTGGCCCTGCTGGAGGCCGAGGGCGTGGACCTGGCGTTCGCGCCGTCGGTTGACGAGGTGTACCCGGGCGGCGAGCCGTTGGTCCGGGTGACCGCAGGACCGCTGGGGGAGAAGTGGGAAGGCGCCTCCAGGCCCGGCCATTTCGACGGCGCCCTCACCGTGGTGGCCAAACTGCTGCACTACGGGATTCCCGGCGCCGGCCTGCCGCCGTCGGGCGCGTTTGCCTCCTCCGGCGTCGCCGGTCTGCCCGCCTACCGCGCCTACTTCGGCCAGAAGGATGCCCAGCAGCTGGCGCTGGTCCGTCGCATGGTGGCCGACCTGAACTTCCCCGTCGACATCGTGGGAGTGCCCACGGTGCGGTCCGCCGACGGCCTGGCCCTGTCCAGCCGCAACCGCTTCCTGTCCGACGAACAACGCGAAGCCGCGCTGGTCCTCTCCAGGGCGCTGCGGCTCATCGAGGACCGCGCCAACGCGCACGAACCGCTGGACCTCGAGTCCGCCCAGGACCTGGTGGCGTCCCAGCCGCTGGTGGACCTGGACTACTTCGAAGTGGTGGACCCGGGCACGCTGGAACCCTTAGCCGAGAACTGCCGGGAGACCCCGTTCCGCGGCGAGGCCCTGGCGATCATCGCCGCCAAAGTGGGCCCGGTCCGGCTGATCGACAACGTGCCGCTGAGCTCCTAAAGCTTCGATTTCCCCATTTGTCGGCAGGCTGTGGGTTATGCTCTCGAAGTGTTGCCCCATGCCGGGGCAACGGCCCCGCGTACGGCGCTCCCTTGGAGGCTCCAAATCTTTGAGGCCAAATTCAGTGAAGGCAGGAGCATCAACTGTGACGAGCACCCTTGAGACCGAAACCTCCGCATTAGGCCTGCAGGCCCAGGAGATCATTGCCTCCGTCCTCGAAGACCCCGCCCCTGACCTCGCCGAGGTCCAGGACCGTCTGCGGGGGTACCTTGCTGCCTACCCGGGATTCCCCGAGCGGGCGTTGCTGGCGCATCTGATGGAGACCTCTGACCGGGTCAACGCCGAACCAGACGGTCCCGGCTTCTAGACGGGAAGGTCCCGGTTGAACATCAGTTGTTCCAGCAGCGCCTGCTCCGGCTCCCCGGGATGCCGCGCCACGCAGCGGCGCAGCCTGGCCCTGGCCAGTTCCTCACCCGGTGACTTTCCGCAGAGCACTTCGTCGATGATTTCCTGGGCCTGCCACCGCAGTGACTCGATCGCGAACCGCCGAATCTCGACTGGGTTGAAGCTTTCTTCCATCCAAGGATCTGGGTCTGCGGGCACGCTTTGAAACATCCGCTCTGCTGACATCGGGGCCTCCTTGCACCAATACGGCGGGATCATCAACGGTCCAACCGGCGTCAAAAGCACTGCGCGTAGGAAGAACATTACAACGAGTAAGACCGGTCTGTCTCTACCTGGAGTAAAGTGATTTCCACCATGAGTTCAGCAGCAGAATCTGTTCCGTCCCCGGTGCAAATACAGGCGGGGGCGCCAGCTGGTCACGCCGATGCGGTGGACCGGATCCTTGCTGTTGCCTACGAACTTTTCTCCCACCGGGGCGTCCGGGACGTCGGCGTCAACGAACTCATTGAACGCTCCGGCGTTGCCAAAGCAACCTTCTACCGGCACTTCCCGTCCAAGGATTCGCTGGTGCTCGCTTTCCTGGAGCAGCGGGACCGGCAGTGGACCGTGGACGCGATCGTCTCCGAGGCCCGGCGCCGCGGGGCCACTCCCACCGAGCAGCTGCTTGCCATCTTCGACGTCTTCGGCGACTGGTTCCTGCGCGAGGACTTTGAGGCGTGCTCATTCATCAACATCCTGCTGGAGATGGGACCGGCGCACCCCCTCGGCCAGGCAAGCATCGACTACCTGGCCAGGATCCGCGGCCACGTCCAGACCCTGGCGGAAGAAGCTGGGCTCGCCCGTCCCGAAGACTTCGCCCGCTCCTGGCACATCCTCATGAAGGGGTCCATCATCTCGGCCACCGAGGGCGACATGCAGGCGAACAAGCGCGCCCAGCAGATGGCCGCCTGGCTGATCGAACACCACCGCAGCTAAGCCGGGGTCAGAACCGCAGCCCAAAGACAAAGTCCGGTGGTTGAGCTTGTCGAAACACGGGTTTCGACAAGCTCAACCACCGGACAAAGGGCCGCCTGTGGCTGCTAGTGCTTGACGGCGTCGAGTTTGAGCATCTTGGCGATGACGCTGTCGAGTTCGGAGTCGTCGAAGATCTTCTTCCAGTCGTCCTTGATGATGGTGTCCTTGCCGTACTGGATGGCGATTTCGCAGGCTTCGGAGAACGGGTTGGAGCCGCGCAGGGCGTTGGTGAGGGCGATCTGGACGTGGCCGAACAGCATGGCCTTGGCCGCTTCCTCGGGGACGCCGGCGGTGTGGACGGTCTCGTGCAGGGCCTCGTTGAGCAGGGTGCCGATCATGCAGGCCACGGTTTCCACCAGGGTGGGTTCGAGGATGGCGAGCTGCTTAACGGTGACCCAGTGGACGTCGATGACGGGCGCGTAGATGATGCGGATGGTGGCCTCGGCGGCTGCCTTGGTCTCTTCCGTGGCGTCGTCGTCGATCGCGGCGACCACATTCTGCGGGGCGCCTTCGCCGCCGAAGGTATCGGCCCATTCTTCCTTGGTGGTGCGCTCGAGGAACACGGAGGGGTGGCACGGGTGCGCAACGGCCTGGACGACGTCGTCGCGCTTGGCCAGCAGGCCGGCGTAAGCGGCGGCAGGGTCCAGGGTGAGCAGGATCGCGCCGGCCTTCAGCTGGGGGACCACGCCCTGGGAGACGACGCCGAGGACGGTGTCCGGGACGGCGAGGATGACCACGTCGGCGTCCTTGACGGCGTCCTCAGTGGAGGTGGTGGTGCGGCCTTCGGCCTGGATACGTTCCTGGCCTGCGGGGGAGTTCTCGCTGTAAAAGACGGTGTGGTTGCTCTTCTGGAGGTTGCGGGAAACGCGCATTCCCATTTTGCCACCGGCTCCGATGACGGCTACGGTCAATTTTTCTGCTGACATTTCACTTGCTCCTTAGGAATTCGATGCTTTGCTGGGTCCACTGGTTTTCGAGGCGGATGGTTTCCGCTTCGGAGTCCTGCCATGGCAGCCAGTGTTCGACGATCTGGTTGATATTTCTTTGGTGGGGCTGGAATTTGCTGACCATGTAGTCGTAGTCGAGCAGGCCTTGGCCGAGCGGCGCGCCGGCGTACGTGAACCCGACCCACCCGTCCTTGCGGCTGAACGCGAAGTCCTTGACGTGCATGTTCAGGACGTAAGGTGCGACGGCGTCAATCACCTCGCGCGGCATCTGCAGCGCCGCGACGGTGTTGGCCGGGTCGGAGCAGATGCCCAGGGACGGGTTGTCCACTGCGCGGATCACGTCAAGGATCAGCGAGGTGGGCACCTGCTCGTAGGTTTCCACCGCGATCTTCACCCCGGCGGCCTCGAACTCCGGCAGCACGTCCGTGAAGATCGCTACCGCTTCCTCCGCCGTGGGGGTGTGGCCCGGGACGTTGAACATGGTCCGCAGCAGGGGCGAGCCCAGGATCCCGGCGATGTGCAGGAATTTGCGCAGGTGCTCCGGGCGGATGCCCTTGGTGCCGAGCTCCAGGGCGATGCCCAGCCGGTCCGCAGTGGCCCGGACGGCTTCCAGTTCGGTGTCCGTCATGGCTTCGAGCGGGGCGTAGTCGCAGACCTGGAACAGGTCCACCCCGAGGGCGGCGGTCCGTTCCAGGGCCTGGTGGATGCTGAGCGGTTCGGCGACCTTGTCCGAGAGCTGCCAGAAGAACGCGTAGCTGCTCAGCCCGATCCGGGAGCCCTGCCCGATGCGTGAGCCGGTGGTGGCCGTCATGCTTTGGCCGCCGTTCCCGCAAGCAGGCCCAGCCGCGCAGCAGCTTCGTCCAGGATAGTCTTCAGCGCTTTCGGATCGTGCGCGAAGCGGCCCAGGAACAGGCCGGCGACGGCGGAGTCCAGCTTGGTGATCAGGCCGGGTCCGGCGCTGCCGCCGTAAATCACGCGGCTGTCCGCCTGGCCGGGCAGGGCGCGCAGGTGCGCGTCGAGCCCGGTGATGACGGCGCTGATGTACTCAGGCGTTGCCGGTTCAGGGGCGCCGATGGCCCACTGCGGCTCGTAGGCCACGATGGTCCGGCCGGCGGGTCCGAGGGACTGGGCGCGGTTGAGGGCGGCGTCGATCTCCGCGGAGCACTGCGCGATGGCCTCTTCCGGGGAACCGGCGTGAAGTTCGCCGACGCACAGAATGGGGGTGAGCCCGTTGCGGTAGGCCGCGGCGGTCTTCAGCCCGATGACGGTGTCGTCTTCGCCGAAGATCCGGCGTCGTTCGGCGTGGCCGACTTCGGCGTAGCGTCCGCCGAGTTCGGCCACGGTCCTGCCGCCGACCTCGCCGGTGAACGCGCCTTCGTCTTCCCAGAAGATGTCCTGGGCGCCCGCGGCTGCCCCGGCGGTGCCGAGGATCCGGGCGGCTTCGGGAAGCACCGGGAGGGTTGGCAGGACGAAGAGCTCGATGTCGCCGTTCTGGATGGCCGGGTGTGCGAACGCGATGGCGGCGACGTCGCGGCAGTAATCCACGGAGCGCTGGTAGCCGAAGTACATCTTCAGGCTGACGCCGATGATGGCCTTCGGTGCAGTGGATTCTCCGGCGCGGGCCGAAGGGTTCTTAGCAGGAAGTGACACCCTCGTAGTCCTTAATCAGGGTGACTTTCTCGGCCGAGGCGGAGGTTTCGTCGAACGTGTAGGTCAGCCATTCCTTGGCGAGCCGGCGGGCGAGCTCCAGGCCAACAACGCGCTGGCCGAACGTGAGGACCTGGACGTTGTTGGACAGGATGGAGCGTTCAACCGAGTAGCTGTCGTGCGCGGTGACGGCGCGGATGCCGGGGACCTTGTTCGCGGCGATGGCCACGCCGAGCCCGGTGCCGCAGACCAGCAGGGCGCGGTCGGCCTTGCCGGCGGCGATGAGCTCGGCGGCGGCGATGGCCACGGACGGGTAGGGGGTGTGGCTGGTGGCATCCACCCCGACATCGGTGACGGATTCGACCAGGTCGGAGGCCTCCAGATCAGCCTTCAGGGCTTCCTTGTATTCGAAACCGGCGTCGTCGGCTCCAACAATCAGGCGCAGTTTGGCGCTCATGCTTTCTCCTTTATGGTTGCTGCAGCTTTCGCCTCGGCGAAAGTGTTGTGGATGGCTCGGATGATCAGCGCCATGGACACGGCGCCCGCGTCCGGGGTGCCGAGGCTCTTCTCGGCGTGCGGGCGGGCGCGGCCCATGAGGGGCAGCAGCTGGGCGGTTGCTTCGGCGGCCTGCTCCGCGGTCACCGCAGCGGCGGCCCAGGCCTCGGTGAGGGACTTCCCGGCGTCGACGCCGGATGCCAGGGCATCGCGGAAGGGGACCAGGACGTCCACCAGGGTCTTGTCCCCGGGCTTGGCCTTGCCGAAGTCCATGATCGCGGCCGCGGCGCCAGCGACACCTTTGGCGACAGCACCTGCGTCGGGCGCCTTGCTGTCACCGACGGCGTCACCGACGGCCCGCAGGGCCATGCCCCAGAGCGCACCGGAGGTGCCGCCGGCCTTGTCGGCCCAGGCGTCAGCGGCGAAGTGCAAGGTGGTGGCGGCACCGGCGCCGCGGGCGACGGCGTCCGTCGCGGCTGCGACGGCGGCGCGGACACCCCGCTCCATCCCGATGCCGTGGTCACCGTCTCCGGCGATCGCATCGATCCGGCCCAGCTCGTCGGCGTTGGCGTCGACGACGGCTTTTGCGGCGCCGAGGGCTGCGAGGACGCGGACGGCTCCGGCGCGGGACTCTTCGGTGGCCTCGGGGATGGTTTGTTCGGCTTCGGTGAGGTCATCGGCGTCGGAGGGTTCCAGGGCGGCGGCGATGACGGCGCCGCGGCGGAAGGCCGGGGCATCGGCGGGGGCGTTCCAGAGGGTTTCGAGTTCGTCGTCGAGCCAGAAGAGTGTCAGGGAGGTGCCGGCCATGTCGAAGCTGGTGACGAGTTCGCCGACCTGCGGGTCCACCGCTTCCAGGCCGGCCTCGGCGAGGAGTTGGGCGACGCGGCGGTAGACGACGAAGAGTTCTTCGTACTTGACGCTGCCCAAACCGTTCAGGATCGGGACCACGCGGGCACCGCTGGTCTCGAGGCCTTCGGGGATTTCGGTGAGGAGTTTGGCGACCAGGAGCTCGGCGAGCTCATCCGCCGTCGGAACGTCCGTCTCGTCGATCCCGGGTTCGCCATGGATGCCCATGCCCACGGCCATCCGGCCCTCCGGCACGGAAAACAGCGGGTGGTCCGCGCCGGGCAGGGTGCAGCCGGTGAACGCGACACCGAAGGAACGGGTGCGGTCGTTGGCGCGTTCGGCGATCTCCACGACTGAGTCCATGGAGTAGCCGGCTTCCGCGGCCGCAGCGGCGACCTTGAAGACGGTCAGGTCACCGGCGATGCCGCGGCGCTTGGCCCGCTCGGCCAGCGGGGCGGAGGAAACGTCGTCGGTGACGGCGATGCTGCGGCAGTCGATGCCCTCGCTACGGAGGCGGTCCTGGGCCTGGTTGAAATGCAGGACATCGCCGGCGTAGTTGCCGTAACCCAGGAGCACGCCGCCGCCGTTCGCTGCCGCCTTGGCCACGTTGTAGACCTGCTGGGCGGACGGGGAAGCGAAGAGGTTGCCCATTGCGGCGCCGTGCGCCAGGCCCTGGCCCACCAGCCCGGCGAAGGCGGGGTAGTGGCCGGAGCCGCCGCCGATCACCAAAGCCACCGTGTCCGGTGTGCTCTTGGTGTTGCGGACAACGCCGCCCGAGACGCGCTTGACCCAGCGGCCGTGGGAGGCGACAAAGCCCTCGATCATTTCGTCAGCAAAGGCTGCGGGTTCGTTGAACAGGCGGGTCATGGGAAAGCTCCTGGAGTTATTGCTCGCTCCGGTGGCTCGACCACCGGTTAGTGAATTGGTGCGGGGGCGCCCGCGGGTAAGGCGGGCGCCCCCGGGTCTGTTAAGGCTCGGAGTGGTGTCCGGCTCCCTGGGGATCCAGTGCCTCTGCGGGAATGCCCTCGCTGACCTTGCCGGAGCGGCTGAGCACCACCATCAGGATCGAGGAGAGGAGCATAAAGCCGCCCACCACGAACATCGGAACGGTGTAGCCGCCGGTGAGGTCCTTCAGCCAGCCGGTGACGTAGCCTGCGCTGAAGCCGGCAAGGTTGCCGATCGTGTTGATCAGGGCGATGCCGGCAGCCGCTGCTGCGCCGGTCAGGAACTGGGTGGGTACAGTCCAGAAGTTGGGCAGGGCCGCGAAGATGGACATCGCAGTGATGGTGATGACGGCGATGGTGGCCGCCGGGGATCCGGCGAACAGTGCCAGCGGGATGCTCAGGCCGCCGATCAGGGCGGGAAGGGCGATGTGCCAGGTCTTGACCCCGCGCTTGGTGGCGTCCTTGGACCAGAAGTACAGGGCGAACGCTGCCGGCAGGTACGGGATCGCGGTGATCAGGCCCTTCTGCAGGACGTCGAACTTGGTGCCGTAGATGCCTTCGAAGCCGGCGATGATGGTGGGAAGGAAGAAGCCGAGGGCGTACAGGCCGTAGATGAAGCCGAAGTAGATGGCGGAGAGCATCCAGACGCGGCCGTTGCCGAAGACGGTGCGGACGCTGACGTGCTTGTTGCTGGCCGCAGTTTCCTTCTTTTCCTTCTCCAGGGCGCCGGTCAGCCAGGTCTTTTCTTCCTGGGTCAGCCACTTGGCCTTGGAGGGGGAGTCAGCCAGGTAGAACCAGGCGACGATGCCGACGATGATGGCGGGGATGGCGACGCCGAAGAACATCACGCGCCAGCCCTCAAGTCCGAAGAGGCCGTGCTGCTGAATGAGGAGGCCGGCCAGCGGCGCACCGATCACGGTGGTCAGCGGCTGGGCCAAGTAGAACAGGGCGAGGATCTTGCTGCGGTGGCGGGAAGGGACCCAGAGACTCAGGAACAGGATGGCGCCGGGGAAGAAGCCGGCCTCCGCCACACCCAGGATGAAGCGCAGGATGTAGAGCTGCTCAACGTTGCCTACCCAGGTGAACAACAGGGAAACGATGCCCCAGCTGACCATGATGCGGGCGAGCCAGCGGCGGGCGCCAAACTTGTGCAGGGCCAGGTTGCTGGGAACCTCCAGCAGGATGTAGCCGATGAAGAAGACTCCGGACGCGAAGCCGAACTGGGCTGCCGAGAGGGCCAGGTCCGTGTTCATGCCGTTGGGGCCGGCGAACGAGATGGCCGTGCGGTCCAGGTAGTTGATGAAGAACATCAGCGCGACGAAGGGGACAAGCCGTACCGCCACTTTCCTGATTGCGGATTTTTCGACCACCGATTGTGTGGTGTCCACGTTGACTCCTAGATGTTGATGTCCCGGCTGCGTCCGTCACTGGAGGCTTGGGGTCTGTTTCAACGCCGGAAGGGACTCGAGGCCAACCGGCGGCTAAAGCATTGTGACTTCAACGATAGGAGCGAATCGCAAATTGGTCAACCGGTTGACGTGTTGTTTTTTGAAATTCATCATGGCGGTTGGTGGCGGAGCCGGTTGCTACGCTTGGGAGGTGTCCATAAACTCCGCCGCATCGACGGCCAAGATCAGCGCAGCGCTCGGTTCAGTGGGCCAGGGCTCCGTTGTCTCTGAGGTTGCCGAGCGTTTGCTGGCCTATTTCACCAGTGGTGATATCGCCGTCGGCACTCGCCTTCCGGCGGAGCGCCAGCTGGCTGCTTCCCTGGGCGTGGGCAGGTCCGCCGTGCGCGAGGCGCTCGCGGCGCTGGAGATCCTCGGGATCGTCATTGTCCGCCCGGGGTCCGGCACGTACCTCCGCGACGGCATCTCCGAACTCCTGCCCCGCACGTTGAGCTGGGGCCTGATGCTGGGCGCGCCCCGCACGCGTGAGCTCGTGGAACTGCGGAGCGGCCTGGAGGTCCAGGCTGCGCAACTCGCCGCCGACCGGATTACTGATGAGGCGCTGGAGCGCATGCGCGGCAACCTCGCCACCATGGCTGACACCCTCGATGACCTGGCCGCCTTTGTTGAAGCGGACGCAGCCTTCCACCGCGAAATCGCCGAAAGCTCCGGTAACCAGGTCCTGCGGGAGCTCCTTCAAAGCATCCGGTCGCTGCTGCGCATCTGGGTGGACCGCGCGCTGACCGACGAAGGCCATGCGGCGTCGGCACTGAAGGAGCACGCGGAAATTTTTGCCGCCCTGGAGGCGCATGATGCCGAGGCTGTCACGAAGACTATGCGCTCGCATATGCTCACAGCTTCCCGGCGCCTGCTCGCCGGCTTCGACGCCTCGCAGTAGCGCTTTTCGGACTGCTTCCTTAGCGCTGGCCGGGCTCTGTAGTCCGACTATTGGTCAACCGGTTGACTTGTGCGTGGCGCTGATTCCATAATCGGATATGGCCTGCCTCACAGGCCCTCTTCGAGTTTGCTTCAGCAACGCCGGGCATCCGGGCCATAGCAGCCCCGGGCAAGGCAGAGAGCAGTGCCGTGTCTTTCCAGCCCCTGACCGATGACCAGCCCGAACCGTCCGCTTCCGTCCAGGCCCGGCTGGCACCTCCTGTCCGGGTACTGTCCGCGGGACCGTGGACTGCCCGGCTTGTGGGCGATGAGCTGGCCCACATCAGCTTTGCGGGCAGGCCGGTGCTGCGGGCCGTCAAGGCTGTTGTCCGGGACCAGGACTGGAGGACTCCGCAGCCTTCGGTCCGAAGCGTGGAGATCAAGCAGGACGACAACGGACTGCACACGCGCTGGACCGTTGTGTTTGCCGGCTACGGGGTGGATTATGACGCCGTCCTGAGCGCCGTTTTTACTCCCGCGACGGTGGAAATTTCCTTCGAAGGTACTGCTGCGCACGGCTTCCGGAGCAACCGGATCGGCCTGGTGGTGCTCCACCCTCCCGCCGACGCGGGCAAGGACATCACTGTTGAGCACCCCGACGGCGGCAGCACGGCTTCGCAGTTTCCTCTCGATGTCAGCCCGCACCAGCCGTTGATGGACATCGCCGCCCTTGAGTGGGCCGATGCCGGCACAGCCTTCCGGCTGTCATTCACCGGTGACGTCTTTGAGACGGAGGACCAGCGGAACTGGACGGATGCCTCCTTCAAGACGTACAGCACGCCGCTGTCGCGCCCGTTTCCGGTGGACATCGCGGCCGGGGACACTGTCAGGCAGTCCGTTCTCCTGGAGGCCGCCACCCTGGAGCCGCAGGAGGCGGTGGAAGCCGCCGCCGTTGCAGCCGCTGGCGACGCCGGTGGGCCCAGGGTGGTCACCGCGCACATAGGCGGTGAATCCGGCCGGGTTCCGGCGCTGGCCGTGGTTGCCGGGCCGCAGCCGGGCTTGCTCCCCGCGATCCCCGGGCTCGACGCCATCGTGGTGGAGCTCGTTGAGGAGTCCGGAGGCGCTGGCCAATCCGAGTCTGCCGGGTCCGGCTCTGACCGGTCCGGCTGGGCTGCCCAGTTGGACGCGGCGGCGGCCGCCGCGGCAGCCGTCCACGGAGCCGGGCTGGACATCCGGGCCGTAACCGCGGACCCCGCCGGCGCAGTGGCAGAACTCGCGCCGTACCTGGCCGAAGCCAAGAGGCTCGCCGTGTTCCATCCCGCCAGCCATGTCACCGAGCCGGACAGCTGGCAGGAATTTAAGGCGTCGGTGCGTGCCGCAGGGTTCGGTGGAAGCCTCCTCGCCGGAACCCGGGCCCACTTCACGGAACTGAACCGCGACAGCAGCCGCACGCCGTCGGACGCCGACGCCCTGACGTTCAGCATCACGCCGCAGATGCACAGCACCGAGGCCGCGCACATCATCGACAGTGTGCCGATGCAGCGGCTCGCGGCCCTCAATGCGCTGCAGTTGGCGGGCGGACGGCCTGTCCACGTGGGCCCGGTGACACTGCTGCCGCGGTTCAACGCTGTGGCCACGTCCGGCGACGATGCCGAAGCCGAAGCGGATGAACTGCAGGACCAGCCGTTCACCGCGGCGTGGATGCTGGCGAGCATCAGTGCGCTGACCCTGGACGGAGTGGCGTCCGTCAGCTACTTCGAGGCGTCCGGTCCGCGGGGGATTTCCGACGTCGATGGCCGGCTGAATCCGGCCGGTGAACTGCTGAAGCAACTCGCAGCGCTGCGGGACTCCGTGGTGTTGTCGGTCGAGGCGGGGCAGGCGGATGCGGACGCTGTGACTTTGTACCCGGTGCAGTCACCGGAGGGTCTGGTTATTTTTGCCGGTAATCTCTCCGGCGCGGCGGTTGCCGTGGACGTCCGGCTTCCGGACGGAGCCGGCGCGGGCGACGGCGACACTGCACTTGGGCGCCTGGACCTCGGACCGTGGTCCGCCGGCGTCGTCCGTTTTCCGGCAGCCGATTTCCCGGCACCCAGCTGATCCGCCCCACATGCTTGCTGCCGGCTTCCGACGGCGGCGCCACCTTAGCGAAAGGAGACCCCGATGGGTCTGCGTCTTGAAGGAAAAACTGCCCTGGTCACCGGGGCGGGCTCGGGGATCGGCCTGGCCGTTGCCCAACGGTTCGTCGCCGAAGGGGCCACGGTCTACTTCGCCGACATCAACGTGGAGGCTGCCGAAAAGGCCGCCGCCGCCACAGGCGCTTCCGGCGCGCACGCCCTCCGGATGGACATTTCGGACGAGGCGAGTGTAATTGCCGCCTACGCCGCCGTGGCCGAGACCGCCAGCCTCGACGTGGTGGTGGCGAACGCCGGAGTCCAGCTGTTCGGGCAGGACGCCAAGGTGGGTGACCTGGACCTGGCCATCTGGGAGAAGACGGTCACCATCAACCAGCGCGGAGCGTTCCTCACCCTCAAGCATGCTGTCCGGGCCATGGAAGGACACGGCGGGTCCATCATCTGCACGGGAAGCCCCACAGCCGTGGTGGCCTGCGGGCAGACCTTCACCGCATACACCAGCTCCAAGGCCGGAGTCCATGGTCTCGCAAGGGTGGTGGCGGCCGATTACGCACACGCCGGAATCCGCGTGAACATCGTGGTGCCGGGCTACACGGAAACGCCCCTGGTCCAGGCCATCGCTGACGACCCCGTGAGCCGCGCCGGCCTGGTGGACTCCACCATGCTGGGTCGGCCCGGGACTGCAGCAGATGTGGAGGGCATCATGGTGTTCCTCGCCAGCGATGACTCCGCCTACGCCACCGGCGGGATCTTCACCGTGGACGGCGGCCTGACGGCGCTGTAGGGCGCACTCCAGCCCCGTAATCCCGTAGCAAATCCTGTATCTGCGCCGGCCAGTGGGGTGGTTCCCAGTCCTGGTGTTCGCTTTGGTACCGGCGGCCGGTGGGTGAAATCCAGCCGGGCGGTTCGTTGGTGCTGGCGTTTGTGGGTGTCCAGGCTGTGGAGTGTTTCAGCCGGTGGTGTTTGCGGCAAAGTGACCCGAGATTGGATATACCGGTGGTCCCGCCGTCGGCCCAGGCGAGGATGTGGTCGGCTTCGTTGTCCAGGGAATGGTTGCTGCAGCCGGGAAACGAACATCTCCCGTCCCGGAGTCTGAGCCATCGCCGCATCGCAGGTGGGATCCGGTAGCTTTCCCTTCCGATTTCCAGCGGTGCGCCGTTGCGCGGATCGATGAGGACCCGGCGGAATGAGGATGCCCGGTCGGCTACGAGTTTGCGGGCCATGGAGGCGGGGATGGGGCCGTAGCCGTCGAGGTCGGCGGGTTCGTCGGTGAGGCCCATCAGGGCAAAGACCGGCACTGTCACCAGGACCTGCGCCGCCGGCGACGGAACACGGCCAGAATCGACCCCGCCAGGGGCCGGAACCAGGCCGGGCACAGCATCATCGATCCCGTCAGTGACCGGAATGCCGCCAGCCACAGCATCATCGACCCCGTCCGTGACCGGAACACCGCCAGCCACGCCATCATCGCTGGGTCTGGTGCTGGTTCTGGTGGTCGCTAAACCTGTCCTGCTGCCGGCGGCTGCTTCCGTGCTGCCGTCCATTGGGTTGCTGGTGGTGGTGAAGCCGGCGCTGAGGAGTACTTTGGCGGCGACATCTGCCCGGAGCTGGGTCAGTGTCCTGCCCTCGGTGCGGCTTTGGAGTGCCCGGGCGGTGGCGGTGATGCCGTTCCAGATCCCGGCGGCCTGGTCCGCAGGCAGGTAGGCGCTGAGCCAGGCCATGCCGTCCCGGTCCGGGGCGTACTCCAGCCGCCGGTCCAGGAAGCTTTTGGCGTGGCGTTTCTCGATGCTGACCGGGTGGTGGCGTTCCCGCCACGTCCGGGCTTTGTGCCGGAACCGCGCCGGGACCATGTTCCCGACCGGGCACGTGGCGGGGTTGGGTGCTTCCGGGTCAAGGAAGTGGGCTTCCAACGCTGCGGCGCCGGCTGGATTCAGGCTGGCTGCCTCGTCGACCATGACCCTCGCGTGCTGCCACGACACCAACCCCTGCTCCAAAGCGGCCTGGGTCAGCGGCAGGGTGGTGGTCAGTTCGTGGGACTGGGCCAGCAGGGCAGAGGCCGAGCGTTCACTCACCGTCAGCGCACAGGCGACCTCCGCCACGACGCCCATTTCCCGGGCCAGGCGCTGATGCGGCTGCTCATCCGGAGCGGACATCGCCCGGGTTGCGTTGGCGAACCCGGCGGCGAAGCGCACTTTCCTGGCAGCCAGCATGGCCTCCATCCGGGCAGTCTCTTCGAGGCCCTCCAGGCACGCATCTGCCCGGTCACGGAGCGGGTCCGTGCCGGTGGACCCGGAGCGGCGCTCGCTGCGTTCCGCCAACACCGCCAGCGCAGCCATGGAAGCCATCATGGCCTACATCGAATCCACTGCTGCGGCGTTTCCCATACCCCCATCATCCTGCGACGCACCGCCAAAAACCCCGAAGCAAATGCCCTATGTGGATAACCTCCAGCCACTCCCCAAAGCCACTTCCTGGAGGGCTTTCGGCTGCCAAGCGGGAGGGCCCCAAGTGTACGTTCACGCTGTCTTTGTTGGGATGGGGCCGTAAGTGTACGTTCGCGCCGGGGTGTTGCGGGCAGGTGGAGGGGGAACCCCTAGAACTTTTCCGTGGTGATGGCCTCAAGGAACGCGACGACTTCGGCGGGCATGTCCACTGAGTCGTTGTCCAGCAGCCACTGCACCTGCAGGCCATCCATGAGGGCGGCGAGCTGGCGTGCGGCGGCGGCGGGCACGATGCCGGGACGCAACTGGCTCCGCCCGTCCAGCTCGTCAAACGCGTCGGTCATGATGCCACGGACCCAGTTGTAGCGCCGTTGGAAGTACTCGTGGGCCGGATGGTCGGGATCGGTGGCTTCAGCCGACAGGACGCAGTACAGGGCCACCAGTCCGGGGATGGTGGTGTTGTAGCGCGTGAGCTCCACCAGGCCGTGGAGCAACCCAATCCCCTGGGCAGTCAGTGCGCCCGTCCGCGCAACGGATTCCTCGTCCCTCAGGGTCAGGACAGCCTCCAGCAGGGCTTCCTTGTTGGGGAAGTGGTGCAGCAGTCCGGCCTGTGTCAGGCCCACCTTGTCGGCCACATCCTTCAGCGAACCTGCGCGGTAGCCCGACGTCGAAAACACCTCGAACGCCGCCGTCAGGATCTCCTGGCGGCGGGCCTCGGTCTTGGCGTAGCTGCCCCGCGGCCGGCCCCGGCGGGGTGCCTCGGCGACCGCCGTGGCAGGCGTGTCAGTCATCGCATAACCCTAACAAGGTAGCTTTCGCGTGCGGAAAGCCAATTGGTCAACCGCTGTGGGTGGCGTCACATTTCGGGATGATTCAAAAATCCGAAATGAAAACCTAGTACCCACTAGGTTTTCATGTTACGGTCTTTCCCAATGGCAGTCCATGGTGGACGCCACTGATCGTGAAAGGGACCAAAGATGTTCCGATCCAAGCGAATGGCCGCCGTTGTTGCCGCCGTTGCCCTGAGCCTCGCCGGCTGCTCCGCCGGTGGAGATGCCACCGCAGAACAGTCCGCACAAACCCTCACCCTCGGCGCCATCCAGTCGCCCAAGACGTTCGATGCCAGCCAGTCCGAATTCGCCAACCTCTCGCCGTTCTACCAGGCCGTCTACGACACCCTGCTCCGCATGCAGCCGGACGGGACGCTGGTGCCCATGCTGGCGACCGAATGGAACTACAACGCGGACAAGACCGTCCTGACCCTGAAGCTCCGCGATGACGTGAAGTTCACTGACGGGACCGCATTCAACGCCGACGCCGCCAAACAGAACCTCGAACGCTTCAAAGCCGGGACCTCCCCGGACGCCCAGTTCCTTGCGGCGCTGAAGACGGCCACGGCCGTAGATGCCACCACCCTGGAACTGACCCTCTCCGCCCCGGATCCTGCCTTCCTGAACTACCTGTCCAAGGACGCGTCGTTCATGCAGAGCCCAAAGTCGTTCGCAAACACGGACATCGCCACCAACCCGGTCGGCTCCGGCCCGTACGTGCTGGACACCGCAGCCACTGTCACCGGAACGTCCTACACGTACAAGCGAAACCCGGACTACTGGGACAAGGACCTCGTCCACTACGACAACCTGGTCCTGAACGTCTACCTCGACCAGACGTCCCTGCTGAACGCCATCAAGTCCGGCACCCTGAACGGCGCCAACACCATTGACAACAACACGCTTACGGAGATCGAGGCTGCCGGCTACAAGGTCAATCCCCTGGCCCTGAACTGGTCCGGCCTGATCCTCTTCGACCGTGCCGGCACCACCAACCCCGCCCTCAAGGACGTCCGCGTCCGGCAGGCGCTCAACTACGCCTTCGACACGAAGGCGCTGCTGGCCTCCATCGGCCAGGGCCACGGCGAGCTGACCGCCCAGGTGTTCCCGCCGTCGTCGGACGCCTATGACAAGTCGCTGGACTCCCGGTACGCCTACGACCCAGCCAAAGCCAAGGCACTGCTGGCCGAGGCCGGCTACGCCAGTGGCCTGACGCTGAAACTGCCGTCCTCCACCCTCCTGGGCAACACCATTCCGGCGCTGATCACCCAGCAGCTCAAGGATGTGGGCATCACCGCAGAATTCACCGACACCGGCAACAACTTCATCGCCGACCTCCTGGCACCGAAGTACGGCGTCAGCTACATGATCCTGGAGCAGCAGTCCGACTGGCAGCTGATCAACATGAAGCTCACCCCGGGCGCCCCGTGGAACCCGTACAACTACGAGGATCCCAAGGTGGATGAACTGGTCAACAAGGTTCACGTCGGCTCTGCGGACGAGCAGAAGTCCGCGGCCAAGGAACTGAACAAGTACATCGTGGAGCAGGCCTGGTTCGCGCCGTGGTTCCGCCCGCAGTCCAGCTTCGTCACTGACGCCAAGACCAACGTCGAGGTCCAGACGGGTAACGCCTACCCGTTCATCTGGTCCTTTACCCCCGCCTCCTAGCGGACAGCTGCCGGATCGGGCCGCATCGCAGCGGTCCGGTCCGGCAGCTTCAGGAACCTTCCTTAAGGATTTTCGAATGTACCGATTCGTGCTGCGGCGCCTGTTTTCCGGTGTCCTGTTGCTGTTCGTCATCACCACGGTCGCCTACCTGCTGCTGTACGCAGGCGGTGGCGACATCGCCCGCCGCATCGTGGGCCCCACCGCCAGCGACGCCCAGGTTGCGCTGAAAGCCAGCCAGCTGGGCCTGGACCGTCCGCTCCTGGTCCAGTACTGGGACTGGCTCACCAGCGCCCTGACCGGCGACCTCGGCCGGTCATGGTTCAACGGCCAGCTCGTCAGCGCCAGCGTCAGCAGCCGGGTCTCCGTCACCATCTCCCTGGTCCTTGGGGCCACCATCATCGCGGCCGTCGTCTCGATCGTTGTGGCCGTCTGGGCGGCGGTCCGCCGCGGCTGGGTTGACCGTGTGGTCCAGTTTGTGGGCGTCCTCGGCTTCGCCATCCCGGGCTTCCTGATCGCCCTCGGACTCGTGTCCCTCTTCGCCCTGAACCTCAAGTGGTTCAAGGCCACCGGTTATGTCCCTATTACGACGTCGTTCGGCGGCTGGGCGGCGACGGTCACCTTGCCGATCATCGCCCTTTCCATCGGCTGCATTGCCGCCGTGGTCCAGCAAGTCCGCGGCTCACTGATCGATGCTCTCCGCCAGGATTACGTCCGGACGCTGCGCGCCCGAGGCTTGTCCTTCAACCGCGTTGTCTACAAGCACGTCCTGCGCAACGCCGGCGGCCCTGCCCTTGCCGTGCTCGCCGTGCAGTTCATCGGGCTGCTGGGCGGCGCCGTCATTGTTGAACAGATCTTCGCACTGCCCGGGCTCGGGCAGATCACGGTTACTGCCACCGGCCAGGCCGACATCCCGGTCGTGATGGGAGTCGTCGTTGCGACGGCCGCCATCGTGGTGACCGTCAACCTCATCATCGACCTCGCCCAGGGCTGGCTCAATCCGAAAGTTCGGCTGTCATGATCGAAACTCCCCTCGCACTGCCCACGACGGCAGCCAAGGTTTCCCTTTTCCGCAGGCTCCTGACCCACCCCACGGGCGCGGCTTCTCTGTTGCTCCTGGTCCTGGTGGCCCTGGCCTCGGTCCTGGCGCCGCTGCTGGCAACCCACGATCCGGGCACCGCCAGCCTGCAGGATGTGCTGGCCAAGGCCGGGTCCCAGCACCTGCTCGGTGCTGACAGCGCCGGCCGCGACGTCTTCAGCCGGCTGCTGTTCGCCGGCCAGTTCAGCCTCGCCGGCGCCCTCCTGGCCCTCGCCGTGGCGATGGTCCTCGGCGTCACCGCCGGCCTGATCGCCGGGTACTACGGCGGCTGGTTCGACTCGGTCTCCTCCTGGGTCACGGGCCTGATGATGGCCCTTCCCGGCATGGTGGTGCTGCTGGCAGCCCGTGCCGTGGTGGGCCCGTCCATGTGGCTGTCCATGATGATCTTCGGCGTCCTGCTCTCGCCCGCCTTCTTCCGGTTGGTCTACGCCTCCGTCACCGCCGTCCGCAACGAGCTCTACGTGGATGCGGCACGGGTTTCCGGGCTCAGCGATTTCCGGATCATCGGCCGGCACATCCTTACCGTGGTCCGGGCACCCGTCATCATCCAGTCCGCCATGGTCCTGGGCATCGCCATCGCCATCCAGGCCGGCCTGGAGTTCCTGGGCCTGGGCGACCTGAACATCCCCACCTGGGGCAGCATGCTCAACGACGGCTTCATCAACATCTTCAAATCCCCCACCCTGGTCCTGTGGCCGTCTCTGATGATCGGCCTGGTCTGCATCGCCCTGACGCTGCTGGCCAACGCCATGCGCGACGAACTGGAACGCAGCCGCGGACCGGTGAAGAAAAGCCGCAAAGCCGCGGCAGCGGCCGCAGCAGCCGACGCCGAAGGTGCCGCAGAGAAGCGCGGTGCCGCCGCCGTCGTACACGCCGACGAACCGAATGAAAACGCCGGCGAGCTGCTGCTGGAAGTCACAGACCTGGGTGTCGGCTACGACCAGCCCGACGGTTCCACCACCCACGTGGTCAACCACGTGGGCCTCACAGTACGCCGCGGCGAAGTGCACGGCCTGGTGGGCGAGTCCGGGTCCGGGAAGACGCAGACCGCGTTCTCCATCCTCCGGCTCCTGCCGCAGGGCGGACGCATCACCGGCGGGTCCATCTTCTTCGAGGGCAAGGACCTGGCACACCTCTCAGAAAAGGAGATGACCAAGGTCCGCGGGAAGCGCATCGCGTACATCCCGCAGGAACCCATGTCCAACCTGGACGGCGCGTTCACCATCGGCAGCCAGCTGACCGAACCCATGCGCGTCTGCCTGGGGATTTCCAAGGCAGACGCCCGCAGACGCGCGCTGGCTTTGCTGGCGAAGGTGGGCATCCCCAACCCGGAACGCACCTTCAACGCCTACCCGCACCAGATTTCCGGCGGCATGGCCCAGCGCGTCCTGATCGCCGGCGCCGTGTCCTGCGAACCGGATTTGCTGATCGCCGACGAACCCACCACCGCCCTGGACGTCACCGTCCAGGCCGAAGTCCTGAACCTGCTCCGCGAGCTCCAGGACGAACTGAACATGGGCGTCATCCTGGTGACCCACAACTTCGGCGTGGTGGCCGACCTGTGTGACCGGGTCTCCGTGATGCAGACCGGCCGGGTGGTGGAAACCGGACCCGTTCGGGCCATTTTCAACGATGCCCGGCACCCGTACACCCGCCAGCTGCTCGACGCGATCCTCGAGGACACGGCACCCCGCGGAAAGTACACCGCCGGGAAGGCCACCGCGGCGCCAGCCGACGGCCAGTCCGCCGGTCCCATGGAATTGAAAGGAGTGACGTCATGACCGAGACCCTGCTCGACATCAAGGACGTCGTGGTCGAATACCCGCTCAAGGGCTTCCGTAAGGAACCGTTCAAGGCGCTCAAGGGCGTTTCCCTGGACATCCGGCCCGGCGAGACAGTGGGCCTGGTGGGGGAGTCCGGTTCGGGCAAGACCACCCTGGGCCGCGCCGTGCTGGGCCTGGCGCCGGTCACCGGCGGCAGCATCAAGTACCGCGGGCAGGAGATCTCCCAGGCCAGCCGGGCCCAGCGCAAGGAACTCAGCCATGAGATCCAGGTGGTTTTCCAGGACCCCTACACGTCACTGAACCCGTCCATGACCATTGAGCAGATCCTCACCGAGCCGCTCACGGTCCGCAAGGTGGACCGCCAGGCCGCCAACAAGCGCGTGGCCGAACTCCTGGACCAAGTCAGGCTGCCGCACGGTGCCGCGCACCGGCTGCCACGTGAATTCTCCGGCGGCCAGCGCCAGCGCGTGGCGATCGCCCGGGCACTTGCCCTGGACCCGAAGCTGATTGTCTGCGACGAGCCTGTCTCCGCCCTGGACCTCTCCACCCAGGCCCGGGTCATGGAACTGTTCATCGAGATCCAGGAACGCACCGGCGTCGCCTACCTCTTTGTCTCCCACGACCTCGCCGTTGTGCGGCACCTCAGCCACCGCGTGGCCGTGATGTACCACGGCGAGATCGTGGAATGGGGCGACGGCGAGCAGGTCACCGGGGCACCCGAACACCCCTACACGCAGCGGCTTTTTATGGCCGCCCCCATCCCCGATCCGGACCGGCAGGCCAAACACCGCGCCGACAGGCTCCGGCTCCTGGAACTCCAGCAGGAGCAGGACGTCCAGGCCGGCGTCGCCTGACCTTCAGCAGCATAAGCACCGATACGTCCTCCGCAGGAACAGCCAAGAAAGCCACCATGGATACCCTCACCACTCACCCGAACGCCGACGAAACCACTGACCAGACCACTGACGCCCGGCTGAAGTCCCTCCTGGCTGACCTGACGCTCGACGAGAAGGTCCAGCTGCTGACCGGCCGCGATTTCTGGACCACCTGGCCCCTCGAGAAGATCGGCCTGCGCCGGATGCTCTTCTCCGACGGGCCCACCGGGGTCCGCGGTGAAGTCTGGGACGAGCGCGAGCCGTCCATGAACTTCCCCTCCGCAGCGGCGATCAGCTCCTCCTGGGATCCGGGGATCGCTGACCGGCTCGGTGCCGCCTCAGCCGTCGAGGCGCGCCGCAAGGGCGTCGATGTTGTCCTTGGCCCCACCATCAACCTGCACCGCTCACCGCTGGGCGGCCGGCACTTCGAGGCCTTCAGCGAAGACCCCGTCCTCACCGCCGAACTCGCCGCGGCCTATGTGTCCGGGGTGCAGCGCAACGGAGTTGGCGCCACCCCGAAGCACTACATCGCCAACGATTCCGAAACCGACCGCTTCACCGTGGACGTCAAGGTCGCCGACCGGCCGCTGCGCGAGCTCTACCTGCTCGCGTTCGAAAAGGCCATCGTCGAGTCGAAGGCGTGGCTGGTGATGAGCGCCTACAACTCCATCAACGGGGCCACCGCCACCGAAAACGACCTGCTCGAAACCCCGCTGAACAGCGAATGGGGCTTCGACGGAGTGGTGATCAGCGACTGGACGGCCGTGCGCAGCATTAACAGCGCGAACGCCTCCCAGGACCTCGTCATGCCGGGCCCGGACGGCCCGTGGGGCGAGGCCCTGGTGGTGGCCGTGAAGTCCGGCCAGGTCGCCGAGGCCGCGATCGACCGCAAGGTGTTCCGGATCCTTCAGCTCGCCGCCCGCGTCGGCGCCCTCGAAGGCTTCGAGCCCGTGGCCGCCGAACCCGTGGACCGTGAGGACCCCATCGCGTTCGCCCGTGAGGCCTCCGCCGCGGGCACGGTCATGGTGAAGAACGACGGCGTGCTGCCGCTGGACCCTGCCGCCGTCACCAAGGTCGCGGTGATCGGCCACAACGCCCGCTACGCCCGCACCCAGGGCGGCGGCTCCGCCACCGTGGTCCCGGAAAAGATCGTCACCCCGCTGGACGGGATCCGCGAGGTCTTCGGCAAGGAAAACGTCACCTACAGTGTGGGAGCCGTGGTCCAGGAAGGCATCGCCGAGCTGCCGCTTGAACAAATCACCAACCCCGCCACCGGGACCCCCGGCGTCCGGGTCCGGTTCCTGGACTCCAACGGCGAAGAACTCTACGCCGAGGACCGCCGCTCCACCGCCCTGGTCTGGTTCGGCGGCGATGCCCCCATCGCCGCGTCCTCCACCGTCCAGTTCCACACCATCTACACCCCGGATGAAACCGGACAGGTCCGGCTCGGCTTCGCTACCGTGGGCCACGGACGGATCTTTGTCGACGGCATCCTCGCCCACGAGGCCACCATCGAAGCCACCGGCACCGACCTCGGCGCCGCGTTCCTGGCCCCGCCGTCCGCGTCCGTTGAAGTCCAGGCAACCGCGGGGGTGCCGCTGGAGGTCCGGATCGAACTGGACACCGCCGACCGCGCCGGTGCCCTGTCCAACGCCCTGGCCATCACCATCGGCGTGGAAGCGGACGATACTGACCCGGACGCCCTGATCCACGACGCCGTGGAGGCCGCCCGCGCGGCCGAGATCGCCGTCGTTGTGGTGGGCACCAACTCCCGCGTCGAATCCGAAGGCTACGACCGGACCTCCCTGGAACTGCCCGGCCTGCAGGACCGCCTGGTCCACGCCGTCGCGGCCGCCAACCCCCGTACTATCGTCATCGTGAACTCCGGCTCACCCGTCCTGCTGCCCTGGCGCGACGAGGTGGCCGCGACCCTGATCGGCTACTTCGGCGGCCAGGAATTCGGCCACGCCCTCACCGACATCCTCACCGGTGCCACCGAACCAGGCGGCCGGCTGCCCACCACCTGGCCGGCCAGCCAGGAGGATGTGCCCGTCATCAACGTCACGCCCGCACCGGACGGGACACTGACCTACGACGAAGGCATCCACATCGGCTACCGCGCCTGGCTCAAAGCCGGCACCACCCCCGCCTACGAATTCGGCTACGGCCTCGGCTACACCGACTGGACCCTGAACACCGCCGACGCCCCCGCAGAAGCCGCACCGGGCGCCGTCGTACCCGTTACCGTGACCCTGACCAACACCGGCACCCGCGCCGGGAAAAACGTGGTCCAGGTCTACGCCGAAAAGCCCGGCTCCGCCGTCGACCGCCCCGTCCGCTGGCTCGTCGCCTCCGCCCCCGTCCGGGCAGAACCCGGCGAAACCGTGACGGCCGTCCTGGAGGTCCCCACCCGCCTCCTGGCCTACTGGGACAACGGCTGGACCTACGAACCCGGCAACTACACCCTCCGCACCGGCACGTCCGTCACCGACCTGCCGCTCGAAACCACACTGACGCTGTCCGCAGCAGACCAGGAAGGCGCCGCATGAACCTGCCCAACCCCCTGATCCCCGGCTTCAACCCGGACCCCAGCATCGTCAAGGTGGGCGGGGACTACTACCTGGCCACCTCCACGTTCGAATACCTGCCCGGCATCCCCGTCTACCACAGCACCGACCTGGTCAACTGGACCCGGATCGGCCACGTGGTGGACCGCGAAGGCCAGCTGGATTCCCGCGACGTCCCCACCCTCGGCGGCGCCTGGGCGCCCACTATCCGGTTCCACGACGGCCTGTTCTACGTGGCCGTCACCGACGCCATGGCCCGCGGCACGCTGGTGTTCACGGCCAAGGACCCCGCCGGCCCGTGGAGCGACGGACTCGCCATCGAAGGCGCCATCGGCATCGACCAGGACCTCGCCTGGGACGACGACGGCACCGCTTACATGACCTACTCCGGGCTGGACACCGTCACCGGAAACATCAATGAACACGGCGGCATCCTCCAGGTCCGCGTTGACCTCGAGGCAGGCAAGGCCCTGGAGGAACCCCGCAGCGTCTGGTCCGGCACCGGCCTGATGTTCCCCGAGGCGCCGCACCTCTACAAGCGCGGCGACTACTGGTACCTTATGATCGCCGAGGGCGGCACCGAGCGCGGCCACAGCGTCAGCATCGCCCGCGGAACCTCCCCGGCCGGACCGTTCGAGAGCAACCCGGCCAACCCCATCCTGAGCGCCCGCAGCACCGACCGGCCCATCCAGAACACCGGCCACGGCGACCTGGTGGAAACCCCCGACGGCGGCTGGGCCATGGTGCTCCTGGGCATGCGCCCCAAGGGCATGACCCGCGCCTTCTCCGCACTGGGCCGGGAAACGTTCATCACCCCGGTCACGTGGGAGGACGGCTGGCCCGTCGCGGAACCGGTCATCCTGAATCCCCGCGAGGGCGGCACCGCATTCCAGGATGACTTCGCAGATGCAGAGCTCGACGGCGGCTGGATCGCCGTCCGGCGCTTCCCCGGCGCGTTTGCCTCCACCGAAAAAGTCCCGGGCCGCCTCACACTCACCAGTGACGGCACCGGCCTCGACGACGCCCGGCCCGCGTTCCTGGGCCGCCGCCAGCAGTCCCAGGTGGAGACGATCGCCGCCCTCGTGGACGCCGGGGAGAACGGTTCCGGCGGCCTGGCCGTCCGCTACGACGAGGCCCACCACTACTCCATCGAAACGAACGGAACCACCATCACAGCCCGGGCCCGGATCTCCTCGATCGAACAGACCTGGACGCACCCGGCCCCCCGTGGGCCGGTGGAACTGCGGATCGAAACCCGGGAGCCGAACCCGGACAACGCCATCGGCAGCCTGAGCTCGGACACCATCGCGCTGCAGGCAGTCATCAACGGCGAACCGGTCACCCTGGCCGAGCTCGACGGCCGGTACCTCTCGGCCGAGACCGCCGCGTCGTTCACCGGACGGGTCTCCGGCGTCTTTGCCGGCAGTGGCACGGTTTCGTTCGACTGGTTCAGCAGCGAAGGCCGCGAACCCCGCTAGGTACGCAACCAGCCCGATCCCCTTGACTACTCCGCCTGAAAGGCCTTCCGTGACAAACACGACCCTGACACCGCAGTCAGCCACCCGCCAGCAGGCCGCCGTCAGCCGGTTGACCGCGGAGTACCGCACGGACACCCCGTTCGTGGCCGAGCCACGGCCCCGACTCAGCTGGATTACGGCCACCGGGAGCACGGACTGGCAGCAGACGGGGGCCGAACTCCGGCTCAGCCGCGGCGGAATGACGGAATCGGCGGTGCTCGGAGGCGCGGAGTCCGTGCTCGTGGAGTGGCCCTTCGGGCCTATCGCGGCCGGCGAGCAAGTGGAGGTCGAGGTCAGGGTCTCCGGGAACGACGGCGGCACGACGGACTGGAGTGCGCCCCTGGCCTTGGCGGGCGGTTTTGTGGACGGGCCGTGGCAGGCGGAAGCAATCGGCCTGCCGTCCCCGGTCGGGGAAGAACCCGCGTTGGGGCAGCCCGGCCAGCTGCGGTACGAGTTCACGGTGGGGGAGGGGCTGGCCAGGGCCACCCTGTTCGCCACCGCACACGGCGTATACCAGGCCGAAATCAACGGCACGGAGGTGGACGACCAGATCCTCAAGCCGGGCTGGACCGCCTACGCGGACCGGCTCAACCACGAAACCACCGACGTCACGGCCCTGCTGGCTCCGGGCGCCAACGCCATCGGCGTCTGGCTGGCCGGTGGCTGGTTCACGGAAAAGTACGGCTTCCACGGCTTCGCCAAACCGTTCTACGGCGAGCAGCCAGCGGTCAAGGTGGAGCTGCGCCTCGAATACACGGACGGGACGCGGGAAACCGTGGCCAGCGGCCCGGCCTGGCGGGCTTTCACTGGCGGCCCGCTGGTGTCCAGCGGCATCTACGCCGGCGAGGCCTTCGACGCCCGGCGCACGGAAGCGGACTGGTCAAAACCCGGGTTCGACGACGCCCACTGGCTCCCCGCGCCGGTTACCAACGGGGACTGGGCTGAGGCCACCCCGGCCATCGCCCCGCCGGTGCGCCGCATCGAGGAACTGCCCGTCAGGGACGTCCTGACCACACCCTCCGGCGCCACGGTGCTGGACTTCGGCCAGAACCTGGTGGGCCGCCTCCGGATCCGGGTCACCGGCGAGGCGGGCCACACCATCACGCTCCGGCACGCTGAAGTCCTTGAGGACGGCGAACTGTCCCTCCGTCCGCTCCGCCAGGCGGCCGCCACCGACACCTACACCCTCGCCGGCAGCGGCATCGGGGAAGCAGGCGAGGAGGAATGGGAACCGCGGTTTACGTTCCACGGTTTCCGGTATGCCCAGGTGGACAACTGGCCCGGCGAGCTGGACCCGGCGGCGATCACCGCCGTCGTGATCCACAACGACATGCGCCGCACCGGCTGGTTCGAGTGCTCCGACCCGCTGCTGAACCGGCTGCACGAAAACGCCCTCTGGGGGATGCGCGGCAACTTCCTGGCCCTGCCCACAGACTGCCCGCAGCGTGATGAGCGGCTGGGCTGGACCGGCGACATCCAGGTCTTCAGCCCCACCGCCAGCTACCTGTACGACTCGCTGGGCTTCCTGGATTCATGGCTCAGGGACCTTGCCCTCGAACAGGGCCACCGCAACGGCGTGGTCCCCATCATCGTGCCCTCCGTGCTGGGCATGCTCGAATCGCCGGTGGCCGCCTGGGGTGACGCCGCCACGGTGGTCCCGTGGGTGCTGTTTGAGCGCTTCGGTGACGCGGGCCTGCTCCGCCGGCAGTATCCCAGCATGCGCGATTGGGCCGATGCCCTGCTCAAAGTCAGGGACAGGTCCGGGCTGTGGCAGGGCCAGATGCAGCTCGGCGACTGGCTCGACCCCGCCGCGCCGCCGGACAAGCCGGGTGCTGCCCGCACCCACGGCGACATTGTGGCCAGCGCCTACCTGTTCCGGTCCCTGGACCTCGTGGCCCAGGCGGCCGCCGTACTGGGGAACGACGCCGACAACGGCACCTACGCGGCGCTTGCCGAGGAGACGCGGCAGTCATTCCTGGCTGAGTACGTCACGCCCGCCGGCCGGATGGTCTCGGACGCGCAGACGGCCTACTCGCTGGCACTGATGTTCGGCATCAGCACCGACCCGGCCCAGCGCCAGGCCCTGGGCGACCGGCTCGCCGACCTCGCCCGGCTGGGCGGCTACCGGATCGCCACCGGGTTTGTAGGCACCCCGCTGATCGCCGACGCCCTGACCGTCACCGGCCACCTCTATGCCGCCGAACGGCTGCTCACCCAGACCGAGTGCCCCTCCTGGCTGTACCCGGTCACGCAGGGCGCCACCACGATCTGGGAGCGCTGGGACTCCATCCTGGAGGACGGCAGCGTCAACCCCGGCGAAATGACCTCCTTCAACCACTACGCGCTGGGCGCCATCGCCGACTGGATGCACCGCACCGTCGCCGGCCTGGCCCCGGCGGCGCCCGGGTACCGGAAACTGGCCATCGCACCCCGCCCGCTCAGCAGCCTTACGCAGGCGTCGACGTCGCACGAGACTCCCTACGGCCTGGCCAAGGTCGGGTGGAAGCGCGTGGGTGACCGGATCCTGGTGGACGCAACCGTGCCCCCGGGGACCACCGCCGTGGTCTCGCTCCCGGACGGCTCCGCAGAGTTTGTTGTGGGCTCCGGCCGGCACAGCTGGGACGTTCCCGACGCCGGGCCGGCGGCTGAGCCGGGCGCGGCCTCGCTGGACACCCCGCTCGCGGACATCATGGACGACCCACAGGCCTACGCGGCAGTGTGGCAGACCATCGAGGCCCAGGATCGCGCCGGCGCCGCGGCGTTCCGCAAGGACACCGTCTGGTACCGGCAGACCACGCTGGACCAGAGCCTGCTCTTCACCCAACCCGCCGTCAAGCAGGACATCGCCGCTGCACTGGCCGCCCTCACCGACGAGCGCTCCGCCCGCACCCCTGAAAATTCCTGAAATCCGTAAGTCCCGAAACCAAGAAGGCCCCGATGACCACTTTCACCGCTGAGAGCCCCCTCTACTTTGTGATGCGGCACGCCGAAGGCAACCGCATCCTCAGCGAGCGTGTCCCCACGCTGACCAACAACCCGCTGCTCCACACCCTGTACTTCCACGAGGTGGGCATGATCCTGGGGACTGAGGAAGCCCTGAAGGGGAAGCCCGCAGAAGTTGCCGAGATCCTCCGCCTCATCGGCGGGCTGGAACCGGAGGACACTGTGGCGCAGCGCGCCGCGGCAGCCGCCGTCGACGTTCCCGCTCCCGCCGCCGGCTATGAGCCGGAAACTGTGGAGCGGGGCAGCGGCTCTGTTTCCCTGCCCACGACGGCGGCCGCGCAGGAACGCTTCGAAGTCACCTTCGCCGGGCCCTCGCACGGCAACCCGTTCACCGACGTCGACCTCCGGGCGGTGTTCACCGCTCCTTCCGGCAAGGTACTCAGCGTCCCCGGTTTCTACGACGGCGACGGGACGTACAAAGTCAGGCTGTTGGTCCCGGAACCGGGGGAGTGGACCTTCAGCACGTCCAGCAATGCCCGCTCGCTCGACGGCGTCACCGGCGCCTTCAGCGCAGCGGACGCTGCGGCCGGGGCCAAGGGCGTGGTCCGGGTGGCCAGCACCTTCCACTTCGCGTACGACGACGGCACCCCCTATCTGCCGATCGGCACCACGGCCTACGCCTGGACCCACCAGGGCGATGCCCTGGAAAAGCAGACACTGGACACCCTGGCCGCGGGACCGTTCAACAAGATGAGGATGTGCGTGTTCCCCAAGTCGTACCTGTTCAACGAGAACGAACCGGACCTGTACCCGTTTGAGGGCTCACTGGCCGGCGGCTTCGACTACGGGCGGCCCAACCCGGCGTTCTACCGCCACCTCGAACAGCGGATCAGCCAACTGGACGAACTCGGCATCGAGGCGGACCTCATTCTCTTCCACGCCTACGACCGCTGGGGCTTCTCCACCATGACCCCGGGCCAGGACGACCGCTACCTCAAGTACGTGGTGGCCCGGCTGGCTGCACACCGGAACATCTGGTGGTCCCTTGCCAACGAATACGACCTGCTGTTCCGCAAGACCACCGAGGACTGGGAGCGCTTCGCCGGCATTGTCCAGGCCAACGATCCCAGCGGCCACCTGCTGTCCATCCACAACTGCCAGGACTTCTACGACTACAGCCGGCCGTGGATCACCCACAGCAGCATCCAGCGCCAGGACGTGCACAAGACCGCCGAGTTCACCGGGGAGTGGCGGGACCGCTGGCAGAAGCCGGTGGTCATCGACGAGTGCGCCTACGAAGGCAACATCGACCAGGGCTGGGGCAACATCACCGGCCAGGAAATGACCCGCCGGTTCTGGGAGGGCGCGGTCCGCGGCGGATACGTGGGCCACGGCGAGACCTACATGCACGCCGGGGACATCCTGTGGTGGGCCAAGGGCGGGGAATTCCACGGCACCAGCCCCGAACGCATCGCGTTCCTGCGCCGCATCCTGGACGGGACCCCCGGCGGATTCCTGGACCCGCTGCCCAGCGCCTGGGACGTCCCCACCGCCGGCATCCGGTATGAGTACGAGCTCAGCTACTTCGGCTTCAACCAGCCCACGTACCGGAACTTTGTGATGCCGGCCGGGCGGACATACCAGGTGGACGTCATCGACACCTGGAACATGACCGTGGAGACCATGCCCGGGACAGTGGAGGGGCGGTTCCGTGTGGAGCTTCCCGGGCGGCAGTTCATCGCCGTCAGGATCCGCGCCGTTTCCTGACCCGGGGCAAGAGTTCTCGGAAACCCCAAAGTAGTCAGCTTGCTTATTACTTTGGGTTTTCCTAGGCTGGATGGTGTCAGGCAAACAACTCTCCAGGCGGATACCAGCGCACATCCCTGTGCTGCGGCCGCCTCACCAGAGGAGGAAAAATGTCAGAACACAGCATCGCAGGCAAAAAGGTCGCATTCCTGCTGACGGACGGCGTGGAGCAGGTGGAACTCACCAGCCCCTGGCAGGCGGTCAAGGACGCCGGCGGCGAACCCACCCTGGTAGCCCTCAAGAGCGGCAAGCTGCAGGGCTTCAAAGGCACGGAGACGGGCGACACGTTCGACGTCGACCTGACCGTGGCCGAAGCCAACGCGGAGGACTTTGACGCCCTGGTGCTGCCCGGCGGGGTGGTGAATGCCGACCACCTCCGCGTGGACAAGGACGCCCAGGCCTTCACCAGGGCCTTCTTCGAGCAGCACAAGCCGGTGGCCTCCATCTGCCACGGGCCGTGGCTGCTGATCGACGCCGGTGTGGTCCGCGGGCGGAACGTCACCTCCTACCACACGCTCCAGACGGACCTGAAGAACGCCGGCGCCAACTGGAGCGACGCGGAAGTGGTGGTGGACCAGGGCCTGGTCACCAGCCGAAGCCCGAAGGACCTGCCCGCCTTCAACAGCAAGCTCGTGGAGGAAACCTCCGAAGGCCGGCACGGAGGCCAGACCGCATAACGGGAGGTGTTCCCTCGGGGCCGTGAGAAAAATTCCCGACGGAGGAATTACTCCACCGGGTAGAGTGTTGGAATCTGCAGCGACGATGCTCGCCTGCCACCAAACTCAAACTCCCTGAGGGAACACTTATGTCTACAAAAGTCTCTTCTGACGCCCACGGCGAGCCCGTGCAGGCCGCTGAGGCGCAGCCGTCCGCACCGGTGAAGATGTCCCGCGAATCGGTGACCATCATCGCCACGCTGCTGGTGGCAACATTCGTGGTGATCCTCAACGAGACCATCATGAACGTTGCCCTGCAGCGGCTGATGGTCGACCTCGGCGTGGACGCGCCCACCGTTCAGTGGCTGTCCACCGGCTTTATGCTCACCATGGCCGTGGTCATCCCCACCACTGGATTCATCCTCCAGAGCCTGTCCACGCGTGCGGTATTTATGCTGGCCATGGGCCTGTTCGCGGGCGGCACTGCGCTGGCAGCCGTGGCGCCGGGCTTCGAAGTCCTTCTCCTGGCCCGCATCATCCAGGCCGGCGGAACAGCCATCATGCTCCCGCTGCTGATGACCACCATCCTCACCCTGGTCCCGCTCGCCAAGCGCGGTGCCGTGATGGGCAACGTCAGTATCGCCATTTCCGTGGCGCCGGCCATGGGCCCCACTGTCTCCGGGCTGATCCTGGAGCACTTCACCTGGCGCTTTATGTTTGTGTTCGTCCTCCCGGTGGCGCTCGCGGCCCTGGCGATCGGCGCCAAGTACCTCACCAACATCGGCGAAACGGAAAAGACCAAGCTCGACTACTTCTCCGTGCTCCTGACCGTTCCGGCATTCGGCGGCCTGGTCTACGGCCTCAGCCAGATCGGCGGCGGGCACGGTGGCCAGAGCGGCCCGAGCCCGGTGGCCATCGGCGCGCTGGTGATCGGCGTGGCCAGCCTGGCGGTCTTTGTGCTCCGCCAGCTCCGGCTGCAGAAGGCCGAGGCTCCGCTGCTGGACCTCCGCGCCTTCAACTTCCGTATGTTCACCGTCTCCGTGCTGCTGATGGTGGTGGCCATGATGGCGCTGTTCGGCGGCGTGATCCTGCTGCCGCTCTACCTGCAGGAGATCCGCGGCCTCGGCTCGCTGGAGACCGGCCTGGCCCTGCTTCCGGGCGGCCTGGCGATGGGCCTGCTGGGCCCGTTCATCGGCCGGCTCTTCGACAAGGTCGGCCCGCTGCCGCTCACGGTGACCGGTTCAGTCCTGATGGTGCTGGCCCTGTGGCAGTTCTCCATGCTCGACGCCGGTACCGCGGTCTGGTGGATCGTCAGCCTCCACGTTGTGCTGAGCTTCGGCCTGGCGCTGCTGTTCACGCCTGCGTTCACCACCGGCCTTAACCCGCTGCCGCCGCACCTGTACTCCCATGGTTCAGCGATCATGAGCACCACGCAGCAGGTGGCCGGCGCGGCCGGAACAGCGCTGCTGGTATCCATCTTCGCCGTGGTCTCTGCCTCGTCCGGCATCGTCGCGGGGATGAGTGCCGCCTTCCTGACGGCAACCGTCGTAGCCCTCGCCGCCGTCGTACTCTCAGCGATGATGCGCAAGACGGAAGGCGCCGGCCCCGCCCACGGCGGCCACTGACCCAGTCCCAGGCCAACTACTTCAGACCAACGCGGGGTCACTTAATGCCCATCGGGAGGCCCGAAGGGGGCCTTAAGTGACCCCGCGTTGTTGTCGAGCCACGCGTCGACCGATTCTTCCCAGAGCCCGGGCCAGCTGTTCCATTCCTGCGTGTGCCGGCAGGCCGGGAACCTGACCAGGCTGACGGAATCAGGGAAGCGGGCGGTGACCTCCTCGCTGATGCGGATCGGCGTACGGGCATCGTCTCCGCCATGAAGGATGATCACGGGAAGCGGCGGAGGAACCTGCGTGAAATCCAATGCCCGGAGGTCCAATGGCTGATTCAGGCCCACCAGCCGGTGCAGGGGACCGCCAAGCACCCGCCAAGCGCCGATGACGAAGGCAGCCGGCAGGCGCGCCGCTGCTGAGTTGGCCAACAGCGTTCGGTGCCAGTCCAGGACGGGTGCGGTCAGCACGAGGCCAGAGATCAGATCCCTGTGTTCGGATGTGTGCGCTGCGGCCAGCGCCATGGTGGCACCCAGCGACCAGCCTGACAGGATGACTGACGCAGCACCGCGCCCCGCAGCGAAGGCCAGGGCTGCCTCAACATCGGCCTGCTCGCTGGCCCCGAGGTGGTGTTTGCCGTCCGGCGTCGGGGGAGCATCGCCGTCTCCGCGAAAGGAGATGAGCAGTTGGCTGATCCCTCGCCGGTGGAAGAACGGCGCTGTGCGAAGTCCGGTGGTCCGCCGGCCGCCGAGGCCGTGGATATGGATAACCCACAAACCCTGATCGGCGCCGGGGATCAGCCACGCCGGTGCCGGTCCGGGGAGGGTGACGTCCTCGAAAGGAAGGCCGGCCGCTTCAGGGTCCGGGTAGACATAACCTGACCAGTAGCCCCTGGTGCCCGGCGTGAGCTCGCCGCTGTTGACGGCCTCCACGCGCCGGGTGACCGTGCCGGCTTTCCGGTCCTCGGACACCACGGGACCGATGCGGGCATGACCGGTGCGTTTGTCCCAGAAGAGGCTGAAGACGCCGGGAGCCGCCGTATCCCGATCAGCCACGAGGGTCACGGTGCCGTCACTGGCGGCCATAACCCTGATCCGTTCAGGACGCTGCTCCACCGGGGTGACCAGGGTCCTGGCAATGTGCAGGGGAACCCAGAGCGCGAGGGAGGCTGCCGCAACTGCCGCTGCCGTGCTGAAGAGGATCCGGTTGTCCACACCGACACTCTAGTGGCCGGCGCGCGGCGGAGCCCGGGTGTCAGCCGGCGAAGAAGTCGCTGAGTTCGGTGATGAGCTTGTCCGGGGCGCGGAGCACGCCGTCGTGGCCGGAGCCCTGCAGGATGGTGTAGCTGGAGCCGGACAGGACGTCGTGGATCTGGCCGCACGCCACACCGAAGTACGCGGGGCTCTTTTCGCCCACCACGATCAGGGTTTCCAGGGGCAGCGCCAGGAACGGTTCGGCCGGCATGTCCGCCGCGATGATCGCCTTGATTTCCCGGACGCCGGTGCGCATCAGTTCACGCATCTGCTTGCCCACATGGGTGCCGGCGGTGAGCTTGTTGGCGATGGTCAGCATGGACAGCGGCATCCGCGAGAACGCACCACCGGTTTCCAGGCCCTTGCTGAGCACGGCAAGGGCGCGATCGTCGTCGCCGGCGGCCGTGGCGCGCTCGTACTCCGCCGTCCAGTCGGCCTTGACGCTGTGGTTGACGGAGACGGCGGGGTCGTAGACGGCGAGCCGCTCCACGGGAAGCGTCCGGGCCGCGTGCAGGGCCACCGCACCGCCGAAGCTGTGCCCGAACACGTCGGTGCTGGAGGTGTGCTTCATGACGGCATCGAGGTCGCGGATGTCCGCGTCCAGCGTGTAGTCCTCGGCCTGCGGCGACGACGAACCGCGGCCGCGGCGGTTGAACGTGTGCACCGGGCGGCCCAGGGCTGCGCTGAGTTTCTGCGCAAACTTGGTGTAGTCGGCCGCGGTCACCATGGAGGCAGGCACCACCACCACGCCGGAGCCTGCGGACGCCAGTTCCGCGCCCGTGGAGAAGAGCTCGAGTGTGCCGCCGTCGGGGGTATGGATGTTCTCGCGCGTCATGTTCCGAGCCTAGCCGAGGTACCTGAGTGCTGGCAGCAGGAGTGCCCTCCATTTAGACAGAAGCCGCAGTGGGCGCACGGACTGTTCAGCCCAGGCGTGCGATGAGCGCAGAGCTCTGGCCCCGGATGGCTGGCAGTTCATTGCCCAGCCCGCACAGGATGAGCCCGGCATCGGCCGCCTGAAGCGGAGAATCGGGTGTTGCCATTCCGTCGGCCCGCAGGTTGACCAGGGATTCGACGATGCGGAACGCGAGATCGCCCGGGTTCCCCGAAGCTGCGGCAGTGCGGGCAGGGGGCAGGACGGCACCCAGTTCCCCGTACAGGTTGCGCAGTTCCTGCCGGTCCGCCAGGAACCGTGCGAACCGGTCGCCGCGGGCTTCGGGCAGGTGGTAAAGGACTCCGAGGTTCCATCGGGAGCTGCACAGTTGCGTGCCGTCATAAAGGGCGACGGCGTGAAGCCGGCTTCCCGGAGTCGCCTCACCGTGGGGCAGTGCAGCTACCGCGCGGGCAAACGCCAGCCCGGCCAGCACGGTGCCCTCGAGCAGGTCCTCGAGGATGTCGTCCTTGGTCTTGAAGTGGTGGTAAAGCGAGGACTGCCTGATCCCCACGGCGTCGGCAATGGACCGGGTGGAAGTGTTCGCGAAGCCGTGCGTCGTGAAAAGCTCGGCCGCCGCATCCAGGATTTCGTCCCGGGCAGTTGCTCCTGGCCTGGAGGGCTGTTGGCTGCGGGGGCGTCCCGGTCCGGCTGAAGTCACGGCATCATTCTTGCACCCAGACGGGCACGCCTTCGCCGCCCGGTCCGCGGGTGAGGATCCGGAAATGCTGCGGAAACAAGATGTCTATGCGCCTTTTACAGAGGCGAAACTAGTTGGGGACATCGCACTGGAAAACTATCAATTGACCGGTATTCCGCAGCTTTCGGCCGAGTGCTGCAGAACCGGCGGCCCCCCGCCATTCCAGCCCCTGGAGAATCCGATGACCTCAACCATTGCTCCCGCCGTCCACGCGGACGACGCGGATCTGACGTCCCTTGGCTACGAACCCACCCTCCACCGGAAACTCGGCCGCTACGCTTCCTTTGCTGCCGGCTTTTCCTTCGTCTCGATCCTGACCACCATCTTCCAGCTGTTCGCCTTCGGCTACTCCTTCGCGGGGCCGGCCTTCTTCTGGACCTGGCCGGTGGTCCTGGTGGGCCAGCTCCTCGTGGCCCTGAACTTTGCCGAACTGGCAGCCCGCTACCCGTTGTCTGGAGCCGTGTACCAGTGGGCCCGCCGCGTCGGGGGAGAGGGCGTGGGCTGGTTCGCCGGCTGGTTCATGGCCATTGCCCAGGTGGTGACCGCGGCAGCAGCCGCAATCGCCCTGCAGGTGGTGCTGCCCCAGCTCTGGGACGGCTTCCAGATTGTTGGCGGCGACCCCGCGCTCAACACCGTCAGCGGTGCCGCCAACGCCGTCATCCTCGGAGCGGTGCTCCTGGTGGCCACCACCATCATCAACTCACTCGGCGTGAAGCTCATGGCCCACGTAAACTCAGTGGGCGTCACCTGCGAGATCGTGGGCGTCGCGGCCGTTATCCTCGCCCTCATCAGCGCGGCCCAGCGCGGACCTGAGGTCGTCGCGGATACCACGGTGCTTCAGGGCTCGGACCTCGGCGCCGTGGGAGCCTTCCTTGTCTCCGGCCTGATGGCCGCGTACGTCATGGTGGGCTTCAACTCCGCCGGCGAGCTCTCGGAAGAAACCAAGGACCCGCGCCGCACGGCTCCGTGCACCATCCTCTCCGCCCTGCTCATCTCCGGCATCGGCGGGGCCCTGATGATCATCACCGCCCTGATGGCCGCACCCAGCCTCGACGACGGCCGCCTCGCCACCGAGGGTCTGCCCTACGTCCTCACCGCCGTCCTGGGCACGTTCTGGGGCAAGGTCCTGCTGGTGGACGTAGCCATCGCCATCTTCGTCTGCACCCTGGCCATCCAGACCGCCGGTTCCCGGCTGGTGTTCTCCATGGCACGCGACGGCAAGCTGCCCGCATCCGCCCTGCTCTCCTCGGTCCACCCCACCCGCGGCACTCCCATGTGGCCGTCGATCGCCATCGGTGCCCTGGCCGTCGGCGTCCTTGCCATCAACGTTGGCAACGCGGCCCTGTTCACCACCCTCTGCAGCGTCTGCATCGTCATGGTCTACATCGCCTACCTCCTGGTCACCGTGCCGCAGCTCCTCAACAGGCTCCGCGGAGACTGGAACCGGGTGGGTCAGGCGCTGCCGGAAGGACTGTTCTCCCTGGGACGCTGGGGGCTCCCGGTAAATATCCTCGCCGTACTCTACGGGGCCCTGATGGTGGTCAACCTGGCTTGGCCCAGGCCGGAGGTCTACGACCCGTCCGGCGAAAACGGAATCCTCCTCTACTCAGCGCCTCTGATGGTCGCCGTGGTCCTGCTCCTAGGGGTGTGGGTCCGACGGCGGAACCTGGCTTCGAAGGCCTGACGCGCCGGCGCTTCACACAGGCTTCCGGAACAACCACGCACAACAAACCACGCTTCAGAACAACACGGGATTGACATGACACAAGTAACCGAAAGCCCGGCAGCAGCCGGCACCGCCACCACGGCAGGCGCCCGCGCCCACGCCAGGGAGCAGCACGGAAGGACCGTTGACACCATGCGGCACGTGCCCGCGACCGCCGCCCCCGAACGCCTGACTGCCGGCCTCGCCGAGACCGCCGCCGCGCTCACCTGGGTCGAATCCCTGGCCTTCGGCCGCTACACCACCATGACACTTGCCCGCGGCACCAGGATCAGGCTCACGGACACCTCCGGCGACGCCTGCGTGCACGCCCTCCTCTACCGCGCCGGAGCACTGCACGAACGGCTCAACATCGCGGACACCGTCAAGGTCCCTTGGCAGGCCTATCCCTCCACGGGCCACCCGCTGCTTTCCGACGCCGGCCGCCTGATGGCCACGATCGTCACCGATACGTCCTCCCGCCACGACGCTCTGACGGGTGCCACCACCCTGGAGGGAAACACGGCACGGTACGGTGCAGGAACCGCCCACAGTGCGTCCCCTGCCGCCCGGGAACTGCTCACCCTCGGAGCACTGAAGAGCGGGCTGGGACCCCGCGATGTGGCACCGTCGCTGACCCTCTTCAAGGGCGTCAGCGTGGACCCCGCCGGCGGCATCACCTTCACCGGCAGTGCGGGGGCGGACGCCGCCGTCGAACTTCTCCTCCAGCTGGACGCCGTGCTCGTCCTTGCCAATACCGCCCACCCGCTGGACCCGCGCCCGGACTTCACCGGCACCGCCGTGGACATCGTGGCCTGGCATGCGCCGCAGGACCTGGCGGCACTGGAGTCCGGTGCACTCACCGGACCGCTGGCTACCGAACACCTGCAGGCACTGCACAACACCGAACACGATCTGACCGCAAGGAACGCCCGATGAACACCGCAACCTACACCCAGTCCGCAGCAGGCGCCCGCGACGTTGCACTGGCACCCGGCGAGGTTGTCCTCGACGAGCTCGTTGAGGCGCGCGGCCCCTGGTCTGCTGTCGTGTCCGCCGGCGACGTACTGACCATGGTGGACCTGGAAGGCAACCAGGCAGTGGACTGCCTGCTGTACGCCGCAGACGACACTAGCGTGCGGTACTCCGCCGCCATCACCATTGCCCGGCAGCAGTCAATCATCCTCACCACCGGTTCGGTCCTGCGCGCAGACACTGGCGCGCCCCTGATGACAGTTGTTGCTGACGAGGTAGGGGTGCACGACACCATCGGCGGCGCCTGCTCGCAGGAATCGAACACCCTCCGCTACGGCCAGCACACCCGTGAACAGCACGCCTGCGTCGAGAACTTCCTCATCGAAGGCTCCCGCTGGGGGCTGGGGAAGAGGGACCTGGTATCCAACATCAACTGGTTCATGAACGTTCCCGTGGACCCGGACGGTGCCCTGGGCATTGTTGACGGGCTCTCGGCAGCCGGCAAGCGCGTAGCTCTCCGGGCCGAGGTGGACACCCTGGTGCTCGTCTCCAATTGCCCGCAGATCAACAACCCTTGCAACGGCTTCAACCCGACCCCTGTCCGCATGATCGTCACCCGGCCGGAGGCTGCACAGTGAACTCTTTCGACACCCTCCTGGTTGCAAACCGCGGCGAAATTGCCTGCCGCATCATCGAATCCGCGAAGAAGCTGGGACTCCGGACCGTTGCCGTGTTCTCCGAGGCGGACCGGGGCGCCAAGCATGTCCGGCTGGCAGACGAAGCAGTGCTCCTGGGGCCGGCGCCGGCCAAGGAGTCCTACCTCCGCGTGGACGCGCTGATCAACGCCGCCAAGTCCACCGGGGCCGGCGCCATCCACCCCGGCTACGGCTTCCTGTCCGAGGACGCCGCCTTCGCCGAGGCCGTGGAAGCGGCCGGTCTCGTCTTTGTGGGCCCGACCCCCGAGCAGTTGCGCATCTTCGGCACCAAGCACACCGCGCGCGACGCTGCCCGGGCCGCCGGGGTGCCGATGATCGCCGGTTCCGGGCTGCTGGAGGATGTGGACGACGCCGTCGCGGCCAGCACCGCCATTGGCTTCCCCCTGATGCTCAAGGCCACCGGCGGTGGCGGTGGCATCGGCATGACGGTATGCTGCACCGAGGACGAACTCGTGGAAAGCTTCCCCCGAGTGGCCCGCCTCGCGGGCGCCAGTTTTGGCACGGCCGGCGTCTTCGCCGAACGGTATGTCGAAAACGCCCGGCACATCGAGGTCCAGGTCTTCGGCGATGGCGAGGGGCGGGTTGTCAGCCTGGGCGACAGGGACTGCTCGCTGCAGCGCCGCCACCAGAAAGTCCTCGAAGAGGCACCCGCCCCGGACCTGCCGGAAGGGCTGCGGGAAGAACTCCACCGCAGCTCCCGCGCCCTCTGCGCTTCCCTCAACTACCGCTCCGCCGGCACCGTTGAATTCGTTTACGACTCGACCCGCAAAGAGGCGTCCTTCCTCGAAGTCAACGCCCGCCTGCAGGTGGAGCATCCCGTCACCGAGGCCGTCACCGGCGTGGACCTGGTGGAATGGATGCTCCGTCTGGCCCAGGGCGGCAGCATAGCCCAAACGGTCCTTGGCGGAGTGCCGGACGGCCTGCCTGTGACTGGCCACGCCGTGGAAGCCCGCATCTACGCCGAGGACCCTGCCCGCGGCTTCCAGCCCAGCGCCGGCACCGTCACGAACGCCGTTTACCCGGGGGCAGAAGAAGCGAGGGTGGATGCCTGGGCGGAAACAGGCACGGAAGTTTCCACCAACTACGATCCGCTCCTGGGCAAGATCATCACCTCCGGCGCGGGCCGCACCGAAGCCTTTGACCGGCTCGCCGCTGCCCTGGAAAACACGCGGATCGACGGCATCGAAACGAACCTGGGAATGCTCCGCGCCGCCACCGCCCTGGACGTGGTCCGCCGCGTCCAACATTCCACCAGCACCCTGGACAATGTGGGCGACCCCGAACCGCGAATCTCCGTGGACCGTCCCGGCCTGCAGACCAGCGTTCAGGACTGGCCCGGCCGGACCGGACTGTGGCAGATCGGCGTTCCGCCCAGCGGTCCCATGGACGATCTGTCTTTCCGGCTTGGAAACACCGCGCTGGGGAACGCCGAAGGCGCTCCCGGCCTGGAATTCACCATGACCGGTCCAAGCCTGACCTTCACCCACCCCACCACCGTCTGCGTCACCGGCGCGGAGGCAACGGTGACTGTCGACGGGGCGGAAGTGCCCTCCTGGGTGCCGGTGACGGTTCCGGCGGGAGGAACGCTCGACGTCGGCACCGCGGCGGGGCACGGGCTCCGCGGGTACATCCTTTTCCAGGGCGGCCTGGACATTCCGGAGTACCTCGGCAGCGCCTCCACGTTCACGCTGGGCCAGTTCGGCGGGCACGCCGGACGGGTCCTGCGTGCCGGCGACGTACTCCGCGCTGTAGGGCCCGCCGCCGGCGCAGTCACAGCAGAGGTTCCACTGGACAGCCGGCCCGCGCTGGTCTCCACCTGGGAGCTGGCCGTGACGGAAGGTCCGCACGGTGCTCCGGAGTTCTTCCAGCGCGAAGACATCGAAGAGCTGTATGCCTCAGAATATGAGGTCCACTTCAACTCCGCCCGCACCGGCGTCCGGCTGACGGGCCCCAAGCCGCGCTGGGCCCGGACCGACGGCGGCGAGGCCGGCCTGCACCCGTCCAACATCCACGACACAGCGTACTCAGTTGGTGCCCTGGACTTCACCGGCGATACCCCGATCCTGCTCGGCCCCGATGGCCCCAGCCTGGGCGGGTTCGTCTGCCCGGTCACCGTGGTAACTGCCGACCGCTGGAAGCTCGGCCAGCTCCGGCCGGGGGACGAGGTCCGGTTCGTTCCGGTCCGGACCAGCCAGGCGCCGTCGGCCAAGGATTTAGGACCCGGCCGGCAGCTGGTTCTGCCCGGCGACGCCGGCTGGTCCGGGGACATGGCGAAGGTAACCGCCGCCGGAATCACCGCAGCGGCCTCAGCCCCCGCCGTCAGCATCTCGCGCGGGGATGGCGACGACGGCGTGCTGGGCCGGGTGCCGGAAGGTACCGGCCGGCCAGCGGTCACTTACCGCCGCTCAGGTGACGACAACCTCCTCGTGGAGTACGGCGAAATGGTCCTGGACCTTGGGCTCCGCGCACGGGTACACGCCCTGCACCAGCACCTCGAACAGCTCCGCGTACCGGGCATCGTGGACCTCACCCCGGGCATCCGCTCCCTGCAGGTCAAGGTTGATCCCGCGGTCCTGTCCACCAAGCGCTTGCTCGGCCTTGTCCAGGAAATTGAGGCGGCACTGCCAGGGAGTTCCGAACTGGTGGTCCCCAGCCGCACCGTCCGGCTGCCCCTGTCCTGGGACGACCCCGCCACCCGCGAGGCAATCGAACGCTACATGGCCGGTGTCCGCGACGACGCCCCCTGGTGCCCCTGGAACATCGAATTCATCCGGCGCATCAACGGGCTGGACTCTGTCAACGACGTGTTTGACACCGTCTTCAACGCCGAATACCTGGTCCTGGGACTGGGCGACGTCTACCTCGGCGCCCCAGTTGCCACCCCGCTGGATCCGCGCCACCGTCTGGTCACCACCAAATACAACCCCGCCCGCACCTGGACACCCGAGAACGCGGTGGGCATCGGCGGCGCGTACATGTGCATTTATGGCATGGAAGGCCCGGGCGGCTACCAGTTCGTTGGCCGCACCACCCAGGTCTGGTCGCGCTACGCGGACTCCGCCCCGTTCGAACCGGGTTCGCCGTGGCTGCTGCGATTCTTCGACCGGATCTCCTGGTACCCGGTCAGCCCGGAGGAACTCCTGGACCTGCGCGCGGACATGGGCGCCGGCCGCGGCCGCGGCGTGGAGATCGGGGACGGCACGTTCTCGCTGGCCGAGCACGAGGTCTTCCTCGAAGAGAACCGGGAGTCCATTGCGGCATTCCGCGAGAAACAGGGTGCGGCGTTCGCCGTGGAGCGGCAGGCGTGGGCCGACGCCGGCGAGTTCGACCGTGCCGATGCGCTCGCCGCGGTCATCTCACCGGTGGCCGATGAGGTGACCGTTCCGGACGGCGGTTCCCTCGTGGCCGCCCCGTTCGCAGCGAGCGTCTGGAAGGTGGACGTAAAGCCAGGCGACCGGGTGGTGAAGGGCCAGCCGCTGGTCTCGCTGGAGGCGATGAAGATGGAGACCGTCCTGGAAGCACCCGGCGACGGCGTGGTGCTGCAGGTCCTGCCGGCCGCCGGTTCGCAGGTGGTAGCGGGAGAAGCAGTGGTGGTCCTCGGGAGCGCCGATGCGGGCCTCGGGTCCGTCACCGAAGCACACAAACTGGAAGAGGCAACAGTATGAACACCGTAACCATCGGCGCGGCGAGCACCCGGGTCCGGGTGGCGCTGGCCGCCCTGGAAACAGTGGACCGTCCGGAAATCTGGATCACCCTCCGCGGTGCTGATGACCTGCTGGCCGAGGCCGCCGCCATTGACGCAGCAGTGGCCGGCGGCGCCGAGCTGCCGCTGGCCGGGCTCCTGCTTGCCGTCAAGAACAACGTTGACGTCGCAGGAATCCCCACGACGGCGGCGTGCCCTGGTTTTGCCTACCTGCCGGAGAAGGATGCAGAACCGGTGGCCCGCCTCCGCGCCGCCGGCGCCCTGGTGCTGGGCGCCACCAACCTCGACCAGTTCGCCACCGGCCTGGTGGGTACGCGAAGCCCGTACGGCGCGGTCCGGGATTCCCGCCGCCCGGACTACATCTCCGGCGGCTCCAGCTCCGGTTCCGCGGTAGCTGTGGCACTCGGCCTGGTGGACGTCGCCATCGGAACGGATACGGCAGGATCGGGACGGGTGCCGGCCGGATTGCAGGGCATCGTGGGCATCAAACCCACCCTGGACGTTGTGTCCACCGCCGGTGTGGTGCCAGCCTGCCGATCCTGGGACGCCGTCACCATCTTCGCCCGCCACCTGTCAACGGCTGAACTTGCCATGGGCGCGATGGCGGGAGGATACCGGGCCTGGCCGGCGGACATCCGGCTGGCGGCGCCGGAGAAACCGCGGGTCGCCTACCCTGCGTCACTTCCGGCGCTTCCGGAGGCCTGGGCAGCCGAATTCCACCGCAATATCGACCGGCTTAAGGCGTTGGGCGTGGAGGCGGAGGCGATCGAATTCGATGCCTTCCTCAAGGCCGCCCGGCTGCTGTATGACGGCGGGCTCGTGGCGGAGCGTTACGCCGCCGTGGGTGGGTTCCTGGAGATGTACGACGGAGAAACGGACAGCCAGGCGGGCATCGACCCCACGGTGGAGGGCATCATCCGGGCGGCGGGCAAGGTGCCTGCCCACCAGTACGTCTCTGACACCGCGACGCTGGAAGCACTGAAGCAGAAGGCGATGGCACAGTTGGAAGGGTTTGACGCCCTGCTGGTCCCCACCACCCCGTTCCATCCCACCCTTGCTGAGGTGGCCGTAGACCCGGTGGGAGTGAACTCGCTGATGGGCACCTACACGAACTTCTGCAACCTGTTCGACCTGTGCGCCGTTGCCGTTCCTTCCGGCGAGGTGGACGGCGCCCAGTTCGGTCTGACCGTCGTGGGACGGACGTTCGACGACGCCGTCGCCGCGGACATCGCTCGCCTCCTGGAGGCAACCCCGGACGTTCCGGTGCTCTTCGCCGAGGGAGCGGCTCCGGCAGCCGCGAACGAAACGGTCCACCCGTCGTCGTCCGTTCCCTGGCCTGTGGCTGCAGGCGCAGCCGCTGTGCCGCTGGTGGTGGTCGGCGCCCACCGCAAGGGACAGCCGCTGGCTCCGCAACTCGAGGCGCTCGGTGCCGCCTGGGCGGGTCCCGTGCGCACCGCGGCCCGCTACCGGATGGTGTCCCTGGACACCGTGCCGCCGAAGCCCGGGATATACCGTGCGGAGGACGGCGGAGCCGAGCTTGTGGGTGAACGGTGGCTCGTCTCCGAAGCCGGGCTGGGGGCGTTCCTGGCTGCCCTGCCCGAACCCATGCTGCTCGGATCGATGGAACTGGCTGACGGTTCCAGGGCTGTGGGGTTCGCCTGCGATGCAGTGGCGGCCGCGCAGGGGGACGACATTACGCGCTACGGCGACTGGCTGGCAGCCAAGGACCACGTGACTCAACCCAAGAGCGTGTGGCAGACCCTGGGAGATGCCGCGTTGGCAGGGTTCAGCCGCGGAGCTTAGCCCCGGAAGTACTCAGAGATATCCGTCACAAGCTCCTTGACGGCGGCAGGGATGGAGCCATGGAAACCTTTGGGCGACAGCTCGAAGGTGCTCCCGGGAACCGCGGCGTGGAGCCGCCTGGCCGTGACCTTGTAATAGCCGGGGCTTTTGCCGCCCACCATGAAGTGTGTGTTGGCAGGCAGGACGGCGAAATCGCGGACATGCTCGGCCTCATCGTAGGCGGCGCGCAGCTCGCCCACCCCCGTGGGCATGAGCTCCCGGAACATCCGGTTGATCTTCGTCCGCGACACCAGCGCCATCAGTCCGGCCAGGACGGGTTCGGGGATTTTGGAGAGGGCGGTGCCGGGCTGCATGCCTTTCTTCAGCCGGGCCAGGGCATGCCCCACGTTGCCGGCGTCGACTGCGTCTTCGAAGTCGTCCAGCCAAGCGGTGTCGATGCTGCCGTCGATGTTCACCGCGGCGTCGTACACGCACAGCTTGTCCGGAACGTAGCCGGTCCCGGTGAACTCCTGCACGGCGTTCAACGCGACGGAGCCGCCCAGGCTGTGTCCCAGGATGTTGCGGGCGCCGGTGGTGTCCAGGACCGTGCGGAGGTCGGCGATTTCGGTGGCCATGGAGTAGTCCGCCGGCTGGTCGCTGGACCTGCCGCGGCCCCGGCGGTCGTAGACGTCCACCGCCCAGCCGTGGCCCAGGCCCTTCGCCAGCGCCTGGGAAAACGGGCGGTAGATCAGGGCGGTGAGGAAAGCGCCGCCGATCAGCACCACGCGGCGTTCTCCCGGCGCGTCCACGGTGCCGTAGCTGTACAAAGCCAGCCGGCCGCCGTCGTGCGTTGGAACTACCTGTTCTTTCACCCTCCCCATCCTAGGGCGGGGGCTCCGGCGCACCTTGCGGCGAAGCCGGCAGGACGGCCGCGAAGCCGGTATGCCGAACTCCCGGTAAACTTGGGGATTGTGACTTCCCAAAACACCCCCGCCCCCAAGAATGCCCCAGAGCCCCTCGACGCCAGCGAACAGATGCGCATCCGCATGGAAAAGCGCGCCAAGCTGATCGAGCGCGGCAGCCAGGCATACCCGGTGGGTGTTGAGCGCACGCACTCCCTCACCGAGATCCGCGAAAAGTACGCGCACCTCGAAGCCGACGAGACCACCGGCGACGTTGTGGGCGTCACCGGCCGCGTGGTTTTTGTGCGCAACACCGGCAAGCTGTGCTTCGCCACGCTGCAGGAAGGCGGCGTTGACGGCAAGGGCACCCGGCTCCAGGCCATGCTCAGCCTCGCCAACGTGGGCGAAGAAGCGCTCGCCGACTGGAAGGCCCTGGTGGACCTTGGCGACCACGTGTTCATCAAGGGTGAGGTGATTTCCTCCCGCCGCGGCGAGCTGTCCGTGATGGCCGACTCCTGGTCCATGGCCTCCAAGGCGCTCCGCCCGCTGCCCGTCCTGCACGCGGAACTGAACGAGGAAACCCGCGTCCGCCAGCGCTACGTTGACCTGATGGTGCGCGACGAAGCCCGTGAAATGGTCTACACCCGCGCCGCGATCACCCGCTCCATCCGCGAGAGCCTGCACCGCCACAGCTACGTGGAGGTGGAAACGCCCATCCTGCAGCTGGTGCATGGCGGCGCCCTCGCGCGCCCCTTCGAGACGCACATGAACGCGTTCGACCAGAAGATGACGCTGCGGATCGCCACCGAGCTTTACCTCAAGCGTGCGGTAGTGGGCGGCATCGACCGCGTTTACGACATGGGCCGGGTCTTCCGCAACGAGGGCGTGGACTCCACCCACAGCCCGGAATTCACCACCCTCGAGTGCTACGAGGCCTGGGCGGACCAGTTCGTCATGGCGCAGCGCATCAAGGAGATCATCCTCGACGCCGCCGATGCGGTGGGCGTCGGCCGCACCCTCCAGACCGAGGCCGGCGAGATCAACCTCGACGGCGACTGGGCCTGGGTCTCCGTCTACCCCGGACTGTCCGACGCCGTTGGCCAGGAGGTCACGCCCGACACTTCGCTGGAGGTGCTGCGCGAAATCGCCGAAAAGCACGAGGTCAAGGTGGACCCGAAGTGGGACGCCGAGAAGCTCGCCGTGGAACTGTTCGGAGAAATCGTGGAGCCCACGCTCCTGAACCCCACGTTTGTGTACGACTACCCGCCGTCCGCGCAGCCGCTGGCCCGTCCGCACCGCGAAGACGGCCGGCTGATCGAGGCCTGGGACCTCATCATCGGCGGCATGGAGCGTGGTACGGCCTTCTCCGAACTGATCGACCCCGTCATCCAGCGCGAGCGGCTCACAGAGCAGTCCCGGCACGCGGCCGCCGGTGACGACGAAGCCATGCAGCTGGACGAGGACTTCCTCCGTGCCCTCGAATACGGCGCGCCGCCCATGGGCGGCATCGGCCTGGGCATCGACCGGCTGGTCATGCTGTTCACCGGTGCCGGCATCCGCGAAACCATCCTTTTCCCGCTCCTGAAGCCCGAAGGCCACTGAGCATGGAATATGTAGCCGTACTCCTGCCGTCGCTTGTAGTGGGCCTGCTTTTCTGGTTCGCCATGAAATCGATCTTTAATGCAGATAAGTCCGAACGGCAGGCCGAAGCACGCGCCCAAGCCGAGGCCGAAGCACGTTCCGCTGCGCCTTTGAACGGGCCGGACACGGAATCCGATAAATAAATCGAAAGTAGTTTCCGGAAATATCCCCAGGAACCTATTGGCGCTTTGACGCGTTGCCTTAAAGAGGGCCATACTTTTTACAGGAACATCCTGCTTTTCTGACAACCCGAACCTTCCCAAGAGGACTATTTAATGGCACAGAAAGTAAACATCATCCTCGTAGATGATCTGGATGGGGGATCCGCGGACGAGAATGTCCGTTTTGGCCTCGATGGGGTCAGCTACGAAATTGATCTGTCCTCGGCGAACGCGGCCGAGCTCCGTTCGTCCCTGGAGCGGTTTATTGCCGCAGGGCGCAAGACATCCGCAGGCCGGGCCACCCGTGCCAAGGCGGTTGTTGGTGCCCGCAGCAATGACTCTGCCCAAATCCGCCAGTGGGCACGGGACAACGGCTACACGGTTAACAGCCGGGGTCGAATTCAGGCTGAAATCCAGGAAGCCTACCAAAAGGCTAATTCCTGATAACAGCCCCTCGCCGGCGTAATGGGCCCTGTCTTCACCCTCGGGTGGAGGCAGGGTTTTTTGCTGTCAATTGAAGAATGTGTAAGGGTCGCGCGCGTAGCCCCAAAAAGCCCTTGCTGCCAGCTCGGGAGCCCCGCTCGAATTAGCCCTCCCGAATCGATGCGTTGCGGCAGCCTTGAATGTCTGGAAAAAGCGCGTCCCGGCGGTTTACGGCAATCCTTGGAGCTTTGTTCCTCGCCTTAGCTGCACCCCTTGGTGCAACCGATGCCTGGGCATCCTGGCCCGCCGGGAAGGCTGCCGAAGATATTCCCGCGCCAGCCACGGTTTCCCCTGTGGCGAACACGCTCCACAAGACTGGGTCGGCCACGTAGCATCAAAGTACGTCGTAGCTAGGAGTGTGGCGAAATGTTTGAGCGATTTACGGACCGTGCCCGTCGCGTAGTTGTGCTTGCCCAAGAAGAGGCACGCATGCTGAACCACAATTACATTGGTACCGAACACATCCTCTTGGGTCTGATCCATGAAGGTGAGGGCGTTGCCGCCAAGGCTCTTGAGTCCTTGAGCATTTCGCTCGACGGCGTGCGCGAGCAGGTGCAGGAGATTATCGGCCAGGGCCAGCAGGCCCCGTCCGGCCACATCCCCTTCACCCCCCGCGCCAAGAAGGTGCTGGAGCTCTCCCTGAGGGAAGCCCTGCAGCTGGGCCACAACTACATCGGCACGGAGCATATCCTGCTGGGACTCATCCGCGAGGGTGAGGGTGTTGCTGCCCAGGTGCTGGTGAAGCTCGGCGCAGACCTCAACCGCGTCCGCCAGCAGGTCATCCAGCTCCTCTCCGGATACCAGGGCAAGGAAGCTCCCGGCGCTGGCGTCGGCTCCGGCCAGCCCGAAGGCACGCCTGCCGGTTCCGTGGTCCTGGACCAGTTCGGCCGTAACCTGACCCAGGCTGCGCGCGAGAACAAGCTCGACCCGGTTATCGGACGCGAATCCGAAATGGAACGCGTGATGCAGGTCCTGTCGCGCCGCACCAAGAACAACCCTGTCCTGATCGGCGAGCCCGGCGTCGGCAAGACCGCCGTCGTCGAAGGCCTCGCCCAGGCGATCGTCCGCGGCGACGTACCGGAAACCATCAAGGACAAGCAGCTGTACACCTTGGACCTCGGGTCCCTGGTGGCAGGCTCGCGGTACCGCGGTGACTTCGAAGAGCGCCTCAAGAAGGTCCTCAAGGAGATCCGCACCCGCGGCGACATCATCCTCTTCATCGACGAGATCCACACCCTCGTGGGTGCCGGCGCCGCCGAAGGTGCCATCGATGCCGCGTCCATCCTGAAGCCCATGCTGGCCCGCGGTGAACTGCAGACCATCGGTGCCACCACCCTGGATGAGTACCGCAAGCACATCGAGAAGGACGCCGCCCTGGAGCGCCGCTTCCAGCCGATCCAGGTCAAGGAGCCCTCCGTTGCGCATGCAATCGAGATCCTCAAGGGCCTGCGTGACCGCTACGAAGCGCACCACCGCGTCACCATCACCGACGGCGCCCTCGCCTCGGCCGCCGCCCTCTCCGAGCGTTACATCTCGGACCGCTTCCTGCCGGACAAGGCCATCGACCTGATCGATGAGGCCGGCGCCCGGCTGCGCATCCGCCGGATGACCGCCCCGCCGGAGCTGAAGGCAATGGACGAGCGGATCGCCAAGCTCAAGATGGAGAAGGAGTCCGCGATTGACGCGCAGGACTTCGAAGGTGCTGCCGCGCTCCGCGACAAGGAGCAGAAGCTCATTACCGAGCGCTCCGAGAAGGAACGCCACTGGAAAACCGGCGGCATGGACGACATCTCCGAGGTGGATGAGGATCTCATCGCCGAGGTGCTGGCCAACTCCACCGGCATTCCGGTCTTCAAGCTGACCGAGGAAGAATCCTCGCGCCTGCTGAAGATGGAAGACGAACTGCACAAGCGCGTGGTGGGCCAGAACGAGGCCATCAAGGCCCTGTCCCAGGCAATCCGCCGCACCCGTGCAGGGCTCAAGGACCCCAAGCGGCCCGGCGGCTCGTTCATCTTCGCCGGCCCCACCGGCGTCGGCAAGACCGAGCTGGCCAAGGCGCTGGCGGAGTTCCTGTTCGGTGAAGAGGACGCCCTCATCACGCTGGACATGTCCGAGTACTCCGAGAAGCACACGGTTTCGCGCCTCTTCGGTGCCCCTCCGGGCTACGTCGGTTACGAGGAAGGCGGACAGCTGACCGAGAAGGTCCGCCGTCGTCCGTTCTCCGTGGTCCTGTTCGACGAAGTGGAAAAGGCCCACGCGGACCTCTTCAACTCCCTCCTGCAGATCCTGGAAGACGGCCGCCTGACCGACTCCCAGGGCCGTGTGGTGGACTTCAAGAACACCGTGATCATCATGACCACCAACCTCGGCACCCGGGACATCTCCAAGAGCGTTGCCACCGGTTTCCAGTCCGGCACCGACACCCAGACCGGCTACAACCGGATGCGTGCCCGCGTGACGGAGGAGCTCAAGCAGCACTTCCGCCCGGAGTTCCTGAACCGTGTGGATGACGTTGTGGTGTTCCCGCAGCTGACGCAGGACGAGATCATCGAGATCGTGGACCTGTTCGTTGGCCGCCTGGAAAAGCGCCTGAAGGACAAGGATATGGGCATCGAGCTCACGCCCAAGGCCAAGGTGCTCCTGGCCACCCGCGGCTACGATCCCGCCATGGGTGCCCGGCCGCTGCGCCGCACCATCCAGCGCGAGATCGAGGACCAGCTCTCCGAGAAGATCCTGTTCGGCGAAATCCACGCCGGCGACATCGTTGTGGTGGATGTGGACGGCGACGGAGACGAAGCCAAGTTCACCTTCGCCGGCAACGCCAAGCCGCGCATCCCGGAAATCGCTCCGAGCGCCTAAGCACCAAAGCAAAGGCCCCGCCCGCTCCCACCTAGGAGCAGGCGGGGCCTTCGCTTTGCGTCGGAGGATGTGAAAGTGTCGTTTCACTCTTAGTGAACTCGCTGTGATCTGGCGCACAGGCGGTGTTGAATCGGGGCATGGCAACTGAGAATCCGGCGATCCCGGGCGAGCAACCTGAAACCCCTTTCCACGACCTTGACCACTACCTGGCCACCCCGCGCGTCAGCGGCCTGTCCCTGAGCCCGGACGGCCGACGGCTGGTCACCACCGTGTCCACGCTCAACGGCAAAGGCACTGAATTCGCCACCGCCCTCTGGGAGCTTGATCCCTCCGGGGAAAAGCACGCCCGGCGCATTACGCGCAGCGCCAAGGGCGAGGCCGGTGCTGCCTTCGCGGCCAACGGCGACGTCTACTTCACCTCAGCCCGCCCGGATCCGGACAGCCCGGAGGGCGATCCGGTAAGTGCCCTCTGGCTCCTGCCGGCCGACGGCGGTGAGGCGCGCGTGGTCCTCTCGCGTCCCGGGGGCGTTGGCTCCGTCATGGCCGCCCGGAACGCGGATGCCACCTTCGTCACGGCGGAGATCCTGGCCGGGTCAGCCGACGAGGATAACGACGCCGAGCGCCGCAAGGCCCGCAAGGACAACAAAGTTTCCGCCATCCTGCACAGCGAATACCCGGTCCGCTACTGGGACGCCGACCTGGGACCGGGGCAGCCGCGGATCTTCGCCGTCGAATCCGGCGATGAGAAAGAACCAGGCAAGCCAGCCACCGTGGATGCGGCGCCGCCGCTGCAGCTACGCAACCTCACCTCCGACGCCGGCCCGCGGCTCCGCGAGGCCGAAACGGTGGTCAGCCCGGACGGCCGGACCATCTATACGAGCTACACCAGGCCCCTGGCCAAGGCGGACAGCCGCTCGGTCCTGGTCGCCGTGGACGTGGCCACGGCAAGCCAGAAGGTGCTCCTGGACGAGGAGGGCATGAGCTACTTCCCGGGCCCGGTCAGCCCGGACGGGAACACCCTCGTGGTGCTCAGCGAGAGCGACACCACCCCGCACGAGGCGCCGCAGGTCAAACTGCACCTGCTGGACGTTTCAGGAACGGCGGACGGTCCAGCCAGCAACAACGGACTCACCCCGCTGGTGCCTGACTGGGACCGCTGGGCCAAGCCGGCGGCATGGCTGCCGGACGGTTCGGGCCTCCTGGTCACCGCGGACGACGACGGCGCGTCGCCCGTTTTCCGGATCAGCGTTCCGGCCTCTGCGGCGGAAGTGAGCGTCACCCGGGTGACGCAGGACGCCTCGGCGTACACCGACGTCGTGGTTTCCCCTGAAGGCCGCAGCGCCTACGCTCTGCGCAGTTCCTACGAATTCCCGCCCGAGGCCGTCCGGATCGACCTGGAAACAGGGGAGACCACCAGGCTGCCAGCTCCGGCGGAACGGCCAAAATATCCCGGCCGGCTGGAGCGGCTGGCGGCAACTGCGCCGGACGGCACCCGCGTGCCCGCCTACCTGGCACTGCCCGACGGCGCGTCGGCTGGCTCGCCCGCGCCCATGCTGCTGTGGATCCACGGCGGCCCACTGGGATCATGGAATGCCTGGACCTGGCGCTGGAACCCCTGGCTGCTCACGGCGAAGGGTTACGCGGTGCTCCTGCCCGACCCGGCGCTGTCCACCGGCTACGGCCAGGCGCACATTCAGCGGGGCTGGGGAGAGTGGGGCAAGGCCCCGTTCACGGACCTGATGGCCGTCACCGATACCGCCGTGGCGCGTCCGGACATCGATGAGACCCGGACCGCTGCCATGGGCGGGTCCTTCGGCGGCTACATGGCCAACTGGGTGGCAGGCCAGACGGACCGCTTCAAGGCCATCGTCACGCACGCCAGCCTGTGGGCCCTGGACCAGTTCGGCCCCACCACGGATGCGTCCCAGTACTGGCTCAAGGAAATGACCGAGGAGATGGCCCTCGACAACTCGCCGCACCTGCACGTCGAAAAGATCAGCACGCCCATGCTCGTGATCCATGGCGACAAGGACTACCGGGTGCCCATCGGCGAAGGCCTGCGGCTCTGGTACGAACTCCTGTCCAAGTCGCAACTGGCCGCGGACGAAGACGGCCAGACCCCGCACCGCTTCCTGTACTTCCCCGACGAGAACCACTGGATCCTGCAGCCGCAGCACGCCAAGGTCTGGTACGGCGTCGTGGAAAGCTTCCTGGCGAAGAACGTGCTGGACGAGGACTTGCCTGTGCCTGCGGAGCTCGGTCTCTAGTCGCCTTCGGCTCTCCTTACCGCCCGCTTGGTCGCCTCCCGCTATGGTTAGCTCCGGCTCGGAGGCTGGGACATTTCCCGCGTGCTGCTCGTACCTCGCTCTGACGCACGCTACATAAATGTCCCAGCCTCCTTCGCCTCGTGCCGGGCGTCACCCCGGGATGCAGCTAATGGCCCCCTTCCTCGCCCGGCGGCGTCACGGGGAGCGCGGTTTCGGGTTGCAGGTCGGGCGCAAACCCCGCAAACTCAGGGGCCGCGGTGAGCCGAGGCGCTAAAACCGTGTCTGGCGTGACGCTTGAGGCGACTGACGCACGAGGCGCAGACCGCCAGGCATTTGTGTAGGCGCCGTCAAAGCGACGAAGGAGCAGGCGCCGGCAAATGTCTGGGGGTTGGCGCCGTACCTGGCGCCGGTACCGGAGCGCCCCAACCCGGCACCGTCAACGAGCCGCAGCGATCGCCTCGTAGGATTGACCCTGTGACTGACTCCTTCCAAATCCGCCCTGCCCGTACCGGCGATGTGGCCGCCATTAAGAGACTGGTGGCACCCCTGGCGGACCAGCGGATCCTGATGGCCAAGGAGACGGTGGCCTACTACGAGAGCCTGCAGGAGTTCCGGATCGCAGAATCGGCCGACGGCGAAGTCATCGGCTGCGGCGCCCTGCACGTGATGTGGGAAGACCTGGCCGAAGTCCGCACGCTTGCCGCGTCGGACGCGTGGCGGGGCAAGGGCGTGGGCCACGTGCTCGTGGAGAGCCTGCTGGAAGGGGCCCGTGCGCTCGGCGTTGCGCGCGTTTTCTGCCTCACCTTCGAGGTGGACTTCTTCAAACGCCACGGCTTCGACGTGATGGAGGACCAGTCCGCGGTGGACCCTGTGGTCTACTCCGAACTGCTTCGCTCCCATGACGAAGGTGTGGCCGAATTCCTTGACCTCGCGAGGGTGAAGCCCAACACCCTGGGCAATACCCGCATGATCAAGTTCCTCTGACCTCTTCCGCGCAGCCTCAACAGCCGCCCGATCAACAGCAGCCCCGCCGTCCCCGGACGGCGGGGCTGCGTCATGCCAGGACATCTCCTTGCTTTAGTCGATTTGATGGATAAACTATGGAGGGCCTGTGTTTGGGGGCACGTGCGCAAGGGACAGTCATTGGGGGCTGTCCCTTCGTCGTTCCCGGCATTGGGGCGGCAGCCAGAGGGACAATGCCGTGGGCTCGCGGCAAGCGGCCGGAACTACCGCAGGTTCGGCGGCGGTAGTAGGGTCAAAGTGACACCCGCCAGACGGACCGCCCGGGAGCGCCGCCATGAAAAAACTCATCAATGATCCCCGCGCCGTGGTGGACGAGTCGGTGGACGGCTTTGGCTTGGCCCACGCGGATCTTGTCGCCGTCAATGCGGAGCCCCGGTTCATCACCCGCAGGGACGCGCCGGTCTCCGGCAAGGTGGGGCTGCTTTCCGGCGGGGGAAGCGGCCACGAGCCGCTGCATGCAGGCTTTGTTGGCATGGGAATGCTCGACGCCGCCGTGCCGGGGGCAGTGTTTACCTCGCCGACGCCGGACCAGATCCTTCCGGCGACCCAGGCAGTTGACTCCGGTGCCGGCGTCGTCCATATCGTCAAAAACTACACCGGCGACGTCCTGAACTTCGAAACCGCCGCCGAGCTGGCGGAGGCGGAAGGCATCCAGGTCCGCACCGTCCTGGTGAACGACGACGTTGCCGTGGAGGACTCGCTGTACACGGCCGGGCGGCGGGGTGTGGGCGGCACCGTGCTGGTCGAGAAAATCGCCGGTGCCGCTGCGGAGCGTGGCGATGACCTGGACTCCGTCGCCGCCATCGGCGAGCGGGTGAACAGCAACGTCCGCACCATGGGCGTTGCGCTGTCGGCATGTACCGTGCCGCATGCAGGCTCGCCCAGTTTCGACCTGGAGGACAACGAGATCGAGATCGGCATCGGGATCCACGGCGAACCCGGCCGGCACAAAATCCCGCTGGAAAACGCCGACACCATCACGGACATGCTGCTGGAACCCGTGCTCAGCGACCTGGGCATCGCGGCCGGTGACAAGGTGCTCCTGTTCGTCAACGGGATGGGCGGGACGCCGCTGAGCGAGCTCTACATTGTGTACCGCCGTGCCGCCCGGGTGACCGCGGACAGGGGCGCCACCGTGGAACGCTCGCTGGTGGGGAACTACGTCACCGCCCTGGAGATGCAGGGCTGCTCCATTTCGGTCCTCCGGCTGGACGATGAGCTGACCGGGCTCTGGGACGCCCCCGTGCACACGGCCGCCCTGCGCTGGGGAGTGTAGCCATGGTGCTCGACGCGAACTGGGCCGTGAAGTGGCTGACGCTCTGCGCGCAGGCCATGGCGGAAAACCGGGTGTGGCTCATCGAACTGGACCGCGCCATCGGGGACTCGGACCACGGCGAAAACATGGACCGCGGCTTCCAGGCGGTGCTGGACAAACTTGCCGAAGTGCCGCCTGAGACGCCCGGGGCCGCACTCAAGCTGACGGCCATGACGCTGATCTCCAAGGTGGGCGGCGCTGCCGGTCCGCTCTATGGAACCGCCTTCCTCCGCGCCGCCGCATCGCTGGGCGACACGGTGGAGGTGGAACCGGCTGCGTTCGCAGGGGCCCTGCTCGCGGCCAGGGACGGCATCGTGGCCCGCGGCAAGGCGGAGCCGGGTGACAAGACCATGGTGGACGCGTGGACGCCGGCCGCCGAAGCTGCCGTTGCGGCCGCCGCGGACGGGGCAGGCAGTGTCCTTGAGGTCCTGGTGGCCGCCGCCGAAGCCGCCGAGGCAGGCGCCGCCGCCACAGATCCGATGGTTGCCCGTAAGGGACGCGCCAGTTACCTGGGGGAGCGGAGCGCCGGCCACCGTGATCCGGGAGCGGCCTCCAGCGCGCTGATCCTCCGCGCGGCAGTCGGGGCCGCGGCGTGACCGTTTCCCTTGTTGTCGTTTCCCATAGTGAAAAGATTGCCGACGGCGCCGCCGAACTTGCCGCGCAGATGGCACCTGATGTCTCCATTGTGGCCGCCGGGGGCACCACGGACGGGCGCATCGGCACCAGCCTGGAGAAGGTCATGGCTGCCCTTGAGCAGGCTGCCGGCCCGGATGGCGTGGTGATCCTGACCGATCTGGGATCCGCCGTAATGACCGCGGAATCCGCCCTGGAGTTTGCGGGGGAGCCCGACGGCGTGGTGCTGGCGGACGCTCCCTTGGTTGAGGGACTGGTGGCCGCCGCAGTGGCGGCGCAGGGCGGCGCGGACGTGCACGCCGTCAAACGTGCGGCGGAAGCGGTGTACGGCTCCGCAACGGGAGTGCCGCCGTCGTCCTCCATCAGTGCCGTCGAGGAGGGCTCAGTGACGGGGGCAGGACCGGAGTTCACCGGCGACTTCGAACTCATCAACCAGGCGGGCATGCATGCACGCCCGGCCGCCAAAATCGCCGGCGGACTCTCATCGCTGGACGCGCGGGTGACCGTCAACGGCCTGGACGGGACCTCAATGACGGCACTGATGACCCTGGCAGCGGGAAAGGGCTCGGTGCTGCATGTGGAAGCCTGGGGCGTCGACGCCGAGCGGGCGGTCAACTATGTTGGCGGACTGGTCCAGGCCGGATTCGGTGAACCGTAGGGCTTTGCCGGTGCCAACTTTGGGCCCTCCACGGTGTGTTCACCCGGTCCTGTCAGGGCCTGCGAATATCATCGATGCCATGGAACGGCTCGACATCGATGACAACTGCCCGCCGCTGGTGGTTCTGGACGGACAGACATCCATCGAGGAGTTATTCGCCGAACTTGGGTTCGAGTGGCGGGCGGATTCGGGCCTGTCCGGCCCGGACGGCGGTGCGGCAGGCGGAATGACCGGCCAGGCCACCCTGTTCTGACCGGCGTGAACTCATCACCCCGGGTTCATCCGCCGTTAAGGACGGTGCCCTAGATTGTCCCTTCAGGCACTCTCTGCTCGAAGGGATCCATCATGGCCAATATTGCTGAAATTCTGGGCAGGCTAACCCCTGAAGAACTCGACGGACTGCGGAGCCTTGGCCCCCAGGGCCATCTGACCAAGCCCCTTGTGGAAGCCCTGGACCGGGCCGCCGGAGGGGCCGGTGCCGGCCGCGGCTACTACGTGCCCACCGGCAGCGTCAGTGAGACAGGCGGCCCCCATCTCGTCCTGCGCAGCGACGTGTCCGCGTGGCTTTTCGGGACAGCCCCGCAGATACCCCACACCGGGGCATCCGACCCCGCCGCCCAGCAGTAGCCGGGGCGTCAGGGAGCCTGGCGCAACCCGCCGGCGTCGAGCACTACGGAAGCGGTGACAAACCTTCCGCACTGCTCGCCGTAGGGGAAATCGCCGCGGGGACGGAAGTCCAGCGTCCGCACCGGCAACGCTGACCCGTTGGAGGAGGTTCCGGTGGCCGTCACTGCCATCGGCGATTCGGTCAGGGAATCCAGGAACAGCATGCCGATCATGGTTCCGTCAGGCGACACCGTGGCCGAACAGGAGCCGTCCGGCCTGCAGCCCTGGTCGATGGACACACTGCCCTGCCGCAGCTCCAGGGCATCCTCCGTGCACACGCCGTCCTGGCAGGCCTTCAGGCGGAGGGTGCCCACCTGGGGCACGTAGGGGGCCGCCACGGTGACCGACACCACCGACGCCTGCGCGATCGCCGGGCACGGCGTCTCGTAAGGGTAGTAGTAGCAGCCAGAGGTGAGCGCCGTCGTCGATATCAGTGCCAGAATTACCCCGGACTTGCGCATACTTCAGCGTAGGACGGGCAGGCCGGAGCCCGCACTGCTACCAGGAAACTGACGCAAACATCGTTATTGCCAGCACGCCGAAGGTCACCAGAATGAGACCTGTGGCCAGCCTGCCCTTTGCAACAACGAAGACCGGCAGCGTGGATTCCGCCGGGTTGGCCGGGTTGTAGGCCACCGGGATGGAGGTGCCGATGATCGCCTGGTCCCGGCTGTAGATGTCGGACTGCCCCAGCCACCGCTGGCCGTTGGCGTCGGCGAATTCATACGACGGCGCGAAGCGGCCGCGTCCGTTGCTGGCGGGCCCGTCTTCGCCGTGGAGGTTGCCTGTGACGGTGGCGGACGTGTGTGGCCAGCCGGAAATCGAGCGTTGCCGGCGGAAGGATGCGGACAGCGACAAACCCGCCAGGATCAGGCCAAGCACCAGGAAAAGTCCCGGCAGGACAATAAAGAGCAGTTTCAGTGCATCCATGGTTCAGCCCACCGGGAAGATGCCGACGAACCAGAACGAGACCAGGGCGAACACCGCAAAGAACGGAACCAGGCAGCCCAGGACCATTTTGGACTCTGCCGCCACCTGGAACGACTGGTTGGGATTCGCCGGGTTGTAGGCCACCTCGAGGAGCGATCCGGATACCTGCTGGTTTGCGTACGAAACCTCTGACTCGCCGGCAAACAGCGTTCCGTTGGGGTCAGCGAACTGGTAGGTGGGGAAGTAGCGCCTGCTCCGCGTTGAGCCGCCTCCGCCATGTGTCCAGCCCGCTATGTTGCCCGTCACCGTTGCCTGCGCCTTGGGCCAGCTGGCGATCAGTTTCTCGTGGCGCCTGGTCTTGCGCAGTGTGTGGATAAAGGCAAATATAACGCCCGCCACAAACAGCGCCCAGATGATGTAAAGCACGATTTTCATGGAATTCCCCCGGTTCCGGTCACCAAGAAGTATGCCATCCGGCCGGGGCAGGATGCTGTCAAAAGGCTCAGGCCGGGAGCCGGTAGCCGCCCTGCTGCAGTTCGGCCAGGCCGTCGCTGAGGAGCCCTGCCAGCGCCCGTTCCAGCTGTTCCGGCGCGGAGTTCAGCCTGTGCAGGGCCGCAAGCGGCACGCCGATCCCCTCCGGCGCGAACCCAAGGTCCGCCGGTTCCTGCGTGAACATCTCCGGCGGCACCGGCGTGTCAGCCACGCGCAGCACGGCCATCACGGCTCCGCGGACCTGGCGGTCGGTGCCGTGCCACGCCTGCCCCTTCGGAACGTACGACGGCGGCGGCTCGCCTGCTGCCAGCCAGGCACAGGAGTCCCGCACGGGACACACAGAGCATTTCGGCGCCCGCGCCGTGCACACCAGCGCCCCCAGCTCCATCACCGCAGCGTTCCAGCGTACGGAGGTGCCGTCGTCGTCCGGCAGCAGTTCCGCGGCGAGCCGCATCTCCGCTGCCGTCAGAGAGGGTGAAGGAAGCGCGACGCCGGAAATGAGCCGTGCATGGACGCGGCGGATGTTGGTGTCCACCACCGTTTCCCGGCGGCCGAACGCGAACGCCGCCACCGCTGCGGCCGTGTAGCTTCCCACGCCGGGGAGGTTCAGCAGCTCGGTGTAAGTGTCCGGGACCTGGCCGCCGTGGTCACGTCCGATGGCCACCGCCGCCGCGTGCAGCCGGAGCGCCCGGCGGGGATAGCCCAGCCTGCCCCAGTGGCGTACCGCTTCCCCGGCCGGTTCGGCCGCGAGGTCCGCGGGGGAGGGCCAGCGTTCCAGCCATTCCCGCCACACCGGCAGGACCCGCACCACGGGCGTCTGCTGGAGCATGATTTCGCTAACCAGCACGCCCCACGGCGAGCAGTCCGGTTCACGCCACGGGAGGTCGCGGGCGGTCTCGGCGAACCAGCCGTTGATCCCGCTGTGCAGGTGGACCGGCCCGGAGCCGCCCAAGGGCGCCGGCGAATTTGTTGGCGAAGTTGCGGGGGAAGGTGCTGGGGCAAGGGTTGTAGCGTCGATCCCAACACTGTAGTTGATCCGCTGATTGGGAGGCCAAAGGGGGCGGCCGGGGCACCCGGAAACCAATCCGTGACCATAGCGTTGGCCGGGTGCGCGGCGTGGTGGGACAGCGGAGCCCGGCCGGTTCTCTAGCCTAGAAGGATGGGCAGGCAAGGCACTTCATCAGCACGCGGCAAGGCATCCGCATCCGGTACCCGCACCGGGCGGACGCCGAGCCCCGCCGTGTACCGGCGGCGCCGGCTGTTCGTGGGCGCGGCCCTGCTGATGGTGACCGCGATGGTGTTCGGCGGCTTTGCGGTGGCTGGCGCTTTCAGCGGCAGCTCGGACCACGTTTCCTCGACGGGAAGCCCTACGGGCGGCCCCACTGCGGCTGCGCCGGACGCTTCGCCGTCGGCATCGCCCACGCCGACACCGACGCCGACGCCGACGTGCAACCAGAACCTGGTGACCGTTTCGGCGTCCACCGACAAAGCCGCCTACGGCCCCGGTGAGAACCCGCTGTTCAGCCTCAAGGTGACCAACGGCGGGACGATGCCGTGCGAAGTGAACATCGGCACGTCCCAGATGGAGTTTCTGGTGACCAGCGGTGCGGACAGGATCTTTTCGTCCAAGGACTGCCAGGCCACGAGCGAGGACCTGGTGAAGGTCATCGCGCCGGGTGCCAGCGAGACGGCGAACTTCCCGTGGCCGCGGAACCGCACCCTGGAAGGCTGCGAGCCGATTGAGGCCAAGCCCGGGGCCGGCGGGGCCTACTACATCTTCACGGCCAAGCTCGGCTCAAGGGCCAGCCCGAAGGCAGTGTTCCAGCTCAGCTGACCCATCGATTGCTCCGTAGGTGCCCTTTTGAGCCCCCAAAAGGGCCGTGGTGGGCCCACGCCGGCAGGGTTCCCTGGCCGAGCTTGCGAGGCGAGGGAGCCGGTGGGGACAGTCGATGGGGATTTAGAGGAAGCGGTCCAGCAGGCTGGCTTCGGCCATCCTGCTGAGGCCTTCGCGGACGGTGCGGGCGCGCTGGTCGCCGATGCCGTCCACGGTCATGAGGTCGTCAATGGTGGCCGCCATCAGGAACTGCAGACCGCCGAAGTGGTCCACCAAGCGGTCGGCAACGGCCTTCGGGACTGCCTTGAGGCCGGACAGGAGCCGGTAACCCCGCGGCTGCACCACGGCGTCGAGGTTGGCCTCGCCGCCGGCGAATCCGACGATCCCGGAGATCTTGCCGAGATCGATCAGCTCTGTGGGGCCGAGGTTCACCAGGGCGCTGACGGCTTTTTCGATGTCGTCAGCGGACGCATCGGGGCCGGCGTAGTCGCGGATGATGACGTCGCTGCCGGGGCCGCGGCCCACCGTGAGTTCATCCAGCTGGAGGGACAGCAGCCGGCCGTCCTCGCCGAGCTCCAGGACGTACTGCGAGATTTCCTCCGAAATCCGGCGGACCATCTCCTGCCGCTGCAGGGTGACGGCCACGTCCCGCACGGTCACCATGGCCTCGATCTCCAGGGCGGACAGCGAGCTGGTCACCTGGTCCAGACGCGAACGGTACCGCTCCAGGGTGGCGAGGGCCTGGTTGGCGCGGGCCAGGACCTTCTCGGACCCCTCCAGCACGTGGCGGAGCCCGTTCACGTACAGGGCGATGATCTGCATGGACTGGCTGACGGAAATCACGGGCACGCCGGTCTGGATGGCCACGCGTTCCGCGGTGCGGTGCCGGGTGCCGGACTCCTGCGTTTCAATGCTTGAGTCCGGGACCAGCTGGACGGCGGCGCGCAGGATGTTTCCGGCGTCCTTGTCGCAGATAATGGCGCCGTCCATTTTGGCCAGTTCGCGCAGCCGGGTGGGGGAGAAGTCGATGCCGATGTCGAAGCCGCCGGAGCAGATCGAATCAATGGTCCGGTCCGAGCCCAGCACGATCAGCGCGCCGGTGCGCCCGCGGAGGATCCGTTCCAGCCCATCACGCAACGGAGTTCCTGGAGCCACTCTGCCCAGAGTCGCCTTGAGCGATTCTTCGGGGCTCCGAGCCATAGTGTTCCCTTCAAAGGTGCGGGCTGCCGCCCGCAGGTACGCCGGTTTTATGCTCCGCCGGCGGGATCAAAAGTACGCAGTTTCCCGCAAGCTCAATGATAGAGGTAAGAAATGGCAACAACCGCAAGGGCAAGCCCGAAAGTGCCCCATTAGGGGGTGTGCGGAAGGTGCCTCGGAACGCGTCCGACGGCGGCTGGCCGGGTGGGTGTTTTTGGCCTGTTTGGGTGCCTGGCGGTCTCGGGTCCCCGTCCACATCAGAATGATGCAACGAGTCGGGCGAGCGGCGGGGGTGCCTGCCCTGCCGGCAGGGCGTCGACGAGCAGTTGCGCGTATCGGAGCTTGTTGCCGCTGCGTCCGCCGAAGAACCGGCGCAACTGCGCGGTTACCGGCCGCTCGCGCTGCGCCGGCTGGCGTTGGAGGATCCGGAACGACGCTAGTTCGCCCTGGGCCGCGATGACGTTGAGTACGGCATCGACCCCAAGGCAACGGATGAGTTCGTCCTCCAGGTCGGCGTAACAGACGTGGAACCCAAGCTCGGCCAGCGAACCGGACCCGATACCTGCCCGGGCGAGCGCACGGGCGACGACACGGGACTCTCCGGCATCACAGAGGCCGAGCAGCCGGTGGCCTGCGCCGGCCGGTCCGTAGCGGTCGAGGAAGTGGACGATGCTTGTCGCGCCTCCCATCGGCACGACTGTCACCCGCTCGGCTGTCAGGTCATGGCCAGCGCGAAGGGCCAGCTTCTCGACCGCCATCCGGTCACTTTCACCCTCGACCAACACCGTCGTAGCCTGCATGGAACCAGTATGGTTCAGCTCGGCCGCTCCCGCAGGAGGCGCTCGAGGTCCCGGCTGACTTTGCGCAGCGACGCCGCACGGACGGCTTTCTCGTCAGTGACCGGGCCGGTCCGGCGCCGGGACGGCTCGTCAGTGGCGCCCGCGCTCCGCTGCACGCCTGCCTGTATGGCTGCGCTGCGGTGCATCGCCGCCGGTACGGAAGGCGGACTTGCAAGGGGATCGAAGAAAAGGCTGCCCATCATGTGCCCCAAGCTAGCGGGGCCGGGTTTCGCGGTCTTGAACTGCCGGTTTCGTCGGCGTTAAGCGGTCACCTCGGCTCCGGTCCGCCGCTGCGATAAACTTGGACATTGGCGCTCAGCCAGCCCTTTCCACGTCCAGCGATGTCCCGTCCAGCGCCAAGGGTTATCCCCACCGCAGCGAAAGTAGCACCGTGTCCCAAGATGTCCTTAGCCCCGCCCGGGTCCACGAGATTCACAAACAGGCGGCCCGGCGTCGGACGTTTGCCGTCATTTCGCACCCTGACGCCGGAAAGTCCACGCTCACCGAAGCGCTGGCGCTGCACGCGAAGGTGATCGGCACCGCCGGTGCTTCCAGTGGCAAGGCCAACCGCAAGGAAACGGTCTCGGACTGGATGCAGATGGAAAAGGACCGCGGCATCTCCATCAGCTCCGCGGCGCTCCAGTTCTCTTACCGGGACACCGTCATCAACCTGCTGGACACCCCCGGCCACGCGGACTTCTCCGAGGACACCTACCGCGTCCTGGCTGCCGTCGACTGCGCAGTGATGCTGGTGGACGCCGCCAAGGGCCTGGAAACCCAGACCATGAAACTGTTCGAGGTCTGCAAGGCGCGCAACCTGCCCATCATCACCGTGATCAACAAATGGGACCGCCCCGGCCTGGACGCCCTGGCTCTGATGGACGAGATCACCGAACGGACCGGCCTCCAGCCCATGCCGCTGACGTGGGCCGTCGGCATCTCCGGAGATTTCCGCGGCGTGTGGGACCTCCGCCAGGACCGTTTCGCCCGCTTCCAGCGCAACAACTCCGGCGCCAACATCGCCCTGACCGAATACTTCACACCGGAACAGGCCGCCGAAACCCAGGGCAACAACTGGACAGACGCCGTGGACGAAGCCGGCCTGGTGATCGACTCCAACCTCGAGTTCGACGTCGACGCCTTCCACGCAGGCACCGCCACCCCCATCCTGTTCAGCTCCGCCGCCCTGAACTTCGGCGTCAAGGAACTGCTGGACGCGCTGGTGGACTTCGCCCCGCCAGCGGCGCCCCGGCCCGACGTCGACGGCAGCCCGCGCGCCGTCGAGTCGCCGTTCTCAGGCTTTGTCTTCAAGGTCCAGGCAGGCATGAACAAGGCCCACCGTGACCACGTGGCCTTCATCCGCGTGTGCTCCGGCGTGTTCGAGCGCGGCATGGTGGTCACCCAGACCCGGACCGGAAAGTCCTTCGCCACCAAGTACGCCCAGCAGGTGTTCGGCCGCGAACGCGAGGTCATCGACGAGGCCTACCCGGGCGACGTCGTCGGCCTCGTCAACGCCTCCTCGCTCCGCGTCGGCGACAGCCTCTTCCTCGAGAACGCGGTGGAGTACCCGGCCATCCCGCTGTTCGCCCCCGAACACTTCCAGGTGGCCCGGTCCAAGGACCCCAGCAAGTTCAAGCAGTTCCGCCGCGGCATCGAGCAGCTCGAGCACGAGGGCGTCATCCAGGTGCTCCGCTCCGACGTCCGCGGCGACCAGGCGCCGGTGCTTGCCGCCGTCGGCCCCATGCAGTTCGAAGTGGTGGAGGACCGCATGGCGCACGACTTCAACGCCCCCATGCGGCTGGAACGCCTGCCCTACTCCATGGCCAGGATTTCGACGGCGGACGCCATGCCCGCGCTGGCCAACGTGCCGGGCGCCGAGGTGCTGCTGCGGTCCGACGGCGAATACCTCGCCCTGTTCAACGACGTCTGGGCGCTGCGCCGGATCGAGAAGAACCACCCCGACCTGACCCTTGTGCCCATCGGCACGCACAACCCCGCAAAGTAGCGTCCCATGTCTGCACACCAACCACGCGCCCTCATCACGGGAGCCGGCACCATCAACCCCCTCGGATCCAACGTGGGGCAGACCTGGGAAGCGCTGCTGGCCGGCCACTCCGGGATCGCCCCGCTGGAGAACGACTGGGCCGGGCAGTTGCCCGTGCGGATCGCCGGGCAGGTCACGGCCGACCTCACGGAGCACCTCACCACCCGCGAGCTGAAGCGGATGGACCGGTGCGGGCAACTGGCCCTGGTGGCTGCCCGGGAAGCCTGGCAGCAGGCGGGGGCGCCCGACGTCGACCCCGAACGGTTCGCCGTAGTGATCGGCTCCGCCTACGGCGGCCTCGGTTCCACGATTGAGCAGGACAGGGCGCTGGCCAGCGGCGGCCCGCGCCGGGTGTCGCCGCATACGCTCACCCGGCTGATGGTGAACGGGCCTGCTGCCTGGGTGTCCATCGACCTGGGTGCCCGCGGCGGCGCCCGCACACCTGTCAGCGCGTGCGCGTCCGGCGCCGAAGCCATTGTCCAGGGTGCCGAAATGATCCTGTCCGGAGCGGCCGACGTCGTGATTGCCGGCGGCGTGGACGCCTCGGTGAACGACCTCGTGATCACCGGGTTCTCCCAGATCCGGGCCCTCTCCACGCGCAACGGCGAACCCCAGCGCGCGTCGCGCCCGTTCGACGGCGGCCGGGACGGCTTTGTGCTCGCCGAGGGCGCCGGCATTGTGGTGCTGGAGAGCGAAGCGCACGCGCGGGCGCGCGGCGCCGCTGTCCTGGCCGCCGTCGCCGGCGGCGCGGTGACCTCTGACGCGAACGACATCGTGGCGGCCGACCCTGCCATGCAGCGGCGGGTCATGCAGAAGGCCCTGGCTTCGGCCGGGATGGAGGCCGCGGACATCGGCTTCGTCCACGCCCACGCCACCTCCACCCCGGTGGGGGACCGGCTGGAGGCGCAGGCCATCACTGCCATTCTTGGTTCGGACGTCCCCGTGACCTCCACCAAGGGCCACACCGGCCACCTTTTGGGCGGAGCCGGGGCGCTGGCCGCCGTTGTTGTGGTCCAAGCCCTGCAGACCGGCCAGCTCCCGGGGACGCTGAATGTTGAGGCACTGGATCCTGAAGTGGACCTGAACGTCATCACCGACACCGTCCACACCTTCGCTCCGGGCACCGCCCAAGCCGGCCTGGTGAACGCCTTCGGCTTCGGCGGCCACAGCGTTGCGCTGGTCATCACCGGGAGCTAGCCCGGGGTTTTCATGGGGCGCCGGGTACCAGGCGTGTTTAAGCAGGGAAAGGGTGCTCTGAGCTGGGAAAATAGTGGTTGTCGAGACCGTTATTTGCCGAGCGAGGGAGCACCCTTTCGATGC
>NZ_SIHX01000003.1 GCF_004320525.1 Arthrobacter sp. S39
GGAGTCTGGGCCGTGTCTCAGTCCCAGTGTGGCCGGTCACCCTCTCAGGCCGGCTACCCGTCGTCGCCTTGGTGAGCCATTACCTCACCAACAAGCTGATAGGCCGCGAGTCCATCCAAAACCACAATAAAGCTTTCCACCCCCCACCATGCGATGAGGAGTCATATCCGGTATTAGACCCAGTTTCCCAGGCTTATCCCAGAGTTAAGGGCAGGTTACTCACGTGTTACTCACCCGTTCGCCACTAATCCACCCACAAGTGGGCATCATCGTTCGACTTGCATGTGTTAAGCACGCCGCCAGCGTTCATCCTGAGCCAGGATCAAACTCTCCGTTGAAGTAAAACAAAAACAGACACAGAATGGCCCCACGGGAAAACGCGGCAACCACACTGCAAAATTTGAAACCAGCTGTAAAAACCAGACCACACCACGGGGTGGCATAATCCAGTCAATTCAACCAATTCAATACAATAAATTGGTATCAACAAACTTGGCACACTATTGAGTTCTCAAACAACAGACACATTCGAATACTTCCCTAAACAAATCCATTTGAATTCTTTGTCTAGTATTTCTTCGCTGCTATGTTTCTAGCTTATTTCATTCATATTCACTTTGCAAATCCGGGTTATTTACCCGATATTCACTCTGTGGAACGAATCCACCCATCAGAAAGTGAAGCATTTCTTCATTTCTGTGCTGTGCACACGAAGAATTGCTTCGTTAGTCTTGGGGGTTTGTCACCACTCAGCGGCGGCGACTCCAAAAACAATACACGCTCCCCTCCGGCCGTGCAAATCGGCCGGAGAGGAGCGTGCAATGGGGTCGTGGCAACCGCTACGGGACAAGGACTTCGACGGTCGCGAGGTTCTTTTTGCCACGCCGCAGAAGCAGGTACTGGCCGTGCAGCAGCTCAGACTCGGAGATAACTGCTTCCGGATCGGAAACCTTCTCGTTGTTCACATACGCTCCGCCTTCACCGACGGTGCGCCGGGCGGCGGACTTGCTCTCTGACAGGCCCGAAGCCACGAGCAGGTCGATAATCCCGAGGCCATCCACCTGGATGGTGGCGGAGGGAAGCTCCGACGTTGCGGCTTCGAGGGTGGGCCTGTCCAGTGCGGACAGGTCACCATTGCCGAAGAGGGCGGCAGAGGCGGCGATGACCTTCTCGGTTGCTTCAACTCCATGCACCAGTGAAGTGACTTCGAACGCCAGCTTCCGCTGGCCCTCCCGGGCAAACGGACGTTCAGCCACGGCCGTGGCAACAGCGTCAATCTCTGCCCGGCTCAGGAAGGTGAAGACCTTGAGCCGGTCCACAACATCGGCGTCGGCGGTGTTGAGCCAGAACTGGTAGAAGGCGTACGGGCTGCACATGCCGGCGTCGAGCCAGATGGCGTTGCCCTCACTCTTGCCGAACTTGGTTCCATCCGAGTTGGTGATCAAAGGCGTCCCCAGGGCATGGACCGTCTTGCCCTCAACCTTGCGGATGAGTTCGGTGCCGCTGGTCAGGTTGCCCCACTGGTCCGAACCGCCGGTCTGCAGCATGCAGCCGTGGTCGCGGAAAAGCTGGAGGTAGTCCATGCCCTGAAGGATCTGGTAGCTGAACTCCGTGTAGCTGATGCCCTCGTCGGAGCTGAGGCGGGAAGCCACCGCATCCTTGCGGAGCATCGTGCCGACTCGGTAGTGCTTGCCGATCTCACGAAGGAAATCGATGGCGCTCAGCGGGGCGGTCCAGTCCAGGTTATTGACCATGCGTGCAGCATTGGCGCCGTCGAAGCTCAGGAAGCGGCGGACCTGGGCCTGAAGGTAGCCCACCCATTCCGAGACGGTGTCCTTGGTGTTCAGTGTCCGCTCCGCAGTGGGGCGCGGGTCACCGATCAGGCCGGTGGAGCCGCCCACCAGTCCCAGCGGTTTGTGGCCTGCAAGCTGGAGACGCCGCATGACCAGGAGCTGGACGAGGTTTCCCAGGTGCAGGCTCGGCGCGGTGGGATCGAACCCGCAGTAATACGTGACCGGCTCACCGGCGAGGAGCTTTTCCAGCTCCCCTTCATCGGTGGAGACGTGGACCAGGCCGCGCCACTTCAGCTCCTGCCAGATATTGGCGAAGGTGGGGTCGTTCTGCTGGGATTCGAGATCGTTGAGTTCTGACACGACTTCTAAGTTAGCAGGATTGGCGGCCGCCGGCGCCGGATGAACCGGGCCGGTGGCCGCCACGCGCCCGCAACGGTCCGGACTACCGCTCGATGCCGGCAGGCACACCTTCTGCTGCGATCAGGCGGAGCCGCTGCGTGGGCCGGGTCATGGCGACGTAGAGATCCCCCACCCGACCGTGCTCGTGGTTGAGCATCATGGACGGCTCCAGCACCACAACACCGTCGAATTCAAGGCCCTTGGCCTCTCGGGGGCTGATGACCACGATGTCCTGCTCATAGCTTCCCGCCCCGGTTCCGATGCGCCGGCCATAGACGGCGCGCAGGGCTGAGGTGGCCTGCGGCAGGAGGTCGCCGTCGGCAATCACGGCCAACAGGCCGCCGTCGAGCGCTTCCAGCTCCTCCGGAAGTGCCTCCACGAGGCGGCTGACCACGTCACCGGATGCGACCTTGTCGATGACGGGCGACCAGCGGCCTTCGCGGACGGCCTTCGGTGCAGAGACCACAAGGCCGGCTGCGTTGGCCATCCTGGCGGCGGCCTCCGCGATCTGCGACGGCGTCCGGTAGTTGACCGTCAGCTCTTCCAGCTGCCACCGGTCCCCGAACAGCGGGCCCAGGGCACCCTGCCAGGAGTTCGCGCCTGCTACGGAGCTGGTCTGCGCGATGTCTCCCACGATCGTGAAGGACTTCAGCGGGCAGCGGCGGACCAGCAGCCGCCACTGCATCGGCGAAAGTTCCTGCGCTTCGTCGACCACGATGTGGCCGAACGCCCAAGTCCGGTCCGACGTGGCACGCTCGGCTGCGGTCAGCCGGGCTTCGCGTTCCTGGTTCTGGTCGACCAGTTCCTCGGCGGTCATCAGCGCGTCGACGCCGGCAGCCTCCATGTTCACGAGGGTCTGCTTGGCGTTCGCCAGGTCGCGGGCACGGTCGTGCTCCTGCTGCGCCAGTCCGCGGCCAGCGGCCGGGTCAAGCTCGCCAAGGAGCTCGGCCGCCTCGTCGAGGAGCGGGACGTCCGACTCGGTCCAGGGGGCATCCACCGGGCGGAGCAGCAGGGCCCGTTCCGCGGCGGTGAGGTGCGGCGTGCACACTTCCAGGATCGCAGGCTTGCTGAAGAGCTCACTGATGAGCTTCTCCGGAGTCATGGGCATCCAGCACAGGTTCAGCGCGATCCGCACATCGCGGGCCGTGCGGACGTCCTCGGCCAGATAGGAGCGGTCGGCATTGTTGCCCAGGCTCCCGGCTTCCACGAGCTCAGTCATCTGTTCGGTCAGCTCACGCAGCAGGATCTTGACGAACGTCACGCGTGCCTCGTTGTGCGGCTTGCCGGTGGAACGGGCGCGTTCGCGGGCACGGCGGACCTGTCGCGGCGTGAGCAGCAGCTTTCGCCCGTCAACTTCCAGGACACGGTTCTCGGCAGGAATCCGCTGGCGGTTTGAGACGGCGTTGGCCACCACGTTCGCCATATCCAGCCGGCCCTTGATGGCCGCGACGTCAGCTTCGGGTTCGGCCACGGCGCTGATGCCGGGCATCAGCCGGCCGAGGCTGGCCATCACCACACCGGTTTCGCCGAGGGAGGGCAGCACGCGTTCGATGTATTTCATGAACGATGACGACGGGCCCACCAGGAGCACACCGGCAGCCTTCAGCCGGTCCCGGTGGGTGTACAGCAGGTAGGCGGCGCGGTGCAGCGCAACGGCCGTCTTGCCGGTGCCCGGACCACCCTGGACCACCACGGCTCCGGAGATGGAGGAGCGGATGATCCGGTCCTGCTCGGACTGGATGGTGCCCACAATGTCGGACATGCGGCCGGTCCGCTTGGAGTCCAGGGCAGCGAGCAGCGCACCTTCGCCCTGCAGCGACTCGTTGTCGGTCAGCATGTCAGCGTCCAGGACGTCGTCCTCGATGGCCTTCACTACCCGGCCCTGCAGGATCAGGTGCCGTCGGCGCCGCACGCCCTGCCGGTCAAAGGCCGTGGCCTGGTAGAAGTGGCCGGCTTCGGGCGCACGCCAGTCCACCATGAGCCGCTGCAGGTCCTCGGTGGTGAGGCCGATGCGGCCAATGTACTGGGCTTCCCCGGAATCAAGGTCCAGCCGGCCGAACACCAGTCGGTCATCGACGGCGTCGAGCTGGGCGAGGCGGTCCTCATAGAGCGCGGCGAAGGCGTCACGCTCGGAAACATTCTGCATGGTGCCCACGGCACCGGCCCGGCGGACCTGCGCCAACTGCTTGCGCTTTTCGGCGCGCAATTCTTCCAGCCGCGCATACAGGCCAGCAACATAGTCCCGTTCGTGGGCCAAATCGGCGTCGAGCATTAAACGTTCCCCTATCGCAAAAGACAGACCGTCCATTCTACAACCATTTCGGTTAACGTGATTGAAACTTCGCCGGACGCGGCTTTGCCGCCTTGTAGCGGGACACTGTCGGATCCCCCGGCAGCCAGAAGCGCCAGGGGTAGTCAAGGGAGCCCCCGTCGCCGGAGACGCCAACGCGGGGTCCGGAACTGACGTCCGCTGCGGGCATTTCCGGCAGCCGCAGCCCGAAAGGTTCGCTCAGCGCGTCCCGTCCGGTGTCCGCCGTGGTGAGGGCCAAGGCGGTGGCCAGCCGGGCCGGGCCGCTGGCCAGGTCGAGCACCGATTTCGACGTCGGCCGCCTCACCGCCGCCAGGTGCTCCCCCTCCACCACTTCGCCGGCTCGAAGCAGGACGGCAGAGGCCGCCCCGGCCGGGCCGCAGACGATGTTGGCGCAGTAGTGCATCCCGTACGTGAAATACACGTACAGGTGGCCGGCCGCCCCGAACATGGGCGCGTTGCGCGCCGTGGGGCCTCGGAACGTATGCGACCCCGGATCCGGGTGCAGGGAATCGCCGGGACCCATGTACGCCTCCACCTCCGTGATCCGCACGGCGACCGTTCCCTCGTGGCTGTTGTGGCTCAGGACCGATCCCAGCAGTTGCGGGGCGATCCGCCGCGCGTCCCCGGACAGCAGCCCGCGGAGCTCTTCCGGGTCGGCGGGACTGCTGCTGACGGTCATGGTCCGACTCTACCCAACGCCCACGGCCATGTCCGATTTCCGCTAGCAGGCGTTGTCCCGGGCTGGCAGGATAGGGGACATGGACTTCTGGCAGCGCTACCGTGCGATCGATGCGCGTGACACCCGCTTCGACGGGCAGTTCTACACTGCTGTCCGGACCACCGGGATCTACTGCCGCCCGTCGTGCCCGGCCCGGACCCCCAAGGCGGCCAACGTCACGTTTTACGAAACCTCCGCCGCAGCGCACGACGCCGGCTACCGGGCCTGCAAGCGCTGCCTTCCCGAGGCGGTGCCCGGGACGCCGGCGTGGAACGTCCGCCAGGACCTCGCCGGCCGGGCCATGCGCCTGATCAACGACGGCGTCATCAACCGCGACGGGGTGGAAGGCCTGGCGGCCCGGCTCGGTTATTCAGCCCGGCAGCTGAACCGGATCCTCAGTCACGAGCTCGGCGCCGGTCCGCTCTCCCTGGCCCGGGCCAGCCGCGCCCAGACCGCGCGCACGCTGCTGGTCTCAACGGCCATGAAGCTGGCGGACGTTGCGTTCGCGTCCGGTTTCAGCAGCGTCCGGCAGTTCAACGAGACCATGGTGGAGGTGTTCGCCATGACGCCCACCGCCCTGCGCTCCACCGCCCGGCACCACAAGCCGGGAACGGCCGCCACCTCGCTGACGTTGACACTCCCCTACCGCGAACCGTTTGATCCCGGCATCTTTTCCTTCCTCGCCGTCAGGGCGATCCCCGGGATCGAGGCGGGGACACCGGCGTCGTACGCCCGCACGTTGCGGCTTCCGCACGGGGATGCCCGCTTCAGCGTGGATTACGACGGCGGCGCGCCGGGGCGGCCGCTGACCCTCACCATCGGCGCGGTGGACCTCCGCGACCTGCCGGCCCTGCTGAGCAGGGTGCGCCGGCTTTTCGACCTCGACGCCGATCCGGTGGCGATCGACGGCGCACTGGGCGGGGATCCCCGGCTCGCCGCCTCGGTTGCTGGTGCCCCCGGCATCCGGCTGCCGGGCGCGGTTGATCCGCAGGAACTCCTGGTCAGGGCGATGATCGGGCAGCAGGTCACGGTGGCTGCCGCCCGGACCGCGCTGACGCAGCTGTCCGCTGCCGGCAGCGCCAGCCTGATGCCCGCCGAAGGGCTCGACCGGCTGTTTCCCACCGCGGCCGAAATCGCGGAGGATGGCTACACGCTGCTGCGCGGTCCGCAGCGCCGGATCGATGCCGTCCGTTCCGCGGCCTCCGCCCTCGCCGACGGGCGGCTGGATTTCGGCTACGGCGATGACCTGCCGGGGCTGGGGGCCAAACTGCTCCCCCTTCCCGGCGTGGGTCCCTGGACGGTGGGCTATGTGGCGATGCGCGTCCTGGGCGCGCCGGACGTCTTCCTGGCCAACGACGCCGCGGTGAGAAACGGAATCCGTGCCCTGGGCTCGACGCCTGGTCCCGATCCGATAAGCCACCATGTGCCCAGCCCCGATTTCCGGGAGGTCAGCCCGTGGCGGTCCTACGCCACCATGCACCTGTGGCGCGCCGCCGCGGCGGCCAAACCCCCCAAGCGTGTTCCAGCCGTTCCAGAGAAAGCGATGCGATGAAAGCCCAGCTGTTAGTGATGTCCACCCCCGACGGCCCGTTCACCATCCTGGCGCAGGACGGTATGGTCCTGGCCTCCGGCTGGACCGCCGAGCCCGGCGAGCTGACCGGCCAGATCCACCCTGGGCTCCGTCCGGATGATGTTGAGGCGGTGACTGACCTGGGGCCCATTTCGCGGGCGGTGGAGGCCTTCTACGCTGGCGACCCCGCGCCCGCCATGGCCATCCCGGTGCGCCAGAAGTCGGGTCCCTTCCGGTCCCACGCCTGGGATGTGCTGAGGACGGTACGCCCCGGATCCCCGGTTACCTATACGGAGTACGCCGAGCTGTCCGGAAATCCGAAGGCGGTCCGGGCTGCGGCCAGTGCCTGCGCCTTCAATGCGGCAGCCTTGTTTGTGCCGTGCCACCGGGTCATCCGCACCGACGGTTCCCTTGGCGGTTTCCGCTGGGGCCTGGCCATTAAGGAGAGCCTGCTGGCGCGTGAGGCTACGGAAAGCCTGCTGGCCCGCGAAGCCGGGTAGGGCCTACTTAGCCGCGGGCGTCCCGGCAGGCCACGGCAGCAGTTCCGGGAGGTCCACGCCGTCCGCGGCGGCGGATGCCCGCAGGCTGCCGAGCGACGGTTCACGGCCGGCGAGCCACGCCGCGATGTCGGTGATCATGCCGCTGATGACGGTGGAAGTGCCGCCGCTGCCAAGCGTCCTGGGCGGAAGCCCCAGCGGCTGAAGCACCAGTTTGTCCCCCGGCTGCACGCGGGCGGCCAGGAAGTCGAAGAGGTGTTCACAGAATGGCCGGCTCCAGGTCTCCGGGCCAAGGCCGGCGCCCAGGTCGGCGGTGTGGATGACCAGTTCACGCCACAGCGCCAGCCCGCCGTCGAGGACCACTCCCCCGCGGTAGGCAATCGGTACCTTCCAGCCCGGGCCCGCCTCCAGCGCATCAAAGGCTTTCAGCGCCCGCTCCAGGCCTGCGTCCAGATCCACGCGGTGGGCGTCGGCGCTGTGGCCCGCGGCCATCCCGATGGCCTTGTTGCGCCCGTCCATGCCGCCGTCGTACAGCTCAACGGTTTCGCCGCGCGCCGCATATTCCAGCTGCCGGGCCATGGCGTTGGTGATGCCGGCGAGGTGCGCCAGGACGTGACCGCGGGTCCAGCCGGGCAGGGCTGAGGGCGCTTTGACGTCCTCATCGGTGAATTTCGCGGCGGTTGACGCAACGAGGGCGGCGGCTTTGTGCAGTTCGGCGAGCAGGTCAGCCGGTGCGGGAGCAGTCATGGCGCCCATCCTAGCTGAGGGGGATGCCGTCCGGTCCGTAGCGGTGCCGGATGTGCCGGCGGTCGTGGCGGGCCTGCCAGAACTCCAGTTCCGTGGGCCTGACCGCGTAGAGCTGCCAGTCCGGATTGTGGCTGCCGTCCGCGGCCGGGCGCGCCCGCCAGTCGGCCGCGGACGCCTCGGCGGACAGCTCAACCACGGGTCCGGCGACCCGGACCTGCCGGCCCTGCTGCGGCCAGTAGAAATTCAGGGCGGCACCCGGATTGACGGACAGTTCCCGGCCCTTCCGGGACGTCCGCGACGTGGCGAAGTGCCAGCCGTCGTCGTCGATGTTTTTCAGGATCAGCATCCTGGCAGAGGGCTGGCCGTTTCCGTCCGCCGTGGCCAGGCTGCACGCGTGCGGTTGCAGCACGCCGGCGGCGAGGGCCTCATCCAGCCACAGCTGGAACAGGGCCACCGGGTCTGCCGGGGCTTTGGCGGGGTCGAAGTCCGGCAGGTCGGCGGGAAAGTCGGGCAGGGCCCGCAGGTGGCTGCGGAAGGCGTCGCTCATGTGCCCCAGCTTAATGAGGTCTCGACAGGCTCGACCACCGGACTCGGTCTCGACAAGCTCGACCACCGGTTTCGGTCTCGACAGGCTCGACCACCGGTTTCGGTGGTCGAGCCTGTCGAGACCCGACACTCGAACGGACTACCCGGCGTACCCGCGCACGCCCGCCAGCTCGGCTTCCAGCGCAACCAGCTGGCGTTCGACGGCGGCCGGGGCCGTGCCGCCCTGCGAGTTGCGGCTGTTCAGCGAACCCTCGGTGGACAGGACCGTGCGGACTTCCGGCGTCAGGTGCTCCGAAATGGCCGCATACTCCTCATCCGTCAGGTCCCACAGCTCGACGTCGCGGCTTTCGGCCTGCTTGACCGCGGCACCGGAGAGCTCGTGGGCCTCGCGGAACGGAACGCCCTGGCGGACCAGCCATTCGGCGATATCCGTGGCCAGCGCAAAGCCCTGGGGTGCCAGGGACTCCATCCGCCCGGTGTTGAACTTCAGCGTCGCGATCATGCCCGAGACCGCCGGAAGCAGCAGCTCCAGGGTGTCGGCTGCGTCGAAGACCGGCTCCTTGTCCTCCTGCAGGTCGCGGTTGTACGCGAGCGGCAGGCCCTTGAGCGTGGCCAGCAGCCCGGTCAGGTTGCCGATCAGGCGCCCTGCCTTGCCGCGGGCCAGCTCGGCGACGTCCGGGTTTTTCTTCTGCGGCATGATCGAGGAACCGGTGGAGTAGGAATCGTGCAGGGTAACGAAGGAGAACTCCTTCGTGGCCCACAGGATCACTTCCTCCGACACGCGGGACAGGTCCACACCGATCATCGCCGTCACCCAGGCGAACTCGGCGAAGACATCGCGGGAGGCGGTGCCGTCGATCGAGTTGTGGGTGGCGGAGAAGAAGCCCAGGTCCGCCGCGACGGCCTCCGGGTCCAAGCCGAGGGAAGAGCCCGCCAGGGCACCGGAGCCGTAAGGCGAAACCCCGGCGCGCTTGTCCCAGTCCGCCAGCCGCTGCACATCGCGCAGCAGCGCCCAGGCATGGGCCAGCAGGTGGTGGCTGAGCAGGACCGGCTGCGCGTGCTGCAAGTGCGTACGGCCGGGCATGGCCACACCCTGGTGCGCCTTGGCCTGATCCACCAGCGCCTCGATCGTCGCCAGCACGCCGCCGGCAATGATCCGGGCGTGGTCACGCAGGAACATGCGGCCGAGAGTGGCCACCTGGTCATTGCGGGACCGCCCGGCGCGGAGCTTGCCGCCCAACTGGGTGCCCGCGCGCTCGATCAGGCCGCGTTCCAGCGACCCGTGCACGTCCTCATCGGACTCGGCCGGCAGGTACGCGCCAGAGGCAACGTCCTCGTCCAGCTGACTCAGGGCAGCGAGCATGCCTTCGAGCTCGGAGTCGTCCAGCAGCCCGGCCTTGTGCAGCACGCGGGCGTGCGCTTTGGACCCGGCGATGTCGTAGCGGGCCAGCCGCCAGTCAAAGTGCGTGGACTTACTCAGGGCCGCGAGAGCATCCGCGGGGCCGCCGGCGAACCGGCCGCCCCACAGTGCGCCGGTGTTGGTCGAGCCGGTGGTTGAGCCTGTCGAAACCTGGGTTTCGACAGGCTCAACCACCGGACTTTGGCCGGGAATCGAATTGTGCTCAACCACCGATTCTTACTTTCCTGCGACGCGGATATCGCGGCCGGAGGCAACCTTGGCGGACATGCCCCAGAGCTCGATGAAGCCGCGCGCCATCGACTGGTCGAACGTGTCGCCGGTGTCGTAGGTGGCGAGGTCGAAGTCGTAGAGCGAGGTCTCGGAGCGGCGTCCGTTGACGATCGCCTGGCCACCGTGGAGCACCATGCGGATGTCGCCGGAAACGTACTTCTGGGTGTCTTCGATGAAGGCGTCCAGGGAGCGCTTGAGCGGGGAGAACCACTGGCCGTCGTAGACCAGCTCGGCCCAGCGCTGGCCAACAGTGGCCTTGAAGCGGGCCTGCTCGCGTTCGATGGTGATGTCCTCGAGGTGCTTGTGCGCAGTGATGAGTGCCATCGCACCCGGTGCTTCGTAGATTTCGCGGGACTTGATGCCCACGAGGCGGTCCTCGACGACGTCGATCCGGCCCACGCCCTGGGCGCCTGCGCGGCGGTTCAGTTCCTTGATGGCCTGCAGCGAGGTGACCCGGACGCCGTCGATCGCTACCGGCACGCCGGCTTCGAAGGAGATGGTGACTTCATCCGGGGCCGGCGGGAATTCCGGGGTGGCGGTGTAGTCGTAGATGTCCTTAGTGGGGGCGTTCCAGATGTCCTCGAGGTAGCCGGTTTCGACGGCGCGTCCCCACACGTTCTGGTCGATCGAGTACGGGTTCTTCTTGGTGGTCTCGATCGGCAGTCCCTTTTCCTCGGCGAAGGCGATGGCCTTGTCGCGGGTCAGGGCGAGGTCGCGGACGGGGGCGATGCACTTCAGGTCCGGGCCGAGGGTTTGGATGCCCACTTCGAAGCGGACCTGGTCGTTGCCCTTGCCGGTGCAGCCGTGCGCAACGGTGGTGGCGCCGAATTCGCGGGCGGCCTTGACCAGGTGCTTGACGATCACCGGGCGGGAGATGGCCGAGACCAGCGGGTAGTGGCCCTGGTAGAGGGCGTTGGCCTTCAGCGTGGGCATACAGTACTCGTCGGCGAACTCGTCGGACGCGTCGGCCACGTAGGCTTCGACGGCGCCGCAGCCGAGGGCACGCTGGCGGATGGTCTCCAGCGACTCGCCGCCCTGTCCGACGTCGACCGCCACGGCGATGACCTCGGCGCCGGTGGCTTCACCGATCCAGCCGATGGCTACGGAAGTATCCAGGCCACCGGAGTAGGCCAGAACAATACGCTCAGTCACGAAAATGCTCCTCTGTGTTGGGGGTTGCGTTGTTTAAGAATTGATTACCGAAAGCCTGTCACACCTTGGGGCGCGGTGTTACTGGCCGCTGCCGGCTTCCTCTGCCAGCTGCAGGAACCGCACGGCGAGGTCCTGCCCGCCCTGCGGGTCGCGGGAGACCAGCAGCACGGTGTCGTCACCGGCGATGGTTCCCAGGATGGACGGCATGACCGAGTGGTCGATGGCCAGGGCCAGGAAGTTGGCCGCCCCGGGCGGAGTCCGGAGCACGGCGATGTTGGCCGAGGCCTCCGCCGTGACCAGCAGCTCGCTGCACAGCCTGGCCAGGCGGGCATCCAGGATTTCCTGGCTGACGCCGCTCTTGGCGGCGCGTTCGCCGCCTTCGCCGGGCACGGCATAGACCAGGACGCCTTCCTTGCCGCGGACCCGGACAGCGCCGAGTTCCACCAGGTCCCGGGACAGGGTGGCCTGGGTGACCTGGACGCCGTCGTCCGCCAGCAACGCGGCGAGCTCCGCCTGGGAGCGCACCGACTCACCCGTCAGGATCGCGGTGATGCGCGCCTGGCGGGCCGTTTTGGTGGCCGGGCTGGAGCCCGGCACCGACGGGTTGGTGGACACTAGAACGTGCTCTCCCCGGTGCCTTCAACGGGAGAAAGACCGTCGACGAATGCCAGGCCCGAGCGGTGCATCAGCCAGGCCATCAGCGCCTTCTGGGCGTGCAGCCGGTTTTCGGCTTCGTCCCAGACGATGGACTGCGGGCCGTCAATGACTCCCGCGGAGATCTCATAGCCGCGGTAGGCGGGCAGGCAGTGAAGCACGACGGCGTCGTCCGCCGCGTGTGCCATGGCCGCCTCGTCGACGGAGTACTCGCGGAACAGCTGCAGCCGGGCTTCCTTTTCGGCTTCCTGGCCCATCGAGACCCAGGTGTCCGTGGCCACAACGTCGGCGCCCTTGAGGGCTTCCGCGGCGTCGGTGGTGATCAGTACGGAACCGCCGGTCTGCGCGGCGCGTTCCTCGGCCGCGGCAACGATCTCCGCTGCCGGGAGGTAGCCTTCCGGCCCGGCGATGCGGACGTGCATCCCGGCGGTGACACCGGCCAGCAGGTAGGAGTTGGCCATGTTGTTGGCGGCGTCGCCGAGGTAGGCCATGGTGAGGCCCGCCAGTTCGCCCTTGTGCTCCTTGACCGCGAGCAGGTCCGCGAGGAGCTGGCAGGGGTGGTAGTCGTCGCACAGGGCGTTGATGACCGGCACCTTGGAGTTCTCCGCCATGGCCACCAGGCCCGAGTGCGCGCCGGTGCGCCACACAATGGTGGACACCATGCGCTCCAGGACCTTGGCGGTGTCCTCCACCGATTCCTTGTGGCCGATCTGGGCCTCGCCGGGGTTGATGATCAGGGCGTTGCCGCCCATGTCCGCGATGCCGGTGGCAAAGGAAACCCGGGTACGGGTGGAGGTCTTGTCGAAGATCACGGCCACGGTCTTGCGGCCGTTTCCCTCGGCGGCGAAGGGCTGCACGCTGTACGGCGCGGCCTTCATCCGGACGGCCAGGTCCAGGACTTCGGCCTGCTCGGCCGGGCTGAGGTCCGTGTCCTTGAGGAAGTGGCGGGTGCCGCTGGCTGTGCCGGCGGAAGAAACTACAGGGGTCACTGCGCGTCCTTAGCTGTCTGGAGGATTGCCGGGAGTGCGGCAAGGAAGGCGCCGGCCTGGTCCGTGGTGAGGATCAGCGGCGGGGCGAGCCGGATGGTGCGCGGCCCGGGGCTGTTGACGATGAAACCGGCATCAAGGCCCGCGGTCACGACGGCGGGGGCCACGTCGGCGTCCAGGTCGAACCCGATCAGCAGGCCAACGCCGCGGACCTCGGTGACGCCGTCGATGGCGGCGAGACCGGCCCGGAGGTATTCCCCCACGGCAACCACGTTGTCCAGTACCCGCTGGCTTTCGATCGCGTGCAGGGTGGCCAGGGCGGCCGCCGTCGCCACCGGGTTGCCGCCGAAGGTGGTGCCGTGCTGGCCGGCGCCCAGGAGCTGCGACACCGGCTCGCCGAAGGTGAGCAGCGCGCCGATGGGGAACCCTCCGCCGAGGCCCTTGGCCAGGGTGACGGCGTCCGGGACGATCCCGGCGTCCTCGCTGGCGAGCCATTTGCCGGTGCGGCCGATGCCGGTCTGGACCTCGTCCAGGATCAGCAGGGCGCCGGCCTTGGTGGTCGCTTCGCGGGCTGCCCGCAGGTAGCCGGCGGGCAGGGGCCGTACGCCGGCTTCGCCCTGGATCGGTTCCAGGAACACGGCGGCCACGGTCTCGTCGATGGCGGCTTCCAGGGCTGCCACGTCACCGAAGGGGATGTGCACCACGCCGCCGGGCAGCGGTTCGAACGGGGCACGGTAGGCTTCCTTGGCGGTCAGGGCCAGGGCGCCCATGGTCCGTCCGTGGAAGGCACCTTCCAGGGCGATGATCTTGGTACGGGGTGCGCCGTCCAAGCCTGTTGCGTTGCGCCGCGCCAACTTAAAGGCGGCCTCATTCGCTTCGGTGCCGGAGTTGGTGAAGAACACCTTCGAGCCCGCCGGGGCGTGCGTCAGGGCCAGCAGCTTTTCGGCAAGGGCGATCTGCGTGGGGCTGGTGAAGAAGTTGGAGACGTGCCCCAGCGTGGCCAGCTGGCTGGAAATCACCGAGGTCACAAACGGGTGGGCGTGGCCCAGGGCGTTGACGGCGATGCCGCCGAGCAGGTCAAGGTACTCCTTGCCGTCGGCGTCCCAGACCAGGCAGCCGGCGCCGCGGACCAGGACACGCTGCGGGGTGCCGAAGACACCCATCAGTGACGTTGAGTAGCGGGCCAGCCAGTCGGCGCCGCTGGTGTGGCCAACGAGCGCCGATGCGGAGGCCTCGCTCAGTTCTGCGTGGGTCATGATGCAACCGTTTCTTCGTCGGGGACCACCTGGGTGCCGATGCCGGCGGTGGTGAATGTTTCCAGGAGCATGGAGTGCGGCAGGCGGCCGTCCACGATGTGGGCGCGTTCCACTCCCCCGTCGATGGCTTTGAGGCACGCCTCCATCTTCGGGATCATGCCCGACTCGAGGGAAGGCAGAAGCTGCCGCAGCTCCGAGGCCGTGAGGGACGAAATGAGCGATGACCTGTCCGGCCAATGGGCGTAAAGGCCTTCGACGTCGGTCAGGATCACCAGTTTGGACGCGCCCAATGCTTCGGCCAGGGCAGCCGCGGCCGTGTCCGCGTTGACGTTGAGGACCTGGCCGGTGGTCTGGACGTCACCGGCTGCAGTCTCGACGCCGTCGGACGCGATTTCAGGTGCCACCGTGGAAATGACCGGGATGCGGCCCGCAGCGAGAATGTCCAGGATGCCCTCCGGGTTCACGCCCACGACCTCGCCCACCAGGCCCAGGTCCACTTCCTCGCCGTCAATGACGGTGCCGGTCCGGACTGCACGCAGCAGGCCGCCGTCTTCGCCGGACATCCCCACCGCGTAGGGTCCGTGGGAGTTGATCAGGCCCACGAGTTCGCGGCCCACCTGGCCGGTAAGGACCATCCGGACCACGTCCATCGCTTCGGGCGTGGTGACTCGGAGCCCGCCTTTGAACTCGGACTCGATGCCCAGCCGCGCCAGCATGGAGTTGATCTGCGGACCGCCGCCGTGGACCACCACGGGGTGGATGCCCACATGATGGAGGAACACCACGTCCTCCGCGAAGGCGCGGCGCAGTTCCTCGTTGACCATGGCGTTGCCGCCGTATTTGATCACCATGGTGGTGCCGGCGAAGCGCTGGATCCAGGGCAGCGCCTCGATCAGGGTGCCGGCCTTGCTTTGGGCATCAGTCATGGACGTGGTTTCACGGGTCTGGGTATTCATGCTTGCACTATCTCCAGGGGTGGCTGGTTGATTAGCTCGGGGTCTAGCTCGAGTAGGCGCTGTTCTCGTGCACGTAGTCGTGGGTGAGGTCATTGGTCCAGACGGTGGCCTCGGCGTGGCCGGACTGCAGGTCAATCTCCACGTGGACTTCGCGCGGTTCCAGGTCCACGAGGTTCCGGTCGTCGCCGATGCTGCCGTTGCGGCAGATCTGGATGCCGTTGATGGCGACGTTGAGCTGGTCCGGCTCAAAAACGGCGTCCGTGGTTCCCACGGCGGACAGGACACGGCCCCAGTTGGGGTCCTTGCCGAAAATGGCGGCCTTGAACAGGTTGGACCGGGCCACGGAGCGGCTGACCGTTTCGGCGTCCCGCTCGCTGGCCGCGTTGAACGTGCGGATGGCGATGTCGTGGCTCGCGCCCTCGGCGTCACCGATCAGCTTGCGTGCCAGTTCGGCGCATACCTGGGTCAGCCCGGCACCGAAGGCCTCGGCGGACGGGACGGCGCCGGAAGCGCCGGACGCCAGCAGCACCACGGTGTCGTTGGTGGACATGCAGCCGTCTGAGTCTGCTCGGTCGAAGGTGACGCGGGTTGCGTCGCGGAGGACGACGTCGAGCATTTCCGCTTCGACGGCCGCGTCGGTGGTGAGGACCACCAGCATGGTGGCCAGGCCGGGTGCCAGCATGCCGGCACCCTTGGCGATGCCGCCGATGGTGAACTCCTGGCCGTCGGCATCGGTGCCGATGAACAGTGCGGCCTTTGGCACCGAGTCGGTGGTCATGATGGCATTGGCCGCTTCGGGGCCGCCGTCGGTGCTGAGCGCCGCCGAGGCAGCCTCGACTCCGGGAAGGATCTTGTCCATGGGCAGCTGCTCGCCGATCAGGCCGGTGGAGCAGACAAAAACATCCGTCGCGGAGATGCCCAGGACGGCGGCCACTTTTTCGGCGGTGCTGTGCGTGTTCTGGAATCCCTGGGGCCCGGTGCAGGCATTGGCTCCGCCCGAGTTGAGGACGACGGCGTCCACCCTGCCGTCCGACACCACCTGGCGGGACCAGTGGACCGGGGCTGCAGCCACGCGGTTGCTGGTGAAGACGGCGGCCGCAGCCCTGGACGGGCCATCGTTGACGACCAGGGCGAGGTCCGGCTTGCCGGACGCCTTCAGGCCGGCGGTGACCCCGGCGGCCCGGAATCCCTTGGGGGCGGTAACGGTCACGGTGCAACTCCCTGCAGGTTAAGGCCGGCGGTCTCCGCCAGGCCAAGGGCAATGTTCATGGACTGCACGGCGCCGCCGGCGGTTCCCTTGGTGAGGTTATCAATGACACAGGTCACGATCACGCGGCCGGTGTGCGCGTCAAAGGCAAGCTGCATGGCCGCGTGGTTGGAGCCCTGGACCGACTTGGTGGCCGGCCACTGCCCTTCCGGCAGGAGGTGGACAAACGGTTCGTCGTCGTAGGCATCCGCCCACGCCTGGCGGAGGTCGGCGGCGGTGGTGCCCGGTTTGACCTTTGCCGTGGCGGTGGTGAGGATCCCGCGGCTCATGGGGGCAAGCGTGGGAGTGAAGGACACTGTGACGCCTTCACCGGCGGCGTTGGACAGCCCCTGCTCGATCTCGGGCGTATGGCGGTGGCCGCCGCCCACACCGTACGGGCTCATGGAACCCATCACCTCGGCGCCGATGAGGTTCACCTTCGCGGCCTTGCCCGCACCCGAGGTGCCGGAGGCGGAAACTATGACGACGTCGTCGGGCTGCAGCAGTCCGGCCGCGAACCCGGGCGTGAGTGCCAGCAGGGCCGACGTCGGGTAGCAGCCGGGGACGGCGATCCGGGTGGCGCCCTTGAGGACCTCGCGCTGGCCCGGGAGCTCTGGCAGGCCGTACGGCCACGTTCCGGCGTGGGCGGAGCCGTAGAACTTTTCCCACGCTGCGGCGTCTTCGAGGCGGTGGTCTGCGCCGGCGTCGATCACGATGGTGCCTTCCGGCAGCTGGGCCGCGATTTCGGCGGAAGCCCCGTGCGGGAGGGCCAGGAACACTACGTCGTGGCCGGAGAGGTTTTCCACCGTGGTGTCTTCGAGGATGCGGCTCGAGAGCCCGTGCAGGTGGGGCTGCAGCTCGCCGAGGCGGGAGCCTGCATTGCTGTGCGCTGTGATGGCACCGATGGTCACGTCCGGATGCCCTGCGAGGAGGCGCAGGACTTCTCCCCCGGCGTAGCCGCTGGCTCCGGAGACGGCAACAGAAATAGTCATACCGGAAATCCTACAGCAAAAGTATTCAGTGTGTCCGATATTTATGCACTCAATCCCGTTCTCCTTTTTCGGGCCGGCTGGACAGGCAGGCGTACGATGGAAGGAGGGTGATCCTGACCGCGCAGTCCGAATGTCGGCTGCCGCGTTGCCCGTAACAGTTACGAGGCCCCGGCTTTGACCACCACCCTCCCAACGTCGGAGCGCCCCCAATCGCGCGTCCGGCAGCCCAATGCAGTTGTCCTGAGCTATTCGGAACTGCTTAAGAGCGTCAAGGCCGCAGGCCTGCTGGAACGCCGTGTGGGCTTCTACATCACAGTCTTTTCCTGCCTGGTGCTCCTGATGACCGCCGCATGGTTCGGTTTCGCGCTGATCGGCGACAGCTGGTTCCAGCTCCTCATCGCCGCCGCAGTCGGCATCATCTGCACCCAGCTGAGCTTCCTGGCCCACGAGGCCGGCCACCGCCAGATCTTCGCCTCGCGCCGGGCCAACGACTGGACAGCCCGGATCCTGGCCACCTCGGTGGCAGGCATGAGCTATTCCTGGTGGGAGCAGAAACACGGCGCGCACCACAACCACCCCAACGTCATTTCCAAGGATCCGGACATCGCCACCGGCGCGATCGCTTTCCACCACGAAGCCGCAGCCACCCGGCAGGGCAGGTTTTCGTTCCTGACCCGCAAGCAGGGCTGGTTCTTCTTTCCGTTGCTGTTCCTGGTGGGCCTGGGGCTCCAGATCGATTCGGTGAAGTTCATCTTCCGCCGCGCCAAAGTGACGCACCGCTGGGTGGAGCTGCCCATCTTGCTGGTCCGCCTCAGCGTCCTGCCGGTCCTGGCTTTCACGTTCCTGCCGCTGGGAATGGCGTTCGCCTTCATCGGCGTGCAGCTCGCCGTATTCGGCTTCTACATGGGGGCTTCATTTGCGCCCAACCACAAAGGCATGCCCGTCATTCCGGCGGACAGCCGTGTTGACTTCTTCAGCCGGCAGGTCCTGACGTCTCGCAACATCTCCGGCGGCCGCTTTATGGACATCCTGCTCGGTGGCCTGAACCGCCAGGCTGAGCACCACCTCTTCCCGGACATGGCACGGCCGCAGCTGGACAAGGCCGCCAAGATCGTCCGGGAGTACTGCCGCAAGCACCAGGTCCCGTACACGGAAACCACCCTGCTGGAGTCCTACGGCATTATTGTCCGCTACCTCAACGACGTCGGACTTTCCGCCGGGCGCCACTTCGAGTGCCCCATGGCCACAGTCACCCGCCGCTACTGAGCAGCTCCGGCGCACCATGGCCGGCCCCCGCGTTTGACCCGAAGTGACGGCCCTGACCGGCCGTCACTTCGTCGTTGGTGCCGGTTTCCCTAGGATGGGTCCAGGACCGGGGCGAGGAAATCCCAGCCCCGGGAAGGAGATACATGACGCACGCAATCGTTGTCCGCGAGCCCGGAGGACCCGAAGTACTGGAACTGGCAGAGGCCGAACGCCCCGTGCCCGGCCCCGGCCAGCTGCTCATCAAGGTGGCTGCGGCGGGCGTCAACTTCATCGAAACCTACCAGCGCGGGGGCATGTACCAGGTCCCCTTCCCCTTCACGCCCGGCTCGGAAGCCGCGGGAACGGTTGAAGAGGTCGGCGACGGCGTCGAGAACTTCACGGTGGGCAGCAGGGTGGCCACGGCCGAGGGCGCCAAGTGCTACGCCGGCTACACGGTCCTGGATGCAGCGAAGGCGCTCCCGGTGCCGGACGGCGTCGACGACCTGACGGCGGCTGCCTTGCCCCTCCAGGGCATGACGGCCCACTACCTGATCAATTCCTCCTTCCGGGTGGAACCGGGCCACACCGTGCTGACGCACGCCGGCGCAGGCGGCGTCGGCCTGCTGCTGACCCAGCTGCTGAAGGAGCGGGGCGCCCGCGTCATCACCACCGTTTCCTCGGATGCCAAGGAGGAACTTGCCCGGGAAGCCGGAGCCGACCATGTCCTGCGGTATGAGGGCTTTCCCCACCACGTCCGCGAGCTCACCGGCGGGAAGGGCGTGGACGTGGTGTACGACGGCGTCGGCCGGAACACCTTTGACGGCTCCTTGTCCTGCCTGCGTACACGCGGCACGCTGGTGCTGTTCGGGGCCGCCTCGGGCGCCGTGCCCCCGGTGGATCCGCAGCGCCTCAACGCCGGCGGGTCACTGACGCTGACCCGCCCGTCCCTGGGCCACTTCCTGCTCAACGAGCAGGAGCGCCGCTGGCGGTCCGGTGAGATCTTCGCCGCCGCCGAAAACGGGCACCTCAAAGTCCGGATCGGGGCCACGTATCCGCTGGCCGACGCCCGGCGCGCACACGAAGACCTTGAGGGCCGCCGGACCACCGGCAAGGTCCTCCTGGTCCCCTGATCCCCGGTCAGGGAAACGTCCGGTGAAGGGAAAGTGGACACCACGCAAACGACGTCACTTTCCGTTCACCTTGCCAGTGGACACTGCAGGGGTGACCGAGCTACAACTCAGCGGCCCTGTGCCCGACGGCCTTGCCGAATATCAGCCCCAGCTGCCCGGATCGGGTGTGGCACCCCGGGTACGGACGCTGGTGGAGATCCTGCAGGAGACCGCAAACCGCCATCCGGACGCGTCCGCCCTCGACGACGGCCGCCAGTCGCTGAGCTATGCGCAACTGATGGATGCCGTGCGCTCCGCCGGACGGGAACTCCACCTGGCAGGGCTGGGAGCGGGCGACAGGATCGGTGTGCGGATCCCCTCCGGCACCAACGGGCTGTACGTCTGGATCCTCGCGATCATGCTCATCGGTGCCGCGTATGTCCCCGTCGACGCCGATGACCCGGATGAACGGGCCCGGCTGGTCTTCGGCGAAGCCAAGGTCAGTGCCGTGGTCACCGGCAAGGGGCTGGCACTGACCGAAGACAGGGTCGCGCCGTTCCCGGCCGCACGGCCTGCCACCCCCGAAGACGACGCCTGGGTCATCTTCACCTCAGGCTCCACCGGAACTCCGAAGGGAGTGGCCGTCCGGCACAGGTCCGCCGCCGCCTTCGTCGACGCTGAAGCACGGATCTTCCTCGCTGCGGAACCGATCGGCACGCAGGACCGTGTCCTGGCAGGACTGTCAGTGGCCTTTGATGCCTCGTGCGAGGAGATGTGGCTCGCGTGGCGGCACGGCGCCTGCCTTGTCCCCGCGCCCCGTGCCCTGGTCCGCACCGGAATGGACCTCGGGCCCTGGCTCATCAGCCACGGCATCACGGTGGTGTCCACCGTTCCCACGCTGGCTGCGTTGTGGCCTGCGGAATCACTTGAAAACGTGCGGCTGCTGATCTTCGGCGGCGAGGCCTGCCCGCCGGAGCTTGCCGAACGCCTTGCAGTGGAAGGCCGCGAGGTCTGGAACACCTATGGGCCCACCGAGGCCACGGTGGTGGCGTGCGCGGCCGAGCTGGGCGGACCGGGGCCGGTCCGGATCGGGCTGCCGCTGGATGGCTGGGACCTGGCCGTGGTGGACGGTGACGGCATCCCGGTGGCGGAGGGCGCCGTCGGCGAACTCATCATCGGCGGCGTAGGGCTGGCCCGGTACCTGGATCCTGCCAAGGACGCGGAAAAGTACGCGCCCATGCCCACTCTGGGCTGGCACCGCGCCTACCGCTCCGGCGACCTCGTCCGCTACGAAGCTGCCGGGCTGGTCTTTATGGGCCGCGCCGATGAACAGGTAAAACTGGGCGGCCGCCGGATCGAGCTCGGAGAAATCGATGCCGCCCTGCAGGCCCTCCCGGGTGTCGCCGGCGCCGCGGCGGCTGTGCAGACGACGGCGGCCGGGAACCAGGTGCTTGTGGGATACCTCGCGCCGGCCGGCGACGTGGAACCTGACCTTGCCGCGGCACGCGAAATACTGGCCTCCAGCCTCCCGGCGGCGCTGATTCCCCTGCTGACCGTCGTCCAGTCGCTGCCGACCAAAACCAGCGGCAAGGTCGACCGGCACGCACTCCCCTGGCCCCTGGCCGGATCGGGCGCGGCCGAAAGCGACCGCGCTCCCCTGAACCTGCCTGACGACGCCGCCTGGATCGTCGAACAATGGGGCGCCGTGCTCGGCAGCCCGGCAGCAAGCCTGGACGCGGACTTCTTCGCCCACGGCGGCGGCTCCCTTGCCGCGGCACAGCTGGTGTCCGCCCTGCGCCTCCGCTACCCCACCATCACGGTCGCGGACATCTACGCCACCCCCCGGATCGGGGCCCTCATCGACACGGCCCGGCAGTCGCTGCCTGACGGCATTGCGGCCGCCCCGGCAAAGGAACGCCTTGTCCGGCCGACGGCCCGCAAGTCCCAGGTCTTCCAGACACTCATGGGTATTCCCCTGCACATCCTGGTGGGCATGCGCTGGCTGACCTACCTGATGGCAGGCAACAACCTCCTCGCCGGCCTGGCCGGCTTTACTGCCGCACCCACCGTGTCCTGGTGGTGGGTAGGGGCATCCTGGCTGGTCTTCGTGAGTCCCCTTGGCCGGATGGGCCTGTCCATCGCGGCCGCCCGGCTGCTGCTCCGGAACGTTGGCCCGGGCACGTACCCGCGCTCAGGCAAAGTCCATCTAAGGCTCTGGCTGGCCGAACAGATCCAGGACCTTGCCGGTGCCGTGAGCCTGGCCAGCGCACCGTGGGTGCCTTACTACGCACGGGCCCTGGGAGCGAAGATCGGCACCAATGTGCACCTGCATTCCCTGCCGCCGGTGACCGGCCTGCTGTCCCTGGGCAGCGGAGCGAACATCGAGCCCGAGGTGGACCTTTCCGGCTGGTGGATCGACGGCGACCACGTCCGGATCGGAGCCATCCATGTGGGCGCCGGGGCGACGGTGGGCGCACGCAGCACCCTCATGCCGGGCGCCAGCATCGGCGCCGGCGGACAGGTCGAAGCAGGTTCGGCTGTGCTTGGCAAGGTGAAAGCGGGGCAGATGGTGGCCGGTTCACCGGCCCGACGCCGGGGCAAGGCCAAGAATGACTGGCCGGACACTCCGCCCAGCAGCCCGCTGATCGGCCGCCTGTGGTTCGCCGCCTTCGCTTCGGCCTCCGCTGTCCTGGCCATGATCCCTTACGCCTCGGCTGCCGCCGCTGCCGGGATGGTCTTCCTCTTCGTCCAGGGCAGCAGTTCCCTGGACGCTGCGTGGCTGCAGATCCTTGCGTCCCTGCCGTTGGCCGCGTTGGCCTGGTTCGCCGCCAACCTGCTCCTGGTCCTGGGCACCACCAGGCTGCTCGGGACCGGCCTGAAAGAAGGCTATTACCGGGTGCGGAGCCGGATCGGCTGGCAGGTCTGGGCCACCGAACGCGTCCTGGACCTCGCCCGTGATCTGCTCTTTCCCATTTACGCGAGCCTGTTCACCCCCGTCTGGCTGCGCCTGCTCGGAGCCAGGATCGGCAAGAACGTGGAGGCGTCCACGGTCCTGCTGCTGCCCAAGATGACCACGGTGGGCGAAGGCGCGTTCCTTGCCGACGACACCATGGTGGCCTCCTACGAACTCGGCGGCGGCTGGCTGAGGATCGCCCCGGCGAAGATCGGCAAACGCTCCTTCCTGGGGAATTCCGGCATGACGGCAGCGGGCCGGAGCGTCCCGAAGAACTCCCTCGTGGCGGTGCTGTCCGCAACCCCTTCGAAGGCAAAATCCGGAACGTCGTGGCTGGGCAGCCCGCCGGTCAGGCTTCGCCGCACAGCCATCGCCTCGGACACCACACTGACGTTCCAGCCCCCGCTCCGGCTGAAAATAGCCAGGGCACTGTGGGAGCTCTGCCGCTTTGTGCCCGTCGTCCTTACCGTGGGCCTGGCCGCCGGCGTGCTCCTGGCGTTCGATTGGTTGGCAGGCACCGTCGGCTATGGCCTGGCCGCGGGGCTGGGCGGGTTCGTGATGCTGCTGGCGGGCGCCGTCGCCGCCGGCAGCGCCGTGGTGGCCAAGTGGCTGCTCGTGGGCCGGATCCGGGCCGGCGAACATCCGCTCTGGAGTTCCTTTATCTGGCGCAACGAAGTGGTGGACACGTTCATCGAAATGGTCAGCGCCCCGTGGTTCGCCCGCGCAGCAAGCGGGACGCCGGCACTGGTGTGGTGGCTCCGCGGACTGGGCGCAAAAATCGGTTCCGGGACCTGGTGCGAGAGCTACTGGCTGCCCGAAGCGGACCTGGTGACCCTGGGCGCGAACTCCACGGTCAACCGCGGCTGCGTGGTCCAAACGCACCTCTTCCATGACCGGATCATGAGCATTGACACTGTTACGCTCGAGGAGGGAGCAACCATGGGACCGCACGGCGTCATCCTCCCGCAGGCACGCATCGGCCATGGCGGAACAGTGGGTCCGGCATCGCTGGTGATGCGCGGGGAGACGGTGCCCGCCGGGACTTACTGGATGGGCAATCCGGTCAGTCCGTGGGCCGGCCCGGACGTTCCAGCACCCCGCCTGAAGTAAGTACCTGCCAGTCCGCCACCGTTTGTGATTGAGGCCCCACCCCATGAGTGTCCCAGAACCCGCCAGCTCCGGAACCGCCGTGGGAACGGCCGAAACCAGCGTGCGGCCGGACCGGTATATGCCTGGCCACGGCACCAGCGCCTACAGCGTTGGACGGTATGAACTGGACCTGGACTACCGGCTCTCTTCCAACCGGCTCAGCGGCCACGCGCTCCTCCACGCCACGGCGGCACGCCAGGCATCCGCCGTCGTCCTGGACCTGGTGGGCCTCCGCGCCAGCAAGGTGCAGTTCAACGGGCGGCGCGTCCGGCGCTTTGTGCAGCGTGGCGAGCAGCTGGTGGTGCATCTCGATGCCGACCTCCTCCCCGGGGACGCCTTCACGCTGGACATCCGCTATGAAGGCAATCCGTCGCCGCGCCGCGGGCTGTGGGGTGAAGTGGGCTGGGAAGAACTCACCGACGGCGTGCTGGTGGCGGGGCAGCCTAATGGCGCCCCGTCCTGGTTTCCCTGCAACGACCACCCCGGGAACAAGGCCAGCTACCGGATCACCGTCACCACCGACGCCAATTACCGGGTTGTCTGCAATGGCCGGCTGGTAGGGCACAGCATCCGGGCCAGCCGGGAATCCTGGACCTATGAGCAGGAAGAGCCGATGGCCCCTTACCTGGCCACCGTCCAGATCGGCCGGTACCAGTCAGTGATCCTCGATCCCGGGGACAGCCCGGGCGGGGTGCTGCAGTCCGCGGCGGTCCCGCCTGGCCTGGCAGCCGACGCCCTGCAGGGGCTCCGCCTGCAGCCGGAGATGATGCGCACGTTCGTCAGCTGCTTTGGACCCTACCCGTTCGCGGAGTACACGGTGGTGGTGGCGGACGATGTCCTGGAGATCCCGCTGGAGGCCCAGACCCTGTCCATCCTGGGCCGGAACCACCTCAGTCCGGACTGGGATTCCCAGCGCCTGATCGCCCATGAGCTCTCACACCAGTGGTTTGGCAATTCCCTGACTGTCAGCGGATGGAGCGATATCTGGCTGCATGAAGGGTTCGCCTGCTACGCGGAGTGGATCTGGTCGGAGGCTGCCGGGGTGATGGGCGTCCATGACCGGGCGACGACGGCCTGGCGGCGGCTCTCGGCCGCGGGCCAGGACCTGGTGATCGGGGATCCCGGTCCGGAGCTGATGTTCGATGACCGCGTCTACAAGCGGGGCGCCCTCGCACTGCACGCCCTGCGGTTGCGGTGCGGGGACCTGGCGTTCTTTACCCTGCTGCAGGAATGGACCAGGACGCACCGGCACGGATCGGTGTCCACCGCGGAGTTCATCCTCATGGCGGACCGGGTCGCCGGCCTCGATTCAGAGGCGCTGCTGCATCCCTGGCTGTTTGAGGAGGCCCTGCCGCCGCTGCCGACGCACGGGCGGCACGCCGCCAGCTAGCCGCTGCACAGGCAGCTGTCACCCGATGGCGACGGCGGCCACCAGGGTTCCCGGCAGGCCGGTGTCCGCCGGGTCGAGGTCTGTGAGTCCGGGCCTGGCCAGGACGTCCACGGCGCGGGGATCGCGCCGGAGTCCTTCGCCCGTCATTTTGAGCCAGGCCTCCTTGCGGGCCCAGAGCCGGGCCCGTTCACGCAGCTGGTCCTGCCCGGCCAGGTTTTCGACGGCGTGACGTTCCTGCGGGCCCAGGGCCACGGCGTCGAACCCGTCAAAGTCCAGCCGCGCAGGGTCCTCGGCGTCCACGCCCAGCCGCATCCCGGCACGTGGTGCCGGCAGCCCCGCGAGCAGGATCCATTGCGGCGTCCGGGCCATGCTGAGCAGCAGCGGCAGCGGCTCTCCCCCGCGGGTGTAGCCCGGCCTGCCGTGGGCAAGGGCCGGTCCGGAGCCGCAGCGCGGACAGGCATAGGACGCCTTGAGCTCCCCGGCCGGCAACTCCAGCAATGCCGCGGCAAAACGCCGCAGCGCAGCCCTGCCGGCGATGAAACGCGCCCGCGCTCCGGGCTCCATGGCCGCCGCCCGGGCGGCCTCCACAGGCTCCAGCAGCACCACATCGGAGCCCGGACCGCCCGCAGATTGGCCGCGGAGATCCACTGCCTGCAGGACGAGTCCGGGCTCCATCTCAGTCAGCTAGCGCTGGACGGCACCGAAGCGCTCGGCGGCCAGTGCTACCGCGCCTTCGCGCGCGGCTGATGCCTCGTCTGCCGTCAGGGTGCGGTCCGTGGCGCGGAACCTCAGTCCGAAGGCCAGCGACTTCTTGCCGTCCTCGATGCCCTTGCCGGCGTAGACGTCGAACAGCGCGACGTCCTCCAGCAGTTCGCCGGCCCCCTCGCGGAGTGCATCAAGGACCTGGTCCGCAGGAATGTCCTGCGGCACCACCAGGGCAACGTCCTGGGTGGCGACCGGGAACGTGGAGATGTGGCGGGCCACAATCACATCCGCGGCTGCCTCGAACAGCGCATCCGCGTTGAATTCCAGCGCCACCGAACGGGCAGGCATGTCGTGCGCGGCGAGGAGCTTCGGGTGCAGTTCGCCGGCGTAACCCACCACCTCGCCGGTCCGCAGCGAAAGCTGCGCGGCCCGGCCCGGGTGGAACGCCTGGTGCGTGCCCTGGCTGACCACGATCTCCACGCCCAGGACGTCGCCGGCGAGCCGGGCGATGTCCAGTGCGTCGGACCAGTCCCAGGCGCGCGGCGTGTGCGCCGCGGCAGCGGGGGAATCATGGCCCGTGAGAACCGCGGCGACGTACAGCGGCTGGTCCGGAACGCCGTCGTATAGTGCATCCAGCACCTCGTCGGCGGGCTTGACGCCGAGCGGCGGGATGGACGCCGTGCCCACCGTGGAGCCGGGCAGGAAGACCAGGCCTGACTCGAAGAGTGCCAGATCGCGGAAGCCGCGGGAGTGGTTGCGCTTGGCCACCTCGATGAGCCCGGGGAGGATGGAAGTCCGCAGGTAGCCGTGCTCTTCGCTGATCGGATTGGCCAGCTTGACCGCGCTCCGGGCAGCACCCTGCTCCGCGACGCCGAACGTGTCGTTGGCGGCCTTGGAGACAAACGGGTAGGCCAGGACTTCGGTCAGGCCGGCGTCGGCCAGTGCCTGGATCAGCCGACGGCGCTGCTGCTGCAGGCGGGTCAGGCCACGTCCCGGAGGGGCCACCGGGAGGGTGGCGGGGATGTTGTCGTAGCCCACCAGCCGGGCGATTTCCTCGGAGAGGTCCTCTTTGGTTTCCAGGTCGTTGCGCCAGCTCGGCGCCGTGACTGTCCAGCCGCCGTCGTTCTTTTCCACGGCAGCGCCGAGGTCCACCAGCGAGGTGGTGATCTGTTCTTCCGTGAAATCGATACCGATCCGCTGGGCGGCGAAGCCCGCCGGCAAGGCGATGCTCACGGCGTCCGGCGCCGACCCGACGTCGGTCCCCGCCTGGTCAGCAACCCCGCCGGCAAGTTCCACCAGGAGGTCAACAACGCGCTGGGCGGCGATGTCCGCCACGTGCCAGTCCACGCCGCGCTCGAAGCGCTTGGACGCCTCGGACGGCAGCTTGTGCCGTCGGCGGGAACGGCCAATGGATACCTCGTCGAAGTGCGCGGCCTCAACCAGGACGTTCGACGTCGAATCGCTCACCTCGGTGGCTGCACCGCCCATGACGCCGGCGATGCCGATCGCGCCGGAGCCGTCGGTGATCAGGAGGTCCTCGACGTCGAGCGTGCGCTCCTTGTCGTCCAGGGTGGTGATCTTCTCCCCCGCGACGGCGCGCCGGACCACGATGTCGCCGGACAGCTTGTCCAAGTCGTAGCAGTGCGTCGGCTGGCCAAGCTCGAGCATGACGTAGTTGGAGATGTCCACCGGCAGCGAGATGGAGCGGATGCCTGCCAGCCGAAGGCGCGACACCATCCACAGGGGCGTCGGCCTGGTGGCATCGACGCCGCGGACGGTACGGGCCACAAAGCGGTCGCAGCCGGGCTTGCCGTAGATGGGCGCGTCGTCGTTGAGCTTCACACCGTAGCCGCCGGTGAGTTCGGCCGGAGCCTGGACCTTGGTGGCGGGGTCCGTGAAGGCGGTTCCGGTGGCGTGCGCGTATTCGCGGGCCACGCCGCGGATGGAGAACGCGTAGCCGCGGTCCGGGGTGACGTTGATCTCGGCGGCTTCGTCGTAGAGGCCCAGAAGGTCCATGGCGTCCGTGCCGATTTCGGGATCCAGCCCGATCCGGGACAGGACCAGGATGCCGTCGTGGTCCTCGCCGATGCCCAGTTCGCGGACGGAGGCGATCATGCCGGCAGAGAGGTGGCCGTAGGTCTTGCGCGCGGAGATGCGGAAGTCGCCGGGCAGGACGGCACCGGGAAGGGTGACCACCACTTTGTCGCCCTCAACGAAGTTGTGGGCGCCGCAGATGATGCCCTGGACACCGGACGGGTCGATGCCGTCGCCGGTGAGGGCCTGCTGCTGGCCTTCGGGGACAACCCGGACCTGGCACCAGTTGATGGTCTTGCCGTTGGTCTGCGGTTCCTTGACGATGCTCAGGACCTGGCCCACGACGATCGGGCCCTGCAGGGTGTCCGTGGGGCGGTGGACCGCTTCCTCTTCAAAGCCAACCTTGACCAGTTCGGCCATCAGGTCTTCGGCCGTTGCTCCGGCCGGTACTGCTGCGAATTCACGCAGCCAGGAAAGTGGGATACGCACTGTTAGATCTCCATCCCGAAGTGCTCGCTGAAACGTACATCGCCTTCGATCATGTCGCGCATGTCGCCCACCTCGTTGCGGAACATAAGGGTGCGCTCGATGCCCATGCCAAAGGCAAAGCCTGAATAGATGTCCGGGTCGATGCCCGCGGCGCGGAGCACGTTGGGGTTGACCATGCCGCAGCCGCCCCACTCGATCCAGCGCGGACCGCCCTTGGCGCCCGGGTGCCAGATGTCCAGCTCGGCGGACGGCTCGGTGAACGGGAAGTAGTTCGGGCGCAGCCGGATCTGGGCTTCGTCGCCGAACATCTGCCGGGCGAAGTGCTCCAGTGTTCCGCGGAGGTCCGCCATGCTCAGGTGCCTGTCGATGGCCAGGCCCTCGAACTGGTGGAACACCGGGGTGTGCGTGGCGTCCAGTTCATCGGTGCGGAACACCTTGCCGGGGCACAACACGTAGATGGGGACTTCGCGCTCCAGCATGGAGCGGACCTGCACCGGCGAGGTGTGGGTACGCATCAGGAGGTGCGCCTCGGGCGGCTCCACAAAGAACGTGTCCTGCATTTCGCGGGCCGGGTGGTCCGGCTTGAAGTTCAGCGCGTCGAAGTTGAACCACTCGGATTCAACCTCGGGGCCTTCGGCGATTTCCCAGCCCATGCCAACAAAGATGTCCGCCACGCGGTCCTGCAGGGTGGAGAGCGGGTGCCGGGCTCCGGCCCGACGACGGCGGGGCGCGGCTGTGACGTCGACGGTCTCTTCCAGCAGGATCCGGGCGTCGTTTTCGGCTTCCAGCTCGGCCGTGCGGTCCGCGAGCGCCTTGTTGACCCGGCCGCGGGAGGAGCCCATCAGCTTGCCTGCTACGGCTTTCTGGTCTTTCGGCAGGCCACCGATTTCCCGGTTTGCCAGGCTGAGCGGTGACTTCTCACCGGTGTGGGCCAGTCTCACCGCCTTGAGCTCGTCAAGGGAGCCGGCGCCGGCAATGGCGGCGATGGCCTGGTCTACAGCGGCAGTGATGGCGGCTTCATCCGTAGGGTTCGGGATGGCGGCGCCCGGCAAAGTTTCAGTCATCTACTGTTCTTAGCTACGAGTCGGGGCTGACGTATTTCCTCAATGAACTGGGCAGCACTGCGCGGTTTCCCGGCAGCGCATCCGTCACTGGCAGGCCACGTTATGGATCCATCCAGGATGAATCCACTCGGCGGCCAGGTCCGGGCCACTGAATCAGTACCGGTTGGAACTGCCGGCGGCCACTATCTTCCAGTCTAAGTGAAGGCTCCGGCTACCATGGCCTCATGACACAGCGGCAGCGCCGGGCGCCAGCCAGGCCGTTGACGGCGGGTCAGCGGGCACGGCAGCTCGCAAACCTGGCCAACGGCACAACCCTGCTTGGCCTGGCCGTTGCCCGGGCTGCCCGGACGGCCATCACTCAGGGGCCACGGGGACTCGTCATCGCCTCTGGGTACACGTGGCGCCTTCCCCACGCAGGCGCTTTCACCGTGGGGAATGTCGTCCTTTCGCGGGGCCCCGCGGCGCTGCTGACGTCCAACGCGGCGCTCCTCGGCCATGAGGAAAAGCACTGCAGCCAGTACGCCTGCTGCCTTGGGCTGCCGTTCCTTCCGCTCTATTTCGTGGCGGCAGCGTGGTCACAGCTACGCACCGGAAATCCGGCGTCGGCCAACTTCTTCGAACGGATGGCCGGCCTGGAAGCCGGCGGCTACGTTGATACCAGGACACCAAGGCCGGCCCCGCACGGCGCCGGAGGAATCGAGGTTTGACCATGGCCGGCGAAAGCAATCCCAGGACCATCACGGTGACAGGAACAGGATCGGCCGAGGCCCCGCCCGACCTGCTGACGATTTCCGTTGGCGTCGAATGCCGGCGGGACGGCGTCGGCACCGCCTACGCTGATGCCGGGACAGCGTCCGGCGCCGTTTCCGGCGCTCTCCGGCAGCACGGCGTCGCGGACGCCGACATCCGGACGTCCGGGCTGAACGTCCGGCCGGAGCTCGTCTGGCGCGACGGCGAAGGCCAGAAAGTGGCCGGCTACGTGGCGTCGAGCGTGCTTACCGTCCGCCTCCGGGACGTCGCTGCCGCGTCCGGTGTCATTGCGGCCGTGGTTGATGCCGGCGCCGATGACGTACGGCTGAACGGCCTGGAACTCGGATTCGCGGATGAATCCGCTGTGATGGCCCGGGCCCGGGAAGCTGCGTGGCAGGATGCCGCTGCTGCGGCCGAACAGTTTGCGTCCCTGGCCTCGGCACGGCTTGGCACCGTGGTGTCCGTTGCCGAGCACCCCCTCTCATCCGGGCCGGTTCCTGTCGCCAGGCTCGAACGGGCCGTGGCCACGGACGCCATCAGCGTGGAGGCAGGCCACGCGAGCGTCGGTGCGGGCGTCACGGTGGTGTGGGAACTGCTGGACTGACATCCCCGCAGCTTGGTCCGGGCCGGACGGCCCGGCGCGCCGGTCCTTGACTTAAGTTCGAACATATATTCGAATGGACGCATGAGATGGGATGCACAAGCGCTGATGCCACGGCCCGGCGATGAGGCCGGAAGCGGCGCATCACCGGCGCTGCTTCCCCTCGCCGGACTGGTCCGTTCCGTCACCACTCCCGAATTCGCCGGCATCACCTTCCATGAGGTCACTGCCAAATCGGTGCTCAACAAGGTGGTTGCCGGTTCACGGATGCCGTTTGAGTGGACAGTGAACCCTTACCGCGGCTGCAGCCATGCCTGTGTGTACTGTTTTGCCCGCAAGAGCCACACGTACCTGGATTTCGACGCCGGTCTCGATTTCGACAGCCAGGTGGTGGTTAAGGTCAACGCCGCGGACGTCCTCCGGAAGGAACTGGCCAAGCCGTCGTGGGGCCGCCACCAGGTGGCCCTGGGCACCAACACCGACCCCTACCAGCGCGCCGAGGGCCGCTACCAGCTGATGCCGGGCATCATCACCGCGCTGGCTGACTCCGGGACCCCGCTGTCCATCCTCACCAAAGGCACACTGCTGGCCAGGGACATTCCACTCCTGAAACGGGCCGCTGCCCAGGTCCCGGTGGGTGTCGGCATCTCCCTGGCCATGACGGATGAAGCCCTGTCCGAGGCGGTGGAGCCGGGTACGCCGGGGCCCCGCGCCAGGCTGAAACTGGTCTCACGCCTGCGCGACGCCGGGCTCCCGTGCGGCGTGATGGCCATGCCCATCCTGCCGTGGCTGTCCGACAGCGACGAGGCACTTGATTCCCTCTTCGGTTCCCTGGCGGCTGCGGGAGCCACGGGAGTGACTGCCGGCGCCCTCTACCTGAAGCCGGGCACCCGGGAATGGTTCATGCAGTGGATCGCCAGGAACCATCCGGAGCTCGCGGGCAAGTACCGGCGCCTTTACGGCACTGGTTCCTACACGTCCAAGGAATACCGCACCTGGCTTGCCGGGAAGGTCCGCTACTTCAAGCAGCGGCATGGCTTCGCAAGTACGCACGGTTTCAGCCACCGCGATCTTGAGGACGATCCCCGCGGCGAGGAAGCACAGTACCCGGCGGGAAGTATCCCGGCAGCCCACTCCGTCGGAACGCTCGGCGGGCTGGCCGGGGAATCCCAGCCGGCCGCCGCCGGGCTGCGCCAGCAGCCCACCCTGTTCTAGGGACGCTCCCGGGAATCTAGGGCACTCCAGGGAGCCGGTTCAGCGGGGGGCGTTTGAATCCACGAGCGTGCCCAGGGATTCAAGCAGTGCCCGGACAATCGGGAAGTCGGCCGGGATCCACGGGAGGCTGAGAGCTTCGTCACGGCTTGTGGTGCTGATCCATCTCAGCTCGTCATGGTCTTCGAGCGGCCGGGGATCGCCGTCGGAAATTTCTGCCAGCCACACCCGCATGCTGGCCCGCTCGTTCAGCCGCCAGCCGGCCGGAGCCCCGGCGGGCAGTTCCGGCCCCAGCGTGACCCCCACGCCCAGTTCTTCCCTGAGTTCCCGGTGCAGCGCAGCCTCGCACTGTTCCCCGTCGTCGACCTTCCCGCCGGGGAACTCCCAGAGTCCGGCGAACTGCTCGGGGGCAGTCCGCCTGGCCACCAGCATCCGGGTGGGCCCGGTCAACGAGTCAAGTATTGCGCCGCCAACTACCTGTATCCGTCCAGTCACCGCTCCAGTCTATGGGGGACAATTGATGGGGCGCCCCGCGGGCGTGCGCCACGATCCACTCCCCTTTCGAAAAGCAGGCACATGAGCAGCGTTGTCCAGTCACCCCCGGCCACAAAGACCCCGTCCCCCAGGATCGCTCCGGCGATCGTTTCCCTGGCGATGGGCGGGTTCGGGATCGGCGTGACTGAGTTCACCATGATGGGCCTTCTCAAGGAGGTGGAACTGGGCCTCGGCATCAGTACCCCTGAAGCGGGACACCTGATTTCCGCCTACGCCCTGGGCGTGGTGGTCGGCGCACCCCTGCTGGCCGCGGTCGGAGCCAAGCTGCCCCGCAAACACCTGGCCCTGGGACTGATGTTCTTCTTCAGCGTCGCCAACCTGACCTCGTACCTCGCCCCGGACTACACCACCATGCTGGTCTCCCGTTTTGCCGCCGGACTGCCGCACGGCGCCTTCTTTGGTGTGGCCGCCGTCATCGCCGCGTCCCTCGTCCCACCCACCCGCCGGGGATGGGCCATCTCCATGGTGATGGCGGGACTGACTGTCTCCAACGTGGTGGGCGTTCCCCTGGCCACGTGGGTGGGCCAGGCATTCGGCTGGCGCCTGCTGTTTGTCCTGGTGGGCGCCATCGGCCTGCTGACCCTGGCGCTGCTCTGGAGGTTTGTGCCCTTCCAGGCGGCCCACCCCGATGCCAGCATCCGGCGCGAACTCGGGGCGCTGAAGCGGTTGCAGGTCTGGCTTGCCATCCTGATCGGCATTGTGGGCTTCGGTGGATTCTTCGCCACGTACACCTACATCGCGCACACCATGACATCGGTGGCCGGCATCCCGTCGTCCCTGATCCCGCTGGTGGTTGCGCTCTATGGCCTGGGCATGGTGGCCGGAAACATCGTAGGCGGGCGGATCGCGGACCGGTCCGTGATGGGGACCATCTACCGGGTGCTGCCCGGAATCGCCGTTGCCCTGGTGGTCTATGCGGTTGCCGTCCAGTGGCCGTGGTCCGCGTTTGTCATGGTGTTTGTGGTCGGCGCGGCCGGTTCGATGCTGGTGCCGGCCCTGCAGACCCGGCTGCTGGACGCGTCCCCGGACGCGCCGTCGCTGGCGTCCTCCCTCAACCATGCCGCGCTGAACGTGGCCAACGCACTGGGCGCATTCCTGGGCGGCGTGGTGATCGCGTGGGGCTGGGGCTACGTTGCCCCTGCCCTGGTGGGAGCCGTTCTGGCCATCCTTGGCCTGGGCGTGGCCATCGTCAGCGGACTGCTGGAACGCAAAAAGCCGCTGACCGCCTGATCCAGGGACGTACCTCATCCGGAGGATCGGGCGGCCAGCCATTCAGGCCCAGCGTAGCCCTGCCTGCGGCAGGTGCCGTGTCAGGCGTTGGCGTCCAACTCCCCGGCATTGCCTGCCGCTGCGTCCGACGCCGCTGCGCCCGTTGCATCGGTTGCGTCCGTCCGGTGGATGTCCGGTTCCAGGTAAATGACGCGGGCGATAGGCACCGCTGTCCGGATCCGTTCCTCGGCGCCGTCGATGGCCGCCGCGATGTCACGGCCGGCGTCGGCTGCACCGACGGAAATCTTCGCCGCGACCAGCAGTTCTTCCGGCCCCAGGTGGAGGGTCTTCAGGTGGATGACGCGCGTTCCGCCGTCCTCAATGGCGCGGTGGATCTTTTCAGTGTCATCCTTGGTGGCGGATTCACCCAGCAGCAGGGACTTGGTTTCGAGGGCCAGCACAACGGCGATCAGAACCAGCAGGATGCCGATCATGCCGGTGCCCACGGCGTCCCACACGCCGTTGCCCGTGATCAGGGTGAGCCCCACGCCGAAGAGGGCAAAGACCAGGCCCACGAGCGCGCCGAGGTCCTCCAGCAGGATGACCGGAAGTTCGGGCTGCTTGGCCGTCCGGACGAAGCTGACCCAGCCCTGTTTCCCGCGGAGGTGGTTCGACTCGGTGATGGCGGTGCGGAACGAGAAGGACTCGGCAATGATGGCGCCCACCAGCACGGCCAGCGGAACCCACCAGAAATCGCCTTCGATGGCGTGCGGGTGCTGCAGCTTCTCCCAGGCCTCGTAGAGGGCAAAGAGGCCACCGACGCTGAACAGCACGATGGAGACAATAAAGGCGTAGATATAGCGCTCACGGCCGTACCCGAAGGGGTGCTCGGGGCTTGCTGCCCGCTTCGCCCGTTTGCCGCCCACCAGCAGCAGGATCTGGTTGCCGGAGTCGGCCAGGGAGTGGATGGCCTCGGCGAGCATCGACGATGACAGCGTCAGGATGTAGGCGACGAATTTGAGGGCGGCAATCGTCAGGTTTGCGGCAAGGGCCGCGACGATCGCCTTGGTACCGCCGTTTGCAGCCACTCGGGCTTCACCTCTTCAGGGATACGGAACAGGACAGGAAAAACGCGAAGCCGGACTCGGCTCCGCCCATGAATACCGTACCGGCAGCGGTGTGGGACACGCAGCCGGACTGGCCGTAAGCCTACTGACAATGAGGGGGCTGTGTGTTAGCTTGATGCAATATCGGGAAGATTAAGTCCCGGCGAATAAATAAGGAGGAGACATGGGTTTTCTTGCTTGGATTATTCTCGGCCTCATAGTGGGGGCCATAGTTAAGGCCGTTATGCCCGGCAAAGTGGGCGGCGGCTGGGTCACCAGCCTTGTTCTTGGCGTGGTTGGTGCAATTGTGGGCGGCTGGATCGGCAGCCTGCTTTTCGGCAAGGGAGACCTTGCATTCTTTGACCTCGGCACGTGGATTCTCGCCATTGTTGGCGGCCTCGTGGTAGCCGGCGTCTACGGCGCAATTACGGGACGCAGCAAGAGCACGCGCGCACCCTGATTCCCGTCCTACTATTTGAAATCAGCAAGGGCCCCGGATGATCATCCGGGGCCCTGCCCTTTAAGCCGGGACGGGCAGGCTTCCCTGCTGGGACCGGGCGCTTGCGTAGAGGCAGACGGTTGCTGCGGTCCCGAGGTTGAGGCTCTCTGCGGCCCCGTAGACCGGGACAGCCACACGGTGGTCGGCCAGTCCCAGTTCAGCCTCCGACAACCCCTGCGCTTCGTTTCCAAACAGCCACGCTGTGGGGTTTTCCAAGGGGAAGGCCGATCCGGCGCCGGAGGCACCCAGCCGGCGGGCCGCGTTCTGGTCCTGCAGCGTGTCCAGGTTCAGCTGGCCTTGGCCGTCCGCCGCGAGGACCCCGATGCCGCGTTCCTTGCAGCGGGCCACCAGCTCCTCGACGTCGGCGCCGAGCACCACGGGCAGGTGGAAGAGGGATCCCGCCGTCGAGCGCACGGCCTTGGGATTGTAGATGTCAACGCTGGATGCGGTCAGGATGACGGCGTCCGCGCCGGCCGCGTCGGCTGCCCGGAGCACGGTTCCGGCGTTGCCGGGGTCGCGGACCTGGCACAGCACCGCGATCAGCTGCGGGCCGGCGTCGAGTACCTGCTCAAGGCTTACGTCCAGGAAACCGCAGACCGCGAGGATGCCCTGCGGGGTGACCGTGTCCGCCATCGCGGCCAGCACTTCGTCGGTGGCGAGGTAGGCGGTGGTGCCCTCAGCGAGTGTCTCCAGGTCCGGGTGCTTGTCGAGGCAGGCCTCGCTCGCGTAAACCTCATAGACGATGCCGGGCTCCCCCGCGGCAATCCTCTTCTGGTGCAGGACCAGGGCTTCCCGGACAGCCTGCGGGCCCTCCGCCAGGAACTCACTGCGCTTTAAACGGGCCGGGCGCCCGGCAAGTTGTGCCACCTTCCTCACCCGATCAGCTCGAGGGTTGGAAAGTGGAAAATCTTGCGGGCGCCCGGTTTCGTTCATATAAGAACCTTAGTTGCTGTTGAAGCAGGTTCTCGAACTACCCAGAACGGGGAGCTGCTACTCAGCGGCCTCGTCAGCGGCCGGCTTCTTAGCAGCCTTGGCCTTGGCAGCCTTCGGCGCCTTGGCCTTGGGTGCTTCAGCCTGGACAGCCGGAGCGGACGTGTCCGCAGGCAGGGAGTCCTTGGCGACCTTCACCAGAGCGGCGAAAGCGTTGGCGTCGGAGACGGCCAGCTCGGCCAGCATACGGCGGTCAACCTCAACCTCAGCGGCCTTCAGGCCCTGGATGAGGCGGTTGTAGGTGAGGCCGTTGGCGCGGGATGCAGCGTTGATGCGCTGGATCCACAGGCGACGGAAGTCGCCCTTCTTCTTCTTGCGGTCACCGTAGCTGTACACAAACGAGTGCAGCAGCTGCTCTTTGGCCTTGCGGTACAGGCGTGAACGCTGTCCCCGGTAGCCCTTTGCGCGTTCGAGGATAACCCGGCGCTTCTTGTGGGCGTTTACCGCCCGCTTCACACGTGCCACGTGCGTACTCCTTCAGAATTCTGATCCCAAGCGTCTACTGCCGGAAACCCGGCCGGCCTGAGAAGGCTTTTTGGTAGGTGACTGCTGCCAGGAGGCATCAGCCAAAATACTTGGAAATTAGATGCCGAGCATCTTCCGGATGACCTTGGCGTCGCCCTTGAAGACGATCTTGTCGCCGGCGAGGCGACGGGTCAGCCTGGAGGACTTGTGCTCGAGGTAGTGGCGGCGGTTGGCCTGCTGGCGGCGCAGCTTGCCGCTGCCGGTCAGCTTGAAGCGCTTCTTAGCACCACTGTGGGTCTTCATCTTCGGCATGGGAACCGATCTCCTTACGTATCCACAGACCAGGGTCTGCAGTTCTTCGTGCAGCCACCCCTGCGGGCGGCGTGCTGGTTGCTTGCTGCCGGAGGACAACCTCCGGCAGCCGTGAACTAGGTGGTCTTTTTGCCAGCCGGCTTCGGCGCCGCCTTGGGGGCGGGCCGGACAGGAGGCTTCGGCGCTGCAGGCCTGGCCACCGGCTTCGGCATCGGGACTGGCGGCCTCGGAGCTGCCGGGGCGGGAACCGCTGCCGGCTTGGCTGCTTCCGGAGCCTTGGCGGCGACCGGTGCCTTGGGAGCCTCCGGTGCCTTTGCGGGCGCGGGAGCTGCCTTCGGTGCCTCACGCCGGGGGGCTGCTGCCTTGGGGGCTTCAGTCTTCGGAGCTTCAGTCTTCGGAGCAGCCTGCTTGGGCGCTTCCTGCGGTGCGGCTTCCTTCACGGGAGCTTCTTCAGCAGGGGCGGCTTCCACGGGAGCTTCGGGAGCAACAGCGGCAGCGGAAGCTTCCACCTCGGGTGCCTCGGCTTCGGGCTCCGTGGTGATGGCGAAACCTTCCGGAAGAAGGTCAGCCAGAGACTGCGTGAACGGTGCCTGGTCGTCGCCGGAGACGTCGACGCGCCCCGTCGCCTTGGCTTCGTTCTGTGCCTTGGCTTCTGCACGCTGCGTGGCGCGGCGGGCTTCTGCCTTGGCTTCGGCCTTGTTCTTGAGCGGACCCACAACCATGACCATGTTCCGGCCGTCGATACGCGGGCTGGACTCCACAACGCCAACTTCGGCGACGTCGTCGGCGAAGCGCTGGAGAAGGCGGATGCCCATCTCGGGACGCTGCTGCTCACGTCCGCGGAACTGGATCATTGCCTTGACCTTGTCACCTGCGCCGAGGAAGCGCAGTGCGTGTCCGCGCTTGGTCTCGTAGTCGTGGGTGTCAATCTTCAGGCGGAACCGGATTTCCTTCAGAACAGTGTTGGTCTGGTTCTTCCGGGCTTCACGTGCCTTGACGGCGGCCTCGTACTTGTACTTGCCGAAGTCCATCAGCTTGCACACCGGAGGCTTCGCCTGAGGTGCAACTTCAACGAGATCAAGGTCGGACTCGGCAGCCAAACGCAGGGCGTCCTCAATACGGACGATTCCTACCTGTTCACCTGCAGGGCCGACCAGCCGCACCTCGGGGACGCGGATACGCTCATTGATTCTTGGCTCGCTAATGTTAAAGCTCCTGTGATTGTTGTGGGTATTCCACCGGCAAAATAGAGAAGGCCCCCAATTGCCGGAGCAATCGAAGGCCTCGAAGATCGGATGTGCCGGCCCCCGCAGAGGCTGCACGCATCATCCCCGCAAAAGCTGGGTAATGCCCGACCAGATACCCGGCAACCTTGCTTCCTTGCGGAATTGCTTCCTGTAGGAAAACGGCTGACGCGGGTGGGAGAGGACTCCGCTTGCAAACTGGGTGCCATTCTACAGAAAAAAACCCGCCCAACGCATCCCAGCGCCGGTGGGGATCATCCATAACAAATAACGACATCCAGTCGGTCTGTGACAAGCTTACCAGTATGAGCACCCCAGACAGTAATTCACACGTTTACCAGGCTGCCGACACCCAGGGGGACGTCGCCCAGCAAATCCGCGACATCTCCGAGGTACCGGCCATCGAGGTCATCACCACCGCGGCAGTCCACCTCATGAGCGCAGCAGCGGTAAAACTTGGCCTCGCCGCCGAGGACAACGCCGAGGAACTCAAGGACCTTGACGAGGCCCGGAAGCTCATCACTGCACTCGCCGGGCTGGTCACCGCCGCTGCGCCCGAGATCGGGTCCCAGCACGCCGGGCCGTTGCGCGACGGCCTGCGGTCGCTGCAGCTCGCGTTCCGCGAAGAGTCGATCATCCCTGACGCCCCGGGCAAGGGCCCGGGCGAGAAGTACACCGGCGCGGTCAACTGACCCACAGCTAACTGAAATAAACCACGACGGCGGGCGGACCATGGCGGTCGGCCCGCCGTCGTTATGTCCCCCGCCGCGTCAGGCGGCGGTGCGGCTGCGCCGGCGCTGCTGCAGCACCAGTCCCACGAGGCACAGCACAACGCCGGCAGCGCCGACGGAGACAAAGCCGCCGGAGGATCCCACGCCGTCGATGAAGACTCCGGCGAGCGGCGCCCCGAGTGCCACGCCGCCGGTCAGCGCGGAGCCGTACCAGCCCATCGCTTCACCGCGGCGGTCCTCAGCCACCAGGTCTGCCACCTTTTCGGACGCGGCCGACAGTACGGGCGCGCAGAGGAGGCCGGGCAGGATCGAGACGAGCGCCAGCGTCCACGTGTCGTGCGCGAAGCCCATCGGGATGGTCAGGGCCGCCATTCCTAGGAGCAGGACGATCGGCGAGACCGGGCGGTGCATGGCGCCGTAGATAAGGCCGCCGATCACGGACGCGGCACACCAGAACAGGAAAACGATGCCGATTTCGCCCTGGTGCCCGCCCGTTTCCAGCGCGGCGACGATGCCCACGTCGGTTCCGCTGAGCACCATGCCGGCGCCCGCGGCAACCGCGAAGACGGCCGCGACTGTGGCTGTGAACCAGGCGAAGTTGTGGGCCACCCTGCCACGGAGGCCGGGGCCGGCTTGCGCTCCGGCGGGCACGAGTTCCGCCGCCGCTTCCTGCAGGTGGGCCGGCGCGGCCGAGACCACTGCCACTTCCGCCGCGTGGCGCTGGTCCGCCTCGCATTCCTCGGTTTGTGTGGCGCTGCGGGTGGGCGGGTTGAACCACATCAGGAACAGCCCGGCCAGCGAGGTGGACACCCCGACGATGGTCAGCCCCAGGACCGAGTAGCCGCTGGTGGCCACCACGGCTCCGGCGGCCGGGCCGATCATAAACACCATCTCGGTGGTGATGGCATCCAGGGCAAAGGCGGTGCGCCGCTGGTCACCGTCGGCGAGGACCCCCAGGGACTGGCGGACCACGCTGAAGATGGGAAGGGTCAGCAGCCCGCCGATGAAGACCAGCGGCAGCAGCCATTCGTAGGTTACGTGCGGCACCGCGGTCCAAATCACGGTTTCGGACACCACCGACGGGATGAGGGCCCGGCGCAGGCCAACGGTGTCCACGCGCCGGCCGCGCCACGGCGCGCCCACGGCAATGCCGATGGTCATGACGGCGGCAGCGGCTCCGGCGGCGGCGTAGCCCTTGTCCAGCGTGAGGACGATGTGCAGGGTCAGCAGGACCCCGGCCGCGGAGTGCGGGATGCGGGCAATCATGCCCACCAGCAGCAGCCGCCTGATCGGCCGGACGGCGAGCAGCTCCCGGTATAAAGCGAAGTTCACGGAAAATCCTTTGGTCTGCCGCGGGCAGCCCGAGGGATCTCCCCGCTGACCGTCAGCTATTGAACAGCGCGCCTCAACTTGATTTCGATCGAGTCAACGCGCTCCCCAAACAATACATTCCGGGACCAGGCGGCCTGGAGTCCGGCCACCAGGTCCTGGACTGCGGCAGCGTCAAGGCCGTCCTCAAGGTACAGGACCACCTGCAGTTCGGGTCCGGCACCGCCGCCGGGCATTGTTTCGCCGTTCGACGTGGTGGCAGCGACGCCGGCGCCCGGGAGGAGCCCGATGTTCCGGACTGCGGGGAATGCCGCGGCTGCCTCCGCTATGGTGCCGGCCACCTCGCTGTCCAGGTAGGAGGGCACCCACGTCTGCTGCTGTGCCAGAGCCCACAGGCCGGGCCGCCGGACCACAAAGGTGAACTCGGAGCCGGGATCAAGCACCAGGAGTTCAGCCTGTTCCGACACGGCGGAGAGGGCAGCCCTGGCGGCATACACGGCCACCGGCCGCGCGTCGGGATGCCAGCTGGCAAGCGCCTCGGCTGAGGTGAAGGCGGGCATCGCGGTCCTGCCGTCGGCGGCCTTCAGCATCACCAGCGCCATGTCCGCCTGCTTGTCCGAGACCAGGCCGTCATCGCCCTCTGATTCCTCCGCGAGCTGGGCGATGATCGGGATGAAAACCCTGGCCGTTGCCAGCGAGGCTATGACGGCGGCCTCGTCACCGCTTCCGTGCCGGAGTGCCGCTACTGCGGCGAGGTATCCGGCGTCGGCCGTGCCGTCGTCGTCCTCAAAATTGTGGATCTTCCCGTCGTCACCGGCCAGGCTGCGGCCCTGCCACGGCTGGCCGGCCGAGTCTGTGGGGCCGCCGGCCCCGGCGAGGGCTGCGGCGATGTGGCCGGGCAGGTGGCGTGGCACCGGCCCGGATGTGCCGGAAATACTTGCCGGCGCACCGTCCCGACCGGGTGCACTGCCGTTGTGTTCCATCCGTCAGCAGGTCCGGCTGGCCTAGCGGCGGCCGGCGACGTCGAGGGCCTCGGGCAGGGTAAAGGCTCCGGCGTAGAGCGCCTTGCCCACGATGGCACCTTCGACGCCCAGCGGCACCAGCGAGCGGAGCACCTTGAGGTCATCGAGGCTGGAGATGCCGCCGGAGGCCACGACGGGCTTTCCGGTCTTCTCGACCATCTGGCGCAGCAGTTCAACGTTGGGCCCCTGCAGGGTTCCGTCCTTGGTGACGTCGGTGACCACGTACCGGGCGCAGCCGGCCTCTTCGAGCCGGCCGAGTACCTCCCAGAGGTCGCCGCCCTCCTTGGTCCAGCCCCGGCCTGCCAGCGTGGTTCCGCGGACGTCGAGTCCGACCGCGATCTTGTCGCCAAAGCGGTCGATGGCGCGGGCTGTCCACTCCGGGTTTTCCAGGGCAGCGGTGCCCAGGTTCACGCGTGCCACACCGAGGTCCAGGGCGGCTTCAAGGGACTCGTCGTCCCGGAGTCCGCCGGAGAGCTCCACCTTGATGTCCAGGCGGCCCACGACTTCGCGGAGCAGTTCCGCGTTGGAACCGCGGCCGAACGCGGCGTCGAGGTCCACCAGGTGCACCCATTCGGCGCCCTGCTGCTGCCAGTTGAGGGCGGCTTCCAGCGGGGTGCCGTAGCTCGTTTCGCTGCCGGCTTCGCCCTGGACCAGCCGGACGGCCTGGCCGTTCACGACGTCGACGGCGGGCAGCAGTTCAAGGACCGGCAGATCGTTTGCGGTGGTCATCTCAAAATCCTCAGGTAGTTGTGCGGCTGGTTGGGGCGGGAGCGCCGGTGCGGGCTAGCTTCCGGAAAAGGTCAGGAGGGAGGCAGCCAGCAGCGACATGCCGGCCAGGACGTAGAAGCCTATTTGAGTCCAGAGCGGCCGCTGCTGCTGCCGGAAGGACAGGGCGCCGCCCACCAGAAGGCCGGCGAGCCCCATCAGGACAATGGACCACATCTAGGCGTTGCCGTCCGCGGCCGCCGGCTTCCGCAGGGCATCCACCCAGTTGCGGAGGAGCCGGGCTCCGGCGTCGCCGGATTTTTCCGGGTGGAACTGGGTGGCGCAGAGCGGGCCGTTCTCCACGGCGGCGATGAATGGCGCACCGTGCTCTGACCACGTGACCAGGGGCGGAGCCATCCTCGGCTGCACGACGTCGAAGTTCCATTCCTGGACGCCGTAGGAGTGCACAAAGTAAAAACGCTGGTCCTCGACGCCTTCGAAGAGCTTGGACCCTTCCGGGACCTTGACCGTGTTCCAGCCCATGTGGGGCACTACCTCGGCCGGGAGGAGTTCGACCTTGCCCGGCCACTCCCCCATGCCCTCAGCCTCGGTGCCGTGTTCCACACCGGCCTCAAACAGGACCTGGAGCCCGACGCAGATGCCCAGCACGGGGCGCCCGCCGGCGACCCGGCGGCCGATGAGGCGGATGCCGTCCACGGCTTTGAGTTCGCGCATCACCGTTTCGAACGCTCCCACGCCCGGCACGACCAGGCCGTCGGCGTTGAGTACATCCTCGGGCTTGGAACTGAGGATGACCTCGGCGCCTGCCCGCTCCAGGGCACGCACCGCGGAGCGGACGTTCCCGGAGCCGTAGTCGAGCACCGTAACCGTGGGCTTGCCCTCCGGCGATTCCGGCTTCTTCAGGGCGGCAGGGTCGATCACGGCGCCGTCGCGCAGGATCTGGCCGCTCACAGGGCACCCTTGGTGGACGGAATTCCTTCAACGCGCGGATCCGGTTCCACCGCAGCACGCAGTGCGCGGGCGAATGCCTTGAACTGTGCCTCGACGATGTGGTGCGGATCCCGGCCGGCGATGACGTTCATGTGCAGGCAGATGCCTGCGTGCAGAGTGATGGCCTCAAAGACGTGCCGCGTCAGCGACCCGGTGAAGTGGCCGCCGATCAGGTGGTATTCCTGCCCGGCGGGCTCGCCGCCGTGGACCAGGTAGGGCCGGCCTGAGACGTCCACCACCGCGTGGGCCAGTGCTTCGTCAAGCGGCACGGTCGCTTCGCCGAAGCGCCGGATGCCGGCCTTGTTGCCGAGGGCCGTCCGCAGGACTTCCCCGAAGGTGATGGCAACGTCCTCCACGGTGTGGTGGACGTCGATGTGGGTGTCACCGGTGGCCTTCACCGTCATGTCAATGAGCGAGTGCTTGCACAGCGCCGTGAGCATGTGGTCATAGAACGGGACGGACGTGTCGATGTTTGAGACACCGGTACCGTCGAGGTTGATCTCCACGAGCACCGACGATTCGCTGGTGGCACGCTCCATCCGTGCGGTGCGGGTCGCGGCGGTGCTGGATCCGGTGGAACTCATGGTCATATGTCCTTTGCGGAGAAGGAGGAAGTCCCGCGCGCGCGGCGCGGCTATGGTCAAGTTTAGGCGGGCAGCTTTGGCTGGCTGGCCAGGATGGCTTCCAGGGCAGTGAGGAAGGCTGTGGTTTCAGTCTCAGTGCCGGCAGTGACCCGCAGGTGGCCCGGGATGCCGACGTCCCTGATCAGCACGCCGGCGTCCAGCAGTTGCTGCCAGACGTCGTGGGGCCGGTCCAGTCCGCCGAAGAAGACGAAGTTGGAGTCCGACGCGGCGGGCGTGAGGCCCAGGCGGGTCAGTTCGGACACGATCCGGTCGCGTTGGACCTTGATGTCCTCGACGTCGGCCATCAGGGCCTCGCGGTGCCGCAGGGCGGCCAGGGCGGTGGCCTGGGTGACGGCAGACAGGTGGTACGGGAGCCGGACCAGTCGCAGGGCGTCCGTGACCTCGGGTGCGGCAGCCATGTAGCCCAGCCGGGCGCCGGCCAGGGCAAAGGCCTTGCTCATGGTCCGGGTGACGATGAGGCGTTCCCGTCCCGGCAGGAGCGTCAGGGCGCTGGGTGTGCCGTCGTGGGCAAACTCATGGTAGGCCTCGTCCACGATCACGATGGTCTGGCTGTCTTCGCCGGCGGCGTACACGGCTTCCACCACATCCAGGCCCAGCCCTGTTCCGGTGGGGTTGTTGGGTGAGCTGAGGAAGACAACGTTGGGCTGGAGCTCCTTGACCTGGCGGCCTGCCGATTCGGCGCTCAGTCCGTAGTCTGCTTCGCGCTGGCCGGCAACGTATTCGGTGTCCGTGCCGCTGGCCAGAAGGGGATACATGGAATACGTGGGAGGGAAGCCAAGAGCCGTCCGGCCCGGCCCGCCGAAGGCCTGGAGGATCTGCTGCAGCACCTCGTTGGAACCGTTGGCTGCCCAGATGTTCGATGAGTCCAGTCCGTGGCCGAGGAACTCCGCCAACGCCTCGCGAAGCTCTGAGAACTCCCGGTCCGGGTAGCGGTTCAGGCCAGCCGCGGCCTCGGTGACCGCCGCGCTGATGGCCGCCCGCACGTCCGCGGGAACGCCATGGGTGTTTTCGTTGACGTTCAGCAGAATGGGAACATCGAGCTGCGGAGCCCCGTACGGGGTCAGGCCACGAAGGTTGGTGCGCAGGGGAAGGCGGTTCAGACGCTCTAGCTGGTCATTCACCTGAACAGTTTAGTGCCGAAGCACGGGCCCCGAAAATGTGACGGTTCCCGGCTGCCATTCAACAACCGGCAGCGTTACTTGGCAGGCACAAACAGTTGCTGGCCCGGCAGCACGGTTCCTGCAGTGAGGTTGTTGAGCTGGACGATGTCCGCGATCACGTCGCGGGGATCCCGCTCCGGGGACACCGCGGCCGCGATCCCCCAGAGCGACTGACCGGGCTGCACAGTTACCGAGACGGTCGGCGTCAGCGAGAGGTCCGCGGCGGAGTCCGCGGCCTTGGCAGGTGCGTTAAGGAATCCCGCGAGCAGGAAGAGCATCGCCGCGAGCAGGATCAGGGGAATGCCGATCAGGACCACCCGGCCGCGTCGCGTCAGGCGCAGAGGAGGCAGCGATTCCTTGCGGGCCCGTATCTGTGGCACTGCCGTGAGGTGCTGGACCAAGACCAACTGCGGACGGGAGTCCTGCGATGCTGAAAAAGCTGACATGAAATGAGCCCTCCTGGACCATGCTGTGCTGCCCGGAGTGTCCCGTCCGCCTGCCTGCCTCGGCGGGCGGGCCCTGCCTCTTCGAATATTCGAATACCGCAGGAAGCGAATAGAACACATGTTCGAACTTTGCTTCTTCTGTTTTAGCACTTATCAACGAACATTGTCGAGACTCGCTAGAACAAATGTTTGAAAAAGGGTTGTGGCTGGCCTACGTTTGGATCAAAGATCAACCACCTCTGTAGTTGATCAGCAGGGTCTGACAATCAATGCCGGAGGCTCCCGGCACCCGCGGCCAGGAGGCCCCGGGGCAACGGAAAGGCATTGGCAAACATGGCAGCAGCAGCCGCGGGCGGCAGGGCGACCCAGCGGGGTCAGCAGCCCCAGAGGACTCCCAAAGGGCTGACTGCCCGGCAAAAGAAGATCCTGGAAACCATCCAGCGTTCGGTCAATGACAACGGGTATCCCCCGTCCATGCGTGAAATCGGCGACACCGTAGGCCTGGCCAGCCTGTCCAGCGTGACCCACCAGCTCTCGCAGCTGGAGAAGCTGGGCTACCTTCGCCGCGATCCCAAGCGGCCCCGGGCCATGGAGGTCCTGATGCCGCTGACGCTGGACGGCGGGACGGCCAAGGCGGCAGGTTCAGCCACTCCGGCTGCCCTGCGCGGCATTACCGGCGGCAAAGTGACTGAACTTCCCTCGGCCATGGACACCGCCATGGTCCCGCTGGTGGGCCGGATCGCGGCCGGCGGCCCGATCCTCGCGGACCAGGTCGTGGAGGACGTTATGCCGCTCCCCCGCCAGCTGGTGGGGCAGGGAGAGCTCTTTATGCTCAAGGTGGCCGGAGACTCCATGGTGGACGCGGCAATCTGCGACGGCGACTGGGTGGTGGTGCGGCGCCAGGCTGACGCCGTCAACGGTGACATCGTTGCGGCCCTCCTGGACGACGAAGCGACCGTCAAGACGTTCCGCCAGCGGGACGGCCATACCTGGCTCCTGCCGCAGAATACCCAATACGAACCCATCCTGGGCGACCACGCCACCATCATGGGCAAGGTTGTTTCGGTCCTGCGCTCACTCTAGGAACCGCCAGTTACGGCAAAAAAAAGATCGGCTGGGCCCGCCCCTCGAGGGACGGGCCCAGCCGATCTTTGCAGTTAACTCAGGTGTGCTCCTTGGACAGCCGCTCCAGGGCAGCGAACGCGATCTTCCGGTCCGTGGTGGGCCAGAATGGCGGCAGCGCGCCCCGCAGGAAGCCGGCGTAGCGCTCCGTGGCGAGCCGTGAATCAAGGACGGCCACCACACCCTTGTCTCCGGTGGACCGGATCAGCCGGCCGGCGCCCTGTGCCAGCCGGATGGCGGCGTGGGTGGCGGAGACCGACATAAAGCCGTTGCCGCCGGCCTGGGCCACGGCCCGGGAGCGGGCGGTCATGAGGGGGTCGTCCGGCCGCGGGAACGGAATACGGTCAATCACCACCAGGCGGCACGAGCCGCCGGGCACGTCCACGCCCTGCCACAGCGACATGGTTCCGAAAAGGCAGGTGTCGGGCTCGTCGGCGAACTGCTTGACCAGGGCGGTCATGGTGGAGTCGCCCTGGCAGAGGATGCTCAGTCCCAGCTTGGGCCGCAGTGCTTCGGCTGCCTCTTCCGCGGCGCGGCGCGAGGAGAACAGGCACAGTGCACCGCCGCCGGAAGCCCTGATCAGCGCCTCGAGTTCTTCCAACGCCTCCGGCGAAACTCCGCGGCCGGGCTTGGGCAGGTGGCCGGCAACGTACAGGATCCCCTGCTTCGGGTAGTCAAAGGGGGAACCGACATCAATGCCGGTCCAGCTCGGGGCGCCCTGGCCCACGAGTCCCAGGCCGCCTGCCGCCGGTTCAAACGCCGAGCCGATGGCCAGGGTTGCCGAGGTCAGGACCACGGTGTGGCCCTCGAAGAGCCCCTCGCGAAGCCTTCCCGCGACGCTCAGCGGCGCGATGTTTACCAGCGCCGGCGCGGCGTCGTCGGGCTGCGCGTAGCCCTGCTGCGGATCGAAGGTGCTGGCACGGGAGAACCACACCACCTCGCGGTTTTCACGGGCCGCGATGAGCCGTTCACAGAGTTCCAGGATGAGCATCAGCCGGGAGCGGGCGAGCTGCCGCCCGCCGTCGGCCGTTTGGCTGCTGTCCCCCTTGGAATCGGAAAGGGCAGCCCGGCAGGCGTCACGCAGCTGGTCCATGCAATCCAGCTGTTCGTCATTGAGTCCGTTGGGAAGGAGTCCGTTGGGCACCCCGGCGAGGGCGAGTTCCAGGTTCGCAGCGGCGGCATTGAGGGCGTCGACCGTGATGGCTGTGTGCTTCCGCGCGCCGGACGCCGCGGCATGGACCATGGCGACGGACAACTGCCCGGAGACGGCCCCGGTCACCCGGTCCTGGAGTTCGTGGGCCTCGTCCACCACCACAACGTCGTATTCGGGCAGGACGGCCAGGCCCTCGAAGGCACTGACGGCGAGCATGGCATGGTTGGTGACCACAACGTCGGCGTCCGCCGCGTCCTGGCGGGCCAGCTCGCTGAAGCATTCGGCCGCCATCGGGCACTTCTGCGCCCCGAGGCATTCCATCGAGGTGACGGAGACCTGGCGCCAGGCCCGGTCCGTGACACCGGGAAGGAGTTCATCGCGGTCGCCGGTGGCCGTTTTTTGCGCCCATTCGCGCAGGCGCACCACTTCCTTGCCCAGCTGCGAGGACGGTCCCCCCAGCGCGGCCGCGAAGTGCGGCACGCTGGTGTCCTCGCCGAGGGAAAACAGCTGCCCTTCGGAAGGCTCCTCCGACGGGAATCCGCCCTCTAGCTTGTGCCGGCACACGTAATTGGAGCGGCCCTTGACCAGCGCCACCTTGACGGGGCGGTCCAGGGCCGGCGTGATGGTTTTCAGCAGGCGCGGCAGGTCCCGGCCCACGATCTGCGTCTGCAGGGCGAGGGTGGCCGTGGAAACCAGGGTGGGTTTGTTACTCACGAGTGAATGCGCAATGAGCGGGATCAGGTACGCCAGCGACTTTCCGGTTCCGGTGCCGGCCTGGACCAGGAGGTGGTCGCCGGTTTCGATGGCCCGGGCCACCTGCCTGGCCATCTCGTGCTGTCCGCTGCGGCTTTGCCCGCCCATCCCGGCCACGGCACGGTCGAGCAGTTCAATGACGAACTGCTCGCCGGCCGTCCCCGAGGACTCACTTGCCACTGTTTCAGTCATTGCTGACGAATGATTCCAGTTCCGCCGCAAGGCCTTCCCGGACCATCACCACGGCCCGCGTTCCGTCCTCGCCGTGGTCAAGGCTCAGGATTTCGGCGTCGGTGTTGTGCAGCTTGCTGATCACGTCGCCGCGGTTGTACGGGATGAGGAGCTCCAGCTTGACGCTGGGCCGCGGGATGGAGCTGCTGATTTCGCGCAGCAGCTCGGCGATCCCCTCACCGGTCCGGGCCGATACCACCACGTGGCGGGGCTCGCGTTGCTTGAGGCGTTCGACCACAAACGGATCCGCGGCGTCCGCCTTGTTCAGGACGATGATTTCCTGCACCTTGCGGGCATCCACTTCGCTGAACACCTTGCGGACTGCCGCGATCTGTCCCTCAGGATCCGGATGCGAAACATCCACCACATGGAGGATGAGATCGGCGTCCGCCACTTCCTCCAGCGTGGAGCGGAACGCCTCCACGAGCTGGGTGGGAAGTGAGCGGACAAAGCCCACGGTGTCAGCCAGGGTGTAGCCCAGGCCATCCGCGGTCTCCGCCTTGCGCACGGTCGGGTCCAGGGTGGCGAACAGGGCGTTCTCCACGAGCACGCCTGCGTCCGTCAGCCGGTTCAGCAGCGACGACTTGCCGGCGTTGGTGTACCCGGCGATGGCCACGGACGGCACGGAATTACGACGGCGGTTGGCCCGCTTCGTTTCCCGCGCGGGCTTCATCGCAGCGATTTCGCGCCGCAGTTTGGCCATCCGCGTCCGGATCCGGCGGCGGTCCAGTTCGATCTTCGTCTCACCGGGGCCACGGGAACCCATACCGGCTCCGGCGCCGCCGACCTGGCCACCGGCCTGGCGGGACATGGACTCGCCCCAGCCGCGCAGGCGCGGCAGCAGGTATTCGAGCTGGGCCAGTTCCACCTGGGCCTTACCTTCGCGGCTCTTGGCGTGCTGGGCGAAGATGTCCAGGATCAAGGCGGTACGGTCGATGACCTTGACCTTGACGATGTCCTCCAGGCCGCGCCGCTGGGAGGGCGCCAGCTCGGCGTCGACCACCACGGTGTCCGCGCCGGTGGACATGACGATTTCCTTGAGTTCCTGGGCCTTGCCGGAACCGAGGAACGTACCTGGGTCCGGTTTTGCCCGGCGCTGAACCATGCCGTCCAGGACTTCCGAACCGGCAGTCTCTGCCAGGGCGGCAAGCTCACGCAGTGAGTTTTCGGCGTCGGCGAGCGTTCCTTCGGCCCAGAGGCCGGCAAGCACCACCCGTTCCAGGCGCAGCTGCCGGTACTCGACTTCTGTGACGTCTTCGAGTTCCGTGGACAGGCCGGCGGTACGACGGAGCGCCCTGCGCTCCTCGAGGTCCTGCTGGTCGCCGTCGTAGGCGCTGTGCTCTTCGTCGAGGCGGGAAATTGCCTGGGCTTTACCGAACACCGCCCTGCCGTCGCCTTCAGCGGCGGCGCCGCGCTTTGCCGGAACATCCTTGGAGAGAATCCGGTCGATGACAGCTTGGATTTCCTCCGGGCTCATATCCTGGGCTGCTGGATCGGATCCGGTGTTGGGCTGGCTGGTCATGGTCTCCTTTGAAGATTCGGCATTTCCAGAATAGTGCCGATTGCTGGTGAGTGGGGACGTATTCGCGCTGGGCTGACGGCTGGCGGTCATCCTGGCTCCGGTCTGCTGCGCGCGCCGTGCAAGGCGGTGGCGCACAACGTAGGATCCACATCCATCGCTGGCGTGGAAAGGGTAAAAGCGCCGGCAACGACTGGAAGGGCACAGCGGGAAGGCTGGCTTCGAGTATTGCCCGGCGGTCGGACCAGGCGCCAAGTGGCCTGGTCGATGACGCATCTGCGGAAGGTGAAAACCTGCATCGCTGCGGGACATGGCTGCGGGACGGGTTCAACCCGTGCCCGGCTACTCGAAGATCAGGAACATGCCTCCCAGATTAGCAGACCCGGTCCGGCGCGGTTTCCCTTACGCTTCAGCGCCAACTAATCTGGCCAGTTATGGAGTCCGCACACTATTTCAGCGCATCGCCCGCAGGGCCGTTCACCCGCAAGCCGCTCACGGTGGACCTGGCCGGGGAGACGCGCAAACTGCAGACCTCCGGCGGCATCTTCAGCCCGGACGGAATCGACAAGGGTACTGCCGTGCTGCTGGCTGAAGTGCCGGCGCCGGCGCAGTCAGGGAACCTGCTGGATATCGGCTGCGGCTGGGGTCCCATCGCGATCACCATGGCCCTGCATTCGCCCGACGCGAAGGTCTACGCCGTGGACGTCAACGAACGCTGCATCACACTGACGAACGAAAACGCGGCTTCGCTCGGCCTCGGAAACGTTACCGCCAGCACGCCGGATGAGGTGGATCCGGAACTGCGTTTCGACACCATCTGGTCCAACCCGCCCATCCGGATCGGCAAGGACGAACTCCACTCGCTGTTGAAGCTGTGGATTCCGCGGCTGGCACCGGGCGGCTCCGCATGGCTGGTAGTCCAGAAAAACCTCGGTTCCGACTCCCTGCAGCGCTGGCTGTCACAGGAACTGGACGGCTCGTTCACTGTCACCCGGGAAGCCACCGCCAAAGCCTTCAGGATCCTGCGGGTCAGGAAAGCGTCCCGCTAGCCACAATCACCGCCGGGCCGCTGAGCTCAACGTGCTCGTGCCCGCCGGCCCCGGCAAAGAACTTGACGCCGACGACGCCGCCCGGCACCTTGACGTTCCAGGCGTCAGGCGCCCCCGCCCCGGCCCAGTGCCTGATGGCCACGGCGGCAGCGCAGGCGCCCGTGCCGCACGACTGGGTCTCGCCGACGCCGCGTTCGTGGACCCGCATGGTCACTGTGCCCACGCCGTCATGGACCAGCGGCTCTGAGGGGACCACAAACTCGACGTTGGTTCCGTTGGCCGGGGTGGGATCCACGTGCGGGGCGGTGAACAGGCGGGTGGCTTCCAGTTCGGAAAGCTCGGCGAGGGCCACTACGGTGTGCGGGTTGCCCATGCTGACGGAGAGGGCGGGGCGCGGCACTTCCAGGCCGTCGGCCGTGACCAGGGAGTCCATCGCCTTGGCGGAGGCTTCCCCGGGGAAGATGAACTCCCAGGGGCCCATGTCGACGGCGTAGTCCTCGCCGGTGCGGACGACGGTTTTGATGCCGCCACGGGTTCCGATGGTGAGGGCGCCGCCGTCGGGCAGGTCAACCAGGCCCTCGGCCCGGAGGAAGTGGACAAACACGCGGACGCCGTTGCCGCACATCTCAGAGAGGGAGCCGTCCCCGTTGCGGTAGTCCATAAACCACTCCGCGTCCGGGGTTGCACCCAGCAGTTCCCGGCCTTCAGGCAGGAAGCGCGACGGTACGGCACGGATGAGTCCGTCCCCGCCGATGCCGCGGTGCCTGTCGCACAGCGCGGCAACCTGGTCGGGGCCGATGGTGTGCACGCCGTCAGGATCGGCGATCAGGACAAAATCGTTGCCTGTGCCGTGCCCTTTCGAGAAGCGGAGACCGCCCAGGGTGGAGATGGCGGGCTCGAGGGTCTCTGCAGGGGTAGCGTCCATGTTCCAAGGTTACCGGCCACGTGCGGGGCATCAGAAACCTGCTGGACGCGCCGCGCAGGTGCCGCTTCAGCTGCAGAGCGTGAGCGCGTGGGCTGCCAGTTCGGGGTCCTTCCAGTCCAGCCAGCTGATCCGGGGATCGGCACGGAACCAGGTGAGCTGCCGCCTGGCGAACTGCCGGGTGGCCACGATGGTCTCTTCGGCAGCCTCCTCAACGGTGGCGCCGCCGTCGAGCACTGCGAGGAACTGGGAGTAGCCCAACGCCCGCGGGGCGGTCTTGCCGTGGCGCAGGCCTGCCTTGTCCAGCTGCCGGACCTCGTTAAGCAGGCCTTTGTCCACCATGGCGTGGACACGCTGGGCGAGCCGTTCGCGGAGCTCGTCCCGGTCCACGGCCAGGCCGATCTGGATGGCGGGCTGGAAGTACTCACGCCGGGGCATGAAGGAGCTGAACGGCCGGCCGGTGAGCTGGTGGACTTCCAGTGCCCTGATGATCCGGCGGGCATCCGAGACCCGTGCCGCCGAGACGGGGTCAACGGCCTGCAGCCGCGCCAGGAGCGGTCCGGTGCCTTCCGCTGCGTGTTCTGCTTCCAGCCCGGCGCGCAGGGCGGGGTCGGTTCCGGGGAATTCCAGGACATCCAGCGCTGCCCGGACATACAGCCCGGACCCGCCGGCCAGGATGGCCCGCTTCCCGCGTGCGTGGATGCCGGCAATGATGGCGCGGGCCTGCTGCTGGAAGTCCGAGACGCTTGCTTCCTGGGTGACGTCCAGAGTGTCCAGCAGGTGATGCGGCACTCCCCTGCGTTCAGCCAGGGTGACCTTGGCCGTCCCGATGTCCATGCCGCGGTAGAACTGCATGGCATCGGCATTGATGACTTCCCCGTCCAAGGCAAGGGCGAGGCTGACGGCGAGATCGGACTTACCCGACCCGGTGGGGCCAACAACCGCGATGACCGGAAGGTTGACCACCGCTCAGGCGCTGCGGACCGGCAGCGACGGCATGCCCAGCGAAACCCCGGTACGGCCGGCTGCGCTCTTTGCAGCGCCGGGCGCCGGCGCCCCGCACGAGTCCGCCTGGGACCTGTCCCAGGCGTCGCCGGCGCGTGAACGCCGGAGGCTGTAGCCCTCCGCCGTGGGGTCGGCCACCAGGTGGAACGCTGCGGCTTCGGTGATGGTGACAGTTACGAGGTCGCCGGGACGGGGTGCGGGTGCTCCCGCGGGAACGGAGAAGTGCACCAGCCGCTGGTCCTGGGAGCGTCCGGACAGGCGGTGGGTTTCGCCCGCCTTGCGCCCTGACTGGGCGGTGACCATGACCTCGACGCGGCGGCCCATCTGTTTGGCGTTTTCCTCGGCCGCGATCCTGTCCTGCAGGGCGGTCAGCCGTTCGAAGCGCTCCTGGACCACGGCCTTGGGCAGCTGGTCCGGAAGATCGGCAGCAGGCGTGCCGGGCCGCTTGGAGTACTGGAACGTAAACGCGGTGGCGAAGCGGGACTTTTCGACCACATCCAGGGTGGCCTGGAAGTCCTCGTCGGTTTCGCCTGGGAAGCCCACAATGATGTCGGTGGAGATGGCGGCGTGCGGGATCCTTTCCCGGACTTTGTCCAGGATGCCGAGGAACTTGGTGGAACGGTAGGACCGCTTCATGTCCCGGAGGACTTTATCCGAGCCGGACTGCAGTGGCATGTGCAGCTGTGGCATCACGTTGGGCGTTTCGGCCATGGCCTCGATGACGTCGTCGGTGAAGGCCGCCGGGTGCGGGCTCGTGAAGCGGACCCGTTCCAGGCCATCGATTTCACCGCAGGCGCGCAGGAGCTTGGAAAAAGCCTGGCGGTCCCCGAATTCGACCCCGTAGGAGTTGACGTTTTGGCCGAGCAGAGTGACTTCGATGGCGCCGTCGTCCACGAGGGCCTGGATTTCGGCCAGGATGTCACCCGGGCGGCGGTCCTTCTCCTTGCCGCGCAGGGCGGGAACGATGCAGAAAGTGCACGTGTTGTTGCAGCCGACGGAGATGGACACCCAGCCGGAATACACCGAGTCCCGTTTGGTAGGCAACGTGGAGGGGAAGACATCCAGGGATTCGAGGATCTCCAGCTGGGCTTCGTTGTTGTGCCGTGCCCGGTCCAGCAGGGCAGGAAGCGCGCCCACGTTGTGGGTTCCGAAGACGGCGTCCACCCACGGCGCTTTTTTGAGGATCGTTTCGCGGTCCTTCTGTGCAAGGCACCCGCCGACCGCGATCTGCATGCCCGGGTTGGCAGCCTTCACCGGCGCCAGCATGCCCAGGTTGCCGTACAGCTTGTTGTCAGCGTTTTCCCGGACGGCGCAGGTGTTGAACACCACCACATCCGCATGGTCCCCGGCCGCCGGTACGTACCCGGCGTCCTCGAGCATGCCTGCCATCCGCTCGGAATCGTGCACGTTCATCTGGCAGCCGAACGTGCGCACCTGATATGTACGGGGCGGCGCGGCAGGGTCGGCTGAAGGGGCGGTACCGGATGCGGGGGAAGGAATGGTCAAACTCACCTGTTAAGGGTACCGGTTCGGCGGAAATCGCCGCTTCGGCGGGGAAGCCTGCCCACGGACCTACTCCTCAGGCAGGCTGTCCTCATGCCCGCCGTCCGAACGCGCGGCAAGCACCTCGCCCACAATCCGGAAGGCCTGAGACGGCTGGTACCCCTTGCGCGCAAGCATTGACGCCAGCCGCCGGGTGGTCTTATCCCGCTCTGCCCGGTCCGACAGGTCGGTGCCGGGCCGCAGCTTCCGCTCCACGAGCAGGCGCGCGGCCGCTTCCTCGTCTTCGTCGGAGAGCTGTTCCAACGCAGAGGCAGCCGTGTCCGCGTCGATCCCCTTGTCTGCCAGCTCGCGGCGCAGCGCGCCCTTGGCGAGCTTCCGCGATTGGGACCGGCTGCGCACCCACATGTCCGCAAACTCGGCGTCGTCGATGAGCCGCACTTCCTGGAACCTGTCCAGCACGGCCTCGGCAATGTCCTCGGGGATGTTGCGCTCGGCCAGCTTGCGCGACAGCTGCAGCCGGCTCTTGGCCGAGCTGGTCAGCTGCCGCAGCACTATCGCACGTGCGACAGAAGCAGGATCCGGCTCGGGGTCTGACACGACCGAAGAATCCGGGCTGGGCCCGTCCGGTCCGAAACCGGAGCGTCCGCCACCCCGGCCCCGCCGGCGTCGGCCTGAGCCCGTGCCGGAGTCCGGACCGGTGCCGGAGTCCGGACCGGTGCCGGAGTCCGGGCCGAAGCCCGGACCGCCCGTGAAGTCCGCGATGTCCCTAGAAGCCGTCAACAGCCTTCAGCTTCGGTGTGTCTTTTGAATCGGCTTCGGCAGGCTTGACTCCGACCCCCAGCTTTTCCTTGATCAGGCGCTCAAGCTCGGCAGCGAGTTCCGGGTTGTCACGCAGGAACCGGCGGGAGTTCTCCATGCCCTGGCCGAGCTGGTCGCCGTCGTACGTGAACCATGAACCGGACTTCTTGATGATGCCGTGCTCCACGCCCATGTCGATGATGCCGCCCTCGCGGGAGATGCCCTGGCCGTAGATGATATCGAACTCGGCGATCTTGAAGGGCGGGGCCATCTTGTTCTTGACGATTTTGGCCTTGGTACGGTTACCGACCGAATCCGCGCCTTCCTTGAGCGTCTGGATGCGGCGCACGTCAATGCGGATGGAGGCGTAGAACTTCAGGGCCTTACCACCGGTGGTGGTTTCAGGGGATCCGAAGAAGACGCCGATCTTTTCGCGGAGCTGGTTGATGAAGATGGCGGTGGTCTTGGTCTGGCTCAGGCGCCCGGTGATCTTACGCAGCGCCTGGCTCATCAGGCGGGCCTGCAGGCCCACGTGGCTGTCGCCCATGTCGCCTTCGATTTCCGCACGCGGCACCAGGGCGGCCACGGAGTCAATGACGATGACATCCAGCGAGCCGGAGCCAATCAGCATGTCCATGATTTCGAGGGCCTGCTCGCCGGTGTCCGGCTGGGAAACCAGCAGCGCATCCGTGTCCACGCCCAGCTTTGCGGCGTACTCGGGGTCCAGGGCGTGCTCGGCGTCGATGAAGGCTGCGATGCCGCCCAGGCGCTGGGCGTTGGCCACGGCGTGAAGGGCAACGGTGGTCTTACCCGAGGATTCCGGACCGTAGATCTCCACCACACGTCCGCGGGGCAGGCCGCCAATTCCCAGAGCGACGTCCAATGCGATGGATCCGGTGGGGATGACCTCGATGGGGGCGCGGACTTCATCGCCCAGCCGCATGACCGAGCCCTTGCCGAACTGCTTGTCAATCTGTGCCAGTGCTGCGTCGAGCGCCTTCTGACGATCCGGGGCTGCCGCCATGGTTCACACCTCTAATGCTTTCTCGCTTTGGAGTGGCCTGAGCGGCCGTTTATTGGTCATCTCTGACGCTAATGGCACCCACTGACATTCTGGCCGGATGACATCGGCTATGTGGATAACCCACTAGGAAAAGCATAGCTTTACCCGAACAGATATTCGAACAATCCGGCGGCGTGTCAGCGCAGTTCAGGTCAGTCGCGGAGGGGTTTGATGTCACGGCCCAGGCGCCGTTCCGGCGGGACGTCCTGGACGTCGCAGACCGCCAGCCATACCTGCCGGGGGCTGACGCCCGCTGCCAGGGCCTGGTCCGCGGTGCGTCCGCCGACCCCGGCAAGGATCAGGGAACCGCTCACGACGCGTGAGTATCCGGAGCCGAATTCGTCGTCCATCAGACGCCAGTAGTCACTGATTCGCACCAATAGAGTCTCTCATGAAGCAGGACCTTAGAATTGTTGCCATGAGCAACTCCCCCGACGTTCCCGCTCCCGCCGGCCCTTCTGACGACACCGTCGACGCGGCGTTGAAGACCGTGGAGCACCAGATCAGCGTCTTCTGGCGGAGGGCACGGTCCGTGTCCCATCAGCTGTCCCGCCAGGTCCACCCCGACATGGAACCTGCCGCGTACGGCCTGCTCACCGTGATCCGGCGCGAAGGCCCCATCCGCCTCACCGATCTGGCCCTGAGCATCGGCGTGGGGAAACCCTCGGTCAGCCGGCAGATCGCGTTCCTGGAGAGCATCGGGCTGGTCTCCAAGGAGGCCGACCCGCTGGATGGCCGCGCCCAGGCGATCCGCTTAACGCCCAAGGGCGAAGAGAAAATGCACCAGGTCCAGGACGCCCGGCGCGAGGTCTTCCGGGAACGGCTGGGCGAATGGCCCCTCGAGGACCTGCAGACGCTGGCGACGTACATGGCCAAGCTCAACGCCACGTATGAGCGCGATGGCTTCCCCCAGGACGTGGCTCCCGTGAAAAAGGACACCCAGCCCTGAGACACCGGAAGCCTCCGGCTGGTGCCGGAGGCTTCGGTGGTTAATAGTTCAGGGGGCTTACCGTGCTCCGGAAAGCAGTCCCTTGGAAAGTTCGTTGGTGAGTTCGGCGTTCAGGTCCCGCTCGAGGTCGCGGCCATAGCGCTGCGAGAACTCCTGCGGAACGGTGTCCGGAACAGCAACGCCCTCTGCGACGGCGACGCGGTCGCTGACTTCACGGAGCATGCTGGACAGGGGTACGTCCAAAGCGGAGCAGATCGAGGACAGAAGCTCTGACGAAGCTTCCTTCTGGCCGCGCTCCACTTCACTGAGGTATCCCAGGGAAACACGGGCACTGTGCGAAACCTCGCGAAGAGTACGCCCCTGACGCTGGCGGACATCGCGCAGAACATCACCGATTTCGTGACGAAGTACAACCATCTTGCGCTCCTTCTGTTCGCTCTTGCCCTGATCGGCGAGGCCCACATCCTTCCAGCGGACAACGCCGTTTACGGATACGGGCTGCTTTACCATCTGTATCGCCTTGCTCCCTCATAAGTCCGGTCCGCCGTCGAGCGAACCGTGGTGGTGTAATCATCCTAGGCGCCTCCGCTCTCCGGAAGCGACACAATGTAATAACTAATGGGTACCGGGATTTGTTCCCGGATACTTTACCCCCGGTAACTTCAGGAAGATAGGGCTGCCAGGAGGCGCTCCAGGGCGGCGCCGCAGGCCTGGCCACGGATCTCTGCCCGGTTGCCGGAAAAGCCGTAGTCGAAGAATTCGGTGCCGTCCGCCGTCGCGACCCCGATGTATACAGTCCCCACAGCCTTGCCATCGTGCTCCTCCGGGCCGGCGACACCTGTTGTGGCCACGCCAATGTCGGAGCCCAGGGCCGCGCGGACGCCGGCTGCCATGGCAGCGGCGACTTCCCCATCCACGGATCCGGCGGCAGCCAGAAGGTCCGGCGAAACGCCCAGGACGTCGACTTTGACGGAGTTCTGGTAGGCCACTACACCCCCCTGCAGCATTCCGGAGGCGCCGGCGGTGTCCGCCAGGATGGCCGAGACCATTCCGGCGGTGAGCGATTCGGCGGTGGCGACGGTCAGCCCCCGGTCCAGGGCGTTTTTGACTGCTTCCCCGGCGAGGTGGTGGAGGTTTGTCATGTCTGCTCCTTGTCTACAGTGGCCTACTGGCCGGCATTGCGCTTTCCCTGCGAACGGAGCCGCAGGGCTTCAACCACGTATTCGACGCCGGTCCAGACCGTGATGAGCACGGCCACCATCATGACGGCGAAAGCCACCCAGGCAAGCCACGGGGCAAACGCCGCGAGCGGCAGGAGGTAGAGGAAAATCGCAGCGGTCTGAACCACTGTCTTGAGCTTGCCGCCACGTGAGGCCGGGATCACGCCGTAGCGGATCACAAAGAACCGCAGGGCCGTAATGCCCCACTCCCGGACAAGGATCAACACCGTGACCCACCATGGGAGCTCCCCAAGGACCGACAGCATAACCAGCGCGGAACCGATCAGGAGCTTGTCGGCGATGGGGTCGGCGATTTTGCCGAAGTCGGTGACGAGGCCGCGGCTCCTGGCGATGTCGCCGTCGAGCTTGTCAGTGTAAATCGCGACGGCGAACGCCAGCACCGCGGCCCAGCGCCACAGCCCGGACTCGCTGCGCAGCCCGGGGGCATCGGCTATCAGGAACCAGACGAAGAAAGGCACCAGCGCAATGCGCAGCATGGTCAGGATGTTGGGAAGATTCCAGATCCCTGAACTGCTGGAGCCGGCGGCGGTTGCTTCGGTGCTAGTCACCTTCCTAGGCTACCGTCCGGTGAGTGACCAGGCGTCTTCGGAGCCGTCTTCGTCGTCGCCGGAGCCGGTGTCCGCGCCGTCGAAGTATTCGACGTTCTGGCTGCGCTGGTCAAGGTCCGCCTGCACCAGGTCCTCCGCGTAGCCGCCCTGGGCGATGTTGGCGTTCGCGTTATCGCTCAGTGCCGCCGTCTGGGAGTCCGGGGAAACCGGCGCGTCCTGCCCCTTCATGGCGGCGAGGACCGCGGCGAGGTCGTCGGGCTTGACCAGGACGTCGCGTGCCTTGGAGCCTTCGGACGGGCCCACCACTCCCCTGGACTCGAGAAGGTCCATGAGCCGCCCGGCCTTGGCGAACCCGACGCGAAGCTTGCGCTGCAGCATCGAGGTGGAACCAAACTGCGTGGTGACCACGAGCTCCGTGGCCTGCAGCAGGACGTCGAGGTCGTCGCCGATGTCGTCGTCGATCTGCTTTTTCTGTGCCTCGGGGGCGACGTCGTCGCGGTAGACGGCCTTCAGCTGGCCCTTGACGTGCTCAACGACCTTGTGGATCTCAGACTCGGTGACCCAGGCGCCCTGGACACGCATGGCCTTCGATGCTCCCATGGGCAGGAACAGGGCGTCGCCCTGGCCGATGAGCTTCTCGGCGCCCGGCTGGTCCAGGACCACGCGGGAGTCAGTGACCGAGGACGTGGCGAACGCCATCCGGGACGGGACGTTGGCCTTGATGAGGCCGGTGACGACGTCGACTGACGGACGCTGGGTGGCGAGGACCAGGTGGATGCCGGCGGCGCGGGCCAGCTGGGTGATGCGGACGATGGAATCTTCAACGTCTCGTGGCGCCACCATCATGAGGTCGGCGAGCTCGTCCACGATCACCAGCAGGTAGGGGTAGGGCCGGATGACGCGCTTGGAGTCGACCGGCGGCTGGACTTTGCCGGCACGGACCGCCTTGTTGAAGTCATCGATGTGCTTGAAGCCGTAGTTGGCGAGGTCGTCGTAGCGGGCGTCCATCTCACGGACCACCCATTGCAGGGCTTCCGCGGCCTTCTTGGGGTTGGTGATGATGGGGGTGATCAGGTGCGGGACGCCTTCGTAGGCGGTCAGTTCCACGCGTTTGGGGTCCACCATGACCATGCGGACCTCGTCCGGGGTGGCACGCATGAGGATGGACGTGATCATCGAGTTCACGAACGAGGACTTACCGGCACCGGTGGCACCGGCCACGAGCAGGTGGGGCATCTTGGCGAGGTTGGCCACCACGTAGCCGCCTTCGACGTCCTTGCCGACACCCATCACCATGGGGTGGTCGGTCCGGCGGGCGTTCTGGCTGCGGAGCACGTCGCCGAGTGAGACGGTTTCGCGGTCCGTGTTGGGGATCTCGATGCCGATGGCGGACTTGCCGGGTATGGGGCTGAGGATCCGGACGTCGGAGCTGGCCACGGCGTAGGAGATGTTCTTGGACAGCGCGGTGACCCGCTCCACCTTGGTGCCCGGGGACAGCTCGATCTCATACCTGGTCACGGTGGGACCGCGGCTGAAGCCGGTCACCTGCGCCTCGACGTTGAACTGGTTGAGGGTCTCGGTCAGCGAAGCGACGATGGCGTCGTTGGCTTCGGTACGCTCCTTTGGAATGGAGCCGGGCGTCAGGACGTCCGACGACGGCAGCGTGTAGGTGACGTCACCTGCCAGAGACAGTTGTTCAGTCCGCTGTGGAATCGGCGTGGGCAGGGGCGCGGGCGTTACGGGCTTGGCCGGGACCTGTACCGGGTTCAGCGACCCCGCAGCGACCATGCCCGGTGTCACGAGCGGAATCGCTTCGGTGGCGTTCTCCCCCGCCGACGGCGAATGAGCCGCCGTTCCCAGGCCCTGGGCGGCCTTGATCTTCTCGACGGCGATTTCCGCCTGCGTGGGGCGGCGCACGCCGGGAGCAAGGCGCGGCCCCGGGCCTGGTTTCGCGTCGTGCGCCGGGTCGTCGTCGTCGATGACTGCGTGCTCGAAGGCTTCGTCGCCCACATAGCCTTCCAGTCCGGCGTCGGAGTCCTCGTCCTTTCCGAACAGCCGCCGCCTCTTCTTCTTGGGCGCTGCCGCGGGGGCCTGCTCCAGGTAGCTGCGGTCGTGGCCGTCCCTGTCCTCGTCCGGCTCCTGGAGGTCGATGCCCATCAGGTGCTCGTAGCCGGCCCGGAGCCGCCGTGGAATCGCACCGAAGGGAGTGGCCGTGATGATGAGCAGCGAAACAAATGCCAGCAGGCCGTAGAGGGCCACCGGAACGGCTGCGTGAATGGCCGCAAGCGGCGAGGCGGCCAGGAAACCGAGCATACCGCCGGCCTGGCGCAGTCCGTCGAAACCGTCAGCAACGGTGGGCTGTCCGCCCACGATGTGGGCCAGGCCGCAGCCGGCGAAGGTCATGATGAGGAAACCAATGCCCACCCGGTTGTTGCCCCGCCCGTCGGACGGCTGCCGGAAAAGGCGGAACGCACAGACAAACAGCATCAGCGGCAGCAGCAGCGACATCCAGCCGAACGTGCCGTTGACCACGCTGTACACGGTGTCGGGGAACCATCCGGTGAGGCCCCACCAGGCAAAGGTGGCGATGAAGACGCCGAGGGCCAGGTTGAACAGTGCTGCGCCGTCCCGGCGGTCTTCTGCGGGCAGGTCGCTGACGTCGTGGCCGATCCTGCGGACGCCGCCTCCCACCAGGTGGCCAATGCCCAGCCAGGCGCCGCCCACAACGCGGACCAGCCACGGCTGGTGCTCTTCGACTGCGGGCATTTGGCGGGTGCGCGCAGTGCTGGAGCGTGCGGACGTCCGGCCGGTTTTGGACGCCGCGGAGCCGGCCCCGCGGCCAGTGGTGCTGCCGGATTTGGCACTGGCGGAACCCCTGGCGGGGCCCTTGGGCGCGGAAGTAGTACGAGTGGCCATACCTGCCACGCTACCCGAACCGGGCCGGAATTCCGCGGATTTCCGGCCCGTTCCGGGCTTGCATTTTGAGACGCCGAAGGCCCGGTTCCAGGAGGATCGGGCCTTCGGTGATTCCGGTGGGGTTCAGGGCTGTTACGCCTCGAGCACTACCGGGATGATCATGGGCTTGCGGCGCAGCTTGCGGTTGACCCAGGTGCCAACAACCCGGCGCACTACCTGCTGGAGCTGGTGCGTGGTGTGGTCCGTGCGGTTGAGCACGGCTTCTTCCAGGGCGGCGTTGATCTTCGGGATGATCTCGTCGAAGACCGAATCGTCCTCGGCCACACCGCGGGCGTGGATTTCCGGTCCCGAGACCACCTTGCCGGTGGCGCGGTGGATGACGGTGATGATGGAGATGAAGCCTTCATCGCCGAGCGTCTGGCGGTCCTTCAGGTCGGCTTCGGTGACTTCGCCAACGCTGGAACCGTCCACGTAGACAAAGCCCACTTCGACCTGGCCCACGACGTCGGCGCGGTGGTCCTTGAGGTCAATCACGGTGCCGTTGTCCGCCAGGATGACGCTGGCCGTGGGGACGCCGGACTCGATGGCGATCTTGCCGTTGGCGATCAGGTGCCGGGTCTCGCCGTGGACGGGCATGGCGTTCAGCGGTTCCAGGATGTTGTAGCAGTAGAGCAGCTCGCCCGCTGCGGCGTGGCCGGAGACGTGAACCTTGGCGTTGCCCTTGTGGATCACGTCGGCGCCGAGCTTGAGCAGGCCGTTGATGATCCGGAAGACTGCGTTCTCGTTGCCGGGGATGAGGCTGGAGGCCAGGATGACGGTGTCGCCGTCGCCCACCACCACGCGGTGGTCGCCGTTGGCCATGCGGGACAGGGCAGCCATCGGCTCGCCCTGGGAACCCGTGGACATGAGCACGACGCGGTTGTCGGGCAGGTTGTCGATGTTCTTGATGTCGACGATGAGGCCGTCAGGAACGTCCAGGTAGCCGAGCTTCGCCGCGATGGCCATGTTGCGCACCATGGACCGGCCCACGAAGGCGACCTTGCGGTTGTGCTTGGCCGCGGCGTCCAGGACCTGCTGCACGCGGTGCACGTGCGAGGAGAATGACGCCACAATGATGCGCTTGGTGGCCTGGCCGAAGAGCCGTTCCAGGGTGGGGCCGATTTCCTTCTCAGCCGTGGTGAAGCCCGGCACGTCCGCGTTGGTGGAGTCGGACATAAAGAGGTCCACGCCTTCTTCGCCCAGCTTGGCGAAGTGGCGGAGGTCGGTGATCCGTCCGTCCAGCGGCAACTGGTCCATCTTGAAGTCGCCGGTGTGCAGGACCGTGCCGCCGACTGTGCGGATGAATACGGCCAGGGCATCCGGGATGGAGTGGTTGACCGCAACGAACTCGCATTCGAAGGGGCCGAACTTCTCCACCTGTCCCTCTTCAACCGTGAGGGTGTAAGGACGGATGCGGTGCTCCTGCAGCTTGGCTTCGATCAGCGCAAGGGTCAGCTGGGAACCCACCAGGGGGATGTCGGCCCGCAGCCGCAGGAGGTACGGGACGGCGCCGATGTGGTCCTCGTGGCCGTGGGTCAGGACAACGGCCACGATGTCATCGAGCCGGTCTTCGATGTACGAGAAATCGGGCAGGATCAGGTCAACGCCGGGCTGGGTCTCCTCCGGGAAGAGGACACCGCAGTCCACGATGAGCAGTTTTCCCTCGATTTCGAACACAGCCATGTTCCGGCCGATCTCCCCCAGCCCGCCCAGCGGAACGATCCGAAGGGTGCCTTGCGGCAGGCGGGGAGGGGTGACAAGGCCGGGAAGGGCGGTTTGGGTCATAGTGCACTACTTTCCAGGCGGAAGGGTGCCGGTCTTAGCCTTCAGGAAAAGACCAGCCCTCCTTCAGCCAAATCCTCGCGGATGGTTACGATCTCGGCTTCGTCCGGCTCCACGAGGGGCAAACGGACAATCGAGTTGGGCAGGACTCCCTGCCATTTAAGAATCTGTTTTGCGGCAACGGCTCCCTGGACGCGGGTCATCGTGGCGCGGATGACCGGCTGGAGCTCAAAGTTGATCTTCCGGGCCGTGGCCAGGTCGTTCGCGTTGATGGCGTCGATCAGTTCGCGGAAGCGGCGGGTCGCGACGTGGGTGGTGACCCCAACGAGGCCGACAGCGCCGAGGGCCATCCAGGGAAGGGTCAGTCCGTCATCACCGGAGTAGAAGTGGAGGTCAGTCTCGGCCATAACGCGGGTTGCGGCGGTGAAATCGGCCTTGGCGTCCTTGACGGCGACGATGTTCGGGTGCTGCGCGAGGCGGATCATGGTTTCGGGCTCGATCGGGATGGAAGAGCGGCCCGGGATGTCGTACAGCATGACCGGCACATCGGTTGCTGAGGCGATGGCCTCGAAGTGTGCGCGGACGCCCGCCTGGCTGGGCTTGTTGTAGTAGGGCGTGACGAGCAGGAGCCCGTCGATGCCCAGCGCGGCCGCCTTCTTCGAAAGGTGAACGGAGTGCGCCGTGTCGTTGGTTCCGGTTCCGGCGATGATGGCGGCCCGGTGACCGACGGCCTCCTTGACAGCACGGAACATGCCGAGGTTTTCCTCGTCAGTGAGGGTGGAGGTTTCGCCGGTGGTGCCGGTAACCACCAGTCCGTCGCAACCATCATCCACGAGCTTGGTAGCCAACTCTGCCGCCTGGGCGTAATCCACTTCGCCATCCTTGGTGAAGGGGGTAACCATGGCGGTCAGGAGGGTACCAAGGGCAGGGATGTTCGCGGATGTGTGAGGCATGGAAAAAACGTTACCCTGTCCGCGGCTGGTTAGGACAATGGCGGGGACGTGATGAACGTCAAATATCGCCTGCCGCAGACGTTGTTGGGGCTCCCGGGCTCAGCGGAATTTCAACAGCGCGCTCCGCGAAAGGGTTGCTGTGACCACTTCCGTTCCTGTTCCTGCCGCCTTCTTCATCCGCAGGCCGTCAGGACCCCAAAAACCGCTCAGGCCGCACGAGGAACCCAGGGCAGTGTTTCCACCAAGGTTGGCCACGATGCCAAACATCCTGTTGTCCATGGCCCGGGCGCCCAGGTGAAGCTCGAGCCGATGGCCTTCGTCCGCGGTGTAGACGGCAGAAACCGCGTAGGCATCGGCGCCGGCCTCTGCCGCTCCGGTTGAATGGGCAGGCACGGCGGCATCGAAGCAGATGGCAAGGCCGATCCGCCAACCGTCGAGTTGCAGGACGCTTGCACCGTTGCCGGCAACAAAGACGTCCTTTTCCCGGCCATGCAGGTGTGTTTTGAAGGCGGGTTCGGTGCTGCCGTCCGGATGGATGGCGAGGGAAGCCAGCCGCGGAGTGCCCCCGGGTTCCCGGTATGCGCCTCCCACGACGGCCGTAATTCCGGTGCGGCGGCAGATTTCACGGACATCATCGAGGCGCTCGTCGCCCTGGACGAGCCAGTGTTCGGGTGAGGCCAGCAGTTCGAGGTCGTAGCCAAGCAGGGACAGCTCCGGAAACACAGCCAGCCGCGCTCCGTGCGATTCTGCGTCCTCGATCAGGCGGACGTGCTCCATGGCATTGGGAGAAATTCCGCCGTCGAGGGCCTGGTACTGGATGGCGGATACCGTCAGGGCATTGGTCACCACTTCATCCTAGGGAACCGGGCAGGACATATTCAGGGCGAGGAAACCCCGCCATGCTGCCGGCCAGGGTCCGACCGCGGCATGTCCGGACCGCAGTATCGTCCGACGGCGGCCTCCCGCAGGCTCTCAGCCCAGGTGGCCAGGCGCTGGGCGGCCCTGACGTAGTGGAAGAGTTCCGTGGGCGTGAGGGCGTCCAGATCCGTCTCCGACAACCGGCGCGCCAGTTCCGCGCCGGCCGGCTGCGCCGCCAGCGCGATGCCCTCCTGCTGCCACTGGACGTCCTCGGGGGTTTCCCCGGCCACGAGCTGCCGGAAAAGGTAGTCGACGACGCCGGGGCTCATGGCCTTCATAAGTCCCGCGGGCGCCGCCGGACCGTCAGGGCTGCGGCTGGCCCGGTCCGGTCCTTTCCCCGCCGGAAGGGCTGAGGGTGGCTGTGGCTGAGATGGGGTGTGCATGCCGCCAATATTATTCGAACATATATTCGAACACAAGGCCTGCGCGGCAGTGTCCCGGGAGTTTCAGTGACGGGACTGCCGGCACGTGACTGCCTGTCCCCGGCATCCTGTGAGACGATCGGCTTATGACCTCCCGCGCCACGGCAAAGCCATCCAGGGCGCCCCGAAGCTCATCAGCCGCGGAGCGGCTCCGCGGAATTGACGCGGCCCGTGGGCTGGCCCTCCTGGGCATGATGGCCACCCACCTGCTCCCCACGTTCGAGTCCAACGCCGACCTCACGCCCACGTGGATCGGCCTGACATTCTCGGGCCGTGCAGCCGCCCTCTTCGCCGTACTGGCGGGAATCGGCCTCGCACTGTCAACGGGAAAGGAGGTGCCGGCCGAAGGCGCCCGCCTGGGAGCCGCCCGCCGCGGGATTGCCTTGCGCGCGGCGGTGATTGCCGCCGTCGGCCTGACGCTGGGCGGGCTGGAAGTCAACCTGGCCATCATCCTTGTCCACTACGCGGTGCTGTTCCTGTGCGTCCTTCCGTTCCTGGGCCTGAAGCCGAAGGCGCTGTGCGCCTGGGCGGCGGGATGGATCCTTGTTTCGCCTGTCCTTGCCTACCTGCTGCGGCCCTGGCTGCTGGCGTCCAACCCTCCCCTGAAGCTTGGCCACAACCCGTCCTGGGAGGATCTGTCCACGCCGGGCCAGTTATTGGGCGACCTGTTCCTCACCGGCTACTACCCCGTTTTCCAGTGGATGTCCTACCTGCTGGTGGGCCTGCTGATTGGACGCCTTCCACTGACCAGGGCACTGGTGCCGTGGCTGCTCGTCGCGGGCGGAACGGTACTGGCAGTCTTCACCAAATCCCTGGGTGTTACTGCGATGGAAAGCTGGGGAGGGAGGACCGCCCTTGAGGACGTGCTGAACGCCCCCAACTACCCCCTGGACAGCGTGCTGCAGGTCAACCTCACCGGCGTGCCGCAGGAGGGCTCGTGGTGGTGGCTGGCCTCCGCTGCGCCGCATTCCGGCACCACCCTGGACCTGGCGCATACGTCCGGCGTCGCGGCCGCTGTGGTGGGCGCCTGCCTGCTGCTCGGGCGGCTCGCGGACTGGCTGGACCTGGACCTGCTGCTGCCGCTGCGCGGGCCGGGTGCCATGACCCTGACCCTGTACACCGTCCACGTCTGGGTGGTGGCGGGTTTCTACCTGAAGCCGCTCCCGGCAGGCTGGACCGAAGACGGGATGTATTTTGCCCACGCCGCCGCAGCCATCATGGTGGGCACCGTTTTTGTCCTGCTGAAATGGCGGGGGCCGCTGGAATGGCTGGGACATGGCGCGAACCAGCTCGGCCGGATGGAGCGGAACACCCGGCGCTGAAGGGCCGGTGCGCAGGGACTACGCCGGAACCTTGCCCCGGAACAGCTTTACGGCGTCGCGCATGGAGGCACGGGCGCGCTTGCGGTCCCCTGCCGCGTCATAGGCGCAGCTGAGCCGGAACCAGGAACGCCAGTCCTCGGGTGCCGCTTCGGCCTCTGCACGGTACTTTTCGAATTCCGCGTCCGCCGCTGAGCGGACGATCCGTCCGGCGGGAGTGCGGGGCAGTTCGTCTACGGGGAGCCCGCCTTCGGCCTCGAGGACCTTGGCCATCTGCTCCGTGCGGGCGCCGAACAGCAGTTCACGGATCATCGCCCACGCGCCAATAATGGGCAGCACCAGGTAGGCGGCGCCGATGGCCTTGGCGGCGGGATTGCTGTCCAGCAGCAACAGGACGGACCGCTGGAAGGACACCACGAGGTAGAAGACCAGCAGGAGCGTCACGGCCCCCACCCAGATCTTGGTGCGGTTCTTCCGGAATGCGGCCAGCACGTCAGCCACGGCTCAGAGCCCCAGGTCCAGGTAGCCGTCGAGTCCCACGGTGAGGCCCGGGTGTGAGGCTACGTTGCGGACGCCAAGCAGCACCCCCGGCATAAAGGACGCGCGGTCAAAGGAGTCGTGACGGAACGTCAGCTGCTCACCGGGACCGCCGAGGAGCACCTCCTGGTGGGCCACCAGGCCGCGGAGCCGGACGCTGTGGACGCGTACGCCGTCGACTTCGCAGCCGCGCGCGCCGGCGAGCTCGGAGGTGGTGGCGTCGGGGCTCGCCGGTACGTTGGCAGCCTGGCGCTCGGCCGCGATGAGCTGGGCGGTCCGGACGGCGGTGCCGGAGGGCGCGTCCACCTTGTCCGGGTGGTGCAGTTCGATGATTTCGACGGAGTCGAAGTACTTGGAGGCTTTGGCGGCGAACGCCGAGGCGAGCACGGAGCCGAGGGCAAAGTTGGGGGCGATCAGCACGCCGGTTTCCGGGTGCTCTGCGAGAAGTGCTTCCAGGGCGGCGAGGCGGCCGGCGTTCCATCCGGTGGTGCCGACGACGGCGTGCATTCCGTGCTCGACGGCGTACCGGACGTTCGCTTCGGTGCTTTCGGGAACGGTCAGGTCCACCACGAATTCGGCGCCCGCAGCGGACAACTGGTCCAGCGAGTCGCCACGTCCCAGGGCGGCAACCAGCTCCAGGTCGGGGGCCGCTTCAACGGCCTTGACGGCTTCGGCGCCCATGCGTCCGTTGGCACCCAGGACGCCGACGCGCCGGGGTACGGAAAGTTGTTCGGTCATGCCGTTAACCCTACCGTCGGGCCCGACGCCGGGAGGAACCGGCGGCTGTGCGTTACCTCCCACGCACCCAGGACAGCCAAGCAGACCGGCAGGCGCACAGGCGGCCCGGAGTCAGCTCCCCGCGCCCACCCACTCAACCGTTCCGTCGGAGAAGAACTGTTCCTTCCAGATGGGCACCTCCGCCTTGATCCGGTCCACCAGTTCGGAACAGACGGCAAAAGCCTGCCCCCGGTGCGCCGCCGAGACGGCACAGACCAGCGCGGGATCCCCGATCTCCAGCATGCCGATGCGGTGGGCAGCCCAGATGCGCACCGGCTGAGTGGCGGAACCCACGCCCGCCTGTTCTGCAACAAGCCGGGCGACGACGTCGGCCATCACCTGGTGGGCCGTGGGGTGCGCACTGTAACTGAGCCGCTCAACTGCCTTGCCGCCGTCGTGGTTCCGGACGACGCCGCTGAAGCTGACCACCGCCCCCGCGGTGTCCGACTCCACCGCGGCGACGGCCTGGTCCACGGAGATGGGCTCCGCGCTCAGTACCGCGTGGACCACTTCGAAAACGGATTCAGTGCCCATGGTTTCCCTCCAGCTGGTCGCAAAGGTGCCCGATCACGGGGTCCAGGACGGACAGCCCGTCCATGACCCCCTTGGGTGAACCGGGCAGGTTGACGATGAACGTGCGGCCGTGCGCGCCGGCGTGGCCGCGGCTGAGCGCCGCCAGCGGTGTTTTGGCCGCGCCTGCCCGCCTGATGGCTTCCATGATGCCCGGGATTTCCCGGTCCAGGAGCGGCAGCGTGACGTCGGGAGTGCGGTCGTCCGGGCTGAGCCCGGTGCCGCCGCTGGTGATCACGACGGCGGGATGCTGGGTGAGGAGGGCACGGATGGCCGCGCCCACGGGCTCGCCGTCCGGGACCACCATGGCGGGGAACGTCTCGAAGCCGTGCTCGGTGAGCCAGTCGATGATGACGGGCCCGGTTTCATCCTGGTAGATTCCGGCGGCGGCCCGGGTGGACGCGATGACCACCCCGGCCTTCCGGCCCTGGACGTCGCCGTGCCGGTGCGGCTCCGGCAGGAAAGTACTCTCGGTGCTCACAGTTTCCAGTCCCCGCTCTTGCCGCCGCTTTTCGCCAGCACCTTGATGTCCGTCAGGACGGCGTGCTTGTCCACGGCCTTGATCATGTCGTACACGCTGAGGGCGGCCACGGAGGCCGCGGTGAGGGCCTCCATCTCCACGCCGGTGACTCCGCGGGTCTTGACCGTGGCCAGGATGGAGACCGAATCCGCGCCGAGCTCGAAGTCCACCGTCACTTTGGACAGCGGCAGCGGATGGCACAGCGGAATGAGTTCGGGTGTCTTTTTGGCGGCCATGATGCCGGCGACGCGTGCCACGGCCAGGGCGTCGCCCTTGGGCAGGCCGCCGGATCCCAGCAGGGCCATGACGTCGGAGGTGGTGTTGACGGTGGCCGTGGCGGTGGCTTCCCGGGTGGTTTCGGCTTTCGCGGACACGTCCACCATCTGGGCGCTGCCGTCCTGGCGCAGGTGGGTCAGGCTTGGTTCTGGATTCACAGCATCCATACTTCCACCTCGTCGCCTTCTGCGAGCGCCGAGACGCCAACAGGGACGTGGACCAGGGCATTGGATCCCGCCAGCGCGTGCATCAGGTGGGAACTTTCGCCGCCTTCCAGGCGCACGGTTCCGTCGGGCTGGAGGCTTCCGCGGCGGACCTGGTGCTTGTGGGCGGGCGAGCTGAGTCCGTGGGCCAGGCGGGCGCGGACGGGTGTGCGTGGCGCCGGCGATCCGAACAGTCCGGACAGCACGGGCCGCAGGAACATTTCGAAGGAAACCAGGCAGCTCACCGGATTCCCGGGGAAGCCCAGGAACGGAACCCCGTCGAAGGTTCCGATTCCCTGCGGGCCGCCGGGCTGCATGGCGACGTGGAGGAAGTCGGCGCCCTGCCCCTCGAGCACTTGGCGCACCACTTCATAAGCCCCCATGCTCACTCCGCCGGTGGTGACGATCAGGTCCACCGACGGCGCGTGGCTGCTCAGCAGGGCATGAAGTTCCCCGGGGCTGTCGGTGGCGATCCGGGTGCGCACCACCTTTAGTCCGGCCTGGCGCATGGCGCTTTCCAGCAGGGTTCCGTTGGAGTTGTAGATCTTTCCCGCCGGAAGGTCCTGGCCGGGTTCCACCACTTCATCGCCGGTGGTGACCAGCAGGACTGTCAGGGCTTTGTACACGGTGACGTCGGCGAGGCCCAGGCCTGCCAGGAGCCCCAGCTGGGCCGGTCCCAGGTAGGTCCCGGCCGCCAGCGCCCGCTCCCCCGCTGCGAGGTCGCTGCCCACGGACCGCACAAAGGTTCCGGCCGCCGTCGCAGGCAGCCACACCGTGGTGTCAGTGCCGGGATCGGGGAACCGGTCCGGGACTGCCCGTTCCACGGGGACGACGGCGTCCGCGCCGGCCGGGATCGCGGCACCGGTCATGATCGGGGCGGCTGTGCCCCGCTCCAGCGGCGCCGGCATGGCACCTGCGGGGACGGGGGCAGCCACACGGAGCTTCGCGCCGCCGTCGGGAATGACCGCACTCTTGACGGCAAAGCCGTCCATCTGGGAATTGGCGAACGGCGGCAGGCTGACGGGCGCCGTGACGTCCGCTGCCAGGCCCCTGCCCAGCGCGTCCCGCAGGGCCAGCTGTTCGGTGCGTCCGGGCACGCTCAGCGGCGCGAGCAGGTCCATCACGGCTGAGAGGTGGGCCGCCACCGACCGCGCCTGGTGGTTGCCGGCGCGGTGGGTTCCGGAGTGCGGGGCGCCGTCGTTGTGCGTACCTTCAGGCGGGATAACTTCGGCCGGGATGACTTCAGGGGCGGGCGCGTGGCCGTGCGGATGCGGGTCGCTGGGCATGGGACTGCTTTCGGTTGCGGCCAGTTACGGTTTCACGTCAACTGTAATGGTGTGGAAGCCCGTGGCTCCGTCGGGCGCAACCGGCCTGCGTTCCTCCGCCTGCGCTTTGCCCTTGAGGTCGGTGGCACGGACCTGGACCTCATACTGGCCGGGGGTCAGCTCGATTCCGCACGTCCACTGGTACCAGGTGTCCACCGAGATCCCCGGGGCAAGCTCTGCGTCCTGCCAGTCTCCGCGGTTGACGCGCAGTTCCACTTTGCCGATGCCGGTGTGCTGGGCCCAGGCCACGCCGCCGAGCATCACCATGCCGGCGGTGACGGTCCGGCCGTTTCGCGGCACGTCGATGCGGGACGATGTTTTGATGGGGCCGTGGTCCGACCAGCCGCGGGGTGTCCAGTAGGCGACGTCATCGGCGAACCTGGTGACCTTGAGTTCCGTGAGCCATTTAGTGGCGGAGACGTAGCCGTAGAGACCGGGGACCACGAGCCGTACGGGGAACCCATGCTCCAGCGGCAACGGCTCGCCGTTCATTCCCACGGCCAGCATCGCGTCCCGGCTGTCGGTGAGGACCTCGAGGGGCGTGCCCGCCGTCCAGCCATCGGTGCTTTTGGAGAGGACCATGTCCGCGTCGGGCTGCGGCCGGGCCAGGGCCAGGAGTTCACGGACCGGCCAGCCCAGCCAGCGGGCGTTGCCGATCAGGTCACCGCCCACTTCATTGGACACACAGGCGATGGTGACGTGCCGTTCCACCAGCGGTTTGGCCAGGAGTTCGGCGAAGGTCAGCTCGATTTCCTCGGCAACCAGGCCTGTGACCCGAAGGACCCATTTCGCGGGATCGATGGCCGGTACGGTCAGAGCCGTATCGATGCGGTAAAAGTCGACGTTGGGGGTGACGAGGGGTTCCATACCGCCCAGCCCCACCTCCGCGCCGGACGGAATGGCCGGCGCAGCCGATCCCGCGGCGGGCAGCTGAAGCTGCTGGCGCGCGTCGTTGACGACGGCGGCCGCACCGCGCCACACGGCGGCGAGAACTCCGCCCGCCGCTGTGGCCGCCGCACCGCCGGCCAGCAGTTGCAGGAAGCTGCGGCGGGGCGGCCCCGCCTCCCCCGCATAGGCCACCTTTTGGGGCCAGCTGTGCAGCCGGCCCATGAGCAGGCGAAGCAGTATCACCGCTGCCACCGCCACCAGGACCGGAACGACGACGGCTCCGGGGGTCGCCTGCTGCCGGGTCAGCACGGCGGCCACTCCGGTAAGCCCAAAGACGACTATCACCGCAGCCCCGGCGAAACGCCTGCGGTATTCGAGGACTCCGGCCAAAGCAGCCAGCGCGGCGATGACCACTGCCATCCCCACCAGCAGCGCCACTTTGTCGGATGTGCCGAACAGGGCAATGGCCCATTCCTTGACCGCCGGCGGAACGGCGTCGATCACGGCCCCGCCAACCGCTGTGAGGGGCGAAACGGCGGGGCTCATCAGGCCGGCCAGCAGTTCCCCGATCACCACTCCGCCACCGACCGCCACGACGCCCGAAGCGGCGGCCCAGCGGGCGTTCCGGCCGCCGGCACCTAAGGTTCCTGGCGCTGCCAAGGTGCGCGTGCCGCCGTCGGACGTTCCCTCATGGTGCTGCGGCGTATTCACACCTCCAGCATAGGTTCGCCGGGGCCGCACGGCACGGGCCGGACGGCCATTCCCTGCAGGAATCCGGGCCCCGGCGTCACGGGCGTGATCAGGGGGCCAAACGTGGCGTAGCCTGAATTCATGAGCGTTGAGCTAGGCATACCGCAACCTCGGGACAGCGCAGGCACCGGCATGCCGCCCGGACCTGCCGCGCGCCCCGCCGATGCGCCCGCGGGGCTGGCAGACCGCTATGGCCGCCGCGCCACTGACATGCGGCTGTCCCTGACTGACAAATGCAATCTCCGCTGTACGTACTGCATGCCTGCTGAGGGCCTGGAATGGCTGGCCAAGCAGGCGGTCATGTCGGCCGAGGAGATCGTGCGGATTGTACGGATCGGTGTGGACAGGCTGGGGGTCCGGGAACTCCGGCTGACCGGTGGCGAGCCGCTGGTCCGGCATGACCTGGTGGAGATCATCGCCGCCCTCCGGAGCAACCATCCTGATTTGCCCATCTCGATGACCACCAACGGGGTGGGCCTGGCGAAGAAGGCCGCTGCACTGAAGGCTGCCGGGCTGACCCGCATCAACGTCTCCCTGGACTCCCTGCACGAGGAGACGTTCACCAAGCTGACCCGCAGGCCCTTCCTGGACCAGGTGCTCGCCGGCGTCGACGCCGCGTGGGCTGCCGGCTTGGGCCCCGTGAAGCTTAATGCCGTGCTCATGCGCGGCATCAACGACGCCGAATCGCCCTCGCTGCTTGCGTGGGCGCTGGACCGCGGGTACGAGCTGCGCTTCATCGAGCAGATGCCCCTTGACGCCGACCACGGCTGGACCCGGCGAAACATGATCACCGCCGCCGAAATCCGCTCCCTGCTTTCCGTGGACTACGTCCTGAGCCCGGATCCCCGTGCCCGCGACGGTGCCCCGGCGGAACGGTTTGAAGTACGACGCCGGGCGGCCGGGTCTGCGGAAGCGCAGGGGCCGGTGCTGGGCACCGTGGGAATTATCGCCTCTGTCACCGAGCCGTTCTGTTCGGACTGCCGTCGGACCCGGATCACCGCCGAGGGCAAGATCATGAGCTGCCTGTTCTCCCGCGAGGAGTACGACCTCCTGGGGCTCCTGCGCGAAGGTGCCAGCGACGACGCCCTGGCCGAACGCTGGCAGGACGCCATGTGGGTCAAACCCAAGGCGCACGGCATGGACCACGTAGGACTGGACGCCCCGGACTTCGTCCAGCCGGACCGCAGCATGAGCGCCATCGGAGGCTGAATTCTTGAACGTACGATACTTCGCTGCCGCGCGCGCCGCTGCGGGTGTGGAAGAGGAGCAGTTCGACCTGCCCGCGGGCGCCACGATGGAGTCCCTGCTTGAGGCAGTGCTGGCAGTGGAGCGGCCCGAACCGCCTGCCGGCACCCCTCCCCTGCCACGCATTCTGTCCCGGAGCAGCTTCCTGCTCAATGAGGTGGCTGTGCGCGACCGGTCCGTCGCAGTCGGGCCGGGTGACGTCGTGGACGTCCTGCCGCCGTTCGCCGGAGGCTGAGGCACTCTCCCTTCCCCCTCCGCGAACGTACACTTGCGGCCCTCCGACCTGGCGCGAACGTACACTTGGGGCCCTCCGGAGTGGCAGCCGAAAACCCTCCAAAAGTGGCTTCTGGAAGGGAGCCGGAGGTTATCCACATAGGGCATTTGCTTCGCGGTTTTTGGCGGTGCCTCGCAGGATGATGGGGGTATGGAAAACGGCGCGGCAGTGGATTCGATGGAGGCCATGATGACATCCATGGCTGCGCTTGCGGTGCTGGCGGAACGCAGCGAGGGCCGCGCTGAGTCCACCAGTTCGAATCCGCTCCGTGACCAGGCGGACGCGTGCCTGGAGGGCCTTGAAGAGACTGCCCGGATGGAGGCCATGCTGGCCGCCAGGAAAGTACGCTTCACCGCCGGGTTCGCCAACATAACCCGGGCCATGTCCCCACCTGATGAACAGCCGCATCAGCGCATGGCCCGGGAAATGGGTGTTGTCGCCGAGGTCGCTTGCGCCCTGACAGTCAGCGAACGCACGGCATCAGCACTCCTGGCCGAATCCCGCGAACTGACCACCGCACGGCCCCTGACCCAGGCCGCTTTGGAGCAGGGGTTGATATCGTTCCAGCACGCGAGGGTCATGGTCGACGAGGCGGCCAGCCTGAACCCCGCCGGCGCCGCCGCGTTGGAGGCGCATTTCCTGGACCCGGACGCGCCGCACCCGGCCCGGTGGCGCCCGGCCGGGGACATGGTTCCGGCGCGGTTCCGGCACAAAGCCCGCACATGGCGGGAACGCCACCACCCGGTCAGCATCGAAAAACGCCACGCCAAAAGCTTCCTGGACCGGCGGCTGGACTATGCCCCGGACCGGGACGGCATGACCTGGCTCTCCGCCTACCTCCCCGCGGACCAGGCCGCCGGAATCTGGAACGGCATCACCGCCACCGCCCGCGCCCTCCAAGGCCCCGCCGAGGACCGCACCATCACCCAGATCCGCGCCGACGTCGCCGCCAAACTACTCCTCAGCGCCGGCTTCACCACCAGCAACCCGTCGGACGGCAGCACAGACACAGCCGTCGGCGACATAGACGCAGCGGCCGGCAGCACCAGCACCAGCACCAGCACCAGCACCAGCACCAGCACCAGCACCAGCACCAGCACCAGCACCAGCACCAGCGATGATGGTGTGCCTGGCGGCGTTCCGGTCACTGACGGGATCGATGATGCCGTTGCCGGCCTGGTTCCGACCCCTGGCGGGGTCGATTCGGGCCCGGTGCCCACCCCGGCGGCGCAGGTCCTCGTGACCGTACCGGTCTTCGCCCTGATGGGCCTCACCGACGAACCCGCCGACCTCGACGGCTACGGCCCCATCCCCGCCTCCATGGCCCGCAAACTCGTAGCCGACGGCGCGTCCTCATTCCGCCGGGTCCTCACCGACCCCCGCAACGGCGCACCGTTGGAAATCGGACGGAACAGCTACCCCATCCCCGCAGCGATGCGGCAATGGCTCAGACTCCGCGACGGGAAATGTTCCTTCCCCGGCTGCAACAACCAATCCCTCGACAACGAAGCCGACCACATCCTCGCCTGGGCCGACGGCGGCACCACCGGTATCACCAACCTTGAGTCACTGTGCCGCAAACACCATAGGCTGAAACACTCCACAGCCTGGACACCCACCGAAGCCAGCACCAACGAACCGCCCGGCTGGATTTCACCCACCGGCCGCCACTACCCAACCGAACACCACGAGTGGGAACCACCACACTGGCCACCCCAAATCCTAGAAGAGCTGAAGGTTCCCGGGGTGTCACCCTTACTGTCGTGGGCCGGACGCGCCAGCGACGATTCCCAGTGCCATGGCCAACAATGACGCGCGGGTACGGACACCACAGTTTTCGAAGATCTGTTTGAACTGGTCCTGGACTGTGTAGGCACTTGTTCCCTGGGACGCGGCCATGGCCGCAGTGCTCGCACCGGCAGACGCGAGTTCCAGCAATTCCCTCTGCCTCGGCGTCAGGCCGAAACACCGCGCAAACATGTCCAGGCGTGCCCCTGGAGGGCATTCCTGGATAGTCACGGCGAGGGGCGGGGTTGCGCCGGAAACTCCGGACGCCATCCGGCTGGCTCTGAGGATGGCCCATCTGCCGGAGCCCAAGTGAACCCGGGCCGCAGCGTCGTGATCGTCCACGCCCGCCTCCCGGGCCAGCAGTTGGGCAGCTACATTCAAGACCTCAGCCGGCACGGCCTGATACGGGCGCGGCCCAGGCTGGAGCAACTCGAGCCAGTCGCTGGTCGACGCCGTCTCACCCACCACAGCCATGTCTTCGTCCAAAGTGATGACAGCCTGCGGGGGCAATTCCCCTCGGCGGGCCACATTCTGTGGACGTCCGGACTTTGAAGGAACTTCCGTCGTCGGCGCGTCGGTCCGACCGTGTTCGACGTCGTCCGGCGGTCCAAATTGACGTGCAATCGAGCGTCGCAGAAGAGGGGTCAGCGCCCCTGCCACGTCAGCGAGGTATCCAGCTTCCGCCTCGGAAAATGCGCCATCGCCACCTACCCTCCACAGATCCAGCCAGCCCCAGTACCCGTACTTGTCCGCAAAGGCCACTGAGAGGACATCGGTGACGCCGTACCGCTTCATCACGCCCTCCCAGAGCGGGCTCCGGGAGGGATCGCCGCCGGTGGCGCGAAGCAAAGTCGAAGCCGGCGACGCGGAACCGGCCAGGCCGGTCCACCTTGCCTGTCGGGATAAATACTTGAGCCGGATCAGCAGTGGTAGCTCCTCTGGACAGGGAATCCTGGCGCGGGGTGCAACGCCGGTTGCTGTCACCGGATCACAGAGCGGCCAGACGAAGGCATCGAACGGCACGACCCGTCCCACTTCGGCCAGTACCTCGGCGCGCAGTGACCGATGATCCACAGTTGAATCGCCTAATGCCCGAATCCGCTCTAGGCTCCGGGTCTGCCCCCAGCCGGTAGTCATTTCCCCAGTATGCGCCCGACATCGGCGGGCGACATTGGCTTAGCGGCTCCAGATTTCTGGGATACCGGTGGTTGGAGCGTGAGCCTAGTTTGGGAAGTGCCGATGAAAACTCATGGCGTGCCGAACCGGGCACCAGGCCGCGAAGGAGCATCTCGAAATGTTCACCCTCCAGATTGAACACAGCATCAAGGACTTTGATATGTGGAAGGCCGCTTTTGACCGCGATCCGGTCAACCGCGCCGCCTCCGGGGTTGTGTCGCACAGGATAGGCCGGCCCGTGGACGACACCCACTACGTGGTGGTGGAACTGGACTTCGCCAGGCTCGAACAGGCCCAGCAGTTGCTGGCAAATCTCAAGGCCACGGTGTGGAATTCGCCTCTCGCTGCTCCTGCCCTGGCCGGCGCGCCGCAGACAAGGATCATGGAATCCGCCGGCTGAGGCGCTCTGAAGGGCCCCAAGTGTACGTTCGCGCCAACGGGGGGCCGCAAGTGTACGTTCGCGCTGGGACGGGCCGGTCAGGCGCGGAGGCACTCCGAAACCATGAACGGGACGAAATGGGGCGCGTCCCCGAGGCGCAGCTCTGCGGTGTGGGTGAGCACACCGTTGTCCACCTGGAACGTGTGGCGGGCAGTCCCCCGGTCGCTGTGCCGCTCCACGCGAAGGATGCCGTCCACCCACGTGCAGCGGGCCGGGGTGCCCGGCGGCAGGCCCAGGCTGTCCACGTAGTACCAGAGAACGTCCTCGTGGTCAGGGTCGACGGTGAACACGCCGTGGCCTTCGAAGTGGGTGCCATCCGCTTCCGTATGCCGGTAGCTCTGCACCACGGCGTAGCCGCCGGCGGCCCGGACGTAGTTCACCTCGGCTGTGGCGGTGCGCTCGGGTCCCCACGCGGACGCTGCGAGCCGAGTGGTTCCACGCCAGGATCCCAGGAAGTTTTCGAGCACCGCATGCACGGTGCCCGGCTGCGGGCGGTTCATAGCTCCATTATGGCGGGGACCGTCCCGGTCAGAGCCCGAACGTCTCGGTTTCCTCAAAGGGGCCAACCACGGTGACTGTCCGGGGCGCTGCGGCAAGCTCCTTGGCGAGCTCCTGGACTTCCCGGGCGGTCACGGCCTTGATGAGCCGGAGGGTTTCGTCGATGTCCTGGTACTCGCCGGAGACCAGTTCGGCGCGGCCCAGCCGGGACATGCGCGAGCCGGTGTCCTCCAGGGCGAGGACGATCCCGCCGCAGAGCTGGCCCACGGCCTTGCGGAGTTCGTCATCGGAAATCCCGCCCTCGGCCAGCTTGTCCAGCTCGGCACCGAGGAGGTCCAGTACCTGGCGGACCTTCGACGGCGTGCACCCGGCGTACATCCCGAAGTAGCCGGCGTCGGCGTAGGAGGACGCGAAGGAGTAGGTGGAATACACCAGGCCGCGCTTCTCGCGGATTTCCTGGAAGAGGCGCGAGGACATGCCACCGCCCAGGACCGCGTTGAGCACGCTCATGACGTAGCGGCGGTCATCCGTGGCCACGATGGTGGGGCAGCCCATGATGATGTTGGCCTGCTCCACCGCACGCTTCACCACGTGCAGGCCAGCCGTGCCGGTGATCTCGGCACGCTCGGTGGAGCGCCGCTCCACGGGGGCGGCGTCGGGCTCCAGCGACCAGCCGGCGGCGTGGAGCGCACCCACCACAAGGCCGCAGACGACGTCGTGCTCCAGGCCTCCGGCGGCGGTGATGACCAGCTCATCCGGGCGGTAGTACCGGCGGTAGTGCTCCCAGACGGAGTCGCGGGCCACGGCCCGGATGGCGGCGGGGGTGCCGCCGATGGGGCGGCCCAGCGGATGCGTGCCCAGGACAGCAGCCACAAAGTTTTCGTGCGCCACATCCGTGGGGTCATCGCTGTCCATGGCGATTTCCTCGAGGATGACGTCGCGTTCCTGCTCCATTTCGGCCGGATCCAGGACCGCGCCGGTGATCATGTCCGCGATGACGTCGATGGCCATGGGCAGGTCGGTGTCCAGCACTCGGGCGAAGTAGCAGGTGCTTTCCTTGGCCGTGGCGGCGTTGGATTCGCCGCCCACCTCGTCGAACGCCGAGGCGATTTCCAGGGCGGTGCGCCGCTTGGTGCCCTTGAACAGCAGGTGTTCGAGGAAGTGCGTGGAGCCGTGCTGTCCCGGGGCCTCATCGCGTGACCCCACCCCTACCCAAAAGCCGATCGTTGCCGAGCGCTGGCCCGGCATCGCCTCGGTGAGTACCCGAACACCGCCGGGGAGCACCGAACGCCTGACGACGGAGCCGCCGTCGGATCCGTGGACGAAGGTGTCACCGGGCTGGTTCTGCTCAAGCGGCAGGGGTACAACAGTCATTGAAGCCTTTCGGGAGCGGCAGCCGGATCTGGCTGCCATCGTAACAGCGGCGGGGCCGGTGGATCATCCACCGGCCCCGCCGATTCATGCTGTGTGGTGCAGGGTCCGCATTACTCGGAGTCTGCAGCGCCCTCGGCCGTGGCGGAAGCGTCGACAGTTTCGCCGGCGCCTTCCTCTTCAGCCACTACGGGGGACAGCGACAGCTTTCCGCGGTCATCGATCTTGGTGATTTCCACCTGGATCTTCTGGCCGACGGAAACAACGTCATCAACGTTGTCCACGCGCTTGCCGTTGGCCAGCTTGCGCAGCTCGGAGATGTGCAGCAGGCCGTCCTTGCCCGGGGTCAGGGAAATGAAGGCACCGAAGGTGGTGGTCTTGACGACCGTACCCAGGTAACGCTCGCCGATTTCCGGAACCTGCGGGTTGGCAATGGCGTTGATGGCGGAACGTGCTGCGTCTGCAGACGGACCGTTGGTGGCGCCAATGTAAACCGTGCCGTCGTCCTCGATGGAGATGTCCGCGCCGGTGTCTTCCTGGATCTGGTTGATCATCTTGCCCTTGGGCCCAATGACCTCGCCGATCTTGTCAACCGGGATCTTGACCGCAATGACGCGCGGCGCGAACTCGGAGAGCTCGTCCGGGGTGTCGATCGCGGAGTTGATGACATCCAGGATGTGGAGGCGGGCTTCGCGGGCCTGCTTCAGTGCTGCAGCCAGCACGGATGCGGGGATACCGTCGAGCTTCGTGTCCAGCTGGATGGCCGTAACGAATTCGGAGGTACCGGCAACCTTGAAGTCCATGTCACCGAAGGCATCTTCGGCGCCGAGGATGTCGGTCAGCGCTGCGTAGCGGGTCTGGCCGTCAACCTGGTCGGAAACCAGGCCCATGGCGATACCGGCGACGGCGGCCTTCAGGGGCACACCGGCGTTCAGCATCGACAGGGTGGAGGCACAGACTGAACCCATCGACGTCGAACCGTTGGAGCTGAGAGCCTCAGACACCTGGCGGATGGCGTACGGGAATTCCTCACGGGACGGCAGGACCGGCACAAGTGCGCGCTCTGCCAGGGCGCCGTGGCCGATTTCGCGGCGCTTGGGCGAGCCCACGCGGCCGGTCTCACCGGTGGAGTACGGCGGGAAGTTGTAGTTGTGCATGTAGCGCTTGCGCGTCACGGGAGACAGCGAGTCGATCTGCTGTTCCATCTTCAGCATGTTCAGCGTGGTGACACCCATGATCTGGGTCTCGCCGCGCTCGAAGATGGCCGAACCGTGGACGCGGGGCAGAACCTCAACCTCGGCGGTGAGCTGGCGGATGTCCGTCAGGCCACGGCCGTCGATGCGGATCTGGTCCTTGAGGATGCGCTGGCGCACAACGTGCTTGGTGACCGAGCGGAATGCTGCGGACAGCTCCTTCTCGCGGCCTTCGAACTGACCGGCCAGGGAAGAGGTGACCTCGTCCTTGAGTGCGTCCGAAGCGGTGTCGCGCTCCTGCTTGTCGGCGATCTGGAAAACAGCAGCCAGCTTTTCGGCGGCAGCAGCCTCAACAGCGGCGTAGGCGTCGTCCTCGTAGTCGAGGAAGACCGGGAACTCGACGGTCGGCTTGGCAGCACGGGCGGCGAGGTCGGCCTGGGCGTCGCACAGTGCCTTGATGAACGGCTTGGCAGCCTCAAGGCCCTCGGAGACAACCTCTTCGGTGGGAGCGGTGGCGCCCTGTTCCTTGATGAGGTTCCAGGAGTTGTCCGTGGCTTCGGCTTCGACCATCATGATGGCGACGTCGTCACCGGCAATGCGGCCGGCTACAACCATGTTGAAGACGGAGTTCTCAAGCTGGGAGTGCTTCGGGAAAGCAACCCACTGCGAACCGTTCTCGTCAGCGACGAGGGCAACGCGGACGCCGCCGATCGGGCCGGAGAAGGGCAGGCCGGAGAGCTGGGTGGACATGGAGGAGGCGTTGATGGCCACCACGTCGTAGAGTTCGTCCGGGTTGATCGCCAGGACGGTGACCACGATCTGGACCTCGTTGCGCAGGCCCTTGATGAAGGCGGGACGCAGCGGGCGGTCCATCAGGCGGCAGGCCAGGATGGCTTCGGTGGACGGGCGGCCTTCACGGCGGAAGAACGATCCCGGGATGCGGCCGGCAGCGTACATGCGCTCTTCGACGTCAACCGTCAGCGGGAAGAAGTCGAAGCCTTCGCGCGGGTGCTTGCCGGCGGTGGTTGCGGACAGCAGCGCGGTGTCTTCGTCGATGTACACCATGGCTGCGCCGGCTGCCTGCTTGGCAAGGCGGCCGGTTTCGAAGCGGATTACACGCTTGCCAAAGCGGCCATTGTCAATGACTGCTTCTGAGAACTGGATTTCGGGACCCTCCAAGAGAGTCACCTCCGTTTCATGTTTGACGGAAGTCCAGCCGCATCAACCCAGGCCAGCATCTGTCTACTGGCCCTGCACCCGGTCGTCGATCGAGACCCACGGGCCGGGGCTTCAATCAACGAAGCCGTTCCCGGGGATCACTACCGAGGACCGCGAATGCGTGATGCGGTTGATCCTCCTGTTTAGTTTACTTCTGAAGAAGGCGGCCCGATCCACAGAGGACAGGGCCGCCCCTTAAGCCTGACTAGCGGCGCAGGCCGAGGCGCTCGATGAGCGCACGGTAGCGGGCGATGTCAGTGTTCTTGAGGTAGGTGAGCATGCGCTTGCGACGACCAACCATGGCCAGCAGACCGCGCTGGGTGTGGAAGTCGTGCTTGTGCTCCTTCATGTGCTCAGTGAGATCCTTGATCCGCTGAGTCAGGACTGCAACCTGGACCTCCGGTGAACCGGTGTCGCCCTCGGACGTTGCGAAATCCTTGATGATGGACTGCTTTACAGCGGCGTCAAGTGCCACAATAACTCCTAGAGATGTGCCGTGAGGCCCGAATCAGTAACTCACTGCCGGGTGTGCCAGCGCCGGAATTCGAGGGAAAACCCCGGAACTCCTGCACATGACAAGAACCAGCCGCCACGGACTGCAGCCGGATCCAACGTTTAGTTTACCGGCATGCCGCGCGGGTTGTCGAAACCACGGCCTTCCAGCCGTTCCCGGATGGCCCGTATCCCGCGGCGGACTTCATCGAAGGACGTACTCAGCGGCGACAATCCAATCCGGATTCCCTGCGGTGCGCGGAAATCGGGGATGACGTCCTGCTCCCACAGTTCGGCTGTCACGTCCCGGAACTCCGGATGGTCCACGGTGATGTGGCTCCCCCGATGCTGCGGGTCCTGCGGCGAGGCCAGCCGCACTCCGAGGGGTTCCAGCCACTCCTCGAACAACTCGACGGCAAAGCCGGTGAGTTTCACCGATTTTTCGCGGATGGCCTGCATGCCGGCTTCCTCGATGAGGTCCAGGGTGCCGCGCATCGCCAGCATCCCGAAGATGGCCGGCGTGCCGCTGAGGAAACTCCGGATTCCCGGCGCTGCCTCGTACCCGGCGGCCATCTCGAACGCGTCCTTGCGGCCCATCCAGCCCCAGATCGGCTGCTGCAGCCCCGGCAGGTGGCGGCTGTTGACGTACGCGAACGCCGGTGAACCCGGGCCGCCGTTAAGGTACTTGTAGGTGCACCCGGCGGCGAAGTCGACGCCGGCACCGTCCAGGTCGATCTCGACCGAACCCGCCGAATGGCACAGGTCCCAGACCACCAGCGCGCCGGCGTCGTGGACGGCGGCGGTAATGGCCGGCAGGTCGGCAAGGAACCCGGAGCGGTAGGCCACCTGGCTGAGAAGTACGACGGCGGTGCCCGGGCCGGTTGCCACCCGCACCTGGTCGACGGTCACCCCGGCGGCCGGATCGGATTCGATCCACCGCAGCGTCAGTCCTTCCTCGCGGGCGATGCCCTCCACGAGGTAGCGGTCCGTGGGGAAGTTGTCCGTGTCGAGGACGATTTCGGTCCGGGCCGGGTCAGTGACTGCTGCCAGCGCGGCGCGGATGAGCTTGTAGAGCACCACGGTGGTGGAGTCGGCGATGATGGTCTGGCCCGGGGCTGCACCGAGGACGGCGCGGCCCAGCTGGTCCCCGATGCTGTGCGGCAGGTCCAGCCATTCCTCGTCCCAGCCGCGGATCAGGCGCCCGCCCCAGCTGTCCCGGATGAAGTCGCTGATGTCCTGCGGCGTGCGCTTGAGCGGGCGGCCCAGGGAGTTGCCGTCCAGGTAGGACAACGGGGTGTCCGTTCCGATGAAGTGGTCCCGGTAGGACGCCAGCGGATCCGCGGCGTCCAGCTGCGCGGCCCGCGCAAGAAGGGCGCCGCCGTCGTCATCCTTTTGTGCTTCCAGGTTGTCCATGCTCACTGGCCGATCTCCGTCCGGACGGCGAAGAGTTCCGGGAAGAAGGTCAGCTCGAGCGCCTTCTGCAGGAAGGCGGCGCCGCTGGAGCCGCCCGTTCCGGACTTCATGCCGATGGTCCGCTGCACGGTGCGCAGGTGCCGGAACCGCCACAGCTGGAAGTTGTCCTCAAGGTCCACAAGTTCCTCGCAGGCCTCGTAGGCTCCCCAGTTGTCGGCCGCGTTTTCGTAGATGTGCTTGAACAGCGGTACCAGTTCCGGACAGAACTCGTGGGCGCGGGTGACGTCGCGCTCAAGGACGGACTGCGGCACATCAAAACCCTGCCGCGCGAGGTAGGCCAGGAACTCGTCATAGATGCTGGGGGCGTGGAGCAGCTCCTCCAGCATGGCGTGCGCTTCGGGATCGGACTCGAACACGGGAAGCATCTTGCGGTTCTTGTTGCCGAGGACAAACTCCACGGCGCGGTATTGGCTGGACTGGAAGCCTGACGAGTTGCCCAGGAAGCCACGGAACTGGGAGTACTCCGTGGGAGTCAGGGTGGCCAGGACAGACCACTGTTCCGTGAGTGTCTTCTGGATGTGCTTGACCCTGGCGATGCCCTTGAGCGCGGAGCCGAGGTCGTCGGCGCGGAGCCAGGCCGCGGCGCTGCGGAGTTCGTGCAGCACCAGCTTCAGCCACAGCTCGGTGGTCTGGTGCTGGATGATAAACAGCAGTTCGTCGTGGTGTTCGGGCTTGCTGACCGGCTGCTGGGCGCTGAGGAGGGTGGGCAGCTGCAGATACGAGGCGTAGCTCATCCGGGAACTGAAATCGCGGACGATGCCCTTGTCCAGCTTCCTGGTGTTCTTTTCGACGGTCACTTGGCTGCCTTTCCTGGCGGGTGCTCCGGTCAGCGGCGGACCAAGAGATCGTGGGCCTGCACCACGTCCAGGCGCATCTGGTCCACCAGTGCCTCAGGCCCACGATAGGCCACCATGCCCCGCAGCCTGGCCACGAATTCCACCACTACTGTCTGGCCGTACAGATCGAAGTCCTCCACCGATTCATCGGGGCGGTCGATCACGTGGGCCTCGACCTGGCGGCTGACGCCGTCAAACGTGGGGTTGGACCCGACGGAAATGGCAGCGGGCCAGCGGGTTCCGGCCTGGTCAACGAGCCAGCCGGCGTAAATACCGTCGGCGGGAATGAAGCCGCTCGCCTCGTGGGCGAGGTTGGCGGTGGGGAATCCCAGGGCGCGGCCCCGGGCGGCGCCGTGCACCACTTCGCCGCGCATGCGGTGCGGGCGGCCCAGCACTTCAGCAGCTGTGGCGACGTCGCCTTCCTGCAGGGCCTCGCGCACCCAGGTGGACGAGCAGCGGCGGTCCGTGCCGTCGTCGTCGTGCAGGGGGTAGCCCTCGGAGCCGAACTCACTGATGACCTGGACGTCGAACCCGAACTTCCCGCCCAGCTGCTTCATGGTGTCCAGGTCGCCGGAGTTGCCCCGGCCGAAGCGGGCGTCGTGGCCGATCACCACATGGCTGGCGTGGAGGCTGTCCACCAGCACCTGTCGGACGAACTCTTCGGCGGTGAGGCTGGCCAGGTTCAGGGAGTATTTCATCACCAGGATGGCGTCCAGGCCCAGCTCCCCCAGCGCTTCCAGCTTGTCCTGCAGGCCCATGATCATCTCGGGCGCAGACTCCGGCCGGTGGATCATGGCGGGGTGCGGATCAAAGGTGACGGCTACGGCTTTAATGCCGTTGCGTCGGGCGGACCGGATCAGCTGGGACAGCACCTGCTGGTGGCCGCGGTGGACGCCGTCGAAGTTGCCGAAGGTGACAACGGATGGACCGAAGTCCGCCGGGACCTCGGACGGATCGTTCCAGATGTAGACCATCACCCTCGCCTTTTACTGCCTGCAACTGACATGCCCGGACGCCTGACCGGCGCCGGAACTCTCTAAGATTACCCGTTATCGCGGGTGCCTCCGGACTCCGCCGCAGCCCGTGGCATGCGGCCGGGCCGTGCCGGAAAAGGACTAGGCGGCGTTCCGCTGTTTGCCCGGCCGGCGCCTGTACAGCCACACCAGGCCCAGAATCGGCAGCAGGAGCGGGATGAAGGCATAGCCCCGCCCGAACAGCGACCAGACGGTTTCGTGCGGGAACTGCACCGGGTCAAAGACGCTCAGGGCCCCCACGACGACGACACCAACCAGTTCCACCAGCACGGCGGTCACCGATACCTTGAACCAGGTGCGGCCGGGCTTGGCCAGGGAGACGGTGGCCACCAGGTACACCAGCGCTGCGAAGGCGGACAGCAGGTACGCGAGCGGGGCTTCGGAGAACTTGGTGAGGATCTGGTAGCCGGCCCGGGCGGTGGCGGAAATGGCGAACACCGCGTAAACGGCGATCAGGAGCCTGCCGGGGCCGGTGTTGCGGGTGTCTTTGGCAGACGCGCGTGCCTTGTCCGGCGTCGCTTCGGAATGTGGTGCTTTCACGTTGCGGGCTTCTTCCACTTCAGTACCAGATCTGGTTCATTCGGGCGGCCATCACCAGGGCGGTCACCCCGACGGCGGCCAGGACAAAGTTGCTCCAGCGGGTCCGTTCCAGGATGGACCAGTAGACGGCCGCCGGGGGCAGGAGCATGGCTGTGACCAGGTAGCCCCAGAACTCCCAGGCTTCACCCGCGATCGGTTCACCGCCGATCACCCTGATGACGGACCCCACGAGGTAGACCACCAGGGCGAGTTCGACGGCGGCCACGGACAGGATGGTGACGTCGTTCGGGGCCTTTTTCAGGATGCCGGCCACCAGGCAGATGCCGGTGGAGATCAGGCCGACGGCGAGGATGATGTAGAAGTACGCGTCCACGCCTAGGACTCCCGGGAGCCGCTACCGGGTGCGAACACCAGCACAGGCTTGGCGAAGTTGCCGGAATCCGCCAGGAGCGCCACCAGGCTGCCGTCGGGGGCAAAGGCGGCGGCGGGATGATCGGCAGTGGCGGCCCCGGGGCTTCCCGGTTCCGCGCCGGCCGCGATCCTCCGGCCGAAGGAGATCTCGGTGGTTTCTTCGGCGGTGAGTTCCCGGTTGGGCATCAGGGCGCGCGCGGCCTGCGACATTTCGAGGACCTGGAGGTCCTCGGCCAACTGCTCCAGGGTCCGCGCCTGCTCCAGCGAGTAGGGCCCCACATGGGTGCGGCGGAGCGCCGTCAGGTGGCCGCCGACTCCCAGCGCGTTCCCCAGGTCCCGGGCCAGGGCGCGGATGTACGTGCCGGAGGAGCATTCCACGGTGACGTCGATATCCAGTACCGCGGCGTCATCTGTCCCAGTGCCGGCTTCGCGGTTGATGCCATGGACTTCGAAGCGGTGGATGGTGACGGGGCGGGCAGCGAGTTTGACCTCTTCGCCGGAGCGCACGCGGGCGTAGGCCCGTTCGCCGTTGACCTTGATGGCGCTGACGCTGCTGGGCACCTGCTGGATCAGCCCCGTGAGGGCCGCGACGCCGTCGTGAATCGCTTCGTCGGTGACGGCGGCGGCACTGGCGGTGGCTACAACGTCACCCTCGGCGTCGTCGGTGATGGTTGACTGGCCCAGCCGGATGGTGGCCGTGTACGTCTTGGAGGTGCCCACGATGTAGGTGAGCAGCCGCGTGGCCTTGTTGATGCCGACCACCAGGACGCCGGTAGCCATGGGATCCAGGGTCCCGGCGTGCCCCACTTTCCGGGTCCCGGCGATGCGACGCATCCGACCAACCACATCATGGCTGGTCCATCCCTGCGGTTTGTCCACTATCACCAGTCCAGAAAGCACGCTTCCCAGTATATCGGCGCCGGCGGGGGCCCCCGCCCACGCATGCCGCCCACGCCGGCGGGCCACGGCTAGGATGGCAACCATGCCTGAGCTTGCCGCGCACGCGCGTGACGTTCCCGTCAACCAGATCCGCGAAATCACCGAGGCCGCCTGGCGTACTCCGGGCGCCATCGTGCTGAGCATCGGCGAGCCGGGCTTCGCGCTCCCCCGCCACATCCTGGAAGCCGGGATGGCGTGCCTGGACCGGGATGAGACCAACTACACGCCCAACGCCGGCCTCCCCGCACTTCGTGAGGCGTTCGCGTCGCGGTTCAGGGAACGGTCCGGCAGCACCATCGGCGCCGAGCGCGTGTACGTGGTGGACGGCGGGCAGCAGGGCCTGCACTTCGCTATGAGCCTGCTGCTCTCCCCCGGCGATGAGGTCCTTATTCCCAACCCCGGTTACCCCACGTTCGCCATGACCAGCCGGCTGCTCAACGCCGTCCCCGTGGGGTACCCGTTGTATCCGGAGCACGAATTCCAGCCCCGGATCGGGGACATCGAGGCGCTCATCACGGACCGGACGCGGGTGCTCATCCTGAATTCCCCCTCCAATCCGCTCGGCGCGGTACTCGGCGAGGACCTGACACGGCAGCTTGTGGACCTGGCCCGCAGGCACGACCTCTGGATCATCTCCGACGAATGCTATGAGGCCTTCACGTACGACGTCTCCCACGTCAGCCCCGCGCGGTTCGACAGCGATGTCCCCGGGGAGGCGCGCGTCTTCACCTCGCTGACACTGTCCAAGACGTACGGCCTGACCGGCCTGCGGATCGGCGCCCTCGTGTGTCCGCCCGGGCTGGAGCAGACGATGAACAACGTGATGGAGGCGATCGTCTCCTGCGTCGCATCGCCGTCACAGTATGCCGCGCTCGCGGCCCTGACGGGCCCGCAGGACTACGTCCGGGACGCCCATGCCCACTACCGGGCCAACCGCGACGCGGCTTCGGCCGTGCTCGATGCCAGGAACATTCCCTACCTGACGGCGCAGGGGGCGTTCTATCTCTGGGCCGACGTCTCCCATGCCAGCGATGGTGACGTCCGCAGCTGGGTCCGCCGGTTCCTGGCCGGCTCGGGCGTGGCACTCGCGCCTGGAACCGCCTTCGGCTCGATCGGCGAGGGATGGGTGCGGATCGCCCTGTGTGGCGCGCGCGACGAGTTGGTGGAGGGCGTTGGCCGGCTGCCGGAGCGGGCGGAGCCGGCTCAGAACACTTAGCGGCGGCTGCCTGCCAGCGCCTCATCCAGCCAGGAACGCAGGACCGCGGCCGGCGCTGCTCCCGCCTGCCTGGCCACCACTTTTCCGCCGACGATGACCATGAGCGTGGGGATAGCCTGAACATCGAATCGAAGGGACAGTTGCGGGGCCCGGTCAACGTCCACCTTAACGAGCTTGATCCGGCCGGCCCGCTCCACGGCGAGCTTGTCCAGCACCGGGCTGACCATCCGGCAGGGTCCGCACCAGGCAGCCCAGAAGTCGATGAGTGCCGGAACCGGGGACTGTTCAGCGACCGTGGCGAAGTCGATGTCGCCGGCGTTAACGATCCAGGGCAGGTCCTGCCGGCAGTTGCCGCAGCGCGGGTGGCCGGCTGCAGCGGCGGGAACCCGGTTGGTCTTCCCGCAGTTGGGGCACTTGATGAGCGTCGGTTCCGCTGCTGGGGATTCCACTGTGCTCGCTGCCTTCCGGATCAGTAGTCGGTGCGGTGCTTGTTTCTCCGCCATGCGTCAAACGGCGCGTCCGACGTCGGCACGGCAGCCTGGGCAACCGGCAACAGTTCCGGCCGGGTGCCGCTGAAGTAGTCGTAGAACACGGCGTCGTCGAAGCCTGCTGCAGCTGCTCCGTGCCGGTCTGCGGCGAAATAGACCCGGTCGATGCGGGCCCAGAGGGCGGCCGACAGGCACAGCGGGCAGGGCTCGCAACTGGTGTAGAGGACAGCCCCGCGCAGGTCGAAGTGGGCTGTGGCAGCAGCCGCGGCGCGGATCGCCACCACTTCAGCGTGCGCCGTGGGGTCGTGGTCCCGGGTGACGCGGTTGATGCCTTCGTGGACGCGGCCGTCCGCAGTGACCACCAGCGCACCGAAGGGACCACCGCCGTCGGCCACGTTCTTTACGGCCAGCTCAACGGCCTGTTCCAGATATCGCGTGGCATCGTGATTGTCGCTCGCCTGGCTCATAGCTAGATCCTAGCCCGGCAGACGACGGAAGGCCCGGACTGCAGCTGCAGTCCGGGCCTTCCTGTGATCCACGGGTGTGGTCAGACGGCTACTTGTTGCCGTCTTCGTCGAGTTCTTCGTCGTCGGTGAGGTCAAGGTCCTCTTCGTCGAAGTCGTCCTCGTCGATGTCCACATCGGCGGGAACGTCACGCTTGTAGGGATCGGCGTCGCCGGCGTGCTTGGCCTTCTCAGCCAGGGCGGCTACCTCGGCGTCGCGTTTCTTGGCTTCGCGAAGCAGCTCCTCGAGGTTGGAGGCAACCACGGGAATCTGGTCGGCCACAAATTCCAGTGTTGGCGTCAGGCGAACGGTAACGTTGCGCCCCACTTCCTGGCGGAGCACGCCCTTGGCTTTCTCAAGCCCCTTGGCGGCATCCGCCTGGACAGCCTGGTCACCGAACACGGTGTAGTAGATGGTGGCGTGCTGCAGGTCATTGGTCACCCGGGCATCGGTAATAGTGATGCCTTCAAGCCGGGGATCCTTAACCTTCCGGCCCAGGGCCTCGGCAACAACAACCTTAATCCGCTGCGCCAACTTGGCAGCCCGTGCGGGATCAGCCATTTCCACTCCTAAAAATTTGGATGTACGAGGGCGGTGCGGCAGTTGGGCAGCTGGTGTGCCTGAGGTGCCGCGCGCCTCTGGTGAGTTTACGACGATGCCGGAGAGTTTTGGGGGCGCCCGGGAGTGGCATCGGGCCTACCGGAGCTGGGCGGCACAGGATCGCAGATCCCGTGCCGCCCAGCGTAGGGGCGGGGCGCCCCCAAAACTCGGAGGCTCCCCGCAGTAGTGCTTACCCTGCCTTAGACGCGCGGCTTCTCGCGCATCTCGAAGGTCTCGATGATGTCGCCTTCGGTGATGTCGTTGAACGAGCCAAGACCGATACCACACTCGAAGTCCGTACGGACCTCGGTGGCGTCGTCCTTGAAGCGCTTGAGCGTCTCAACGGTGAGGTTGTCGCCGATGATCTTGCCGTCGCGGCTGATGCGTGCCTTCGTGTTGCGTCGGATGATGCCCGAGCGAACGATGGAACCTGCGATGTTGCCGAACTTGGAGGAACGGAACACTTCGCGGACCTCGGCGGTGCCAAGCTGGACCTCTTCGTACTCCGGCTTGAGCATGCCCTTGAGGGCCATCTCGATGTCATCGATTGCTGAGTAGATGACGGAGTAGAAGCGCATGTCCACGCCTTCGCGGTCTGCCAGTTCGGCAACACGCTCGGCGGGCTTGACGTTGAAGCCGATGATGACGGCGCTGTCGACCGTCGCCAGGTTGACGTCGTTCTGCGTGATGGCACCAACGCCGCGGTGGATGACGCGCAGCTGCACGCCTTCGCCGACGTCGATCTTGAGCAGTGCGTCTTCGAGGGCTTCCACGGCACCGGACACGTCACCCTTGAGGATGAGGTTGAGGGTGTCGATCTTGCCATCGGCCACGGCCTGGTCGAAGTCTTCCAGGCTGATGCGCTTGCGGCGCTTGGCGAGGGCGGCGTTGCGGTCGGCTGCTTCACGCTTCTCGGCGATCTGGCGGGCGGTGCGCTCGTCAGCGGTCACAAAGAAGGTGTCGCCGGCGCGCGGCACGTTGGACAGACCCAGGACCTGCACGGGGCGGGACGGGCCGGCCTCGGTCAGGGCGCTGCCGTCGTCGTCGAACATGGCGCGGACGCGGCCGTGGGCCGTACCGGCCACGATCGTGTCACCGACACGCAGCGAACCGGACTGCACCAGGACGGTGGCCACGGAACCGCGGCCCTTGTCCAGGTTGGCTTCGATCGCGATACCGCGGGCGTCCTTGTTCGGGTTGGCGCGCATGTCCAGGGCGGCGTCTGCGGTGAGCAGGACGGCCTCGAGCAGCTCGTCGATGTTGAGGTTCTGGCGGGCAGAGACCTCCACGAACATGGTGTCGCCACCGTATTCTTCGGGAACCAGGCCGTACTCGGTCAGCTGGCCGCGGACCTTGTCCGGGTTGGCGCCTTCCTTGTCGATCTTGTTCACGGCCACCACGATCGGCACATTGGCTGCCTGCGCGTGGTTGAGGGCCTCAACGGTCTGCGGCATAACGCCGTCGTCCGCTGCGACCACCAGGATGGCGATGTCGGTGACCTTCGCACCACGGGCACGCATGGCGGTGAACGCCTCGTGGCCCGGAGTGTCGATGAAGGTGATCTTGCGGTCTTCGCCTTCGTGGGTGTGCGTGACCTGGTAGGCACCGATGTGCTGCGTGATGCCGCCGTGCTCGCCCGCCATAACGTCGGACTTGCGGATGGCGTCAAGCAGGCGGGTCTTACCGTGGTCGACGTGGCCCATGACGGTGACAACAGGAGGACGTGCCTCGAGGTCTTCGTCGCCTTCGGCTTCGAGCTCTGCTTCAAAGTCGATGTCGAAGGTGGAGAGCAGCTCGCGCTCCTCGTCCTCCGGTGAGACGACCTGGAGCTTGTAGCCAAGCTCCTCGCCGAGCAGTGCGAAGGTTTCCTCATCCAGCGACTGCGTGGCCGTGGCCATTTCGCCGAGGTGGAAGAGGACGGTAACCAGTGCTGCGGGGTTTGCCTCGATCTTGTCGGCAAAGTCCGTGATGGACGAACCGCGGCGGAGCCGGATGACGGTGCTGCCATCGCCACGGGGGACGCTGACGCCACCCAGCGACGGAGCACTCATCTGCTCGAGTTCCTGGCGCTTGGCACGCTTCGACTTGCGCTGCTTGCCGCGGCCTGCGCCGCCCTTGCCGAAGGCACCCTGGGTGCCACCGCGACCGCGGCCACCCTTGCCGAAGCCACCGCCGGCCGGAGCACCGCCGCCGGCACCGGGGGCACCGGTACCAGGAGCGCCGCCGGGGCGTCCGGGGCCACGGCCGCCGCCACCGGGACGGCCGGCACCTGCGCCTGCGGGTGCAGGACGCTCAGTGCGGTTGGGCATCATGCCCGGAGTAGGCCGGTTTCCGCCGGCACCTGCGGGGCGGGGACCGCCCGCACCGGCTGCGGGACGCGGACCACCGGGACGGGGACCGCCCGCACCGGCTGCGGGACGCGGACCACCGGGACGGGGACCACCGGCACCGGCCGCGGGACGGGGACCACCGGGGCGTTCGCCGTCGGTACGGCCACCGGCGCGGGGCATGCCCTGCGAGGTAGCGAACGGGTTGTTGCCCGGACGAGGCGCACGTTCTCCACGTTCGCCGTCGCCACCACGGCCGCGGGGCATGCCCTGGGACGTGGCGAACGGGTTGTTGCCCGGGCGGGGGCCGCCGGGGCGCGGCGCGGAGCCGCCCTGCGACGTTCCGCCGGAGCGGGAGGGTGCAGCGGGGGCTTCAGCCTTGGGGGCCGGGCGGGCACCGGGCTTGGCTCCGGTGGAGGGAGCGCTGGCTGCCGGGGCCGGCGCAGCGGGTGCTGCGGCCGCAGGTGCAGCCGGAGCTGCAGAAGCGGCGGCGGGTGCAGCCGGGGCTGCAGGCGCTGCGGCCGCAGCAGCAGGTGCCGGGGCTTTGGGAGCTGCGGGACCCGGAGCGGGTGCTGCGGGACGTGATTCAGCCGACGGGGCAGGCGCCTGGGGCGCGGCTGCCGGAGCTGCGGACTTAGCCGCGGCGTCGGGGTAGGCGTTGCGGAGTTTCCGCACCACCGGGGCCTCAATGGTGGAAGAGGCGGAGCGAACGAATTCGCCCAGTTCCTGCAGTTTTGTCACTGCATCTTTGGAAGTAATACCGAGCTCTTTAGCGAGCTCGTGTACGCGGACCTTGGCCACATTTCTCCTGTCTCGGTCCGCACCGAGCCAGGCACGAACCGTCTACTTCTTACTGCGGGCCCTCGCCGCGGATGCAGCAGAAGGGCCCATTGCAGAGCGCAACAAAGTTGTCATCGTTGCGCACTCATCGCTGGGAACTCATCGGGTTTCCATCAGTTTTCTGACCCGCTTTCAGGTTGGACGGTTGTTGCTGCAGCTACCGGAGGTATCCGCAGCGGGCCTGCAGCGCCCGTGCCTGCCTTGATCCGGCGTTCGACGGCGGCGGTCCCGGTTGCGCCCTTGAGGGCACGTCCGAATGCTCGCCTTTTGACCGCCAGGGCCAGGCACGATTCGCTGGGGTGCAGCCATGCACCCCGGCCAGCCATCCGGCGTCGTTCATCGACCAAAACAGCGGATGAACCGCTGGCATCAGCCACGAGCCGGAGCAGCTCCGACCGCGAACCCTTCTTCCGGCATCCGATGCAGGTGCGCTGGGGTTGATTCTCGCTGTGAAGCACTTCTTCCACGGTGAGTATCTTCCTGACGTACCTGGCTGCCCTGCCCATGCCTGCCCGCCACAGCGAACTGCAGGGAGGGCACGCAAGGGCGCACGGATACCGGCCGTTAGGCGCGGTCAATGTCTATTCTAGCCCCTCGGGGCCGTTCTGCCCGAAACCCGGCGCTTCAACCGTCGGCATCCGCCGTCGGCTGTCGCACCGGGCTAGGGTCAGTTTTCGCGCGGCGCGGCGGCGTCCGAGACGATGTCGATGCGCCAGCCGGTCAGCTTGGCTGCCAGGCGGGCGTTCTGACCCTCCTTGCCGATGGCCAGTGAGAGCTGGTAGTCCGGAACAACAACGCGGGCGGACCGGGTTGCTTCGTCGATGATCGTGACGGAATTCACACGCGACGGCGACAGTGCGCTGGCGATGAAAGTCGCCGGATCCTCGCTGAAGTCGACGATATCGATCTTTTCGTCGTTCAGTTCGGTCATCACTGCCCGGACCCGGGAACCCATTTCGCCGATGCAGGCGCCCTTGGCGTTGATGCCCTGGGTGTTTGCTTTGACTGCGATCTTGGTGCGGTGGCCGGCTTCGCGGGCCAGTGCCACGATTTCCACTGAACGGTCCGCGATTTCCGGAACTTCCAGTTCGAAGAGCTTCCGGACCAGGCCCGGGTGTGAACGGGACAGCGTGACGGACGGACCCTTGGTGCCGCGGTGGACGTCGATGACCAGGGCGCGGAGCCGGTTCCCGTGGGTGTACTTCTCCCCCGGCACCTGCTCGGGCGGCGGCAGCAGCGCTTCCACGGCGCCCAGGTTGACCTGGATCATGTGCGGGTTGTTGCCCTGCTGGATGAGCCCGGCAACGAGTTCACCCTCCCGGCCCTTGAATTCGCCCAGGACGGCGTCGTCCTCAACGTCCCGGAGGCGCTGGAGGATGATCTGGCGTGCAGTGCTGGCCGCGATGCGGCCGAACCCGGCCGGAGTGTCCTCGAACTCGCCGATGGGGGCGCCGTCGTCGTCGATCTCCACAGCCCAGATGGTCACGTGCCCGCTCTTGCGGTCCAGTTCCGCGCGGGCCTTCTCGAAGGCGCCGGGCGACTTGTGGTAGGCCACCAGGAGCGCCTGCTCAATGGTGGGGATCAGGAGGTCCAGCGGGATTTCACGCTCACGCTCCAGAAGTCTCAGTGCGCTCATGTCAATATCCATCAGGCCTCCTCAGAAGGTCCATTGTGCTCAGGTTCCAGACCGGCCTCGTTGAGGTGGCTGAATTCGATCTCGACTTTTCCGTTGCGGATCCTGTCGAAAGGAAGTGTTACGGGGTCGCCCTGCTTGGGCTTCATGCCCTTCTTGACGGCGATCTCCGGGACGAGGGTCACGCCGGAGTCGTCCACAGCTTTGACCCTGCCGGTGACGTTGTCGCCCTGGACGACGTTGACTTTGACCATGCGGCCGCGGGCCCGGTGCCAGTGGCGCTCTTCCGTCAAAGGACGCCCCACTCCGGGAGAGGAAACCTCGAGGTCGTACGGCCGGCCGTCATCGTCAGGATCGTTGTCCAGTACGTCGGACAGGACCCTGGAGATGTCCGCGATGACGTCAAGGTTCACGCCGCCGGTCTCTTCCTGCGGCAGGTCCACCACCACGTGGACCACCCGATGCGAACCGGGGATGATGGTGACATCCTCGAGGTACAGGCGGTTGGCCTGGACCGACGGTTCAAGTAAGGCCCGCAGCCGGGCAGCTTCCGGATTGTAGGCAGGCGCAACGTCAGCCCTACCCGTTCCGGTACGGTCTGATGAAGTCGTGGCTTCTGCATTACTCACGATGCCGGCCGCCTCCCGATAGATGATGTTGTGACTACTAGCCTAGCGATTTTCCGGGCGCAGTGGTGCACCGGGTTTGCCCTCAGCCGTGACAACATGGTCTGTTGTGAAAGACGACAGCACCGAAATCAGCGCCCGCAGGCGGTATTTCCGGTACGCCGTTTTTTCGCTCACAGCCCTCCTGGTGGTGAGCCTGGGCATGGCCCTTATCCCCCGCCAGCCCCCTGCACCTGCGGAAACGCCTTTTTCGGAGCGTGCCCGGGCCGCGGCGCTGGCCGATGCCCTGGTGCTGAGGGCTGCCGGGCTGGAGATGGCAGGTGCGGCCGCCGGCGACGGAGGGCCCGGCACCGCTGCCGCGCTGGACAAGACTGTGACTTTGCTGACCACCCAGGCGAGGGCCCTGATGCTGCCTGGAGACACTCCGAGCGCTCCTGCGACAACGGGCCCGGCCTCGTTATCAGAACTGGCGACAGACCTTGCTGCCAGCGGCGCCACGCGCCTCACCGATGCGCTGGAGGCCGACGGCGGCATGGCCCGCCTTCTCGCCGGAACCGGCGCGGCCCAGTTGCTGGCGGCCGGTGAAGTCGCAGCCCTCGCCGGGGTGCCGGCGGACGAACTGCCCGGATGGCAGGAACCTGCAGGTCCCTCCGCGCAACCCTCACCCGCTGCTGCAGGGTGCACAAGCACCGGGCCGTCAGGCGGAGCTGATGGCGAACACGACGACGAAGGCGTTCGTCTGGGCGCGGCGCTGACAGCCGCCCTGGACGCCGAACTCCAGGCTGTTTACGGCTACCAGGCCGCGCTGTCCCGCCTTGACCCGGCAGCTGCGGTCCAGGCGTCCAGCCTGCTGGCCGAACACCTGGACCTGGCGGACGAAGCTGAGGCGTACGCAGCCATGCAGTGCGCAACCGTTCCGCCGACGCCGCCCGGATACGTCCTCGATGCGGCGTTCCTGGGCGCGCCCGCCGAGGGCCTGGCGCGGCTGGAGTCAGGGACCCTGACAGCCTTCGGGGATGTGGTGGCGTTAGGCGCCGCTCCTGCCCGCGGATGGGCCGTCTCAGCCCTCGTGGCGGCTGCCTGGAGGACAGCCAGCTGGGGCGGTGACCCCGGGCCGGTTCCCGGCCTCACCCTGGACGAGTCCCAGCTTCCGGCCTTGCCGGACATGCCTGAAAGCCCCGCCGCTACAACATCTCCGGCAGCCACGTAGGACACGCTACTGGCAACGGGGTCCAAGTGATGGTTTGCTGATTCCATGGATTCCCAGGAGCCGGCGGACCGGGCGGGCTTTCCGCCGGACAACAAGGATCTGCAACGCCACCTTGAAACCGAGCCGCACGAGAACGATGTGGCCCAGCGCCTGAACTGGCTGCGCGCCGGAGTGCTGGGCGCCAACGACGGGATCGTCTCAGTGGCCGCCATAGTGGTCGGCGTCGCAGGCGCTACGGCTGACACCGGACCCATCCTCGCCGCGGGCGCCGCCGGCCTGGTGGGCGGCGCCGTCTCCATGGCCCTGGGCGAATACGTCTCCGTGAGCAGCCAAAGCGACAGCCAGAAGGCGCTGATCGAAAAGGAACGCCGCGAGCTCGCCGAAGAGCCCGAAGAAGAACTCGCCGAGCTGGCCGCCCTCTACCAGGGCAAGGGCCTCAGCCCCGAAACAGCCCGCAAGGTGGCCGTGGAACTGACCGAACACAACGCGCTGGCGGCCCATCTTTCGGCTGAACTCAACATCGACGAGGCGGATATTGTCAGCCCCTGGAACGCCGCCTTCGCCTCGGCAGTGGCGTTCACCATCGGTGCTGTCCTGCCAATGCTGGCCATCCTCCTGCCCCCTCAGGACATCCGCGTTCCCGTCACCTTCGGCACAGTGCTGGCAGCGCTGGCAATAACCGGCGCACTGGGGGCCGGGATCGGCGGAGGTTCCAAAATGCGCGCCGCCGCCCGGGTGGTGGTGGGCGGAGCGCTGGCCCTGGCGGCAACGTTCACCATCGGCAACCTGCTCGGCGCCAGCGGAGTCGTGTAGCCACGTCAACTAGGGTGGAGCTGATGAGCCAGCAAACCCAGGTGCCGATCCCTGCAGACCTCACCACGAGGTACAGCCGAACCAGCGCCGGCCGGGCATGGCTGGTTTCACTGCCTGCCCTCGTGACCGGCCGGATGGAGCACTGGGACCTGGCGCTTGATCTGGCTCCCGGCGCCGGTCCATGGAACGGGCATGGCGGCGTGGTGGTTCCGGTCCGCCGCAACGATGGAACACCTGCAGCGCTGAAGGTGGCTTTTCCGCATGATGAGGCCCGGGTGGAGCGGCATGCCCTCGAGCTGTGGGACGGGCACGGCGCCGTGCGGCTGCTGGAATCCGACGCCGGAACCTGTTCCATGCTGCTGGAGCGGCTGGACGCGGACTGCTCGCTGCAGGACGTTCCCATCGGTGTTGCAGTGACGGTGTGGGGCGGGCTGGTCCGGCAGCTGAGCCTGGTCCCCGACCACCGCCCGCAGTGGCAGGAATTCGACCACATCGCCGGGCGCGCCGAGCAGTGGAGCGATGACCTGCCGGCTGACTGGGAGCAGCTGGGCAGGCCGTTTCCGCGCTGGCTGCTCGAAGCTGCCCTGGAAGTCTGCCAGACCCGCGGCGCCGTGGGCCGCCGCTCCGCGCGCGATGTTCTGGTGCACACCGACTTCCATTACCTGAACATCCTGGCCCGTCCCGCTGGACAGGACGGATCAGGGTTCGCGGCCATCGATCCGCAGCCGATGATCGGGGAGCCCGAGTTCGCGGTGGCTCCGCTGCTGTGGAACAGGATCAAGGATCTTCCGCGCAGCGACCCGCAGGCGGGACTGCGCGAACGGTGCCGAGATTTCAGCGAAGCGGCAGGCCTGGACGCCGAAGTGGCCCGCCAGTGGGGCGTGGCCCGCGAAGTGGAGAACGCCCTGTCCTACGCCGGCCGCCCGCACCATCAAGGGGACCTGGCGCGCTCGCTGTGGGTGGCCAGCACCCTGGCCGGCCGGACCCTGGACGGGCTTCCGCCCGCGCATTCCCTCCCGGAACCGGGACAGGCACGGCAGGCCAGCTGACGGAATCAGCTGTTGGCTGCCCGCACGGCCGCAAAAGCCGAACTGACAGCGTCTACGGCCGTGCCGACGTCGTCCGTGTCCGTGCTCCAGTTGCTGACGGAGACCCGCAGGACGTCCCTGCCCTGCCACCGCGAACCGGACATCCATACCTTGCCGTCCTCGATGACCTTTGCCGTCACGGCCCGGGTGGTGGCGTCGTCGCCGAACGCGAGCGACACCTGCGTGTAGTCGACCAGGTTCAGCACCTCGATGCCGTCCACCGCGGCCAGGCGGCTGCCAATCTTTGAAGCGGCGTCGGCGAGGCCCCTGACCTGCGCTGCGACGCCGTCGCTGCCCAAGGCCCTGAGGGCCGCCCACACCGGCACGCCGCGGCCGCGGCGCGACAGCTCCGGCACCTTTTCGAAGGGGTCGCCCGGTCCTTCGGCGTCGTGGATCAGGTAGCTGGTGTGCTGCAGTCCCATGGCGCTGCGCAGCGCGTTGGAATCCTTGACGACGGCGATGCCGCAGTCGTAGGGGACGTTCAGGGTCTTGTGCGCGTCGGTTCCCCATGAGTCGGCGAGCTCCATGCCCCCGACGAGGTGGGCGAGCTCGGGCACCGCGGCCGCCCACAGTCCGAAGGCCCCATCGACGTGGACCCACGCGCCATGGCGGCGCGCCACGTCGATGGCATCAGCAAACGGGTCAAACGCGCCCGAATGCAGGTTGCCGGCCTGGAGGCATACCAGGGCCGGCCCTGAGCCGGCCGAGAGCATCCGGTCCAGCTCGGCGGGGATCAGCCTCCCCTGCGCGTCCGCCGGGACCTCAGCGGGCCGGCCCAGGCCAAGGTAGCGCAGGCCAAGGTCGATCGTCTCGTGCCGCTCCTGGCCCACAAAGCACCGGATCCGGGGACCGCCGGCCAGGCCGTCGCGGTCCAGGTTCCAGCCGGCGTCGACCATCAGGCGCCACCGGGCCGCGGCCATGGCGGTGAAGTTGGCCATGGTGGCGCCGGTGACGAAGCCGACGTCGGCATCGCCGGGCAGGTGCAGGAGCTGCAGGAGCCAGTGCCCGGCAGACTCCTCGATGGCCGCGATGGCGGGGGTGGCATGGCGCATGCCCGAGTTCTGGTCCCATGCGCTGACCAGCCAGTCGGCAGCCATTGCCGCTGGCAGGGTCCCGCCCATCACCCAGCCGAAGAAGCGGCCGGAGGGTATGGCCATCAGTCCCGGGTCCGCGTGGAGCGCCAGATAGTCCACCACGTCGGCGGCGGGCATCCCTTTCCGGGGCAGCGGTCCACCGAAGACGTCCCCCAGTTCCTGGACCGACGCCCGCGGGCCCACGTGCCGGTCCGGCAGGCTCGCCAGCCACTCCTGGGCGTGGCGGGCTGCGGCTGATAAGGCCTCGGAATACTGTCCAGCGCCTGCTGACATAGCAGCATGGTACGCCTCCGCGGTCCCTGCCACGAGGGCCGGAGGGTCCTAGGCGAAGTTCTCGGCCCAAACGTCGTAGCCGAGTTTGATGATCAGGGCGCCCACCACCACCAGGAACACGATGCGGACGAAGCGGCTCCCCTGCTTGACGGCGGTGCGGGCTCCCAGATAGCCGCCGGCCATGTTGGCGGCGCCCAGCAGCAGGCCTACGCCCCACAGCAGCGAGCCGTGCGGCAGGAAGAACAGCAGCGCTCCGGCGTTGGTGGCCATGTTGACGATCTTCGCCTTGGCGCTGGCCTCCAGGAAGGCATACCCCATCGCCGAGACCAGGGCGATGACCAGGAACGAGCCGGTGCCCGGGCCGATCAGGCCGTCGTAGAAACCAATCACCGCCCCGATCATGCACGCCACCACGTAATGTGTGTGCCCGTCGTGGCGCAGTACGGTGATGTCGCCCACGTTGGGCTTCAGTGCCGTAAAAAGCGCGACGGCGACCAGCGCCGCCACGATGATGGGCTTGAACACGCTGGCCGGCAGGGTGGCTGCCAGCACCGCGCCGCCGAAGCTCCCGGCCAGCGCGATCACCGCCATGGGCAGTGCCGTTTTCAGGTCCGGCTTAACCCGCCCGTAGTAGGTGACAGCACTGGTGGTGGTCCCGAAGATCGAGCCCATCTTGTTGGTGGCAAGCGCCTGGACGGGGGTGATGCCCGGCACCAGCAGCAGGGCGGGGAGCTGGATCAGTCCGCCCCCGCCCACCACCGCATCAACCCAGCCGGCAGCGAATCCAGCCACCACAATCAGGATGAGGGTGGTGAGCTGGATCGACTCGAAACCCGAAATCAACGCCGCGGGTCAGCTGTTGCGGACGGCGGTGACCACGTAGTCCACCGCCTTGTCCACTGCAACGTTCTCGGCTTCGCCGCTGCGGCGGTCCTTGATCTCCACGACGCCGTCCACCAGTCCCCGGCCGACAGCCAGGATGGTGGGGACGCCCACGAGTTCGGCGTCGCCGAACTTAACGCCCGGGGATACCTTGGGACGGTCGTCGTAGATGACGTCCAGGCCTGCGGCCTCAAGATCCAGTGCCAGCTTTTCGGCTGCCGCGAAAATCTCTTCGCCCTTGCCTACAGCCACCACATGGACATCAGCCGGCGCCACGGCGCGGGGCCAGACCAGTCCCCTGTCGTCGTGGTTGGACTCGGCCAGGGCGGCGACAGCACGGGTGACGCCCACGCCGTAGGAACCCATCGTGACCACCACCTGCTTGCCGTTCTGGTCCAGGACCTTCAGCTCAAGGGCGGCGGCGTACTTGCGGCCCAGCTGGAAGATATGGCCCATCTCGATGCCGCGGGCGATCTCCAGCGGACCGGAGCCGTCCGGTGCGGGATCGCCTTCGCGGACGTCGGTGCATTCGATGACGCCGTCCCAGGTGAAGTCGCGGCCGGCCACGAGGCCGAACACGTGCTTTCCGGCCTCGTTGGCCCCCGTGACCCAGGCTGTGCCGCTGACAACGCGGGGATCAACGAGGTACAGGAGCTTGGTGGCGCTTTCGCTGCCCAGCAGGGGTTCGTCCAGCGCGAGGCCGGGGCCCAGGTAGCCCTTGACGATGAGCGGCTGCTTCTTGAGGTCGTCGTCGTTGGCTGCTTCCAGGCCGATTTCGCCGGCGATGGGCAGGAAGGAGCCGATGTTGGCTTCGACGCGTTTCAGGTCAACGCCGCGGTCACCGGGCAGGCCGATGACCACCAGCTGGCGCTCACCGGTGGGCAGTGTGACGGCGAGGACCACGTTCTTGAGGGTGTCCGCCGCAGTCCAGGCGCCGCCGTCGGCCTCGCTGCGGGGAGCCAGTTCGTTGGATGCGGCCACCAGGGTGTCGATGGTGGGCGTATTGGGGGTATCCAGCACTTCCGCGGCCGGTGCAGCCGCGAAGTCGATGTCCGCCGGGACCACTGTGGTGACGGCTTCGACGTTGGCTGCGTAGCCGCCGGCGGACCGCACGAAGGTGTCCTCGCCGATCTCGGTGGGGTGCAGGAACTCCTCGCTCTTGGACCCGCCCATGGCGCCGGCCGTGGCGGCCACAGGGACGACTTCCAGGCCCAGCCGCTCGAAGATGCGGAGGTAGGCGCCGCGGTGCGCGGCGTAGCTCGCGTCCAGGCCGGCGTCGTCCACGTCGAAGGAGTACGAGTCCTTCATGATGAACTCGCGGCCGCGCAGCAGGCCTGCCCTGGGGCGCGCCTCGTCGCGGTACTTGTTCTGGATCTGGTAGAGGCTCAGCGGCAGGTCCTTGTACGAGGAGTACAGGTCCTTGACCAGGAGGGTGAACATTTCCTCGTGGGTGGGGGCCAGCAGGTAGTCGGCACCCTTGCGGTCCTGGAGCCGGAACAGGCCTTCGCCGTATTCGGTCCAGCGGTTGGTGGCCTCGTAGGGTTCCCGCGGCAGTAGGGCCGGGAAATGGACTTCCTGGGCGCCGATCGCGGCCATTTCCTCGCGGATGACGGCTTCGACCTTGCGCAGCACGCTGAGCCCGAGCGGCAGCCAGGTGTAGATGCCGGGTGCCGCACGCCGGATATAGCCTGCCCGGACCAGGAGCCGGTGGCTGGCCACTTCGGCGTCGACGGGATCTTCACGCAGGGTGCGCAGGAAAAGCTGGGACAGTCTTGTGACCACGGGGCGGTATCCGTTTCTGGGGAATGGCTGCTGAAAGCAGGGCCGGGCAATTCGTCTGGGTACTAATCTACCGGCAAGCTGCGCCAATGCCCGCGGGAGCGTGAGTGCCGGCATCCTCGCCGCCGGGGTCCGTGGCCGGGACAGCGAAAAGCCACGTCCGGTGCTGCAAAGCCCCTGGCCCCCCATTCGGGCTGGTCATTGCAACCGGACGTGGCTCTTCTTGCCGTTAACGCCGTTGATTCTGGTGAGGACTGGTGAGACCGCCCAACCACACTCCAGCGCAGCTAGATTGAACCTATGTGATAGCCGACACGTTGACAAGGGTTTTTCCAGTCGAAGTTGTTGACGGCCCCGAATGGCGGGTTTAGTTTTATTTCATCATGTGGTGAATTAATCAATGTTTTGACCAGCATGCAGGCACCAGCGTCCGGAGGCAGTCATGTCCCACTCAGCAGCAGCGGCCTTGGCAGGTTCCGGAGATGACGTGGCCGTGGCTACGAGCTCCCTGCGTGTGATCCGGGGAAAGGTACCAGTCCTCCGGGGCCTGGACTTTGCCATCCCGGCAGGCCGGATCACGGGCCTGCTGGGGCCCTCGGGTAGCGGCAAGACCACCCTGATGCGGGCCATCGTGGGAGTCCAGCGGCTGAGCTCCGGGTCCGTGACCGTGCTGGGCCTTCCGGCCGGCCATCCCTCGCTCAGGCACAGGGTGGGCTACGTGACCCAGTCCGCCAGCGTCTATCCGGACCTGACCGTGGAGGCCAATGTCCGCTACTTCGGGGCGATGCACGGGAAAGGGCGCGCCGATGCGGCCGAGGCGATTGCCGCCGTCGGCCTTGAACAGCAGTCACGCCAAAAGACTGCCGACCTTTCCGGCGGCCAGCTCAGCCGCGTCTCGCTGGCATGTGCCCTGGTTTCGCACCCCCGGCTGCTGGTCCTCGACGAACCCACCGTGGGCCTTGACCCGGTGCTCCGGGCAGATCTCTGGGACCGCTTCAGATCCATGGCCGAGGCCGGCACAACGCTGCTGGTGTCCAGCCACGTCATGGAGGAGGCAAGCCACTGCAGCTCCCTGTTGCTGTTGCGCGAAGGCAGGCTCCTGGCCCAGCTGACGCCGGCGGAGCTCAGCAGCCGCGGCCACAGCGCTGACCTGGAGAAGGCGTTCCTGCACATCATCCGTGAGGCGGAAGGCGGGGCCACTGCCGCAGGCAGCACAACCCCGGAAAGGACGGTGCGGTCATGAACCCGGTGATGATGCTCGCCACGACCCGGCGGGTACTGGACCAGTTGCGGCATGACCACCGCAGTGTTGCCCTGATCCTGGTGGTCCCGGCGCTGCTGCTGACGGCGGTGTACTTCCTGTACGAGAATGAGACGCTCCCGCCCGGCGTGCCCAGGACCTTCGACCGGGTGGGCCTGATGATGCTGGCCATCTTCCCGTTTGTGGTGATGTTCCTGGTCACCTCCATCACCATGCTGCGGGAACGGACGTCCGGGACCCTGGAGCGGCTCCTGACCACGCCCATCCACAAGGCTGACCTGCTGTTCGGCTACGGGCTGGCGTTTTCCATCATGGCAGCCCTGCAGTCGCTGGTTGCCACGGCTGTGGCCTACTGGATCTTCGATCTTGACATCAAAGGCAGCCCTGGCCTGGTCGTCATGATCGCGGTGATCAACGCCGTCCTGGGCGTGGCGCTGGGGCTGCTGTGTTCGGCGTTCGCCAGGACTGAATTCCAGGCCGTCCAGTTCATGCCCGTGGTGGTGGTGCCACAGATTCTCCTGTGCGGGCTGTTCGTTGCCCGCGACCGGATGAATGAGGTCCTCGAATCCATTTCCAATGTCCTGCCGCTGACCTTTTCCGTGGACGCCCTGCAGGAGATTGCGGCCAACGCCGAAGCCACGGACCGGCTCTGGACAGATGCCGGCACCATGCTGGCCATCGTCCTGGGAGTACTGGTGCTGGCTTCCCTGACCCTTCGGCGGCAGACTGCATGAGCGGCATGCAGGCGACCCGGACGCCGGGATCCGGCCGGCGGGGACGGCGTGAAGGGGCAACCGAGTCCCGGGAGCACATCCTGGCCACGGCCCGCCGGCTCTTCGCCGAGCACGGGTTCGACGGCACCAGCCTGCGGCAGATAGCCCGGGAAGCCAGTGTTGACCCGGCCATGATCCACCACTTTTTCAAGGGCAAGGATGAGCTCTTCGCCCTGAGCGTGGCCTTGCCGGCGGACCCTGCCCAGGTGCTGGAAGGGGTGGACCAGCACGACCCCGAGCACCGTGCGGAGGCCATTGTCCGGGCAGTGCTGAAGCTGTGGGAGAGCCCGGCCCAGCACAGCCTTGTGGCGTTCATCCGCGGCACCATCGGATCCAAGGCCAAGACCTTGCTGCTGCGGGAAGTGGTGACCCGGACGGTCATCAGCCGCATCATGGCCGGCGTACCCGGCCCGCCGGAGGAAGTGGCCCTGCGGGGAAGCCTGGTGGCCACGCAGGTGGTTGGCGTGATGCTGGTCCGCTATGTGGTCAGGCTGGAGCCGCTCGCCTCGGCGTCACCGGAGGATGTGGTGCGGCTGGTAGCTCCGAACGTCCAGCGGTACCTCACCGGAGAGCTGGACCTGCCCGGAACTGCCACCGGCGCGGTCACTTGAGCTGGGAGGCAGCCGAGTCGAGCAGTGCACCTGCCCGTGAAACGGCGTCGGCCTCACTGGAACCGCCTGAAGCCACCGCCGTGAGCAGCACGGCGCCCTGCACCGTCTGGGCAGTGATGAGGGACTGCGCGGTTCCATCGGGCAGCTTCGTATCGGTGCGGTATGCCACGGTGTCGGGGACTGTTCCGGCGCCATCAACCAGGGTCACGGAGACGGCAATAGCCAGGCCCGGGGCAGTCATGGTCATATTGGCGCACTTCTCCAGCTGCGGTCCCTGGTCCGCGACTGCCACAAGGGCGGTTTTCTCCAAGCCTGCGGTGAGCGACAATGCCGTGACTGCCCCGGAGGCTGCATCAATGCTCTGCCCCATCGCCATGACGGCCCCATCCACTGTGGGCACCACGCTGGCCGCGGCAAGGGTCTGGCACTCGGCCGGCTCCACCTCAACTGACGAGAGCAGCGCTTTGGTCTGCTCCAAAGTACCGGCCAGGTCGGAGCTGGCCATTACTGACAGCTTCCTGCCCTGGGAATCCTGCAACTGCCCGATGATGGCGGACAAGTCCTCGACCGAATACGTTTTGGCTGCCGGAACAGCGGAAGGCGTAGGGGTGGGTGCAGGCGTTGGGGTTTCCGCTGCGGGAGAGTCAGCCGCAGGAGGTTCGGCGGGACTGGCACAGGCGGAAAGCGCCGTGGCGATAATGACGGCCGTACCGAAGGCGCCGAGCACAGAATTCATTTATGTCCCCCAATATTGAGCATTCCGCAGGCAATCGCCAGCTAAAAAAGAACAGTAGCGAACGTGCCCCGCTGGGTGAAACCGACGCGCTCGTAGGTGGACCTGGCCTTGGTGTTGAAGCCGTTCACGTACAGGCTGGTGACCGGGGCGATTTTCCGCGCCTGGTCGACGACGGCCGCCATGTAGCCGGCGCTGAGGCCCTGGCCGCGGTACAGCGGGTTCATCCAGACGCCCTGCACCTGGGTGACTTCTGCCGTCACGGCCCCGAGTTCGGCTTTGAAGATGACGTCCCCGGCGGGGCTGAGATGGACCAGCGAGTGCCCTTGCCGGATCAGGCCCTCCACACGCCGGCTGTAGAACTCACGGCCTCCGAGGAACGGCGAATAGCCCACTTCCTCCTCGAACATGGCGGCGCAGGCCGGCAGGATCCGGTCAAAGTCGGCGAGCCTGCCCAGCGTAAGGTCCGTGTTCGGTTCCACGGTGGGCGGTCCGGACAGGGTGAGGAGCGGCTGCTCGGAGCGCACCTCATGGGCGGTGTGGCCCCGCGCCTCGAGCTCGGCGTGCAGGGCAAGCACCGGTTCGGCGGGGCCGAAGGCCGAGGCATAGCGGCGCCCTGTCCGGTTGGCTGCTGCGGCGATCAGCCCGGCGAAGGCGGGGTCCAGCTGGACCGGAACCAGGTTGGCTCCTGTCCAGCAGGCACCCACCAGCATGCCGTCGTCGAACACGCCCAGGACCGATGCGCCACCTGTGGTGGGCGCGGCGGTGCCGGCCGAGCGCAGGTGTGCAAGGATGAAGACATTGGCTACCGGATCCTGCTGGGCCAGGCGCCGCAGTGCCGACGTGTCCGCGCCGGCAAGGGTCCGGACGGAAATGCCCGCCGGCGCCGTGCCGTCCTTATGAGACGCTAACCACGGGGCTACCCTTGACAGCATCTTCGCCATCGGCCTCCCCCATCTCTTCAGCGATACGCATGGCCTCTTCGATCAGTGTCTCAACAATCTGGTCCTCGGGGACAGTCTTGATGACTTCACCCTTCACAAAGATCTGGCCCTTGCCGTTGCCCGATGCCACCCCGAGGTCCGCCTCGCGGGCTTCACCGGGGCCGTTGACGACACAGCCCATGACGGCAACGCGCAGCGGGATTTCCATGCCCTCCAACCCTGCCGTGACCTGCTCGGCCAGGGTGTAGACGTCCACCTGGGCGCGTCCGCAGGACGGGCAGGACACAATCTCCAGCTTGCGCGGGCGCAGGTTGAGGGACTGCAGGATCTGGTTTCCGACCTTGATTTCCTCCACCGGCGGCGCGGACAGGGAAACCCGGATGGTGTCGCCGATGCCCCGGGACAGCAGGGCACCGAAGGCCGTGGCCGACTTGATGGTTCCCTGGAAGGCCGGTCCGGCCTCGGTGACGCCCAGGTGGAGGGGCCAGTCGCCCTTTTCGGCCAGCATCTCGTAGGCGGCAACCATGATCACGGGGTCATTGTGCTTGACCGAGATTTTGAAATCGTGGAAGCCGTGCTCTTCGAACAGGGAAGCTTCCCAGACAGCCGATTCCACGAGGGCCTCGGGGGTGGCTTTGCCGTACTTCTTCATGATGCCCGGTTCCAGCGAGCCGGCGTTGACGCCGATCCGGATGGACGTGCCGTGGTCCTTGGCAGCTTTCGCGATTTCCTTGATCTGGTCATCGAACTTACGGATGTTTCCGGGGTTGACCCGGACCGCGGCGCAGCCTGCTTCGATGGCCGCGAAGACGTACTTGGGCTGGAAGTGGATGTCCGCGATGACCGGGATCTGGGACTTGCGGGCGATGATGGGCAACGCCTCGGCATCATCCGCGGACGGGCACGCCACCCGGACGATGTCGCAGCCGGAGGCCGTGAGTTCGGCGATCTGCTGCAGCGTGGCGTTGATGTCCGTGGTGGGTGTGGTGGTCATGGACTGCACGCTGATGGGGCTGTCCGAGCCGACCCCCACGGAACCGACCTTGATCTGGCGCGTTTTCCGGCGGGGGGCCAGGACGGGCGGTGGTGCTGACGGCATTCCCAGGCTGACCGAGGTCACGTGGACTCCTTGGGTAGGTGTAACGGAGAAGGGGTAGGTCAGTGATCAGGACGCGTGGGCGGCAAGAATGCCGATCACGGGAGTCCATTCGGTGGTCCGGATGCCTGCGATGGTGCCTGCCAGCGCGAAGGGATCCTGCTTGAGCAGTTCGTTCAGCTCCGTCTCGTCCTGGACCTTGAAGATCAGCAGCGCGCCGGCGCCGTCACCATAGGGTCCGCTGGTCAGGAGCCGGCCGTCGTCGGCAAGGGTGGACAGCCAGGCGCGGTGCGCGGGACGGCTCTCATCGCGGGCGGCAGTGGAATCGGCAGCGTAAACGTACTCAACAGCAAAAACAGTCATAAGGACACCCTATCCCCAGCGACGGGCCTGCGCCGATCCGGTCAGGGCCGGCAAAGACGGTGGCGTGGTCCGGGGGCTAGGACAGGAACAGGACTTTTACGGTGGCCGCAACGCCGGCAGCCCACAGCATTGAGGTGAGCGTCCCGATAATGAACCGTTCGGCAGCCACCGGCGTTTCCTTCAGCTCAGCGAACCGCCCCAGGCCTTTGATGGCCACAACGTAGGCAATGGCCACCGGCTGCCCGGTCAGGATGGCCACGCACACCGCGAGGCGCTCCAGCACGCCGATGATCGCTCCGCCGCGCAGGATCCGCTGGGCAGGAACCGGCTGCGCGGCTGGTGTTGCGTCCGACGGCGGCCTGCCGCCGCCGGTGGTCAGCTCGCCGTCCACGGATTGTCCCGTGCCGGCCCGCGGTTCCGCAGGGAGGATGTCCACGGTGACGTCCGCTGACGGGTCCTCGGCAGCGGGGCCGGCTTTGTTGGCCGCGTCTGCCCGGTCGTCGATGGTCCTGGCCAGCCGGAAGACCAGTGCGGTCACGGGCCAGCCGGCGAATCCGGCCACCAGCAGGGCCGCCGTTATCCAAAGTGCGTTCACCGGTCTCCTTTAATCTGGGAATGTGCGTGCTCCAGGAGCATTGCCGCAGCAGGCCTGGCCGCCCATTCTTCCTGCCATCCGGACCTAAGCACGGCACGGCTCACCGACTGTTCCGTAATTCCCAACTCCTTGGCTACGAGTTTCTGGCTGCCATGCCTGCCCCCGCGTTCCTGAAGGGGGCGGAGCCGGTCCACCACCCTCCATTGGGCGTCGGTCCGCTCCTGGACCAGGCGGCCGATGAGGCGGAGGACCGCTTCGGCGTTGGTGCAGGCCACGGCTCCTTCCCGGGCATGCTGCGGTACTTCCGCTGTCCGGCCAATACTGCCGGACACCACTGACAAAGGGACCTGGCCGGCCGCGGTCTTGGCCATCTCAACGGCCTTGCGGGCCGCCACGAACCCGGTTCCGGCACCTTCCCGCGGGCTGGCGCCTGGCGCCAGCACCACCGCGCCGATACCGATGCCCACGTACCAGTGGCCACCGCGCAGGGCGTGCAGGGCGATGTCCACCACCTCGGCCGGGTGGGCCACCAGTCCCTGAAGTTCATCGCCCACGGAGCGTTCAAAGGCCGCCGGGGTGAGGCCCGCCAGTTCGGAGATCAGGTCCGGAACCCGGTCGACGTCGGTGCTGCTGCCGCGCTGGTCTATCGTCAGGACGTACATGAATCAACCGTAAAGCGCTGATGGGAGAATATCAATCGATTTCAACTGATTATTAAAAATAAGTCGAAATAAGCTGATACTTGTAAATAAGCTAGAAACGGTTGATTAGTCTGGTCAGCGCACCGCTGCGTGGGGCGTGGCCGCGGTCGTGGGGCACTTCGACACGAAACGTCGGGCCGTAGCATCCATTTCGACGCCGAACCGCGGCAAAGTGCCCCACGACGGGCAGGCAGGAATCGAACTCAGCCGAACAGGTTGATGGGCTTGACGATGTCGGCGTAGATGAGCAGGGCGCTCATCCCCATGAGCAGGGCGGCCACCACGTACGTCGCCGGCAACAGCTTGGCGATATCGAAGGCCCCGGGATCGGGCTTGCCGAATAGCTTTGCCACCCGGCGACGGGCACCTTCATACAGCGCGCCGGCTACATGGCCGCCGTCGAGCGGCAGCAGCGGAACAAGGTTGAACACCGCCAGGGCAAAGTTCAGCCCGGCGAGCAGCCCCACCAGGGCCCCCAGCCTGGACTGCAGAGGCACGTCTTCCATGGCCGATATCTCTCCTGCCACACGCCCCACGCCCACGACGCTGATGGGTCCGTTCGGATCGCGCGGCTCCTCGCTGAAGGCCGCCTTCGCCACCCCAACAACACGCGCCGGGAGGTTAAGCACCACGCCGGCCACCTGCCGGATGTTCTCCCCCGCCATGGGCAGGACGGTCGACGCCGGCTGCGGCACCAGTTCGCTCTGCGCACCAATGCCGAGGAAGCCGACGTCCTGGTACAGGAGGTTGCCGGCGTCGTCCTTTGCCTGGCGTCCGTCGACGCCAACAATGGGGCGGGCAGACAGCACGGGCGTCACGGTGGTGGTGACGGGGGCGCCGTCGCGTTCCACGGTGATGCTGACTTCCTTCCCTGCGGAAGCACGGATCCACTCCGTCAGTTGGTCCCAGCTGGTGACAGATTTCCCGCCAAAGGAGGTGACCTGGTCGCCCGGCAGCAGCCCTGCTGCGGCAGCGGGCGTCAGTTGGCAGTCGGCGGAGTCAGGGTCCACGGTCTCGCCGGCCGCGACCTGGCATTTGGAGACATCGGCGATGGTGGTGGTGGGCGTGGCAATGCCGAAGCCCATCAGGAGGACGGCGGTGAGGGCCAGGCCGATCAGCAGGTTCATGGCCGGGCCGCCGAGCATCACAATGACTTTTTTCCACACCGGAAGCCGGTAGAACACGCGGTTCGCATCTTCCGGGCCCACCTCTTCGTGGGCCATTGACCGCGCTTCAGTGGCCAGCGTCTGGAACATCCCGGTGCTCGATGGCCTGACTGTTCCGTCCTCCTTGTTCGGCGGGTACATGCCGATCATGGAGACGTAGCCGCCCAGGGGAATGGCCTTAACCCCGTATTCGGTTTCGCCCTTGCGCTTGGACCACAGGGTGGGGCCGAAACCGATCATGTACTTGGTGACGCGCACCTTGAACAGCTTCGCGGGCACCAGGTGGCCCACTTCGTGCAGCGCAATGGACGCGGCGATGCCGATCGCCACGAAGACGACGCCGAGGATAAAGAGGAGTACGGGACTCATGGGTGGATTTACTGCTTCCTAGAGACTGCTGACTGCTAAACGTTCGTGGGCCCTCGCCCGTGCCCAGCTTTCAGCTTCCAGCACGGACTCCACCGTCAGCCCGGAGGATCCTGGGTGTTCGCTGAGAACGGCGGCGACGGTGTCCACGATGTCGGTGAACCGGATGGACCCCTGGTGGAAGGCGGTGACGGCCTCCTCGTTGGCGGCGTTGAACACCGCCGGGAAGGTGCTTCCCTGCTTTGCGGCGTCCTTGGCGAGGTCCACAGCGGGGAAGGCCTGCGAATCCAGCGGTTCGAACGTCCAGCTGGTGGCCTGGGTCCAGTCGCATGGGGACGCAGCCTTGGGCACCCTGTCCGGCCAGCCCAGTCCCAGCGCAATGGGCAGGCGCATGTCCGGCGGCGATGCCTGGGCGATGATGGATCCGTCGACGAACTGGACCATGGAGTGCACCACGGACTGCGGATGCACCACCACGTCGATCCGGTCCAGCGGGATATCGAACAGCAGGTGGGCTTCGATGACCTCGAGGCCTTTGTTGACCAGGGTTGCCGAGTTGGTGGTGACCATCAGCCCCATGTCCCAGGTGGGGTGCGCCAAGGCTTCCTGTGGCGAAACGCTGTGCAGCTGCTTCCTGGTCCGGCCGCGGAAAGGCCCACCGGAAGCCGTCAGGATCAGCTTGTCCACTTCGTCGGCGGAGCCTGCGCGCAGGCACTGCGCAATGGCGGAATGTTCGGAGTCCACCGGCACAATCTGGCCGTCGCGGGCCGCGGCCTTGACCAGCTCCCCACCAACAATGAGGGACTCCTTGTTGGCCAGCGCCAGCGTGGCACCTGATTTCAGGGCGGCCAGGGTCGGGGCGAGCCCAATGGAGCCCGTGATCCCGTTGAGCACCACGTCGGCCGGGATCTCGGCAATCCGGGTGGACGCATCGGGGCCGGCGATGATCTCCGGGCGGTAGCCCTGCCGTCCGGCGGTGCGGGCGGCAGCGGTCATCAGGTCTTGAAGATGAGTCGGATCCCCCGACGCGATGCCGACGGCGGCGGCGCCCGTATGGACGGCCTGGCGGGCCAGCAGTTCCAGGTTCCCTCCGCCGGCACTGAGCGCCACGACCTCAAAAAGGTGCGGGGCGCCGTCGACGACGTCAATCGCCTGGGTGCCGATGGAACCGGTGGATCCGAGGATGACGATTGTGCGTGGCTGCATTGCTTAAGTATCCCGCACTGCATCGGACCGGCCGGTCAGGAGCCGCTCAGGCCGGCAATCACGATGAAGGTATAGCCTTGAAGGTGCGTATCCGGATGCCAAGGGCATTCGGGCCGGGGGCTAGGCGCATGGGCGGCCCCGCCGCCAACGAACCAGTTTCTGTCGGTATGCTGCAACTGGGGCATACCCCTGGACGTCAAGGATACGAATATGGGCCGTCGCCGCGCTCCCACCAGGCCAAGCTACCCTCGTTGGATCCGGACCTCAGTTGTGGCGACAGCCGCAGCTGTGGGCCTTATCGCCGCGGCCCTGGTCCTGCCGGCCCTCCTCAATCCGGGCGGTATCGGGTCGCCACAGTCCCCCGCGCCCGAGTCGCAGGCAGAAGCCGTCCTTCCGGTGGACCGTCCTGCTGTCAGCGCAGGTGCGGACCCCTGCATTCCACTCAATGTCCTGGCATCGCTCGAAAACGCAGATATGGTGCGGTCGTTGGCGTCAGCGTACGTTGCCAAGCCGCGCAGCGTGGACGGCAGGTGCGTCTCTGTGAACGTGAGCCAGGAGAAATCCGGCGTGGCGGCAATCGGTATGGCTGGCGGGTTTGCCTCCGTTCCTGCCGCCGAGCGTCCTGCCGTGTGGCTGCCGGATTCCACGGCCTGGCTGCGCGTGGCCGAGGACCACGCCGGGAGCGCCGTCCGGCAGGATGGCGCCAGCCTGGCCAGGAGCGGAATCGTTGTGGCCATGCCTGCCTCGATGGCCCGGGTGATCGGTTGGGACACCAAAGCGCCGAGTTGGGCTGAAGTCCTTGCGGTGTCGAAGGATCCAGGCGTCTGGGAGCGCCTTGGCCATGCGGACTGGGGCAAATTCAAGTTCGGCAAAGCCAGCCCCACAGTTTCCACGTCGGGGCTCATGGGCCTGGTGGCGTCCTACGGTGTGGCCGGAGGAAACCTTAAGGACATACAGACCCATCAGCTGACCCAGCCCTCCGTCATTACCAAGGTCAAGGATGGCGAGCTGAGCACAAGCCACTACATGGCCACGCCGGAACACTTCCTCTGGCACGCCCGGCAGGCGGACGACGCCGGCGACGTTTCAGAATTCCTCTCGGCGGTCATCATCGACGAAAAGTCAGTATGGGACTATAACCGCGGAATTTCGAGCAACGACGGTGTCACTAAGCAGGCGGGCCCGGCGCCACGGGAGCCGCTGCTGGCCATCTACCCCAGCGATGGCGTCCTCGTTGCCGACAATCCCGCTCTAGCACTCACCGGTGACTGGGTCAGCAGCCAGCAGAGCCTCGCCGCCGAGGACTTCCTCGCCTACGCCCGGACGGAGCAGGGACAGGAAGTGGTCAAGACCACCGGGTACCGCACCATCCAGGACAAGGTGGACCCTGCGGTCGCCACCACCGGCCGCTACGCGCAGTCCCTCCAGCCGGTTCCGCTTCCCAGCGCGGACGTACTGGTCAACGTCCAGAAAAGTTTTCCGGACGTCCGCAAGAGGGCCCGGGCGCTGTTCCTGCTGGACGTCTCCGGCTCCATGGGGCAGGAGATTGCCCCGGGCGTAACCCGCTTGCAGGGCGCCAAGAACGCGGTTACACGCGCCCTGGACCACTTCACCGACGACGACAAGCTGGGCCTCGCAGCGTTCTCCCATGTGGGTGATGGCCCGCTGGTTCCTGGCCTGGTCAGCCCCGTGTCCCCCTTAAAAACGAACAAGAGCGACCTTTTGGCGAAACTCAACGCCCTGCAGCCGGTGGCCGCCACACCGCTGTTCGAAGCCGTGGGCAAGTTCGCCGCCGAACAGGCAAGCGAATACAACGAATCCGAGATCAACACCATCGTGCTCCTCAGCGATGGCAAGAACGACAGCTCCCACCCCGGTGACCTCAAGTCGCTGACGGAGCAGCTGAGTCACCAGCACCACAGCACCCCGGTGCTCGTGTTCACGCTCGCCTACGGTGCCGACGCCGACACGGAGTCCTTGCGGGCCATCGCCAAGGCAAGCGGGGCACACTTCTACGACGCCACTGACCCGAACCGCTTGGAAGCCGTATTGGGTGACCTCGTGACCAGCTTCTAATCCCAGGCACCCCGGCCGGATAGGGTTGGGGTAACCCAAAGATCCGCGGCGGGCGTAACGTGGACAGCGTGGACTGGGTTTCCTGGTTCGATGCGCCGGAGTACGAATTCGCCCGGCAGGTGCTGCAGCGCGGCGTCGCAGCGCTCTTCCTTGTTGCGTTCCTCTCCTCCTTCAACCAGTTCCCCGCGCTGCTGGGCGAACGAGGGCTGCTGCCGGTTCCGGACTACCTCGAGGGATTCAGCGCCCGCAGGCGTCCCACCCTTTTTCGCTGGCGCTACTCGGACCGCTTTCTCCGGGTGGTGTGCCTCTCCGGGATGGCCATCGCGGCCCTCCTGGTGGCCGGTCTCCCCCAGCTCGGCCCGCCGTGGCTGCCGCTGATCGCCTTCCTGGCCCTGTGGCTGCTGTACATGTCGATCGTCAACGTGGGCCAGACGTTTTATGGCTTCGGCTGGGAGATGCTGCTCCTGGAGGCCGGCTTCACCGTGGCCTTCCTCGGATCGGACCAGACCGATCCGCCACGGACCATGATGATCCTGGTGGCCTGGCTGGTGTTCCGGCTGGAGTTCGGCGCGGGGATGATCAAGATCCGGGGCGGGCAGGAATGGCGCGACCTGACCGCGCTCTACTACCACCACGAGACCCAGCCGATGCCCGGACCCCTGAGCCGGCAGGCACATTTGCTGCCCAGGCCGTTCCACCGGCTGGAGGTCCTGGGCAACCACTTCGCCCAGCTCGTGGTGCCGTTTTTCCTCTTCGCACCGCAGCCCCTGGCAAGCGTCGCTGCCGGCATCATCATCTTCACCCAGCTGTGGCTCGTGGCCAGCGGCAACTTCGCATGGCTGAACTGGATTGCCATCGTGCTGGCCTTCGCCGCCGTCAGCGACCCCGCGGCCCAGACTGTCCTGCCCTTCCTGCCGCTGGACTGGCACACCGGAACCGCAGGCGGCGGAGAGACTCCGCCGTGGTGGCTGGCCATCACCCTCGCCGCAACGCTCCTGCTGGTGGTGCTGAGCTATTGGCCGGTGCGCAACCTGTTCTCGAAGCGGCAGCTGATGAATGCGAGCTTCAACCGCTGGCAGCTCGTCAACACCTATGGGGCGTTCGGTACGGTGACCAAGCAGCGGATCGAGATTGTTGTGGAGGGCACCGCGGACGAGGATCCGGAGTCCGGCTGGCAGGAGTACGGCTTCAAGGGCAAGCCCGGGGATGTGCGCCGACTGCCGCGCCAGTGGGCCCCGTACCACCTCCGACTGGACTGGCTGATGTGGTTCCTGCCGCTCCGGTCAGTGCATGAGGAATGGTTCTACGCCTTCCTCGCCAAACTGCTGGAGGCGGACCCCCAGGTGCTGCGGCTGCTCCGCCATGACCCGTTCGACGGCGGCCGCCCTCGGTGGGTGCGCGCCCGCAGCTACCTGTACCGGTTTTCCACAAGGGCGGAGTTCCGCGAAACCGGGGAACGCTGGGTCCGGACGCCCCTTTATGAGGCCATTCCGCCGCTGTCGATCCGCCGGACGCCCGGCCGCCGGCCGGCAGCGTAGGCCGTCAGCGGGGCCGGTAGGCTAGCTGTGGATCCCCGCGCGGCGGATAGTGGCTTCCGCGTGCTTGAGGATGGGCCCGTCGATCATCTTGCCGTTGTACTGGAACACGCCTGACCCGGCTGAGGCGGCGGCCTGCAGCAGTTCAGTCGCGGCGGAAACGTCGGCCTCTGACGGTGCGTAGGCGCCCCGGACCACGGCCGCCTGGGTGGGGTGGATGCAGGCTTTGGAGCCGAATCCGGACGCCACGGCATCAGCTGCCTCCACGGCAAGCCCTTCCAGGTCCGGGATGTTGACGTACACGGCGTCCACGGCGGCCTTACCGAAGGCGCCGGCGGCAAGGAGGACCGCGGACCGGGCGTGCAGGGCAACGGCGCGGTAGCCGCCGTCGTCCTTCCTGCTGGACGTGCCGCCCAGGGAAGCGAGCAGGTCCTCGGCTCCCCACATCAGCGCGACAACATTCGGTTCGGCGGCGATCGCGGGGGCGTTCAGGACGCCGGCCGCGGTTTCGCAGAGGGCCACCACGTGGAAGTCCTCCAGCGCTTTGAGCTGCCGGGCACTCTCCGCCTTGGCCAGCATCACGGTGCGGTACGGCGTGTGCGCCAGGCAGTGCAGGTCCTTTTCGAACTCTTCGGTGCCGGCCGGGTTGATCCGGATGATGGTCCGGCTCGGGTCAAGTTCGGGTCCCTCGCCGGCGGCGCCCAGCTGGGCGAGGATCGCGCCGCGGGCCCTTTGTTTGTCTGCAGGCGCCACCGCGTCCTCAAGGTCGACAATCACGGCGTCGGCGCGTTCGGCGGCTTTCTGGAAGCGCTCGGGCCGGTCGGCAGGGCAAAAGAGGAGGGCTGGCCCCATCACAAAGGTCATACAGCCATTGTCCCCTTTTGGCCGCCGGTTTGCTGCCCGGAATGTGCCTCCCGTGTCCACATCAGGCAGCTCCGCGTAGCCAGCGCCACCACGGTGCCGTCCTGGTTCCGGCCGGTGTGCTGCATGGTCACGATCCCCTGGCCGGGCCGGGAGCCCGAGAGCCGTTTCCCGGTGATCACCGTCTCGGTGTACAGCGTGTCCCCGTGGTACAGCGGATGCGGAAAGGACACATCGGTCAGGCCCAGCTGGGCGATGATGGTGCCCTGGGTCAGCTGCGACACGGACTGCCCCACCACGGTGGACAGCGTAAACATGGAGTTGACCAGCCGCTGGCCGAACGGCTGCCCGGCGCTCCACGCTGCGTCGAGGTGCAGCGCCTGGGTGTTCATGGTGAGGGTGGTGAACAGGACGTTGTCGGTTTCCGTGACGGTGCGGCCCGGCCGGTGGGCGTAGAGTACGCCCTCTTCCAGTTCGTCGAAGTACAGGCCGCGCTGTTCAACAACCCGGGGATTGTCCGTCATACGGTGAGTTCCTGGTCCTCTTCGAACAGTTCGGCCCCGGTGGCCGCGGCCACCTCCTCCACGGACACGTTGGGGGCCAGTTCGCGGAGCACCAGCCGGGACGACCCGCCTTCGGTGACGACGTCTATCACGGCGAGGTCGGTGATGATCCGGTCCACGCAGGCTTTGCCGGTCAGCGGCAGCGAGCACTGCTCCACGATCTTGGGCCGGCCATTGCGGTCCACGTGTTCCATCATCACAATGACCTTTTTGGCGCCGAAGACCAGGTCCATGGCCCCGCCCATGCCCTTCACCATCTTGCCCGGGATCATCCAGTTGGCGAGGTCGCCGTTCTGGGCCACTTCCATGGCGCCGAGCACGGCGACGTCGACGTGGCCGCCGCGGATCATGCCGAATGACGACGCCGAATCGAAGAACGCGGCACCCTTGTTGACGGTGACGGTTTCCTTGCCTGCGTTGATGAGGTCGGGGTCGACGGCATCATCGCTGGGGTAGGGGCCCACCCCCAGGATCCCGTTCTCCGAATGCAGCACCACTTCCACGCCGGCCGGGATGTAGTTGGGGATCAGCGTGGGCATGCCGATCCCCAGGTTGACGTACTGCCCGTTGCTGAGCTCGCGGGCAACCCGGGCGGCCAGTTCGTTGCGGGTCCACCCCTTGGCTTCCTGGTCGGCGCCTTCCGGATGCCCGACGGCGGCACGCCGGTATTCAGGGCGGACGGCTTCGGGGCGGGGAGGCGCCCCCTGCGGGCTGCTGGACTCCATGGCTACGCTCCTGCCTGTTCTGTGGCGCTTTCGTTTCCGGTGGCGTGTTTCAGGGCAACTGTCCGCTTCTCGATCCGTTTTTCACCGGCGGGGACAACCACCACCCGCTGGACGAAGATGCCCGGGGTGTGGACGTGTTCGGGGTCCAACTCCCCCGGTTCCACGAGTTCCTCCACCTCCGCGATGGTGATCCTGCCCGCCATGGCGCAAAGCGGGTTGAAGTTCATGGCCGTTGCGTGGAAGACGAGGTTGCCGTGGCGGTCGCCCTTCCAGGCGTGGACCAAGCCGTAGTCGGGTGTCAGCGATTCCTCCAGGACGTAGTCGACCCCGTTGAAAGGGCGCACTTCCTTGGCAGCAGATGCGATCGCGATGCCGCCGTCGGCGTCGTACTTCTGCGGCAGGCCGCCGTCGGATACCTGAGTGCCCACTCCAGCCTTGGTGTAGAAGGCCGGGATCCCGGCGCCGCCCGCCCGGAGTTTCTCGGCGAGGGTTCCCTGCGGGGTGAGGACCACTTCGAGTTCACCCGAGAGGTACTGGCGCGCGAACTCCTTGTTTTCGCCAACGTAGGAGCTGATGGTCCGCCTGATCCGGCCGTCGCGGAGCAGGACGCCCAGTCCCCAGTCATCCACGCCGCAGTTGTTGCTCACGGTCTCCAGTTCCCTGGTGCCGCGACGGTGCAGGGCGTCGATCAGGGCAACAGGGATTCCGCACAGGCCGAACCCTCCCACCGCGAGGGACGCGCCGTCGGGGATGTCCGCTACGGCTTCCTCGGCGCTGGCAACAACCTTGTTAATCATCAGTGATCCTCTCCGGCCGGCTATTACAGTCCGAGTTCGCGGGCGATCAGCATCAGCTGGACCTCCGTGGTGCCCTCCCCCACTTCAAGGATCTTGGAGTCGCGGTAATGGCGTGCCACGGTGAATTCGTTGATGAAGCCATAGCCGCCGAATACCTGGGTGGCATCCCGCGCGTTGTCCATGGCCGCCTCGCCTGCGACCATCTTAGCGATGGCCGCCTGCGTCTTGAATGGCTTGCCGGCGAGCATCCTCGCGGCGGCGTCGTAGTACGCCAGGCGGGCGGTATGCGCGCGCGCCTGCATGCGGGCGATCTTGAACGCGATGGCCTGGTGCTTGCCGATGTAATGGCCAAAAGCGCTGCGCTCCTTGGCGTATTTCACCGACAGGTCCACGCAGCCCTGCGCAGCGCCCGTGGCCAGGGCGGCGATGGCGATGCGGCCTTCGTCCAGGATGGAGAGGAAGTTGGCGTAGCCCCGCCCCTCCTCGCCCAACAGATTCGATTCGGGCACGCGGACGTCTTTCAGCGTCAGCGGATGCGTGTCCGAGGCGTTCCAGCCCACCTTGTTGTAGGCCCGTTCCGCCGTGAACCCGGGCGTGTTGGTGGGCACCAGGATGGTGGAGATCTCCTTCCTGATGCTCCCGTCCTTGCGTTCCTTTTGACCGGTGACGGCAGTCACCGTCACCAGACGGGTGATATCCGTGCCGGAGTTGGTGATGAACTCCTTGTTGCCGTTGATGACCCACTCGCCTCCCTCACGCCGCGCGTGGGTTTTAGTGCCGCCTGCGTCGGAGCCGGCTTCAGGCTCGGTGAGGCCGAAGCCGGCGAGCGCCTGGCCCGAGGCCAGCATCGGCAGCCATTCCTCCTTCTGGGCGTCGGTGCCGAACCGGTAGACGGGCATGGCGCCCAGGGAGACGCCGGCTTCCAGAGTGATGGCCACGGACTGGTCCACCCGGCCCAGCTGCTCCAGTGCGAGCGCCAGGGCAAAGTAGTCCCCGCCCATCCCGCCGAATTCCTCGGGGAACGGCAGCCCGAAGAGGCCCATGTCGGCCATCTGCTTCACGATTTCGTACGGGAAGCTGTGCTCCTCGTCGTGTTTGGCGGACACGGGGGCCACCACGTGGTCCGCGAAGTCCCTCACGGTGTCGCTGAGGTCCTGGTATTCCTCGCTGAGTTCAAAATCCGGCATTGCTAGGCTCCCTCGCCTGTGGTGGGTGGGTCTTGGATGGTGCTGCCCGGCTGTGCCGGGCTTTCGGTGTGGTCTTCGGCATGGATGGTGGCCAGGACCTGGTCGGCCCTGACGGACTGACCGGCCGTGACGCTGATGTGGACGGTGCCGGCCACCTCGGCCAGCAGTTGGTGCTCCATCTTCATGGCTTCCACGGAGAGGAGAACCTGGCCGGCCGCCACAGTGTCGCCGTTGCTGACTGCCACGGAGACCACCGTGCCGGGCATGGGCGAGCGGACCTCGGGCTCTGCGGTGCCTTCTTCGCGGTGGATGGCGGCGAGCACCCGTTCGAGCCTGGACTCCCGTGTCAGCACCTCCAGCCGGCAGGACCAGCCGCCGTTGCCAAGGAACAGTTCCGTGGGGCCGCCGGGGGCCGCGTGCTCCGGGCCCGTGCTGCCGGGACCCCGCACCGCCGGGGCCAGTGAGTACCCGGTGGCTTCGCCGTCGAGGGTCAGCAGCGCCTGGCGGCGGGAGGTGAGCTCCAGCGATGCCGGACGTTCCGGCCCGCCGTCCACGGCCACGAGGGCGGTGCCCGCCGCCAGGCTGCCTTTGACACACACTGTTGCGATGCCGCCGTCGGGCGTTCCCAGGCTGATCCGCCGGGGCGCCGGCGCCCCGATCCGCCAGCCGTTGCCGGCCCGCCACGGACCGGAGGTGGCCACCGCACTGTCCTGTTCCCCGCTCGCGACGGCGTACAGGGCGGCGGCCACGAGTTCGGCGTCGCCGACCCGCCGGAACGCGAAGTCCGGCATTTTGCGCTCGATCAGGCCGGTGTCCAGATGCCCGGCGCGGACATCTGGGTCATTGATCAGCAGCCGCAGGTACTCAATGTTTGTGTCGATGCCAAGCGCGGTGTAGCCGGTGAGGGCCGCGTCCAGGGTGTCCAGGGCTGCCGTGCGGTCCGGGCCCCACGCGATGACCTTGGAGATCATGGGGTCGTAGCTGGACGAGATCTCCAGCCCCTCCAGCAGGGCTGAGTCCACCCGGACCCTGCCGGCTGAGTGATCCGGCAATTCGTCCAGGAGGAGCACGGTCCCGGTGGACGGCAGGAAGTTTCGCTCCGGGATTTCGGCGTAGACGCGGGCTTCGACGGCGTGCCCGTTGAGTTCGACGTCGGCCTGCCGGATGGTCAGTTCCTCGCCGGCAGCAATGCGGACCTGCCATTCGACCAGGTCGACGCCGGTGACCATTTCGGTGACCGGGTGCTCCACCTGGAGCCGGGTGTTCATCTCCATAAAGAAGAACTCGTCCGGAGCCTCGTCGGAGACCAGGAATTCCACGGTTCCGGCGCCGCTGTAGTGGACGCTCCGTGCCGCCTGGCAGGCGGCCTCGCCGATCCGAGCCCGGGTGGCGCCGCCGTCGTTCAATGCATCCAGCAGCGGCGAGGGCGCTTCTTCGATGACTTTCTGGTGGCGGCGCTGCAGCGAGCACTCGCGCTCGCCCAGGTGGATCACGTTGCCGTGGTTGTCGGCCAGGACCTGGACCTCGATGTGCCGGGGCGTGCGGACCAGCCGCTCCAGGAACAGCGTGTCGTCGCCGAAGGCACTCGCGGCAACACGCCGTGCGGTTTCCAAAGTGGCGGGCAGCTCCCCGGCGCGTTCGACGATGTGCATGCCCTTCCCGCCGCCGCCCGCGGACGGTTTGATGAGCAACGGGAATCCGACGGCGTCCGCGGCCCCGATCAGCTGGGCGTCCGTCATGCCCGGCTCGGCAATGCCCGGCACCACCGGGACACCGTAGCCGGCAACGTGGTTCTTGGACCGGATCTTGTCGCCCATGACGTTCAGGGACTCCACCCCCGGCCCGATGAACGTGATGCCGGCCGCTTCCAGGGCGCGGGCAAAGTCCACGTTTTCGCTCAGGAAGCCGTAGCCGGGGTGGACGGCCTCGGCGCCGGTGTCGTGGCAGGCCTGGATGATGGCCTCGATGTTCAGGTAGCTCTGCGCTGCGGCGGCCGGGCCGATCCGCACGGCAGCGTCAGCCTCCCGCACGTGCCGGGCACCGGCGTCGGCATCGCTGTAGACGGCAACCGAACGGATGCCCAGTGCACGCAGGGTGCGGATCACGCGGCAGGCAATCTCCCCGCGGTTGGCCACGAGGACAGTACCGAACAGGGTCTTTCCGCGTGTTGGTGCGGTGGTCGGCGAAGGAACAGTCATTGCTGGCTCACATCCGGAAAAGGCCGAAGGAGGTCTCCGGCAGCGGGGTGCGGGAGACGACGTCGAGCGCCAGTCCCAGGACGGTGCGGGTGTCCGCGGGGTCGATCACGCCGTCATCCCAGAGGCGGGCGGTGGAGTAGTACGGACTGCCCTGGTCCTCGTACTGCTGCCTGATGGGGGCCTTGAACGCTTCCTCGTCCTCGGCGGACCAGTCCTCGCCGGCGGCCTCGTACTGGTCCCGCTTCACCGTGGCCAGCACGCTGGACGCCTGGTTTCCGCCCATGACGGAAATCCGGCTGGCCGGCCACATCCACAGGAAGCGCGGCGAGTAGGCCCGGCCGCACATGGAATAGTTCCCGGCACCGAATGAGCCGCCGATGACCACGGTCAGCTTGGGCACCCGGGCGGTGGCAACCGCGGTGACCATCTTGGCACCGTTCTTGGCAATGCCGCCCTGCTCCGAGTCCTTGCCCACCATAAAACCGGAAATGTTCTGCAGGAAGACCAAGGGTATGCCGCGCTGGTCGCAGAGCTCGATGAAGTGCGCGCCCTTGAGCGAGGACTCGCTGAAGAGCACCCCGTTGTTGGCCACGATCCCCACCGGGTGTCCGTGAATCCTGGCGAAGCCGGTCACCAGCGTGGCGCCGTATTCCTTCTTGAACTCGTGGAACCGGCTGCCGTCCACCAGCCGGGCGATGACCTCATGGACGTCGTACTGCGCATTCACGTCCGTAGGCACCGCACCGTAAAGCCCGGCAGGATCCGCAAGAGGGTCGACGGCGGTTTCCACATCCCACACGGGGGCCGCCGGCCGGGGCAGGGTGGCAACTATGTCGCGGATGATCTGCAGGGCATGTTCGTCGTTCTCCGCCAGGTGGTCCGTGACGCCGGAAATCCTCGAGTGGACCTCGCCACCGCCCAGCTCCTCCGCCGTGACAATCTCGCCGATGGCGGCCTTCACCAGCGGCGGACCGCCCAGGAAGATGGTCCCCTGGTTACGGACGATCACCGTCTCGTCACTCATCGCCGGGACGTAGGCGCCGCCGGCCGTGCAGGAGCCCATCACGGAGGATATCTGCGGGATTTTGGCGGCCGAAAGCCTGGCCTGGTTGTAGAAAATCCGGCCGAAGTGCTCCTTGTCCGGGAACACCTCGTCCTGCTTGGGCAGGAACGCTCCGCCCGAGTCCACCAGGTAAATGCAGGGCAACCGGTTCTCCAGGGCGATCTCCTGGGCCCGGAGGTGCTTCTTCACCGTCATCGGGTAGTACGTGCCGCCCTTAACGGTGGCGTCATTGGAAATCACCAGCACCTGGCGGCCATGCACCAGGCCAATGCCGGCAATGACCCCTGCGCCGGGCGACTCGTTGTTGTACATCCCGTGTGCGGCCAGCGGGGCAATCTCCAGGAACGGGCTGCCGTCGTCGAGCAACTGGTCGATGCGTTCACGCGGGAGCAGCTTGCCGCGGGCCACGTGGCGTTCGCGGGATTTTTCCGGTCCACCCAGCGCGGCTTCAGCCAGCCTGGACCGGAGCTCGGCGGCGAGCGCGAGCTGAGCCCGGTTGTTGGCCGCAAAGGCATCACTCGCGGCGTCAAGCCGGCTGGCGAGGGTCTCCATCGACTGGTCCGTTCCTGTATCTGTTTGGTAACGCGTTTTGAGGGCGGTTAAAGCCAACTCGGTTAGCGCTTTGTAACTGAGATTAGGTTAGTCTCTATTAACTGTGATGTCCAACACATCGAGGCGTTGCTAGAATTTGCTGGTCCGAGGAGGAAATGTGCCCACTACCCGACCGGTACGGCCAACCCAACAGGCCCAGCCGATGCCGTCTGCCCAGGCCGGTCCGGCAACCAACGGCGCTGCTTCAGCCAACGGGGGCGCCGCAGCGCAGGCCGCCCCGGGAACCCAGCGCAGCCAGGCCAAGGAGTTACGGCGCCAGGCGTTGCTGGTGGCTGCCGCCTCTCTGTTCGCCAAGAACGGCTTCAACCGGGTGTCGCTGGAGGACCTGGGTGCCGCGGCCGGCGTCAGCGGACCCGCGGTCTACCGCCACTTCCCGGGCAAGCAGGCAGTACTGGGCGACCTGTTGCTCACCGTCAGCCGGGAACTGCTGGACGGCGGACTGAGGGTAATAGCCGAAACCACGGATCCGCTCGCGGCACTGCGCCGGCTGGTGGCGTTCCAGGTGGATTTTGCCCTGGGCAAGCCTGACGTGATCCGGGTGCAGGACCGCGACTTCAGCAACCTCACCGAGAAGGACCAGTCCGAGGTGCGGACGCTGCAGCGGAACTATGTGGAACTCTGGGTGGATGTCCTCGCCCGGCTGCACCCGGAAACCGATGCCGCAGAACTGCGGATGCGGGCCCATGCCACGTTTGGCCTGATCAATTCCACGCCGCACTCGGTGCGCAGCCATGGCCGCAAAATCGCTGCCAGGTCGGCCCGCCCCCTGCTGGAGAGCATGGCGCTGGCTGCCCTCACCGTGGACGCCTCCCAGGCTCCGCTCCACTAGGAGTTTTTGTCCAGATACAGCGGGATAAACGGCTCCTAAGTCGCCGTATCTGGACAAAAACTCCTGGGCTAAACCATCGTCAGCACCATGCCGGGTTCGGCCAGGATCGCGCCGACGTCGGCCAGGAACCGCGAGCCTTGTTCGCCATCCACCAGGCGGTGGTCAAAGGACAGGCTCAAGGTCATGACCTGGCGCAGGGCGACCTCCCCCTGGTACTCCCATGGCATGTTCCGGACCGCCCCCACTGCCAGGATCGCTGCCTCGCCGGGGTTCAGGATCGGCGTGCCGGCGTCAATGCCGAACACCCCGATGTTGGTGATGGAAATGGTGCCGCCGGACAGCTCGGCCGGCGTGGTCTTGCCCGAACGTGCCGACTCGGTCAGCCCCGTCAGGGCTTCGGACAGCCCCATCAGCGTCAGGGCATCCGCGTCCTTGATGTTGGGTACCGTGAGGCCACGCGGCGTCGCAGCCGCGATGCCCAGGTTGACGTAGTTGTACTGGACAATCTCCTGGCTGTTTTCGTCCCAGCGTGAGTTCAGGGACGGGTTCCGCCGGAGCGCAATGAGGACAGCCTTCGCCACGATGGTCAGCGGCGTGAGCTTGTAGCCGGCAAAAGCGCGGTTGGCCTTCAGCCGGGCAAGCAGGTCCATGGTTGGAGTGACGTCCACCGTCAGGAACTCGGTCACATGCGGAGCGGTGAACGCACTGGCCACCATGGCCGCCGCCGTGAACTTGCGGACCCCCTTGATGGGCGTACGGGTCTCACGCTGGCCGCCCGCGGAAGGCTCCTCCGGCCAGGCCTCAGGCACCGCCGAAAGGTGGTGCGCGGCGGCAGGAAGGTCACCGCCTCCCACGAAGTTGCGGACGTCGTCGCGGCTGATCAGGCCGCCGGGGCCGGTGCCGGCCACCGCTGCGAGGTCGACGCCCAGGTCTTTGGCGAGTTTCCGCACGGGCGGGGTGGAGCGGGGGCGTTCGGCGGGCCGGGCAGTTGCAACAGATTTTGTTTCGACTGGCCTGGTTTCGACAAGCTCAACCACCGGGGTTTCAACCACCGGCGCCTCAACCACCGGCGCCTCAACCACCGTCAGGTTGCGCGCCCGCCGGGCCGGGCGGCCGGAACTTTCGACGACGGCGCCGTACCCCACAAGGTTCGGTTCCCTTTTGCCTGCGCCCGCCGCGGCCGTGGCAGCGGCGGTGGGTGTTTCCGCTGCCGGCCGCGCGGCGCCGTCGTCCGGTACTTCGAAGGAGACGATCGGCTTGCCTACCTCCACCACGGTGCCGGGCTGCTCGTGCAGCGCAGTGATGACACCGGCGAACGGTGACGGCAGTTCCACCACGGCTTTGGCGGTTTCGACCTCGGCAATGACCTGATTGAGGCTGACGGTGTCCCCCACCCCGACTTTCCAGCTGAGGATTTCGGACTCGGTCAGTCCTTCGCCGAGGTCCGGGAGCCTGAATTCCTTGATCATGGTTGCGCTCATCCTTCCAGCCCGCTGAGGGAGTTCGGCCGGCCCAGGGCACGGTCGACGCCGTCGAGGATTCTGTCCAGGCCGGGCAGATGGTGCATTTCGAGCTTGGAGTACGGGTAGGGAATATCGAACCCGGTGATCCTGACGGGAGCGGCTTCGAGGTGGTAGAAGCACCGCTCGGTGATGCTGGCGGCGACTTCTGCTCCGAGCCCGCCGGACTGTCCGGCCTCGTGGGTGATGACCAGCCGGCCGGTTTTCCGCAGGGAGGCTTCCACTGTGGCGTAGTCAACGGGCGCCAGCGAGCGCAGGTCGATGACCTCGATGGACACTCCCTCATCCGACGCCGCGGTGGCGGCGTCACGGGCCGTTTTGACCAGGGGGCCGTACGCCACGAGTGTCACATCGGTGCCCTCGGCCACGACGCGGGCCCGGTCCATGGGCAGGGCGGTGGACAGGTCAACGGCCTCGTCCACTTCGCCTTTGTCGTGGTAGCGGCGCTTGGGTTCGAAGTACAGGACGGGGTCGTCGCTGGCGATGGCCTGCTGGATGACGGTGTGGGCGTCCTGCGGGTTGGATACGGCCACCACGCGGAGCCCGGAGGTGTGGGTGAAGTAGGCCTCGGGTGATTCGGAGTGGTGTTCCGGTGAGCCGATGCCGCCGCCGAAGGGTACCCGGACGGTGATGGGCATCTTGACGGCGCCCTGGGTCCGGTAGTGCAGCTTGGCCACCTGGCTCACGATCTGGTCGAAGGCCGGGTAGATAAAGCCGTCGAACTGGATCTCCACCACGGGACGGTAGCCGCGGTAGGCCAGTCCGACGGCGGTGCCCATGATCGCGGATTCGGCCAGTGGCGTGTCCACGACGCGGTGTGTGCCGAAGTCTTTCTGCAGGCCGTCGGTGACCCGGAAGACGCCGCCGAGGGTTCCGATGTCCTCCCCCATGAGGATGACCTTGGGGTCGTTCTCGAGGGATTTGCGCAACCCGGCGTTGATGGCGCGGGCAAAGGTCATCTGGGTCATCAGTGTGCCCCTTCGGGTGAGTTGGCTCCGGCGGGATCACCGAAGGAAGCCAGGTATCGGGAGTAATGGTCCTGCTGCCGGTCCAGCCAGGAATTGGGTGAGCTGTAGACGTGCTTGAAGATGTCCAGCGGTTCCGGGTCCGGCATGTTGGTGCAGCCGGCACGCATCTCGCGTGCCACGGCGTCGGCCTTGTCCTGCACGTGCTGCTGCAGGTTTTCAGTCAGGAGCCCCTTGCGCTCCAGCAGGGACTTGACCCTGGCGATGGGGTCCTTCGCAGCCCAGTCCTCCAGTTCGTTGGCGTCGCGGTACCGGGTGGGGTCATCCGCGGTGGTGTGCGGGCCCATGCGGTAGGTGACGGCTTCGATGAAGGTGGGTCCGCCGCCGCGCCGTGCCCGGTCCAGGGCCACCCGCGTGGCTGCCATGACGGCGAGGACGTCGTTCCCGTCCACCCTGAGGCTGGGGATGCCGAAGCCGGTGGCCCTGTCTGCCAGCTGGATGTGGGACTGCAGCCTGACCGGTTCCGAGATGGCCCAGTGGTTGTTCTGGCAGAAGAAGACCACGGGTGCCTGGAAGCTCGCGGCAAACACCATGGCTTCGTTGACGTCGCCTTCGCTTGTGGCACCGTCGCCGAAAAACGTGACCGCCACGGAATCGGCGCCGTCGTTCTGGATCCCCATGGCGTAACCGGTGGCGTGCAGGGTCTGCGCGCCGATGATGATCTGCGGCGTGGCCATGTTGATGGTGTACGGATCCCAGCCTGACGAGGCATTTCCGCGCCATACCCGGATGATGTCCGTCAGGTCCACGCCGCGGCAGTAGGCCACGCCGTTCTCCCGGTAGCTGGAGAACACGAAGTCGTCCTCGCGCAGTGCCCGGCCGGCCCCTACCTGGGACGCCTCCTGCCCCAGAAGAGGTGGCCACAGGGCCAGCTCGCCCTGCCGCTGGAGCGCTGTTGCCTCGACGTCGATGCGCCGGACCGCTGCCATGTCCTCATAGAGGGAGCACAGCTGCTCATCGCTGATGTCCTGCACCCACGGATCGAATTCCGGATGGCTGATGCGTTCCCCTGCCGGGGTGACCAGCTGGATCAGGTACCGGCCGGAGCCATGGATTCCTGCACTGTTGCCCGGGCCTTCGGCGTTTGTTCCGCCATGGCCCGTTTCGTCTGTAGACACGATCGCCCCGCAACCCTCTCACGTCGTTTGACCGGCGCTTAGGGACTTGTGGTCCTGCCGCGTTCCGGCCTCCCGGGCGCCGTTGCCCCGGATATTTGTGACCCTACTCACAATGCTCAATGGGTACAACCACCGCGAAGAAAACTGAGCACAATGCCCTGTTGGGGAGTGCCAGACCGTGCTACCGTTGCGCATTATGCAAGCTTTGGATGGCACTGACACCCGCCTGCTTTCCGCCATGGCGCGGGACCCCCGACGGACGGTGGTGGCGCTTGCCCAGAAGCTGGGCCTGTCGCGGAACACCGTCCAGGCGCGGATGGCCCAATTGGAGAAGAAGCACGTCTTCCTGTCCTTTGAGCGGCGGATCAATCCCGTGTCTCTGGGCTACCCGCTGATGGCCTTCATCTCCGTCCACGTGCAGCAGCAAAAACTCGGCCAGCTCGCCCATGACCTGGCCAGTGTCCCGGAGATCCTTGAGGGGTACGGCCTGACCGGCTCAGCGGACCTGCTGCTGCGGGTGGTGGCCCTGGACGCCGAGGACCTGTTCCGGATCAACGGAAAGATCCTGGCCTGCGACGGAGTGGAGCGCACGGACACCGCGCTGGCCATGGGTGAGCTGATTCCGTTCCGTATCCAGCCGCTGCTGGAGCGGGGCCCGGCCGAGGCGTAGGACCCGGGTCACGGCCGGGTCCCGGGTCCTGGCGGATGCCGGAGCGGGGCAGGCAGGGTTATAGGCTGGTCCAAGTTGAATTGAATGGGGTGCCGGTCTGCGGTTCCCAGCAACGAGGCAGTCCCCCCAGCACGCTGCCGGAAAGGCTCTATCTTGAGCAATCCTCAGGAACCGTACCAGCCGCGCCCGGCCGACGCCGGCGCGCAGCAGCCGCCTGCGCCGCCCCGCCAGCCGCCGGCACAGCCGTACGGGCCGCCCCAGGGTGCGGCGCAATCCGGCACACTCCGGTACGGGACTCCCCGGGATCCTTCCAATCCCCACGGCGGGCAGGATGCGCCGGGAGGACCAAACCCTCAGCCCGGCCAGTACCCGGGACAGTATGGCGTGCCCGGCCAATACCCCGATCCGTCGCCCTTCGGCCTGCCGGGCCAGCCGCCCGCCAAGGACCGGAAGAAGCTGTGGATCATCCTCGGCATCGCCGGCGGTGTGGTGCTCCTGGCAGTGGTCGGCATGATCGTCCTGTTCAATGTCTTCGGCGGTGCCACCAACCAGGCCCGCGGGCTCGCGGACGGGTTCACCAAGCTGGTGATCGCAGGCGACTCGTCCAAGGCCTACGACGACTACCTTGACCCCGCCCTCCAGGAGCAGCTGTCGAAGGAGGATTTCCTTGCCGGCGTCGAGAGCCTGAAGATGAACGATACCTGCAAGCCGGCGTACAACGACGTGAAGGCCGCCTCGGACAACGGCGTCAACTCTGCCGACATAGCCGGCGTCATCACCTGCGACGGCCAGCAGATTGACCTGGCCTACCGCTTCGAAGGCACGGACGATCTCAAGATGACCAACATCAAACTCCGGCCGAAGACATAACCTTTCCGCCAAAAGTGAAGAGCACCCTTGCCGGACGGCAAGGGTGCTCTTCACTTTTGGGCGGTGCCTGCGTCAGTGGTCCACGGCCTTCTCCGCACCGACGCCGGTGAGGGACCGTACTTCCATTTCCGCCTGTTTGGCGCTGTCTTCACGGTTCTTGTCCAGGACCGTGCCGAGCCAGCCCAGCAGGAACGCCAGCGGGATGGACACAATGCCCGGGTTGCTCAGCGGGAACAGCGCGAAGTTGGCGTCCTTGATCATGGAGGTGGCTCCGCCGGAAACCACCGGCGAGAAGATGATCAGGATGATGGCCGAGCCCAGGCCGCCGTACATGCTCCAGACCGCGCCCTGGGTGGTGAACCGCCGCCAGAACAGGGAGTAGACAATGGTGGGCAGGTTGGCGGACGCCGCGACGGCGAAGGCCAGTGCCACCAGGAACGCGACGTTCTGGCCGTTGGCGAAGATGCCGCCCAGGATGGCCATGACGCCGATGACCACCACGGTACGCCGTGCCACCTTGACCTCGGTGTCGGCGTCGGCCTTGCCCTTGGAGATGACGCTGGCGTAGATGTCGTGGGCGAAGGACGCTGCGGCCGTGATGGTCAGCCCGGCCACGACCGCAAGGATGGTGGCGAACGCAACCGCGGAGATGAAGCCCAGCAGCAGAGGTCCGCCGAGGTGGAAGGCCAGCAGCGGGGCTGCGGAATTCACGCCGCCCGGAGCCGACTTGATGGTCTCGGCACCCACGAGGGCTGCTGCGCCGTAACCCAGTACCAGGGTGAACAGGTAGAACAGGCCAATCAGCCAGATGGACCACACCACGGACTTCCGGGCTTCCTTGGCAGTGGGCACGGTGTAGAAACGCATCAGGACGTGCGGCAAGGCAGCGGTACCCAGGACCAGTGCCAGTCCCAGGGACATGAAGTCCAGCTTTGAGGTCTCGGTCTTGCCGTATTGCAGGCCGGGGTTCAGCACCGCCGGGTTGCCCGAGGTTTCCACGGCTGCGCCGAGGAGGCTGGAGAGGTTGAAGCCGTAGATTGCCAGGACCCAGAATGTCATCACGGCCGCGCCGGCGATCAGCAGGATTGCCTTGATGATCTGGACCCAGGTGGTGCCCTTCATGCCGCCGATCAGGACGTACGTGATCATCAGGACGCCGACGACGATGATCACCAGTGCCTGTCCGCCCCAGTCGCTGATGCCCAGCAGCAGTGAAATGAGGCTGCCGGCTCCGGCCATCTGGGCCAGGAGGTAGAAGAAGCAGACGGCGAGGGTGGAGATGGCCGCAGCGATGCGGACCGGGCCTTGCTTGAGCCGGAAGGAGAGGACATCCGCCATGGTGAACTTTCCGGTGTTCCGGAGGAGTTCAGCCACCAGCAGCAGGGCAACCAGCCAGGCCACCAGGAAGCCAATGGAGTACATAAAGCCGTCGTAGCCGTTGATGGCGATGGCGCCGGTGATTCCCAGGAACGAGGCAGCCGACAGGTAGTCGCCGGCGATGGCCGTTCCGTTCTGGGAGCCGGTGAATGACCGGCCCGCAGCGTAATAGTCGGCCGCGGTCTTGTTGTTCCGGCTGGCGCGCAGCACGATCACCATGGTGACTGCGACGAACAGGCCGAAGATCCCCATGTTCAGCAGCGTGGTTTCCTTGAGGTCGGCGACGTCCACGGCCGTTGCAATCCCGATCATTTGGCCACCCCGGTCACGATGTTGCCGTCCTTATCAAATTCATGGCCTTCGATTTCGTTGCGGATTTCCGCGGCTATGGGGTCCAGCCGGCGGTTGGAGTAGCTGACATACCAGCCGGTGATGGCGAATGTGGTGACGAACTGCAGCAGGCCCAGGATCAGGCCGATGTTGATGTTGCCCCACACCTTGGTGGACATAAAGCCGACCGCGTAGTCGGCCAGCAGGACGTACGCGAAGTACCACAGCAGAAAAGCGACAGCCATGGGGAATACAAAACTGCGGTGGCGTTTGCGCAGTTCCTGGAACCGCTCTGTCGATTGGACCTCTTCGAAGTCCACGGACGCTGCTGCGTCCGGAGTCCGGGCATCGTTACCCATCGTTCCTCCTCATTGAGTTTTGCCTGGTTCACATCAGAGGGACCCGCACGCAGGATGCCGCCGCTGTGACTGCAATCACTCTGCGCCGTGGCAGGGGCACATTCCATAGCCCCGGCGGGAACGCTCGCTCAACGGTCGCGATGCTGCGGCAAGCGGCACCCACCGCTACGCTGGGCACCATGCCGGACTCCCCTCTCCTGACCGCCGCGGCAGTTGCGGTGATCGTGTTGGCGATCGCCGTCGTCGTCGGTGTGGGATTTAAGCTGCTGCGCTCCTTCCGTGAGCTGGGCACCGACGCCGAGCGCGCAACCTACAACACGCTCCACGCGGCGTCCCGTGCAGGGCAGCACCTGCGCACCGGCCTTAATCCGGCGGGTGCCGCCAAGGCGAGCAGGCAGCTGAGGACCCTGTTGGGCTGCAATGCGCTGGCGATCACCGATACGGCGGGCGTGCTCGCCTGGGACGGTGCCGCCGAGGAACTGAAACCCCGGCTGATGGACCTGGCTGCAGACGTCCTGGTCGGCGGCCGGACCACGGTGATCCAGGCCCGGGACCTGGCTCCGGATCTTGGCTCCGGCGGGCTCGCCGCCGTCATCGCGCCGGTGCGCGCCGGATCCAGGGTGGTGGGCGTTGTGGCGGCCTTTGCCCCGTCGGCGGGCGCCGGCCTGGTCCGGGCCACCAGCGAAGTGGCCGACTGGGTGGCCGTCCAGGTGGAACTGGCAGAGCTGGATGCCTCCCGGACGCTGCTCATGGAGGCCGAAGTCCGCGCCCTGCGTGCCCAGATCAGCCCGCATTTCATCTACAACTCGCTCAACGCCATCGCCTCGTTCATCATTACCGACCCGGCGCGGGCCCGGGAACTGGTGGTGGAGTTCGCGGACTTCACCCGGTATTCGTTCCGCCGCCACGGCGACTTCACCACGCTCGCCGAGGAACTCCGCTGCATTGACAGGTACCTGCTGCTGGAAAAGGCCCGCTTCGGCGAGCGCGTGCAGGTCAGCCTCCGGATAGCGCCCGAAGTACTCGGCACCGTCATCCCGTTCCTGAGCCTCCAGCCCTTGGTCGAGAACGCGGTGCGGCACGGGCTCGAAGCCAAGGAAGGTCCCGGCCATATCAGCATTACCGCCAACGACTCGGGCGCCTTCGCGGAGGTGACCATCGAGGACGACGGCGTGGGCATGGACCCTGCCCAGCTCCAGTCGATGCTGGCCGGCCACACTGACGGCGACCACGTGGGGCTGCGCAACGTGGACGCCCGCCTCCGGCAGGTCTACGGCGACGACCACGGACTGGTGATCGAGACCGCGCCGGGCGAGGGAACCCTGATCACCATGCGCGTGCCCAAGTCCCAGCCGGGCCACGACGCCTGAGCAACGCTTAGGGGTCCAGCCGCCTCCGGCGGATAATGTAGGACCATGATTAATGTCCTCGTCGCCGATGACGAGCTGCCGGCAGTGGAGGAATTGGCGTATCTCCTGGGCCGGGACGACCGGATCGGCATCATCCACCGCGCCACCTCCGGGTCTGCAGCGCTGAGGGCCCTCACCACGGAATCCGTGGACGCCGTATTCCTGGACATCCACATGCCTGCGGTCTCCGGCCTGGACATTGCCCGGGCCATCGCCCGCAGCAGCCACCCGCCGGCGGTGGTTTTTGTCACCGCCGACGAGGACTGCGCCCTGGAAGCTTTCGAGCTTGCCGCGGTGGACTACCTGCTGAAGCCGGTCCGCGCCGAACGGCTGTCCCGTTCGGTGGGACGCATCAGCGAACTGCTGCGCGACGGCGGCGGCCCGGCACCGGAAATGATCACCGTGGACCAGGGCGGCACCACCCGGATGATCAGGCGCGACGACGTCACCTACGTTCAGGCCCAGGGAGACTACGCGCGGCTCCACACGGCGGACGCCAGCTACCTCATCCGGGTGCCCCTGGCCGACCTGGAGCAGCAGTGGGCAGAGGCCGGGTTTATCCGCACCCACCGGTCCTACCTGGTAGCCCTGAAGCATGTGGCCTCGATGAAGCTGGCCGCGGACGGACCCAGTGTCACGGTCGCCGGGGCGAACCTCCCGATCAGCCGCCGGCACCTGCCCACCGTCCGGGAGAAGCTGGAAGCCACCCGCATCCGGCCGCAGCCATGACGCGGGTCCGGGTCACCGCCCCGCTCTCCGCCGCCAGGCCGGCCACGCAGTCGCGGGAGGCAGCCGTGGAATCAGAGGTGGGTCAGCTTTTTGTCAGGTCGCTGATCCGGACCCAGCTGCGGCTGGCGCTCGTAGTGGCCTGCGGATTCCTGCTGATCCTGTGCGCTTTCCCGCTGCTGCTGGCTGCCGTTCCGGGTTTGGCCGAGACCCGGGTGGCCGGCATCCCCTTCGACTGGCTGCTGCTGGGTGCCGGCATCTACCCCGTGACCGGCCTCAGCGCCTGGCTTTACATCCGCACGGCCGCGCGCAATGAGGCCCGGTACCGCGACCTCGCCGAGGACAAGTGATCTTGCCGTGAATCCAGCCGTGGGACTGGTGGCTCTCGTTGTGGTGTCCGTCGCCACCGCGGTGATTGGTTTTTACGGTCTCAGGATTTCCCGTACAACCGGGGATTTTTATGTCGCCTCGCGGACCGTCCGGCCGTGGTGGAACGCCTCAGCGATCGGCGGCGAGTACCTGTCCGCGGCAAGCTTCCTGGGCGTGGCCGGTCTCATCCTGCTCTCCGGAACGGACGCCCTGTGGTTCCCTGTGGGGTACACCGCCGGGTACCTGATGCTGCTGCTTTTTGTGGCAGCCCCGCTGCGCCGGTCCGGTGCGTACACGATCCCGGACTTCACCGAGGCGCGGCTGGACTCGCGGGCAGTCCGCCGGGTGACCAGCGTGGTGGTGGTTGTGGTGGGCTGGCTGTATATCGTGCCGCAGCTCCACGGTGCGGCACTGACCATCCGGATCACCACCGGGCTTCCCGCCTGGGTGGGGTCCGTCGCCGTTGTCGTCGTGGTGTGCCTGACGGTGGTGGCCGGCGGGATGCGTTCCATCACGTTTGTGCAGGCTTTCCAGTACTGGCTCAAGCTCACTGCCCTTGCCGTGCCCGTCCTGTTCATTGTGTTCGCCCTCGCCGGAAACGGGAGTGCCGCCGTCGCCCCGGCAGCCGTCAATCCCACCGGGCTGGCTCCCGCCGGGCCGTACCAGAACATTTCACTGCTCGTGGCGCTGCTCTTCGGCACCCTGGGGCTGCCGCACGTCCTGGTCCGCTTCTATACCAATCCGGACGGGCAGTCTGCGCGGCGGACCACGCTGATTGTGCTCGGGCTGCTTTCCGTGTTCTACCTTTTTCCGACCGCGTACGGGCTGATGGGGCGGATGTTCGCGCCGGACCTCGCCCGCTCCGGCCAGGCAGACGCGGTGGTCCTTCTCCTGCCGGGGCAGCTGATCGGCGGAACAGCCCGGGACTTGCTCTCGGCCCTGGTGGTGGCCGGGGCGTTTGCCGCGTTCCTGTCCACCACGTCCGGGCTGGTGGTTTCGCTGGCCGGCGTGATCAGCCAGGACGTCCTGGGCGGCAGTGTGCGCGGCTTCCGGCTGGCCGCCGTCATATCGGCGGTGGTCCCGCTGGGCTTCGCGTTGAGCACCGATTCCCTCGCCCTGGCCGGCAGCGTGGGCCTGGTCTTCGCCTTCACCGCGTCCACGGTCTGTCCTGTCCTGCTGTTGGGCATCTGGTGGCGCGGACTCACTGACACCGGCGCCATCGCCGGGATGGTGACCGGCGGCGTCCTCTGCGGCGGTGCCATGGTGTCCGGCGCCGCGCTCGGGGCCGCAGGCACACCCTTCTGGCTGGCGCAGCCGGCGGCGTGGACGGTTCCCGCAGCGTTCGCTGTGATGGTGCTCGTCTCGCGTGCCACCAGGCAGCGGATTCCGCAGACCATGGCCCGGGTGATGACGCGCCTGCACACCCCGGAACGGCCGTTGGCCACTGAACGCTGAACGCCGGGCTGCCCCCTCGCGCCGGAACCATCCAGGGTGGACAATTACCGCATGTCCACACAGGACGAACGTACAGCCGGTGAACCCGAAGGTGTCCCCCCGTCGGTCCGGGCACAGCTGCTCGCCACCGAACACTGGAGCCTGCTGGCTTCCCGGAGCACCACACAGGCTGAAGTGCTGACACGGATCAGCATGTTCCTGATGTTCACCTCGGCCAGCCTGGTGAGCCTTGCGCTGGTGGGCCAGGCCACCAGGTTCTCAGACATGTTTGTGATGCTGGCCATGGTGGTCCTGTCCACCGATCTGCTGATCGGCCTCCTCACCCAGGTCCGCGTCATGAATGTTGCCATGGAGGACCTGATGTACGTGCTGGCCATGAACCGGCTCAGGGCAGCGTACGTTGACCTGGATCCCGGCATGGCCAAGTACATGCTGGCTGGTACGCACGACGACCAGCCCGGCATGGACCAGACCTACTATTTCCTCAAAGGCCGGAGCACGTGGAGCCACGTTGCGGGGAGCAGCGCGGTCTTCATCATCATGGCAAACACCGCCCTGACGGCGATCCTGCTCGGCACATCCATCATGCTGCTGGGCTGGCCGGCGCCGGCGGCGGTCCTGGCGGGGGTGATCTGCGGACTCGTCTTTGCCGGTGCCTCGATGTTCTACGGCTACCGGCAGTACCGCGATGTGTGGCCGGCCTTCACACCGCTGTCCCCTACACCTCCAGGCCGGGACTGAGGCGCATCAGCCAGGACGGAATCAGTCGATGGCTGCCATCAGTTCAACCACACGGTCCAGGAAGGCGTCCACCTGGTTTTCCTCGTAACCGTCCTTGCCGACGGCGGGACGGAACACTGCCCGCCGGACGTTGTCCACGCTGAGCGGCTTGTCCTCCTCGAGGTAACCGAGGAGGTCGCGGCACAGCCGGTCCACGTCCACGGTGTTGTAGCTGCGGGCCTTGTTCTTGGACGGCCGCCGGAACCGCTCGCCGTCGGCCCTGTGCAGCCGGCCGCGGAGGATCCCGGACAGTTTTCCGATCTCACGCAGCCAGGCGTCTTCGCCGCTGGCGGCAATCAGTTCATCCCGCTCACGGCGGGCGAAGGCATCTTCGAGCCTGTCCAGGGCGGCGTCAACCACCGCAGCGGAGTACCCGCCCTTGACCGGGTCGAAGGACACGGCACGGACATCCCCGCTGTTGATGACGTGGGTGGCGGCCTTCGGCGTTTCCAGTGACACGCGCGCCCGCTGGAGGAACTGGTCCACCTGTTTGGCGTTGTACCCATATTCGCCGCGCGGCACGCGCTCAAAGGACGCGGGAATGTGCCGATGAATGTCCACTGCCACTATGTTTTCCTTCATGCTGTTCAGCCGGGTCGGTTTAGCACCAGTCTATTGGCGCTGTGGAGCCGGCGGGGTTTCCGGTCGGTGGTTTCCGGTCAGGCGCCTGCAACCAAAACGTACATAACGAAGGCTGCGGGACAGGCGAAAACGATGGAATCGAGCCGGTCCATAACGCCGCCGTGGCCAGGGAGGATGCTGCTCATGTCCTTGATGCCGAGTTCACGCTTGACCATGGATTCGGCGAGGTCGCCCGCCGTCGAGGCAGCCACGACGCCGACGGCGAGGACCACACCGACCCACCACGGTTTGTCCAGCAGGAAGATGCTGGCCAGGACGCCGATCAGCATGGCTCCCGCGATGGAACCGGCGAACCCTTCCCAGGACTTCTTCGGGCTGATCTTCGGGGCCATGGGATGCTTGCCCAACGATGCACCCACGAGATACCCGAAGGTGTCGTTGGATACCACCAGCAGGAGCATAACGGCCACCTGCCAGGCGCCGTGAGGCACCGTACCGCCGGGCCAGAGCCCCAGGGGTGTGACACCCCCGGACGCGTGCAGCGGCAGCGCCGCGAAGCTGATGAAGAACGGCACCCAGCCGAGGGTGAAGACTCCAGCGAAGATGCTGTTGGCCGAGCCAGCCGCGCTTTCAATCGACCGCCACAGCAGCACGGCGACACAGCTCAGGAGCATGGCGAAGAGCAGGCTTTCCAGTCCGCCGAAGTAGGCGGCAAAGGGCATGGCCACTGTCCCGGTCATGACCGGGACAATAGGCAGCCTGGTGCCGTTGGCTTCGAGGGCCCGGAAGATTTCCCAGACTCCGAAGATGGCGAAGGTGGTGGTGACCGCCACGAACGCCAGCGGGAGGAAGAGCAGGCCGCCGAGGACGGCAAACAACATGGCCAGCCCCACGGCGGTGGCTGCGGGCAGGTTCCGCCCGGCTTTCGGCGTGGGGTTGGACCGGGGCTGCCTGCCCTTCATGCGCGCCCGTTGTGCGGGAGCCTGCTCTGCCTGGCTCATCAGACTTCGAGCAGCTCTGCTTCCTTGCGCTTGAGCAGCTCATCGATGCCGTCCACGTGGGCCTTGGTCAGGGCGTCGAGTTCCTTCTCGGCACGGGTGCCTTCATCCTCGCCGGCTTCGCCGTCCTTGACCAGCTTGTCCAGGGTTTCCTTGGCTTTGCGGCGGATGTTGCGGATGGACACTTTGGCGTCCTCGCCCTTGCTTTTGACGATCTTGACGTATTCCTTGCGGCGTTCCTGGGTCAGGTCCGGGATGGTGATCCGGATGACATTGCCGTCGTTGGACGGGTTGGCGCCCACCTCGGAGTCGCTCAGGGCGCGTTCGATGTCACGAAGGGCTGTTTTGTCGAACGGGGTGATGAGGATGGTCCGCGCGTCCGGGATCGCGAAGGAGGCGAGCTGCTGCAGCGGGGTTGGTGAGCCGTAGTAGTCCACCAGGACCTTGTTGTAGAGGCCCGGGTTTGCCCGGCCCGTGCGGATCGAGGCGAAGTCTTCCTTGGCTACCTCTACTGCCTTGTCCATTTTCTCTTCGGCTTCGAGCAAGGTTTCTTCGATCACGGTCTCTCCTCAGAAATCAGTGCAGTCCGGAGGCCGGTTTCCTGCACAATCTTGGTTCAGTGTTGCTGGTTCCATCGCTGGTCCCGCCAGCGGGGATGGATCTGTCCTGAAAACATCCTAGCTGTTGCTAGGCGGTCACCAGGGTGCCCAGCTTTTCGCCGAGGATGGCGCGGGTGACGTTGCCCTCGCCTTCCATTCCGAAGACCACCATGGAGAGGTTGTTGTCTTTGCACATGGTCATTGCGGTCTGGTCCATGACGCGGATGTCGCGGCGCAGGGCGTCGTCGTAGCTCAGGGTCTCCAGGCGTTCGGCTGAGGGGTCCTTCTTGGGATCGGCCGTGTACACGGCATCCACGCCGCTCTTGGCCATCAGCACCACGTCCGCGTGCACTTCCAGGGCCCGCTGTGCGGCCACGGTGTCGGTGGAGAAGTACGGGAGGCCGGCGCCGGCGCCAAAAATGACGACGCGGCCCTTTTCCATGTGCCTGATGGCGCGGCGGGGAATGTAGGCCTCGGCCACCTGGCCCATGGTGATGGCGCTCTGGACCCGCGTTTCCACGCCGGCCTGCTCCAGGAAGTCCTGCAGGGCCAGGCAGTTCATGACGGTGCCAAGCATGCCCATGTAGTCCGCACGTGAGCGGTCCATGCCGCTTTGGGACAGTTCGGCGCCACGGAAGAAATTACCGCCGCCGACGACGATGGCCACTTCCACTTCCGGGACCGCAGCAGCGATCTGCTTGGCGACGTCGCGGACGGTATCGGGGTCAACGCCCAGCTTTCCGCCGCCGAAGACCTCACCTGAGAGCTTCAGGAGAACGCGGCGCCTGCTCTTCTCCGACTGGTTGGACGATTTGACGGCTTCCATGGGTGCCTTCCCGTTCGTGAACTCTGAAAAAGATTATCCTGCCGGGCGGCCAAAGGTCTCATCGACGGCTGCCCCGGTGCATGCAAAAGGGGCGGCCACCGAAGTGGCCACCCCTTTGCAGGTACGACTAGGAGCCGACGCGGAAACGCGTAAAGGCCGTAGCCTTGACGCCGGCCTCTTCGAGGACCTGCGCCACGGACTTCTTGGCATCCTTGGCGAATGACTGGTCAACGAGGACCTCGCCCTTGTAGAAGCCCGTCACGCGGCCTTCGACGATCTTGGTGAGGGCAGCTTCCGGCTTGCCTTCAGCTTTGGCCGTCTCTTCGGCGATGCGGCGCTCGGACTCAACCAGCTCGGACGGAACGTCCTCGCGGGTCAGGTAGTTCGGGGCCATGGCGGCAACGTGGACAGCAACGTCGTGGGCGGCGGTGGTGGCGGCTTCGCCTTCACCGTCGACGGCGAACAGCACGCCGACCTGGGCCGGGAGGTCCTTGGAGGTCTTGTGCAGGTAAGCGTCGACCGTTGCGCCCTCAATGCGGGAGATGCGGCGGACAACAACCTTTTCGCCCAGGACTGCGCCTTCTTCGACGACGACCTCGGAGAGCGGCTTGCCGTCAACGTCGGTGGCGAGGAGGGTGTCGAGGTCGGCAGCGCCGGACTCCACGGCCACGGCCAGGACCTTGTCGGCGAGCTGGATGAACTTGTCAGCCTTGGCCACGAAGTCGGTCTCGCAGTTGACCTCGATCATCACGCCGACGCCGTTGGTGACCTTTGCGGCCACCAGGCCTTCGGCGGTGGAGCGGCCTTCGCGCTTGGTCGCGCCCTTGAGGCCCTTGATGCGGATGATTTCGATGGCCTTCTCGGCGTCACCGTTGGCTTCGTCAAGAGCCTTCTTGACATCCATCATGCCGGCGCCGGTGCGCTCACGCAGAGCCTTGATATCAGCGGCAGTGTAGTTCGCCATGTGAACCCCTCTGTCTAGAAAATTTATGTGGTGTACGGACCGACAGGACAGCAGCCCACCTGGTGAGCCGCCGTCCTGTCAGCAGTTCCGGTGCTGCTGGCAGCGCCGGTATTCCGGATTTACTTGTATTACTTGTCCGCGTCTGCGGCGGGAGCCTCGGCAGCGGCCGGGGCTTCCTCGGCAGCCGGTGCAGCAGCTTCTTCAGCGGCCGGGGCTTCTGCAGCTGCCGGAGCGGCAGCCTCTTCAGCCTTGCTGCCTTCGAGGAGTTCGCGCTCCCACTCAGCCAGCGGCTCTTCCGGAGCTTCCGTGGTGCCCGTGGCGCGCTGGTTACGGGCGATCAGGCCCTCAGCAACGGCGTCGGCGACAACGCGGGTCAGCAGGTTCACGGAGCGGATGGCGTCGTCGTTGCCCGGGATCGGGAAGTCAACCTCGTCCGGATCGCAGTTGGTGTCCAGGATGGCCACAACCGGGATGTTCAGCTTCTTGGCTTCGTCAACAGCAAGGTGTTCCTTCTTGGTGTCCACGATCCACAGCACCGAGGGTGCCTTGGTCAGATTGCGGATACCGCCGAGGTTGGTCTCAAGCTTGGTGAGTTCGCGGCGAAGGAGCAGCAGTTCCTTCTTGGTGTATGCAGAACCGGCGACGTCATCGAAGTCGATTTCTTCCAGTTCCTTCATGCGCTGGATGCGCTTGGAAACGGTCTGGAAGTTGGTCAGCATACCGCCGAGCCAGCGCTGGTTCACGTAGGGCTGGCCAACGCGGGTTGCCTGCTCAGCAATTGCTTCCTGAGCCTGCTTCTTGGTGCCGACGAACAGTACGGTGCCGCCGTGGGCAACGGTGGCCTTGACGAACTCGTAGGCGCGGTCGATGTAGGACAGCGACTGCTGGAGGTCAATGATGTAGATGCCATTGCGTTCCGTGAAGATGAATCGCTTCATCTTCGGGTTCCAACGGCGGGTCTGGTGTCCAAAGTGGACGCCGCTGTCAAGCAGCTGGCGCATAGTTACGACGGGCATGCCGGCGCTCCTTCCGGCAGGTCATTCATGAGAAGGCCCTGAGGCCCTCTTACCCTGCCAATAGTTGACGGTTATTTAGCGTGACCCAAGGCGGGCCGTGCTCCTGGCATCCATTGCGCTTCCCATCAGGGCCATGGGGTCCTGACCGCGGGAGGCACAATCCTCCTCACAAGAAGCCGGGGCTTCAGATTCAAAGGGCTGGATGCGCGTAGTCAGCCGATGCTCCCCCGCACCTCTGAATGAGACGTGCCGACGCGTGGCGGACCGGCGGATTTAACCGCTGACACGACAAACGTTGAGGGCGCAGCAAACTGCTCCATCAAGTGTACTACAGGCACCCCCTCCCGACGGACACCCGGAAGGGCGCCGCAGGCCTTTGTCCACATGGGAAAAACAGCCCTTCCCGAAGGCTGGGTGGCGGCGGAATGCTGGGCAGATGAAAGCTCCAGCCTTGCTCGCCGCGGTCCTGCTCCTTCCGGCGTCCGTCACGCCGGCCGGTGAGGTGCTGTCTGCCGCACCAGCCCCGGTCCCTGGCAGTTACCCGGCCGTTTCGGCATCTGCCGAACCGGCTCCGGCCCAGCCGACGTGGCAGTGGCCCCTTGCGCCCAGGCCCGGTGTGCTTCGGGCGTTTGATCCCCCGGACAAGCCGTGGATGAGCGGACACCGCGGCGTGGACCTTGGGGCAACGCACGACGGCGTGCCGGTCACCGCGCCGGAGTCCGGAACCGTCAGCTTCGTGGGCGTGGTGGTTGACCGGCCGGTGATCACCATTGATCACGGAAACGGGCTGCGGAGCAGTTTCGAACCGGTGGAAAGCTCCCTGGCAGTCGGGGCCACAGTGGCCAAAGGTGACGCGATCGGAACCTTGATGCCCGGCCACTGCGGCGCCCGTCCGTGCGTCCACTGGGGCGTCCGGCGCGGCGAGGACTACGTGAATCCTTTGGAGTTCGTCCTTGACCTCCGGCCCTCCATCCTGCTCCCCCTGTCCCGGGGCTGGCCCGATCCGGGACAGGACGATCGGGCAGGCTAGACGATCGCGGAAATGCCCGTGATGGCGCGGCCCGTCACCAGGGTGTTGACCTCATGCGTGCCTTCGTAGGAATAGATGGCCTCCGCGTCGGCGAAGATCTTCGCCATCTCAAAGTCGGTGACGATTCCGTTGCCGCCCAGGAGGCTCCGCCCGATCGCCACGCTTTCGCGCATCCGAGCCGTTGTGAAGGCTTTCGCCAGGGCGGACTGCTCGTCCTTCGCCTGGCCGGCGTCCTCAAGCTGGGAGAGCCGGACCATCATGCCCATGGAGCTGACGGCATTCCCCAGGATCTGCACCAGCTGGCTCTGGACCAGCTGGAAGGATGCCAGCGGGCGGCCGAACTGGTGGCGCTCCACGGCGTAGCGGCGGGCCACGTCGAACGCCGCCAGCTGCTGGCCCACGGCCTGCCAGGCAACGCCGAGGCGGGTGACCTTGAGGACCTTGTTGGTGTCGCGGAAGCTGTTGGCGTTGGCGAGCTTGAAGAAGTCGGGCACCACCACGTTGTCCAGATTGATGTCGGCGTTCTGCACGGTTCGCAGCGAGATCTTGTTTTCGATCTTGGTTGCACTGAATCCGGCAAGCTTGGTGTCTACCAGGAAGCCCTTGACCTGGTTGTCCGCGAGGTCCCGCGCGTAGATGACCACCCAGTCCGAAAAGGTGGCGTTGCCGATCCAGCGCTTGGCGCCGTTGAGGATCCAGGAGTCCCCTTCGCGCCGGGCAGTGGTGCGGGTCCCGCCGGCCACATCCGAGCCGCCCAGCGGCTCGGTCAGCCCGAATGCCCCGATCTTCTTCAGCGAGTAGATGTCCGGAAGCCAGGCGTCCTGCTGTTCCTGCGAGGCCAGCGCCTCAATGGATCCGGTGAAGAGTCCGTCATGGACGCCCATGAACGTCGAGATCGAGGTGTCGGCCCGCGTGACTTCCGCGTGCATCAGTCCGGCGAACAGGTTGGAGTGCCCCTGGCGCCTGACCGGGCTGACCAGGTCGATCTCGGCCAGCCTGGGGATGAGGTCCATCGGGAATTCGCCGCGGTTCCAGCAGTCCACGGCGATCGGACGGACTTCGCGGTTAAGGAATTCGCGGACCTCCGCGAGCCTGTCCTGCTCTTTTCCCGTGAGCATCTGCTCAAAAGCGAAAAAGTCGCCGTCGGCGTACGGAAGGTCGCTGATGTCAATGGATTTCCTGGACATGGTTTCCTCGCAGGGGGTCAGTACTGGCGGAAGAGCCCCACGGGATGGATGTCCCAGGGAACCCACTAAGTTACTGGTCAGTAACATACCGCATCCTGCAGGTTAAACCAAAGAACCGCGGCCTGGTGTGGGCCACGGTTCTTTGGACTGAAACGACGGTTCCAGGGGTAGGGCTACTCGGACTTGAACCGAGGACCTTAGGATTATGAGTCCCGCGCTCTAACCAGCTGAGCTATAGCCCCGTGCGCCCTGCGGATCCGTGTCCAAGGGACTTTGGATCCGGCGGGGCAAAAACACTCTAGCAAACCACGGAATGCCTTCAGACCACCTTGTCCTCGAAGCCTGCTCCGCGGTAGAGGTCCTCAAAAGTCTGCAGTGTTCCCTGCATGCTGTGCGGCTCCACCATCCGGCGGCTGGCCCGGCCCATTTCAGCCAGCTCCTCTGCCGGAAGCTGGAGGACGCGCGCGATCTTGGCCGCAAGGTCGCTGCTGTCGTTCGGGGTGAAAAGGTACCCGTTCCCGCCGTCCCGCACCAGGTGCGGCAAGGCCATGGCATCGGCAAGCAATACCGGTGTGGACGCCGACATGGCCTCCAGGGTGACCAGTGACTGCAGTTCGGCGGTGCCGGGCATGCAGAACAGGTCAGCCTTGATGTACGCCTCACGGAGGTCTTCGTCGCTGGCCAGGCCCAGGAACTTCACCCGCTCGCCCAGCCCCAGCCGTTGCACCTGCGCCTCCAGGGCGGCACGCACCTCGCCGCCGCCAACAATTTCCAGGTGGACGTTCAGTTCCGCCGGCGTCTTGGACACGGCATCAATCAGCACGTCAACGTGCTTCTCCTCGGCCAGCCGGCCCACGAACAGCAGCGTGGGGTGCGTGTGGCGTTCGATGACTTCCCCGGGCTGCAGCTCATAGGCCGAGGCATCGATGCCGTTGGAAAGCGGCAGCACCTTGCGGAGGAAGGCATGCTGGTGCATCGCCTTGGCCGCCAGCGGTGTGGGGGTGGTGACGACGTCGGCCTGGCCCATGACCTTGCCCATGTCCTTCCAGGAGATCTTTCCGATGATGTCCTTGAACCACTGCGGGAACGGCAGGAAGGGGTTGAGGTTTTCGGGCATGAAGTGGTTGGTGGCCACCACCCTGATGCCACGCTTGACGGCTTCGTACAGGACGTGTTCGCCAATCATGTAGTGGCTCTGGATGTGCACGACGTCGGGGTTAACCCGGTCGAACAGGAGGCTGATCTCCTTCTTGATCTCCCAGGGAAAGCAGATCCGGAAGTATTCGTGCGTAAAAACCCCGTGCGAGCGGAGCCGGTGCACGGTGGCCTCGGACCGGAACTCCGTAAAGCTCTTTCCGTTGTCCGCGCGGCACGCCAGGACATGCACGTCATGGCCGCGCCCGGTCATTCCCTTGGCCAGCCGGTAACCGAACGTGGCGGCACCGTTGATGTGGGGCGGATAGGTGTCCGCGGCGATCAGGACAGTCAGGGGAGGCTGGTCGGCGGGCGTTGTCACGTGGAGAGCTCCTGATGGTCTCGGTGCCGGCAGCTGAGGCTGACAGCACCGCTTGGCCGCTGGCACGGTAGTGCCGGGCCTCTTAGTGAAAATCGGCTAGTGGGACGCCCGGCCCGCGGCCTTCCGCGCATCCTTCTTGCGCTTGGTGACCTCGGGGTGGTGCCTGGAAAGGGCGATCACCCCAACGATAGCAAGGGAAGCAGCCGTACCCATGGCAATCGCCATCACGGCGTGGACGTCCGGGCGGAGTTCGCCCAGAATGACGATGCCAATGGCGATCCCCACGATCGGGTCGATGACGGTGAGGCCGGCGATGACGAGATCCGGCGGTCCGCCGGAGTAGGCGCTCTGGACGAACCAGGAGCCCAGGCCGCCGGCTGCGGCGATGGCCACCACGGAGTACCACTGCACGTTGAGCAGGACCAGCCCGTTGGGATCCAGCAGGTGCTTGCCGATGATCCTCGTCAGGACGGCCACGAAGCCGAACAGGACGCCGGCACCCAGGATGTAGACGAAGGCGCTCATCCGGTGCCGGAACATGGCGGCCAACGTGCCGAAAATGCCCACTGCGAGAGCCAGCAGCAGCACAATCGTGAGCTCATCGTCGTGGCTGACATGGTGGTTCTCCTGCGTCACGTTGACTGCGAGGAGGACAAACAGCGCCGACCCGCTGACGCACGCTGCGATGGCCACCCAGGTTGCCCTGTTGATGGTGAGGTCCTGGTCCCGGGCGTTGACCACGGTGGTGATCACGAGTGCAATCGCGCCGATCGGCTGCACCACGGTCAGCGGAGCGGATACCAGTGCCACGGCGTTCATTCCCATCCCCACGCCGAGCAGGAGCAGCCCGAGCACCCAGCGTGGGTTGCGCAGCAGCCTGAGGAAGCCGTTGGAGCTGAGGGCCAGCCCGCCGGTATCGGCTTTAACGGCGCTGCCCTGCTTCTGTGCACCGATGGCCAGGAAAAATGCTCCGAGCACCGCGAGCAGAACCGCCAGCCACACCATCAGGCGGTGCCGCCGTCGTGAGGTGGCTGCATTCTGCCCTTCCGGAGAATGGCCCAGAAGTAGTTATAGGCGGCAATCCAGTGCCCGGCCAGGCCGAGTCCCAGCACTACCCAGGCCGCAACGTGCAGGGCCCCGGCCAGCGGGACGTCCAGCCGGGACAGCACCAGCATGGGCGTGCCGAGGAGCAGCAGCCCGGTGCGGACTTTGCCGACCCGGCTGACCGGAAGGTCAGGGTGTCCGCCGAAGTAGGAAAGTGTCAGGACGAGCAGGACGGCGTCGGGAATGACCAGCGCGGCGAGGTAGAGCCAGTGCACTACTCCGGCGATCACCAGGGTGACGGCGACGGCGATCAGCGCGAGCCTGTCTGCGATCGGGTCCATCACCCGGCCCAGCCTGGACGCCTGGTCGAAGCGGCGGGCCACGTAGCCGTCGACCCAGTCAGTGCTGGCCATGACGGCCAGGACGACGACGGCCCAGCCGTACTCCTTCTGGGCCAGGACCAGCCAGATGAACAGTGGGACGCCCATAAACCGCAGCACGGTGAGGGCATTGGGGACCGTGAAGACGAGGTCGTGGTCAACCTGGGGGCGGCCCGGACGGGAGCCAGCACCAATGAACTTCATCCCGTCCCCCTTTCCTCAAAGCATGGTGTGCAGCATGGCGTGTGGAGCTACGGGTTCTTCAGCAGCTTGCGCAGCAGCACCACAAAAACGGCCGCCGCGCCTGCAAAAGCGGCCAAGGGCTTCCAACGAAGGGCCGCCCCGCCCGGTTCCCCTGACAGGCCGGAAATCTTCTCCGCTGCGACCTCCCGGCTATGGTTCAGCAGCGCCTGGCCTTCCCGCAGCTTCTCCTGCGCGGCACCTGCAAGGAACCGGACCTGGGGCTTGATGTCGAGTTCGGTGTCCAGTTCGTCGCGGACCTCCGTGAGGTGGCGCCGGCGCTGGTCGAGGCGGCGGTGCAGCTCGGGTTCGGACGCGTGCGGGAATTCCTTGTTGTGCTCCTCGGCCTTGGCTTCCTTCTCCACTTTGGCCTTCGCAGCAGCTTCTGCCTTGGCGGCCTTGGCGGCCTTCGCTTCGGGGCTGGACGGATCGAGGAAGGCCGGGTTGAAGTCCGAACCTTCCTTGACGATGCCGAGGTCGTGCTTGATCCCCCGGATGGTCTCCTCCGGAACCAGCGGCATGGCCTTCTTGAACTTCTGTACTCCCACCAGGCCACCCACCGCGGCGATCAGCAGGAACGCGGCGCTGACCAGCAAAGCGGCCAGCCACGCCGGCATGATGGTGGCAAGTCCCATGATCGCGGCCACGATGAGCCCGACGACCAGGAACGCCACAAAAACCAGTGCGACGGCGAAGAATGCGGCAGCGACTCCGAGCTGGATGCCCTTGCGCTTGATCTCAACCTTGGCCAGGGCGATTTCGTCATTGATCTGGCGGGGGGCCAACCGGAAAAGGAGTTTGAGGGTTCTGGGGAGCGCAGTGATGCGCAGGCCCTGGCTGGTCCGCCCGCTGTGACGTCCGCTCATCGGTTCCGCCTAACTGGTTGCATGGTCGATTCGGCTTCCGTGTACTGCGGGAGAGTGCAGCTGCACAGTCCCCGCCCACAAAACTATCATTCAGGTTCAGGACGAACTTCGGGCCATGCGGAGCGGCGTGCCCTCCAACGCTGTAAATGTTGGATGCATCGGGCCTAGGATTGATCTCCGTGACCATAACCGCCAATCCGGGCGATCTGCTGACCCGCCGCCGGAAACTCCTGTACATCCTCCTGCTCGGCGCGCTTACCGCTTTGGGACCGTTCACCATCGACCTGTACCTGCCGGCCTTCCCCGCCCTCGAGGCCAGCCTGGGAGTCACCGAGGCGCAGGTCCAGCTGACGCTGGCCGGGACAACAGTTGGCTTCGCCCTGGGCCAGCTGGTGGTGGGGCCCTTCAGCGACAAGTTCGGACGGCGGCTGCCGCTGATTCTTGCCACGGCCGTGCACATCGCAGCGTCTGTAGGTGCAGCACTCTCCACCGACATCGCAACGCTGGGCTTGTTCCGCGTGCTGATGGGCGTCGGCGCCGCGGGCGGCGGCGTGGTTGCCATGGCCATGGTCAGGGACCTCTTTTCCGGATATGCGATGGTGCGGATGTTCTCCCGGATGGCGCTCGTCAACGGACTCGCCCCCATCCTGGCGCCGGTCATCGGCTCCCAGCTGCTGCTGGTCATGCCCTGGCCCGGGATTTTTGTGTTCCTCGCCTCCTACGGCACCTTGGTGATCATCGCAGCCCTTTTCCTGGTCCGTGAGACGCTCCCGCCGGAAAAGCGCGGCCAGTCCGGGCTGACGGCCGGCCAGCGCTACAAGGTCCTCTTCACCGACAGGATCTTCGTAGGGCTCCTGCTGGTGGGCGGCATGAACTTTGCCGGGCTCTTTACGTATCTCTCCGCTTCGCCGTTCCTGTTCCAGGACGTCTTTGGGTTCTCCCCCCAGCAGTACGGCCTCCTCTTCGGCATCAACTCCCTGGGCATCGTCGCCGGTGTCCAGACCAGCTCCCGGCTCATCAGGCGCGTACCGCCGCAGTGGATCCTGGCGTGCTCCACGGCCTGGATGTTCCTGATGTCGCTGCTGATTGTTCTCTTCGACCAGCTGGGATTTGGCCTGTGGGGAGTCATGGTGCCGCTCTGGTTCTACATCCTGGGTACTGGCTTCACCTTTCCCTGTGTGCAGGTCCTGGCCCTGGCCAGCCATGGCGACAAGGCGGGTACGGCAGCTTCTCTCCTGGGCGCAGCCACGTTCATGATGGCCGGGCTGATCTCTCCGGTGGTGGGTTGGCTGGGCATCGAGACCGCCACACCCATGGGTGCCGTGCAGGCCGCATGCATCCTGATGGGCATTGCGGCGCTGTGGCTGGTGGTCCGGCCCCGCACCGTCCCTTCGATCCACTGACCGCGTGCAACGGGCCTGGGGCCGCTACCTGCGGCAGTAGGGTGGGACGATGACACGCAAGCCGCACCGCAACGGGCGGGGACTGTTCCTCGGCGCGGTGCTGGGCGCCGTCGTGGGCTACTTTGCCGGCCGGGCGCTGGGCAACCCTGCGATCGGCATCATCCTTGGCTCACTGGCCGGCTCAGCCCTGCTCTACCGCCTCAATCCGGGCCCCTGGAACCGCCGCTGACCAGCCTGCGGCGGCAGCACGGTGCGTGCAAATCCGAGGGCCCTCCGTCCGTTCCGCCCCCTGCCGCCCGGGGCGGTTCCCGCGATAAAATGTTTCCGTGCACAGCTGGCAGGCCCCACCGCCACTCCCGGCCACGTGGCAACGGTGCGACACCGGCATATTGCCCCTGTGGTGGGATCGGCTGTGTGCCCAAACAGGTGAGCAGTCGGCGGCCCTGTACGCCGCGGGTCTCTTCACCGAGGACCGCCGCCGGCCCATCGCGCAGTGGTACAACCCCGCCTTCAACGCGGCACTGCTCGTAGCGCCAGAGACCTCCGCCGAATGGCCGGTGCAGCGCTTCGGCATCTTCTACGCGCCACCGGACTCCGGCTTCACGCGCGTGTACTCCGCCCCGCACGAATGGCACCCGCGGGAGCCGCGCAAGTCCCCCACCGAGCAGGAAGCCTTCCAGGCGGCCATCTCCGAGGCAGAGCGCTTCCTGCAGGTGGAGATGGACTTCGTCTGAAATCAAAAGTCCCCGCCCTCACGAAAGAGGACGGGGACTTTTGGTGTTTGCTCCTCCTGCTGGACTTGAACCAGCAACCCTTCGATTAACAGTCGAATGCTCTGCCAATTGAGCTAAGGAGGAATGAAGCAGGTATGACATTAGCAAACGTTTCAGGGCTATGGGAAATCGGCGCCACGACGGCGAATAAATACCCTCCCCGGGTATAAAAAAGTCCCCGTTCCGGAGGCCCGGAACGGGGACTGTGCGCTCCTCCTGCTGGACTTGAACCAGCAACCCTTCGATTAACAGTCGAATGCTCTGCCAATTGAGCTAAGGAGGAATGAAGCGGGTACTAGCCTAGCAAAGACCCCGCGGGGAAGTGAAATCGGCCCGACCTACGCGTCCGATCGCAGTGCCCGGCGCTCCATTTCCAGCATCATCAGTTCCCTGTTGAGCCGCTGGAAATCCTCCGGGTCTGCCGCCGGATCCAGCCGCTGCAGCTGGCCCATTTTGTCCGCCTTCACCCGGGTGATCTGCAGCTCGAACAGCCTTGAAAGGATGTCCTTGCAGTACTTCTGGACCGCTTCCTCGGTGCTCGCGGGCAGGGGCACCACAGCAAGTTCGGACACCAGCGGCCGGAGTGGTTCCGGCACCTCGTTCATGACCTGCTCCACCCAGCGCACGGGGTCTCCGATGAGCCCCGGTCCGGAGGCGCGCATGGCATCATGAACGGCCTGGAAGGCCGGTGTGACAAATCTCGCAGCCGAGAAACGCTCCCAGATGCCGCCGCCCAGGAGCGAAGGCTCCTGCAGCGCCACCTCGATCGCCTGCCGCTCCATGGACGCCACGGGGTCGCGGGGGTCGGGCCGGTGGTAGGAAGGGACAGCTCCCGACGCCGGCCCTGCAGCGACGCCGGGTCCGCCCGCCTGCGGCGTGGGCGCGGAGGTGTGGGCACCACCCGGGGCAGTGGCACCCGGAGCGCCCGGCGGGCCCGAGGCGGCCCGTTTCATCGCGACCGCCACGGCCCTGCTGACTTCCTCCACGGACATGCCGAGCCAGCCCGCCAGTTCTCGGGCGTACTCGGGCCTGATGGCGGCGTCGCGGATCTGGCCCACCACGGGAGCGGACTCCCGCAGCGCGGCCACCCTGCCTTCCACGGTGTCCAGGTTGTGCCGCTTCAGGGTGGCGCGGATGGCAAATTCGAACAGCGGCCGGCGGGTGCTGATGAGGTCGCGGACTGCGGCGTCCCCCTTGGTTTGCCGCAGGTCGCAGGGGTCGGCGCCGGTGGGCTCCACTGCCACGTACGTCTGCGCGGTGAAGCGCTGGTCCTCTTCGAAGGCCCGCAGGGCCGCCTTCTGCCCGGCGGCGTCGCCGTCGAAGGTGAAGATGACCTCTCCCCCGGTGCCGTCGTCGGAGAGCAGGCGGCGGGCGATCTTGATGTGCTCGGTGCCGAACGCGGTGCCGCAGGTGGCTACCGCCGTCGGAATTCCCGCAAGATGGCAGGCCATCACGTCCGTGTAGCCTTCCACCACCACCAGCTGGCGGTCCTTGGCGATGCTCCGTTTGGCGAGGTCGATCCCGTAGAGCACCTGGGACTTTTTGTAGAGCGCGGTCTCGGGGGTGTTGAGGTACTTGGGGCCCTGGTCGTCCTCGTAGAGCTTGCGCGCACCGAAGCCGATGGTGTCCCCGGCGATGTCGCGGATGGGCCAGATCAGCCGGCCACGGAAGCGGTCGTAGATGCCCCGGTTGCCTTCGGAAAACATTCCGGTCAGTTTGAGTTCCTGGTCCGTGAAGCCGCGTCCGCGGAGGTGCTTGAGGAGCGCGTCCCAGCCCTGCGGTGCATAGCCGACGCCGAACTGTTCCGCGGCGGCGCGGTCAAAGCCGCGGCCGTGCAGGAAGTTCCGGCCCTCCGCAGCCCCGGGGGTCAGCAGCTGGGCGCGGAAGAATTCGTCGGCGATCTTGTGCGCGTCCAGGAGCCGCTGCCGCTTGCCCACTTCTTCGCGGTTGGGCCCGGTGCCGCCGTCTTCATAGCGCAGCTCGTAGCCGATGCGGGCAGCCAGCTTCTCCACGGCCTCGTGGAAGGAGGTGTGGTCCTGTTTCTGGACAAAGGCGATGACGTCGCCGTCCTCGCCGCAGCCGAAGCAGTGGTACCTGCCCACCTGGGGGCGGACGGTGAACGACGGCGAGCGCTCGTCGTGGAACGGGCACAGGCCCTTGTAGGTTCCCAGCCCGGCACCTTTGAGCGTGACGTAGCCGTCAACCACTTCCTTGATGTCCGTGCGCTGGCGTACTTCGTCGATATCTTCACGTTTGATCAGGCCAGCCACAAAGCCATCCTAGTCCCGGGGCCGGACAAGCCGGTCCGCCGTGAGGCGTCCGTCACCACAGCGACGGCAGGCTCCCCACGAGCCGTTCGTACATGGCCAGCGCCGAGCCGTCCGTCAGCGACGCCACCTGGTCGATGACCACCCGAAGCCGTGCGCCGTCGTCGGCCGCGTCCCGCCAGTCCGCCGCGAACATGGGTTCGAGGTGGCGGTCGCCGGTGGCGCTCAGCGCGGTGACCAGGGAGTGCAGCACCTCGCGCTGCCGCTCGTAGATCGGCTGGCGGTGTTCGGTGGTCATCACGAACGTGGTGGCCAGGCCCTTCATCACCGCGATCTCCATCACCGTTTCGTCCGGCACCATCAGCTCGGCGTTGTACCGGGTGAGGTTCTCGGGGCCGTAGAGGGCACGGGTGGTCTCCAGGGCGCTTTGGCAGAACCGGCCGATCAGCTGGCTGGTCATGTTCTTCAGCGCAGCCATGGATTTGCGGCTGCCGTCGGCCTCGCGCACCCAGACGTCCGTGGCTTCCAGCCGGGCCAGGGCAGCATCAATGGCGGCGGGATCGTTGTGCGGGAGGTACCACTGTTTGGCGTAGCCCACCACGCGGGCCCGGTGGTCCGGGTTGTCCATCCAGCGGAGCTGGAAGTGCCCGGCCACGATCGCGTCCTCGACGTCGTGCACGGAGTAGGAAATGTCGTCGGCGAGGTCCATGACCTGGGCTTCCAGGCAGGACCGGCGCACCGGCGCGCCCTCCCGGAGCCAGTTGAAGATGGGGAGGTCGTCCTCGTAGGCGCCGAACTTGCTGGTGCGCTGGCCGTGGATCACCGGTGCCTCCAGGGCGGACCAGGGATACTTCGCGGCCGCGTCCAGGCTGGCCCGGGTGAGGTTCAGGCCGGCCGGGCGGCCGTCCGGGGCCAGGACCTTGGGCTCCAGCCGGGTGAGCAGGCGGAGGGTCTGGGCATTGCCTTCGAAGCCGCCGATGGCGTGTGCCACCTCATTGAGGGCGGACTCGCCGTTGTGGCCAAAGGGCGGGTGGCCGAGGTCATGGCTGAGGCAGGCCGTGTCCACCACGTCCGGGTCGCAGCCGAGGGCACGGCCAAGTTCACGGCCAACCTGCGCGACTTCCAGGCTGTGGGTCAGGCGGGTCCTGACGAAGTCGTCCGTGTCAGGGGCCACCACCTGGGTCTTGGCGCCCAGCCGCCGCAGCGCCGACGAGTGCAGCACCCGGGCGCGGTCCCGCTCGAAGTCCGAGCGGTACGTGGTTTTGGGCGGCTCCTCCACCCACCGGGCGGAATCGTGGGCATCGTAGCCGGGCAGGACCGGTGCGGTGGTGCGGGTTTCAGCCACCGGAAACATCCAGCTCCGCGGCGGCGATGTCCCGGGACTGCGCATCGTTGAGGGCGCGGGAGTCAAGCCAGTCCTTGGGCAGCGCCGGCTTTTTCGGCGATCCTGCACGGCCGCGGGGGCCTTCAGCGTCCACGCCGGGGTACGGCGAGTCCTCGTCCAGCTCGGCCAGTGTTTCGCGCAGCACCTCCAGGCTGGTGACCAGGGCCAGCCGGGTGCGCAGCTCCCCGCCCACCACGTAGCCCTTGAAGTACCACGCCATGTGTTTGCGGATCTCGCGCAGCGCCTTGCCCTCGTCGCCGAAGGTTTCCACCATCAGTTCCGCGTGGCGGTAGACCCCTTCCGCCACCTGCCGCAGGCTCGGCTTGTGCCTGGTGTCGCTGCCTTCGAACGCGGCCTGCAGGTCCCCGAAAAGCCAGGGCCGCCCCTGGCAGCCGCGGCCCACCACCACGCCGTCGACGCCGGTTTCCCGGACCATTCGCACGGCGTCCTCTGCGGACCAGATATCGCCATTGCCCAGGACGGGAATGTCCGGCAGGGCTTCGCGCAGCCGGGCGATCGCCGTCCAGTCAGCCTGGCCCGAATAGAACTGCGCGGCCGTGCGGCCGTGGAGTGCGACGGCGGCGACGCCGGCATCGCGCGCGATCCGGCCGGCGTCGAGGTAGGTCAGGTGGTCCTCGTCGATGCCCTTGCGCATCTTGATGGTCAGCGGGACGTTGCCCTTGGACGCCTCCTTGACGGCGGTCTGGACGATCGAGGTGAAGAGGTCGATTTTCCAGGGCAGGGCGGAGCCGCCGCCGCGCCGGGTCACCTTGGGAACGGGGCAGCCGAAGTTCAGGTCGATGTGGTCCGCCCGGTCTTCCTCCACCAGCATCCGCACTGCGGCGCCCACGGTCACCGGGTCGACGCCGTAGAGCTGTACGGAGCGGACCTTCTCGTCGTCGTCGTGGGAGATGATGCGCAGGGATTCGGGAGTGCGTTCCACGAGGGCGCGGGAGGTGACCATCTCCGCCACGTACATGCCGCCGCCGTATTCACGGCAGAGCCTGCGGAAGGCGGAGTTGGTGATGCCCGCCATGGGAGCCAGGATCACGGGGGTGTCTACCGTGATGGGGCCCAGCTTCAGGGGCGGGAGTTCCAGCTTGGGGGCGGGAGGCGTTGCTGTAACAGTCACCTGTCCATTGTCGCAAAGCCGGGCAAATCGTGGCGGCACCCTTGGCAGGGATGCTTCCCTGGGGCGCTCGACGGCGGGACCGCGGCCAGTCAGCCGCGGTCCGCCCGGCGTCCCCGCCGTGTTTCTGCCTGCGTTTCTGGCTGCGTTTCTGCCTGCGTTTCTGCCTGCGTTTCTGCAGCCACCGCCGCAGCGGCGGCGAGCGCGCCGGTGTCGTCCACGTCGTCCGGGCTGACAGTGCGGTGCTCGTGGGTTTCGCCGTGGTCCCCTGCCGCGGGACCCGACGGGAGCCCGGCGGTCCGGATACCGGTTGCCTTGACCACCAGTACCGCGATGAGGGTGGTCACCGGGATGGCGAGGACCAGCCCGATGGAACCCACCAGCGTCCGGATGACTTCCTCGGAGAGTTCCGCGCTGGTGAGGGTATCCCCCAGCGGACGGTCATAGAGCATCACGATGATCAGGATGGGCAGGGCCGCCCCCGCGTAGGCGAAGGCGATGGTGTAGACGGTGGAGGCGATGTGGTCGCGTCCGATCCTCATGGCCGAGGTGAAAAGCTTGCGGGCACTGGTGGCAGGGGCAAGTTCGTACAGTTCCCAGACTGCAGATGACTGCGTGATGGTGACGTCATTAAGGACACCCAGGCCCGAGATGATCAGGCCGCACAGGATCACCCCGGAGATGGAAATGTTGGCCGAGGTGTTCACCAGCGTGGCGGCGTCGTGGTTGCCCACGCCGGCGAGGTTTGCCGCGTCGGTGGCCCACGCTGCCAGGAGCGCCGTGATGGCGAGGCCGAACATGGTGCCCAGCAACGCCGTCGACGTCCTCGCTGAGAAGCCGTGGGCGAAGTACAGGACCCCGATCATGATCACCGTGGAACCCACCAAAGCCAGCAGCAGCGGCGGCTTGCCCTCCACCAGTCCCGGCAGCATAAAGCTGACCAGCACAAAGTACGCTCCCACCAGTCCGATCAGGGCCCGGAGTCCCCGCCAGCGGGCGACCGCGATCACCACCACCGCGTAAAGCAGGGCCAGCAGCACAATGGGCAGCGTCCGGACAAAGTCCACAAAAATGTAGGCCGGGGAACCCTGCCCCGCCGACGCACCCTGGGCGTTGGAGAGGTTAAGGTACCTGATCTGGTCCCCCGGCTTCACACCGTGGGACTTCGCGATGTCCGGGTTGATCACCACTTTGACGGGGCTCCCGCCTTTGTCCGGCTCGGTGAAGGCGAACGTGCAGTCCGAGCCCTCACCGCCGGAAGCCTGCTGGCCGGAATTCGCGTCTGGCGCCGCGGTGCCCTGCATGCAGCTTTCCACCACCACGCCCTGGATCTTGCCGGTGTCGAAGGTCACCCCGGGCGCTGCCGAGTAAGGGTTGGCCAGGGAGATGCCTTCCTTGCTCCCGGACGGCCACAGCATGGCCATCGCCGCAAGGGTCAGCAGGGTGAGCGGCACCAGCACGGCGGCGAGGATGTAGTTCGCTTTCCTGCGGGCGGCAATCGCCTGGGCCGTCGGCTCCGAATGGCCTTGTGAAACGTGGGAGTGACCGGACCCCATCAGCAGTTGAACCTCATACCTTGAACTCTACGTCCGGCGCCATAGGGTTGATAAATGGACCACCAGGAACTGGGAGGAACCCCGCGTGACCAAGCGCAAGACTGATGAACACGGCAAACCTCACTCCACCGGGGCCGTTGACCGGCCCTTGCGCAAAGCGGTCCTGACTGTCCTGGAGCCGTCCGGACCCACGCTGGGTGTGGCCCTTGTGCTGCACGGGGGCAAGTCGCACAGCTTCGAGCCTGTGGAGGCCCACCACCTGAGCCCTGCCCGGATGGTGCCGTTTGCTAAACACCTGCACCGCGCCGGGCGGGACCAAGGCCTGGCGGTGTGGTCCTTGCGCAACAGTGTGCGGGGCTGGAACGGCCACGACATGACGCCGCTGCAGGACGCCCGGTGGGCCCTGGAGCAAATCAGGCAGCGGCACCCGGGAGTCCCGGTCTTCCTGCTGGGACATTCCATGGGAGGGCTGACCGCGGTGTGCGCGGCCGACGATCCACAGGTGGCAGCCGTTGTGGCCCTCGCGCCCTGGCTCAGCCCCGAAACACCCTCGTCCCGGGTCGCCGGGAAGAAAGTACTGATTGTCCACGGGACCACCGACCGCTGGACCAGCGCCTCCGAGTCGCTCAAGTTTGCCCGCCGCGCCACCGGCGCCGCCTCCATGCAATACGTGACACTGAAGGGTGCCGGCCATTTTATGTTCCGCAGGGTCCGCCTGTGGCATGCCCTGGCTACGGGATTCATCATGAAGGCCTTCGGTGAAGCAACCGGGGCTGGTCCCGCCTCCTCGCGTGCCCTGGATGAACTGTTGCCCGCGACATCCGTCCAGGTCACCCTGTGAGTCCGTTTCCGTGGCCGGAATTTGTGGCTTCACTGCCCTGGACGGCGTTGGCCGTTGTCCTGGTCCTGGCCGTGACGTTCGCCGTGGCCGTCCGGCAGGACCGGCACTCCGTTATGGACGTTGCCTGGGGGCCGGGTTTTGTGGCTGTCGCCGCCGTGTCCTGGTTCCTGTCAGCGGGCTCCGGCGATGACCTGCGGCGGCTGCTCCTGCTGGTGCTGGCAGCCATGTGGGGACTCCGCCTCGGCGCGCATATCGGCTGGCGCGCCCGCGACGGGCACGAGGACCCCCGCTATAAGGAGATGCTGGGCCCGGCGCAGGGTTCACGCAACGTCTACGCCCTCCGCCGGGTATACCTGCCGCAGGGCGTGGTCATGTTCTTTGTCTCCCTCACGGTCCAGGTGGGCATGTTCTCCACCGGACCGGTCGGATGGCTGGCCGTCCTCGGCGTCCTGCTGTGGCTGACCGGGTTCATTTTTGAGACCGTGGGCGACTGGCAGCTGGCCCGGTTCAAGAAGGATCCGTCGCGCCGCGGCACCGTGCTCAACACGGGCCTCTGGCGCTACACACGGCATCCGAACTACTTCGGCGATGCCGCCGTCTGGACCGGGCTGTTCCTGATCACCGCGGAGTCCTGGCCGGGTGTCCTGACGCTGCTGTCACCGGCACTGATGGTGTGGACGCTGGCCGGGAAGACGGGCAAGCCGCTGACGGAGAAGGCCATGTCCGGCCGGCCCGGCTACCGCGAGTACGTGGAATCCACGAGCGGGTTCATCCCCTGGCCGCCCAAGCGACGGTGATTTCCCAACTAGGTAGCGCTATCTGTCGTTTTGAGGGTTCAAAACGACAGATAGCGCTACCTAGTTGGGGTCGGAACGGTCAGTCCGAGACGATCAGCGTTTCCGCGCCCGCCTGCCGCGCCTTGCCGCTGTCCAGCAGGGGCTCGACGGCGGCACGCAGCGCTGTCATGGAGTCGTCCAGTTCCAGCATGACCGGGTGCTGGTACGCGAGGAGTGAGAGCAGGTCGCGGACCGCTTCGGCGGCATCGGCGGTGTCCAGCGCAGGATCGTGGCCAACAAAAACATCCGTGGCAGCCGAACCCGGTGCGGAGCCTTCCGGGGCCAGCGGATCCTGGAAGGCCTCGGCGTAGCTCACTGCGAAGGCGCGGATCCTGCCCTTCTTGCTGGGCGCAACGCCCGAGCCGAAGGCGGACTCCGGCTCGGCCCGCAGCACAATCGCACCGTGGGCGCCGGTGAGGTCGTCAAGGAAGAGCTTCTGCACCTGCCCCATGGACAGCACGCCCGGTGAGTCCCAGCCGTGGATGGAGGTGTAGTACCGCCCCACCACGTCGGTCAGCTCAACGGACCCGGTGGCGAGGTCCATGACCACATCGGACCCGGCGTTCTCGTCATTGGCCGGGCGGCCGCCGTTGTCCTTGGCCGGGAAGACCGGCAGCTTCAGGGCACCGGGCTCCACCACCACCAGCCGGGAACGCTGGATGGCCGACAGGCCGAACTCCTCGGCGAACGCAGCCCCGGGGCTGCCGGGCTGGACCTTCGCGCGGAGCTTGGAGACGCCCGACGGCGCCTGGTCGGCCTCGCGGCGGAGCATGGTCAGGAGCGTGGCACCGATGCCGGCGCGCCGGTGGTCCCGTGCCACTTCGATGTAGGCCCACAGCCGCTCGGGGTGCAGCGACGCCTCGTACACCACGCCCGCTGCCACCGGAATGCCGACGCCGTCAACGACGTCCTCGGCCACGATGGTGCGGCGCCACGGGGTTCCGTCAGCACCGGCTGAGGAGACGGTCAGGGCGCCGCGGAACTGGCCGGCCTGGAACGTCTCCGGGTCGCCCCAGATCTCCAGCAGCGCCAGGTCGTCGCCTTCGCGCCATTCGCGGTACTCGATGGCCATGCTCAGGCGCCGATCAGGCGGGCGGCCAGGTAGCCTTCCACCTTGTCCAGGGACACGCGTTCCTGGGTCATGGTGTCCCGCTCGCGGATGGTCACGGCGTGGTCCTCGAGGGTGTCGAAGTCCACGGTGATGCAGAACGGGGTGCCGATCTCGTCCTGGCGGCGGTAGCGGCGGCCGATCGCGCCGGCGTCGTCGAAGTCGATGTTCCAGTTCTTGCGCAGCTGCGCACCCAGGTCCTTGGCCTTCGGCGACAGGTCCTCGTTGCGGCTCAGCGGCAGCACCGCGGCCTTGACCGGGGCCAGGCGCGGGTCCAGCTTCAGGACGGTGCGGACGTCGACGCCGCCCTTGGCGTTGGGTGCCTCGTCTTCGGTGTAGGCGTCCACCAGGAACGCCATGAAGGAACGGGTCAGGCCGGCGGCCGGCTCGATCACGTACGGGGTGTAGCGCTCATTGGTGGCCTGGTTGAAGTAGCTCAGGTCCTGGCCGGACGCCTTGGAGTGCGTGGAAAGGTCAAAGTCGGTGCGGTTGGCGATGCCTTCGAGCTCGCCCCATTCCGAGCCCTGGAAGCCGAAGCGGTATTCGATGTCGGTGGTGCCCTTGGAGTAGTGGCTGAGTTTCTCCAGCGGGTGCTCGAAGAAGCGCAGGTTCTCCTCACGGATGCCCAGGGACGTGTACCAGGACATGCGCTCCTTCATCCAGTACTGGTGCCACTCTTCGTCCGTGCCGGGCTCGACGAAGAACTCCATTTCCATCTGCTCGAATTCACGGGTGCGGAAGATGAAGTTTCCGGGCGTGATCTCGTTGCGGAAGGACTTGCCGATCTGGCCGATGCCGAACGGCGGCTTCTTGCGGGACGTGGTGAGCACGTTGCTGAAGTTCACAAAGATGCCCTGGGCCGTTTCCGGGCGCAGGTAGTGCATGCCTTCCTCGCTGGCGACGGGGCCGAGGAAGGTCTTGAGCAGGCCGGAGAATTCCTGGGGCTCGGTCCATTCGCCGCGGGTGCCGCAGTTGGCGCAGGCGATGTCCTTCAGGCCGTTCTCGGCGGGGCGGCCCTTCTTTTCCTCGTATTCTTCCTCGAGGTGGTCCGCGCGGTAGCGCTTGTGGCAGGACAGGCACTCCACCAGGGGGTCGGAGAACACGTCGACGTGGCCGGAGGCTTCCCATACCTGGCGGGGCAGGATGACAGAGGAGTCCAGGCCCACCACGTCCTCGCGGCCGCGGACCATGGACTGCCACCACTGGCGCTTGATGTTTTCCTTCAGCTCGGCGCCGAGGGGCCCGTAGTCCCAGGCAGAACGCGAACCACCGTAGATCTCACCGGCCTGGAACACGAAGCCCCTCCGCTTGGAGAGGGAGATGACCTGATCGAGAACGGATTTTGCTGCCATGGTGGAACTCCAATTTCTACAGGGCCGCTGGGTGCGGTCCGCGGGTTATCTGGCCGCCGGGATCACCGTTGGCGAATCACCGTTGGTGGCCGGGCGGGGCGGGGCGAAGGAAAGATTGCAGAAAGCTGCGTGTCCTAGCCTACCGGCCACTACCTCCGAAAAGCGCCCCGGGGCCAGGGCAGTGTGGCCAGGATGATGGCGGCCAGGGTGAGGACGGTGCCCAGGACGGTGGCAGGCGCCACGATGGTTCCGGGAGCGGGCACCAGGAGGTCAAGGCCGAGGGAGCCCAGCAGCTGCCCGGCGATCATGCCAAGGCCTGTCACCAGGACTCCGAGGCTTCGGACCAGGAGTGCGCCCAGCCCGATGAACACACAGCCCATGGGCCCGCCAAGGTAGTACCACCATTCCCCCGGCAAAGGGCTGCCCGGCCCGGCAACGGCAACCTTGATGCCCCATGCAGTCCACAGCACCACCGTGCCGGCCACGAAGTTGACCAGCGTCGCCGCGATGGGCGTGCCGTAGTGGACGGTGGCTGTTCCGTTCATGGCCTGCTGGAAGCTCATCAGGAACCCCGCGAGGACGGGCAACAGGAGCGGCAGCAGCAGCGTCTCCGGCCCTCCGGCTGCCCCGCCGGAAGCTCCAGCGGAGGCCGCGGCAGGGGCCGCGAACCGCGGCGAGACCGCCCACGCCACGGCGGCGATAGTGAGGACGCAGCCGATGATCCGGATGCCGGTCACGGGCTTCTTGCCGGCGGGGCCGATGCCCAGCCGGTCCACCAGCAGGCCGCTCACCGTCTGGCCGGTCACGGTGGCCACGGTGAACAGCGCCACGCCCAGGAGGCCAACAGTGAAGGACTGTGCGAAGACAAACAGCGCCCCAATCCCGCCAGCCAGGACGTACACCGGCGGGAAGGCACGGTTTCGGACGGCCGGAACGATCTTCGCGAGACCGGCCCGTCCCTTCGGAAGGACCAGGGAAATCAGGATCATCAGGATCAGGCCTGTGCTGAAACTCACCACCGCCGCGGCGATCCCGTCATTGAGCCGGGCACCAAGTGCGCCGTTGATCCGGCCCTGGACAGGGATGGCAAGCCCTGCTCCGACTGCCAACGGGAGGCCTGCGAGCAACGGCAGCCGGGGGGTGTGGGTCATTGGATTCACCTTACGTCAGGCATCATTGCTTGTATGAGCAACCCGGACATCGAAGAGATCCCCATCCGCGACAGCATGATCCGCCTCGGCCAGCTCCTGAAGCTCGCCAGCCTGGTGGAGGACGGCGTGGAGGCCGCCGAGCTGATCAAGAACGGGCTCGTCAAGGTCAACGGGGATATTGATGACCGCCGCGGACGCCAGCTGCACAACGGCGACACCGTCACCGTCAACGGGCAGACCGTGAAAGTGGTCGCGCCGGAGGCCTGACCCCCGCGGCAGCGTCTGGCGGGCCGGGCGCAATAGCCGCGGCGCCGCCGTCGTGCCTTACTTGTTGAGCACCTCGTGCGTCAGGAACTCGGACACGTGCCCGACCTCCTGCTGGTTGATGCCGTGCCACATGCCCGTGTACAGCACCTTGGTGAGTTTGACGTGCTTGCGCACCCAGCCCATGGTGAATTCGACCTTGTCCGGGGTGATCACCGGGTCCTGCTGGTCGCGGCCCCAGAACATCGGCACCGTGCCGTCCAGGTCGGCGTCGCGGAACGAGGGGTCCCCGCCGGCGTCCACCGCAAAGCCGGAAAGCCCGACGACGGCGGCGAAGTCCGCGGGACGCTGCCGCAGCAGCGTGGTGGCCATGGCCATCCCCATGGAGAAGCCCAGCAGCGTCACCGAGGAGTGGCCGTCCTTGATGGTGTCGATCCAGTCCAGCACGTAGCCGGAGGCCTTTTTCACGGCGTCCAGGGAGTAGTCGATCGAGGCTGTCAGCGGGAACCACGTGAAGCCGGGCCCCATGGCCATCGGGGCACGGACTGAAGCCACCGCGAAGTCGGCCGGCAGCATGTCCGCCAGGCTCAGGAGGTCCTGTTCGTTGGCGCCGTACCCGTGCAGCAGCACCAGCAGCGGCTTCCCGGCGCGCTGGTCTTCGGGCTGGGACCACAAAACAACGGGGGCGGGAAATACTTCGGCGTCAGTCATGGTTTCCATTCTTACAGCTACCCGGCGGTAACAACCTACGTTGGCGTAGCTTGAGAACGAGAAGGCAGGATAGGACCGTGAGTGAAGCCAGAGCCATGCAGAACCCGCCGTCCGATGTCACGGAACATCCCTGGAGCCGCTATGTGGCCATGGGCGATTCCTTCACCGAGGGCATCGGCGACCCCGAACCGTCGAGGCCGGGCGGGTACCGGGGCTGGGCGGACAGGGTGGCGGAGGAACTGGGCCGCGGCCAGAGCGATTTCGCGTACGCCAACCTTGCGGTGCGCGGCAGGCTCCTGCAGCAGATCGTGGACCAGCAGCTTGCCCCGTGCCTTGCCCTGAAGCCAGACCTGGTGACGCTTTCGGCCGGCGGCAACGACCTCATCCGGCCCGGCGGCGACCCCGACGTCCTGGCGGAGCGGCTCGATTCCGTCGTGCAGATCCTGGGCATGGGCGGCGCCACCGTGGTGCTTTTCAACGGCCCGGATACCGGGTCCTCGGTCCTTGGCCGGATCCGCAGCAAGGTGGCCATCTACAACGAGAACCTGCGGACCGTTGCGGCCCGGCATGACGCCATCATCGCCGACATGTGGTCCCTGCGGCAGCTCAGCGACCCGCAGATGTGGGACGAGGACAGGCTGCACTTCTCGCCCCTGGGACACCACACGATCGCGGCCATGGTGCTTGACTCGCTCAACGTCAGCCACACGCTCGAACCCCTGCAGCCCAAGCCGCTGCCGCCGCGCACCTGGCGCGAAGCCCGGTCCGGGGACCTCGTGTGGGCGCGTGAATACTTTGTGCCGTGGGTGGTGCGGCGGCTTCGCCACCGTTCCTCCGGGGACGGGATCACCGCAAAGCGTCCGACGCCGGGACCCGTGTTCGGCCCGGGCGTCCCGTTGGGATCCGGCGAGGGTCCGCTCGGCTCCACTGACGCGGCCCGGCACTAGCCGCGGCCGGGCCGGAACCGCGAAGCGTGATGCAGGCGGCAGGCATGGAACCGGATGCTGTGGTGCGGCGTCGGCTTCAGTCCCAGATGCTCCGCGGTCCGGCAGCGCCATCCCCGGAGGCGGCCCTGCGGAACCTGCTGGCCGTGCAGGCGCAGGAGTTTCCCTACGCCCGCTGGAGCCTTGCCCAGCGCTCCGTGGCCGATGGATCATTCGGCGGGCCGGCCGGTTCCACCGGTGGAGGCCCTGCCGCCACGGCCGCGGACATCGAGGAGGCGGTGGCCGACGGCCGGATCCTGCGCACCCACATCCTGCGGCCCACGTGGCATTTTGTCCACCGCGACGATCTCCGCTGGCTCCTTGCCCTCTCCGCTCCGCGGCTCCACCAGGGCAATGCGGGCATGTACCGCCGCACCGGGATTGACGCCGCCGCTGCCGCCCGGAGCCGGGAGGTCCTGGCCGGGGCCGTCGCCGGCGGCAACCATCTGACCCGGGAGCAGCTTGCGGCGAGGCTGCAGGATGCCGGCTTCGCGGGAAATGGCCTGGAACTTGCCTACCTGATCATGCACGCCGAAATCAGCGGGGTCCTGGTCAGCGGAACGCCGGTGCGCAGCCGCGGCGGCGCGCTGAAGCAGACGTACGCCCTCTTTGACGAGCGGGTGCCTGCCGGACCGGCCGTGCCGCCGACCCGGCCGGAGGCGCTGGCGGAGCTGGCCCGGCGCTATTTCACGAGCCGCGGTCCGGCCACCGTCAAGGACTGTGCCGACTGGTCGGGACTGACGATGGCCGAGGTCCGGGAGGGCCTGCGCCTGGCCATCGAGGAACGACCGGAAGTTCTCGGCACTGCGGTGATTGACGGCGTCGTGTTTTATTACGGTGCCGGGCAGGGCGCCGGCAGCGCTGAGGGCGGACCGCGGATCGACCTGATCCAGTGCTACGACGAATACGTGATGGGCTATTCCGCCTCCCGGCACTACCTGGGCGGCACCGCTCCCGCCTTCCCGGTCGATGGCTCGCTGCTGCACGTGGTGCTCCGGGACGGGAGGATGGTTGGCTCCTGGCGGCACACGCTGCTCCCCGGCCGGTGCGAACTGGACATCCGCCTGTTCGATCCGTCCGGTCCGGTGCCCGGCTCCCCGTTGGCCAACGCCGTGGAAGACGCGGTGGACAGATATGCGGCCTTCCTGGGAACCCCGGCCATCCGCGTGCGTAGCGGGGCTAAGCTGGAAGGACACACATGAGAGGCGCTACACCGTGAACAGCTTGTTCTTCTGGATCATCATTCTGTCGTTCCTGATTCCGATGGCGATGCGGATGTACCGGAAATCCGTCAACAAGCGGAACCAGGAACAGAGCTTCTCCGGACGCTACCCTGACCAGTTTCCCGGCGGCGGCCAGTTCCCCGGGCCGCAGAGCCGGCAGCCGCGTGACGGCTACACCCAGCAGGACTATATGGGCGGCGGGTTCCGCCAGCTCGACGGACCGCAGCCCCTGCCGCCCAGCCAGCCGCTGCCGCCCATGATGCCCGTTCCGCCCGCGGACCAGCAGTTCCCGCCGTACGGCCAGCCTGCGCCGGGCCGGGCAGCGGAAGCACCGCAGCAGCCGGCTGCCCCCGCAACTCCCCCGCCGCCGTCGGCCCCGCAGGGCTTCCGTGCCCGCAAACTCGCGGAACTGGACCAGCGGTACAGCAACGGCGAGATGGCCGTGGACGAGTACATGAAACGGCGCTCCGAAATCATGGACGGCTGACCAGCCTGGACAATCCGGCCGGGCAACCCGGTCAGACCAGGAACGTCTTCCGGAGCTGGCTGCCCAGCTGGCCGATCTCGGTCAGGAAGCCGTCGTGGCCGATGGGTGCTTCAATGACGTGGACATCCACGTCGCCGGGAAGTGCCGCGGCCAGTTCGTAGGACTGCGACGGGAAATAGAGCCGGTCCGAGTCCACCGCGGCCACGAAGAACCTGGCGGTCGCCCGGGCGAGGGTTTCACCGAGGGAACCCCTGCCGCGGCAGACGTCGTGGCTCATGAGCGCCTCGGTGATGGCGATGTAGCTGTTAGCATCAAAACGGCTGACGAGCTTGCTGCCCTGGTGGTCCAGGTAGCTCTCCACCTGGTAGCGGCCCCGGTCCCCCAGCGCGGCTGCCTGCAGCGGCGTTTCGGGTGCCTGGGCCGACCGGCCGAACCGGCCGTCGAATTCCTGGGCTGACCGGTAGGTGATGTGGGCGATCCGCCGCGCCAGGGCCAGCCCGCCTTCAGGGAAGGGTCCGCCGTAGTAGTCGCCGTCGTTGAAGTTGGCGTCCTGGCGGATGGCGAGGGTCTGGGCCTGGGCGAAGGCGATCTGCTCGGCGGTGCTGGCGGCGCCGACGGAGATCACTGCACAGCGTTCCACCCGGTCCGGGTAGGTCACGGCCCATTCCAGGGCGCGGGCTCCGCCCATGGACCCGCCCAGCACGGCGTACCAGCTGCCGATGCCCAACTGGTCCGCGAGGCGGGCCTCGGCGGCGGTGCTGTCACGCAGGGTCACCAGCGGGAAGCGTGAGCCCCACGGCTGCCCGTCCGGGGCGGGCGACGACGGCCCGGTGGAGCCGTAACAGCCGCCCACAATGTTGATGGACACCACAAAGAACCTGTCCGTGTCCACCGGCGCGCCCGGGCCGGCCAGCTGCTCCCACCAGCCGGGCTCGTCGCTGTCACCGCGTGTCACGTGCGTGCTGCCGGTCAGGGCGTGCTCAATGAGGACGGCGTTGGAGCCGTCCTCATTGAGCGTTCCCCACGTTTCATAGGCGAGCGTGACGTCGGGCAGGTAACCGCCCGCTTCGAGTTCAAGTCCGCCAATGCCGGCGTAACGGACCACGCCGTTTTCGGGTACTGCTGTACGGGAGACGGTAATCGTCATGTGAAGGCCTTTTCTACGCGCTTGCCCGCCGTCAAGTGACCGGCAGGCCAGGTCTTCACCCGGGGCACCCCACCGCGGAAGGAGGGTTGCCGGCCAGCAAGCCGGGGCTGTCGCTGGCACTCATGACCTCCTTCGAGTGTACGAAACCGCCCCCGTGTATGGCTAAGAGTGTGACTGGTTTGTGACTCCCCGAGGCTGGGCGGGTCCGGACCGGTGTCCTTACTGCGCCGCCTTGGCTGCCCGGAATCCGGCTTCCAGGTCGGCCAGGATGTCATCAATGTGTTCGATCCCCACGGACAGCCGCACCAGGCCCGGCGTCACGCCCGCAACCGCCTGCTGCTCCGCGGAGAGCTGGCTGTGCGTGGTCGACGCCGGGTGGATGACCAGGGAGCGCACGTCACCGATGTTCGCCACGTGGCTGTGCAGCTCCAGGGCATCCACAAAGCGTTTCCCCGCTTCGGCCCCGCCGGCCAGGTTGAAGGCCACCACCGCGCCGGTGCCCAACGGCCCGTATTTGCGTCCGCGCCCGTACCAGGGGCTTGACGGGAGCCCGGCATAGGCGACCGATTCGACGTCGTCACGGGCCTCCAGCCACTGCGCCACGGCGACGGCGTTGGCAACGTGCCGTTCCACCCGCAGGCTCAGCGTCTCCAGGCCTTGTGCGATCAGGAAGGCGTTGAAGGGAGAGACTGCGGAGCCAAGGTCACGGAGCAACTGGACCCGGGCCTTGAGGATGTAGGAGAGGTTGGCGCCGAGGGCCCCGCCGGCGCCAAGGTCGCGGGCGTAGACCAGGCCGTTGTAGGTGGGGTCGGGGGTGTTGAAGCCGGGGAACCGTTCCGGGTCGTTGCCGAAGTCGAAGTTGCCCGAGTCCACGATCACCCCGGCGATGGCCGAGCCGTGCCCGCCAAGATATTTGGTGGCGGAGTGGACCACGACGTCGGCGCCCCACTCCAGCGGACGGATCAGGTAGGGGGTGGAGAGCGTGTTGTCGACGATCAGCGGCACCCCGGCCTCGTGCGCTGCCTGGGACACTCCTTCAATATCGAGCACGTCCTGGCGCGGGTTGGACACCACCTCGGCGAAGAACAGCTTGGTGTTGGGCTGGACGGCGTCCCGCCAGTGGTCCAGGTTGTCCGGGTCCGCCACGAAGGTCACGGAGATGCCGAACTTCTTCAGCGTGTGGGCGAGCAGGTTGTACGTGCCGCCGTAGAGGCTGGGGCTGGCCACCACATGGTCCCCTGCCTCGGCGATGTTCAGGATGGCGAAGGTTTCGGCTGCCTGCCCCGAACTCAGGAGCAGGGCCGCGAGCCCGCCCTCAAGGCTGGCGATCCGCTGTTCAACGGCATCCTGGGTGGGGTTGCCGATGCGGGTGTAGATCGGCGCCAGCTCTGCGAGCGCGAAGCGGTTGGCGGCGCTTTCGGCACTGGGGAAGACGAACGACGTCGTCTGGTAGATCGGGAGCGCACGCGCCCCTGTGGCGCTGTCCGGCTCCTGTCCGGCGTGGATCTGGCGGGTTTCAAAAGACCATCCGTTGGACATTCAAGGCTCCTTTGACGTGGGCCCGGGCATGCTGGGAGCACCACGGGCCGCGCTTGCTGTCCGGCCGTTGCCGGACAGCCAGGTCCTCACCCGGGGCACCCCACCGCGGAAGGAGGGTTGCCGGCCAGCGAGCCGGGGCTTGGCGCTGGCGCTCATGACCTGCGTTCAGTGTAGGAAGCTGTCATCGGCGTGCAACAGCATTGTGACGAACATGGTCAACGGGCGGCTTTCAAGGGGCCGCGGAAGGGCCGATGTCCACTCGTGACGTACCCAAAGTAGGTAAGGATACCCTTAGCTGAGAGCCGGATCACAAAGTGCCAAGATGAGGGCATGCGCATGGATCACGTCTCTTACGCCTGTGAACACGATGGCCTGGCTGCCACCACCGAACGTATTTCGTCCGCCCTCGGCGTCGAAGCCGTGAAGGGTGGAGTGCACCCCCGTTTCGGAACCCGGAACATGATCATCCCGCTCGCCGGGCACAAATATCTGGAAGTAGTCGAGGTGCTTGACCACCCGGCATCGGACAAGGCGCCGTTCGGACAGGCAGTCCGTGCCCGGTCCGCGGCCGGCGGCGGCTGGATGGGCTGGTGCGTCGAAGTGGACGACCTCGCCCCGTTCGAAGAACGCCTGGGCCGGTCCGCCGTCAACGGCAACCGCAAGTTCCCGGACGGCCGCGAACTGGTCTGGAAGCAGATCGGCATCCTGGGCCTGATCGCGGACCCGCAGGTGCCGTACATGCTCAAGTGGGAAGGCGATCCCGCCCTCCACCCGTCCAACGCCTACGACAGCAACGTCAAGATGTCCTGCCTGACCATTGCCGGTTCGGCAGCACGGGTGACCGAATGGCTGGGCGAGCCGGTGGAGAAGCCGCTGGAGGACGTCGCCGTTGACTGGGTGGCTCCGCACGGAACCCCCGGCATCCTGTCCGTCACATTCGAAACCGCCTCCGGAGCAGTCACCATCTGACCGCTTCGTCAATACTTCGGCCGCCATCAGCGGGTGCCAACGATGCCACCCACCGATGGCGGCCGAATCCCTTTAATCCGGGCCTGGCCCAGGTAACCCGGCCCTACCCCAGGCCGACGGCCTTGCCAAACAGGCTGAAGCCAACGAACGCCACGATGTCCAGCAGGGCGTGTGCAACCACCAGCGGCATCACCCGACGGGTCTTGGTGTACAGCCAGGCGAAGACCACCCCCATGACGGCGTTGCCGATAAACGGGCCAAAGCCCTGGTAGAGGTGGTAGCTGCCGCGCAGCAGGGAACTGGCGAAGATCGCCAGCGGCATGCTCCAGCCGAACTTCCCAAAGCGGTCCAGCAGATACCCCACCACGATCACCTCCTCCACCACGGCATGGCGCACCGCGGACAGGATCAGGACGGGTACGGTCCACCAGTATGAATCGAGTGCGCTGGGGATGATGGCCGTGGTGATTCCCAGCGCCCTGCCCGCAGCGTAGAGGCCCAGCGACGGAATGCCGATGAGCGCAGCCAGCCCCAGCCCCTGCAGCAGGTCACGGCCCGGCCGGGCGAAGTCGAAGCCGAGCTTCCGGAACGCGGAGCCGCCCTGCGGTGCCCCCGGCGTGGACTGCCGGTGCTCGGTGAGGAAGTAGATGACCAGCAGCACTGGAACCAGCGCAAAGATGATGTCCAGTAACTGGTAGGTCAGGTCAAAGTATTCCCGGCTGCTCTGCGAACGGTTCAGCGTGGAGGTGCCTTCGGCCAGCGGGGCACGGGTCATCTTGTCCAGCAGCTGCACCACTGAATAGACGGCCGACTGTCCCAGGGACAGGCCCAGGACAATCCATACTTCGAGCCGCAGCCGACGGCGGGAGGGAACCAGCATGTTCCCATCTTGCCTGCAGTTTCTGGTTCTTTCCTGATTTGGGCCGCCCGGCAGTGCATGGCCCAGGACTTATGCTTGGGGCTTATGAGCGCGCCAGGGAAAATCATCATGATCCGGCATGGCCAGTCCATGGCCAACGCGGACACGTCCATCTACAACCGCGTGCCCGACTACCGCATCCCGCTGACTCCCCTGGGCGTGGAACAGGCCGCGGCGGCCGGCGAAAGGATCCGGCGGGAGCTGGACGGCCGCCAGGTGTGCGTCTACGTGTCGCCGTACCTGCGGGCGTACCAGACGCTGGAGGCGCTCAACCTCGGCAGCCTCACGGAACGGGTGATCGAAGAGCCCCGGCTCCGCGAACAGGACTGGGCCAACTTCCAGATCAGCGGGGAGATCGAGGACCAGAAGGAACTCCGCAACGCCTACGGCCACTTCTTCTACCGCTTCCGCGAAGGTGAGTCCGGCTCCGACGTCTACGACCGGATCTCCTCTTTTATGGAAACCCTCTACCGGCACTGGTCCAAACCGGACTATGCCCCCAATACCCTGCTGGTGACCCACGGGCTGACGATGCGGCTGTTCTGCATGCGCTGGTTCCACTGGTCCGTGGAGTACTTTGAGTCCCTCAACAACCCGGACAACGCCGCCGTGCGGACGCTGGTGCGCACTGACGCGGAGAAGTACGAGCTGGACATCCCGTTCAGCCAGTGGGTGGACCGGCGGGTGGACGAGACCGTCCTGGACGCCCCGCCCATGGTGTTCTAGAGGTGTATTTAGTGCGGCGCCACAATCACTTCGGTGCCGTTGGCCTCGAACGCGGCCTTGTCCTCGGCTGAAATCCCGGCGTCCGTGATGAGGCGGGTGAAGTCATACCCGTCCATCGTGGCAAAGGCCCGGATACCCACCTTGGACGAATCCGCCAGCACGTAGGAGACCCGCGCCCGGCTGGCCAGCAGCGCGTTCACGGAAGCCTCGCCTTCCCCGGTATTGGTGGGACCAACCTCGGGGTCGATGCCGTTCACCCCGATGAACGCGATATCCAGGACCACCTTCTGCATGATGATGTCCGTATACGGCCCGACCAGTTCGTAGGACCGCGGATTCAGGATGCCTCCGGTCACCATGACCTTGATGTTGGGCCGCACGGCCAGCTGCGAGGCGATGTTGATGGCGTTGGTGACCACCGTCAGGGTGGGCTGGTTGGCCGGGGCGTTGAGGTCTTCGCGGGTTGCGAGGATCTGGGCGAGCGCGGTGCTGGTGGTGCCGCCGCAGAGGCCGATCACGGCCCCGGGCCAAATCAGGGCTGAAGCGGCCTGGGCAATCTCTTCCTTGGCTTCGGCGTGGTCGTCGCGGTTGTAGCGCCCGGGCAGGTCGTAGGCGAGGGCGCCGGTGGTGGCTCCGCCCCGCGTGCGGGTCAGCAGCCGCCGCTTGGCCAGGCTGTCAAGGTCGCGGCGGGCAGTTGCGGGCGACACCGCAAGCTGGGAGACGATCTCCTCGACCTCCACTTGGCCGGTTTTGGCGAGGATGTCCAGGATGGCCGTCAGGCGGTCGGTACGGGTCATGGGGGCCTCTCAGCGATCAAACCGTCACCAGATAATGACGTTTTATGATCATATCAGACCAAATCGATCACTAAACGTCAGAATGAGAGCCGAGACTAACGTGCCCGCACACCTGCCCGCCACACAGCGTACGTGAGCGGCATGCCCGGGCGGTAGGCGAGGTGGGTGGCGGACGGCGCGTTGAGCACGTGTACGTCGGCCCGGTGCCCGACGGCGAGCGAACCCACCGCCCGTTCGCCGTCGGCGTCGTTCCCGGTGTCCCGGTGCAGCGCCAGCGCGCCGCCGTACGTTGCGGCCCGGACCGCCTCATGGACGCTAAGCCGCATCTGGAGCACGGCCGTGGATACGCAGAAGGCCATGGAACTGGTGTAGGAGGTGCCGGGGTTGCAGTTGGAGGCCAGGGCAAGCTGCACCCCGGCATCAAGCAAAGCACGTCCCGGTGCCAGCGGCTGGCGGGTGGAGAGGTCGCACGCCGGAAGGCAGGTGGCCACGGTTCCCCGGGCGCCGGTGCCCGTTGCGGGATCCCAGCCGGACCAGCTTCCGGCCAGCGCGGCCACGTCCTGGCCGGACAGGTAGTTGACGTGGTCCACGCTCGCCGCACCCAGGTCCACCGCCAGCTGCACGCCGGGGCCCTCGCCGAGCTGGTTGCCGTGGACGCGGATGCCCAGGCCGGCGTCCCGGCAGGCCTGAAGCACGCGGCGGGACTGCTCAGCGGTGAAGGCACCTTCCTCGCAGAACACGTCAGCCCAGCGGACATAAGGGCGGACCGCGTCCAGCATGGGCCCGCACACGAGGTCGGTGTAGGCACCGGCATCGGAGCCGGCGGGAACCAGGTGGGCGCCGAGGTAGGTGACTTCGTCGGCTACCGTGGAGGCGATCCGGGCGCTGCGGGCCTCGTGCTCGGTGTCCAGCCCGTAGCCGGTCTTGGTTTCGAGGTACGTGGTGCCCTGCGATACGGCCTCGGAGACCCGCGCCATGGCCAGCCTGGTGAGGTCGAAATCGGACGTGCGCCGGGTGGCGTCCACCGTCACGGCGATTCCGCCGGCCGCATACGCCTCCCCCGCCATCCGGGCTTCGAACTCGGCGGTACGGTCCCCCGCGAAGACCAGGTGCGTATGGGAATCAACCCAGCCGGGCAGCACCGCGCGGCCGCCGGCGTCCACGGCGTCGTCGGCAGCCGGTGCAGAGGCTGCGGGGCCGAGCCAGGCGATGCGTTCCCCGTCGATCAACATGGCCGCGTTTTTCAGGACCCGGTGGTCCAGGTCCTGGGTCATCAGTTCGGCGATATTGGTGATCAGTGTGCTCATGAGACCATTCTTCAGCGCCGGATGGACCAGCGCGTGGCGGCCAGCGCCTCCGCTGTCCGGAATGCCGGACTGTCCGCGGTGCCGCCCTGCGCGGCACCGTGCCCTGCAAGGATCTGCGCGGCTGCGAGTTCGGCCATCGCCGCCGAGGTCTGGAACCCGTAACCGCCCTGCCCGGCGAGCCAGTAGAACCCGGGCGCCTCGGCGTCGAACCCGGCCACCGGGACGCCGTCGGCAGCTTCGGTCCGGAGCCCGGTCCAGGCAGTGCGGATGCCGCGGATCCCTAAGGTGGTCACCTGGTTGAGCTTCGCGATCAGGCGCTCGACGTCGCCGGGCCGCGGCCTGGCGTCCTCCGGCGCGCTGGGGACCGTTTCCGACGGCGAGATCAGCACGTCGGTGCCCTCGCGGCGGAAGTAGAACGTGTTGTCCGCTGCCGCCACCATGGGACTGCGCCCGGGCAGCGGATGTTCGACGTCGACAATCGCCGCGGTGCGCCGGTAGGGCTGCAGTCCGAGCTTCTCCACGCCGCTGATGACGGCGAGCTCGTCGGCCCAGGCGCCGGCGGCGTTGACCAGGACCCCGGCCTGGAAGGCCTCCTGCCCGGCACCGATTTCCCATCCTGTGCCCAGCCGCTGGGCGGAGTACACCCGGGCACCGGTGATGATGTCGGTGCCGGCGGCTTCCGCCCGCTGCCGGTGGTCGGCCAGCAGCAGCGGGGCGTCGCAGCCGAAGGATCCGGTGTCCAGGCCGGCGGCGGAAAAGGAGTCCGGCGCCAGCGCGGGGCACAGCTCATGCGCCTCAGCAACGGAGATGGCGCGCATGTGGCCGCTGGCCTCTGCGCGGACGGACTCTTCCGTGCCGATGAGCATAAAGCTGCGCGGAGACAGGACCGGCCGGGGCAGTTCAGCGTCCCGCCCGGCTATCAGTTCCAGCGTCCGGACCGTCAGTTCCTGGACGACGGCGGGACCGTAGCTGGGGATCAGCTGCCGGGCCGAGCGGGAGGACGTGTGGTACGCCAGCTCCTGCTCCGCCTCCACCAGCGCCACCCTGCAGCTGCCGGCGAGCGCGGAAGCCAGGGACAGTCCGGCAATGCCGCCGCCGACAATCAGGACATCGTAATGAGCTGCCATGGCTCCATCCTTGCAGAGTTGACCTGCGGCCGAGTTCCTGCTGGTTTCGACAGGCTCAACCACCGGTGGTTGAGCCTGTCGAAACCGCGATGTTGCTGGGTTGCGGAGCGAGCTTTAGCCGGCTACCGCGGCGCGGCTGGCGACGAACGCACCCACGCACGCTTCGACGTCGTCCGCTGAGTGTGAGGCCGAAAGCTGCACCCGGATCCGGGCGGCCCCGCGGGGGACCACCGGGAAGCTGAAGGCAGTCACGAAGACACCGTGCTGGAGCATCTGGTCGGCCACTTTGGCGGCCATCACGGCATCCCCGAACATCACGGGAACAATCGCGTGTTCGCCGTCCAGGAGTTCAAAGCCTTCCTCGGTCATCCGGCGGCGGAACAGCCGGGCGTTTTCGAACAGCCGGGTCCGCAGGTCACCGGAGTTCTCCACCAGGTCCAGCGCCTTAATGGTGGCGGCGACGATCGCGGGGGCGAGGGAGTTCGAGAAAAGGTACGGGCGTGCTTTCTGGCGGAGCATGGCCACCACTTCGCTGCGGCCGGAGACGTAGCCGCCGGACGCCCCGCCGAGGGCCTTGCCGAACGTCCCGGTGTAGATGTCCACGCGGGAGGACACGCCTGCATGTTCGGGGGTGCCGGCCCCGGTGGCGCCCATGAATCCGACGGCGTGGGAGTCATCCACCATCACCAGGGCGTCGTGCTTCTCGGCGAGGTCGCAGATGGCCTCCAGCGGCGCGAGGTAGCCGTCCATGGAGAACACGCCGTCGGTGACGATGATCTTGCGCCGGGCATCCGTCGCTTCAACGAGCTTGGCTTCGAGGTCCGCCATGTCCTGGTTGGCGTAGCGGAAGCGCTGGGCCTTGCAGAGACGGATTCCATCGATGATGGAGGCGTGGTTGAGGGCGTCGGAGATGATGGCATCCTCCGGCCCGAAGAGGGATTCGAAGACCCCTCCGTTGGCGTCGAAGCAGCTGGAGAACAGGATGGTGTCCTCGGTCCCGAGGAACCTGGACACGCGGGCCTCCAACTCCAGGTGCAGGTCCTGGGTGCCGCAGATGAAGCGGACGCTGGCCATGCCGAAGCCGCGGGTGTCCATGGCTTCCTTGGCTGCGGCGATGATGTCCGGGTGGTCCGCGAGGCCCAGGTAGTTGTTGGCGCAGAAGTTCAGGACCGTGGAGCCCGGCTGGCCGATCTGCCCGGCGGTGACGTGGCTGGACTGCGGGGAGTTGATGCTCCGTTCGGTCTTGAAGAGCCCGGCGGTGCGGATGTCGTCCAGCTCTGACTGCAGCTGGTCCTTGATGGCGGTGTACATGGTGCTCCTTAGAGTTCGGTCCAGTCGAGGACAACTTTTCCGCCGACGCCGGCGCGGGCAATGTCAAAGCCTTTTTCCCACTCTGCGGCGGGGAGCCTGTCCGTGACCACGGCAGAGATGCCGGCGTGGAGTACGGGGTTGGAGGACAGCATGGCGCTCATGGCGTACCAGGTTTCGTACATTTCCCGGCCGTAGATGCCCTTCAGGGTCAGCATGTGCGTGACCACCTTGCCCCAGTCGATGGTGATGTCCTGGCTGGGCAGGCCGAGCATGGCGATGCGGCCGCCGTGGTTCATGTTCTCGATCATCTCGGGCAGCGCCGTGGGGTGGCCCGACATTTCCATTCCGATGTCGAAGCCCTCGCGCATGCCGAGTTCACGCTGGGCATCCCTGACGCGGGTGGTGGACACGTCGATGGCCAGGTCCACGCCCAGCCGGCGGGCCAGATCCAGGCGCGGCTGTGAGACGTCGGTGATGGCGATTTTCCGCGCGCCGGCATGGCGGGCCACAGCTATGGCCATCAGACCGATGGGGCCGGCACCGGTGATCAGGACGTCCTCGCCCACCAGCGGAAAACTGAGGGCGGTGTGCACGGCGTTGCCGAACGGATCGAAGATGGCTCCGAGCTCCGGGGTGATGGAGGGATCGTGGTGGACCCAGACGTTGGTCTCGGGGATGACCACGTACTCGGCGAAGGCGCCGTCCCGCTGCACGCCCACGCTCACGGTGTGGATGCACATGTGCCGGCGGCCGGCGCGGCAGTTCCGGCAGATCCCGCAGACCACATGGCCTTCGCCGGACACCCGGTCCCCCACTTTGACGTCCCGGACGTCTTCGCCGGTTTCCACCACTTCGCCAAAGAATTCGTGGCCGGCGATCAGCGGCGCCTCGATAATGCCCTGCGCCCAGGAGTCCCAGGACTGGATGTGCAGGTCGGTTCCGCAGATGCCGGTGGTGAGGACGCGGATCTTGACGTCGGTGGGGCCCGCTTCGGGTTCCGGGCGGTCAACCAGTTCGAACCCGGCGTGTGCGCCGGACTTGTAGAGCGCCTTCATTGGCTTCCTCACTTCAGGGCGGCCGCCTCGCGTGACGCGGGCGGAGATCTTCCTTCATTAGAGCCACTTCGAAGCATTAGCACAAGCAGTATTTTCTCAATCGACGATGAAGTATTTGCTTAGGCGTAGACTGGGCGGATGGAAATTCACCAGCTGGAAATCCTCCGCGAGCTCGGAGCCCTGGGCAGCGTCAAAGCCGTGGCCGAGACGCTGATGGTCACGCCCTCCGCCGTGTCCCAGCAGCTGTCCCTGCTGCAGCGCAACGTCGAGGTTCCGCTGACGCGGAAGGAGGGCCGGAACCTGGTGCTCACCGAAGCCGGCCAGGTCCTCGCCGACGCCGGTGCCGCCGTCGTCAGCGCCATGGCGGATGCCCGGACGGCGATCGGCGCCTATCACGGGTCCCCGGTGGCGCCGGTGACGGTCAGCGGGTTCCACAGCGCGGGCCAGGCGCTGTTCGCGCCGCTTGCGCGGATGCTGGACGCGCCGGGCCAGCCGAAGATCCAGCTCTCCGACGAAGACGTGGCGCAGCATGATTTTCCCGCGCTGACGGCCCGGTACGACCTCGTGCTGGCGCACCGCATGGACCACAGTCCGCGGTGGCCGGCGGAGCGGGTGGCCGTGATCCCGCTGGCGCACGAACCGCTGGATGTTGCCCTGCCGGCGGACCACCGCCTGGCCGGCCAGGACACGGTCAGCGCGGCCGACGTCGTGGGTGAAGCCTGGGTGACCAGCCACACCGGCTACTCCCCCGCGGACGTCCTGTCCGCCGTCGCGGCCGTTTCCAGCAAGGAACTGAACATCGTCCACCGGATCAACGACTACTCCACCGTGGCCGCGCTGGTGGCGGCGGGCGGGGTGGTGGGCCTGCTGCCGCGCCATACGGCGCGGCCGGTACTGAATCCGGGTATTGTGCTCCGGCCGCTTGAGGGCATCAGCACCCGGCGGCGCATCGATATCCTGGCACGCCCGGAGAACCTGAAGCGCCGCTCGGTGATGATTGTGTGCGAGGCGCTGCAGGCGATCATGACCGGGCTGGTGGAACAGGGCCCAACTGAGTAGCAGTAGATGTCGTTATGAGGGCTCAAACCGACACTTGCTGCTACCTACTTTGTGGATGGCCTGCCGTGGCCGTGTGCTTTGGCGTGGCCCTTGCCCAGGCCTTTTCCGAGGCCCAGTCCCGGACCCGTCCCAGCGCCCTCGACGACCTTTTTCGCGGTGACCGTATCGCCGTTCTTGACGCCGGAGACCCTGACCGTCTCTCCCGTGGCGATCTCCGCGATGGTGGCATCTGTTGGCTTCAGCCGCTTGCCGTCGTCGCCCTTTGCCGGTGTTCCGTCAGCGGCCGGGGCGGGGAACTTGATGACCTTGGTCTCCGCTTTGACTGCATAAGTCTGCGTGAAGCCGTCCTCGCTTTTCACCGTGACCGAGGTTTCGCTCACTGACTCCACGGTGCCTTGCTGGCTCAGGACCGTTTCGAACGTCCCGTCCGCCTTCTTCACCACGCTCTCGCTGTGGAGGTGCTGCGGGCGCTGGGCTTTGTCCGATTTTCCGGGGGCGGACTCCGAGGGAGACGGCGACGGCGAGTCCGTGGCGGACCAGGCGATCGCGACGCCCGTGCCGGTCAGGGCCAGTGCCACCACACCGGCCAGCAGTGCTTTGCGGATTCTCAACGGTTCCCGGACCGACATGGCCATTCCTCCCACTGCGCAGACAGGGCACCTGTGCCCTGGATCTTCAGTGTAGAACCGCGAACCGCCGCTGAATACGGGTAGTTTGCGGCCTGCGGAATATGAGTACTACTTAAACCCAACTGGGTCGCAGCAGATGTCGTTATGAGCGCTCATAACGACTGTTGCTGCGACCCAGTTGGGTTAAATCAGGCGGCTTAGCCTTCGACGCCGAGCTTCTGCAGGATCAGTTCCTTGACGCGTCCGGCGTCGGCCTGGCCGCGGGTGGCCTTCATAACGCCGCCCACGATCGCGCCGATCGCCTGCAGCTTGCCGGCACGGATCTTGTCCGCGACGTCGGGCTGCGCGGCGAGGGCAGCGTCGATGGCCTCGAGGAGGGGGCCGTCGTCGGAGACCACGGCCAGGCCGCGCTTCTCGACGATTTCCGCCGGGGTGCCTTCGCCGGCGAGGACGCCGTCCAGGACCGCGGTGGCCATTTTGTTGTTGATCTTGCCGTCTTCCACCAGTTTGTTCAGCTCAACGATGGTGGCGGGCTGGACGCCCAGCTGGCCGGGGTCGACGTCGGCGTTCTTGGCGCGGCCTACGATCTCGCCCATCCACCACTTGCGGGCCACCGTGGCGGTGGCTCCGGCGGCGATGGTTTCCTCGATCTCGTCCATGACACCGGCGTTGACCACGTCGCGGAATTCCAGGTCCGAGTAGCCCCAATCGGCCTGCAGGCGCTTGCGGCGCTCTGCTGGCGGCTCGGGCAGGGTGGCGCGCAGTTCCTCCACCCATTCGCGGGAAGCGACGATCGGCACGAGGTCAGGCTCGGGGAAATAGCGGTAGTCGTCGGCGTCGGACTTTGCCCGGCCCGACGTCGTCGAGCGGGTGTCCTCGTGCCAGTGGCGCGTTTCCTGGATGACCGGCTCGCCGGAGTCCAGGACGGCGGCGTGGCGCTGGATCTCGTAGCGGACGGCATGTTCGACGGCGCGCAGTGAGTTCACGTTCTTCGTTTCCGAACGGATGCCGAATCGTTCGCGGCCGTGCGGGCGCAGCGACACGTTGGCGTCGCAGCGCACGTTGCCGCGCTCCATCTTCGCGTCCGAGACGCCGAGGTTCTTGACGATCTCACGCACAGCGGCGACGTAGGCCTTGGCCAGCTCGGGAGCCCGGCTGCCGGCGCCCTGGATCGGCTTGGTGACGATCTCCACCAGCGGAACGCCGGAACGGTTGTAATCCACCAGCGAGTAGTCGGCGCCCTGGATGCGGCCCGCGGAACCGCCCATGTGCGTCAGCTTGCCCGCGTCCTCTTCCATGTGGGCGCGCTCGATTTCAACGCGGAACACGGTGCCGTCCGACAGTTCGATGTCCAGGTAGCCGTCGTACGCGATGGGCTCGTCGTACTGGGAGGTCTGGAAGTTCTTCGGGGTGTCCGGGTAGAAGTAGTTCTTCCGGGCGAAGCGGCAGGTCTCGGCGATCTTGCAGTTCAGTGCGAGGCCGATCTTGATGGAGGACTCGATCGCGGTCCGGTTCACCACGGGCAGCACGCCCGGCATGCCGAGGTCCACCTCGTTGACGTTGGTGTTCGGCTCGTCGCCGAAGACGTTCGGTGCTGAGGAGAACATCTTGGTCTTGGTGTTGAGTTCCACGTGGACCTCGAACCCCAGGACGGGATCGTACTTCTCCATGGCCTCTTCGAAGCTCAGGGTTGCGTCAACGCTCATTATTTTGCCTCCTGGGTTTCGAGGGTCTCGACTGGCTCGACCACCGAGGTGGCCAGAGCCGGGGCCTGGGCCAGGAGCGGTCCGCCCCATTGAGCCTCAAGCAGGGATTCAAGGACAGCACCCACCCGGTACAGGCGTGCGTCCTGGCGGGCCGGGGCCAGCAGCTGGATGCCGACGGGCAGGCCGTCCTCGTCCGCCAGGCCGCCCGGCAGGGACAGTCCCGGAACGCCGGCCATGTTGGCCGGAATGGTGGCGACGTCGTTCAGGTACATGGCCAAAGGGTCGTTCAGCTTCTCGCCCAGCTTGAAGGCCGTGGTGGGGGCCGTCGGGGAAATCAGCACGTCGGCCTGTGCGAACGCTGCCTCGAAGTCACGCTGGATCAGGGTGCGGACCTTCTGGGCCGAGCCGTAGTAGGCGTCGTAGTAGCCGGCGGACAGCGCGTAGGTGCCCAGGATGATGCGGCGCTTGACCTCGTCGCCGAAGCCTGCGGCGCGGGTGGCACCCATCACGCGTTCGATGGTGAGCGGAGCATCCTTGGGCAGGACGCGCAGGCCGTACCGGACGCCGTCGAACTTGGCCAGGTTGGAGGAGGCCTCCGACGGCATGATCAGGTAGTAGGCGCCGAGGGCGTACTTGAAGTTGGGGCAGGACACCTCAACGATTTCCGCGCCGGCCTGCTTGAGGAGCTCCAGTGATTCGTTGAAGCGGTTCTCGACGCCGGCCTGGTAGCCCTCACCGTGGAGTTCCTTGATGATGCCGATCTTCATGCCGTCCACGTTGCCCAGCCGTGCTGCGGCCACGAGGTCCCCGAGGGGGTCCGGCAGGGACGTGGAGTCATAGGGGTCGTGCCCGCCGATGACCTGGTGCAGGAGCGCCGAGTCCAGCACGGTCCGGGAGACGGGGCCGATCTGGTCCAGCGAGGAGGCCATCGCGATGGCGCCGTAGCGGGACACGCTGCCGTAGGTGGGCTTGACGCCCACGGTGCCGGTGACGGCGCCGGGCTGGCGGATGGAGCCGCCGGTGTCCGTGCCGAGGGCCAGCGGCGCTTCAAAGGCGGCGACGGCGGCTGCTGAGCCGCCGCCGGAGCCGCCCGGGATCCGGTCCAGGTCCCACGGGTTGCGGGTGGGGCCGTAGGCCGAGTGCTCCGTGGAGGAACCCATGGCGAATTCGTCCAGGTTGGTTTTGCCCAGGATGGGCATCTTGGCGTCGCGCAGCCGCTTGACCACTGTGGCGTCGTACGGGCTGTGCCAGCCTTCGAGAATCTTGGAGCCGGCCGTGGTGGGCTGGCCGACCGTGACGATGAGGTCCTTGACGGCGATGGGCACGCCGGCGAGCTCGTGGAGCTCTGCGGCGGCTGCGCCGCCGGCGGCGCGGATGGCATCAACTTCGGCGGCGACGGCGAGCGCCTCCTCGGTATTGACGTGCAGGAAGGCGTGGACGCCGCGGGGGCCGCCGTCGACTGCTGCGATGCGGTCCAGGTAGGCCTGGGTGACCTCGACGGAGGTGACCTCGCCGGCAGCGAGCTTCTGGGCGAGCTGGGCCGCGGAGAGGCGGATGAGTTCGTTGGTGTCAGTCATGTGTCAGTCCTCATCCAGGATGGCCGGAACCTTGAAACGGCCTTCGTATGCGTCGGGGGCACCGCTCAGGGACTGCTCCGCAGTAAAGGTGTGGCCCACAACGTCCTCGCGGAACACGTTCGTCAGCGGGATCGGGTGGGAGGTTGCCGGGACGTCATCTCCGGCAGCTTCACTTACCGATTTCACCGAATCAACGATGACCGCGAGTTCGCCGGCCATCCTGTCCAGCTCGTCAGCACTCATTTCGATGTGAGCGAGCCGCGCGAGGTGCGCGACGTCGTCACGGTTGATCGCAGCCATGGATCTCCCCTGCAAGTTCGGATTGTTTTCCGAACCAGTCTAGTGGGGAAACGTCGGTGCCCGTCTGACGACCCCCAGCGGGCGTCAGACGGGCACGTCGGTGCCGTGGTCCCGGCCACGAGGGCCAGCCACAGGCAGGACAAGACTAACCGATTCCGATGGCTCCAGTCAGCATTCCCACGCCAAGCATTACGAGGGAGATGACGGCCGTGCGCCAGAGCACCTTCTTGTGGTGGTCGCCCAGGTCCACCTTGGCCAGCGAGACCAGGAGCAGGATGGCCGGAACCAGCGGGCTCTGCAGGTGGAACGGCTGGCCGGTGATGGAGGCGCGGGCCATTTCGGCGGCGCTGACACCGTAGTGCGCTGCGGTTTCGCTCAGCACGGGCAGGACACCGAAGTAGAAGGCGTCGTTGCTCATGAAGAACGTCATCGGGATGCTGAGCACGCCGGTGATCACGGCCATGAAGGGGCCCATGTCGGAAGGGATGATCTGGACCAGCCACGCGGACATTGCTTCCACCATGCCGGTGCCCTTGAGGACACCGGTCAGGACTGCCGCTGCCATGACCATGCTGACCACTGCCACGATGGAGGGTGCGTGGGCGATCAGCTGCGCGCCCTGCTCCTTGACCTTGGGGAAGTTCACCACGAGGGCGATGGCCGAGCCGACCATAAAGACGAACGGCAGCGGCACGAGGTCAGCCACCAGCATCACCATGACGGCGACGGTCAGGCCGAGGTTGAACCAGAACAGCTTTGGCCGGAGGGTGGAGCGGTTGGGGTCAAGGGCCGTATCAGCCATGGCGGAGTCGTGGTCGTCCACGAGGGTTTCGGTGCGCTCCAGGACGGCAACGCCGGACCCTTCCGGGGACATACCGGCGGGGCTTCCGGTTCCGGGCGTACGTGACCCGGTGCGTCCGGTTCCGGCGGAGGGGGCGGCGGTGCCGCCGTCGAACTCTTCAGCAGTATCCGGGACGCCCCAGATTTCCGGTGCGGTGGCGCGCAGGCGGTTGCGTTCCTGCAGGCCCAGCAGCCAGGAGAAGGCGAAGACCACTACGAGGCCGGCGATAAGGGACGGGATCATGGGGACAAAGACGTCGTTGACGTCCAGCTTGAGGGCCGTGGCGGCGCGGGCCGTGGGGCCGCCCCAGGGCAGGATGTTCATGGTGCCGTTGGCGAGGCCGGCCACGCAGGTCAGGACCACGGGGCTCATCTTCAGGCGCAGGTATACGGGCAGCATGGCCGCGGTGGTGAGGATGAAGGTGGTTGAACCGTCGCCGTCGAGGGAAACTGCGGCCGCGAGGATGGCAGTGCCGAGGACCACCTTGGCGGGGTCGTTGCCCAGCTTGCGGAGGATGAACTTCACCAGCGGGTCGAACAGGCCGACGTCGATCATCAGGCCGAAGTAGATGATGGCGAACATCAGCAGGGCTGCGGTGGAGGTCATGGACTTCATCGAGTCAAGGACCATGTCCCCGATGCCAAGCCCGGCGCCTGCAAAAAGGCCAAAAACGGTGGGGACGATGATCAGCGCCAGTACTGGCGTCAACTTCTTCGTCATGATCAGCACCATGAATACCGCGATCATTGCGAATCCAAGTAATACCAGCACGGCCGGCTCCTTCGTGTGAACGGCGACACAACGGTGTGACGCGTGCTACAGACGTTATAGTGGCGGCCGTCACCGCTGTGCCTTTGCCTCAATTGATTGGCATACTGCTTATTGCGAGCATTCTGCGCATTGTGCTCACGGCCTTCCGCCGGCCAGCCACACCGCGAATCAAGGAGGATCATGCAGCGTTCCGCGTCCCGGCCGCCGTTGCGGTTCTCCACCCAGACGCTGCTCCTGCAGTTGGGGGTGGTTCTTCTGGTGGTTCTGCTCAGTGCTGTGGTCCACGCCTGGCTGACCTACGACAGGATCGGCCGGGAGGCCGAGAACCAGGCCCTGACGCTGGCGCGGACTGTGGCGTCGGACCCGTCCGTCCGCGCAGAGGTGCTGGCCATCAGCCAGCAGGCCGGCACTCCCCCGCCCGGAGAACTCGCCGCCGGGCCCCTGATGGCCGCCGCCGAAGCCGCGCGTACCAGGACCGGGGCACTTTTTGTGGTGATCACCGACGAAACCGGCCTGCGGCTCGCCCACCCGGACCCCGCCCGCCTGGGCGAAAAAGTCAGCACCGATCCTTCCGAGGCCCTGGCCGGCGGGGAGGTTACCACCCGCAACACGGGCACGCTCGGCCCGTCGGCCGGCGCCAAGGTTCCGGTTTACGCGCCCGGCACGGTCACCGTGGTGGGCGAGGTCAGTGTGGGCTACTCCATGGAAACGGTGGGCCAGAGCGTGCAACGGGACATCGGGCCTGTTGCCGTCACCGCTGCCGGGGCCCTGCTGGCGGGAGTCCTGGCGTCTTTCCTCCTGCGGCGCAGGCTGCAGCGGCTGACGCTGGGGCTGGAACCGGAGGAGATCAGCACCCTGGTCCACGACCAGGTGGCCGTGCTGCAGGGCGTGGACGACGGCGTCATCGGCGTGTCCGCGGACGGCAGGATCAGTGTCTTCAACGCTGCGGCCCAGCGGCTCCTGGGGCAGCCCGACCTGGCCGGGACGCTGTGGGCGGACGCGCCGGTGCCGGGCCAGCTCAAGGCGTTGACGCTGCCGGACGCCGACGAAGCGGATGCCATCGAGCTGGTGGCGGGCGGGCGTGTGCTGGTGGCCAGTGCCCGGAAGGCCCTGCACCGGCGCGAGGATCTTGGCTGGGTGGTGATGCTGCGGGACCGCACCGAGCTGCAGCAGCTCACCCGGCAGCTGGACGCCGTGGGCACCATGTCCACGGCACTGCGGGCCCAGCGCCATGAGTTTGCCAACCAGCTGCACACGATCGCGGGTTTTATGAGCATCGGGCAGCACCAGCAGGCCCGGGAGTACCTGGCGCGCCTGGCTGCAACGGGACCGCTGAAGTTCCCGGTGGACCAGGCCGAACTGCTCCAGGATCCCTACCTTCAGGCGTTTGTCGGAGCCAAGGGGGTGGAGGCGGACGAACGCGGCGTGACACTGCGGATCGGACCGGAAACGCTGGTCCGGGGCCAGGTCACCGAACCCCAGGACGTCACCACCGTGCTCGGCAACCTGATCGACAACGCCGTGAACGCCGCCGTCGCCGGCACGTCGACGGACCGTTGGGTGGAGCTGGAGGTGCTGGATGAACCGGGCGACGACGGCGGCACCCTGCACATCGTCGTCGCCGACTCCGGCGACGGGCTGGGCAGCGGGACGGACCCCGAAGCGGTGTTCGCGGAAGGATTCACGACGGCGGCCGGGGCGGCCGTGCCGGCGCGTGCCGGGGGCCAGGGGCTGGGGCTCGCCCTGGCCCGGCAGCTTGCCCGCCGCCGCGGCGGGGACGTCAAGGTACTGGAGCCGGGGTCCGTCGGCGGACCGGGCGCCGTTTTTATGGCTTCCCTGCCGCGGACCACGGCGCGGATTAATGATTTAGCTGGAGAGGACAACGATGCCTGAGGATTTCAGGGTGCTGATTGTGGACGACGACTTCCACGTCGCCAAGCTCCACGCCGCGTACGTGGATTCGGTGCCGGGGTTCCTGGCGCTCTCGCCGGTGGGTACGGCGTCGCTGGCGCTGCAGGCGATCCACAGCCTGCGCCCGGACTTGGTGCTGCTGGATGTCTACCTGCCGGACGGGTCCGGGCTGGACCTGCTGCAGCAGCTGGACGTGGACACCATGATCCTCAGTGCGGCGTCGGATGCGGCGTCGCTCCGGATGGCGTTCCGGCGGGGAGCCCTGGGCTACCTGCTCAAGCCCTTCACGGCGGAATCACTGTCCCAGCAGCTCCGCTCCTACGCCCGGTACCGGCGCATCCTGGGCCAGACGGGCGCGCTGGACCAGGACGGGGTGGAACGCGCGAAGCGGGCGCTCATTCCCGGCGACGTGGCGCCGTCGGCCAGGCCCCGGTCCGCCACGGAAGCCGCAGTCCTGGAATCGCTGGTGCCGGGTGAGCAGTATTCTGCCGCCGAAGTCGCCACCCGGGTGGGCGTATCCCGCGCCACCGCGCAACGGTACCTGTCGGCACTTGCCGACGACGGCGCCGTCGACATCCAGCTGCGCTACGGGACCACGGGCCGCCCGGAACACCGCTACGGCCTCCCGCCCCGCTAAGGCCCCCCTCCCCCTGGGCGCGAACTGGCAGGTAATACCCTCAAAATGGAGATTTGAAGGTATTACCTGCCAGTTCGCGCGGGGTGAGGGGGGACGCTGGACGGATCTAGCTGGCGCTCTTTTGGGCTACGAGCTCGATCTCCACGAGCATCTTCGGGTCCAGGAACGGCAGGACGTGCACCAGGGAGAGGGTGGGGCGGATCTCGCCGAAGACTTCACCGTGCGCGCGGCCGGCTTCTTCCCACTTGCTGATGTCCGTCACGTAGAGCTTGGACTGCACAACGTCGGCGAAGCTGAACCCGGCGTCGGCCAGGACGGTGCCGAGCTTCTGCAGGATGAACTGGGTCTGGGTGTAGAAGTCCTCCCCCACGATGCCGTCTTCGCCGCTGGCGGCTGTGGCCGAGACGTACAGCGTGTTGTCCACCTGGACGGCGCGGGAGTAGCCGAGGGTCTGCTCCCAGACGGAGCCGGTGCCGAATGTTTTGCGCATGGTGGGCCTTTCAGTCCTGAAATGAGTCGGCACCACTCTAGGGCGGCTAGACCTCCAGCCGGTAAACCAGCAGCTTTATGTCGGTGCCGGGAACGAACCAGTCACGTTCCGGGACGCGCTGGAACCCCGTCTTCCGGTACAGCCCGTGGGCGCTTTCCCACGTTTTTCCGGTGGTGAGCGCCACCGCGCTGATGCCGGGCAGGGACCGGGCGTGGTCGATGATGGCTTCCACCATGGACTTGCCGGCCCCGCTGCGCTGCACTGCCGGGTCCACCACGAGCATCCGGAATTCCAGTTCATCGGCCAGGGCGATGTCGGCATACGGTTCCCCTGCCACAGCCAAGGTCACGGAGCCGACCACGTGTCCGTCGCGCTCGGCCACCCAGATGGTGGCCTTCGCCGCACGCTCGCCGACTTCCTGGACCTGCCGCATGTACGGGTGGTCCGGGCTGTCGAAGTAACCCGCGGCCAGGTAGGAGTCCCTGGTGATCCGGGCAATGGCGTCAAAGTCGGCCTCGACGGCGGGACGGATGGTTATCTGCGGCTGCACCTGACAATGCTAGTGGCGCCCGCTGGCAGCGGAGCGTGAAAGGCCGCTTTCCGTGATTGAACTATCACTCCGTCACGGCGCAGTCCGGTCACAGCGGAAACTTGCCCGACAGTTCCAGGCTCGCGGCGCAGGTCCAGGCCGCCAGCCTGTCACTGTCCTTGGGACCTCCCCGAAGCGGGCTGGTCAGCCGCGGCCGCCGGACCCAGCAGCCCGCTTCCTCTGCGATCAGCGCGCCGGCGGAGAAATCGTGTTCGTTGAGGCCGCGTTCGCCGAAGGCGTCATGGGTGCCGTCGGCAACCATGCACAGGTCCAGGGCAGCGGACCCCAGGCGGCGGACGTCCGCGAAACCGTCCATCAGGCCACCCAGGGCAGCAGCCTGCTGCGCGCGGACGGCGGGATCGTAGCTGAATCCGGTGGCAAGGATCTGGCCCTTGCGTCCGGCCACCGGGCCTTCCAGCCGGGTCACCCGGCCCCGGGCCTCAAGCCACGCGCCGTTCCCGCGGGAGGCATAGTAGACGCGGTCCAGTGCCGGTGCATGGACGACGCCGGCCAGCCAGACGCCGTCGGGATCGGCCACCGCCACCGAGGTGGCGTAATAGACGATGTTCCGGATGAAGTTGGTGGTTCCGTCCAGCGGGTCGATGGACCAGCGGTAGCCGCTGGGAGCATCCGGGCGGGTGGTCCCGTGTTCCTCGCCGGTGATGGTGTCCTGCGGCCGCGCGGCGGTGATGGCGCGGCGCACCGCGTCCTCGGCCGCGACGTCGTAGGCCGTGACCCAGTCCCCCGCGTCGCCCTTGTTGCTGACGCCGAGTGCATCTCCGTTCCGTGACGCCAGGACCCCGGCCCCTGCGGCTGCGGCCTGACGGGCCACCGCCAGCAGCTCTGCGGTGATGTCCGGACGGCTCATTCGGACACCTGGCCAGGTTCGCCGGCCTCTGTTTCGGCCGGAGCAGCGGCCGGTCCGTTGGCCAGGAGTTCACGGAACCCATCTTCATCAAGCACCGGGATCCCGAGCTGCTCCGCCTTGTCCAGCTTGGTGCCCGCGTTTTCGCCGGCCACGACGTAGCTGGTGTTTTTGGAGACGGAACCGGCAGCCTTGCCGCCCCGGAGGAGGATGGCTTCCTTGGCCTCGTCCCGGCTGAAGTTCGGCAGCGACCCAGTGACCACCACCGTCAGGCCTTCGAGCGTGCGCGGCATGGATTCGTCCCGTTCGTCCTCCATCCGGACCCCTGCGGCGGCCCAGCGGTCGATGATTTCGAGGTGCCAGTCTTCGGCAAACCATTCCTTGAGGGCCGCGGCGATGGTGGGGCCGACGCCGTCCACGTGTGCGAGTTCCTCCTCGGAGGCCTGCCGGATGGCGTCCATGGTGCCGAAGGCCTGGGCGAGTGCCCTGGAGGCCCGCGGGCCCACGTGCCGGATGGAGAGCGCCACCAGCAACCGCCACAGCGGCTGGGACTTGGCCTTCTCCAGTTCCCGGAAGAGCTTGTCGGTGGTGGCGGTAGGCTTTGAGGGCGTCTTGGCGGTGCCTTTGCTCCAGAAGTACGGCACCAGTTCAAACTCGCCGGTGGCCACGCCTTTGGAGCGCTTTTCACGCCTGATCCGGACATCCGCCAGGGCCTCCGGGGTGAGGTCAAAGAGGGCAGCTTCGGTGCTCAGCGGAGCCACATCCGGCTCGGCGGGCTGCGTGAGGGCGATGGCCGCTTCCCAACCGAGCGCCTCGATGTCGAACCCGCCGCGCCCGGCCAGATGGAAGACACGTTCCCGGAGCTGGGCCGGGCAGGATCTGGCGTTGGGGCAGCGGATGTCCACGTCCCCTTCCTTTCCGGGGGCAAGCGGAGTTCCGCAGGAGGGGCATTCGGTGGGCATCACGAAGTCGCGTACCGGCGGATCCTGCTGGTCCCGGAGGGCAAGCACGGGGCCGACGATTTCCGGAATGACGTCGCCGGCCTTGCGCAGGATGACGATGTCACCGATCTTGACGCCCTTCGCCTTCACAACGTCCTGGTTGTGGAGGGTGGCCATCCCCACCGTGGAGCCCGCCACCTTGACCGGCTCCATCACGCCGAACGGTGTGACGCGCCCGGTCCGGCCGACATTGACGTCGATGTCCAGGAGCTTCGTGTGCACTTCCTCCGGCGGGTACTTGTAGGCCACCGCCCAGCGCGGTACGCGCGACGTGAATCCCAGCGCCCGCTGGGTGGCGAAATCGTCCACCTTGACCACGATGCCGTCGATCTCGTGCGTGAGGCTGTGCCGCTTGTCGCCGTAGCGCTTGATGAAGGCGAGCACGTCCTTGAGGCTGCCCAGGACCTCGAAGTAAGGGCTGGTGGGCAAGCCCCATTCGGCGAGCTGCCGGTACGTGTCGGACTGGCTGACGGTGTCCAGCCCTTCACGGGCGCCAATGCCGTGCACGTACATGCGCAGCGGACGTTTGGCGGTTTCTGCCGGGTCCTTCTGCCGGAGCGAACCGGCGGCGGCGTTACGGGGGTTGGCCAGTGGGGCCTTCCCGGCCTCAATCAGGGCCCCGTTGAATTCGGCGAACGCCTGGGACGGGATGAAGACCTCGCCGCGGACTTCCATCTCGGCCGGATAGTTCCCGCCGGTCAGCTGCTGCGGTATCTCCTTGATGGTCAGGACGTTGTGCGTGATGTCTTCGCCCGTGTAGCCATCACCGCGGGTGGCCGCGCGCACGAGCTTGCCGTCGCGGTACAGCAGGTTGACGGCCAGGCCGTCGATCTTCAGTTCGGTCAGCCAGGCAGGCCCGGCCGTGCCGTTGCCGATTTTTGCAACGGAGGCTTCGGCTTTGCCGAGCCAGGCTTCCAGCTCCTCCAGGGAAAAGACGTCCTCGAGGCTGTACATACGCTGCAGGTGTTCGACGGCGGCAAACGCGGCGGAGACCTCGCCCCCGACTACCTGTGTGGGGGAATCATTGGAGACCAGTTCCGGATGCAGCGCCTCAATCTCCTCCAGCCGGCGGAACAAGTCATCAAATTCTGCGTCCGAGACCAGCGGCGAGTCTTCCTGGTAGTAGGCAAACCTGTACTTCCTGACAAGGTCAGCCAGGTTCTGGTACTCCTCGCGCACGGAGTCGGAGGGGACTGCTTCCGGATCGGTCGATCCGGGCTCAGTCCTGGTGGTTGTCTGTCCTGTGGGGCCGGGTGCTGTGCTCACAGACCTATCTTGCCTCATGGGGCTGACATTGCAGCGACCCTGCGGCGGACGCCAACGGGCCCGGACACTGTGTTGTGTCCGGGCCCGTTGGTGATACTGCTGTGGCTAGTGTGAAGCGTCCGTCTGCTCCTGGGCGTTCCGCGTGGCCTTCTGGCTGGCTTCCTTCAGGGATTCAGCGACCCGGGTCAGCTGCGTCATGTGCTCACCGGACCACTGCTGCTTGAAGGCGTCCGCGTCCGGGCCCATCCACTGCGTGGAGTTCAGCAGGGTGTTCAGGTTGTTCTTCTGCTGCTCAATCTCGTTTGCACCATGCTGCAGCTTGGTGCCGAGAGTCCTGAGCTGTTCTACATCTGCGCCCCACAAAGCCATGAGTATTCTCCTTAGTCTTGGATCCGATCCAGATCGGCATCCCCAGCGGCCCCCGGCTGATCCGGAAGATCCATTACCTAGAACCTATCCCGGCCCCAAAACACTGTCGATGGGGACCGCTGCCCATGCACCACTCCCCATAGGCGAGCCGGGAGGCGGGAATCAGTGCGCCGAGATGCGGTTCCGGCTCCACCAGACGAAGGAGATTCCACCCAGGCCCACAAGCAGCACGCCGGCAACGATGGGAAGGGGCCCGGCACCGGGGCCTGTGCCGTCGCTGCCGGAGATGGCCGCCGCCTGGGTGGGCTTGGCCGATTTCGTGATGGGCTTGTTCCAGTTGGATTCAGTCGACGGGCCAGCCGTCGACGGCGTCGGGCTGGGCGACGCGGTGGTGGCCTCTGCCGCTGGTGTCTCTTCGACAGTTGCGCTGGGTTCGGGCGCCAGGGTGGGCTCCGGTTCCGGGGCAGCCGGAGCCTTTTTGGCGGGAGGCGCAGGGGCGGGGTCGGCTGGCTGAGCCGGGACCGAGGGCTCCTGCGGGGTCTTGGGATCCGGTTTCCCCTGGTCCTCTCCGGGCCCGTCCGTAGGCTGCGCACATGACGTACAAACGGTCGGCGTTGGATCGGCCGCCGGCGATTCGGCGTGTGCAGCCCCCACTGCGCCAACGCCGACTGCCAGCGCCAAGCCAACAGCCGCAACGGTCGCGGGGACGGCTCGAAGCACTGGGGAGGATCGGATCATGGTTACCTTATCGACAGCGCACGGCACCCCCTCCGCGGCAACTAGTGTTCCCGGTAGTCTGCTACAACACGCGGGCGGGCCGCAAATCCCCGGGATTCACGGCCTCCAACGTATAAGCCCGCCGTTAGTGCACGGCTTCCGGTGGCAGTGCGCGGCAAATCTGTAACCCTAGTAGTGGGTGGAGACCCGGTTCCGGCCCCACCAGGCGAAGGCCAGGCCACCGAGTCCCATCAGCAGCACCCCCGCCACAATGGTCACCAGCCCCGGGTCGCCGAAGCCGGGCCCGTCGCCCTGGGACACGGCGGCGGCCTGCGTCGGTTTGGCGGACTTGGTGATCGGCTTGTTCCAGTTCGGTTCTGTGGAGGTGGACGCAGTAGCGGCCGGGGCGCTGGTGGGCGCCTCAGCCGAGGGCGTCGCTTCGACGGCGGCTTCGCCCGGCTCCGGGGCAAGGCTGGGAACCGGCGCAGGGGCGGGTCCCGCGGGCGGCTGCGGCGCGGGAGGTGCGGGCGCCGGAGGGGCGGAGGGTTCCTGCGAGGTCGGTTTCGGGCGCGGAGTGCGTGGATTCTCCGGGGCCGGTCCGAACTGACCCGGAAGGCAGATCAGCCCGCAGGTGGGAGTTGGCTCGGACGTTTCGGCGTTCGAAGGCCCTGCCGCGCAGAGGCCTACCGAAAGCGCCAAAACAGCCGCTCCCGCCGTCGCTGGGATAACACGGAATACGGACGGCAATCGTTTCATGGATACCTTTTCTAGTCCCTGTCTTCCGGCGGCAGTGCGATCTGGAGCTTGCGTGCCTTGCCGCGTCCCACGATGTAGCCGCGGCCCGGAATGAACTCCGGACTGACACGGCCCAGTGACGTGTTAAGCAGGCTGTCACCTTCGATGTCGCCGGGATTAAGCAGCACTCCCCTGCGCCCGGATTTGAAGGGCTGCGCCAGCGACCAGGCCGAGGACCAGGTGGACGTTTCTGATTCCCCGATGACCCACTGATCGGCCTTGATGGAGGCCGTCACGAGCTGCGCCACCCCGGACTCGGCCACCGTATCCGTGAACTCCGTCAGCCCCTCGATAAAGATCGCCAGCTTGCCCGGGTTCCCGGACGAATGCTCAATCAGGTCCTCCATGATTTCGGCGGCGTCGTCCGCGCCCACTACGGAACGGTTCCAGATGGGCAGTGAGGCGACTGCCGACCGTCTGGAGCCGAGGTAGACCAGTTCGGTGTCCGGGTTCGATCGCCGGAGCGCGTAGGCCAGCGTTACGAGCGCCACCGTCCGCCCTGACCCGGGCGGGCCGGAGAGGAGGAGTGGGCCCTTGGCCATGATTTCGGCGGGCTGGAGCGTTTCGTTGTCGACGCCGATCACCGGCAGGTCGGGGCTGCCGGCCGGCAGGACGTCCAGGTCCACCTGTTCCGGGAGCCGTTCGATCTTCGGCGCCCTGTCCAGGCCTTGGCGCAGCATGGCTTCACTGAGCTTGTGGACTTCGCGGGCCTGCAGGGCCAGGTTGGAGTCGCCGCCCAGCACGGCGAGCTGGACCTCGTAGCCACCCAGCAGGCCACGTCCCGGGGGCGAGGTGCTGCTGAGGACGTCCCTGGGGACGTCCATGGACAGGTAGTCGTCCTCGGAGGAGAGCCGCAGGACCAGCCGGCGCTGGATGGAGGCGAGCAGTGACGTCGGTACGGCGTTGGGACGGTCACCTGTCACTATCAGGTGGATGCCCAGCGGACGGCCGTCGGTGGCGAGCTGCAGGAAAATGTCCCACAGCGCGGAGAGCCGGCTGTATTCGTACGTTTCGCGGAAAGCTCCCATCCCGTCCACCAGCACAAAGATCCGCTTTTCGTCCGGCCGGCCGGCAATCTTGCGGTATTCCACGATGGTGGATGCCCGGACTTCGGAGAACCGGGCAGAACGCTCATCGGCGATGTCCCGGAGCAGGCGCAGCAGGCGGCCGACGCGTTCCACGTCGTCGCCGTTGATGACCTCCCCGACGTGTGGAAGCTCCTCGAGCATCTTCAGCCCAGAAGATCCGCAGTCGATCCCGTAAACGTGGACCGGCCCGCCGCGCGGGGTGACGGCCGCGGCGATGGCGATTCCGCGCAGGGCCGCCGATTTGCCGGAACCGCCCGTGCCGTAGATGGCCATGTTGCCGTCTTTGTCCGGTTCGTAGAACACTGTGGGCTGGTCCTGGCGGGCCGGATCATCCGCGACACCGAGGAGCAGCCGCTCGTCGGTGCGGGGGTTCGGCAGCTTGGAGAAGTCGTAGGTCGTGGCCAGTTCGTCCAGCCATGGCTTGCGCGGCGGGCGGATGGCAAGCGACTCAGCGGCCCTGACGATGTTCGCCGTCATCCGGGCGATGTCGTTGGGACCGGCGGCTTCTTCCTGGACCGGCTTTTCCGGTGCCGGCACGTCCCAGGCGGGTCCGGATCCGAAGGCCATCTCCACGATGTCGATCTGGGGGCGCTGCGGCTTTTCGGTGGTCCAGCCGCCGGCGTAACCTGTCTGGAATCCCTGGATGCGGCCCGGCCCGGTCTTGGCGGCGCCCCGGCCGGGGATGGACGGGTCGAAGTACGCAGCGTCCGGCACGCCGAGGATGTCGGCGGCATCATCCGCGTCCGCCATGCGCAGCGCCACACGGAGGTTGGTGTTGGCGCGCAGGCTGTCCTTGATCACACCGGCGGGTCGCTGGGTGGCCAGGATCAGGTGCAGGCCCAGGGAGCGCCCGCGGGCTGCGACGTCCACTACGCCGTCGACGAATTCGGGAACTTCGGTGGCCAGTGCGGCGAACTCGTCCACGATGATGACCAGGTACGGCGGGGCGTCGGGGTCCGCTTCGCGCTGGAGGGCCAGCAGGTCCTTGGCCTTCTTCCGGTTCAGGAGGTGTTCGCGGTGGTGGAGTTCGGCCCGCAGCGAGGTCAGGGCCCGGCGCACCAGGTGCTGGGAGAGGTCCGTGACCAGGCCGACGGTGTGCGGCAGGTGCAGGCAGTCGGCGAAGGCCGCGCCGCCTTTGTAGTCCACGAACAGGAAGCTCACCCTGTCCGGGCTGTATGCGGCGGCCATGCCCATGACCCAGGACTGCAGGAACTCGGACTTGCCGGCACCGGTGGTGCCGCCCACGAGGGCGTGCGGGCCTTCGTTCTTGAGGTCAAGGTAGAGGGGTTCAACACCCTTGGACCCAACGAGCGCGCGCAGGGTTCCGTTGTCCTTGCGGTTGGCGACGGCTGTGGCGTGGACGGAGTTGTTCTCCGTCCAGCGTTCGGCGACAGCCTGCGGGTTGTCCAGGAAGTCCTTGCCGATGAGGGTGGCATAGGACACGGCCCGCGGCAGGTCGGAGTCATCGCTCATCGGCTTGCCAACGTCCACCACCGGGGAAAGCATCCGGGCAAGCTGGCCCGCCAAATCGGCGTCCACGCTTTCGCAGCTCACCGGGTAGGTGTGCCGGCCCAGCCGGACCTGGCCGGTGGTGGTGCCGTGGTCGCCATCCACCACCATGAAGTCGCGGCAGGCGGCCGGCAGCGCCTGGATATCGGTAGCCACCCACATAACGTGGACCCCCGAATCCGGGCCCCGTTCCGCGAGCCGGGTCAGGCGGCCACGGTCAACCGGGGCGTCGTCCTCCACAATGACCAGCACGGCAGGCAACATCGGCTCAGGGACCTCGTCCCTGGCCGGGTTAATGTCCGGGCGCAGGTCCGCGCCGGACCTCCCGGCGGCCGCTTCCCTGGCGTCCAGCAGGTCTTCAAGGCGTGCCAGCAGGGAGGAGCCGCTGGCGGACCCGGCGGCCAGGTGGTCACCGGCCAGCGGGCTGTGGCCCGAACCGACGTGGGGCAGCCACTGGAGCCAGTTCCACCGTTCCCTGGACTGGGCGGACGTGATGGCAGTGACCACTGCCTCTGCCGGCGAATGGAGGCCCACCAGCTGCAGGACCATGCCGCGCGCCACGTCGTCGACCAGTCCGCGTGCGCCTGCCACGCCGAACGAACCCGCCGTCCGCAGCTGCGAAACGATGGGCACACCCTCGATATCCTTGAACTGCTTCAGGCAGTCCTGGATCTCGCGCATGAACTCAACTTCGGTGTCGTTGTTGGATGGCTCCTCGAACGCGATGCGCGACGGCGCGGTTCCCAGCCCGAACCGCAGGCCCAGGAACCCTTTGTGTTCGGGGCGGTGGGTCCACAGCAGCGGACCCAGCTTGTAGATGGAATCCACGGTGTCACTGACGGACGGCGCCTCCTGGAGGCGGACGGCACGTTCCACATGCTGGAGTTCGGTGATGTCCTGCCGGAACGCGGCCATGGAGGCGCGGAACTGCTTGAGCTGTTCCTTCTGCTGACGCTTGGTCTGCATCCGCTGGTCCACAAAATGGCCCACGATGAACAGCGGCATCATCGCCATAAACACCACCGAAATGACATTCCGGGTGATGGCGAAAATGACTGCGCCCATCACGAGCGGCGCCACCAGCATGATGTAGGGGAAGGGATGGTGGTCCGGCCGCTTCGGGCCGGCCGGAGGGACGCGCTTGGGCGCCTCGAAGCGCGGCACCACCCTCGGGGAGCGGTTGAAGTCCACCAGGGGCGACGTCGGTGCTGCCGCCAGGTTGCGCCCCAGCGGCACCACTGTGACGGTGGTGTCGCCGAGGGTCACCGTGTCCGAGGAGTTCAGTGTGGCCCGGGTGACGGGCAGCCCGTCCATCAGGAGGCCGTTGGCCGAATTGGTGTCCACGATTTCGATGCCCTCGCCCACGGTGATGCGGGCATGGCGCTTGGACGTCAGCGGGTCCGTGAGCCGGATGTCCACGTCCCGATCGCGGCCGATGTAGCTGGTGCCGGAGGGGAGCGAGAACTCCTGGCCGACGTCGGGACCCGATAGGATCCGCAACGTGGCGGCCGCGGGGCCCCGGTTGGCGCCGGGGACGTCGAAGTGATCGCTGACCTGGGTCAGGGACACCACGGACCCGGGCCGCAGACCGGATTCGAGGAGGTTGTCCGAGCGGGTCAGGACGTTGCCGCGCATCCCGCCGGCAACAAACGCTTCATCGATCCGAAGCGAGAGGTTCTCCGGCGCCGGATTCCCCCTCCGGTCCGGATCCGCGGCCCACAGCTGCGTGGCGATGTCCGCCACGGTCGCCAGGCCGTCCACAGTGACCGCGAGGTCCTTGGTTTCCGCCGGATCCCGGCGGAGCGTCAGCCGGATTCTCATCCTTCGTCCACGCCCCTCATTTTTTCGAGCAGATACAGGTCATCAGGGGTTACCAGATGCGATGTCACGGCGTGCTCCACGAGCCTGGCGCGCCGGTTGGTGGCGAGCTTTCCGCCGCCGCCGCGCAGGCCGACCACGCCCACCCGGTCCAGCTTGTCGCAGACGTTGTCCAGTTTCCGGTTGAACCGGGTCAGCGCCCAGCCAAGTGTTTTAGCGGCGGCCGCCGAGGACGGGATGGCGCTGAAACCTGTTCCCTCGCGCCTGAGCATCGGCTCGGCGAGGGCGACGATCAGGGCTTTTTGCGAGTCGGTGAAGACCACAGGCCCGACGGTGGTTTCCCCGTTGCTGTCGTCGTCGCGTGCTGCCTGGCGGAAAGAGGGCGTCTTAAGGTGGACAGCGAATTCATACGTCGTCGGCCCGGCCGTGAAGATGATGTTCGTGTGGCTGAAGACAAGGGGGATGCGCGCTCCCGGGGAGAGCCAGGCCTGCATGCCGCCGGAACCGTCTGCCACGGTGGCCGAGAGCATGCTGCCCACATTGCTGAGCCACCAGATCCCGTCATAGCGGGCGACCTGCAGGAACTGCCGGTGCAGGTACGGGTTGTCGTCCACTTCAAGGTCGCCTTCGCGGCCTATGTTGAAAACATCCTCGTCCGACGGTTCGTACCACTCGCCACAGAAATCTATTGCTAGATCCCCCATTTTCCGTGCCTCCTCAAAGGGCAATGCGCATGCTCGTTTGTCCGGCTCGTCCGCACTATTTCACGAAGCAGTTCCTGGAGTCTGCCTCCATCGGGGAGGCTGCCCCGTCTGTCCTGACGATCATGACCTGGATGCAGGTGATGTTCCCGGGCGCGGGCTCAAGTTCCGCACGCGGCTCAGTTGTGACCTGGAAAGGCCCTGGTTCCCGGGTCACGAAGTCATTGACGTTCCACTTGTAGGTGTCGCCGTCCTTGGGCTGCGGGTTGGTCCAGGTAAAGACGACTTTCCCGTTGCTGCCCATCTCCCCCACCAGGTCTGTGACATCCGGAACGGTGCCGTTATCGAGGGGGTCTGCCGGGGGCTTGCTCACCTGGTCCGTCACCACAGGAGCCGGCGGGGGCGTGGAAGTTGACACCACGATGCCCACCACAACGGCAATGACAAGCAGCGTTCCGCCCGCGATGGCCAGCCAAAGATTCCGTTTGCCGGGGTCCGCTGGCACGTCCGGCGCGGACTCCAGCGCGGCGGGCTGACGGCTGACGGTAGCGTCCAGCTCCGGCTCGGGACCGGTCCGGGGTGCTGCTGCCGGTTGCCCGGGCGGAAGGACCGCGCCCGCCGGTACGCCGGGCCGCTGGACGGTTGCGTCCTGCGGAGTGCCGTACGCCGCAGCGGGCACACTGCCGCGGAGCATGGTGGAGTGTGCCCATTCACCAGCGGGGTTTCCGGACTGCTGGCCGGTGAAGAGGTTGCCGGGAACCTGTGGCTGCGCCGATGGTGCCGGCACTGCTGCAGGAGGCACGGCCGGCGCACCGGCCGGTGGAAAGGCCGACGGCGGAACGTCGGTCAGGCCCTGCGGCCGGGTCCGTGCCGGGAAGGTGGGCGCGCTGCCGGTCCGCTCCGGATCGATGGCCGCGATGCTGCGGACCCGGGTCTCCTCATAGCCGTCGTCCGGGTGGCTCTCGTCGGGGTGCGGCTCTTCGAGCACTTCGAACGGAGTGACTGACAGGTTCAGTTCAGCCTGGATCCGCTGCAGGGCCAGGGCGAAGGCGTGGGCGGAGGAATAGCGGGAGGCCGCGGATTTGGCCATGGCCGTCGACAGTGCCAGTTCCAGCGATTCCGGCACATCAGCCCGGCCAAGGCGTGGCAGCGACATCGTGCTGATGCGTGAAATGAGCTCACGCTGGGAGTTGTCGGCCCCGGGCATCACGAAGGGCGACCTTCCCGCCAGGAGGGTGTACAGTGTGGCACCGAGCGCCCAGACGTCCACCATAACGCCGTCGATATTGCCGTCCGTGAACTGCTCCGGCGGTGACCAGGGGATGGACATCCCGGCGTCGTCGTCATCATCGGAACCACCGAGGGTTCCGGAAATCCCGAAGTCCGTGAGCGCCGGGCGGTTGTAGTCGGTCACCAGGATGTTGGCGGGTTTGATGTCCCGGTGGGCAATGCCGGCGCGGTGCGCGGTTTCGACGGCGGAGGCCACCTGGATGCCCACGGCCAGGACCTCGTCGACGCTGAAGCGCTGCCTGCGGTACCGGACGTCCAGGCTGGGGCGTGAGCAGTATTCCATGGCCAGGTAGGAATGGCCGGCGTCGGTGACCTCGGCCTCGTAGATGGTCACGATGTAGGGGTGTGAGGACAGCTGGGCCATCAGGTTGGCTTCGGACTCGAACCGGCGGCGGGCGCCCTCGGTCTTCAGGTCCGAGAGCAGGACCTTGACAGCCACCTTGCGGCGGGGCCGGTCCTGTTCGTAGAGGTAGACGTCTGAGAAGCCGCCTGAACCCAACAGGCTGATGTAGGTAAACCCCGGGATAGGGGGCGGCGGCGCGATGGGCCGTTTGGAACTCAAAGAATCTCCTCAAAGCGCAGCGAAATGCCGTCGCCCAGTTCTGCGATGTCGCCGTCGAGCAGGATGGCCATTTCGTTCTGGGCCAGTCGCCTCGGCTGCTGGCCCTCCCGGACCAGGACAGTGCCGTTGGTGGCCTTCAGGTCGCACAGCATCACGTGCCAGCCCTCGAGACGGACCTCCACATGTGACCGGGAGATATCACCGCTGGGGCTGGCCACCTGCACCAGCCGGGGCATAACGCCGCCCTGGACGCGTGATACCGACGGCTGGCGGCCGATGACGAGGGACTGCTCAAGGTCCACAAGCTCGCCACTGGAAACGCGCATGCGGCCGAGGCGGGGCCGGGGCACCTGCACGGCGTCCGACGGCAAGGGCTGCCCGCACGCCGCGCATTGGGCGTGGGTCGGCGGATTCGCGTGGCCTTGCCCGCAAACACGCGCCAGCACCATGGGGCCGGTGGATCCTGCGGCGCCCGGTCCGGCAGCGGGCGCCGGGTGCGCGGCCATGCGGGCGAGGTCGCTCTTCATGATGGTCTGGCCGTCGTGGTCGCCATCGTCATGGCCACCGCTGGCCGGGGCGGGCACGGAACCACGCACCGGTGGGATGGCCCCGCCGGTGCTCCACGGTACTGAGTCGATCAGTCCCCCGGCCGGCACCGGTGCAGGTGCAGGTGCAGCTGCAGCTGCAGCTGCAGCTGCAGCTAAGGGTGCCACGGCCGGCGGCGTTTCCCCGGCGGACGGCAGCTCCGGCGCGGCAGGGGCCGGCTTCTCCGGCGCTTCGTCAACAGGCAGGCCGTCGGGATCGTCACGGACAGCCGCATCTTCAATGCTGCGGACCACGGTTCGTTCCCAGAGGTGGTCGTAGGTGCTGGTCTGTTCAGAGGCCGGCACAGCCCCGTTCGACGCCGGTTCCTCCTCAGCGGGCGGCACCGCCTCTTCGGCTGGGGAAGCGGCATTCTCCGCCGGCCCGGCATCCGGTTCCCGGGCAGGCAGGTCTTCATCGTCTTCGTCCATGACACCGATGACGGTTTCGGCCGACGCACCGTGCTCAGGCGAGGGCAGCACAACCGGCGTTACCGCCACGGGGTCTGCGGCTATTGCCGGTGCTGCACGTTGCCCGGCAACCGGCATCGCGGCGGCAGCCCCGACGCCGCCGTCCAGGCCCACCGTCAGGGCCTGCAGCAGGACGACACCCTCCTGGAGGGGCAGCGACTGGCCGGCAGGATCGCCGCCCGGGACGCTGAGGCGGTACCACTCGGGGGCTGTGAGGTGACGTTCGGCCCACGTTGTGACGTCGCGCCCGTGAAGCGCCACCGGCCCGCCGGCCAGCTGGACGGTCAGGTCCAGGTCGCCACGCAGGAAAATGCGGAGCGAATCCTGGAAATCGACGATTCCGAACGGCGGGATGCCGGCCAGCGATACGCCAAAGCTGCTGGTGACCGCGTGGAGCAGCTCATGGACCTCCGGCCGGCTCTCCAGCAACTCCCAAAGGGAATGGACCAACTGCGGCGGTGTGCCTGGTCCAAGCAGGATGGCCGTCCCGGACCGGACAATGCCCAGCCAGGTGCCGGGCACATAGTTATTCGCGGCCATCACCGGACTCCTCGCTTTCATCCGCGCCCGCCGTTGCCGGCCGTGAGGCGTCAACGACCTGGGACCGCGGCAGCGTGATCTCGTCCTCGGCGCCAGCACCCGGACGCGGCGCCGTGGTGGCCATGCCGGCGTCGTTCATCACGTTCTTGGCGTCCACCACAATGACCGTGACGTTGTCCCTGCCGCCGTTCCGGAGGGCGGCCTGGATCAGCGCATCCACCGCGTCCTGGGGGTGGGCAACTGTGCTCAGGATCCGGAACATGTGCTCGTCGGTCAGCTCGCCGTTGAGCCCGTCGGAGCAGACCATGATCCGGTCGCCCTCTTCCACCGGCAGCAGCCAGTAGTCCGCTTCGGTCTCATCCCCGGTGCCGAGGGCACGGGTCACCACATGCCGGCGAGGGTGGACAGTTGCCTGCTCCGGCGTGATTTCGCCTGCATCAACCAGTTCCTGGACCTCGGAGTGGTCCACGCTGACCTGGGCGAACTGGCCCTGGCTCAGCCGGTAGGTCCTCGAATCGCCGATGTTCATGACCAGCCAGTACGGCATACCCATCTGCTCGACCACCACGGCGCCTGTGAGGGTTGTGCCCGCCCGCGCGCCGGTAGCCTCCCGGATCGCGTTATCGGCCTTCACCAGGTACTGCTGGATCACGGCGGCTGTAACACTGCGTTCGCCGGTGGCCAGCTGCGGCATCGCGGCCAGGGCCCGGACGCACATGCCGCTGGCGATCTCGCCGGCCTCGTGGCCGCCCATCCCGTCCGCGACGGCAAAAACCGGATCGGAAGCGATGAAGGAGTCTTCATTGAGTTCGCGCCGCAGCCCGCGGTCCGTGCCATAACCGTAGCTAAGGCTCAACCCGGACTCGTGGTCTGCAGCAGCGGGAACGCTGGCGGCTTGGGAATTCATGCCTGTCCTAGGTGGAAGGAGCGGTCACCAAAGTGGACTGTGGATCCCGGGCTGACAAAAGCGGGTACGCCCGGCTGGAGCGGGGTACGCAGGCCGTCCGGAGTGGTGACGGCGCTCCCGTTGGTGGAGTTCCTGTCGGTCACCCAGACCCCCGCGCCGTCCGTGAGGACATGGAGATGGGTTTTGGAAATCGACCGGCCAGGGTCATCCACCGCCAGCAGCTGCGCCTGCTGCTCGCCCGCCTGCCCCACGGGGTTCCTGCCCACCAGGACGTTCCGGTCGAGCTGGAAGTCCCGGCCGTCGTCGAGCCTGATCCGCAGGACGGCGGCCGGAGCCGCCGCGCGGACGCCGCCGCGCATCTGCGTGCGGTCATGGTCGTCGTCCGGGTGCGCGTTAGCTGCGGCGTGTTCCGGGGCCCGGTACTGGACTGCGGTGGCGGGCGCTGCCGGGTGCTGCTGGATGGCCGGAGCCTGTGGCGCCATGGGGGGTTGATGCACAGCAGGAGCCGGCGGGGCGAGTGCCGGCTGCGCGGCGGTGTGCGGTGCCGGCCCGGCTGGTTGTACTGCCGGCGGCTGCCACTGGTTGGGGTTGAGGGGCGCCTGGGCGTTGATGACCTGAGGCGTTTTTGCGGCCCCGGCCACCGGCGAAGCGACCTGCTGGACGGGCGGCAGGTCCAGAGGCGCGAAGCTGTACGGTCCCTGGATACCGCCCGTCGCAATGGGATTCCGCCCGGCTTTGACGTCAAAGACGAGGGTTTTCGCGGCGGTGTCGTGCCAGCCCCGGAGCCTGCCGTTTTTATCCCAGGCGTTCGATACCACCACAAGCACCGCCCAGGCGGCGCCGATGAGGGCCAGCGGCGCCAGGATGAAGAGGGCCGCATCGAACCACTTGAAGATGACCACCACGGCTGCCGCCAGAACGGCCAGCAGGATGCCGGCGCCGGTAATGAGGCCGCGGAGGAACACCCCTCCCCCGCCGGGTCCGTAGCCGTCTTTGTCGGCACTGCGGATGCCCATGAGCCGGTTGCCTATAGTGATTCCCGAACGGGCCTCCATACCCGCCAGGACAGCGATGTAGACGAGGGTGAGTCCCAGGCCGATGCCGCCGAACAGGACAAGTGACCCGGTGTCGTAGATGATGAACCCGCCGCTTTGGGTGCGCGTTACCCCGGCGAATCCGATGGCGAAGGTCACCGCGAGGACCGCAAGCGGAGCGAGCCAGTCCAGCACTGCGGCCCCCAGCCGTTTGCCCGCTGCGGCCGGAACCAACCCAAGAGTCACTGCCATGCCCGTTCTTCCCCCTTGACCGTGGACGGCCTGTGTCATTCCGGGACCGCTGTCAGCGGGGGCCCGGTGTACTACCGGGATAGTACCGGGAATCCCGGACGCATGCTCAGCGGCACGTTCCATCTGCGCCCGCTGGGCGTGGTCCAGGTTGCGTGCATTCCGGGCAGCCCTGTTCGGCAGCGGGGCGCCGCAGGCCGTGCAGAAAGTGGCCCCGGCACGGATCAGCTGCTGGCAGCGCTGGCAGCGCTCGGAGTCTTGCATCATGGTTCGGTGTGGTTCTTCCTGCCAGGGTTCCTGAGAACGGTGGACTCATCAGGTTCGGAGGGGGCTGCGGGGGTTGCCGCCGGGCCGCCCTCCACCCTACCGTCAGCCGGCTGCGGTGCGGCGGAACCCGGCTGCGGTGCGGCGGAGCCCGGGCGCCGCAGCGAAGCGAGCCCCAGCCCGGCGCTGCGCAGCTTGAGGGCCGCGCGCCCGTCCGCCAACAGGGACCTGGGCGAGAACCTGGCCTGCTGGCGGCGCCAGAAGCCCACCGTCGCGGTCATTTCCTTCAGCGAGCCGTCCACGATGGTCCAGTATTCCTTGACCTCTTCCTCGCTGGGCTGCCCGGCACCGAAGATCGAGGCATCTGCCCGGCGGGCGAGGAGGGTGGTGGTGGTTCCTGACCCCGGGAAGGCGTCAGCGACCACCGCGGCGCTTTCCCGGCGGGTGGCGCGGGTGTCGATCCCGGCACCCATGTCAGTCGCGAGGCTCAACACCTCGTTCCAGCCCCCGCCGACGCGCTGCGCCGGGTGGCCGTCCGTGAAACGGGACTTCCGCCGTCGTGACTTGAGCAGGGCGATGAGCAGCAGCGGCAGCGCCAGGATGGACAACGGAATGAGTGCAATTCCGAGGGCCCCGAGGAGGGCGCCCCAGAACAGCCAGGGGTTGTTCTTCTTCTGGTCCGCGTCCAGGGCATCCGGGGAGGAATCCGGCGGCAGGTCCGCCGGTTCCTGCGGCGGCGGCGGAGGCTGAAGCACCTGCGGCTTGGGCTTGGACTTGTTTTCGGGGTCCGGCGGGATGGGAATGTTGTCCTTGGGCGGCGTCGGATCGAAGCTCACCCAGCCCACCCGGTCGAAGGCGACTTCCACCCAGGCATGGACGTCCTTGCCGGTGATCTTCACCTCGCCGGCGCCGTTCTCGGGGCTGGTCGGCTCGGGGTAGAAGCCCATGACCACGCGCGAGGGGATGCCCAGGTGGCGGAGCATCAGCGACATGGCCACGGCGTACTGTTCATCGTCGCCGAGCATCTGCTTGGCCGTCAGGAGGTTCCGGATCCGGGACGAGCTGTGCCCGGACACACTCGGCAGCTGGCCTTCGGTGACCAGCCCGTTGCTGAAAGCACCGGTCTTCTGGAAGTGGGCCTCGATCTGGCGGACACGGTCGATCGCAGTGGGCGCGTCGGCCGAGAGGTCGTTGGCCTGCGAGCCCACCACCGGCGGCACTTCCTGGGCGTCCGGCAGGGTGATTTTGGCGAAGTCGTACTGCGTGAGCTGGCCGTGCTCCAGCTTGACCGGGTCCGATACCTGGACGCTGTAGGAGTCACCCTTCGAGAGTCCCTGGGTGGTCACGGCTGTGTCGGTGCCCGAGTTGAAGTAGAGGCCCGAAGCCGCCGCTGACGCACTCTGGTCAAAGCTCAGGCCGGTGGTCTTGCGGCCGCCGGGAACGAAGTAGCCCTGGTAGTCCTGGATGGTGATGTCAATGGAGTAGTCGTTCGTGGGCACAACACTGGAGGTATCGGCCAGGGTGTTGATGGACTTGGTGTCCCCCACCTTGCTGAAGCTTCCTGACCCGTTGGGGTCCATGTTGTAGTTGGTGCCGTTGAACGCGTCCAGCGCCCCGAGCCGCACGCGGCCGTCCCGCGGCAGGCCCTTGACCACAAACAGGGTGTCGTCCTTTTTATCCTTGACGAAGGTCCGGAAGCTTGCCAGCGGCGTGATGTAGTCCTTGGGGTCAAACGGCGGTACCACCACGTTGCGGAGCACTTTACGGTCATCGCTGGCGGTGACCAGGGGGGCTGCGACGGCGGTGATGGCCACGCTGGCGGCGATGACGGCAGCCGCCGTGCCGAGCCGGCGGATTTTCGCCCGCTGGGCAGTTCCGGCGTCGCTTTGCGGGCGGTTGACGGACACCTTCCGGGTGTCGCTGCGGCGCAGTGCGTCGCGCCGGAAGGTGGCCCACGCGATCGCGATCACGGTGAGGCCGATACCCCGCTCCACCGTAAGGAACGCGGCGTTGGTGCTGAAGGCGATGCCGGTGACAAAGAGGGCGAGCACCGGGAGCAGCGGCCAGTACGGGCTCTTGGCCCGCCACGTGAGGATGCCTGCAACCAGCGCGGTGAGCAGGGAGCTGAGGAACGGGACAATGAGCACTCCCCCGGCCGTACCAACCGGCACGCCGACAGTCAGCATGTCCTTCCAGGCGAACACCACGCCCAGGAGCAGCGTCCGGAGGGAGTCCAGGCTGGGGAGGAAGCCTGCGATGGCGGCCTCCGGCACGGCCAGCACGGTTCCGAGCACAAGGTAGGCGCCCAGGGCCAGGGCCGTGGTGATGAGCAGGCCGAGCCGGAGGTGGGCGTTGGCGGCGGCGAGGGCCAGGCCCAGGATGATGCCGCCGAACCCGGAAAGCAGGTAGTAGGCGTCCCCGCCGAAGCTCAGGCTGAAGCCCAGGACACCCAGCCCGAGCAGGACGGTGAGCGCCCCGGCGTCGACCATAAAGTGCCAGGGCGGCCTGCCGTCGGCGAACGCGGACTGGTGCTGTTGCTGCCGGGATGCCCGGGGGCGGAGGTCGGATGCGGAGCTCATGCGGCCGCCTTTCTCAGGACGATGGCAAGGTCAGCAAGGTCACCCAGGGTCAGCACAGTCAGGTCGGCGATGTTGGCCCGCGTCGGCGCGGCGCCGGCCTGCAGCCGCACCGCGAGGCTGCGGACGCCGGGGGCGACGGAAGCAGAGGCGGAGCGCAACTGGGTGGGTGTGACATTGCTGCCCACCACGAAGAACACCACTGAGGCGTTGGGGACCGTGTCTGCGAGGGACCGGGCAAGGTCGACGGCGGTACGGCGCATGGGTGCCCCGACGATCCTGGTCATGTCGTCCAGCATGTTGCGCCCGGTTTCGCAGCGCAGCGGTCCCTTCTGGGTCAGGACGTCCAGTTCGCGCTGTTCCCGGATGGCCTGGCGGCCGATCGAGGCGGCGGCCGAGATCGCCATCTCGAACTCCTGTTCGGAGGCGTATTCCTCCGTGTTGATGGACAGCGAAATGGCCAGGTGGGCGCGGCGGGTTTCCTCGAACTGGCGGACCATCAGTTTGTTGGTCCGTGCGGTGGTCTTCCAGTGGATGTGCCGCCGGTCATCCCCTGGCACATAGTCGCGAAGCGCGTGGAAGGACACGTCGGCACTGGAGAGGTCCGTGGTGGGCATGCCTTCAAGGTCGCGGATGAACCCGGCTGCCGAGCCGGCCAGGGCAACCGTGCGGGGATGGACGAAGAGGTCCTCCGGCTCGGTCCACAGCACCTGGCGGCGCAGCAGGTGCAGCGGGTCCGCCCGGACGGAGCGGACCGGGCCCACCACGATGACGGCGCGGCGGGCGGTGGGGATGGTGAACAGGTCCTCGTGGACCTGCTGCGGCTTCATCCTGGGCAGGTGGAACACCGCCGTGGCAGCACCGACGGGCAGCTCCAGGGCGGCGGGCAACAGCGGACGCGCGGAGGTGTTGGAGACCGCGATGCTGCCCACTGCGCTGTCGCCCACGGCGACGCGGGTCCGGGCGAGGTCCAGGACCACGCCGTACGATGAGCGGCCCAGGATGAATCCGACGGCGATCACAAAGAGGACAAACGCGGCGATGGCTGCCGCCTTGGCTTCCTGCCAGCCGAAGGCCTGGCCGGTGGCCCATAGCAGGATGGCGGCCGCGAGCACGGACCAGCCCAGGATGCTCACCACTGACAGCACCGGCCACGCGTACCGGAGCCAAAGGTCCCGGACTTTCCGCCAGGCAGGGGCCAGGGCCAGGCCGGCCGTGCTGGTGGCCTCGGCCCAGAAAGCCGAGGGGTGCAGCCTTGTGGGCTTGCCGTTCCGGTGGAGAAGTTGCCGGAGACGCTCAGCAAGCCGGGTCAACGGAGTGCTGCTGGACATAGGAGAGCCTTCGTTTGCGCTGGGTGGTGGTCGGGGGTCCTGGAACCGTCAGAGAGTGGCGCGCTGCTGGGGGGCAGCCACGTCCGACAGCACACGGGTCAGGACAGCCTCTGGGGTGGCGCCGGAGAATTCAGCCTCCGGGTCCATCACAAACCGGTGCGTCCACACCACGGGAGCCAGTTCCTTGACGTCGTCGGGCAGGACGAAGTTCCGGCCCTGGCCGGCAGCCCAGACCTTCGCGGCGCGGACCATGGCGATGGCCCCGCGCACGGAGACGCCCAGCCGGGACTCGGGCGCGTTGCGGGTCTCTTCACAGAGCCGGGAAATGTATTCGAGCACTGCAGTGTCCACATGGACGGTGGCTGCGAGGTCGGCCATGTCCGCCACGGCCTGGGTGGTGATTACTGCGGAGAGCTCCTTGGAGCGGTCCTTCAGGTTCGTGCCGCCCAGCAGCCGGACCGTGGAGGCGTGGTCCGGGTAGCCGATGGAGGTCTTGATCAGGAAGCGGTCCAGCTGCGCCTCGGGCAGCCGGTAGGTGCCCGCCTGCTCGATGGGGTTCTGCGTTGCCATGACCATGAACGGCCGGCCGGCCTCGTAGGTGACGCCATCCACGGTGACCCGCGATTCCTCCATGACCTCAAGCAGCGCCGACTGGGTCTTCGGCGACGCACGGTTGATCTCGTCGGCCAGGACGATGTTGTTGAAGATCGGTCCCTTGTGGAACTCGAACTTCTGCGTCTTCTGGTCGTAGATGGTCACGCCGGTCACGTCCGACGGCAGCAAGTCCGGGGTGAACTGGATGCGGTTGTTGGAGCCCTGCACGGTGGCCGCCATGGCCCGCGCCAGCATGGTCTTGCCGGTGCCTGGCGCGTCCTCGAACAGCACGTGGCCTTCCGCGAGCATTGCCGTGAAGGTCAGCCGGATGACGTGCTCCTTGCCCAGCACCGCCTGTCCGACGTTGGCAACGAGCTTTTCGAAGGTGCCTGCAAACCATTCGGCCTGCTCGGTTGTCATTGTCATGGGTGGATCCTCTTCTTGTTCAAGGTTTCGTCGGGCCCGGAAACCCGGGCCCGACCGTTGGGTCAGGTTGTAAGGGGCTAGCGGTTAGGCATCCCGTTGGGCGGGTTGCACCCCAGGTTCGAGGTGTCGCAACGGATCCAGTTGCCGGCCGCCATGCCGGAGGTCAGGTGGTACCAGATGCCGCTGGGGTTGTTGGACGTCTTGTACCAGACCTGGTAACGGTCCGATTGCGCGGCGGCGCCGGCGTCAAGCCACTTGCCCTCGCCGTTGCATTGTGACGGATTGCCGGCGACATAGCTGTCGGTCCCCTTGCGCGGTTCGGTGCAGCTGCGGACCGGGGTTGCCGTGATGTTCCACGAAGTGGGCGGCGGCGGAGTCGGGTCGGCACCGGACCTGGACGTTACTGGTCCGCCGATGGCACCGTTGACCGCCGTCACGGCACGCACGCGAAGCTGGCGGGGCTGGTCCCAGCCGCCGGCGGACCTGTCGTAGCGGTTGGCCTTGCCCACGTTGATCCAGCCGCCTCCCTCGTAGCTGACCTCGTAGTAACTAAGGGGCCGGCCGTTGGTGTTGGGGTCGTTCCAGGTCCAGTGCACGTCACCGTCACCCTGGGCCGAGGTCCGTCCGTCCACGTTGGGCGCATTCGCTGGTCCGTAGGGGTTGCCGGTGCCGATCGCCTGGGCATCACCTGCAACGTTGTTCCTGGTGGACGTGGCAATGATGTTGATGGTGATGTTCTGTCCATTGGGCAGGCCGTTGATGTTGCCGCCAGGGGCGTTGATCGGCCCGGACTGACCGGTTGATGCGCGGTAGGAGTAGGCAATCTCACTGGCTGTGGATCCGTTGCGCTGGGCCTCGGTGAGCGGCGTGAAGGTGACCTGGAGCTGACCGCTGTTCCCGGTGTCTGCCACGGTTCCGCCGCTGACCTGGCCCGGCTTGCCGGAGGCCCGGATGGCTGCCGACTGGGCGCTTGTGCCGCTGGTTCCCGCCTTGTTCGTGGCGGACACGGCAAAGGTGTAGTTCGTTTCGGAGTTGTCCACCGTCACGTTCTGCGAAGTGCCGGTGACCTGCTGGCTCGCCACCACCGCGCCTCCCCGGAGGGTGGTCAGTGTGTACGAGGACACAGCATCGCCGTTGTTGTTCGGCGCGGTCCAGCTCACCTTCAGCTGGCTTTGTGAACCCACTGAACCCGCCTGCGCCGCAGATGGTGCCGCGGGTGTGGCCGGAACGCCGGCCGGCACCTCGGCTGCCGAGTAGGGACTCCACTCGGAGGGGTCCTTGGCGTCGTTGCGGGCCAGGACCCGGACCTTGTAGGACACGCCGTTCTGGAGTCCCTTCCAGACGTAGCTGACCGCTGTCAGGTTCTGGATCTGCGCATTCTGTCCCGGCGGGGCGGGCGAGATTTCCAGGTCATAGGACTTGACCGGTGACCCCTTGCTGGCAGGCGCCACCCAGTTCACGGAGAGCTGCTTGTCACCGAACTTCAAGGTGGGCGCCAACGGGGTGTCGGGCTTGACGTCGGGACGGACCTCGGCGGAGGCCGGGGATCGCTCCGACTCACCAAACTCGTTGGTGGCCGTCACCTGGAAGTGGTACTTCGTGTTGTTGATGAGACCGTTCAAGGTGCACGTGTTCGCCGGGCAGTCCTGACGGAAGCCGGACTCGCCATACACCGTGTACTTGGTGATGGGGGAACCTCGGTCGGCCGGAGCGGACCAGTTCAGCAACGCCGTCTGGTCCCCCACGCTCTGCGCCTGCGGCGTGGTGGGTGCCAGCGGCTTGTCCTTGACGGTCAGGCGGATGCGGGCCGTAGCCTGCCTTGAGGATTCCCCCGTCTTGTCCGCCACCGTGTAGGACACCACCATGGACCCGGAGAATCCCGGAGCCGGCGTGACCACCACGGAGTCGCCGGACACCTCCACGTTCCCGCTTCCGGTTTCGGCACCCGCGGCCACGATTTTCAGTGCCGTCTCCGGGAACGGGTTCGAATCGTTGGCCAGGACCTTCACCGTGACCGGCTTTCCGGCGGCCGCACTGGGTTCGAGGTCATCGTTGGCCACAGGTTTGGGCCGGTTGGAAGCCGTCACGGCCAGCTGGTAGGTGGCGGTGGCCTCAAGCCCGCGTGAATCCTTGGCCTTCACCTGGATGGCGCCTGTTGTGCCGGTGGACGTCGAACCGTCAACGGACGTTTTAAGGGTCTTGCCCTCGATCCTCGCGTTGAAGCTGGCCGGGCTGCCGCCAACCAGTTCGTACTTCATGTTGTCAACGTCGTCCCGGTCGGGGTCCGACGTCAGGGGGCCCAGGTCCAGGTCCGCCGATTCGCCCTTGGGAACCTCAACGGTTGCGCCGAGCAGGGTGGGCGGGTTGTTCCGGTTGGGATCGGGCAGAACCTTGGTGCGGATGCTGAGGGTGGACTTCAGGCCCTCGGGATCGTCCGGTCCGCTGCCGTCGGTCACTTCGAAGCTGAGCGAGCCCGGCCCCACATAGTCGGTGCCCGCGGTGTATTTGAGCGACGTCGCGCTGCCGCCGGTGGGGTCGCCGCCGTCGGCACCGATGAACTTGATCCGGTCTGTCTGCGTGATCCGCGGGGAGCGTCCTTCCCGGACCTTGACCCACTCGTTCAGGTCCACAGTGACGGACTGGCCGGCGATGACCTCGATCACCTCGTCCTTGGCGAGGGTGGGGACCTGCTGCCCGATGCCCGGCACCCAGATGATGGCGGTGGACTTCTGCCCGTCCACGTCCTCCACGGTGTACGGAATCAGCTGCGGCTGCTCCGTCAGATCAACAATCATGGTCCCGTCCGTGCCGGGACGGGCGGTGGTGGCTTCGGTGCTGATCTTCAGGTTCTCGCCCACGCCGTCGGGGTCTTCGTCGTTTTTCAGGACCGGAACATCCACGGCCGTCTTGCCCATGGTCTGGGCTGAGGTCACCCTGTCGTCGCGGGCAATGGGGGCCTGCAGAGGAACCTCGTTGTCCACCACCACGCGGATGGTGGCCTGGCCGGTGGCGTCGCGGTCATCTGCGATGGTGTAACGCACGTTGACCGTCCCCGCAGCACCCGGCGCCAGCAGGATGATGCGGCCGCTGGTTTTGCTGACGGTGGCCTGCAGGGCGTCGTCGGCCTCGATGCCGTCGGTGAGGATGCGGATGATGTCGCCGTCGGGATCGGTGTCGTTTCCGGTGGCGTCGACGGCGATCTGGCGTCCGGGCCGGACCTTGACTTCGTCGTCCACGGGGGTGGGGTTCTGGTTGGTTTCGCCCCGCGGGGCAATGCCCACCGTCACGGTGCCGGTGTTGACGGCGCCCTGGCGGTCCACCACCTTGTAGCGGAAAGTGTCGGTTCCGGCTCCGTCACCGGCGGCGGTGAAGTCGATGAAATTGCTGCCCACAGTGGCGGTTCCCATGGCCGGGGTGCTGTCGATGCCGGTCAGCTGCACGGAGTCGCCGTCGGGATCGATGCCGTCCAGCGGCACCGGGATGCGCACCGTGCCGGCGGCGACAACGCGCGCGGTCAGGTTGCGGGGCTGGGGCCGCGAATTCTCCGATCCTTCCAGCGGAAGGATGTGGATGGTCACCGCGGCAGCGCTTTTCTGCCCCTGCGGATCCACCGCGTTGTAAATGGCCCGGACGGTCTTCGGCTGGGAACCGGCGATGAACCGGAGCGTGTTTTCCGAGACGAAGCTTTTGCCGTCCAGCGCATCCACGCCCTGCGGCAGGACCGGGTCCACGGTCAGCTTCTCACCCTGCGGGTGTGTGTCGTTGTCGAGCACGGGAATGGTGACGACGTCGTTGACCCGGACGTTCACTTCGTCCGGTTTCGGCTGCGGGGCTTCCACGACGGCGGGAGCGGGCACCGGGACGACAGAGACGCTGCCGGTGGCGGACTTTCGGCCGTTGGACATGGTGTATTCGAACAGGAACGGTTCCTTGGTGCCCAGGACGTCGGTGATGCGAAGGACGCTGTGGTCGATCACGCTGACGGACGCGGTGATATTGTCCGGCAGCTGCACGGACTGCAGGACCAGTACTCCGCCGGAGGGGTCGGAGTCGTTGGCGAGTGGGTCAAGGAGCACGCTTCCGCCGGTCGGCATCAGGGCAACGTCATGGACGGCGACGGGGTCGCCGGTGTCCTTGCCGGATTCGACGTCGACGCGGATGAGTCCCTGGCTGCTCTGCGGGCCGTTGCTCGCGATGTACGTCAGGTAGACAGGACCAGGGGTGGTGCTCTTGAAAGTGAAGGTCCCGCCGTCGGTCACGGGACCGAGTTCGGCGGGTCCGTTGGCTTCCACCTGGGCCAGGCGCAGTGCGCCACCGTTGGGATCGACGTCGTTCTTCAGGGGCGCGATCACCAGGTCCTGGCCGACGACGGCTGTGACGTGGTCGGCGTTGACGACGGGGGCGAGTGCGCCAGGCGGCTGGACGTTGACCACGACTTTTCCGGTGACCGTGGCGCGGCCGTCCCAGATGGTCACGGTGACGTTCTTCTTGCCGGCGGTGGCACCGGAATCCTGGAAGGTCAGCAGGCCGTCGCGGCGGACCTTGACCTGGTCCTGGTCGTTGTCCGCCTTGGCGTCCATGAGCACCAGGTCGTCGCCGTCGGGGTCCATCCAGTCCGTGAGGATGTTCTGGCTGACAGTCTTGCCCTGTTCCACCAGCATGGTGGTGGCGTCACCGCCGCGCTTGAACTGGGGTGGCCGGTTTTCCTCCGGGCCCACCACGCTCAGCGTCACCTGGCCGCCCGCCGACAGGCCGCGGCCGTCGGCGGCGTTGTAGTCGAATGTTTCGGTGCCCGGCTGTGCGTCCGCCGGCACCGAGATCTGGAAGGCGGTGCCGCCGTAGATGCTTTCGAGACTCCCGGCCTTGGGACCTGCGTTGCCGACGGCGGCAGTGAGGACGTCGCCGTCGGGATCGGAATCGTTGTCCAGGACGCTGAGGATGGTGGTGCGTCCGGGCCGGACGCCGACCGCGTCCGGTTTGGTTTCCGGCGGCCGGTTGGGCTTGGTGCGGTCCGGGAGGACGTTGATGGTGTTGTTGTCGGCAGATTCCTGGTCCTGCTCGTCCGATTCATTTTTGGGCGGGATGACGTCGTCCCAGTTGTTCACGAGCTGCATGTTCTGGTTCACCAGCCACACATTCCCCGAGTTCACATCATTCAAAACCACCAGGTCCCGGTTCACCCGGAAAACATACGACGGCGACGCACTCGCCTTCGGCACCTCAACGTTTTTGTCATCAGCATCATTCGTGCAGTCGCGCACGTATTTGTTCGCACCCGACCACGCCGCATGCACACACCCGCCCAACTGCACCGGCGCCGCAGGCACACCCTCACCATCGAAGGTGACAGTCTTCGCCGTCGAACCGTCCAGCGGCTGCTTCAACAACGCCTTCTGCGTCGAAATCGCCACAAAATCACTGCCCGGACCGCCCTGCTGGAGCTTCGCGTCCCGTGCGTTCTCCAACTGCAGCCGCTTGCCGCCGGGCAGGAACAGCTTGCCCGCGGCGGCATCAAGGACCACCGGCTTATCCCCCACCACCGTGATCTGCAGATCCCCGGCACCCTTGAGCTCACCCCAGGTACTCGAATCCGAGGACACCACCCCACCATTGGCGTCCACCGCAGTCACCGTCACAGCACCGGACTTCGGATCCGCGCTATAGATCCGGTCATCAGCGCCCACCGCGGACACCAGACCCTCCGAACCCACCATCACCGGCTCGGACGCCTCCTGGTCAAAACCATTCACCGTCGACGGCGACACCGCCCACACCTTGCCCGACGCCGCATCCGTCACAGAAATAACATCCGCCCCGAAGCTCACCTCCGCCGAACCCGGCAACTGCTTATCCCCACCCAGGCGCATATTCGCAGGAGAAACCTGGTTCAACGTCGAACCCGTCTCATCATCGACAAACACATCCCCCGCATTCTGCAGGATGTCAAACGTCGTACTCGCCGGAGTCACCGCACCATCAAGAACCCGCGACGGATAATTCAACCGCCCCACAGCATTCTTCGACTTACTGACAACCCACACACCGCCATCGTTCAACTCCACCTCAGTGGTCTTGAACCCCGGATACAACACAGCACCCGTCACCAACACCACCACCGCAACACCAAACGCCCCACCAGACACCAGCCGCTTATGGCGCTTCGTGAGTTTGTGATGGCGCTTCAGACCAAGCTTCCCCAGCAGAGTTGTCACGGCGTTACTTTTCCCTCAAATTTGTGGCGGCCCCCAGGCGAGCCAGTCGAAAGACCCGGTATCGGGCTCTCTGTTCCCCGCGTTAGCCTACCCAACGCCTTGCGGGGCTGCGATGGGGAGAGGTCCCCTGTCCTCGTTAGCGGCATTCCGGAATCCCGTGCGGGCCGGGGTTACCGAGCGTTGTGTTGTTGGAATGGATGGTCCGCCCGACGTAGCGGCCGTCAGCCTGCGAGCTGATCAGGTACCACTGGCCTGCGCCGCGGCCGTCGCCGGTGGTGCGCCACATCCAGCAGCTCACGGTGAAGTTGTCGCCGGTGTAGATCCAGGGGTACCCACGGACCTGACCGCCGCAGAGGTGGCCGGGAGTTGTTGAGTCCCATGAGGTCTGGCCGGAAGCGGGTGCGTCCGTGCATGTGCGGTAACCGGCCGACGGTACGGTGGCATCCCAGCTGGTCTTGGCCGGGCCGGACTGGGCAGCGGCCGTCGCGATGGCGCCGCCTGTACCGAGGGAGTTGACGGTCTGCACCTCGATCGAATGCCGCTCGTCGAAGCCACCGGTGTTAACCGTTCGGCTTCCCGACGCAGCTACCCGTTCCCAGGCCCCGCCGTCGATCCTGATCTGGGTGTACGCCACATCGTTGGTGGCCGTCGACGGAGAATTCCAGCTGAAGCTCAAGGACTTCTGGTTCTGGCCGCCGTTTTGTCCGGACGCTGACGGCGTGCCCGGCGCCCCGTAGGGAGTTGCGCGGGCGGGGGTGCTGGCATCGGAACTGGGTGCCACGCTGGAGTTGGCTGTCACGGTAATCGCGACCTCCGCACCGTTGCTGATTCCGCCCACGGTCGCGCCGGGCGTAATGGGTCCGCTGGCACCATTGCTGGCGTTGTAGCTGTAGCTGACCTCGTCCCGGGCCGACCCGTTCCGCTCGGCGTCGGTGAGCGGCCTGAAGTTGATGGTCAGCTGCCTGCCGGCTCCTCCGGTGTTGGCCGGAGCGGCTGTGACGCCGGAAACCTGGCCGAGCTTGCCGGTGGCACGGCGGGGCGCCGACGGGGCGCTCACGGCACCCTTTCCGGCTTTGTTTTCCGCCTGGACGGTGAAGGTATAGGAGGCCTCGGAGTTGTTCGCAGTAAAGTTCGCAGTCCGTTCCGTGCCGGCGACAGCCTGTGTCTGGGCTGCCCCGCCCCCGCCGCTCATCGTGACGTAGTAGGTCCGGATGGGATCACCGTTGGTGTTCGGTTCGTTCCAGCTGACCTTCAGCTGGTTCTGGGTTCCCACGGACGATGCCACGGCCGACGTTGGGGCCGCCGGCGCTGCCGGAACCCCTGCCGGGTTGTCCTCGGCGGAGTAGATGCCCCATTCGGAGGGACCGAGTTCGTTGACGGCCTGGGCCCGGACTTTGTATTTGACGCCGTTGGTGAGCGCAGGCCAGGTATAGCTCAGCCCGGTGACGCCGTTCTTCACCGCGACGCCGCTGGCGGGAGGCGGCGAGATCTCGAGGTTGTATTCCTTCACGGCCGACCCCTCCGTCTTCGCCGGCGCCCAGGTGATCTGCATGTCCTTGTCGCCGGCCTTGACGGCGGGTGCCTCCGGCGGTGAGGGTTTTTCGTCCGGCCGGATTTCGTTTGATGGGGGCGATGAAACGGACTCGCCCACCTCGTTGGTGGCGGTGACGGTGAAGACGTATTTCACGTCGTTGGTGAGCCCGCTCAAAGTGCAGGTTGTTGTCACACATTCCTGGGTGAATCCGCTGGATGTGACCGTGTATTTGGTGATCTGCGCTCCGTTGTCGGAGGGCGGGGCCCATTTCAGCACCGCAGTGCGGCTTCTGACATCGGTCGCAGCCGGCGCGGACGGAGCGTCGGGTTTGTCCCGCACCGTGAGCCGCAGGCGGCCGCTCGCTTGGCGGGACAGGTCGCCGGTCTTGTCCGTCACCGTGTACCGGATCACCATCACGCCCTTGAAGCCCTCGGACGGAGTCACCCTGATCGAATCACCCTCAACCACAGGCTGTCCGCTGGCCGAGCCCGTTTCCACGCTGGCCGCCACGATTTTCAGTGCCGTGTCAGCGAAGGGGTTGTAGTCGTTGGCGAGGACGTTGACGGTTTCGGTGCGACCGGCATTGGCCTTGTCCACTGCGTCGTCGTTGGCTACCGGCATCGGCCGGTTGGACGCGACGTGCCTGGCCAGAACCGTTGCCGTGACCGCGGGAGACCGGCCATCTGTGACCTTCAGCGGAATGGCTCCGGTGAATCCGACGCCCACGGACGTTTCCGCGGTGACTTTCAGCACTGGCCCGTCCAGCTCGGCCTTGAGCCCGGCGGGAAGGGTGCCGTCCAGTTCAAACTTGAGGTTGCCCTGGTCCTTTTCGTCCACGTCCTTTGCCAGGCCGGAGAGGTCCAGCGTGGCGGTCTCCGCTTTCGGCACGTCCAGGGAGCCACCACTGAAGGTCGGCGGATGGTTGGCGTTTGGATCAGGAATGACCCGGGTCATGATAACAAGGGTGGACTTCAGCCCTTCAGGATCATCGGCCCTGCTTCCGTCGGTGACCTCGAACGTCAGCGACCCTGGACCAACGTAATCCGGCTTTGCCGCATAGCGGAGGCCTGTGCCGTCGGAGACGATGACGCCCTCTGGGGAACCCCCCTGAACCTGTACTTTCTCCGCGACTGTGATGCGGGGCCGCTTTCCCTCCCGCACCTTCACGAACTCGTTCAGGTCAAGCGTCACTTCCTTGCCGGACATCACCTCTACGATGTCGCTACTGGCCAGGGTCGGATACTGCTCGCCGACGCCGGGAATCCACATGACCGCCGTCGAGGTTTGTCCATCAGTGTCCGTGACTGAGTACGGAATGAGCTGGTCCGCCGCCGCGAGCGTCACGACGACGTTTCCCGAGCCGCCGTCGCGGGCGTTGGGGTTGCCGTCAGGAATCGTAATTTTCAGCTCTTCGGCCACGCCGTCGGGATCAGAGTCGTTCTTCAGGACCGGAACATCCACGGCTGTCTTGCCCAGTGTCTCGGACAGGCTCACCCTGTCGTCCTTGGCAATGGGCCGCTGGAGTGGGGCGTCAGGGCTGACCCTGACGCGGATGACGGCGCTGCCCTGGGCTTGCTTGTCATCCTGGATCTGGTAGCGGATGCTCTCATTGCCCGCTGCGGCCGGTGCCCTGAAGCGGACCTTGGACGTGTCCGTTGCTTCAACCTGAAGCTCCGGCTTGGCTTCAAAAGAGTTCGAAAGCAAGGAAATGGGGTCGCCGTCGGGATCGGAATCGTTGGTCAGTGCTTCGACAGCTACGTTCCGGCCGGGCCTGATGTCCACGGCGTCGTCAATGGCGACCGGTTTCTGGTTGTTGGGTTCGGGCGGCGCGATGCCCACAATGACCGTCCCGGTGTTCTCTGCCCCGATCCGGTCGCGGACCCGGTAGGTGAAGGTGTCGGTTCCTGCTCCGTCGCCCGCGGCGGTGAATTCAAGGTAGCCGTCCTTGACCACCGCGGTTCCCATGCCGGGCGCCTTGTCAATGCCAAGGAGCTGGACGGAATCGCCGTTGGTGTCGATGCCGTCAAGAGGCACGGGGATCTTCACCACCATCCCGGCCACAACGCGGGCTGTGAGGTTCCTCGGCTCCGGTCGGGAGTTGCGCTCATCGTCGCGGGCCTGGATGCGGATGGTGACCTGCTGGGAGTCAATCTGGCCGGACTCGTTCTGGACTTTGTAGATGGCGTAGACGGTTTTCGGCTCCGGACCGGCGACGAACCGCAGGTAGTCCCCGGACACGAAGATCCGGCCGTCCGCAGCGTCCGGCTGCTGGGCAAGCTCCGGAACGAGTGTGAGCTTCCGGCCGTTCGGATCAGTATCGTTGGCCAGCACCGGGATACTGACGACGTCGTTGGTCCGGACGGTGGCTTCGTCCGGTTTGGCCTGGGGTGCCTGGAGTTTGGTGGGCGCCGGGACCATGAGGACGGAAATCTCTCCGGTAGCGGAGGAGCGGCCGTTGGAGACGGTGTACTTGATGGTCAGCTGGCCCTGGGCGCGGACGTCCGTGATCCTGACCACTGAGTGGTCCAGCACTGCCACGCTGACGGGCAGGTCGGCGTCGGCGGTGACGGACTGCACCACCAGGACACCACCTGACGGGTCGGAGTCGTTGCCCAGCACGTCCACGAGGACGTTGCCGCCGGTGGGCAGCAGGGCAATGTCGCGGACAGCGACGGGCACTCCCTCGTTGTTCCCGGGCACTACGTCAACGCGCACCAGCTGCTGGGCGCAGGCAGGGCCGTTGGTGACGAGATAGGAGACGTAGTGGGCTCCGGGAGCGGCGGAATTGAAGGTGAAGGTCTGCTGGTCCGGATTGAGCGTGGCCGTTGACTGGGGATCCGCCGTGGCCTGGGCCAGCCTCAGCACTCCGCCTTGCGGGTCGGAATCGTTTTTCAGTGGCGTGATGACGGTGTCCGCACCCGCGACGGCTACGACGTGGTCGGCGTTGGCGATCGGCGGGAGTGCTCCGGGCAGGCGGACATCCACGGTGATCTTTCCTTCGGCGGTGGCCTGGCCGTCAGAGACTGTAACGGTCAGGACCTTACGGCCCGGTGCGGTGCCTGAGTCCTGGAAGGTGAGCTGGCCGTCGGGACGTATCCTGACCTGGTCCTGGGGATCGGTGCTTGTTGCCGATACGGCGAAGAGGTCATCGCCGTCCGGATCGATCCAGTCCGTGAGGATGTTCTGGGTGATGTTCTTGCCGGCCTGCAGCACCAGGGTGGTGTTGCGGTTCGGCTTTTGCCGCGGTGCTGAGTTCTCGCCGGGCGGCACGATGTTCAGGGCGACGTCGGCGGTTGCGGACAGTCCGCGGCCATCGTCCACCGTGTATTTGAAGGATTCGCTGCCGGTTTTGTCGGCGGGCACAGTGATCTGGAAGCCTGTGGAGCCGTAAATGGGTGCCACGGACCCGGATTTCAGGGCATCGGGCGTGCGGACCGTCAGGATGTCGCCGTCGGGATCGGTGTCGTTGTCCAGGACCGGCAGGATGGTGGTTTTCCCGGCGCGCACGCCGAAGGAGTCCGGGTTTGCCACCGGTGCGCTGTTGGGCTTGGTCCGGTCCGGCAGGACCGTCTGCTGGACTTCGTCGGCGGAGTCCTTGTCGGCGTCGTCGGAGGTCTCCTTGGGCGGGATGACGTCGTCCCAGTTGTTCACGAGCTGCATGTTCTGGTTCACCAGCCACACATTCCCCGAGTTCACATCATTCAAAACCACCAGGTCCCGGTTCACCCGGAAAACATACGACGGCGACGCACTCGCCTTCGGCACCTCAACGTTTTTGTCATCAGCATCATTCGTGCAGTCGCGCACGTATTTGTTCGCACCCGACCACGCCGCATGCACACACCCGCCCAACTGCACCGGCGCCGCAGGCACACCCTCACCATCGAAGGTGACAGTCTTCGCCGTCGAACCGTCCAGCGGCTGCTTCAACAACGCCTTCTGCGTCGAAATCGCCACAAAATCACTGCCCGGACCGCCCTGCTGGAGCTTCGCGTCCCGTGCGTTCTCCAACTGCAGCCGCTTGCCGCCGGGCAGGAACAGCTTGCCCGCGGCGGCATCAAGGACCACCGGCTTATCCCCCACCACCGTGATCTGCAGATCCCCGGCACCCTTGAGCTCACCCCAGGTACTCGAATCCGAGGACACCACCCCACCATTGGCGTCCACCGCAGTCACCGTCACAGCACCGGACTTCGGATCCGCGCTATAGATCCGGTCATCAGCGCCCACCGCGGACACCAGACCCTCCGAACCCACCATCACCGGCTCGGACGCCTCCTGGTCAAAACCATTCACCGTCGACGGCGACACCGCCCACACCTTGCCCGACGCCGCATCCGTCACAGAAATAACATCCGCCCCGAAGCTCACCTCCGCCGAACCCGGCAACTGCTTATCCCCACCCAGGCGCATATTCGCAGGAGAAACCTGGTTCAACGTCGAACCCGTCTCATCATCGACAAACACATCCCCCGCATTCTGCAGGATGTCAAACGTCGTACTCGCCGGAGTCACCGCACCATCAAGAACCCGCGACGGATAATTCAACCGCCCCACAGCATTCTTCGACTTACTGACAACCCACACACCGCCATCGTTCAACTCCACCTCAGTGGTCTTGAACCCCGGATACAACACAGCACCCGTCACCAACACCACCACCGCAACACCAAACGCCCCACCAGACACCAGCCGTCGCGAACGGGTGCGTTGTCCGGTTGTCTTTGTGCCTTGTGCGCGCGCAGGTCTGCGAAGCTTCACGGTTTTGTTCCCCCAGGTAAGACTCCGGCAGGGCCGGTTTCCGGCCAGCTAACGCCGGGCATTTCTGACTATATCGGTATTCGCTATCAAATGGATAAAGTCGTTGCGTTCAGTTTCGGTCAGTCCAGGATCAGGCCCTTGCCCAAGCCGCGGGAAAGGCGGACGGGGTGGATTTCCCCAAAGCCGCGGACATTCTCGGCCGGCTGCGGGAGCAGGACAAAGCGTTCGTCCTGGTCGAGGGCGGAAGCCGTCATGGAATCCACCAGCACGGTGCCCGGATCCGCCAGCGTGGTAAGCCGCGCAGCGAGGTTGACCGTGGGGCCATAGATGTCGCCGAGCCGGGACAGGATCCGGCCCCAGACCATCGCCACGCGGGCTTCCGGCAGGATCTCGTCCTCGGTGAAAGCCTGGGCCAGGGCGAGCGAGATTTCTGCTCCGGCGGCGGGTGTCTCGGCAATGTAGAGGACTTCGTCGCCGACTGTCTTGACGAGGCGGCCACCGCCCACGGAGATGATCTCGGCGCATTTGTTCTCAAAGCGCTGGACGAGCCTTGCGAGGGTCTTTTCATTCATCCGCCGCGACAGGCTGGTGTAGGAGACAAGGTCAGCGAATCCGACGGCGCGTGCCAAGGGCAGCGGAGCGTCGTCCTCGTCGCCTTCGCGGCCTTCTTCGCTGGCCTGCAGGCCGGCCTCTGCCCGGACGGCAAGGCGCTGGACGCCGGCGTTGAGTTGCCGCCGCCAGCTGTAGACCAGCATCTCCTCGAGGGCGTCCACCAGGGCCGGGAGTTCGTTCACCAGCCTCTTGCGTGCCAGTGCGTCAGTGACGCCCTGCTCGTGGACCATGTCCTCAACGAGGGCCTCGATCTGCCAGACCACCATGCGGTCCGTCATCTGGCCGATGGCCCGGGTCACGGAGATCGCCGCCTCTTCGGTCAGCTTTCCGGTGCGGACAAGGTCCACCACCGTGGACAGGGCGGCCTGGTCCCGTTCGGTGAACGCGACGTCCTCATCGCCGAAATTAGGAAATCCGAGGGCACGCCACAGCTTGCGTGCCGAGAGCAGCGAGAGCCCGGCTCCGCCCGCGACTTCGCGGCGCCGGAGTTTCCGTTCTCCGCCCAGGAGCCGGGCTTCGAGGGCTTTGGCGGCCAGCCGCTCCGCGGAGAGCGTTCCAGTGGGAGGGTGTGCGGTGGCAGGGTCCGCTGCGGGCACGGGGGCCGGCTGCTCCTGCTGCTCGTCATCGTTCATCTCGTCCACCTTCTCTCAGCTCCCATGGCAGCGTCCCGTGTTCATCATCCGCAATCTCGCCTGCCCCGAATGCCACGTCCCCGGGCAACTCGTCGATCGCGTCCAGGATGAAGTCCCGGAACCGCACAGCCTCCGGCACATCAGCAAATGTGACCGTCCCCTGGTACCCGGTTTCCAAGGATATATTCCCTGACCGCAATATGCGCTGCCCCATGGACTGGGTCAGCATCAGGTTGCGGACCGCTGCCAGGTTCACTTGCTGGTCCCGCCGCGTCAACATGCCGTATCTGGCAACTATCCTGCGGCTGGTCAGCGTGTAACGGGTACCCTGCCATTTCAACAGGCGGGGGAGGCAGTACGCCAACCATATCCATGCGACGCCGAGGATGCATCCTGTGACCAGCCAGGGAGACCACTCCGCTGAGAGAGCCGGGAGCAGCCGTTCCGCTTCCCCGCGGATGATCCACGCGCTGGCGAACGCCGCTGCCGCGGGGGCGGCGATAAAAGCTGCGGCGGGAAGGGTCAGCTTCCTCGGCTGGGGGCGTGTGGTGACAATCACCTGCTCGCCCGGCACGAGGTCTCTACGCATATCCGCTTTCGGCCCCGGCCTCCGTGCCCTGCCCCGGCGGGGTCCAGGGACGGAGATGGACGACGTCGCCGGCAGTCACCACGTGCTCGCGCTTGGCACCGTCAACCACCAGCAGGGAACCGTATTCGTCCAGGCGGGTGGCGTGCCCGATGATTTCGTGGTCACCCGGCAACTGCGCCTTGACCTGCTTGCCGAGGGTCACCATGACGGCTTCAACCCGCTTGTGCAATGACGGACCGCCAGCCATCCCGGCGGCGGGATCGCCGTCGGCATTGCAGAAACTGCGGTACAGCACGGCGAAATGGGAGAGATAACTCTTGAGCAGGACCGTCCGGTCCACCGTCCGGGGCTGTTCCAACGCAACGGACGTGGCCGTGGGGACGGGAAGTTCGGCGGAACTAAGGCTGACATTCAAACCGGTCCCGAGGATGACGGCCGGCACAGCGCCCTCACCCATGGGGCCAAGCTGGGCGAGGATCCCGGCGATTTTCCGGCCGCGGACCAGGACGTCGTTGGGCCACTTGAGCTCGGCAGGGATGCCCGCGGTCTCCAGCAGGGTCTCCCGCAGCGCGACGGCGGCCAACAAGGACAGCCAGGAGTAGCTCTGGGTCGGAAGCGGCCGGCCCTCGGCGTTGGCCGGCTTCAGCACGATCGAGACAGACACCGAACTCAAGGGAGGAGCCTCCCACCGCCGGTCCAGACGGCCGCGCGCAGCCGTCTGGTACTCGGCAGTCAGCACGGACAGATCCGGCCAGGACTTTGGCTCCTCAGTAACCGAGCGCAGGAGGTCGGCGTTGGTGGAGCCGGTGGAGTCCACCACCACGAGCTTGGCGATGCCAGTGGCGGACAGGAAATCCTGGTCGGCCAGTGCTCCGCGGTTCAACGGGGTGCCCGGGGCGTGTGCGTCATCCATGCTTGAATCCTATCGACTTGACCACCCACGGGCTCCCGCGGACATCAGGTTCAGAGGAAGATGTCAGGAACCAGATCGCCTTCCGCCGCACCCAGGCTGTAGGGCCGGAAGTCGGTGACACCCGCCGCCGCAAGGACCTCCTCATCCGTGTAGAAGTTGCCGGTGGGCGGCCCGCCGGCAGCCAGGTGGCTGCCCGTCAGCACGGCGTGGGCTGCGTCGGCCATGATCGCGGGGCCGCGGGCGGCCTGGACCATGGTGGATCCGCCGGGCATGTTGCGGATGGCCGCGGTGTCAATCAGGGTGCACGGCCACAGCGAGTTGACGCTGATGCCGTCCGCCTTGAGCTCTTCGGCCAGCCCCAGGGTGGTCAGGCTCATGCCGTACTTTGCCATCGTGTAGGCAAGGTGTTTCCCGGCCCACATAGGGTCCAGGTTCAGGGGCGGGGAAAGGGTCAGGATCTGGCCCGCCGCAGATTTCCGCAGTGCCGGCAGCGCGAGCTTGGACAGCAGGAAGGTGCCCCGGACGTTGATGTCCTGCATGAGGTCGTAGCGTTTCATGTCCACGTCGTCGGTCCTGGACAGGTCAATGGCTGACGCGTTGTTGATGACGGCGTCGATGCCGCCGAAGTGTTCCACCGCAGCGGCAACGGCGCCGGCGACGTCGTCGTCATTCCGCACGTCGCCCACCAGCGGAAGCGCGTGGCCGCCGGCGGCCTCGATCTGTTCCGCCGCGGTGTAAACCGTCCCGGCCAGCTTCGCGTGGGGCTGCCCGGTCTTGGCCATGAGCACAATATTGGCGCCATCACGTGCGGCCCGGGTGGCGATGGCCAGCCCGATCCCGCGGCTTCCGCCGGAGATCAGCAGGGTGCGGCCCTGCAGGGAACCGGCGGCCTGGTACGGCACTGCAGCGGCACCCGAAGCATCATTGCTCGAAGTCATGGCTCCACTGTAACCCAACTATGTTACTGGCGAGTAACATACGAGTCGGCGTCACTCGACGGCAGAAAATTGTAGGTTTTCTACAGCGGTCCCGGCGAATAGCGTCACTAGACTAGCCTGCAGGGTCCTGATTTTGTGCGGAAGCTACTTAAAGCGCCGCCGCAGAACAGGGCCAGCCACCATCAGCTACAGAGCCGGAGACACTTCATGAGCCACGATCTGACAACGACAGCGGGAAAGATCGCCGATTTCCGCGACCGCCAGGCCCGTGCAGAACAGCCCTCCGGCCCCGAGGCCATCGAAAAGCAGCACGCCCGCGGCAAGAACACCGCCCGCGAACGGATCGACCTGCTCCTCGACGAGGGATCGTTCGTCGAGTTCGACGCACTGGCCGTGCATCGCTCCACCGCCTTTGGCATGGAAAAGAAGAAGCCCCTGGGCGACGGCCTGGTGTCCGGCTACGGCACCGTGGACGGCCGCCCCGTGGCCGTGTACAGCCAGGACTTCTCTGTCTACGGCGGATCGCTCAGCCAGGTTAACGGCGAGAAGATCGTCAAGGTCCAGGAATTCGCGCTTCGCAACGGCTGCCCGGTCGTGGGAATCCTCGACGGCGGCGGAGCCCGCATCCAGGAAGGCGTCGCTTCGCTGGCCATGTTCGCGGACATCTTCCGCAACAACGTCCACGCTTCCGGCGTGGTCCCACAGATTTCCCTCATCATGGGCCCGTCTGCCGGCGGTGCGGCCTACTCCCCTGCCCTGACCGACTACGTGGTCATGGTCGATAAAACCTCCCACATGTTCATCACCGGCCCCGACGTCATCAAGACGGTCACCGGCGAGGACGTGGACATGGAGACCCTGGGCGGCGCCCGCCAGCACAACGCCACCACGGGAACATCCACCTACCTGGCCTCCGACGAAGCCGATGCCATCGAATTCGTCCGCGAACTCCTGGACTTCCTGCCCTCCAACAACCTCGCGGAAGCCCCCGTGCTGGAACACCAGCAGGAGCTGGACGTCGACGACGACGACCTCGCCCTGGACACGCTCATCCCCGATTCCGCGAACCAGCCCTACGACATGCGCACCGTGATCGAACAGATCGTGGACGACGCACACTTCCTCGAGATGCAGGCTCTCTACGCACCCAACGTGATGATCGGCTACGGCCGGGTGGAAGGGCACACCGTGGGGATTGTGGCCAACCAGCCGCTGCAGTTCGCCGGCACGCTGGACATCGCGGCCTCGGAGAAGGCCGCCCGCTTTGTCCGCCACTGCGACGCCTTCAACATCCCCATCATCACCCTCGTTGACGTTCCGGGGTTCCTGCCCGGAAAAGACCAGGAATTCCAGGGCATCATCCGCCGCGGCGCCAAGCTCCTGTACGCCTACGCCGAAGCCACCGTCCCGAAGCTGACCGTCATTACCCGCAAGGCATACGGCGGCGCCTACATCGTGATGGGTTCCAAGAAGCTCGGGGCAGACCTGAACCTGGCCTGGCCCACGGCCCAGATCGGCGTTATGGGCGCCCAGGGAGCCGTCAACATCCTTTACCGCCGCGACCTCGCATCCGTGGCTGAGGCCGGCGGAGATGTTGAGGCCCGGAGGGCCGAAGTCATCAAGCAGTACGAGGAGGAACTCCTCAACCCCTACCAGGCAGCGGAACTGGGCTATGTGGACGCGGTCATCGCACCGTCCGAAACCCGGCCACAGATCATCAGGGGCCTGCGCGCGCTCCGCGACAAACGCGCCAGCCTGCCCACCAAGAAGCACGGGAACATCCCGCTGTGATCCCCGAGGATGGGACCCCCGAGCCCCTGCTGTCCGTGGTCAAGGGCCAACCGTCGGCCGAGGAGCTGGCCGCACTGACCGCCGTCGTGCTTTCCCTCGGAGGCCAGGAGGCCGCCGAAGACCGGAAGCCCACGGTCCGGCACTGGGTGCGCCGGCAGCAGCTGCGGATGGCACCCACCCCCGGCCCGGGAGCCTGGAAGCGCAGCCGCGGCTAACGTTCCATAAGCGGAAGAGCCCGGTTAGTCTCGTGGGGTGACTACCGAAACTGCTCCCGCCGCCCGTCCGCGCACCGCCATCGACGCTGTGGCGGACGAATACACCGACACGCTCATCCGGCTCAACCCGTCCTTCGCCACTACGTTGGGCCTGCCGGGACACGAGACGGAATACCAGGACTACTCCCCCGCCGGCATCGCAGAGTTCGCCGCCGAAGCGCGGAAAACGCTCGAGGCCCTGGAGGGGCTGGAACCCCAGGACGACGTGGACGCCGTCACGCTGGACGCGATGCGCGAGCGTCTGGGCCTGCAGCTGGAAATCCACCAGTCCGGCTGGGACGAAGCCGACCTGAACAACATCGCCTCCCCGGCCCAGGACATCCGCGCCATCTTCGACCTCATGCCCACCGCCACCAGCCAGGACTGGGAACACATCGCGGGCCGGGCCATGAATGTCCACCGCGCCGTGGACGGCTACATTGCTTCCCTCAGCCAGGCCTGCGACGCCGGGCGCGTTTCGGCGCGCCGCCAGGTCAGCATCGTCATCGAGCAGGCCACCAAGTACGCCGCGGGGGACGGTTTCTTCGCCAAGCTGGCAGCCGGCGCCAGGACCGCTGACGGTCCGCTGGAGGGGGCCGTGCAGGAAAAGCTCGACGCCGGTGCTGCCGCCGCCCGGGCGGCCTACACCCGCCTCGCCGACTTCCTCCGAACGGAACTACTGCCCGCGGCCCCGGAGAAGGACGCTGTGGGAAGGGAACGCTACGCGCTCGCCTCGCGCTCGTTCCTCGGCGCCACAGTTGACCTGGAAGAGACCTACGCCTGGGGCGTGCAGGAACTGGACCGCCTCATTGCCGAGCAGGAAAAGGTGGCAGAAACCATCAAGGCCGGCGCCGGCATCGCGGAAGCCAAGGAGATCCTCAACAACGATCCCGCGCGCCAGATCAAAGGCACCGACGCCCTCAAAGCCTGGATGCAGGAACTTTCGGACAAGGCCGTTGCCGACCTCGCCGGTGTGCACTTCGACATCCCCGAGGTGATGAAAAAGCTCGAGTGCCTGATCGCCCCGACCGACGAAGGCGGCATCTACTACACCGGACCGTCCGATGACTTCAGCCGCCCCGGCCGGATGTGGTGGTCCGTCCCCGCAGGCGAAGACACCTTCACCACCTGGGCCGAAACCACCACCGTTTTCCATGAAGGCGTCCCCGGACACCACCTTCAGGTGGCCACGGCCACGTACCGCCGGGAACTCCTGAACAACTGGCGCCGCAACGTCTGCTGGACCTCAGGCCATGGGGAAGGCTGGGCACTCTACGCGGAGAAGCTCATGCAGGAACTCGGCTACCTCTCCGACCCCGGCGACCACATGGGCATGCTGGACATGCAGCGGATGCGCGCCGCCCGGGTGGTCTTCGATATCGGCGTCCACCTGGAACTCGCCATCCCGGAACGGTGGGGCACCGGGACCTGGACCCCGGAGGCGGGCTATGACTTCCTGAAGGAAAACCTGCCCATCAGCGAAGGACAGCTCAAGTTCGAGTTCACCCGCTACCTCGGCTGGCCGGGCCAGGCACCGTCCTACAAGGTGGGGCAGCGGCTCTGGGAGCAAATCCGCGCCGAACTGGAAGCCCGGCCGGACTTTGACCTGAAGGCCTTCCACACGAAGGCCCTCAACGTCGGATCCGTTGGCCTCGATACCCTCAGGCGCGCACTGCTTTCGTAGGCCCGTACCTTGCGGCCCGGAGGGCCACATCCTCGGCGTGCTGCGCCGCGGTGCACCAAATGGGCCCACGCCGGCAGGGTTCCCTGGCCGAGCTTGCGAGGTTAGGGAGCCGGTGGGGAGCACGCTGCCGGATGTCCCCCTCCGGGCCGGTGATTGAGCCTGTCGAAATCAGGCTGGACGGGTGAGACTCTTGCCACATCAGACGTGGGAATAACTTCATAATTACTTGAGATGTCGCCGGATTTCTGGGCATTCTCGGGCGCGGGGGCCGAACGGGGCGCGTAATATTTCTCAACATCCGTTCGCCGTGATATGTGGGTGCCGCCTAGCGTGTTCGGGTGAGCACTCAAACCCGCACCCCCGAATCCGCAGGAAAGACCGGCTTCCAGCTGCCCAAATGGGCTGGCTCGTTCGGCTTCCAGATCATCGCCGCCCTCCTCGTGGGCCTGGGCCTCGGCCTGCTGGCCAAGTACACCGGCAGCACGAAGACCGCACCGAATGGACTGGGCGCCACGCTCCAGACCATCGGTTCGAGCTATGTCTCCCTGCTGCAGACCGCGGTGGTGCCGCTGATCTTCACCGCCGTGGTGAGCTCGATCTCCAACCTCCGCCAGGTCTCCAACGCCGCCAAGCTGGCGTGGAACACCCTGCTGTGGTTCGCCATCACGTCCCTGGTCGCGGTGCTGATCGGCATCGGCCTGGGCGTCCTGCTGCAGCCGGGCGCAAACACCGGCATCACCGAGGAAGCCAAGTACAGCGGCAAGTCCGGCGACTGGTGGTCCTTCCTGGTGGGCCTCTTCCCCAAGAACTTCCTGGGCCTGGGCGCCAGCTCCACCGTGACTGAAAGCGCCAACGCTGCCACGACCGTCAGCACCTCGGTCAGCTTCAACGTGCTGCAGATCCTGGTGATCGCCATCGCCGTCGGCGTTGCCGCCCTGAAGGTGGGCAAAGCGGCCGAGCCGTTCCTGAACCTCAACGCCTCCGCCCTCGCTGTCATCCAGAAGGTGCTGTGGTGGATCATCCGCATCGCGCCGCTCGGCACCGTAGGCCTCATCGGCAACGCCGTGGCTGTCTACGGCTGGGACACCATCGGCTCACTCGGCAAGTTCACCTTCGCCATCTACGTTGGCCTGGCCCTTGTGCTCTTTGTGGTCTACCCGGTCCTGGTGCGCACGCACGGCCTGTCCGTCAAGCAGTACTTCTCCGGAGTATGGCCCGCCGTGCAGCTGGCCTTCGTGTCCCGTTCCTCGGTTGGCACACTGCCGCTGACCCAGCGGGTAACCGAACGCAGCCTGGGCGTACCCCGCGCCTACGCTTCCTTCGCCGTACCCCTGGGCGCCACCACCAAGATGGACGGCTGCGCCGCCATCTACCCGGCCATCTCCGCCATCTTTGTGGCCCAGTTCTTCGGCATCCAGCTGGACTTCAGCCAGTACCTGCTGATCGCCCTGGTCTCAGTGCTTGGTTCGGCCGCGACCGCCGGCACCACCGGCGCCGTCGTGATGCTCACCCTGACGCTCTCCACGCTGGGACTGCCGCTGGCCGGCGTCGGACTCCTCCTGGCCATCGACCCGATCCTGGACATGGGCCGCACCGCTGTCAACGTCGCGGGCCAGGCCCTGGTCCCCACGATCGTGGCCAAGCGGCAGGGCATCCTGGACGAAGCGCTGTACAACGCGCCGCGCAACGGCACCCCGTTCGTGGATGACGACGCCGAGGCCGCCACAGATCCGTCCGCGTCCGATGCCGGAGCTGCTTCAGGTGCAAACGACCGCGAGCTGGCTGACGCCAAGGCATAGGGCCACGCCGGCCAATTGCTGAAGCGGAGGTCCCCGGGTGAATCCCGGGGACCTCCACCCGTTAAAGCCAGGATGCGCGAGCGTACAGTTGAGGCCCCGAATCCGCGGATCCGGGGCCTCAACTGTACGTTCGCGCCGATGTGTGTGTCGGTGCCGGCGTTAGCGGCCGCCTCCTCCGATCACACCGTTCTCAACGGCCTTGGTCACGGCATCCGCCTCTGCCTGCGTCAGTTTGCCGTCGGTAACGGCTTTGTCCAGCCTGGTCTTGAGCGCAGCAGCCCGCTCCGCCTGCGCCTCACTGCGGAGCTCCTCAAGGGCGGCCGTGACCTTTGACTCCTCGATCCCGAGGGATTCCGCCAGGGCCTTTGCGAGTGCGGCATCCCGGGCTGCCGGGTCAGGCTTGGTGCCGTCGGCCGGCGGCGACGCGGGCCTGTTGGCAGCGCGGAACGACTTGAGCGCCTCAGTGACCTTGGCTTCCTCGACGCCGAGTTTTTCCGCGAGCGCCGAGGCCTGCGCCACACCGCGCTCACCCCCGTGTCCGCCGTGCCTGCCTTTGCCTTCCGTGGGAGCGGTGCCGTCCGTCGAGGCACTCGAGCTGGCACTCGGCGTGGGGGTGGGCGTCGTGGTTGCCGACGCCATGCCGGCGACACCTATCCCGGCGCCGACGGCCAGGGCCGTGGCCGAAAGGCCAAGGGCTATTCTCTTCCTGCGTGACATCTTCTGTCTCCTGGATCTGCCGTCCGATGACGGCGGCTGATGGTGTGTCTCTGTCGAGATACTCCAAGTGTCCGGCGCCAGGTTCTGGCTCAGCTGTCGGAAACCTTTCAATCTCCTGTGAAAGATCCCCCGCCGCCTGTGCGCGATTGAGTAGGCTCGGCAGCATGCTGATTGTGACAACCAATGACATTCCGGGCCACCGGATCGATGCCGTGTTCGGCGAGGTGATGGGCCTGACGGTCCGTTCCCGGGACATCGGCTCACAGATGCTGGCAGGATTCCGGTCCCTCGGCGGAGGGGAACTGCCCGAAATGACCCGGGCCCTGTATGAAAGCCGCCAGGAGGTCATGGCGCGGATGGTGGCCGAGGCCCAGCAGCGCGGCGCCAACGCCATCGTGGCCATGCGCTTTGACACCTCGGAGATGGGCACCAACTGGACCGAAGTCTGCGCGTACGGAACCGCCGTCTTTGCCATTCCGCTCGCCGAGGGCCAGCCGGGCGCCACCGGGCAGTCCATCCAGCTCACTAAAGCCGAATAACCCGCGGGGGAAAACACTCCGCAGAACTTGCGCAGAGTGCAAACTTGCACTTAGTGTAATCAGGTGAGCTCTTCTCCCCTGACCGTTGAATCGACGGCGGCCGCGCCCTCCCGCCGCGAACTGAACAAGGCGGCCACCCGGCAGGCTATTTCCGACGCCGCACTGGCCGTCCTGCGCACCAAGGGGCCCGGCAACTTCACCGCCGAGGACATCGCCGAGGCGGCCGGCGTATCCCGGCGTACGTTCTTCAACTACTTCACCACCACCGAGGCTGCCCTTGCCTCGGTGACCCACGGCTTCCTGGACAACGCGCTGCGCCAGTTCCGGCTGCGCCCGGTGGACGAACCGGTCCTCGAATCGGCGCGGGCCGCCCTGATGGAGCTCGCCGATCCCATGGCCGTTGCCCCGATGGCCGAGCTGTACAGCCTGGCCCAGTCCAGCCCCGGCATGCTCCGCTCCGAGCTGGAAGCCTGGGACCACTGCGCCGGCCAAATCATCCTGGCCGCACAGGAACGGGTGGAGAAGACTCCCGGCGCAGACCTTGACGAACTCTACGTCCGTGCCCTCGCCGGAGCCGTGATGTCGTGCGGCAAGGCAGCCATGGACGTCTGGTTCACCCGCTGCGCCGGCGACCTCTCCCCTGCGTCCCTCGCAACCCTCCGGAGCCTCCTTATTGATGCCATGGGCCTCCTGGGCTCAGGCTTCACCGCCACAGGCACCCTCCCCGGCACCAACGCCGCCCCCGCTTCTCCGTCCACCACCTGATAGAACGGCTCCGCCATGGCACTCCTCCTGTACCGTCTGGGAAAATTCTCCTACCGTCACCGCTGGCTGGTCATCTCGCTGTGGCTCGCGGTCCTGGTGGCCGTCGGCGGGTCCGCGGCCGCCTTCCACGGCACTCTCTCCAATAACTTCCAGATCCCGGGCACCGAGACCCAGCGGATCGCCGACAAGCTGCGGCAGGACCTGCCATCGGCATCAGGCGGCTCGGCCAGCATTGTCTTCGAGGCACCCGCGGGAGGCTTCACAGCAGAGAGCCGTGCAGCGGTGACGGATGCGTTGAAGAAGCTGGAAGCCCTGCCGGATGTGAAGGCCACGGTGGACCCCTTCGCTACCCAGGACCAGGTGGACCAGGCAGCGGAAGCGATCGCCGACGGTGAGCAGCAGATCGCAGCGGGCCAGGCCAAGCTGGACTCTTCCCGCAGCCAGCTGGAAGCAGGGAAGGCACAACTCGCCGCAGCGGAACAGCAGCTCACCGCGGCCGGGGCGCCTGCCGCCGTGATCGAGGCCCAGCTGGGACAGCAGACGGCAGCCATGGCACAGGGCCAGGCCCAGCTCGACGCCGGTACCCAGGAACTTGAGGCCGCCAAGGCCAAGCTGGACCTTGGCAAACGCCAGGCGGAAGCGTCCGAGGGCCTTCGCTTTGTTTCCTCGGACGGCCAGGCCGCTGTGGCCCAGGTACAGTTCAACACCTCCATCAACGGCCTCACCCCGGACATGCGCCAGCAGGTCCAGAACATCGCCCACGGGACCTCCACCGCCGGCGTCACGGCGCTGGCCAGCAAGGAAATCACCGAGGACATCTCCGAACTCTTCGGCGCATCCGAAATCATCGGCGTCGGCGTCGCCGCGCTCGTCCTGATCCTGATGCTGGGCACGCTTATCGCCGCCGGCCTGCCGCTGCTGATGGCCATCATCGGCGTCGGTGTCGGCGTCGGCATCACGTTTGCCCTGTCCGGACTGTTTGAGATGAGCTCCATCTCCCCCATGCTCGCGCTGATGCTGGGCCTGGCCGTCGGCATCGACTACTCACTGTTCATCGTCAACCGCCACCGGACCCAGCTCCGCTCCGGTATGGATCCTGAAGAATCAGTGGCGCGCGCCACCGGGACGTCCGGCAATGCAGTCCTCTTTGCCGGCCTCACCGTGATCATTGCCCTGGCCGCCCTGGTGGTTCCCGGGCTTCCCTTCCTGAGCGTGATGGGCCTCGCAGCGGCCGGAACCGTTGCCGTGGCCGTCTTGGTGGCACTCACCCTGACCCCGGCCATGCTGTCCCTGATCGGCCGCCGCATCATCTCCAAGCGGGCCTGGGCAAAAGTTCAGGCCCACAACGCCGAGGCCGGCCATGAACTTGCCGACAAAGCAAGGGACGAGGAAAAGAGCACCCGCGGCTGGGGCGGCCTGGTCACCAGGCACCCCGTCGTCGCCCTCGTGGCCGGGGTGCTCCTGCTGGGCACCCTGGCGCTGCCCGCCACGCAACTGCAGTTAGCGCTGCCGGACGGCGGCTCCGAGCCGGTCGACTCCGAGGCCTACCAGGCCTACGACCTGACGGCACGCAGCTTCGGCGAAGGTGTCACCGGACCCATCGTGGTGGTGGGCGAATTCCCGGCGGGCCTGGACGAAACCGAAGCCCAGTCTCTGCAGTACGACGTCGCTGACCTGATCCGTAGCGTGGACAACGTTGTGGCCGCCGTCCCGGTGGCGCTCAGCGAGGACCGCCGGACAGCCGTCTTCCAGGTCATTCCGGAGGAGGGTCCCGCCAAGGCCGGCACCGTTCAGGTTGTCAGCGAACTGCGGGAACGCGGCGCAGAGATCCAGTCCGAAACCGGGGTCACTATCGGCCTCACGGGGCAGACCGCCGGCAACATCGACGTCTCCACCAAACTCGGCGAAGCCCTGCCGCCATACCTGGCGATCGTCGTCGGGCTTTCCCTGATCCTCCTGCTGCTGGTGTTCCGCTCCATCGTGGTTCCGCTGCTGGCCACCGGCGGCTTCCTGCTCTCCCTGGCCGCCGCCTTCGGCCTGGTGGTCGCGGTGTACCAGTGGGGCTGGCTGGGAAGCGTGTTCGACGTCGTCAATCCCGGTGCGGTGCTCAGTTTCCTGCCGATCATCCTTATCGGCGTGCTCTTCGGCCTGGCCATGGACTACCAGGTGTTCATCGCTTCCGGCATGCGCGAGGCGTACATGCATGGCGCTTCAGCCAAGCATGCCGTCCGGATCGGTTTCAGCCACGCCGCTGCCGTCGTGACCGCGGCCGCGATCATCATGGTCAGCGTCTTCGCCGGCTTCATCTTCAGCCACCTGACCATGGTCCGGCCGCTGGGTTTCGCGATGGCCTTCGGTGTATTGCTGGACGCCTTTGTGGTCCGCATGACCATCGTGCCCGCCGTGATGTACCTGCTCGGTGAAAAAACCTGGTGGCTGCCCCGGTGGCTGGACAGGATCCTGCCGGACGTGGATGTGGAAGGGGCCAAACTCGAACGGCTGCAGAGCGGCCGGGACAAGGTCGGCGAGCCCGTCCACTAGGCTAAAACGGTGACCCGCCTTATCCTCGCCTCCCAGTCCCCCGCCCGCACCAAACTCCTGGCCGAGGCCGGCGTCCGGCATACGGTGCTGGTGTCCGACGTGGATGAGGACGCGGTCCAGGCCCGCTACGGGGTCACGGATCCGCACGATACCGCCCTGCTGCTGGCGCGGGCCAAGGCCGAGGCCGTGGCGGCGCTGCCGGAAGCGGAGGGGACGCTGGTCCTGGGCTGCGACTCGGTTTTTGAGTTCGACGGCGAGGCGCACGGCAAGCCGTACACGGCCGGCGTCGCCCGCGAACGGATGCTCCGGATGAGCGGGAACAGCGGTGTCCTGCACACCGGCCACTGGCTGGTGGACTGCCGGGACACCACCCCCGACGACGGAACAACAGCTCCCGGCTCCGGCGCCACCCTCGGCGCCGTCGCCTCAGCCGAAGTCCATTTCATGGAGATGGAACCGGCGGAGATCGACGCCTACATCGCCACCGGGGAGCCGCTGCACTGTGCCGGATCGTTCACCATCGACGGCCTCGGCGGGGCGTTCATCCGGAAGGTGGACGGGGACCCGCACGCCGTCGTCGGACTGTCCGTGTCCACCCTGCGGGGCCTCCTGGCGCAGGCCAACGTGCGCATCACCGAGCTGTGGCCGACAGACTAAAGGGAACCAATTTTGCGGGCACTTGTAGCTTCCCTACAAAGCTATGCCTGTTTACACGCGGATTCCGCAAGTAATATCGGCGGAACCCTCAAAATCGCGCTAGGCTCCCTGAAGGAAAGAAGGAGACGCCTTGTCAGCAAATTTGGAGCAGTCCGCAAGTCCCGTGCAGTCGAACCTCACCAAGGTGCTGATCGCCAACCGTGGCGAAATCGCCGTGCGGATCATCCGCGCCGCACGTGATGAAGGCATCGGCTCCGTGGCTGTTTATGCCGATCCGGACCGTGATGCGCTGCACGTGCGGCTCGCCGACGAGGCCTACTCCCTCGGTGGAAACACCGCTGCCGAGTCCTACCTGGTCATGGACAAAATTCTCGACGCCGCCCGCCAGTCCGGTGCCGACGCCATCCACCCCGGCTACGGCTTCTTGGCCGAAAACGCCGAGTTCGCGGCCAAGGTCATCGCCGCCGGCATCACCTGGATTGGCCCGTCCCCCGAGGCAATCTCCGCCCTGGGCGACAAGGTCCAGGCCCGCCACATCGCGGAAAAAGTCGGCGCTCCCCAGGTGCCCGGCACCGCAGATCCGGTGGAGTCGGCCGAGGAGATCCTCGACTTCGTGGACAAGTTTGGCCTTCCCGTTGCGATCAAGGCCGCTTTCGGCGGCGGCGGACGCGGCATCAAGGTGGCCCGCACCCGGGAAGAAATCCCAGAACTGTTTGAATCCGCCGTGCGTGAGGCCGTCGCCGCCTTCGGCCGCGGCGAGTGCTTCATCGAACGGTTCCTGGACGCCCCGCGCCACGTTGAGACCCAGTGCCTCGCCGACGCCCACGGCAACGTTGTGGTGGTGTCCACCCGCGACTGCTCGCTGCAGCGCCGCAACCAGAAACTCGTTGAAGAGGCGCCCGCGCCGTTCCTCACCGAGGAGCAGAACCGCCGGCTCTACGAATCATCCAAGGCGATCCTGAAGGAAGCCGGCTACCTCGGCGCCGGGACCTGCGAGTTCCTGGTGGGCCAGGACGGCACCATCTCCTTCCTTGAAGTCAACACGCGCCTCCAGGTGGAGCACTGTGTCTCCGAGGAAGTTACCGGAATCGACCTCGTCCGCGAACAGTTCCGGCTGGCCCGCGGCGAGGAACTGGGCTACGGCGACCCCGAGGTCCGCGGCCACTCCATCGAATTCCGGATCACCGGCGAGGACCCGGGCCGCAACTTCATGCCGGCGCCGGGCACCATCACCACCCTGAAGAACCCCACGGGCCCCGGCATCCGGGTTGACTCCGGCGTGGAGCAGGGCGACGTCATCAGCGGCAACTTCGACTCGATGCTCTCCAAGTTGATCGTTACCGGAGCCACCCGCACCCAGGCCCTGCAGCGTTCCCGCCGGGCCCTGGAGGAAATGGTGGTGGAGGGCATTCCCACCGTCATCCCCTTCGACCTTGCAGTGGTCAGCAACCCGGACTTCGCACCGGCGGAAGGCCCGTTCAAGGTCCACACCCGCTGGATCGAGACGGACTTCGTCAGCGACATCCCGGCCTGGACGCCCACCGGCACCGATGCCCAGGCCGACGACGCCGGCGAACGCCAGCGCGTGGTGGTTGAAGTAGGCGGCAAGCGCCTCGAAGTGGTGCTCCCTGCGTCCCTGGGCTCCCTGGGGTCCGGATCAGGTTCCGCCGCCGCGAAGCCGGCGAAGTCCAAGAAGCGTTCCCGTTCAGGCGGTGCCGCCGCCGGCGCCACCGGGAACGCCCTCGCCTCCCCCATGCAGGGCACCATCGTCAAGGTGGCCGTCAGCAACGGCGACGTCGTGGCCGAGGGTGACCTGATTGTTGTCCTTGAGGCGATGAAGATGGAGCAGCCCCTGACCGCGCACCGCTCCGGAACCATTACCGGGCTGAACGCCAAGGCCGGCGAGACAGTGTCGGCCGGTGCCGTCATCGCCACGATCGAAGACTAGTCAGCGCCGGAGGCACCCATGCTCGCACCCAGTTTTGAAGAAGAAGTTGACCGCTACCACCTGGCCGTTCCGGAAATCACCCGCGGAAATGCGGGGCCCGTCAAGGATCTCTATTCCCGGCTCGACGACGTTACCCTGGCCAACCCGTTCGGCGGCATTGCCCGCGGCTGGGCCCAGGTGGAAGCGCGGCTGGACCAGGCCTCCCGGCAGTTCCAGGACGGCGAGATGCTGGGGTTCGACACCATCACGTCCTACACCGCGCGTGACACCGCCTACCTGGTGGAGACCGAACACTTCCGCGCCCGCCTGGACGGAGCCGGCCTCGCGGAGGAGTTTGCGCTCCGCGTGACCAGCATCTTCCGCCGTGAAGAGGGCTACTGGAAGCTGGTCCACCGGCACGCCGACCCCGCCGCCCGGCCGCAGTCGCGGCGGTCCCTGGCCCAGTCGCCCGACCGGGCGCCCGAAAGCTGATCGCCCTCTGGCGTCCGGCAGGTGGCCCGGGCACACTTAGCGTGTGAAGCCTTTCCTGCTGCTTGCCTCCCGGGCTGAAGACGCCGCTGCCGATGACGAATATGCGGCCTACCTGAGGTACGGCGGCCTGGCGCCGGGGCAACTGCGGCGGATCCGGCTGGAGGCGGCGCCCCTGCCGGAGCTGGACCTGGCCGACTACTCGGCGGTGATCGTCGGCGGCAGCCCGTTCACCTCCAGCGATCCCAGCGACCATAAAAGCGCCACCCAGCACCGGGTGGAGCGGGAACTGGCAGGATTGCTGGACCGCATCGTGGAGCAGGATTTCCCGTTCCTTGGCGCCTGCTACGGCGTCGGGACGCTGGGAAGACACCAGGGCGCCGTGATCGACAGGACGTTCGGCGAACCCCTCGGCGCGGTGGAAATAGAACTCACCGATGCCGGGCTGGCTGATCCTCTCCTGCGCGGAATGCCCGCCCGGTTTACTGCCTTTACCGGGCACAAGGAGGCCTGCTCCTCGCTGCCCGCCCATGCCGTTCTGCTGGCTTCTTCCCAGGCCTGCCCGGTGCACATGTTCCGGATCAAGGAGAACCTGTACGCCACGCAGTTCCATCCCGAACTGGACGCCGAGGGACTGGTCACCAGGATCGACATCTACCGCCATGCCGGGTACTTCCCGCCGGAGTCGGCCGAGGAGCTGATGGCGGACGCCCGCCGTTACACTGCGACCGAGCCCATGAACATCCTCAAAAACTTCGTGGCACGCTACGCCACCTGAGCGCGCCAGCCGGGTCACCGCCGTCGTTCCTGCCCTATGCTGTCCAGGATGCAGAAATGCCCGGCGCGCTCCCCTCAACAGCAGGGAGCACGCCGGGCATTTCCGGCAGTAAGCGGGCTGGAACGTCAGGCCACGTTGTTCTCGTAGTCCAGGTCCCGGGTCTCCCGGCTCACGAACAGGGCAATGAGGGTCAGTACCGCCATGGCCGTGAGATAGACACCCACCAGCACGGGGCTGCCGTCAGCCGTTTCCCACAGGGCGACGGCGATGAACGGTGCCACTGCTGCGCCCAGGATGCTGGAGACGTTATAGCTGACGGCGGACCCGGTGTACCGCACGTTGGTGGGGAACAGTTCCGGTAGCAGCGCCCCCATGGGACCGAACGTCAGCCCCATCAGCGAGAAGCCGATGATCAGCAGGGCCATCGTGCCCACGAAGCCGCCACTGAACAGCGGGACGAACAGCAGGCCGAAGACGAAGATGCCGCCGGTGACGGTCAGCAGCATCTTGCGTCGGCCGTACTTCTCGGCCAGCGGACCGGAGACCAGGGTGAAGATGCCGAAGAAAACGACGCCGGCGATCAGCATCCAGAGGAAGTCGTTGCGGGTGTAGCCCAGGCCGGGGACAAACGCAGCCGCGGCGGCTTCCGACATCGGCTTTCCGGCCTTCTCGGCGGCGGCCTTGGCGGTGTCCAGGCTGGAGGCCCGGGTGCCGTAGGTCAGCGTGAACGTGGTCATCAGGTAGAAGAGCACGTAGGTGGCGAGCATGATGAACGTGCCCAGGATCAGCGGACGCCAGCTGGTCTTGAAGACACGGCCGATCGGCAGCTTGGCCACCTCGTTGGATTCGAGCACCTTGGTGAACGCGGGGGTTTCGATCAGCTTGAGGCGGACGTAGAGGCCGATGATGACCATCACGGCGCTCAGCAGGAAGGGTACGCGCCAGCCCCAGGCGAGGAAGTCGGCCGGCGTCAGGGCGTAGCTGAAGACCAGGAAGATCACGTTGGCGATGATGAAGCCGATGGGCGCGCCCAGCTGCGGGAAGGTGCCGTAGATGGCCCGCTTGTTGGCGGGGGCGTTTTCGGTGGCAAGCAGCGCAGCGCCACTCCATTCGCCGCCGAGGGCCAGGCCCTGTGCGAAGCGCATGACCACGAGGAGTGCCGGGGCCCAGAACTGCCAGCCCGGGACCAGCGCCGTGGGCAGGCAGCCGATGAGGAAGGTGGCGATACCCATCGTCAGCAGCGACGCCACGAGGGTGCCCTTGCGGCCGAACTTGTCGCCGAAGTGGCCAAAGACGACCGATCCCAGCGGGCGGGCGATAAATGCCACCCCGAACACGGCGAACGAGCTCAGGAGCTGGGTGGTTTCGTTCTGGTTGGGGAAGAACAGCGAGGGGAAGACCAGCACCGCTGCCGTGGCGTAAACGTAGAAGTCGTAGAACTCCACGGTGGTGCCGATCAGGCTGGCAACAATCACGCGGCCACGGGAGTTAACCGCCTTGGCGGGTCCGGGACCGGTCGAGGTTTCAGTTGATGACATGTAGGAACACTTTCGTCAGAACCCGCCGGACGTGGGAGCAGAGGCCCGGCGTGCAGTAGTTAGAGTTCAATATTAGTTCCCGCCGTCCAGTCAATGGACAAAAGGTCCACCATGCGGACATCTGTGATGTGTCTCATTTTCCGGTCCTCACGCCATCAAAAGTGCCCCGATAGGCAAATGTCACAGCGCGTTAACAAACGGCGACTGTCCACGAAACGCACCTTCTCTACCTTGGAAGAACAACATCCCCCAAGAGGAGGTACACCGTGACTGTTGATCGCAGCGCAGATGCCGGCACCGGCAATTCCGTAGATTTAGACACCGACCCGTTGCACGAAGGCGTGTCTACATCCGCCAGCGCACAGCCCGGCTCCACGCGTACAACTGACGCCCCCGCCCTTGAATACCGGCCCGGCCGCTGGATCGCCAACTGGAACGCAGAGAACAAAGAGCAGTGGGAGTCCGCCGGCCGCGCCATCGCCCGCCGCAACCTGAACTGGTCCATCTTCGCTGAATTCCTCGGCTTTGTGGTCTGGCAGCTCTGGTCCATCGTAGTAGTCCAGCTCCCCGCTGCCGGCTTCACGTTCACCACGTCGGAAATCTTCTGGCTGATCTCAATGCCCAGCCTGGTAGGCGCCACGCTCCGCATCCCCTACACCTTTATGGTTCCCCGCTTCGGCGGCCGGAACTGGACCATCGTGTCCGCGCTCCTCCTGCTGATTCCCGCCATCGGCCTGGGACTCTGCGTCTCCAACCCCGAAACCCCGTTCGGTGTCATGCTGTTCGTGGCGGCCCTCGCAGGCTTCGGCGGCGGCAACTTCGCCAGCTCCATGGCCAACATCACGTTCTTCTACCCGGCCCGCGAAAAGGGCTGGGCCCTGGGCCTGAACGCCGCCGGCGGCAACATGGGTGCCGCCGTCGCACAGCTCGCCGTCCCGATTGTGATCACCCTGGTGGCCGTCGGCAGCGTCAACCTGCCCATGGCGGGCTGGATGTGGGTCCCGTTCATCCTGATCGCCGCCTTCGGCGCCTGGAAGTACATGGACAACCTCACCAGCGCCAAGGGCGACGTGGCCGGCTCGGTTGCAGCGCTCAAGGAACCGCACCTGTGGATCATGGCGCTGCTTTACATCGGTACCTTCGGTTCCTTCATCGGCTTCGCCGGCGTGTTCCCGAAGCTCATCAAGGATTACTTCCCCGCTTTCTCCTCCATCGGAGTCGGCACCGTGGCGCTCTCGCTGGCCTTCCTCGGCCCGCTGGTCGGGTCACTCGCCCGTCCCTACGGCGGACGCATGGCTGACCGCATGGGCGGTGCACGCATGACCGTGGCAGCGTTTGCCTCCATGGCCGTCATCACCCTCACCATGATCTGGACGCTGCCGCTGAAGAACTTCTGGCTCTTCCTGGTCCTGTTCCTGATGCTCTTCACCGCCAGCGGCTTCGGCAACGGCGCAACGTACCGGATGATCCCCATCATCTTCGCCACGTCCAGCCGGGCAGCGAAGTCCGGAGCCAGCACGGTCCAGACCCAGCGGCTCGCATCCTCTGCCCTCGGCCTCATCTCGGCGATCGGCGCCTACGGCGGCTTTGTTATCCCGCAGGTCCTGAACGCCTCCAACACCGCCAGCGGATCCTACACACCGGCCTTCTACGGTTTCGTCGGAGCCTACGTGGTCATGCTGATCGTCTGCTGGGCCTTCTACATCCGCAACGCCAACCGAAATGCGATGGGACACGTCTAACATGACCAAAAGCGCCGACACGCACTGCCCTTACTGCGCCCTGCAGTGCGCCATGACGCTCAAGTCTCCAGCGGAACTGACCCCGGCTTCCGAGCCGGGGTCAGTCCCCGTGCCCGCCGGTGCCGCTGAACTGGCCTCCGCCACAGGTCCTGTCCTGGAAGTCAGCGGCCGGGACTTCCCCACCAACCGCGGGGGCCTGTGCCGGAAGGGCTGGACCTCAGCAACCCTCCTGAACCACCCGGGACGCGTCACCGAGCCGCTCCTCAAGGGCGACGACGGGATCCACCGTCCCATCGGCTGGGACCAGGCTCTTGCCCTGGTCACCAAAGCAGTGAAGGACACCCGCGCCCGCTACGGGAAGGACGCCGTCGGCGTTTTCGGCGGCGGCGGCCTCACCAACGAAAAGGCCTACATGCTGGGCAAATTCGCCCGCCTGGCCCTCGGCACCTCCCGCATCGACTACAACGGCCGTTTCTGCATGTCCTCCGCGGCGGCCGCCGGTATGCGCGCCTTCGGCGTTGACCGCGGGCTCCCCTTCCCGCTCGAAGCCCTGGACAGCGCCAGCACCATCATGATGCTGGGCTCCAACGTTGCCGAGACAATGCCCCCGTTCGTCCAGCACCTCAAGGGCGCCCGCGACGCCGGCGGCCTGATCATCGTTGATCCCCGCCGTTCCGCGACAGCCAACTTCACCTCCGACGGCGGCGGCATCCACCTGCAGCCGCTGCCGGGCACTGACCTGACCCTCCTGCTGGGCCTCTCCCACGTGGTCATCCATGAAGGCCTGGCCGACGCCGCCTTCATCGCGGAGCGCACGTCCGGCTACAACGCCGTGGTCCGCAGCGTGAACTCCTTCTGGCCCGAACGCGTCCAGTCGATCACGGGTGTCCCGGCGGAGCTCATCCGCGACACCGCCCGGAGGCTTGCCGACGGCGCACGCAAGGGCGGCAGCTACATCCTCACCGGCCGCGGCGTGGAACAGCACGTTGACGGCACGGACACCGCCACCGCCGCAATCAACCTGAGCCTGCTCCTGGGCCTGCCCGGTTCGCTCCGCAGCGGCTACGGCACCCTCACCGGCCAGGGCAACGGCCAGGGCGGCCGCGAGCACGGCCAGAAGGCCGACCAGCTCCCCGGCTACCGGAAGATCACCGACCCCGCCGCCCGCGCCCACATGGCCGGCGTCTGGGGCGTCCCGGAGGAAACCATTCCCGGCCCCGGCCTCCCGGCCGTCCAGCTGCTCAAGTCACTTGGACAGCCCGACGGCGTCCGCTGCCTTTTTGTCCACGCCTCCAACATCGCGGTGGCCTCCCCCGATGCCAACTCCGTCATCGCCGGGCTCCGCAGCCTCGATTTCCTCGTGGTCTGCGACTTCTTTATGTCCGAGACCGCAGCCGAGGCCGACCTCATCCTGCCGGTCCTGCAGTGGGCCGAGGAGGAAGGCACCCTGACCAACCTCGAAGGACGCGTGCTGCGCCGCCGCCGTGCCCTGCAGCCTCCCGCCGGTGCCCGCAGCGAACTGTGGATCATGGCCCGGCTGGCCGAGGCCCTCGAGGCACCCTCCACCTACAGCGAGGACCCGGAAACGGTGTTCGAGGAGCTCCGGCTCGCCTCCGCCGGCGGCCTGGCCGACTACTCCGGCATCGACTACGCCATGCTGGACCGGGGCGAGGCCGCCTACTGGCCGTACCCCGCGGGCAGCACCGGCACGCCGCGGCTGTTCCTGGACGCGTTCGCCCACGCCGACGGCAAGGCGGTCATGACCCCGGTGACGCCGCGCCGCCGTCGTACGCCCGAGGCCAACCCTGACCCGGCAGCAAAAACCATGACCCTCATCACCGGCCGCCTCCTGGAGCACTACCAGTCAGGCGCCCAGACCCGGCGGGTGTCCGAGCTGCTGGCCAGCCAGCCCGAAGCAAAAGTCCAGATCCATCCGGCGGCCGCGATGTCCATGGGAATCGCCGAGGGTTCCTTCGTCTCGGTGGCCAACGAACGCGGACAGGTGGTCTGCCAGGCCGAGCTCAGCACGGCGATCCGCCCGGAAACGGTGTTCCTGCCGTTCCACTTCCCCGAACTCGAAAGCGCCAACCGGCTGACGGAAGCCGCCACGGACCCCATCTCCGGGATGCCCGAATTCAAGTTCAACAAGGTCTGGGTCCGGCTGGCTGCCGACCAGGCCCCGAACCAGCCCCAGACCAGTGTTCTTCAGACGACGGAGGCCTCATGAGTGAGCAGATTGTCATTGTCGGTTTTGGCCCTGTGGCCGCGCGCCTGATCGATGAACTGATGCCGGCAGTCCGCGACGGACACGTCAGCCTGACGGTGGTGGGCGAGGAATCCGAAGCCGCCTACAACCGCGTGCTTGTTGCCGACCTCGGCGTAGGGCGCACCACGGCAGATGCGCTGGCCCTGTCCGATGCCGAAGCTCTGGCCGCGGAGGGCGTGGACGTCCGCCTCGGCGTGAAGGTCCGCCGCGTCGACCGTGCCCGCCAGCAAGTGGTCCTCACCGACGGCACGTCCGCCCACTACGAGCGCCTGGTCTTCGCCACCGGCTCGCGTCCGGTCATTCCCAACCTCACGGGCATCAACCCCGACCCCACCTCCCCCGTGCTCCCTGCCGGCGTCACCGCCCTCCGCGACCTGCGGGACGCCGGGGTGCTCCGCCAGGCGGTCGACGGCGGCAAGCGCGTGGTGGTGCTGGGCGGCGGCGTGCTGGGCCTCGAAACAGCCCTGGCCGCTGCCGAGGAAGGCGCCACCGTGACGGTGGTGCACAACGGTCCGCATCCCCTGGGCCGCAACATCGACCGCGGCGGCGGCGCGGTCCTTGCTGCCAGCCTGCGCCAGTGCGGTGTCCGGATGGCCGGGAATGCACGCTCCACTGGAGTGGAGCACAACGCGCCCGACGGCGGTTTCTCGGCTCTGCTGCTCGACGACGGTTCAGCGATCGACGGCGACCTCCTGGTCATCTCGTGCGGCGTGCGTCCCCGGACGGAGCTGGCCGAAGGCTGCGGCCTTTCCACCGGCACCGGAATCCTGGTGGACCACCGGCTCCGCGCGCACCACGAACCCCACATCTTCGCGATCGGCGACTGCGCCGAGGTCCGCTGCCCGGATCCAGCCTGTGCCGAGTGCCGCACGGCGAAGGGCCCTTCCGGCCTGGTGGGCCCGGGCTGGCGGCAGGCTGAATGGCTCGCCGAATACCTCACCCTCCTCGCTACAGGCACGCAGGAGGCAGCCGACACCCTGCAGGAGCTGCCCCAGGAGCAGGCCGGCATCATTGTGCTCAAGGCCCGCGGCATGAACATGGCGGTGGCCGGCAACAACGGCGCCGATCCCTGGGACGAGGATGCCCTCACCGCCGGAGCCGTGAACGGCCGTCCCCGCCTGCAGATCGCGCAGTGGGCGGACCCCGAACACGGCCGCTACGTCAAGATGACCACCCGCGGCGGAGTGCTGGAAGGCCTCGTGGCGGTGGGCATGCCGCGGACCGCCGCGGAACTGGTAGGGCTGTTCGAGCGCGGCGCGGAGCTGCCGGCCGACCGCTCGCTGCTGCTCCGCCTGGACGGCCCTGACCAGCTGGCAGCATCCGGCCCGGCAGACCCGGCGGGCACTGTGTGCCGCTGCGCCGGAGTCAGCGGGACCAAGATCCAGGGTGCTGTGGAGGACGGCTGCTCCACGGTGGCCGAAGTCTCCAAGGCAACCCGCGCCGGGACCGGCTGCGGCGGCTGCCACGAGGACATCAAGGGGCTCATCGAAAAACACTTCCAGGCGGCTGCCGCCGCCTGACATCTCCGACCGGTGATTGAATCCCGCCTTCCCCAAAGCCAAGGCCTGCGGTTTTCCGCAGGCCTTGGCGCAGGCTGTTCCCAATGGCGTGGGCTGTCAGTAGACTCACCGCACGGGCCTCCGGCCCGTAGGTAGCAGACCTGCGCTGGGCAGTGTCATGGTTTGCACCAATTCGCAGCGTCTGCCACCGCGAAGAGTCACCACTTCGAGGAATTGAGGTAACGCTATGCACAAGAAATCACTGCTGGGTGCTGCAGTCTGTACGTTGGCGCTGATGGGAATGGCCACCGCACCGGCGTCGGCGGCAGGGCAGGTGGAACGGGGCCCCGAGCACGCCAATTCCATCTGCTCGTTCTCCGGACTCAATGACCATCCGGACGATCCGTTTGAAGGTGGACGGGTCCAGTCCTACGGCCAGATCGTCGCAGCCGGCTTCAAGGACTTCGCTCCGAGCCCCGGCGAATTCTGCAACGGCCACCTGTTCCCCTACCCCGAGGCTTTCCCTGAGGAAGGTCCATAACAGCTGTCACAGGGTTGGCCCCCGGTCTCGGGGCCAACTGCAGACCGTCTCCCCTGGCTTACGCCGGGGCCTTGGGAATCATGATCCACAGGGCGATGTAGACCAGCTCGCCGATCCCCACCAGGCCAAAGATCACAAAGCCGAGCCTGACCAGGAATTTCGGCAACCCAAACCGGGCTGCCAGGGCAGCGCAGACGCCGCCGATGATTTTTCCACGGCGCGGCCGCTCGAGAGCTGTAGTCATGCCGCCACGCTACCGTGATCCCCCAACGCCCACCAGCCCCGCGTGAAGAGGGTTCGCGCCGGCGCCATCGTTGTGCGGAAATCTCAAGATTCGGCGGCTTAGTTCGACCGCTTCAAGGGTTCCTTGTCCTTGTTGACTTCAGCCGTACCGAGGCATACGTTTCGATCAGGATGCCTGGTCAGCATCCGTGAGTCGGCATCAAGCCCGGGGGGATCCCTTACTGACGCACACATCCCTTGGAGCAGGACATGAAATTCAACCCGCGCCTGACGGTCAAGTTCATGGCCTTTCTGATGGCGCTGTTCGGACTCACCGCCTCCCCCGCCAACGCTGCCCCCAAACCTGCGTCGCTGACGCAGGTCACGGCCACGCTGGCGAACAACATCGTCCAGGTCGAACTGACGGTGAGGTGCACGCCTGGCAAGACCTATATGTTCCAGATCTTCCAGGTCTTCCAAGGTGAAACGGTCGGCTGGAACGATGAACCAGCCTTCCTTCCCACACCCTGCGGCACGCGCGAAACACAATTCGCTGTGGGGATGACCGGCCTGTTCACCACCGGGAAGGCCCAATTGCGGGCGATCATCTACCTCTGCGAGGCAGGCGAAAGCGATCACACAGCCTGTCCCACGGTGGAGGTATGGAAGGACGTCAGGTTGCGCGCCTGAAATGCCCCGGAGCTGACAACAGCCCTACATGTGGACGTGCAGGCGCCGCGCCGCTTCCGAAATGGATCCGCTCAGCGACGGGTACACCGTAAACGTGCTGGCGACGTCGTCGACGTGCAGCTTCTGCTTCACCGCGATGGAGATGGCGAAGATCAGCTCGGAGGCGTTCGGCCCCACCACCACCCCGCCGATGACGGTCCCGGAACCCTTGCGCGCGAAGATCTTGACGAAGCCGTCCTTGTGGTTGCGCATCTTGGCGCGGGCGTTGCTCTTAAGCGACAGCTTAACGACGTCGCCCTGGTACTTGCCGGACTCGATCTCGGCCTCGGAGACACCCACGGACGCGATCTCCGGCGACGTGAAGATGTTGGACGCCACCTGGTGCAGCTTGATGGGCGTCACGCCGTCGCCCAGGAAATGTGCGATCGCGATCCTGCCCTGCATGGCTGCTACGGACGCCAAGGCGAGCACCCCGGTGCAGTCGCCGGCGGCGTAGATGTTCGGGGCGGTGGTGCGGGAGACGCCGTCGACCTTGATGTGTCCGCTTTCGGTGAGGGCCACGCCCGCTTCCTCCAGGCCGATGCCTGCGGTGTTGGGAATGGACCCGACGCAGACCAGGCAGTGGCTGCCGGTGACCTTCGAGCCGTCGCCCAGGGTAACCACCACGCCGTCGTCGGTCCGTTCCACGGTCTCGGCGCGGGCACGGGACAGGACCCGCACGCCGCGGCGTTCGAAGACTTCCTCCAGCACCTCGGCGGCGTCGGTGTCCGAACCGGGAAGCACCCGGTCACGGCTGGAAATCAAGGTGACCTTGGAGCCCAGGCCGTTGTAGGCGGACGCGAATTCGGCACCGGTCACACCGGACCCCACCACAATGAGCTCCTCGGGAAGCTCGTCGAGGTTGTAGATCTGCGCCCAGTTCAGGATGCGTTCGCCGTCCGGCCGGGCGGTGGGCAGTTCGCGCGGGTGCGCACCCACGGCCAGCAGGATGGTGTCCGCCTCGACAATTTCCGTGCCGTCCGCGGTCAGGACTTCGATGGTGTGGTTGTCAACGAGCTTGCCCGAGCCAAGCAGGATGCGGACGTTCTGGTGTTCCAGCCCGGTCGATATGTCCTGGGACTGTTGACGTGCCAGGCCCAGGAGGCGGTCGTTGATGTGCTTGAGGTCGGCGCGCATGGCAGGCACGAAGTCTCCGCCGTCGACGTCGAACTTCACTCCCAGCTCCCCCGCCTCGCCGACGCGGGTCATCAGGTCCGCCGTCGCGATCAGGGTCTTGGAAGGCACGACGTCGGTGAGCACGGCAGAGCCGCCCAGTCCGGCGCGTTCGATGATGGTGACCTGCGCCCCCAGCGAGGCAGCGACCATGGCGGCTTCGTATCCGCCCGGGCCACCTCCGAGGATTGCGATCCGGGGTGAGCTGAAATCAGGGTGCGTAGTCACAAACAACCATTCTCCCGCATGGGGCGCCGCACCACCAATAAACAGCCGTGGCCATGGTGCCGGTCACCAGCACCCGTGATGCTGTGCACAGGAGCAACAGCACGATAACTTGTACCAGTGAGTAATACAGACTTCCTGAACACTGACCCCTTTGCCGCCGCCCGCGCCGCCGCCGACTACATCGCCGGGGAAACAGGTGTGGACCGCCACGACGTCGCCCTGGTCCTCGGCTCGGGGTGGGGCCAGGCCGCCGACCTGATCGGCGACACCACCGCCACGCTGTCCGCGGACGAGGTTCCCGGTTTCCATGCCCCGGCGGTGGAAGGCCACGTGGGCACCATCCGCTCGGTCCTCACCAAGGAAGGCAAGCGGGCGCTGGTGCTGGGCGCGCGCACACACTTCTATGAGGGCAAAGGCGTCCGCGCCGTCGTCCACGGCGTCCGCACCGCGGCCGCCGCCGGCTGCACGACCCTGGTCCTCACCAACGGCTGCGGCGGCCTCAACGAAGCCTGGGCACCGGGCACTCCAGTGCTCATCAAAGATCACATAAACCTCACCGCCGCCTCCCCGCTGGAGGGCGCCACCTTTGTTGACCTGACAGATCTTTACTCATCCCGCATCCGCGGGCTGGCCCGTGAGGTCGATTCTTCACTGGAAGAGGGTGTCTATGCGCAGTTCACCGGGCCGCACTACGAAACCCCGGCCGAGGTCCAGTACGCCAAACGGATCGGCGCGGACCTGGTCGGCATGTCCACCGCGCTGGAGGCCATCGCCGGCCGCCACGCGGGCATGGAAGTATTCGGCATCTCCCTGGTCACCAACCTCGCGGCCGGCATCAGCCCTGCCCCGCTGAGCCACCAGGAAGTCCTCGAGTCCGGTCAGGCCGCCGGACCGCGCATCTCCAAACTCCTCGCGGAGATCATCGCCAGGCTGTAGGCAGCCGGCCGGTCAGGTCCGGGTCCCCATCAGCCGGCTGACCGTATCCCCGCGGGCCTCGGGGAACCGGCGTTCGATGGACTCCGCGATCCCGGCAATGGTCTGCCGGGAAAGCTCGGTACGCCAGGTGACCTCGGCGTGCCGCATGGTCTGCGAAATCAGGCAGCTCCGCGCGTAGTCGGCGTCCATCGCGCCACCGGGTGCGTCCTTCAGGATGCCCTCGCACCTGAAAGCGTCCTCGTTCCCCTCGATGGCGAGGTAAACGTCCAGGACCGAGATCCGGTCCGATCGGCGCGCGAGCCGGAAGCCGCCCCTCGGGCCGGAAACGGACGTCAGGATGCCGGCGCGGACCAGTGCCTGGAGCTGCTTGTTAAGGTAGGCGGCCGGCAGTTTGTAGAAGTCAGCCAGCCGCGCACTGCTGACCGCCTCCCCCATCGGGGTCCAGGACATGTTGACGCAGCTGTGCAACGCCCACTCCACGCCCTCCCCCATCCTCATATTCGAGACAGTACTTGTCCAGAAAATTTACTTCAAGGATTTCCGGGGTTTTCCGGGGCCGCCGGCGGGGACAAAGCGGGTGTTTGGGAAGTCTTCGGCGGGCAATGACGATAGCGTTGTGCCCATGACGTCCACCGATGCCGAGTCCATCCTCTTCAGCCAAGCCCGCGACTGGGCCGCCCAGGATCCGGATTCCGCCACTTCCGCCGCCCTGTCTGAACTGGTCCGGCAGGCGGAAAGCGGAGTCGGCGCTGCCCGGCAGGAACTCGCTGACAGTTTCAACGGCACCCTGCAGTTCGGCACCGCGGGACTGCGCGCGGCACTCGGCCCGGGACCAAACCGGATGAACCGTGTGGTGGTCCGCCGTGCCGCGGCAGGCCTGGCGGCCTTCCTCAGCCACGCCGTGGGCGAGGTCTCCCCGGGAACCCGGCCGCGCGCCGTCGTCGGCTACGACGCCCGGCACAATTCCGATATTTTCGCTGAAGAAACGGCGGCGATCTTCACCGCCGCCGGTTTTGAGACCTTCCTGATGCCCTCCGCGCTGCCGACGCCGCTGCTGGCGTACGCTGTGCGGGCACTGGACTGCGACGGCGGGGTCATGGTCACGGCCAGCCACAACCCGCCCCAGGACAACGGCTACAAGGTCTACCTCGGCCGCCACGCCGTGGAGGAAAGCGGGCGGGGTGCCCAGATCGTGGCACCCTACGACGCCGGAATCTCGGCGCGGATCGACGCCGTCGGACCGGTGGACTCCATCGCCCTGGCCGCGGACGGCTGGACCGTTCTGGACCCGTCCATTGCCGCGGACTACCAGCGCGCGACGGCGGCACTCGCCGATCCCGCACGTTTTCCGTCCCGTGACCTGCGGATTGTCCTGACCCCGATGCACGGCGTCGGCGGGGAAACAGCCGTGGCCGTCCTGAACGAGGCGGGCTTCTCTGACGTCACGCTGGTGGCCGAACAGGCTGTGCCCGACCCTGAGTTCCCCACGGTGAGTTTTCCGAACCCGGAGGAGCCCGGCGCCCTGGACCTGGCGCTGGAGACGGCAGTGCGGGTGGATGCCGATATTGTCCTGGCCAACGATCCCGATGCGGACCGCGCGGCGGTCGCTGCCAAGGATCCGTCCACGGACGCCTGGCGCATGCTCCGAGGTGATGAGGTGGGGGCGCTCCTGGGCGCACACATTGTGGCCCGGCTTGCGGCCGGCGGTGAGGAAAAGCCCGACGGCGTCCTCGCCAATTCGGTCGTTTCCTCACGCCTGTTGTCCCGCATCGCCGCCGCAGCCGGGTACGCGCACGAGGAAACGCTGACGGGATTCAAGTGGATTTCCCGTGTTCCGGGACTGCTGTACGGCTACGAGGAAGCCTTGGGTTACTGTGTTGCCCCCGACCTGGTCCGGGACAAGGACGGCATCTCGGCCGCTGTGCTGATCGCGGAGCTTGCAGCCACGGCCAAAGCGGGCGGCAAAACCATCTTTGACACCCTGGATGAGCTTTATCTGCAGCACGGCCTGCACGCGAGCGACCAGCTGAGCATCAGGGTGGCCAACCTGGGCCTGCTGGATGCCATGATGAACCGGCTCCGGGTCAGCCCGCCGGATTCCTTCGGTTCCTCGGCGGTGGAAACCTTCGTGGACCTCGCCGACGGCACCGAACACCTGCCGCCCACCGACGGCCTGCTCTACCTGACCAGGGACCAGACCCGGGTGATCATCCGTCCCAGCGGCACCGAGCCGAAGCTCAAGTGCTACCTGGAAGTGATCAAGGGTGTGGAGTCCGCCGCGGAACTCCCCGAGGCACGCCAAGCCGCACGCGCCGCCCTGGACCAGGTGCTCGGCGACGTGCGGGAGGCCCTCGGCCTCTAGCGCGGGCTAGAGCTCGATTTCGATGAAGCCGTCGGTGATGCGGGTGTTGAACGTGTCCAGCCGCAGCTCAGCGACTCCGAAGCACTCGCCTGTTTCCAGGTCGTAGACCTCTTTGTGCAGGGGTGAGGCGATCGTGGGGCGGGTGCCGCGTGAGCCGAGGATGCCGCGGGCCATGACGTGGGCGCCGGTGGCGGGGTCCTCGTGGGCGACCGCAAAGATTTCGCTGGGGCCGGTGCGGAAGAGGGCTACCTGGCGGCCTGCGATGAGGGCTGCCTCGCCCCAGGACAGTTCCAGTTCCTCCACGGCGCAGACGCGGTGCCAGCCGGTGGCGGTGTCAGTTTCTGTGGCGAGTGCCCCAAGTTCCAGTGTTGCCGTCATGTCGGCTCCTCTCCCTGTGCTTGCTTGGCCACCTGTATGGCCGTACTAACAAGCTAGGCGTCCGGTGTTTCACGGGCATGCGCTGAATGTGTCCGGCGCGTAAAAGAGAACTCACCCGGTCGGAAATGCGTTCGTGATGCAGAAGTTAAGTTCACGAAACAAATGGGAAACTGAAGCGAAACTGCGGGTACCTAGTCTGGATGGACAAGCTGCAGAGCACCGTCTGCGGCCCATGCGAAAGGCCCACAGTGACCGAACAGACTTCAAGCACAGAGACTCCGCGCCGCATCGTCGTCGCCGGCGGCGGCCCGGCGGCCCACCGTTTTGCGGACGCAATGCATGCCCGCGGCCTCGAAGGCTGGCATGTCACGGTCCTCACTGAGGAAGCCCACCTCCCCTACGACCGCGTGGCGCTGAGCAAGGCGCTGACCGTCATGGACTACGACCTCACCCTGGGCGAGGCGTCCATGTGGGACCACGAAGCCCTGTCCCTGAAGACCGGCGAGCGCGTCATCAAGATCAACTCGGACGCCAAGACGGTGGAAACCGCGGCCGGCAACACCTTTGAATACGACCACCTCGTGGTTGCCACGGGTTCGAATGCCGCCCGCCTGCCGATCCCCGGCGCCGAGCACACCCACGTTTACCGCACGCTCGAAGACGTCTGGGCCATCAACAAGGCCATTGCTGAACTCACGGAGAAGCTCGGCCGCCAGGTCAACGCGGTCACCATCGGCGGTGGCCTCCTCGGGCTCGAGTCCGCGGCCGGCACGGAGCAGCTTGGCGCCAACCCGATCGTCATCGACGGTTCGCAGTGGCTGATGGCCACCCAGCTCGATGAAGGCGCGGGCCAGGCCATGGGCCGGCTCATCACGGCCAAGGGCTTCGAAGTCCACGGCGGCGTGTTCCCCTCCGAAGTACTGTCCGACGACGACGGCCAGGTCACCGGCGTCCTCATGGCTGACGGCCGCATCATTGAAGCTGACCTTGTCATCGTCGCGATCGGTGTCCGGCCGCGCGACGAGCTCTTCCGCGCGGCAGAGGGCGAGGAGCAGGTCTTCTCGCTGGGCCAGCGCGGCGGCGTGGTCATCAACGACTACTGCGCCACTGAAGTCGACGGAATCTGGGCCATCGGTGAAGTGGCCAACTTCGGCGGCATGTGCCTGGGCCTGGTGGCCCCCGCGAACACCATGGCGGAGATCGTCGCTGACCGCCTCCACGGCGGAGAGGCCACCTTCCCGGGGTTCGACACCGCCACCAAGCTCAAGCTGTCCGGCGTCGACGTTGCCAGCTTCGGTGACGCGTTCGCCAAGACCGAGCACGCCCTCGAAATCGTCTACGCGGACCCGGCCCGCGGCGTCTACCAGAAGATCGTCACCACCGACGATGCCAAGACCCTCCTGGGCGGCATCTTCGTGGGCGACGCCACCCCCTACACCAGCCTGCGCCCGCTTCTGGGCCGTGAGCTCAGCGCCGAGCCCGGCGCGTACCTCACCGCGGCCGGCGGCGGCGACGCCCCGGACACCGAGCTCCCGGACGACGCCATCCTGTGTTCCTGCAACAACGTGTCCGCCGGAACCATCCGCGACACCGTCAACGGCTGCGGCGCCTGCGACGGCAACGCCCCCGTCCAGGAACTCGGCGAGCTCAAGGGCTGCACCCGCGCCGGAACCAGCTGCGGCTCCTGTGTCCCGATGCTCAAGAAGCTGCTCGAAACCGAACTCACCAAGTCAGGCGTCGAGGTCTCCAAGGCCCTCTGCGAGCACATCGAGCTGTCCCGCCAGGACCTGTTCGACGCCATCCGCGTCCTGGGCCTGACCTCCTTCGAAGAGATCATGGCCAAGTACGGCACCGGTGCCGGCTGTGACATCTGCAAGCCGACCATCGCCAACATCCTGGCCAGCCAGAACAGCGCGTACGTCCTGGACGCCGGCCGCGGCACCCTGCAGGACACCAACGACCGCGCCCTGGCCAACATGCAGAAGGACGGCACCTACTCGGTGGTCCCCCGCATTGCCGGCGGCGAAATCACCCCGAAGAAGCTCGGCGTCATCGCCGCCGTGGCCGAGAAGTACAACCTGTACACCAAGATCACCGGCGGCCAGCGCATCGACATGTTCGGTGCCCGGCTGGAGGAACTCCCGGAAATCTGGAAGGAACTGGTGGACGCCGGCTTCGAATCCGGCCAGGCCTACGGCAAGAGCCTGCGCACGGTGAAGTCCTGCGTCGGTTCCACCTGGTGCCGCTTCGGCGTCCAGGACTCGGTGGCCATGGCCATCCAGCTTGAGCTCCGCTACCGCGGCCTCCGCAGCCCGCACAAGCTCAAGATGGGCGTCTCCGGCTGTGCCCGCGAATGCGCCGAAGCCCGCGGCAAGGATGTTGGCGTGATCGCCACCGCCGACGGCTGGAACCTGTACGTCGGCGGCAACGGCGGTGCCACCCCGGCCCACGCCCAGCTGCTGGCCAAGGACCTCGACGACGAGACGCTGATCAAGTACATCGACCGCTACTTCATGTACTACATCCGCACCGCAGACCGCCTGCAGCGCACAGCGCGCTGGCAGGAAGAGCTCGACGGCGGCATCAAGCACGTTGAGGATGTGGTGGTCAAGGACACCCTGGGCATCGCCGAGGACCTCGAGGCCGCCATGGCCAAGCACGTCGACACCTACGTCGACGAGTGGGCCGACACCCTCAAGGACCCCGAGCGCCTGCGCCGGTTCCGCTCCTTCGTCAACGCGCCCGACCAGAAGGACGACTCCATCACGTTTGTTTCCGACGAGCGTGGCCAGATGCGCCCCGCCACCCCGGAGGAAAAAGGCAAGGTCCTGATCGGCGCTTCCATCCCCATGAGGCCCCGCGACGAGAACGAGGTATAGGCATGCAGCTCAGCATTGATCTCACCGGCCGCGAGGTCCTGGTCACCGGCTCGGACCACGCCGCACGCCAGGCGGTCCGTCGCTACGAGGCCGCCGGCGCCGTCGTCTACCGCCTCAGCACCCCCCAGGGTGCCGGGCATGACGGCCCGCTGCCTGAGCGTCCCTTCCTGGTCGCCGCCGTCGACGACGGCCAGCCCGGCTGGGAGGCCCTGCTCGAGCGCTGCCGCGCAACCGGCATCCCGGTGGCAGCCGAACCGGCTGCCGGCCCCGCAGGCCATGTCACCCTGGTGGGTGGCGGACCCGGAACCACCGAGCTGCTGACGGTCGCCGCCATGAAGGCCCTCCGCGACGCGGACGTGGTGTTCTATGACCGGCTGGCTCCCTACCAGGAACTGCCGTCCATGACCTCGGCCGAACTGGTCGATGTTGGCAAGAAGCCGGGCCACCACAAGGTGGGCCAGTCCGACATCGAAAAGCTGATGGTGGAAAGCGCCCTCGCCGGAAACAACGTGGTCCGGCTCAAGGGCGGCGATCCTTACGTCTTCGGCCGCGGCGGCGAAGAAGTGGCCGCCTGCGTGGCAGCCGGCGTCAAGGTCCGCGTCATCTCGGGTGTCACCAGCGCCATCTCCGTCCCGGCCGCTGCCGGGATCCCGGTGACCCACCGCGAAGTCAGCCACATGTTCACTGTTGTCTCCGGCCACGCGCCGCTGACGGAGAAGGAACACAAGCACCTCGCCGGCCTCGGCGGCACCATTGTGGTGCTCATGGGCATCGGTACCCTGCACCAGCTCGCCGCCGGGCTCCGCAAGGCCGGGATGCGTCCCGACATGCCCATGGCCGTCGTCGAACGCGGCTACCGCCCCGGGCAGCGGACCACCATCGCGGACCTGGGCACCATCACCTCCGCCGCTGCCGGCTGCAGCAACCCCGCCGTCCTCGTCATCGGCGAGGTGGTTCGCGTGGCTGAAGCCAACCGTGGGCATGCTGAGGCCGCCGCCGACCTGGACAGGCTGGCGGCCTCGCTGCTCGGTTCATGAAAGGATTGAACCCCATGAACGCACTGGCACCCGCAGAACCCCAGGCTGAAGAGACCTCCGGGCGGGAATCGGCTGATTCCCCCTTGGAGGGTTTCCGCATTGGCGTGACCTCGCACCGGCGCTCCCAGGACCTTATCGAGGCCCTCGAACGCCGCGGCGCGGAAGTGTTGCACGCACCGGCCCTTAAGATCGCCCCGGTGCAGGAGGACATCCGCCTCATTGAGGACACCAAGGCGATCATCGCCGCACGCCCGGACCTCTGCATCGCCACCACCGCCTACGGCATGCGCCGCTGGTGCGAGGCTGCCGACTCGTTCGGCATCGGCGAGGCCCTGTTGGAAACCCTGGCAGCCTGCCGGATGTTCGTCCGCGGGCCCAAAGCCCGAGGCGCCGTCCGCGCGGCAGGGCTGGCCGACGTCGGAATCAGCAGCGACGAAACCACCGCGACGCTGGTGGACATGCTGCTGGCCGAAGGCGTACGCGGCAAGACCGTCGCCGTCCAGCTGCACGGCTACACGGATGTCCGGCAACTCGAGCGGCTTCGTATGTCCGGCGCCACCGTCCTGACGGTGACGCCCTACCGCTGGGTCAAGCCCGACGGCGAGGACAAACTCCCCCGGCTCATCGAGGCTGCGTGCAGCGGAAACCTGGACGTCCTGACCTTCACCAGTGCACCCGCCGTGGACGCGATGTGGAGCACCGCCCACGAAATGGGTGTGTACAAGCAGCTGATCGAAAGCCTGAAAACCAACGTCACCACGGCAGTGGTTGGCCCGGTCACCGCGCAGCCCCTGCTCGACGCCGGCATCACGCCGTTAATCCCGGAGCGGTTCCGGATGGGTGCCCTCATCAGGCTGGTGTGCGAGCACCTCGCCCTGAACCATGTGCGCCGCCTGGACACGAGGTCAGGCAACATCGAGCTGCGCGGCCGCAGCCTGCGGATCGACGGGCAACAGGTTGAACTGGCCCCCGCGCCGCTGCTGCTGCTCCGCGCCCTGCTGGGTGCCGGCGGGGCCGTGCTGTCCCGCGAATCGTTGTCCGAGCTTCTTGAGCTGAGGGGTTCAGTCCACGCCCTGGACATGACCGTCAGCCGGCTCCGCTCCTCGCTGCCGGACGGCCGCCTGGTGGAGACAGTGGTCAAGAGGGGCTACCGGATCCGCGTCTAACGCGCGGGTTCCGGCCCCTTTGTGTCATTGCGGACCGTTGTGAGAGGTGCGTCACGGGTTCTGTTACCAGCCGGTAAACGTTGGCGAACAAAGGGCGTTTTCCCAGCAACAGCGGGGAAACACGCCGGAAAAGCCGTCCGCCTACGCTGGGATTCATCACGAATTCCCGGCCGCTCCTGCGGCCGCCAGCGAAAGGGCCAGCACATGTCCGCTCCGGCACCGTCCACCTCATCCACTCCGGCACCGCGCATCGTCATCGCCGGTGCCGGGCCGGCCGCGCAGGCACTGGTCCGCCAGCTGGACGGTGCCAGGTTCCGCGGAACCATCACAGTGCTCAGCAACCGGGACGACGCTGCGGCGGAGCTCCTCGAACTGGCCGAACTGCCCCAGGTATCGGTCCGCTTCGGCCAGCCCGCCAGCTTTATCGACGCGGACAGCCGCACTGTCACCACGGCCGATGGCATGGAATTCAGCTACGACGAACTGGTCATCGCCACCGGTTCGGCGCCCGCCGCGTCCCCCGTGGCGGGTGCCGGCCGCTGCCTGAGCTACTCAACCATCGATGATGCCGCCCGGATCGGCGACGCCGTCAAGGAAGTGACCCGGTCATTGGGAAGGCGGCCGCTGGGGATCCTGGTGGGAACCGGAGCCGCGGCCGGACAGGCTGAGGCAGTGTTGCGCGCCCGCGGAGTCAGGCCCATCCGCACCACGGTCCGGCCCACCGCAGTGGTGCACTCCGTAGCCGGCGCAGGGCTGACCGCGGCCGGGATCGTCTTCGAGGACGGCAGCAGCATGAACGGTGACCTGGTGGTCCTGGCGGAAGAACGGGTCTCCCGTGACGGCCTCGCCGCCAGTGCCGGACTCGCCACGGCCCCCAACGGCGGGATCGCCATTACCAAGGACTTCCGCACGTCGGTCCCGGGGGTCTGGGCCATCGGTGATGCCGCAGCGTTCGACGGCGTCCGGCTGGGCCTGCTGGTTGCCGCAGCGTCCGCCGCCGGCGCCTGCGCCACGCAGCTCATGACGGCCGCGGCGACGGAACAACGCATTCCGGTGGCCGCCTGACCCCTGTGGCAAGATGGTCACCTGAAGAGCCACACCGTGGCATTTGCGGCCCACAAGGCCCCCGGAAAGGACCATCATGATGAGCAACGAAGCCACTCCCGCCGCGCAGCCGTCCACCGGCACGCAGCAGGCACCGGGCAACATCGCTTCCTTCATTGACCACACCCTGCTCAAGCCCGAGGCCAGCGAGGCGGACATCCTCAAGGTCTGCGCCGAAGCCGCCGAGTACCGGTTCAAATCCGTCTGCGTCAACCCCGTCTGGGTGAAGACGGTCAAAAAAGCGCTCAAGGGATCCGGCGTCCTGACCTGCTCGGTGGTGGGCTTCCCGCTGGGAGCCACGCCCACCGACGTCAAGACGTTCGAGGCCCGCGGAGCGGTCCTGGACGGTGCCGACGAGGTCGACATGGTCATCAACATCGCCGCAGCCCGCGCCGGCGACAAGGGCGCCCTCGTTGAGGACATCACCGCCGTCGCGGAGGCGGTGCACGCCAGCGGCGCCATCCTGAAGGTCATTATCGAGACGGCCCTCCTGGACGACGCCCGGAAGGTCCTCGCCTGCGAGGCCGCGGTGGAAGCCGGAGCCGACTTCGTGAAGACCTCCACCGGCTTCAATGGCGGCGGCGCCACGGCAGAGGATATCGCGCTGATGCGCCGGACCGTAGGCCCTGATCTGGGCGTCAAGGCATCCGGCGGCGTACGGTCCCTGGCCGACGCTCAGGCTATGATTGCTGCAGGTGCAACACGTATTGGTGCCAGCTCCGGAATTGCGATCGTCAAGGGTGAACAGGGTTCATCCGGCTACTGATCCGGATCCGGAAGCCGCCATAATTTTGAGCCCCGCGGGGCCGAGGAGGAATGAATGTCCAGCAAGACCACAGCGTCCGGCGTCACCACTGTCCAGACGCCGGAAAACGAGAACAGCCTCGTCACCAGCATCGTCCTGTTTGCTGTCATGATGGCACTCTTCCTTGGCGCCATCTACTCGCTGTCGTTCCTGACGCTCGGCAACCCGTGGCCGATGGCCGTCTGCCTGGGCCTTTTTGCCCTGGCGTTCTGGATCCCGCAGACCATCACCGGCCGTTCCGATTCCGCCGGCGAGCACTAAGCACCCGCTCAAACGCAATGGCTGGGGCCCCGGATTTTTCCGGGGCCCCAGCCATTTAAGCGGATCCGTGTCAGGCTGCCCCGAAGAGCCGGCTGAACAGGCCCGTTCCCAGTGACATGGCGGCCGGGAAGTGCGCCTTCGCCAAAGCCCAGGCCGCTACGCACATGCCCACCATGGCGTACGCGCTCACCGGGATGAGCACCAGCCACTCCCGCCGGGAGCCGGCGCGGCCCAGCAACGGCAGCGAAAAGGCTCCGTTGGCTTTCCAGACATCGTTGATCACGGGCATCTTCCGCAGGAACCTGGGCGGTTTGATGACGATCGGCCACAGCAGCGGGACGCCTCCGGTGGTGATCATGTCCCCCACGATGTGGACCACCACCCCGGTCAGCATGGACACGGGCAACCAGGTCCACTGCTCCGGCGCGAACCAGGTAACCAGTCCGGCCATGGTCAGGGCGAACACCCAGTTGCTGATGAAGCCGGACTTGGGGAACAGCTTCAGCGCCTTGGCCGCGATGTTGATCATGAACATGCACAGCAGGCCGGCGCCGACGGACAGCAGGCCCCAGTCGGTCTGCAGCTGGAACTGCCCGGCCACCATGGCCAGCAGCACAAAGAAGGCCGCGCCCAGCACCGAATGGGTGCCCTGCCGGTGCCCGCCGCTGGCGTTCTCAATCCCCACGGCAATCACGTTGGACAGCGGCGGCAGGGAATTGGCCACCGTGCTGTGGCGGTGGTCCCAGTCGCACACCAGCGCTGTTCCCGCCGTCGCCATGCCGCCGATCAGGATGCCGGTGGCATCCAGCGGATACCAGCCCAGGGTGTACGGCCCGGTCGAGGCAATAGCTACCCACGCCGCGGCTCCCGACGCGGCGTGATGTCCTCCCATCAAGGTCTATCCCACCGCCAGCGGTGCGTCGGAGAAAATGTTCCGGATGACGCCGTTGGCCCATTCCAGGATTTCGGCGTCCTGCAGGTCCCGGCCACCGATCCTGGCGGTCTTCGGCTTCGGAATAAGGACGGCATCCAGGGCAGGCTTGGGCTGCGATCCGGGGTACATCCTGGCCAGGCGCATCACTTTGGACTCCGGCAGTTGCGCCGGCGAGAACTTGATGAAGTTCCCCTGCAGGGCGACGTCGGAGAGCCCGGCCTCGCGGGCGCCCACCCGGAAGCGGGCCACGGCGATCAGGTTCTGGACCGGCAGCGGGGATTCCCCGTACCGATCCACGAGCTCGGCGTGGACTTCTTCGATGGCTTCGTTGGTGACGGCGGAGGCCAGCTTGCGGTAGGCCTCCAGGCGCAGCCGCTCCCCCGGGACGTAGTCGTGCGGCAGGTGGGCGTTCACCGGCAGCTCGATCTTCATTTCGGCGGCCTTTTCCTCGGCATCGCCCCGGTAGTCGGCCACAGCCTCGCCCACGAGGCGGATGTACAGGTCGAAGCCCACACCCTGGATGTGGCCCGACTGCTCGCCGCCCAGCAGGTTGCCGGCGCCGCGGATTTCGAGGTCCTTCATGGCCAGCTGCATGCCGGCACCGAGCTCGTTGTGCGTGGCCACGGCCTTGAGCCGCTCCAGCGCCACCTCGCCCAGCGGCTTCTCCGACGGGTACAGGAAGTACGCGTAGGCGCGTTCACGGCCGCGGCCCACCCGGCCACGGAGCTGGTGCAGCTGGGAGAGTCCGTATTTGTCGGCGCCGTCCACAATCAGGGTGTTGGCGTTGGAGATGTCCAGGCCGGTTTCGATGATGGTGGTGCACACCAGCACGTCGAAGCGCTTCTCCCAGAAGTCCACAATGATCTGTTCCAGCCGGCTTTCGGACATCTGCCCGTGCGCCACCTCGACCCGCGCCTCCGGCACAAGTTCCCGGACCTTCGCGGCCGTCCGTTCGATGGTGGACACCCGGTTGTGCACCAGGAACACCTGTCCTTCGCGCATCAGCTCGCGGCGGATGGCCGCGGAGGTCTGCTTGTCCGTGTACGGGCCCACGTAGGTGAGCACCGGGTGGCGTTCCTCCGGCGGCGTGGCCAGCGTGGAGGTTTCCCGGATGCCGGTCAGCGACATCTCCAGGGTCCTCGGGATCGGCGTGGCGCTCATGGCCAGGACGTCCACGTTGGTGCGCATCTTCTTCAGCGCCTCCTTGTGCTCCACACCGAAGCGCTGCTCCTCGTCCACGATCACCAGGCCCAGGTCCTTGAACGCGAAGTCCTTGGACAGCAGGCGGTGGGTGCCGATAACAACGTCGACGGAGCCACTCTTGACGCCCTCCACGGTCTCCTTGGTTTCCTTGGTCCCCTGGAAGCGCGACAGGGCCTTGACCCGCAGGGGGAAACCGGAGAAGCGTTCGGTGAACGTTTCGTAGTGCTGCTGGGCCAGCAGGGTGGTGGGCACCAGGATCGCCACCTGTTTCCCATCCTGGACCGCCTTGAACGCGGCCCGCACGGCGATCTCGGTCTTGCCGTAGCCCACGTCGCCGGACACCAGGCGGTCCATGGGGATCTCGCGCTCCATGTCCGCCTTGACCTCGTTGATGGTGGTCAGCTGGTCCGGCGTCTCCACGTACGGGAAGGCCTCTTCCAGCTCACGCTGCCACGGGGTGTCCGGCCCGAAGGCGTGGCCCTTTGACGCCATCCGTGCGGAGTAGAGCCGGATGAGTTCGCCGGCGATCTCCTTGACGGCCTTGCGTGCCTTGGACTTGGTGCTGGCCCAGTCGGAACCGCCCATCTTGCTGAGCACGGGGGTGTCGCCGCCGACGTATCGGGTCACCTGGTCCAGCTGGTCGGTGGGGACAAACAGCCGGTCCCCGGGAGCGCCGCGCTTGGACGGGGCGTATTCCAGGACCAGATATTCGCGGACGCCGTCCCCGCCGCCGGCCACTTTCCGCTGGATGAGTTCAATGAAGCGGCCAATGCCGTGCTGTTCGTGCACCACGGAATCGCCGTTGACCAGCTGCAGCGGGTCCACGGCGTTCCGCCGCTTGGATGGCATGCGCCGCATGTCCTTGGTGGAGCCCGCCGAGGTGCGTCCCAGCAGGTCCGCTTCGGTGAGCAGCCCCAGTTTGAGGCTGTCCAGGACAAAACCGCGTCCGACGGCGGCAGTGGTCACCTCGATGATGCCTGCCTGGGGTTCCTGGTCCAGGGTGTCCACCCTGGCGCAGGGGATGTCGGCGTCATGGAACAGTTCCGCCAGGCGCTGCGCCGGCCCCGGCCCTTCGGTGGCCACCACGATGCGCCACTGGTCCCGGACGTGCGAGCCGATGAAGTCCATCATTTCGGCCACATCGCCCTGGTAGCCGCGCGGTTCCCGGGCGTGGAGGTTCAGGACGTCGATCTCCGGAAGCAGTTCCTCATCGGTAGCCAGAGAGGTGATGGACCACCAGGAGACGCTGTGCTCCAAGGCGGAGCTGCGGGTCTCGGCCAGCGAGCGGAAGCTGGCGGAGTGCAGGGCGGCCGACGCCTGCGAGGTCAGATCCAGGGGCGCGGTTCCGCCGTCGGACGCCGTGGACCATGCCGCTTCCAGGAATTCCTCGTTCGTGGCGGCGAGGTCGTGGGCGCGGGTGCGGACCTTTTCCGGTTCGATGACCACGGAGATGGAGCCGGCGGGCAGCTGGTCCACGAACGGGACCATCGCGTCCACGAGCACCGGCGCCAGGGATTCCATGCCTTCGACGGCGATGCCGCCGGCGATCTTCTCCAGCATGTCCGCGGCGGCGGGCAGCTGCGGTTTCAGGGTGGCCGCCCGTGACATCACCGAGGGCGTGATCAGGATTTCGCGACAGGGCGGGGCGTGCAGGACGGTGGGATGGTGCAGGCCCGGTGAGGACAGCGAGCGCTGGTCTGCGACGGCGAACCAGCGCATCTGGTCCACTTCGTCGCCGAAGAACTCCACCCGGATGGGATGGTCCTCCGTGGGCGGGAAGACGTCGATGATTCCGCCGCGGACGGCAAACTCGCCACGGTGGGTCACCATGTCCACCCTCGCGTAGGCGGCGTCGGCGAGCCGCCGGACAACGTCGGAGAACGGGATGTCCTGGCCCACCGTCAGGGTAACCGGAACCAGTTCACCCAACCCGGCCACGATGGGCTGGACCACGGCGCGCACCGGCGCCACCACCACGCGCAGCGGACCCGCCGTCGACGTCTCCGGATGCGCCAGCCGGCGCAGGACCGAAAGCCTGCGGCCTACAGTGTCCGAACGCGGAGAGAGCCGCTCATGCGGCAGGGTTTCCCAGCTGGGGAACTCAGCCACCGCATCGGCGGGGAGGTAGGCGCGCAGGGCTGCCGTCAGGTCCTCCGCTTCGCGTCCCGTCGCCGTGACGGCCAGCACCACCGCCGGGATCCCGCCGTCGGCTGTTCCTTCCCCGGCGCCGGTGGCGGCCAGGCCGTCCGCCATCTCTGCCAGCAGGACCGCACGCAGGCCTGCCGGCGCGCTGATCTGGTAGTCCTGGCCACGGACGTCGAATCCCCTGGCTGCCTCTGCCTGGACCCGGGCGAAGGTCTGGTCCCCGGCCAGGACACGGCGCAGTCCGTCAAGCGACGGGCCGGGATGGGAGGTACCGGTGCGGGAGGCGCTCGGGCTCATGGCAGAAACTCCTGTGGTGTTCAACGGATCGCAGCCAACACGAAAGCCCGAAATTCGCTTCGAATCCCGGGTCATCCCAGCCTACCCCCGCGGCAGGGGAGATTAGGCTTTCAGGACCAGGGCCGTCCGAACACCCGCCGCTCCGAATCGCAGTATGACAAGAAGGAGTCAAAATGACCGGCACAACCGAGACACCCCAGCCCGGCGCAGCCAAAACTGTCCTGGTGACCGGCGCCACCGGCTACATCGGCGGCCGCCTGGTGCCCCGGCTCCTGGAGGCCGGCCACACCGTGAAGGTCCTGGTCCGGACACCGGCCAAGATCGCAGGTGTGCCGTGGCTCGGTGACGTCGAAGTGGTCCAGAGCAGCCTGGACGACGGCGACGCGCTGGAGGCTGCGCTGGCCGGCGTTGACGTGCTGTACTACCTGGTCCATTCCATGGCTGCCGGGGCCGGTTTCGAGTCCAAGGAAAAGGCCATGGCCGAAACTGCCGCCCGGGCGGCCGCCGGCGCAGGGGTTCACCGGATCGTCTACCTGGGCGGCCTGCACCCGTCCAACGTGGAGCTGTCCACCCACATGCGCTCCCGGGAGGCCGTGGGAAAGGTGTTCCTGGACAGCCCCGTAGACGCAGTGGTCTTCCAGGCCGGTGTGGTGATCGGTTCCGGATCCGCCTCGTTCGAAATGATCCGGCACCTGTCCGAAGCCCTCCCGCTGATGCCCGCGCCGAGCTGGGTCCGCAACAGGATCGAAGCCATCGCCGTCCGGGACGTGTTGTACTACCTGGTGGGCGCCGCCTCCCTGCAGGGGCCAATCAACCGCACCTTCGACATCGGCTGCCGGCAGGTGCTCAGTTACGCGGGCATGATGAAGCAGTACGCCGCCGAAGCCGGACTGCCGCACCGCCTGGTGCTCGCCCTGCCCATCCCGGCCCCCAAGCTCGCCGGCATGTGGGTGGCCCTCACCACTCCCATTCCGTTGTCCATGTCGCTGCCGCTCGTCCAGTCTCTGCAGCACGACGCCGTGTCCCGGGAGCACGACATCGATTCCGTCATTCCCGCCCCTGAGGGCGGCCTGACTCCCTACCGGCGGGCGGTGGCACTGGCCCTGGGCAAGGAGCGTGACGGCCAGGTGGAGACCACCTGGGCGAACGCCGGAGCCGACGCCGATCCCCTGCCCAGTGATCCGGACTGGGCGGGCCACACGGTCTTTATGGACGAACGGACGTTCCATGGGGACGTCGACCCTGCCCACGTGTGGACCATCATTGAAGGCATCGGCGGCCGGAACGGCTGGTATTCGCTGCCGCTCGCATGGCAGGTGCGGGGCTGGCTGGACAAGCTCACGGGCGGCGCCGGGCTCCTGCGGGGACGCCGGCACCCCGGCAACCTGGCCTCCGGCGAAGTGGTGGACTGGTGGCGCGTGGAACGGATTGAGCGCGGGAAACTGCTGCGACTGCGCGCCGAGATGCGGGCTCCCGGACGCGCGTGGCTGGAGCTGTCCGTCGAGCCGGACGGCACGGGCAGCCGCTACCGGCAGCGGGCCATTTTCTTCCCCAAGGGCCTCAGCGGAAGGCTCTACTGGCTGGCCGTTCTGCCCTTCCACAGCCTTATATTTCCGGCGATGTCGCGCAATATCACAGCCGCCGCACAGAAACTTGCCAGTGCGGAAGAGGCGCCGCGGACCCCGTAGGATGTGGGGAGCAAAAAGCGTTCTGACCCCACATCCCTGGAGGACCCATGGCACTGAGTGCAACCACCACCCTTCCGCACGCCGTCGACACCGTAGCTGCAGTTTTCATCAACGAGGACTTCCAGCGGCACACCAGTGAATTCGTTGGCGGCACTTTGGAGTCGTTCGCGGTGGACGGCGACACTGCCGGCGCCTTCAGCACCACGTCGGTCCGCACGCTGCCCACCACCCGGCTGCCGGAGATTGCCCGCAAGTTCGTGGGTGACAAGCTCACGGTCACCCAGGTCGAGAACTGGGACGCCCCTGCCGCCGACGGGTCCCGCCAGAGCAACATCACGCTGAAGATTGCCGGCGCTCCCCTTGACGTGACGGCTGTCCAGCGGCTCGTTGCGGAGGGCGGCAGCACCCGCGTGGAGCTGGAAGGAAACGTCACCTCCTCGGTTCCGTTCCTGGGCGGCAAGATCGCCGACGCGGCTGAGCCCATGGTGGCCAAGGCCCTGAACATCCAGTCACAGCAGGCCCAGGCCTGGCTGGAAAGCCACTAAGGCAATGCAACTGCCCGTGTTTGCGGCCATTGTGCTGGTTATCGCCGGCGTCTGGTCGCTGGCGGTCTGGCCGCAGTTCCTGCGCCGGGTGATGAAGGATCCCCGGGCGCGGGACGCTGCAGGCAAGGCCACGAAGTTCCTGACGGTCCATCTCGTGCTCGTGAGCATCTCCATGGTGCTGGGAGCTGCCACTGCCGTGATCGGGGTTATGGCACTGCTCGGCTAGGAGGCTGCTGAACTAAGTGATTTTGGGGCGGGCGGAACGCCACCAATGGCCGTCTAGCGGCGTTCTGGTTAGCACCCGTGGGTGCGATAACGGGGTCGTTCCGCCCGCTTGGTTTCATTGTGCCCCTGTTAGGGGGCGTCTTCCAGTGGTTTTCTTGGGCCGGGGTCCGGGCGGGCGGGTTATCCCAGCGCCCATGATCCCGCGTTCCTGGTCAGTCCGAGGTTGAGCAGGCGTCGCAGGTTCAGTCCCGCGATCCTCAGTTGCAACCAGGCGTTATTCCGGCGGATGCCGCGGTGCCGAACGCGTCGGTTGCCGCGGGTGAGCCAGGCTATGGACCGTTCGACCATCGGCCGGTGCGTGCGGTAGTCGTTCCTGAAGGACGGATCTGCGGCGCGTTGGCGCTGTTCGCGCAGTAACGCGTCGTGTTCGTGGAGATCGAGCTTGCGTCCCCGCGCCGCGCTGGTGCACCGGGCCCGGAGGGGGCAGCCCGTGCAGGAGGTGCCGAACGTGACAGTGCGTTTAGGGGAGATGGTCTTAGTGATGCCGTGCGGGCAGGTCACGGTGCCTGCGGCCTCATCGACGGTGAAGTCATCGAGGGTGAATCCGCCTTCGACGGCAGGGCGCAGCGGCCATGGTTTGATCACCGGGGTATGGCCGGTGCCGGCGAGAGCGGCGAGCATCTCCCCGGAACCATAGGCCGAATCGGCCAGGACATCCACGCTGGTGCCGGCGATCGTGGGATCCTGCCGATCAGCCGGGCACCAACGGCCCCGTCACTGTTCTCCGGACCGGAGGCCTTCGTCAGCTCACCGGCGGTGATCAGCCCGGTGTCAGGCTCGATGACAATGTGCGCCTTGAATCCGTCCTGCTGCCGGGACTGGGTCTTATGCGCGTGCCGGGTGTCCGGGTCCACGGTGGAGATCATCCGGTCCGGGGCGACCTTCCGGGCAATCCGCCACCGCCCGTCGGTCCCGTCCGAGTCCTCAGCCGGTTCCACGTCCTGCCCGGCAACCAAGGCCAGCAGCGCATAGGCATCAGCGGGTTTACCCTCCAAAGTTTCGGGATCGACCGCGGCGAGCAGGGCCAGGGCGTCGGTGACCAGCGCCGAGATCAGCCCGTCTTTGGCGTCCTGGTCATCCCAGGCGATGTCCGGTTTGCCGGTTCGGGTGTAGTCATACCCCCTCGCGTGGGTGGCGACCATCTCCTGTCCGCCGGGAACGTCGCGGCCGAAGCGGCGGACCGCGGCGATCAGCTGCGTGATCGTGTCCTGTCGGGCGACGGCGTCATCAAGGACCGTTGAATCCACCGCCCGGCGGCGCTTGCCCTGCAGGACCCCGGTCTCGGCGATAACCTCGGCGATCGCTTCCATGATCCGGTGCGGGTTCTTCGATGCCGCCAGCCGCCGTCGCCAGTACGTCAGCGTGCTCGGATGGAACGCCGTATCGGTCAGTCCATAGCCGCACGCGGCCTTCCACCGCAGATCAAACGTCAAAGCCTCGGCCGTTTCCCGGTCAGAGAGCCCCTGTAACGCCTGCAACACCAGCACCGAACCGATCACCGGCGCCGGAACCGACGGCCGGCCCCGCCGCGACGGGAACAGATCCTCCATCATCGAATCCGGGAACAACCGCCCCCTGTTCTTGGCCAGAAAAGCGAAGACACTGCCCGGAGCCAACAACTCCCCGGCCAGTGCCTCCACATCCAAATACCCGCGTTGCGCGTCCTCGCGTCCCTGCATAAGACCAGTCTTAATCACCAGCCTCACCAGTCCAGCCGACGCGCCTAAACCAACGGATATTTCAGCAGTTTCCTAGTCCTTCTTGCCCCTGCCGACGCCTGGGCACCTGTTCCGATCCGGCTCCCAGCGCGTACCCTGTGAACACCAGATGGACAGGGAAGGTGGAGCTGTGCGGATCTCGGTTATTGGCTGCGGCTACTTGGGGGCTGTCCACGCGGCGTGCATGGCCAAGCTGGGGCATGACGTGGTGGGCATCGATGTCGACATACAAAAAGTCGCCCAGCTCGCCGAGGCGCGGGCACCGTTTTACGAACCCGAGCTCGATGCCCTCCTCACGGAGCTGGAAGCCTCCGGACGTTTGCGGTTCACCACGGACATGGCAGCGGCAGCTGGCTGTGAAGTCCACTTCGTGTGTGTAGGCACACCGCAGAAGCGCGGGGAAAATGCCGCCGACCTGCGTTATGTGGACGCCGCCGTCGCTGGGCTGGCAGAGTATTTGTCCCCCGGGGATGTGGTTGCCGGGAAATCGACGGTCCCGGTGGGCACTGCAGAGCGCCTGGCCGAGCTCATCGCCGAGAGCCAGCCGGCGGCAACCCTGCTGTGGAATCCTGAGTTTCTGAGGGAAGGCCACGCCATCTCAGACACGCTGCGCCCTGACCGGTTTGTTTATGGCGTTCCTGATGGGAGTGAAGACCACCCTGCCGTGGCCGTCCTGGACCGCGTCTACGACGCCGCATTGGCCACCGGTACGCCGCGGCTCGTCACAGGCTATGCCACAGCCGAACTGGTCAAGACGGCAGCGAACTCTTTCCTGGCCACCAAGATCTCGTTTATTAATGCCATGGCGGAGGTCTGTGAGGCCACAGGGGCGGACGTCTCCCGGCTTGCCGACGCGATCGGCTTGGATGACAGAATCGGGCGCAAGTTCCTGAACGCCGGAATCGGGTTCGGTGGCGGCTGCCTGCCCAAGGATATCCGTGCCTTCATGGCACGGGCGGGAGAACTCGGCGCTGACCAGGCCCTGACATTCCTGCGGGAAGTGGACGCCATCAACATGAGGCGCCGGACAAAGGTTGTCGAGCTGACCCGGGAACTTTGCGGAGGCAGCCTGCTTGGCCAGCGGATTGCCGTCCTCGGCGCTGCCTTCAAACCCGAGAGCGACGACGTGAGGGATTCTCCCGCGCTGAGCGCCGCCGCGCAGCTCCAGCTCCAGGGCGCCGTCGTCACGGTCACCGATCCCCAGGCGTTGGATAACGCCGCCAAAAGGTTCCCGGAGCTCCCACTGGAGCCCGAGCTCGATGCCGCCCTTGACCGCGCGGACGCCGTCCTCCTCCTGACGGAGTGGAAGCTGTACCGGGAGTTGGATCCCCACGCCACCAGGGCACTCGTTAGGGTCCCCCGCATTCTCGACGGCCGCAATGTCCTGGATCCTGCGAAGTGGCGAGCCGCGGGCTGGACGTACCGGGGCCTGGGCCGGCCGTAGTCCCTGCCTCAGCCTGCCGGCGGGCAGACGTCCGCCGCTGCGGACACCTGGAAGGTGACATTCCGGAATTCGACAGAAGGGCCGCCGCCGTAATTCTTCACGAACGAAAACCACCCTCCGCCGTACGCTGTATCCTCGGATTCGACGATGCTACCCGCTTGCTGGTCCGGCCGCCGGGCGATGACCATTCGAGGCGTCACAGACAGTACCAGGCGCGTCCACTCCCCCGGTGCCGGCGGTGGGCCCTCGGCCGCAGCCAGCACACTGGCCCCCGCCGCCCCGTCCTTCCGGCGGAGGGTCATCCTGCCGTCCGCACCGAACTCCAGTTCGTAGCCGGAAGCCGCTGAACCCGGGCGGTACGGCGCATCATCGTCCTGGCCAAACGCCACACCGGCGCTGCCCGTCCCGGCGGGCAGGCCCTCCGGCCAGCGCATTTCGAAAGCAAGCTCCAGGCGCGGGCCCGACAGCCCGCCCATCGAACCCATCAGGTACGACGACGGCTCATCGCTTGAGATTCGAACCGCACCCTGCTGGAATGCCGGCTGTCCTTGCCAGTCGCCTTCTGACTGCAGGGGCAGGTCACCCGCGTACCGAAGCCCGGTGTCAAAGCCGTCCTCAGACCGCCGTTCCTCAAGATGCAGGACATGAACCACGTTCGAGCAGACGAAGCCACGGACGCCCAGCGCTTTGAGGCGTGCATGGTCACTCCGGCGCCGGACTTCCCACGCGGCCACTGGCTTGCCGGAGGCCACGAGTTCGCGCACTACGTCATCCGGGGCCGAATTGTGGACGCCGAGCAGGTCCACCCTGGGCATCAGGGCGGCAAGGTTGCGGAAGTCCGGCGTGGTCACATAGCCCCAGGTGGTGTAGCCGCGGGCCCTGGCCAGGGCGTGCCCCGGTGACGAAGCCGGCTGCTTCCAGACCACGCGTTCCCGGGCCCCGGGATACGACTCCAGGAGTTCCAGGATCTTGTCGGCATTCGTGCCCTGCTTGTCTTCCAGGAAGATGACCCGCGCCGGAAGGAAAGTCCGGAGGACATCCTCCAGCGGCGGTATCGGTTCCAGCGGTGCTGCCGGGCCCAGCCAGGCGCGGGCATCGTTGCGCAATGATTCCAGCGCCGCATAGCTGGCCCGGGCTATGGTGAGGTCCGTCCCGGTCAGCCGCTCGGTGTTGAGATCGTGATGGCACACGAGCACCCCATCCGCTGTCGACGACACGGACACTTCCAGCGCTTTCAGACCGGCAGCGGCCGATTGTGTGTAGGCAAGCATCGTGTGCTCCGGCCAGTTGTCCCCGGATCCCCTGTGCGCCACGAAGAAGCCCGGAGCAGCGAGCAGCCCCGCTATCGTGAACGGCCCGGCGTCGCCCGCTGCGGCCAAAGCCCCTTCTGCGATGAACGACGCCGAAGCTTCCGTCGCTGCCGCGGATGCTGGCATGGGTCGTGCCTTGAGCCCGGTGGAGGCCTCAAGGCACGGCGCGCAGCCAGTGCCGTTCAGGACCGCGCCCGCGGCCAGAAGGCTGAGGAATCCGCGGCGTCCGATCCTGGCCCCGGATTCAGAGACTGGCTGCCCGTGCATCAGTGGGCTGCCGGCTCAGCCGGCGCCCTGGCCTGGCCCGCAACGGTGGCCAATTCCGCTCGCCTCATCCGCCGTTGTACCCGGTTTTCATCGCCCGCAATGACCACCATGGCCAGGATGGTCCAGACAACGATCCCGGCAACCGAACGGGTGGCGAGAGAGCTGTAGGTCTGCGGAATCACGACTGCGAGAAGGCCGGCGAACGTCAGTCCCCGGTAGTCGTGCCACGCAGAGTTCCGCAACAGCAAAACCAGCATCAGGCCGAAGTAAAGGACGGCAAAGAAGATGCCAAAGTCGATGCTGTACATGAGGATCGGATTCTCAAAACTCGTCTCCAGGCCAGCCTGGACAGCTACGCGGTAGCTGGAGCCGATTCCTTGGCCCGCCACGGCGTAGTCAGCCCAGCGGGTGAGGAAATACTCCAGCGCCAGGGCGCGCGCCTCGGCGGACCCGGTGTCATCGGCCAACCGTTCGGAAACGCCTACGACCAGCGGCGACGAAATGACGACTATTGCAACGCCCCCAAGGAAGGCCAGCATGATCGCCTTGACCCAGGCCTTGCGGTCCGCGAAGAACACCACCAGGACAACGGACACCCCCACCGCAGCCAGACCCACCCTCGACTGCGTGATGAGCACCCCGACAATCATCAGCACCAGGAGGACCACCTGGACTGAATTGCGTTTCAGCCCGGCAACCAGGGGTGCGGCCACGCAGATCACCAGCGACAAGGCAAGGGGCTGGTCCAGGGTGCCCATCCAACGCTGGGTTTCCGGATTAAACCAGTACTGGCTCCGGAATCCGGGGGCGTAGAACAGGGCGTCACCGTTGAGCCATTGGGCCACCGCGATGACGCAGACTACTGCCACAAGGAAAAGCAGGAGGGATCGCAGCATCTTGACCAGGCCTGGCTGGCGGACACTGTTGGCAATGAGGAGAAGGAAAAACAGCACCGGGGCCATGATCTGGTCGACCAGCAGCAGCATGCCCCCGCCCTCTTCCGAGGTCCTTGAGGCAAGGAATGCCGCGACGATCACCAAAGCCAGGACCAGGAAAACAAAAAAGTGGCGGGCCAGGGCGTCCTTGATGCTCCAAGGATCGTGAAGCAGTTGCCCGGCCAGGACCGAGACCACCAGCCAGGACGCTGCGTGGAAGCCCAAAGCACCGCCGGCTTCACCGGTGACCACGGAGTTTCCCACTGCCGGGACCAGGAACCAAAGGGTGAGCACGGCCGCCAGCAGCACCCTGGGCCGGGAACGCAGAAGGATGGACGCTGCCACGCACAGTCCGATCCAGAGCACCAGCTGCACCGTTTACCTCCGGCGAGCCACGTGCTTTACGGGCTGCCCCGTGGAGCCGCCGATCGGCGCCCACTCCGCTGGTCGTGGCCCGGACCGTGGGCGAAAGGGCCGCCCCAGCCCCGTCACCACCCGACGCAGGAATCTGCGGCGGCCTTCCGAAAGCCGCGCCGGGAGTGCGTTGATCACTACACCCGTGGCTTGCGTATTGACTGATTCGAGGTTTTTCAGGGCGGCTTTGAGTACTTCGGTCGACACAGTACCGTGACGGACAACAACCAACGTGCCGTCGACCACCGCGCCAATCAGTGCCGCGTCGCTGAGCGGCTGCAAAGCCGGGGCGTCCACTATTACCCTGGTGTACCTTTTGCGCATCTCCTCCAGGACGCGATGTAATGCCAGCCCGCGCAACAGTTCGGTGGGATTGACCGGCACCGTGCCCGCCACCACGGTGTGAAGGCCGTCCACCGAAGTGTGCTGGATGACACTATCCAGCGGCAGGTGTCCGGCGAGGACATCGGACAAGCCGGTGCTCTTGCCCAGGCCAATGTCTGCAGCCAGCCGGGGCATGCGGAGGTGGGCCTCAACGAGGAGGGTCCGCTCTCCGGCTTCCGCCCACGCTTTGGCCAGCATGAGCGCGGTGGTGGTTTTTCCCTCTCCCGACGTTGCGGACGTGATGGTGATGACCTCGGCCGAAGGAAGCGAAGCCAGATGGTCGACGTTTGTGCGGAGCCGTCTGGCCGCTTCGGCAAGCAGTGAGCCGGCTTCCTTTTCAAGGACCCGCGAGGCCCGGCCCGAGGCGGCGTGGCTATACGGAATACGGGCGAGCAGCGGGAGCCCGGAGGCCAGTTCAACTTCTTCGGGCGTCCGCAGCGATTTGTCCATCAAGCGGCGGGTAACGGTGATGACGATGCCGGCTGCCAAGCCCAGCAGAATGCCCAAGCCCAAGTTCAGCGGCACCCGCGGCGAGACCGGTCCCGGAAGCACGGCAGGGCCTGCGACAACGTTCAGCACCGTCTCTCCGCCGGGGAGTGTGCGGCCGGACTCAAGTTCGTTCACGGCACTACCGAAGTTTTCGGCGATGGCGGTCACCGTAGCCCGGGCCTTATCAAAATCCGGCTGGGTTACGGTCACGGTGAGCATCAGGGTTTCACTGTCAGCGGAGGCACTCACGCTGTCAGTGGTCTGCTCTGCGGTCAGCCCGTTTCCACTGACCTGCACCACCTTGTCGATGAACGCATCGCTCTTGACCAAGCTTGCATAGGATGCCATCTTGCCGCGGGAAAGCTCCAAGGACTGGAGGGCGGACTGACCGGTGACGGCAGGGCTCACCACGTAGAAGCGAACCATCCCCTGGTACATGGGTGTGGAGTTGGAGGTGACGAAGGCCGCTCCGCCCAGTCCGGCCGCAGCGCATACAAGGACTATCCACCAGCCCCGGACTATTGCCCGCACATACTCTGCCAGATCCAAAGGAACCCCCATTGCGGCTTCAATGCCGTGCAATGCAGCACGGTACGTCATAGTCCCCTGACTATCGCACCATTATTGAACGCAATACACCCCCGTGGAAGCTTTTTTGGGATTCCGCTTTCCTCTGATGACCCCGGCTTCCACGGGCCGGGGAGCCCGGTTCCTAGCCAAACGGTCCATGCGGCCGTAGTCTGTCCTCATCCGGGTCAGACGAAGGTGACAACGGAGGTTGGAGTCGCCCCTTGTTTGGGCGGTGCCGGCCCCGGTGAGGCTGGTCTGTTCCCGGCCTCGTCCACGGACCTTTGGGGCGCCAATGAATGAAGCTGGTCAGTCACTTTCTGTCCTGGTGGCGCATCCCAGTGCGGATCTCTATGGTTCGGACCGGGTGCTCTTGGAAACAATCGATGGCTTGGAGCGCTCCGGCGCAAGGGTACTGGTTACCCTGCCGTCGTCGGGCCCTCTCGTTCCCGAACTTGTACGCCGCGGCGCCCGCGTCATCCTGTGTCCCACTCCGGTCCTGCGAAAGAGCATGCTCTCGCCGGTTGGACTGCTGAAGCTGGGCGGAGTCGCAATACATGGCCTGCTTCGCAGCGTCGGGGTCATCCGGGGAGCCCGCCCGGACGTTATCCTGGCCAACACCATCACGGTCCCCCTGTGGACGGTGGCCGGTCGGCTGTGCGGCGTGCCCGTCGTCACCCATGTCCACGAAGCGGAAGCCAACGCGCCCCGGTTCGTGAGGGCCGCGTTGGCCCTACCGCTCATGTTCTCGGACGACATCCTGACCAACAGCAAATTCAGCATGGACACGCTGGAGCGCTCACTGGGCATCCTTCGTGGCCGCTCGACGGTGTTGAGTAACGGCGTGCCCGGACCTCCTACGGACCGCCCGCCCAGGGCCGGGCTCGCCGGCGGGCTGCGGATCCTGTATGTCGGGCGGCTCTCCCACCGCAAAGGAGTGGACGTTGCGGTGGAAGGACTGTTGCAGCTCCTGGAGCAGGGAGTGGAGGCGCACCTGTCGATCGTGGGGTCGGTGTTTCCCGGCAACGAGGCGTATGAGGCCGGTCTCCGGGACAGAGTCCAGGCAACAGGCGCCTCGGGACACGTGACCTTCCACGGTTTCCAGAATGATGTGTGGCCCTTCCTTTCGGAATCCGACGTCGTTGTTGTGCCTTCCCGGCTCGATGAGCCCTTCGGGAACACCGCGGTGGAAGCGGTGCTCGCCTCCCGCCCTGTGGTGGTGAGCAATACGTCCGGCCTCCGGGAGGCGGCAGCCGGTTACGGGTCAGCACAGTTTGTGGCCCCCGGGAATTCCGCCGACCTCGCGGCAGCCCTGAAGTCCGTCTCGCTGGACTGGCCCCAATTCCGCGACGCCGCGATGGCCGATGCCAGGAAAGCCGCCACCCGGCACAGCCCCGAGCGGTTTGGCGCACTGATGGCCGGCTACCTTGCCCGTGCCGCTGGCAGGCCGGCATGACCCGGAAAATGCCGGGTGCACAGCCGCCGGTGCCCGCTGCGCCGGCATCAACACAACCCGAAGTGGACACCGGGGCCGGAAAAACGGCCAGAAGCGTCCGCTGGAGTTTCGGCGCCGTCGTTGCCCGGCAGGGGTTCCAGATCCTCTCGGCGGTAATCCTGGCTCGGATCCTGGGACCTCAAAGCTACGGTGTGATCGCCAGCGCCACCGTATACATCAGCTTGGTTGCTTTGGTCCTGGACCAGGGCCTGTCCGCGGCGTTGATCCAGAGGCCGGAGGTAACACGCCGGGTGGCCGGCGCCACTGTGACCCTGAATCTCCTGATCGCCTGCCTGCTCGGCACGGCAACCTGGTTCGCCGCGCCGTGGGTCGCTGCGTTCTTTCGGGTCAGCGAGCTGGAACCCATCCTGCAGCTGCTCGCGTTCGCCATCCCCGTCAAAGCCCTTGCCATCACGCCGCGGGCCATGCTTTCGCGTGAACTCCGGCTTCACCGGGTGGGCGCCGCAGACATTGCCGCCGCAGCTGCCGGAAGCGCCGCCGGAATCGGCGCGGCATTTGCCGGCACCGGACCGTGGGCAATGGTGTACCAGGTAGTAGTGACTGACGTCGTGTGCGGTGTGGCGCTGGTTGTTGCCAGTAAGGGTCCGCTGCCGAATTTCAGCTTCCGCGCTGTGGTGCCGCTGCTCAAGTTCAGTTCCAGTATTTTCGCCACGGACTGCCTCGCGTATTTTTCCCGCAACATGGACAACATCCTGGTGGGAAGGTTCCTGGGCGTTGCTGCCCTGTCCCTCTACGGAATGGCCTACCGGATCCTGGTCATGCCCGTACAGCTCATCGGACAGACCGTGAACCGGGTGATGTTCCCCGCCTTCGCGCGCGCCGCGCAGGACCCCGCACTCGTAGCCGGGAAGCTGGTGGCTGCGACACGCATCCTGGCGATCTCCGCCATACCCCTGATGGTTTACGTGGCGTGTGCCGCGCCCATCCTGGTGAACCTCGTACTGGGGCAGGACTGGCTGCCCGCAGCAGCGCTGGTCAGCGTGCTGGCCATCGGCGGAGCACGTGAAACGGTTTTTTACATCACGCCTTCCCTGATGAAGGGCCTTGGCCAGGGCCGGCTCATCATCCGGTACGAGATTCTGGCCGCCGTGGTTCAGGTCGGCGGCATAATCATAGGACTTCAGTTCGGTCTCTTGGGAGTTGCGGTGGGCTACGCGGCCGCCGGCTTTGTCCTGACACCGGTCCTGCTCCGCATTCAAAAGTCCCTGACGGGTGTAACGGCGAGGTCACAGCTTGGCACTATCTTTCCCGGCGCCCACGCTGCCGCATGGGGTGCCGCGGGGTACGGCTTGCTCTCGCTCACGGACCTGGGTGATGCAGGTATGTTATTCGCAGGCCTCGGCGTATTTCTCCTTGCGGCGGTGGCCATCCTGTGGCTCTTCCATCGCCGGATGCTCAAGGCATATGTGCGTGACGCCGCCTCGCTCGTAGGCAGGAAAAAGCCAGCCACGTCCAAACCAGATGGAGGATTGCATGAGTGAGCATGACGGACTCGACGGCCCGGGACCGGGCGGGATTGTCATTGCAGTCCTGACCTACCGCCGGGCGGAAGACCTGAAACTTGCGCTCCCCAGGCTCGCAGCACAGGCGCAGTCCCTTGACACCATCGGCGGGGGCCATCAGCTTCATGCCACGGTCCTCGTCATTGACAACGATCCTGCCGCCAGCGCCCGGACCGCCGTGGAGGACTTTGCCCGCACGCTTCCGCCCGGACTCATCGCCTACGTCCACGAGCCGAAACCCGGGATTGCCGCTGCCCGCAACAAGGCCCTCACTGAGTCGTCGACCAGGGATCTGCTCGTGTTCATTGACGACGACGAGATACCGTCCGAGCGCTGGCTCGCCCAACTTCTGGACCTGCAACGCAGCAGCGGAGCCGCGGCTGTGGTGGGCCCTGTCATCAGCGAATACGAACATGAGCCAGATGCCTGGATCAGTGCAGGCAGGTTCTTCCAGCGCCGACGCTTGGCAACAGGAACGCCCCTGACCATTGCGGCCACCAACAACCTCTTGCTGCACCTGCCGCAGATCAGGGACCTGAAGCTGGAGTTCGACGAACGGTTCGGCCTCAGCGGTGGCTCGGATACCCTGTTCACGCGCCAGCTGGTGAAGCGCGGCGGCACGATGCTGTGGTGCGACGAAGCCGTCGTCGTGGACCGGGTGCCGGCAGGACGGCTGACCAGGGACTGGGTCCTCCGCAGGGCACTTCGCAGCGGCAATTCAGCCGCCCGGGTCAGCCTGGAGCTGGAACAAAAAGCAGGCCCCCGGCTGGCGGCCCGCGGCTCGTCCCTGGCGTCGGGTGTCGTCCGCCTTGCGGGCGGCTCAGCTCAGCTCACGGCAGGGCTCGTTACCCGGTCGGCCGCTCATCAAGCACGAGGATTGAGGACTGTGGCCAGGGGCTTGGGCATGGCGTCCGGAGCGTTTGGTTACGTCTACAAGGAGTACCGGCGCAAGTGATTTTTTTCACGAACTTCTGAAGCGTCCGAACTATTTCACGAAAACCGCGCCTATCCTGGGATCTCGTCGGCGTGTCGCCGTCTGAGAAGTGGTCTTGCGCCGGCAAATGAGGCCGTTATCTAACCCAAAATCGCCGTTACCATTTTGCAACATTCGCCAGACTCTACTACGGTAAACCCATCAGCCGTGGTCGGGGATGCCAACGGGAAAGTCATTGCAGTTGCCGTCGGGTTTACCCACGCCTAGGTCTCAGGCCTTCGGTATCTGCGTTGGCGCCGCACATTTAAGCGATCAACTCGGCTTCGCGCCTTGGTAGACCCGGCATCAGCCGTCCCATAACGCTTGCCTGTGCGATTCCCCGTGCCCGGAGAACGAGACGTAGAGGTTATTGCACAAATGGCGAAACAGACACAAAACATACGTACCCTGGGAAACTATTCGCTGAGCGCGGCCGTCGTGACGGTTGCAGCGCTCGTCCTGACCGGCTGCGGGCAGCCGTCACTTGTGGGCTCCAGTTCCCTGGCGGCCGCTGAATCCGAAGCTTCGGCGGGCCAGAGCCCTAGCGCTGCCGTTTCAACGAAGGCTGCGCCTGCGAAGCCGGCCGCCCTGGATCCGGAGGCAGTCGAGGCTGCTCCGGCAGTTGACGCTACGGTTCCGGCGGTTGAAGAGTCAGAGCCCGCCCTGGCCGTTGCGCCCCAAAGCAGCATCGATCCGGCCGCGGCGACACAGCCCGCAGCAGCAGACCGTTCCGGCCTGGTCACCGGATCCTACCAGCCGTCAACCGCTACGACCGGCGTTCCGGCCGGCACCGTGCTGACGCCGCACAACACGTCGGGCGCAGACCTCGTGATCACCCAGGCCGGTACCGTCCTGGACGGCCTGGACATCTACGGCGACATCAAGGTCCGCGCCGCCAACGTCACTATCAAGAACAGCCGTCTCCACGGTGGCACCCATATCCCGGGCAGCAACACAGGCATTATCGATGCGAACAGTTCTGCCGTGTCCAACCTGGTTGTCCAGGACAACACCATCATTCCGGACCAGCCTTCCTACTATCGTGACGGGATTGTTGGCCACGACTACACGGCCCTGCGGAACCACATCCAGGGAACCAACGACGGGCTGGGAATCTTCAACCGGCCCGGAGGTCCCGCGGCGGCCAACGTGTCAGCCGAAGGAAACTACATCCACTCGCTCACGTTCTGGTCCAACGACCCCGCACACAGCGACGGAACGCACAACGACGGCATCCAGGTCCAGGGCGGCGAGAACATCCGGCTGGCCGGGAACAACGTCGTAGCCAATGCCGTCCTGGGCGAAGGCTCAGGGCCCAACCCCCGCGGCGACCACGCCGGCATCGGTATCATGCTCCAGCAAAACGTTGCCAAGCTGGCCAACGTCGTGGTCGAGAACAACTGGGTGGACGACGGCCAGACGTCCATCAACATCGCGAACGGCGTCTACGCGAACATCACAGTGACGGTCCGCAACAACTACCTGGGCCGGAACCAGTACGACTTCGGAAGCGGTTCAACATACCCGATCCGAATCATCAGCCGCTCGGCAAGCACCGTATATGGTCTGGATAGCAACCGCTGGGCGGACACCCTGGGGTTGCTCGTTGAAGGCCGCGACGGCGGCATCCGTTACAACAGCTAGTCCCACTCCACCGCGGACCAGGGGTCTCAAGCCGACGTGCGCAACCGCGCTACGGATGCTCTCTGCCTGCCCGCCTGTTCTTAAAAAGGAATAGTTATGAACTCAACGAAAACTCTTACCCGACGCCGTGCTCTGGGGCTCGGCTTCGCCGGTGCCCTCGGTACCGCACTGGCCGGTTATGGCGTAGCCCAGCCAGCAACGGCAGCCACCAGCCGCGACAGCCTAGTCTATGGCGAATACAAGCCCACCGATGCCAATACCGGCGTCATCACCGGCACTGCCCTGACGCCCCACAACACCGCCGGCGCAGACCTGATTATCACCAGGGACGGAACGGTCCTTGAAAACCTGGACATCTACGGCGACATCAAGGTCCGGGCCCGCAACGTAGTGATCCGCAATTGCTGGCTCCGCGGCGGCAAGCACATCCCCGGTTCCAACACAGGCATCGTAGATGCCAACAGCGCAAGCTGTTTCAACCTGCTCATCCAGGACTGCACCATTATCCCGGACCGGCCCTGCTACTACCGTGACGGCATCGTGGGCCACGAATATACCGCACGCCGCAACCGCATCAAGCGGACCAATGATGGCCTGGGCGTATTCAACCGTCCGGGCGGTCCGGTGCAGGCAAACGTGACCATTGAAGGAAACTTCATCAATGAGCTCACGTACTGGAGCAACGATCCAGCACACTCTGACGGCACGCACAATGACGGTATCCAGGTCCAGGGCGGCGAGAACATCCGCATCGTCGGCAACACGGTTGTGGCCTCTGCGGTGACAGGATCCGGCAGTGCACCGAACCCTCGCGGAACCCACGCAGGCATCGGCATCATGCTCCAGCAGAACGTCGCCAAGCTTGCCAACGTACTGGTCCGGCGGAACTGGGTGGATGACGGCCAGACCAGCATCAACATCGCTGTGGGCAGCAAGTACAGCGACATTGTGGTGACGGTCCAGAGCAACTTCCTGGGACGTAACCAGTTCGATTACGGCAATGGCTCGAAGTACCCCGTCCGCATCATCAGCCGTTCCAAGAGCAAGGTCACCGGCCTCCTCTACAACCGTTGGGAAGACAACAACACCTACCTCAAAGAAGGACGGGACCTGGGCATCCGCTACGACAGCTAGCGCGTGAACGGGATTTGAGAAACACCTGCACAAGACACGTAGGGCACGGGCTTTCAGCCCGTGCCCTACGTGTCATAAGGACGGTCCCTACCTAGGCTGGCCCCGACGTAAAGTCGTCAAAGCGGGCTATCACGGGTGCGTTGGTGGCCGCACCCGAGAGGTAGGACAGCAGCCCCACAGAGCCAGCCGCCTGCAGCCCCGCCGTGCTGTCCGTCGACGTGAGCAGCCAGTTTCCGGGCTCCGTCGTTCCCGCCCGCCAGGCCTTGGCCCGGATGGTGGTGGGTGAGGTTCCCGTCACCTGGACGCGCAGCCGCACTGTCTGTCCAGCTGCGACCGAGAACCCGGTGGACATCAGGCTCAGCGTGGTTTCGCTGCCCCCGGCCAGTCGCGTGATTTGCAGCGTCACCGAGCCGCTGGACTCAACCTTGATTTTGCCCCGATACTCGTTGCTGGCCACCCGCCTGCCGGTCACTCCCAGAAATGTCCCGCCGCCGTTCCCGATCTTGTCGAGCGAGAGCGTTACGGCCGTATCGGCGGCCGTCGTCGATACTCCCGGAAGGTAGGCCGAGGGTCCGCGGCTTGCTGCCAGGTTCATGATGCCAATCCCGTTTCCCACGGAGAAGTACGACGACGATCCATTCAGCGCCCAGGTGCCGCCGGCGTCGGCTGTCCCCCAGCCAGGGGCCACGGTCCGTCCGAAAGCATCAGATGCGAACGCTGTTCCCGGCGTCGACGACACCGTGACTGTACGTTGTGTGCTTGCGGTGGCTCCGTCGTTGTCCGTCACCGTCAACGTGATGGTGTACGTTCCCGCTGCGCCATAGGTTCGTTGCGCCGTCGCCCCGGTGGCCGTAGCGCCGTCGCCGAAGTCCCAACTGTAACTGCTGATGCTGCCATCCGGGTCCGAGGAGGCGGAGCCGTTGATGGCCACAGTGAGCCCGCTCACCGAGGTGGTGAACGAGGCCGACGGCGCCTGGTTGCCGCCGGAACTTACGGTCACAGTGCGGGAGGTGCTGGTGCTTGCTCCGCTGTTGTCCCGGACCGTCAGGCTGACAGTGAATGTGCCGGACGCAGCATATGTGTGGCTGGCGGTGGCGCCCGTAGCAGTGCCTCCGTCTCCGAATGCCCACGTGTAGGAGCTGATGCTGCCATCCGGATCGGCAGAGGCCGAGCCGTTGACACTGACCGTTAGCCCGCTGGTGGATTCAGTGAAGCTGGCCACCGGCGGCTGGTTACTGGTTCCCGTAATGGAGATCGTCCTGCTGTCCCCCGTGACTGTGTTGCCCAGCGGATCGGTAACCCTGATCCGGTAGCTGTGGGTCCCGCCGGTAAGTCCGCTGTCATTGAACGTCAGCGTCGGTCGCTGCCAGAAAGTGGAGAGTTGCGAGACCACATAGGCCGGCTCTCCGTCCCGCAGGACCGTATAGGTGAGATTGGAGTTGTCACGGTCCCAGTTCGATTGCCACTGCACGCGTACCTGGCCGGCCCCCGGACTGCTCAGTGTCGGCACGAAGTTGGAGCCTGAAACGCGTGGCCCCTGATCATTCGGCGCGATCTCTTTCACTGCGAAGCGGGACAGGCCCTGCTGTGGGCTCTGGTTGACGTTCCTGAATTCGCCCACCATCACCACATAGTTGTTATTGCCCGTGACTGCCCAAGGGCCCTGGCTTTGGCCGCTGGCCGTGCCGGTGTCCATGTCCGGGAACCAGTTCAACATCGAAGGTGCCGGCTGGCCTGTAAAGGACGGATAGCCGTAGATGTCCCTCGTGAGGAATCCGGTGGCCGCTTTACTAAAAGCTACGGCCCGGTGCCACGTCCGTGGCGTGGTTTCAGGGAAGCCACCAAAGTTGCCGCAGTAATGCGGGTGGCCTGCTACGTAGACCGCAGTATTGTTGGCGAAAGCTCCGTAGGAGTCTCCATGGCAGTCTTCCACCCATTTGATCCTGGCATCGGACCAGTTGGCCGCGAATGCTCCCTCAAGGTTTCCGCCTGTGCCAAAAATGTAGCCCACTCCGTAGAACGTTGTCCCGTCGGTGGAGAGTGAGAGGATGGCCGAGTCTGTGCCGGCATCGCGCACGATGTCGTTTGCCTGGATGGCAAGAGTGGCGCCCGAGGTCGCGTCGACCATGCCAAGGCCGTAGCCGGGCCGGTTTGAACCGTTAAGCGTGGTGAATGCGCCGCCGATGACCACGCGCCCTTCCTCGGGTGAGAGCGCCAAGGCGTTGACGCGGCCGTTCGCGGCGTTGGGTGCCCAGGACAGCAACGCCCCGTTGCTTGCGCTGACCGAGGCCAGCCGGTTGCGTGACGCCGAGCCCACGTTGGTGAATGTACCGCCGAACCAGACCGTGGAGTCACTGGCCACGACAGCCCGGACGGTTGCGCCGACATTGGGAGCGAAACCGCTGATGAGTGCCCCGGAACTGGGGTCTAGAGCCGCAATTCGGTTCCTTGTGACTCCGTTCACCGTGGTGAAATCGCCGCCAACGTAGATCCTGCTGCCGTCCGGCGAGGCCGTAATGGCCAAAGCCTGGCCGTTCAGGACGGGGGCGAAGTTGGTCCTGAGTTGGCCCGTGGCGAGGTCAAATGCGAGGATATTGCGCCGGGACACCAACTGTGTTCCTGGGGCGGCGCCAAAAGGTCGTGCGTTATTAAATCTTCCGGCCACGTAGACGGTGTTGCCGACCGTGACTGCCTGCCAGGCCACTCCGTCGTGCTGGGCAGTGGGGAGGCTGTCCGCCGTTACGGTGACGGGCGTTTTAGGATCATTCGGGTTCACCGGTGCCGAGTCAGCGAATGCAGGTGCACCCAGCACTGCACCGGACACAGCCAGGACGCAGGCAGCCGCGGTACAGAGCACCCGACGATACAGATGGTGCCTGGGCTTGCGCCCGACTTCATCGGGCCGCGCCGGCTCAGTCGCCCAATGACGCCCATGCTTTCGTGGTTGCCATGACATCTCAGTGGCCTTTCAGCTCGAAGCTCGCATCAGCGGATCATCCAGGGGAAGTCAGCTGTTGTCATCGAAGCGCACCGGTGCAGGCGCGTTCCTGCTGTGCTTCAGGGAAAGGCCAGAAGGCGGGTCAAACCGCGCCCCTGCAGCGATGCCGTGACATCGGCCCGCAGTGGGAAGCCAGTCGGTTGGCTCAGCGAAGCCTTCCCGCCAGACCTTGGCCTGAAGCGTGGTGGGCGCTGAGCCGCCCACTTTTATACGCAACCGGAATTGGTATCCGGCTGCGACACGACGGGAAAGCCGGCCGGTGAAAATTCTGCAACCTGTGATTCCCGTCATATCTAGATTAGCGCTTTCGTTGGAGTTATCTCGAGTTTCTCCGGGATGTTTGTCAATGGCTGGCGTTTCCGCCAATAACTCCCACAACTTGCCTCCCATGCTTCACTTGGCCGTCAGGCTGACGGTTGTGGAGGACTTGGCATTTCCGAACGGGTCCTTGACCCCAATCCTGTAGCTGTGCGCAGAACCGGAGGCCACTGTGTCCACGTACTCCAATGTGGGCCGGTTCCAGAAGGTCGTCGCTTTGGCCTGCGTATTGACCACAACGCCGTCCCGATACACCTGATACGTGAGGTTGCTGTTGTCCCTGTCCCAATTGGACTGCCAGCGGACCTTGATCTGCCCCTTGGCGGGTGAGCTCAGAACCGGGTTCGTGGCGTCCAGCGATGACCGCGGGCCTTCCTTATTCGGAGCAAGCGAAGAAACTGCATACCGCACAAGCCCTTGCTGGCCTTTGAAGTTCACAGTCTTGAATTCCCCGCCCATCAGGATGTACTGGCTGTTGCCCGTGACATGCCAGGGACCTTGGTTCTGGCCCGTGGCGGTACCCGTGTCCATATCCGGGAACCAGGTCAGCAGCTCCGGCGCCGGCTGGCCGGTAAAACTCTTGTACCCCTGGGTGTCTGCCGTCAAAGTCCTGGTAGCTGCTTTACTGAATGCGACCGCTCGATGCCATGTCCTTGGATTCGTCTCAGGGAAACCACCGAGGTTTCCGCAATAGTGAGGATGCCCTGCGACATAGGCAGCTGTGTTGCTCGCGAATATGCTGTAGGAGTCGCCATGGCAATCCTCAAGCCATTTAAGTCCCAAATTCGACCAGTTGGCCGAGAATGAACCCTCCAAAAGGCCCGTACCTGCGAAGTCGTAAGCGGTGCCGTACCAGTTGGTGCCATCCGTAGACAGTGACGTAATTGCGGCGCCGTCACCTGCATTGCGAACCACATCATTGACTGGCGTCGCAATGATGGAGCCGGATACCGCATCCGTTGCTGCAAGACCGTACCCGGGATTCGAGGAACCGTTCAGCGTGGTGAAAGCCCCTCCGGCGACCACGCGTTTGTAGTCGGGAGAAGCTGTCAGTGCATTGACGCGGCCACCGCTTGCGTTGGGATTCCACGCCAACATGAATCCATCTGGGGACCGGAACGCCGCCAGCCTGTTGCGGGCCACGGTGCCGACTGTTGTGAAGAGGCCGCCCACCCACACTGTGTCTTCAGAGGCGACCACCGCCCGGACCGAGCCGTTCACCTTAGGCGCGAAGCCACTCAGCACGGCCCCCGTGGTTGGGTTGAGCGCTACCACCCGGTTTCTGATCTGGCCACTGACCGACGTGAAGTCGCCACCCACATAGAGCCGGGTTTTGTCCGGCGAAGTGGTGATCGTGAGGCCCTGGGCATTGAGGGTCGGGGCAAAGGACGAAATCAGCGCGCCCGTGGTCAGGCTGTAGGCCAGGATGTTCTGTCTTGGCACAGTCTGTGACCCCGGCGCTGCCCCGGCCGGACGGGCAGTGCTGAATTTGCCCACAGCATAGACGGTGTTCCCGATGATCGTCTGCGACCATACAACTCCGTCTATCTGGACAGTGGGCAGGGCATCCGCCGACACCGTCACCGGCGTCTTGGGATCGTTCGGATTCGTCGGGGCCGTATCGGCAAAACCATGGGGCACGGCGAGGACGGAGGCGGCAAGCATCGCAAAACCAGCTGCGAGGGCGGCGACCGGCTTGCCGCCGCCTTTTCGCGAAGCGTGTGCTTTCAATACAGGGTTCATAATGCTCCTTCCCGCGCTAGGCGGGCCTCTCCCGATAGTCAGGAGACCAAGCTGACGTCCAAGGCATCGGATCAGCCTGGGCGGCTGTGAACCCAGTCATGGGCTCCGCCGGCTCATGGTGTCGTCACCGCAAAGTCGTCGAAGCGGACGGCGACCGGCCCGTTGGTCGCGTTGCCCCACAGGTAGCTCATAAGCCCTGTTGAACCGGCCACCTGCAGCGAGGCTGTTGTGTCTGTAATGGAAGCCTGCCAGGCCGTGGGCTCGGTGGTGCCGTCCCGCCAGGCCTTGGCCCGGATGGTCGTTGTCCCCGTTCCGGTGACCTCCAGCCGCAGCTGCACCTGGTCGTTGGCTGCAAGGGTCAGGCCCGTCAGGGTGGCGCTTTGCAGCATCGTTGTTTCCACTCCTCCTACAACCCTGGTCAGGTACAGACTGGTGCTGCCGTTGGTGGCGACCCGCAGTTTGGCCCGGTAGTCGTCGTTTGCCACCCTCCTGCCGATGATGCCGAGGAACATTGCCGTGCCGTTCCCGATCCTGTCCGGCGAGACCTTGACCCGAACATCCGAACCCGTGGATGTGACACCCAACAGGTTGGCGGTCCGGGTGGTGCCCGCCACCGGCGACATGGTGCCGGCGCCATTGCCCACGCTGTAGGATCCGCCGCCAACCGACCACGCGCCACCGTCGTCGGCGCTGCCCCAGCCGGACGCCACGGTCCGGCCGAAGGCGTCTGCGGCCAGGACACCTGGCGGCGGCGGGTCCGCGACGGTGACCGGCTGCGTCACGGCGTTGGTGGCGCCGTCGTCGTCAGTCACCGTGAGCGTCACCTGGTAGGTGTTGGCTGCCGCATAGGCGTGCGACGGCGTTGCGCCGCTGCCCGTGTTGCCGTCACCGAAGTTCCAGGCGTAGTTGGTGATGGTGCCGTCGCTGTCCGAGGATGTTCCGGCGTCCAGGTTGGCCGTCAGTCCGGTGCTGGCGGGGGTGAAGGCGGCAACCGGTGCCGCGTTCGCCACAGGGGTCCCGCCTGCCGTGACGTTCAGGTTGTCGTACCGCAGCGTCACCGGTGCATTGGTTGCGCTGCCGGACATATAGGACACAAGGCCGGTTCCACCGGCGACCTGAAGGGGCGCCGTGTTGTCGCTGGCAGTCAATTGCCACGCGGCAGGCTCGGCCGCGGATGCCCGCCAGACCTTGGCTGTCAGGGACGTCGGGGACGTTCCCTCCAGCCGCAGCCTCAGGACGAGCGGATCGTTGGCAGCGACGGTGAGTCCGGCGACGTTGACTTGGGCCAGGGTCGTCTCGGTTCCGCCCACCACCCGTGTCAGGTAGAGCGTGACCACCCCGTTGCTTGCCACCTTGATCTTGGCGCGGTAGTCGGTGTTGGCAGTGTCGTCGGCAAGCCTGCGTCCGAGCAGGGAGGCGAACCAGCCGCCGCCGGTGGAGGCCTTGTCGGCACTGACCGTTACCCGGGAGTCGTTGGCCGCTGTGGAAACGGACTTCAGAAGTGCCATCCGGCTCTGGCCCGCGCCCAGCGAGACTGCACCGCTGCCGTTGTTGACCGCGAAGCTGCTCGTTCCGCTGGTGATAGTCCAGGCTCCGCCGGTATCGGCGCTGCCCCAACCACCTGTGGAGGTCCGGCCGAACGCGTCTGCGGCCAACACGGTATCAGCCGGCGGCGCAGTGACTGTAACGTTCTTGGTCACCGATCCGGTGGCCCCGTCGTCGTCAGTGACGGTCAGGGTGACGTCATAGCTTCCCGCAGTCGCGTAGGTGTGGTTTTCCGAGGCCGCTGAGCCGTTGGCGGTGCCGTCGTCGAAGTCCCATTGGTAGCTCGCGATGGTGCCGTCGGCGTCCGCGGAAGCGGAGCCGTTGAAGGCCACTGCAAGGTCGCTGGCAGCGAAGCTGAAGTCAGCCACCGGCACCTGGTTGGGCGGAGGAGCCGTCACCGTCACAGGATGCGTCGCCGAATTGGTGAGGCCAGTGTTGTCAGTGACGGTGAGCGTGACGTTGTACGTCCCGCCGGCAGCGTACGCGTGCTGGGCAGTGACGCCGGTGCCCGTGGCGCCGTCGCCGAAGTTCCAGGCGTAGTTGGTGATCGGCCCGTTCGCGTCCGAGGACGTGGTGCCGTCCACGGATGCCGTGAGGCCCTCGCTGGAGGAGGTGAACGCGGCGACGGGCGGGGCCGGAGGAGCGTTGACGTTCCGGCCTGAGGCAACGTAGTGAGCCTGGATCCGGGACAGCGGGAGGACGGCCGGGTAGATGGCGACATCGTCCAATTGGCCGTTGAAGTAACGGTTGGTGGGCCGGTTCGTCCAGCTGCCGAGGTTGTCCCCGCCAATCCTCCAGAATCCGTCGAACTGCCAGGCGGACGTGACGTCGGTCCGGCTTCCCACCAACACGCCGTCGACAAACAACTGCATGCCGTTGCTGCCCAAGGTGGCCACCACGTGGTGCCATTGGTTGTCGTTGAAGCTGGCCAACGAGCTCACCGTCTGGCGGGTTACGCCGTTGGGCCGGACCCCGAAGAACAGCCTGCCGAGGTTGGACATGTAGAGCACCCGGTCGAAATCAGCTGACACCGTGGTCTGGGTGTTGCCAAATCCGAAGATCTGGCCGCCGCTGGTTGATCCGGTCTTGAACCAGGCCTCCTGGCTAAAGACCTGCGGACGGAAGTCCAGCGTGCGATCGACGGCGATCCCGTCTGCCGTGCCGTTGAACGTGGCGGCCGAATCGGTTTCCCCGCCGATCGCGCCTTGCGCACCCAAGGTCACTCCAGGACGGAACAGCAGGTCATCCTTGCCCGCGAGATCGACGCCGGCGGTACCGCTTGCGTCGCCGAGCCGCCAGTAGTTGTTCGGCTCGTCCGCCAGGACGCTCTGAGCGTAGGATCCGGGCGGCGTGACTGAGCCGGCCACTGTGATGTTGATCGTCTCGCTGCGGGCGTCGTTTCCGAATGGATCAATGGCGAAGATCCTGTATCCGTAAGTCTGTCCGGGTACCAGCCCCGTGTCCAGGAATGTCATGCCGGGGCGGTTCCAGAACGTCGAGGCCTGATCGATCGTGGCAATGACCACGCCGTTGCGCCGGACCTCGTAGGCCAAGGTCTCGTTGTCCTGGTCCCAGTTGGCCTGCCAGCGGACGCGGACTTGGCCGGCGGCCGGAGTGGACAGCGTCGGGTTGAAGTTCAGGCCGTCGATCCGCGGGCCCCTGAGGTTGGGGGCGATATTGCTTTTCGCGAAGCGGATGAGCCCCTGCTGTGGCTGGTTGTTGACGATGGTGAACTCACCGGCCATGACCACATAGCTTGAGTTGCCAGTGACGGTCCAGGGTCCCTGGTCCTGCCCCGTGATCGTTCCGGCATTCATGTACGGGAACCAGTTCTGCAGCGATGGCGCAGGTGTGCCCGCGAAATTTGTGTAGCCATGGGTTTCCTGCGTCAGCACGCCGGTAGCCGCCTTGCTGAACGCCAGGCCCCGCTGGAACTCCCACGGCTCCGCCTGCGGGAAACCACCTACGTTCCCGCAGAAGTGGGCGTGACCCGCCAGGTACACCACGTCATCCATGGGATAGACCGAATAGGTATCGCCGTGGCAGTCCTCAATCCAGTTCGTGGAACTGTCCGACCAATTGACCGAAAACACGCCTTCGAGAGTACTCGTCCGGCCGAAGGTGTAGCCGCCCCCATAGACGTTGACACCGTCGGAGGCCAAGGTCGTGATGGAGCCGTTGGTTCCGCCGTTGCGGACCACGTTGTTGATCTGGAACGGGAGGTTCGCGCCCAGGTTTGTGTCCACCTTGCCCAGGCCGAACCCTGGATTGGTCGAGCCGTTCAACGAGGTGAATGCTCCGCCGACCACCATGCTTGCACCATCAGGCGACAAAGCAAGGGCGTTAACCCGTCCTCCTCCGGCAACGGGGTTCCACGGCAGCAGCGCACCGTTCGTTGCCGACACGGCGGCCAGCCGATCGCGGCTGACTGAGCCAACCGCGTTGAAAACACCGCCAAGGTAGACGGTGGTTGGAGTCGCCACGATGGCACGGACGGAGGCTGACATCCGCGGCAGGAAACTCGTGATGATGCTGCCATTGGTGGGGTTCAGCGCGACTGCCCGCCACACCGTGGAGCCGTTGATGGACGTGAACGCTCCTCCGACGTAGAGGCGTGTTCCATCCGGCGACGCCGCCAAGGCCGTCACTTCACCGTTGAGGCTGGGAGCGAATTGCAGCAGCGCACCAGTGGAGAGGTTGTAGGCAAGGATGTTGTTCCGAACCAGGCCTCCGGTGCCGGGTGCTGCTCCGGACGGCCGGGCTTCCGTGAAGTTTCCGCCCACGTAGACGGTGTTGCCGATGATCACCTGTGTCCAGGCCACTCCGTTGATCTGGGCGGTCGGCAGTCCGTCAGCGGATACGGTGGCAGGCACACCGGGAGCCGGTGCAGTGTCTGCGGCCGCGGGCATGGCTCCGCCCACCACGCCCAGGGAAATTGCCAACGCCGCGCTCAGGAGGACGGCGAGGATGGACCTCAGGAGCCGCAGTTTTGCGGTCAATACCCGAAGTGCTGTTTCCCGGGGCACGATGCGATTTTCGCCCCCAGGCTGTCGGTTAACTCGCATTGCCTTCTCCATCCTTGAGCGATCCGGTTTTCCCGGAAGTCATGAGCGCCATTAAGTCCGACGGTGAATAGAGCGCCCGTATCCACTGGTCATTGCGGTTGTGTCCCACGTTCATGTCGCTGAGGGCGCTGCTCTGGCTTCCCGGGATCATCGGGAAATGACGGGCCACATCGTCCACCTGCCGTGTCTGGATGCCCGCCCTGAGGGCTACCCAGTGAAGCCAGATGTCGTCGGCCCCAGCGCAAACGTCCATGAACTGATCACCACGCATCCGGAGTTCGCGGAGCATTTCCGGAGGGTAAATGACTCCCGACACGCCCAGCGCAAAGTTGTTGAAGCCGGGCCCGGTGTCCCGCCGTCGCGTCCAGTCCTCGTAACGCGTGATACCGCCCCCTTTGACGTTGATCATGCGCACCCAGTGTCCGTTGACCATGTCAGGATGCTCCTGGTTGGCCTCGACGAGGGCCTGCAGCCACCGGGACGGATAAATGATGTCGTCGTCCGCTGTGGCGAGGGGGAAATCGAACACTGCCGAAGATTCCACATACGGAAAGTATTTTGTGTGCGGGCCGTAGTTCCTGGACAGCCTGGTTTCCAGGCCACGCCGCTGAAGACGTAGCAAAGCAGGCGTCCGCTGCTCAAATGCCGCCGTATCGTCCAACCAGAGGATCAGTCGCCTCGGTTTAACGGTCCCCCTGGCAATCGACTCGAGGGCAACGTCCACTGTCCGCAGTCGGGCGCCGTAGCTGGTCATGGATACAACGACGTCGGCCGTGCCCGTGACCGGTTCACTCACCAGCAGGTTCCGGCACCGCAGGTTCAGCAGGCCGCCATAGGCGCGGATCCGCTTGAATGCCTTGCGGACACGTTTGGCGGCTGACCGTGCCACGGGATAGTCACTCATGCCGGTGCCTGCCCTTCAAAAGCGGCTATCGGCGTCGCCGCGTCCAGGTTGAGGTAGATCTTGACAATGTTCCGGGCGTCCTTCGGGACTCCGAAAACGAAGACGCCCGAAGCGCTGGCGCCTGGTTCGACGCTGGCGGGGAACGGCACCGCGGCGGGGCCGCTCAGCGAGCTGGCCGGAGAGTTGTCCTGTCCGTAACTGACGTTGACGACAGCAGGGTCCAAGGAAATTTCGGCTCCGGTATCGTTCAGCACGGTCACCTTGAACCGGATCGCGGGTCCCGCGATCTCGCCAATGCCTATGGCTTCCCCATCCACTGCGGCAAGCTCGCTGATCGTCGCGGACACGCCTGACCTGACCACCTTCGTGGCCACCAGCGGTACCGGCGGTGCAACGGGCTGGTCGATGGTTGCCAGTTCTTCGTCGCTCTTGTTCGAACGGTCGACGGGAGCCGGATCACTTGGCTGCGGAACGGCGGCCGGATCCGTTGCCGGGGCGGTGGCTTCAGGAGGCGGCGTGGAACTCCCCGGGTCCGGCGTCGTAGAGGGACTGGCGGATGGTCCGGCTGTCTCCGTTGCTGCGCCAGTTGGGCTTTCGGTGGACACGACCGTACCCGGGGTCTGGGCAGCCATCTCGGACGCCCCCCACTGGGTGTAGGCCCAAACGGACCCCGCTGCTACGAGCAACGCCAGCACAAGAGCGATGCCCACCAACCGTGGGCTCCATCGCCGACGCTCCACTCCGTTGTTCCCAGACGCTTCCATGTCCTACCCCCCGGAATCAGATAATGTTGCCACGCCGCTTGGGGCTCGGTTCCGTGCTGGAAGTGTGGTCGAGGCAGGGCCATAGATTGTTTGCAGCTCCCTGAACCACTTCACCGATGCCAGCGCAAGGAACGCAGCGGTTGCGGCGAAAATTGCCGTATAAACAGCCATGAAGAGCGGAATTGCTCCGTAAAACAGGAAGCTCAGGCACAGGACCCCATAGTCCATCGGGACCACGAGGAGGGAACGCAGCCACGAGGGCCCTGCCGAATCATCGGCCATGGAAACCACTCCGCGTTGCCGGCGCAGCTGCTCGGTGAGGATCATGCTGAAGAACAGCACTGTCGCCACGACCGCTGACCCCAGCGGAACAAGAAGCCAACCCTGATCGACAGCTTCGAAACGGTAGAGGGCAACGAGCAGCGCCAGCGGCAGAACCGACGTCTTCACGGAATCCACCATGTGGTCGAGCCACTCACCGGCAGGCGAACCCGTGCCGGTGAGTCGTGCAAGTTGTCCGTCCGCCGAATCCAGGGCGTAGCCAACAACGAGTAACAGCGACACCGCGATTCCCAGCCCCCACGACGGTGGGAAGGCCACGAGCAGACCGATGCCTGTGAAGGTGAAGACTGCGCTGACCGCGGTCACGGCGTTGGGCGTCAGTCCCAGTCCAAAGGCAGCTGCCGCCAAGTACCGTCCAAGCCGCCGGTTCACGAACCTGGAGTAGGCCGGTGCACCGCGGGCGGCCGTTTTTTGCGCCCCTGAGAGCCGGGAGACCGCGTCGCGGTAGCCAGCGTAGGGGACAGTTTGGGCGGCGGCGGCCACCTTCGCGTGTTGCCCGGACATCAGCGCGCTCCCAAGGTGTTACGCCGTTCCAAGGCGTGCTTGGGACTGCGTTGGCGCTCCCTCCGCGGCAGGGCCCGGGCCGGCTGATGTGCCAGGACGAGGTCCGCGCAGAGCTGTTCGTAGCCGGCAGCCACCATGTCCCAATCGAACCTGCGGGCGAGCTGCTGTCCCAGGGTGCCCCTCTCACGCAAGGCTGATGGTTGCGCTTCGGCCTCCTCCGCAAGTGCCGTGACATCGTCCGGACCGGCGAAATACCGGCCGGAGTTCGAAAGCACCTCGCGGTTGAAGTCGACATCGAACGCATTTGTCGCCGCACCGGACCCGATCGCACGGAGCAGCGACGGATTGGTGCCGCCTACAGAATGGCCGTGCCAGTATACGAGGGAGTTGGCGTAGAGCTGATCCAGTAATTCCTGGTCCCAAACCCCTCCGACGAAGCGCACGCGCTCATCACCAAGGTCGTGGACCAGGCGTGTGTAGCCATCCGAATAGGGTGCCGAACCCACCACCACCAGCGGTGCCTTCGCCTGGCTGCGCACGTAGCCGTCCACGATCAGGTCGACGTGGTTCTCCGGCTCGAAGCGGGCCACGACCAGATGGTAGCCGCGCGACTCAACCCCAAGTTCCGCCAGCCTGTGCGACGGGGCGTTTTCCAACAACGGGGCGCCGTACGCCAAGTAGACGGTGTCGACGTCGAACTTTTCCCTGTAGTAGTTTTGTATGCCCACGGCGTCCGCTATCAACGCATCGGACCACCGGACGGCCAAAGCCTCCACGCTTCGGTAGTACCTCTTCCCTGCACGGCCCCATTTCGCCCGCTTCCACTCAAGCCCGTCCACATGGGTTGCGACAGGAATGCCGGCAGCCCTGAACAGGGGAAGGTACGGGGCGTTCGCCGCATTGAAGACGATGGCGGCATCTGGGCGGTGGCGCAGAAGGTGCGCTACTGAAAGACCGGTGTGGCTGAGAGTCTCCAGGGCCCGCTTGTGCATTGCAGGCAAGTAGACAAGGTCCATGCCGAGGTACGTCGATTCACGGGCCGCGCTGCCGTCAACGTCCCGACAGTAGACCGTCACCTGGTGTCCACGGGCGCACAACCGCTGGCCTATCTCCTCGATTGCGGTTTCGAATCCGCCATACCGGGCAGGGACACCACGGGTACCCACCATCGCGATTCTCATCGCTGCACCCCGTGGATCCGGTCTTCCGGGCCAACCGGATGGTTGATAAGTTCAAGGGCAGTCCTCAGGACGGAACTCGATGTGTGGACGGTGTACGGGAAGTAGACAACTTCTACGCCGACTTCGGCGAACGCCCGCTCCAGCCGCTTTCCTTCAGGAGTACCGCGCCAGTCGTCACCTTTGAAGAAGACCGTGAACCGGAGTTCTTCCCAGACCTGGAGCTTGTCCGGGAGCACTTCCGCATAGACCTTGTCGACGTAGGTGATGTTTCGTACGATCTCAAGCCGCTCCGCCAACGGCACAACCGGCAAATGGCCCTTGGCACGTTCCAGGATCTCGTCGGAGACCACACCGGCGATCAGGTATTCGCACTGCGACTTGGCGTGCTTGAGGATGTTGAGATGCCCGACGTGAAACAGGTCAAAGGCACCTGCTGCATAGCCAATTCTGAGGCCCATGGCCTGCCTCCTTCCAATTCTTAGCCGGCTAAACCAGCAGTGTGGTGGGAGTGCCTGGTCTTAGGAGGTTCTAAGACGTCGGCCCTGACCCGGGCGCCGGCGGAGCTGGCGCGCCCTAACGCGGTGGGAAGATCAGTAAGATTGCAGGAGTCAGGTTGGTGAGCCAAAATGCGCAGCGTCCTGGTGCTCGAAATAGTGCCCGCACTTCGGTAGCGTCCGCGTTTAGGGACAGCGAATACCCTGACCTGACTCATCCTGAGACCTCTTCTGGGTGGGTTCCTGGAATTAGTACAAGTCAAGCCTCTTGGCACACTAGGTGCACCCGTAATTGCTACCTGTCTTGACTACTGGGGGCTACCTGTTTGTACTCAGATGGACCTTTGGCAGCTACTCGAAAAACGGCGCCGTGCCTTGGGCCACCGCCCGCCCGGCAGGCGCCGCGACCGGCGTTATGGCCCCGCTCGGTTAGACTTGTCAGAGGTGCGCCGGGAAGTCTGGTCGGCAATAGTTTTGTCGAACCCTACATCCAGGAGCCACCCTTGGCCAAGCGCCCAGCACGCCCCGCCCTCGCCGCGAGGGTCCTCAGCCGCTCGAGCTACCCCGAATACCTGCGGATCTCCGAGATCCTCAGGCTGGAAACTGTTGGCGGCGCCCTTCTCCTGTTGGCGACCGCCGCTGCCCTGGTCTGGGCCAACTCGCCGGCGGCTGCCGGGTATTTCGCGCTCCGGGACTTGAAGATCGGCTACGAGCCCTGGCACCTCCAGCTCTCGTTGGGGCACTGGGCATCGGACGGGTTGCTGGCCATCTTCTTTTTTATTGCCGGCCTGGAACTCAAACGGGAGTTTGTCTCCGGTGAACTGCGGAAGATATCCAAAGCCGTGGTTCCGGTGGCGGCGGCCGTGGGCGGCGTCGCAGTTCCGGCCGTGGTCTACACGCTACTGAACCTGGGCCAGGGTGCTGAAAGCCTGCGTGGCTGGGCGATTCCCACGGCCACGGACATAGCGTTCGCCCTGGCGGTGCTGGCAGTGATCAACACCCACCTGCCGGCCGCACTCCGGACATTCCTGCTGACGTTGGCAGTGGTGGATGACCTGCTGGCGATCGGCATCATCGCTTTCTTCTATTCGTCCGGTTTGCAGCCGGTGCTGTTGCTGGCCGCTTTGGTCCCGCTGGGCCTGTTCACGCTGCTCGTCCAGAAGAGGGTCCGCAGCTGGTACCTTCTGCTCCCCCTCGCCGCGGCAACGTGGGGGCTCGTCCACGCTTCAGGCATCCACGCCACCGTGGCCGGGGTGTTGCTCGGCTTCGCGGTCCCCGTCCTGGCATCGCGGAAACGCGGCGAAACCGGGCCCGGAATGGCTGAATCCCTGGAACACCGTCTCCGCCCGCTCTCGGCGGGTTTTGCCGTTCCCGTCTTTGCGTTCTTCTCGGCCGGAGTGGCCCTTGGCGGGTTCGACGGTTTCCGGTCGGCGTTGGCGGACCCCGTCGCCCTGGGAATCGTCGCGGCACTGGTGGCCGGAAAGACAGTTGGCGTGTTTGGCACAACGTTCCTGGTGACCAAAACAACCAGGGCAAAGCTCGACGACGGCCTCGCCTGGATCGACGTGGCAGGCCTTGCGCTGTTGGCCGGCGTGGGATTCACGGTGTCGCTGCTGATCGCCGAGCTGAGTTTCGGTGCCGGCTCCGCGCATGATGACCACGCGAAGGTGGCCATCCTGACCGGTTCACTGGTTGCGGCGCTGCTCGCCACAGTGGTCCTCCGGCTGCGTAACCGGCACTACCGCACCGTGGAGGAAGCGGAACAGCGGGACGCTGACGGCGACGGCGTCCCGGACCTTTTCGAGCGCACGTCCTGACGGCCGCGGGCCGGGACCGGCCCTCCCGGGCCTAGGCTGCCTGGTTGAGGGCATCCTCGGCCGCCACCCAGGAAATCATGGCGCACTTGACCCGCGCGGCGTAACGGGCAACGCCCTCGAACGCGGCGGCGTCGCCAAGGATTTCAGGATCGGCATGGATTTTGCCGCGGGACCGCAGGACTTCGCGGAAGTTGTCGATGATCGCGTGGAGTTCGGCCACAGACAGCCCTTCGGCCAGCTCGCTCAGGACTGAGGCTGAGGCCATGGAGATGGAGCACCCTTCCCCGTCCCAGGAAATCTGTGCGACCTTCCCGTCCTCCACCGCAACACGAAGGGTGACTTCGTCGCCGCAGACAGGATTAAGCTGGTGCGACTGCCCGGTGGACGCCCCCTCGGGCGCAGCCAGGCCGGCCAGGCCGCTGCCGTGGCGGACCTTGGAATGGTCGAGGATGATTTGCTGGTACAGCTGGTCCAGGCTCATGTCGTATACCTTTAGTGTTTGCGCTAGACGCGGAAGTAGGACCGGACTCCGGCTACGGATTCCAGGAACGCGTCGACGTCGTCTGTGGTGTTGTACAGGTAGGCGCTGGCCCGCGTGGTGGCGGTCAGTCCCAGGCGGCGGTGCAGCGGCTGGGCGCAATGGTGCCCCACCCTGACGGCGATGCCCTGCGAATCGAGGAACTGGCCGACGTCGTGGGCGTGGACGCCGTCAACGGCGAAGGCCGCGAGGCCGATCCGCTCCAGCCCTGCGGCGGGGCCAAGGACCCGTATCCCGGGAATGCTTTCCAACCCGGCGACCATACGCTGTCCGAGTTCCGACTCCCAGCGGTGGACGCGCTCCAGGCCCGTTTCGGTGAGGTAGTTCGCCGCGGCCGCCAGGGCAACCGCCTGGGAGATCCGCTGCGTGCCGGCTTCAAACCGCTGCGGAGCCGGCAGGTACTCTGCCCGCTCCATGGTGACGGTGGTGATCATTGAGCCGCCGGTGAGGAACGGCGGCAGGATGTCCAGGATCTCCTGCTTGCCGTACAGCACACCGATTCCGGTGGGTGCAAGCATCTTGTGGCCGGAGAAGACCGCGAAATCCACATCCAGCGCTTTGACGTCCAAGGGCAGATGCGGGGCGGACTGGCACGCGTCCAGGACCACCAGGGCTCCGGCCTTCCGGCCCAGTTCCACCAGTTCCTGAACGGGGTTGATGGTGCCCAGTACGTTCGACGCGTGGGTAAAGGCAAGGACCTTGGTCCGCTTTCCCAGGATCTCCGCCGCCTGGTCCATCCGCAGGCTGCCTGCGTCGTCGATGGGGATGTAGCGGAGCGTGGCGCCGGTCCGGAAGGCCAGTTCCTGCCAGGGAATCAGATTGGCGTGGTGCTCCATTTCGGTGACCACAATCTGGTCGCCAGGGCCCACTGCGAGATCCTTGAGCCCGGCATCACCGCGGCCCTGAGCAGCCCACAGCGCAGCGTTGGAGAGCGCGTAGCTGACCAGGTTGAGGCCTTCGGTGGCGTTGGAAGTCCATACCGTTTCGGAGTAATCCGCTCCGATGAAGTCGGCCACGGTCTGGCGGGCGTCTTCGAATACTTCCGTGGCTTCCACGGCAAGGAAGTGTGCGCCGCGGTGCACGGCGGCATTCCGCTGCTCATAGAATTCCTGCTCCGCCTCGATGACGCTGACGGGGTTCTGCGAGGTGGCTCCGGAATCGAGGTAGACCAGCGGACGGCCGTTGACCAGCTGGCCAAGGACCGGGAAGTCGTTCCGTATCCGCAGCACTTCGGCGTTGTCCATGGCCGGCAAAGCCCGTTCCAGCGTGGCTGGGGTTGTTACTACGGCCAACACTCACTCCTTGAGATGTCAATGGATGACACTCAATTGTCCCACAGCACGGCTGTGGCGGCGCCCCTGCGGGGCAGCCGCCACAGTCGTTCCGGGCTTCAGCCGGAGAGTGGAGGGCCGGCGACGGCTGGGGGGAGAGCCTCGGTCTCAGAAGACTCTGACGTCGCCGGCCCCGTCTCGGTCCGGCCCCTGCGGGCCGGAAGTTGTAGTGCGAAGAGGCCGTATTTTGGTCTGTCGGCAGGGTCTGCGGTTTTCTTTCGGACCGCTTCTTCCTGCTTGTACTAGTTAATCGCGCCAGGCCGCCCGGAACACGAGTAGGGGGTACTCGACTTTCCGGTGCGATGACTACGGGGTACGCATTGCCGATACGCGTATTTTGGAAATAACCACCTAGGCGCTCCCGGGGGCGCCGGAAAACCCCGCCGGCGGCCCAGGCGACGTGGCCTGACCGGGCGGGATTTTCTCTTTGCAGGTGCCTATTTGGGCAGGGCCGACGCCAGCTCGTCGCGGCTGCGGACGCCCAGTTTCACGTAGGTGCGGTACAGGTGCCCCTCCACGGTGCGAACCGAGACCATCAGGCGTTGGGCGATCTCGCGGTCGGTGAGGCCCTGGACGGCCAACTCCACGATGTCCTGCTCGCGGCGGGTCAGATGCACAGCGGGCGCCGCGGCGATGAAGTGTCCTTCCCGGAACCGTTCGCCCAGCTCATGGTCGCATTTCTCGCGCAGCGCTATTGCCTGCCGGGACCGCCGCCGCTCACCTGACTCTTCCAGGAGCGTGCTCGCCCTGGCGTACGCCTCCCTGGCAAGGTTGACGAATCCGGCCGCTTCGAGGTTCGCGGCTGTGTCCATCAGCGCATCGGCGTCCGCGGTTTCCCAGTCCCCCGCCAGAGTCAGCATGGCTGCAGCCCACCGGCCCTCGACATTACCGGCGAGCGCCCGCACCAGCGGGATGACGGAGTGGTCGCCAAGGTCCCAGCAGATGGCCAGGAACTCGAGGTGCATCCCTTCCCGGACTGAGATTTCGGTGGTGGTGGCAAGGGTGTGGATGGATGCCAGGCCCTTACCGTCACGGGCCACATACTCCGCAGCCGCGGCCGCGTAGGCCTTGGCCAGGAGCTCGTTCGCGGGTGCGCCAGGGGTTGAGTCCTTGTAATCCAGCTCCAGCCGCCTGGCCTGGGCGGCGTCGCCGAGCCTGGCCGCGACGTAGAAGCCCAAGGATGAACCAAACCGGAACAGCTGGAGGGGATCGTTGAGCCTGAGGGCCTCGACGGCCGGCAGGAGCATCTGGTAGGCGCGCTCAATCCGGCCCTGCCGCAGCAGCGAGTAACCTCTGAGGAGCTGGAGACCGCCCCCGAAGCATGCGGCTCCGGCGGCTTGCTCCATCGCGTAATTGGCCATCTCCCGCTCAGCGGATTCCCATTCGCCCATGGCCAGGTAGTCCGTGACGAGGCGGCCCAGGACAAATTCGTTGAAAAAGAACACACCGTCCCGAAGCGACGGAAGTTCGGAGGCAGCCAGCAGCGCGGCGTCCAGGCCCTGGACCCCGCGTCCCGCCGCCGAGAGCGCATGGGAGGAGAGCGCCAGTCCTACGGCGCGGAGGGCGTCATCCACCGGTTCCCCGGGGTTGCGGCTCCTGATGTCCTGGACGTCCGCCGCCAGGGACTCATAGTCGCCGGCCTCTCCCAGTTCTAAAAGGTCGAGCATCTGGTCCTGCCAGGGCCGCGGCGCCTGCATTGCAGGGGAATCACCGGGCGTGCCGGATCCGGCGTCGTCCGGGTCTGCAGGGGACCCGGTCAGGTCTTCGAGGCGTCCGGCCTGGCGCAGGAGCTCCCGCGATTCGGCCGCGATTGCGTCCATCGCCTGTCCCAGGGCCTGATGCGCCGCCGTACGCAGGAGCAGGACGTGGGCTGCCTCGGCACTGTCGTCCAGCTCCAGCCAGCACCCGTCCAGGATCCGGGCCGCTTCGGAATAATGGGCCTCGTTGAACAGGGCCCGTGCCTGGATGGCGCGGGCGTGGGGCGCGAGGATCGGATCCTGCACCCTTGCCGCCATCATCCGGGCGCTGGCGTTCCGGTATCCGGTGATGGCTGTCACTGCTGCCTCGAGCAGTTCATCGTCAGCCACCCGCAGTCCACATTCCAGCGCCCATTCGGCCGCACGCAGCCGGCCATCCGCGCTTGAGGGTGGCGCCTCCTGGTGGGCACGGAGCTTTTCAAGAAGCTGCAGGCTCCGTGAGACGGACACGTTTTTCCTCACGGCATCACCGATGACGCCGTTCCACATCCTCAGCACAGCAGGGCTGCCGGAACCCTCCACCACCGTTTGCTGGTCCAGCAGGGAACGGACAAGTTCCGCCCCGCAGATATCCTCGATCACTTTGCGGCCCACGGGCTCGGCCAGGGCAACCAGCTTCAGGGCCTCCTGCTCCTCTGGCCGGCGCCGGAGGAGATCCTTGGACACCACGGCCGTCAGTTTGGCGCCGTCGGAAGGAAGTGGCCCAAGCAGCATCCAGATGCCGTTCCGTTTGGCGAGGATCCCCTGCTCCGCGGCGTCGTGCAGCAGGGCATCGAGGATCCTGGGGTTTCCCCCTGAGGCGCTCCAGATCGAGTCCACAGTCCCGGCCGGGACTGTGCCGTCCAGGACATGGGCAAGGACTTCTTCTATCTGCTCCCGATTAAGCGGCCGCAGGTCCACCCGGTCCGCCAGGCCGTCGTACCAGAGCTGGTCGAGCGGCTGCGGCAACCCGGGGCGGGGCCTGCCGGCCGCCACCACGCTCGCCCAGCCGGCCGAGATCATGTCCGCCACAATGCCTGCGCTGGCATCATCTAGATGATGGGCGTCATCGACCACCAGCAGCAGCGGTGTGTCCTTGCCGTCCTTGAGCTTCTCGAAATACGTCCACACGGACCTGAGGACGGCCACCGGGGAGACCGAGTCCTCGGCCGTCAGCTCCGCCGTGTAGGGAGTCAGAACACCAAAGGGGACGCCGGCCAGGGATGAGCTGCCATGGATGCGCAGGACGATCATCTCCGGGGACAGGCGCTCGGTGATGGCTTCGGCCAGCGCCGACTTTCCGATGCCGGGTCCGGCCATCAGGAAGACGGCCTGACTGGTCCGGCTGCGGATGATGTTGCAGATCCGGTCCAGCGGCTCGCGGCGTCCGGTAAGGAAGCGATAGGCCGAGCCGGGCCTTGGTGCGTGGCCGTTAGACGAGTCCAGTCAGATCACCCCTGGAAGTTACACCGAGTTTGGTGAAGACCTGGTACAGGTGGCCTTCAACGGTACGGACCGAGACACCCATCTCAAGCGCGATGTCCCGGTTTGACGCTCCCCTGCCGGCCAGCCGTGCAATCTGCCGCTCCCTGCTGGTCAGCAGGGGGCTGCCGCTGCTCGGCACAATCGGAAGATTGGCGACAGTGGCAGCCAGTATATCCAGCCGCGCCTGCGCAGTCCTGGCCGACACGGAGTCACCGGCCTGGCGGGCGTAGTCCACGGCGAGCGCCATGCACCGCGCTTCGACCGCGTCCAGTTCCAGGGTGGCCGCCAGCTCGCCGCCGGTGAGAAGCGTCTTGGCGTCCTTGGTCCTGCTGCCCACCGCGATCAGGCGGGCGATCTCCGCCAGCGGACCCTGCCGCTGCCCCGCAACCTGTTCCAGAAGCCTGAAGTCGGCTTCGGTGCCATTGACGGTGGCTCCCAGGAGACTGATGCCGGCGACGGTGAACCGTCCCGCGTCAATGTTGCGGCGCGCGGAGTCCTTGAGCCGGGAGACGGCGTCGTTCTCGCCCAGCCACCGGCCGGCCATGTCGGCGCAAAATTCAATGATGGAGCCGGTCAGGAAGTCGCAGGGGCCCGCGGAACGCTGCACCTTCTCCAGATACCTGCGGGACTGGCCGGCGTTCCCGATCTGGGCGTAGGCCAACGCGGTTGCGGCGTAAGCGGAACGCAGGGAGCTCTGCACGGGACGGAGCTCCAGCTGGGCCGCGGCGGACAGCAGCGGGTCAAGGGCAGCCGCTCCCCGCCCGGAATAGACGTAGGCGATACCGGCAGCCAGCTCAGTGGCGGCGCTCCGGTACGGGAGCCGGTGCGCGTCCCGGGACTCCGGCGGGTCCAGGAGGTCGATACAGCGGCGCCACTGCCCGGCCGTCAGCAGGACGGCATAGGCGCGGCTGGTGTATTCCTCGCGCAGGCCCACGATCTGGGCGGCATCCGAAATCTGCCCGCCGAGGGTCCGCATCAGGCTCAGCGCGTCCATTTCGCGGCCGGTCAGCGACAGCGCCGTCATCAGGATGATGGCAGCGTTCATCCTGAACGAGACGTCCGGGTTGCGGGCGGCGTTGGAGGCAGCTTCGAGGGCAGGGACCATGGATGCGAAGTCGCCGACAAAGGCTTTGTACTCAAATTCACTGAGGCTGATGCGGTTGGCGGCCACAGCCAGCGGTGCAGGCCAGCCCTTCGCCAACTCCGGGCCCACGCCCAGCCGGGCCCTTGCCTCCTCAAGCATCCCCGGCACCCTGCCCGTGAGTTCCGGCAGCCACACCATGACCGTGGACCTGGCGGCCACCACCTGGGCGTATTCCTCGGCATCCAGGCTGTCCAGCTGCGGCCGCGTGATGTCATCGAGGGCGGCCATGGCCTGGATCGGCAGGTCCAGCAGAAGATAAGCCGCGGCTTTTTGCCGCTGCCCGGAAACCCACTGGGGGTCGTTCCTCGTCAGCGTCTCGGCGTACGTGAGGGCGGAATGCGGATCAAACAGCTGGACGGACGCTTCCGCGGCGGCCAGTGCCATGGCAGGGCTGAGTTCGGCCTCGCACTCACGCGTCCAGGCCGCGAAGGCCATCAGCTCCTCGACGGTCATGGAAGCAGGATCAGGTTCCTTGCCGTCCAGGAGCTGGGCGCGCAGCTCCCGGCGCCGGGCGATGCTGAGCCAGGAGCGGACGACGTCGCCAAGGTACTTTTCCCGGAGCGAGACCCAGCGGCTGTCCGAGCCATCGATATCCAGGAGTCCCGCGTCCTCCATGTCAGCGACGATGCCGGCACCGAAAATCGACGTGAGGCGGGACAGGTCCACGCTGCGGGCGCAGGAGAGCATTTCTATGACGTCCCGGGTCTCCGGCGTTTTCCTCGCCCACCGGGAACGTACGATGTCATCCAGGCTCGCCGCGCCGTCGAGCACCACCTTGTCACGCAGGGTCCATACGGAATCCGACAGCACGAGGTTCCCGGACAGCTGCTGCTCCGTCACCAGGGCTTTCAACAGCAGCGGATTGCCCCCCACCATGCTGTGGTAGATGTTGACAAGGGACGCGGAAACGCGGTGTCCCAGCATGGTCAGCAGCACCTGCCGGGTCTGCAGTTCGTTCAGGTTGTCCAGCCTGACTTCGGTCAGGCGGCGCTCGGTGAGCAGCCAATGGAAGTCGGCGGGCAGGTCGCTGCTCCTGGGCGCGACGGCGACGATCCTGGCAGTGCCGGTCAGAAGGACGTTCAGGAGGACACCGGCGCTCATGTCGTCAATGCTGCCGGCGGTGTCCAGCGTAATGACGCACGGCCGGCCGGCAGCGTCACTCCTGATCAGGGACGTGATGCCCCGCAGGATGGCGGTGGGGGAACCCATGTACGCCTGGGGAAGCCGTGCCAGCAGGAAGGACAGGCAGCCGTAGGGGGTTTTCGAGGCCGGGTGCCCGCTGCGCAGCTGGAGTGCCCAGACATCCGGGCCGAGTTCGGAAACGGCCGTCCGGGCCAGAGAGGACTTGCCCACTCCCCGGCCGCCGGTGATGATGACGCCCAGCGAGTCCTTGCTGGTCAGGGCTGCGCGCACGGCTTCGAGGTTGGCACTCCTGGCAGGTACCGACCATCGCTGGTGTTCGGTCTGAACAGCCGTGTCCGTTTGCAACTCAACGTCGTTGAGCGTTGACCCACGTCCCCAGCTGAGTGGCTCGATTGACATGAACTTATCCCCTAGATCCCGCCCTAGCGGGGATAAAGCCCCATCGCTCCCCCGCTTAGGAAGAAGACTACCCCGAGGTGCTGACTACTAGACAGCAAACTGGGGATTAAGTTTTTTTTGCTACAGCGGGGACTTCGCCGGGTGGAACTTCTGCTGCGCCGCCGTCAGGCCTTCCCTGACCAGCACGTCCACTGCGTCTGCCGCTTCGTCCAGCAAGAAGGGCAGTTCTTTTCGTTCCGCTGTACCGAAGTCGCGGAGTACATAGTCGGCTGTGTCCATCCGGCCCGGCGGCCGTCCAACCCCCACACGGACGCGCAGGTAGTCCTTGGTGGAGAGGGCCTTGGACATGTCACGCAGTCCGTTGTGGCCCCCTTCTCCCCCGCCGGACTTCAATTTGATTGTATTAAAGGGAATGTCAATCTCGTCGTGCACCGCCACCACGTGGTCCGGTTCGATGCCGTAAAAGTTTGCCAAAGCGGCGACGGGGCCGCCGGAGACATTCATGTAGCTCATAGGCTTGGCCAGCACAACGCGGGGACCACCGATGCCCAGGCGGCCTTCGAGCACCTGGGCCCGGGCCTTATGCGTCTTGAAGCTGCCGCCGATCCGGCCGGCCAGTTCATCCAGGACCATCTGGCCTACATTGTGCCGGTTGCCTTTGTATTCGGTCCCGGGATTCCCGAGGCCAACGATCAGCCACGTGTCAGTCATGCGTCAATCCTAAAGTGGGAAAACGGCAGTGGCCGGATCCCCGCGGGGATCCGGCCACCCAAACTATGGTCCGAAATTACTCGGCTGCGGCCGCGGAAGCCCCAGCGGAGCCCTCGGAGGCTTCTTCGTCAGAGACCTCGGTGGCCTCGGAGATGTTGACAACCAGCGCGTCGGCGTCGGCCAGCAGGACGGCGCCCTTCGGCAGGACGAGGTCGGAAGCGTGGATGTGCTCGCCGGCGCTGCGGCCTTCGATGCTCACCTCGACGGCGGTCGGCAGGTGGGTTGCCTCGGCTTCGAGGGAGATGACGGTCAGTTCCTGGTTGAAGACGTTGCCCGGAGCAAGTTCGCCAACAACGTGCACGGGGATGTCAACGGTGACCTTCTCGCCCTTGCGGACGGTCAGCAGGTCGATGTGCTCGATGATCTGCTTGATGGGGTCGCGCTGGACGTCCTTGACGAGTGCCAGGTGGCCTTCGCCGTTGATGTCCAGAGACAGCAGGGCGTTGGCGGTGCGGACGGCCAGGGTGGTGGCCTTGGCCGGCAGGGTGATGTGGATCGGCTCTGCGCCGTGGCCGTAGATGACGGCGGGGATCTGGCCGGCCATGCGGGCGCGGCGGGCAAAGCCCTTGCCGAATTCGGTGCGGACTTCTGCTGCGAGCTTCTGCTCAGACATGTGTTTCTCCTTGAAGACTAAACGGTGTTCAGCAAGGGCGGAGGTCTGTTGCGACCTTCAACGCCGGGCGGCCCGTGGGCGGCCCTTCAAGAAGGGAGGTTCAGACCCAGTCGATAACGGAGACCTGCACGCCGGTTTCCCGGGATGCTCTCCCTCGCCAAGGTTTCGTTGAATAGCTTACCAGCGTCCGGGCCGGTAACTGAAAACGCGGCGGTTGTGCCTGCGGGTTACCGCAGGCACAACCGCCGCGTTCAGGCTCAAACGCCAGGAATCAGGCGTTGCCGTCGAACAGGCTGGTGACCGATCCGTCGTCGAACACTTCGCGGATGGCGCGTGCGATCAGCGGTGCGATGGACAGCACAGTCAGCTGGGGGAAGCGCTTGTCGGCGGGGATGGGCAGGGTATCCGTGACCACCACTTCGCGGGCGCCCGACTCGGACAGCCGGCGGGCCGCCGGATCGGAGAACACGGCGTGGGTTGCCGCGATGATGACATCCTTGGCGCCGGCGTTCTTCAGCACCTGGACGGCCCCGGAAATGGTTCCGCCGGTGTCGATCATGTCGTCGATCAGGACGCAGGTGCGGCCCTCGATCTGGCCCACGACGGTCTTGGAGACGGCCTGGTTCGGCACGGTCAGGTCGCGGCTCTTGTGCACGAACGCCAGCGGTGCGCCGCCGAGGCGTTCGGCCCACTGCTCGGCCACCCGGACGCGGCCGGTGTCCGGGGATACCACGGTGATGTTGTCCGCGGCGACCCGGGTGCGGATGTAGTCGGCCAGTAGCGGGATGGCCATGAGGTGGTCCACGGGGCCGTCGAAGAAGCCCTGGATCTGCGAGGTGTGCAGGTCAACGCTCATGATGCGGTCGGCACCGGCCGTTTTGTAGAGGTCGGCCACCAGGCGGGCGGAAATCGGCTCGCGGCCGCGGCCCTTCTTGTCCTGCCTGGAGTAGGGGTAGAAGGGCGAGACCACGGTGATGCGCTTGGCGGATGCCCGCTTCAGCGAATCGATCATGATCAGCTGTTCCATGAGGTGGTTGTTCAGCGGTGCCGGGTGCGCCTGGATGACGAAGGCGTCGGTGCCCCGGACGCTCTCGCCGGCGCGGACGTAGATTTCCCCGTTGGCGAAGTCGTACGCGTCGATGGGGAGCAGCTCTGTGCCCAGCTCCTTGGCGATCTCCCGGGCAAGCTCCGGGTGTGCCCGCCCGGCGGCAAGCACCAGCTTCTTCTCGCCGCGCGCCGTAATTTCGCTCATTATTGCTTGCCCTCTTCTGTAGGTGCCTGGGTACTTGAGGAATCTGCGGTGGCCGCCTGGGCCAGTTCGGCGGAGCGCGTGCCGGGCCGGTTGGCCAGGACCCAGCCTTCGGAGTTCAGCTGCGCGGCGAGTGAAACTGCCAGCGCACCGGCCGGGACGTCCTTGCGGATCACGGCGCCGGCGCCGCTGTAGGCGCCGTCGCCCACGGTGACCGGGGCGACAAACACGGTATTGGACCCTGTGCGGACACCGGACCCGATGACTGTGCGGTGCTTCTTCTCGCCGTCGTAGTTGGCCGTGATGTTGCCGCACCCGATGTTGGTGTCCTCGCCGATTTCGGCGTCGCCGGCGTAACCCAGGTGGGAGAGTTTGGAGCCGCGGCCGATGGTGACGTTCTTGGTTTCGTAGAAGGCGCCGATCTTGCCGGTCTCGCCAAGGACGGTGCCGGGACGGAGGTAGGTGAAAGGCCCGACGGCGGCGTCCGCACCGATGATGGCCCCTGAACCGTGCGTCCGGGTCACTTTCGCCCCCGCACCGATTCGGACATCGGTCAGGGTGGTGTCCGGGCCGACGACTGCGTCCCGGGCCACGGTGGTGTCGCCGTGCAGCTGCGTGTTGGGGAGGATCCGGACGTCCTCGTCCAGCGTGACGGTGGAGTCGATCCAGGTGGTGGCGGGATCAACCACTGTGACACCAGCACGCATCCACGCTTCAACCGTCCTGCGGTTCAGTTCCGCCCCGAGTGCCGAGAGCTGGACACGGTCGTTGGCGCCCTCCACCTGCCAGCGGTCCTCGGTGACGACGGCGGCAACCCGGCCGCCTGCCTGCCGGGCCAGGCCCAGCACGTCGGTGAGGTACTTCTCGCCCTGGGAGTTGTCGGTGGTGACGTGGACCAGCGCGTCACGCAGGACGGCGGCGTCGAAAGCGTAGATGCCGGAGTTGACTTCGCGGATGAGGCGCTCGGCGTCGGTGGCGTCCTTGTGTTCGCGGATGCCGGTGATGGTCCCGTCGTCCCCGCGGAGGATCCGGCCGTAACCGGTTGCGTCCGCCAGCACGGCTGTCAAAACGGTCACTGCGTTGGCTTCACGCTCATGGGTGGCCACGAGTTCGGCGAGCAGGCTGCCAGTCAGCAGCGGAACATCGCCATAGGTGACGACGACGGTGCCGGCCAGCTCCTGGTGTGCGTCCAGGGCCTGGAGCGCGACTTCGACGGCCCGGCCGGTGCCGGGGATCTCGTCCTGGTCAACGATGACGGCGTCGGGGTCCAGTTCAACCAGGTGTTTGGCCACAAGGTCACGTTCGTGCCGGACTACCAGGGCCAACTGCCTCGGGTGGATGCTGCGGGCAGCCACCAGGGCGTGCCCCACCATGGAGAGGCCGCCGATTTCGTGGAGGATCTTGGGTGTACGGGATTTCATCCGGGTACCGGCGCCTGCTGCCAGAACTATGACGGCGGCTGGACCGGTAGTCTCGGGGATCACGTACGGGCTCTCCTTGATTGTTGGCGCGGTGCTTGTGTGCGCCGTGCGCTGGGCGCGATGCCAGCCGGGCCAATGGCCTGGTGCGGCACCGAGTTCATCCTACTGGACGGGTCATCGCACAGCAGTTCCGCCCATAGGATTCGAACCTATACTCCACGGCTCCAAAGGCCGGGGTGCTGCCATTACACCAGGGCGGACCATGCCACCGGCACAAGGCCCGGGCACAAGTATTTATTTTGCCATGGGTTCGGGGCCCGATGCGACATCGGCCGGAATCTGCCCGCATCAAGGGCCTTCCCGCCGGTAGGGCATGATGGAAATGTGAGCAACAACCCTCCCCGGACACGGATGACAGGCCTGCAGCGGCGCAGCCAGCTGATCGAAGTGGGCCGGGGCCTCTTCGCCATCCGCGGGCTCGACGGGACCACGATTGAGGAAATCGCCGCCTGTGCCGGCGTCTCCAAGCCGGTCATCTACGAACACTTTGGTTCCAAGGAAGGCCTGTACACCCAGGTGGTGGACTTCGAGTTCCGCATCCTGCTCGACTCGATCAACAGCGCCCTCACCGAAGAAGCCAAGCCGCGGATCCTGGTGGAGCGCGCCGCCCTCGCCCTGCTGACCTACATCGAGGACCGCACCGACGGCTTCCGCATCCTCATGCGGGACGCCCCGCCGTCGCAGCCGGAAGGCGCCTTTTCCACCCTGCTGTCCCATGTGACCGCCCGTGTGGAACACATCCTCTCCGACGAATTCGACCGCCGCGGCTTCAGCGCCGAAGACGGCGCCATGTACGCCCAGATGCTCGTAGGCATGGTGGCCATGACCGGCCAATGGTGGCAGGACAGCCGCCAGCCGGACAAGCACACCGTAGCGGCACACCTGGTAAACCTCGCCTGGAACGGCCTGACCGGCCTCAAGAAGGACCCTGAGCTGACAAGCGAGGGCTAGCGTTTTCATGCCCGCGTGGTCACGTCCGCGGCGCAGTCCTTCGCCGTCGCTTAGACACGACGCAAATGGGTCCCTGCGGTCGCTGGGCGACCTCCGGACCCCGATGCGCCGCGATGCGCGACTACGCGAAGGCCCCCTGCCCCGCCATTGCCGACGGTTCCGCACGGGTCCCCCGCCGCGCTGCGATAGCCGGCACCTCCGTGCGGGCGCCCTTCACGAGTACGCCCTGCCGAACGTTCCGCGCGGGTTGCCCACTGTTCCCCGGCGAAAGGTGACGTGCTTTGTCGGGAGGCGGCCTTCGGTAGGTGACGTCCGCTCGCCGGAGGCGGTCCTTCGGAAAGGAGCGCATCGCGGGGCATCGGGACGTGGAGGTCGCTCAGCGACCGGAGCGGCCCCTTTGCCCTGTGTCTAAGCGACGCCGAAGGGCCGCCTGCGGCACCCAAGGCGTGCGGAGCCCCGAAGGGCCGGCTCCGGCACCCAGCCCAGCCACAACGCAGTGACGAAGGCAAGGGCTACTCGCCGAGGACTTCCAGGGCTTCGAGCCATTCGAGTTCTAACGCCTCGCGTTCTCCGGCGAGGTCCTTCAGTTTTTTGTTCTGGTCGGCGAGGGCGTCGAAGTCGTTATCGTTGGTGCTTTTGACCATCTGGTCGTGGAGCTTCTTTTCCTGCTGTTCAAGCTTGCCCATCTGGCGTTCGATGCGGTTCTTGGCTTTGCGGGCGTCGCGCTTTTCGGCTTCGGAGGCTCCGGACGCTGCGGGTGCGGAGCTGCCGCTCGGACCGGTGACGGGGTTGCCGCCGCCGGTGATGGTGGAGCCGGCCAGGGCGGATTCGCGGAGCTCCAGGTACTGGTCCACGCCGCGCGGCAGGGCGCGGATCTTCCCGTCGCCCAGGAGTGCCATCTGGTGGTCGGTCACGCGCTCCAGCAGGTAACGGTCGTGGCTCACCACAACGAGGGTGCCCGGCCAGCCGTCGAGGACATCCTCGACGGCGGCGAGGGTGTCGGTGTCGAGGTCGTTGGTGGGCTCATCGAGCATCAGCACGTTCGGCTCCCCCACGAGCAGGCGCAGGAGCTGGAGGCGCCGGCGCTCACCACCGGAAAGGTCCTTGACCGGGGTCCACTGCTTCTCGTTCGTGAAGCCAAGCTGCTCCACGAGCTGGCCGGCGGTGAACTCCTTGCCGCCGACGTTGAACGAGCGCTTTTCGCGCTCGATCACTTCGATGACGCGCAGGTCCTTGACGTCGTCGAGCTCTTTGACCTCCTGGGTCAGCACGGCGGTGACTACCGTCTTGCCGCGCTTGACCTTCCCGGAGCTGGGCTCGATCTCGCCGTTGAGGAGCTTCAGCAGGGTGGTCTTGCCGGCGCCGTTGACACCCACCAGGCCCAGCCGCTCACCCGGGGCAAGCCGCAGCGTGATGTTGTCGAAGAGTTTCTGGCCTTCGTCACCGCCGAGGAAGTCCAGTGAGACGTGCTCAAGGTCCAGCACGTCCTTGCCGAGGCGCGCCGTGGCCATCTTGCTCAATGCCGTCGAGTCGCGCGGCTCCGGGACATCGGCGATCAGCGCGTTGGCTGCCTCGATCCGGAACTTGGGCTTGGCGGTGCGGGCCGGGGCGCCGCGGCGCAGCCAGGCCAGCTCCTTCTTCACCAGCTGCTGGCGCTTGCTTTCCATCACGTTGGCGGCGCGGTCACGTTCGGCACGGGCCAGCACGTAAGCCGCGTAGCCGCCATCGAAGGGATCCATGATGCCGTCGTGGATTTCCCAGGTCTTGGTGCAGACTTCGTCCAGGAACCAGCGGTCGTGGGTGACCACAAGGAAAGCGCCCTGGTTGGCCCGCCAGCGGGTCTTCAGGTGCCGGGACAGCCACGCGACGCCTTCGACGTCGAGGTGGTTGGTGGGCTCGTCGAGCATGATGACGTCGTGGTCTTCGATGAGGAGCTTCGCCAGGGCAACGCGGCGCTTCTGCCCGCCGGAGAGGGCATGGACGTTGGCGTGCCAGTCGACGTCGGACACCAGCCCGCCCATGACCTCGCGGATCTGCGGGTTCCGGGCCCATTCGTAGTCCGCCTGGTCGCCGACGATGGCGGCGCCGACGGTGAGGTCGCCGTCGAGCACGTCACTCTGGTCCAGGTATCCGATGTTGACTTCGCTGCGCTTGGTCACCCGGCCGGAATCCGGAGTGGAGCGCATGGCCAGCAGCCGCATCAGCGTGGATTTGCCGTCGCCGTTCCGGCCCACCATGCCGATCCGGTCGCCCTCTTCCAGTCCGAGGGTGATGCCGTCAAGGACGGTGCGCGTCGCGTACGAAACCGTAAGGTTTTCGCCGCCAAGAAGGTGTGCCAAGGGGACTGCTTTCTACTGCTGAATACGAAAGGGGCTCTTAAAGGAGGGTATCGGAGATGATGCGGGCACCGGGCACTGGCCCATGCACTGCCCAGGCTGTCAGCCCATGGTGCAGCAGGTCCTCGGCAAGGCTTTCGGCCGCCGTCGGGCTGTGCGCCAGCAGTGCCACCGTGGGCCCTGAGCCTGAGACGATGCCCGCGATGGCGCCAAGTGATTCGCCCATCCCCAGCGTGCTGCGGAGGTCCGGAGCCAGTTCGATGGAGGCACGCTGGAGGTCGTTGACCAGGACCCTGCTCAACGCTTCGGCGTCACCGCTCCGCAGTGCCTGCAGGATCTTGGGATCCACGCCGGCAGGCTCGGCTGCGACCAGGCCCTCGGCATCGCGGAGCCGGTCCAGAGTGCGGAAGACCTCGGGGGTGGACAGCCCATAGTCGGCCGCCACCAAGACCCAGTCAGTCTGCGCCTTGGCCAATGCCGGCGACAGTTCGTCGCCCAGGCCCAGCCCAACGGCTGTCCCGCCGAGGAGGGAGAACGGAACATCGGCTCCCAGCTCCGCCGCCAGGTGCGCCAGCTCCTCCCGCGAGAGTCCACTGTTCCAGAGCGCGTCGCAGGCCAGCAGCGTAGCGGCGGCGTCCGCAGAGCCGCCACCCATGCCGCCGGCCACGGGAACCCGCTTGGTGATTTCGAGGTGGACCCCGGTGGCGTGCTCGGAGACGTCCGCCATAATGGCCGCGGCTTTGTATGCGAGGTTGTTCCCGTCCAGCGGGATGTCCACGCCGTCGAGGTCAAGGGTGCTGTCCGGGCTGATGCTGACCGTGATGCCAGGAGTTTCCGTGCTTGTGGCAGCGACTTCCTCGTAGAGCGACACTGCGAGGTACACGCTGGCTACCGAGTGGTAGCCATCCGGCCGGAGCGGGCCTACATCCAGGGAGACGTTGACCTTGCCGGGGGCCTTGACCCGGACGGTGCGGGCCGCAAACCGGCCTGCCCGGGCATTCACGCGGTGGCCTCGCCGGCTTCGGCGATCCGGGCGAAAGCCACAATGTCGATGACCTCGCCGCGGGCGGTGGGATCCACGCCGGCCGCCACGAGGCAACGTTCAGCCTCGGCGGCGCCGCCTGCCCAGCCGGCGAGGGCAGCCCGCAGCGTCTTCCGGCGCTGCGCAAATGCTGCGTCGATGACGGCGAACACCTGTTCGCGCGTGGCAGTGGTGACGGGCGGCTCCCTGCGCGTGAACGCCACGAGTCCGGAATGGATCTTAGGAGCGGGCCAAAAGACGTTCATCCCGATCACCCCGGCTTTGCGCATGCTGCTGTACCAGGCCGCCTTGACCGATGGCACCCCGTACGTCTTGGATCCGGGCCCGGCGGCCAGCCTGTCAGCCACCTCGTCCTGCACCATCACCAGGCCGTGCTGAAGGCTCGGGAAGTGCTGCAGCAGGTGGAGGACCACGGGCACGGCAACGTTATAAGGGAGGTTGGCCACAAGGGCAGTTGGTTCAACCGGCAGCGTGGTCACCTTCATCGCGTCGGCCTGGACCAGGTAAAAGTCGTCGGCAGCCCCGGGCCGCCACTCGTTGACCGTATGGGGCAGCTTCGCAGCCAGGACCGGATCGATTTCGACGGCGACCACTGCCTTTGCGGCGTCCAGCAGCCCGAGCGTCAGCGAGCCAAGGCCGGGCCCGACCTCCAGGACAGTCTCCTCAGGGCCGATGTTGGCGGCAGAGACGATCCTGCGGATGGTATTGCCGTCGATGACAAAGTTCTGTCCAAGGGTCTTGGTGGGCCGGATTCCGATCTCTTCCGCCAGCCGGCGTATGTCGGAGGCACCGAAGAGGGGTGCGGGCGCGGCGGGGCTCGGTTCAGTCACCTAGGTATCCTATCCCGGCGGTTGCGAATGCCACGCGGAGTTAACGGAAGCGGCCGGACCCGGGAATCCGGGTCCGGCCGCTTCACGCGCTTGTTTGCCCTGGGCCCTGCGCGGCTGTGGTCAGCTGCCGCTGCAGGCTTGCCTGCGATGCAGGGTGGGCGTTGGTCCTAGCTGGTGGCCGCCCAGCCGCAGCCCCAGGGCTGGAGGCCGCGCTGTGCGTAAACGCGGTTCGCGATGTCGATCTGCTGGGCCTTGGTGGCGAGGCTGGCGTTGGGGGCGTAGGCGCCGCCGCCTGAGCCGATCCACGTCCGGATGTCGAACTGGAGGCCGCCGTAGTAGCCGTTGCCTGAGTTGATGGACCAGTTGCCGCCCGATTCGCACTGGGCGATCTTGTCCCACATGGCTTCGTTCATCATGGCAGGCGCTGCTGCACCGGTGTTGGTGCCGGTGGTGGCTGCGGGCTTTGCCTTGGTGCCTACGGTGACCTGCTCCGTCACGGGCTGGACGGAAACGGTCTCGGAAACCAGGGTGCGTGAGGCTTCGCGGCCGTCAACCAGCACGAGCTTGAACGTGCGCTCGACCTTTCCGGCAGCCCCGGCCTGGGTCACTTTTTTCTCACCCTTGAACAGGTCCGCGCTTTCGGAGGTCATGGTCTCAAACGCTACGTCTTCCGTGGTGGCCGCCGTCTGGCCGGTGTCCACCCGGGAAACCTTGACCACCATGTTGTTGACTACCAGGGCGTTGCCGGGCTGTGAGGCCCGGTCGTTGACGCCAAGGGTCACGCCGGCGTCTTCCAGGACAGCCTCCACCGTGGATGCGGTGGTGGTTGCCGTGGTGACTTTACCGTCGGCGACGATGCTCACGTTTTTGGGGGTGGTGATGGAGACGAATGATCCGTCCACCGCCAACTGGGCGTCCTTCGGGACGGAAACGGATGACGAGCTGGCCACCCCGAGTTCGGTCACCAGCCCGGCGACGTCGGGGGCGGTGGTGCTGACGGTCTTCTCAGAGCCGTCCAGGCTGACTTTCACGGCCTTGGCCATGTTCACATTGATAACGGTGCCGTTTTCCACGGTCGCGTCTGCTGACGGGGATACGCGGTCTGCGGGCTTCAGGTCCAGCTTTGCGCTTTTGACAACCTGGCCTACGGTGCCGCCGAAGGTCTGGACCGAAGTCACCTTGCCGTCGACGTTGAGCGTGATTGTTTTGTTATTCCCGACAAAGGCCACGAGCCCGAGGACGAGGGCGCAAAGCACCACCAGCTGGGTACCAACCTTGACGAAACTGAACTTGCCGTCAGATGTGAAAAGCTTGACCACGTTTGCCCGTAACTTTAGGACCGTCCGGGCACGGGGAAAAACGCAGTAAAACACCCGGCGCAGAACCCCTGAGGTCAGCTCCGGGCACCTTTGCGCCGCCACACTCCACTTGGCACTCATGCGGCATCAAAGCCGTCAATGATCCTGCTGCGGATGAAGTGAAATTATCCGAAGGCCTTCCCCGACCCCGGCTAATAGTTACCCACTGTAACCGTAGCGTTATAAAGCGGCCAAGAATTTTGCATACCTGGTATTTACTGGCGGAATTCTTCCCGGTGTGATTTCAGTCCCAGGATCCGTATGCCCGCACGGTATTTTCGCTGATTTGCTGGCAGAGCCTGGAGAGGTCGGTTCCTGTCAAATCAGCCATGGCACGGACCGTGTACGGCACCATGTAGCTGGCATTGGCCCGGCCCCGGTGCGGGTGCGGGGTGAGGAAGGGCGCGTCCGTTTCCACCAGCACCAGTTCGGGTTCGGCGACGGCGAGCGCCGCCCGGAGGTTGTGTGCGTTCTTGAACGTCAGGGTGCCCGCGAAGGACATGTTCCAGCCCTCTGCGTTGCAGATGCGCGCGAGCTCCTCATCGCCGGAAAAGCAGTGGAACACCACGCGCTGCGGGGCTCCCTCCTCGCGCAGGACCTGCACCACGTCGTCGTGGGCGTCACGGTCATGGATCTGGAGGGTGAGGTCAAGGCGCTTGGCGATGTCGATGTGCCGCCTGAACGAGTAGCGCTGATGCACCAGGCCCTCGCCCTCGGTGCGGAAGAAGTCCAGCCCGGTTTCGCCGATGGCCCGGATCCGGGGATGCGCGGCCAGCCGCTCAATCTCCGCCAGCGCGTCCTCCAGTTCGCCGCGGGCTGCGTAGTCCGGTGCATCGTTGGGGTGCAGTGCCACCGCCCCCAGGAGCCTGCTGTCCAGATCCACCGCCTGCACGGTGAAACGGGAGGATTCGAGGTCGCAGCCCACCTGGACCGCACCCTGGACTCCGACTGCCTGCGCGGCATCCAAGGCCGCAGCGACCCCTACCGGCCCGGCGCCGTCGGGAAAATCAAGGTGCGTGTGGTTGTCCATGACCGGTGCCGGCAGCGGCTCCGGCGCCGGCGGAAAATCCCGCCGGCCCGCGGCGCCTGCCGCGGCCGAACCGTCCGATCCGTCCGATCCGGCGGCACGGTAAGCGGCAGGAATCAGGGAATTGCGCATCCCTCTAGCCTAGCGGCGGGCGATGCATCGAGAATTACGGGAACTCTCTGTCAGGCACGGCAGTTCTGTTAGTAGTCTGTTACCAACAGATGCGAACGCCCACCGACGGGCGAAGGCAGGCTTGCTGTCCCGTCCCAGTCGATACCGGGCTGAAAGGTTGCCGATGGACTCCCACCGACGCACTGCCGTCAATGAGATCGACCCTGCCGGCCGGAACTTCGCAGGGATTGCGGAACCGGTCACGCAGCTGAACGGCCACAAGGCCCAGGCGATGGACGCGGCCGCCTTCCACTCTGCAAGCCAGCGCATCCTGGATGCAGTCAACACTGTGATCGACGGAAAGTCGGAGGCCGCGAAACTGGCCCTGACCGTCCTGCTGGCCCAGGGCCACCTCCTCCTCGAAGACGTGCCCGGCGTTGGCAAGACCCTCCTCGCCAAGACCCTGGCCAGGACCATCGACTGCACGGTCAGCCGGATCCAGTTCACCCCTGACCTGTTGCCGTCCGATGTCACCGGCGTGTCCATCTACAACCAGTCGTCCCGGCTGTTCGAGTTCCGCCCGGGCGCCGTGTTTGCCAACATCGTGATCGGCGATGAAATCAACCGCGCCTCGGCCAAGACCCAATCCGCCCTCCTGGAATGCATGGAGGAGCACCAGGTCACGGTGGACGGACACTCCTACAAACTCGACGAGCCGTTTATGGTGGTGGCTACCCAGAATCCGATCGAGATGGAGGGGACCTATCCCCTGCCGGAAGCGCAACGGGACCGCTTTATGGCGCGTATCTCCATGGGTTATCCGGACAAGGACTCCGAGATCGAGATGCTGGAAACCCACCAGGCGACGTCGCCGCTGGCCAAGGTATCGGCCGTGGTCACTGCAGCGGACGTCGCGGCAATGATCGCCTCCGTCCAGCAGGTCTACGTGTCCCAGGCCGTCAAGGAATACACCGTGTCCGTGGGCAGGGCAACCCGCGAGAGTCCGCTGCTCCGGCTGGGGGCCAGTCCGCGCTCGATGCTGCAGCTGCTCCGGGCGGCCAAGGCCACTGCGGCCTTGGACGGGCGTGATTTTGTGCTTCCCGACGACGTCGTCAACGTGGCTGAATCCGTGTTGGCGCACCGGATCATCCTGGACCGCAAGGCCGCCAGCGCCGGGGAAACACCGCACAGCGTCATCCGCGGGATCCTGAACAGGTTGCCGGTGAGCCAGGACCTGGCGGATGCCTCGGCACGGTCCGCAGCCGGGTCCGCGGCCAAGACTCCACCGGGCTCCGGGCTCCGCAGGAACCACTAGGCAGAGCCCCATGGCACTGCTGGACCGGCTCCCCCGTCACCTTTTCAGCCAGCGCGGCTGGGGCCTCCTCGCTGCCGGCACTGTGTCGCTGTTGGCTGCGCAGATCATGGGCCGCCGCGATCTCCTCAGCCTCAGCATCCTGCTGATTGTGCTTCCCTTGGTCTCGCTGGCGGGGATCCGGCTGGTTAAACCAAAATTCCAGGTCTACCGGGAGTTCAATCCATCTCCGGTGGAGACCTCGGCCGCCACGACTGTCCGGCTGGCTGTGGCACGGACCGGGCCGGTCACCGGACGCGCGATCATGGAGGAGCGGCTGCCCCCACGGTTTGGGGAATCTCCCGCATTCCGCTTCCCCGCGCGCTCGGCCACCGGCGGCACCAGCCGGTACGAATACCATCTGCGTTCCAGCCAGCGCGGCCAGTTTCTCATCGGGCCGGTGACCGCCGAGTTCACCGACCCGTTCGGGTTGTCCCTGCACCGGCAGGCAATCGACGACGGCGAGACGCTCACGGTGACGCCGGCCGCCGTCGAGCTCCCGGTCACCGGGCTTGCAGGGGCGCGCGGGAGCGACGGCGTCACGGCCACCCGGATCCGGGCCAACCCCAGCGACGACGATGTGATGACCCGCGAATACCGGCACGGCGACCCCATGCGGCGTGTCCATTGGGCAGCGACTGCCCGGCACGGTGCACTGATGGTCAGGCAGGAGGAGTCCGTCACCACCCCCGAGGCCACCATCATCCTTGACCAGCGGTTCGCCGCCTTCGCAGGAGGTCCCGGGACGGGCTTTGGCGGGAATACGGGAATGGACGGCCACGAGATGGTCACCAGCGACACCTTCGAATGGGCAGTGGTGGCGGCCATCTCTATCAGCGCGCATCTTGCCGAACGGAATTATGCGCTGCGCCTGCTCGACGCCGCCGGCGAACCGGCCTTCCTGCGTTCCCCCTCAGCGCCTGAACCTCAGACCGAGGAGTACCAGGGCACCGGCGGGCTGCAGTCCATCGCCGAAAGCCTGGCAGCCATCCAGCTCTCCGGCCCGCATCACGGCCATCACGGCCAACACGGCCGCAAGGAGGCCGCCCCCCGGAGCCCGGCCCATCCGGGCCCGGACCGCAGGGACTCCTCCGGCGCGGCACGCGATCATGCCGGTGGACAGGATTCCGGTCCAGCGCTTTTTGATGACCTGCTCATGGACAAGCTGTCGGCGCACCGGATGCGGGGACCGATTATCGCGGTGCTGGGAAGGTTGTCGCTGGCGGAAGCCACCGCCCTGGCCCCGGCGGCGGGTTATGGGGCGAATTCCTTCGCCATCATCGTCGCGGAGAGGCCGTCTGATTTCCACGATGAACTTGAAGCGCTCCGGCGTGGGGGGTGGCGTGCGGCGGCGGTGTCCCCGTCGGTTCCGGTGCCCGCCGCCTGGAGCCACTTCGACCAGGGCGGAGCAGCGCTGGATGCCGCTGCGGCTGATGTCCGGCGTGGCGCGGGGGTGGCACGGTGACACTCGCCCCGGAAAAGCACACCTCCGCCGCGGCGCAGCCTTCCAGCGTCCCGGTTTCCGGCAAGCAGCCAGGCAAAGCCCGGGTCGGCGCCTACCCGTGGGTCATGGCCGGAGCCGTGGGGCTGTCGGTGTGTGGTGCGGCCCTTTCGCTTAACGGTGTCCTGCGGGGGTGGGCGTGGTACCTGCCCGTGCTGACCACGGTTTTTGTGGTCTGCCTGACCATGGCCGGACTCCGGGCGTTGCGGGCGCACCCCCTCGTTGTCACCGCAGGTGGCTTCGCCTCCCTGGTGGCTATCCTGACGCTGACGTTCTTCCGCGGCTCAGGCATAGCCGGGCTCATCCCGTCGGGCGCCACCATGAAGGAGTTGGACAGGTTCATCCGCCGCGCCAGCGAGACAGTTCTGGCCGAAAGCGCGCCCGTCGCCCCCAACGCCGGCATCGTGATGGTGACCTGCGCCGTCCTGGGCCTGACGGTCATCCTCATCGATGCTTTGGCGTTGCCCCTGGCCATGCCTGCCACCACCGGCCTGGGACTCGTGGCCATCCTCATCGTGCCGGCCATGGTGAAGCCGCAAAGCGTGGGCGTTTGGGGGTTCACCGCTACGGTGGCCGGCTACCTGCTGATTCTGGCGTGCAGCCAGTGGTTCGCGCCGGACGCGCGTACGCCGGCTGATACGGCCCGCAACCCAGGGCAGATGAAGCGCGCCGCACTCACCGGATCCGTTGCCCTCGTGGCCACGCTGATCATCCCGCTGGCCATCCCCGGCTTCGACCAGGGAACGTTTCCGCAGGGTTCGCGCGTGAACCCCTGGGGCACCTCCACTGGGCTGAATCCCATGATCACCCTCGGAAACAGCCTCCGCGCGCCCGCCGGCACCGGACGGATCACCTACGCCACCACGTCCGCCGCCCCGATTTACCTGCGGTCCGTCACGGTGGACAATTTCGACGGCGACTCCTGGGGACCGGACGACCGCGACGAATCGCGGCGGCCGGTGGCCGGACCCATCGAGACCGGCTACGAGATCCTCGCCGACGAGCAGCTCCGCCAGGTCACCGCGGTGGACACGGGATCTTTCACCAGCCCTTACCTCCCTGTTCCCTACGCTCCCGAGTCGATCCGGGGCCTGGGCGGGCGCTGGACATGGGACCCCGCCACCCTGAGCGTTAAGGGAGCGGACACCAACTCGCGGAGCCAGGAATACATTGTGGTCTCTTCCGTTCCCCGGCTCACGGCGAGCCTGCTCGACCGTTCGTCGGCCTCCGTGCAGGGCATAGCGGACGATTTCACCCGCGTACCCGGCAACGTGCCTGACATTGTCAGGTCCACGGCCGATTCCGTCACCGGATCGAGCGGCACGGTGTATGCAAAGGCCGTGGCCATCCAGAAATACCTGCGGTCAGCCGAGTTCACGTATTCGCTCCAGTCCCCGGTCCAGGGCGGCTATGACGGCAACGGACTGTCCGTCCTGGCCGACTTCCTCGCCCAAAAAAGCGGATACTGCATCCACTACGCCTCGGCGATGGCGGTCATGGCCAGGCTTGAAGGCATTCCCAGCCGGATCGCCGTCGGCTACGCCCCCGGACGGCTGACCGGAGCCACCGTGACCGTGGCCGGTGAAGGTGCGCTGGCAGAGTACGAAGTGGACGCACGGGATGCCCATGCGTGGCCCGAACTCTACTTCCAAGGTCTCGGGTGGGTGCCGTTTGAGCCGACGCCCTCGCGGGGGGTGCCCCCGGAATACGCCATCGAAAGCTCGGTACCCGGCTCGCCCGGCTCCCTCGACAACAATGACGACCTCATTCCGTCCGGCAACCCGCTGGCAACCCCGCTGCCCAGCGCCGCGCCGCTCCCCCTGCCCGGCGCCGGCCCCGGGACCGACGCAGGGTCGCAGATCCTGCCGTGGCTCCTGGGCCTGGCAGGATCAGCACTGCTGCTCCTCCTTGCCTCTTCGCCGCGGCTGGTACGGCTGGGGGTCCGAGCCCGCAGGCTGCGCAGCACTGATCCTCCGTCCCCGGCAGCCGTTCCCTTGGCGTGGTCCGAGCTCCGCGACCTCGGCACGGACTACGGCCTGCCGCCGGGACCGGCTGAGACGCCCAGGACGTACTCCGCCCGGATCCGCGGCTCGCATCTGCTGGGTGAACCAGGCGGAATGGACGACGCCGCACACCAGGCTGTCATCTCCCTCACGGCCGACTTCGAACGGCACGCCTACGGCCCGCCAGCCGCCGGTTCCCCCGGTTCGGTCAGTGCGGAACCGGCAGCCGCCCGGATTTCCGCGCTCCAGGGATCAATGCGGGCCAACGTCACGCGTATCCGCCGGCTGCGCGCTGACTGGCTTCCGCCCTCGGTCCTTGCCCGCTGGGGACGGATGCTGACGGCGCCGTTCCGGTTCATCGGCAGGCTGGCCCGGCGGACGGCAAAGGCCGCCGCCCACTCGTGGTCACGAGTACGCGACGGCCTGCGGCGTCCGAGCGAAGGCTAGCTTCCCCCGGCCCGTCCGCGGATCACCGTTGTGGGTCAGCCGGCGTAAGGGTCCGCGATGCCGATGTACTGCGTGTAGAGGTATTCCTCGATGCCTTCCAGTCCGCCTTCACGGCCCAGTCCGGACTGCTTGACGCCGCCGAAGGGCGCCGCCGCGTTGGAGATCACGCCGGCGTTCAGGCCGAGCATGCCGGTCTCGAGGCGTTCGCCCATCCGGATGCCGCGGTTCAGGTCCTTGGTGAAGACGTAGGCAACCAGGCCGTATTCGGTGTTGTTGGCCAGCCGGATGGCTTCCTCTTCGGTGCCGAACGTGATGATCGGGGCGACGGGGCCGAAGATTTCCTCGGACAGGATCCGGGTTCCCTCGGTGACGCCGGTGAGGATGGTGGGCTGGTAGAAGTAGCCGGGCCCCTCTGCCGGTGCGCCGCCCAGGACCGCCCTGGCGCCGGAGGCCACGGCGTCGGTGACGAGTTCGTGGACCTTGTCCCGGCTCTTGGCATCGATCAGCGGGCCGACCTTGGAGTGGGGCTCGGTGCCGCGGGCGGTGGTCATGTCCGCCATTTTCGCGGCGAACTTCTCCGCGAACTCGTCCGCGACGGACTCGTGCACGATGAACCGGTTGGCCGCGGTGCAGGCCTCGCCCATGTTCCGCAGCTTGGCCAGCATGGCACCGGCGACGGCGGCGTCCAGGTCGGCGTCTTCGAACACCACGAACGGGGCGTTGCCGCCGAGTTCCATGGAGGTCCGCAGGACGGTCTCGGAGGCGTCGGCGAGCAGGCGGCGGCCCACCTCGGTGGAGCCGGTGAAGGAGAGCTTCCGCAGCCGGGTGTCCTTGATCAGCGGGCCCGTGGTGGCACCGGCCGTCGAGGTGGGGATGACGTTCAGGACGCCGGCGGGCAGTCCGGCTTCCTGCATGACGGCCGCGAACAGCTGGGAGGTCAGCGGCGTGAGGTTGGCGGACTTGAGCACCATGGTGCAGCCGGCGGCGACGGCGGGGGCGATCTTGCGGGTGGCCATGGCCAGCGGGAAGTTCCACGGGGTGATCAGCAGGCAGGGGCCCACGGGCTTCTTGGTGACCAGGAGCCGGGACTTTCCGTCCGGGGACACGGAGTAGCGGCCGAACGCGCGGACCGCTTCCTCGGAGAACCAGCGCAGGAATTCGGCCCCATAGGTGACCTCGCCGCGGGCTTCGGCCAGTGGCTTGCCCATTTCCATGGTCATCAGCAGGGCGAAGTCCTCGGCCCGCTCCGTCACGAGCTCGAAGGCACGGCGCAGGATCTCCCCACGTTCGCGCGATGGGACCTTCGCCCAGGACTCCTGCGCCGCGGCCGCAGCATCCATTGCCGCCTTGCCATCTTCGGGGCCGGCGTCGGCAATGCTCAGCAGCACCTTGCCCGTGGCGGGATCCTCGACGTTGAACGTCTTTCCGGAAGCGGCCGGCCGCCACTCACCATTGATAAGCAGGCCGGTGGGAACAGAGGCCAGCAGCTCGCTCTCGCGCTCGGCGGTAACGGCTGGCTGTGCAGTGACAGTCACGATGACTCCCTCGTCAGTAGGGTTGTTTCCAGCCGCGCACCGGCGGCCGGAGCGGCCTGCCTTTGTGGCTGATTAACTGTCAGACTACTGCTGCCGCCGCCGGAGGGTCTACGCCTGGACGCACTACAGAATCAAGCCCGCACTGTGCAGGTGCACAGCGCCTGGGCGGCGTGCTGACGCTCCTTCAGCCCCGCATCCGGGAGGCTGTCCAGGATGGATCAGCGCGCCGCCAATACGGCAGAATACAGTTCCCTCTTGCTGACCCGGACGTCCTCGGCCACCGCAGCCACGGCTTCCTTGAGCCGGATTCCCTGTGACACCAGCGCGTTGACGGCCGCCACGTGATCTTCGGGCGTCCCCGGTGCCTGTTCGGGCGCTCCTGCGAGGACCACGGCGATCTCGCCCCGGACCTCATTCGCTTCAGCCCAGAACAGCAGCTCGCCAACGGTCCCCCGGATGACCTCTTCATAGGTCTTGGTCAGTTCGCGGCAGACGGCGATCCGGCGGTCCGGGCCAAACCGCTCACGCAAGGCGCGCAACATGGCTTCCAGCCGGTGCGGGGCTTCAAAGAACACCATGGTCCGGCGCTCAGCTGCAAGGTCTGCCAGCCTCGAAGCCCGTTCCCCTGCTTTCCGCGGAAGGAACCCTTCAAAACAGAACCTGTCCGTGGGCAGGCCGGACAGGGCCAGTGCTGTCAGTACGGCCGAGGGGCCTGGGGCGGCCGTCACGGTGAGTCCGGCGGCAACGGCTCCCTCAACCAGCCGGAATCCCGGGTCTGAAACCGAGGGCATCCCGGCGTCGGTCACCATGACCATGGTTTTGCCCGCCCGGACCGCATCAAGGAGTTCTGCTGTTTTCGCCGCCTCATTGTGCTCGTGGTAGCTGATCACGCGGCCCGCCACCGTGACACCGAGGTTCTGGACCAGGCGGTGGAGGCGCCGGGTGTCCTCTGCCGCGACGATGTCTGCGGTGGCCAGCAGTTCAATGAGGCGGGCGGAGGCATCGCCTGCGTTGCCGATCGGCGTTGCGGCCAGCACGATCCGCCCGGGCCCGGTGCTGCCCGCGTTGGGGCCGATGGTGTCAGGCAGGCTGGAGTCGGGCAGGGTTTCGGGGTTAGGGTCCACGCCACCAGCCTACTGCTGGCAGGCGGCTCAAGCTGCAAAAGGTAGCATGGGGCACGTGACGCAGACCCCCACACGGCCCGTCGGGTCCGGCCAGGACCACCCGGCAGGCCCGCCCCAAGGCTCCCCGGAACGCGCCGCACAGGCACAGGCTCCCGCTGGCAAGCCCTGGGTCATCCGGCCCGCCGTCGCCTTCTCCGCAGAAGCCCTCCAGGAACGGCTGATCGGAAACGTCCGCAGCTGGCGGGACTACCCGCCGTCGCTCCGGCTGTGGTTCTGGCTGGTTCCGCTGCTGACTGCGGTCATCGGAGGCATCCTCCGCTTCGTCCGCCTGGAGTCCCCGCACAGCCTGGTCTTTGATGAAACGTACTACGTCAAGGACGCCTATTCCTTCCTGGTCAGCGGCTATGAGCGGAGCTGGCCGGACAAAGCAAACGACTCGTTCAACGCCGGAAACCCCAACATCCTGCTGGACACTCCCGAATACGTGGTCCACCCGCCAGTGGGCAAGTGGATGATCGCCGGCGGGATGTGGCTTTTCGGTGCCGACAATCCCTTCGGCTGGCGCTTCGCCGCCGCCCTGACCGGCACTGTATCCATCCTGTTGCTTGCCCTCATCGCGCAAAAGCTGTTCCATTCGCTGCCCCTGTCGGCGGCGGCAGGACTGCTGCTGGCCGTTGACGGCCACCACCTGGTGATGTCACGGACGTCGCTGCTGGATATTTTCCTGATGTTCTGGATCCTGGCCGCCTTCGGGGCCCTGCTGATGGACCGCGACGACGGCCGCCGCAGGCTGGCTGCCCGGCTCGGCAGGCACGGCCGGCCGTCCGCAGAGCAACTGCTGGCGGGCCCCTGGCTGGGAATCCGCTGGTGGCGGATCGCCGCCGGGGTGTGCCTGGGCCTTGCCGTGGGGACCAAATGGTCCGGATTGTTCTTCCTGGCCGGCTTCGGGCTGCTGTCCGTCCTGTGGGATCTCTCCGCCCGTCGCGTCGCAGGAATCCGCGGCTGGATCACCGGAGGCATCATCAAGGACGGCCTCCCGGCCTTCCTTAGCATGGTTCCCGTGGCGGCCGTGGTGTATGCCGCCACCTGGATCGGCTGGTTCCGTTCCAACGACGCCTACTTCCGGCGCTGGGCGCAGTCCAATCCCTCGGCCGAATGGGGCTGGCTTCCGGACGTGGTCAGGTCCCTGGCCCACTACCACCTGGAGGCGTACAAATTCCATCAGGGGCTGGGCTCCGAGCACCCCTACGAGGCGAGCGCCTGGAGTTGGCTGGTGATGGGCCGGCCCACATCGTTCTTCTACGAATCCCCGCAGCAGGGGACGCAGGGATGCGCGGTATCGAACTGCGCCTCCGCCATCCTGTCCGTCGGAAACCCCCTTATCTGGTGGGGTGCCACCATCTCGCTGGCAGTTCTTCTGTTCTGGTGGGCCGGACGCCGCGACTGGCGCGCCGGCGCCGTGCTGGCCGCGGTCGGTGCCGGGTATCTCCCATGGTTCATGTACCCGGAACGGACCATGTTCTACTTCTACGCCGTGTCCTTTGAGCCTTTCCTGGTCCTGGCGCTGGTCTACTGCCTGGGCCTGGTCCTGGGACGGGACACCGATCCGCCGTGGCGCCGGCGCTCAGGCCTGTACCTGGTGGCACTCTTTGTGGTTGGGGTGGTGCTGCTGTCCGCCTTCTTCTACCCTGTGTGGGCAGCCGAAGTCATTCCCTACCAGCAGTGGCGCTACCGGATGTGGATGCCGTCCTGGATCTAGGACAGGATTGCAGAAGACCCTGACGATTTCAGCCGCGCCGCGGTGCGGCAGCCGAACGGAGACCCCCTGTGAGAGAAGCAAGCACGGAACTGCTGGTGGAGCTTGATCCTGCCAGCAACGTGACGGACCTCCTCCTGGAACAGCAGGCGGCCAACCCTGCCCGCGCGCTGTATGCCCGAAAGGGGCCGAACGGCTGGACGGACGTGACTGCCCGGAAGTTCGTCCAGGACGTCAGCGCACTGGCGAAAGGTCTGATCGCGGGCGGGCTGGAGCCCGGCAACACCGTGGCGGTCATGTCCGCCACCCGCTACGAATGGACGCTGGTGGACTTCGCCATCTGGTTCGCGGGCGGCGTCACCGTGCCGATCTACGAAACCTCGTCCGCCAGCCAGGTCGAGTGGATCCTGCATGACTCCGGAGCGCTGAGGGTGTTTGCGGAGGACCGCGGAAAAGTGGACCTGGTGGCCAAGGTCCTGGCGTCGTCCGAGCTCCTCAAGGACCGCCTGGTGAACGTGGTGAGAATGGATTACGACGGCGTAGCCCCGGATCTTGCCAGCCTCGCCGCTGCCGGAATGGGGGTTACGGACGCGGAGCTCGAACGGCACCGCTCCGCGGCGGCGCTCGAAGACGTGGCGTCCCTGGTGTATACCTCCGGCACCACCGGCAACCCGAAGGGCTGCGAAATCACCCATGGGAACTTCGCTTTGGTGGCCAGGAACATCGTGGCTTTCCTCCCGGAGCTCCTGCTGCAGGAGAACGCCCGCACCCTGATGTTCCTCCCGCTGGCCCACGTGCTGGCGCGCGCTGTCCAGGTCGTCTGCCTGAGCGCCGGGGCCACGTTCGGCCACACCGGCAGCGCAGCACAGCTGGTGGAGGACCTGGGCACCTTCAAGCCGACATTCCTGCTGGTGGTGCCGCGCATCTTCGAAAAGCTCCGTGCCGGGGCCGCGCGCAAAGCCGCGTTGGCCGGCAGGTCGGGCATCTTCGGTGCCGCGACGGCCGCTGCGATCCGTTTTTCCCGGGAGCAGGACGCCGCTGCGCGCGGGGATGGCAAGGGGCCGGGTTTCCTGTCCCGCACGCGTCATGCCCTTTTTGACCGGCTCGTGTACCCCAAACTGCGCCAGACGCTGGGCGGGCAGGTCCGCTACACCGTCTCCGGAGCCAGTCCCCTTGGCGCGGACGACGCGCATTTCTTCCGCGGTGCCGGGATCCCGGTCCTGGAAGGATACGGCCTGACAGAGACCACCGCTCCCTGCACAGCCAACACTCCCACCCGGACCCGCGTAGGCAGCGTCGGCATACCCATTCCCGGCACCACCATCCGCGTCGCCGCGGACGGCGAAATCCTGGTCAAGGGAATCGGCGTTTTCAGGGGCTACCATGCCAACGAGGCCGCCAACGCCGAAGCCTTTGTCGATGGCTTCTTCCGCACCGGTGACCTGGGCGAGCTCGACCCTGACGGCTTCCTGACCATCACGGGGCGAAAGAAGGATGTGCTGGTCACGGCAGGCGGAAAGAACGTTGTTCCCGGGCCACTGGAGGAAAGGATCCGCGCGCACCAGCTCGTGGCCCATGCCGTTGTGGTGGGAGAGGGAAAGCCGTTCGTCGCTGCCCTGGTCAGCCTCGACGTGGAAGGCCTGGAAAACTGGTGCGCACTGCACAAGTTGCCGGCCATGTCTCCGCGTGAGGCTGCGGCCGATCCCGGTGTGCGGGCAGCCATCCAGGAAGCCGTGGACCAGGCCAACGGACTGGTCTCCAAAGCCGAATCCATCCGAAGCTTCGCGGTGCTGGACGCCCAGTTCACCCTCGATTCCGGGCATCTGACGCCCTCGCTCAAACTCAAGCGGGCCGCCGTCGTGCGTGACTTCGACGCGGAGATCACCCGGCTCTACGGCTGAACCGCCCCGGCCGGGGCAGAGTCCTCCGGGCTTACGTGGCTTCCGCAGGTGCCGGGGCTGGCTCGTCGGCTGTCAGGCCACGGCGCCGGCGGGTGGGCCAGGTCAGGATCAGGGTCACCAGCGCCGTGAGGAGTACCAGCCCGGCGATCACGATGCCGGCGTCGATCCAGAACTGCCCCGGGAACAGCCTGATCAGGGTGTCCTCCAGGGCAAACGTCCACGAGCCGCTGGCGAAGAAGATCCGGTGGAATTCCGTGAAGAACTGCTGCCAGCCCAGTACGGCCAGCGCACCGAGGCCCAGGATGATCACGAGGGTCAGGATGGACCCGGCGAAGAGGCCACGGCGCACGCCCCCCGTGCTTCGGCGGCGCAGGTAGGCGATGGCGATGATGCTGAAAAGGACCAGCAGGGCCCCGGCACCGAAAGTGGACAGGATCACGAGCTTTACGTCCGCCATGTGGCTGACCTCGCCGTCCTTGAAGAGCTTGTCCCCGCTCCGGTTGACCAGTTCCCCCAGGTAGCGCGGTCCGGACCAGTTGCTGAGGTAGTCGACTGTGTAGGAGCCGTAGGTCATTCTGTCGTCGGTGCTGAACCCGTAGCCGTCGCCCGGAAAGCCGGGACGGTTGTACTCGGTCCAGAGGAACAGGGGGCTGGTGACGGCCCGGACGGCCAGGACCAGGAGGATGACGGGGTAAAAGACGGCGAGGAGCACCTGCATCACGCGAGGTGCCAGCGGCTTGGCGTTGGCAGCACTCTCGCGCTGGGCGTTGCGCCGCTCCACTTCCTCCTGCGGCGGACGGACCTGGAGGGCCGAGGTGGGAAGCGGTTCACTGAACGGCTGCGCGTTTGGCTCGGCGGCGGGTTCGACGGCGGCTTCCGCGGCCTTGCGGTCTGCCCGGCTTTCGGGCTGCTGGACACTTTCGGATCCCGCGGTGTCCACGTTTTTCGAAGGGCCTTTGCTGTCCGCATCGCTGGACGTGGAATCACTCATCCAGGAAAAGGCCGGTTCATCCGAATCCGCCGATGAGTCCAGGAGGGGATCGGGCTGCGGCTCCATGCGTTTGGCAGGGGTCGGAGAATTGTCATTCACAGCAGCGTCACTTCCGTTGGGGTCCGTGCCGCCGGCTCTGGTCCGGGCGTCACAAGTATCTCTGGGACGAGCCTACCGTCCGGTCCTCCGGCACGGCGAGGAGCCACCCCGGGCGGCCGCCGATTCAGGCCGCAATTTCGCTGTACCCGGCATCCTCGGACCCGAGGTCGCCCCGCGCCCCGGCGAGGTAGGCGCGCCGGCCCCAAACCAGGACATACAGCCAGTACGCTGCCAGAACGGCTGACCCGATGGCGATCTTGGCCCACACCGGCAACGGGCTGGGTGTCACGAATCCTTCCACCAGGCCGGAGACGAACAGCACCAGCACCAGTCCCAGCGCCACGGTGATCAGGGACCGCCCTTCCTCGGCGATGGCCCGGCCCCGGGTGCGGTGGCCCGGCGAGACCATGGCCCAGAAGATCCGCAGGCCTGCGGCGCAGGCAATGAACACCGCTGTCAGTTCCATCAGCCCGTGCGGCAGGATGTAGCTGTAGAAAACGTCGGTTTTGCCGGACGCGGCGAAGATTCCGGCGGCGATGCCCACACCCTGGGCGTTGCTGATCAGGATCATCGGCACCCAGAACCCGGTGATGCCCAGCGCTACGGCCTGGGCACTGATCCAGGCGTTGTTGGTCCACACCGCGCCGGCGAACGATGCTGCCGGGTTTTCGGAGTAGTAGCCAACAAAGTCCTCCTCGACGTACTGCCTGACGGCGGCCTCGGAGGCGACCGCGCGGAGTGCGTCCGGGGACGTTCCGATCCAGAGCGCGTAGGCGCCGCCGATCAGGATGAAGGCCGCCCCGCAGGCCACGGTGAGCCACCGCAGCCGGTACAGCGCGGCCGGGAGCGCCACCACAAAGAAGCGGGCCAGGTCGGCCGTGAAATTTGAACGCGCTCCGGTAAACCGCGTCCTGGACTGGGCAAGGGTTGCCGACAGGGACGCCGAGAGCCCGCTTTCCGGGGCGATGGACCTGATCAGGGAAAGGTGCGAGGAGGTCAGCTGGTACAGGCGCAGCAATTCGTCTGCCTCGGCTCCGCTGAGCCGCCGTTTGAAGGCAAGTTTGTGCAGCCTCGACCATGTGTCCCCGTTGACGGCGGAGAAGGCATCCATATCCACGGCACCAGCCTAGCCTCACGCCATTAGACTGTGAGCGTCCGCAGGATCACTCGCGTGGAACGGAACACTGTTTTGGGCTCAATCATCACGGGCGAGGCCGTTGTCCTTGAACTGCGGCCCGCGTCCTTCGCGGCCCGTGCGCTGGGGCTGTTGCTGGACGTGATGGTCAACGTGGTCCTGCTGGTGCTGATGCTTATCGGTGTGGCCGCGGCCAGCGCCGAACTCGACGAGGCGGCGGCGCGGGCGCTGATGCTCTCCAGCGTTGTGTTCTGCTTTGTGATTGTCCCGGTGGCGGTGGAAACCCTCAGCCGCGGTCTCTCGCTGGGAAAGCTGGCCGCGGGGCTGCGCGTGGTGCGCGATGACGGTGGCGCCATCCGGTTCCGGCACGCCCTGATCCGCGGCCTGACCGGGTTCCTGGAGATCTACCTCACGCTCGGCGGGCTGGCCATTGCCGTGGCCCTCTTCAACGACAGGTCGAAGCGCCTCGGGGACACCATGGCGGGAACGTACGCCTTGCGCAGCCGTGTGCCTGTTGAAGCCGCGGCCCCGGTGTTTATGCCGCCCCGGCTGCGCGCCTGGGCGGAAACAGCAGACATCGGCCGCATACCGGACGCGACGGCACGCCAGGCGTCCCAGTTCGTCCGCCAGGCAGGCCGGATGTCACCGCTGTCCCGTGCCGGAATGGCTGCAACGATTGCCACGGAACTCGCCCGGCATGTGGCGCCCCCGCCGCCGCCCGGGACGGGCCCCGACGACTATCTCGCAGCGGTGGTCGCTGAACGGCGCAACAGGGAGCTCGTCCGCCTCCGGGAGGCCCGGCGCCGTAATGCGGTAGTGGGCGGGCGCCTCGAACGGCTTCCGTTCGGGTAACGACCGGTCAGTTGTCGTATTCCGCCCACGGAATGTTCCAGTCACCGTAGCCGTCCTCGTGCGCGGCGTAGTCCCCGTCGGTGTTAATGATCTGCACTACGTCGCCGGTGGTCATGTTGTTGAAGACCCAGGCCGCGCCGTCGGGGGCGAAACCGATGCAGCCGTGCGAGACGTTGGTGTTGCCGATGAAGGGGAAGGCAGACTCCAGCGCCTGGTGGATGTAGGCGCCGCTCAGCGTCAGGCGGATGGCGTACTCCACATCCACTTCGCCGTAGTAGGCGGGGTCGCCGGGCTTAAGGCCGATGCTGGCCGCCCTGAAGTGGTCGTACCGGTTCTTTTCCATCAGCACGGCATAGCCGCGGGCTGAGGGGAAGCGCTGGTCCCCCATGCTTACCGGGAGCGTCTTGACCACCTGGTCGTTGACGCTGAGTGTGAACGTGTGGGCGGCGGCGTCGGCGATGGCCACCTTTTTGTCGCCGAAGTTGACGTTGACTTTTTTGTTGAAATTGGCGATCTGGCCGTTTCCGAGGTCAACGCCGAAAAGCTGCATGTCCATCGTGACCGTGGAGTTGGCCGCCCAGAAGGCCTCCGGCCGGTAACGGACCATGGTGTCGCTGAACCAGTGGAAGGCGCCGGTCTGGCCGGCGCTGGAAGTGATCTTAATGGCCTTTTCCACCTCGGCCCGGTTCAGCACGGGTTCGCTGAAGATGACCTGCAGGGGCTGCCCCACGCCAACCTTCATGCCGTCCAGCGGGTAGATGGCAGCATCCGCTTCGTGGGTGCTGGAAACCGTGTTGAACGCCCGCGTTGTGCTGGTTTCCCGGCCGGCGCCGTCCGTGACGACGTAGGTGTAGCTGTACTCGGTGTTGAACTTGAGGGGTTCGGCCGCGGTCCAGCTGCTGCCGTCGTTGGCGAATGTTCCCTGCACGGCGTCGCCGGCCGTGCTGGTGAGCGTGACGCTTTCGATCCGCCCGTTGCCGACTTTTACGGAGACAGGTGCTGCGGGGTTAACCTGCTTGGCGCCGTCGGCCGGTGCCACGTCCAGGGTGACCGGAGCAACCACCGGCGACGCGATGCCGGGAGCGGAACGGGACGCGGAGCCTGCCTCGGATTCCAGCGCAGCATTCGCCAGGCCCGGTGCTACTGCGGCGAATGCTCCGCCTGCTGCCGCAAGGACACACACCATCGCCACCAGGAAAATCTTCTTGGCGGTTCCGGCGCGGCGTGGCTTGTCGTCAGGCTCCATATACCGATCTTAAGGGCTGGAGGTAACAACCCCGGGCGCACCCGGCGCCCGGGGCGTCACGCCTCAGTAACGATAGTGCTCCGGCTTGTACGGGCCTGCGACGTCGAGGTCCAGGTAGTCAGCCTGCTCCTTGGACAGTTCGGTCAGCTCGACGTCGAGGGCCGCGAGGTGGAGGCGGGCAACCTTTTCGTCCAGGATCTTGGGCAGAACATATACCTCGTTGACGTATTCCCGTTCGCCGTCAGGCTGGTCCCGCTTGGTCCACAGTTCGATCTGCGCGATCGTCTGGTTGGCGAAGGAGTTGCTCATGACGAAGGACGGGTGGCCGGTGGCGTTGCCCAGGTTCAGGAGCCGTCCCTCGGAAAGGACGATGATGGAGCGCTCTTCGTCGGTCCCGGCGTCGAGGACCCACTCGTGGACCTGCGGCTTGATCTCCACTTTCTTGATGCCGGGGATGCGGGCCAGCCCGGCCATGTCGATCTCGTTGTCAAAGTGGCCGATGTTGCCCACGATGGCCTTGTCACGCATGCCGGCCATATGCTCGGCCAGGATGACATCCTTGTTGCCCGTGGTGGTGATGAAGATGTGGCCCTCGCCCAGCACGGACTCCAGCTTCGCCACCTGGTAGCCGTCCATGGCTGCCTGGAGCGCGCAGATGGGATCGATCTCGGTGACGATGACCCGGGAGCCCTGGCCGCGGAACGCCTCGGCGGCGCCCTTGCCGACGTCGCCATAGCCACAGACGACGGCGACCTTGCCGCCCATCAGGACGTCGGTGGCGCGGTTGATGCCGTCCGGCAGCGAGTGGCGGATGCCGTACTTGTTGTCGAACTTGCTCTTGGTGACGGAGTCGTTGACGTTGATTGCCGGGAACAGCAGTTTGCCCTGTTCAGCCAGCTGGTAGAGGCGGTGCACGCCGGTGGTGGTTTCCTCGGTGACGCCGCGCAGGCGGGCACCGATGCGGCTCCACTTCTGCGGGTCCGCCTGCAGGGATGCACGCAGCACGTCCAGGAATACGATGCCTTCTTCGGACTCGTCCGCGGCCGGGGCCGGAACAGCGCCGATGGCCTCGAACTCCACACCCTTGTGGACCAGCATGGTGGCGTCGCCGCCGTCGTCCAGGATCATGTTCGGACCGAGGTCCGGGTTGGTGTCGGCTCCGGGCCAGGTCAGGATCTGCTGGGCTGTCCACCAGTATTCTTCGAGCGTCTCACCCTTCCAGGCGAACACGGGAACGCCCTGCGGGTCCTCAACTGTTCCGTTGCCCACCACGACGGCGGCAGCTGCTTCGTCCTGCGTTGAGAAGATGTTGCACGAAGCCCAGCGGACCTCCGCGCCCAGGGCGGTGAGCGTCTCGATCAGCACGGCAGTCTGGACGGTCATGTGGAGGGAACCGGCGATCCGGGCACCCTTGAGCGGCTGGGTGGGTCCAAATTCCGCGCGGAGGGACATGAGGCCGGGCATTTCGTGTTCCGCCAGGCGGATCTGGTGGCGGCCGGCCTCTGCCAGCGAGATGTCGGCAACCTTGTAATCAAAAGTCATGGGGATCCTTTGCTCTGTCGGATGGGGCGACGGCGTCAATGCGTCTGCGGTGGGTGGTGCGGGTGATGGAGGCTTAAGTGGTGCCGGCAGCGGTACCGGGCAGTGAATCGTGCTGGTCCGAGCTGGCGGCGTTGGCGGCCTGCAGCAGTTCCGGCGGCAGGAGCAGCGGAATGCCGTCCTCAATCGCGTAGCGGAGCTTTTCGCCGGAGTCCCCTGCCGCCGTCGAGACGAGTTCGTCGCCTTCCTGGACCAGCTTCGATCCGGTGACGGGGCAGCGCAGGACGGACAACAGTTCAGGACTGATCTTTGGCATGGTTGATGCTCCCTGAGGGGCCCGCTGGCCCCGGTGGCTGACTGATTAGCAGCCTCCAGCCTACCGCCAGATCGGTGTCAGGACGGTTCACGCAGCACGCGGAGATGGCCACGGCGGGCGCCTTCCGTGCCTGCCGGAGCTTCGAGCGCGGAGTGGGTTGCGCGCTGCCCCTGCGAAGCAGGGGCCTGCGGCGGCAGTGCCGCGGCTTCACGGACGGCATTGGCGAGTGCCAGGAGGTCGTCCGGACCCGGCTGGTGGGGAGTTGACGGCATGGCCAGCCGGAGGACTTCCCAGCCGCGCGGCACGGTCAGTGATCCGGCGTGCTGCTCGCACAAATCGTAACAATGCGGTTCGGCATAGGTGGCCAGGGGGCCGAGGACGGCGGTGGAGTCGGCGTATACGTACGTCAGAGTAGCTACCGCCGACTGGCGGCAGCCTGACCTTGAACATTGACGGATAGCTCCCACGACATCCCAGACTACTCGCTGTCACGGCCGGTTCGCCGCATTGCGCCCTCACGCCGCGCCATGGCGGGCCCGGTGCGATTGTGTCGCGCAAACGCTCTGCCGGGTTTAGAGTCAATGTATGCAGTCATCGAACCATGATTCAGCTTTTACGGTCCGGTTGGCTGACCCGGGTGTCCGCACTGAGGACACCGGTTCGGGCTCCGCGGGCAGGAGTTTCGCGATGCGTCGGCGGAACAGGCACGGGCGCGGGCTTCGCGGCGAGTTAATGCTCCCCACCCATCCCGCGTACCGGACACGGTCTGACCGCTTTGACGACATGGTTCTCGACTCCGCGCAGCGGCTCCACGATATCTGGGGCAAAACCCTGGACGGTGTCCGGTTTGCGGTTGACGAAATACCTCCGCAGCTCGAAAAGCTCGTTGCCGAGGCGGGGGCGGCCCCCATGGGTTCCTACACGCCTGCGACACCCGATGAAGGGCCGGTCATCACCCTGTACCGCCGCGTTGTGGAACAGGGCTGTGCCAGCCGCGAGGAGCTCCAGGACCTGGTCCACGACGTTGTTGTGGAACACACTGCCGAGATGCTTGGGGTGGCACCGGAAACCCTGGACCCCGTCTACCGTCGACGGTACTGATTACCTCCACTTGGAGTATCGGCCGCCCGGCGGCCTCCAGTTGCCGGGCCGTCAGTATCCGAGCTTGACCGGGACCTGTTCCTGGCCTGAGGCGGCGGGCATAAGCGCAATCGACGAAATGTCCTCCCGCCCGTCCTGCTGCAGCAGCAGTGCGCCGTAGGCGGCGTCACCCGAGGCAGACACGACATACCCCACCACCAAGGATTCCCCGACCTTCTCCGGCACGTCGATGGACGTGGTGGTTCCCCCGGCGATGTCGGCGGTCGAAGCAGCCTGGATCTTGCCGTCGGCCGTAATGGCTGAGTACGAAATGGAAGCCCGGTCCTCCAAGGCTCCGAAAACAAGGATGCGTACGCCGCCCTGGGGCACCGGCACTACGTGCTGGCTGCCCAGCCGGACTCCGGCCGGCGCCCACGCGACGTCGGAGGCCTTATTCTCCTCGAGCCCGCGCGTCACCCGTGCCGCAGCCACAAATGACACGTCGGAACTGGCAGCCACTGTGTAGTGGCCTGCCGGCACGCCTGCCAGCGACACCTCCGTCACCGAGCCGGCCTTGGCGGTGACCACTCCCCCGTTCGGCAATGCTTTCTGGCCGTCTCGGCCAAAGAGCTTGATCTCCACCACTGCGTCCGACTGCCCCGGCACAGTGAGCTGCAGGGCAGGCCCCGCATCCGCATAGCCCTTTTGACCGGTGAGCGAGGCGATGGAGCCGCCATCCTGGATATCGATCCCTGTCATGACCTGCCGCGCTGCGGGGGCAGCTCCCGGGGAAATAAAATCAACGCCGCCGGGCGTCAGCCCGCGCAGGACACTCTGCTGGATCGCCGCGGCCACGGGGCCACCGGCGCTCCGCACGTGCACGCTCAGCTGGGCTTCACCCGGCGCGAGCCCTGCCAGGACGATGGACCTGGTACTGCCCGGTGCCACCAGGAGGCCGCGGCTCCCGGGAGCCTGGATCTGGCCTTTGGAGCCGTAGAGTTCCAGGCTGACCGTGGCGGGTGTAGTTGAGGCGTTGCTGAGGGTCAGGACCGAGGTGCGCCCCAACGTGGTGCTCGCTCCGGCGAGCCACACGTCGTTGGAGGGCTGCTGGCAGTTGGCCGCCGCGGATCCCTGGAGGTCACCGTCGGTGGCCGAGTACTTCATGAGGGCCGCAGCCGATGCCTGCTGGCCCTCACGGGCATCGGCGCTGAGGACGCTCGCGGCGTCCACGGCCTGTTGTTCGATGACGCCGGCCTTGAGCTCCTGCGGCCCGGCTGCCCCGCTGGCCTGCGGGCCGCCGCTGGCGATCTCGACGGCGGTGGCCCCGCCAAGCGCCGAAAGCCGGCTGGCGGGCATGACCCCGCCGGGTGCACTGATGACTGCGCCGGAAACCGCGCTGCGGGCGGTTGCGGATTCCGGGCTGAACTGGGGATCAGTGCCGGCTTCGGTGCCTTCCAGCAGCCGCGCCGGACCCGGGCAGACTCCGACGCTGGAACCGGCAGGCACGGCGGCCAACGCGGCAGGGAGGACCCGGCTGCCCACGGGTTGGGGAGCCAGCGAGGCGGCGGCAACCAGTCCGCCGGCAGCGGCAACAATTGCCGCTGCCGAGGCCAGCCCGGTGAAGAGTCCCCTGCGGGTCGACTTTCCCAGTCGCGGGGAAGTGTCCTTATGCATTCTGGTGTTCCTTACGCAAGGAGCCCTCGTCCCGGGACAGACCGGTGTTGGGGCGGCGGGCCGGCATGGGGACAGCGAGCATGACGGTGAGGCCGATGACCGTGATCTGCAGGATGCCGGACCACACGGCCCAAGGGTTCTCGTAGCGGATGGTGAGCTGCCCGGCCGAAGGCGGCAGCGTGAAGGCCTGCGCCCAGCCGGACGTGGTGGAGGTGAGCTTCCGCCCGTCGAACCAGGCGCTCCACCCGGGATCGGCGCGTTCTGCGAGCACCACGAGCCGTCCGTCGGTTCCCTCCGGAACTGACGTGTCGACGTCGTCGAAACCAGAAGGCAGCAGCGCAACGGTGGCACCGTCGCCGTCGATGATCCGGGCCCGGTGGGCAACGTCCGCCGGCTGCAGAACGGGCTGGTTCAGCGGTGTGATCCGCCAGAGCCAGCCGACGTCCGTCTGTCCGACGGCGATGAGTCCGGGCACAGCATCCATCCTGCTGGCTGTGAGCTGCGCCGCGGTGTCGGCTGAACGCAGAACCACGAAGCCTGCGCCGAGCTGTTCCAGTTCAGGGCGGGGATCCACGCCCTGTCCGGCGACGATGGTTGCGACCACGCTGCGGAGAGCCGCGGTGACGGTGTCGTCGTCGCGGACTGATTCGGTGCCGGGGGCTCCGAGGATGTTCCGGGCGGACGCGATGGCGGACAGGCTGTCCAGTGTAGTGCCGGCACCGCGCATCAGGGCTGCGTTGAAGGTGCCGTCGTCCGAGGTGCTGATCAGGAGCGTTCGTGTTTGCTCCGGGCCCGTTCCCCGGTCGATGGCTGTCGCGGGGAGGGTCCGGGGATCCCCGGCCTCCACCAGCCGGGGCGCTCCCAGCGGGTCGCCCCCTGTACCGGCAGGCAGGCCCGCCGCGGTGGTTGACCGGAGCAGGTTCTGTGCGGACCAGGCCGCCATTCCGGCCATGGGGCCAGCCAGCAGGACGACCGTGGCCAGGGCGACGGCCGACCGCACCACGATTTTCCGGGGGCCGCGTGCGGCAGACGCCTTGTCGGCAGCGTCGAGGAGCCGCTCGGCGCCGATGAGTGCCGCTCCCAGCATGGCGAAGCCGGCGGCCGAGACCGAGGGACCGGTGAAGGGGGTCACCAAAGTGTCCGCGTTGACACCTGTGGCCACGTGGCTGGCCAGCCAGCCGGCGGCAAGGACAATAAGTGCTGCCACCCAGAGGGCGCGGGCCGCGCGGCTGCGCTTGCCGGGCACCAGGAGGGCCAGGAAGGCGAGGACCAGCACGGGCGCGGCTACCAGCAGGGCGAGCAGCAGTGCCCACGGCACATCGCCGCCGAAGAACGGAAGCCCGGACAGTCCGCCGTCCGGCGTGAACCGGATGGGCTGCCCGAGAATTTGCTGCCACAGGGGTGCGCCCGCAAAGCCGAGCGGCACGCCGGGATCCGCCAGCAGGGCACGGGGCCTGTCCAGCACGGACGAAGCGAAGGGGATGAAAAGCGCAGCGCTGGGAAGGAGGGCCCACCACACTGTGCGGCCCCGCCGGCCGGGCAACAGGCCGCAGAGAATGATGACGACGGCGGCCGGGGCCAGCAGCGAAGGTGCCGACGCAGACACCACGGCCAGGGCCAGGCCGGCAGCCGCTGCCGCCGTCCAGGAAGGCATGCCGTTGATTCCCGGTTTCTCCGGCGGCCTTTCGGTGAACCGCCTGTCGCCGGGCGTGGGCAGCAGGAAGCGCCCCTGGCCAAGGGCCGTGCCGGTGGCGCGGAGCAGGGCCAGGACCAGCAGTGGAATCATCAGGTGGGCGATCAGGGCGCCAATCCGGCCCTGGTTCAGGGCAACCTGCAGTGCAGGAGCGGCGGCCCAGAACAGGGCGGCGATGAAACGGAACCGGCGCCGCAGCGTCAGGGCTCCCGAGGCGAACCACGCCGTCAGGCCGGACAGCGGGGCTGCCAGCAGGAGCAGCCAGGCCATGGCGCTGTTTGCGTCTCCCCCGCCCAGGACGCCCAGGATCCACAGCACGTAGCCGAACGGATCCCCTTTGCCGGGCAGCCCGGCGCCCAGGCTGATCCACCAACTGGACGCATGGTGCCAGATCTCGCCCAGCGTCGATGACACCGGGATGAGGGCGCCACCGGAGGCAGCCTCCGCACGGAAGAGGCCGGTGAGGGCAGTGAGTGACGCCGCTGCCGCGATGAGTACCGCTGCCAGAGCGCCGTTGCCCACCCAGGCACGCTCGCTGGTGGTCAGAGCCGCGAAGTCATCGGCGGAGTCCCCGCTGGGCTGGTTGGCGAGCGGATCCTTTTCCAGGCCTTCTGACGGCGAGGCTTCGGATCCCAGTGCTTCCATGAGGGATCGGCGGTGGCTCCAGACCTCGCGGCGGGAGGTCTGCAGCTTACTGACGACTGAGCGGCGGATCCGTCGGGTGCGGGCGGCGGTTCGACGCGCTTTCGCCACCGCACCCGGCCTGCCCAGCGCCGCTAAGGTGGCAGCGAACTGGGCAAAGCCGTACCCGGGATCCTTGACCGCGATGCTGAGGACAAGTTTGAAGATGCTCCCCAGGAGCGCGCCGGCCGCGTGCAGCGGCACTTTCCACAGCGGCGAGTGTTTGAGCCGCAGATGCACCTGTGCTTTCCTTGCCGCAGACGCATTCCCGAGGCCATGCGGCCTGTGCGCCACATGGAACATCCGGGCGGTGGGCACCACCACGACGCGGTGTCCGGCAAGACGGTTCCGCCAGCAGAAGTCGATGTCATCGCCGCTGCCGGGCAGCGCCGGGTCAAACCCCTGCAGCTGTTCCCAGACGTCCCGGCGGACGAGCATTCCGGCAGAATTCACGGCGAAGGTGTCGCTGCGGCCGTCGTACTGGCCCTGGTCCAGTTCGTCGGCGTCGATCAGGGTGAGGCGCTCGGCCCATCTGCTGGTGGAAAGCCCGACGTCGATCAGCCTGCGTTCGGCGTGCCAGTCCAGCTGCTTACAGCCGGCCACCGTGACCGAGGGTGCACGCTCCACGGCGCCCAGCAGTTCGGCCAGCGCTTCGGGGGCTGGCGCGGCGTCGTCGTGAAGCAGCCAGATCCACTCCGGGCCGGCATGTTCAGGTTGCCCGGTCCAGGGTGACAGGGCCTCAAGACCGGCACGCACGGCGCCGCCCATACCGGACCTGGCGTGCGGGTGCGTGATGACGTTGGCTCCGCCGAGAGACCGCGCCAGCAGGGTTTCGGAGTCATCCTTGGAGCCTGTGTCCACACCGATGACCGAGTCGACAGGCCGGGTCTGGTCCGCGAGGGCAGCCAGGGTTCTGGGGAGATAGGCACTGCCGTTGTGGGACACCACAACGGCAGTGACGTGCACTTCCTGAAGAATTAGATTGCTCGCTTCCTTAGCCGCCGGCGCTCACGCTCGGAAAGGCCTCCCCAAATGCCAAACCGTTCGTCATTAGCCAGCGCGTATTCAAGGCATTGGGACCGCACGTTGCACGCACCGCAGACCTTCTTGGCGTCGCGGGTGGATCCGCCCTTTTCAGGGAAGAATGCTTCCGGATCAGTCTGGGCGCAGAGTGCGTCAGTCTGCCAGCCCAGTTCGCCTTCGTCATCGAAGTCCTGCTGGAAAGGCAGCCCGATCCATACCGGCTGCGAGGTGGTCCCGGTGGAGGTCTGCAGCTCCATGGGCGGATCCAGGTCGTCATCGTCCTGGTCCTGTCCCCCATCGAGCAGGGCTTCATGGGCTGCGAGGAAAGCAGTGGCCTGGTCCTCGAAAGACTCTTTGGTGTTGCGGTTGTAGCGCTCTGCGGCGTCCGGATCCGCAGGATCCACGTACCAGTCGCTCGGCACGCCTCGTGAACGGTACTTAGCCGTTGCCTGTCCGGCGACGACTGCATCTTCATGGATACGCTCTGCTTGCCCCACGGCGACCCTCCTGATGTTGCTGCCCCTGCCTGGATACTTGGACACTCGGTTGTGTGCCGGTATTTGCGCAATGGCGTTCGATATCTAATTACACGTGTGTAACTACAGGCGAGTCAAGCCGTGGAGGGATAATAATCAACTCTTGCGGCCAAGTACGCGCACGCCACGCCCGGCAATTTTCGCCGACACGCCCGCCGGCCAGGAGGGCTGAAGCAGGGCGGAGCGCGCATTCCCCCAGATTCCAAGGAATCCGGGGAGAAAATACAGCCTGAAACCGAATAACGCAAGCGAAATGAGAAAATACTGTGAGTAAAATCACAGCCAATTCGCCGATGTAAGTCGCCGGTTCCGGGCTGGCGAAGGCCCGGTTTTCCGGTGACGGGTCTCCTCGCCCGTGGCAAGATGTAGCCATGAGCATCCCGGCGATCGATCTGATGACAACCCTGCGCTCCGGCCACTCCACGTCGCCACGGCTGACCTGGTACGGACCGGATTCCGAGCGCGTGGAGCTATCGGGGCGGGTGCTGGACAACTGGGTTGCCAAGACGAGCAACCTGCTGCAGGACGAACTCGACGCCGAACCCGGGATGCGACTGGGCCTTGCCCTTCCGGCGCACTGGAAGTCGGTTATCTGGGCGCTGGCAGCCTGGCAACTCGGGATGGAGACCGTCCTGGACGGCGGTGATGCGGACTATCTCGTAACCGACCGGCCTGACTCATCAGGCAGCCACGACGCCGTTATCGCTGTTGCCCTCCCCGCCCTTGCCATGCGCTGGCCGGGTGAGCTGCCCGCCGGGTCCATCGATTACGCTTCCGAAGTCCGTTCCCACGGTGACGTGTTTATGGCCCACACCGATCCGTCGGCCTCCGTCTGCGCCATCCGCGCCCACGACGGCCAGCAGCACCTCCACGAGGGCCTGCTCACGGGGTTCGCCGCACCGCACGAAGACGGCGTACGCCTGCTTGTTGCGGCCTCCGACGGCCTCGAAGCGGCATTGTCGAACTCACTCGGCGCCTGGAGCAGCGGCGGATCAGTGCTTCTGGCACACCCGGACGTTGAGCTGACAGACAAGCTCCTGGCAGCCGAACGCATCCACGGCAAGTAAGGGTCCCCGGACCGGCGCCCTTCGTGAAAGCTGGAAGACTGGAGGCTAGGGCTGCCGGGGGGTTTCCGAGGTGTCCTTGTCCAGTTGTTCCCCACGCTGGGCAGCTGCAGCAGCAGCGGCGGCCTTCTCGTGATGGTGCCGCTCGATGAGCTCGTGGTCGTGGGAGAACTCCGGCTCCTGGTCCAGTTCTTCATTGAACACAAGGAACCGGTAGGCGAAGAAGCGGACCACCGTCGCTACCAAAATCCCCACAACTCCGGCGGCGAAAAGCATGTTCTTGTCCGTCACGTTGAACGAGTACTTGGCCAGGGCAGTGAATCCTGTGGAGATCCCAATCCCAATGCCGTTGATGAGAACGAACATCAGGAACTCGCGGAGAACGTTGGCCTGCCGCCGATGCCGGAACGTCCACATCCGGTTGGCGATCCAGGAGAAAATCGTCGCGATGCTCGCGCCGACGAAGCGCGCTTTGGCTTCACTGTCGGTCATCGGGCCGTGCATCAGGTAATACGTCAGTCCGTTATCAATGACGAAGGCAGCACCGCCGACAGCTCCGAACTTGGCTACCTCACGCCAAAAAAGCGAGGCGAGCCCCCGGATACGATCTGCAAGTGCGTTGTACATGACCCTCCATGGCCGTCAGAACTGTGGGCCACACGGCCAAAGGCCCATTTTAGCGCTGAAATCACCCAAGCTGCCTCCGCCCCCGGGAAACTGGGGGCCGAATTACCCTAAATTCGGCCTCCGTGGCGCCGGAAAGCCGGGATCCGGCGCGCTTTTCTGTAGGCTGGCACTTGTGACTTTTCCAGTAATCGGCGTGGTTGGCGGCGGCCAGCTAGCGCGCATGATGGCCCCAGCCGCCACCGCCCTAGGCTTTGAACTCCGAGTCCTGGCCGAGGCGGAGGACGTCTCCGCCGTGTCGGCCGTTGCCAACTCGCCGGTGGGCGACTACCGGGATCTCCAGACGCTCCTCGACTTCGCGCAGGGCCTCGATGTCATGACGTTCGACCATGAACACGTGCCGACGGACCACCTCCGGGAGCTCCTGGCTGCGGGCGTGAACGTCCAGCCGGGTCCGGACGCGCTGGTCAACGCGCAGGACAAGCTGGTGATGAGGGCAGCCATCGAAAGGCTGGAGCTGCCGAACCCTGACTGGGCCTCGGTCCAGGATGTGGCAGCCCTGGTCAGCTTCGGCGACCGGATCGGCTGGCCGGTGGTCCTCAAAATGCCCCGCGGAGGCTATGACGGCAAGGGTGTGCGGATCGTCGATTCCGCCGAGGACGCCGCAGATACAGCTCCCTGGTTCGAAGCCATGAGCCCGCTCCTCGCCGAAGCCAAGGTGGACTTCAGCCGGGAGCTCTCGGCCCTGGTGGCACGCACCCCTGACGGCGAGTCACGGGCCTGGCCCGTTGCCCACACGATTCAGGTGGACGGGGTCGCAGACGAAGTCATCGCCCCCGCCCTGGATATCGCAGTGGAGGTAGCGGCGGCAGCCGAAGACGCAGCCCTGCGGATCGCCGGCGAACTGGGCGTGACGGGGGTAATGGCCGTGGAACTTTTCGAAACACCGGGAACCGGTGCCGGATTCCTGATCAACGAGCTGGCCATGCGGCCGCACAACACCGGCCACTGGACCCAGGACGGCTCTGTCACCAGCCAGTTTGAACAGCACCTCCGGGCCGTCCTGAACCTCCCGCTGGGCGCCACCGACGTCCTCGGGCCGGTTGTCGTGATGAAGAACATCCTGGGCGGAGACAACCAGGATCTCTTTTCCGCGTATCCGGCCGCCCTCTCCAGCGAGCCCGCCGCGAAGGTCCATTGCTACGGCAAGTCAGTGCGGCCCGGGCGCAAGATTGGCCACGTCAACCTGGTGGGCGCCTCCACTGACGAAGTGGACTCGGTCCGGCAGCGCGCCTCAAGGGTGGCTGGCATCATCCGCAACGGCCGGGTTCCGGCCGAAGAATCAGCACGGATTTCCGAGGAGAACACATGAGCACTGAAACTTCACCAGACACCACCACCGAAACCAGTCCGATTGTCGGCCTGGTGATGGGCTCGGACTCGGATTGGCCGGTCATGGAAGCCGCGGCAGACGCCCTGGCCGAATTCGGCATACCTTTTGAAGCGGACGTGGTGTCCGCGCACCGGATGCCAGCTGAAATGATCCGCTACGGCCAGACAGCCCACGAACGCGGACTCCGGGTCATCATTGCCGGCGCCGGGGGCGCTGCGCACCTTCCGGGCATGCTCGCGAGCGTGACGCCCCTGCCTGTCATCGGAGTCCCGGTCCCGCTGAAGACCCTGGACGGAATGGATTCGCTCCTGTCCATCGTCCAGATGCCGGCCGGCGTCCCGGTGGCCACCGTTTCCATCGCCGGTGCCCGCAACGCAGGCCTGCTGGCGGTCCGCATCCTGGCATCGGGCACGGACGAACTGGCCGCCTCACTCCGGGCCGACCTCCTGGATTTCGCCCAGGAGCTCAATGACGTTGCCACCCGGAAGGGCGCCAACCTCAGGCAGAAAGTCAGCGAAGTCTTCGCTGACGGCAATGGTGTCCTCCGGGGCAGCCGCTAAGGCACCGCAAGATGTCCAGAAGCGAAACGCAGCAGCCCTCAGCCGGCGCGGTCATGACTGATCCCGTCCGGTATCCGTCCAGTGCCTCGGCCCCGGTGCGGACCAAACGGGCCTTTGTCCTGCTGCTGATGACCCTCCTGGTGCCGGGCAGCGCCCAAATTGTGGCCGGTGACCGGAAGCTCGGCCGCATCGCCCTGCGGGCCACCCTATGCGTCTGGGCGTTGCTGGTGGCCACCCTCCTGCTGCTGGTGCTCAACCGGTCGCTGCTCATCAACATCATGACGAATCCGTTCGCCTCATTGCTGATCATTGTGGTACTGGTTGCCCTCGCCCTAGGGTGGGCGTTTCTCTTCGTCAACACACTGAGGCTGATCCGCCCGGTGCTGCTGGCACCGGGGGCGCGTCCCGCCGTCGGCATTGCCCTGGTCCTTGCCCTGGTCCTGAGCAGCGGCTCCCTGGGGTATGCCGCCTACCTGCTGAATGTCGGTCGCAACGCGATCGGCAGCATTTTCTCGGCCGGCCCGGCCATCGATCCCGTGGAGGGCCGCTATAACTTCCTAATGATGGGCGGCGACGCGGGCGAAGACCGCACCGGCCGGCGGCCTGACAGCCTCTCCGTGCTCAGCGTCGACGCCAAGACTGGCCAAACGGCCATCATCTCCGTGCCGCGCAACCTCCAGAACGCCCAGTTCAGTGAGGGCTCGCCCATGCGCAAGATCTATCCGGACGGCTACGACTGCGGCAACGAATGCCTCATCAACGCCATCAACACCGAGGTCACCAACGAGCACGCGGACCTCTACCCCGGCGTGGCCGATCCCGGCGCCCAGGCCACTCTTGAAGCCGTCTCGGGCACACTCGGCATCACCGTCCAGGCCTACGTCCTGGTGGACATGGACGGCTTCGCCAAGCTGATCGATGCCATGGGCGGTATCAGGATCAAGGCCGGCGGCTGGGTGCCCATGAGCGGCGACATGATCGACGAGGCCAACGGCATCCACGGCATGCCGCTTGGCTGGCTCCCTGCCGGCGAACTGCACCTGAACGGCTACCACGCCCTCTGGTACGGACGCTCCCGCGAATTCGTCGACGATTACGCCCGCATCCAGCGCCAGCAATGCGTCCAGCAGGCCATGCTGAAGCAGCTCGACCCGGCCACTCTGCTGTCCAAGTTCGAGGACATCGCCAGTGCAGGCACCAAGGTGGTGGACTCAAACATCTCGTCCTCCCAGCTGGGAAGTTTTGTGGACCTCGCGATGAAGGCCAAAGGCAAGGAGGTCAAGCGGCTCACCATCGGGCCCCCCGATTTTGACGCGTCCTTCTCCACCGTGCCCGACTTCGACGTCATCCATGACAAGGTGGACCAGCTGCTCGCCTCCGCGTCGGAGCCTCAGGCCGCCGCGCCCATTGACGGCATCGTGCAGTCCCCCGCGGCAGGCGGCCGGCTGCAGGCATCCGGCCTGCAGCAGCCCACTCTGCTGGCAGCTGGCGGCGCCCTGGCACAGCAGCCCACGCCGCCGTCGTCGGACTTCACCCCGGTGACCACCACCCCCGACGGCGAACCGATCACCGAGGCGATGCTGAACCAGCTCAAGAGGGAAGGCAACGAGCAGGCGCTCCGTGAGCTGGTCGCCTCGAACGGGCTGTGCGCACCGTTATAAGCGGCAGCTCCCCTTCGACCGCACGCCCCCGTATACCTGAAGACCAAGAAATGGACACCCGCTGTGTACGAAATTGAGAATGTCCTCCGCGATTATGCCTGGGGATCCACGACGGCGATCGCAGGGCTCCTGGGCCGCCCCGAATCCGGCAGCCCGGAAGCCGAACTTTGGATTGGCGCGCACCCGGACTCCCCCTCCGTCGCACGGCTGCCTGACGGCTCCATGGTGCCGCTGGACCAGCTGATTGCCGGCGATCCCGAGCATTTCCTCGGCCCTGAATCGGTGGCCGGTTTTGGACCGCGGCTTCCGTTCCTCACCAAGATCCTCGCGGCAGCCCAGCCGCTTTCGCTCCAGGTCCACCCCAGCCTCGAGCAGGCTCGGGCCGGATTCGCCCGCGAAAATGGTGAAGGTGTCGCGGCGGACGCGGCCAACCGGAACTACCGCGATGACAACCACAAGCCTGAAATGATCTTTGCCCTCACGCCCTTTGAAGCGCTGTGCGGCTTCCGGCCTGCGGCTGAAACGCGCGGCATCCTGCTCCACCTGGCAGCCGCCTTCGACGCCGTCGAGGCCGACCGTCCGCCGCTGCTCACCGAACTCCTTGCCGACCTCGGTGAGGCTGACGAGGGCGCCGGGCTCCGGAGGGCCTTCGAGCGGCTGATCCCGGGCGGGCCCGCCGTTGCCGAGGCCACTGCGCTGGTGGCGGGCGTGCTCGTCTCCGGCGCCGCCCTTGAGCCGTACCGGTCCGAGCTGTCGACGGTGATCAGCCTCAATGAGAAGTACCCTGGCGATCCCGGCGTGCTGATTTCGCTGCTGCTGAACCGGATTTCGCTGGCTCCGGGTGAAGCGGTGTACCTGCCTGCCGGCAACGTGCACGCCTACCTGCATGGCTTGGGCGTGGAGGTCATGGCTTCGTCCGACAACGTGCTCCGCGGCGGGCTGACCCCCAAGTTCATCGACGTCCCCGAACTCCTGCGCACCATCGAGTTCAAGCCGGTGGACGTGCCGATGCTGGCCCCCGAAATTTCCGGCCTCGGCCAGGAGCTCTACCAGCCGCCGTTCCGGGAATTCCAGCTGCAGCGGATCGAGCTGGCCCCGGGGGCGTCGCCCGTCCCGCTCGCCCAGTCCGGCGCAGCCGTGGTAATCGTGGTCGCGGGGTCCGTGTACCTGGACTCACCCAAGGGTGACCTGCAGCTGGGCCGGGGTGGCAGCGCCTTCCTGGCTGCCGCCGAGGCTCCCGTCAACGTCCACCCGGTCTCCGGGGCGGAAGCACCCGCGGTGGCGTTCGCCGTCACCACGTCGATGAGGGCCTGACCGGTGGAGTATTTCCTCCAGACGCCCGCGTGGGCGGACGTCCAGTCATCCCTGGGCCGCGCAGTCCATCAGCAGTCCGGCCCCGGCTGGAGCTTCCTGGCAGTTGAAGAGACAAACCCCGCCGGCAAGGTGCTCTACGCGCCTTACGGCCCGGTGGCTTCTTCCCCTGGCGCGTTCGACGCCGCCCTGGCCGCCCTCGTGGAACTGGCCCGGTCCTGCGGTGCTGTGTTTGTCCGGATCGAACCGGTGGCTGCCGGGCTCGACCTTCCTTCTGCCGCGGACGACCTCCGGCGCCGTGGCCTGCAGCCGGCACCGAGCAACCCGCAACCAGAGCTGAGCTGGATCGTGGACCTGGAGGGCGACTTCAAGGACGTTCTGGCCGCCATGAAGCCCGTCAACCGGAACCTCCACCGGAACATCCACAAAAAGGGTGTCACCTTCCGGTCGTCGCAGGACCCGGAGGACATCGGCATCCTGCTGGACTTCCTTCACATGACGGCCCGGCGGAACGGATTCAAGCCGCAGAGCGACGACTACCTGACCCGTGTGGCTGCCTCACTGATGCCGGCAGGCGCTGCCACCCTGTTCATAGCGGAACTGCACGGCGAGCCCATCGCCGCGGCCCTCGCCTACGACTCCGCGGACACCCGGACTTACGCCCACGCGGCCCTGGACGACGCCCACCGGAAGCTGAGCGCGGGCATTCCGCTCCTGGTGACGCTGATGGCCGACGCCAAGGAGCGTGGCCTGAAGCATGTGGACCTGTGGGGCGTGGCACCGGCTGACCAGCCCGACCACAAGTGGGCTGGCTTCACGGCATTCAAGAAGTCGTTCGGCGGCCGCGAAATCGCGTACCCCGGCGCCTGGGACCTCCCGGTGAAGAAGCTCCGGTACAACGCCTACCAGGTGGCGCGGCGGCTGCGCGACAAGCTCCGGCCCCTCCGCTCCCCCTCCGCGCGAACTGGCAGATAAGACCCTCAAAATCGCTGTTTGGCGTCATCAGCTGCCGGTTCGTTCGCAGAGGGCTCGGCTGGAAGAACTGCTCAGCACTGCTCTGACCTTTTCGACGACGAACGGCCGCTCCCCCTCCAGATCACCCTGCTGCACGCGAAGCTCCCGCCAGCCCAGACTTTCTGTCAGGCTCTGCCGCTTGATGTCGCGCCGGTACTGGTCGGGATCACCATGGTGGGCGCCGTCGTACTGAAGGGACAATCGCTGGTCCGGGTAGGCTGCGTCGGGCCAGACGACGGGGTGGCCCAGTCCGTTGCGGAGCACAACATTCAGTGCCGGTTCGGGAAGCCCTGCCTGCACCAGTGCCAGCCGCATCATAGTCTCGGGTGCGGAGTCCGACCCAACCCGGATCAGGTCAAGGGCCAGCCGGGCGATCTTCACTCCGCGCATTCCCGGGTGTTGGCCTACGATTTCTTTCAGGTCGGCGACTGTTGCCAGCGGTTTCCGCGGCACTGGGAACTCATCGCCGTGGCTGACAACGATGGAGTCACCAGCCGCAACAAGCTCGCTGAGACTGAGACGCGCAGCAAGGTCGAGCCACGTACGGGCAGGCGAGGTGAGCCGAACGCCGTCGAACGATATGACCTCACCGGGCTTGAACGATAACTGGTGTCCCACAACATTCCGGCGGCGCGGCTTACAGCCGTCGGAGGGGCGGGCTATGTGGATCTTCCAGTCCTGCTCCAACCATGCGGGCAGGCAGATACCGCAGATCCGCGCAGCGCTGCAATGCGTCAGGACACACCTTGGGTCGAGCCGGGTGTAGGCCCGGACGTTTTCTGCCACACTCCCGGTGCCGTGAAGCGGTACTCTGATGCCGCGCGATGGCGTGAATATGCCGGCGCGGCTCAACTGTCTCCGGCTGAGGCCGAGGGCATCCGCATCGACAACAAGAAATGATCCAGGTGGGAGCTGGGGAGGCATCGGAATCCGGGACATGCTCTAGTGTGGACCGTTCTGGACTGCCGGTTTCAGTTATCCACAGGATGATTTGGTTCCTTAAACGCGAACTGGCAGCTAATGCCGCCAAATCGGGGATTTGAGCGTATTAGCTGCCAGTTCGCGCGTCCTCGGAGCGGCGCGGCGCGAAGAACCTAGTTCTTGCGGGCGTAGCCTTCCCACTTGCTGGCCTGGTGCTCGCCGTCAACAAAGCGGATGGTGCCGGACTTGGAGCGCATCACGATGGACTGGGTGAGTACCTTGTCCTTGGAGTAGCGGACGCCCTTGAGGAGGTCGCCGTCGGTGATGCCCGTAGCCGCGAAGTAGCAGTTGTCACTGGACACCAGGTCGTTGGTGGACAGCACGCGGTCCAGGTCGTGTCCGGCGTCGATGGCCTTCTGCTTCTCATCATCCGAGGTGGGCCACAGGCGGCCCTGGATAACGCCGCCCAAAGACTTGATGGCACAGGCGGCCACGATGCCTTCGGGGGTGCCGCCGATGCCCATGAGGGCGTCAACGCCGGTTCCGGAGCGGGCCGCGGCGATGGCGCCCGCGACGTCGCCGTCCATGATGAACTTGGTGCGCGCACCGGCTTCGCGGATTTCTTCGACCAGCGGGCGGTGGCGGTCACGGTCAAGGATCATGACGTTGAGCTGGTTGACCTTCACGCCCTTCGCCTTGGCGATGAGGTGCAGGTTCTGCTTGACCGGTAAACGCAGGTCAACCATGTCGGCGGCTTCGGGTCCGGTGACCAGTTTCTCCATGTAGAACACGGCGGAGGGGTCGAACATTGAGCCGCGTTCGGCCACGGCCAGGACCGCGAGGGCGTTGTTGATGCCGAGTGCAGTCAGGCGGGTACCGTCGATGGGGTCGACTGCGACGTCGCATTCCGGGCCGGTGCCGTCGCCTACGTGCTCGCCGTTGAACAGCATCGGGGCTTCGTCTTTTTCGCCTTCGCCGATAACCACAACGCCGTTGAAGTGGACCGTGTGAAGGAAGGAGCGCATGGCGTCAACGGCAGCGCCGTCGGCCTTGTTCTTGTCGCCGAAGCCAACCCAGTGGCCACCGGCGATGGCCGCTGCCTCGGTGACGCGAACAAGTTCAAGGGCAAGGTTGCGGTCAGGCTCGTCGATCCCCACAGCCAGGGACGGCGAAATCGTGGAGTACTGCTGGGTCATAGGCGCTGGTGACACGTGAACCTCTTCTTCGAGTGGCGATCATTGGACCCGTTCCACCGCTTGAGGCGGATACGGTGATTCCTCTGCTTCCGATCATAGTCGCGGCGCCGCCCTCCCGGCATGGCATGACGCGGGCCCGCAATGTGCAGGACGGAACGGGGGCAGCCTTCGCTGCCGCCCCGAGTGTGAGTTGGAGGCCTGCATGGGCGACTATAGAGGGGTGAGTGATATGCAGGAAAAGACCAGCCCGGGCCAGGACGCTTCCGGTTCCGGGAGCGCAGGCCAGGCCCCGGATGCCGCGGAGCAGCAGCCCGTGAAGCCCGTAATCCCGGCGGCAGCGGCCAAACGCGCCAACGCATCGGTCATGGGCATGATCATTGCCCTGGTCGTCAGCATCGCGGCCTTCCTGCCGATCGTCCTGATGAACCCGTTCCCGAAAAGTGAAGGCTTCCGGCCGGACATCGATGTGAGCGCTGTGGCCCGGAACGCCACGGATGTGGCAGGATTCACACCCGTCGCGCCGGAGACCGGCGACACATTCACGTCCAACTACGCCCGATGGGAGTCGGGCAGCGGCACCGGCGTCCCCACCTGGGAAGTGGGTTACCTCACACCCAACGACTCCTTCATCGGACTGGTCCAGACCCGGCTGGCCAATCCCACCTGGCTCCTCCAGGAGACAGGAAACGCACCCGTCACGGGATCCCGCAATGCGGGAGGTCAGGAATGGGAGCTTCGGGATTCTGGCAAGGGCAACCGGAGCATGGTGCTGAACTACCGGGGCACCACCGTCATCCTCTCCGGGCCCGCCAAACTGGACGAGTTCGCGGTACTGGCGGACGCCGTCGTGAAGTCACTGGAAAGTAACCCGGCCGCCACAGTTTCACCGTCGGCCACACCTTCGCCGTAAAGTAACCCCGTGGCTACTTACCTGACTCCTGCCCTTGCCTGGCGCCGCATGCGCGAAGGCAACGAACGCTTCGTCGCCGGCGAATCCTCGCACCCGAACCAGGACGCGTCCCGCCGGTCCTCGCTCGTGGAGAACCAGCACCCGTTCGCCGTGATCTTCGGCTGCTCGGACTCACGGCTCGCCGCAGAGATCATCTTCGACCTGGGACTGGGGGACGCCTTTGTGGTGCGTACCGCCGGCCAGGTGATCGACGACGCCGTCCTCGGCTCGCTCGAGTACAGCGTGGGTGTGCTGGGGGTACCGCTGATCGTGGTCCTCGGGCACGACAGCTGCGGCGCCGTCAGCGCCACCAAGACCGCCGTCGAAACCGGGCAGATGCCGGCCGGCTTCATCCGGGACCTGGTTGAACGGATCACCCCCTCGGTCCTGACGTCCATCCGGAATAACCAGCACGAGGTCAACGACATGGTGGTGGAGCACGTCAAGCAGACGTCCCAGCGCCTGGTGGACAGCTCGCGTGTGATTTCCGCCGCAATCGAGGACGGCCGTGCCGCCGTGATCGGCCTCTCCTACAGCCTGGCGGAGGGCCGCGCGAACGTGGTTTCCGGCATCGGCGAGGTTTAGGCCCGGCCCGGAGCAGCACCCGTAGCATGCGGTTCACGGTTTTAGCCCCGGCGGCCAATCGCCCTAAGCTAGCCCCATGACTTCCACTGAAGAATTCCGCATTGAACATGACACGATGGGCGAAGTCCGCGTCCCCGTGAACGCCCTGTACCGTGCACAGACGCAGCGTGCAGTTGAAAACTTCCCGATCTCCGGCAAAACCCTGGAACGCGCCCACATCGAAGCCCTCGCCCGGGTCAAGAAGGCAGCCGCCCAGGCCAACGCGGAACTTGGAGTGCTCGACGGCGAGCTCGCCAAGGCCATCGCGGATGCCGCCGATGAGGTAGCTGCAGGCAAGTACGACGGCGACTTCCCCATCGACGTTTTCCAGACCGGCTCCGGCACGTCCTCGAACATGAACACCAACGAGGTCATCGCCGAACTCGCCACCCGCGCGCTCAGGGCGGCAGGCAGCGACAAGGTGGTGCACCCGAACGACCACGTCAACGCCTCCCAGTCCTCCAACGACGTCTTCCCCACCTCGGTCCACGTCGCAGCCACCTCGGCCCTGATCAACGACCTCATCCCGGCCCTCGGCTACCTGGCCGAGTCCCTGGAGCGCAAGGCCGTCGAGTTCAAAGACGTGGTCAAGTCCGGCCGCACGCACCTCATGGACGCCACTCCGGTCACACTCGGCCAGGAGTTTGGCGGCTACGCCGCCCAGGTCCGCTACGGCATTGAGCGCATCAACGCCTCACTCCCCCGCGTTGCTGAAGTTCCCCTCGGCGGCACGGCTGTGGGCACCGGCATCAACACCCCCGCCGGGTTCCCGGAGCGCGTCATCGAACTGCTTGCCACCGACACCGGCCTGCCGCTGACTGAAGCCCGTGACCACTTCGAGGCCCAGGCCAACCGCGACGGCCTGATCGAAGCGTCCAGCCAGCTGCGCAACATCGCGATCTCCTTCATGAAGATCAACAACGACCTCCGCTGGATGGGCTCCGGCCCCAACACGGGCCTGGGTGAAATCGCGATCCCGGACCTGCAGCCGGGCTCGTCGATCATGCCGGGCAAGGTCAACCCCGTCATCTGTGAGGCCTCCATCATGGTGTGCGCGCAGGTCATCGGCAACGACACCGCCATCGCATGGTCGGGCACCAACGGCGCCTTCGAGCTGAACGTCGGCATCCCGGTGATGGCCGCCAACCTGCTCGAGTCCGTCCGCCTGCTGGCCAACACCAGCCGCGTCATGGCGGACAAGATGATCGACGGCATCACCGCGAACGTGGAGCGCGCCCGCTTCCTCGCCGAAGCATCGCCGTCCATCGTCACCCCGCTGAACAAGTACATCGGCTACGAAAACGCCGCGAAGATCGCCAAGAAGGCCGTCGCCGAGGGCCTCACCATCCGTGAGACCGTCATCGCCATGGGCTTCCTGGAACGCGGCGAGGTCACCGAAGAGCAGCTGGACACCGCACTGGACGTTATGTCCATGACGCGCCCGCCGCACAAGGCCTAGATAAAGCACGACGGCGGCCGCCCACCTTCATCACGAAGGTGGGCGGCCGTTTGGCGTTAAGGCAGTCGTTAGCAGCAAGGGCGCCAAGTGTACGTTCGCGCAGTTCCCAGCCACAGGTAAACTTGCACTAATTTAGATTCAGTGCAAAACTTTACTTTGTGAATGATAGTGCAGTAATTGAAGGCGGTCTCCGTGAGCGCAAACGCGCCGCCACCCGCGCGGCCATCACCGCCGCCGCGCGGACCCTGACCGCCGAACGCGGCCTCAACGGCTACACCGTGGAGGAAGTCTGCGAGCGTGCCGATATCTCCCGCCGCACGTTCTTCAACTACTTCCCGACCAAGGAAGACGCCATCCTCGGCCACATTGACGATGACATCCCCGCAGACGTCCTCGAGGAATTCGTCGCCGGCGGCAAGGCATCACCGCCCGGGGAAATCTCCCCCACCCTGTTCCAGGACCTCGTCAGGCTGTCCCTGAGGCTTTCCGAACACATGGCAGCATCCGAAGAGGAAACCCGCCAGCTGATCGGCGTGGTCAAAAAGGAACCCCAGCTGATCCTTCGGATCATCGGCGTGACCGAACAGCGTGAAGCGCAGTTCGCCCGCGACGTTGCGTTGCGCGAGGGCGTCGCAGCTGACCACCCTGTGGTCCAGATGGCCGTCGTGCTGCTGGGCACCATCGCCCGGAAAAGCAGCATGGCCTACTTCTCCGAAGGCAACACCCGCCCCTACGCCGAGTTGCTGATGGAGAACATCTCCGCTGCCAGCCAACTCTTCTCCCAGCCGCTCCAAGAACCAGTACCCGCAGAAGGACAACCATGAGCACCACCGCCAGCCCCAAAGCAGCAGCCGGACCGCTGCTGCTGACCCAGAAACGCATCTGGATCATCTTTTCGGCGCTCATTGCCGGAATGCTGCTTTCGAGCCTTGACCAGACCATCGTCTCCACCGCCATGCCCACCATCGTGGGCAAGCTCGGCGGCGTGGAGCACCAGGCCTGGATCACCACGGCCTACCTCCTGGCCACCACCATCGTGATGCCCATCTACGGCAAATTCGGTGACATCCTGGGCCGCCGCAACCTCTTCCTGGTGGCCATCGCCCTGTTTACGCTCGCCTCGGTGGGCTGCGCGTTCGCCACCGATTTCTGGGGCTTCGTGATCTTCCGCGCCATCCAGGGCCTGGGCGGCGGCGGACTGATGATCCTCTCGCAGGCCATCATCGCCGACATCGTTCCCGCCAAGGACCGTGGCAAGTACATGGGTCCCCTCGGCGCCATCTTCGGCCTCTCCGCAGTGGCCGGTCCCCTGCTCGGCGGATTCTTCGTAGACCACCTGACCTGGGAATGGGCCTTCTACATCAACATCCCCATCGGCATTGCCGCGTTCACCATCGCCTGGTTCACGCTGACCCTGCCGAACAAAAAGGCCGAAAAACGGATCGACATCCTGGGCGTGCTGCTGCTCTCCGCCGCCACCACCTGCCTGATCTTCTTCACCGACTTCGGCGGCAAAAAAGACCAGGGCTGGGACTCACCCCTTACCTGGGCCTTCGGCGCCGGACTGCTGGTCGCGGCTGCAGCCTTTGTGATGGTGGAACGCCGCGCGGAAGACCCCATCATCCCGCTCAGCCTCTTCAGGAACCGGATCTTCATCAACGCCACCGCCATCGGGTTCACCCTCGGTCTGGGCATGTTCGCTGCCATCGCCTTCGTCCCCACGTTCCTGCAGATGTCCTCCGGGACCTCAGCCGCCGAATCCGGGCTTCTGATGCTGCCCATGATGGTGGGCCTGATGGGGATGGCCATCTATTCGGGAATCCGGATCTCCAAGACCGGCAAGTACAAGATGTTCCCCATCCTCGGCGCCTCCCTGACGATCGCGGCCATGCTGTGGCTGACCACCCTGACCGCGGAAACGCCCATCTGGGTCATCTGCGTCCAGCTGTTCGTGTTCGGCGCAGGACTGGGATCAATCATGCAGGTCATCGTCCTCGTGGTGCAGAACTCGGTTCCGGCCGACCAGATCGGCACCGCCACCAGCACCAACAACTACTTCCGCGAAGTCGGCGCGTCCCTGGGCGTGGCAGTCTTCGGCGCGATCTTCACCAACCGGCTCTCAGAATCGCTGACCAGCGCGTTCACCGGCGCCGGGGCGTCCACCGAGCAGGCGGCGCAGTCCACCAGCACCCTGGACCCACAGGCCCTGAGCCAACTCCCGGAGCAGCTGCGGGACGCGATCGTGAACGCCTACGCAAATTCCCTGGCCCCGGTCTTCTGGTACCTGGTGCCGTTCCTGGCCATCGCGCTGGTCCTGGCCCTCACCCTGAAGCAGATCCCGCTCTCGGACACCGCCGGAATGGTGGCCCGCGGCGAGGCTGTCGGCGGCGAAGAGGCCGAACGCCTCGAAGCCGAGCACCTTGCCCTGCTGCACGCCGAAACGGCCGGCAGCAACGCGCGGGCGGGAGCCGGGGACGCGGTCACCGGCGGCATCAAGGACGACGACGGCGAGCTGGCCTCCCCGCGCCGCTGACCGCCGTCGTACGGCAGTAAGCCAAAAAAGCCTGCAGGGGCGCCGCAATCTTGGGGGTTGCGGTGCCCCTGCGGCATGTCGCCGAACTGCTGTTTCCGGTCACGGCTCGAAGTGGGCCGCCTCCTCCGGGGACAAAGCACGGCGGATGCTTGTGAGATGACCCGGCATGAGTTCCGGCAGGCCGTCCAGGCTGAACCATCCGACCTCCAGCGACTCGTCGTCGTTGACGCGTGCCGTGCCTGAGACGTAGCGGCAGCGGAACACCACGTCCAGGAATTCGCAGACGTCACCGTTGGGATAGGTGAACGGTCCGACCGTGCCCACCGAGACAACCCGTTCAGCCTCCGCCACCACTGCGGTTTCCTCGAAGATTTCACGGACAAGTCCCCGGGCCGGCTCTTCGCCGGGGTCGAGCATGCCGCTGACGAGTGCCCAGTGGCCGTTGTCGACACGGCGCCCCAGGAGAACACGGCCGGAATCGTCAAGGACCACTCCGCGGACGCCGGGCAGCCACAGCGGGTCATGGCCGATTTTCTCGCGGAGCTTGAGTATGTAGTCAGGAGCAGGCATTTTTCCAGCCTATCGGCTGACGGCGGCGCTGGCCGGGCGGACCCGGCACGGCATGCGGACCGGGTCAGGCCGGCAGCAGCATCGCGGCGGCCGCGCCCGCCAACATAAACGGACCGAACGGGATGGATGATTTCAGTGTTCCCCGGCGGGCTGCCAGCAGGGCCAGGCTCCACAGGCCGCCCAGCAGGAACGCCCCAAAAGTCGCGGCAAAAACATGTGTCCAGCCCAGATATCCGAGATACATGCCCAGGACGCCTGCCAGCTTGACATCGCCGAAACCCATGCCGGGCGGATAGGCCAGCCGGAGCACAAAATAGAAGGCCCACAGGACCGCTCCCCCGGCGATGATGCGCAGGGCCGGGACCCCGAACAGGGCCGCAGCGCCATCCGGCCCGGCCGGCAGTGTCCAGGCCCCGGTCACCGCCGGAACAACCGCAGCGGCAGCCAGCAGGACGCCGGCGACGGCGTAGGACGGAAAGACGATCCGGTTGGGCAACAGGTGATGGCGTACGTCAATAATGGTGAGCCGGACAGCGATCACCGCAAAATACGCGCACGCCGCCAGGACCAGCCAGAAGGCCAGCGGGGCTGCTTCCCAAAGTTCGTCCAGTCGTCGGATCACTCCTCGGATGCTACTGGATTTTCCCTTCCTGCCGGAGGGCCCACGCGTAAACTGTGGATATGTCGACATGGGACACCAGGCGCCGGCCGGATCCGGACCGCGGCGGCTCGCCCGCTGACCTGACCACGGTGTTCCGCAACCTCTGCCGGTCCTCACCATGGAAATGGCAAAGCCTCCGCTTTGAGTACTGGGATGAACCGTTTACCGCCGCCCCCGACCCGTCGGCACCGCTGGTGCGTGCCTGGCTGCGCCGGCCGGGAGCCCTCCGCCTCGAAACCTCCGACGGACTCGTCCTCCACAGCACTACGGGGATCAACGACTCCAAAGACGGGTTCTACGTCAGCGCCACCCGGAAATCGTGGCTGCTGCCGCCGCACCTTGTGGCGCCCGTTTACGACGACGGCGGCCTGGTGCGGCGCCGCCCTGAGGCCGCCTACGGCGAGCCGGGATTTGGCAACGGCCGCTTCTCCGCCGCCCTCGACCCCGTTGAGCTGGCAGGCAATGCGCCTGTCCCGCTGGAATTTCCGGGCAACAACGCCATGGAAATCAGTGATGTGCGCCGCGTCGACCACGAAGGGCGGCCAGCCCTTGAGGCCGAGGTCACACCAACGTCCGCCTACCACCCGGCGGACCCCGGAGCGCCGCTCTGCCTGCCCGGCACCAACCGGGTCCGGATCGACGTCGGGACGGGGGTCTGCGTGGCCAGCCAGTCCCTGGAATCGGCAACACCGGAGTACGGGCACTGGCTTCGGGTCATCGCAGTCGACGAATACATGCTGGATGATCTATTCCTGGCGGAGTCGATGAACCTCACGGACGTCCGCCGCCACATCAGCTGGGACGTCACTGCCTGAGCCGTCGGCTAAGCTTCCCTGATGACCGCACTGTCTTCCCTCTGGCCGCTTTTCAGCCTCACGCTGACCACACCCCGGCTGGTGCTGCGGCCCATCACGGACGACGACATTCCGGCTGCGGTGGCTGCGGCCCGGAGTGGAATCCATGAGCCCGGGAAGAGCCCCTTCAGCACCCCCTGGGCGGAGGTGCCCGCCGAGGAGCTCGGACCGAACATGGCCAGGTGGCATTGGCGCTGCCGCGCAGAGTCGACGCCTGAATCATGGAGCCTGGTCCTGGGCATCTGGCACGAAGGCCTCCTTGTCGGCTGTCAGGACATCGGCGCCAAGAATTTCGCCGCACTCAAAACTGTCTCCACAGGCTCCTGGCTCAAGCAGTCCGTTCAGGGCCTGGGACTCGGCAAGGAGATGCGCGCCGCCGTCGTGCTTTACGCCTTTGACTGGCTCAAAGCGGAAGTTGCCGAATCAGAAGCCGCAGCCTGGAACGCCGCCTCCCTGGGTGTGTCCCGCGCGCTCGGCTACGAACTCAACGGCATCACCAGGACAGCCTGGGGCGACAAGGTCGAAGACGTCCAAAAGATCCGCCTCACACCGGCAACTTTCAAGCGACCTGACTGGACCCTCCAAGTAGAGGGCCACGAACCCGCCGCGTCGTTCCTCGGGGTTGGCTGAGTCGTGGCTGGGTCCCGTAAGTTGGCGGCACGTCGCCGCACCGCCGCACGAGGAGGTCCACGGGCCTTCTCGTAGGAGCGCATCGCGGCGCATCGGGAACCGGAGGTCGCTCAGCGACCGCAGGGGCCCCTATGCGCCGTGTCTAAGCGACGGAGAAGGGCCGTGGCCCGACGAACTGGACCACGGCCCCTCGAGAACCAAACGCTGGCTAGATTTCGGCGCCCTCGAGCAGTTCTGTTACCAGGGCTGCTATCGGTGAGCGTTCGGAGCGGGTGAGGGTGATGTGGCCGAAGAGCGGGTGGCCCTTGAGGGTTTCAACGACGGCGGCTATGCCGTCGTGCCGGCCGACGCGCAGGTTGTCGCGCTGGGCGACGTCGTGGGTGAGGACGATCTTGGAGTTCTGCCCGATGCGGCTCATGACCGTGAGGAGCACGTTCTTCTCCAGGGACTGGGCCTCGTCCACAATCACAAAAGCGTCGTGCAGGGAACGACCGCGGATGTGGGTCAGGGGCATGACTTCCAGCATGCCCCGGTCCATGACTTCCTCCACGACTTCCTGGCTGACCAGGGCGCCCAGGGTGTCAAAGACAGCCTGGGCCCACGGGTTCATCTTTTCCTGCTCGGAGCCGGGCAGGTAGCCAAGCTCCTGCCCACCAACGGCGTACAGGGGCCGGAACACGATGACCTTCCGGTGCTCGCGGCGTTCCAGGACAGCCTCCAGGCCTGCACAGAGGGCCAACGCGGACTTACCGGTACCCGCCCGGCCTCCGATGGACACAATTCCGACGGCGGGATCCATCAGCATGTCGATGGCCAGCCGCTGTTCCGCCGAGCGTCCATGCAGGCCGAAAACGTCCCGGTCTCCCTTGACGAGCCGGACCTGCTTGTCGGCGCCTACCCGGCCCAGGGCCGAACCCCTGTTCGAGAGAAGCACCAGCCCGGTGTTGACGGGCATTTCCGCGGCCGCGGGGATAAAGACGGGCTCGTGGCCGTAGAGGGTGGAGATTTCGTCCTCGCTGGCCTCCACTTCCGCGACGCCGGTCCAGCCTGAGTCCTTCACCAGTTCATTGCGGTACTCGTCTGCCGTCAACCCCATCGCGGAGGCCTTGACGCGCATCGGCAGGTCCTTGGAGACCACGGTGACGTTCCGGCCTTCGTTGGCGAGGTTCTTGGCCACAGCCAGGATCCTGCTGTCGTTGTCGCCGCTCCTGAAGCCCAAGGGAAGCACCTCAGCGGAAATGTGGTTCATTTCCACCAGGAGGGTGCCGCCGTCGTCGCCGATGGGGATGGGCCGGTTCAGGCCGCCATGTTTGACGCGCAGGTCATCGAGGAGCCGCAGGGCCTTGCGGGCGAAGTATCCGAGTTCGGGGTCGTGCCGTTTGGCCTCCAGTTCGCTGATAACCACGATCGGAACAATGACCTCGTGCTCGGCGAAGCGAAGCAGCGCCCGCGGGTCAGAGAGCAGGACGGATGTGTCAATGACGAAACTGCTGATGGTGGTTCCCCCTCCGGAAACAGCAAAACCGGCCGCAGGCTTTTCGTCTGCTGCACCGGTTGTTGAGGTGGCTCGCGTGGCGCGAGAGGTAGCTTTCTGTCCCTGATCAAAAACGAGCTCGGGCAGTTGTTCAGAAATAGCCACATCGACTCCAGCCCCGGGCATGCCCGGAATTGTTATTGGTGAGGCGGCTCGGCCTGGAGGCCGGGCTCGGCCTCCCATACAACCGGTGCGACAATTCGCTCCATGTACTGGCCTCCCCGATCAGCCGGCGGTTTTGCCTGCTGATAGCTACAACGTAAATCCACACCAAGTAATTTCCGGCTTCATCCTTCGGCGATTCCTGTTGCAGCCATGTGAATTCCGCGTGAACGGCGCCGGCTCAGGTGCCGAAGCGCCGTTGCCGGCCCGCATAGTCGCGAAGGGCACGGAGAAAGTCCACTTTGCGGAAGGCAGGCCAGAGTGCTTCACAGAAATAGAACTCGCTGTAGGCGCTTTGCCACATCAGGAAGCCGGACAGCCGCTGCTCTCCGGAGGTCCGGATCACCAGATCGGGATCGGGCTGGCCACGCGTGTAAAGGAAGCTCGAAATATCATCAACGCTCAGGCTGTCGGCCAGCTTGGAGATGTCCGCGCCTTTGGCAACCGCATCATGGAGCAGCTCCCGGACCGCATCAACAATCTCCCGGCGCCCACCATAGCCCACCGCGACGTTGACGTGGATCTTTTCCCGCACGGGCGTCCGGGCTGTCAGTTTGTTGAGCCGTTCAGCGAGGTAGTCCGGAAGCAGTTCCGGAGCACCCATGGCGTGCACCGAGATGTTCGCGTCATCGTCCAGGCGGTCCAGAGTGTTGGCGATGATCCCCATCAGGAGGTCCAGCTCTTCGCTGGACCGGGACATGTTGTCCGTGGACAGCATGTACAGGGTGACTACTTTGACGCCGAGTTCCTGGCACCAGCCGAGGAACTCGTGGATCTTGTCCGCTCCAGCCTGATGGCCTTGGCTGGTGGGCGCGTTGAACTGCTTCGCCCAGCGCCGGTTGCCATCCACCATGACGCCGATGTGCCTGGGGATGCGGTCTCCGGCAAGATCCCTGAGCAGCCTGCGCTCGTAGAAGCCATAGAGGAAGCCGGGCAATTCCACGCGGAGACTCACCTGACTTCCCTTGCTGTACGACGCTTGCACATCCTAGGCTACCGTCCGCGGCGGGGAGCACGGTGCCGGGACACCGTATGACCGGACAGCAAATGTTACCGATGAGTAACTTACTGAAGCGTAGGTTATTCTGGACCCATGAACACCAAGACTCCAGACAGCCAGCCAGGACCGGCGCCGGAGGGCGGGGCCGGCCCCGTCGATGAAGCCGCTGTCCGTCTGGCCGAGCTCATGATGATCAAACCCAAATGGCGTGGCTGGATCCACACTGTCACTGCACCGCTGGCCCTGGCCGCCGGGATTGTCCTGGTCCTGCTGGCCCCCACGGCCGACCGCAAAATCACGTCCGCCGTCTACGCCGCCACCGGCGTCATGCTCTTCGGTATCAGTGCTGTGTACCATCGCGGCAACTGGTCTCCCGGCGTCAGGATGGTCCTGAAGCGGCTCGACCACACCAACATCATGCTGGTCATCGCGGGCAGCTACACACCGCTTGCCTGGTCACTGCTGGAGCGGCCCAAGGCGGTGCTGCTGCTTTGGGTCATCTGGTCCGGCGCCATCCTGGGTGTGCTGTTCCGGCTGCTGTGGACGCATGCGCCGCGCTGGCTGTACGTGCCGATCTACATCGCGCTGGGCTGCGGTGCGCTGTTCTACCTGCCGGAGTTTTTTGCGGCCAGTGTTCCCGCTGCCATCCTGATCTGCGTCGGCGGGATCCTCTACATCACCGGCGCCGTCTTCTACGCCCTCAAGAAGCCAAACTTCAGCTACGAGCACTTCGGCTTCCACGAACTGTTCCACGCGCTCACGGTGCTGGCCTTCGCCGCGCATTTCACCGCCATTGTTATCGCCGTCCTGAGTTGACGCCGTGGCGACCCAGGTCCTGGACCCGGCAGGTGTCCGGAGCCCGGGCTGCCTTAGTCCCGTGGCCGGGAACGGTCGGGGGCCGGGGCCTGCCCGTCCCCGTCTACCCCGGCATCGCTTTCCGGGCCTGCCATCCCGTCATGGGCGTCGGACGCCTCAACATCCGCGGCTGCTGCTGCCGCCAGGCGTTCCTCCTCCACCTGCGCACGGTACCGGACCCGGCGGATGCGGCGCACCATGTCCACGATCAGCAAGGTGGTGGCCAGCACAAAGAAGGCCGTCATGATGAAGCCCCACAGGCCGGGGGTGATCTGGTCCTCTGATACGCCCTCACGCAGGGAGGGGGTGGGCAGCGGCGACGGTGTGGTGGCCAGGGCGAGGAGCAAGTGATGCACTGTATAAACCTTCTATGGAAACTGATAGGCATCCGGCCGCCGGCGGAGGATCCGGCCCCTGCGGGCCACTCTTCTACGCGGCATAGAAATTGCCTGCTGCCTCTATCTTAGCCCGGCGAAAAGGTCCTTCTCCGGCAGCTCCGCGGGGATCCGGGACTGGATCAGGGAGTAGTCTTCCCACGGCCAGGCGCGGCGCTGCATCTCCGGGGCGACGGCGAAGAAGAAGCCCAGCGGGTCCACCTGTGTCCGGTGGGCGCGAAGGGCATCGTCCCGGGCTTCAAAGTAGTCGCCACAGTCGATCTGCGTAGTGGTGGGATGGCCGGCGGGCGGAGGCGTGTGCCCTTCGGCGTCCGTCTCAAGCCAGGCGGCGAGCCGTTCCGCATACGGCGACTGCAGGCCGGCTTCCTCCAGCGCGAAATGCAGGGCCCGGAACCGTTCCGGGCTGAACGCGCGGTCGTAGTACAGCTTGCTGGGTTCCCAGGCCTCCCCGGTATCCGGGTAGCGGTCCGGGTCGCCGGCCGCGTCGAAGGCTTCCACCGCCACCCGGTGGGCCATGATGTGGTCGGGGTGCGGGTAGCCGCCGTTTTCGTCGTAGCTGATGATCACGTGGGGCTTGAAATCCCGGACAAGGCGCACGAGCGGCGCGGCGGCGCGTTCCAGCGGCTGGATGGCAAACGAGCCTGCCGGCAGCGGCGGCAGCGGATCGCCTTCGGGAAGGCCCGAGTCCACGAAGCCCAGCCAGCGCTGCCGGATGCCCAGCACCTTGGCCGCCTGACCCATCTCGAGCCGTCGCGCGCCCGCCATGTCCCTCTTCGGGTGGGGTTCGCCTTCCACGGCGGGGTTCTGGATATCGCCCCTGGACCCGTCGGTGCACGTGGCCACCATGACATCGACGCCGGAGGCCGCGTACATGGCCATGGTCGCCGCGCCCTTGCTGGATTCGTCGTCCGGGTGGGCGTGGACGGCAAGCAGCCGGAGCGGGGCCTGGGTGGAGCTGGACGCTGTCATCGGTGGACGGCTCCTTTATGTTCTGTAGCCGCTGTGCTGGCCGCTTGTACTGGTGGGGCTGGCTGGTCCGGAGAACCCGGACCTGGATACGCACTAAACTGGACTGGTGACTTCCCAGGATCAGCCCGCCGTTTCCGCGCCAGCAGACACTAGCCTAGCCAATCGTTATGGCCGTCAAAAGCGGACCTTGTCCCGCAACACGAAGCGCATCATCGGGGCGGGTGCACTTGCCGCCGGAATCGGCTTTATGGCTTGGGTATCCACGTCCTCAGCCACCTCCAGCGTGACGTTCAAGGACATCGGCTACAGCACTACGGACGCCACCCAGGCCGAAGTGGACTTCCAAGTCACCCGGGAGCCGGGAACGGCCGTCAAATGCGCCGTGAAAGCGCTGGATTCCAAGTATGCAGTGGTGGGCTGGAAAGTAGTGGACATCCCGCCGGGCGAGGCTGAGGCGACTGCCGATGGCGGCCGGACCATTTCCCAGCGCACGGTACTGAAGACCGAGTCGCTGTCCGTGTCCGGGATAGTGGACAGCTGCTGGATTCCGGACGGCAGCAAATAGCGGAATGTGATCTGCGCCGCTTGCTTGTTGGGTTATGTCCACTGGATTGACTACAATGGAGCAATACCTTTACCCCGCTGAGCTGGTTACTGAGTTCCACAAGTGGCCACCGTGGCGGGGTCTTTTGCATGTATGACCGAAGAGGAGAAGTCCGTGTCGACCACCAACAGCGCGCCTGCAGCCTGGCTCACACAGGAAGCTTTTGACCGCCTGACGGCAGAGCTGGACCACCTTTCCGGCGCTGGCCGGGCGGAAATTGTCCAGAAGATCGAAGCAGCCCGCCAGGAGGGTGACCTCAAGGAAAACGGGGGCTACCATGCGGCCAAGGAAGAGCAGGGCAAGATCGAGGCCCGCATCCGCCAGCTCACGGCGCTGCTGCGCGACGCCCACGTCGGGGAAGCTCCCGCCGACGACGGAATCGTCGAAGCCGGCATGATCGTGGTGGCAAAGATCGCCGGTGACGAAGAGACCTTCCTGCTCGGGTCCCGCGAAATCGCCGGCGACTCCGACATTGATGTCTTCAGCGAAAAGTCACCGCTCGGCGCTGCGATCGTGGGCCATAAAGAGGGCGATACCCTCAGCTACACGGCGCCGAACGGCAAGGACATCACGGTGGAGATCCTCTCGGCCAGGCCTTACGCCGCCTAAGAGTCAGTTCTCACGTCAAGAGCCGGTCACCGTAAGGTGGCCGGCTCTTGACGTCTGCTTACGTCCGCCCTGGCGTTCCTAGACTCCGCGCCGGGGCCGCATCAGCAATGCAGCCGCCACGCCACCCACGGCCCCGCCCAGGTGCGCCTGCCACGAGATGTATCCCGCCACGAAGGGCAGGACGCCCAGCAGGATACTGCCGTAGACCATGAACAGCACGACGGCCAGCAGGATCTGGCGCCAGCTGTGATTAAAGAAACCCCGCACCAGCAGGAACGCGAAGAGTCCGAAGACCAGTCCGGATGCGCCCACGGTAACGCCGCCGTCGCCGATCAGCCAAACAGTCAGCCCGGAACCCAGCCAGCTCAAGGCCAGCGCCGTCAGGAACACCCGCAGTCCGGACAGAAATACCAGGAATCCGAAGATGATCAGCGGCAGGGTGTTTGAGAGCAGGTGGTTCAGGCTCGCGTGCAGCAGGGGGAACGTGAAGATGTCCAGGAGCCCGTCCAGGCTCCGCGGCCGCAGTCCGAACGTCCTGTTCAGCGAATGGAGGGTCAGCATGTTGACGATCTCGATCACAAACAGGGCGACGACGAACCCGCCCACCACCAGGATCCCGCCCTTGGCGCGGGACGCCGTCGTTTCGCGGCTTCTTGGCCTTCCGTCCCCCAGTGCATCAAGCATGACTGCCCCTTAATGCACCACGATGGGCTGGAAGCCCTCGGCCCGGAGTGCTCCGAGGACCTGCTCGCAGTGCTCATGTCCCTTGGTTTCAAGATTCACGGTAATTGACACGTCTCCCATACTGATGGAGCCGCCCACCCGCGTGTGGTCAAGCCCTGTCACGTTGGCGTCGTTCTCGGCGATGATCCTGGCGATGGTGGCGAGGGAGCCTGGCCTGTCATCCAGCATCATCCGTACGGTCATGTAGCGGCCGGCGGCGGACAGGCCGCGCTGGATGACCTTGAGCATAAGCATTGGATCGATGTTGCCGCCGGACAGGATCACCGCGGTGGTGCCGGGATTCTCGATCTTGCCGTCCATCAGGGCGGCAACCCCGACGGCGCCGGCGGGCTCCACGACCAGCTTGGCGCGTTCGAGCAGGAAAATCAGCGCTCGGGCCAGCGAATCTTCGCTGACTGTGACCACATCGTCGACCAGCTCGCGGATGATGCTGAACGGCAGCTGGCCGGGCCGGCCCACGGCGATGCCGTCGGCCATGGTGGAGACCTTCTTCAGCGGAACGAGCGCATCGGCCGCCAGCGACGGCGGGTACGCGGCTGCGTTCTCCGCCTGGACGCCGATGATGCGGATTTCCCGTCCCAGTTCACGGGCGCGGGCCTTCACGGCAACCGCGACGCCGGCCAGCAGGCCGCCGCCGCCAACGCCCATGAGGATGGTGTCGACGTTGGGGACCTGCTCAAGGATTTCCAGGCCGATGGTGCCCTGGCCTGCCACCACGTCCACGTTGTCGAAGGGGTGGACAAAAACGGTTCCGGATTCATTCGCGTAGCGCTGTGCCTCAGCCAGCGCCTCGTCAACATTGTGGCCGTGCAGGATCACCTCCGCGCCGTGGCTGCGGGTGGCTGCCAGCTTGGGGAGGGCTACACCCAGTGGCATGTAGATGCGTGCCTTGATGCCGAGGCTTTTTGCCGCAACAGCCACACCCTGCGCGTGGTTGCCGGCGGAGGCCGCAACAACCCCGCGCTTCTTTTCCTCCGGGGACAGCCGTGCCATCCGGACATAGGCTCCCCGGACCTTGAATGATCCGGCCCGCTGCAGGTTTTCACACTTGAAAAAGACTTCCCCGCCCACCATGCTGCCGAGGGCACGCGACGATTCCACGGGTGTCCTGGTAATAATCCCCTCAAGCAGCTTCTGCGCCTCCAGGACATCGTCCAGCGTGACGGGAAGGGTTTCGAGGATGTTCACGGACTATTCTCCTTTGACGGATTCTGCTCCGGTGCCCTGGCCTGCGGTGCTGGCCTGGGCCTCCGGATTGTGTGCGTTTGTGCTGGCTGCAGCTTCCTTGCCGCTCCTGGGCTTGCGGCCGGGCAGTCGGACGTCCTTGAAGGTGTTGTCCTCGCCGGCGCCAACCGTCACCGGCCCTCCGGGGGTTGCCAGCACTTGTTCATGTTCCCACGTTCTGCCGGCGATGTAGCGAATCGCCGAGTTTGCTACAGCCAGGATCGGGACCGAGAACAGGGCACCGGGGATTCCGGCGAGGTAGGAACCGGCCGCCACGGCCAGGATCACGGCGACGGGATGCAGGGCAACGGCCTTGCCCATCACGAGCGGCTGCAGGATGTGGCTTTCCAGCTGCTGGACGAGCAGCACGATTCCCAGCATGATGAGCGCGTTCACCCAGCCGTTGGCGACGAGGGCGAGCAGCACAGCCACGGCTCCGGTGACCAGGGCGCCGACAATGGGAATGAAGGAGCCCATGAACACCAGCACACCCAGCGGGAGCGCCAGCGGAACTCCGATGATGGCGGCACCCACACCGATTCCCACGGCGTCCACAAAAGCCACGAACATCTGGATACGGGCGTAGCTGACCATGGATGCCCAGCCCTTGCGGCCCGCCCCGAACGCGGCGGCCCGGGCTTTCCTCGGCAGCAGCCGGACCAGGAACGCCCAGATCCGGTCACCTTCAAGGAGGAAGAAGATCAGGACAAACAACGCGAGGACCAGCCCGGCGGCAAAATGCCCCGCAGTACTTCCGAACGAAAGGGCGCCGCTCAGGATGCTGCTGCTGTTGTTCTGCAGCGCGGCTGTTGCCTCCTGCAGATACTGGTCGATCTGGGCAGCAGACAGGTGAAGCGGCCCCTCCGCAAGCCAGCCCTGGATCTGCTGGATCCCGGCCAGCGCCTCGCTCCACAGCTCGCTGAACCCCGCCACAAGCTGCCGTCCCACCAGCGCCAGGGACCCGCCAATGAGACCGAGGAAACCAAGGACCGTGACGGCCACTGCGGCGCCGTTGGGAAGGCGGCGGTTCCTGAGCCAGCCGACGATGGGGCTGAGGAGCCCGGCCAGCAGGGCCGCAACCATAACAGGAATGATGAGGAAACTGATCCGGCTGAGGAGCCAGATCAACGCGCCCCCCACCAACAGGATGAGTCCCAGCCGCCACGCCCACGACGCCGCAATGCGGACACCGTAAGGGATGTCGCGGTCCAGTTCGCGGTCCGCCAGCACGCGCAGCGGCGGGACAGCGTCGGCACGGCCTGCAGGGTCTGCCGCGGGCCTGCCTTGCTGGGGGATGGCGGATCGGTGGGTCGGGGTGGCGTCCTCGGCTGGCGTCATAGCCTAATACTTCCCCAGCCGCGGGGTTATGGGAAACCGCTACCCGGCATGTCCCACGGTGGCGTCAATCCCCCAGGCCATGGTGAAGCTGTCACCCGGCGAAAGCCAGCGGAGCCCGTCACCGGAGTTGAAGGCATTGGCAGGTCCCGTCATGGGCTCGATCGCCACGGCCCGCGCCCTGCCGGGAAAGTCCGTGGTGACGAAGACATGGACGTAGCCGCACGTTTCGTCCTGCCACAGGCTGACGCCGCGGCCGTCCGGGGCGGTCAGCGTGTGGCGGGCCACCCCGCCGTCGAACCTTATGTCCGTCAGCGCGACGTCGATGTCCAGGTTTCCCACCCGCCGGCCCGCACGGAGGTCCGTGTCTCCGCTGACCGGTTCCGCGCTGCGTGGAATCAGCCGCTCATCGGCGACAAGCCGGGTGTCGGCGGACACCGTCAGCTGCAGTTCATCCAGGTCCGTATCGCCGAGCCGGAGGTAGGGGTGGGCGCCGAGGACGAAGGGGGCCGGCGCCTTGGAATCATTGGCCAGCGTCTGCCGGACCACCAGGCCAAGGTCCTCCGCCAACAGGTACTGCACGCGGTGCCGGACCAGGAACGGGTAGCCATGCTGGGGGAAGACCGTCGCTTCGAGGGTGACGGAGTACTGCGATTCGTCCACCAGGCTGTAGGCGGCGTTCCGGAGGAGTCCGTGGCTCGCGTTGTTCCGGGACATCTCGGTGATGTCCAGCTGCTGTTTCTTGCCGTCCAGGTACCAGACACCGTCCTCCACCCTGTTGGCCCACGGGGCGAGGGTAATGCCGGCGGCTCCGGGAGAAATCTCCGCGTCGCCGTAGGTCTCGGTCAGCTGCACACCGGCCCTGCTGTAGAGCCTCAGGCCGGCGGCCAGCTCGGTAATGACGGCGAGCGCGTCACCGCGCCTGAGCTCGTACTGCCGCCCGCTGGCGTACGCCCGGAACTCGGAAGGGGCGCTGGTATCCGGGATTGAACCTGTTGTCATGGGCACCACCGTACATCGCGCGGCGCCGGCAGTCCCAACACCCGGTAATTGTTATCTTTTGTTTGAAACTATTCCTTTTTGAGCGAAGCGTGCAATAATTGTGATGACGACGGCGAGGCACGGCTGGAAGGAGGATCTAATGCTCGCGGCACAACGGCAACACCTGATCCTCCAGGAGGTCCACAGCGAGGGAACAGTCCGGGTGGCCACCCTGGCTGCGCGCCTGGACGTCTCCGAAATGACCATCCGCCGGGACATCGATGTCCTCGACGCCGGCGGATTGGTCCTGCGCGTCCATGGCGGAGCGGCCAGGACGGACAGCTTCAGCGCACTGGAACCCGGGTTTGCCAGCAAGTCCACGCGGGGGCTGGCCGCCAAGGCTGCCATCGCCGCAGAAGCCCTTAGCCTGGTCCGGCCCGGAATGACCCTGCTTATCTCGGGCGGCACCACCACGTTTGAACTGGCCCGGATGTTGCCACGGAACTTCGATCTGACCGTAGCCACCAACTCGGTCATGGTGGCCAACTCGCTCGCTGCTGCGGATCCCGCCGGGGAGGACGGGGGCATCCGTACTCTGGTACTCGGCGGGGAACGGACTCCATCCGAAGCGCTCGTGGGGCCACTGACCGTCCGGGCCGTCAACACCGTTGCCGCCGACCTTTGCTTTATGGGCGCCCACGGGCTGGATCACCACGCCGGACTGACCTCGCCCAACCTCCTCGAAGCCGAGGTCAACGCCGCCATGGTCAAAGCATCCGGGCGGCTCGTTGTCCTCGCGGACTCCAGCAAGTACGGCCTTATTGGCCTTGCCGGCATATGCCCCCTGTCCGCCATCCACACCCTGGTGACGGACAGCGGACTCAGCCCGGCCTCCCTGACCGCCCTCCGACAAGACGTTCCCGAAGTCCGGACGGCAAGGATTCCAGACGGCCGGGACGGCCCTGCGGAACCAGCCACCGCCCACGCGGACGGCGACACACGGCAATCCCAGCCACCAGCACCCAAAGGAAAAACGCCATGACAGGTATCACCAGCACCAAGCTTTCCGACGGCCGGGAGCTGATCTATTTCGACGACGCGGCAACGCCGAAGCCACGCACTGCGGAAACCACAACTGACCGCCGGCCCCTGCCGGAGCGCGGCGAGCCAGGCGAAGTGCGGTTCGATGCCCTCACTGACGAATGGGTGGCCGTGGCCGCCCACCGGCAGGCCCGAACGCACCTGCCGCCTGCGGACCAGTGCCCCATCTGCCCCACCACAGCGAACAATCCCTCAGAGATACCAGCGCCGGACTACGACGTGGTGGTGTTTGAAAACCGGTTCCCTTCCCTGGGACCCGCCGTGGGACCCGTGCCGGCCGCCCCTGAATGGGGAACCACCGGCCCGGCGTACGGGCGCTGCGAAGTGGTGTCATTCACCCCGGACCACACCGGATCGTTCAGCGGACTGAGCGAGGCCCGGGCGCGGACGGTGGTGGAGGCGTGGGCACACCGCACCGAAGCGCTCAGCAGCCTGGCGGGGATCAAGCAGGTGTTCCCGTTTGAAAACCGGGGTGCTGACATCGGCGTGACCCTCCACCACCCGCATGGGCAGATCTACGCGTACCCGTACGTCACACCCAGGGCCGGGGTCCTCGGCGCCGCGGCACGGAAGTTCTACGATAAGTCGGACGGGCGGCAGACCCTCACGGGGTCGCTCCTGCGGTCCGAGCGGGAGGACGGGAGCCGGATGGTGATGGAGGGTGAAAACTTCAGCGCCTATGTTCCCTTCGCCGCCCGCTGGCCGCTCGAAATCCACCTGGTGCCGCACCGGCAGGTGCCCGACCTGGCCGCCCTGAGCGGGGAGGAAAAGGACGAACTGGCGCATGTCTACCTGGACCTGCTCAAACGGCTCGACGCCCTGTACCCCACGCCCACGCCGTACATCTCGGCATGGCACCAGGCCCCGCTCGATGACCTCCTGCGCCCTGCAGGCTACCTGCACCTCCAACTGACGTCACCGCGCAGGGCGGCCGACAAGCTCAAGTACCTGGCCGGATCCGAAGCCGCGATGGGCGCCTTCATCAACGACACCACCCCCGAAAGCGTGGCGGAGCGGCTCCGCGCCGTGACCGTCCCGGAGTCCACCCCCGCCGCTACAGCCCTCCCCCTGGGGGCCCTATCTGAAGGAGCACACGCGTGAGCGCCGCACCCGATCCGCTGACAACACAGGCACCGCCCAGCACGGCGGACCTTGCCGCCCGCTTTGAGCGGGAGTTCGGCAGGCTTCCCGACGGCGTCTGGCAGGCACCGGGCCGCGTCAACCTGATCGGCGAACACACCGACTACAACGAAGGCTTTGTGCTTCCGTTCGCGATCGACAAGACGGCCCGGGTGGCCATCGCAGCCAGGGCGGACTCTGCGGTCCGGCTTCTGTCCACGTACGGTGACCAGGGCGTCGTCAGTGCCAACCTCGGCACCTTGGACGCCGCTGCCGCCAAAGGCTGGACGAAGTATCCGCTCGGTGTCATCTGGGCCCTGCAGGAGCGGGGAATCGCAGTTCCGGGCCTGGACCTGCTGCTCGATTCCAATGTCCCCCTCGGCGCCGGCCTCTCCTCATCCCACGCCATCGAGTGCGCGGTCATCTCAGCCCTCAACGATCTGACGGGCGCCGCGCTCGAACCCGAGGAAATGGTCCTCGCCACCCAGCGGGCGGAAAACGACTTCGTGGGCGCCCCCACGGGCATCATGGACCAGTCGGCGTCACTGCGCGGCTCCAAGGGTCACGCCGTGTTCCTTGATTGCCGCGACCAGAGTGTCCAGCTGGTTCCTTTTGAAGCCGAGCCTGCCGGCCTGGTGATGCTGGTGATCGACACCAAGGTCTCCCACTCCCACGCCGACGGAGGTTACGCCTCCCGCCGGGCCTCCTGCGAACTGGGAGCCGAGGTCCTGGGCGTCAAGGCGCTCCGCGACGTCCGGGTGGACGATCTCGAAGAAGCCGCCGGGCTTCTGGACGAGGTCACCTACCGGCGCGTACGCCACGTGGTCACGGAAAACGACCGTGTGCTGCAGACAGTCGAGCTGCTGGCGAGCGAGGGCCCCGGCTCCATCGGCGCCCTGCTGGATGCCAGCCACGCCTCCATGCGCGACGACTTCGAAATCTCCTGTCCGGAACTGGACCTGGCCGTAGCGACGTCGCGTGCCAACGGGGCGATCGGCGCCCGGATGACCGGCGGCGGCTTTGGCGGGGCGGCCATTGCGCTCACCCCGGTGGACGCAGAGAACCAGGTGCGCGCCGCCGTCGAACGTGCGTTCGCGGCGGCCGGCTACCGGGCTCCTGACATCTTTACCGTCACCCCTGCCGCCGGAGCCATGCGCCTTTCCTAGGGTGCCCGCGGACAAAAGAGGAGAGGGTCCCCGCCTGGTGCGCGGGGACCCTCTCCTTATGTGTTGAACGTACGACGGCGGATGCCGGCTTGGGTGCTAGTCGTCGCCCCGCAGGATGGCGAGCAAGCGGATGATTTCCACGTAGAGCCACACGAGGGTGACGGTCAGGCCAAACGCTGCGGTCCAGGAGAAGCGCTGCGGAGCGCCGCTCTGGACGCCTGCCTCGATGCTGGTGAAGTCCATGACCAGGGAGAACGCGGCCAGGCCGATGGCAAGGACGCCAATAACCACACCAATGATGCCGCTGCGCAGACCGAAGGGCTCAGTGGTCAGGCCTGTCATCATCATGACGAGGTTAACCAGGGAGAACAGGGCGTAGCCGGCCAAAGCGATCATGAAGAACTTCATGGCCTTGGGGGTAGCCCGGACCTTGCCGCTCTTGAACAGGAGCAGCGTCACGGTGAAGACGGACAGCGTGCCGATGACAGCCTGGAGCCCGACACCCGGGTACATGGTGTCCAGGACGCGGGTCAGTCCGCCGAGGAAGAGACCCTCGAGGCCTGCATAGGCCAGGATCAGCGCCGGCGACGGCTGCTTCTTGAACGTGTTGACGAGCGCCAGGACGAAGCCGCCCAGGGCGCCGACGATCATCAGCAGGCTCGCGAGTCCCATGCTGACGAACAATGTCACCGCGGCGCCGACGAGCAGCACTCCGAGGCAGGCTGCTGTCTTGATGATGACGTCGTCGTAAGTCATCCGGCCGGTGTCTGCGGGGCCCGCAGCCGGCTGGTTGTACATCTGCTGCAGCTGCTCGTTGGTCATGTTCTGCTGGGCGTAGCCGCCCTGGCCGTCCATAACCTGGCCGGGCGCGCGGCCAAACGACTGCTGTCCGTACGGCTGGCCATAGGGCTGCTGGCCGTAAGGGGCCTGTCCGTAGGGCGCCTGCGGGACAGGCGGCGCCTGCGTTGCTCCACGGAAATTCTTTCCGTTGAAGATCGGGTTTCCGCCAAGTGCCATTGCTGGTGTCCTCCAAGTAAGGGGTCGGTGTTGAACCTTATGATTCACGTTACCAATTTCCACGGTCCGGCACCGCCAAAAGTTCCCCGGCCGTTGCGGACGCAACCCAACTGTGACATGGGGCGTTGCCTTCCGGACACGGTCCTTCCCCCTTCGCAGCCGGCGAACTGTTAAGAAATACCGTGGATCAACAAAAGTTTCTTTAGGACTGCTAAAGGTGTGCTGGTGCGCCGCTACACAGTTGTTATCCGATCGCGACCCCGCGGCCGCTTTTGGCGGCATTTATTGCGTCCCGGGCGCTGTAACATAAGGCCAAGCCGGGTGACGGAAATCACAGAATCACAGCGTTTCCCGATGTCAGTACCGCATCACTGTCTGTCCCGGCTACGTTCGCAGCGGTTGCAATGGCGCAGCCGAGACCACCCCCAAGTGGAGGTTTTTCAATTTGAGAAGTACATCCAAAGGCCTGCCGCACCGGCGGCGCGTCGGATTGCTAAGAATGATGGGGGCCATTTCTGCGTCCGTCATGGCAATCCTGCTCGTCGTTGCACCGGCATCACTGGCCACTTCCCCGTCACCGACACCATCCCCGTCGAATACGACTTTCCAGAACAACATCAGCGGCTTCCTGCGGGATGACACCCGGGCACCGCTTGCAAATGTCACAGTCACCGCCAAGAGCGGCGACTTCACCGGGACCACGAAGTCGGCTGCGAACGGCTCGTGGAACATCGGAGTCCCCGAACAAGGTACGTATGAAATCGAACTGGATGAGTCCACCCTGCCGGAAGGAATCAAGCTGGCCGATGGCCAGGAGAACCCCCGCTCAGTGACCTTCAGCCAGACGTCGAACCTTTCAGTCATTTTCGCCTTCGGCAAAGGCATCGTGGTCCAACAGCAGGACTTCGGACAGAACCTGCTGAACCGCCTCGTGGCAGGTCTTAGCTTTGGCCTCTTGCTGGCCCTGGCAGCAGTGGGGCTATCGCTCATCTTCGGCACCACCGGCCTGACAAACTTCGCCCATGGCGAGATGGTCACGCTCGGCGCGGTCCTGGTGTTTACGTTCAACGCGGTTGGCATGCCCTTCTGGCTGGCCATCGTTTTGGCGCTGCTTGGCGGCGGCCTCTTTGGCTACGTCCAGGACGCGGGGCTGTGGAAGCCGCTCAGGCACCGTGGCACCGGACTGGTCCCGATGATGATTGTCAGCATCGGTCTCGCTTTGGCCGTGCGGTACATCATCCAGTTCAACTTCGGTGGCGCCACGCAGCAGCTGCCGTTCGCACAGAGTCCGGAAATCCAGCTGGGCCCGGTGTCCATCTCCCCCAACAACCTCTGGTCACTGGTCATCAGTGCCGTCGTCATCGCCATCCTCGGCGTTATCCTGCTCAAGACCCGGCTCGGCAAGGCAACCAGGGCAGTGGCCGACAATCCCGCCCTGGCAGCCGCATCCGGGATCGACGTGGACAACGTCATCCGCATCGTCTGGGTGGCCGGCGGCATGCTGGCGTCCCTGGGTGGCATTCTCTGGGCCTACTACCGCCCCGGCGTCACGTTCGACATGGGGTCCCAGCTCCTGCTGCTCATCTTTGCCGGCGTCACCCTCGGCGGCCTCGGAACCGTCTGGGGCGCACTGATCGGGTCCATCATCGTCGGCATCTTCGTCGAGCTGACTACAGTGGTCGGCCTCGCTGCAGACCTCAAATACGTGGGAGCACTTTTCATCATGATTGTTGTCCTCTTGTTCCGGCCGCAGGGCATCCTGGGCCGTCGCGAGCGCGTGGGTTAGGAGACGGACATGGACTTTGGATTCATCCTTGCCAGCGCTTTCGGCGAAATTTTCACTCCAACAACCGCTGCCTACGCACTTGCCGCCCTGGGCCTTGCCGTCCACTTCGGCTACTCGGGGCTGCTGAACTTCGGGCAGGCCGGTTTTATGGCGGTCGGCGCTTACGGCTTCGCCATCTCGACGCTCACCTTTGGTGTCCCGTTCTTTATGGGGCTGCTCATCGCGGTGGTCTGCTCTGCCATCTTCGCCCTGCTGCTGGGCATACCCACACTCCGGCTGCGCGCCGACTACCTCGCCATTGTCACCATCGCGGCGGCAGAGATCGTCCGCTACATCGTCACCACGAACCAGCTCACCGATGTCACCGGCTCAGCCGACGGCCTCGCCGCCTTCGAGCTAGGGTTCTACGCCATGAACCCGTTCCCCGAGGGGTCCTACCTGGGCATGAACAACCGCGATTTCTTCATCCGCGTGGTCGCCTGGAGCGTTGTGATCATCTGCTGCCTGCTGGTGTGGCTCCTGATGCGCAGCCCCTGGGGACGCGTCCTCAAGGGCATCCGTGAAGACGAGAACGCGGTCCGGTCCCTGGGCAAGAACGTGTACTCCTACAAAATGCAGGCCCTGATCATCGGCGGTGTCCTCGGCGCCCTGGCAGGCATGGTCTTCACTCTCCCCCGCGGGTCGGTGCAGCCAGCCAACTACGGCACAGAACTCACGTTCTTCCTCTACACCTGCCTGCTCCTCGGCGGCCTGGGCACCGTCCTGGGCCCCGTGGTCGGCGCCATGATCTTCTGGGTGGTGCTGTCCCTGACCCAGGGAATCCTCTACGGCCTGATCGAATCCGGGGCAGTCACCTGGCTCAACACCGTGCAGGCCGGGCAGTTGCGTTACATCCTCGTTGGCATCGCCCTGATGCTGCTGATGATTTTCAGGCCCCAGGGCGTCTTTGGCAATAAAAAGGAGCTGGCGTTCGCATGAGCAAGCACAGCGAAAATCCCGCCGCGGGTTCCGCGGAGGAAAACGTCGACTACATGACCGACCAGCGGCCCATTGCACTCGGCGAAACGGCACCAGGCTGCAAGAAACGCGATCCCATCGTGGTGGCCGAAAACGTCACCCGCACCTTTGGCGGCATCAACGCCGTGGACGTGGAATACCTCGAAATCCCGCGCCACAAAATCACGGCGCTGATCGGCCCCAACGGGGCCGGCAAAACAACGCTCTTCAACCTGTTGACCGGGTTCGATACCCCGAACTCCGGGAAGTGGCAGTTCGAAGGCAACAGCCTCGCCGGAGTCTCCTCGTACAAGGTTGCCCGCATGGGCATGGTCCGCACCTTCCAGCTCACCAAAGTGATGGGCAAACTGACGGTCATGGAGAACATGCGCCTCGGCGCGTCCAACCAGCCCGGCGAAAGCCTGTCCAAGGCCCTCTTCAAGAACATCTGGGGCGTCAGGGAAAAGGAGATCACGGCCCAGGCTGAAGTACTGCTGGAAAAGTTCAAGCTGGACGCCAAGAAGGACGACTACGCCGCTTCGTTGTCGGGAGGGCAGCGAAAGCTCCTTGAGATGGCCAGGTCGCTGATGGTGCGTCCCAAGCTGGTGATGCTGGACGAACCAATGGCCGGGGTCAACCCTGCGCTCACCCAGTCACTTTTGGACCACATCAAGAACCTCAAATCCGAGGGGATGACGGTGCTGTTTGTTGAGCATGACATGCACATGGTCCGGCATATCGCCGACTGGGTGGTGGTCATGGCCGAGGGCAAGGTGGTGGCCGAAGGTCCACCCGGCGATGTTATGAAGAACCCCGCAGTCATCGACGCCTATCTCGGCGCCCACCACGACGTTGACCTCGGCGACGCCGAGGGCATCAAGGAGCTCGAGGCTGAACTTGAGGCTGACGAAGAATCGATCGTGGGCACGGAAAATGCCGGCATCATTGCCGTCGACGTTGTGGCGCCGGAACTCAAGCAGGAGGACCGTGAAAAGCCCGGATTCAAAGAAAGGGGTACGGAATGAGCGCCACGAGCACGGCTCCGTCCGCACAGCCAGCACCCACTGATGACGCAGTTGTCACCGTTAAGGACCTGGTGGCCGGATATCTCCCGGGCGTGAACATCCTCAACGGCTGCAGCATCGAAGCCCGCAAGGGTGAACTGATCGGCATCATCGGCCCCAATGGCGCTGGCAAGTCCACGCTCCTCAAGGCCATGTTCGGCCTGGTGAAGGTCCACTCGGGCACTGTTGTGGTGCGCGGGCAGGACATCACCGGGCTGAAAGCCAACAAGCTCGTCACCAAGGGCGTGGGATTTGTACCTCAGAACAACAACGTTTTCGCGGCGTTGACGATTGAGGAAAACATGCAGATGGGCATGTTCCAGCGGCCGAAGGACTTCGCGGAGCGGTTCGACTTTGTCACCAGCCTCTTCCCTGAACTCGGGAAACGCCGGGCCCAACGTGCGGGCTCACTGTCCGGCGGTGAGCGCCAGATGGTGGCCATGGGCCGGGCACTCATGATGGACCCGGCTGTCCTGCTGCTGGACGAGCCCTCCGCCGGGCTCTCCCCCGTCAAGCAGGATGAAACGTTCCTTCGCGTGCACGAGATCAACCGGGCCGGCGTGTCAGTGATCATGGTGGAACAGAACGCGCGCCGCTGCCTCCAGATCTGCGACCGCGGCTACGTCCTTGACCAGGGACGGGATGCCTACACAGGCACGGGCAGGGAGCTCATGAAGGACCCCAAGGTCATCCAGCTTTACCTGGGGACCCTGGCCGACCAGGACTAGTTCCCCCCGCCCTGCACAAGAGGGCCGCCGCCGGTGAATGATGCCGGCGGCGGCCCTTTTCTGTTGCCGCCGGGCTAGCGGGGGTGGGTCCGACCAAACTGAGCACAGCAAGAAGCCCCCGTCCGTTGGATCGGACGGGGGCTTCTTGCTGTCTGCGGAAGCGGCTTACAGCTTGCCGAACTCCGACTTGACCGGCTTGAGCGTGTTCTCGGCCGTGTACTCGTAGATGCCGATGTAGGCCTCCGTGGGGTCACCGGCGTCGGAGAACGTTACGGGGCCGGACTGGCCGTCATAATCGATGTCCTTGCCGTTCCGAAGGAGGGTGACGCACGACGGGTACGTGGTGCACTTCTCTCCACCCAGCGACACTTCCTTCAGCTTGGCGGCGATGTCCACGCCCTTGACGCTCTTGGCCGACTCTGCTGCCAGGGCAATCAGGTTCACGGCGTCATATGATTCGCCGCCGTAGGTGAAGTCCTTCAGGGCCGGGTCAACCGCCAGGAGTTCCTTGGTGAAGGCCTCAGCAGCGAAGGTGCCCGGGAAGGTGCCGTGCGCCCCGGTCATGGTTCCTGGCTGGAGGACCTTGCTGTAGTCCGACGTGTTGCCGTCCACGAGGAACAGCTGGCCCGACTTGACGCCCTTGCCCGTGATCAGCGGCAGGATGCTCTTGGCCTCATCAAAGGAGATGAGCACAATGGCGTCCGGCTTGGCGGCCACGACCTTGTCGATCTGGCTGCTGAACTGCGTGTCGCCGGTGTTGTACAGCTCTTCTGCCACAACCTGGCCGCCTGCTGCCTCAAAGGCCGCCTTGACGTTCTTAGCCAGGCCAGTGCCGTAGGCGTCGTTCAGGACGATCATGCCGACCGTCTGGGCGCCACAGGTGGCCATGAAGTTGCCGAGCACCTTGCCCTGGAGCACGTCAGAGGGAGCGGTCCGCCAGTAGAGTCCCTTGTCATCCCAGGTGGTGAAGTCCGGGGACGTGTTGGCCGGCGAGAAGTGGACTACTCCGGCGCCGGTGATCTGGTTGATCACGGTCTTGGAGACCGAGGAGGACGCTGCGCCAACAATCGCGTTGACGCCCATGCCGAGCAGCGCCGTAGTGGACTGTGTTGCAATGTCGGTCTTGGTGTCGCCGGAATCTCGGTGGGTGACCTCAACGGGCTTGCCGAGTACACCGCCGGCGGCGTTGATTTCCTTCTTCGCGAGCTCAACGCCTGCGATTTCGGGCGGGCCGAGGAAGGCGAGGTTGCCGGTGGTCGGCAGCAGCGAGCCGATCTTCAGCGGTTCGGGACTGGTAGTGGTTGAGGCCGGGACGGCTCCGCTGGGAGCTGCGGCGGCTGATTTGCTGGCGCCGGCACCGTCTCCCGCCGGGCAGGAGATTGCGCCTGCAGGGGCGGTTGTGGTTTCCGTCGAGCTCGGTGTGGAGGTACCACCACAAGCTGTAGCCAGAAAGGCGACGCCGACGCTAAGCGCTGTGAGCTTTGCGAGACGGGGTGCCGCCGGGGAAAGTGAAATCATTGACAATCTCCTGGATCGAAAGGTGCGAACGGCCTTTGACGCGGATGATCAGGTGTTCCTGATTTAACTTTCAAGCTAGTGCATATCCCAGACGGATATAAGTGACTGAGGTCACATCCTTATAACAGTCGTTGCATATGCGAAATCTCCGGACCGGTGGATCCGTTGAGGTCAAGGACGACACGCGGTGTAGCGCAACACAGAGGCGCAGGCGGGAGAATTTGTGCCCCAGGCGAGACTCGAACTCGCAACACGCGGATTTTAAGTCCGCTGCCTCTGCCAATTGGGCTACTGGGGCGCCCGGTCTATGGTATCCCGTCACATGCGTGCCAGCGGACCGGCATACCGGAAGGTCCCGTGGACTCCGCCGGGCCACACCGCCAGCGGCAGGAGCTGGAAGTTATCGGCCCACACCTCTTCCGGGGGCCGGACGCCAAGGGAGGTTGCGGGAACGAATCCGAAGCGCGGATAGTACTCGGTGCTCCCCAGAAGCGCGATGCCGCTCTCCCCCGCAGCGTTGGCCCGGGCAATGCTCTCGTTCATGAGCGCGCTCCCGATGCCGTGCCGCTGGAGCCTGGGTGTTACGCCGATCGGCCCGAGTCCCAGCAGCTCATGCCCGTCCACCCACCCGCGGGTACTGATCACGTGGCCCACTACTTCGCCGTCGAGGACGGCAACGATACTGAACTCCGGCAGGTACTCATCGCACTCGAACAACTGGCGCAGCACGTCAACTTCCACCGGCTCCCCCTCCGCGGGCAGGCCGGTGGCCGGCGAGATGGCAAAAGCCTCGGCAGTCAGTGCCAGGATCGCGCCGCGGTCGGCCTCCGTCTCGTTGCGAAGGACAAGCTCCGGCCGGGGCTGGTTCCGGCTTTCGGCCGACAGCTCGGCCAGGACCTCGACGGCACGGGCAGCGTCCGCGACCGGTACCAGCAGGTGGTCGTGATGGAACCCGGCCAGCACGTTGCAGCTGATATGGGCATCGGTCAGGGCTTTCCCGACGGCGGCGGTCAGGCCCACTGCCTCAAGTTCCGAATGCACCTGCAGGGTGATCCACGCTGCCACGAAGTCATAGGCAAGGCCCAGGCGGTCAGCTTCTTCCCTGGGCAGGACGACGGTGAGGCCTTCAGCCCCACGTACCGCAGCTTCGATCCCGGCCGCGAGCGGCCTGCCGTGGGGCCACAGGACGTAGACGTACTCCCCCTCCCGCAGGACGGGGTGGATCGAGGCCAGCAGGGTCTGGAGGTTCTTTTCACCAGTCATGGTGCCAGTCTAGGAGGATGGGCCGCCCGGACCGCGAGGGCACTCCGGGGATGCTGCCCAACGCAAACGGCGGCCATCCCCTGCAAGGGGACAGCCGCCGTCGGGCGTTAGAGCTGCACGCCGGGCGGGACGCCGGGCTTACTTTGCGTCAGCGGTGACTGACTGCTTGGGGTCAACCTTTGTCTTCTCGGCAGTTCCGGGAGCCCCCGGCGTCGGCGCGTCGGCCGGCGAACCCGCAGGCGCGGCAGGTGCGGCAGCAGGCTTGGGAGCCGGGGAGGCCGCTGCCACGAAGGCACCGCGCGGGTTGTCGAGGTCGATCAGCAGGGTGGTGTCGCGGCCAGCGAAGAAGCTGATGATCCAGTTGAAGATCACGCGGAACTTGCGCTCGAACGTGGGCATCGCCATACCGTGGTAGCCACGGTGCGCCAGCCAGGCCAGCGGGCCCTTGAGGCCGATGCTGCCGACGAGGTTGATGTTCGCGACACCCTTCCATTCGCCGAAGCCGGCCACGGCACCCAGGTTCTTGTGCTTGTAGTCCTTCAGCGGCTTGTCCCAGCGGGAGGCCCACAGGTTCTTGGCGAGCCGCTTGGCCTGACGAAGGGCGTGCTGGGCGTTCGGGACGCAAGTGCCGTCCGGCAGGCCGCTTCCGGTGAGGTCCGGCACCGCTGCGAGGTCGCCGGCAGCCCAGGCGTTCTCCACGATTCCCTCGTCCCCCGCGATGCGGAGATCGGGAAGGGTGCGGATGCGGCCGCGCGGCTCGAGCGGGAAGTCGGTGGAGCGGACCATCGGGTTGGCCTGCACGCCGGCAGTCCAGACCAGGGTGTCTGCTTCGAAGTCCTGCGCCGGGGTCTTGTCCGGGAGGTTGATGAGCTTGATGGAGCCCTCGGCGTTGTCCAGCGAGGTGTTCAGCAGGACCTCGATGCCGCGGCTGCGGAGGTGCTCCACAACCCATTCAGCCTGCTTGGCCGTGACCTCGGGCATGATGCGGCCCATGGCTTCGACCAGGACGAAGCGGACTTCCTCCTGGCTGATACGCGGGTTGTTCTTGACCGCGGCGCGGGCCAGGTCTTCCATCTCGGTGATGCATTCGATGCCGGCAAAGCCGCCGCCCACAACCACGAAGGTCAGTGCCTTGGCGCGTGCCGCGGGATCGGTGATGGTGGAAGCAGCTTCAATGCGCTCCAGCACCTTGTTGCGAAGGGCCACGGCCTCTTCGATGGTCTTCAGGCCGATGCCCTTGTCCGCCAGGCCCTTGATGGGGAAGGTGCGGGTGATGGCGCCAGCGGCCATCACAACGTCGAAGTAGGGAATCTCGAAGTTCTCGCCGCCATCCGCGGGGGCCACAACGGCGGTGCGGTTGGCGTGGTCGATCGAGGTGACGCGGCCCTGGATCAGTTCAGTCTGCTTGAGGTGCTGGCGGTGGGAGACCACTGCGTGGCGGGCCTCGATGTTGCCGCCGGCGACCTCGGGGAGGAACGGCTGGTAGGTCATGTAGGGCAGGGGATCCACGAGGGTGACGATGCCACCGGCATTCGCGATCTTCTTCTGCAGTTTGAGTGCTACGTACAGGCCGACGTACCCGCCGCCGACGACGAGTACCCTGGGACGGTCCTGGAGCTCTGGGGTGGTTGCCATGATTTAAGGATACAGCACTTTGTGAAAATCTTCACTAACTACATCCGGGCTACGTTTTACCGCCGGAATCAACGGTGTCGAGGACTCCTGTATCGGGCTCTTCGTGGGCGAGGCGGGGGTTGCGCGCCGCCCGCCTCAGCTGGAAGACGGCTGCCGCGATGATCACAACAAACAGCACGGCGAAGCCGATGACGACGGCGGCGCCGAAGGCCGTGTCACGCTGCGACGGCGCCTTAGCGGCGGGCACAGTGGCCTCGGGCAGGGTGGGCACGGCGCTGGGAATGTCGGTGGTGGGGACCGGGGCAGGCGTTGACAGGTTTCCGCGGCGATGGACCCGGATCCAGTCCGAGATGGAGCCCAGCGGGTTGCTGCCGGTCTCGGGAACGGAATCCTTCAGCGCGGCCTCGGCGTTGAGGACGCCGAAGCCGTAGAGCGGGTCCTTGCCCTTCGCGCCCGCGTCCTTGGCGGTGGTGACGATGCGGTTGATGACCTGTTTGGCGCTCATCTCCGGCCATTTGGACCGAATGAGCGCCGCCACGCCGGCCACAATGGGGGTGGCCCCGGACGTTCCGGCCCACTCCGCGTAGCCGCCTCCGGGCAGCCCGCCGAGCAGGTTTTCTGCCGGGGCTGCGACGCCGATGCTGATTCCCTGCGAGGACGAATCGACGCTCGCCACACCTTTGCGGTCCAGCCCGGCAACAGTCAGCACACCCGGAATCGTGGCGGGGGCACCCACCTGGATGTTGCCGCCCACACGGTTTCCGGCGGCGGCCACAATGACCACGTCCTTCTGCTCGGCGTACAGGAATGCCGCATCCCAGCTCTGTGGCCACTGCGGCGTGGTGCTGCCCAGCGAAATGTTGATGACCTTGGCACCGTTGTCCACCGCCCAGCGGACCGCTTCCGGGATCTGGTCCTGGTCGCTCTTCCCGGCGGGGTTCGCCGAACCCAGCCACGTCGACACGGACAGGATCTGTGCCTCGGGGGCCACACCCACCATGCCGTCAGGTCCCGCGCCGGACGGGGCCGGGCTGGGGCTTGCGGTGGAGCTTGCCGGCTGGTGGCCGCGGCCGGCCAGCATGGTGGCCACCAGCGTGCCGTGTTCCGGCTTGCCGCCGATGCTCTTCTGCCCGTCCGGATTTCCGGCTCCGGACGCATCGAATCCGCCGGTGACAGCTCCCTTGAGGTCGGGATGCTGTCCGTCCACGCCGCTGTCGATCACGGCGACCTTCACGCCGGCGCCCTTGGAGACCTCCCAGGCCTTCGTGATGCCGGATTCGGCGAGCCAATACTGCTTGTCGCGTTCCGCGTCAGCGCGTGCCGCGGGTGCCACGGCAAGGCCTGTGACGAGGCTTGCTCCGGCCAGGGTCATCGCCAGGAGAGCGGAGGCGGTCCGGCGGAGCCGGGCTGTTGCTCTGGTCATTTGGGGTCCCATGGTCGGTGGCATGAACTCGGGCCGCTCGCTGCGTCTGGCTGACGCTGCCGGGCTGGTGCCGCTCAGCTGATGCTCAGGGCAATACCGTCAAGAATATCGTGTTCGCTGGCGGTGGCCGTGACGATCCGGCCGCCGCTGAGCCCGCCGAGCCGCTCCAGGATGCGCCGCCACACCAGGCCGCCGGCGCCGATCACGTCCACCCGGCCCGGATGCATGTAAGGCAGTGCGGCGCGCTCCGCCCTGGGCATTTCCAGCAGGTCGGTGGCGGCCCGGCGGATGTCGTCGATGGACAGCTCGGTGCCGTGGATGGAATCCGGGGAGTACTCCGGGAGGCGCATCGCGTGGGCCGTGATGGTGGTGATCGATCCGGCCACCCCGACGACGGCGGTGGCACGTTCGAGCGGAACGTCCAGGCCCGCACTGGTGATGGCGGCGTCGACGTCGGCTTCCGCGGCGGCGATCTGTTCGGCCGTCGGCGGGTCCTGCCGGAGGTGGCGTTCGGTCAGCCTGACGCAGCCGACGTCGACCGATCTGGCGGCGGTGACGCCGTCAGCGGTGCCGAGCACAAATTCGGTGCTTCCGCCGCCCAGATCGACCACCAGCACCTGGCCCCCGTCAAGGATGGGCAGGACGCTGCTGGCGCCCGCGAAGGACAACGCTGCTTCCTCGTCGCCGGTGATGACTTCCGGTTCGACGCCGAGGAGGTCGCGGATTCCGTCCACGAAGACCTGGCGGTTGCGGGCATCCCGGCTGGCGGACGTGGCCACGAACCGTACCTTGGCGGCGCCGTGCTCGCGGATCAGGCGGGCATAGTCCGCCGTGGCTGCGAAGGTCCGTTCGAGCGCGGCAGGGGCGAGTTCACCGGTGGCGTCCACGCCCTCACCCAGCCGGACCACGCGCATTTCACGGACCACGTCGGTGAGCTTCGCGGACCCGGTGCTGCGGTCGATGTCGGCGATCAGCAGGCGGATGGAGTTTGTGCCGCAGTCGATGGCTGCGACGCGGCTCATGATGCTGCCTCCGCGGTGCCTGCGGACTTACGGACCGGCGCAGGGCGGCCAACGATGTCGGGCAGCCCCTGGGGCCCGTGCCTGCTCAGGTCCCTGGACGGGGCCTCCCCCGCAGTGTCCCAGGCGCCGTCGCAATAGCAGCGCTCAGCGGTCCACCATTCGCTGATGTCCGCGATGGCCTCATCGCCGAGCGGGTTAACGCCCGGGCCGGCCGCCAGCGAGTGACCCACCAGGACGTGCAGGCATTTGACGCGGGTGGGCATGCCTCCGGCGGAGATACCGTCAATCTCAGGCACGGCGCCCACTCCCGAGCGCTCCCCGATGGCGGCCCGGGCCGCCAGGTACTCCTCGTGTGCCGACCGGTAGGCTGCGGCCAGGGGTTCGTCTGCGGCCAGCCGCTCATTCATGTCGTTCATGAGCCCGGCTGCCTCCAGCCGGGAGACGGCAGAGGTGATCACCGGATGCGTCAGGTAGAACGTGGTGGGGAACGGTGTGCCGTTGGCAAGCCGCGGGGCGGTGGCTGCGACGAGCGGGTTGCCGCAGACGCAGCGCGCCGGGATCTCCACAACGTCGCGGACGGGCCGTCCCAGCTGGCGGCTGAGTACTTCGAGATCGTGTGCTGATGGCTGGCGGGACTCCTCCGGCGCAGTTGCCGTGTTTTCTTCCACTGGCGCGGCCATCCTTCCTATCGGTTCAGTCTGTGGCCGCACGCCTGATGGACTCCCACAGGGAATCCACCCACGGCAGCTCGGCGGGGTCTTGTGCTGCAGCACCGGACTGGCTGCTGCTGCTACCGGCCGGCAGGTCGCTGCCGAATACCCAGTAGCCGGTCTCACCCGGCATAACCATGTTAATGCGGTCGCGGGCCTGCTGCTTCACGTAGTTGGGGTCCTGCCACCGTGACACCTGTTGCCGGAGGCTGTCCTGCTGCACCTGGCTCGCCGCGATGTCGGCATTGAGGGCGTCGATTTCCGCCTTTTTGTCGAAGAAGATCTTCACCGTGGGGGCCAGCATGATGGTGATCGCAATCATCACCACCGCCAGCGCGAGCATCCGGCCGGAGAAGGCCTTGGCGGGAACCGGGTGGCCGTCGTCGTGGGCGTCGTCCCTGGCGGGGCCGCCCTTCGGCGTCCCGCCCTTGGTGGAAGCGGCGGCGCCGCTCCCCCGTGTCTTAGCGGCCGGCGTCGTGGTGGCCGGTTTGGCCCCTCCGGCGCCTTTTGGCGGGGCCGTCTTGGCTTTGGCACCGCCAAAATCGGCCCGGATGACGTCGGCGGCTTCCGTGGCTGGCTCCGGCGTGGCTTGCGGCCTGTTGGCGGCCCTGGGAACTTTGGGACGGCGGGTAGCCATGACACTCCTGAAACGTGCGGCCTGCCTGGGCAGCAACTGTCTGCGCTGAATAAACCGCGGCCGGACAAAGCCGTGCAGGCTAAACAGCTTGGCGAAAACAAAAACCGGCGGCTATGGTCTTTCAACCATAGCCACCGGTCAGTTGTTTGCGCGGCTTCTAGCCCTTGAAACGCGGGAACGCGCTGCGGCCGGCGTAGCGTGCGGCGTCGTCGAGTTCCTCTTCGATGCGCAGCAGCTGGTTGTACTTGGCAACACGCTCGGAACGGGCCGGGGCGCCGGTCTTGATCTGGCCGGCGTTCGTGGCCACCGAGATGTCGGCAATGGTGGTGTCCTCGGTCTCGCCGGAGCGGTGCGAGGTGATGGTGGTGTAACCGGCACGCTGGGCCAGGCTGACGGCGTCCAGCGTTTCGGTCAGCGAACCGATCTGGTTGACCTTCACCAGCAGCGAGTTGGCGGTCTTGGTGTCGATGCCGCGCTGCAGGATGGACGGGTTGGTGACGAAGAGGTCATCGCCAACGAGCTGGACCTTGTCGCCGATGGTGTCGGTGAGGGTCTTCCAGCCTTCCCAGTCGTTTTCATCCAGCGGGTCCTCGATGGAAACCAGCGGGTAGTCGGCGACGAGTTCGGCGTAGTAGGCGCTCATCTCGGTGGCGGAAAGCGCCTTGCCTTCGAACTGGTAGGCGCCGTCCGTGAAGAACTCGGAGGAGGCGACGTCCAGGGCCAGGGCGATGTCCTTGCCCGGGGTGTAGCCGGCGTTCTTGATGGCTTCCTGGATCAGGTCCAGCGCTGCACGGTTGGACGGCAGGTTCGGCGCGAAGCCGCCTTCGTCGCCGAGGCCGGTGGAGAGGCCCTTTTCCTGCAGGACAGCCTTGAGCGCGTGGTAGACCTCGACGCCCCAGCGGAGGCCTTCGGAGAAGGTCTCGGCGCCCAGCGGGACAACCATGAATTCCTGGATGTCGACGTCGGAGTCAGCGTGCGAGCCACCGTTGAGGATGTTCATCAGCGGAACGGGCAGCACGTGGGCGTTCGGGCCGCCCAGGTACTTGTACAGCGGCAGGTCGGCGGAAGCGGCGGCGGCGTTGGCCACGGCGAGGGAGACGCCGAGGATGGCGTTGGCGCCCAGCTTGGCCTTGTTGGGGGTGCCGTCCAGGTCGATCATGGCCTGGTCGATGCTGCGCTGGTCAGTGGCGTCGAAGCCGGTCAGGGCCGGAGCGATCTGGTCGATGACAGCGTCAACGGCCTTCTGCACACCCTTGCCGAGGTAACGGCCCTTGTCGCCGTCACGGAGCTCAACGGCTTCGTGCTCGCCGGTGGAGGCGCCGGAGGGAACTGCCGCGCGGCCGATCTGGCCATCGGAAAGCAGGACTTCAACTTCTACGGTCGGGTTGCCACGGGAATCGAGGATCTCGCGGGCGTGGATGGCATCGATAAGCGCCATGAATATGCTCCTTATGGGCGTTAACTGGGAGTCTGATAGCGGAAAACTAGCGGAAAAATCGACGTCCTCGTCAGGGACAAGCGTAGTCGAGAGTGGCGGAGGTTACGGAAACCTATCCATCCCCCGGACGTCATGATGGTGCGGCAGTGCTTTCATAGGTGGCCTGGTAGCGCCGGACAGCGCCCCGGAGGGCACGCTCGGCGTCGAATCCTTTACTGCGTGCAGAGCCGACGACGGCGAGCAGCAGCTCGCCGAGCGCTTCCTCGGTTTCGACAGGCTCACCCGCCGGAGGCTCCGGTGATTGAGCCTGTCGAAATCCGGCGCGCTCGGCCCGGTCCAGGGCCTTCTGGGCCTTGGCCAGGGCGGGAAGCGCGTGCGGGATCCCTTCAAAGGGATCCTTGCGCTCCGGCCGTTCGGTCCTTTTGACTGCATCCCACTTCTGCACGATCTCCTCGACCGTGGCCGGGAAGCTTTCCTGCAGGGAGCCGTCGGGCCGGAAGACGTGCGGATTGCGCCGGACCATCTTGGCACTGAGGCCGCGCGCGACGTCGTCGAACGCGAAGCTTCCCCGTTCCTCGGCGAGCCGGGCGTGCAGCACCACCTGGAGCAGTACGTCGCCCAGCTCGCCCTGGAGTTCGGCGTCGTCGGCACCGGTCTCGATCGTCTCGGCAACCTCGAAGGACTCCTCCAGGAGGTACTCCACCAGGGACTCATGGGTGAGGGCGCCCATCCAGGGGCAGTGCTCCCGGAGGGCGGCGATCACGCCGATGAGCTCCGGCACGGGTGCCGGCTGGTCAGCCAAGGTTGGCGTAGGCGTCGTTGATGTACTCCACCAGCGCTTCCTTCTCCTCCAGCGGCAGGAAGGACGCCTCGGCGGCGTTGAGGGTCAGCTCGAGGAGGTCGTCGAGGTCGTAGTCGAAGGTTTCCACGAGGAGTTCGAACTCATCGGTCAGGGTGACGCCGCTCATGAGCCGGTTGTCGGTGTTGATAGTCACGTTGAAGCCCAGCTGGTAGAGCATGTCCAGCGGGTGGCTTTCGATGCCCTCGCCGAAGCCGGCGATCGCTCCGGTCTGGAGGTTGGAGGAGGGGCAGATCTCCAGGGCGATGCCGCGGTCCCGGATCCAGCTGGAGAGGTCGCCCAGGGTGACCAGGCCGATGCTGTCCTCGTCGCTCTCCGCGTCTTCGTCCTCGAACTCCACCATGATGTCTTCGGCGATGCGGACGCCATGGCCCAGGCGCAGCGCCCGCCCGTCAACCAGCGCGGACTGGATGCTTTCGAGCCCGGCAGCCTCGCCGGCGTGGACCGTCGCGGGGAAGTTCTGCTCAGCCAGGTAGGTGAAGGCGTCCTTGAAGCGGGACGGCAGGAAGCCGTCCTCGGCGCCGGCGATGTCGAAGCCCACGGCACCCTTGTTGCGGTGGCGCACGGCAAGTTCGGCAATCTCCTGGCCACGGTCTGCATGCCGCATGGCGGTAATCAGCTGGCCCACCTGGATCTCGCGTCCGGTCTCGGCGACGGCGTCAACGCCGGCTTCGAGGCCTTCCTGCACGGCCTCCACCACTTCGTCCAGGGACAGGCCCTTCTGGAGGTGCTGTTCGGGTGCCCAGCGGACCTCGCCGTACACCACGCCGTCGTCGGCGAGGTCTTCCACGAATTCCTTGGCGACGCGGAACAGTCCTTCCTTGGTCTGCATCACGGCGACCGTGTGGTCGAACGTCTCCAGGTAGCGGACCAGCGAGCCGGAGTCAGCGGACTCACGGAACCATTCGCCCAGCGCCACGGGATCCGTGGAGGGAAGCGTGTGGCCGACGGCCTCGGCCAGTTCGATGATGGTGGCCGGGCGGAGGCCCCCATCCAGGTGGTCGTGGAGGGACACCTTGGGAAGGCTCTTCAGGTCGAAATCGATGGCAGGGGCAGCGTCAACAATAGGCTCAGTCACGGTTCCAACCTTAGGGTCGGCGGACGCGCAAAGCCAGCCGCTATTTTGCCGCCGGATCGCCCTCGCCGGCAGCTGAGGTGAGAAGGGGTGCCGTCCCCGTGTGGGGAGGCAGCGCGCCGTCATGGCCGCCGTCAAGCCATTCATCCACGACTTCGGCGTCCTTGCGGGCAAGGTGCTTGTGCCACCAGCGCAGGCCGTGGTCGATCACGATGCCCAGGACGATTGCAAACACCACCGCAATACCGGCGCTCAGGAGCGGGTTGTGATGGAGCCACGGGAAGGAACTGGCCAGGAGTCCGATGCCGATGGAGTATCCCACCCAGGTGATGCAGGCGAACGCATCGAGGAGGAAGAAGCGGCGGTGCGCAAAGCCGGTGCTTCCGGCCACATAGTTCACGGCCACCCGGCCCCACGGGATGTAGCGGGCGGTGAAGATCAGGACGGCGCCCCGCTTTTCCAGTTCGTACCTAGCCCAGCCAAAGGCCTTCTGGACCTTGGGCCGGCGCATCCATTTCCAGCGTTCCAGGCCGATCCTGCGGCCCAGCATAAAGGCCATGTTGTCCCCTGCAATGGCGCCGACCAGTGCGGTGATCCCGAGGATCCAGAGGTTCGGCTCGCCGCTGTGGCGGGAGAAAGCTGCCAACGCAACAATGAGGGTCTCGCTGGGGACCACCATGGCGAAGCCGTCCACAAAGAAAAACACCAGAAGGACGGGGTAAATCCACCACTGGCCCGCTGCATGGAGCACGGCCTCATTAATAAACTCCACGCGGGTCTTGCTCCTAGACGAAAAATGACGCAGCCAAAGTGACGGAAATCGCTCTTCAGTGTCCCACGGCCAAGGCGTCGTTCGCTACGCCCCGGCCGTGGAAGTACGCTTCCAAATCTAGCGGCGGGAGCGGCGTTCCGTCGTCGTCCTGCGGGCTGATATCCGCAGGGATGAAACGTCAGTCCCTGGGCTGAGTCCCGCCGTCGGCCGAGGCTTCCGGATCCTTCATCCGTTCAACCACCGGCACCCTTCCCCGGATGCGGTTGATGACCAGGTCAACAACAATGCCAAGCGCCACGGCACAAACGATGGCGATGACCGCGCCCAGGAAGTGGTTGTTCTCAAACCACTGCCCGAAAAACAGGCCGATCCCCACCGAATAGCTGGCCCATAGGGTGGCGGAAAGTACCGTCAGTCCGATGAAGCGCAGCCGCGGATAATGCGTCACTCCGGCCGTGAGGTTCACGGCCACCCGGCCGATCGGGATGAACCGCGCCACCAGGATGAGCGACGCCGGCCGTTTCCGCAGTTCCCCTCCGGCCCACCGGAAGGCGCTCTGCATGCGGGGGCCGCGCATCCAGGACCAGCGGCGTGTTCCTACCCTCCGCCCGATGGCGTACGCGATGTTGTCGCCGGAGAAGGCCCCCAGGCCTGCAACCAGCATCAGCAGCCAGGGGTTGGGAACATCCGCGGTGGCAGCCACCGCTGCCAGTCCCACCACCACGGATTCACTGGGTATCGGCGGAAAGAAGCCGTCAATAAGGCAGCAGGCCAGGACGAGGAACAGCACCCAGGGCTGCCCGGCGGCAGCGAGGATGAAATCGTTGATGGCCTGCATGGTCTTTATGCTATTCGGTCGATGATGAGCTGCCGGGCGGGACGCGATCCTTCCGGAGCGATGAGCACCGCGTGCTCCAGGGCTTCCTTGGCACGGGCGAACTTCTCCGGAGTGTCCGTAAGGAGCGTCATCAGCGGTTCACCGGCGCGGACCACGGCGCCCGGTTTGGCGTGCATCCGCACGCCCGCTCCGGCCTGCACGCGGTCTTCCTTGCGGGCCCGGCCGGCGCCGAGGCGCCAGGCCGCAACGCCCACCGACAATGCGTCGAGCTCTACGAGCACGCCGTCCGCCGGTGCGTAGATGACCTCGGATTCCCTGGCCACCGGCAGCTTGGCCCGAGGATCCCCGCCCTGCGCCTGGATCATGCGGTTCCAGACGTCCATGGCCCGGCCGTCCTTGAGGGCCGCCCGGGGATCGGCGTTGTGGATGCCGGCGCATGCCAGCATTTCCTCTGCCAGCCGGACGGTGAGTTCGACGACGTCTTCCGGACCGCCGCCGGCCAGGACCTCGACGGATTCCTCCACCTCGATGGCGTTGCCCGCGGTGAGGCCCAGGGGCGTGCTCATGTTGGTCAGCAGGGCAACGGTGTTGACGCCGGCGTCCTTCCCGAGGGCCACCATGGTCTCGGCCAGTTCCCGGGCCTTCGCCTCGTCCTTCATAAACGCGCCACTGCCCACTTTGACGTCGAGGACCAGCGAGCCCGTCCCTTCGGCGATCTTTTTGCTCATGATTGAGGAGGCGATCAGGGGGATCGCTTCCACGGTGCCGGTGACGTCCCGGAGGGCATAGAGTTTCTTGTCCGCCGGCGCCAGCCCGGCACCGGCCGCGCAGATCACGGCGCCGACGTCCTGCAGCTGGGCCATCATCTCCTCGTTGCTCAGGTCCGCACGCCAGCCCGGGATCGACTCCAGTTTGTCCAGCGTGCCGCCGGTGTGGCCCAGGCCGCGGCCGGACAGCTGCGGCACCGCAACGCCAAAGACGGCAACGAGGGGTGCCAGCGGCAGGGTGATCTTGTCCCCCACTCCCCCGGTGGAGTGCTTGTCGGATGTGGCCTTCACGCCGCCGTCGGGACGCCGAAGGCCCGAGAAGTCCATCCGCTCCCCCGAAGCGATCATGGCCGCGGTCCAGCGGGAGATCTCCGCCCGGTCCATGCCGTTGAGCAGGATGGCCATGTTCAGCGCCGCCATCTGCTCGTCGGCGATCGCACCGCGGGTATAGGCGTCGATGGTCCAGTCGATCTGTTCAGGGCTCAGTACGCCCTTGTCCCGCTTGATGCGGATGATGTCGACGGCGTCGAACGCGTCAGCTCCTTGTGTCACCTTCAGTCCTCCAGGTTTTGGGGGCCAAATGCATCGGGCAGCACCTGGTCCATTGTCTTGATGCCTTGGGTGGTCATCAGCTCCATGCCGGGGGCGCGGAATTCGTAGAGCAGCTGGCGGCAGCGGCCGCACGGCATCAGGACCTGGCCGGCCGCATCCACGCAGTAGAACGCGCGAAGAAGACCGCCGCCCGTCATGTGAAGGTTGCCCACCAGCGCGCACTCGGCGCAGAGCGTGAGCCCGTAGCTGGCGTTTTCCACGTTGCAGCCGCTGACGATCCGCCCGTCGTCAGTGAGGGCCGCGGCCCCCACCGGGAACTTCGAGTACGGCGCATAAGCATTTCTCATGGCGTCTACGGCGGCCGCTTCGAGCTCCTGCCAGTCAACGGTCACGGCCGTCAACCCTTGACATAGGGGATGCCGCTGGCGGCGGGCGGCCTGGACCGTCCCACCAGCCCCGCGACGGCGAAGACTGTCACCAGGTAGGGCAGCATGGCCATGAACTGGCTGGGCACCGGGGTTCCGATAATGGTCACGATGCTCTGCAGGTTGTCCGCGAAGCCGAACAGCAGGGCGGCAAAGAAAGCGCCAATGGGGCTCCACCGGCCGAAGATCAGTGCGGCCAGGGCGATGAACCCGCGACCGCCGGAGATCTCCTTGGTGAAGCTGTCGATCGCCACGAGCGTGAAGAACGATCCACCGATGCCGGCGATGGCGCCGCCGAGGGTGACGTTCCAGAAGCGGGTGGCGTTGACCTTGATGCCCATGGTGTCGGCCGCCTGCGGGTGTTCGCCCACAGCCCGGACCCTCAGGCCCCATTTGGTCTTGAACAGGCCCAGCCAGACCACGATGACGGCGACGTACATCAGGTAGCCCACGAGGGTCTGCTTGAACAGGATGGGCCCGATGATGGGGATCCCGGACAGGACCGGAATTTCGATGTTGTCCAGGCCTGGCGGCGAATTGAACTGCGCCTTGTTGGCCTGCATGACGGTGCTGAACAGGAAGCCGGTGAGTCCGGACACCAGCACGTTCAGGACAACGCCCACGATGATCTGGTTGACCAGGTATTTGATGCTGAAGACGGCAAGGACCATGGAGACGACGGCGCCCGCAACAGCTGCGGCCAGCAGGCCCAGTAACGGGCTCCTGGTCATCGTCGCCACCATGGCGGCGGTGAAGGCACCGCCGAGGAGCTGTCCCTCGATGGCGATGTTCACCACGCCGACGCGCTCACAAAGGACACCGGACAGGGACCCGAACACCAGCGGCACGGCAAGGGTGACAGATCCGGCGATGAGGCCCGCGAGCGAAATGCTCGGGGTGCGCGCCCCGCCGACCACCCAGATCAGGAAGGCCGCAACGAAGAGCACAGTGAACGTGATGGGTAGCCACGCCGGTGCGGCCTGGTCCTTCGTTTTGAGGAACACTGCATACGCTGCCAGCCCCAGCAGGATCACGGAGAGCACAATGCCGCCAAGGAACGCGGGCACTTCAACGGCGGGGAGCTGGAAGAAGTCACTGTCGGTGGAAATGCCAAACTCGGCGGTCTGGTTGGGTCCCATAAGGCCAAAAAAGACAAACGCCACGACGCCCAGGAGCGCCAGCAGCACGGGGGTCTTCCAGGTCACGGGCTTGGCTGATTTAGCCACGCCACTGCCAGTGTCCGGCCGCGGGCTTCCTGGCCCTTTGTTGCCGGGCAGGGGCGATGTTGCCGTTGTGCTCATGCTGCACCTCCGGTGGCTGCGGCCTTCTGGGACGTTCCGGCGGCTGCCGGCTTCCTGCGGCGCGGATTCAGCCCGAAGACTGCCCGCACCAGCGGCGGAGCCGCGATGAAGAGGACGATCAGGGACTGGACCACCAGGACGATGTCGATGGGGGTGCCCGTCTGGATCTGCATCTGGACGGCTCCGGCGCGGAAGGCGCCGAACAGCAGGCCGGCAGCGAAGGTGCCCCACGGCGTCGAACGTCCCAGCAATGCAACGGTGATGGCGTCAAAGCCGTACGTCGCGGCCACCCCGTCGGTGAGGACCTTTTCCGTGCCCGCCACCTGGGCGACGCCGGACATTCCGGCGAGTGCGCCGGCGATGGCCATCACTAGGATGGTGGAGCGGGATACGTTGATGCCGGCCGTCTGGGCAGCCTTGGGATTGGCGCCGACAGCCCGGAATTCAAAGCCCACCGTGGACCGGCTCAGCAGCCACCAGACGAGGACCGTGGCGGCGATGGCCAGTACGAACCCAAGGTGCAGGCGGTACTGCGTGCCGAGGATCTGCGGGTACACGGCATTGGGGTCCAGGATGGGCGAAATCGGATTCGAATCCCCCGGGCGCTGGAAAGCAGGCGTGTTCAGCAGGTACCGCAGGAAGTACAGCGCGATGTAGTTGAACATGATGGTGAGGATGACCTCGTGCGCGCCGGTCCGCGCTTTGAGGAGCCCCACGAGCCCGCCCCAGAGCGCGCCGCCGACGATGCCGGCGACGAGGACCAGCAGCAGGTGCAGCCCCAAAGGAAGGTCCAGGGCGAAACCCACCCAGGCGGCGAGGATGCCCGCCATGATGATCTGGCCCTGCGCACCGATGTTGAACAGCCCCGCCCGGAACGCCAGTGCCACGCCGAGGCCCGCTGTGATGAGCGGCGTGGCGATGGTCAGGGTTTCCATGAACGGCGCGAACTGGACGCCCACGCTGGAGCCGCGGGGGTTGAAGATGGACCCTTGGAAAAGGGCGATGTAGGAGCCGGTGGCAGCGTTCCAGACAGCGGTCAGGAAGTCCGCAGGCCGGGCAAAAAGATAGGCGGAGGTTCGTCCCACCTGTTCGTCGGTGCTGGCGATCAGGAGCCCGCCAATGATCAGGGCCAGGAAGACAGCCAGGATCGAAACCATGCCGTTGCCGGTGAAGATCTTCCGGACGAGAGTGTCTGGACCGCCTGGCAGTTTGCCGCTCTGCGCGGTGGCTGGCACCGCCGAGGGCTCCATGGCTCCTCCGGCCGTGTCCAGGGCGACGACGGCGGCCGTCTCCTCGGCGGCGGGGGTTGCCCCGCGTGGTTTGTCGGGATGCAGGTCAGCCTCGTGTTTGCGGGGATCCTTCTCAGACATGGTCGCCTCCTTCGGCGCTGGCGGTGGAGGTCCGCGGGGTCTCAGGCGTGTCCGGGCCTGGGCGGGTCTTTTCCGCGCTGCCTGCAGGCGCAGCGTCCTCCGGCGCGATCCCGGCCATCATCAGTCCCAGGACGTCGCGGCCGGTTCCGGCCGGCACGATGCCCACGAGCTTGCCTTTGTAGAGGACAGCAATCCGGTCAGCCAGCTCCATGACCTCGTCCAGTTCGGTGGACACGATGAGAACGGGCGTGCCATGGTCCCGTTCGGCCACGATCCGTTTGTGCAGGAACTCGATGGACCCGACGTCCACACCACGGGTGGGCTGGGAGGCAATGAAGAGGCGCAGCGGCCGGGAGAGCTCCCGTGCCATCACGACTTTCTGCTGGTTGCCGCCGGACAGCGTACCGGCGGCCAGCAGGCCCGAGGGCGTGCGGACGTCGAACTCATCGATCCGCGTCCTGGCGTTCTCCAGGACCTTCGCCGGGCTCATGCTGATCCCCTTGGCGAACGGGGGCTGGTCGTAACGGTCCAGGATGAGATTCTCGGCGATCGAGAACGTGCCGATGAGGCCGTCAACGGACCTGTCTTCCGGGACGAAGCCGACACCGGAGTTGAGCACATCCTTCACGCTGCGGCCAACGAGTTCCTCGCCGTCCAGGAGGATGGAGCCATGGACGCGGTCCTGCAGGCCAAGGATCGCCTCGGTCAGCTCGGTCTGGCCGTTGCCCTGGACTCCGGCGACGGCCAAGATCTCACCGCGCGCAATGTCGAAGCTGATGCCGTCCACCACGTGCTGGCCGGTGGGCGAAACCACCGTGAGGTCGCTGACCTGGAACGTTTTCTCCTGGGGTTTGGCCGGGGCCTTGTCCAAGGTGAGGCTGACGGCGCGGCCGACCATCAGGGAGGCGAGTTCGTTCGTGGACGCCTCCGGGGTGGCAGTTCCCACCACCTTGCCGCGCCGGATCACGGTGATGGTGTCCGAAACGGCTTTCACCTCGCGCAGTTTGTGCGAGATGAAGACAATCGAGGTGCCGCTGCTCTTGAGCTGGCGCATGATGTCCAGCAGCTCATCGGTGTCCTGGGGTGTGAGCACCGCCGTCGGCTCATCGAGGATGAGGACCCGGGCGTCGCGGACCAGGGCCTTGATGATTTCGACCCGCTGCTGTACTCCCACCGGAAGGTCCTCCACCAGGGCGTCGGGGTCGACGTCGAACCCGTAGCGGTCCGAGATCTCCTTGATCTTGCGCCGGGTGTCGTCCAGGTTCAGGAAGCCGCCTGCTTTGGTGGACTCGGCCCCAAGGGCCACATTCTCGGCCACGGTAAACACTGGAACGAGCATAAAGTGCTGGTGCACCATGCCGATGCCGGCGGCCATGGCGTCGCCGGGGCCACGGAAGGAGACCGGCTTGTCGTCTATGAGGATTTCGCCCTCAGTGGGCTCGTAAAGCCCGTACAGAACATTCATCAGGGTGGATTTGCCGGCGCCGTTCTCGCCCAGCAGACAGTGGATCTGTCCGGGTTCAACCACCACGTCAATGTGATCGTTGGCGAGCAGGGAGCCGAAACGTTTGGTGATCCCTCTGAGTTCAAGTTTCAAAACTCTGACCAATCTCGAAGCGTCCGTATACCGACCGGACGGATAGGTGGCTGCAGGACCAGCCTAGTGCCTGCAGTCGTGGGTTGAGCGGGCTCATTGACGTCAAACGGGCGCCAATAAAAAGCGCCACCGCCCGGCCAGTCGATGACCATCCGGGGGTGGCGCTTAGTGGGATGACTACGCCTTGGGACTTGCCGCCGACTCGACCTTGATCTTGCCGTCCACAATGTCCTTCTTGAGCTGGTCCAGCTCGGACTTCAGATCGGCCGGGACCTGGGAGTCGAGGCTGTGGAAGGGGGCCAACTGGACGCCGTCGTTCGCCAGCGTGCCGACGTACGGTGTGTTGGTGAATTTGCCGTCCGCGTCCTCCTTCACCACGGTCTCAACAGCCTCGCCCATCAGCTTCATGACTGACGAAAGCATGATGTCCTTATATTCGGGAGCCGTGAGGAAGCCATCGGAGTCAACCCAGATGAGCTTGACGTCCTTGCCGGCCGCTTTCGCTTCGTTCAGCGCTGCGCCGGCGCCCTTGCCCACCGGGCCGGCCACGGGCATCACGATGTCCGCGCCCTGGTCCAGGAAGTTCTGGGTGAGCTGCTTGCCCACGTCCTGTTTGGTGAAGTCACCGGTGAAGCTGCCATCCTGTGACGCCTTGTCCCAGCCGAGGACCTTGACATCCTTGCCTTTTTGCTCGTTGTAGTACTTCACGCCGTCGGCGTAGCCGTCCATGAAGATGGTCACGGTGGGGATCTTGATGCCGCCGAACGTGGCCACGGTACCGGTCTTGGTGGATCCGGCCGCGAGGTACCCTGCCAGGAACGCAGCCTGGGCCGTGTCATAGATAATCGGCTTGACGTTGGGGATCGCCGGGTTGTAGCCGAAGTCGATGATCGCGAAATGGCTGTCAGGGTTCGCGGTCGCCTGGGCCTTGGTGGCGTCACCAAGGAGGAAACCAACGGTGATGGTGAGATCGCAGCCGGCGGTGACCATGGCACGGAGGTTCGGCTCAAAGTCGTTGTTGGTCTGGGATTCGACCTGGTTGACCTTAATGCCCAGGTCCTTCTCAGTCTTCTTGAGGCCCTCGTACGATGACTGGTTAAACGACTGGTCGTCGAATCCGCCGGAGTCGGAAACGATACAGCCGGTGTAGTCACGGGCCGTAGCGCTCGGGCTGCCGGCTTCGGGAGGCGCACCGCAACCGGCCAACAGGAGTGCGGTAGCACCCATGGTGGCCACGCTTGCAATTGAACCGCGCTTGAGGTGTGCACGCAGTGATGTCTTCAAGATTCCTCCAGGATGAAGAGAGATGCGCTACGACGTGATTTCAATGAGTGTCTGTTTCAACCCTGAAATTCTGTTTTCACTGACGGTCCGCAGCACTGCGCCGAAGCGCTCTGATGAGACCCACTTTAGTGGCCTGCGCCACTTCCAGTAGCACATCCCGGCCCGAATCTGGAGATTGTTGAGATTTTGTTACCAAGCAGTAGGAACACCCCGCGCCGCGGCCTCCGAAGCCTGCAGGTTTAAGCGCGAACGAACACTTGGGGCCCTGCAAAAAGGGCCGCAAGTGTTCGTTCGCGCTGTCTTACTGGCGGACTTGCTTAGAGGCGGACCAGCATCTTGCCGGTGTTGGCGCCCTCGAGCAGATCCATGAACGCCTGCGGGGCGTTCTCCAGGCCGTCCACCACGGTCTCGTCGTACTGGAGGCTTCCGTCAGCGAGCCAGCCTGCAGCCTTTTCGGCGAATTCGCCCATGAGGTGCCAGTAGCTGCCCACCAGGAACCCGCGCAGGGTGAGCTGCTTGCCGATGGCGAGCATGAGGTTCCGCGGGGCCGGCGTGGGCTCGGTGGAGTTGTACTGGGCGATGGCGCCGCACATGGCCACGCGGCCGCCGACGTTAAGGACAGCCAGTGCAGCTTCCAGGTGCTCGCCGCCCACGTTGTCGAAGTACACATCGATGCCGGCGGGTCCTGCGGCCTTGGCAAGCTGCTCCCGCACGGGCCCGTCGTTGTAGTTGAACGCAGCGTCGAAGCCGAGCTCCAGGAGCCGCGCCACCTTGTCCGGCGTGCCTGCGCTCCCGATCACCCGGGAGGCACCCATCGCCTTGGCGATCTGGCCCACGAGCGAGCCCACGGCTCCGGCCGCACCGGACACGAATACGGCGTCGCCGGGTTTGAACTCGGCCACTTTCAACAGGCCCGCGTATGCGGTGAGACCGGTCATGCCCAGCGCTCCGAGGAATGCCGACGCCGGCGCAAGGTCCGTGCGGGCCACCGAGGTCGCCGATGCATCCAGCACGGCGTATTCGCGCCACCCCAGTTGATGGACGACGGCGTCCCCCACCTTCCGGCCCTCGGCCCTGGACGCGATAACCTCACCCACGGCCCCGCCGTCGAGCGCTGCATCCAGCGCAAAGGGAGCTGAGTAGGACTTGACGTCGTTCATGCGGCCGCGCATGTAGGGGTCCACGGAGGTGAAGAGGTTACGGACCAGGATCTGGCCGTCCTGAAGCTCCGGCAGCGGTGATTCGGCCAGCCGGAAGTTTTCCGGGACGGGCCGTCCCGTGGGGCGCGACGCCAGGCGGATTTCACGGGTGGACGTGGGCAATGCTGTTACGGTGCTCATGCTGCGAACTCCAGGATCTTGATGTCCACGGTCATGTTTCCGCGCGTGGCGTTGGAATAGGGGCAGATCTGGTGCGCTTTGGCCACGAGACTTTCCGCCGTGGCGAGGTCCAGGGCCGGGACGGCAATTTCGAGTTCGGCCGCGAGGCCGTAGCCCACGCCGTCAGCCAGGGCACCGAAGTGGATCTTGGCGGCCACCGCCGAGTCGGTGAGGTCGGCACGTTCCTTGCGTCCGACGAGGCGCAGTGCCGAGTGGAAGCAGGCGGCGTAGCCGGCGGCGAAGAGCTGCTCCGGATTTGTGCCCTGTCCGTTGCCGCCCAGTTCCACGGGGCTGGCCAGGCTGACATCCAGCTTCCCGTCGTTGGTGCGTGCGTTGCCGTCGCGGCCTTCGCCGGAAGCCAGGGCCTCGGCTGTGTAGAGAGTCTTCATGTGTGGTCCGTCCTGTTGGATGTGGATACCGGAAATTTGTGGGTGGTCAGTGCGAACGGTGGAGTGCTTCCGTGAGCCTGCCCAGGGTGGTGCGGAGCTGTTCAAGCTCCTCGGCTGACAGCCCGGCGGCATCCGCAAGATGCTGGGGAATCCCGGTCGCCTTGCCGCTGAGGTCCCGCCCGGCCGGGGTGAGGTGGATGGCGACGCGGCGTTCGTCTTCGCCGGACCGGCGCCGTTCCACGAACCCCAGCGCTTCAAGGCGCTTGAGCAGGGGCGACAGCGTGCCGGAGTCGAGGCCGAGCTCCTCCCCCAGGTCCTTGACTCCCCTCGGCTCGGACTCCCACAGCACCAGCATCACCAGGTACTGCGGATAGGTCAGGCCGAGGTCGTCAAGGATGGGCCGGTACACAGCGGTTGCTGCGCGGGAGGCGGAGTACAAGGCAAAGCACACCTGGCGGTCGAGGCGTGGGGCTTCAGTCATGACCTAAACGATAGTGCACAATTCAGTTGTGCACAACTTACAGGCCAAAAACAAGGCGCGAACTGGCAGCAAATGCCCTCAAATTGTGGATTTGAGGGCATTTGCTGCCAGTTCGCGCCGGAGGGGTTTAGGGGGTGTGGAGGTCGCGGATGGTCCGGAGCGCTGCGGCTGTCAGTACCTGGATGCCGAAGCCGAGGGCCCGCTCGTCCAGGATGTAGTCGCCGCGGTGAAGGTCGTACTCTTCGCCGCCGGGAGTCTTGGTGCCAAGACGCATCATGGCGCCGGGCAGTTCCGCCAGGAACCAGGCGAAGTCCTCGCCGCCCATGGACTGCGGGGTCAGCACCACGGCACCTTCGCCGATTTCAGCGCGGGCGGCTGCTTCAATGAGGGCGGTTTCGTGTTCGGAGTTGACCACCGGGGGTACTCCCCTGGTGTGCTCCAGGCGAACATCCACGCCGTAGGGCGCGGCCACCTGGTGGACAACCTCGTCCAGGAGCTCGCCCGCACTGTGCCACGCGTCGCGGTCGAGGCAGCGCATCGTTCCGGCCATGTATCCGCTGCCGGGAATGGCATTGGGTGCGGACCCGGCGGAGATCTGCCCCCAGACCACGGAAACTCCACTGCGGACGTCCACGCGGCGGGACAGCACGGCGGGCACGTTCACCGCTATCTGCGACAGGGCAAAAACGAGGTCTTCGGTCAGGTGCGGGCGGGACGTGTGGCCGCCCCGGCCGGACAGCTCGATCCGGATGGTGTCCGACGCCGAGGTGATGGCGCCGATGCGCGTTCCGATCTTTCCGACGTCGATACGGGGGTCACAGTGCAGCGCAAGGATCCGGGGGACGCCCTCGAGGACTCCCTGCTCGATGCACGAATGCGCACCGCCCGGCATCGTCTCCTCCGCCGGCTGGAAGATGATGCGGACGCGGCCGCGCAACGGAGTTTCCTGATGCATACGGTGCAGCACCAAGGCGATGCCCAGCATGGTGGTGGTGTGGACGTCGTGGCCGCAGGCATGGGTGACGCCGTGGTTCTTCGACGCGAACGGCAGGCCCGTCTCTTCGATGATGGGAAGGGCATCGATGTCGCCGCGCAGGGCGGTGGCAATGGGGCCTTCACCGATGTCCACCGTCAAACCCGTGCCGTCCAGCCGCTTGGGCTCGAGACCGGCGGCTTCAAGCCGTTCCACGAGCCGGTCAGTGGTGCGGAATTCCTTGAAGGACAACTCCGGGTGCGCGTGAAGGTCACGGCGGAAGTCGATCAGTTCCGGAAGGAGCGGCTCCAGCCATGGCCCCACCAATGCGGTGGGCTGGGCTTCAGTAGTGTAATTGCGCACAGATTTACTCTAGCGAGCGTCCACGGAATAGCGGCATCACCTGCGGCGCGTTACGGATTACTCGTCCGGGCATTGCCCGGACAACCGCGCTACAGGACGTCGGTGTCGCCACTGGCCTTGAGCGCATCGACGGCACCCTTAACCCGCTGGGCGTGCTGCTTGGTGGTCACCAAAAGGGCATCCCCGGTATCAACAATGACAACGTCCTTGATGCCAATCAGGGCGATAACCCGCTTGGTGTCCGAGACAACCACGCCGCTGGCATTTTCGGTGAAGACGCGCGCGCCCTCGCCGATAACCGTGACGTCGTCCACTTCGCGGGCACTGTTGAGCCGTCCCACCGAAGCGAAGTCGCCGACGTCGTCCCATCCGAACGTGCCGGGAACAACAGCGACGTCGCCGGCAGCGGCGGCAGGTTCGGCCACTGCGTAGTCGATGGCGATCTTGGGCAGGGTGGGCCACACGCGTGCCGTGACTTCATCACGCTCGGGAGTGTCCCAGGCCTGGGCGATCTCCTGCAGGCCCTTGAAGAGTTCGGGCTGGTTAGCCTCAAGGTGCTTGAGCATCAGGGCAACCGGGGCCACGAACATGCCGGCGTTCCATACATACTCGCCGCTGTCCACGTACTGCTGGGCGACTTCCTCGTCCGGCTTCTCGACGAACTCCACCACGGCCTGGGCACTGGGGGCGCCCTCAATGCGGAGTCCATGTCCGGCACGGATGTAGCCGAAACCCGTGGACGGGTGGGTGGGCTTGATGCCGATGGTCACGATCTTGCCGGCCGCAGCCGTGTAAATGGCCTCGCGGACCGCATCCTGGAAAAGGTGGTCCGGGCTGATGACCTGGTCGGCGGCGAAGGAGCCCATGATGGTATCCGGATCCCGCTCATGCAGGATGGCGGCCGCCAGTCCGATGGCGGCGCCGGAATCCTTTGGCTCGCTTTCCAGGACAAGGTCGGAATCCTGGAGCTCGGGCAACTGGCGGCACACGGCCGCGCGGTGGGCCGTGCCCGTGACCACGAGAACGTTTTTGCCCGCGAGGGGCTCCAGCCGGTCATACGTGGCCCGAAGCAAAGTGCTGCCCGACCCGGTGAGGTCGTGAAGGAATTTGGGAGCTGCTGCACGTGACAGGGGCCAGAGGCGGGTCCCCACTCCGCCTGCCGGAATCACCGCAATAAAGCGGCTTAGGGGTGAATCCGGGCTTGTCACTTTGTCTGTACTCATCACCGCTTACTTTAGCTGACCCGCCCCGAAGGTCCCTTCAAACGACGCCGGGCACGCCTCAATCCGCCGGATCGTGTGTCGTTCGTCTCAAAACAAACGGAAATCCGCGGAAGGGCGAGTCACCAAGGAGTTCCTAAATTGAATAAGCTGTGAGCGAAGCCTAGATTTAGGCCTGAGCTACGAGTGCTCTCGCAGCAGGCGTTCCCCCCGCGTGGATCTCATGCCAGCGCCGCTGTGTTGCAGGGAGGTTTATTCAGTGCCGACAAAACCAGCTGGCACCTTGTACCGCGGCCGTGAAGGCATGTGGTCCTGGGTAGGACACCGCATTACCGGTGTTGTGATCTTTTTCTTCTTGTTGGTCCATGTGCTGGACACCTCATTGGTGCGTGTGTCCCCCGAGGCCTACACGGCTGTCATCGGTGCCTACAAGAATCCCCTGATGGCCCTGGGTGAAACGGGCCTGGTCGCCGCGATTGTTTTCCACGCCTTTAACGGCCTGCGGATCATCGCCGTCGACTTCTGGAAGAAGGGCGCGAAGTACCAGCGCCAGATGCTCTGGACGGTCCTGGCCCTCTGGGTAGTCGTGATGGTCGGCTTCTCCATCCGCCACCTTTCCCTCGCCCTTGGAGGTCACTAAGCCATGACTGCAACTCAGATCCAGAGCCCGCGCAGCGGCAAGATCTCCCCGCAGTACCGCCGCAACGGCGCATCGAAGGGGAACTTCGAAATGGCTGCCTGGCTGTTCATGCGGCTCTCCGGCGTGGTCCTGGTCGTCCTGATCTTCGGGCACCTCTTTGTGAACCTGCTGGTGGGCGACGGCATCCACGCCATCGACTTCGGTTTCGTGGCCGGCAAGTGGGCCGACCCGTTCTGGCAGTTCTGGGACCTGGCCATGCTCTGGCTCGCCATGCTCCACGGCACCAACGGCGTCCGGACCATCATCAACGACTACGCGGAGAAGGACTCCAGCCGCTTCTGGCTCAAGGCAGTCCTCTACGCAGCGACCGCCGTCATCATTATCCTGGGCACCCTGGTGATCTTCACCTTCAACCCGTGCCCGCTGGACGTCAATGGCGTGCCGCTGCCGGGTGGCTTCTGCCCCGCCGCGTAACAGCAACATCCATGGCCCGCGGCTAGCCGCGGGCTGCGTTTTGCGGAGCAGGCAACGCCTACCCGTTGTTTTATAGAGAATTTTGAGAGAAAGAGCGTCTGGTATGCAGGTCCATAAGTACGACGTCGTCATCGTCGGTGCCGGTGGCGCTGGCATGCGCGCCGCGATCGAATCCGGTCAGCGCGCCCGCACAGCAGTACTGACCAAGCTCTACCCCACCCGCTCCCACACCGGTGCGGCGCAGGGTGGCATGTGTGCGGCCCTTGCCAATGTCGAGGAAGACAACTGGGAATGGCACACCTTCGACACCATCAAGGGCGGCGACTACCTGGTTGACCAGGACGCCGCCGAGGTCATGGCCAAAGAGGCCATCGACGCCGTGCTGGACCTGGAAAAGATGGGCCTGCCGTTCAACCGCACGCCTGAGGGCCGCATCGACCAGCGCCGCTTCGGCGGCCACACCCGTGACCACGGCAAGGCTCCCGTCCGCCGGGCCTGCTACGCCGCTGACCGCACGGGCCACATGATCCTGCAGACGCTGTACCAAAACTGCGTCAAGCACAATGTGGAGTTCTACAACGAGTACTACGTCCTGGACCTCCTGACGGTCGAAGAGGACGCAGTCCGCGAGGACGGCACGGCGTACAAGCAGAAGCGTGTTGCCGGCGTTGTGTCCTACGACCTCGCCTCCGGTGAACTGCACGTCTTCCAGGCCAAGTCCGTGGTGTTCGCCTCCGGCGGCGCGGGCAAGGTCTTCAAGACCACCTCCAACGCCCACACCCTGACCGGCGACGGCATGGGCATCGCGTTCCGCCGCGGCATCCCCCTGGAGGACATGGAGTTCTTCCAGTTCCATCCGACAGGCCTTGCCGGCCTGGGTATCCTGCTTTCCGAGGCAGCCCGCGGTGAAGGTGCCATCCTGCGTAACTCCGAGGGTGAGCGCTTTATGGAGCGGTACGCCCCCACCATCAAGGACCTCGCACCGCGTGACATCGTGGCCCGCTCCATGGCCAACGAAGTCCGTGAAGGCCGCGGCTGTGGCCCCAACAAGGACTACGTCCTGTTGGACCTGACCCACCTGGAGCCCGCGCACATCGACGCGAAGCTGCCGGATATCACCGAGTTCGCCCGTACCTACCTGGGTGTGGAGCCGTACACGGAGCCCGTTCCGGTGTTCCCGACGGCGCACTACGCCATGGGCGGCATCCCCACGAACATCACCACCGAGGTCCTGCAGGACAACGACACCGTGGTGCCGGGCCTGTACGCCGCCGGTGAAGTGGCGTGTGTTTCGGTACACGGCTCCAACCGGCTGGGCACCAACTCGCTGCTGGACATCAACGTGTTCGGAAAGCGCGCCGGCATCGCCGCCGCTGAATACGCGAAGACGGCTGACTTCGTGGACCTCCCGGAGGACCCCGAGGCGTACACCATCGAACTGCTGGACATTGCCCGCAACGGCAACGGCGACGAGAAGGTGGCCGTGATCCGCAAGGAACTCCAGGACACCATGGACGCCAACATGCAGGTGTTCCGCACCGCTGACACGCTGAACCAGGTCCTTCGGGACATCGAGTCCTTCGAGGCCCGGTACAAGCGCATCAGCGTCCAGGACAAGGGCAAGCGGTTCAACCTGGACCTGCTCGAAGCCGTTGAACTCGGCTTCCTGCTGGAACTGGCCAAGGTCATGACCGTGGCCGCCCTGCACCGTGAAGAATCCCGCGGCGGACACTTCCGCGAGGACTTCCCGGACCGGAACGACGAAAAATTCATGAAGCACTCCATGGCGTACAAGGACGACCACGCCCCGGCTGACGGCTCTGCAGAGGCAATCGCCGGCATCCGCCTGGCCACCAAACCGGTTGTCTTTACCCGCTACGAGCCGATGGTGAGGAAGTACTAAGATGTCCGCCGAACTTGCTGAGCCAGCCTCAAAGATCGAACTGCCCGCACACATCGGTGGCGGCGGCGAGATCCCCACATTCGACGTCCACCTCCGCGTGCGCCGCTACAACCCCGAGGTGTCCGAGGACGCCACCTGGGACGACTTCCATGTCACCATGTACGGCACCGACCGTGTGCTGGATGCCCTGCACAAGGTGAAGTGGGAGATCGACGGCAGCGTTTCGTTCCGCCGCTCCTGCGCCCACGGCGTCTGCGGCTCCGATGCCATGCGCATCAACGGCCGTAACCGCCTCGCCTGCAAGACCCTCCTGAAGGACCTGGACACCTCCAAGCCCATCACGGTCGAGCCGATCAAGGGCCTGCCGGTGGAGAAGGACCTGATCGTGGACATGGAGCCGTTCTTCCAGTCCTTCCGGGAGGTCATGCCGTTCCTGATCAACAAGGGCCACGAGCCCACCAAGGAACGCCTGCAGTCCGCCGAGGACCGTGAGCGCTTCGACGACACCACCAAGTGCATCCTGTGCGCCGCGTGCACGTCCTCCTGCCCAGTGTTCTGGACCGACGGCCAGTACTTCGGCCCGGCCGCGATCGTCAACGCCCACCGCTTCATCTTCGATTCCCGTGATGACGCCGGCGACATGCGACTGGAGATCCTGAACGACAAGGAAGGCGTGTGGCGCTGCCGCACCACCTTCAACTGCTCCGAAGCATGCCCCCGCGGCATCCAGGTGACCCAGGCCATCGCCGAGGTCAAGCAGGCAATTCTCTCCCGCAAGATCTAGTTCCGGTTTACGTACGACGGCGTCATTCACTTAGGTGCGAATGGCGCCGTCGTTGTTTTAACCCACGCCAGCCACAACGAAAGGGGACGCCATGTCCCGCTCCGAAAAAGTCAGCTTCGAGGGTTCCACCGGGGAACTCCTCTCAGGCATCATTGACGTCCCCGAAGGGCCGGTCCGGGGCTGGGGAGTGTTTTCCCACGGCTTTACGCTGGGCAAGGACAGCCCCTCGGCCTCACGGATGTGCAAGGCCCTGGCTGACACCGGGATCGGCATGCTCCGCTTCGACAACCTAGGGCTGGGCGACTCCGCGGGCTACTGGTCGGAGGGCTCCTTCAGCCACAAGGTGGCCGACACGGTCAAGGCCGCCGAGTTCATGCGCGCCCAGGGAAAGGCCATCTCCCTGCTCGTGGGCCACTCCTTCGGCGGTGCCGCCGTGCTTTCCGCGGCGCGCCAGATTCCGGAGCTCGACGCCGTCGCAACAGTAGGTGCCCCGTTCTCACCCAAGCACGTGGCGCACGTCTTCGACGCCGCCCTGGACAAAATCCTCAGCGAAGGCAGCGCCGAAGTGGACCTCGGCGGGAAACGCGTGGAGATCCGCAGGCACTTCGTGGAGGACCTGGAGAATGCCGACCTCACGGACTGCATCCGTCAGCTGCACAAGCCGCTGATGGTGCTGCACTCCCCCACCGACAACACGGTGGGGATCGAAAACGCGAGCTCGATCTTCCAGACGGCCCGCCACCCCCGGAACTTCGTGTCCCTGGAGGGCAGCGACCACCTCCTGACCGGCAAGGGCCAGGCAGCCCGGGCTGCCAGGATCATCGCCGCCTGGGCCGACCAGTACCTCGACGCCGGGAAGTAGCGGCCGCGCTGGCGTGGACTCCGGGCGTCTCTACCGGCACCTTGCCCGGCTGGACCTGGCGTGAACCCCACCCGGCTTTGTCATGCTCCGTGGGGGCGCTCCTGAGGTCTTCGTCGCGGATGGCGGACCAGCCGGCGGAAACCAGGTAGACCTGGCTGACAAGGTTGAACCAGATCAGCAGCCCGATGATGATGGCGAACGGCGCCAGGATGGGGTTGCGGCCGGCCCCGGCGAGGAGCTCGGTGCTGAACACCTGCAGGGCCGTCGTTCCGAATGCCGCCAGGATAGTGCCTTCCAGCAAAGCCTGCCTGGACAGCTTCAATCCCCCGGCGAGACGGAACATGATGACCGCCGTGACCCAGTTGAGTGTCAGGGGCACGCCGATCTTGATCAGCGTGGTCAGCGGGCCCGCCACGGCGTCGTCCAGCCGGAGGAAATCGGAGACCCAGCCTGCCGCGGTGCCGAAGACCAGGGAAGCTCCGGCGCTGATCACCAGGGCGACGCCCAGCAGCAGGAGGGTGCCGGCGTCGCGCAATTTCAGGACAATCGGGTTAATCTTCAGGGGCGGGAGCTTCATCACGCCGCGGAGGCCGTCGCGGAGCCCGGCAATCCAGCCCAGCGAGGTGATCACGGTCACCACCGCGGCGATGACGGCAGTCCACCCCAGGCCGTCCGGGTTCAGCAGGTCCTGCGGATCAACCAGCCCTTCGCCCCCGCCCACCTTGAGCAGTCCGGGCGCACTCTGGGCGACGCTTCCGATGATGGTGTCCAGGAGGGCCGGCTGGTCGCGCAGCACCAGCCCCGCAATCGAGAAGCCCGTGGCCAGCAGGCCGGTGATGGAGAAGAACATGTTGAAGCCGATGCCCGCGCTCATCAGCGGGCCGTGCTGGAGGTTGTAGTGCTGCCATGCCCGCATGGGCCGGAACGCGTTCAGCCGGGCGAGGAGCCACTGGAACATTGCCAACAGACTGGCCACCGGGCCGCCGTCGGACCTCCTGGCCTTGCCCCACTCCATCCGTTTCTGGATGACGGCCAGCTTCAGCTTGCCACGCTCAGTGGGAAGCGGCTGCTCCGCCGGAGTTGGCGGCTGCTTCCGCTGCCCAGACGCCGGCTTCGTTGTCAGTTTCGGTCCCAAAGTCCAGCTCTTCCCGTAGCTGCCAGATGCCCTCAGCATCGTGCTCGTAAAGTCCCATGCTAACCACAGGGAACGTTGCCCTATAGTCCTTGAGCACCGTTTCGGCCTCGTCGAGGCTTTCGGGGGCAACATCGTGGGCGATCGTCACGTGCGGGTGGTAGGAGAAGGGCAGGTCCCGCTGGAGCGGTCCCGTCTGGAGCTTTTCGTGCAGGTCCACGCAGGAGTCGAAACCGTCCGCCACGTTGATGAAAACCACCGGGGACACGGGCCGGAAGGTTCCCGTCCCCGCAATGGTCACCATGAAGGGCGCCTGGGCTTTGGCGACCTCACGGACGTGCTCCCGCGTTGCCTCCCAGTCCAGGGTGGGAGTGGTGGTGATCAGGGTGATGTGGGCAGGGACCACGCCGGCCATGGGGTCACCGAACGAGGCGCGCCAGCGTTGAAGTTCTTCCGCGATGGCAGGGGGGAATCCCAGAATGACGCCGACGCTCATTCCTTCACTGACATTGCTCGAAGCCGACATCGGGTTAGCGGGCTCCGGGGGCGCCGCCGTAGGGAAGGAACCCCACCTTGGCATAGACGTCACTGAGGGTGGCCGCGGCAATCTCCCGGGCCTTGTCCGCGCCGTGGGCCAGGAGCCTGTCCAGTTCGGCGGGGTCCGACAAAAGCTCGTTGGCGCGGTCGCGGATCGGGGTCAGGTGGCCTACCACCGCTTCTGCCAGGTCCACCTTGAGGTGACCATACATTTTTCCCTGGTAGGCCTCCACAAGCTGCTCCACGCTCTGGCCGGTCACTCCGGCGAAGATGGTGAGGAGGTTGGAGACACCGGGTTTGGTTTCGCGGTCGAAGCGGATTTCCGTCTCGGTGTCGGTGACGGCGGACTTGATCCGCTTGGCCGTGATCTTGGGTTCATCGAGGAGGTTGATCAGTCCGGCCGGCGATTCGGCCGATTTGGACATCTTCGCGGTGGGGTTCTGCAGGTCGTAGATTTTCGCGGATTCCTTCTGGATGAAGGGCTGCGGAACCGTGAACGTCTCGCCGAAGCGGGAGTTGAAGCGGGTGGCGAGGTCGCGGCTCAGCTCGACGTGCTGGCGCTGGTCCTCACCCACCGGGACACCCTGCGGCTGGTACAGGAGGATGTCGGCCGCCTGCAGGATGGGGTAGGTGAAGAGACCCACGCTGGCGAAATCGGTGCCCTGCTTCTGCGCCTTGTCCTTGAACTGGGTCATCCGGGACGCTTCACCGAAGCCGGTAATGCAGTTCAGGACCCACGCGAGCTGTGCGTGCTCGGGCACCTGGGACTGGACGAACAGGGTGCACTTATGGACGTCCACGCCGCCGGCGATGTACTGGGCCGCGGTGATCCGTGTTCGCCGGGCCAGTTCGGCGGGATCCTGCGGGACGGTGATGGCGTGCAGGTCCGGGATGAAGAACACGGCGTCGTATTCGTCCTGCATCCGGACCCAGTTCACCAGGGCGCCAAGGTAGTTGCCGAGGTGGAGCGAGTCCGCGGACGGCTGCATGCCGGACAGGATGCGGTGCCGGACGCCGGTACCGGGCTGGCTCGCTTCTGCCTGGGCGGCGACGGCGTCAATTGCCGGGGATGCGGCGGGGCCGGTCACTGTTGGAGAGGTGGTCATTCGTTGTGGCCTTAAATCTAGAGCCGGTAGTCCACTACCAGCGGTGCATGGTCAGAGAAGCGGGTGTCCCATGACGGCGCCCGGTCAACGACTGCGGAGAATGCGGACGCAGCAAGTTCCGGGGTGGCCAGGTGGTAGTCGATCCGCCAGCCAGTGTCATTGTCGAAGGCCTGGCCGCGCTGCGACCACCAGGTGTAAGGGCCGTCAACGCTGCCTGCCAGGCCGCGGTGGACGTCCTTCCAGCCGATCTCTTCACCGAAGAAGCGGTCAAAGTACGCACGTTCCTCGGGCAGGAAGCCGGCCTTCTTGACGTTGCCCTTCCAGTTCCGGATGTCCAGCTCTGTGTGGCCCACGTTCAGGTCGCCCACCACCAGGGCGTGGTCGCTGTGCTTGGTCAGTTCCGGCAGACGTGTGCTCATGGCGTCCAGGAAACGGTACTTGTCCACCTGTTTGGGGGTTCCGGCTTCACCGGAGTGCACGTAGGCGCTGACAACGGTCAGCTGCACCGGGTTACCCGCAGCGTCGGTCAGCCGGAAATCGGATTCGACCCAGCGGCCGGCGGTGGCGAAGTAGTCGTCGCCGATGCCGTTGCGCGTCTCCAGCGGTTCTTCGCGGGAGGCAATGGCGACGCCGGCGCGGCCCTTGGCCTCGGCTTCAGCGTGCAGGATGTGCCAGCCGTCGCCCAGCAGCTGGCGGACGATCGCGTCCGGGGCGCGGACCTCCTGGAGGCAAAGGATGTCCACCTCGCGGGGCTCCAGCCACTCCGCCATGCCATTCCTGTAGGCAGCGCGGAGGCCGTTGACGTTGACTGATGCGATGCGAAGGTGGTCCTTCTTCAATGCCGAGCTCACCCGCTCCACTCTAGTCGATGACCGTTCCAGTGACCGGGTCCCCTGTGCCGCCCGAGGAGCGGATCATGTCCCGGGCATTGGTGGCAGTGATTTCGATGGTCTCCAGGGCGCGGCTGATGGTGTCCAGGTCCGCGGCGTCACCCTTGGCCCGCTCCTGCTCCACCACCCGGACCTGCACCTGCACGATCTTGAACGAGTGGTCCAGCTTGAGGTCGCGGACTTCGTCCGCTTCGGAGCGCTCGTAGACCACCCGGGTGCCGCCATGGTCCGCAGAGGACGACGACGGCGCGCGGCCGGCTGCGCTGTTGAAGGCATTCTGGGCTTCAGTCAGCTTGGCGCCGGCTTTCTTGGCGGCCTTCTGGATGCTGAAGACCACAAACGCTGCCAGTGCGAGCCAGAAGGCGGCGATGATCGCCACAACCCAGCCAACGACGTCGTTCTGGTTGGCCGCGAAGATGACCGCGACCACAAAGGCGATGACAAAGATCATCATTCCCGGGCCACTGATCCGCAGCATGGAGAAGCCGCCCTTGGCCGGTTTGGACGCAGAGTGAGGGTTACCCAGAGATTGCATTCCTATATTGTCTCAAACGCCGCGGCACGCTCCGGTACCTTCCACCCCCGGCGAACACCACCCGATCGCCCGCAGATCTGACAGGGGCGCTACTTCAGGAACAGCTTCCGGAGGCGGACGGTGGTGAGCAGCATCCCCAGCGCCGTCATGAGCACGTAGTAGCCGACATGGATGGCAGTGGCCGGCGTGAACGCACCGACGCTGATCTGCCGCAGCAGCTCCACCCCGTGCCAGAGCGGCATGGCCTGGATCAGCCACTGGATGTACTGCGGGTAGACGCTGAGCGGGTAGAACGTGGCGCTGAACAGGAACATCGGCAGCATGATGAAGTTGATCCAGTCCATCTGCTGGAAGGTCTTCAGGAAGCTGGTGATGCCCATCCCCAGGCTGGCAAAGCCGAAGGCGATCAGCACCGAGGCCGGGATCATCAGGATGGCCCACGGTGTGGTGATCAGCCCCATCACACCCATGACCGCCGTGAATCCGGTGGCGTAGAGCAGCCCGCGCAGCAGAGCCAGGAAGATTTCGCCGAGGGCCACATCCAGCGGCCCCAGGGAGGTGTAGAGCATGCCCTGGTAAAGCTTGGCGAAGTTCATCTTGAAAAAGACGTTCCAGGTGGAGTCGTACACGGCTCCGTTCATGGCGGAGACGGCCAGCAGCGCCGGGGCGATGTAGGCGGCGTAGCTGATCTCCGTCCCGTCGGGCCCCTGCACGGCGCCCACGATGGCGCCCAGGCCCACCCCCATCGAGATCAGGAACAGCACGGGCTCAAAGAACCCGGACAGCATGACCAGCCAGTTGGTGCTTTTGGTTGCCATCAGGCCCCGGGAGATCACGGCTTTGGCGTTGCGCGAATACAGTGGCCCGAACGTCCGGTTCCGGGCTTCCTCCGCCACGGCGTGGCTGTCAGTGACGATGCTCATTGCCCCAGCCTCCGGACGAACTGGCGCCTGGTGAGGACCCAGCCCAGCGCCGCCAGCGCCATCAGCACCACAAAGTGGATCACGGTCAGGACCGGAGGTTCCTGGTAGCCGTAGCTGAAGACCCGGCCCAGTTCGGTGCCGTGCCAGATGGGCGAGATCCAGCCGATCCACCGGACGGCCCACGGCAGGGTGTCCAGCGGAAAGAATGTTCCGGAGAAGAGGAACAGCGGCATCACGATGAAGCGCATCACCAGGGCAAACTGGCCTTTGTCCTCCCTGATGGACGCGGAGTACGCCATCAGCGGCAGGCCGAAGGCCAGCCCGGCCAGCGTTGCCACGACGATGCCCGCCCAGCCCCAGCCGGAGGGAGAGGCACCGAACAGTGCTACGGCAGCGAAGTAGATGGCGGACTGCAGCAGCAGCCGGAGCGTCACCGCGATGATCTGCCCGGCGGCAATCTGTTCCGGTGTCAGCGGAGAGGCGTGCGGGCCATAGTAGGTCCGTCGCCACTTGAAACCGCCCATCACCGGGAACGTGAACTCATTGGCGGCAGTCATGACGGCGGCAGACACCAGCAGCGCCGGAGCGATGAAGGCCAGGTAGCTGACCCCGCCGAAGGCTCCCGCGTCCTCGGCGTCCACCAGTGTGGCAAGCCCCACCCCCATCGCGAACAGGTAGGCCACCGGCTGCCCCACGCTGTACATCAGGATGGACCAGCCGTAGCCCTTCATCACCCGGAGGACCTGTTCGGCATAGTAGAAAGCGCCCCACCGGCGTGCCCTGGCGGCCGAGACTTCCGGCGAGTGGGCGCGGGCCGCTGTCGCGGTCAGGGCCGCATCCTCAGTCAACGAGGCTCCTGCCGGTCAGGCGGAGGAACACGTCCTCCAGCGAGGACCTCCGCACCAGTGACGTCAGCGGCCGCAGGCCGCGGGAAGTGACCTCCTCAAGGGCAGCTTCGCCGTCGTGCGCGTAGATGAGCACCCGGTCCGGCAGGGCCTCGAGGCGTTCGCCGATCCCCTGCAGGTCAGCGCCGACGGTGGTGTTGCGTTCAGACCCGAAACGCAGTTCGAGAACCTCCCGGGTGGAGTGCTCGCGGATCAGCTGCGCCGGCGATCCTTCGGCCATGATGCGGCCCTTGTCCACCACGATCAGCCGGTCGCACAGCTGCTCCGCCTCATCCATGTAATGCGTGGTCAGGATCAGGGTGACGCCCTGCTCCTTGAGCCGGAACAGCCGGTCCCACAGGATGTGCCGTGCCTGCGGGTCCAGTCCCGTGGTGGGTTCGTCCAGCAGCAGGATCCGCGGCTCGTTGATGAGGGAACGGGCGATGGTGAGGCGCCGCTTCATGCCGCCGGAGAGCGCGTCGACTTTGGATTTCGCCTTGTCGGTAAGCTGGGCGAACTCCAGCAGCTCGTCGGCCTTCGGCTTCAGGTAGCTCATGGGCAGTCCGAAGTAGCGGCCGTACACCAGGAGGTTGTCCCGGACGCGGAGCTCCTCGTCCAGGTTGTCCTGCTGCGGAACCACGCCGAGGTTCGCGCGTACCTCGGGCCCGTGGCTGTCGGGGTCCAGGCCCATGATGCTCAATTGCCCGGACGTTCGCTGGGTGACCGCGCCAATCATCTTCATGGTGGTGGATTTGCCGGCCCCGTTCGGTCCGAGCAGGCCGAAGGACTCCCCCGCCGCAACGCTGAAGGATATCCCGTCGACGGCGGCCAGGTCGCCATAGGTCTTGCGGAGGTCCTGCGCGGCGATGACGGTGTGCTGCTTGATCGGATGGCCGGCGGAGGGGCTGGAGGACACGATGGCTTTATTGTGCACCCTCCGCAGACTAGTGGAGCCCTCCGGAATGTGAAAGAGGACTTGCACTTGGGCTTCAGGAACGGCCGACGGCGGCACCGGCTACCAGCCCGATCGTGGGCTATTGTGCGGGCTGGGGCCCCGGCGTAGCGTGACTTTCACTGGAGGGTGGAACAAAAATCTCTAGGTGAGGACGCATTATGAAAAGTTCCGGGTTGAGGACCGCCGCGGCGGCCGCAGCCATCGTCTCCCTCTTGGGAATCACCGCCCCCGCCGAGGCAAAACCGGGAGGCGTGCCCGCCATTCCGCTGAACACGGGCCAGGAGGCCGACTCCGTCCGCACCGGGGCCGGCGGTTCATTCAGCTACACGATCGACGGTACCGAGCTCTGCTATACGCTCACGGCCCGCGACCTCTCCGCCCCGGCCACAGCGGCCCACATCCACGTCGGACCCCGCAACGTAGCGGGTCCGGTAGTGGTTCCACTGCAGGTGGTCAATGGCGCCGACTGGACGGTGGATACCTGCACCACGGCGAGTGCCGCCGTTCTGTCCGCCATTGAGGCCAATCCGGGCGCGTACTACATCAACGTGCACAACGCCGTTTTCCCGGGCGGCGAGATCCGCGGCCAGCTGAAGTAACCGCGGCTTAACAGACAACGCCCGACGCCGGCCCGCCCTTGAGTGAAAAGGTGCGTGCCGCCGTCGGGCATTGCTCTTTTTGCCTTAGTGCTAGGCGATTCCAGCCTGGCGTTCCGCAGCTTCGACCACGTTGGTCATCAGCAGCGCCACGGTCATGGGACCAACGCCGCCCGGGTTCGGCGAAATCCAGCCCGCCACCTCGGCAGCGGCCGGATCGATATCGCCGTGGACCTTGCTCTTGCCCGTCTCGGGGTCGTCTTCGCGGGTGACGCCGACGTCGAGCAGGGCCGCGCCGGGCTTTACGTCCGCAGCCTTGACGATGTGTTTGACACCCGCTGCGCCCACAATGACGTCCGCCTGCCGCAGCAGCTCCGAGAGGTTCTTCGTGCCGGTGTGCGTCAGGGTCACGGTGGCGTTCACGGCGCGCCGGGTGAGCAGCAGGCCGATCGAACGGCCGATCGTCACGCCACGGCCCACCACCACAACGTGCTTGCCCGCGAGGCTGTAGCCGTTGCGCTCCAGCAGCTCGATGACGCCGCGGGGCGTGCACGGCAGCGGCGAGGTGATCTCGCCGTTGACGTTGAGCACCAGCCGGCCAAGGTTGGTCGGGTGCAGGCCGTCGGCATCCTTGGCGGGGTCGATCCGCTCGAGGATGGCGTCGGTGTCCAGGTGCTTGGGCAGCGGCAGCTGCACAATATAACCGTGGCAGGCGGGGTCCGCATTGAGTTCGTCAATGAGGGCCTCAACCTGGGCCTGGGTGGCATCCCCAGGAAGCTCGCGCTGGATCGAGTTCATCCCGATCTCCACAGATTGCTTGTGCTTCATGGACACGTACAGCTGCGAGGCCGGGTCAGCGCCCACCAGCACCGTGGCAATGCCTGGAATGACGCCCTTGGCCTTGAGGGCCGCGACGCGCTCAGTCAGCTCGGTTTTGATGGCTGCAGCGGCGGCCCGGCCGTCAAGGATCTTCGCGGTCTGGGCCATGGACGGGGTTACCACTGCTCGTGCTGCGGGTACAGCGGGAAGTCGGCGGCGAGCTTGTCCACGCGGGACTGCAGGGCCTCGACGTCGGTGGCGGAGCCCGCCTTCAGCGCGGTAGCGATGATCTCGGCAACCTCGGTGAACTCGGCAGCGCCGAAGCCGCGGGTGGCCAGGGCCGGGGTGCCGATGCGCAGGCCGGAGGTGACCATCGGCGGGCGGGGGTCGAACGGCACGGCATTGCGGTTCACGGTGATGCCCACGGAGTGCAGGAGGTCCTCCGCCTGCTGGCCGTCCAGCTGGGAGTTGCGCAGGTCAACGAGGACCAGGTGCACGTCGGTGCCGCCGGTGAGGACGGAGACGCCGGCTTCGGCGACATCGGCCTGGTTGAGGCGGTCGGCGATGATCTTGGCGCCTTCGAGGACACGCTCCTGGCGTTCCTTGAATTCCTCGGTGCCGGCGATCTTGAACGCAACAGCCTTGGCCGCGATGACGTGCATGAGCGGGCCGCCCTGCTGGCCCGGGAAGACGTTGGAGTTGAGTTTCTTGGCCCACTCCTGCTTGGCCAGGATCACGCCGGAACGCGGGCCGGCGAGGGTCTTGTGCACGGTGGAGGTGACGACGTCGGAGTACGGCACCGGGCTCGGGTGCAGGCCTGCTGCCACCAGTCCGGCGAAGTGTGCCATGTCGGTCCAGAGCAGCGCGCCCACTTCATCGGCGATGGAGCGGAAGGCTGCGAAGTCCAGGTGGCGCGGGTAGGCGGACCAGCCGGCGATGATGACCTGGGGCTTCTCGGCGATGGCCTGCTCGCGCAGCTTGTCCATGTCGATCCGGAAGTTGTCTTCCTCGACCTGGTAGGCAGCCACGTTGTAGAGCTTGCCGGAGAAGTTGAGCTTCATGCCGTGCGTCAGGTGGCCGCCGTGGGCCAGGGACAGGCCCAGGATCTTGTCACCGGGGGTGATCATGGCGGAAAGCGCAGCGGCGTTGGCCTGCGCACCGGAGTGCGGCTGGACGTTGGCGTACTCGGCGCTGAAAAGGGCCTTCACGCGGTCGATGGCCAGCTGCTCGGCGATGTCCACGTATTCGCAGCCGCCGTAGTAGCGGCGGCCCGGGTAGCCTTCGGCGTACTTGTTGGTCAGGACGGAGCCCTGGGCTTCCATCACGGCGCGCGGAGCGAAGTTTTCGGAAGCGATCATTTCCAGGGTGCCGCGCTGGCGGCCAAGTTCCTGGTCGAGGACTGCTGCGATTTCGGGATCAAGCTCGGCCAGCGACTGGTTGCTGACTGCGGCTGTTGTGGTGGCGGTAGTAGTCACGAAAAACTCCTGGCTAGGGATACGGGCACTGCTAAAGGTCAGGCTACCGGCTGGCGCACGCCCCCGCCCCTTGATGACAGGGCGCGAAAGTGCGCAGGATGGCGCTGCTCCCCCGTCAGGGTTTGCAGCACGTTGTCCGGCAAGACATGACCCTCGGCCCAGGCGTACGATCCGTGGTCTTCGTGATTGCCGCTCCCTGGTGGTTAGCCACCCAACGCCAGTTGCGACGCCACAAGACTACCAAATACGGGCGGCCCGCGCGGGTAGGCTGGTAGGCGTGAGTGATGAGCAGCTGAACCAAGCGTATGTAGTAACCCTGTCCTGCCCGGACCGCCCAGGAATCGTGCACGCCGTGGCCGGCGCCCTGCTGGTGGCGGGATGCAATATTACGGACTCCCAGCAGTACGGCAGCCCTGCCACCGGGAACTTCTTTATGCGCGTTGAGGTCACGACGGCGGCCGCTAAGGCCGAGCTCAAGGCGGCACTGGAGCCGGTGGTCGAGGCTTTCGGAATGCAGTGGAGCCTCAACGCCGTGGGCCAGAAGGTCCGCACCCTGCTGATGGCCAGCACATCGGCGCACTGCCTGAACGACATCCTGTTCCAGCAACGCTCCGGCACCCTGCCCATCGAGATCCCCGCCATCGTCTCCAACCACCGGGACCTGGCCGGACTCGCCGAGTTCTACGGAATCCCGTTCCACTACATTCCGGTCACGCCCGACACCAAAGCCCAGGCCGAGGACAAGCTGCGGGCCATTATGGCCGAGCACGACATCGAGCTGACGGTCCTGGCCCGCTACATGCAGATCATTTCGGATGGCCTTTGCGCTGAGCTGACCGGCAAGGCCATCAACATCCACCACTCCTTCCTGCCGTCCTTCAAAGGCGCCCGGCCTTACCACCAGGCCCACGCCCGCGGCGTCAAGCTGATCGGCGCCACCGCCCACTACGTCACGGCCGCACTGGACGAGGGACCGATCATCGAGCAGGAAGTGATCCGGGTTGACCACGCGCGCACGCCGGAGCAGTTTGTGCAGATGGGCCGGGACGTGGAGGGCCGCACGTTGGCGCAGGCGGTCCAGTGGCATGCCGAGCACCGCGTGCTGCTGGACGGCAACCGGACCGTCGTCTTCAACTGACAGACATTAACTGACGGGCTTCAACTGACGGACGGGGACCAGCATGGACGCAGCATCCGGGGTTGGGATGGAGGAAGCCGGCAGCGAGCAGCACCTCGCCGAGTTCTACAACCGCCGTGCCGCGTCCGGCTGGGATCATCCTCTGTCGCCGCGGCGGATGGAAGAACGCGAACGGTTCATCAGCCTGCTGAAGTCCGAAGGCCGCCACGACGTCCTGGAGATCGGCTCCGGGCCCGGCCAGGATGGCCTGAAGTTTGTCCAGGCCGGCATCCATTACACCGGTGTTGACCTCTCCGAGGAGCACGTCCGGCAGGCCCGGGCCAAAGGCCTGGCTGTCTCGGTCGCGAGCGCCCGGAGGCTGCCTTTCGCCGATCGCGCGTTTCCGGCGGTGTGGTCGATGAGCACGCTGCTGCACATCCCCGCCGCTGATATCGACGGCGTCCTGCGCGAACTGGTGCGCGTTGCGGCACCCAACGCACCCATCGCCGTCGGCCTCTGGTCCGGTGAGGACGAAGAGGTGCTGAACCCGGAGGACGACCTTGAACCACGGCGGTTCTTCAGCCGGCGCAGCGACGAAACAGTGCGGCGGGTTTTCGGACGGCACGGAGTGATCGAGGATTTTCTCACCTGGCCTGAAGGCACCGGCGAGGAATCCGGTCCGGGCGCCGGCAACTGGACGCAGCATTACCAGTTCCTGATCCTCCGCACCCCCGCCTCCCCCAACTAGGTAGTTGGGGTGGGCGGATGTCCTAGGCTTGGCCCATGGCTCCTCTTTACGATTTCGCCGGCGCATCCCCGGCTGTCCATGGCTCCGCGTTCGTCGCCCCCACCGCATCGATCATCGGCAACGCCACCCTCGCCGAAGACTCCAGCGCGTTCTACGGTGTCTCCGTCCGGGCTGATACCGCGGCGATCACCGTGGGTTCCGGCAGCAACCTGCAGGACAACGTGGTGCTGCACGCGGACCCGGGCTTCCCCTGCAGCGTCGGGGCGGGCGTCAGCGTGGGGCACGCCGCCGTCGTCCATGGCTGCACCGTGGAGGACGACTGCCTGATCGGAATGGGCGCCACTGTACTTAACGGCGCGGTGATCGGCACCGGCTCGCTCGTGGCGGCCGGGGCCGTTGTCCTGGAGGGCACGGTGGTGCCGCCCCGGTCACTCGTCGCCGGGGTTCCCGCCAAGGTACGGCGGGAACTGACCGACGAGGAGTTCGACGGCGTGAAGGCCAACGCCGCCCGCTACGTCGAACTGGCCCGGGCGCACCGGGAACTGCACGCTTAGTCCAGCGGGATCGGGCCGATCGAGTCCAGCAGTTCACCGGGCCCGGGGTTGTCCGGCGCGGACGAACCGCCCAGGTGGTTCACCACGCCCCACACGGCATTCAGGCCCGTAGTCACGGCTCCTTCGGCCCAGCCCGCGGTGAAGGATACGTCGTCCCCAGCCAGGAAGATCCCGCGCTGGGATTCGGGCAGCTTGTCCTGCTTGAAGTGGGTGAACAGCCTCTGCTGGTACCGGTAGTGGCCCGGCAGGTTCGCCTTGAACGCACCCATGAAGTTCGGATCAGCTTCCCAGGAGACAGTGATGGGCTGGCCCACGATGTGGCTGGCGATATCCACGCCCGGGTAGATCTGCTCCAGCGAGTGCAGCATCAGCTCAACTCGCTCGTCGGCGTCCAGCGCCAGCCATTTGAGCGCGTCGTCGTTCCAGGTATAGGACAGCAGGATTACGGCAGGCTTGTCCGGGCCGTCATCCAGCAGGTACGTGGCCCTGTTCAGCCGGTCCGTCAGCGTCATGGACAGCACCTCGCGGCCGGTGTCCGGATCGGTGTCCTTCCAGAACGGACGGTCCACCATCACAAACGTCTTGGACGACTGCATGTAGTGCGAACGCTCGATCGCGGTCCACAGCTCGGCCGGGAACAGTGCCTCCTCGGTGTGGATACGCGTGGACAGCAGCCACGACTGGCAGGTGGTCACCACCGCGGGGTAACTGGCCTCCCGGCCCCAGCGCTCCCGGATCCGGAGGCCGCCGTCGGCATCGCGGCTGATCCTGCCCACGGCACCGCGGGGCGAGCCGGAGTGGAGGGACGCCAGGGACGTTCCGTCCGGCCAGTGCGCCATGCCCGACGGCGTGTGCTGCCACAGTGCCTCGGGCAGCCTTTGCGCTCCGCCGCTGATGAGCCGGTGCTGGTCGTCAGCGTCCGTGTAGACCACGCGGAGGATTTCCAGGATGGAGTTGGGGAAGTCGGTGTCCCAGCCGCCGGTGCCGAAGCCCACCTGGCCAAAAGCCTCACGGTGCGCAAAGCCGGCTGCCTTGAATGACTCGCTGCCGGCGATGAAGCCGTAGAAGGTCTGCTCGTCCATAAGCGGCAGCAGTTCGTTCCAGAGGTCCTTGATCCGGCCGGTGTCGCGGGCCCGGATGGCTTCCTGCATTTCGGCGAACTTCGCGCCGTCATTCACCGCGGCCTTCCAGGCGTCGGCCACCTCGCGGAAGAACGGCGGCAGGTCCTCGGCGGTCTCGGCGTAGTGCTTCTGGCCAGCCAGTTCGATCACGGTGCTAGAGGTGACGGGCGCCAGCGGGTTGGGGAAATCCTGGGTGTCCAGCCCCAGCAGGTCCACGTAGTGGTAGAAAGCCCGGCCGGACACGGGGAACCGCATCCCGCCCAGGTCAGCCACCACGCCGGGGGCGGACGGGAAGCTGGCCGTGCGCAGACGGCCGCCGATCTGGTCGGCCTCGTAGACCACGGGGCGCAGGCCCAGCTTCATCAGTTCGTAGGCCGTGACCAGGCCCGAAAGGCCTGCGCCGACGACGGCCACTTCGGTGCCGTAGAGCTCCGGCGGAACCGAGCCGAGCCCTGCCGGATGGGCGAGGTAGTGGTCGTAGCTGAACGGAAAATCGGGGTTCAGCATGGTGATGGGTCCGGCCTGCGTGCTGGACGGGTCGGAAGCCGGGAGTTCGGTAGCGACGGTCATGAAAGCTCTGCCTTCGTTGGTTCGGGGGTGGACTGCGTTGAAGTTTCCGGCCTGCTCAGCTCACGGTATTCCTCGTGGCTGAGTGCCGCCACCCTGGAGTTCCGGCGGCCGTAGCCGAAGTAGGCCGCCAGGCCCACCAGCATCCAGATTCCGAAGGTCACCCAGGTGTCGGCGCCCAGGTTGGCCATGAGGTACGCGCACATCAGGGCGCCGAGGACCGGGGTCAGCGGGAACAGGGGCACGCGGAAGGTGCGCTCCAGCTCGGGCCGGGTGCGGCGCAGGTAGATCACGGCCACGTTGACCAGCGCGAAGGCGAACAGCGTGCCAATGCTGGTGGCGTCGGCGAGGGCACCGAGCGGGACCAGCCCTGCGGTGAGGGCGACGGCGGTGCCCACCAGGAGCGTGCCGGCCGCGGGCGTGCCGGTCCGGCGGGAGACGCGGCCGAAGACCTTCGGGATGAGTCCATCACGGGACATGGACAGCAGGATGCGGGTCTGGCCGTAGAGGACGGTGAGCACGATGCTGGCGATGGCCAGGACGGCGCCGACGGCGAAGACGAGGGCGATCCAGGGCTGGCCTGTGGTTTCCTCCAGGATCTTCACCAGGGCCGCTTCGGTGCCGTCGAACCAGCCCCACGGGCGGGCGCCGATGGCTGCGACGGCCACCAGGACGTAGATGGTGGTGACGATGACCATGGAGAGCATGATGGCGCGGGGAAGGTCGCGCTTGGGGTTGCGGGCTTCCTCGCCGGCGGTGGAGGCGGCGTCGAAGCCGATGTAGGAGAAGAACACGCGGGACGCGGCGGCGGAAACTCCGGCGGCGCCCATGGGCAGGAGCGGCTCAAAGTTGCCGGCGTTGAACGCGGTGAAGGCCACGGCGCAGAAGAAGAGGAGGATGCCCACCTTGACCACAACGATGGACGTGTTGATCCAGGCGCTTTCCTTGGCCCCGCGGACCAGCAGGACGGTCGCCAACACCACGATGACCATGGCCGGGATGTTGACCACGCCGCCGTCGCCCGGCGGCTGGGAGATGGCGTCGGGCAGGACCTGCCCGAACACAGCGAGGGCCCCGTTCACGTACTGCCCTGCCCCCACGGCTACGGCCGCGACCGAGACGGCATACTCGAGGACTAGGCACCAGCCGCAGATCCAGGCCATGCCTTCGCCCATCGTGGCGTAGGTGTAGGAATAGCTGGAACCGGAAACGGGGACCATGCCCGCCATTTCCGCATAGGACACGGCTGAAAGCAGCGCGGCGAAGCCGGCGATGGCGAACGAGATCCAGATCGCGGGCCCGGCCAGCGGAACGGATTCGCCCAGGATCACCAGGATGCCGGTCCCCAGGGTGGCGCCGACGCTGATCATGGTCAGCTGCAGGACCCCGAAGCTGCGGACGAGTTTCGGTCCGCCCTGGCCGTCTTCCGCTTCGCTGACCATCTGTCCGATCGGTTTCCGGCGCAGCAGTTGCGCGCCCAGCCCGGGACGGCCGGCCGCACGGCCCGTGGCCGGTCCGGAGAGTGTTGGCACAGTCATCGTTGACGTCCGTTCGTGAGTAGTTGTCGGTTTCCCCCACCCAGCGTAGGCGTGTGAGCGGCATCTCAGTGGGGTGCAAAGTGACCTATAGTCTTCAGTCATGAGACGTAATGCACCACTGGCGGATGGCTCGGACAATCTGGACGCGGTGACCCTGGGCCAGTTTCTGGCAGCACTCCCCCGTGACCTCACCGTCCTGCACGATGCCGGCAACTCCGGCGCGCCGCTGCGCTGGGTGGAGCCCAGCGAGCTGGAGGACCCCACGCCCTACCTGCTGGACGGGGAGTTCGTCCTGACGGCGGGGCTGCCGTTCCTGGACGACGGCGGCACGAAGGAGCGGGCGGAAGCCTACGTTCGACGGCTGGTCGGCGCAGGCGTCGCCGCCCTGGGGTTTGGCCTGGAGCCCTACTTCGACGCCGTCCCGGACCCCGTGCTCTCGGCGTGCCAAACGCATCAGCTCACGCTGGTCCGGATTCCCCACAGCGTCCCGTTCGCCGCCATCGGCCTGGAGTTCTCCCAGCTCCTGGAATCCGGCAACGCCCGCGTCTTCCGTCAACTGGCGGACACCAACCGGCAGCTGATGCGGGCGGTGCTGTCGGCCAGACCCGAGCATGAGCTCCTCTCGGCCCTGGCGCAGCGCGTCCCGGTGTGGGCACAGCTCTTCGGGGCGGACGGCCGGGTGCGTGCCCGGGCCGCAGCAGCAGGAACCGGCGGGACCAGCCCTGCGGCCGCCGTCGAGCCTTCCGTCCTGCAACCGCTGCTGAAGCGGCTCCTGACCGGCACCGGCCCGAGGGTGGAGACGGACTCGTTGCCCGCGGAAGGGTCAGCCCTGGTGTTCGGCCACCCGCTCCGGAGCACCAGGGACGCCACCCTCGGGGCGCTCATCCTGGGTACCGACAGGCCGCTGACCCCGGCGCAGAACAGTGTGGTGTCCTCGGTGGTGGGGCTGCTGGAACTGCTGGTGCGCCAGCGCACCAGCGGCTCTCTCGCCCCCAGCCAGCTGGCAACGGCACTGCTGCTGCATCCGGACAGCCTGGCCGCCGGATCAACCCGGCAGCTGAACGTCCTTCGGGACCTCCTCGCCCAAAGCGTTTCCGGAACCCGGTCCGGCGCCCTGCGCGTGGTCCAGGGCGTCCGTGCGGATGCCGCGGCGTCCGCGTCGGCGGATGGCCCGGTCCGGGAGCTGCTGCAGTGGCGCAGGCTGTTCGACACGAAGATGGTGGAGCTGACGGACTACGGGTTTGCCGCCGTCACCAGGCTGAAGGTGGACGACGCGCTGCTGCATGAAGTGGAGGACCTCGGCTGGCGGCTGGTGGTGGGCGAACCCACGGAAATGGCCGGGCTTCCTGCCGCCTACCAGCGTGCGGCGTCGCTGCGGCCCCGCGTCCAGGCCAGCGGGGAAAGTGTTCGCGTCGATGATGTCAGCTGGTCAGTCACGGGGCTGTTGGGCCGCAGCGCAGGAACCTTGCTTGCCGCCCGGCTATTGGAACCGGTCCTGGCGCAGGAGCCGGACCGCCGCAGCTCCCAGCTCAGTGTCCTGAAGTCGTGGCTGGGCGAAAACGGCAACTGGGATGCCAGTGCCAAGGTCCTGGGCATGCACCGGAACAGCGTGCGGCGCCAGATCAATGCCCTGGCCGAGTTGCTTGCCATGGACCTTGCCTCCGCGCAGGTGCGGGCGGAACTGTGGATTGCGCTGCAGTACGTGGACGGCGCCGAGCCTCAGATGCCCCAGGACCGGTAGAGCCCCGGGCGGCGTTCGCGGAGATAGGGCACCGCGTCGCGGGCTTTTCGGGCGGCGTCCGGATCCACCTCCGCGTACAGGATTTCGGTTCCCGGCCCCGCCGCGGCCAGCAGCGAACCGTCCGGCCCGGCGATGACGCTGCCGCCGAGGAACTCGCAGCCCTCCTCGGTTCCGGAGTGGTTGGCATAGGCGATGGTCAGCTGGCTCTCCAGTGCACGGGCCCGCAGCAGCACCTGGGGAACGGACTCAAAACCGTGCGCCAGCGCGGTGGGCACCAGGAGCAGCTCTGCCCCGGCCAGCGCGGCGGCCCTGACCGTTTCCGGAAACTCCACGTCGTAGCAGATCACCATTGACGTCCGGAACCCGTTGAAATCGACGACGGCGGGACCCGCCTCGGCGGGGCTGAACGCCGCGCGTTCGTCGTCGCCAAAAAGGTGCACCTTCGCGTAGCTGAGAAGCTCAACGCCGGCGGCGTCCACCAGGCTGGAGGTGATGTGCCAACTGCCCCCGTCCGCGACGGACGGCAGGCTGTACACCAAGGCGATCCCGTGCCGGCGCGCGATGCCGCTGATTGCTTCGTTGATGGCGGGAAGCCTTGCGGGGTCCAGTTCCGCGCGGAGCCGCAGCGGTGCGTAGCCCACAGGAAACAGTTCCGGCGTGACCAGGACGGCAGCGCCTGCCGCGGCGGCCGTCGTGGCAGCCGCTTCCAGGGCGTCGCAGTTTGCATCGACGTCGAGTACGCGGGCGTTTGCCTGCATCAGTGCCAGCAGCACCGTTACCACCTCACATGATCGGGACGGACGCAGCGTCCGCTTTTCTTCCAGCCTAGCCAGCGGCCGGCCACCCCGGCCGGGGCCAAGTGCACCGGCCAAGCCCTCAGAATGGACGGATCGTCCCAGCGTTGTGTCTCATTGGGCAGACTCGTTGCGTTAACTTCTTGACTACAAGAGTCAAAATAGGGCAATCTTCTTTGCATGTCCGCAACACCGCGCTCGACGAGGAGCAAGCCCAAAAATCCAGGATCGCAATCCGCCCTGAGGCAGTTGAACCAGCAGCGGATCATCGAGACCCTGATGGGCGGGCCTGCCACCCAGGCTGAGCTGTCCCGGCAGACCGGCCTCTCCACTGCCACGGTCTCCAACATCGTCAAAATCATGCAGGATTCGGGGCTGGCATCCACCGAGCCCATCACGAGTTCCGGGCGCCGGGCACTGAACGTCAGGCTGAACAGCAACGGTGCGGTCGCCGTCGGGATCGACTTCGGACGCAGGCATCTCCGGGTTGTCCTGGCATCACTGAGTTACCACGTCATCGCGGAGGAGTCCGTGATGCTTCCACTCGGCCACCAGTCGGAGGAAGGCATCCAGGCTGCGGTCGTCCTGCTCGAAAAGCTGTTGCGTGAAAGCGGCGTGGACCGGAGCGCCGTGGTGGGCGCCGGCGTCGGAATTCCCGGGCCGATCGACCGCCGGACCGGGACTGTGGCGCAAGGCGCCATCCTCCCGGAATGGGTGGGAATCAACATCCTCCAGCATCTCGAGGAAACCCTTAAATTCCCCGTATACATTGACAATGACGCCAATCTGGGCGCCTGGTCGGAGGTGACCTGGGGCCCGCATACAGGGGTCAGCAACCTGATGTTCCTGAAGATTGGATCGGGCATCGGTGCGGGCCTGATCCTCAACGGTGCGCCCTACTACGGAAACGTCGGGATCACCGGAGAAATCGGCCACGCCACCATCCATGAGCAGGGCCTGGTGTGCCGCTGCGGGAACCGCGGCTGCCTTGAAACCATCGCCTCCACCACCACCATGATCGAGCTCCTCAGCCGCGGCGAAGACAGGCCGCTGACACCTGCGGACATCGTCCGGAAAGCCCTGGCGAGGGACCCCGCCACCCTCCGCGTGGTGGACGATGCAGGCCTGGCCGTGGGGCGTGCACTGGGCAACGTGGCCAACCTGATCAACCCCGAGGTGATCGTGGTGGGCGGGCCGCTCGCCGGCCTGGGCAACCTCCTCCTGGAGCCCATCCGGCGGGGGCTGGTGCGCCATGCCGTGCCCGTGATCGGCGAGACCACCACCCTCACGATGTCCTCGCTCGGGGACCGTGCAGAAGCGCTTGGAGCGGCCGCGCTGGTCTTCCAGTACGCCGGGATCCGGCGGGCCCAGACCGATTAGGTAGCCGCCGATTGCGTTCAAGACTTGACGACAACGGCTGTGATCCAGTTTACTTTTTCATCAGACGGCCCCGCGGTTTGCGGGGACGGACAACGAAGTCATGCATTGGAGGCGTAAGGACTTATGACGTCCCAGAACACGCAGAGTGATCCAGTAATCCTCGAGATGCGCTCCATCACCAAAGAGTTCCCCGGCGTGAAGGCACTTTCGGAGGTCAGCCTCCGGGTCAAGGCCGGCGAGATCCACGCCATCTGCGGTGAGAACGGCGCCGGCAAATCCACGCTCATGAAGGTACTCTCCGGCGTCTATCCGTTCGGCAGCTACGACGGCGACATCGTGTACCAGAACGAGGTCCAGCAGTTCAAGGACATCCGTGCCAGCGAGGCAGCCGGAATCGTCATCATCCACCAGGAACTGGCGCTGATCCCGGAACTCTCCATCATGGAGAACATCTTCCTGGGAAACGAGCCCGCACGCCGCGGCGTGATCAACTGGGGCGAGGCGCGCAAGCGCTCCATCGAACTCCTCGCCCGGGTTGGCCTTCGCGAGGACCCGGACACCCCGGTCAAGGAAATCGGCGTCGGCAAGCAGCAGCTCGTGGAAATCGCCAAGGCCCTGAACAAGTCGGTGAAACTGCTCATCCTGGACGAGCCCACCGCCGCCCTGAACGAATCCGACTCCCAGCACCTGCTGGACCTGATGCTCGGCCTCAAAGCCAAGGGCATCACGTCCATCATCATTTCCCACAAACTCAACGAGATCGAACAGATCGCGGACGAGATCACCATCATCCGCGACGGCAAATCGGTGGAAACGCTCAACATCGTGGCAGATGGCGTGGACGAGGACCGCATCATCAAGGGGATGGTGGGCCGCTCCCTTGAGTCCCGATTCCCGGAGCACACCCCCGAGATCGGCGAGGTGCTGTTCGAGGTCCGCAACTGGACAGTCGGCCACCCCCAGGTGGCAGACAGGCTGGTTTGCAAGAACTCGAGCTTCACGGTTCGCCGCGGCGAAATTGTCGGCTTCGCCGGGCTCATGGGCGCCGGACGCACCGAACTTGCCCGCTCCCTCTTCGGGCGGTCCTACGGAAACTTCATCTCCGGCCAGGTCTTCAAAAACGGCCAGGAAATCCATATCCGGAATGTTCCGCAGGCCATCAAGGCGGGACTGGCCTATGTCACGGAGGACCGCAAGAGCCTGGGCCTGAACCTGCTCGATGACATCAAGACCACCACCGTCTCGGCAAACCTCAAGGCCATCACCAAGGGTCTCGTGGTGGACAAGCGGAAGGAATTCACGGTGGCCGAGGGGTACCGCAAGAGCCTTCGGACCAAGGCGCCCACGGTCAACGAAGGGGTGTCAAAGCTTTCAGGCGGCAACCAGCAGAAGGTAGTGCTGGCCAAGTGGATGTTCACCGGCCCGGACCTCCTCATCCTTGACGAGCCCACGCGTGGAATCGACGTCGGCGCAAAGTACGAGATCTACGGCATCATCCAGCAGCTGGCCCAGCAGGGAAAGGGAGTCATCGTGATCTCCTCCGAACTGCCGGAGCTCCTCGGACTCTCAGACCGGATCTACACCATCTTTGAAGGCGCCATCACGGGCGTGCTGGACAAGGACCAAGCCACCCAGGAGAGCCTGATGCGCCTCATGACCTCAGCCACCCGCGCCGGCAACAACGCCGCCCCCACTGCACAACCCGCATAAGCCCGAGGACGGAACATTATGAAAGCACTCAAAAGGATTTTCGGCGGTGACACCCGCCAATTCGGCATGATCATTGCCCTCGTGGCGCTGGTGCTGTTCTTCCAGCTATTCACCGGCGGCAAAGTCCTGACGCCGACCAACATGATCAACCTGTTCAACGGCAACTCCTACATCCTGGTCCTGGCCATCGGCATGGTGCTGGTGATCATCGCCGGCCACATCGACCTGTCTGTCGGCTCTGTCGCCGCGGCCGTGGGCATTGTGGTGGCGATTGCCATGCGTGACTGGGGCATCCCCTGGTACCTCGGCATCCTCCTGGGCCTGGTACTGGGCGCAGTGATCGGCGCGTGGCAGGGCTTCTGGGTGGCCTATGTGGGCATTCCCGCCTTCATCGTCACCCTGGCCGGAATGTTGCTCTTCCGCGGCGCCAACCAGTTTGTGGGCAAGTCCCTCACCGTGCCCGTGCCCGAGGAGTTCCGGGTCATGGGCGCAGGCTTCCTGCCGGAGATCGGCGACTTCGCCCGCTACAACGCCCCTACCGTGATCCTCGGATTCCTGCTGATCGCCGCGGTGGTGTTCCTTGAGTTCCGCAACCGCCGCATCGAGGCCCGCACCGGCGCCACGGTGGACCCGCTCTGGGTGCCCGTCACCCGGCTCGTCCTGCTTGCCGGCGCAGTCCTGTACGTGACCTGGCTGTTCTCCACGGGACGCTACGGAACGTCGTTCCCTGTCTCCGGCCTGATCCTGGTGGGTCTGGTGGCGGTTTATGTCTTCATCACCAGCAAGACCATCCTTGGCCGGCACGTCTACGCCGTCGGTGGCAACCGCCACGCCGCGGAGCTGTCAGGCGTGCAGTCCAAGAAGGTCAACTTCCTGGTCATGATGAACATGTCCATCCTTGCCGCACTCGCCGGCATGATGTTCGTGGCCCGTTCCACCAGCTCCGGACCCGCAGACGGCGTCGGTTGGGAACTTGACGCCATCGCCGCAGTCTTCATCGGCGGCGCCGCCGTCAGCGGCGGCGTCGGCACCGTCATCGGCTCCATCGTCGGCGGCCTCGTGATGGCTGTGCTGAACAACGGCCTGCAGCTGCTCAGCGTTGGCGCGGACATGCAGTCGATCATCAAGGGCCTGGTACTGCTGATCGCGGTGGCCATCGATGTCTACAACAAGAGCCAGGGCCGGCGCTCCATCATCGGGATGCTGATGAACGGCCTGCGCTCCAACCAGCCGCCCACGCCGGAGAAGGAGATTGCCAAGACCTCCGAGGTCATCACGCCTGCAGAACCTGCCGGAACCTCCAAATAGACCGCGACGGCGGCCGGCACACCCGGCTGCCTTTGGACCCAGAAAGAGAAACCCACATGCGTAAAATCGCAAAGACCCTGACCGTCCTCGCGGCCGTCGCAACGCTCTCCCTGACAGGGTGCGGCCGGTCCGACGTCGACTCCGAAGCCGCCAAGGCGGGCACCGCGCTGTCTGGCTTCCCCCAGGACGCCGTGATCGGCGTCGCGCTTCCCAAGAAGACCAGCGAGAACTGGACGCTGGCAGAGAAACTGTTCAACGACGGCCTCTCCTCGGCCGGCTTCAAGCCGAACGTGCAGTTCGCCAACAACGGCGTGTCCGAGCAGCAGAACCAGATCTCCACGATGATCACTTCGGGCGCCAAGGTGATTGTGGTCGGCGCCGTGGACGGCGCGCAGCTGGGCACCCAGCTGCAGCAGGCCAAGGACGCCGGCGCGGTCATCATCGCCTACGACCGCATGCTGACAAACACCAAGGCCATCGACTACTACGTGGCGTATGACAACTTCAAGGTGGGTGAACTGCAGGGCCAGGCCCTGCTTGAAGGAATGGCGGCCAAGAAGGCGGGACCATATAACGTCGAACTCTTCGCGGGTTCCCCGGACGATGCCAACTCGAAGGTCTTCTTCGACGGCGCCATGAGCGTGCTGAAGCCCAAGATCGACGACGGGACCCTGAAGGTGGTCTCCGGCCAGGCCGATTTCCAGCGTGCGGTGACGCAGGACTGGAAGCCGGAAAACGCCCAGCGCCGCATGGACGCACTGCTCTCCGGCAGCTACTCCTCCTCTGAACTGGACGGTGTCCTGTCCCCGAACGACACCCTGGCCCGGGCCGTCATCACGTCCATCAAGAGCGCCGGCAAGTCCGTTCCGGTGGTGACCGGCCAGGACTCCGAGGTGGAGTCCGTCAAGTCCATCATGGCCGGTGAGCAGTACTCCACGATCAACAAGGACACCCGCAAGATTGTCGAACACACGATCACCATGATCAAGGACCTGCAGCAGGGCCTCGCGCTGGAGATCAATGACAACCGCAACTACAAGAACGAGTTCAAGCGGGTTCCGGCCTACCTGTTGCCGCCGGCCATCGTGACCGCCGCCAATGTGAAGACGGCCTACGTGGACGATCCGGTACTCGGCCCGATCACCAAGTAACACTGATCACCGGGTAATACTGAACGCGGAAATGCCCCGGCTCCCCAAGGGAGCCGGGGCATTTTTGTTTAGGCAGTTCCGGAAACTACGACGCCGGGCCCTCCACCCGCAGGACGCCCGGGCCTGTGAAGTGCAGGGCCTGGTTGCGCACCGACTGCGGCGTGGTGAACGCCTTGTAGCTGTAGGCGTCGGCGGGATCCCAGCCGACGTCGGTGGTGAAGTCCCACGCGGTCCAGTCCGGTGCAGGCGTGCCGGCGAGTTCTGCTTCCGCCAGCGCCTCCGCCCTGTTGGTTTCATAGGACGCGCGGGCCACGGCGCCCAGGTCCGCCGGGGCTCCGTTGAACCATGATCCGGTGTCACTGAAGCGGTGCCCGTTGTAGCTGCTGACCATGATTGATTCGTCCGCGCCGGGGCCGGTGTAGTCGAAGGCGTTGTACTCGGAGAAGATCCGGGACTCGTAGCCGGCGCCCAGGAAGTAGCTGCTGCCACCCTGCGCCCCGCTGACCATCGGGTATTGCGGATCGTCGGTGCTGCCCACAAAGTAGTTGTTCAGCACGTGGACCTGGCCGAACCTGACCCGGGGGCCACGCTGCTGGATGTTCTCCATCAGGTTGCCGATGTAGCTGACCCGCAGCTTGCCGCCGTCCTTGTCCACGTGCTCGTCGCCGGAGCCCAGCAGCATGGTCTTGTCATGGTTGTGCAGTTTGCTGTTGGAGATGGTCACATAGTCGGTGCCGTCCTTGAGGTCCAGCAGGCCGTCGTGGCGGTTGGCGGGCTTGCCGCGGAATCCGATCGGCGCATCGCTGTCCGGGTAGCGTCCGTCCGTCAGCCGGACGTGGTCGATCCAGAGGTGGTTGGACGTTACCGAAGACATTGCGTCAAAGCGCGCGTTCCAGGCGCCGTCGCCGTCATCCGGAGACCAGGTGGTGAAGAAGTCCACCGGCGCCTCCACGCTGAGGTTCCGCACCACCACGTTGGTGGCGCTGAGGATCACGATGTTGGTGCCCACAAAGCCGGCATCAGCACCGAGGCCGATCAGCGTGGTGTTGCTGGGCAGGCTCACCTCGATCTGGCGCTTCATGTTGTTGCTGCCGGTCTGCCGCAGCTGCCGCATGGACTTGCAGTAGTCGAAGGTCTGGTCGCTCCAGGCTTTGCCCTCTGGCCCGAAGCAGGACATGTACTTGTTGATGTCGTAGCCGGGGGCATAGTCCTGCTCGCCGAGGATGCGCCCATCTGCGGTCTGGTTGCCGTCGATGGTTCCGCGGACGTAGATGATTTTCGGCGCTTTCGGCTCGCCGTGGTTCGCCAGCGCGCTTTTCAGCTCCGCCAGGGTGCCCACCTCGTAGCGGTTTTCAGCCGGGGCGCCCGCCCCGCCGTTTGTCACGCCGTCGACGGCGGCCCAGCCGGTGGGTGCCGCGTCATCGGGACGGATGATGCCGCCACCGGTCAACGACGGCGACGTGCTGTTTGGCACGGTGTCGCCGGGTGCCATGCTGACTGGCGCTGTGTTGCCGGGCACTGCCACCGCGAGTCCGGCGGCGAGCGCCAGCGCCGAGGCGGACGCCGCCAACGCGGCGGTGCGGCGAAGGCGGGTAAATCTCGAATGGGACGTGGAGTTGAAACGTATGGAGGACGTCATTGGCCTTTATTTCCGGCATGCCAAACAGACCACATGCCTAGTCGGGTGCGGATACTGATTTCGGGGACCTGCCGCTCAGAAAACGCTTTCCGAGGGCACTACTATTCTTACGTCGGGCGTGACAAGGCTGTCAAGGGGTGCCCCTTTTTCGGCTTGCCCGACGCGACGGAACAGTCTTCACAGCGCAAACATAGGTTCGCCCGGTTTCCCGCACAGGGTCGGGCGCGAGTCTGGGATCCGAACGCCGGCCTTTCCGCCGGCCCCAGATCCTAGGAGTACAGTGAGCGTCCTTGCCCGGAGTGTAGGCAATGCCTTCAGAAACAAGGTCCGAACGGCTGCGGTCGTTGCAGTCCTGGCCGTGGCCATCGGCCTGGCACTGGCCATGCTGGTGGCGAACCAGGCCGTAGGTGCCAAGGTCCAGGAGCTGAATGCCTCCGTCGGCACCGTCCTGACTGTCAATCCGGCCGGCGGCCAGGGCTTTGAAGGCGGCGGCGAACCGCTGACAACCGAGCAGGCCGCCACCGCAGCCGCCGTTCCCAACGTGAGCTCCGTCGTCGGAACCAGCTCCCTCAGGCTCCGCAACGCTGCGGAAACTGCCGCCCAGACGGCTGCCGGCGGCCAGGGTGGTCCCGGTGGAGGCCAAGGCGGTCCCGCCGGACAGAACGCAACCACACTGACCACCAGCCTGACCGCTGCCGTTGATGCCGGCACCCTCGGCGGCCGGAACCAGGCCGCGAACGGCACCACCGGAACGACCACCACGCAGCCGGTACGCTCGCTCCCGATCACCGCCACCGGAATCGGGGCGGAAGTTGACAGCACCGGCAAGGCCCTGGCCATCACCGACGGCGCCGGCCTCGGCGACTACACGGCCGAATCCGCCAACGCCCTGCTGGGCACCACGCTCGCCGAGAAGAACAGCCTCTCGGTGGGATCCACGTTCACCATCAACGACCAGACGTACACGGTGGCCGGCCTGTTCGATTCCGGCACCACGTTCGGCAACAACGCCCTCTACGTCACCCTTCCCACCGCACAGACCCTGGCAGCACTGCCGGGCGAGCTGTCCACGATGATTATCACCGTTGACTCGCTGGAGAACGTTTCGTCCACCAAGGCCGCGCTGGAGACCGCCCTCGGCACGGACAAGGCAGACGTCACCCAGGGCCAGAACCTGGAGACGGCCGTCAGCTCCCTCGGGAGCGTCAAAAACATCTCCTTCATCGCTTTCGTCGCTGCCCTGGGTACCGCGGGGCTCATCATCCTGCTGATCATGGTCATGCTGGTCCGCGAACGCCGCCGCGAGATCGGTGTCCTGAAGGCCATTGGCGCCCCCAACCGCACCATCGGCCTGCAGTTCGTCCTCGAAGCCCTCGTCCTGGTGGCCATGGGCAGCGCCGTGGGCGCCGCGATCGCATCCTTCGCCAGCGGCGGCATCGCCTCGGCGCTGATCAGCAGCAACACCTCAACGACGACGGTGGCGGCCACCGGCCGCGGGGCCGCCATGGCCGGGGCAGCCGGCGGCGCCGGAATGCCCGGCGGCGGGGCCGGCTTCCCGGGCGGCCAGGGCGGACCGCTCGGCGGCGCCTCCCAGCTGCTGACCTCCGTCACTGCCAGCGCGTCCCCCGGCGTCATTGCCGCCGGTATCGCCGCGGTCTTCGGGGTCGCCATCATCGGTTCGCTCGTCCCGGCCCTGCTTACGGCCCGCATCCGTCCCATCGAAGTCCTGCGAGGAGAATAGCCATGATTGAAGTCAAGAACCTGGTCCGCACCTTCAACTCGGGTGACCGCACCATCAAGCCCGTCAACGATGTGAGTTTTGAACTCGAGCAGGGCACCCTGGCCTCCATCGTGGGCAAGAGCGGCAGCGGCAAAAGCACACTGTTGTCCCTGCTGGGTGCGCTGGACAAACCAACCAGCGGAGACGTCGTCGTAAACGGCGTCAGCCTGGCCAGCATGCCGGACGGCAAGCTGACCGAATACCGGCGCCGGGACATCGGCTTTGTGTTCCAGCAGTTCAATCTGATCCCCAACCTCTCTGCGGTGGACAACGTTATGCTGCCCATGGAGTTCGCCGGGATGCGCAAGGCCGAACGCCTGCAGCGCGCGAAGGATCTCCTGGAGCAGGTGCAGCTGGACCCGGAGAAGCATGTGCGGCGCATCAACAGGCTCTCGGGCGGCGAGCAGCAGCGCGTGGCCATCGCCCGCGCACTGGCCAACGAGCCCAAGCTGATCCTGGCCGACGAGCCCACCGGCAACCTCGATGAGCAGACCGGCGACCACATCATCGAGCTCCTCAGCTCGCTCAGCCGGGACCACAACACCACCATCCTGGTGGTCACGCACGACAGGGCGCTGGCCAACAAGACGGACCGCCGCTTTCGGCTCCAGCAGGGCAAACTGACGGAGGAGGCGGCCCGCACCCGGACCGCAGTAGCCGCCTCGGCGTAGAACGCTGTCACGGGTGTGAGGTCGAGTTGAGGGAGGGCCCGTCCCAGGGGCCCTCCCTCAGCTGCGCCAGCACCTCCCATCCGGATGCTCTCTCACTTCCTGCCGGTTTTTCCCGGATCCTCTCTCACCTTCCGCGTGCTTTTGCCGGACGCTCTATCGCCACAATGAGAGGATGGCTGGCATGAGTGCGCCCATTGCCAAGCCATGGCTGTCCAGCCAGTCCGACCAGGACCCCCGGTCCGCTACCGGCACCACGCTGCGTTGGGGAGTGATCGCCACCGGCGGGATCGCCCGGTCCGTGTCCGAGGACCTGGCCCTGCTGGCTGACGCCGAGCTCTACGCTGTCAGTTCCCGCAGCCAGGAATCTGCAGACAGCTTCGCCGCGGCGAATGGTTTCGCCAAGGCATACGGGGACGACGACGGCGTTCCCGGCTACCAGCGGCTGCTCGCCGACGACTCGGTGGACGTTGTCTATGTCGCCACGCCGCACGCGCAGCACCACCAGATTGTTCTCGCCGCGCTCAACGCCGGAAAGCATGTCCTGTGCGAAAAGGCCTTCACCATCAACGCACGGGAAGCCACAGAGCTCATTGATACGGCCCGCAGGAAAAAGCTGTTCCTCATGGAGGCCATGTGGAGCCGGTTCCTGCCGGCCATGCAACGGGCCTTTGAGATCTCCGCGTCGGGCCAGCTTGGTGATGTGCACTGGGTCAGTGCCGACTTGGGCTTCCCCGCGCCGTACTCCCCCACGGCCAGGCTGTGGGCCAGGCAGGACGGCGGCGGGGCCCTGCTGGATCTGTCCATCTACCCTCTGCTCTGGGCGCTCGGAACCCTCGGATTCCCGCAGACCGTCAGCGCGACGGGGGTTGTCAACGACGACGGCGTGGATGCCCAAAACGCCATGACCCTCGGGTACCACCACGGCGCACAGGTCCAGCTGACGTCCTCCCTCCTGGCCAACGGGCCCCGGACGGCAACTGTCGCCGGAAGCCTGGGGTACCTGCAGAGTGTGGGCTCCATCAACAACCCGAGTGAACTGCTGGTCTGCATCGGCCGCGAGGAGCCGCGCCGCGAGGTGTTCGACGCCGTCGGGCGGGGTTACACATACGAGCTCCGCGAGGTCACGCGCTGCATCCAGCAGGGGCTCACAGAGAGCCCGGTCATGCCGCTCGAAGACTCCCTGAACACCATGCGCCTGTTCGACGGCGTGCGCGCCCAACTCGGTGTCAGCTACCCGAACGATGCCCACTAAAGTCAGTGAATATGAGTGACAGGGAATGTCAATTTGATGGGATTATGTTGATTTTTATCTAGACTTCCATCAATAAGCAGTCTTAGTATGTAAACATCGTCGGCTTTATCGGCAATGGGGGTGGTACGCATGGCTAAAGGTCTCTTGCCATGGCGCGCGCTCCGTCCGGTTCTCCTCGCCGGAGCCGCCACCCTCACCTGGCTGACGCTTTCCGGTACTGCCGCAGCTGCTGATTCTGCGGACTCCGGCTCGCTCCTGGGCGGGGTGACTTCGTCGGTTTCTGCCCTCGCGGCCCCGCTGACCAGCGCATCGGCCCCGCCCCCGGCGGCTTCGCCAGCTCCTCCAGCCGCGGCACCGTCCGGACTCCTGCAGCCCGTCGCCGGAACGCTGACCGGCGCCACAGACCAGTTGATCGCGGCCGTCCCTGTAGTGAATAACGTTGTTCCTGCAGGGACAGTCTCCGCGGTGGCCGTGCCGGTCGCCGTAGTGGCCGATGACTCCACCGCAGCACTGGTGGAAACCGTCGCTCCGCCGCTCGTTGAAGCGGTTCCCATTCTTGAACCCGTGGTCCAGCCTGTCTCAGACCTGGCAACCGGGGTTGCGCCCCTGCCCGTCGCTTTGCCTGTCATTCCGTACACCGGATCCGTGCTCCCTGACACTGCAGGGGTTCTGAGCGGGGCCGACTCAACGGTTCCGCCAGCTATCTCCGGCGCTTCTACGGACATCGGTGCGGAGCAGCGTCTTGGGGATGCCGGCGCCGGAGTCGAAGGCTCCGCCGCGCAGACGGTCGCCCTTGCGGTAACTTCTGCCTCCCCCGCTGCGACTGTAGTGGCGCACCGCTCAGCCGTCCCGGAGTCGCCCCTGACCACCGGTGAGCCGTCACCTTTCCCGGCACCTGCCGGGCCCAGTTCAGGGGCAGGGAGCGGCGCGTCCACGTCCGGTCCCGCTGGTCCTGCCGCCTGGCTGCACGACTCTGATCTTGATCTTCCGCTCCCGGGATCCTTCGCGGTCGCCGGAGCCTCCGAGCATTCCCCCTCACCGGTGTCATTCGACCCCGGTTCCTCTCCTGACTAGTTGAGCCCTTTCTGCCCATCGATGGCAGAACACGGCCACTGGGTGCTGAGCTGCGCCCCACATCAACTTTGTCAGGAGACAAACCATGCATTCCAACCTTCGCAGAGGGCTGCTTAGCACCCTCTTCGCCGGCGGGCTCCTAGCCCTCGGCGCCACCGCAGCCAGCGCTGCGGATACAACAAGCGGATCGGACCTCACCGCATCCGCCCTGGTCTCAGCGGCGACATCCGCTAACACGACGTCGTTGGGCCTGCTGGGTGGCTCAACGCCGTCGGACACCGCGGATGTTGCCGCTGTGGTCGACGTCAACGTCGGCCTCGGTGACGGCCTGCTGGGCAGTGCCAACGACGGCGGAACCACCGCCGACATCGCCGCAGCGGCTGACCTCGCAGTCGGCCTCGGCAACGGCACAGTCACCGGCACCAACGGCACCGGAACCACCGCCGACATCGCCGCAGCGGCCGACCTCAACCTCGGCGCCGGAAACGGCAACGTCAACGACACGACCACCGATGTGGCCGCCGCAGCTGACGTTGCACTGGGCGTCGGCGACGGCACAGTCACCGGAACCAACGGCACCGGAACCACCGCCGTTGTCGGCGCAGACATCAACCTCGGCCTCGGAACCGGCAACGGCAACGTCAGCGACACGACCACCGATGTGGCAGCCGCAGCTGACGTTGCACTGGGCGTCGGCGACGGCACAGTCACCGGTACCAACGGCACCGGAACCACCGCCGTTGTCGCCGCAGCGGCCGACCTCAACCTCGGCGCCGGAAACGGCAACGTCAGCGACACGACCACCGATGTGGCAGCCGCAGCTGACGTTGCACTGGGCGTCGGCGACGGCACAGTCACCGGAACCAACGGCACCGGAACCACCGCCGTTGTCGCCGCAGCGGCCGACGTCAACCTCGGCGCCGGAACCGGCAACGTCACCGACTCGACCACCGATGTGGCCGCCGCAGCTGACGTTGCACTCGGTTTGGGCAGCGTCACCAATGGCACCGGAACCACCGCCGACGTCGCAGCAGACATCAACCTCGGCGTCGGAACCAGCAACGGTACCGACACGACCACTGACGTTGCAGCAGCAGCTGATCTGGCGATCGGCCTCGGCAACGGCACCGGAACCACCGCTGACGTCGCCGCAGACATCAACCTCGGCCTCGGCGACGGCACCCTGAACGGTACCAGCGGTGGCCTGGACGCCGCGGTCGACGTTGATCTGGGCCTGGACACGTCAGGTCTCCTGGATGATGTGACCGTCGGCGTTGGTGGATCTGTCATCATCGGCGGCGCCACGGACGGCAGCGTCACGCCGGGCACCGAAAACCCCGGTACTGAGACCCCGGGTACCGAGACCCCGGGCACGGAAACTCCGGGCGGCACCGGTACGGCCGGCGGCACGGACGCTCCGGGCACTGGCACTACCGGCACCACAGGAAATACCGGCACCACTACAGGGTCTGGCGCGACCGGAATCACCGTCGTCCCGGCTGGCATCACCACGTCCGGTTCAACCGCCGGTACGGTATCCGCAGCAGCAAACACCATGGGCACCACCACGGGTCAGGGCAGCGCTGCCGCCCTCGCCAACACGGGAATCGATGCTTCACTGGTTCCCGTCGCGCTGCTCCTGCTGGTTGCAGGCCTGCTGATGCTGCTGCGTCGCAAGACGTCCTAATCAGAACCAGCATCATGAGGTTTTGAAACCCCTCAGGCGTTACCAGTGCCTGCCGTTCGCGGCAGCCTGCGGAAGGAGGTAGCCCACGACGAAGCGCGACTAGACAGTACTTGTCCTTGTGACCGAGGGTCCGGACGCCAAGGCCTCAAAGCCTTTGCGTCCGGGCCACCGGTGCGCGGGAGCACCACTCCAGGAGGCGTTACCGGCCGGTACAATTAAGGCAGAATAGTGCCGCAGCGCACCGGAGGGAACTGGTCATGGTGGCGGATTCGCCTAGCTCCATCAAGCATGAAGTAATCGGCGGACGGTATCGGCTCGGAGAAGTGATCGGCCGCGGCGGCATGTCATCTGTCTACTGCGCCAGGGACGAGAACCTGGGCCGTGACGTGGCCTTGAAGCTCTTCGCGCCGCAGGCTCCGGACGCTGACGAACTCAAGCGCCAGGAGGCTGAAATCCAGCTGCTGGCAACTCTCAACCATCCCAGCCTGGTCACCCTGTTCGACGCCGGAATCGATACCCGGATCCCGGACGAACCCCGGCCGTTCCTCACGATGGAACTTGTGGAGGGCCAGGACCTTCGCAGCCGGATCAGGCACAGCGCAGTCCCCTTGGATGAGCTCGCAGTCATCGGCGCCGGGACGGCAGACGCGTTGGCCTACGTGCACAGCCTGGGCATCATCCACCGGGACATCAAGCCGGGCAATATCCTGCTGGTGCAGATCCGTCCGGGCGAACCCCTGCGGCCCAAACTCACGGATTTTGGCATCGCCAGGATTGCGGACTCAACCCGGCTTACCGCCACCGGAACCATGGTGGGCACTGCGGCGTACTTGAGTCCGGAACAGGCCATGGGTTCCCCGCTGTCCCCCGCCACAGACATCTACTCCTTGGGCCTCGTCCTCCTGGAATGCATCAAGCAGACGATGGAGTACCCGGGCAGCGCTGTCGAGTCTGCCGTGGCAAGGCTGCACCGCGCGCCGGAAATCCCGGCTGACGTGCCTGCGGAATGGGCTGACCTGATCCGTTCCATGACCGCCATCGAACCGCTGGAACGCCCTACGGCTGCCGACGTGGAAACCGCGCTGCGCCAGGCCCTGGTTTCACCGGCCTCCACGCCGGGCGAGCTCGCACCCGAAACCACACGTGTGCTCCCGGCCATGCCGTTCAGGCCGCCGTCCATAGCCATCACGGCGGAATCGGACGTGCCGGCGGACCGCGCCAGCCGCAACCTGCTGGGACTGCGGGACTGGCAAGACTCCGTGGCCGGGAGGCGGGCACGGGTCTGGGCACGGCTTCGGAACGGCGGAAAGCGTGTCTGGCTCGTGGCTGTCCTGGCTCTGCTGGCGGTCGCGGCCGTCGCAGCGGCACTGACGTTCAGCCTGGCACCCCAGCAGACTCCCGACGTCGTCCCCTACCCCACCGTCACCGGAACCGTGGGCGACCACCTCAAGGAACTTCAGGAGAGCGTGCGTCCATGAACCCCTCAAACAACGGCACCCGGCGCTTGCCACGAGCCCGGGGTGTGGCGGCCGCCGCGGCCCTTCTGCTCGTCGGGTCCCTGGCCGCCTGCGGCCCTGCCTACACGGGCCTTCAGCACGACGCCGCCCGTCAGCTCCAGCAGCGTGTCCTTGGCGTCAGCGAGGCGGCCGCTGGCAACGACCCCGCGGGCGGGCTGGCTGCCCTGGACGGCCTCGAGGCAGACCTGGCTGCCGCCGTCGGAAACGGGCAGGTCTCCGAGGACCGCCGGCGGAGCATCACGACGGCGGCCGCAGCTGTCCGCGCCGACCTCACCGCAGCCAAATCAGCGGCAGACGCCGCGGCCGCCGAAGCTGCGGCAGCACAGCAGCAGGCCGACGCCGCTGCAGCTGAGGCCGCCAAGACGACGCCCGCACCGGCGGCCCCGGCGGCCCCGGCGCCAGCCGGCAAGGGCAACGACGGCAAAGGCAAAGGCAAGGACTGACGGCGGACACAGAAAAGAGGCGGCGCCCCGGTTTCCCGGGGCGCCGCCTCTTTGTACGTCTGGCCGAGGACTAGCTCAGGGTCGCGATGACCTTGTTCAGTGTTGCAGACGGACGCATGGCGGCCGATGCCTTGGCCTCGTCCGGACGGTAGTAGCCTCCGACGTCCACGGGCGAGCCCTGGACCGCGGCGAGTTCGCCCACGATGGTGTCCTCGTTGGAGGACAGTTCCTTGGCCACAGCTGCGAACGATGCCGCAAGCTCGGCGTCCTCGGTCTGCTTGGCCAGTTCCTCGGCCCAGTAGCGGGCGAGGAAGTAGTGGCTGCCGCGGTTGTCCAGCTCACCGGCGCGGCGGCTCGGGGACTTGTTCTCCAGCAGGAACGTGCCGGTGGCCTTGTCCAGGGTATCGGCCAGGACCTGGGCGCGGGCGTTGCCCGTGGTGGTGGCGAGGTGTTCGAAGCTGACGGCGAGGGCAAGGAACTCGCCCAGGCTGTCCCAGCGCAGGTGGTTTTCCTTGAGCAGCTGCTGGACGTGCTTGGGGGCGGAGCCGCCGGCGCCGGTCTCGAAGAGTCCGCCGCCGTTCATCAGCGGAACAACGGAGAGCATCTTGGCGCTGGTGCCCAGTTCGAGGATCGGGAACAGGTCCGTCAGGTAGTCGCGGAGCACGTTGCCGGACACGGAGATGGTGTCCTCGCCCTTGCGGATGCGTTCCAGGGTGAAGGCGGTTGCCTTCTCCGGGGACATGATCTCGATCTCCAGGCCCTCGGTGTCGTGGTCCTTCAGGTACTCGCGGACCTTGGCGATGAGGTTGGCGTCGTGCGCGCGGGTCTCGTCCAGCCAGAACACGGCGGGCGTCTTCGAGGCGCGGGCACGGGTGACGGCCAGTTTGACCCAGTCCCGGATGGGGGCATCCTTGGTCTGGCAGGCGCGCCAGATGTCACCGGGGGCAACCTCGTGTTCAATCAGAACCGCACCGGAGCCGTCAACGATCTGCACCGTTCCGGCTTCCTGGAGCTCGAACGTCTTGTCGTGGCTGCCGTATTCCTCCGCGGCCTGGGCCATGAGGCCCACGTTCGGGACGGTGCCCATGGTGGTGGGGTCGAAGGCGCCGTGGGCGCGGCAGTCGTCCACAACAACCTGGTAGATGCCGGCGTAGGAGCTGTCCGGCAGGACCGCCAGGGTATCGGCTTCCTTGCCGTCCGGGCCCCACATGTGGCCCGAGCTGCGGATCATGGCGGGCATGGAGGCGTCCACGATGATGTCGGAGGGCACGTTCAGGCTGGTGATGCCCTTGTCCGAGTCCACCATGGCCAGGGCAGGTCCGTCTTCGAGGCCCTTGGTGATGAGTGCCTTGACGCCGTCGCGGACGTCCTCCGGCAGGTCCTCGAGGCCGTTCAGGATGGCGGCGAGGCCGTTGTTGGGGCTCAGGCCGGCGGCGGTGAGCTGCTTGCCGTAGGTTTCGAACAGTTCGGAGAAGTAGGCCTTCACCACGTGGCCGAAGATGATGGGGTCGGAGACCTTCATCATGGTGGCCTTCAGGTGCGCGGAGAAGAGGACGCCCTCTTCCTTGGCGCGGGCCACCTGGGCTGCCAGGAATTCGTCCAGTGCGGCGGCGCGCATGACGGTGCCGTCGATGACTTCGCCGGCCAGGACGGGGAAGGCCTTCTTCAGGACCTTGACCGAGCCGTCTTCGCGGACCAGCTGGATGGCGATGGTGCCGTCGGCGTCGATGACCACCGACTTCTCGTTCGAGCGGAAGTCGTCTTTGCCCATGGTGGCAACGTTGGTCTTGGAGTCCGCGGACCAGGCACCCATGGAGTGCGGGTTCTGGCGGGCGTAATTCTTCACGGACAGCGGCGCGCGGCGGTCCGAGTTGCCTTCGCGCAGGACCGGGTTCACGGCGGAGCCCTTGATCTTGTCGTAGCGGGAGCGGACGGCCGTTTCCTCGTCCGAGGAGGGGTTGTCCGGGTAGTCCGGCAGGTTGTAGTCCTGGCCCTGGAGCTCGGCGATGGCGGCCTTCAGCTGCGGGATGGAAGCGCTGATGTTGGGCAGCTTGATGATGTTGGCTTCCGGCGTCTTTGCCAGCTCACCCAGTTCAGCAAGGGCGTCACCGATCTGCTGTTCCGGGGTGAGGTAGTCACCGAACACGGAGATGATGCGGCCTGCGAGCGAAATGTCACGGGTCTCCACCTCCACACCTGCGGTCGAAGCAAACGCCTCGATGATCGGCAAAAACGAATAGGTAGCCAGCATCGGCGCTTCGTCGGTGTGGGTATAGATAATCTTGGACATGCGCGGGCGTCTCCCTGGAGGTCGGCTGATTTTTTGGAAAATCCGGTCTATTTCACCAGTGTTAACTTACCCGAGGACACGGGTTTGAACCCTACCCGCAGCCGTACGCGCTGCTCCGTTACTGCCGGATTACAGCGTTGGAAAACGCACGACGGCGCCACGCACCTCCGGCGGCAGGCCGCCGTCGCGCTTTGGTTCAGGCAGTTGTTTTCGGGCGCTGCCCGGCTGGCGCGCCGGTTCAGTCAGCGCCGCTTGTGGGGAACATCACTGGGCCAGACCTGCACATACTTTGGATCGCGGCGTCGCAGCTCCTCCGTTGCGGTGAAGGTGTGGACCGGGTCAACGTCGCGCAGCTGGAAAGCTTCGGCCTGGGCTGCCAGGTCACCGGCAACCTCTTGCATCTCGGCAGCGGAGAAGTGACGGCCGTTAAGGGCGGGCTTCTTGGCGGGCTTGCGGAAGGAAAACATGACGAGGGCCCCAAATCTCTTTCGTGTCCGGAGCCCAGTCGGACAGCCATTGCTGTGCCTCAAAATTAGCCTCCGGACGAGACCCGCCGCCATAGTGGACGCCCGGATTCACAACATTCTGCGGGATTTTTGTGGCTCCCCTGCGGCTTCCACACAGTTCAGGGAAGGACCCTACATGAGACGTCACTACTATTTACAAAGTTGTCATATCCGGATAAATTCGGTAGGTCACTCGGCGGGCTTGACTGGAGCCCTCCCCCACCCGTTTAGACAGGACAACCATGACACGTACGAGGTCTCTGGCTACCAGCCTTCTGAGCCTTTCCGCAGCCGCACTGCTGGCGTTGACCACGGCCGGCGGAGCAACGGCAGCACCCGCCGCATCCGGGGACAAGGAACACCCCTCCGTCACCAGCGCCGCCGTGGACGGCACCGGAGCCGCCGACTACTGGACCGCCGAGCGCATGCGCAGCGCCATCCCCGGCGATGTCCTGGCAGGAAAAGCACTGGAACGGGGCAACACCTCCAGCGCGGCCACGGTGGAGAAGGGTGCCAACACCAAGGTCAGGGCTGGCAAGGGCAAGCCCACCATTGCGGTCAGCGAAAACCCGGTGGACCACATCGGCAAAGTCTTCTTCACCCTGGGCGGGACAAACTATGTCTGCTCGGGCAATGCTGTGGTCTCTGCAAACAAGAGCACCGTCGCCACCGCCGGCCACTGCCTGAACGAAGGCCCCGGAGCATTCGCCACCAACTTCATCTTTGCTCCCAAGTACGAAAACGGCGTCGCCCCCTACGGCAAGTGGACCGCGAAAGGCCTCTACGCCCCCAGCGACTGGAGCAACTATGGCGACATGCAATACGACACCGGCTTCGCCGTCATGAACACGCTCAACGGCAAGTACCTCTCAGACGTTGTGAACGAATCAGGCGTGGAGTTCAACGCGGCCCGCGGGCTGACCTACAAGGCCTACGGCTACCCCGCGGCGTCGCCCTTCAACGGTGAGAGCCTCAAGAGCTGCTACGGCGCAGCGTCCAACGATCCCAACAACGGACGGTTCCTGACGCAGGGCATCCCGTGCGACATGACCGGCGGTTCGTCTGGCGGCCCGTGGTTCATCGGCAGCGGTGCAGCTGGCCTGCAGAACTCCATCAACAGCTACGGCTACAGCGGATCACCAGTGATGTACGGCCCATACTGGGGCACAGTCATCCAGGACACTTACAAAAGTGCAGCCGCTTCCTAAAGAATCCTCGCCAGGCGGCGAATCCGTCAGCCACAGCGAGGCCGCCCAGTCGCACGAGGAGATCCTCGAGTACTGGACGCCGGCGCGGATGGCGGAAGCAAAGCCCCGGGAGCTCCGGCTTCCGGAGGAGGGGTCCGCGCCTCAAGCAGCGGGGCGCGGATCCTCAACGAGGGAGTCCTAAGAGGTCCTTAAAGCCCGACGGCGGCTGTCCCCACCCAGGGGACAGCCGCCGTCGACGTTTAACCCCTAGTGGAAGAAGTGGCGGGCACCCGTGAAGTACATGGTGACCCCGGCCGCGTTGGCCGCGGCGATGACTTCCTCGTCCCGGACGGAACCTCCCGGCTGGACCACGGCGCGGACGCCGGCGTCGATCAGGATCTGCAGGCCGTCCGCGAACGGGAAGAACGCATCCGATGCTGCAACGGCACCACGTGCGCGCTCAGGTGCGCCGCTCGCGTCGGCGTTGGACGCACCGCCGGCACCGTCGACGTCGGACTCCACCTTGACGCCCAGCGTGTTGGCCCGCTCCACGGCGAGGCGGCAGGAGTCCAGGCGGTTGACCTGGCCCATGCCGATTCCCACGGCGGCACCATCTGCGGCGATGAGGATCGCGTTGGACTTGGCCGCGCGGCAGGCAGTCCAGGCGAACGCGAGATCGGCCAGGGTCTTTTCGTCAGCTGCATCACCGGCGGCGAGGGTCCAGTTGGCGGGGTTGTCGCCGTCGGCGTCCACCTTGTCGGACATCTGCACCAGGACGCCGCCGGAAACCTGGCGCATTTCCGCCGGGTAGCGGCCGTAGCCTTCGGGCAGGGCGAGGAGGCGGATGTTCTTCTTCTTGGACAGGATCTCCACAGCCTCAGGCTCGAAAGCGGGCGCGATGACCACCTCGGTGAAGATGCCGGCGACGGTCCGTGCCATGCCGGCCGTGACCGTGCGGTTGGCTGCGATGACGCCGCCGAAGGCCGAGACGGGGTCGCAGGCGTGGGCCTTGGCGTGGGCGTCGGCGATCGGGTCTGAAGCGTCGGCGGAACCCACGGCCACACCGCACGGGTTGGCGTGCTTGATGACGGCGACGGCCGGCTCGGCGAAGTCGAACGCAGCACGGAGGGCGGCGTCGGCGTCGACGAAGTTGTTGTAGCTCATGGCCTTGCCATGAAGCTGGTCGGCCTGCGCGATGCCCGCGGGAGCGGCCTTGTCCACGTAGAGTGCGGCCTGCTGGTGCGGGTTTTCGCCGTAACGGAGAACCTCGGAACGCTCCAGCGCAACGCCGGCGTAGGCAGGCCAGTCGATGACGCCGTCGCCGTCCTCATCCAGGAACTGGCTGGCGGTCCAGGTGGCCACGGCGTTGTCGTACGTGGCGGTGTGGGCGAACGCCTTGGCGGCGAGCCGGCGCCGGGTCTTCAGGTCAAAGCCGCCTTCAGCCGCGGCGGTGACCACCTGGCCGTAGAAGCCGGGATCAACAACAATGGCGACGGCGGCATGGTTCTTCGCTGCCGAGCGAACCATCGCGGGCCCTCCGATGTCGATCTGCTCGACGACGTCATCCTGCTCGGCGCCGGACTTGACCGTCTCGACGAACGGGTAAAGGTTCACCACCACCAGGTCAAAGGTTTCGATCTCCATGCCGGCAAGGGTTTCCATGTGCGCCGGGACGCGGCGGTCGGCCAGGATGCCGCCGTGAACGCGGGGGTGCAGGGTCTTGACGCGGCCGTCCAGCATTTCCGGGGAGCCGGTGACTTCCTCGACTTCCTGGACCGGGATGCCGGCCTCGGCAATCTTCTTGGCCGTGGAGCCGGTGGATACGATCTTCACGCCTGCTGCGTGCAGGCCCTGGGCGAGCTCCTCCAGACCGGTCTTGTCGTAAACCGAGATGAGTGCCCGGCGGATGGGAACACGGTCAAGCTGCGTGAAGCTCACAAAAGTCTCCGTCTTATCTCGCGGACCAGTGCCGCGGTTGGTGGGGATATGGCCAGTTTATCGCGTCGCCGGGTCTGCCCCGTTTGCCGGCCGGACTGTGAACGTCGGTGGGCACGGATAGAGTTTTCACAGGAGGCCAAAATGAACACGTACACCACTGTGCCCAGCGGCGAACAGGTGGTCCAGGAGCTGCCGTGGCGGTGGAAGGTCCAGGGACGGATTTTCCTCATCGGAGGGCTCGGTTTTATGTTCGACGCCTGGGATGTCACGCTGAACGGCATCCTGATTCCCCTGCTCTCCACGCATTGGGCGCTGGCCCCGGGCGAAGTTGCCTGGGTGGGTACCGCCAACCTGATCGGCATGGCCCTGGGTGCGTTTGTGTGGGGCACCATCGCGGACACCATCGGGCGCAAGAAGGCCTTCACGGCCACGTTGTTGATTTTCTCCCTCTTCACGGTCCTGGGTGCCTTCTCCCCCGACTTCGTCTGGTTCTGCGTCTTCCGGTTTATGGCCGGCTTTGGCCTGGGCGGCTGCATACCGGTGGACTATGCCCTGGTGGGTGAGTTCACTCCGCGCAAGCAGCGCGGCAAGGTCCTCACGGCAATGGACGGTTGGTGGCCGGTGGGCGCCGCCCTTGCCGGGTTCGTCTCCGCCGGACTGGTGGCGGCGTTCGGCGACTGGCGGCTGACCATGCTGGTGATGGTGCTGCCCGCGCTCCTGGTGTTCTGGGTCCGGCGCAGCGTCCCCGAATCCCCGCTGTTCCTCATCCGCAAGGGCCGGCGCGAGGAAGCCGCGAAAGTCATTGACGGCCTGGTGGCAGCCACCGGCGCCGAACCCCGCGCCTACAGCCTCCCCGATGCGCAGGAGGTACCGCGGCTATCCGCCGGCAGCGCGTGGCATCAGCTGCGGCTGGTGTGGCAGTTCAACTGGAAGATCACGGCCACGGCCTGGGCTTTGTTCTTCAGCATCCTGCTGGTGTACTACCTGTCGCTGACGTGGATGCCCCGTATCCTCATCGGCGCGGGCTTTGCGGAGTACAAGGCGTTTGTGACCACGGCGTCCATGGCCGCCGTCGGGCTCCTCGGCGTGGTCGTGGCCGCGCTGCTCGTGGAGCGGGTTGGCCGCAAGTGGATCCTGGCCGTCACCGGGCCGCTGTCTGCCCTGACCCTGGTGATCGTGGCGATTGTGGTGGATATCCCCACGGCCGCCGTCTTCTGGCTGCTGGTTTTTGGTTTTGTGGTGCAGGTGGCGATCCCGGTGCTGTACGCCTACGTTTCCGAGCTGTACCCGACCGAACTGCGGGGCACCGGTTTTGGTTGGGCATCGACGTTCTCAAGGCTGGGCGCAGGCTTTGGCCCGCTCATTTTCGCGAACTACTTCTGGCCTGAGCTGGGGCTGGCCACGTCGTTCGCCCTGGCGGGCGGGCTGGTGCTGGTGGCAGTGCTGTTCATGGCGTTCTTCTCCCCGGAAACCAAGCAGCGCCGCCTCGAGTAGGCGCCGCCCCTCTCCGCCCATCCCTTCCGGCCCAACTAAGTAGCGCTAAGTGTCGTTTTGAACCCTCATTACGACACTTAGCGCTACTTAGTTGGGCCGACTCAATTGAAGCTGTGGATAACGTCAGCGGCGTTTTCGCCCGGCTGCCACCATAGGCAGATGAGAGTCCCCCGATCTCTGCCGGAGCCCCTGGCTGCCCTGCCGTTTACGTTGAGAGAAGCCGTCGACGCCGGGATCACCCAGCGACAGTTGCGTCACCATGGTCTGAAGCGTCCCACCCGGGGGGTCAGGGTGCCATGGGCGGACAACGGGAGCGGCAACGGACTGGCGCCCAATATCCGGCCGTACACGCTGGTCACGGAGTTCGCCGCAGCTTCGCACGCCTCAGCATTCCTGCTGTGGAAATTCCCCGGGTTCCTGCCGGGGAGTGACGACCCACTCATTCACATCTCGCGCCCGGATACGGCAGCCATCATGCGCCGGCCTGGAGTAAAAGGTCACAGGGGGCAGTTCTTTGCCGACGAAATCGTGGAACTGCATGGTCTGTTTATCACTTCCCGGACGCGCACGTGGCTGGACTGCGCGCGGAAGATGAGTATCGACGAACTGACGGTTGTCGCTGACCACTTACTGCGGATACCGAGGCCGGACTTCGAGGGCCGGTCCGAGCCCTATGCAACGCGGACGGAACTCGCGGACATGCTGGACCGCCACAAAGGAACGCCAGGAATCCAGAAAGCCCGCCTTGCGCTGGAGCAGGCGCGGGTCGGATCTGATTCCGCGCCGGAAACCAGGCTTCGGCTGGCACTTGAAAACGCTGGCCTGCCCGACCCGCACCTGAATGTGCCCACCGAACTGATGACCGGCGTCGTACGTCAACCCGATCTCGCCTATCCCAAGAATAAGGTGGCGGTTGAGTACGAAGGTGCGGGGCATTCCGAGGTGGCGCAGATCGTCAGGGACATCGCCCGCGAAGAGGACTTCGTCCGAGCCGGCTGGACATTAGTCCGCATATCCAAACGTCACATGGAGAACGACGCACGCGCGGCGGTTGCCAAAGTCCGCTCAGCGCTCGTGAGCCGAGGTTGGTCCCGCAAGTAGGTAGCGCTATCTGTCCTTTTGGGTAGTCAAAACGACAGATAGCGCTACTTAGTTGGGTGGGGGCACGGGCTTAGGCGGGTGGGGCGGCGGCGGCGAGGGCTGCCAGGGTGGATACCAGGAGGCGGCGCTCCACCACTTTGATGCGTTCGTGCAGGGTTTCCTCGGAGTCGGATTCCTCGACGGTCACGGCCTCCTGGGCGATGACGGGCCCGGTGTCCACCCCGGCGTCGGCCCAGTGCACCGTGCAACCGGTGACCTTCACGCCGTAGGCCATGGCGTCGCGGACGCCGTGGGCTCCCGGGAAAGCAGGCAGCAGGGCAGGGTGGGTGTTGAGGTACCTGCCATGGAAAGCCTCGATGAAGTCGGCGCTGACGATGCGCATAAAGCCGGAGGAGACCACCACGTCCGGGGCGTAGGAAGCCACCCTCGCGGTCAGCGCGGCATCCCATTCGTCGCGGGTGGGGAACGAGTTGAAGTTGACCACAAACGTCTCCAGCCCTGCCTCGGAGGACCGCTCGATGCCGTACGTCCCCTCCCGGTCGGCGCCCACCGCGGCGATTTCCACGTCCAGCTCCCCTGTCTTGACGGCGTCGATGACAGCCTGGAGGTTGGAGCCGGTTCCGGAAACGAGGACTACGATGCGCATGGGTCTAGCTTATGGGCAGGCTCGCGTAGGCTGGAAAACATGAACACCACCCCGGAACCCGCTGGCCAACAGCGGACCAAACCCCAGCTCAGCGAGGCAGCCAAGAGCTCGCTGAGCACCACGCACAACCTGTTCCGGATCTTCCTCGTCACCGTGCTGGGCTCGTTCTTCGTCTTCCAGCTCGACATCAGCTACCTCTGGCTCACCGGCATCCTGACGGCAGCGAGCTTTGTCCTGGGCATCCTGCTGCTCGTCCGCGCGGTCCGGCTCAAGGAATCCAGGCTGGTGCTTTTCGGCACCATTTCGGGCCTGTTCGTTTCGCTGATCATGGTGCTGGTGATCCTGGCCGCGTCGGTGTTCTTCGATGAGTTCCGCGACTACCAGCAGTGCGTCCGCGAGGCCCTCACGGAGCAGGCCAAGTCAGGATGCCAGATGGCGGTGGAAAACTCGCTGCCCCGGCTTCCCTAATGCGAACCGCCGGACCTGGGCCTACCGGGCCAGCTCGGCTTCCTCTTCCACCTGCTGCTGGCGTTCCAGCCACGGCCCGGCCGCGTAACCGATCACGACGCCGATGCCCACTTCCGCGGCTACCCAGACCGCCGTCCATAACGGGTCGGGCCCGATGTCCGTCAGGCGTCCCAGGCCGGCGGAACCGCGTGCCAGCCAGGCCAGCCCGGCGGACAACAGCCCGGCGACTGCCCCGATCAGCACACCGAGTGCCAGCGTAGACACGGTGGCCGTGAACCAGCGGGCGTGGATCTTGATGGAGAGCCACTCGTCGAAGTGGTTCTCCCCTGCGCGCAGGAACCACCAGCCCGCCAGTACACCGGCCAGCACCGGCACCACCAGCGCCACGAACCCGTACTCCAGCGAGCCGGAGGGGATGGCTGCGAACACGGGAATGGACGGCAGGGGCCCGGTGGCGGTTCCCAGCGGACCCACCTGCGAGCCGACGCCCATCGCAAAACCGGATCCGGACGCCCAGGCGAGCGCGAACACGGCGAGGTTGGGGAGGTACCCGAGCTGCGCAATGGTCAGGGCGGCACCTCCGAGGGCACCGGCGTCGAGCGCTTCATAGACGGCCACCACCAGGTTCCAGTGGATGAACAGGTCCACCGCGAGCAGCACACACGCGAGCGCCAGGGCGGAGGCCAGCGCCACAAAACCTGCCTTCGCCGCGGAGGCCAGATAGGACCCTGCCCAGCGGGAATGCTGGCTGGTGCGGGAAATCCAGGCGACGGCGTCGACGCCGATCAGCCGGCTCCACGAGCCGGCTTCGCGCCGGGCACCGATCGCCATTCCCAGTGCGTACGGGATCAGCGGGATGAGCATGGCGTACCAGAGGTTGATGACGACGTCCTGCGTGCGGCACACGAATGCCGTGGCCGCGCCGAACGCCGCGTAGACCACCCAGGACCCCAGCAGGGCCTGCCACAGCTGGTCGGTATAGGAAGCCCGGGCCAGCCGCCGCCCCGCCCGCCACGCAAGCATGAACGGGATCAGCGTCAGGCCGAGGGGAATCAGTGTCAGCATGTCGGACCCCGAGCCGCCGGCTGTGCCGGATCCGACATCGGCCAGTTCCAGCGGCACACCGTGGATCAGCAGCCATGCCTGGCCGGCCAGCCGGGCCAGGACATCGAACGCGGAATTCTGGAAACCGGCGGTGGCCCAGACCGCGGCGATGGGTGCGATCACCACAAGCGCCGAAATGATGGCTGCCTGTGCCGTCTCGAGCCCACCCTGCAGCCACAAGGGCATGGGAAGGCCACGGTCTCCGGTCTGATCAGCGCGCAGTTTCATCGTGTTCCATGGTGTCACGGAGCGGACCTCCTGCCCGCTTGCGACAGGCTCATCAGGCCCACGAGACGCGCCTCACCACAGCTCGTAGTCCTCCGCGCTGATCAGGAAGCCGTGTCCCGTGCGGAGGTGGGCGCAGACCATCTTTCCCGGTTCCCGCGAACACACCATGTTTCCGATCCGCACGGCCTGCCCGTCCTCCATCCACGGTCCGGGAAAGTCCGGCCCCGCCATGTCTTCGGCCTCCATGGGCGAGATGCCATCGCCGCAGAGGCCGTACTGCGACCCGCCGTCCAGCGTGACCACGGCATACCCACCGCGGTACTCACTGACGCCACGGCACTGGCCCTTGATATCGCCAGGACGCGGCGGTACGTCGTTGAGCAGGTGGCAGGCCGCGGCGTCGGCCCCGATGGAGCATTGCATGTCGCGGTTCCGCGACTGCACCACCACCGGCAGCGCCGCCCGCCAGGGCTTCACGTTCACCTGGGGCAGGAGTTCTTCGGCCCGGTTCAACGGGCGGTCAGCCCGGGGAGAGGGTGCCTGGGCAGCGGACGACGACGGCGGGGCATCCGCCGCCGGTGATGGCGCCGTCGTCGTGGCTCCAGCCAGTCCCTCGGCCGGCCGCTGGCCGCTCACCACGAGCGCCCCGATGGCGGGCGCCCGGCCCTCGGGGACGGCAACACTGCAGCCTGCCGCGCACAGCAGCAGGACAGCGGCCGCAAGAACGGTTCGGAGCATCAGGGGTACGGATCGCATAAGGGTCCCAGTCCAGCAGAATGCGCCAGTCCTGTCTCTGGGCAGAAGTCCCCATCCCACGGCGTTCCGGAGCTTTTTCCACAGGTCGGCCGTAAAATTGGAATGTCCGCAATCAGTGGTTGGAGGCAGAAAAAATGACTACCGCATCCCCACATGCTCACGGCGTTCATTTCGGGCGTGCAGACGTCCAGAATGCCGGCATGGGTGTAGGTATTCTCTTGATCGTGGTTGGCATCCTGGGCTTTATCCCGGGCGTCACCACGCAGTACAGCGAATTGATGTTCCTTGGGCCTGATTCCCACGCCATGTTCCTTGGCATGTTCCAGGTGTCCATGCTGCTCAATATTGTGCAGCTGGCCATTGGCGCAGCCGGCTGGACTATGTCCCGGACCGAACATGGCGCGCGTAATTTCCTCTTGGGCGCCGGCGCGCTGTACATCGTCCTTGCCATTTTCGGTCTCAGTGTCGGTGCAGGATCGGCAGCCAATTTCCTGTCGCTCAACATGGCTGACAACTGGACCCACCTGGTACTGGGCGTAGCGATGATTGCTTGTGGCTGGCTGTTGTCCCGCAACATGGCCAGCGACAGGAGGTAACCCGGATATCGAAACCGGGAAATAGGAGCCGCGTATGAGGTTAGTTCAATAGATTCTGAATATTCGTCCTAATGGCTGGTGCAGTTGACCGCGGTGACGCGGACAGCTGCATCGGCTTTTTCGTGGGCTGCCGTAGGAATTAATGCTGGACGGGGGTGTGGACCCGGCGTACCCTGTTGTTCCATCGGGCTAGGGGGTGGATCGGATGGGGGCGATACCGCGGACTCTTCGCCGCCCTGCCCTCCGGCCCCTCCTGCTGGCTCTCCTGGCCGCCGTGGCGTGGCTCGTGTGGGGAGCCGGAACAGCCAGCGCGTCCAGCCTGGTCCCGGACACCGCGGACCCCCTTAAACCTGCATCGTCCCTTCTTGCGGACGCGATTCCTCCTGAGGCGCCTCCCGTGGTGGCAGGCACCGGTGCTGCGGCCGTAGCAACCGCCGCTTCCCTCGCGACTCCCGTGACAGGCCTCGCAAACTCCCTGGCCGCCCCGGCCCTTCCGGTGCTCGCCGGCGCCGTTGACTCAGTCACCGCCCTGGTGCCGGGCCTTCCCGAACTCCCCCTCGTGCAGGCGCCCCTCCCGCTTCCATTGCCCGATATTCTGCCGTTACCTGACGAGTTGCCGCCGCTGCTGCCTGAACTCCCGTCCGCGCCGCTGCCATTGCCCCTCCCCGACTTGCCGCTGCCCGGCCTTCCACCGCTTACGACGCCGGCACCCGGCCCGGTGCCGACCGCGGCACCCAGCCTCCCGGCGTCGGACGCGGTTGCGGGGAGTGACGCACCCCTCCTGAGTCCTGCGGCCGCCTCTGCTGCTGCTCAAACAGGGCTGGCGGGCACCGCCGCCCCGAACACTCTGCGATTCGGCTTCGCTCCTGCCCAGGACCGTGCGGGGATTGCCGCGCCTCCACAGGCGGCGCCTTCCGGCCCCGAAGACGGGTCTCAAGAACCCGGCACGCCGGCTCCCCCTGCCCTGGCGAACCAGGCCGGGCAGGCCAACTCAGGATCTTCCGGTCCAGTGACTCTGGCTGACCTTGGCGGGTCCTGGCCGACCCTGCCCACTCCCGCCAGTGCACCAAATCTGTCCGGCGCCGAGACGCTTCCGGCCGGCCCTTCCTTCGATCCCGGGTCCTCACCCGACTGAACAGGTCACCTCTGCCCTTTTCGCGGCAGAACATGACCACCGCGCACCACCGGCGCGCGGACACCACGTTCAGTCAGGAGAAACCGTCATGTCCAACTACAACGCTGAGATCAACCGCGCCATCGTCACGTCGACCGTGGGCAACTGGCCAGACCCGATGCGGAAGCTCGGCTAGGCCGTGGCTGGGTGGGGCGGTGTTGGGGGCCGCCCCACCCGGTCAGCCGTCAGAGTTAATGGGGCAGCCATGCCAGCTCCATACGGCCAGAGACCCTGCACCGCGCGAACGTACACATAAGGCCCCTATCCTCCGGCGCGAACTGGCAGGTATTACCCTCAAAATCGAGTTTTGAGGGTAATACGTGCCAGTTCGCGCATGGAAATTGGGGCACCAAGTGTACGTTCGCGCCTCAGGCGGCATGGAAAACCTGTGCCGCTGGAACAATGGGCCCATGAGCGCCATCATTCTGGGCTGGGACCCGGCCGGCTGGAACCGCTGGAACTACGCGGCTGTTGTTGAGCAGGTCGCCGTTACAGGGCTGCGCCTGGAGCCCTGGACCGTCAGCCGAAGCGTGGTTCCGGGCACGGATGTGTGGCTGCTCCTGCTGGGAGACCACGGTCCGGGCCTGATCGGCCACGGCGTGGTGCTGTCGGCAACGCCGGACAGTGCGGACATCACCGTGCAGGTAGCCTTCGATGTACTCCTGCCCCTGGGCGACCAGGTCCCTGCCGAGGTTCTCACCAGGGCGATGCCAGACGCCGACTGGGACGCCGGCGACATCGCAGGCACGGAACTCGCGCCCGGCGATGAGGCAGCCATCCGCGCGCTCTGGGCGGACCATGGCCCGCTGCAAGGAACGGACCCGACCCAGCCGGTGCCAGGCACGTACCCCGATGCCGCCGTCGTCCGGGTCACCGCCAACCGGTACGAACGGGACCCCGAGGCACGGCGGGCGTGCATCGCCCACCGTGGCACCAACTGCGCGGCGTGCGGGTTTTCCTTCGAACTGGCCTACGGCGAAATCGGCGCGGACTTCATCCACGTCCACCACGTGGTCCCCGCGCCGCAGCTTGGCAACGGCTACGTCCTGGACCCGCTCACGGACCTTGTTCCGCTGTGCGCCAACTGCCACGCCATGGCGCACCACGGGGTCAGCTCGCCACGGAGCGAGGCCGAGCTGCGGCACCTCATCGCCGCCGCCGGCTACCTCCGCGGAACCACCGTGACCCCCGAGGAGCTCGAGGCCCAGCGGGCTGCCCGCGAGATCCTCGGCCACTAAGGAACCGCCGGCGGGCCCGAAACAGCCCGCACTCTGGACTCTTGGACGGGTGCCGATCACACTGGCTACAACAGCTGGGCAAGCTGGCCGGAATTGCACGCAGAAAACCGGCAGGGAATGGACAGCTGCATTTACCGGAGCTTTACGGCGATGCTTTTTCCCTACCTGTGAAAGGACCTGTCCATGCCGGACCTGTCAGCATTCTTCCCGCTGATTGCCGCGATTATCGGGGCAATACTGGTGGTCGGTTTTGTGTGGGTGGCCATCAAACTGATGTGGAAAGTGGCGGAGCCCAATGAGGCCCTGATCATCTCCGGCCTGACCCGCGGAACCCTGGACACCCGGGCCGGCATGGATTTCAAGATTGTCACCGGAAAGGGTGCCCTCGTATTTCCGGGCCTGCAGACTGTCCGCACGCTTTCCCTCACGCTGAATGAAACAGAACTCAAGGTTTCCTGCGTGACCTCCCAGGGCATCCAGGTCATTGTCGAAGGCGTGGTGATATACAAAATCGGTGATGCCCCGCCGTTTATCGCAAATGCGGCCAGGCGCTTCCTGGGCCAGCAGCCCAAAATGGAAAGCCAGGTCTACAACGTCTTTGAAGGGCACCTGAGGTCCATCATCGGAAGCATGACCGTCGAAGAGATCATCCGCGAACGGGACAAGCTCGGTTCGCAGGTCCGCAGCGCCAGCGGGGTGGAAATGGAGAAGCTGGGCCTGGTGGTGGATTCCCTCCAGATCAAGGACCTGCAGGACCCTACCGGGTACATCCAGAACATCGCCAAGCCCCACATCGCCCAGGTGAAGATGGAGGCCCGCATCGCCGAGGCCACCCGGAACCGTGAGGCGGCCGAGAAGGAAGCCGAGGCGGCAGCCCTGATCGCGGACGCGCAGAGTGTTTCGGCCATCCGGCAGTCGGTGGCGCAGGCCAACGCCGAGCGGGCCAAAGCCAACGCGGCCCAGGCGGGACCGCTGGCCGATGCCACGGCTCGGCAGCAGGTGGTGGTCCAGGAAACGGAAGTGGCCAAGCTTGAGGCGGACCGGGAAGAGCAGAAGCTCCAGACCACCGTCCGGAAACCCGCCGACGCCAAGGCCTACGCCAAGCGCACCGACGCAGAAGGCCAGAAGGCGGCGGACATCAGTGCCGCGGAGGCGCTGGCCCGCCGCACCGAGCTCGAAGCGCAGGCCAATGCCCGGCGGACCGAACTTCAGGCCCAGGCGAACGCCACCGCCGCTGCTGCCGCCGCCGGAGCCACGAAAGTCACCGGCGAGGCCGAAGCCGCAGCCACGAAAGCCCGCGGTGATGCCACGGCCTCCGCCATCAAGGCCAAAGCCCTGGCCGAGGCCGACGGTATCAAGGCGCGGGCCGAAGCGCTCGGAACCAACCAGGAAGCCGTCATCTCGCAGCAGCTGGCCGAGAACATGCCGGCCATCATCGCCGCAGCGGCCGAGCCCTTCTCCCACGTGGGCCAGATGACGGTACTGAACGGCGGCGAAGGCGTCAACAAGATGCTCGGCGGAATCCTTGCCCAGGTGGGCGACTACCTTCCCGCACTGTCCTCGGCACTGAAGAACAGCCGGGAAGGCAAACGGCCCCCGAAAGCCCCGGATGCATAAGAACGTTGACCGGAGCCTCACCGGCAAGATCGGGCGGGTGACCGGGCGCATCGGCCCCGGCACCATCGGCGAAGTCATGCTGCCCTACCTGGGCGGCACCAACGCGTTCCACGCCCACCCCTTCGACAAGACGAGCATCTTCGCGGTGGGCGACGAAGTGCTGGTGATCTACTTCGAGCCGCCGCAAACCGTCTATGTGGACGAACTTCCGGACGTGCTGAAGCACGGCCAAAACGGATGACCCGGCGCTCCTGATCTGTTAACCCAACCTTTCCCTCCGCTCTACCCGCGCGCCCCCGCACCGTCAGCCCGGGCGCCCACCGTGGAGGGGTGAGGATCGCAATAGTCGCTGAATCATTCCTGCCACTGATGAACGGGGTGACCCACTCCATCCTTCGGGTACTGGAACACCTGGAGGAACAGGGCCACGAAGTCCTGGTCATTGCACCCTCAACGCTGGACACCAAGGACACCGCGGTCCCGGAAGCTGTGCACGGTGCGCTGGTGTACCGGCTGCCCTCGGTCGCGCTGGCCGGGTACACCAACGTCCGCGTGGCGATGGGCGGTGTGTACCGGGTCAAGCGAATCCTTGCCGACTACGCACCGGACGTCGTCCACCTGGCGTCACCCTTCGTCCTGGGCTGGCGGGCGGTCCAGGCCGCGCACCAGCTGGGCATCCCCACCGTTGCCATCTACCAGACCGAGGTGCCCAGCTACGCCGCCCGGTACGGGGTGCCGTTCCTGGAGAACTGGGCCTGGAACCGGGTGGAGAACATCCACCTGCTGGCCACCCGGACGCTGGTCCCGTCCACCTTCGCCCTGAATCAGCTCCGCGGCCGCGGCATTCCGCGCGTGGACATGTGGCGGCGCGGCGTGGATACGGCCCGGTTTTCGCCGGGAAAGCGCGACGGCGGCTGGCGGGCTTCGGTGGCTCCCGGCGGTCAGCGGATCATCGGCTATGTGGGCAGGCTTGCCATCGAGAAGCAGGTGGAGGACCTGGCCGCCCTGGCCCGGGTGCCGCACGCGAAGCTGGTGATCGTGGGCGACGGCCCCCAGCGGGCGGCCCTCGAGGAAGCCCTGCCCGATGCCGTGTTCACCGGTTTCCTCGGCGGCGAGGAGCTTGCACGGGCGGTGGCGTCGTTTGACCTCTTTGTCCATCCCGGCGAGTTCGAAACGTTCTGCCAGACCATCCAGGAGGCCATGGCATCGGGTGTTCCGGTGGTTGCCACCGGCCGAGGCGGCCCTCTGGACCTGGTGGAAAACTCCCGCACCGGCTGGCTCTACCAGCCCGGTGACCTGGCCGGCCTGCGGGCGCACGTGATGGACCTGATCGGCGACGACGCCAAACGCCGTGCCTTTGCCGCCGCAGCCCACGCTTCGGTGCAGGACCGGACCTGGCCTGCGCTGAGCGCCGAACTGGTGCGGCACTACCGCTCGGTGATCACCGGCGACCCGGTAGTTGAGCCTGCCACTACCCATCGACGCCTCGACACCAAGAGCGGAGCAACCCTGTGAGGATCTCGGTCATCGGCTGCGGCTACCTCGGCGCCGTCCATGCCGCCACACTCGCCTCGATGGGCCACACGGTGGTGGGCATCGACGTCGACGCCGCCAAGGCGGACCACCTCAGCCACGGGCACGCGCCCTTCTTCGAACCCGGCCTGGACGAACTGCTCCGGGACGGGCTGGCCACCGGCCGGCTCACGTTCTCCACGGACTTCGCAGACGCCGCACGCGCCCAGGTCCACTTCCTGTGTGTGGGGACGCCGCAGTCCAAAACGTCCGACGGCGCCGACCTCACCTTCCTGGTGTCCGCCGCCAAGGCGCTGCTCCCGCACCTGGCGAGGGGCGCCGTCGTCGTTGGCAAATCCACGGTGCCCGTAGGCACTGTGGAAATGCTTCGCGGAATCCTGGCGCGGCGGCCCGACGTGCTGCTGGGCTGGAACCCGGAGTTCCTGCGCCAGGGCACGGCGGTCAAGGATTCGCTGGTTCCGGACCGGCTGGTTTACGGCGTCTCCGGCGGGCGGGCCGCCGCTTTCGATCCCGGGACGGGTGCGCCGCGGGGCGTGACTGCGGCCCTGGATGCCGTCTACGAGCCGCTGCTGAACGCAGGCATTCCCAGGCTCGTCTCCAACTACGCCACCGCCGAGCTGATCAAGTCGGCCGCCAACGCCTACCTGGCCACCAAGGTCAGCTTCATCAATGCGATGTCCGAACTGTGCGATGCCTCCGGCGCCGACGTGACCGAGCTTGGCGAAGCGATGGGCCTCGATCCGCGGATCGGCAGCCGGTACCTGCACGCCGGACTGGGGTTCGGCGGCGGCTGCCTGCCCAAGGACATCCGCAGCTTCCGGGCACAGGCCAGTGCATTACATGTGGACTCCGTGGAGGAGTGGATGGGCGTGGTGGATGGCATCAACGTGGGCCAGCGCGCCCGCACCGTGGACCTGGCACGTGAACTCTGCGGGGATCTGGCCGGCCGCACCGTCACTGTCCTCGGTGCCGCGTTCAAGCCGGATACCGACGACATCCGCGACTCCCCCGCCCTCGACGTGGCGGCCCGGCTCGCCGCGGCCGGCGCCCACGTGACGGTGACCGACCCGAAAGCCATCAACAACGCCTGGATGCGCTACCCGCAGCTGCGTTTTGAGGTGTCCACCCGCCGCGCGCTCGAAGGCGCAGAGCTGGTACTGCTGCTCACCGAGTGGGAGGAATACCGGCAGCTGTCCCCGGCTGTGGCCGGCGGCCTGGTCCGCCGGAGGGTCATCCTGGATGCCCGGAATGTTCTCAACGGGATGGCCTGGGAGGCGGAAGGCTGGGTTGTCCGGGGGCTGGGCCGGCCGTCCACGCCCCGGAATGCCGAAGCCCTGACCGAAATGCGCAACTAATTGTCTCCTTTTCGATATCCGGGAATCCTTGCGATGTAGTAAGCACACTGATTGAATTGGATGACCGGGGTGAGGCATCGGCACCACTTATCGAAAAAGGAAGTGTGATCATGGGAATTCTTGGATTTCTCATTTTGGGCCTGATAGCTGGAGCGATTGCCAAGGCAATCCTGCCCGGCAGGCAAGGAGGAGGCTGGCTTATCACCCTCGTCCTGGGCGTCGTCGGCGCAATCCTTGGCGGCTGGATCGGTTCCCTGATCTTCGGCGGCGGGCTGGCTGAGTTCTTCGACCTCCGGACCTGGCTGCTGGCCATCCTGGGCTCCATCATCGTCCTGCTGGTCTACGGTATGGTCGCCAAGCGCGGCAGCCGCGTCTGACACTTACCTGCAACTACCTATAGGCGCCGTGCCCCGCGAAGGGGGACGGCGCCTATGCTGTGTGCCCGGCACTTTGCTCCTCCACGGGAAACCGATTCCACCTGCCGCATTGATATCCCGGATCCGCACTTTATGATGTGCGTGGGGGTGATCGCGTCATGGCGGATTCAGGACGGCACAGCAGGGATTTGTCGGGGGGAGCTTTTGGCGATGACGCTGCCGCAGCGGAGAGTTCCAGGCCGGGCACTCTCCCCGCGTTTGCCGGCCCATCCGTGGCCAGCAACGCCATGTTCGAGGCGAGCCCCGATGCCCTGATTGCGATCGCCGAAGACGGCCGCATCCGGATCGCCAACGCCGCCGCATCCCGGCTGTTCGGCGTAGCAGCCGACGAACTCATTGGCAGTGACCACCGGGCCCTCCTGTCTGAGGGCTTCCGGAACGAACTCGAGCAGATCTTCCGGCACCTCAGGGACCTGGAGCCGATTCCGCCGCGTGAAGTGTACGGAGTCCACAGCGACGGCACCGAGTTCGCCGCCGAACTGGCCGGCGCCTTGCTGGAATCCGCCGAGGGACCCCAACTGCTGGTGTCCATCCGGAGCACCTCGCACCGGAAGGCCGCGGACGCCGACCTGCGCGAGGCCATGTCGCTGCTGACTGCAACCCTCGAATCCACGGCGGACGGCATCCTGGTGATCAGCTCGGACGGCAGCGTGGCGGGGTTCAATGACCAGTTCCTCAAGATGTGGGGCATTCCGCCCGAACTCCTCGAAGGCGACAGTGAAGAGCCTGTCATGAGGCTCATCCTCTCCCAGGTTGAGGATCCGGAGGCTTTTATCGCACGGCTCACTGAAGTGGAGGAAAACCCCGATGCGGAAAGCCACGATGTGCTGGACTTCAAGGACGGCCGGACCTTTGAACGGTACTCGCGGCCCCGGCGGGTGGGCGAAAAGATCGTGGGCCGGGTCTGGAGCTTCCGCGACGTCACCCCGCGGCGGAAGGCCCAGGAGCAGGCGCAGCGGGCCATGCTGGACCTTGCCGCCCAGGCCGAACAGCTCCGGGCCCTGGCTTTCCAGGACCACCTGACCGGGCTGGCCAACCGGGCCGTCTTCAACGACGGCCTGGCCGCTGCGCTGCGCGAGCCCCGCCTCAAGACCGTGGACGTTTTGCTCGTGGACCTGGACGATTTCAAGGAAGTGAACGACATCCTGGGCCACCAGGCCGGCGACGACATGCTGGTGGAAGTGGCGCGCCGGCTCCGCGGCTGCGTCCCCACCGCGGACGTGGTGGCCAGGCTGGGCGGGGACGAGTTCGTGGTGCTGCTGACGGCCTGCCCGGACGCTGATGCGATTGCGGCCTGCATCGTCAGGTGCCTGCACGTGCCGGTAACCATCAGCGGCACCGTGCTGCGGCCCAGCCTGAGCCTGGGAATGGCATCGGCCGGCGCGGACGCCATCAGTCCGTCCGAGCTGCTGCGCCAGGCCGACATCGCCATGTACGCGGCCAAGGCTGCGGGCAAGAACCGGTTCCTGCGGTTCCATCCGGAGATGATGGCGGCCCTGGTGCAGCGCACGGACATGGAAGCCGGGCTGCAGCTGGCCGTCCCCCGTGGCGAGATCTCCGTGGTGTTCCAGCCCATCGTGTCGCCGCGGCTGGGGCAGGTGGTGCAGGTCGAGGCGCTGGCACGGTGGGACCGCGGCGGCGTGCGCGTCCCGCCGTCGGTCTTTATCCCGCTGGCGGAGCGCAGCGGACTGATCAGCGAGGTGGGCGAAGAAGTGATGGCCCGCAGCCTGGTGCAGCTGGCGCCGTGGCTGAACGAGGACCCGTCGCGGTCCCTCGCGGTGAACGTCTCGGGCGTGCAGCTGCAGGACGCCACCTTTGCCGACGGCGTCCTGCGCCTGACTGAGGCCGCCGGCGTGGGTGCGTACCAGCTGGTCCTGGAAGTCACCGAGAGTGTCTTTTTCGACGCCGACAGCCACCTGATCAGCCAGCTCAGCAGCCTGCGCGAGGCCGGCGTCCGGGTGGCATTGGATGACTTCGGTACCGGCTACTCGTCGCTGGGACGGCTGCAGGAGCTCCCCGTGGACACCGTCAAGATCGACCGGACATTTGTGTCCATGGTGCGGACCGGCCGTGAGCGGCTGCCCATCCTCAGCTCGATGATCAACATGGCACACAGCCTGGGCCTGACCGTCACCGCCGAGGGAGTGGAGACGGCGACGCAGGCGGACTACCTGACGGCGCTTGAGTGCGATTCCCTGCAGGGCTACCTGTTCTCGCTGCCGGAAATGGGGAACCGGCTGGAGCTGGCCGTGCGGCAGGCGGAGCAAGCCATCGCCGCGCTGAACGGCCGCCCGGGCTGATCCGGCGGCTGACATCCCGAGCAACACACGCGGAGCCCCCACGCGAGGAGAATGGTCGTATGGACGTCGTTGTCATCGAAACCCGGCCGCTCGGGGACCGCAGCTACCTGGTCCACGACGGGCGGGTGGCGCTGGTCATCGATCCGCAGCGGGACACGGACCGCGTGGACGCAGCAGCGGCTGAGGCCGGCGTCAGGATCACCCACGTTGCAGAAACCCACCTGCACAACGACTACCTCACCGGCGGGCTCATCCTGGCCCGCACCCATAGTGCCGCCTACCTCGTGAACGGGGCGGACGCCGTCGGGTTTGAGCGCGTGAAAATAGCCGACGGCGACACGGTCCGGGTGGGCCGGCTCACTGTGAAGGCGGTGGCCACGCCGGGACACACCCACCACCACCTCAGCTACGTGGTGACGGACGGCGCCGAGCAGGCGGTGTTCTCGGGCGGCAGCCTGCTGTACGGGTCGGTGGGGAGAACGGACCTGGTCAGCGACGACGACACCGAAAAACTCACCCACGCCCAGTACTCCTCGGTCCGGCGCCTGGCCGCCGAGGCAACGCCGGACGCTGCCCTGTACCCCACGCACGGGTTCGGCTCGTTCTGTTCGTCGGGGCCGGCGTCGGGTGTCCACGGGTCCACGATCGCCGAGCAGCAGGACACCAACCACGCCTTCACGGATCCGGACGAGGACCACTTTGTCCGGGAGCTCATCAGCAATCTGACCGCCTATCCGTCCTATTACGCGCACATGGCGCCGGCAAACCGGACGGGACCGGGGCCGGCGGACCTCGCCGTGCCGGAGTCGCTCGATCCCGCCGAGCTCAGCCACCGGCTGGCGGACGGCGAATGGGTGGTGGACCTGCGCAACCGGGTGGCGTTCGCCAGCAGCCACCTGCAGGGGTCGGTCAGCTTCGAGTATGGCCGCGGCTCCAGCTTCACCGCCTACCTGGGCTGGGTCCTGCCGTGGAACCGGCAGCTGACCCTGGTGGGCGCCCGCGAGGACGTCGAAAAGGCCATCCGCGACCTGTCCCGGATCGGCATCGACTCCCCCGACGCGGCCCTCGGAACCGAGCCGTCGGCACTCGCGCCGGGCACCGCCGTCGTGCATTATCCGCGCGTGGACTGGGACCGGCTGCTGCACGGCCGCAGTGCCGGGGACGTGGTGCTGGATGTGCGTCGGACGGACGAGTACGACGCCGGCCACATCGCCGGGGCGGTGAACATTCCGCTGCATGAGCTGCTGGGGCGGATGGCCGGGGTTCCGGCCGGCACCGTGTGGGTGCACTGCGCCACCGGATACCGCTCCGGGGTGGCTGCCAGCCTGCTGCAGCGCGCCGGCCGGGACGTGGTCCACGTGGACGCGAGATACGGCCCTTCTTGAGCTGTGAGGGATATCATAAGGATGCGTCTCCGCCCAGGTCTCGGGCGGGCCCAGGTCTCACGTTTTTATGGGTAACGGGCGCACCTATGGGGAGGGATCCGCGTGTCTCAGACAGGTCTCCTGGAGCAACGTCCCGCCACAGGCACGCGCACGGCCACGCTGGTGTGGCTGATCGCGTCTGGTGCTGTGGTGCTGGCCGTTCTTGGGCTGTATTTTGCCGCCAACAGCGGCACTCCTCCTGCCCTCGTCGCGGGTGACTTCTGCATCCTCCTGGCCGCCATGCTGGCGGGCCGCAGTTGCGCCGCGGCCGCGCGCCGCGGCGGCGTTAATGCCCGGGCCTGGACGATGATGTCGGTGGCCGCCTATGTCTGGGCGGCCGGCATGCTCGTCTGGACGTACTACGGCCTCGCCAACAACCACGTCTACCCGTTCCCGTCCCTGGCAGACGCACTTTTCCTGGCCTATTCCGTGCCGGCCGCCATCGCGCTGTTCAGCTTCAGGCGGCCGGGCGGCACTACCCGCGTGGGGCTGGCCCGGACAGTCCTGGACGCGGCCGTGATTGCCGGCGCAGTCCTGGTAGTCAGCTGGTACACCGCGCTGGGCCCGGCCTTCAGCGCGGAAGGCGATCTCCCGACCCGGCTCGCCACCATGGGCTACCCCGTGGTGGACGTGGTCATCACCTCCCTGGTGCTGGTGCTCGGGATGCGGCGACAGCCCGGCGAGCGGCTGCCGTGGCTGTGTTTCGGCGGCGGCCTGCTGGTCCTCACCATCACGGACAGCACCTATGTGGGGCTGACGTTCGACGGCGTCACGGGCGTCACCGGGTCCCCCCTCGCCCTGGGGTGGATCGGCGCTTTCCTCCTGATTGCACTGGCACCGCTGCTCCCCTACGCGGAGAATCCACGGCCGGACCGCAAGGCGTTTGCGCTGGCCCTTGAGCTGCTGCCGTACGTGCCGATCCTGGTGGCCGTCATGATGGTCGCGCAGCCGCACGTCAGCGAGATGAGCGCTTTCTTGCTGACGGTGGCCAGGGTCACTGTGGCGCTCATCCTGGTCCGCCAGGTTCTGATCATCATCGAAAACCTCACCCTCACCACCGGGCTGGAGCAGGAGGTGGCTGCCCGGACGGCGGAGCTTGAGGGCCTGGGCGCGATCGTGAACTCGTCCTCGGACGCCATCCTGAGCACCACGCCGGAGGGCGTCATCACCAGCTGGAACCCGGGAGCGCAGCATCAGTACGGCTACACGGCCGAGGAAGCGATCGGCCGCGACGCGCGGTTCCTGCTGGCGCCGGGCGGTACCGCCGCTGCCGCCGAGGTGTTCGACAAGCTCCGCGCCAGCGGCAAAGCCATGAGCTTCGAGATCGAGCACCTGACGAAGGACGGCGCCGCCATTTCCGTCTCGATGACCGTCTCCCCCATCCGGGACGAGACCGGCCGGCTCACCGGGTTGGCCACCATCGCCAGGGACATCACTCTGCGCCGCGCCGCCGAGCAGGAACTGAAGGCCGCGCGGGAAGCCGCACTGGAATCCAGCCGGCTCAAGTCCGAGTTCCTTGCCACCATGAGCCACGAGATCCGCACCCCTATGAACGGCGTCGTGGGGCTGACAGCCCTGCTGCTCGAGACGCCACTGGACGAGACACAGCAGCAATATGCGCAGGGCGTCAAGGGAGCGGGCGAGGCGTTGCTGGCCCTTATTAACGACATCCTGGACTTCTCCAAGCTGGAGGCCGGCAAGGTGGACCTCGACGTCCGCCCCTTTGACCCGCGCGCGCTCGTGGAGGAAGTGGCCGGCCTGCTGACTGAGCCCGCGCAGGTCAAGAACCTTGAGCTGATCGCCTACTGCGAGCCCGGCGTCCCGGCCAGGCTCCACGGCGATTCCGGCCGGATCCGCCAGATCCTGCTGAACCTCGCCTCCAACGCCGTGAAGTTCACGGCCGCCGGCGAGGTGTCCATCCAGGTGAAAGTGGAGACCCCCGACGCCCGGCCGGGCGCCACCGCCATGGTCTATTTCGAAGTCCGCGATACCGGCATCGGCATCGATCCGGCCGACCATGCGAGGTTGTTCGAGTCGTTCTCCCAGGCGGATGCCTCCACGACCCGGCGCTATGGCGGCACCGGCCTGGGCCTTGCCATCTGCCGCCGGCTCACGGAGGCCATGGACGGCGAGATCGGGCTCGACAGCGTCCTGGAGGAGGGCAGCACCTTCTGGTTCCGGATCCCGCTGCCGGTGGCGGCGCCGTCGACCGATCCCGTTCCCGCGGCAGGCTTCCTCGCCGGGCTTCGGGTCCTGGTGGTGGACGACAACGCCACCAACCGCCTGGTCCTGGAATCGCAGCTGCGCGGCTGGAAGCTGCAGCCGGAGGCGGTTCCCGACGCCAAGTCTGCCCTGGCCCGGGCACGCGAGGCAGCAGCGGCCGGGACGCCGTTTGACCTCGCCGTGCTGGACCTCTGCATGCCCGACACCGACGGGCTGGCACTGGCCCGCGAAATCAAAGCCGACGCCGGGCTGGCGGACATTCAGCTGATCATGCTCACCTCCACCATGCAGGTCAACGCCGCCGAGATCGCCGGCGCCGGGGTCCGTGAATGGCTGATGAAGCCGGTCCGCAGCTCCGAGTTCTACAACCGCCTGGTGCGCCTGATGTCCCGCCGTGAGCAAGCTGCAGCCACCGCTGCGCCTGCGGCGGCCGCGGCCTCCGCAGCCGCACCGGCCACCCCCGAAGGGCCGTCGCGCGGCCGCATCCTGGTGGTGGAGGACAACGAGGTGAACCAGCTGGTGGCCCGCGCCACGGTATCCAAGTTCGGCTTCGCGGTGGACGTGGTGGCCGACGGCGCCGAGGCCGTTGCGGCCACCGCCCGGAGCCAGTACGCCGCCGTCCTGATGGACTGCCACATGCCGGTGATGGACGGCTTCGAGGCCACCCGGGTCATCAGGAACCGCGACGGCAAGCACAGCCGCCTGCCCATCATCGCCATGACCGCCGGCGCCCTCGACGGGGACCGGGAACGCTGCCTGGCCGCGGGCATGGACGACTACCTCTCCAAACCGGTGGACGCCGCGGAGCTCGAGGCCGCCCTGGCCCGGTGGGTACCCGAGCAGGCTCCCCAGCTGCTGGCCGTCACCGGCGGCCGGCCGCCGTCGGTGGATCCGGACCGGCTCGCCATGCTGCGCGACCTCGGCCCCGAGGACGGCCAGGGCCTGTTGCCGGCAGCCGCCGAGGCCTTCCGGAAGGACCTTCCCGCCCGGCTCGCCGTGTTGCGGGAGTCTGTGCACAACGGCGGCGGTCCGGCCCTGGCGCAGGCCGCGCACGCCCTGAAAGGCGCGGCGGCCAACATCGGCGCCACCGCCGTCGCCGCCCTCTGCGGCGAGCTGGAGGAGATGGGCCGCACCGGAAAGCACGACGGCGGCCCGCAGCTGGTCAGCCGGTTGGAGGCTGAGCTGGTGAAGGTGAACTTCGAACTCGATCTTGCACTGGAGGTGGCGCAGTGAAAGTCCTGGTGGCGGATGACGATCCGGGCTCGCTCCTGGTGGCCAGGGCCGCCGTCGAACGTTCCGGGCATAACTGCCTGACGGCGGCGGACGGGGACGAGGCATGGGCGCTGTACCTGGAGCACCAGCCAGACGTGGTGGTGACTGACTGGATGATGCCCGGGATGGACGGGCTGGCGCTGTGCCGTGCCATCCGGGCGCGGGACGCGGACCTGTACACGTACGTGGTGCTGCTGACATCGCAGGGGTCCCGGGACGACGTGCTCGCCGGGCTCGAGGCGGGCGCCGACGACTACGTCACCAAGCCGCTGGACCCTTTTGTCCTGCACGCCCGGCTGCTGGTGGCGCTGCGGGTGACCACGCTGCACGCCGACCTGGCGCATTACCGGAAGGTGCTGTCGCAGCAGGCGCGGACCGATCCGCTGACGGGCCTGAACAACCGGCTGAAGCTGTCCGAGGACCTTGAGCAGCTGCACGCCCGCAGCCAGCGGTACGCCGAGGAATACTGCGTGGCCATGTGCGACGTCGACAATTTCAAAAGCTACAACGACATCTACGGGCACCAGGCGGGCGACCTCGCACTGCGGGCAGTTGCAGCAGCGCTGACAGGCGCGGCCCGGAAAAGCGACGGCGTGTACCGGTACGGCGGCGAGGAGTTCCTGCTGGTCCTGCCGAACCAGTCGCAGCTGGGCGCGAAGGCGTTTATGGAACGGGCGCTGGACTGCGTGCGGGAGCTGGAGATCGTCCACTCCGGGGATCCGATGGGGCAGCTGACGCTGAGTGCCGGGATCGCGGCGTTCAGCGCGGACCACAGGGCCGACGCCGAGACCCTCCTGGGCGAGGCCGATGCGGCGCTCTATGCGGCCAAGGCGGCAGGACGGAATCGGGTGGAACTGGCGCTGTAGTGCGCCGTTCCGGGGTCATCGGCGCCTGGCGGCTACGCGGCTTTTTTGCGCTGCTTGGCCGGAGCTGGCTTCTTGAGCGGCTGCCGCGCGGGGCGGCTCTGCGATGCAGGCCGGCTGTGCTGGGGCTGGACCGGTGCGGGATCCAGTGTGGGTACAGGCTCCGTTGCAGGCTCGACCTGGACTGCAGGCTCGACCTTCACTGCGGGCTCCGCTGGCGCCTCGGTTACGGGCTGCTGCTGATCCGGGAATGCTGCCTCTTCGGCTGCCTCGGACTCCGCTGAGACACCGTCCTCTGCAAGCGCTTGCGCGTACTGGCGGTTTCGCTGCCAGCGGCGGACCAGATTGACTGCGGCGACCACACCGGCGAGCGGCGTCAGGACGGCGGCGGCGTAGACAAAAAGCAGCCAGGTCAGGGTAGCCATAGGCGGCTGGTTGTTGTTCAGCAGCGAGAGCCCGCCGAACATGGCGATGACCCAGAACAGGATCACAGCCGCCAGCACCGCGGCAGCAGGAAAATACTGGTTCTTCACGATCTTCTTCAGGGTTTCCATGCACTTCCTCCTGCCTGGCCGGGGGCTGCGGTGACACGCCGCATCAAGACCAGTATGGGGCTGCCGGGCCGCGGATTTCGGCAACACGCAGGCGGTGGTGACGAACCTAACTTCCGGCCGGGTTGGCGAGCGATTTTCGCGGCCCGAAACCGGGCCGGGTCGAGGGCCCTTCCCAGCTGCGGACACACCTAATACGGTGGATTTGTCCGGTCCTGCCGCCGGCCCGCACCAGCCGTCGTCACCATTATTTGGAGGTCCTTTTGCGCAAAGTTACTGCAGGCCTGTTCCACTCCGTTGACGGCGTGGTGTCACAACCGAACCTCTGGCAGTTCGACAGCTTCGACGAGGACCTGGGCAAGGGCATGACGGAGATGATGGGGCGCGTGGACACCGCGGTCCTGGGCAGGGTCAGCTACCAGGAATGGGCGGGCTACTGGCCCACGGCATCCGTCGACGACGACTTCGCCGGCTTCATCAACCCGATGGAGAAGTTTGTGGCCTCCCGGACCCTGACCGCACCGCTGGAATGGCAGAACTCGCACCTGATCGAGGGTCCGCTGGAGGACTTCGTCGCGGAGCTGAAAAAGGGCGACGGCGGCGAAATCGCCGTGTTCGGCAGCATTTCAGTCACGCGCCAACTGCTGTTCGCCGGGCTGCTGGATGAACTGACCCTCATGACCCATCCGGTGGTGGCCGGCAGCGGCAGGCGGCTGTTCGAGGACGGCGACCCCGTCACCCGGCTCAGCCTGAAGGACCAGTACAAAACGGCCAAGGGCAACGTGATCAGCACCTACAGTCTGCTGGGCGAATAGACCGGGGAACTGCGCTGGTCACCACGGAGCCGCGCTGACTGAATTTTCGCCGGATCGTTCGAAAAGTAGATGAACGGCGGCATCGGTGATGAACTCGTTGCGGTTGTTCCCCGGCCTCACGTTAAGCAACTCGTGGACGACTTGGGCGAGGGTCAGCGACTGACCGGCCGCCCAGGCAAGCCCGAAGCGGATCGGGCCAGCCACAGCACGCACCTTGGTGATGATCGCTTCAACTAGCCGGTGTTCAGGTGAATTGAGCGGAAGCCCTCGGTCGGAGCGGTAGGCCTCCGCCGCCGACAGTATGCGGATGGCCTTCTCGACTCGGTGCTGTTCCACGTAGACGCCGGCAAGTGACTCAAGGAACCCCACCATGTTTCCCTGCGCACCGAGAGCGAGAGCCGCGCCAACCGCCTCATGCAGGAGTCGCTCGGCGGTGTCGTACTCGCCGGCTTGCTGCATGCTCTCCGCCAGATTGGTCAGAACTATCCCGAGGAGCCACCGGTCGCCGAGCGGCCGGGCAAGATCGAGGCTACGGCTGCACAGGTCACGGGCCCGGGCATGGTCGCCACGGTAGAACGCCAACCGACCGAGGATAACCAATGCGGCCGCGCGGGTGTAGGTGCTCGCCTGTGCTGACGACAATGCCGTGGCAGCCAATCCCTGCGCCGAGTCGGGGTCGTTCCGCTCCGATGCCTGGACGGCGAGGCACACCGTGGTCCACGCCTCACCGCGCTCGTTTCGGGCTGCCTGGAACGCCTGAAGAGCACGGCGATGAAGGTCAGTCGCTTCCTCGTTGCGGCCGAGAATCCAGCACATGGTGGCTGTTCCGCTGAGTGCTGGCCCGCTGCGCTCAGGTGGAGCATCCGGAGCGCCGGCAAGCACCTTGAGCGCGGTTTCGCACGGCTCGGCTACGTCCCCGGTGAGCTCCCAATAGTGCCAGAGTTGCCCTACCAAACGAAGCCCCACATCGGTGGAGCCATCCGGTCCCGCTGCCCATAACAGTGCGGCCCGCAAGTCGGGCGCGTCCGCGTGCAGCAGTTGAAAGGCCTCCACTTGGACCTGTCCCCAAAGCTGCGGGCTGACGCGCTCAGCGAGACCGAGGTAGTACGCCGCGTGCCGGTGCGGGACTGCCTCAGGGTTGTCGAGCAGACAGAGCCTGCCACGGGCAAACTCGCGGATCGAGTGCAGCATCGAGACTCTGCTGCTTCCTGAAGAATCGGTATAGCGCCGTAGCAGGCTGTGGCGCGCGAGTGCGGACAGCAAGACTTCGGACGGCAAGGCTTCGGATTCCGGCTTCGTGCCTTCCATCCGGCCGCAAATCGCGCCGACCGCCGCCACAGTAGGATCAGCAGCAAAGACGCCGAGCTGGTCAAACAGCCGCCGCTCTTCGTTGACCAGCAACTCATAACTCCACGCGATCGTCGCGGTCAGCGTCCGCTGGCGGACCGGCAGGTCGCGGAAGGCTGCGGGCAAGGAAGCAAGGCTGAGCTCGAGGTCGTCCAGGAGCGAGGCCTCGCTGATGTCCCGCAGCCGTGCGGCCGCCAGCTCGATGGCCAGCGGAAGGCCGTCCAGCCGGTGGCACAGCCGGGTGATCACGGCAGCGTTGCCGGAATCGACGTCGAAATGCGGACGGACTGCCCGTCCGCGTGTGAGGAACAGCTTTACGGCAGGCACCTCCCGCAGCTGGCTCGGAGGCAGGGGCGGGTCGAGCGGCGGCAGGGCCAGCGGCGCGAGCTCGTATTCGTACTCGGCGCGCAGCCCGAGGCGTCGCCGGCTGGTGGTCAGGATTCGAAGGTCGGGGGCGGCGGTGAGCATATCCAGCACCACCGGCCAGGCCTCCTCCAGGTGCTCGAAGTTGTCCAGGACCAGCAGGAGCCGGCGCGTGCGCAGGAAACGCGACGCAATCTTCAGGGGATCTTCGCCGCCCCAGTCCTCCAGGCCGAGGGTCGCGGCGATGGCGCCGGCGACTTGCTGCGCCTGCGTGAGAGGGGCCAGATTAACCCAGCCCACGCCGTCGGCCATCCGCTCGCCGAGCTGCGCAGCCGCCGCAAGCGCCAGCCGGGTCTTTCCGGTCCCGCCCGGACCCGTGACGGTCACCAGCCTGCAGCCCTCCGAGCGGTAGAGCGAACACACCTCCCCCAGCTCGGCGTCCCGGCCGACCAACGGGGTGAGTTCGGCCGGCAGGTTATCCAGCCTCGGCCTGATCCTGCGGTGCCCGTCTGCGGCGGGTGCAGCGAGGGACGCGTCCTGCCGCAGCACCAGCGTTTCCAACTCCTGCAGGCGTGCACCGGGATCGATACCAAGGTCAGCCGCGAAGATGCTCCGCGCTTCCCGGCACGCGGCCAGCGCATCGGCCTGCCGGTCGGACCGGTACAGGGCGAGCACGAGTGAGGCCCACAGACGTTCCCGGTACGGATGCTGCTGTACAAGCCGCTGCAGCTCCCCCATTAAGGCGCCGTGCCGGCCGAGCGCGAGTTCGACGTCGAAAAGGTCCTGGTACGCGTCCAGCCGGGCTTCTTCCAGCCCGTCCAGGTCCGGGCCCAAAAGCCCGACGTCGGCCAGGTCGGGAAAGGCGGGCCCCTGGAAGAGATCCACAGCCTGGCGCAGGGAGTCGGCGCCGCCCGCCAGGTTCCCCGCCTGCACGGCCAGCTCACCGGCCGCGACGTGTTCCCTGAACTGCAGGAGGTCGAGTTCATCGGCGGTGGCACTCAGCACGTACCCGCCCGGCCGGCTTGCGAGCCGGTGGGACGCGACCCCTCTGGACCGGTCCGGTTCGAGCAGGCGCCGAAGGTTTGCCACGTAAACCTGCAGTTGCGGGCCCGGCTGCGCGGGCGGGTGGCCATCCCAGACGGCTTCGGCGAGGAAATCGGTGGCGACCACCGAGTTTGCCCGCAGGGCCAGGCACGCCAAGACGATCCGAAGCTTCCCGCTGCCCACGCCGACCGGCGCGCCGTCGGCGACGACCTCCAGCGGGCCTAGACTTTTGATCCACAGTGCGCCCATCGCCAAGCACCCCTCACCGACCGGCCGCAGTACCGGGCCTGACAAAACCCGTCCCGCGGAGCTCATCGACCAGCGACCCCATAGCGCCCGCCCCGACACACGATGCGGCCTGGATGTTCCGGACACATCAACCCCATCATGCTCCCGCCGGAGGCGGACGGTCCAGTGTCCCGCGGACGATTAAGGACCAATTAAGTCCACAGGGCCACTCTGGGAAAACCAAACCAAACACGTTCGAAAGGCAATCCCATGAAAACCACCATGACCCGCACTCTGGCGCTCTCTGCCCTGGCAGCAGCCGCTCTTGTCGCGCCGGCGCAGCCCGCGCTTGCCGACGACTTTTTCGTTATCCTGCCAGCTGGTACCGGCTGTACCTTCAACCTCGGATATGCGGCAACCGGAGGGAACCTGCAGACCAAGGAATTTGTCGACGAGAATGGCAACACGGTTCGCCTTCTCACCGCTGGCAAAGGCGTGCTCCTGACCTACACCAACTACGGGATGAAGCCCAAGAAGCCAGTGGAGGGCGAATCCATCACCATCCGCACGGACGGGTCCGTCGCAGAAACCGTCGTCAACCCGGATGGCACCCTTACGGTCACGGCCACCGGGCACAACGGCCTCATCATGTTCCCGACAGACGAGCCGGCAGGTCCGACCACTACCCATTACATCGGCAAGATCGTTTACAACATCGACCCCGCCACGGGCGTTTTCACTCTAGTGAGCACGACTGGCCAGGAGCTTGATGTCTGCGCCGAACTCGCCAGCTGAGTCCTAGCCCAGGTTCCGTTCCAGTGACTCGCCGATAATCCGGGCGCCCTCGGGAAAGGCGCCCGGATTCGTCCCCGAGTAGTTGAGCCGGATGAACGGGCCTGCCGGTTCGGCCGGAAACCACTCGTTGCCGCCGGCGATGATCACCCCGGCGGTTTCGCAGTCGCGGGTCAGCCGTTCCAGGTCGGTCCCATCGGGCAGCCGCGCCCACAGGTTCAGGCCACCCTTGGGCACCTGGCCGATATGCGCCTGCGGGGCGTGCCGGCGCAGGCTGGTGACCAGCAGGTCCCGCCGGGATTCGAGCTGGTGGCGGAGGCTGCGGAGGTGCGTCTGCCACCCCGGCTGAGTGACGACGTCGAGCGCCGCCGCCTGGAGCAGCCCGCTGACGTACATCGATTCGGCAGCCCGGTCCGCGAGGATGCGCTCCCGTGCCGGACCGCGGGCGATCACCGCTGCGACGCGGATCGAGGGCGACACACTCTTGGTCAGCGAGCGCAGGTAGACCACGTGGCCGGAGTCGTCACGGGAGGCGACAGGCACGGGGGTGGAGGTGATGCCGAAGTCGTGCGCCCAGTCGTCCTCCACAAGGAACGCACCCTTCGCGCGCACCACGTCCAGGACCTGTTCCCGCCGTTCGGCAGACCACTGGGCGCCGGTGGGGTTGGCATAGTTGGGCTGGGCGTAGAACAGCCGCGCGCCTGACTCGTCAAAGGCGCGGGCGAGCTCAGCCGGGTCCGGACCGTCCGGTCCGCTGGGCACCGGAACCACACGCACGCCGGCCTGCGCGGCGGCCAGGATGGCGCCCCAGTAGGACGGTGATTCCATCAACAGCGGCTGCCCGCGGCCCGCGAGCGCGCTGAAGATGGAGCTCAGCCCGCTTTGGCTGCCGGGGAGTACGACGACGTCACTCGGGTTCGGCGGGGTGGTCCCGGCCGGCGTCGAGGCACCGAGCTCGTGCGCGAACCACGACTGCAGTTCCGGCAGGCCTGCGGCGGGCGGACGGGACAGGGCTGCGTCGCCGCGGGCCGCGCGGGTGAGGGCGGCGCGGACCAGCCGCTCCGGCAGGAGCTCGCGGTCCGGGTAGCCGGAGTGGAAGGAGATGGCATCGTTCGGCACATTGCGCATGGTGCTCGAGGCCGGAGGCAGCGGCGCCAGCGGGGACCGGAGGGCCGCCGTCTGCCAGCCATAATCGGACGGGCGCGCAGTCCGGACGGCACGGACGAATGTCCCGACGCCGGGCCGGCTCTCGATCAGCCCCTGGGCCGTCAGCGTCTGCAGGGCCTTCTGCACCGTGACGGGACTTGCCTGGTATTCGGCGACCAGCGACCGGGTGGATGGCAGCTTCGCTCCGGGAGCGGCCGAGGAAATCCACTTCTTCAGGTGCGCCACAATCCGTGAACTGCTATCGTTGTTCATGAGAGTCAATAGTAGCGCTACTCCTTCCGGGCGCATAGTGTTATCCCCATCCCAGCCCTCCGGACTCTGGTGGGCCCTCCTTGGAGTAGCGGCGTTCTCGTTCACGGTTCCCTTCACCAAGGCGGCCGTCGCCGGCCTGTCCCCGCTGTTTATCGGCTCCGGCCGCGCCGTGTTAGCCGCCGTCCTCGCAGGCTTCGCCCTCGCACTGACCCGGCAACGGCTCCCCCGTGGCGCGCAGTGCGTGCGCCTCGCGGTGGTGGCCGCCGGCGTCGTCGTCGGATTCCCCCTGCTGACCTCCTTCGCGCTGACCAGCACGCCGGCCAGCCACGGCGCCGTGGTGATTGCCCTGCTCCCGGCCGCAACGGCGACGGCGGCGGTCCTCCGGGGGCGGGAGCGTCCGCGGCTGGCCTTCTGGCTGGTCACCGGCGCCGGCGCCCTCGCTGCCATCGGCTTCGCCTCCCTGCAGTCCGGCGGCTTCGGACTGCTGCACTGGGCCGACGTGCTGCTTCTCGGCGCCGTGGTTGCTGCCGCTGTCGGCTACGCGGAAGGTGGCCTGCTGGCGCGCGAACTCGGCTCCTGGCAGACCGTGTCGTGGGCGCTGGTTCTCGCGTCGCCGCTGATGGTGGTGCTGACGGCAGTCTCCGTCACCCAGCAGCCGCCCTCTGCTACGCCCGTCCAGTGGCTGGCCTTTGCATACCTCGGTGTGGTCAGCATGTTCCTGGGCTTCTTCGCCTGGTACCGCGGCCTGGCCATCGGCCCCATCGCCCAAGTCAGCCAGATCCAGCTCGTCCAGCCGGTGCTGACCATCTGCTGGGCCGGGCTGCTGCTGGGCGAGACCCTGACGTGGAGCACCGTCGTCGGCGGCCTGGCCGTGATCCTCTGCGCCGGCGCAGCCGTCCGGGTCCGGCTCAAACCTGCCCCGGAACAGCCCGCCGTCCACACTCCACGAACCCTCCAGCCAGCAAAGGATTAGCACCATGTACACGCCAGCCCATTTCGAAGCCGGTCCCGATACCGTCCAGGCGCTGCTCACCCGGCCGGGCGCAGCCAACCTGGTCACCATGACGTCGCAGGGCCTGCTCGCCACCCTCCTGCCGTTTGTCTACGACCCCTCCGTGGGCGAACACGGAGCACTGCTGGCACACGTGGCCCGGAACAATCCGCAGTGGTCCGAGCCTGCGATCGGGGTATCGCTCATGATCATCCAGGGCGCGGACGCCTACATTTCGCCGTCCTGGTACGCGTCCAAGGCCGAGCACGGACGCGTTGTGCCCACCTGGAACTACTCCACGGCGCATGTGTACGGAACTCTGGTGGTCCACGACGATCCGGCCTGGCTTGCCGGCCAGGTCAGGCGGCTGACCGGAGTCAACGAAGCCGGCTTCGAGCACCCGTGGAGCGTGGACGACGCCCCGGAGCGCTACATCTCCGGCCAGCTGCGCGCGATCGTTGGCCTTGAACTGGTCATCACCCGGATCGAGGCGAAGGCCAAACTGAGCCAGAACAGGCCCGACGCCGACATCGACGGCGTGGTCTCTGGCCTCAGCGCTCTTGGGCAGTCGGAGAGCGCCGCCGACGTCGAAAGGGCACGTCCGGCGCGCGCCTAGGCAAGCCCGGTAGCGGCGAGGGCGGCGATGTCCCGGGGCGTGGTGCGGCAACAGCCTCCCACAATGCGGGCACCGAGCTCCCGCCAGGCACCGGCTTCGGACGCGAGTCCACCGGGCCGGGCTTCAGCCGATTCACCGCCATCCTCTGAAGCAGATGCCCAGGTCTTGGTCGCGGCGTCGTAGCTTTCGCCGGAGTTCGGATACGTGACCAGCGGCTTCGAACCCGCCTCGCCAAGGGCCGTCAGGGCTGGCTGGACCAGGTGCAGCGGCACGCAGTTCACTCCCACGGCCACCACACGCGGCTCGGACGCGCACAGCTCCGCAACCGCATCCAGCGAGGTGCCGTCGCTGACGTGCGCACCGTCCCGCAGCGAGAACGAGAACCAGGATTCGACGTCGAACTCCCATGTCAGTGCCAGCAGCGCCTCTGTTTCGGCAAAGGACGGCAGCGTCTCGCAGGCCAGGAAGTCAGCTCCGGCCGCCACGAGGGCGCTGATGCGGGGGCGGTGGAAATCCTTGAAGGCTTCGGCGTCCAGGACATAGTCCCCGCGGTACTCCGAGCCGTCCGCGAGGTAGGCGCCGTAGGGGCCCACGGACCCGGCGATCAGCAGCGGTCCGGCCTTCGGGTGCCCGGCAAGGTGTGCGTGACGGGCGTCGTCCGCCAGCCGGACCGAGAGCCTGACCAGGTCCAGTGCCGCGTCCTCGGAAAGTCCACGCTGCGCGAACCCCAGCGGCGTGGCCTGGTAGCTGGCGGTGGTGGCCACGTTGGCGCCGGCCCCGAAGTAGTCGCGGTGCACGTCACGGATCAGCTGCGGCTGCTCGAGCAGGACCTTGGCCGACCACAGCGGGTCATCCAGGCTGCAGCCGCGCGCCTCAAGTTCGGTAGCGAGGGCACCGTCGGCCGTGAGGTGCGCTCCGGCATCCAGCAGGCGGGACAGCGTGGTGTTGCGGGGCATGGCAGGCACTCCGGGAATCGGCGGTGGGAAGGGCTATATTCATCATAGGCAATTTAAAATGCTCTTAAGGAGCGTGGCGAAGTGTGACCGCCCGGGAGTCCGGCAGCTCCATTAGACTCTTGCCTATGTCGAAAACCTCCAGCATGGGCCGCGGCATGCTGGCCATCCTGGCTCTGGGTGCACGGCATGGGACCGGCCTTCCGGGCGGCACGGTCGCAGGGATCGCAGCAGACCTGGGCAAGGACCGCAGCCAGGTGTCGCGGAACCTCCGCACCGGTGAGCAGGAAGGATTCCTCGGCCGGACCGGCGAGCGCACCTACACCCTGGACTGGTCCATCCTGACCGATGCCCAGCAATTGACGGCGCAGAGGCTGCACTCGGACGGTGCCGTGGCGCTGGACCGGCTGGCCCGCGACACGGACGAGGGGTGCTTCCTGGGCGTGCTGCACGGCGCGAGCACCGTGACCATCGGCGAAAGCGTTCCGGCCAGCAGCAACCTGGTGGGCTCATGGCTGGGCAGGCCCTACCCCGCGTACTGCAGCGACGCCGGCCAGGCTGTGCTGTGGGAGTCGTCGGAAGCCCAGGTGCGGACCGTTTTCGCCGGCGTCGACTTTGTGCGGCACGGTCCCAATACCCCGTCCGACGTCGGCGATTTTCTTGGACGGTTGGCTGCGGCCCGGGTGCGCGGGTACTCAGTGGTGGATCAGGAAGCGGAACCGGGGCTCTATTCGCTGGCCGTCCCCGTCCGGGATTTCAAGGGCGACGTGGCGGCGGCACTGCAGATCGTGGGCACCAGGGCACGCCTGGAGCCGCGCCGGACCGAGTTCGCGGCGGCCCTGCTGGAGCAGGGACGCTGGCTTGAGGCCAGGCTTGGCTATGTGCCCCGGGAAAGCAGCCGGCCGCTGCAGGATTAGGGGGCTGCTGGAAATTCCACCTCCAAGGAACCGGGGCACTCTTTGCGGGGCACTCCCCCAATGCGCCGGGCTGGTCAGAGCGGTCGGCCGTAGGGGTAGTCCACCCAGGCTCCGGCACCTTCTTCCGGGCACGCATGGTCTGCACCGTTTACCGTGCTCCAGTAGTCCGCGGGGAAGCGGGCTCCCTGGAGGACTGCGTTCAAGTCGACGCCATACTCCTCGCGCCCGTCGGCGAATCGCGCGTCATATCGAATGCTGCGATAACGACTCTTCAACCAACGACGTATCTTCCACGATGCAGTGGCTCGGATAGCAATCGGCATTTGCGAACTCATGCCTACATCCTCCCCTGTCTGTGGGTCCCCCTCTTGCGAACCGCTGATGGAAAGGCTCAACGGATAATCGAACAAACGTGTCCCACTTCCTTAGAACCGGGACTAATGCGGTGAAAAAGCAACGGGATTGCATTGGCTCCGCCGCTAACGGGCTTCTTCTGCGACCAGCCAAAGTCTGCCATTGGCGCAGTCGCGTTCCGTCCAATGGTCTTTGAGCGGGTCATCGTGAACAAGACCGCCACCGACGACAACAATCGATCCCGAGCGCGCCACAACGTTCTTGCCTGCGTCGAGGATTTCAAAGGATTCCGAATCACCTTGAACCGTGTACCCCTGGGGCCATACGAGGGTGTATACCGGCTCTCCTGGCCCCGTCGCATGAATGCAGCCATTGCCGTCAACTCCCAGCGTGCCCTCGAAACGCGCATCCATGCCGTGCTCCTGCGGCATATCGACGGTGACCAGGCGGAGAGGGGACGAAGATGACGGGGACGCGCAGGCACTGAGCACGGTAGCCAAAGACAAAATTGATCCAAGAGTGACCACCTTCAGCGATGGCGCCTTCATACGCGGGACTATACGCGCGATACTTAGGGTGCCTCAACAGAGAACTCTGAGTGCCGACAGGTCCGGTCCGGTCTCATTGCTACTGGCCCGGATGGTGCTCTTGCCCTTCAGCGGATGAGTTGGACTCCGCCGCTGCGACAACGGCGAATCCGTCGAGGACATCCGTCCGGTCCTGATCATTTCCGCCGGCAGGCGCGCCCCGAAGCCATCGAACAGCCCCACACCGACTTCGCCGCGCACGAGGCAACTTCCTGATCGGTGCCGCTGGCCGAACGGGTCATCGACGGTCAGCGATGCCGCCCGATTTTTCCCGAGTACTACGGGGACGCCACGGCTCCGCGGTGGTCACTCAAGGATGCCGGCGAGGTCGTCAGCGCCCAGCGGGGAGCTGGTAGATCGCCACGTGGATCTTTCCCGAGTCTTTCGGCGGGATGACTACCCGGAATGCCGGCCCCCGTCCGGAGTCTGTGTCTTTGGAACACAGGGTGGAACCTGGCTCAATCCCGACGCCGCGCAGCACCTTCGCGTCCTGGGCAACGATCTCCGCATTGGGGGCCACCATCGAACCCGCCGACACACAGATGGACTTCATCTCCTCAGTGTCGGCCGTGAAACTCGTCAGGGAAGCACCGGCAAAAGGCTCAAGCGGAGTCTGGTCCACCGCAATGCCGTCGGCACTCGCCGGAAGGCTGAGGTCCAGCGGTGCAAAAAGCGAAGCCGCCAGGCTGCTTGCGTCGCCGGTGGCAGGGGAATCCATGGTCATGTCAGGTCCTGTCGTCGTTGTCCCGGAGGCTTCCAAACGGGTATCTGCCGGTGTCGTGCCTCCCGGCCGCGAGAGACCGGGGGTGGCGCATCCGGCCAGCAAGATTCCGGTGACGGCCAGGGCCGCCGTCGCCATTCCTTTGCGCGCCATCAGTTGACACGTCCGGAGCTGTGGTGAGTTGAAGATTCGCCTGTCATGTTGTAATTCTGCGCGATCCCTACTTCGTTAAGGCGTCCAAGCTGCTTGTCGGTGACCGAATCCGTGGTCCGCCGGGACGCGGGGTCGGCGCCGACAAAGTCAGTCATGCACCCATCGTGCCGGATCATCAAAACAGCGGCCATGGGCAGCTCTTCCCATGGCCGCCAAGACAGCACTCGCGCTTGGCCCGGGTCAGTTCAGCCCGGACCAGCAGTCGCCGTCGGTCGGATAGGCCACCTCTTCAAGCACCCGCGGGTGCGGGGCAGCAAGGACGGGCTTCGCGTCCCTGAAACCGGCCATCAGGCGCTCCGGCTCAGCTGGGGGTCTGGGAGCCCAGTCGGTCCGCCGCACCGCGCAGGACAGCGGCAACACCCGCAGCGTCATCGCCTACTTCGTTCCGCCGTCCCAGCACGCTGAGGGCGGCCAGGATGTTGCCGCCGGGGTCGCGCACCGGGACGGCGAGTTCCAGGATGTCGTGCTCAAATTCCTCGTCGCAGGCCACATAACCGCGCGCCACGTCGCGGGCCATCAGCGCCCGGACCTCATCGGTGGAGTGCGCGGCGCCGGGGCCGCCTACGCCAATGAAGTTCACGTCGCCCAACAACAGCTCCAGGGCGGCCTGGTCGTGGTCCCAGAGCAAGGCCCTGCCGGCGCCGGTGCACCAGACCGGCGTCACCATGCCCGGCGCAACAAAACTGCCCAGGCCGGCGTCGTTGCTGGAGGCGCGCAGCAGGATGGCCCGGTAGCCGTCCCGGACGGAGAGCCTGGCGCGCAACCCCAGGGCCGCGACCAAGGACTCGAGTTCGGGCTTGGCGTCACGCACCCAGCCGGTGTTGAGCGAGGCGGCAAGGCTGAAGTAGCGCGGTCCGGTCCGGAACGGGCCGCGGTCCACCCGCTCCAGCAGGCCCAGCTCGCAGAGTTCCTGGGTCAGCCTGGAGACACGGCTCTGGTCCATGTCCAGCTCCGCGGCCAGCTGCGAAACGCCCACCAGCTGCCGCCCGCGTTTTTCGCGGTCAACCACCAGCCGGACAATCCGGAGTCCCTGCGCCAGCGATGACGCTTCAGCGGACGAATCCACGCTAATTACCCCTCACTGCCGGTGCTCGCCCTATTCTTCCACGGCGACCCGGGCGGTCACGCAGGCGGCCCAGGCTGGTTACTGGACTGCCGCCGTCGAACGTTTCCGGCCGTGCCGGAAGTAGAAGTAGCCGTAGCAGGCGGCAACGAACGGGATGCCGAAGTAGAGGGCGGCCACCTGGTTGGGGTCCAGTGCGATGCCCACCAGCGAGATGACGCACAGGGTGAAAGCCAGGATGGGCACCAGCGGAAACAGCGGGGCCCTGTATGCCAGGGCCGAGACGTCGCCGCCGTTCCGCACGAAGGCGCGGCGGTGGAAATAATGCGAGGTGGTGATGGACATCCACACGCCCACCACGGCGAACCCGGCCACAGATACCAGAACCAGGTACACCGTTTCCGGGGCGACCACGCTGCTGATGAGGGACGCGATGCCGCCCACCATGCTCACCGACAGGGCGATCAGCGGGATGCCGCGGCGGGTGAGGCGCCGGAAGGCCTGGGGCGCGTGGCCTTCGTCGGCCAGGGAGTAGAGCATCCTGGCGCAGGAGAAGAGGCCGCTGTTGCCGGCGGAAAGCAGGGCCGTGATGATGACGAAGTTCATGATGTCGGCGGCGAACGGGATGCCGACGGCGGAGAAGACGGTGACGAACGGGCTCTCGTCCAGCCCCACTTCGGTGTACGGGATGGTGGCGGCGATGACGGCGATGGCACCGACGAAGAAGATCAGCAGCCGGATCACCGTGGTGCGCATGGCCTTGGGGATGGCCGTGGCGGGGTCCTTGGTTTCGCCCGCTGCCACGCCGATCAGTTCCGAACCGGAGAAGGCATAGAAGACGGCAAGTACGGTGACCAGGACACCGGTGAAGCCGTTGGGGAAGAGTCCTCCCGCGGTGTTGAAGTTCTCGAAGAGGAACGGGTGGCTGCCGCCGTCGCTGAGCGGACGGAAGCCGAACAGCGCCGCGCCGCCGAGGACGATCAGGCCGATGATGGCGCCGACCTTGATGATGGCGAACCAGAATTCGGACTCGCCAAAGAACTTGGCGGACACCGCGTTGAAGCCGAACAGCACGGCGGCGAAAATCAGGCACCAGATCCACACGTCAACGTCCGGGAACCAGCGCTGCATCAGCAGCCCGGACGCCGTGAACTCGGAGCCGATGGCCACCGCCCAGCACAGCCAGTACAGCCACGCCGTGGCGAAGCCCGTGGCCGGTCCGATGGAGCGGGCGGCGTAAATGTGGAACGCGCCGGACACCGGGTACGCGATGGCCAGTTCGCCCAGGCACGCCATCACGAGGTAGACCACGAACGCGCCCACCAGGTAGGCGAGCACCGCGCCCAGCGGGCCGGCCTGGGAGATGGTGTACCCCGAGCTGAGGAACAGGCCGGACCCGATGACGCCGCCCATGGCGATCATCACCAGGTGCCTGGCGCCCATGGATCTCCGGAGTCCGGGCTGGGCCGGCGCAGGCCCGGCGGGGGTCGGGTTCAGCGTCAGGGGTGATGGGGATTCCACGGGCGTCTCCAGGAGGGGTGGTCAGCAGGTGTGCGGCAAATGCGCGCACTCCCCTGTCCCGTCCCCGGTCGCGAAGATATGCACGTCAACAGAGAGAAATTAGCACAATCACCGAATTTCGCTCGTTAAAGTCATGCCAACTTGTTCATATTGCACGCCTGTTACCTCGCGTGACCCGCCCCCGGATGGAAAATCAGCGCGCGACGAGCGCCTCGCTGGCCTCCCACAGACCCTGCGCCAGCCCGGCGTCGTACGCCTGTGCGTTGGCTTTGGCGAGGGCGCGCTTGTAGTAGTACGCGCCGGACACCCAGTCGGTGCCGGCGGTGCCGTTTATGAGCCAGAGCAAGGTGTCGGCGCCCTGGTCCGGGGTGAGCATAAAGCGGCTGAGCAGCGTCTTGTAGGCGTGCCGCATGGGGCTGGTGGAGTCCGCCGCGAAGTTGGTGCGGACCACGCCCGGGTGGAATGCCGCCGTCGTAATTCCCTGCTCGCCGAAGCGGCGGTGCAGCTCGGACGTGAAGAGGATGTTGGCGAGCTTGCCTGTGCCGTAGGCGCGGTTGGTGGAGTACGTGTGCTCCGAGTTGAGGTCGAAGAGGTCCAGCTTGCCGAAGCTGTTGGCGCCGCTGGCGGTGTTGATGACCTTGGCCTTGCTGGCAGTGAGGACGTCCATCAGCTCGGTGGTGAGCAGGAACGGGGCCAGGTGGTTGATCTGGAAGGTGGACTCGTTGCCGTCCACGGTGAGCTGGTGCTTGCCCATGATGCCGCCCGCGTTGTTGGCAAGGACATCGATCCGGTCATAATCGTCCCGAAGCTGCGCGGCGAGGGTGCGGACCTGATCCAGCTCGGCGAAGTCGCAGACGAAATAGTCGGCGTCCAACTCCTTCGCGACGGCCTGCGTCTTGTCCTCGGAACGGCCGACGACGACCACCCGGTCCCCTGCTTCGGCCAGCGTCCGCGCGGCTGCCGCGCCGATGCCGTCGCTTGCGCCGGTGATCACGATGGTGCGTTGGGTCAAGGGGTGTCCTTTGGTTGCGATTCAGCGCTCGGGTAGAACACGCTGCCTCTGGCACAACGACGGCGGGACGGCCGGTGTTCCCCGGGCGTCCCGCCGAGCGGATGGCCCGGTTGGTCCGGGCGGGGATCAGATGCTCGCCGGCACCGGTGCGGTGAGCCGCCCGTCGCGCATCGTGGCGACGGAGTCGGTCAGCGGGAGGAACTCGGTGTCGTGCGTGACCATCACCGTCGCGACTCTGAAGTCGTCGGTGACGCGGCGCAGGAGCCGGACGATGGAGTCGCTGCGTTCGTGGTCCAGGGCGGCCGTGGGCTCGTCCACGAGCAGGACCTTGGGGTTGCCCATGAGGGCACGGGCGATGTTGACCCGCTGGCGCTGGCCGCCGGAGAGCTGGTGCGGGCGTTTGTCCGCGCTGGAGCTCAGTCCGACGACGTCGAGCAGCTCCGCAGCTTTGGCGCGTGCGGCCTTGACGGGCTTTCCGCGCAGGTGGTCGCCGATGATGAGCTGTTCGGCGGCGGTCAGGGACGGAAGCAGGTTGGGCTGCTGGAAGATGATGCCGATCTTTTCCCGCCGCAGCGCGGTCAGGTCCTTGTCGCCGAGCCCGGTGGCGTCGGTGCCGTCGATGAGCACCAGTCCGTGGGTGGGGCGGACGAGGGTGGCGGCGGCGGCGAGGAGGCTGGATTTTCCTGAGCCGGAGGGCCCGACGACGGAGACCATCTGGCCGGCCTGGACCGTGAGGTTCACGGAGTCCAGGGCTTTGAGGGTTCCGTCCCCGTCCGGGTATTCGATGGTGACGTTGACGAGGTTCAGGGGGCTGGTGGACATGGCGTTGTTTCCTTTGGGAATGGGCTCGGGCGGACTCTGTGGCGGAGGGTTTAGTTCCCGCCAAGGGCGATGAGGGCGTCTACCTTCGTGACGCGGCGGACGGCAAGGGCCGCGCCGGCCAGGCCCAGGGCGATGATGCCGAGGATGGGGAGCAGCGTCGTGGCGGGGGTGAGCAGGAAGGGGGCCGCCTGCGCTGCGAAGAAACCGCCGAGGATGCCGATGCCGCCGCCGATTCCCGCGCCGGCCAGCAGGACGATCGCGGCCTGGGTGATGGCGTCTCGCAGGATGTAGGCGCTTGATCCGCCCATGGCCTTCAGGACAGCGATGTCGCGGGTCCGCTGGACCGTCCAGACTGTCAGGAACGCCACGATGACCAGGGCCGAGATGCCGTAGAGAAAGGCCTGCATCAGCGTCAGCGAGCCGTTCTCGCTCTTATATGACCCCAGCGCCTGGAAGGATGCGGTGCGTGAAGCGCTCACGGTGTGTGCCGCGGCGTTGGCGGCCGCCTCGTCAACGGTGGCGCCGTCCTGATAGGTGATGGCGGCGACGGTTCCGACATGCTCCGGGTCGGTCAGGTGGGCGAGTTTGGTCCAGGCGGGAAGCGCGGTCCAGACGACGCTGGTGTGGGAGTACCACTGGTCTTCCACTACGGCGCTGACGGTCAGGTCGGTTCCGCCGACGCTGGCCTTGTCGCCAACAGCCAGGGAGAGGGCTTTGGCCACGGTTTTGCCGATCACCACGGTGTCCGCGGTGACGCCGGACGGTGCCAGCCGGCCGTCAGGTGCGACGCCGAAGACGGCGACGTTGGTGGTTCCGGTGCCCGTCCCGGTGTCCGTGGCCACGGCCTGGAACCGGGTCTGGCTGATGCCCAGGGCTTCGGCGGTTTCGACGCCGTCGCGGTTCTTCCACGACTCCAGCTGCGCGGCGGTGACTTCGCTTTCGGTGAAGGAGGCCTTGGGCTCGTTGGTGCCGGGTGCGCCGAAGACGATACTGTCCACCGGCTTGGAGGCGCCGCCGCCGCCGGTGACGGCCCCAAGTTTGTCGATGGCCGACGTCGACTGCTCGCCCAGGCCGGCCGTCAGACCTGAGAGCATCACCAGCAACAGTGTGATCAGGGCGACGACGGCGCCCATCAGGGCGAACCTGCCCTTGGCAAAGCGGATATCGCGGATAGCAAGAAACACGTTTTCTCTTCCTTCGGTGGGGCCAGGGCCGTCAGGGCCCTTGTTTCCACTCTCCCGCGGCGGGGCGCCTGCGCCATCGCGCAGGTGGTTGAGAGGTGACGGAAGAACGGTTGATCCCCGGGTCAACCATTTGGTTGATCCGCCGCCGTCCGGGCGCGCCTAAGCTGGTCAAATGCCCGCCACAGAATCCCTGCCGCCCCTGGACGGGACTGGTCCCGGAGGACCGGACGATGCACTGCTCAGCGGCCTCGACGCGGCGCCGTCCGTTGCGATCCTGCACGCGCTGAGAGTGACGCTGCACGTGGGCTTCGCCGCCCTGCTGGGCGTGGCCGTCCTGAGGCTGCTGGTATCCGGCGGCGGGGACCCTCTGTTGCCCGTCTGGGCCGGGACCGCGTTTGTCCTGGCCGGGGTTTACCTGGCCGGCACCATGCTGGAAAAGCGCTTCGCCACAAACGGCACGGGCTTCGATCCACGCCGCTACGGCGTCCTGTGGCTGGGAGTGGTCACCGCCTTGTGGGCGGTCCTGCTGGCCGCGAGCGCTGACTTCGCCTGGCTGGCCTTCCCCCTCTTCTTCCTGCACCTGCACCTGTTCCCGCGGCGGATTGCGCTGCTGACCATCGCGCTGATGACGGCAGCGGTGATTGCTGCCCAGTGGGCTGTCAGCGGACTGTCCGTCCCGCATCTCGCAGTCGTTTTGGGCCCTATGTTCGGTGCGGCGTTCTCCGTGGTGACCGGGCTGGCCTACCGCGCGCTCTACCGCGAAGCGGAGAACCAGCGCCGGGCAGCGGATGAACTCCGCCGGACGCGTGCGGAGCTGGCAGCATCACAGCACGACGCCGGGGTGCTGGCTGAGCGCGAGCGGCTGGCCCGGGAAATCCATGACACCCTCGCCCAAGGACTGTCCAGCATCGTGCTGGTGGCGCGGGCGGCGGAAAAGTCGCTGGCCGACGGCGACACCGCCACCGCTGCCGCGCGCTTCGCACTGGTGCAGCAGACGGCGTCGGAGAACCTGGCCGAAGCCCGGAACTTTGTCCGCGGTCTCTCCTCCCCCCAACTGCACGAGTCATCCCTGGTGGAAAGCCTGCGCCGGCTCTGTGAGAGCACTGAGAGCAGCGCCGCGGCCGGGGGCCAGGGGTTGCGGTGCCGGTTTGAATTCGACGGCGACCCCCTTGAACTGCCGCAACCGTACAAAGTGACCCTGCTCCGGGCCGCCCAGGCGAGCCTCGCCAACGTCAGGGAGCACGCCAGGGCGGGCAACGCCGTCGTGACCCTCGCATTTCTGGGCAGCGAAGTCACCCTGGACATTTACGACGACGGTGCCGGCTTCGACCCCGCGGGGATGGCCGCGCAGATGGGCGGGCGTGCAGACGGGAGCGGCTTCGGGATCCCGTCATTGCGGGAACGGGTGACCGCGCTTAAAGGCTCCCTCGAACTCGAATCGGCACCGGGCGAGGGGACTGTGGTGGCGATACGCCTGCCCCTGGACGACGCGCCTGGGAGGGACGGAGAGTGAACCAGATCCGCATTCTGCTGGTCGATGACCATCCTGTGGTCAGGGCCGGGCTGCGGGCCATGCTCAGCGACTTCGAGGGTATCTCGGTGGCGGCAGAAGCGGCCGACGGCGACGCCGCACTCAGGGAATTGAAACGGCTGCAGACCCTGGGTGACCCGGTCGACGTCGTGCTGATGGACCTGCAAATGGGTGCCGGCATGGACGGGGTCACCGCGACGGCGCAGATCAGGCTGCTGGAAGCGGCACCGCCGGTCCTGATCCTGACCACTTATGACACGGATGCGGACATCCTGGCCGCGGTGGAGGCAGGCGCCAGCGGTTACATGCTCAAGGACGCGCCGCCCGAACAGATCCGGCAGGCCGTGCTGGCGGCCGCCGCAGGCCAGACCGCCCTGGCCCCAAAAATTGCGGCCCTGCTGATGAACCGGATCGCGAACCCTGCCCCTGCACTCACGTCGCGGGAGATCCAGCTGCTCGAGCTGCTGGCCACCGGAATGTCCAACCGGGCCATCGCCAAAAAGACCTTCATCTCCGAGGCGACCGTCAAAACCCACCTGGTGCACATCTACGGAAAACTCGGCGTGGACAACCGCACCGCGGCCATCTCAGCGGCAACCCAGCGGCGCATCATCCGGGCCCCCGGCCAGTAGCTGAATGCACGACGGCGGGACGCCCCTCCCCCAAAAGAAAGTAGCGCGAAGTGTCGTTTTGAGGGTTCAAAACGACACTTCGCGCTACTTAGTTGGGGAAGCTAGCCCGCAATCCCGGCGAGCAGGAAGAGCACTGCCGCGATGGCGAAGCCCATGACGCCGATCAGCGTTTCCATGACGGTCCAGGTCTTCAGGGTGGTCTTGACGTCCATGCCGAAGAAGCGGCCCACCAGCCAGAAGCCGGAGTCGTTGACGTGCGAGACCACCACGGAGCCGGCGGCCACGGCGATGACCAGCGCGGCAATCTGCATGCCGTTCAGTCCGGCCAGTGCCACGGCCGGGGCGATGAGGCCTGCGGTGGTGGTCAGCGCCACGGTGGCGGAGCCCTGGGCGATGCGCAGGATGGCGGAGATCAGGAAGCCGGCAAGGATCAGCGGGATGCCCAGGTTGCCGAGGACGTCGGCAAGTGCGGCGCCGATGCCGGAGGTGCGCAGGACGCCGCCGAACATGCCGCCGGCGCCGGTGATCAGGATGACCGAGCAGACCGGGCCGAGCGAGGATTCGAGCAGCTTCTCGATGGCACCGGCGTCTTTGCCGCGGCGGGCACCGAGGACGAACACGGCCACCAGGACGGCGATCAGCAGGGCCACCGGGGTTTCACCGATGGTGCGGAGGATCTGGAACCACTGTTCCTTCTTGACCGTATCGGACAGCACGCCGGAGGAGGCAAGGGTGTTCAGGCCGGTGTTGAGGAAGATCAGGACGAGCGGCAGGAGCAGCAGGCCGATGATGGTGCGGAAGCGCGGCGGGTGGGACTCGGCCTCGGCGCTGGCGTGGCCCAGGATTTCCGGAACGGGGAGGACCAGCTTCTTGCCGGTCCACAGGCCGAACAGGTAGGCGGTGACGTACCAGGTGGGGATGGCGGTGATGAGGCCGGCGATCATGACCAGGCCGATGTTGGCGTCGAAGAACGCGGCCGCGGAGACCGGGCCCGGGTGCGGCGGCAGGAAGATGTGCATGACGGAGAACGCGCCGGCGGCCGGGAGTCCGTAGCGCAGCACTCCCCCGCCGAGGCGGTGGGCGACGGCGAAGACGACGGGCAGCATAACCACCAGGCCGGCGTCGAAGAAGATGGGGAAGCCGAAGATCAGCGAGGCGAGGCCCAGGGCGAACGGGGCGCGCTTCTCGCCGAAGACGCCGATCAGGTAGTCGGCCAGGACCTTGGCGCCGCCGGACGTTTCAACGATGCGGCCGAGCATCGCACCGAGGCCGACGAGGAGCGCCACGGTGCCCAGTGTCGTGCCGAAGCCGTTGATCAGTACCGGCACCACCTGGTTGGCGGGGATTCCGGTGGCAAATGCGGTGGCGAGGCTGATCACGATCAGGGCGACGAGCGCGTGCATCCGCAGCTTGATGATCAGGAACAGCAGCGCAACGATCGCCGCCGCCGCGATGAGCAGCAGGGGGCCTGCGCCCAGGGTTTGGGTCCATCCTTCGATGACCATGGTTCTCCTTTGAAACAGAATTTATTGGGGAATGGGGAGTTGGATCTGAGCGAACGCTCAGGCGTTGGAGGGCGCCTGGTCCGTGGGCAGTTTGAGCGCTGCGATCACGGCGGCGACGATCTCCTCCGGGGAGAGCGAGATGTCCAGGCGCAGGCTGCCGGCGGCGAGTTCTCCGTCGGTCAGCGGTTCCAGGGTGGCCAGCTGGCTGGGCAGCAGCGTGGGCGGCATGAAGTGGCCCTCACGGCCCTGCATGCGCGCACCGATCAGGTCGGCGCCGCCGTCGAGGTGGATGAAAAGCACCCGGCCCTGCGCTGCGGAGAGCAACTGGCGGTAGGTCTGCTTGAGCGCGGAGCAGGTGAGGACAGTGCTCTTGCCGGCCGCCGCCTGGGCGGTCATCCAGTCCTGGATCTCCTGCAGCCAAGGCCAGCGGTCTTCGTCCTGCAGGGGAATGCCCTGGGTCATCTTGTCGATGTTGGACTGCGGGTGGAACTCGTCGGCCTCGGCGCAGGCCCAGCCAAGCTGCTGGGACAGGGCGGCCGCGATGGTGGACTTGCCCGACCCGGCAACGCCCATCACCACCAGGTGCGTGGCTGGATTCTGCATGTTTGTACCTCCGGTGAAGACGTCTTTGGCTAAAGGAAGAAGCTCGCCGCACACTTGCTGGAAAGTGCGCTGGAGATAAGGTATCACCATTTGGCACCACAGATACTATCTTTGAGTGTCACAAGTCATACCTTTGGCTTAATCTTCGATATCCTGTGAGGGCGCTGCGGCGCATAGAGAGGCAGGAAACATGTCGACGGCGACAGTGGGCAACGCGGATACCGCGGACGACGGCGGGGCCTCCCCCGCGATGCACGAACGCGTTCTGGAGGCGGTTGGCATTGCCATCGCGTCCGGCAGCCTCCCGCCCGGAAGCCGGCTCACGCTGGACGTGCTGCAGCAGGAATACGGGATTTCCCGCACCGTCGCCCGGGACACCATGAAGGTCCTGGAGTCGATGAACCTCGTGTACTCGCGCCGGCGCGTGGGCATCGTGGTCCAGGAGCGTGCGCTCTGGAACGTCTACGACCCCAAACTGGTGCGCTGGCGGCTCGCCTCGGACAACCGCGCCGAGCAGTACAGCAGCCTCACGGAGCTGCGCATCGCCGTCGAACCCATTGCCGCCGCAGGAGCTGCCCGCCGGGCCAGCGCCGCCGAGCGCGCCAAGCTGCTTTCCCTGGCGGCCGACCTGCGCCGCCTGGGCGAGGCCGGTGAGCTTGAAGCTTTCCTTGCGGCGGATATCGAGTTCCACCGCCTGCTGCTGCACAGCTGCGGCAACGAGATGTTCACGGCGCTGGAGGGCATGGTGGCCGAGGTGCTCACCAGCCGCACCCAGCAGGGCCTCATGCCGTTCAAGCCGCGGAACGAAGCGCTGCAGGCACACGAGGACGTTGCCGCCGCGGTGGCCGGCGGGGATGCAGTCACGGCCGAGACCGCGATGCACTCCATCCTGGACGAGGTCCGGAACGCGATGGGCCTGAACTGACTCTTCCCGCACGCCGAGCTCCTGGAGTAGCCTGCAAATAGGGGCTCACGCAACGGGCCCATCAGCGCCGTCAAGGCGGATCTGTGAGGTGGAAAATGGCCATCACCGGGCATTCACGTCCAGGGACCGCGGCATCTGCCGCACCTGCCGTTGTACCGCAGCGCAAAGGCAGCATGGTGGTCAGATGGATCACCTCCACGGACCACAAGATCATCGGCTACATGTACCTGATCGCGTCGTTTGTGTTCTTCATCATCGGCGGCATCATGGCCCTGCTGATCCGCGCCGAACTCTTTGAACCCGGCATGCAGATCCTGCAGACCAAGGAGCAGTACAACCAGCTCTTCACCATGCACGGCACCATTATGCTGCTGATGTTCGCCACCCCGCTGTTCGCCGGCTTCGCCAACGTGATCATGCCCTTGCAGATCGGTGCTCCGGACGTCGCCTTCCCACGGCTGAACGCCCTTGCCTTCTGGTTCTTCCTCTTCGGTTCCACCATCGCGGTCTCGGGCTTCATCACCCCGCAGGGCGCGGCAGCGTTTGGCTGGTTCGCCTATGCGCCGCTGAACAACACCACGTTCACGCCCGGTGTGGGCGGTGATCTGTGGGTCTTTGGCCTGGCGCTGTCAGGCTTCGGCACCATCCTGGGCGCGGTCAACTTCATCACCACCATCATCTGCATGCGCGCCCCGGGCATGACCATGTGGCGGATGCCGATCTTCACCTGGAACACCCTGGTCACGGCCATCCTCGTGATCATGGCCTTCCCCCCGCTCGCCGCGGCATTGTTCGCCCTCGGTGCAGACCGCAAGTTCGGCGCCCATATCTATGACCCCGAAAACGGCGGTGCGGTCCTTTGGCAGCACCTGTTCTGGTTCTTCGGCCACCCCGAGGTCTACATCATTGCCCTGCCGTTCTTCGGGATCGTCTCGGAGATCTTCCCGGTCTTCAGCCGCAAACCGATCTTCGGCTACAAGGGCCTGGTCTACGCCACCATCGCCATCGCAGCCCTGTCCGTGACGGTGTGGGCGCACCACATGTACGTCACCGGTTCGGTGCTGCTGCCGTTCTTCGCATTCATGACCATGCTGATCGCCGTTCCCACAGGGGTGAAGTTCTTCAACTGGATCGGGACGCTGTGGCGCGGTTCCCTGACCTTTGAGACGCCGATGCTGTGGAGCCTGGGCTTCCTGGTCACGTTCCTCTTCGGCGGCCTGACCGGCATCATCCTGGCGTCGCCGCCGCTGGACTTCCACGTCTCCGACTCCTACTTCGTGGTGGCGCACTTCCACTACGTGGTGTTCGGCACCGTGGTCTTCGCGATGTTCGCCGGCTTCTACTTCTGGTGGCCCAAGTGGACCGGCAAGATGCTCAACGAACGGCTCGGGAAGATCCACTTCTGGATGCTGTTCCTCGGCTTCCACGGGACGTTCCTGATCCAGCACTGGCTGGGCGTCATGGGCATGCCCCGCCGCTACGCCGACTACCTCGTGGAGGACAACTTCGCCTGGATGAACCAGTTCTCCAGCGTCGGCTCCTACCTTCTGGGCGCCTCAATGATCCCGTTCTTCTGGAACGTCTACATCACGTCGCGGCCCGGTGAGAAGGTCACGGTCGACGATCCGTGGGGCTTTGGCGCCTCGCTCGAATGGGCCACGTCCTGCCCGCCGCCGCGGCACAACTTCACGTCGTTGCCGCGGATCCGTTCGGAGCGTCCGGCCCTGGACCTGCACCACCCCGAGCTCCGCGTCCGCGAACACGATACAACCCACAGCCCTGCGGCAGCGGCCCTGGGCGCCGCCGACATCGGCGAAAAGGACGTCAGGAATCCAGATCCGGACGAGTAACGTGGTTGAGCCCGTCGAAACCCCAGTTACTTTGCGCCTGAAAACTCGCGGTCAGCCTCCAGGACCTCCAGCAGGAACTTCGCGCCGCCGTCGGTCAGCATCACCTGGTCGAAGTACCCCTTCTTCGGCTCCATCAGGTGCAGGCACCCCAGTTTCCAGATAACAGTCCGGTTGATGTCGGTGACCCAGTCGTCGGGGATGGGGTGGCCAGACCGGGTCACAAAGCCCGCGCTCTCCAGTGCGCCTTTGATCGCTTCCGTTCGGCGGTTCCACGGCGGTGCGATGCCGCTGACGTGCCACTCCGCGTACAGGCGCGTCACCAGCCGGACGGCCTCGTGCTCCGGCCGGCCCACCGCGTCCAGCATGTAGTCCCACAGATCAGCGGGCCGTTCGCGGCAGCGCCTCCCGCGGGGAGTGAGCACCAGCCGGCCCTTCAACTTCCGGAGCAGCTTCCACGCCAGGAGGTGCTCCCGGAGCTCCCGGACGGGCAGCACGTTTGCCTCACGGTTCCCCTTGCCCATGACGGCGTCACTCCAGCCGAGTTCCTCCAGGGCGCGCCGGACCATGGCAGGCTTCAGGTAACTGTCCTTCGTCAGCTCAATCCCGTCGCCGGTGGCGTGTTCGAGGAGCCAGCGGACCGGCCGGAGCACTGCGTCGCGCTCGTCGTCGGTGACGGGCTGTGGCCACCATTGGAGGCTGAGCAGCCGCAGCTTCCGGTTGGCGGCGGCGAGGTCGAAGGAAGTGGGATCAAAGGAGGCCCTTAACTCACCGGTGACTGTATAGGTCCAGTGGGCGGCGTCCTGGTGTTCCGGATGTGTCCGGTCACCGAGGATCTCCACGAGCCGGCGGTAGCCGTGCGGCCCGCCGGAATCCTCCACCGGTCCGCGGTTGGCGCCGTCGACGCAAACGAGTTCGCCGGCCGGCAGCTCCGCCGAACCGAGCAACTGCACTTGGTGTGTCCAGTCGTCGCCGAAGTCGTAGTCGTACTCAAGCGCGGACGTGGGCGCTTCGGCGTCAAGCAGGTCGGAAAGCACGACGCCGGAGGCCGGCTCTGCGTCCAGATCCTCCATCCCGTCGCCGGGACCAATGATCACGCGCGCCTTCCCGGCGGGATCCTCACAACGGACGCCGTAAAGGTGCCGGTTTTCCCAGCCGAAGGCGGCCTGGATGGCGAGGTGGAACTCCGCAACGGTCAGCGATACGGGCACTTTGAGCCTGCGCCAGATCAGCGGTTCGGTGTCCTCGATGCTGATCCGGAGGTCAAAGGAAGGGACGGTAGCGGCTGATTGCATGCTGGCCATTTTGCCAGGCCCTGCGGCGTAGACTCGCACCATGAAATCAGGTTGGGGGATCGTGGGCGTGTTCGCGGCGTTGGCCATCGTGGTCATGCCCTCTGCGGGCTGCACAATCAATGCCTGCCCGGCCATCGGCTACATCAGGACCCTGACGGTGAACATCGAAGGGAATGTAGCCGCGGTCAGCGACGTCAGCGTGTGCAATGAGAGCGGGTGCTCCCAGCCGGAGCCTACGGCCGCTTCGCCGGCCCCGCTGAAGTCGGTGGTCACGGAGTTCTCCCCTGAGCCGCAACCGACGGCGAGCCATCCACCGTTCTACGGCCACCGGTATGACCAGGACACCTGGGTTTTCAACGTGGCTTTTGGCGACCCCGCAAAGGTGGCCGTGAAGGCCCTTGCCTCGGAAGGCACCGTGTTGGCCGAACAGGAACATGACCTTGTCTGGACCATGGTGGGCGGAACGGCACAGTGCGGCGGGCCAGTCACCACCCCGCCAATACAGCTTTCCGTGCCCTAAGGCGGTCGACGTCGGTTCCCGCCGCCCAGATCGGTCAGCGGCGCACCCGATAGCGCAGGTGAAGCACCCGGTCGCCTTGGATCACCACGTCAGGATCCTCCAGCAGGTGCTGCGCGTGGACGGACTCGAAGTAGCGCTTGCCGGACCCCAACACGACGGGTACGACGTCCATTCGCACCTCGTCGACCAGGCCCGCGGCAAGCGCCTGGCCACCGACGTCGCCGGCGGCGACCTCGACTATGCGGTCACCAGCGAGCTCCTGCGCCTTGGCCACGGCCGCTTCGACGCCGTCGACGAAGTGAAACGGCGCCTCGGGGTCCCAGCCCTCGGGCTCTGGCCGGTGCGTCACGACGACCACGTGGTCGACCCCGCCCGGAGGCTTCCCGTCCCAGCCGTCCGTCATGTCGAAGACGTGGCGGCCGGCGATTGTCGCCCCGATCTGGTCCCAGTACTCCCGGGTGTAGTCGTAGGACGCTTGTGACACCTTCAGCACGCCGCTCTCGTCCAACGGGACGTCACCGCTGAGCAACCAGTCGAACAGCGGTCCGGGCTGGTCGTCCTCGTCCGCGATGAAGCCGTCTACTGACACCGAGGCGTACATGACTACTTTGCCCACGGGGCGCTCCTCTGCTTGGGGGTGCCCCCAATATTAGTTTGCATTGTGAAGAGCCCCATAGCGTCCACGCAAAAAGCACACCCGGTGTTAACAAAAGCAGGGCCGGTCAAATGACCGGCCCTGCTTTGAAAATATGAAACCCTAAGGCCCCAGTTTCTCTAAGGAATTAGAGGGACTGGATGTTTACGGCCTGGGGACCCTTGGGGCCCTGCTCGGTTTCGAAGGAGACCTTCTGGTTCTCTTCGAGTGAGCGGAAGCCGGAGGAAGCGATCGCAGAGTAGTGTGCGAAAACGTCCTGTGAGGAGTCATCGGGGGAAATGAAGCCGAAGCCCTTTTCAGCGTTAAACCATTTGACGGTACCAGTAGCCATTATTTTTGTCCTTCGTGAAGGTGGAGGAAAAGTCCCGACTTTCGGGTCCTCCGGTGTGGGGTGTTCAAAACCGCTACTTCAGAAGAACGCGGACTTTCGACCGCGCGTACTGCCTGAACTACCAACTGCATAAACACAACAACAAAATCAACTGTACAGGAGTTTCCGGACAGCATTTACCACAACCCGATGCGGCGCGCTGACCAGGCAGCCGGCAGCCCAGCCGCACGCCGCCGTCGGGCCTTCCTTGCCCTGCCCTGTACGCGGCGGCGGAGCGGGCATATCCTGCCAACAGATCCAGCCCGCCCCCTACCCCCCGGGAGAGAACCATGGAGATGCCCAAGGCGTCCGACGCCGACAAGGAACGCTTCCGCTCGGTGGTCCCGGACCGTCCGGACGTGGTGGTGAAGCCGATGTTCGGCAACCTCGGCGCGTTCGTCAACGGCAACATGTTCGCCGGCCTGTTCGGCCCCGTCATCGGCGTGAAGCTCGACGACGAGGCCCGGGTGGAGCTCGAAAGCACCGAGCGGACTGTGCCGTTCGGGCCGGCCGAGCGGCCGATGGCCGGCTACGCCGGATTGCCGGAGGTGTGGAACGCAGAGGGCGACGGCGACCACGCCCGGGTCCGTGCCTGGGTGGAGAAGGCGCTGGACCACGTCGCAACCCTGCCGCCCAAGGAACCAAAGGAACGCAAGCCCAAGGCCGCCAAGAAGTAGCCTGCCGTGCCGCGATGAATCCCCCGGACGGCTCAGGCGGGCCCGGGGCCCTGCTTATCCGGCCTGCGGGTGGCATCCAGCACGTCCTGGAGGGTCTGCAGGGCTGCTTCGAAGCGCTGCTCCCCCGCGAATGAGCCCCAAAGCTGTTCCAACTCCCGTACTTTCGCCGATGCCTCGCGCAGCATCTGCAACCCCCGGGCCGACGGGAAAATAAGTTTAGCCCGGGCGTCGGTGGGGTCGGGCCTGCGTTCCAGGTATCCCAGCGCCTGCAGCTCGTTGACCAGTTCGGATGTGGCCGCAAGGCTGAGCTGCGCCCGCTCGGCCAAGACCGTCAGGCGGATTCCCTTGGTGCCGATATTGCCCGTGATCTGCAGATGGGCCAGCCGGATATCGCCGTAGCCGCGGGATTCCGCCTCGTCGAGGAGCTCCCGGCGGAACTCAGCCAGCAGGCGTACCAGCAGCTGGCCCACGGGAAGCCTCGGGCGCTCGGAATCAGGCTTGGAATCGCTTGACGGCGGCATGGACATGGAGGAAACTCTATTCCATAAGCTTCGGAAACCGAAGTAAATTCCATTCAAGACTGGTTTGAAGTGCAGGCTCTTTGGAGGCCGGAAATGTCTTCTGAAACTTTGTCGACCATGATTGGCACAACGCTTGGTCCCCTGATGGTCCGCCGCACCGGCACGGGCGCGCCTGCATTCCTATGGCACAGCCTGTTTGTTGATTCCCAAACCTTCGACGGCGTCGTGGAGGAACTGGGACGGCACCGTGAACTCTTCCTGGTGGACGGGCCCGGACACGGCGACAGTCCGGGTCCCCGCCGGCGCTATTCCCTTGAGGACTGCGCCACCGCAGCCGCCCAGGTCCTGGATGCGCTGGATGTTTCTGCCCCGGTGGACTGGGTGGGCAACGCCTGGGGCGGGCATGTGGGCATCGTCTTTGCGCACATGTTCCCCTCACGCTGCCGGACACTGACCACTATCGGCACGCCCCCATACCCGTTGACCCGTGCTGAACGCCTGCAGACGGTCCCGCTCGTCTACCTGTACCGGGTCCTGGGTCCGGCACTGTTCAGCGGGGCGATAGTCGAAGCGCTGGCGGGTCGCGGTGCGGCGAAAACATCACCTGCGGCTGCTGCGGCGGTGGGCGATGCGTTCCGCCGGGGCGACAAACACGGCAAGTACTGGGCAATGCAGTCGATCATGCTGCACCGCCCCGATCTCCGGCCGGTCCTGCCTCTCCTCCAGGTGCCCACCCTGACGCTGGTGGGCCGGGACGATTCCATGAACGATCCGGGGAAGGCCGAACGTGCAGCACGCAGCGTTCCGGACGGGCGGTTTGCGCGGGTAACAGGCGCCGGCCACGTGGCCCCGCTCCTGGTAGCACCTCGCGAAGTCACCCAGCACGTCCTGGACTTCTGGTCAGACACCCGTCACCGGCAGGCAGCGGCATGAGCATCCCACAGGCCCGGGAACTGGGCATCCCAGTCGGGGCACTGATTGGTTGGGCAGGACTGTTCGTCCACAACCTCGCCGATTTGCCCGGGCAGAGCTTTTTCAGCCCTGAATCGAGTATCCCGCTCCTGGTCACTGCCCTGCTGGTGTCCGCATGGATTACGTCGGCCCGGTACCAGGCGACGGTGGCCTTGCTGTGCTGGGGCCTGCTGAATTTCGTGGGCGGTGGCGTACTCAGCGTCCTGCCCTTGCCGTTCCTTCCGTTCTCGCCGGAGCAAACGGCCAGCCATTACCTGTTCCACGGCCTCTACGCGCTGGCCCAGGTGCCGCTGGTGCTCAGCACGGCGGGATGGCTCCGCATGCATCATCGGACCCGTCAGCCGCACACCTCACGTGGTGCATCATGAAAGCCGTCTACAACGCCTGGTACAAGTACGGAACTCCGCCGTGGGCAGGCAGCGCCCGCCACGAGCTGGTCCGTCTGGTGGACGAGGGGCGGCTGGCCCCGGGCCGGGCGGTTGACCTGGGCTGCGGCGAGGGCGACAACGCCATCTTCATGGCACAGCACGGGTTCGACGTAACGGCCGTGGACTTCGCGCCGGCCGCAATTGCCAAAGCCAAGGCGAAGGCGCAAAAGGCCGGCGCAGCAGTCAATTTCGTCGTTGACGACCTGACCAACCCGAGCCAGCTTCACGGTCCATTCGACGTTCTGGTCGACTACGGAACCTTCGACGATCTCACCGAACGCCAGCGCAACGCGTACCTTCAGCACGTGATCCCGCTCGCCGGGCCAGGCGCAAAGTTTCTGATGTGGAACTTCGAATGGGAAGCCCGTTCATGGGAGAAGCTGGTGTGGAAGCTTGTTCCCTTCGGAAACCTGACCCTTTCACCGGGCTACATCCAGGACACTTTCTCCCCGACGTTCGACGTGGAGAAGATCGCCGGCGAGTCCGGGTTGGCGGGATGGCCGCGGGGCTGGGCGGCTTACCTGATGACGCGCCGGTAGCTCGTCCGACCACGTCTGTCTAAGCCCCGTCGCACGGCGTAGCATCCTGCCATGGAATCTATTCGGGTCATCCTGCTTCCCGGGAGCGTGCTCCCGGCGCAACCCGCCTACGACGAGCTGATTAAAGCCCTGGGACTGGACGTGCAGGCGCTCGCCAAGGATCTCGAGCTCTACGCCAGGGACGAGCCTCCGGCGGATTGGAGCCTTGACACGGAAGTCGACGGCGTGCTGCGGGAGGCAGATGCCCTCGGGTGGGAGACCTTCCACCTCGTCGGGTACTCCGGCGGCGGCGCGGCCGCGCTGGCGTTCGCCGCCAAGCACCCTGACAGGCTGCTCAGCCTGGCGCTGCTCGAGCCCGCCTGGGCGGGCAACTGGGACTGGAGCCCTGCCCACGCGGCGCTCTGGAAGCAGTACGAGCAGCTGGAAGCACTGCCACCGGAGCAGTTCCTGCCCGCCTTCATGAGGCTGGGAGTGAAGCCCGACGTCGTCCTGCCGCCACAGCAGCCCGGTCCCCCGCCGCCGTGGATGGCCAAGCGGCCTGCCGGCATCAAGGCCTTCCTGCGGACCTTCAAAAGCTACGACCTGGACAGGGCGCGTCTGGCCGCCTTTCGCCCGCCCGTGTTCTTCGCCCTGGGTGGCCTGAGCAACCCGGATGACTACGGCGAGATTGCCACCCGGCTGGCACGGGTGTTCTTCCCGGACTTCCATCTGGAGGTCTTCCCCAGGCGCCACCACTTCGACCCGCCGCACCGGATCGAACCGCAGCGGCTGGCCGGGCTGCTCCGGCGGCACTGGGATCAGGCGGAAGGCAAGGGCTGACACTTACGCCCAGGTCCCCGAAGTTGCTACGATTGCTACGGAGGCAATCATGACAACTATTCCGCACCGTGAACTGCGCAACGAGAGCAGCAGAATCCTTGAGCGCGTGAAAAACGGCGAGACGATCGATGTCACCAACAACGGCGAAATCGCCGCCACGCTTATCCCGCCGTCCGCTTCTCCATTTGAACGTTTGCTGCTGGCAGGCCAGGTCCGCGCGGCGACTGGCCCCGTAGACTTCAGCACCCTGCCGCGGGTCACGTTGGAATCCAGCACAGAGGAGATCCTGGACGACCTTCGCGGGGACCGTTGATCATCTATGCGGACACGTCGGCCGTTCTCAAACTCGTGGCGGAGGAGCGGGAATCATCAGCCCTTGCCGAGTACCTCTCAACAGCCGTATCCCGGAACCACAGCCTGGTCGCCTCGATGCTCCTCTGCACCGAGCTTCACTGCGCGGCTCACCGTCGTGCCATTCCCGGCGAACTGGTCAATGCCGCCCTCGGCGGCATCAACTTGGTTGACCTTGCACGTTCGGACCTTATGTACGCAGCGGCCCTGCCTGGCAGGTTGCGCAGCGCCGACGCCATTCACTTGGCCGCTGCAATCCGCCTGCAGGCGGACGTTCTCGTGGCCTACGACGCGGAACTCCTGGCGGCCGCTGTTGATGCGGGCCTGAACGTCCTCTCGCCAGGTAAGCAGACGGGGTCTCGGGTTGGTTGAGCCCGTCGAAACCCGGCCGCTGAGCTGTGAATCCCCTGCCGGAGACAATGGCAGCGCCGAGCTCTAGAATGACTATTCACAAGTAGGCGCGCGTCACGCACCTGCTCCGTGATTGATCATGAATGGGATGGCTGATCATGAGCAACAGCGCACCTGAGTCCGGTCGCGAACCACGTTCTGTCCCGCCGCGGATGCCCGCCAACCCACCGAGAATCGGATCAGCCAAGGACCTTCCAACACCCACAACTGAACCCCTGGCCAGCCCCTCCGTTCAAGTGGCGGGCAGGGACGATGCGGCAATGCTCGACAACTACGCCGAGTTCATCGGGCGGTTGGAAACAGCGGCCGGGAAGCTCACTCCCCGGCGGGATACCCTGAGCGCGGCCCTGGACGCGGCCGGGCTCCTCTTAAACCAGAACAACGCAGGCGTTGAGCTTTGGGGTCAGCGACGCACTCGGATCCGCCAGCTCCTCAACCTAGTAGCCGCGAAGCAGCGGGCCCGGACCTACCGGAGCCTTAGCGAGCTGCATGAGGTTGCCCAGAAGATGGAGCAGATGTTCAGCAATCGTGCGCAGCGTGTCCTGCAGGTGTGCAGCGGGATCCGGGCCCGCCGGGATCAGATCAACGCAGCCCTTATTGAACTGGATAAGAGCAAGGTCAAATTGGCGGCATCGAGAAGGATCGCGCAGGAGCGGGAGAATCTCAGCAAAATCGCGGCGGAGCTCTCGGTCTCCGCCGACAATCTCAGCTTCGGTGTCCCCGACCCCGGCCTGCGTGACAGCCTCCGTGAGGCGCGGGAGGCAATTATTCTTGCCGAGGCCCTCCTGGAAGTGAAAGGGAACTGATCATGCCCAAGCCACAGACGAAGCACCGGGTGGTCTGCAGTTTTACTGAGAAACAGTGGACTGGGAGGCCGGACGACGGCGCGGGTGCTTTGTTCGGCAGGTTATCTGTGGCCGGACTTGTCCTGTGCTTCCTCCTGATGGGCCTGTTTCCGGGCCTGAGGGACCTGGCCGCCGTGCTGTTGTTCGTGGCCATGTTTGCAACCACATTCACGGCAGTGAGCATCCTCGCCATAAGTTCTCGGGAGCGTGCATTTCTTCAGGGGGTGACCGCGTCTGTAAACGAAGTAATACGCGAGCTCTCCGTCGACAGCGCTGCCCAACTCGGGCCGGACGAGCTGCGCTCGCTGCTCGTCAATGGCAAAACCAGGCCGCTGTCTGTGAACGGGGTAGCCGGCCTGGAACTGAAAGTCATCCGGAATACCTCACCGAAGACTTCTCTGCATGCCAAACCCATCATCAAACCGATCACCACGACTTACGTTGTTCTGGCAGCCACGGCGCCCGATTACGGAGTGGAAAGCTTCGACCGCCTGCTCGAGGCAGTCACCGCAGACCCCGACGCTAAATCCCTCGGAGCTGGGTGACCCCTCCTGCACGTCATCACGTAACCCGCGCGGCATGTGGCGCGGGACGGCGCCTGTCACGGAACCAGGCACGATAGGCGGCGAGCAGCAGAAGCGTCGCAGCGCCCACGCCCATGGCAAATGACAGGAGCACGACGCCGACAGATATTGCCAGGAGCAGGATACCTTCGACCCTGTCCACTCGGGGTGCTGCTAAACGCAGACCTGTGGCACACAGCAGGCCCAGGAGCAGCGCGATCGAACCAATCACGAACGTCAGCCCGAACCAGCGCAGCCTCAAGTAGTCCTCAAGGAAGTTGGAAACCGAAACAAGCACAGCGGCGACGGCGGCCACACGGACCGCGAACCAACTCAACTTGGCAGCCCGCCCGGGCAGGTGATCGTGTGTTGCCCAAAAGCTGCCGAGAGCCCAAAGGGTAGCCCCGAGGAACAACATCGCCACTGAAAGCAATGCCACGGCAGTGTATTCGAGCGGAGTCTCCGGACTCCAGTACCTGATTTCCCCAAAGGCATTGACCGCGCCACGTGCGCCGAAGGCGAAGCCGGCAAGAGCAGCAGTAACAGCCACGAACCGTGATCGCGCGACGGCGACTCCGGGGAGGGTCTGGCCGGCACCTTCTCCGGCCTGGGCAGAATCTCTTTCCGACATCGGTCAGCCCATCCTTTAGAAGCATGGTGTCCTGTCTCGGCAAATGACGCCGTGGTCCACAGATTGGCCCTGCCGGTCATCCTTGTCAATACGATTGCGTAACTACGTATAAGGACGGCGTTCCGGCTTCCTTGTCCCGGTCCCAGCAGTCCTCCACAGTAAAATTGTCGGTGGCTCCGTGTAGCTTGGGCATAACCGGTCAACTGCACCGGCGCAGCTGCACAACACATCCGCCCCAGGGAAGCAATGGACTTCTACGACATCAACGCCCTGCGCGACAACCACGCAGGCTGGTCACTCCTCCGCGCACAGAACGCCCCTCTGGCCATCTCCTTCTTCATCAAGGCCTTCACCGGGCCCAACCAGCGCGACATTGGCCGCCAGGAGCTCATCGACCACCTCGACGACGTCCTGTTCGGACTTCGCGACGTCTACGGCGAGGACAAGTACCCGCGCCCGGCCTCAGAGTATCTGGATGACTGGGCTGCCCCCGAGCGGGCCTGGCTGCGCAAATACTATGTGCCGGGGCAGGACGAGCCGCGCTACGATCTCACTGCCGCGGCCGAGGACGTGGTCCGGTGGGTGGAAAGCCTGAGCGGACGCGATTTCGTGGCCACCCAGTCCCGGCTCACCAGCATCTTCGCCGTGCTCAAAGCCCTGGTCCAGCAGTCCGAAACGGACCCCGAGGTGAGGCTCGCCGAGCTCCAGCGGCAGCGGGACGGCATCGACGCCGAGATGCAGCGGATCAGGGACGGCAATATCAAGGTCATGACCGCCCCGGAAGCCCTGGACCACTTCCAGCAGCTGACCACCCTCGCCAAGGACCTCCTGGCTGATTTCCGTGAGGTCGAGCAGAACTTCCGCAAACTGGACCGCCAGGTCCGTGAGCAGATCGCCACCTGGGACGGCGGGCAGGGCGAACTGCTCGAGACCATCTTCGCCAACCAGCAGGGCATCAGCAGCTCGCTCCAGGGCCGGACCTTCCAGGGATTTTGGGACTATCTCATGTCCCCGCAGCTGCGTACGGAACTGCAGGACCTGCTGCAGCGCGCCACCGAAATCGAGGCGCTCTCCGGCGTCGAGGACCTGCACGCCGTCACCAAACTCCATCAGGACTGGCTGCCCGCCGTGGACCAGACGCAGGCCACGGTCCGGCAGCTCTCCGAGCAGATGCGCCGGCTCCTGGACGACAAAGTCTTCCTGGAAAACAAACGCATCACGCAGCTGATCCGCAGCATCGAATCCGGTGCGCTGGGCACCCGGGAAGCGCCGCCGTCGGGCGTTTTTATGGAGATCGCGGCGCAGTCGGTGGACGTGGCACTGCCTTTCGAGCGGCCGCTGTATGAGCCCAGCCGGAAAGTGATGGTGGACGACGACGTCGTCGCCGCCGATGACGCGGACGTGGACGCGGGTGCCCTGTTCAGTCAGTTCCATGTGGACGTGGAGCGCCTGAAAACCAATGTGGACGGCGTCCTGGCGGACGCCGAACAGGCCACGCTGCTGGAAGTCACGCAGGCCCACCCGCTGCAACAAGGGCTCGCCGAGATCGTTGCGTACTACCAGCTCGCCAGCGAATCCCCGTGGGCCAGCATCCACGACGATGTGCCCCAGCAGTTGCAGTGGCACCTCCCGGACGGCAGCATCCGCGAAGCGACCATCGACCAGATCATCTTTGTGAGGCCGGCATGAACCCCATGGACACCATCGACACACAGGCCCGGACACCCGAGGAACTCCCCGGCGTGGTCACCCGGCTGTTCCGCGGGGTGGTGTACGCGGAGTCGGACGAGAAGGTCTGGCAGTCGCTGATCACCCTCGAGTCGCAGGCCCGCGACTACGTGGCAGTGCTCGGGCTGGATCTGATCCTGGACGAGTCGGAGGGCTATGCGTTCCTCAGGTCGCGGGAGGATCCGGAGGGCGACCTCCCCCGGCTTATCCCCCGCCGCCGGCTCACCTTCGACGTGAGCCTTCTGCTCGCCCTGCTGCGCGGCCGGATGCTCGAATTCGATACCAACAGCAGCGAACTGCGCCTCATCATGACCGAGCAGGAGATCACAGACATGGTGGCCGTGTTCCTGCCCGAATCCAGTAACCAGGCCCGGATCCTGGACCGGCTCGGCGCCAACATCAAGAAGGTGGTGGAGCTGGGTTTCCTCCGCAAACTCCGCGGTCAGGCCGACACCTATGAGGTGGCCCGGATCCTGAAGGCCTACGTGGATGCGCAATGGCTGGAGGAGTTCGACGCCCGGCTGGCGGACTATCGTGCCTCGCTTACCGGAGGCCCGCTGACGGCTACTGGCACCACTGAAGGGGAGCTCCCGTGACCGCTGACCTGCAGGACAGCCTGTTCAGCCTGGAGGAGCCGGGGGAAAACACAACGGACGACGCCGGCACTCCCCCGGGCTACCGGCTGCACCGTTTGGAGCTGCTCAACTGGGGCACTTTCCACCAGGGTGTGCGCACGTTCCGTTTGGACGGTGCCAACAGCCTCCTCACCGGCGACATCGGCTCCGGGAAGTCCACCGTCGTCGACGCGATCACCACCCTCCTGCTGCCCGCCAACAAGATCGAGTACAACAAGGCCGCGGGTGCGCAGAAGAAGGAACGCAGCCTCATGTCCTACGTGCGGGGCTACCACAAGAGCACCCGCAGCACCGGCGGCGAAAACTCCAAGCCGGTGTCGCTTCGCGGAACCGGAGCCCTCACCGTGGTGCTTGCCGTCTTCCACAACGCCGTGCTGAACAAATCGGTCACGCTGGCCATTACCCTCTGGGCTGTCCAGGAAGCCGGCCAGCCCAACCGCTTCTACTCCCTGGCGGAGACGGACCAGTCCATCGCCGCGGACTTCTCCAACTTCGGCCAGGATCCCGCCAAGCTGAAGAAGAAGCTGAAGGCCGAGGGTGTGACAGTCCATGACACCTTCGAGCCGTACGCGGCTGCGTTCAAGCGCCAGTTCGGCATCAGCGGGGACCAGGCCATGGAGCTGTTCCACCGCACGGTGTCCATGAAACAGGTGGAGAACATCACCCACTTCGTGCGCACCAACATGCTGGACGATGACGACGTTGACGCCAGGATCAAGAATCTCCTCCACCACTTCGACGACCTCAAGAAAGCCCACGGAGCCGTGCTGCGGGCCAAGGACCAGATCAGCCTGTTGACGCCGATCCGCGCCGGAGCCGCCCGGCACGCCGCCCTGACTTTGGAGGACGAGCTGGCCAGGGCCCAGCGGGACCAGCTGCACCCCTGGTTCACCAACAGGCGCCTTATCCTGAGCCTGGACCACGCGGCGGAGCTGGAGAGCACCGGCAAACGGCTGCGCGAGGACAACACGTCCCTCACGGCCCGGATCACGGAACTCCGGCACCAGCTCACCGCCGTGGCCGAGGACATCCGTTCCAACGGCGGCGGCCGGCTGGCAGCGATCGATGCCGACATCGCCCGGCTCGGCACCGAAGCCGCATCGCAGCGCACGCGCTACCAGACCTACGCCGCAGCCGCGGCAGAGCTGGGCCTCCGCGCGCCCGAAGACCGGGTACTGTTCGACGCGAACCGGGACCGGCTGGTCGCCGTCGAGTCCGGGCTGGCTGAGCAGTACAACGAATTTCAGGAGAGCCGCACCGAGCAGACCATGACGCGCACTGTCCTCACCGGACGCGCCGACGATCTCAAAGCGGAACTGACCAGCCTCCAGTCCCGGCGCAACCTTCTGCCGCTGCAGCAGCTGGAGATCCGGCGTCGTCTGTGCGACGGGACAGGAGTGGCGGAGAAGGAACTGCCGTTCGCGGGCGAACTGCTGCGCGTCCGCGACGGCGAAACAGGCTGGGAGGGCGCGGCCGAACGCACCCTGCGTGGCTTCGCGTTGTCCCTGCTGGTGCCCTCGGCGCACTACGCTGCCGTGAGCAGCTGGGTGGACGCGAACAACCTCAAAGGCCGGCTGGTGTACCTGAAGGTGGGCGACGCGTACTCCCCCAGGGCCGCGGAGCCCGGGACACTGGCGGCCAAGATCGGCATCAAGCAGGGCACTCCGTTCCGCGATTTCCTGCTGGATGAGCTGGCCAGCCGGTTCGACTACGTCTGCTGCGACACCCTGGCGGACTTCCGCCGCCATTCCAAGGCACTCACCGCCAACGGCCAGCTGAAGGGCGGCCGCGGCCGGCATGAAAAGGATGACCGTAAGGACCTGGCGGACCGGCGGAACTACGTGCTGGGCTGGGACAACCAGGACAAGATCAACCGGTTCCTGGCAGAGCTGGACGAGGTCAAAGGCCAGCTCCAGGTGGTGGAGACGCTGCTGGCCAAGGTGGACCGGCAACTGGGCGACATCGGCCGGAAACGCATCCAGCTCGGTACCGTTCAATCGGTGGCGGACTTCGCCGAGATCAGCTGGGAGCTTACGGCGCGGCGGATCGAGGAGCTCAAGGACGAGCGGCGCGCACTGGAATCCGCGAGCGACGTCCTGCAGGAACTGGCGGCCAAGGAAACGGAGCTGAAGAATGACCTGGCGCGGTTCGAAGAGCGGGCCAACAAACTCCAGCAGCGGCTTGGTGCCAATGAGAAGGACGCCGAGAACCTCGCGGAGGCCATCGCGGAGTGCCGTGCCCTGCTGCAGGAGCAGCCGCTGACGGACGACGCCGGTGTGCTGGCTTCCGTGGCCGGCCTCGCCGCCGCGGCGCCCGGGGATAAAGTCCTCACCTATAAGAACACAGTGGCGGTGGAGAGCCTGGTCCGGTCCGGGCTCACGGCGGACATCGATGCGCTGTCCAAGCGGCTGGCCAGGGCGGAAGCCGACACGGTGCGCCTGATGGCTGACTTCCGCAACAAGTATCCGAATGAAACCACCGAAATCGACGCCTCACTGGATGCCGCGGGCGACTACGAACGGTTGCTGGACCAGCTGGAGAAGAACGATCTTCCGAAGTTCGAGGCGCACTTCAAGGACTCGCTGAACCAGAACACCATCCACGAGGTGGTGGCGTTCAACGCGTTCCTGGACAGCCGGCGGCAGGACATCGTGAGCCGGATTACCAAGATCAATGAGTCCTTGGCCAGCATCGAGTACAACCGCGGCCGGCATATCCAGCTGGAACACCAGAACACTACAGACCTGGACGTCCGGCAGTTCGGGACGGACCTGCGGGCTTGCTCGGAGGGCACCATCGGGGACGACGACCAGTACTCCGAGCAGAAGTACCTGCAGGTGGAGCGGCTGATCGAGCGGTTCCGCGGACGCGACGGCTTCACCAACCTCGATGAGCGGTGGACGGCGAAGGTCACGGACGTGCGAAACTGGTTCACCTTCTCCGCCTCGGAGAAGTGGACTGAGACCGGTGAGGAGTTTGAACACTTCACCGATTCCGGCGGCAAGTCCGGCGGGCAAAAGGAGAAGCTGGCGTACACCATCCTGGCCGCGGCGCTGGCGTTCCAGTTCGGGCTCGGCGCCGGTCAAGGCGCAGCCGCAGGTTCGGGCCGGAGCGCCGGCAAGGGCCGCAGCTTCCGGTTCGTGGTGATCGACGAGGCGTTCGGCCGTGGATCCGACGAGTCGGCGCGGTACGGCCTGGAGCTGTTCCAGCGGATGAAGCTGCAGCTGCTGATCGTCACTCCGCTGCAGAAGATCCACGTGATCGAACCTTTTGTGGCACACGTGGGCTTCGTCGCCAACACCAACGGGAACGACTCCCAGCTGCGGAACATGACCATCCAGGAGTACAGGGACGAGCGGGACCGCCGTGCCTAAGCGGCGTCCCGAGGGGCCCGAAGCGAGCTTGCGAGGTTCGGGGAGGGACCTCCGCGCTGATTCCCCCGCCGGCTGGACAACACTGGCTGACCTGCGGGCGCAGTCGCTGAAGGCGTGGAGCAGCGGTGCGCTGCTGCGCGAGGTGCTGGAGCCCACCGGACTGTATCCCCGCCGTCGAACGTTGAAGCGCCCGACGGCGGCATCCCTTTTGAGCGATTATGCCGCCGCCCGCGAATGGGCGGCCGAGCTGTTTGCCGGCGTCGGCTCCTTCACGCTTGAGACAGCGGAGGTGGGGCGCACAACGATCGGTTCCAACCGGCTGCCCGCGGCGGCAGTGTTTGGGTCTGCCGAAGACGAGCTTGGTTTTGTAGCCAAGGCGAAGGACGCGGCCCGGTTCCTAGAGCTTGCGGAGTCCCTGTCTGCGATGGATTCGGCATTCCGTGCGTGGGCGCTGCGGCGGCCGCTCAAGTTGCTGGAGCTTGGGGGTGATGCGCTGACGGCTGGCCGGGTGGCGCTGTGGCTTCGGGACAATCCGGAACCCGGGGTTTACGTCCGGCAGCTGAGCCTGCCGGGAGTGCACACGAAGTTCATCGAGAACCATCGAAGGGTGATTGATGAGCTGGTGGAGGCCCTGCGTCCGTCGGAGCTTGCCACGGATGAGCTTCCCGACGACATCAATCCGGACGTGCCCGCGGAACCGGGTTCCCTCCTGGGGCAGCCGGCGGCGCGGACTCCTGGGGCCCGCTTCGCTGCGAGGCACGGGTTTGTGCATCTTCCCGAACTCGTCAGGTTCCGGGTGCTGGATCCTGAGATGCCGTTGCTGGGTGAAGTACGCGATCTGACGGTGACGGCGGAGGCGTTCGGCTCCCTTCGGCTTCCCGTTAGGTCGGTAGTCGTCACTGAGAACCTTGTAAACTTCCTGGCGCTGCCCGAACGGCCGGGCACCCTTGCGATCTATGGCGGCGGGTACGGATTCTCGTCCTTGCGCGATGCCGGTTGGCTGAAGGATTGCGAAGTCCTTTACTGGGGCGACCTGGATACCCACGGCTTCCGGATCTTGGACCAGCTCCGGGCGGTCCACCCGCACGTCGCCAGCGTGCTGATGGATGAGGAGACGCTGCTGGCTCACCGGGATGTTTGGGGCCACGAGCCGTCGCCCTCCAAGGCGTGGCTCAAGAGGCTGACCACAGAGGAATCCGAACTCTATACCGCGCTGGGCAACGATTCTTTCGGGAAGTCGGTTCGCCTGGAGCAGGAACTGATCCGATGGGACTGGGCCCTGGAGCGGCTCGGCAGTTGAATCTGTCGACACAAAATATCCAAGAGTCAGCACGGCAAGCTCTTCGAACGATGCAGCAAACGTCTAGGCGACGATAAGGATTCGTCCGTGCTGATGCTGACTCGTGGCGGGATCAGTACCCAGTGCTGCAAACATGGCACCAACCGTAGAGGATGCGTCGAGACCCAGGTCAGATAGCTGGCGCCCACGGGAAGCACTTGTAACCCTAAGCATCCCGATGTAATGGACTGAACCGTCTGCAGTCTGCATTCCTACAGTTAGCGGCGCGTTTTCGTCGGCACCTGCCATGACATCGTGAATTCGGTCGCTGGGCAACGTCGCAACAACCACGGCGTCATCAAAACGATCAGCGTCCACATAGTCACGAAGCCCCGAGTCGTGAGCGAGTTCCTGGCCAATAGTGGCAGCGAGCATCCCACGTTCAGCTCCCCGGTGATCATGCCGAGCGCGGACGAAGAACTGCTTTCCTTCGAATTCCATAGCCTGCTGAATGTGGACGTCGATGGAACCGTCGGCATCAAGGCCAGCATCCACAGCGAGGTTGAAGAGCTCCAAAGCGTCCGGGTGCTCGTCGTAGGCAGCTACGATGCCTGGCAGTTGTGGGCTAGCGACTGAACATGCGAACGCGTCGCCCCAATTGGTAATGATCATCTGTGCGTTGTTAGCCACGTAGCACCTCCAATGCCTGTTCCCTAGTGCGGCCCACTTGCTTGATCAGTATCTGCCTAACGAGTCCACCCGAAATTTCCAGACCTGTTCAATGAAATCCTGATCATCGCTGGCACGGTCAGCAGCGGCAACCGTCAAGGCTTGCCGCCGTGCCTCACGCTTGAATTCTTCCGTCCGTGCGTCCGGCACCCACATCCGAATCTGTCGGAACCCAGGCTCGCGCATGCCTACCCCGGGAACCCAAAGCAGGGGAAGAACTCCTCCACACCGGGGCGTGCAACTTCGATGCAGCGCGCCTTCACCTGTTCCAGGACTGCGTTGCTGTCCGTGCCCGCAGCCGTCAGTCCGTTGACCGTGACGGACACAGTTGCCGTGGCGGCACGCCTGAGATTGTTGTCGACCGAGTTGACGTTGCCCACGCCCGGGATGTTCTCGTGTGAGCTGAGGGTGTCGTGCTCGAGCGGGCCGGTGCCGGTCCACGACGCCGAGAGGCTGATGGTGACCGGGTTGCCGTCGCCGTCGGTGCCGGCCATGTCGGTGGTAATGGAGGCGCTGGTCAGCCGAGAATCAACGTCCAGGGGTGCAAAGTTCATGCCGTCGGCCTGGAACAGCACCACGCCGCGGCCGGGCGCGGCGCAGATATCGGAGATGCGCACGAATAGGCTGGTCAGGCCCTGCTTGTTCACGGGGCCGGGCTGGGCAGCGAACATGCCCGACATTGAGGAGACGAAGATTTCGGTCCGCTCGCAGCCGACGGTTTCGACCACCGCTGCCGAGCCATGCGTCGACGAAATCGTGTGGTAAATGTTGGGAGCGGCTCCGGCCGGCGCTGCACTCAGCGCCACCATGGCCGCCGTCGACAGCCCGATGAGCAAGCGTTTCATGACGACTCCTTTGTCCACTTCTCTCAGGTTAGGCCTCCCGAATAGGGCGGTCCATAGCGGAATGAAGCGGCAGAGAACGGCACACAGCGCCGCGCCAGTTGACGTTAAGCACGACGGCGGCACCGCGTTGCGTGCCACGCTCACCAAGGATCGTGGCCGGCCGCCCGCTAGGCCGGAGTGACGGTGGCTGCCCCATGCCGGTCGACGTCCACGGTGAAAGCTCGGCCTCCTGCCTGAAGCCCTTCAAAGGTGCACGCCCCGAAAGGCACAGGGACAGCAGCAGTCACCTCCGGCAGCAGCCCCGGTCCTTGCGGGGTCAGGCCCAACGTTGCGAGCATCAGGGGAATGGCTGATGCCGCTGCCCAAGCCTGCGGGCGGCACGAGGCCGGGTAGGGTTGGGGCCCGCCCTGGGCTGAGCTGTGACCGGAGAACAGTTCGGGCAACCGGTAGTCGAAGATTTCAGCCGCATCCATCACGCCCACAGCCAAGAGGGCTGCCTCGTCGCCGTACCCGGTTTTTGTCAGGCCGTCCAGGGTCATGGCCGTGTCGTGGGCCCACACAGAACCCGAGTGATAGCGCAGCGGCCAGTACGCGCCGTTGCCCGTATCTAGGGTCCGGACACCGTAACCGGAAAACATGGTGGGGTGCATGATCCTGCGTGCCACCAGCGCGCTTTCCTCCTCGTTCAGAATGCCGGTGCCCAGCAGGTGGCCCATGTTGCTCGCGACTCCATCCACTGGCCGCTTATCGACGTCCAGGGCTATCGCCGGGTAGGCCCCGAGATCGTCGCTGCACCAGAAAGCGTTGCGGAACTTCTCGGCCATCTCTGATGCATAAGCCCTCCATTCCCCAGCACCTTTGAGGCCGAACGCCTCCAGCAGGTCGGCCGCGTTGGTCGCGGCCTGGTAGGCATATCCCTGCACCTCTGCCAGTGCGATGGGACCGGTGGCAAGGGAACCGTCGTTCCAGCGGATCGAGTCGGCCGAGTCTTTCCAGCCTTGATTGGCCAGCCCGAATCCTGTTTCGTCGATGTACTCAAGGAAGCCGTCACCGTCGGGGTCCGCCCAGTCCCGGAGCCACAGCAAGGCCTCTTCGAGGTTGCTCATCAGGTCCTTGACTTCCTCCTCCGGCATCCCCCATTTCCAGGCGTCGTGGAGAAGGGAAATCCAGAGCAGCGTGGCGTCCACTGTTCCGTAATACACGGGCGGAAGGCGGAGTTCGCCATTGCCGGCATCCCCGGGCATCCGAAGCTCGCCGCGGCGCACTTCGTGAAGGATCTTGCCCGGTTGTTCAGCCGTCGCAGGGTCGTACTTTGTGCCTTGGCGGGCTGCGAGTGTGCGGAGGGTCCCGGCTGCCAACGACGGATCAACGGGAAGGAGCATTCGGGCTGCAATCAGCGAGTCCCGTCCAAACAGAGTGAAGAACCAGGGAGCCCCGGCGGCGAGGAAAACATCCTGGGGCGAGGAAGCAGCGGACATCCGCAGCCCTTCGAGGTCCCCGAGTGCCCTTTCTGCCAGGGCGGCCAGGCGCCGGTCATCGGCCCGGACGCGGAATGATGCCGGCATGGGCTGGGCTGCGGCAACGAAGGGGGCAAGGCTGTCCTCGGCCTGGATCTCCCAGCCAACCCTGGCGGTACCCCGCGCTGGAATCGTCAATTCCCACCTGAGACGAAGCTGGCTGTTGGTCTGTTCAGCCTGGGCCCCAGGCGCGCTGATCGACGAGGTGACGCCTTCCTCCGCTGCATGCCAAACGCCACCTTCAAACACCGGTGGGACAGGGTGGGCGCGGCCGCCGCCTTTGACCGACTCCAACGGTGAAAAGTCGGATCCGAGCTCCATCTCAACCACCGCGGTGACGTCCTTGCTCAGATCGGATCGCAGGATGATTTCCTCGCTGACGCGATCGGTGAGGATGCTGCGGCGGCGGGTCAGGCTGACCAGTGGATCGGGATTCTCACTTCCCAGGGTCCGGACAAGGGCCTGGAAGGAAATAACGGAGCCTTCCGCCGAAGTGGAGCCCACCGGTTCGGGTTCCTCGCCATTGACAGTCAGGACAGCCTCATCGATCACCCGGGTATCAGCACAGTAGATGCCCTGGACGCCGCCGCTGCGCCGCAACTGTCCATCATGGCCGGACCAGACCTGCATCGGGGCGGCCAGAAGGACATTCAAATCGTGAAGGAAGGGCTGCCTGTTGTTCATTGATACTCCTTGGCCGCAAGCGCGGAACGTTGCTTTCGGGCACTGCACGTGCGCGGATGAAAATTGCTGGGGAAGTGAGCCCGGATTCCCGGCTCACCGATGCTGACGTCTCAGGCCTTGACAGTGGCGGAACTCACAACCATCATTGTGAAACACCCATTTGATCGTTCAAATACAGTTTTACAGCATAATTTGATCGATCAAAAGCCCCCCGGTCCTAATGAGATAACCCCGGCGCCCGCTGCATCAACAGCGGAGTGCGCTACCCGGGGCCGAGGAAACCTGGTCAGCCCGGCACCACGGACCGGCCACCCGAAGTGCACGCAAGCCACGTTCAGTGCGCCCATTGACGGACGCATTCCGAAACAGAGGATCCCCACGAATGAAAACACCACGCGCCTCACGCCTCGCCGCAGTGATCACCATTTGCGTTAGCGGGGCCCTGGGCCTTAGCGCCTGCGGTTCCGGCTTCGCCAGCCCCTCCGCCAACGAATCATCCGATGCGGGCTCCGGACCGATCAGCGTTCTGATCGCCTCCTCTGGCGATGCCGAGGCAACTGCAGTGAAAGCTGCCGTTGCTGACTGGTCCAAGACATCAGGCACGGAAGCCTCCGTGAACGTAGCCTCAGATCTGATCCAGCAGCTTAGTCAAGGCTTTGCCTCGGGAAAGCCCGCCGACGTTTTCTACCTGTCGCCGGACCAGCTCAGCGGCTACGCCTCCAACGGTTCCCTGGAGCCCTACGCAGACTCGCTTGCCAACAAGGGCGATTTCCAGCCAAGCCTGACCAGAGCCTTCACGTTTGACGGGAAGTTCTACTGCGCACCCAAGGACTCCTCCACCCTGTCCCTGGTCATCAACAACGACCTATGGCAAGCGGCGGGCCTGACCGACGCCGATATTCCCGCCACGTGGGACGAACTCGAGGCTACGGCCAAAAAACTTACCTCCGGCAATACCGTCGGCCTCTCTTTCAGCCCTGAAGTGGCTCGCGTCGCGGCTTTCTTTCCCCAGGCGGGCGGGTCCCTGCTCAGCTCTGACGGCAAGACAGCCACAGTCAACAGCACCGAGAACGTGAAGGCACTGACCTTCGTCAAGAAAATGCTCACCGACGGATCAGCAAAGTTCTCCTCTGACCTGGGCGCAGGCTGGGGAGGCGAAGCCTTCGGCAAACAGCTTTCCGCCATGACGATCGAAGGGAACTGGATCTCAGGAGCCCTGTCCAAGGACTTCCCTTCCATCAAGTACCGCACAGTAGAACTTCCGGCAGGCCCGAAGGGCAAGGGCACCCTGCAGTTCACGAACTGCTGGGGAATCGCGGCGGACAGCAAGAACAAACCCGCAGCTAAGGCATTGGTTGAGCAGCTGACAGGCACCCAGACCCAGATGACCTTCGCGAAGGCCTTCGGCGTCATGCCTTCCGTCATCTCCGCAGAGAGCGAATTCAGGAAGGAATTCCCCGAACAGGAAGCATCGATTGCAGGCGTCGAGTATGCCCAGACCCTCCCGTCGCAGCCCGGCGCCGCTGACGTCCTCAAAGACTTCAACGCCAAACTGGCAACCCTGCAGACTTCAGATCCGAAAGCCATCCTGGATGCAATCCAGGCCGAAATGACAGCGACGCTGTCAAAGTGAACACCCTGACCCGCAGTACCCACAGCAGCGGGACGCGAGGCAGCGGGACCCGGGGCAACCATAACGCTACCGGGTGGCTCTTCACGGCTCCCGTGCTGATCATCCTCGGCCTCTTCCTGGTCCTGCCTGTCATCATGGCAGCCTGGGTCAGCATCTCGGACTGGACCGGAAGGGGGAGCCCGTTCGCCGCCGGCACGCAGTTCGTGGGAGCAAAGAACTTCGAAGCGGTTATCTCCGGCGGCGGCCTGGCCGAAAGGGACTTCGGGACCGCCCTGCGGAACAACCTGTACTACGTCGTGCTGGTTGTTCCGCTGCAGACGATTGCGTCCCTCTTCTTGGCGGTACTCGTCAACAGCAGAGTTCTGAAGGGAAAGGGCTTCTTCCGGACCGCCTTCTACTTCCCCTCCGTCACCAGCTCAGTGGCCATCACGGTCCTCTGGCTGTTCCTGTTCAGTGCCACAGGAGCTGTGAACAAATTCCTGTCACTGCTCGGGATTACCGGCCCGAACTGGTTCCAGGAACCTGCAGGGATCATGCATCTCCTGGCGCAGTCGGTTGGCATCGACAGCCCGCCGCCGGCAATGGAGTCCGGAACGTTCCTGGGCGTGAGTTGGTGGGACTGGCTTTCCGGGCCGTCGGTGGCCATGTCCGCCTTCATACTCATGGCGATCTTCACCACCTCCGGGACGTTCATGCTGCTATTTATCGCAGCACTGCAGAACCTGCAGGGCGAGCTTGAAGAAGCGGCAATGCTCGACGGCGCCGGCGTTTGGCAGCGCTTCTGGTACGTAACCCTTCCCATGCTCCGCCCCACGCTCTTCACCGTGATCACCCTCGGCCTGATCGGGTCGTGGCAGGTGTTCGACCAGATCTACACCGGCACGGAGGGAGGCCCCGCCAAAACCACTGTCACCCCCGCCTACCTTTCCTTCAGCACCGCATTCAACAATCAGCAGTGGGGGCAGGGCGCGGCCATCGCATTCCTGCTGTTCGCCATCATCATCGTCTTCACCGTGATCCAGCGGGTGTTGCTCCGAGAGAGCGACTCCGTGCCCCGCCGTAAACGAATGAATCCAAAACCGAGCCGAGGGAGATCACTGTGGCCACGCTGATATCGGATACGCCGGATACCACCGCTCCGGCATCCCCTGTGCCGGGCAAGAGCCGCCGGCAACGCCAAGGGAAATTCATCTGGCTGGCCTACGTGGTTCTCATTTCGCTGGCCATGGTCTACATCTTTCCGTTCCTCATCAACCTCGCGACATCATTCAAGACCGAACCCGACGCCGCGAGCGATCCCCTGTCCCTGTTTCCGGCAACCTGGTCCACGCTGGCCTACGAAAAGCTCTTCCTCAACTCGGATTTTCCCTTGTGGTTTGGCAACTCTGTAGTGGTAACGGTCCTCGTCACCTGCGGACGGGTCTTCTTCGACCTGCTCGCCGGCTATGCCCTGGCCCGGGTCCCCTTCCGTGGAAGATCAGTCATTTTCGCCGGAGTTGTGGCTGTCATGGCCGTGCCCGGAGTGGTTCTCCTGATCCCGAAATTTCTGGTGATCAACCAGTTGGGACTTTACGACTCCTACGCGGGCATGATTATCCCGCTCATGGCAGACGCGGCCGGGGTGTTCATCATGAAGAACTTCTTCGAGTCCATTCCGGCCAGCGTCGAGGAACAAGCCCGAATCGACGGTGCAGGCACTTTCCGCACTTTCTGGTCGGTGGTCCTGCCCATGTGCATGCCGGCCGTTATGACCATAGTCATTCTGTCGTTTCAGGGTTCCTGGAACGAGCTGAGCCACTTCATTGTCGCCGCCCAGAGCCCGGAACTGACGACGCTCACCAAGGGCGTGGCCCAGCTATCCTCCGGCCAACTCAGCGCCGGAACGCAGTATCCGCTCAAACTGGCTGCGGCGGCCATCATGACCGTCCCGGTGGCCATCGTGTTCTTCATCTTCCAGAAAAAGATCATGAACAGCACTGCAGGAGCACTCAAGGAGTGAGCGCGCCGTCGGTCTAGGGCCGTTGCCTTTGGACTGGAATTTGCGATCCAGGCTCCAGTCCAAAGGTTCCCGCCTATACCTGTGGGAGTCCTACACTGGTCAAAACAGGGTTTGATCGTTCAATGACCATCCCCGATGTTCACTTCTATCCGCAAGGAAGCAGAGGATCCATGGGTTCCCGACCAACGCTGGCGAGCCTGGCCGGGCAGCTGGGAGTGTCCCGGCAGACAATTTCGAATGCCATCAACGCTCCCGAGCGTGTCAGCCCTCCCACTCTGGAACGGGTTAAGGAGCTGATTGCCGCTTCCGGATACCGGCCAAACAGTGCCGCGCGTCAGCTGCGCACACGCCGATCCCGGAACCTTGGTTACCGGCTCTTTCCGTCCGCGGACGGGATCAACGGAGCGGTTATGGACCGGTTTCTTCACGCGCTTACGGAGAGGCTGTATGAGCACGGCTACCGCGTCACTGTATTTGCCGTACCAAACGACGACGCCGAAATCGAAGCCTATGAGGAGCTTCTGGAGACCGCCGACCTGGACGGATTCATTCTCGCAGACACGCGGCCAGACGACCCACGGACGAGCTGGCTGTTGGACAGGGGCGTCCCCTTTGTCACTTTCGGGCGACCTTGGACCGCTGACCGCAGCTCCCCCCACTCCTGGGTGGACGTCGACGGCCGGGCCGGAACAGCGGAGGCCACCAACTACCTGCTCAGTCAAGGCCACCGTCAGATAGGCTTCGTCGGCTGGCCGGAAGGCAAAGATCTCCCCGGCGGCCGGCCCGCCGGGTATGAGCTCGGACGCGACCGGATGGAAGGCTGGAAAGGGGCCCTTTCACCTCATCTTGAGCCAAGGGAGCTGGAGCGATTGTTCGTGGGCGTCCCTGACAGGATCCGCGACGGTGCAGCCGCAGCCCTGACCCTGCTTGGGAACGGCGCCACCGCATTCGTCTGCGCCAGCGACTCCCTGGCGCTGGGGGCCTCGGAACAGCTCAGGGCCGTGTTCCCGGACAAGCCCCCGGCTGTTATTGGCTTTGACGACACCCCCGTCGCCGCAGCAGTAGGGATGAGCAGTGTCTCCCAACCGGTTGAATGGGTGGCCGAGGAGATAGTGGGGATCATAAGAACCACGCTCGACGGTCCTGCAACCCAGACGAAAGCACCTCAGCATCTGTTGCTTCCCCCGCGGCTGGTGCTGCGCGACGGCGGAGGACCGTTGGCCACCACTCCAGCCGGCTAGAGCCCACAGCCGGATAAGCGTGGCCGTGCCCTGATAAAGGACCTAAGCCGAAACCTCAGGCTCTGTGCCGTGCGAGCAGGCTGAACGCATTCGGGACCTGGCCGTTCCAGGCGGCCGCGTCCACGCCGTCGGGCCGCCAGAACGGTTCGGGGTGCTCCTCGAGATGCAGGATCTCGAAGCCTGCACCGGTGATCGCCATGATCGTCTCCGCGAATGTCCGCTGATACTCCACGGCCTCGCCTGCAGGAAAAGAATCATTGACATGGCTCCGGGCGAAGTACCCGCGGTCGCTCCGAACCTCGACCTTGTCACGATCCCAACTCCACAGTGGCGTCAGGGGGTGCGCTTCGTAGATGAAGAGGTGGCCTCCCGGTCGCAGCAGGCGGCGCATCTCGGCCAGCCATGCCTCCAGATCCTCGACCCAGATCAGCGCACCCTTGCCGGTGTAGATGACGTCGGTTGAGTTGCCGATGAGGCCACTCGCCGGCAGCGTCGCGGTCACATACCTGCAGTCGACGCCGAGTTCGTCCGCCCGGCGCTGCGCTGCGGACGCGGCTGTGGGACTGTAGTCGACCCCGGTGACGCTGCGGGCACCGAGATGTATCAGCGCGACGTCGTCGATACCGTGGCCGCTCATCGGATGCACCACGTCGGCGCCGACGACGATGTCGCCGAGCACAGTTTCCTCGATGGGGAGCAGACGGGCGTACTTCGCCTCGTCGAGCAGCTCGTTGTACTCGCGGATATGCTTCTGCGACGCTGACTCCCACGCCTGCTGCGTGTTGCTGTGAACGCTCATCTCCCCCACCCTGTCAGAGAATCGGGGTTGACACCATCACCCGGTCGCCTGCGATCACGGCGTGGGCAGCGCTACTCCGCGGCCCTTCTGGAACGGGCTCCCGCCCGCCCGTTCCGGCCACACGTCGAAAACCGGCAGGGTCTCACCCCCGCATGATGCGGTCTCCATGCTCAACTCCCCCTGCACCAGCGGGCGCGTATCAAGGTCCGCCATGTAGATGAAGCCCCATTCGTTGAGAATGACCGCCCTGTTGGCCAGCGTGGTCCCAAAGTAGGAAACGTGGCCTTCGGCGTCCACCATCAGGGGCGTGACCTTCGCGGTGAACCCCGCCGGCCAGCGCAGGTAGACCTTCTCGGTACTGTTCGAAAAGGTGAAGCAGGCCTCGGACGCTGCAACGTAGCCGCGCACCTCGCCGTCCCGCTGACCGTCTGCAGCCTGGGTGCCCAAGATCCTGTCAGGCGCGGACGCAGCCAACGAACCGCCGCCGTGCGTGGCAACGGGTACGTCCCCAACCGGCGCCACATTGATGCGCGACTGCAGGTCTGCACCAATTTCCACCGGTTCATCCGTGGCGGGATCCACGGTGGCCGCCGTCCTGATGTTCTGGATCTGCAGCAGCGCATGAGGCGCCTCAATGAGATGCAGCCCGCCATCGGCTCCCCGGGCAAAGAACCCGAGGTACGTAAACGGCGCTTCGTTCCGGCTGTCCCGCCACAGAAGGGATCCGTTGATGCCTTCCTCCGCTGATGCCACGTCAACAGCCGTTTCGCCGGGGGTCAGGTCGCCTTTCAGCACCTGCCGCACGTTGACGGGTTCGACGCCGAGCCCCGCCCGGAGGTTCCGGGCCGCGTTGGGCAGCGCCTCCAGGACGAGCACTTCGTCTGCAGAGAGGAAGAGGTCGTGGAACGGCCCGGCGGGAGGGGTGGGCGCCGGCGCGCTGGTGGGAGCCGGCGAGGGAGCTGAGACGGATTCGGTGGCGGCCGGTGTTTCCACGGGGACGGCCTGCAGGAAGTTGGCCGTGAGGACAGCTGCGGCCACGGCAGCGGCAGCCAGGAAGGCTCCGGCCGCCCGCCAACGTCTTGCGGGGGGCCTGCTGTAACTTTCCGGGCCGCCGGCGAAGATGTGGGTCGCGTCGGATTCCATGAAGGCCAGGCTTCGGGACCGGCTCCGGGCCAGCTCGGGCTCCGTGACGTTGGCCGCGGGGTCGGCGGAGAGGATGCGCTGCTCGTCGGCAGCGGACAGGTCCTTCATCGTTGGTACTCCTCTGACTCTTGTTCAGCCTGAAGCAGGCGGCCGAGTGCTTTGCGTGCCCGGTGGAGGCGCATCCTGATGGCCGTGGCGGTGGTGTTGAGCAGGTCGGACAGCTCACTGGAGCTGAAGCCGTCCCAGTACGTGAGCAGCAGGACTTCCCGCTCGTCGGGCTTGAGCCGGGCCAGCGCCTCATGGACGGAGCCGTCGGCGTCGCGGGCCTGCCCGGTTCGTTCCAGCTGGAGCTGCAGCATCAGATTGGCCGAGCGGGCGGCGGACCTCAGGTGGTTGCGCAGAACGTTCTGTGCGACCCCGAAGAGGAACATCGCTGAGAGCTCCTCCCCATGGCCCGACTTCTCCCAGGCGATCCGAAAGACCTCCGCGCACAGGTCCTCGGCGGTGGAAGCATTCTCAGCGCGGCGGCGAAAATAGCGGTAGATGCGGTCGTGGCAGGCAGCGTGGGCCGCCATGAACCGCTTTTGTCGTTCCAGTTCCACACGCTCCCCCAGAGGCGTTTGTAAGCTCATACCCCGTTAATGTCCGGCAGCCCGGCAAGTGTAACGGGGATCCTTGATTTCCCTCGGCCCGGCCCAGGCCTGACTCAGCTACACGCCAGTTAACAGTTCTTGTCACGCAGTTAACCGCCCATTCACGCCGTCCTCAGGACCTGTCCAACCGGCATCCGTAGGTTCGAAGCCATGGACAACATCTCACGCAGATCCCTGATTTCCGCCGGCCTCGGGGCCGGGCTGGTCGCCGCCCTGCCGGGTGCCGCCGTCGCCGTTTCGACCGCGGACGACGCCGGTCTCCGCACCGATCCGTTCCTGCTCGGCATCGCCTCGGGCGAGCCGTGGCCGGACGGCTTTGTCATCTGGACGCGGCTGGCGCTGGATCCGATCGCGGAGGACGGCCTGGGCGGCATGCCTTCCCGCGACGTCGCGGTCGCCTGGGAAGTGGCCGAGGACGCCGGCATGCGCACCGTAGTAGCCCGCGGCGTCGAAACCGCCCGGATCGAAACCGGGCACTCGGTCCACGTGGAGCTCAAAGGCCTGCGCCCGGGGCGCGAGTACTTCTACCGGTTCCGCACCGGCCGGCACGTCAGTTCGGTGGGGCGCACGCTGACCAGCCCGGCGCCGCACGAGACGCCGGCGGCGCTGGCCATGGCGTTCGCCAGCTGCTCGCAGTACGAGCACGGCTACTTCACCGCCTATTCGCGGCTCGCCGAGGACCACCCGGACCTGGTGCTGCACCTCGGCGACTATATGTACGAGTACAAGAAGGGCAGCTACGTGATCGGCGGCGGCAACCCGCGCGACCACCAGGGCCCCGAGACCTCCAGCCTGGCCGGTTACCGGCAGCGGCACGCGCAGTACAAGTCCGACGCCGACCTGCAGGCCGCGCACGCGGTCGCGCCGTGGCTGGTGGTCTGGGATGACCACGAGGTGGACAACAACTGGGCGGACGAGGTCCCGGAAAACACGGATGCCGCCCAGCTGAACGACTCCACCGAGCGGTTCCGGCAGCGCCGTGCCGCGGCGTTCCAGGCGTACTACGAGAACATGCCGCTGCGGGCCTCGTCCGTGCCGGCCGGGTTCGACATGAAGATCTACCGGACCATCCAGTGGGGCCAGCTGGCCAACTTCCACATGATGGACACCCGGCAGTACCGTGACGACCAGCTCGCCGGGGACGGCTGGCGGAAGAACGTGGCGGAGCGCCTCGCCGAGGACCGCACCATCACCGGCGCCGAGCAGGAGAAGTGGCTGCTGGACGGGTTCAGGAACTCAACCCAGCGCTGGGACGTCCTGGGCCAGCAGGTGTTCTTCGCCGAGCGGGACCGCGCCCAGGCCCTGGATGTTGACGACGTCTCCATGGACGGCTGGGACGGCTACGCCGCGTCGCGCCGCCGCATTACCCAGGGCTGGGTGGACGCGAACGTCCGCAACGCCGTGGTCCTCACCGGCGACGTGCACCGCAACTGGGCCAACGACCTCAAGGTGGACTACAAGGACCCGGCCTCCCCCGTGGTCGGCTCGGAACTGGTCTGCACGTCCATCACCTCCACCGGCAACGGCACCGGCTCCACCACGGACCCCACCATGGCCTGGAACCCGCACCTGAAGTTGTACAACGACAACCGCGGCTACGTAAACACCCGCATTACAAAGGATGCTTTGACCGCGGACTTCCGGACGCTGGACTACGTCACGACGCCGGGATCCCCCGTCAGCACGAAAGCCTCCTTCGCGATCCAGGACAGCGTGCCGGGTCTGCAGGCACGCTAACCGAAGAACCCCTGCACCAAGGAGGCGGACGACGGCGGGCGCGAACCCGCCGTCGTCCGCCCACTTTCCCGACGGGTTGTTGTGCCCATGGCCGGATACGGCGCAGGTGTGACAGCATTCCTTGTGGGCCGGTCACCGAGCCCGTCATCAGCAGTGGGGGGAAAATGAACGGCCGAAGACAACCGCACCTGTCGCACCGCGCAGGGGCAGCCCTCATGATCCTCGGGACAACCCTCATGGCTGGCTGCACGGCACCGGAGGAGCCCAAAGCGGTGACAAGCAGCGCTCCGCCGGTCACCGTGGCCCCCGCGCCAGTGGCGGAAAGCTTCCCCGAATACGATGCCCTGCGTGCAGAGCTCATTGCGGCACTGGAAGCGAAGATGCCGGACATCAGCTGGACCATGGACAAGCCAGCCACGCTGGCCACGCTGAAGGACGGCAGATGCATGCTCTACCCGCAAACCATGAAGAGCAGCGCCGACGTAGTAGAGCCATCCAACCAGTTCGCTGACATTTTCGCCGCTGGTGATCCCGTTCTGACGAGGCACGGATTCCCTCCCTTCGATGGAACGGACGCAGTTCCCGGGGGGTGGGTGGTTGCCCGCAGCACGGACGCCGCCGGTGCCACCCTGACCATCGAATCAAAGAGCCCGGCCTACCTGCGCATCAGCGTCCCGGTGGACTCCCCCACGTGCAGCGCGGACGAGATCCCGCCAAGCTGACGGCGGCATTTTCTCCCGGAGCGCGGGAACGGCAGCATGCAAACAACCAGTGTGGCTTGAACATTATCTAAAGGGGGCGGGCGGATGCCTGGAATTTATGGCGCCGACATTGAACAGTTGCGTGCACTCGCAAAAACGATGTCGCAGCATTCGGACAAGGTGAACTCGTTGTCCACGGAACTGGGCCAACTGCTTTCCCGGGCACCTTGGGACGGGCGTGACGCCGTCGCGTTCCGGGCCGCCTGGGACTCGGAACACCGGCCGGTGCTCAAGCGCGTTGCCGCGGAACTCCACAGCCAGGCACAGGAGCTGGCCCGCAATGCGGACCAGCAGGAGAAGGCCAGCACGGGAGCAACGGAGCCTGGGAGCTCAGGAAAGCCTGACTCGAACCCTCCCGGGGATCCGAGACCGTTGGACCCGGCCCGCCCCGACGTGGACGTGCCGGGCGATGTCCGCGAGGACCCGGACGCTGGCGATCCCCGCGATATCAAGCAGGGACAGATCGGCGACTGCTGGCTCCTGGCAGGCATAGGCTCCGTTGCCCAGACCCTGGAGCGGGACGGCAAACTTGATGAGTTCCTCGCCGAACACCTGAGCCCCGTGGGTGATCCGCCGACGCACTGGGTGGTAACCCTCTATGAAGACGGCAAGCCCGTGGAAGTCACCGTCGAGGCAAAGTCCACCGACGGCGGAGTCCGCGGTGCCGATGGCCAGCCGAACTGGCTGTCCATCTACGAACGCGCCGCGGCGGAGCACCGGGGTGGTTCCTATGACGACATCGACGGCGGATTCAGCCACGATGCGATGGAGCTGATGACGGGTAGGTCCGCGGACAGGGACGGCGAACTGGACCTGGCTGAGATCGAGGACAAGCTCGCCGGCGGCCAGGCTGTGTCCGTGGGCACCGAAGCTACCAAGGACGACGATTTTGACTGGGTCTGGGAGTCCGACGAAGTCAACCGCACCGATGTGGTTCCCAACCACGCCTACGTTGTTGTTGAGGTCAAAACCAACGACGACGGCGAGAAGGTAGTGGTTCTGGCCAACCCGTGGGGACCGGCCGGCGGCCGCATGGACGGCGACGACGACCTCAAGGCGGGCACGCTGGAACTGACCGAGGATGAGTACAAGGAAAACTTCGATTCCGTGTACTCCGTGGACACGAAGTAAGGATGGCCGTGGAACAGCTTGTAACAGTTAAACAGGGCATGCAGCCCACGTTCGGCGGTGTCCAGGTGGGAATCGTCAAGATCGGCTTGGCTGATGGCGCCCCCGCAATCCAGGTGTGGATCCGGACCGCCGAGCAGGAGCGCAAGCAGGCCTTCCGGGAGGGCCACTCGGTGGCCCTGCCCGGCGCAGGAACCTTGCGGTTCGATTCCATCCGGCCAGCCGATGGCAGCACTGCAGCCTCGGCCGTCCTTGCTTACGACGCCCCGGACTGACCCCAGTCCTGGGACCTGCGCCCGCCCGGCGCCTCAGAGACTGAACACGCTTTATCAGACTCAGTCCAGGACCGGCGTCGAGCGGCGCCCAGGCGAGAACATGAGTACTACGGCCGCGATCGTGATCAGGACGGCTACGCCAACCAGCAGCTTGATGCCTGCTGGCACGTCGACGAAGAACGCCGGCAGTGCGGTGAGGGTCATGATGATGATCGCGCCGGCCGCGACGCGGAGCGCGGCGCGGTTGCCCGTACGCCACGTGATGATCACGGCGACCAGGCCAACCAGGCCGAGCACGGCGTCGATGATGAGGATGCCGATAGGCGGGCCCTCCTGGCCGTCCGGGGTGGGGAACAGCACGCCCAGGACGTTCAGCGCGCTGTACAGGCCGGCCAGCACGAGGCCGACCTGCTGTCGTTTCGATGTGGTGTTCATGGTTTGCTCCTCGGATGGGTCGGATGAAGTGGACCACTCCAGTGTCGGCCCGCGCCGCTTCCCTGAACGAGGGACGGCCTGCCTCTCCATTTTCCCGCGTATCCCGGGTGAAAGGGAGGAAGTTCCCGGATCAACCCGGAGCGGACGCGCCCATAATGGGTTCATGAACCTCAGGGTGCTGATCGCGGACGACCATCCTGTCGTCCGCGGCGGGCTCCGGGCGCTGATCGAGACCCTGGAAGGACTCGAGGTGGCCGGCGAGGCAGGCGACGGCGAGACCGCCGTGCGGGAGGCCCAACTCCTGCGGCCCGACGTCGTGCTTATGGACGTCCGGATGCCCGGTCTCGACGGTGTGGAGGCCACCCGCCGGATCCGTGCGTCGGTGCCTGAGACGGCCGTGCTTATGCTGACCATGTACGACGACGACGCGACCGTCTTCACCGCGATGCAGGCCGGAGCCCGTGGCTACCTGCTCAAGGGGGCCGGGCAGGAAGAGATCGTCGCGGCCATCCGCGCGGTCGTCACCGGGCAGGCGATCTTCGGGCCGGGCGTGGCGGCACGCATACTGGGCTACTTCACTGCACCACCCACACCACGGCCCACCCCCTTCCCGGAGCTCACCGCGCGCGAGCGCGAGATTCTCGACCTGCTCGCGTCCGGACGGCGTACGACGGCGATCGCGGAGGCGCTGTTCCTCTCCCCCAAGACGGTCAGCAACCACCTGACCAGCATCTTCGCCAAGCTCGAGGTGCTGGACCGGGCCGCCGCGATCATCCGCGCCCGTGAAGGCGGGCTCGGCACGTGACCGCCTCTCCTGCACTGCTCGCGCTGGCCGCCCTTGGGTTGAGCGCGGCCATCAGCGGGTTGGCGCTGCTCGGCGTGCGCCGGGTCCGGCCCAGCGCCGTACTCATGGTGTTCGCAGGACTGGCCACCATCGTGGGGACCGTTCTGGAAGCGACGGGCGGAGCCTACGCGTCCTTGGCATTCATTATCGGCGGCATGTTGCTGGCGCCGCTCGCACTGACCGCGTACCCGGCGATCACCTGGCGTCACCCGGTGGACTTCGTCTCGCTGGTCGTGATCGGAGGCTCGGGCGTCCTGGCGGTGGTCTGGGCAGGGAGCGAAGCGGCAGTGTTGACGATGGTCCTGGTCATCGCCTGTGCCCTGATCGCGCACACCTGGTGGAAAATCGAACGCGCCACGGGCCGCGACCGGTGGGCCCTCAACTGGATGGCGCTCGCGGGTTCACTGGTGGGGATAACCATGTTCATCACCCCGTTCATGCCGCTGGGCACAGTCGGAGAGGTGATTGCCTACCTCGCCATGAGCACCGTCGCACCGGCCCTGTACATCGGGGTCCGCCGGCCCGAGGTGGTCGATGTCAGGGGTCTGATGGTGCGATCCGTGGTTTTTGTGACCGCGGTTGTCGGCTACGTGGCCCTCTTCATGACCCTCGAGTCTCTGGTCGAAATCCTGGGCGGCCGCGTCCCGGCTCCGGGCACGCTGGCGATCATCGGCGCCGTCGCGGCGACAACCTTCCATCCGCTGCAGGTCGTTCTGCGCGCCGTTGTCGACGAGCTCCTCTTCGGCACGCGTCCGGACCCGCTGGGGGCGGCCACCCGGGTCGTCGGCCACATCGGTGACGACCCGGTGCTCGCACTGCGGGCGATTCGCGAGGCGCTGGTCCTCCCGTACTCTGCGCTCCGCCTGGACGGGAAGACCGTCGCCGAGTCCGGGGCAGAGGTCACCCACACCCGGACCCTCGCGCTCGCCCTGGGCCCGGACCGGACCGGAGAGCTCGCAGTGGGGCTGCGGCCCGGTGACCTGACGCTGTCCGCGGGCGACAGCCACGTGCTCAGCCTCGTCGCGCCGCTGCTGGCCCAGACCCTGCGCGCCCGGGCACTGGCCGACGAACTGCGGGAGTCACGTGGCCAGGCCATCACCGCCATCGCGGAGGAACGCCGTCGGCTGCGCCGCGACCTCCACGACGGCCTCGGCGCCCGGCTGTCCGGGATCGCGTTCACGTCGGACGCCTTGCGTAATACCCTGCGCAGCGACCCTTCCGGAGCAGAGGACCTGCTGCGGACCCTGCGCCAGGAGACAGTGACCGCGCTTGAGGACATCCGTGGACTGGTCTACGCGATGCGGCCACCTGCTCTCGACGAGCTCGGTCTCGTCACCGCCCTGCGGCAGCAGGCACTGGCCCTGCGAACTCCTGACGGGACACCACTGCGGGTCGATCTGCGCGCAGACAGGCTGGAGGCGCTTCCCGCGGCCGTCGAGGTGGCGGTCTACCGCATCGTCATCGAGGCGCTGACCAACGTGGCCAGGCACGCCAAGTCGACCAACGCGACGGTCAGCCTCGCACTCCGTGCGGAGGCCCTCGAGATCGAGATCACCGACGACGGGAGCACCGGTACGCCGTGGCAGGCCGGCGTCGGCATCGCCTCCATGGGAGAGCGGGCGGCCGAGCTCGGCGGCACGCTCTCCGCCAAGGGCACCCCCCGGGGCGGCCGAGTGTATGCAGTGCTACCAATCCCGCCGTGACACCATGCGGCATATTGGTTGGTGTCGGCGGCCAAACAGCCATGGTCCGTCCGAGGCATTACCTTCCCTGGACTGCGGCTTCGAGGACCTGCTGCAGGCCTGTGACGGGAATGTCGGGGAATTCCGCCCGCGAGGGTTCCCACTCGAAGCCGGCGGCTCCCGTTTCCTCCAGGATCCCGGCCCGTGCGACTCGGGCGAGGAAGGGTGAGAAGGGCTTCGCTGCGACAGACAGGACGCGCTCGGCCGCGACCGGGATCCGCTGGACTGACCCGTGGCCGGCCCGGCTGAGCAGCGCCTCCGCCAACTCGTTGGCTGTGAGTGTCAGCGAACCCCATTCGAGGACACGGTTCCGCAGCGCAGGGTCCGTGAGCGCACGGACCACAAGGGCGGCTGCGTCCCGGACAGATGTGAAGGTGACCGGGGCAGACCCGGAACCGAACACCAGCACCTTGCCCTTGGACTCGAGCGGGGCGGTCATGGTCTCAAGCCGCTGCTCAAGGAGCGACCCGATCCTGATGATCGTCCACTCCATGCCGGATGTGCGGACGGACTCCTCGGCCGCGGCCTTGCAGCGCAGGAAGTCGATGGGTCCGTCAGGGGCGGCACCGTGCATGGACATCATGACCAGGTGCTCCACTCCGGCGGCTGCCGCCGCACGGACGAGCCGGATGGCGCCGTCCCGGTCCACGGTGCGTGGATCGGAGTCCTTGATGCCAAACCCGGAGGCCGCGAACACTACCGCGTTGCAGCCAGACACCGCTTCCCGGCAGTCCGCTTCGGAGGCGAGGTCACCGCGCAGGAGCTCGACGCCGTCGCCCGCCGTATCGGGGAAGGGCTGGGAAGAGCCGCGGGCCATGACGCGGACCGGATGCCCGGCGTCCACAAGCAGGGGAACCAGCGCGCGGCCAAGCCGGCCCGTACCGCCCACCACGAGGATCATGACCGGTCACCGCTTCCTGCTGCCCCGCGGACGGCCATGGCCACCGCAGCGTTTACGTCCCCGGACTCGCGCTCCACCGGTTCGAGGTAGAAGTGCGCCGCAGCGATCCTGTCATCACGGACGGTGAAGATGGCCACCCCCGCGGACTGCGTTACCGAGCCATCAGGCCGGGTACCCCTATTGCTCCATTCCATCCAAACCTTGTTGCCGGCTCCCGTCGTCGCGTCGTGCACGGTGAGTCTCAAATCCGGAAGCCCGGCGAAGAGCGCGGCCCAGTTCTTTTGCACCTGCGCGGAGCCCGTGAAACCGCGGGCAGGGTGGGCGGGGGTGGTGTTCTGATAGTCCTCGGCGAACTCTGCCACCATCGCCTCGAGATCGTGGCGGTTCGCGGCGGCCATCATGCGCCGCACCGGACCCTCGGGAAGGCGATCGATTCCTGAAGCGTCCATGATTTGCTCCTCTATTTATCCGTCGCGGGTGGACGGGGACGCTGGTATGCTAAATTTGATACAGTCAGCTGTAATTAACTGATACAAGGAGTCTAAGCCTCGTGGGATCCGTGGTCAATGAATCGCATGGCCGGGCTTCCCGCCCTCGCGCCTACGACGCCCGGCGTCGCCAGGAGGCAGCTGAAGAGGCGAGGATGTTGGTTCTCACGCGGTCGCGCGAGCTGTTCCTGACGGGTGGATATGGCCGGACCACCATTGCCGCGATCGCCCGGGCTGCCGGGGTCTCAAAGGAGTCCGTGTACAAGGGCTTCGGCGGAAAGCCGGGGCTGGTGCGGGCAATCTATGAGCAGAGCCTGCTCGGAGCCGGCGGCCCACCCGCTGAGGAACGGTCGGACCACGCGCAAACCACCGTTACCGACCCCCGTGAACTCATGGAGCGGCTCGGCCGGTTCACCACCGAAGTCAGTCCGCTCGGCTCCCCAATCTTCCTTCTCATTCGGGACGCCGCCGCCAGCGGGGATCCGGACATGGCCGCGCTCCTGCTCGACGTCGACGACGCGCGGTATCGCCGGATGCTGCACAACGCGCGGCAGGTCCTCGCCCGGGGGTTCCTGAGGGCGGACCTGACAGAGGAGGAGGTAGCCGACGTTATGTTCACCTGCACCTCGGCTGAGCTCTACGAAAACCTTGTTCTCAAGCGCGGCTGGACCGCGGACCGCTACGGCCGCTTTATCGCCAGAACGCTGGCAGCGAACCTCCTGCCCGAGCCTCCGGCCTAAGCCCCGGGCACCCCCCACCCACCCCCGGAGTCCCTTTTCGGTAGGTGGTGAAGTCCTTCCCCACCACGGCGGCGTGGCGGCCATCTCGGCTGGCCGCCCCTTCGCTGTTGTTCAGTCAGCCGTGGCGGGCCTCCGACCATTGTGCGGCATGAAGGCCCGGCGATACGATGCTGCCGGGGAGAGGTCCTCGTCTCGCACGTCGACCGTTAGGGGCCAATCTAATGACTGATTTCTTCACCATGCAGCCCGGCGAGACCGCAGCGCCGCTACCACCGGGACCCGTCCTGTGTGCCGGAACGGCCGGCATGCGGCGCATCCACCGCTTTTTCCTGTGGGCCTACAACGAGGCGCCGGGTCTGGTGCGCTCCGCCGCAGCCGGCGACACCGCCCGCGCCGCTTATGTGGGCGACGTGCTGGGGAACTTCGACAAAGTGCTCCATTTGCACCACGAGGGCGAGGACCAGCTCATGTACCCGCAGCTCGCGGCAAGGGCACCGGCGTGTGCCTTGCACGTAGCGCAGATGCTTGAGCAGCACCGTCAGGTGACGCAGCGCCTTGAGAGCATCGAGCCGGTGCGCCTCCGGTGGATGGAGACGGCAGATGCAGGAGTTGGCCGGGAACTCGCAGAGCGCTACGAAGACTTAAAGGCCGTCCTTAACGTTCACCTGCGCCGCGAAGTCACCGAGGTGATGCCCGTCGTGGACAGGGTGCTGACCGAGAAGGAACTGGAGGAGGGCGCGAAGCACGGGATCGACCAGCTCGACAAGAAGTTCCTGGTGGGCTACCTCGGGATGGTGCTGGCCACGAATCCGCCCGAAGACCAGAAGGAAATGATCAAGGACATCCCCGCTCCGGTGCGCCTTGGCTACCGCCTCGTGGGGCGCAGGATGTACCGGAAACAGTACGCGACACTTTTCCCTGGGCGCCCGATTCCCGAGACACTCTAGAATCGGCAATGGCGCCGATCCCTCGGCAAGCCTCCGCGTGTCCAACAAGCGCGTCACACCGGTAGGCTGGGAATCCCCAGACCACGAAGCGAGGCAAACGTGCACGAGGACGCCGCCAGGTTCCTGTCCCAGCCGGTGGAGGCCCAGCCCGGCTCGCCGCTCCGGGTTGCCGTGTACTCCCGGATCGCCGAGGCCATCCGCAACAGCCTGCTGACGCCCGGCTCCATGCTCCCCACCGAAACCGAACTCGGCGCGGACATGAAGGTCAGCCGCACCGTGGTCCGCGAAGCACTCATGCTACTCGAAGAGGACGGCCTCATCCGCGCCCGCCGCGGCGTCGGCCGCTTCGTCGCAGACACCCTCCCCCGCATCGGCATCGAGCGGATCCGCCCCTTCGAGGAAGTCCTCGGCGGCCCCGGCCAGCACCTCGAAATCAAACGCATCCAGCGCGAGCGGCAGCCCGCCTCGGAATTCGTCGCCCCCGGCGTCGGCGTCGAACCCGGCGCCGACTGCTGGCTCTGGGAATCCGTCCTGATCCGCGACGGCGAGGCCATCGCCCACCTGCAGGAAAACATCTCCGCGCTGCCCGTGAGCCTGGGCAGCGGTTCCGCGGCCGCCGCGCCGCTGGAAATAGAGGACGACGGCGGCAGCACCCTGCTTGCCAGCCTGAACACCCGCTTCGGCAAGGTCCTCGGGCCCGGCGAGTGCCAGATCAGCCTCAGCCAGGTGGGGCCCAGCCGCGCGAAGCTGCTGGACCTGCGCGCCCCGGACCCGGTCCTCGTGCTGACGCAGTACGTCAGGCACGCGAACCGGCCCTTCTACCTGGCCAAATGCCTCATCGCCGCCCGCGCCGGGCACCTCTCAGTCATGCAGTCCCTCCAGTCCTAGAGCCGGGGACCGGAAACTACCGGACGCAACCCACCGCATCGCAGGCGTTCACGAGGCCGTTGGCCCAGTATGTGCCGGTGCCGTAAATATTCTCGTTCGCGGATGATTCGACTTTTGCGCGGACTGACGTGTTTGTTGTGCCCGCCGGCGTGCTCCAGACCAGCGCGGCAACGCCAGCCACAACCGGTGAAGCCATCGAGGTGCCGCTGGCGATGTCGTAGCCCTCGGAGCGGCCGCCCGGGCCACCAAGGGCGAACGGGTGCTTCGGGAACGTCGAGTACACGCTGACCCCGGGAGCTGCGATATCCACCCACTTGCCGAAGGTGGAGAAGGAGGCTTTGGCATTCCTGTTGTCGGTGGCGGCGACGGCAATAACGTTGGGGTAGGCGCCCGGGTAGATCTTGGCCTGCGTACCGGCGTTGCCCGCCGCAGCAACGATCACCACGCCCTTGTTCCAGGCGTCATTAACGGCATTTTCCAGGGTCCGCGAGGAAACGCGCTGCCCCAGGCTCATGTTGATGACCCTGGCACCATTATCGACAGCCCAGCTGATGCCCTTGGCAATGCTGGAGGTGGAGCCTGCCCCCTGGTTGTTCAGGACTTTGCCGTCCAGAATGTCGCAATCCGGGCACACACCGGAAACCCCGGCCGCATCTTTGGTGGCGGCAATGATGCCGGCCACATGGGTGCCGTGGCCGTAATAGTCCACCAGGTCCGCACCGGCCGGCGGAGCCGAGTCACTGAAGTTCGCGCGTGCAACAACGTTTGCCGAGATGTCGCTGTTGTCGGTGGTGACGCCGGTATCGAGCACGGCAACCCTGATGCCGGCACCTGTGATGCCGACACCGGTCGTCTTCGTCCACGCCTCCACCGCGTCCACATCAGCGTCCGGCGTACCCTCTGCCACCTTTACGTTTCCCAGGGTGTTGGTGAAGGACTGACCGGTATTGTGCAGGGCGTACTGGCGGGGGAAATAGTCCGGGTCAGCTGCAGCGACCGTAACCACCTCGTCCGGCTCGGCGTACTCAACGTTCGGGTTCCGGCTGAGCGCGTCGATGAGCTGGAGTTCCTTGCCGGCCGGAACCTTGATCAGGTGGGCGCCGGTACTGCCGATCCCCGGCCCGTCGCCGAGGCCATGGCGGCGCAGGACCCCGGCCGCCGCCGCATCGTCACGGAACTTGACCATAATCTGCCCCGCGGCGTGCGACGGCCCGGGGGCTGCGTTGCCCGGGCCGGCGAAGGTGATGGCGCCGAGCCCCATCATGAGCGCCGCGAAACCGGCGATAACTGTCTTCTTCATGGGGTTATCTTCCGCCTGCCCGGACCGGCTGGATAGTGGTTGCGGAAAAGTCTGCGGATAACTCAGGCGGCCGCCGCACCCGCGGCGAGTGCCGCCGTCGTACTTTCACCAAACGACAGCAGCGTCTCCACCAGGTGCGGCGCGAAGTCCCCCTCCAGCGAGAGGACCACCCGGCACCGTGCGCCGGGCTGGCCCGGGTAGCCGAGGTAGGAGCCGCGCAGGTCGCAGACGGTCTGCCCGCGGCCGGGACCGTCGGTGGTGTCGACGGCGGCATGCACCACCGGGGCCACCGCGGCTTTGACGCCGCCCACCGCGAGCGCCGCCGCCAGCGGATCGTGCATGGCGGAGCAGGGCCGGCCGAAGATCCCCTCGTAGAACCGGAAGTAGTAGCCCAGCATCTCCCCCAGCGCCTGCGGCACCGGACCCGAAGACAGCAACAGCTCCTGCCGGTGGCTTTCCTCCAGGACGTTGGCCATGGTCACGTCCAGCGGAACCAGCGTGACGTCCCAGTTTGCGGCCAGGACCTCGGCGGCGGCCTCGGGGTCGTTGTGGATGTTGGCCTCGGCCACGGGAGAGATGTTGCCCGGGGCCAGGGCCGCCCCGCCCATGATGGTGACCGAATCCACCAGCGTAGGCAGTGCCGGTTCCAGCCGGAGGGCTTCGGCGATGTTGGTCAGCGGGCCGATGGCCAGCACCCGCAGCGTTCCCGGATACGAACGGGCGAGCCGGACCAGCATCTCGGCCGCGGACTCCGGCGCAAGCCCGGCAGACGCCGTCGTCAGCGAAACCCCGCCGATGCCGTTGTCCCCGTGGACCCACGGCGCCCCTCCGCCGAACTCCCCGGCCAGCGGATCGTGGGCGCCGAGCGCCACGGGAATGTGCGCGTGGCCGGCGAGCTGGAGCAGGTCAAGGGTGTTGCGGGCGCCGACGGCGGCACTGACGTTGCCGCTGACGGTCCCGATCCCCACAACGTCGGCCGTGGGCGCGGCGAGCAGGTAGGCCAGGGCGAGGGCGTCGTCGATCCCGGTATCGCAGTCCAGGTAGAACGGGTGGCTGGTGGTGGTCATGGCGGTATCTATCTTTCGTTGGAGGGGCGGGTTGGTCAGAGGGTCTCGCCCTTGGGGGCGGCGACGAAGAGGCTGACGATGAACGCGGCGGCCGTGATGGCCACCGAAATCCAGAGGGCGGTGGCGTAGCCGGCGGCGGTGGCCTGGGCGGCGAACGGCGCCACAAGGACGACGCCGAGGCTCGCCCCGATGCCGAAGGAGGCACCGTTGATGCCGGGCAGGGCAGCCGGGGCTTCCTTGGGTGAGAGCAGCACCGAGAGCCCGTTGATGGCGGTGAGGAAGAAGCCGTTGTAGAAGATGCCCAGGGCCGCGACGGCGATCAGCACCGCCACCTGGTTGTCGGAGAACGTGGCGGCAACGATGGCGCAGGCCAGGCTGAGTCCGGTGCCGGCGCGGAGGGTTTTGATCCAGCCGCGGCGGTCGGCCAGCCAGCCGGCAAGGGGTGCGGCGAAGACGCCGATCAGGGCGGCCGGGGTGAGGAACAGCAGCGCGGAAACTGATGCGGTGAGGCCGAAGCCGGCGCCGGCGTCCTGGCTGAGGAGCACCACGGTGAAGTTGATGATCGCGAAGATGCCGGCGAGGGTCAGGACGGTGGTGGCGATGACCGGCCACACCTGGCGGGAGCGCAGGTGGTGCACGGCGATCAGCGGGTGGCTGCGGCGCTTTTCGATGATCCAGAAGGCGGCGAAGGAGGCAACGGTGCCGGCGAGCAGGGCCAGGGTGCTGGGGGCGGTCCAGCCTGCGGCCGAGCCGCCGGAGACGAAGTAGGTGACGAAGACAAGGAACACGGACAGGGATCCGGCGCCCCACCAGTCCATGGCGCCGCGCACGCCGGCGGGGCGTCCGGCCGGGACGATCCTGATGATGCAGGCCGCGGCGATGGCGGTGAGGACCAGGACGACGACGAAGATGGACCGGAAGCCGAGGGTCTCGGCCATGAGCCCGCCCACGTAGCCGTCCACGCCGCCCACTCCCCCGTTGATGGCGGCGATGATGCCCACCGAGGTGCCGAAGACTTTGGCGTGCAGGTTCTCGCTGAGCACGATGTAGGCGAGCGCGAAGACGGCGCTGGAGACGCCCTGCAGGAACCGGCCGGTGATGAGCAGCGGCAGGGTGGGGGCGGCGATGCAGAGGATGGTGCCGGCGCCCATGATGCCGAGCACCAGGAGCAGTGCGGCGCGGCGGCCGATGAAGTCGCTCCAGCGTCCGATCACGGGCCCGGCGATGGCGCCGGCGAGGAAGAACATGGACTGGACGGGGGCGGCGCTGTCGGCGCTCTGGCCGAAGCTGGCGGCGATCTGCGGCAGCGCGGGGGTGACCATGCTGGCGTTGAGCTGGAAGGACAGCACGCCGAGCAGCAGGGTGGAGATCAGCAGGGCGGCGCGGCGTCCGGCGAAGGCGGGCTGGGCCGCGGTGGCCGGCGGGGAGGCGGTGACCGGGGTGGGGGTGTTCACATCAAACTCCTTTGTTCGAACGGGGATCGTCCGGAAGGGCGATTCGAGTTGTTATACAACCATGTATGACGCACAAGTACAACCATGCCGTACACTATTTCCTAATCCGGCCGCTTCCGGTTTCCCCTCGAGAGAGACTTTCCATGAGCAATCGACTTCCCGCCGTCGCCGTCGTCGGCAGCATCAACCTGGACCTGATCGCCACCGCCGAAAGGCTCCCGACGGCGGGCGAAACCATCGGCGGCGCCGTGCTCTCCGAACAGCCCGGCGGCAAGGGCGCCAACCAGGCTGCGGCGGCCGCGCGGCTGGGCGGCAGCGCCCGCATGGTGGGCGCCGTGGGCAGCGACGCCCAGGGGCAACGGATGCTGGACGCACTGGCGGGTGCCGGCGTCGGCACCGCTGATGTTGAGGTGCTTCCAGGCGCGACCGGGACGGCCTTGATTGTGGTGGACCGCGACGGCGAGAACCAGATTGTGGTCTGCCCGGGCGCCAACTCGAACCTGTCCCTCGACGGCGTGGAGTTCGGCCGGGAGGAGACGGTGCTGTGCCAGCTGGAGGTGGGCCTGCCCGTGGTGCTGGAGGCCGCCAGGCAGTCCGCAGGGTTCTTTGTGCTGAACGCCGCCCCGGCGATGGACCTGCCGGCGGAGCTGCTGGAACGCTGCGACCTGGTAATCGTCAACGAGAGCGAGTACGCGCTGATCCCCCCCCTCGCGTCGGCCAAACTGGTGGCCGTGACATACGGCGGGCACGGCTCGGCGATGTTCGAGCACGGACGGAAGGTGGCCGAGGCCCCGGCGGCTGCCGTGAACGTGGCGAACACCGTGGGCGCCGGCGACGCATTCTGCGCCGCCCTGGTCCTGGCCCTCCGCAGCGGGCTGGACTACACCCGTGCGCTGGCGGTGGCCAACGCGGTGGGGGCCGACGCCGTGGGCGATCCGTCCTCGCAGCCGGATTTGGCACAGCTGGGCCATTACGTGGAGCGGACCGCGGCAAACACGGGCGCACGGTGAGTGTCGCACTCAGGCGGGCGACGCCGTCGGACTTTCCGGACGTCCGCCGGATCACGCGTGACGCGTACCTGCGGGCCGGGCACTTCGCCGCGGACCATCCCTATATGAGCGTCCTGGAGGACGTGGAACACCGCGCCGAGCACGCGCAGGTGTGGGTGGCGGCGGCCGCCGGGCAGGTGGTGGCGGCGGTGACGCTGACGTTCGCCGGCGAGCCGTACAGCGAGATCGCGGCCGACGGCGAGGTGGAGTTCCGGATGCTGGCGGTGGACCCGGCGTGCCAGGGCGGCGGCGTGGGGCGCGCGGTGGTCCGCGCGGTGGTGGACCATGCCCGGCAGATGCCCGGCATCGGGGCCATCAGCATCACCAGCGCCACGTTTATGAAACGCGCCCACGGCCTCTATGAGTCGCTGGGCTTCCGGCGAGCACCGGAGCGGGACTGGTACGTGCCGGGCGAGGACGTGCTGTTGTGGGTGTTCCGACTGGAACTATGTGGGCCCATCGTGCACTCCCGGGCCCGGGTGTAAATGCGGGCTGACTGAGATGGAAGCCGCTCAGGTGGTCGGGTGTTCTATCGGCAGCCCTTCCGCCTTCCACTCGGGGAAGCCCTCCTCGAGCCGGGCGGCCCGGCGCCCTTCGTCCGTGAGCATCTGCACCGCTTCGTCCGCGTAAAGGCAGTATGGTCCGCGGCAGTAGGCGACGATTTCGCCCCCCTGGGGAACCTCACGGAGTCGCGACTTCAGGTCCGAGACGGGGAGGGAAAGCGCACCCGGGATATGCCCGGCGTCGTACTCCGGCTGCGGCCGCACGTCCAGCACAACGACATCGCCCTGCCGCAGCCGCCGCCGCAGCTCGTCGCGCGTGATCATGTTTAGGTCGGCGCGGTCGCCGACGTAGGCACGGACAAGGTCCCCCAACGCCTCCGTGTGGGCTTCGGCCGTGTCCCGAAGTGCCCGCCATAGCCGCTCCACCGCCGGGCTTGCAAGCGAGTAGTAGATCCGCGTCCCGGAGCGTCGGGAGCAGACGAGGCCGGCGCGCAGCAAGCGCTGCAGGTGCTGGGATGTGTTGGCTATGCTCTGGTTGATCTCGGCGGCCAGCTCGTCAACCGGCCGCTCGCCCTGGGCAAGGACATCGATTAGCTCCGCCCTTCTTCCGTTCCCCAACGCCCTGGCGGCTTCTACCAGGCCGTCGAAGAGCGCCTCTTTTTCCTGATGGTGTCCCATTCACGCCTCCTATTCAAGAGTTCTCTTGACAAGCCTACCGCCTTGGGGTTCTTATTCAAGTATCCACTTGAATAAGAAAGGGGGTGGTGGCCATGTCCACCATCCAAGCTCCCCAGGGTCAACAGTCCCGCCTCCGGACAGGAGCCGCTCTCATGACACTGGCCGGCCTGGCGTTCGTGGGATACGCCGTAATTTTCCTGGTCCTCAACTTCACGGACGCCTTCCTCGAACTGGGGATCGGCCCCGATCAAGTGGACAAGGGAAAAGCGGAGATCGAGGCCTTCAGCCCGCAGCTATACCACTACATCAGCCACCTGCACATCGCGGTCAGCGGCTTCATTGCGGCCACCGGCCTCGCCGTCGCGGGCCTGTCCTGGTATGGCGTGCGCCGCGGCGAACGCTGGGCCTTCGCCACAGCCGTCATCGTCCCGGTCGTCGGACTCGCCGTGGCCCTCCCCGCGCACTATCCCTGGGGCCTGGCAACACTTGGACACCTCGGCCTGATCTACCTCGCCGTCTTCATTTTCCTCGTCGGAGTCGTCGCAGCCTTCAGTGCAATGCGAAGCCCCGCGGTGACACACCACTGACATTCCACTCGACGGCCTTGCCCGCGAATTGGAGGATCGACATCACGGCCGCCCGACTGCGCTGGAGATCTTTTGGGGCAATACACCCATCCGACATGCGATAACGCCCGAATAGCTGGCATAACACCTTGGGTTGGCATTCAGTTACCGGCCGGCCCAGGACCACATATCGCATTCAGGAGATCACCATGGCAACACACACCAGCACCGGCATCGCGGCCCGCAGCAACGTCCAGAAGGCATCCCTGGCCGTGGGTGCCGTGTTCCTTCTGGTCGGCGTCTTGGGCTTCATCCCGGGCATCACGGCCAACTTCGACCAGCTGCACCTGGCCGGCCACCACTCCGAGGCCATGCTGCTGGGCCTCTTCCAGGTCTCGGCCCTGCACAACATCGTCCACCTGCTGTTCGGCGCGGCAGGCATCGCCCTGGCCAGGACCGCCGGCGGCGCCCGTTCCTTCCTGCTCTACGGCGGCGTCATCTACCTCGTCCTGTTCGTCTACGGCCTGGTGGTCCCGCAGGATTCGTCCGGGAACTTCGTGCCGCTGAACGGATTCGACAACGTCCTGCACCTGCTGCTCGGCGTCGGCATGGTGGCCCTGGCGCTGGTCCTGACCAAGAGCCAGAAGGCACGGGCTTAACCCCGCACCAACTTAGGCAGGGCAGTGGCCCCGATCGCAGCTTCGGCTGTTATCGGGGCCATTTCCTTTACCGCTCTACCCGTGACCCGGTCCCCGCGAGCTCACCAATCTCAACGCCCGCCGGCACCAGCGCGGCAGCGTATTTCCTGCCTACCCCGACGGTGGTTGAGCCTGTCGAAACCCGAATCCGATCCCCAGAACGAGGGTTAAATCGATAAAATGGGCCATGGTGCTCTTCGCCGCAATCGGGCTCCTCATGTGGATCGGCTTTCTGTTCGCTGCCTGGGTTTTGTGCATGATCCTCTGGCTCCTGTGCCAATCAGTGGTTTGGCTTATGGACCTGCACGCCGCGCACGCCCGCCGAAAGAAGGCTTCTGCCCCCAAACGGGTGGTACAGCCAGCCCGCAAGGCGCCGGCCCGCAAACCTGCCGTCCGTGAAGTCACGTCCGACATCATGCCCAAATGGACACCGGCGCATCGGCGGTACGTGAACCGCGACCGGGCCGACTGGCAGAAACAGTTCGACGCCCTGGACTCCCGCAGGTAGTGCGCGGCCCAAACCAGCAATCGCGCGGGTACCGGTAAAACCACAGACGGAAGGCATTTTCATGCTGAAGCAAGTCGCTAAGGGCGTTCTGGTTCACGAAAGCGAGTTCATCCAGAGCAATTCCGTTGTCGTTCAAGGCCGGGACGGTGTGTTGCTCATCGACCCGGGCATAACCGGCGACGAAATGGCGGCCCTCGCGGACGACCTTCGCGGACTGGGCCAGCCCGTCGTGGCAGGCTTCTCCACGCATCCGGACTGGGACCACGTGCTGTGGCACCCGGACTTCGGCGATGCGCCCCGTTACGGTACGGCCCGCTGCGCGGCCTCGATGCGGGATCTGCTGTCGAACGCGGGCTGGAGGGAGCGCGTAGCCGAGGGGCTGCCGCCGGAGTACGCCGAGGAGATCCCGATGGATCTGCTAGGTCTCATTACCGGTTTGCCCGCCGGCGCTGCGCAGATTCCCTGGGATGGCCCTACAGCCCGCATCATCGAGCATCAGGCCCATGCCCCCGGCCACGCTGCGTTGTTGATCCAGGAGCGCCGCATCCTCGTCGCCGGCGACATGCTTTCTGACATCCTGATGCCGTTCCTCGACCTGGAGGCCGCGGATCCGCTCGGGGAATACCTCGACGCGCTGCGGCTATTCGAGGGTGTGGCCGACGGCGTTGATGCCGTCATCCCCGGTCACGGCTCAGTGGGCGGAGCCGGGCAGCTGCGGGCCCGAATCAAACAGGACCGCGCGTACGTCCAGGCTTTGCTCGATAGCGGTGTCCCCGACGACCCGCGGATCGGCCCGTCGGCTCCGTTGGATTGGCTGCCCGACGTGCATGGATGGCAGCTGCAGCGGCTCGCCGAAAGAAGCGAGCGCGGCGACACGGCCGGCTAGACCACATTCGTCAGGGCAGATGTACCCATCGCGCGTGCGGAAGTGCCGCAGAATGATCGCGGGCCTGCGACGGGCACCCGGATGATGAGTCCGCTACCGATAGTGATTGGGGAATTTTGTGAAACTTTTGATCCGTAAGACTGCCACTGCAGGGGCTGTGCTGGCTTTGGGGGCTGTTGGATTTCTGGCAGGGGCGCCGGCAGCCAGCGCTTCGGGCTCGGGGACGGAGTGTCCGTCAGGACGGGTGTGCTTCTTTTTCAGTTCAGATTTCCAGGGTGCACGGGCGGACTACATATACAGCGACGCCGGGATGGGAATGAGTTGTTCACGGACGGCCCGGCCGGGCGGAACGGATGGGGCGTCCAGGTTAACAACAACGCAGCCTCGGTGATCAACAACAGCGGCCACACCCTCTACCTGTACACGGAAGCCAACTGCGCCTACTACAGCATGGTTGGCGGAGGCGGCCTGTTTCCCGGCACCCGTTACAATCTGTCCGCCTTCAACGCCAAGAACGACATCTCTTCAATCCAGATCGCTGGGGTCGGGTCGGACTGCATCTCGCGGGACCAGTCCTGGGCTTAGCCCTGCAGTACGCGGGTGGTGGCCCTGTCACTTCTCAAGGGGCAGGGCCACACCTGTTGGCACACCCCAGCATGTGCACCCGGTTGGAGTCCGCGTTCTCTGAAGGGAGGCCGTTCAACCTCAAGCAAAGGCCAATTGCACCGTCGGGAGATTGGTAGGAAGGCAGCGGAGGAAAGTTCCTGCACCATAAGGCACGCACCGTGTTGGAAGGGGTTCGACGGCGTTTGCCGGGTTGGAGTTGTCTCTTCCGGTGGTCGGTGGTTGAGCCTGTCGAAACGCCGAAACCGGTTTCGACAGGCTCAACCACCGGCGTCACCGCGTGTCAGGCCGGCCTCCAGCTCTGTCCCGTCGTTCAGGACCACGGCGTTGCCGTTGAACTTGGAAACCGCCCGGACGTCAATTGCACCCGACCGTCGATGATCAGCTGGAGGCGCCGACGTCGATGTAGTAGCCGGAGCCGCGCCTAACCACTACCGGGAAGAAGCGGGCGGCGCGGGGGCGCTCCCCTACCCCTGTAGAAGATCAGCATTCATGAGCTGATCAAGCGCGCGCTGCTGTTGTTCGACGCGTTCAATGAAAGCCTCGATGGCTTGCCATCCTTCTTTCGTGGCCGCGTCCAGTTCAGTCCGGGCTGCTACCTTCATGAGTTCATCGATACCCGCTCGTACAGGGTCCGGCCCGATGAGTCGTACTTGATTTGCGGCATCCGCAACTTTCGTATCCCACGCCCAGATCTCACGCGGAGACAGCAATCCATAGTCGTCCTGAATCTTCTTTTGAATCCTGGCGAGGACGGACTCCTTGTCAGCACTCGCCGTAGCCTCATTCCAGAGTCCCCCTAGCTTGGAGTCCCCGTTGGTGAAGTGGGCGGCGGCCTGCTCGCTCGAAGCCCAGTTGAGCTGCTGCTGCGTGGTGGTCAAGTCAAAGTACTCCTGAAATTGCTTGAGGAACTGCGCATAGGCGACCCGCCGCTCCTGCCATTCAAGGATGCGGCGATTCTCGACCAACTGCTTGTCTTGGACGGCCAACTGTATTTGGCCTGAGCGTCGCCCGGTCCAGACCGTCGCAGCCAATCCACCCAGAGCCACAATTGTTGTACCTATCCACGCGGCGTCCATAACCCAATCCCAATTCACTGGATGATCGTCTCACGGGCGGCAGGTGCATAGGCGTCATTAGTCCACGGGCAAGAACAGGGACCAGATGTTCGCCGCTGTACCCAGAGCCAGACCGGCGCCGACAAGCCAGACCTGCAAACCAAGGCCACTGATTGCATGGCTGTAGATAAGATGCTTGACCAACTCCGGCATGTTATCCATGTCGCTGTACGTGAACATGGTCTTGCCTGCTGCACGCTGCTCCGCACGCATCGCTTCTGTGCGCGAACCCCCGCCAAACATTGAGGCTGGCTCATTGGCGTATGTCCGCTCAATCTCCTTCAGCCGAGCGAATAGTGCCGAATTAGCCCGCATGTCCTTGTGAACAATGATCCAGGCCCACAGGATCGCCCCGAACGAGACAACGAAGGCCAGGACATTCATCACCACAAGCAGCGTCTTCATTGTAATGAGTATGCCAGTCGCTTACGACAGCAATGTCTCTCAACGTATGGGTATTAGGACAGTTTCCGGAAGGGCACACTTCCCAAGCATGCAGCACCAGAATGTGTCTCGCGTCTATGTCTCCCAAGCAGCTAATGGCTTCCCGCTACTGAATCACTGTTATGAGACGAAAGCGTCGGCGCCACTCAACTGATGATCGGGTAAGGCTTCCGATATCCGCCGGGACCTCGCGCTGCTGAAAGGGCGGGCCGGCTTGCCCGCACCATGGCGGTGCCATGGCCCTGGCGCAACAGCACGCGATCGCCCGGTGGGCGGCATCCATGATCCGGCCCGGAGAGAAAATCCTGCTTGACGCCGGATCTACGATGGGTGCCCTGGCCCACGAAGTGCGGGGCTGTGACAAGCTGTCCGTGACCACCCCTGGCATCAACACCTTGCAGGAACTGGTCGATTCCGAGGACATCGAGGTGGACTGCCTTGTCGGCCGGCTGCGCAGCGTCAGCCAGAGCTCCGTCGGGCCGCTGGCCGAGGCGGCCCTGGAACGGATGAGCCTTGACCGGGTTTTCATGGGCGCCGACGCCGTCACCGCGGAGGACGGTATCTGAGAAGCCGACTATGCCCAAACCCGGAGCAAGGAACTCATGGCCCGCAGCGGCCGGGCTGAAGGGAATGGAGCGAAGTTGAGTCAATGGTCCGTGTTCTTGCGCCAAAGCTGGGAAGAAACTGCGGAGGCTTTGAGTCAGGAGGGTCAGGATTGCTTCCATGTTCCTGCTCATCCCCGCAGAGCCGACGCAACTCCCGTGCTGACTCAGCGGCATACTCGCCCAGCAATTTCACTAGGATTCCACCGCTGGTCGCAGCTAACAGCCGGTCCGTGGCGATGACCAGGTCCCGCAGCATAACAAGGGCGTGCCATCTATCCGAACCATGGGGAGCAATAAATGAATACACATTCTCGACGCAATCAAGCGCAAAATCCGGTCAACAATGAGATTCCCGAGGCGGTCGGCACCTCGCCGCGTTCATCGATTACCCGGCAGCAAGTGGCTGGTGCTGCTCTAGCTGTCGCCGTAGTGCTGTCAGCGACCGCATGCGGTCAATCGGCCGCCTCGTCCACGGCCGCGCTGACAAGCGAGTCCGCGTCCTCGACTGCGACGCCAACACCCACTCGAACTGCGCCGGCTTCATCCGCCTGCGTCACCGAGAATGCGACTGAAAAGTACGCGCCGAAGGTCTTCATCTGCACCAAGAGCGACGCAGGGAGTCTGCTGTGGATGGAGCAGTCGGAATCGAAACGCGTAACCGACGCTCGGGCGGCAGCGGCCGCCAAGGCCGCTGCCGAGAAGGCGGCGGCAGACAAAGCAGCCCAGGAAGCTGCGGCAAAGGCGGCAGCAGAGCAGGCCGCCGCGGAGCAGGCCCGACAGGAAGCTGCTGCCGCAGAAGCCGCCCGCCAGCAGCAAGCCGCTGCTGCAGCAGCCGCGGCCGCAAAAGTCCCGGCCCCCGTACAGCCCGCCGCCCCCGCTGCCCCTTCCGGATGCGACCCCAACTACGCGGGGGCCTGTGTACCCGTCGCATCTGACGTCGATTGCGCCGAAGGCAGCGGCAACGGTCCTGCGTACGTGAGGGGGCCTGTCACTGTCGTGGGATCTGACATCTATGGTCTCGACAGGGATGGGGACGGTCTGGGATGCGAGTAGTGGCCAGCTAATTCATTGAGCACCGGAACGCTCGACAGTACTTTTTGACTGTACTTACGGGGTGGGGGCAACTCGATGGTGGAACTGAGGCGCATCTATTGGAGCCGGCAGGTCCTGCGTTTGGCATGCTCGGCCGCGGTCTTATGGCTGGCCGCTTCCGTGGTCCCGGCGCTGGCGCCAAAGAGGAACGCCGGCACCGGCCAGCTAACCTCCTCAGTCTCAAACATCCTTCGTGGCATGTTTGACGCCGTTCTGGCGGCAGCGGCGCTGCCTGGCCTGTTCGTGGTCGCCCTGACAATCGCGGCGGTCATCATCCGCTCCTAGAACGTCCGGCGCCGGGACCCGGTGCGGAGATTCACCCGCCAGCAGCGGCGCGAGGGCATGGCACGGGCCGGCGGCCAGCGTGAGATGGAGCCGGGGTTCCGGCGCCGGTGTTCCCGCCCTGCTGAGCACGGCGACCACTTCTACGCGTGGTCCAAGGGCGGATCCACCAGCCTGCAGAATTTCGTCGCCAGGTCAGCCGGAGAGGATGGAACGACGACGGCGGGACTACCTCACGCCCGTTGGTTCGGTCAGCGTCGGCGAACGGCAGCCGCTGAGGTAACCGGTCTTCCAAGGCCCAGAGCTAGTCGTCCAACAAAACAAACCTTTCTTGTCGTGCTCTGGAAATCTCGAAAATTTCAGCGAGGAATAACGTTGGCCAACGCGGTGGGGGCCCACGACGCCGTGGGCGACGCTGCCTCCGCGCCGGCCACTTTCCGGCGGACTATCCTTATATGGGCGTGCCAGCCTCCGTGCTGCGGGGTCGAGGAGCTGCCCGCGACCGTACCATTTCTTGGCCCGTTGGCCTTATGTGGAGGATCTCGACGGCAACGCCTATCCGATGAAAGTGTTCGGGATCGATTTGCCTTCAGAGGGCTTCATCACAGGTACTGAGCAGGTGACGAGCCTCCCTGGAAAATACAGCAAGAGGGACCCGGAGATGTTGGCCGAGTACCAGTACTTAACCTTTTTTACAGTGCTGTCCCAACTTCTACTCACTGCCGTGTAGCTCACTGACTCTCCTGGATTCAAGATGAACTCCCCCATACTGGGTTGGCCCGGTGGGGGCGCCCAATCGTAAGTTCCGTAAAGCTCGATCATGATGCTTTGCCCGCGCTCGTCCAGGCCCTGGAAATTAGGGATGTCGCTGTCACCGACTGCGAAGGGTGAGGTGGTCCCGTTGGTTAGTGTGCCTCGGGCGGTGACAATGACTTGCGTCAGGCCGCTACCCGCTGACGGCGGGGTTTCTGGTTCAAAATCAACCGACGTAAGTCCCGCGGTGACGGAGCCGGTCGGACACTGCCGCTGGGCGGGCGACGGAGCCGGTGCATGCACGGGCGCTGGGGCCACAGTTTGGACTGGAGGCGTTGAGGATGCCGCCATCTCCGGCGGAGATAATGCCGGATTAGGAGTGGCGCTGCGGGTCGGGAACGGAATGGCGGTTGGGCTTGCCGCTGGCGACTTGACCGCTTGTGAAGACGTTGACTGCATTGAAGTAGGCGTGAAGGCGGCTTTCCCGGGTTCCTCCTTACCTGACTCAATGACACCCGAAGCCACGGCTCCGGCCGCTACCGCAAGGGCGAAGACGCTCAGGACCACAACGAGCCAGATCGGCAATTTCCGAGTCCCCAAAGAAGTCATATACGGAGTGTAAGCGGGCCGCCGTCGAGCGGCGGGAGTATTTCAACACGGAATTGGTTGCTTCACAGAAACGACGAGCGGCCTGGCGAATTCACCACATTGCCGTAACCACGGGCTGGCATCCAGACGGGGTCGTGCAGGTGCAGGGACTTGTAGCGGTTCCGCCAAGAGTCGCCCGGCTTCTCGTTTTCTCGATGACCCGTGTGGGGACGCCCAGGCGACGGAGCCGGGCGGCGAGGCCGATGCCACTCTGGCCGCCGCCGATGATGACCGTGTAGGGCTGTTCCTCGTAACCGAGCCGGGCCTCGCGATCCTCCTTCTGTTCCAGCCAGGAGCGCCGGCCCTTGATGATTTCGTGCGCCACGCTCTTCTCGCGGCGCGGGCCCTTCTTCCCGAAGCCAGACCTGCGCCCCGCCCACGAACTGGTCATATCCGGCGTTCCGTGCCCGGAAATCTCCAACAACCTGGCGGACTCGTGGCGCCGCTCTGGCCGACGATTCCAGTTCCGGCCGGCACCTTCTGGTGCTCACCGACGCCAGCGGCGAGATCCTGTGGCAGGTGGTAGCCCGGACGTGCTCCGGCGCGCGGACCGGCTGGAGTTCTCCGAAGGGGCCGATTGGTCCGAGGCCGGAATCTACACAAGCGCCTTCGGCGAGGCGCCGGTCACCGACCGGCCGGTGCAGATGTTCTCCGCCGAGCACATGGTCCGCACCCACCACGAGTGGGCCGGCACCACAGCGCCCATCACGGACCCAGCAAGGGCCGGCTGGCGGGCGTGCTCGACGTCTACGGACCGCTGGACACCCTCAGCACGGACACGCTGCGTATGGTGCGGTGCGCGGTGAGGGTGGCGGAGGCGCCGATGGTAAGGCCCGACGACTAGACGTCGTTGGCTGCCCCTTCGCCCGTTCGGGCGTTCCGACAGCCTGTCCGCCAGCCAGTGGCGGCGGTTGAATCGCTGAACCTGCTGGGCGGCATGCTGTCGACTGCTGGGCGCGTCCGCTACCAGCCGGGGAGAACCCTGTTCGTTGACTCCACCGTGGGTGCCCGGGTGTACGTGCTGCGGGGCTTCGAAAGCTGCACACAGGCAAAAGTCATGGACAATTGCTGAATGCATCTCATCATCCAGGTCAAGAGGCGTTCCGACTTTCAGCCGCAGTCACGTCCACCTACACATCCCCTGGAGCAGGGCCTCACAACCTTAGACTTGGCTACAAGGATTCGACAAAACCTGTATGAGGCGAAGACTTACGCGCGCTGGCGCCGCAAGTCCTGGAGAGTCATGGCAAGCGGAACTCACCTATTGGGTCTCGCAGTATCAGCGACCGCAACAGTTATTCTCGGACTTGCAGAATTGAATGGACCAGCCCAATGGGGATTTATTTTTTCTGCACTTGTAACCACATTGACCGCCATAGAGCCATTTTTCAACTGGCGCGCCCGCTGGGTCTTTGCCGAAGAAGCCCTCGCGGAGTGGCACCGCATCGACAGTGATTTAACCATGTACGTCGCTAGCACAGAGACAAACGATTTGGATCGAAGTAAAGTTTTGGGCTATCACGATGAATGTTCCAAGGTGTGGGAACAATTTAGCGGCCAGTGGCTGGAACAACGTAAGCCGAAAGCCACCCCTAGCGCTTCCTGATGGATCATCCTCGAAACCGACCGCCCCCTGACGGCAAGGCTCCCATCCCGGCGGCGCGAGGCTGGATAGACGTTGTCCGCCTTGAATGCGGACATCTCGTTAGCGTCGCTGAGGAAGGAGATTTTTATCCGCGGGACGAGCGCTTGATTATCCTTCCCGGTCTTGGCCATCGTCGTCTGCACTAGCGGTACGGAATTGAACTGACTGCAACCTTTACGTCGTGATACCCCAGAAAGCTCAGGAGTTGGAGCAGACCAAACCTGGCCTCTTCCGGAAAAGGTGTTGGCCCGATATTGATCTGTCTAATAGGCAAGCGTTCCATCTCTTGCTTACCCCCGTCACCAAACTCTCGGCGGCGGCCATTCGTGCCCCCCTTTGGGATGCCCAATTCTATATATGGAATTAGCCCATAACGGCCCGCTCGATGAAGTACGTACTTCCATGCGGGCGAAACTTCAGCAAGGGTCCGTAGTTCCTGCTCATCGCGGAAGGAGTAATTCTTGACTCGGTTCAATTGAGATAGCAGCGACAGCCTTTCCACATAAACCGAGAAGTGAAACCTTTTTTCATCTCGCTTGGCTTCCTGATGGGCGTCCCGCAAGTCGGACAAAGCCTGCGACAGGATCTTTGTTTGTTCGTCCGGATCGTAGACCATCTCATCCCACCCCTCGACAATCTGGCCATCTTGGTCAGGGTCCTGCTCAAGCTGTCCGCTAGGGTCTTTCGGGCCATCTCGGTATCCTGGTGGTGGAGACGGATGCCTATCGCTCTCCTTTTGAGCGCGCACACCGAGAGAGACGTCACGGTCCAAGCCAACGGCAAAGCTAACTTCATCCCTCCCGTAGTACCGCCACATTGTCAAGCTGTCGCCATGTTCACAGGCTGACAGTATGAAGTACTCTTCGCGTGGTGTGGCAAACCCCTTGAGAGTTTCTTCGAGCTCCTCCTGGAGTTCCGCATACTCCTCCTTGAGTTCTTCGTACACCTCCTTTAGCCTGTCGCTACCGCTCACTAGCTCCTTGAAGTCGTTAAGGTATGCAGCTGAACTTCCCCAGAGGACATTGTTCTCAAGGATGCCCTTTAGCCCTGCCCCGTCCGTGTAGTGCCACACCCATGAACCAGTTCCGGTCATGTAGTCGTCCTGCATCCTCGCGACGCTCCCCTCAAATAAAGGCCCCGCATTTACTGGGACAAGTCCTCCCGGCTACGTTATCCGATATAGGTTTCGTTGTTCTGCAGGCCTCCTGGTCGGCAACGACACCCCGAATCCGCAGATCGGGGCGTGCGCCAGCAACCCGCACGCGGTCGAGAACCGTCTCTTTGGACAGGGCAGGACCAGAAATCGAACCGGGCGTGTGGGGCCCTGTGAAGGTGCCGGGCAACGAGGCCAGCGTGAACATCACCGTGGGCCTGCCAGTGAACCGGACCTCCGTGGACCACGGCACCGCCTTCGACATCGCCGGTAATGCTACTCCGATCAGCGCAGCATGGTGGGAGCCCTGGAACAGGCGGCGAAGATGGCCACCCGGCCGCCGTGGCCTTGTAGGGTGTTCCGGGCGATGCGGCAGCCAGACGAGATTGACGAGTGCTCTGATCATCTTGGCGGGTATCCTCATCATTGTGACGGACACACTATTCAACATTGGCCCACACGACCACGTGCCAAGCGCTGGCCCCGCCGAGCAACCCATTCGAGACGACCAGGTGGTCGCCATCCGCGAAGCGTTCACCGCTGCCGGCATAAACAGTCTCGAACATCGAAAAGAAATAGCACAAAGTTGCGTCGTACGGTCACTGGGGTCGCTTCGCGAGCTCACAGCAGCCGAGGCCCATCGCGTGTTAAAGCGTCTTAAGGCGGATGCCGAGGATCGACCGCGAGCCCCTGGCGCTTCCGCGTGGGACCTTCGAGAAGAAGACACCTGGATCGACAAGCTTTAGCTCAAGTCCAGAAATCCCCGTGAATCGATCGATGCTGCTGCCTCGTAGGTAGTCATGCGCTCTGCCCTAATTCGCCATACTCTGGCGGCAGCATTTCGGAGCACCTTAGCTGGCTGACCGCCCGCTCAATAACGGTCGGTATCACTCCGCGGAGGGCCGTTCCGAATTCGGCTTGGCCGCGCTCACTCTCGTGCCGCTGCACCTGCGGTTGCGTCACCGCGCCAGGCACATCTGTCAGTTGTCGTAGGCGGTGGTCGTCTCAAGAAGTTCGGGGTGTCACGGCGGACAGAGCGGCCAGTAGTACTGCGTTGCCTCTTGCGCCGGCCCAGGTCCATCATCGAGGCGCCGGCTCCAACAACGACAGTCCGGACTCGGTCGACTCTGTTTGTGTACTCGTCCCGGATTCCGACGTCATGTTCTCAGCCCTCTTGGTTCTTCGGACCCCTTGGTGGATGTCCGCACAAAGCAGCACATGCCTGAGCGCATCGGACCGCGCGAAAGAATACAGCTGCGGAATGCTGGCCCACTTGACCACTGCGCCCTGGCTTGAGGGCTCAATGTGAAGTCCGCTTGCGCGGCCATCCACTTCCGTTGGAGCAGCATCGGGTCAACCGCCCGGTCTCTTGGCTGCCGTAGAGAATCACCGTCTGAGGATCCGCAGAAAACACCGCATCAGGTCCCGACAGTGGAGGCGACTGTATCATTTTCGGCCACAAGTCCCACTTCTGTATCGACTGCCATTCGCCCGGAGGCCCGGAAGAATTCGGACTCCTCGGTGGCGACCAACAACATGTTCGCGTCGGCCGGTTATGCCAGCCGCTGAAGCAAAGAGGCTATCGTCCGTGGAGAGACGAGTTGGATCACCCGGTCCAAGTCCCATACGTCAATGCCTAGCTCGAGTGTTGATGTGGAGACAAGGACGCAGTCGCGCCCGAAGGCGAGAGCGGCCTCCGAGCGACGTCGAGTGCCCACGGACAGCGAACAATCGGAGACATGGGTCTTTACTCCGTTGAATGCAATGTCGTTGAGGAGTCGCCCAGGTTCACATGGATTCGCTGCCCGCTGTCCGGCGTGAAGTCGGCTAGCAGCCCCCACAAAGCACCGTTGGTCGAGGTGTCGCGATCACGATCAGTGTGCCCCAGACAAGGGGGCAAGCAAATGCCGAGATTCACTTCACTAACACATGCCGATCGCAATCACGTGGCGTCGATAATCGCTGAGTTCTCCTTTGACGCGTCAAGAACACGGAATCCGATCCTTCCCCTCGGCGCTGAGGCATAGGGGACAGCCAGCGAGAAAAGCGTTGCCACGTCCCTGACGTGTATTGGATCTGTCAAGGCGTTCGGCTCCCGATCTTCCTTCAGGTCCGACTCAGGGTCGGCGGCAAAAGTCAGTAGCAGGGCGCCGCGGGTTGGCGTATGAAGTCTAGAGGCTTCCGAACCGCCCGCGGCGCTGCGATTACCCGCGATGTGCTCAACGGCCGCTCGCTGACGGAAGGAGCTTCCGGAAAACCCGCCGCGATCACTACGCCGTGTCCTGCTGAGCAGCTGAATCGATTCGCCATCGACATCGCGCGTAAGGATCCCCTTAAGCATGGGTACCAAGATAGCCCAATCGACCAGTTCGCCTCGATCCATAGCCTGCTGCATGAAGCGAAGGGTCGGAGCGAAGGAATAGCCCTTCGTCCAGCTAAACGCCTCCAACGCGGCGTACACTTCGGCGGCAGGAATAATCGCCACTCGCGACTCAAAGGTTTTGGTCTTCGGCTGGCCAGCGCGTTGTCTGTCGACGTACTCGAACTCGATCGGTTCGCCGAGTCGGTCAAGCCACCCACGAACTGACTCGAAATGCGCTGCGTTGGAGGACCCGTCACTTCTGTCCGCCTGGCGTGGGAAGTCACGAAGCTCGCCGCCATCGCCCTCGAAGTCGAGTACCGCGTTGTACATTTTGTTGGCCCCTGTCGGTTTGAGCCACGGAAGTTGTTGAAACACGAGCGGCGGCACGTCAATTGGTCTGACCTCCGGCCTTCCCAGGTCATCGAGTTTGGAAAACGTGCGCAGTTGCGCGCGGAACGACTCCTCGTCCTGGATTATGGCCGTAAATGCGTCATACAGATCGTAGGTCTTGCCACGGGCGTCGACAATGTCACGGGCGATGTAGAGACGGACCAGATCCCGGTATCCAGGACGGTAGCCAAACCAACGTCCCATTTGCATCAGCGTGTCCGCAGCGTTGGCCCGCCTCCTATAGTAGGAGACCGTGAGCCCTTCGACGGTGAATCCCCGGCTCAGCTTTGCACCGCCGACCATAACGCGCCAATATCGTCCCGTTGCAAAGTCCATGGCCTTGTAGTCGCTCTCTCGCGAGCCGTTGACGATCACGACGGGATCCGCGGCAACTAGGATGAGGTCGATGGCCGCACCGATGTGCTTCTTGAGTTCGTCGAAGTCTCCGGGCATAGTCGTTCCCCAGTCTGCGCGAGATTTATACACCTTCGAATAGTCATTGATGTAGAGACTTCGCATGCGCGAAAGGCCCACAGGTGTGTTGAATTGGGCCGTCATCCACACATCACGAATCAAATCGGCGAGAGCTTTATGTTCAGCCTGTTGCACTGATTCGTGTGCGAGCATGGTGTGGTGCCGGAACTGGAGTTTCGGGTCTTTTTCTGCACGCCACAGTTTGATTGCTCCCGAGAGGACGAAGGAATCCAGCGCATTAAGGATCTCTTCTCGTTCAGCCTCGTCGCTCACCGCCAGGAGGCTTCGCACGTGCGCTACTTCATTCGAATTGGATGCAGTGATTGGCTCGTCTTCGGGTAGGGGATCCAGATCGTGGAACTGTTTACCGCCCATGTATGTAGGAGCGGGTTCCAGTGCCACGATGAAGTCACTAGGGAAGATGTCCGCAGAATCGTCGGGCGATACGAAGACGTTGGCAAACGGCGTCGCTGTGTACCCGATGTACTGAGCGCGCGGCATTTCGCGAAGGATCTGCGAGATCAGCTTGTTGATGGCAGTCCGCTCCTTGTCGTCCCGCGTCCTTTTCCTGTTCGGATTGGTGGTATTCACAGAAGCCTGATCCGCCTCATCATCAATGATGAGCACGGGAATCTCCTTCAACGACGCGTGCACGTCGTGAAGGTCGCGGAGCAGCTTTTCCAGAACTGTCTTATTTTTCTTTACGACCGCGAGACGAACGTCGGTATTGAAAAGGTTGATCGGGTCGTATAGGGGCTTATGGGGGTCTTTGAGCTCCCCGGCACGCCGGAAATCGAGGGTGTCCAGTCCTGCTTTCAGTGCTTTATAGTCCCCGACCGCCGTGGTAAGGCGCTTGATCGCGGGAATGTTCTGTTGCGAATTGATGTCTATGCCGTGGTGGAGAAACTTCCCATCAATCCAGTCGGCATCGCCATCTCCGATGTAGTCGAGACCGCGCACCGCGTCCGGATCATTCCGGTCACGCCCTCCTAGGATGTTCTCCTCACCGACCAACTCGCGGTCGAGTCGACGTTGCGTTTGTCCTCGCAGCAATTCGATGGTGCCTGTCAGCACTATTACCAGTCGGTAGCCAGCGTCGATGGCCTTCGCGGCGATCCCGGTGAAGTTCGCCGTCTTGCCACTCTGAACGTAGCCAACTACCAGGCCCTTTGACTGGTAGGACGATTCGCCGGCGGGATCGGCGAGTCGACCGACGATGTCGGACGTCGAAACATCGAGGTTTGCGATCGCCTCCGGCTCCCAATTCGCTGCTTCCAGGACACCGCTATATGCCTTCCAATAGAAGTCGTGCGCAGCCTTACGTTCGGTGGTGTACCAAGGGTCCCACGGCCCGGGATTGGCGATTACGATGTCCCGTTGCGCCACACTCGGGAACATTTCATCGAGTGCCTCACGGCTTCCCGTGCCCAATCCGAGCCTGTCGTAGATCAGTACCCGACGCTGTGCTGTCTGCGGTTCCGTCTCTCCCGACCATGCCGCTTCGGGCTGTGAATCCCACTTAGCCAAACACATATGCGCTGCTTTGCGCGCCGAGGCATTGCCGTCGCCGTTCGCAATGGCGGAAACCACATTCTCTTCGGTTGCAGTCAGATCCACGTCGTCCAGCCACACATTCACCCGCGACAGCAGCTTTGCGGGGCCAACTTCCCTCATGCCGTCGAATGCGGCACGAATAGCGGTTTCGATCTCTGGTTCGAAATGGCTCACGACAGTTCCTCACAGAAGTTGTTGAGTGGCGCCGGCGGCGCTGTGAAAGGCAAATGACTTACATCGATACGATATGAGACGGCGCTGACAAGGCCTCGCTGCGGGACCACCTGGTCAAGCCGCGGACCGGTTATGGCGGGAAAGTCCGGATCGACCAGGTACGCGCGAGGTGTGGAACGGAGTTGGAATTTATCCCGGTACAAATCGGCATCTGCGTCGGCCCATCCGAGCCCCTGCAACGCGATGTCGAAAACGCGGCGGGACCGGTCAAGCCGGTCACGTGTAGTCGCGATGAGCTCCGGTAATGTAAATCCCGCCGCGGCAACACCCGCTAGCGTGATCTGGACGGACACTAGGTACAGCGGCCGTCCGGGTGCCGGTTGAAGCTGGGAGTCGCTACCGATGATGTGGCTGCGACCCTCCGACCGTGTTGTCTTCACCTCGGCGTCGAAGTCTTCGAATCCGAAGTCGTGCTCCTCTGAACGCGGCCCGATCCATGCGCCCACCGCGGCGTCTTCATCCTGGAGCCCGATCGCGTGCCCAAGGATCAGTAGCTCCCCTATGAGTCCGGTCTCCTTCTCCTCGGACATTCGGCGGCGGCCGGCAAGCAGCCCCTTGAGGCCGGACAGGGATTCGGAAACCGCATGTCGGAAGGACGCACCGCTCTCCAGCTGGTCAACTATAGACTCAATGAGGATGTAGGCCTCATAGTGCATTCGTGTCGCGTCGACTACCAATCGAAACCAGTCTCCGGGTTTGCCGATTATTCCGATGCGCTCTACGCCGATACGTTCGTATGCGGCAACGTCCGGATCCGCGCCAGAGGCCGGACTGATCAGCCGCATTTCCTGATGCCGTGGATCGACTTCCAGTACGGCATCAACTTTATTGCTGAGCGAAAAGGCGGCCTCCACCCCGGCCGAAAAATAGTCTTCCACCGTGTCAGGTGTCAAGTGGTTCCGCGCATTCGACGGTTCATTCATTGATCTTGGCCCCCCATTTTTGTTGCCTCACGCGCGATTTCGTCGCGCAGCGCTGCCGTCAACAACTGCTCCCACGCGGCAAGTTCGGTCTTCTCCCGTGAACCAAGATGTGCGCCCTCGAAGTATTTGGAGTACACAAGCAACAGCAGCGTCTTCACGAAGGGAGCATCGTCAGCATCCATGCTTCGGGGACCAGCGATGATGTCCCGGTATTGTTCGTTGAGCCAAATAGTGCGATTCTCCAAATCCACGTGTATCGGTGTTTCCAAGAAATCGACCCGCCAGCGGATATTGATCGGTTCGGCGCTGTGAAACTCGACCGTAGCCTCAAAAGCATCGATCATGTCAGAGCCGAAGCCTCGCGCAGGCTCGACTAATTCCACGGGCCGTTTGGTGTATTTGCGCGACTCGCGGCGCGCACCTGCCGCGGCAGCCATGAATTCCGCCAAAGTTAGGTCACGCTGGCCGATGGCAGAATGGAGCAACGCCTGTTTAAGGTCTGAATCCAGTTCCAGACCAGCCTTCTCCGGATTTATGGTGACATGAGGTTTGAATGCGTCTGTGAGATCGATGGCAATACGCGCATACTCGAGCTCGGGCTTGTTGACTGCGAGTGAATTCCACCCGCCGATCTGCAGCAGACGGTCGGCCCGGTAGAAGTAAAAACCCTGCGCTAACGACCCCGGCCGACCGCCCAAGCGGTATGCGGGTCGTCCGGACTGCGTCGCTGGCCAGATATGAGCCGTCCCATAGACCGAGACACCGTCCAGCTCAATCCTCAACACGGCCGGGAAGGAGTCATTAGTGAGCGGCTCATACCCGAACGGATCTATGGCGGCAACGGTACGCGGCACGCCGGACTCATTATAATCAAGGTCGAAGACATCCACGGTGATCTCGACGTCCTGGCTGGATATCTTGCGGTGAAACACGATGCCCAGATGCGACATCACGGAGCTGACTCGTTCGTCGAGCCAACGGGAGCGGTCTGAGGGATCCACACTGGTGAGAAATGTACGTGGCTCCCCCCATTCGACGACTGTTCCGCTCAGCATGGAGAAATCGGTACGCGTGGAATTCATGAAGTCATCGACATCGGCGCCGTTCAAGTCGGAAACCCTCGTAGGTGCCGATGCCTCGATAACACGTCCAGCGGGTAAGGCACCGATGCGTCGGGAGTACACGCGCAAAATGTCGGCCTGACTGAATGAGGCTGCTTTGAGACCCAGCCCGAAATGTCCCTGTTCATCTTCGCCGTACGTGCGTTTGCGTGCAAAAGTCATAGCGTCATCAATCAACGCTGCATCCATGCCGCGGCCGTTATCGATCACACGGAGGCCAACTATCTCACCGTTTCGCTCAAGAAATCGCAACAAAATGCGGGTGGCCGTAGCGTCGATACTGTTGTCCACCAAGTCGGCCACCGCCGTCTCGAATGTGTGGTGACGGCCCACTGCGGCCGTAATTGACGCGTCTGGGGGCACGTCACGAATCCGGGTAACGCGCGGTTCCCTACCATCCATCAGATAGCTCTGAACCGGTTGGTGCTCAGTCCCAGATTCGTCCCGTTCTCACGAACTGTGCGCACTACGCCTTCGGAGAATCCTGCCCGTTTGTCGGCATCGATGACGAGCCTTATCTCGAACGTATCCGGCTCCGCTGACTGCAGGTGCACCAGCAATTCCTCAGCGAGGGCCTTTAGCTGGGCTGCTATGTCGCCATCGGGCTTCACATCGATTGCGCCGGAGTAGCGCGCGTGGGTAACGGCCGGCGGCCCGCCAGGACGGATTGTCGTAGTGATGGGGTCCGGTAGAGCGTCAGCCTCGGCCAGCCTCGGTCCGGAAGGTGCTGCGATCGTACCGTTGACGCCAGAGAGGGCTGCCTTTTGCTCGTCCTCGCGCTTCCGCTGATCGCGCGCCAGCGCCGGGCTTACGAGCAGCATCGAGTCTGAGATGACAGTGGGTGGTTGGTCCGACAGCGGGAGACGCAGTCCAGCGAAGTTGCCAGTTTCGGCATCGTACCCATCGGCCAGGGCGAAGCCCACTGCTTCCCACGCCACGTCTTCGAACACAGCCGAAATCGCATCCAGTAGCACCTGCTTGTCGCGGAAGCGGGCCAGATACGGGTATCGGGTATGGTACTCCCACAGATCGCCCACCAAGATCCGGCCCTCGTTCCATTTGCTGCGCAGGTGGTTCCGGAGTTCGAGCAAGATCGACTGGGGCGACGACTGAACAATAACTACGTCCGTCTTGCGCAGCCGTTCACCGACGTGCCGCGATATCGACTCGGTTGCACCGTCTGCTTTGGCAACCGCGATGCGGAACGGCTGGCTACCTTCCTGCTGCTCTGGATACAGAGTCCAGATCCAGGTCTCGCGAATGCGCTGGCCCACGGTCCGATTCAACGCATCGATCCTGCGTCCAACCTCGGCGACCTGACCCTGGGTGAGGTCAAGGACATCTTTGTCGCGCATGATGTCGGTCCATGCCAGGTGCTGGCGCACCGCAGAGTCCAGCTCGAGCCACCGGGCACTATCGGCGGCGAGCACAATCACCGTGTTCGCGTCGAGGCGCGGAGTCGTTCCCCTCCGTGCCACGAGTTCCTCCGTGTAGGCACGGGCAGCTGAGTCTTTGCCCCTGCTTTCATGGGCGTAACGTGGGTGGGCGATGACGAGCCGCACTCGGTCCGATTCCGTCACGTCGACAGTGTCGATCGGCGCGAAGATCACCTCCGGGAACTCCGGTGTGCGGTTTGGTTCTGTGGAGCGAATTCGGTCAACGACGGCGGCCCAGACGTCGGTGTCAGCATACGATTCGGCGCGTTCGGTGACCTTGCGGTTGAGGGATGGCTGCCGATCGAACCAATACCGGTCTTTGTCTGCGTAAAGGTGCGTGGAGCGGTCTCCGAGGAGCGACATGGCCGAGCCGAAGTTGCCGATCGTGTCGCCAGGCATGGCCACGCCGAGGAACACGCGCTTGCGTTCAATTCCCTTGTGCTGCGTATGCAGTGTCGCTGCCGATCCCATGAATGTCGCACGGGCGATACGACGGGTCAACGCCCTTCCACCGAAGAGTGGCTTTTCCCTGTCGATTTGCACCGACGTGGCCTGCGCGCCGTCGACGTCCTTGTCGATGATCGCTTTCCATGCGTCGTCGAGATAACCGGTGATCTCGTCGCGTACGGCTGCGGAATCGAGCGGCATGGAGCCCGGCATGATGAGAGGTGAATCATCGCCGGCGGAATAGAGCGCATGAACCACTGCACTCATGAGACGAAGCACACCACGGGTCCTCTGGAACCTTTCGAGCGTCGACCAATCACCATACAGCCGGTCGAACAGCTCCGGATGAATGGGGAACGCTGCCCGGAGGCGCGCCTTGTATTCGAGGTCCTTTGTCTCGCTCGGCAATTCGCCGAAGTTCTTGATGTAGTAATCGAAGAACCGCTCGACAGTCGCGTCGATTTTACGCTGCGCATCGGCGTCCGGCTCTTGGAAAAGGCGCCGCTTGACGATTTCGAATGATTCCGTACTCGACGCCGGTGTCCAGTTCTGCGCGATACGCGAGACGACGTTTTGCAGTCGTTCCAGGGCCGCACGCCCGTTGGCGCCGCCGACTTCCAAATCGGAGGCGGCAGGCCCCTCGTCGTCGCGGCGCACATCGGAGGCCGGAATGGAAACAAGCAACAGCGCCCCGGGTACCGCCTTGACCGCTTCGGTCAGCAGCTGGGCGAAGGTGAACTGCGTCTCGAAGGTTCCGCCGACGAGCGGCGAGCCGTCGCCGTAAAGTCCGCGGGCGTATGCCACCCACTCGTCAATGAGGATAAGTGCAGGCGAGTAGCGCGCGATGAGGTCGCGCAGTGCGGCACCGGGGTTCGTGCCCGTTTGATCGGCAACTGCCACCATGGCATACCCCTCGGCCCCACCGAGCTGCCATGCTAGCTCCCCCCAAATGGTATGAATAATCGTACCGTCGGACTTCTTCACCCATGCTTGCCCGGGTGAGAGCTCGTTGCCCACGATGGCCACGCGTTTGATCGGGCGCTTCAGCACGGTCGTGTCGAGATCTCCCAGCAAGGTCTGCACGCCCTGGGGATAGTCGGTCAGCTGCCGTTCGCCGAACAGGTGCCAGACGGCGAGCATCGAGTGAGTCTTACCTCCACCGAATGTAGTCTGGAGGTTGATGACCGGAGCGGCGTTGAGATCGCCCCCCATCCGTTTCACCGCCAACGTGAGGAGGGTCTTAAGCCCGTCAGTGAGATACGTTCGGGCGAAGAACTCGACCGGGTCGTTGTAGTCGGCGGAAGCCTCAGCCCCAGTGGACACTTGGTGCAGGTCGGCAGCGAACTCGGCGCGTGCGAAATCGTTGGAGGCGATGTCGGCGTGCGGCTTCAATACCTCACGCCAAGGCGTGAGTTCTGCAGATCCGAGTTCCGGCATCCGCGACGCCGCACGCTTGTCCCGCCGGGTCTCTTCCGCATAGGTGGCCCGCTGCACGTCGAGACGGGACTTCCGGACTTCATCGGCGGGCCCTGCCGAACCGATCGCACGCAACAATCGTTCCATAGTGTCGAGCGCTCGGTACGTGTCGTCGGCACCGAACGGCTTGCGATGGGCCCAGTTGTCACGCACACCGCGGAGTTCACTGGCAAGATTCTGTTCCCCCCGCGACAGCACAGCGTTAAACGGGTACCCCAAACTGCCGAGCGGCTCCGTGACCACACGAAGCTGCACCTGTGGATCGCTCCGGGAATATGGCTTGCCTGGCACGCCGTCCTTGGCCGCAAGGACATGCGTCCAGTCCTTGATCCCCTGGGGCAATTGTGGTGCCAGCACACGCTCGATAAATGGTTCGAGCGCTGAAGCCAGGATGTCAAGGCTGGCGCCGACACGGTCAATGTTGGAGAGAGCCATCGTCTACCTTTCAGGCCAGCGATTCGAAGTCGAACTGCTCAGCGACCGGATGTGCGGAAGTCGTAGCGTTTGCAGCGGCCCGGACTTCCGGCCACGACACGCCGAGCGTATTGAATAAAATGCCGGGCTTGGTGAGGCCGCACTTATCACTGATGGAGTATAGACGGTAGGCCAACTCGTGGGCCGCCGACATGTCCAGCCCACGCGCCTCCGCTCCGGCCAGTAGGCGACCGGCCGCGTCGAGACCCTTCTCATCGAGCGCTTTGGCCAGATACAACACGACCTCCCACAACGAGATTCGGTCATCGAGGCGCGGATCGTAGTCATCCGGCAGGTCGGCAGGGTCGAGGAGCTTGACTTTGCCGCCACCGCTGGAGATAACACCCGCACGGGCCAGGGCAGCGACTGACGCATTCTTAGCGTTCGCGAGTGTCTCGGCCTCACCATAGGCGGCCACCTCGAACGCGTGCGTCTCGAACCACGCAAGGCACCAGCGGGTGTCTCCGTCGAAGTCGCCTTCCTGCTCGGCGAGAACCTCGTCTAGAATCGCATTGATCTGTCTGAGAGCATCCCGCACGCTCATAGCCTGGCCGTTCGGCTCGAGAACCTGGGCGTACTTTGAGAAAATCGCCATCCCCGGCCCGATAGCCGCCTGGGCCAAGTCCACCGGTGCGATGCTGCCCTGCTGAAGGACACGCAACGACTCCGGCAACGTCGAACGCAGCTCGACGAGAAGTCCCCGACGATCAATGATCGGCGCATCCTCGGGCCGCGGTCGGAGGACCAGGACTATGGACGAAGCGAGGGCATTCGTGCCGATGCTTATCATTCGACCGCTACGTTCTGAGCGGACTGGCCACGTTCCGGAAATCGTCCAGCCAGCGTGGATCATACCACCCAAGATCGTTTCCCAGCCAGTAGAGGCAAGACCCTCGGCCTCAAGTTCTGACTGTTTGAAAGCATAATAAACGGTCATCGGATAGTGCTCGGATGCAGTTTCACGCGCGCGCTCGAAGACTCTCTCGAATCCGACTTCGAAAAACTCTCTTGCCCCGTTCACGCCACCATGGCGGTACGGATTAGCGACCAGTTCATCCGCTTTCGGCACGAGCATCGTGGAAAGCAACTGCGGCATTACTTCACGAAGAGAACGTCGGAGCCAAATATAGAAGAAATCTGACAAATCCGAGTACGCTATGTTGTCGTAGTAGGGCGGGTCCGTCGAAATGACCATACCTGTGTAGTCAGTGTTGGCGGCGTCACGCTGCTCGGCAAGGCCAAGACCCTGAGCAGGCACTTTCTCGACGGCACGCGTTACCGCTCGGATCATAATGTCCAGGCCGCCCGACGAGCCTGCCAACGGATTGCCTTCGGCAAAGTCCCACGCCATCGGAATAGCCTGACGGGCGAAAACGTTCCGAAGGATTTCCATCTGCGCGTTGCTTGCCCATGTCGTCACCGCAGATGAGTAGTCAGTCAGTCGCGACACAACGAACCCGAGATAAATGGCAACGGCGTCGGCATAGGCCGCCGCGTCGCTTCCCCCCGCTTCGAGGCGTGAGCCCTCGGCCATCCCAGTGGCAAGCGCGTCTTGGAGTACGCGCGCGCGCGCCTCGCCCACTAGGTCACTGAACGTCGCAAGCGCGGTCAGCTGCCTGTTTGTGAAGAGCGATGCGAACGTGTCCAGCCCGTAGGAAGGAGTCCAGATATTGCGTGGGTCGATCCCTAGTTTCTGGGTTGGCACATCGCCCGGTGCGTCAACCAATGCTGCCTCCTCGTGCTCGGACGTAGGAGATAGGTAAATCCGTTTCCGGGTCCCTTCAGCGACCGTAGCCATGAGCCTGGCACCCAGCCGGCCTTCTTTGCCCTCGCATTTGATATAGGGGACCGGGACCGCTGTATTGCAAGACACGCACACCCCACCCGCACGGCCAGACATCGTTCCGTCGTCGACCTTCGTCGGCGCACGCTTCGGGTCATGACCGATCGCGAAGTCAACCTTCCCGTCTACAACAGACGGCACGATGTAAGCTTCCTTGCCTTTTTTCTTACCCAGCCACCACGAGCGAACGAGCGGCGTCTCGATACCGCAAGCCGGATTCGGACAGGTGACGGTGCGGCCCCAGATCCAGGCGATCACGGTCGCCGTGGCGCCATTCTCGAGCGTTGCCTGAGGATACATGTGCCCGATGCGCTTTTCGGCCTCATCACGCATCCACTCGCCGTATCGCCGCACATCTTCGGCTAGGCCGGTCGCCCCAGCCCAGTCGAGCATTCTACTAGCGGCGCTTCCAGGGAACACAGGAGCGTGGTTGGCGAACTTCGGCGGAATCTCTATGAGAGCCTTGTTGATGAGCACAGCGACAGGATTGAGATCGCTGGCATGGGATTGGAGCCCCAGACGTTGAGCCTCGAGCGGAATGGTGCCACCGCCGGCGAATGGATCGAAGATGGCTGGCGGTTTTCCATCCGTTGACCTCATGATTTCGGCACGTACTTGTTTGAATAACGCCGTGTCATTGAGGTTGTCCCAGTCGACCATTCTCTCGATCAAAGCGAACAAGCGCGCCCGCTCGGCGGAGACGCGTCGCTCGACGTAGGCATTGACGTCAAGCTCTTCGCGACGCATGCCCTCCTCACGGTACTCGCTGGCATTCTCGCTCGGATCGTCGACGAGCTGGGCGAACAGCACAGCTCTGGCAGTCGCCAGGGGCCTGCGGGCCCACCAAAGATGCATCGTCGAGGGGTGCCCGTGTCGAATGGATTTCTCCCGAGCCGATTGCTTGTTGATCGCATCAAGGGGTAGTGCAACTTCAATAAGCTTCTTCTTCGCCATGCCATCCCAAAAGTCGTTTCGCCGTGAGGCACCCGCTGCCGCCCGCTTACACATGGCGCCCGTCCATCTTCTCTTAGAATCGTACGATAGACGCCACTGTGGGCTGCCAACGGAGCAGCGACTCGAGGGGGCAGTTTTTTCTCCCGTGATTGTGACCACTCAGGGCCCCCCAATCCGTGTCGTCGAGCATTTTAGGCTCCGGGATGTTCGACGGCAGGCACGTCGCATCCGGATGGCCCGGGCTGGCTCCGCATGACCACAGGTCCATCGCCACGATCCGTTTGCAGAACTCAGGCCAGCGCAGGTGCTCGCCAACTTCGGAGGCTATCGCCTAGCGACTTCACGCACCCCTCATCCCGAGCGACCGGTCGTCTCTGCCAACCAATATTTCGGCGACGAGAGCGGGCCTGTCGCGCGGCGGACGGCGCGGTGAAAAATGATGTCTGACCGGCCGGCTAGAATCGTAGCCATGACTAGACCCCTTCGCCTGATCGATCTCTTTGCCGGAGCTGGCGGAATGACCCAGGGATTTGAGTCCACAGGACGTTACAAAACGTTAGTCGCCGTCGAGCACGACAAGTACGCCGCGGCGACGTACTCGCTCAACCACACGGCAGATCGCATGTACGCGGGTGGCATCGAGGATTGGCTGGCTGAAGGCAGCGTCCCTGAAGCAGACGTCATCATCGGTGGACCTCCGTGCCAGGGGTTTTCCGGGCTCGGCAAGCAGGATGTCCTCGACGAGCGCAACTTCCTCTGGAAGAAGTATGCAGAGACAATAATCGCGGCTAGGCCAAGGTACTTCGTTTTGGAAAACGTCCGCCAATTCCTGTCGTCTCCACAGTTCAGTGAGTTCGAGACGTCCACGCATCCGGGCGGCCCTTTGGAGGCGTACGTTCTACAGCCGTACCTACTCAATGCCGCCGACTTCGGTTCTTTCCAGGCAAGGGTCCGCACAATCGTGATTGGTCGCTTGCGGGAGCTTCCCCGCGTTCCGGATCCTGCGGGACCTTTTCGCGACAACCATCGGACGGTCCAGCAGGCGTTCGCAGGAATTGACCCGAATACGGACGTCGTCGATTTCCCCCGATCCACTTTCGAGTTCGAGGGACGGCCGATGGCAGGCCCCTATAAGACGACTCAGCTCCATACGACTCGCAACTACACTCAACTTTCCCTCGAGCGATTCAAGGCAATCCCGGCTGGTGGAAATAGATTCGATATTCCCTTTGATTTGCTTGCCCCTTGTTGGAAGAAACACAAGACCGGCTCCGGTGATGTGATGGGACGGCTTCGATGGAAGAAGCCATCTGTTACTATCCGGACTGAGTTCTTCAAACCGGAAAAGGGGAGATACCTCCACCCGGAAGAAGATAGAGCGATCACTCACCGTGAAGCCGCCAAGCTCCAGGGATTCCCGGACGACTACCTTTGGGCCGGCAGCAAGACCGCAATTGCCAGACAGATTGGCAATGCAGTGCCCATTGAACTGGCTAGATACTTGGCTAGTCTGATTGCTGATCACGACGCGGCGCAATGAAGCCTGCCACGTAGCTGCGTGTGGGCGAACTCGCTTATCCGGATAACGCTCGAGTGCCAAGGCCGAACGTAAACGGCCTCGTTAATCGACTTTCTGCGCGTCATGGGACGCGTACAAGATCCTCGTCGACGTCCGCTGACTGCTCCGCGGAGGACTATCAGAGGGCGCTCGGCTGATTCCAGCGAACTAACAATATGGTGATTCAATGGCCCTAATCCAGGAATCACTCGTAGTTCAGCGGGCTAAGGTTCTCGGGCGGGGGACGCCATTCTGGGTATACGCTCGCGGTGCCGTCGCCGGTGAGATAGAACGATCGATGTGACGTTCCCGATCGATTTCCGCCACTAAAACTAAATCCGTTCGGCCGAATGTGTTTGCGTGCGAAACCTCATTACGATGTGCCGAACCTCGCCGTCACGCTCAGCTTTGGGGGGGGTAGCATGACTCGAACACGCCGACATCTCGAACCGTCAGCGGAGTCGAATCTCGCGTGCCAGCATGTGCCCATCAGATGGCTCGACGGAGCACCCGAATCGGGTCCTCAAGCATCTGCCCACCAACGTCTCGCTCATCGACCGTCGGACCGCTGCGATCCCACCCCGTAAACCTGATGATTTTCGTTCGGGAGCCTTCGGCCCGCGGCGCAAGCTTTCGCTCGAGCAGCCCGGATAGGCGCCGTTCATGTGTAGACACAATGAGCTGTCGACGCATTCTGAGGTGCCTACATAGGTCAGCAAAACCGAGCACATTCACGTCATCCATTGACTGGACTGGGTCATCAAGCATTAGGAATGGCAGTCCGTTCCCCTCCATCGACAGGCTCATCGCGATGAAGTAGGACAAGGCGACAATGTTGGCCTGAGAGGTCGAAAAGATCAAGAGCGGCTCCGCCGAGATGCCCTCCACCTGGTCAATGACCATGGGGCTCGTAGTCCCCCTTCGATAGTAGGTGTCTAACTCGAACTCAATAGTTTTGAATGCTGGATGTGGGTCGAGCCTGCGGAATATGTCCGCAACCAAAGGCTGAATAGATCCTAAGCGCTCCTCAGTGACTACAACTCGGGCCTCAAGCGTCTTCTCGAATAGTGCCTTCAATTTCTGGCAGCGGGCAGTTTCCGTGGCGAGTTGCTTACCCGCGGCGGCAAGCGCCATCTGCAGGCTCGTGCGTTCTGCAACGGCGCGCTCTATTGCGCTTTGGTCACTTTGTCGGTCAAGCGTTTCTAAGAGGTCATGCAGGATCCTACGCGCTCCGCGGAGATATTCCGATACTTGACCAGCGACCGCTCCAAAAAAGTCCGTATTGTAGTGATCGAATCTCACGAAAGGTATTTCCGCAGCGAGAGCTTCGACGGCGCCGGTGGCCGCCAGGACTGCGGCGCTGGACGCGTGCCAGCGCTCAGCTTGCTGCTCCGCGGCAGCAAGTGCGTCCGAAGCCTCGGCGGCCGCAGTTGAAGCCTCACTGAAGTCGTTCGCGCGCTGTATGAAAGTGTTCTCCAGTTCGAGGAGCGTTCCGGTTGCCTCCGCCCGCTGAATTAGTTCACGCTCCACGTGCTTTCGGTCGATACGCTGGCGGCAAACCGGACAATCATCCGAAAGCATCGGTATAGCAAGCGCAGCCAACTTAGCCACATCAGCAGCTGTCAGCCGTGCCGCGTTCAGCTGAGACTGCGCTGCTCCTCGTAAGGCTTCGGCCGCATTCTTGGCTGCTTTCGACCGTTCTACCTCCTCACGGAGAGCATCGATCGTGTCAGAAGTTGGTGATTCCCCCAAGCCTTCGCGCAGCTGAAACGCACCGCGGACGAGCGCGTGCGCCGAATCTACTTGGTCAGCCGCACGGCCGAAGGCTGTCGCCGCGAGGCGAACATCATCTAGCAGCTCCAGGTTCACGCCAGCGTCGCTGAAGAACACCCCGGAGGGCGTTGCTCGTAGCCTCTCAATTACCTCATCTCGCACGGCTTCGATTTGGGGGCGACTCGCCAACTTTGCTTGTGCTGTCTCTAGTCGGTCCTGAGCTTGCTTTAGAGCGACGGATAGCTTGGAATGTTCACTCCGGACCTGTTCCTCACGCTCAGACGCCTGCTTTGCAGCAGACTTCGTTGCATCCTCGAAGTCCTCCAGCACGCTAAGTCCGAGCACTGTACTCAACTGCCGGTACCGCTCAGTTGGCTTTGCTTCCAGCACACTACGCAGTACGTCTTGCTGCATCAGACCGGACGTGGTTAGCGCCGATTGGAGGGACAGTTCGCTGTTGGGCAACAGAATACGGCGGAGCTCGGCTTCTGCGTCTTCGCCAAACATCGGTGGCTCGCCCCGTCGACTGAGCTCAAGAGTGCTTCCCCCTTGATCACCAGTACGTCTTAGCAGCACTTGTCCTGCCGCGAGACTAAGGTCCATCTCGACCGAAGCCTTGCGACCTATGCGGTATTGATTCACAACGTACTCCGCGTTGCGCCGGGAACGCAGCACTTCAAGTCGTTCGATCTTGCCGAGCAAGACCCACTGCAAGGCATCGAAGAAGCTCGTCTTCCCAGTGCCGTTTGGACCGGTGACAACAACTGCCGAGGCCGACAGATCGAATTCACGGGCGTCGCGAAAACCGCGAAACGCTTCAATACGCAGTCGGTCGATGGTGGGTCTAAAGAACGTCATCGAGAGATGCCCCCTGTTCGAAAGCCGTAACGGCACGGTGCGCAAGCTCCTCGCCAACGCCGTGCGAGATGAGAGTGTCTAGAAGCGACTCGAGCGCGTCGGCGTGTGCGACAGTGGGCGAAAGGGTCACTGGCTCAATGAAGGGTGCTAGAGCATGTCTCACCGCTTCTGGCGTCGGGTCGACACCAGTGTGGGCGATGCGGCGCACACGTGACGTGTCGTGATTGATGGCGTAAAGGTCCCGAGTAACAGCGTCATCTTCGGCCGACTTCTCTTGGGTGAGTAGGACGAGGTACGTGTCCCACTTTTTAGGTCCAAGTGATATTGACTCGATGCGTTGAGAAAGAGCTTCGAAGACAATAGGTTCCGCCAAAATAAGGTTGCGAATAGTGTTCATCGCGGCCACAGCGACGACGAAATAGCTGTTCTCCGCAAGAATCAGCTCGATCTCCTCTCCCGTAGTCTCGACCTGGAACCCCTGCTCAGAGAGTACGGTTTTGGTGAAAGTGAGGAGTTCGTCGTCGGACCGACTCGACAATGATGTGGTACTCACGCCGCGATCACCTCATCAGCATGTGTAATGTCTGGCACCAATGCAAGAGGCCCGTCAACAATGTCCAGTTCGTCCGATTCACCCATGATGTTGTTGGGTAAGGAGCGGGGCTTCGGGATCGGCCCCACTCCGCCAGCAACGACAAAACGCGGATGAGGCTCACCCTGGTGCGCATGGGCCTGCAACCGGAATTCCGCAACTTCGACGAGACGCCGCGGCGGCACCATCTGCGTCGCGACGAGTACCTCAACAGGGCCCTGATCGGTGTCGAATACGTGATTGTGGCCGAGCCTAACTGAGGTACCCGCCAGTCGCCCCAAAGCGATAAGGACCTTACCCAGCTCAGGACTCTTAAGGACGGCCTCGCCAACCCGCGGGTTGATATCGACGTCACGCGCCCATTGGAGTACTGACAACGCGTCAGACTCGAACAGCCCTTTTGTTGCCTTATCTAGGTCAGAGGTGAGTTCTTCGTCAGATGCTAGGCCTGCACTGTGCTCGCTAAATCGCTCCATGATGTAGGCCGAAGCGATCTGCTCCATGAACACGTCGGCCGTCGCCGCGATCTTATGATCATCCTGAAGATTGGGCGCGACGGCCTTCCACTGGGAGTTGTCCCAGTCGGATTCGATGTTTGGCGTAACGACACGAATGTTCTCTACAGCGCCGACCTCGTTGATCGCTTCCTCGATGCGCTGCTTCACGTACCCTGCAACGTCCCCGATGCCAACGAACACCACGACGGCACTACCGAGCCTTGCGTGCGTCTGTTCTCGCACCCAATGAGGTGGATCCTCTAAGTGACCGCTAGTCACAAGCAATGAATTCGGCTGCGAGGCGCAGCCGTGAATCTTGAGAACCGAGGGTGGGGAGATATCCGCTAGGTCACGGTAGGTAGTGACGGTCGGCAGGCGCTCCTCACCGGCTCCACGCTCTATGCAGTTGTCCCAATTCGTCGTTAGGACGTCAATCACTCCCTCGAGCATCAGATGCGCCAAGACGCGGTGAGCATACCCGGGCTTCGCCGACTTGAAGTTGGCCGCTATGGCAGAGGTTTGACGGAGGGCGTTTTCGCCGCCAGGAAGAGCAGCGACGGCATCTGCAACGGCAACGAGGTCACGCGGGTCAATGTCCTCGAGAACTGGGAACGCTACCTTGAGCCGCGTATGGATTATTTGTGCCAGAACCGCGCCCGTCGGGAGGTTGGTTGGCTGGGACAAGCTAATGCCTGCACCGGCGTAAATCACGATCTTGCCGGAAGACATGGCTTTAGCTGCCAACGCGACTGCATACGGCGGAACGTTGGCCGTGACCGGAGACGGGGAGTGTGGCATGCCGCAAGTCTAGTGGTTACAAGTACCAGCAAACCGTGACGTGACGGCGCCTGCTCGCGCCTCTCCGGCTACATGGTCCATGATCGCCAGGACCCCCGGGGGGGCTTCCCCGCGTGGCGACGAGACTCCCGCCGGTTTTGAGCCTCCTCCACCGAACGGGCCTCGCGGAAGGCGCAGGTAACGGCCGCTGCGTTCTACTCACCCCTCCGCAGCACCATTCAGGCCCTTCATACCTGCGCAAGACGGCGACTACCAGCCAGTCGAAGCCAAGTACTGCTTGAATACATTCAGCCCAGCCTGCCAAGGTGCGAATTGGGTCCTCCCGCGGCTCGATCCAAGCCGCGTCGGGCCCGGGTGCATGGGCTAAGGCAGGCCGTCAGGGCAGTTCCTCATCTCCAATTCGATGACTTTCTGCAGGGCCCACTGGTTCAGGTCCCTGGGCAGTCCGTCTTGAAAGCCCGCGGCGGGGCATGTCTCTGGTAGGCCCTCCTCGCGGCGGGCGGCTGTCTTCACTCCTCTACGTGGGGCGAGTGACGCGGTGGCAGCATCCTGATGTCGATGTTTCGTCGATATGAGTGGTTACTGCGGCGAACGGCTACGCGGCAAAGGGCGCGCCCGGCCAAAGCCGGACGCGCCCTACGCTTGCCCTGAACCAACGAACTGGTTCAGCGCCTGAGTCAGTCGATGAGAACCGAGTCCTTTGGCACCATCCGAGGACTCGACCACCGGCGCAACCCTGCCGGACCGATGATGGAGCCAGTTCGCCACCGCCAGCAGCGCCACAAGCGCGAAGGTGCTCAGGAGCTGGGGACGGGAGTCCTCGCCGATGAAGCCCACCGTGAAGATCGCTGCGAGGATGACCAGACCAAACACTGTGAGCCACGGGAAGCCGGGCATCCGCAGGGGAAGCTCCGTTCCGTCGCGGTCGGCGCGGATGCGCAGCGCGAGCTGGGCGAGGAGCGCGGACGTCCACACCAGCAGGCACGTCGAGCCCACAATGTTGAGCAGGACCCCAAGGACCATCTCGGGGAAAGCCAGCTCCAGCACCACCGTGACAACGCCGAAAGCGACGCTGGCCAGGACCGCGACCACCGGAACCCGGGCCTTGGACACGGACGCAAGGAAGCGCGGCGCTTCTCCCCGCTCGGCGAGGGAGTAAGCCATCCGTGACGCGCCGTAGAGGTTGGCGTTGAGGGCGGAGAGCAGAGCTGCGACGGCCACGAGGGTGATGGCGGTGGCAGCGCCGGGCATACCCGCGGCGTCCAGCACTGCGGCGAACGGGCTCTTCAGCCCCGCCGAACCCACCGGCACCACGGCCGCGATCACGAAGATGGCACCGATGTAGAAGACCAGGATGCGCCACAGCACCGTGCGGACCGCCTTCTTCACGCTGCGGGCCGGCTCGGCGGTCTCAGCTGCCGCCACGGAGACAATCTCGGTGCCGCCGAACGCGAACGCCACCACGAAAAGTGCCGTGGCAATCCCGGCGAAACCGTCGGGTGCGAAGCCGGCGCCGGTGAAGTTGGACAGGCCCGGCGACTGGACGCCCGGCAGCCAACCAAACAGCAGGGCAGCGCCCACCAGCAGGAACCCGACGATCGCTGCCACCTTGAGCAGGGCGAACCAGAACTCGAACTCGCCGAAGTTCTTCACACTCGTCAGATTCACGGCGGTGAGCACCACGATGAACACGAACGCCATCAGCCACACCGGCAGGGCCGGGAAGATGGTCGCCAGCAGGCCCGCCGCACCGAGGGCTTCGGCCGCGATGACCACCACAAGCTGCAGCC
>NZ_SIHX01000004.1 GCF_004320525.1 Arthrobacter sp. S39
ATCCCTGGACAACGAAGCGGACCACCTCCGCCCTTGGCACCAGGGCGGAACCACCGGCGTGTCGAACCTGGGAAATCCATGTCCCCGTCACCACCGGCTCAGACACACCAGCGGGTGGAGACCTACCGCGGCCACCAAGAACGAACCACCCGGCTGGACAGCACCCAGCGGCCGCCACTACACCAGCGAACACCAGGACTGGGAACCTCCACATTTACCCAAAGAACTGCAACCGGCAGCGGCATCCACGCTGACATCCGACGTGGCAGCAACCGAACACGGCCCACCCCAAGCCCCGCCGGACACGTTCTACAGCCACCCGGACATCGCCCACATCGGGCTCTCCCTGGGAGAAGACGGCCTGGAGCGGTTCCTCCACGCCCACGCCTGATCAGGTGTGCCCTCATCCCGCAATCCTGGCCAGGGCATACGCCCAAAGGCCTATTCGAAGCGGGAAGGGTCCCCGGTGCCGCGGCGTACCACTTCGGCCACGCCGCTGGAGAAGTCAACCACGGTGGTGGGCTCGGACCCGCAGTCGCCCGAATCAATGACGGCATCCACCTCATGGTCGAGCCGCTCCTTGATTTCCCAGCCCTGCGTCAGCGGATCCTCCTCGTCCGGGAGGAGCAGCGTGCTGGAGAGCAGGGGCTCGCCGAGCTCCGCGAGCAGCGCCTGCACCACCCGGTTATCCGGGATCCGGACGCCAACTGTTTTCTTCTTCGGGTGCAGCAGCCGGCGGGGGACTTCCTTGGTGGCCGGCAGGATGAACGTATAACGGCCGGGGGTCACTGACTTGATGCTGCGGAAGACGTCGTTGCCGATGTTCACGAACTGGCCCAGCTGGGCGAAATCCTTGCAGACAAGGGTGAAGTGGTGCTTGTCGTCCAGCTTGCGGATGGTGCGGATGCGGTCGAGCGCGTCCTTGTTGCCCAACTGCGCGCCCAGGGCGTAGCAGGAGTCCGTCGGGTAGGCGATCAGGCCGCCGTCGAGCACTATGCGCACGGCCTGCGTGATGGCGCGGGGCTGGGGATCCTGGGGATGAACATCGAAGTATCTGGCCATGCTCCTGAGCCTACGGCCCGGGGCGGAATAGTGCATCCGCGGCGTGCCGCTGGCGTCGACGCAGCTGATGAACAGCTGAAGATTCCCGTCGGGCTCCAACGGGACTTTAGGATGCTGGGATGGGGGAAATTTTGGGTGGGAAAGAACCAGCGGCGCACAGGCCGATCTACGTGGAGATCCGCATTCGGGCCTCCTTGGAGCGGGTGTGGACCCTGAGCCAGGACCCGGCATTGCACCCCCGGTGGGATCTGCGGTTTTCACGGATCGTTCCTGAACCTGGCGATGGCCAGGATCCTGTCCGTTTTCGCTACGAGTTCCGGCTCCCGTTCCACAGCATTCAAGGGGTCGGGACATCGCTGGGACACCGGTATCGGCCCGACGGCCAGGCCACATCGGTGCTGAAGTTCGACACCGCTGACGTGCTTTCTCCCATTGGGCCAGGTTCCGGATACTGGCGGTACATTCCAACGGAGGACGGTCTTCGGTTCATCACCGGCTACAACTACCGGCCGGGAATGGGCATCCTCGGACGAATCCTGGATTCCAGTGTGATCCGGCCGGCCCTGGGCTGGGCGACGGCCACAAGCTTTGACCGCCTGAGAATGTGGGCGGAGTCGGACCTCGACCCCGCGGAGTCCCGCAACCGGTGGTTCATCGACGCCGCGGCCAGGGCGGGTGGGCTGCTGACCGCCGGTTTCCTGGTCCGCCACGCCCTGACAGGACGAAACGCGGCCATCGCCGCTGTGGGCGTTGCTACAGGGCTGGCTTCATGCATCCTGCCGTCCCATTGGCCTGTACCCAGGGCCGGGCGGTGTCTGCGGCGGCCTCCTGACCCGCGCTCGGCGCATGTCCCGTCCGCCCTTGCCGGACTTCCGTCACCCTCCGCACGTCCTGCAGGCGACAAAACCCTCAGTCAGGAGTAACCATGGCATCGATTTTTGAACAGGCTTTGGGCAGCGACTTCCACAGCCTGCACCCAATGCTGCAAAAACGCTTCGGCGTCGACACCGAAGCCGGTTACGCATGCGTTGGACGCGGAATTTTCGCAGAAGTCCGCCGCGGGGCCTGGTGGACCGTTCCCTTTCTGCGCCTCGGGGCTTACCGCAACATCCTCTTCCCTGACCAGGGCAACAACATCCCGTTCACGATCGAGAACTATCCCTATGTCGACGGATTCGGCCGCCCGACAGTTACGTTTGTCAGGACTCTGGAGCTGCCGCGCAAGAAACGGCGCTTCGATGCCACCATGGTGCACAGCGCACAAAGCGGCGGCATCGTTGACTACCTGGGGACGCACCAGCACCTTGCCACTGACCTTGTCCTGGAGGTCACTGCCGATGGATCCCTTCACCTGCAATCCGGAGCCCAGAGGTTCTACGAAGGCGTCGTGGGATTCACCTTTCCTGCGCTACTCACCGGGACGGCAGACCTGTATGAGGGCTTTGACGATGCCCGCGGGGTATTCACCATTCAGCTGCAGGTGCGCAACCCCGTCGTCGGATTCCTTTTTGGATACCGCGGCGAATTCGAGTGCACCTTCCCGGCCCTGTCCGATAGAGGAATCCCCGGGCACCTCAAACCGCGGCGGGAGGAAATCCGGGAATAGAGGCCGGCCAGCAGCAGCCATTTTCCGCAACGAATATCTCCGTGGCCGTGGGCCAATGTAGGCGTGGCGGTGGTAGCCTGCCGAAGATGGCCTTGGAACCCGATCTGCTCGACTGGTTGCTTGACTCTGACCCCGCGCTCCGGTGGCAGGTCCAGTGCGACCTTGCCGGCGCCCCGCCTGAGGTCTGGGAAGCCACCCGGGCCCGCATAACGACGGAAGGCCTAGCGGCGCGGCTGCTCGCGCTGCAGGATCCGGACGGCCAGTGGGCCGGCGGAGCGTACTTTCCCCACGACTTCGACTTCAAAGGTCCCGAAGCAGCCGAAGATGCCGGGCAGCCATGGTTGGCAACGACGTGGACGCTCAATACACTCCGCGACTGGGGCGTCAACGGAACTGCCCTCGCTGGAACCGCCGACCTGCTCGCCGCGAACAGCCGTTGGGAGTACAACAACCTGCCCTATTGGGAAGGGGAAGTTGACGCCTGCATCAACGCCTTCACGCTCGCCAATGGCGCGTGGCTGGGCACCGATGTCTCCGGCATCGCCCAGTGGTTCCTGGACCATCGCCTGGCCGACGGCGGGTGGAACTGCGAGTGGGTTGACGGCTCCACCCGCTCGTCCTTCCACTCCACGCTCAACTCCCTGAAGGGTCTCCTGTACTACGAGTCCGTGACCGGCGGAAACGATGGACTGCGGGCTGCCCGCCGCGCCGGAGAGGAATACCTGCTGCAGCGCCGGCTCCTTCACACACTGTCCACGGGGGAACTCGTCGGACCGTGGGTGACACGGTTCGCCTACCCGTTCCGCTGGTTTTACAGCGCCCTGAATGCCGCGGAGTATTTCCGGGCGGCGGCGCTGCACGACCGCATTGCGCCCGATCCCAGGATCGCGGACGCGGTAGAGGTGATTCGAGGGGCCCGCCGCCCCGACGGCACGTGGGTGCAGGAGCGCCGTCACCCGGGACGGGTATGGTTCGACGTCGACGTGGCCCCGGGTGAGCCGTCCAAGTGGCTGACTTTCTTCGGCACGCGCGTGCTCGCCTGGTGGGACGCCTGAGGCAGTCAGCTGAGCGCGCGCAAGTACCGCCGTCGGACAAGCCGCTGCGCGACCAGAAGTAGCGGGTAGAGCACGCGCCAGGGTTGGTGTGATGCTGCCCGTGTCAGCGACCGGATCGTGAGATGCACTTCGTCGCCGTGACGGTGGACGATGAAGGCCTCCTCACCGGAGACGGGATGTCCTGGCATTTGTCCGGTAAGCGAACCCTACGCGGCCGGGCTCCTGTACAACGGCTACCACTTCGACTGTTCAACGACTGTGGCGCCGAAAATACGGGCCGTGACATTTAGCAGGTCTCCCGGCGACGCCGGTCCGGTTGAGTCCACGACAAACCCACTCGCGGTTTTCACCTTCCAAAGGAGCACCTCGCCGGCGACACGGGCCCACACTGCATCGCCACTGCCCACGACGGCCGAAACTTCCGACCGGCGGTACTTCCGGTCGCTGGGCGGCCACCGGAGGAGCTCAGGGCTCGTCATCGCATTGTCCACGCTTACCGGCCCGATCCATTCTCAGCCGCATTCGTCCGTTCGAGCTCCCGCCTGGCGGCGATTATTCCGTCGCGGGTCGCGGCCCGGACCACGCCGTACAGGATGTAAAAGAAGACGGCTGCGCACACGACAAACAGCACAAAAGAATTCAGCGGAGCGGCGTCCATATGTTCTTCCCCCAAGAAACTTGATGTCCAGTTCGGACGATTCCAAGCATAGACAGGTGACAGAAAGTGTTTGACTGTCCGTTATGACACCAAATCGAAACCCGGTGGTGGATTCCTTCCTGGAGTCGCTGGATCACCCGTTGAAGCCGGTCATCGAGTCCCTGCGGTTGGCGGTCCTGGAGGCCGATGATGCAATAACGGAGCAGATCAAGTGGAAGGCGCCGAGCTTTTGCTTCGATTCGATTGACCGGGTCACGTTCAACCTGCGCCCACTTCACCAGGTTCAGCTGATTTTCCACCGCGGTGCAAAGGCCAACGCGGCTAACTTTAATTTTGATGCTGCCAAGTGGAGTGACCTCCTGGAAATGATCGGCCAGGACCGCGGCCAGGTGATCTTTCCCAGCGCGGAAGCAGCGACTGCGCGGCAGGCGGAATTCGTTGCGCTGGTGCGGGAGTGGGTTCGGGCCTAGCGCCAGAATGCCGTGAGCTGCTCAGCGAGGGCTTTGCCTTGGCCGTGTCCGGCGCGGGCCGCGGCCGGCCGCATCGACAGATCCATCGCATTGGCGCCGAACAGGTGCTCGGAGCTGCTGTCCGGGAAGACCGTCTCCACTCTGCTGCCGCGTGCGCGCAACTCGTCGACCTGTGTTGCGAGGTGCACGCCCCACTCCAGCGGCGCCAGCGATCTGCCGCCGAACGGCGACAGCACCAGCACCCGCCCATATCCGGCTGCCAGATCTGCATTCTCTGCGTTGGATCGGTAGCCGCCGTCGATGTACCGGTTGTCCCCGATCCCGTAGGGCAGGCCACTGGAACAGCTGGCGGCGACGGCGTCCGCCAGGTCGATCCCGCTGTGCCGGTCGAACACAACCGGTTCACCGGTATGGGCATCGACCGCCGTAATGAGCACCTTTCGTTGCGGCCAGTGCAGGCTGGGCAGCCGCGAGGCGACGGTGGCGCGCCACTGCGTTTGCCAGGAGCCGTCCGACGCCGAAGCCATGTCGAGTGCCGCCGCGCCCATTCTGCGGCGCATGTCAGCCGCATCCTCGGCGGCGGCGATGATTTTACTTATACTCTCCAGGTGGTCCGCCACCGGCCTGACTGGTACGCGTCCTTGTTCGGATCCGACCGGACCGGACCGTGGCTGAGGCGTGGCGGCAAGGATGGCGGCAAACAGCTCGCCAGGGGCCGCGCCGGCTATCTGGGCCGCCGCCGTCGAGCCCGCTGACGTCCCGATGGTGAGGTCCGCCGTGGTCACGTCCAGTCCGGCATCGGACAGGCCGGCGATAACGCCGATCAGCCACGCGTTGCCTGTCGATCCGCCGCCACCGAGGACCAACGCCCTCTCGCCGGCGGCACGCGCCCCCTTTGTGGCGTCGACCTGGGGCTGATCCTGGACGGACCCCGGCAGGTCGGAGGCCGTCGTCGACATGGAAGGCAGAGGTGAAGAAGTTGTGGTGTTCATGGGAGTCGCCTTTCGCGAATTGCCTGTTGGGGCGCTCCCGGTGGCGACTAGCTCTGTCGCGCGATCGTGGACTGCAGGGGAGCACCCATTGCGGATACTGCGTTCATGGGACTCACCTCCTGCCGATAGATCACGATCACCGGAAAATTATCACGCCGCGAAGCGGTGCGCAACGACATCCGTCATAGGCTGAATCCGGAAGGCGATGACAGGAGGCTGCAGTGGCTGCGACGACGGTGGTTGGAACGACGTTGGCCGAGGTGATGGCCGAACTGGCCGCGCTCGAGGACCCCAGGGTGCGTGAGGTGAATGAGAAACGCGGTGACGACCACGGCGTGAACCTGAGCCAGTTGCGCGCGGTAGCGAAGCGGCTGAAGACGCAGCAGCAACTCGCGAAGGAACTGTGGGAAACGGGTGGCACAGTGGCGAGACTTCTTGCCGTCCTGATCTGTCGCCCGAAGGCGTTCGAGCGTGACGAGCTGGACGATATGCTGCGCCAGGCCCGCACGCCCAAGGTGCACGACTGGCTCGTGAACTACGTGGTGAAGAAGAGCACCCACGCTGAGGACCTTCGCGTGGCCTGGTTCGCCGATGCGGATCCTGTTGTCGCGAGTGCCGGGTGGGCGCTGACCGTTGAACGTGTGGTGAGGAAGCCTGCGGGCCTCGATCTCGCCCTGCTCCTCGACACCATCGAAGCCGAAATGCAGGAGGCCCCGGATCGACTGCAGTGGGCGATGAACCACTGCCTTGCCCAGATCGGGATCGAGAATGAAGAGCACCGCGCCCGTGCAATCGACATCGGAGAGCGTTTGGAAGTCCTCAAGGACTATCCGACGCCTCCGAACTGCACGTCCCCCTTCGCCCCCATATGGATCGCCGAGATGGTGCGCCGGCAACAGGCGGTTTAGGCCAATTGCGTGAGAATGACCGGTCCGGATTCGGTAATCGCAACCGTGTGCTCGGAGTGCGCAGTCCTGCGGCCATTGGAACTGCACAGGGTCCACCCATCAGGGGCTGTTACGAGTTTCCTGGTGCCGTCCATGACCCAGGGTTCTATTGCCAAAAGCAGTCCAGGGCGAAGGACATATCCGCGTCCCGGTTTACCGATGTTCGGAATATGCGGGTCCTGGTGCATGGTGCTTCCAACACCGTGTCCGCCGAATTCTGTATTGACCTGGAAGCGTGCTGATTCGAGCACAGAACCAATTGCATACGAAATGTCTCCAATGCGCGCACCGGACTGGGCCGCACTGATACCGGCCAGGAGCGCTTTCTCCGTGGTTTCGATCATGTGCCGGTCACCAGAGGCAACAGAATCCCCAACAACAAAGCTGATTGCGGAATCAGTGACCCACCCGTTAACGCTTGCCGCGAAATCAAGCGTGAGCAGATCTCCATCCATCAGGACATAGTCATAAGGCAGGCCATGCAGGACCGCATCGTTGACGGACGTGCAGATGACTTTCCCGAAGGGGCCCCGCCCAAACGACGGGGCGTAGTCGACGTAACACGAGCGGGCTCCCGCGGTCCGGATCATCGACGCCGCCCAATCGTTTATTTCCAGGAGATTCGTTCCGGGCTCGATTCGGTCCCGCAAGTCCGACAGGGTCTTTGCCACGAATTGTCCGGACAGGCGGGCCTGGCCAATTTCCCGGGGCGTGAGCAGTTCAATCAATGAATCCTCCAGCATAGTTAGCGTTATTGTTATAACGGTACTACGCTGGAAAGATGGTCAGAGTCCCCCTAAGCCCAGAAGATGTCCGCGCAGGGAAACTGCTCGGCGAGATGCTCCGTGCCGCGCGGGGAGAGCGGACCCTCGTCCAGGTGGCCCTCGGGGCCGGCATATCCCCTGAGACGCTCAGGAAGATCGAGACCGGTCGGATCGCCACGCCGTCCTTTATGATCGTGGCCGCCCTTGCGGAAGAACTGGCGCTCTCCCTGGATGACATCCAGGGAACGCTGAGAAGGGCATCCCCCGGGAAGCTCGATGCGGCCTCCTGAGCGCACCTGCCCGCACGCCACTTAGCAGTGCCAGCAACGGCCAAGCAGCGCCGGACCGAAAAGCACAGCCACACTGCGGTCCGAAGCCCCGCCGTCGGAACGGCTCACCCCACGTGCACCCAGGGCCGTCTGGTGACATCCGGCTCAGCCTCCCGCAGGATCTCCCGCGTCACCGGGGCGATCTCGCCCTCGCCCAGCACCAGGAACTTCAGGAGGTTCACCGCGGGATTTCCTTCGGTCCAACGGAAATAGACATGCGGCATCAGCCCGGTCACGTCGCGGATGTGCAGTAGCACCGAGGCGATGGTGTTCGGCACAACCGGTCCGTGCACCTCCAGCACGGCAAACCCGTGCCGCATAACACCCCGGACCTCCAGCGCCGTCTCGAAGTCTGAGGAATCGTCCACGATGACTTCGAGGAACAGCGCCTGGTAGTCGGCGGGGAAGTGGCTGGCCTCCACGGCGGATGCGAGCTTATGCCGGTACGCCTCCGCGGTCTGGCGGACGGGTTCATGGGCGATGATGCCGATGGGGCCGGACAGGTTCTCCGCCATGAACTCCAGGGCCTGGGTGTCCAGCCGGACGTGTGTGGCATGCAGTTCGAAGGAACGCAGCACCCTGGACAGCAGCGAGATGCTGACGATCCCCAGGATGAAGAACCCCGCGATCCGGATCCCTTCCGGGCGCTCAAACATGTTGGTGACTGTGGTGTAGACAAAAAGCACCGCGATCACACCGAAACCGATGGTCCGCTTCCGCTGCTGCAGCCTGCGGGCGGAGAGCGTCACGGCCACCGCCGCCGAGGTCATCAGTACCAGCACGCCGGTGGCGTACGCACCGCCCTGGGCGTCGACGTCGGCTTCAAACAGCCAGGTGACCAGGAACCCGGTCAGCGTAAACACCAGCACGAGCGGGCGGACTGCCTTGGCCCATTCCGGGGCCATCCCATACCGCGGCAGGTACCGGGGGACAAGGTTCAGCAGGCCGGCCATCGCGGACGCACCGGCGAACCAGAGAATGGCGATGGTGCTCAGGTCATAGACGGTTCCGAAGCCGGCCCCCAGGTATTCGTGGGCCAGGAACGCCAGCGCCCTGCCGTTCGCCTGCCCGCCCGGCAGGAACTGGTCCTCGGGAATCAGGACCACGGTGGTGAAACTGCTCGTGACCAGGAAGGAGCTCATGATCACGGCGGCGGTGGTCAGCATCTTCCGCGTCCCCTGGATCCGCCCGGCCGGGTTCTCCTCGGTGTCGCCTGCGGCGCCCCGGACCTGCGGCATCACCGCCACACCGGTTTCGAAGCCGGACAGCCCGAGCGCCAGCTTGGGGAAGACCAGCAGGGCGACCGCCACCGCCATCAGCGGATTCCCATGCGAGGTAGTGAGGGTCTGCCACCAGTCGCCGACGGCGACCGGATGGGCGAAGGACTCCCCGAGCGACCGGGCAATGACCACCACGTTGAGCCCCAGGTACACCACCACCAGGACGACGGCGACGCCGATGGCCTCCTTGAACCCGCGCAGGAAGACCGCCGCGAGCAAGGCAAGCAGGACCAGCGTCACCGCCACCTCCTGGCCGTGCAGGAAGTCCGGTGCGAACGGGTTTTCGATCAGGTGGGCGGTGGCGTCGGCGGCGGACAGCGTCATGGTGATCATGAAGTCCGTCGCCGCAAAGCCCAGCAGCACCAGCACCAGCAGTTTCCCGCCCCAGCGGGGGAGCAGCCGCTCCAGCATGGCGATGGAACCCTCGCCGCGGTGGCTCTCGCCGGCTACCCTGCGGTACACCGGGAGGGCACCCAGCAGCGTCACAGCCACCAACACCAGCGTGGCCACCGGCGAGATGGCGCCGGCGGCGAGTGCCGCGATGGCCGGCTGGTAGCCAAGCGTGGAGAAGTAGTCCACGCCCGTCAGGCACATCACCTGCCACCAGTGGTGCTTCTTCTCCTCGTCCGCCGCCACGCCGCCGGGCCCCTGATGGGAACCCTTGGTGTCCTGCAGCCCGAACAGCAGCCAGCCGGCGAGGGCCGCCTTCCGCGTGGGACGGAGGGCCGACGGGTCCGCCGGCGGCCTGCTCATGGTGGTCATCAAAACCTTTCAGTCCGCGGCACGGCGCCACGGGCACAGCCGAATCTAGTACCGCCCGCGTGCGGCGGAACCGGATTCCGGGGGATCTTGACGGATCCTTAACGCCGCTATGACGGACCACACAGCGGCCCGGGCGGGGCGGCAAAAACGGCGACGGATCCTGGTGGGAGAATGGCCGCATGGCACGGGAACGGATAGTCATCGGACTCAACGGCAGCGGCGACGCAGAGCTGCTCATCCGCCGCGCCGCCCGGATCCTGGAACGGAGCGACGGCGGTGACCTGGTGGCCGTCCATGTCCGCACCGCTGAGGGCGCCCCGGGGGAGTCGCCGCAGGCCCTGGAGGCACAGCGCAGGCTGGTGGTTGACCTGGGCGGGACGTACCACACGGTCTCCGCGTCCGACCCCTCCCGGGCCCTGCTCGACTACGCCCGAAAGTCCGCCGCCACCCACATCGTGGTGGGACAGTCGCGGCGCAGGCCTCTGGCCGGACTGCTGTCCGGGCTGCTCTCCGGCGGCACCGTGGAGACCCGGGTGGTCCGCGGCGCGGGCGACATTGATGTCCAGGTGGTTCCCCGCTTTGAGCCGCAGCCAGCCCAGCCACGCCGGCGGCCGGACCTTGGCCGGGCCAGGGTGGCCGTCGGCTTTGCCCTGGCAGCTTCCCTTCCCGTCCTGCTGCAGCTGCTGTTGGCAGCCTTCGACCACAGTGTTGCCACTGCGGTCCTGGTCCAGCTGGCGGGCGCCGTGGCGGTGGCTCTGGTGGGCGGGCTGTGGCCGGCCGTGGTCGGTGCGCTCTGGAGCAGCGTCCTGGTGAACTACTTCTCCACCCCGCCGCTGGGTGACCTGGCGATCAGCGATCCGCAGGACTTCCTCTCGCTGGGTGTTTTTGTGGGCGTTTCCGTGGCCGTCGCCGGCGTGGTGGACAGGTCCGCCCGCCGTTCCAAGGAGGCCGCCCGCGCCCAGGCGGAGTCTGCAACGCTTGGAGACCTCGCACTGGGTGCGTCCCGTTCGGAGGACTCCCTGGAGGGGATCCTGTCGGAAGCACTGGACGTTTTCGGCGCCACCGGGGCCGGCGTGTTCACCAGCCGGGAAGGCCCGACGGCGGGTGGGGAACCGCCGTCGAAATCCGCCGGTGTGCCTGGAACGGACTCCGGCCGAGAGGTCTGGAGGCTGCTTGCCGGCGCCGGGGACACCCCGGCGTGGGCGCCTGGCGTCCCGGCGCCGGCTGGCAGCACCGCGGAAGCGGTCGACGCCGGCACCCGGCTGGTGCTGTTCGGCCGGGAGGTGCCGGCCTCGGAAAGCCGGCTGCTGGGTGCGTTTGCGGTCCACGTGAAAGCCCAGCTGGAACGACGCCAGCTGGCCGTGAGCCGGCGCGAGGTGCTGCGGCTGGCCGAAGGGAACACCATGCGCACCGCAATTCTGCGGGCGGTGTCCCACGACCTGCGGACGCCGTTGGCCGGCATCAAACTCGCCACCGGCGGCCTGCTGCAGCGGTCCGTCACTTACACCCCTGAGGAGCAAAGGGAGCTGTTGGAAACCATTGACGAGTGCACGGACCGGCTGGACCAGCTGGTGGGGAACCTGCTGGACATGTCCAGGATCACCGCCGATTCAGTGCGGCCGATGCTTGGACCGGTGCGCTGGAGCGATGTTGTTGCGCCCGCGCTCCGCGGTCTTCCGGACGGCACGGTGAGGGTGGAGTTGCCGGCCAACATGCCCACCGTGGAAGCCGATCCGGTCCTGCTGGAGCGCGTCGTTGCCAACATCGTGGAGAACGCCGTCAAGTACGCACCCGGCTCGGGGATCACAGTCACCGGCGCCTCCGACGGGTTGGGCTCGGCCACCCTCGACGGCTATCCGTCCGGCGAGCTGCGGATCATCGACCACGGCGCCGGCGTCCCGGCACGGAAGGTCCTGGACATGTTCCAGCCGTTCCAGCGGCTCCACGACCGGCCCCAGGCCACCGGCGTGGGACTGGGCCTCGCCGTCGCCGACGGTTTCGTCAAAGCCATGGGCGGCACGCTGACGGCACAGGAAACTCCGGGCGGCGGACTGACCATGGTGATCCGGCTGGCCCTTTCCACCGGCTCAACGGGTGCGCGCCACGCGGCCGGCCAGCCGCGTCAGGAGGCCACGTGAACACGGACCCGGCCCACGCCGGCCTGCAGGGTGGCCACCGGACCAGCGTCCTGGTGGTCGACGACGACCCCCACCTGCTGAAGGCGCTCCGGATCACGCTCCAGGCACACGGCTACGCCGTGGAAACAGCGGCCGACGGCGGCACGGCCCTGCGTGCCGCATCCCACCATCCGCCGGACGTGATGATCCTGGATCTGGGACTGCCGGACCTGGACGGGGCGGAGGTCCTGCAGGAACTCCGCCGCTGGAGCAGCCTTCCCGTCCTGGTGCTCTCCGCGCGGCACGGTTCATCCGACAAAGTGGACGCCCTGGACGCGGGCGCGGACGACTACATCACCAAACCCTTCGGCCTGGACGAGCTCCTTGCCCGGCTGCGTGCGCTGCTCCGCCGCGTTCCGGAGCCCGAATCGGCGCCCACCGTGGCGGCGTCCTCCTTCACCGTGGACCTTGCCCGGCGGCGCGTTACGAAGGAAGGTGACGCGGTCCGGCTGACACCCACCGAATGGAACATCCTGGAACTGCTGGTCCGGAACCCGGCCCGGCTCGTGACCCAGCAGCAGCTGCTCCTGGACGTCTGGGGACCGGCGTACCAGAAGGAAGCCAACTACCTGCGCGTGTACATGGCGCAGCTGCGCCGGAAGCTTGAGGCCGACCCCGGAAACCCGCGCCACCTGATCACCGAGCCGGGCGTAGGGTACCGTTTTATGCCCTGAACCAGGGCTGAGTCAGGCGCTGAATCTGGCCCTGAATCCGGCCTTGAATCCTGCGGGGAAACCGGCGGCCGGGAACCCTATGAACCGGGATGGAATTGCGGCAGGATGTTGACTGTTCCGTTCCGATTCCGTTACGTACCGCAAGGAGAACCGGCCATGCCGACGACGCTCAACCCATACCTTGGCTTCCGCGACAACGCCCGTGAGGCGATGACCTTTTACCAGTCAGTGTTCGGCGGCGAGCTGGCCCTGAGCACGTTCGGTGAGTTCCAGGCCAGCGAGGATCTGGCGGAAGCCGACAAGATCATGCACGGCATGCTGACCGCATCCAACGGCCTGGTCCTGATGGGGGCCGATACGCCCAACGGCATGGACCTCGCCTCCGGCAGCTCCATTTCCGTTTCGCTCAGCGGCGACGACGAAGCCGAGCTGCGCGGTTACTGGGAGAAGCTGAGCGGCGACGGCGGCAGCGTGACCGTTCCGCTGGAACCTGCGCCCTGGGGCGACATCTTCGGCATGTGCACGGACCGGTTTGGGACAGCGTGGCTGGTCAACGTCAACAACCCGCAGGCGGCGCCCGCTTCCTAGCCAGGTCCCCGCCTCCAGTCCTTGAGGAGCGGCTGCACGCAGTGCGACGATGGAGGCGTGCAGCCCATCCTCGATTTCCTGGCCCATAACTGGTGGTTGGTCTTTCCCCTCAGCGGTGTGATGGGCGGCTGGGCCCGTTCATGGCAGAAGTCCACCGAGCGCAGGCACCAGCGGCGGGTGGAACTGTACAAACTCAGGAACCAGTCACTCCAGGCGGAGCAGGTCGCTGAAGCCGAAGTGGCGTCGCTGATGGCCACACACGATGCCGTCAACAGGCGATGGCTGGACTATGAGCTGGACGTGGGGAAGCTGATCGATTTTCCGCTGATGACCGACGTCCGAGAACCATTGACCGTGGCGTTCCTGCGCGCAAAGCGGGATGCTGACGGCCTCCGGCCCGACTCGGCCAAGGAGCTGACAGCGGCGTCCCGGCTTGAGGCCTACCGCACGGCAGTCAACGGCTACGAGGTTGCGTTCTCGGTGGCGGAGCGGGAAGCCAGGCGCATCAGGGACACCAACTTCTCCGGCCCGGAACGGGAGCGGCTCGCCACTGCCAGGAAACTGCTGCGGCTCGCAGAAGACAGCGCAGCAACACCGGCCGAACGCCAGGCAGCCTATAAACGGGCCCGCCGGGAACTGGACGGCCTCATCGTCCTTCCCGACGCCACGGTGGCCGCTCTGGAAGAGAAAGTGGCGCCCATGCTGGACTCCGGCAAACCGTCGGACTTCCCCCAACGCTGAGGCACCCGCGGCTGTGGGGAGTGTCACCCTGTACCTGGACGTGGACGGCGTCATCTGCCCGTTCGGCCCCGTTGGACGAAGCGAATGGGGCTCCCAATGGCGCCGCGCGAACGCCGGCCTGCTGCAGGTTGCCTACGCGCAGGAACTGGTGGACGGGCTCAACGGCCTGGCAGGGGCGCCGCACGTCAGGTGTATCTGGCTGACCAGCTGGGAGGACATGGCAGCGGAATTCCTGTGTCCCGCGATCGGCCTAAGCGGCGGCCGGTGGCCCTGCCTGACCGCGGACGGCGGCAACACAGGGGAGGGGTGGTGGAAACTCTCGGCGCTGCAGGCGGATCTGGAACAGAGCAACCCGGAGCGGATCGTGTGGATCGACGACCAGCTCCGGTTTGAACGGGAAGCCCAGCAGTGGGCCCGGTTCCTCGGCGCCCGGATCCTGCTGGTGTCACCTGATCCGCGGCACGGAATCTCGCCTGCTGAACTGGATTCGGTCAGCTCCTTCCTCAGGCCGCCGCTGTTTTGACCTGATGCCCGGTACGCGTACGATCGATAAGGTTTCACGCCGGTCCTGTTAACGCCGCAGGTCATTCCACGCGAACAGCTGGTGAATTATGCTGTGCAAGGCAGCCGGGGGAAAGAAACTGCTGAACGTCGACTCTGCAGATTGGGCAACAGGTGGATATCACCTTCATGGTGGCGCTGGTCATCGCACTGGCACTATTTTTCGACTTCACGAACGGCTTCCATGACACTGCGAACGCGATGGCCACGCCCATCGCCACAGGTGCCATCAAGCCGAAGACTGCAGTAACACTCGCCGCCGTCCTGAACCTGGTGGGTGCCTTCCTGTCAACGGAGGTCGCCAAGACCGTTTCCGGCGGCATCATCCGCGAAGGATCCGACGGCGTCCAGATCACCCCGGACATCATCTTCGCAGGACTGATGGGCGCCATCCTCTGGAACATGATCACGTGGCTCAAAGGCCTGCCCTCCAGCTCATCCCATGCCCTTTTCGGCGGCCTCATTGGCGCGGCCATCGCGGGGATCGGCTTCAACTCCGTGAACCTGGAAACCCTCCTGCAGAAGGTCATCCTCCCGGCCATCTTTGCCCCGCTTATCGCCGGCATTGTGGCCTACATCTGCACCCGGCTGGCATATGCGCTGACCGCCCGCCACGATCCCGATACCGGCAGCAAACTGACCCAGAAGCGCGGCGGATTCCGCACCGGCCAGATCTTTACCTCGAGCCTGGTGGCACTGGCGCACGGCACCAATGACGCGCAGAAGACCATGGGCATCATTACCCTTGTCCTGATTGCCGCCGGCACCCAGGCGCCAGGCTCCGGACCGCAGTTCTGGGTCATCGCCGCGTGCGCCATTGCCATTGCCGTGGGCACGTATGCCGGCGGCTGGCGGATCATCCGGACGATGGGATCCGGCCTCACCGAGGTCAAACCCGCCCAGGGTTTCGCAGCCGAGAGCAGCACGGCGTCGGCCATCCTGGCCTCCTCGCACCTGGGCTTCGCCCTTTCCACCACCCAAGTGGCGTCCGGCTCCGTCATCGGCTCCGGCATGGGCCGCAAAGGCACCACCGTCCGCTGGAACATGGTGGGCAAGATCGCGCTGGGCTGGCTGTTCACACTCCCGGCCGCAGGCATCGTAGGGGCCCTGACCGCGCTGCTCGTCAAGACCGGAGTGGTGGGCGTGCTGATTGCAGCCGTCGCAGGCACAGCCGCGGTGCTGTTTATGTTCTTCTACTCCCGCAAATCCCAGGTGGGCCACCACAACGCCGTTGAGGTCGAAGAAGCCGGACAGGCAGTCCGCTTCGCCAAGAAGAAAGCCCTTGCCCGTGCCCGCGCCAAGGCCAGGGCGGCCAGGTCCAATGCCGAAGCCCCCACCGAAGATGCAGTCGAAGCCCCAGTCGAGGCGAATGAGCAGAAGGATAGTCAGCGATGAAGTGGTTGGAACTCCTGACCGTAGCCGGCACCACCCTGGTGGCTGCCGTGACCGTGGTGGTCCTTTACTCACTCGGCGTCCGGCTGACCGCCATCGCCGGTGACGCCGAGCAGGCCTCACCGCGCGCGAAGCGCTCCCTCGCGTACATCTGCTTTGGACTCTGCGGCATCGCCGTGCTGTTTGGCCTGTACCTGATCATCCCGTACTTCAGCAAGTAGTTTTGTCTGGCGGATAACCTGCTGCAGGGGAATAGTTAACACTGTTTCAGCATGTCCGCCCGGCCGGCACCAGCCAGTCCGGGTTTGCCGGAAGCAGGTGGGCCTGTCATGCACAGCCAAACCGCCGCAGGAGCAAGAACAGCGGCCGCTGCGGCTTCCCTGTGCCTGCTGGTCCTCGCCAGTGGATGCTTCGCATCCCCGGACGTACCGGCTTCCCGGGAAAGTACGACGGCGGCCGCGACCACGACGAGCCCGTCACCTTCACCACCACCTGCCCCGCCTGACCTGCCAACCGTCAGGCCGCTGCCCGGACCCGTTGTTGGGCCGGCTGTCCCGGACGCCCCCGTGATCCGCTGGGTTCCGCTCGGACCGGCCGCGCCGACCGACCCGCCGGAGGGCGCGCTCTACGAACTGCTCCGCAGCCGGGACTGCACCGGCCTCCAGGATTCCACCCTCAACCCCTCCTTCCCCGCGGTGTGGGCGGCAGCCGGCGCCACGTGCGTGGCCCTGGCCTCCGACAGCCCCCCTGACTGGCAGCGTGCCCGTGAACTCCTGGCGGTCATCCCGGAACTCCCGCCGGAAAGGTGCTGGGAGATCAAAGTCAGCGAGTCCCTGCGCCAGGCCATCGTTGTGCGTGGCGAGTACCCTGGCGTCCAGCTGCGCGTAGACCCGCAGGCCGGTGATGACTGCCGGCGGCAGCTGACCGGGCTGACCGTCCTGGACGGCCCGCATGCCGGTGCGGCCGTACCGACGGTTCCCGCGGGCGGCGGAACGCCCGTACGGCTAGAGGGATTCTTCGTGAACGTGGACGCCGTCTTTGTGGGCGGGACGGCGTCGGAGTTTGAGGGGCCGCAGTTCGGACCGTTTGTGTTCTACGCACCGCCGGGCGCCGCCGGCACGGCTGCCCAGGTGACCGTCCAGGCGACCCCCGCCGTGTCGGGCGAGGCCACGCTGCACTACGCCGTCCCATCCACGCCCGTTCCGACGCCGTCGACGCCTTCCACACCCGGCCCGACGCCGTCCGGAACGGAAGCACCCGCAACCGGCCCCACGCCGTCGGCCGGTCTGCAACCGTGAGGGGCGCCCAGCCATGAGCGAAGGGCAGGAAACTGATCCCCGCTGGAAGCGCGCTGCTGACCTGCTGGCGGCCATCGGACCGCCGCTCACCATCGCCACGGCCCTGCTGGTCTACTTCGGCTGGGCACGGACAGACGCCCAGTCCAAGACCATGGGGCTGGACGTCAGCCTTTTCGGCTATACCGTGCAGGACTTCGTCCTCAGGAGCATCCCGTCCCTCTTCATTCCACTGGTGTGGCTGCTGATTGCGGCAGTCCTGTGGCTAACCCTCGACAGGATCCTCGCCAGGCAGCTGAATGCTGGCCACCGCGTTGGGGTCGGCAGGCTGGGCTGGATGCTCCTGTTCGGCGGGGTGGCATGCGCCGCCGCCATGTGGCTGGCGGTGATCCTGCAGGCGGGGCGGACTTTGCTCTACGTCCCGTACATCATGGCGGGCGGCGTACTCCTGGCGGCCTGGGGGTTGAGCCTCCGGCGCCGGTCCAGGGACGACGGCGGCTACACGGTGACTGCGGTGTCCCGGGGAACGGAGCGGACGCTGGTTCTCTGCCTGGTCACCCTCCTGCTGTTCTGGGGCACATCTGACTTCGCGCAGGCACTCGGCAGGGGACTGGCCGTGAGCTACGAGGAACAGTCCGCGCTCCTGCCAACGGCTGTTGTCTACAGCACCGAACGCCTGGCCATCAGCGCACCCAACGTTAGCGAGGAGTCCAGCGGCACGGCAGAGCATCCTTCGTACAGGTACAACGGCCTGCGGCTCCTCGTGGTCAGCGGCGGGCGGATCTTCCTGCTTAACGAAGGCTGGACCATCCGCAGCGGAAAGGTGGTGGTGCTCCGCGACGAGCCCGGGCTGCGGGTGGAGTATGGGAACCCCGAGTCCAAATGAGTACGCTGGAGCCATGTCCCGCTTCCAGTATTTTGTGGCTGCATCCTTGGACGGCTTCATCGCCACAACCAAAGACGATCTTGCCTGGTTGCTGCAATTCGATGGCTTCGAAGGCGGTGAGGAAAGCTACAACGCCTTTATGGACGGGGTGGGCTGCATCGTGATGGGCGGGGAAACCTACGCCTGGCTGATGGAGCACGAACCCGGCAAGTGGCCCTACCCTTCCACACCCTGCTACGTGTTCACCCGGCACGAGCACACGGCGCCCGCAGGGTCCGACATCACGTTTGTGCGCGGCCCGGTCCAGGAATTCATCCAGGATTTCACCGACGACGCGGGCGGGAAGAACGTCTGGGTGGTGGGCGGCGGGAACCTCGCCGCCCAGTTCGCCGCGGCCGGACACCTGGATGAACTGATCCTGTCGGTCATCCCCGTGGTGCTGGGCGACGGCAAGCGGCTGCTGCCGCTGGAAGGCCCGACGGCGCCGCTGGAACTGACAGCCTCGCGCACCCTGGGCCGGGGGATCGTGGAGCTGCGCTACACCCTCACGCCCGGCGGCGCGGCCGGGTAACAATCCGTTCTTGGCCTAGTCAGCCTTCCTGGCGGGCCCGTTGTCCCGGATCATGTTGGTGATGCGGGCCGTGGACAACCGCCTGCCCTTGTCGTCGGTCATGACGACTTCGTGGGTTGTCAGCGTCCCGCCCAGGTGGATGGCCGTGCAGGTTCCGGTAACGGTCCCGGCCGCGACGGACCGGTGATGGGTCGCGTTGACCTCAATGCCCACCGCATGCCGGCCGGCGCCGGCGTGCATTCCCGCGGCGAAGGATCCCAGCGTTTCGGCCAGGACCACGTGGGCCCCGCCGTGCAGGATGCCTGCCACCTGGGTGTTGCCTTCCACAGGCATGGTGGCCACCGTCCGCTCGGGGCTCATCTCCAGGAAGTGGATGCCCATCTTGGCCACCAGGGCGCCGATTCCGTATCCGCTGAGCCATTCGTGGAGCTGTTCGGGGATGCCTGCTGTGACCAACTCCTCAGTAAAGGGGCCGGGCGTGAAATTGTCCATCATGGGAACTAGGCTGGCACCTGTGAGTGAAACTACCAAACCGGCCCCCTTCCCTTCCGAAACCGTCGCCCTTGAGGCTGACGCCGCCCTGCAGGACATCAAGGTCCCGCCGCCGGCCGGGGGCCGGGTTTCCGCTACCGCAGCCCCCGTCGTTGCCGGCACCGGCCAGCCGCGCCTGCTGGTGCTGGACGGGCATTCGATGGCGTTCCGGGCCTTCTTTGCACTCCCGGCGGATAAGTTCTCCACGGCCAACGGGCAGCACACCAACGCGATCCACGGGTTCACATCCATGCTGATCAACCTCATCAAGGACCAGCAGCCCACCCACGTCGCCGTCGCGTTCGACGTCTCGGATGAGACCACCCACCGCAAGGCCGAGTACAGCGAGTACAAGGGCGGCCGCAACGAAACTCCCCGCGAGATGAGCGGCCAGATCGACCTGATCGACAAGGTCATGCAGGCGTGGGGCATCAAGACCATCAAGATGCCGGGTTATGAGGCGGACGACGTCCTGGCAACGCTCGCCGCCATGGGAGAGAAAGCCGGTTTCGAGGTCCTCCTGGTCACCGGCGACCGCGACGCGTTCCAGCTCATCACTGACAACGTCTTTGTGCTCTACCCCCGGAAGGGCGTCAGCGACATTCCAAGGCTCGACGCAGCCGCCATCCAGGAGAAATACTTTGTCACCCCGCCGCAGTACTCGGACCTCGCAGCTCTCGTGGGGGAGACCGCGGACAACCTCCCGGGCGTCCCCGGCGTCGGCCCGAAGACCGCCGCCAAGTGGATCAACCTCTACGGCGGACTCGAAGGGGTCCTGGAGCACCTGGACTCGATTGGAGGCAAGGTGGGGGATGCCCTGCGCGAAAACGTCGAGGACGTCAAGCGCAACCGGCGGCTGAACCGGCTCCACACCGATCTCGAGCTTCCGGTGACCCTGGACGAACTTGCCGAACCCCGCCCGGACGAGGCCGCCCTGGAGCAGCTCTTCGACGAACTGGAATTCAAAACCATCCGTACCCGGCTCTTTGCCCTCTATGGCAGCGACGCCGTGGAACCGGCAGAGCGCGAGAGTATCGATGTCCCGGACTACGTGACGCCGGCCGATGCAGCGGAACTGGAGGCCTTCCTGGCAGCGGGCGCCGGCAAGCGCTCGGCCGTTGCCGTGGACCTGGTGCCGGGCCGGATCGGCGAAGACGCCGCCGCGCTGGCCATTGTCCGTGACGACGCCGCCGCCTACATCGACCTCGCTGCCCAGGACGCTGCCGCCGAAAACGTCCTGGCGGGCTGGCTGCGGGACGTGGAAGCTCCCAAGGTCATGCACGGCTACAAGGCCGCGCTGAAGGCCCTGTCCAGCCGCGGCCTGGGTCTGGAGGGCGTGGTGGATGACACTTCCATTTCCGGTTACCTGATCGAGCCGGACCGCCGCACCTACGAACTCGCTGAACTCGCCCAGCACCACCTCAACATCAGCATTACGTCCGAGACCGCGAAGGCGGGCCAGCTTGAGCTGTCGTTCGACGGCGACGACGCCGCCGCTGCCGGCGCCCTGGTCCACGTGGCCGCGGTGGTCCAGGCCCTCAGCCGTTTCTTCGGTTCCGAATTGACCGAACGCAAGGCCGCGGACCTGCTGGCCACCCTGGAGCTGCCCGTCAGCCGGGTCCTGGCCGACATGGAACTCGCGGGCATCGCCATCGACATGCCGCGCATGGACGAGCAGGTGGCGGATCTCGCCAAGGTGATCGACAACGCCCAGGAACTCGCGTTCGCCGCGATCGGCCACGAGGTCAACCTCGGGTCGCCGAAGCAACTGCAGACTGTCCTCTTCGAAGAACTCCAGCTGCCCAAGACCAAAAAGATCAAGTCCGGCTACACCACGGATGCGGCCTCGCTGAAGAACCTGCTGGAAAAGACCGGGCACGAATTCCTGGTCCAGCTGATGGCCCACCGGGAATCCTCGAAGCTGCGCCAGATGCTGGAATCACTCAAGAAGTCGGTCACGGACGACGGCCGGATCCACACCACGTACGCGCAGAACGTGGCCGCGACGGGCCGGATCTCTTCCAATAACCCCAACCTGCAGAACATCCCCATCCGCAGCGAGGAGGGCCGGCGCGTCCGGGGCATCTTTGTGGTCAGCGACGGCTACGAGTGCCTGCTGTCCGCGGACTACTCGCAGATCGAGATGCGCATCATGGCCCACCTTTCGGGTGACGAAGGCCTGATCCAGGCGTATCTGGAAGGCGAGGACCTGCACCGCTTTGTGGGCTCCAACATTTTCCACGTCCCCACCGACCAGGTCACCAGCGCCATGCGGTCCAAGGTCAAGGCGATGTCCTACGGCCTCGCCTACGGACTGACCTCGTTTGGCCTCTCCAAACAGCTGGAAATTTCCGTCGACGAGGCACGGACCCTGATGAAGGACTACTTTGACCGGTTCGGTGCCGTCCGCGACTACCTCCGCGGCGTGGTGGACCAGGCCCGGATTGACGGCTACACCGCCACCATCGAGGGGCGCCGCCGCTACCTCCCGGACCTCACCAGCACAGACCGCCAGCTGCGCGAGAACGCGGAGCGCATCGCACTGAACTCGCCCATCCAAGGCTCGGCGGCGGACATCATCAAGCGCGCCATGCTGGGCGTGCACGCCGAACTCGCGGCCCAGGGCCTGAAGTCACGCATGCTGCTGCAGGTCCATGACGAACTGGTACTGGAAGTGGCCACCGGCGAACGGGAAGCGGTGGAGAAGCTCGTGACCGAGCAGATGGCGGGCGCCGCGGACCTCAGCGTCCCGCTCGACGTCCAGATCGGTGTGGGGCCGAGCTGGTACGACGCCGGCCACTAGGAACGGACGGGTTACTGGACGGCGGTGACCAGGAAGGCGGGCGGGGCGCAATGGACAAGTACGACGTCAGGAAACAGTTCAAGGAACTGTATGCGCCCCGCGCCCGGGATTTCGAGCTGGTCACCGTCCCGCCCATGGAGTACCTGATGCTGGACGGGCAGGGGAACCCCGGGACGGCCCCGGCCTACGCCGCCGCGCTCGAGGCCCTGTACTCGGTGTCCTACGCCGTCAAGTTCGCCAGCAAGCACGCTGGCCGGGACTACGCCGTCGGGCCGCTGGAAGGCCTGTGGACAGCAGACGATCCTGACGCCTTCACCCGGGGCGACAAAGACAGCTGGAAGTGGACCATGATGATCCCGCAGCCGGACTGGATCGGGGCCGCGGAGGTGCAGGACGGCATCGCCAAGGCCGTGGCGAAGAACGCTCCGGCGCTGGACCTGCTCCGTCTGGAGGCCCTCGATGAAGGCCTTTCGCTGCAGATCCTGCACATCGGCAGCTACGCCGATGAGGCTCCCACGCTGCACCGGCTGCACACTGAGTTCATGCCGGCCAACGGCTTCGGCTTCGCCGGCCCGCACCACGAGATCTACCTCAGCGACGCCCGCAGGGTGGCGCCGGACAAGCTGAAGACCATCCTGCGCCAGCCCGTGCGGAGGCTCTGACCCACCTACAGACGGCACTGGCGTGTTGCTGTGGCCACCGGCCGGATGGATTGGTTAGGCTCGGCAGTGTGGCTGAACTGAGTGGGGACTATGAAATCAGGCGCTTCGACGCCGTATCCAAGGACGAACCGGGATACGCCGAAGCGGAGAAGTGGGTCAGGGCAGTAGCTTTCGGCTTTCACGAGTCCACCCGGAGTCCCGAGCATGTGGCGAAATCCCTGGCGACGTACCGGGCTGACCGCCGTGTCCTGACCGGCGCGTACCAAACCGGTGAGGTGGCTCCCGGGTCCCTCCCGGCCGACGTTCCGGTAGCAACGTTCGGCACGCTCCGCAAGACCCTCAACATTGGCTTCGGCCGGCTCCTGGAAACCCAGATGGTCACCGCCGTGACGGTGCGGACCTCGCACCGGCGCCGCGGCCTGCTGCGCCGCATGATGTCCGAGGACCTGGACATGGCCCGGCGCGACGGCTTGGCGATAGCCGCACTGACCGCGTCCGAAGGGTCAATTTACGGAAGGTTCGGCTATGGGGTGGCCAGCTTCGAACGTACCGTGAAAGTGGATACCACCGCCCGGTTCCAGTTGAACCACCAGGCTGTGGGCACAGTGGAGGTTGCTGATCCCAAGGTGCTGCTGGACGTTGCGCCGGAAATCTTTGAACGAGTCCACCGCATAACACCGGGATCGATCGGCCGCCAGGAGTGGTACCGCCAGCTGGCCTCGGGATCCCTGGGCCGGGACGGCAAGGAGGATCCGGCCGTCAAGGTGGCACTGCACTACGGACCCGGCAACACCGTGGACGGCTACGTCTCCTACAAATTCCTGGGCTGGGACATCGAGCCCTACACCGTCGAAGTGGTGGACCTCGTGGCCGCCACCAGCGAGGCGTACCTGGAGCTCTGGCAGTTCCTGGGCGCCATCGACCTGGTGGAACGGGTCACGTGGGCCGAGGCGCCGGTGGACGATCCGCTGGCCTGGGCGCTTACCGATCCGCGGTGCATCGACTCCTCGGACGGCAGGGACATGCTCTGGCTCCGCATCCTGGACGTCCCCAAGGCACTGGAAGCCCGGCGCTATCCCGTGGACGGGCGGCTGGTCCTGGAGGTGCATGACCCGCTGGGGCTCACGGCCGGGACGTACGCCCTTGAGGCCAGCGGCGGCGAGGCCGCCGTCGTACGCCTTGAAGCGGAGGAACAGCCTGACCTGTCCCTGGATGTCTCAGCCCTGTCATCAATTTATCTCGGTGCGGTCTGCGCGGTTACGCTGGCGGCAGCTGGGCGGATCCGCGAACACAAGCAGGGCGCGGCGCTCCAGGCCCGTGGCATGTTTGCGGTTGAACGTGCCACGCACTGCCTGACCCACTTCTAGGGGCTCCTGCCTCATCCAAGGACAAATCCATGGGGGATATTGCCGCGCCGGGGCTGACCAGCCGCCGGGCAATAGTGTTTGGCCTTACATCGGGAGTTCTCGCTGCTGTGTCGGCGTGTACTGCACCGGCAGTACCCGGGACCGGCGGGGCGGCCGTACCGGATGAACAACAGGACCTGGCCGCGGCGGTCTCGCCGGTGCAGGAAGTTCCGGACCCACCCCAGCCCCTCCCGGCGACGCCGGCAGCAGTTCACCCGCCGACGAAGGCCCAGCTTGTGGCGGAGTTTGCCGGCAAGCGGCCCACAGAATGGGGTCTGGCGGTCACGGGCGTGGTCACCAGGTCACCGGCACGCCCGGCCGTCATTACCCTGGATGCCTGCGGCGGCGCCGGCGGATCCGGCGTTGACCAGGAGTTGCTTGCCGTGCTTCGGCGGCTGGGCATTCCGGCCACCCTTTTTGTGAACGCGCGGTGGATGCAGGCGAACCGCACCCTCGCCGCCGAGCTGGGGGCAGACCCGCTCTTTGAACTGGCCAACCATGGCTGGCTTCACCGGCCGCTGTCGGTCTCCGGTAAATCCGCCTACGGCATCGCCGGCACCGCGGGCGTCGCCGACGCTTATGACGAGCTGACGAAGTGCCAGGACGTGCTCCAGGAAGCAGCAGGGCGGCCGTCGCGCTTTTTCCGGGCAGGCACGGCCTACTACGACGACGTGGCCGCCGCGATGACCCGTCGCCTGGGCATGCTGCCGGTGAACTTCAGCATCAACGCCGACGCCGGCGCCACGCTGCCGCCGGCAGCGGTCGCGTCCGCGTTGTCTGCTGCAGGACCTGGAGACATTGTCATTGCGCACTTCAACAAACCAGGCAGCGGCACCGCGGCCGGCTTCCGGCAGGCGCTGCCGCGGCTGCAGGGCGGCGGCACCACCTTTGCCCGGCTCGTCGACGTGCTGCCCGCGCTTTGACCCCCGTTGGCCGCAGCGACTAGAATAAACGGGCGTGTACTACGTGCACGTATCTACAATCCACAAAATCAGGATGACCCGGCAGATCCTTGTGAGCTGCCGAGACCTGCGCCTGCGTTCCATTAACGCGGGCGCGGTGGTTCGCCTGACCGACTAACTATCCACAACGGAGCCCCTACTACATGACCATCACCTCCACCGAGAAGCCCGGTACCCCCGTAGTCGCCATTAACGACATCGGTACCGCTGAGGACTTCCTCGCAGCAGTCGACGCCACCATCAAGTACTTCAACGACGGAGACCTCGTCGAAGGTACCGTCGTCAAGGTCGACCGCGATGAAGTTCTGCTCGACATCGGTTACAAGACCGAAGGTGTCATCCCCTCCCGCGAGCTGTCCATCAAGCACGACGTTGATCCCGGAGACGTTGTCTCCGTAGGCGATCTCGTCGAAGCCCTGGTGCTCACCAAGGAAGACAAAGAAGGCCGCCTGATCCTCTCCAAGAAGCGCGCTCAGTACGAGCGCGCCTGGGGCGACATCGAGAAGGTCAAGGAAGAAGACGGTGTTGTCACCGGTACCGTCATCGAGGTTGTCAAGGGTGGTCTTATCCTCGACATCGGTCTGCGCGGCTTCCTGCCCGCATCCCTCGTCGAGATGCGCCGTGTGCGCGACCTTGCTCCGTACATCGGTCAGCAGATCGAAGCCAAGATCATCGAGCTGGACAAGAACCGCAACAACGTTGTGCTGTCCCGCCGTGCATGGCTCGAGCAGACCCAGTCCGAGGTCCGCTCCACGTTCCTCAACAAGCTGGAAAAGGGCCAGGTCCGTCCCGGCGTCGTTTCCTCCATCGTCAACTTCGGTGCATTCGTGGACCTGGGCGGCGTAGACGGCCTCGTTCACGTTTCCGAGCTGTCCTGGAAGCACATCGACCACCCGTCCGAGGTTGTCGAAGTTGGCCAGGAAGTCACCGTCGAGGTTCTCGAGGTCGACCTGGACCGCGAGCGTGTTTCCCTGTCGCTCAAGGCTACGCAGGAAGATCCGTGGCAGACCTTCGCCCGCACCCACGCCCTCGGGCAGGTTGTTCCGGGTAAGGTCACCAAGCTCGTTCCGTTCGGTGCGTTCGTTCGCGTCGAAGACGGCATCGAAGGCCTCGTGCACATCTCCGAGCTGGCTGTCCGCCACGTGGAGCTGGCTGAGCAGGTTGTCTCCGTTGGCGACGAGCTGTTCGTCAAGGTCATCGACATCGACCTCGAGCGCCGCCGCATCTCCCTCTCCCTCAAGCAGGCTAACGAGGGCGTTGACGCCGACAGCACCGAATTCGATCCGGCTCTCTACGGCATGGCCGCTGAGTACGACGAAGAGGGCAACTACAAGTACCCGGAGGGCTTCGACCCGGAGTCCAACGAGTGGCTTGAAGGCTACGAGAACCAGCGCGCCGCCTGGGAGCAGCAGTACGCTGACGCCCAGACCCGCTGGGAAGCACACAAGAAGCAGGTTGCCCAGCACGCTGCCGACGACGCTGCAGCTGCAACGTCCGGTGACAGCGATTCCGGCACCACCAGCTACTCCTCCGAGCCTGCTGCAGCCGAGACCGGTGCAGGCACGCTTGCTTCGGACGAGGCTCTTGCCGCTCTGCGCGAGAAGCTGACCGGCAACTAATTGCCACCGGCCCGGGGCTTCCCGGGCTGACACAACGGGCCCCTGCGAAATGCAGGGGCCCGCTGTGTTTAACCCGCGACGTTCAACAGCTCAACTGACTGGCACCTAACGCTCCCCAACGCGCGTTTCGGTGCGTCTGCTGCGAGTCAGTTCAGAGCACGACGGCGGCACTCACCGCGCCGCCGTCGTCGTGCGTCAGCTGGGCGCCCGCCGCAGCCAGGAGGCGCTGGGCGCCGATGTTGCCCGCCGTCGTCCGGGCGACGACCTGCCGCAGTCCTGAATGGCGGGCTTCCACCAGGACCAGGTCCAGGGCAGCGGAGCCGACCCCGCGGCCGCGAAAGCTTCGGCCCAGCCAGATGCCGGTTTCCACTGAATCAGGTCCGGTACGCTTCAGCCTGACGGAACCGGCGGGGCTGCCATCGCACAGAATGGCCCAACTCTTTTCCCTGGCAGGCCCGTCCAGGCCCGCCGCCGCAGACCGGTGGTAGGCGCGGAACCAGTCAATCCGTGCGGCGTTCCAACCGGTCCCGTCGCCAACCGGGGGAGTGACTTCGTCCGGCGACGCATCGTCCATGGCGAGGGCCAGGAGCCGCTCCAGCGTGGTCTCATCGACGTCAGCCAGCCGGACGTCAGGGGAGCGGGACATCGATCCACTCCGTTCCGCCGGGCGTCAGCGCGGCCTTCCCGCCGGTGAGGGACAGGACCCGGTCTGACGCCGCGGCGATGTCGGCCTGTTCATCGGGGATGGCCAGGCGCAGGATGGTGTCCTGGGCACCGTAGCTGGTTTCAGACATCACGAACCCGGCTGTCCGCAGGTCGTTCTCCAGGCGGCCCGCAGCTGCGTGGGGAACCGACGCCTCGCAGATCCGCAGCCGGCGGCGCCGGACCAACGGGGTGAGTTCCAGCGCGGCGGACACCGACTCTGAATAGGCACGCACCAGCCCGCCGGCGCCCAGCAGCACGCCGCCAAAATAGCGCACGACGACGGCACTGACGTCACTGAGGTCCGCCTGACCCGGCGTGGTTTCCCGTTTGATGAGTGCTTCCAGCATCGGGATACCGGCCGTGCCGGACGGCTCGCCGTCGTCATTGGAACGCTGGATGTCCCGGTCCGGTCCGAGGACAAACGCTGAACAGTGGTGGCGGGCGTCGTGGAATTCCCGGCGCAGGCCAGCCACCAGGTCGCGGGCGGATTCCTCGTTGCCGGCGCGCCGCAGGACCGTGATGAACCTGGACCGTTTGATTTCGATCTCGTGCCGGAAGTCCGGGCCCGCCGCCAGCGTGGTGTAGGACGTGGCGCGGCTCTCTTCGTCTTGCACCGCACAAGTCTAATCCCCACCGCCTCCCTCACCTCGCTGCGCTCGGCCAGGGAACCCCGGCGGCGTGGGCCCATCCACCGCCGTCCTCACCTCGCTGCGCTCGGCCAGGGAACCCGGGCGGTGGGGACTAGGCTGGTGGGGTGCTGAAGATCGGGTTGACGGGCGGCATCGCCTCGGGGAAGTCAGTGGTGGCCTCACGCCTGGCGGCATTGGGTGCCGTGCTGGTGGACGCCGACGCCCTGGCCCGGGACGTGGTGGAACCGGGAACGCCTGGACTGGCGCGCGTCGTGGAGGCCTTCGGCCCGGGGATCCTGGACGCGGCGGGCCGGCTCGACCGCCCTGCCCTCGGCGCGATTGTGTTCCAGGACCCGTCACGCAGGGACGTGCTCAACGGCATCATCCATCCACTGGTCCGGGAAGCGGCTGCCGGCATCGTTGCCACAGCGGGCGACGGCGACATCGTGGTCCAGGACATTCCCCTCCTCGTCGAAACCGGCCAGGGCAGCAGTTTCCACCTCGTTCTAGTGGTCGACGCCCCGGACGACATCCGGATCCGGCGCATGGCGGAACACCGCGGCATGAGCCCCGGCGAGGCCGCATCCCGCATGGCCGCCCAGGCCAGCCGGGAGGAGCGCAACGCCGCTGCTGACGTGGTGCTGGAGAACGCGGGAAGCCGGGACCAGCTGCTTGCCACCGTGGATTCACTGTGGGCTGACAGGCTCCTGCCCTTCGCGGACAACCTCCGGCGCGGGATCCGCGCACGCCGCATTGACGGGCCGACGCTGCGGGCGCACCAGGATGACTGGGCTCACCAGGCGGCACGCATCGGTGCACGGATCCTGACCGCCGCCCCGGACGACCTCCTGGCGGTTGACCACATCGGCTCCACGGCAGTGTCCGGGCTGGCGGCCAAGGACGTCCTGGACCTCCAGGTCACCGTTTCCGATCTGGCGGTCGCCGACCGGATCGGCCCTGCCCTGGCCGCTGCCGGGTTCCCGTCCGTCCCAGGCGTCCAGGCTGACACGCCCAAGCCGGAACAGCCCGATCCGGAGCTGTGGCAGAAGCGGTTTCATGCAAACGCCGACCCAGGCAGGGCCGTGAACCTCCACGTCCGGGCGGCCGGCTCGCCGGGCTGGCGGTATGCGCTGCTGTTCCGGGACTGGCTGCGCAGCGACCGCGCCGCCGTCGTGATGTACGAAGCCCACAAGCGCGAACTGTCCGGGCGGCATTCCGGCGATACCGGCACGGCCAGGTACGCCGACGCGAAGGAACCTTGGTTCACTGACGTTGCGTGGCCGCTGATGGATGAGTGGGCCCGCCGCGCGGGGTGGGTGCCGCCGTCGTACCCTGTTCGCCGGTAACTGATCCGGCTGTTCCTGTCGGTCCCCGGTTGTAGATTAGATTCATGAGCCTTGCCCAGGAAATCAACCGAGTTGTCGCGCCCTTCGAGGTCATCAGCGAGTTCCAGCCTGCCGGCGACCAGCCCGCAGCCATCACCGAGCTGACAGAGCGCATCAAGAACGGCGAAAAGGACGTTGTCCTGCTCGGCGCCACCGGTACCGGCAAGAGCGCCACCACCGCCTGGCTGATCGAACAGGTCCAGCGGCCCACCCTGGTCATGGTGCAGAACAAGACCCTGGCCGCCCAGCTGGCCAACGAATTCCGTGAACTGCTGCCCAACAACGCGGTGGAGTACTTCGTCTCCTACTACGACTACTACCAGCCTGAGGCGTACGTAGCCCAGACGGACACCTTCATCGAGAAGGACTCCTCCATCAACGAGGAAGTGGAACGGCTCCGCCACTCAGCCACCAACGCCTTGCTGACCCGCCGCGACGTGATTGTTGTTGCCACGGTGTCCTGCATCTACGGCCTGGGCACCCCGGAAGAGTACATCGCGGGTATGGTCACGCTCCGCAAGGGCGCGCAGATGAACCGCGACGACCTGCTCCGGAAGTTCGTCGCCATGCAGTACGCCCGTAACGACATGGACTTCCACCGCGGCACGTTCCGGGTCCGCGGCGACACCGTGGAAATCATCCCGATGTACGAGGAACTGGCCATCCGGATCGAGTTCTTCGGCGACGAAATTGAGAACATCCATACGCTCCATCCGCTGACCGGCGAGATGATCCGGGACGAGGAGGAAATGTACGTCTTCCCGGCCTCGCACTATGTGGCCGGTCCCGAGCGGATGGCCCGGGCCATCAAGCGGATCGAGGACGAACTCGCCGAGCGGCTGCAGGTCCTGGAAAGCCAGAACAAGCTGGTGGAAGCCCAGCGGCTCCGGATGCGCACCACCTACGACCTCGAAATGATGCAGCAGATGGGTTTCTGCAACGGCATCGAGAACTACTCGTCGCACATCGACGGCCGGGCCCGCGGGACCGCGCCGCACTGCCTCATCGACTACTTCCCGGACGACTTCCTGCTGGTGATCGACGAATCCCACGTCACCGTGCCACAGATCGGCGCCATGTACGAAGGCGACATGTCCCGCAAGCGGAACCTCGTGGACTTCGGCTTCCGCCTGCCGTCAGCCATGGACAACCGCCCACTGAAATGGGACGAGTTCCTCGAACGCGTGGGCCAGACCGTCTACCTGTCCGCCACCCCCGGCAAGTACGAACTCGGGAAGGCTGACGGCTTCGTCCAGCAGATCATCCGGCCCACCGGACTGATCGACCCCGAGGTGGTGGTCAAACCCACCAAGGGCCAGATCGATGACCTGCTGGGCGAGATCAAGACGCGCACGGCGAAGAACGAACGCGTCCTGGTCACCACACTGACCAAACGCATGGCCGAGGACCTCACCGACTACCTGCTGGGCCACGGCATCAAGGTCGAATACCTGCACTCGGACGTCGACACCCTGCGACGGGTGGAACTGCTCCGGGAACTGCGGATGGGCGTCTTCGACGTCCTGGTGGGCATCAACCTGCTCCGCGAAGGCCTTGACCTGCCCGAGGTTTCGCTGGTCAGCATCCTGGATGCGGACAAGGAAGGCTTCCTGCGGTCTTCCACCTCGCTCATCCAGACCATCGGCCGTGCCGCCCGCAACGTGTCCGGCCAGGTCCACATGTACGCCGACCGCATCACCGACTCCATGGCCCACGCCATCGACGAGACCAACCGGCGCCGTGCCATCCAGGTGGCCTACAACAAGGAAAAGGGCATCGATCCGCAGCCGCTGCGGAAGAAGATTGCCGACATTACCGACCAGCTGGCCAAGGAAGACGCCGACACCCAGGAGCTGCTGAACAACAACCGCCTGGCGAAGGGTGCCAAGCGTGGCAAGTCCGCCGCCAAGGGCGCGGCCCAGGTCCGCGCAGACGGCCTGGCCGCTGCTCCGGCGGAGGACCTCGTTGGCCTGATCGAGCAGCTGACCGAACAGATGCACGGCGCCGCCGCCGAACTCCAGTTCGAGGTTGCGGCCCGGATCCGCGACGAAGTCAGCGAACTCAAGAAGGAGCTCCGGCAGATGCAGGCGGCCGGCCACGCCTAGCACGGCGGCGGGGTTACGCCCCACTTGGGCATGTACGGCCGAAACACGTTCGAACGTGGGGTGCTGCCTGCTGTACAGTTAACGTCACGTAGGGGAGTATCCCGAGCGCTACGATCGTCAACACGCCAGGCATGGTTGCCTGGCCGGGCGTAGCGGGCCGCCACATCAGCACCAAGTGCACAGGCTGGCCGGAGAGACTTACACCGCTTCTCTGTACCCTGCGAAAGGCTACCCTGTGCTCGATTTGCCCGTGTGGTTCGAGGTCGGCTCACTTGTCGTCCTTGGCCTGATCCTCCTGATCGATCTTTTGCTGGTTGTCCGGCGTCCCCATGAACCTTCCATGAAGGAAGCCGGGCTGTGGGTGGCGTTCTACGTATCGCTCGCCCTCGTGTTCGCCGGCGCCATGTTCGCCTTTACCGGTGCCGAGTTCGGCGGCCAGTTCGTGGCCGGCTGGGTCACGGAATACAGCCTCAGCATCGACAACCTGTTTGTCTTCATCATCATCATGGCCCGCTTCTCCGTGCCGCGGAAATACCAGCAGGAGGTGCTGATGGTGGGCATCATCATCGCGCTGATCCTGCGTGGCATCTTCATCCTCCTCGGCGCCATCGTGATCGAGCAGTTCAGCTGGGTGTTCTACATCTTCGGTGCGTTCCTGCTCTGGACCGCGTGGAAGCAGGCCCAGGATGAAGGCGAGGACGAAGAGGACAAGGAAAACCCCCTCATCGCCCGGATCCGCAAGGTCATCCCCATGTCGGAGAAGTTCGACGGCGGCAAGCTGCGCACCGAGGTGAACGGCAAGAAGGTCTTCACCCCGATGCTGATCGTTTTCATTACGATTGGCCTGACCGACCTCCTCTTCGCTGTTGACTCCATCCCGGCGATCTTCGGCCTGACCCAGAGCCCCTTCATCGTGTTCACCGCCAACCTGTTCGCCCTGATGGGCCTGCGCCAGCTGTACTTCCTGCTGGGTGGCCTGATGAACCGCCTGATCTACCTCAAGCACGCGCTGTCCTTCATCCTGGCGTTCATCGGCGTGAAGCTGGTGCTGCACGCAATGCATGTGAACGAACTGCCGTTCATCAACGGTGGGCACCACATCGAATGGGCACCGGAGATTCCGACGTTCGTGTCCCTGGCCGTCATCGTGGGCACCATCATCGTTGCCGTGGTTGCCAGCCTCCTGAGCTCCAAGGCGAAGACGGCCCACCTGGACCCGCGCCTCGAGGAAGACGCCAAGAAGAGCCTCAGCGACGTCGAGTAGGCTTTCCGCGCGGGTTCACTCCGCGTACCGCATGTCCCTCATGATCCCGGCCGCAGCGCGGCCGGGATCATTGGCTTAAAACTGCCCCTGTAGCAGGTGGCCGCCGGGGACTATGCTCGGACCATGGCCGGCACTGTGATGACCGAAAGCGGAGTGCGCCAGGTGCAGCGGCGCACCGTGGCGCTGCTGAGCGTGGCCCAGGTTTTCGCCGGCATCGGCACGGGAGCAACCGTTTCCATCGGCTCAATCCTTGCCGTGGAACTCTCGGGCTCCACGGCCTGGGCCGGCTCCGTGGCCACCGTCATGACGCTCGGTGCCGCACTGGCCGCGCTGCCGCTTGCCTCACTCGCTGACCGCCGGGGACGCCGGATCGGACAGGTCACGGGCCTGTCCGCCGCCATGCTCGGCACCGTACTCATCATCCTGTCAGTTGTATCCGGCGTCTTTATCCTGCTCGTGCTGGGCGCTGCAGGCATTGGCATAGGGACCGCCGCCAGCCTCCAGGCGCGCTTCGCCGCCGTCGACCTCGCGGATGCCGACCACCGCGGCCGGGCGCTTTCCACGGTGGTGTGGGCTGTGACCGTTGGAGCTGTTGCCGGGCCGAACCTGATCCAGCCGGGTGCCGTGGTGGGGCAGGCCCTCGGCCTGCCGCCGGTGGCCGGCCCCTTCGTCATTTCCGCGGCCGGACTCCTCCTGGCCACTCTCCTGCTTTTTGCCGGCCTCAGGCCGGACCCCCTCCTGCTCGCACGGGAGCTCGCCTCACGGCCGGGATTCGGGGCGGACGGACCGCTGGTCCCGGCCGCCGCTCCGGGCAGCCGTCCCGGCGGTTCACTGGTCCGCGGAATGCGGGCGATCCGGCAGTCCAGGGCAGCGTGGCTGGCGCTGGCCGCCGTCGTCGGAGCGCATGCGGTGATGGTGGGCGTGATGTCCATGACGCCGCTGCACCTGCAGGAGCTTGTGGCGGGTCCCGGGCATGCAGGCCACGCCGCCACCGGCGATGTGCTGGTGATCATCGGGTTCACGATTTCGCTGCATATCGCGGGCATGTTTGCGCTGTCACCGCTCATGGGCTGGCTGACGGACAAGGCCGGCCGGACGGAGACGATCATGATCGGCTTCACCACGCTGATCGCCGCAGTGGCGGTGGCAGGGTTCGGCCAGTCGTCCACGGTGGCCGTGGCCGTGGGGCTGGTCCTGCTGGGCGTGGGCTGGTCCGCGTCCACCATTTCCGGCTCCACCCTCCTGGCCGAAAGTGTCGGCCAGGAGTCCCGGGTTGTGGTCCAGGGCGTGTCGGACATGCTGATGGGCGTTGCCGGTGCGGTGGGCGGGGCGACGTCGGGCCTGGTGCTCAGCAGCGCCGGCTACCTGGGGCTGAACATGGTGGGCGCCGTGGTGGGGGCAATTGTCCTGGCGGCCGCCTCCGTGACGCTGGTGGCGCGGCGCCGCAGGCCAGCGCCCAGGTCAGTGGCGGGCTGAGCGCACCATTCCCAGCAGCCGGCCGAAGATGGACTCGCCGTCGTCAGCTATTCCGTCGTGGTGGAAATCGGGGGTCTCCCACACTTGGAGCCCGCGGACTGCCGCCGCAGTTTCCAGGGAGAGTGCCCGGTCCACGTAGATATCGTCCCGGTAGACCGCAGCGGCAACCGGCACAGTGTTGTTGGCCAGCTGGTCACAGTCGTAGAGCGGCTTCCAGTCCGCCTTGCCGGCCAGCAGATGGGCGACCTGCCGCAGCGGCTCCAACGCGGCATCCTGCTCGAAATACCACGGGTACACCATCTCCCCGGTGAGCAGCAGCGGCGTGGCATCAGGATGGAACTCGGGATGTTCCTGAAGCACCCGCCAGGCCGCCCAGTCGCTGGCCTGCCCCTGACCGTAAATGGACTCGTGCATCAGCGCATACAGGGGATTGGCCAGCCGGGACACAATCCCCTGGACCTGTTCGAGGAAGGCATCGGACAGCCGGCTGCCGTGCAGCGACTCGGTGAACGCGTCCTCCAGCAGGTAGTGCAGGCCGTCCACCCTGGTGTTGCCGCCCAGGAAAGCCCCCACCATCTGGAACCGCTCGACGGTCAGGCGGCCGCCGTCGGGCAGGAATTCCTCGTTCCGGCGAAGATGGCCGGCAATCCGTTCCACCGTCCGCCGGTCCTCCGGGTACCAGCTGAAGTATTCGGTGTTCCGCTCCGCGACGCGCTGGAACGTGGCACGGTAGATATCGTCCGCCGGGCAGGACAGCGGGGCCAGCCCGCCGGTGATCAGTGCTTCCTTGAGCCCGTCCGGCGCGACGGAAAGATAGGTGAGGGCGCAGAACCCGCCGTAGCTTTGCCCGTAGATGCTCCAGGGGCCGGAGCCGAGGACTTCGCGGATGAGTTCCGCATCGGCCACGATCGAATCGGCCCTGAAGTGCTCAAGGTAGGCGGCCTGTTCTTCAGCCGTGCCGCGCAGGGGCAGGGTGTTCCGGTCGGCAGGGGAGGAAAGGCCGGTTCCGCGCTGGTCCAGCATGAGGATCCGGAAATCCCGGGCAGCCGCTTTGCTCCAGCCGCCCAGCGACGCGAACCGGTTGCCGCGTCCGCCGGGACCGCCCTGGAGGAACAGCAGCCAGGGCAGTTCCTCCGCTTCCGCCTCGGTGTGGGCCGTGGAAACGTACTCGCGGGCGAACACCGTGATGGTCTCCGCAGCGTCCCCGGTCCCAGGCGCCGTTTCGGCGCCGGCCCCGGTACCAAAATGGTCCAGCGGCACAGTGAAATAGTGCTCGGTGGTCCGCATGCCACGGAATTCATGGCGTGCTTTGACCGTGTGCCGTACCGGCGTTTTGGTCCTCGGGACTGTGGCGGACTGCTCAGCCACGAAGGGCCGCGACGTTGCTGCTGCCAAAGTGCTCCAGGGCGTCACCGGCCAGCCGGAACGTGGACCAGCCGTCCATGGGGCGGGCACCGAGGCCCCGGTAGAAGTTGATCGAGGGCTCGTTCCAATCCAGGACGCTCCACTCAACCCTGGCGTAGCCGTTCTCGACGGCGGTGGCCGCGAGATGCTTCAGGAGCGCCTTGCCGTGTCCCTCGCCCCGGGCGTGCGGGCTGACGTAGAGGTCCTCCAGGTAGATGCCGTGGACGCCTTCCCAGGTGGAGTAGTTCAGGAACCACAGCGCGAATCCCTGGACCTCGCCCGCCGCGTTCTCAGCCATCGTCGCGAACACGCGGGGGTTGGCCCCGAACAGGACTTCGGCGAGCATTTCCGGGGTGTTGCGGACGGCGTCCGGTTCCTTTTCGTAGATGGCCAGTTCGTGGATCATCTGCAGGATTGCGGGGACGTCGTGCCGGTTTGCGGGGCGGATTACACTCATGGTCCGAGTTTACTAGGGCCTTAGAGCCGGTTGACGTCGGTCACGCGGACCATCGCAGTGCCGGTTTCGTCGGAGGCGGCCAGGTCCACCTCGGCGGAGATTCCCCAGTCGTGGTTGCGTGCCGGATCGTCGAAGATCTGCCGGACCTTCCACAGCGCGGGCTCCTCGGTGATGATCAACAGCCCGGGTCCGCGCGCGTCCGGTCCGGTGCCGATGTCATTGTGCTCGTCGAAGTAGTCGTCCAGGACGTCTTCCCAGCGCTCGGCATCCCAGCCGGCGCCGCCGTCGAGCTCTCCCAGGGCTGCCGCATCCTCATCGGCGAACAGTTCCACGCGGCGGAACATCTCGTTGCGAACCATCACACGGAAGGCCCGGATGTTGGACGTCAACGACGGCGGCGGGGGAGGCGGCGCGTCGTGCGGGGTCGGCGCGGCGCCGGACGTCAGTTCCTCCCACTCATCCAGCAGGCTGGAATCGACCTGCCGGACGAGCTCGCCCAGCCAGGCGATGAGGTCTTCGAGGTCGTCGCGGAGCAGGTCCTGGGGCACGGTCTGGCGCAGCGCCTTGAAACAGTCGGCGAGGTAGCGCAGCACAATGCCCTCGGAGCGGGCCAGCCCGTAGAACTGGACGAATTCGCCGAAGTTCATGGCCCGTTCGTACATGTCCCTGACCACCGACTTCGGGGCCAGCTCGAAGTCGCCCACCCACGGCGCGGCCTTCCGGTAAACCTCGAACGCTTCACCCAGGAGCTCCGCGAGCGGCTGCGGATAGGTCACCTCCTCCAGCATCGCCATGCGCTGGTCGTACTCGATGCCATCGGCTTTCATCGCCGCGATGGCTTCGCCGCGGGCCTTCTTCTGCTGGGCGGACAGGATCTGGCGGGGCTTCTCCAGCGTCGCCTCGATCACGGACACGACGTCCAGGGCGTACGCCGGCGACTCCGGATCCAGCAGTTCCAGCGCAGCAAGGGCGAACGGTGAGAGTGGCTGGTTCAGCGCAAAGTTGGCCTGCAGGTGGACTGTGAGCCTGACGGTCCTGCCGTCCGCACCCTGCTCCTCGGCCGGAATGCGCTCCACGACTTCGGCAGCGAGGAGCTCGCGGTAGATACCCAGGGCCCTTTTCATCAGCCGCAGCTGCGAGGACCGTGACTCGTGGTTCTCTGTCAGGAGCCGGCGGGCGGCGTGGAACGGGTCGCCCGGCCGCTCCATCAGGTTCATCAGCATCGCGTGCGTCACGCTGAAGCTGGAGTTCAGGGGGTCGGGGACGGATTCCACCAGGCGCTTGAACGTCGGCTCGCCCCAGGAGACAAACCCTTCCGGCGGTTTCTTCTTGACCACCTGGCGAAGTTTCTTCTGGTCGTCGCCGAACTTTGCAGTGGCCTTGGCCATCGCCTTCACGTTTTCCGTTACATGCTCCGGTGCCTGGACCACCACCGTGCCGGCGGTGTCATAGCCCGCGCGTCCTGCCCGGCCGGCAATCTGGTGGAACTCCCGTGAGTTAAGCAGCCGGGTGCGTACGCCGTCGTACTTGCTCAAAGCCGTGAGCAGGACGGTGCGGATGGGCACGTTGATGCCCACGCCCAGGGTGTCGGTTCCGCAGATCACCTTGAGCAAACCGGCCTGGGCGAGCTGCTCCACCAGCCGGCGGTACTTCGGCAGCATGCCGGCGTGGTGGACGCCGATGCCGTGCCGGACCAGCCGGTTGAGGGTTTTGCCGAATCCCGCGGCGAACCGGAAATTGGCGATCAGCTCGGCGATCTTGTCCTTTTCCTCGCGGGTGCACACGTTGATGCTCATCAGGGTCTGGGCCCGGTCGATCGCCTCGATCTGGCTGAAGTGCACCACGTAGACCGGCACCTGTTTGGTGGAGAGCAGTTCCTCGAGGGTCTCGTGGACCGGCGTCTGGTGGTAGTAGTAGTGCAGCGGGATGGGCCGCTCGGCCGAGCTGACGGTGGTGGTGGGCCGGCCGGTCAGTTCGGTGATGCCGTCCTCGAACCGGCTGACATCACCCAGCGTGGCGGACATCAGGAGGAACTGCGCCTGCGGCAGCTCCAGCAGCGGCACCTGCCAGGCCCAGCCGCGCTGCGGATCCGAGTAGAAGTGGAACTCGTCCATGATCACGGCGCCAAGCTCCGCTGCGGCGCCTTCGCGGAGCGCGATGTTCGCCAGGATCTCGGCCGTGCAGCAAATGATGGGCGCGTCCTGGTTGACGCCCGAATCGCCGGTGATCATGCCCACGTTTTCGGCGCCGAAAATGTCGCACAGAGCGAAGAACTTCTCGGAAACCAGTGCCTTGATCGGGGCCGTGTAGTAGCTGCGCTGCCCACGCGCCATGGCCTGGAAATGTGCGGCGATGGCCACGAGTGACTTTCCGGAGCCGGTCGGCGTGGCGAGGATAACGTTGGCACCGGTGGCGAACTCCATGATGGCCTCGTCCTGGGCGGCGTACAGTTCGAGCCCCCGGCTTTCGGTCCACTCAAGGAATTGTGTGTAGAGGGCGTCCGGGTCGATCCCCGCGCCCGAGGGGTTTGAGGCGGGCAGGACGGGCAGCTGGTCAACGAGTTTCATTGTTTTCCAGCTTAGTGCCCGGCAGCTGCCGGAGATCCTGGCATGGGCGGGTTAGGCTCGCGTTACCGGAGCCGACAACAGACCGTGGAGAAAAATGTGAAGTGGGACCCAATAAAGTACGTCCAGTTCGGCGACTACCGCGACCGGCCGTTTTTTGACCTCACCGGCCGGATCCAGGCCGAGGCCCCGCGCAACGTCGCGGACCTGGGGTGCGGCCCCGGGAACCTCACGGCAACCCTTGCCCGCAGGTGGCCCGAAGCGAAGGTCGTGGGGCTCGACTCGTCCAGCCAGATGCTGGCCAAGGCTGCCGTCCAGGCCGCGGAACACGAACGCCTGAGCTTCGAGCAGGCAGACATAGCCGGCTGGATGCCCTCCGCCGAAACGGACGTTGTGGTCACCAACGCCGCGCTGCAGTGGGTGCCGGGCCACCAGGAGATGCTGGCGCGCTGGCTGGAAGCCCTGCAGCCAGGTGCCTGGTTCGCCATGCAGGTGCCGGGGAATTTCAACGCACCGTCGCACACGCTGATGCGGGAACTGGCCGCGTCGGCTGCCTGGGCGGCGAAGCTGGCAGGCGTTCTGCGCGGAGGGGAGTCCGTGGGGGAGCCTGCCGACTACCTGGGCATCATGCTGGACGCCGGCTGCACTGCCGACGCCTGGGAGACCAATTACCAGCAGGTCCTGCCCGGGACTGATCCGGTTCTTGAGTGGGTCCGGGGTACCGCCCTGCGGCCGGTCCTGGCGGTGCTTTCCGCCGAGGACGGAGCTGCCTTCGAATCCGACTACGCGGCGGGGCTGCGGGCGGCATATCCCGGAAGTGGCCACGGGACCGTGTTCCCGTTCAGAAGAATCTTCGCTGTGGCCCGCAAAAACCCCTAGGCTTCGAACTCCATTCGATGTAGTTTGCTGACGCCACGCGTCACGCCGTGTGACAACGGATCGAATGTGATGTGGCTTACAATGACGGAGCGGCTGTTAGGGGCGGGCTAATCCGACTCCTGACTGGCCTCCCGACGACGTGCGGAGGTGCAGTGCTTTTCGGTTTGATGATCCGGCTGCTTGCCGCCCACAAGTTTCCTGTCGCGGCGGTCGTTTTCCTGCAGCTGGTCCAGACCGTGGGCAACCTCCTGTTGCCCACCGTTAACGCAGCCATCATTGACGACGGCATCGTCCCCGGCGACACAACGGTGATCCTGAGGCTTGGTGCGGTCATGGCCGGCATAGCCGCCGTGCAGGCAGCCGCAGCCTTGGTGGCCGGATACCTCGGGGCTGTGGTGGCCATGAAGCTGGGCCGCCAGCTGCGCCAAGAGGTTTTTGGAAAGATCCAGTCGCTGTCATCCCAGGAAGTCGCCGGGTTCGGGGCGCAGAGCCTCGTGACCCGGACCACCAACGACACCCTGCAGATCCAGTCCTTCGCCGTGCTCGTCTTCACCATGCTGGTCGCCGCCCCGGTCATGGGTGCCGGCGGCATTGCCCTGGCGCTGCAGCAGGACGTGGCGCTCTCCTCTGTGGTCATTGTCATTGTGCCTGTGCTGCTGGCCATCATGTACCTCATCGTCCGCCGCCTGGTGCCGCTCTACCGGGACGGGCAGGAGCTCCTGGACCGCACCGGGGAAGTGCTGCGGGAACAGATCATCGGCGCCAGCATCATCAGGGCCTTCGTCAGGCAGGACCACGAAATCCGCCGCTTTGGACAGGCCAATGCCAGGCTGACGCGGAACAACCTGCAGTCCGCCCTGCTGGTGGCCGGAATGCTGCCGCTGATCATGATCGTGGTGAATCTTTCCTCTGTGGCCGTTGTCTGGTTCGGCGGCCACCGCGTCCAGGCCGGTGAGATGAAGCTCGGTGCCCTGACTGCCTTCATCGCGTACATCCTGCAGATTCTGCTGGCCATCATGATGGCCATGTACGTGCTGATGACAGGCCCCCGGGCCGCTGTGTGCGCCGAGCGGCTGCTGGCAGTCCTTGAGAAGCCGCCGTCCGTCGCCGACCGCAGCGCACCGGAGGTCCAGGCAGCCACCGGCTGGCCGGATTTCGACGGCGCCGACGTCACCTTCCGTGATGTCACTTTCACTTACCCCGGCGCCGAGAACCCGGTCCTGGACTCCGTCTCGTTCACGGCCCGGCCGGGCATCGTCACGGCAATCGTGGGCTCGACCGGCAGCGGGAAATCAACACTCATCAACCTGCTGCCGCGCTTCCTCGACGCCACCTCCGGGCATGTCACGCTGGCAGGACGGGACATCCGGTCCATGCCCCTGGACGTCCTCCGCGCGAACATGGCCATTGCCCCGCAACGGTCCCACCTTTTCACCGGAACCATCGCCGACAACCTGAGGATCGCCTCCAGGGAAGCCACGGACGCTGAGCTGTGGGCAGCCCTGGAAACAGCGGAAGCGGCGGAGTTCGTACGGGAGCTGCCGCTGCAGCTCCAGGCTCCGGTGGGGCAGGGCGGCACCACCCTTTCCGGCGGCCAGCGCCAACGGTTATGCATTGCCCGCGCCCTGCTTCGCCGGGCGCCCCTGTACCTTTTTGATGACAGCTTCTCGGCGCTGGACTTTGAGACCGAAGCCCGGCTCCGCCAGCGCCTCGAAACCGCCCTGGGCCACGCCGTCGTTATTATCGTGGCCGAGCGGATATCAACTGTCGCGGGCGCGGGCCAGATCCTGGTGTTCGACGACGGCCTACTCGTGGCCGAAGGCACGCACAGCGAGCTGCTGGAGACGTCCTCCACCTACCGCGAGATCGCAGAATCCCAAATGGCCTTCGAGGACATGCCATGACCGGGCCGTCGCAGGAAGGGGACGCCGGGCATCGGTTTTGGCCCACTGCCCGCAGGCTGCTCGGGCTGCTGCGTCCGTTCCGCTGGGCCATGGCAGGCGCCGTTGCCGCCACCTGCATTTTCGCCGGACTGAATGTCGCCGCGCCCAAATACCTGGGCGATGCCACGGACATCGTGGTGGACGGTGTCCTCGCCGGAACTCTCGACTGGCGCGGACTGGGCCGCCTGCTGGCGGCGGTCTCTTTGATGTATGTCGGCGCCTCGCTCTTCAACTGGATCCAGGGTTCACTCACGGCCCGCTCCGTCCAGGGCGTGATGTACCGCCTTCGAGCCTCCGTGGAGGACAAGCTGCACCGGCTGCCGGCCACCTACTTCCAGGAACAGTCCAGGGGCGATGTCCTCAGCCGCGCCACGAACGATATCGACAACATCGCCCAGGCCCTCAGCCAGGCCCTCACCCAACTGATCATGTCGGTCCTGATGCTTTGCGGAGCATTGGCCATGATGCTCTGGATCTCGCCGCTGCTCGCATGCATCGCCCTGCTGTCCGTGCCGCTGTCCACGCTCATCACGGTGCTGGTGACGCGCCGGTCGCAGGCCCATTTTGCCCGGCAATGGACCGAGACCGGAGAGCTGAACGCCCACGTCGAGGAGTTCATCACCGGACATGAGGTCATCAAGGCATTTGGCTACCAGGAACAGGCAGCGGCCGTATTCGCTGCCAGCAACGACCGCCTGGCCAGGGCCGCAACCAGGGCCCAGTACTCGTCCGGCCTGGTCCAGCCCCTGATGATCCTGATAGCCAACATCAACTACATCGCCGTGGCGGTGGTGGGAGCCCTGCAGGTCACAGCCGGAGCCATGACCATCGGCGGGATCCAGGCCTTCATCCAGTTCAGCCGGCTCTTCACCCAGCCTGTTGGCCAGATCGGCGGCCTGCTGAACGTCATCCAGTCCTGCGTGGCTTCGTCAGGGCGTGTATTTGACCTCCTCGACGCCGCGGAGCTCCCCCCGGAACCCCGCGGCGCGACGTCCGCCGCTGAACCTTCAGGCCGCATTGTCTTCGACGATGTCACATTCGGCTACAACGAGCGGATCCCCGCCGTGCGCGGCCTGTCCTTCACGGTCGAACCGGGCCAGACCGTAGCGATCGTCGGCCACACCGGAGCGGGAAAGACCACGGTGGTGAACCTCCTGATGCGGTTCTACGAGGTAGGGTCCGGTCGCATCACCATTGGCGGAACCGACATCGCGGAAATGCCACGGGATGCCCTGCGGTCCGGCTTCGGCGTGGTGCTTCAGGACGCGTGGCTCTTCGGCGGGACCATCCGGGAGAACATCGCCTACGGGCGGCCGGAAGCCACGGACCCGGAAATCGTTGCCGCCGCGGAGGCGGGCCACGTGGACCACTTCGTCCGGTCCCTGCCTGCAGGCTACGACACCCTGCTGCACAATGGCGGCGACCCCCTCAGCCAGGGCCAGCGCCAACTGATCACCATTGCCCGCGCCCAGCTGGCCGGCAGCAGCGTGCTGATCCTGGACGAAGCCACAAGTTCAGTGGATTCGCGCACCGAGGTACTGATTCGGCAGGCCATGCGGCGGCTCCGGCGCGGAAAGACCAGCTTTGTGATCGCCCACCGTTTGTCCACTGTCCGCGACGCTGATCTAATTCTTGTCATGGACCACGGACGCATTGCCGAACAAGGCACCCACGGCAGCCTGCTGGCCGCCAACAGCTACTACGCCCGGCTGTACGCGGCCCAGTTTGCCGGTCACCCGGAGGCCCGGATACCCGGTGAGGTCCCGGACCAGGCCGGGGGCCGCCGGCCCTTGGAAGCCAGGCCCAAGGAAGCAGGCGCACTGGAGGCCGACGCCATGGGGGCAGCGTTGGAGGCGGGCATTTGAGCACGGCACCGCCTTTTCCCGGGACATGGAAACCGAACCAGGCCAGCACGGTGGCGCTCTTCGAGCAGCTTCGCCTCCAGGTCATCCAGCTCGCAGACAGCGGGGCTTTGCTGCCCGGCACCAGGCTTCCGGCCGTCAGGAACCTCGCCGGGCAGCTGGACGTGGCCCCGCATACTGTCGCACGCGCCTACAAGGAACTCGAGGCCGCCGGGGTGGTCTCAACCCGGGGGAGGAACGGGACTGTGGTCTGCGCCCGCGACGAACGCTGGGGAACGCTGTCCGCCGCAGCGGCCAGCTACGCGTCGGCCGCCCGGGCGCAGGGGGCCACCTTTGCCGAGGCCGTGCAGCTCCTCGCGGCAGCCTACGACGCCGAGTAGCCGCTGCGCGTGGATATTCGAAGAAGTTTTCGATTAGCATTAGTGGGTGCCTAAAGCCGTAGCTGAAGAATCAGCAGTCGTGTCCGTTCCCGCCGCTCCCGAAAAGTCCCCCGCAAAGCCTGCGCGTCCGGACCTCTCCCGGCTGGTGGTGAAGGGCGCCCGCGAACACAACCTGCGCAACGTGGACCTCGATCTTCCCCGCGACGCCATGATCGTGTTCACGGGCCTGTCAGGATCGGGCAAGTCATCCCTCGCCTTTGACACCATCTTCGCCGAAGGCCAGCGCCGCTATGTTGAATCGCTGTCTGCCTACGCCCGGCAGTTCCTGGGGCAGGTGGACAAACCCGATGTGGACTTCATCGAGGGACTGTCACCGGCTGTCTCCATCGACCAGAAATCCACCAGCAAGAACCCGCGGTCCACCGTGGGCACCATCACCGAAATCTATGACTACATGCGCCTCCTGTGGGCCAGGGTCGGGCGTCCCCACTGCCCGGTCTGCGGCGAGCCGGTAGCCAAGCAGACACCACAGCAGATCGTGGACCAGTTGCTGGAACTCGACGAAGGCACCCGGTTCCAGGTGCTCGCCCCGGTGGTCCGCGGCCGCAAGGGCGAATTCGTGGACCTCTTCAAGGAACTGACGGCCAAGGGCTACTCGCGGGCGCGGGTGGACGGTGAGCTGGTCCAGCTCAGCGAAGCCCCCAAGCTGGGCAAGCAGTACAAGCACACCATCGAGGTGGTGGTGGACCGGCTGGTGGTCAAGGAAGGCATCAGCCAGCGCCTGACCGATTCGATCGAAACAGCCCTGGGACTCGCCGAAGGCCGCGTGCTCGCAGAGTTGGTGGACCTCGACGCCGACGATCCCGGCCGGCTGCGGGCCTTCTCCGAAAACCTCGCCTGCCCCAACGAGCACCCGCTCGCCATCGACGAGATCGAACCCCGTTCCTTCTCCTTCAACAATCCCTTTGGGGCCTGCGCGGCCTGCAGCGGCATCGGCACCCGGCTGGAAGTGGACGAGGAACTGATCGTCCCCAACCCGGAGCTTTCCCTTTCCGAAGGTGCCATTGCCCCGTGGTCTCTGGGTACGGCCACTACCGAGTACTGGAACAGGCTGCTGGAAGGCCTCGCCAAGGAACTCGGCTTCTCCATGACAACGCCATGGGAGAAGCTGGGCAACGACGTCCGCCAGACGGTCCTGCACGGCAAGGACCACAAAGTGGTGGTCCAGTACAAGAACCGCTTCGGGCGGGAACGCAAATACAGCACCGGCTTCGAAGGCGCCATCCAGTACGTCCACCGGAAGCACGGCGAAACAGACTCCGACTGGGCCCGCGACCGCTACGAAGAGTACATGCGGCAGATCCCCTGCCCCGCCTGCAACGGAGCCCGGCTCAACCCTGCCTCCCTCTCCGTCCTCATCAACGGCAAGTCCATCGCCGACGTCGCCGCCCTGCCGATGCGCGACTGCGCCGACTTCCTGAACAACCTCGTGCTGACTGGCCGTGAGGCACAGATCGCCCACCAGGTTCTCAAGGAAATCCAGGCCCGGCTGACCTTCCTGCTGGACGTCGGCCTGGAGTACCTCAACCTGGAGCGCCCGTCCGCCACCCTGTCCGGCGGCGAAGCGCAGCGCATCCGGCTGGCCACCCAGATCGGGTCCGGCCTCGTCGGTGTCCTGTACGTGCTTGACGAGCCCTCCATCGGGCTGCACCAGCGGGACAACCGCCGCCTGATCGATACCCTCACCCGGCTGCGGGACATGGGCAACACCCTCATCGTGGTTGAACACGACGAGGACACCATCCACGTGGCGGACTGGATCGTTGACATTGGTCCCGGCGCCGGCGAGCACGGTGGCCAGGTGGTGCACTCCGGTTCCTACCAGGACCTGCTCAAGAACACCGCATCCCTGACCGGAGACTACCTCTCAGGCCGCAAGCAGATCGAGATCCCCAAGAAGCGGCGCAAGTACGACAAGAAGCGCGAGCTGAAGGTCGTGGGCGCCCGCGAAAACAACCTGGTAAACGTGGATGCCGCCTTCCCGCTGGGACTGTTCACGGCGGTCACCGGCGTCAGCGGATCAGGAAAGTCCACCCTGGTCAACGAAATCCTCTACAAGGTGCTGGCCAACAAGCTCAACGGCGCCAAGCAGGTAGCCGGCCGGCACAAGCTCGTCCAGGGACTCGAGCACCTGGACAAGGTGGTCCACGTGGACCAGAGCCCCATCGGCCGCACACCGCGGTCCAACCCGGCCACCTACACCGGCGTCTTCGACAACATCCGCAAGCTCTTCGCGGAGACAACCGAAGCGAAGGTCCGCGGTTACCTCCCGGGCAGGTTCTCCTTCAACGTCAAGGGCGGACGCTGCGAAGCCTGCTCCGGCGACGGCACGCTGAAGATCGAAATGAACTTCCTGCCGGACGTCTACGTGCCCTGCGAGGTGTGCCACGGTGCCCGGTATAACCGGGAAACGCTGGAGGTCCACTACAAGGGCAAGACCATCGCCGATGTCCTGAACATGCCCATCGAGGAGGGCGCGGAGTTCTTTGCCGCCTTCTCACCCATCGCACGGCACCTGAACACCCTCGTGGACGTCGGCCTGGGCTATGTCCGGCTGGGGCAGCCGGCAACCACGCTGTCCGGCGGCGAGGCCCAGCGCGTCAAGCTGGCGGCGGAACTGCAGAAGCGCTCAAACGGCCGCAGCGTCTACGTCCTGGACGAGCCCACCACCGGCCTGCACTTCGAGGACATCCGCAAGCTCCTGATGGTGCTGCAGGGCCTCGTGGACAAAGGCAACACAGTCATCACCATTGAGCACAACCTGGACGTCATCAAGAGTGCCGACTGGATCGTGGACCTGGGACCGAACGGCGGCTCGGGCGGCGGCCAGATCGTGGCCACCGGAACGCCGGAACAGGTGGCAAAATCGACCGAAAGCCACACGGCGGCCTTCCTGGCTGAAATTCTCAGCTAGCGGCGGCGGCACCGGCCCGAAGCATTCCGGAAGTCTTCCTGAAGTATTCCCTGACAGGCATGCGAGTTTCGGGCTGGACAGGTGTCGTGAGAAACTAAGCCGGTGACTCAAACAACAGTGCCCGTGATCTTCGACCTGGACGGCACTCTTGTCGATCCGGCCGGTGGGATAACAGACGGAATCGCTTCGGCCCTCCGGGAGCTGGAGCTCCCGGTTCCCAGCCAGGAGCTCCTGGACGCGATGATCGGTCCGAAGCTGAGCGATGCGCTCCTGACCGTTGCGCAGGTTCCGGCCGGGCGGATCGACGAGGTCATCGCCATCTACCGGCGGTACTACCTGGCCCAGGGCATCGCCCAGGGCCGGCTCTACCCGGGAATCCTGGATGTGCTGGACAGCTTCGCCGCCGCAGGCCGGCCCGTGGCTGTAGCCACCCAGAAGCCGCAGGGCCTGGCCCGGATTGTCCTTGAGCACCATGGCATTGCCGGCAAGTTCAGCTTCATCAGGGGTTCGGCCGACGACGAGTCGGCGGCCGCTGCGGGTCCCGTGGGAAAAACCGGAATCATCGCTGCCGCGCTCGGCGACCTGGCAACCCAGCACGCCGTTATGGTGGGAGACCGGGCCCAGGACGTGGCAGGTGCCATCGCCAACGGCCTCGACTGCATCGGCGTGAGCTGGGGATTCGCTCCCGACGGCGAGCTTGACGATGCGGGGGCAGTCGCCGTCGTGGACACCGCCCCGGACCTGGTGGCGGCGATCGAACGGCTGGAAGCCATCCACGCCGCGGCAATGAGCGAGGTGCACAACGATGGCACTGTTTGAGGCAGTCCGCTGGACCTTTCGCGGGCTCGTCGCGGGCTCCTGCCGGCCCACCGTCGTCGGCCTTGAAAACGTCCCCAAAGAGGGGCCCTTCATTGTGGCGCCAAACCACCTCTCCTTCTTCGACAGCGTCATTGTCCAGGCACTGATGCCGCGGCCCGTGGCCTTCTTCGCCAAAGCCGAGTACTTCACCACGGGCGGCGTCAAGGGAAAGGTCATGAAATCCTTCTTCGAGTCCGTGGGCTCCATTCCGGTGGAGCGCGGCGAGCAGGCAGCAAGCGTCCAGGCGCTCAAAACCCTCATGGACATCCTGGAGGCCGGCAAGGGCATCGGCATTTACCCTGAAGGCACACGGTCGCGGGACGGCATCCTCTACCGCGGCCGCACCGGCGTGGGCTGGCTTGCCCTGGCAACCGGAGCCCCCGTGGTCCCTGTCGGCCTGATCGGTACGGAAAACCTGCAGCCGGCGGGGGAGAAGGGCTTCAAGCCCCATCACTTCACCATGAAGGTGGGCGAGCCGCTCTACTTCGACAAGACCGGGCCGGATCACTCCCTGCCTGCCCGCCGCCAGGTGACAGACCGCATCATGGATGCCATCGCCGAACTCAGCGGGCAGGAACGCTCCACCAGCTACAACCAGAGCAAAGCAACCGAGTAGCCAGTCACAGGCGGCGGGTGGCACAAGCCGCCGCGCCGCCTCAGTAGAATGGATAGGTGGCAAATCCAGCAAGTTACCGGCCCCAAACGGGAGAAATTCCCACCAACCCCGGGGTCTACAGGTTCCGAGACCCCCACGGCCGGGTCATCTACGTCGGCAAGGCCAAGAGCCTCCGTTCCCGGCTGAACTCGTATTTCGCGAACCCGGCCGGCCTGCTGCCCAAGACCTACGCCATGGTGCACGCGGCCTCCAGCGTCGAGTGGACCGTGGTGGGCAGCGAGCTGGAGTCGCTGCAGCTTGAATACACCTGGATCAAGGAATTCAAGCCGCGCTTCAACGTGGTCTTCCGTGACGACAAGACGTACCCGTACCTGGCCCTCACCATGAGCGAAAAGCTGCCCAGGGTCCAGGTGATGCGCGGCGACAGGCGCAAGGGCACACGCTACTTCGGCCCCTATACCGCCGGCGCGATCCGGGAAACGATGGATACGCTGCTGCGCGTTTTTCCCGTGCGCAGCTGCTCGTCCGGTGTCCTCAAGAGGGCCCAGGCCAGCGGCCGGCCCTGCCTCCTGGGATACATCGACAAATGCTCGGCGCCTTGCGTGGGCCGGATCTCCCCGGAGGACCACCGCGCCCTGGCCGAGGATTTCTGCGCCTTTATGGGCGGCGAAGCCAAACGCTTCATCTCCCGGCTGGAAAAGGAAATGTCGGGGGCAGTGGCCGAGCTCGACTACGAGCGCGCCGCACGCCTGCGTGATGACATCGCCGCCCTGCGCAAGGTCTTCGAACGGAACGCCGTGGTGCTTGCCGAGGACACGGACGCCGACGTCTTCGCCCTCCACGAGGACGAACTCGAAGCCGCCGTCCAGGTCTTCCACGTCAGGGGCGGACGGGTCCGCGGCCAGCGTGGCTGGGTGGTCGAAAAGGTCGAGGATTCCACCCCTCCGGACCTCGTGGAACACCTGCTCCAGCAGGTCTATGGCGAGGACGGCGACAGCCACGGCCGGCTCCCGCGGGAAGTGCTGGTCCCCGTCGTCCCCAGCAACCACACCGAACTGACGCAATGGCTGGGCGGCCTGCGGGGCGCGAAAGTCGACATCAGGGTCCCGCAGCGCGGCGACAAGGCGGCACTGATGTCAACCGTCCGCGAAAACGCCGAGCAGGCACTCAAACTGCACAAGACCCGCCGCGCCGGTGACCTCACCGTCCGCTCCCAAGCCCTCCAGGAACTCCAGGAAGCACTGGATCTGCCCGTGGCGCTCATGCGCATCGAATGCTACGACGTCTCCCACGTGCAGGGCACCAACGTCGTGGCTTCCATGGTGGTGGTGGAGGACGGCCTGCCCAAGAAGTCCGACTACCGCAAGTTTTCCGTCACCGGCGCCGCAGCCACCGACGACACAGCGGCCATGCACGACGTCCTGACCAGGCGCTTCCGGCACTACCTGACGGACAAAACAGCCCAGGTGGAAGCATCCGCCCTTGCCGGGCACCAGGCTGCCCTGAACGCGGCGGCTGAAGCGGCAGTACTTGACACCACCACCCCCGCTCCGCGGGCTAAGTTCGCGTATCCGCCCAACCTGGTGGTGGTCGACGGCGGCAAGCCCCAGGTCAATGCGGCCGCCCGCGCCCTCGCCGACCTCGGCATCGACGACGTCTACGTTGTGGGCCTCGCCAAACGCCTGGAGGAGGTCTGGCTGCCGGACAGCGATTTCCCGGTGATCCTGCCCAGGACATCCGCGGGACTCTACCTGCTGCAGCGCATCCGCGATGAGGCGCACCGCTTTGCCATCACCTTCCACCGCCAGAAGCGCGGGAAAGCCATGACCGTCTCCGTCCTGGACGGCGTGCCCGGGCTGGGGGAGTCCAAGCGCAAGGCCCTGCTGGACCATTTCGGAACCCTCAAGGGGATCAGGGCGGCCTCGGTGGAGCAGCTCGCGGAAGCCAAGGGCATCGGTCCCGCGCTGGCCGCCGCCATCGTGGCCCACTTCAGCTCCGACGCCGAGACCGCGGAACTGGTCCCCGCGGTGAACATGACTACCGGCGAAATCCTCGAAACTTAGCTAGGGTAAAGGTCGGGGATTCCGCGGTTGCGGCTCCCCGCCAACTTGAGGACAGGAACGGGGCGGAATCAATGGCAGACTCGACGGCGGGATCCGGGACGGAGCAGGACGGGCTGACGCCGGTCAAGCCCCTCGAAGCGGAGCTGCTGGTGGTCACCGGAATGTCCGGGGCGGGGCGCAGCACGGCTTCGGACGCACTGGAGGACCACGGCTGGTACGTCGTGGAGAACCTCCCGCCGCAGATGCTGGGCACGCTCGCGGAACTGGTGTCGCACGCGCCGCAGTCCATTCCCCGGCTGGCCGTGGTGATGGACGTCCGCAGCAAGGGGCTCTTCGCCGACATCCGCGCCGCCCTGGGCGCGCTGGCCGCCAGCGGAGTGACGTTCCGGGTGCTGTTCCTGGATGCAAACGACGACGTCCTGGTCCGCCGCTTCGAGCAGGGCCGCCGGCCGCACCCCCTGCAGGAGGGCGGCCGGATCCTTGACGGCATAGCAGCCGAGCGTGAACTGCTGAAGGAACTGCGGGAAAGCGCCGACGTCGTCCTGGACACGTCCACCTACAACGTCCATGGCCTGGCGACGGCCATCACCGAACTCTTCAGCGAAACCGGCCCGGTGGCGCTGCGGCTCAATGTCATGAGCTTCGGCTTCAAATACGGCCTTCCCGTCGATTCCAACTACGTGGCCGACGTCCGCTTCATCCCGAACCCGCACTGGGTGCCCCAGCTGCGCCCGCATACCGGCCTGGACAAGGACGTCAGCGACTACGTGCTGGAGGCCGAAGGAGTCAAGAATTTCGTGGACCGCTACGTCCTGGCCCTGGAACCTGTCCTTGACGGCTACCGCCGCGAAAACAAGCACTACGCCACGATCGCCGTGGGCTGCACCGGCGGGAAACACCGGTCGGTGGCCGTCGCCGTCGAGCTTTCCAAGAAACTGGCCCAATATCCCAGGGTCACTGTGACAACCACCCACCGGGACCTGGGCCGCGAGTAATGGGATTGCTTACCGGCCCGCTGCCGCTGGTTCCGCCGTCGGCCGGAACGGGAGCCGGCCAGCAGGACAAGGGCCCGTCCGTCGTGGCTCTCGGGGGCGGCCACGGCCTGTCCGCTTCGCTGTCTGCCCTGCGGCTGCTGACCTCTGAACTCACCGCCATCGTCACAGTGGCGGACGACGGCGGCTCTTCCGGGCGCCTGCGCGAGGAGTACGGCGTGTTGCCGCCGGGGGATTTGCGCATGGCACTGTCAGCCCTGTGCGACGACACCGACTGGGGCCGCACGTGGCGCGACGTGATGCAGCACCGCTTCCAGCCCGGCAAGGGCCGCGGCGGGTCACTGGACGAACACGCCATGGGGAACCTGCTCATCGTCACGCTGTGGGAACTGCTGGGCGACGCCGTCGCCGGCCTGAAATGGGCCGGTGCGCTGCTGGGTGCACGCGGCCAGGTCCTGCCGATGTCCACCGTGCCCCTCACCATTGAAGGCGACATCCGCGTCACCGCCCCGGACGGCACCTCTGCCCTGCAGACCATCCGCGGCCAGGCCCGCTGTGCCGTGGCCGGCTCGCTGGAACACGTCCGGCTGCTGCCCGAAGCTGCGCCCGCCTGCATTGAAGCCCTCACCGCCATAGAACTGGCCGACTGGGTCATCCTCGGGCCCGGATCCTGGTACACCTCAGTGCTGCCGCACCTGCTGCTGCCCGAAATGAGGCAGGCCCTGTGCGATACGGCCGCCAAACGCTGCCTGACCATGAACCTGGCAACTGACACCAAGGAGACGTCCGGCATGAGCGCCGCCGACCACCTCCATGCACTGCGAAAATACGCTCCGGACTTCAGCGTCGACGTTGTGCTCGCCGATCCGGCCTCCGTCCCCGACCGGCAAGAATTCGAAAAGGCCGCGGGGATGCTCGGGGCCGAGGTTGTCTTGGGTAAAGTAGGGGCGTCGGGCCGCCGACCCGTCCATGACCCCTTGCGTCTGGCAACGGCGTACCACGACATTTTTGGGAACAGTTAGGAAGGTGCCATGGCACTGACAGCATCAGTCAAGGAAGAACTGTCCCGTCTGGACATCAAGAAATCATCGGTCCGCAAGGCCGAAGTCTCTGCGATGCTCCGGTTCGCCGGCGGCCTGCACATCATCTCCGGCCGGATCGTGATCGAAGCCGAAGTGGACCTGGCGTCCACCGCGCGGCGCCTCCGGGCTGCCATCGCGGAAGTCTACGGACACCAGAGCGAAATCATCGTTGTCTCCGGCGGCGGGCTCCGCAAGGGCAGCCGCTACGTAGTCCGCGTGGTGCGCGACGGCGAAGCCCTGGCCCGGCAGACCGGGCTCCTGGACGGCCGCGGCCGTCCCGTCCGGGGGCTGCCATCCGCCGTCGTGAACGGCTCCGCAGCGGACGCCGAAGCTGTGTGGCGGGGCGCCTTCCTCTCGCACGGATCCCTGACCGAGCCCGGCAGGTCCTCCTCCCTGGAAGTGACGTGCCCCGGGCCCGAATCGGCGCTGGCGCTGGTTGGGGCGGCCCGGCGGCTCGGCATCCAGGCCAAGGCCCGCGAAGTCCGGGGAGTCGACCGCGTGGTGATCCGCGACGGCGACACCATCGCCGCCCTCCTCACCCGGATGGGTGCCCACGACGCCTTGATGGTGTGGGAGGAACGCCGGATGCGCAAGGAAGTCCGGGCCACCGCCAACCGGCTGGCCAACTTCGATGACGCCAACCTCAGGCGCTCCGCGCAGGCCGCCGTGGCCGCCGGCGCACGGGTGGACCGTGCCCTGGAGATCCTCGGGGACGACGTCCCGGACCACCTCAAATACGCGGGCGAACTCCGCGTCGCGCACAAGCAGGCCAGCCTGGATGAACTTGGCCGGCTGGCTGACCCGGTCATGACCAAGGACGCCATCGCCGGCCGGATCCGCCGGCTGCTGGCCATGGCCGACAAACGCGCCCTTGACCTGGGCATCCCCGGTACCGACGCCAATGTGACGCCGGAAATGCTGGACGAGTAACAGCCCCCTAGAATCAAGACCATGTGACGGAAATGCTCCATCTCCGCCGCAGCAATCTTCCGGGTGCCAGCCATCCGGATGCGCAATCGACAGAGTTACCAACCGGACAGACAGTCCACGACAATGGAGGATTTTGTGACCGAGTACGTATTGCCTGAACTCAGCTACGACTACGCCGCCCTTGAGCCGCACATTTCTGCGCGGATCATGGAGCTGCACCACAGCAAGCACCACGCTGCCTATGTTGCAGGTGCCAACAACGCCCTGGCCCAGCTGGCCGAGGCGCGCGACAAGGGCGACTTCGCCAACATCAACCGCCTTTCCAAGGACCTCGCGTTCCACACCGGGGGCCACGTCAACCACTCGGTGTTCTGGAACAACCTTTCTCCGGACGGCGGCGACAAGCCCGAGGGCGAGCTGGCCGCGGCCATCGACGACGCCTTCGGTTCGTTTGACGCTTTCCGTGCACAGTTCAGCGCCGCTGCCCTCGGCCTGCAGGGCTCCGGCTGGGGTTTCCTGGCCTACGAGCCCATCGGCGGGAACCTGGTCATCGAGCAGCTCTACGACCAGCAGGGCAACGTCGCGCTGGGCACCACCCCGCTGCTGATGCTGGACATGTGGGAGCACGCCTTCTACCTGGACTACGTCAACGTCAAGGCCGACTACGTCAAGGCGTTCTGGAACATCGTCAACTGGGCCGACGTCGCCAAGCGGTTCGAAGCAGCACGCACCAACGCCACGGGACTCATCACCCTCCCGTAGTGACCGGCGCAACATGTGCCTGTAACAAACTTCACATTTCGGCGCTTTAGGGCCGGAATGTGGAAGGTCCGCCCCCGCACTTGCGGGGGCGGACCTACTTAAACGTAAGATGGGTCACGGAAGGCGGTTAGCCTTCAGCAACGTGGCTGGTCGCCCTCCAATCTGTTAATCATCTCTGCCCAATGGCGTGCGGGATCTGTTAGTTGGCTTGAACGCCCGCTCAACTAGTTGTGCTTAAGCAAGCACCAAGGAGACTGAAAAAGTGACGACCCGTATTGGTATCAACGGCTTTGGCCGTATCGGCCGCAACTACTTCCGCGCAGCACTCGCACAGGGTGCGGACCTTGAGATCGTTGCAGTCAACGACCTCACCAGCCCGGAGGCCCTCGCCCACCTGCTCAAGTACGACTCCGTCGGCGGCCGCCTGAAGGAAACCGTTGAGGTCAAGGACGGAAACATCGTTGTCAACGGCAACGTCATCAAGGTCCTCGCCGAGCGCGATCCGGCCAACCTGCCGTGGGGCGAGCTGGGCGTGGACATCGTCATCGAGTCCACTGGCTTCTTCACCAAGGCTGCAGCCGCGCAGAAGCACATCGACGCCGGCGCCAAGAAAGTCCTGATCTCCGCACCGGCATCCGACGAGGACATCACCATCGTCATGGGTGTCAACCACGAGCTCTACGACTCCGCAGCGCACCACATCATTTCCAACGCGTCCTGCACCACCAACTGCCTCGGCCCGCTGGCCAAGGTCATCAACGACGAGTTCGGCATCGAACGCGGACTGATGACCACGGTCCACGCTTACACTGCTGACCAGAACCTGCAGGACGGCCCGCACAACGACCTCCGCCGTGCACGCGCCGCAGCCATCAACATGGTCCCCACCTCCACCGGTGCGGCCAAGGCAATTGGCCTGGTCCTGCCGGAGCTCAAGGGCAAGCTTGACGGCTACGCCATCCGCGTACCGGTCCCCACCGGCTCCGCCACCGACCTCACCGTCACCGTCGGCCGCGAAACCACCGTCGAGGAAGTCAACGCAGCACTGAAGAAGGCTGCCGACTCCGACGCCTTCCAGGGCATCCTCACCTACACGGACGCCCCGATCGTTTCCTCGGACATCGTTGGCGACCCCGCGTCGTCCATCTTCGACTCCGGCCTGACCAAGGTCATCGGCAACCAGGTCAAGGTTGTTTCCTGGTATGACAACGAGTGGGGCTACTCCAACCGCCTTGTGGACCTGACGGAGCTCGTCGCATCCAAGCTGGGCTAGGGTTAGACACATGACATTTCACACCCTCAACGAACTGATCGCTGAAGGTGTCCGCGGGCGGTACATTCTTGTCAGAAGTGACCTGAATGTGCCGCTCGACGGCTCTACAGTGACTGACGACGGCCGGATCAAGGCCTCACTTCCAGTCCTGACGAAGCTCACGGACGCCGGTGCCCGCGTGCTGGTAACAGCCCACCTCGGACGGCCCAAGGGCGCTCCGGAGGAGAAATACTCCCTCAAGCCTGCCGCTGGCCGGCTGGCGGAGCTCGCCCCGTTCAGTGTCACCCTTGCCGGGGACACTGTGGGCAGTTCCGCCAAGGAACTCGCTGCCTCGCTGCAGGACGGCCAGGCACTTGTCCTGGAGAACGTCCGCTTTGACGCCCGCGAGACCAGCAAGGACGACGCCGAACGCGGCGCCTTCGCCGACGAGCTGGTGGCCCTCACCGGGGACAACGGCGCCTTTGTTGACGATGCCTTCGGTGCCGTGCACCGCAAGCACGCCAGCGTGTACGACGTCGCCACCCGGCTGCCGTCCTACCAGGGCGACCTCGTGCACACAGAGGTTGAGGTGCTGCGCAAGCTGACGGCTGACACCCAGCGTCCCTACGTTGTGGTGCTCGGCGGATCCAAGGTCTCCGACAAACTGGCTGTCATCGACAACCTCATCGGCAAGGCAGACACCATCCTGGTGGGCGGCGGCATGCTGTTCACGTTCCTCGCGGCGGTTGGCCACAAAGTGGCCGGCAGCCTCCTCGAGGACGACCAGATCCCCGTTGTCCAGGATTACCTGAAGCGCGCTGCCGACGCCGGTACCGAGTTCGTGGTGCCCACCGACATCGTGGTGGCCAGCAAGTTCGCCGCTGACGCTGACGCCGAAACCGTCCCCGCGGACGGCATCGAGGGCAGCAGCTTCGGCGCCCAGGGCATCGGCCTCGACATCGGGCCCGATTCAGCCGCAGCATTTGCGGACCGGATCAAGGGCGCCAAAACCGTGTTCTGGAACGGCCCCATGGGCGTTTTCGAATTCGAGGCTTTCTCCGGCGGTACCCGGGCAGTTGCACAGGCCCTGACCGAAGCCGACGCGTTCACCGTGGTGGGCGGCGGGGACTCAGCTGCCGCCGTGCGGACGCTCGGTTTCTCCGACGACCAGTTCGGTCACATTTCCACCGGCGGCGGCGCCAGCCTGGAATACCTCGAAGGCAAGGACCTTCCCGGACTGACTGTCCTGGACCGCTAGGCACACCGACAGCCAAGCACCTGGACTGCCAAGTCCTCCGGCCGGCAGGGAGCCCGCGGGCTCCCTGCCGGCCGAATACATCCTCAGAACTTTTGGAGAATACGTGACTACGTCAACGAACGGCACTTTTGACCGTACGCCCTTCATCGCAGGCAACTGGAAGATGAACATGGACCATGTCCAGGGCATCACCCTCCTGCAGAAACTGGCCTGGACCCTGTCTGACGCCAAGCACGACTACAGCCGGGTCGAGGTTGCTGTCTTCCCTCCGTTCACGGACCTCCGCGGCGTGCAGACGCTCGTGCAGGGCGATGAGCTCGACGTTGCCTACGGCGGCCAGGACCTGTCCCAGTTCGATTCCGGCGCCTACACGGGCGACATCTCGGGCCAGTTCCTCGGCAAGCTGGGCTGCAAGTACGTGCTGGTGGGCCACAGCGAACGCCGGACCATCCACAACGAGTCCGACGAGGTCCTCAACGCCAAGGTCAAGGCGGCCTACAAGCACGGTATCGTTCCCGTGCTCTGCGTCGGAGAAGGCCTCGAAATCCGCCAGGCCGGGACCCACGTCGAGCACACCCTGGTGCAGCTCCGCGCGGGCGTTGCCGGCCTGACACCCGAGCAGGCCGGTGAGCTTGTTGTGGCGTACGAGCCCGTCTGGGCCATCGGCACCGGCGAGGTCGCGGGTCCGGAAGACGCCCAGGAACTGTGCGCTGCCATCCGGACCGAACTGGCCACCATCTTCGGTGACGACGTCGCAGCCAAGACCCGGCTGCTCTACGGCGGCTCCGTCAAGGCCAGCAACGTGGCCGCCATCCTCAAGGAACGTGACGTCGACGGCGTGTTGGTCGGCGGCGCAAGCCTCGACCCCGCGGAGTTTGCTAATATTGTCAGGTTCGAGAGTCACCTGCTGACGGACTAGTCCGCCACGCAGCGCAAGGCTCCCGCATTCCAATCTTCTGAAAGGCCGTCGTGGACGTTCTTCATGTCATTCTGCAGATCCTCCTGGGCATCACCAGCCTTCTGCTGACGCTGCTTATCCTCCTGCACAAGGGACGGGGCGGCGGCCTGTCGGACATGTTCGGTGGCGGCATGAGCTCCGGACTGAGCTCCTCCGGCGTTGCTGAGCGCAACCTGAACAGGTTCACGGTGATCCTGGGCGTGACGTGGGGCGTTGTGATCATCGCCCTGGGCCTCATCATGCGGTTCAGCGGTTCGGGCGACTCCTGACCCTGCAGAACTGATCCCCGCCCGGCACTGCCGCCAGGGGAAACTCCGAACTAAACTGTGGCTGTTGGCTCCCAACAGCCACAGTTTCCTTTTTAACCGGTCAGGAGTCCCCGATGGTACATAGTGCGTCAGGCTTCCGCGGCACCCGTGTGGGTGTCACGGAGGGAGCCGGCCCCAGGCACCAGTCCGAAGACCTTCACGGCGAGAGTCTGCCGCGCATCCGCGTCACCTACTGGTGCGCCAAAGGACACGAGACAAGCCCGGTGTTCATCAAGCTGCCGGAGGACCAGATCCCGGTGCTGTGGGATTGCCGCAGGTGCGGCGCCCCGGCGTCCAGGGACGGCAGGGAAGCGGCGGGACTCGACGCCCCGGACGAGGGCTACAAAAGCCATCTGGAATACGTTAAAGAGAGGCGCTCCGACCAGGACGCTGAAGACGTCCTGGCCGGAGCGCTGGAAAAGCTACGCGCCCGCGGCGTCCTTGCGGACGAGCTGCTGCGGGACCCGTGAGGCCGCGTTCTCGTCGATAAGCCACAACGTGCGGGAGGTGCCCCGCGGACCGGCTGCAGGAACCTGGACCGGGTTGGCGCCCGCAAGCGCAAGGCCCACGGCGCCGGCCTTGTCCTCACCTGCCACCACCATCCAGACTTCGGCCGCGGTGTTGATGGCCGGCAGCGTCAGCGAGACACGCAGCGGCGGAGGCTTGGGGGAGTTGTGCACACCAACGACGGTCAGTGACTTCTCCCGGATGCCGCCCTGCTCCGGAAACAGCGACGCCACATGGGCATCGGGGCCAACCCCCAGCAGGACAACATCGAGCCGCGGAAGGATGCCCGCTTCGTCCGGGCGGTCGTCCGACATGTCGGCGGCGTGTTCGGCCTCGGCTGCTTCCCGGAGACGGCGCGCATAGTCCTCTGCGGCCTCCTCCGGGGTCTCGAAGTCGTCCGAGGACCCCGGCTGGTTGATCCTGGCCGGATCAACGGGAATGTGCGAGAGCAGGGCATCAAACGCCTGCTTGGTGTTCCTATCGGCGTCGTTGGCGCCGATGAAGCGTTCGTCACCCCACCAGAAGTTCACCTTCGACCAGTTGACCGCCGGTGCAGCCGGAGAGTCAGCAACAGCCTTCAGCGTACCGATGCCTACCGTGCCGCCGGTCAGCACCACCGTGGCCTCACCGTACTTGTCCTGCACATCCACCAGTTTGGTGATCAGGCGGGCCGCGATGGCAGCCATCAGGACGGACGAATCAGGATGAATGCTTACTCTTGGCTCAACGCTCACTGGGTCGGACGCTCCTTAGATTGGTTCGTGGCAGTCCAATAGTAATCACTTCTCCGAAAACCTCGTCGGGGTCGAGCCGGCGGAGTTCTTCGGCGAGGCAGTCTTTGAGGCTGCGCCGGGGCAGGGAGATGCGCTGGGCGGGCTGGCCCGGCTGGGTCAGTTCCGCGACGGACAGTCCCGGGCGGAAGAGCTGCACGTCGCCGCCGGGGCGGGACAGCCGGACGCGGCGGATGCCGGTCCCGGCGGGGTCCGCCACGATCGTGACGGGCGCGTCCAGGGACAGCGTGAGCCAGGCCGCGAGCAGGATCGTGGAGGGGGAGTCGGAGGCGCCCTCGACGGCGACCGCGGTCACCGGGGAGGAATCGACCTGGTCCAGGACCGCTGCGAGCTGGATCCGCCAGTTCGTCAGCCGGGTCCAGGCGAGGTCGGTGTCGCCGGCCTTGTACGTGGACCGGATGTTCTCCAGCGCGGCCTGCGGGTCGGACTCGTTCGCCGAATCCGTGATCCGGCGGTGCGCGATCCGGCCGATGGAAGTTTCGCACGCGTTCTCCGGTGCCCCGTGCGGCCACCAGGCCACGATCGGGGCGTCCGGCAGCAGCAGCGCCGCGACGAGCGACTCGGACTCGTGCGCGAGCTCGCCGTAGCCGCGGAGCACGATGACCTCCGAGGCGCCTGCGTCACCGCCCACCCGGATCTGCGCGTCGAGCCGGTCCGGGGCCTGCGCCCCGGCGTCGGCGAGGACGATGATCCGGCACGGGTGTTCGCGGCTGGCCTCGTTCGCGGCCTCGATCGCTTCTTCCTCCAGCCCGGACTTGGTCACGACCACCAGGGTCAGGACCCGGCCCAGCGCGATCACGCCGCCCTGTTCGCGCAGCGACATGATCTTCTTGGAGATCTTCGAGGTGGTGGTGTCCGGCAGGTCTACAATCATGGCCTTCTCCAGGTTCGTCCGTCACGGGCCAGCAGCTCATCCGCGCTGGCGGGGCCCCAGGACCCCGGCGCGTAGGGTTCGGGCTGTTCGTTCAGTTCGGCCCAGTAGTCCTCGAACGGGTCCAGGATCTTCCAGGACAGTTCCACTTCCTCGTGCCGCGGGAACAACGGCGGCTCGCCGAGCAGGACGTCCAGGATCAGCCGCTCGTAGGCTTCGGGGCTGGACTCGGTGAAGGAGTGCCCGTAGCCGAAGTCCATGGTCACGTCGCGGACTTCCATCTGCGTGCCCGGGACCTTGGACCCGAACCGGATCGTCGCGCCCTCATCAGGCTGGACCCGGATCACCACAGCGTTCTGGCCGAAGTCATCCTCGCCGTGATCACGGAACAGCAGGTTTGGTGCGCGCTTGAACACCACGGCGATTTCGGTCACACGGCGGCCCAGCCGCTTGCCCGCGCGCAGGTAGAACGGAACCCCGGCCCAGCGCCGGGTGTGGATGTCCACCCGGATCGCGGCGAACGTCTCCGTGGTCGAATCGGCCGGGATGCCGTCTTCCTCCAGGTAGCCCTGGACCTGTTCCCCGCCCTGCCAGCCGCCGGCGAACTGCCCGCGCGCTGAATGCGTGGACAGATCATCCGGGAGCTTGACCGCGGCCAGGACCTTTTCCTTCTCGGCGCGCAGGTCATCGGCGTTGAAGGAAATGGGTTCCTCCATCGCGGTCAGCGCCAGCAGCTGCAGCAGGTGGTTCTGGATGACGTCGCGCGCAGCACCCACACCGTCGTAATACCCCGCCCGGCCGCCGGTGCCGATGTCCTCGGCCATGGTGATCTGGACATGGTCCACATAGTTCGCGTTCCACAACGGCTCGAACAGCTGGTTCGCGAAACGCAGCGCCAGGATGTTCTGCACCGTCTCCTTGCCCAGGTAATGATCAATCCGGAACACAGCGTCCGGCGGGAACACCGACTCCACAATGTCATTCAACGCCCGGGCCGACTCCAGGTCATGCCCGAACGGCTTCTCGATCACCACCCGCCGCCACTTCTCCCCGTCAGCCTGCGCCAGGCCGTGCTTGGACAGCTGCCGGCAGACCTGCTCAAACGCCTTCGGCGGAATCGAGAGGTAGAACGCGTGATTACCCCGCGTTCCGCGCTCCTCATCCAGGGCCGCAATCGTGTCACCCAGACGCTCAAAAGCGTCATCGTCGTCGAACTCGCCCTGAACAAACCGGACGCCCTCGGACAACTGGTTCCACACCGCCTCATCAAAAGGCGTGCGTGCGTAGGCCTGCACCGAGGACTTCACCTCAGCGGCGAAGTCCTCATCGCTCCAGGCCCGCCGCCCGAAGCCCACCAGCGCGAAACTCGGCGGCAGCAGGCCTCGGTTGGCAAGGTCATACACAGCCGGCATGAGCTTCTTACGGGCAAGATCCCCGGTCACTCCGAAGAGCACCAGCGACGACGGACCGGCAATCCGGTTCAAACGGCGGTCACGCGGGTCACGGAGCGGATTGCGCCCTGATTTTCCGGAACGCGTCCCGGAGGCCCTGCCGTATTCGGTTTCTGGCATGGTTGCTGTTGTGCCTTAGCTTTCAGTGACGGACGCTGACCGGGCGGCAAGCGCTGCAATGATCTCCTGCAGCTGTGCCACGCCGGTGGCGCGCTCGGTCAGGTGCAGACGCAGGACGGGCCGTCCGTGCCCGGCCAGGACCTGGGCATCGCCGGCGGCCTGGGCGGAAATCAGTTCCCCGAAGGTGAACGGACGGTCCGGGATGGACAGGTCTTCCGCGGGAGCCGCCGTGACCTGGAGGAACACTCCGATCGCGGGGCCACCCTTGTGGAACTGGCCGGTGGAGTGCAGGAAGCGCGGACCCCAGCCGAAGGTGACCGGACGGCCGCTCACTCCCGCGAGCTCGTCCCGGATGCCCTCGAGCTGCGCAAACGCGAGGCGGTCGAAGTATGCCTGGACGCTGAGGTAGCTGTCGGCCTCGAGCGTACCCAGCAGCGCACGGATGGCTTCTTCAGCCGTGGCCGCTTCGCCGAGCCAGTCTCCGCCGCGGACCTCGATGGCGCCGTCCACAAAAGCAGCCGGCGTCGGCTCGGGCTGCGCGTCGAGCAGGCCGCGGGCGGCGACCTTGGCGGCCTCCACATCCGGCTGGTCGAACGGGTTGATGCCCAGCAGGCGTCCGGCCACAGCGGTGGCGAACTCCCACACCATCATCTGGGTGGCCAGGCCACCGGCGATGGCAACTTCGTTTTCACCGAGCTCGACGTCGGCATCGGCAGCTACCAGCCGCACCACCAGGACGTCAGCCGCACCGGAGGTGACCTCCGGTGAGGCAGGTCCGGCGACGACCGGCAGGACGCCGGTGCCGAGCTTGCCGGTGGATTCCGCGATGAGCTGTTCGGCCCAGTCAGCGAAGCCCACGATGCCGGAGCCGTCCTCCGCGATGACAATCTTGTTCCGCAGCGGGCTGGTTCCGCCGAGGGCGGTTGCGAGGGCCAGTCCGATGTTCTCGGCGGCGTCGTCGTTGAGGATTTCGGCGGCTTCCTCAGCCTCATCCAGGAAGGCCTGGATGTCCACGCCGGCCAGGCCCGAGGGGACCAGGCCGAACGCGGTGAGGGCCGAGTAGCGTCCGCCGACGTTGGGGTCCGCGTTGAAGACGGCACGGTAGCCGGCTTCGCGGGAGGCCTTGTCCAGCGGCGAACCGGGATCGGTGACGATGATGATCCTGCTCTTGGCGTCAAGCCCGGCCTCGGTGAAGGCGTGCTCGAAGATCCGGCGCTGCGAATCGGTTTCCAGGGTGGAACCGGACTTGGACGAAACCACAATCGCGGTCTCGGCCAGCCGGTCCGCCAGGGCAACACGGACCTGGTCCGGGTCCGTGCTGTCCAGCACAGTCAGCTCGACGCCAGCGGTGCCGGCGATGACCTCGGGAGCGAGCGAGGAGCCGCCCATGCCGCAAAGCACGATCCGGGTCACGCCTTCGGCCCTCAGGGCATCGCGGAGTTCCAGAATGTCCGCAACCAGGGGCTGGGAGACGGTGGCCGCCTCAACCCAGCCGAGGCGGACAGCCGACTCGGCTTCGGCGTCGGGACCCCACAGTGTGTGGTCCTTGGCGAAGATCCGGGTGGCAATACGGTCCTCCACGAGGGTGGGGATGTGCTGCTCGAGTGCCTGCTGTGCGGCACCGGTGGCGTCGTAGCTGAGTGTGCTCATGTGGGTTAGGAAGCCTTCCGTGCAGAAGCGAGGGCGCCTTCGACGTCGGCCAGCAGTTCCTTCCAGCTGGCCACGAACTTGTCCAGGCCTTCGGATTCGAGGATCGCGACGACCTCGTTGTAGGAGATGCCCAGCCCGTCCAGTGCGTCCAGCGTGGCGTTGGCCTCGGCGTAGGTGCCGGAAACGGTGTCGCCGGTAACGACGCCGTGGTCGAACGTGGCGTCGAGGGTCTTCTCCGGCATGGTGTTGACCACGCCGGGGGCGACGAGTTCGGTGACGTAGAGGGTGTCCGGGTAGGCCGGGTCCTTCACGCCGGTGGAGGCCCACAGCGGGCGCTGCGGCAGGGCGCCGGCTTCGGCCAGCAGGGCCCAGCGCTCGGTGGCGAAGAGCTCTTCGTAGACCTGGTAGGCCAGGCGGGCGTTGGCGACGCCGGCCTTGCCCTTGAGTGCCTTGGCCTCGTCGGTGCCGATGCCGTCAAGGCGCTTGTCGATTTCGGAGTCCACGCGGGAAACGAAGAACGAGGCGACCGAGTGGATCTTGGACAGGTCGTGGCCGTTTTCCTTGGCCTGCTCCAGGCCGGACTGGAACGCGTTGATGACCGCACGGTAGCGCTCCAGGGAGAAGATCAGGGTCACGTTGACGCTGATGCCCTCGGCCAGGGTTGCGGTGATCGCTTCCAGGCCTTCAAGGGTTGCCGGGATCTTGATGTGGACGTTGTCCTTGTTGACCTTCTTGTACAGGTGCTTCGCTTCGGCGATGGTGCCGGCGGTGTCCCAGGCAAGGCGCGGGTCAACTTCGATGGACACGCGGCCGTCAACACCCTTGGTCGCGGCGGCGACCGGTGCGAACAGGTCGCAGGCGTCGGCGACGTCGGTGGTGGTGATTTCGAAGATGGTGTCTTCAACGCTGGCGCCTGCCGCGGCCTGGGCCGCGATGGTGGCGTCGTAGTCCGTGCCGGAGGTGATGGCGGCGTGGAAGATGGACGGGTTGGTGGTGACACCAACAACGTTCTTCTCTTCGATGAGCTTGCGCAGGGTGCCGGTTTCGAGGCGGCTGCGGGAAAGGTCATCGAGCCAGATGGAAACTCCGGCGTCGGAGAGCTGCTGAGTGGGGGTAGTCATGGTGATATCTCCTGGAATCTTGTTTCAGGCCTGCAGGCCAGCGAGGGAGTCCTTGGCGGCGGCGGCGACAGCCTCCGCGGTGATGCCGAACTCCTGGAAAAGGCGCTTGTAGTCAGCGGAAGCGCCGTAGTGCTCAAGGCTGATGGAACGGCCGGCGTCGCCGACGAATTCCCTCCAGCCCAGGGCCAGACCGGCTTCGACGGATACCCGGGCCTTGACGGCGGCGGGGAGCACGGACTCGCGGTAGGCGGCGTCCTGCTTGTTGAACCACTCGACGCACGGAATGGAGACAACGCGGGCGGCGATGCCTTCAGCCTGGAGGGCTTCGCGGGCCTGGACGGCCAGCTGGACCTCGGAGCCGGTGCCGATGAGGATCACGTCGGCGGGCACGGTGACGCCGTCCTTGGACGCTTCGGCCAGGACGTAGCCGCCCTTCGCGACGCCGGCAACGGAACCGAACGTGTCGCCGTCGGCTGCTCCTTCGCCGCGGGCGTAGGTGGGGATGTTCTGGCGGGTCAGCACAATGCCGGCCGGGTTTTCGTGGTTCTCCAGCATGGTCTTCCATGCCGCAGCGACCTCGTTGGCGTCGCCGGGGCGGACTACGTCCAGTCCCACGATGGCGCGCAGGGAGGCCAGCTGTTCCACCGGCTGGTGGGTGGGGCCGTCTTCGCCCAGGCCGATGGAGTCGTGCGTCCACACGTACAGCGACGGGACACCCATGAGGGCACCGAGCCGGATCGCTGGGCGCTGGTAGTCGGAGAAGATCAGGAACGTGCCGGAGAACGCACGGGTGTTGCCGTGCAGGGCGATGCCGTTCACGATGGAGGCCGCGGCGTGCTCACGGATACCGAAGTGCAGCACCCGGCCGTACGGGTTTCCGGACCAGGCGTCGGTCTGCTTGGAGGCAGGCACGAACGACGGCGAACCCTCGATGGTGGTGTTGTTGGACTCGGCGAGGTCGGCGGAGCCGCCCCAGAGTTCCGGCATGACCGGGCCCAGTGCGTTCAGCACCTTGCCTGAGGCGGCGCGGGTGGAGACGTCCTTGCCGGCCGGGAAGACCGGCAGCGCAGCGTCCAGGCCTTCGGGCAGTTCGCGGGCTTCGACGCGCTGCAGGAGTGCTGCGGCTTCCGGGTTGGCTGCCTGCCAGGCGTTGAAGGACTCTTCCCATTCCTTCTTGGCAGCGGCACCGCGGTCCACGACCGAGCGGGCGTGGGCCAGGACTTCCTGGTCGACCTCGAAGGACTTGGCGGGATCGAAGCCCAGGACCTCCTTGAGGCCTGCGACTTCCTCGGCGCCCAGTGCGGAACCGTGGATTTTGCCCGTGTTCTGCTTCTTGGGCGCCGGGTAGCCGATGATGGTGCGCAGCGAAATGATGGACGGCTTGTTCGTCTCCGCCTTGGCGGCGAGCAGTGCGGAGTAAAGCTCCTGCACGTCTTCGACGTATTCGCCGGTCTTGGTCCAGTCGACGCGCTGGGTGTGCCAGCCGTAGGCTTCGTAGCGCTTGAGGACATCCTCGGTGAAGGAAATGTCGGTGTCGTCCTCGATGGAGATGTGGTTCTCATCGTAGACAACGACGAGGTTGCCAAGTTCCTGGTGGCCGGCCAGCGAGGAAGCCTCAGCCGTGACGCCTTCCTGGAGGTCGCCGTCGGACGCGATCACCCAGATGGTGTGGTCAAACGGGCTCTCGCCGGCGGCAGCATCGGCGTCGAACAGGCCGCGCATCCGGCGCTGCGAGTAGGCGAAGCCGACCGAGGACGCCAGGCCCTGGCCCAGCGGGCCGGTGGTGATTTCGACGCCGGCGGTGTGCTTGTACTCGGGGTGGCCCGGGGTCAGGGAGCCCCACGTGCGCAGTGCCTCAAGGTCCTTCAGCTCCAGGCCGTAGCCGGAGAGGAACAGCTGGATGTACAGCGTCAGGGACGTGTGGCCCGGGGACAGGATGAAACGGTCGCGGCCGATCCAGTCAGGATTCCGCGGGTCGTGGCGCATGAGCTTCTGAAAGAGAAGGTATGCGGCGGGCGCGAGGCTCATGGCGGTGCCGGGGTGGCCGTTGCCAACCTTCTCCACGGCGTCTGCGGCCAAAACGCGGACGGTGTCCACCGCGCGCTGGTCCAAGCTGGTCCATGACAGTTCTTGCTCTTCCAAATGTGGCACGAAAACCGGGCCCCTCTCTGTGCTGACGGCAGGCGGTACACGGGATCCGCATGGAGGCACGCTGGGGTGCCCGCTTTGGTGTGTACCAGCCGTTCACCATCGAAACGTTGATCTATCACTCAGCCACAAGCCGAAAGTGGGAATGCGGTTTCCACCGCTTCTTCGCTGCGTGCTGATCTGGTGACAGCTTAGCTCCATTACATCCCTTGGGAGGCCCAAATCTCACGTTTTGGACGCAATTTCCCCTTATGTGAATGGGCATTCCGTGAGGTTGAGTTAATCTGCTCGAATCGGCCCGCGAGCGATCACCAGGGCCTATTGGCGGGGCTTCTGTTACAAATGCGCACGGTATGATATTTGGAGGCTGACGCCGGGTAGCCGTGCTCCTCAAGGGGTTCACGGGGGACCAACGGGTGTTGCCGGGACCTACTTCTGATGACCATCGGCGGGCTGCCCGGGTAACGGCCGCTACTGACAGCTGCACCGACAGACAGACTTGCCAAACAGAACGGGTGACCGCCACCGTGAGCACAACCGATACGCCGCTGAACGCTTCCCGCGCCCGAGGGGGAGCCGGGCTGGCCCGCAAAGCCAAGGCGTATCTCGCCCTCACCAAACCCCGCGTCATCGAGCTGCTGCTGGTCAGCACGCTGCCCACCATGATCTATGCCGAACGCGGGTTCCCCTCCATCGGCCTGATCCTGGCCACGCTCGTCGGCGGTGCGTTCGCGGCCGGCAGCGCCGGAGCCTTTAACTGCTACATCGACCGCGACATCGACAAACTGATGCACCGGACGGAAAACCGGCCGCTCGTCACCGGCGAGGTCACGCCGCGTGAAGCCCTCATTTTCTCCTGGGTCCTCGGCGCCGCCGCCATCGCGATCCTCTGGTTCGGCGCCAACCCGCTGTCCGCCTGGCTGGGCCTGGGCGCCATCTTCTTCTACGTGGTCATCTACACCATCATCCTCAAGCGCCGCACGGCACAGAACATTGTGTGGGGCGGCGCTGCGGGCTGCTTCCCGGTGCTGATTGCCTGGGCCGCGGTGACCAACTCCGTGGAGTGGCCGGCCGTCATCCTGTTTATGGTGATCTTCCTCTGGACCCCGCCGCACTACTGGCCGCTGTCCATGCGCTACGGCGAGGACTACCGCAACGCCAACGTGCCCATGCTCGGCGCCATCGCCGGTGCCAAGGTGGTCTCCGTCCAGGTGGTGCTCTACGCGTGGGCCATGGTGGTCTGCTCATTGCTGATGGTTCCGGCCGGCGGCGCGGGCTGGGTCTACACGGCCACGGCTGTCCTTGCCGGCGCCTGGTTCCTGTACGAGTCGCACGCGCTGTACAACCGGGCGCAGCGCGAGGACATCTCGGACAAGCGCGCCATGAAGGTCTTCCACGGCTCGATCAGCTACCTGACCCTGCTTTTCATCGCCCTCGCGGTCGACCCGTTCGTGGGCCCGGCAGTCATGGGCAGCTAACCCCGGACGCTCTCCCACTTAACGTGCGGGAAGTTCCCAAACCCTCTTCCACCGCCCCGGTGGAGGAGGGTTTTGCGTTGATGCAGGAACTGACAGAGCATCCGCCATTAGATCCAACGATGCTCTGTCACCTCTGGCTGCCATTACTGCCTTTTAGGGACCACAGCTGATAGAGCAACGACGGAAAACCGACAGGATCTGATAGAGCGTCCTGTCAACGGGAGGCGCCCCGGTTCGGGGGAACCGGGGCGCCTTGCTGGGTGTCGCGGGGTTTGTGCGGCCCTCTTGCGTGGCCGGCCCGCGCCCCGCCGCTACTTCAGAGGGCTGGAACGGGCGACGTCGGCGGCATTGGTAGCCGCGCTCATCAGCAGGGCCGCCCCCAGCATGTGCGCCCCCACCAGCAGAGCCGGGATGCCGTTGTAGTACTGGGTGAAGCCAATGACAGCCTGCAGCAGCGTCACCACCAGGAGCAGGATCACGGAGGTCCGGTACGGTCCGGGAATCCGGCGGGCAAACACCAGCACCAGCGCGAACAGCGTTCCGGCAGTGATCAGGTACGCGGGCACGGCATGGATGTGGGAGAACAGGTCCCAGTCGAGGCCGTTGCGGGGCGCATCGGCATCGCCGGCGTGCGGGCCGGCTCCCGTGACCACCACGCCGAGCATCACTGCCACAGCGGAGAAAAGCGCGACGGCGGCACTCACCGGGCGCAGCACGCCCGGCAACGCGGGGAGTGCGAGAGAGGCAACGCGGCCGGTCCGCCCATAGGCCCGGTTAACCAGCAGGGTGGCAATAACCACCAGTGCCATGGACACCAGGAAGTGCAGTCCCACCACCCACGGGTTGAGGTTGGTCAGCACCGTGATGCCGCCGATGACGGCCTGGGCGGGGATGCTGGCAAGCAGGCCCAGCGCCAGGAGGAAGAGGTCCCGGCGTTCCTTGCGCAGGTTCCACAAGTAGACCAGCATCAGGACGGCGACGGCGGCAAGGGCGAAGGTCAGGAGCCGGTTGCCGAATTCGATGAAACCGTGGATCCCCATCTCCGGGGTGTTCACGAGGGACGTATCCGTGCAGCGCGGCCAGGTCGGGCAGCCCAGGCCTGAGGCCGTCAGCCGGACGGCGCCGCCGGTGACAACCAGCAGCGTCTGTCCGATGAGGGACGCCACTGCCAGGCGCCGGACGCGGGCATCAACAGTATGGGGAAGCCGGGCCGCCAGGCGTCCGGCGAGCTGGGGGAGGCGTGAAGCCGTGCTCACGGATATCTCAATTCCACTTGAACCAACGGATGGCTGCTGCTCCGGCAAGTGCCGTCCAGACCAGCAGGATAAAGGCGGCACCAACGTCAATGGTGCCGAGCAGGAAGGCCTCGCGGAGGGCCTCCCCGAGTGCGCCCGAAGGCAGGTAGTGAACGATTCCCTGCGCGGCGGCGGGCAACCGCTCGGCTGGAATGACGATTCCGCCCAGCGCGCCGAGCAGGATCCACAGCAGGTTGGTGATGGCGAGCGTCGCCTCGGGCCGCACGGTTCCTGCCACCAGGAGCCCCAATGCGGTGAACGCTGCGGCGCCCAGGACCAGCAGTCCAAGGCCGGGCAGCCAGCCTGCGGCGGGCGGGTTCCAGCCAAGGGGCAGGGCCACGGCCGTGATCACCACTACCTGGAGGGCGAGCACCGCCAGCACTGCCAGCACCTTGCCGGCAATGAGTCCGGTGCGGCCCAGCGGCGTGGTGGAGAGGAAACGCAGCACCCCATAACGTCGGTCGAAGCCGGTCGCGATGCCTTGTCCGGTGAAGGCCGTGGACATCGCACACAGCGCCAGGATCCCGGGGACGGCGACGTTGACGCGGCTTCCGCCGAGTCCGTCCAGGAGGGGAGTCACCGTCAGGCCCACCAGGGCCAGCAGCGGAAGGACCACCGCCAGGATGAGCTGCTCGCCGTTGCGGAGCATCGTGAGCGATTCGTACCTGCCCTGCAGCAGGATGCGCCGCAGCAGGGGTGCGGGAGCCTGGCCCGGAGGGGAAATGGGGGGAACTGTCATCGGATGTCCTTTCCTGAAATGTCCAGGAAGACGTCTTCGAGGCTGCGCGCTTCCAGGCTCAGCGAGCCGGGCATCACGCCGTGGGCGGCCCACCATGCGGCGAGCGACGCGAGGTCCTGTGGCGTCAGCGGGCCCGTGGCAACGTAACTGCCGGCGCGTGTTTCACTGACGGCGATCGCTTCGGGGAGGACGCCGGTGAGGTCCAGCCCGGCGGGAGCCTCAAAGAACAGGGTCCGGATGTGCTCGGTGCCGGACTCGACGGCGGGGTCCCGCTGCAGCAGCTGGGCGACGGTCCCTTCGGCGACGTTCCGCCCGGCGTCGATGATGTACACGTAGTCCGCCAGCCGCTGTGCGTCGTCCATGAGGTGCGTGGTGAGGATGATGCCCATCCCCGAGTCCCGGAGTTCGCCGATCAGTTCAAAGACCAGCTGCCGCGACTGCGGATCGAGGCCTGCGCTGGGCTCGTCGAGGAAAAGCACCTCGGGGTTGCCGATCAGCGCTGCGGCCAGCGCCAGCCGCTGCTTTTGCCCGCCTGAGAGCCGGCGGACCGAGGTCCTGCTGAACGTGTCAATGCCCAGCCGCCCCACGAGCTCGTCCACCGGCCGGGGGCTCGCGTACATCCCTGCGATGTGCCGCAGCAGCGGGATGGGACGGGCCGACGGCGGGAGGCCGCCGTCCTGCAGCATCACACCGACGCGGGCGCGAAGGTCAGCGCCTGCCGTGGCGGGATCCTGGCCCAGCAGGGAGATCGTTCCGCCGCTGCGGGTCTGCAGGCCTTGGGCGCACTCGATGGTGGTGGTTTTGCCGGCCCCGTTGGCGCCGAGGAGGGCGGTGACCTGGCCGCGTTCGGCGACGAGGGAGACGCCGCTCACCACCCGGAGCATCTTTCCGTCCAGGGTGGCCAGCGGACCAACATCCTTAATTAACCCGCTGATGGACAGAACCGGGGATTCGGGGGAACGCACCCCAGCATTCTACGCGATGTAGTACTTGGCCCGATGATCCTGATGCCGGCGAAGGTCAGCCTCGCCTTACTGGAACAGGGGAGTAAATTACGACATGATTGTGTTGTGTATTCCATGACCAATGCTACTGCTGTGCCTTTCGCCGGGCACGGGGCGCCGCGCGCCTCCGCTGAGCGCGGCCACATCGCCGCCGTTCCGGTGGCTGATGCAGACGAGCGTACCCGGGACCGGGTCCTCGGCGCAGTTCTGGAGCACGGTCCGGTCAGCGCCGCCGAACTCGGTGACCTGCTCGGCTTTACGCCCGCGGCGGTCCGCCGCCACCTGGACCATCTCTCCCGCAGCGGCGTCATTGAGGTCAAACGCGTTGCGAAGGCCGGAGCCGGCGCAGGCCGGCCCGCCCGCCGCTACGTCCTGAGCTCCCAGGGCCAGTCGTCGCTGGGCAACGATTACCTCGACATCGCCACCCTCGCGCTCAAGCAGCTCCAGGCCGTGGCGGGCGAAGAAGCAGTGCGCCAATTCGCCGTCGAACGCTTCGCCGAGATGGAACGCCGCTACGCACCGGAGATCGAGCAGGCCGGACCGGATATCACTGCGCGTGCGCGCGTCCTCGCCGAAGCGCTCAGCCGCGACGGCTTTGTGGCCTCTGCCGCGTCGATCGAGGCCAAGGCCCCGCTGCCGGCAGCGCTGTCCAGCGTCCAGCTGTGCCAGGGCCATTGCCCCATCCAGCAGCTCGCCGCCGAGTTCCCCGTGTTCTGCGACGTGGAGACGGAATTGTTCTCCCGGCTGGTAGGCGTTGACGTGCGCCGCCTGTCCACGCTCGCACGCGGCGGACACGTCTGCACCACCCACATACCCACAGGCCGGCTGGCTGCCGGGGGACCGAACGTCCCTCACACAGCCCCCGCCAGCCTGGATGAAGTAACCAACCATCAGCAAGAAAGGCCGTGATGACGGACCAACTATCAGAGAAAGCGGTAGCCGAAGACACTGTGATCTCGGAGATTCTGGAAAAGAATCCCGAGCTCCACGGCATCGGCACGTACGAGTACGGCTGGTCCGACAAGAACGATGTCGGCGCCAACGCCCGTCGCGGTATCAACGACGAAGTAGTCCGTGATATTTCGGACAAAAAGAGCGAACCGCAGTGGATGCTGGACCTTCGCCTGAAGGGCCTGAAGTACTTCGACCGCAAGCCCATGCCCACCTGGGGTGCAGACCTCTCCGGCATCGACTTCGACAACATCAAGTACTTTGTCCGCTCCACCGAGAAGCAGGCCGCCACCTGGGAAGACCTGCCCGAGGACATCCGGAACACGTACGAGAAACTGGGCATCCCGGAAGCTGAGCGCAGCCGCCTCGTCTCCGGCGTGGCCGCACAGTACGAGTCCGAGGTGGTGTACCACCAGATCCGCGAGGACCTCGAAGCCCAGGGCGTCATCTTCCTGGACACCGACACGGCGCTGCGCGAGCACCCGGAGATCTTCCAGGAGTACTTCGGCACCGTCATTCCCGTGGGCGACAACAAGTTCGCGTCGCTGAACACTGCCGTCTGGTCCGGCGGATCCTTCGTGTACGTCCCCAAGGGCGTCCACGTGGATATCCCGCTGCAGGCATACTTCCGCATCAACACGGAAAACATGGGCCAGTTCGAGCGGACCCTGATCATCGCCGACGAGGACTCCTACGTCCACTACATCGAAGGCTGCACCGCGCCGATCTACACCTCGGACTCGCTGCACTCCGCCGTGGTGGAAATCATCGTCAAGAAGGGCGCCCGCGTCCGCTACACCACCATCCAGAACTGGTCCACCAACGTGTACAACCTGGTGACCAAGCGTGCCATCTGCGAAGAAGGCGCCACCATGGAATGGGTTGACGGCAACATCGGCTCCAAGGTCACCATGAAGTACCCGGCCGTCTACCTCGTGGGCGAGTACGCCAAGGGCGAGACCCTGTCCATCGCCTTCGCCGGCGCCGGCCAGCACCAGGACACCGGTTCGAAGATGGTGCACATCGCGCCGAACACCAAGAGCTCCATCATCTCCAAGTCCGTGGCCCGCGGCGGCGGCCGTGCTGCCTACCGTGGCCTGGTCCAGGTCCGTGAAGGTGCCAAGCACTCGGCCAACACCGTCCGCTGCGACGCGCTGCTGGTGGACACCATCAGCCGTTCGGACACCTACCCGTACATCGACATCCGCGAGGATGACGTGGTGATGGGCCATGAGGCAACTGTTTCCAGGGTCAGCGAAGAGCAGCTCTTCTACCTGATGTCCCGCGGCATGCGCGAAGACGAGGCCATGGCGATGATCGTCCGCGGCTTCATCGAGCCCATCGCCCGCGAACTCCCGATGGAGTACGCACTTGAGCTGAACCGCCTGATTGAACTGCAGATGGAAGGGTCCGTCGGATAACGATGACTGAAATCACTACTGAAAAGGCCCGCATCGGCGCGCCCTCAGCCCAGCCGTTTATTGACGGTTTCACGGAAGAGGGCGAAAGCCTGTCTCCGATCAATGCCAACGCGTCGAAGGCTCCGCTGGCCGGCGAAGCGGTCAAGCGCCACTCGCACGGCGGCGGCGTGGGCATCCCGGACAGCTCACGCGCGGGACGCCTGACCTCCTACACGCTGGCGGACTTCAAGCCGCTGACCGGCCTGGAGGAAGACTGGCGGTTCACGCCGCTCAAGCGCCTGCGCGGCCTGCACAGCGAGGTCCTCTCCGGTGCGGCTCCCACCGTCACCGTCAGCGGCCCGGAACGGGTCACGGTGGAAACCGTGGCCCGCGGCGACGTGCGCATCGGTTCTGCCGGCATCCCGGAGGACCGCGTGTCGGCCAATGCCTGGGAGAACTTCAGCGAAGCCACCGTCATCACGGTTCCGGCTGAGTTCGAAGCCGACACCGAGATCGCCGTCCTGATCGAAGGCACGTCGACCGAGGCCGCGGCCCAGCACATCGTGATCGTCGCGGAGAAGTTCTCCAAGGCCGTTGTGGTCCTGGACCACCAGGGTTCCGCCGTGGTGTCTGAGAACGTCGAGATCGTCGTCGAAGACGGCGCCAACCTCACTGTTGTCACGCTCCAGGAATGGAACGACGACGCCGTGCACGCCTCCTCCCAGCAGGCAAAGATCGGCCGCGACGCAAAGTTCAAGCACGTGATGGTCAGCCTCGGCGGTGACCTGGTGCGCGTTACCCCGTCTGCACGCTTCACCGCTCCCGGTGGCGAGGCCGAGCTGTTTGGGCTGTACTTCGCCGACGCCGGCCAGCACCTGGAACAGCGCCTGTTCGTTGACCACGCTGTGGCCAACTGCAAGTCCAACGTGCTGTACAAGGGTGCGCTGCAGGGCCGCAATGCCCACGCTGTCTGGGTTGGTGACGTCCTGATCCGCAAGGAAGCAGAAGGCACCGACACCTACGAAGCCAACCGCAACCTGCTCCTCACGGACGGCGCCCGCGCCGACTCGGTGCCGAACCTGGAAATCGAAACCGGACTGATCGAGGGTGCCGGCCACGCCAGCGCCACCGGCCGCCTGGACGACGAGCACCTGTTCTACCTGATGGCCCGCGGCATCCCCGAGAACGTTGCCCGCCGCCTGGTGGTCCGCGGCTTCCTGCACGAGATCATCCAGCAGATCAACGTCCCGGCAATCGAAGAGCGCCTCACCGACGCTGTTGAGCGCGAACTCGCGCTGACGGACAACTGAGACTGCACGGGAAAAGCACAGATGACTGAACAGCCAAAGGGCGAGCTTGTCTGCAAGACGGATGAAATCCAGCTCAAGCAGGCGCTCCGGATCCTGATCGATGACTACCCGGTAGCCATCGTGAAGGATTCCATGGGCGAAATCCACGCCATCGGCGACACCTGCTCACACGCGGACATCTCACTGTCCGAGGGTGAAGTGGAGGGGTGCATGATCGAATGCTGGGGCCACGGCTCCCAGTTCGACCTGCGCAGCGGCGAGCCGCTCCAGCTGCCCGCCTACGATCCTGTTCCGGTGTTCGCCGTCGAGATCCTCGGTGACGAGGTCTACGTGGACTTCACAAACGTCCTCAACGGCGCGGAAGCCCCGAACTTCAGCTAGCAGCATCGCCCCGGCGCCGGCCGGACCAATCAACAGAACCTAAAAACTTCCAGACAAAGACCGCACCGCCGCCGGAGGGCACGGTGCAGAGGAGAACAAGACCTATGTCTACTCTTGAGATCAAGGACCTGCACGTCAGCATTGACACGGAGCAGGGCACCAAGGAGATCCTGAAGGGCGTCAGCCTGACCATCAAGACTGGCCAGACCCACGCCATCATGGGCCCCAACGGATCCGGCAAGTCCACCCTTGCTTCCACCATCGCCGGGCACCCGCGCTACAACGTCACGTCCGGCTCCATCACGCTCGACGGCGAAGATGTCCTGGCCATGAGCGTTGACCAGCGCGCCCGCGCCGGCGTTTTCCTGGCCATGCAGTACCCCGTGGAGGTCCCCGGTGTCTCCATGACCAACTTCCTGCGGACCGCCAAGACCGCCATCGACGGCGAAGCGCCCAAGCTGCGCACCTGGACCAAGGAAGTCAAGGACGCCATGCAGAAGCTGCGCATCGACGCCGACTTCGCCCAGCGCAACGTCAACGAAGGCTTCTCGGGCGGCGAGAAGAAGCGCGTGGAGATCCTCCAGCTGGAACTCTTCAAGCCGAAGTTCGCCATCCTGGACGAGACAGACTCCGGCCTGGACGTCGACGCCCTGAAGGTTGTCTCCGAGGGCGTCAACCGCGCCCACGCCGAAGGCAACATGGGCACGCTGCTCATCACGCACTACACCCGCATCCTGCGCTACATCAAGCCTGACTTCGTCCACGTGTTCGTTGACGGCCAGGTTGTTGAAGAGGGCGGCCCGGAGCTGGCCGACCGCCTCGAAGAAGAAGGCTACGACCGCTACGCCACGGGCGCCGGGGCAGCCACCATCGCCGCCGCAGCACAGGCCTAGTAAGGACTTGCCATGACCGAAACCAATACGGCCCGCACGGCCCTTGAGGATGTCGAAGAGGCACTCAAGGACGTCATCGACCCGGAGCTCGGCGTGAACATCGTTGACCTCGGGCTGCTGTATGGCCTGAAGTACTCCGACGACGACGGCGCGCTGCTGATCGACATGACGCTCACCACGGCCGCCTGCCCGCTCACCGATGTCATCGAGGAGCAGGTGGGCAAGGCCCTGGACGGCATCGTTGATGACTGGCGCCTGAACTGGGTCTGGATGCCGCCATGGGGTCCGGAGCGGATCACCGACGACGGCAAGGACCAGATGCGGGCCCTCGGCTTCAACATCTAGCAGTTAAAAGTACGACGACGGCCGGTTACCTTCATCGCGAAGGTAACCGGCCGTCGTCGTTCCCCGCCGGCCCCCTAGCCTCGCAAGCTCGGCCAGGGAACCCTGCCGACGTGGGCCCACTCATCGATTGCTCCGCAACGGCCCTTCTGGGCCTCAAAACGGCCGGTACGGAGCAATCGATTGGGTTAGAGGGTGGCTGCCGCGAACGTGTCGCACTGGTTGATGTCGCCGGTCTGGTAGCCGGTGTAGAACCACTTCTGCCGCTGTTCGCTGGACCCGTGCGTCCACGCTTCCGGCGAGACCTGGCCGGTGGCGGCTTCCTGGATCCGGTCATCTCCCACCGCCGAGGCGGCGGAGAGCGCGTCGTTCAGGTCCTGCTGGGTGATCGGTTCAAGGAAGGGCTGGCCGTCGGGGCCAGGCTGGGTTGAGGCGTGCTTTACCCAGAGGCCGGCGTAGCAGTCAGCCTGCAGCTCCACGCGGACGGCACCGGACTCCGGTCCCTGCGGATCCTGCTGGGCACGGTCCAGATACCCCAGCACGTTCTGGATGTGGTGACCGAATTCGTGCGCCACCACGTATTCCTGCGCCAGCGGACCGCCGGAGGATCCGAACCGGTCCACGAGCTCCTGGAAGAAGCCGGGATCGAAGTAGGCAGTGGTGTCGGTGGGGCAGTAGAAGGGGCCCACCGCGCTGGAGGCATTCCCGCAACCGGTGCTGACGGCGTCACTGAAGATAACTGTCTCCGGCTGGGGATACTGGACGCTGTAGTCCTTCAGGTACGCCGGCCAGAACGCGTTGAGGCTGTTCACCGTGCCGGTAATCCGGCAGTCCAGCCTCGCGTCCGCGTCGGCGCCTGTCTCGCAGGCAGGCGCGGTGCCCTGGCTTTGCGGCTCCTGACCCGCGCCGGTGAGGCCCTCGAGCAGCTGGGGGTTGACGCCCAGCAAGGTGGCAATCAGCAGGATCACGGCGCCGCCAATCCCACCCCCAATAAGGCCGCCGCGGCCTCCGCCACGGCGGTCCTGAACCTGGGAGGGATCCAGCTGGACGTTGTCATTGAAGCTCATAGAGTCACAATAGACCCCGCACGCAGGGGCAACGAGTGCCTGCCGGTAAAGTTGGGTCGATGCCTTTTCTCGATCGAATCCAGCGCTGGGCCGATGACCGCCCGCACGACACCGCTGTCGTTGTGGCCGGCCGGCGCCTGAGCTGGGCTGAACTCCGCGACTCCGCAACTGCCGCCGTGTCCGGCGCCAAAGCTGTCACTGTCCTGGCGGAAAGCAACTCCGTTGACTTCGCTGTCCGGTTTGCCGCGGCAGTGGCCGGTGAGCGGCAGTGCGCCGTCCTGGACCCGACGTGGCCGGCACAGCTGCAGCAGGAAATCCGCCAGCGGCTGGACGGGTCGGCCCGACCCGGGGACGTGGCCCCGGACGACGCCCTCGCCGACGGTCCGCCCGAAGCCACGTTCCTCGTCGGCCTGACCTCCGGCACCACATCGGTACCCAAGGCGTTCACCCGCTCGAGGCAGTCGTGGCGGAAGTCCTTTGACGCGTCCATCGAATTCTTTGGGCTCCGGCAGGACGACGTGACCCTGGCACCTGGCCCCCTCGCTGCGAGCCTGAACCTCTATGCCCTGGCGGAGTGCCTCTACGCAGGTTCCGAGTTCCAGACGCTGGAAATGTTCGACGTCGGCGACGTCCACGCTGCCATCACGCACGACGGCGTGACGCGCCTGGTCCTGGTGCCCACCATGTTGCGGCTGCTCAGTGAGCGCGGCCTCACCGGCTGCGTGGACGCGGCCGGGGTGCGGACGATCATCTGCGCCGGCTCAAAACTCGATGCCCGCACTCTTGAAGCCGCCCGCCGCTGGGCGCCCAACGCCACGATTTTCGAGTACTACGGCGCCTCCGAACTGAGCTTCGTCTCGGGCGCCGGCCTCCCGGCCGGGGAACTCGACGCCGGCGGCACCGGCATCGGCCGCGCCTTTCCAGGCGTGGAGGTCAGGATCCTGGACGACGGCGGAACCCGCCTTCCGGACGGCGAGGCCGGAAATATCTGCGTCCGCAGCGGCATGGTCAGCAACGGCTACCTGTGGGGCGACGACGGAGAGGCACTTCGTTCGTTCGACGGCTGGTTCACGGTGGGGGACCAGGGCTACCTGGCAGAGGATGGGCTGCACATCCTGGGCCGGCGGGCTGACATGATCCTCACGTCCGGGAAGAACGTCTATCCGCATGAAGTGGAACTCGCGCTGGCGTCCGTTCCGGGCGTCGCGGCGGCCATCGCAGCCGGGATGCCTGACGATCTCCGGGGCCAGCGCGTCGTTGCAGGCGTGGTCCCGGCGCACGGCGGAATTTCGGCCAACCAGCTCAAAGCCGGCCTCGAAAACATCCTGGCGCGCGACAAACGCCCGCTGCAGTACTTCGCCCTGTCCGAACTGCCCACCACCGACCGCGGCAAGGTGAGCCGGAACATGCTCCTTGAATGGATCAGTTCCCATGACCAGCGGGTCCGCCCCCTGGGACACTGAAACCCGTGGATACTGAGACCCCCACCCAGGGGCTGCTCCCGGCCGACCGGCAGCCCGTGATCATCGCCGCCCGGCGGACCCCGGTGTGCCGCTCCAACGGGGCGCTGAAGGACCTGCGTTCCCACCAGCTGCTCGCCCCCGTCCTGAAGCAGCTTCTCGCCGAGAGCAACGTGCCCGCGGACGACGTGGCAGATGTGGTGATCGGCAACGCCGTGGGCGGAGGCGGCAACGTGGCCCGTTTTGCCCTGCTGGAGGCCGGCCTCCCGGTCAGCGTGCCAGGCCTGACAGTGGACCGCCAATGCGGTTCCGGCCTGGACGCCATTGTCCTGGCCGCCAGGCTGGTGGCTGCCGGCGGGAATCCTGTCTATCTGGCCGGGGGTGTGGAGAGCATCAGCACCGCGCCGCTCCGGGCCTACCGGAACGACGACGGCGAACCGGACTTCTTCTCGCGGGCCCGGTTTGTGCCGCCCAGCTTCGGGGACCCGGACATGGGGGTGGCCGCCGAAAACGTTGCCGCGCGGTTCGCCGTCGGCCGGGACCGGCAGGATGCCTTTGCCTTGGCCAGCCACCAGCGCGCCGTCGCGGCTGCCCGGGCCGGACGCTTCGAAGGCGAAATCACTGCGCTGGAGACAGCCGCCGGAACCGTCAGCAAAGATGACGGCCCGCGCCCGGGACTCAACACAGCCGTCCTGAAGCGCTTCCCGCCTGCCTTTGTTCAAGGGGGAACGGTCACCGCCGGTAACTCATGCTTCGACGCCGACGCAGCGTCCGCCGTCGTGATGACTTCCCTGCAGCGCGCCCGCGAACTGGGGGCAGCCGACGGGCTCCTGGTCCTGGCGACTGACACCGCCGGCGTGGATCCGGAACTGCTGGGGATCGGCGCTGCCGTAGCGGCTGAGAGACTGCTGGCCGGCGCGGGCATCACTGCGGGCAGCGTGGGGCTCGTGGAATTCAACGAGGCCTTCGCAGCCCAGGCCCTGGCGTGCCTGGACCACCTGGGCATAGACCCGTTCCGGGCGAATGCCGACGGCGGCGCCCTGGCATTGGGCCACGCCTACGGGGCGTCCGGGGCCGTTCTGGTGGCACGCCTGCTGGCCCAGGCCCGCGCCTCAGGCGAAGAGGGCCAGCTGGCGCTGGCCCTGATCAGCATCGCGGGCGGGATGGGAACCGCGGCGCTGCTGCGGTACGAAACCATCAGCAACTGAACAGCCGTATACGTACGGTCAGTCGTCGGCGTCGCCGAGTCCGCGGGCGGCCAGTGCCTCACCGGTCTGGCGGGCAAATGCCACAGTGGTGATGAAAACCGGCAGCACCAGCGCGCGCGGGTTCCGTTCCAGTCCCCGTGCCCGGGCCGAATCGCGGACGTCCGAGAAGGCGCCGGCAATGTACGGGATGCTGCGCAGCATCACGGCGATGGTCAGTGCGAAGCGCTCCGGATCGGCGCCGAAACGCCGGAAAGGCGTGGCCAAAGACACCACGCCGTCCAGCAGCCGCTGCATGGGCGTGGTTGCCGTCAACAGGGACGCCGCCACGATGCAGACGAGGATGTTCAGGACGATCCGGGCCGCGGTGGGCCCTCCGAGCTGCCACCACTGGAACAGCCCGATCACGGGCAGGACGAGCAGCAGCGGACGGATGGCACCGAAAAGCCTGCGCGGTCCGGCCCCGGTGAGGAGGTACAGCCCGCACATCACGGCGAGAACCGCGGCGGACACCAGCCAGTCCACGATCAGGAAGGACGCCAGTCCGCAGCCAAACACCAGCAGGAACTTCAGGACCAGCGGGCAGCGGTGGATGAGCGAATCGCCGGGGACATAGTTCGCCAGGAGGAAGCCGTGCCCCCTCACGGTGCCGCCAGGCCTTCGGCGCAGAGAGTCCGGTACCTGTCCACAGCTGCGGCAGGGCCGCCGTCGAAGACCACGCGTCCGGCCTCAATCACCAGGACACGGTCCATGTCGAGCGCCAGTTCAAGGTCGTGGGTGGACATCAGGATCTGCTGTTCCAGGCCAGCCAGTGTGCGGCGCAGGAGTTCGCGGTTCCGCAGGTCCAGCAGGGTGGACGGTTCGTCGAGCACCAGCACGGAGGGGTTCACGGCCAGGACCGCGGCCAGCGCCATCAGCTGACGTTCCCCGCCCGAGAGTTCATAGATGCTCTGGTCAGCGAGGCCCAGCAGCCCGAACCGCTCCAGCGCGGCTTCCGCCAGGCGCCGCCGCTCCGCTCCATTGCGGATGGAGCGGCGGAGCGAGAGTTCAACATCTTCGCGTCCTGTTGGCATGACAAGCTGGGACAGCGGGTCGGTGAACACAAAGCCGACGTTCCGCCGGACCGCCCGAACGGCCCGGACGGTGTCGTCGCCGTCCACCGCCACGGCGCCGGCGCTGGGCTGGACCAGGCCGTTGACCAGGCGCAGCAGCGTTGACTTGCCGGATCCGTTGGCCCCGATCACGCCGATGCGCCGTTCCGTCAGCTCCAGGGTGACGCCGTGGAGCAGCGTCTTGGGCTCCGGATGGTTGTCAACGTCGACTGCGACGGTGGCCTTGCGGAAGGAAATTGCCATGGCGGTTAGCGGTTGATCCGCTTCACGCGGCGGACCAGTACGTCGGGGAAGGCCCGGTGCAGGGCCACTGCAATCCCGGCGGCCAGGATGTTCTTGATCACGTCTCCGGGGTAGAAGATCAGGTCGGCCATGAAGGCCTGGCCCAGCCCGGTCTTGGTGTTGATGGCGATGCCGGCAATGCCGAGGCCGTGGACCACCAGGACGCTGGTCACCATGGCGGCAACGAAGAACCACAGCGCCCGGGCACGTGTGGTGCGGCGGATGACCACGGTGGCGAGCCAGCCGACCAGTGCCGCGGCGATGGGGAAGGCGATGATGTAGCCAGCTGACGGTCCGGCCAGGATGCCCAGGCCGCTGCGGCCCTGGCTGAAGATCGGCAGGCCAGCCAGCCCCAGAAGGGTGTAAAGCCCGACGGCGGCGAAGCCCCGCGCGGGGCCCAGCATCAGTCCGGTGAGCATCACCGCAAGGGTCTGGAAGGTGATGGGGATGCCGAAGACGTTCGCCGCGATCCCGGGCACAAGGGCGGAACCGGCAACGAGCGCGGCGAAGACGGCAATCAGGCCAAGGTCGGTCGCGTTCCAGCGGTTGCGGGCGGGGGAGTCGGTGCCGTTGACGGCGATGTCGTGTTGGCTCATGGAAAATCCTGTCGGGGTTGTACAAGCAAAGCATGGGGGTAACCCTGACGTTACCGCCCGCCGTCGGACTCCATTTTGTAGGGGATCCACTAAACGGAGGCCCGCGTTTGTGGTGGCAGGGCACAACGGTCCGCGCCGGGCCCGCCACAGCGCGCCCGCAGAGCTGCCGATCGCCGCGGTTATGGGCTGAAGCTGCGGCCGGTAGACTTGTATAGGCCGTTCTCCGGCCTCTCTGCCCGGTTCCTGCCAGACTTCATTCGGTTGGCTGTGGCGTTCCCTGTTGTGAAAGGCCTTACCTGCTGTGATTACTGTCCAGGATCTTGAACTGCGCGCCGGCGCCCGGCTCCTTATGGACCAGGTGAGCTTCCGCATCGACAAGGGAGACAAGATCGGCCTGGTCGGTCGGAACGGTGCAGGCAAGACTACCCTGACACGTGTCCTGGCCGGCGAGGGACTGCCGGCCGCGGGCAAGGTGACCCGCACCGGCGAGATCGGTTACCTGCCCCAGGACCCGCGCACCCCGGACATGGAGCAGCTCGCGCGCGACCGGATCCTGTCCGTCCGTGGCCTGGACATCGCCGTCGGCAAGCTCCGCGTGGCCCACGAGGAGATGGCCAGCGAGGACGCCAACATCCAGCGCAAGGCAATGAACCGCTACGACCGGCTGGAATCGGAATTCCTGGCCGCAGGCGGCTACGCTGCAGAGGCCGAGGCCGCTGCGATCTGCTCCAACCTCGCACTGCCGGACCGGCTGCTGAACCAGCCGCTCAAGACACTCTCCGGTGGCCAGCGCCGCCGTGTGGAGTTGGCGCGCATCCTGTACTCGGATGCCGAGACCATGCTCCTCGATGAGCCCACCAACCACCTCGACGCCGATTCCATCGCCTGGCTGCGTGACTTCCTGAAAAACCACCAGGGCGGCCTGATCGTGATCAGCCACGACACGGAACTGCTCGAGGCCACGGTTAACAAAGTCTTCCTGCTGGACGCCAACCGCGCCCAGATCGACTTCTACAACATGGACTGGAAGCGCTACCTCACCCAGCGCGAGACGGACGAACGCGCCCGCAAACGCGAACGCGCCAACGCCGAAAAGAAGGCCCAGGTCCTGTTCGACCAGGCCAACAAGATGCGCGCCAAGGCTACCAAGGCCGTTGCCGCACAGAACATGGCCAAGCGCGCCGAACGCCTGCTCAGCGGGCTGGAGGCCGTCCGCGAAAACGACCGCGTGGCAGCCCTCCGGTTCCCCGACCCGTCGCCCTGCGGCAGGACCCCGCTCACCGCCGAAGGCCTCAGCAAGTCCTACGGCTCGCTGGAGATCTTCACCGACGTGGACCTGGCCATCGACCGCGGCTCCAAGGTGGTCATCCTGGGGCTCAACGGCGCCGGCAAGACCACGCTCCTGCGGATGCTCGCCGGCGTGGACAAGCCGGATACCGGAGACGTCATTGCCGGGCACGGCCTGAAGGTTGGCTACTACGCCCAGGAACACGAAACGCTCGACGTCGACCGCACCGTCCTCGAGAACATGCGCTCCTCCGCGCCGGACATGAAGGACGCCGAAGTCCGCGGCATCCTCGGCTCGTTCCTCTTCTCGGGCGACGACGTCGACAAGCCCGCCGGTGTGCTCTCCGGCGGTGAAAAGACCCGCCTTGCCCTGGCCACCATCGTCGCCTCCAGCGCCAACGTCCTTCTCCTCGACGAGCCCACCAACAACCTGGACCCCGCCAGCCGCGCCGAAATCCTCGGTGCCCTGCGGAACTACTCTGGCGCTGTCGTCCTGGTCAGCCACGACGAAGGGGCAGTCGAAGCACTGAATCCTGAGCGGGTTGTGCTGCTGCCCGACGGCATCGAAGACCACTGGAACGAAGACTACCTGGACCTTATTACGCTGGCTTAGTCGCTCCGGGTCCGCGCGCTGTGGTTGCGTACGCTCCGCAGCGCGCGTGATTTCCCGCTTGCTGGCTCGTTCCGTGGTTGCGTACGCTCCGCAGCGCGCGTGATTTCCCGCTTGCTGGCTCGTTCCGTGGTTGCGTACGCTCCGCAGCGCGCGTGATTTCCCGCTTGCTGGCTCGTTCCGTGGTTGCATACGCTCCGCAGCGCGCGTGATTTCCCGCGTGCTGGCTCGTTCCTCGCCTTTGACGCACGCTACATAAATCACCCGCACTGCTGCGCTCGTGCGTTGGTCACCGGCCAGCTCGGTTCCGTCGCCAGCAGACCGTCAGCTCCCTTGCGTTCGTAATCCTTTGCGCGCAACCGGGAGCTGCTCGGGGGTCATCCCTGTTCCTAACCCTCCGCGAGCGAAAGCCGAGCTGCCCGTGGTGGCCGGGCCCGCCGTCGTCTCCTCACGGACCGCACCCAGGCACCAGCGGAGCAGCGTGGGTGATTTATGTAGCGTGCGTCAAAGGCGAGGAACGAGCCAGCACGCGGGAAATCACCCACGTCGCGGAGCGAAGGCCACCGACCGACAATGGGACGCAACCGAGGTGTGCACCCACCGGACTCAGTCAGTAGCCCTGGGCGTCGAGGAGGGCGTCTTCTTCTTCTTCGGCGGTCGGATGCTTGCGTTTACGCGGGGCCGGCGTTCGACGGCGGGCGGCCGCAGCCGCTGAGTGAACCGGGCTGCCCGAATCGCTGCCTCCTTCGCCCTCTGCTGCGTCCTCGGCGTCGATCGCGGCATTCCGGGCCTGCTGGCGGGCGGCGTAGCCGAAGCCCACGAACATGAGCACGCCGAAGGCAAACCACTGCAAGGAGTACGACAGGTGCGTGCCTTCCTCCGTGGCTGGCATGGGGAACGGGAAGGGCTTCTCGGCTGCGCCAGGAGTTTCTGACGCGAGCTGGCCGTATGCTCCCGTCAGCACGGGGTAGCCGAGCTCCTCTGCGTAGACGGGCAGGTCGATGGATGCCAGCTGGCCGTCAGGGGCGCCGCGCTGCAGCGTCGGTTCGCCGGCCTTCAGTCGGACGACGGCGGTGACGTCACCTACGGGCGGGGCCGGGATCGAGTCGGGGCGCCCCGGATTGTTGTTGCCGATGGGCAACCATCCGCGGTCGATCACCACCGTCTCGCCGGACTCCAGCTTGAATGGCACCACCACTTCGTAGCCGGGCTGCCCGTTCAACGGCCTGTTGCGGACAATCCGCTGGCCGGCGGCGTCGTAGGAGCCCTTGAGTTCAACCTGGGTCCATTCCTTTTCAGGCTCAAGGTTGTTGAACTCATCCTTGACCAAAGCGAACGGGACCGGGGTGGCCGAGTAGTTGGTGACGACCCGGTTGATTTCCGCGAGCGTTTCGGCGCGGCGGTCCATCTGCCAGCGGCCCAGGAAAACACATGCCGTGGCAAAGATTGCGGCCAGCAGCAGATATCCCAGCCATTTGCTGGAAAAGAGGAAGCGGTACATTCAGCCTTCCTGTCCCTGCTGTGCGGAACCGGTCCCTGAAACTGTTTCCAGCGGCACCGTTTCCTTCCAGAGCCCGCGGGTCTGGAGGTAGTCCTCCAGCCAGTCGCGGTGGTCGCCGCAGGCCAGCCAGATCTTGCGCCGGTCGGGCGTGTGGATTTTCGGGTTGTTCCAGAGGAGCTGCCATGAAGCCTCAGAGCGGCAGGCTTTCCGGGAGCACATGGCAGCTGCGGCCGGCGGGGGACCGGGGGTCCCTGCGGCCAGGTCAAAAATGTTCATGAAGCGCGCCGTTCCTCGCCGTGGTCTGGTTCGTCGTCGTCATCTATGAGCTCACCCTGCAGGACGTCATTGTCCGGTCCGGCTTCAGCCGGTGACCAGCTGGGTCCCTCGAGTTCGGCCAGCGGCGCAGAGTCAAGCAGGGAATCGCTGTGGATCTCCGCTTTGTCGCTTCCGTTCGCGATGACCACCGCGATCCAGGGGAGGAAGACGGCACCCGCAACCATCACAAGCTTCAGCCACCCGTCCACCACAAAAATGAGGATGAGGCAGACCATGCGGATTCCCATGGCCAGCGCGTACTTGATCATCCGCTGGCGCATGTCCTCGGAATGGGCGGATGCAGCGTCCGTGATGCTGTGGACCCCGGAATCGCCGGAGAACCGCTCAGGGTCTCCGGACACGGGCTGTCCGGCATGGTTTTCAAGGGTCACGGCTGATTGATCACGCTCCAAAGGCTTGCCTCAATTCTCTCACCATCGGCAGTGGCGCCCAAACGCGGGCTAAGATCGGAGGCAGCAAAATCACACCCCTTCCTACCGCGGCCCAGCGTGCCGCAGAATCCCGGAGCGTTTTATGTCTGAAGCAGCTACTGCGGCCCGCAGCGTCCTCATCACCGGTGGAAACCGGGGCATTGGCCTGGCCATCGCCGAGGCGTTCCTGGCCAACGGCGACAAGGTGGCAGTGACCTACCGGAGCCAGTCGGAGCTGCCTGCCGGGATCCTGGGTGTCAAGGCCGACGTGACGGATGAAGCCTCAGTGGATGCGGCATTCGCAGAGGTGGAAGCTGCGCACGGCCCGGTGGAGGTCCTGGTGGCCAACGCCGGCATCACCAAGGACACGCTGCTGATGCGGATGAGCGAAGACGATTTCACCTCCGTGATCGACACCAACCTCACCGGCGCCTTCCGGGTCATCAAGCGCGCCTCGAAGGGCATGATCCGGATGCGCAAGGGCCGCGTGGTGCTGATCTCCTCCGTTTCCGGCCTCTACGGCGCGCCGGGCCAGATCAACTACTCCGCTTCCAAGGCCGGCCTGGTGGGCATCGCCCGTTCGCTGACCCGGGAACTGGGGTCACGCGGAATCACGGCCAACGTTGTGGCACCGGGGTTCATCAACACGGATATGACGGCCGAACTGCCCGAAGCCACCCAGAAGGACTATCTCTCCAGCATTCCTGCCGGCCGTTTCGCCGAGGCGTCGGAAGTGGCGAACGTGGTCCGCTGGATTTCCAGCGACGAGGCAGCCTACATTTCCGGTGCAGTCATCCCTGTTGACGGAGGACTCGGGATGGGCCACTAACGGGGAAACCCTTCCTCAGGCAGCGGCGCCGAACGCTTCAATCAGCCACGCGGTTACCTCTTCGTCGACGTCGACAGCGGCGTTGACTTCAAGGTGGTGCATCCACACGCCGGGGGACGGGTGGACCACCTCCTTGAACCGCGATGACTCCACCCGACGGGGCAGGGCAATGGAGAGAACAGCAGGCACCTCGGTCTTGAGGTGCTGCCGGGGATTCCAGACATAGGCGAACCCGCGCCGGTTCCTAAAGGCCACCTGGCTGGCGGTGGTGCGCATTGTGGCCGGAACCGCGCCGAGAATGGCGTCACGGACAAAGTGGCAGAGACGCAGCCCTTCCGGTGATTTGGCGAAGACGCCTTCCGGCGTCGACGGTGTGCCTGCGGCGCCCGTCATGGCCAGTCCCTTTCCGGTTTCCGGCGGTTTCTTCATGGGGGGAGCTTACGCCGGGGCGGCATGGCTGCAGCAGGCACCCGCCACTAGCCGGGGCAGGCTTCTTTGTGGGGGTCAAACAAGCAAATACGGGGCCTGCGCTGGCATGATGGACTGCAGACCTCTAGCGATTTAGACGTTTCGAACAAAGGAGCCCATATGGGACTGCTGGACAACAAGACCGCCATCGTAACCGGATCCTCACGCGGAATCGGCGCCGAAGTGGCAAAGATCCTGGCCGGCGAGGGCGCCGCCGTCGTGGTTAACTACCGCCAGAAGGCGCCCCGCGCCAACAAGGTGGTCGCAGGAATCGAAGCCGCTGGCGGCCGTGCAACGGCCGTCGGTGCGGACCTGACCACGCTGGAAGGCGTACAGGCCCTCGCCAGTGCAGCCATGGAAAACTTTGGTTCGCTGGACGTCCTGGTGCTCAACGCTTCCGGTGGCATGGAGTCCGGCATGGAGGACGACTACGCCCTGAAGCTGAACCGGGACGCGCAGGTCAACATGCTCAACGCCGCAGTGCCGCTGATGAAGGAGGGCTCCCGCGTGGTCTTCGTGACCAGCCACCAGGCCCACTTCATCAACACGGTCCCCACCATGCCGACGTACGAGCCGGTGGCCCGCAGCAAGCGTGCCGGTGAGGACGCGCTCCGTGCCCTGATCCCGAACCTTGCCGAGAAGGGCATCTCGCTGGTGGTCGTTTCGGGCGACATGATCGAAGGCACCGTTACGGCCACTCTGCTTGACCGTTCCACTCCCGGTGCCATCGAGGCCCGCCGTGCAGAGGCCGGCAAGCTCTACTCAGTGGAGGAGTTCGCCGAAGTGGTGGCCGGCATGGCTACCGCCGACGTCGAATCCGGCCACACGGAGTACGCCGGCGGTGCCGATTACTTCGGCAAGGGCGCCAACTAGCATTTCCGGGCTCCCCTGCGGCTTGTCTCCGCGGCAACCCCACCACACCAAAGGCTCCGGGCAGCACTCCTGCCCGGAGCTTTTGTCTGTCACTGTGCCCACCCTGCCTGTCGGCGGCATCGCCTCTGTCGGGGGCGTTGCCGGGAGTCGTTGTCCGGGAGTGCAAGGCCGCCTAGGGTTTTATGCATGGCACAGCAACCAGAGGTGACACACCGTACCTATCCGGCCGGTGTTCCCTGCTGGGTGGACACCCAGCAGCCCGACGTGGAGGCCGCCATGCACTTCTACAGCGGAGTCTTCGGGTGGGAGTTCGAGGACACTGCCCCGGCCGGCGGTGGCAGGTACGTCGTAGCCACGCTCAACGGCCAGGAGGCCGCCGCGATCACGGGCCCCGGCTCCGCTATGGCCGCGTGGAACACCTACGTCTCCGTCGACGACGCGGATGCTGCCGTTCGCCACCTGCTCGCCGTCGGCGCAACACTGAAATCGGCTCCTGCCGATACGGGCTGGGGCGGCGTGCAGGCGGTGCTGGCAGATTCCGAAGGAGTCGAGTTCCGTATCTGGCAGGCCCGGCGGCGACCCGGCGCCCAAGCGGTCAACGGCCCCGGTGGTTGGAACTTCAGTGACCTCTACACCACAGACACCGAGGCAGCAGCCGCCTTCTACATGAATGCCTTCGGCTGGCAGTTCGACAACATCGGCTTCGGCACGATGATCCGCCGCCCCGGATACGGGGACCACCTCGAAGCCACCGTCGACCCCAACATCAGGATCCGCCAGTCCGGTGACCTCGTGCCCCGCGGGTTCGAGGACGCCGTCGCCTGGCTTGCCTCCGCGGCGCCCGGTGAGCAGCCGCAGTGGCACGTGACGTTTACTGTCGCGGACCGCGACCGGACGGCCAGGGATGCACAGCGCCTCGGCGCCGTGATCCTCGGGCAGGACGATACCGCCTGGACGCGCACCGTCCTGATCAGGGATCCCGGCGGTGCTGAATTCACCGCAAGCCAGTTCACGCCGCCGTCGGGCTAAGTGGTCCAGGCTGATCCCACCCGGCCCGCGGAGGGAGCCGGAGGCTCAGACGCCGGCGATGTGACGCACGGCATCCAGGTAGGGCATATTGACGGCGGAGTCGGCCACAGCACGGACGGCAGGCTTTGCGTTGAACGCCACTCCGATCCCGGCGGCTCCCAGCATGTCCAGATCGTTGGCCCCGTCGCCCACGGCAATGGTGTGTTCCATTGCGATTCCTTCGGCGGCCGACCACTCGCGCAGGTATTTCTCCTTCGCAGCACGGTCAATCACGGCACCGAGAACCTTGCCGGTCAGGGCGCCGTCCACGATTTCGAGCTCGTTGGCGATCCAGTAGTCCAGGCCGAGGTCCTCAGCGATCGGACGCAGGATCTGGTTGAAACCGCCGGAGACCACCGCCACTACGTGTCCGGCAGCCTTGAACGCGGCCACCAGCTCGGCGGCACCTTCACTCAGTTTCACTTCTGCGCGGACGGATTCGACGACGGCGGCCGGCAGTCCCGCGAGCACGGCCACGCGTGCGTGCAGGCTCTGCGCGAAGTCCAGTTCGCCGCGCATGGCGGCTTCGGTGACAGCGGCAACTTCCTCGCGTTTGCCGGCATAGGCGGCCAGGAGTTCAATGACTTCCTGCTGGATCAGCGTCGAGTCGACGTCCATGATCAGGAATTTCCGCTGGGCTGCGCGGAGTCCGGAGGGAACGATGGCAGTGTCCAGGCCGTCCTGCGCCGCCTCGGCTACTGCGTGGCGGAGGGCGGCGATGCCCGAGTCCGTACCGTCAGCGACGGCCAGTTCGGCCGTGTGGACCTCAAACCGACTGTCCCCACCCCGCGTTTCGGACTGGAAAGTCGCGCCGCTGCCGGCCAGGACGGTGCGCAGCTGGTCAAGCTCGGAGGCAGTCAGTTTCGGGCCATAGCTGACCGCAGTCACGTTCGGAGTCATGGCTGCAATCTTAGCCAGCGCGGGGGTACGGCCCGAATTCATTGCGGAGGTTCAACGCCACCGGCCGTGACGCATGTCGCATGGCCTGTATCAGTTATCAGTCGGTCCCCGTTTTGTCCTAGTGTCTACTCCTATGAGTGATGTTCTGGAATTGGCTTCCGTCAGCGTTGTCCGAGGCAAGAAGACCCTGCTGGACAAGGTTGACTGGCAGGTCAACGAAGGCGAACGCTGGGTCATCCTTGGCCCCAACGGTGCAGGCAAAACGACGCTTCTCCAGATCGCCGCAGCCCGCCTGCACCCGAGCAGCGGCAAGGCCGGGATCCTCGACGAAACCCTGGGCCGCGTTGACGTTTTCGAGCTCCGTCCCCGCATCGGCCTTTCCTCCGCCGCCCTCGCCGCGCAGATCCCGGAACACGAGATCGTCCTGAACGTGGTGGTCACCGCCGCCTATGGCGTGACCGGCCGTTGGCGCGAGGGTTACGAGCGCGACGACGAGCGCCGCGCCTTCCGTCTGCTTAACGCGTGGGGGATGGGGCCGCTCCTTAACAGGACCTTCGCCACACTTTCGGAAGGTGAGCGCAAGCGCGTCCAGATCGCCCGCGCCCTCATGACGGATCCGGAGCTGCTCCTGCTGGATGAGCCCGCTGCCGGACTGGACCTGGGCGGCCGCGAGGAACTCGTGCACAAGCTCAGTGAACTTGCGCGGGACGAAGCGGCCCCGGCCATGGTCCTGGTCACCCACCACCTTGAAGAAGTCCCGCCCGGCTTCACGCACGCCATGCTGCTGCGTGACGGCGGGGTCGTCGCTGCAGGCCCGATCGGAGATGTCCTCACCGACGAGCACCTCACCACAACCTTTGGCCTGGCCCTGGACGTGACGGAGAACGCCGGCCGCTACACCGCCACAGCCCGCCGCTAGGCCAGGGCGCCGCCCACCGTGGATCTTCTTAGCAGTACTTTTGTGTTCATTGCCGGCCTGTGGGCCGGCACCATCAACGCCGTCGTCGGCTCCGGCACCCTCGTCACCTTTCCCGTCCTGATCGCACTCGGGGTGACCCCGGTGGTGGCATCCATGAGCAACGCCATGGGCCTGGTGGCCGGCACAGCCGCCGGCGCGTGGGGCTACCGCCGTGAGCTCAAGGGGAGGGGACTTCAGCTCCTCAAGCTCCTGCCGGCGTCGCTCCTTGGAGGCATCACAGGAGCCTGGCTCCTCCTCCACCTCCCGGAGAAGGTATTCCACTACGTGGCGCCGGTCCTCCTGGTGCTCGCCTTGCTGATGGTGGTCTTCCAGCCACGCCTTCAGGCATGGGTGCGCAACCGCGAGGAGAACCCGGAACACGCCGTGCGGGACAAACGGCACGGCGTCCTGCTGGTGGTGCTCGTCTATCTCGCGGGGGTCTACGGCGGCTACTTCGTGGCCGCCCAGGGCATCCTGCTCGTAGGCATCCTGGGCGTTTTCCTGACCGGCACCATCCAGAACGCCAACGCCATGAAGAACATCCTGGTGCTCGGCGTGAACCTGGTGGCTGCCGTCTCCTACCTGGTCTTCGCCTTTGACCGCATCAACTGGCTGGTGGTGCTCCTGATCGCTGTCAGCTCCACCATCGGCGGACTCCTTGGCTCCAAAGTGGGCCGAAGGCTCTCACCCACCGTCCTCCGTGGTGTGATCTTTGCCCTCGGGCTGGTTGCCCTGGGCTTTATGATTGCCAATCTGCTGAAATAATCAGCCAGTGCCAATCCACTACCTCGAGTCGGCCCGGGATCCCCGGGTATCCGACTACACCCAACTCACAGACGTCCACCTGCGCAAGCTCCGCGAACCCGCGGAAGGCATGTACATCGCTGAATCCTCGCGCGTACTGCGCCGTGCCCTGGCCGCCGGCCACCAGCCCCGTTCGTTCTTCCTGGCCGAGAAATGGCTGGCGGACCTGCAGGATGTCCTGGACGCCCACCCGGACGTCCCGGCATTCATTGGCCATGCCTCGTTGCTGGAGGAGATCACCGGCTTCCACCTGCACCGCGGGGCGATGGCTGCCATGCAGCGGCCCGCGCCCGTTCCCCTTGACGAACTGCTCGCCGGCGCCCGGCGCGTTGCGGTCCTGGAGGACATTGTGGACCACACCAATGTAGGGGCGATTTTCAGGTCCGCGGCCGCCCTGGACATCGATGCCGTCCTGGTGTCGCCGCGGTGCGGCGACCCGCTTTACCGGCGAAGCGTCCGCGTCAGCATGGGCACTGTTTTCCAGGTTCCGTGGGCCCGGCTTGAGTCCTGGCCGCAGGACCTTTCGCTGCTCAGGCGGCATGGCTTCACGGTGGCGGCCCTGGAGCTGACCGAGGACGCGGTGGACGTCGATCAACTCGCTGCCCGGAATCCGGACCGGCTGGCTTTGGTGCTGGGCACGGAAGGGGCAGGTATGAGCGCAGAGACACTCGCCGCCGTCGACCTTGCCGTGAAAATCCCCATGCGGGCGGGCGTGGACTCACTGAATGTGGCCGCGGCGTCGGCAGTGGCGTTCTGGGAGCTCAGGCCCCGGGCCTAAGGCCCGGCAAGCGGTTCGCGGGGACCGCGCCGATCCGCTATTATTGGTAGCTGGCCGCAATGCTGTACTGCTTTTCGCTGGTGCAGGGCGCGGCCATCCCATTCATACCTGGCAACTGGCCAAATCCAGTTGTGCGAACAAAGGTCCCATTATGAAGTCTGATATCCACCCGAAGTACGAAGCTGTTGTTTTCAACGACCTGGCTTCCGGCGTCAAGTTCCTGACCAAGTCCACCGTGTCTTCCAAGAAGACCATCGAGTGGGAAGACGGAAACACCTACCCGGTCATCGACGTCGAAATCTCCTCCGAGTCCCACCCGTTCTACACGGGCAAGCAGCGCATCATGGACTCTGCAGGCCGCGTCGAGCGCTTCAACGCTCGCTTCAAGGGCTTCGGCGGCAAGAAGTAATTCACTTCGCCCCAACGTTCTTTGGAAAAGCCCGCACCGGCAACGGTGCGGGCTTTTTTTGCGTTTCGGGCACCCCGGGTGGGGCAGGATGGAAGGCATGACTGACACAGCGCTCCCTGCCGAAGACCGCCCCCGCTTCCATGGTGAGTACAAGGTCCCCAACGGGAAGCTCGTGGTGGTGGACCTCGACGTGGCGGACGGTCTCCTCACCGGCGTGTCAGTCAGCGGGGACTTCTTCCTGGAACCCGACGAAACGCTGCTGGACATCAACCGTGCCATCACCGGACTTCCGGAAACCACGACGGCGGCTGAGCTCTCCGCTGCCGTGACCGCCTCCCTGCCGCCCGGCGCAGTCCTGTTCGGCTTTTCGGCCGACGCCGTGGCGGTCACCGTACGCCGTGCCCTTGCCAAAGCGACCTCCTGGTCGGATCATCACTGGAACGTCATTGCGCCCACAGTGCTGCCCACCCACGTCAACGTCGCCCTGGACGAGGTGCTGACCGAGGAAGTCGGCGCCGGCCGGCGCAATCCCACCCTGCGGTTCTGGGATTGGGAAGAGCCGTCCGTGGTGATCGGCAGCTTCCAGTCCGTCCGCAACGAACTGGATCCCGACGGCGTGGCCCGGCACGGAATCAGCGTGGTCCGCCGCATCAGCGGCGGGGGAGCGATGTTCATGGAAGCCGGCAACTGCATCACTTACTCCCTGTACTTGCCGCAGACGCTCGTGGACGGGATCAGCTTTGCGGACTCATATGCGTTCCTGGACGCCTGGGTGATGGCCGCGCTGGAAAAGATCGGGGTCACGGCGTTCTACGTGCCCCTGAACGACATCGCCACGGACCAGGGCAAGATCGGCGGCGCCGCGCAGAAACGACTGGCCAACGGCGGGATGCTGCACCACGTCACCATGAGCTACGACATCGACGCCGACAAGATGGTGGACGTGCTGCGCATCGGCAAGGAAAAGCTCTCGGACAAGGGAACGCGCAGCGCCAAGAAGCGTGTTGACCCGCTCCGGCGGCAGACGGGCCTGGCACGCACGGAAATCATCGCAGCAATGATCGAAGTCTTCACTGAACGCTATGCCGCCACCCCGTCGGCACTCACGGACGCCGAACTCAGCGCCGCCCGGGAACGGGTGGCGTCAAAGTTCGGCACCGAGGAGTGGCTGAACCGCGTCCCCTAAGGCGTTTTTACGTCCGTGACTGGGCGGTGAGCGCCCGGAGCAGGTGGCTGCGCTGCTCCACGATGATCCTGCGCAGGGCGCGGGGCGCGTCCGCATTGGCTTCCAGCCAGGCATCCGTCCGGAGCACCACAGGGTGCTGCTCCGGAACGGTCCCGGCCGGGAGGTCCTGCGCCAGCGGGTACAGCCCGCGGACAATCCGGGTGGCGATTTCGATGCTCCGGTTCTCCCAGACGCCGCGGAGGCTTGCGAAGTATGGTTCCACGTACTGCTCCAGGAGCGGAGCGGGCGCCGTGGTGAAGCCTGCGATGGTGGCGCTCAGCAGCTGGTTTGAGAGTCCGGTCCCCTCCACGGCGGCCTTCCAGGCAGCCGCTTTGACCTCAGGATCCGGACGCGCGGCGAGGGCCGTCGCGTGGCCCGCCCGGCCTGACGCCGTGGTGTCCCTGGCCAGCTCGGCGTCCAGCTCATCGACGGCTGCCTGGCCGTTGGCTGCCAGGGCGTGCCAGATGTTCCAGCGCAGCTCGGCGTCCACGGCGAGGCCATGCACCTCGACAGTGCCGTCCAGCAGCCCGCGGACCCGGGGGAGAACCGTTAAATCGTGGCGGCTGACGGCGGCCACGGTGCGTGCCCATGCAAGCTGCTGGTCGGAACCCGGGGCGGCCAGCCCCAGCTGGCTGTCCGCAGCCGCCAGGAAGTCCCGGCGCACGGCGTCGCGCACGGCTGCAGGGGTATAGCGTTCGACGGCGGCCTGGGCGTTGTCGAGGATGTTCAACAGCACGCCTATCCCGGTTTCGGACGGCCCGAACGCCTTCACGGCGTCCACGTAGCGGGCGGCCGGGCTTTCCCCGTCGCGTGCAGAGTTCCAGAGCGCGGTCCAGCAGAGGGCCCGGGCCATGGGGTCGGAGATCCGGTCCAGGGAGGCCAGCACCGTGGCTTCCGAAACAGGGTCCAGACGGACCTTGGCATAGGTAAGATCGTCGTCGTTCACCAGCAGCAGCGCCGGCCGCTGCTGGCCGGTGAGTTCCGGGACCTCCGTCCGCGCCCCGGCGACGTCCGTTTCGACACTCCCGGTGCGGACCAGTGCGCCGGCAGCGTCGAAGTTGTAGGAGCCCACCCGCAGGCGGTGCGGCCGCAGTACCTCGCGTCCGGTGACGGGGTCCAGTGCGTCCTGGACGATGGTCACGGCGCCCAGTCCGCCGTCGTGCGTCCCGGTTTCAACGGACAGGGTGGAGATGCCGGAGGTCTGCAGCCAGTGCGCGGCCCAGCCGGCCAGGTCCCGGCCGGAGGCAGCACTGAGGGCCTTCAGGAGGTCGGCGAGCGTGGTGTTTCCGTAGGCGTGGTCGCGGAAATACTGCCTCGAGCCGGCGGTGAAGGCGTCGAACCCCACGTACGCCACCAGCTGCTTGAGCACGGACGCGCCCTTGGCGTAGGTGATGCCGTCGAAGTTCTGCTTCGCGGCCTCGAGGTCGGGAATGTCGGCGACGACAGGGTGCGTGGTGGGAAGCTGGTCCTGGACGTATGCCCATGCCTTGCGTTTGTTCGCGAAATTCACCCAGGCCGTATCCCAGTGGGTGGCCTGGTCCACGCCGAGGGTTCCCATGTAGTCCGCGAACGACTCCTTGAGCCAGAGGTCGTCCCACCACTGCATGGTGACGAGGTCGCCGAACCACATGTGCGCCATTTCGTGCATCAGCGTGTTCGCACGTCCCTGGTACTGCGCGTCGGTGGCGCGGGACGTAAACACGTAGCTTTCGGTGAAGGTGACCAGGCCCGGGTTCTCCATCGCGCCCAGGTTGTATTCCGGGACAAAGGCCTGGTCGTATTTCCCCCACGGGTAGGGGTAGTCGAACAGCCGGTTGAAGAAGTCCAGGCCACTCTTGGTGAGGCGGAACAGTTCAGCGGCATCGAAGGATTCCGCCATCGAAGCCCGGCAGTACAGTGCCAGCGGCACCTCCAAGGACGTGCCGTCGTCGAGGGTGGCGCTCCAGTGGTCCTGTGCCTTGAAGTAGGGCCCGGCGAGCACCGTGGTGATGTACGTGGACATGGGGCGGGTCGGCGCGAAGTCCCAGCGGCTGGTGTCCGGATCACTGGTCAGCCGGGTCCGGGCGGCCTCAATCCCGTTGGAAGCCACTTCCCACCCCGACGGCGCCATAACGTGGAACGTGAATTCAGCCTTGAGGTCCGGCTGTTCAAAGTTGGCAAACACACGCCGGGCATCGGCGGGCTCGTACTGCGTGTAGAGGTAGCACTGGCCGTCGGCCGGATCCACAAACCGGTGCATGCCTTCGCCGGAACGGCTGTAGAGGGCGATGCCGGTAACCGTCACCTGGTTTTCTGCCTGCAGGTTGTCCAGCCGGATCCGGGAACCCTCCACCACGTCGGCCACGGGCAGGCCTTTTCCGTTGAGGAAGACGCTGTGGACTTCGGCGGCAATGAAATCCAGGAACGTTGACTGGCCCGGCTCCGCGGCTGAGAAGTTGATAACACTGCGGCTCGTGTAGCCTGCCACGTCCGGATCCGCTGCCTCCCGCACGTCCAGGGAGACGTCGTAGCTGTGGGTGGTGATCAGGGCTGAACGTTGCGCGGCTTCTTTGCGCTGCAGATTCTCATGTGACACTCCGCTATCTAATCACGGGAATTGCCTGCCGTTCACCGCAGGAAAGCCGCCCTGCCGGCGGCCTGCAGCTGGCCTAAGCGGTCATGAGCAGCGCGGCCGCCAGGCCCAGCAGTGCTATCAGCAGCCAGGCCGCCAAGGCAGCGAGCAGGGCACGGCTTCCGGTGTGCAGGAGCGTGCGGATCCGGACGGCTGACCCCAGCCCGAACAGCGCGGCCCCCAGCAGGATGTCCTGGAGTGCGGCGCCGGCGTCGAGGATCCCGGGCGCCAGCCAGCCGCTGGACCGCAGGACAACCATGGCCACAAAGCCGAGCACAAAGAGCGGAACCACGGGAGGCAGGCGCCCCGGTTCCGGTGTTGCCAGCGACCCAGGTGCGGCGGCGGCTGCCGCCTTCCCGGCTGCACGCGCCGCGCTGAAGCGCTGGTGGAGGCCCGCCGCAGCAACGACGGGTGCCAGCAGCAGCACCCGGGTGAGTTTGACGACGACGGCGATCCCCAGTGCCGCCGTCCCGGCGGTCTGTGCTGTGGCGACTACCTGTCCGACGTCGTGCACGGAGGCCCCGGTCCAGGCCCCGAATGCCAGGGGAGTGAGCTGCAGCGGCTGGACCAGCAACGGCAGGACCCCGATGGCCAGGGTTCCGCACAGCGTCACGAGTGCCACAGGCAGCACCGTGTCCACATGCCGGATCCGGCGGACGGCGGCCATGGCGCCGATGGCCGACGCGCCGCAGATGGAAAAGCCGGTCGCAATCAGGAGGGACGTCTGCGCCGGCAGCCGGAAGAGCCGCGAGATCACGTAGGTGCCGGCGAAACTGGCCGCCACCACGCCGGCGATCAGCAGCAGGGCCAGCCAGCCCAGGCCCAGCACGTCCATGATGCTGACCTTGAGCCCCAGAAGCACAATCCCGCCCCGCATCAGGTGCTTTCCGGCGAAATCGAGTCCCGGCCTGGCACGCCCGGCCACCCAGACAGCAGTGCCGGGAAGGTTCGCCGCGAGCAGGCCAAGGACCACGGCCAGTGTCATGGCGGGCAGGACGGGCACCAGGCGGTGGATGCCGAAGGCAGCGGCCAGCGCCAGGGCGGCAGTCAGCAGGCCCGGCAGGAGTCGGTCCTTTCCAAGTGGCACTCACCTACTTTGCCGGATAGGACACGGATTCCACGAACCGGCAGCAGCAGTCCAACACGCCACAATGGATGGCAGTAATGATTTCGAAACAAAAAGATGGTTGGCTAAAGGACATGTCAGACCTATTCCAGGATTACTCCGAGGCCGCCGGGCGTACCGGCGCCTACGACGAGATGTTCGCCCCCGGCCAGGAAGCACGCGAGTCGTACGGCCAGGTGGCCGATGCCCTCCGCAAGCTCTCGCTGGCCGATGTCAGCGCCCGGGCTGACTCGATGGCGCGGACGTTCCTTGACCGCGGTGTGACGTTTGACTTCGCGGGGGAGGAGCGGCCCTTCCCCCTGGACATCGTTCCGCGCGTCATCCCAGCGGATGAGTGGACGGTGCTGGAACGGGGCGTGGCCCAGCGGGTCAAGGCCCTGGAGGCCTTCCTCAACGATGTCTACGACAAAATGGCTGTCGTAACCGATGGCGTCATCCCGCGCCAGCTCGTCACCACCAGCGCCCACTTCCACCGGCAGGTGCAGGGCTTCGAGCCTGCAGGCGGCGTCCGCGTCCACATCTCCGGCATCGATGTTGTCCGCGATGCGGCCGGCACTTTCCGCGTTTTGGAAGACAACGTCCGTGTGCCCTCCGGCGTGAGCTACGTCCTGGAGAACCGCCGCGCCATGGCCAAGGGCCTGCCCGAGGCATTCGGCCAGCAGCTCATCCGTCCCGTCGAGGAGTACCCGCGGCGGCTGCTGTCCGCGCTGCGCAAAACCGCACCGTCCGGCGTCGACGACCCCACCGTGGTGGTCCTGACCCCCGGCGTCTTCAACAGTGCCTACTTCGAACACACCCTGCTGGCCGGCCTGATGGGTGTTGAACTGGTGGAGGGCCGCGACCTCATCTGCCGCGGCAACCGCGTGTACATGCGCACCACCGCCGGCGAGCAGCGCGTGGACGTGATCTACAAGCGCATCGACGACGAATTCCTGGACCCGCTGCAGTTCCGCGCAGACTCCATGCTGGGCTGCCCGGGCCTGGTCAACGCGGCACGGGCCGGCGGCGTCACCATCGCCAACGCGGTGGGCAACGGCGTCGCCGACGACAAGCTCGTGTACAGCTACGTTCCGGACCTGATCCGCTACTACCTCAGCGAGGAGCCGATCATTGCGAACGTGGATACGTTCCGGCTTGAGGAAAAGGACGCCAGGGAGTATGTCCTGGACAACCTGGCCGAACTCGTGGTGAAGCCCGTGGACGGTTCCGGCGGCAAGGGCCTGGTCATCGGGCCCGATGCGTCCAACGACGAACTCGATGCCCTCCGCAAGCGGGTCATCGCGGATCCGCGCGGCTGGATCGCACAGCCGGTGCTGCAACTGTCGACCGTCCCAACTCTGAGCGGCGACAAGTTCGGCCCGCGCCACGTGGACCTGCGCCCGTTCGCGGTCAACGACGGCGACGACGTCTGGGTCCTCCCCGGCGGGCTCACCAGGGTGGCGCTCAAGGAGGGTTCACTGATCGTGAACTCCAGCCAGGGCGGCGGATCCAAGGACACCTGGGTGCTCGCGGACTCGCCCCAGGTTCCGGTGGAAACCATTCCACGGCCGTCGATTGCCATCCGGGAACGCGTCTCGGTCTGGCCAGTGGAAAGCAACTGGCGCGACCGCCAGTCGGAGCAGCAGCAGTGACCCGGGCATCTCTCCCGGCAGTAATTACCCACCAGATTCCGGACGCGCAGGAGGTAGCCACGAATGCTTAGCCGTATTGCTGAGTCCCTTTTTTGGATCGGCAGGTATGTGGAGCGTGCAGACGGCACGGCCCGCATCCTGGACGTGCACCTGGAGCGCCTGAACCACCTGCCCATGGAGGAGCGGCGCAGCGTCGCACAGGAACTCCTGGCAGTGATGGGCGCCCGGCCGCAGAGCGAGGACTTCGGCCTGCCCGAACTGCTCCACGCCCTGGCGTACGACAAAACCAGTGCCACCTCGATTGCCGGATCATTGGGCGCCGCCCGGGAGAATGCCCGCCGAGCGCGGGAGACCGTGTCCTCCGGCCTCTGGGAGAGCCTCAACACCACCTATTATGGGCTGAGCCAGCACCGCAAGGACGTGGTGGGCACCTACCGTTTCTGCAACTGGACGCTGGAACGTACAGCCATGGTCAGCGGCCTCGCCGACACCACCGTGAGCCATGACGAAAGCTGGCTGTTCCTGGTGCTGGGCCGTTCCCTCGAACGCGCCGACATGACCGCCCGCATGCTCTCCACCCGGGATGTCCTCTCCGCAGGCATGTCCTGGGTGAACATGCTCCGGTGTGCCGGAGCCTACGAATCCTTCCTGCGGACCCGGCGGGCGGCCTTCGGCGACCAGCACGCAGCCGAGTTCTTGCTGCTGGACAGGCTGTTCCCGCGCTCCATCGTGTACGCCCTGCGTGACGCCGACGAGTGCCTCGCCAAGCTTGATCCTTCCGCCCAGCGGGTGGGCTTCATCAACGACGCCCGCAGGATCGTGGGGCAGGCACGCACCTTCCTGGAGTTCCACCGGACGGACGACCTCATGTCCGAACTCCCGGAGCACATGGAGCGCGTGCAGAAGGCCGTTTCGCAGGCGTCGGACGCCATTTCCCGTAAGTACTTCAATCAGGCGGACGAACTGGCCTGGGTGGGAGAAGTTTCATGACCCGGCTGAGCATCATCCACAAGACCGCCTACAAGTACAACAAGCGCGTCACCCTGTCCTACAACGAGGCCCGCATGACCCCGCTCACCGACCCCCAGCAGGTGGTCCTCGAGTCGGTACTCAAGGTCTCGCCGTCGCAGGCGGCCGTGAGCAGCTACCGCGACTACTGGGGCACCCGCGTGACGGCCTTCGACATGCAGATGCCCCACGACCACCTCGAAGTCATCTCCAACATCACCGTGGAGGTCCACCGGGCGGAAAGAATCCCCGCGGAAACCGACATCGCCGGCTGGGACGTTCTGGCGTCAGCCGAAACCCTGAACACCTACAGTGATTGGCTGCCGCAGTCCCTGCTCAGCGGTCCGGGCGACGAGGTGTTGGGAATCATTCCAGGTGTTGTGGAGGGCAAGAACCCGCATGAGGCGGCCATGGCCATCTTTGAATGGATGCGCGGCGAAATGACCTACATGTCAGGCTCCACCGCGGTGACCACCAACGCCGAAGAAGCGTGGGGGCAGCGGCAGGGCGTCTGCCAGGACCTGGCGCACCTGGCCATCGGGGCCCTCCGCAGCTGCGGAATCCCTGCCCGCTACGTGTCCGGTTACCTTCACCCGCGTTCGACGGCGGACATCGGCGAGACGGTGGCCGGCCAGTCCCACGCGTGGCTGGAGTGGTGGGACGGCCAATGGCGGAGCTGGGATCCCACCAACCACAAACCGGCCGGCGACTATCACGTCACCGTGGCCAGGGGCAGGGACTACCGCGACGTACCGCCGCTGAAGGGCATCCTGTCCGGCGGCGGCGGATCGGCGCTGAGCGTCAGCGTGGAGATCACGCGGCTTGCATAACTGGCATCAGGCCGGGCCGGCAGGCCCGGCCTGATTGCTTTCCGCCCTATTCCGGCGACGCCTTGACCGCGCCGCTCAGCTGGGTCCACCAGGTCATCGGGGCGGTCACCTTGAACCGCCGGCCGGTGATGGTCCCGGGCGTCACCCGGACAAACGTGTCTTTCCTGCCGGCCTGCCACGGGAACAGGTAGAGCGCCGCCGTATCCAGGATCTGCTCGGTTCCTGTCACAGCGGCCGCGGCGCCCTTCACCACCACGCTCCAGGCGAGTCCTGTCGCGGCGTCCACACCGTCCGCTTCGAGTGCCACCTGTTCGCCGCCCGTGGCACCGGCAAGCTTGGTTCCCTCGCCCGTGCGGAACACCAGCGTCCCGCCGTCCACGGTGTAGTTGATCGGGAAGATGTCCGGATGGCCGTCCGCCAGGACAGCCAGCCGGCCCACGGACACGGTCCGCAGCAGTGCCCAGCATTCGTGGTTTTCCAGGTTCTGGACTTCTGAAGAAGATGGTTCGTTGCTCATGCCGCTGAGCTTACGCCCGTGCCGGGGCCCGGGACAGGGACTACCAGGGGCTGGGCTTGTAATCCTTCAGGAAGACGCCGTACTGGTCCTCGCCCTTCTCGCCCATCACAATGGGGTCGTACACGCGTGCGGCACCATCCACCAGGTCCAGCGGAGCGTGGAAGCCTTCCTCCATGAGCCGGACCTTCGTGAAGTGCGGGCGTTCATCGGTGATCCAGCCGGTGTCCACTGCGGTCATCAGGATGCCGTCCGTGTCCAGCATTTCCTGGGCACTGGTCCGGGTCATCATGTTCAGGGCCGCTTTGGCCATGTTGGTGTGCGGGTGCCCCGGGCCCTTGTAGGCCCGGGAGAACTGGCCTTCCATGGCGGAGACGTTGACGATGTACTTCCGGTGCGCCGTGGACCGCTTCATGGCATCGCGCAGCCGGCTCACCAGCAGGAACGGGGCCGTCACGTTGCAGAGCTGCACTTCAAGCATTTCCAGGGGATCCACTTCGTCCACCACCTGGGTCCAGCTGTTGATGGTGGCCAGGTCGGGGACCAGCCCGCCGGCGTCGATCGCTGTCCCGGAGGCGATGCGCTCCAGCGAGGCAGAGCCTGTGGACAGCGCCAGCGACGTGATCGCATCCCCGGCAAGGACGGGATGGTCGGTGACGCTGCTCGCCAGGGCGAGCGGGTGCTTGTCGTGTGCATGGCCGAACGTCAGCAGCACCGGACCCCCGTTGGCTGCCTCCAGCGCGGCGGGCAACGGTTCATCCTCTGCGTCCACCAGCGGCTTGTAGGCATTGCCCGAGCGGCGGACTGTCTGCGCAGCGTTATTGATGATGATGTCGAGCGGACCGGCTGCGCTCAGCGAATCCGTCAATGCCATGACCTGGGACGGGTCGCGGAGGTCGATGCCCACAATCTGGAGCCGGTGCAGCCACTCACCGCTGTCCTCCATGGCCGCGAAGCGGCGCGCCGCATCCTTGGGGAATCGGGTGGTGATGGTGGTGTGCGCCCCATCGCGCAGGAGGCGCAGGGCAATGTACATGCCGATTTTCGCCCGCCCGCCGGTGAGCAGCGCCCGGCGGCCGGTGAGGTCCGTGCGGGCATCCCGTTTGCCGTGGTTAAAGGCGGCACATTCGGGGCACAGCTGGTGGTAAAAGGCGTCCACCTGGGTGTAGTGCTGCTTGCAGATATAGCACGGGCGGGAACGGATGAGGTGCCCGGCGATGTCTCCCGTGGCCGATGTCGCCAGCTTATTGCCCCGGGTTTCGTCATCGATGCGGTCCGGCGCCGCTGTGGCCGTCTGGGCGAGGACGGCGCGGTCGGCTTCTGAGATGAGGTCCCGCTTGGTGACACGCCGGTGCCGTTTGACGGCTTTGAACATTTTCCCGGTAGCGCGCCGGACCGAGACGTAGTCCGGGTGTTCCTCGTCATAGGCGTGGATGGTGTTTAAAACCTTGAGGCAGGCCTGGATTTCCTCAGGCGTCAGATCGGGGGAGCTCATTGTACCGATTTTACAGCCTGTGGAGATCCGGCCTGCCCGGACGGAATAGTGCGTACTTCTAGGTGCGGCTTGCCTCAGAGGCCTTGGCCACGCCCGCGTGCACCTCAGCCACCTGCTCCACCGATTCACGGAGGTCAGGGTAGTTGGCGGTGGCCGCCTTGACGGCGTTGGGAACCAAGTGCAGGTTCCTGGCGGCGAGGGCACGTTCCTCCTCGCCCGGCTCAGGTACGTTCTGTCCCTTGGACAGGACAGTAATCCCGGACTCGGTGACTTTGAAGCCGCGGGCGCGGTCCAGGTCCGCATCGAGCCCGATGGCTGCCCCTGCGGGTACCTTGACGTTCTTGTCGATGATGGCCCGCTTCACGACCGCGCCTGCACCGATGTTGACCTTGTCCATCAGGACCGAATCGATGACCCTGCTGCCGGTCCCCACGAAAACGTCGTTGGACAGGACCGAACCCTCCACCACGCCGCCGGAGATCACGACGCCGTTGGCGACGATCGAGTCCAGGGCGGTACCCACCGTGTCCTTCTCGCCGCGGACGAACTTGGCCGGCGGGGAGATGCTCTGGCGGGTGTACATGGGCCACTCGGAGTTGTACAGGTTGAACACGGGCAACGGCGAAATGAGGTCCATGTGCGCGTCGTAGAACGAGTCGATGGTGCCGACATCGCGCCAGTACGTGCGGTCACGCTCGGTGGAACCGGGGATGTCATTGAGGGTGAAGTCGTAAACGCCCGCCTGGCCCTGGTTGACGAAGTAGGGAATGATGTCGCCGCCCATGTCGTGCTTGGTGTCGAGGCGCTCCGCGTCCACGTGGAGTGCCTCTACCAGGGCGTCAGCGTCGAAGACGTAGTTGCCCATCGATGCGAGGAACTGGGTGGGGTCAGCGGCCAGTCCCGGCGTAGTTGCCGGTTTCTCCACAAACGCGGCAATCTTCTGCGCGTCGTTCTGGTCCACTTCAATCACGCCGAACTGGTTGGCCATGCTCAGGGGCTGGCGTACGGCTGCCACAGTGGCCTTGGCGCCGCTCAGGATGTGCTGCTCCACCATCTGGGCAAAGTCCATGCGGTAAACGTGGTCGGCGCCGACCACCACCACGATGTCCGGGTTGGCGTCGTGGATCAGGTTCAGGGACTGGTAGATGGCGTTGGCGCTGCCCAGGAACCAGCTCTTGCCCACACGCTGCTGCGCCGGGACTGATGCCACGTAGTTGCCGAGCTGGGTGGACATGCGCCACGTTTCGGAAATGTGGCGGTCAAGGCTGTGTGACTTGTACTGGGTCAGTACAACGATCTGCAGGTAACGCGAATTCACCAGGTTGGACAGCGCAAAGTCGATGAGGCGGTAACTGCCGGCAAAGGGCACACCCGGTTTAGCGCGATCTGCCGTCAGTGGCATCAGCCTGTTTCCCTCGCCGCCTGCGAGGACAATGGCCAGGACTTTTTTGTTCAACGGCATATTTAGTCGCTCCTGTACGCCTTCGTAACTCCCCAAAACAGTCCGGCATGCCCGGACCCCTTCACACTAGAACAGATACGCCGGAAGGACTACCTTGGGTAGCGTGCGAATAGACATTGTGACTAAAGAGTTCCCGCCGGAGATCTATGGAGGCGCCGGAGTCCACGTGGCCGAATTGAGCAGGGTGCTTAGTAAGCACGTTGACCTGCAGGTTCGTGCTTTCGGGGCACCCCGCGACGCCGACTACCACGGTGCCGGGGTGACGTCGTATTCCGTGCCCGAGGACTTGGGCTCGGCGAATGCGGCTGTCCAGACGCTGGGGGTGGATCTTCGGATCGTGCCGGACATCGAGGGCGCCGACCTTGTCCACTCGCACACCTGGTATGCCAACATGGCCGGACACTTGGCGTCCCTGCTGCACGGCATCCCGCACGTGCTCAGCGCGCACAGCCTTGAACCGCTGCGGCCGTGGAAGGCCGAGCAGCTCGGCGGCGGCTACGCCCTGTCCTCGTGGGTGGAAAAGACCGCCTACGAAGCCGCAGCCGCCATCATCGCCGTTTCGGAAGGCATGCGCCAGGACATCCTGCGCAGCTACCCGGACGTGGACCCGGCCAAGGTCCGCGTGGTCCACAACGGCATTGACGTCGAGATGTGGCACCGCGACGAAGGCGACGACGCCATCCGCGCGCTCGGGATTGACCCGGACAAGCCCAGCGTGGTCTTCGTAGGACGCAACACGCGCCAGAAGGGCGTTCCGTACCTGTTGCGCGCCGCAGCGAAACTGCCGGCCGACGTCCAGCTGGTCCTCTGCCTCGGAGCGGCGGACACCCCGGAGCTCGCCGCCGAGACGGCCCGCCTCATCGAGCAACTCCAGGGCCAGCGGACGGGTGTGGTCCTGATTGAACGGATGCTGCCCCGGAACGAACTCATCCAGGTCCTCAGCCACGCAACCGCGTTCGCCTGCCCCTCAATCTACGAACCGCTCGGCATTGTGAACCTGGAAGCCATGGCGTGCGGCGCTGCCGTGGTGGCCAGTGCCACCGGCGGCATACCGGAAGTTGTCCAGCACGGCGAAACCGGCCTGCTGGTGGATCTTGAACAGGTCACCGACGGCACGGGAACCCCGCTGGATCCGGAGAAGTTCGTCACCGAATTCGCCGCAGCCCTGACCGAAGTCGTCTCGGACCCGGAGCGCGCCCGCGCCATGGGCCAGGCCGGCCGCCGCCGCGCCGAGGAGCACTTCTCCTGGGAATCCATTACCGAAACAACCCTCGAGGTTTACCGCTCAGTCCTCGCCTGAGGCTGGTGATAAATAACGACGGCGCCGCTCCCCACGTGAGGGGAGCGGCGCCGTCGCTATTTCAGGACAGGGCAGCGAAGCCGGCTCAGCCGCCGGCTTTACGTGCCGACGCGGCGGTGCGCGCGAGGAGTACTTTTTCTTCCACGGGGGACTGGCCGCTTGCGCGCTGGGCCCGAAGGTATTCCCGGGCCTCGTCCTGCCGCGCCTTTTCCGCGCCCGTCGCGATCGCGGCCCGGATGTGGTCCGGGCCGTAGCCGAACGCGTCTACGAGGTCCACCGCGTGCGGGCGGATCTTGACCAGCAGGCGGTTAATGTACTCGCCCACGGTTCGTCCGCGCTGCATGGAGAGCCTGCCGTTCATGAGGTACCAGGCCAGGTTCTTCTCGATCAGCGACAGGCCGAAGAGGTCCCGCAGCCACGTCAGGACGGTCTTGGTGCCGGGATCGGCGACGTCCCGGAGCGCTTCAGTGAACGCTTCCCACTGCAGCAGTTCGGCATGCGCCTGGGCGGCCTCGATCAATTCGTTCTGGTGCTGGTTGAACAGCGCGGCGCCCTTGTCCTGGGGCAGCCGGCCGGCGCCCTTCAGCGCCGATCCCACGTCCGCCACCATGGTCTGCACCCTGTCGGTCAGGAGCGCGCGCTGGCCCTCCTCGTCCCGCAGGGCAATCGCCGCCTTCTGCACGGATCCGGTGTCGGCCATGAACTGGGCAACCTGCCGCAGGCCCGTGCGGTGAATGGCCACGCCCGTCGCCTGGCCCACGACATAGCGGGCAAGCACGCCAAAATCGACGTTCCGGAACTCCTTGGCGTAGTCAGCCAGCAGCCGTTTTGCCACGAGCTGGAGCAGCACCGTGTTATCGCCTTCAAACGTGGCGTAGACATCAAGATCGGCACGGAGCGACGCGAAACGGTTTTCGATCAGGAAGCCGGCGCCGCCGCAGGCCTCGCGGCATTCCTGCAGCGTGTCCAGCGCATGCCAGGTGCTGAGCGGCTTGAGGGCGGCGGCGAGCGTCTCCAGGTCCTGGCGGTCCTCGTCTGTGTCGTGGGCACCGGAAAAGACGTCGTCGAACTTTTGCAGCAGCTGCTCGTGGGCAAAGCCGGCCGCGTAGGTGGTGGCCAGCCGGGTGAACAGACGGCGCTGGTGGCGCTGGTAGTCGAGGAGGACTTCCTCGTCGGTGTGGGACGAGGCATTGAACTGGCGGCGCTCGGTGGCGTACTGGATGGCTGCCTTAAGCGCGATCTTCGAAGCAGCGACGGCGGCCCCGTCGAGTGAAACCCTTCCCTGGACCAGGGTGCCGAGCATGGTGAAGAACCGGCGCCCCGGGCTGGCGATCGATGAGGTGTACGTGCCATCGGCGTCCACGTTGCCGTAGCGGTTCAGCAGGTTCGTGCGGGGGATGCGCACGTTCGTGAAGTGCAGGCGTCCGTTGTCGATTCCGTTCAGGCCGCCCTTGACGCCGTCGTCCTCGCCGCCGATTCCCGGCAGGAACTCTTTGCTGGCCGGATCACGCAGGTCGACGTAAAAGGCGTGGACACCGTGGTTGACGCCCCCAGTCACGAGCTGGGCGAAGACCACGGCGCCCAGCCCGTCTATGGCGGCGTTGCCGATGTAGTCCTTCCACGCAGCACGGAACGGGGTGTGCACCACAAATTCCTGGGTTTCCGCGTCGTACGTTGCGGTGGTGGCGATGCTGGCAACATCCGAGCCGTGGCCCGTCTCGGTCATCGCAAAGCAGCCGGGTATGTCCAGGTTCATGATGCCCGGGAGCCACTTGGCGTGGTGCTCTTCGGTGCCGAGGTGCATCACGGCCGACCCGAACAGTCCCCATTGGACACCCGCCTTGATCTGCAGCGAAGGGTCCGCCGTGACCAGTTCCTCAAAACCGGCGATGTTGCCGCCATGGTCGTCCGCGCCGCCCAGGGCGGCGGGGAAGGCGCGGTGGACGGCTTCGTTGTCCACGAGGTACTTCAGCTGGCCGAAAGTGCGCGCCCGGTGGTCAGTGTGCGTCAGGCCTTCCGTTTTGTGCAGCACAGGGCTCTCGGCAAGCCGGCGTGCCTGCCTGCGGATGCCGGCCCATTTGCCCAGGAGCTGCTCACCCAGGGCGGCGACGTCGACGGCGGGATCGGCGTGGGCGGGCCGGGTGCGGAAGGGCGTCGCTGGGTTTGCCTGGCCGGCGGGGCGGTCCACTACTTCAGTCATGTCAATGTCCTTCGTTGGTTCTGACAGGTGGGGTTGGGGAATTCTCGAAGATGGTTTCGCCGGAGCTACGGCGATTCTGCGGGGGAAAGCTCAGGGGCTATTCCCACGCACAGCCAGGCCGTGATCTGGCGTGCCATGGTTTCCTGATCGGGCTTTGCCGGCGAGTCCGGTGTGCTGAGCCACTGCTCCCCGGCGTTGCGGACCAGGCCGATCGCGGCCGTGGGCCAGTAGCCAATCACCGATTCCTTGCCGTCGCCAAGATGCGCGCGCATTGGCGTGGCGATCATCTCCGCGATGGAGTCGAAAAAATGACCGAGGGCCCCCGAGATGGCTGCTGAACCTTGGGGGCCGTCCGCCTCGCCGGCAGCGTGCCGCGTCACGAAGCTGTAGACGCTGGGACTGGTTTCGGCCATCTGCAGGTATGCGGACACCATCGCAAGCAGCCCCTCGCGGGGAGTCTGGGCACTCTGGGCGGCTTCCCGGATACGGCGCTGCATCTGGCTGAGGACCACTTCGCCCACGGCCTGCTGGAGACCCGCCTTATCTCCAAAGTAGCGGTAGAAAACCGACTTTGAGGTGGCGGCTGCGGTGGCAATCTCTTCCATGGAAGCGTCGCTGCCGAGGGCATGTACGGCCCGGCGCGCGGACTTGATCAGTTCCCGGCGGCGTTCCTCGCGGTGGCTTTGCCAGCGGGCGGAGCGGCCGTCCGCACCTGCACTGACCGCACGCTCATTTGCCTGTGTCTGGGGATTGTTCACGATACCCAGCGTATCAGGTACGCTGGGTATCGGTAACAGACCAGAATCAGAGGAGACACCGATGTCCGTCGAGGGACAGTCCGTCACAGGACCCCAGGAATCCAGCACCCCGGTTGCCACCGCAGCCGTTCCGACGCCCCGCAGGGCCGTGGTTGTGGGCGGAAACAGGATCCCGTTTGCACGGTCCGGCGGCGCCTACACCAAGTCGTCGAACCAGGACATGCTGACCGCCGCACTGGACGGCCTCATTGCCAGGTTCGGTCTCCAGGAGGAACGGATCGGCGAGGTCGCTGCCGGCGCCGTCCTCAAGCACTCCCGCGATTTCAACCTGACGCGTGAAGCAGTCCTGGGATCGGCACTGTCCGCCGAGACGCCGGCCTACGACCTGCAGCAGGCATGCGCCACAGGGCTGGAAACCGTCCTCGGCCTTGCCAACAAGATCAAGCTCGGCCAGATCGACTCCGCCATTGCCGGGGGAGTGGACTCCGCATCCGACGCCCCGATCGCCGTGAGCGAAGGCCTGCGGCAGGTGCTGCTGGACCTCAACCGGGCCAAGACCCTTCCACAGCGGCTACAGGTACTGAGCCGGTTGCGGCCCAAGGATCTTTCTCCCGATGCCCCCAACACGGGCGAGCCGCGTACAGGTCTGTCCATGGGTGAGCACCAGGCGCTGACTACCGCCCAGTGGAATGTTTCCCGCGAGGCGCAGGACCAGCTGGCGTTCGCCAGCCACCGCAATCTCGCCGCTGCCTATGACGCCGGGTTCTTTGACGACCTGATGACGCCTTACCGGGGGCTGACGCGGGATTCCAATCTGCGGGCCGACACCACCCTGGAGAAATTGGCCACGCTGAAGCCTGTCTTCGGCAAGAGCCTTGGCGCAGAGGCCACAATGACCGCCGGCAACTCCACGCCGCTGACAGATGGGGCCTCCACCGTCCTGTTGGCCGCCGAGGAATGGGCTGACGCCCACGACCTCCCCAAACTTGCGGCCGTTGTGGATGGTGAGGCGGCCGCCGTCGACTTCGTCCACGGCAAGGACGGGCTCCTGATGGCTCCGGCATTCGCCGTGCCGCGGCTCCTCGCCCGCAACGGACTCACCCTGGCGGACTTTGACTTCTACGAGATCCACGAAGCCTTCGCGGGAACAGTCCTCAGCACCCTCGCCGCCTGGGAGGACGAGGAGTTTGGCCGCACCCGGCTGGGCCTCGACGGAGCTTTCGGCACGATCGACCGCACCAAGCTGAACGTCAACGGCTCGTCCCTGGCAGCAGGCCATCCCTTTGCCGCGACTGGAGGCCGCATTGTTGCCTCGCTGGCCAAGATGCTCCACGCCAAGGGCAGCGTGGACGGACGGCCGGCACGTGGCCTCGTCTCCATCTGCGCCGCAGGCGGCCAGGGCGTCGTCGCAATTCTCGAAGCACTGTAGGGGGACCGGATGACCGACAAATACACCCAGTTCGTGAACCGGGGCCTGGGGAAGAACGTCGCAAAGAAGCTGGGCCTTCCGCAGCCGGCGATCCTTCGGCGCTACCAGCCGGGCCAGCCACTGATCACCGGCCCAATCCTTGTCCAGGGCAACACCGCCGGCGCGGACGCACTGGCGGCCAGCCTCCTTTCCTGGGACCTGGATGTCCGGCGGCACGCCGTGCCGCGCGAAAAGCTTGGCGCCATTGTCCTGGTCCTGGATGAACTGGACGGGCCCCGAGACTTGGAGGGACCGGTGCTCGCGGCAGCCTCCTCCCTGCGGGACCTTGCCCCCAGCGCCCGTGTCATTACCGTGTCCCGACCGGCCGGCAGCAGTAAGAACCCCTCGCAGGCCGCTGCCAGGCAGGGCGTGGACGGCTTCCTGAGGTCGCTGGCCCAGGAGCTCCGCGCGGGCGCAACGGGCAACGGAATCCTGCTCGCCGACGGGGTTACGGCAACAAGCCCCAGCGCGCTGGCGGCAGTGCGTTTCCTGCTCTCGGGCCGTTCAGCCTTCGTGGACGGTCAGTTCCTGACGGTCAGCTCCGCTGAAGGCCGCCTGCCGGCAGATTTCGCAAAACCCCTGGCAGGCAAGGTTGCTGTTGTCACCGGCGCAGCCCGTGGCATCGGCGCAGCGATCGCCAGGACCCTCCACCGCGACGGTGCCACCCTGGTGCTTGTGGACATCCCCGCAGCAGGAGACCACCTGGCAGCGGTGGCCAACGAGGTCCATGGAACAGCGCTCCAGCTGGACATTGGCCGCGAGGACGCGGGCCAACGGATCATCGAACACGCACTGCAGCGGCACGGCCACCTGGACATCGTGGTCCACAACGCCGGCATCACCAGGGATAAACTCCTGGCCAACATGGATCACGCCCGCTGGTCCTCCGTCATCAACGTCAATATTGCCGCCCAGCTCCGCATCAACGAGGCCCTCCTCGCCTCCGAGCACTTCCGCAACGCACCGCGCATCGTCTCGGTGGCCTCCACCAGCGGCATTGCCGGCAACCGCGGCCAGACAAATTACGCCGCATCCAAGGGCGGGGTGATGGGCATGGTGCGCGCCTCGGCGCCCCTGCTCGCTGAACGCGGCGGAACCATTAATGCCGTGGCACCGGGGTTCATCGAAACCGACATGACGGCCAGGATCCCGGTGGCGCTGAGGGAAGCCGGCCGCCGGCTCAACTCGCTGCGGCAGGGCGGCCAGCCCACCGACGTCGCCGAGGCCATCGCCTTCCTGGCGAGCGGTGCCGCCGGCGGCATCAACGGCGGAGTGCTGCGGGTCTGCGGACAGAACATGGTGGGGGCATGACCACGGTCCAGCCAGTCATCCTCGGCGAGATGCCGTCCCTCTCCAAGCTCTATGTCAACGCAGCGGCACAGGCAGCCCGCCGCCGGGTACTGGGATCCCACGACGGATCCGACCTTCCGGAGGCGAGCCACGAAGTCAGGGGAGTGACTCCCGACGTCGGCAACCTCACCGCATTCCAGCACCTCATCGGCGAGACGGCCAGCGATGTCCTGCCGGCGGGCTTTATCCACGCCCTCGCGTTCCCGCTTGCCATCAGCGTGATGAACCGGGACGATTTCCCCTTGCCCCTGCTGGGAATGATCCACCTCAGCAACCATGTTGAACAACGGTCGCCGGTCCTGTTCTCGGAACGGCTGGACATCACGGCGCGTGTGGAGAACCTGCGGGGCCACCGTTCAGGGACGCAACTGGACGTGGTGGCCGAGGTGCGGGTCACGGGATCGCCCAGGATCCGGTGGCGCGGAGTCTCCACTTACCTGGCCAAGGGCGTATTCCTGCCGGGCATCGACAAACCCTCGCCAGTGGCCAGCAGGAGTGACTTCAAAGTTCCCGATCCGACGGCGCTGTGGCAGCTCGGCGTTGACACCGGACGGGCTTACGCTGCCGTATCCGGCGACTTCAACCCGATCCACCTCAGTGTCCTGTCCGCCAAAGCGCTGGGCATGCGGCGGTCCATCGCCCATGGCATGTACCTGGCGTCGAGGGCGCTGGCCGACGTCGGAGCGGTAAAGGGCGATTCGTTCAGCTGGCATGTTGATTTCGAGGCACCGGTGTTCCTGCCGGGACGCGTCGCCCTGGACATCAGCACGGTGCAGCTTCCCGGTGGAACATGGCAAAAGTCGGAATTTGTGGCCTGGAACCCCCGGTCCGGGCGCCGGCATTTTGCCGGTGCGGTGGCCGCACTCTAGGGTGCCGGACGCACGGCGCGCAGGATCCGGTGCAGGCTCAGCAGGATCGATTCGGAAGCGGTCACGGTGCCTTCGTCCGGGTCGCGTTCGGCCGTGGCGGCCATACAGGCTTCCACGGCCGTTTCCGCGGCGGTGAACTTCCTGTGCTCGGATTCCGGGTCTTCAGTGTGGAATGAACGCAGCAGCTCTCCAGTGGCGCTCATGGCGTCCGCCAGCGGCCCGCTGTCCTGGAACGGAACCGTGTAGGGGGCTTCGTCCTGCCAGATGACATCGGAGAGGACCTCGGTCATGTCCTGGATGTGGAACGTCACCCGCTCGAGCTCTCGCAGGTTGCGGTAGTCCAGATCCACGTCCCTGGGGTGCAGCCGCCGCCGCGGGTTGGCGCGGCGGCTGGCATCCGCTTCCTGGACCAGGTGCCGGACAGTACGCGCCGCCGTGGCGAGCTCATCCGAGCGGCGGGACCAGTCATCATGCTCCGGCGGCCACTTTTCCTTGAGGGCCGCACCCATGTCGGCCAACTGCGTGCCAAGGGCCAGCCGGAGCTCGTCCAGGCTGGCGGCCGCGGCGTTGAAGTGCAGCGGAGGAAACACCAGGAAATTCACGGCAATTCCCACAGCCACACCCACACCCATCTGGATCAGGTAGCCGAACGAAAAACCGTCCGGATTGCTGCCGCCCACCAGAAGGACCAGCAGGGCCGCCGTCGGAATCCAGTCCCGCCCGGAACCCAGGCGGGGGAGCCCGGCGAGCAGGACGCCAATGCCCATAAAGACGGCGACGCTCACTGGTGACGGGTCCGTGACGTTGACGAGCAGGAATGCGAGTCCGATTCCTATGGCCAGGCCCACGAGTGTCTGAAGGCCCTGCCGGACGGAACCGGCAACGTTGTGGTACATCGATACCAGGGCGCCCAGGGGTGCGTAATACGGGTACTCCGCAGCAGTTCCCGGCATGTAGGGGGCAATGAAAAAGGCCAGCCCGGCGGCAAGCGCAGCCTTGGCAGCCAGCTGGAGGCGCTGCAGCGTAAACGCCACCGCAAGGCCCTTGATCGCCTGGCGCAGGAACTGTGTGCCCCTTGCCAGCCGGGCCGCACGCGGCTTTTGAGTATCACCCATCCGCCCCACCTTAGGGGCAGGGTTCCGCTACGACAAGGTGGCGGCGGCGCACCGGACCGCAGCGGCCAGCCGGTGGGCTTTGCCCGGGGTGCGGCCGTCCTCGGCGCGCTGGGGAATGTAGCCAAAACCAAGTCCGTAGGACGGGTCCGCGAAGCCGAGCGCAGCGTTGGCGCCTTCATGGCCGAAGGCGCGGTGGCTGCCGAAATTCCGCGACGGATGGGGCTTCATGAACACCACGGCAAAGGCGTTGTCGAGCCCGGAGGAACGGTCCAGGCCCCAAACCTGCTCCTGGGACATCACGTCCACCGTCTCCGGCGAAAGCAGCGCCGGGCCGCCGCCGATGCCGGTTGTTGCCGCCGCGTACAGGCGTGCAAGCCCTTCCGCCGAACCGACACCGCCGGCCGCGCTCATGCCGGCCGCGCGCACCGGCCGCCGGTTGGGCAGTTCCATGATGGTGCTCACGGCTGCATTGCCGTTAAGTCCTTCAAGGCTCAGGGGATCCAGCCATGGCTGCTGCGGGTCGGCGTCGTAGAGGACATCGCGGTAGCGGCCATCAAGCGCTTCCGGCAGCCCCAGGAAGAAGTCGACGCCGAAGGGCCGCCGGATGCGGTTCTCGTACAGGGACTGCAGCGTCTGTCCGGCCACGCGCCGGCAGAGTTCCTCCATCACGATGCCGATGGTAATCGCGTGGTAACCGAAGCAGCTGCCTGGACGCCACGCCGGCGCTGTGGCCGCGAGCCGGGCGGCGGCCCCCGGCGTGGTGAACTCCTCCAGAGCGAAGCCGCCCTCGACTCCGAGCACCCCGGCCTGGTGGGACAAGGCCTCACGGACGAGGAGCCGGTCCTTGCCGTGCTGACCGAAGTCCGGCCAGTAGTGCGCCACAGTCTGGTCGAGGTCCAACAGTCCGTCCTGGACCAAGAGGGCGATCACCATCGCGGCCACGCCCTTGGAACAGGAGTAGGCGCCGGTGATGGAATCTGCGGCGATCAGGGGACCGCCGGTCAGGTCAACAACCTTGGTGCCGTGCCGGTAGGCAGCCAGCTGCGCGCTGTAGTGCCCGTCCTCGGCCAGGAGGGATTCGAACAGGTCACTAACGCCCTCGAAACCGGGCGCCACAAAGCCATGGGAAATCTGCATGGCCTCAGCTTAGCCGCTTAGAAAGCGCTTTCCAGCCCGCCAGGGCCGTGCCCCGCTGCCACTTCTTCGCCGGACCGCACCGGACCCGGGGGAGTGCCGTCTCCGAATGGCCGCCCGCCCAGGGATTCCCGGCCGTGAGCATCGAGCCAGCCCGAAAGGTCCGGCCCGTTCGGCACGATACCGGTGGGGTTGATGTCCCCGTGCACGAGGTAATAGTGCTGCTTGATCTGGACGAAGTCGATGGTGTCGCCAAAGCCGGGGGTCTGGAACAGGTCACGGGCATAGCCCCACAGCGCGGGCATTTCGGTGAGTTTCTGGCGGTTGCACTTGAAGTGGCCGTGATAGACGGCATCAAACCGGGCCAGTGTCGTGAACAGCCGGACATCCGCCTCGGTGATGGTGTCTCCCACAAGGTATCGCTGGCTCGAGAGCCGCTCTTCAAGCCAGTCCATGGCGGTCCATAGCCGGGTGTAGGCGTCGTTGTAGGCTTCCTGCGAGCCAGCGAAGCCGCAACGGTAGACGCCGTTGTTGACCTCCGTAAAGACGCGTTTGTTGACTGCATCGATTTCGGCGCGGAGGTCTTCCGGATACAGCTCAGGGGCGCCTGGCCGGTGGAATTCGGTCCACTCGGTGGAGAAGTCGAGGGTGATCTGGGGGAAGTTGTTCGTCACAACCGCGCCGGTGGCAACATCGACGATCGCGGGGACTGTGATGCCCCGTGGGTAGTCCGGGAAGCGCCGGAAATAGGCAGTCTGGATGCGTTCGATGCCCAAGACCGGGTCCACGCCACCGGGGTCGAGGTCGAAAGTCCACGAGCGGGCGTCATGCGTGGGGCCGGGCTGGCCGAGCGAGATGGCTTCCTCGAGGCCCAGGAGCCTGCGGACTATGACCGTCCGGTTTGCCCACGGGCAGGCCCTCGCCGCGATGAGGCGGTACCGTCCTGCCTCAACTGGCCAGCCCGGCTCGCCGTCGGTGCCGGGCCTTCCGTCACGGGTGATCCGGTCCTCGATGTAGTTGGTGTCCCGGGTGAACCCGGCACCGCTGGTGACATAAGCGCCGAGGGTGCTGTGATCCGCACCGTCCCCGGTGCCGCTGGTTTGCTGCCCTGTTCCCGTTTCCTGGCTCATCTGAACACCCTAGGCTCCAGCGACGAGAATCGCCGAGATGGGCTGCCAGGCCCAGAACCAGGACGCCGAAACAATCACGATGAACAAAGCTATCCAGATAAAGGACGGCACGGACGTTGAACGGTAGAGGAGAAAGGCGTCGGAGCTGGCCAGCCTGTCCCGGCGGCGTAAATGCACGTGGATGAGTTTGATGACGTCGCGGACCGCAGCCACCAACAGGGCCAGGCCAAGGGCGATCGCCACATGGCCGGTAAAGGCATGGGGAACGAAGAGGACCAGCACGGCGCCCGAGGCAGCGGCGGCCGTGGTGATGAGGAAGCCAGCCAGGTTGCGGATGAAAAGGAGCGACGTGAGCAGGACCAAGGAGCCGACAGTCAGCGCAGCAGGTCCCCAGCCGTTGAACCCGGACCAGACGAGCGCGGCCCCTGTCAGCGCCGGAACCGGGTAACCCCAGAACCCGGACCACACGGTGGCCAGCCGGCCCCGGCTGTAGCTTGTGGTTGTCCCCGAGTGGTCCAGGCTGAGCCTGATCCCGCCGAGCCGTTGTCCGCTCATGAGGGCAGCGAAGGCGTGACCCAATTCATGTGTTGCGGTGGCCAGCAGGCCAAAGTACCGCCATGTGGCCTGTGGAACGGACAGCGCCGTTGCGATCAGGAGGATCAGGGTCAGTTCACCCAGGGAGACATCGGGGAGGGCCGTCCGGTTGAAAGCTTCAACAAGACGCTGCCAGAGTTGGCCGGGCAGGGAGTTCACGCGCCGCCCGCCGGAAGGTAGTCATAGTGCGTCATAGCCCTCTACGGTACTAGAGGGCAGTGGACCTGCCCGCGCCCCGGCCTGGGGCGTGCTACGAATCGAGGAATACCGTGTCCACTTTGAAGGAACAACTGCACGCTGACGTGGTGATGCACATGAAGGAGCGCAACAAGACAGCGCTCACGACGGTGCGCAATGTGCTGGGGGAGATCGAAACCCGCGAAAAGTCTGGGAAGACGCCTATCGTGCTGGACGACGCACAAGTGACGTCCCTGCTGCAGAAGGAAGCGGCCAAGCGGCGTGACACCGCGCGGATCTATACGGAGGCGGGCGAACCCGACCGCGCCGCGGCGGAAATCGCCGAAGCCGGGGTCATCGAGGCCTACCTGCCAAAGGCGCTGACGGAAGCGGAGGTGGAAGCGATCGTGGATGGGGTCGTCGCGGAGCTTACGGCCGCGGGCCAGGCGCCAGGGATGCGGCAGATGGGCGACGTCATGAAACCGGTGACCGCGAAAGTGGCCGGCCGCTTCGACGGCAAGGCCGTAAGCCAGATGGTTCGCAGCCGGCTCGCTTAACACGAAAGGCACGTCCACGGTTTCCGTGGGCGCGCCTCATCGTATCCAGGTGCGCCAGCCGAAGCGGGCGCGAGTGGGTGTTCGTCGTGCTGGTATCAGCCTTCGCAGTCCGTGCAGTAGCTGTGTCCGTCTTTCTGCCGCGCGATCTGCGAGCGGTGGCGGACCAGGAAGCAGGAGTAGCAGGTGAACTCGTCGTCAGCCTGGGGGATGACCTGGACGATCAGCTCCTCGGCAACGAATTCGCCTCCCGGAACGCCTGCGCCGTCCAGTCCGTCAGCTTCATCAAGTTCCAGCACAACGCTGCGGGCGTCCGGTGCATTCGCGGACTGGAGCGCCTCGAGTGAGTTGTCCTGCGATTCCTTGACGTCGGAGCGGAGTTCGTCGTAATCGGTTGCCACTTAGGTGTTTCTCTTTTCTTTGGTTCAGTCTGTCGCGTATGCAACGTACAGCATGGCGCTGGTATTCCCCAACGGGCTAACGCTCCACTACACGTGTGGCGGGCGCTTTTCGATCCGAATGTGACCAACGGCACTGTTGCGGGCTACTAAAGCATGGAACGTGCAGCCAGCACAAGACCGACGGCGGCCGGGGCCGGGTCGTCAGCGGGACCCATAGAAAAAAGCCCCTGGAATCCTTGGATTCCAGGGGCTTTCCCTTCTGTGCGCGGAGGGGGACTTGAACCCCCACCCCCTTTCGAGGACTAGCACCTCAAGCTAGCGCGTCTGCCATTCCGCCACCCGCGCAGGTGGTAATTCGGACTGCGTTTCCGCCTTTCAGCGTTTCGCATTTCTCCGAAGCAGCGAGAAAGACTCTAACATGAATTTTCCGGGAACATGAAATCGGGCCACATGGGTAGGCTGAAGGCAAGCGAATCCGCCCCTGGTTCCCAGCAGCCGCCCACCCTCATGAGGAGTGCCCAATGACCGAAATCCGTCCCGAAGATGAAGTTGTCCGGATCTGCCAGGAGCTCATCCGGATCGACACATCGAACTACGGAGACGGCTCCGGTCCGGGGGAGCGTGCCGCTGCCGAGTACACGGCCGGCCTGATCGAAGAAGTTGGCCTGTCAGCCGAGATCTTCGAATCCGCGCCCGGCAGGGCAAACGTCGTCACCCGAATGGCCGGCGAGGACCCCGGCGCCAGCGCACTGGTGGTCCACGGTCACCTGGACGTTGTTCCCGCACTGAAGGAGCAGTGGTCGGTGGACCCCTTCGGCGCAGAACTCAAGGACGGGCTCATCTGGGGCCGCGGCGCCGTGGACATGAAGGACATGGACGCCATGATCCTGTCTGTACTTCGTGACTTCGCCAGGACAGGCCGCAAGCCGAAGCGGGACATCATTTTCGCCTTCTTCGCCGACGAGGAGGCGGGCGGCGAGTACGGGGCCCGTTACGCAGTGGACAAGAGGCCGGAACTCTTCGAAGGCGCAACGGAGGCCATCTCCGAGGTTGGCGGCTTCTCCGCAACCATCGGCGGACAGCGCACCTACCTCCTGCAGACCGCAGAAAAGGGGATCTCCTGGCTCCGCCTCGTTGCCCACGGGCGGGCCGGGCACGGTTCCCAGATCAACACCGATAACGCCATCACACGCCTGGCCGCCGCGGTGACCAGGATCGGCGAATACAAGTGGCCGATTGAGCTGACCCCCACTACACGCCAGTTCCTTGACGGCGTGACGGAACTCACGGGCGTGGAATTCGACCCGGACAACCCGGACGTCCTGCTGAACCAGCTGGGCACCGTGGCGCGCTTCGTCGGGGCGACCCTGCAGAACACCACCAACCCCACACTGTTGAAGGGCGGCTACAAGCACAACGTCATTCCGGAGTCGGCTGAGGCCCTCGTGGATTGCCGCACGCTGCCCGGACAGCAGGACCACGTCCTCGAAATTGTGCGTGAACTCGCCGGGTCTGGCGTGGACGTCAGCTACGTCCACAACGACGTCTCACTGGAGGTCCCGTTCGCAGGAAACCTCGTGGACTCCATGATCGACGCGCTGCACACCGAGGACCCGGGAGCCAAAGTACTGCCCTACACGCTCTCCGGAGGCACGGACAACAAGTCGCTGAGCCGCCTGGGCATCACCGGCTACGGCTTCGCCCCGCTCCAGCTCCCGGACGATCTGGACTTCACCGGCATGTTCCACGGTGTCGACGAGCGCGTCCCCGCCGACTCCCTCAAATTCGGCTCCCGGGTACTCAACACGCTCCTCACGAACTACTGAGCCAGCCCGGACATGACGCCCGAAGACGTACTGCCCGAGACCCTGCTGGAACGGGTCCGCGGGCGTGCATCCGCCTACGACCGCGATAACGCCTTCTTCCATGAGGACCTCGGGGAGCTCGCCGCCGCCGGTTACCTGAAACTGTTTGTTCCGGAGTCCGACGGCGGCCTGGGGCTTGGGCTCGCAGCGGCGGCACAGTGCCAGCGGCGGCTCGCAACGGCGGCGCCGGCCACCGCCCTGGCCGTGAACATGCACCTGGTCTGGACCGGCGTCGCGCAGGTGCTCGCGGCCAGGGGAGACCATTCCCTGGACTTTGTCCTGCAGGAGGCGGCAGCGGGCGAGGTCTTCGCGTTCGGGAATTCCGAGGCCGGCAACGATTCGGTGCTCTTTGATTCCCGAACTGTTGCCACCCCGCGGCCGGACGGCGGCTACAGCTTCACCGGAACGAAGATCTTCACCAGCCTCTCGCCGGCATGGACCAGGCTGGGGATCTTCGGCAAGGATCCCCAGGCGAGGGACGGCGAAGGTGAGCTCGTCCACGGGTTCATCCGGCGGGACACGCCCGGCTACAGAATCCTGGACGACTGGGACACCCTCGGAATGCGCGCCAGCCAGTCCAACACCACGGTGCTGGAGGGCGCCGAAGTCCCGGCGGACCGGATCTTCCGCAAACTGCCCGTCGGCCCCAACGCCGACCCGCTGATCTTCGCCATTTTCGCCTGCTTCGAAACACTGCTGGCCGCCGTCTACACGGGCATCGGGGAACGGGCACTGTATTTGGGTGTGGAGGCCACCAAGCGGCGGACGTCATTTAAGAACGGCGGCCGGAGTTATGCCCAGGACCCGGACATCCGCTGGAAGGTAGCCGAAGCCGCCATGGCCATGGATGGCCTCTATCCGCAGCTGGCCGCCGTGGGCCGCGACGTGGACGACCTGGTTGACCACGGACCACAATGGTTCCCCAGGCTCGTGGGATTGAAAGTCAGCGCCACGGAAACCGCGCGGCGGGTGGTGGACCTGGCCATCAGGGTAAGCGGCGGCTCAAGCTATTTCCGGGGCGCGGAACTGGAGCGGCTGTACCGTGACGTGCTGGCCGGCATGTTCCATCCATCCGACGACGAATCGGCCCACAACACGGTAGCCAACGCCTGGCTCGGCCCGCTCGATGCCTAGACGGTCCGCTGGACCTGCATCACCCGCCGGCGGAGCCAGAACCGCCGGCCACCGCCCACGTACAGCTTGCTGCGCTCCAGTTCCCACTTGCCGTATTCGGAATGTTCCACAAGGCGCCGCCGGGCATCAGGCAGGGAATCGTCGGGACTGAGCGTCAGTACGAGGTACTCGTACTGCCTCAGATAGTCCCGTTCCCGCTGGACCGAGCTGGTGAGAAATTGTTCCTTCATTGCTCTCCATTTTCGTCCTTTTCCGGCTAACGTGAAGTCATGAGCATCGATCCGCGTGTCGCGCTTCAGTCCTTGACTTCCTCCTTGGAAGAACACCTTATAGCAGCGTCCAACCGCCGCGGTGATGGGGACCCCGCCGTAGAGGCGGCTTTTTTTGCCGTCGCGGATGCGTTCGAAGTCTATGAGGACGCCCTCTATGAGGCCTACAGCGAAGTGACACCGCTTCAGGTCTTTGACGACGAAGAGGACGAAGACGAAGACAGCGATGTGGACGACGAAGAGGACCTGGAGATCCTCGAGGACTAGGTCCCTGACGTACGGCTCCAGTCAGCCCTGGGCGGGCTCGGACACGTCCTCGAGGGCCCGCGAAATTTCCGGGGGCAGCGGGACAAGCTGCGCATCCAGGATTTCCTTGAGCTGGACAGGTGTCCGGGGGCCCACAACGGCCGAGGCCACACCATGCTGTGACAGCACCCAGCTGAGGGAGACGTCCAGCGGCGTGCGCCCCAGCCCTTTGGCAGCCATCGCGACCGCCTCCACCACGCGGGACCCCTGCTGGCCCAGGTACGGCTCCACATAGGGGGCCAGGGCAGGATTTGCTGCCCGCGAATCGCCCGGGATGCCTCCCCGGTACTTGCCGGTCAGCGCTCCGCGCCCCAGCGGCGCCCAGGCCAGCAGACCCAGCCCGGCATCTTCGACGGCGGGAATGAGTTCCCCCTCGGGTTTGCGCAGGAGCAGGGAATATTCGGCCTGGGCGGCAACCAGGGGGAAGCCGGCGATGGCGGCAGCTTTGGCGGTCTGCCAGCCGTTGAAGTTTGAGACGCCGGCGTAGCGTGCCCGGCCACTCCGCAAGGCGAACTCCAGGGCGGACAGTGTTTCGTCCAGGGGGACGTTGGGGTCCCAGGCCTGGGCGAACCAGATATCGACGTAGTCAGTGCCCAGCCGCGCGAGGCTTGCGTCGAGCCCGGACAGCATTGCGTTACGCGACGTGTCGACGGTCCGCCGGCCATCCGGCGTCGAAATTCCGGCTTTGGTGGAAATGGAGACTTCGGTGCGGGAAACGACGTCCCCCAGCAGGGTGCCGATCAGGGCCTCCGACCTGCCGTCGGCGTAGGACGCCGCCGTGTCGATGTGCCTGCCGCCCGCATCCACGAACGTCCGGAGCAATTCATTGGCGTCCTGTTCGTCGGTTTCGCCGGCCCATGACATGGTGCCGAGGGAGAGGGCCGAGACTCGCAATCCACTGTTGCCGACGTAACGCTGCTGCATAGCAGCAAGCTTACGGGGAATCGGCAGGGTCCATGACGTAGGGTCTTACCGTGAACTGGTTTGAGGCGGCCCTGCTGGGCCTAGTGCAGGGACTGACCGAATTTCTACCGATTTCATCAAGTGCGCATCTGCGGATAGTGGGGCAATTCCTGCCCAATGCATCCGACCCGGGCGCAGCATTCACCGCCATCACACAGCTGGGCACAGAGACCGCTGTGCTCGTCTTCTTCTGGCACGACATCGTCCGGATCGTCAAAGCCTGGTTTGGCTCGCTGTCGGGCAAGGTCTCCCGGCAGGACCCCGACGCGCGGATGGGCTGGCTCGTGATTCTCGGCAGCCTGCCAATCATTGTGCTGGGCCTGCTGTTCCAGGACCAGATCGAATCGGTCCTGCGGAGCCTGTGGATTGTTGCCACCACTTTGATCGTCTTTGGCCTGGTGCTCGCCGTGGCCGACGCGGTGGGCAAGCAGGAACGGGACCTGACCCGGCTGACCTATAAGCACGGCATCTTTTACGGCCTGGCACAGGCCATGGCACTGATCCCGGGCGTATCCCGCTCCGGAGGCACCATCACCGCCGGCCTGCTGATGGGTTACACCCGTGAAGCCGCCGCCCGCTATTCCTTCCTCCTGGCCATTCCCGCTGTCTTTGGCAGTGGCCTGTACCAGCTCTACAAAACCGTTTCCAAGGAAGGCATCACCGGCCCCTACGGACTGCCCGAGACGGCCATGGCCACGGTCATCGCGTTCGTTGTGGGCTACGTCATTATTGGCTGGTTCCTGAAGTTCGTCTCGACCCGCAGTTACCGGCTCTTTGTCTGGTACCGGATCCTCCTGGGCCTGGCCCTGTATCTGCTGCTCGGTTTCAATGTGATCAGCGCCTGACAGTAGGCTTGGCCTGTGAAATCCTGGATATCCCGCCCTGTTCCCGCCCTGCCCGGCAGCATGCCCGCCGTCCGGCTTTTTGATACCGCCCACGGCAGGGAAGTTGAGCTGCAGGGCGACGGCGACCAGTCACTGTATGTCTGCGGCATTACGCCCTACGACGCCACGCACATGGGGCACGCCGCCAGCTACGTTGCGTTTGACCTGTTGAACAGGGCGTGGCGCGACGCAGGCAAGCGTGTGGCCTACGTCCAGAACGTCACCGACGTCGACGACCCACTGCTCGAACGCGCCACGGCTACCGGCGTGGACTGGCGGGACCTCGCAGCCAGCCAGATCGAGCTGTTCCAGACGGACATGGTGGCCCTGAACGTCCTCGCACCGGACCATTACGTCGGCGCAGTGGAATCCGTGCCGCTGATCGTCCCCGCCATTGAGCGGCTCCTGCACAACGGCCTCGCCTACCGCGTGCCAGGCGGCGCAGGGGAACCCGACGGCGACGTCTACTACGACGTCGAAGCCGCCGGAAAACAGTCCTCCGCCGCCGATGCCTGGACCCTGGGCGACATCTCAGGCCTGGCAGAAACCGACATGCTGGAACTTTTTGCCGAACGGGGCGGCGACCCCGGGCGTGCGGGCAAGCGGCAGGCGCTGGACCCGCTCCTGTGGCGCGTGGCCAGGGAGGGCGAGCCCAGCTGGCCCGGGGGAGAACTCGGCGACGGACGTCCCGGCTGGCACATCGAATGTACCGTCATCGCCCAGGAATACCTTCCCGCCCCCTTCACGGTCCAGGGCGGCGGCTCGGACCTGATCTTCCCGCACCATGAGATGGGCGCCGGCCACGCATACTCCCTGGCCGGGGTCCCGCTGGCCCACCACTACGCACATGCGGGCATGGTTGGCCTGGACGGCGAAAAGATGAGCAAGTCCAAGGGCAACCTGGTCCTCGTCTCACGTCTCCGGGCTGCAGGGGAGGAGCCCGCCGCCATCAGGCTGGCGATCCTGGCCCACCACTACCGGTCAGACTGGTCATGGACCGGCGCAGGATTCGCCGAGGCCAAAGACCGGCTCGCAGCCTGGCGCGGCGCACTTGCCGTAGCACCTGAAGGCTCCGCTGCAGGCCTGATCACGGAAATGCGGGCCGCCCTGGCAACGGACCTCGACGCGCCAGCAGCGCTGGGAGCAGTCGACCGCTGGGCCGCAGAAGCCACCTCCGCCGCGGCAGCGGGCAGCCCCCAGGACCGCACCCTGGTCACTGACGCAGTGGACGCCCTGCTCGGCGTCGTACTTTAGCCACACGTTAAAACGAAGTACCTGCCCGGTTTCGGCTGGCTCAACCACCGCTGGTTTGAGCCGTCGAAACGGGGCAGGCACTTTCAGCTGTCTTACTGTTTGTCTTTGCCCCGGCGTTTCAGGTAACGCTCAAACTCGCGGGCGATGGACTCGCCGCTGGCCTCGGGGAGGTCCGCGGTGTCCTTGGCCTCTTCGAGCTGGCGGACGTAGGCGGCGATCTCAGGGTCCTCAGTGGCCAGCTCGTCCACACCGCGTTCCCAGGCGTCAGCTTCTTCGGCCAGTTCATGGGTGTCCAGCGGGACCTGAAGCAATTCCTCGATCCGGTGCAGGAGAGCCAACTGCGCCTTCGGTGACGGCGCCTGGGCCACGTAATGCGGCACAGCGGCCCACAAGGAAACGGTCGGAATCCCGGCCAGCAGCGAGACTTCGGAGAGGACCCCCACAATGCCTACCGGCCCCTCGTACTGGGAGGCCTCCAGGTTCAGCCGTTCGCGCAGGGGTGCGTCGTCCGAGGACGTGCTGACAGGGATGGGGCGGCTGTGGGGCACATCCGCCAGCAGGGCACCAACGAGCACCACGTAGTCCACGTTCAGGGCTTCCGCGTGAACCAGCAGCTCGGCTGTGTAGGCACGCCACTTGTAGGACGGCTCGGTGCCCTGGACAAAAATGACGTCCACGTTGGATTCGGGCGCGCTGGCTTTATAGATTCTGGTGGCCGGCCACTTGATCTTGCGTTCGCCGGCAGCGTTGCGCCGTACCGTTGGCCGTGTGAACTGGAAATCGTAATACTCGTCCGCGTCGATGGACGCGACCTTCTTGCCGCTCCAGAGCTTGTTGAGGTAGCGCAGCGAATCGCTGGCCGCTTCCCCCGCGTCATTCCAGCCTTCAAAGGCGGCCAGCATTACGGTGATGCGTTCACCCTCAGCCACTGGCTGCAGGAACCGCTCCGGCCCGGCCTCGGCACCCGGTTCGGTGGTGTCTCCGTCGAAGCTATTCATCCCATCACCCTACGTCCAAGAACCTGCGTCTTGCATTGAATGAAGCGCCGGAAAATCCGTGGGAGCGCCCGAATCCCGGCCGCGGGATGTCCGGTATTCGCCAAGGGCGTAGCCCACAGCCTGCGCCCAGCCGCGCACCGTAGACTGAACACATGCGATCCCCAGCCACAATTTCCCCCCTCAAAGCAGTCCTTTGGGACATGGATGGCACCATTGTGGACACCGAGCCCTACTGGATCGCGGCCGAACATGCGCTGGTTGAAGCCCACGGCGGGACCTGGTCGCACGAGCAGGCCATGCAACTTGTCGGACAATCGCTGACCTACTCCGCCGGCATCCTCCAAAATGCCGGCGTGGACCTGGAAGCCAGGGAAATCATCGACACCCTCACGGCGGAAGTCATCCGTGGGGTGCAGCGCAGCGTGCCCTGGCGTCCGGGCGCACGCGAACTGCTGGACGAGCTCCACCAGGCAGGTGTCCGGTGCGCCCTCGTCACCATGTCCGAAGGCCCGCTTGCCCGTGAAATCGTGGCGAGTCTCCCCAAGCCGTATTTCGAGTTTGTCGTCACAGGGGACACCGTCGCCCAGGGAAAGCCGCACCCTGAGGCCTACCTGACCGCCGTGGAACTGCTCCAGGGCTCGGACCCCGCCCTGACCATCGACCACTGCGTCGCCCTTGAAGACTCCGCACCCGGCATCGCCGCGGCGGTTGCCTCTGGCGTGTCCACTGTGGCCATTCCCCACATTGTGCCCATCCCCGATGATCCCCGCCACGCCACCTGGGACTCGCTGGCCGGCCGCACGGTATCCGAACTCGTTGCCATCGCGGCGGACCGGCACGGTACCGCCGGCACTGGGAGTCGGCCCGACGCAACCCTGGGGAGTCCCGCAGATGGGTGAAAAGGCCACACCAGCCCGCCGCGAGGGAATCCCGCTCGGCAGGATCGCCGGAATACCCGTCATCCTTGCCTACTCCTGGTTCCTCATCGCTGCCTTCACCGTGGTTGCCTACGGGCCAGTGCTCCAGCAACGGAATCCGGCGCTCGGGGCCACCGCCTACACGGTGGCGTTCGCGTACGCCCTCCTGCTCCTCATTTCGGTGCTGGTCCACGAGCTGGCCCATGCCCTCACAGCCAAGATCTACGGCTGGCCTACGCAGAAAATCGTGCTGAACCTCTGGGGCGGCCACACGCAGTTCGAGAACTTCACCGCCACTCCCGGCCGCTCCGTCCTCGTGGCGCTGGCCGGGCCCGCTGCCAACTTCGCACTGGCCGGGGGCGCCTGGCTGGTGCTTTCGGCCGCCAACCTGGGCACCGTGGCGGAGCTCCTCACTAACATCTTTATGTGGGCCAATTTCGTCATCGGCGTCTTCAACGTTCTTCCGGGTCTTCCCCTGGACGGCGGGCGTGTGGTCGAATCCGCCGTTTGGAAGGCCACCGGCAGCCAGGCCAAGGGCACCGTAGCGGCCGGCTGGGCGGGCCGGATCATCGTCGTCGCCCTCGGTTTCTGGTTCATTGCCCGGCCCCTGCTGGCTGGCGAATCGCCGGAATTCAGCACACTCATGATCACCATCCTCGTCGCGGGATTCCTGTGGATGGGAGCATCCGCGTCCATCCAGCAAGGCACCATGCGCGGACGGCTGCATCTCGTCAACGCATCCGCGCTGTCGCGGCCCGCCGTCGGAATTCCCGCCACCGCCACCGTGGCGGACATCCAGCGGCTGGCGCCGGCCGGAATTCCGGCCGTTGTGGTGTGCGGTCCGGACGGGCGCCCGCAGGGCGTGGTGGACGCCTCCGCCGTCGCCGCAGTTCCGCCCCATGCCGCCGGCTCGACGCCTGCGACCGCGGTGTCCTATGCCCTTGGCGCAGGCGCCTACGTACCCGAATGGTCCAAAGGCCAGGAGCTCATCCAGTACCTGGGCCAGCTGGAAGGCCAGGAATATGCCGTGGTTGACCACCACGGCGCCGTGACCGGCCTGCTGGCACAGGATGTGGTGGTCGCGGCCATCACCGGCAAGAGTGTCCGCCCCAATAGGTATCCGCAGGGCCAGAACCGGTAGAGTTACCTGCCGGTCGCGTTTAACTGCCACACGGCTTCCGTTGGCAAAGCCGGACAGGACGGCCCCACCAAGTGCGCAGCCCCACAGTTGTACAAGAGCGAGGAAAATTCATGAGCAGCGAATCTGCCGCCCCCGAAGCCCCAGCAGCACCCCAGGCCGGTGTTGCCGCCAACGGAACCCAGCCGGTAGGGGCTGCACGGCGCCGCGGGCCCTTCCGTGAAGGCGAACGCGTCCAGTTGACCGATGAGCGCGGCCGCATGAACACGGTCACGCTTGAAGTGGGCGGCGCCTTCCACACCCACCGCGGGTTCCTCAACCACGACGAGATCATTGGCAAAGTGGACGGCTCCGTTGTCGCAAACAATGTCGGCCAGCAGTACCAGACGCTGCGTCCGCTGCTCTCGGACTTTGTCCTCTCCATGCCGCGCGGCGCCGCTGTTGTCTACCCCAAAGACGCCGGCCAGATTGTCACCATGGCGGACATTTTCCCCGGCGCCAGGGTAGTTGAAGCCGGCGTTGGCTCCGGTGCCCTGTCCATCTCCCTGCTGCGCGCAGTAGGCGACAACGGCTACCTGCACTCCTTCGAACGGCGCGAAGAATTCGCCGACATCGCCCGCGGCAACGTGGAGACCATCTTCGGCGGGCCGCACCCTGCCTGGAAGATTTCCCTGGGTGACTTCCAGGAGGAAGTTGTCCGCAGCGAGGCCCCGGGGTCCGTTGACCGCGTGGTACTGGACATGCTCGCCCCGTGGGAGTGCCTCGATGCCGTCGCAACGGTGCTGGCTCCCGGCGGCGTCTGGATCAACTACGTGGCCACAGTCACCCAGCTCTCCCGCACTGCCGAAGCCATCCGCGCCGACGGCCGGTTCACCGAGCCGGACGCGTGGGAGTCCATGGTCCGCGGCTGGCATCTTGAAGGCCTCGCGGTCCGCCCCGACCACCGGATGGTTGCACACACCGGATTCCTGCTCGTCACCCGGCGCCTGGCCGACGGCGTGACCGGGATTTCGGTCAAGCGGCGCCCGTCGAAGACCGACTTCGACGAAGCGGACGTCAATGCCTGGACCCCCGGGGCGGTAGGGGAGCGGCTGGTTTCGGACAAGAAGCTCCGCCGTGCCGCGCGCGACGCGATCGCCGGAACCAACGTCAAGGATGACCCGGAGATCACGAACTAGTCCAGATTTTGGGAGTCTTCAGCTGTACCCGCCAACTTGGGGCTAAGGTCTAAAGAGAAGCGCAGGAAGGGGCTGATGCATCATGGAGACTCCGAACCAGGACTCCGGACGTACACCGGCAGAGCAGTCTGCTGTTAATGATCTGTCTGTAGCTGACAGGCAGGTCAACATCCTCCGGGACAAGCTCAGGCACATTGACCGCCAACTGGCGGCCGCAACACAAAACAATGGCAAGCTGGTCACCATGCTGGAAGCCGCGAAAGCGGAGATCCTGCGGCTCAAGAACGCCCTGGACCAGGAAGGGCAGCCACCGTACAGCTTCGGCACCATTCTCCAGCTCAACCCGAAGCGCCAGCCGTCCGCCGGCAACAGCGGCCAGGCTGCCACTGAGGAATCGGCGGATATCTTCAACGCCGGGCGGAAGATGAGGGTGGGCATCAGCCCCCTGGTCAACATCAACCAGCTCGCCGTCGGCCAGGAAGTCCTCCTCAACGAGGCCCTGCTGGTTGTTGCCGGCCTGGGCTATGAACGCGCCGGCGAGCTGGCCACCCTGAAGGAGATGCTGGGCACGGACCGTGCCCTCGTCGTCGGACGTGCCGACGAGGAACGGGTCATCCGGCTTTCCGGGGCCCTGCTGGGCGAAAAGCTCCGGGTGGGGGATGCGCTGTCCATTGATTCGCGGACAGGCTACGCGCTGGAGAAAGTCCCCCGATCCGAGGTGGAGAACCTGGTCCTGGAGGAAGTTCCGGACATCACGTATGAGGACATCGGCGGCCTGGGCCCCCAGATAGAACAGATCCGCGACGCCGTCGAGCTGCCGTTCCTGCACCCGGACCTCTACCGCGAGCACGGGCTGAAGGCACCGAAGGGCATCCTGCTCTACGGTCCGCCGGGCTGCGGCAAGACCCTCATCGCCAAAGCCGTCGCCAACTCGCTGGCCGCCCGGGCGGCTGAACGATCCGGCAACGTGGACCTGAAGAGCTACTTCCTCAACATCAAGGGCCCCGAACTGCTGGACAAGTACGTCGGCGAAACGGAACGGCATATCCGGCTGATCTTCTCCCGCGCCCGCGAAAAGGCCTCCGACGGCAGCCCCGTGGTGGTGTTCTTCGACGAAATGGACTCCCTGTTCCGCACCCGCGGCACCGGCATTTCCTCCGACGTCGAAACCACCATCGTTCCCCAACTGCTGAGCGAGATCGACGGCGTGGAGCGGCTGGACAACGTCATCGTGATCGGTGCGTCCAACCGCGAGGACATGATCGACCCCGCGATCCTCCGGCCGGGCCGCCTGGACGTGAAGGTCAAGATCCAGCGGCCGGATGCCGAAGCCGCGGCGGACATCTTCAACAAGTACATCACCACGGACCTGCCCTTCCACGAGTCCGACCTCGCCGAATACGACGGCGATGTCCAGGCCACCGTGGACGCCATGGTCCAGCGCACCGTGGAAGCCATGTACTCCACGGACAAATCCAACGAGTACCTGGAAGTCACCTACGCCAACGGCGACACCGAGATGCTCTACTTCAAGGACTTCAACTCCGGCGCCGTGGTCCAGAACGTGGTGGACCGGGCAAAGAAGTACGCCATCAAGGACCTCCTGACACTGCACCAGAAGGGCCTGCGGATCGAGCACCTGCTCCGCGCCGTGGTGGACGAATTCCGGGAGCACGAGGACATGCCGAACACCACCAACCCGGATGACTGGGCGCGCATTTCCGGCAAGAAGGGCGAGCGGATCACCTACATCCGGACCATCGTCCAGGGCAAGGCCGGGCAGGAACCCGGGAAGTCCATCGAAACGATGCCCAGCACAGGGCAGTACCTGTGACGGCTGCGCCGGAACCCGCCGTCGGAGGACCCCTCCCCGTCGGCGGGGCCATGCGCGTGATGGGCGCGGAAACGGAATACGGGATCCACGCTCCGTCTGCCCCCTCGGCCAACGCCACCATGATGTCCGCCCGCGTGGTGCAGGCATATGCGCAGGTAACGCGACAGCGTGCGGCCGGTGGTGCCGAAACGCGCTGGGACTATACGGACGAAGAGCCGCTGCACGACGCACGAGGCTGGACGCTCGACCGGGCCTCGGCGCACCCCAGCCAGCTCACGGACCAGCCGCCCGTCCTCGACGCCGAAGCGGTGGCCCTTGCCTACGGCCGCGAGGAACTGGAACTGGACGGCCAGGACGAGTCCGGCACGCTGCTGATGAACATGGTGCTCGGTAACGGTGCCCGCCTCTACGTGGACCACGCCCACCCGGAGTACTCAAGCCCCGAGGTGACCAACCCGCGGGACGCCGTGACTTGGGACGCCGCCGGTGACCTGGTGGCCCTGGCCACGGTCCGGCGGCTCGGCATGGACCCCGAACTTCCGGCGATCAACCTGTACAAAAACAACACGGACAACAAATCCGTGTCCTACGGCTCGCACGAGAACTACCTCATGCCGCGCTCCGTCCCGTTCGGCGACATCGTGCGGGGACTGACACCGTTCTTCGTCACCCGGCAGATCCTCTGCGGGGCGGGCAGGGTGGGCATGGGCCAGGACAGTTCCACCCCGGGGTACCAGATCAGCCAGCGGGCGGACTTTTTTGAAGCCGAGGTTGGCCTGGAAACCACCATCCGGCGGCCGATCATCAACACCCGCGATGAACCGCATGCCACGGCGGACAAGTACCGCCGGCTGCACGTCATCATCGGAGACGCCAACCTGAGCCAGGCATCGAACTTCCTCAAGTTCGGCACCACGGCCATGGTCCTCAGCCTCATCGAGGCGGGCCTCGCCCCGAAGCTGGAGGTGCATGAACCGGTCGCCGCCCTGCAGGCCATTAGTCACGACACGTCCCTGACCGCCAAAATCCGGCTGCTGGACGGGCGGCGGGTGACAGCGCTGGACCTGCAGTGGATTTACCACGAAGCAGCAGCCAAGCTCGCCCAGGACACCGGCGTTTCCGACGCCATCGACGGCGACGGACACACTCATGAGGTCCTGGAGCGCTGGGCCACCACCCTGACCCAGCTCGACAGCGACCGTCCGGCCGCGGCGTCCTCAGTCGAATGGCTCGCCAAGCTCTCCATCCTCGAGGGGTACCGGGAACGGGACGGACTTGCCTGGGACGATGCCCGGCTGGGCCTCGTTGACCTCCAGTGGGCGGACATCCGGCCTGAGAAGGGCCTCTACTACCGGCTGCTCGCTCGGAACCGGATGCAACGGATTGTCGACGACGGCGACATCGCCGCGGCGGTTACGGAACCGCCGTCGGACACCAGGGCCTACTTCCGTGGCCGCTGCGTCAGCAGCTTCGGCAAGGACGTTGTCGGCGCCAGCTGGGATTCGGTGATCTTCGACGTTCCGGGCTACGGCCGGCTCCAGCGGGTCCCCACCCGTGAGCCGCTGAGGGGCACCAGGGCGCTGACAGGCGGCCTGTTTGCCCGGCACCGGGAGGCCGGTCCTTTCCTGGCCGAACTGCTGGGACAGAACACCAGTCCGCCGCGGGCGTAAACCGCCCCGCCGGCCGCAGGGCGTGGCAATATTGGCGTATCGGATGTTCCACCCGGACCCGAGCTTTAACACGAGGGAGATAACAATGGCAGGCCAGGAGCAGCAGCAGCCGCAGTCGCGCGACAGCCAGGTCGAAGAGGACGTGCCGGAGGCCCCTCCCGCGCCGCCCGAAGCGCAGGCGTCGGCAGCGACCCAGGGCGTGGATGACCTCCTAGACGAAATCGACGGCGTGCTGGAATCCAACGCCGAAGAATTCGTCCGGGCGTTTGTCCAAAAGGGCGGTCAGTAACCGGTCCAGCACGGCGGCGGAAGCCGCGGACGGCCGCAGATCTGGCAAGACGTTGACTTACTACGTTGAAGGAGTGCATCAGTGCAGGAATCAACCGCCCATCAGGTAGCCGCCAACGCGACGTCGTCGTTCACCGAGCATCTGCAGCGGGACCGGCCCGAACTGCTTCCCTATAACCGGGACTTACCCGCGGGAGCAGGCGCCACTCCGCTGCAGGTGCCGCACGCCACCACCATTGTGGCCATGAGCTACGACGGCGGCGTGCTGATGGCCGGGGACCGGCGGGCCACCATGGGCAACATCATCGCGAGCCGCCACATCGAGAAGGTGTTTCCCGCCGACCAGTACTCCGTGCTGGGCATTGCCGGGACAGCCGGCATAGCGATCGACCTCACCCGGCTGTTCCAGGTTGAACTTGAGCACTACGAAAAAATTGAGGGAACGCTGCTGAGCCTTGAGGGCAAGGCCAACCGGCTGGGTGCCATGATCCGCGGAAACCTGCCGATGGCGCTGCAGGGGCTGGCGGTCGTACCGCTCTTTGCCGGATTCGATACCGCCGCAGGGTTTGGCCGGCTGTTTTCCTATGACGTGACCGGCGGCCGGTACGAGGAACGCGAACATCACACCGTCGGTTCCGGATCGGTGTTTGCCCGCGGCGCCCTGAAGAAATTGTGGCGGCCCAACCTGACCGAAGCCGAAGCTGTTGCCGTCGCCGTGGAGTCCCTCTACGACGCCGCCGACGACGACTCCGCCACCGGGGGCCCCGACCCCGTACGCCAGCTGTGGCCGGTGGTGTACACGGTCAGCCGAAGCGGCGCCCGGCGCGTGCCGGAACCGGAGCTGGCCGCAGTAGCAGGCAGCATTATTGAATCGCGGACCATTGCCCGGCGGGAGGCCTGATATGACCCAGCAGTTCTATGTTTCCCCCGAGCAGCTGATGAAGGACCGTGCGGACTTCGCACGGAAGGGCATTGCCCGCGGCCGGTCCGTAGTGGTGGTCAGTTGCCAGGACGGCATTGCCCTGGTGGCTGAGAACCCCTCCCCGTCCCTGCACAAGATCGGCGAGATCTATGACAAAATCGCCTTCGCCGCGGTGGGGAAGTACAACGAGTTTGAGAGCCTCCGCCAGGCGGGCGTGAGGTACGCCGACGTCCGGGGCTATTCGTATGACCGGGAGGATGTCACCGCCCGCGGGCTGGCCAGTGTCTACGCCCAAAGCCTCGGCGCCGTGTTCACCGCGGAACAGAAACCCTTCGAAGTGGAACTGGCGGTCGCCGAAGTTGCCCCCACCCAGGAACAGGACCACCTTTACCGTCTCACCTTCGACGGGTCCATCGCCGACGAGCAGGGGTTCATCGTGATGGGCGGCCAGGCTGACCGGGTGTCATCGGCCATCGCTGACGGCTGGAACGCGTCGCTGCGGTTCCCCGGGGCGATCCGGCTGGCCATGGGCGGGCTTGTCACCGACGCCGAAGCCGGTGCACTCCCGGCCACGGCCGTCGAAGTTGCCGTCCTGGACCGGTTGTCGGAAAGCTCCCGCGGATCCCGGCGCGCATTCCGGCGATTGAACGATGCCGACATCACGGCACTGCTTGCTGAGGAGGACTGAAATGGACAAGAGAATCTTCGGTATCGAAACCGAATTCGGCATTTCGTATTCGAGCCCCGATTCGCGGCCGCTGGCCCCGGAGGAAGTGGCCCGCTACCTTTTCCGCAAGGTAGTCAGCTGGGGACGGTCGTCCAATGTCTTCCTGACCAACGGCTCACGCCTCTACCTCGACGTCGGCTCGCACCCCGAATACGCCACCGCGGAATGCGACGACCTGGCGCAGCTGATCGCCCATGACCGGGCCGGCGAACTGATCCTCGACGACCTCGTGGATGAGGCACAGTCCCGGCTGGCGGCAGAGGGCTTCAACGGCACCGTCTACCTGTTCAAGAACAACACGGATTCCGCCGGCAACTCCTACGGCAGTCACGAGAACTACCTGATCCCGAGGCGCGGGGAGTTCTCCCGGCTCGCGGAGATCCTCATCCCGTTCCTGGTCACGCGGCAGCTGATCGCCGGCGCCGGGAAAATCCTCAAGACCCCGCATGGCGCCACTTACGCGTTCTCGCAGCGCGCCGACCACATCTGGGAAGGCGTGTCATCAGCCACCACCCGGTCCCGTCCCATCATCAACACCCGGGACGAGCCGCACGCCGACGCCGAATTCTTCCGCAGGCTCCATGTCATCGTGGGCGATTCGAACATGTCCGAAACAACCGCGCTCCTCAAGGTCGGCACCGTTGACCTCATCCTGCGCATGATCGAGGCCGGGGTGATCATGCGGGACATGCGGATGGAGAACCCCATCCGCAGCATCCGCGAGATCTCCCATGACCTCAGCGGCAGGGCACTGGTCCGGCTGGCCAACGGCCGCCAGCTCACCGCCCTGGAAATCCAGCAGGAATACCTCACGAAGGTCACCGCCTTCGTCGACGAGCACGGGGCACACAACCCGCACGTGCCGCTGATCCTGGACCTGTGGGGCAGGACGCTGCGGGCCATCGAGAGCGGCGATACCAGCTCCATCGACACCGAGATCGACTGGGCCATCAAGAAGAAGCTGATGGACAACTACCGGGACCGGCACGGGCTTGGCCTGGACGCACCCCGGATCGCGCAGCTGGACCTCACTTACCACGACATTTCCCGGACCAGGGGGCTGTACTACCTGCTGCAGGCCAGGGGCGCCGTGCGCCGCGTGGTCGATGACACCGTGGTCAAGGACGCAGTGGATGCGCCGCCCCAGACCACCCGCGCCAAACTGCGGGGCGACTTCGTCCGGCGGGCGCAGGAACTCGGCCGGGACTACACCGTTGACTGGGTCCACCTGAAGCTCAATGACCGTGCCCACCAGACCATCCTCTGCAAGGATCCGTTCCGCAGCGTGGACGACCGCGTGGATGCGCTCCTGGACTCTATGGGCTGACACACAGCTTCAGGGGCTATTCTGGATAGGGCCGTTCTTCGGCCGTGAGCTGCGCCGAGCGAAATTCTTCCGGCGTGGCGTCCATCCTGCCCCGACGAAAGTTCTTACGTGCGCCGACTACTAGCAATCCTTATCCCCGGTCTGCTGCTGCTTACCGCCTGTGGAGGCGGGACGCCCGCAGCACCGGAGCCCACCAGCCAGTCCGCAGGTGATACTGCCAAGTTCGACTCCCTGAAACTGACGGACAACGGGGACAAAAAAGCTCCCGGTGTTGAGTTCACCAAGCCGCTGGACGTAGCGGAGCCCACCATCAAGGTCGTCGCCGATGGCAGCGGCGACACCGTGAAGGCGAACCAGGTGGCCAACATCTCCATCCTCGCCCTGAACGGCACCGACGGCGCCACGCTGGAAGATACCTTTGCCGGCGAACCGGAGCCCCTGGAACTGAACGAGGAACTCAAGACCGGAAGCGCGGTCATCTACAACGCGTTCGTCGGTTCCAAGATCGGTTCAACGCTGGCCCTTGCCATTCCCGGCCAGGCAGCAGCCGCTGAAGGTGCCCAGGCCCAGCCCACCCAGCTCCTGCTGATCAAGGTGCTCTCAGCTACGGATGTTGCCCCGGTGCTCGAAAAGCCCGAGGGCGAAACAGTGACCCCTCCGGCCGGCCTCCCCACCGTTAAGGACAACGACAAGGGCATCCCGGAAATCTCCGTTGAAGGCGTCGCAGCTCCGACAGCCCTCGTATCCCAGGACCTGATCAAGGGCACCGGTCCGGAGGTCAAGGAAACCGACACCCTGACGGTCAACTACGTTGGCGTCACCCTCGTGGGTGGCACCAAGTTCGATTCAAGCTTTGACCGCGGCGAAACGGCCAGCTTCGCGCTGACCGGCGTCATTCCGGGCTGGACGCAGGGACTTGCCGGCAAGACGGTGGGCTCCCGGGTCCTCCTGGTCATCCCCAAGGACCTCGCGTACGGTGATGCAGGCCAGGGCGAAGCCAAGGGTGACCTTGTCTTCGTTGTGGACATCCTCGGCGCCAAGTAGCCGCACCGCGGGCCCTCACCGGGCCCGGCAAGACCAGCAACACATCACCCGCCCAACAAATCAAAGGAGCAAGCATGTCATTTGGTCAGCGCGATTTCGACCGCCAGAAGCCGGAAATTGACTTCCCGGAAGGCGATGTCCCCACGGAACTGGTCATCACCGACCTCATTGAGGGTGACGGCGCCGAAGCGAAAGCCGGCGATACCGTCTCCACGCACTACGTAGGCGTCGCCTGGTCCACAGGCGAGGAATTCGACGCCTCATGGGGCCGCGGCGCGCCGCTGGACTTCCGTGTCGGCGTCGGCCAGGTCATCCAGGGCTGGGACCAGGGCCTCCTGGGCATGAAGGTGGGCGGCCGCCGCCGCCTGGAAATCCCCTCGGAGCTGGCCTACGGCTCACGCGGCGCCGGTGGAGCCATCAAGCCCAACGAAGCCCTGATCTTTGTGGTTGACCTTGTGGGCGTCCGCTGACGCGGAGCTCCTGAGGCCTAAGGGCGCGGTAACGATCGGAATGACCTCAGCCGATCGTTACCGCGCCTTCTGCTTTCCCCGGCGGATTTTAGTAACGTAGCGAGGGTGCCCGCATCCCGTACTGAACGCCTGCTTAATCTCCTGATCGCCCTCCTTAACACGAAATACGGCCTGCGCCGCAGCGAGCTGCGCGAAACGGTCTACCGCGACGTTTCCGGCAACGACTCCTCTTTCGGCCGGATGTTCGAACGTGACAAGGCTGACCTGCGCCACTTTGGGTTTGACGTCGAAACCGTCACCGACCTTGGCTGGAGCGAGGACGACCCCGCCACCACGCGGTACCGGATCGGCAAGGAGTCCAACCGGCTGCCGGAAGTTGAACTCAGCCCCGGTGAGTGGACCGTCATCCTGCTGGCCTCGCAATTGTGGGAACGCGCGGCCCTTGGCACCGCCGCGGCAAACGCACTGCGCAAGCTCCAGGCCTCCAGCCGCCTCACCGACGTTGAACTGCCCGTCGGAGTGCAGCCGCGGATCAAGCCGGCCGGCAGGGCCTTCGACGATCTGGTCGCGGCCATGCATGCCCAGCACCCCGTCAGCTTTTCCTACCTCGCAGGAAGCACCGGCAAGGACGAACAGCGCACGGTGGAACCATGGGGCCTGGGCAGCCGGTTCGGCCAGTGGTACCTCGCCGGCTACGACCGGATCCGCCAGGCTCCCCGGTACTTCCGGCTGTCCCGCTTGACCAGCGCCGTCACCGTCCTGGCCAAGGAGAACTACGCACCGCCCAAACACTTCAATATCCGGGCGGAACTGGACCGGCTGCCGGAACTGCCGCTGCTGACCGCGCACGTGGATGTCCGCGCCGGCCGCCTGCTGGGGCTGCGCCAGCGGGCCCTTGCGGGGACGGAAGGGCACACGCATACGCCCGACGCCGGCTACGACCGCCTGGACGTCCAGTACAGGGACGTCGAGGTTCTTGCCGAGGAACTCGCCTCCTACGGCCCGGACGCCATGGCCGTGGCGCCCGGCGAACTCATCGCCGCTGTCACGCGCAGGCTGCGGGCCGCAGCCGACTTCTGCGCGGCCCCGGTCCCGGCCATTGCCTTCCACGACCAGCCCCGGGCCGGCAACGTCCGCAAACGGACCTCCGAAGACCAGCTCAAGCGCATGCTCCAACTGGTTCCGTTTTTGGTCCATAACCAGGGACTGCACATCCAGGACGTTGCCGAACGGTTCGGCGTCAGCCGCGAGGAACTTGAAGAAGACCTGCAGATCCTCATCTGTTCCGGGCTGCCAGAGGGGTACCCGGACGACCTCCTCGATATCCAGTGGGAGGACGACCACGTGTATATCACCCAGGACCTGGACCTGAAGCGACCGGTCAGGTTCACCGTGGAGGAGGCGTGTGCGCTGCTCACCGGCCTGGAAACGCTGAACGGGCTGCCGGAACTCGCCGAAGGCGGCGCGCTGGAATCGGTCACCCTCAAACTGATGGCAGCGGCTGGCGAAGAGGGGCTGCGCGCGGGGTCCCTGGCCGGACCGGCAGTCGGGCCTGCTGACAGGGCAACGCTTGACCTCGTACGCCAGGCGGTCTCTTCCAGGTCCCAGCTGCACCTGGTCTACCTGTCGCCCCAGGGCGACCGGGTTTCCGAGCGGGACGTGGATCCCCTCCGGCTTTATTCGCTCGACAACACCTGGTATTTCGAGGCTTACTGCCATTCAGCACAGGGCCTGCGGAACTTCCGTCTCGACCGCGTGCAGGAACTCCAGCCGAACGGGAACCCGGCGACGGCCGCGCTGGAACCGAACGAAGGCTTCCCGGCCAAGCTGTTCACACCGAACGACGACGACACGATCGTAACGGTCCAGCTCACCAGGCAGGGTACCGGGTTGGCCGACGACTATTACGCCGAGCGGACATCAGAGCTGCCCGACGGGGGTTTGCTGGCAGAGATCCGCTTTGGCAACACGGCATGGCTGCCCATGTTCGTGGCCCAGCACGGCGGCTCGGTGCGCATCCTCGAACCCCGGGAGCTCGCCGACCAGTCGCGTGCCTGGATCGAGGCGTCCCTGGCCAGCTACGGGGGCTAGACTTCTCAGCATGCCTTGGTGGTCTTGGATCCTTATCTGGATAGCGCTGGTTGCGCTGTCCCTGCTGTTTTATGTCCTGTTGGGCATCCGGCTGTTCCGCCAGTTTATGGCGACGCTCAAGGACCTGGGGGCGGCCGGGGACAGGCTGGGCCATCTCAGCCCCGCCGTCCCACCGGCGCAGCCGGAACAGGCGGCGCCCGTCCAGGGCTCAGCCGTTTTTGCCTCTCCAGTGCAGATGCGACATGATTACCACACATCCAAATCAGCCCGCCGGGAGGACCGCCGCCAAAGGCGGGTCCAGCGCCGGACTGACCGTGGCCAGCGGCAGTCGCTTGGCGATCTGGACTTCACTTAGACGTAGGATGTTTTTAGAGGAAAGGAATTCCCGTGGGAAGACTCTTTGATGGCCCCTGGCCGATTGTCATTATTATCGTTGTTGCTTTGCTGCTTTTCGCTGCCCCCAAGCTTCCTGCCATGGCGCGCAGCCTTGGCCAGTCCATGCGGATCATCAAGTCCGAGGTCAAGGAAATGAAGAACGACGGCAAGACCGAAACTCCTGCCGACACAACCGGACCGGTGGAGGGCAGGATCGTCAACCACCCCCAGGCAAAGCCCGGTGAGCCGACGGACGGTACTGACGTACCGCCGTCGAACCGCGCCTGACCCACGGTGGCACTGACGAGGGGCCGCAAAGCCAACCCAGAGGGCCGGATGGCCCTCTGGGACCACCTCAAGGAACTCAAGAACCGGCTGATCAAATCCGGGATCGGCGTCCTGGTGGGCGCAATTGGCGGCTGGATACTCTACAACCCGCTGCTGTCGGCCCTCAAAGAACCGGTGGACAGGATTGCCCTCCAGACCGGCGGGGTATCTTCGGTCAACTTCTCCAACATCGGTTCGGCCTTCGATTTCCAGCTCCAGATGTCCCTCATTATCGGTCTGGTCATTTCCAGCCCCATCTGGATCTACCAGCTGTGGGCCTTCATCACCCCCGGGCTGACCAGCATGGAACGCCGCTACACCCTGGGCTACATGGCCGCGGCCGTGCCGCTCTTCCTTGCCGGCATCTGGGCCGGCTGGCTGGTTGTGCCCCAGGTTGTCCGCGCCCTCACGCAGTTCACGCCGGCCGGATTCTCCAACATCATTGACGCCAGGGACTACATCGACTTCGTCACACGGATGGTCCTTGTCCTGGGGTTCGCTTTCCTGGTCCCGGTGGTCCTGGTGGGGATAAACATGGCCGGTGTCGTCACCGGCCGGACCATCCTCAAGGCCTGGCGCATCACGGTCTTCCTGGTCTTCGTCCTGGCCGCCATCGCTGCCCCTGGAGCCGACGCGATCTCGATGTTTATGCTGGCAGGCCCGTTGCTGGTGCTCTTTTTCGCGGCCATCGGCATCTGCCTGCTCAACGACAAGCGCCGCGCCCGGCGGGTAAGCAAGCGCGAGGCTGAGACCGAGGCCACAGCCGACGTCGCGACGCCCGGAAACGAACTGAAGAACCTGTAGGCCCGCGCCCACTAGGCTGGAGTCATGTCCTCTATTTCCGGGCCGCCTCCTGCGGGGCCGTTCTCTTCCCGGCCAACCGTTCCCGCGCAGCTCTCGCCGTCTGAGAGGTACCAGGCCAGCAAGGATCGGACCACCGAGGCCGCCAGCTACCTGGGCGGTTTTATTCGAACCCTGGATTTCGAGCTGGACGACTTCCAGCGCCAGGCCTGCAGGTCCCTGCAGGAGGGCAGGGGAGTGCTGGTCGCAGCGCCCACCGGCGCCGGCAAGACCATCGTGGGCGAGTTCGCGATCTATCTCGCGCTCGAGCGGAACCTCAAAGCCTTCTACACCACGCCCATCAAGGCGTTGAGCAACCAGAAGTTTGCCGAGCTGGCGGAAAAGTACGGGGCCGAAAACGTTGGCCTCCTCACGGGAGACACCAGCATCAACGGCGAGGCACCCGTGGTGGTCATGACCACCGAAGTCCTCCGCAACATGCTCTACGCAGACTCCGCGTCGCTGGATGACCTGGGCTTTGTGGTCATGGACGAGGTGCACTACCTCGCCGACCGCTTCCGCGGCGCCGTGTGGGAGGAAGTCATCATCCACCTGCCCAGCGAAGTCCAGGTCGCTTCGCTGAGCGCCACGGTGTCGAACGCCGAAGAGTTCGGCGCGTGGCTGGACACCGTCCGCGGCGACACCGACATCATCGTCTCCGAGCACCGGCCCGTGCCGTTGTGGCAGCACGTCATGGTGGGCAAGGAGATCGTGGACCTCTTCGCGGGCGAAACCACCTTTGACGAGATCGCGCCGCCCGCCGATGCCGAAACGGGTGCCCCCGTAACGCCGGCTGCGCCGGAAGAGGCGGCCGGCCGTGGATTCGAGGTCAACCCTGACCTGTTGGCCATGGCCAGGAGCGAGAGCCAGCAGAGCTTCCGCGGGCGTTTTGGCCACGGCGGCCGCAGCCAGCGCCGGCAGCACAGGCAGCGTGGGGATGACCGTCCGGGCCCCGGCGCCCAGCCGGCCGGTGTCCGGAAGGCCAGCCGCCCCCAGGTCATCGCCAGCCTGGACCGGCAGGACCTGCTGCCTTCCATTACCTTCATCTTTTCGCGTGCGGGCTGCGACGCCGCCGTAGCGCAGTGCGTGTCCTCGGGGCTGTGGCTGACTACGGAAAAGGAGCAGCGCATCATTGCCCAGCGCGTCGACGAGGCCGGGCAGGACATCCCCTCCGAGGACCTGGATGTCCTCGGCTTCTGGACCTGGCGTGACGGCCTGCTCCGGGGCTTTGCAGCCCACCATGCAGGAATGCTGCCCACGTTCAAGGAGGTTGTGGAGAAACTGTTCGTTGAGGGCCTCGTCAAAGCGGTCTTCGCCACCGAGACGCTTGCGCTGGGCGTGAACATGCCGGCCCGCTCCGTGGTCCTGGAGAAGCTCGACAAGTTCAACGGTGAAGCCCACGTGGACATCACCGCGGGGGAGTACACCCAGCTGACGGGCCGTGCGGGGCGGCGCGGCATCGACGTCGAAGGCCACGCCGTGGTGCTGTGGCAGCCGGGAACGGACCCGACGGCGGTTGCCGGCCTCGCCTCGCGCCGTACGTATCCGCTCAACTCCAGTTTCCGGCCGACGTACAACATGAGCATCAACCTGTTGGCTCAGTTCGGCCGGGCCCGTGCCCGCGAAATCCTGGAATCCTCCTTTGCGCAGTTCCAGGCGGACCGTTCCGTTGTGGGCCTCGCCAGGCAGGTGCGCAGCAGGGAAGAGTCCCTGGCCGGTTACGCCAAGTCGATGACCTGCCATCTCGGGGACTTCACCGAATATGCCAGGCTGCGCCGGGAGCTGTCGGACGCCGAAAACATGACCTCCCGGAGCAAGTCGCGGGCGCGGAAATCGCTCAGCGATGACTCGCTGGCCAGGCTTCTGCCGGGGGACGTTGTGGACGTGCCGGGCGGCCGGGCGCCGGGTCCGGCCATTGTGCTGAGTTCGGATCACACCAGCCGGGAACCGCGGCCTGCCGTCCTGACGCTGGACAACCAGCTGCGCAGGATCGGGACCGAGGACCTGGAAGGGCCCATCGCGCCCATGACGCGGATCCGGATCCCGAAGTCCTTCAATGCCAAGGTGCCCAAGTCGCGGCGGGATCTTGCGTCGTCGGCGCGGAATGCCCTGCGGGAGAACCGGCCCCCGGCCGCCACCAGCAGCAGGGACATCGACTTCGGCCGGGCCACTGCCCTGCCCAACCAGGAAAAGCGCATCACCGAGCTGCGCCGCGCCCTCCGCGCCCACCCCTGCCATGGCTGCAGCGAGCGTGAGGACCACGCCCGGTGGTCGGAACGCTGGTGGAAGCTGAGGCGGGAAACTGATGCCCTGGTCCGGCAGATCCAGGGACGGACCAACACCATCGCCAAGACCTTCGACCGGGTCTGCGACGTACTCTCCGCCTATGGGTACCTGGAGACCGCGGCGGACGGCCGGCAGGCCATCAGCGCGGACGGCCAGCGGCTGCGGCGGATCTACGGTGAAAAGGACCTGCTGATCTCGCAGTCCCTGCGGCTGGGCGCCTTCGGTGACCTGGACGCCGTCGAAGTTGCCGCCCTCGCCAGCGTCCTGGTCTACCAGGCCAAGCGTGAGGACCGGGGCCTCCGGCCGCGGATGCCCAGTGTCTCGCTGGAATCGTCAGTGGACATCGTGATCCGTGAATGGTCCGCCCTTGAGGACGTGGAGGAGCAGAACAAGCTTCCGCTGACCGGCGAGCCGGAACTGGGTCTTGTCTGGCCGATGTACAAGTGGGCACGGGGCCGGCACCTGCAGGAAGTTCTCAACGGCACGGACCTCGCAGCGGGCGATTTTGTGCGGTGGGTCAAGCAGGTCATCGACCTGCTGGACCAGCTCGCCAAGATACCCGGGCTGGAACCCCGCCTCGCACGGCTGTGCACCGAAGCGATTTCGCTGATCCGCCGCGGCGTGGTGGCCTACTCTTCCGTGGTCTGACCTTCCTCATGCCGCGCAGCACGTGCGCAGCCCACAATTCCTAGGAGCTTTCACCGTAATGACCGAAGCAACATCTGCCGCGTCCCCGAACAAGCGCAACGTGGTGCTCTACCGCAACGGATCCGTGTACACGGCCGCTGATCCGTTTGCCACCGCCATGCTCGTTGACGGCGACACAGTCGCCTGGGTGGGTTCGGAACAGGCAGCATCCTCGATCGCGGACAGCACGATGGAGATCATTGACCTCCGTGGCAGCCTCGTCGCGCCCGGCTTTGTCGACTCCCACGTCCACTTGACCGAAACGGGTATCGCCCTGGATTCCCTGCAGCTCGGACAGGTCAGGTCGGCCCGGCAACTGCTCGACGCCGTCCAGGCCGCGCCCGGGAACGGACCTGTGCTCGGACATGGCTGGGACGAATCGACCTGGGCGGACCCGGCACTGCCTACCCCTGACGAACTCGAGCGGGCTGCGGGAGGCCGGCACGTCTACCTGTCGAGGGCCGACGTCCATTCGGCGCTTGTATCGCGTTCCCTCACCGCCGCTGCCGGCCTCACGGATCTTGACGGCTTCTCGCCTGCCGGCCACCTGAAGCGGGCCGCGCACAGTGCAGCCCGCCGGGCCACCCGGCACCTGCCCGATGAGGCTTTGCGCGGTTACCAGCGGCGCGCGCTGGCTGAGGCCGCTGCCAACGGGTACGTCGCCGCGGCAGAAATGGCGGCACCGCACATCGGCGGGGTGGCTGACCTTCGGCTGGCTGCAGCGTGGAACACCGGCGGGCCCGGGACCGAGGCTGTGCCGGAAGTCCTCCCGTACTGGGGGGAACTTGCCCTGAGCCAGGAACACGCGCAGTCGGTACTGGACGGACTGGGGGTGACCGTCAGGGGCCTTGCGGGCGACCTGAATATCGATGGTTCCATCGGCTCCAGGACCGCGGCCCTCCGCGCCGACTACAGCGACGCGGCGGGGGAGCGGGGCAGCCTCTACCTTTCGGTGGATGAGGCCGCCGCCCACCTCGCGGCGTGCTCCGTGCTTGGCATCCAGGGCGGGTTCCATGTCATTGGCGACGCCGGACTTGACACCGCCCTGGCCGCGCTTGACCTTGCCGCCGCCGAGGTGGGCGAACAACGGATCCGTTCGGCGGGCCACCGGTTCGAACACGTCGAGATCGCAGATTCCAAGGCCGTGGAACGGCTGGCGCACTACTCCGTCACGGTCAGCTCGCAGCCCGGCTTTGATGCCGCCTGGGGCGCGGCCGGCAGCCTCTATGAGCAGCGCCTCGGCAACCGCAGCAGCGGGATGAACGCCTTCGCCTCGTTCTACTCCGCCGGGGTGCCCATCACCTTCGGCAGTGACAGCCCCGTGACGCCCCTGCGCCCCTGGGCCAGTGTGCGCGCCTGCCTGGAACACCACAACAACGATCAGCGCATCTCCGCACGCGCCGCTTTCCTCGGCCACACACGGGCGGGCTGGCGTGCCGCGAAGTACCACAACCCGATGGCCGGGCAGCTCGTCCCCGGGGCGCCGGCAAGTTTCGCCGTGTGGGACGTTGAAGAACTGATGGTCCAGGTCGCCGACGGCAGGGTCCAGTCCTGGAGCACGGATCCCCGCGCCCGCACCCCGCTCCTGCCCGCACTGGACACGGGATCCGACCCTGTCTGCCTGCAGACCGTGCGTGACGGTGCCGAGCTGTACTCCAGCCCGGCCCTCCGCGCATAAATCGGGTCCGCCGGCATCACCCTATAATGGGAAGTTGCGCCCGCCAGTGATTCCACTGTGCGCCGGCGCTCTGACCGCTTTCATCCAGGAAAGGCTCTCTGTGCGCGTCCTCACCATCATTCCTACTTACAACGAGCTGGAATCGCTGCCCAAGACTCTTCAACGCCTGCGGCAGGCGGTCCCTGCATCAGATGTGCTGGTGGTGGACGACAACAGCCCCGACGGCACTGGCCAGCTGGCCGACAGCTTCGCTGCCGCTGACTCCCAGGTGCATGTCCTGCACCGCAAGGGCAAGGAAGGCCTGGGCGCCGCCTACATCGCGGGCTTCAGGTGGGGCCTCGACGCCGGCTACGACGTCCTGGTGGAAATGGACGCCGACGGCTCCCACAAGCCCGAACAGCTGCCCCTCCTCCTGGACGCCATCGAGCAGGGCGCAGACCTGGCGATGGGTTCACGGTGGGTCGCCGGCGGCAGCGTGGTCAACTGGCCGCTGTACCGCCAGGCCATCTCCCGGATTGGCAGCACCTACGCCCGCATCATGCTGGGCCTGAAGATCAAGGACGTCACCGGCGGTTACCGGGCGTTCCGCAGGACAACCCTGGAGAAACTGAACCTCGACCAGGTTGATTCGGTCGGTTACGGCTTCCAGGTGGACCTCGCCTGGCGTGTCGCGAAGATGGGCCTGAAGATTGAGGAGCGCCCCATCACTTTCGTGGAGCGTGAGCTGGGCGCGTCGAAGATGAGCGGAAACATCGTTGTGGAAGCCATGATCAACGTCACCAAGTGGGGACTGCAGGCCCGGTGGAACAAGCTCACGGGCAAGAAGGATTCCTCCCAGGCATAATCCGCTGCCGCGCGGCCTCGGCCGCCCAGCCTGGGCCACGGAGGTTCGGCGGCGCCAAAGAAGCCAAAAAAGGGGCCTTCCCGCACCGTTCTCGGTGCGGGAAGGCCCCTTTTTTGTTAGCCGGCGCTTGGCGGCTGGTGGTCTGCGGAGTTACGCAGTGCGCCGTTCGCCACGGCGTTCGCGAAGGATAGTCAGGCGGTCTTCAAGGATCTGCTCCAGCTCGGGGAGGGTCCGCCGCTCCAGCAGCATGTCCCAGTGCGTGCGGACAGCCTTTTCGTTGCTGGTGTCGGGACGCTCGCCATCGACCAGGAGCGCTTCCTTGCCGGTCTTGGAAACCCAGACCGGGGGAATTTCCGCCTCGGAAGAGAAGGTGACAAAGACCTGCTCGCCATCCTCACACCTGTATTCGACACGCTGACGCGGAGCCGGCTCAACGCCGGACTCGGTCTCCATGCTCTGCGCGCCAAGGCGCATACCCCGCAGGCTGCGATCGCTCATGTTTTCTCCCTCTGGTCGGTTCGCGGAGCAAGGCCCCACGCTAGCCGGGGGCGGTATAGCGCCGCCGGACTACTGTGTGCACTGTGCTGCATCAATTGATTCAACGCATTGCGAAGCTTTCTTGTTCCGTCGGTTCTCACCGGACCGGACAAATATCCAATTATACGGACTCGGGGTCCTGATACCAAAAAACGAGCGGCTGCCAAAACCGCAGCCGGCCCATAAGGGAAGGGGATCCGCATCAGAGTGCGGACCCCCTTCCATGTTGCGCGGGCGGGTCAGGACCCGGACTGTTTGGCGGCCACGTCGTCGAACAAGCCGCCGCGTGCCTGCGGGTCGGGATTGGTGCCGCCGAGGGCGTTGCCGATTCCCTTCAGCGCCTCGCCGACTTCACTGGGGATGATCCACAGTTTGTTCGAGCTGCCCTCAGCCAGCTTGGGCAGGGTCTGCAGGTACTGGTACGCCAGGAGCTTCTGGTCTGGATTGCCCTTATGGATGGCATCGAAGACCTTTTGGATGGCCTGCGCTTCACCGTCGGCACGAAGGATGGCTGCCTTGGCATCACCCTCGGCAGCGAGGATGGATGCCTGCCGCTGGCCTTCGGCGGTGAGGATCGCGGACTGCTTGGTGCCTTCCGCGGTGAGGATGGCAGCGCGGCGGTCACGCTCGGCACGCATCTGCTTTTCCATGGAGTCCTGGATGGAGTGCGGCGGATCAATGGCCTTCAGCTCAACGCGCGAGACTCTGATGCCCCACCGTCCGGTTGCCTCATCCAGGACACCGCGGAGCTGGCCGTTGATCTGGTCGCGCGAGGTGAGTGCCTCTTCCAGGTTCAGCCCGCCAACGACGTTTCGCAGGGTGGTGGTGGTCAGCTGCTCAACCGCCTGGATGTAATTGGCGATTTCGTAGGTGGCCGCGCGCGGATCAGTGACCTGGAAATAGACCACGGTATCGATGGATACCACCAGGTTGTCCTCGGTAATAACCGGCTGCGGCGGGAATGACACCACCTGCTCGCGAAGGTCAAGGAGCGGCAGCAGGCGGTCCACGAAGGGGATCAGGATCGTCAGGCCTGGGTTCAGCGTCCGCTGGTACTTACCGAGCCGTTCCACAACGCCCGCGCGTGCCTGCGGAATGATCCGCACCGAGCGGACCAGAACTATTATCACGAACACGATCAGGACCACCAGCACAATGGCCACTGCGGCTCCTCCTGCGTTATCCATACATTTCCTCTTATCCCCAGTTGTTGTTGAAGCTGTATCTAGGCCGGGCTGGCAGTTTCCGGCTGCGCTGCGACCACGGCGGTTGCTCCGTCGATGGCCGACACCACAACCTTCTGGCCGGCGGGCAGTACTCCTGCGGCCGACCGGGCGGTCCAGACGTCGCCGCCGATCTTGACGAGGCCGCCGGTGGAACTGACAGATTCCATCACCAGCGCCTGCTCTCCGATGAGCCGGTCAATGTTGGTCCGCTGTTCTGTGGGCCCTTTTTTCAGGTGCGTCAGGGCCACGGGACGCACGAACGCGATCATCAGCAGGGACACCACGCAGAAGACCACGATCTGAAGCCAGAGGTCGGCACCGGCAAAGTCTGCGACCAGGGCAGCGAGGGTTCCGCCACCGAGCATGATGAAGAACAGGTCGAGCGTGATCATCTCGATCACTGCAAAAGCGAGGAAGGCGGTGAGCCACAATGCCCACCAGTTCTCGCCAAGCCATTCAAACATTCCGTCCCCCTTCGACAGCCATGGTCGCGCTGCGTGCAACGACGGCAGGCCCTCAGTACTGTCCTCCAATCGTAGTCCGCAGGGCCGCAGGGCGGCAGGTTGGCCGCATATTCCCGGGGATAGTGGCCAAGTCGTTACCGCGGTGGACCAGCCAGACGGAATACGGTGAGGCGGAACCGCGCCTCCACAGTGGTGCCCGGCGGCAGGCCGGTGAGCCGTGCAGCGAGCGCGGTGCGGTCCAGATGGTGGCCGGCCGGTCCCATATACGCGAGATCTACGACTTCATGGGGTGCCAGCACCAGCGGAAGGTCGACGTCATGGATGGACTCGACACTGAACTGACCGGACATCGCGTCAACCAGTCGGCCGTCCTTGCCTTCCTCGATCCCGAGCATTCCCGTCTGCCCGGCGATCGCCGCCAGGTGGCCCGTCCGCGGTGTCACAACCACCAGCAGCCCGCCCGGCCGGAGGACACGGGCAAATTCCGGCGGGTTGCGGGGCGCAAAAATCACGGTAATCACGTCCACGGCGTCATCCGCCACCGGCAGGGGCTGCCACACATCGCAGACCAGGTTGGTTGCCTCGGGGTTGAGCCGGGCAGCGCGCCGGAGGGCGAACTTTGAGATGTCCAGGCCGATGGCGGTCACCCTGGCAGTGGAGGCCGCGGCCGCATCAAGCAGGACACGCAGGTAGTGGCCGGTGCCGGTTCCCGAATCCAGTATCGTCGCGGCATCCCGGGGAAGGGAGGGAACGACGGCGGCAGCAACGGCGTCAGCCAGGGGCCGGTAGTGCCCGCTGTCGAGGAAGCTGAACCGGGCGGCGACCATCTCGGCGGTGTCGGCCTCGAACGCGGTGCCTTTGCCAACCAGGAAATTGAAATATCCCTGCTTGGCGGCGTCGAAGCTGTGTCCGGCCGCGCACACCAGCGCCTTTCCCGGAACTGCCGGTCCGGCGTCGGCGGCCGAACTGAGCGGCGAGCGGCAAACGGGGCAGCGCAGCGCCAGGTCAGGTGTGGAAGGCATGTCCACCATCTTAGGGCCGCCGGAACGGCGCATCCGGCCCTTGATCGGCCTGTTTCCCCTGTGGTGGGGCGCACGTTAGGCTCACGTGGGTGAAGCCAGAACACCTCCCGCTCCTGAACTCTGTCTCGGCGCCGGCCGTCCATCCCGACGGGAGCCGGGCCGTGGTTTCGGTCACCAGGCCGGATTTCGACGCCGACGCGTATGTAGGCCAGCTGTGGAATGTTCCGCTGGATCCTGGGCAGTTGCCGCGCCGGATTACCCGTGGCTTCAAGGATTCTGCACCGGCTTTCTCCCCGGATGGCCTGGCGCTGGCGTTCGTTCGCGTCATGGGACCGTCAGCGAAACCGCAGCTGTTTGTGGTGGAGGCCGGCGGTGGTGAACCGAGGGCTTTGACGGACCGGACCCTCGGCGTCGAGGCTTTTGCCTGGTCTTCCGATTCCCAACGGATTGTCTTCAGCTCACGGGAACCGGCCGCCGGCCGCTACGGAACCAGGGAGAACGTCGATGCCGGCGCCGAGGATCCGCGGCTGGTCACGGACTACCAGTACCGGCTCAATGGCGTGGGATATACCCGGGACAAACCGGCCCAGATCTTTGTGCTGGACGTCCCGGAGTTTGGCGAGGAACCGCGCGTGGTTCCCCGCGGCCGAGCGCAGCGGGACCACCGCCCGGCCGGCGACGTTCCACCGGCCCTGCAGCTGACATCCGCCGCCACCGACCATGAGAGTGCCGGGTTCAGCGCCGACGGCGCCTTTGTCTACTTTGTCACCGCACCGCCGGGCAGCGACGACACCCTGGAAACGGGCATCTACCGGGTTCCGGCAGGCGGAGGGGAGCCGCTGCGGGTGGAGCCGGCGGGAGCCCCGCGCCAGGCCGTCGAGTCCGTCCGGCAGTCCCGGGACGGGAAATGGCTGTTCTTCATCGCCCGGGGACTCGGCGAAACCGGTACGGACTTTGTGGCCCGCAACGCGGTGCTGCACTGCATGCCCGCCGATGGAGGCCGGGCCGCAGCGCTGACTGACCCGGAGATGATGGACGTCGCCTGCCCCGGCGGCCGCATCGAACTGCGTGGCCCGGCGGGAGCGATCGTCCTGAACAATGCCCAGGGAACCGTGGAACTCCTGGAGTTGCACGCGGACGGCGACCACGCATTGCTGGTGCACGGGGACAGGGTGGTCACAGGAGCCGCCTGGGCCGGAGGAGCAATGCTGGTCTCGTTCAGCGACCCTTCCACCGCCGGCGACCTGGCCGTCCTCGACGACGGGCAGCTGCGGCTCCTCACTGATTTTTCCGCCGCGCTTCGGGTGCAGTCAGACGTCATTGTCCCCCAGGAGCTGACGTTCCCTTCTGCGGACGGATACCCGGTGCACGGCTGGCTGGTCAGGCCCGCCGGGAAAGGGCCCCATCCGGTGCTGCTGTCCATCCACGGGGGGCCGTTTGCCCAGTACACGGTGGCGCTCCACGACGAAGCCCAGGTCTACGCGGGTGCGGGGTATGCGGTCCTGATGTGCAATCCCAGGGGCTCCGCCGGCTACGGCCGGGAGCATGGGCTGGCTGTCAAGGGAGCCATGGGCACCCTCGACATGCAGGATGTGCTGGCCTTCCTGGAAGGTGCACTGGATAAATTCCCGGCCCTGGATGCCGGCCGGCTTGGCATCATGGGCGGGTCTTACGGCGGCTACCTCACCGCACAGACCATCGGGCGCGACCACCGTTTCTCGGCGGCCATTGTGGAGCGAGGGTTCCTGGATCCGGTCAGCTTCGAAGGCTCGGCGGACATCGGCTGGTACTTCGGTGCCGAGTACATGGGCCGGTCACGCCCTGCCATGGCTTCGCAGAGCCCGATGGAACACGTGGACGAAGTCCGGACTCCTGCGCTGGTCATTCACAGCGAGGACGACCTGCGCTGCCCGGTGGAGCAGGGCCAGCGCTATTTCACGGCCCTGAAGCGGAACGGGGTTCCCACGGCGTTGCTCCTCTTCCCGGGCGAGGACCATGAACTCTCCCGGTCAGGAACACCGCATCATCGGCGCCTTCGGTTCGAGCACATCCTCCGCTGGTGGTCCCGTTTCCTGCCGACGGCGGGCAACCCGGCCGGCCCCGGAACTGAGGGCATGCCCGACGGCGGCACGCGGGGCTAGTGCCTCGGCAGGTCAGGGAGGCCGGGGAGGAAACCCAGCGCCGAGCGCGCCTTGCCGATGCCGGGCTCAGCCCAGTGGGCGGCATATTCCGCGTTGCCGCTCAGTGACCGCAGCTCGGCCCGGTCAACGTACAGCGTTCCCTGAAGGTGGTCAGTTTCATGCTGCACGATCCGTGCCTGCCAGCCCGTGAATTCCCGTTCGGCCGCCAGGCCGCCGGGCTCATCAAAGTTCAGCCGGACCCGCTCCGGGCGGACCACCACAGCCTGCAGCCCGTTGAGCGAAAGGCAGCCTTCGAAGAACGCGGCGGCCTGGGTGCCCACGGCGCGGTACCGCGGATTCAGGACCGCGAGGAACTCCAGCGGCGTCCGGTTCCGCACGGCCGCAGCGTCAGGGTCGACGTCGAACTTGTCCTCCAGCACCGCCAGTTGCAGGGGAATACCCAACTGCGGGGCGGCAAGCCCCACCCCCGGGGCCTCGTGCATCACGCGCTTCATCAGCTCAACAAGCTGGTCCAGTTCGCCGGACGTGATCTGGCCGTCAAAGGCGGCGGCCTGCTGCCGGAGGACCGGATGCCCCGCCTGCACAATGGGCGGCAATGCTTCCGCCGCAAGGATTTCCTGGACTGTTTCCTGGATGCGCGCAGGACTGAAGGGCGTCGGCGGCGATGCATGACTCATGGGGAACAGCCTAGCGGCGCAAAGGCGGCGGCCGTGGCAATCGGTTAGTGTCGATTCCATGGCTGAAGAGATGTCGCTGGGGAAACCGCCGCTGGAACTCGTTCTCGATTTTGTCCGGACGCTGGAGGCGGGCGGCGGGGCCGCCCGCATCCGGCCCTTCCTGGCGGACGGGTTTGTCCTCGTTGAGGCTCCGCACCTGCTGGCACCGGCCGGTTCAACCCGGACCCTGGAGCAGGTGCTGGCCGGCGCTGACAACAGTGCCGGAGTCGTGGCCAACCAGAAGTTCGAGATCCGGCGGACCACCTGCGAACAGGGGCGGGTTGTTTTGGAGGCAGACTGGTCGGCGACGTCGCTGATGGACCTGCGGTACTGGGACGCCGGGGAGACCATCCGGGCACGGACGTCGTCCGTTTTTGAAGTCCGGGATGGCCGGATCGTCAGCCAGGACAGCTACGACTGCTACTACACGTCCTGAAAGCCACGCCGCCACGGGCGGTTCCGATGCATGGTGTCACTGCATCGTGAACCGGCGGGCCACCAGCCTGTTCAGCGGCTGCATGGAGGCGACTGCCCCGATCGCGTGATTCCGCAGGCCCAGCCAGGGCTGCGGGAACGGGCGCCCGAGCATCATGTTGACTTCAGACTGCCGGCGGGCCACACCCGCTGCCCGCCGCCGCCGGATTTCAAAATCCTTGAGGCTCCTCCCGACGGGCCTGGCGGCCAGGGCGTCGCAGATTATCGGGGCCAGCGCTTCGGCGTCCAGCCAGCCCAGGTTCATTCCCTGGCCGCCGATGGGGCTGACTTCGTGGGCGGCGTCACCGATCAGGGCGGTCCTGCCGGCCACCATCCGCGGTGCGATGGCTGACCGGGTGCTGAAACGGCTGAGCATCGTGTTGCTGCCGGCGTCCAGCTGAATTCCCGTCCGCTGATGGACGAGTGCTGCCAGTTCCGCAGCGGCGGGGACCCCGCACGGCCGGCCGGCACGGACAACCCATCGCCTCAGGCCACTGGGAAGCGGAAAGGACTCGACGATTCCACCTTCCTCCAGGAACAGCACGGCGTCTGCCCCAAAGGTCCCCGCATCGGCGAAGTCGCCCATGACGTAGTGGTCCGGGTATCTTTTCGGCCGCACTGAAATCCCCAGCAGATCCCTCATCGTGGAATGGGCGCCGTCCGCGGCCACGGCGAGGGCGGACTCCAGGTGCGTGGAAACAGCGCCGGAGGTGACTGCGAGCGTCACCGCGCCGCCGTCGTCCGTTATTCCGGTGACCCGGGCGCCCCGGGCCAGCGCCGAGGGGTCCAATTCCTGCACCCGGCGTTCAAGGGACGCCTCGGTGTGGCTCTGTGGGAGGGACAGGACAAAAGGGAACTGCCGCGAGACCGACTCAAACGACATGGTGCCCACAAGTTTGCCGCCGCTGTAGGCCCGGCCGCGGCGGATCGCCACTCCGCCGGCTGCCAGTTCAGGCGCCACCCCCGCACGGTCAAGCGCCACGAGGGCCGGCGGGTGAATGCCGATGGCCCGAGAATGGCTGTCACGCTCACGCCGTTGTTCGAGGACGCGGACGCCCAGGCCCTCCTGCAACAGCAGGGCTGCAAGGTAGAGGCCCACGGGACCGCCGCCCACAATCGCCACGTCAATCATGGGGAGTCCTTGCGGCGGGCCAGCATCTGGTGGAACGCGGACGTGCGTTCGACGCGCCAGCCCGGGGAAGCCAGAGCCGCAAGTTCCTGCGGGGTGTAGCTGCGGCGGATGGAGGTCAGCCCGTCCTCGCGGATAAAGGAGCCCCGGAACGGAAGGGCGGCCACGGCGAACAGCGCATAGGCTGCCGGGCTGCGGCGGAGGTCATTGTGCAGCACCTTTGTCCGGGCGAGCGCCTCCGAGTCGGCAAGGAACTGCTGCAGCCCGGCCGGTTGCAGGTGGTGGAGGACATGGTTGGAAATCACGACGTCGAAGCTCAGCCCTTCGCGCAGAAGCCCGGTGGTGTGCGCCTGCCGGAAGTCCACGCCGGCAAGCGGTGGCCGCCCGGCGGCGAAGGCGTGGGCGCGGCCGTCCGGATCGATGCCGGTGACGTGGAGCCGGACCCGGTCCTTCGCGGCCCAACGCGACAGCCTGGTGGCAAGATCGCCGCCGCCGGAGCCGACATCCAGCAGCGTCGTGGCGGATTCGGCCGAGAGGAGGGGCCGGATTTCCTGCCGGTACAACCTGCGCCACCCCGACAGCGCGCCGTTGACCAGCCCGAACTGCCGGTAGGTCCGCTCCAGCCGCACCGGATCACAGTCGGGCATGTCCATCTTTTCAACAGCATCAAAGGCGCGCCTGCGCATCAGCCACACGCGAAGCTCAGGCCAGCGACGTTTCGGCGGCCGTTTCACGCACGGCTGAGGGGCGTCGTCCCGTGCCCTGCCGCAGCTTGGTGAACAGGCCGGTTTCCACTGTCAGGCCCGGACCGAAGGCCATGGAGCAGATACGTTCGTCACCGCCGTCGAGTGGCTGGTCGAGGATGTGTTTGAGGACGAACAGGACAGTGGCGCTGCTCATGTTGCCGTAGTTCCGCAGCGTCCCGCGCGCAGGAACGAGTTGCTCATCGCTCAGCTCCAGCCTGGACTGGACCTTGTCCAGGATGCTCCGGCCCCCTGGGTGGATGCCCCAATGCCGGATGTCACGGTAGGGGAGTCCCTGGACTGTTGGGTCCCGGGCGAGCAACGGTTCCAGCGCCCCGATGATGTGGTCATCAATGATGTGGGGCACGTAGTTTCCGAGCACCATCTCAAATCCGTTGTCGCCGATGTTCCAGGCCATGGATTCCTCACCGACCGGCGTCAGTACGGTTTCAAAGTGGTCCAGCCGCATCAGCGCGGGTGCCTCCGGAACGTCGCGGGCGGTGACGATGGCCGCTGCCGCTCCGTCAGCAAACAGCGCCGATCCCATGATGGTGTCCGGGTCGTTCGAGGTCCGGACATGCAGGGAGCAGAGCTCGGCGCAGACCACCAGCACCACCGCCCCGGGATCAGCCTCGCAGAAGGATTTTGCGGCGCGGAGGGCAGGAAACGCGGCGTAGCAGCCCATAAACCCGAGGTGGTAGCGCTGCACCGCCGGATCCAGGCCCAGCGCCCGGACGATCTTGTAGTCGGGGCCCGGATTGTAGAACCCGGTGCAGGAAACCGTGATCAGGTGGGTAATGTCCTGTGCTTGAAGTTCCGGGCACGCGTCGACGGCGGCCTGGGCGGCCTCGATGAACAGCTTGGTGGCTTCCCGGCCAAAGATCTCGTTGCGGACTTTCGTGCTGGGGTTCAGCAAAAGACTGGTTGCGGGGTCGAAGAACTGCGGATCGTCGGCCCGGAAGTCCCTGGTCATTTCCTCGACCGCGGTGTAGCGGGTGTCGATCGCCGCCGAGTCGAAGCAGGTGCTGACCAACCTCGAACCCAGCCGCGTCAGTCCGGGCTGGGAGGCGAAAACGTCGCGGGCCTCCGTTTGAACCAGCATCGTTGGCGGAACAGCTGTTTCCAGGGAACGCACATAGACCGTCATTGGCTTATTCTTGGCGAGCTCCGCGGATAAGACAATGGCCCGGTACGCCGGAACTGCGTCTGAAGTGGGGAAATACCCCCTCTACACAGGGCAGGAAGCTGGTTAGATAGACCCAGGGCACGCCGCCGGAAGCCGCCGGGCCGCCGCCAGGCGACACCGCCGCAACAAGCCGGGTGAGAACAGGGAGACAACAATGAGCATCGACACGAGTTCGGAACAGCAGTCGCCTGCGCTGCACGCTGCCGACACCCACGACATGATCCGTGTGCAGGGTGCCCGGGAGAACAATCTCAAGGACATCAGCATCGAGATCCCCAAGCGCCGCCTGACGGTGTTCACGGGGGTGTCCGGCTCAGGCAAGAGCTCGCTGGTGTTTGCCACCATCGCCGCGGAGTCGCAGCGGATGATCAATGAAACCTACAGCGCCTTTGTGCAGGGGTTCATGCCCAACCTGGCCCGGCCCGACGTCGACTTCCTCGAGGGACTGACGACGGCCATCATCGTTGACCAGGAGCGGATGGGAGCGAACCCCCGCTCCACGGTGGGCACTGCGACGGACGCCAATGCCATGCTCCGGATCCTCTTCAGCCGGCTGGGCCAGCCGTACGTCGGGCCGCCCACGGCATTTTCCTTCAACGTCCCGACGCGGAAGGCCAGCGGCGTGATGAGCACCGAGAAGGCCGGCGGCCGGGTCGAAAAGGCCGTTGTGCAGAACCAGGTCTACCTGGGCGGCATGTGTGCGCGCTGCGAGGGCATGGGTTCGGTCTCCGATTTCGACCTCACCGCTTTGTACGACGACACGAAGTCGCTGGCCGACGGCGCCCTGACGGTGCCCGGGTACAGCATGGACGGCTGGTACGGCCGGCTGTTCGAGGGGATGGGCCTGCCGATGGACAAGCCGATTGCCACGTTCACAAAGAAGCAGCTCGAGACGATGCTGTACGCCGAACCCACCAAGATCAAGGTTGAGGGCATCAACCTCACGTTCGAGGGCATCATCCCCAAGATCCAGAAGTCCATGCTGTCCAAGGACGTCGAGGCGATGCAGCCGCACGTGCGGCGCTTCGTGGAGAGCGCCATCACTTTCCAGGCCTGCCCCGAGTGCGAGGGCACCCGGCTCAGCCCCGAGGCGAGGTCGTCGAGGATCCAGGGCAAGAACATCGCCGATCTCTGCGAAATGCAGATCAGCGACCTGGCCGGATGGATCCGGGAGTTCGACGAGCCGTCGGTTGCGCCGCTCCTGAAGGGCCTGCGGCACCTGCTCGATTCGTTCGCTGAGATCGGGCTGGGCTACCTTTCACTGGACCGGCCCGCGGGCACGCTGTCCGGGGGAGAGGCCCAGCGCACGAAGATGATCCGTCACCTCGGGTCCTCACTCACGGACGTCACCTACGTGTTCGACGAGCCGACGATCGGCCTGCACCCGCACGACATCGAGCGGATGAACCAGCTTCTGCTGCAGCTTCGGGACAAGGGCAACACGGTGCTCGTTGTGGAGCACAAGCCGGAGACCATCGCCATCGCCGACCACGTCGTCGACCTCGGTCCCGGCGCCGGCACCAAGGGCGGCAATGTTTGCTTCGAGGGCAGTGTGGAGGAGTTGCGGGGGAGCGAGACCATCACCGGGCACCACCTCGACGACCGGGCGGCCGTGAAGGACTCAGTGCGTCAATCAGCGAGCAAACTGGAGGTCCGTGGAGCTTCAACGCACAACCTCCAGGAGGTAGACGTCGATGTCCCGCTCGGTGTGCTGTGTGTCGTGACGGGTGTGGCCGGCTCCGGGAAGAGCTCTCTGATCCACGGCTCGGTGGCTGGCCGCGACGGCGTCGTGGTCATCGACCAGGGTGCCATCAAAGGCTCGCGGCGCAGCAACCCCGCGACGTACACCGGCCTGCTCGAGCCGATCCGCAAGGCGTTCGCTAAAGCCAACGACGTGAAGCCGGCGCTCTTCAGCTCCAATTCCGAGGGCGCCTGTCCCACCTGCAACGGCGCGGGCGTCATCTTCACCGAACTGGGCGTCATGGCCACCGTCGAGTCCACGTGCGAGGACTGCGAGGGCAGGAGGTTCCAGGCTTCAGTGCTGGAATACACGCTGGGCGGGCGCAACATCGCCGAAGTACTGGCGATGTCCATGACCGAAGCCGAGGTGTTCTTCAGCGAAGGGGAGGCGCGCACACCGGCGGCCCACAAAATCCTGCACCGGCTGGTCGATGTCGGACTCGGTTACCTCACACTCGGCCAACCGCTCACCACACTGTCCGGCGGCGAGCGGCAGCGCGTCAAACTTGCCACCCAGATGGCCGAGAAGGGTGACGTTTACGTCCTCGACGAACCGACCACCGGACTCCACCTCGCCGACGTCGAGAACCTGCTGGGCCTGCTGGACCGGCTGGTCGACTCCGGCAAGTCGGTGATCGTCATCGAGCACCACCAGGCGGTCATGGCGCACGCCGACTGGATCATCGACCTGGGTCCCGGCGCAGGGCACGACGGCGGCAAGGTCGTTTTCGAGGGCACGCCGGCCGAGCTGGTGGACGCCAGTTCGACCCTTACAGGCAAGCACCTCGCAGCGTACGTCGGCCCTTAAGGCTTAGAATCCGGGGACGGAGCCGGACCGGGTGATGTCAATCTGGTCCGGCTTTGGACGCTGCCGGGGGATTCCACCGCGAGATGGCAGGCCCCGGACCGCGCAGAGATTTTGTTTCGCCATGTCGGTGCGGTTTAGTGATGGCATGTCTCCCGTGTGGTCCTTACGTCAGGCTCTTCGCTCCGACGCTCCTTGGATCGCTGAGCTGCGCGCCCTTGTCATGCGCCCGGACCTCGAACGACTCGGGCGCTGGGACCCGGTCCGGGTGCGGCAGCGCTTCCGCGACGGTTTTCTCCCCGCCCACACGTTCGTGATCGAGGTTGAGTGCTCCCCGGTCGGAGTGATCGCGGTCCGCCCCGAACGCGACGAGCAGTGGATTGAACACTTTTACCTAGGATCCCAGCACCAGGGGCGGGGCATCGGGAGTGAGGTCCTGCGCCACGTGATGGCGACGCTGGGTGATGCCCGGCCTTTCCGGCTGAACGTCCTTCAAGGCAGTTCCGCGCAACGGCTCTATGAACGACACGGGTTCGTTCACGAGCACGAGGACCCGATCGACGTTTTCCTCGTCGCCAGAACAATCGCTGAAACGGGGCCGGCAAATCCTGAAGCCCGCTGAGACTTCTGGAAGATTCGGAAAATCGCGAGCGTTCGTTGCGTCCGATTTGAACCTGGTTCACTAATTCCATTGGGCGAAAACGCCTCCCCAAACGGCTACCGAGGTGGGCAAGACTGGTGTCGGCGCACGACGGGGTACCGGGACGCGCTAGCCGCCACGCCTACCAAAGGAACGCAGATGCCCGTTGAACAACTCCGCCTTGAGGAAATCCGGATGCGTGATCCGTTCATTTTGGAGCCGCTTCCAGGTGAGTTCGTGCTTTTCGGGACCACCGATGAGAACGTCTGGGGAGGGCCCGCGACTGGCTTCGACTGCTACACCAGCGACGATCTCGAGCACTGGGATGGCCCCATCGCCGCGTTCCGCCCCCGGCAAGGTTTCTGGGCGGACAGCCAGTACTGGGCGCCGGAAGTCCACTCCCTTGACGGACGGTTCTTCATGCTCGCAACATTCGCCACCTCGACCGGCGCACGCCCCCGTGGAGTCGCGATCCTGGTCGCGGACCACCCCACAGGTCCCTACGAGCCGTGGAGCGATGGACCTGTGACACCGGTGTCCGAGCCCAGCCTCGACGGAACGCTTTTCGTTGATGACGACTCTGACCAGTGGCTGGTCTACAGCCGCGGCGCGGAGGGGACACCTGACAAACCAGGGATCCCTGACGGCGAGATGTACGCGCTCCGCCTGTCCCAGGACCTAAAAACTGCCGCGGGTGAGCCAGTCCTGTTGTTCGCAGCTTCATCGGCAGCCTGGACCAGGCCGCTGCGGTTCCCGGACGGGGTGGAACCACCGGAGGGCCTGAACCTGGCCAAGGACCCGTTGTTCACCGATGGCCCCTTTCTCATCCGATCGCCCGAGGGGTCGCTGCTGATGCTGTGGTCGAGCCACGGGGACGCCGGATACGCGATGGGCATCGCCGAATCAGAAAATGGAACCATCATGGGGCCCTGGCTTCAGCACGACCAGCCCCTGTGGTCCAGCAACGGTGGCCATGGCATGATCCTCCGAACCTCCAGCGGACATGACTACCTGGTCTTCCACTGGCCCAACAACACCCCGGACGAACGTGTGAAGCTCACCGAAGTGGAGATCAAGGGCGCCCGGGTCCGGATCCTGTGATGTAGTGAGGGTGTTCGCTGACGAGTCGAGTGCATGGCGTTCAAGCCTGGACGGGGGAGCCGCCGTCTTCGGCGATGATCGCCACGGGCCGAGGAAGGTGATTTCTTGCAGCTCCTCGTCTCTGACCAGCCAACAGCCGTTTCTACCTTCGGGTTCCGGCGTACGAATGCAGTCACCGCCGTAAAGCGGTCTAACTCGGCAAGACGCCAAATTAGTCATGGAATGGGTTCTCGCAGGTATAGTCCCAGAAGCTCACTTTATTGGGGCGGCCAGCAATCGCCGGAGTGCCTCCACTGCTTCAGTCAGTTCTTCACCGGGATCTAATGTGAGTTCTCCCTTGGCCGCCCATGGAGTCGGGCGGTCGAATTCCCCGAGCTCGAAGGAGAGCCGGACGTGACCGTCGTGCTTCGCGGACAGCCGAAAATCTCCCTCCAGGGAGTCGAAGTTCTTGTTCCCGTCCCAGCCGCGCCAATTAACTGCGAGGCCCTCAAAAAAGGACAGCAGCGCCGACCAGCCGTCGAAATCCCAGACACGTTTGCTGGCTCGGAGTCCTTGTAGTTCCACGGTGACCGTCAGGTCTTCGATGGTCGTGCCTGGGCTGCGAAGTGTCCGTTCAACGTGGAAGTTGAGCGTGCCCTGATGTCCGACTGTCACCTCGTGCATTTCTTCATCTTCCACTACAAGCTCGAACGGAATTGGAGTCGATCTCGCCAGTAGTAGTAGACGGTTAACCCGGCAGCAAGGGGCTCTCCGTCGTCGACGGCCTTTCGAGGTTGGTCGATGTCATCAATTGAGGGGTCGAGGGGACGCCAATCAGGATCGCGGACGAACCCTTCTTGCTCAGGAGTGGCCAGTGGCCGATTCCATGCGGGAGGGTGAGCATACGCGTCCTGGCATTTGATGAGGGGTGCATTGGCCCCGCCCATGGTCGGGAATCGTAGCTGTACTATGTCGTCCTCCCAGCCGCAAACCGGACAGATCTCATAAGATCCGGGCTGTTCGTCAAAAGCAAGATATCCGCAGCATGAGCAAGGAAAGTTGTGGGAATCCGGCATCTAGCCAGTCTGGCATGCTCGAGCCAGGCCAACCTCAGTTTTCATATCCGGATCCGTGCGGCGCCGTCCTAGCGCCGCCGGAAACTCCCGCACCCCCAACAAAGCCGTTTGACCTGAGGAGACGCAGGATTCGTCAGGGGACGGTAGTTCTCGCAGCCACTTCTACTCCCGTGCTTTTAACGCCGATAATCTACATTATGTCAAGTAGAACATTGATCATTGCATCCGACGCACGATCGCCCCTCCTCCGACCACCGACGGGCGGCACGCTCTCGCCTATCTCTGAACGCGCCTGTGACTGCGGAAACACTCCGCGCAGAGGTGTCTATACCTTGCTCGCGACCACCATGTAGTTCTCGGCCTCAAGATCGAACGTGCTCACTTCCGTCCGGAGTCCGACCCGGTGCAGCTCGACTTCGAGTTCCTCGTACCGGTAGGGCCAGCAGGACAGCAGTTCCGAGCGGACAAGAACCAGCCCAGTCGCATCAACTTGGGCGATCGCAATCTCGATGTGGTGCTCATCCTCCCAATGCGGCGCAATCTCCCAGCGGTAGACCACGACGGCATCGCGACCGTTCCGGCGGACGAGTCGGTCCCCGATGTCCAGCCGGGAACCTCTGGCCCTCACGAGTTCCCAAGTGCGGGATGTGAGCACCAAGCGCCCGCCAGGGCGCAGAAGCCGTGACATCGACTCCAGAGCAGTACCCCTGCCTGTCGCGCCCGCGGCATGGTGAAGCGAGTTGCCAACGCAGAACACCATGTCGAACGTGTCGTCCTCGAAATGGTCGGGCAACTCTTCCCAGTTCGCCCGCACGGCCCGGACGGAGGCCCCGAACTCCTCAGACAACTCTGCAGTCCGGCGAACCATCGCTTCGCTGGCGTCAGTTGCGACAACCTGCATGCCACGACCGGCGAGGCCAACCGCCAACTGTCCGGTTCCGCACGAACAGTCGAGGACATGAGCATTCGACGGCAGGAGATTGAGGGCGTCATCGAACGACGCAGCGAACTCGGCGGGAGGCAACTTTGCATCCGAGATGAGCCATTCGTACACCTCGGCAAGCACGTCATATTCCGCCACAACCACTACCTCCGTCACGCAGCAGACTCACGGTGGGACGTCAGTCCATCAGCGGAGCAAGCCGGGCACCAATGTTTTCGCAAGGATAACCCGTCCCCGCATGCCGCGGATAGCGCGAGGACTATAGCGTCAACCGAGTCGGTCGACCCTGGGTATCGCCACCGGGAAAAGTCCAAAACGGGCCCCCTCTCCCCCACTCGGACATAACGCCTCTATTCACGCTCCTCTATCTCGCACCGGGTTGCCCGACCGCAGATCCACCCCGAAACGGATTTCCGCACGGTTGGCGGCCGCCGGACGCGGCATCATTCATGCCCATTTCCCTCCCCTCAACATCACCCTCATCCCCCTGTTGACGGCCGATGTGATGCAAGATACAGTTACACCAAGTTATACGAATAACTCACCGAAATTACCGAAGGCCCAAGGAGGTGCCCATGGCTGGATCACGGCCTAAGTCCGGACCGACAATGCACGACGTCGCTGCTGCGGCCGGCGTCTCACAGGCCACCGTTTCCTTGGTGCTGAACTCGGCCGCTGGGTCGCGTTTTTCCGAGGACACCCGCAAGCGCGTCCGGGACGCCGTGGACCGCCTCGGCTACCGCACCAACGCCCATGCCAAAGTCCTCCGCGAGGGCGTCGCCGGCATGATCGGGTTCATCGGCGATTCCGTCGCCACCACTCCTTTTGCCGGCGCCATCATCGAAGGCGCGCAGCAGCGGGCCTGGGAGGACGGGCTCCTGCTGCTCACCGTCAACACCGGCGGTGACAGGGACCTTGAGGCCGCATCCTTGGACACCATGCTCTCCTACAAGGTTGCCGGCGTGGTCTACGCCGCCATGTACCACCGCCGCCTGGACGTTCCGGAGGCCCTGACGGGCGTCCGATCCGTCGTACTGAATTCACAGGACCGGGCCGGCCGGGTCCCGAGCGTCGCACCGGATGAAGTCAAAGGCGGCTACGCAGCCACCCGCCGGCTACTCCAAAGCGGCCACACCAGGGTGGGACTGATCAACATCGAAACCCTTGAAAGCGGTCTCCCTGCCGCAGTCGGCCGGTACGAGGGCTACTGCTCGGCACTTGAGGAAGCCGGACTGGACATCAATCCTGCCTTGGTACGCTTCGGCCAGGGCGGCGAGGAACACGGCTACAAGTATGCGATGGAGCTGCTGACCTCAGACCACCCGCCGACAGCGATCTTCTGCGCCAATGACCGCGGCGCCTGGGGCGCCTACCAGGCCGTCTCGGACCTGCGCCTCTCGATTCCGGACGACGTGTCCATTGTGGGCTTCGATAATCAGGCAACCCTGGCGCCGTTCCTCCGGCCGGGACTGACCACTTTTGAATTGCCGTTCGTCGCCATGGGCCGGCGCGCGGTTGAACTGATCCTCCAGGATGCGGAACCCGACGGCCGGGTCGAGCTCATGGACTGCCCTCTGATTGAACGGAACTCAGTCACCCATCCTAAGGAGATGCCATGAGCCGCACCATCCCGGCCCGACGCGGGCGTCCTGCCGCGGCGCCGTTGCCGCAACCAAAAAATTCTCTTGCACTCCGCCTGAAGAGGATTTCCCGCGCCTGGCAGTTATACGTATTACTAGCCCCCGCGATCATCTACATAGTGGTCTTCAAGTATTGGCCGATGTACGGCGTGCAGATCGCTTTCAAGAACTACAACCCGGTGGACGGGTTCACCGACAGCCCCTGGGTGGGCCTGACGCACTTCATCCGGTTTATGAACTCCTATCAATTCGGCCAGGTCGTCGGCAACACCCTGTGGATCGCTGTCCTGGGCCTGCTGGTGGCCTTCCCGATCCCGATCATCCTCGCCCTGCTGGTTAACCAGCTCCAGAGCGAGAGGTTCAAGAAGTTCACCCAGACAGTGCTGTACTCGCCGGCGTTCATCTCCACCGTCGTGGTGGTGGGCATCATGTTCGTGGTTCTCTCCCCCAGGTCGGGACTCGTGAACAACGCAATTCAGCTCGGCGGCGGTGAGCCGATCTTCTTTATGGGCTCCGCGGAGTGGTTCCGGCCCATCTACGTGATCTCGGACGTCTGGCAGAACGCCGGTTTCTCCATGATCGTGTATCTCGCGGCCCTTGCTGCCATCGACCCGGCACTGCATGATGCGGCCAAGGTCGACGGCGCCTCGAAGCTGCAGCGCATCCGGCACATCGACCTGCCGGGCATCATGCCCGTAGTGACGATCCTGTTCATCCTCGCCATCGGCAACCTGCTCAACGTCGGCTTCGAGAAGGCCCTGCTGATGCAGACGCCACTGAACCTCTCGACCTCGGAGATCATCCAGACCTACGTCTACCACGCGGGCCTGCAGCAGGCGCAGTTCAGCTACTCGGCCGCCATCGGCCTGTTCAATTCCCTCCTCAACCTGGCACTGCTGCTCGTCTTCAACACGATCGCGCGCCGGGCCAACCAAGCGACCCTGTGGTGATGACAACATGTCCCTGACAACCAACCCCCGCACCCTCAACCACCCCAACCGGGCCAGCAGCCCGGGCCGCCCCAAGCAGACACTGCGGGACCGATACGGTGACCGTGCCTTCAACATCGCGGCCACAACCGTCCTGCTGCTGTCCATCCTCGCCGTGGTGTATCCGCTGTACTTCATCGTTATCGCCTCCATCAGCGACCCCAACGCCGTCTACGAAGGCAAGGTCTGGCTGTTTCCCTCCGGCGTGACCACCGAGGGCTACGAGCGGATCTTTGCCGACAGCCGGATCTGGAACGGCCTGGGCAACACGGTCATCTACACCGTCCTCGGCACCGCCATCAGCGTCAGCACCATCCTGTGCGGCGCCTACGCACTGTCCCGCAAGGACATGCCCGGCCGGAAAATCCTCATGCTCCTGTTCGTCATCACCATGTTCTTCGACGGCGGCCTCATCACCAAGTACCTGGTGGTCCGCGACCTGGGCATGCTGGACACGGTCTGGGCGGTAGTCCTGCCCGGCGCCGTGGGCGTGTGGAACCTGATCATCGCCAGGTCCTTCTTTGAACACACCATCCCCAACGAGCTGCGCGAAGCCGCCCAGATGGACGGGGCAACGGACTTCAAATTCTTCTTCCAGATGGTGCTCCCCCTGTCCAAGCCGCTGATCATGCTCATGATCATGGTCCACGTGGTGGCGCAATGGAACTCGTTCTTCGACGCACTGATCTTCCTCAACGACGACTCCAAGTACCCGCTGCAGCTGGTCCTGCGCAACATCCTCATCCAGTCAGACGTCTCATCCACCGGAACCACCGGCGGAGACATCGAGTCCTATGCCGCCGCGCAACGGATCGCAGAGCTCACCAAATACGCCATGATCGTCGTCTCGAGCCTGCCACTCATGATTGCCCTGCCATTCATGCAGAAGCACTTCACCAAGGGCGCCATGATCGGCGCCGTCAAATAGCTCCAACCCCCGCAATATCCCCCTCAGTAATTCTCAGATGCAGTATCCCCACTTCAGAATAGGAATGACCATGGCATTCAGCCGCAAATTCGCCGCCCTCGGCGCCGTCCTGGCCGGAACATTGATGTTCACCGCCTGCTCCGGCGGCGGCTCGGGCACCACGGAGATCAAAGACGCCTCCGCGGACTTCGGCTTCCAGGAAACTGGCTTTCCGATCGTCAGCAAGCAGCTCGACCTGACGTTCTCCGGCACGAAGGCAGCCCTTGCCCCGGACTACAACACCATGACGGTGGTGAAGGAATGGGAAAAGGCCACCAACGTCCACATCAACTGGGAGAACCTGCCCGAAACGGTCTTCAAGGAAAAGAAGAACCTCATCCTCGCCAGCGGTGACCTGCCCGACGCGTTCTTCAATTCGGGACTGACCGACGCCGAGATCGCCACCTACTCGGCCAGCGGCACCCTCATCCCCCTCGAGGGGCTCATCGAGAAGAACGCGCCCAACCTCTCCAAGCTGCTTTCGGACCGGCCCGACATCAAGGCAGCCATCACCTCTTCGGACGGGCACATCTACTCCCTGCCGTCGGTGGAAGAGCTCGGCCTGGTCCAGTTCCCCAACGAACTGGCCATCAACACCGCCTGGCTCAAGAAGCTCAACATCCCGATGCCGAAGACCATCGATGAGTTCCATGATGCGCTGCTGGCCTTCAAGACCCGGGACGCTTCCGGGACCGGCAAGACCATCCCGCTAAGCTTCATGCCCGGTTCCTGGTGCGGGGACATCGTTGACCTGATCGCCGCCCTCGGCGGAGTGCCGGACAACATGGACCACCGCATCGTCCAGGACGACAAAGTCATCTTCACTCCCACCCAGGACGGCTACAAAAAAGCCATCCAGACCCTGCACGAGTGGTACCAGGAAGGCCTGATCGATCCCGAATCCTTCTCCCAGGACGACAAGGCCTACCTGGCCAAGGGCAAGGCCGCCACGGAAAACCTCGGCTCCTTCGTCTGGTGGGAAATCCCCGAAATGGTCGGCGCCGACCGCGCCAACAACTACTCCCTGGTCCCGGTCCTCGAAGGCGTGAACGGCAAGCGGATCGCCAGCCAGTCCAACAACCAGGAAATCGCCCGCGGCGCCTTCGCCGTCACGCGGACCAACAAATATCCTGCGGCGACCATGCGCTGGGCCGACAACCTCTACGACCCCATCCAGTCCGCCCAGGCCAACTGGGGACCCATCGGTGAAACCCTGCAAAAGGACGCCACCGGCATCCTGACCCAGATCCCCGCCCCGGCCGGCACCAGCGAAGGCGAACGCCGCCAAAAGGTCGCCCCAGGCGGCCCGAAGGCCAACACTGCCGAAAACTTCACCACCGTCGTCGCACCTGAACCACGCGCCGCCGCACGCCAGAAGACCGTGGAAGAAAACTACAAGCCCTTCGCGGCTAACGACGGTTACCCGCCGGTGGCCCTCTCCACGGAGGAACTCCAGCAGATCGGCACCATCGAAACGGACGCCGCGTCCCTGGTCAAGCAGAACATGGCCAAATGGATCGTCTCCGGCGGCATCGAGCAGGAATGGGACGGCTACGTCTCCCAGCTCAAGAACGTCGGCGTCGACAAAATGATTGAGGTCTACCAGCAGGCCTACGACCGCTACAAGAAGAACTCCTAACTCCGAAGTACCCGGGTGGGCCGGCGCATACCGGCCCACCCAACCCACAGGGACCCTCAGGCAGGTGTTCCCCACCCGACCTGCACAGAAACGAGAACCACGTTCATGACTGCCGCGACCGCCACCACGGCCGACACCTTCCGTCCGGCGCTGCACTACGCCGCCCGGAACACCTGGCTCAATGACCCCAATGGCCTGATTTTCCACGGCGGCGTCTACCACCTCTACTACCAGAACAACCCGCTGGACAACGTCTGGGGCAACATGTCCTGGGGACACGCCACCTCCCCTGACCTGACCACCTGGACGGAACACCCCGTCGCCATCGCCTGCGACGAGGAAGAAGACATCTTCTCCGGAAGCATCGTCTTCGACAGGGACAACACCAGCGGTTTCGGCACCGACTCGGCTCCGCCCCTGGTGGCCGTCTACACCAGCGCATACAAGACCGGCTCCAAGCACGCGGGGCTCCAGGCACAGTCGCTGGCCTACAGCCTGGACGGAGGCTACACGTGGACCAAACACACCGCCAACCCCGTCCTGAGCCGCGGCTCAGCAGAGTTCCGCGACCCCAAAGTCATCAGGTACGACGGCGGCGCCGGCAGTTACTGGGTCATGGTCGCCGTGGAAGCCACGGACTTCCAGGTGGTGCTCTACAAATCCGAGGACCTGTTGAGCTGGGTGCCATTGAGCACATTTGGCCCGGCCAACGCCACCGGCGGCGTCTGGGAATGTCCTGACCTTTTCCCCCTCCCCGTGGACGGGGATCCGGGAAACCTGAAGTGGGTCCTCACCGTCAACCTCAACCCGGGCGGGCCCAACAACGGCTCCGCGGGGCAGTACTTCGTTGGAGACTTCGACGGGACCACGTTCACGTCGGAAACCACCGTGACCCAAGGACTCCAGGACCCCGCCCGGCTGGGTGAGTACCAGTGGCTGGACTGGGGCCGGGACTACTACGCCGCAGTATCCTTCAGCGACGCCCCCGATAACCGCCGCCTTATGATCGCCTGGATGAACAACTGGGAATACGCCAACCAGATCCCCACCTCACCGTGGCGGAGCCCCATGACCATGGCCCGCGAAGTGTCACTCGGCACTGTCGACGGAAGTCCTCGGCTGGTCCAACAGGCCACCGGCGACTTCGAAGCACTTTCCGGGGCCGGCCATTCCTTCACCCTTGCAAGTACGGACCTGTCGGACTGCACCCGTGTCCTGGACGGGGCGGCCGGCACCGTTCAGCGGATCGAGGCGAGGTTCACCCCCGGCGACGCGGACGAGTTTGGCCTTGTCATCCGCGGAAACGGCGCCCACGGAACGCGCATCGGCATCCGGCCGGAACAAGGCACGCTCCATGTCGACCGCCGGACATCAGGGCGGACCGACTTCCACGCATCCTTCCCCTCGGTCGACGCGGCCCCCATCCACACGGTCGACGGCTCCTACAAACTCGACATTTATGTGGACCGCTGCTCGGTTGAAATCTTCGCCCAGGACGGCCAGGTCACCATGACGGAACTGATCTTCCCGGCGGCCACGAGTACCGACGTCGCCATTTACGCCCTCGGCGGCACAGTGACCATCAATAGCCTGGACATCACCCGATTCGCCTGACGCGGTCCTGGTGGGGCGGGTTTCGTCCCGACGTGGCCCCTCCACCGTGGCCGCTCAGCGCCGCGGACGAACACCCGCACCGGCAACGGCTCCCAGGGCGGCCCCAACAAACATACCGACGAAAGGGCTCTGGAAAACTGCCAGCCCGAGAGCTATCCCGATCGCAGCGCCGACCAGTGTGCCGATCCACAGCGGCTTGTTCATCGGCGCGCCGCCGGAAAGATGCTAGCCCTCATAGGCGGTTTGAAGGGCGGCGATATCAAGCTTGCGCATTCCGAGCATGGCCTGCATCGCGCGCTGGGCGCCCTCCGGATCCGGCCCGCCGATCAGCGATCCGAGCGCCGACGGCACAATCTGCCAGGACACACCATAGCGGTCCCTTAACCAGCCGCACTGGCTCTCGGCGCCGCCATCGGTCAGCGCCGCCCAGTAGCGGTCCACCTCTCCCTGGCCCTCGCAGTCAACGACGAACGAGACTGCCTCGGTGAAGTTGGACGGCGCTCCCCCGTTCAGCGCCAGGAACCTGCGCCCTTCGATCTCAAACTCAGCGGTAATCACTCCACCCGCGGGACCAGGGCCGCCCTCGCCGTAGCGCGAGACTTCCAGTATCCGGGAGTCGTCAAAGACTGAGACATAGAACTCGGCGGCTTCTTCGGCCTGGTTCTCGAACCACAGGCAAGTGGAAATCTTGTGCATGGGTGCTCCCTTCCGGCTCGAGCCTAGTCCGGGGGCGGTACCTGCACAACGGCCGGGGAAAGCCTGCTGACCAGCCCCACGGTGTTCCCTTCAGAGTCCTTAATGAAGGCCATCCACTCATCAGTGCCGGCGGGTCCCAGCTTTCCGTCAGCATGGTGGAAGATCACGTGCGGTGCGGCAACAATCTCCACGCCGCCGTCCTGCAGCGTCCGGACAGTGGAACCGACGTCGTCCACCTCCAAATAGAGCACTGACGACGGCGCCCCGCGCTCCAGCAGCAGCCTGACGCCGTCGAGATCGAAGAACAGCAGCCCGGGCGGGTCAAAGACTGCCGTGGGCTCCACTCCCGTCAATTTCGTATAGAACGCCGCTGCGCGCTGAAGGTCATGGGCCTGCTGGGCCACCTGAATCAAGCGCACGGTGCCTCCCTGGTGATATGCCGCACGGTCTGTCCTGCAATCTTCCGCAATCGCGGGCTCCGCAGCAACCAGGGTTTCCCGGACACGTACGCCACAAGGCTAGGCTCGAAGCCATGACTTCCCAGACCCAGCAACGCACCCCTAACAGCGGCCGGCAGGCCGTCCTTGCCGCAGCCCTGGCCGATATGGTCCTGATCCTGGTTTTCGCCGCGATCGGGAGGGACGCACACCAGCGGGGCGACATCATCACCGGAGTGTTCCTCACCGCCTGGCCCTTCCTGGCCGGCGCGGCCATCGCGTGGCTGGCGGGCAGGGTACGACGGCGGCCACTGTCCCTATCGGCCGGCGTCATTGCATGGCTCGGCGCCGTTGCTGGCGGCATGATCCTTCGGGCCCTGACGGGCCAGACAGTGGTGATTGCCTTCGTCATTGTGGCATTGCTGAGCCTGGGGCTGTTCCTGGTGGGCTACCGGGCGTTGCTTGCATTGGTTCGCAAGCTCAGAAGGTCCTGACCCGGCCGTGAAACTGGGCCTGCGGAGCGTGCCCATGTAATAGGCTGGCAGCACTGAACAGTCTTGCCGGGCACTGCTACGGCGCAACAGATCCGGAAGGATTGAAAGTGATCACCGCATTCGTTCTGATCAAAACCGACGCCGCCCGCATTCCCGAAACCGCGGAGGAGATCTCCGCGATCCAGGGCATCAGCGAGGTGTACTCGGTCACCGGTGAATGGGACCTGATTGCGGTCGCCAGGGTAGCCAGGCATGAGGACCTGGCCGACGTCATTGCCGACCGCCTCTCGAAAGTTCCGGCCGTGGTCCACACGACCACGCACATCGCCTTCCGCGCCTACTCCCAGCACGATCTCGACGCCGCTTTCTCGCTTGGCTTCGAGCAGTAGCAGCTCAAGTTAACCAAGCAGGGCCCGGCTTCCAGCCGGGCCCTGCTCTTGTATGTGGGGGTTCCTTATCCGTGGCTCAGTGACACCCAGCGGTCGAGGACAGCCGCCGCGGCCCCTGAGTCCACCGAGGCGGCCGCGCGGTCAAGCGCTGAACGCATGCGCTCCAGGAAGTCGCCGTCGGCCGAACGGTCGAAGGCCACCAGGCCCGCAGCGGCGTTGAGCAGGACGGCATCCCGTGCGGGTCCGGGGTGGCCGGCAAGGACATCACGCACGACGGCGGCATTCACCTGTGCGTCTCCGCCGCGAAGTTCCTCGACGGTCGCGCGGCGGATGCCCAGGTCGGCGGGCGAAAACTCCAGTTCCGTCACGGTGCCGTCCCTGATTTCCCAGACGGTGGACGGGCCGGTGGTGGTCAGTTCGTCCAGGCCGTCATTGCCCCGGAATACCAGGCCACGGCTGCCCCGCCGGGCCAGCACACCGGCGACCAGCGGCGCCATCCTGGCGTTTGCCACGCCGACAGCGGAAGCCTGGACCCCGGCCGGGTTGGTCAGCGGGCCCAGGAAGTTGAAGGCGGTGGGGATGGCCAGTTCCCTGCGCGGAACCGCCGTGTGGCGGAATGACGGGTGGAACACCTGGGCGAAGCAGAACGTGATTCCTGCCTCTTCTGCGTTCCGGGCCACCTGGCTGATGGGCAGGTCAAGCCTGACCCCGAGCGCCTCCAGAACATCGGCGGAACCCGAGGAGGACGACGACGCGCGGTTGCCGTGCTTGACCACCTTGGCGCCGGCTCCGGCCGCCACCAGGGCGGCCATGGTGGAGATGTTCACCGTGTTCAGCTGGTCCCCGCCGGTGCCCACGATGTCGAGCTTCTCACCGGAAATATTGACCGGATTCGCGTGGCCCAACATGGCTTCGACCAGGCCCGAGAGCTCCTCCACTGTTTCGCCCTTGGCGCTGAGGGCAACCAGGAAACCGGCGATCTGGGCGGGCGTCGCTTCCCCCGACATGATGGTGTCCATGGCCCACGCCGTGTTGTCAGCGGTAAGGTCCGCGCCACTGATGAGAGCCGAGATGAGCCGCGGCCAGGTATTGCCTGCCGCCGGTGCCGATGCGAGTGAAGTCACTCCCTGATGCTATCGACCGACGCTGCGCCCTGACCAATGTGAACCCCTCCGGGAACTTTTCCCGGTGATTTCGCGTCTTTGTAGAAAAAGTCCTCCCAAAAGGCGGTTTGCGTTGGGAAGTACGGACTTTTATAGACATAATGTCTATGTGACATCTGCGACCCATGCCCCCAGTACCCCGGCGCACCCCACGCTGAACCGCCCGAATATGGTTTCCGTTGGAACCGTAGTGTGGCTGTCCAGCGAGTTGATGTTCTTCGCCGGTCTCTTCGCCATGTACTTCACACTGCGCTCCACGAGCGGACAGATGTGGGCGGAAGAGACGGCCAAGCTCAACTTCCCCTTTGCGCTCGTTAACACGATTGTCCTCGTGGCCAGTTCCTTTACTTGCCAGATGGGCGTCTTCGCCGCCGAACGGCTGCAGCCCCGGAAGTCCGGCGGCCCGTTCCAGTTCTCCCGGTGGGGCATGAACGAATGGTTCACCCTGACGTTCCTCATGGGCGGCTTCTTCGTGGCCGGCCAGGCCACCGAGTACGCGATGCTCGTCTCCGAGCACGTTTCGCTGTCTTCCAACGCGTACGGCTCCGCCTTCTACATCACGACCGGCTTCCACGGCCTTCACGTCATCGGCGGCCTCATCGCCTTCCTCTTCATCATGGGCCGCTCGTTCGCGGCGAAGAAGTTCGGCCACTTTGAGGCGACGTCAGCGATTGTCACGTCGTACTACTGGCACTTTGTGGATGTCGTATGGATTGGCCTCTTCCTGGTCATCTACGTACTCAAGTAGTCAAGCTTTGATTCTTTTTCTACAAGAGGCAGAATTTCAAGAAGCGGCTCTCGGAGCCGGCGCAGGATCGAATAAAGGAACCACCACGTGAAGGCACTCTCGCAAAAGCGACGTCACCCGCTAGCAGCAATAGCGCTGCTCCTGATGGGGCTCCTCGTCACGGGTGGGCTCTACGCCGTTGCCACAACCGTCAACGAGGCGAAGGCATCGACCACCAGCTACAGCGCCAATGACACCGCCGAAGGCGAGAAGCTCTTCGCAGCGAACTGCGCCACCTGCCACGGAATGGGTGCCAGCGGCACCCAGGACGGCCCCTCCCTCGTCGGCGTAGGTGCCGCGGCGGTTGACTTCCAGGTGGGCACCGGCCGCATGCCGATGCAGATGAACGGACCCCAGGCTTACAAGAAGCCGGCCCAGTTCAACGACGAGCAGACCCACCAGCTTTCAGCCTACGTAGCTTCCCTGGGAGCCGGCCCGGCAATCCCTGAAGAACACCTGCTCGATGGCCAGGGCAACGCCGCCGAAGGTGGCGAGCTCTTCCGCGTGAACTGCGCGATGTGCCACAACGCCGCTGCTGCCGGTGGCGCCCTGACCCGCGGAAAATTCGCGCCTGCCCTGGCAGACGTTTCCGCGAAGCACATCTACGAGGCCATGGTCACCGGCCCGCAGAACATGCCGGTGTTCAGCGACGCCAACGTCTCCCCTGAAGGCAAGCGCGACATCATCACCTTCCTCAAGCAGATCGAAGCCAACGGCTCCCCCGGCGGGGCAGACCTTGGGGCCCTCGGCCCGGTATCGGAAGGCCTGTTTGTCTGGGTAGCAGGACTGGGCGTCATCATTGCGTTCACCATCTGGCTGACGTCGCGGACGTCCTAGGCGCTCCGCAACACCATTAGAACTCCTGCTGATCCGTCAGCAGTTTGAAATTGCAAAACTAACTCGGCATAAGCCGGGACGAGAGAAGGATGAGGCGAATTATGGGCAACCATAGTGACGGCAGTCCGAACCACTCGGGCACCGTAGCTACGGCTGGTCAGAATGAGGTGGAGAAGTTCCAGGATCCTGGGCTTCCTCCGCACCGTTTGCGCCTGGCTGACACGGATCCGAAGGCCGCCAAGCGTGCAGAACGGCAGGTCGCCCTACTTTTTGGCACCTCCGTTGTCGGCACACTGATCTTCCTGGTGGCGTATTTCGCCATCGACCTGGGTGAAGGCGCCGACATCGCCACCATCCGGCTCCAGAATGCACTGCTCGGCGTGGGCACCGCCTTCGCCATGCTGGGCATCGGAACCGGCATCGTGCACTGGGCCAAGGCCCTGATGCCGGACCACGAAGTCTCCGAGGAACGCCACGCGATCCGCACGGAGGACGACCGGCAGGCCGCAGTCCGCATCGTCGACGACATCGTTGACGAAACGGGCATCAAGCGCCGCCCGCTGATCCGCAACACCCTCCTTGGGGCTGTGGCACTGGCACCCCTTCCCGCCCTGGCCATCTTCGGTGACCTGGGCCCGCGCCCCGATAAGGCGCTGTCGCACACCATGTGGGCACCCGTGGAAGGCAAACTCAAGCGCCTCACCCGGGACCCCGACGGAACACCCATCAAGGCTTCCGATGTCACCCTCGGCTCGGCGTTCCACGTCATCCCCGAAGGCCTGAATGAACTCCATGAGGGAAAGCTCAACGAAAAGGCCAAGGCCGTTGTGCTGCTCATGCGCCTGGACCCCGCATCGCTGAACCCTTCAAAGGGCCGCGAAGACTGGGGCTACAACGGAATCGTTGCCTACTCCAAGATCTGCACCCACGTTGGCTGCCCGGTTGCTCTTTACGAGCAGCAGACGCACCACCTGCTGTGCCCGTGCCACCAGTCCACCTTTGACCTCACACAAGAGTGCAAAGTGATCTTTGGCCCCGCCAGCCGGCCACTCCCCCAGCTGCCGATCGCAGTTGACGACGAGGGCTACCTGGTCGCTACCAGCGACTTCAAAGAACCTGTTGGACCGAGTTACTGGGAGCGTGATGAGCATGAGCGCATCATCAACAGCTAAAGCCCCCGCCTTCGTCGCCACGACTAAAGCCGGACGCATCACCGATTTCGTCGATGCACGCGTTGGAGGCTCCGGAATCCTGCGGGAGTTCGGACGCAAGGTTTTCCCCGACCACTGGTCGTTTATGTTTGGCGAGGTGGCGCTGTATTCCTTCGTCATCCTGCTGCTGTCGGGTACGTTCCTGACGTTCTTCTTCGACCCGTCCATGGCGGAGACGCACTACGACGGCTCGTACATCCCGCTGCAGAACGTCGAAATGTCGGTGGCTTACAGCTCGTCCCTGGACATCACCTTTGATGTCCGTGGCGGCCTGTTCATGCGCCAGGTCCACCACTGGTCAGCACTGCTGTTCGTGGCGTCCATCGCGGTCCACATGCTCCGCGTCTTCTTCACCGGCGCGTTCCGCAAACCGCGTGAAATGAACTGGGTTGTCGGCGGCGTCCTGCTGATCCTGGCCATGGCTGCCGGCTTCACCGGCTACTCCCTCCCCGATGACCTGCTCTCCGGCAACGGCCTGCGCATCATCGACGGCGTGATCAAGTCGATTCCGGTGATCGGCACGTACACCTCGTTCTTCCTCTTCGGAGGCGAGTTCCCGGGCACCGCCGTTATCGGCCGCCTGTACATGCTGCACATCCTCCTGGTCCCGGCACTGATCCTGCTGATGATCGTCCTGCACCTGTTCATGGTGGTTGTGCACAAGCACACCCAGTACCCCGGCCCGGGCCGCAACGACGGAAACGTCGTTGGCTACCCCCTCGGTCCGGTCTACGCGGCAAAGGCAGGCGGCTTCTTCTTCATCGTGTTCGGTGTTGTGGCCCTCATGGCAGCCTTCTTCACCATCAACCCGATCTGGAACTACGGCCCGTACGACCCCTCACCGGTTTCCGCAGGTACCCAGCCCGACTGGTACATCGGTTTCGTTGACGGCGCCCTGCGCCTGATGCCCGGTGTTATCGGCGACTTCCACTTTGAGTACGTGATCTTCGGCTACACGCTGACGCTGAACGTCCTGCTGCCGGCCCTGGTCCCGGCCGGCATCCTGTTCACGATTATGTTCATGTACCCGTGGATCGAAAGCTGGATCACCAAGGACAACCGCGAACACCACGTGCTGGACCGTCCGCGCAACGCCCCGACCCGCACCGCCATCGGCGTCGCAGGCTTCGTCTGGTACTGCGTCATGTGGGCAGCAGCAGGTTCCGACCTCATCGCCACGCACTTCCACGTGTCGCTGAACGATGTCACCTACTGGCTCCGGACGCTGTTCTTCATCGGACCGGTCATCGCCTACATCGTCGCCAAGCGCGTCGCACTGGCACTCCAGCGCAAGGACCGCGAAATCGCACTCCACGGCCGCGAAACCGGCCGCATCGTGCGCCTTCCGCACGGCGAGTTCATCGAAGTCCACGCACCCCTCGATGAGTACAAGCGCTACAAGCTCGTCGGCTTCGAGTCTCCCGTACCGCTGCCCGCCGTACCCAACGATCACGGCATCGTGACGCGTAAGGAAAAGCAGCGGGCATTCCTGTCCAGGTGGTTCTTCGAGGACCGGGTCGCCCCCGCAACTCCGGCAGAGCTGGAGGCCGCACACGGCCACCACGCCCCTGCGGTGGAAGCTGCCGAGGAAAGCAAGAGCCTCAGCCACTAAGGCAACCTGTTCTGCACCCAACGCGAAAGGCCCGGTCCGATTGGACCGGGCCTTTCGTGTTGTGCGGTGCCTGGCGAAGCCCGGGTCAGGTGTTGCGGTAGCCGGACCCGTGGTGCCGCGCCGGCCTGGCCCCGGGGCGCTGCAGCGGCACCCAAAGCTTGTAGCGGTCGGCCCGGTAGTACGAAACCGAGTAGTCCACCATGGCCCGTGCCACGAAGGCATGACGCTGGATCTTGAGCAGCGGTGCACCCACGTCCACGTTCAGCAGCCGGGCCGTGGAGGGCGACGCGGCGGTAGCTTCGATCATGTCCTCGCCCCATTCCATGACCAGCCCGAACTGCTCGCTCAGGACGTTGTACAGCGACGTGGGGGGCTCGCCATCCAACAGGCCAGGAACTCGGTGGGCCGGGATGAAGTTCTCATCAACGCTCATTGGCTCACCGTCCGCCAGCAAGAGCCGGCGGAAGCGGACCAGGGGCGTGCCTTCGTCGAGCTGGAGTTCTCGTGCCAGGAAAGCACTGGCAGCAATCTGCTCGAAACTCAGGACCTTGGCGGCGGGCACCATTCCGCGGCGCTGCATCTCTTCGCTGTAGGAGGTGAGCTTGACCTGCAGGTCCAGCTTGGGCTTCCGAACGAACGTGCCCAGCCCCACGACGCGTTCGATGACCTCTTCGCCCACCAGTGCGTCAATGGCCTGGCGGACGGTCATCCTGGCGAGGCCGAAGCGTTCGGCGAGGTCCCGCTCCGAAGGCAGTGCAGACCCTGGCGGGCAGGACTCCGCGATGTATTGCCGCAGAATCTCACGGAGCTGGATGTAGATCGCGGTCCCGCTGCTTCGATCAATTTCACCGGCAACTCCGGCCGCGTTAGCGGCCACGATGCCCGGTCCCTGCTGGTGTATTCACCCTTCAATCTTAAGTCAACGGCCAGCAGGTCTAGACCGGCACGTTGCGTTGCTGCCGCCGTTTGGGCGGACCCGCATCCCGGCGGCTATATTGGACAGGAAATTTATCGTCTGGCGGAGGGGGCCGTCCGGGAAAAGGAGTTGCGTTGCCAGTTCACAAGGCAGTGGTATCGGCGTCCATCGGCCTGCATGCCCGGCCCGCAGCGGTGTTCGTCAGGGCGGTTACTGATACCGGACTGCCCGTGACCATCAGCAAAGCCGGCTTCCAGGGAGTGGACGCCAGGTCGTTACTGGAGGTGATGACCGCTGACTTCCATCATGGCTGCGAAGTCGAGCTCAGCGTCAGCGATACGGCTGTGGAGGCGCCCCAGAGGCTCCAGGCCGCAGAGGCGGCCCTCCGGTCACTGGCGATGCTTTTGGAGTCCCAGGGGGCCCGGTAGGGCGTACCAAGCGTGCTAAACCAATTACGACGTCGGGCCCCACCTTTCGGTGGGGCCCGACGTCGTTATGCCTTGCTGGAATCAGCCCAGGATGCCTAGTGGGCGTGATCCCCGCGGCTGTATTCGTAGACCCAGCCAACCAGCGCTACGACGGCGAGGCCGGCTGCGATGAACGTGATCCAGAAACCAATAGCCAGGCCCAGGAATCCGCCTGCGCAGGCGAGGCCGAGTACCAGGGGCCACCAGCTCCAGGGGCTGAAGTGGCCCTGCTCGCCGGCACCTTCGTGGATCTCGGCGTCGTTGCGGTCCTCGGGGCGCATGCCGACGCGCTTGCCGGTGAAGCCCAGGTAGCCGCCGATCATTCCGGCCAGGCCGCCCACCAGGAGAATACCCAGCGTGCCAACCCATTCATGCCAGTTGGTCAGGAACCCGTAAACCAGGGAGACCGGTACGAAGAAGAAGACTCCGGCTCCAAAAATCCATGATTCGATCTTCACTTGGCGGTGTCCTTCTGGTCGGCGTTACCGAGCACCGCTGCGGCTGCAGACGGGGACTCGACGGTGTGGATCTGCGCCAGTTCGGGGTGGTGCAGGTCCAGTGCGGGACGTTCCGAGCGGATCCGCGGCAGCGAGGTGAAGTTGTGGCGCGGCGGCGGGCAGGACGTGGCCCATTCGAGCGAGGCTCCGAAGCCCCAGGGGTCATCGACCTCGACACGCTCTGAGCTGCGCCAGGTGATGTACACATTCCAGAAGAACGGGATCAGCGATGCGCCCAGGACGAAGGAGGCGATGGTGGAGAACTGGTTCATCCAGGTGAAGTTGTCTTCCACCAGGTAGTCGGCGTAGCGGCGGGGCATACCCTCGACGCCCAGCCAGTGCTGGATCAGGAACGTCCCGTGGAAGCCGAGGAACAGGAGCCAGAAGTGGATCTTTCCGAGACGCTCGTTGAGCATCTTGCCGGTCCACTTGGGCCACCAGAAGTAGAATCCGGCGAACATCGCGAAGACCACGGTGCCGAACACCACGTAGTGGAAGTGCGCCACCACGAAGTAGGAGTCTGAGACGTGGAAGTCCAGCGGCGGCGACGCCAGGATGATGCCGGTCAGGCCGCCGAAGAGGAAGGTGATCAGGAAGCCAATGCTCCAGAGCATCGGCGTCTCGAACGTGATCGAGCCCCGCCACATGGTGCCGATCCAGTTGAAGAACTTCACACCGGTGGGAACCGCGATGAGCATGGTCATGAAGGCGAAGAACGGCAGCAGCACCGAACCGGTGACGTACATGTGGTGCGCCCACACCGTCACGGACAGGGCTGCGATGGCGATGGTGGCGTAGACCAGGCCCTTGTAGCCGAAGATCGGTTTGCGGCTGAAGACCGGGAAGATCTCCGAGACGATGCCGAAGAACGGCAGGGCGATGATATAGACCTCGGGGTGGCCGAAGAACCAGAACAGGTGCTGCCACAGGACCGCACCGCCGTTCTCCGGGTCGAAGATGTGCGCGCCGAAGCGGCGGTCTGCACCCAGGGCGAACAGGGCGGCAGCCAGCGGCGGGAAGGCCATGAGGACCAGGATGGCTGTGACCAGGGTGTTCCAGGTGAAGATCGGCATCCTCCACATGGTCATGCCCGGGGCGCGCATGCAGATGATGGTGGTGATGAAGTTGACCGCACCGAGGATGGTGCCGAAACCGGACAGCGCCAGGCCGAAGACCCACAGGTCACCGCCGATGCCGGGGCTGAACGTGGTGTTCGACAGTGGTGCGTACGCGAACCAGCCGAAGGAAGCAGCACCCTGCGGGGTGATGAAGCCGGAGACCGCGATGGTGGAACCAAAGAGGAAGAACCAGAAGGCCAGTGCGTTCAGTCGCGGGAACGCGACGTCGGGCGCGCCGATCTGCAGCGGCATGATCACGTTCGCGAACCCTGCAAACAGCGGGGTGGCGAACATCAGCAGCATCACGGTGCCGTGCATCGTGAAGAGCTGGTTGTACTGCTCCTTGGTCTGCAGGATCTGCATGCCCGGCTCGAACAGCTCGGCACGGATCAGCAGTGCCATGACGCCGCCGAAGCAGAAGAACACAAAGGAGGCGATCAGGTACATGTACCCGATGGTCTTGTGGTCGGTGGAGGTGATCCAGTTGACGACGATGCGTCCCTTGGATTTGGGAACCACGGGAGCGGTGAGGACTCCGGTGGGTGCGGATTGAGTGTACGTAGCCACGTCGCTCCCCTTACTTAATTTCGTTCAGGTTCGGGTTGCGGTCGTACTCTTCGCCGAGGAGACCCGTGTTGCCTGAGTCGCGCAGTTCGTCCAGGTGGGCCGCGAATTCAGCCTCGGACACCACTTTGACGCGGAACAGCATTTCGGAGTGGTACTCGCCACAGAGTTCGGCGCACTTGCCGTCGTAGGTGCCCTCTTTGGTGGGGGTGAACCTGATGTAGTTGGTCTTGCCCGGGATCATGTCGCGCTTCTGCAGGAAGGCGGGAACCCAGAACGAGTGAATGACATCGCGGGAGTTCAGTTCCAGGTCCACGGACTTGCCAACCGGCAGGTACAGCGTGGGGAGCTTCTCTTTGTCGATGGTGTCGCCGGTGAGGTGCGCCTGGACGCCGGCTTCGTGGACGTCCTCTTCGACGACGTTGCCGGACTTGTAGTTGAAGTCCCAGGCCCACTGCTTGCCGCGGACGTCCACAACGACGTCGGCGGGCTGTGAGCGGTCATCAATGGCCTGCTGGTCGCGGTCGGTGAAGTAAAAGAACACCAGGACCATGAACAGCGGGATGGTCAGGTAGAAGACCTCGAGCGGCAGGTTGAAGCTGATCTGCTTGGGGAAGCCCTTGGTCCCCTTGCGGCGGCGGTAGGCAACCAGGCACCAGACGATCAATCCCCAAGTGATGATGCCCACAACAAGTGCGGCGATCCATGAGTTGACCCAGAGGTCCATGATCCGGTCAGTGTGATTGGTGGTGCCACGCTCGGTGGGCAGCCACCCCTTCTCTACCTCTGGCGAACATCCAGTCAAAACCAACGCGCCGGCAAGTGCCAAGCCTGAGATCGAAGTGATCGTTTTGCGTCGGCTGCCGGTTCGGTTCTGCGAACTCACAGACGGCCCTTCCTACTTGTTGCTGTTGCCCGGCAACGTTGGCTGCCCGGGCACACTAAAAGTTTTACTACTCGGTGTAGAGCTTACCGCTCCGCCGGGCGTTTCGCCCACATGTCGGCACAGTGCGGCCGTGCCGTTTCGGGCACGGCCGCACAAGGTGCCGCCATCGGGCGAAAAGTCCGGGTCAGTGGAACGAATCCCCGCAGGCGCACGAGCCGCCGGCGTTGGGGTTGTCGATCGTGAAGCCCTGCTTCGAAATGGTGTCCTCGAAGTCGATGCTTGCGCCACTGAGGTAAGGCACGCTCATCTTGTCCACAACAACTTCAACGCCGTCGTAGTCACGGACGGCGTCGCCGTCGAGCAGGCGCTCATCGAAGTAGAGCTGGTAGATCAGGCCCGAGCAGCCGCCTGGCTGGACAGCGACGCGGAGGCGCAGATCGGTCCGGCCCTCCTGCTCGAGCAGGCTGCGTACCTTGCCTGCGGCCACGTCAGTCAGCTTGACCTCGTGGGCGGCCAGTTCATCGCTGGCAGCGCTGGTGGTTTCGGTGCTGTTCTCATTGGTTGCAGTGCTCATTGGCCTACCTTCTTAGGACGGTCCCTGGCGGCCCCGCATCAGCGGCGCCTGCCCCTACGGAAACGGTATGGGCTATAGCTACATGCTACGTCGGTCAGACGTGTAGCTCTAACTCCTGACGTAACCATGGAAGCCGGTTGGTTGTTCCCTGGGTGCGTCCCGCAACCTTGACGGCGGCACTGTTGTCCGCTGCCGCCGTCGAACGTTCAGTCCAGCCCGTCCGCATTCAGCCGGGCAAGGAGCAGCGCCTCGGCCACGATGGCGTTCCTGAAATCCTCAAGATGAAGGGATTCGTTGGCACTGTGCGCGCGGGAATCGGGGTCCTCGACGCCGGTGACGAGGATCTGCACGTCCGGGTACAACTCTGTCAGGTCTGCGATGAACGGAATGGAACCGCCGATCCCCATTTCCACCGCGGGCACGCCCCAGGCTTCCCCCAGCGCCCAGAGCGCCAGGGATGCGGCCTTGGATGAGGTGTCGGTCAGGAAGGAACTGCCGCTCTCCCCCGGGGTGAACATCACCTTCGCCCCGAACGGCGCATTGGCCTCCACATGCCGCCGTACGGCGTCCATCGCTTCGGCGGGAACCTGGCCGGGTGCGAGCCGCAGGCTGAATTTGGCCCGGGCCCGCGGCAGCAGCGTGTTCGACGCCATGTCCACGGCGGGAGCGTCGAAGCCGATAATCGACAGGGCAGGCTTGGTCCAGAGCCGCGAAGCGATGGTGCCGGAACCCGCCAGCCGGACGCCGTGAAGCACGGAGGCATCCGCCCTGTATTCGGCCTCGGTGAGGTCCACGGCCACGTCGTCGCGTGACACCAGGCCCGGGACGGCGACGTTGCCTTCGGCGTCGTGCAGGGTGGCGATCAGGCGGGCCAGCAATGTCGGGGCGTCCAGCACGGGACCGCCGAACATCCCGGAGTGCACAGCGTGCTCGAGCACCTGCACCTCGATGGTGCCGTCCACCAGTCCGCGCAGGCTGGTGGTCAGTGCGGGTATGCCGACTTTCCAGTTGCTTGAGTCCGCCACCACGATCACGTCGGCGCGGAGCAGCTCACGGTGGGCTTCCAGGAAGGACCGGAAGGTGGGTGATCCGGCTTCCTCCTCCCCTTCGAAGAAGAAGGTGACGCCCAGGCCGAAACTGTCGGCGAGGACTTCGGAGACGGCTGAGAAGGCGGCCACGTGGGCCATGATTCCTGCTTTGTCGTCGGCAGCGCCGCGGCCGTAGAGCCTTCCGTCCTTTTCGACGGCGGTAAAAGGCTCCGTGTCCCACAGGGCCGGGTCTCCCGGCGGCTGTACGTCGTGGTGGGCGTAGAGGAGGATGGTCGGCTTGCCTGCCGAGGCCGTGCGCCGGGCCACGACGGCGGGTCCGCCCGGTGTGCCGTCCTCTTTGTCGCACCGCAGGATCCGGACATCGTCCACGCCCGTACTCCGCAGGAGTTCGGCCACGGCCTGTGCGCTGCGGTCCAGGTGTTCAGGGTTGAAGCTTGGCCAGGCGATGCCCGGGATGGACACCAGATCCTTGAGGTGGGCCACCGTGGCACCAAAGGCACGGTCGATGGAACGCCGGAGTTCATCGGCATTGATGGCGCCTGCAGGACTGCCGGAGTTGTGCGGGGTTGCCGCTGTAGGAGAAGTCATGGCAAAACACTACCTGCGCCGGAGACCGGCGTGGGCTGCACCACAACAGGGCGCCCGGACTCCGTTCGTCACGGGGCCGGAGGCGCCCCGCCGCAGGGTATTCTGTTGGGGTGTTCGGACGTAAAAAGGAAGCGCCCTCGGCGCAGGAAACCATAGACCAGCAGGCCGCGGAAGCAGCCGCCCGGCAGGACGCCGCAGCAGGCAAGGGTGTGCCCACCCCTACGCGCAAAGCGCAGGAGGCCGCCCGCCGACGCCCGCTGGTGCCGGAGGATCGCAAGGCTTCAAAGGCGGCTGAACGGCAGGCAATCCAGGACCAGCGCACGAAAATGCGGCAGGCCCTCGATACCGGGGACGAGAAATTCCTGCCGCTGCGCGACAAGGGCCCGCAGAAGCGCTTTGCCCGTGACTACGTCGACGCCCGTTTCAGCCTGGGCGAATACCTGATGTTCGGCGCGCTGGTATTTGTCATCATTTCGCTTGTGGTGCCGTCCACCAGCGAACAGATGATTTATGTCCTGGGCGGTTTCTGGGTGATGTTCCTGGCCGTTTTTGTCGACGTCTTCATCCTGTCCCGCCAGCTCCGTAAGCGGCTGTCCGCGAAGTTCGGCGAGGTGGAGCGTGGTGTTGTCTGGTACGGCTCCATGCGGTCGCTGCAGTTCCGCAAACTGCGGCTGCCGAAGCCGCTTGTCAAACGCGGCGAATACCCCTCCTGAACATTCCGGCCGGTGCATCCGCATCACGGCCCCCAGCTACAGAAAACCCCGGCGGGTTCACCCGCCGGGGTTTTCTGTCTTCGCGGACTGTCAGGCCCGGCGGTTCTTCGCCAGCTGCCGGTTGATCCGCGCCGCCCAGAAGGGCCCCTCGTAGAGGAAGGCCGTGTAGCCCTGGACCAGGGTGGCCCCGGCATCCAGACGGTCCTGGACGTCCCGGGCGTTCTCGACACCGCCGACGGCCACCAGCGTGAGCGCTCCCCCGGTGGCGGCCCTCAGCCGGCGCAGGACTTCCAGTGAACGCTGCTTCAGCGGCGCGCCGGACAGACCGCCGGCGCCAGCCTTTTCAATGCTTTCGGGTGCCGAGCTGAGGCCGGAGCGCCCGATGGTGGTGTTGGTGGCAATGATGCCGTCCAGCCCCAGGTCCAGCGCCAGGCGTGCGACGTCGTCGATATCCTCGTCGCTGAGGTCCGGGGCGATCTTGACCAGCAGGGGAACGTGCCGGCCCGCCGCCCGGTCGGCTTCCTCCCCCACAGCTGCCAGCAGCGGGCGGAGGCTCTCGACGTCCTGCAGCAACCGCAGGCCGGGGGTGTTGGGCGAACTGACATTGACCACCAGGTAGTCCGCGGCGGGAGCGAGGCTGCGGGCGCTGACGAGGTAATCCGCCACGGCGTCCTCCAGCTCCACGACTTTACTTTTGCCGATGTTGACGCCGATGACGGGGCGGACGCCGGGGTGCCGGCGCTGCAGCGCGGCACGTGCCGCCTTCAGCCGCGGCTCAACGGTGGCGGCGCCGTCGTTGTTGAAGCCCATCCGGTTGATGACCGCCCGGTCCTCGACCAGCCTGAAAAGGCGGGGCTTGGGGTTGCCCGGCTGGGCCTGGCCCGTAATGGTCCCCACTTCCACGTGGCCGAAGCCAAGCTCCGTGAGCGCCTCGATGCCGTGGCCTTCCTTGTCAAAACCCGCTGCCAGGCCGAAAGGCGAGGGGAAGGTCAGCCCGAAGGCATTGGTCTGCAGCGACGGCGACGGGGCGGTGAACTTCTGCAGGATCCTGCCGGCACCGGAGGAATGCGCAAGCCTGATGCCCTTGAATCCGATTTTGTGGGCGCGTTCGGCGTCCATCCATGAAAAGGCCAGCTTAAAGAAAGTGGGATATACGCGCATGCCTCTAGTTTTCCGTCTGGGGCGGCGCAGACCAAACCGGAACGGCAACATCCGCCAGAACCTACTTGTTCGAACCGACGGGGATGCAGTTACTTATGGGTAGGAACGCGGGCTAGCATTCATTCATGGACTGGCACCCCGACATCCTTGGTGACGGCTTCGAGGCCTGCAGCTTCGAGGCGGCCGGTGATGACGGCGTGGCGCGGACCGCGACCCTCGTCAGGTACCGCCCAGCCGCTGGTCCGGATACCAAGGCTTCCGGCCGCCGTCGTGCTGTGCTCTTCCTGCACGGCTGGAGTGACTACTTCTTCAACGTGGACCTCGCCCGGTTCTGGGCACTGCGAGGCTACGAGTTCCACGCCCTGGACATGCACAACCACGGACGGAGCCTTCGCCCGGACGCGCCCGGCGGCTACGTCGGGGACCTGGCGGACTACGACGCCGAGATCAGCAAGGCAATAGGTGTCATCGGCAGCGGCGGACCGCAGCCGGAACTCACGCTGATGGGGCACTCCACCGGCGGCCTGGTCGCAGCGCTGTGGGTGGCCAACCACCCGGGAGCGGCCTCGCAGCTGGTCCTGAACAGCCCTTGGCTGGAAATGCACGGCAATTCCCTGGTGCGCCGGGCCGCGTCAACCATGGTGGCGCCGGTGGCGCGGTTCCGGCCCGAGGCCATCCTGCGATTGCCGGAGCGGGGCTTCTACTGGCGGACCATCAGCAGCTCGGCTGAAGGCGAGTGGGCCCTGGACGACCGTTACCGGCCGCCCATGGCCTTCCCGCTGCGTGCCGGCTGGCTGAGCGCCATCCTGGCCGGCCACGCGAAGGTGGCGCGCGGACTGCGAATCGAGATCCCCATCCTCGTCCTGCTCTCCCAAGGCAGTGCGAATGGGCCATTCTGGACGGAGGAGATGCGGCGGACAGACGCCGTGCTCGACGTGAACATCATCGCCCTCCGTGCCTTGACGCTGGGGCGCACCGTGACGGTGGAGCGTATCGACGGAGCACTTCACGACGTCTTTCTTTCACCGCCCAAGGTGCGTGCTGATGCCTACGCACGCCTGGCCCGCTGGTTGCGCGGCTACGCCGAGGGCGACGCCGCATCGACCGCGCCGCCGTAACGCCGGTCCCGCTGGGCGTAGATTTCGACGGCGTCCCACAGGGTCCGCCGGTCAACGTCCGGCCACAGCGTGTCCATAAAGACAAACTCGGCATAGGCCGACTGCCACAGCAGGAAGTTGGACAGCCGCTGCTCCCCCGAACTCCGCAGGAACAGGTCCACGTCCGGCAGGTCAGGCTCGTCCAGGTACTTCTGGATGGTCTTCTCCGTGATGGCCCCGGGCCTAAGCCGGCCGGCGGCCACCTCAGCGGCGATCGAGGACACGGCGTCCGTGATCTCGGCGCGGCCGCCGTAGTTAACACACATGTTCAACGTGCACGTACTGTTGCCCGCCGTGTACTCCTCGGCTTCCTCCAGTTCGCGGATGACCGAGCCCCACAGCTTGGGCCGGCGGCCCGACCAGCGGACCCGCACACCCCAGGCGTCCAACTGGTTCCGCTGCCGTCGTAGCACGTCCTTGTTAAATCCCATCAGGAACCGGACCTCTTCGGGTGAGCGGCGCCAGTTCTCGGTGGAGAATGCGTAAACGCTGACGTACTCGATGCCCAGTTCGATGGCGCCGGCCATAACGTCCAGCAGTGCCGGCTCGCCGGCCTTGTGCCCCTCAATCCTGGGCAGTCCCCGCTGGTTGGCCCAGCGGCCGTTGCCGTCCATCACGATGGCTACATGCCGGGGAATGAATTCGGCGGGAATGGACGGCGCCACGGCACCGGACGGGTGCGGGTACGGCGCCTCCACCGGGGCGGTCCGCTTTCGGGGCGGGCTGTTCTTTTTTCCCAAGGCCACAGTCAGGTACGCTCCACATGTTTGAGTGATTTCACGACACGTTCCAGGTGCCATTGCAGGTAGGCAGCCACCAGTCCGGCAGCTTCCCGGCGGTGGACCGGCAACGATCCGTCCGCCGTCGGCCAGTCCCCGGTCAGCAGGGCACTGAGCAGGACAACTGTTTCCGCTGCCGGCGCGGGAGAACCCGGCGGGCGGCAGTCGTTGCAGACCATCCCGCCCAGGGGTGCCGAGAATGCCGTGTGCGGTCCGGGCCTGCTGCAGCGGGCACAGTCCGTGAAGCTGGGCGCCCAGCCGCCGGTGGCCAGCGCCCTGAGCAGGTAGGAATCGAGGATCAGGCCGGCGGAATGCTCATCCCGGCTCAGCGACGCCAGGGCGCCAACGAGAAGGTTGTACTGGGCGGTCCCGGCTTCGCCGTCGACATCGGTGAGTTTTTCCGCGGTTTCAGTCATGGCTGCGGCCACGGTGTAGCGGCCGTAGTCGGCAGCAATATTTCCGCCATACGCCCCCTTGGCGACCGCCTGGGTGACGATGTCCAGGGTCCGGCCTGACACGAGCTGGAGATCGGCCACCATGAACGGTTCGAGCCGGGCACCAAAACGGCTGCTGGTCCGGCGCACGCCCTTGGCCACGGCCCGGACCTGCCCGTGGTGCTTGGTCAGCAGCGTGATGATGCGGTCAGCCTCGCCAAGCTTATGCGTGCGGAGCACCACGGCGTCATCCCGGTAGGACCGGGCAGCGAAGGATTGTTGGACCACGCTTAATCTTCCCATTGTCTGGCGGAATGCCGCCCATTGGGACGGGCAGGCGTTGCGCGCCGGGGGTGCCGGCGCGCAACGCGTCCGGGTCAGGCGCGGGCATCCCTGATGGCGCGGTTGACGGCGGAGATGACTGCCTTCAGCGAGGACATGCTGGTGTTGGCATCGATGCCGACGCCCCACAGCACACGTTCCCCGACGGCGCATTCGACGTAGGCCGCGGCCATGGCGTTGCCGCCTTCGGAGAGGGCGTGCTCGCTGTAGTCCAGGACCCTGACGTCCACGCCGTCCTGGCCGAGGATGTCCAGCAGTGCCGCGATCGGACCGTTACCGGTTCCGGTCCGGTTCACCTGGCTGCCGTCGATGCCGAGGGATGCGTGCAGCGTCATGCCGCCGTTCTCGTCCGTTTCGGTGCGGACGGTTCCCAGGGAATACCGGCCCCACTGGCCTTCGGACTCGCCCGCGGGCAGGTACTCGTCCTGGAAAACCTGCCAGAGCTGGGATCCGCTGACTTCGCCGCCCACGGTGTCGGTGCGCTTCTGGATCACACCGGAGAATTCGATCTGGGCGCGGCGCGGCAGGTCCAGGCTGTGCTCGTTCTTGAGCAGGTAGGCCACGCCGCCCTTGCCGGACTGCGAGTTGACCCTGATGACGGCTTCGTAGCTGCGGCCCAGATCCTTGGGATCCACGGGCAGGTACGGGACCTGCCAGGTGAAGTCGGCGACGTCCTTGCCGGCGGCGGCGGCGTCACGCTCCAGCGCCTCGAAACCCTTTTTGATGGCGTCCTGGTGCGAGCCGGAGAAGGCCGTGAACACCAGGTCCCCGCCGTACGGGGAACGCTCTGCCACGGGCAGCTGGTTGCAGTATTCAACCGTGCGGCGGACGTCGTCGATATCGGAGAAGTCGATCATGGGGTCGATGCCCTGGACGAAGAGGTTCAGGCCCAGGGTCACCAGGTCAACGTTTCCGGTCCGCTCGCCGTTGCCGAAGAGACAGCCTTCGATCCTGTCGGCGCCGGCCATGTAGCCCAGCTCGGCCGCCGCGACACCGGTGCCGCGGTCGTTGTGCGGGTGCAGGGAGAGGATGATGCCTTCACGGGGGTGCAGGTGCCGGCTCATCCACTCAATGGAATCGGCGTAGACGTTCGGGGTAGCCATTTCCACAGTGGCAGGCAGGTTGATGATGACCTGGCTGTCAGCGGAGGCTTCGAAGACGTCGGCGACGGCGTTGCACACGCGGACCGCGTACTCCAGTTCGGTTCCGGTGAAGGACTCCGGGGAGTATTCGTACGTGACGTGCGTGTCGACGAGGGTTTCCTCGTACTTCTTGCACAACCGGGCGCCCTGGAGTGCGATGTCCAGGATTCCGTCTTCGTCCTGGTTGAACACCACGCGGCGCTGCAGGACGGACGTGGAGTTGTACAGGTGAACGATGGCCTGCTTGGCGCCGACCAGGGACTCGTAGGTCCGCTCGATCAGGTGTTCGCGGGCCTGCGTCAGCACCTGGATGGTGACGTCGTCCGGGATGTGGTTGCCCTCGATCAGCTGGCGGACGAAGTCGAAGTCAGTCTGGGAAGCAGAGGGGAACCCGACCTCGATCTCCTTGTAGCCCATGCGGACCAGCAGGTCGAACATCTTCATTTTGCGGGCGGGGCTCATCGGGTCAATCAGGGCCTGGTTGCCGTCGCGCAGGTCCACGGCGCACCACCGCGGGGCCTTGGTGATGATCTTGTCCGGCCAGGTGCGGTCCGGCAGCTCAACCGTGATCTGCTCGTGGAACGGGCGGTACCGGTGGGCGGGCATTCCTGAGGGCTTCTGTGCGTTTCGCATTACTATCGGGGCCTTTTCTGTGGTTCTTATCTGAAAGGTGGCCGGGCAACACAAACTCCGCGACGAGGGTGGCCTTGCGCTAGATCGCGTCTGAGGCCTCGCCGCGGCAGCTAAGAAGGAGGAGCTCTGCACGCACCATTTGAGGGTAGCACGCGTGCGTAAGATGAGAGGGCACCACCGTCCTTGTCGTCCAGCATGCAGACCCCGCGCCGGTGCCGGCACCGAAGCGGACCGTCACACGAAGGAGCTTACGTGCCCATCTCGGGGATCGATCTGTCCAATATTGACCACAGCGTCCGGCCGCAAGATGACCTGTACCAGCACGTGAACGGGTCCTGGCTCAAGGCCACCGAAATTCCGGATGACCGCCCGCTCGAGGGAACCTTCACCGCGCTGCGGGACGGAGCGGAAATCGCAGTCCGCGACATCATCGAGGAGGCTGCCGGCAAGGGCGAAACAGCCAGCGGCATCGAGCGGAAGGTCGGCGACCTCTACAACAGCTTCATGGACGAGGCCACAGTGGAGGCCAGGGGCATGGACCCCATCCGCGACCGGCTGGCCGAGGTCTTCGCCACCGGCACCGCTGCGGAGCTCGTGGCCTTGGCCGGACGGCTCTTCCGGGCCGATGTCTCGGGCCTCTTCTACATCTACCCCGCCCCCGACGCCGGGAACCCGGACCGCATCCTGCTGTACACCGGTCAGGGCGGCCTCGGACTGCCGGACGAGTCGTACTACCGCGAGGAGAAGTTCGCTCCGATGGTCACAGCGTACGGGGACCACGTGCGCGCCATGTTTACCCTCGCCGGCGTCGGGAATCCCGACGAAGCGTCGGCCCGCGTGGTGGGCCTGGAAACCCGGCTGGCCTCACACCACTGGGACAACGTCACCCTGCGGGACCCGCAAAAGACCTACAACCTCAAGACCGCCGACGAAGCAGCCACACTGTTCCCCCTGCTCGGAACATGGTTCGACGCCGCAGGCATCGACGCCGGCAAGCGGCAGGAAATTGTGGTCAGCACGCCGGACTTCTTCGTCGGGGCTGCCGGGCTGCTCGAGTCCGAACCGCTGGCGGCATGGCAGGAATGGCTTGCCATGCGCGTTATCGGCTCCGCCGCGCCGTACCTGTCCCAGGCGTTCGTGGACGCAAATTTCGCGTTCTACGGAACCACCATCAGCGGCACACCGCGGAACAAGGACCGCTGGAAGCGGGGAGTCGGCGTCGTCGAAGCGGCCCTCGGTGAAGCCGTTGGACAGATCTATGTCTCCCGCCACTTCCCCGAAACGCACAAGGCACGCATGCAGACCCTGGTGTCCAACCTCATCGAGGCGTACCGCCAAAGCATCACCGGCCTTGACTGGATGGGCGAGGACACCAAGGCCGAAGCCCTGCGGAAGCTGGCCGCATTCCGGGCCAAGATCGGCTACCCGGACAAGTGGATTGACTACTCCGCTGTGGAAATCGACCCCAAGGACCTCCTGGGGAACGTTGAACGGGCGCACAACGCCGACGTCGACCGCCACCTCGACGAGGTAGGCAAGCCCGTGGACCTCAACAAGTGGCTCATGACCCCGCAGACGGTCAACGCCTACTACCACCCCATGCTGAATGAGATCGTTTTCCCGGCAGCCATCCTGCAGCCGCCGTTCTTTACCGCCGACGCGGATGACGCGGTCAATTACGGGGGCATCGGAGCCGTCATTGGCCACGAGATCGGGCACGGTTTTGACGACCAGGGGTCCCAGTTCGACGGCGGCGGCGCACTCCGGAACTGGTGGACCGAAGAAGACCGGAAGGCATTCGAGCAACTGACAGCCAAGCTCGTGGCCCAGTACGACGCCCTGTCCCCCTATGCGGCGCCCGACCACAACGTCAACGGCCGCCTGACGCTGGGCGAAAACATCGGCGACCTCGGCGGACTGACCATCGGCTACAAGGCCTACCTCATCAGCCTCGACGGCAAGGAACCGGAAGTCCTTGACGGGCTGACCGGGCAGCAGCGCTTCTTCGCGTCCTGGGCGGCCGGCTGGCGGCAGGTCATCAGGTCGGAGGAAGCTATCCGGAGGCTGGCCACGGATCCGCACTCCCCCAACGAGTTCCGGACCAATGCGATCGCCAAGAACCTGGATGCCTTCCACGACGCGTTCGGCGTGACCGAACAGGACGGCATGTGGATGCCGCACGAGGACCGCGTCAGCATCTGGTAAAACCTGGGCGAAAGGGCGGGCCGGCACGAACGTGCCGGCCCGCCCTTTCGCTTGAAAGCGGGTTTCCCGTTCAGCCCGCGACGATGAGCTCCGGGTTCGCCTGCTGGCAGACGGCGTCACCCGCAGTCTGGTTCACGATATCCCCGGGGAGGGCGGCGGCTCCGTACGTGGCACCGCTGGTGAAGTCGGTGCCGAGGTAAACCTGGACGCCGCCCACGGCCGGGGCGGGCAGGATCTGTGCCGCAGGAATTCCCAGAAGTGCGGCCACGTCCGCGGCCACATCCGCGAACTCGGATCCGTAGTAGACCACGGACTGGGCCACGGGCTGGGCTTCCAGCCTGGCGGTCTGGGTGAAGCCGCCGGACACCAGCGCCTGGATGATCTCCTGCGCCCGCCCGGGAACGCCCGTACCGTTCGCCACCGTCACCGGCTGGAGTGCCTTGTCATAGGGCGGTGCCGGCGGAACATTTTCGGTCGGCGTTGCGGTGGGGGCAGGGGTTGCCGTATCAGAGGGCGACGGCGTGGTGGGCGCCGTGGGGTCGGTGAGGTCCACGTCCTTGCGGAGCGCCGAAAACAGCTGGGCGCCCGCGGGTTCGGCGATTTCCAGCCGGTTCGGATCCTGCACGGCAGGGGTGGTGGGAACGGCGACGAAGGCAACCTTGCTGATGTCGATGTCCTTGAGCCGGTTCCCGATGGTGAGCAGGGACGGCACCGAAGCCAGCCCTTCGTCAACGGTGAGGTTCTGCGTAACGGTGTCAGCGATCCGCAGCATCTTGCCGGGATCGGACAGCGTGCCTTCGTCCTTGATCTTGCGGGTCAGGGAGGAGAGGAAGCCCTGCTGGGCCTTGATTCGCCCGAGGTCGCCGCCATCTGCGAAAGCGTGCCGGGTCCGCAGGAAGGCAAGGGCCATTTCGCCCTGCACGGCAGACGTTCCCTTCGGCAGCCGGAGGCGTGAGTCAGGATCGTAGACGGCGTCGCTGATGCACACGTCAACACCGCCGACGGTATTGGACAGCTCCTTGACGGCGTTGAAGTCGGCCATCATGAAGTGGTCCACTTCGAGCCCGGTGAGTTTGTTGACGGTGTCCACCGCGCACCCTATGCCGGCCTGGGCCATCGCCTCGTTGATCATGACGCCGCTGCGGGCGGGGTAGACCTGCTTTGTTTCCTGGTCCTTGCACTGCGGAATATCCACCAGCAGGTCACGGGGGAAGCTGATGACATTGACGCGCTTGTTGTCGGCTGAAATGTCCATCAGCATCATCACGTCAGACTGCCCGTAGCCGCTGGAGAGATCAGCCGCGCCGTATTCGGAGTTCTTGCCGTCCCTGGTGTCTGAGCCAAGGATCAGGATCTGCATCCTGTCGTTGGAGTCGCTGACAGGGTTGGAGTTGCCATCCCCTGCGGTCAGCGGCGCCTTGGAGATGTTGGACTGGAGCCGGAAGTACCAGTACCCGGCGAAGGCAAGGCCGCCCACCACCACAACGGTGACGACCGCTGTGGCCACCTTCAGCCACAACGGCATCCGGCGCTGCGATCCCAAGTGGCGGGCTGCACCAACCCCGGCATCTTCCGCGTGGCGGGAAACTGGTCCTGATCCGGCTGACGGGTCAGCTCCGTATTCGCGCTCGTCGCGGCCTCGCACCACAGGTTGTACCTTCCTCTTTAATCTGAATCCGGCCCATTTTAGTAGTCCAGGCTGGGAAAAAGCCGGGTGCCCCGGCCCGGGGCACCCGCTGGGGCGTTCTCAGAAGCCTAGCTTGACCAGCTGTTTGGGGTCCCGTTGCCAGTCCTTGGCCACCTTCACGTGGAGGTCCAGGTAGATGCGGGCGCCGAGCAGCGCCTCGATCCCCTTGCGCGCGTTCGTGCCCACCTCGCGGAGCCTGGCCCCGCCCTTGCCAATGATGATGGCCTTCTGGGACGGCCGCTCCACATAGAGGTTTACCCGGACATCCAGGAACGGCCGGTCCTCGGGGCGGCCCTCACGGGGCACGATTTCGTCCACGACAACGGCCAGGGAGTGCGGCAGTTCGTCGCGCACGCCTTCGAGGGCAGCTTCCCGGATGAGTTCGGCGATCATGACGGCTTCGGGCTCGTCCGTCAGGTGCCCGTCCGGGTACAGGGGCGGGGACGCCGGCATGTGGCTGATCAGGACGTCGGCGACGACGCCCACCTGGAAGCCGTCGGTGGCGGAGACCGGGACGATGTCCTTCCAGCCGTCCTCACCGAGAACCTCCCGGCCGAGGGCGTCGACGGCGAGGAGCTGCTCGGTGAGGCCTTGCTGGTCCACCGTGTCGGACTTCGTGACGATCGCGATGACCGGCTTGTTGCCGATCGCGGCGAGCTGGGCAGCAATAAATTTGTCGCCCGGGCCGATTTTCTCGTTGGCAGGCAGGCAGAAGCCAATGGCGTCAACCTCAGCGAGGGTATCAGCGACGAGATCGTTGAGGCGTTTTCCCAGCAGTGTGCGGGGGCGGTGCAGGCCGGGAGTGTCCACCAGGATCAGCTGGGCGTCGTCCCGGTGGACGATCCCGCGGATGGTGTGGCGGGTGGTCTGCGGCTTGGCCGAGGTGATGGCGACTTTCTGGCCCACCAGGGCGTTGGTCAGGGTGGACTTGCCGGCGTTGGGACGTCCCACCAGCACGGCAAAGCCGGCGCGGAAGCCGCCGAAGTCGTCCTTGGCGGCATCCTTGTTGCCTGGGTGGTTATTTTTCTTGCTCACGTGGAACTCCCTGCTGGGTTGTTTCCGCCTCGTCGAGGAGGTCTTCAAGGTCAGTGTCTACTTTTGGAACGGCTGCCGCAACGATGTGACTGACACGGTTGCGGCGGCCCTCGAGGCGCTCGGCGCGCAGCGCAATGCCACCCACCTCCACGGTGCTCCCGACAATCGGTACCCGGCCAAGGGCCTTTGCCAGCAGCCCTCCCACGGTGTCGACTTCGTCGTCGTCGAGTTCGATGTCAAAAAGTTCGCCAAGGTCATCAATGCTCATCCGGGAACTGACCCGGTAGGAGCCGTCCTCCAGCGCTACGGCCTCGGCGCTCTCCGTGTCGTATTCGTCCACGATCTCGCCGACGATCTCTTCGATGAGATCCTCCAGTGTGACCAGGCCGGCCGTGCCGCCGTATTCATCAATAACGATGGCTACGTGCGTGGATTCCTTCTGGAGCTCCCGGAGGAGGTCGCTGACCGGCTTGGACTCCGGAACGTAACGCACCTCACGGGCCAGTGATTCGACGGGCGGCGGCTCCTCGTTGGGCCCCAGTTCGTGGAGCGTGGCGGCAACGTCCTTCAGGTAGACGATCCCCAGGATCTGGTCCGTGTTGTCCTGTATCACCGGAATCCTGGAATAGCCGGACCGCAGGAACAGGGACATGGCACGCCTGAGGCTGGATCCGGCGTCGATGCTGAGGATGTCTGTCCGGGGCACCATGACGGCCCGCACCAAAGTGTCGCCGAAGTCGAAGACGGACTGGATCATCTCAGCCTCGGTGTCCTCGATCATGTCCGATTCGCTGGCCCGGTCCACAAGTTCGCGGAATTCCTGTTCACTGAAGAATGCCTCATCCCCGCCCGGCGCACCCGGTGCGGCGGCACTGCCCAGCGCCACCAGCCACGCAGGGATGGGGCCCAGGACCCAGGTGAGGAAGCGGATGAGGGGCGCCGTGAACCTCACCACCGCAGCCGAGTGGAGCCGGCCGAGTTGGCGCGGCGAGACACCGACGATGACGAATCCGAGCAGGGCCATGATCCCGGTGGCTGCCAGCCCGGCGAGCCAGACGTTGTCCAGCAGGCTGTGCAGCAGGACGGCAACTGCCACCGCGGATGCCATCTCAAACCAGATCCGCCAGAACCTCAGCGCGCGGATGTGGGCCACCGGGTGCGCCATGATGCTCCGCATGGCGTTACCGCGGCTCCTGAGGAGAGCTTCTTCGGCGTCGTGCCGCGGAAGAAAATTGAAGGCGGCCTCGGCCGCGGTCAGGACGGCGGCCATGCTGAGGAACGCCAGGGCCATGCCAACAAGGAGCAGGGGGGTCACTTCGTTGTCTCGGCGGGTGCTTCTTTGCCGGTGAAGCCGGACAGCAGTTCGCGCTGGAGCCCGAACATCTCAGCCTTTTCTTCGGGTTCGGCGTGGTCATATCCGAGAAGGTGGAGGATTCCGTGCGTGGTCAGGAGGAGCATCTCGTCCTGGAGGGAGTGCCCCGCGTTTTTCGCCTGCACTTTGGCCACCTGCGGGCAGACTGCGATGTCGCCCAGCATTCCCTGCGGGGTGGGCCGGTCCGGCGTGCCGGGGGTCAGCTCATCCATGGGTACCGAGAGGACATCCGTGGACCCTGGCTCGTCCATCAGTTCGATGTGGAGCTTCTCCATCGCCGGTTCGTCCACCAGGAGAATGGACAGTTCGGCCTGCGGGTGGATGTACAGCTGGCCAAAAATATACCGCGACAGCGCCACGAGCTCTGCCTCGTCCACCTGGACACCGGACTCGTTGTTCACTTCGATGCTCATGCGCGCTCCCCCTGCTTTTCACGGCCTACCGAATGCTTGACCCTGTTCCGCTGGACGTCGTCCCAGACGCTGTAGGCCTGGACGATGTCCCCGACGAGGCGGTGGCGTACAACGTCGGTGGCGTCCAGGACCGAGAAGTTGATGTCCTCGATGCCGTGCAGGATTTCCGCCACGATCCGAAGACCGGAGCGGGTGCCGAACGGGAGGTCCACCTGGGTGACGTCGCCGGTGACCACCATTTTGGAGCCAAAGCCGAGCCTGGTAAGGAACATCTTCATCTGTTCCGGCGTGGTGTTCTGTGCTTCGTCGAGAATGATGAAGGCGTCGTTGAGCGTCCTGCCGCGCATGTACGCAAGCGGAGCCACTTCAATGGTGCCCGCGGCCATGAGCCGCGGGATGGATTCGGGGTCCATCATGTCGTGGAGGGCATCGTAGAGGGGCCTGAGGTAGGGGTCGATCTTGTCGCTGAGCGTGCCCGGCAGGAACCCGAGCCGCTCGCCGGCTTCCACTGCGGGCCGGGTCAGGATGATGCGGCTGACTTCCTTCTGCTGCAGCGCCTGTACCGCCTTGGCCATGGCCAGGTACGTCTTGCCGGTGCCTGCGGGGCCGATGCCGAAAATCACCGTGTTGGCGTCGATGGCGTCCACGTAGTTTTTCTGGTTGAGCGTTTTGGGCCGGATGGTCCTGCCGCGGCTGGAAAGGATGTCGTGGGTCAGGACATCAACCGGGTTCTGCAAGGACTGGCTCCGCAGCAGCGCCACGAGTTGCTGCAGTACGGCGGGGCTGATCACCGTGCCGCGGGCGACCAGGCCGCGGACCTCCTGCAGCAGCCGCATGATCCTGGGCACATCGGCGGCAGGTCCGCTGATGGACAGTTCATTGCCGCGCACGTGGAAATTGACGGCCGGGAACTGCTCCTCGATGAAACGGAGGGCCTCATCATGGCTGCCGAGCGACTGGACCATCTGATCGGAGTTGTCAAAAACGACCACCTCCGTCCGGATGCCGGGAAGGGTGTGGGGAAATTCTCCTGCGGTGCGCTCAGTATTCAGCCGGCGCTTTCCGTTCGCTGATTCAGTCATGGTGCTGGCCCGCAGGCCTGTGGTCCCCTCCAGTTCAAATTCGGTATTCCGTGGACCGCCGGGGCGTGCTGCCACGCCCGCCGGAGGTCCCCGGGTTCATACCATCTTACGCCAGCGCAGGGCCAGAGGCGGCTGGGTGGAGGGCTTCACAGCGGCTGTGCGCGGCCCGCCGGCCGTATCGGAAAGGTCCCCTGGGGCGGGAAGTTGCCGTCATTAGGTATCAACTTCATATCGGCCTCATATCGTTCCCGTTGCAGTTACACCGGTCGGCGGAGTTCGGACCTCAGGGCCAGTTTCCCTGTGCGATGCTGGAAATCAAGGCCGTCCGGGGACCGGCTCCATCATCACAGCCAGGAAGGACAGTGCCATCACAGTGCCGGGACCAGTAACGCGCCTTGCCTTGGGACCTGCCCTGGGGCGCATCCGCTCCGCCGCCCTGCTGGGCCTCCTGCCCGCTGTCCTTGTCCTCACCGGCTGCATCGCGGATCCCGGGCCAGAGCCCACGCTGGCGCAGAATTCGAGCCAGGCCCCGGAAAGTACGTCGCCAGGGGTGCCGTCCACCAGCGCACCGCTGGAAACCACGCAGTCATCCAACAAGGCGCCCGTCTATTGGATCGGCCGCAGCAACAACAATGTTTTCCTCTACCGCGAGTTCAGGGATGTGCCCGAACAGGAAAACCCGGTGACCAGGGCACTGCGGGCCATGATGTCGGACAAGCCCCTCGACCCGGATTTCTTCACGCCGTGGCAGAACCCCAAGAAGCTGGCCACGTCCATCTCGGGCAAGAACGTCATCACTGTTGATGTCTCCGAGGACGCCTTCAACAGCAACCTCGACGCCGACATGGCCGGCCGCGCCATCCAGCAGCTGGTATACACGGCCACGGCGGCCGGGGCGAGTGCAGGCCTCATCGATTCCGGCCAGCAGATCCAGGTGATGGTTCTCGTCGACGGGCACACCGACTACCTTGCCTTCAACCACGTGCGCCTTGGCACCCTGATGTCACGCAGCCCCGGGATGGTGGCTCCGGTATGGATCATCGATCCGCAGGAAGACGTGGAAGTCGCCGATGGCAGTGTCAAGATCACCGGGCGGAACACGGTCCCCGGCGGCAAGCTGCGCTGGCGGATCCTGCGTGAGGAAGGGAACGGCGAGAAGGCGCCTTTCCTGACCGGTGAGACCACCGCCGCGGCGGAGGCCGCCCAATCCGGCGTGTTTACCCTCGCCTTGACGCTCACCCCCGGCGACTACGAGCTTCGCGTCGCACAGGCCGACCCCTCAGGCAGCGATCAGGAACTGAACGTTGATACGCGCAGCTTCAGCGTGCGCTAGCAGCCATAGAGTCAGCCTGCAGGTGCGGCCCAGCGGCCCAGCACGTCGCTGGCAAGGACCACCGCGGCAGGACCGGCAGTGGAGGATCTCAGCACATGGTGCCCAAGGAGTGCCGTGACCGCGCCGGCACTGCACAGCCTGGTCACTTCACGCGGACTGATCCCGCCCTCCGGCCCCACAATAAGCAGGATTTCGCGGGGCCCGCTGCCGTCCGCCGTCGCATGCCAGGACTCCAGAACGGACCGGAACGGCCGGACGGCGTCCTCGTGCAGGATGACGGCGAGGTCGGCCGCGCCGGCTGCCGCAGCCAGTCCGGGGGTTTCGACGGCGGCGCGCACCTCCGGAATCCAGGCACGCCTGGCCTGCTTGGCAGCAGCCGTGGCAACTGACTGCCATTTGGCGTGTGCCTTCGCTGCCCGCTCGCCCTTCCACCGTACGATGGACCGCTCGGACTGCCACGGGATGACTGCGTCGATGCCCAGCTCAGTGGCGGTTTCCACGGCGAGCTCGTCGCGGTCGCCCTTGGCCAGCGCCTGCACCAGGACCAGCCGGATGTCCGGTTTTTCTTCGGCCGTCAGCGCGGAGCACTCAACTGTCAGTTCGGACGGCGATGCCGCCACCACCGTACCGGTCAGCCGTTTGCCGGCGCCGTCCGCGATATCCACGGACTCCCCGGGGGCAAGCCGTTTGACCGTCACGGCATGCCGGGCCTCGGGCCCCTGCAGGACAAATTGGGCACCTGGGACCACGTGGTCCAGCGTCCCGGCGGCGCTGAAGAAAACCGGATTGCTCACCGCTACAGGTTACCGAGCCGGTCCCGGAGCTTGGCGAAGACGCCGCCGCTGGCGGCAAGTTTGCCCTCCGTGAACTGTTCGCCGCGCAGCTTCGCCAGCTGCCGCAGCAGGTCTTCCTGGGCTGAATCCAGCTTGGCCGGCGTCTCCACCTGGAGGTGCACCTTGAGGTCGCCGCGGCCGTAGCCGCGGAGGTGGGTCACGCCCAGGCCCCGCAACGTGATGATCTCACCTGACTGGGTTCCCGATTTGACGTCGATTTCCTGCAGCCCGTCGAAGGTCTCCAGGGACACTTCCGTGCCCAGGGCGGCCGCGGTCATGGGAATGTTCAGCGTGGCATGCAGGTCGTCGCCGTCACGGACATAGGTGGCGTCGTTGTTGACCCGGATCTCAACGTAGAGATCGCCGGCGGGACCGCCTGCCGGGCCTGCCTCGCCCTGGCCCGAAAGCTGGATCCGGGTTCCGGTGGCAACACCGGCAGGCACCTTGATGGTCATCGAACGCCGGCTGCGGATCCGGCCCTGCCCGCTGCATTCGTTGCAGGGGTCCTTGATCACGGTGCCGAAGCCTTCGCAGCTTCCGCACGGGGCGGCCGTCATGACCTGGCCCAGGATGGACCGTACCGCCCGCTGGACCTGTCCGCTCCCGCCGCAGATGTCGCAGCGTTCCGGGTGGCTTCCTTCCCGGCAGCAGGAGCCGTTGCAGGTGGGGCAGACGACGGCGGTGTCAACTTCGAGTTTCTTGTTAACCCCGAAAACGGCGTCGCGGAGTTCGATGCGGACGCTGATGAGGGCGTCCTGCCCGCGCCGGACGCGTGACGCCGGCCCGGCGGATCCTCCGGCGCCGAAGAAGGTGTCAAAGATGTCCTGGAAGGCGAAGCCCTGCCCGGCGTAACCGCCGCCGCCGAAGCCGTTGTCGGTGCCGTTTTCGTTGCCGGTGGTGTCATAGACCCGGCGCTTCTGCGGGTCGGAGAGCACCTCGTAGGCGTGGGTTACGGCCTTGAAGCGGTCCGAAGCATCCTCACCGGGGTTGACGTCCGGGTGAAGCGTGCGGGCCAGCTTGCGGTAGGCCTTCTTGATCTCTTCCCCGGTGGCTTCCGGTGAGACTCCAAGGACGTCGTAGTGGCTGCTCAAAGTTCGTATCTCTTCCTGTTTGTCCTGCTGCAGTGGGACTGCTTGCACTGCTCTTCTTTGCCTGGGGCCCGGCCAGGTGCGGTCAGGGGCCCAGAATCCTTGACAGGTAGCGGGCTACAGCCCTGACTGCCGCCATGGTGGTGGGGTAATCCATCCGGGTGGGGCCGAGGACCCCGATTTTGGCCGTGCTGTCCGGGCCGTACGCCGTGGCGACCACCGATGCTTCGGCGAGCCCGTCGTGGGGGTTTTCACGGCCGATGCTGACTGTCACGCCGCGGCGATCCTGCGCCATCTCGCTGAGCAGGCGCAGCATGACCACCTGTTCCTCGAGTGCTTCAAGCACCGGGCCGATGCTGAGTGGGAAGTCAACGTTGGACCTGGCGAGGTTGGCGGTGCCGGCCATGACCATGCGGTCTTCGCGGCTGTTGTGGGCAAGGACCTCGAGGCCGTGGGCCAGGGCCTGCGCCGCCTGCCGCTGTCCCGGGCCCATCCCGGAAACCACCACGGGCAGCGACTGGGTCAGTTGGCTGAGCGGGGTTCCTGCGAGCGAGCCGAGGAACCTGCCCCGGATGCCGGCGAGGGCATCGTCGCCCAGGTCCTGGCCGACGTCGACCACTTTTTGCTCCACCTTGCCGGTGTTGGCGATGAGGACTACAAGGACCTGGCGGGGGGCCAGGAGCACAAACTCGATGTGGCGGATCGTGGCGCGGCTCAGGTGCGGGTACTGGACCACTGCCACCTGGTTGGTCAGCTGTGACAGCAGCCGGACGGTCCGTTCCAGGACGTCGTCGAGATCGTCCGAGCCCTCGAGGAGCGTCTGGATGGCGCGGCGTTCCGCCTGCGACAGGGGTTTGACTGCGGAGATCTGGTCCACAAACAGCCGGTAGCCCTTGTCCGTGGGGATGCGGCCGGCGCTGGTATGCGGCGCGGTGATCAGGCCGTCATCCTCCAGGGCCGCCATGTCGTTGCGGATGGTTGCGCTGGACACGCCCAGGTGGTGGCGTTCAACCAACGCCTTGGACCCCACCGGTTCGCGGGAGTGCACATAGTCCTCCACGATGGCACGCAGTACTTCAAGTTTGCGCGGCTCGCTCACACTCCACCTCCATCCAGGGTCACGGGCGCCGGGTTTCCCCCGCCGGGCGCACCGGCCGCGGCGCGGGCGCGGCTTAGCACTCGACATGCCTAAGTGCTAACAGTCTAATATGACTCACCCCGTTGTTAGCATTGGTACCGCTCCGGGCGAAATTCCGGGCCAGGACCTAGGCAAGGCGGAACACATCCATGCAATACCAGAACTGGGGCCCCCAAGAGATCGCCGCCCCCGTCAGGAACCAGCTCCCGGAAGTGCCGGTGGAGCGGGGCATGGTCCTGGAAGATGTCCAGTCAGGCTGGGTGGGCGCCGTGACGAGGGTCGAAAAATCCGGCGGCATGCATGTCGTGGCGCTGGAGGACCGGCGCGGCAAATCGCGGTCCTTCCGGCTTGGCTACGGCTTCCTCCTCGAGGGGCAGCCCATCCGGCTCATGCCTCCGGCACCCCGGCCGGCCACCGCGCCGGCCGGACGGACGGCCTCCGGTTCGGTTCGTGTCGCCGGCCAGCGGGCACAGGTGGCGAAGGCAAGCCGGATCTGGGTGGAGGGCAAGCACGACGCCGAACTGGTGGAAAAGGTCTGGGGAGACGACCTCCGGGTGGAAGGCATCGTCGTCGAGCCTTTGCACGGCATTGATGATCTGGCCGCCGCTGTGGCCAGCTTCTGTCCGGGCCCCGGCCGCAGGCTGGGCGTGCTCGTTGACCACCTGGTGCCGGACTCCAAGGAGTCCCGGATCGCGGACGCCGTGATGGCCTCGCCCGGGGCAGCAGGCAATGTCCTCATCGTTGGCCATCCCTACGTGGACGTGTGGCAGGCCATCCGGCCTGCCGTGCTGGGAATTGAAAGCTGGCCCGTCGTCCCCCGGGGCCAGGACTGGAAGACCGGCATCCTGGCGGCGTTCGGCTGGCCCCATTCCACCAAGGAGGACATCGGCCTGGGCTGGCAAAAACTGCTGGGCGCGGTCCGGAGCTACGCCGACCTGGAAGCCTCGCTGCTGGGCAGGGTGGAAGAAGTCATCGACTTCCTGACCGTTCCCTAGCAGTATTCTTGGTACTGCAGGTGCCGCTGCACTTGGGCCCGGCACCCTGTAAGTTTGAATGTTCTACATCAACGCACCATTGCATTTTCGAAGGAAGACACCGTGGCAGAAAACGCACGCGAACACAGGGACAACCAGGGCGGCCAGGGCCGCTCCGAGTACCATGGCGTTCCGGCAAACGCGCTGCCCCTGACGGCCAGTGAAGACCGGCAGTGGGCTACGCTGGCGCACTTCGGCGGCATTCTCGGGTGCGTTCCGTCGCTGCTGATCTACCTCATCTTCCGGGACCGCGGGCCGTTTACCGCCCAGGAATCGAAGGAAGCGCTGAACTTCAGCCTGCCTCCCACCATCGCGGCCGTGGTGGCCAACCTGCTGGTGTTCATCCCCGTGATCGGCAACATCTTCGCCGTCATTGCCACGCTGATCTGGATCGCGCTGACGTGCTATTCCGTTGCTGCCGGCATCCACGTGAACCGCGGCCAGCCGCACCGCTACCAGTACAACCTGCGCTGGATCAAGTAATCCCCACCCGGCCCACCTTGCGGGCGGGGGCCTCCGCTCAGTCCGGCAGGATCCTGCGGACCACGGCGTCGGCGAGCAGCCGGCCCTTCAGCGTCAGCACCAGCTGTCCCCTGAATGCCTGTGCGGGCTCCACCAGTCCGTCCGCGATGAGTCCGGCCACTTCTTTCCGGCCGGACTCCCCCAGCGAACTGATGCCGACACCGGTGACGAGCCGCGCCTCGAGCATGATCCGTTCCATGTCCCGCGTGCCGTCGTCGAGGGTTTCCCGCCCGGCGGCCGGTGAGAGCCCCTGGGCCAGCCTGCCGGCATAGGCCGTGGGGTGCTTGACGTTCCACCAGCGCACACCGCCCACGTGTGAGTGGGCTCCGGGGCCGATGCCCCACCAATCGTCACCGCGCCAGTAGGCCAGGTTATGGCGGCATGCCTGGCCGGGCGTGCGGGCCCAGTTGCTGACTTCATACCAGGCGAGCCCGGCTTCGCCGATCAGCTGGTCGGCGAGTTCGTATTTGTCGGCGTGGTCGTCGTCGTCGATTCCGGGTACTTCGCCCCGGCGGATCTGGGCGGCGAGTTTGGTGCCGTCCTCGACGATCAGTGCGTAGGCGCTGATGTGGTCCGGCTCGTAGGACAGTGCAGTCTCGAGGGAGTACCGCCAGTCGTCCAGTGACTCCCCCGGGGTCCCGTAGATCAGGTCCAGGCTCACCGCGAGGCCGGCTTCACGCGCCCATTGCACCACCTGCGGCACGCGGCTGGGAGTGTGGGTGCGGTCCAGGACTTTGAGCACATGGGGAACGGCGGACTGCATGCCGAAGGAAACCCTGGTGAAGCCGGCGTCCTTCAGGACGGCAAGTGACTCCGGCGTGACGGAGTCAGGGTTGGCCTCGGTGGTGACTTCGGCGCCGGGTTCCAGCCCCCAACGGGCGACGGCGACAGCCAGGATCCGGGCGAGATCTTCCGCTGGGAGCAGCGTTGGGGTTCCGCCGCCGAAAAATACCGTGCTCATGGGCCGGTCCGGGATCCCGGAGGCCCGCAGCGCGGCCGCAGCGAAGTCCACCTCGGACACCGCGGTGCTGGCGTACGCGTCCTGCGACGCGCCGCCTCCCAGCTCAGTGGACGTGTAGGTGTTGAAATCGCAGTAGCCGCAACGGACGGCGCAGAACGGAATGTGCACATACAGCCCGAAGGCCCGGCCCGCCGCACCGTCCGCTGCCTGCGGGGGCAGCAGACCGTCCGACGGCGCCGGGTCGCCGAGGGGAAGAACGCTAGGCATTGCGGCGGCCTCGCAGAGTTGCGGCCACGGTCATCACTATTTCTTGGCCTTGTCCTTGGATTCGTCCGTGGTCAGCGCGGCGATGAAGGCTTCCTGCGGAACCTCGACGCGGCCCACCATCTTCATGCGCTTCTTGCCTTCCTTCTGCTTTTCCAGCAGTTTGCGCTTTCGCGAAATGTCACCGCCGTAGCACTTGGCGAGAACGTCCTTGCGGATGGCGCGGATGCTTTCCCGGGCGATGATCCTGGAGCCGATGGCAGCCTGGATGGGGACCTCGAACTGCTGGCGGGGAATCAGCTCGCGCAGCTTGGTGGTCATCATCACGCCGTAGGCGTACGCCTTGTCCCGGTGCGTGATGGCCGAAAATGCATCCACCTGCTCGCCCTGGAGCATAATGTCCACCTTCACGAGGTCAGCCACCTGCTCGCCGTCCGCTTTCCAGTCCAGCGAGCCATAGCCGCGGGTCTTGGACTTGAGGATGTCGAAGAAGTCGAACACGATTTCGGCCAGCGGCAGCCGGTACCGGATTTCCACCCTGTCCTCGGACAGGTAGTCCATGCCGCCCATGACACCGCGGCGGCTCTGGCAGAGCTCCATGATGGCGCCCACGAATTCGTTGGGCGCCAGGATGGTGGCGGACACCATCGGCTCTCGGACCTCGGCGATCTTGCCGGAGGGGTATTCGCTGGGGTTGGTCACGTGGACCACCTTCTTGTCCTCCAGCGTCACCTCGTACTCGACGTTGGGGGCGGTGGAGATCAGGTCCAGGTTGTATTCGCGCTCAAGCCGCTCCCGGGTGATTTCCAGGTGCAGCAGGCCCAGGAAGCCCACGCGGAAGCCAAAGCCCAGCGCGGCGGAGGTTTCGGGCTCGTAGACCAGTGCGGCGTCGTTGAGCATCAGTTTCTCCAGCGCATCGCGGAGCACCGGATAGTCCGTGCCGTCCAGCGGGTACAGGCCGGAGAAGACCATGGGCTTGGCATCAGCGTAGCCGGGAAGGGAATCGGAGGCAGGCTTGGCAAGGTTGGTGACGGTGTCGCCGACCTTGGACAGCCGGACGTCCTTCACGCCGGTGATGAGGTAGCCCACTTCGCCGACGCCGAGGCCCTTGGACGGGGTGGGTTCCGGTGAGCTCACGCCGATCTCGAGGAGTTCGTGGGTGGCCCTGGTGGACATCATCTGGATGCGTTCGCGGGGGTGCAGCATGCCGTCAACCACGCGGACGTAGGTGACCACGCCGCGGTACGTGTCGTAGACGGAGTCGAAAATCATGGCGCGGGCCGGGGCGTCCGCGTTGCCTGTCGGGGCCGGCAGGTCACGGACGATTTTGTCCAGCAGCGCCTCGACGCCCATGCCGGTCTTGCCGGAGACGCGGAGTACCTCGTCGGGGTCGCCGCCGATCAGGCTGGCCAGTTCGGCCGCGTATTTCTCCGGCTGGGCGGCCGGGAGGTCGATCTTGTTCAGGACCGGAATGATGGTGAGGTTGTTTTCCATCGCCAGGTAAAGGTTGGCGAGAGTCTGTGCCTCGATGCCCTGCGCCGCGTCAACCAGGAGCACTGCACCTTCGCAGGCCGCGAGCGAGCGGGAGACCTCGTAGGTGAAGTCCACGTGGCCGGGGGTGTCGATCATGTTCAGCGCGTAGCTGGTGCCGTCCAGTTCCCAAGGCATGCGGACTGCCTGGGACTTGATGGTGATGCCGCGTTCACGCTCGATGTCCATCCGGTCCAGGTACTGGGCCTTCATGTCGCGGGACTGGACCACTCCGGTGTACTGCAGCATCCGGTCGGCCAGGGTGGACTTACCGTGGTCAATGTGCGCGATGATGCAGAAATTCCGAATAATGGCCGGATCTGTCGCGGCGGGCACCGGGGCGGTGCGGGCCATGGGAGACACGCAGGGTCCTTACTGTTGGCATTCACACGGACACAGCCAGGGCCCACCGGGGCACGCTGGCGGACAGGCCGCATATTTTCAACCTCCAGTGTCCCACGTCAGGGCCTGCCACACCGCATCCGCCGGACAACACACGGGTGTCACTGCCAGGCCGGCATTTCCCGCCCGGCGATAGGGTTTCCCCATGGCACTGAACTTCCGCTCGCTGGTCAACGCATTCCAGAAGACTGTCCACATCCTGGACAGGATACGGCGGGACTCAAACGCCGCCCCCCGCACCAGGGCGGGCAGCCCTGCCGCGGGGACGCCGGTACGAACCCCGGCGCGGCCAAAGCCGACGTCGTCAAAGTCCTCCAGCGGTCCGGGGCCGGTCACCGGTTATCCTGGCGATTTTGGCGGCACCGCCACGGTCCGGTACGCGCCGCAGCCGGACGGCGCCCCGGACCCCGGCGAAGTCGTATGGACCTGGGTGCCCTACGAAGAGGACCACACCAGGGGCAAAGACCGTCCGGTCCTTCTGGTCGGCCATAACGGCCGCTACCTTCTGGGACTGATGCTCACCAGCCGCGACCACGACCAGGACGCCCACGCAGGCAACGACTACGTGGATATCGGAACCGGGGCCTGGGACCGGCAGTCCCGTCCCAGCGAAGCAAAGGTGGACCGGATCCTGCAGATCAGCCCCGACGGCATCCGCCGCGAAGGAGCCGTACTCGACCGGCGACGTTTCGAACTGGTTGCCGCCGTACTGCGCAAGCGACACGGCTGGAACTAGGCCTGCCAAATGGCCAGCCTTCGGCCCAATCTGCTATTCTTTATAGCTGTGTGTCCGTGCAGGTCGACGGCCACTGATGGTTGGCCGCCATAGGTATCCCCACGCCGCTCAGTCAATGGCCAATCTGAAAGCCCTCTAGACCATTTCCGCATTAAAAAGAGAGTTCACACGTGGCTAATATCAAGTCCCAGAAGAAGCGCATCCTCACCAACGAGAAGGCACGCCTGCGCAACAACGCAGTCAAGTCTGAGCTGAAGACGGCCATCCGCGCCGTCAACACCGCCGTTGAGTCCACCGACAAGGATGCAGCTGCTGTTGCCCTGGTTGCCGCCAGCCGCAAGCTGGACAAGGCTGTCAGCAAGGGTGTTCTGCACAAGAACAACGCAGCGAACCGCAAGTCGGCGATCTCCAAGAAGGTCAACGCACTGTAAGGCTTCCAGTTCCCTGAACTGATGGTTGTGGCCGGCACCCCCTGGGTGCCGGCCACACCGCTTTAAACGGGCTGCCCCGTTCCACGCCACAACGGCCGGCAGCCCGCCAGGTGGCGCAGTCTTGCGGCGGGGTTCAGGCCGTCAGTGTCCGCGTGCGGAGGTGGCGATGACCGTGACAGCGTGCTCCACCGCGTAGACCGGGTCCCGCGAAAGTCCCTTGACCTGCGCATCAGCTTCCGCGGTGACCTGGATGGAGCGGACCAGGCCTTCCGGCGTCCAGCGCCGTACGTCACGCTGGGCCTGCTCCACGAGCCAGGGCTGCATGCCAAGATCCCGGGCGATCTGCGCGGACGACCCCCGTGCGCCCGCCACTTTGGCGACAGTCCTCAGCTTGGCAGCCAGCGCGGCCACCAGTGGAACGGGGTCGGCTCCTGTGGCCAGGGCATGGCGAAGCGCGGACAGGGCCGCCGGGCCGTTGCCCGCCATGGCGGCGTCGGCAACCTTGAAGGCTGTGGCTTCGATCCGGCCGCCATAGTAGCGGTCCACCAGCTCTGGGGTCACGGCCCCGCTTGCATCCGCGATCAGCTGGCTGCAGGCTGCCGCGAGTTCGGCCAGGCTGGCGCCCACTGCGTTGACCAGGGACTGGACAGCTTCGCCGCTGATTTTCCGGCCGGCAGCCCTGAATTCCGAGGTGACGAATGCGCTCTTGTCGGCATCCTTTTTCAGCGGCTGGCAGTCCACCACGGGCCAGCCGCCTGCTTTGACGGCGTCGAGGAGCTTCTTGCCACGGACACCGCCGCCATGCCGCAGGACCAGGACGACGTCGGGCTCGGGTCGGGCCACATAAGAGAGCGCGTCGGCCAGGAAGGCGTCGTTCATGCTTTCAACGCCTTCGACCTCGATCAGCTTGTTCTCTCCGAAGAGCGAAGGGCTGACGTGCAGGGTGAGCGACCCGGCTTCGTAGCTTGCCGCGTTGAGCCGTGTGACCTCGACATCGGGCGAAGTTGCCCGTACCTGCGCCCTGACGCGGTCCATCGCCCGGACACCGAGGTACTCCTCCGGGCCGCCGATCAGGACCACTCCCGCCGGTTCCACGTCCCGCCAGGTGGCCGTAACGGACGCCGTGGTCCTGTTTCGTGCATTCGGCGCAGCGGCCATGCTGGGTTCCTTCCGGAAGTGTTTGTGCAATATCTAAGCCTGCCACGGCGGGCGCGAGGCACCAAGCCACGTCCCGGCATCCGGCGGGGCCGTGGCGGCCAGCCAACACGTTCCACCTTTTCCAGGATCTTCTCGATGCGGCGGTGCAGGCCAAGGACCATGTCTGCTGCCAAGCGCGGACGGAGTGCCAGCAGCACCATGGCGAGTGTGAGCACCGACAACGCAGCCATCGTCAACAGCCCGAAGACACCCTCGGGCCACGGCAGTGTGGCGCCGGGAAGGCCCGCCATGAACCTGGCCGTCGCGGCCACACCACTGCAGAACGTGCCCGAAACTGCGATCAGGGCGGTTGCAGCCCACGGCGCAGGCACCACCAAGGGAACCGCGGCCGTGCCAAGCAGCGTCACCGGCGCGACGAGCGGGGCGGCCACCACATTCGCCACCAGGGAGTAGGTGGAGAATTGCGGCTGCAGGAGCACGATGACGGGACCGCACAGCAGTTGTGCGGACAGCGGCACGGCAAATGCCGCCGCCGCCCAGCGCGGCACAACGGCTGGCGTGAGGTCCACCATCCGCCGGCCGAGGACAATGATTCCCAGGGTGGCCAGGACGGACAGCAGGAAGCCGAAGCTGGTACCCAGGCCGGGGTCGAACAGCAAAAGCCCGATGACGGCGAGGCTCAGAAAACTCAGGCCCCGGCCAGTCCGTCCGCCGGCCAGTGACGCAAGGGCGATCGAACCCATCAGGGCGGCCCGCAGGACGCTGGCATCGGGGCCCACGAGGAGGACAAACAACCCCAGGCCCGACAAAGCCATGACTGCAGCCGGTACCCTGGGCAGGCGCAGGCTGCGGGCCAGCATCAGGAGGGCCCCGAGAACCAGGCTGCAGTTGGCGCCGCTGACGGCCGTCAGGTGGGTCATGCCCACGGCCTGCATGGCTGCGGTCAGACCTTCATCCAGCGCGCTGGTGTCTCCGGTGACCATGCCGGGCAGGAGACCGGCGGGGTCCGGTGCCAGGAACGACGCCGCGGACACATAGTGGCTTCGCAGCTGCGCTGCGCCTTCGTGCCAGCCCGGGTAGCCGCCCGGCAACAGCAACGGGGCCGTTGATGCGGCCAGGATCCCGGCCTCGGCCTGGCCCGGATCCGCAGGCCTGAGCTTCCCCGCGCTGCGGATGCGCTGACCTGCCGCCACGGAGCCCCAGTCACCGCCGCCCATGACCACGATGTCGGCACGGCCGCGGATCAGCTGGCCACCGGCGGTGACATCAAGGGTGGTGGCCGGCACGGCCCACCTTCCTGCCGCCCCGGCCTGCCCTGCCGGGGCGACGGCGCGGGGCGCCCCGGTGATCTCGATAATTGCCACCACGGACTGGCCGCCCCGAACGACGTCGGACAGGGGGCCATCGTGCCGCTGCGACGACGCAACAGCGGAATGCGCGGCGGTGCACACGGCCAACAGTACGGCGATGGCGGCGGTGGTCAGGAAACTGCGGGGCACACCTGCCCGCAGGGCCTTGGCGAGAAGAACCGCAGCGACGAGCAGCAGCGCACAGCAGACGCCGAGGAGTGCTGCCGGTGCCAGCCAGACCCCGGCGACGGCGGCACACCAGACCAGCAGCGCGGCAGGGGCAAGCCGTACGTCCGTGCGCCGCCGCTTCCCGTCTGCCGGGAACGAAGGTTGGGGCCGCCGGCGCACGTTTTCCGTGACCACGCGGCGGATGGTTTCCCCTGCAGGTTTTGGCGGCTGTCCCGTACCAGCCCGGGCAAGGGGCTCCGTGGGCTGCGCAGAGTAGCCTGCGGGTTCGCCGGCTCCGGTCCCGGGCGCCCTGACTGCCGCCTCCACAAACCGGCTCCACCGGCTGGGGCTGCCACGAGGTCCCGTTCTGTCCGGGGACATCACTCCACGCTCACCAGCGGCAGCAGGGTCTCGAGCATTTTTGGTCCGACTCCGTCCACGGCATCGAGCTCCTCGACCGACGTGAACAGCCCGTGCTCCTTCCGCCAGTCCACGATGCGCTGCGCAAGCACCGGGCCCACCTTGGGCAACGTCCCAAGCTCTTCAACACCGGCCGAGTTGAGGTTGATCTTGCCCGCGGGCGGTTCGAGGCCGCCTGCACCGGCGCCGGCCTCACCCGCCGCGCCTCCGGCGGAGTCGGTTGGCAGGGGTTCACCGTGCCGCGGCACATAAAGCTTCTGCCCGTCCACGACGACGGCGGCCAGGTTGAGCCGGTCCAGGTCCGCCGCCTCGGTTCCCCCGCCGGCGGCTGCGACGGCATCGTGAACCCGGCTCCCTGGCGCAAGCTCAACGATCCCCGGCCGGGCGACAGCCCCCGCCACATGCAGCACCGCGGGCGCCCCGCCCCCGGATCCGGCATCCGCGCCGGTCTGTCCTGGATTCTCCGGTACCGTTCCGGGCGGCTCCTGTCCGGATCCGCCCGGAACGGCGCTTCCTGAAGGCGTGACGTCACCGAGCGGCAGCACGTCCGGCCGCCCGGTGGAAACCTGCCACCAGAACCAGGCCCCGCAGACGACGGCGGCAATGCCCACGAGCACAGCGACCTTCAGTCCCAGCCGCCACCTGAGGACCGGCCCCGTCCGCCCCGGGCCGGACTGGGTTCCGGGCGCGGCGTCCGCTCCGGATCCAGCGACTCGATCTGGATCCCCGCCCGTGCCGCCGCCGTACACAAAACTTTCCCCGTCCCCGGGCAGGAGCCCGCCGGACCCGGATCCGAGGGTAGCCTGCAAGCGCCGGCCGGCATGGCGCGCCGCAGGGCTGGCTGCGGATCCAGCATCCCGGCGTGACATATCCACCACGCTAGGGAGGCGGACCGGCCCGGAACAGTGCCGGGTGCGGCTATGTGGAAAGAGCCGGTCACAGCCCGGCGGCCGGTCCCGGAGAGCCACCCTCCCCGACGGGCTTCCCCGGGATTCCGGGAACTGTGAACCGGTAGTGGGTCACGTAAACCCTCAGCAGCCTCCCGGAGATGGTGCCTTCGCCTGCCGCGAGGATGCTGGTCGCGGAATCAGCCGCCAGTGCCCATCCGATCACGCGCGCAACGCACAACGGCGGACAAATCGAGCCCGTAAGTCGGCCCTTCGCCTGAACCGTACTCCTCGAGCCGGACCGCACCCCGCTCGAAGAGCCGAAGCGCGCCAACACTGTTCCCCCGGGCCGCGTGGGTAAGCCCGACGCATATCTGGGCGAGACCCTGCCAAAGGTCGCGTTCCTGGGCCGGCCCAGCTTTCCATCGGGCCTCAAGTACCTCATGCGCGGCGAGGGGCCGGCCTGCTTCCACCAGCCTCCGGGCCGAGACCAACGTCTCCGCCGGCGGCAGCGGCTCCTCGGAGACCGGCTCCACGCCAGCACTTCCGTACGGCAGCGGCCGTCCAAGGGCGTCACGTGGCCGGGCCTGCCGCGGGCGCCGTGAAGCATCCCGATCCCTGTCGCCGGTCATTGCACTTTCCGGTCTGAGCGTCCGTGGACCTTGCCAACCTTCATCCGCCCAATCCTACGGCTTGGCCCTTCGATCCGAGCCATGCACTTCGCTCGGGCCGCGTCAACTAACTCCGTCGGCGCCGCCGGACTCGTGCAGGCCAGGACGGTACAGGGAGGGTGACCTGGAGCGATACGTTCAGCAGGCGGGTTTGATCCCCCAGGAGTTTGCGGTGTGCGGTCGGAACCCCCGGTTCAATGCAGGCGGACTGGACTGTCGGGATATTGGAGTCATTGACGGCTGGAACGTACGCATCCCAATCACTGACTGCGGCCAGGACGACGACACGAACATTGTGCAGATTGTGGTCAACAAGTACGGCCACTGACGTCTCTGTTGGTTCTTTTCGCTCGGCGTCAGTCAGTGGTCCCGACCACGCTCACAGTGCGCTGGCTCCGGATGTCCGCCCCGTTTCCGGGAGTGCGGCTAGCTGGATAGGCCCGGGAGTCCGGCGGCCGGTTCCGACGTTCCACCGTCCCCTACGATCACGGCCAGGACTCCCAGCCCGGCGTGGGCGGCGAGGACTGCCGGAAGCGAACTGATCTGGGCGCGGGGGCAACCCGGGAGGGCGGCCGCAAGCCTGTCTGCAAGCGCCTCGGCCTCTGCGGGGTTCCCGAAGTGGTGGACAGCGAGCCTGACGCTGCCTGCAGGCCGGGAAGCAGCGTCCTGGGCCGCAATCTCCTCCAGCCGGGCTATTGCCCTGGCTGCCGAGCGGACCTTTTCCAGCGGAACGATCTTGCCGCCGTCGACCGCCAGGATGGGCTTGATGGCCAGCATGGTCCCGACCAGGGAGGCGGCTGCCCCGATCCTTCCGCCCCGGCGGAGCTGCTCCAGGCTGGGGACGTAGAAGTACACCTTCGTGCGGCCCAGCTGCCCCTCGGCAACGGCGCGCACGCCGGCAGCGTCCGCTCCTCCCGCTGCGGCGACGACGGCGGCCTGCACGCCCATGCCCAGTGCCATTCCGACGGTGCCGGAATCGATGATCTCGACAGGGATTTCCACCCGGCCCGCGGCCAGGCGGGCAGCGTCCGCGGTGCCGGACAGTCCGCCGGAAATGTGGATGGAAACCACGGCGTCGTAGCCGCGGCGTTCGGCAGCGAGGAAGGCCTGCTCGAACTGGCCCGGTGACGGGCGGGAGGTCTTGACGGATTTGCCGCTCGCGAGTGCGAGGGCAATGGTTTCGGTGATGTCGTCCTCGCCCTCGCCGTAGATTTCCTCGCCCACCATGACAGGCATGGGAATCACGGTCAGGCGCCCGTCGCCGGCACAGGCCTTGACCCATTCTGCAGGCAGGGCGGCAGCGGAGTCAGTGACCACTGCGGTCCGGACGACGCCGGCCTGGCCGGCACCGGAGATTTCCGGCCGGGGCGCGGGGCGCAGCGCCGCCAGACGGTCCCGGAGCCATAGCCAGGCGGCGGAATCACGGTCGGGCAAGTGCGCCTCCTGGAGTTATTGCCGGCCGCCGGAAGGATCCGGCGGCCGGTGCCCCGGCTAGGCCGGGACGATGTTCACCAGTTTAGGTGCACGCACGATGACGGTGCGGATGCCCCGCCCGTCGAGGGCCCGCTGGACGTTCTCCGAGGCGAGGGCCAGTTCGCGCAGTTCGTCTTCGCCGATCTCCGGGGAGACCTCGAGCCGGTCGCGGACCTTGCCCTGCACCTGGACGACGGCCGTCACCGTGTCCTGCACCAGGAGCGCTTCGTCGTGGGCCGGCCAGCCGGCGTTCGCGACGGAGGCCGGGTGGCCCAGGACATTCCACATGTCTTCAGCGGTGTAGGGCGCGAACAGGCTGAGGATGACCGCGACCGCTTCCGCGGCTTCGCGCACCGCGGGGTCGGAGCCCCCTGCGCCGGCATCAATGGTTTTGCGGGTCGCGTTGACCAGCTCCATGAGCTTGGCCACGACCACGTTGAACTTGTTGCTGTCCAGCAGGGCCGCGGCGTCGGCGATGGTGCGGTGCGTGACGGAGCGCAGTGCACGGTCCCCGGCCGCGGGGTCAACACCGGGCGGGCTGGTGACGTCCTGCGCCAGACGCCAGGCGCGGGCCAGGAACTTCGCGGAGCCCGACGGCGATACGTCCGCCCAGTCGACGTCGTCCTCCGGCGGAGAGGCGAAGATCATGGTCAGGCGGACGGCGTCCACACCGTATTTGTCCAGCTGCTCGCCGAGGTCAACGCCGTTGCCCAGGGACTTACTCATGGCCTTTCCGCCGTTGAGGACCTGCCCCTGGTTCAGCAGGGCGCTGAAGGGTTCGTCGGCGTCGATCATGCCGAGGTCGTGGATGACCTTGGTGAAGAACCGGGCGTACAGCAGGTGCAGGATGGCGTGCTCGACGCCGCCCACGTACTGGCCGACCGGCATCCACTCGTTGATCTTGGCCGGGTCGAAGGGGCCTTCGGTGAACTGCGGCGAGACGAACCGCAGGAAATACCAGGACGAGTCCACGAACGTGTCCATGGTGTCGGTGTCGCGCTTGGCTGCACCGTGGCAGTTGGGGCATTCCACGTTGACCCAGGCTTCGGCGGCCGCCAGCGGGGACGTGCCCTTCGGGGACAGGTCTTCGCCCCGCAGGTCCGCCGGCAGGGTAACGGGCAGCTGCTCGTCGGGAACGGGAACCTCGCCGCAGGCGGGGCAGTGGATGATCGGGATGGGCGTTCCCCAGAATCGCTGGCGGCTCAGCAGCCAGTCGCGGAGCCGGAAATTGACGAACTTCTCGCCGGTGCCCTGCTCTTCCAGGATGCTGATGGCGGCCGGGATGGCCTCGGCCTTCGGCAGGCCGTCCAGCTTCCCGGAATTGATCAGGGTGCCTTCCCCCGCCGTCGCCTTGCCGGAAACCGCGGGGTCCTCCTCGCCGGTGTCCAGCACGGCGCGGACGGGCAGGCCGAAGGTTTTGGCAAAGTCGAGGTCGCGCTGGTCGTGCGCGGGGACGGCCATGATGGCACCCGTGCCGTAGTCGGCCAGGACGTAGTCCGCGGCCCAGACCTGCAGCTTCTCGCCGTTCAGCGGATTGATGGCGTAACGGCCGGTGAAGACGCCGGTCTTTTCCCGTTCGGTGGACTGGCGCTCGATCTCAGACAGTGCCTTGACCTGTTCGCGGTAGGCGTCCAGGGCTGCGGCGTGCTCTTCCGCGACGAGTTCGACGGCGATCGGCGCGTCGGCCGCCACAACGAAGAACGTTGCGCCGTACAGGGTGTCGGGGCGGGTGGTGAAGACAGTGACGTCCTTGGCGGGCTTGCCGCCGTCGGACTCGATCACAAAGTTGACGTGGGCACCCTCGGAGCGGCCGATCCAGTTCTTCTGCATGGCCAGGACGCGCTCGGGCCAGTGGCCGCGCAGCTCGTCCATGTCATCGAGCAGCCGGTCGGCGTACTCGGTGATCTTGAAGTACCACTGGTTCAGCGACTTCTTGGTGACTGCGGTACCGCAGCGTTCGCAGGCACCGTTGACCACCTGTTCGTTGGCCAGCACCGTCTGGTCCTTGGGGCACCAGTTGACCGGGGAATCCTTGCGGTAGGCCAGGCCACGCTCGTAGAAGCGCTTGAACAGCCACTGGGTCCAGCGGTAGTACTCCGGGTCAGAGGTGTGTACCCGCCGTGACCAGTCCGCGGAGATGGCGTAGCGCTTGAACGATGCCGCCTGGGTCTCGATATTGGCGTAGGTCCACTCGCTGGGGTGGGCGTTGCGCTTGATGGCCGCGTTCTCCGCGGGCAGGCCGAACGAGTCCCAGCCGATCGGGTGCAGGACGTCGAAGCCCTGCTGCCGGAGGTACCTTGCCACGACATCGCCCATGGCAAACGCCTCGGCGTGGCCCATGTGCAGGTCGCCCGACGGGTACGGGAACATGTCCAGGACGTAGCGGCGCTCGCGGGATCCGTCATCGGCGGGGGTGAAGACCTTGAGGTCTTCCCATACCTGCGGCCACCTGGCTTCCATCGCGGCGAAGTTGTAGGCGCCCTCCTCGGGGCCGTCCGCTGCCGTTGCTGCTGTTCCGGTCTCTGTCTCCGGCTGAACGCTCACTGCTGCCCTCTTCTGTTCTGTTACGGCATCTGTGCGGCCATAACTTCTTTGATCCCTTCTGCTGCCGGCCCGGCAAACACGCCCGGACACACAAAAGCCCCTCTCCATGGAGGGGCTGCCGCACGGCTATCCGGTTGAATCCGGACACCGGGCGGCTAGCTAAGCAGAAGGATCGCACGCATGGAACTACTTTAGCGCACCACGGCGGGGCACCGCGGTGCCCGCACCCCTATCCGGCGCGGCCCCGCCTGAATAGACTGGAGCCCGCTGTGCAACAACTGACCCGGACCGGTGACTGAAGGTGAGTGACGACATCCTGTTCCCCCCGCTCGGCCACCCGGCCGCGTCGGCGAGGGAAACCGCCGGCAGTAAGGCCGCCGCCCTGTCCGCGCTCAGCGCCGCCGGCTTCCGTGTTCCGGCCGGATTTGTGGTGACCGAAGCTGCGCTTGCAGCTGCAGAAGCCCGCCATTGGGGGACAGAACTCCAGGCAGCTGCTTCGGCCGCCGGGCCCGGCCCTTACGCGGTGCGGTCCTCCGCTGCCGCGGAAGACCTGCCGGGCGCTTCCTTTGCAGGCATGTACGAGAGCTACCTCAACGTTGCCCTGGACGGCCTGGCCGCGGCGGTGGAGCGATGCTTTGAATCCGCCGGCGCCGGCCGCGTCCGCGCCTATGAGGCGTCCATCGGGCCGGGGACAGGCGAGGGAGCCGCCATGGCGGTCCTCGTCCAGCAGATGGTGGATCCCGTCGCCGCAGGCGTCGCCTTTACCGCCAACCCGCTGACCGGGGAACGCAACGAAACCGTCATCTCAGCAGTTCAGGGCCTGGCGGAGGCACTGGTGTCCGGTGTGGAAACGGGCGAAGAGTGGGTGGTGCGCGGGGGACGGTCCATTCGGGTGCGCGGGGCCGACGGGGTACTGTCGGCGGAAAGCTCGACGGCGGTGGCCACCTGCGCCCGCAAGGTCGCCCTTCATTTCGGCTGCCCGCAGGACATCGAATGGGCACTGGACCGCACGGGCAGCGTCCAGATCCTGCAGGCCCGGCCGATGACGGCCCTTCCGGACCCCGTGAGATGGGAGCCGCCGGGCAAAGGAGCCTGGCTCAGGAATTTCCGCCTGGGCGAATGGCTGCCTGAACCGGTCACGCCCCTTTTCATGGACTGGGTGATTCCGCGGATGGACGAGGCATACAACAAGGCGGTCTTCGCGTCTGCCGGGATTTCAGTGGCAATGGGGCACGGACAGGTCAACGGCTGGTATTACGTCTCCCCGCCGAATCCCAAGGCACTGCCGCACTTGCTGTTCGGCGGCGAACCGCGATCCCTGCCCTATTTCTTCAACTCCGTGGTGCGGCCCATGGTGGACCCCGCCGGGGCAGACAGGACGGTCCTGCGTGGCCTCGAACACGAATGGCGCACCGAATGCCTGCCCTCGTACCGGACCTTAGTGGACACTTCGTGGGACGCCGCCGGGACGGCCACCCTGGCTGAACTCATAAACACCGTGCAAAGTGTGGCACGGAAGGCCGGTGAGTACCTCTGGTTCTTTTCCGCCACGGGCGGTGCCGCGTGGAAGATGGAACTGGTTTTGGCGCGGTTCTGGCGCCGGCACCTGGCCGGGGCGCTCGCGGGGCAGGCCACCCCGGAGACACAGGAGGCCATCGGATACCAGACGCTCCTGGGCGGCCTGGCTCCCGCGCTGCCCGCCGGGGTGCCGCACGCCGTCTACAGCATCGACTGGTACCACAGGACGGCGGGCGAGCAACGCGGCGGGCCCGCCCAGGCCCGGGAGGGCAACGCACCACGCCATGCACCGACGCCGTCGGCAGCTGAGCGGCGCCGCGCCGCTGAGGCCTCATGCCGTGCGTTGCTGAAGGGAAGGCGGCTGAAGCGGTTTGACAGCCTCCTCGGCCTGGCCCAGCATTACGCCCTGCTCCGCGAGGAGCAGGCCAAGGACTTCACCCTGGGCTGGCCGCTGTTGCGCCGGTGCGCGGCGCAAATAGGAGCCCGCCTGCACGGCCACGGCATCATCAAGGCGCCCGGGGACGTCTACTTCCTGACCTTTGACGCCTTACGCCTGGACGCACCGCCGCAGCATAAAAATGTTGACCGGCGGCGCAGGCAGTGGCAGAGCCAGCGGAAACTGGCGGCTCCGCTCTCGCTGGGAAAGCTGCCGCCTCTGCTCGGAAACATGTTCGACAGGATCGCGAACAGCGCCCGCAGCAGGGACAACCTTCCGGCCGGCGCCCTGGTGGGCCACCCTGCCAGCCCGGGCCGGGCTCAAGGCCGCGTGCGGGTGGTGGACGGTCCGGAGGAATTCTCCCGGTTCCTGCCGGGCGAGATCCTGGTGGCCAAAGCGACGGCGCCGGCATGGACGCCGTTATTTGCGGCTGCCGCGGCCGTTGTCACGGACGGCGGCAACCTGGCTGCGCACGCCTCCCTCGTGGCCCGCGAGTACGGCATACCGGCCGTGGTAGGCACCGGCAACGCCACCCAAATCCTCCACACCGGCCAACTGGTCACAGTCGACGGCAACGCGGGTATCGTAATGACCCACGAGGACTGAAGTACGAGGTGCTTGGGGCGAGGGCCGGACAAAACGGGCGGGACTGGCCGTGAGGAAGGCGTCCCCTCCCCCCATAGCAACGGCGGCTAAACTGGCCCGCACGGCCAAGGGGCCGGAGGCTCCCCCGCCATGGCGTGGTGGGCACCGCGAAGCGGGCGGGCGGGGAGCCTCCGGCCCTTTGGCAACTCGTGAGGATTTACTTCACGTCCTCGTCCACCCAGTCCATGGACTTCGTGACGGCCTTCTTCCACAGGCGCAGCTGGCGGTCCTGCTCGGCCTGATCAAGTTGCGGTTCCCAGCGCTTGTCCTCGGACCAGTTGGCCGAAAGCTCGCCGAGGTCCTTCCAGAATCCGACGGCGAGGCCCGCTGCGTAGGCGGCGCCCAGTGCGGTGGTTTCCACGACTTTGGGACGGATCACCGGGACCCCCAGGATGTCTGCCTGGAACTGCATCAGCGCATCGTTGGCGACCATGCCGCCGTCGACCTTCAGCTCCGTGAGCGGAACGCCGGAGTCCGCGTTGACCGCGTCCAGGACCTCCCGGGTCTGGAATGCCGTGGCCTCCAGGGCTGCGCGGGCGATGTGGTTCCTGTTGACGAACCGGGTCAGGCCCACGATGGCGCCGCGGGCGTCCGAGCGCCAATACGGGGCGAACAGTCCGGAGAATGCTGGCACGATGTAGACGCCGCCGTTGTCCTTGACCGACGCGGCCAGCGTCTCCACCTCCGGGGCGCTGCTGATCATGCCGAGGTTGTCCCGCAGCCACTGGATCAGGGAACCGGTGACGGCGATGGAGCCTTCCAGGGCATAGTGCGGGGCGGCATCCCCCAGCTTGTAGCCGACGGTGGTCAGCAGGCCGTTCTTGGAGTGGACGATCTCCTCACCGGTGTTGAAGATGAGGAAGCAGCCGGTGCCGTAGGTGTTCTTTGCTTCGCCGGCCTGGAACGCGGCCTGGCCGAAGGTTGCGGCCTGCTGGTCGCCCAGGATGCCCGATACCGGGATTTCCCGCAGCAGCTGTGACGTGTGGACGGTGCCGTACACCTCGGAGGAGGACTTGATCTCCGGCATCATGCTCAGCGGGACACCGAAAATCCCCAGGATCTCCTCATCCCAGCTCAGTGTCTCCAGGTCCATGAACAGGGTGCGTGAGGCGTTGGTGACGTCCGTGACGTGCACGCCGCCGTCAACACCGCCGGTCAGGTTCCAAAGGACCCAGGCATCGGTGTTGCCGAAGACCAGGTCACCGGCTTCGGCCTTGGCCCGTGCGCCCTCGACGTTGTCCAGGATCCATTTGATCTTGGTGCCGGAGAAGTAGGTGGCCAGCGGAAGGCCCACTTTCGGCTTGAACCGTTCCGGCCCGCCGTCCTTGGAGAGCTCGTCGACGATGTCCTGCGTGCGCGTGTCCTGCCAGACGATGGCGTTGTAGACGGGCTCGCCGGTGGTCTTGTCCCACACCACAGCCGTTTCGCGCTGGTTGGTGATGCCGACGGCGGCGATATCGTGCCGGGTCAGGTTCGCCTTGGAGAGCGCGGAGGCAATGACCTCCCGGGTGTTGTTCCAGATCTCGGCGGCGTTGTGTTCCACCCAGCCTGCCTGCGGGAAGATCTGTTCGTGCTCCATCTGGCCCGACGAAACGATGTTGCCGCTGTGGTCGAAGATGATGGCCCGGGAGCTGGTGGTGCCCTGGTCGATGGCGATTACGTACTGGTTCATGGTGACGTCCTTGTCTGCTGAGTGGTTACTGGGAGGTCAGGCGGCGGCAGTAATGATGATCGGTGCGATCTTTGCGACAATACCGGCCAGAGCGCCGCCCACAAGGGGTCCTGCTACGGGAATCCACGAGTAGGCCCAGTCGCTGGTTCCTTTTCCCTTGATGGGAAGCAATGCGTGGGCAATGCGCGGGCCCAGGTCACGGGCCGGGTTGATGGCGTAGCCCGTAGGTCCGCCCAGTGATACGCCGATGCCCACCACGAGCAGGGCCACGGCCAGCGGTCCCAGGCCCGAAGGCGTTCCACCGAGGGTGAGGATCACAAAGACCAGGACAAAGGTGCCGATGATCTCGGTGACCAGGTTCCACGGGGTGGAGCGGATCGCGGGGCCGGTGGAAAACACGCCCAGCTTGCTGGCGGACTCCGGTTCCGCGTCGAAGTGCTGCTTATAAGCGGCCCAGCAGACTACTGCGCCGAGGAAAGCCCCCAGCATTTCGCCGCCGAAATAGGTCAGCGTGGACGCAACGTCAATCGGGACGCCGGGCGCGTACTCCGCCTTGCCGTTAACCAACAGGCCCAGCGTGACGGCGGGATTAAGGTGCGCACCGGACTTGGCGGCAACAAAAACGCCCGCGAAAACGGCGATGCCCCACCCCCAGGTCACCATCAGGAACCCGCCGCTGTGGCCTTTGGTGCCCTTCAGGGCAACGTTGGCCACGACGCCGCAACCCAGCAGGGTGAGCATGGCCGTTCCGAAGACTTCGGAAAGAAAAACAATTCCAAGAGACATCGTTGACTCCTTTATTCTCTGTTGTCGGTCCTTCGCGGGTATGAAGGACCGCGGAGCCGGGGCACGGTGGCACCCCGGCCGTCAGCCGTGCCGCTTAGGCGACCAGGCTGTGGATCTGTACGCGGTGGAAACGCTCCAGCACATCCTGGGCCGCACGGATCTCCGCGGCCGTGGTTGCGGCATCCCAGCCCAGCGGACCGGCCAGCACATCCGCCATCTCGTGCAGCAGTTCGCCCGTGACCAGGCCGCGGAAGGCCAGGGATGTGCGGCGGATGAGCACGTCCGCGAGGTGGCCCACCTGTTCATTGGCGGCCATAAACTCCAGCTCGCGGACGCTGAGTTCGTGCGTGGAGTGCAGGAGCCGGTCGGGCCCGGCGTCGAGGTAACGCATGACTTCCCCGGCCCGGGTGCCGTAGCGCGTCAGCAGGACCGCGGTCCGGTCCGCGTTGCGGCCGGCGGACATGTGGGCCTTGATCCATTTCTGGACCCCGGCTTCGTCGTCGGGGAAGCCGGCTCCGCCGCCGATGGCGAGCTTCGCCGTCGAAACCTTCCGTTCCATCCCCAGCTCGGCGAGCACGTCGTTGGTCATGTGCTCAGCCAGCGCACGGAACGTCGTCCACTTGCCGCCTACCAGGGAAAGAACGACGGCGCCGGCCTCGGCTTCGCGGCGTTCAATCCGGTAGTCCCGGGAGACAAATCCGGGCTGGGTTGCTTCGTGCCGGGGCAACGGACGGACGCCGGAGAACGTGTAGACGATCTGCCCGCGTTCGACCGGGATGTCCGGGAAGACATGGCCGATGAGGTCAAGGAAATAGTCGATTTCGCCGTCGGTGCACACCGCGTCCTGGCCCATGTCGGCGTCCACGTCGGTGGTTCCCACCAGGACCCTGTCCCCCATCGGGTAGATCAGGACGATCCGGCCGTCGGTGTGTTCGAAGAAGATTTCGCGGCCGCGGCACGCCTCGAGGAGTCCGGGGTGGTCCAGGACGATATGTGAGCCCTTGGTGCCGCCCATAAAGCGGGAGGCGGCGCCCATCGCTTCGTTCGTGAGGTCCACCCAGGCACCGGTGGTGTTCACGATGACGTCGGCGGTGAAGTCAAACACCTCGCCGGTAAGTTCGTCGCGAAGCTGGACGGTGCTGCCCGTGGCCGGGCCGCCGGTTGCCGCCGCCCCGGGTTTCATCGACTGGAGAGAGAGGTAGTTGCTGGCCCGGGCCGTGGCGTTGGTTTGGCCGGCAGTGCCCAGCCCGGCTTTTTCACCGTCCTGGAGCACGTCCAGGGTGAGGCGCTCCGGGTTGTGGACGGACGCGTCGAAGTACGTGGCCGCATATTTGATGCCGGGGTTCAAGTGCGGCAGTTCGGCCAGTGCGCGCTTGCGGCCGCGGAACTGGTGGCGGGGAACGGAGCCGCCATCGCGGGAGAACGAATCGTAGAGGCTGAGGCCAAGCTTGATGAGGAATGCGCCGCGTTCCTTGGGCTTGCCCTGCTGTTTGTGGGTCAGGAAGCGCAGTGGTGCGGAGAGCACGCCGGAGAAGGTGCTGAAGATCGGAATCGTGGTCTGGAGCGGCTTCACGTAGTGGGGTGCGATGCGCAGCAGCCGGTTCCGTTCCACCACTGATTCCCGGACGAGGCGGAACTCGCCATTTTCCAGGTAGCGGATACCGCCGTGGATCATGTGCGACGAGGCGCCGCTGGCTCCCTGGCAGTAGTCGCCGCGCTCCACCAGGGCAACGTCAACTCCCTGCAGGGCAAGGTCGCGGAACGTGCCCACGCCGTTGATGCCGCCGCCGATGATCAGCACCCTGGCCTGCGGCCGCTGCTTCAGTGCCTGCACCGCTGAACGCGGTCCGCTGGCCGGAGAAGGCGCAGCTCCGCTGTGGCCGAAAAAATGCTTGGTTCCCAAAACAACTCCCTTGGGGTTTGGTGTGTGCGGCCGCCGCCCGGCGTCCCGCAGGTCTCCAACTATTGTTTGAAGTAATGGAAAATGGAGTCAACCTATATGCACAAACGTGCAGAACGGATCCTCATGTCACCGACCCGCCACTCCGACGCCCTGCGCGCCGCACAGATGTACTACCTGCAGGACCTCACCATGGACGCCATCGCCCGGGAGCTCCGCACCTCCCGTTCCACGGTGTCCCGGCTCCTGTCATCGGCCAGGGAGTCGGGCCTGGTGCAGATCCAGATCCGGAATCCGCTCGACACCGGCCCTGAACTGGAGAGCCTGATCCGCGACACATACAACGTTGACGCGCACGTTGTCCCGGTCCTGGAAACCCTGAATGAGGCGGAAACGCTGGACCGGGTGGCCATGCAGGCCGCGCGCACCATCGGGCCGCTGGTGGATTCGAACGCCATCATCGGGGTCGCCTGGGGGTCCACGCTGAGCGCGGTCAGCCGGCACCTGACCCGCAAGATCACCCACGACTGCGTCATTGTCCAGCTCAACGGCGCCGGAAACATGCACACCACGGGCATCACCTACGCAAGCGACATCATGCGCCGCTTCGGCAGCGCCTACGGGGCCCGGGTCGAGCAGTTCCCGGTGCCGGCGTTTTTTGACCACGCCGCGACCAAGACAGCCATGTGGAATGAGCGCAGCGTGCAACGGATCCTGGAGCTGCAGTCGCGGATGAGCATCGCGATCTTCGGGGTGGGCTCGGTGGACGCGGACTATCCCAGCCATGTCTACGCCGGCGGCTACCTGGACGAAAGTGACCTGGGGATCCTGGCAGGATCGGACGTTGTGGGCGACGTCGCCACCGTCTTCTTCCGCGGCGACGGGTCCTCTGACGGCATCGTCCTGAACGAACGCTCCACCGGACCTGCGCTCGCGGAACTCAAACAGGTCAGGCGCCGCATCTGCGTGGTGTCCGGGGCGTCCAAGATCAACGGGCTCCGCGGGGCACTGACGGCAGGGCTGGCTACGGACCTGATTCTTGATGAGGCATCCGCACGCCGCCTGGTGGGTTTCGACGGCGCCGCCTGAGGGAGTCTGGGTACAGAATGGGTAGAGTCGTTGCTATGAAAACCTCACCCCGGCTCAGCCTGAACAACGGCGTGCTGATCGACCAGTTGGGATATGGGCTCTACAAGGTTCCGGTGGCGGAGGCGTCCGCCCTGGTCTCCACCGCGCTCGGCGCCGGCTACCGCCATTTCGACACTGCGGCCATGTACGGGAACGAAACCGGTGTGGCCCGCGGAATCAGTTCCCTCTTTGGGTACGACGGCGGAATGGGAACCGGAAGCGGCGGCTCCGGCGAAGCGTCGCCCGGGTTGGCCCGCGGGGACGTCTTCATCACCACCAAGGTCTGGAACGATGACCAGGGCTATGACTCCACGCTTTTGGCGTTCGACAACTCCATGGTTAACCTCGGCCTGGACTACGTGGACATGTACCTGATCCACTGGCCCTGCGCCCGGCGCGGGCTTTTCACGGACACCTACCGGGCCCTGGAAACGCTGTACCGCGAAGGGAGAGTGCGGGCCATCGGCGTCTGCAACTTCCAGCCCACCCACCTGGACCAGTTGCTGCAGACGGCGGAAGTAGTGCCGGCCGTCAACCAGATCGAGCTGCACCCGTGGCTCCAGCAGGCTGAGCTGCGGGAAAAGCACGCTGCGCTGGGAATCCGGACGGAAGCCTGGAGCCCCCTGGGGCGGGGACAGGTCCTGGCGGATCCGGTGGTCCTGGCGTGCGCCGCCGAACACGGCGTGACGGCGGCCCAGGTCATCCTGCGATGGCACATCCAGCTGGGCAACATCGCCATCCCCAAGGCCAGTTCCGAGGCCCGGATCCGGGAGAACCTTGATGTCTTCCGCTTTGAACTTTCGGACCGCGACATGGTTGCGCTCGCCGAACTTGACCGGGGCCACCGCACCGGCTCCCACCCCGACAACGTCAACTAGGATCGCGGCAAATGAAAACAGCTGACCCGCAGCCTCCCGCCACGCCGTCCTACTTCAGCCGGGAACTCGCGGCCCGGACCCGGGCTTCCCGTATCGAGCTCGACGGCGGCACGGTGGCCTACTGGACTTACGAACCGGTCCAGGTGACGCCGGAGACGCGGAACATCCTGGTGATCCACGGCTTCCGCGGCGATCACCACGGACTGCTCAGGGTTGCGGACCAGCTGCCGGGGATGCGGCTCATCATGCCGGACCTCCCCGGCTTCGGCAGCTCCGATGCCTTCGCTTCGGGGCCACATTCCGTGGAGCACTACGGCAGGTTCATCACCGGCTTCATGGCTGCGCTGGGCCTCGGCCCGGACACCGTCCTGCTGGGCCATTCGTTCGGTTCGATCGTTGCCGCGCACTTCGTGGCAGCCCACCCCGGCGCGGTCTCGCCGCTGATCCTCATTAACCCGATCGCCGCACCGGCGCTGGAAGGGCCAAAGGGGATCATGACCAAACTCGCCGTGCTGTACTACCGGCTCGCGGCCCGGCTCCCCCAGGGGCCCGGCCTTGCCCTGCTCCGCAACCCGCTGATCGTCCGCGTCATGAGCGGGGCCATGGCCAAAACTCCGGACAAGGAGCTGCGCCGGTTCATCCACGGCCAGCATCATTCCTATTTCAGCGCCTTCGCCGACCGGGACAGCCTGCTGGAATCGTTCACGGCCTCCGTCAGCGGAAATGTAGCCGAGGTGGCCGGGCAACTGGCCCTGCCGGTCCTGCTCATCGCCGGCGAAAAGGACGAGATCGCGATGCTGCCCGACCAGCACCGCCTCGCCGCCCTGCTGCCGGACGGGACGCTCAAGGTGATCCCCGGCGTCGGGCACCTGATCCATTACGAAACGCCGGCGCCTGCCGCCGGCTTCATCCTCAGCTTCCTTAAGGACCATCCCGCGTGAAAATTGTCGTCGATGCCCGCTTTACCCGGACCGACCACCACGACGGAATCAGCCGCTACGGCGCCAGTCTGATAGCGGCAACAGCAAAAATCGCCGACGTCTCCATGCTCATCAGCGACCCCCGGCAGCTTGCCCTGCTCCCTGACGTGCCCTACACCCTGATCAACAGCCCGCTCTCGCCCATGGAGCTGTTTGTGGCGCGGAAGATCAACCCGCTCGGCGCTGACGTGGTGATCTGCCCCATGCAGACCATGGGAACCTGGGGCCGCAACTACGGACTGGTCCTGACCCTGCACGACCTCATCTACTACGAGCACCCGGCACCTCCCGGCTTCCTTCCCGCACCGGTGCGGGTGCTGTGGCGCCTCTACCACAAGGCCTTCTGGCCGCAGCGGCTCTTGCTCAACCGGGCAGACATCGTGGCCACCATCAGCAGCACCACGGAAGCGCTGATGGCAAAGTACCGGCTCACCAGCCGGCCGGTGCGGATCATCAGCAACGCGCCGCAGCCGGACCAGGAACCGCGCGACGCCGCCGCCGGGGCCGAGCATTCTCTCGTCTACATGGGCTCATTCATGCCCTACAAAAACGTGGAGACCATGGTGGCGGGCATGGCCGAGCTGCCGGACTTCACCCTGCACCTGCTGAGCAGGATCACCCCGCAGCGCCGGGCCGAGCTGGAGATCATGGTTCCCCCTGGCGCGAAGGTGGTGTTCCACAACGGCGTGACCGACGACGAGTACGCCACGTTGCTCCGGCGCGCCACCGCCCTGGTGAGCCTTTCCCGGGCGGAAGGCTACGGGCTGCCGCTCGTGGAGGCCATGGCGCTGGGCACGCCCGTCATCGCCAGCGACATCCCCATCTTCCGCGAAGTGGGCGGCCACGCCGTGTCCTACGTTGACCCCGGCTCTGCCGCGGAGTTCGCCGCTGCCGCGAAGAAACTCCGGGACGACGGGCACTGGCAGGACGTGTCACGCCGTTCCGTGGCGCGCGCCGCGGAATTCAGCTGGGATGAATCAGCCAGGCAGCTGGTTGACGTGGCCCACGACATCGTGGCCATGCGCTCGGGCCGGAAACGTCCGGCACATCCGGCCTAACCGGCCTAGAGGACATCCACGCCGTCCAGGCGGAGCTGTACCGGCTCCTCGCTCCGCTTGGCCGCGGCGGCGGCACGGGCGGCCCGGAGCACCCTGGTCACTGCGGCCGCCTGACCGTAGGGGAAGAACAGCAGCGTGCGGACGTCCTCGCCAACACGCTGGGGGGTGGCTGCGCCGACCAGCAGCACCGGCGCCGGACCCGCCGTCCGCAGGTCCACACCGGCTGCTGTCAGCTGCTTTTCGACACCCTCGGTGAAATGCACGACGGCGGCGCGCGGGCCGGTGACGGAGGCGATCCGGACCGCCGGGGGCAGCTGGAGCTCCACCCGCAGGGCCAGTTCGCGCTGGGCATAGCCGGCGGGATCCCAGCGCAGCAAAGCGCCGACCGCCGCAGTATCGGCTGCCGTGATCACCACGAGGCCGCCTTCGGTGGCCGGCCGCACCAGGGCGGCGGCATTGAACCAGCGCCGGACGGTGTCCTCCCCCGCACGGAGGTTTTCGCGCCGGAGCAGCGAGTCGCCGTCGAGCAGCAGCGCCGCGGCGTACCCGCCGTCGGCCACTGGCTCGGCACCCACGGTGGCAACCACCAGCGCCTTCGCGCTGCCGACGTCGGTTTTGACGTGGTCCCCGGAGGAGGTGACCACCGCCTTGCCGGGGAACGCCCGGCCCAGCTCCTCGGCCGTCCGCATGACCCCCGTTGCACCCTTCCGGAGCCGGCGGCCGCCGCAGTGGCTGCACTCCCAGTCCGGGGCCGGTGTGGAGCACCAGCGGCATTGGGGAAGGGCGGCGCTGCCGCTGGCACCGGCGACAGCCAGCGGCCCCTGGCAGGATCCGCAACGTGCCGGCTCGCGGCAGGTCTCGCAGACCAGCGACGGCGCGTAGCCGGCGCGGGCCACCTGGACCAGGACCGGTCCGCGTTCCAGGCCTTCCTTGGCGGCGCGCCAGGCAGCGCCGGGCAGCCGCGCGATCCGGGCCAGCGGGTCCCGTTCCTGTTCAAAGCTGTCCGCGGTGTTCAGCACCCTCGGCACGGTGGCACGCAGGGCAGGGCGTTCGGCGTCGATGGGCGTAGCCCAGCCGGTTTCCACCAGACGCTGCAGTTCGGTGCTGCGGGTGTGGCCGGCCATCAGGCAGGCTGCGCCCTCCTGGCCGGCGCGGAGCAGCAGCACGTCGCGGGCATGGGCGTACGGGGCCCGCTGCTCGATATGGAGATCGTTGCCGTCGTCCCAGCAGGCCACGAGGCCCAGATCCCGGACCGGAGCGAACGCTGCCGATCTTGTGCCGATGGCCACCCGGGCCGAGCCGTCGAGGACGCGCAGGAAGTTCCGGTACCGCGGAGTGGGGCCGTCATCGGCGGTCAGCCGGGCGATGTCGCTGGCGGGCAGGACCTCTTCCAGCGCTTTTTCCAACCGGTCCACGTCGCGGTAGTCGGGAACCACCACCAGGGCGCCACGGCCGGAGGCACGGACGGCAGCAACCGCCTGGGCGACCAGCCGGGGCCAGGCCGCCGGACCGAAGCCCTGGAGCGGGCTGAACACCGCACGCGGGGAACCGCCCTCCCCCAGGTGCCGGATAAACGCCTGGCCGTTGCGGTAGGCATCCCACCCGCCGGACGGAGTGGACCCGGCCGGGTTGTCGGCCTGGGTGTCCGCGGCAGGGTCCGGAGCAGACCGGGCCAGGAACTCCTTCTCCAGCCTGGCAACGCGGGGCGGAACCGCGGCGCGGAGCACATCGCTGATGGTTCCGGCATAGCGGGCGGCAACGGCGGAGGCCAGGTCCCGGACGGCCGGGGTGAGGACGGGCAGCGGCGAGATCACTTTGTGCAGCGGGACCAGGGTATGGCCGGCGTCGGATTCGGCGGCGCGTTCCATGATGAAGCCGGCCAGTTCCTGGCCGTTGAACTTGATTTTGACCCGCACGCCGGCCTGGGCGGCGGCGTCGAGGTCGGCAGGCACACTGTAGTCAAACGGGCGGTCCAGGTGCGGCAGCGGCGATTCGACGAGCACCCTGGCCACCGGGAGGTGCGTTGCAAGCGGGGGGCCGGCCTGTGGCTTGCGCGCCGGGAATCCCTGGAGCAGGGACAGCTGCACGGCACCGGGGAGGCCAGGCTCTGCCTGGACAGTCTCATCTTTTGCCATGGCGGCTACCCCCTTTCGAACCAGCAAACCACCTGGCCCCGACATTTTCAGCCGGGGCCAGGTGGCTGGACTGGACGTTAGCGAAGGCTAGGCGTTGAAGAAAGCCTTGAGGTCGTCCACGCGGTCCAGGCGCTCCCAGGTGAAGTCGGGATCGTCACGGCCGAAGTGCCCGTGCGCCGCCGTCTTGGCGTAGATGGGGCGCTTGAGGTCCAGGGCATCGATGATGGCCCGCGGGCGGAGGTCGAAGATCTCCGCGATGGCGGCGCTGATCCGTGCCGGGTCCACCGTTTCCGTGCCGAAGGTCTCCACGTAGGTGCCCACGGGGCGTGCCTGGCCGATGGCGTAGGCAATCTGGATTTCGGCGCGCTTGGCCAGGCCTGCGGCCACCACATTCTTGGCTACCCAGCGCATGGCGTAGGCTGCCGAGCGGTCCACCTTGGACGGGTCCTTGCCGGAGAAGGCGCCGCCGCCGTGGCGGGCCATGCCGCCGTAGGTGTCAACGATGATCTTGCGTCCGGTCAGGCCAGCGTCGCCGACCGGGCCGCCGATGACGAACTCCCCGGCGGGGTTCAGGATGTTGGCGGTCCGGGAGATGTCCAGGTTCGCCGCGGCCAGCACCGGGTTGATCACGAAGGAGGCGAGGTCGGCGCGGAGCCGGTCCAGGCTGGTTCCTTCGGCGTGCTGGCTGGAGATGACCACGGTTTCCACGGAAACCGGCACGTCCTTGTCGTAGCCGATGGTGACCTGGGTCTTGCCGTCGGGACGGAGGTAGGACAGTTCGCCGGACTTGCGCACTTCGGTGAGGCGCTCGGACAGGCGGTGCGCGAGCCAGATCGGCGTCGGCATGTAGGACGGGGTCTCGTCGCTCGCGTACCCGAACATCAGGCCCTGGTCACCGGCACCTTGGAGATCGTAGTCGTCCTCCTGGCGGCCTTCGCGGGCTTCCAGCGAGTTGAACACGCCGCCGGCGATGTCGTTGGACTGCTGCCCGATGGAGACGGACACGCCGCAGCGGGCGCCGTCGAATCCGTTGGCGGACGAGTCGTAGCCGATGCCCAGGATGGTCTCGCGGACGATCTGCGGGATCTCAACGTAGGCGTCCGTGGTGACCTCGCCGGCCACGTGGACCAGGCCTGTGGTGGCCATGGTCTCAACGGCGACGCGGGACTCCGGGTCCGCGGCCAGCAGCGCATCGAGGATGGCGTCGCTGATCTGGTCGCAGATCTTGTCCGGGTGGCCTTCAGTCACGGACTCCGAGGTGAAGAGCCGGAGGGCGGAGGGCGTGGCCCCGTGGGTGTGGGGAATGTGCAGCGGTAAAGTCACTCAACTACCTTACTGGTTGGGGATCGGACGTCCGGCAGCGTGTGTCCCCGTACTAAGGAAACCCTCGCTTGGCCTGCCGTCAGGCGCGGGGCGAAACGTGGTTCAGCTCATAGCCGATCCGGTTAATGACGGCGGCCGATACTTCGGTCTTGGTTCCGGATGCCTCTTGGGGTTCGGAGCCGGAGCGCGACAGGATGACTACGGCGTTGGTGTCCTGGCCAAAGACTTTGTCCGTGCCCACATGGTTGACCACCAGCAGGTCGCAGCCCTTGCGCCTGAGCTTGGCTTCGGCGTACGCCAGGACGTCGCCTTCGCCGTCACCGGTCTCCGCGGCGAAACCGACAATGAGCTGGCTGCGGCGGAGCTGGTTTGCGGCGGCATCCCGCAGTTCCACCAGTTCGTGCAGGATGTCCGGATTCCGGACCAGGGAGATGACGGGGTCGGCGGCGTCGTCGCGCTTCTTGATTTTTGTGCCGGAAATCTCAGCGGGACGGAAGTCGGCCACGGCCGCGGCCATGATGACGACGTCGGAATCGGCTGCCGCCGCCAGCGCGGCTTCCCGCAGCTGCAGGGCAGTCTCCACCGCCACCACCTCGACACCGGCAGGCGCGGGTACTTCCATGTGCGCGGCCAGGAGCCGGACGGTGGCTCCCGCGTTGCGGGCGGCAACGGCCAGGGCGACGCCCTGCTTGCCGGATGAGCGGTTGCCCAGGAACCGCACCGGGTCCAAAGGTTCCCGGGTCCCGCCGGCACTGATGGTGACCGTCTTTCCCGCGAGCGGGAGCTGATAGTCGGAGCTGCCCTGGGTCAGTGCGATGGCGGCGTCGAAGATGGCTTCCGGCTCGGGCAGGCGCCCGGGTCCGGAGTCGGAGCCGGTGAGCCGTCCGCTGGCGGGTTCCAGGACGGCAACTCCCCGGCCCCGCAGGGTTTCAACATTGGCGCGGGTGGCAGCGTGCTGCCACATCTCCGTGTGCATGGCAGGCGCAAACAGCACCGGCCCGCTGGCCATCAGCAGGGTGTTCGTCAGGAGGTCGTTGGCCTGTCCGGTCGCGGCACGGGCCAGCAGGTCCGCGGTGGCAGGTGCCACCACGATCAGGTCTGCTTCATGGCCGAGGCGGACATGGTTGACCTGGTGGACGTCGTCGAAAACGCTGTTGCTGACGGGATGCCCGGACAGGGCCTCCCAGGTTGCAACTCCAACAAAGCGGGTAGCCGCCTCGGTGGGGATGACCGTGACGTCATGGCCGGCTTCAGTAAAAAGCCGGAGGAGCGATGCCACCTTGTAGGCGGCAATCCCTCCCCCGACTCCGAGGACTATGCGCACGTGACCTCCGTCAACAGGCAGTCTGCAGAACTTACTCTGCCGCTTCGATCGGCGTGGAAACGAGCTTGCCTTCGTTGATCTCGCGCAGGGCGATGGAAAGCGACTTCTCGTTCAGCTTGGTGTCGACCAGCGGGCCGACGTACTCGAACAGGCCCTCGTGCAGCTGGGCGTAGTAAGCGTTGATCTGACGTGCACGCTTGGCACCGAAGATCACCAGGCCGTACTTGGAATCAGCTGCCTCAAGCAGTGAGTCGATCGGCGGGTTGATGATGCCTTCAAGGTTCGTGGACACGAATTCTCCAAATTCTAACGGGCCGACTGCTACCGGCAACTAGTGCGGGTGCGGTGTCAGCCCCATGAGTGAAACTAGCTCGTCCGCTGCCCGGCGAACGTCATCATTGATGACGGTGTGGTCAAACTCCGGTTCAGCGGCAAGTTCTAGTTTAGCGGTTTCCAGCCTCTGCTGCTGTTCCTGGGCAGTTTCGGTGCCGCGGCCTACCAGCCGGCGCACCATTTCGTCCCAGCTCGGCGGCGCAAGGAAGACAAACTGCGCGTCCGGGACGGCCGCCTTGACCTGCCGGGCACCCTGCAGGTCAATCTCGAGCAGGACTGACTTGCCGTCGGCGATGGCCTGGTTCACGGTGCTCTTCAGGGTGCCGTAGGTGTTCTGGCCGTGGACTACTGCCCACTCCAGGAACTCGCCGGCTGCCACGAGCGACTCGAAATCTTCCCTGGACTTGAAGAAGTAGTGGACGCCGTCCTCCTCACCGGGCCGCGGGGCGCGGGTGGTGGCCGAAACGGAAAGCCAGACTTCGGGGTAGTTGTCCCGGATGTAGGTGGACACGGTGCCTTTGCCAACAGCCGTCGGACCTGCGAGGACTGTCAGTCCCGGTTTCTTGCTCACGTATTCCTTTACGGCTTCGGTTCGGATGGGGCGAACCGTGGCACGCCCTACTTCTCGTCTATAAAATCTACCAGCGCCTGGCGCTGGTGAATGCCCAGCCCCCGGACCCGGCGGGAAGCAGCGATTCCCAGCTGCTCCATAATGGCAGCAGCCCGGACCTTGCCGATGCCGGGAAGCGCTTCAAGAAGCTCTGCCACGCGCATCCGGGCCAGGGCGTCGTCCGCGGCCGCCGACCTGATGATGTCGGCGGCCGACGTCTGGCCGTTTTTGAGCCGCTCTTTTGCCGCTGCCCTGGCAGCCCTGGCAGCAGCTGCCTTCTGCAGCGCGTCTGCGCGTTCCGACGCGGATAGCGGTCGCAGGCTCATGGTGGACACCCCCGGTTTGGTCGGATGCATCCAAGGCGGCCGCCATTGGACTTGTCCTGAAACCTACCCTTTGGTGCCCCGCGAATCAATGGACCCGCGCTAGGCCAGGTCAGGCTTCGCGAAGCCCGTCCAGCGTCCGCAGGGCGGCGTCCTGCAGTCCCTGGATGCCGGGGCCGGCAGCTAGGATGTCGCGGCTTGACGTTCCCAGCACCTGCGGGTACGCCGGACCGAACGTCCGGCGCAGGTCAGCCGGGGTGGCGCCCTGCGCCCCCAGCCCCGGGGCAAGGATGGGGCCGCGGACTGCCTGCAGGTCCAGCTGCAGGTCAGTCAGCGCCGAACCCACGGTGGCGCCGACCACAAGTCCGACGGACCCCAGCGGTCCCTCGTAGCGGCGGTTCTCCGCAGCTGCGGCTTCCGTGATCCGCCGTGCCACGGAGTCGGCCCCGCCGATGTGCTGGACGGATGCCCCCTCCGGGTTGGACGTCAGGGCCAGGACAAACACACCGCGGCCGTATTCAGCCGCGAGGTCCAGGGCCGGGCGGAGCGACTCAAACCCGAGGTACGGGCTGAGCGTCACGGAGTCGGCAGCCAGCGCCGACCCGTCCCGCAGCCAGGCGTCCGCGTACGCGGCCATGGTGGATCCGATGTCGCCGCGCTTGGCGTCCGCGATGGTCAGCACGGCCTCGTCCCGGGCGGCAGCCAGGAGTTCCTCAAGGACCGCCATGCCGGCCGAGCCGTGGCGCTCGTAAAGGGCCACCTGCGGCTTGACCGCGGCAGCGAGCGAACCGACCGCCTCCAGGACCGTCAGCGAGAAACGCCTGAGGCCGTCGGCGTCGTCGTCCAGTCCCCAGCTCTTCAGCAGCGCCGGGTGCGGGTCAATGCCCACGCACAGCGGTCCGCGGGCGGCCATGGCCGTCCCCAGCCGGGAGCCAAAGGACTCCCGGCTGGGGGCGGGCAGTTCGGAGCCGGCGTCAGGCATTCTGGCGCGCAGCTTCCTGCGATGCTGCCAGGGCTGCGGCGTGTTCCTGCAGGCTGGTGACGGACCACTCGTACGTGCGCATGGCCTCGATCGCCTGCACGGCGGCGTTGAATTCAGCCACCGTGGTGATGCAGGGAATGCCGATGGACGTGGCCGCCGCGCGCAGTTCGTAGCCGTCGCTGCGGGCTTCGCCGCCGGAGGGGGTGTTGAACACCATGTCGATGTCGCCGGCGATGACGAGGTCCGCGATGGTGCCTTCGCCTTCGGCGCTGCTGCCTTCGGCGACCTTGCGCACCGGGGTGGCCTGGATGCCGTTGCGGCGCAGGACATCAGCTGTGCCGCCGGTGGAGACAATCTCGAAGCCGAGGTCGGAAAGCCGCTTGACGCCCATGATGACCGAGCGCTTATCCCGGTTGGCCACGGAGACAAAGATCTTGCCTTGGGTGGGCAGCGCGTTGTTGGCGGCGGCCTGGCTCTTGGCGAACGCGGTGTCGAAGTGCTTGTCGATGCCCATCACTTCACCGGTTGAACGCATTTCCGGGCCGAGCAGGGAGTCCACGACCTTGCCCTCAGGGGTACGGAACCGGCTGAACGGCAGCACGGCTTCCTTGACGGACACCGGGGCGTCCAGCGGCAGCGTGGAACCGTCGCCGGTTTCCGGCAGCATCTTGTAGGCGCTGCGGAGCTGGTTGATGGTGACGCCTGTGCCGATCAGGGCGGCGGCCTTGGCCATCTGGACGCCGGTGGCCTTGGACACGAACGGCACGGTGCGGGAGGCCCGCGGGTTCGCTTCCAGGACGTACAGGACGTCGGAGGCGAGGGCGAACTGGATGTTGATCAGGCCCCGCACCCCCACGCCTTCGGCGATGGCACGGGTAGCGGTGCGGACACGTTCCAGGACGTTGTTGCCCAGGGTGATCGGCGGCAGGACGCAGGCGGAGTCGCCGGAGTGGATCCCGGCTTCCTCGATGTGCTCCATGATGCCGCCCAGGTACATGTCGGTGCCGTCGAACAGTGCGTCGACGTCGATTTCGACGGCGTCTTCCAGGAACCTGTCGATCAGGACCGGGTGGTCCGGGGTGATCTCGGTGGCGTTGGCGATGTAGCGGGAGAGGTTGGCCTCGTCGTAGACGATCTCCATGCCGCGGCCGCCGAGCACGTAGGACGGGCGGACCAGGACGGGGTAGCCGATCTCGTCGGCGATCTTCTTGGCGTCCTCGAAGGACACGGCGGTGCCGTTCTTCGGGGAGATCAGTCCGGCGTTGTCCAGGACGCGGGAGAATTCGCCGCGGTGCTCGGCGAGGTCGATCGCTTCCGGGGAGGTGCCCAGGATGGGTACGCCGGCGTCGGCCAGCTGCTGCGCGAGCTTCAGCGGGGTCTGGCCGCCGAGCTGCACAAAGACGCCCATGACGCCGCCGGTGCGCTCTTCAGCCGCGATGACCTCGAGGACGTCCTCAAGGGTCAGCGGCTCGAAGTACAGGCGGGTGGAGACGTCGTAGTCGGTGGAGACGGTCTCCGGGTTGCAGTTGACCATCACGGTCTCGTACCCGGCCTTGCGCAGGGCCATGGAGGCGTGGACGCAGGAGTAGTCGAACTCGATGCCCTGGCCGATGCGGTTCGGGCCGGAGCCGAGGATCAGGATGGACGGTTTGGAGTGCAGCGCCACCTCGTCCTCCTCGTCATAGGACGAGTAGTGGTACGGGGTGTAGGCGGCGAACTCGGCGGCGCAGGTATCCACGGTCTTGTAGACCGGACGGATGCCCAGGGCCTGGCGGACACCGCGGACCACTGCCTCGGAGTTGTGCGTGAGGGCGCCGATCTGCTCGTCGGAGAAGCCGTGGCGCTTGGCGCGCTGGAGCATCTCCACGGTCAGGGCACCGGCCTGGCGGATCTCGCGGGAGATCTCGTTCAGCAGCTGGAGCTGGTCCAGGAACCACGGATCGATCTTGGTGGCCGCGTAGAGCTCTTCGACGGTGGCGCCGCCGAGCATGGCCCGCTGGACCTGGTGCAGGCGCTCTGTGGTGGGGCGCTTGGCCTTTTCGATGAGTTCCGGGACTTCCCATTCCGGGACGGAGCTGAAGTCCAGCTGCGAGCCCTTCTGTTCCAGGGAGCGGAGTGCCTTCTGCAGCGCCTCGGTGAAGTTGCGGCCCATGGCCATGGCTTCGCCCACGGACTTCATGGTGGTGGTCAGGGTGTCATCGGCGGCAGGGAACTTCTCGAACGCGAAGCGGGGGACCTTCACAACGACGTAGTCCAGGGTGGGTTCGAACGACGCCGGGGTCTTCTGCGTGATGTCGTTCGGGATCTCGTCCAGGGTGTAGCCGAGGGAGAGCTTGGTGGCGATCTTGGCGATGGCGAACCCGGTGGCCTTCGAGGCCAGGGCGGAGGAGCGGGACACGCGCGGGTTCATCTCGATGACCACCACGCGTCCGGTGTCCGGTTCGATGGCGAACTGGATGTTGCAGCCGCCGGTGTCGACGCCCACTTCGCGGATGACGGCGATGGAGATGTCGCGCAGCCGCTGGTATTCGCGGTCGGTCAGTGTCAGGGCCGGGGCAACGGTGATGGAGTCGCCGGTGTGGACGCCTACGGGGTCGAAGTTTTCGATGGAGCAGACAACAACGACGTTGTCGTTCTTGTCCCGCATCATCTCAAGCTCGTATTCCTTCCAGCCGAGGATGCTCTCTTCGAGCAGCACCTCACTGGTGGGGCTGTACTGCAGGCCCTGGCCCACGATGCGGCGGAGGTCGTCCTCGGTGTACGCCAGGCCGGAGCCGAGCCCGCCCATGGTGAAGGACGGCCGGACCACCATCGGGTAGCCCAGGTCTTCGGCTGCCGTGAGGGCCTCGTCCATGGTGTGGATGATGTGGCTGCGGGCGGATTCGGCGCCGCAGCGTTCCACCACGCCCTTGAACTTTTCGCGGTCCTCGCCGAGCTCGATGGCCGCTATGTTCGCGCCGATGAGCTCCACGTTGTACTTCTCCAGCACACCGTTCTTGTCCAGCGCGATGGCGGTGTTCAGTGCGGTCTGGCCGCCCAGGGTGGGCAGGACGGCGTCCGGGCGTTCCTTGGCGATGATCTTCTCCACCACCTCGGGGGTGATGGGCTCGATGTAGGTGGCGTCGGCGAACTCGGGGTCCGTCATGATGGTGGCCGGGTTGGAGTTCACCAGGATGACGCGGAGGCCCTCCTCCTTGAGGACACGCAGTGCCTGGGTGCCGGAGTAGTCGAATTCGGCAGCCTGGCCGATGACGATCGGGCCGGAACCGATGACCAGGACGCTCTTAAGGTCAGTTCTCTTGGGCATTACTTCTTGTCCTCAGTCTTGGAGTCGGTGGTGTTCTTCGCGCCGTCTGCGGCTGATTTGGTGTCCGCCATCAGGTCGATGAAACGGTCGAACAGGTAGGCGGCGTCGTGCGGGCCTGCCGCCGCTTCGGGGTGGTACTGGACCGAGAACGCGGGGATGTCCAGGCACGCGAGGCCCTCCACGACGTCGTCGTTGAGGCTGATGTGGCTGACCTCAACGCGGCCGTAGCGTTCCTCAGGGGCCTGGGTGGCGCCGTCGAGCGGTGCGTCCACGGCGAAACCGTGGTTCTGCGAGGTGATCTCCACCTTGCCCGTGCGGCGGTCCATCACGGGCTGGTTGATGCCGCGGTGGCCGTAGCGCAGCTTGTAGGTGCCGAACCCGAGGGCGCGGCCCAGGATCTGGTTGCCGAAGCAGATGCCGAAGTACGGCAGCTTCTCGTCCAGGACGGAGCGCAGCAGCTTGACCTGGGCGTCGGCGGTGGCGGGGTCGCCGGGGCCGTTGGACATAAAGAAACCGTCCGGGCTGACGGCCTTGACGTCCTCGAGGGTGGACGTTGCCGGCAGGACATGGACCCGGACGCCGCGCTCGGCGAAGCGGACGGGGGTCATGGCCTTGATGCCGAGGTCGATGGCGGCAATGCTGAAGCGCGGCTCGCCGTCCCAGCCGTGGTCATTCGGTTCCACCACGTAGGCCTCATCGACGCTGACTTCCTCAGCCAGCCGCGCGCCTTCCATCGGGGCGCTGGCCAGGACCGAGTCCAGGAGTTCCTTGTCCGTGGCCTGGGCGGCGTCGCCGGAGAAGATGCCGGCGCGCATGGTCTTGTGTTCGCGCAGGTGCCGGGTGATGGCGCGGGTGTCCACGCCCTGGATGCCCACGATGCCCTGCGCGACGAGTTCGTCGTCCAGGCTTCGTTCGGAGCGCCAGTTCGAGGGGCGGCGGGCGGCGTCGCGGACGATGTAGCCGGCCACCCAGATGCGGCGGGATTCAGCGTCTTCGCTGTTGACGCCGGTGTTGCCGATGTGCGGTGCGGTCTGCACCACCAGCTGGCGGGCGTAGGAGGGATCCGTGATGGTTTCCTGGTAGCCGGTCATTCCGGTGGCGAAGACTGCCTCGCCCAGGGCAGTGCCGGTGGCGCCGTAGCTGGTGCCGCGGAAGATGCGGCCATCTTCAAGGACCAGAGCGGCGGGGGTGGAAATCGCTGCTGCAGTGGCATCCACTGCGTCTGCTGTCACTTCTGTTTCTGTCACTGTTTTACTTTCCACTCTGGGGATCAGCCTGGGGGGCCGCGGAGATCAATTGCTGAAGGGATTCGAAGAGGGTGGTTTTGTCCGCCGCGCGGCGGGTGCGGAAGCCGGTGTCCAGCTCGTGGGTGCCGAGCTTCCAGCGGAGCACCAGGAGGCCGTCCTTTTCGACAAACTTGCCGGCCATTCCGCTGTCCTGCCTGACGGCGGTGAGGTCTGCCGCCGGAATGTAGACCGCCGGAGCCCCGGACCGGTCAAAAAGGACACCGTGGGGGTAAACGGCGAGGGTCGCGTTGGTGCGGATGCCGAGCCCGTGCACGGCGATCCGGTCCAGCCAGTCCCCCGCGGTGGTTGAGGCGACGTACTGGCCTTCGGCCGTGTTGAGCGCAGCCCCGGGTGCCTCGGGCACCTCCGGCAGCTGTTCGACGTCGGCCTGCCGCTTGAGGCGGTTCCGCCAGCCCGCCCAGATCATCAGGAGGACGACGGCGATGATCACCACGGTGATCAGGCCGGTGAGGAGCTTGGTGTCCATCAGGAGACGCCCGCCGGTTCGCGGTACGGCGTGTTGAGCTTGCCGTCCAGCACGGTCGGGTGGCCCTTGTAGAAGGTGGCCACCACCTTGCCCGGCAGCTCCAGGCCGGCGAACGGCGAGTTGCGGCCCATGGTTGCCATCTTGGCCGGGTCAACGGTCCAGCGGGCAGCGGGGTCCACCAGGATGATGTTGGCAGGTTCGCCGGCTTCGAGAGGGCGGCCCTGGTCGGACAGCCGGCCAATCTGCGCCGCGGCCGTGGACGTGACCCGGGCGAAGTCGGCCCAGGTCATGAGCCCGGTTTCGATCATGGTGTGCTGGACCACGGACAATGCGGTTTCCAGTCCGGTCATGCCCATCGCGGCCTGCGCCCACTCGCATTCCTTGTGCTCGCTGGGGTGCGGCGCGTGGTCGGTGCCCACCACGTCGATGGTGCCGTCGGCCAGGCCCGCGCGCAATGCCTGCACGTCGGCGTCGGTCCGCAGCGGCGGGTTGACCTTGTAGACGGGGTTGTAGCTGCGGACCAGGTTGTCGGTCAGCAGGAGGTGGTGCGGGGTGACTTCGGCGGTGACGTTGATGCCGCGTTCCTTGGCCCAGCGGATGATCTCCACGGAGCCGGCGGTGGACACGTGGCAGACGTGCAGGCGTGAGTTCACATGCTGCGCCAGCAGGACGTCCCGGGCAATGATGCTTTCCTCGGCGACGGCGGGCCAGCCGGTGAGCCCCAGGACGGCGGAAACTTCGCCTTCGTTCATCTGGGCGCCGGCGGTGAGGCGGGGTTCCTGCGCGTGCTGGGCCACGACGCCGTCGAACGCCTTGACGTATTCCAGGGCCCGGCGCATCAGCACCGGGTCGTGGACGCAGATGCCGTCGTCGGAGAACATCCGGACGCGGGCGCGGGAGTCTGCCATGGCGCCGAGCTCTGCCAGCTGCTCCCCCGCCAGGCCTACGGTGACGGCTCCGACCGGGCGGACGTCCACCCAGCCGGCGGCGCGGCCCAGGCTGTAGACCTGTTCCACCACACCGGCGGTGTCAGCGACGGGGGTGCTGTTGGCCATGGCGTGCACGGCGGTGTAACCGCCCAGGGCCGCGGCTCGGGTGCCGGTTTCCACGGTTTCCGCGTCTTCCCGGCCGGGTTCGCGCAGGTGCGTGTGCACGTCCACCATACCGGGAAGTGCCACGAGGCCGGCCGCTTCGATGACGGTGGCGCCTTCGGCGTCAGCGTGCGTGGCTGCACCGGTTCCGCGGGCGGCAATGACACCGCCACGGATGAGCAGGTCCTCGGCGCCGGCGCCCAGGACAGATGCGCCGCGGATCAGGTAGGTTCCGTTGTTCTCTGCCATCAGTTGCTCTCCTTAGTGGGGGTGGCGGCTGGTTCGCGGGTATCCCCGGAGAGCAGCAGGTACAGCGCGGCCATTCGGACGGAGACGCCGTTGCGCACCTGCGAAAGCACGGTGGAGCGGGGCGAGTCCGCGGCGGCCGCGGAAATTTCCAGGCCCCGGTTCATGGGGCCGGGGTGCATGATGATGGTGTCCTTCAGTCCCAGGCTGTCCAGGGCACGGAGCCGGTTGTCATCGAAACCCCAGCGGCGGGAGTATTCGCGGGTGGAGGGGAAGAACGAGGCGTTCATCCGCTCGCCCTGCACGCGCAGCATCATGACTGCGTCCACTCCCTTTTCCAGTGTTTCGTCCATGTTGTAGCTGACCTTGCACGGCCACTGTTCGACGCCGATGGGCAGCAGGGTGGGCGGCGCGACGAGGGTGACTTCCGCGCCGAGCGTGCGGAGCAGCCACACGTTGGAACGGGCCACCCGGGAGTGCAGGACGTCTCCTGCGATGGCGACGCGCATGCCTTTGAGGTCTCCACCGATCGATCCGGTACCGGCGAGCTTTGCCCAGTGCCGGCGCATGGTGAACGCGTCCAGGAGTGCCTGGGTGGGGTGTTCGTGGGTGCCGTCGCCGGCGTTGATGACGGCCGCGTCGATCCAGTCGGTGGCAGCAAGGCGGTGGGGTGCACCGGATGCCCAGTGGCGGATCACGACGGCGTCCGCTCCCATGGCGGCCAGTGTCTGGGCGGTGTCCTTGAGGGATTCGCCCTTGGATACAGAGGAGCCCTTCGCGGCGAAGTTGATGACGTCGGCGGACAGGCGTTTGGCGGCGGCTTCGAAGGAGATCCGGGTGCGGGTGGAGTCCTCGAAGAACAGGTTCACCACGGTGCGTCCGCGCAGGGCCGGGAGCTTCTTGACCTCGCGGTCCCCCACGGCGGCCATTTCCTCGGCGGTGTCGAGGATGCGGATGGCGTTGGCCAGGCTGAGGTCTTCGGTGGAGAGAAGGTGTTTCACGCGCCGCCCTCGATGACCACTTCGTTGACCGTCGATCCGTCGGGTGCGGTGTCGGTCTCCTCGAGGCGGACCCGGACCTTCTCGGCGGAGGAGGTGGGCAGGTTCTTTCCGACGTGGTCTGCCCTGATGGGGAGTTCGCGGTGGCCGCGGTCGATCAGGACGGCGAGCCGGACGATCCGCGGGCGGCCGAGATCGATGATGGCGTCCAGCGCGGCACGGATGGTGCGGCCGGAGTACAGCACGTCATCGATGAGCACCACGACCTTGTTGTCGATCCCTGTTCGCGGGAGTTGGGTGGGGTAAGGCGGCCTGGTGGGCTGGTGGGAGAGGTCGTCGCGGAACATGGTCACGTCCAGCTGTCCGACAATCGCGGCGGCATCCACGGTGGGATCCGCGGCTGCGATCTTGCGGGCCAGCCGGACTGCCAGGGGGTACCCCCGGCGCGGAATGCCCAGCAGGACCAGGTCCTTGGAGCCTTTGTTGGCTTCGAGGATCTCATGGGCGATACGAGTGAGGGCGCGGTCAATGTCCGCCTGGTTGAGGACAACCCTGGCCGGAACCGGTGCGCTTGTGACAGAAGTCAACGCTCGTCTCCCCTTTCCCCGCCTCACAGGACGGAATTAAAAAAGGATTATTTGCGTTTCAAAATTACCACACGGGGCGGCCCACTCCCCTGCCGGAGCAGAGCGTTTATGGTCACACCGGCACCTCCCGCAGTGCGCATGCCTTGGAGCCGGGATGGCGGCACCATAGGCTTTCCCTTATGTCGATGCATCCCCATCCCCCTCCCGGCCAGCCGGGTCCGTCCGGGCCGCAAGGACCGCTTCCCGGCCAGGCGAACCCCAGCTGGATGGGCCACGTGCAGCCGCAGTACTACCGTCCGGTGCCCGGCAATTCCGGCGGCCCCGTGCATTCTGTGGTGCTGCCGCACCCCGGCGGCGCCCAGGCCCCGGCCGCTCCCCGGACCCGCGCAGGGCTGCTTGGACTGATGATCGGCGGCGGAGCGCTGGCATTCCTCAGCCTGTTCCTGGTGGTTCCGTTCCTGCTGGCCAATACGGGAACCGCCGGCTTCACTGTGGGTTTCGTCGCGTCGCTGGTCCCCTTGTCCGCGGTGCTGCTGGCAGTCCACGTGATCGACCGCTGGGAGCCGGAACCGAAGCGGCTCCTGTTCTTCGCCTTTACCTGGGGTGCCGCGGTATCTATCGCCGTCACGCTCCTGGTCCAGCCGTTTTTTGCGCTCACCTTCCAGTTTTCTGCCGAGGCCGATTTCCAGACGTACATGGCAACCGTCCAGGCGCCGATCGTGGAGGAATTCGCCAAGTCGCTGGGCCTGCTGCTGCTTCTGCTGATGGCGCGCCGGCACTTCGACGGACCCGTGGACGGGGTGGTCTTCGCCTTCACGATTGCCGGCGGTTTCGCGTTCACGGAGAACATCCTCTATTTCGGCCGGGCCATTGCGGAGTCTGCGAGCCCCGCCACCGACCTCGCCCAGATCTTCCTCCTGCGCGGCGTGATGTCGCCGTTCGCCCACGCCATCTTCACCGGGACCACCGGGCTCATCATGGGCTTCGCGGCACGGCGGTGGCACGCCGGTGCTTCCATCGGGGCCTTTGTGGTGGGCCTGCTTCCGGCGATGTTCCTGCACAACCGGTGGAACAGCATGGGCCAGGGCTTCCTGGCGGACTACATCCTCATCCAAGTGCCCATTTTTGTGCTGTTCATCGGGGTTGTCATCCTGTTGCGCGTCGCGGAAAACCGGCTCACCCGCCAGCGGCTGCTGGAGTATGCGGCGGCGGGCTGGTTCACGCCTGCCGAAGTGGATCTTCTGGCCACGCCCGGCGGCAGGCGCACTGCCCTGCGCTGGGCGGCCGGCTACAACCGCCGGCCGCAGATGAAGGCTTTCCTGAAGGCAGCCACGACTCTCGCCTTCACCCGGCAGCGCATCCTGAGCGGCAGGGACGTGGCGCTGCACCAGGCTGAAGAGCGCGAACAGCTGCACCGGATCCTGGCGCTGCGGGCCGCCGTCGCAAACTGACGGCACAGCAAAGGGGCCGGCCTCCGCCATCTGGCGGAGGCCGGCCCCTTTGCGAATAAGGCTACTGACTAGGCGAGCAGCGAAGGCTTCAGCTGCTGCAGGCGTCCAAGGAGTCCGTTGATGAACGACGGCGACTCGTCAGTTGAGAGCACCTTGGCCAGCGCCACAGCCTCGCTGACAGCCACGCCGTCAGGTACGTCGTCGTTGTAGAGCAGTTCCCAGGTGCCGATGCGCAGGATGATGCGGTCCACGGAGGGCATGCGCTCCAGGGTCCAGCCCTGCGAATAGGTTTCCAGGAACTCGTCAATGGTGGTCTGCTGCGAGACAACGCCTTCGACGATTTCCAGCGTGTACGGATTGACGATCTGGTCCGTCTTTTCCCGCCGTGCCCGCAGGACGTCAAAAGCGGAGACCGATCGCTGCTCAGCCTCGAAGAGAACGTCCAGTGCCCTGTTACGGGCCTTACCGCGTGCGCTCACTACTCGCTGACCCGGCCAAGGTAGCTGCCGTCACGGGTGTCGACCTTGACCTTGGTGTTGTTCTCGACGAACAGCGGAACCTGGATCTCGTAGCCCGTTTCGAGGGTAGCGGGCTTGGTGCCTGCGGAGGAGCGGTCGCCCTGGAGGCCCGGCTCGGTGTAGGTGATTTCCAGGACAACGCTGGCGGGAAGTTCAATGTAGAGCGGGGTGCCCTCGTGGATGGCGATGTTGACCATCTGGTTTTCCAGCATGAAGTTGGTGGCGTCGCCTACGGTGGCACCGGAAACCGTGATCTGGTCGAAGTCGGTGGTGTCCATGAAGACGAAGTCAGCGCCGTCCTGGTACAGGTACTGGTAGTCGCGGCGGTCAACCGTGGCGGTCTCGATCTTGAGGCCGGCGTTGAAGGTCTTGTCCACAACCTTGCCGGACATCACGTTGCGCATCTTGGTCCGTACGAACGCACCGCCCTTGCCAGGCTTGACGTGCTGGAATTCGATAATGTTCCAGAGCTGGCCCTCAAGCTTAAGGACCGTTCCGTTCTTGATGTCGTTAGTGGTTGCCACTGATTTCCTCTGGTTTCTATCTGCCTGGGCGGTCAGACGTTTCTATGCCGGGCAGGCATGCCGATCGGCCCGCCAGCGCGTGTTTGTCAAAAATCCAAGAACCATTCTACCGGTAAATCCGGTGCGGCCTCCGTCAGTGTGCGTCCGGCCACTGTCCGGCTGGTCTCAGCAGGCCAGATCCAGGACGTCCCGGGCGCGCTGCAGTGCCACGGTGGAGGAATAGATGAGGGCGGCGTCGGCGGACTCGGCAACGCGGAGGTCCAGGGCGCGGGCAAACGATTCAACGGCTGCGGAGGTCTGCCCGGCGGTGTACTGCGTCTTGCCGAGGAACTGCAGGACCAGTGCTTCGCGGGGGGTTCCCTGGACTTCGGCGAGGAGCTGCCGGAACAGCTCCACCGCGCGGTCGAGGCGGTTGGAGACGCGCAGCACTTCGGCTTCGAAGGCCCTCAGCCGGAACGATTCGGGGTCTTTGAAGCGCGCCTCGGCCAGCAGCTCGGCCGCTTCCGGGGCGTGTCCTTCGACCAGCAGCACAAAGATGTGGTCCGCCGGGTCAGTGGACACTGCCAGGGCTTCCCGGCAGGCGTCCTCGTTCACGATCTGCGGGAGCAGGGATTCGGGGTTGATGCGGATCCCCGGGAAGCCGGCCTCGGGCCAGTCGCTGGTCCCTTCCAGGTCGCCCTGCATCAGGACGCAATTTCCTGGTAGGCGGCGAACAGCAGGGACGTGTCCGGCACGTCGAGGATGCCGGGCTTGGCTACGCCGTCGAGGACAACGAACCGCAGGAGGTCCCCGCGTGACTTCTTGTCCCGGCGCATGCCGTCCAGGAGTCCCTGCCAGCGGTCCCGGCGGTAGGTGACGGGCAGGCCGAGGGTTTCGAGGATGCTGCGGTGGCGGTCTGCGTCGGTGTCGCTGAGGCGTCCCACGCTGCGGGCCAGTTCAGCGGCGAACATCATGCCTACCGACACCGCGGCACCGTGCCGCCAGGAGTAGCGTTCCACGAGTTCGATGGCGTGGCCGAGGGTGTGGCCGTAATTGAGGATTTCGCGGAGACCGGATTCCTTGAGGTCTTCGGAGACGACCTTCGCTTTGACGGCGATGGCGCGTTCGATAAGCTCGCGCAGCACGGCGGACTGCGGATCCACTACGGCTTCGGGGTCCTTTTCGACGAGGTCCAGGATGGCCGGATCAGCGATGAAGCCGCACTTGACCACCTCGGCCATGCCGGAGATGAGCTCGTTGCGGGGCAGCGTGTTCAGGGTGTCCAGGTCCACCAGCACACCGGCGGGAGGGTGGAAGGAACCCACCAGGTTCTTGCCTTCGGCGGTGTTGATGCCGGTTTTACCGCCCACTGAAGCGTCCACCATTCCCAGCAGGCTCGTGGGCATGTGGATGACCTTGACGCCCCTGAGCCAGGTCGCAGCCACAAAGCCGGCGAGGTCGGTTACTGCGCCTCCGCCGACGGCGACGATGGCATCGGAACGGGTGAAGTCGTTTTGTCCCAGGACCTGCCAGCAGAACGCCGCCACCTGGATGTGCTTGCCTTCCTCGGCGTCCGGGATCTCGGCCGTCAGGGAGGTGAAGCCGGCGGCGGCGAGTTCGTCCCGCACAGTGTCGCCCGTGAGCCGCAGTGCCCGGGGGTGGATGACCAGCACGCGCCGCACCCGCTCACCCAGGAGTCCGGGAAGGCTGCCGAGCAGGCCCCGGCCGACAACGACGTCGTAGTTCTGGGCCGCCGACTCTCCGGTGACCTTGATGACTGTTGATTCGTCGCTCACTTTTCAACTTCCTGTTTGGCAGCTGCGAATTCCCGCAGCGCAACTTCGAGCCGGCGTCCGATCTCGGACACGGAGCCCTCGCGGACGTCCAGGACCACGTCGGCCAGCCGCTCGTAGACCGGTTTCCGGGCGGCGAACATCGTGACCCACCGGCCCATGGCATCGCCGGCCAGCAGCGGACGGCCGGAATTGCGGGCAATGCGGCTGGCCACTGTGTCGGCGTCGCATTCGAGGTACACCACGGTGCAGCTGCCCAGGAGCTGCTGCGTTCCGGAGTCCAGGACGGCGCCGCCGCCCAGCGAGATCACCGTGGCCGTTCCTGCGGCCTGTTCCACCACGCTGGCCACGGTCCGGGCCTCGATCTCCCGGAAGGCGCGTTCGCCCCGCCCGGCAAAGATATCGGCGATCGAACCGTGGTTCCCGACGATCACCACGTCGGTGTCGATGAACGGCGCGCCCAGCTGTTGCGAGAGCTGGTACCCGATGGCGGACTTGCCAACGGCCATGGGACCAATCAGGACAATGGGCCGGTTTTCCGGCGCACCTGTTTTGCTGCGATGCGGCACTACTGGCCGATCGAGTCCAGGGACGCCGGAATGTTGTCCAGGTAACCCTTGATGTTGCGCTTCGTTTCGGCCACGGAATCGCCGCCGAACTTTTCGGTGACGGCCTCGGCAAGGACCAGCGCCACCATGGCTTCGGCCACAACGCCGGCGGCGGGCACGGCACACACGTCCGACCGCTGGTGATGCGCCTTGGCGGCCTCGCCGGTGCTGACGTCGATGGTTTTCAGGGCACGGGGCACCGTGGCGATCGGCTTCATCGCGGCACGGACGCGCAGCACGTCGCCGATGCTCATGCCGCCTTCGATGCCGCCTGCACGGTTGGACGTCCGGATGATTTTTCCGTCTGCGTCCTTGACGATCTCGTCGTGCGCTGCGGAGCCCCGGCGCGCGGCGGTGAGGAAACCGTCGCCGACCTCCACACCCTTGATGGCCTGGATGCCCATGAGGGCGGCCGCCAGGCGGGAGTCGAGCCTGCGGTCCCAGTGCACGTAGCTGCCCAGTCCCGGCGGGAGGCCGTACGCGAGCACTTCCACCACGCCGCCGAGGGTTTCGCCTTCTTTGTGGGCAGCGTCCACTTCGGCGACCATGGCGTCCGACGTCTCGCGGTCGAAGCAGCGCAGCGGGTCCGCGTCCAGTGCAATGACGTTGGCCGGCACGGGGAGGGGACGTCCTTCGGGCACTGTGACGCTGGCGATGGAGACGGTGTGGCTGACCAGCTCGATGCCGAGGTGCCTGAGGAACTGGGCGGCCACAGTGCCCATGGCAACACGGGTGGCGGTTTCCCGGGCGCTGGCGCGTTCGAGCACGGGCCGTGCCTCGTCAAAACCGTACTTCTGCATGCCGGTGAAGTCCGCGTGGCCGGGGCGGGGGCGGGTGAGCGGGGCGTTGCGTGCCTGGTCGGCGAGGATTTCCGGGTCAACGGGGTCTGCGGACATGATCTGTTCCCATTTGGGCCATTCGGTGTTGCCCACCTGGATGGCAACCGGCCCGCCCTGGGTCAGTCCGTGCCGGACGCCGCCGAGGATGGTCACCACGTCCTGTTCAAACTTCATGCGTGCGCCGCGGCCGTAGCCAAGGCGGCGGCGGGCCAAAGAATCGGCGATCTGCCCGCTGGTGAGTTCCACACCGGCGGGGACGCCTTCAATAATTCCCATCAGAGCCGGACCATGGGATTCACCGGCAGTCAACCAACGCAACATAATTTCCATCCTGCCACGTATGGCGGTCAGTACGCCCGTCGGGGAAGCCCGACTGCGTCACACATCACATCTATGACAGCTGCGTTAACTTCCTCGCCAAGACGGGAGAAAAGCCGCACCTGTTCCACTGCCTGGTAGAGCAGCATCTCGAGCCCCGGGACCACTGCACCGCCGCCGGACTGCCACGCGGAGGCCAGCATGCTCGGCCAGGGATCGTAGGCCACGTCCAGCAGGACACCGGCGGTCCGGGCTCCACTGGCCGCCAGTTCGCCTGCGATTCCGTCGGCCGCGCGGGGCGGCAAGGTTGAAATCACGACGTCGGCGGCCGCCGTCGGCTCTGCGGCCTCGGACAGGTGCCGCACGGCCAGGTCCACGCCGACTCCGGCGGCGGCGGCACGCGCCTCCTGCACCCGTGACGTGTCGCGGACAAACAGCTGCACCGACCCCGTGCCGAGCAGTTCAAGGGCGGCCACGGCCGATGCCGCGGTGCCGCCGCCACCAAGGATGACAGCAGTGGGAGCAGGCACAACACCGGCGTTCCGGACGGCGTTGACGATGCCGGCCACATCCGTGTTGTACGCGACGCGCCGCACCGTGTCACCGGCGTCTTCGAAGGCCACCGTGTTGACCACGCCCAGGACCTTCGCAACACCGCGGACTTCGTCCACTTCCTTCAGCATCGCCGTCTTCAACGGCATGGTCACGGAGAGCCCCCGCCACCCCTGCTGCCGGCTGAGCTCCAGCATAAAGCCGGGCAGCGTCCGCTCCGTCAGGTCCACGGCCGTGTAGTCAATCTCAATGCCCAGCTTTGCGTACGCCGCAGAGTGCAGGGCCGGCGACTTCGAATGGCTGATCGGGTGACCCAGGACGGCGGCCCGCAGGCTCATGCGCAACGGCCCGCGTGGGCTTCGCACCAGGTGTTGTACTGGTCCACGTACACGTTGTGCTCCGCCAGGGTCTTCGAGAACTTGGTCTCCTTGGTGTCCAGGTTGATGGTCACCCAGTAGAGATAGTCGTTGGTCTTGGGCCGGGCAGCGGCATCGATGGCCGTCTTGCCGGGCGAACCGATGGGGCCCGGAGGCAGTCCGGGGTTGGCGTAGGTGTTGTAAAGATTGGACTTGTCCTGGCGCTCTGCATCAGTGAAGTTGAAGCTCTTGGTGCCCAGCCCGTACGTCACCGCCGAGTCCACCTGCAGGTAGCCGTTGGTCTGGTCATTGGGCTTGAGCCGGTTGTAGATGGCGCCGGCAACGTCCCCGTACTCGGCCTGGCCGCCTTCCGCCTGGACAATGCTGGCGACGATCACGGCTTCGTACTGCTTGGCGGGATCGGTAATGCCCTGCGCCACGAGTTCGTCCACCGTGACCTTGACCAGCGACTGCAGGATGTCTTTTATGGGGGTGCCCAGCGGGAACCGGTACTCCCCCGGGGCCAGGAAGCCTTCGAGGTTCTTGGCGTTGCCCGGCAGGCCGAACTCCGCCGGCGTGTTACTGAGCTCTGTCAGCTGGCTCAGCGGGATTCCGGATCCCTCCGAGATTGCCTGCAGCGACTCCCCGATCCTCAGGCCGGCGCTCAAGGCAAAGTAGATGACTTTGCTCTTGTCCTGGCCGAGGAGGACGTTGACGGCGTCGGAGTTTTTCATCTCCATCTTGAAGGTGTAGTCACCCGGCGAAAGGACTCCGCCGGACGCTGTGAATGCCTGGAGGAAGGTATCTGCGTTGGCCACGACCTTTTCGCTTTCCAGCTTGGCGGCCATGGACCGGGTACCCTCGCCGGGTTCAACGGAAACCTGGACTTCGCCGGTGCCGGGGCCGGGGAAATCGCTGGCTTTATCGTTTCCGAGCAGGGGCTTAAGGAACTGTGCACCGACCGCTACGGCGGTCACGAAAACAACCAGGGTCAGGAAAAGGGCGAGGAGGCGGCGCCGGCGGCGCACCTTCTTTGACGGCCCGGGCACTACGGTGACCGCCGAGGCGCCGCCGAGCAGGCCGGCGTCGTGGTGGTCATCCGGGTGGTAATCCGCGTCATGGCGGGTGTCGGTGGGATGGGCGTTCGCATAATGCGCGTCCTCGTAGTGCACGGCGTCAGCGTGCACGGCGTCATAGTGCACGGCCTCAGGATGGCCGTCCTCGTAATGGTGCTGTTCATCAGTGTGGTGGGCGTCATCAGCGTAGGGGTAATGCCCGTCGTGATGTATGTCTCCAGGAAGGACCTCGTCGTGCTCCACCGCCGGCGGCGCGGACTCCACCTGCTGGACGCTGGGCGGGGTGTCCGGGGTCGCCGGGACGGCGGGTGCGCTCTCCGGAGCGGCGGGGATCACGGGTGCTGCTTCGGTCGCGGGCGCTGCCGCAGGTTCAGGGATGGAGGCCGGCGGTGCCTCCGGAACTGCGGGGACCACGGGAGGGGCGGCCGGCTCGGGCGGAGCCGTGGCGGCCGGCTTGTGCCCGTTGCCCTCATCCAGGTAGTCGAACCCGGTTTCGTAGGCCTGCTCCGGAACAACGTTGTTGCTTTCCGTGTGCAGTGACTTCTCCAGCGCGCGGATTTCCTTGCGGGTCAGCTGCCTGGCCCCGCCGTCGCCGGGGGTGCCGGAAGTGTCATCAATGTTGGCCGGGCTCACTGTAGCCTTCCGTTATCTGAAGATCGAGTCTTGTCCTCCGGGGCAGCAGGCGCAGGCGTACCCGCTGCGCTGGCCCCGGAAAGCCACGGACGGGCCGGCGCGTTCACGCGGCCGCCAACATCCGTTCCCCTGGCTTTTTGCATGTCTATGGCGTGCTGGAGGATTCCGGCCGCCGCAACCTGATCCACCACTTTACGGTGGTTGCGGCTGCTCATGCCAGCTTCGTGCAGGTTGCGGTGGGCCGTGACGCTGCTGAGGCGTTCGTCGACGAGGCACACGGGGACGTCCAGGCCCCGGCTTTCCAGCTCCCCGGCCAGCAGCTCCGCATAGTCCGTCGCCATCCGGGCGGAGGCGTGCTCCTCCCCCTTCATGGTGCGCGGAAGCCCCACAATGACCTGGACCGCCCCGAGTTCCTGGACCAGCCCTGCTATGACACGGACATCCGAGTTTTTCTTCGGGTTCCGGTCAAGGGTCTTGTAAGGCGTGGCGAGGATCCCGTCGCGGTCACAAAGGGCGACGCCCACCCGGACGGTGCCGACGTCCACCCCCAGTTTGATTCCCTGGGGGTAGGCGCTGGCTGCTGCTGGACTGGTCATGGAATGCTTATCGCCGGGAAATGGCGTCCACAACGGCTGCCAGTGCCGGTGCGACCTTGCTGGCGTCCGTACCGCCGCCCTGAGCCACGTCGTCCTTGCCGCCACCGCCGCCGCCGAGGATCCCGGCAGCAATCCGGACCAGTGCCCCGGCTTTGACGCCTGCGTCGCGGGCGGCCTCGTTGGTGGCCACCAGGATCACGGGCCGGTCGTTGCTGACACCGGCAACAGCCACGGTGGACGCGGCGGAACCCAGCCGGTTCCGAAGATCCAGGGCGAGGCCCCGGAGGTCGTCGGCACCGCTGACCTGTCCGGCGTCGTGCGCGATGACGCTGACTCCTGCGGCATCCTTCGCCGTACCGGCAATCTGGCCCGCAGCGGCAGCGAGCTGCTCCTTGCGGAGGCGTTCCAGTTCCTTTTCGGCAGTCTTGAGTTTCGTGAGGGTGACCGCGATGCGGTCAGCCAGCTGGCCGGAGGGAACCTTCAGCATTTCGGTCAGTTCCGTCACCAGGGCACGCTCTGCGGCCAGGTGGCGGAACGCGTCCATGCCCACGAACGCTTCAACGCGGCGGTTTCCCGAACCCACCGACTGCTCCCCCAGCAGCGACAGGCTGCCAATGAGGGACGTGTTGGAAACATGGGTGCCGCCGCACAGTTCACGGGACCATGCGCCGTCGATCTCCACAACGCGGACTTCGCTGCCGTAGTTCTCGCCGAAGAGCGCCATGGCGCCCAGCGCCTTGGCCTCCGCGAGCCCCATGACCTTTGTGTCCACCCGGAAGTTGTTGCGGATGGCGAGGTTGGAGACCTCCTCGATTTCCGAGCGCGTGGCGGTGCTGAGGCCCTCGCCCCAGGCGAAGTCGAAGCGGAGGTAGCCCGCCTTGTTGTAGGAGCCGCGCTGGGTGGCTTCCGGGCCGAGGATCTGGTGCAGGGCGGCGTGCACGATGTGCGTGCCGGTGTGGGCCTGTTCCGCGGCGTGGCGCCGTTCCCGGTCGACGGCGGCGCGCACCAGGGCGTCGGAGGGGATCTCGCCTTCCCGGACGATCGCCTTGTGCACGCTGAGTCCCTTCAGCGGGCGCTGGACATCGAGGACCTCGACGACGAAGCCGTCGCCGGTGATCAGGCCGGTGTCAGCTGCCTGGCCGCCTGCCTCGGCGTAGAACGGCGTCTCGGCCAGGATGAGCTCAATCTCGTCCCCGGTCGAAGCCTGGGCCACTGCCCGGCCGCCGCTGAGGATGCCCCGGACGCGGGACTCGCCGTCAAGGTCGGTGTAGCCGGTGAAGACGGTCTCGCCCTGGGCCAGGAGCTCCTGGAAGGCGCTGAGGTCGGCGTGGCCGCCCTTCTTGCCCTTGGCGTCGGCCTGGGCACGCTGGCGCTGTTCGAGCATCAGCCTGCGGAATTCAGGCTCGTCCACCCGGAGTCCGGCCTCTTCAGCCATCTCGAGCGTGAGGTCGATGGGGAATCCGTAGGTGTCGTGGAGTGCGAACGCATCGGCGCCGGACAGCGGCTTGCCGGCGGACTTTGATTCGGTCACGGCATCTTCGAGCCGGGCGGTGCCGGACGCGATGGTGCGCAGGAATGCTTTTTCCTCGGCGTACGCGATCCGGCTGATCCGGGCGAAGTCGGTCTCCACCACGGGGTAGACGCCCTTCATGGCGTCGCGGGACTCGGGCAGCAGGTCCGGCAGGCAGGCCTTTTCGACGCCGAGCAGGCGCATGGATCGGACGGCACGGCGGATGAGGCGGCGCAGCACGTAGCCGCGGCCTTCGTTGGACGGGGTCACGCCGTCGGCGATCAGCATCAGGGCTGACCGGATGTGGTCGCCCACAACGCGCATCCGGACGTCGTCGGTGTGGTGCGGGTCATCCGGCGTTTCGGCGGAGGTGTATTCCTTGCCGGAGAGCTGCGCTGCCTTGTCGATGACGGGACGGACCTGGTCGGTCTCGTACATGTTCTCGACACCCTGCAGGATCATGGCAAGGCGCTCCATGCCCAGGCCGGTGTCGATGTTCTTCTTGGGCAGTTCGCCCACGATGTCGAAATCGTCCTTGGAGCGGACGTTGTCGATCTGGTACTGCATAAACACCAGGTTCCAGATCTCGACGTACCGGTTCTCGTCGGCGATCGGTCCGCCGTCCACGCCGTAGGCGGGGCCGCGGTCGTAGTAGATCTCGGAGCAGGGGCCGGCGGGGCCCGGCTGGCCGGTGTGCCAGTAGTTGTCGGCCTTGCCCATGCGCTGGATGCGGTCGGCCGGGACGCCGGTGTTCTTGAGCCACAGCTCCTTGGCTTCGTCGTCCTCTTCATAGACGGTCACCCAGAGCAGTTCCGGCGGCAGGCCGTAGCCGCCGTCGGCCACGCTGGTGGTGAGCAGCTCCCAGGCGAACCTGATGGCGTCTTCCTTGAAGTAGTCGCCGAAGGAGAAGTTGCCGCACATCTGGAAGAAAGTGCCGTGGCGTGCGGTCTTGCCCACTTCCTCGATGTCGCCGGTGCGGATGCACTTCTGCACGCTGGTGGCACGGGAGTACGGTGCTTCCTCGCGGGCCGTCAGGTAAGGGATGAACGGGACCATGCCGGCCACGGTGAACAGCAGGGAGGGATCGCTGGAGACCAGGGAGGCGGAAGGCACCGCTGTGTGGCCTTTGCTGACGAAAAAGTCGATCCAGCGCTTGGTGATCTCCTGCGACTTCATGAGCTGTTTACTTACCCTTCTTGGTTCACGCGTCTGTTGCTGCGTGACAGTTTTGATTCAGTGGGCAGCCCCGGCATACGGGACTGCTGGTTATAATTCTCGCGCGGAATCCGGGGCGTCAGCGCCGGACAAGCTCCTGGGACTCGACGCCGAGCGCGGCGCGCAGGTCGGTTTCCCGCTCACGCATTCCGGCCCGCACGGCGTCCGCGAAGTCGTAGACGCCGTCGGCGAGCCGGCCCACCGCACGGTTCAGGCCAACCGGGCCGAGGTTGGCCTGGGCTTCGGTGACTTTGCGGAATGCGATGACTCCGATGGCCACGCCGATCCCCATCCAGACAAGTCGTTTCATGTTCAGTTCTCCGTGGCTTAGCGGCTGCGACGGCCGGCGGCGGGCTTCTTGCGGTTGGCGAAGGCGGAGCGTACGCCGTAGCTGAAGGCTGCCACCTTGATCAGCGGTGAACCGACAGTCGCTGCCATGAGGGACGACAGGGCGGAGAGGTTGGCCGAGGCATCCGAAACGTTGGAGGCGATGCCGTCAACCTTCTTCAGCTGCTGGTTGGTGGTGGACACCGTGGCGGTCACTTCGTCCATCAGGGGCGTGGCGCCGTCGCTGATGGCGCGGATGGAGGTGCGCACTTCGTCAAAAACCCGTCCCAGTTTCAGGATCGGCACTGCGAGCAGCAGCACCAGGAGCGCGAACACTCCGGCAGCGATCAGGCCGGCAATATCGCCACCAGACATAGACGTTCATCTCCTCGAAACTGTGTGGATCTGTTCCATCCGCGTATGCATTTTCGGTGCGAAACGCAGATGCCCCCCAAGTACCTTACATACAAAGAAGCCCGCGGCGCTTGCCACGGGCTTCTTTGTATACGCTGCTGGGATTTAGCGTGCGTAGAATTCGACGACGAGCTGCTCTTCGCAGGTCACGGGGACCTCGGAGCGCTTCGGGCGACGGACCAGGCGTGCCTGCAGGGCGTCAAGCTTGACGTCCAGGTAGGCGGGAACCTGGGGCAGGACGTCGCGGTGGGCGCCGGCTGCTGCAACCTGCAGCGGAACCATGGTTTCGCTGCGGCTGTGAACGTGGACCAGCTGGCCTTCGCCAACGCGGAACGACGGGCGGTCAACGCGGATGCCGTCAACCAGGATGTGGCGGTGCACAACGAGCTGGCGGGCCTGGGCGATGGTGCGGGCGAAGCCGGCACGCAGCACGAGGGCGTCAAGACGCATTTCGAGCAGTTCGATCAGGTTTTCACCGGTCAGGCCCTTGGTGCGGCGCGCTTCTTCGAAGGCACGGGTCATCTGGGCTTCGCGGATGCCGTACTGGGCGCGCAGACGCTGCTTTTCGCGCAGACGTACGGCGTAGTCGGAGTCCTGCTTCTTGCGGGCACGGCCATGCTCACCGGGGCCGTACGGGCGGCGCTCCATGTACTTGGCGGCCTTGGGGGTCAGAGCGATGCCGAGTGCACGCGAGAGGCGTGCGGTACGGCGAGCACGAGTGTTGTTAGCCACTTGTGTCCTTCCAATATCTGCGGTGTGTCAGTGTTACTGGCCTCCACGATGGAGAGCATCGGCCAACCGCTGCCTTTTGCTACTGGGCACAGGGCATAACCGCATCAAAGTGAATTTGGTGGATTGTGCGTCCGTGCCTTGCCAGACAACGAACTATCCTACCACGCGGGAGCGGCGCAGCGGCCGACGGGGCTGCCGCCCTGTTAGCCTGCTCCTACTATCACCGGACTCTTGGCCGGGCCAACTCTGGCGTGGGGACAGGGACACGTTGGCTCCCTGACCCATAGGACAACAGCATATGGATGTGCAGAGTGGGGGCCGCCGGCCCGTGCCCGGGGCCGCGTTCACGGCGCCGCCCCGGACGTGGAGCCTGCGGCGTGAATGGTCCCGGGCGTTCATCCTGATGCTCATCGCGCTCCTGGTGGGCGCGGCGGTGACCATCGTGGGCGTCCGTGGTGTGGTTGGCCACGTCCAGGCCGCTGACAGCCGGCTGCTGCTTGAGGCGGAACGGATCGAGTCGTTGCGCGAGGCGCTGGATGCCCATGAGCAGCTGGGGCACCGGCTGCTGTCGGACCCTGCAGCCGACAAAGCTATGTTCAGGACGCAGCAGCAGGATATTTCCGCCCTGTTCGACGCCGCCGCCACGGACCTCCCCGAGCCGGCGGAATCCGGGGTGGCCTTCGGCGACGTGCGGCAGGCCTGGCAGGAATCCCTGGCGTCCCATGGCCTGTGGTCCGTGCAGGTGGACGCCGTGCAGGGAACCCGAGTCGCGGAGTCTCCCGGGTTTGCCGCCGACAGCGCCCGGGTCCGCACGCTGCTGGCGGCCGTACAACGGTCCTCCCTGGCGGCCATGGACAAGGCGCTGGCCTATACCGCGGACCTGGAAATCATCCTCGTGGCTGCCCGGGTCGGGCTGTTCGCCATCGCCGTTGCCGCGACGTTCTACTTCCGCCGCAGAATGGTCAAAGACCTGTTGCGGCCGGTGGCCAGCCTCCGGCACGGTGCCCTGAAGCTGCAGGCCGGGCAGTACACCCACCGGATCTCCGTGCACCGGCGGGACGAACTTGGCGAGCTGGCCGAGGCCTTCAACGCGATGGCCGCCGCAGTGCACGACAGCCACCGCGAACTGACCCACCGCGCCACCCACGATTCACTCACCGGCCTGCCCAACCGCGCCGCCCTCATGGAGCGCCTCAACGCATCGTTTGACCCTGAACCTGGCGGGGATAAGGGCAGTGACGGCAGGCTTGAGGGCCTGCTCTTTATCGACGTCGACGATTTCAAGGGAGTCAACGACTCGCTGGGCCACGAGCGGGGCGATGCCCTCCTCATCCAGCTTGCTGGACGGCTCCAAAACTGCGTGCGCGCCGATGACCTCGTGGCCCGCCTGGGCGGGGACGAGTTCGCGATCGTGGTGATGGAGGATGACGGAAACTCCGTCACCGGCGACGTTGCCGAACGGATCCACGAAGCCCTGCGGGCACCGTTCTTCGTGGCTGACGACCGCCTGACCGTGACGGCCAGCCTGGGTGCTGCCCAGCGCAGGCCGGACACGTCGGACGCAGCGGAGCTGCTGCGCCAGGCGGACTTTGCGATGTACATGGCCAAGCACGGCGGGAAGGCGCGTTACCAACTGTTCGACTCGCGCGGACACGACCACATGGCCTACCGCGCTGCCCTGAAGAGCGACCTGGCAACGGCTGTCGCCGCGCGGCAGCTGCGCCTTGAGTACCAGCCCGTGGCGGACCTGCTGACCGGGCAAATCGTTGGACTGGAAGCCCTGGTCCGCTGGCAGCATCCGTCGCTGGGGCTCCTCGCCCCGGCCGATTTCCTGCCCCTGGCCGAGGAGACCGGCGACATCCAGGCCATCACCTGCTGGGTACTGGAAACGGCCACCCAGCAGGCCGCCGGCTGGCGGCAGTCCATCGCCGGCTGCGAAAACCTGTGGATCGCCGTCAACCTCTCCTACCGGCAGCTTCCCGATGACCGCACCCTGGCCGCCGTCGAAGACGTCCTCGCCGATCCGGCCGCGCAGGCCGACCGGCTCGTTCTCGAAATCACCGAGGCTGCCCTGGCAGCCAGCCGCGACGGCGGCATGTCCGTCCTGAACAGGCTCAAGGCACTCGGCGTCCGGATCGCCGTCGACGGCTTTGGAACACGCAGCACCGGGCAGGGCTACCTGCTGGTGAGGCCGGGACCGGCCCAGATGGTGGAGGCGCTGCTGGCCTCAGGTGCCAGGCTGGAGCACGTTGCCCTGGCCGAGCTGGGGGACGCTGTGGGGGCGTAAGGCTATTGCCGGGAAGGCTCAGCTGCCCCGGATGATCTTGCGCAGCCGCTCCAGCCGGATGGCAATGTCGCGTTCCGCACCGTTGGCCGTGGGCAGGTAGTAGTCTTTGCCGACGAGGTCGTCCGGCGGGTATTGCTGGGTGGCCACGGAGTGCGGGGCGTCGTGGGCGTACTTGTAGCCGAGTCCATGGCCCAGCTGCTTCGACCCCGGATAGTGGGCGTCGCGCAGATGGGCCGGAATCCCGTTTCCGAGGCCGGCGCGGACGTCCGCCACCGCCTTGTTCAGGCCCATGTACGCCGCGTTGGACTTCGGCGCCGTGGCCAGGTGGACCACGGCTTCGGCCAGCACGATCCTGCCCTCGGGCATGCCGATCAACTGGACTGCCTGCGCGGCGGCCACGGCAGTCTGCAGCGCCGTGGGGTCGGCCATGCCAACGTCTTCGGCGGCGGAAATCACGATGCGCCGGGCGACAAACCTGGGGTCCTCCCCCGCCTCAAGCATCCGTGCCAGGTAGTGCAGGGCTGCGTCCACGTCGGAACCCCGGACTGACTTGATGAAGGCACTGGCGACGTCGTAATGCTGGTCGCCGGCGCGGTCGTAGCGGACCGCGGCGACATCGAGGGCCCGCTCCGTGTGCTTCAGCTCGACGGTCACCGGACCGTCGCCGGCGTCGTCGGCATCGCCGAACGCCACACCGGCGGCGGCTTCGAGGGCAGTCAATGCACGCCGGGCGTCGCCCCCGGAAAGCCTGACCAGGTGGGCCAACGCCTCGTCATTGAGTTCAACCTTGCCGTTCAGTCCCTGGACATCCGTGACGGCACGCTGGACGAGTCCCTCGATGTCGTCGTCTGTGAGTGGCCTCAACGTCAGCAGGAGCGACCTGGACAGCAGCGGCGAGACCACGGAAAAGGACGGGTTCTCGGTGGTGGCCGCCACCAGGACAACCCAGCGGTTTTCCACCCCGGGCAGCAGCGCGTCCTGCTGCGCCTTGTTGAACCGGTGGATCTCGTCCAGGAAGAGCACGGTGGTGGTTTTGTACAGGTCCCGGGCAGTCAGGGCCTCGTCCATCACGCGCCGGACATCCTTCACGCCTGCCGTGATGGCGGACAGTTCCACGAACTTCCGGCCACGCCCCTTGGCGATCACGTGGGCCAACGTGGTTTTTCCGGTCCCGGGAGGTCCCCAGAGGATCACCGACGCCGGCCCGGCGGGTCCGCCTGCGTCAGCGCCGGCGGCGAGTTGGCGCAGCGGCGAGCCCTGCCCCAGCAGGTGCTGCTGGCCCACCACGTCGTCCAGGGTTTTTGGCCGCATCCGGACGGCCAGCGGGCTGCGGGGCCGGCCGTTGCCGTCCGTTCCGGTTCCGGCGGCGGCCGGCGCACCGTTGTCGTCTTCGCCGTCGTCTTCGTTGCCTGGCCCTTGGGCGAAGAGATCATCCACACAGATAGGCTACTTCTAGTTCACTGCTTCTTTCCGCCAGCCCAAGAGGTCCCCCATGAGCGCACACCCCGCCGACGGCGCGCAACGTCCCGGGTCGGCCAGGACCGCGTTTGTGCCCGGCGCCCGCCTGGCGGGCTGGGTGGAGCGGTTCAGCGCCGCACACGGCGGCTTCCGGCTCAGCGATGACGACGACGGCGTGCGGCTCCTGGCAGCCGACGGCACCACCGCGCTGCTGCAGCCGCCGTGGCCCGCGGACGGCCGGCCGGGGCGGGGCACCGGCCCGTTGGAGCGGCTGGCGTCCATCGCCTCCCAGCCGCGCCGGCTCGGTCTTCTCCTGGTCCGGCGGGGAGGCTACGGCATCGCCGTGGCCAGCGAAGGTGCCATCGCCGTGTCCAAGGCGGGCACCAGGTACGTGCAGTCCAGGACCGCCGCGGGGGGCCAGTCGCAGCAGCGGTTTGCCCGCCGCCGCTCCAACCAGGCCGATGAGCTGGTCCAGGCCGTCGCCGGGCAGGCCCGGCAGGTGTTCAGCGGCCAGTCCTTCGAATACGTCGTTCCGGGCGGGGACCGCACCCTGGCTGACCTGGTGCTGGACGAGCCTGTCCTGAAGGACTACGCCCGCCTGCCGCGGCTGGCCTACCTCGACGTGGCTGATCCCCGGGCTGCGGTCCTGAAGAAAGCCGCTTCGGATGCCTGTGCGGTCCGGATCCAGGTGGCCGACCCGCCGGCGTAGTTATCCACAACCGGCAATCCATGACAGGCGGTGGCGCCTCATTCCTGCCTACACTCCCCATCAAGGGGGTCGCAACGGCCTTCGCAGGTTGCCGGTGGGGGGACATCATGAAAGTAAGGCTTCGAGGGGCCGCCGTGCTGTTGGCACTTGTGCTGGCAGGCACCGGCTGCACAGACGGCGGCTGGCTGGACCAGACAAGACTTTCCTTTTATACCCAAGGAATCGATACACCGCTTGCCGGGGAGGAACGCACCAACAGCTCCCTGCCGGAAATGGTGAGCCGCGGAAACGAGGTCCTGGCAGTCCTGGATCTTGAGACACCCACCCTTCAAGGCGGCCGCGCCGCCCACTCCGCGGATAACGGCAGGTCATGGCAGCCGGTCCTGTTTGATGGCAAGGCAGATCCCGGGATGGATCTGGTCTCCGTGGCCGCAGTCCGTTCCAGCCAGTGGCTGCTCGTGGGACACCGCAACGGACAGGTTTTTGCTTTTATCAGCTCCGATGGGACGAATTTCACGCTCCAGCAGGCGCCGATTTTCGAGACTACGGGCACACGATTAAACGCGGTGGTGGGCACGGATGAGGGCTGGCTGATCGCGGCCTCGCCCGACAGCGGTTCCGGCGGCGCGGCCACAACACTGTTCCAGAGCAGCGATGGAGCAGCGTGGAGCGGGCGGGATGGGAGTGCGTCCGGTTTGCCCGCGGCCCGTGGCACGTTCCATCCGCTGAGCATGGCCGCAAGTCCATCCACCATCGTTCTTGTGGGCCAGGAGGTCCCCCACGACCGTCCGCCCTTTGCCCGGGCCTTCGCTTCCAGCGACGGCGGGAACAGCTGGCAGGATGTCAGCCCGGACACCGGGGACGTCGGTCCGGCAGGAAATGCCCTGTGGACTGTTGCCTGGTCAGGAAACGACTTCAGGGTAACGGGCCATGCGTGGCCCCGGGATGCCCGGCCGAAGCGGTTCCCGCTGGGTATGTCGGGCAGCTGGACCCCGGGCGGGGTGTGGAATCTGCAGGCCGACGCCGGCTGGAGCCGGCAGGACCATGATTTTCCCCGGGGCCCGGGGGTGGCCTACGGCGCTGCAGGCGCCCTCGCAACGCAGATGATCGGCCAGCTCGCTGACGGCGAGCCCCGGGTGCTTTTCCAGCCCCCGGGCCAGGCGTGGTCGGAACTGGGGATGCCCCAGCAATCGGATGCGGGGCTGCAGCTCTACGGCGACGTGACGGCTGTCGAGGATGGCTTTCTGGTCGTGGGAACCAGCTCCCGGCACGGAAATGACGGCACCCGCCTCTGGCATGTGGATGGCAGCGGAAACGTCACCGGACGGGACTCGCCGCTGACGACGGCTGCGCCCACGGCGGCAGCGTCAGGCGATGCCCACGTCACCAGCATCCTCAGCAGCGGAGGGAAAACCATTGCCTTCGGATCGGTACGCTCCCAGCCCGCATTCTGGGAACTGCAGGGAGAACAGGACTTCAGGAACTACACCACCCTGGTCGGCCAGGAGGACCAGACGTTGGACACCATGGCGGCCGGTCCCCGAGGGGAGATGCTCCTTGGCGAAAGCAGGACGGCAAACGGCCATCTTCCCGTGATCTGGTCCCGAACGGAGTCCGGAGACTGGTCCGTCCACGATCGCAGCGTCTTCGGAGCCGGTACCAGCCAGGGGAAGTCGGAAGTACGCGCTGTGCTTCCGTCACGCCATGGATTCCTGGCCGCGGGGTCGTACGACACCGAGGGGGCGACCCATGCGGGGCTCGCTGTCTCCGAGGACGGCGACTCCTGGAGTGAGGTGCAAAGCGCGGAGCTCCGCGGGGCGCCGACGGCCGGGCGTTCCATTGGCAGCCTGGCAGAAACGCCGTCAGGGACGGTTCTGGCGGGAGGATCGGTCGACGACCACGAGCAAAGCGACGCAACTGTATGGGCCTCAACGGACGCCCATACCTGGAAACCGGTCCAGCTCCCCCGCCCCGAAGGCTACGCCACAGCGCAGGTGGTGTCGTTGACGCCAGGGCCGCTGCGGACGGTGGCTGTAGTGCACAGCAGCGGCCCCGGAAAGCCGGCCCGCTTCGACATATTCTCCAGCGGCGACGATGGCCGGACGTGGGAACAGGGCCCTGCCCTGGAGGCCACGTCGCAGGAACATTCGGTGGCCCGCCCACGCCTTGCGGCGAACGGAGACGGATTTGTCCTGCTGGCCACCCGAGGCCCAGCGGGTCAGGCGGAAGCAGTCCTCATGCTGAGCAAGGACGGCAGGGAGTTCACCACGAAGGACCTTGGGCACGACGCGTTCGACCAGGAAGGCCTTGCTGTGTCCGCGGTAGGCGTCGCCGGGAAGAAGCTCCTGGTCACGGGTGTGTCAGGACCGCCCGAGGCGCGGAGACCGTTTGGCATCGCCGTGGACGTGCCGTCGCTGTGAGAGGGCCGGACTTGCGGACGGAGGCACCGCGCCGGAAGGCACCTAGCAGCCGGTCAGGTGCCGCTTGGGCCGTTCCTGCCGGTAGACGTAGCGGCCGGTTTCGTTGAATCCGGCCTTGGCGTAGAGTTCCTGCGCCCCGGGGTTGGCGGCGGTGACCAGCAGCCAGTAGCTGGCCAGGCCCTGTGCCTGGCCGGCTCCGAGCAGGCCCTGGAGAACACGCGTGGCGTAGCCCCGGCGCCGTGCATCCGGCCGGGTGGCCATGCTGTAGAGGCCGCCGCAGGCGCCCGGCCCGCCTGACCGGCCCGGAGGAATGGCGAGACGCCCGACGGAGGCGGGGACGCCGTCGTCGTCCCTCACCAGGGCGTACAGCGACGGACAGCCCTCAAGGATTCCGCGGGCGGTGGAGAGGGAATCCTCGCCCCCGCGCCCGTCCACGCTCCACCAGAGCCGCAGCCATTCCGCGGAAGGCGCTGACGAAAGTTCGACGCCGGAGTCGGGCACCGCTTCCCCGGCGCCGGCTTCCCCGTTGCGCACCAGGATCAGGGTTTCGGACTGCCGGGTGAAGCCTTCCGCATCGAGGAAGGCATTCAGTGCCTCGCTGCCGACATTGTCAAAAACCTGGAAGATCACCGGCAGCCGGCGGCTGCGGTACCAGGCCCGGGCCTCCCGCAGCAGGACAGGCCTTTCGTGGGGATCGCCGTCCGTCCCGGCGCGCGGCCAGATCGAGTTGGCCCGCTGGGTCACGCCGTCCGCGGCGCGAAGAACCCATCCGCCTGTTTCCTCCCGGTCGGGGGCCGGCCAGGCGGCGTCCATCACACGTTCAAGGTCCATCGGGGCGGTATCGGCCACGCTGCTCCATCCTTCATCAACGGCAGGAGGCTCCCCGGTTATCCGGGGAGCCTCCTGTGATTGATCCTTGAGCCTATTTGGCTTCGGGTTCTGCCTTCTTGGCTTCTTCCGGCTTCGTTTGCGGCTTGAAGTCGACGCCGGCCTCCTTGCGCTGCTGCGGCGTGATCGGCGCGGGAGCCTGGGTCAGCGGGTCGTAGCCGTTGCCGGTCTTCGGGAAGGCAATGACGTCGCGGATGGACTCCACACCTGCCAGGAGTGCCACCACACGGTCCCAGCCGAAGGCGATGCCGCCATGCGGAGGGGCCCCGAACTTGAAGCCCTCGAGCAGGAACCCGAACTTGGTCTGGGCGTCTTCACGGTCCAGGCCCATCAGTTCGAAGACCCGTTCCTGGACGTCGCGCTCGTGGATACGGATGGAACCGCCGCCGATTTCGTTGCCGTTGCAGACGATGTCGTAGGCGTAGGACAGGGCCGATTCCGGGTCCTGGTCGAACGTGTCCAGGAACTCCGGCTTGGGAGAGGTGAAGGCGTGGTGGACGGCCGTCCACTTTCCGGCGCCGACAGCCACATCGCCGGAAGCCACTGCAGCGGCAGCCGGTTCGAACATGGGGGCGTCAACCACCCAGCAGAAGGCCCAGGCGCTGGGATCGATCAGGCCGGTGCGGTGGCCGATCTCCACGCGGGCAGCACCCAGGAGGGCGCGGGCCGCTGATTTCTCACCGGCGGCGAAGAAGATGCAGTCGCCCGGCTTGGCGCCCACGGCGTCGGCGAGGCCTGCACGCTCGGTTTCGGTCAGGTTCTTGGCGACCGGGCCGGCCAGTTCGCCGTCTTCCTTGAAGAGGACGTAGGCCAGGCCCTTGTGGCCGCGCTGCTTGGCGAACTCCTGCCAGCCGTCCAGGGTGCGTCGCGGCTGGGAAGCGCCGCCGGGCATCACCACGGCACCGACATAAGGAGCCTTGAAGACACCAAAGCCGGTGTCCTTGAAGAATTCGGTGAGCTCGGTCAGCTCCACACCGAAGCGGAGATCCGGCTTATCGGAACCGTAGCGGGCCATCGCGTCCGCATAGGTGATGCGCTGGATGGGCGTGGGGATCTCGACGTCGATCAGCTTCCACAGTGCCTTGACGATGTTTTCGCCCAGGGCAATGATGTCGTCCTGGTCAACGAAGCTGGCCTCGATGTCCAGCTGGGTGAATTCCGGCTGGCGGTCGGCGCGGAAGTCCTCATCGCGGTAGCAGCGAGCAATCTGGTAGTACTTCTCGAAGCCGCCCACCTGCAGGAGCTGCTTGAAAAGCTGCGGCGACTGCGGCAGCGCGTACCAGGAACCCGGGGCCAGGCGGGCGGGGACCACAAAGTCGCGGGCGCCTTCCGGCGTCGAGCGCGTCAGGGTGGGCGTCTCGATCTCGACGAAGCCGTCCTGGTGGAGCAGTTCGCGGGCCACCCGGTTGGCTTCGGACCGCAGCCGCAGGTTGCGGGCGGGGCCGGGACGGCGCAGGTCAAGGTAGCGGTGCTTCAGGCGCGCTTCCTCGCCCACCTCGACGTGCTCGTCGATCTGGAAGGGCAAGGGCTCGGAGGTGTTGAGGATGACGACTTTGTCCGCCATGACCTCGATCTCGCCGGTGGCCAGCGCGGGGTTCTCGTTGCCCTCGGGGCGCTTGGAAACGGTGCCGGTGATCTGAAGGACGTACTCGTTGCGCAGACCGTGGAAGACCTCTTCCTCACGGACCACAACCTGGGCCACACCGGAGGCATCGCGCAGGTCCACGAATGCGACACCACCGTGGTCACGACGGCGGCCCACCCAGCCGGCCAGGGTTACGGTTTGTCCAATGTGCTCGGAGCGAAGGGATCCGAGGTCATGTGTGCGCAGCACAGCACGCCTTTCTGAAAGAGACAGCAGGAACTTTAGGGAAGTTGCATAGGATCGTTCCGGGAACAATCCCGTTCGAGTTTACCCGTTGGAAAGGCTCCACCACCCCCATGACCGGGCACCAGCAACTTCAGCGGCGGCTGGGCGTGTTCGACGCCACGTCGATCGGACTCGGCTCCATGCTCGGCGCGGGCGTCTTTGTGGCCTTCGCCCCGGCCGCCGGGCTGGCTGGAAGTTTCCTGGTCCTTGCTGTCCTGATCGCCGGTGCCGTGGCGTACTGCAACGCTGTGGCTTCGGCTGAACTCGCGGCCAGGTACCCGGCAAGCGGCGGTACCTATGTCTACGGCCGGAAGCGGCTGGGCGAGTGGCCGGGCTTCATTGCTGGCTGGGGTTTCGTCACCGGAAAATCAGCGTCATGCGCGGCCATGGCCCTCACCTTCGGAAATTACGTTGCGCCGCAGTACGCCGTTCCTGTCGCGGTTGCTGCGGTGGTGGCGCTGACCGGCGTCAACCTGCTGGGCATCACCCGCACCGCCCTCCTGACCAGGATCCTGCTGGCCGTGGTCCTGGCCACCCTGGTATTTGTCGCCGCCGCCAGCATTGTTGGACCCCACCCGGCGGGCGTTCCAATGGGAGGGGACGCGTCCGACGCCGGTGCTGCCGCCGGCAGTGTTCACGCCAACCTCGGCGGCGTGTTGCCGGCGGCCGGGCTGATGTTTTTCGCGTTTGCGGGGTACGCCCGGATCGCCACCCTGGGTGAGGAGGTCAAGGATCCGGCCAGGACCATCCCCCGGGCCATCCTTGCAGCCCTCGCTGCTGCCTTCGGCATTTACCTCGTCCTGGCGCTGCTGCTGCTGAACCACCTGTCCCCGGCCGGCCTGGCGGCAACGGCCACGCCCCTGCTGGATGCTGTCCGCAACTCCTCCCTGGCCGCAGGCTCGCCGGTGGTCCAGGCCGGGGCGGCGGCTGCCTGCCTCGGCGCCCTCCTGGCGCTGATCACCGGCGTGGGCAGGACCACCCTGGCGATGGCGCGGGAACGGGACCTGCCCGGGCCCCTTGCTCGTGTGGGCGGGAAGCATACGGTGCCGTTCGTCGCCGAACTCGCGGTGGCCGCCGTCGTGATTCTCCTGCTGCTGACCACGGACGTCATGACCGTGGTGGGCTTCTCCAGCTTTGGCGTCCTGATCTACTACGCGGTCACCAACGCTGCCGCCTATACGCTGGCCGAACACCCTGCCCATGGCCCCCGGTGGCTGAATGTCGCCGGGTTCCTTGGCTGCCTGCTCCTGGCGTTCACCCTGCCGGCCGCGTCGGTGCTGGGCATGGCGGGCGTCCTCGCCGCCGGAGCAGCAGGGCGGTTCCTGGTGCTGAGGTTCCGCCGCTAGTTCCGCTTCGGGCCTAAGTCACGCCGTCGTGGGGCACTTTGGGCCGGATGAGCAGCGAAATCGGCCAAGAAAGCGGTTAACCCACGTCAAAGTGCCCCACGAAGGCTGGCCCCGGACGCCGTCGCCGCGACCAGTATCAGACCGTTAGCGTCAGGCCGGCTGGGCGGACGCGTGAAGAGCGGTGGTGACCTGGACGGACAGGTCTTCGTCAGCCGGGGCCCAGCTGGCCGGATCGGCGTCCACCTGCACGCCCGAACGGATGTCCTTGACCTGGTGCTTGCCGTCGTCGTCGGTGAACCAGACAAAGGGAATGCCGCGGCGGTCGGCGAACTTGATCTGCTTGCCGAACTTCTCCGCCTTCGCAGCGACCTCGGTGGCGATGCCCCTGCCCCGCAGTTGTGCCGCAACGTCCTGGGCAGCGCCCCAGCTGTCGTCGTCGGTCAGGGCAACCAGTACCGCCGTGGGCACCGAGCGGGAAGCCTTCGCCAGGTCCTGGCTGAGGATGCGGGACACCAGCCGGGTCACGCCGATGGAAAGTCCGACGCCGGGGAACTTGCGGTTGCCCTTGCTGGCCAGGGCGTCGTAGCGGCCGCCGGAGCAGATGGAGCCGAGCTGTTCGTGGCCCACCAGGACGGTCTCCACCACGGTGCCGGTGTAGTAGTCCAGGCCGCGGGCGATGCTGAGGTCTGCGACGACCTTGCCCGGGGCGCGCTGCACTGCGGCCGCGATGACCTGTTCGAGCTCGTCCAGGCCCTCTTCCAGGAGGTCATTCGTCACGCCGAGCGCGCGGACCTGGGCCACAAACGAGGTGTCCTCGGTCCGGATTCCTGCCAGGCTCAGCGCTGCCTGCGCCTGCTCATCGGAGGCTCCCAGCTCGGTCTTGAGCAGCTCTGCGACCTTGGCTGCGCCAATTTTTTCCAGCTTGTCGATGCTGCGCAGCACGCCGGCGGTGTCATCCAGGCCGATGCCGCGGTAGAAACCCTCGGCCAGTTTGCGGTTGTTGATGCGCAGGCGGAAGTCCGGGATGGGCAGGGCACTGAGGGCTTCGGCGATCACCAGGGCGATTTCCACGTCGTAGCGGAAAGGCAGGTCACCGTCACCCACGACGTCGATGTCCGCCTGGGTGAATTCGCGGGCACGGCCTTCCTGCGGACGTTCGCCGCGCCAGACCTTCTGGATCTGGTACCGCCGGAACGGGAAGGCGAGGTAGCCGGCGTTCTCCACCACGTACCGGGCAAACGGGACCGTCAGGTCGAAGTGCAGCGCGAGGGCGTGCGGATCGTGCTTGCCGGCCTTGGATTCGTCACCTTCGTCATCCTGGAGGCGGCTGAGCCCGTAGACCTCTTTATCGATCTCGCCCTTGCGCAGCAGTTGGCCGACGGTTTCCACCGCGCGGGTCTCGATGGACGAGAAACCGTGCAGCTCGAAGACCTTACGGAGGGTGTCCAGCACATGCAGCTCCACCAGCCGCTCCTCGGGAAGCCACTCGGGGAATCCGGACAGGGAGGCGGTGCGTGCCATGGTGGAAGATCTCCTCTTGATAAAGGGTGCCTGGGACTTTACCCGGTAATCCACCCGAAACGGGCCGGGAACGGCGGCTGTCCGGCAACTCATGCATAAACTATGTGCGGCAGTCAGTTTATGCGTCATCCGCCTGCATCTCTAATGGGCGGCTTGGGTGGCGCAACGCTGCCATTGAACTGCAGGCGCACCGGGAATGATCGGGCACGGCTGCAGCCCGACTACCAGGAGGACCATTGGCGGCCAGTTCACGCAGTGCCCGCGAGGCTAAACGGCGGATCCAGCAGATGGAAGCCAAGCGCGAGCTGCGGCGGGAGCAGGAGAAACGGCGCAAGCGGGACAATATCATCGCCGCCGGTGCCGGTGCCGCCGCCGTGGTGCTCGCCGTCGTGCTCCAACTCACCGCATTCGCCGGCAACCCCACCGAAGAGGAATTCGCCGCCGCCGAGGCCGGGCTCACCAGCCCGTCCGCCACACCTTCGACCCCTGCCACCAACGGGCCCAACATTCCCGCGCCGGACACGGCCGCCGGCAAGGTGTTCACCGGCGAAATGACGCTGAACGGGAGCGTGCTCGGCGTCGAAATCGACGGCACCAAGGCGCCCCAGGCTGCTGCCGTCTTTAAAACACTCACGGACGAGGGTTTCTACAACGGCAGCGCATGCCACCGCCTGACCACGGGCGAAGCCTTCGGACTGCTGCAGTGCGGCGGCGCCTCCGCTGCCGCCGACCCCGACTACACCTGGGGACCCCTCGAAAACACTCCGGCGGACAACACCTACCCTGCAGGCACGATTGCCGTGGCACGGTCCGGCGACAACGCCTACGGAAACGGGAAGCAGTTCTTCGTTGTCTATAAAGACACGGTGATTCCCGCCGACTCTGCCGGGGGCTATACGGTGGTGGGCAAGGTGACCTCCGGAATGGAAGCAGTAGATGCCATTGCGGCGGCGGGAATCACTCCCGGTTCCAGCGCAGCAGACGGCGCACCTGTGCAACCAGTCACGATAGACTCGGTTTCTCTGAAGTAGGAAGCCAGGCCTCCACGGCCGCGGTGCAGTACGTGAGTATTTCCCTCCAAGCGAAAGACTTTTAGCGGTGACAGACAGTCAGAAATCCGACGAAACAGCAGCAGACCTGACCGAGGAAACGGCCCCCGCGGCCGACCCGGCAGCGGCTGACGAAGCCACGGCCGGCGAATCCCCGGTCCTGGAGCCCACCACCGACGTGGCACCGGCTGAAGAGGCCCCGGCCGTCGCCGAGGAATCTCCAGAGGCCGAAACCCCAGATGCCGCAGGTGAGGCTGACGTCCCCACTGCTGCCGCCCCTGAGGCTGAAACCCCCGCTGCCGCAGCTGAGGCTGACGTCCCCACTGCTGCCGCGCCGGAGGCTGAAACCCCCGCCGTTTCTGCTCCTGAGGCTGCGCCCAAGCCCGCCGCTGCACCGCGTCCGGCGCCCTCGCCGGCGGCATTCGCGTCCCGGCCAAAGCCGGCGGCCGCCGCTCCTGCTGCGGCACCGGTGCCGGTAGTGCCCGCCACGTCGGTGGCTGAGGCGTCGCGCTGGGGCCGGGTTGAAGGCGACGGCCATGTCTTCCTGAAAATCGACGGCGAGGAACACGCCGTCGGACAGTACCCAGACGTCAGCAACGATGAAGCCCTGACGTATTTCGCCCGCAAATTCGATGACATCCTGGCCCAGATCGTCCTGCTGGAGCAGCGGGTGAGTTCCAAGGCCCCGAGCACCGACATGCAGAAGACCGTCACCCACCTGCGCGAACAGCTGGCCGAGCGGAACATGGTGGGCGATCTCCGCGCCGCCGAAGGCCGCCTCGATGAGCTCTCCGAACAGGTCAAGGAACTCGAAAAGACCGAGAAGGCCGAGCACGACGCCGTCCGCGCTGCCGAGCTGGCAGCCCGCGAGGAGATCGTTGCAGAAGCCGAAAGCATCTCCGGCCAGGACCCTTCCCAGATCCAGTGGAAAACGTCCAGCGCCCGGATGAACGAGCTCTTCGAAAGCTGGAAGACAGCCCAGAAGAGCGGGGTACGCCTGGGCCGCAGCAACGAAGACGCCCTGTGGAAGCGCTTCCGTGCAGCACGCACGGTGTTCGACCGCCACCGCCGGGCCTACTTCTCCCAGCTGGACAGCAACAACTCCGCGGCCAAGTCAGCCAAGGAAAAGCTCATCGCGGATGCCGAGGCCCTGTCCAGCTCCACCGACTGGGGCTACGCAGCCGGCGAGTACCGCCGCCTCATGGACGACTGGAAGGCATCGCCGCGCGCCAGCCGCAAGGATGATGACGCCCTGTGGGCACGCTTCCGTGCGGCCCAGGACGTATTCTTCACCAACCGGCAGGCCGCCAACGAAGAGATCGATCAGGAGTACGCAGCCAACCTCACCGTGAAGGAAGCGCTCCTCGTTGAGGCCAGCGCGATCCTCCCCGTCAAGGACCTGGCCGGCGCCAAGAAGGCGCTCCAGTCCGTCCGTGACCGGTGGGAGGAAGCCGGGAAGGTCCCGCGTGCCGACATGGGACGCATCGAAGCCGGCCTCCGCAAGGTGGAGGACGCCGTCCGCCATGCCGAAGAGGAAAACTGGCAGCGGTCAAACCCCGAGACCAAGGCCCGCACCAACAGCGCGCTGTCCCAGCTGGAAGCCGCAATTGCCGGTCTCCAGGAGGACCTCGCCAAGGCCGAGAAGGCCGGCGACCAGCGCAAGATCAAGGCCGCGCAGGAAGCACTCGACGCACGGCAGGCATGGCTGGACCAGATCCAGCGCTCGGCCAGCGAACTCTCCTAGGCCGCAACCCGCTGAGGGCTTCGCCAACGGGCACGTCACAGGTCCGGCTCCGGTTATCCACATAACCGCAGCCGGGCCTGTACGCGTTTGTGGCAGACGCGGCAGGATGGCTGAATGGCCACTCCGTCCCCTTCGACCGCCGCGGCGGCCGCCCCGGCACCTGCAGCGCTCCCCCGCTTCCCCGAGCTCTACTCGCCGGGAAAGCCTTTCACCTGGCCGGAGCTCCAGTCGATGGCGGGGGACGGCGTGCTCAGCCAGTTCCACCAGCATGGCTATGCGCTACCGGACGTCGCCGCGTCACCGCAGATGAGGGCACGGGCGGCAGCCAACGCCGTGCCTGCAGCCATCAGGCAGCGGGTGGTGGCCGGCAGGATGACCGCCGCCTGGATCTATGGCTGCGCAAGCGAACCCGACCGGCTGGCACTGCTCGTGGACGCCAAACGCAGAATTTCAAGCCTGCGGAACACGCGCGGATGCACCCTCCATGAAGTACGGCTGGGGCCTTTCGACGTCGTCAGCCTGGGCGGGCTGATGGTCTCCAGCCCGCTGCGCACCGCGCTGGACATTGCCCTGCATGTGGATGCACAACGGGCACTGCCGGCGCTGGAAGCCCTGCTGTCCAGGCCGGAGAAGGATGTCCGGCTGCGCCTGCTGGTGCTGGCCATCGAATCCACTCCCCGCGTGCCCCACAAAAGGTCCGCCCTGGAGAAGCTCGCCCTGTTAGCTCCGCCGTTTGTTGCCGGTGGTCCGGTATACGTCGAAGACGCCGTCGATCCGCCGGACGGCGCTGAGGACGTGGCTGAGGTACTTGGGGTCACCCATCTCGAAAGCGAACCGTGAGATGGCTACCCGGTCCGTGGAGGTGTGCACACTGGCCGCCAGGATGTTGACGTGGTTCTCAGACAGGACCCTCGTCACGTCCGACAGCAGCGATTTGCGGTCCAGGGCTTCCACCTGGATCTCCACCAGGAACACGCTTGATTGCGTGGGCGCCCAGTCAACGTCCACAATCCTGTCCGGCTGGTCCGTCAGATCCGAGATGTTGGTGCAGTCTGTCCGGTGCACCGACACACCTGAGCCGCGCGTGACAAATCCGAGGATCGGGTCCGGCGGCACGGGCGTGCAGCAGCGGGCCAGCTTCACCCAGACGTCGCCGACGCCCCGCACCACCACGCCGGAATCGGAGAAGCGGGTCTTGGCCACCTGCGTGGGGATGCTGACTTCGGTGATGTCGTCGTCGGTGCTTTCGCTCCCGCCGAGGCTCTCGACGAGCTTTTCCATCACCGACTGGGCCGACGTGTGACCGTCTCCGACGCCGGCATAGAGGCCGGAGATGTCCACGTATTTGAAGTCCTCCGCCACCGCGGCCAGGGCCTCGTGCGTCATCAGCCGCTGCAGGGGCAGGTTCTGCTTGCGCATGGCCCGGGTCAGGAGTTCCTTGCCACGGTCGATCGCCTCTTCGCGGCGCTCCTTGCTGAACCATTGGCGGATCTTGTTCCGGGCCCGGGCGCTCTTAACGAAGTGCTGCCAGTCCTGGCTGGGGCCGGCGCCTTCGGCCTTCGAGGTGAAGATCTCCACCCAGTCGCCATGGTTCAGTTCGCTGTTCAGCGGGACCAGCTTGCCGTTGACGCGTGCGCCGATGGTGCGGTGTCCCACCTCGGTGTGGACAGCGTACGCAAAGTCCACAGGGGTGGATCCGGCCGGAAGGGCCATCACTTCGCCCTTCGGCGTGAAAACAAAAACCTCGCGGGCGTTGATTTCGAACCGCAGTGAATCCAGGAACTCTCCCGGATCCGAGGTTTCCTGCTGCCAGTCCACCAGCGAACGGAGCCAGCCCATATCGCCGTCCCGGGGGCTGCCGGGGCCTGTGGCCGTCCGGTTGGGCTGGTCTTTGTACTTCCAGTGCGCGGCCACGCCGTATTCCGCGCGGCGGTGCATCTCGTGGGTCCGGATCTGGATTTCCACGGGCTTGCCGCCCGGACCGATCACCGTGGTGTGCAGGGACTGGTACATGTTGAACTTGGGCATCGCAATGTAATCCTTGAAACGCCCAGGCAGCGGGTTCCAGCGCGAATGCATAGTGCCCAGAGCCGCGTAACAGTCCCGGACGGAGTCCACCAGCACGCGGACGCCCATCAGGTCATTGATGTCGTCGAAGTCTTTGTCCCGGACCACCATCTTCTGGTAGATCGAGTAGTAGTGCTTGGGCCGGCCGGTGATGGTGGCCTTGATCCTGGCGGAGCGGAGGTCGTCGGTGATCTGGTCGCGGATGACACCCAGGCTCTTCTCACGCTCGGGAGTGCGGTCCCCCACCATCCGGACGATTTCCTCGTAGACCTTCGGGTAGAGCGCCGCGAAGGACAGGTCCTCCAGTTCCCACTTGATGGTGTTCATGCCCAGCCGGTGGGCCAGCGGGGCGAAGATTTCCAGGGTCTCGCGGGCCTTCCGGGCGGAGGATTCCGCGGAGACGAAGCGCCAGGTGCGTGCGTTGTGGAGGCGGTCCGCCAGTTTGATCATGAGGACGCGGATGTCCTTGGCCATGGCCACAACCATTTTGCGCACGGTTTCGGACTGGGCTGCTTCGCCGAAGCTGACCTTGTCCAGCTTGGTGACGCCGTCCACCAGCATGGCGACCTCGGGTCCGAAGTCCCTCTTCAGGTCAGCCAGCGTGTAGGGGGTGTCCTCCACGGTGTCGTGGAGCAGCGCAGCTGCCAGGGTGGTGCCGCTCAGGCCGAGTTCGGCAAGAATGGTGGCCACAGCGACCGGGTGGGTGATATAGGGATCGCCACTTTTGCGTTTCTGTCCGCGGTGGCTACGCTCGGCGACGTCGAAGGCCCGCTGGATGAGGTCGAAGTCCTCTTTGGGGTTATTGGCCCGGACAGTCCGCAGCAGCGGTTCGAGGATGGGCGAATAGCTCGCTGCGCCGCGGCCGGTAAGCCGTGCCAGGCGGGAACGCGTGCGTTCGCGGCGTCCCGGGAAGGTGGGCCTGGCCCCGGAGTTATCCACGGGGACAGCCTGCCCTGGACGTGCGGCAGGCACCAGCCCGGTCTGCGGTCCGCGGCCCGGACCGTTGTCTCCGTCTGCCGTTGGCGCCGACGCCGAACGTTCTTCCAATGAAGCACCCCTCACGACCCGTTTAATTACCCCAGTCTATTCCCCGATCCGCACACATATGTAACCGGCGATTAAATGCGAACGGGCCGGCCGGCGTCAGTCTCCTGATGCCGGCCGGCCCGCGACCAGCGGGTGTCAGGCCTGCGCGGCTTCGGCGGGGACAGCGGCCTTCGACGCCGCCTCGTTCCGCCGGTGCGCAACGCGCTTGGCCTGCTTCACGAGGTCGGGTTCGTTCTGGCGCAGCCAGGCATACATGGGGGCTGCCACGAAGATGGTGGCGGCCGTGCCGATCAGGATGCCAACGAACAATGCCAGCGACAGGTCACGGAGCGTGCCCGCGCCCAGCAGGCCGGCACCGATGAACAGGATGGCACCCACGGGGAGGATGGCCACCATCATGGTGTTGATCGAACGAACCAGGGTTTGGTTCACCGCGAGGTTGACTTCCTCGCCAAAAGTACGGCGGGTGGAGGCATCGAGATCGGCCGTGTTTTCGCGGATCTTGTCGAAGACCACCACCGTGTCATACAGCGAGTAGCTGAGCACTGTCAGGAACCCGATGATGGCCGACGGCGTCACCTCGAAGTCGCTGAGGGCATATACCCCGGCGGTGATGAACATCGTCACCAGCATGCCGGCGATCGCGGACAGGGACATTTTCCAGGTCCGGAAATAGAGCGCCATGAGGAGGGCGGCGAGGACCACAAAGATCACCAGGCCGATCAGTGCCTGCTTGGTCACATCCGCACCCCAGGTGGGACCCACAAACGTGGACGTCACCTCGTTGTCCGTGACGCCGTAGGCTGCCGTCAGTCCCTCCTTGATCTTGAGGGTTTCTTCGTCCGTGAGCTTGTCCGTCTGGATCCTCATGGTGGTGCCGGCCACATTGGCCACGCGCGGAATGCTCCCCGCGACGATGTCCTGAACGGCTTTTTCGCCCACGGAGGCGTCTGTCGTCTTGACGTTGGAGACCGTGAATTCGGAGCCGCCGCGGAACTCGATGCCGAGGTTGAAGCCGCCCTTGGCCACGGGGATCAGGATGGACAGGGCAACGGCAACGGCCGCAATGAGGAACCAGATCTTCTTGGCGCCGACAAAGTTGTACGAGCGCTTGCCGGAATAGAGCTCGTTACCGAAAGTGGCAAAGCTGGACATTTACTTGTTCTCCTTGGCTGCGCTCTTGGAGGAGCCGGTGAGCTGCACCTGCTTCTCCGCGAGGCGGCGTTCCGCGATGGTCATCCTGCGTTCTGCCTCAGCGGCGGCACCGGTATTCTTGGCCCGGACGACGGCGGGCTTCGACTCGGGGGTGCGCAGGCGTCCCGCGCCGCGGTACAGCGGCACGGCCCCGAGTTGCTTCGGGTCGAGGCCGGAGAAACGGTGGCCTTCGCCGAAGAACTTGGTACGTGCAATCATCTGCAGCGTCGGGTGCGTGAACATAAAGACGACGATGAGGTCGGCGATGGCGGTCAGGCCGAGGGTGAATGCGAAGCCTCGGACGTTGCCCACTGCCACGAAGTACAGCACCAGGGCTGCGAGCAGGTTGACGGCCTTGGAGGCCAGGACGGTGCGCTTGGCGCGCTTCCAGCCGTTTTCGACGGCGGACACCAGTCCGCGGCCTTCGCGCAGCTCGTCGCGGATTCGTTCGAAGTAGACGATGAACGAGTCCGCGGTCTGGCCGATTGCCACGATGAGGCCGGCAACACCGGCCAGTGAGAGCCGGTAGTTTTCGGTCCAGCCCAGGATGGCGATGGCGAGGTACGTCAGCGCACCGGCCACCACCAGGGAGGCGATGGTGACGAGGCCCAGCGCCCGGTACTGGAAGAGCGAGTACACCACCACCAGCAGCAGGCCGATCACACCGGCCAGCAGGCCCATGCGGAGCTGCTCGCCACCGAGTGTTGCGGAGATCTGCTGTTCACTCTGGATCTCGAAGCTGATGGGCAGCGCGCCGAAGCGCAGCTGGTCGGAGAGCGCTTTGGCCGTCTGCTCGGTGAAGCCGCCGGTGATCTGCGGGCGGCCGTCGGTGATGACTGCCAGGGAACGCGGCGCGGAGATGACCTGGTCATCGAGCACGATCGCGAACTGAGACTTGGGGTCGGTGCCGGTTTCGCCGCCGGCTGCCACGTAGAACTGGTTCAGGCGTTCGGTGACCTCTTTGAACTTGGCCGTTCCGTCGCCGTCGAACTGGATGTTGACGGCCCATTCATTGGTCACCGCACCCTGTGCGCCCTGCTGGAGCTGGAAGGAAGAGGTGACAATGTTGCTGCCCTTGACCTCCACCGGTCCCAGAATGTACTTGATGGCCGGGGTGGTGGCCGTTGCGGGCTCGCAGGTCACGAGCGGCTTCGCGGGGTCGGAACGCTCCTGCTTGTCCTGGGACGGGTTGTCGCAGTCAAGGGTCTCGAACTGGCGGTACACCTCAGCGGTGATCCAGTTGATGTCGCTGCTGTTGGCGGGTTCCGCCGTCGGCTTCGGCAGCTGATCCTCGGGTGTGAGCGATTCGGTGGGCACCGCAGCGCCGGCTCCGTTGAGGAGGACCGGGCGGAAGTTCATGTCTGCGGAGGCCTGGATCAGTGCCCGTGTCTGGGTGGAGGGGGTGCCGGGAAGGCTGACCACCACGTTGCGGCCTGACTGGGTGCTGATTTCCGCTTCGGCAACACCGGAGCCGTCAACGCGCTGGCGGATGATGGCCACCGCCTGGTTGAGCTGGTCCTCGTTAATGTCCGAACCGCCCTCAACCTTGGGCGCCAGGATCATCTGGGTGCCGCCTTCGAGGTCCAGTGCCAGCTTGGGTGCCCAGCTGGCCTGTCCGGCGATGGTGCCGCCGGCAAGGACAGCTGTCAGCACTGCGAGGACTACGCCAAGCCAGACGAGTACCCTGAGGCCTGATTTTTTGGGGCCAGTTCGTGCCATTGTCGATCTTTCCTTTATTCACTTCAGGAACCGCCGATGCGAGCTTTCGCTCCCATCGGCGGCAGCCCGCTGCCGTAGAGGTGCTGGAATGCGGTGGGCGGGACTAGCTGTCCTTCTTGCCCTCGTCGTTGAGGCGCTTCAGGGTCTCGTCCGGGGTTTCGACGGCGGCGGCGGGAGTGGTGGGCGTTCCGGCGTCCTGGGTGGTCAGCGAGGATGCGTCGTCGGGGACAACGGCAGTCTCTTCCTCAGCAACAGCAGCAGGCTCAACAATTTTGGTCACAGCCTGGCGGTGCACCGTGGCAAGGTTGCCCGGGGAGAGCTCCAGTACGACTTTGTTTTCTTCATCATCCATGGAGACAATCCGGCCAAAGAGGCCGAAGCTCGTCATGACCTCAACCCCAGGTGCGAACTGGGACTGCAGCGTTGCTTGCTGCTCCTTGGTCTTCTTGTTGCGGCGGAACATCATGAAGATAAAAATTCCGAGCATGGCGAACAAGACGATGTTCATGGGATCCACAGGGATGTTTCCGATCTGTACTGGCGTATTGGTTTAAGGCGCCGTCGGCTTTGCACCGGGTGGCCGGGCGGCGAACCGCCTGCCATCCATCGGCAGCTGCTGGAGCCGCCTGCGGGAACAAAGACGCAAACGTGCCGGGCGTCATACCCAGTCTAAAGGGAAAAGCTGAAAGGACGGCGCTATTGGCTGTTCGGCGCCCAGTCGACGGCGGTTTCGTCGTCCTCGCTGTCTGTTTCGAAGAGGTCCAGCGGTTCCTGGCTGAACACACCGGACGGGATGGCATAGCCGAGGTGGGTCCAGGCAGGGGCCATGGCGATGCGGCCCCTCGGCGTCCGGCCCAGGAGGCCTTCGCGGACCAGGAACGGTTCCGCCACCGTTTCGACGGTCTCAGTTTCTTCGCCCACGGCGATGGCCAGGGTGGAAAGGCCCACGGGCCCGCCGCCGAATTTGGTGATGAGCGCTTCGAGGACGGCGCGGTCAAGCCGGTCCAGGCCACGTTTGTCCACTTCGTACATGTCCAGCGCTGCGGAGGCTGCGCGGGCATCGATCTGCTCGAGGCCGTGGACGAGCGCCCAGTCACGGACGCGGCGAAGCAGGCGGTTGGCAATGCGGGGGGTGCCCCGGGACCGCCCGGCGATTTCGCTGAAGCCGGCGGAGTTGACCTTCAGGTCCAGCAGCCCGGCGGACCTCCTGAGGACCAGTTCGAGTTCCGGCACCGAGTAGAACTCAAGGTGTCCGGTGAAACCGAACCTGTCCCGCAGCGGGCCGGGCAGCAAACCGGCTCTGGTAGTGGCGCCCACGAGCGTAAACGGGGGCAGGTCCAGCGGAATCGCGGTGGCACCGGCGCCCTTGCCCACCACGATGTCCACACGGAAGTCCTCCATGGCCATGTACAGCATTTCCTCGGCCGGCCGGGACATCCGGTGGATCTCGTCCAGGAACAGGACTTCGCCTTCGGAGAGGGAGGACAGGATGGCAGCGAGGTCACCGGCGTGCTGGATGGCCGGGCCGCTGCTGATGCGCAGCGGCGCGTTCATTTCGGCTGCCACGATCATGGCCAGCGTGGTTTTGCCCAGGCCCGGGGGCCCCGAGAAGAGGACGTGGTCTGCGCTGCGGCCGCGCATCCGCGAGGCCTGCAGTACGAGCGAGAGCTGCTTGCGGACGCGGTGCTGGCCCACGAAGTCATCCAGGTTCTTGGGCCGGAGGGCCGCCTCAATGACCCGGTCTTCGGGCTCCTCCGCTGCCGCCACCACCGACGCTTCAGCCACGGCTGCCTACGCGGTTACCGGCCCGCGCGCCGTCCTGGCCCAGCCAGCGGAGGGTTGTCCTCAGGATTTCGGCCACGTTGCCGCGGAACGAGACCTCGGGGTCGTCGGCCAGGGCCTTGTCGATGCTGGACGTGGCGTCCTTCTCCGACCAGCCAAGGCTGGTCATGGCCGCCACGACCTGCGGCTTCCAGGCGGCTTCGGCCGGGGTGGCTACACTCGCTGCACCGGCCGTTCCGTGCGGCACCAGCTTGCCGGCGAGTTCCAGCACGATCCGGCCGCCCACCTTGGGGCCGATCCCGGGCACTTTGGTGAACGTTTTGCTGTCGCCCGTGTGGGCGGCAACCCGGATGGCTTCAGGTTCGTGGACGGCAAGGACTGCCAGCGCGAGCCGGGGACCCACGCCGCTGACGCTGAGCAGGACATCGAAGACTTCACGCTCGTCATCGGAGGCGAATCCGAACAGGGTCAGCGAATCCTCACGGACGATCAGGGAGGTGAAGAGCTTGCCTTCTTCCCCGGTCCGGAGGCGGCTAAGCGTCTGGGGCGTGGCGTTGACGCTCATTCCCGCGCCGTTGAGGTCGATCACAGCCGTGGAAAGGCCAATGTGCGCTACGGTTCCGCGAAGGAAACTGATCAAGGCCGGGCTCCTGGTGTACTGCCGGGCTCTGTGGGGCAGGACCGGCTATCCGAACATATCTACGAATACCCTAGCAAGATGCCGGGACATTCACCGTGCGCGGCGCGCCTTCGCCTCGGCGTCCGCCCAGGCACGCTGGGCAGGTGTCAGCGAGAGGCTGCCGGGACCGGTGGTGGCTACGGCGGCGCCGCTTCCTGCCCGCCAGGCGTGCGTGATGGCCAGCGCCAGGGCGTCAGCGGCATCCGCGGGGCGCGGCGGCGCATCCAGCCGGAGGATCTTCGTGACCAGCTTGGTCACGGCTTCCTTGTTGGAGTTTCCGCTGCCGGTCACGGCGGCTTTGACTTCCGACGGCGTGTGCAGGGCCACCGGAATGCCGCGCCTGGCTGCGGCGGCGATCACCACACCGGACGCCTGTGCCACGCCCATCACCGTGCTGACATTCAGCTGCGAGAAGACGCGTTCGACGGCGAGGACGTGCGGTTCGTAGCGGTCCAGCCACTCGTCGATGGCCAGGGCAATGACCAGCAGCCGCTGGTCCAGGGTTTCCTCCGGAGAGGTGCCCACCACGCCGACGGCCACCATCGTGGCCCGCCGGTTCCGCTCGACGTCAACGACGCCGATGCCGCAGCGGGTAAGTCCAGGGTCAACGCCCAGTACGCGCAGCGTCACCCCGGGACAACCGCCTTAAGCCGCAACGCGGTAGGTCACTCGGATTCCAGGGCGGCCTGGACTTCGTCGCTGAGGTCGGCGTTGCTGTAGACGTTCTGGACGTCGTCGAGGTCTTCCAGGGCGTCAACGAGCTTCATGAACTTCTTGGCGGCTTCGAGGTCGAGGGGAACCTCCATGGAAGGCACGAACTCGGCTTCATCGGTGTCGTATTCAATGCCGGCGTCCTTGAGGGCGTCGCGGACTGCCTGGAGGTCCTTCGGGTCCGAGTGGATCTCGAAGGTGTCGCCGTTGTCCTTGACTTCCTCGGCGCCGGCGTCGAGAACAGCCATCAGGACGTCGTCCTCGGTGAGCTCGTTCTTGGGCAGCGACACCACACCCTTGCGGCTGAAGAGGTAGCTGACCGAACCCGGATCGGCGATGGTGCCGCCGTTGCGGGAAATGGCAAGGCGGACCTCCGAGGCGGCACGGTTCTTGTTGTCCGTGAGGCACTCGATGAGCAGGGCCGAGCCCTGCGGGCCGCGGCATTCGTACATGATCTCGGTGTAGTCGACCACTTCACCGGTCAGGCCGGCGCCACGCTTGATGGCCCGGTCGATGTTGTCCGCGGGAACGGAGGTCTTCTTGGCCTTGGTGACGGCGAGTTCGAGGCTCGGGTTGCCGGCGAGGTCCGGGCCGCCCATGCGTGCGGCGACTTCGATGTTCTTGATCAGCTTGGCGAACGATTTTGCGCGGCGGCTATCGAGGATGGCCTTCTTGTGCTTGGTCGTTGCCCATTTGGAGTGGCCTGACATGCTTTACGCTTCTCCTCTGATCATGCGGATAAAAAGTTCGTGTACGCGTTTCTCCCCAGTCACTTCCGGGTGGAAGGAGGTGGCCAGCAGGTGGCCTGAACGCACTGCAACAATTCTAGCCGTCCCTGGCAGGCTTGCCGCGTGGGACGCGTGTTCGGGGTCTGCGGGCTCCACCTGGGCGAGTACCTCGACGCCGGCGCCGACGCGTTCCACCCAGGGGCCGCGGATAAATACGGCGTGCACGGGGGCCACACCGGTTTCCGTGGCGCTGAACTCCAGGCCCTTGAAGTCCAGGTCCGTTTCAAACGATTCGCGCTGCCGCCCGAAGGCGTTGCGCCGCACGGTGATGTCCAGGCCGCCGAAGGTCTGCTGCGGGTCGCCGGCGAGGTCGGTGGCGGGGTCGGCGATCTCGTCGGCCAACAGGATCATGCCGGCGCAGGAGCCGTAGACCGGCAGGCCCCCGCCGATGCTGTCCTTGATCGGCGCGGCGAGTTCGAAGGCGCGGGCCAGCTTGTCGATGGCGGTTGATTCGCCGCCGGGAATGATGAGGCCGTCCAGGCCGTCCAGTTCTTTGGGCCGGCGGATTCCGATTCCGGCGGCACCGGCGGCTTCAACGGCCTTCAGGTGCTCGCGGAAGTCGCCCTGGAGCGCCAGGACACCGATCCGCAGGCCCGAGCCCACGCGTGCAGAAGCTGCCGAAAGGGGGTTTGTCATCCATTCAGCATAATGTGCGAACTGCCCGCGCCTTGGCCGGGAGCCCGTCCCGGGCGGGGTTCTATGCCGTTGCTGGGATATATTACAGAGCATGCTTTACATCAGTGTTCCGCTCGGCAAGCTGGTCCGCCGGGTGTCCCGGCTCAGGGGTGGCGGGTCTGCCCTGCCCGGGCTGGTGGTCGAGAAAATCGACCCCGGCTTTATGCAGCGGACGCTCGCCACGCTCCCCCACGGCGTTGCCGTCGTGAGCGGAACGAACGGCAAGACCACCACCACCAAAATGGTGGTGGAACTCCTGGAAAGCCAGGGCCTGAAGGTTTTCACCAACCGCACCGGCAGCAACTTCACCCGGGGTGTGGCCGCCGCGCTGCTGGGCGAGGTGGACTGGCGCGGCCGGCTGACCGCCGACGTCGCCGTCCTGGAGCTGGACGAAGCGCACGCCGTGCACTTCGTGAACCGGGTGCCGCCGCGCTACAGCCTCCTCCTTAATGTCCTGCGGGACCAGCTGGACCGTTTCGGCGAGATCGACAAAACGGCACAGCTCCTGCAGCACATCGCCGCGAAAACCACCGGCACGGTAGTCCTTAACCGGGAGGACCCGCGGGTGGCCCGGATCGCCGACACCCTCACCGGCCAGGACGTCCAGTACTTCGGCCTGGACGACTCCCTCCTGAGCACCTTCCCCAACGACGACGACATGCGGGCTGCGCCCGGCAGCCCCGCACCCGCCGCCCTCCCCCACAAGCCGCCCGCCGACGTCGTCCTCCGGAAGGTGGGGCCGGACACCGCCGATTTTGAGTACGACGGCGCCACGGTCACCACCGCGATGAAGCTCCGCGGCGTCTACAACATCTTTAATGCGGCAGCGGCACTGACGCTGGCCCGCAGCATCTGCGGTGGCGGTGCCGCCACCGCCGACCACGCCACCCTGCTCACCGCGCTGTCCCAGGTGGAGCCGGCGTTCGGCCGCGGTGAAAGCCTGACGGTGGATGGCCAGCCCCTGGACCTGGTGCTGGTCAAGAACCCCAGCGGTTTCCGGCTGGGGCTGAAGTCCTTCCCGGCGGGCGGCTACGCCACCATGATCGCCATCAACGACAACTACGCCGACGGCCGGGACATGTCCTGGCTTTGGGACGTGGAGTTCGATTCGCTCCGCGAGGGCGGCGTGGACCAGCTGACGGGGTCCCGCGCCTACGACATGGCCCTGCGCCTGCAGTATGACGACGTCCGCATCGGCGCAGTCCAGCCGGACATTACGCCAGCGCTGGCCGCGTTCATCCGCGACGCCAAGGGCAAGCCAAAGAGGATTTTCTGCACGTACACAGCGATGCTGGCCATCCGCCGCGAGCTGTCCAAAATCACCACAGTCGAGGTTGTCTCATGAGCCCGGACACCCAGGACGCCCAGGGAAGCAAGGGCACCATCCGCGTCCTGCAGCTCTACCCGAGGGACATGAACATCTACGGCGACTGGGGCAATGCCCTGGTCCTCAAGCAGCGGATCGGCTGGCACGGCTACACGCCCGAGCTGCTCGAGTACAACGTCGGCGACGACTTTCCGGACGGCGTGGACCTTATTGTGGGCGGCGGCGGGCAGGACAGCGGACAGCTGGTCATCCAGGATGACCTGCAGTCACGGGCCGGCGTCCTCACGGAGCTGGCCGAGGACGGCGCCCCGATGCTGGTCATCTGCGGCCTGTACCAGCTGTTCGGCCGGTTCTTCAAAACCCGCTCCGGCTCGGTCATTCCGGGCATCGGCATCCTGGACGTGGAAACCCACGGCACCGAGGAACGCCTGATCGGCAACGTCAAGGTGGCCACCGCCGAATTCGGCGAGGTCCTGGGCTACGAGAACCACAGCGGCCAGACAACGCTGGGCGACGGCGTCCGTCCCCTGGGTACCGTTGCCAAGGGAACAGGCAACAACAGCAGCGACGGCCAGGAAGGGGCACGCTACAAAAACATCGTGGCCAGCTACCTGCACGGATCCCTGCTGCCCAAGAACCCCGCCATCGCAGACTTCCTGATCCGCACCGCCGCTGAGCGCAAGTTCGGGGCTTTTGTTCCCGGCAGCCCGGATGACGGCTACGCAGTCCTGGCCCGGGAGCACGCCGCGCGGCGTCCGCGCTGAATCACACGCACTGAGTCCCAGCCTGAGCCGCCTGCAGTGGCGGGTCAGGGCTGCTTCGTGATCAGGAGTTCGTGCGCCCCCGCCGCGGCGGCGCCCATGGATTCAACTACGGAGACAGTCCGCAGCCGGGTGGCGGCGTCCGCCTCGGGCGTGGCGCAGATGCCCTGGGGTGCATCGGTTGCCACGGAGCACCAACGGTAGGGATCACGGACGATGACCGACGGCGCCCAGGCGAGGTCTGAGGGGGCCCATTTGCCGGACGCGTCCTGGCTGAACTGGGCCCGCACCAGCAGGCCCTCATTGTTCACCACATACCAGGGCGAAAGCTCGGTGACGCCGTTGCCCAGCCCGTAGACGATCCAGGTGCCCTTGTAGTTCTCGATCGGCAGCACGGAGTGCGTGTGGTGGCCGTAGATCATGGAGAACTGGCCGCTGTCCACGAGGGCGTGGGCCACCTCCTGCTGCTGTGCGTTGGCTTCACTCGCGTACTCGTCCCCGGCATGCATGGCGCCCAGCACGATGTCTGCCCCGAGTGCCCGCGCCTTGACGGCTTTGGCGATCATGGACGGTGCGTCCAACATGTCGACCTGCCAAGGGTATTCAGGGTATTGGCCGTTGAGTCCGTAGGTCCCCTGGATGATGGCGATCCTGGCGGCAGGTGTCTGCAGGATCAGGATGCCCTGGGACTCAGCTTCCGTGCGGTAGGAACCGGTGTGCTTCAGCCCTGCAGCGTCCAGGGCGTCCAAGGTCCGCAGCAGACCGTCCGTGCTCCGGTCGATCGTGTGGTTGCTGGCGGTGGTGCAGGCCTGGTAGCCCACTGCCTTGGATGCCGTGATGATCTGCGGCGGGACGTTGAACGAGGGGTAGGCGGAGAAGGGCCCCTCCGGCCCTGCCACCGGTGTTTCCTGGTGGCAGATGGCGAGGTCGCTGGCCTGGATGTAACGGCGCTGGCCTTCAAGGAGCGGCGTGAAGTCCAGTCCCGGTTTCCCCGCCGTGGCGGCATCCTGCTGGGCCTGCTGCCAGAGCTGGGTGTGGACCAGCATGTCGCCGGTGACCAGGACAGAGGTGCAGCGCAGCGTCGGGCATGCCGGCCCGGCGCCCGGGGTGGGCGTGGGCGTAGGGGTTGGCGCCGGCGTCTGCGTGACACTCGGCTGGCCCTTCCCCGGACCCGGAGTGGCCCCTGCACTTGCCGACCGTCCGGCCTGTTCGGCTATCAGTCCGCAGCCGGCGAGGGCGCTCACAAGTATGGCCGCAGCCATGGCTGTGCCGGCGCGGACGGCAATGCCACCACTTCTGTTCCCCATGGGCGTAATTCTAGGTTTCGACGCGGCCGGAAGCGCGCATTTGGCTCATTGAGAACAGCGCCGGGATGTGAAAGCTTTACTTCATGACCAATCCGCTCTTCAGCCACAGTCCGTTGCCCTACGAGTTGCCGCCGTTTGCCGGGATCTCGGTCCCCCACTACGCTGAGGCGGTCCATGCAGGCCTGGCCGGGCATCTGGCCGAAATCCAGGCCATCGTGGACAACACGGAGCCTGCGTCGTTTGCGAACACAGCCGTGGCCATGGAGCAGGCGGGCCGGCTGCTGGAACGGGCAGCTGCGTCCTTCTTCACCCTGGTTTCAGCCGACGCCTCGGACGAGATCCGCGACCTCGAAACGGAACTGACGCCGCTGCTCACCGCACATCAGGACGATGTCTACCTGAACCGCGCCCTCTTCGACCGCTTCGCCGCCATCGACACCGCAGGCCTGGAGCCGGAAGCTGTCCGGCTCGTCGAGGAGTACCTGAAGGAGTTCCGGCAGTCAGGAATCCAGCTGGACGCCCCGGACCAGGAGCGGCTGAAGGCTGTCAACGCCGAACTCTCCCGGCTGGGCACGGACTTCGGCCAGCGGGTCAAGGAAGCCATGAAGTCCGCCGCGCTCCTGCTGGACCACGAGGAGGAACTGGCCGGCATGCCCGCCGACGACGTAGCCGGCGCGGCCGAAGCAGCCCGCACGGCGGGGCACGAAGGCAAGTTCCTGCTGACCCTGATCCAGCCGAGCAACCAGCCGGCCATGGCCGTCCTCGAAAACCGGGACGTCCGCCGTCGGCTGTTTGAAGCCTCCCTGGGCAGGGGCAGCGACGGCGGCAGCCTGGACGTCCGGGAACCCGTGCGTTCGATGGCCACGCTGCGGGCCGAAAAGGCAAAGCTTCTTGGCTTCGCGAACTACGCCGAACTGGTGGTGGACCGGCAGACGGCGCCCGATTTCGAGGCCGTCCAAGCCATGCTGAACCGGCTTGCCCCGGCCGCTGTGCGGAACGCGGATGCCGAGGCCGCGGCCCTGGCAGACATTGCCGGCCATCCGCTGGAGGCCTGGGACTGGGCGTTCTACTCGGCCAAGGTCCGGCGCGAGAAGTACGCCGTCGACGAGCAGGCGCTCCGCCCCTACTTTGAGCTGGACAGGGTGCTCAAGGACGGGGTGTTCCACGCAGCCACGTCGCTGTTTGGGATCACCTTCCATGAACGGACGGACCTGGCAGGCTACCACCCGGACGTCCGCGTGTGGGAGGTGCGGAACGATGACGGCAGCGGCCTGGGACTGTTCCTGGGCGATTACTACACCCGGGAGTCCAAACGCGGAGGGGCGTGGATGAACTCCCTGGTGGAGCAGTCCGCCCTGCTGGGGACCAAGGCCGTGGTGATCAATAACCTGAACATCACCAAGCCGCCGGCCGGGGAACCCACCCTCCTCACGCTGGATGAGCTGCGCACCACGTTCCACGAATTCGGCCACGCCCTGCACGGGCTGTTCTCGAACGTGACGTACCCGCGCTTCGCCGGAACGGCCGTGCCGCGCGACTTTGTGGAGTACCCGTCGCAGGTCAACGAGATGTGGATCCTGTGGCCTGAGGTTCTGGCCAACTACGCGCGGCACTACGCCACCGGCGAGCCGCTCCCCCAGGACGTTGTGGACAGGCTCAACGAGTCCCGGCTGTGGGGCGAGGGCTTCGCTACCACCGAGTACCTGGGTGCCGCGCTGCTGGACCTGGCCTGGCATGTGCTGGACGAAACCGGGATCCCCGACGACGTCCTGGCCTTCGAGGAGAAGTCACTCGCGGCCGCCGGGGTGGCCCACGCCCTGATCCCGCCGCGCTACCGCACCGGCTATTTCCAGCACATCTTCGCCGGGGCAGGCTACGCGGCCGGCTACTACTCCTACATCTGGAGTGAAGTGCTGGACGCCGAGACCGTGGACTGGTTCACCGAGAACGGCGGCCTGACCCGCGCCAACGGCGAACGGTTCCGCCAGGAGCTGCTCTCCCGCGGCAACAGCCGGGACCCGCTGGAATCCTTCCGAGCCCTCCGCGGCCGCGAAGCAAGGCTGGACCCTCTGCTAAAGCGCCGCGGCCTCGACTAAACCCCTCATCGGTTGCTCCGCAAGAGCCGTTTTGAGGCCCCATAAGGGCCGTTGTGGAGCACTCAACGGAAGAACGACGGCGGATGGCCGCCGCCGTCGTTGGCTGCCTGCCGGAGTCCACGCCGAAGCGCTAAGCTTCACGTATCGGCGCCGTCCGCGCCGAAGAGTCAGTGGAGAACCAATGGCGGCAGACCCTCTCCGTCTGGGCCGGGAGGCTTTCAGGCGACAGGAATGGGCGAATGCACACGCCCTCCTGATGGATGCTGACCGCCAGTCGTCGCTCGTACCGGAAGACCTCGAACTTGTCGCCGATGCGGCCTATCTGATGGGCCATGACGACGAAGCCGCAAGAGTGCTTGCCCGTGGGTATCGGGCACACCTGGAGCACTCGGACTCTTCCGGGGCGGCGCGAAGCGCTGCCTGGCTTGCCCTGCACTTTCTGCTTGGCGGCGAAGAAACGTTGGCCAACGCGTGGCTGCAGCGGGCACGGCGTGCGCTTCCCGCGGACCTCGACTGTGTGGAGCAGGGACTGCTGCTGGTGCCGGCCGGCCTTGAAAGTGCCGCCCAGGGGGATGCCGTGGGAGCCACCGTGAGCTTCGGGGCCGCGCTGGAAATCGGAAACCGCTTTGGGCACCAGGACCTGGCCGCTCTTGCGAGGACAGGCCTTAGCGAGTCGCTGATCGCCATGGGTGACACCGGGCAGGCTATGCCTCTGCTGGACGAAGTTTTTGTCAGCGTGAGGGCCAATGAGCTGTCCGCTGTCACTGCGGGGATCGTGTATTGCGCAGTCATCGAAGCGTGCATGGATGCGTTCGATCTGTCCCGAGCACAGCAGTGGACGGCCGCATTCACCCGGTGGTGCGGCGCGCAGCCGGACATGGTCCCTTATCAGGGCAACTGCCAGATCCACCGGGCACGGATCTTGCAATTTCAGGGGGCATGGCCCGATGCATTCGATGCTGCACAGGACGCCTATCGCCGGCTCTGCGAACCGACTACGCAGCCGGGAGTCGGGGCCGCGCTCTACCAGCTCGCCGAACTGCACCGGCTGAGGGGCCAGTTCACCAAAGCCAGGGACACGTATCTTGAGGCGAGCCGTTGGGTCCGGGATCCACAGCCCGGGCTTGCGCTGTTACTGCTTATGCAAGGCCGAACGACCGCCGCGGTGGCTGCGATCCGCCGGTCCCTTGCCGAAACATCGTCTCCGTCAGAGCGTTCCCGGCTTCTTGGCGGTGCCGTGGAGATCATGCTGGCGTCGTCCGACCTTTCCGGCGCACGGGCCGCAGCCGAAGAACTTCGGGCGAGGGCCGGGGCGCTGGGCAGCCAATGGCTGGAGGCGGAGACCGCACAGTCGGAAGGAGCGCTGCTCCTTGCGGAGCAGGAATACGCGGCGGCTTTGGCGGCGGCGTGCAGGGCATGGGCAGCATGGCAGCAACTCGACGCGCCCTATGAGTCGGCGCGCACCCGGGTGCTTATGGGGCGTGCTTACCGCGCACTGGGTGATTCACACTCGGCCGAGCTGGAGTTTGATGCCGCCAGATGGGCTTTCCTCCATCTTGGCGCAGTGCCGGATGCAGCGATCGTTGAGGCACTTTCGAACCGGCAACAGGCCATTAGGGCTAATCCGCTGACCGCCAGGGAGACACAGGTGCTGCTCCTGGTGGCGAGTGGAAAGTCCAACAGGGAGATTGCAGCTGAACTTTTCCTCAGCGAAAAGACGGTTGCCCATCACGCCAGCAATATCTTCACGAAGTTGGACCTGACGTCACGTGCCGCCGCTACCGCCTACGCCTACAAGCACGGGCTGATCAGCCGAGGCTGACTCACTCTGGGCACAATGACCCATCTTGCGATCGGGGCAGTTCTACCGATGCGTCGCCCAGCCGCCGGACCATAACATCCTCATTAGGGACTCTGAAAGGCCAATGGAGGTGCCGTGATGATCAGGGAATCGCGTAATGCTGCCGAAGCGGGCGGCCACATCACAGACGTGGAGGTCCGTGGGCTCGATGGCCTTCCGGTGCACCTGACGTCCTCGGATCTGGAAGTGCTTGGGTCCATGCTGGGAGTGCCTCTCTTGCGCCCAGGTGACTCCGGCTGGGCTTCTGCTGTCCTGCTCTGGAACGGTCTGATCAAGAAGGAACCGGCCCTGGTGGTCCAGCCAACGTCAGCCAGGGAGGTCTCAGCCGTTGTCAGGTTCGCAGCAGCGAACAGGCTGCAGATCAGCACCAAGGGTGGCGGCCACAACATAGCAGGAAGCGCCATCGCCGATGGTGGCCTCACGCTGGACATGTCGCGGATGAACACAGTCACAGTGGACCCGGTGGCCATGCTCGCCCAAGTTGGCCCGGGTTGCCTGCTGCAGGACGTCGACCGGGCCACTCAGGAACACGGACTGGCCACAGTTCTCGGATTCATCTCCGAAGTGGGCGTGGCGGGCCTGACTCTCGGGGGCGGCCTCGGATATCTGAGCCGCAGGTTCGGGTGGACTGTGGACAACCTCGAAGAGGTTGAGATTGTCACGGCCGACGGGTTGGTCCGCACAGCCAGCCGTCACGATAACGCGGACCTGTTTTGGGGTGTCCGCGGCGCGGGCGCCAATCTTGGCGTGGTCACGCGCTTCACGCTTCGGCTGCACGAGGTGGGGCCTACCGTCTTTGGCGGTCTCATTGCTTGGCCATTCGAGCGCGCGGACGAAATCCTCCGGCGGTATCGGACGCTCACGTCCCGCGCGCCTCGCGAGCTTGCCGTGTGGCTGATTCTTATGACTGCCCCGGCGGAACCTTTCATTCCTGAACGGTGGCAGGGCAAGAAGATCTGCGCTATGGCAGTTTGCTACAGCGGCGAACTCGATAAAGTGCCGGAGGTTTTGGATTCTCTCCTGGAAATTGGTGATCCCGCTGTCGATCTCCTCGCCGCGCAGCCGTATACACACGTCCAGTCCTATCTGGACGACAGTGAGCCGAAGGGCCTCCACTACTACTGGAAGACCGAGTACGCCGTCGAACTGAGCGACGGTCTGCTATCCACCATCCGCGAGCTTTTCGCTGAATGCCCCATTGAGGGAGCGGAACTCGGTATCCTGCACCTTGCCGGTGCCCTCAACGAGCACCCCGAAGACGACGGGGTGGTGGGTAACCGCAATGCCCGATACGTCATCGGATCAAATGGCATGTGGGATCCCGGCGATCCGGCCGCGGACTCGTACCGGGCGTGGATCCGCGAGTCATGGGAGCGGCAACGGCCGTTCACCGGAGGCCGCAGTTACATCAACTTCCAGACGGCGGACGAGGGACAACAGCAGGTCCGGGCAGCCTATGGCACCAACTATGAACGCTTGGTCCAGGTGAAGACGAAATATGATCCCGATAATTTGTTCAGAACCAACCGCAACGTTGCCCCCATGGAGTCCACAGGCAGCTGAAGTAGCCAACGGACGACGGCGGGTGGCCGCCTTCGAGAAGGTGGCCACCCGCCGTCGTACTACTTGTGGAGCTTTTACCAGCCGCGCTCGGCGAGGCGGTGCGGCTGCGGGATCTCGTCGACGTTGATGCCCACCATGGCTTCGCCCAGGCCGCGGGAGGCCTTGGCGATGACGTCGGGGTCATCGAAGAACGTGGTGGCCTTCACGACGGCGGCGGCACGCTGGGCTGGGTTGCCGGACTTGAAGATACCGGAACCGACGAACACACCGTCGGCGCCGAGCTGCATCATCATCGCAGCGTCGGCCGGGGTGGCGATGCCGCCGGCGGTGAACAGCACCACGGGGAGCTTGCCGGCGGCGGCAACTTCCTTGACCAGTTCGTACGGGGCCTGCAGTTCCTTGGCCGCGACGTACAGCTCGTCCTCGGGCAGGGCAGCAAGCTTGGCGATCTCGGAACGGATCTGGCGCATGTGCCCGGTGGCGTTGGAGACATCGCCGGTGCCGGCCTCGCCCTTGGAACGGATCATGGCCGCGCCCTCGTTGATGCGGCGCAGCGCCTCACCGAGGTTGGTGGCACCGCAGACGAAGGGAACCTTGAAGTTCCACTTGTCGATGTGGTTGACGTAGTCGGCCGGGGTCAGGACCTCGGACTCGTCAATGTAGTCCACGCCCAGGGACTGCAGGACCTGGGCCTCGACGAAGTGGCCGATCCGGGCCTTGGCCATGACCGGCACGGAGACGGCTTCGATGATCTTGTCGATCATGTCCGGGTCCGACATGCGGGACACGCCGCCCTGGGCGCGGATATCGGCCGGAACGCGTTCCAGCGCCATCACGGCCACGGCACCGGCGTCTTCGGCGATGCGGGCCTGTTCGACGTTGACGACGTCCATGATGACGCCGCCCTTGAGCATCTCAGCCATGCCGCGCTTGACGCGGTTGCTGCCCGTGACGCTGTTCGCGGACGAACCGGCTTCGCTGCTTACATCAGGTGTAGACACAAAAACCCCTATGGGTAGATAGATGATCTTCGCCGGGCGTGAGGGCGGCACAGAGCCGAAAGTACACACACCGGGTTGCCGGGTCCATTGACCGGGCAGTCACAATACTAGTCCCACGGCAGGCGGCGGGCTTAATCAGCCTTAATCAGAGGCTGCGGACTCCGCCAGGGACTGGCGGCGCACGGTGGCCACACGCTGGATAATCGTGACCAGGCTGGCCGTGGCCAGGAGCGCGAGCGTCATCTGCAGGACGATATGGGGCAGGCCCAGGCCGGTGAATCCGGTAACCACCAGCACCGAGACCAGACGTTCGGCACGTTCGGCAATTCCCACGTTGGCGGTGAAGCCGAGGGATTCCGCTTTGGCCCGCGCATAGGAGACCACCATGCCCAGGACCAGGCAGACCATCGCGCCAACCGCGATCACCACGTCGTTGCCGCCGGCGAAGAACCAGATGGCGAGGCCTGCAAAGAGTGCGCCGTCGGCGACCCGGTCCAGCGTGGAGTCCAGGAAGTTTCCCCACCGGCCGCCGGTGTCCCGCATCCTGGCCATGATGCCGTCCAGCACATCGGAAAAGATGAACGCAGTGATGAACAGCGTTCCCCACCACAGCTGGCCCAGCGGGTAGAAGACCAGGGCGCCGGCTACCACACCAAGGGTCCCCACCACCGTGACGGCGTCGGGGGAAATACCGATTTTCAGGAGCCAGCGGGCAAGCGGGGTAAACAGCGCAGTGAAGAAACCGCGCGCGTGCCTATTCAGCATCCGTCTCCCCGGGCCACGCCTCGGCCACCTGGCGGCGGACCTCGTCGAGGGTCTGGGTGATGGCTTTGGTCTGCGCGATGATCGGGAAGAAATTACCGTCGCCGCCCCACCGCGGAACAATATGCTGGTGGAGGTGCGCCGCGATTCCCGCGCCGCCCACCACGCCCTGGTTCATGCCCAGGTTGAAGCCACCGGGGTTCGACACTTTGCGCAGCACCTTCATGGCGGTCTGCGTCAGATCGGCGAACTCGGCGGTCTCCTCCAGGGTCAGGTCCGTGTAGTCCGGCACATGCCGGTAGGGGCAGACGAGCAGATGGCCCGGGTTGTACGGGAACAGGTTCAGCACCACGTAGCAGGTCTTCCCCCGGTAAACGATGAGTGCCTCCTCATCGGTCCGGCCGGGACCGACGCAGAACGGGCAGTCGTTCTCGTTCTTGAACTGGTGCTGGCCGCCCTTGATGTAGGCCATCCGGTGCGGAGTCCACAGGCGCTGGAAGGCATCCGGGACACCGGCGAGGTCAAAGTCGTCGGTCACGCCGGCATCGCCTGGATATCCTGCGCCTGTGTTCTCCTGCACCGTTTCTCGTCCGTTTCGCTAGCTGGTCCGGTTACGGACGGCTTCGGTGATCCGCTTGACGGCCTCGGCCACCGGCACGCCGTTGTCCTGGCTGCCGTCGCGGAAGCGGAAGGACACCGCGCCGGCCTCGGCGTCGTCGCCGCCGGCGATCAGGACAAACGGGATTTTGTCCTTGCTGGCGGTGCGGATCTTCTTAGGGAACCTGTCCGACGACGTATCCACCTCGGCGCGGATGCCCGCCGCCTTGAGCTGGTCAACGACGTCGAACATGTACTCGTTGAACGTTTCGGCGACGGGGATGCCCACCACCTGGACCGGGGAAAGCCACGCCGGGAAGGCGCCGGCGTAGTGCTCGGTGAGGACACCCATGAACCGTTCGATGGAACCGAAGAGGGCGCGGTGGATCATCACTGGCCGCTGCCGGGTGCCGTCGGCGGCCTGGAATTCCAGCTCGAACCGTTCCGGCAGGTTGAAGTCCAGCTGGATGGTGGACATCTGCCAGGTGCGGCCGAGGGCGTCCTTGGCCTGGACGGAGATCTTCGGGCCGTAGAAGGCCGCTCCACCCGGATCCGCAACCAGTTCCAGGCCGGATTCCTCTGCCACTTCGGCGAGGGTCCGGGTGGCTTCTTCCCAGGCGGCATCCTCGCCGACGTACTTCTCCGGGTCCTTGGTGGAGAGCTCCAGGTAGAAGTCGTTCAGGCCGTAGTCCTTGAGCAGGTCCAGCACGAACGTCAGGGTCTTGGTGAGTTCGTCCTTCATCTGCTCGCGGGTGCAGTAGATGTGGGCGTCGTCCTGGGTCATGCCACGGACGCGCGTCAGGCCGTGGACCACGCCGGACTTCTCGTAGCGGTACACCGAACCGAATTCGAACAGCCGCAGCGGCAGTTCGCGGTAGGACCGTCCGCGGGAGCGGAAGATCAGGTTATGCATGGGGCAGTTCATCGGCTTCAGGTAGTAGTCCTGGCCGGGCTTGCGCACGGTGCCGTCCTCATTGAGTTCGGCGTCCACGTGCATCGCCGGGAACATGCCCTCCTTGTACCAGTCCAGGTGGCCCGAGACTTCGTACAGGTGGCCCTTGGTGATGTGCGGGGTGTAGACGAACTCGTAGCCGGCGTCGACGTGGCGCTGCCGCGAGTAGTCCTCCATCTCCTTGCGGATGATGCCGCCCTTGGGGTGGAACACGGGCAGGCCGGAGCCCAGCTCGTCCGGGAACGAGAAGAGGTCAAGTTCGACGCCGAGCTTGCGGTGGTCGCGCCGTTCGGCTTCGGCGATGCGCTCCTGGTAGGCCTTCAAGGCGTCTTTGGTGGGCCAGGCGGTGCCGTAGATGCGCTGCAGCTGCTGGTTCTTCTGGTTGCCCAGCCAGTATGCGGAGGAGGACCGGGTCAGCGCGAAGGCGTTGGAGATGAGCTTGGTGTTGGGCAGGTGCGGGCCGCGGCAGAGGTCGCACCAGACGGTGGTCCCTTCCTTGCGCTCGACGTTGTCATAGATGGTGATGTCGCCGGCGCCCACCTCGACGTTGACGCCTTCACCGGCTTCGGCGGCGTTGTTCTTTTTGCCCAGCAATTCGAGCTTGTGGGGCTCGTTCTTCATGGCTTCGCGGGCTTCGTCCTCGGACACGACGCGGCGGACGAACTTCTGGTTCTGGTTGATGATCTTGAGCATCATCTTTTCGAGGGTCTTGAGGTCCTCGGGGGTGAACGGTTCGGCGACGTCGAAGTCGAAGTAAAAGCCGTCGGTGATGTACGGGCCGATGCCCAGCTTCGCGTCCGGGCGGAGCTGCTGCACGGCCTGGGCCATGACATGGGCGGTGGAGTGGCGGAGGACGTTCAGTCCGTCCGGGGACTCGATGGTGACGCCTTCGACGTCGGCGCCCTCCGGCAGCTCCTGGTCCAGGTCCTTAAGCTCGCCGTTAACGCGGGCCACAACAACGTCGCGGCGCTCAAAGAAGAGTTCCGCACCGGTTGTCCCGGTAGTCACCTTGGCCTCTTCGCCATCGACGATGAGGGTGATCTGCTGGGCATCTGACACGGGTGTCTCCTATTCAAAGTTAAGGCTTCATAGCTTGTGGCGTACGGGGACCACAGCCAGCCATCGTCAATGCTATCGGTTTCCCAAGGGGCCGACCAACGGGACCCGCGGGCCCCGACACCCGGGTTTGGCTGGGATGGCGCGGTTCAGCCACCCATTCCGGTGATGGCCAGGCTGCGGCTGATTCCGTCCAGGGGATGCGGAATGTCGGTGGTTTCGGGCCGTGACTCCGGGAACGGGAGGGTCTCCACCCGGCTCAGGTCCCACGCCATGCTGGCACTCAGGCTGATGCCCCTGGGCCCCGTCCGCCGGGTGGTGCCGCGGATGAGCAAAAGCCTGGTGCCGAACAGCAGCAGCCCGGCCTGCTCCTGAGCTTCGTGGAAGAAGACAGAGTCGATGCATCCGGTGCCGTCGTCGATGCTGATGAACACCACTCGGCGCCCGCCACGCATGGGAGGGGTCTGGGTGGCGATGCGCACCCCGGCCACCAGCACTTCGGAGCCGTTGCGCAGGCCCAGCAGCTTGTCCGCCGTAGTGACGCCGAGCCTGTCCAGCATGGGGCGGTGGCTGTCCATCAGGTGCCCGCTGACGTCAATGGCCATCAGGTCCAGTTCTGCCCGGACATTTTCCACCAGCGTTGGGGCCGGCAGCCCGGGTTTGACGTTTCGAAGTTCCACGTCGCCCAATGGCAGGGAAAGCTGCCCCTCAATGACCTCGATGCCCTTCCGCGCGCTGCCTGCCGACTGCATTCTTTGGAGGTGCTGGACGAGGTCTGCCCGGTTGGCGGCCCCGCCCGACTCCCGGTGCAGCGAATCAAAGGCGCCCAGCTGGGCCAGCCGTTTGATGTTGGGTTTGCTCAGCCGGGACCGCGCCCGAAGATCAGCCAGCGAGTCATAGGGCTGCCCGGCCACGATGCGCTTAAGCTCTGCGCCGGACAGCCCGTAGATGCCCTTCAGGCTCAGCCTGATCCCCAGTTTGCCGCGGTCCGGCCCGTGCTCCACCGGCTCAACCCGGTATTCGGCATGGCTCCGGTTGATGTCCAGGGGAAGGATGGGGATGCCCAGCCTGCGTGCTTCAGCCACCAGGAGCCGCTTGGGGTACATGCCGGGATCGTGCTCCCACAGCCCGGCCAGGAACGCCTCAGGGTGGTGCGCCTTCAGCCACGCCGACTGGTAGGTGGGTACGGCAAAGGCGGCGCCGTGGGCCTTGCAGAAACCGAAGCTGCCAAACGCCTTCAGGGTTCCCCACACCTTGTCCACCACGTCCGGTGAATAGTTTTTGGCCCTGGCCTCCTTCCGGAAGAACTCCTCCACCTTCGGTTCGAGCAGCTCATTGCCCAGGGCGCGCCGGAATTCGTCCGCACGGGCAAGGCCGCAGCCCGTCATGACGTTGAAGGTTTTCAGGATCTGTTCGTGGAAGACGGTGACCCCGTGGGTTTCCTGCAGCACAGGTTTCAGGTCCGGGTGGGGGTACACCTCCGGCGCGAAACCGTGCCTGTGCTCCAGGAACGGCCGCACCATGTCTGATTTCATCGGCCCCGGCCGGAACAGCGAGATGTCGATGATGAGGTCATTGAATTCGCGCGGCTCCATTTTGCCGATGAGCTCCCGCTGACCTGGCGACTCGATCTGGAAGCAGCCCAGGGTGTGCGTGCTTCGGATCAGCTCATAGGTGGGTTCGTCGTCCAGCGGCACGGCATTGAGGTTGATGTGGCCGTTGTCGGCGATGTAGTCCGGGCCTGTCCCGTCCTCACCCTGGGGGTGCGCCCCAGCAGCCACTACTTCGGCCTTGGAAGGGTGGAGCCGGATGACCTCGCGGACAGCGAAGGCCATGGCGCTCTGCATCCTGACACCCAGGACGTCGAGCTTCAGCATCCCCATGGGATCCATGTCGTGTTTGTCGAACTGGCTCATGGGCAATCCCAGGCCGCTGGGCTGTACGGGGGTGCGGTCCAGCAGTGTGGCATCGCCCAGGATCACCCCGCAGGGGTGCATGGAAATATGCCGGGGAAGCCGGTCCAGCCGTTCCGTGAGGTCCACCAGAAGATCAAGCTGCTGGTTTTCGGCAAAGTCACTGCGCTCCACCCGGTCGGCGAACTCGCGCAGTTCGGGTTTCTCCACCAGTGCCTCCCGGAACTTGCGGGCCGAAAAGCGCCACAGCTGCTTGGCGATCTCGCCGACGTCGCCGTCGTCCATACCCAGGGCCATGCCGGCGTCCCTGACTGCGCCACGCGCCCGGTATCCGTTCTGCATGCTCATGAGCGTGACGCGTTCGGCACCGAAGCGGTCAAAGATCCGCCGGTAAACGTTGTGCCGTTCAGCGCTTTCAACATCGATGTCAATGTCCGGCAGGGTGGCCCGGTCCTGGGACAGGAACCTTTCGAAGATCAGGTCATGCTGCAGGGGGTTTACCTGGCTGACGTCGATGAGGTAGTTGACCAGGCTGGATGCTCCGGACCCCCGGGCGGCGGCGCGGACCCCCATGTCCAGGATCATCCGGGACACTTCGGCGACGGTCAGGAAGTAGGAGGAGAACCCGAGGTTCATGATGATCCCCAGTTCGTGCTCCAGCCGCGAGCGCATTTCCTTTTCGGCGGCTCCGGTGATGCCAGGGAACCTCCTGCCGATCCCGGCCTCGCAGCGCTGGACCAGCTCCACGTGCGGGTCCTGGCTGATGCCGATGACTGAGGCCTCGGGGACAACGGGCTGCTTCCATCCCATGTCAGTGACGGGGTCTATCCGGCAGAGGTCGGCGAGCGCCTCGGTCTGGGCCATGAGCTGTTTGAGGTCCGCCGCCCCGTATCCTGCAGTGCCGATGATTTCCTTGCCGAGCTGGAGCATCTGTGCTGACGATTTCAGCCAGGCCTGGCCGTTGGGCTGGAGCAGGGGTTCGGCGGCGAGTTCGGGGAGGGACTTCAGTGTGCGGGCTGAATCCAGGACGTCCGCCGTGGCGGCTCCGTCCTCGGCGCAGTACCGTACAGCGTTGGTGAGCACGGCAGGGACCTGGTGTTCCTCCGCGAGTTTGAGCATCCGCACTGCGTGGGCGGTGCTCAGCGGTGAGCCCGGTGAGCTGAGCTGGGAAACCACTTCAGCCACCATGGTCCCCTGCGGCATGGCATCCAGCCAGCGTTTGAAGAGGGTGCGGGGGCGCAGGTACCGCCGCCCGCCCATGGCGCGTCCGACGTCGGAATCCGGTCCGATCAGGACCATCAGGACCGGCTTCAGGGTTTTCGGGTCAAGGGTCCGGGAGGCGAGTTCGGCGCGGGTGACTGCCACCGGTACAGCTCCCCCGGCTTTGCCGGAAGTCCTGGCATGGGCATCTGACACCAGCCTGCACAGGGCACGGTAGCCCGCGCCATTGTTATGGCCTCGGGCGAGGACCACCACGCGTCCGGCGAGCTGGGTGCGGTGGTCGCCGTCGTCGTCGAACACCGCAAGGTCAACCCCCACGATGGGGTCAATACCTGCGGCCATGCAGGCCTTGAGGTGCTTGACCGTGCCGTACAGGCCGTCCCGGTCAGTACAGGCGAGCGCTGTGGCACCGTCAGCGGCGGCAACCTGGGCGAGTTCGTCCGGCCAGGACACCCCATAGTGGGCACTGAAGGCGGTGGAAGTGTGGAGATGCGTGAAAGTCATGCGGTTCTGGGTTGGAGTGCGTCATGGATCCGGAGCAGCCGCCACCGGCCGCTTCCGAGGTGCCGGCTCAGGTCCAGGGTGAGGGGTTCTTCCTGCGGGTCTGCCTGCACCTGGACCCGCCAGATTTCGTGGTCAACCAGACCGGGCCCGCTTCCCAGCGGTGCGCGGCTTTCCTCGGCCCACCACTGCCTGCGTTCAAACCACCGCACAGGTTCAGCGCACACGGTGTAGTGCCGCCCGGCCCATTGGAGGGCCACCGGCTGGCCGGCAGCGTTGCAGGCGACGTCAACGGATTCGCTGAACATACCCATTGGCGCCTCCCGGAACTGAACTGGAACTGTGGCCCAGGAAGGTCCATCCCGGGGTTTCGAACACACTTATTCGAATACATGTTCGAATAAATCCAGTCTACGCCGGAGCCAACACAAAACCTAGACAGGGGTGGACGGAAATGACGGCAGGGAGCAGGATTGTGGCATGAGCACCAATGACGCACTCCTCAAGCACGTAAGCATCAAGGCCCAGGACACAACGCTCGTGGCAACCTTTGATATCGACGGCAACATCCCGGGAGCGGGTGCGTACGTAGTGGGTCTCGTTGCGGCCAGCCCTGACTACTCATCACAAAGACGGTTGGGCATTGAATTCATGAACGGGGAGGCGATCGCCTTCTACTCGTTCAGCCACGAACAGGGCACCGAGGAAAACTTCGACCTCAGCGGAGTCACGCACTCCGGCAACTCCATCACCGGAAACTTCCCTTTGGCCGCCATCCACGGGCTCGGCAAGGGTCACATCATGTCGGCGTTCAGCGAGGCGGACGGCAGGGAATTCCAGTCCGGCATCACCGTCGACGAAGCACTGTAACCAGGCGCACCAAAACAGGCGCCCTGCAACCGGATACGTGTCCGGCCGCAGGGCGCCCTGTATGGATGTCGAACAGCCTCAGCTGCTTTCTTTGTGGACCTTCAGCTCGAGTTCGATAAAGCCCGAGATCATGGCCCGGTACGTGGATTCCACGATGTCCGGATCGATGTCCTTCTTCTCCGCAGCGGAGCGTACGTGCTCAATGACCCGCTCCACCCGGCCCGGGGCCCGGACTTCGGCGTCGTCACCCTTCAGGGTTCCGGCGATCCGGATCAGCCGCTCACGCCGGGCAATGAGGGTAACGATCTGGTCATCGACCTCGTCGACTGCAATCCGCACGGCGGCGAGCTGTTCCTTGTCGGCCAGCGCGTCCCTGTCGTTTCCTTGAATTGTCGCCATCATCTGACAGTATCGAAGCATGCAGCCCAGAGTCGACTTCATCTCACTAGGTGTACGCAGCGTAGCGGCCTCCCGCCGCTTCTACGCAGAGGGCCTCGGCTGGCCCGTCCACAAGGAATTGCCCGACGACGTGGTGTTTATCCAGGTCAACCACGGGCTGATCCTCTCGCTGTGGAACGCCGGCCAGATGCAGGCCGAAGCCGGGGTTGATGCGCCGGGACCAGTCCCCTGCATCACGCTCAGCCACAACCTCCCCAGCACCGCGGACGTGGACCGGGTCATGGCCGAAGCCGCCGCAGCCGGGGCAAAAATAGTTGCGGAGCCGGTCACCCAGCCGTGGGGCGGATACACCGGCTATTTCGCGGACCCGGACGGCTTCCGCTGGGAGATCGCCTACAACCCCACGTGGGCAGTGGACGACGCCGGCAAGGTCACCGTTTAGGGGTCAGGCACCTCCGCCGTCGCCCGGGTCAGCGGATAATACGCCTCAGAACAGCGCCTCCACCGGGCGGATGAGCTCGGGGGAATTGTTGCGCACGTTTCCCACCTCCCGGCCAACGGACTCCACGTGCCAGTCCGCGGCAACATCCTTCACATGGGCGCGGACCAGGTCCACCAGGAAGGCGGCGTCGTCGATCTGCGGGTCGATCCAGGACTCCATCGTGGCCCGGTCCATGGGCAGCGGCACCCGGTCGTGCAGGGCGGTCAGTTTGCCGAAGACAGTTGACTCCGATCCCGGTGGGGGCGTGTCGGCCGTCAGGATGGACGTGGAGAGCAGCCACCGGCCGGGCTCACCCTCCGCCTTGGACGGGTCCTTCCACCATTCGTACAGCCCGGCAAAAACCAGGCCGCTGCCCTCGCCGGGGTGGACGTAGTAGGGCTGCTTCGCCTTCCCCGTCCCCTGCTTCCACTCGTAATAGCCGTCCGCCGGCACGGCACAGCGGCGCGACTGGATGGCCTTGCGGAAGGCGGGCTTCTCCAGGACCGTTTCGCTCCGGGCGTTGATCATTTTGGATCCGATGCCGGGATCCTTGGCCCAGGACGGCACCAGGCCCCACCGGGCCACATGCAGCTGCCGGACGGCGGAGTCGTCAATCAGGCGTTCCAGGACAATGGGCACGTCATCGGTGGGTGCAACATTCCACGACGGCGGCAGCTCCACGTCCTCCTCGAGCTGGGCATCGAATTCGGCCAGCAGGTCCCCCACCGCACGTGCCATCACATAGCGTCCACACATGGCACCAGCATGCCATCAGTGTTACGCGGTGTCATCCGGGGCTACCGGCTCCGGGGAATAGCGGGCCGCGGGTTACCGTTGATGGGAACGAACCCCCTCACTGATTTAGGAGAGCTCCGTGGACTTTACCCCCGAGAACGGCACCATCACCATGTTTTCCACCACCTGGTGCGGTTACTGCAACCGGCTGAAGAAGCAGCTGGACGCGCAGGGCATCGGCTACACGGAAATCAACATTGAAGAGGTTGAGGGCACGGCCGAACTCGTGGAACAGCTCAACGGCGGCAACCAGACAGTCCCCACCGTGCTTTTCCCGGACGGCACCGCCGCCACCAACCCCTCCGTAGCTGAAGTAAAGAGCCGCCTCGCAGCCTGACCGCAGCAGCTCATGTGGTAGACAGAACGGGACCAACATCCGTGTTGGTCCCGTTTTTGTCTATCTGCATTGAGGGAGCCTTTCGTGGTCCATAAAGTCAAAGGTGTCGTAGCCCGCTCCAAGGGCGCCCCGGTCACTCTGGAGACCATCCTGGTCCCGGATCCGGGTCCGGGCGAGGCCCTGGTGGACATCATCACCAGCGGCGTCTGCCACACCGATCTGCACTACAAGCTGGGCGGCATCAGCGATGACTTCCCATTCCTTCTCGGCCACGAGGCCACCGGAGTGGTCAGCGCCGTAGGCCCCGACGTCACGGACGTCGCCCCGGGCGACCGCGTGGTGCTCAACTGGCGGGCCGTCTGCGGCAACTGCCGCGCCTGCAACCGCGGCGAGGCGCAGTACTGTTTCAACACGCACAACGCCACGCAGAAAATGACCCTCGAGGACGGCACCGAACTCTCCGCCGCCCTGGGCATCGGCGCCTTCACCGAAAAGACCCTGGTTGCCGCCGGACAGTGCACCAAGGTGGATCCCGACGCCGATGCTGCCGCCATCGGCCTGCTCGGCTGCGGCGTGATGGCCGGGCTGGGCGCCGCGATCAACACCGGCGGCGTTAAGCGCGGCGACTCGGTGGCCGTGATTGGCTGCGGCGGCGTGGGCGTGGCTGCCATCGCCGGAGCGGCGCTCGCCGGCGCCACCACGGTCATCGCCGTCGACATCGACGCGAAAAAGCTGGAGCGCGCCAAAGAGCTCGGCGCCACCCACACTGTCGATTCCTCGGAAACCGATCCCGTGGAGAGAATCCGCGAGCTCACCGGCGGCTTCGGCGCTGACGTGGTGATTGACGCCGTCGGCCGCCCGGAGACGTACAAGCAGGCGTTCTACGCCCGCGACCTCGCCGGCACCGTCGTCCTGGTGGGCGTGCCCACCCCGGAGATGACGCTGGAACTTCCCCTGCTGGACGTCTTCGGCCGCGGCGGCTCCCTGAAGTCCTCCTGGTACGGCGACTGCCTGCCCTCCCGCGACTTCCCGATGCTCATCAGCCTCTACAAGCAGGGCAAGCTGGATCTGGACGCCTTCGTCACCGAGCGGATCACCATCGACCAGGTGGAGGAAGCCTTCGACAAAATGCACGCCGGTTCGGTGCTGCGTTCGGTGGTGGAGCTGTGAGCCTGCGGATCGACCGTCTGGTCACGTCCGGGACGTTCTCGCTTGACGGCGGCACCTGGGACGTGGACAACAACGTCTGGATTGTGGGCAACGACGAGGAATGCATCGTCATCGATCCCGCCCACGACGCCAAAGCAGTGGCAGCCGCAGTGGGCGGACGGACGCTTAAGGCCATCTTGCTCACCCACGGCCATGACGACCACATCGGGTCAGTCGGTGACTTCTGGGACCTGGTGCAGGCACCCATCCACCTCCACCAGGGCGATTGGATGCTCTGGCGGAACGTCTACCCGGAGGTGGATCCCGACGTCGACATCAGCCACGGCGACGTCTTCGAGGTGGGCGGAGCGAAGCTGAAGGCACTCCACACGCCGGGGCACTCGCCGGGATCGGTGTCGTTCTACCTGGCTGACGGGCCCGACGGCGAAGGCACTGTCTTCACCGGCGACACACTGTTCCAGGGCGGTCCGGGCGCGACGGGCAGGTCCTACAGCGACTTCCCCACGATCATCGACTCCATCCGGTCGTGGCTGCTGCCGCTGCCGGAGGCGACAGTGGTGCGGACCGGCCATGGCGACTCCACCACCATCGGCGCCGAAGCTCCGCACCTGGACGAATGGATCGCCCGGGGCCACTGAGCCACTGTTAACCCTTGCGGGCTACGCCTTCCCGATGTCCAGCCCGGCATAGCCGCTGAAGTCGGCAAACCGGAGGGAAGCGTAGCCCGCATAGGTAGACAGCAAGGCATCCTCGACGGTCCGGACGTCAAGTCCGGGCACGAGATCGTTGGCGGCACCGGCGGTTGCGGGGTCCCACTCGAGCCCGAGCGCCGCGTAGCTGTCGGTCAGCACGCCCCGGATCGGGGCGGAATCCTCCACCACGATGACGGAGCTGAAGAGCCAACCGCCGGACACTACCCGCTGCGCCGTGCCCACGAGCTTGACCTGGTGGGCGGGGTTGGCCCGGTCCGTTCCGTGCACGCTGTATTCGCCGGGGCAGTACTCCCCCGGAATTTCACCGACGGCGGCCTCTACGCCAGCGGACCGCAGGGCCTCCGCCAGCAGTTCACCGAAAAAACCGAACCGGGTCTTGGACCCGGCGATGGCGTCGGCATGAGGCTCGATGTGGTCCACCACGAGGGTGCCCTGGTGGTACGCGGCGGCACGCCCTCCCGCCTTCCGCACGAGGGGTTCGAAGCCCCGGTCACGGCACGCCTGCGCGGCCGCCTCGAATCCGGGCAGGCGGGTGTCCCGCTGGCCGAAGGCCACCGTGGGGGCTGGACGGTACAGCCGGAGGGTGGGGCCGATCCGGCCCGTCTTGGCCCTGGCCAGCAGTTCCAGCGCAAGATCCAGGTCTTCTGCTGCGCCCAGCGATCGTTCCTGGCGCACCACGGTGAGCTCCCGCCGTCCCGTTCCGGCATCCTGCATGTTGCTAAGCTCCCTTATGGTCATATTGCAATTCCTCGTTGTCGCCGCCGCGTTCGCAGTCATTGACGCCGTGTGGCTTAAGCTGATGAACCCGTTCTACCGGAGTCACATCGGCGAGTTGCTGGCGGACAAACCACACCTAGGTTACGCCGTGGCCTTCTATGTCATTTACATCGCGGGAATTGTCTTCTTCGCGCTGCGTCCGGCGCTCGACGGCGGCAGCTGGCTGACCGCCGTGGGCTACGGCGCCGCGCTGGGCGCCTTCGCCTATGCCACCTATGACCTGACCAACGCCGCGACCCTCAAGACGTGGCCGCTGCAGCTGATCGTGGTGGACATGCTCTGGGGAGCCGTGCTGACCGGGCTCGCCACACTGGCCGGCTGGCTGGTGTTCCGGAGCAGCTGACGCGGGCGCGTCCGCCGGGTGCTCCGACTTAACCATCCTGACCGTTGCCACCGGGAGGCAAAGTGCGCCACGACTGGATCCTGAAGGCCATGCCGGGAATCGGCGTTGCGCGGAACTACCGGCGCTCGTGGCTGAAGCCGGACCTGATTGCCGGGGCGGCATTGAGTGCCGCACTGGTGCCGGCGGGGATGGCGTACGCCGAGGCGAGCGGGCTTCCTGCTGTCACGGGTCTGTACGCCTCCGTGGTGCCGATGATCGTTTACGCCATTTTCGGGCCGTCGCGGGTGGTGATTGTAGGGCCGGATTCGGCGCTCGCTCCGATGATCGCGGCCGCCATTCTTCCGCTGGCCGGGCGTGACCCGGAGCAGGCGGTGCCAATGGCCGGCGTGCTGGCCATCCTCATCGGCGTCTTCCTCATTGCCGGACGGCTCTTAAAGCTGGGATTTGTGACGGGACTGCTGTCCCGGCCCATTCGTGTTGGTTATCTGAACGGCATCGCTTTGGCAGTCACTGTCAGCCAGCTTCCGCGGCTGCTCGGCATCTCCGTCCCTGGCGACAGCCTCCTGGAGCGCCTCACCGGCCTGGCCGGCGCCGTCGCCAGCGGAGGAATCAATCCCGTCGCCCTCGCCGTGGGCGCAGGCAGCCTGGCCGTCATTGTGGCTGGCCGCCTTCTGCCCTGGAAGGTACCCAGCGTCCTGTTTGCCGTGGCCGGCTCCATCGCCGTGGTGGCGGCGCTGGACCTGGCGGGGCAGTTGCCGGTGGTCGGATCCCTGCCGCAGGGACTCCCGGCCCCGGCCCTGGGCGGCATCGGGGCGGACGACGTCCTGGCACTCGCGGGGCCGGCGGCCGGTATTGCGCTGATTGCTTTTGCGGACACCTCCACGCTCTCCAAAAGCCTCGCAGCGCGCCGCGGGGACCGGGTCAATGGCAATGAGGAAATGGGTGCACTGGGCATCGCCAACGTGGCTACCGGCGTGCTGGGCGGCTTTCCGGTGTGCGGGAGTTCCTCACGCACACCGATTGTGCTCGACGCCGGAGCGCGGACGCAGCTCAGCGGCGTGGTGGCAGCCTTGCTGGTGATCCTGTTTATGGTCGCCGTTCCGGGGCTGACAGCCTTCCTTCCCACGGCCACGCTCGCCGCCGTGGTGATCGTGGCGGCGGCGTCGCTGGTGGACGTGAAGACGCTGTTCCGGCTGATGAGGACGAGCCGGACGGAGGCCCTCCTCCTCGTCGTCGCATTCCTCGGCGTCGCCTTTATTGGTGTCCTGGAGGGAATAGTGGTGGCCATCGGGCTGTCCCTGATGGCCTTCGTCCGGCGTGCCTGGGATCCCTACCGCACGGAACTCGCCAGCGTGGAGGGCATCCCGGGCTTCCACGACCTGGACCGGCATCCCGACGGCCGGCGGGTGGAAGGGCTGGTGATTGCACGCTTCGACGCGCCGCTGTTTTTTGCGAACGGAGAGGTATTCGCAGACCATATCCGCAGCCTCGTGGACGCTGCCCCCTGGCCGGTGACGTGGGTCATCGTCGCCGCCGAGCCTATTACCGATCTCGACACAACGGCGCTGGATGAGGTGGCCCAGCTCGACGACGAACTGGCCCGGGATGGCACCAGCCTGGTCTTTGCCGAGCTGAAGGGCCCCGTCAAGGACCGGCTGGTGCGGTTCGGAGCCAGTGCACGGTTCACGCCGGACCACTTCTTCCCCACCCTCGACTCCGCCGTGCGCGCCTACAAGGACACCGCGGCAACCGAGTAGGGGGCGCGGCCTCCCTGCCGCGGGTCAGGACTTCCGCAGCGTCAGGATCTGCTCGGCGCGACCGAAGGGGCCGGCAAGGTCGTGCAGCACCGTGGACGTGAGGCCAATTCCGTCCGCCCCGAACGACACCGCATTGTCCAGGCCCAGCCATTCACCCTCCGGCCGCCGGTACATGTGGATCTGCAGGTCAAGGTTCGGGAAGGCGTAGCTGTCCTTGCCCGGCGGGACGCGGGCCGCAATCCCGTTGGCCGTATCCACCAGCCCCATCAGGCGGGCCAGGTCGCCACTGTCGGCCGCGTCGGTCAACGGATGGCCGGTCCGCAGCCAGACCGTGCCGGCGCCCGGCCGATGGCCCTCAGCCACGCGCATCTCCAGGGACCGGATGTACCCGCCCGGCCAGACGCTGGCGCCGTCGTACGGCTTGCATTCGTCCGGCGCGGGAATGGCGGTGTCCTCGACGGCGGCAACCGCGCTGGTGTCGCTGGTGGCCAGGCGCCAGGCCGTGGCGCGGATGGCCACCCGGCCGTTGGCGATGAGCTCGGCCTGAAGGAGCTCGATGGTCCTGCCGGGCCGGAGGGTGGTGCTCTCGATATGGAATTCGCCGCCGGGAATCAGCCCCAGGATCTCGTAGCTGAGCCGGGCCATCCGCATGTCCGCCCGGGGCGCGTGCCGTTCAAGGCTGTCGGCCATGAGCCCGGAGGCCGGGGCCATGTGCTGCTCGTGCTCGTTCCAGGCCCCCTGGGCGTGGATGGTGGAGCGGAAACGGCCGCCGCCCAATGCCTGGTAGTAGAAGTTGCCGTCGGCAAGTTCGGGCAGATCTCTGGTCAACGTTGGCCCTTCCCGTGGTTCTGGGTGAATCGCCACTAACTCTATCGGCTTGGCCACGACGCTTTGCCCTGACGCGGCGAAATGTTGGCGCCGGAGGAGGGGGATCTGGGTAGACTCAGAAACTGGTCCTGTCAGCAACCCTCGGAAGAGGTGTCCGATGCGCGTCATTAGTTACAACCTCCGGAAGCACAAGGCAAGTGGAGAACTCCTTGCCCTCGCCCGGAATTTTGAGGTCGATGCGCTGTGCCTGCAGGAAGTGGATTCGGCCGATCTGCCGGAAACCCTCGGGTCGCTGCACCTGGCAGACTCCACCAAGGGCAACAGGCTGGGTCTGGCCATCTATTACCGGAGCAGCCGCTTTACAGCTGTGAAAACTCAATCGTTCGCGCTGAAGAAGTCCATGCATGACCGGGTGTTGGCGCCTGCACATGAACGCCTGATCGGCACCCGGGTGGTGGACAACGAAACCCAGCACGAACTGGTGATCGGCTCCTTCCATGCCTCACCGCTCACCGCCTCCAACTCCCTGCGCCGGACGCAGATCCATGCCGCCCACGCCGAGCTGTTGAGCATGGGCAGCGGGCTGATGACGCTGATGGTGGGTGACTTCAACTACCCGTTCTTCACCAAGAACCTGCACGCACACATGAAGGACTCGGGCTATGCCCTGTCCCTCAGCGACCGCCGCACGTACACCCGCTACAAGGTCTTCAAGGGCCACTTCGATTTCGCCACGTCCCTGGGCCTGGACATTGAAAGTGTGGAAACCCTGCCGCGCGGCAAGTCCGACCACCTGCCCATCCTGATCACCGCGGAATACGGCCAGGACACCTAAGGGCCGTTCCCTGGCAGGAGCCGCTAACGGCTCGCTTCTGCCAGCGACAGCAAGCGGGTCCGCAGTCCGGGCCAGGCAGCGGCAAAACCCGGGTGCAGTTCCCTGGCGTCGACGTCGGTCAGCGGCACCCACAGGAGTTCAATGCTTTCGGGGTCGCTGATCACTGGCTCAAAGGGAGCTGTGACCAGGAGTACCACCGTGGTGTAGGACCAGTAACCGAAGTCCAGGACCGAGGTGAACAGAACGCTGACGCTGTCACCCGGCACCGCGGCTTCTTCATGGGCTTCCCGCAGCGCGCCTGTCACTGCGTCCTCCCCCTGGTGCAGGGCCCCGCCGGGGAGGCCCCACGTGCCGCCGTTGTGGCTCCACTCCGCGCGGTGCTGCAGGAGCACACCCCTGTCCGGATCGTAGGCGAGCACTCCGGCTGCGCCGAACCTGCCCCAGAAACGCCCCCGGTCCCCTTCCACCCAGTCATCGCCGGGATCCCGCGGACCCGTCCGGGCAGGAGGGTGCTGAAGGTACGGGTTTTGCCCGGGCTGGCTTGAGCTTCCGGCGTCGGCCTGGGTTGCGGTCACGGAATGATCCATGGCTCCAGTCTGACAGGCACGCGGCCGGCTGCACGCAATAAGACGGCGTCAGCCGCCGTGCGTTTTGTCGACGGCGAAATCACCGCCGGGATACATGACGGTCTCGTGTCCGTCGTCAAAGCGGACAAGGTACGGCGGGTGGCCTTCCTGTCCTTTCACTTCCAGGATCACCCCGTGCCGGTCGGTGGAACCGACGGTCCTTCCCCTGACGATGATCCTGTCACCCTGCGCTGCCTCCATGGCAACCACCTCCCAGCCCCAGAGTACGACTCAACGGCAGGCGGCAACAGGGTGCCGTTGAGCAGAGTTATCCGGCGCATATTTCGTGCGCTGTTTGGCCTGCCGGCTCACACTGTGGTGAGCCGGTACACGGAAACGTGGCTGCGGGAATCTTCGGTGAATTCGCTGCGGTCCCAGTCCGCCCACCTGGATTCCAGCTCAAACCCGGCCAACCGCGCCATCAGGTCGAGTTCGCTGGGCCAGATGTAGCGGTGGGGTGTCCGCCCGATCCGGGCCTCCCGCCCGTCCGCCAGGTCCGGGCCGAACTGTACGTGGTGTGAGATGACGTGCTGGTGCAGCACGTCATAGGTGTCGACCAGGAGGTACCCGGGCCGGCTCACCTCCACGGTTCCGCCATGTCCGGGTGGCAGCGACCGCAGTTGCGGCACCCACAGCTCAATGACAAAGCGCCCGCCAGGTGCAAGGTGACGGGCAGCGTTCTGGAAACACCGGACCTGTTCGTCCTGCGTCAGGAGGTTGGCGATGGTGTTGAACACCAGGAACGCCAGCGAAAAGTTCTCCCCCGCCACGGCCTCGCACATGTCACCCTGGACGACGGCAATGCGGTCCTCTCCCGCCTTCTCCCGGAGCCGGGAGATCATCGCGTGGGAGAGTTCAATGCCGCTGACCTGGATCCCCGCCCCTGACAGGGGGATGGCGACACGGCCGGTGCCAATGGCGAACTCGACCGCCGGACCGTCGCCCGCGAGCTCCGACAGTACCTCGACGGTGGGCGCCAGCACCTCGGGAGAGAACATTCCCTCGCCAGGCGTGTCGTACTGCTGCGCGGCGTCGTGGTCCCAGAGCTCTTGTTGGTTGATCACCCGCGCCTCAGTCCCTGTCCGCTGCGAGCAGCGAGTCGGTGGCTGGATCCGGCTGGCCGTCAAAAAAGTCTGCCAGCACTGTTTTGAAGATGGTCTCCCCCGGCGCGGCACGCAGGAACAAAGTCATGGAGGACTGGAGCTTCCTGGCGTCGACGCCGCCCAGGACGTCGACGGCGGACTGGCCGGCGTGGGTTTCAACGGCTGCTGCAGACTCGAGCAGCCGCGGCCCCAGGACGTCATGCTTCAGGAATGCCTGCGCTTCTGCCAGCGTGCTGATGGCGTACCGGACGGACGTCGGACTGCTGCCAAGCCCGGCTATCTGCGGGAAGACGAACCACATCCAGTGGCCGGTCTTCCGGCCGAGCTGCAGTTCAGCCAGCGCCTGGCTGTACGTGCCGCCGCTGTCCTGTGCCTCAACAAACCGTTCCAGGTGGTGGGGGTCGCTCATGTCCGTCTCCTTCTTTCAGGTGTTGCCGGCTATTTCCGCGGTCAGGGATGCCGCCCGGCGGATCGAATCGTCCGGGTCCAGGCGCCAACGGGTCATCACGACGTCGGCGCGCTGCCGGTCCTGTCCCTCGAGTACCGTCAGCAGCGGAACCACAACGTCGCTGATCAGCGGATCCACCAGCTCACGTGAGTCCGCGGACCTGATGAAGCCCTCGAGCCTGGTCAGGTCGGTGTGCCGCAGCAGGCCAACACGGGACTGCAGCAGCACGACGGCGGCGAGGCGCCGTTCATACACAGGCCTCCTGCCGGGATGCGGCTGGCCCCAGAGCAGGGATGCCAGGGCCGTCACGTCGTCGTGGGCAAAGTCCTTGAACTTCCTGCCGGCGTCGCGGACGGTCCCGCGCACCGCTCCTACCGATGACCCGTACGAGCTCATGGCGCCGCCCACCCGGGACTCCACATCGTCCGCCCGGTACCAGGCGCCTTCGTTCTGCAGGGTGGTGTCGATGAAAGCCGCGGCATCGATTACGGTCTGGTTCACGGGCTTACCGTCCGCCGCGTCCGGTGGAGGCGTGCTCAATGCAGTACGGTGTCCAGGGCCGGGCCTCCAGGCGGCCTTCGGCAATGGGCCGGCCGCACACGCTGCAGGCTCCGTAGCTGCCGTCCGAGATCCGCTGCAGTGCCGCTTCAACCTCGGCCAGCCCGGAGCTGCTCTGGTTGAGCAGGGCCGAGGCCTGGGACAATTCAAAGGCGATGGTGGCGCCCTCGGGGTCGTGCTCGTCGTCGACGTTGGAGTCCAGCCGCGCAGCGCTGGCTGACGAGATGTCCGCCCGGAGCGCCGGGAGCAGGGCAAGTTTCCGGGCCCGCTCTTCCTCCAGGAGGATCCGGAACCGCTCAAAGTCAGCCATGGGAAAAGCCTAGCGCCGTCGCTGCTGTGGGGGACTCGACAAGCCGGACGCAACGGAGGATGCTGGCACTCGTAAGCGCCTCAGATGCCGTCTGGCGGCCAGGGACAGACAGCTGACGGACACCGGATTCCGCAGAGAAAGCCCGCATGCCATGCCCACAAATGTTGTTACCGAACTGGCGGTCAAGTCGCACAATTCACCGGACGAAAAACGCCGTCCGGACAAGACCGAAGTGGACGTCGTCAACCTGGGCGACTACACGGTTGGCCGGTTCACTTTCGAGCCCGGCTGGCGCTGGTCCGACTGCATCAAGCCCGTGGTCCACACCGAGTCATGCCAGGTGAACCACATCGGATACTGCGTTTCCGGTGCGCTCTCGGTGGAAACCACCGACGGAAACAGCATCAACATCTCCGCAGGCGACTCCTACACCATTCCGCCAGGACATGACGCCTGGGTTGACGGCGACCAGGCCTTCGTCGGAATTGAGTTTGTCAGCGCGGCGGAATTCGCCAAACCGCCGCAGGGCTCCGCCTAGCCCGGCGTTGCACCTGCGGCACCGGGTCAGTACCAGTTGTACTGGACGGAGTGGTTCCAGGCTCCGCACGGCGACCCGTAGCGGTCCTTGATGTAGCCAAGTCCCCACTCGACCTGCGTCCTGTAGCTGGTGAGCCAGTCGCTGCCTGCGCTGGCGTACTTCCCGGCGGGCAGTGCCTGGGCGATGCCGTACGCACCGGAGTAGGGGTTGGTGGCTGTGGTCAGCCAGTTGGATTCCTTGGTCCACAGCTGCGCCAGGCACTGGAACTGGTCCTGTCCCCAGCCGTAGGCGGACAACCGGCTGGCCGCGTAGCTCTTGGCGCCGGCCGGGTCGTTGACCGCGCCGCCCGGGACGATGGGTACGACGACGGGTGGCGGGGTCGGCGTCGGACTCGGGGCAGGAGCCGGGGCGGGCGCCGCCGGTGCAGCTGGGGCGGCCGGTGCCGGGTTCACGGGTTTTTGCGCGGCGGCGAGGGCCGCGGCCTTGGCTGCTGCTTCAGCCTGTTGGCGCGCCTGCTCCTGCGCAGCGGCGCGCTTGGCAGCCTGCGCCGCTTCGTAGGCGGCCAGGGCGGCCTGGCCCTGCCGGAACTCGCCCTCGACCGTGGCGGTGGTGTCTTTGAGCGACGCCAGCTGGGCGGTCAGTTCCTGGCCGTGTTCCTGCTGCTCCGCAATCTGCCGTGACATGGCCTGCTGGGCGGCCTGGGCGGCGTCGAGCTTGGTCTTTGCTTCCCCTGACAACCGTTCACGTTCTGCCCTGGCTGCCTGTTCCTGATCGGCCAGGGCGCCGGAGACCCGTTCGGCGGCTGAGGATTTGTTGACCAGTGCTGCTGTCTTGTCGCTGACGATCTGGACGATGTTGAGGCCCTGGATGCTGTTGGTCTGGACGGCATCAAGGGCAACGAAGAATCCCATGTTGGTGCCGCCGGTCTTGTAAGACTGCGCTGCCAGCGCTCCGATTTCCCTTTTGTACTGTCCAAGTTCGGCAGTTGCCCGTGCTGTCTGGGCGGTGAGGATATCCACCTTCGCAGTGGCTGACTGGAGCGCAGCCTCCGCCACGGCGTACTCGGCGGCGGAGGTTACGGCAGCGTTGCCCAGCACTTCGGCCTGCGTCTGCAGCCCGCCCAGCAGATCGTTGATCCTGCTGACCTCTGCGGCCTTGCCGGCCTCGCTTTGCTTGGCGTTCTGCACGTCCTGCCAGGAAGGGTAGCCGCCCGGCGGTGCGTCGTCGGCGGCGTAGGAAGGAAGCAAGGCAGCCGACCCCGTCAGGGCGACGGCCAGCACCCCCGCGAGGGCGGGCAGCCTCATTCTGTGAGCAAACCGGGACATAGTTGGTGAGCTTACCGGGCAAAACGCCCAAAAGTCGTTCACGGTCCAACATTGTTACCCAGCAGAGATGCCGGTCCGCCGGCTATTAGCCGGAAGTACCAGGGCGTCATCAACATGGCCCTGCACGCAGGCTCGAAATGTCCATTATCACAGCTGCCTCGAATTGTTGCGTCACAATCGCCGCCCAGGCCTACTTTTGTTTGTGAATCACAACACACCCGGATGGGCCCTTCCGGCATATACGGATTACGACCCTGACCTGCGGCGCCTGTCTCCCGAGCCGCAGGAACCGGCGAAAGGATCAGGTGGCCCTGCACGCTACATTCCGTTATCGGAATGTGACATTCCTATCCAGCGCTGGTTATGGTCGTGCAGTGCCCCGGCTCAAGCCGGGACATTCCCGTCAGTATGCCGAGCCCTGCCACTGACCCGGGACCCCAGCGCATTCCACTGGCAGGGACGGGGGAACCACGTTTCCACGGCTTCTTTCGAAGCCTTGGGGTTAAGTCGGTATCGCTCCGTCCCGTGCGGAGCCGTAACCGGCCGGGTGTCTCCGACCCGAACCCGACAGCTCACCCCGCAGGCATGGGAGAGGCGATCATCCGTGTCCAAGAACTTCACTGCCGCACGCCTTCGTGCGACTCCTGTCCGCACCACAGCCCTCATCGGCACGTCTTCAACAGCCAAAGCCCGCGCACTGACGTTCGGCCGGCCTGCACTCGTTGCTGTTGCCGCATCCGGCCTGCTCTTCAGTCTCGGCACACCCGCACAGGCCGGCGTCCACGGACCCGACAATTCCGGGACCGTCAATGTTCAGGGCCAGACCAGCGCTCCGGCAGCAGCTCCCGTGGCTGCTCCGGCATCGGCCCCTGCTCCTGCAGCGGCTGCCACCGTCCACACCGTCGTGTCAGGCGATACCCTGGGCGCTATTTCCGCGTCCTACGGCGTTGCCCTCAACGACGTCCTGTCGGTCAACGGACTGACCATGACCACCATCATCTACCCCGGCGACCAGATCCAGATCCCGGGCGCCGGTTACACCGCACCGGCTCCCGTGGCAACGGCGGCGGCAGCCCCAACTGCTCCGGCCAACACCGGCGTCCAGCTGGCCTCCACCTCTGCCCCGGTGGCCCAGGCTCCGTCCGGCTCGCTTGGCGCGGCAATCCTCGCCTCCGCCTATTCGCAGCTGGGCGTCCAGCAGGACTGCACCGCCATGGTGGAGAAGGCACTGCGCTCGGTTGGCAAGAGCGTGGGAGACCTGGCGCCAACCCAGTTCTTTGCGTACGGCACAGTGGTGGGTACTCCTGCCGCCGGTGACCTGGTCATCACGGCCGGCCATGTGGGCGTCTACGCCGGAAACGGCCAGGTTGTCAGCGGCGGCGTGGACGGTTACAAGACCGAAGTCCACTCCATCAGCTGGCTCGCCGGAGCGTCCTTCGTCCGCGTAGCGTGATCCGGCCGTGCACGACGGCGGCGGGCGGCGCCCGGCCGCGCGCCGCCGTCGTCCATTCCCTGTGTTCGCTCAGGTCCCACAGAAGGTCCGGTAGCTCCCGAAGTCAGCAGGGGCGGGACCGGCGTAGCGTTCCAGGCCAGGACGCTCGCTGTATGGGTTCGCCAGGACGTCCACCAGGCGGCGGAACGGGTCCAGGTCGCCAGCAGTAGCGGCGGCCAGGGCCTCTTCCACGAGGTGGTTCCTGGGGATGTAGGCAGGGTTCACCCGGTCCATCATGCGCGCGTCCGGTTCCAGGGCGAGCCACCGTTCGGCCCATGCATCGAATGCTCCCGGGTCGGCGAACATGGCCCGGGCGGCGTCAGGCGTGCCCCGGGCTGCCGGGCCGAGGCTCCGGAAGAACGAGGTGTAATCAACCTGTCCCTCCTCCAGCAGTGCCAGCAGGTCGTTCACCAGCGGGGATACTGTGTCGTCGTCGGGGGCCGCGGCCAGCCCAAGCTTGGATCTCATCCCGGCGGACCAGGCTGCGCTGTACAGCTTCCTGAACCCGCCCAGTGAGTCCACTGCGAGCGCAACCGCCTGCTCCTGGTCCTCATGGAGCAGGGGCAGCAGCGCCTCGGCCAGCCGGGTGAGGTTCCATTCGGCAATGAGCGGCTGGTTCGCGTAAGCGTAGCGTCCGCCCGCGTCGATGGAGCTGTAGACCGCATCGGGGTTGAAGGCATCCATGAATGCGCAGGGTCCGTAGTCGATGGTCTCGCCTGAGATGGTCATATTGTCCGTGTTCATCACCCCGTGGACGAATCCCACGAGCATCCACTGGGCCACCAGCGACGCCTGGGCGGCGATGACGGCGTCGAACAACGCCAGATAGGGCTGCTCTGCCTTCTCAGCGTCCGGATAGTGGCGGCTGATCGCATGATCGGCCAGGCGGCGGAGGAGTTCGGTTTCACCGTTGACGCGGGCGAACTGGAAACTGCCCACGCGCAGGTGGCTGCCCGCGACGCGGGTGAGCACAGCCCCGGGAAGCATGGTTTCGCGGCGAACGGGGCGTCCTGTGGCCACGACGGCGAGTGAACGCGTGGTGGGGATGCCCATGGCGTACATGGCTTCACTGACAAGGTATTCGCGCAGCATCGGACCGACCACGGCCAGGCCGTCACCGGCGCGGGCGAACGGCGTACGGCCGGAGCCCTTGAGGTGGACATCGCGCAGTCGCCCGCGGACGTCGGTGACCTCGCCGAGCAGGAGGGCACGACCGTCGCCGAGCAGCGGCGAGTACCCGCCGAACTGGTGCCCGGCGTAGGCCTGGGCCACAGGGGTGGCGCCTTCCGGGATCCGGTTGCCGATCAGCATCAGCGTCCCCTCGGGCGTCCGAAGGGACGACGGATCCAGGCCCAGCTCACTGGCCAGGGCTTCATTCAGGACAAGGAGCTCCGGCGCCGGTGCCTCCTCGGCCTGCCAGGGAACAGCAAGCTCCCCGAATTCCCGGGCGAAGCGGCCGTCAAAGGTGAGCGTTGCTGGGGTTGTGGTGCTCATGTTTCAAGACTACCCGTGCCGGCGAGGGCGCCGGCGGCGTAAAATTTCGGTACCGGTTCATCGCTGCTCACACGGCAGCGACGGTCATGGAAAGGTCGCGGTCGCCATGGTCAAGAATCCCTTCGGGCATCATCAGCAGGAAGTCGAAAGGTCCGCTGATTCAGCGCACCGAAACCATCGGTCCTGGCTGAAACGGGAGGACGCGGGGTTTGAGCACGGGCGGAGCAGCCTGTTCTTCCTGGCCCATGACCTTCCGCAGCCTCCCACCGTGACGTGCATCCAGGGACACGAGATTCCGGACGGGCAAACCACGTGCGATCACGGGCATCCCTTCGGATGACGCCCCCATAGCTGTGCGGACCAGCGCCCCTCAGACGTGCTGTTTGAACCACGCCAGCGTGTCGTTCCAGGCCGCCGTGGCCTGGGCCTCGTTGTAGCGGCCGCTGGTGTCGTTGTGGAAGGCGTGGTCCACGCCCGGGTACACCGTGAGCTGGTGCGTGACGTTGCTGGCCGTCAGGGCGTCCTTCAGTGCCGGCATGGCCCCGGTGATCCGCTGGTCCAGCTCCGCGTAGACACCGAAGACGGCCGCTTTGATGGCCGGGACCTTGCTGAGGTCCGGCGCCGGGCCGTAGAACGCGGCAGTTGCCTTAAGCCCGCTGAGTTCCGCCGCCGCCTGCCAGGTGATCCCGCCGCCGAAGCAGTACCCGTTCATGGCGATCCGGGCCGAGTCCACGAAATCCTGCGCCGCCAGGTAGTCGAAGGCGGCAGCGAAATCGGCCACATGCCGTGCGGCGCCCGCACTGGTCAGGGCCCCCGGAACGGCATCGGCATCCAGGGCAGCCGTCCCGCCCTCCCTGCTCAGGAGGTCCACGGCCAGCGCGCTGTATCCCGCTATGGCGAAACGCCGCGCCACGTCCTGGATATGTGGGGTGAGCCCCCTGTTCTCGTGGCAGACCAGCACCGCCGGACCCGCTGCTCCCCCGCCCGGCCGGGCAAGGTAGCCGCTGATCCCGGTGCCGTTGGAGGGGAACGCGACTGTCGACGTCGTCAGTCCCGCCGCGCCCTCGGGAACGGACAGGGGGCTCCTGGCGCCAGGGACCGCACCGGCCGCCGCGGTGCCGTTGCCCGCCGACGACGACGACGACGGGGCTGGCGTGGGCATCGGGTCGCTGCTGCGCGGGACTTCCTCGGGGGTACACCCGACCAGCAGCATCGCGGCCGAGGCGGCGGCCATGCTTCCGGTGATGAATGCTACCCGCCGGGTAAAGGTGCGGTGGGTCATGTCCCCGGCGCGGTAATCGTCGAAGAATTCCTCGATCAGGTACGTCTCAAACTTGCCAAGCTGGATCATGGGAGCCTCCTGAAGATGCCCAACATCCTCCTCCGATGGCGTGGAGCGGGCAAGGCCTTCCTGGTCCCGCTCAGCGCGGCGGCCGTCGTCTGGGGAAGGTGATCCGGTCCAGGTCATTGGCCGCAACAACCGTCGCCCCACCGGCACGTTCCCGTGCCTGCTCCGCGAGCGGCGTGACGTCGTCGCCGTACCGGGAGGAGAAGTGCGTGAGGACAAGGGTGCCGACGGCGGCGCTGGCCGCCAGCTCCCCTGCCTGCCCGGCGGTGAGGTGCCGGTACTCCGCGGCCAGTCCGCCGTCGTCGTTGCTGAACGTTGACTCCGTCACGAGCAGATCCGCACCGTCGGCCAGTTCCTCCGCGCCGGCGCAGGGTGCCGTGTCCATCACAAAGGCGAAGCGCTGGCCGGGCCGGGGAATACTCACGTCCTCAACACGGACACGTCCCAGGCGGCCGTCACGCTGCAGTCGGCCGATGTCCGCTCCCGTGATCCCCGCCGCGGCGAGCCGGTCCGGAAGGAAGGTGCGGCCACCGGGTTCGGTGAGCCTGTAGCCGTAGGTTTCGATGCGGTGCTTCAGCGGGTGCACCTCCAGGCCAGGCGCGACCGTTCCGGCGGCGCCGTGCGGGTGAAGCCGCAGGTCGGTCCCGGGAGAACTGACGGCCACCAGGGCGCGGACCATCTCCTCCCCCGACGCCGGATAGTGCAGGTGGACCGGATGGGGCACGGCGTCCAAAGCCATCCGCGACAGCACTCCGGGCAGGCCAAAGCAGTGGTCACCGTGCACGTGCGTGAGGCAGATGCGGGTGATCTGGGTGGCCGATACCCCGGCGTGGAGCATTTGGCGCTGGGTTCCCTCACCGGGGTCGAAGAGCAGGCCCTCGCCGTCCCACCGCAGCAGGTAGCCGTTGTGGTTCCGGGTGCGGGTCGGCACCTGTGAGGCAGTGCCTAGGATGACAAGTTCACGCATGGAAACGAGTGTCCCATTTTGTTGGCTGACAAGCAGAGTTCTTTTCGCCCGGCACCCGGACGCCAAAACGCCGCGGACCAATTGTGGTTCCGCGGCGTTTTGTTGATTCCGTCCAGAGTTTAGCCGGCCGGCCGGTCCCTCAGGCCAGCACGATCACTGCGCTCCGGTTTGTTCTTTGACTACGCCGTTTCCGGTGGCCCTGGGGTCTGCGACGGGGGTTGATTTGCCGAAGCCTTTGAGCATTTCGATCACGTCAAACCCGGTGGTGTCCTTGAGCATCTGCGCGGTCTGCTGCACGCCCGAGGAAACATTCTTGCTGACCTGACCTGCGCCGTCGTTGGAAATGACGGTCATATTGCTGATGGCGCTCATCGGCGCGGCGATTTCCCGGGCTATGGAAGGCAGAACTTCCAGAAGCTTGTTCAGGATTGCTGCCTCGTTGAACTCGCTGTACGCCTTGGCCTGGGCCTCGATGGCTCCTGCTTCAGCGGTGCCGCGAAGGCCAATGACATCAGCTTCGGCGATGCCCTTGGTCTTCGTCACTTCGGCCTCGGCAAGGCCCCGGGTCTTGTTGATCTCGGTCTCGGCGTTGCCCTTGGCGGTGTTGGCTGCCGCCAGGGCCTTCGCTTCGACCTCGTTGCCGGCAGCCTTGAGCTTGCGGGTTTCGAGTTCGGCGGCGGCTTCAACCTTGGTAGCCTCCGAGATGCGGGTACGGCGTGCGAGATCGGCGGCTGCTTCGGTTTCAACCTTGTACTTGGCAGCGTCTGCGGGTTTGCGGACCTCGATGTCGAGTTCCTTTTCCCGAAGCTCTGCCTGGCGTGCCACAACCTGCTGGTTCTTGAGGATAATCGCCTGCTGCTGGTCGGCATGGGCAAGGGGGCCGGCGGCGTCAGCCTCTGCCTGGCGGGCGTCCGTTTCCTGCTTCAGTTCAGCGCGCCGGAGGGCCAGCTTCTGCTCGGCTTCCGCCGTTTTCTGGTCTGCGAGCGCCTTCGCTTCCGCGGCTTCCCGCTGCGAGTTCGCTTCAGCGATGCTGGCGTTCCGAGCCACCAGGGCGGCCTCGGGGCGGCCAAGGTTCTTCAGGTAGCCGCCTGCGTCGTCCACAGACTTGATCTGGAAGGTATCGATGACCAGGCCCTGGTTGGTCATCGAATGCTCGGCTTCTTCCTTGACGGAGGCCGCAAACTGCGCGCGGTCCTTGATGATCGCGTCAACGCTCAGTGTGCCCACGATGGAACGCAGTGAACCCGACAGGGTCTCCTGCGTGTAGTGGTCAATGGCGTCCTGCTGGTCAAGGAAACGCTGGGCTGCCTTGCGGACAGAAATCTTGTCGCCGCCGACCTTTACCTGGGCAACGCCGGCCAGCTTGAGCTGGATGCCGTTGTTGGAGATCGCTTCGATGGTGACTTCAACCTGACGCGAGGACAGTGAGATGTGGCTCACGCGCTCGGTGATCGGGTTAACGAACGCCCGGTTGTTGATGATGACACGGGACTGGTCGTCGGACGTTTCATCGGTTGTGTTCGGATCGCTCTTGCCAGTGATGAGCATGGCCTCATTCGGCTTAGCGAACCGGATGCTCGACGTGTAGAAGATGAATCCCGCGATGAGCAGGAGGGCAAGTGCGCCCCCGCCGATCAGCATTACTGTCATAGTTCCCCCTATTGATGTGTCAGATCGCCATGGTTGCCGCCGATCCTTGGACCCCGGCGCCCTGGGGGACACGGCACCGCCGAAGCAACCCCGTGACGTCCCCCATCGCACCGGGTTCCATCAAACCTTACGTCCAGTGGACTATCCAAAGCTCGGCCGGCTTACCGCTGTGCCCTGGCCGGCCAGCCCGTACCCCGGTGCAATCGCGGGCGGACACAAGGTAACTCGCGGTCCGAGTCATTCCTGTTACCTAAACGTGACTTAATGGACGGGTTCATGTACGGTCTTGGGGTGGCCCATCTGGATCGGGCTGCGTCCGGGCTGACGCCGAGCTCTGCCACATCCCGGACTCCCAACACACTAAGGCAGAGACGGGGGACCCACAGTCTTCGGGCCGCTGCCCAGCGGTCCTTGGGGTGAAGCCGTCACGTCTAACGTGCCGGCCGGTTGACCTCCGCCGAACCCGACAGCTAACTCCGCAGGCGTTGAGAGGCAACCATCATGTCCCGTTCGCTTGATCAGTCGCGCCCTTTTCGGGCCGGGCGACACCGCGCAGCTGCTGCGCCTGTCATCACCACTCCAGTCACCCCCACAAGTTCCGACGCAGAAGCGTCACATCCCGGGCATAGTTCCACCGAAACGGCGTCCGCCCCGCTGCGACGACGCAGGGACAGGCGCCCGGCCTTCGACGTACCGCCTGCCCCGGAATCAGGACGCCCCTCGGAAACTGCATCGCCTGCAACCGAAGCCATTCCGGCAATAGCTCCCATGGGTTCCGCTCCGGAAAGCCCACGGAGGGCCGCCGGCCCGGGCGACGCGCCAACGACAGCACTTAGCCCCCAGGTAGCCTCTGCCTTCAGTTCCGATGCCCGGGCCATCCTGAAGAGAGCCGCTTCTGTTCGTGTGGTCGGCCATCGGATGGCCATAGTCGCCGGCTCCCTTGCCGTGCTGCTTGCCGTCGGCACGGCCAGCCAGGCCACCGAACTGCCTTTCTTCGGCAAAGAGTCGTCCGCCCAGGATGCCCCCGTTGCAACGGACGCGACCGGCGCCACGTCGGGAACACAGCCCACCGGCACTAATGGACGCGTGGCTCCCCGGCCCGGCGCCGCCACTCCCCCGGGCACACCGGGCACACCGGGCCAGGCCGCCCCGGGCACCGATAATGTGCCTGCTACTACGGATCCCATTGCCTCGTCCGTGCCAGCCGTCGCCGACCTCCCCATGCCAGTGGACGCTCCTACCCTGGCCGGAATCCTGGCTGACTCCCCCGCCGCGGTTCCGCCCTCACCGACGCCCACCGTAATCCTTCAGCCTCCGGTTATTTCACCTGCGACACCTGCTCCGCCAGCGTCTCCGGCAGCGGCCGCACCAGCACCCACAACGACGCCTCCGGCGGCCACACCCACACCAGTGGCCGCGTCACCAGCCCCCTCGCCCACTGGTACCGCTGCACCCTCCGAGGAAGGGGATGGCACCACCGATGAAGCAGTCGACACCCGCTCGTATGCCAGCGCCCGCCTGGCGTCCTATGGATGGGGCGCGGAACAGATGAATGCCCTGAACGTGCTGTGGGACACGTCGGCAAAGTGGCGTCCCAGCCAGGTGGACCGGGGATTGGGCTACATCAAGGAACGCTATGGCTCTCCGGCAAAAGCCCTGGAATTCCGCGCCGCAAACAACTGGTACTGACCCGGACAGTTCCCCGGCGGAAATCAGTCCCGCGGCCGCATCAGCGGTGGATTGAGTACGGCACGCGCCGGCTGTCCCGCAGCTGGCCTGGCAGCCTCAGCCAGCCGGTAAAGGGCGGCAGGACGGCCGGCGTCGCCGGCCGTCATCCGCCCGGTATCTTCCAGGAAATCAGGCGTTCCCGTGGCCTTGCGGTGGAAGTTGCGGGGGTCAAGGCGGGTGCCCCACACGGCCTCATAGACGGCGCGGAGCTGGGCTATGGTGAACTCCAGCCCGCAAAAAGCCGCTCCCAACGGCGAGTATTCGAGTTTTGACTTCGCCCGCTCCAAGGCGTCACTGAGGATCCGCTCGTGATCAAAGGCGAGCCGCACTTCGCCATTCATGACCTGCCTGACGGGGTACCAGGCCGCGTGCGCGGCGTCGCTCCCTGCCGCCAGAACCGGAAAGTCGGGAGCGAGCAGCAGGTGGGCCACGGTGAGCACGTCCCCGCGCGGGTCGCGTCCTTTGGGGCCATAACTGCCCAGCTGCTCCAAATGTCCTGGAAGACGTCCGACACCGGTCTCCTCCGCAAGCTCCCGGCCCGCGGCCGTAAGCAACTCCTCGCCGGCCAGGACGAAACCGCCCGGCAGGGCGAGCTGACCGCGGAAGGGATCAATCAGGCGGGTGATCAGCAAAACATTCAGCGCGCCGTCGCGGACGGTGAGGGCGACGACGTCGACGGTCACCGGGAAGCGCGCAGGCAGCGGGTGAGGTTCGGTCATGAAGCAATCCTAGGTATTTATCGTCACCTTGACAATAAGTCGGCGGTGATCCTACAGTCTAGTTATCGTCAGAATGACGAAAACGCACTGAAGGAGAAGCTCATGGCAAGCATCAAGCGCTACCCCTGGATCAGCCACTTCCTGGGCAGCCCTACGGGGTACGTCGTCCACCTGCAGCAGGGCCAGGTCAGGCACCAGGGTGTGGGCCAGGCATTCTGGTTCCGGCCGGCGAACTCCGTACTCAGCGAGGTCCCCGTGGATGACCAGGAACTGCCCACCCTGTTCCATGCCATCACCCGTGACCACCAGGACGTGAGCGTCCAGGCAAACGTGACCTACCGCTTCGTTGACCCAGTGTCAGTGTCCAGCCGGCTCGACTTCGGCCTCCAGCCGGCCGGTTCAGCCCCGGCCACGGGACGCGAACAGGTGGCCACGATCATCGGCCAGCTGTGCCAGAGCCACGCGATCGACCAGATCGCCACCACTACCCTCTCCGAAGCCCTCGAGCGCGGCGTCAGCCAACTCCGCACTATCCTCTCCGACGCCCTCCGAAGTGACGCGCGGCTCCTGTCCACCGGCATCGAGATCCTCGGGGTCCAGGTCCTGGCGGTCCGGCCGGAGTCCGACGTCGAGCGGGCGCTGCAGACACCCGTCCGCGAACAACTCCAGTCCGAGGCGGACCGGGCCGTGTACGAACGCCGGGCGGTCGCCGTCGAACGTGAACGGACCATCTCCGAAAACGAAATGGCGAGCCAGATTGAGCTGGCCACCCGGCGCGAACACCTGGTCGCCCAGGAGGGCGCCAACGCGCGGCGCCAGGCCGGGGAAAAGGCCGCCGCCGGCCTGATCGAGGCGCAGGCTGCGGCCGAACGCCAAGGCATCACCACCTCCGCCGAAGCAAACCAGATCCGGCTGGTGGGCGAAGCGGCCGCGGCACGCGAAGCAGCCACCATGGAGGTCTACCGGGGCATGGAGCAAGCCACGCTGCTGGCTCTGGCGCTGCGCGAGGCAGCAGGATCGCTGCCCAACATCGGCAACCTCACCATCACCCCGGACCTCCTGAGCGGGGCGCTGGCCGGGCTGTTCAGGGAGGCCCCGGCAGCCGTGACGCCGACCGCCATCGCCAAGTAAGGACGCACCATGGCAACCCCGCGCATAGTCATCGTCCACCGGCGGACCGAGCTCCAGGAGCTGCTGGACCGGCACGCCACCCGCGGCCAGGCCGAATTTTTCCTCCGCACCAGGGGCCGCAGCATCCAGGACGTCCAGGGGCGGCACGACAGGCTCACCGCAGCCCTGGCCTCCCTCCGCGCCGCAGTTCCCGCTGAATGGCGGCACGCCGAAGTGGAACGCGTGGACCTCAGCCGCTTCCTGCTCACACCGGACGACATCATCGCCGTGGTGGGCCAGGACGGGCTGGTAGCCAACGCGGCGAAATATCTCAAGGGCCAGCCCGTCATCGGCATCGACCCTGAACCTGGAATGAACCCGGGCGTCCTGGTCCAGCACTCGCCCCGTGCTGCGGCCAGGCTCCTGCAGGACGCGGCCCTGGCCGGGACGCCGGATCGGCTGCGGTGCCATGAACTCACCACGGTGACCGCGCGGCTCGACGACGGCCAGGAACTCTCAGGACTCAACGAAATTTTTATTGGACACGCCTCACACCAGTCGGCCCGTTACCGGCTGACAGTGCCGGACGGGCGGGCCGAGCGCCAGTCCTCCTCCGGCCTGATCGTCTCCACCGGCACCGGCGCCACGGGCTGGTGCGCATCGATCGCCCTCGAGCGCGGAGGACGCCCCCTGCCGGGGCCGAGGGATTCCCGGTTGGCGTGGTTCGTCCGCGAAGCATGGCCGTCCCCCATCACCGGAGCCTCCTTGACCGAGGGTTTGTTGGAGGCTGGCGAAACGCTTCGCGTAACTGTTGGCTCAGACCAGCTCGTAGTGTTCGGCGACGGCATGGAAGGCGACCGGCTCACAGCGTCCTGGGGCCAGGAAATCACGGTCCAACTGGGTGAGCGTCCGCTGCGGCTGGTGGCGTAAGTCCTCCAGCCCACTCTGGAGCCAGCTCAGTACAGGAAGACCGGCAGCCAGTCGCGGTTATGCGCGTGCACCAGCGCGAGGAACAGGACGAAGTCGAAAAGCAGGTGCACTGACACAACGTAGGTAAACGACTTTGTCAGTTTGAAGGTGTAGCCCTGCAGCAGCGCGAACGGGAACGTCAGGAGCGGACCCCAGGCCATATAGCCGATCTCCCAGAGGAAGGACGAGAAGATCACGGCTTGCAGGATGTTGGCGAGCCAGTCCGGGAAATGCAGCCGCAGCAGGGTGAAGGTGGTGCAGATAAAGAACAGCTCATCCCAGATGCCAACAGTGTTCACCCCGAGGAAAAGCCGCCAGAAGATGGTGGGGTCTGACGCATCCGGCCAGTTCTGGTAGACCCCGGTGCGGATCAGGTACACGGGAAGAATCAAGTACCCAAGAGCCACCACCGCGATCAGGTACAGCTTCGCGCTCAACGGCCATTTACGGCCGGTGTTCACCGGAAACTTGATGATGCTCTCGCGGTAGGCGTACCGCGACACCAGCCAGGGCACCAGCACGGCCAGGGCAAGGGCTCCACCCATGAGGGTCATGTGCGTGACGCTCAAGTCAGCGTTGAGGGGAACCAGGCTGATGATGACCATTCCCGCCGCGACCAGTATCAGGTGCCGCAGGAATCCGCGGTCGATCAGTGCCGCCGTGACCAGGCTCGTGGCGAGCATGCTGTAACCAAAGGGGTCGTTCTCGACGCCGAAAAGGAGCACCCCGGATGCGGAGAGCAGGACCGCCGGCACGAGCTTCCAAGTGAGCGCGGTACGGCGTGGTTGCGTCGAAAGCGTTGTCACCCCACAAGCATGTCACGGCCCTGTTTCCCCTGCCCACACGCGGTTTTCGGGAGTAAAATATGGCCGTCGGCAGGATTCCTGCGACTCCTTGCCGCCGCGCCGGTTCTCCACCTGAAGACCCGGCAGTTTGCGTGAAAGGGAGACCAATGACTACCGCCTCACACCCCGCCCAGCACCACATGATGGGGTTGACGCTTCACAACACCGCCCTGATTATTGGTGCGGTTTTCCTGCTGGTTGGAGTCCTCGGGTTCGTCCCGGGAATCACCACCAACTACGGCGCCATGACCTTCGCTGGACATGAGTCCGGGGCCATGCTGCTTGGGGTCTTCCAAGTGTCCGTGCTGCACAACATCGTGCATCTGCTGTTTGGCGTGGCCGGAATTGCCATGGCCCGGACAAACCCGATGGCCCGGTGGTTCCTCCTTGGCGGCGGCGTTGTGTACCTGCTGCTCTGGATCTACGGCCTGGTCATCGACATGAACGCGGCCGCCAACTTCGTCCCGTTCAACACTGCCGACAACTGGCTGCATCTGGTTCTCGGCGTCGGCATGGTCGGGCTGGGCCTCTGGCTCGGCCGGGACGCCATGGAGAAAAAGGGAAGCGCTATGTAGCGACCGGTTAGTGGAAAACCGGATCCTGAGGTGACGCGGTGAATGCCGCAGCGAACCATGGACGGCCCGAAGGTGAACCCGTATCCCTTTGGGTTGCCACCGCCGGAACCACCGATTATCCCGCCCTGCGCGGGGATGTTGAGGTCGACGTCGCGGTCATCGGGGCGGGCATCGCCGGGATGACCGCCGCGCTGGCCCTCAAACGGGCCGGCCGTACTGTCGCGGTCCTTGAGACCGCACGTGTTGGTACCGGCGTCACGGGCCACACCACCGGCAAGGTCACCTCCCTCCACCGTCTCGCCTACACCGGCATTGCACGCAGCCACAGCACGGGCACCGCCCGCGTGTACGGGCAGGCCAACCAGGCCGCGGTAGAACACGTCGCGCAGCTGGTGGCCGACGAAGCCATCGACTGTGACTTCCGCCGCGTCGCCAACTACACCTACGCCGAAAGCGCTGACGCGTTGGAACTCGTGCGCGCGGAAGCCAGCCTTGCTGCCCGCCTGGGCCTTCCCGCCACATTCACCGCGGAAGTGCCGCTGCCCTTCCCGGTCAGGGGTGCCGTCCGGTTCGATGGCCAAGGGCAAATCCACGCCGTGAAATACCTCCAGGGTCTCGCCCGCGCGGTACATGGTGACGGCAGCTTCGTCTTCGAGCACACCCGGGCCCAGAACGTCCACGATGGTTCCCCGGCCGTCGTCGATACTGAAAATGGCTGGGTACGGGCCCGCGACATCATCGTGGCCACGAATGTGCCGTGTGGCGGCCAGGGCCTGTTCTACCTGCGCTCTCATCCACACCGCTCGTACATCGTGGCCGGGCGCGTGGACACGCTACCGCTGGACGCCACATTCATCAGTGCCGACCAACCGATGCGATCCATTCTGACCGCCAGCGTCAACGGCACAAGCTACGTGCTCACCGGCGGCGAGGGCCACCGCGTATCCGAGTCCGGCGACACAGCCGCGCGGTACCGCAGGCTCGCGGCCTTCGCCCGCGACCGCCTCGACGTGGACAAGGTCGCATACCGCTGGTCAACACAGGACGGCATGCCGCTCGACGGGCTGCCGTACGCCGGACTTATGTCCCCCACGGCCAAACACGTGTACGTGATCACTGGGCTGCGCAAATGGGGCCTGACCAACGGAACCGCAGCTGCACTCATTCTCACCGACACCCTCACCGGCCGGACGAACGCGTGGGCCCCGGTGTTCAACAGCAACCGGATTACCCCGGCAGCCAGCGCGGGACGGTTCGTTAAGGAGAACATTAGGACCTTCGCGGCCGTCGTGGCCGGCAAGGTCCGCGGCCGGCCGGGCCACGCGGACCTGCTGCCGGGAGAGGGGACAGTCATCAAAGCTAACGGCGGGAGCACCGCCGTCTACAAAGACGAAGAAGGCCACGTTCACGCTGTATCCGCCACCTGTACCCATCTGGGCTGCACCGTCGGGTTCAACGCCGCCGAGGCCACTTGGGACTGCCCCTGCCACGGCTCCCGGTTCACCACCGACGGCGCCGTCATCCAGGGGCCAGCCGCCAAGGACCTCCCACCCGCACCGATGCCCTGATCGCCTGCTATCCGTCCGAGGGGCCGCGTCGTTGACATCCTTGCCGCCGTTTATGCTGGTCGAGTGACTCCTGCCCCATCCCCCAGCCCCCTCGACGTCATAGTCCATTCGGGGCCGGCCGACTGGTGGGTGATCCTTGCCGGGCTGGGACCATTGGCCGTTCTTGTCGCGGCCCTCCTGGCCTTCTACATCAACTGGCGCACGCTCAAGCAGCGGACGGAGGCCGACAAGACTGCGCTGGAGCAGAAGCGGGAAGCGGACGTTCAGGCCCTCAGGCAGAAGACTGAAGCGGACAGCCGGGCGGAATGGTGGAGGCGGACCCAGTGGGCTCTCGACCGGGCATTGGACGAAGATGAAGGAACAAAGGCCTTGGGGCTGGCAACCTTGGATGTTCTGGCTCGCAGCGAACTGGCCCGGGAAGAGGAGCTTGAGTTGTTCGACATCGCATGGAAAAACGTCTCAGGTGAGGAGAACGGGGATGAAAGCGGGCAGGAGGAAGACTCCGGCCAGGTGATCGCGCCCGTGGACTCCGATGAACACTTAGGCGACAATGGAACGACCGATGAAGACAAATCCAAGGAGGTTGGACCATGAGCGCAGCGTCATCTGAACACCGGTTCGTCCAGACTCCCCGGAGCACGCCCGCAACGCCGGCCAATAAGAAGCCCACGCCGGCCGAGCACCGTGTCCAGGTGGCAGCCGCCAGGTTGCGTGTCACGCTCGATGAGCGTCTCGGCCGTGAAACCCCGGCCAAGACCAAGGCGCTGGCCAAGGAGCCCATCTAGGTTTGTCCGGCCAGCCCCGGGCTCAGTCGTTGTGTTTCATCGCGGGGCTTCGCATTCCGCTGTAGGCCACCCCGACCCCTGCCAGGAAAATCAGGACAGCGAGGTAGACCGGGCCAAGGTGCCCAATGGTGGCCAGACCCCACGGGTAATGTGCGGGGACGGCCACCGCGAGTCCGACAGTCGGGACCACAACGGCTGTGGCGAAGGCCCAACGTTCTCCTCGGCGCACCCCGTACCAGGACAGGCATGCGATGGCCAGCCCGGTCGCAGCGATGAAGCCACTGAGCGCGATGTGCAGATGGCTGATGTAGTGATGCAACTGAGGGCTGAACGCTTCGACCTCCGCCATTCCCTTGTCCACTTGATCGGGGCCGATACCCAGCTCGAGGAACGCCCCCGTGAAGTTGAGCACCAGGAAGACTGCGGCGTACGCAACGAAAGCCAGCCCGGCAAGCGCCATGAGAGCGGCTCCCGTCCGGAGGCGGGCCTGACTCTGCGGGGTAGTTTGGATGGCAGGCATAGCCACCACACCCTCTCCTATTCACGTCGATACTCGTATAACAGCCCCGCGATCGGAGGCCTGTCAAGGGGGACCTGAAGAACGGGTGCGGGTAGGGGCGGCCACGCAGACGAGCGCCAGTACGACGGCGGTGCTGCCGCCACCAGCTGCTGAACACCCCCTGGTACCCCGCCACATTGTCGGCCCCCTTCCGTACCTTCAAGGAAGCAAAACCGAAGCTCGGAAAGGGGCGATTCATGTCAACGCCAAGTAGGCAGGACCGGGCAGAGCCCAACAGAATGGGCATCGGCCCCGGAACCCGCAAGCACGCCGGCGGCGCGTCGTTCCCCGAAACCCCGGCGAAGAGCACAATGCCTGAGTGGTATCCGGAACTACTCGACACTGTCGCCCGGCGGGTTGAGCGGGGCCAGGCGCGCGCCGTGGCCGCAGCCAACCAAGAGCTGGTCATCACCTATTGGGCAATCGGGCGCGACATCCTTAGCCGGCAAGGAGACGAGGGCTGGGGCGCGAAAGTGACCACCCGGCTTTCCGCAGATCTTCGCGGGCGCTTTCCCGATTCCAAGGGGTTTTCTCCGCGAAACCTCATGTTCATGAGGGCGCTGGCGGCAACGTGGAATGAGCAGGCAATTGTGAAAGCGCCGCTTTCACAATTGCCCTGGTACCACCACATCGCCCTGATCCAGAAGCTCGAGGATCCCGTAGCCCGCCTCTGGTATGCGGCTGCCGCCGTCGAGCATGGCTGGTCCCGGAACGTGCTGGTGCATCACATCGAAACCAGGCGCATGGAACGCACTGGACAGGCTGTCACGAATTTCACGGCGGTCCTGCCGTCGGAGGACTCTGACCTCGCGCGGCAGTCATTCAAGGATCCCTACATCTTCGACTTCCTCGCCATGACGGACAGGCGCAATGAGCGCGAACTTGAGAACCAGCTGGTCGATCACATTCAGAAGTTCCTGCTGGAACTCGGCCAGGGGTTTGCATTCGTGGGCCGGCAAGTGAAACTTCAGATCAACGCCCAGGAGTTCTTTGCAGATCTCCTCTTTTACAATTTCAGGCTCCGTTGTTTTGTAGTGATCGAGCTCAAGGCCACCGACTTCAAACCCGGATACCTCGGCCAGCTTGGCATGTACATGGCGGCCGTGGATGACCAGCTCGCCCACACCGATGACAAACCCACGATTGGCCTTTTGCTTTGCAAGTCCAAGGACAACCTGGTGGCCGAGTACGCGCTCCGGACAACGCAAATGCCCATCGGCGTCTCCGAGTGGAAAACTGAAATCGTGGAGTCGTTGCCAGAGGAATTGGCATCCACGCTGCCTAGCATCGAACTGCTCGAAGCCGAGCTTTCGCAGGACCTGTCATAAGAAAATCCGGCTACCCACAGGGATGCTTATAAAATCTGAGATCACGTACTTCCGGCCCGGGCCACTGGCGAACGGGATAGTGCGAGTGCCCATCCGCCGGCCACTCCAATGGCAAGCAGTACGGTGGCAAAGCCGATTGCCGGTGCGCTCGGCCAGGTCAGGGCGTTGCCATACCGCAGCAGGGCAAGCGCCTGCAGAATGACGAAGGCAACGGAGGTGAGGGCCACGGGGCGGACGGTGCGGAGGTCGCCGCTCAGCTGGCCCTGCGCGGCCGCCCACCCAAGACCGACCAGCCACGCTCCGATCGCCCTCGCTGTGAGCTCTGAGAGCGGCCACGGCCACCACGTGGCGGCTGAAATGGGTACTAGCAGGAGCGCCGCGCCGTATAGCAGCAGTATCCCGCCTATTCCCGCAAGGAGCAGCCGGAGCGCAGGGGGCAGCACTGGCCGTCCCGCCGTGACGGACTTTGGGACAGGACGCCGGGACCGGATCTGCATCCAGCTGATGACAAGCATCGCCACGGGCACGACGGCATAGATTGCCAGCCACGCCCAGGTGGCTATTTGGGCAGTGGGGGCGGTGTCCGACGACAGGTGGAAGCGGCTGAGATGAAGGAGGGTGACTCCGAGGGTCAATGTCGTGAAAATGAACACGGGCCAGACTGCCAGCCTCGCTGAACCCCAACTCGGTGAGCGTGCGCCCGTCACCTCCAGACCGGCGGCCGACCAATATGCCGCCCCGAGGAAGACCGCGGTCATGGGCGGATTGACTGTCCACGCGAAGAATTCATCAGTCCGGAGCGGAAACACGAACAGCACGAGCCCGGCAAGAAACACAAGGAATGCAGCGACGTAGAGCAGCCACCGCATTGGCGGAATCAACGGTGTGGCCTCATTCGAAGCGGACGTGACCGGTCAGCTCCTCGTGTGTGGATTCGGCACCGCGGGCAGCGGGCGAGGCAGGCAGGGGGTTCTCGGCCAGGTAGGTGTGAAGCATCGAGACCACGGTGGCGCCGTCCCCGACTGCGGTAGCCACTCTTTTGATCGAACCGGCCCGCACGTCGCCGATCGCGAAAATGCCGGGCATGCTGGTTTCAAGCGCCAACGGCGCCCTGTCCGGCCTGACGGACCCGGCGTCACTGACATCCCGGCTGGCGCCTGTGCGCAGAAACCCGGCCGGGTCACGCTCTACAGTGTCGGGCAGCCAGGAAGTCCGCGGCACCGAACCGATCAGCACGAACAGGCCGCCCGCTTCGATTTCCTCGCCCGGGGTTGCGTCCGCGGCTCCGGATGCAGCGACCTCGACGGCGGCAAGGAATCCGTCCCGATCGCGGGCCCCCACGAGCACCGTGCCATATCGGATCGCAACGTTCCGGGTGGCCTCGAGTTGGGAGATCAGGTACTCCGACATACTGACCGACAAAGTGGGTCCGCGCACCAGCAGCGTCACGTTCTTCGCGTACTTGGCCAGGTGCAGGACCGCCTGTCCGGCCGAGTTGCCGCCGCCCACCACACAGACGTGCTTTCCGGCCATCGCCGGCGCCTCGGAGACTGTGGCTCCGTAGAAGACGCCTCTGCCGACCAGATCCTCCAGCGGAGTGATGCCGAGGCGACGGTAGTCAACACCGGTGGCCACCACGACTGCGCGGCACCGCACGGCGCTGCCATCGGAAATCGACACCGTGTACAAGGCTCCGTCCGTGCCGAGCCCCTCCACCTTCCTGAGGAACAGGAAGTCCGTGCCCAGGGTCCAGGCCTGGTGAAATGAGCGGTAGGCCAGGTGGGCGCCGCTCACACCGCGGGAGAAGCCTGGGTAGTTGCGGATCAACGAGCTGGTGCCGGCCTGGCCCCCCACGGCTTCTCCCTCCACCACCATGGTGGAGAGGCCCTCAGAGGAGGCATACACGGCGGTCGCGAGACCGGAGGGACCGGCTCCCACGACCACCACGTCGAAGATCTTGTCGGCCGGTGGCGGTCGCGTCACCCCCATCGCTTCGGCGATCTCCAGGTCACTGGGGTTCTCGAGGACAATTGGTGGAGCGGTGAACTCCAGCACCATGACCGGCAGCACGGGGTTGCGAAGACCCACGCTCTCCAGAGTCCGTTCCGCCATCTCGGACCCGGCAGGGTGGAAGCCCACCGGGATGTGGTTCCGGCTCAAGGAGTCGCGCAACGCATGGGTTCTTTCGTCGCCTACCTCCCCGATCAGCCGGACCGCCTCGAACCCGACGCCCTGGGCCAGGTGCCAGTCATCGAGGGCATCGGTAATCGCCCCATGGAATTCTTCGTCCCGCAACCGTTCGGGACGTATGATCACCAGTTCGGCGTACCCCCGCGCGATCGCCCGGAATACGGTCGGGGCGCTGGCGAAGTCACCCCATATCACCACAACACCACGTTTGGCCGCCGGGTGAAAACCATAGGCCCGCCGCAGGAACTCCAGTCCACCGCGGTCAGCCGGTCCGTAGCACCCCAGTATGAGGGCGACCTGGCGGTTCCAGCGCCGGAGCCCGTCAAGCACCGCCCGCCCGTGGGCGTAGTCGGCGCAGGTCACCACCTCGTAGTCGGCACCGTACCGTCGACGTAACTCGTCTCCAAGAATGCGCCGAGAGGTCGGGTCCGTGGTGGCAATCAGCATGACCGGAACCGAGTGATCCATGGCCGCCGTCTTTCCGGTTCAATGGTTCGGTGGCGCCCACGATACTCGCGCTAAGACATCGGGGACAAGGGCGGGAAGATTCTGCCAGAATAGCTCCCGACGGTGGGCACGCGGGATGACCTGAGCGGAACCGGCGCGATGGAAAGGGAGGACCCCATGGAGGACCGCCCTATTCCGGGAATCAGCCTCGCCGCCACACCGAGTGGAACAGGTTGCCTGGAGTGCCTCAGCGGTGACGGCCCGGGGTGGTGGCTACATCTTCGCCGCTGCGCCCAATGCGGCCACATCGGATGCTGCGATTCTTCACCCTCACAGCATGCCAGTGCCCACGCGCGCACTGTCGGTCACCCCGTCGTGAGGTCGTTTGAACCTGGGGAGGACTGGTTCTACGAGCACACCACGAAGAAGTTCTTCCGCGGCCCGCGGCTTCCGGATCCTCAGTCCCGACCACCGGAGCAGCCGGCACCTGCGCCGGCAGACAAGGTACCGGCAGACTGGCGAGAGCGCATACACCGGTAACCGCGGATCGGGCATCAACCGTGCTGTCGCCGGGGTTCGGCGAAGGATGCTGGTTAGGCTGGGTGGATGGCAACAGTTATCCTCGTGCGGCATGGCCGCACCACGGCCAATGCCGCCGGACTGCTGGCGGGTCGGGCGGCCGGCGTCAGTTTGGACCAGCTCGGGCGCGAGCAGGCAGCCTTGACCGGAGACCGGCTCGCGGTCGTGCACCTGGCTGGGGTGGTATCGAGCCCCCTCGAGCGTTGTCAGGAAACCGCTCGGCTCATTCTCGATCGCCAGGCTGGTAATCCCTTTGCTCCGACCGACCCAGATCTCAACGAATGCGATTACGGCCAGTGGCAGGGCCGCATGCTTAGTGAGCTCGCCACCGAAAACCTGTGGTCTGCTGTACAGTCGCAGCCGTCCACAGTCGTTTTCCCGGGCGGTGAATCCATGGCGGCGATGCAGGCCCGGTCGGTAGCGGCAATCAGGCGCCACGATGCAGCGTTCGAAGCCAAGGACGGGCCGGGAGCCGTGTGGGTGGCAGTGACTCACGGCGACATCATCAAATCAATCCTCGCCGACGCGCTCGGTATGCACCTTGACCTGTTCCAGCGCATTAACGTGGGCCCTGCCTCCGTATCGATCGTCCACTACGGTGCTGTTCGGCCGACCGTCCATGCAATGAACACCGACGCGGGCGATCTGTCCTGGCTGTCGAAGGGCATCAGCTCCGGCGATGCGCAGGTCGGCGGCGGCGCAGGGCAGAAGGCGCAGTAAACCTCATGTGCTTAAAATACTGACATGCCCACACTTGTTCATGAGTTTGCCTGGCCTGACCGGGTCGTCATCGGCACCATCGGCGTTCCGGGGGCGCGCACGTTCTACCTGCAGGTTCGCTCAGGTAAACAAATCGTGAGCATCGCACTGGAGAAGCAGCAGTCGGCTCAGCTCGCCGAGAAGATTGACGAAATCCTCGATCAGCTCATCACCCTCGAAGGCAACCCCTTCAGCGTTCCCACGGGGACTCCCATCGAACTCGTCGACAATGATCAGCTCGAGGCGGTCACGGAGCAATTTCGAACCGGGGCCATGACCTTAGGGTGGGACCCGACGACCGCGCAGGTGGTCATAGAGGCATACCCCATCACCGAAGTCGATGCTGATGACAACGTCGAATCACTGGCGGAGAACGGCGCTGATGTGCCCGAAATGTTACTGCTGCGGATGCCGGTTGGCACCGCCAGGGCATTCGCCAAGCGGACCCGGGAGGTGGTGGGCGCCGGGCGTCCGGCATGCCCGCTCTGCGGTTATCCCGTGGACGCCGACGGGCACGTCTGCACCGTGCCCGAGGTCTGATGCCGGCACCCGACCTGCTGACTGGCGAACTGATCCTCATTGGGCGCATCACGACGGCGTCGAACGCCACCTTTGTGGGCAGCATCGGCGACACCACGGTCGTTTATAAGCCGATAGCCGGCGAGAAACCGCTGTGGGACTTTCCTGATGGCTTCCTTGCCCACCGGGAGGTAGCCGCCTACCTGGTTTCGGAGGTCCTCCGCTGGAACGTTGTGCCACGCACCTGGCTGCGGGACGGTCCATTAGGTAAAGGAATGGTGCAGCTGTGGCAGGAATCAGACCCCGACCAGAATGCAGTGGAACTCATTGCGACGGAAGTACCGGAGACCGGGTGGAAACAAGTCCTTGAGGGTCAGGATGAGTCCGGACGGACGGTCGCCCTTGTCCACGAGGACTCTCCGGCGCTCAGACGCATGGCGGTGTTCGACGCCGTCGTGAACAACGCCGACCGCAAAGGCAATCACGTCCTGGCCATGAAGGACGGACACCGGCACGGCGTGGACCACGGGCTCACCTTTCACCGGGACCACAAGCTGCGCACTGTGCTGTGGGGGTGGCTGGGCGACAAACTGACCACCGAGGAACTTGCGGGCATCGATCGTGTCAGCGAAGGACTGCACGGTGAGCTGGGCCGAAACCTGGCGGACCTGCTCAGCGGCGAAGAAATCGCTTCGCTCACTGCACGCTGCACACGGTTGCGGTCGGCACGGCAGTTTCCGGCCCCGAGTGGTGACATGCCCGCGGTGCCTTGGCCGCTGTTCTAAGGGTGTCCATGTACACGAATGCCCCGCACGCTTGGCGTACGGGGCATTACAAGGCCGAGGAGGCATCCTGAACGACTAGAAGTCCCAGTCCTCATCCTCAGTGTTGACGGCCTTGCCGATCACGTAGGAGGAACCTGACCCTGAGAAGAAGTCGTGGTTCTCATCGGCGTTCGGGGACAGCGCCGAGAGGATCGCCGGGTTCACGTCCGTGACGGAAGCTGGGAACATGGCCTCGTAGCCCAGGTTCATCAGGGCCTTGTTGGCGTTGTAGTGCAGGAACTTCTTGACATCCTCGGCCAGGCCGACGCTGTCGTAGAGGTCGTGCGTGTACTGCACTTCGTTTTCGTACAGCTCGAAGAGCAGTTCGAAGGTGTAGTCCTTGATCTCCTGCTTGCGCTCCTCGGAGAGGCCTTCCAGGCCCTTCTGGAACTTGTAGCCGATGTAGTAGCCGTGCACGGCCTCATCGCGGATGATCAAGCGGATCAGGTCAGCCGTGTTCGTCAGCTTGGCCCGTGAGGACCAGTACATGGGCAGGTAGAAGCCCGAGTAGAACAGGAAGGACTCCAGCAGCGTGGAGGCCACCTTCCGCTTCAGGGGATCGTCACCCTGGTAGTAGTCCATGACGATCTGGGCCTTCTTCTGAAGGTTCACGTTCTCGGTGGACCAGCGGAATGCCTCGTCGATCTCCTTGGTGGAGGCCAGCGTGGAGAAGATCGAGGAATAGCTCTTGGCGTGCACAGACTCCATGAACGCGATGTTCGTGTAGACGGCTTCCTCGTGCGGCGTGATCGCGTCAGGGATCAGCGACACGGCGCCGACGGTGCCCTGGATGGTGTCCAGCAGCGTCAGTCCGGTAAACACGCGCATGGTGAGCTGCTGCTCGTCCGGAGTCAGCGTGGCCCACGACTGCACATCGTTGGAGAGCGGGATCTTCTCGGGCAGCCAGAAGTTGTTGACCAGACGGTTCCAGACGTCCACGTCCTTGTCGTCCTGGATGCGGTTCCAGTTGATCGCTTCGACGTGGCTAAGCAGCTTGACCTTCTCGGTCATGTCATCCCCTAAACGTTGGGTTGTTCTTTGAAGTTAAGCGTACGACGGCGGGCGGGCGCCCGCCGTCGTACCGTCCAGATTTAGTTGAAGATTAAAGCATGCAGCTGACGCAGTTGTCCACCTCCGTCCCTTCCAGCGCGAGCTGGCGGAGACGGATGTAGTAGATGGTCTTGATGCCCTTCTTCCAGGCGTAGATCTGCGCCCGGTTGATGTCGCGCGTGGTGGCGGTGTCCTTGAAGAACAGCGTCAGGGACAGGCCCTGGTCCACGTGCTGGGTGGCAGCGGCGTAGGTGTCGATGACCTTCTCGTAGCCGAGCTCGTACGCGTCCTGGTAGTACTCCAGGTTGTCGTTGGTCAGGTACGGCGCCGGGTAGTACACGCGGCCCAGCTTGCCTTCCTTGCGGATCTCAATCTTGGACGCCACCGGGTGGATCGAGGAGGTGGAGTTGTTGATGTAGGAGATCGAGCCCGTCGGCGGGACGGCCTGGAGGTTCTGGTTGTAGATGCCGTGCTCCATGACGGAAGCCTTCAGCTCGCGCCAGTCATCCTGCGTGGGGATGTGGATGTTCTTGAACAGCTCCGCAACCTTCGCGGTCTGCGGAACCCATTCCTGCTCGGTGTACTTGTCGAAGAACTCACCCGAGGCGTACTTGGACTTCTCGAAGCCGCCGAAAGTCTGCCCGGTCTGGATTGCCAGCAGGTTGGAGGCGCGGACCGCGTGGAACACCACCGAGTAGAAGTAGATGTTGGTGAAGTCCAGGCCCTCTTCGGAGCCATAGTGGACCCGCTCGCGGGCCAGGTAGCCGTGCAGGTTCATCTGGCCCAGGCCGATGGCGTGGCTCTGGTCGTTGCCGCGGGCGATGGATGGCACCGAGGTGATGTTGGACATGTCCGACACTGCGGACAGCGAGCGGATGGCCGTCTCGATGGTCAGGCCGAAGTCCGGGCTGTCCATGGCCTTGGCGATGTTCAGCGAACCCAGGTTGCAGGAGATGTCCTTGCCGGTCTCGTCGTAGGACAGGTCATCGTGGTACGTGGTGGGCTGGGAAACCTGGAGGATCTCCGAGCACAGGTTGGACATGATGATCTTGCCGTCGATCGGGTTTTCCCGGTTCACGGTGTCCTCGAACATGATGTACGGGTAGCCGGACTCGAACTGGATCTCGGCGAGGGTCTGGAAGAACTCGCGCGCCTTGATCTTGGTCTTCTTGATCCGGGAATCGTCCACCATCTCGTAGTACTTCTCGGTGACCGAGACGTCGGAGAACGGCATGCCGTAGACGCGCTCGACGTCGTACGGGGAGAACAGGTACATGTCCTCGTCCTTCTTGGCCAGCTCGAACGTGATGTCCGGGATGACAACGCCCAGCGAGAGGGTCTTGATGCGGATCTTCTCATCCGCGTTCTCGCGCTTGGTGTCCAGGAAGCGGTAGATGTCCGGGTGGTGAGCGTGCAGGTACACGGCGCCGGCACCCTGACGGGCACCGAGCTGGTTGGCGTAGGAGAAGCTGTCCTCGAGGAGCTTCATCACGGGGATGACGCCGGAGGACTGGTTCTCGATCTGCTTGATCGGGGCGCCGACCTCGCGGATGTTGGTCAGCGCGAACGCCACGCCGCCGCCGCGCTTGGACAGCTGAAGAGCGGAGTTGATGGACCGGCCGATCGACTCCATGTTGTCTTCGATGCGGAGCAGGAAGCAGGAGACCAGCTCGCCGCGCTGGCGCTTGCCGGCGTTCAGGAACGTGGGGGTGGCCGGCTGGAAGCGGCCTTCGATGATCTCGTCCACCATCTGCAGGGCGAGCTTCTCGTCGCCGCGGGCCAGGTGCAGGGCCACCATGCAGACGCGGTCCTCGTAGCGCTCCAGGAAGCGGTTGCCGTCGAACGTCTTCAGTGTGTAGGACGTGTAGAACTTGAACGCGCCCAGGAACGTCTCGAAGCGGAACTTCTTCTTGTACGCGCGGTTGTAGAGCTCGCGGATGAAGTTCATCGTGTACTGGTCGAGGGTTTCGCGCTCGTAGTACTGGTTCTTCACCAGGTAGTCGAGCTTCTCTTCCAGGTCATGGAAGAACACGGTGTTGTTGTTCACGTGCTGCAGGAAGTACTGGTGCGCGGCCTCGCGGTCAGCCTCGAACTGGATCTCGCCGTTGGGGCCGTACAGGTTCAGCATCGCGTTCAGCTCGTGATAGCCCAGCCCCTTGTAGGCGGCCGGCATCTCGGGCTTTTCGACGGCGGCACCCGCGCGGGTGCCCTGGCCTTCGGCCCTGGTTACTTCTGTATCTGCGACAGTCGTGTCCAAAACGTGTCCAATCCATTGTTGACGCGGGCAACGTCGTCTGGCGTGCCCATAAGTTCGAAGCGGTAAAGCCTGGGGATTTTGCATTTGGCGGAGATGATGTCCGCAGCCATGCAGTAGTTGTCCCCGAAGTTTGTGTTGCCTGCACCGATGACGCCGCGGATCAGTTTCCTGTTCTGCGGGTTGTTCAGAAAGCGGATGACCTGTTTGGGCACCGATCCTTCGCCGCCGGTGCCGCCGTACGTCGGCAGCACCAGCACAAACGGCCTGGCGGCGAGAAGGGGTGCGTCCTTCGGGTAAAGCGGGATCCGGGCCAGCTCGCGGCCGAGCTTCGCAACGAAGCGGCTGGTGTTCTCGGAGGTGGAGGAAAAATAGATGAGCTGGCTTTGCGTGGTGACCGGCTCCGGCGGAACCGCCTGGGCCTCACCGTCGTCATCCCGGCCGGCGCGCTGAGCCGCGTCAACGGGATTGTCGGTTTCACCTGTCGCGGTGAAGGAAGCCCCGGCTGTTGCCAGTGCCACGGGAGTCACCTCAGCTGCATCGAAGGTTGCCTGACGGCAGGAAAAATGAGGCCCTAGGCCACGGAGGAAACAGCGGAGAGTGCCAGTTCCTCGATCTTGTCCGGGCGGAATCCTGACCAGTGGTCCTGGTCGGTGACCACAACAGGAGCCTGCATGTAGCCCAGTGCCTTCAGGCGCTCAAGGGCCTCGGCGTCCTGGGAGATGTCCACGCTCTGGTAGGTGATGCCCTTTTTATCCAGTGCACGGTATGTTGCGTTGCACTGAACACAAGCCGGCTTTGTGTAAACCGTAACGGTCATGGTCCCTGTCCCCTTTGTCGAAATATCGCTCTTCTTAGGCGGGCCGTTCCGAACTGGAATCCATGTCCGTTACTGCCCTGGCCTGCATGCCGCTTCCGCGGCCCGTCTACAGTTTGATGTCCTGCGCTGGTGTCCCGCTCAAGCTGTATGTAGATACTACATGTAGTGCAGAGAGCTCTCCGGAACCCCAAGATGATGTATTACAAGTATGTCATTTAATGCACTTTTAATCCACAGGCAGACCCCCGCAAAATGTCCGGAAATCCGCTGATTTCGGGGACGAAATCCACACCCTGTGGAGTACTTAGCCACAATTAACCGTCAGCGTGTCGCTCCGTGGACGGCGTGTCGCGCCTGGTGCCGGGGCCCCTATATGTTGTGTCCGGCACACAAAAAGGGGCCCCGAAGTGATCTTCGGAACCCCTTAAGGTGACCAAGCCCACGGACATTTGGGCAGGGTCGGCGTTGATTGGCAAAAAACTAGAGCTGTGCCTCCCGGCGGTCCAGCACAATCTGCTGCACGTCCAGGTAGCCCGACTGGAAACCTGCCCGCGAGTAGCAGAGGTAGAAGAGCCACATCCGCTGGAACACCGCGTCAAAGCCCAGCTCGCCCACTTCTGGCGATCGGGCCATAAACCGCTCCTCCCAGAGCCGCAGGGTCGCCGCGTAGTGATCGCCCATGCCCATCCGTTCCCGGACACGGAGCGTGGTGTGCTGCTGCGTCACGCCCTCGATGGCGCGTACCGACGGCAGGAACCCGCCGGGGAAGATGTACTTGTGGACCCAGGTGTACGCATTGCGCGTGGCGAGCATGCGCCCGTGCGGCATGGTGATGGCCTGGATGGCCACCTTTCCGCCGGGCGCAAGGACGCGGTCGATCGTCTGGAAGTAGATCGGCCAGTACTCGTAGCCCACGGCCTCGACCATCTCAACGGACACAACGGCGTCGAACTCGCCCTCCACGGCCCGGTAGTCCTGCAGGGCAACGGTCACCCGGCCCGCATGGCCGGCGGCGGCGATCCGCTCCTGGGCCAGGGCCTGCTGTTCGCTGGACAGCGTGACGCTGTACACGGTGGCGCCGCGCGCGGCTGCCCGCAGGGCCAACTCCCCCCAGCCCGTGCCGATTTCCAGCACCCGGGTTCCGTCGGCCACGCCGGCCTTGTCCAGCAGCCTGTCGATCTTGGCCTGCTGGGCCTCCGCCAGCGCTTCCCATGGCACGGACGTCAGGGCTCCGGCGTCCGCGGGAAACAGCGCCGACGAGTAGCTCATGGTGCTGTCCAGGAAGTTCGAGAACAGCTCGTTGGAGAGGTCGTAGTGCCGCGAGATGTTGCTGCGGGTGTTCTGCTCGTCGTTGCGCTCCTGCCGCGGCGTCCGTGGCAGGTAGAGGGTCCGGAGCTTCTGCAGCGGGGTGGGGATCAAGGTGTCCACGGATGCCGCGAAGACCTCCAGCACACCCGCAAGATCCGAGGCCTCCCAGTCCCCGGCCATAAATGACTCGCCGAGTCCGATCAGGCCGTTGTCCCCGATCCGTGCCTCGAACGCTTCGGGCCTGGCCATGGTCATGACGGGCGCGTCGGGGCCGCCGGTGCCAAGGACCGAACCGTCCGGGTAGGACACCCGCAGGGGCAGCCGGCGGACGGCCGCCTTGAAGAGCAATCCCGCGGCCTTGCCCGCCACCAGGGCCCTGGTGCCCGACGGCGGCTGGGCAACCCCGGGCCAGACGTCAGGGTCGATGGTGGCCGGGGCTGCCGGTACCCCGGCTCCGTTCCAGTCCGTCACCGGGTGCCGGGTGGCTGGCTTCGCAGTGGCAACCTCCGCGGCAGCAGCTGTTCCGTTCTCATCGGTCATTGTCATTGAACTGCCTCCTGTGAGGGGTGGTGTGGCTTTTTGACGACGGGCAGGCGTTTTGCCCAGAGTCTAACGCCCTGGATTCTGATCAGGGCGGATACCAGCAGCGGCGCCGCCGGGACGGCCGCTGCCGCTGCGAGGATGTTTTTGATGGTGGCCGGGTGCCGTTCACCATCCATGGTGGCGATGAACGGCCGGTGTCCGTCCCGCTCCAGCACGATAGAGACGGCCAGCCGTTCGCCCGGTGCGGGCAGCTTCATCCGGTACTGCCCGTCAAGGTCGTTGAACGGTGAAACGTAGAAGGCCTTGGGCACGCTGGCCCGGCCGGAGGGATCTGTCTCCAGGACGTAGCAGTGGCGTTCGCCGTAGGTGTTGTGGACTTCGGCAACGACGCACTGCAGGTCCCCGGACTGCCGGTAGCACCAGAAGAGCGTGAGGGGGTTGAAGACGTGACCGAAGACCCGGGCGCTGGTCAGCATCCGGATGGCCCCGCCGTCGGGCTCCATTCCCCGGGTCCGGAGGAACCGCTCAACATTGGCGCGGATGGTTGCCGACGGGTCACCGAGGTGGTCCCCGGCACGGAAGACGGCCAGCGGCCGTAACAGCAGCGGCAGGCGCGGCAGCCGGTCAACGTCAACGAACCAGCTGTAGCTGCGGTACGTGAAGGCGTTCTTCAACGGGGTCTGCCGCACATGGGAAATCGAGGTGCGGTAGATGGCTGCAGTGGAAGTCATGGTCCCTCCGCAGCCGCCAGCAGTTCGGGCTCCGCCGTGGTCCCGGGCGCAGCCCAGGTCCGGCCCAGGCTGGCGGCGGCGCGCACGCCGGACAGTGCACCGTCCTCGTGGAAACCCCAGCCCAGGTAGGCTCCGGCGAAAGCCACGCGGTGGTCGCTGAGGGCGTCGATGCGCTGCTGTGCCTGCAGCGAGTCGGGGGTGTACTGGGGATGTTCGTAGACCATCCGTTCCAGGACCTGGTCATCGGCGATGAGTTCGGACTCCCCCAGGCTGACCAGGTAGGGCCGTCCGTCTGCGGGTTCAAGCCGCTGGAGCCGGGTGAGGTCGTAGCTGACCAGGACCTTGTCCGGACGGGCGTCGCAACCCGGGAGCCGGTAGTTCCAGGACGCCTTGGCGTTGGCCGCGGCGGGAAGGACAGCCGGGTCGCGGTGGAAGACAGTGTGGTTGACGGAGTAGGGCATGCCGCCCAGCGCTGCCTTCTCGTCCGGGGTGGCGTCAGCGAGGAAGCCGAGGGCCTGTGCCGGGTGCGTGGCAATCACCACGGCGTCAAAATTCTCCACGCCCTCCGCTGTGGCGACTTCCACGCCGTCGGCGTGACGCCGGACAGCCGTCACCGGCGTGCCGAGCCGGATGTCCGGCAGTGTTGCCGCGAGCTTCGCCACGTACCTCACCGAACCGCCGGTGACCGTGCGCCACTGGGGCGAACCCTTGACGCCCAGCATGCCGTGGTGCCCCAGGAAGGTAAACAGATACCGGGCAGGGTAGGACAGCGCCGTGGTGGGGTCGCAGGACCAGACGGCGCTGACCACAGGGGTCATGAAGTGCGAGATGAAATAGGGGCTGAAGCGCTCCCGCGCCAGGAACTCGCCAAGAGTCGGCTCCGGGGCGGCGGCCTTGGGGTCAACGGACGACGCCGGCACCTCCTGGATGAGCGCCCGGGCCCGGCGGTAGAAACGCATGACTTCGACCAGCATCAGGAGGTAGCGTCCACGCAGCAAGCTCGACGGGCGCGCGATGATGCCGCGGGCGCCGTCGCGCGCCCCGGCGTATTCCAGCCCGCAGCCGTCACAGCGGACGGACATGCTCATTTCGGAATCCTGCGTTTCCACGCCCAGCTCGGCGAACAGCCGCAGCAGCGTGGGATAAGTCCGTTCGTTATGGACGATGAAGCCCGTGTCTATCCCCAGGGCAGGGCCGTCCTGCTGGGGGACGCTGTGTGTATGCGCGTGGCCGCCCAGCCGGGTATCCGCTTCGAAGAGGGTGACATTGTCATGCCGGTTAAGGACATACCCCGCCGTGAGCCCGGCCACGCCGCTGCCAATGACCGCTACGCGGCGGCTGGCGCTCCCGGCGTTGTTCCCTGCGATTGACACTGATCTGCTCCTGTTGCTCGGACTCGTTCTGCGTTTTGTGCAAACTTTCTAGGGGCAATTCGTCACCGTTGGGCCTCCGGATGAGTGTTTTCCCAAGAATCTTTGCTGATCCCGATTCTCCAGTGCCGGCGGGTCGGGGACCGGCGCGACATACCGGCGGTATTCGTTCGTGTGCCAGAATGAAGCGGGCCGCCCAGACCCGGAACACCTCGGTACTTCCGGCCCTGATCTGAAGGACAGCGTTGGTAAATCCGGTACACCTGAAGACACTCCTCGAAGTGACGCGGCTCGGCTCGTTTGCGGCGGCCGCCGCACGCCTGGGCTACACGGCATCGGCGGTGTCCCAGCAGATGTCCGCCCTTGAACGGGACACGGGCGTGGTTCTTTTCGAGCGCTCGGCCCGCAGTGTGGTTCCCACCGAAGCCGCCGAGGTGATGACCCGGCACGCCGCCAAGGTGCTCACGGACATCGAGGCGCTGATGGCCGCCGCTTCGAAAACGCAGGACAGCACCAGCCAGGAACTGAGGCTGGGAATCTTTCCCAGCCTGGCCACCTACGTCCTGCCCCGGATCCTTAAGAACCCTGCGTGGAAGAACCTGGGAATCGACCTGCGGGTCTCAGTGGCGGAACCGTCCCAGACCATCCAGGGACTGCGCACCGGCGGGGAGCTGGATGTGGCGCTGGTCTTCCAGGTGGGCCAGTCCGGGCTGGCCTGGCCGCACACCATCAACCGGCAGTGGATCGGGGACGACAACTTCCGCGTTGTGCTTCCTGCCGGCTGGGGGTTCCGCTCCGACGCCAAGGTCGCCGCGGACCACTTGTCCGAGATGCCGTGGATCATGCACCATCCAGGAAGCCCCGACGCCATGGTGATCGAGCGGCTCTTCGCCAGCTGCAACCTGCACCCGCGGGTAGTGGCCTACAGTGACGATTTCCATGCCAGCCTGGAGATGGCGGCCGGCGGACTGGGCGCCGCGCTGGTGCCTGAGCTCGCGCTGCGGCACCGCCCGGCCGGGGTGGTGGTGCTGGATGTTCCGGAGATCAGGCTGGCCCGCAACGTTTTTGCGCTTCTGATCAACGAGAAGAAAACGGCACGCGTGCAGCTGTTCGTGGACCTGCTGGCCGAAACATTCGCGGGCCTGGGGACAACAGGCAATTAGAGCCGAATGCTTGGAACGGACCGCTTGACGGGTCTATGTTGAAGATATGAACAGGGTAGCGAGCCAGCACTTTGGAGAAATCGAGCTCAACCACGGCGAGGATCACAACATCGCCGCCAAACATGAGCTGGGTGGCACCACTCTGGAACTCGACCTGAATATCAACGCGCATGACCATTTTGACGAAGCGGCCATGCACAAGGTGGACTACCGGCTCCGCTACCTCCCCGAGCTCGTTGACGAGGTCCGGGACATGATCGCCGAAGAACTCGAGCAGGAGGGCACCAGCCCGCAGGAGTATCTCCGCTTCCACTGCAACGCCCTGAAGGATGAGCACCTCAAGAAGGTCTTCGGCGTCGAGGACCGCAGCGAACTGACCAATGCGGTGTTCCTGAAAGCCCTGAAACTCGGCCACGTCGGCATCTATCCCGGCCAGCCGGAGCGCTACTTCGTCCTTGATTTCACGCTGGGCTCGCACTTCACGGACGAGGTCCTGGTGGTATCTGCCGACGAGGACGGCGTGGTCGACGACGAAATCCTCTGGGAATCCTGACCCTGCCGGTGGTTGAGCCTGTCGAAACCTGGATCTCGACAAGCTCGATCACCGATTCTCTTAAAGCCCGACGGCGGCCGGTCACCTGAGGTGACCGGCCGCCGTTGTTAGCTCGGTGGTTGAGCTTGTCGAAACCTTACTTGGCCGCCTGCAGCAGGCTGGCGCGGACCGTCTTGGTGGCCTTGACCAGGTTGCGCAGGGACTCTTCGGTCTCGGCGTAGCCGCGGGTCTTCAGGCCGCAGTCCGGGTTGACCCAGAGCTGGCGGGACGGGACGTGCTTGACAGCGGTGCTGAGCAGTTCGGTGACTTCCTGCTCGCCCGGGACGCGCGGCGAGTGGATGTCGTAGACGCCCGGGCCCACGCCGCGGCCGAAGCCGTGGGTCTCGAGGTCGTGGACAACCTCCATGCGTGAACGTGCGGCCTCGATGGAGGTCACGTCGGCGTCCAGTCCGTCGATGGCGTCGATGATGGCGCCGAATTCGGAGTAGCACAGGTGGGTGTGGATCTGGGTGGCGTCGGCAGCACCGGCGGTGGAGAGGCGGAACGAGTTCACGGACCAGTCCAGGTAGGAGGCCTGGTCGGCCTTGCGCAGCGGCAGGAGCTCGCGGAGGGCGGGCTCGTCCACCTGGATGACCTTGATTCCGGCGGCTTCGAGGTCGGCGATCTCGTCGCGCAGTGCCAGGCCAACCTGGTTGGCGGTCTCGCCCAGCGGCTGGTCGTCGCGGACGAAGGACCAGGCCAGGATGGTGACCGGGCCGGTAAGCATGCCCTTCATCGGCTTGTTGGTCAGGGACTGTGCGTACTTGGCCCACTCAACCGTGATGGGGGCGCTGCGCGTGACGTCGCCCCAGAGGATGGACGGACGCGTGCAGCGGGAGCCGTAGGACTGGACCCAGCCGTGGACCGTGACGTCGAAACCTTCGAGGTTCTCGGCGAAGTACTGGACCATGTCGTTGCGCTCGGGCTCGCCGTGCACCAGGACGTCGTAGCCGAGCTCTTCCTGCAGCTCCACAACGCGCTTGATCTCATCCTTCATGAGCTGCTCGTACTGCTCGTTGGTGAGGTCGCCCTTGTTGTTGCGGGCACGGGCCGAACGGATCTCGGAGGTCTGCGGGAAGGAGCCGATGGTGGTGGTGGGCAGCGGCGGCAGGTGCAGCGCCTCTTCCTGGGCGGCTTCGCGGACCGAGTACTCGGAGCGGTTGAAGTCGGCCGGGGTCAGCGCTGCGGTGCGTGCCCGGACGTCGGCGCGCTGGACGCCTTCGGCAGCGGCGCGGTTGGCGATGATGCGGGTGGCCTCATCGATGGCCGGCTGCACGGCGGCCGCGTCGGTCAGGACACCGGCCAGCGTAACAACTTCAACGGCCTTCTGGTCAGCGAAGGCCAGCCAGCTGCGGAGCTGCTCGGACAGCTGAACCTCTTCGTCAACGTCGTGCGGGACGTGCTGGGTGGAAGTGGAGGTGCTGATGGCCAGCTTGGCCACGGACTTCTTCAGCTCGGCGATCTTGTCCGCAGATGCCTGCAGGTCGTTCCGCCAGATGTTGTGGCCGTCCACGACGCCGGCAACCAGGGTCTTGTTGCCCAGTGCTGCAAGTGCGGCTGCGGAGGGGACGGCGCCCTTGAAGACGTCGATGTGCAGGGCGTCGATGTTGGTGGCTGCGAGGGTTCCGAGCTGGCCGTTCAGCGCTCCGTAAGGGGTGGAGACGAACAGCTGCGGGCGGGCGGCAACTGCGGACAGGACCTCGTAGCTGCGGGCGACGGCGGCCTGGATCTCCTCGGCAGAGGTGTCCTGGTCAACCACCAGGGCAGGCTCGTCCAGCTGGACCCAGCTGGCGCCGGCTGCGGCCAGCTTCTCCAGCAGGGCGGCGTAGACCGGCAGGACGTCCTCGAGGCGGGACAGCGGGCTGAAGCCGGCGGGGGCGTCGTCGGAAGCCTTGCTCAGGAGCAGGAACGTGACCGGACCCACGATGTACGGGCGGGTTTCCACACCGTTGGCGAGGGCGTATTCGAATTCCTCAACGATGCGGTTGGAGGTCAGCGCGAAGTTGGTCTCCGGGCCGATTTCCGGCACGAGGTAGTGGTAGTTCGTGTCGAACCACTTGGTCATTTCCAGCGGCTGCTCGTCCTTGGTGCCGCGGGCCAGGGTGAAGTAGCCGTCGATGTCGAGCTGGCCTTCGGCGTTGAGCAGGTTGCCGAAGCGGGCCGGCACGGCACCGAGGTGGGCGGCGGCGTCGAGGACCTGGTCGTAGTAGGAGAAGGTGCCCGGTACGGCGGCTGCTTCGGTCAGGCCCAGGCCCTGGAGGCGCTTGGCGGTGCCCAGCTGGATCTCCTTGGCGGCGGTGTCAAGGGCTGCGGCGTCGATTTTGCCGGCCCAGTAGGCCTCGATGGCCTTCTTCAGTTCGCGGCGGCGGCCGATGCGCGGGTAGCCGAGAATCGAGGCAGACGGGAAGGGAGTGATCTGTTCAGTCATGGAAATTCCTTAAAGTGTGTGGGGCTGTGCCTTTGAGGGCAGGGCAGTTGGTCTGAAAGTTGGGGGTCAGCTGGCAAGCTGGCGCCGCGCGATGGCGCTGCGGCGGCTGGCTGAGCGTGAGTGGCGCGGAAGTGCCAGTTTGTCCAGCACTTCCAGCGCGCTCTGGTGTTCGTTGAAGGTGTACAGGTGGATGCCGGGCGCACCGGCTTCCAGCGCCGCATTGGCGAGGTCCACCGTGGCGCGGACACCGATCCGAAGCCGTTCGGCGTCGTTGTCGGCTGCGGCGAGGCGTTCCAGGAGTTCCGGGGCAGGCTCGACGCCGGCCAGCTCCGCAAGCCGTATGACGCGGCGCAGGCTGGTGAGCGGCATCACGCCGGGGATGATCGGGATGGTGACCCCGGCGCGGCGGGCCCGGGTGACCAGGTCTGCGTACTGCTCGGAGTGGAAGAAGACCTGGGTGATGGCGAAGTCCGCGCCGGAGCGCTGCTTGGCCAGCAGCACCTCGATGTCGTGTTCCTCGCTGGGCGACTCAGGGTGCTTCGTGGGGTACGCCGCTACACCGACGGCGATTTTTCCGGCACACAGCAGGGCTGAACGCCGCTGCTCCACACGGCGAATGAGGTCGATCAGGTCCTGCGCGTAGGCCAGCGAGCCTGCGGCCGGCTGTGCGCCGTCCTTGGGCTGGTCACCGCGCAGGGCCAGGATCCCGCGTACGCCGGTGTCCAGCAGTTCCCCGATGATCTCCGCCAGTTCCTGCGGTGTGTTGCCGACGCAGGTCAGGTGGGCCAGGGGCCGCAGGGTGGTTTCCTGGACCAGCCGATGGACGAGTTCGAGGGCAGTGTCCCGGTTGGAGCCGCTGGCACCATAGGTCACGGCAACGTAGTCGGGGTCGGTGGTCTCGAGCTCACGGATGGTGTTCCAGAGGGACTCTGCAGCAGCCGGCGAACGCGGCGGGAAGAGCTCATAGGAAAGTGCCACCGGGGCGGCGTCTGTGAGGTTCGGATGGTGGTCAATAAGGCTTGGTGGTGACATTTGCGTCCTTGGCTTTGAACCATTGGCGGCAACCTGCGTCAGCTGTTGTGACACTATTGCCGTCAATGAATTGAGTTTGGGGAACACGGAAGGAACTCCACTAGGACGCAGTCGCGACTGTTACGCCTGGAATGAAGTTGTCCGTGAGCAAATGTCAGGCCCACATGGGGGCACCCACACCCTCCATAACGGAGGATCGCTGACACGTTACCGCGGTAACTTGTTTAGAACTCTAGGAGCCCTGCGGGAAGCGTTCAAGTTCGCCACCGAATTAAGACGCAGCTTTACGCTGTATTTCTTGGCGCCACAGAATTTTGTTCGCTGCCGTGGCGGCTACCAGGGCTTGTCGGGTCCCGAGCTGTAATCGCCGTCCCGCAGGTATTCGTCGCGTTCCTGCCCGTTGTTGCGTTCCAGCTGGGAGTTCCGGGCGCTCTCGTTGAGCTGCTCGAGCTGGGTCTGGCGCTGCGGGTCCGCTTCTGGAGACTCACCTTGGCCTTCGGGCTGTTGCGCTTCGCCTTTGCCGGCCTTGGCGTCCCCGGATTTCTGCCGGAGGCGGGCCTCGGCCTGCTCCAGCTTCTCCCCCGCGTCCCGGGCACCGTCCGGTGCCGCAGACTGGCCGGCGGCGGCCAGGCAGCCTTCGGGCGCCCCGTCCACCACGGCCAGCCCCTCGGCGAACAGCTTTCCCGCCGCCGTCGCGTCCTTCGCCGCCAGCCGGGCATCACCAAGCTGTTCGATGCTGAGCACAAGATTGACGCGGATGACGCACTCATCGTCCGGTCCGGTGAGTGTGAGGGCCTCTTCGAAGTGCGCCCTCGCTGCCTCGAAGTCGCCGGCCAGGACCCGCGCGCCACCCTCCGCGAAAGGTGCCTTGTGCGGTTCGATGACATTGACAGCCCGCAGCCCCAACGCCGCAGAGCCGACGACGTCGGCGTCCCGGGTCTCAAAACCCGTGGCGGCCTGGCCCGCGAGGACACCGAGGCTGAGCAGCTTGGCGGACAGGCAGAGCACCAACAGCACGGGCAGCGCTGACCAGAGCAGGAGGAGCCGCCGTCGCCGGCGTAATACGGCCGGCTGCGGTGAATGATCAGGATTCATTTCGAGGCCCCCTGCGCAGGCCGGCGGTCGCGGCCGGACCGCGGACTTGCCGGCCCGGCATGACTCAGCGGCCGGAGTTCCCGCAACTGCCGCAGTACCAGCACCGCTTCCCTGAGGGCCAGCGCGAACGCCCCGGCCGCCAGGATCCAATACAGTTCCGTCCGTCCTTCGAGGCTGCCGTCCCCTTCCCCGCGCTGCAGGGAGCCGGGATCGGCGTCCTGAAGCATCGGCGCGGCCGCGTCCCCAGCCGAGCGGTGCACATAAGGCACGCCCAGGTCGTCGGCGATCTTCCGGAGCTGGTCTTCGTCGATGAGGGAGAGTGCGTCCCGTCCGGCACCGCCGCTGCGGTCCGGGATGTAGCCGGCGTCTTCGTCGGGGCCGGGCCCGGTGTTGTCCTTCATCCGTCCCCCCTCGGCTGTCCCGTAGCCCAGGACTGCTCCCCCGGTGACCAGGCCCGCGTCCATCCGCATCGGTGCCGGGGCTTTTCCGCTGGTCTGTTCCCCGTCTCCGAGATAGAAGACGATCCGGGGCCGCTCCGGGTGGGCCTCGCGTGCCGCCCGGAGCCGCCCATCCAGGACCTTGGCCGCCACGGTGACGCTGCTTCCCTTGGAGTAGGCGGCCACCTGGGGTTCCAGCACGGTGACCAGGGTGTCCAGTGCCGATGTGTCGGTGGTCAGCGGCATGCGGACGGCAGTGTTGGTGTCAAAGGTGATCAGCGAAAAGCGCGCACCGGCCAGCTCTTCGGCGATGGCCATAATGTCCGCCCGTGCTCCCTCCAGCCGCGGCCGGGAGTCCCCGTAGTCCTCGGCGGCGATGCTGCTGGTGGTGTCCACCACGAAGAAAACGTTCAGGTCCGCCGTCGCCGCCTGGGCGCTTCCGCCCGGGATTCCCGGCCGGAGTGCCGCTCCAATAACGAGCAGCGCCAGAAGGCCGCGGAGCAGCCAGTCGCGGCCTAACCCTGGCCCCCCGCCGGGGTGTTGCAGGGCCCTGACGAGCTGCCAACCGAGGAACACCACGACGGCGGTGACCAGCGGCAGCATGATCCATGCCGGCAGGACGGGTTGGATCGTCATGGCCGCAGCCGCCAGGTCGCGCCGGCCAGCACCAGGCCGGACAGCAGGGCCGCCGTCAGGGGAACGTCCGGCCGGTCCGTGACCACGGCACGGGGTGCGCCCTGGATGGCGGCTGCCTCTGTTGCCTGGACGTCCCGGACGATGCCCGCCACGGCGTCGGGACTGTCCAGCGGATAGTAGGCACCGCCGGTGGCTTCCGCCGCGGCCCTGAGCAGGGCACCCGGCTGTCCGGCGGCGGTGCCGTAGTCGAAGTCGCCCGGGTTCAGGGCGTAGACGCGGACGTCCCGTTCCTGGGCCAGGACTCCCGCCTGGTCCAGGGTGAAGATCGGATCGCCGGACAGGAAGTTGTCCGTTGCCAGCACCACCGACCGCGAGCGCGGTGCCCCGTCCTGCGCCGCTGTCCCATCCTGGGCCGTGCCGTCCGTGGCGGGGAAGCTCTCCACGCAGCTGGCCAGTCCGTCCCCGATCAGGGAGGAGCCGCGGCCGTTCCAGGTGCCGTCCAGGAAACCCGAACTGCCGGGTTCCCCGTTGAAGGCATCCTTGGCCATTTCCAGCTGCTCCTGGACATAGCTGTAGTCATCGGTCAGGGGAAAGACCTGGACCGCGCTGCTGTCGAAAATGGTGAGCCCGATCCGCTCACCGTCGAACTCGGCGGCCAGTTTGGCGAAGACGTCCACTACTGCGGCGTCCGCGCTGCTCATGGACCCGGACGCGTCCAGGCACAGGACGATGTCCCGGTTGTGCTGCTCGGGCCGGATAGTGGCCAGGTTCACGGGCCGGGCAGCTGCCACGGCCGCGGAGACCAGCAGCGTCACGGCGGCGAGCGCCGCGACGGCGAGCCAGCGGCGGTACCGGCGGACGGCGGCCTGGTACTCGGGCAGGGAGGTGAGGCGGTCCGCGTTGGCCACGGGCCGCCGTCGTGCGTTCCCCTGCGCGCCCCTCCGGAACACGAACCAGCCAGCACAAGCTGCCGCGGCCGCGGCGACGGGGAGCAGCCACCAGTACATCAGCTCCATGAGCGCACCGCCTGCCGCGCCGTTTCAGCGGACCGGGCCAACGGGGGCAGCGGTTCCGCGCCGAACTCTCCGGGGTACAGCTTGCCCACCGCGTTGGCCGCGGCAGGCAGCGGATGGCTGTCCAGCTCGGCCAGGGTCATCCTGGGCGCGTCAACGCCGGTAACGTCGCGGGCGAATTTCCGGACCAGCAGGCTCAGCTCCTGGTGGGACGCCCGGGTTGTCATGCGTCCGGCAGCGGATTCGGCCTCGACGGCGTCGATCCGCAGCAAGTATGCCTCCTTGAGGCTCTGGATGTCCGACGGCGGCGTGAACCGCGGGAGTGCCGCCGGCACAGGACGTTTACGGGTGCTGAGGAAAACCAAGAGGTACCAGCCCAGGACAAGGGCCAGCAGCCCGATGCCGGCCCACATCCACAGCTGGCTGTACTGGAGCGGCCCGTAGAACCCCGCGTTATCCTGCACGCCGGTGCCGTTCGAGCAGGGCGAAGAGTTCGGTCATAACGTCGTGGCTGTTGGCCACGTGGCCTTCGGAGATCCCCACCCTGCGCAGCATGGCATGCCGGCCTGCGTCCCGTTCCGCCGTTGCTGTTTCGTATGCCGTTGCCACTGCCGGTGACGCCGCGATCCGGCCCAGCAGCGGCGCGGCGTCCGCCACACTGAAGGCGTCCGGGGAGTGGGTGGCGCCGGAGAGTTCGGCGTCCCGGATGGTGAGCCACAGAACCTCATGCTGCGCCCGGAGCCTGCGGAGCAGTTGCTCCAGGCCTGGGCTGGCCGCCAGTTCGTCCGTAACGACAAACAGCAGCTTCCGTCCCTTGACGGTGTGCGCCACATGGTGGAGCTGCTCCTCCAGCCGGCTGGGCCCGCTGCCCAGGCCCGTACTGGAGTCAACCTCCTGCAGCAGCCGCTCCAGGTGGGCCTCGCCTGCCTTGGCCGGGAGGGTGCGGGAGCCATTGGCATCGCCGCAGACCAGTCCCACCACGTCTCCGTGCCGGTGCGCCAGGTAGCCCATCACGCCGAGGACCATCACGGCGATGTCCTTCTTGGTTTCACCGTCACGGGACTCGGCCGCCATGTTCCGGCCAGTATCGGCGACCAGCATGAGGGTTTGCCGCCGCACCGCGACGTACCTCTTGATGAGCGGGGAGCCGTGACGGGCGGACGCCTTCCAGTCGATGTCCCGGACCTCGTCCCCCGGCACGTACGCCCGGAGGTCGTCAAAGTCGAGGCTGCGGCCGCGGAACACGGATCCGTACTCGCCGTCGAGGATGCCGCGGGCTTTCCGGTGGGCGAAGATGGACATCTTCGACTTGACGCGTAGGAGGAGGCTGGTCACGGCGGGCTCAGGGTGTCTGGACGGACGCCACGATGGCATCGATGACGGTCTCCACCTGCACCTGTTCGGCCACGGCCTCGAAGTTCAGGATCAGCCGGTGCCGCAGCACGCGGTGCGCGAGCGACTTCACGTCCTCGGGGATCACGTGGTCCCGGCCGTTGATGAGCGCCACCGCCCGCGCTGCCTGGCTGAAGGCGATGCTGGCCCGGGGGCTGGCGCCGAATTCGATGAAGCCTGCCAGCCGCCGGTCAATGTACTGTCCCGCGTTCCGGGTCACGAACACCAGGCCCACGATGTAGTTGATGATGGCCGGATCTATGTAGATGCGCTTCACCAGCTCCTGGACGCCCACCACGGCGTCCAGTGACGCGGCGGCCGCCGGAACCTGCTCCGGGGTGAAGATCCCGGCGTCGATGCGGCGGATGATCTCCGCTTCCTCTGCCGGTGAGGGATAGTCCAGGACGTCCTTGAGCATGAACCGGTCCATTTGGGCTTCGGGCAGCTGGTAGGTGCCTTCCTGCTCAATCGGGTTCTGCGTCGCAAGGACCAGGAACGGCGACGGGAGCTTGTACTCCACACCGCCGATGGACGTCTGCCGCTCCTGCATGGCCTCCAGCATGGCGCTCTGGGTCTTGGCGCTGGAGCGGTTGATTTCGTCGAGGAGGACGATGTTGGCGTGCACCGGCCCCAGCTGGGTGACGAAGGTGCCCTTGGCGGCGTCGTAGATCTGCGTGCCCACGATGTCGCTGGGCAGCAGGTCCGGGGTGCACTGGATCCGGCGGAACTCGGCGCTGACAGCTTCAGCCACCGTCTGGGCGGCTGTGGTCTTGGCCAGGCCGGGGACGCTCTCCAGCAGGATGTGGCCCCCGGTCAGGAGGCCCACCAGCAGCGATTCCCGCAACCGGACCTGCCCCACCATCTTTGCGTCGAAGCTGCGGGAGATGTTGGCCACCACCTCCTGCGCGCGGGCCAGTTCCGCAGGTTCGATTCGCGCGGATGTAGTGGTCTGAAGCACTGGTGTTCCCCCTGATGGCCGGTACGGACGGCGATTGCCTGCTGGCAGCCCTCCGCCCGCCATCCTATCCAAGCCAACCGCGGCAGCCCGTGCAATGGGGACCCCTCCCCATGGGTGGCACTGCAGGTCTATCCTGTTGCAATGAGTGAGCTTCCAGCCAGTTACAAGCAGTTCCTCGCCGACAAGAGCGAGAGCTTCGTCCTTGCCGTCAAGCCTGTGCTGCAGCAGTCTGCTGCGGACCAGCTGCATGGCGTCCGGGTCACCTACAACGTGGGTCCCACCGGCCACCAGGCCCACCTCGACGACAGCATCCCGTTCGGAGTGGTGGTCGAGGACATCGACTGAGGGCCAGGCACCGGGAGCCACCGGCTGCCGGAGCCTATGCAGCGTTCCTGCCCGGCACTACTATGTGGCATATACGCCACGTGTGGTCTCACGCCCGTTGTCCGGTACCCGCGGACTGAAACGGTCGGCTCCGCCCAGCTCGGGCCTTGGCACCGGACTTGCGCCGGAACTCCGGGTGCTAGGAGTCCGCTATGGGCGATGGCAGATTTGCAGCAGTCGCAGTGGCCAGTGCGGCCTTGATTCTTGGATCGCTTCCTGGGCTGAGCGTGTGGCAGACGGCCTCACCACCGCTGCAGGCGGCGCCCGCCGTCGTCGTTGATGGAGAAGCTTCGGCGCTGGCAGCGGTAATACCGGCAGTTCCCGGACAGCTCCATGTGACCACGGCGGGTGACTATTCCACGAGTGCGGCCGCCGCCGGTGTCCTGGCGAGGATCGGTACTATCGCGCCCGACCTCCATTTTGCGCTCGGTGACCTGTCGTACGGGGCCACAGGCGCGGAACAGTCGTGGTGCGATCTCGTGACTTCAAATGCGGGTGCCGGATTTCCGTTCGAACTCGTGTCCGGAAACCATGAAAGCAACGGCCAAAACGGAAACATCAACGACTTTGCCGCTTGCCTGCCAAATCAATTGCCAGGGCTGATCGGCACCTACGGCCGCCAATACTATGTGGACGTCCCTCAGCAGGACCCCGTAGCCAGGTTCATCATGATATCTCCTGGCATTCCCTTCACCGACGCGACCTGGAACTACTCAGCCGGCAGCACACGCTACAACTGGACGTCTGCAGCCATCGATGGCGCCAGGACTGCAGCCATCCCCTGGGTCGTTGTCGGCATGCACACGCCGTGCCTGTCCATAGGGCAGTACAGTTGCGTGGCCGGGGCCGACATCACCAACCTGATGGTCACTAAGAAGGTGGACCTGGTGATGAACGGCCACGAGCACATCTATCAGCGCAGCAAGCAACTCTCCACCGGGACCGGATGCACCGGGCTCACCCCAGACACCTACGACGCCGACTGTGTGCGCGACGCCGACAACACGATCTCCAAAGGCGCCGGAACCGTCTTCACCACGGTGGGCACCGGCGGAGTGGCCTTGAGGGATGTCAACACCGGCGATCCGGAAGCCCCCTATTTCGCCGCCTACTCGGGGCTCAATGCCAGCCCAAGCCACGGCCTGCTGGACCTGCAGTTCACAGCGACCTCGCTGACGGGACGATTCATAGCCACCGCCGGCAGCTTCCAGGATGATTTCAGCATCACCCCCGGCACCGGGAACGCCTCACCTGTCGCTTCCTTCACCAGCAGCTGCACTGCGCTGGCGTGCAGTTTTGACGGCTCCGCATCCTCGGATCCGGACGGAACCATAACGTCCCATGCGTGGGACTTCGGTGACGGATCCGCCGGCAACGGTGCGACCGCGTCACGGACCTATGCGACTGCCGGAACCTATACTGTCACGCTGACAGTGACCGACAACGCCGGCGCCACGGCTTCGACCGTCAGGCAGGTGACTGTCGGCGCCACACCTCTGCTGGCCTCCGACGCCTTCGACAGGACAGTCGTCAACGGGCTTGGCTCCGCAGACATAGGCGGGCCCTGGACATTTACCGGCAGTTCCTCCGCCTACTCCGTCTCTGGAGGGACAGGCCGGATCCGCATCTCAGCCCCGTCTGTCGGCAACAATGCGTACCTTGGCTCCGTCTCGTCGACGGCCACGGACCTGTACCTGGTAGTGGCCACGGACAAGCCTGCGACCGGCAGCGGGCTCTACGTCTCGGTTAGTGGGCGACGGATTTCCGGCATCGGCGAATACCGGGCCAAATTGAGCCTTACGTCAACGGGGAGTGTCAACCTCACGCTGGTGCGTACTTCGGCAAACGGGGCCGAAACAACCATCGCCACCGGCGCGGCCATCCCTGGACTGAACTACGCTGTTGGCGACCGGCTGGGCATCCGGCTGCAGGTCACCGGCACAAGCCCCACCACTGTCCGTGCGCGCGTCTGGGAGCTCGGTACCGCAGAGCCGTCCTCGTGGCAACGTACGGTTACTGACTCGACGGCGGCTTTGCAGGCGGCGGGCAGCATCGGGGTCATGACGTACCTCTCCGGCTCAGCGACGAACGCGCCCATAACTGTGCTGCTGGACGACGTCCGCGCGGCCGCGCCCTAGCCCCGGTCTGGCATGGGCGGCACCCGCGCTGACGGCCGTGCGGGTTCAACCCTTCACGGCTCCTGACAACGCGAAGGAACTGCCGGCGCCCCGCGCCACGATGACGTACAGGGCCAGGACCGGAACTGAATAGAGGATGGAGAACGCGGCCAGCTGGCCGTAGGCCACTGCGCCGTGCTGTCCGAAGAAGCTGAAGATGGAAACCGCCGCGGGCTGCCTCGCCTCGGACAGCAACAGGACGAACGGGACAAAGAAGTTTCCCCACGCCTGGATGAAGACAAAGATGAAGACCACGCCCAGGCCCTGGCGCATCAGGGGCAGGACGATGGTGCGCAGGGCAACCATCGCCGAGGCGCCGTCCACCCAGGCCGCCTCCTCGAGGGAGACAGGCACCCCGTCCATAAAGTTCTTGGTCATCCAGATGGCCATCGGGAGCGTGGTGGTGGCCATAAAGAAGACCGTCGCCGGCATGGAGTCCAGCAGTTCAAGCTGGACGAAGAGCCCGTAGACGGGCACCATGATCGCCGTGATGGGCAGGCAGGTGCCGAACAGGACCGCGTAAAGGAACGGCCCGTTAAACCTGGACCGGTACCGGGACAGGGGGTACGCCGCCAGCACCGCCACCACGAGGTTCACCGCCGCCGTTCCGGCGGAGAGAACAAGGCTGTTCCACAGCGGCTGGAACAGCAGGCCTGGCGTCATCACCGCGGCAAAGTTGTCCAGCGACACCTTGCCGGGAACCCGCGTCTGGTGCCCCGCCCCCGCATCAAGGGACGCAAACACCAGCCACAGCAACGGCAGCAGGAAACATGCCCCGATCAGCAGCAGGGCGGCGTCGGCAGGAAGCCGGGCACGCCGCTGGCCAGGGGACGGCCCGAGGTGCCGCGGGGCGGGTGCCGCCGTCGTCATGGTTTGCCCTGGCGGAGAAGGCGGACGTAGGCCGCGCCGAAAGCCGCCCCGATGAGGATCAGCACGGACGCCACGGCCGTGCCGTAGCCGATGTCGCCGAATTTGAAGGCCTCGACGTAGGCCAGTACCGGGAGGGTTGTGCTGGCGTTCGACGGTCCGCCGGCGGTCATGACCCAGACGAGCGTGAAGACGGCCAGGGTCTGAAGCGTGATGAGCATCAGGTTGGTGGCGATGCTGCCGCGGATCATCGGGAGCGTGATGAACGCCAGCCGCTGCCACGCGCCGGCACCGTCCATCAGCGCGGCCTCCGTCACGTCGGCGGGGACGTCGTCGAGGGCGGCGCGGTACACCAGCATGGAAAAGGCGGTGCCGCGCCAGACGTTGGCCAGCATGATCGCCACCATGGGAAACGCGTACAGCCAGTCCGGCTGGCCAAGGCCCAGCCAGCCGAGCAGCTGGTTCAGCGTTCCGTCGCGGCTGAAGTACGCGTAGGCGGCGAACGCCGCCACGATCTCGGGGAGCACCCAGGCGGCCACCACCGCAGTTCCGACGGCGGCGGCAACAGGCTTGCGCGCCTGCCTCATCAGGACCGCGATGGTGAGTCCGAGCAGGTTCTGCCCAAGAATGGCGGACCCGCCGACGAAGAGGACCGTGAGGCCCAGCGAGAGCGGCAGGACCGGGTCCGTGAACAGCCGCTGGTAGTTCTCCAGCCCCACCCAGCCCGGGTTGCGTGCGTTGCGTCCGGTCAGCGCGGCGTTGGTGAAGGAGGCGTGGAACGCCCACAGCACGGGGCCGGCCAGGAACACCAGCAGGAGCAGGACTGCAGGGACCACCGGCAGCAGGCGTGCCCGGCGCCTGAACGCGGCCTGCGTCCGCGGCGTGGGCTGCGGACGGCTGCCGGGAAGTACCGGCACAGCCTACTTCCGGACGGTCTTGTCGCCGCCCACAATGCCTGCCACCGCGGCGTCGTAGTCCGTGGCTGCCTGTTCCGGCGACTTCGCGCCGGTAATCACTGCTTCCGTGGCTTCCTGCACGGCGGCCGAGATCCGCGGGTAGTCGGCGGTTGCAGGCCGGTAATGCGTCACGGAAACCAGCTCGGAGACGTCCTTCACGAACGGGTTTGCCGCCTGGTAGCCGGCGTCGGATGCGACGTCCCCGCGGACCGCAATCTGGGAACTGGCGATGTTGAACGTCAGCGAGTTCTTCTGGTTAAGCGCGGTGCCCAGGAACTTGAAGGCCAGGCCCGGGTCCTTGGTGCCGGCGCCCACCGCCAGGGTCCATCCCCCGGACATGCTGACCCCGCCGGGTGCCTGGCCGTCCTTCGTGGGGAACGCGGCCACGCCCATGTCGGTGCCGTATTCCGGCCATTCGTAGCTGCCGCCCTTCTGCCAGAACGACGGCGAGTAGGAACCTTCCACGGTGGCTCCCATCTTCCCTTGCGGAAGCCATTCCCCGAAGACTTTCTTCCACACGTTCGCGTCAAGGGCCTCGGCCGGAGAGACGGCGAGCTGCTCGTCGTAGAGGGTCTTGAGGAACGCCAGGGAATCCGTGAACCCGTCCGAGCCAACCACCCATTTCTTGGCGTCGGCGTCGTACAGTTCATCGCCGGTTCCGTACAGCAGCTCATAGAAGCTCTGCATCACGGTACCTTCACCGGTGGCTTTGCCCGCATACATGTTGAACGGCACCACCGTGGGGTCGCTGGCCTTGATCTTCCTGGCGGTGTCCAGGATGTCCTGCCAGGTTTTTGGCTCCCACGGGAGGTTGACGCCTGCGGCGGCGAGGACTTTTTTGTTGTACCAGATGGCCCGTGTGTCGGTGCCCAGCGGGACCGCGTATGTGCCGCCGTCGTCCCCCAGCCCTGCGGCCTTGGCGGCGTCGTCGAAGGTGTCCCAGTCCTTCCATTCCGCAAGGTGCCCGTCCAGTTTCAGGAGGTAGCCGGCGTCCGCATCAGAGCGGACCTTGAAGGTGTCCTCGTAAAAGACGTCCGGCGCGGTCGACGCGGACCTGAGCGCGAGGGCCAGTTTGGTTCCGTAGTCGTCGTCGTTCGCCTGAATGGGCTGCAGCTCGACGGTGACGCCGGCGTTGGCGGCCTCGAACTCGGCCTTCGCAGACTTGAACAGGTCATCCAGTGCCGCGAAGGAATCGGTTTTCTGGTAGACCACCTTCAGGGTCTTGGCCTGGTCGGCGGGTGCCGCCGGGGAACAGGCACACAGCGCCAGGGCTGCGGCAGCGATCAGGGAGGTAACGCTCAGGGCCCGGCGACGCATGGTGCTCCATTCAGTAAATGGCTGCAGTCCCTTTTGTCTGCGGGCCCCCAGCCGCGGCGATATCCAAATGCTAGATGGGCACCTTGCCGCGGGCAAGGCGCCGCGGGTTCAGCTCTCCAGCAGGAGGCGCTGCGCCCGGGGTGCCAGGGTATGTTCCAGGACCAGGCAGGCGGCACCGACGGCGCCCACGTCCTCCCCTACTCCGGTTCCCACTACTTCGATGGTGTGGATGAGCCGCGCGGCACTGTTGGCGTCCAGGAGCGCGGGAATCTTCTCCAGGTACCGCTCGGACAGCCGGCTCCAGTATGGTCCGCCAAAAACTACGCGCTCCACGTCCAGCGTGTTGGTCACGACTGACACGGCCCGGGCCACGAGCACCGCCGACTTGTCGATGATGGCGAGCGCCTGCTCGTTCCCCTCATCGGCGAGGTCGCAGAGCCTGGAGAAGCTCTGCTGGACAACGGCGCCGCTGTTGTCTGGACGGGAGCCGTCAAGGATGCCTGCGGCTTCGGCTTCGGCCACCAGTACCTGCGGGATGGCCGAGGACTTCACGCAGCCGTGCAGTCCGCAGTCACAGAGGGGGCCGCCGGGGTCCACCACGATGTGCCCGATTTCGCCGGCGTTGCCTGACGTGCCACGGACCACCTCGTCGTTGAGCACGATGCCGCAGCCGATGCCGGTTCCCATGTACATAAAAATGAAGCTGCCGGCGCCGCTGGGGCCGCCGGCCCACGTTTCGGCGACGGCGGCGCTGGTCACGTCCTTGTCCACCAGGACGGAAAAGCCGGTGGCTTCGGTCAGGGCGTTGCGGAGTTCAACCCTGTCCCAGCCGGGCAGCAGCGGCGGATCTACAACAGTGCCGTTGTCAAGGTCGATCGGGCCGGGGGCGGCCACGCCCAGGCCGGCGATCTTGGCGGTGTCCACGCCGGAATCGGTGACCAGTTGCTCGATCTCCGCGGCAATGGTTGAAATCACGGCAGCAGGATCGTTCCCGCCCGGCGTCTTGATCCGGGAGTGTTGCACCACAGCGCCCACCAGGTCCAGCACCACGAACGTTGTCACGGCCGGGTCAAGGTGGACGCCGATCGCGTACATGCCCGAGGGGTTCAGGCGGAGGATGGTGCGCGGCTTGCCTGGGCCGCTGCCTTCCTTGCCGGCTTCGACGATCAGGTGCTGGTCCAGCAGGCGGCGGGAGATGTTGGAAATCGTCTGCGGGGAGAGTCCCACGATCTGGGCGAGTTCCACCCGGCTGAGGCCACCGGAGGACCTGCGGATGGCGTCAAGGATGACCGTGAGGTTGAAGTCCCCCATCCGCGGCAGGTTGGTGCCGCGCCTGGGCGATGGCTGCCGGATCTCGGACACGGATTCCCCTAAACGTTTTCGGCCACTAAATGATGTCTGAATGGTACGTTACCCCTTGTCATCCGCCCATATGTGGAGGCAAGGGCGCGGCGCGGCCATGCCTACCCGCCGGCCGCTTCGTGGAGACGGCAACCGTGAACTTGGGGTTTTGGCCCTTGACGGTGGTGGGGCCCACCAGGCGTTCCAGTGCGGGCAGGTAGTTCAGGTGCCGGTTGAAGACGGTCCAGAGCTGGCCGGCCGGGGCGAGGACCCTGCCTGCCGCCTCGAACATCTTGATTCCGGCGCCGGCGTGGACGGTCGCGCCAAGGTGGAAGGGCGGATTCAGGAGGATAAGGTCAGCACTGCCGTCGGGCAGGGTGCTCATCGCGTCGTCCTGCAGGACGCTCACCCGGTCAGCGAGGCCGTTGGCTGTTGCTGTGCCCCAGGCGGACGCGACGGCGGCGGCTGACTGGTCTGTGGCCGTGACCAGGGAACCGGGGTTCTGCCGGGCGTACATGGCGGCCAGGATCCCGGTGCCGCAGCCGAGGTCCACGGCGTGCCGGGCGGCGGGCATGCCGGGCAGGAACGTCAGCAGGAACCTCGTGCCGATGTCCAGTTTCGCCCCCGCGAATACGGCTCCGTGCGCGGCAACGTCCAGGTTGAGCTCGGCCAGGTGCGCCAGCGCGGGAACAGGCTCAGGCCCTGGGGCCTCGCTGGCGTCCGTGGCCATAATGACGCGGGACTTCTGCCGGGCAAGCTGCGGCTGGACGGTAGCGAAATGCCGTTCAAGAACGGCGTTCATGCCCAGGGACATGTGCTTGACCCGCCCGCCGGCCAGCAGCACCGCCCCGGGCGCTGCGTGCCGTGCCACGGCGGCGGCGATGTGGTCGAGTTCGGCCAGCGTCTTGGGCAGCTGAAGCAGGACGACGTCTGCGCCGGTGAGCAGGTCCTTGCCCAGCGGCAGTTGTTCGAACTTGGGCCCGGTTCCCACGTACGGCGGCGCAGTGTCCGGCCCGCCGGCGGCGGCGTTGTTCCGGAGTGCACGCTCGCCCGTGATGAGGTCCTGGTGGACGCGCACCGTATTGATTCCGAGGGCGGCCAGGGCACCCAGCGTGAGGGCTCCGTAGCGGTCCCCGATGACGGCCACGCTGGTGTCCGCAAGCACGTGGTCCGCCGCGGCTTCCAGGAGAAGCCTGTCCGTGGCATCCCACGCCTGCAGGTTGGGCGCCTCAACGTCCGGGTGCCGCCGGAGCGCCCCGAAGACGTCCTCAAGACTGTTCTGTGCCACTGGCCGGTGCCGCCTTTTTGTTCGATGCTGCTGGGGAATTGGATACTGCGGGGGACGTTGGGGGTTGTATGCCCGGCAGCTTCAGGATGGCCGCCACGGCAGCCCGGCCGGCCCGGTTCGCGCCGATGGTGGACGACGACGGCCCGTAGCCCACCAGGTGGACCCGCGGCTCCGCGGCCACCTGCGTGCCGTCCATGGCGATGCCGCCGCCCGGCCCCCGGAGGTGCAGCGGGGCGAGGTGTTCGAGCTCGGCCCGGAACCCGGTGGCCCAGAGGATGACATCGGCGGCGAGAAGCGTGCCGTCCGCCAGGCGGACGCCTTCGGGCTCGATGGACGTGAACATGGGACGGCGGTCCAGCGCTCCCCTCCGTGCCGCGGCCCGCAGCGCGGGCGTCCAGATCAGTCCGGTGACGGCCACCACGCTCTGCGGCGGCAGGCCCTGGCGTACCCGCTCTTCCACGAGGGCCACCGCGTTGTGCCCGGCCTGGGCGTCGAACCCGGCGTCCCTCCAATCGGGTTCCCTGCGGGTGAACCAGCTGGTGCTGGTCACCTGCGAGATTTCGTCGAGGAGTCCGACGGCGGAAATCCCTCCGCCGACGACGATGACGTGCCGGCCGAGGAACTCCTCGGCGGCGACGTAATCAGCGACATGCAGCTGCCTGCCACGGAAGGTGGACTGCCCCGGGTAGATGGGCCAGAACGGCCGGGTCCACGTGCCGGTGGCGTTGATGACCGCCCTCGCGGACCATCCGCCGTCGGACGTGGCGATGCCCAGCCGGCCGCCGGGATCGGCGTCTCCCCTGCTGACGGCGGTGACTTTGACGGGCCTCCTGATGGCCAGCCCGAGGTCGCGTTCGTAGCCGGCGAAGTAGCGCTCCAGGAACTCGGAGCTGGGTTCCGCCGGGTTCACGTCGGGCTTCGCGATGCCGGGGAGATCGCTGATGCCGTTGACCGTGGCCATCAGCAGGCTCTTCCAGCGGTGCCGCCAGGCACCTCCCGGGCCGTCCTCGGCGTCGAACACGGCGTACGTGCCGGCACCACCGGCACCGGCAGGCGCGAGGCCCCGTCGTTGCAGGTGATAGGCGGCCGAGAGCCCGGCCTGCCCTGCACCGATCACCGCAACATCCACCAACTGCTTCTCCATGGCAGTTCCGGCTAGGCCTTCTTCACTACTGAGGATTTGAGCTGCATGGGACCCACCCCGTCCACTTTGCAGTCGATGTCGTGGTCCCCCACCCCGTCCATCAGCCGGATGCCGCGCACTTTGGTGCCTACCTTGATCACAGTGGAGCTGCCCTTGATCTTCAGGTCCTTGATGACGGTGACAGTGTCGCCGTCGGCCAGGACGTTGCCTACCGCGTCCTTGATTACGCGCGCATCCGTTCCTGCCGCGTCCTCAGCGGCTTCGGGGGACCATTCGTTGCCGCACTCCGGGCAGACCAGGAGGGCGCCCATCTCGTAGGCATACGGACTGGAGCATACGGGGCACAAGGCGAGGGTGTCGGTCACCTCCCAATGATAATCGCGGCTCCGGCTCTCACCGTTCGCGCAAAATTTCGCCGGTAATCGCTGACAGGCGCCCTGCGCGGCCGTACTGTTGGCGCAAGGCGGAAGAGAGGCGACCATCATGACAAACACCACAGCAGCATCCCGGCTGGCCACAGCGCTGGGCATCGTCCTGGGGACGGCGGAGATCCCGCTCCGGCTGCGGGCCTGGGACGGATCCGAGGCAGGGCCGGCTGACGCGCCCGTCCTGGAGTTCCGCAACCGCCGCGCCCTGCGGCGCATCCTGTGGTCGCCGGGGCAGCTTGGCCTGAGCCGTGCCTATGTGTCCGGTGACATTGATTCGCCGGGAGACATCTTCGCGGCGTTCACCGCCCTCAGTTCCGCGGGAAAGTTCGCCGAGCCCGGACCGTTCAAGCCCCTCACCCCTGCTGAAGTCTGGACGTTGCTGACAACCGCCGTCAGGTTGGGGGCCCTGGGGCCCAACCCTGCCCCTCCGCCCGAGGAGGCCCGCGTCCAGCGGACGGGGCGCATGCACTCCAAGCGGCGGGACGCCGCCGCGATCTCGCACCACTACGACGTCGGCAACGACTTCTACTCATTGGTGCTGGGCCCGTCCCTGGTCTACTCCTGCGCTGTCTGGGGAAGCAGCCTCGGCTCGGATTCATCAGGCACTGGTGCCGGGGACGGCTCCCCTGACAGCCTGGTGTCAGGGCTCGACTCCGCCCAGGAAGCCAAGCTGGACCTGGTCTGCCGCAAACTGGGGCTCCAACCGGGTATGAGGGTGCTGGACGTCGGCTGCGGTTGGGGCAGTTTCGCACTCCACGCCGCGGAGCGCTACGGCGTCAGCGTTGTGGGGGTGACGCTCTCCACCGAACAGGCCATGCTGGCGCGTAAGCGGGCAGCCGACGCCGGCCTGACGGAGAAAATCGATATCCGGGTCCAGGACTACCGCGACGTGAATGACGGTCCCTTCGATGCGATCAGTTCCATCGGAATGTCCGAGCATGTGGGCCGCGAACAGACCCCGCACTACGTTTCCCGGCTGTACAGCCTGCTGCGGCCGGGCGGGCGGCTGCTGAACCACGCCATCTCCTGGAACGCCGGGCCCACCAGCCCGGACCCGGACTCCTTTATCCCGCGCTATGTTTTCCCGGACGGCGAAATGATCAGCCTGGGCGAGATGGTGTCTGCCCTGGAGGCGGGGGGCCTGGAAATCCTCGACGTCGATGCCTTGCGCCGGCACTATGCGCTGACCCTGCGTGCGTGGGTTCGGCGGCTTGAGGCCAACTGGGATGAGGCCGTGAAGCTCACCAGCATGGGGCGGGCGAGGGTGTGGCGGCTGTACATGGCCTCAAGCGCCCTCGGCTTCGAGGCGGGGATTACAGGAGTGAACCAGGTCCTGGTGCAACGCCCGGGCGGTGCGGAGCCGCCCCTGCGCCGGTCTGACTGGATCTGATCCTTCGCCGCGTGGGAAATACCGCCGGCGGCGGGAACCAAAAAAGCCACCCGGACCGGGTGGCTTTTTTGTGTTTGGTGGAGCTGAGGGGACTCGAACCCCTGACCCCCTGCATGCCATGCAGGTGCGCTACCAGCTGCGCCACAGCCCCAAACTTCAGTTTCCGCTGAACTCTCGTTCGCGGAAGCAACCTGATCAGCTTAATGCAGAATTGCCGTGGACGCCAATCGGACGGGGCGTGTCCGCCGCAGGCACTCCCGGGACGAGTCTTGTGGGCTGGCCCTACGCATTCCGGCACGGGAAACAAAGCCCCCGGAAACAAAAAAAATCCGCCGGAATCTTTCGATTCCGGCGGATCATCCGGTGGAGCTGAGGGGACTCGAACCCCTGACCCCCTGCATGCCATGCAGGTGCGCTACCAGCTGCGCCACAGCCCCAGATTTCTTCGCTATTCCGGTGTTTCCCCGAAGCAACTCAAATATCTTAGAACAGCATTTCCGAAAATTCCAAATCGGGCATATTCGGCCTGCCGGTACTGCTTTCCGCTGCAGTTTTTAGGCTGATCTACTCTGCTTCGGAAACTGCGGGCGCCTTGGCCGATGTGTCGTCGCCCAGCTGCAGGTCAACCACGGGGCAATCCTTCCACAGGCGCTCCAGGGCGTAGAAAACGCGGTCTTCCTCGTGCTGGACGTGGATGACGATGTCGGAGTAGTCGAGCAGGACCCAGCGGCCGCCCGACCGGCCCTCCCGGCGCACGGGGCGGAGGTCCTGCTTCGACAGCTCCTCTTCGATGCCGTCAACGATGGCGTTGACCTGGCGTTCGCTCGGTGCCGAGGCAATGAGGAACACGTCGGCAAGCGCCAGGCGCTCACTGACATCCAGGGCCACAATGTCCTGGGCGATCTTGTCCGCGGCTGCTTTGGCAGCGTGGCGGGCTGTGGCGATGGATGAATTTGATGCAGTCACGGGACTCCTTGTTGTTTTCAAAAACTATGGTTGGTGGCCGCAGCCAGGTCAGCGGGTGATGCCGCTGATAATGAGCATGACCCCGGAAATCAGGGCAACGATCCCGAAGGCGAGGACGCAGAACTGAATCATCCGCATCCTCTTTGCGCGGGCGAGCCCTGCGGTTGCCGCGTCGAGCGGCTCCAGTCCGTAGGCGGAGCTTGCCGGAATACGGGGCAGGTCATCAAAAAGATCCTCCGACTGCCCGGCCGTTTCAGCCGGGTTGAAGATCACAGGCTTCGGCCGGGAGGCAGCCTTGGCCGCGGCCTCCGCCCTGGCAATGACCCGGGAGCGGCCGCTGGCCGCCGGGGCGTCGCCGGCCCCTGCTGTCCGCTGCACGTCAGCCGGACGCCGGCCTTTGCCGGGTGACGGCTGGACTTTCGGCCCGGGGTTGGTGAGGACCGGCACGTAGGACGTCGCCGGGGGCTTCATAACGGGCCGGTCAATGCCAGGAACCTGGACGAACTCCAGCGGAGTGACCATGGCAAGGTTGCTGGCTGTTGACGGGGCGGCGCGCGGGGCGGCGTCCGCTGCCGGCGGGGCGGCCTGTTCTGCCAGTTTCTGCTTGGCCATGGCGCGGCGGTTCAGCACCGCTGCACGCTCGGCCAGGGCAATCTGCTCGGCAAGGATTTCCGGATCCACGGCCTCCGGGTCCAACGAGGCGATGTGTTCCATCTTGGCCAGCTGGTTCTTGGCCTGTTCGGCGATCAGGGTCCTGGCCGCCAGGGCCTGCTCAACGCTCATGCCCTTCGGGACATGCGGACTGCCTGGCGATGCGGGGGCCGTCCGGGGCTTGGCAGACTTTGGCGCAGCATTCTTGGGCAAAACCGCGGGCTGCTGTGCCGGCGCGGCCGGACCCTTGGGTCCACCTTCGGCAGGCGGCGCCGGGGCCACCACCGGGTTGGCGGAGGTCACGGCCTGCTCCTTGAGCTGCTGGAGCCGAAGCTGCCGGCGCGTGGGCGGTCCCCCGGCCGCCAGCTGTTCTTCTTTTTCTTCAAGTTCCTTGATGGCGCGCAGTGCAGCCCGGTCCCGGGCCCGGATCTGGGACGATCGCTGGGCGTGTGCCTGGTCAGCGGCAGGGGTTGCCGGAGGTTGTTTCGAGGCAGGCGAAACCGGGCCCGGACCCGTGGATCCGTTAGCCTGCTTCTCATCTCTGGCCCGCCGAAGTTCGCGGCGGCTGCGGACGGGGGGCTGTTCCTGACTCATTGAGAACTCATTCAGTACTGGCTGGTTCGTCTGTTTCGGTTATTCGTAAACCCTTGGCGGCGACACCCTCGGCGTACAGTCCATATTTAGCGATGTACTGCACCACACCGTCCGGCACGAGGTACCAGACAGGGTTGTTCTGGGCCACCCTGGCACGGCAGTCCGTGGACGAGATGGCCATGGCCGGGACCTCGAGGAGGCTGACGTCTTTCCTGCCCATGCCATCGAGCACGTGCCCGGGCCTCGTCACGCCGACAAAATGCGCGAGCGACCACAGCTCGTCGATGTCCTTCCACGACAGGATCTGCGCCAGCGCGTCGGCGCCGGTGATGAAGAACAGGTCAGCGTCCGGACGCTGGGTCCGAAGGTCACGCAAGGTATCAATGGTATACGTTGGACCGGGACGGTCCACATCCACGCGACTGACGGTAAAACGCGGGTTGGATGCCGTGGCGATCACCGTCATCAGGTAACGGTGCTCTGGCTCGCTGACCTGCTTATGGGTCTTCTGCCACGGCTGGCCCGTAGGAACAAACACCACTTCGTCCAGGCCGAACTTGGCGGCTACTTCACTCGCCGCGACCAGGTGGCCGTGATGGATGGGATCAAACGTCCCGCCCATCACGCCCAGCCGCAGCCGTCCTTCGGCACCCTGACGGTGCAAAACGCGTGAAATGTTAGTGGCCCTGGCCGTGGTCGTGCTTGTTCGGGTGCTGGCGGTGCGGATCGGCATGCTCTTCCGTGGCCGAGTGGCGGTTGCCAAGGTTGGAGTAGGACAGCGTGATGAACATCATCACCAGCAGGATGGCAAAAATGGCCACGCCGAAGACCCACGGTTCAGCCCACAGCGGGGCAAGTTCGTGTTCTTCGCCTTCGGCGATGGTCGTGGCTATCTGCTGGAGCAGCATGTTCTCCCCTAGGGTTCAAAGGATGTGGCAGCGGATATCCCCGCCGTTCCGGACTTTACGTCTATGTTACCGCGTTGCTACCCGCGGACCTGGCCCTCGCCCTGCACGATCCACTTGGTGGTGGTCAGTTCGGTCAGGCCCATCGGGCCGCGGGCGTGCAGCTTCTGCGTCGAGATTCCCACCTCGGCGCCGAGGCCCAGCTCGCCGCCGTCGGTGAAGCGCGTGGACGCGTTGACGATGACCGCTGCGGAATCCACCTCGGCGATGAAGCGCTCGGCGTTGGCGAGGTCGTTGGTGAGGATGGCCTCAGTGTGGCCGGTGGACCACGTGCGGATGTGCTTGACGGCGTCATCCAGGCTGTCCACCATGGCGACCGCCAGGTCCAGGTCCATGTACTCCTTGCCCCAGTCCTCGTCAGTGGCCGGTTCGGAGTCAATGGAAGAAGGCAGCGCCGCACGGATGCGTTCGTCCGCGTGGAGCGTGACTCCGGCCGCGCGCAGCGCAGCGGCGACGGCGGGAAGCACGGTGGATCCTGAATGGACCAGGAGCGTCTCCACAGTGTTGCAGACACTGGGGCGCTGGGTCTTGGCGTTGAGCAGGATCTCCACGGCCATGTCCTCGCTGGCGGATTCGTCGATGAAGATATGGACGTTGCCCTCGCCGGTCTCAATGACAGGCACAGCCGAGTTGGTGACCACGGTCTGGATAAGTTCCCGGCCGCCGCGGGGTATCAGGACATCCACCCTGCCGCGGGCGCGCATCAGCGCATTGGCGCCTTCGCGGCCGTACTGGTCCACGGTCTGCACAGCGTCCGACGGGAGCCCCACCGAATCCAGGGCTTCGCGCAGCACCTGGACCAACGCTTCGTTGGTGGCCGCAGCGGCAGTCCCGCCACGCAGGATGACGGCGTTGCCGCTCTTGAGGGCAAGTCCGGCGATGTCTACGGTGACGTTGGGGCGGGCCTCGTAAATAGCGGCGACCACACCCATGGGAACGTTGATCTGCCGCAGGCGCAGCCCGTTGGGGAGGGTCTGCCCGCGGACTACGTTTCCGACCGGATCGGGCAGGCTGGCAAGGTTCTCCAGTGCCGCGACGAGCCCGGCGATGCGGGTTTCAGTCAGGGTAAGGCGGTCCAGCATGGCCGCGGACGTCCCGTTCGCCTTCCCGGCGGCGAGGTCTTTCGCGTTGGCGGACAGGATGAGGTTCTGACGCTGAAGCAGGGCAGCGCCGATGGCCCGCAGGCCACGGTCCTTCCACGCACGGTTCGCCCGCGCCATCCGGCGGCTTGCGTGACGTGAACGGTCGGCGATGGCGTGGACGGCGGCTTCGACGTCCTCCACGGACAGCGGTACGGCAGCTGACAGCGGCAGGTTGCCGTCCTCCGGAGCAGCGGGGGCAGCAGAAGTGTCCCCGGATGTCGCAGCGGTGTTGTGTATCAGTGCCTCAGTCATGATCCAAGTTTAGGCGAGGCCCAGGCTCAGACCAGCACCAGGTCGTCAACATGAACAACTTCACGGTCATAGCCGCGGCCCAGGGCCTTGCCCAGGTCCTTGGTGGAACGGCCAAGCATCTGCGGCAGCTCGGCGGCAGAGTAGTTGACCAGTCCCCGGGCGATGACGGTGCCGTCGGCGCTGACCATTTCGACGGCGTCGCCCGCTTCGAAGTCGCCATCGACGCCGGAAATGCCGGCGGGGAGCAGCGACGTGCGGCGGTGGCGGACTGCCTTGACCGCGCCGTCGTCGAGGATCAGCCGGCCGTGCACCGTAGCGAGGTGGGCCAGCCACAGGAGGCGGACGGGCTTGCGGGCCCCGTTCACCGTGAACCAGGTGCCCACGTCCTCGCCTGCCAGCGCAGCAGCAGCGTTGGCCGTGGACGTGACCAGTGCGTGGATGCCGGAGCCGGCGGCGATGGTGGCCGCCTCCACTTTGGTGGTCATGCCGCCGGTACCAACGCCGGCCTTGCCCGCCTTGCCGATGGTCACGCCGTCGAGGTCGTGCGGACCCTCCACCAGGGGAATCCGTTTCGCCCCGTGCGACGGCGGCCCGTCATACAGCGAGTCGACGTCCGAAAGCAGTACCAGGGCGTCGGCCCGGACCAGGTGCGCCACGAGGGCGGCCAGGCGGTCGTTGTCGCCGAACCGGATTTCGTGCGTGGCGACGGTGTCGTTTTCGTTGACCACCGGCACCACCCCCAGGTTGAGGAGCCTGTCCAGCGCACGGAAGGCGTTGGTGTGCTGGCTGCGGCGCATCAGGTCGTCGGCGGTGAGCAATACCTGGCTGACCGTGACACCGTGCGCGCCGAAGGCCTGGGTGTAGCGGGCCATCAGCAAGCCCTGGCCGACGCTCGCCGCGGCCTGCTGGGTGGCGAGGTCCCGGGGGCGCTTGGCCAGCCCCAGCGGGGCGAGGCCGGCGGCGATGGCACCGGACGACACAAGGATGATCTCGGTGCCCGAGTTCCGTTTGGCGGCCAGCGCGTCGGCGAGTGCGGTCAGCGACTCTTCCGAGATGCCGCCCTTGATGCTGGTCAGCGACGACGACCCGACTTTGACAACGATCCTGCGCGCGCCCGAAAGTACGCTTCTGTCCGCGGTGCGCCGGGCGGGCACAGCGGCGGTGGCGCTACTCGTCATCGCCTGCGCCCAGTCCACTCTCCTTGAGCGGCTTCGCAACCCTGCGGCTGCTGACGGATTCGGTCCAGATCCCGGCCTTGCGCTCTGCTTCGAGCTCGGCGCGGGCGGCGGCCTTGGCGTCCTTGCGTTCCTGCTGTTCGTCGCGCTTCTGGCCACGGGTGGGCCGGTCGCCGATGTCTGCAAAGCGGACGTCGGTGCCGCGCGGCGACGCGAGCAGCTCCGCGCCGGCCATCATGGTGGGCTCCCAGTCGAAAACAACGCCGTCGTCCTCGCCGATCACCACGGTGTCGCCGGGCTTGGCGCCCTGCTTGAACAGTTCGGTTTCGACGCCAAGCTTGGCCAGGCGGTCCGCGAGGTAGCCGATCGCTTCCTCGTTGGTGAAGTCGGTCTGCTTGACCCAGCGCACCGGCTTGTCGCCCAGGACGCGGAACAGCGGCTCCAGGTTCTTTTCCTCGCGGCGGATCTTGAAGCCGGACTCGTTGACGGCGCGGGGCTTGAGTACCACCGGCTGGACCTTGGGCGGCGCAGCGGCCAGGGTGTCGCGGGCAGCCTTGACGATTTCGGCCATGGCGAAGCCAAGCTGGCGCAGGCCCTCGTGGCTGGTGGCGGAAATTTCGAAGACGCGGTAGCCGCGGGATTCAAGTTCGGGCCGGACGAATTCGGCCATGTCCTTGCCGTCCGGGAGGTCCACCTTGTTCAGCGCCACGAGGCGGGGGCGGTGGTTCAGCGGAACCACTTCGCCGTCCTGGCCGGCGTAGCTCATGTCGACCGCGTACTTCTCCAGTTCCGCCTCAATGATGTCAAGGTCAGCCAGGGGGTCGCGGTCCGATTCGAGGGTTCCGCAGTCCAGGACGTGCACCAGCGCGGCGCAACGCTCAACGTGGCGCAGGAAGTGGTGGCCCAGCCCCTTGCCCTCGGACGCGCCTTCGATCAGGCCGGGGACGTCGGCGATGGTGAAGCGGACTTCGCCGGCCTGGACAACGCCCAGGTTCGGGATCAGGGTGGTGAAGGGGTAGTCGGCGATCTTGGGCCGCGCGGCCGACATGGCAGCGATCAGGCTCGACTTGCCGGCGGACGGGAAGCCCACCAGGGCGATGTCGGCAATGGACTTCAGTTCCAGGACGACGTCGCTGGATTCGCCCTCGATGCCGAGCAGCGCGAACCCGGGGGCCCGGCGCTTCTGCGAGGACAGGGCTGCGTTGCCCAGGCCGCCCTGACCGCCGGCGGCTGCGACGTATTCGGTGCCTTCGCCGACGAGGTCGGCAAGGACTGTGCCGTCCTTGGACTTGACCACGGTGCCGTCGGGGACGGGAAGGATGAGGGTTTCGCCGTTCTTGCCGCCGCGCCAGTCGCCCATGCCGGGTCCGCCGTTGGTGGCGTGCCGGTGCGGGGCGTGGTGGTAGTCCAGCAGGGTGGTGGTCTGGTGGTCGACGCGGAGGATGACGTTCCCGCCGTCGCCGCCGTTGCCGCCGTCGGGGCCGCCCAGGGGCTTGAACTTCTCACGGTGGACGGAGACACAGCCGTGGCCGCCGGTACCGCCGGATACGTGCAGTACTACCCGGTCTACAAAGCTCGCCACGTGGATCTCCTCAGTGCTGTTTCCTGGACGCCGCAAAGCGCCAAGATGATTGTAATGCGGTTAAAAGAACAGTGGAGCGGACCATATGGCCCGCTCCACCGCTTCAGAACTATGAGTTACTCTGCAGCTGCAGCAGCAACGATGTTGACGACGCGGCGACCGCGGCGGGTGCCGAATTCAACGGCGCCCGGGGTCAGTGCGAACAGGGTGTCGTCGCCGCCACGGCCTACGCCGGCGCCCGGGTGGAAGTGGGTGCCACGCTGGCGGACGATGATTTCGCCTGCGGAAACTACCTGGCCACCGAAGCGCTTCACGCCAAGGTACTGGGCGTTGGAGTCACGACCGTTGCGAGTGGAACTCGCGCCTTTTTTATGTGCCATTTGAAATGCCTGCCTCTAAATTCTGGGGAATCTGCTGAAAACCTGAACAGTAACCGGTGGTTACTTGATGCCAGTGATCTTGATCTTGGTCAGTTCCTGACGGTGACCCTGGCGCTTCTTGTAACCGGTCTTGTTCTTGAACTTCTGGATGACGATCTTCGGACCACGGAGGTCATTGAGGATCTCAGCCGTAACAGTTACCTTGGCCAGGTCCGCAGCGGCGGAGGTGACCTTGTCACCGTCTACCAGGAGCAGTGCGGGCAGCTGAATAGTGCTGCCGGCTCCACCGGGGACGCGGTTCAGGGTAACGAAGTCTCCAACGGAAACCTTCTCTTGGCGGCCGCCTGCGCGGACAATCGCGTACACCACTTGGGAACTCACTTCTCTCGACGTTTATTACTAGATTTGCGTGCGGAACCTGGGCCTATGTTTTGGCTGGGCTCTCGCTGTGCCTCAACGCCGTGGGGTCGTAACCCAAGTGTTGGCGTAAGCACCGAAGATCTAGAATACGCTAATTTTGCCTTCGGCCGCAAATGAGGCTGGTTCCGGCGGGCTGTCCGTGATAGGCACCACAAGCAGGTGCTGCACGAACAATCGCCGAACCGTGCCCGACTATCGTACCGGCTGGACGGGCTGCGGACCGTCAGGCGTGGATCCTCGGCGCGTCGAAAAAATCCACTTCGAAGCGGCACGACTGGCTGAAGGCCAGCACCATGGCGGCACGATCGTCCTCCGAACCGCGCCGACCGGCCTCGTCGGCCATGGCAATGGCCTCACGGGTGGCCTGCGCGAAATCCTCGTCGGCGTAGGTCCGCAGCCATTCAGCGTATGGATGGTCGGCCGGGGCGCCGGCGGCGAGGAATTGCGCGTGCAGGGTCTGTCCCACTTCAGCGTAGAGCCAGAAGCACGGCAGGACAGCCGCCACCAGCACTGCGTAGCTGCCTGAGGTCGAGGCGGCGAGCAGGTGATCCACATAGGACTTGGTGACAGGGCCAAGCACCGGCTCCACCGTGCGGGTGCTGAGCCAGCTCCGGTGCAGCTCCGACTCAACCTCCAGGCACTGCTGCGCCGATCGGGCCCAGAAGAGCTGCGCTGCCTCGGTGGGGGCCAAAGCGCTGGCCCGTGCCAGCACGCGGGAGTAGCCGTTGAGGTAGATGGCGTCCTGGGCAAGGTAGTAGGCGAACTGCTTTTCGGGGAGGCTGCCGGCCGCGAGGTCCCGGATGAAGTCCAGGTTGTAGATGGCTTCGAGGTCGGCGGCGGACTCCTGGCGGAGGATTTCGGCGAACTCCCCCACAGCCAACCCTTGGCGCGGTTCAGTGCTTAAGCCCGGGGCCTGCACGTGGTGGAAATGGTGGATGGGACCGTTCCCCGCCCCGACGTCCAGGCTGCCTGAGGACTCAAGGGCACCGGCCAGCCATGGCTTGACGAGCCGCAGCGAGGCCTCCCAGTCCCCCAGCCGCGCCTGCGCCGTGGCCATGGCAGAGGAGAGCGAGCAGCCCGTGCCGTGGCTGTTCCGCGTGGGGACCCTGTCCCCCGGGACCTCGACGATTTCCCGGGCGAGCAGTCCCCCGGTGTTGACGAGGGCATCCGGGCAGGCGGCGCCGTCGAGATGTCCGCCCTTCACCAGGATGGTGGCCCCGATCTCCGCGGCGAGCCGCCGGCCCTGTTCCAGCGCCTCAGCCCAGGAGCCTGCCTGGGCTTCGCCGAGCAGCATCGCGAGCTCCGCGAGGTTGGGGGTGATCAGGTCTGCCAGCGGCAGGAGTCCGCGGAGGGCAGTTTCGGCCGATGCCTGCAGGAGTCTGTCACCGCTGGTGGCAACCATCACCGGATCAAGGACCACGACGCCGGGGCGCACCCTTTCGAGCCAGCCGCGGACGGCGGCCACCACCTCGGCGTCGCCGAGCATGCCGATCTTGACGGCGTCGATGGTGATGTCATCGCTGACGGCTTCGAGCTGCTGGGCCAGGAAGGCCGCCGGGGGGACGTGGACCGCGCGGACGCCCTGCGTGTTCTGCACGGTCAGGGCGGTGATGGCGGCCATGCCGTAGCCGCCGTGGGCTGCAATGCTTTTCAGGTCAGCCTGGATGCCTGCGCCACCGGACGGGTCGGAGCCTGCGATGGACAGGACGCGGGGTACGTCCCGGAGGACGGACGACGGCGCCGCGGCCCTGGGTGCGGAAGCGGGCGCCGGAGGCAGGACAGAAGTTGAAGACAAGGAAGACATCCCTTCGCCGGTGCTAGCCGGACAGGTTCAACGGGTGTGGATCTCAGCCGGCCCTCTGCGCGGCACCCCGTGTCGGTAACCCAGCCTAGCGTTTCCGCGCCAGGCGCCGCGTCAGATGAAGCCCTTAATGCCGGAATGCCCGGACACGCCCAGTGACGGGGCGGGTCCGGGCATCCTTGCGGATGTCCCTGCGGAGGATCAGAGCTCGGAGGCCGGAACTCCTACGCCAAGGATGATGGGCGCTTCGGCCGGCGCCTTCGCGCCCGTGCCGGTTTTGGCCGGCTCGGGTGCCTTGGCGGCGTGGGAGTGGGTTCCGGCCGCCGGCTGCGTTGCCTCGTGGTGCTCCACCGAGGTGGCGTTGGCCGCACCCTGGGCCCGGCTGGCGCTGCGGTTGCGGCGCGGCCTGCGGGTCCGGGACTGCTCGGCGGTGTGGTCGGAGTAGTCCTTCTCCTCCGCAGCCGCTGCGGGCTGGGGTGCAGAGATGGCCGGCGCGGCGGACTGCGGCGCTGCCTGGGAGGGCTCCGGCGCGGCGACGGCGGGTTCGCCGAGGTGCGCAAATGCTTCCGCCAGCCGGTCCAGCGTCAGGGCAGGCTGCTGCGGCTGGTCCGCCGCGTGCTCCACGAACGGCAGCGCCACCTGCTCGCCGCCGAAGGTGAGCACGGCAGCAGGACGCCCGGAGGCGTCAGCATCGTGCTGCGCGGCGGCCGGGGCTGCGGGTGCCTGCACCGGCGTTGTCCGTGCTGCGGGCGCAGCGGGGGCCGGAGCTCCGGCTGAAGCGGCGTGGGCTACCTCGTCGTCGTGCAGGTGCGCTGCGTGCGCTGCTGCGGCGATGTTGGCGAGGGCCGCCCTGGTGGCCTCGGCCTTGGCGTGCCGTTCGGCGTCGCTCGGGTCCGGGTGGACCGTGTGGATCTGGACCGGTGCGGACGGTACGGTCTCCAGCGGGGCACCTCCCCGTCCACGGCGACGCTTGCGGTCGTTGCGGCCGCCGGGCTGGCTGTCAGACCGCTGGCTGTCCGGACGCTGGTCAGGGCGCGGGGTTTCCGTCCGGTGGCTGTCCGCACGCTGCACGTGGTGCTCTGCAGCGACAGTGTTGGCGCGGCGGTGCTCCACAGGATCGTCATGGGTGACCACTCCGCGGCCGGCGCACGTTTCGCACTGCTCACCGAAGACCTCCAGGAGCCCGGTGCCCATGCGCTTGCGCGTCATCTGCACCAGACCCAGCGAAGTCACTTCGGCGACCTGGTGCTTGGTCCGGTCGCGGCCCAGGCATTCCACCATGCGGCGCAGGACAAGGTCCCGGTTAGATTCAAGGACCATGTCGATGAAGTCGATGACAATAATGCCGCCGATGTCGCGGAGCCGGAGCTGCCGGACAACCTCTTCGGCCGCTTCCAGGTTGTTCTTGGTAACGGTTTCCTCGAGGTTGCCGCCGCTGCCGGTGAACTTGCCGGTATTGACGTCCACCACGGTCATGGCTTCGGTGCGGTCGATCACCAGCGAACCGCCGGAGGGCAGGAAGACCTTGCGTTCGAGCGCCTTGTGGATCTGCTCGTCGATCCGCCACGCGCCGAAGATGTCCTGGTCCTTGGTCCACTTTTCCAGGCGGCCCACCAGGTCCGGGGCAACGTACGTGACGTAGGCCTCGATGGTGTCCCAGGCCTCTTCACCGGAAACGATCAGCTTGGAGAAGTCCTCGTTGAAGACGTCGCGGACCACCTTGATGGTGAGGTCCGGTTCGCCGTACAGCAGTTCCGGGGCGAGGATCTTGGTGGACGTGGACTGGCTTTCGATGCCTTCCCACTGGGCCCGGAGCCGGTTGATGTCGTGGGTGAGTTCCTCTTCAGAGGCGCCCTCGGCAGCCGTGCGGACGATGACGCCGGCGTGCTCGGGCAGGCGGTCCTTGAGGATGCGCTTGAGCCGGTTGCGTTCGACGTCGGGCAGTTTCCGGGAGATCCCCGTCATGGAGCCGCCCGGTACGTAGACCAGGTAGCGGCCAGGAAGGGAGATCTGGCTGGTCAGGCGTGCGCCCTTGTGGCCCACGGGATCCTTGGTGACCTGGACCAGGACGGTGTCGCCGGACTTCAGGGCGTTCTCGATGCGGCGCTGTTTGCCTTCGAGGTTGACGGCTTCCCAGTTAACCTCGCCGGCGTACAGGACGGCGTTGCGGCCGCGTCCGATGTCAACGAACGCCGCTTCCATGGACGGCAGGACATTCTGCACCTTGCCGAGGTAGACGTTGCCGATCAGGGAGTCCTGCTGCGTCTTGGACACAAAGTGTTCCGCCAGGACGCCGTCCTCGAGGACGGCGATCTGGATTCTGTCGTCGCGCTGGCGGACGATCATCTGGCGGTCCACGGATTCGCGGCGGGCCAGGAACTCTGCCTCGGTGATGACCGTGCGGCGGCGGCCGGTGTCGCGGGATTCGCGGCGGCGCTGCTTCTTGGCTTCCAGCCTGGTGGAGCCCTTGACGGACGTCACGCGGTTGTTGACCGGTGCTTCGGTTACGGCGCGGGGAGCCCGGACCCGGGTCACGGTGTTGGGGGGATCGTCGTCCCCGCCTCCGGTCAGTTCCAGGTCCTGGTCACCGCGGCGGCGCCGGCGGCGGCGGCGGGAGGTGACGCCTTCGTCGGCCGTGCCGGCTGACTCCTCGTCAGCGTCGTCAGTTTCGGTGTCGGCGCCATCGCTGTCGCCGTCAAGTTCGCGGTCGCCGGTGCGGCTGCGCCCACGGCGGCCACGGCTGCGGCGCCTGCGGCGGCCGTTGGCGTCGTCCTCGTCGCCGATTTCGGCGTCGTCCTCTTCCGGCTCCTCAGCCACGGCGGCGGGTGCAGGGGCGGGGCGGACTACCGTGCTCAGGTCCGGAGCCTGGAACAGGACGGACGTTGCCGACCCCGGTTCCAGGAAAAGTGAGCCGAACGGGCTGGCGGGTGCGGCTTCGGCCGGTGCCGGCTCCGCCGTGTCTGCGGATTCGGTGACGGCAGCGGCGTCCGCGACCGTGGCTTCGGCAACTGCAGGGGCCGGTGTTTCCTCAGCGGGGGCTTCCGGCGCGGCCTCAACAGCCGCGGCGGCCTCCGGCGCTGCCTCGGACCCGGCGACGACGTCGGGAGCCGATGTCTTGCGGGTTGCGACGCGGCGGCGGCGGACCGGCTTGGTCTCCGGTTCCGCTTCGGCGGGGGCTTCTGCCCCGGTGGGGGCGTTTACGGGGGCAGCGGGCTCGATCGGCGCGGCACTGTCCCCGGCTCCGGCATCCGGGGCCGCCTCGTCTGCGGCAAAGGCAGGCAACGGCTCGGCGGCGGCGTCGACCTTCTTGCGGGCGCGGGTACGGCGGACAGGTGCTGCCGCCTCGGGAGCCGAGGTTTCAGCGGAGGGTGCGGTGCCGGCGTCGGCCGCAGTCACTTCAGCGCCTGCGGTTTCCGGCTTCGGAGCGGCCTTCCGCCGGGTCCTGGTGGCCTTCTTGGGCGCGTCGGGCGCCTCGGCTGCCGCTTCATCGTTGTTAACGGCCAGTACTTGTTCATTTTCCATATGTGGCAACACTCCTGCCCCTGACGTACCGCCACATCCGGCACCCATTGGGGCATATATTTGTCAAAACCCGCAGGCGTTGACAGAAGTCAAGTGGATACTCCCAGGTTCGCACCGGCAGTGGGGTGCGGCAGCCCGTGGGAGCCGGCAGCTGCGTTCTGAAACCCGTTGTTCTACATGCCACAACCAGGTGCCGACCAATGGAATGGCGGGAAAGACGGATCAGAGAATCCGAAGCCTGCCAGCTCATCATTGGCGGTCTTGGGAACAAAGCCACCGGACCGGAGTCCGAATGTGGGTCGGCCTCCAGCCAAACTCATTCTCTCACACGCGGACTAAAAGGCGGCGGAAGCAAGGGCACGTGATCACTGCGGGCCCGCAGTGGAGGCCTGGCTGGGCGCCGGATTCAGCCTGCGGCGTTACAATCGGGGCAAAGAGCACCCGATGATAGGACGCCTGAAACCATGCCCAGCATCTCGCCCGTCAGCGGCGCCGAAACCGGCAGCCCGGCATCCGCCCGCACAGCGGCGGCCACGGAGCCCCACGGGACTGTCCCCCCCATGACACGCAACCGGCCGCTCGGCTGGCTGATGGTTGTCACCGGCATCATCGGCTGGCTCGCCTCCGGAACCCTGGTCCTGGAAAAGCTTGAAGTCCTCAAGGACCCGAACCACACCACCGTCTGCGATGTTAACCCGTGGATTTCCTGCGGACAGGTGATGCAGACCTGGCAAAGTTCAGTCTTTGGTTTCCCCAACATGTTTATCGGCATCGTTGCGTTCGCGGTCATCATCACCACAGGCATGGGGCTGCTGTCCGGTGCTGCGTTCTCGCGCTGGTACTGGGCCGGACTTCAGGCCGGCGTAACGCTGGGCTTCGCCTTTGTGGTGTGGCTGTGGTCCCAGGCCCTGTACGAGATCCACATCCTGTGCCCCTTCTGCATGATCGTATGGGCTGCCATGATCCCGCTCTTCGTCTGGGTGACGGTCAGGAACGTCACGCACGGCGTCCTGCCCCTCCCGGCAGCGGCAGCCCGGGTACTGGGCGACTCGGGCTGGATCATCACTGCGCTGCTTTACGTGGCGGTCATCGCCACGATCTTCTTCGCCTTCATCCAGGTGTTCGCAGGAACCTCAGGCTTCTAGCACCAGCTCACACAAAAGGCGCGAACTGGCACGTAATACCCGCAAAATCGAGATTTGAGGGTTTTACGTGCCTGTTCGCGCCTTAAGCGGTGGCGCGATATTAGTCCTGGAACCAGATCTTGATCTCGCGCTCAGCCGAGTCCACGGAATCCGAGCCGTGGACCAGGTTCTGCTGGACCTTCAGGCCCCAGTCGCGGCCGAAGTCGCCACGGATGGTGCCAGGGGCAGCCGTGGTGGGGTCCGTGGTACCGGCGAGGGAGCGGAAGCCTTCGATGACGCGGTGGCCTTCGAAGATCGCCGCCACCACAGGGCCGCTGAGCATAAACTCCACGAGGGGCTCGTAGAACGGCTTGCCCACGTGCTCCTCGTAGTGCTGCTCCAGGAGCTCGCGGCTGGCATCAACCTTCTTCAGCTCGGCGAGGGTGTAGCCCTTGGACTCGATGCGGCTCAGGATGGCGCCACTGAGGTTGCGGGCCACGCCGTCGGGCTTGATCAAAACTAGGGTGCGCTCAATGCTCACAGTTGCTCCAATGCGTTGGTGGGGTTTCGGGACAATTCTACGAGGATTCCGGATGCGCGGCGTTCCACTCGGCCTGCTCGCGTTCGCGCTGGGCGGCCTCGGAGTCGATCCTGATGCCGGTGCGGATGCCGTACCACCAGGCGAGGCCGAACAGCCCGCCCACGAGGAACATCATCGGTTCCACGATCCCGGTCAGGATCAGCACGATCTGCAGGATCCAGCCGAGCCCCACGCCCCACGGCTTGGACAGCACGGCGCAGGCGAGGACCATAACAACGCTCAGGCCAATGCCGACGCCGAGGATCAGCGCCGGCGGCAACTCGCCGCGCCGGAGGCCGAAGACCGCCAGCGTGGCAAAAAACACCACAAACGCCTCGAGCAGCAGGACGGTGGAGGCGAACATCACCTTGGTGGACCGCCGTTTTTTGGGCATTCCCGGGCGCCATTCCCGCTGCGCCTTGGTCAGTTTGGCCACGGGCTACACCCCCGTCTTTCCGAGCAGGATCCGGGCTTCGGCCACCAGTGTGATGGAACCGGTCACCAAAACCCCGCCGGCGAGGTCCTCGTTGGATTCGGCGCGTTCCACCGCCCATTCCAAGGCGTCGTCCAGCTTCTCGGCGATATGGATATTGTCCTCCCCGAAGCCCATTTCAACGGCCAGTTCGGCGAGCTCGGCGGCGGGCACCGCACGCGGCGAGTTGGACTGTGTGAAGCAGTATTCCTGGGCAATGTCTCCCAGGGATTCCTTGAGCTGGCGCAGGATCTCTTCCGCGTCCTTTTCCTTCAGCACACCCACCACCGGCACCAGCTTGCTGAAGCTGAACGCCTCCTGGATGGCTTCGGCCGAGACCCGGATGCCGTCGGGATTGTGGGCCGCGTCAACGATGATGGTGGGCGCGGTCCGGACAACTTCCAGCCTCCCGGGCGAGGTGACGGACGCGAAGGCTTCCTGGAGTACCTCGGCGTCGAGCTCCTTTTCGCCGCCGAAGAATGCCTCCAGCGCGGCCACGGCGACCGCGGCGTTCTGGGCCTGGTGGGCGCCGTGCAGCGGCACCATCAGTTCCGGATACCGGCCGGCGAGCCCCTGGATGCTGACGATCTGGCCGCCGACGGCCACGGTCCGGGATTCGACGCCGAACTCCACGCCCTCGAAGCGGAACGGGACAGACACTTCCCGCGCCTTTTCCAGCAGGACCTGGGCGGCGTCCACGGGCTGGGCCGCGCTGACCAGGAAACCGCCCGGTTTGATGATGCCGGCCTTCTCGCGGGCGATGTCCTCGGTGGTGTCCCCCAGCAGGTCCGTGTGGTCCAGGGAGATGGGGGTGACCACGGAGACCTGTCCGTCGCCCACGTTCGTGGCGTCGGTGATGCCGCCGAGGCCCACCTCGATCACAGCAACGTTGACGGGCTGGTCGGCGAAGACCGCGAATCCGAGGATGGTGAGGCATTCGAAGTAGGTGAGCCGCGGCTCCCCCGCAGCGGTGAGTTCGTCGTCGACGATCTGCAGGTAGGGGCGGATCTCATCCCAGATGCGGACAAAGGTCTCATCCGGCACCGGGGCACCGTCGATGCTGATCCGTTCAGTGACCTTGGACAGGTGCGGGCTGGTGTAGCGCCCGGTGCTCAGTCCATGCGCGCGCAGCCCCGCCTCGATCATCCGGGCCGTGGACGTCTTGCCGTTGGTGCCGGTCACGTGGATGATCGGGAACGCCTTGTTCGGCTCCCCCAGCACATCCATGGCCCGGAACAGCGGCGCCAGCCGGGGCTCCATCTTGTTCTCGGGTGCCCGGCCCAGCAGCTCGGCGTAGACGCTTTCCACGGAAAATTCGTCGGTCATGTCCTAGACCTCTACTTTTTCAACGGTTACTTGCAGCTCAGTGTCGTCACCGGAGGACCCGAGATCGAGCTCGACGGTCAGGGTTTCGGTCGTAAGAAGCTGCTCGTTGGCCCTGATGGCGTCGAATACATCCTTCGGAGCCCTGATGATGGTGCGGATCCGGTCGCTCACGTTCAGCCCGGCGTCCTTGCGCGCCTGCTGGACCGCGCGGACCATGTCGCGTGCGGCGCCTTCGGCTTCGAGTTCCGGGGTGACCTCGGTGTTGAGCACCACAAAACCGCCGCCCGGCAGCACTGCGGCCGCACGGGAACCGGCGCCTTCCGCAGCTTCAGCCACGACAGTCTCCAGGGTGTATTCCTGCGGTTCCAGCTCCAGGCCGCCGGCGGTGACCACACCGGCGTCGGACACCGACCAGTCGCCGGACTTGGAGCCCTTGATGGCCTGCTGGACGTTTTTGCCCAGGCGGGGACCCGCGGCCCGGGCGTTGACCACGAGCTTCTGCTCGATGCCGAACTCCTCCGGGGAGGCGCTCTCGGCGTCGAGCAGGCGGACCGAGCGGATGTTCAGTTCGTCGGCGACGACGGCGGCGAAGCCTTCCAGCGCATCCGCGCCGGGTGCCACCACGGTCAGTTCCTGAAGCGGCAGGCGGACGCGCAGGTTGGCTGCCTTGCGCAGCGAGGAACCGGTGGAGCAGATCTGCTGCACGCGGTCCATCGCTTCCACCAGTGCAGTGTTGGACGGGAACAGGTCAGCGTCGGGCCAGTCGGCCAGGTGCACGGAGCGTCCACCGGTCAGGCCGCGCCAGATCTCCTCGGACACCAGCGGCAGCAGTGACGCCGCCACGCGGGAGACGGTTTCCAGCGCGGTGTACAGCGCGTCGAAGGCGTCGGCGTTCTCGTCGAAGAAGCGCTGGCGGCTGCGGCGGACGTACCAGTTGGTGAGCATGTCCAGGTAGCTGCGGAGTTCGTCGCAGGCGCCCGAGATGTCGTAGCTGTCCAGCTGGGCGGTCATGTTGCGGACCAGGTCGCCGGTGTTGGCCAGCAGGTACTGGTCCAGGGTGTCGGCGTACCCGTCGTACCGGAGTTTCGCGTCGTAGCCCGAACCGCCGCCGGCTGCGTTCGTGTAGAGCGTGAAGAAGCTGTACACGTTCCACAGCGGCAGGATGACCTGGCGGACGCCGTCGCGGATTCCCTGTTCGGTGACCACCAGGTTGCCGCCGCGCAGGATGGGGCTGGACATCAGGAACCAGCGCATGGCGTCGGAGCCGTCGCGGTCCAGGACCTCGGAGACGTCCGGGTAGTTGCGCAGGCTCTTGGACATCTTCTGCCCGTCCGAGCCAAGCACGATGCCGTGGCTGATGACGTTCCGGAAGGCCGGGCGGTCAAACAGCGCCGTGGACAGGATGTGCAGCATGTAGAACCAGCCGCGGGTCTGGCCGATGTACTCCACGATGAAGTCTGCCGGGTTGTGCGTGTCGAACCAGGCCTCGTTCTGGAACGGGTAGTGCACCTGGCCGTACGGCATGGAGCCGGAGTCGAACCAGACGTCCAGGACGTCCTCGACGCGGCGCATCACGGACTGGCCTTCTTCGGGGGTCCGGGGGTCGTCCGGGTTGGGGCGGGTGAGTTCGTCGATGAACGGGCGGTGCAGGTCAACCTGGCCGGCCGCATTCAGTGGCAGGCGGCCGAAGTCGGCCTCGATCTCGGCCAGGGAACCGTAGACGTCGGTGCGCGGGTATTCGGGGTCGCTGGACTGCCAGACGGGGATGGGGCTGCCCCAGTAGCGGTTGCGGCTGATGGACCAGTCGCGGGCGTTGGCCAGCCATTTGCCGAACTGGCCGTCCTTGACGTTGCCGGGGATCCAGTTGATCTCCTGGTTCAGTTCGGACATCCGGTCCTTGAACTTGGTGACCTCCACGTACCAGGAGGACACGGCGCGGTAGATCAGCGGGTTGCGGCAGCGCCAGCAGTGCGGGTAGCTGTGCTCGTAGCTGGCCTGGCGGACCAGGCGGCCCTGGGCGCGGAGCACCTGGGTGATGGGCTTGTTGGCTTCGAACACCTGCAGACCGGCGATGTCGTGCAGGTCCCCATGCTTGAACAGGGGCAGGAACTTGGCGCCCTCGTCCACGGACAGCACCACGGGGATGCCGGCCTCTTCACAGACCTTCTGGTCATCCTCACCGTAGGCGGGGGCCTGGTGGACGATGCCGGTGCCGTCGGTGGTGGTGACATAGTCCGCCACGAGGATGCGCCAAGCGTTCTGGGTGCCGAACTTTTCGGTGTCGCTGAAGTCGTGCCACAGCGGCTCGTACTGCAGGCCCTCAAGCTCGGCGCCGGTATGGGTGGACGTCACGGCGGCCTCGGCGGAATCCACGTCCTCGTAGCCCAGGTCCTTGGCGTACGTGGCCAGCAGATCCGCCGCCAGCAGGAAGCTTCCCGTGACGGGCGCGTCCGGCGAGGCGGCCTTGACGCCGTTGGGTCCGGCGGGCAGCACGGCGTAGGTGATTGAAGGCCCGACGGCGAGCGCCAGGTTGGTGGGAAGCGTCCAGGGCGTGGTGGTCCAGGCGAGCGCCTGCACACCGGCCAGCTGCCGTGACAGCCCGGACTCCCCTGCTGTGATGGGGAACGTCACTGTGACGGTCTGGTCCTGGCGGTTCTTGTAGACGTCGTCGTCCATGCGCAGTTCATGGTTGGACAGCGGCGTTTCATCTTTCCAGCAGTACGGCAGCACACGGTAGCCGTTGTAGGTCAGGCCCTTTTCGTGCAGCTGCTTGAACGCCCACAGGACCGATTCCATGTACTCGACGTTGAGGGTCTTGTAGTCATTGTCGAAGTCCACCCAGCGGGCCTGGCGGGTGACGTAGCTCTGCCACTCATCCGCGTACTTCATGACGGACGCGCGGCAGGCGTCGTTGAACTTGTCGATGCCCATGGCTTCGATCTGGGTTTTGTCCGTCATGCCCAGCTGCTTCATGGCTTCCAGTTCGGCCGGCAGGCCGTGAGTGTCCCAGCCGAAGCGGCGTTCAACGCGGCGGCCGCGCTGGGTCTGGTAGCGGCCCACCAGGTCCTTGGCGTAACCGGTCAGGAGGTGGCCGTAGTGCGGCAGGCCGTTGGCGAACGGCGGGCCGTCGTAGAAGACGAACTCGTTGCTGCCGGGCTCACCGCCCGGGGCGTCAGCGCTTCGCTGGTCGATGCTGGCCTGGAACGTGCCGTCCTGGTCCCAGTACTTCAGGATGCGTTCTTCGATTTCCGGGAACTTCACGGAAGCGGAGACACCGGAGCCCGGTGCGGCCGAAGGGGAGGCTGAGGCTTTGGGGTAATACGTCATTCTCGACATCCTGGGTTGAGCTGGTGAACCGTCCAGCCGTTTGCTGGCCGGTTCCGTTCAGGATGCGAGGACGGCTCCTGCGCAGTCCGGGACTGCACGCTTACCGCGGTACCACCTCACTTACCGGCGCCCATCACGCTCCGGGGAGGAACGTGCTGTTGCACCGGCCGCTCATTACTGCTGTGACGGGCTTACCCGTCCGGTTCTACTGACACTGGGCCGCCATGTGCCTGGCGAAGCGTGCGTTCTTCCGGAAGCTCACCGGTGATTGCCGGGTCGTAGCCAACTTCGAGTCTACTATCGCCGGGCCGCCTCCCGCCATTCCCCGGCGCGCGCCGCTTTCCGGGCCGGGTCCGTTGGAAGTCCCGCGCCCGCCGCCAATAATGGGGGTATGCATGAGGGCGGCTCACATGGACAGGGCAGGCGGCGCCTGGGCGCGGCCTGGTGCTGGGCGGCCGCGGCACTTTTGTGCCTGCCGGGAGCCGGCCTGGCGGTGCTCCGGCTGATCCCGTGGGACATTGGCACTCCGTGGATCCAGCTTCTGTCCCTGTTTCCTGCCAGCGTGGTGGTCACAGCGGCGGCTGCTGCGCTCGCTGTCCTGGCACTCTGCCTGGATCCCCGGCCCCGGCGGACGGTCCTTGCCGCGGCGGTGACGGGCGTGATGCTGCTGCAGCTTGCCATGGTCCTCCCCCGCGTCCTGCCCCAGCAGGGAGGAGCGGCGGCGGCCCCGCAGGCCGCGCCGTCGTCGTCCGGCCGTTCCGTCACGGGCCGTACGGTGACGGTCATGGCCCTCAATGTGGGACCCCCCGGCGTTGATGTGGAGGCTTTGCTGGCCGAGGTGCGCGCGAGGCGGGTCGATATCCTGGCCCTGCCGGAACTGACGCCCCCGACCCTTGAGGCGCTGGAGGGGGCCGGGGTGGCGTCTGACTTTCCCCACCGTGTGCTGGACGTTGACTGGGCCGGCACGGGAAGCGGGATCTTCTCCCGCTTCCCGCTCGAGACCTTGGAACGCGTGCCTGAAAGCACCTTCTACCAGAGCAGGGCGGTGGCGGCCGTCCCTGGAGTAACGGGCGGCATCCACCTGACAGCCGTGCATATTGACTCTCCCCGGCCAGGACACACACCGTACTGGCGGCAGGAGCTGCGGCAGCTGGGTGGCCTGGGGCAGGCACTGCCGGGCCCGCCTTCAGCAATCCTGCTGGGCGATTTCAACGCCAGCCAGGACCACCGCGAGTTCCGCGACCTCCTGGCCACCGGCCTCACCGACGCCGCCCAGGCCACGGGTAAAGGCCTGGCGCCTACCTGGCCGGCCAACTCTCGAGTGCCGCCGTTTGTGGCCCTTGACCATGTGCTGGTCACCCCGGGCATCGGCATCCTGGCCTTCGCCACTTTCACTGTTCACGGCACGGACCACACTGGCGTCGTGGCGGAACTGTCCCTTGACGGATAGGGAACAGAACCCGGGAACGGTCATGGCCCCGCCGCTTTGCCGAGAGTGTTGCCTAGACTCAGAGCCATGACTGCTTCCGGCCACAAACACCTGGCAGCGGCTGGCCGCTGGCTGGCGCTACTGGTAGTAATACCTGTGCTGGCCCTGTCGGCGCTCCGGGCCGTTCCTGCGGAATGGCCGGTCCTGGCCGTCCAGCTGCTCTCCTTCACTCCGTGGCTGGCCGTGCCCGCCGCGGTGGCACTGGTGCTGGCGCTGCTGGGCCGGAGCCGGTGGCTGCAGGTGTCCACGGCAGCCCTGCTGCTGTGCCAGGTGTTCTGGCTTTTTCCCCTTGATGTAGCCAGGCCCGCCACAGCATCGGACCCGGCAGCCACCGTAGAGCTCAAGGCCATGAACATCAATTCAGAGTTTGGCCAGGCGGACGCGGCCCGGATCGTGCAGCTGGTCAGCGAGAACGGCATCGGCTTGCTCACCATCCAGGAGCACACGCAAGCGCTCCAAAACCGGCTGTCCGCGGAGGGCATGGACGGGTTGTTGCCGATACGGGTCAGCGACCCCACGGACGACGCCGGGGGCTACGCCGTGTACTCGCGCTTTCCGCTGGAGCCGGTAGGCCTTGTCCCGGACACCCCGTTCAGGATCCCCACCGTCCGGCTGACAGCCGCGGCCAACGGTTCAATCGCTGTGCTGGAGGTAACCAACGTCCATGCACTGCCGCCGCTGGACGCCAGGGTGGACCAGTGGCGAAGTGACCTTGAAGCTTTGGCCAGGGTCGCGGAACGTCCCGGGACCCAGCTGCTGATTGGGGACTTTAACGCCACGTATGACCACGCCGAGTTCCGGAAGCTCCTGGGCGCCGGGCCGGGACTGGTGGATGTGGGGGCGGCCTCCGGTTCCCGGCTGGTGCCCACCTGGCCCTTGGAAGGACCGCGGCTGCCCGGGATCACCATCGACCATCTGGTCACCAGCCCGCAGGTTGGCAGCTCCGGCTACCAGGTCCACCCTGTCCCGGGAACGGATCACGCGGCGGTCCTGGCCACGCTGTCCATCCCGGCCGGCTGACCGGTCCCGTCTTTTTTCTTCCCGGCTCAGTTTTTCCGGATCAGTTTGTGGGTGGCGGCCTGTGCCACCGGCCGGATGACAATCTGGTCGAGGTTGACATGGTGCGGGGCGCTGACGGCATAGCGAACCACGTCCGCCACGTCGGCCGCGGTCAGCGGCTTTTCCACACCCTGGTACACCTTGCTGGCCGCCTCGGGGTCGCCGAGCCGGTTCAGGGCGAACTCCTCGGTGCGGACCAGTCCGGGGGCCACCTCGATGACGCGGACATTGTGTTCGGCCTCTTCAAGCCGGAGCGCCCCGGTCATGGCATGCTGCGCGAACTTGGCGGCGTTGTAGCCGGCGCCGCCTTCGTAGGCCACGAGCCCGGCCGTGGACGTCAGGTTCAGGACGGTGCCTTCGCCGTTGGCCCGGAGCATGGGCAGGAAGGCACGGGTGAGCTTCAGGGTGCCGAGCACATTAACCCGGTACATCCAGTCCCAGTCCTCAGTGTTGGCGGTGCCCACGAGGTCGGCGCCGCGCGCCCCGCCCGCGATGTTGACCAGAGTGTCCACACCCCCCGCTTCGGTGACGCGGGCAAGGAGCCGGGCAACGTCGTCGTCCTCGGTGATGTCGGCGGGGATCCCGACGGCGCCGGTCTCCACTTCCAGCGCGGCGAGGCGTTCGGCGCGGCGCGCCACGGCGAAAACCGTCCACCCTTCCGCTGTCAGGGCGCGGACGGTTGCTTCCCCGATACCGGTGCTGGCCCCTGTAACTACTGCTGCCTTGGTGCGCGAATCTTCAGTCATGGCACCACCCTAACGGGCCTGGCAGGAGGCATGCTCGGAGCGATGTCGCCGGATGAAGTGGCGGCCATGAAACAATTGGCAGATGGCTGAAGACACTCAGGGTACAGACACGCCCTCCACCGCCCCTATCAACGTTCCGGACAAGCCCGCCCTCGAAGGGCTCGAAGCTGCCCTCACGCAGCGCTGGCTTGCCGAAGGGACCTACAAGTTCAACCCGGACACCACCCGGGAGCAGGTCTACTCGATCGACACTCCCCCGCCCACCGCGTCGGGCTCGCTGCACGTGGGACACATGTTCTCCTTCACGCAGACAGACGTGCTGGCCCGCTACCAGCGCATGATCGGCAAGAACGTGTTCTACCCCATGGGCTGGGACGACAACGGCCTGCCCACCGAGCGCCGCGTGCAGAACTTCTACGGCGTCCGCTGCGACCCGGCCATCCCCTACGACGCCGGCTACCGCCCGCCCGCCCAGCCCGCCAAGAACCAGCGCGATTTCGACGTCGTCTCGCGCCGGAACTTCATCGAACTGTGTGAAGAGCTGGCTGTCGAGGACGAGAAGGTCTTCGAAAGCCTGTTCCAGCAGCTTGGCCTCTCCGTGGACTGGCAACTGACCTACCGGACCATCGACGACGCCTCCCGCGAAGTCTCCCAGCGCGCCTTCCTGGCCAACCTCGCAGCCGGCGACGCTTACATGGCCGAAGCGCCCACCCTGTGGGACGTCACCTTCCGGACGGCAGTAGCCCAGGCCGAACTGGAAGACCGCGAAGTGGCAGGCGCCTACTACCGGTACCCGTTCTTCACCGAGGACGGCGAAAAGATCTTCATCGAGACCACGCGCCCCGAACTGCTCGCGGCGTGCGCAGCCCTGGTGGCAAACCCCGACGACGAGCGGTACCAGCCGCTGTTCGGCAAGAAAGTCACCTCCCCCGTTTTCGGTGTTGAGGTTGAGGTCAAGGCCCACCCGCTCGCCAAGGCGGACAAGGGTTCAGGCATCGCCATGGTCTGCACGTTCGGTGACCTCACCGACGTCACCTGGTGGCGCGAACTCCAGCTGCCCACCCGTGCCATCGTGGGCCGGGACGGACGGATCATCGGCGACACCCCGGACTGGATCACCACCGACGCCGGCCGGGCCGCCTTCGCTGCCATCGCCGGCAAGACGGTCTTCAGCGCCAAGGAAACGGTAGTGGAGGCCCTGGCCGCCGAGGACCTGATCGACGGCGAGCCGAAGAAGATCATGCACCCCGTGAACTTCTATGAAAAGGGCGACAAGCCGCTCGAGGTTGTCACGTCCCGGCAGTGGTACTACCGCAACGGCGGCCGAGACGAAGACCGCCGTGAACGCCTGATCGCACGCGGCCACGAGATCGACTTCCACCCTGCGTTTATGCGCTCCCGCTTCGAGAACTGGATCTCGGGGCTGAACGGCGACTGGCTCGTCTCACGACAGCGCTTCTTCGGCGTGCCCATCCCCGTCTGGTACCCCCTGGACGCCGACGGCAACCCCGACTACGACGCCCCGATCGTGCCTTCGGATGAGCAGCTTCCGGTTGACCCCGCCGCAGACGCAGCCCCGGGCTACGAGGAAGCCCAGCGCGACGTGCCGGGCGGCTTCACCGGTGACGCCGACATCCTGGACACCTGGGCCACGTCCTCCCTGACCCCGCAGATTGTGGGCGGCTGGAGCCGGGACGAGGACCTCTTCGCCAAGGTGTTCCCGTTTGACCTCCGGCCGCAGGGCCACGACATCATCCGCACCTGGCTGTTCTCCTCAGTGGTCCAGGCGGACGCGCTGCAGCACGCCGCCCCGTGGAAGCACGCGGCCATCTCCGGCTGGATCCTGGACCCGGACCGGAAGAAGATGTCCAAGTCCAAGGGCAACGTGGTGGTTCCCACCGACGTGCTGGACGAATTCGGCTCGGATGCCGTCCGTTACTGGGCCACGTCCGCAAAGCTCGGTGCCGACACGGCGTACGAGATTGCGCAGATGAAGATTGGCCGCCGCCTGGCCATCAAGCTGCTCAACGCCTCCAAGTTTGTCCTGAACCTGGGCGCGACCGAGAACTCGGTGGTGTCCGCGGACCTTTCAGTCCTGACCAACCCCCTGGACCGGGCGGTGCTGGCCCAGCTGGCCGACGTGGTGCGGCAGTCCACCAAGGCGTTTGAGAACTACGACTACGCCCGTGCCCTGCAGATCACGGAGAGCTTCTTCTGGCAGTTCACCGACGACTATGTGGAGCTCATCAAGGACCGCGCCTACGGTGCGGCCGGCGAGCAGGAGCAGGCTTCAGTGCTTGCCGCCCTCGCCACCAGCCTGGACACACTGCTGCGGCTGTTTGCCCCCTTCCTGCCCTTCGCCACCGAAGAGGTCTGGGGCTGGTGGCGCAACGGGTCGGTGCACCGTGCGCAATGGCCCGTTGCGGTAGAGGTCGACGGCGACACCACCCTGCTCGCCACCGTGGGCACTGCGCTGAGCGGCGTCCGCAAGGCAAAGTCCGAGGCCAAGGTCAAGCAACGCACCGAGGTGCTGTCCGCCACCATCACGGCATCGGAGTCGCTGACCACCCAGCTGAAGGCGGGGCTCGGGGACCTCAAGGCAGCATCGAACGCCCGCGAACTGACGCTGGTGGCCGGGGAAGGCGAACTGACCGTAAGTGACGTCGTCCTCGCGGCTCCTGAGGAGCCCGCGCAGGCCTGACCGGATCCGGGCCCGCTTCCGGGCGGGTCCGTTTTTGGGCCGGCCGGTTTTTGGGCAAAGGGGAAGCCCCATCAGCGTTTTGCCGTTGGTGGGGCTTCGACTTTTCGGCCATCTGGTGACGTCTTTGATGGTCTGGCAGGATCCGCTGATCTTCAGGTCTTCCTACCTCGTCACTGGTAGCTTGTATCCGGCTTTGCCGATGGCTGCGTCAGATACATATCACTGAATCTTTGGTTCCTGCGTCTCACTTCTTTCGAAGTGGGTAACAACCATTCTGGTCCCGCAGGTGGGGATGCGCAAGAGCCCCGGAAGAACTACATCAGAGTAGTTCGTCCGGGGCTCCTTCCTGCTTGCGGGGCGCGGGCGTCAGTCGAACTGGGGACGCTCGGTGCGGCTCCGCTTGATCTCGAAGAAATGCGGATAGGAAGCCAGCGCCACGGTGGCGTCCCACAGCTGCCCGGCCTGCTCGTCCCGCGGGATGCGGGTCAGCACGGGGCCGAAGAAGGCTGTACCGTTGAAGGCCACCACGGGGGTGCCGACGTCCTGGCCCACCAGCGAAATGCCCTCCTCATGGCTGGCACGCAGCTGGCGATCAAACTCATCCGAGGCGGCGGCGTCTGCCAGTCCGGCCGGGAGGCCGCATTCGGCCAGGGCCTTGCTGATGACGATGCCGAAGTCCTTCTGCCCGCCGTCGTGGATCTGGGTTCCCATGGCATCGTACAGCGGCTTGATGACGTGGTCGCCGTGCTGTTCCTTGGCCGCGATGATGACGCGTACCGGGCCCCAGGCCTTGTCCATGGATTTCCGGTAGGCCGGTTCCAGGTCGCGGCCCTCGTTCAGGACCGCAAGGCTCATCACGTGCCAGACCGTTTTGATGTCGCGGACAGCCTCCACCTCGCCGATCCAGCGTGACGTGATCCACGCGAACGGGCACAGCGGGTCGAACCAGAAGTCGGCCTGGTTGGTGGTGGTTTCAGTCATGCGGAAGTCCTCCGGGTTGTTCAATCTTTTAGCGGTGTGCGGCCGGTGTTGTCAGGCTGATTTACGCCGTTTGGTCACGTGGGGAATCATGGTCGGCTCGGCCTTGCTGAGCACCACGTCGGCGGTGATCACCACACTGGCGATGTCCTCGCGGCTGGGGAGGTCGAACATGACCGGGAGGAGCACTTCCTCCATGATGGCGCGCAGGCCGCGTGCGCCGGTGCCCCTTTCGAGGGCCTGTTCCGCGATGGCGTTGAGCGCGTCCTGGTCGAAGACCAGTTCCACGCCGTCGATCTGGAACATCTTCTGGTACTGCTTGACCAGCGCGTTCTTGGGCGTGGAAAGGATCTGGATCAGGGCGTCACGGTCCAGGCTGGACACCGTGGTGATCACCGGGAGCCGGCCGATGAATTCCGGGATAAGACCGAATTTCAGGAGGTCCTCGGGCATCACTTCGCCGTAGGAGTCAACCTTGTTGCTGGCATCGTTGAGCGGGGCCCCGAAGCCGATGCCCTTGCGTCCGGAACGGGAACCGATGATTTCTTCCAGTCCGGCGAAAGCCCCGGCCACGATGAAGAGCACGTTGGTGGTGTCGATCTGGATGAATTCCTGGTGCGGGTGCTTGCGGCCACCCTGGGGAGGTACCGAGGCGACCGTTCCTTCGAGGATCTTCAGGAGCGCCTGCTGGACGCCCTCGCCGGACACGTCCCGGGTGATGGAAGGGTTCTCGCTCTTCCGGGAGATCTTGTCGATCTCGTCAATGTAGATGATGCCCTGCTCGGCCTTCTTGACGTCGTAGTCCGCGGCCTGGATGAGCTTGAGGAGGATGTTCTCCACGTCCTCACCCACGTATCCGGCTTCGGTCAGCGCAGTGGCGTCGGCGACGGCGAAGGGGACATTGAGGCGGCGGGCGAGCGTCTGGGCGAGGTAGGTCTTGCCACAGCCGGTGGGGCCGATCAGGAGGATGTTGGACTTGGCGATTTCGACGTCGTCGTGGTGGCCGCCCTCGGCAAGGCTGCCGCTCTTGGGCGCGTGGCCTGCCTGGATCCGCTTGTAGTGGTTGTAGACCGCGACGGCGAGGGAGCGCTTGGCCGGTTCCTGGCCGATGACGTATTCCTGCAGGAAGTCGAAGATTTCCCGGGGTTTGGGCAGTTCAAAGCTTCCCAGATCGGCGACTTCCGCGAGCTCTTCCTCAATGATCTCGTTGCAGAGCTCAATGCACTCGTCGCAGATGTAGACACCGGGCCCGGCAATAAGCTTCCGTACCTGCTTCTGGCTCTTTCCGCAGAAAGAACACTTCAGCAGATCCGTGCTCTCGCCAATCCGAGCCATATGTGAACCCCTTAGTATCTTGCTGCCAGGCAGCTGTGCACCGTTGCTGGAATCTGGACCGGCCTGGGAGGGCCCGCCGTGACAACATCCACTCTAGGTCACATTCGGCCCCAAGGGTGGAAAGCGAAGGCCGGTGCGGCCCAAATGAACTGGACCGCACCGGCCTGGCGATAAGCCGTACTACCTGGTAATTGCCTGTGGCTTGATCTTGCGTGAATCCAGGACCTGGTCGATGAGGCCGTAATTCATGGCCTCTTCGGCGGTCAGGATCTTGTCGCGCTCGATGTCGTTGTTGACCTGTTCCGAGGTGCGGCCCGAGTGGTGGGCAAGCGTGTCCTCAAGCCACGCGCGCATCCGCATGACTTCAGCGGCCTGGATTTCGAGGTCCGACGCCTGTCCGCCCTGCCCGCCGGACAGTGCCGGCTGGTGGATCAGGACGCGGGCGTTGGGCAGTGCCAGCCGCTTGCCGGGGGTGCCGGCTGCAAGCAGGACGGCAGCAGCGCTGGCGGCCTGCCCGAGGCAGACGGTCTGGATCTCAGGCCGGATGTACTGCATGGTGTCGTAGATCGCCGTCATGGCGGTGAAGGAACCGCCCGGGGAGTTGATGTACAGCGTGATGTCGCGGTCCGGGTCCGTTGACTCCAGGACCAGCAGCTGGGCCATGACGTCGTCGGCAGAGGCGTCGTCCACCTGCACGCCGAGGAAAATGATGCGGTCCTCGAACAGCTTGGTGTAGGGGTCCTGGCGCTTGAAGCCGTAGGGTGTGCGTTCCTCGAACTGGGGCAGGACGTAGCGGCTGGTCGGAAGATTACCGGCAGTCGATCCGAAGTTGTAGGTCATTTTATTGCTCCTGATCTGGGTGTTCTAAGTGCCGGTTACGCTGAAGCCGACTCGCTGGACGTGCCGTTGGCGGTTCCGCCGCCACCGGACACGGACCCGGCGTGGGCCGCGATCTTGTCAAAGAAGCCGTACTCGAGGGCTTCCGGAGCAGTGAACCACTTGTCGCGGTCGTTGTCCTTGAGGATGGTTTCAACGCTCTGGCCGGTCTGCTCGGCAGTCAGCTCGGCCATGACTTTCTTCATGTGCAGGATCAGCTCGGCCTGGATCTTGATGTCCGAGGCGGTGCCGCCGATGCCGCCGGAGGGCTGGTGCATCAGGACACGGGCGTTCGGGGTGGCGTACCGCTTGCCCTTGGTGCCGGATGAGAGCAGGAACTGCCCCATGGAGGCTGCCAGGCCGGTGGCCACGGTGACAACGTCGTTCGGGATGAACTGCATGGTGTCGTAGATGGCCATGCCGGCGGTAACGGAGCCGCCGGGAGAGTTGATGTAAAGGTAGATGTCCTTTTCCGGGTTCTCGGCGGACAGGAGCAGCAGCTGCGAGCAGATTGCGTTGGCGTTGTCATCGCGCACCTCGGAGCCCAGCCAGATGATCCGCTCTTTCAGGAGGCGGTTGTAGATGTAGTTGTCCTGGGCTGCGGGATCGACTGTCGCCATCCGTGGGGCCTCTGCGTGCTGTGACATGTGTACTTACCTCTCGCTGGTGACGGTGACATCACTGAACTTCACTACTTGGACACTAACCGTTTTGACGGCCGATTTGTTCGCCCGAATCGCGCTGTTCGCTGACGGCGCACGAGCCGGAAACCGGCTGTTAAAGCGCCCAGCCCCCGGACCGGCAGGGTCCAGGGGCGGGCGGTGGAAATTAATGCCGTATTAGAACTTCACTGCAGCGGGGTCGTCGTTCGCTGCGGTATCGGTCGTGGCTTCGTCCGAAGCGGCGTCGGCTGCTTCTTCCTCAACGGCCGGAGCTTCCTCTTCGCCGCCGGGGCGGACGAAGTCGCTCAGGTCAACGCTCTTGCCGGCGGAGTCGGTGACGGTGGCCTGGCCCAGCACAACGGCCAGGGCCTTGCGGCGGCGAACCTCGGAAACCATCATGGGGACCTGGCCGCTCTGATCGATGATCTGGGCGAACTGGTTCGGGTCCATGCCGTACTGGCTGGCGGTGGTGACGATGTAGTCGATCAGCTCGTTCTGGCTGACGTTGACTTCTTCCTTTTCGGCGATGGCGTCAAGGATGATCTCGTTCTGGAAGGCGCGGGCCGTGTTGGCCTTGACCTCGGCGCGGTGCTCCTCGGTGTCGTGTTCGCCTTCGCCGTGGCCGCTGCCCTCCTTGAAGTGCGCTTCGAGCTGCTCTTCAACCACGGAGTCCGGAACCGGAACCTCAACGAGCTCCACGAGCTTGTCCAGGACCTTGTCGCGGGCCTCTACGCCCTGCTCGACGACCTTGGAGTCTGCAGCCTGCTTGGCCAGGTCTTCACGGAGTTCAGCCAGGGTGTCGAACTCCGACGCCAGCTGGGCGAAGTCGTCGTTGGCTTCGGGGAGCTCGCGCTCCTTGACGGCTTTGACGACAACCTTGACCTGGGATGCTTCGCCGGCGTGGTCGCCGCCCACCAGGGTGGTGTCGAAGATGGCGTCCTCATCGGCGCTCAGGCCGGTGACTGCCTCGTCCAGGCCCTCAAGCATGGTTCCGGCGCCAACCTGGTAGGACAGGCCGGCAGCGGAGTCCACCTCGGCGCCGTCAACGGTTGCGGTGATGTCGATGGTCAGGAAGTCGCCATCGGCAGCCGGGCGGTCCACGGACTTCAGCGTGCCGAAACGGCCACGGAGTTCGTCCAGGGCCTTGTCGACGTCCTCATCGGAGGATTCCGCAGCGGCAACCTCGACCTTGATGCCGGCGTAGTCAGGCAGCTCGATCTCGGGGCGGACGTCAACCTCGGCGTGGAACTTCAGTTCCCCGTCGGTGGAGGTGGGGTCCGGAACTTCGGTGATCTCAACCTCGGGGCGGCTCAGGGGGCGGATGCCCGATTCCTGCACAGCGGCCTGGTACCAGCCGTTGAGGCCTTCGTTGATGGCAGTCTCCAGGACGTAGCCGCGGCCAACGCGCTGATCGATCAGCTTGGACGGGACCTTGCCCTTACGGAAGCCAGGGACCTGGATCTGCGAAGCAACAGTCTTGTATGCCTCGTCGATGCTGGGCTTCAATTCCTCAAAGGGGACCTCAACATTGAGCTTGACCCGCGTGGGGGTGAGGTTCTCGACAGCGCTCTTCACGGTCTAAGTACTCCTGGGTTTGTGGGATGGGTTTTCTGCAAAATTCTTGTGTTCTGTCCAGGCCGTCCGGTCCGGGCCGCAGAGTCGGGGTGACAGGATTTGAACCTGCGACTTCCTGCTCCCAAAGCAGGTGCTCTAGCCAAGCTGAGCTACACCCCGTAAGTGCACAGGCAAGTCTACGTTCATACCGGCCGTGAATGCACATTTGACACGTGGGGCATGAATTAGGTTTAGTTGTATCCGGCTTGATCAGCCAGCCCGAAAGACCGGCCGCTAACATTGTAGATGTTAGAAGTGCTGTTCTCCCGGGGACGTAGCTTAATGGTAAAGCCTCAGTCTTCCAAACTGATTACGCGGGTTCGATTCCCGTCGTCCCCTCCACGACCGGTCCTGTCAAAGGACCACAGACGAAGGGCCCCTCGATGAGGGGCCCTTTTCTTGTTGGCTAGCACAGAAAGGCCCCGCAAATTCCGTGCCACCACCTATACGCCAACTCAATCCGTTGATCCGCAAGTATCTCAAGGTCAACGACGCCACCCATGCAGAGGCCAGGGGCTTCGGCGAACTCAAGCCTGTCGAGCCGGAGGCCCGGCGCGAGGGCGCGCCCGTCGCCGGCGATGACCAGGTCTACGTGATGAAGTACGGGACGGATTACCACACTGCGTGGTGCCGGGTGGTGGCCGACAAATGGGACCACTCACCCAGGGGACTGCTCGTGACCCTTTTGGCGGATGTCGGGGGGCGGGCCCGGTGCCAGGAATGCGGCCGGCCCGGGAAGAGGGCAAAGGGGTCGTCCGTGCAGGAATCACCGGCGCAGCCCCGGCCTACGGCCCAACCCCTGTCTGATGCAGTGATCCCGCTGCGGGTCATCGGCGTCGCCCATGGAATCCTCTTCCTGGCGGCGGGGCAGGAGCATCGGGAACTCCTCAAGGAGACTGCCGTGGAGCCCGCGACGGTGCTGTCTGTGGGCGGACGTCGGGACGGCACGGTGGTGCGGCTGGACGCCGTCCGCGACGAGCCGCTTCTCCTTGTCCAGCTGGACCCCCGCGCGACCTTCCGGGATGGTCCGTACCAGGTCCGCCTGCGTAATCCGCTGCAGCGATCGGCGACCAAGGCCTACGCCGTGGAGTCCGTTGAACCGGCCTTCGGCAATGACACTGCATCACAGACCCGGCGGGCAGAATAACAGCACGCCTGGCCCGCAGTCCCTAATCCTGGCAGCCGGGGCACCAATACAGCTTCCGGCCGCCCAGCTCAGCCAACGCGACGGGAACGGCGCAGACCCTGCACGGCAGCCCCTGGCGCTTGTAGACGTAGTGCGCTTCGTCGCCGGCCGGCAGGGCGGCGCCTTCTCCCCAGTACGACGCCGGAGTGGTGATGATCCTGCCGTCGCGGACGCCGTCGCCCATCACCGCCGCGGTGTCATCCCAGAGCAGTTCCGCCGCCTCCCGGGGCAGGGAGCTTCCCGGCAGCAGCGGAGCGATCCGCTGGCGGAAAAGGACTTCGGCGCGGTAGACGTTTCCGACGCCGGCAATCACTTTCTGGTCCATCAGCAGCGCTGCGACGGGCGTCTTACGTGACCGGATGCCCGTCACAAAGCGTTCCCGGTCCGGCGGCAGGTTGCGCAGCGGATCCGGTCCCAGCCTGGCCAGGACAGCTGATGCTTCAGTCCCGGTGATGGCAGCACAGGTGGTGGCGCCGCGCAGGTCCGCCCAGCCATGCCGGCCCACCAGCCGTACCCGGACAGCACCGACCGGCGCGGGCGGGCCCGCGTAGGCAGGCGCGGTCCCGTCGTCGAACGTTTCCCGCTCCCCCACTTTCCGGGGGGCGCCGATGCTCGACGCTCCCCGGAACGCGGCGTCGCCGCCGAAATCCCAGGCGCCATAGAGTCCGAGGTGGACGTGGAGGACCAGCGCGTGGTCAAAATGCAGGAAAAGGTGTTTGCCGTGGGCCTGCGATTCGACCATCGCGTGGCCGTCCAGCAGTGCTGCACCGGCCGCAAACCGTCCCTGCGGGCTGCTCACGGCCAGCGTCTCACCGCCAAAGACGTCGTCGAACTGGCGCGCCAGCCGGCGTACCGAGTGGCCTTCGGGCACTACTCGATGACCTCGCCGGTGGTTTCGTAGGCGGCAATCTTGCCGATCCTGCGCACGTGCCGTTCGTCATTGCTGAAGGGTTCGGCCAGGAACGCCTCGATCAGCGCGGTGGCTTCCTCGACGGTGTGCTGGCGGCCGCCGACGGCCACCACATTGGCGTCGTTGTGCTCGCGCGCCAGGGTGGCGGTGGAGTGGTTCCAGGCGAGGGCCGCGCGGACCCCCTTGACCTTGTTGGCGGCGATCTGCTCGCCGTTGCCGGACCCGCCCAGAACGATGCCCAGGGCGTGGACGCCTGCCTGCTGGTCAGCCACCACGGCCAACGCGGCGTTGATGCAGAAGGACGGGTAGTCGTCCAGTGCGTCGTACTCCTTGGGACCGTGGTCCACCACGTCGTAGCCCTTGGCAGAGAGGTGGCTGACGAGGTGGGCACTGAGTTCCATGCCTGCGTGGTCAGTGGCGATGTGTACCCGCGGGAAGGCAGGGGAAGAAGTCACGACAGTATCCGTTCGGTTTTGAGGGGCCGGCGGGCTGGCCCGGCCGGGTCAGGGCAACACGAACAAGAATACTAGGAGTCCTGCTCCACGCCTGAGGCGCCGCCATGCGCGCGTGCAGCCACCCGGGTCAGGACCTCGGCCAGGCGGGCGGCTGACGCCGGGCTGCCTCCACTGACGGCGAGGCTGTGGCCGTCGGTTTTCCGGACGACGACGGCGGGGCCGCTGCTGACCAGCATCGCTGCGGTGCCGCTGTGGTTCCGGTAGCCCCACCCGCCGTAGTCAGCAGCCTTCACCTCCGAAGCGCTGGCGGCGGAGATAGCGGCTGCCGGCACGTCCATCACCGGCAGGATCCCCGCCACGAGCACCCGCAGGCCGCTGCGGTCGGCTTTGACCCTGGCGCAGAGGAACGCCGCGGCCACGACGGCCAGTGCGGCCAGGAACGCGCCCAGCCACGGCAGGGCAATAACGATCAGGGCCGCGGGAAACAGTACAGCCACCGCGATCATCACAAACACCGAACTGCGGGCATGGACCCAGAGCCGGATCGAGTCGCGCGCCAGGTCCGGGTCCAGCTCCCTGGCGATGGCCAGCTCGAACGCCCTGTCGTCATCCGGGGACCACCGCCGGTCAGCCTTGAAAACAAAGCCCATGATCACGCCCAGCGAGAGTGCCGCCCCGCTTCCCAGCGCAAGCACTGTCACGTCCACGCGGGACTCCCGTGCGTCGGCCAGCCCGGACTGTCCTACCAGCCCGGCGGCCAGGACGCTGGTGACAAAGAGGCACAGGAACAGCCCGGCCCCCATCATGATCCTGCGCATCACCACGGGGCGGGAGACCGGAACGGCCTGCGACAGGACGAGCCAGCCGGCCGCCACGATGATCAGCGCCCCACCCCACGCGTAGGCGGTAAACGGGGCGAAGGAGGCGCCGCCGTCGTCCGTCCAGCTCACCGCCAGCGGCTCCGGAAGGCTGGGCCGGAGCAGATGGGCGCAGAAGACAAACGCCCCGGCGAGCACCACGGGAAAGCCCACCGCGAACCGAAGCGCTTTGGCGTCCACCGCATCCCTGAACTTGCCCATGCCTTAACGCTACTCCCGCCGTGTCACGTTGTGATCTGCGTCAACTTGCCAACAGCCCAAGAAGTGAAAGAATGGCTTCATAGTGCCGGTGCAGGCTGCTCCCCCGCCGGCAACAGCAACCTTCTGGAGGTCCCACTTGCCGGGTATGAACCTGACGCGCGCCGAAGCACGCGAACGCGCCGAACTGATCAACGTTGATTCCTACGAGGTCAGCCTGGACCTGACCAGGGGCGGGAAGGTCTTCGGGAGCACCACCACGGTGAGGTTCGAAGCCGTACCCGGTTCCTCCACCTTCATCGACGCCATCACCCACACCGTCCACAGCATCACGCTCAACGGGCGTGCCCTGGATCCTGCGGCCGTTGCCGACGGCGTCCGGATCCAGCTGCCGGACCTGGCCGCCGCCAACGAGCTCACCGTGGTGGCCGATGCGCCCTACATGAACACCGGCGAAGGGCTGCACCGGTTTGTGGATCCGGTGGACAACGAGGTGTACCTGTACACCCAGTTCGAGGTGCCGGATTCGCGCCGTATGTTCGCCGTGTTCGAGCAGCCGGACCTCAAGGGCACGTTTACGTTCACCGTCACGGCGCCGTCGCACTGGGACGTCATCTCCAACTCCCCCACCCCCGCGCCGCAGGAAACCGCCCCCGGGGACGACGGCGGCGCCCGCTCGGTCTGGCAGTTTGCGGCCACGCCCCGGCTCTCCTCCTACGTCACCGCGCTGATCGCAGGCCCGTACCAGTCGGTCCGGAGCGAGGTCACCTCCTCCGACGGCCGCGTGGTGCCGCTCGGTGTGTTCGCCCGGAAGTCGCTGATGCAGTACCTGGACGCCGACAACATCTTTGACCTGACCCGCCAGGGCTTCGAATTCTTTGAGGCGCAGTTCGGCCACCCGTACCCCTTCGAGAAGTACGACCAGCTGTTTGTGCCCGAGTTCAACGCGGGCGCGATGGAGAACGCCGGAGCGGTCACCATCCTCGAAGGCTACGTTTTCCGCAGCAAGGTCACCGGCGCGCAGATCGAACGCCGGGCCATCACCGTGCTGCACGAACTCGCGCACATGTGGTTCGGGGACCTGGTGACCATGCGCTGGTGGAACGACCTCTGGCTCAACGAATCCTTCGCCGAGTACATGTCCCACCTCGCCGCAGTGGAAAACACGTCCTTCACCAGTGCGTGGACCACGTTCGCCTCGGTGGAGAAGTCCTGGGCCTACCGCCAGGACCAGCTGCCCACCACGCACCCGATCTTCGCCGAAATCAACGACCTCGAGGATGTGGAGGTCAACTTTGACGGCATCACCTACGCCAAGGGCGCCTCGGTGCTGCGCCAGCTGGTGGCGTGGGTCGGACCGGAACAGTTCATGGCCGGAGTCCGGGAATACTTCAGCAAGCACGCGTGGCAGAACACCGAGCTCAGCGACCTCATGGTGGAGCTGGAGAAGGCCAGCGGCCGCGACCTGGACCAGTGGGGCCGGCTCTGGCTGGAGACGGCCGGCGTCAACACGCTCAAACCCGAGCTGGAGACGGACGCCGACGGGAACCTCTCGTCCTTCGCCATCATCCAGTCGGCGGTCCAGGACTGGCCCACCATCCGGCCGCACCGCCTGGCCGTTGGCTTCTACAACCTCAATGGCGCCGGAAAGCTGGAGCGCGTGCACCGCGAAGAGCTCGACGTCGACGGCGAACGCACCGAAGTGCCTGCCCTGGCGGGCCTGGCGCAGCCGGACCTGATCCTGGTCAACGACGACGACCTCGCGTACGCCAAGGTCCGGCTCGACGAAAAGTCCCTGGCGACGGCAACGGCGCACCTGAAGGACTTCAGCGAGAGCCTGCCGCGCACGCTGGTGTGGAATTCCGCGTGGGACGCCGCCCGAGACGGCGAAGCCCCCGCACGCCGCTACGTGGAGCTGATCCTGGCCAACGTGGCCGCGGAATCGGATTCCTCGGTGATCCTGGTCCAGCTCCGCCAGCTGGCCACCACGCTGAACTTCTACGTTGCCGAGGAGCACCGTGAGACCACCACCGTGGCCGCCGTGGACACCCTCTGGGACCTCGCCAACGCGGTACCGGGCGGGTCTGATGCGCAGCTGCAGTTTGTGAAGTCCTTTGCCCTGCTGGCACGCAGCACGGGGCAGCTGGACACCATCGCCGGCCTGCTTTCGGGCACGGCAACGCTGGAGGGGCTGGCCGTGGACCAGGACCTCCGGTGGGAGCTCGTGGCATCGCTGGTGGCCGGCGGCCGGCTGGGCACCGAGGACATCAACGCCGAGCTGGAACGGGACAACACCGCCAGCGGCCAGAACGCCGCCGCGCTTGCCAAGGCTGCGATCCCCACCCCCGATGCCAAGGCCGCGGCCTGGGAGTCGATCGTGGTCAAGGGTGACCTGTCCAACGCTTTGCAGGGGTCGGCGGTCGCCGGCTTCATGCGGGTTCTGGACCGTTCGCTCCTGGAACCGTACGCGGAAAAGTACTTTGCGGCCGTTCCCGGGATCGTTGCCACCCGCACGCACGCACTGGCCCAGCAGGTCGTCGTCGGGCTGTACCCGGCGCTGCTGACCACGCAGGCCACCGTTGATCGGACCGACAGCTTCCTGGCCGCGCTACCGGCGGAAAGCGCCGCACTGCGCCGCATGATGCTGGAAAACCGCGACGGCGTTGCCCGGGCCCTGCGCGCCCGCGCCGCTGACGTCCTTCCCGGCGATGCCTAGGCCGGCAGCATGAGCCTGGGTGAGCACCACTATTCGCTGACGGTGCAGTGGACCGGCAACCTGGGAGCGGGAACATCGTCATACCGCGGATATTCGCGGGACCACGATGTCCTGATCCCGGGGCTGCCGGTGCTCCCGGGCTCCGCCGACCCGACGTTCCACGGCGACAGGTCGCGCTACAACCCCGAGCAGCTGCTCCTGGCCGCCCTGGCGCAGTGCCACATGCTGTCCTTCCTGCACGTGGCAGTGCGGCACGGAGTGGTGGTCACCGACTACCGGGACGAGGCCACGGGCATGCTGCGGCTGAACCGGGACGGCAGCGGGCAGTTTGAATCCGTGACACTGCACCCGCAGGTGACGCTGGCGGATCCTGCGCACAGAGAGCTCGCCGGGCAGATGCACCACGAAGCCAACCAGGTCTGCTTTATCGCCCGCAGCGTCAATTTTCCGGTGCATCACGACCCGGTGACCCTGACCGCCTGACCCTGCTTCCTGACTCCTGGCCCAACTGGGTAGCAGTAGGTGTCGTTTTGAGCCGTGAAAACGACACTTACTGCTACCCAGTTGGGGGGGCGGGCTTCAAAGGTTCCGCAGCTCCGTGACGAGCCGGGCTTCCGTCGCGGGCGCCAGCCCGGCCTTGCGGCGGCGGGTCAGGCCGCGGCTGCGCTCGTCCGCGAGGGTGTCGGCCACGGTCTCCTGCCAGGGCCGCAGCGTCAGCCCGGCGGCGCGGGCGGCCTCGTTGCTTCGTGTGCAAAAGCCGTCATGGCCCGGCGGCAGCCACAGCGGGAGTGAATCAGGCCCGGCCCAGTAATCGATGCCGTGGTCTACGAGCCAGTCCTCCGAAACCGACACTAGTTCGCCTTCAAAGGCGGCGGCGGTTTTCGACGCCTCAAGGTAGTCACCGAAGGGCACCTGGTCCCCCACCGCATTCAGTGCCCCCGTGACGCCCTGTGACGCCGCGGCAAGGATCCACCCGGCCAGGTCGCGGACATCGATGACCTGGGTGGCGTGGCGGGGAATGTCCGGGATGATGGCAGGTCCGTTGTCCCGGGCAAACCTCGCGGGCCAGTAGCCGTAGCGGTCCGTTGCGTCGCCGGGACCGCCGATGAGGCCGGCCCGGCAAAGGTGCGCCTTGTCCCCCGCGGCGGCCAGGGTTGCCTGCTCTATGGCAGATTTCGATTCGCCGTAGTTTTCGGGGGCTGATTCCGTCCCGGCAGGCAGGGGCGGCAGGAGCGCAGCGTCCTCCCCCGCTCCCGGCGTTGAATGGTCGGCGTAGACCGAACAGCTGGAGACAAATGTCCAGTGGTCCGCCTGGCCGGCCAGGGCGGCCAGCGCCTCCGAGGCCTGGACGGCGTCACGGGCCACCTCGATGACCGCATCCCAGGTCCCGGCCACGGGCGCATAGCTGTTCGCGCCCAGTGAACGGTCCGCCTTAACCCACGTGGCGCCGTCGGGCGGTTCGGCGGCGGAACCGCGGGCCAGGCACGTGACCTGGTGCCCGGCTGCCACTGCCTGCCGGGCAATTTCTGAGGAGAGAAAGGCGGTTCCGCCAAGGATCAGGATGCGCATGTGTCCACGCTACGGCGCTAGGGTTGAAACAGAACAGAGCCTTATGCGCCGGGCGAAACCCGCGCAGGGGCCCCATGATTCCGGCCGCAGCCGGAGAACCCCAAGGAGCAAACCCGCCTATGTTCAGCACGTTGTCGATCACCCCTTCCCTCGCCTCCGAGCCAGATGGAGTCAGCGTCACGGGCATCGTGATCAGCATCGGCGTTGGCGTTGCCGTCTGGCTGGTGGCAACCTTCGTCATCTCCCGTATCAGCAGGCGCGTGGCAGCTGGAAGCAACTTCTTCAAGAAGGCCCATTTCAAGTGGGTCGCACCGGCGATCCGGGCACTGGACCATGAACGCCGGGTGCAGCGCGCGGAGACCATCGGTTCACTGCTGAACAGCATCGTCGGCGTCCTGGTGGCCGTGATCACCATCATGTACGTGCTGCAGAACCTGGACATCAACATCGCCCCGCTGCTCACCAGCGTGGGCATCCTGGGTGTAGCCATCGGCTTCGGCGCGCAGCAGCTGATCCGGGATTTCCTGGCCGGCATCTTCATCACCATTGAGGACCAGTACGGGATCGGCGACGTCATCGAAACCAGCGAAGTCGTGGGAGTGGTGGAATCCATGGGCCTGCGCATCACCCGGGTCCGCTCCGAGGACGGCGCCATCTGGTACCTGCGCAACGGCGAGATCCTGCGCGTAGGAAACCGCTCGCAGGGCACTTACGTGCCGGTGCCTGACGCACCCGCCGCGGGCCCCGAAGCTGCACTGCACGAGCCGGCCAGCAACACCGAGACTAAGAAGACTGACCAGAAAGCCGGAGAATAGGGACATGACCACACCCGCCGAACCGCAGCCGCCGCGCCAGCTGATGCAGAACGATCCGTTCAGCCAGCCGGGCTACACGGACAATTTCTACGATGCCGTGGGCGGCCATGACACGTTCGTCCGCCTCATCGATGTCTTCTACGACGGCGTGGCCACCGATCCGCTGCTGCGGCCGATGTACCCCGAAGAAGACCTGGCGCCTGCCAAACGCCGGTTCCTGATGTTCCTGGAGCAGTACTGGGGCGGTCCCACCACCTACGGCGAGGAACGCGGCCACCCCCGGCTGCGGATGCGGCACATGCCGTTCCGCGTGACGCCGGAGGCAAAGGACCGCTGGCTGTTCCACATGCGCGCGGCCGTCGATTCACTGGAGCTGCCCCCGCTCTACGAAGGCACGCTGTGGGACTACATGGAACGCGCGGCCCTGTCCATGGTGAACAGCCCGTCAGGGGCCTGAGGTCCCGCCTGCTGGCGGGCTGGCCGGGTTGGGGGCTTAGCCCAGGCCGGTGCCGGTCCGGGCAAGGACATGTCCGCGTGCGCCGGTGAGGCGGAACCACCGGCCGGTGCGGTAGAGCTTCTGGTCGCCGTCGGCAAGGAAACCCAGTGTCAGCGCGGCGAACGCGGCTCCGGCCGGCAGCCCCGAATCGTCCAGCGGACGGCCCCAGACAGCGGCCCGGGCATTGTTGACGATCAGTGCGCCGGGCTTGTCCGGCACAATGCCGGCCACTTCGGCGATGCCGGCCTCGGCGGCCCGGCGCAGTTCGGCATCCGGAACGGACCGGACGAGCTCCCAGCCTGCCCTGGGGGCACCGACCCCGGTCCACGATTCGGTGACGGTGGACGGCGGAACAGGCAGCTCGACGTCGTCCTCCCCTGCCCGGGCGAGCCGGTCCAGGACCGCTGACAGCGGGACGGTGACGTCGGTGCCGGACCGTTCCGCGAGTCCCATGGTGCGCAGCCCCAGGATGGTGGGGGTTGCTTCGCCGAGCAGCCGGGGCCTGAGTACGCACACGTACGCGGCCAGGACTGAGCCCGCGGCCTGAAGCCGGATGGCGCCGTCGTCGATGGTTTTGGCCCGCGTGGCGAAGGTGCGCAGATCGGCGAGATCGCGCGGATCCGCGAAGCGGAAGGACTGGGTGAGTAGATCTGTCACACCATGAACACTACCGGCTGCACCTTGGTTGAGCGGTGCCGGGGTGGCGTCTAGAGTCGAACCATGACTGAAGCCGACGCCGGATTGCTGGCCCCGCCCAGCGGTGACCCCACCACATCACTCATCCACCTGCTGGACCTTGGCGAGCTGGAGGGGGCCCGGACAGACGAGGACATCTTCCTGGGGCCGTCGCAGCAGCAGCCGCACCAGCGGGTTTTCGGCGGCCAGGTCCTGGCCCAGTCGCTCATCGCCGCCAACCGGACGGTGGACGCCGAACGGCACGTCCACTCGATGCACGGATACTTCCTGCGGCCAGGCGATGCCAACAAGCCCATCACCTTCGGAGTCCAGCGCCTGCGCGATGGCCGCTCGTTCTCCGCACGCCGGGTGCACGCCTACCAGGAGGGTGTGCCCATCCTGTCCATGATTGCGTCCTTCCAGGGTGAGGACCAAGGCATCGAGCACGAGTCAGCGATGCCCAAGGGAATCCCGGATCCTGAGTCGCTGCCGAGCACGGCGGACCTCCTGGGCAAGTTCGACCACCCGGTGGCCCGGCACTGGTCGTACGAGCGGCCCTTCGACATCCGGCACGTGGATCCGCCCCTGTATGTCTCGGCGAAGGGCAAGCGGGAAGCCCGGAACGCCGTGTGGATGAAGACGTTCGGACCCATGCCGGACAACGCCAACCTGCATCGGGCTGCGCTTGCCTACGCCAGTGATTACACCCTGCTGGAGTCCATCCTCCGCCGGCACGGGCTGAGCTGGATCACCCCGGGCATGAACGTGGCCAGCCTCGACCACGCGATGTGGTGGCACCGCCCTGCCCGCGTGGACGAGTGGCTGCTCTACGTCCAGGAATCCCCCAGCGCCCAAGGCGCGCGCGGGCTGGCAACGGGAAAGATCTTCAACCGGACCGGACAGCATGTTGCATCGGTGGCCCAGGAGGGTATGGTCCGCGTTCCCACCGACCTGAAGAACAAGGTGGTGGGGGCCTTCCAGTCCAAAGTCCTGGAGCACCAGATCCGCAAGGCGGGACGGGACTAGTGGCCCCGTTCGCCCGGTTCTGACAAGCGAAAGGCCGGCACCCCGCGGGGTGCCGGCCTTTCCTTTAATGCAGCGTTAGCCTGCGCTGATCAGTCGCGCGTCAGGCGGCGGTGGGTGACCCGGTGCGGCTTGGCTGCGTCGGGGCCCAGGCGTGAGACCTTGTTCTCCTCGTAGGATTCGAAGTTGCCCTCGAACCAGTACCACTTGGAGGGGTTCTCCTCGTCACCTTCGTAAGCGAGGATGTGGGTGGCCACCCGGTCCAGGAACCAGCGGTCGTGGGAGACCACCACGGCGCAGCCGGGGAATTCAAGCAGCGCGTTCTCGAGGCTGCTGAGGGTTTCGACGTCGAGGTCGTTGGTGGGTTCGTCAAGGAGCAGCAGGTTTCCGCCCTGCTTGAGCGTCAGGGCCAGGTTCAGCCGGTTGCGCTCACCGCCGGAAAGTACACCGGCCTTCTTCTGCTGGTCCGGGCCCTTGAAGCCGAACGCGGCAACATAGGCGCGGGACGGCATTTCCACGTGGCCCACCTGGATGTAGTCCAGGCCGTCGGAGACAACTTCCCACAGCGTCTTGTTGGGGTCGATGCCGCCGCGGCTCTGGTCCGCGTAGGAAATCTTGACGGAGTCACCGATCTTCAGTTCGCCGCCGTCGAGCGGCTCCAGGCCCACGATGGTCTTGAACAGCGTGGACTTGCCCACGCCGTTGGGGCCGATGACGCCGACGATCCCGTTGCGGGGAAGGGTGAACGACAGTCCGTCGATCAGCGTGCGGTCGTCGAAACCCTTCTGCAGGTTTTTCGCCTCCAGGACCAGTCCGCCCAGGCGGGGTCCCGGCGGGATCTGGATCTCTTCGAAGTCAAGCTTGCGGGTGCGGTCTGCCTCGGCAGCCATCTCCTCGTAGCGTGCCAGACGGGCCTTGGACTTGGTCTGGCGGCCCTTGGCGTTGGAACGGACCCATTCCAGTTCCTCGGTGAGGCGCTTGGCCTGCTTGGCGTCCTTCTTGCCCTGGACTTCAAGGCGCGCACGCTTCTTTTCCAGGTACGTGGAGTAGTTGCCCTCGTACGGGTAGAGGTGGCCGCGGTCAACCTCGGCGATCCATTCCGCGACGTGGTCAAGGAAGTACCGGTCGTGGGTGACGGCCAGGACAGCGCCTGCGTAATTTGAGAGGTGCTGTTCAAGCCACAGCACGCTCTCGGCGTCGAGGTGGTTGGTGGGCTCGTCGAGCAGCAGCAGGTCAGGCTTCTGCAGGAGCAGCTTGCAGAGGGCCACCCGGCGGCGCTCACCACCGGAGAGGAGCGTGACGTCCGCATCGGAGGGCGGGCAGCGGAGGGCGTCCATGGCCTGCTCCAGCTGGGAGTCCAGGTCCCAGGCGTCGGCATTGTCAATGGCTTCCTGCAGGTGGCCCATCTCTTCGAGGAGGGTGTCGTAGTCAGCGTCGGGGCTGGCCATTTCCTCGGAGATCTCGTTGAAGCGCTGGATCTTGCCGTAGATCTCGCCTACGCCTTCCTGGACGTTGCCCAGGACGGTTTTTTCCTCGTTCAGCGGCGGTTCCTGGAGCAGGATGCCCACCGTGTAACCGGGGCTGAGCCGCGCTTCACCGTTCGAGGGCGTGTCCAGTCCGGCCATGATCTTAAGAATGGTGGACTTACCGGCACCGTTCGGGCCAACAACACCAATCTTGGCACCCGGGAAGAAGGACATGCTTACGTCGTCGAGAATAAGTTTTTCGCCAACGGCCTTACGGGCCTTGGTCATTGTGTAGATAAATTCCGCCATGGTTCCAAATCTAGTGGGTTGGCGGGGATAACTCACATTCGTCCGTCAGGCGGGAACCCCGACAAAGCACTTGCCGCTCGCAAGAACCGGCAGGACGCTGACCGTGACGCTGCCGTCCCGGATCTGTCCTATGACGCAGTCCCCGCCCGCCAGGACGGCGGCTTCGATGGCGTCCGCTTCCAGCCCGGTGGGGGTGCGGCTTTCCGAGACTTCGAGTGCTGTGCCCGGGATGCCGGCACCGGTCAGTGCGTCCGCCACCTGGGCCGTTGCGGGTTTCGGCGTTCCGGCGGCCAGGCGGTTCAGTGCGTCGGCAAGGGTCTGCTTCAGCGTGGCTGTTGCCGGGTTGCCCTCGGCGGATCCGGATGCCTGGGCAGCAGCACCCTGCGTCGGCGCGGTTGACGGCGCGGTTGACGGCGCGGCGGCGCTGGCCGGCGGTGTGGAGCTTGAAACTGCTGTGGATGCTGCAGGACCTGGCTGGGACCCGGTGCAGGCGGACAGTGCTGCGGCACCGGCGAGGCAGCCGGCCACCGCGAGAAGAACCAGACGAGAGGGAGCACCAGCCGATGGCATGCGCACCGATGACGGGGATCCCGGCCGGGGAGCTTTTGGATGTTTCGGCCGGTGATTCGTGGTGCTGGTCATGCCGCCCATTCTGCCACGCCGCAACGGCGGGGTTGTTGCGGCGTGGCAGTCCCCAGCGCGGCACCGCGCGCCAGCGAGCGCAGGCTTCAGGTCGCCGCTCCGGCGAGCTCTCCGGTTTCCGTGTCCACGGAGACGTAGTCGCCGCTGGCATCCTCGAAGACGATGTCCTCGGCAGCGCCGTCTTCTTCCGGGTAGTCGTCCGGCCCCGACTCCCCGGCTGCCGCGTCGTAGCCGTCGCCGCGCTGGGTGGCCGTTTCAGAGTCCGGCAGTTCGTTCTTCGCCGTCCGGATGTAATTGGCGGAGCCCCACCTCAGGTCGTGGCCCACTGAGTCGGCGTTGACCTCGGCCTTGTGGTAAATGCGTCCGTCCCGTTCCCAGCGTGCCAGCTTCAGCCGGCCGACGACGATCACGTGCTGGCCTTTCTTGATGCTGCAGGCCATGTTCCCGGCCAGTTGGCGGTACCCCTGGACCGTGAACCAGTTCATGTAGTCCTCGACCCACTCCCCCGAGGCTTTGTCGAAATGACGGGAGGGGGACCCCAGCCGGAACGAGGCCGTCCCAATGCCGGTGGTGGTGGTGGACGTGGTGACGTCCGTCGCCACAAAGCCCCGGATGGTAATGATGTCGGTCATGATCATGTCCTGTCTCGAAGGTGGTGCCCTACCGGGCAAAACCAGCTTCGCGCGGACACCGTGCTCCGGCGAGGTGTCTGTTTCCGTATGTGCATAACGCCGCCCGGGGCGGCACTGTGGAGGACAGGTGCCGCCGTGACGGCAACGGCACCCGGGGGATGTAAACTTTTTGATGCGCCGGAATATATGCTCCGGACACCACGTGCCCCAGTAGCTCAGGGGATAGAGCAGCGGCCTTCTAATCCGCCGGTCGGGGGTTCGATTCCCTCCTGGGGCACCAGTAAGCAGTGAGGCTCCGGCCTGCGGATGACGCAGGCCGGAGCCTCACTGCTTTTGTGACCTGGACATTGGGAGTGGCCCCGAGGCAGCAGGCTTAGTGCCGTGCCCCGCGCCGGAGGATGCCTGCGCAGAGGCCCAGGACGGCCGCGAGCGACCCCAGGATGACGGCCAGGCCTGAGAAGTATTCGGTGATGCTCATGTGTGGACCCCTTTGCTCTCGCTGATGCACTGAAACTACCCACCGAAGCTCAGTGTTCGCGAAGGACAAGACGGGGTGTTGGATCAAGATTTGCCGCAGCCCGGATGGCCCGCCTACGGAGCCTGGACCTGGAGGCGGTGAGGGGCTTCCACAAGCGAACGGCCCACGCTGCCGGCGGCGCCCAGCAGCGCTCCGGCCTGGCCCACGCCGGACAGGCTGATGTTGCCGGGCAGGACTTTCCCGGGGGCGTACCGTTCCAGGCTCCCGGAAAGAGCGGGCATGATCCACTCCCCCAGGATGGCAAAGTGTCCGCCCAGCACCACGGAGGAGATATTCAGCAACCGGACAGTGGAGGCAACGGCCACCCCGAGGAAGCGGCCGGCCCGCGTGACGGCGGCGAGCGCATCGGCATCCCCGGCCGCGAGCGCTGACAGCAACTGTGCCAGGCACTCGGATCTGGACGGACCGGATGCCGCCGGGCCCGAACGGGACGCCGAATCTGCCGGCCCGGCGGGTGCCGCCTGCGTGGCAATTCCTGCGGCCGCGAAGATCGCGTCCTGGCCTGCCACCGTTTCCAGGCAGCCCGTGCCGCCGCAGGAACAGGCCGCTCCGTCAGGCAGGACGACAACATGCCCCAGTTCACCGGCATGCCCGTGGGGGCCGGTGAACAGTTCGGAGCCGATCACCAGCCCGCCGCCCACGCCCACCTCACCGGAGACAAAGAGGAAGTCCGCACCGCCGTCCGGGCGGTACCGCAGTTCCGCCAGGGCCGCCGCGTTGGCTTCGTTGAAGAGTATAGTGCCCAGTGGCACGCCGGGGAGCAAGGCATCCAGGTCCAGAGCTTCGGCGCTCCAGCCGAGGTTGGGAGCGGTAATGACCGTGCCGGTCTTGACATCAACGAGTCCCGGAACAGCCAGGCCGCCGCCGAGGATGCGGACCCCCTGGGCCTCCGCGTTGCCCCTGAGGTCAGCTGCGAGGCCGGCCAGCGCCGCCGCCACGGAGCCCGGTGAGGCGATGCGGTTGTCCTGCTCCCGCGTTTGGTGGAGCAACAGGTTGCCGGCCAGGTCCGTTACCCCCGCGGAGATGTAGTCGACATTGATTTCCATGCCCATCACGCCCCTGGCCGGATTGAGCTCAAGCCCCACACCCGGCCGTCCGCGCTCCCCCTGCGGATTCAGCCCGATTTCCCTGACGATGCCGGCATCGAGGAGATCCAGCACCAGGCTCGAGACAGAGGCCTTGGTGAGCCCCGAGGCGGCAGCAACCTGGGCCCGGGTCAGGTGCGTCCCTGCCCCGGACTGGGCAATGCGCCCGAGCACCAGGGCCAGGTTGCCGCGGCGGACGTCACCCATGCTCCCCGGCGTCCCGGCGTCGGCGGCGCCGGCGGCAGGCGCTGAACTGGCCATGCGGCCCTCCATTTCGAAGTTCGTGCCTCGTGGGAAGGCTCGTGCTATTGACCATAGCTCATCCCCCCTTATATAGTTCAAGCGATAAACTAACTCCAGGGGTTCCACGGTTCCCCCGAAATGCAAGGACGCATCATGACTCTTACGCCCACACCCGGCGACAAGTTCACCTTCGGCCTCTGGACCGTCGGCTGGACCGGAGCGGACCCCTTCGGCGTGGCCACCAGGAAGCCGCTGGACCCCGTCGAAGCCGTCCACAAGCTCAGCGAACTGGGCGCGTACGGCATCACCTTCCACGACAACGACCTGGTCCCGTTCGACGCCACGGCCTCCGAACGCGAGTTGATCCTCAAGAACTTCAAGGCAGCCCTGGCCGAGACCGGCCTCAAAACCCCCATGGTCACCACCAACCTGTTCAGCCACCCGGTCTTCAAGGACGGCGGCTTCACCTCCAACGACCGCTCCGTCCGCCGTTTCGCCCTCAGCAAGGTCCTGCAGAACATCGACCTCGCCGCGGAGCTCGGCGCTGAAACGTTCGTGATGTGGGGCGGCCGCGAAGGCAGCGAATACGACGGTTCCAAGGACCTGTCCGCCGCGCTGGACCGCATGAAGGAGGGCGTCGACACCGCCGCCGCCTACATCAAGGACAAGGGCTACGGCCTGCGGATCGCCCTCGAGCCCAAGCCCAACGAGCCCCGCGGCGACATCTTCCTGCCCACTGTCGGTCACGGGCTGGCTTTCATCGCCCAGCTCGAACACGGCGACATCGTGGGCCTCAACCCCGAAACCGGCCACGAGCAGATGGCAGGCCTGAACTTCACCCACGGCATCGCCCAGGCCCTCTGGGCAGGCAAGCTCTTCCACATCGACCTCAACGGCCAGCGCGGCATCAAGTACGACCAGGACCTCGTCTTCGGCCACGGCGACCTCACCAGCGCCTTCTTCACCGTGGACCTCCTCGAGAACGGCTTCCCCAACGGCGGCCCCAAATACGACGGCCCGCGCCACTTCGACTACAAACCCTCCCGCACCGACGGCTACGACGGCGTCTGGGAATCCGCGAAGTCCAACATGTCCATGTACCTCCTGCTCAAGGAACGCGCGCTCGCCTTCCGCGCTGACCCTGAGGTCCAGGAAGCACTGAAGACCTCCGGCGTGTTCGAACTCGGCGAACCTACGCTCGCCGCCGGTGAGACCACCGCGGATCTGCTGGCTGACGCATCGGCTTTCGAAACGTTCGACGCCGATGCCGCCGCAGAGCGGTCCTTCGCCTTCGTGCGGCTCAACCAGCTGGCCATCGAGCACCTGCTCAACGCACGCTAGGCCGCAGGCAACCAACCACCAGCACCACGGCGCCGCCGGATCCACGATCCGGCGGCGCCGGCGCATCAAAGGAACCATATGGCCCTCGTTGCCGGAATCGACAGCTCCACCCAGTCCTGCAAGGTGGTGATCCGCGACGCGGACACCGGCGCGCTGGTGCGCCAGGGACGCGCCAGCCACCCCGACGGAACCGAAGTCCACCCCGAGCACTGGTGGAACGCCCTCAAGGCCGCCATCACGCAGGCAGGCGGACTCGCTGATGTCAGCGCCGTGTCCGTGGGCGGCCAGCAGCACGGAATGGTCTGCCTCGACGGGACCGGAGACGTCATCCGGCCGGCACTGCTGTGGAACGACACCAGGAGTGCTCCCGCCGCCCTGGACCTGATCCGGGAGGCCGGCGACGGCGACTCCGCCGAGGGTGCCCGCTACTGGTCCCGCGCCACGGGAACAGTCCCTGTTGCCTCGCTGACCATCACCAAGCTGCGCTGGCTCGCCGGAAACGAACCCGCCAACGCAGCCCGCGTCGCAGCCGTCTGCCTCCCCCACGACTGGCTCTCGTGGCGGCTGGCGGGCTTCGGCCCCGGCAGCGGCGAGGCAGGCCTGGCGGCACTCCGGACCGACCGGTCCGACGCCTCCGGTACCGGCTACTATTCCGCGGCCGCGGGCGAATACCTTCCTGACGCCCTCGAAAAGTCCCTTGGCCACGTCCCCCGGCTTCCCGCCGTCGTCGGCCCGCTGGACATCGCCGGGAAAACCCCGGAAGGGTTGCTCATCGGACCTGGCGCCGGGGACAACGCCGCCGCCGCCCTGGGCGTGGGCGCCGGTGTGGGCGATGTGGTCCTCTCGCTGGGCACCTCCGGAACCGTGTTTGCGGTGTCATCAAACCCTGCGGCCGATGAGTCAGGTCTTGTCGCGGGATTCGCAGACGCCACGGGCAATTACCTGCCGCTTGCCTGCACGCTCAACGCGACGCGGGTGTTCGATGCGACGGCGGCGCTGCTGGATGTCAGCCTGGAAGAATTCAACGAGCTTGCGCTGGCGGCCCCGGCAGGAGCCGGCGGCTTGACGCTCGTTCCGTACTTCGACGGGGAACGGACACCCAACCTTCCGGACGCGGCCGGATCGCTGCACGGCATCACCCGGGCGAATTACACACCCGAAAACCTGGCGCGCGCCGCCGTCGAAGGCGTGGTCTGTTCCCTCGCCGACGGCCTGGCAGCCCTTCAGGCTCAGGGCGTGGAGGCCCGGCGCGTCATCCTGGTGGGTGGCGGGGCACAGTCGCCGGCCGTGCAGCTGGCAGCCAGCCAGCTCCTTGGCCTTCCCGCCTTTGTGCCGACGCCCGGCGAGTACGTGGCCGACGGCGCCGCCCGCCAGGCCGCCGCTGTGCTGGCTGGGTCCTTCCCGGAGTGGGCCCTCAGCGGTGTGGATCTTCCGGCTGAACCGTCCGACGGCGGCGTCCTGGCCAGGTACCGCCGGCACGCCGCCGCGTACCTCGCCTGAGTCCGGACAGCAACGCAAAAGGACCTGCACCGCCAAGGCGGTGCAGGTCCTTTTACTGGTGGGGCGCAGGCTCCTGCCGTGACGTTAGCAGGAGCCCGCGGTCTGCATCAGGTCAGGCGTACGGGAGTACCAGCTCCGCGTAGCGCTCCTTGACCGTGGAAAGGACGGTGTTGCCGTCCGTGTCCCAGATCTCCTGATTGAAGATTTCGACTTCGATGTCGCCGGTGTACCCGGCGTCCCTGACCCAGGTGCCGATGGTGGCGAAGTCAATGACGCCGTCGCCCATGTATCCGCGCGACAGGAGCGGATCCGCGGCGATGGGCATGTTGAAGTCGCACACCTGGTAGGAGGCGATCCGGTCTTCCCGGCCCGCGCGTTCGATCTGCGCCTTCAGCTCCGGATCCCACCAGACGTGGAAGGTGTCGACGGCGACGCCAACATCCTTCGTGTCGAACGGGGCAGCGAGGTCCAGGGCCTGTCCCAGGGTGGAGATCAGGGCACGGTCAGCGGCGTACATGGGGTGCAGGGGTTCGAGCACGAGCCGGATCCCGTTCTCGGAGGCGAACGGAACGAGGTCGGCGAGGCGGTCGGCGACGCGCTTGCGGGCAGCCACCACGTCCTTCTCCCCCGGAGCCAGGCCGCCGACCACCAGGAAGAGTTCCCGGGTGTCCAGCGTCGCGGCTTCGAGGATCGCCGCGCGGTTGTCCGCGAGTGCGGCGGCCTGGCCTTCGGCGTCAGCCGCTGTCAGGAATCCGCCACGGCAGAGCGAGGAAACCCGGAGGCCGGCGTCCTTGATCAGCTTGGCTGCCTTTTCCAGTCCTGCTTCCTCAACGCGGTCCCGCCAGGGGCCGATCGACGGGATGCCGGCGTTGACGCAGCCTTCGACGACCTGGGCGAGGGTCCACTTCTTGGTGGTGGCGCTGTTGATCGCCAGGCGGGAGAAGTCGCTCATACTCCCACTCCGTTGATGCGCAGGTAGTCGGACATCCGGAACGCGGCCAGGGCCGGGTCCTTCAGCAGTCCGGCCTGGTCGGCGAGTTCGAAGGTTTTGGCCAGGTGCACCACGGAGCGGCCGGAGTGCAGTCCGCCGACCATCTGGAAACCGGGCTGCTTGCCGTTGAGCCAGGACATAAAGGCGATCCCGGTCTTGTAGTAGAACGTGGGGGCACTGAAGATGTGCTTGCCCAGTTCGCGGGTGGAGTCGAGGATGGCCCGCGCTTCCGCCGCGTTGCCGGCGTCGTAGTGCTGCAGGGCAACGGAGGCCGCGGGGTAGATGGCCGCGAAGATGCCCAGCAGGGCGTCCGAGTGGTGGCTGCCGTCGCCGTCGATCAGTTCCGGGTAGTTGAAGTCGTCGCCGGTGTAGAGGCGGACGCCTTCGGGCAGGACGGCACGAAGGGCCACTTCGTGGCTTGCGTCCAGCAACGAGACCTTAACGCCGTCCACCTTGTCCGCGTTATCGCGGATGAGGGAGAGGAACGTCTCGGTGGCCGCCGCGACGTCATCCGAACCCCAGTAGCCGGCCAGGGCGGGATCGAACATGGTCCCGAGCCAGTGCAGGATCACGGGCTGGTCCACTTCCTGGAGCAGGGTGGAGTACACCTTCAGGTAGTCTTCCGGACCGGTGGCCACGCGGGCCAGTGCCCGGGAGGCCATCAGGATGACCTTGGGCCCGGCTTCGGACACAACGGCGATCTGCTCGCGGTAGGCCTCGAGGACGGCGTTGAGTCCGGCCTCGCCCGTGGGCAGGGTGGCGATGTCGAGCTGGTCGGTGCCGGCGCCGCAGGAGACCAGGTCCCGCACGGTTTTACCGGCGGTTGCGGCGTTGCCGGAGGAGACCACCGAGGCGGCCTCCACACCGGTGCGCTTGATGAGCTGCTGGGTTGCGGCCCAGTCAAGGCCCATGCCGCGCTGGGCGGTGTCCATGGCATCGGCCACGCCCAGGCCGTAGGACCAGAGTTCGTGCCGGTAGGCCATGGTGGCGTCCCAGTCGAGGCGCGCCGGGGCGCCCGGCGTGTTGTCCGCGAGGACCTCGGGAATCACGTGCGCTGCAGCGTAGGCACGGCGGGCTGTGAGCGGTGCCGTGGGGCGGGCCCAGGACGCACCGCCCTGGAGGCGGTACTCCCGGGTGCCGCCGTCGTTGGAGGGAAGGATCAGGGAAGTCATCAGAGCGTGATCTCCGGGATGTCGATGGTGCGGCGTTCGTCGTTGGACTGCAGACCAAGTTCGGCGAGCTGGACACCGCGGGCGGCGGAGAGCAGGCCGAAGCGGTGTTCGCGGCCGGCGACGACGTCGCGGAGGAATTCTTCCCACTGCAGCTTGAAGCCGTTATCCAGCTCGGCGTTGGCGGGGACTTCCTGCCACTGGTCGCGGAAGGATTCCGTGACGGGCAGGTCGGGGTTCCAGACGGGCTTGGGGGTGTGGGCGCGCTGCTGGGCGACGCACTTGTTCAGGCCAGCGACGGCGGAGCCGTGCGTGCCGTCGATCTGGAATTCGACCAGTTCGTCGCGGTAGACGCGGACTGCCCAGGAGGAGTTGATTTGGCCGATGACCGGCTCGCCGGCCGGGGTTTCGAGCTCGAAGATGCCGTAGGAGGCGTCGTCGGCGGTGGCCTTGTACTCCTTGCCTGCCTCGTCCCAGCGTGCCGGGATATGGGTGGCGGTCTTGGCGTTGACGCTCTTGACCTTGCCAATGATGCCTTCGAGGACGTAGTTCCAGTGGCAGAACATGTCCGTGGTCATTCCGCCGCCGTCTTCCTTGCGGTAGTTCCAGGACGGGCGCTGCGCGGCCTGGACGTCGCCTTCGAAGACCCAGTAGCCAAATTCGCCGCGGATGGACAGGATGCGGCCGAAGAAGCCTTCGTCAACCAGGCGGCGCAACTTGACCAGGCCTGGCAGGTACAGCTTGTCGTGCACAACGCCGGCCGTGACGCCGGCTTCCTTGCCGATGCGGGCCAGTTCGATGGCCTCTTCGAGCGTTTCAGCCGTGGGCTTTTCGGTGAAGATGTGCTTGCCGGCCAGCATGGCCTTCTTCAGGGTGGCGGCACGGAGGCTGGTCATGGAGGCATCGAAGATGATGTCCACGGAGGGGTCGTTGATCACCGAATCGAGGTCGGTGGTCCACTCCGCCACCTTGTGCAGTTCCGCCAGTTCGCGGATCTTGGCCTCGTTGCGGCCCACCAGGATCGGTTCGATCTGGACCTTGGTGCCGTCCTCCAGCGTGAAGCCTCCGGCATCACGGATGGGGAGGATGGAACGCAGCAGGTGCTGGCGGTAACCCATCCGGCCGGTGATGCCGTTCATGGCGATGCGGATCGTCTTTGTTTCGAAGCCCATGTGTCCTCCACGGTGAGTGAGCAGTGTTACTCAAGCTGGTCTGGGAAAGCGCATTCCCACTGCATCCATTCTGCACCCATCGGGCGGAAATTGGCAAGCGCTTTCCGGCAAGTCCCTAAAACTGCCATAATGTGGTCAACGCCGTTGGCGACTGAGTTCCGCTAAGTTCCGCTGAAAAAGGAGATCCCGTGGCTGCAAGTACCCTCACCGAGGTGGCCCGGCTGGCCGGCGTGTCGCCCGCCACGGCTTCGCGCGTGCTGAACGGTTCCGCCCGGAAACCCGGGCCGGACATTGCGGACCGTGTGCGGCAGGCTGCTGACTCCCTGGGTTACATCCCCAACGCCCAGGCCCAGGGGCTGGCCAAATCGAGTTCCGGCCTGATCGGACTGATCGTCCACGACATCGCCGACCCCTACTTCGCCGCCATCGCCCGCGGCGTCCAGGAAGCAGCCCGGGAACAGGGCAGGATGGTCCTGCTGGCCACCACGGCCGGCGCTCCCGGGGATGAAAAGGAAGCCGTTGCCGCCTTCGCTGCCCGCCGGGCCGATTCGATCGTGATCGCCGGTTCCCGCTCGTCCCGCACCGAGGACACCGACGGCAACGCCGACCTCGCCGCTGAACTCGACAGGTATTGCCGCAACGGCGGCCAGGTGGCTGTAGTGGGCCACCCTGTGGTGGGGGCCGCCGTGTCCGACGGGTACCACGTGGTGGAAGTACCCAATGAGGAACTTGCCGCCAGCCTCGCCTCGGAACTTTCCGCCTCCCGGGCGGACGACGATTTCGTGATCATTGGCGGACCGGAAGGACTCTTCACCTCCGATGACCGGATCCGCGGATTCCAGCAGGGTCTCGCCGAAGCGGGACGCCCCCCGGCGGAAATCCTGCGCAGTTCCTTCAACCGCGCCGGCGGGTTCGGGGCCGGACTCACCCTTGCCGCACGCATCAAGGCCTCCCGCCCGGAAGCAGGCGGCGTCGGGGCCACCGGAAACGGGGGCGGCTCCAAGGGACTGTGCATTTTCGCGGTCAACGACGTTATGGCCATCGGCGCTGCCGCGGCCCTCCGGAGCGAAGGGCTGCGCATACCCCGCGACGCCACCATCGCCGGCTTCGACGACATCGAGACGCTGCGGGATTTCCGCCCGGCACTTTCCACCGTGCACCTTCCCCTCGAGGAAATCGGCAGGATCGCCACGCGCAGCGCCGCGGGCACCGCCGCCGCAGACGGTGCCGGGACACCGCCTCCAGTGACCGGACAGGTGACGCTGCGGCGCAGCACCGAGACGGCCTCCTGACGGTGGCGGCGGTCTCCCTCACAGCTGTCCCCGCCCGCGCCGACGGGCCACGGCCTGCCGTGCTGGTGCTTCCGGGCGGAGGCTACGGCCACCAGGCTGACCACGAGGCTGAGCCGGTTGCCGAATGGCTCGCCTCCCTGGGGATCCACGCCTATGTGCTCCGGTACCGGGTTGCGCCGCACCGCCATCCGGCACCGCTTGAGGACGCCAAAATGGCGATGCTGCAGATCCGCAGCGAAAGCAGCGGGCCGGCGGTGGACCCCACCCGCGTGGGAGTCCTCGGATTTTCCGCCGGCGGCCACCTCGCCGCCACGCTCTCAACGGCAGTGGCAACCGGAAATGCAGCGCTTGATGTCCAGGCCGCCGTCCCGGACCTCACGGTGCTTTGCTATCCCGTGGTGTCCTGCACCGAGGACGTCCACCAGGGGAGCGTTGACAACCTGCTGGGCGCGTCGCCGTCGGACGACCTGCTGCGTGAGGTGTCCGCAGACCTCCACGTCACCGCCGCCACTCCCCCGGCCTTTGTATGGCACACCGCTGATGATGCGGCCGTGCCGGTCCATCACAGCCTTGCCTACACCGGCTCGCTCATCCGCGCCGGGGTGCCGGCCGAACTTCATGTTTTCCCGCATGGCCGCCACGGCCTGGGACTGGCTACGGGGGATCCGGGGCCGGATCAGTGGACATCACTGTGCGCGGCATGGCTGACGCGGCGGGGCTGGACTCAGTCCTCGCCCAGCGTTATGTGATGGAGGAAGTCGGCATCGTGGCTGACGTTCTCCGGAAGGTCGTCTGCGACGAACTCAAGCATCATGTCGAAGGGCCGGCCGGCCTCACGCAGGATGTCGGCCGCTGACTGCCAGAGCTGCTTGCGGCCGCTGAGTGCCAGCCGCTCGTGCTCTGGCCACCAGGAAAAGCAATGCACGCCGGTCACATGGTCAAGCACCTGGCGCAGGCTCGCCAGGGCGGCCTGGTCGGTGAGGCCGACGGCGGGCTGCCAGTACGTCCCCACGTTGTCCCGGCCGACTTCCTGAAGTAACCCGAGCGTGGAATCCGGCGTATCCGTGAGGGTGCCGCCGTGGTACTCGAACGCAAGGTCCACTCCGTGTCCGCCGGCAATTTCCGCGATCCTCAGTGCGTCCTGGACAACGGCCAAGCGCCCGTCGCGGTCAGTGTCTGCCGAGCCTTGTTCGCCTGCCCAGACCCGGATCCGGGGCGCCTCCAGGCGGACGGCCAGCTGCACCACGGCGTCGAAATCGGCGAAGGTTCCGGCCCGGTAGTAGGAGCCCAGGGACAGGACCGCCATTCCCGCATCCAGGGTGGCCTCCCGCGCCTCGTCCGCCGAGCCGGAGTCACGGATGTGGACATCTGTCCCCCACTCGATTCCGGCCAGGCCGGCCTCCGCAGCAATCGCGGCAACGTCCGTAATACTGCTGTGCCGCAGCGTCACGGAGCATAGGCCGGGGGTGAGCGCTGACCGGTTCCAGTCCGCCAGTTCCGTCTGCTGTCCAAAGGTCATTGACATTCTTTCCGTTGCTGGGGCCCAAAAGCCTGCGGGCCGGGAGGGATCGCAGTCCAGCGTAGCGGGAATGCGCTTGCCCCGTAAATCATTTCGCGGCGGGTCCATCCAGGCGGACTAACCTGTACGCATGAAGCACCAGCCTGTCCCTGGCCTGACGACGGCACCTGCGGAATGGCCCGACGTCGAGGGCCTGTTTGGGCTGCCCGGGGAACCGTCGCGCTGCTGGTGCCGGTACTTCGCCCTCACCGGCCCTGAATACTCCGCACTGGAACCGTCCGCGCGCAAGGCACAGCTGAAGGAAAAGTTCGACGGCGGTTCCCCCTCCCCGGGTGTCCTCGCCTTCCTGGACGGTGAGCCGGTGGGCTGGTGCGCGGTGGAACCGCGGGCGTGCTATCCGCGGGTGCTCCGTTCGCGGGTCCTGCGGCTCGCGGAACCCTCCGCTCCAACCGGCGCCGGGGCCGCAGCATCCGGGCGACCCGCCGAGGTGTGGTCCGTGACCTGCTTTGTGGTTGCACCCGGCCACCGCCGCAGCGGCGTGGCAGATGCCCTGCTGCGCGCCGCCGTCGACCATGCCAGGCTCCATGGCGCGGACATTGCGGAAGGCTACCCGGTTGACCGCGGCCTGAGGCCCCGGGCCGGAGCGGCCGACCTGTACCACGGCACACTGAACCTGTTCCTGCGCGCAGGATTCCACGCGGTCAGCTCCGCCGTCCCCGGGCGGGCCGTGGTGCGCCTGGACCTTCGCGGAGCCGCTGTTAGCTGAGTGCCCTGATGGTCCAGCCGGCCTCGTGCGACTCCCCGGGCGCCAGGTGCGCCAGGTCCGTTCCCGAGTTGAACGCGTCCGGCGGGCAGGTCATCGGTTCCACAGCCAGTCCCAGCCGGTCCTTGCCGGCTGGCTTGTCAGCAGTATGGACCTGCACCCAGGGCCAGTTCGCGTCCCATTCCAGTTCAACGCCGGTTCCCGCTGGATCAAGGACACGGACGGCCGCGAGGCCGCCTTCTCCGCGGACGATGCCGGTGAAGGCGTGGTCGATTTTGACCGCGCCCAGACGGCGGGGCGTCCGGAAATCGAACTCGTGGCCATCCACCGGCTGGATGCCTTCGGGCAGCAGCCGCTCGGCGGACACCGCCAGGAACTCCCGGGCGGGAAGCTCCAGGGTCCACTCGTCCAGCGGCGAGGAGCCGGCCACAAGATAGGGGTGGGGGCAGACGCCGTAGGGTGCGGTTTCGGTGCCGGTGTTCCGTGTCAGCACGGTGGCACTGAGCCCGTCCGCAGACAGGCTGTAGGTGACGGCGACGTCAAGGCCGGCCGGATAGGCCTGGCCGGCTTCGACGGTTCCGGCGAGGGTGACGGAGTCGGCAGTGTGTCCGCGCAGTTCCCACTCGACACCGGTCAGCAGGCCGTGGAGGGCCGTGCCGCGCTCGGGCTCGTTCAGGGCCGCCCCGAAGGACCGGCCGGCGTAACTGTAGGTGCCGTCCGCCAGGCGGTTGGGCCACGGGGCGCAGATGACCCCGCGGTAGTCGGGGATTTCGCCGTCCGGCCCAAAGGTGACCACCAGGTGGCGACCTTGGAATTGCAGTTCGCGGAGAGCTCCTCCACGCGCCGTGATGATGGCCGAGTACGGCCCGAATGCGATGCTGTGTTCCGTGCCCGACATGGTGGATCCTCTGCGTTCCAGCTGGTTGTTAGCGCTAACTAGCGTACCGCATCCGATCGTCAGGGGTACTTGTTACGGGAGCGTGAGGATCACGGGGCCGTCGGCCGTGATGGCCACCGTGTGCTCGCTGTGTGCAGCCCGGCGGCCATTGGCCGACCGCAGGGTCCATTCGTCGTCGTCGTGGTAGTAGTCGTCCTTGCCGCCCAGAATGAGCATGGGTTCAATCGCGATGACCAGCCCCTCCGTCAGTTTGATGCCCCGTCCCGGCCGGCCGTCGTTGGGCACGGGCGGCTCGGCGTGCATGGTGCGGCCGATGCCGTGGCCTCCGTGGTCGGCGAGCAGCCCGTAGCCCGCCCTGCGGGCTGCGCCGCCGATGGCGTACGCGAGATCGCCCATTTTATTGCCGATCCTGGCCGCATCGATGCCCCGGGCCAATGCGGCGTCAGTGGCGTCGATGAGGGCCTGGTCCACCGGGTCGGCCGTCCCAACAACAAAGCTGACGGCGGCGTCTCCGCACCAGCCCTGCAGGAATGCGCCGCAGTCCACGCTTAGGAGGTCGCCGTCCTGAAGCCGGTAGCCGTCCGGGATCCCGTGCACCACGGCATCGTTCACGCTGGCGCAGATGACGCCTGGAAAGGGGACGGCGGCCCACCGCGGGCGGTAGTCCAGGAAAGCAGGCGTGGCTCCGGCCTTGGCAATGTGTTCGGCCGCGAGCGCGTCCAGCTCGCGAAGGGAAACGCCGACGCCGGCCGCCTCACGCACAACGGCCAGCGTGTTGGCCACCACGCGCCCTGCCTCACGCATCAGGGCGATCTGTTCCGGGCTCTTGATCATGGACATCCGAAAATTCCTCCAGTAGCTCGCGGCGGCGTTCGTGGTGCGGGGCCTGCTCCATCCCTGCCCTGTGTTCCTACTTTAGGTCGGACGCGGCGGTGCTGCACGGCAAGCGGCCGGATGGTTGGCTGGCTACAGTTGCAGCATGGTGAACCGGGAGCTGCTGGCCGCGATCCGTGCGGCGCTGGAAGAACAGGCCGACGCCGAACGCGGCGCGGGCGCGCAGGCCTATATGAAATCGACTGTCCCGTCGCTGGGCGTCCGGGTGCCCGAGGTCCGGCGCCTGACCATGGCTGCGGCCGCCGCCCACCCCTTCGATTCCCCGGAACAGTTGCGGGCAACGGTGCTCGAGCTCTGGCGTGACGCCACGGTACGGGAGGAACGCTACGCGGCGATAGACCTCACCGGCCTGAAAATGGCGGCCAAGGACCTGGCGATGCTTCCGGTGTACGAGGAAATCATCCGCACCGGCGCCTGGTGGGACTTCGTCGACGGCGTGGCACACCGGATCTGCGGCCTCCTTCTGGCGCACCGGCCGGCCATGACAGAGGTCCTTGGAAGGTGGAGCACGGACCCGGACTTCTGGATCAGGAGGGCCTCGATCACCGCCCAGCTCAAGGCCAAAGCCCACACCGACCGCAGGCTGCTCCGGGAAGTCATCGAAGCCAACCTGTCGGATCCTGAATTCTTCATCCGGAAGGCCATTGGCTGGGCATTGCGCGAGTTTGGCAAAACCGACCCCGAATGGGTTCGGACCTTCGCCGCAGAGTACGGCGAACGGCTCAGCCCGCTCTCCCGCCGCGAAGCCGTGCGGAATCTGCCGTCAGATGACGAGGCGGATCTGCCGTCAGATGACGGGGCGTGAGGTGACCGGCTGGTCCGGCTTGCTGAAAAGCTGTTTGGTGCGCGGGTCCAGGAAGATCAGGTACAGGGCGAACAGCAGCGCGATGATGGCCGCACCGTTCCGTGCCAGCGCAAGCGCCAGGCCCAGGTCTTCGGTCTGCAGGTAGGGGAAGACCTCCAGCTGGTCCGAAATGGCGTAGACCATAAAGAAGGAAACAATGAAGTAGAGGGCTTTGACCTGCCAGTCATCACGGATACCGGTGACTGCGAACAGCGGGATGAGCCACACCACGTACCAGGACTGGATCATGGGGGCCAGCAGGACGATGGCAGCAAACGCCAGTGTCAGGCGCCGCATGAGGCGGTCGTGGTCTCCCTTGAAGATCTGCCAGGCGACAATGCCCACGGCAAGCAGCTTCCCGGCGTCGTACACCCATTTGGCGAGCCCCCAGCCGTCGAGGTTGAACGCATTGGCGATGGAGGCCACCACGAGGCCCATCAGGCCGATCGGTGCGTACCAGATCCAGATGCTGCCGGGGGCCGACAGGCCATTGATCCAGCCGAAGCCGAAGCCGTTGACGCGGCTCATGGCAAAGAGGAGTCCGAAGCTCAGGCCGGCGGTGAGTCCCCAGTACAGGAATTTCCGTGGCCAGCTGGCGCCCTTCCCGGCCCAGAGCAGGCCGATGAAGGGCAGGAAGACGATGGTGATCGGCTTGACCGAGATGGAGAGCGTGACCAGGACGATGCCGAGCACCACCCGGCGTGTGGCGCAGTAATACAGGCCAGCCAGGGCCAGGCCGATCATCAGGGCGTCGTTGTGCACGCTGGCAATGAAGTTGGTGAGGAACAGCGGATTGGCAGCAGTGAGCCAGAGGGCCCGGTGCGGGTTCACGCCGTGGAGCTCCGCCAGCTTGGGGACGTAGATGATGCACAGCACGATGCCCACGAGTGCGGCCAGCCGGAAGAGCATCACGCTGGCCTCGGGGTGCACGTTGGTGGACCAGACCACAAACTGCTCAATCCAGAGGAACAGCTGGCCGTACGGGACCGGGGCCTCGGTCCACATCTTGTCGGCACCGAGCTGGAAGTAGTTGGACAGCGCCGAGATGCCGTTTTCGTAAGGATTGAAGCCTTCCACCATCAGCCTGCCCTGGCCGATGTAGGCATACACGTCGCGGCTGAACAGCGGCACGGTGAACATCATGGGCAGGCCCCACACCACCACCGCCTGCAGTGTGGCCTTGCGCGCCTGAAGGCCCCAGACCCGGACGCGCTGACCCAGCCGCAGCCAGGCCCGGACCAGCAGCATGCCGCCGACAGCCAGGAGGATGATGGACAGCGCTACCCCGATGGCCTCGGTCCGCATCCAGATGAAGAGCGGCATCCGCCGCAGTTCCGAGACGGGAGCAAGCCAGCCCACTCCCAGGGAGCCGATCATCATAAAGACCGAACCGACGAAACCGGCGATCAAAGGAGACAGTGCGTTGTCGACCTCAGCCTCCGGCCGCACAGGGATCGTGGCGGCCTTCTCCCCCGCTGCAGGCACAGGCGCCGTCATCTCAGGATTGTCCAATCTCTTGCATTGCGCGCTTCCACCCGACGGGCCTCACCGGGCCGGACGGGGCATGTACAACGACGGAAAACTCACCGCCGCGTTTCCGAAATCCTAGCATCGGACGGCCCGGACGGAGCTAAACGGTAGGCTTGTCAAGTGCCTATATCTAATGAACGCATCGTCTGGATCGACTGCGAAATGACCGGCCTGGACATCAAGAACGACGCCCTGATCGAGGTGGCGGCCCTGGTGACGGATTCGGAACTGAACATCCTGGGCGATGGCGTGGACGTGGTGATCAAGCCGGACGACGCCGCACTGGCGCAGATGAATGACTTCGTCCGCGACATGCACACGCGCTCGGGGCTCCTGAAGGAACTGCCGCACGGCAAGACCATGGAGGAGGCCGAGGCGGCCGTCATGGAATACATCGAAAAGTGGGTGCCGGACCCCCGCAAGGCGCCGCTGGGCGGCAACTCCGTGGGCACGGACCGGGTCTTCCTGTCCCGGGACATGCCGGCAGTCGTGGAACACCTGCATTACCGCGTGATCGATGTGAGCACCATCAAGGAACTGTCACGCCGGTGGTTCGCCCGGGCCTATTTCCAGTCCCCCGCCAAAAAAGGCGGCCACCGCGCCCTCGGAGACATCAAGGACTCCATCGACGAACTCCGCTACTACCGCGAAGCGGTGTTCGTTCCTGCGCCGGGGCCGGACAGCGCAACGGCTCAGGGCATCTCCAAGCGCATTGCCGCCGGCACCGCCGCTTCGGAGGCCGACGCAACGGTCCCCGGGAAGTAATCTGCGCCACGTTTGAGGGAATTTTCGCCAAAAACCGGAAAAGTGGCAAAAGCACCCCCGAACAGCAGGTAAGCTATTTGAGTTGCCTTTCAAGGGAGCCGGTCAGCCGGTAAACAAGCAAGGCACATGGTGGGCTTAGCTCAGTTGGCAGAGCGCCTGGTTGTGGTCCAGGAGGTCGCGGGTTCAACCCCCGTAGCTCACCCTCACAGGATGGTACGAAAACCCCATCCAAAAAGAAGGCCGCACCGGATATCCGGTGCGGCCTCCTTTGTTTTTGTCCCACGCCCGGTAACCGAGACCGGGCCGCACGCCGAAGGGATGCCGAAGATGACAGTTATGCCAATCACCATCTGGGGGGAACCGGTCCTGCACCGCCGGGCCTCCGAAGTGGACGTGTTCGACGACGAACTCCGGACCCTGATTGCCGACATGTTCGAAACCAACGACGCCGCCAACGGCGTGGGACTCGCGGCGCCGCAGGTCGGCGTGGGCAAGCGGATCTTTGTCTACAAGTTCGCCAACGATGACGGCGCTGCCCCCGCGGGCGTCCTGGTCAACCCCGTCCTGACATTGTCCAAGATTTCCGGCGCCCTTCCTGATCCTGATGAGGAAGAGGAGGGCTGCCTCTCTTTCCCCGGCGGCCAGTACCCGCTGAAGCGCGCCGAATGGGCCCGGGTCCAGGGCTTCGACGGCCATGGGCAGCCGGTCGAATTTGAGGCCACGGGATGGTTCGCACGGGTGATCCAGCACGAATACGACCACCTCGACGGAAAGCTCTACGTCAACCGGCTCATGGACCGTTATGCCCGCAAGGCGATGAAGCAGGCCAAGAAGAGCGGCTGGGGCGTTCCGGGCCTGACCTGGATGCCCGGCGTCGATCCGGATCCCTTCGGCCACTAGCCCAGCAGCGGACCTCAGCCCGCAGTCACCGTGGACTGGTCCGGGCAGGTGTCCAGGACCCGCTTCATGGCATCCTTCTCCGGCTGCGTCACCCAGAGCCCGTAGGCTGCCTTCACCGAGATCTGCCGGGCAACGTAGTGGCAGCGGAAAGCCTTGTTTTTCGGCAGCCAGGTAGCGGCGTCGCCGGCGCTTTTTTGCTGGTTGGCGGGACCGTCGGCGGCGATAAGGTTCACGGGATCATTGGCCAGGCTTTGGCGCTGCTGCGGAGTCAGTTGCTGCGCACCCTTCTGCCAGGCGTCACCCAAAGCCACCACATGGTCGATCTGGACTGCCTTGCTGCTTTCCTGGCCCCGGCGGAAATCCACCACTTGTCCGGTGTAAGGCTCATCGAAGGTCCCGGCGGCGATCCGGCATTTTGAGCCTTCGGTGAATATCACGCCGGTCAGGTCGCGGCGAAGGATGTCATTGCGGGTGTCACAGCCGTTCCGGTCGACGTCCAGCCAGGCCTGGCCGAAGGCTTCGCGCTCATAGTTGTCGTTCGGCGCACGTCCTTTGACCGGCAGCCCTTCGAGTGCTTCGCGGGCACTCCCCTGCGGCACGGCGTGTACCGGGACGACGGGTTTCATAAAGGCGGCGTCGAAAACGGGAGCCGCGGTGGGTCCGGCCATGGCCGGTTCCGCCACGGCGAACTGGCCGGCCGTGAAGAACCAGGCCACCAAGGCCACTGCGGCGCAGGCCAGCAGGACCACCAGGGCCCATGCCTGCCTGGAGCGCCGGCGCGCCCTTCGATAGGCAGACCAGCTGACGGTCACGGGCGTCCCGCCCTTCCGGATACGTACTGCACCAGAAGAGCCTAGGCCACCCCACTGGCACCGTGGTCGATATCCACAGTGTTGGGGAAAGGTGGCCGGCCGGGAATGGCCGCTATTGCTCCCGGGTCACTCTCCGGAGGTCTTCCGCGGCAACCTGAAGAAGCCCTTCGAGCTGGCGCACGCGGTCCTCGCGGATGTCCCCCGCCTGATGGGCGGCCCGGGCATCCTCGAGGAGCCGGACTGCCTCCTTATGGTTCGCCTTTGCCACATCAAGGGCGTGTTCCAGGGTGGTGTCGTGGAGAGTTTCGTTGTCCATGCCACCAGTGTGGTCCCGTTTCCCGGCTGATTCCAGAGAACCAGCCGGGAAACTGCAGGGAACCTCAGCTGGAATCAGACGGCGATGGCTGCGAGAGCTGCCGCGGGCTCCTTCGCCGGGAACGACGGCGGGTTGACCCCTGCCATCTCTTCCATGACCCGGACCACCTGGCAGCTGTAGCCGAATTCGTTGTCGTACCAGACGTAGAGGATGACGTTTTTGTCGTTGGAGATGGTGGCCAGGCCGTCAACAATGCCGGCACGGCGTGATCCGACGAAGTCCGTGGAAACAACCTCGGGCGAGTCGATGTAGTCAATCTGCTTGCGGAGGTCCGAATGCAGGGACATCTGGCGCAGGTAATCGTTCACCTCATCCTTGGTGGTGCCGTTTTCCAGGCTGAGGTTCAGGATGGCCAGCGAGACGTCCGGCGTGGGGACGCGGATGGAGCTGCCGGAAAGCTTGCCCTGAAGTTCGGGCAGCGCCTTCGCCACAGCAGTGGCCGCTCCGGTTTCGGTGATGACCATGTTCAGCGCGGCGGAGCGGCCGCGGCGGTCGCCCTTGTGGAAGTTGTCGATCAGGTTCTGGTCGTTGGTGAAGGAGTGGACGGTTTCAACGTGGCCGTGGATCACGCCGAACTTGTCGTTGATGGCCTTCAGGACCGGGGTGATCGCGTTCGTGGTGCAGGACGCTGCGGACACGATCTGGTCGGTGTCCTCGATGCTGCCGTGGTTGATGCCGTGCACGATGTTCTTCAGCGCGCCCTTGCCCGGAGCGGTCAGCAGCACGCGGGCAACGCCCTTGCTCTGCAGGTGCTGGGACAGGCCTTCGGCGTCGCGCCAGCGGCCGGTGTTGTCCACCACAAGCGCATTGTGGATGCCGTAGGCGGTGTAGTCGATGGTGGCCGGGTTGTCCGAGTAGATGACCTGGACCTGGACGCCGTTGGCGGTGATGGTGTTGGCCTCCTCATCCACGCGGATGGTGCCTTCGAAGGACCCGTGGACCGAGTCGCGGCGCAGCAGGCTGGCGCGCTTGGAGAGGTCCTTGTCCGAGCCGCGGCGCACAACGATGGCGCGCAGGCGCAGGCCGTGGCCGCCGCCTGCCTTTTCGATGAGGAGGCGGGCCAGGAGACGGCCGATCCGGCCGAAGCCGTACAGCACAACATCGGTGCTGGTGCGGTTGTCTGCGCCGCGCTTGCCCACTACCTCGGCCAGTTCGGCGCGGAGGAACTCTTCCAGGGTGGCGCCATCGCCCTCAGCCTTGAACTTCTGGTTGAGGCGGGCGATGTCGATCGCTGCCGCGCCCAGTTCCAGGCCGGCGAGCGTGTTCAGCAGCGGGGCTGTCTCCTCCAGGAGCAGCTCATCCTTGCTCATGCGGCGGGCGAACCGGTGCGCCTTCAGGATGTTCATGGTGGACTTGTTGATCAGGCTGCGGCCGTGAATGCTGGTCACCACATTGTTTTCGCGGTACAGCCGGCCGATCACCGGAATCATGGCCTCGGCGAGTGCCTCCCGGCCCATCCACGTATCAAGACAAGAATCTGACGTCTGGCTCACAGAACTACCTTCCTTGGGTCAACCACATACGTCCTCGTACGCGGAGGGCGGCCGCCGGAGGTGTTCCGGGGCGCGAGCGTCGGCGGGGATTCGGTCCACCCCGGACACCTTGGAGAAGCGCAAAGAAAAGCCACCGGCTGCGAACGCAGACCCGGCGGCAGAACTTCTACGTTCGCTCTCCATTCTAGGCTGGAGGGGGGCCCTGAACGGCCCCCGCGGGCGTGAAGTCACTCACATGCGGCGCCCGGCTGCCCGGCTGGGGGGTTGGTTGGATGGGTTGACCGATACGCCGGGTTCTGTGCTCCCGTGCCGTTACCAGCGCGGGAGTAGCGGCCATCCATCTACGGACGCCGTTGCCGACGCCCTCCAGCGGCCTACCCGGACACTCGGGCGGGCAGCCCTCAAACGTGTCCTGTCTGGCCTTGCTCCGGGTGGGGTTTACCTAGCCTTCCCGGTCACCCGGGAAGCTGGTGGTCTCTTACACCACCGTTTCACCCTTACCTGCTGCCTTCCGTTGCCGGAAGACGCAGGCGGTCTGTTCTCTGTGGCACTGGCCTGCGGGTTACCCCGAGTGGGCGTTACCCACCACCCTGCCCTGCGGAGCCCGGACGTTCCTCGAGCCACTTGCGTGACGCGCGGCCGCCTGGTCAACCCATCCGGCGTCCATTCTACCGTCGGAACGGGGCCGGAAGTCGCCGGTAGGATCGTACGGTGCTGATTCTGCTTCCCCCCTCCGAAGGCAAGACCCCTGCAGTCCGTGGATCCGCCGTCGACTGGCCTTCCCTGAGCTTCCCGGCACTGAACACGTACCGTGCCAAGGTCCTTGAGGCGCTGGGAACGGTGAGCGCCCACGAGGATGCCCTCGCACTGCTGGGCGTCGGGGCATCGCTGAAGGACGACGTCGAACGCAACACCCGGCTGCACGCGGAACCGGCGGCTCCTGCGCACCAGATCTATTCCGGCGTTTTGTACGACGCCCTCGGCTACAAAACGCTGACGCCGGCGCAGCGACGGAAGGCCGATGAATCGGTGCTGGTGGTGTCCGCGCTGTGGGGCGCCATCCGCTTCGCCGACCGCGTGCCCGCCTACCGGCTGTCGATGGGAACGGCACTGCCCGACGTCGGCCGCCTCGCCTCGTTCTGGAAACCGCAACTCTCCGAAGCCCTCGCCGAGGCGTCCGCCGCGCACCTGCTGGTGGACTGCCGCTCCAGCACCTACTCCGCGGCGTGGGCTCCGCCGCCGGCGCAGACGGTGGCCGTCAACGTCTTCACGGAGGTGAACGGGGTGCGCAAGGTGGTGAGCCACTTCGCGAAGCACACACGCGGCGAGCTGGCGAGGCACCTGCTGGTCCGCCGCGGCAACGCCCCGCAGACGCCGTCGCAGCTGCTGAAGGCGGCCCGCGAAAAGTGGGACGCGGAACTGGTGGACGGTTCAGCGCGGAAGCCGCACGCGCTGAACATCATCCTGCCCAACTAACTGGCCGGGGCGGCCGTGTTCCACTCGGCGGAGCGGACCAGGATGGCGCCCGAATCCGGGCAGAAGACGATGTCGTCCTCGGCTGCTGCCTTGATCTCCGCCAGGTCGCCCGGGCTGAGCTTCATTCCGGAGGCCTCGGACGTCCCGTGGAACAGCCGTGCGGCGCCCACTCCGCGCTTGGCCAGCGTTTTTTCGTAGATCGCCAGCATCCCCGCGTCGAGCGTGGCAGCGAAGTCAGTGCGTTTGCCGCGGACCACCGTCGCTTCGGCGTCCACCTCGGCCAGGGCTTCGTCGAGCTCGGCTCGGATTCCGCCGAATGAGCCCTGGATGCTGTCCACGATCAGCTGCTGGGCCGCCTGCCTGGCGCGGAGCGAGTCCAGCCGCTCCATCACTTCCAGCTCCACGTCTTCAAGGTCCGACCGGCGCCTGTTCAGCGACGCGATGTCCTTCTGCAGGGCCACGAGGTCCTTGGACAGCCCTGTTCCGCTGTTCAGCCGGGCTTCGTCGCGCTCGATCCGGGAGGCGACCTGTTCGACGTCGGCCTCTGCCCTTTTCAGCTCGGTCTCGGCGTCGTGGACGGCCACCTTGGCGGCGCCAAGTTCACCGTTGGCGACCGAAAGTGCCGACTGGAGGTCGGTGATCCGCGGATCTGTGTCCAGAGTACGGCGCCGGTTGGTGAGCGACTTCAGCTTGGCGTCGAGCCCCTGCAGTTCGAGCAACTTCAACTGTTCCGCCGGTGCTGCCTTAGCCACTATTACCTCCGCTTGATCCCACCGGCCGGAGCCGGGCACCGTACCGGCGCTCTATAGACTCTAGCCCGGAGTGAGTATGAAGTCCCACGGATCGCTGTTGGTGGAGCTCACCTGGATCTCCACGTCGTGACCCTGGTCGGTGAGCACGTTGCCCAGCGCGGACGCCGCCGCCGGCAGCCAGAGCCATTCGCTTGCGAAGTGGGAGACGTCAATAAGGTAGGGCCTGCCGTTGACCGCCGCTTCCCGGGCCTCGGACGCAGGATGGTGCCGGAGGTCAGCGGTCACAAAAACGTCCGCATTGCTCGCGCGGACCTCGTTGAACAGCGAATCACCGGCGCCGCCGCAGACCGCGATCCTCCGCACCAGCCCGTCCTTGTCCCCTGACACGCGCACTCCCCCGGCCACGGACGGCAGGATGCCGAAAACGCGGGCAGCGAAGTCGCCGAGGCTCATCACATCCGCCAGGTCTCCCACACGGCCGATACCCTCCTCCGGCAGGCCGTTGCTGGCGAGGGTCAGGGGTGCCACGCCCTCCAGTCCCAGTGCGTCGGCCAGGACATCAGAGACACCGCCGACAGCGGAATCACCATTGGTATGAACGGTCAGCAGGGCGGTTCCCGACTCGATCAGCCGGTGGATTGCCTTGCCTTTTGCGGTTGTCGCCGCAACCGACGTGACGCCCCGCAGGAGCAACGGGTGGTGGGTGATGAGCAGTTCGGCGCCCCACTCCACGGCTTCCTCGATGACTTCCAGGGTGGGATCGACGGCGAACATCACCCGCGTGACGGGGGCCGTGGGCCGTCCGGCCACCAGGCCCACTTCGTCCCAGCTCTCGGCCAGCGATTCGGGCCACAGTTCCTCCACCGCCAGCAGCACCTGCCCCAGCGTGGGCGGGGCCGCCTCATCCGCGACGGGGGCATCCTCCCGGGGGGTGCCGTCGTCGTGCGGTTCGGCATCTGTAACGCCGGTGTCTACAGGTTCCATAGTCTCAGTTTTACCCCATCAGTGGCCCTGGCCCGCATGTGCCACAGTCTCGTAGGGTGGTCAGGGAATCATCCGGGGCGCTCAACCATTGAAGAGGTCATGAAAACTTTTGTTCTTGGCGGGGGCTGCTTCTGGTGCCTCGACGCTGTCTATCAAAAAACCAAGGGCGTCAGTTCGGTGATTTCCGGCTACACCGGCGGCCACGATCCGTATCCCGACTACTACTCGGTCTGCAACGGGACCACCGGGCATGCCGAGGTGGTGGCGGTGACCTTTGACGAGGCCGTGATCCCTGCCGAGGTCATCCTGGACATGTTCTTTGTGCTGCACGACCCCACCACGCTCAACCGCCAGGGATACGACGTCGGCACGCAGTACCGCTCGTCGATGTTCTACGAGACCACGGAGGAGAAGATCCTGTTCGAGGAGGCGATCGAACGGAACCAGGCGCTGTGGTCGCACCCGATCGTCACCGAGGTCAGCCGCCTCCCCCGGTTCCACGTGGCGGAGGACTTCCACCAGGACTACTACGCCAAGCACCCGGAACAGGGCTACTGCCAGGTGATCATCAACCCCAAACTGGCCAAGGCCAGGAAATATTACTCTGCATGGCTTAATGCTTAGCAACGGTTGCGCCGCCATCGTTAGGCTGACCTCAGTATTCACTCTTGAGAGATAGGCATATCCACATGGCACGGATCTATGACGACGTAACGCAGCTGGTCGGCGGCACTCCGCTGGTCCGCCTGAACCGGCTGAGCGAAGGCCTGGGTGCCACTGTGGCCGTCAAGCTTGAGTTCTATAACCCGGCCAACAGTGTCAAGGACCGCATCGGTGTTGCCATCGTGGACGCCGCCGAGAAGTCCGGCGCCCTCAAGCCCGGCGGGACCATCGTTGAAGGCACGTCCGGTAACACCGGCATCGCCCTGGCCATGGTTGGCGCCGCCCGCGGCTACAAAGTCATCCTGACCATGCCCGAAACCATGTCCACAGAACGCCGTGTCATGCTGCGCGCGTTCGGCGCCGAGATTGTGCTGACCCCGGGTTCCGAGGGCATGCGCGGCGCCGTGGAGAAGGCCCAGGAAATCGTGGCCAACACGGAGAACTCCATCTGGGCCCAGCAGTTCGCCAACGAGGCCAACCCCGAGATCCACCGCACCACCACCGCTGAAGAGATCTGGACCGACACCGACGGCAAGGTGGACATCTTCGTCGCCGGCATCGGCACCGGCGGCACCATCACCGGCGTCGGCCAGGTCCTGAAGGAGCGCAAGCCCGAGGTCCAGATCGTCGCCATCGAACCGAAGGACTCCGCCATCCTGAACGGCGGCGCCCCCGGCCCGCACAAGATCCAGGGCATCGGTGCCAACTTTGTCCCGGAAATCCTGGACACCAACGTCTACGACGAGGTCCTCGACGCCACCCTTGAGGACTCCGTGCGCGTTGCCCGTGAACTGGGCGTCAAGGAAGGCATCCTCGGCGGCATTTCCTCCGGCGCGATCGTCTGGGGCGCCCTGGAACTGGCCAAGCGCCCCGAGAACGCCGGCAAGCTGATCGTCGCCGTTGTCTGCGACTTCGGCGAGCGTTACATCTCCACCGTGCTCTATGACGACATTCGCGGCTGATCAGCCCGTTGTCGCCCCGTTTCCTGTAGAAAGAACTTTGTGGGCTTTTTCGCAAGACTGAAGGAAGACCTCGACGCCGCCCGGTCCCACGACCCGGCGGCTCGAGGTTCTTTTGAGAACTTTTTCGCCTATTCAGGGCTGCATGCCATCTGGATCCACCGGCTGACTCACCGCCTGTGGCAGAACCCCGCCCTGCGCTTCCCTGCACGGCTCGTTTCCCAGCTGGGCCGCTTCCTGACCGGGATCGAGATCCACCCCGGCGCCACGATCGGACGGCGCTTCTTTATAGACCACGGCATGGGCGTGGTCATCGGCGAGACCGCCGAAATCGGCGAGGACGTCATGATCTACCACGGTGTGACGCTGGGCGGCCGCTCGCTGGCCAAGGTCAAGCGCCACCCCACCATCGAGGACAGGGTGACCATCGGCGCCGGTGCCAAGATCCTGGGACCCATCACCATCGGCAGGGACAGCGCCGTCGGCGCCAACGCCGTTGTGGTGAGGGACGCGCCGCCCGAATCGATCGTTACCGGCGTGCCGGCCAAGTGGCGCCACCGGGACGCCCAGCGTGAGACCACACCTGCGGTGGATCCGGCTGAGTACGACATCGAATACCTCATCTGACGCTTACCGGGCCGCAACCCGCTTGAGCACAAGCATGACCACTGGGTCGAAAAGCCGGTCCGGCAGGAGCCGCCTCAGCGTCAGGATGGCCCGGGCACCGCGCCCCACGGGGTAGCGGGTCCGGGGCCGTGCGGCGCTGGCCGCATGCAGCACGGCTTCTGCGATGACTTCGGGCAGCGTGGACGTTTCGGGCCGGTTGGTGGAGTCCAGCGCGCCGGCCATCTCCCGGGCCTGCGATGCGTAGGGCCCTGTTCCGCTGGTTGCCAGCAGCCCCTGGGCCGCGATCCCTCCCCATTCTGAAACGGTGCTGGCCGGTTCAATGATGGACACGCTGATGCCGTGCGGCTTCAGTTCGAGCCGCAAGGCGTCGCTCATGCCCTCCACGGCGAACTTCGTGGAGTGGTACCAGGCGCCGAGCGGTTCATAGAATTTTCCGCCGATGGACGAGATGTTGATGATCCGTCCCCGGCCGGCTTTCCGCATGGCGGGCAAAACCAGTTGGGTCATCCTCGCCAGCCCGAACACATTGACGTCGAACTGGCGCCGCCCTTCGGCCAGGTCCACTTCCTCCAGCGCGCCGAATGAGCCGTACCCGGCATTGTTGACCAGGACGTCTATCCGCCCGCGTTCCTCCACAACGCGGACGACGGCGGCGCGCATCGATTCATCGTCTGTCACGTCCAGCGACAGGACATGGACTCCGAGGGCCTTGAGCGGTTCCATCCGGTCCACGCGGCGCGCCCCGGCGTAGACCGTGAAACCGTTACTGCTGAGTTTCCTGGCGGCTTCGAAGCCGATCCCGGTGGACGCTCCGGTGACAAACGCTACTGGCTGGGCCATGCTGGACTCCCTCGCTGGACGGATACCGCAGTTGCCGCGGAACAGCAACGGCCGGCAGCTCCCAGAGTATCGGGGAACTGCCGGCCGCAGGTGCCGCAGCAATGTGCTGCGGCGTTAGCCGAAAACTAGTGCGTGTCTACAGCTTCGATTTCGGACTTGTCTTCGCCCCACAGGGTGTGGAACGTGCCCTCGGCGTCAACACGGCCGTACGTGTGGGCTCCGAAGAGGTCGCGCTGGCCCTGGATCAGGGCGGCGGCGACGCGCTTGCGGCGCAGGCCGTCGTAGTACGCGAGCGAGGACGAGAAGACCGGCACGGGGATGCCCAGCTGGACGGCGGTGGCGACTACGCGGCGCCAGGCCGGAAGAGCCTCCGCGATCGCCTTGGTGAAGGCGGGCGCGAACAGCAGGTTGGCGGGCTTTTCCTCGGAGGCGTAGGCCTTGGTGATGTCCTTGAGCAGCTCAGCACGGATGATGCAGCCTGCACGCCACAGGGAGGCAATTTCGTCCAGCTTGAGGTCCCAGCCGTATTCCTTGGCGGAGGACGTCAGCATGTCCAGGCCCTGGGCGTAGGAAACCAGTTTGGAGGCGTACAGGGCCTGGCGGACGTCCTCGACGAAAGTCTCGGGGATTTCCACGGCAGCTTCCCCGCCGGCCAGCAGCTCCTGGCCGAGCTTGCGCTGCTCGGTCTGGGAAGAAAGCCCACGGGCGAACACGGACTCGGCGATGCCGGAGACCGGGGAACCGAGTTCAAGGGCGGAGATGACCGTCCAGCGTCCGGTACCCTTCTGGCCTGCGGCGTCAACCACAACGTCCACGAACGGCTTGCCGGTCTTGGCGTCCACGTGGGCCAGGACCTCGGCGGAGATTTCGATCAGGAACGAGGACAGGTCGCCCTTGTTCCATTCGGTGAAGATCTTGGCCTGTTCGGCGGGCTCGATGCCTGCACCCGAACGAAGGAGGTCGAATGCTTCGCCGATGACCTGCATGTCGGCGTATTCGATGCCGTTGTGGACCATCTTGACGAAGTGGCCGGCGCCGTCGGTGCCGATCCAGGCGCAGCAGGGCTCGCCGTCCACCTTGGCGGCGATCTTTTCCAGCAGCGGGCCAAGCGCGTCGTAGGACTCCTTGGAGCCGCCGGGCATGATGGAGGGGCCGTTCAGTGCGCCTTCTTCGCCACCGGAAACGCCAACGCCCACAAAGTGCAGGTCCTTCTTGGCAAGTGCGGCTTCGCGGCGGCGGGTGTCCTCGTAGTGCGAGTTGCCGGCGTCGATGATGATGTCTCCGGCTTCGAGCAGCGGTTCAAGCTGTTCGATGACCGAGTCGACCGGCTTGCCGGCCTTGACCATGATGAGGACGCGGCGCGGCTTCTCCAGCGAGTCCACCAGTTCCTGCAGGGTTTCGGTGCGGACGAAGTCGCCGTCCGTGCCGTGCTTTTCCAGCAGTGCGTCAGTCTTTTCTACCGACCTGTTGTGCAGGGCAACGGTGAAGCCGTTCCGGGCCAGGTTACGCGCCAGGTTGGCTCCCATCACCGCAAGGCCGGTGACACCGATGTGTGCTGACATCAAAAACTCCAATTCATTTCTGTGCAATGGATGTGCAGGTGGCCCCGCTTTGATCGCGGAGCGTGCAGTTGCGAACCAAGGGATCCGAATAAAGCATATATATTCAAACGGTTTCGGGAAAGTAACGCCCACTTTGTGGAACGCCGGCCGTCACAGCCAGTCTAGGACGGCATCTCCCCGGCGGCCCTGCCTGGCAATTCTGCGGGCAGGAACCCTATTAAGCTTGTCCATATGTCAACCAGCCTGCACCACCGTGCCATCGAGAACCTGGGCACCCGGATCGTCGCCGGCGAGCTTCCCACCGGCCACATCATGCTGGCGGAGCAGCTGGAGGACGAACTGAAGGTCTCACGCTCAGTCATCCGCGAAGCCGTCCGGGTGCTGCAATCCCTTGGCCTGGTCGAGACCACCAAACGGGTGGGAATCAAGGTCCTGCCCTCCAGCCGCTGGAATCCCTTCGACGCGCAGGTGATCCGCTGGCGGCTCTCCGGCGACGGCAGGGGCGCCCAGCTGCGCTCCCTCGCCGAGCTGCGGTCCGCCGTCGAACCGGCGGCTGCCGAGCTGGCTGCCCTCAACGCGCCGGCGCGCCTGCGCCGCGAACTGGTGGACATCGCCCATGACCTGCGCGACGCCGGCCACTCGGGCGACGTGCCGCGGTTCCTGGAGCTGGATATTGCGTTCCACTCAGTGCTGCTCTCCGGGTCCGGCAACGAAATGTTCGCGAACCTGATGGGGCAGGTGGCTGAGACACTCACCGGCCGGACAGTGCACGGCCTGATGCCGGACCACCCGCATGAGGGTGCGCTGCAGTGGCACGTGGACCTGGCCGAAGCCGTAGCTGCCGGGGATGCCCCTGCGGCCCGGGCGGCCTCGGACCGGATCATGCGCCGCACCATGTCGCGGATGTCCGGCACCTGGACGGACCAGCCGCGGGTTTTTATCCCCGTCCGCCGGGACTGAGCGCGAACGACACTTCACGCCCTCAAACCACGCGCGAGCTGGCAGATAATGCGCTCAAACCCCGGTTTTGAGGGTGTTAGCTGCCAGTTCGCGCGTGCAAGGAGGCTGTGGGGTCTCATGTGTACGTTCGCGCCGATGGACGCGGGCGCCGGGTCTCAGCTTGGCGGGGTGAAGTTGAGGAGTACTTTGCCGGACTCGGCGGAGTTGCGGGCAACGCCGAAGGCTTCGAGGGCGTCTTCCACCGGGTAGTCGTGGGTGATGACGGGGTCGATGTGCAGGGTGCCGTCGGCGAGGGCGGCGATGACGTCGTCGATCTCGTCATTGAAGCGGAACGAGCCCTTGAGGTCCAGTTCCCGGGTGATGGCCAGGGAGATCAGGACCGGCTGTGGTCCGGACGGCAGGAGGCCCACCATCACCACGGTGCCGCCGCGGGCGGCGCCCTGGATGGCCGAGGCCAGGCCGTGGTGGCTGCCGGAGGATTCAATCACGACGTCGGCCTGCACGGCCGCGATCGCCTCCACATCAGTGGCCATCAGGACCTCGTCCGCTCCGACGGCCTGTGCGATCTCCAGCGGTTTGGGATGCATGTCGACGGCGGTGATCCGGGCCGCGCCGGCCCGCTTCAACACCGCGACGGCCAGCGCGCCGATGGGTCCGGACCCGATCACCAGCGCGGTCTTCCCGGCCACATCCCCCGCCCGTGCCACGGCATGCCAGGCCACGGACGCGGGTTCGATCAAAGCCGCGGTCCGCAGGTCCAGGGCCGCCGGGAGTGCCCGAAGCATCCGTGCCGGCAGGTTCACGTACCGGCTGAACGCCCCGTCCGTGTGCGGGAACCGGGCCGCACTGCCCAGGTACGTGCAGCCAGGTGAAAGGTTGGGCCGGTCCGCCGGATAGCGGATGTCCCCGGCACCGGGGCCGGGGGTCGCCGGGTGCACCGCGACCGGGGTTCCCGCGGCCGGGCCGGTCCCGTCCGCCGCGGCGCGGACCACAACACCGGAAATCTCATGCCCCAGCACCAGCGGCGCCTTCAGGATCGACTCCCCCGCCGCCCCATGCAGCCAGTAATGCAGGTCCGAACCACAGATCCCGCCATACCGGACCTCGACAACGGCCTGGTCCGGAGCAGGCGCCGCGAGCGGCACCTCATCGATGCGCAGGTCCCCCTTCGCGTGCGCCACCACCGCCAAACCCGACACCGGGAGTGTTGTGTTCGCGGGCATCAGACCACCACCGTCATTCCGCCGTCGATAAAGATCGTCTGCCCGTTCACAAAATCCGACCCGCTGGAGGCCAGCCACACCGCGGGCCCGGCGAGGTCCTGCACCGTACCCCACCGGTGCGCCGGCGTCCGCCCCAGGATCCACGCATTGAACTGTTCATCGTCCACCAGGTTTTGGGTCATCTCGGTGTGGATGTAGCCCGGCGCGATCCCGTTGATCTGCAACCCGGAGGCCGCCCACTCGGCGGTCATGGCACGGGTCAGGTTCCGCAGCCCGCCCTTCGCCGCAATATAAGGCGCGATCGTCGGACGGGCCAGATCGGTCTGGACCGAGCAGATGTTGATGATCTTCCCCCTGCCCCGGGGGATCATGTGCCGGGCAGCCTCCCGGCCCACCAGGAACGCGCTGGTCAGGTCCGTGGAAATCACCCGCTCCCAATCCTTCACGTCCAGGTCAAGCATCGGCACCCGGTACTGGATCCCGGCATTGTTCACCAGGATCTCCAACGGCCCCACATGCTCCTCCACCCACCCAACACCCCGCGCCGCCTCAGCATCGGAGGTGACATCAAAGGCGATGCTGTGCACCCGGCCCGGCGCGTACTCCGCCGCCATCGCCGCCGCCGCGTCCTTGAGTCGCCCGGCATTAATACCGTTCAACACCACCGTCGCCCCGGCATCGGCCAACGCCCGCGCCAAAGCGTTACCAATCCCCCGGCTCGAACCGGTCACCAGGGCAACCCGCCCCGTCAAATCAAAAAGCGAGCTCATGCTGAATCCGTTCCTTCCGTAGCGTGGCCCGCGTGGGCATCGCTGAGTTGTGAAATTGCCTGCCGGACCACTGCCAGGTCCTGGTCGCCGAGGCCCTGGCGCTTGAGTTCGGCGTAAAGTTCGACGCCGGCGACCGCCATGGGCACAGCCGCGCCCGCCGCGCGGGCCGAGTCAAGGACAAAGGAAAGGTCCTTATGCATGAACTTGGCCGGGCCGGTGGGCCTGTAGTCCTTGCTGACCAGCCGGGGCCCCACCACCTCCAGGACGCGGCTGCCCGCCAGGCCGCCGGCCAGGACCTCGAACAGGGCCGCAGGATCCATGCCCGAGCGTTCGGCGAGTTCCGCGGCCTCGGCGAGTGCCGCCGTCGTGGTTCCCACGATGAGCTGGTTGCAGGCCTTGGCAAGGGATCCGGCTCCCAACGGGCCCATGTGGCGCACGGTGGTTCCCATCGCGCCGAACAGCGGTTCCAACGTCCAGAAATCCTTGGCGGCGCCGCCGGCCATGATCGCGAGCGTCCCGTCCACGGCTCCGGCCGTTCCGCCGCTTACCGGAGCATCCACCACCGCAGCGTTGCCATGGCTGGCCCGCTGCACCTCACGGCCGAAATCCTGCACGCCCGAGGGCGAAACACTGCTCATGACCACGACGGCGGTGCCGGACCGGGGTGGTGCGGCGCGCCAGCTCTCCAGGAGTCCGGCGGCCGCCTCCTCGATGAACGGCAGGTCCGGCAGCATAAAGACAATGACCGGCAGATCGCGCATGCCGGCGACGTCCGGAGTCCGCCGGCCACCGAGGTTCTCGAGGTCATCAAGGGCACCGTCCGACCGGTTCCACAGCGTAACGTCCCAGCCGCTGCGAAGGAGATTGGCAGCCATTGGCCTGCCCATGTGCCCCAGGCCTACAAAGCCTGCAGTTTTGTTGTCCATGTATATGGCTCCGCCTCACATCATCGTGGTTAATGAAGAGAAATCTGTTCAATATCCTAGCCTCCATTCAGTATGATGAACACTATGACGTCTGAAACCACCGTCGCCATCGCCGTCCCGCTCGAAGCTGAGCTCGTTGACCGCATCCGCGCCGTAGATCCTTCCGTTACTGTCCTCTACGAACCCGACCTGCTGCCCCCGGAACGTTTCCCGGCGGACCATTCGGGCGACCCAGACTTCCGCCGTACGCCCGATCAGGAAGAGCGTTACTGGTCCATGCTCAACCGGGCCCAGGTCCTGTATGGCATGCCCAACGAAAACGCCGCCGGCCTGGCCCGGATTGCGCGCGAGAACCCGCACCTCCAGTGGGTGCACTGCATGGCAGCCGGCGCAGGCGGCGCGGTAAAAGCATCGGGGCTGGACCAGGAAACCCTGCAGAAGTTCAAAGTCACCACCTCCGCCGGTGTCCACGCCCTGCCCCTGGCAGAGTTCGCTGCCCTCGGAATCCTCAACGGCTTCAAGCGCAGCGCCGAACTCGCACAGGACCAGGCCGCCAAGGTATGGCCGGAACTGCGCACCCCCACCCGGCTGGTGAGCGGATCCACCCTCGTGGTCACCGGACTGGGAGAAATCGGCCTGGAAACGGCAAGGATCGCCCGGGCCCTGGGCATGAAGGTCAGCGGCACCAAGCGCACCGTCGAGCCGATCGAAGGAATCGAGCAGGTCTCCGACAACGACGGGCTGGCCGGGCTGCTGGCCTCCGCCGACGCCGTCGTGAACACCCTGCCGGGCACGCCGTTCACGGAACGCCTCTTCAACCGGGATGTCTTTTCCGCCATGAAGCCCGGAACGGTTTTCGTTAACGTCGGCCGCGGCACCGTGGTGGACGAGGATGCCCTGCTGGAGGCACTGGAGAACGGCCAGGTGTCCTACGCCTGCCTGGACGTCTTCGCCGTCGAACCGCTCCCCGTGGACAGCCCGCTCTGGAACCACCCCAAAGTCATGGTTTCGCCGCATACGTCCGCCTTGAGCGCCGCGGAGAACCGCCTGATCGCGGAGCGCTTCAGCAGCAACCTGCGTACGTTCCTCGACGGCGGCGAACTGCCGCACCTCGTGGACACTGTCCACTTCTACTGATCCGCCCGCTTCGCACGGCAGAGCCCCTGCCGGGGACTCCTGAAACAGGAGTCCCCGGCAGGGGCTCTTTCGTGTTCGGCAGCGTCTGGCGGTACTGCCGGCGGGTGCCGCTTAAGGGAACTCAAGCGGATGGCCTTGGGCCCCAAGCGTTCGTTCGCGCTGTTAACGCCGGAAGGTGCCCTCCCCGCTGCCGGGGAGGCCACCTTCCTGTGTAACTGCGGGATGGCTAGCTGGCGTCCTCCACGAGGACCAGGTCGCGGCCGTTGGTCTCCGGGGTGAAGAACGTTGTCCCGAAGGAGATCAGCGCCAGGACCAGCGAGTAGATCGCAGGGACCAGCCAGGAGTGGCCGGTGGCAGCCAGGAGTGCCACGCCGATCATGGGAGCGAAGCCGCCGGCGAGGACCGCGGAGAGTTCGCGGCTCAGGGCCACGCCGGTGAAGCGGTGCTGGGAACCGAAGAGCTCCGGCAGCAGTGCGCACTGGGGGCCGAGCATGGACTGGACGCCCAGGGCGATGCCCACCACCATGACCGCCCAGACCAGCGTGACGTTGCCCAGGGTGACCAGGTAGAAGGCCGGCAGGGCGATGATGGCCTGGAAGAGGGCTCCGTAGCGGTAGACGGGCACGCGGCCGAACCGGTCGGAGAGGGCACCGAAGGTGACCACCATGACCGCGGCGAATCCGGCGGCAATGAGGAGGCCTGTCGGGCCGATGAACTTGTCGCCGGCAAAGACGCCGGCGGGCAGGCTGATAAACGACACCAGGAGTGCGGAGTAGATGGAGGAGTTTCCGTTCTCGCCCATTCGCAGGCCGATCCCGATGAGGACGTTCTTTTTTGAGTGCTTCCAGATCTGGCCTACCGGGTTCTTGACCACGGCCTTATGCTTTTCGAGTTCCTGGAAAACCGGGGTCTCCTTCAGGCGCAGCCGGATGAACACGGCGATGACAATCAGAATGACGCTGGCCAGGAAGGGCACGCGCCACAGCCAGCCCTGCAGGACCTCCTTGTCAGCCAGGGCCATCAGAGCGAAGGTACCGGCACCGAGGAGCGTCCCGAGCTGGATGCCAACGAACGGCAGGGAGGCGAAGAAACCACGACGGCGGCGCGGGGCCACTTCGGAGATCAGCGTTGTGGCGCCGGCCTGCTCGGCTCCGGCGCCCAGGCCCTGCAGGATGCGGAGGGCCACCAGAAGCACCGCTCCCACCATCCCGGCCTGTTCAAAGGTGGGCAGCAGGCCGATGGCGAAGCTGGCCATGCCCATCAGCCCGATGGTGAGGATCAGGACCATCTTGCGGCCGAAACGGTCGCCGATGTAACCGAAAACAACTCCGCCGAACGGCCGGGCAGCGAAGCCCACACCGTAGGTGGCGAACGAGGCGATGACCGCCCCGCTCTCGCCCAGCGGAGAGAAGAAGAGTGGCCCAAAGATCAGGGCCGAGGCCAGGCCGTAGATGTAAAAGTCGTAGTACTCCAGGGCGGAGCCCACTGAGCTGGCAAGCGTTGCCCGGCGCAGCTGCTCGGGATCGACGACGGCGCCGTCCACGTCAGCCTGCGGTGATTTAGTACGAGTTGTCACTGGAACTCCCTCAAAAACACTCCAGACCCCCGTTGGCCTGGTGGGTTAGCGACGGCACGTGTTGTGCAGATCACTATATTGAACAGAGTACAGCAAGTTGAACAGTGAGCAAGTGGTCGGCGGAAGTTTCTTCGTTTTGCAGCGCAGCGGTTCCCGGACGAGTGTGCGGGTCAGCCCATGGGGTTGCCCAGGGACCGGGCCAGTTCCTTGAGTTCCTTGACCATCTGGGAGCCCTGCTCCGCCGAATATGTCGCCTTGAGGGCGGTTACGGACAGGCCAAGGCTCGGGCCGTGTGCACCCCGGGTCGGCACGGAGACAGCCAGGCAGACCACACCTGTGGTGGATTCCTCGTCCTCGAAGGCATGGCCCTGTTGGCGGATCGTCTCGAGCTGGGCCTTGAGCTCCGCTCCCGTGCGCAGCGACTTCGGTGTCATCACCGGAAGCTCGAGGTCATCAGGGAACATGGCGTCTATGTCATGATCGTGGAGCCGGGCAATCAGCACCTTTCCGACGGCGCAGAGTGAAACGGGCATCTTGTCGCCGATGTTGGAGGTCAGCCGGACCGCCGGATGGCCCTCATAGCGGGCCAGGTATATGACGTTGGTGCCGTCCAGCATGGCGATACGGACCGTCTCACCGGAAAGGGTGGGCGCCTGTTCACAGAAGCGGTAAAACTCCTGCACTTCGTCGAGCCGACTCAAGTACGCAGCACCGAGCTCGACCAGTTTGCGCCCCAGGGTGAAGTCGGCGCCCTGGCGGTTGATCAGCCGCGCTTCCTCGAGGGCCAGCATCAGGTTGGACGTGGAGGATTTGGGAATACCGAGTTCACGGGACAGGTCGCTGAGCGTCAGCCGGCCGGTGGCTGAGGCGGCCAGCGCTTCCAGGACTGCGGCGGCGCGGGTGACCGCCGGTGCGGGCGACGCGCTTCCCAGGCCGTCGGAGGATCGGGGGGTACGGGAATCGGCCATGATTCTCCTTCAATCGGCGCGCCAGTGCGGTGATGAGTCACAGTGTTCATTCCACTGAACACAACCCATCATAATGGCTGGAAGGCGCGGCGGGTTGGCCTTTATGACACGTCGGCGAAAAACATGGCGCATTGGTCGCGTGACATTTTTTGTTTCCGGGAGTTCACGGTATATTCATCTCAGACCCTCCACCGCGGCATCCCCCAATAGTCGCGGTGGAGGGTTTTCCAATGCCCGGGTGGTTTCAGTCAGGCCGCGTCCGCCACGGACTCCCTGAGCCTCCAGCTGCCGCCGAGCCCGTCCCGCACCAGTGTCATGGTGGTCAATGCCGACTTGGGATTGCTTCCCAGCCTTACCTGGACCTGCAGGACCTCTACGTCCACGCGGCTCAATCCCCGGGGCATGCGCCGCTGGGCTTCCCACCAGCTGACGCGTTCAAACCACCTGACGGGTTCGGCGCTGACGGCCCACTGTCTTCCGCTGGTGACCACCGTTGTGGGCGCTCCACTTGCTGATGTCTTCAGCACCACATGTTCCATGCCTGCACCGTACGGCCGGGCACTGACAATAAAGCAGACACCAAAAAACCCCGCCGTTCCTGCCGTGTGGACAGGAACGGCGGGGTTTTGCCTGGTGGGTCCTACCGGGATCGAACCGATGACATCCACGGTGTAAACGTGGCGCTCTACCAGCTGAGCTAAAGACCCATAGTGCTGATTTCCGCGTCACTGCGCGTCAACCAACGAACATAGACTCTACCTGAGGGTGCTGGTCAAAAGCGAATCGCCGGCAAAAACGGCTCCGCACCGGCCGTTCACAACGGCGGCAGTTCCTTGGCCAGCCACTCCAGCGATTCACTGACGCCGGCATGGAGCTTGATGGTGGCGCGGTCGTCCCCGCGGGTGGCTCCCCTGTTGATGATGACAACCGGTTTTCCCTCGTTGGCGGCGTGCCGGACGAACCTCAACCCGCTCATCACCGTGAGTGAGGATCCCGCAACCAGTAGTGCGTCGGAGTCGTCCACCATCGCGTAGGACCGCGCCACCCGGTCCTTCGGAACGTTTTCGCCGAAATAGACGAAGTCAGGCTTGAGCGTGCCTCCGCACGCCGGGCAGACTGCCACGACAAAGCTGACAATCAGGGTCTGGTCCTCAACGGTCGAGTCAGCGTCCGGGGCCATCTCCACCAGACCGGACGCGCTGGCGTGTTCCAGGAAGCCAGGGTTGAGCTCCTCCAACATTCCTGCGAGCAGTTGCCGCGAATACGTGCGGCGGCACTCCAGACAGACAACCTGGTCGAAGCGGCCGTGAAGGTCAACGACGTTGACGCTGCCGGCTAGTTCGTGCAGGCGGTCCACGTTCTGGGTAATGAGGCCGTTGAGCAGGCCGCGGCGCTCCAGTTCTGCCGCCGCACGGTGCCCCGCATTGGGATCGGCACGCCGGAGATGCGACCAGCCGATGTGGTTCCGGGCCCAGTACCGTTGGCGGTTGGCAGGGTCCCCAATGAACTCCTGGTACGTCATGGGTGACCGCGGCGCCGAATCAGGACCCCGGTAGTCGGGAATCCCCGAATCAGTGCTCAGCCCGGCACCGGTCAACAGCGCGATGCGCTTGCCGGCGAGAAGGTTACGGATCCGGTCGAGGACTTCGAGATCAGCGGCTGACAGGGCGGCAGGGCCGGCAACGGGCAGGCTTGCAAACCCCGTCAGCCCTACTCCGTGCCTGCGCGGCTCCATCTGTTGTCAGACCCGGCCCAGGCCCGCCAAGGCTTCACGGTACGCGGACAGGTCGCGGGCCTGGCCGCGGGGGTTTACCACCACATAACGGATAACGCCCGAGGCGTCGATGATGAAAGTTCCGCGCCGCGCCATGCCGCTCCCGGCGTCAAAGACGCCATACTCGCTGGCTACAGAGCCGTGGGGCCAGAAGTCCGCGAGCAGGTCGAAGGTGTAACCTTCCTGCTCCGCATAGGCCCGCAGGCTGAATTTGCTGTCCACGGAGACGGCCAGGACAGTGGCATTGGCATCCTCGAAGTCCCCGAGGTTGTCGCGGATCTCGCACAGCTCGCCCGTACAAATGCCGGAAAAAGCGAACGGATAGAAGACCAGGACAACGTTCTGGCCGCGGAAGGATGACAGCCGAACGGGCTCACCATACTGATTGGCCAGCTCAAAGTCCGGTGCGGACTCGCCGACGGCGGGGACGGGCAGGTCCACGCTCCCCTGCAGGGTCAAGCCGCCAGCGGCGAGTCCGGACGTCACTTATTCTTCTTACTGACCAGCCGGGTTGCGCTCCAGTCCTTGGAAACGCCGGCGGAGGTGGTCAGGTGAAGCCCGGCCGTGGGTGCCGCTTCCTGGATTTCGGCGGGAGAGACGTAGCCCTTCCGCCCGGACTTGGGAGTCAGGACCCAGACAACACCGGTCTCGCTCAGGGTGGTCAGGGAATCCATGAGGGTGTCGACCAGGTCACCGTCGCCGTCGCGCCACCAGAAGATGACAGCGTCAACGACGTCGTGGTCGTCCTCGTCCAGGAGTTCGGACCCGGTCAGGTCCTCAATATCGTCACGTAAGTCGAAATCGACATCGTCGTCGTAACCGAACTCCTGAATCAGATCCCCGTTTTTGAAACCCAATTTTTCCGCCACATTTACCGAAGTGGCGGCGTCGGCCTCGCTCACGTGTTCCTCCAATGCCTAATACATGCAGTGCGCATAGTGATTTCCATTACTCCAAGCCAACACCCTTTGTGCCTGCGCTTCAAGCTGCCCGCACCGCGATCCGCCATATTCTGCGTCACATCCGGCACCGCCAACCCGCATCGCAGCGGCTTTTCGTCACACAACCAGTATGACGGCGAAATACAACAGCGGCGCCGAAGGCGCGGCTACGCATCGCGCTGGAGTCACAGCTAGAGTGATCGGTGACAACTATGCCTGCGGGGCGACCGCCCTGGAACTCTATGCAGACATAGGCGTGATAGGACCCTGCCCGGCGCACATGACCGGGCTGTTGTAACCGATACGTCGCACACGTCGCATTCACGCCGGACACACCCTGCCCGGCCTGGGGGCGCCGATGAATGCGCGCAAAGAGAGGTTGGACGTGGCTGCAGGAGAAGATACCTCCCATATCCTCAGCGGGTTGACTAACCAGCTGCCTGATCGTGATCCGGAAGAGACCGCCGAGTGGGTTGAGTCCCTGGATTCGCTGATCAGGGAACAGGGCA
>NZ_SIHX01000005.1 GCF_004320525.1 Arthrobacter sp. S39
CGGCCTCAATACTCACGGCCGGCGCGGCAGCTTCAACGAACCCGGCCGCTTCAACAGCACTAACGAGCCCGGCGGTTTCGGCAGCCTCAGCGAGCCCGGTGGCTTCGGCGGTGTCCTGCAGCCCGGCAGCCTCTGTGAACGGGGCAGCGCAGCGGACGCCCGGCCGTTCAGGCCGGTCGGACCGTGAACCGCCGCCGAAATCGCGGCCGCTGGAAGCGCCCCCAGCAGGGGAATCAGCGCGCGTGCGCAGGCCGGCATGACCGCCGTGCCCCGCGCGCTGAACCCTAAGAGCTTCCATAGGAACACTCTTTCAAAGGGGTACGACAATTAAGCCGAGCACCGTTTCCGGGTCGAAGAACCAGCCGGCGGGGCGGGAAAAACAGGGGCGCAGCTGGCCGGGTGCCGCCATCGAACATCAGAGTCTTGGAAGCGCCCCCAACAGGCGAGCCAGCACGCGTGCGCAGGCCGGCATGACCGCCGTGCCCTGCGCGCTGAACCCTAAGAGCTTCCATAGGAACACTCTTTCAAAGGGGTACGACAATTAAGCCGAGCACCGTTTCCGGGTCGAAGAACCAGCCGGCGGGGCGGGAAAAACCGGGGCGCAGCTGGCCGGGCGCCGCCGCCGAAATCGCGGCTGCTGGAAGCGCCCCCAACAGGCGAATCAGCACGCGTGCGCAGGACGGCATGACCGCCGCGCCCCGTGCGCTGAACCCTAAGAGCTTCCATAGGAACACTCTTTCAAAGGGGTACGACAATTATGCCCGGCACCGATTCCGAGCCGAAGAACCAGCCGGCGGGACGGGAAAAACCGGAGCGCAGCTGGCCGGGCGCCGCCGTCGAACATCAGAGTCTTGGAAGCGCCCCCAGCAGGGGAATCAGCGCGCGTGCGCAGGCCGGCGTGACCGCCGTGCCCCGTGCGCTGAACCCTAAGAGCTTCCATAGGAACACTCTTTCAAAGGGGTACGACAATTAAGCCCGGCACCGTTTCCTTGCCGAAGAACCCATGGCGACCAAGGGCGTCTCACCCTGGTGCCGCCGGGGACCGCTCCATCCGGAGCGGTCCCCGGAGCAGCCCCGGCACGCGTCAGCACGGCAGTTGAACTGCTGTGCTCCGCTTGCTGACCCGCAATGGCCTCCATAGGAATACTCTGCCAAGGGGGTACGACATTCAAACCTGGCAGGCACCGAACTCAGGTCACTCCCACAGCCGGTGCCCGGCCGCTCACCTGGGAATGGAGCCAACCACTGAGGACATCAGCGCCGACATTTTGATGGTGGTCACCACGAAACTGAGGAAAACAACGCCGATCAGCACCCAGATGGGCGCGAGCCCCCGGCCCGGAGCAACCTTGGCGACGATCACCGAGCGGCCGATCACGTACACCGGGCCGCTGAGGAAGCTCCACGCCCAGTGGAACGGCCTGGTGACGCCGTCGCGCTTGAGCCGTTCGCTGTCGAAATAGGCCAGCAGAACAGTCGCCGCGTAGGTCAGGAAGCCCGAGAAGACGAGGAGGAAATAGACCGGCGTGAAGATCGACGACGGGTCCACCGTTGGCCTCTGTTGACTTCCGACGTAAATGACACGGAAATCCGGGTTCCAAAACAGCAGCAGCGCCATAGTCAGCAGCGGGAGCAGCGAAATGGTCCAAATGAGCGGGTTATAGACCGGTGTTTCGCGGCTGATGAGTGGTCGTTGGGGCGCGTATGGCGTAGTCGCGTACGGATTGGCGTAGGCCGTTGGAACATGCGGCGTGCTGAACTGGTCGGTCCACGCCGAACCGTCCCACCACCGGAACCGCCCCGTCCCTGCGGGATCGGGGTACCAGCCTGGAGGAATAACGGGGCCGCCGCCCGAAGTGCTCATTTTCGCTCCACCGTCCCACGCCGCGCGTAACGCACGGACTATCTGACACTCATCACAGCACTCATTCAGCGCTTTGGCGAGAGGCAACAGGGAGTTGCAGTTTGGGCTTCCGAAATGTGCCGTGCGGCATTGCTGAGCGTCCGTTGCGCCGATCAGCGGAAGCGCGGACGATGATTCCATGAGCGGAAAGTCGGCGAGCGAAAAGCCCAGTCCTTCACGACGCCGAAACTGGACTGTCGCGGCGGCCGTTGCGGCGGTAGCACTCGTGATTGGGTTTGTGGTGTTCAAGCCGTGGCTGCTCTTTGTGGACGTGAGGGTGGACGAACAGCTCCCCATCGTTGCCAGCGCTCCCGCGCAGGCACAACCGACGCCGCCTACGCCCCTAACGTCGACGCCGGGCACCTCGACGCCGGGCACCTCGACGCCGGGCACCCCACCATCAACAACGACGACGCCGACACCCCCTCCCACGGGCCCGGTACAGCTCGCCGTGGGCAGCCTGATCAGCCACGAACACACCACCACGGGCACCGTCCGGATTGTTCAGCAGCCGGATGGTTCCAGGGTGCTCACCCTGGAAAACCTGGATACGTCCAACGGACCGGATGTGCACGTCTGGCTCAGTGCTGCGCACGTGGTGGAGGGGACGGCGGGATGGTTCACGGCCGGCTCTGCGGAGTACTACGACCTCGGCATGATCAAGGGAAATCAGGGCAATCAGGTGTACCAGATTCCCGCTGACGTGGACCTCTCGCAGTACCCGGCGGTGGACCTGTGGTGCGTCCAGTTCAGCGTCTCGTTCGGGGCTGCCGAGCTGGTCGCCTGAACCGGTACTTCGCGGCCACACCGTGAAACGCCGCCGGCCGCCGCGTCCCCCAAGGATCGCGACGGCCAGCAAGGTCAATCAGTTGTAGCACAGTTACGGCGAGTGCACTCTACGTGGAGTAGAAGCAGCGTAACTTTTCGTCCGGAACGTTCCGGAACCCCGTGGCTCAGTCCCGCTTGGGATCCACATTGGTGGCCGCGCCGGCTCGGGTCGCACCGCCTTCGTCGGACCAGTCCTGGCCCGTGGCGTCGTTCAGGGCGGGATCGGACTCAACATCCGACGTGCCCAGGTTGACCGTTTCCGGGTGCGTGCTGTGAGCCGGGACGTGGTCGCCGGTGCCGGACCCACCGAAAGAGGCGCCGACGTCGGACGTTTTGGCTTTGCCGTTGCTGGACGCTGTGTCGTGGTGCATGGCTGAGCCGATCACGGTTCCTGCGCGGCGGGCCGCCTCACCCAACTGGTCCGCCACCTCCGGAGCCTTTTCCTTGATGGCTTCCGTGGCGGCCGCCACCTTGTCCTGGACGGGCTTGCTGTCCCAAAGACCCGCTGCACGGGCCTTCAGCTTGTCGTACGCCGCCCGGCCGGACCGCGACCCCAGGACGTAGCCTGCGGCGATCCCAATACCCAAAAGAAGTTTTGATTTCATGATGAACTCCTGCTCCGTGAGAAGGTTTTCAATCCGGTCCAGTGCCCGGGGGAAAAGAAAACCGGCCCGGGGAGGTTCTCCCCAGGCCGGTCTCCTGGCTGGTGCCGCAGTTAGCTACGGACGCTGCGCTTGGTGATCATGCCGTAGACGAGCAGTACGATGACCGCTCCGCCGATGGCCAGCAGCCAGGTCTGCAGCGAGAAGAACTCCTGCAGGCCGGTACCGAAAATCATTCCGCCAATCCAGCCGCCGAGGAATGCTCCTACGACGCCCAGGAGCAAGGTGATGAAAATGCCGCCACCCTGCTTGCCCGGGAGGATCGCCTTAGCGATCGCACCAGCAATAAGGCCGAGAATCAAGAATGCGAAAAAACCCATTTTGTCGTTCCTCTTCCTACATAAAGGAGGTACCCGGATCCCGGGGACGCTTCATCCTTCTGCCTCAATAGTAATCATGCTTACTATCGATTTGCCAACCCCAAGGTTCGGAAGAGGGCCATTCCAAGCATGGTTCAGTGCCCGGTTAAGTCCGAATCGTTGCCCACGCCGGGACCTTCGTCCAGTATGGCCAATTCCGCTAGATCCTGCGGATCCAGGGCGAAATCGAACACGTCAAGGTTATCCCTCATCCGCTCCGGATCGCCCGACTTTGGAATGACCACAAGTCCGTTCTGAACATGCCACCTCAACACGAGCTGCCCGGGCGTTTTGTCGTACTTTTCACCCAGTTGGGAGAGCAGCGGAGCGCCCAGCAGGCTCGCCCCGGAACCGCCCAGCGGGCTGTACGATTCGGTAACAATTCCGTGTCTGGCGTTGAACTCGCGTTCGGCCACGCGGGTGATCGCCGGGCTCAGCTGGATCTGGTTGACCGCCGGCACCACGTCCGTCTCGGCCAGCAGCCGCTCCAGGTGGGCCGGTTTGAAGTTGGAGACCCCGATGGACCGGACTTTCCCCTCCGCCTGGAGCCGTTCGAACGTCTTCCACGTCGAGATGAATTCATCACGGGAAGGGAGAGGCCAGTGGATCAGCAGGAGATCCACGTAGTCCAGCCGCATCCGTTTCAGCGACCCCTCCAACCCTGCCGCAGCCCGGTCGTGGCCCTGGAACTGGCCGTCCAGTTTGGTGGTGACGAACATTTCGCTGCGGTCCACCCCGCTGGCCCGGATACCGTTGCCCACACCTTCCTCGTTGCCGTATTTCACGGCCGTATCGATGTGCCGGTACCCGGCTTCCACGGCACTGACGACGGCGGCAGCCACCTGATCGTCGTCCAGCGGCCAGGTGCCGAGCCCCAGCTGCGGGATGCTGTAACCGTCATTGAGCGTGATGAGCGGTGAAAGAGTCATTTCAACAGTCTCTCGTGCTTTCGCCCTTCCTAGCCCTCGAATGCCCGGAGAATATTTCCGGCGTTGTAGCCGAGCACTGTCCGGGCTGCGTCGGATACGTGGTCCGGCTTTCGGGACGTGGTAGAAACGGGCCGACGGCCGGACTCGTCTACTTTCTCAGAAGTTCGGTAGCCCGCCCGAAACGTTTCCCAGTGGCGTTTCCCCTCCCCACGGTCCAATCCCCCACGCGATTCCCGGGGAAATGACCGCGCGGCGGGGAGAAGTTGCGCGCGGCCCCTATAACGCGCCCACCAGCTGATTCGACTCACCCCAAGCTGCGGGCCCAGCCGGTCAGCCGGTCGCTCAGGTCCATGAATTGCTGGTCAACTGCCTGCAGTTCAGGGTGGGCGTCATACCAGTCCACGATCTCCCGGGCTCCGTCCGCGAACGGAATGGTGGCGGTGTAGCCCGGGACCAGGGACTTGATCTTGGTGTTGTCGAAAATGACCGAGTGGGACCGGTCGCCCAGCAGGTTGGCCCCCAGCTCGGCGCTGTGCGCGGCGATGGTTTCCGAGGCCACGTGGACCAGCTCAGGCTCGGCAACGCCGGCCGCCCGGGCGAACAGCCGGTAGATCTGGTTCCACGGCAGGTATTCGTCAGAGGTGATGGTGTAGCTCTCGCCCACGGCCTGCGGCCGGCCCAACAGCCCCACAAAGGCTTTGGCGAAGTCGCGGCTGTGGGTGAGGGTCCACAGCGAGGTCCCGTCGCCGTGCACCATCACCGGCAGTCCTGCCCGCATCCGGTGCACGTCCGTCCAGCCGCCCACCATGGCGATCTTGGTGCGGTCGTACGTGTGGGACGGCCGCACCACCGTCAGCGGAAAGTCCTCCGAGCGGTACGCCTCGAACAACAGGTCCTCGCATGCGATCTTGTCCCGTGAATACTGCCAGAACGGGTTCTTCAGGGGAGTGGACTCGAGGATGGGCAGCCGGGTGGGCGGCTTCTGGTACGCCGACGCTGAACTGATGAACACGTACTGCCCGGTCCGGCCGCGGAACAGCTCCATGCTGGCCCGCGCCTGGTCCGGAGTGAAGGCAATAAAGTCCGCGACGGCGTCGAACTCCCGTCCGTTCAGCACGTCCCGCACGGCGGACGCGTCACGCACATCCGCGTGCAGGACTTCGGCGCCGTCCGGCGCAGGCCGTCCCGCCGACTGGCCACGGTTGAGGATGGTCAGCCGGTGCCCCAGCGCGACGGCGCGTTCTGCCGCCGCCGCGCTGATGACCCCGGTGCCGCCGATGAAGAGGATGCTCCTCGGCGCGACCGTGTCGGCCTCAGGTCCGAGTGGATTCACCACGCGTAGTCTTCGGGCGCCGGGCGGTGCCCCGGAAAGATGTCATCGAGCCGCTTGAGCGCGTCGGCGTCGAGCGTGACATCCAAAGCCCGGACGGCGGCGTCGAGCTGTTCCTGCGTGCGCGGGCCCACGATCGGTGCGGTGACCGCCGGCTGGTGCAGCAGCCAGGCCAGCGCGACGTCGCCGGGGGCGTGGCCCAGGTCGTCCGCGAAGTCCTCGTACTGCTGGATCTGGTCCTGGTGCTTCTTCAGGGTTTCCAGGGCCCGGCCTTCGGCCCGCCGGACGCCCTGTTCCTGCTTCTTCAGCACACCGCCCAGGAGCCCGCCCTGCAGCGGCGACCAGGGAATGAGGCCCAGGCCGTACTGCTGGGCAGACGGGATGACTTCGAGCTCCACCTCGCGGCGGAAGAGGTTGTAGATGGACTGCTCGCTGACCAGGCCCGTGTAGTTCCGGCGCCGGGCAGCCTCCTGCGCCTGGGCGATGTGCCAGCCGGCGAAGTTGCTGCTTCCCGAGTAGAGGATCTTGCCCTGCTGGACGGCAACCTCGATGGCCTGCCAGATCTCGTCCCACGGCGTATCGCGGTCGATGTGGTGGAACTGGTAGACGTCGATGTAGTCCGTCTGGAGGCGCTTCAGGCTCGCATCCAGCGCCCGGCGGATGTTCAGCGCAGAGAGCCTGGACTCGTTGGGACGGTCCGTCATGGTGCCGTAGAGCTTGGTGGCCAGGACAGTCCGTTCGCGGCGCTCGCCGCCCTGCGCGAACCAGCGGCCGATGATTTCCTCAGTCCAGCCGCGGTGCCCGGTGCCGCCGTACACGTTGGCGGTGTCGAAGAAGTTGATGCCGGACTCCAGCGCAGAGTCCATGATGGCGTGCGCATCGGGTTCCTCGGTCTGGGGGCCGAAGTTCATGGTGCCCAGGCAGAGGCGGGAAACCTTCAGGCCGGAGCGGCCAAGGTGCGTGTACTGCATTGTGTGGTCCTTTCGGTGGTCGAGCCTGTCGAGGCCCGGTTAGAGCTGGGTGAAGGCCGCGACGGCGGGATCGGAACCGATGCGCGCACCGGACTCCAGCGCCGTGATGGCCGCAAGTTCGTCGTCGCTGAGCGCGAGGGACGTGGCCGCGAAGTTTTCGCGGATCCGGGACGGGTCCACGGACTTGGGGATGGCGATGGTGCCCGCTGCGAGGTGCCAGGCCAGCACCACCTGCGCGGTGGTGGCGTTGTGCGCCTGCGCGACGGCGGTGACGGCGTTCCCGTTCAGGTCCCCGCCCTGCCCCAAGGGGCTGTAGGCCTCCACCGCGATGCCCAGCGAGCGGCACTTGGCGGCCAGTTCGGCCTGCTGGTAGCTGGGGTGCAGCTCGATCTGGTTGACGGCGGGCGGAACTTCGGCGGCTTCCAGCAGGGTGTCCAGGTGGTCGGAGAGGAAGTTGGAAACGCCGATGGCGCGGATCTGCTTGTTCTCATACAGCCGCTCCATCTCCTTCCACGCCTGGACGTAGAGCCCCTGCGACGGGACTGGCCAGTGGATGAGGTACAGGTCCACGTAGTCCAGGCCCAGCTTCTTGCGGCTGTTCTGGAACGCCTCCTGCGCGCGGCCCTGCTCGCCGTTGCGGAGCTTGGTGGTGACGAAGATTTCCTCGCGTGGAATGCCCGAGGCGGCGATGGCCGCGCCCACACCGGCCTCGTTGCGGTAGCCGGCTGCCGTGTCGATGTGGCGGTAGCCTGCAGCCAGCGCGTCCTCGACGATCCGCTGCGTGTCCTCAGGCGGAACCTGGAAGACGCCGAGGCCCAGCCGGGGGATGGTGACGCCGTTGTTCAGTGTTGTCTCCGGTGTCAGCTCTGACATGGGGTGGCTCCTTTGCTGATGAACAGGAAGTGATGGGTGAGAAAACGCTTTCGGGAAGGCTCTCCCATGAGCCTATGCACTTTTGCGCCGATAGTCAGCCCTTGACCCTGTCCCTGTTTTTCCTAGGACTGGCAGTCCTACCTTCGTTGTAGAAAGTCCCTGCCGGGGCCGTGCAGAATAGGGTGCATGGGTCAGAGCGCCGAGTTCGGAAAATTCCTGAAGGCCATGCGGTCCCGGCTGAGTCCGGAAGACGCCGGGGCGAACAGCACTTCCGGCGCGCGCCGCGTTCCCGGCCTCCGGCGCGAGGAGGTGGCGCAGCTGGCAGGCGTCAGCACGGACTACTACATCCGCCTGGAGCAGGGGAGGAACATCCACCCGTCGCGCACCGTGCTGGACTCGGTGTCCCGGGCCCTGAGGCTGGACGCGGGCGAGCATGCGCACATGATGGACCTCCTGGAAAACTGCGCGGCCAGCACGCGCTCGCCCGGACCTGCGCAGGCTGTCCGTCCGGCGCTCCGCCAGCTACTGGAGGCCGTGGGCGACGTCCCGGCCATGGTGCTGGGCCGCCGGACCGACGTCCTCGCCGGGAACCGGATGGCCTTCCTTCTCTTCACCGATTTCCCGGCCCTTCCGCCCCAGGAGCGCAACCTCACCCGCTGGCTGATCCTCGACCCCGGTGCCCGGGAGCTCTTCCGCGACTGGAAGACCGTGGCGGCGGAAGCGGCCGGAGCGCTCCGCGTGGACGTCGGGCGGCATCCCAATGATGCGCAGGCCAACCAGCTGGTGGGTGAGCTCGCCGTCCACAGCGAGCAATTCCGCCAATGGTGGGCAGGGCACCGCGTGGCCACACGGTCCGCCGGCAGCGTCCGGCTCCACCACCCGTCCGTCGGAGACCTGGAACTGAACTTTGAAAACCTTGTCCTGCCCGACGATCCCGACCAGGCACTCCGGGTGTACTCCGCAAAGCCCGGCTCGCCGTCGTCGGACGCCCTGGCCCTGCTGAGCCTTGGCGCCGGTGCCGGGCCGGCGGAGCAGCCTCGGACCGCAGCCGCGGCGCCGCCGGCGGTCCCCGAAAACCGGCAGTAGTTGCAGCCACGCGGGGCCTGCGTTGTGCGTTTGTCCAGCCTGTCCAAGTGATTCTGGCCAGCGGTCCATTGGGAGTGAGCCGCGGCTTTCCTAGGCTTGAAGGACAAACTTTTCTCCACCAAGGATGGTCTCAACGATGAAACGCATCGCACTGCTCCAGGAACGCCAGGCCAACGCGGCCAGCAACGGCCGGACCGCCAGCACCGGCTCACACTGCCCCGCCTCCGGACTCTGGAGCCCCGAGGCCGACCCGCACACGGTCCTGTCGTTTTTCGAGGGCCACGTGTTCCCCGCGTTCGACGGCGTGCCCACCGTGTGGCGCCGCCGCACCACAGGCATCGTCTCGTCCAACTAAAGCTAAAGAGTGATGGCCGCGTCCAAAGGACGCGGCCATCACTCTTGGAACTCAGGCAGGTCAGCTTTCGTGGCGGAAACCGAGCTTGATCCGCACCTGCCAGTCGGCAACTTTGCCATCTTCGAGGTGACCGCGGATTTCCTTGACCTCGAACCAGTCAAGGTTGCGCAGCGATTTGGCGGCCTCGGCGATCCCGTTGCGGACTGCCGCGTCCACGCCTTCTTCGGAGGTGCCGACAATTTCAGTAATGCTGTACGTGTGGTTGGACAACTTCGCTCCTCGTGATCGCCTTCGATTCCCGGTTGCGGGCCGTTCTCGAAGCCTAGTAGGACTTCAGGAACGTTGGCCAGCCCTTAGCCGGATGTTCCGTTGAGAACCGCCACGTTGGTGTAGATGACATTCCTCCCCGTGGCACGGAGGACATCGCCGTCCTGTGGGGCGTCGGAGGTGACGGTCAGGTCCCGCACCGTTGAACCGTCCGCAGCCACCACCAGGGTGACTCCTTCACTGTTGGTCAGCACCACGTCCGCGGCATTTCCCGTTGCCCCGGCCAGGGTGACGTTGCGCCGGTCGCCCCAGATCACCGAAGGCTCATGGTAGGTGCCGGGCTGGAGCAGCACCGTGACGGGACCGGCGTTGTTCGGCGGGATGGCCCCGACGGCAGCCCTGATGCTGGCGAAGTCTCCGGTGCCGTCGAGGGCGACGGTGATGACGCGGGCTGGCGCGGATTCCGTCCCGCCCAACGGTCCGCCGAATGCCCGCACCAGCGCCGGAACCGCCGTCGTGGGTGTCAGCTCGTAGGCGTACGCCGCGGCCGGATCGAAGCACTGGCCCCGTTCCTGGCCGGTATTTCCGGTGCACTGTTCAAAGACGTTGTCCCGGGCCACCAGCTCGCCGCCAGGGCCCTGGTGGTGGAGCGGATTCCGGACATCCCGGAAGTAGTTGCCCTCCACTACCAGCAGCGCTGCATTCCGTCCCAGCATGCCGTAGTTGGAGATGTTTTCCAGATAGTTGTTATAGACGTGGGACGCCGCGGTGTTGTCCAGGCTGGCGTTGCGCTGGTGGGTGTTCCGGATCCAGTTGTGGTGCAGGGTCAGCCGGGTGACCACGTTCTGGGTCCAGCCCTCGCCCAGGGCCTTGTTGTGGTCCGCAAAGACGTTCCAGGACAGCGTGACGTTGTCGCAGTCCTTGCGGATGTCCACCAGGCCGTCGCCCAGGCGGGTGAAATACATGTGGTCCACCCAGACGTGGGTACTGGTGTCCATCTGGATCCCGTCCCTGTCGTTGTCCGGGCGTTTCCCCACGAAGTCACCGGGGATGTAGGAGTCCCGGACCGTGAAGTTGCGGAAGATGACGTTGGAGACGCTGATGAGCTTGAAGCCGGCGTTCACCACCGCCGCTCCTTCGCCCGCCCCAAGGAAGGACTTGTTGGCTGTCACCGTCAGCTTCTCGTACTGCGGGAACACCAGCTCGCCATGCAGGATCACCACCAGCGGCTCAGTGCTCTTGGCGAAGGCCCGGAGCTCATCCGGGGTGCTGGCATGGACCAGCCGGCCGCCCGCCCCGCCGGTGGTGCCGGCGCGTCCGTGCGCCGCGACGCCGGCGAAGCCTTCCGGCGCCTCAGTCCAGGCCGTGCCGGCAGATCCGCCGCCGAGTGCGCGGTTGACGGGCAATCCCGCTTCTGCAAAGCCGGAGCTGCCGACGGCGGGACTCACGCCGCCGGTGTCGGCCGCCGTCGCTGCCGGGCTGAGCAGGCCGGACGCAACCAGCGTGCCAGCCGTCAGTCCCGCCGCGAGGAGGGTCCGCCGTCGGATGTTCAGGTCCTGTGATTGTGATTGTGATTGTGCCTGTGCCATCTCAGCCACGTCCCGTCGGGGTCCAGTCACCAAGGAAGGCCTCCTTGGTGAATTTGACGGCATCCGCGGGTGTGAGCTGGGGATGGAACCCGTTGACGTAGGCGCCCGGTCCGCTGTTGTTGTATTCGGCGAACCGTCCTTCGGTCCAGGCGTGGCCGCTCATGCCGGACCAGCCCTGGACGGCGATGTGGCTGCCGAGGACGGAGTCGCGGATCACGGCCATGGGGTGCGCGTCCGGATCGCTGCTGGCGAACCAGGGCCGGCCCAGGCTGACGGTTCCGGGAGCGGCGTCGGACGTGAGGGTGCTGTCCACGATCAGGAAGCCGTACGGGTTGGAGTTCTTAGTGCTGGGAGCCACGATGTAGCCGTTGTTGGTGGCGCTGCCGCGGTCCAGGGAGTGGATCGTGCAGCCGTCGAAGACCGCCGTCCCGCGGCCGTAAAGGAAGTCCACGTCGCCTTCGATGTAGCAGTTTTTCAGGTAAGTGCGGGCGGTGGCGTCACGGCCGGTGGTGTCTGCGAGGTAGGTGTCCTGGTTGCCGAGGAAGCGGGTGCCGTCGAACGTCACCTTATCTGCCACGGACCGGACCGCGAGGGCCTGGCTGCCTCCGTTGGCGGCCTCGTCGTAGGCGTTTTCCACCGTGAGGTTCCGCACCGTGGTTCCCTCGGCCAGGACGTTCAGGGTGGCGCTGCCGCCGGCGCCCCAGGTCCCGCCGAAGAATTTCACGCCATTGGCCGGGAGGTCGTAACTGATGACGACGTCGGCCGGGTTGGCTGTGGCGCCCTGGATGGTGAGGTTGGGACGGTCTGCCCAGATGTTCACCGATTCGCGGTAGGTTCCGGGCTTGACCGTGATGGTGCGGGGGAGGGTGCTGCCGCTGGGGACGGATCCGATCGCGGCCTGGAGGCTGCCGAAGTCGCCGGTGCCGTCCAGGGCAACGGTGATTTCCGTGGTGCTGTTCGGGGCGCTGTTCTCCAATGGCCCTGCGCCGGCAGCAACGAGCTCCGGGACCCGGACGGCGTCGTCCTTCTGGTAGGCGTAGTACTGGGTGGGATCGAAGGCTGCTCCGACATTGTCCTTGCGGCCGCGGGTGCCGTTGAAGATGTTGTCCCGGTTCACGATTTCAGTGGCGGGATCCTTGGCGACGATCGGATCCTGGACGGCGCTGAAGCTGTTGCCTTCGAGCACCACCTTGGCGGCGTTGCGGCCCATCATGCCGTACTGGCCAATGTCCTGCAGGTAGTTGTTGTAGACGTGCGCTGCGGCCGTGTTGTCGATGCTGAAGTTGCGCTGGGTGGTGTTGCGGATCCAGTTGTGGTGGATGGTCATCCGGGTCACCGCGTTGGTGGTCCAGCCAACACCGAGGGCCTTGTTGTTGTCCGCGAAGACGTTCCAGGAGTACGTGATGAGGTCGGAGTCCTTGCGGGTGTCGATCAGGCCGTCGCCCATGCGTTCGAACTTCATGTGGTCCACCCAGACGTGATGGGTGGTGTCCAGCTGGAGGCCGTCGCGGTCGTTCTCCGGGCTCTTGCCGTCCCAGTCGCCCGGAATGTAGGCGTCCCGGACGGTGAAGTTCCGGAAGATGACGTTGGAGACGTTGATGAGCTTGAAGCCGGCGTTCACCACTTCGGCCCCGGCGCCCACACCGATGACGCTCTTGTTGGCTGCAACCGGGATCTTGACGTAGTCGGTGGCCGTCAGGGTGCCGCGGATGAAGATCACCAGCGGCTCGCTGGCCGCCGCGTAGTCCTTGAGTTCCTGGATGGTGGAGGCGGTGACGATTCTGCCGGCCTGGCCGCCGGTGGTTCCGGCCAGTCCGTAGCCGGGAAGGGAAGCGAAACCGTCAGGGGTCTGCTTCCACATCGACTCGGGTGTTCCCGCCGCGTCCGGGGTTGTCGCGGGAACCAGGGCCCCGTTTTGCTGGGCGGTGCTGCCGGAACCGGCAGGGGCTGCGTGGGCGGCCGGGAGTGCCGTGAGGCTTCCCAGCATCACGACGGCGGTGGCCGCACCTAATAGACGTCGCAAACTCATGCAAAAACTCCTTTGTTTTTGTGCCCGGGCAGCCTCCAGCGCGGGCGCGTTCATTACGGGATGTTCAGTAAGCAGTGTTCAGTCAGCGATGCGTTCGGAAAGCGCTGCGGGCGTTACTTGAGCCCGGTGGTGGCGATGCCGTTGATGAGGTATTTCTGGCCGGCGATGAAGAAGCCGATGATCGGGGCGATGGACACCACGGACATGGCGAACATGGGGCCCCACATGCTTTGGCCTTCGGAATCCATAAAGGCGCGCAGCGCCAGGGGAACCGTGTAGAGGTCCTGGTTCTGGATGTAGAGCAGCGGGCCGAAGAACTCGTTCCAGGTGGAGATGAACGTGAAGATGGCGGTGGTGGCCATGGCCGGCACGCACAGGGGCATGATGACGCGCAGGAATGTCCGGAAGGGGCCGCAGCCATCGATCTGGGCGGCGTCGTCGAGCTCCTTGGGCAGGGCCTTCATGAACTGGACCATCAGGAAGATGAAGAACGCGTTGGTGGCCATGAAGTTCGGCACGATCAGCGGCAGGTACGTATCAAGCCAGCCAAGCTGGGAAAAGATGATGTATTGCGGCACCAGGAGCACGTGTCCGGGCAGCATCAGCGTTCCCAGCATCAGGGCGAAGAAGAGCTTCCGGCCGGTGAACTCCATCCGGGCGAACGCGTAGGCGGCCAGGGCACAGGAGAAGATGTTCCCGATGATGGAGAACACCACGACGATCAGTGAATTGATCAGGTAGACGTGGAACGGCTGGTTCAACGCCGTCCAGCCCTGTTCGTAGTTGCTGAAGTCCCAGTTATCCGGCCACAGCCCCAGCTGGCGGAAGATGTCGTTGCTGGGTTTGAAGGAGCTGGAGATCAGCCACAGCAGCGGGTACAGCATCACCAGGCCTACCAGGCACAGGATCAGGTGGCGGGAGAAGCGGGTGCCGGGTGTGCCGGTCAGGGCATCTTCCGGGGCCACGTCCTTCTTTTGCTTGTTTTTGGTGGGTAGTTCGAGGAGAGCCATTGCGGTTGCCTTAATTGTCGTAGAAGACCCAGAACTTGGACGCGATGAAGTTGATGGCGGTGAAAATCGCAATGATCATCAACAGCAGCCACGCCATCGCGGAGGCATACCCCATCTCGAATTCGGTGAAGCCCTTTTGGTAGAGGTACAGGTTGTAGAACAGCGTGGAATCAGCCGGGCCACCGGTGCCGCCGCTCATCACATAGCCCTGGGTGAAGGTCTGGAAGGATCCGATGAGCTGCATGATGAGGTTGAAGAAGATGATGGGGCTGATCAGCGGCAGGGTGATGTTGCGGAATTGCCGCCACTTGGAGGCGCCGTCGATGGAGGCGGCCTCGTAGTACATGGCCGGGACCTGCCGCAGGCCGGCCAGGAAGATCACCATCGGTGAGCCGAACGTCCACACGTTCAGGACGATCAGGGTGCTCAACGCAAATTCGGGGTCCGTGACCCAGGCCGGTCCCTGGATGCCGAGCAGTCCCAGGAAGCCGTTCACAATTCCTTCGTTGCCAAAGATGTAGCGCCACAGCATCACGATGGCCACGCTGCCGCCCAGCAGGGACGGCAGGTAGTACACGGAGCGGTAAATCGACAGGCCGCTGAGGCCCCGGTTCAGGACCATTGCCACCAGCAGCGCGATGGCCAGCGAGATCGGTACGGAGACGAAGGTGTAGATGAACGTGACCTTCAGCGACTGCAGGAGGCGCGGGTCCTCGAACATGGCCTGGAAGTTGGCCAGGCCCACGAAGTTGGGCTCCGTGAAGAGGTTGTAGTCCGTGAAGGCCAGGTAGAGCGAGGCGAAGAACGGGATGATCGTGAACAGCATGCCGATGAACCACGGCAGCAGGAAGAGGTAGCCGGAGCGCTGGTTGGTGCGCCTCGACAGGCCCCGTTTGGGTTTACGGCGTCCCGGTGCGGCCAGGGTGGCGGCCGCACCGGGGGCTTGCTTGGTCAGCACTGACATGGCGTCAGGCTCCTATCTGCTTAGCTGGGTATCTGAGCGTGGGGCGGCTACTTGTTGATGGCGGCATTGCTCTTCTCGAGGAACGTCTTGGCGGCATCTGCCGGGGTGACGCGGCCGAACTCAACTTCAGTTGCGAGCTGCTTGAGGGTGTCAGCCACGACGCTGGCGCCCTTGGGGTAGACGTAGGCGGGCGCCAGTTCGTCCTTCTGGATGTCGGCCACCATCTGCACAAACTTCGTGTCATCCGCACCGAGCTTGGGCATGATGGCTTCTGTCACCTCGGGGTTGATCGGCACGCCGCGCTGGGTCAGTGTCTCGGCGGCGCCGTCGACGTCGTTGATGAGGAAGTTCAGCAGCTTGGCGGCTTCCTTGGGGTGCTTGGACTTGGCGGCAACGGACCAGAGCATGCTGGGATCGGCGGAGTAGCCGCGGCGCTTTTCCGTGGTTTCACCGGGCATGCGGAGCAGGACCAGGTTCCCGCCTGATGCTTCGTTGTAGCCGCGGAAGTTGTTGATGGGGATGATCTGGGAAGCCACCGTTCCCTTGGCGAGGTAGGACTGCGCCGGCGAGCCGCCGATCTGTTCGAAGAATCCGGCAGGCGGGTAGCCGCCGGCGTTGCGCAGGTCCACGCTGTACTGGAACCACTCGCGGATGGTGTCTTCGCTGACGCCGAGCTTATTGTCCTTGGTGTAGAAGTCCTCGCCGCGCTGCCGGGCCAACAGGATGGGGCCGGTCTCCGTGGCCACGTCGTAGCCCGCTCCGTAAATCTTTCCGCCGGTCTTCTGCGTCACCTCGGTGGCGAACTTGGCGTAGTCCTCCCAGCTCCAGGTCTTGTCGTCCGGGATAGTCACACCGGCTTGGTCCGTGATGGTTTTGTTGACCACCATGCCGATCAGGTTTACGCCGGTGGCCAGGCCGTACAGTTTGCCGTCGACTTCGCCCCGGCTTTGGATCGTCGCCGGAATCTTGTCGAGGTTGATCTCGGACAGCGTCTTCAGGTCGGCCAGGGTGCCGCGCTGGGCGTATTCGAGCAGGGTCCGGTTGGCCATGTTCAGTACGTCCGGGGGGTTGCCGCCGGCGAAGCGGGTGGCCAGCTTGTCGGCGTAGGGCCCGCTGTCCTGGTATTCGCTCTTGACCGTGATGCCCGGGTTCTTCTGTTCGAAGATCTTGATCGCGGCATCTGTCATCTTGGCGCGGTTGGAGTCACCCCAGTACACGAAGTTCAGCTCGACGTTGCCGCCGGAGGACGGGGAGGTGGCCCCTCCGCAGCCGCTCAGGGCCAACCCGGCCGCGGTCAGTGCTGCACCCAGGATGATCCTGCGCGGAATAGGGGTGCTCGTGGTCTTCTTCATCGAATGACGCCTCTCTAGCGGGGGTATGTCGGGCTTGTTCCGGCTACGTGCAAATCTCCAGTAGCAAGGAAACTTTCTGGTGTGGATCCTGCGCCCGGAACGCCAACTTCAGGTGAGTGTGGGTCCGAACTGCTGAAAAACTTTTGAGTAAACGATTTCTAGCAAGAAAACCCTGTGACTGTCAACACAATTTTGAAAGTTCTGCGATCAGAAACAACGGAAACTTTCTGTACTACTTGCCGAAGATTTCTGACATGGCTATGCTGATCCACACATCCCGGACACGCCACCCAACCAGGAGGTCTGCTTGGCCATCCACACCCCGCCGCCGGCCGCGGCCCCCGGTCTTACGGGCCCGGTCTCTTCGCTGGGCACCCACTGCACCGGACGGCAGCAGCCCGCCACCAGCGCGCCACGGCCCTACCTTCACCCGATTCGGTCCCTGGGCGGCGCCACCGTCACGGAAGCCGCGCCTGCCGACCACCCGCACCACCTGGGCCTGTCCATAGCCTTTTCCGACGTCAATGGCACAAATTTCTGGGGCGGTTCCACCTTCACTGCCGCCAGCGGCCCGGTGCTCCTGGCAAACCATGGAACGCAGGTGCCGCAGGGCTGGAAATCAACCGCAGATGGGGAAGCGGATGGCGGCACCGGCAGCGAATCCGGCGCTGTCTCCTGGCGGTCGCACTCAGGCGGCGAACTCGCCGTCGAGCAGCGGCACCTGGAGTACTTTGCCCATCCGGAGCCCGGCACGTGGAGCCTCTCACTGTCCTCGGTGATCCGCCCGGCGGCGGGCGTGGAGCAGCTGGAGGTGTCGTCGTCGGCCGTGAAGGGCCGGGCAGGCGCCGGATACGGCGGAATCTTCTGGCGGTTTCCCCAGGGCAGCGCTGACCCGCTGGTCCTGTCCGACGCCGGAAGCGGCGCCGATGCGGCCCATGGTTCGCGCTCGCCCTGGCTGGCGGTCAGCCTCCGGATCGACGGCGCACCCGTCAGTGTTGTGCTCGCCCAGGACCCGGAACGCCCGCTCCCGTGGTTCATCCGGGCGGAAGGCTACCTGGGGGCGGGACCTGCAGTGGCCTGGTCCGAACCTGCGCGCGCAGGCCACAACACTCCGCTCAGGCTGGGCCTGCACGCCGTCATCCACGACGGTGCGGTGCAGACTCCCGCCCGCGCCCTCGAACTCCTCCAGCAGCACCCCCGACTCAGCCGCCCCGGCCAAACCGACAGGACATCATGACAACCCGGCCTCCCATCCCCGTCTACACCAACCCCATCCTCAACGGCGACTGGCCTGACCCGGATGCCGTCCAGGTGGGCGGGACCTATTACCTCATCGCGTCGAGTTTCAACAGGGTGCCGGGGCTGCCCGTGCTGAAGTCCCGGAACCTCGTGGACTGGGAACATGCCGGCCACGCCCTTCCCGAACTGCCCCAGGGCAGCCACTACTCCCTGGTGCGCCACGGCAGCGGAGTCTGGGCACCGGCCCTCCGCTACCACGACGGCCGCTTCTGGATCTTCTACCCGGACCCCGACCACGGCATTTTCGTCCTGAGCGCCGAGCGGGCAGAAGGACCGTGGAGTGCTCCGCACCTGCTCTACGCCGGCCGCGGCATCATCGATCCCTGCCCGCTGTGGGATGAGGACGGCGAGGCCTACCTGGTCCACGGCTGGGCGCACAGCCGGGTCGGCGTCAAGAACCGGCTGACCGTGCACCGGATGAGCCCCGACGCGAGCCGGCTCCTGGACCACGGAACCCACGTGATCAACGGCGCCGACCTCCCGGGCTACACCACCCTGGAAGGGCCGAAGTTCTACAAGCGGGACGGCTGGTACTGGATCTTCGCCCCGGCCGGCGGCGTGGCTACGGGCTGGCAGTCGGTCTTCCGCTCTCGGTCGCCGTTCGGCCCGTACGAGGGGCGGAAAGTGCTGGAACAGGGGAACTCCGACGTCAACGGCCCGCACCAGGGCGCCTGGGTCACCACGCCGACGGGCCAGGATTGGTTCCTGCACTTCCAGGACCGCGGCCCCTACGGCCGGGTGGTCCACCTCCAGCCCATGGGGTGGGGCGAGGACGGCTGGCCGTGGATGGGAACTCCCGCGGACGACGGCGGCCCTGGCACTCCGGTGGCCAGCCACCCTTATCCCGTGGGAACCTCGCCGAAGGACGTGGCGCCGCCGGCGAGCGACAGCTTTGATTCGCCGTGGCTGGGGCCGCAATGGCACTGGCAGGCGAATCCGCGCGAGTGCTGGTCCTTCCAGGGTGGGGGAGGGCAGTTGGTCCTGCGCCCGCAGGCCAACGATCCGGTCAACCTGCGCGAACTGCCCAATGTGCTGGGCCAGATCCTGCCCGGCACCCCGTCAACCTTCACCACCACGCTGGAACTGGACGATGTTCCGGTGGGTACCCGGGCCGGCGTCGTGGTTTTGGGTCAGAGGTACGCCTGGCTCGGGATTATCCGGACCGCCGACGGCTTTGTGCTGGGAAGCGGTACCGGCGGGGAAGGCCCGCATGAGGAGCGGCCTGGACGCCAGGTGCCCCTGGACAGTGCAAGGATCGAGCTTCAGATCCGGACGGACGGAAGGCCGCGCTCCACCTTCGCCTGGCGGACCGGTCCGGGCGAGCCGTGGGAGGTCCAGGGCTGGCACTTCGAGGCGGTGGAGGGCAAGTGGATCGGCGCTGAACTGGGCGTTTTCACCGCGGCACCGCTGGGTTCGCAGGAAAGCGGCAGTGTTATCGTTGGACCCGTGCGGGTCGAGACTGCGCCGGTCCGCCGGGCAGTCATGCCGCACTTTGCCGCCACCGCTTCCAGATGATCGCAAGGACCCAGCCGTTGACCGCCACTCCGCGCCCCAAGATCGCAGATGTGGCCGCAGCGGCAGGCGTCTCCGTTCCCACCGTGTCGAAAGTGCTCAACGGCCGTTCGCACGTCTCCGAGGCAACCCGGGCCAAAGTGCGCCAGGCCCTCGAGGAGCTCGACTACACCAAACGGAACGTCCCGGCTGACCAGCCGGGACTCCTCCAGCTGGTGGTCAACAACTTCGACTCGCCCTGGGTGCTGGAAATCATGGAAGGCGCCGAGGCCGCTGCGGCCCGCCTGGGCTACTCGATTGTGTACACGCGGGCAGAGCACGCCACCGCCGAGAACTGGCGGAAGCTCCGCGAATCCTCGGCCAACCGGCTCGCCGGCGTGGTGCTGCTGGCTCCGCGGCGCGGATCGCGGCTGGTCACCACACTGCGGAGCCTCAACATCCCCGCGGTGGCAGTGGATCCGGAAGGAACCGAAGGGCTCACCATCCCCAGCGTCAGCCCGGCGTCGTTCTCCGGAGCGCTCGCCGCGGTGGGCCACCTGCTGGAGCTGGGCCACCGCCGGATCGGCATCATCACCGGCCGGGGGCATGGTTCCGGACACAGCCGTGCGCGGTACGCGGCGTACGCTGCCGCCCTGCATGAAGCGGGGTTGCCGGTCCTGCCTGAACTGGTGCGCGACGGCGACTTCAGCATTGAGTCCGGCGTCCGCCACGGCGGGGACCTCCTGGACCTGCCGGAGCCTCCCACCGCGATCTTTGCCGCCAACGACCTCCAGGCGCTGGGCGTCATGAACGCCGCCGCCGGGCGCTCGCTGAAGATTCCGGGGGATATCAGCATTGTGGGCTTCGACGACATTGCGCAGGCCGCGCTGATGTCCCCGCCGCTGACCACCGTCCGCCAGCCGCTGGCGCAGCTGGCGTCCATGGCCGTGGGCATCGTGGTGGAACAGCTCGAGCAGCAGGGCCCGGCTGTTCCCGCTGCGCTGGAAGTCGCCACCGAGCTGGTGGTCCGAGGCACTACCGCCCCGCCGCGGGTGCGCTAGCCGGGTCTCGACACGCTCGACCACCGGCGGGTCTCGACAGGCTCGACCACCGGCGGGTCCCGACAGGCTCGACCACCGCCGGGTCTCGACCGGTTCGACCACCGCCGGGTCTCGACCGGTTCGACAGCCGGGCTGCTACTGTGCCTCGAGCACCAGGTTCTTGAGGTCGTCCAGGGTCTGCTGCATGTGCGCGTCCATGGCTTCGCGGGAGCGGGACGGGTCGCGGGATTCCAGCGCCTCCGCGATGTTCTGGTGGTGGCCGATCGCGTGTACCTGGATCTCGCGCACCGCTGACGTTTCAGTGCGGCGCTTTTCCAGCACCCGGTGCAGCGGCTCGAACAGGACAGCCACAAAGACGTTTTCCGAGGCGTGCAGGATCAGGTCGTGGAACGCCAGGTCCGCCTCCACAAACGCGGCAACGTCGTTGACCTCGTGCGCGGCGCGCATGGCGGCCACATAGGAGTAGAGCGTCTGGACGTCGGCGTCGCCGATCCGGCCAGCCGCAAGTTCGCAGGCGCCGGTCTCCAGCATGCGGCGGAGTTCGATGAGCTGCACCGAGGCTTCTGCCTCGTTTTTGCCCTCCGAGGCCGCGCGAAGGACGGCCTCCAGTGAAGCCCAGCGGTTCAGCGGGTTCACAAAAGTGCCACGGCCACGTTCGACGCTGAGGATGCGCTGCGCCTCGAGGGTCTTCATGGCCTCGCGCACGGTCATCCGGCTGACTTCGTGTGCGGCGCTCAATTCAAGTTCCCCGGGCACACTGGCCCCGGGCGGGAATTCCCCCGCGATGATGCGGTCCAGAAGCTCGTCGGCGACTACGCCTACCAGTGATTTCCGTGCCATTTTCCCCCGTCCAAGCCCTGCGGCCGATATGTCAGACAAGTCTACTTGCGCGTTTGTATGTCCTATGCCACACTGAATTCAAATGTTAGATGTCAGACATCTTACAGATATCCACATCACCACCGATTACACCCACAATGGAGTGCAGCATGACGCTTGAAGCAGAAGTCCTGGCCGCCTTTCCGGCCGAAGTCCGGATCCCTGCAGCGATGGTGGCCGACGCCGTCGCCGCGTCCAGTGCCGAGTCGCCCCGCATGCTGGTGGTGCTCGACGACGACCCCACCGGAACGCAGTCCGTTGCGGACCTGCCCGTCCTCACCCGCTGGGACGTTGAAGATTTCATCTGGGCCTTCGGCCAGGCCAAACCCGCCGTCTACGTGCTGACCAATACCCGCAGCCTTGACCCCGCCGAAGCCGCCGCCCGCAACGGGGAAGTGGTCCGCAACGCGCTGGCCGCCGCCGGTTCCGGCATTGATTCAGGCCTCCGGCTCGGCTTCGTGAGCCGCAGCGACTCCACCCTCCGCGGCCACTACCCGCTCGAACCCGACGTCATCGCGGCCACCGTGGCCGAGGTCAGCGGCGAAGCAACCGACGGTGTGGTCCTGGTCCCGGCGTTTCCCGACGCCGGACGCGTGACCATCGGCGGCGTGCACTACATGCGCGGCACCGGAGAGGACGCCGGCAAGCTCACGCCCGTGGCCGAGACCGAATTTGCCAAGGACGCCACCTTCGGCTTCGCCAACTCGGACATGGCCAAGTACGTGGAGGAGAAGTCGCACGGACGCTTCGCCGCAGAGTCCGTGATCGTACTGGACCTGAACATCATCCGCGCCTCAACGGACCCGCAGGTCACCGCCAACGCCATCGCCGACGCCATTGCGCCCGCCACAAACTCGACCCCGATCGTGGCCGACATCGTCACCGAGAACGACCTCCGCGCCCTGTCCCTGGGCCTGGAAGAAGCCGAACGGCGCGGCAAGAAGCTGCTCTACCGTGTGGGCCCGCCGTTTGGCCGTGCCCGGATCGGCCAGGAAATCCGCGCCGAGCTCAGCGGCGCCGAAGCCTACGCCGGCAACACCCCGTCCACCGCGGGCGGCCTGATCGTGGTGGGCTCCCACGTGGGCGTCACCACCCGCCAGCTTAAGGCCCTCACCGAACAGCACAGCGCCGCACGCATTGTGGAAATCGACGTCGAGAAGCTGCTGGGCGAGTCCGCCGACTCCTACCTGGACCAGACCGTGGACACCGTTGTGGAGGCGTTGCGCGGCGGAGACGTGATCGTCCACACCAGCCGCCTGCTGATCAAGACCGACAGTCCCGCCGAAAGCCTGCGGATCGCACGCACCGTGTCCGCCGCCGTCGTCGCCGTGGTGAACCGGACCCTCAAGACCTTCCCGCCGCGCTTTGTCATTGCCAAGGGCGGCATCACGTCCTCCGACGTCGCCGCGCACGGACTGGAAATCCGGCACGCCATTGTCCGCGGTCCCATGCTGCCGGGCATCGTCTCGCTCTGGGAGCCGGTGGACGGTCCCGCCAAGGGCATCCCGTACATCGTGTTCGCCGGAAACGTGGGCGATGACCAGTCGCTCGCCGACGTCACCCGCAAGCTCAGCAACACTTTCTAACCGGTGGTCGAGCTTCTCGAGACCTGGATTTCGACGGGCTCAATCACCGGCATCACCGATATCGCAAAAATTCACAGGAGAACACCATGACCAGCAACTACACCATCACCGTCCTGGGCCTTGGCGCCATGGGCCTGCCCATGGCCACCCGCCTGGCCAGCGAGCTCACCGTCCACGGCTTCGACATCGCCGAGCCGCGCCTGAAGCTCGCCGAAGAAGCCGGTATCCGCACTTTCGCCTCCGCCCGGGAAGCCTCGAAAGGCGCTGACGCCCTGCTCCTGGCGGTCCGCAACGGCGAGCAGCTCAACGATGTCCTCTTCGGCGAGAACGGCGTGGCCTCCGTGCTGGAGCCGGGCGCCGTCGTCATCCTGGGCAGCACCGTGGGCACCGAAGCCATCCCCGCCACCGTGGCCCGCCTCGCCGAATACGGCGTCGAACTCGTGGACGCGCCGCTTTCCGGCGGCCCCAAGCGCGCCGGCGAGGGCGACCTGCTGATCGTTGTCGGCGCGTCCCCCGAAGCCCAGGAGAAGGCCCGCCCCGCGCTGGAACTCCTTGCCTCCACCCTGACCGTGGTGGGCGACAAGCCCGGCGACGGCCAGGCCCTCAAGACCGTCAACCAGCTCCTCTGCGGCGTCCACATCGCCGCCGCCGCCGAGGCCCTGGCACTGGCCGACGCCCTCGGCCTGGACCAGGAGAAAACCCTCAAAGCCCTCGAAGCAGGTGCCGCCGGTTCGTTTATGCTCTCCAACCGCGGCCCGCGCATCCTCGAGGCCTACACCGAGGAAGGCGCCGAGGTCCTGTCCCGCCTGGACATCTTCGTCAAGGACATGGGCATCGTGGGCAAAGCCACCCGCGCCGCCGGTCTGGCAGCTCCCGTGGCCGCCGCGGCCGAGCAGCTGTACCTCCTGGGCCAGGCCCAGGGCCTCGCCGCCGCTGACGACTCCGCCGTCATCAAGGTTGTGGCGCCCACCAGGCGCACCGCCTAAGCACCCCGCTTCACCCCCGCCAAAGCACCTCCCCGCAAAGCTCGACGACGGCGGTCCCCCCTCCGCCGTCGTCGTACCTCCCAGCGTTCCCCAACAGAAACAGTTAGCGCCTGATTGCCCGTCTTCTGGAAGACTGGCTCGTCAAAGGAGACACCGTCATGAACCACCTGATAAACCCCCTGATAGTGCGGGCGGCCGACGCCCCCGCCATCAAACCGGCAGTTGAGCTTGGCACTCCGCTGCTCCTGACGATCGCCGCCGTTGGCATCGCCATCCTGCTGGTGATGATCATCCGCTTCAAGATCCAGGCCTTCGTGGCGCTGCTGACCGTCAGCATCCTGGTGGCCGTGGCCTCCCAGATCCCGCTCAAGGACGTCTTCACCGTGGTGGCCACCGGCGTGGGCGGCACCATGGGCAAGGTGGCCCTGCTGATTGCCCTCGGCGCCGTCCTGGGCCGGATGATCGAGGTCTCGGGCGGCGTCCAGTCACTCGCCGCGCACTTCACCGAGAAGCTCGGAGCCAAGCGCGTTGCGGTGGCCCTGACCGCCGTCGGCTTCCTGGTGGCCATTCCCGTGTTCTTCGAGGTGGGCATCATTGTGCTGGTCCCCATCGTCTACGCCTTCGCCAAGATCGCCAACGTCCACCCGGTCAAGTTCGGCCTGCCGATGGCCGGCATCATGCTCTCCATCCACGTTGCCGTCCCGCCGCACCCGGGCATCGTCGCCGGCGCCGGTGTGTTCGGTGCCGACATCGGGCTCATCACCCTCATCTCGCTGCTGATCTGCGTCCCGCTCGGCTTCCTGTCCTACTGGGTTGCCAGCATCATGAACCGTAAAGAGTACGAGCTCCTCCCCGGCGTCAAGGCACAGGTGGACGAATTCGGTTCCGACTCCCTGGTCAAGGTCGGCCACGAAGGCCCCGGCGCCGTAGGCATCGCCCCGCCGCGCCCGGCCCTGATCATCTTCCTCATCGCCGCCCCGATCGTGCAGATCCTCATCGGCACCCTGGGCACGCTCACCATCCCCAAGGACAACTCCTGGTACGGCCTGGCTGCGTTCATCGGCAACCCGTTCTTCGCCCTGCTCGTTGCTGTTGCCCTGTCCTTCTTCCTGCTCGCTGTCCGCCGCAACTGGTCCCTGAAGGAAACCGGCGAAATCTTCGAAGGCGCGCTTCCTCCCATCGCCTCCATCCTGATGGTGGTCGCCGCCGGCGGTGTGTTCGGTGAAGTGCTCCGCACCTCCGGAATCGGTGCCGCGCTGTCCCAGACCCTGGACCACCTTGGCCTGCCGGTCATTGTGCTCGGCTTCGTCATCTCCCTGGCACTGCGCGCAGCCCAGGGTTCGGCCACCGTCGCCATCGTCACCACCACCGGCCTGCTGACCTCGGCCGTGATGGAAGGCGGCTACTCGCCCGCGCAGATCGCCGTCATCGTGATCGCCATCGGCTTCGGTTCCCTGGGCCTGTCCCATGTGACCGACGCCGGCTTCTGGACCGTGGTGCGCTACTACGGCCTGACCGTCTCCGACGGCCTGAAGACCTGGACCGTGCTGACCACCATCCTGGGCCTGGCCGGCTTCATCCTCACCTTTGTGGCCTGGATCCTGGTGGGAGGCCTGGGCGTCTGATGCGCACCCGACTCGACCACCTCGTCACCTCCGCCCTCCAGCAGGGCTCCGCCGTTCCGGCGTTCACCTGCTACGACTTCACCACCGCCCTGGCTGTGGTGGGCGCCGCCGAAGACGCGGGCCGCGGGGTCATCCTGCTGGTGGCACCCAAGACGGCCGCCACGTCCAACGGCCTGCGGCTGATCGCCGCGCTCCGCGGCCTGGCAGATGCCGCCTCCGTCCCGGTGGCGGTCCAGCTGGACCACGCGTCGGACCTCAGAGTGATGGCCGACGCCGTCGCCGCGGGGGCGGATTCGGTCCTCGCGGACGGCTCGTCCCTTCCGTATGAGGACAACGTGGCGCTCGTCCGGGCGGCCCGCGCACTGTTGGGTGCCGACGTTGTGCTCGAAGCGGAACTTGGCGGCCTGGCCGGCGACGAGGACCGGGCCTTCGGCGCGGATGAAGCCGGCGTGGCAGTGGCCGGCCTGACCGATTCCGCCCAGGTGGAGGACTTCGTGTCCCGGACCGGCGCACAGCTGCTGGCCGTGGCCGTGGGCAACGTGCACGGGAAGTACAAAGGCGAGCCGCAGCTTCGCTGGGACGTCCTGCAGGACATCGCCGTGCGGACGCACATTCCGCTGGTACTCCACGGCGCGTCGGGCATTCCGGCCGGTGAGCTGGTCAAGGCCGCCGCCATGAACGTGGGCAAGGTCAACTTCAACACCGAGCTCCGCACCGGCGTGCTGTCCACGCTCCAGGAGCAGCTCCCGTCGCACCGGGCCGACGGCGAGAACCTCCAGGGCCTGCTGGGTCACTGGAACACGTCGGCCAGGGAGTTTGCCACGTCGGCACTGGGGATGCTCACCCGCTGACGCTCTTTTGAGGTTTGGGGAGGCTAGGATCAAGCCATGATCCTGGCCTCCCTCGTTTTTGCGTTCATTGCCGCAGCCCTGCACGTCTACATCTTCACGATGGAATCCCTCACCTGGACCAGGCCTGCCACCTGGAAACGCTTCGGACTCGCTTCCCAGGCCGACGCCGAAACCACCAAGCCGCTCGCCTACAACCAGGGCTTCTACAACCTGTTCCTGGCTATCGGCGCGTTCATCGGCACCGGCTGCGTGGCATTCGCCGCCGCGGGGTCGGCGCCGTCCGTAGTCGGCTGGACCCTCGTCTTCAGCTGCTGCGGTTCCATGCTGCTGGCCGCCGTGGTGCTCGCCCTGAGCGGGAAAAAGTACCTCCGCGCCGCCGCCACCCAAGGCACCACGCCGCTGCTCGCCGTCGTACTGGGGCTCCTGGCGCTGAACCTGTAAGGCACAATCTCCAGGGCGGCACCTTGCCGCGGCCGGGCCGTCCGGGCGGACAATGTAGGTAACAACAACATCCGGCGTTTGTAGGGACCGTACGTGAGTGGTGTGCAGGAGCAGGGGGCAGCCCCGCAACACGGACCTGCCGGTCGGCGGGGCGCTGAACGCGACCTGATCATCGACCTCGTCCGGTTCTTCTGCCTGGCACTGGTGGTGGTGGGGCACTGCATGATGGTCAGCCCGGTGCTGCACCGGGACGGCACCGTCACCACCGAAAACACCCTCACGGCGCAGGGCTGGTTCGTGCCCGTCATCTGGATCTTTATGGTGATGCCGCTGTTCTTCGTGACAGGCGGAACCACCGGCCTGCAGTCCTGGCAGCGGCTCAAGGCCCGGGGCGGCACCGGCTTCGAGTTCGCCCAGGCCCGTCTGCTCCGCCTGGTCCGGCCGGCGACGGCGCTGCTGGCGTGCATGTTCGTGGGGCTGTGGGCGGCCCTGCTGCTGGGCGTTGACCCCCAAGTGATCCAGCTGATGACCGCCGGCGCGGGAATGCCGCTGTGGTTCCTGGCCGCGTACCTTGCCGCACAGCTGAACATTCCCCTGCTGGCCCGCTTCCATGACCGTGCACCCTGGCTGACGGTGGGTGCGCTGGCCGGGCTGGTGGTGGCCGTGGACTGCTTCCGCGGCGTCCTGCCCCTGCTGGCGTACGCCAACCTGGTGTTCCTGTGGTGCGCAGTGCAGCAGCTGGGTTTCCTGATGGCGGACGGCCACTTTGCCAGGCTGTCCCGGTCCGCCCTGGTGGGTCTGGTCGTCGCGGCCAACCTGTTGCTGGGCGTGGTGACGGGGCTGGGCCTGTATTCCGGGGACATGCTGGTGAACCTGAACCCGCCCAACTTCTGCCTGCTCCTGCTGGGTGTGTCGCAGGCGGCCTTCCTTCAACTGGTCCGCCCCATGCTCGGCTGGGTTGCCGGGGTGCGATGGGTCAGGGCGCTGGTGGCTGTCGCCGGACGCCGGTCCATGACGGTCTATCTCTGGCACCTTCCCCTGCTCGTGGGGATGTCCGGGCTCCTGCTGCTCACCGACTTCCCCAAACCGGCCGCCGGAACTGCCTCGTGGTGGTGGGCGCGGCCGCTGGTGCTCCTCGGCGTCGTTGCCCTGCTGCTTCCCGTCCTGGCCGCCTTCGGGAGGCTGGAGGAACGTCCGACGGCGTCAGTCCACACCCGCGGCCGGCCCGCCGGCGCGGTGGTGACTGCCGCCGTCGTGGTCTTCATCCCGGTGGCCGACGCCGCCTTCAACGGCCTCACGCTGGGGCTCCTGGGCGGGGGAGCGGCGTGCTTCGCGTTGGCCGTGCTGCTGCTGGGCAGGATGCCGGAGCGGGTGGTGGAGCAGGTGCCGGAGCGGCCCAGCGCGGCCCGCGGCGGACTGTCCGGCGGGCAGGAGGGCGGGCCATTGCCAGCAGGGCCAAGTAGTGCCAGTGTCGAACCATGACCGAGAACATGATTTCCACCGAGGACGAATTCAGCCCCGACGTTTCATTGGCACGGAACGACGCCCACCACTGCTACGAGCTGCGGGTCGGCGGAAAGGTCGCGGTGCAGTCCTTTTTCCGGGACCGGCCGGGGCACATTGATTTCACCCACACGGAGACGGCCGAGGAGTTCAAGGGCCAGGGCCTGGGAAAGGTGCTGGCGCATTTCGCGCTGGATGACGTGGTTGCCTCGGGGAAGCGGATCATCCCGCATTGCCCCTTCATTTCCGGCTACCTCCGCCAGCACGAGGGGTACGAGCAGTACATCGACTGGCCCGACGACGTTTAGCGAGGACGCCGCTCTTAATCGAAGTGGGTGAACGGCTCCTGGCTGGAGATTGAGGCGACCAGGTTCTCTGCCAGGGTCCGGAGCTTCTGGTTCCTGCCGCTGGAGGCCTTGACCAGGATGGCCATGGCCTTCTCCTGCGAGCAGCGGTTCTGGCCCACGATGATGCCGGCGGCGAGGTCGATTGCCGTCCGGGATTCCATGGCCGCCTTGAGGTCCGCGGCCAGTTGCTGGCCGGCAGCAACACGCATTGCCAGCCGAAGCGAACTCTGGGCATGGGCGGCGAACAGTTCCGCGTTGCTGATGGACTCTGAGCCAAAGGCGTTCACGTCCGGGGCGAAAATGTTAAGCGCCGCCCGGGAGTCATCGTCCAGGGTCAGGGGAACGGCCAGCACACTGAGCTGGCCCATGTCGGCGATGGCCTGCACGTATTCGGGCCAGCGCGTGTCGTGCCACCACGGGGAGCTCCATTGCTTCGGCGATGGCACGGGCTGAGTAGTCGCAGAATTCGTGCAGGAATTCAGTGACATCCCTGCTGCCGACCACAAGTTCTGCAGCTGCTCAGCCACGGCGTCGTCGGCGCGGCCGAGGGCCTTAAACGCGGACTTGTCCATAGCCTCAGTTAGGTCTGCAACTGCGCGGTATTGTGAGCTGAGCGACATTTTTATAAAGTCGATGGTGGGCCATGCAGTGTGCCCGAGGGCACCTATGCGGAGATCGCCATGAGCCACAAACTTTCCCATCACAAGCTTCGGATTGTTGTCCACGTTGATGTGGACCGCGGAAACATCAGCGTTGATGTTGGCGGCTGCCTGACGCAGAACAATTTTCCGGCACTGCTGCACCTGCTCCTCCGGGCGCAGCGCCTGGCCTCCGCCCCTCAGATAGCCCTGGACCTGCGGCACGCCATCCACCTCGACGCCGGCGTCCTGGCACATCTTCGCCACATCGCCAGTCCTGGCTCGCACCGGTCCGGGCAGCATGCAGCCATCCATCACGCGATGGGGCTTGCTGCGGCGGCGGCGCTGGAGGAGGCCGAAGACTTCCGCCTGTCGCTGCTTGAGCCGGTCTACCTGCCGGTGTGCCCCATTCATTCGGCCGCCGACTTCGAAGCGGCGCGGCGGGACGCTGTCGACGCCGCGGTGGTTGGCCACCCCAACCAGCCCACCGACCCCGTCCATCCGGTGCGCCCGTCCCGCGCCGCGTCAGTCAAGCGCTCCACCCACGAACGTGCAGCTAAGGCCCTCCGCGTGCACCATTGAGGTCATCATCTGCACGTTCGCGCGGGTATTTTGCCCCCGATTGGCGACATGCGCCAGTCAATGACGCGTTCAGGACCCCCAAAGCGCCCGTATTCCCGCGGTTTCGATAAATAGGTCACAAAAGTTTGACGAAAAGGCATGCCTAAGTAAGGCTTACCTTGCTAAAGACCCCCAACGTCAAAACTAAGGATGACCACCGTGCCGCTGCTGCCCCGTGTTGATGAGATGTACGTGGATGAGAACCGGGTGGGCCACGCCCTGCCCGGACAGGATTTCGGCTCCCGCGTGGAGCTTGCCCTCGCTGCCACCAACCATCTGCTCAACACCCGGAACTCCAACCGTTACGTGGCGCAGGTGCTGCAGGGTGTGAATGCCGTTGCCACCAAACTGGACCGCACGGCCCGGCCGTTCACCGGCGTCGGACCTGCCGAAATGAAGGCGCGCATCGGTGCCGTGGACCTGGACCGGCCGCTCCCGGACACCGCCGCAGCCCTTGAGGAGCTTGAGTCCGTCTACCTCCGGGATGCCATCTACTTCCACGATGCCAAGTACGCCGCCCACCTGAACTGCCCGGTGGTGATCCCGGCGCTGGTGGGGGAGGCCATCCTCTCCGCCGTGAACTCCTCGATGGACACCTGGGACCAGAGCGCCGGCGCCACCATGATCGAGCGCCGGCTCATCGACTGGACCGCCGAGCGGCTGCAGCTGGGGGCTGCTGCCGACGGCGTGTTCACCTCCGGCGGCAGCCAGTCCAACCTGCAGGCCCTGCTGATCGCCCGCAACCACGCCGTGGCGGGCCTGCGTCAGGAACCGGCCAACACCGGACTCCGGCTGCCCTCACTGCTGGAAAAGCTGCGCATTTTCACGTCCGCGGACAGCCATTTCAGCATCCAGAAGTCCGCGTCGATGCTCGGTCTGGGCTTCGACGCCGTCATCTCCGTCCCGTGCGCCCCGGACCACAGGATGGACCCCGCCGCCCTCGCCGAGGCCATGGCGGAAGCATACGACGCCGGGCTGGTGCCGATGGCTGTTGTGGCCACCGCCGGGACCACCGACTTCGGTGCCGTGGACCCGCTCGCCGAGCTCGCCGCCCTGGCCCGCGCGTACGGCGCCTGGTTCCACATTGACGCGGCCTACGGCGGCGGGCTGATAATTTCGAACCGCTACCGCCACCTGCTGGACGGCACACGGCTGGCCGATTCCGTCACCGTGGACTTCCACAAAACGTTCTTCCAGCCCGTCAGTTCCAGCGCCCTGCTGGTCCGGGACCGCGCCATGCTGCAGCACGTCACCTACTACGCGGACTACCTGAACCCGGAAAGCGCCGCCCTGGCCGAGATCCCCAACCAGGTGGACAAGAGCATCCAGACCACCCGGCGCTTTGACGCGCTCAAGCTGTGGCTGACCCTGCGCATCATGGGCGCGGACGCGATCGGCGCCCTGTTTGATGAGGCTATCGACCTTGCCACCCGGGTGGGCTGCGTACTGGCGGCCGACGACGACTTCGAGCTCGCCGCCGACCCGCAGCTCAGCACGCTGGTCTTCCGGTACCGGCCGCGAGTGCCCGGCTCTGTGTCTGGTCCTGGTGCTGGTGCAGATGCGCTTGCCGACGGCGGCGCCCGGCTGTCCGAGGATGCGGCCGACGCCCTCAACCCGGCCATCCGTGCGGCGGTCTTCGCCTCCGGCCAGGCCGTGGTGGCCGGCACCAAGGTGGCCGGCCGGCACTACCTGAAGTTCACCCTCCTCAACGCCGAAGCAACACTGGAGGACATCAGCGAGATCATCGGACTGCTCCGCCGCACCGGCGCGCAGCTGCTCGCCAACACCGCCACGACGGGAGCCTCCGCATGAGCGCCACGGACTTTGGCACTTCTGCAGAACCGCGCGTTTTCGACTTCGCCGGCATCGGCGTCGGGCCCTTCAACCTGGGCCTCGCCGCCCTCAGTGAGCCGGTGGACGGGCTGGACGGCGTCTTCCTGGAACAACGGGAATCCTTCGACTGGCACCCGGGCATGATGCTGGAGCCGGCCCACCTCCAGGTGCCGTTTATGGCGGACCTGGTGACGCTGGCCGACCCCACCTCGCCGTATTCGTTCCTGAATTTCCTCAAGCAGACCGGGCGGCTCTACCGGTTCTACATCCGGGAAAACTTCTATCCGCTGCGCGCGGAGTACAACCAGTACTGCCAGTGGGTGGCCGGCCAGCTGCGGTCCGTCCGTTTTAGCACGGCTGTGCTGGATATAACGTACGACGCCGGCGTGTACCGCCTTTCGGTGGAAGGTCCGGACGGGCCCGAGGTGCTGCTGGCGCGGCGGCTGGTGCTGGGCACCGGCACCTCGCCGTACGTGCCGGCTTCCTGTGACGGAATAGTCGACGCGGCGGCCAACGAAGGCGGGGGACTTGTCCTCCACAACGCCGACTACCTGTCGAGGAAGAGTGAGCTGCAGGCCAAGCGCAGCATCACCATCGTGGGCAGCGGCCAGAGTGCCGCGGAAATCTACTATGAGCTGCTGCAGGAGATCGACACCTACGGCTACCAGCTGAACTGGGTCACCCGGTCCGGGCGTTTCTTCCCGCTGGAGTACACCAAGCTCACGTTGGAGATGACCTCGCCGGAATACGTTGACTACTTCCACGGGCTGCCGCAGGACCAGCGCGACGGCCTGATCAAGAGCCAGAAAAACCTGTACAAGGGCATCAACTCCGAGCTGATCGACGCCATCTACGATCTCCTGTACACCAAGAGCCTCTCCGGCATGGTGGACACTCAGCTCCTCACGCACTCATCGCTGACGGAGGCCGCCTGGGATCCGGCCGCCGGTTCCCACACCCTGCAGCTCAGGCACGAGGAACAGGGCGCCGACTTCGCGCTGGACAGCGAGGCCGTGGTCCTGGCCACCGGCTACACCTACCGGGAACCGGGCTTCCTGGCCGGCATCCAGGACCGGATTGCCCGGGACTCCGCCGGCCGGTTCGCCGTGGCACGCAACTACAGCACCGGCGTCGAACCCGGCGAAATCTTCGTCCAGAACGCCGAGCTGCACACGCACGGCTTTGTCACCCCGGACCTGGGCATGGCCGCCTACCGCAACTCGTGCATCCTGCGCGAGATCACCGGCCGCGAGATCTATCCGGTGGAGCGCAGCATCGCGTTCCAGCAGTTCGGTGCGCCGGGATCTGTTCCAGCAGCAGGCCCGGCCCGGGAGGAGCAGACAGATAAAGCGGAGGTGACGGCATGAGCTACACGTTCCGCTGTGTTGACGCCGTCGCTGATGCACCCCTCCTCCACAGCTGGGTCACCCAGCCCTACGCATCGTTCTGGGGGATGCTGTCCGCCACAGTTGACGGGGTTGTGGAGGAGTACACAACGATCCAGTCCAGCGGGCACCACCACGCCCTGCTGGGGCTCGACGGCGGCGTCCCCGCCTTCCTGATGGAGGAGTACCGTCCGTCCGCCTCACCGCTGGCCGCAGCCTATGCCGTGCAGGACGGCGACATCGGCATGCACCTGCTGGTGGCGCCGCCGTCGGGAGGTCCCAAACCGGGTTACACCGCCTCGGTGATGGACGCCGTGCTGGACCGGCTGTTTGCGAAGCCGGGCGTGGAACGCGTTGTGGTGGAACCTGACGCCCGGAACACCAAAATCCATGTGCTCAACGAGCGGCTGGGCTTCCAGCCGGCCGGAGTCGTGAGGCTGCCGGACAAGGAAGCACTGCTCAGCTTCTGCACCCGCCAGGACTACCTTGCCGCCCGTGCGGCGCTCCGCAACCCCCAAGACCTTTCCGCCCCGATCCACCAGGGAGCCACACTGTGACCACCATCGAGCTGGACCCAACCGCCGCCGCCATGGCGGGAACCACCGCCGACACCGTCCCGCACCTCGGGCCGGAGCGCTGGGCCACGGCCAACCGCCACCTGGTCCGCAAGGCACTTGCCGAATTCCTGCACGAACGCATCCTGGCGCCGCAGCGACTGGGTACTGGCGCGGTCTCAGGCCCAGGCCCAGGCTCAGGCTCCGGTGCAGGCGCCGCGGACCCGGCTGAGCCCGCGGTGTATGTGGTCCGCAGCGACGACGGCTCCACGGCGTACTCGTTCACCGCCCGCGTCCTGGAGCTGGAGCACTGGTCGGTGGACGCAGCGTCCATCCGCTGCACCCGGAACGGCGTGGATACCGGCCCCGACGCGCTGCACTTCATTACCGAGTTCAAGGACACCCTGGGGATCCGCGAGGAGATGCTCCCGGTCTACCTCGAGGAGATCAGCAGCACCCTGGCCGGCCACTCCTACAAGCAGTGGCTGGGGCAGCCCTCGGCCCAGGAGCTTGTTGGCGGCGTGACCGGCGGAACCGACCCGGCGGCGGATTTCCAGGCCATCGAGCGCAGCATGACCGAAGGCCATCCCTGCTTCGTGGCCAACAACGGCCGGCTGGGCTTCGGCATCAGCGACTATCGGGCGTTCGCCCCGGAAACCGGGGCTCCTGTCCGGATCGAATGGATCGGGGTGCACCGCAGCAAGGCTGTCTTCACGTCCAGCGCCGGACTGGACTACCGTGCCCACCTGGAAGCCGAACTGGGTGCCGGGGTCCTGCAGTCCTTTGACGCCGAATTCACCGCGCAGGGCGTTGACCCTGCCGGGTACTTCCTGATGCCCGTGCACCCCTGGCAGTGGGAAAACAAGCTCACCGTCACGTTCGCGGCCGAAATCGCGCAGCAGCACATCATCCACCTCGGGACAGGCCCGGACAGCTACCAGGCCCAGCAGTCCATCCGCACGTTCTTCAACACGAGCGCCCCGGAAAAGAGTTACGTCAAGACGGCGATGTCGGTCCTGAACATGGGCTTCATGCGGGGCCTCTCGCCGCAGTACATGAAAGCCACCCCGGCCATCAACGACTGGCTGCAGGACCTGATCCGTTCGGACGGCGCCCTGCAGAAGAGCGGCCTGGCCATGATCAGCGAGATCGCGGCCATCGGCTACCACAACAGCTACTACGAGGCCGCGTCCGCCAAGGGCTCGCCGTACCGGAAGATGCTGTCAGCGCTGTGGCGGGAGAGTCCGCTTCCGCTGCTGGAGGACGGCCAGCAGCTGGCCACGATGGCATCGCTGCTGCACGTCGATTCGGCTGGCCGGCCCATGGCGTCTGCCTTCATCGAGCGCTCCGGACTGGAACCGGCCGAATGGCTGCGCCGCTACTTCGAGGCCTACCTCGTTCCGCTGGTCCACTGCCTCTACCGGTACGAGCTCGCGTTTATGCCGCACGGCGAGAACGTCATCCTGGTGCTGGAGGACGGCGTACCCGTCCGGGCAGTCATGAAGGACATCGCCGAGGAAATCGTGGTGATGGGGGACCGGCTGGACCTCCCCGAGGAAGTTTCACGCATCCGCGCGGACATTCCCGACGGCGAAAAGGTCCTGGCTATCTTTACCGACGTCTTCGACTGCATCTTCCGGTTCCTCGGCGCGCTGCTGGTGGAGGACGGGAAGCTCAGCGAGGATCAGTTCTGGGGTACCGCCGCCCGGGTCATCCGGGATTACCAGGCCGAAAACCCGGAGCTGGCCGATCAGTTCGCCCGCCACGACCTGTTCGCCGCCGATTTTGAACTGTCGTGCCTGAACCGGCTGCAGCTGCGGAACAACCAGCAGATGCTCGACCTGACCGACCCGTCCGGGGGGCTCCAGATGGCAGGCCGGCTGAAGAACCCGCTCGCAAGGTTCGCCACCGCCCGCTGACCCGCCGTTGATGAGGCGCGAACGTACACTTGGCGCCCCGCGGAGAGGGCCTCAAGTGTACGTTCGCGCTGTGGGAGGGCCTCAAGTGTACGTTCGCGCAATAGGCTGGGGGCATGACGCCTCGGGACGCTAAGACCACAGCCCTCATCACCGGAGCCAGCGCCGGGCTGGGCGCCGAGTTCGCGCGGCAGCTGGCGGCCCAGGGACACAACCTGGTGCTGGTGGCCCGGGACCGGGCCCGGCTCGAAAAGACGGCGGCGGACCTGGAACGGCGGTTCGGGATCACGGCTGAGGTGCTGCCCGCGGACCTGACGGACGACGGCGGGGTGGCCGCCGTCGTCGGACGCCTCACGGCCGCGGAAAACCCGGTGGGCATCCTGGTCAACAACGCGGGCATCGGACTGCTCCATAACTTCGAGCAGAACCACATCGACGAGGAGAAACGGCACCTGAAGCTGCACGGTGAGACCGCCATGGAACTGAGCCACGCCGCGCTGCAGGGCATGCTGGAACGCGGATCGGGCCGGATCATCAACGTGGCCAGCGTGGCAGCGTTCCTGCCGCGCGGCACGTACTCGGCCGCGAAGGCGTGGCTGCTCAGCTTCAGCCGCTGGGCCAGCCTGGCCTACGCGGCGCGGGGCGTGAAGGTCACGGCGGTGTGCCCCGGTTTCACGCACACCGAGTTCCACGACCGGATGGGAATGGACAAGTCGGTTGCGCCTGCCTGGACCTGGCTGACTGCCGAGCGGGTGGTGCGTGAAGGCCTGGCCGACAACCTCCGCGGCAAGGCCGTGTCCATCCCCTCGAAGCGCTACAAGGCCCTGGCTGTTGCGGTCCGCGTGCTGCCGGACCGGCTAGTCACCGGGCCCGCGCGCAAAGCGAAGTAGCGGGCTCGATCCCGGCCGGGTCCGTACCGTCACGACGACGAGGATTCCCACGAGCGCGCCCACGAACGTTTCCACTCCGCGTTCCAGGATGAGTACGGAGGGGTCGATCGGTGCCGCCAGCTGCGTCATCAGCAGGATCACGGGCGTGAACGAGACCATGGCCAGGCCGTAGTGCCGGGCCATAAAGAGTTCGGTGGTGAACTGGAAAACGATGACCAGGATGGCCAGGACCGCCACCTGCTGGGCTGCGAACAGCGGCGCCAGCGACCACGGCGCCTGGACAAGGACGACGGCGGTGACGGCCAGTCCGAGGAATGTCCCTACAATGCGGTGGATCCCCCGCCGGACCCGGCTGGGGAGGTCGGCCCCGGCCAGCGGGACAGCGGCGGCCGCCATGGCCCAGTGCGGATGTCCGCTGCCGCTGATGACCCCGATGGCTCCGGCCAGGCCGACAGCCAGCGTGTACCTGGCCGCGTGCACGGCGGCCGCCCGCCCTGCCGCACCGCGGAGGGATACGACGTCGCGCGCGGCTCCCGGCTGCCAGGCCCGGCCGCGGACCCAGCCGCCGAAGCCCACCACCATGGAGAAGGCCGCCGCTCCTGCGGCGATCAGCAGGGCGGCATACCAGGGGACGGACATGGGTACCGAGGCGCAGGCGCCCAGGGCCAGGATGCCGAAGAACGGGCCGTTGGGCTTGAGCTTCACACGGTCCGAATACACCGAACCGACGCCGGCCAGCACCGCTTCCACGGCCACCAGCCACCACGACTGGAGGTGGTTGACGGACAGGAAGACGCCCACGGCGACCCCGCTGAGGAGGACGAGCGCGGCCTGGGACTGGTGCCGGAGACGCAGCTGGTGCGGTTCTGACCGTCCGTACATCCCCGTCAGGGCGCCGAACACCGCGTAGATGATCAGGTCCGCGTGCCCCAGAAGCAGCAGGATGAGTGAGGGGACAGCGACACTGAGTGCGACGCGGAGCGCCGCCAGGTGGTCGTTGTTCGCGGGTTCCAGCCGGTGGAGGGCACGGACTTGCCGCAGCACTGGCTTCACGCGTTGACACCCCTCATGTGGTTGGCTGCCCCGGGCGGGGCCTTTCAAAATTATCTCCCGGCGCACGGCTAAGGCCCGCCCTGCGTGCTTCCCCCAAGGAAGAACGCGGGACGGGCCTTTGAGCGGGCCAGACAAAACAGCGGCTACAAGGCGGCCCTGACAGGCCGGTTTGTTGGTTGCGGTGCTTGGACTGCGGTGCTTAGACGCTGGCCGGAACCTTAGTGGCCGAGGCGTCGGTGATGTCCTGGGTCTCGAACGGCATGTCGTCCAGGTCGATCAGCGGGTTCTCGTCCTGGGTGGCTACCAGTTCCCTGGCCTCCGCCTGGGTGTCCACGCTGGGCATGGAGCCGGGCAGCGGGCGCTGGGCTGATTCCTTGAGGAAGTAGATCGCCACTGCCCCGATCACCGAGGTGCCCATCAGGTAATAGGCAGGCATCATGTCGTCGCCGGTTGCGCCGATGAGGGCCGCGACGATGAACGGCGTGGTGCCGCCGAAGATGGCCACCGAGAAGTTGTAGGCGATGCCCATCGCTCCGTAACGGCTCGCAGTAGGGAACTGTGCCGGGAGGGCGGAGGCGAGGTTCGCTATGTAGAAAGTCACCGGGAACGCAATCATTGCCAGGCCTGCCAGCGTGGACCAGACCTCACCGATACCGATCAGCAGGAAGGCCGGGATCGAGAACACTATGGTGCTCACGGCGCCGATCCACAGCACGGGGCGGCGGCCGATCCTGTCGGAGAGCTTGCCGGTCAGCGGAATGCAGACGGCCATGATCACGAGGACAGGGATGGTCAGCAGCGTGCCATGGACAGGGTCGTAGCCCTTGGACTCGGTGAGGTACGTCGGCATGTAGGACGTCAGCGCGTAACCCACGGTGTTGGCCGCGGCAGCGAGGATCATGGCGAGCACAATCTGGCGCCAGTAAGCCTTCACGATGCCCAGCGGGCCCTTGGAGGCGTCCGCATCGGCTGCGGCAGCATCCTTGCCCAGGGCTTCCTGGGCGTCCAGGGTTGCCTGGAACTGGGGGGATTCCTCGATCTTGTTCCGGAAGTACACGGCGATGAGGCCCAGCGGTCCGGCGATGAGGAACGGCAGCCTCCAGCCCCATTCCTCCATGGCGGACTGGCCAAGCGTCAGCTGCAGTACGGATACCAGTGCGGCACCCATGGCGAAGCCGATGTAGCTGCCCATGTCCAGGAAGCTGGCAAAGAAACCACGGCGCTTGTCCGGCGCGTATTCGCTGACGAACGTTGTGGCACCGGCGTATTCACCGCCGGTGGAGAAACCCTGCACAAGCTTCAGCAGCACCAGGAGGGCCGCGGCCCAGATGCCGATCTGCGCGTAGCCGGGAAGCAGTCCGACGGCGAACGTGCTGGCCGCCATGATCATCAGTGTTGCGGCCAGTACCTTCTGGCGGCCGATCTTATCGCCGAGCCAGCCGAAGACGACACCGCCGAGGGGGCGGGCGATGAAGGTGGCCGCGAAGGTTCCCAGCAGGAACAGCGTCTGGACCGACTTGTCTGCCTCGGGCAGGAAGACGGGTCCCATGGTGGTGATCAGGTAGCCGAACACACCGACGTCGTACCATTCCATGGTGTTACCCACGATGGTTCCGCCGAGTGCCTTTTTCAGCATGGGCTGGTTGACTACATTCACGTCGGACTCCTTGAGCCGGCGACGTGCAAGAATTTTAGGTTTCCGCACACTGGGTGGTGCGGTTGGTGGCATTACATTGTTGGTTCCGCTGGCGTTGTTAACGCCTGCTGAAGAGTCGGTCATGCTTCGGTCTGTGGGCATTTGGGCAACTCCTATGGAGGTCATTTGCTTGCGACTTGTAGCTGCCCCGCTCCGGGCAGGCCTTCAATTTTACGCGAATTCCGTGGCAATTGAGAGTTCGATGCCGTAGGATCACCCGTTTCAGGGCGTTTTCGGCCATTGTCGTCTGATTTCTTTTCGCCGGTTTGGCCGCGCCATCATTGGGAATGACGCCCGGCGGGGCCATCGTTACGTAATCTTTTTCCGCCAGGCCGCTTTGGGACGGCTTTCGGCAACCTGTTCAGGCCTAATGGTGACGCCCGCCACGGAACTTTGGAGCACTCGGGGACACCCTTCGCCGACCCAAATCGGGGGTTCACAAGCCGGGCGCAAGCTGCCTATTGTTGAGCCATGGGAACACTGATTTTTGAGTAGGCGGACGCCTGCGGCCCCGACCATCGTGCCCGCGTCCACGCTGAGCTCGTCAGACACGCTGATCCTCCTCAGAAAGGTTCCACCCAATGACTGAACAAAACACTCCCAATGAGCCCGACACCCCTGCCGAAAAACCAGAAGCCAAGGGCATCAGGGCCGGGCTCACCGAAGCGCAGCGGGCCATGCTCGCCAGCAAGTCCCGGGGTGGCGACTCCGGGCTGCAAAGCGTTGGCAAGAACCACAAGCCCACGCATGCAAGCGGCAAACAGGGGCCGGTCGAGAAGAAAGTCCGCTGGTAATTCCAGCCCCGGAAAGGCACTCCAGTCTTACTGCTGGTAAACACTTCATTTCATTGCGGAAAGGAAGAAAAAATGGCTGAAAAACATACTGGGTCCAAGGTCGCACCGGAGGTCGCGGAACATCTCGCGGCAGCCATGGACAAACCGTCCATGCCAGGCCCGGCCACCATTGCCGTGAGCACCGCCATGGCGGGGATGCAACGCTGGCCCGACGGCAACGGCAAGCGCCGGCACCCCAAGGAACGGGGTTCTTCCCACGGACGGGCCGGCCAGGAAGCAGCAGTGACGGCCGTGCACAGGACCGGCCGCCCGCAGATGCCGCACTCATCCTAGGAATCCTGGGCTGAATGACGCGCACCTGACCTGACGACACGCAAAAGACCTGGCGACACCCGAATACGGGTGTCGCCCAGGTCTTTTCCGTGTCCCCGGTGACTTTGCGTGTCGCCAGCGCAGCGGCGCTAGGACTCGTCCACCACCTCGTCGGCGTCCTTGTCCAGCCGCCACCCCCGCCACACCGGATGCCGGAGCTTCCCGCTGCCGGTCCATTGGCCGAAGGTCACCTCGCCCACCAACCGCGGCGTCACCCAGTGGGCGTCAGAGGCATCCTCGCGGGGGACGTCGTCGAACGGGGAGGTTTTCCGGGCGAGTCCGTCCACTGTCTGCCGGAGTTCCTCCAGTTCGCGCAGGCTGAAGCCGCTGCCCACCCGGCCCACGTACCGCAGCTTGTTGCCGTCGGGGATGCCCACCAGGAGCGAACCCACCGAACTCTGCCGCCCGCCTTTGCCCGGCCGCCAGCCGCCCACCACCACTTCCTGGGTCTGCTCCAGCTTGATCTTGATCCAGGTCCGGGTCCGTTGCCCGCTGACATACCGGCTGTCCGTCCGCTTGGCCATCACGCCCTCGAGCCCCAGCTCACGCGCGCTCTCCAGGATGTGCTCGATCCGGTCATCCAGGACCGGAGACAGCTCCACGGGGCATGCCGACGGCTGGTGGAACTCCTCAAGCCGTTGCCGCCGCTTGCCATACGGAAGGCGCCGGAGGTCCTTGCCGCCGTCGGACAGCAGGTCAAAAAGCATCAGCCGCACCGGTATGGCGGCCCGGGCGCGGGCGACGTCGGCGGGCCGGGTCAGCTTCATGCGGCCCTGCAGTACGCCGAAGTCGGGTTTGCCGGAAGGCCCGACGGCGAAGATCTCCCCGTCGGCGACGAACGGCCGGTCCGGCCAGCAGGTCCGGTCGGTCAGCTCGGGGTAGCTTGCGGTGACGTCGTTGCCGTTGCGGCTGAAGATCCGGACCTTCTCTTCGTCGGCGACGATCACCGCCCGGACGCCGTCCCACTTGAGTTCATACTGCCAGTCGCTGCCATGGAGGTCCGCGGCGGTGCCGGCTGTGGCCATCATCGGCCTGAGGTCTTCGGTGGCAGCCTCGGGCGCCGGCCCGGGCTTCTGTTCGTCCAGTTCCTTCTTCTCGACTGGTCCGTTGTCAGGCCCGTCGTTGGGCCCGTCATCATCCGCAGGAGACTTTCGCGGATGGAACGTGTGGTACTCCTTGTCCATCAGGTGGATGAGCCACTGCCCGTCTGAATCCTTGCCCTGCCCCCGGCCGGTGTTGATCAGGGCGAACTTCCTGGTGCCGCCCAGGCCTCCGCCCTCGGCGCCGGTGAGCGTTGCGATGACCTCGCGGCCGTTGATCCACTTCTCGAGCTCGTAGGTGCCGTGATCCCAGATTGTCATTTCGCCGGCGCCGTACTGGCCCGTGGGAATGGTGCCCTCGAATGTGAGGTAGTCCAGCGGATGGTCCTCGGTCTGGACCGCCAGGTGGTTTTTGCCGCCGGACTCCGGAATACCTTTGGGCAGGGCCCAGGACACCAGCACACCGTCATGCTCCAACCTGAGATCGAAGTGCAGCCGGCTGGCATGGTGTTCCTGGATCACAAAGGCGTCGCCGGCGCCCCCGGTGCCGCTGAACGGCTCCGGCGTGGCGTCCGGATCCCGCATCGACCGGTACTTTTCGAGGCGAGGGTGAGTGCCGCCGTCGTGCTGGTTCCCTCCCGGGTTCCCGGAACCGCTGGCGACGGCGGCGAACGGGTCCTTGCCTGCCTTCACCCGGCGCATCACAGCGTTGTAGTCGAGGTGCTGGAGGTTGGCGGTTCCGAGCTCCCGCCAGGTCCGGGGGGCGGCAACCGTGGGGGTGTGCCTGCCCCGGAGGGAGTAGGGAACGATGGTGGTCTTAGCTGCACTGTTCTGGCTCCAGTCCACCAGGACCTTGCCTTTGCGCAGGGTTTTCTTCATGTCGCTGACGGCGAGGGCCGGGTGGTCTGCCTCCAGGGCACGGGCGAGTTCGTGGGCAAAGTCCGAGATCTGGTCGGAAGTCTGGGTTCCGTCCAGGCCGGCGTAGAGGTGGATCCCCTTGCTGCCGCTGGTCACCGGCACGGGGTCCAGGCCCACGTCCTGCAGGATGGCGCGCGCCAGGAAAGCCACCTCCACGCATTCTTCGAGCCCGGCGCCATCGCCGGGATCCAGGTCCAGGACCAGCCGGTCCGGATTCAGCTGCTTGCCGTGGGAGTCCACCTGCCACTGGGGCACGTGGATTTCCAGCGAGTTGATCTGGCCGAACCAGGTGAGCGTGGCGGGATCGTTGACCATCGGGTAGTAGATGGTGCGGTCCTTGTGGGTGATGGCCGCGCGGGGGAGCCAGCCCGGGGCGGAATCCTCCAGGTTCTTCTGGAAAAACACCTCGCCGGGATTCTCCGCCGTGCCCACGCCGTTGACCCACCGCTTGCGGGTGGCGGGACGTTTGGCGGCGGCCGGGATCAGCACGTGGGCGACGGCGGCGTAGTAAGCCAGGACATCGGCCTTGGTGGTGCCGGTCTCCGGATAGATGATTTTGTCCAGGTTGGTCAGGGTGAGCTCCCGCCCCGCCACCCGGACACGCTCCTTAGCGCCGGCCAAAGGTCTTCACCTCCGGCGCTGCGTGCGGTTCACTTGAGGGATGAGAGCCATCTGGAAAGGTGCCATCGCGTTTGGCCTGGTCAACGTGCCCGTGAAGGTCTACAGCGCCACCGAGGACCACGACATCAGCCTCCACCAGGTCCACAACGCCGACGGCGGCCGGATCCGGTACCAGCGGCGCTGCGAGGTGTGCAGCCAGGTCATCGACTATTCGGACATTGACAAGGCTTTTGAGGACGGCGGCCGGACTGTGGTGCTGTCCAAGGAGGAACTCAAGTCCATTCCGGCGGAGAACAGCCACGAGATCGAGGTGGTCCAGTTTGTCCCCTCGGAGCAGCTGGAACCCATGATGTTCGAAAAAAGCTATTACCTGGAGCCGGACTCCAAATCGCCCAAGGCCTATGTCCTGCTGCGCCGGGCGCTTGAGGACACGGACCGGGTGGCCATCGTCCAGTTCGCCCTGCGTGAGAAGACGAGGCTGGGGGCGCTGCGCATCAAGGACGATGTGCTGGTGCTGCAGTCCCTGCTGTGGCCCGACGAGGTCCGGGAAGCCAGCTTCCCGGCACTGGATGAGTCCGTCCGCATCTCCGCCCAGGAACGCGAAATGTCCGCGGCACTCGTGGAGTCCATGGCCGCCGACTTCGATCCTGACCACTTCACCGATGACTACCAGATCCAGCTCCGCACGCTCATCGACGCCAAGCTGGAAAAGGGCGACTCCCTGGACACCGACGAGACATTCGGTGTGGAAGCCGGCGAAGGCGGCAAGGGTGAAGTCATTGACCTGATGGAAGCCCTCAAGCGCAGCCTGGACCGGAAGCGCGGCGGTGGATCCACGGCGGCCGCCAGGGACACCGACACCGACGAGGACGAAGCAGACGAAGCTCCGGCGAAATCCGCTGCCGGGAGTAGGTCCGGAACAAAGAGCGCCAGTGGAACCAAGGCTGCTGCAGCCAAGTCCGGCACAACCAAGTCCACCAGCACTAAATCCACCACCACCAAGTCCACCACCCGCAAGCCCGCCGCGAAGGCGGACTCGCCTGCTGCCAAGCCCGCGGCGAAAGCCACCACCACCCGGGCGCGCAAGGGCGCGTGATCCTGCACACGTGCCTGATGCTGCCGACCTCAGGGCCGCTGGTGCGGTGATGGCGGCCGCCTAGGAGTTCCGGAGCGCGGAGATGAGCTCGCTCTTTTTCTTGGCGGAGTAACCGGTGAGGCCTATTTCCTTGGCCCTGGCCTTCAGCTGCGGGACTGTCCAGTCGTCGTAGTCGCCGGCCTTTCCGCCCTTGCGGCCCACGGCGGAGCGGCCCTTCTTCGCTGCCGCGTTCGAGATGCGGGCGGCCTTCTGTTTGGACGCGCCGTCCTCACGCAATTCCTCGTACAGCTCGGGATCCTTCAGGCTGGGGTTTTTCTTGCCTGGCATGTCATCCTCCTTCAACCGCTGGCCGGTGCGCCGCAGCACTGTCTTTGCTGGTCAGGCTTCCACGCTATGTCCGGGCCTGCGCAAAAACAAGGAAACGCTAAGTCTGCTTGCCTTCTGGCCCGGCAAGCAGCTTCGAGTCCTTTACACCCCGGCCCGCTGCGGCCACAATGGGTCGCATCGCAGCCTCCACTGTTAGCGCAGCGTGCTGTCACTCAAAACCTGCCACAGGAGAGGGACACCGACATGAATGACACAACGGACGTCAAAGATGCCGACCGTGCACTGAAGCAGAAGCACCGGGCCATGTGGGCGTCGGGGGACTACCCCGCATTGGCCAGCGAACTGATCCTGGACCTCGGAGCCATCCTGGTTGATGCGTGCGGAATCAAGGCCAAACAGCGTGTCCTGGATGTGGCGGCCGGGTCCGGCAACGCTGCCATCCCGGCGGCCATGATGGGCGCCCAGGTGATCGCCAGCGACCTCACTCCGGAACTGTTCGACGCCGGCCGGCACCAGGCAGCCGACCGCGGCGTAACACTGGAGTGGAAGGAAGCCGATGCCGAGTCCCTGCCGTTCGGGGACAACGAATTCGATGTGGTCCTGTCGTGCCTGGGCGTGATGTTCGCGCCCCATCACCAGGCGGGGGCGGACGAAATCGTACGGGTATCCAAACCCGGCGGAACCATCGGGCTGCTGAGCTGGACGCCTGAAGGGTTCATCGGAAAGATGTTCGCCACCATGAAGCCGTTCTCGCCTCCCCCTCCGCCCGGGGCCCAGCCGCCGCCGCTCTGGGGCAGCGAGGACCACGTACGTGAACTCTTCGGCGACAGGATCACCGACATCAAAGCGCAGAAGCGCACGGTTGCCATCCACAGCTTCCACCAGCCGGAGGACTTCCTGCGGTACTTCAAGTCCCACTACGGCCCCACCATCTCGGTCTACAAATTCCTCGCCGACGACGAAGATAAGGTCAAAGCCCTGGACAAGGCCCTCACGGAGCTTGCCGACTCCTTTGGCGATGCCCATGGCGACGCCGCGTGGCAAATGGAATGGGAATACCTGCTGCTCACGGCGCGGAAGGCTAAGTGATGGCAGGCGGCCACGTGGCAACGTCCAGCATCACCATCGATGCCCCGCCGGACCGGGTCTGGGATGTCATCACGGATCCGGCTGCCGTGAAGGAATTTATGTTCGGGGCCGACCTCGTCACTGACTGGACGGTGGGCGGGCCCATCGCCTGGCGCGGGGAATGGGAAGGGAAGCCGTACGAGGACAAGGGGACGATCCTCGAAGTTGAACCCGGGCACAAGCTCGTCCACACCCATTTCAGCCCTCTCGGCGGCGAGGAGGACAAGCCAGAGAACTACCACACGCTGACGTGGACGCTGGAGGACAGGGACGGTCAGACGCAGCTGACGCTCTCGCAGGACAACAACGCCAGCGAGGACGCGGCTGAGCATTCCAGGGGTATGTGGGACATGCTCGTGGCCGACGTCAAGAAGATCACCGAGCGCACCTAAAAGCAGCGGCCGCCGTCGTACCTCCCCATCTCGGGAGAAGTACGACGGCGGCCGCTGCTGTTAGCGCGTGCCGCTACTTACGCGTCGTGATCCGTTTCCAGGATCTTGACGAGGCTCTCCAGGGCGTCGTCCGCGCCGGTGCCCTCGGCGCGAAGCACCACAACGTCGCCGTGGGAGGCGCCCAGGCTCATCAGGGACAGGATGCTGGCGGCGTCCATGGCCTCGTCGGCAGGCTCACCTTCACGGGCGATGGTGATGTCGAGGTCGTACTCCCCGGCTGCTTCCGCGAAGATGGCGGCGGGACGGGCGTGCAGGCCTACTCGGCTGGCGACGGTTGCGGTGCGTTCTGGCATTTTTGCTCCTTTTGTCTTTCGGCGCCCTGTGGGTTCAGCGCCGTTGATATGTAGTGGGTGAAGCCGGGTCAGACCGTTACGGGAACGGACTCCACGGTAGCAGCGGGCTTGGCGGCAGCCCAGCGCTTGAGCGCGATGACGGCCAGGGCGCTGATTACGGTGCCGGCCAGGATGGCGACGACGAACATCACCAGGTTGCCGATGGCGAAGAACACGAAGATACCGCCGTGGGGTGCCTGCGAGGTGACGCCGGTGGCCATGCAGAGGGCGCCGGTGAGGGCGCCGCCCACCATGCTGGCGGGGATGACGCGCAGCGGGTCCGACGCGGCGAACGGGATGGCACCTTCTGAGATGAAGGATGCACCCAGCAGCCAGGCCGCCTTGCCGTTTTCACGCTCGTTCAGGGTGAAAAGCTTCTTGTCCAGGACCGTGGCCAGGGCCATCGCCAGCGGTGGCACCATGCCGGCAGCCATGACAGTTGCCATGATCTGCCACGGGGCCTGGTTGGTGGCGCTGCCGGCGCTCAGGCCGGCCACTGCGAAGGCGTACGCAACCTTGTTGACCGGACCGCCAAGGTCGAAGCACATCATGAGGCCGAGGATGATGCCGAGGACCACCGCGGAGGCGCCGCTCATGCCAGTCAGCCAGCTGTTCAGGCCGGAGGTGATGCCGGCGATCGGGCCGCCGAGGACCAGGAACATCAGGCCGGAGGCGAAGATGGAGGCGAGCAGCGGGATGATCACCACGGGCATCAGGCCTCGGAGCCAGCGCGGTACCTGCCACGTACCGATGAGGTGTGCCATGTAACCGGCGAGCAGGCCTCCGACAATGCCGCCGAGGAAGCCCGCACTCATGTAGCTTGCGACGGCACCTGCGACGAAGCCCGGAGCAATACCTGGCCGGTCGGCGATGGCGTAGGCGATGTAGCCGGCCAGCGCCGGCACCAGGAAGCTCATGGACAGGTTGCCGATTTTGAACAGGACTGCGCCGAGGTAGACGCCGAGCCCTCCTTCGGGAAGGTTGCCGAAGTTGTTCTCCAGCACCACCTTATTGGCGACCTCGGTGACGTCGTAGCCGCCCAGCAGGAAGCCAAACGCCATTAGGAGGCCACCACCGGCCACAAACGGAATCATGTAGCTGACACCGGTGAGCAGTGCACGCTTCAGCTTCTGGCCGATGTGCTCGCCCTTTTCAGACGCTTCACGATCTGCCTGCTCTTCGGCGCCGAAGTGCGGCACACGGCGGGCGTGCGGGTCGTTGGCTGCGGCGAGCGCTTCCTGGACCATCTTGGCGGGCTCGTCGATGCCGCGCTTGACGGGAGCGTTGATGACGGGCTTGCCGGCAAAGCGCTCCTTGCCGCGGACGTCCACGTCCACCGCGAAGATCACGGCCTCGGCGGCTGCAATGACTGCGGGGTCCAGCGGCTTGGCGCCGGAGGAACCCTGGGTCTCAACCTGCAGGTCCACGCCCATTTCCTCGGCGGCGGCGACCAGCGAGTCGGCGGCCATGTAGGTGTGGGCGATGCCGGTGGGGCACGCGGTCACGGCCACAAGACGCCTCGGTCCCGCAGAACCAGCGGCCGGGGCGGCTCCCGCGGCGGCCGCGGCAGGCGCCGCATCAGCAGCAGAAGCAGAAGGCGCAGCTGCAGCCGCGTGGGCTGCCGGCTTGTCCGCCAGTGCGCCGTCCACCAGTTCCACGATCTCCTCACGGGAGGACGCTGCACGCAACGCTGCCGTGAAGTCCTTTTTGATCAGGGACCGGGCAAGCTTGGACAGCAGCTTCAGGTGCTCCTGGTCTGCGCCGTCGGGGGCGGCGATGAAGAAGATGAGGTCCGCCGGGCCGTCCTTGGCGCCGAAGTCCACCTTGGGGTTGAGGCGGGCCATGGCCAGGGTGGGAACGGTGACCGCCGCGGAGCGGCAGTGCGGGATGGCGATGCCGCCGGGGATGCCGGTAGCCGTCTTCTGCTCGCGGGCGAAGGCATCGGCAAAGAGGCCTTCAACCTCTGATGCGCGTCCGGTGGCCGCTACTTTGCTGGCCAGGTGCCGGATCACGTCCTCGGGCGAGCTGCCCAGGTTCTGGTCGAGCTCGACCAGTTCGGTGGTGATGAGCTGCGTCACTGTCAATCCTTTCGAAGGGCCGTGATGGTTACGGCATCCGGGGTGGTTTGGTGGACTGCCGGGACAGTGGAACCCGGCAGGGAGGCGGCGGCAGCACCATGTGCCACCGCCTGACGGAGGCAATCGGCCGGGGCGGCGCCCTGGCCGTGGGCGAGCAGATAGCCAGCCAGCGACGAATCGCCCGCGCCGACCGTACTGACCGCGGCGACCGGCGGATGCGTGGCCAGCCACGCGCCGTCGGCCGTTACCAGGACAGCTCCCTTGGATCCGAGAGTTGCCAGCACAGCACCCACACCGGAACGTACGACGGCGGCGGCGGCCGCTGCTGCAGCCTCCGGATCCGCTTCAAGTTCGTCTGCGGTTGACGCCGTGGCAAAGCCGGCTGCGGCAGCCAGTTCCGCCAGTTCCTCGGCGTTGGGCTTAAGGAGGTCCGGTTTCCCGGACATGCCGTCCGAAGTGCCGGAGACGGCGCCGGCGAGCGGCGCCCCGGAGGAGTCGACGGCGATGAGCGGCACGCCGCCGTCGGCCCCGGAACCAGCGCCGGAACGCAGCCGGCTGGTGACGGTGGCGTAGAAGTCGGCCGGGAAGCCCGGCGGCAGGGAGCCCGCCAGGACCACCCAGCTGGCACCGCGGGCGCGTTCCAGGAGCAGGGCGATCAATGCTTCCTGCTGGTCTGCGGTCAGCACCGGCCCGGGCTCGTTGATCTTGGTGGTCACGCCACCGGGCTCCGTGAGGGCCACGTTGGTGCGCAGCGGCTCGTCAATGGGCAGCGCGGCGAACGGGACGCCGTCGTGCTGCAACCCGGCCAGGACGGGATCGCTGTCGCCGCCGGGGAGTACCGCGATGGTTTGCAGGCCCGACGCGACCAGCGCCCGGGAGACGTTGACGCCCTTGCCGCCCGATTCCTGGCTGACGGAGATGGCGCGCTGGACCTCGCCGCGTTCCAGTGGTCCGGGCAGTGCCACGGTCCGGTCCAGGCTGGGGTTGGCCGTGAAGGTGACGATCATGCGATCACCACGTCAACGCCGGCCTCTGTCAGGGCTGCTGCCAGCTCCGGGCTGGGCTCGCTGTCTGTAATCAAGGTGTCCAGATCTTTCAGTGAGGCGAACTGGACCAGGGTTTCTGCGTCCAGCTTGGAGGAATCGGCCAGCACCACGATGCGGCGGGCCGAACGGACGAAGGCTGCCTTGACGGCGGCTTCTTCAGGATCGGGGGTGCTAAGGCCAAAGCTGGGGTGGATGCCGTTGGCGCCGATGAAGGCGATGTCCGGGCGCATCCGCTGGGCCGCTTCCACCGTTGCCTGCCCCACGGCGGCCTGGGTGAGGCCGCGGACCCTGCCGCCCAGGATCTGGAGGGCGATTCCGGGGGTACTGGACAGCCTGGCGGCGATGGGGACGGCGTGGGTGATCACCACGAGTTCGGTGCCGGGCTCGGTGGCGGAAGGCTCGACGGCGGTGCGCCGGGAAAGCAGGTCAGCCAGGACTTCGGTGGTGGAGCCGGCGTCGATCAGGATGCTTCCGGACCCCGATTGCGGGATCAGGGCCATCGCGGCTTCGGCGATGCGCCTTTTTTGGTCGGGGCGCTGGATGGCCCGCTCGTTGATGCTTTCCTCGGTGGTGCTGAACCGGTCCGCGGCGACGGCGCCGCCGTGGACCCTGCGGACGGTCCCGGCTGTTTCCAGGGTGGCGAGGTCACGGCGGACGGTTTCGGTGGTGATACGGAAGCGCTCAGCCAGCAGGGTCACGCTGACCCGGCCGCTGCCGGCAACAAGCTCGGCAATCTTCTGCTGGCGCTCTTCGGCGAACACGTACCCTCCGTTGCGTAAAGTCCTGCGGGATTCTTTGAGTGACTGGCATCACATGATGTGGAATTACTTGACTTTATCTTTGTTTGTGTTGGTTTGTCAATGGAAACCCACACGAAACAAAGAGGGGTGCTTTGCCGATGCGGGCGGCTGGAACCGGAGGGTGCGAAAAAGCCGGGCCGGACCGCGGTGGTCCGGCCCGGCTTTTTCGGGTTCATGGTGGGGGTCTTCGGGCGTGGGGTTTACAGGCCGCCGTCGCGGCTTTCATTGCGGGTGATGCGCTCCCCGGTGTTGGGGTCAACCACTGAACGCGTTTCGCTGACCCGCCGGCTGCGCCCCGGTGAGGCCAGGATCAGTGAGGCGATGAGGCCGATCACGCCCACGGCCATCAGGATGTATCCGATCAGCACCTGGTCCACGAAGGGAATCAGCCCTGGTGCGACGGCCCAGGCGAGGATGGCGCCGATGGCGATGAGGAAGATGGAGGAACCGATTCTCATGACTTGCTCCTTATTGTCCGCGGATTGGTGGGCGGTACTTCTGGAACTGCAGGACTCGCTGGATATCTGCTCAGTGCATTTGCTAAGCATGCTGTCTGTCTAGCGTTAGGCTACAGCGCGGTCAGGGCCGATTCAACGACCGGGCGAAGGTGCGGCGCAATCGTAACCATGCGCCACGGTGCCGTTGCGACCCGCCTGCTGGTTAGGCTGATCCGATGGAAACAGTTGTGTGGTCCAAGCCGGAGGAGGAGCGGGCAGGCACGCCGTTGCTGGTGATGATGCACGGCTACGGCACCGACGAGTCCCGGATGGTGCGGCTGTTTGACTACCTGCCACCGAACTTCACCTGCGCGGCGTTGCGCGCGCCCATGGTCATCGGCGACCACTACGGCTGGTTCCTCCTGGACTACTTCCTCGCCAACGACTTTGCCGACGTCATCAGCACCACCAACACGGTCCACGACTGGATCAACGCCGTCAGGGGCCAGCACCGCAGCGTGAGCCTGCTGGGCTATTCGCAGGGCATGGCCATGGCCAGCACCCTCCTGCGGCTGCATCCCAAAAGCTATGAAGCCGTGGTAGGGCTGTCCGGCTTCGTGCTGGAGAATGACCTGCTGGCGCTGACTGACTCCTTCGAGACCCCGCCGCCGTTCTTCTGGGGCCGGGACAAGGCGGACCTGGTGATCAACGAGGACGCCACCGCCCATACGGGAGAATGGCTGAACGCCAATACGCGGCTCACGGCCAGGACCTACCCAGGCATGGGGCACGCGATGAGCAAGACGGAGATGGTGGATGTCAGCGCCTTCCTCCGCCACTACGTCCTCCCTTAGGCCTGCCAGGGCTCAAGCGATCCGTGCCCGGGTGGAATGGCCCCGACGCTGAGAGTCGCGTCACACTCCGGCAAGGAGAAAAAACAGTTGCATGCCAAATTTGTAAGCGCTTACACTCGAGTTCGGCCGATTCCACCGGCCCTTGAACTGGGCGGGAAGGGAGATCTGCCGCATGCACGTGTTTTATTGCCCTGCGCGGGTCGCTCCACCGGCCGCCGACGCGTGGTTTGCCGTCCAGTTTGTTATGTCGCAGCAAGGCGCCCATGATGGAAGAAGGCATTCATCAGCGCCCCTCCGGCCCGCCGTGGCATTGACGCCCCCGCGCCGCGCTTGCTGATCGCAGCGGACACCGTCGCCGTTTCCTCGCCCCACGCACCGCATAGCCCACGCACAGCCCATCCCAAGCACCGCGCCCGCCGAGCCTGCCCGCCGTCTGAAAGGACACCGCACCGCGCATGACTGAACTTCTGAGCCACCCGACCAGCTGGACCGGCGCCTCCGCCATTCTCTTCGACCTCGACGGAGTGCTGACCCCCACGGCCACTGTCCACGAGCAGGCCTGGCAGGAACTCTTCGAAAGCTACCTGGCAACACAGCCCCAGGTCCCCGGCTACCGGGAGAGTGACTACTTCGACCACATCGACGGCAAGCCGCGGTTCGACGGCGTCCGGGACTTCCTCGCGTCGCGCGGCATTGTGCTGCCCGAGGGACCTACCGACGACGATCCCGCCCACACCACGGTGCAGGGGCTGGGCAACCGCAAGAACCGGATCTTCAACGACATTGTCAGCTCCGGCGTGGAGCCGTTCGAGGGCTCAGTGCGTTTCATCGAAGCCGTGCTCGCGCAGGGACTCAAGGTCGCCGTCGTCTCCTCCTCCCGAAACGCGCCGGCGGTGCTCAAGGCGGCCGGCCTCAGCGACCGCTTCCCGGTGGTGGTGGACGGCGTGGTGGCAGCCGCGGAAGGCCTGCCCGGCAAACCCAGCCCCGCCACCTACGACTACGCCGCCCGGCTGCTGGAACTTCCCAGCGAGGAATGCGTGGTGGTGGAGGACGCCGTGTCAGGTGTTCAGGCGGGCCACGCCGGCTCCTTCCACTCCGTGATCGGCGTGGACCGCGGCGCAGGCAGGCAGACCCTGCTGGACGCGGGAGCCACCCTGGTGGTCAACGACCTGAAGGAACTCCTGTAGCCCGGTAACTCCGGGGCCCGGCTGTTCCCCGACAGCCTGCTCCGCATGATTTAACCGCGGCTTCCTTCCCCCAGGACAGACCGCACAACGACCCCCCCCACGCATGCCCACGACGGGCACGCACAAAAGCGCCCCAAGCCGGATGAGACCCGGCTGCCCAGCACTACGCCAAAAGGACCCCAACACCATGGCTCTTATCACCGCGGACCGCGACCGGTTCCCCAACACCCCCTGGCAGCTTGTGGAGACTCGCCACGAGCCTGGCAACACCGGTACCCTGGAGACCCTTTTCGCGCTGGGCAACGGGCACCTTGGCATCCGCGGCGCCCACTGGGCGGCCGCCGATGCTGACCTGCCGGGCAGCTTCATCAACGGCCTGCACGAAATCTGGGACATCAAGCATGCCGAGAACGCGTTCGGCTTCGCCCGGACCGGGCAGCGGATCATCTACATCCCCGATGCGAACAACTTCACGGTGATCATCGACGGCGAGACACTGAGCCTCGCGGAGTCGGCGGTGCAGGAATACCGCCGGTCGGTGGACTTCGCCACCGGCATCTACGAATGCCGCATCACCTGGCTGTGCCGCTCCGGTGCCGCCGTCACCACCACCGAGCGCCGGGCCGTGGGCTTCGCGTCCCGCGGCAGCCTGGGCATCTCCCTGGAGGTATCGGCGGACCGGGACGTGTCCGCTGACGTCACGTCCTCGGTCATCAACCGCCAGGACCAGCCTGTGGAGGACCACTCGCAGCACGACCCTCGCCGCGCCGGCCGCCACGCCGGACGTGTCCTGCTGCCGTTGCGGCTCGACTGCGGCGACGGCTCGCTCCGCCTCTCGTGGGAGGCTGCGGAATCCAAGCAGCGCGTGGGGATTGCCGTTGACCACTGGACCTCCGCGGGCCACCAGCCGTTCGACACCCTGGTGGACCAGGACGACAGCAGCGTCCGGTACGTGCTCGCCGTCGGCGCCGATGAGCCGTTCCGGCTCGAGAAAATCGTCAGCTACGCCGCGGGCCGTGGCGTCCAGGATTCCGGACGCGATGCAGCGGAAGTCGCTGAGGAGGGCCTGCGCTCCGTGGAGGACATCTTCGCTGAAAGCCGCGACCACTACCGCGACTACTGGGCAACGTCCGACATCGTGGTGGGTGGCCAGTCCGAACTGCAGCAGGCCATCCGCTGGAACCTGTTCCAGCTGGCCCAGGCCACCGCGCGAGCCGACGTCGCAGGCATCCCCGCGAAGGGAGTCAGCGGTTCCGGGTATGAGGGGCACTACTTCTGGGACCAGGAGGTCTACCTCCTGCCCTACCTGACCTACACGAACCCGGAGGGCGCGCGCCAGGTCCTGGAGTTCCGGCACGAGATGCTTCCCACCGCCCGGATCCGCGCCAAGGAACTCAGCGTGGACGGGGCGCTGTTCCCGTGGCGCACCATCAACGGGCTCGAAGCGAGCGCCTACTACGCTGCCGGCACCGCGCAGTTCCACATCGCGGCAGCCATCGCTTTCGCGACCAACCGGTACGTCTGGGCCAGCGGAGACGGGGCCTTCCGCGACGGCATGGGTGCCGAACTGCTGATTGAGACGGCCCGCATGTGGATCTCCCTGGGCTTCTTCGGCAAGGACGGGCTCTTCCACATCCACGGCGTCACCGGCCCGGACGAGTACACAGCCGTGGTCAACGACAACCTCTACACCAACGTCATGGCCCGCTTTAACCTGCGCGCCGCCGCCGCCCTGGGCCACGCCGAAATCAGCGACGAAGAACGCCAGCTGTGGTCTGCCGCGGCCGACCGGATGCAGCTTCCGTTCGATGACCGGATGCAGGTGCATTCCCAGGACAACGACTTCATGACCCTCGAGCCGTGGGACTGGAACACGCCGCGGTCCAAGTACCCGCTGCTGCTGCACTTCCACCCGCTGGTGATCTACCGCCACCAGGTCCTCAAGCAAGCTGACACAGTGCTGGCCATGTTCCTGCAGTGGCAGGACTTCACGGCAGAGGAAAAGCGCCGGGCCTTCGATTTCTACGATCCCATCACCACCGGCGACTCCACCCTGTCCGCCTGTGTCCAGGGGATCATGGCTGCCGAGGTTGGCTACCCCAAGGCTGCGCTGGAGCACTTCACCAACGCCGTGTTCATCGACCTCGACGACACCCACGGCAACACGATCGACGGCGTGCACATCGCGTCCACCGGCGGCGTGTGGAGCTCGCTGGTCTGCGGCTTCGCGGGCCTCCGCGACCAGGGGCCGGTGCCGTTCTTTGATCCGCGGCTGCCGGCAGAGTGGGACAGCCTGGCCTTCCACCTCAAGGTCCAGGGCCGGCTGCTTCAGGTGGAGCTCGACGCCGGTTCGCTGACCCTTACTGTGTCCGAGGGCGAGCCGCTTGATGTGGACGTCCGCGGCGAGCTGTTCAGCGTAAGCGGCGAACCGGTGCGCGTGGCGTTGGCCCCGGTCCAGGTCCCGGAGCCCACGGTCTTCCCCAGCGGACCGCCGACGGCGAGCATCCCCGTGGTGCGCGCCCGGGCTTAACTCCCGCTGGCTTAACCCCCGCGGACCTCACGGCCGCGGTGCGCTTGACCCGGCGGCAGGTTGCTGACGCTGCGCGCGTCAGTCTCCTGCCGCCGTCGTGCGTTCCACTTCCGGCTCCCGGTCCAGCGGGTGGGCGAGTTCGTCCTGGGGCATCTTCGCGACGATCGACGCGATCACGGCCACGATGGGGCACACGCCGCCGGCCACCAGGAAGATCAGCCAGATGGGCAGCACTTCCGCGGCGGGTCCGGCCAGGGCCATGGAGACAGGCATCAGGGCGAGGGACACAAAGAAGTCCAGGCTGGAGACCCTGCCGAGCAGGTGGGGCGGGACGCGGCGCTGGAGCAGCGTGCCCCAGATGACCATGCCCACGCTGCCGGTGGCGCCAAAGATGAACAGCGCCGCGGCCAGGGCCCAGAAATTGTCCATGATTCCGACGGCGGCCAGCGGCAGGGAGCCCACGCCCCAGGACACCATCATCACCGTGAGATACCGCCGGGGCAGCCTTAGCGACGCGGTCACCAGCGACGCCGCGGCTCCTCCGACGCCCATGATGGCGAGCAGGAAACCGAACATGCTGGAGTCGCCGCCCAGCTGGTCGCGGACCACAAACGGGAGCAGCACTTCGATGGGGCCGATCAGGAAAAGCACTGAAATGCAGGCCCAGAGCAGGGTCCAGAGCAGCCAGGGCGTGCGCAGCGTATAGCTGATGCCTTCACGGAGGTCGTGGAAAAAGGACGACTTGGGCCGCCGTTTGCCGGTCATGCCGCCGTCGTCCCCGCCGCCCGCCTCGGAGCCGTTGGCAGGTGCGTCCAGGGCGTGCTGGCCCAGGAAGTTCAGGATGATGAACGCCATCAGGTGGCAGGCGGCCACGCCGGTGACCGCGTGGGCTGGTGAGAGTGCGGCCACCAGGATGCCGGCGACGGCGGGACCGGCGGCCTGCTGGAGGGTGGGGCGCATGGTCCCCTCCATGCCGTTTGCGGCGAGCAGGTCCTCCGGCGGCAGGATCCGCGGCAGGATGGCCGAGTACGCGGGGAAGAAGAACGCGGCGCCGACACCCAGCACAAAGGCGCCCACCGCGAGGTGCCAGATCTGCAGCCACCCGGCGATGGACAGCGCGCTGATGCCCGCGATGACGGCCAGGTTGGCGCCTTCCACCGCGATGATCAGGAGCCGCTGCGGGAAGCGGTCGGCCGCGATGCCGCCCGCCAGGACAAATGCCACCAGGCCCACGCTGCCGCCAGTGGCAACCAGCGAGAGCTCCAGCGGGCCGCCGCCCAGGTGGATCACCTGGTAGACCATCGCGACAGCCCACATTCCGGATCCGAAGATGGAGATGGCGAGGGCTGCGATCAGGACCCTGTACTCGCGGTGCGCAAAGGGCCGCAGGGCTTTGAGGGTGGGCATAGGGTAAGTCTAGGCTTTTGGGGAAAACGGGGGGTACTGGGATGCAGCCTGCAGGGCAACTTGACCAGCAACCGCAACGGCACGGGCAATGGTCCGGGCAGCAGCGCGGGCGCAGGCAACGGTTAGCGGTGGTCACCGGCGCCGGCCGGGGTTTCGGCGAGGCCCTTGCCCGCGAGCTTTCGGTGGCGGGATGGCTGGTGGTTGCCGTGGTGCGGCAGGCTGCGCAGGCAGCGCCGCTGGACCTCTTGCCCGGGGTGCAGGCCGTGATCCACGACGTACGGTCGGAGGACGCGTCAGCCGTGGTTGACGCGGTGCAGGGGCGTCAGGTGGATGTCCTCATCAACAACGCGGCCCAGGGGGCGCCGCACCGGCCGCTCGGTGCGGTGGACGCGGCGGGTGTGCTGAACGCCGTCGACGTGAACGCGGCCGGGCCGCTGCGGATGGTGCAGGCGCTGCTGCCGCAGCTGCTCGACGCCGGCGATCCCGTCATCGTGAACGTCACCTCCCGCCTGGGGTCACTGTCGGCCCAGGCCCGCGGGGACTTCGCAGGCCTTTCCACGAGCTATGCCTACCGGGTGTCCAAGGCTGCGCAGAACATGCTGACCGTATCGCTTGCACAGGACCTGGCCGGGCAGGTCCGCTGCTGGGCGGTCCATCCCGGCAAGCTCGCCACCGGGATGGGGCAGGCCGACGCCGTGAAGCCGCCCCGTGCTGCGGCGCGTGAGCTGCTGGAGCTGCTGGAATCGGACGAGCGCCGGTCACCGCGCTTCGTTTCACTCGGTGCGCAAGACCTGGACTGGTAACGGATGGAAAGCACACCGGCCCCCTCGTGGCGGCGCAGCCTGGCTTTTGTTGGCGCAAATCATGGCCTCGCGCTCCATCCCGTGGACGCCAGCGGCGAACAGCTTCCGGGTGAGGCGGCCAGCTGTTTCGCCTCGTTCTGGATGGCGGAGTGGTCGCGCTGGGGAACAGGTAACGCCCTCATCGTGGCCACCCTGCAGGGGTGGCGGAGCTACGGAAGCAACGAGTTCTTCGCCGCCACGCTTGCCGCCGAACTGACCCGCTACTTCCCGGAGGCGGCCAGGTTCCCGCTCGACGGGATCTCGCACACCCAGGACGAGTTCGACGTCGAACTGGACCTGGAGCACGGATTCCGCGCCACCGGCCGTAAGGCTGAGCTGGAGCTGGGAGGGATCCTGGACCGCCGGCCCTTTACGCAGCCGGACTTCCAGCTCGGGTCCAACCCGGCGGCCCTAAGCAATGTCTACCTGCCGTGCAGCAGCGGGAGGCTGGCCGAATTCGGAGTGGAGTGGCCCGGCGCGCCGAGCGTTTATCCGGGACCGCGGGGGCCGTCGTCGTCCGGCTATATGGCGGTTGCCGAATCATGGGTGATGTAGGGACCTGCCGGGGATGTAGGGGAGCCGGGCAGGTTGGCCTAGTGTTAAGCAACCTTAGTATTTAGGACGGCAGTGAAAACTGCCGGCGGACGAAAGCAGAGGTGACCATGGCCAAGCGCAGTAATCCCGCCGTGCGGATCGCACAGGAAACCGCCCACAACGCGGTGTTCGACGCCGAAGGAAAGCCCAAACCCGGGGTCCACAATGTGCTGCTCCGGGCAGTGGAAATCCAGCGCCCGCTGGTGCTGGCCTATATCCGCAGGGTGCAGCGCAAACAGCCGCACGCATCCGCTGCGCAGCTCGCTGTAAGAATTGAGCGCGACTACCTCGCGGCGGTGACCGGAGGCGGCGCGATCGTGGGGGCCACGGCGTTGGTGCCCGGCGTCGGGACCGTCGCATCGCTTGGCCTTTCCGCTGCGGCCACCGTGGGATTCCTCGAGGCCACAGCCCTCTATGCCACGTCCCTCGCCGAGCTTCATGGCATCCGCCTGACCAACCCCGAAAAGGCCAGCACCATGGTCATGGCCATCATGCTGGGCGAAGAGGGAACCGCCCTGCTGGGCACTCTGAGCGGGCAGGCGATGGGCAGGGGAACGAGTCCCACCAAGGCATGGGGCAACGCGCTCTCGAAGTCCCTCCCCGGGTCTGGGTTCGGCGCCGTCCGGAACAGGATCCAGAAGGCCTTCCTGAAGAGCCTGGTGAAGCGCCAGGGCACGGCGCTGTTCGGCCGCGCCCTGCCGTTCGGCATCGGCGCAGTGGTGGGCGGAGCAGGAAACCTGATGATGGGGCGGGCTGTGGTGGCCAACGCCAAGGAGGCTTTCGGGCCGATGCCGGATACCATTCCAGGGGAGCTCAAAGCCGCCGGCGCGGGCCCGGACAACCTCACTCTGGAAGGCAACAACCTTGGACCTCAACGCTGACCTTGGCGAATCATTCGGCTCGTGGAACATGGGCGACGACGCCGCGATGTTCCGGCTGGTCACCAGCGCCAACGTAGCCTGCGGCTTCCATGCGGGTGACCCCGTCACCATGTTGGACAGCTGCCGCGCCGCCTTCGAACTTGATGTGACCGTCGGCGCGCACGTGGGATACCGGGACCTGGCAGGTTTCGGCCGGCGCTCCCTGGATATGTCCTTCGATGAGCTTTTCGGCGACGTCCTCTACCAGTTGGGGGCCCTGGACGGGGTGGCCCACGCAGTGGGTGCCTCCGTTGATTACGTCAAGCCGCACGGCGCACTGTACAACCGGCTGGTCCACGACGCCGAGCAGGCTTCAGCCGTGGTTGCCGCCATCCAGGCCTACGACCCCGGCCTGCCCATCCTCGGACTGCCGGGCTCGCAGCTGCTGATCCAGGCCAAGGAAGCCGGCCACCCCGTTTTCGTGGAGGCCTTTGTTGACCGTGCCTATCAGGCCGACGGCACGCTGGTCCCGCGCTCGCAGGCTGGTGCCGTCCTGCACGACGTCGATTCCATTGTTGAGCGTGCGGTGCGCCTTGCCGTGAAGGGTGAGGTCGTGGCTGTTGACGGGACGGTGGTGCAGGTCAGGCCCGACTCGTTGTGCATCCACGGCGACACCCCCGGGGCAGTGGAAATGGCCGGGGGAGTCCGTGCAGGCCTCGAAGCGGCCGGCGTGGAACTGGAGTCGTTCGCGTAATTAGCGAGCTTCGGGCCCAGCTACTTCGAGCAGCAGCTCTTCGGGCAATGGATCCTCGGGCAAATCGTCTTCGGGCACGGCGGAGCTGAGTCCTCTGTCCGAAAGCAGGCCCCGTATCTGTGGTGGCCAGTGGGGTGGTTCCCAGTCCTGGTGTTCGCTTTGGTAGTGGCGGCCGGTGGGTGAGGTCCAGCCGGGGGGTTCGTTGGTGCTGGCGTTTGTGGGGGTCCACGCCGTGGAGTGTTTGAGCCGGTGGTGTTTGCGGCACAGTGACTCGAGGTTGGATATACCGGTGGTGCCGCCGTCGGCCCAGGCGAGGATGTGGTCTGCTTCGTTGTCCAGGGATTGGTTGCTGCAGCCGGGGAAGGAACATTTCCCGTCCCGCATGTGCAGCCATTGCCGCATGGAGGCGGGGATGCGGTAGCTGTTCCGTCCGGTTTCCAGCGGTGCCCCATCTCGCGGATCAATGAGGACCCGGCGGAATGAGGATGCCCCGTCGGCGACGAGCTGGCGGGCCATGGAGGCGGGGATGGGGCCGTAGCCGTCGAGGTCGGCGGGTTCGTCGGTGAGGCCCATCAGGGCGAACACAGGCACGGTCACGAGGACCTGCGCCGCCGGTGGGGGCACCCGGCCAGAATCGACCCCGTCAGTGGCCGGAACCGGGCCGGCCACAGCATCATCGACCCCGTCCGTGACCGGAACACCGCCAGCCACGCCATCATTGCTGGTGCTGGTGCTGGTGCTGGTGCTGGTGCTGGTGCTGGTGCTGGTGCTGGTGCTGGTTCTGGTGGTCGCTAGATCTGTCTTGCTGTCGGCGGCTGGGCCTGTACTGCCGTCCAAGGGGTTGCTGGTGGTGAAGCCGGCGCTGAGGAGTAGTTTGGCGGCGACGTCTGCCCGGAGCTGGGTCATGGTCCTGTCCTCGGCGGGGCCTTGGAGGGCCCGGGCGGCGGCGGTGACGCCGTTCCAGATCCCGGCGGCCTGGTCCGCAGGCAGGTACGCGGAGAGCCAGGCCATCCCGTCGCGGTCCGGGGCGTACTCCAGCCGCCGGTCCAGGAAGCTTTTAGCGTGGCGTTTCTCGATGCTGACCGGGTGGTGGCGTTCCCGCCACGTCCGGGCTTTGTGCCGGAACCGCGCCGGGACCATGTCCCCGACCGGGCACGTGGCGGGGTTGGGTGCTTCCGGGTCCAGGAAATGGGCTTCCAGCGCGGCGGCCCCGGCTGGATTCAGGCTGGCCGCCTCATCGACCATGACCCTCGCATGCTGCCACGACACCAACCCCTGCTCCAAAGCGGCCTGGGTCAGCGGCAGGGTGGTGGTCAGTTCGTGGGATTCGGCCAGGAGTGCTGATGCCGAGCGTTCGCTGACCGTCAGCGCACACGCGACCTCCGCGACGACCCCCATTTCCCGGGCCAGTCGCTGATGCGGCTCCTCATCCGGAGCGGACATCGCCCGGGTTGCCTCGGCAAACCCGGCGGCGAAGCGCACTTTCCTGGCAGCCAGCATGGCCTCCATTCGGGCAGTCTCTTCGAGGCCCTCCAGGCACGCATCTGCCCGGTCACGGAGCGGGTCCGTGCCGGTGGACCCGGAGCGGCCCTCGCTGCGTTCCGCCAGCACCGCAAGCGCAGCGATAGAAGCCATCATGGCCTCCATCGAATCCACTGCTGCGGCGTTTCCCATACCCCCATCATCCTGCGAGGCACCGCCAAAAACCGCGAAGCAAATGCCCTATGTGGATAACCTCCGGCCACTCGCAAGACGAACTTCCGGATGGGTTTCCGGCTGCACTTGCAAGGGCCCCAACTGTACGTTCGCGCAGCCTTTGTCGCGGCCGGAGGGCCCCAACTGTACGTTCGCGCTGTCTTTGTTCGTTCGGAAGTCCCGGGTCGGAGGAAAGTTCAGCCGAAGACCAGGTGCGCCGCGCTGAAGATGGCCAGGCCGGCCAGCGAGCCCACCACGGTTCCGTTGATCCGGATGAACTGCAGGTCCTTGCCCACCTGGAGTTCGATCTTCTGGGACGTTTCCTCCGCGTCCCAGCGCGCCACGGTATCGGTGATAACGCCGGCGATGTCCGAGCGGTACGTGCGCACCAGGTAGCCGGCGGCGTCGCCGATCCAGGCGTTGACCTTGCCGGCCAGTTCGGCGTCATTGACCAGGCGTGAGCCGAAGTCGCGCACGGCCGCCTTGAACCGCACCGTCAGTTCACTGTCCGGATCGTCCACCGCAGACAGCAGGGCGCTCTTCACGGTGCCCCAGGTCCGGGAGGCCAGTTCGCGGACTTCAGGATCTCCGAGGACCTGTGCCTTGATGTCCTCCGCGCGGGCAATCATGACAGGGTCATGCTGGAGGTCCTGCGCCAGGTCGGTGAGGTACTTATCGATCTGCTGCCGCACCTGGTGATTGGGGTCTGCCTGCACGGCACGGGTGAACTTGAGGATCTCCACATAGACCTTGTCGCCTACCAATCCGTCCACGAACTGCGGAACCCAGGCGGGGGAGCGGTCCGACACCAGCCGGCTGACGGTCTCGTGGTTGTCGTCCACCCAGTCGGCAGCCCTGTCAACCAGCAGGTCCACCAGCTTGTGATGGTGGCCGTCGGCGAAAATCCGCTCCGCCATCCGTCCCACGGGAGGTCCCCACGGCGGAGCCAGCAGATGCTTGCGCACCATTCCCTCGATAACCGCCTGAACGTCGTCGTCGTTCAACACCTTGAACGCACCGCGGATGACGGCGGCACCCTCCTTCGCCACGCGCTCGGCGCCACCCGGCCCGGCGAGCCACTGGCCGGCCTTCCGTGCGACGTTTACGCTGGCCAGCTTGTCCTGGACCACCTGCTCCGACAGGAAGTTGGTCTCCACAAACTCACCCAGCGACGCCCCGATCTGGTCCTTGCGCCGCGGAATGATGGCGGTATGCGGAATCTTGATCCCCATCGGGTACTTGAACAGGGCGGTCACGGCGAACCAGTCGGCCAGCGCGCCCACCATGCCACCTTCGGCGGCCGCCCGGACGTACTGCAGCCACGGATATTCCTTCTGGAAGGCGAACGCAAACACAAAAATGACCGCCATGGCGATCAGCAGACCCAGCGCCAACAGCTTCATCTTCCGCAGCGCTGCCGCCTTTTCGGCGTCACCCGCACTGAGCTGATGGCCGACGACGGCGGCGCCCCTTTGGGCGGGCACGTCGGGCCGCGTGGGGTCCTGCCGGGTAATTGGCTCAGAGTTCACCTGCATGTGCCCAGCCTAGTCCCGCCCGCAGCCGCAGGGTCGGCTACCGTGTCTGCATGACCATCGACGAGTCTGCACCCCACCGGCCCCTGGTTTATGCCCACCGCGGCGCCAGCGCCGCCTTTGCCGAGCACACCCGGGCCGCCTACCTCCAGGCACTGGCCGACGGCGCCGACGGCGTCGAGTGCGACGTCCACCTCACCCGGGACCAGCACGCCGTCCTGCTCCACGACGCGAATCTGGACCGCACCTCCGACGGAACCGGGCCGGTTGCGGACCGCACGCTCGAGGAGTTGAGGCTCCTGGATTTCTCGTCGTGGAAAGGCGTGCGGATTCCAGAGGAATACGGAGCCCGGTCGGAACAGTTCCTGACACTCAAGGAGCTCCTGGACATCCTCCGCGGGGCCGGACGCCCTGTGGGGCTTGCCATTGAGCTGAAGCACCCCAGCCCGTACCAGCTGAAGCTGGAGGACCGTGTCCTGGACGTTCTCCGGAGCGACGGCTGGGACCCCCTGACGTCAACCGTGGACAACATCCGCGTGACGTTCATGAGCTTCAGCCCGGATTCGGTGAAGCACCTGCTCCACACCGTGCCTGCGGAGTTCATCTGCCAGCTGGTGGATGAGATAGACGTCGACGAAGTCCGCGAAGAGCTCGGTCTCGGTGCGCTCACCGGCAGCGCTGTCGCCAACGTCATGAAGGCTGCGCAATTGGAAGGCGAACGCATCCTCGATGACTGCGAAGTGAGGCTGGCCGGGCCAGGCATCGACTATGTCCGCCTGCACGCCCGCACAGTGCAGCGGTGGCTGGAATCCGGCCGGCGCTTCCGGGTATGGACTGTGGATTCCGAGCGGGACGTGGCCCTCTGCCAGGGCCTGGGCATCCACGAGATCACCACGAACATGCCCGCCAGGGTTTTGGCGCAGCTCTAGGGCAAGCGCGCAGGCCCGTTCAGCCGTGGTTCAGGCGCCGCTCGTGCGGGAGCGGCCCGGTTCATGCGCCGGACGGGCTGTGGTTGAGTGGAACCATGGCATTTCATTGGTCCAGCACCGCCACGCAGACCCTCTCCGCGGCAGCCCTGAGCGCGCTGCTGCTGACCAGCGCCATGAAGCACTTCCGCGATCCTGGCTTCTACCGCCAGGTGGTCCCGGACTACCTTTGCCGCGACGAGCACGGATCCCCAGCCGCGCCGCCAGCGTCAGCTGCCGTCGCCAGCACGCGGCCGCTCGCCGTGATGACCCGCGATGAATGGATCGCGCTGAGCGGCCTCGTGGAGGCGGGTGCCGCCGTCGGCCTGCTGATCCCCGCGACGCGACGCGTCACGGCCACCGGCGTCGCTGCCCTCTTCGGGGTGTTCCTGTCCGGCCATGTGGACGCAATCCGGCGTGCCTATGGCCCGGACGGTTCACCGGTCCAGCGCAAAGTGCACACAGTCCGTTTGCCCCTGCAGGTGCCGCTGATCCTGTGGGCGTGGAGCCTGCGGAACGCTGGCCGGCGGACCGGCTCATGAAGCTTCTGTCCTCCCCGGCGGTCAAGGTGGGAATATCCATCAGCATCGCCACCGGGCTCTACGGTGTTTCGTTCGGCGCGCTGTCCGTCACCTCGGGACTGGACTTCTGGCAGACCATGGCGCTGAGCCTCCTGCTGTTCAGCGGCGGCTCACAGTTCGCGTTTATCGGAGTGGTGGCCGGCGGCGGATCCGGCGTCGCGGCGATGAGCGCCGCCACGCTGCTGGGCATGCGCAACGGCATCTACGGCATGCAGCTCAACGCGCTCCTGCACCCCACCGGCTGGCGCAAGTACGTGGCGGCACAGCTCACCATCGACGAGTCAACCGCCACCAGCACCGGCCAGACCGATCCGGACGAACAGCGGCGCGGCTTCTGGGCTGCAGGGATCGGCATCTATGTCCTGTGGAACCTCTTCACCGCAGTGGGCGCACTCGCCGGGGCCGGCTTGGGCGATCCGAGGCAGTGGGGACTGGACGGTGCCGCGGTCGCTGCCTTCCTGGCGCTCCTGTGGCCGCGGCTGAAGGGGCGCGAGCCGGTGGCCATCGCCGTCGTCTGCGCCCTGGCAACCGTCCTCGCCGTGCCGTTCGTGCCCGCCGGCGTACCGATCCTGATCGCTGCCGTGGTTGCCGCAGTGATCGGCTGGTTCAGCCACGGCCGCAGCGACGAAGGCCTCGAGCCGGACGTGGACCCGTACGCCGAGCACCACCACCGCCAACACGGCCCTGCCGCTTCGAGGAAGGCGGGCGCATGAGCCTCTGGATCTGGCTGCTGCTGGCGTGCGCCTTGGCTTATGCGTGGAAGCTCGTGGGCTACTTTGTGCCCGCCAAGCTCCTTCAAAACCCCCGTATGTCCCGTGTGGCAGGCACCATGACCATCGGCCTGCTGGCGTCCCTGACGGTGGTAAATGCCGTGGCCTCCGGACAGTCGCTGGCAGCCGACGCCAGGCTGGGAGCACTCGCGGCGGCGGCCATTGCGCTGGCTTTCCGGGCTCCGTTCCTGGTGGTGGTGCTGGCCGGCGCCGGTGCAGCCGCAGTCCTTCGGCTCCTCGGATGGAACTGACGGCACACGCCATGTGACGCGCACCTCTGGTGACGCGGAACACGGCGGCGGTACTATGAGTCTGGCTAGGCAGTTGGCCATGGATCGTCTTTATTGGAGCGGTAACCATGGAAAACCCACTGTACGTAGCTGGCGACAGATCCGGGACGCCAGTAAAAATGGCGTCCCCCAAACGACGCGCGGGACTACCCGTGAAGAGGTTCTTCTCCCGTTTCAGGTCGCTGTCAGACGTCCCTGCGTCGGACCTGGAGTTGCTCTCAGAGCGCATCACCTTGGCGCTGGATCTGGGGCACCAGCCCCACTTCTCGGCGCTTCATGCAGCGGTACGCCACGAACTGCGTAACCGGGAATCAGCCCTCAACGATTGAGCTTTTCGGGACTGAAGTATGGTCCACTGAAGAGGGGCCGCCGCCCAAGGCAGGTGGCCGGAAGGAGGAATCACCATGAACGAACAGCCGCAAACGCCGGTCCAGGACGATGGGGTGGAGGCTACGACGACGGGCAGCCAAGCCAAGGTGCGTCCCGCTTACCTTGACTCCAGTGGCTCCGAGTCCACCCGCGAACTCCGCGACACGGCACGCCGCCGCCGGGATTCGGAAGAGAAGCTCCAGCAGCATCTGCTCGAAGCCAAGGACCACACTCCCAATGCGGACACACACCCGCATCATTCGCCGGAAGACGCCGGCCAGCGGGAAGAAGCCGCTCAGCGCGAAGACGCTGGCTAGAGGAGACTCAACGCGTGCTCAGGCTACTCCGTGGGCCGCGCCGTCGGCCGAGCCGGCCCGGCGGCCGCTTTCCTCGACAGCGAGTTCGTACCAGACCTGCGCGCCGAATTCCGGCGTAGCCGTATCAAGGTTCTGGAACAGCGCGTCCAGGAGGTTCGCCAGTTCTTCGGGGGACAGGGTCGGGAGTACCACTTCCGGTCCACGCGGGTCATTTATGAAATGCGCGAGCTGTGAACTGTTCATCGTGCGGTGGTTTCGTCGAATCGGATACGCAGGAAACTGCTCATGGGTCGCTCCATCTGGGAAATCAGAGGCTGGCTGCGTAACCCCACACGAGTCTATTCCAACGATTGGATGCCCACAATGGCTCCGGCACCTTCAGGTGAAGCGGTTCAGCTAAATCGGCGTCCGGCAACGAAGTCGCCAGCCATATGTCCGACGGGCAGTTGGGCTGCCGGCAGCGGGACGTGGGCGGGAAGCGGCCGGTGGGGCCTTTCGGACCGGATGGCGTCTTCGATCAGCGCCACCGGACGGCGCCAGGCGTCGGAGCCCGGCTCCATGGTGTCCACCACGCCGATCAGCATGGCGAGCAGCCGGAAGATGTCCGTCATGGAGATATCCGGGCGCAGTGTGCCCTGCCCCTGCCCGCGTCCCAGCAGGATGCCGATGGAATCGATCAGGGAGCCGGTGATTCCGGTGAGGAGCTGCCGCCGCCCGGCGACGGCGCCGAGCAGGTTTGCGTCGGTGCTGGCCGCAGCCATGATCGCCTCGATGACCCGGAACAGTCCTGCGGCTGCGTCGATGTCCGCCAGTGCGTCGTCGATGACCGGATCCACAGTCAGCCTGAGCTGCCGGTTGAGGGCGGCCAGGACCAGTTCTTCCTTGTCCGCGAAGTTGCGGAACAGGGTTGCGGGTCCGACGCCGGCCGTGGCGGCAATGGTCTGCAGCGGCACTTCCGGGCCAAATTCCTGGAAGCATTGCCGGGCCGCCGTAATGATCTTGTCCACGTTGCGCGCTGCGTCTGCGCGGAGTGGTTTGCGGGCGACTGCGATGCTCATGCGATCAGGGTAGCAACGCAGCCCGGGGCGATCACCGTTACTGGAGGGTAGGCGGTTATGTGACGTGCGCGGCACGCTTCAGGCCGCTTGGCCTCCGCACCGCCGTGGCACACTTTCAGTATGTTGCTTGCATTTTCTGTAGCCCCGTCCGGTACGCCCAGCGGGGGGTCCCGGCCCACCGATGCGTCAGTGCACGACGCCGTTGCCGCCGCCGTGAAAATCGTCCGGGAGTCGGGACTCCCCAACCAGACGGATTCCATGTTCACCACCATCGAGGGTGAATGGGACGAAGTCTTTGACGTCGTAAAGCGGGCCACGGAGGCGGTTGGCCAGTTCGGGAGCCGCGTCTCCCTGGTCATCAAGGCGGACATCCGTCCCGGCTACACCGGTGAGCTCACCGCCAAGGTGGACCGGCTGGAAAGCGTGCTCGAAGAACAAGGTTAATCAGCTACCCGTGTAAGCGCAGGCTCCGGAACCGTACGGGCCGCTCCAGACAGCCAGGAGGACGTGCCTAGACCCACGCATTCCCGCGTGCCAGACTGTGGCCATGTTTGAGCACAAGCCCCAGCCGGGCTGGATTGCCGTGGAGGAATTCCTGACGGACAAGGTGGTCCATCCCGACGGGTCGCTGCAGCGGGCGGTGCAGTCCGCGGTCGACGCCGGGATGCCGCCGATCGAAGTGGCGCCCAACGCCGGGAAGCTATTGAAGCTCCTGGTTCAGATGTCCGGCGCGCGGCGGGTCCTGGAGATCGGCACACTGGCCGGCTTCAGTACCATCTGGATGGCCCAGGGACTTCCCGACGGTGGCAGGCTTGTCACGTGCGAATACCTCACCAAACACGCTGACGTGGCCAGGGCCAACCTTGACGCCGCAGGCCTGGGTCACAAAGTTGACATCCGGATCGGCGCCGCGCTGGATACGCTGGCCGCCCTGGAGGCTGAAGGCCAGGAAGCCTTCGACTTTGTCTTCATCGACGCGGACAAGGAGAACGACTCCAAATACCTCGACTGGGCAGTCCGGCTGGGCCGTCCCGGCACTACGGTGATCCTCGACAACGCCGTATGGGAAGGCGCCGTGCTGGAGCCGGCCATGGACCCGGTCAATGCGCCGGGAATCATCAGCGCTCTTGAGCTGATGGGGAAGCACCCCCAGCTTGATGCCACGGTCATCCAGACGGTCGGCTCCAAGGGATGGGACGGGTTCGCGCTGGCCGTCGTCCGGTGACAGCGCTGCGACGCCGGTAAAACCGTCGGGCTCAAAACTTCAGCCTCCAAAAAGTACTAAGTATGCTTAGAATAGTGTCCCGCCCGGAACTCCGGACGGGACGGAATCTTGCAGCGGAGGCAACTGATGAAAGCGTCACCCACCCTGGCCAGTAACCTTCAGATGGTCCTCACCGACCTGATCGAACTGCACATGCAGGGCAAGCAGGCTCATTGGAACATCGTGGGAACCAACTTCCGCGACCTCCACCTGCAGCTGGACGAAATCATCGAGGCCGCCCGGCAGTTCGCGGACGAGGCGGCGGAACGGATGCGGGCCCTGCATGCCCTTCCGGACGGCCGGAGCAGGACGGTTTCTGCCGATACGCGGCTGGACGAATTTCCCGCAGGGCTGACGTCCACGAAGGACGCCGTTAAGCTCGTCACGGCGAGGCTGGAACGGACGGTCAAGACCATGCGGGATGTCCATGACGAGGTGGATGAGGAAGACCCCACCAGCGCGGACCTCCTGCACGCGGTCATCGAACGCATGGAGCAGCTGGCGTGGATGGTGAGTGCGGAAACCATGACGCCGTCGGCCGCCGTTACCGAGCCGGCCGGCAAATAGGCTGCGGCAGGGCAGGTACGTGAAGGAAGCGAAACCGCAGGGACGGCCCGCGGCATCTGAACATCGGAGGCCGCGGCCCGTCAGGTTCACTGTGCCGTCAGGACATGACACCGCCCTGGAAAGCCTGCTCGACGCCGTGGCCTCGGCGGTGGGTGACGTGCCGGCGCTCCTCACGCTGGCGCGCGAGGCAGCAAGGGCCTGGCCGCAGCCAGGCAGGGGCAGCACGGCGGAGCTGTGGGAGCTGCTGGCCTCCGTCACCGCCGTGGATGTTGCCGCCGGCCGGATCTTCGAACCGCACCTGGATGCGCTGGCCATCCTCGCCCAGTCAGGGAGGAATCCGGGCAGCATAGAGGGCGCGTGGGGCGTGTTCGCTGCCGAAGGCCCGGGGGAAAAGCTGGAAGCCAAAGCGGGCGACGGCGGCATCCTCCTGAGCGGTTCAAAGCCGTGGTGCTCCCTGGCGCCGCTCCTGGATTACGCCGTGATCACCGCCCACACCGGGACAGGCGGCAGGGCTGCCTTCGCCGTGGACCTGCACCACCCGGGAGTGACCTGCGAGGAGCCGGCGTGGATCGCCCGCGGACTGCAGGAAATACCCAGCGGGACCGTGCACTTCAACCAGGTCCCCGCCGGGCAGCTGGGCGACGACGGCTGGTACTTCAACCGTCCGGGCTTCGCGTGGGGCGGCATGGGAGTGGCCGCCTGCTGGCTTGGCGGAGCCGTGGCCGTGGCCAGGGACTACGCGGACGCCCTTCGTGGGGCTTCGGAGCGGGGCCGTGAACCGGACCAGGTTGCGCTCGCCGGCCTGGGCGAGACGGACCGCATCCTTTCCTCCTCGCTCCAGTATCTGGCGCGGACAGCAGCACTGATCGACGACGGCGGACTCGGCCGCGGCGATCAGCCCGCCTTGGGCGGTGATCGCCATGGAGCTGCGAACCGCTCAGGCACGGACCACCCGGGCACGGACCGCAGCGTGTGGAGCGAAGCGCTGCGCGTGCGCGGCACGGTGGCTGCCGCCGTCGAACGCGTCCTTTCCCTCGTCAGCCGGAACCGGGGACCGGGACCACTGGCGTTCGACGAACCGTATGCCAAGCGGATGGCTGACCTGGAGCTCTATGTGCGCCAGCACCACGCCCAGCGCGACGACGCGCAACTCGGGGCGCTGACCCTGAAGGGGGAACGGCTGTGGTGACGTTTTCGCACACAGATGAAGGGACGGACGAGGCCGTCTGGGCTGCCAGCGGCCTCGCCGGCCTCGCTGAATTGCCGCTTGCCCCGGAGGAGCTGGCCGGTATGAGGTTTGTGGTCCTGGCGGCCCACCCCGATGACGAGACGCTCGGTGCCGGCGGGCTGCTGGCGCGGCTGCACACCCTTGGGGCCGACGTCGACGTTGTATTGTGCACCGCGGGCGAGGGGTCGCATCCCTACTCCAAAACAGTCTCCCCGGACCAGCTGGGGACCACCCGCGTCAACGAGTTCGGGGCGGCCCTGGCCGCGCTGGGGCATGCCGGGAACTGGCGCTACCTGGGCCTGCCGGATGGTGGCCTTGCCGGGCACGTCGTCGAGGTCACCGCCGGCCTGCGTGAGGCCCTTAGCCGCCACGCCGGCCCGCCGGAACAGCTGGTGATTGTGGCTCCGTACCGTGCCGACGGCCACACGGACCACGACGCCCTGGGCGCGGCCGCGGCGCAGGTGGCGCTCGACGGCGGCCACGCGCTGCTCGAATACCCCATCTGGTACTGGCTGTGGGCAACGCCGGCCCACCCCGAGTGGGAGTCCTGGGTGCGGTTGCCGCTGGACCGCGCGGCACAGGAGGCCAAAGCGGCGGCGATGGGTGCCCACGCCAGCCAGGTGCTCCCGCTATCGCCCCAGCCGGGCGACGAAGCGTTGCTGGGCGTTAGGTTCCTTCGGCATTTTGACCGCCCGTTTGAGGCGTTCGCCTGGACGCCTGCAGCCGGCGGTGCCTCTGCCCCGCACAGCAGCGCGGATGCCGAACGGATCTTTGACGAGGTCCATTCAGCCTCCGAAGATCCTTGGAAATACACCACCAGCTGGTACGAACGCCGAAAACGCGCCCTGACCCTGGCCGCACTGCCGCAGGAGTACTACCGTTCCGGCCTCGAGATCGGCTGTTCCATCGGCACGCTCAGCCTTGAGCTTGCGGACCGCTGTACCAGTCTCCTCGCCGTGGATGCCAGCAGCACGGCGCTGGAGCAGGCCGCGGCCAGGCTGGCCCCGTTCCCCGGCGTGGCCACCCGACAGCTCACCCTTCCGGGGGAGTGGCCGGACGGCACCTTTGACCTGGTAGTGGTCTCCGAAGTGGGCTACTACCTGTCGCCGGCCGAGCTGGCGCTCCTCCTGGATCGCATCGAGGCGTCACTGGAGCCCGGGGGCATACTCCTGCTGTGCCACTGGCGGCATCCCGTCTCCGGCTGGGAGCTCGACGGCGAGACCGTCCACACGCTCGCGCGGGACCGCTTGGGCTGGCCTGCCGCGGGCCTCTACCGGGAGCGGGACTTTGTGCTGGAAACCCTGGTGGCGCCTCTGGACTCCACCAGTGCGGAGCCGTGATGGACCGCATCGGGCAGGTCGCCGTCGTCGTGCCGGTCCATAACGAGGAGCAGCACCTGGCCCGGGCCCTTGCCGGCATCCGCGCCGCGGCCAACGCCCTGCAGGCGTGCCAGCCCGGCGTCGGGGTCACCGTTGTGGTTGTCCTGGACACCTGTACTGACAACTCCGGTGACATCGCGGCGCGGGCCGCGGCAGCGGATACGCGCATCACCCTTCTCCAGGTTGCCTTCCGGAGCGTGGGGAAAAGCCGCCGGGCGGGCATCGAAACGCTGCTGGCCGCTTGTCCACTGTCCTCGGGTGCTGCTTCCCGGCGGCTATGGCTGGCCAACACGGATGCTGATTCCTGCGTTCCTGCGAACTGGCTGCAGGGCCAGGTCGGCCTCGCGGACGCCGGGGCGGACGCCGTGCTCGGATCAGTGGAACCGGATCCGGCGGGCATGGACCCCGAGATCCTGCGTCGCTGGCATGCCAGGCACCCGTTTGAGGAGGACCATGCCCACGTGTACGGAGCCAACTTTGGGGTGCGGGCTTCGGCGTACGAGCTGTCGGGTGGGTTTCCGCGCCAGCGCTCACACGAGGACCGCGCACTGGTGGAGACGCTGCGCCGGCGCGGGTTCACGGTCAGGGCCACCGACAGCATCCGCGTGCTGACGTCGGGCCGCATCCACGCGCGGGCTCCCCACGGTTTCGGCGCCTACCTTCTCGCCCTGGGGCTGGAACCGGCTGTGGCGGTCGAAGGCTGATCCGGCCAAACGGATTGATTTAATCAAAAAAGACCGGGACGGCACGTGCATACCTGCCGTCCCGGCCCGTGGGTCAGGTAATCAAAGGGTCAGTCCTTTTTGAAGGCGTCCTTGACCTTCTCGCCGGCCTGCTTCAGGTCCGCCTTGGACTGGTCCATTTGTCCCTCGGCCTCAAGGCGCTCGTCGTCTGTCGCCTTGCCTGCGGCCTCTTTGGCCTTGCCGCCGAGCTTCTCGGCGGTGTTCTCGATTTTGTCATCCAAACCCATGGTGATTCTCCCTACGGCTTGTTTGCGGCGGCGGAATGCCACCGATGATTCTTCCATGCTAGCCAGCAAGAGCGCGCGCCAACAGAGGCTCAAACGGGGAGAGACTACAAGAAACCGGATCGAGGGGGCCGACGGCGACTGGGGGGACTGGCCTCGGTCTCAGAAGAGGCCAACTCGCCGCCGACCCCGTCTGACGCCCGTGCCCACGTGACACGGGCAAGCTAAATGGGGCTTGTCCTGTTTTGATTTTCCTCCTAGTTTGCGACCCTGCCTAGTCCTTCCGATTCGCGTCCCTGTTGTGGCGCTCGCGGAGTTCACGGCCGTGCCGGATGTCTTCTTCCTCCTGCTTCTGCAGCTTCTCGCTCTTCTTCGTGTCGCGGGGCGGCAATTGGATCGTTTCCTCAGCCTTGATGCCGGCCTGGAGCTGGCGCCCACGCTCCATCTCGGCGTCAAACTCGGCACCGAACAGCAACGACATGTTCAGGATCCAGAGCCACAGGAGCATCACGATCACGCCGCCCAGGGCCCCGTAGGTCTTGTTGTAGTTGCCAAAGTTGGCCACGTAGAAGGCAAAGCCCAGCGATGCCAGGACAAATATGACCAGGGCGATCAGGGAGCCGATACTCATCCACTTGAACTTGGGCTGCTTAACGTTCGGGGTGGCGTAGTAGAGGACCGCGATGATCACGGTGACCAGGGCCACGATCACTGGCCACTTGGCCATGTTCCAGACGGTAAGGAAGGCTCCGCTCAGCCCGATGGCACCTCCTACTGCCTCCGAGACTGGTCCGCTCAGGACCAGCATGCCGGCAAGAAGGGCCACAATGACCACGGCGAGCAGGGTCACTGCCAGCATCGTCCCGCGGAGCTTCACGAACGGCCGGCCCTCGTCCACTTCATAGATCCGGTTCATTGCCCGGCCGAACGCGCCCACATACCCGGAGGCTGACCACAGTGCGGTTGCCAGGCCGAGGAACAGGGTGAGCCCGGCGGCAGGAGAGGAAGCCAGCTCCTCCACCGGGCCGCTGACAGTAGCAACGGTGTCGGAGGGGGCGATGCCGCGAACGATCTCCAGCAGCACCGCCGTCGTCTTCTCCGGATCACCGAAAATCCCCACCAGCGAAACAAGTGCCAGGAGTGCCGGGAACAGGGATAGCACAGCGTAGTAGGTGAGGGCGGCGGCAAGGTCGGGGCATTGGTCTTTGGAGAACTCCCGCAGGGTCTTCTTGGCGATGTACTTCCAGGACGGCTTGTTGACGTCCGTGGGACTGTCTGGCTTGCGGGGATCGTCCGGTGCCGGGGCTTGGGCCGCCTTGGCAGTGCTGGTTTCTGAAGAATCATGAGGTGTCATGGGGGTCCTCTCCCGCGATGAAAACTGGAGCTGAAAAACAGACAGGCCGGCGCCGCCGGGGGAGGCGGGGAGCCGGCCTGTCTGCTGGTTAGGGGTCAGGCGTTTTGGACGTGGTCCTTGGCGTCTGTGGCTCTGTCTCGTACGTCTGCGGCGGCGTATTGGCCTTCGGTTTTGACGTGTTCGGCGGCGTCGGTGGCGGTGGCCTTGACGTTTTCCATGGCTTCCTGGGCTGGTTCCTTCAACCCTTGGGCCACGTCCTTGGCGGCCTCGGTCAGCTCGGTGGTCAGCGGTTCGGCCGCGTTTTTGAGGGCGTCGGCTGTTTCGCGTTCCTTCTCGCTCGCCGGGATGAGGGAGGAGAGCAGCATGCCTGCGCCGAAGGCGATGAGGCCTGCGGCCAGGGGGTTGCCCTGCGTTTTGGCTTTGACCTGGGCCGGGGCTTCGCCGATCGCGTGGCCGGCGTCGCCGAGGGTGGAGCCGACGGCGTCACCGGCGTGGCCCATGGCGTTGCCGGTGTGTCCTGTGCCGGTGTGGATGTTGGCGTTGGCGTGGTCGGCTGCTCCCATGACTTTCTCCTTCACGCCGAAGACGGCGTCCCTGACCTTGTCGGTCTGGCGGTGGACGATGTTGGACGGGGTGACTTTGTCGGCCACGGCGTCGACGTTGGTGCCGAGCCGGGCTCGGGTTGCTTCTATGTCTGAACGGATTGCGTCCGGGTTCTCGCTCATCGTTTTACCTCACCGGGTTTCAGGGTTGGGGGGATTTCTGAAAGGGTTTCGCCTGTCTGGGGCAGGCCTTTGACCTGCTTGAGTTCGCTCCGGCCGATGGAGGCCAGAACGGCGGCGATGATGCCCCAGATCAGGGCGACGACGACGGCGGACCAGCCCAGTCCCATCAGCGCGCCCAGGGCGTACCAGAGCGCGATGGAGAGGAAGAGGAGCACGAAGTGCCCGGCCACGCCCGCGCCGGCAAGCATGCCGCCGCCTTTGCCGGCCTTCGTGGCTGACTGTTTCAGTTCGGCCTTGGCGAGTTCGACCTCCTGGCGCATCAGCGTGGACAGGTCACGGGTCACCTCACCGAGCAGGTCACCCAGGGAGGTGTTGTCCGCCTTCGCATGCGCCGCCGAAGCAGGAGTTTCCGGCATTTGCGTGCTCATCACGGCCTGCCAGCCTGGCCGTCCGTCGACCGGTCCCTGGTGAGGGGGTCGCTGCCCATGGGGTCGTCGGCAAGGTCGCGGTCCCGGAGCGGATCGTCGGCTAGCCGGTTGCCTGACCACGGATCTTCTACCAGTTGCGGGCTGTCCAGCGGGCTGGCCGCGCTGGTGGTGCCGGCGTAACCGGTCTCTCCGGCATAGCCCGGAGAGCCGCCGTCGAACCCGGCCGTTGTGGTGGCCGGCCCGGGAACCTGTACGGGGGGAGGTGGAACGGCCCCGCCGGAGGGGGTGTAACCGCCAGGGCCGCCGCTGTAGCTGTCGCTGCTGTATTGGCTGCCGTACTGGCTGCCGTACTGGCTGGGTGAGCCGTTTGCGCCGGAGCCGTATTCGCCGGTGCTGCGCGCCGCCGTCGTGCTTGACTCCGGTGCGCCCGCGCTCAGGCTGCGGGTGAGCCTCCCGGCCAGGACTCCGGCGCCTGCGGCGAGAAGCAGGAACGTGCCGGGACGCTGCCGGGCGAAGGACTTGACTTCGTCCAGGAGCGATCCGGGATCGCGCCCGTCCAGCCAGGAGGCCACGGACGAGGACCGGTCGGCTGCCTGGCGGACCAGGTCGCTGGCGACGCCAGGCTGGTCGGAAGCCCGGGCCATGGCATGCAGCTCGTCTGAGATGGACCGAAGCCCGCTGGCAACCTTCTGCTGCTGGGCACCGGCCTGGTGGGTGAGGTCGGTACGGGCCTGGTACAGCAGGTCCTTGGCGTTGGACTTGACCTCGGAAGCCACATTTGCGGCCTCCGTCTTGGCCGTTTCGGCTACGTTTTGCGCGGAGTCCTTCGCGGTACGGGCAACATCGCCGGCCTCATCCTTCACGGCGTCTTTCATGGCGTCCTTGCGGGACGTCCCGTCGACGTCGCCGGAGGAATAGGGGCTGCCCGCCAGGGGAGTGGGCTGCGCGGCGGCGGGGAACGTGGTGGCGCTCCGCTCTCCAGTGCTCAATGGATTGGCCGGCGGTACCGTGTTGGTGCTGTCCGCGGGCCATTGGTTCTCTGTCATCTTTGCTCTCTCTTTCCAAGAAGGCCGGTTGTTGATTAAGAACCAGCGATACTGGCCGTAAAATAGTAAGCATGATTACCAACAGATAGTAAGTACCCTTGGTAAATAACTTTATGCAAGTTCCGGACGGCCAGTTTCTGTGGGCATCTGCCGGGCCGGCATAACAACATAGGAAGAGGTGGGTGGCGTGGAACCATGGGTTTGGGTGGTAGTGGCAATCGTTGTGGTGGTGCTGATTGTGTTGCTTCTGGTGACGGGGCAGCGCCGTAAGGCAATCCAGCAGAAGCGGGATGAGTCGCACCGCGAGAAGGCGGCCGAGATCCGCCGCAAGGCCGAGGACATTGAACTGGATGCCCGCGAAAACGAGGCACGGGCCACGCGTGCCAGGGCCGACGCCGAGCAGGCCCAGGTGGAAGCCGCCAGGCTGCGTCAGGAAGCCGAGAAGAGGGCGGCTGAGGCACAGTCCCTGCGTGGCGATGTTGCCGAGCACACCAGGAAGGCGGACGCCGTCGACCCGGATGTTGAGACCCGCCGACTGCGAGAGCGTTCGCAGGACGGCGACGTCCCGCAGTCCCGGGACGCCCAGGTCACCCGCGACGACGACGCGCGCATGGCCGACCCGGCACCCAGGGATGACGCGCGTACGGCGGCTCCCCGAGCAGGCGACTCCCGTATCGACAATGCGCGCACTGCCGAGGCCCGTGCCGAGGAAGCCCGCGCTGACGAGGTCCGCAGGAACGAGGTTCGCGCAGACCGCGACAATCCGCGTTCAGGAATCTAGTCCCGCGTAACTAGTCCGGGGGAGTCAGTCCCGTGGCTTCAGTACGGGGGAAGGTGCAACGCCTTCCCCCGCTGCCATGCCGTCCAGCAGTTGTGCGATCGCATCGACGGACGACACTTTGGGCTCCCAGCCGAGCAGCCGGCGCGCCCGCCCGGTATCCATGACGGGCGCGCCGGCGGCCATATCAATCCAGCCCGCGTCCGTGGGCTGGATGCGGAGCTTCCACGTCAGTCCGGCCAGCCCACGGAGCAGGGCCATCGGGATGGGCAGGATCCGGCGCGCATGCAGGAGCCTGGCCAGCTCCTGCGGCGTGACCGCCGGTTCGGCGGCGATGTTGAAGGCCCCCGACTCGCGGCGGTCCAGCACGCGCCAGTATGCCTCGGCAACGTCGTCGGCGTGGACGGCCTGGAATATCAGGTCGTCCGGGGCCGGCAGGATCGGAATCTTCAGCCGCCGCGGCAGCAGCCGGGGGATCAGCGGGCCCAGGAAGTACCGTCCGATTTCGCTTCCGGCATTGCGCTGGAAGGTGAGGCCCGGCCGGAGCCTGGCCACCCGGACGTCCGGATGGTCCGCCGCGAACCGGTCAAGCAGGGTTTCCTGCTCGGCCTTGTGCCTGCTGTAATGCGAGCCGGGTATCCCCGTGGCCGGCCAGGACTCGTCGGTCCTCCGGTCCTTGGGGGCCCTGCTGTAGGCGCCCACCGATGAGGCGCAGACAATATGCCCCACCCCGGATTGCCCGGCTGCCTCCAGGACATTGGCCGTCCCGGTGACATTTGTCCGGAACAGCTGTTCCAGATCGCGGTTGGGCTGGAGTTGCCAGGCCAGGTGGACCACCGCGTCCACGCCCGTCAGTGCTGTCCGAAGCCGCTGGAAGTCGGCGTCGGCGCCGATATCCAGGGTGTGCCACTCGACGCCCCGGTACGGTGCCCGTGAGGTGTCCGGAAGCCTTCGGCTGATGCCCACCAGTTCCAGGGATCCGGGCTTTGATTCGAGTTGGCGGTGGAGATTGCGGAGGACTGCGGTCCCCACGTTTCCGCTTGCTCCGGTAATGGCGATTCGCATAGCAGGATTCTCCCTTCGCGTGGCTGTCTGCGCCACCTGCACATCGAGCCTATCTCCGGAAGCATTGTTTAATAAGCAGCCTTATGATTTCCTGCTTCTAAGTCTTGCCGCAGGCTTTCGGACCCAGACCGAGGAATCCACGACAATGCCCGACTTTCTTCCTGCTTTTGCCTTGGACCATGCCCCAGTTCCGTCACCGGAGGAGCGCAGCCCGCATGGGTCGGCTTCGACCGGCGGACAACTCCGGGAGGCCCTTGAACGTTATCTCGTCCTGGAGCACCTGGACCTTGCCGAGTCGCTGGCTGCCCGTTTCGAGGGCCGGGGCAGGGAGCGTGCCGACCTGAACCAGGTCGCCTACCTTGGCCTGGTCAAGGCCGCGAAGGGCTTCGACCAGGCCAAAGGAGACAGCTTCCCTGCCTATGCCGCACCCACCATCAGCGGTGAGCTGAAGCGGTACCTCCGCGACCGCAGCTGGGTGGTGCGGCCGCCGCGCCATGTCCAGGACCTCCGCAGCCGCCTGTACCGGGTGGAGCCCGAACTGGCACAGGCGCTCGGCCGGACGCCCAGCATCGCCGAACTCGCGAACGAGCTCACGGCCGACCCCGCCGACGTCCTGGAAGCGATCTGCGCCTCCAGCAGCATGCACCCGGACTCACTTGACGCCGTCAATCCCTACGATGGTTCGCTGCCGGTCACCGAGGTGCTTGCCACCCCCGACTCGCCGATTGAGCGCCTGGAAGAGCTGGCCTGCCTGCGCCATGCGATGCAGGATCTGGCCGCCGCAGACCGCGAGTTGCTGTACCGGCGGTACTTCTGTGAAGAAACCCAGGTGCAGCTGGGCGAGCGCCTGGGCATGTCCCAGATGCAGGTGTCGCGCCGGCTTGCCCGTCTCCTGGTTGTGTTGCAGCAGGTGCTCCGGGACGCGGACGGCTAGATTCGGCTGGGCCGGTCCTGTCCGGCGTCAACTAATGTTGAACCATGACTGAAGCGGCACACGGATAATGGCGAAACGCGGCAAGTCAGGCGGCCGGAACAGCCAGCGTCCGGCGGCGGGGGTCATCGAGGTGCCTAAAGGGACCCGGCAGGACGGCCCCGTCGAGGGCGTCTACTACATCGACACAGGCGACTGCGAGCTTATCGCTGACCAGGACAACTCCACCGGCTGGCTCCTGAGGATCAACGGCGTTATGAGTTCGCACATCGACCTCGCCGATCCGCTCTTCCTGGATTTTGAATACATGCGCTGGATGGCTGCGCTGATCGAATCGCGCTGGCCGGTGGCGTCCGGAAAGGGCGGGGCCCAGTCCGAACCGCACCGCCTTCGCGGGCTGCACCTGGGCGGCGGGGCATGTTCCCTGGCCCGCTACTTCCATGCCGCCTACCCGGACGCACGGCAGGTGGTGGTGGAGCTCGACGGCAAACTCGCGGAGTATGTCCGTGGCTGGTTCGACCTCCCCAAGGCACCGCTGCTGCGGCTCCGCGTGGGGGAGGCCAGGGAGGTCACGGAGACGCTTACGCCGGACACCCGCGACTTCATCATCCGCGATGTTTTTGCCGGTGCGCTGACCCCGCGCCCGCTCACCACCGCGGAGTTCAACGGCCATATCAAGCGTGTCCTGGCCCCGGGCGGCATTTACGTGGTCAACTCCGGCGACGCCCCGGACCTCAAGAACGCGCGCGAGGACGCAGCCACCATCGCGGCCGCCTTCGAACACACCGTCATCATCGCCGATCCCGCCATGCTCAAGGGCCGCCGCTACGGCAACATGGTCATGGCCGGCAGCGACCACCCGCTCGACGGCGACCCGCAGCTGGCGCGCCGGCTCCTGGGCGGCGCGGTCCCGGCCCATATCTGGAACGACGCCCAGGTGCGCGCCTTCGCCGCCGGGTCACCCGTGCGCCACGACCCGGCTGACGTCTGACGGTGATCGAGCTTGTCGAGATCCCGGGGTTTCGACAAGCTCAACCACCGGAATTCCTGCCCCGGCCCAGGAGCGCCTCCCGGTGCGCCGCCGTCTGGTCCCGCAAGGCCTGCACGACGGCGGCCACCGCGGGGCGGCGCATTGAATCCGGCCGGAGCACCATCCAGTAGGGCAGCAGCTCGGCGAAGTCGCCGGGAAGCAGCCGGACCAGGTCCGCGTGCAGGTCGCCCATAAAGCACGGCAGGAAGCCGATGCCCGCGCCGGCCCTGGTGGCCTCCACGTGGACAAAGACGTTGGTGGAGGTGAGTCCGTCGCGCATCGCCGGCACCAGCCGGCGGGGAGCATCGAGGTCGTCCACCTGCAGCATCGAGTCCACAAAGTAGACCAGCGGATGCTCCGTCAGCTCCGCCACGCTGGTGGGTGTGCCGTGCTCCGCCAGGTAGGCGCGCGAGGCGTACATCCCCAGCATGTAGTCGCCCAGCCGCACGGCTTCGGCGCGGTGGACCTGCGGTTCACCCACCACCACTTCGATGTCCAGGCCCGAGCGCTGCTGCAGTGCCCGCCGGGTCATGGTCACCACCTCCACGGTGAGCCCGGGGTGGTGGCGCCGCAGCCGGGCCACGGCCGGGGCCGCGATGTAGGCGCTGAAGCCGTCAGTCGCCGTCATGCGTACGACGCCGGCAATCGGGTCCGGTGCCTTTCCCGCCGGTCCCAGCGCACTCACCGCAGCCTCCACCTGTTCGGCAACCCGGACGGCTTCCGTGCCGAGCTCCGTCAGTTCCCAGCCGCCGGCTGCCCTGGCCAGGACCCGGCCGCCGAGCGCCTTCTCAAGGGCGGCTATCCGGCGTGAGACGGTGGTGTGGTTGAGGCCCAGGGCCTGTGCCGCCGTCGTAAATTTAGCGGACCGGGAGACGGCGAGCAGGACGAGCAGGTCGTCTGGATTGGCGTTCATATCTGCAATTGTGCACATGGTTGGTGCTGGATTGGCCATTGAACCTGCATGTTTGTGCAGTAATACTCAGTGGAGCCATTAGTGCTGGAGATCACAGCACGTGTCAGAGTGGACACTAAGGAGAAACCCCATGAGCGTAGGACAACGCTCGGCAGACAATGCCGCCGGATCCGCACCCAAAGGATCCGGACTGAAGAAGATTGTGGCCGCCTCAATGGTGGGCACCGTAGTGGAATGGTACGAATTCTTCCTCTACGCCACGGCCGCAACCCTGGTGTTCGGGAAGTACTTCTTCCCCGCCACAGGTAACGAGCTGGACGGCATTATCCAGGCCTTCCTTACCTATGCCGTGGGCTTTGTGGCCCGCCCGCTCGGTGGGATTGTCTTCGGCCAGATCGGCGACAAGCTGGGCCGCAAGCCCACCCTGCAGCTGACCATCGTGATCGTGGGTGTCGCAACGTTCCTGATGGGCTGCCTCCCCGGTTTCGCCGACATCGGCTACCTGGCACCGGCCCTCCTGGTTGCCCTGCGCTTTATCCAGGGCTTCGCGCTTGGCGGTGAATGGGGCGGCGCTGTGCTGCTGGTTGCAGAACACAGCCCCAACGCCTCGCGCGGTTTCTGGTCCAGCTGGCCCCAGGCCGCCGTGCCGGTGGGCAACCTCCTGGCCACGCTGGTGCTGTTCATCATGTCCAGCACCCTGAGCCCCGAAGCGTTCCTCGGCTGGGGCTGGCGCGTGGCCTTCTGGCTCTCCGCCGTGATCGTGTTTGTGGGCTACTACATCCGCACCCACGTCACCGAAGCCCCCATCTTCCTGGAGGCCAAGGCCCTGGTGGAGAAGGAGCAGGCCGTCAGCTACGGCGTCTTCGAAGTTGTCCGCAAGTACCCCAAGGGCATCCTGCAGGCCATGGGACTGCGCTTCGCGGAAAACATCATGTACTACCTGGTGGTCAGCTTCGCCATTGTCTACCTCAAGAGCGTGCACAAGTACGACACGTCCTCGCTTCTGCTGGCACTCCTGATCGCGCACGTCATCCACTTCCTGGTCATCCCGCAGGTGGGCCGGCTTGTGGACAAGCTGGGACGCAAGCCCGTCTACCTCTTCGGCGCCATCGCCGGGGCGGCCTGGCCGTTCTTCGCCTTCCCGATGTTCGACACCCGCAACGCCGTGGTGATCGTGGCCGCCGTGACCATCGGCCTGTGCCTGCACGCCTTTATGTACGCCGGCCAGCCCGCCATCATGGCGGAGTTGTTCCCCACCCGGATGCGCTACTCGGGCGTCTCGCTGGGCTCGCAGGTGACGTCCATCTTCGCCGGTTCGCTGGCGCCGCTCCTGGCCACCCAGTGGCTCAAGGACACCGGCTCCTGGCTGCCCACCGCCGTCTACCTCGTGGTGGCCTGTGCCATCACCACCGTGGCGGTGCTGAGCCTGAAGGAAACCAAGGGTATCGCCCTGGAGGACGTGGATAAGGCCGACGCCGCCCGCGAAGGACTCCTGCCGGCCGGCTCGCGCTGAGCTGCTTGAGCCGTTGAGGACCGGGGACGAAGGCTGACTGGCAGACGATGGGAAGTGCAATGGAAAACAGTTTGAACGGCCGCAAGGCCCTGGTGACCGGCGGAGCCAGCGGGATCGGCGCCGCGTGCGTCAGGGAGCTCGCTGCCCGCGGGGCAAAGGTGGTGGTCGCCGACGTCGACTCCGCCGGCGCCGCCGCGCTCGCCGACGAAGTGGGCGGCACGTCCTGGGCCGTTGACCTGCTGGACGTGGACACGCTCGCCACCCTGAGCCTGGACTGCGACATCCTGGTGAACAACGCCGGGATCCAGCGCATCAGCCCCATCGAGGAGTTTGATCCGGCGGAGTTCCGCCGGATCATCGCCCTCATGCTGGAGGCCCCCTTCCTGCTGATCCGGGCCGCCCTGCCGCACATGTACGCCAACGGCTTCGGCCGCATCATAAACCTGTCCTCCGTGCACGGACTCCGTGCCTCCCCGTTCAAAAGCGCGTACGTTTCCGCCAAGCATGGCCTGGAAGGGCTAAGCAAGGTGACGGCACTTGAGGGCGGGGAGCGCGGTGTCACGTCCAACTGCATCAATCCCGGCTACGTCCGGACGGCGCTGGTGGAGAAGCAGATCGCCGACCAGGCCCAGGTGCACGGCATCCCGGAGTCGGAGGTCCTGGCCAAGGTAATGCTCACCGAGTCCGCCGTCAAGCGGCTGGTGGAGCCCGGGGAAGTGGCGTCCCTGGTGGCGTGGCTGGCATCGGACCATGCCGGCATGGTCACCGGGGCCAGCTACACGATGGACGGCGGCTGGTCCGCGCGGTAGGTTCTGACCCTTTTATATCCCGCCACCTGGGACGGTTAATCCTGCCGCCTCAGGTGGCGGTGGTCGTAGAAGAAGACTCCCGCCGCTGTTCCGAGTTCCACGGACGAACCGCGGCGGGTCATGACGATCCCTTCATGCCGGCCGTTATACGGATCATCCCCCACCACGGCATCCCCCACGCGGTAAGGGCACTTCGGGCCGAGGGTCACCAGGATCCGGTTCCGGATGCTGATGATGAGGGAGGAAAGCCTGACTGGCCGGCCCATGCTGGCCAGGTCCGGGACATGTGCTTTCACCATGAAAACCACTCCTTGAAGGCGGCATGGAGCCGCCCACTACGGTGCAGTTGCCGGAACGCTCCAGCAGAGGATGGTCCTCCTATTCCTGGCTGGCACCTTACACATACGCTAGGCGCTATTCACACCAGTCACACCAGTAACAGGTACTCGTTTTAGCGGAGGCCCACTACTTAGGGACTTTCCATTCAGCGCTGGCCGTCGAGAATGTCGTCGGCGTTGTCGTAGGCCCACGTGACCAAAGGAATCAGCAGGGCGGTGAGTTCATAGCCGCGGTCCGTCAGGCTGTAGTCAACATGCGGCGGAATCACCGGCTGGGCCTTCCGCAGCACCAGCCCGTCACGCTCCAGTGTCTTCAGGGTCTGCGCGAGCATCTTCTCGCTGATGCCTTCGGCCCGCCGCCGCAGTTCGCTCCAGCGATGCTCGCCTTCCGAGAGCGCCACGAGGATGAGCACTCCCCATTTGCTGGTGATGTGGTCAAGGACGGTCCTGCTGGGGCACCCGGCCTGGAAAACGCCGTCGGCGGAATCCGCGGGCAGGTGGGCCAGCTGCGGGACGCTCAGTGTTTTCGCTTCCATGGCCATATCTTACCAAAAGGTCAGTACCTTACTTTAAAGTGCGTACTCTCTTTCAGGAAGTAATCCTGCGGCACGGCGGTTGTGGATGGTGACCCCCTACAAAACGGTGAAAGGAAACACCCCATGAGCATCGTCATTACCGGAGCCACCGGACAGCTTGGCCGCCACGTCGTCGAGGCACTCCTGCAGCGCGACGTTCCGGCGGCGGAGATCGTGGCCACCGGCCGTTCCCTCGAAAAGCTGGCCGATTTCAGCGCACGCGGCGTGCAGGTCAAGCCGATGGACTATTCGGACCCCGCGTCCGTGGCGAAGGCACTCCAGGGCGCCAGCAAAGTCCTGCTCATCTCCGGCAGCGAGGTTGGCCAGCGGGTTGACCAGCACCGCACGGTGATTGAGGCGGCCAAGGCTGAAGGCGTGGAGCTGGTCGCCTACACCAGCATCGCCAACGCAGACACCACCACCATGAAACTGGCTGCCGAACACCAGGCCACCGAGGCCATCCTGAAGGACTCCGGCGCCCCGTTCGCCATCCTCCGCAACGGCTGGTACCTCGAAAACTACACGGACCAGCTGCCGGGCACGCTGGCCCAGGGCACCCTGGCGGGAAGTGCCGGCCTAGGCAAGGTCAGTGCCGCTTCCCGCGCCGACTACGCCGAGGCCGCCGCGGCGGTCCTGGTTGCCGACAGCCAGGCCGGCAAGATCTATGAACTCGGCGGGGACCACGCCTTCACCCTCGCCGAACTGGCGCAGGAAATCAGCACCGCGGCAAGCAAGCCGGTGACGTACCAGGACCTTCCGGCCGAGGAATATGCCGGGCTGCTGGCCGGATTCGGTGTCCCGGAGGCTTTCGCTGAGATCCTGGCCGATTCCGACCTAGGCATCGCCCGCGGCGACCTCCTGGTCAGCGGCTCCGACCTGAGCACCCTGATCGGCCGGCCCACGACGCCGATGCCGGCCGCCGTCCGCTCGGCTGTCGCCGCCGCCTGACGCACCACCCCCGACGCTCTCGCACTTAATGCCGCTTTTCGGCCGGCGCTCTCTCACTTTCCTCAAGAAAGTGAGAGAGCGCCGGGGATTAACCGGCGTTAAGTGAGAGAGCGTTCGTGGTTGGTCACTTGGGGTGGGAGGGGGCTGGCGGTTGTCAGGACTTGCTGCCCGTCAGCGCCAGCGTTCCGCCGAGGCCGATCATCATGACCCCGCCGGCAGCGCCGAGGGTGGAGATGCGCTTCGGGGAACGGGCGAACCAGTGCCGGGCGGTGCCGGCGGCCAGCGCCCAGATGCTGTCCAGGGTAAGCGCCAGCACCAGGAAAACCGCGCCCAGGGACGCAAGCTGCAGCGGAATACTGCCGGCCCGATAGTCAACGAACTGGGGCAGCACCGCCACGAAGAAAACGATCGACTTCGGGTTCGTGGCACCCACCACGAAGCCCTCCCGCAGCAGGCGCCAGGTGGACGACGGCGGCACCGGGCCAGCCGCCGTCGTTCCTCCGCCCCGGTGCCGGATCGCCTGGATGCCGAGATACACCAGGTAGGCCGCGCCGGCGAATTTGATGATCGTGAACAGCACGACTGACTGTGCCAGCACCACGCCGACTCCCAGGGCCACGGCGATGATCTGCGGCACCATCCCCAGGGCGTTGCCCAGCACGCTGAGGAGCCCGCCCTTGCGTCCGAGGGCAAGTGAACGGCCGATGACAAACAGCACGCTGGGGCCGGGGATCGCGATGAGGACCAGCGAGGCCAGGGCAAACGCCAGGAGATTGGTGATCGGAACCATGCCTGATGATAGCCCTGGCCTTCGCCGGAGGTCGATGCCTAGCTGCGGTCGGAAACCCCGGTGGAAGCCGCGGCGGTGACCACCGGCAGCGGTGAGGTCTCGTCCACGAGGTCGGCCCGGCGTCGTCCGTTCCCCTTCACCCAGAGCCGGTAGGCGAGGACCAGCAGTCCCAGCCACACGGCTCCGACGTACAGCGCCACGCGCGTGTCTTCGAAGGCGCCCAGGACGCCGATGACCAGCGCCATGAATGCGATGGTCAGGACGGATGCGGCCGGCCACCAGGGGGAGGGGAATTCCGACGCCGGCAGGCCCTTCCGGGCGATCTCCAGTTTCATGGCAACGTGGGACGCCAGGATCATGACCCACACCCAGACGGTGGCGAATGTGGCGATCGAGGCGATCAGGATGAAGACATTTTCGGGAATGACGGCGTTGAGGACTACGCCCACGAGGAGGATGCCGGCCATCATCACGACGGTCATCCAGGGGACGCCGTGGCGCGAAACCTTGCCGAACACAGCCGGCGCGTGGCCCTGGTTGGACAGGCCGAACAGGATGCGGCCTGCGCCGAAGATGTCGCTGTTAATGGCGGACAGGGCGGCGGTAATGACCACGGCGTTCAGGATGTGCGGTGCGGCCGGGATGCCGAGGCCGCTGAAGATCTGGACGAACGGGCTGCCGTTGGTGCCGATCTCGTTCCAGGGGAAGAGGCTCATGAGGACGCCGAGGGTCAGGACGTAGAACAGCAGCACGCGCACCGGTACGGTGTTGACCGCTTTCGGGATGACCTTCTTGGGATCCGCGGCCTCGCCGGCGGTGATACCGAGGGTCTCGATCCCGCCGAACGCGAACATCACGACGGCGAAGGAGGCGAGGAGCCCCTCGAAGCCGTTGGGGAACAGGCCGCCGTGTTCCACGAGGTTGCCCAGGCCCGGCGCCACGCTGGAGCCGCCGGCCTGGAAGCCGAAGGCGATGATGGCTGCTCCGCCGGCGATCATGGCGATGATGGCCGCCACCTTGATCAGCGAGAACCAGAACTCAAGCTCGCCGAAGACTTTCACGCTGAGCAGGTTCAGTGCGGCCAGGAAGCAGATGATGGCCAGGATCCAGATCCAGCGGTCCACCTGGGGAAACCAGAAGCCCATGTAGATGCTGAAGGCGGTGACATCGGCGATGGCCACGATCGCCATTTCGAAGACGTAGGTCCAGCCGGTCACAAAACCTGCCAGCGGCCCCAGGTAGCGGCTCTCGTACTGGCCGAACGAACCCGAGACAGGGTGGCGGACGGCCATTTCCCCGAGCGCCCGCATGACCATAAACACTGCGGCGCCGCCGATGACGTACGCGAGGAGGACGGCCGGGCCGGCCTTCTGGATGGCGGAGGCCGAGCCATAGAACAGGCCGGTGCCGATGGCCGAGCCGAGCGCCATAAAACGGATGTGCCGGACGTTCAGTCCCCGGGTCAGGGTGCCGCTGAGGACGCGGCCGACGGCGGCACCCGGGTTCTGTTTTTCGGCTGGGGGTGCATCCTGGCTGGCTTCCTTGCTGGCTGCGCTTGGTGCTTGTTGCATGCAATTACCTTCTCGTCATTGGGAGGGGGATCGCTAACCAGCAGACCATTTTGGCGCCCGGCGTGATGAGCCTCACGGCAGCTTGGTGTCTTTCATCTCAGAATGCACCCCGGGTGTGGCCGCTTCACGCTCTGGGGATCTAAAAACCTTGACACCATGTCTGGTTTTCTTTACTTTGGAGATGTCAGGTTTGTTTTACATTCAGTGGAAGAGGCTGGAGCGGAAATGTCCTTCGAAGAGAAGAGCGCGTGGATCATGGGCGTGGTGGCCGCGGGCTCCTACGGCGTCTACCTGGCTATAGTCCTCGGCCTGGCCGGTACCATGCCTCTGGTCGATGTCCCGTACGTTGCGCCGCTCCTTTGGACCGTGGGGGCCTCCATTGCGTTGTCCATCGCCCTGCACATTCTGATGGGCATCTCCTCGCCCAAGGAGGCCGGGAAGAAGGACCAGCGGGACCGGGAGATCTACCGCTTCGGCGAGTACATCGGCCAGTCGTTTCTGGTGATCGGGGGAGTCGCGGTGCTGTTGATGGCGATGGTGGAGACGGACCACTTCTGGATCGCAAACGTCATCTACCTGGCGTTTTTCCTGTCGGCAATCCTCGGCTCCGTGGCCAAGATTGTTGCCTACCGCAGGGGGTTCCAGCCGTGGTGAAACCAACACGGGTTACGAACTCAATCCGGCGCCTCCGGTTCGACCGTGGCGAGATGACCCAGGCCGAACTTGCCGAGCGTGTGGGCGTCACCCGGCAGACCGTCATCGCCATCGAGCAGGGCCGGTATTCGCCGTCATTGGAGATGGCCTTCCAGATCGCCCACGCGCTCAGCGTTCCGCTTGAGGACGTATTCCAGTACCCGCAGCTTGAAGGAGACGCATCATGAAAGCCATCGTGCAGGACGTTTATGGGAGCTCGGAGATGCTCCAGTTGCGGGACATCCCGAAGCCGGCGCCCGGTGACGGCGAGGTACTCATCCGGGTCCGCGCCGCCGGCGTCGACCAGGGCGTGTGGCACCTCATGACCGGCATGCCATACCTGGTCCGGCTGTTCGGCTTCGGGCTGAAGAAGCCCAAGGTGCCGGTCCGCGGCAGGGAGGTTGCCGGCGTCGTCGATGCAGTTGGGCCGGGAGTGACCCGGTTCCAGCCCGGCGATGAAGTGTTCGGCACCTGCGAAGGGTCCTTCGCGGAATTCGTCTGTGCCAGGGAGAACCTCGTGGCCCGGAAGCCTGCAAACCTCACGTTTGAGGAAGCTGCCGCTGCACCGATTTCCGCGGTGACTGCCCTGCAGGCCGTCCGCGACGCCGGACAGGTCACTGCGGGCCAGAAGGTGCTGGTCATCGGCGCGGGCGGGGGAGTGGGGTCTTTTGCAGTCCAGTTGGCCAAGGCATTCGGGGCAGAGGTTACCGGCGTGTGCAGCACCGGCAAGGTGGACCTCGTCCGGTCGCTCGGCGCCGACCACGTCATCGACTACACCCGGGACGATTTTGCCACTGCCGGTGTGCTTTACGACGTCATTCTGGACACTGCCGGAAACCGGCCCCTGTCTGTCTCTCGCAAGGCCCTCACACCGCAGGGAACGCTGGTGTTCGTCGGCGGTGAAGGCGGCGGGAAACTGACCGGCGGCTTTGAGCGGTCCATTGGTGCGCCGCTGGTCTCGGTGTTCTCCGGGCAGAAATTCAAGGGACTTGTCTCAACCGAGAATTACCGGGACCTTGAGGCGCTGACGTCGTTTCTTGAAGCCGGCAGCGTGAAGCCCGCCATCGACAAGGTCTACGCCCTTTCGGAGGCGCCAGCCGCTGTGGCGTACATGCATGAAGGCCGGGCGCGCGGAAAGGTAGTGGTAAGCATCTGACGCTTCCCGGCCCTGGCGCGAACGTACACTTGAGGCCCCGATTTCCGCGCCCGAAAGTACAGTTGTGGGCCCCGCGGCCGCAGGTTATCCACATAGGCGATCTGCCTCGCCGCTTTGCTCGGTGAATCGCCGGATGATGTGAGCATGGAAAACGAAGAGTCCGTCAGGGTGGAAGCACTGGAAGCACTATTAGCGATTATCACGTCCCTTGTCGCGCTTAGCCGGACAGTCGCCGCGATCCAAGTTCATCCACCTGCGTCCCCTTACGGCCCTTACGTTGATGCCGTTGCCCTGAAGGGTGCGGCGTACTGGGCGGTCAGAGAAGCTGCCCGGGCGGTGGTCCGGATCGCTGCGATATACGCCACCGAAGAGAAGTGACACCTATGGCTTGGCGGAACGCGCCGTGTTTTGCTCCGCTGGATTGGAAGCAGCACGGGCTGCAGCCTCGATGGTGGCGCGGTGAGCCGCCCATTCTTCCGGAGTGCGCGGAGTCAGGTTGGGATCACCGGGACGCTGCCCCGCGGTGCCGTCGATCAGCTCGCGCAGGATGTCGGCGTGGCCCAGGTGGTGGGCCCTTTCCGCAACCATGTGAACGAGGATCTGGTGCAGGGTGACGTGGCGCCGCACTTCCGGCCACCACGGAACCACCCCGCCCGCGTCCGGCGGCAGGGCCTCGATGGTTGCGTCACTGTGTGCCCCTGCAAACAAGTGCAACTCAATGATGTCCTCACGGCTTTCGTCAGGGGTGACCCACAGGTCGGCGTCGGGGCTTGCGTCGTCGTCGAACCACGGGAGGTGCCGGCCGCTGGGGCGGCCAAACACGTCACCAAGGTAGCCGAGTTCCATACTCGCCACATGCTTGACCAGACCCAGCAGGTTGGTGCCGGTGGGTGTGAGCGGCCGGCGGACGTCGTACTCGCTCAGGCCATCCAGTTTGCCGAGGAGGTTGTCCCGCCTGACGCGCAAATAGTGGTGCAGTGTCTCTTTTTCGTCCATAGCGGGCACTCTATCCAACTGCGCCGCCGGTCAGTGCAACGGGCCAGGTCCCGACGGCGGGAGTCTGTCCCGCAGCCAGTGAATGACCGCTTCGCCCTGCCGCTGCTGGAAAGCCCGGACTGTGGGGAGCCCGGGCGGTGGCGGTTGCCGGGCGGCATCGATGAAGTACGCTGCCAGGCCCGAAAGGAATCCGTTGACGTTCTCCGGGGTGGCTGTCCCGAACACGTCGTGGGATTTCAACAATGCATCCACATCGAAGTCGGGATCGAAGACGCGAACGTTAACCAGGACCGTGAGGGCATCCACCCACGGTGCTCCGACGGCAGCCCACGGCCAGTCCACCAGAACGGCCCCGTCCGCTGCGGTAATGAGGATGTTGTCTGCACGGATATCCGTGTGGGCCAGGGAACCGCCGACGACGTCCCGCAGCCCTTGCTCGGCCAGCCGCTCGAGCGTATCGAGGTTGCAGAGGACCCACGGATCGCAGCCCTCCGGCGGACTGCGACGGACACGGGTCCAACCGCGAAATGGATCTGTGAGCTCAGTCTCCAGCGTGGGCAGCTGACCCAGTTCCGGCGGGAGCGGCGTACGGGAAATCTTCAGCAGGGCGTCGAGGACAAGGTGAACCTCGACGGCGTGCCAGGGAACATGGGGATGCCTGCCTTCCACATCGCTGCGTACAAGCGCGACCCATTCGCCGTCGTCGTAGGTTCCGATCAGGGCGGGCGCCGGCACTCCGGCGGGCAGCGCCGCCGCAACTGCTGCCTCCTTGCGGTGGATTCCGGGTGAGTGCTCGTTCAGTTGCGGACTGACGGCTTTGACGAAGGCGCGCTGCCCGGAAGCTGTGAGGACGCGGTCCGCGGTGCCGGGAGAAAAGCCTCCCTGCTGGCCCCTCGCCTCCATCACGGGTGCCCCGATAATCTGTTCTATTCCTTCCCGAACATGGCCGGGCAGGTCAGTCCAGCTGATGCGCGGACTCCATTCGGGTTGCATGCACCCATTATTCCTTCGCGGCGGAGGACGACCCATCCGCTGTTTTTGAGGGCTGGCGTGGGGCGCGGTTCGTCTGCGTATAGAATTCGGGTACGCAACCCCGGTATCAAACGTCGTGGCCTCCCAGGAAGCCTGCTGTTAGCCGCTTCAACGGGTTGACATCAAACCTGTTGGGGGAATCTTGATCACCGCTCTGCAATGCGCCCTGCGCCAATGGCTGTCTGCAGCGATGGCTGCCGGCCTCGTCTTGGGACTCGCCATGGCTGCCCTGCTGATTCCCTCGACGCCGGCACAAGCTGCACCGGCAGATGAGGACCGGGTCAAGGCCACCTATCTCATTGAAAGCGAATGGGTGCGCGTCAGGTTGGCTGCTCAAAGGGCATTGGACACCTATTCACCTGCGGTCATCCGGGAGTTCCTCCGCTACGAGCAGTACCTCGCGGCAGCCATGGACATTGAGGAACAGGTGGTCCTCCGTCTGACGGCCGATGCTGATTCTGCCAGCCTGGAAGCGCGGTCGCAGAGGCTTGCTGCCGAAAGCGCCCTGGCCCAGGCGGGCGATCCTCTGCACGCCACAGCCTTTGCGGCGTCTGCCCGGGCCGCAGCTGATGCTGCGCGGACGGCAGCGCAGAAGGCTGCCGAGGCCGTAGGCGACGCGGTAGCAGCAGAAAAGGCTGCCCGAACGGAGGAACGCGCGCGCCTTGGGGCTGAATGGGCGTTCCGCACGGCGGAAGCCAAGGCCGCCAGCACGGCTGAAGACGCCCGGTTGGCGGCAGAGGCCCAAGCCAGGTTGGACAACCCGGCCCCCTATCCCACCGACCAGCAGATCATTGCCGACAGGCAACGCACGTATCAGTACCAGGCAACGGGTGGAGCGCACGTCCGTTCGTCCGCGGAAAGCATTCTCCTCGCTGACGATCCACTCCTTGTGCGCGAATTCCTGGTGGAGGGTGTCTTCGCAGCCGAGGAACTGGACAATAGGATCTCTGCCTACTGGCTGCTCGAAACAGGCGGTCCCGAGACCAGGGTTGGAGCAGACGTAGCCATTGACGGGACACGGGAAATGCTCCGCACCCTGGTCACGACGGACCAGTTCCGGTTCGCCGATCGCGACCGCGAAAAGTCAGCCCTGGTCTCAGGAGTTCAGGCAAGAATCTCCACATCGACTGGCCAGGCTGCCCAGGCTGAATCCGACGCCGTAGCCGCAGAAGCTGCTGCAGCCGACGCGGCCGCCCTGGCGGCGTCCGGAGCCGCCACGCCGCCAGCCAGCCTGCCCGAAGCGGTCAGGAATCAAGCCCCGGCTGCCAGCCGGCTTGGCTTTGCGGGAGGAACCGTCCTGAACGCCGGGGTCGTCGAGGCAGGAGCCCTTCGGCAGGGTGCACCGGCTGAACCGGGCGAAGTTGCCGGGATGACCGATGCCGCACACGCCGCACCAGCAGCAGCGGGGGGCGTACCTGCGTCCGGAACAACGGACGCAGGCAATCCGGCCGTTCGGGCGGAAGCCCCCCAGGCTGCCGAGACCGGGACTAGCCAGGGCGGCGGGTCCGTGTGGATGGTCCTGCTTGTCCTTGGAGTGATTGTGCTGGGCGGCGTCAGCGCCCTTGTCCTGCACCGCCGGAGAAGCCCGGCCTGACACGGGAGCGGTACCGCCGCCGCTGCGTGGTTGCGGAGGTCGGGATCTCGGCGCCCTCATCGGGCGGGAGTGTCTGGGATTAGAGACACTCGATCGGTGAGCGGGTCCCCGGCAATCACTCGTGGGGCGCATCCTTAAGTACGGGATACCGGACACCGCCGAGACCGAAGAGGACGTATGCCAGCCACTGCAGCCGCCGTAACCGCCCAGACCCCGACCCCTGCGGGGACAAAGGTGACATCCAAGGTCCCCGCCGCCGAGAACACCCTTCGCATCCTCAGACTGCTGGCCTCCAAGCGGGGGCCCATGGCGGCGTCGAGCATTGCCACATCCCTTGGCTTGCCCCGTTCCAGCGTCTACCACCTGCTCGCCGTGATGGAGGCAAGCGGCTTTGTCCTCCACCTGCACGAAGAGCAGCGCTACGGGCTGGGCATCAGTGCATTTGAGCTCAGTTCCGCCTACTCGCGGCAGGAACCGTTGTCCCGCCTGGGCCGGCCGCTGCTGGCATCCCTGGTGGACGTCATCGGGGAGAGCGCGCACCTGGCGGTGCTCCACGGCCGCGACGTGCTGTACATCGTGGAGGAGCGGGCCAAGAACCGCCCGTCCCTGGTGACCGACGTCGGCGTCCGCCTTCCCAGCCACCTCACTGCCAGCGGCCGCGCCATCCTCGCCGCGCTGCCCAAATCGCAGGTCCGCGCGCTGTACCCGAACGCCGCGGCCTTCACCGCCCGGCACGAGGTGGAGGGCGCCATCATGAAGTACTCGGCGCTGTCCTCCCACCTGGACCAGGTGCGGCAGCGCGGCTACGCCACGGAACACGGCGAGGTGACGCCCGGCTTCGGCTCGATCGCCGCCGCCGTCACGGACCATGTGGGATGGCCGACGGCGGCAGTCGCCGTGACGTTCCTCGAAGACAAATTGCCGGCGGACCAATGGCCGGCGCTCGCCGCCCGGGTGCAGAGGGTCGCGGACGAGCTCTCGGTCCGCATCCACGGCCGCCCCGCCAAGTAGCACCGCGGCCAGGCTGGAGCGGTCTGGAATCCCGGACAGTACCCGCCCGAAAGCCCTGTCCGGCCCCGCGTTTAGGGGCTTTAGTAGATACAGAACCTCTTCCCAACACCGCGAAACCACACTCGCCCAAAACACGAAGGAGCCCCTCATGGCACCCGCCGATTTCACCACCGGTGCCCGCCCGGTCAAAGCAGCCCGCGGCACCGAGCTCACCGCCAAGAGCTGGCAGACGGAAGCCCCGCTGCGCATGCTCATGAACAACCTGGACCCCGAGGTTGCCGAACGCCCGGACGACCTCGTGGTCTACGGCGGCACCGGCCGCGCCGTCCGCAGCTGGGCCGCGTTCGACGCGATCACCCGCACCCTGGAAACCATGGAAAAGGATGAGACCCTGCTGGTCCAGTCCGGCAAGCCCGTCGGCGTGTTCCGCACCAACGAATGGGCCCCGCGCGTCCTGCTGGCCAACTCCAACCTCGTGGGCGACTGGGCAACGTGGCCCGAATTCCGGCGGCTCGAGGCCGAGGGCCTGATGATGTACGGCCAGATGACCGCCGGGTCCTGGATCTACATCGGCACCCAGGGCATCCTGCAGGGCACCTTCGAGACCTTTGCCGCCGTCGGGCGCAAGCTCCAGGCTGAAGGCCGCATTGCAGCGGGCGACGGCGGACCCCTCGCCGGGACCCTGACCCTCACCGGCGGCTGCGGCGGCATGGGCGGCGCGCAGCCGCTGGCCGTCACCCTGAACGACGGCGCCTGCCTGATCGTCGACGTCGACGAGTCCCGCCTGCGCCGCCGCGTCGGCAAGCGCTACCTGGATGAGGTCGAGACCGATCTGGACACCGCGATCGCCAAGGTCCAGAAGGCCAAGGCCGAGCGCCGCGGCTGGTCCGTGGGCTACGTGGGCAACGCCGCCGAGGTCTTCCCCGAACTCCTGCGCCGCCACCAGGCCGGCGAGCTGACCATCGACGTCGTCACGGACCAGACCTCCGCCCATGACCCCCTGTCCTACCTGCCCGAAGGCATCACCGTGGACGAGTGGCAGGCCGAGGCCGCCGCGGATCCGGAAGGCTTCACCAAGAAGGCCCAGGCCTCCATGGCCCGGCACGTGCAGGCCATGGTGGAATTCCAGGACGCCGGCTCCGAGGTGTTCGACTACGGAAACTCCATCCGCGACGAGGCCCGCAAGGGCGGCTACGCGCGCGCCTTCGAGTTCCCCGGCTTCGTCCCCGCCTACATCCGCCCGCTCTTCTGCGAGGGCCTTGGCCCGTTCCGCTGGGTGGCCCTGTCCGGTGACCCGGAAGACATCGCCGTCACGGACAAGGCCATCAAGGAGCTCTTCCCGGAGAACACACACCTGCATAAGTGGCTTGACGCCGCCGCGGACCGCGTGGAATTCGAAGGCCTCCCGGCCCGCATCTGCTGGCTGGGCTACGGCGAACGCGCCAAGGCCGGACTGCTGTTCAACCAGCTGGTCAAGGAAGGCAAAGTCAAGGCGCCCATCGTGATCGGCCGTGACCACCTCGACTCCGGCTCCGTGGCCTCCCCGTACCGCGAAACCGAGGCCATGGCCGACGGCTCCGACGCGATCGCCGACTGGCCCCTCCTCAACGCCCTGCTCAACACCGCCTCCGGCGCCACCTGGGTCTCGATCCACCACGGCGGCGGCGTCGGCATCGGCCGCTCCATCCACGCCGGCCAGGTCTCCGTCGCAGACGGCACCGACCTCGCCGCGCAGAAACTCGAACGCCTCCTCACCAACGACCCCGGCATGGGAGTCATCCGCCACGTTGACGCCGGCTACGACCGCGCCGTCGAGGTCGCCAAAGAACGCGGCGTCCGCATCCCGATGCTCCCCACGGACTCCCTAACCTCGCAAGCTCGGCCAGGGAACCCTGTCCGCGTGGCCCCAGAGACAGCGTCCGAAGCCCGCTAACCAGCCCCCTCGGTGATCGAGCTTGTCGAGACCTGGATCTCGACAAGCTCGATCACCGGCACTGAGCAAGGAACATCCAATGACCATCACCACCCAAGCACCGCTCACCGTCACCCTCGGCTCCAGCGGCGTCACACCCGAGGACGTCGTCGCCGTCGCGCGCCACAACGCCAACGTGACCATCTCCCAGGACGCATTGGACACCGTCGCCAAGGTCCGCGCCCACATCGACGAGCTCGCCCACAGCGAGACCCCCGCCTATGGAATCTCCACAGGCTTCGGCGCGCTGGCCAACCGGCACATCCCCACCGAGCTGCGCACCCAGCTGCAGAAGTCCCTCATCCGCAGCCACGCGGCCGGCATGGGCCCGGTCGTGGAACGCGAAGTGGTCCGCGGCATCATGTTCCTGCGCGCCAAGACCCTCGCCTCCGGCCGCACTGGCGTTCGCCCCGTGGTTCTGCAGACCATGGTGGACGTCCTCAACGCCGGCATCACGCCGGTGGTGCGCGAATTCGGTTCGCTTGGCTGCTCCGGCGACCTCGCCCCGCTGTCCCACTGCGCCCTGGTGCTGATGGGCGAGGGTGAAGCGGCCGGGCCCGACGGTGTGACGTACGGTGGCCGAGGTGAGCAGCCTGTCGCTGTACTGCTCGCCGAGCACGGCATCGAGCCGGTGACCCTCGCCGAGAAGGAAGGGCTCGCGCTGGTCAACGGCACTGAAGGCATGCTGGGCATGCTCCTGATGGCCATCGCGGACCTCCGCCAGTTGCTGACGACGGCGGACATCACCGCTGCGCTGAGCGTCGAGGCACTGCTGGGCACGGACCAGGTGTTCCTGCCGGAGCTGCACGCTGCGCTCCGCCCGCACCCCGGCCAGGCCGCGTCCGCGGACAACATGCTGCGCGTGCTGTCCAACTCGCCGATCGTGGCCTCCCACCGGGTGGGCGACTCCAAGGTCCAGGACGCCTACTCCCTGCGCTGCGCACCCCAGGTTGCCGGCGCCGCCCGCGACACCGTGGACTACGCAGCCCTGGTGGCGTCCCGCGAGCTCGCCGCCGCGATCGACAACCCGGTGGTCCTGCCGGACGGACGGGTCAGCTCCAACGGCAACTTCCACGGCGCTCCGGTGGCCTACGTGCTGGACTTCCTCGCTATCGCCGTCGCCGACCTGAGTTCCATCGCAGAGCGCCGCACCGACCGGATGCTTGACCCTGCACGGTCCCACGGCCTTCCGGCCTTCCTCGCCTCGGATCCGGGTGTCGATTCCGGCCTGATGATCGCCCAGTACACACAGGCAGGGCTGGTCTCGGACAACAAACGCCTGGCCGTCCCGGCGTCGGTGGATTCCATCCCCAGCTCCGCCATGCAGGAAGACCACGTGTCCATGGGCTGGCACGCGGCCCGGAAGCTTCGCAAGGCAGTGGAGAACCTCCGCCGGGTCCTGGCCATCGAACTCGTGACCTCGGCCCGGGCACTGGATATCCGGACAGAACTCTCCAGCGGTGAACTGGTTCCGGGACCTGCCGGGACCGCCATCCTGGGAGTCCTGCGCACGATGGTCGAGGGGCCGGGCACCGACCGGTTCCTGTCCCCGGAACTCGAAGCGGCGGACCTCCTGGTCGCCTCCGGTGAGGTGATTTCAGCCGCCGAATCCGCCGTCGGGAATCTCGCCTGACAGGGAATATTGTTCAGTCCGGCTTAGCTTTTCGGGTCGATGTCGAAATATGTGGCGACACGTACATTTCGGGCCCGGGAAGTGTAGTAGAACTGAGGATGTAGTGAAAGTCACATCAAAGAGGCTGTGGCAGCAGAACGCATACAAAGGGGTAGTAGTTCACATGAAAGCACGTGGGGCAGTCCTAACGAGGCGAAATGCCCATTCGGCCACCATCTCCGACTGGGGAACACTCCGGCCAGGGGTTCGGGTGGAAATTCTCAAGCATGCGCATGTCATTGCGACGGGCGAAGTTGAGGAAGTGTCGCAGAGCGGGAACGTTCTGTGGCTGGTGCCGGCCGGTCCGACCGAAAAGCAGCTCTTCCTGAAGTCCGACGGAGTGCAAGTGCGCCGGAGCTAACCCAACAGGTCCTGCACCAGAAAGTCCCCGCCGTTTGGCAGCCCCTGGAAACAGGGGCAGGCCAAAGGCGGGGACTTTCTGTTTTAAGGAATGCGGCGCTGGAGAACTACGCTGCGATGTTCTCGTAGGTCTCGCCGAACGGCACCGACTCGTCGAGGGCGACCGTGTAGCGGCCCGGGTGCAGGCGGGTGACAAGGATGCCGCAGGCTGCATCTTTTGCGGCGGTCTCGATCAGGGTGGCAACAGCGTTGTCCAGTCCTTCGTGGACCTCTTCCGCGCTGGAGAACTCCAGGTCGATGGAGGGGAATTCCGCGGCTTCATCGGCCGGGGAAACGGCTGGGCTGCGTTCGAGGGTGGCTGTAGTCATGTGCTGGTCTTTCTGTGATTCGTGCCGGAGGGCACGGTACATTCTACCGGCGGGCCCTCCGAATGTCAGATGACTGGTGTTTATCACACCGGGATAGCGCATTCCCCCGCGGATCATTGTGCCACAACATCCCTTGAACGTTCAAGAAAAAATTCCGGGGCTTGTCCGCCGGACCGCACCATAAAGGTGGGGAACTGCGGACAAGCCCCGGATCAGTCGGAGCAGAGCCTTTAGTTGGCTTTGACGGCCAACACCGGACAGTCAGCCTCCAGCAGGATGCGCTGGGACACACTGCCCATGATCAGCTTGCCCACCGGGCTCCGGCGGCGCAGCCCGATCACGATCAGCTCGGCGTTGTGCTCCTCGGCGGCATCCAGGACCTCCGCCGCCGCGTCATGGCCCCGGACCGGCTGTTTGATGACGTGCTTGATGCCCTGGGTGGCGAGCCGTTCCTCGATGCCCTGGATCTCAGGTTCCTGCGCATACCGGTTGTCCACCAGCGCATCGCCTTTGGACGAGTTGATGACCAGCAGGGTGGTGTCGGTTTTCCTGGCCTCCGCGATGGCCTGCGTCAGGGCCGCTTCGCCCTCGGGGGTGGGGACGTATCCCACAACGATCGTCATGGCTGCTCCTCTTTTCTGTCTTTTGGTGTTTTGCTGCGGGTGCGGATGCGGGGACTGGCTAGCCGTCCCCGTCCCCGTCGCCATCAGTGGTGGCATCGCCCCGTTGGCTGCCATGCGTCACGTTGCCGCGTGCCACGTCCGTCGGTTCGTTTCCGCGGGTGGCGTTTGGGGACAGGAGGCTGGTGGCCGGCCGGTTCCGCCGGATCAGCTTGAACAGGAGCGGCCATATGAGGATGATCGCGATGATGATGTAGACGCCAATGGCGATCGGCTCGCTCCACAGGCCGGCGGGGTCGCCGGCGCTGAGCTGCAGCGTCTTGCGAAGCTGGCCTTCGATCCTCGGCCCGAGGATCACGCCCAGGATGAGCGGAAGCACCGGAAGCCCGAAGCGGCGCATCATGAACCCAAGCGCACCCAGTACCAGCAGGAGCACCAGGTCGAACGCCTGCAGGTTCACCGAGTAGGCGCCGAGCGTGGCGAAGAACAGAATCCCCGCGTAGAGGTAGGGCCTGGGCAGTTGCAGGAGCTTGGCCCACAGCGGAGCCAGCGGCAGGTTGATGATCAGGAGCAGGAAGTTGCCGATGAAGAGGCTCGCGATCAGGGCCCACACCAGCGGCCCCTGGCTGGAGAACAGCTGCGGCCCCGGCTGGATGCCGTACGAGGTGAACGCTGCCAGCATCACGGCGGCCGTGGCGTTGGTGGGCAGGCCCAGGGCAAGGAGGGGTGTCATGGTGCCGGCGGCGGCAGCGTTGTTTGCTGCTTCCGGTCCGGCCACCCCCTCAATGGCGCCGTGGCCGAACTCCTCGGGGTGCTTGCTGAGGCGTTTCTCAGTCACATAGGAGAGGAACGTGGGAATCTCGGCCCCGCCGGCCGGGAGTGCGCCGAACGGGAATCCGAAAGCGGTTCCACGGAGCCAGGGCTTCCAGGACCGCTTCCAGTCCTGCTTGCCCATCCACGGACGGCCCACCGGAATGACCTGCAACGGGTTGCGGCGCAGGTGCGCGGCAACCCACAGTGCCTCGCCCACGGCGAAGATGGCCACCGCGACCACCACAATGTCCAAGCCGTCAGCCAGCAGGGGCTGGCCGAACGTGAGCCGCCGCTGGCCTGTCACGGAGTCGATGCCCACCAGGCCAATCGCAAGGCCGAGGCCCAGTGAGGCAAAGCCCCTCAGCCGGGATGATCCAAGGACCGCGGTGACCGCCAGGAGGGCAAGCACCATGATGGCAAAGTAGCTGGGCGAGCCCAGGCTGACCGCAAACTTCACCACGATCGGAGCAAAGACTGCGAGCAGGGCGGTGCCGATGGTGCCGGCCACGAACGAGCCGATGGCCGCCGTCGCCAGGGCCTGGGCGGCCCTGCCGGCTTTCGCCATCTTGTTGCCTTCGATGGCCGTGACCACCGACGACGATTCACCCGGTGTATTAAGCAGGATGGAGGTGGTGGAGCCGCCGTACATGCCGCCGTAGTAGATGCCGGCGAACATGATGAAGGCGCTGGTGGGTTCCAGGACGTAGGTGACCGGGAGCAGCAGGGCAACGGTCATGGCCGGACCAAGGCCCGGGAGGACGCCGACGGCGGTGCCCAGGAGCACGCCGATGACGGCGTAGAGGAAATTCATGGGAGTCAGGGCGGTGGCGAAGCCATCCATGAGGGAGGAGAAGACATCCATCAGAGAACCCCTTCCAGGAGGCCGGCGGGCAGCGGAATGCCGAGGCCCAGGTAGAAGCCGTAAAAGGTGAGCACGGACATCCCCACGGAGATGATGCCGTCACGGATGTAGTGCCGGCTTCCCAAGGCCCATGCGCTGCCCCAGAAAAGGATGGTTCCGGAGATCACCCATCCTGCCCAGTCGATGAGCAGGATGTTGGCGACGAAGGCTCCCACCAGCGGCAGGACGGTCTTCCAGTCGGCGGGGTGCGTGAGGTCCACGTCCTCGCCGCCTTCGGCTTCGCCCTGTCCGCCGCGCAGGACGTTGATGGCAAGCAGCACAGCGCAGACGATGAGCAGTCCGGCCACGAGGTACGGCAGGGTCTTCGGTCCCACCGGATCCGACTTGGAGTACGGGGTTACCAGGGCAATGGCGTCCACGAGGACCAGGACGCCCACCGCCCCGAGCAGGAGGGCTACCCCCAGCTCGGAGCGGCCTTTGAGCCGTGAGGCCAAAGTTGGTGAGGAGCTCACGTCAGGCCAAGCTTCGTGAGGACGTCCGCCACCCGCTTGTCCTGCTCGGCCAGGAAGGTTTTGAATTCGTCGCCGGTGATGAAGGCGTCGGTCCAGCTGTGCGTCTTGAGGGCTTCTTTCCAGGCGGCCGTGCCGTGCATCTTTTCGAGGGCGGCGATCAGCTTGGCCTTGTCGGCGTCGGTGATGCCCGGAGGGGCCACGATGCCGCGCCAGTTGGTGAATACCAGGTCGATGTTCGATTCCTTCAGCGTGGGTGCGTCCACGCCGTCGAGCCGCTTATCGCCGCTGGTTGCCAGGACGCGGACCTCGCCGGACTGGATCTGCTGGAGGTACTCGCCGGCGCCGGAGGCTGCGAAGCCCACCTTGTTACCGAGGATGGCCGGGAGGAGGTCGCCGCCGCCGTCGTAGGACACGAAGTTCACCTTGGTGGCGTCGATTCCGACGGCTCCGGCGAGCTGCATGGGCAGCAGGTGGTCCGGGCCGCCGGGGGAGGATCCGCCGCCCACGCTGATGGAACCGGGGTCGGCTTTCCAGGCGGTGATCAGGTCATTGATGGTCTTGTAGGGCGAATCCTTGTTGACCATGATGGCGCCGGGCTCTTCGATGAGCTTGGCCAGCGGAGTGGTGGCCGTCAGCTTGGACTCGGACTTGTTGGTGTAGCTGGCGCCCACCACGCCAAGACCCATGAGCATGGTGAGGTCGCCGTTGCCCTTTTCATTGACAATCCGGGCCAGGCCCACGGTACCGCCGGCGCCGGCCAGGTTGAAGACCTCGGTGTTGGTGGCGACCTTCTCGTCATCGAGAACCTTTGCCGCCACGCGGGCAGTGGTGTCGTAACCGCCGCCGGGAGTGTTGGGCACCATGATCTTCAGATCGGTCACCGGGCCGGCAGCGGCGCCGGACGTGGTGCTGTCGGTGGAGCTCTTGCCGGTGGCACCGCAGCCGGTGGCCATCAGGGCGATGCCGGCGGCGACGGCGGCGATTCGCAATGCGCGGATCTGGCGCATGGTGTTCCTCTTCTCAATCAAAATTGATCAGCAGGGGCTGACTTGTAATTCCGATGCTAGGCCCGTGCGTGACGGGGGTCACTCTTGTGTACGCAGAGAACGTTAAGTTCATTGCGTTCACGTTTCCGGACGGCCACAGGCGCTCTGCTCAGCGCATTGTTCAGGTAGCCTGACCTGCAGAGACCCGCCATTTTGCAGAAGAAAGAACTACAGTGACTCGACGAAGAGGAATGTCCCTCGCGGGGCAGTACCTGGTTCTGCAGTTGCTGATTGTCCTCGCGGTCCTCGTCGCGGTGGTGGCCATCTCGTTGGCGCAATCGGCGGCGGCCTTCGAACGGACCGAAGGCCGCCGGGCACTCTCCGCCGCCGAAGCGCTCGCTGCCAACCCGACGGTCCGCGAACTGCTCCCGGCAGCGGAACCGCGGGCCGGATCAGCCCTTCCCGCCGTTGCCGAATCGGTGCGTACGGTTTCCGGTTCCTCGAACGTGGCGCTCGCGAAGATAGACCGCACCGTCGTTGCCTCGTCCGATCCCGGCCTGCTGGGCCTGCAGCTGGAACTGGGGCCGAGCGGGGTGCTGGAAGGCCGGTCGTGGACCGGCGTGGTGGGTGGCTCCGGTACTCAGGCCCTGTCCGCCCACGTCCCGGTCCTCGACGACGCCGGCAAGATGATCGGCATCGCGTCCATCAGCCGTGACTACCCGTCTACGCTGGAGCGGCTGGGGGACGCCGTGCCCAACCTCCTCACCTATCTCGGGGTGGCCAGCGTCCTGGGCGTGGCCGGGTCGCTGCTCCTTTCCCGCAGGGTGAAACGGCAGACCCTGGGCATGGAACCGAGCGAAATCACCGGACTGGTGGAAAACCGCGAGGCCATGCTCCACGGCCTGAAGGAAGGCGTGGTGGGGCTGGACCCGCACGAGCGCATCACCGTCGCCAACGACAGTGCCCGCGCGCTGCTCGGCCTCCCCGCCGACTGCGTGGGCAAGAAGCTGCACAGCCTCCCCGTGGAGCCCGCCCTGAAGGAAGTCCTCACCCGCGAGCAGCCGGGGCCGGACCGGCTGGTGCTCGTCGGTGACAGGCTGGTGGTGCTGAACCGCGTGCCCATCCAGTCGCGCGGCCGGGACATCGGATCCGTCACGACGCTGCGCGACCGCACCGAACTGTCCTCGCTCGAGCAGGAGCTCGGCGCCACCCGCACGGCCACGGACACCCTCCGCGCGCAGGCGCACGAGTTCGCCAACCAGCTGCATGTGATCTCCGGCCTGATTCAGATCGGTGAATACGATTCCGTGGTGCAGTTCGTCAATGGTGCCACCCTGGACCGGACCCGGCTCAACGATGAAGTCACCAGCCGCATCCAGGACCCGGCGCTCGCCGCCCTCCTGATTGCCAAGTCCAGCCTGGCCACCGAACGCGGCGTGACGCTGCAGCTTGACCCCGCATCCGGGTTGGCCCGCGTCGACGATGAGCTCTCACGCGACCTCACCACCGTCATCGGGAACCTGGTGGACAACGCGTTCGACGCCGTCACCGGGCTTCCGGAGACAACCGTCAGTGTGCTGGTGGAGGACACGGCCGACGGCGTCACACTCACCGTCCGCGATACCGGCCCCGGCGTGCCCGGCACGGATATCGGCGAGATCTTCCGGCAGGGTTTCACCACCAAGGCACCCGGCCCGGGCGGCAGCCGCGGCTTTGGCCTGGCGCTCTCCCGGGTGGTATGCCGGCGCAGCGGCGGCGACCTCACGGTGGCCAACGACAATGGGGCAGTCTTCACCGCGCACCTGAACCGGGCGCACCCGAGAGGAACACAGCCATGATCAACGTCCTGATCGTCGACGACGACTTCATGGTGGCCAAGGTCCACGCGGGGTTCATCCAGCGCACGCCCGGGTTTGCCGTCGTCGGAGTCGCCCACACCGGTGCGCAGGCGGTCACCGAAACGGCCCGCCTGATGCCGGACCTGGTCCTGCTGGATATCCACCTGCCGGACATCAACGGACTGGACCTGATGCACCAGCTGCGCGAGGTGGCACCGGAGCTGGACGTGCTGGTGATCAGCGCCGCCCGTGAGGTGGATACCGTGCGCAAGGCCCTCCGCGGCGGGATTGTCCACTACCTCATCAAGCCCTTTTCGCAGACGGACCTGCAGGAACGGCTGGAGCACTACCGCAGCGCCTATCACGGCCTGGACTCCTCCAAGGACGTGGCGGAGCAGTCGGACGTCAACAAAGTCTTCGGCCTGGACCGGACCGACAGGCCCCTGCCCAAGGGCTGCAGCATCGAAACGCTCAAGCTCGTGGAGGCGGCCCTGAAGGAGGCCGACGGCGACCTGTCCGCCAACGAAGTCGCGGTCCAGCTGGGCACGTCCCGGGTCAGCGCGCGCCGGTACCTGGAGTACCTCCACGATGAAGGCGTGCTGGACGTGCGGCTCAAGTACGGCGTCGGAAGGCCTGAGCGGCGATACGTGCTGAAGGCGTAGATACGCCGTTAGCGCAGCAGTGTGTTAACCAGCCGGGCGGCCACCCGTGCTGTCCGGCCGTCAATGTCGAATGCGGGGTTCAGTTCGGCCACGTCCAGATGCAGGAGCTTCCCGCTGTCCGCCGCCTGCCGGCACACCGCACTGATCACCGGCAAGGGCACTCCGTAGGCGGCGGGCGCGCTCACGCCGGGAGCCGCGGACGCCGGCAGCACGTCCAGGTCGATGGTCAGGTACAGCACGTCCACGCTGTCCAGGAACTGCGCAACAAACGCCTGGGCGCCCTCGGCGGTGCAGTCCTCATCCAGCAGGTACTGGACACCCAGCCGTTCTGCCGTGTCGAAGAGTGCCCGGGTGTTGTTCGGCTCGGAAATCCCGACGACGGCGTATCGGAAGTCGCGCCCCGCGGCAGCTTCCGCCTGGGCCATCTGGAGGAACGGCGTGCCGGAGCTGGGGCGCGGCTCGTCGCGGAGGTCGAAGTGGGCGTCCAGGTTCAGGATGCCCAGCCGCAGGCCGCTGCGCACGGCCTCGGAACCGGCAACCCCCAGGTAGCTTGCGTAGGCGGTCTCGTGTCCGCCGCCCAGCACCACGGTGAGCCTGCCGGCGTCGATCATGGCAGCAATGGCCTGCCCGGCACGGCCCTGCCCGGCCTCCATGGCGCCGTCCGAAACGACGACGTCGCCGGCATCCGACACGGAACGGTGCAGGTGGAAGGCCAGCGGGCCCAGGGCGGCTCGGATCGCCGCGGGCGCAAGGGCAGCGCCGGTCCGTCCCTTGTTACGGCGCACGCCTTCGTCGCTGGCGAACCCGAGGACGACGGCGGGGCGGGCCGGGGCGTCAGTCCCGGAACCGGACGGCGTGGTGGCGGACTGGCCCGGGGCGTAGGGCGAAACGGCCTGCCACCAGCGCCGGTGTTCGCCGCCGTCGCCGTCGAACCGGCCCGTCCAGGGCTGCGGGGGGACATCAACGGTGAGTGCGGGGAGGACCATGATTCAAGCTCACCGCATGCCTGCACCGAAAGCGAGCCGGACCGCCGTCGTGATGTCTGTAATTCCGGAATTCACGCGGGCCGGTGCGCCCCGGCCGCGCCGAAGGAGGTTACATTCCCAGCGCGGCCTCGATCGGACCCACGGCGAAGAACAGCAGGAACGCGCCGGCCACGGCCCACATCAGCGGATGGACATCCTTCACCCGGCCCTGGACCGTGCGGATCAGGACGTAGCCGATGAAGCCGGCACCCAGGCCGTTGGCGATCGAGTACGTGAACGGCATCAGCGTGAACGTCAGGAAGGCCGGTATCGCGATGCCCCAGTCCTGCCAGTCGATCTTTCCCACCTGGGACACCATCATGAAGCCGACAACCACCAGCGCGGGAGCCACGGCTTCGAACGGCACCAGGTTGATCAGAGGCGTGAAGAACATCGCCACCAGGAACAGCAGGCCGGTGACGATCGACGCAATGCCGGTCCGGGCGCCTTCGCCGATGCCGGCGCCGGCCTCGACAAAGATCTGGTTCGAGGACACCGAGGCGCCGCCGCCCACAATGGCGCCCAGGGCGTCCACCTGCAGCACGCGGTCGACGTCGGGAATGTTGCCGTGCTCGTCCACGGTTCCTGCCTCGTTGGCCAGGCCGACCATGGTGCCCATCGCGTCGAAGAAGATGCTGAGCAGGATGACAAAGGCCAGCAGGGTGGCGGCCACGAAGCCCAGGTGCTCAAATGCGCCGAAGGGGTTGGCTTTGCCGATCAGGGAAAGGTCAGGTGCTGCCCAGCCGGAGAAGGCGGGGGCTACCAGGGACCAGCCCTGCGGATTGAACGGCTTGTCCGGGGCGACGCTGGGGCCGATGTGCAGCGTGACTTCCAGGATCACGGCGATGACGGTGGACGTGACGATGCCGATCAGGATGGCGCCCTTCACCTTCCGCACTACCAGGGCGATGGTCAGGACCAGGCCGAACACAAACACTGCTGTGGGCCAGCCCAGGAGCTTGCCGTCGAAGCCCAGGCCCACGGGCACGGTGGTTCCGGCGACATCGGGGATACGGCGGACAAAGCCGGCATTCACCAGGCCGATCAGCGCGATGAACAGCCCGATGCCCACCACGATGGCGGTTTTCAGGTCCTCCGGAACGGCCTTGAACACGGCGGTCCGGAACCCGGTGAGGACCAGGATCAGCATGGTGACGCCGGAAAGCACCACCAGGCCCATCATGTCCGGCCAGGTCAGGCCCGGGTTGGTGGCCACAGTGACGGCCACGAAGGCGTTGACGCCCAGGCCTGTGGCCAGTGCGAAGGGGTGCCTGGCCCAGGCGCCCATCAGGATGGTGAGGATGCCGGCCACAAAGGCGGTCACCGCAGCAACAGCGGGGAACCCCAAGGAGTTGCCGCTGGAGTCGGGGCCGGAAAGGATCAGCGGGTTCAGCACCACGATGTAGCTCATGGCGAAGAAGGTCGCGAACCCGCCGCGGATCTCGCGGGAGAAGTTGGACCCCCGCTCGGTGATCTTGAAGTACCGGTCCAGTGCAGAGCCTTGCTTAAGCATTGAGTCCTCCGGGGAGTCTGTGGGGATAGTTGAATCCTATGGGCCCTCCGGGCGGCGGCCCGGCAAATTCGCCTAGTCTGTAAGGAAGCCAACACAAGGGAGCAGTCCACGCATGCGTTCCATCCGCCGCCAGTTGCTGAGCGCTGTGCTCGGTTCGTTCGTTCTCGCCGCCGCCATGCTGGGCCTGGCCGGTCCGGCCTCTGCACACGACGCCGCAGAATCCAGCAGCCCCGCCCAGGGTGCCACGGTCGCCACACCGCCGGAAAAAGTTTCGGTCACCTTCAGCAACAAGCCCCTGGGTATCGGCTCGCAGTTCTCCGTGAAGGATGCAACGGGCACTGAATGGGCCGATGGCGCCGTCGAAATCGTCGATAACGTGGCATCCCAGAAACTCAAGGGCGGCGCACCGGCCGGCGTGTACACGGTCAGCTGGCGGGTGGTCAGTTCGGATTCCCACCCCATTGAGGGGACGTTCGGGTTCACGGCCACAGCGGCGGCTGCCGGCGCGGCACCTGCTACGGGTTCGACGTCGGCCGCTGCCGTCCCGGGGATGGGCACCGCGCAGCCGGGCAGCACCGCGACCCCTGCGCCGGTCCGGGACGCATCCCAGCCGTTCCCGTGGAGCCTGGTGGTGTTCGCAGCAGTGGCCGTGGGGCTCCTCGTGGCCATCGGTGTCCTCGCCAGGCGGCGCCTTGGTGCGGGCGGCGACGAAGACGAACGCGCCGCATAGTCCGGTAAAGCCAACCCTGCGCACGCCCCCGGGTCCTGCAGGTCCCTGTGGGGCCGGTTAAGCGGGCAAGACGGCGGCGAAACTGCCGGTCATGATGGTCGGGGCGTTCTCCGGGTGGACTTTCGCCGAGATCGCCTGTCCCACGGTTTTGGCCTGGCGCAGCACTTCCTTCGGCGATGGCGTGATCAGGTCGCCCACCCCCACCAGGTAGATGCCGATGGCCCGCATCGCGGCCACCAGGTTGCGGCCCACGGTGATGCCGAAATCGCTCAGCATGCGGCGCAGCTGGCTGTGCGCGCAGCGGGTGAGGACAATGTGGTCGGCCAGCAGGATGCCGGTGGGCGTGTGCACCTCCCACTGGTGGGAGGAAGCCCCTTCAGCGCTGGACCCGTCGGCCGTGGACCCGTCGGCCGCGGGCCCGGGTACGGGCCGGACCATGGTCAGCTGGACGGCGCGGGTGGTGTTGCGGACGTCCACCTGGTGGCTGGCCGCATAGTTGCGCAGGTGGCGGAGGATTTCATTGCGCTCCCGCAGCGAAACGGAGTCGGCGGCATCGCAGCGCTGCAGTGAAGCGGTATTTGCCGGCTGGCCCGCGCCCAGGATATCGAGTCCGTCCACCACGATGGAGTGCACGCCCCTGCGCCGCAGCTCGGCGGCCACGGCCAGGCCCGAGAGGCCCGTGCCGATAATCACCGTGGTGGTCTGTTCGGTCCCGCCAGTCATAGGCATGCTTGACACTACAGTTTCCTCCTTCGAAGGTGTGGGCAAACGCAGGCATCCTCGCCGTGCTCTCGCTCCGTTACCCCCAAAGTCCGGTCGCAATAGCTGGCCCGGGATGTTCTGACACAGAGCATCGGCGGACCAGCAGTGCCTCGAAGACTACAGAACAAAAACGTCCATGGATAGCCCAACCGCAAACATTCTTCCCGCGTTGAATGCGCTTTCCGCCGGCAGCGAAACCGGGTGTGGATAACCTCGGGTTGCGCCCCTGCGCATGCTTGCTAAGAACCTGTGGAACGAGAATAGTGAGAAGTGGACGCGGGCTTTGATGATCCGGTGCGTGGCCTGTCCGGCGAGTGCACTGGGAATGGCCTGCTTCTGGCAGAATAGCCGCAACATCAGGCAGTATCGCGAGGAGGCGGCCCAATGGGCGCACATGAGATGCATCCGGACCCGGCACGGGATGGCGGCGACAGTTCCACCGCCCCGCTGGGGATCGTGGTGGGCGTCGACGGATCGGATCACGGCCAGTGTGCCCTTGTCTGGGCGGCCCGCGAGGCTGAGCGCCGACGCCGTCCGCTGCACATCGTCACCGCATACTCCGTGCCGATCTTTGCCGCCTCCGGGCTCGACGGCGGCTACGCCACCGTGGATGACTCGGTGATCCGCGAGGGGGCCGAGGCCATCGTCAAGCAGGCGTTGGACAAGGTGTCCGGCTACACCATCGACGTGGATGCCTCCGTTGAGAACGGTGACGCCGCCGGTGTGCTCCTGGAGATGTCCGAGTCGGCCGAGCTGCTGGTGTTCGGCACCCGCGGGCGTGGCGGCTTTGTGGGCCGCCTCCTCGGGTCTGTGAGCAGCGCGCTTCCGGCCCACGCCAAGTGCCCCACTGTGACGGTTCCGCTGATTTGCTCCGACCGGCTGGGCGAGACCACCGAGGACAAACGGATCAAGGCCGAACAGGCGAGGTCCGGCCACCAGCCCGTGGAGAACGTTGTGGTGGTGGGCGTGGACGGTTCCGAGCAGGCACGCGTCGCTGTCCTGGAGGCCGCCTCCCAGGCCGAACGCCTCGGGGCAACATTGCGTGTGGTCTGCGCTGTGCCCCAGTACAGCGGCTCCCTCGCCTGGGTTCCGGCGCCGATGGACCGCAAAGCCCTCTTCGCCGACATCCGGGTCCAGCTCGATGCCGGGATGGCCTGGCTCAAGAGCCACTACCCGCATCTGCCGGTGGAATCCGAGCTGAAGGACGGCTCGCCCGTGGACGTGCTCGTGGAGTCCAGCCGGCACGTGGAACTGATCGTGGTGGGCACCCGCGGACGCGGCGGCTTCACCGGGATGCTGCTCGGCTCAACGTCCGACGGCGTCCTGCACCACGCGAAGGGACCTGTCCTTGTTGTGCCGGACCGGGAGGATCCGCGGCTGGCGGACCGGGCAAGCTTCGGCCCCATCCTCGGGGCAGCCTGAGGCTCCTGGCATTTCCTGTCTGACGTCACTGCCTGCAGTCTCCCTCCCAAGTCCCCGTTTCAGCCGCAGGCCTCATGATCAGGAGGCATGGAAATGCCAGACACCGTTGGCCCGGTCCTGGGACTGGAGCATGTCCGCGCCGGCATGGTGCAGCTCGTGGGCGGCAAGGCCGCGAACCTGGGTGAGCTGCTCGCCGCCGGGCTGCCCGTACCCGAGGGCTTCTGCCTCACCACCGACGCCTATCTTCAGGCCACCGACAGGGAGGGCAGCCTCGCCGAAATCCATCAGGCGCTGACTGCCACGGCCGCGGGCGACTTGCCTGCCCTCGCAGGGTTGGCGGGACAGGCACGGGACCTGGTCCGTGGCACGCCGGTTCCAGCCGGCATAGCCGCCGCCATCGGGCAGGCCTATGCCGCCCTGGGCGCCGATGTGCCGGTAGCGGTCAGGTCATCGGCCACGGCCGAGGACCTTCCCTCCGCCAGTTTCGCCGGCCAGCAGGACACCTACCTGAACGTGGTGGGGACCGCCGCCGTCGTGGAAGCCGTCCGGAACTGCTGGGCTTCGCTCTGGACGGACCGTGCCGTCAGCTACCGCGCGGAGCTGGGGATCGACGCCTCCACGGTGGCGCTGGCCGTTGTGGTCCAGCGGATGGTGGACGCCGTGACGGCCGGGGTGATGTTCACCGCGAACCCGCTGACAGGCCGCCGGCGGCAGGCGGTCATAGATGCCAGTCCCGGGCTGGGCGAAGCCGTGGTTTCCGGCTCCGTCAACCCGGACCACTTTGTGGTGGACCCCGACACGGGGCGGGTCATTGAGACTCGGCTCGGGGACAAACGCCTGGTGGTGCGGCCGTTGCCGGGTGGCGGAACCGAAACCCTGGACGTGCCCGACGCCGGATCGGCTGCCTGCCTGACGGACGGCCAGGCAGCCGAGCTTGCCCGGCTGGGCCTGCGCGTCGAGCGGCATTTCGGCTCGCCCCAGGACACCGAATGGGCCATCGATGCTGATGGCCGGCTGTGGCTGACACAGTCCCGCCCCATCACCACCCTGTATCCGCTGCCGGAGACCAAACCGGCCCGGGAAGGCACAAGGGTCTACCTGTGCTTCAGCCTCGCCCAGGGCCTCACCCGCCCGATCACACCGATGGGGCTGGCCGCGTTCAAACTCATAGGCTCCTCCGTGGCGCGGGCTGCCCGCTTTGACGTGCCGGAGCCCCGGAACGGCCCGTCACCGTTTGCGGAAATCGGGCAGCGCATTTACTTCGACCTGACCACAGTGGCCCGAAGCACCATTGGGCGTCGGATCGTTCCCCGCGTGTTTGACGTGATGGAGGCACGCTCCGCCACGGTCCTGAGGCGGGTCTTCGAGGATCCCAGGTTTTCGGTGACGAACAGGACCCCCGTCGGCCTGCTGCGGCACGTGGTTCCGGCGGCGGTACATGCCAGGGCACCTGAGACGCTTCTCCGCGCCCTGTTCAGGCCGGAAGCGGCGCTGCGGCGGGTGAACCGGTTTGCGCGGGACTTCGGGAAGTCCTTGGAGCTCGGGCCCGGCGCCACGCCGGCCGAGCGCCTCGACCACGCCGAATTTCTCCTGGGCAACCGCCTCTTCTCGATCGTGCCCGCCGTCCTTCCCCTCCCGGCGCTGGGATTCGGCATGCTGGCGCTCGCAGGGAAACTGCTGGGCGGCAAGAACCGCTGGGACGATCTTCAGCACGTGCTGCGCGGGCTGCCGAACAACGTGACCACGGAGATGGACCTGGAGCTGTGGCGGCTCGCCACGGTAATCCGGGACGACGGCGGATCGTCCAATGCGGTCAGGAACCAGGCACCGGCCGCGCTGGCCCGGCAATTCAAAGCCGGGGAACTGCCGGCAGTGCTGCAGGCCGGCCTGGCCCGCTTTATGGACAGGTACGGCCACCGGGCCGTGGCGGAAATCGACGTGGGCATGCCGCGCTGGTCCGATGATCCCACCCATATCCTGGGGGTGCTGGCCAACTACCTCCGGCTGGAGGACTCCAGGCTTGCTCCGGACGTGCAGTTCAGCACTGCCACCGAGCAGGCGGAGGAAACCGTGGTGCGCCTCGTGGCGGAAGCCCACCGCCGCGGCCGGGTCCGCGGCGCCCTGGTGCGGGCGGCGCTGCGGCGAGCCAGGCTCTTCGCCGGGCTGCGCGAAATGCCCAAGTACCAGATCGTGGTGGGCCTCGCCGAGGTGCGCCGGCAGCTGCAGCACGTGGGAGCCGCGCTGGCCGCGGCCGGAAGCATCGCGGATCCGGACGACATCTTCTTCCTCGACTTCAGCGACGCACGGCAGGGCCTCAATGGAACCACGCCCGCGGACCTGCGCAGCCTGGTTGACCGGCGGAGGGAAGCGTACGCCCGTGAGCTCGAACGCCGCCACGTGCCCCGGCTCCTCCTCTCGGACGGAACCGAACCCGAAGCGGTGCCATCCGGTTTCGCCGGCGCGGCACCCACGGTGCCAGGCACGCTCAGCGGCAGCCCGGCGTCGGCCGGCATTGTCAGCGCCGACGCGCGGGTCATCCTGGACCCGGTGGGGGCGCACCTGGAACCGGGGGAGATCCTCGTGGCGCCGTCCACGGATCCCGGCTGGACACCCTTGTTCCTGACGGCGGGTGGCCTGGTCATGGAGATGGGCGGCCCAAATTCGCACGGTGCCGTGGTGGCGCGGGAGTACGGTATCCCGGCCGTGGTGGGCGTCCCGGACGCCACCGTCCTGCTGTCCAGCGGGCAACGAATCACGGTGGACGGCGCCGCCGGAACAGTGGTGCCCGGATAGCTGGTCCGCCCCAAAGACGGGGTAGTGTACGGGGCCCCTCCCAGGCGTAACCTGAACCTATGGGCTCCAATGATGGAGTGTGGGTGGCATGAGCCGCGCATGGTTGCGGTGGATGCCGGCGGTTGCAGTACCAGCCGTGATCGCCGCCGGGGTGCTGGCGGGATCCATTCCGGCGCGCGCCGGCAACCCGTTGCCCGAAAAGACTCCGGCGCAGGTTCTCGTCATGCTCGGCGGGCACACCATTAGCACCCTCTCGGGAACCGTGGAGCAAACCTCCGAGCTTGGCTTGCCGGAACTTCCCTCAACCGCCCCGTCCTCCGGTCCTGCGTCGGCCGGCGGAGCGGCCTCGATCGCCGAACTCCTGACCGGCCAGCACACCGCCCGGGTATTTATTGATGGTCCGTCGAAAGCCCGGGTCCAAGTGGTGGACCGCCTCGCTGAACGCGACGTCATCCGCCGGGACACCGAGCTCTGGTTCTACAGCTCCAGGGACAATTCGGCCGCGCACCTGACCCTTCCGTCGTTCGCCCGTGACCTGCCGCTGGCTGAACCGCCGAAAGCCCCCATGCCCCCGGACCAGGCGCCAGCGCCGATGCCAGGGCTCCCAAAGCCGGAACTCCGCGCGCCTGACCTGCCATTACCACCGGTCCCGGCACCTGACATGCCGATACCAGTTCCAGTACCGATGCCGGAATATTCCGTTCCGACGCCGGAGGACATCGCCACCAGGCTGCTGGCCGCCGTGGACAGCTCAACCCAGGTCACCGTGGGCCCCGACGTAGAAGTCGCGGGCAGGGCGGCCTACAACCTACTGCTGGAGCCCCGGACCCAGGGGACCCTGGTGGGACGGGTGGCCATCGCGGTCGACGGCGAAACGGGACTGCCGCTCCGCGTCACCGTGACGGCGCGTGACCAGGCGGAGCCCGCCTTCCAGATCGGATTCACCAGCCTCTCCCTTGCAAAGCCCGACGATTCGCTGTTCACGTTCGCCCCGCCGCCCGGTGCCACCGTCAAGGAACTCCAGCTTCCCGGTGCCCGGCCCTGGCCGGTCACGTCGGGCTTCCCGGGATCCCCCGGCATGGTCGTCACTCCGGACGCAGCCGCCGCGGAGATCTACTCGCGGACCGGACCGTCCCACATGATGCCCGCAATGGCCCGGCCCAGCGTGACGGGAACCGGCTGGGAAACCGTGCTCGGGTTCCCCGCGGCACCGGCCGGACAGGGATCCGCGCTGAGTGAATCCCTGCTGAAGGATCCGTTCCTGGCCCAGGCCGCCGTCGTCGTTCCCGGTGGACGCCTGCTGTCCACCACACTGGTCAACGTGCTGATCACCGACGACGGACGGATCTTCGTCGGCATGGTCCCGGCGGAGCGGCTGCAGGCCGCAGCGGGCGCCGTGGCCAAGTGACCGCCGCTGTGGGCAGAAACGCATCAGGGACAGGGACTACCGGGCTGACCATCGAAACGCAGGGCCTGACCAAGCGGTTCGGCCATCAGGTCGCCGTCGACGGCGTTAACCTGGCCGTACCGCACGGCTCCGTGTTCGGATTCCTGGGGCCGAACGGGTCCGGAAAGACCACCACCATCCGCATGATGCTGGGCCTGGCCGCGGCGTCGTCGGGCACCGTCAGCGTCCTCGGGCTGGACATGCCGAACCGGCTGCATGAGGTCCTTCCCCGGGTGGGTGCACTCGTGGAGGGGCCGGCTTTTTACCCTTTTCTGTCCGGTGCCGCCAACCTGCACCGGCTGGACGCCGCGAGCCGCAATGCGCGCCCGGCCACGCGCCGGACCCGGGTGGGTGAGGCGCTGGAGCGGGTGGGGCTTTCGCATGCTGCCGGCAAGCGCGTCCATGCCTATTCGCTGGGCATGAAGCAGCGGCTGGGGATAGCGAATGCGCTGCTGTCCCCCCGCGAGCTCCTGGTTCTGGACGAGCCCACCAACGGGCTGGATCCGCAGGGAACCCGGGAAGTGCGGAACCTGGTCCGCTCGCTGGCCGCCGACGGCGCCACGGTGTTCGTCTCCAGCCACCTCCTGGCCGAGGTGGAGCAGATATGTACGCACGCGGCCATCATGAGCACCGGCCGGCTCGTCGCCCAGGGCCCGCTCGCGGAACTCCGGCAGGCCGGCGAGGCCCGGATCCGCCTGTTAACGCCCGACGCCGGCACGGCCTTTGGCGTTTTGGCGCGGCTGGGCATGACTCCCGTGGCCGGCAGCCCTGAAACCGACGGTGCGGTGGTCACCGCCACGTTGGGGACCGGTGCGGGCCCGGATGCTTTGGCAGGGAATGGTTCCGTTGCGCCGGAGGAGATCGTTGCCCGGCTGGTGGAAGGCGGCGTTCGGGTCCGCGGCTTTTCGGTTGAACGCGAAAGCCTCGAGGACCGCTTCGTGGCGCTCACGGGGGAGGGGTTCGACGTTGCCCAGTAGCGTGCCGGGCGAACTGCCCAACAGGTTTCCGCAGAGCGGGTCCGGTGCCCGGTCCCGAGGCGTCTCCACGAGTGTCCCGGCGCGGGACCGCGCGGCGTCCAGTATCCCGCTCCTGGGTTCCGAACTCAGCGTCCTGTTCAGGCGCCGGCGGACCTGGGCCATGCTCCTGGCGCTGGCCGCCATCCCGGTGCTGATCGCCGTCGCGGTCCGGCTCTCGTCCAGCGTCCCGTCGGGCCGCGGACCGGCCTTCCTGGACCGGATCTCCCAGAACGGTCTCTTCGTGGCGGTCACCGCGATGCTGGTGTCCGTCCCGCTGTTCCTTCCCCTGACCATCGGGGTTGTTGCCGGCGACACGATCGCGGGGGAGGCCAGCCTGGGCACTTTGCGCTATCTGCTGGTGGCACCCGCCGGACGTGTCCGGCTGCTGCTGGTCAAGTACGCCGGTGCGTTGGTTTTTTGTGTTGCCGCGCCGGTTACGGTTGCCCTGGCGGGGGCGGCCATCGGTGCGTCGCTGTTTCCCATCGGGCCGGTCACACTGCTGTCCGGGGACGTGGTCCAGCCGCCGGAGGCTGCCGTGCGGCTGGTGCTGATCGCGGCGTACCTGGCTGTGTCGCTGGCCGGGCTCTCGGCGATCGGGCTTTTCCTGTCCACCCTGACGGTTGTCCCGGTGGGTGCCATGGCCGCAACGGTGGTGCTGTCCGTGGTCTCCCAGGTCCTGGACCAGCTGCCGCAGCTGGAATGGCTGCATCCGTGGCTGTTCAGCCATTATTGGCTTGGATTCGGGGATCTCCTCCGCCAGCCGGTGTTGTGGGATTCTTTCGGCAGCAATGCGCTGCTGCAGGCGGGCTACGTGGCCGTGTTCGGGGCGCTCGCCTACGGCAGGTTCGTCACCAAGGACGTCCTGTCCTGACGCTTTGCTCCGGGTGGCGTCAGTACCGGGCGGCGTATGGATGGAGCTGCATGCCGGCCATGCTGCTCAGTGACGTGACGCCGATGCCTTCCTCCGGGTTGAGCGCCTGTACCACCTGGCCATTCCCGAGGTAGATGGCCACGTGGTAGAAGTTCGGCGCCGAGCCCCACACGAGCAGGTCGCCCCGCCGGGCCTGCGAGATGGGGACATGGACCGGTGCCGACGCGTACTGCTGCGAGGCGGTGCGCGGGAGATATTTGCCCGCGGCGGCGAAGGAAGTCTGGACAAGCCCCGAGCAGTCAAAGCCATTCGGGCCGGTGCCGCCCCACTGGTAGTAGTACGGTGCCCCGACTTTGGTCATCGCCACCGAGATGGCCGTCTCGTTGGAGCCGCCCGGCGAAGGAGCGGGTGCTGGTGCGGGGGCCGGAGCTGGAGCGGGTGCTGGAGCCGGCACCGGCGCGGGTGCTGGAGCTGGAGCGGGTGCTGGAGCCGGCACCGGCGCGGGTGCTGGAGCTGGAGCGGGTGCCGCCGGTGCAACAGGTGCGTTGCTTCCGGCAGCTTGGTCCGCCACAGCCTGGTCGAACGCCGCCCGGTCCGTAGCGGCGGTCAGGGCAGCAAGCCGGGCCTCCTCGCGCTGCCGGTCCAAGGCGTCAACGCGCGCCGTTTCGAGGGCGACCGTGGTGTTCCGCAGCTGTGCGAGCTGGTCCACCAGGACTGTCCGCTGCGCCGCTGCCTCAGCCACTGCCTTGGCCTGTGCGGCATTGGCCTGTTCGGCCTCGGTCTTGCGGGCTTCGGCGTTCCTGGCTGCATCGTCTGCTGCCCGGTTGGCGTCCTGGGCCGCTTCCGTCAGGGACGTTGCCGCCGTTGCCGCGTTCGCAGCGGATTCGAAGGCGCGGCTCCGGCTTGCCGAGATGGCTTCGAGCGTGGCCGCTTGTCCCAGCACGTCCCCGCCGCCCGTGACGAACGTGGTCAGGGCAGGGTTCATGCCGCCGTTGCGGTAGAGGTCCCCGGCCAGCTGCCCCACCTGCTTGCGCGCCCTGTCCTGCTCCAGCCCGGCAGACTCTGCCCGTGCGGTGGCGACTTTCGCGGCCGCCTGCCGTGCCTGAAGCTCAACGAGCGCCTCGCTGTACGTGTTGTTGGCCTGCATCGCCAGGGCGAACGTGGCCTCCTGGGCGCGCGCTGCGTCCGCAAGGAGCCGTTCGATGGCGGTGACCTGGTCCGCCGTCGCGCTTTCACTAGCCTTGGCGGCGGCAATGTCTTCGGGGGACGGGATCTCCGGCGCAGCCGGAATGCTGACTGCAGGCGCGGCAGGCGCTGGTGCCAATGGCGCCGGCGCCGCCTGGGCATGCAGCGGGAAGCTGCCAAGAAGCACGACGGCGAGTCCCAGTTGGGCGGGCCAACGGCGGGGTCCGGTTAAAGCCATTCGCAGAACCTCGCAGCATCTTTGGGCTGGGGAGCGAGGTCTGATTGGTCGGCACTGAGTGCCCCTCTGCCGATCACCCAGCATTCAGAGGCTACGGGACCACATGCACTTTGACAACACTGGTCACAGTAATAACATAAACAACAAGAGGGCCGATGGGGTGCATTTCCGCCGGGCGTGTCGGGTCCTTCGTGAGCTACGCGTGCTGCTGCGACTCGTGCTCTGAGTGGCTGGCCGGTTCAAGCTGGAACGTGCAATGGTCCGTATCGAAGTGGGACCCGAGGCAGGCCGTCAGCTTGTCCAGGAGCTGGTCCGCGCCACGGGCGTTGAGGACCCCGTCCTCCACCACCACATGCGCGGAAAACACGGGTACTCCCGAGGTGATGGTCCAGATGTGGATGTCGTGGACGTCGGACACACCGTCAACCGAAAGGATGTGCTCGCGGATCATCTGCACTTCCACGCCCTTCGGGGTTGCCTCGAGCAGGACATCCACCACGTCCCGCAGCAGGCTCCACGCCCTCGGCAGGATCATCAGGGCGATCACCACTGAGGCGATGGTGTCCGCGGCCTGGTAGCCGGTGAGCAGGATAACCACGGCGGCGGCGATGACGGCGATGGACCCGAGCAGGTCTCCGAGCACCTCGAGGTAGGCCCCGCGGACGTTCAGGCTTTCTTCATGCGCTCCCCGCAGGATCAGCAGGGACACCAGGTTGGCCACCAGGCCCAGGATGGCAGCAAAGAGCATGATGCCGGTCTGGACCTCGGGGGTGGAGCCGATGCGCCGGATGGCTTCCGAGAAGATGACCACCGAAATCACAATCAGGATCAGCGCGTTTGCCAGCGCCGCCAGGACTTCGGCGCGCTGGTAGCCGTAGGTCCGCTGGTCGCTGGCGGGCCGTCCAGCGATCCAGGCTGCCAGCAGGGCGATGGTCACGCCTGCCGCATCAGAGAGCATGTGGCCGGCGTCGGCGAGCAATGCCAGCGATCCGGACAGTGCCGCGCCCACCACCTGGACCACCACAACAGCCATCGTGATTGCCAGGACAGCGAGCAGCCTCTTGCGGTGCCGGCCGGTGGCCGTCATCCCGTGCGCGTGGTGGTGGTCGTGTCCCATGCCTACAAGGCTAGTCCCAGGGGAAGCCGAAACCAGGGAGCGCTAATCCCAGCCGAGCTCATGCAAGCGCTCGTCGTCGATGCCGAAGTGGTGGGCAATCTCATGGATGACGGTCACCGCCACCTCCTCGACGACGTCCTCGCGGGTCTCACAGATGTCGAGGATGGGTTGGCGGAAGATGGTGATCCTGTCCGGCAGGGATCCCGCGTCCCACCACGAGTCCCGCTCCGTAAGGGGGACACCTTCGTAGAGCCCCAGCAGGACCGTGTCCGGATCGTCGCCGGGCCCGGGAATGTAGTCGTCGTCGATGAATACCGCCACGTTGTCCATGGCCCGGGCGATCTTGGCCGGGATCCGGTTCAGGGCGTCGCTGACGGCGGATTCGAACTCGTCGTCGGACATCGAGAACGGTGGGGTCTCCTGCGGACCGTCCGGGATGATGGGAAGTCCAGGCGGAAGGTGTGCGGGCATACCCCGACTCTAGCGGGAAACCCCGTCAGGCGGCGTTGCGCAGGGGGCGGGACCGGCGCCTTGTGAGGCCCACTCCCACCAGGCAGACCGCGCCTCCCACCAGCCCCCAGACGGTGGGGATCTCGCTCAGCAGCAGCCACGAGATCAGGATGGTGGTGCCTGGTACCAGGTAGGTGGTGGCGGCCAGCTTGCCGGCGTCAATCAGCGACAGTGCGTACGCCCAGGTGGTGAAGGCGATGGCGGTGGGGAAGATGCCCAGGTACACCAGGCCCAGTGTTGCCGGCAGCGGCGCCGACTGCAGCTCGGACACCAGTTGGCCGCTGAAGGGAAGGCAGCACAAGGCCCCCACCATGATGCCGAACCAGGTGGCCTGGCCTGCAGGGAACTTCCGGAGTACCGGCTTCTGGATGATGACGCTGACGGCGGCGAGCACAGCGGCAAGGAGGCAGAGCAGCACGCCCGCCACATCCGCCGTCGAACGTTCCCCGGAACCTGAGCCGGAGCCCAGCGCGATCATCGCCACCCCGCCGAACGCCACGAGGCTGCCGATGATCAGCCACCGCGGGAAACCCTCCTTCAGGAAGAATCCGGCCATGATGGCAACCAGGATGGGGCTGACGTTGATCAGCAGGGCGGCGGTCCCGGCATCCAGCAGGTGTTCCGCGGCGTTCAGCGCCACGTTGTAACCACCGAACCACATCACGCCGTACCCCAGGATGGGCCACCATTCCCTTCCCCGCGGAAGCACTTTGCTTTTGGCCAGTTGCGGCACCACCAGTGCGCCGAGTACGACGGCGGCAACGGCCAGCCTGCCGAGCGTCAGGGAGCCGGGGGAAAAGGTGGGTCCGATCGCCCGGATGCCCACAAACGCCGACGCCCAGAGCACCACGGTCACCACCACGGCCGCGACGCCGAGCGCCTTCACTGGGCTGGGCAGTGCGGGCGGTGCCGTCGATGTAGCGGAGTTCGTGGGGGAGGTGGTTGCCATGCTGCCAATCTAGCCCTGCGCGGGCGCTGGCGGCTGGCGGAAATCGGCCACGTCTAGTCGAGTTCCTGCCAATAGTGCGCGCGTGGACACTGAGAGGAGTGCACAGCCTCGGTTAGGATGCGTGCCATGGTCTCAGCCACAATTTCATCGCCGGACACAGCCAAACGAATTCGCCTGGTCATCTGGATCCTGCTGGCCGTCATCGTGGTGGGCGGAGCGGCCTGGTACGCGGTGCTCACGTCCAACAAGCCCTCGCAGGTCCCGCCGGTGGCAGGCAGTGAACAGCTTGTCCGGACTGACAGCCACAGGCTCACTGCACCGGCTGTGGAAAAGGCGCAGCTCGTGGAGTTCCTCGACTTCGAATGCGAGGCGTGCCGCTCCGTCCACCCATTCGTCGAAGAGCTCAAACAGGAGTTTGGCGACAGGATCACCTTCGTCAACCGCTACTTCCCGCTGTCGTCGCACCCGAACTCCGGACAGGCAGCCCTCGCTGTCGAAGCCGCGGCACAGCAGGGAAAGTTCGAAGCGATGCAGGCCAGGCTGTTTGAAACCCAGGACCAGTGGCACGGCAAAACCGAATCACAGGCGCCCCTGTTTCGGACCTACGCCGGGGAACTCGGGCTGGACCTCGCCGCGTTCGATGCCGCCGTCGCGGCCGACAAAACCAAGGAACGCATCCGGGCCGACATCACGGACGGAACCACCTTGGGCGTGACCGGCACGCCGACGTTTTTCCTCAACGGTGAAAAGCTCACCCTGACCACCAAGCATGACTTCCGGCAGAAACTCGCCGACGCCGTGAAGTAGCCCCCGCTCAGGCCGTTCCGGACCACTCCAGCAGCTTGTCCAGCGGCCACGTGGTGATGATGCGTTCGGCGGGCACGCTGTTGCTGGCCGCCCGTGCTGCGCCGTACTGCAGGAAGTCCAGCTGTCCGGGAGCGTGTGCGTCGCTGTTGATGGAGAACAGGCACCCGGCGTCGAGGGCGAGCTGGATCAGGTCGTCCGGCGGGTCCTGCCGCTCGGGGCGCGAGTTGATCTCTACGGCCACATTGTTCTCGGCGCAGGCGGCAAACACCTTTTTGGCGTCGAATTCCGACTGCGGGCGGGTACCGCGCGAGCCTTCCACCAGGCGTCCCGTGCAGTGGCCCAGCACGTTGGTGTGCGGATCCCGGATGCCCGCCAGCATACGCCGCGTCATGGTGCTCCGGTCCGACCGCAGTTTTGAATGGACGCTTGCCACCACAATATCCAGGCGGTCCAGCATCTCCGGCGTCTGGTCCAGTTCGCCGCTCTCCAGGATGTCCACCTCGATTCCGGCCAGGAGCGTGAAGCCGTTTCCGCCGGTTTCGTCGTTGATCCCGGCCACGACGTCGAGCTGTTCAGCCAGGCGCTCAGCGGTGAGCCCATTGGCGATCTTCAGGTTGGGGGAGTGGTCGGTCAGCGCCAGGTACTCACGTCCCAGCAGCCTCGCGGCCTCAGCCATCAAGGTGATGGGGGAGCCGCCGTCGGACCAGTCGCTGTGGCTGTGGAGATCGCCGCGGAGTGAGGCGAGGAGTTCGCTGCCGCCCTCCGCCAGTGACCCGGTGCTGCGCTGGCGCAGGTCTTCCAGATAGTCCGGGACCGCGCCGTCGACCGCCTGGCGGATCACCTGGTAAGTGCGGTCCCCGATCCCTTTCATGCGTTTGAGCCGGCCGTCCTCCGCCCGGGCCTTCAGCTCGGCGGGCTCCAAACCGGCGATGATGTCCGCCGCTTTCCGGAAGGCCTGGACCTTGAACGTGGCGGCGCGTTCCCGCTCCAGCCAGAAAGCAATTTCGTTGAGCGCGGCGACGGCATCCATGGGTCCATCTTCGCCGCTTCCGGGCACTTTGGTCAGGTGCCTGTGGGCCGATTTTGGATTATCCCGGGGTAGGCCCTATAGTTTTAGAGTCCAGTTCGGAGGAACTGCGAAGGACAAAGACTGACAGCCCCGGCTCGAAGCCTTTTCTTTTTGCTCCGAACGGGTTCTGGCCCCCATCGTCTAGCGGCCTAGGACACCGCCCTTTCACGGCGGCGGCACGGGTTCGAATCCCGTTGGGGGTACGCAAGGAACTGGTCAAGCAGGCTGAAAACGTCTGGTAAGCTGGAAGCCTTGAAAAAACGCGGTAGCGATACTGCGGAAGCAAGAAAAGCAAGGCCCTGTAGCGCAGTTGGTTAGCGCGCCGCCCTGTCACGGCGGAGGTCGCGGGTTCAAGTCCCGTCAGGGTCGCTCTGATTGCCGGAAGAAATTCCGGTGGTCAAGGTGACATGTCACCTAGGCTCTGTAGCTCAGTTGGTAGAGCGTTCGACTGAAAATCGAAAGGTCACCGGATCGACGCCGGTCGGAGCCACCACTGGGAAGCATCAGTTCTTCGGAACTGGTGCTTTTCTTCTTTAAAGGGACCTTGTGACCTAACCCTGTTCGCTAAACATTGCCTTGAAGGTTCGGATGTGCGAACAAGCTTCTGACGGCCGCCCGGCCCCCGAAACGAAAATCCCCCAAAGCATTGACAGTATCCGTGTAACGCGCGTAACCTCGATCACATACCGCATGTAACGCGCGTAACTAAACGAAATCCGGCCGGTCACCAGACGGGCCCCACGCAGAAGTCCCGGAGCATTCAATGGCGAACAGCACCCCACCCGCACCTGCCGCGAGGACACGCGCAGCTGGTACGACGACGGCGGCCCCCTCGCCCCGTGGAGTCACCATGGCGGATGTGGCCAAGCACGCAGGAGTGTCCCGCACCGCTGTGTCCTTCGTCCTCAGCAACCGGGAGCACCCCAACGTCTCGCAAGACACCAAGCACCGCATCCTCGAAGCTGTCCAGACGCTCGGCTACCGTCCCAACGCCGGCGCCCGGGCCTTGGCGTCCCAGCGAAGCGACTGGTACGGCATCGTCACGGAGATTGTCACGGCACCGTTCGCCGTCGACATCATCAAGGGCGCGCAGGACCAGGCGTGGTTGGACCGCAAGTTCCTGCTCATCGCGCCCTCCGACCAGGCCGATGCCGTCGGACCCAATCAGGGCATGGAGGATGCAGCCTTTGAAAAGCTGCTGGAGCAGAGAGTGGAAGGACTTCTGTACGCGGCCACCTTCCACCGGCCCGTGCACGTTCCGAAAAGCGCCAATGAGGTGCCCACTGTCCTGATCAACTGCTTCGACGCGGACGGGAAGCTGCCCTCGATCGTCCCGGACGAACGCGCAGGTGGGCGCGTCGCCGTCGAGCGTTTGCTCCAGGCAGGCCACTCCAGAATCGGTGTCATCAACCTGGATCCGAACATCCCCGCCGCCGTCGGACGACTGGAGGGGTGCCGTGAAGCACTCGCCGAAGCAGGGCTGGAACTGGACCCCGACCTTGTCGTCTCGGGATACGCGACGGCGGACGGCGGCTACGAGGCGGCCTGCCAAATTCTTGATAGATATCCCGCTGGGGAAGGCAGGCCAAGTGCCCTGTTCTGCCTCAACGACCGGATGGCCATGGGCGCCTATGACGCCATCAAGGAGCGCGGGCTCGCCATCCCCCAAGACATCGCCGTGATCGGCTTCGACAACCAGGAACTCATTGCGGCCTATCTCAGGCCGAAACTGACGACGGTTGCGTTGCCCTTCGAGGAGATGGGTGCGCTGGGTGTCCAGACACTCGCAAGCCTTACAGCAGGACAGCCGATCACTGCACATCAGCAAATGGTCGACTGTCCGCTGCTAGAACGCTATTCAGTCTGACGGCAAATCAACTACTGAACAGCAACCCCAACCACACCTTCACCTTCAGCGATGAAGAGAGGAAAGAGATACCCATCATGACACAACAGCGATTCTTCAGGGCTGCCCGCATCACGGCGGCCGGCCTGGCCGTGGGAGCCCTCCTGCTCACCGGCTGCTCAGCCAACCAAGGCAGTACAGGCGCCACTGGCGGCTCGTCAGAGAGCGCATTCCTGACCATTCCCCGTGAGGACATGGGCACGTTCGTCCAGAACTTCAACCCCTTCGCACCCACGGTGAATCCCATGGTGCAGCAGTCCATCTACGAATCCCTTCTGATCTTCAACCCGGCCAAGGGCGACACGACGCCGTGGCTCGCCACAGAGTGGAAGTCCGCCGAGGATGGCAAGTCCATCACCTTCACCCTGCGCGACGGCGTGAAGTGGTCCGACGGACAGCCGCTGGTGGCCGACGATGTCGCCTACACTTTCGAACTCCAGAAAAAGATCAAGGGCGGTTACGACTACCTCGAGACGGTAACCGCCGATGGCGCCAACAAGGTTACCTTCAGCTTCAACAAGCCCTGGTCGCCGGCCCTCTACGACCTCGGCCAGCTCACCATCCTGCCCAAGCACATCTGGTCCGCGCTTGCCGATCCGGCGAAGGACGCCAACGCCAAGCCGGTGGGCACCGGCCCGTACACGGAGGTGGACAGCTTCCAGGCCCAGTCATTCGTGCTGAAGAAGAACCCCAACTACTGGCAGCCGGAAAAGCAGAAGATCGCCGGCATCAAGATGCTTGCTTTCGCCGGGAATGACGGCGCCAACCTTGCCGCCGCGAACGGTGACGTGGACTGGGCCCCGCAGTACATGCCCAACATCGAGAAGACCTTCATCTCCAAGGACAAGGAACACCGCCAGTACTGGTTCCCTGCCACGGGCGCGATGATCAACTGGCAGCTCAACACCACCAAGGCCCCCTTCAACGACGTTGACGTCCGCAAGGCACTCAGCATGGCCGTGGACCGCGACCAGGTGACCAAGATCGGCATGAGCGGCTACGCCAAGCCGGCCGATTGCACCGGCCTGTCCGGCAACTACGAGAAGTGGAAGAACCTTGAGGTCAAGGACAGCTGTACCTGGACCAAACTGGACGTGGAGGCTGCCAGTCAGCTGCTGGACAAGGCCGGCTACCCCAAGGGCGCGGACGGGAAGCGCACCTTCAAGGACGGCAAGCCGTTCGAGTTCAAGATCTCCGTAGGAGCTTCCTCGTCCGACTGGCTGTCGGTGGCCAACGTCATTTCGCAGAACCTGGCCGAGATCGGCGTGAGCGCCAAGGTTGATTCCCCGGACTGGGCAGCAGTTGTAGCAGGGTATGAAACAGGCGACTTCGACTCCGGCATCGTCTGGAGCGCCAACGACCCCAGCCCGTACAAGTACTTCAACGCCTCCATGGGCACCGCAACGGTCAAACCGGTGGGAAACAAAACCTTCGATAACTACCACCGCTTCGGGGACGCCACGGCGGACGCGCTGCTTGCAGAGTTCGCGGCAGAGTCCGACGAGTCGAAGCAACAGGACATTGCCAACAAGCTCCAGGAACAGTACAACGACGTCGCACCGCTGGTGCCGCTCTTTTCCGGCCCGGTCTGGGGCGCCTTCAACGACACCCGGTTCACCGGTTGGCCCACGGAGGACAACCCCTACGCGACGCTCTCGGAACGCTCACCCACCACGGTCCTGGTCCTGACATCGCTGGAACCGCGCAAGTAGTCCCCAGCTTCAAGAGGCCCGCGCTGCCGCAAATCAACGCTGCAGCGCGGGCCCGCCACCCAAAAAATTTCCGCAATTCCCGAATGGAGGGAAACCGTGCGCTTTATCCTGCGCCGCCTGGGTTTCTACCTGATTGCCTTCTGGGTGTCCATCACCCTGAATTTCCTGCTCCCGCGCTTTATGCCCGGCGATCCCGTCTCCCGGATGTTCGCCCGGACCCAGGACCGGATGCAGCCCGAACAGATCGAGCAGCTGCGAAAACTGCTCGGAGTGGACGACCGGCCGCTGTGGGAGCAGTACATCGGCTACCTCCACAACATGCTGACCGGCCAGATGGGCGTCTCCATCTCTCGTTTTCCCGCACCTGTCACCGAAGTGATCGGATCGCAAGTGGGCTGGACGCTCCTGCTGGGCGGAACCGCCCTGGTGATTGCCGCCGTCGTGGGGAACCTGCTGGGAATCCTGGCTGCTTGGCGCCGCGGGGGAGCCGTTGACTCGGCGCTCCCGCCGCTGCTGATCTTCATCGGCTCCTTCCCGTACTTCTGGCTCGCGATGGGTGCCCTGTACCTTTTCGGCGTCACCCTGGGATGGTTCCCGATCCGGCATGCGTTCAGTGACACCATCACCCCTGGCTTCAGCTGGGAATTCATCTCCGACGTCGGCATGCACCTGGTGCTTCCCGCCCTCACCATCGTGCTGGTCTCCATCGGCGGCTGGATGCTGGGCATGCGCAACACCATGATCGCCACCAACGCCGAGGACTACATCACCATGGCCGAGGCAAAGGGCCTGCGCCCGGGCCGGATCATGTTCCGCTACGCCGCCCGCAACGCCATGCTGCCCTCCGTCACCGCCTTCGGCATGAGCCTGGGATTTGTAGTGGGAGGCGCCCTCCTGACCGAAGTCGTGTTCGCCTACCCCGGCGTGGGCTACCAGCTGCTGGCCGCCGTCCAGGGCCTGGACTACCCGCTCATGCAGGGCCTGTTCCTGACCATCACGGCCGCCGTGCTGCTGGCCAACTTCCTGGTGGACATCCTCTACGTCCGCCTCGACCCGCGCGTGCGCAGCAACTAGGACTGATCATGACCACTTCCATCGCAAACACCGCTTCCAGCCTGCCCGGCAAAACGCCCGACGGCGGCGCAGGGCTTCCGCCCGCGGTTTCCGTCCGGCAATCCAACCGGAGCCTCCTGCACGGGCTGCTGACCAACAAAAAGGCCATGACGGGCGCCGCCATCCTGTTCGTTTTCATCGCCCTGGCCCTCCTCGCGCCGGTGCTGTTCCCGGACAACCCGTCCAAAATCACCGGCATGGCGTCACAGGAGCCCGACGCGGAATACTGGCTCGGCACCACGGCCAAGGGCCAGGACGTCCTGGCCCTGACCATCCACGGTTCCCGCAGCTCCCTGTTTGTGGGCCTGACCGTGGGGTTCGCCTCTACGTTCATCGGCATCCTGGTGGGCCTCGCCTCTGCCTATTTCGGCAAGTTCATCGACGAGGCACTTTCCCTGACGACCAACGTCTTCCTGCTGCTGCCGGGGCTGCCGCTCCTGGTCATCCTGGCCGCATTCCTCCCGCCTGGCCTGGGCACCGTCATCCTGGTCCTGGTGGTCACCGGCTGGGCCGGCTCCGCCCGGGTGCTGCGCTCACAGGCGCTGTCCATCCGCTCCAAGGACTTCGTCGCAGCTGCCGTGGTCACCGGCGAACGGCCGCTGCGGATCATGTTCGGCGAAATCCTTCCGAACATGGCCTCCATCGTGATGGGCACGCTCCTGGCCTGCATCATCTACGGCATCGGTGCGCAGGCCGGGCTTGAATTCCTGGGCCTCGGCGATGTCAGCACGGTCTCCTGGGGCAACAACCTCTACTGGGCCGGCAATGAAGGAGCCCTGCTCACCGGCAGCTGGTGGGTCTTTGTCCCGTCTGGCCTGTGCATCGCGCTGGTGGCGTTCTCGCTGGCGCTGATCAACTACGCCGTGGACGAGGTCACCAACCCCCGCCTCAGGAAAATCAAGAAACCCAAGCCTGTCCCCACCGGAAAGCGAGCAGCGGCATGACCGTCTCCCAGACCTCCCTCGGCTCGCACGAGCCCGTCCTGGAGATCAAGGACCTCACCGTGAAGTACCGTGGCGACACCCGCTCCACCACCGCCGTCGACCGCGTCTCCTTCAGCATCGGTGCCGGCGAGATCTTCGGCCTGGCCGGCGAATCCGGCTGCGGCAAATCCACCATCGCGAACGCGGTTATGCGGCTGCTGCGCGACCCGGCTGAGATCTCCGGCGGCAGCATCCGTTTCGGCGGCAGGGACGTCCTGGCACTGGACAAGGAGGAGCTCCGCCGGTTCCGCTGGCAGGACGTGGCCATGGTTTTCCAGTCGGCCATGAACTCGCTCAACCCGGTGATGACCATCGGCGACCAGATCGTGGATATCTTCACCACGCATGCCGGCTACTCCCGCAAGGAGTCCCTCCGGAGGGCCGCCGAACTGCTGGAGCTGGTCCGGATCGACCCCGCCCGGCTGAAGTCCTACCCGCACCAGCTGTCCGGGGGCATGCGCCAGCGCGCGGTCATCGCCATGGCTGTAGCGCTGAAGCCGTCCCTGCTGATCCTCGACGAGCCCACCACTGCCCTGGATGTGGTGGTGCAACAGGAAATCATGGCCCAGATCAAGGACCTGCAGCACCAGCTGGGGTTCTCCGTCCTCTTCATCACGCATGACATGTCCCTCATGGTGGAACTCTCGCACCGGATGGCGGTGATGTACGGCGGCAGGATCGTGGAAACAGCCAAGTCACGGGACATCCATACCGCCCCGCGCCACCCGTACACGCAGGCACTGATGGGAGCGTTCCCACCCCTCACGGGACCTCGCGTGCCGCTCACCGGCCTGGCCGACGGCGTGAAGTTCAGCAACATCGCCGACCTCCGGGAAGCGGCCCCCGGGCATTTCGTGGCACCGGTTTCCCAGGTTCAGACTGCCCAGAACCAGCCCGCCCTGGAAGGAGCTCGCTCATGAGCAAGCACAGCGAAACACCGGCTCTTGGAGCCCCAGCTCTTGAGGTACGGGGCCTGGTCAAGGATTTCCACAGCGGCGGCCTGTTCTCCCGCGCGGCCGTGCGAGCCCTTGGCGGGGTGGACCTGAGCATCGGCAGGGGTGAAATCGTGGCCCTCGTCGGCGAGTCGGGCTCCGGGAAGAGCACCCTTGCCCGCTGCATTGCGCGGCTGGAACGGCCCACCGCCGGCCAGATCCTGCTGGACGGCACCGACGTCCTGAAACGGGACCGGTTCCAGGCATCCAGGCAATACCGGGCACAGGTGCAAATGGTGTTCCAGGACCCCTTCGGCTCCCTGAACCCGGTCCACCGGATCGAACACTTCCTGACTCGTTCCCTCACCCTGCACGGAAAAGCCGGGACCCCGGACCAGCTGCGGACCAGGCTGGACGAACTGATGACCACTGTGGGACTCACCCCTGACATGCTCAATTCCTACCCGCATGAGCTGTCCGGCGGCCAGCGCCAGCGCGTGGCCATCGCCCGGGCCCTGGCCGTGGAACCCGAGGTGATCCTGGCCGATGAGCCCACCTCCATGCTGGATGTTTCGGTCCGGATCGGCATCCTCAACCTGCTGCGCGGGCTCCGGGACGACAAGGGCATCTCCATGCTCTACATCACCCACGACCTTGCCTCGGCGCGCTACCTCGCGGACCGCATCGCCGTGATGTTTGCCGGCGAACTCGTGGAGGAGGGCGAATCGCTTGAACTCCTTGCGAATCCGGCGCACCCCTACACCCGGCTGCTCGTATCGGCCGTTCCGGACCCTGCCCGCACCGGATCCTACGATCCGGCCGAGCGGGCCGAGCTGCGGGCGGCGGTGATGGAACCGACGTCGTGCGCTTACGACGGCGACCCGCAACAGCGGTGCTCCTCCGCCGAACCCGTGCGGCACCAGGTGGGCGATCCTGCACACCGGCATTGGGTCCGCTGCCATCTGTACCGGCCGCCGGCCGCTGCATCCAGCCACGCGTTGGCCACCGACCCCCTGGAAGAAGTGGTTTCCGCATGACCGGCCTGACCCACCCGCTGGCCACCGTGCCGCAAGACGAACTCGTGATCCGCGCCGAAGCGGACCCGCACCGCCCGCGCTTCCACTTCGTCTCTCCCGCGGGCTGGCTCAACGATCCCAACGGCGTCAGCCAGTGGAACGGCACCTACCACCTCTTCTACCAGTACAACCCGGAGGGAGCGTTCCACCACCGCATCCTGTGGGGCCATGCCACCAGCACGGACCTGGTCAACTGGACGGACCGGCCTGTCGCGCTGGAACCCTCCGAAGGGCCGGACTCTCCGGACGCCGACGGCTGCTGGTCCGGGGTGCTGGTGAACGACGGCGGCACGCCCACCCTGGTGTATTCGGGTCGGCACGGCGAACGCGAATTGCCCTGCGTGGCCGTGGGCTCGCCGGACCTGCTCACCTGGACCAAGGCGCCGGAAAACCCCGTGATCGCCGCCCCGCCGGCCGGGGTGGACGTCACCGCCTACCGGGACCACTGCGTGTGGCGCGAGGGCTCAAGCTGGCGCCAGCTGGTGGGCTCGGGCATCCGGGGCCGCGGTGGCACGGCGTTCCTCTACGAGTCGGCTGACCTCCGGACCTGGGACTACATCGGGCCCCTGTTCATCGGCGACGCGGCCTCCGTTGATCCCGCAGCAGCGGATTGGGAAGGCACCATGTGGGAGTGCGTGGACCTGTTCCGCGCCGGCCCCGGGTCGCTGGGGGATGGCGGTGGCCCGTCCGACGACGTGCTCGTATTTTCCGCCTGGGACGACGGCGACACCCGGCACCCGCTGTACTGGACCGGGCGGTATTCCGGAGATTCCTTCGAGCCCGCCGCGCTGCACCGCCTCGATTACGGGGGCAGGCACTTCTACGCGCCGCAGTCGTTCATTGACGACGCCGGCCGCCGCGTGATGTTCGGGTGGCTGCAGGAGGGCCGGACGGATGAGGCCATGGTGGAGGCCGGCTGGTCCGGCGTCATGAGCTTGCCGCGCGTAGCCACCTTGGACGACCAGGGGGAGCTGGCCTTCACCCCCGTGCCGGAGGTCGAGACGCTGCGCCGGGACCACGTCAGGCTTGACCCGCAAGGTGTGGCCGGCAGCGAGGTCCTGGCAGAGGTTGCCGGCAACCAATTGGACCTGGAGCTGGACGTGGAGCTGGAGCCAGGAAGCGTCTTCCGGCTTGGGATCCTGGGCTCGTCTGCCGATTCCGGCGCTGCCCTGGAAGGAACCGCTCCGGGCTCCGCCGAGGAGACCGTCATTGAAGTCTCCCGCGGCACCGGCAGCGACTCATGGCTGCGCCTGGACCGATCCCGCAGCAGCCTTGACTCGTCGGTGGACGCGGAGGAGAGATCAGGCCCTGTGATCCTGGCCGCTGGTCGGCTTCACCTCCGGGTCCTCGTGGACCGCTCGGCGGTGGAGATCTTCGCCAACGGCAAGGCCCTGACCGCCCGGGTCTATCCCACCCTCGGAGGGACCTCGGTGCGCTTTGCCGCCGCCGGCTCAGTCCGGCTCCTGCAGCTGGACGCCTGGCGGATGGAAGGAATCTTCAGCGGTCCGCGCCCGCTGTTTCCCTGACCTACGTGCATCGATTGCTCCGTACGGGCCTTTTTGGGGGACTCCATAACGGCCCGTACGGAGTGGTTGATGTACCTGTGAGCGGGTCCAATTGGAACCTGGAGTGAATTCGGGGTGGACTCAGGGTGACGTTTCCCACGATTGGATTTTCGGATGAAACATTTGACTCGGCCAAACCGTTATGGCACGCGCGCGCCTTGGGCAATGTAAGCGCTTGCATTAAATGTCTGACAGGCTGGATTTTGGCTGCGAAACACGGTTTGAAATGCAGTCCGGGTACTGCCTAGCGTGGACAGCGGGCCAGGAAATAACGATCTTCCTGTGGCACCTACGGGGCCTCACCCAAGCCCCGTTCCCCTCGATACAACGGCGTCCTCGATGACGCCTGAGGTGTTGTCGGGCTCGCCGGAGCATTCGAGGCCATAGGGCATACGCCCGTCTTCCACGAATAGTTTCACCTCCGCGAGAAGAGCAAAAATGCACAAGCACCCCCAAACCCCCCGGATGCTGCGGTGGCGCCCTGCCGCCGCAGCGCTGGCGGCAGCCGTGGCGGCCTCGGCCTTCCTGGCCATCCCGTCAGCACAGGCCAACGAGCCGGCGGATCCGCCGGCGGCCGAGCAGATGCCGGCGCCGACCCCGGGCTTCCCCCTGCCGACCAAGCACACGCAGCAGGCCCACGACCCGGCGTCGGACTTCACTTCCAAGTGGACCCGCGCGGACGCCAAGCAGATCATGGCGCAGAGCGATTCCACCGTTGCTCCCGGCGAGAACTCCATGAGCCCGGATGTCACCATGCCGGAGATCCCCGAGGATTTCCCCGCCATGAATGACGACGTCTGGGTCTGGGACACCTGGTCCCTCACGGACGAGAACGCCAACCAGATCAGCTACAAGGGCTACGACGTCATCTTCTCCCTGGTGGCCGACCGGCACGCGGGCTACGGCTTCGACCAGCGCCACTGGAACGCCCGGATCGGCTACTTCTTCCGCAAGACCAACGCCGACCCGGCGAAGGACAAGTGGAACTACGGCGGACACCTGTTCCTGGACAACACCTCGATCGGCAACACCGAGTGGTCCGGTTCCACCCGCCTGATGCAGGGCAACCAGGTCAACGTGTTCTACACGGCCACTACGTTCTACGACGTGGCCGAGCGGAACGCGGGTGGCGGCGGCATCGCCCCCGACGCGGCTATCGCCAAGGCCCTGGGCAAGATCCATGCAGACGAGAACGGCGTCACGTTCGATGGCTTCGAGCACACCAAGCTGCTTGAGCCGGACGGCAAGATGTACCAGAACAAGGCGCAGAACCCCGGCTTCGCGTTCCGCGACCCGTACACGTTCGCGGACCCTGCACACCCCGGCAAGACTTTCATGGTCTTCGAAGGAAACACCGGCGGCACCCGTGGCGAATACCGCTGCGAGCAGGAGGACCTCGGCTACGAGCCGGGAGACCCCAACGCCGAGAACCTGAACGAAGTCAACAGCACCGGCGCCTACTACCAGACCGCCAACGTGGGCCTGGCCGTGGCGGACAACAAGGACCTGACCAAATGGTCCTTCCTGCCGCCGATCCTCTCCGCCAACTGCGTCAATGACCAGACTGAGCGCCCGCAGATCTTCATCCAGAATGAAAATGGCAAGAACAAGTACTACCTGTTCACCATCAGCCACCAGTTCACCTACGCGGCAGGCATGCGCGGCCCCGACGGCGTCTACGGCTTCGTCGGCGACGGCGTCCGTTCCGACTACCAGCCGATGAACAACAGCGGATTGGCCCTGGGTTCCCCGACGGACCTGAACATGCCGGCCAACGCTCCGGAGGGCCCCAACCCGCTCCAGAACGGCCGCCAGTTCCAGGCGTACTCGCACTACGTGCAGCCCGGTGGCCTGGTGCAGTCCTTCATCGACAACGTCAACGGCGTCCGCGGCGGATCCCTCTCGCCCACGGTGAAGATCAATTTCCAGAACGGTATTTCCCAGGTGGACCGCAGCTTCGGCACGGACGGCCTCGGCCCGTTCGGCTACCTGCCCACCAACGTCCGCGTCGGCGGCGAGGGCCACTACAAGTGACCATCACCTAACGGAAGCTGATCCAAGACCTTCCGCAGGTGGGGCGGGGATGTCCGGCATGACCGGGCGTCCCCGCCTCCTGCCGTTAAGACGCAGGCAGGGGATAGGGTTGGGTTCAACAGAAGGGGGAGTGCCTGATGGAATACCAGAACCCACAACCCGACGCGGGCGTCCAAAAACACAGCGCCGGAAGCCTGGTGCCCGGCCACGGCCGCACCGTCATCTCTGAGACTGCCGTAGCAAAGGTTGCCGGCATCGCCGCCCGTGCTGTCCCGGGAGTCTATTCGCTGGGCTCCGGGCCGTCCCGTGCCCTCGGCGCCATCCGGGACGCCGTCGGCAGTTCCGACCACGCAGCAGGTGTGCACGCCGAGGTGGGCGAAACCCAGGTGGCTGTGGACATCAGCCTGGTGGCCACCTACGGCGCACCGCTCCATTCGGTGGCAGACCAGGTCCGGTCGTCCGTGTACCGCGCCGTTGAAGAGCTCGTCGGGCTGCAGGTCATTGAAGTGAACGTCGAAATCACCGATGTCTATGTGGCCCCGCCTGTTAAACCGGCAGGTCCGGCCACCGCAGAAAGGGAGGCCCTCCTGTGAACCTGACAGTTGTGGGAATCGCCGTGGGAGCGTTCGTGGCGTTTATGTCCTTCCAGTTCGGGCTGTGGGGCTTCCTGGTCTCGCTGCTGTTTATGGCAATCGGAGCCCTGCTGGGCCGCGCGGCGGAAGGGAAACTGGACCTGCGCGGCGTCCTGGATGCCATCATCGGCCGGCGCTCCTCGTCATGAGCTCGCCTGCATCGACGCTCCAGGGCCAGGTTCTTGCCGGCCATAACCGCATCAGCACCCAGGCCCTCACCAGCCTGGCCAGGGCCGCGGCAGCTGAGGCGCTGGGCGTGCCTGCCCAGGACATCCGTGCAGACTGGTCCGACGACGACGGCCTTCTGGCGCTGTCCCTCGTGGCGCCCATCCACATCCCGCCGCTGAAGGCCGTAGCGGCCGACGCCGCCAGGGTGGCCGCCTTCGGCGGGTCCATCTGGGACCGTACTGTCACTGCGAAAGCACGGATCCTGGCCACCGTCACCGCGCTCAGCGGGGCAAGGCTCAGCCGCGTGGACATCCGGATCAGCGGGGCCCGGATCAGCGAAGGAGGGCGTGTGAAATGAGCGCACCGGACAAGCAACGAATCCTCTACCGGGAGACCCACTCGTCCCGCGCGGTGGTGGCATCGATCGCCGCCGTCCTGGTTGTGGTGGCCTGCGCCTACGGACTCCTGGAAGCAGCCGTCCATGCCATCGGCCAGCCCGCTTGGCTGATCGAACCGCAGACTGCGGCGGAACGGCTCGTAGCGCTGCCCTCGGGAATATCGCCGTTGCTGCTCGGCGCCATGGGCGCCGTGCTGGCAATGATCGGGCTGTTCTTCCTTCTGAACGCAGTGCTTCCCGGGCGCCGCGCACGGCATGTGCTCAGCGGCCAGGGCGACGGCTGGAACAGTCCGGCAGTGGTGGTGGACGACGAGGTCATCGCTTCCGCCCTGGCACGGCGTGCCCGGCTCGCTGCCAACGTCACACCCGAGCAGGTCATGGTGGTGGTTTCCCGGCGCCAGGTCATTGTGAACGTCCGTCCCACCTCCGGCGTCCCTGTGGATGGGGAAGCCATCCGCGCAGCAGTGGACAGCGAACTTGGCGAGATGGCCCTGCTCCCGGTTCCCGAGGTCCGCATCAACCTGGCATCGGCAGGGGTGATTGGCGCGTGACCAGCACACCCGTCCTGCTCAATCGGATCCTTGTGGCGATCCTGGGCATCAAGCTCCTCGCCATTGGACTGCTCCTGGTCCTGCTGGCCACCGTTCCGGCAGTCGCCACGTGGTGGCATTCCTGGTCGGAGGACGTCTGGCAGGGGATTAACCAGGCCTTCAACAACACCCGGTTCCCGGGCCGGCCGGAAAGCTGGCTGTGGATCGTGGTGGTCCTTGTGACACTGCTGCTGATGGGGCTGATGGTTGCCTGGGTGGCGCAGCAGGGGAAAGGGCGCACCAACCAGCTCGTTTCAGATGACGACGCCGGGGAAGTTGCCGGCAACGTCCGGATCGGGGGAGGGGTGGCCGAACAGGCACTCAAGCAGGCCCTCGCGGAACGTCCGGATCTGGCCGGTGCCACCGTTGCAACCTACGAGGTCAACGGCAACCCGGCCCTGAAGGTCCGGCTCCTCCCGCGCCAGGGCGTCGCCCCGCACCTCCTCGCGGCGGAGGTGGCAACCCTGGTGGACGCCCTGGACGCGGTGGTTGGCATACGCACGCCGGTGCTGATCCACATCGGCGCCGGTGCGCGGACGCGGTTCAGCCGGGCTGAACGCGTCCGCTGAACACCTAAATCAGCGGGTCAGGTAGACCGTGCAGTTCGGCGGAATCCCGGCCATCAGACCGTCCGACGGCGGAGTGCTGGCCAGCGACACCGCGAACCCCTCAGGTACGGGAACCGCGGCCGCACCCAGGTTGCTCAGCACCAGCACCTCGCCATTGCGGAAGGCCAGCACCCCTGCTTCCGGCTGATGGGCGTCCGCCCATTGGAAGGACCCGGATCCCAGCCCGTGGGCGGAGCGGAACGCCAGTGCCGAACGGTAGAGCTCCAGCGTGGAACCCCCGACGCCGTCCTGCCGGTCTGCAGCCAGGTCCCGGAAGGACTCCGGCTGGGGCAGCCATGGTGCCGCGGGCACAATGGTGCCGGCGTCGGGCGTCCCGCCGACCGGGAAGGCCGTTGCAAAACCGTAACCAGGCTCGTCTGCCTTCCACGGAAGCGGCACGCGGCAGCCGTCGCGGCCGATCTCCGCGCCACTGGTGCGGAAGAAGGTGGGATCCTGCCGGGCGTCATCCGGGAGGCCGGTGTGTTCGGGAAGCCCCAGTTCCTCGCCCTGGTAGATGTAGACGGAACCCGGCAGCGCGAAGGAGAGCATGGTGGCCGCACGGGCCCGCTGCAGTCCCAGGAGGGCGTGCGGCTGCTCGTCCCCGGCCCCGATGCCCTTGGGGAACGTGGTGGGATCCTTCAAGCCGAACCGCGTGGTGTGCCGCACGGTGTCGTGGTTGCTCAACACCCACGTGGACGGTGCCTCCACGGACGCCGCCGCGCGGAGGGAGTCGTCAATGGCTTCGGCCATGCGCTCCGCATCCCACCCGGCGAGCAGGAAATCGAAGTTGAAGGCCTGCTGCATTTCATCCTTGCGGACATACCGGGCAAGCCGTTCCGCGGGCTCCACCCAGGCCTCGGCGACCATCATCCGGTCGCCCTCGTACGCCGCCAGCACCCGGTTCCAGTCGCGGTAAATGTCATGCACGCCATCCTGGTCAAAAAACGGCGACGGCGGGTACTGCGGCGACACCGCCCGGTGCGGCTCCTGCGCCTCCGTATGGGCGCCGTGGGCATCGCCCGGCGGGGTGTGCCGGTTGTCCGGAGCCTGCTCGGCGGTACCCTCCACCATGGCCGCGACCCCGTCCCAGTCCGGCAGGCCGGCTTCCTTGACCATGCCGTGGGCAACATCCACGCGGAAACCGTCCACGCCGCGGTCCAGCCAGAAGCGCATGACGGAGCGCATTTCCTCCTTGACCTCGTCGTTGTCCCAGTTCAGGTCAGGCTGTTTGGTATCGAACAGGTGAAGGTACCAGTCGCCGGGCCTTCCATCCGCTTCCGTTACCCTGCTCCAGGCGGGCCCGCCGAAGATGGACCGCCAGTTGTTCGGCGCGAGGTTGCCATCGCCGGAGCCCGGCACCTCGTCCTTGCCCGTCCGGAACATGTAACGGTCCCGTTGCGGGGATCCCGGAGGGGCTGCCAGAGCCTCCTGGAACCATGCGTGCTCGTCCGAGGTGTGGTTTGGGACAAGATCCACGATGACCTTCAGGCCGAGGCCGTGAGCAGTTTGTAACATTGCGTCGAAATCGGCCAGCGTTCCGAAAAGCGGGTCCACCTGGCGGTAGTCCGCCACGTCGTAACCGCCGTCCGCCTGGGGGGACTTATAGAAGGGCGACAGCCAGACCGCGTCGACTCCGAGCTGCTGCAAATACGGCAAACGGGCCGTAATCCCGGGCAGATCCCCCATCCCGTCGCCGTTGGCGTCTGCGAACGACCGGGGATAGATCTGGTAGACGGCGGCACTGGCCCACCAGGACTTTACCGTCAAGGCGGGGGTGGGAACGAGCGGATGGCGCATTTGGTTCCTCTCAGGTAACTTTTTGATGTAAACGCTTGCATTTCTTCCCGCAACGTTACTAGTGTGACAGTCACCACATCAACCGCACTGTCGACTTACTTGTCACTCAGCGAGGAGCCTCAAGCAATGAAAACCCGTAAATTCTTACTCCCGGCAGCAACTGCCGGCATCTTGGCCCTAACGCTCTCCGCCTGTGGCGGCGGGGGCGGGGGCACCACAGGTGGCGGCGGCACTGATGCCGAGGCCAACCTCGACGGCCGCGGTCCCATCACGTACGTCCAGGGCAAGGACAACAGCAACGTTGTCCGTCCCCTGGTGGAAAAGTGGAATGCCGCCCACCCCAACGAGAAGGTCACGTTCAAGGAACAGACCGACCAGGCCGACCAGCAGCACGATGACCTCGTGCAGCATTACCAGGCCAAGGACGCCAACTACGACGTCGCCAGCGTTGACGTTGTGTGGACAGCTGAGTTTGCGGCCAAGGGATGGCTGCAGCCGCTCAAGGACAAGATGGCCGTTGACACCACAGGCATGCTGAAGCCCACCGTGGATGCGGGTTCGTACAAGGGAACGCTCTATGCCGCGCCGGTATCGTCCGACGGCGGCATCCTCTACTACCGCAAGGACCTCGTTCCCACTGCCCCCAAGACCTGGGCAGAAATGATGGACATGTGCTCCATTGCCAAGGCCAACAACATCGGCTGCTACTCGGGCCAGTTCAAGCAGTATGAGGGCCTTACGGTGAACGCGTCCGAAGCCATCAACTCGTTTGGCGGCTCCGTCCTTGACAAGGACGGCAAGCCCAGCCTGAACACGGCTGACGCCAAGGCAGGCCTGGAGAACCTGATCAAGGCCTACAAGGACGGCAACATCCCGCAGGAAGCCATCACCTACCAGGAAGAGGAAAGCCGCCGGGCCTTCCAAAGCGGTAACCTGCTCTTCCTGCGCAACTGGCCTTACGTTTACAACCTTGCCACCACTGAAGGCTCATCCGTCGTCAAGGACAAGCTGGGTATGACGGCTCTTCCGGGCAAGGACGGACCTGGTGCATCGTCGCTGGGCGGACACAGTGCAGCAGTCAGCGTGTACTCGAAGAACAAGGCAACTGCCCTGGACTTCGTAAAGTTCCTTGTCGACGCGGAGCAGCAGAAGTTCTTCGCCACCCAGGGTTCTCTGGCTCCGGTGCTTGGTGACCTCTACGAGGACAAGGAGCTCGTTGCGAAACTCCCGTACCTTCCGGTGCTGAAGACCTCCATCGAGAACGCCGTTCCGCGTCCGGTCACGCCGTTCTACCCGGCCGTTACACAGGCTATCCAGGAGAACTCGTACGCTGCGCTGAAGGGCGAGAAGTCTGCTGAGCAGGCCCTCTCCGACATGCAGAAGTCCATCGAGTCCGCTGGCGCAGGATCGTAGCTTAGCCATGGCAACCGAATTGGGCCCGACGCCGGTCAAAAAGCCGGCGTCGGGCGGTCCCGAAGTCCACCACGCACCCAAGGGTGTGGGGGAGGACAACAAGCTGATGAGTCAGGGCAGGTGGGCGTCCTGGCTGCTCGCTCCGACCATCATTGCGCTGGGCGTCGTTATTGTGTACCCGATCATCAGCGCCATTGTGATGTCCTTCCAGAAGGACGCAGGCCTGGATCCTGTCACCGGCCTGTTTACGGCCGGCGGCCCAGCAGGTATTCAAAACTATGTGAACTGGATAGGCCAGCAGTGTGCCGCCCCTGGCGGCGGCACCATTGCTTGCCCCCCAGGTACCCTCGGCGGCCAGTTCTGGTCGGCCACAACCACCACGTTTATCTTCACCATCATCACGGTCACGTTTGAGACCATCCTGGGCTTCTGGATGGCCATGATCATGGCACGCACTTTCAAGGGCCGCAGCCTCATCCGGGCCGCTGTCCTGGTGCCGTGGGCCATCCCCACCGCCGTCACCGCCCAGCTCTGGCTCTTCATCTTCGACTTCGAAGGCATCGCCAACAAGCTGTTCAACGCCAGTATCCTCTGGACCGGCAGTGAGTGGCCCGCCAAATGGGCCGTTATCATCGCCGATACCTGGAAGACGACGCCGTTCATGGCGCTGTTGATCCTCGCGGGCCTGCAGATGATTCCCGCTGAGGTCTACGAAGCGGCCAAGGTGGATGGCGCCACTGCATGGCAGCGGTTCCGCCTGATCACGCTTCCGCTGGTCAAGCCGGCGCTGATGGTGGCAATCCTGTTCCGCACGCTGGACGCGCTGCGCATGTTCGACCTCCCGTACATCCTGACGCAGGGCGCGAACAACACCACCACGCTGTCCATACTGGTGATCAACCAGATCAGGCAAGGGTTCAACGCGGCCGCGGCGCTGTCCACGATCACCTTCATCATCATCTTCTTGGTCGCTTTCATCTTCGTACGGTTCCTGGGCGCGAATGTTGTGGAGCAAAGCGGCGCCACCGGTAAGGGGAAGAAATGAGCACGTCAACAGCAGCCACCGACCTGCGGGCCAGGCAGGACAAGGGGCGCAAGACCGCCCAGAACAGGGAGAAGTGGGCCCAGGGCCGCACGTACATCAGTGCAGCAGTCATCCTCATCTGGTGCCTCGCTCCTGCCTATTGGATGGTGGTGACGGCGTTCCGCGAGGTGGGCTTTACCTACGACACCTCGATCCTGCCAACCCATGTCACGCTGGACAATTTCGCCACCGCGTTCGACACCTCGTTCGGCAACAGGTTCGGCCAGGCCCTGCTGAACAGCATTTTCATCGGTGTTGTTGTCACGGCGGTGTCCCTGCTGATCGGCGTGTTTGCCGCTTACGCACTGGCGCGGCTGAATTTCCGGTTCAAGTTCCTGGTGCTGGGCTTCATCCTGGGGGCTTCCATGTTCCCCGGCGTCGCCCTGATCACCCCGCTCTTCCAGCTGTTCACCAACATCGGCTGGATGGGCACGTACCAGGCGCTGATCATCCCGAGTATCTCGTTTGTGCTGCCGCTGACCGTCTACACGCTGACGTCCTTCTTCCGCGAAATGCCGTGGGAGCTGGAGGAATCGGCGCGCGTGGATGGGTGTACCCAGGGCCAGGCCTTCCGCAAGGTCATCATGCCCTTGGCCGCACCGGCCATCTTCACCACGGCGATCCTGGCGTTCATCTCGTCCTGGAACGAGTTCCTGATCGCCAGCCAGCTGTCCAGTGACGCCACGCAGCCCGTGACGGTCGCCATCGCGAGCTTCGCGGGTGCACAGCCCAACCAGATCCCGTACACGGCCATTATGGCCGCAGGCACCATCGTCACCATTCCTTTGGTGATCCTGGTACTGGTCTTCCAGCGCAAGATCGTTGCCGGCCTGACGGCAGGTGCGGTCAAGTGACGGACGGCGTTTCCCGCCCCGGGAAGTCCAAAGGGGCGGGAAACGGACGCCGGCTGGCACGCTCCGGCGAGGACTTTGACATCATCATCGGATTCCTGGGTTTCTGGGCCGTGGTCCTGGTTGTGGTCACTGTCTGGATGGAAGTGACAGGGCAGCCCGCCCTCTGGTGGGCGCTGGGCCTGCTGGCCACGCTCCTTGCGATCTACGGAATGGTGCGGCTGCGAAAGCGGCTGCCCGAACGGAGGTAGCACTCCGGAGATGGTCCGGCCGAGTGACTACCCGCTTCGCGGTGTAACACTGCCCACACTGACACTGGGCAGGTAACACTGCGAAGCGGGACCCGGCTCAAAATACTATGGCGTGGGGGGATCGCACTGGAGCAGGGCGGACGCCTGCAGGGAGTACATAAGGGGACACCGTGGCACGCACATCTGAAAGGTCCCAACGGGGCGGCCACAGCGGCGTCAGCATTGAGGATGTAGCGGCCGCTGCGGGAGTTTCCACGGCCACTGTCTCGAGGGCGGTTCGCGGACTGCCGCGGGTGTCGCCGGCCACACGGGAAAAGATCCTCGAGGTCGCTGGCCAGCTGGGATATGTCGCTTCCTCCTCAGCATCAGGGCTGGCCACCGGCCGTACCAAGACCATTGGTGTGCTGGCACCGTTTGTGAGCCGGTGGTTCTTTTCCAAGGCCATCGAGGGTGCCGACCGGGAGCTCCACGCCCGCAATTACAACCTTTCGCTGTTCAACCTGGGCGGCCACGGCAGCAACCGGGAGCGGCTCTTCAGCAAGACCATGGTCTATAAGCAGATCGATGCGCTGCTGGTGCTGTGTATGGCCCTCACCCATGACGAGCTCGACCATCTGCAAAAGATCGACATCCCCCTGGTGGTGGTGGGCGGCCATGTTGAGGAATGCGCCTACATAGGCATCGATGACTACGCCGCCGCATCCACCGCCGTCCGGCACCTGATTGACCTGGGGCACCGCGACATCGCCCTGATCCATGGCGATGATGAAACCGACCTGAACTTTGACGTCCCCCGGGTCCGCATCCTCGCCTTCAAAGACGTCATGCAGGGCGCGGGCCTGCCCACCCGCCCGGAATGGGATGAATGGGGCGATTTCACGGTCCGGAGCGGGCAGGAGGCATTCCGCCGGCTCTGGGCCCGCCCGGGAGACAAACCCACCGCCGTCTTTTGCGCCTCCGACGAAATGGCCATGGGCGTCATCTTTGAAGCATCCCGGCTGGGGGTCCGCGTCCCGGAGGAGCTTTCCGTGGTGGGAATCGACAACCATGATTTCGCCGACGCAATGGGCCTGACCACGGTGGGCCAGCGTCCGGACGAGCAGGCGGAGCTCGCCACCAAAATGCTGCTGGACGAACTCGACGGCGCTACCGGGGCGGTGCGCTCCGCCGTCGCGCCTCACGAACTCATCATCCGGAGGACGACGGCGCCGCCACGCGCCTAAGACGGCCCGCGCCGGGTGTGAACCTAGGAAGCCCGGGCCAGTTGCCTGATGGGGATCCAGCGGGAGGCCAGCCGGCGGTAAGCCGCCGCGGCGCCGGTCATGTCCCCCTCGGCCAGGCACTCGATGCCCAGCCGGATGTCCATTGGTGACTCGTCCGGGTACACCTTGTCCGCGACGGCTCCGTAATCCAGCTCCACCATGGAATTGACGTGGAACAGCTCCAGCCACTCGGTGAGCTGGGCGAGGTCGTCCAGCATGTCCAGGTCCGGCGCCGCCAAGGCCAGGTTGGCCACGGCGTACCGCGCCCGTTCCATGGCCTCCGTGATGGGCGTCCAGACGCGGACGGTGAGGATCCGGCCGCCGGATTCCACCACGTCCTTGCGGTCACCTTCCATAAACAGCGAGAACCAGCTGAACGGAATGCCCCATGTGGAGGCGCGGGTATGGACCCGGATGGATCCGTCCCGGGCCTTGACGAGGTCGATGCGTTCCTGGTGTTTATCCCGCTGTTCTTCCGGAATCAGCATTTCAGCGAGAGGGCCGTGGATTCCCTCCATCAGCGCGTTGGCTGCCAGTCCGGCCCGCAGCACCAGCTGGCTGGGGCAGTACAGCAGGACCGGAGCCGCGGCGGCACCCGCGCCGGCGTCAGCGCCGCCGTCGGACGTTCCAGCTGCCGGAGCATCTTCGGGCAACGCAGGTCCCGGAACGCCGGGAGTGGTGGTGACCCGGACCAGGTCGGTGCGGCCGGTGGGAAACGGATCGCCGCCGGCCCGGGTGATACGGCCCAGGGAGGCGAGCAGTTCGGCGTTTTCCACGGCCGCCCGTGAGGCGGTGCGGGCACCGGCCGTCCGGATGGCTTCACGCTGGTCCTCGGGAAAGGCGTCCAGCGGTTCATAGACACGCAGCGTGGAGGAAAACGGCAGGCCGGCCTGGCCACGGTAGAGGTTTCCGGTCATCGTTTCCCCCTTTCGGCGGTCCAGGGTTGAAGCATCAGTCTGCCAGATCCACCAGCACCGGCGCGTGGTCCGAGGCGCCCTTGCCTTTACGTTCCTCGCGGTCGATCGATGCGCCGGTCACCCGGGCTGCGAGGGCAGGGGAGCCGAGTACGAAGTCGATGCGCATGCCTTCCTTCTTGGGGAAGCGCAGCTGGGTGTAATCCCAGTAGGTGTAGACGCCGGGGCCGGGTGTGTACTCGCGTGCCAGGTCCTTGAACCCGGCCTCTTCAAAGGCATGGAACGCGGCGCGTTCCGGTGGGCTGACGTGGGTGTAGTTGTTGTTGACGAACAGGTCGATGTCCCAGACGTCGTCGTCGAACGGTGCAATGTTCCAGTCGCCCATGAGGGCCACCTGGGCGTTCGGGTCGGCGGTGACCAGGCTGTGGGCGTGGGTCTTCAGGGATTCAAGCCATTTGATCTTGTACGGCATGTGTTCGTCGTCGAGCGACCGGCCGTTGGGGACGTAGAGGCTCCAGATCCGGACGCCGCCGCAGGTGGCGGCCATGGCGCGGGCTTCCTGGACGGGGTCTTTGCCCTCCTTGCCGAACACGGGCTGGTCCAGGAACGTCCGCTCCACATCCTCAAGGCCCACCCGGGACGCGATGGCCACGCCGTTCCACTGGTTCACGCCGAAGTGGGCCACCTCGTAGCCCATCCGCTCGAAGAGTTCCCAGGGGAAATTCTCGTCCTTGCACTTGGTTTCCTGTATGGCCAGGACATCACAGTCACTGCGCTGCAGCCAGGCCTCCACACGGTCGGCACGGGCACGGAGCGAGTTTACATTCCAGGTAGCAATCTTCACGTTCCTAACTTACCGAACTTGGGCGCCCGGCATAGCCCCCGCGGCCGCGGAGCCGGATCCGTGACTGGCTCCCGGCCGGCGCCCGCAGGAACGGGGCACAATGGCGCGGACACGCCGTCGGAACGTGCTTTCACGGCCCGGATGCAGGTCAAAGTGCCCCACGACGGCGGCACGTAAGCATGCGACGACGGTGGCGGCAGCGGGGCCATGGCACTCTGGAATTTAGTAGGAAGTCCGAGTATATTCGCTTGCAGAGATGACCTGGATCACATGCGAAGGAGCATTCAGCCATGGTGCGCGAACTATCCCATTACATGTCCGGCCAAAGAATTGGCGGGACGTCCGGCCGTTACAGCGACGTTTTTGATCCCTGCACGGGCGAGGTCCAGTCGCGCCTGCCGCTGGCCAGCCGCGAGGAAGTCCAGAACGTGGTGGCCGCGGCGGAGAAGGCCCAGCTGGAGTGGGGAGCCATGAACCCGCAGCGCCGCGGCCGGATCCTGCTGAAGTTCGTCGACCTGGTCAACCAGAACATGGATGAGCTCGCCACCCTGCTCTCCTCCGAACACGGCAAGACCTTCGCGGATTCCAAGGGCGACATCCAGCGCGGGATCGAAGTGGTGGAGTTCGCGGCGGGTGCCCCGCACCTGCTGAAGGGTGAATTCTCCGACGACGCCGGTGCAGGCATCGACGTCCACTCACTTCGCCAGCCCCTCGGCGTGGTTGCGGGCATCACGCCCTTCAACTTCCCGGCGATGATTCCGCTGTGGAAATCCGGGCCGGCCCTTGCCGCGGGCAACGCCTTCATCCTCAAGCCCTCCGAGCGGGACCCCTCGGTGCCGCTGCGCCTGGCCGAGCTGTACTCCGAAGCGGGCGTCCCGGATGGTGTCTTCAATGTGGTGAACGGCGACAAGGTAGCCGTTGACGCCCTGCTGGAGGATCCGCGGGTGAAGGCCATCGGTTTCGTGGGCTCAACCCCCATCGCCCAGTACATCTACGCCACTGCGGCCGCCCACGGTAAACGCGCCCAATGTTTCGGCGGCGCCAAGAACCACATGGTGATCATGCCGGACGCGGACCTGGACATGGCCGCCGACGCCCTGATCGGGGCCGGCTATGGCTCCGCCGGTGAGCGCTGCATGGCCATTTCCGTGGCTGTGCCGGTCGGCGAGGAAACCGCCGACCGGCTGGTGGGGAAACTCCAGGACCGCATCAAGGGGCTCAAGGTGGGCCACAGCCTGGCCAAGGATTCGGACTTCGGCCCGGTCGTGGCGGCCAGTGCCAAGGAACGGATCGAGGGCTACATCCAGGCAGGTGAGGACGAGGGGGCGACGCTCCTCGTAGACGGGCGAGGCCTCACCGTTGAAGGCTACGACGGCGGCTTCTGGGTGGGTCCCACGCTCTTTGACCACGTCACCAAGGACATGAAGATCTACAAGGAAGAGATCTTCGGCCCGGTCCTGAGCGTCCTGCGTGCCGCCGACTACGACGAGGCCCTCCGGCTGTGCTCCGAGCATGAGTTCGGGAACGGCGTCGCGATCTTCACCCGCGACGGAGACGCCGCCCGGGACTTCGCCAGCCGCGTGGAAGTGGGCATGGTGGGCATCAATGTCCCCATCCCGGTACCGATCGCGTACTACACCTTCGGCGGCTGGAAGGCCTCCGGCTTCGGCGACCTGAACCAACACGGCGCCGATGCCTTCCGCTTCTACACCAAGACCAAAACGGTCACCACGCGCTGGCCCTCCGGGATCCGCCAGGGCGCCAGCTTTGTGATGCCGGCGGGAAGCTGATGGGGGAGCAGGAACTGCCAGAGGTGCTGTTCGAGCGGCGTGGGCAGCTGGGCCTGATCACGCTGAACCGGCCGAAGGCTGTCAACGCCCTCACGCTCGGCATGGTCTCGGCCATGCTGGAGCAACTCACGGCCTGGGCCGATGAAGACGCCGTGGCCACCGTCCTGGTGCGCGGCGCCGGGGACCGCGGGCTGTGCGCCGGCGGGGACATCGTTGCCATCTACCAGGACATGATCAAGGAGGAAGGCCGGGCCCCGGACTTCTGGAGCGCCGAGTACCGGCTCAATTCGCTCATTGCCGGGTACCCGAAGCCCTATGTTGCCTTCATGGACGGCCTGGTGCTCGGCGGCGGTGTGGGAATTTCTGCCCACGGCTCGGTCCGCGTGGTCACTGAGCGGACGCGGATGGGGATGCCGGAAACCACCATTGGTTTTGTGCCCGACGTCGGCGGGACGCTGCTGCTGTCCCGCGCACCGGGGGAGACGGGTACCCATGCCGCGCTGACGGGTGCCCACCTGACCGGCGCGGATGCCCTGTTTTTGGGACTTGCCGACCACTTCGTCCCGTCCGGAAGTCTCCCCGCACTGGCGGAAGCGCTGGAGAGCTCGACGGCGGATGCCGCCGTCGGGCGCTTCGCCCAACAGCCGCCGGCGTCGGTGCTCGAGGGGCATCGGGACTGGATTGATGCCGCCTATGCGGGCGACGACGCGGAAGAGATTGTCCGCCGGCTGCGGGCGGCGGGCGGCGATGCCGCCGCGGCGGCGGACACCATCGAATCGAAGTCGCCCACGGCCGTGAAGGTGGCTCTGGCGTCACTCCGGCGGGTCCGGGGGCTGTCCCTTGAGGACGCCCTGGACCAGGAATACCGGGTGGGGCTGCGCTTCCTGGCCGGCCGCGATTTCCGTGAGGGCATCCGGGCGCAGGTGGTCGAGAAGGACCGCAATCCGCGGTGGCAGCCAGCCACGCTCGCAGAGGTGGGCGAGGCCGACGTCGAGGCCTATTTTGCATCCCTCGGCGAACGCGAACTCGGCCTGGGCGGCGTGGTCGCCGGTGCGAAGACCTTCAGCCAGCCAAAGGAGACGGACCATGTCTGAGAAACCCACCATCGCGTTCCTGGGCCTGGGCCACATGGGCGGGCCCATGGCCATCAATCTGGTCAAGGCCGGCTACAGCGTGGCCGGCTTCGATGTGGTTCCCGCTGCACTGGAGGCGGCAAAGGCGCACGGCGTGCCCATCGCGGCCAGCCCTGCCGAGTCCGTGACCGGCGCCGGGGTGGTGCTCACCATGTTCCCCAGCGGCCAGCACGTGCTTGACGCCTACCGCGGGACGGACGGTGCGCCCGGACTGCTGGCGGCAGCCGCCCCGGGAACCATGTTCCTGGACTGCTCCACCATCAACGTCGACGAGGCCCGGGAAGCCGCAGCGCTGGCCGTCGCGGCGGGCCACCGCTCCGTGGACGCCCCGGTCTCCGGCGGCGTGGTGGGCGCGGAGGCCGGCACCCTTACGTTCATGGTGGGCGGCGAAGCGGAGGACTTCGACGCCGTGCGGCCGCTGCTCGAAGTGATGGGCAAGCGCGTAGTTCACTGCGGCGGGCACGGCGGTGGCCAGGCCGCGAAGATCTGCAACAACCTCATCCTGGGGGTCTCCATGATCGCCGTGAGTGAGGCTTTTGTGCTGGGCGAGAAGCTGGGCCTGACGCACCAGGCGCTGTTCGACGTCGCCTCCGCCGCCTCCGGACAGTGCTGGGCGCTGACCACCAACTGCCCCGTTCCCGGGCCGGTCCCCAGCAGCCCCGCCAACCGCGACTACCAGCCAGGCTTCGCCGGGGCGCTGATGGCCAAGGACCTCAAACTGGCACTGAACGCACTGCAGAGCACGGGGGTGGCGGCCCGGCTGGGCCCGCTCGCCTCCGAAATCTACGATACGTTTGCCGCTGAAGGCGGCGCAGGCCGGGACTTCTCCGGGATCATCACCGACATCCGGGACAAGTCCCACAACGACGGGAGTCAGGCATGAGCGAGTACACGAACATCCTGGTGGAACAGCGTGGCCGGGTTGGCCTGGTCACGCTCAACCGGCCGGAGGCCCTCAACGCCCTGGACAAGGCCACCATGGAGCAGCTCGTGGCAGCAGTCACCGCCATGGACGCAGACCCGGGCGTCGGAGCGGTGGTCATCACGGGCTCCGGCAAGGCGTTCGCCGCCGGCGCGGACATCAAGGAAATGGCGTCGCAGGGCTTTATGGACATGTTCGCGGCCGACTGGTTCCGCGGCTGGGAGGACTTCACCAGGCTCCGCATCCCCACCATCGCTGCGGTGTCCGGCTTCGCGCTGGGCGGCGGCTGCGAACTGGCGATGATGTGCGACCTCATCATCGCCGGTGACAACGCCAAGTTCGGCCAGCCGGAGATCAACCTCGGCGTGCTGCCGGGCATGGGTGGCTCCCAGCGGCTGACCCGTGCAGTTGGCAAGGCAAAAGCCATGGACATGATCCTCACCGGACGCTTCATCGGCGCCGAAGAGGCCGAACGCTCAGGGCTCATCTCGCGCGTAGTGCCCGCGGAGGACGTCGTGGAGGAGTCGTTGAAAGCCGCCGAGATCATCGCGTCCAAGTCCAAGCCGGTGGCCATGCTGGCGAAGGAAGCCGTGAACGCCGCCTTTGAGACCGGCCTGGCCCAGGGTGTCCTGTTTGAACGACGGATCTTCCACTCGCTCTTCGCCAGCGAGGACCAGAAGGAAGGCATGGCCGCCTTTACGGAGAAGCGCCAGCCGGAGTTCAGCCACCGCTGACCCCATCGACTGAACCATTTACCTGATTGAAGGGCCATGCCCCGTTCCTCCTAGACTCGTAGGAGCCGGGAAACCGGAACGGACATCTGGCTGTGTAGTGGAACGGGGAATGGTGATGTGGGGAACAGGCGTCGCTTCCGCAGGCTCGACGGACAACCTGGGCGGCCTGGTGGGCTTCGCGGCGAGGGGCATCGAAAGCCTCGGCGAATGGGGCGTGGGCCTCTTCACCCTGGCAGAAACTGTCCTTCCGCCCATTCCCAGCGAGGTGATCCTCCCGCTGGCCGGGTACCTGGCCAAACAGGGATCCCTGAACCTGCTGCTTGTCTTCATCACCAGCACGATGGGTGCCTACGCCGGTGCCCTCCTGCTGTATTGGCTCGGGGCCAAACTCGGACTCGAGCGGTCCATTCGTGGCCTGTCGAAGCTTCCCTTGGTGGACCGGGAGGATTTTGACAACGCCGCGGACTGGTTCCGCCGCCACGGCCGGTCCTCGATCTTCTTTGGCCGGCTGCTCCCCGGCGTGCGGAGCCTCATTTCACTGCCCGCCGGTGCGTCCAGCATGCACCTGGCCACGTTCAGCCTCTATACGCTCGCGGGGAGCGGGCTGTGGAACGGCGCCCTCATCGGCCTGGGCTATGCGGTTGGTTCGCAGTACCAGGTGATCGAACAGTATTCACGGTTCCTCAACTACGCCGTGTACGCCGCGCTGGGGCTGATGGTGGTGTGGCTCGTCGTCAGGAGTGTCCGGCGCAGCAAGAACGCCAGGTCCTAAGGACGCTAAGCCTAAAGGGACGCCATCAGTCCGTGAAGTCGCCGGCGTTCCGGCGGAAGCTGCCCAGGATCCGGATGAGCTGATCCACATCTGCCGATTCGAAACCCGACTGGCCAAACACCTCGGAGTTCAGTACCGCCGTCGCGCGCTTCGCCACGGTGCGGCCCTCCGACGTGAGCTCGATCAGGGTGGTGCGGCCGTCCGTTGGATGCGGCGAGCGGGCTACCAGCCCGGCTCTTTCCAGCCGGTCGACGGCGTTGGTCACGGAGGTGGGATGGACCTGGAGCAGTGCGCTGGCCTTGTTCATGGGCAGCGCCCCGCTGCGGGCGAAGCTGAGCAGGGCAAGCAGTTCGTAGCGGGCAAACGTCAGTCCGAACGGTTTCAGGACGCTTTCGATCCGGGCCAGCAGGATCTGCTGGGTCCGCATGATGGCCGTAATGGCCGCCATGGGCGCGGCGACGTCAGACCAGCCACGCTCCTCCCAGTTGTGCTGGGCGTCGGCGATGGGATCGCGGGGCAGCGGTGCGCCCATCCCTCAGCCCTTCAAACCGGGGAAATCGGCTTCTGAATACTCGATTCCGGCTCCTTCGGGGAGCGCGGCACCGCCGGGGTCCAGGTCCCCGCCGTGCCGCAGTTCCTCGTTGTGCCGCAGTTCCACCCGGCGGATCTTGCCGGAGATGGTCTTTGGCAGGGCCGCGAATTCCAGCCGCCTGATGCGCTTGAACGGGGCCAGGTGGTCGCGGCAGTACCGGAGGATGTCCTCGGCCAGTTCAGGCCCGGGTTCATGCCCGGCGGCCAGCACCACGTAGGCCTTGGGGACGGACAGTTTCAGGGCATCGGGGGAGGGTACAACGGCTGCTTCAGCAACGGCCGGATGTTCGATCAGCACACTCTCAAGCTCGAACGGGGAGAGCCGGTAGTCGGAGGATTTGAAGACGTCGTCGTCGCGGCCCACGTAGGTGATGATGCCGCGCTCATCTCTGCTGGCCATGTCACCCGTGTGGTAGTAGCCGCCACGGAACGCCTCGGCGGTCCTTTCCGCATCCCCGTAGTAGGACTTCATCAGCCCCGCGGGCCGGGGATCCAGGCGGAGGCAGAGCTCGCCGTCGTCCGTCTCTTTCCCGGTGTTCGGGTCCACCAGCACCACGTCGTAGCCGGGAAGCGGCTGGCCCATCGCGCCGATCTTGACCGGCTGGCCCGGGGTGTTGGCGACCTGGACGGTGGTTTCGGTCTGGCCGAAGCCGTCGCGGATGATCTGCTTCCAGGCGCGCTGCACCTGCCCGATCACCTCGGCGTTGAGCGGCTCACCGGCGGAGACCACCTTGGTAGGCGGGGTCTTCAAAAGGGTCAGGTCGGCCTGGATGAGCATGCGCCAGACAGTGGGCGGGGCGCAGAAGCTGGTCACGTTTTCGCGGTCCATCTGTTCCATCAGTGCACGGGCATCGAATCGTTCATAGTTGTAGATAAAGACGCAGGCTTCGGCGATCCACGGCGTGAAAACGTTGGACCAGGCGTGCTTGGCCCAGCCGGGCGAGGCGACGTTCAGGTGCACGTCCCCTGGTTCCAGCCCGATCCAGAACATCGTGGACAGGTGGCCCACGGGGTAGGACGTGTGGGTGTGCTCCACGAGTTTGGCCTTGGACGTGGTGCCGGAGGTGAAGTAAAGCAGCAGCGTCTCGTCCGCGGCGGTGGGGGCGTCCGCGGCAAAGGTGGTTGCCGCCGTCGTCGCGCCCGCGTACTGGAGGGCGTCGGGATTGGCTGCTTCGGGACTGCCGGAAGTGCCGCCGTCGGCGATTTCGATGAGCCGGTAATCGCCGGGTACGCCGGCGAACTTGCCGATGTTGGAACTCCCGACGGCGGCCCAGCCTGCCTCGCCGCGCTCCACCCGGTCCACCAGGTCCGCCGGACCCATGAGGGTGGTGGTGGGGATCAGGACAATCCCCAGCTTGATGCCGGCCAGCATCAGCTCCCACAGCTCCACCTGGTTGCCCAGCATGATGATCATGCGGTCGCCGCGGCGGACGCCCTGGCTCCTAAGCCAGTTGGCCACCTGGCTGGAACGGGCGGCCAGGTCCGCGAAGCTGCGGCGGGTTGCTGAGCCGTCCTGCTCCACGATCACCAGGGCAGGCTTGTCTCCCCGGGCGGGGTCGGCGGCGATCTGGTCGAACCAGTCCAGGGCGAAGTTGAATTCCTCGAACCGTGGCCACCGGAACTCCTCCCGGGCCTGGCCGTAGTCGGAACGGAGGGCCAGCAGGCGGTCGCGTGCTGCGCGGAAGTCGTCGGTGACTGTCATGGTGGCGCCCTTTCAACAAGTGATGCGCATCACTGGTTATCCAACTCTGTGCAATATACTAGGACATCCAAGGGTTTGGAAGAGCGAAGGGACACCGTATGCCCGTGCCGCCACAACGACGTGATGAAGACGCCGTGACCGCAGCCCCGGCGGCACCGGCAGCCACGCTGCCATTTCCGGAGGCGGACCTGATGTACATCGTGGACCTGCTGCCGGGGCACGAGAAGGACCGCTACCTGGAGATCCGGGAGTTTCTGCAGGCCTCCGTCCGGCAGGCCTCGATCGACTACTGGAACCGCGAGGAATTCCCGTTCGGCCTCCTGGCGGAAATGGGCAAGCATGGCCTGGGCGGGCTGCAGACGGACGGCAGCTCCAAGCTCTTCAAGGGCCTGATGTACGTGGAAGTGGCCCGGGCCGATGTGTCCCTTTCGGCGCTGGTGGGCATCCACAACGAGCTGATCGTGGGAATGATCCATGAACTCGGTTCTCCGGAGCAGAAAGAACGCTGGCTGCCCGGGCTGACCTCCTTTGCCCAGCTTGGCGCGTTTGCCCTGACCGAGCCGGACCATGGCTCGGATATCGCGGGCGGCCTGGCCACGACTGCCCGTCTGGAGGGCGGCGATTGGGTGATCAACGGCGCCAAACGCTGGATCGGTGCCGGAACCATTGCCGACTTTGCGCTGGTCTGGGCACGGGACGACGCGGACGGGCAGATCAAGGGCTTCATAGTTGAGACGGACCGGCCCGGTTACTCGGCCACGAAGATCTCCAACAAGATCGGCCTGCGGATCATGCAGAACGCGGACATCGTCCTGGACAACGTGCGGATTCCGGAGTCCAACATGCTGCCGGGCGCCACCGACTTCTCCAAAGCCAACGATCTCCTGCGGGACTCACGCGCCTGGGTGGGCTGGCAAGGTGCCGGCATCCAGCTGGCGGCCTTCGACGTCGCCCGTTCGTACTCCGTGCACCGGAAACAGTTCGGCAGGGAGCTGGCACGTTTCCAGCTGATCCAGCAGCAGCTCGCCGAAATCCTGGGCAACGCCTCCGCATCGCTGGCGCTCATGGCCCAGCTGGCCCGGATCCAGGAGGATGGCAAACTGGAAATGGTGCAGGCCGCCATGGCCAAGTCCACTAGCACCCGGCTGGCGCGCGCGTCCGTGGCGATGGGCCGCTCCATCCTGGGCGGCAACGGCATCAGCACGGATTTCGAGATGGGGAAACTCTTCGGCGACGCGGAAGTCCTGTACACCTATGAGGGCAGCTACGAAATCAATTCACTGATTGTGGGCCGCGGCGTCACCGGAATGTCCGCCTTCGTTTAATTGCAAACGCGAAAACTCCCCCGCCAGTGCGAAAAGCACCAATGGGGGAGTTCCCTTGAGACGTTACAGCGGGCGGATGTTCTCTGCCTGCGGGCCCTTCGGACCCTGGGTCACATCGAATTCGACCTTCTGGTTCTCGTCCAGTGAGCGGTAGCCGCTGCTGGCAATTGCCGAGTAGTGCGCGAAAACGTCAGCGGATCCGTCATCCGGAGCGATGAAGCCAAAGCCTTTTTCGGCGTTGAACCATTTAACTGTGCCTGTTGCCATTGCTATTGCTACTTCCTTTGTAACCCTTTTCTGGTCCTGCTCCAACGGCAGGCAGATGGCGGAGATGATCCCCCGCTGTCTCAAACCTAGGGGGCGGACGGTGGGCGTGCAATAGCTGCCGTCATCAACTATTCAAGCTGTAACCTGCCGGAAATAGATGTTAAGGCTTAAGCAGCACCTTGATGGCCCGGCGTTCATCCATCGCTTTGTACGCTTCTGCCGCTTCCTCAAGGGGCATTTCGACGTCGAACACCCGGCCGGGATTGATGCGGCCGGCCAGCACGTCGTCGAGCAGCTCGGGGATGTAGGTGCGGGCGGGCGCCATGCCGCCGGACACTGTGATGTTTTTGTCGAACAGGTAGCGCAGCGGTATTTCGGCGCCGCCAGTGGGAACCCCCACGAAGCCCAGGGCGCCGCCGGGGCGGACCGAGTGCAGGGCCTGTTCCATGGATTCCTTCGTCCCGACGCATTCGAGGACCGAGTCGGCGAGCACCCCGCCCAGGAGTTCGCGGACCTTCGCCACGCCGTCGTCTCCGCGTTCTTCCACGATGTCCGTGGCGCCGAATTCGCGGGCGATGGCCTGCCGGTCGGCGTGCCGGGACATGGCAATGATCCGCTCGGCGCCCAGCCGCTTGGCCGCCAGCACGCCGCAGAGCCCCACCGCGCCGTCGCCGACCACCACAACGGTGCGGCCGGGGGAGACCTGGGCGGAGAGGGCGGCGTGGTGGCCGGTGGCCATGACGTCGGACAGGGTGAGCAGGTTCTTTCGGAGGGCGTCGTCAGGCTCCCCGGTGAGCGGAACCTTGACCAGGGTGGACTCAGCCAGCGGAACGCGCACTGCCTCGCCCTGGCCGCCGTCGATCTTCACCCCGGAGTCGTCCCGGCCGCCCCAGCCGGCCAGCCGGGCGCACGCCACGGTGACGCCGTTGCGGCACTGCGGGCATTCGCCGCAGCTGACCACAAACGGTGCAATGACGAAGTCGCCCGCCGTCAGCTCCATGACTTCGGCGCCGGTGCTCTCCACAACGCCGATGAACTCGTGGCCGATGGCGGTGGGACGGCGGGTGGGCTTGACGCCGCGGTAGGGCCAGAGGTCCGAGCCGCAGACGCATGATGCCGTCACCCTGACCACCGCATCGGTGGGCAGCTGGACCGTTGGATAGTCGCGGTCTTCCACCCTGATATCGCCGGGGCCGTGGATGATCGTGGCACGCATAACTGCTCCTGTCGGGCATGGACGAAGGGGAATACCGAGTCTAGCCCCGGCAGGCCGCCAAGGCGCCGGCAGCCGCGTCGAGGCGGCGGGTGGAGGCCAGTCCCAGGTGGTACAGGTGGAGTTCGCTGCTACCGGCTTCGAGGAGAGCGGCCCACTCCCGTGCCATAGAGCCGGCGTCGGCAGCTTTCGGCGGCAATAACAGCACGTACGAGCCCACCCGCGCCTCCGGCGCCGCCGCCCGCATCGCCGAGACGGTGGCGGCTCCCTGGGCCGTGTCTCCCCAACAGGGAACGACGGCGGTGACCTCGCCCATGCGCGGCCACAGTTGGCTGCGGCGGAGTGCTTCCACCGGAGCGAACGGCCCCGTGGACCACGGATCAGGCGAGGCATGGATCGAAATCCTGGGCGTGGTTCCGGAGTCCGCAACCACCGCCAGGCACGCATCCAGCAGGGCCGCCGTCGCGCTCCATCTGGTGTCCAGCAGCGGCAGGAATTCCTGGGCGCCGGACGCCGTTTCCGGCGTGGTGTGTGGATCGTCCGCCCGCAGAATTTCCTGCCGTACCCGGTTCCGTAGTGGCCCCGACGCCATTCCGCGCGCGTCGTAGGCGGAACAGCAGGCCGCGCAGAAGCACAAGGACAGGAGCGCCTGCACCCAGGGGGAATACTCGGCCCCGTCGGTTTTCTCATGCTGGTTCTGGTGGCCGAAGCCGAGAGGGCCCGCCGCTTCAAGGACCAACCCGTCGGGCCGGCCGCGCTGCAGTACTTGTGCCACCAGCGTGGCGGCGTACCTGCGTACTTCCGGATGCGAAGGGCACAGGGCGTGGCGGTATGTTTCTCCGAAGGCGTTCCGCACGCTGAACTCAGGCAGCCCCGTCCCGAGCGCACTTGAATGCGTCAGGACCGTCCAGGCATCGACGGGAAGCCCCGTGCTGCGGATAACGGCGGCCGCCGCGGAGAAGGAGTCATCGGTTCCCGTCCATTCCGCAGCATCCGCCGGAGTCAGTGACTGGCCGTTCCAGGCATTGCCTGCCGGCACGTAGAGGGCTGCGGACCGGGCGTCCACGACCCGGCGTTCCGGATGCCGGGGCGTGGCTGCGCGCACCGAGTGGTACGCCGCAGCCAACGCGACCCGGCTGACTCCCGTTGCCCTGATGCAGGCGGCCGCGTCAGGGTCCCCGAGGACGTCCCATGGATAGAGGTAGCCTGTAGCGCTCCGCATGGGTTGAGTCACCAGCGGGGCAGGTCTGCGGTGTACTCGGGGACGAACCGCTGCATGTAGCCGGTGTCATCCCGGGCGGTCATCTTTGCGTCGAGGTACTGCTGGTGCAGTTCCGCGAGTTTTTCCCGGTCCAGCTCCACTCCGAGGCCCGGACCGGGCGGCACCGCTACGCTGCCGTCAACAAAACGCAGGGTGCCGGGTTTGATAACGTCGTTGTGGCCGTTCCACGGGTAGTGCGTGTCGCAGGCGTAGGTGAGGGCCGGCGTGGCCGCGGCAACGTGGACCATGGCGGCGAGGCTGATGCCCAGGTGGGAGTTCGAATGCATGGACAGTCCCAGGCCGAAGGTCTGGCACAGGGTGCCCAGCTCCCGGGTGTGGCGTAGTCCGCCCCAGTAATGATGGTCGCCCAGGATGACCTGGACCGAGTCCAGTTCCACGCTGCGCTTGATGTGGTCGAAGGCCACCACGCACATGTTGGTGGCCAGCGGCATGGCAGCGGTGGCCGCCACCTCACTCATTCCTTCGAGGCCGGGGGTCGGGTCTTCGAGGTATTCGAGCAGGCCTTCTGTCTCCTTGGCCACCCACTGCGACGTCTCCACAGTCCAGGCCGTGTTGGGGTCCAGGCGGAGCGGCATCTCCGGGAACGCTTCCCGCAGGGCCTTGATGGCTTCGATTTCCTGGGCCGGCGGGAACACGCCGCCTTTGAGCTTGATGGACTTGAACCCGTATTCGGCAATCATCTTCTGCGCCTGCCGGACGATGCCTGCAGGGTCCAGGGCCTCGCCCCATTCGTCGGTGATGGCCGGACTGCCGTCCAGTGCTGGATGCTCGGCCCACTTGTAGAACAGGTAAGCGCTGAAGGGGACTTCATCCCGGACGGTGCCGCCGAGGAGCTCGCTCACGGTGCGGCCGGTGGCATGGCCCTGGATGTCCAGTGCGGCCACTTCGAAGGCGGAGAAGACGGCAGCCTTTTCGAAGGAGGACAGCGCCGGGTCCAGGGCCTCGTTGATGAGCTGTTCCATCATGGACGTGTCAAAAACACTGAGGCCCTTGATGGCGGCGGCGCCCACGGCGAGGTTGTCCAGCCGGCTCTGGCCGCCGGCGCATTCGCCCAGGCCCAGCAGGCCGTTGGCGGTTCTGACTTCGATGACCACGCGGTGGACCAGGGGTTCGTGGACCCCGACGGCGTTCAGCAGCGGCGGGTCGGAGAAGGCGATGGGGGTGATGGTGATGTCGGCGATTTTCAGGTCGGCCGCCGTGGGTGTGGTGGTGGACGTGAGGACAGTGCTGGTATGCATGGAACTTCTTTCGTGGGAAGGGCGGGACGGGCTGGCCTGCCCTAACCTTTGGTGGCGCCGGCGGTGATGCCCCGGATCATGGAGCGCTGGAGGAACAGGTAAACCAGCAGGCTGGGGATCATCGCCATGACCGCGCCGGCCAGCAGGACGCCCGGACCAACGGTGGTGTCATTCCGGAGGACGGAGAGCGCAACGGTCAGCGTGTAGTCGCTGGGGTCGTTGGCGGCGATGAGGGGGAGCAGGTACTGGTCCCAGACCATCATGAAGCCGAAGATCCCGATCACGCCCAGGGCAGGCTTGCAGAGCGGCAGGATGATGGTGAACAGCATCCTGAACTCGCCCACGCCGTCCAGCCGTGCGGCTTCCTCGATCTCGGCCGGAATCTCCTTCATGAATTCGCTCATGATGAAGATGGAGAAACCCCAAATACCCACCGGCAGGATGACGGCCAGGACGCTTCCGCGCAGGCTGACCCCCAGCAGGGGCAGATCGCCCAGCACCAGTGAGAGCGGGATGGCGATCACTTCCTCCGGCAGCATCATGGTCATCAGGACCAGCAGCATGGCGAAGGCCTGGCCGCGGAATTTCTTCCGGCTCAGGCTGTATGCGGCGAACACGGACACCGTCATCTGCAGGAGGAGCCCGCCGCCGGCAACAACCAGTGAGTTCAGCAGGTAGCCCCAGAGGCCCTGCTGCTGGGCCGCCTCGAAGTTCTGCAGGGTGAACGATTTCGGCAGCAGCGAGATGTCGGTAGGGCTGGAGTTCCGGTCGAAGGCCCCTGAAATGATTGCCATGAACGGCAGTGCAAAGATGCAGAACACCAGGATGCAGAGGATGATCCGCAGGGCCATGTTCGTGCCAAAGCGAGGGGACCAGCCCAAGGCGGAATCGAAGCGCGAGGAGGCCGAGGGCGTGGATTTCCGCGCGGCGGGGCGGGTGGTGGTCTGGCTCATCGTTCTGCCTTCCTTCGGGCCAGGAGCTGGGTGCCGACGGTCAGGAGGAGCGTGACCACCAGCAGGAGGACGGCCGCGGCCGATGCCACGCCGATGTCATTGCGTTGGAAGCCCAGCGAGTACATCCGGGTCATCCAGACCTCGGTTGAGCCGGCCGGGCCGCCTCCCGTGAGTACGTACACCTCGGTGAAGCTGCGGAGGCTGCGGATGGCGGCCAGGGTCAGGACGATCACGATCGAGGGCCGCAGCGCCGGCAGGGTGATGTAGCGGAGCCGCTGCCAGACGGTGGCACCATCCACGCCGGCTGATTCGTAGAGGGTGCGGTCCACGCCGGTCAGGCCGGCCAGGATGATCACCATGTTGTACGGCGCACCGCTCCAGATGCCGACGACGGCGATGGACCAGAGTGCGGTATCCGTACCGTTCAGGAACTGGAGCGGTTCCAGTCCCACCCACCCGAGGATGGTGTTCAACGGCCCGTCGGCAGTGGGGAAGTAGAGGATGCGCCAGATCTCGCCGACGACGGCGAGTGCCGTCACTACGGGCAGGAAGATGGCGGTCCGCAGGACCCAGAGGGACCGGGCCTGGCCCTCCAGCAGGAGGGCCAGGACGAATCCCACCACCAGGGCGCCGAGGGTCTGGGTCACGCCCAGGACCACGGTGTGGCCCAGGGCGTCCATGAAGCGGGCGTCCGTGAGGACATTGATGTAGTTGTCGAAGCCGACGAAAACGTCGCCGAGGAAGGGCTGGACCTTGAAAAGGCTCAGCCGGATTCCCTCGAACATGGGGATGAACTTGAAGTACAGGCCCAATACGGCTGCCGGCACCAGGAACAGCCAGATGGCCAGGACCTGCTTCCCGTTGACCCGCTTCCTGCCTGACCGTGCCGTCTTGGCGCCCTTGGCTGGAACCAGCGGGTCCGCTGGCTTTGTTGGCGTGACGGTCATGACTTGGCGTTCTGGCTCGTCAGCTCGTCGTTGATGGCCGTATCAAGCGCTTTGAGGCCCGAAGCCACATTGTCGGCTCCGCAGTCGGACACGATCTTGTTCAGTGCTTCTGCAGCCGCCTGCTTGATGGGGACAAAGTTGATCGCGGAGGGGAAGGCCTTGGAGGAGTCCTTCAGGGCATCCTGGACTACGCCCCAGCGTGGATCGTTGTAGACGGTGGCGGCATCGACGTCGGCGTTGACCGGGACGCGGACAATGGGCTGCTTGCCGGCTGTCATGCCTGCCTTCTGGCCGTCGGGGGAGACGAGGTAGTCGATGACCTTCTTGGTCTGGTCCGGCTTGCCGTTGCTGGCGGTGACGTAGATGTTCTCGCCTTCTGCCAGGACCGTGTTGTCAGCGGAGCCCTTGGGCGCTTCGATGACCTCGTAGGTGTCCTTGCCCAGGGCGGTGTCGAAGGAGGCGAGGTTGTAGGGGCCGGTGAGGATGATGCCGGTTTTGCCCGTCTGGAAGAACGGGGAGGCGACGCTCGTGGCGGCCGTGAGCGCGCCGGGCTGGGTGTTGCCCGGGGTGCAGAACTGCTGCTTGATCCAGGTGACACCCTTCTCGGTTTCGGCGCTCGAAGCGGAGGCAGCGTATTTTCCGTCGCCTTCGTCCTTGAGGTAGGACCCCCCGTCCTGCCAGATGTAGGAGGAAGCCCACCAGCCCAGGTAGCCGCGCTCCGTGGAACCGGGAACGGTCATGCCGTAGGTGTCTGCCTGGCCGTTGCCGTCAGGGTCCTTAGTGGCGAAGGCTGCGGCCAGGGCGGCCAGGTCCTCCTGGGTCTTGGGGACCGGGAGGCCCAGCTTTTCGCGCCAGTCCTTGCGGATGAGGGTCACCATGGTCTGCCGGGAGAACGGAACGCCATAGGTGGCGCCGTCCAGGCCCTTGGCCTCATCCCAGAGGGAGTCGGAAATCTTGTCGTTGCCCGTGACCGTGGACTTGTCCAGCTTCTGCAGGTAGCCCTGGGCGGTGTAGTTGCCCAGTGCGGCGGAATCGTTGATCACGATGTCCGGCAGGTCCTTTGATGCGGCACGGGTCTGGAGCTGCTGGTCCAGGTCGGGGACGCCCTGGAAATTGACCTGCACGCCGGTCTTCGCGGTGAACTCCTTGAACAGGGCGGCGTAAGTGGTGGCGGCGTCGGTGCCGGCGCGTGCCCAGACTTCAATGGGCTGGCCGTCGTCGGTTGCCGCCGGCACGGAGGACCCCGCGCTGCAGCCTGTGAGGACGGCGGCGGAGGCGACAGTGACGGCCAAGGCAACGCGGGAACGGGACTTAAACTTCGAATCCACTCTGATTCTCCTTTTTACATATGTAAATTGATGTTATCCTGTGAAACCTACTTTATGAGAGTATGATCATGGTCACAGGCTGTCAACCGTCGGAGGAATCTTGTCTGCAGCACCGAACCCCCAGACCATCGCCCTGACCGGCGGGGCCGGCATGATGGCCACACTGCTGCGGCCATACCTCGCCGACGCCGGTCATACGGTGCGGTTGCTGGACCTCGCGGAAGCCGCCGCCCCCGGCCCCAACGAATCCGTCCACGTGGGATCAGTGGCCGATCCCGTGTTCATGACGGGCGCACTCAAGGGCGCCACCGCCGTCGTCCACCTCGGCGGCCTGCACCGCGAGAAGGCCTGGGCGGACCTGGTGGCAACCAACATCACCGGCACCCAGGTGACCCTGGAAGCGGCGCGAATCAACGGCGTCGGACGCGTCCTCCTGGCCAGCTCGACGCATGCTGTGGGCTTCCACCCCACGGAAGCGGCGGCACAGGATGCGGTACTTATTCCGCGGCCGGACACCTACTACGGCGTCAGCAAAGCCGCGGTGGAGGCTCTGGGCAGCCTCTACGCCGACAAGTACGGCATGAAAGTGGTCAGCGCCCGGATCGGCACCGGCGGCGAACGGCCGGGGAACGTCCGGACGCTGGGTTCCTGGCTGTCGCCGGCCGATTCCTACCGTTTGGTGGAAGCCACCCTGAACGATCTGGGGGCACCAGGGCACCACGTGGTGTGGGCCGTTTCCGCAAATACCCGCGGGTGGGCAAGCCTCGAGGCCGGCCGCTGCATCGGATTCGAGCCGGTGGATGACGCGGAAGCATTTGCCGAAGGCGTGGATACCGCGGCGCAGGACAGTTGGGCAGGCCTGCTGGGCGGCTTCTGGGCCAGTGAGGGCCATAAGGTAGGGATGGACAACTACCCGGAGCTGGCGGGCAAATGAATGTGGCGAAGGCCCGGGTTGTGGGACGAGGGGGAGCAAAGATGACACCGCTGGAAGCGCAGCCAGGCGCCGGTGATGGTGCGGCGGGAGACGTAAAACTGGTTAAATCCGCTGAGCGCACGATCGCAATCCTTGAATTGCTGGCGGCCGCCCCCCAGCCCCTGACGACGGCTGAAATCTTCAGGCTGACCGGATACCCGCGGTCCAGCCTGCACTGGCTCCTGCTCACGCTGCTGGAGCTCAACTGGATTGAACAGACCGCGGAAGGCGGCTACCGGATCGGAGCCCACGCACTGCTGTGCGGCACGGCCTACCTGGACCGGGACCCGGTCATGGAACACGTCTCGGCTGTCCTTGAAAAGGTCCGGAACGCCACCACCTTCACCACGCACTATGCCCGGCTGGACCGTTCGGATGTCATCTACCTGGCCACGCGCCAGGCCGTTGACCGCAGGCGGCTTTCGTCCCGCGTCGGCCGGAAGCTGCCTGCCCAGGTGACGGCGCTGGGCAAGGCCATCCTGTCCGAGCTGACCGACGCGGAGGTCCGCCAGCGGATCGGTGCCGGTCCCTACGAGCGGCTCACGCCCAATACGGTGCCGGACTTCGAAGCGTTGCAGGCTGAACTGGCGGTGTTCCGCCGGACCGGCCACTCCGTGGAGAGGGAACAGAACACTGTGGGACTCTGCTGCGTCAGTGTGGTGGTGCCGTACCGGATCCCGGGCACAGATGCCATCAGCTGCTCCATTCCCACCGAACTCGCTACGGAGGAAGTCCTCCGCGACACCGTGGCCACCCTGGAAGCGGCCGCCGCTGAGCTGGCCAGAACCCTGCGGGTTGCCGGAATCCGCTAGCGCATGCCCTCCCGGCGGATGGCCGTGGCGATCGCCGCGGCCCGGGTCTCCACTCCGAGCTTGGCGTAAATGTGCGCCAAATGCGTTTTGACCGTCGCCTCGGAAATGAAGAGCCGCTGGCCGAGCTCCCGGTTGCTGAGCCCCTCGGTCAGGAGGCTCAGAAGCTCAGCTTCCCGCGGCGTCAGGACCTCGTCCGGATTGCGGAGCTGCTGGAAGAGGCGCGAGGCCACCGGCGCGCTCATCACGCTCTTTCCCTGTACTGCTCCACGGATGGCGGCGAATATTTCATCCGGGGAAGCGTCCTTGAGCAGGTAGCCCATGGCCCCGGCATCCACTGCCCGGACGATGTCCGCATCCGAATCGTAGGTGGTGAACACCAGGATGGCCTGCCGGCCGTTGCGCTGCCGCAGCGCCCTGATGGCCTCGATCCCGTCCATTCCGGCGCCCATGGCCAGGTCCATCACCACCACGGCGGGGGAATGCTGTTCCACCAGCTCCAGGGCCTCCTCGCCGGAGGCAGCCTCGGCCACCACGTCAAAATCGGGCTGCGTGCCCAGCAGCGCCTTGAGGCCGCTCCGGACCACCAAGTGGTCATCCACCAGGAGCACGCTGATGGTGGTCATGCGTCGCCCCGGTTTTCTTGCTGCAGTGCTGGCGCTGGCTGCGCCCGAGCCGGCAGTTGTGCTGCCACAACGGTCCCTTCGCCGGGTGAACTTTCCACCGAGAATACGCCTCCCAGTTGCTCCACCCGCTGGCGCATGGCGCGCAGCCCGTAGCCTCCGGCGTCCGACGGCGGTGCTGCCGCCAACGGATCAAAGCCGGTCCCGTCGTCGTAAATGTCCAGGGTGACGGAGTCCGGGAGGAATCCCAGCGTCAGGGTTGTCGTGGCGGCGTGTGCGTGCTGCTGGATGTTCGCGGACGCGCTCTGGACCACGCGCAGCAGGGTGTGCCGGACCTCAGCGGGAACGGTCCTCGGCTCACCGGTGACCAGGAGGCGGGCCTGCGGGACGTACTGCGTGGCCGCCTGGTGCAGGGCCTCGGGCAGCGGCGACGCCTCAAGGCCCGGGGCGGCGAGTTCGTGGACCAGGCTGCGCGTCTCGGCAAGGTTCCGGCGCAGGAGCTCCGTGGCCTGGGTGAGCTCCTGGCGCGATGCCTGGCCTGGCCACGAACGGTCAGCGGCCTCCAATAGGAGCAGGCTGCTGGCCAGGCCCTGCGTCACGGTGTCGTGGATCTCGCGCGATACCCGTTCGCGTTCGGCGATGGTGCCCGCCCGGCGCTCGCTGGCCGCCAGCTGACCCTGCGCCAGCGATACCTCGGCATGGAGGCGCCGCTGCTCCGCGGCGTCGTGCTCGATCCGGTCATAAATCAGGGTCAGCATCGCGCCGACAGCGAGCGGCCCCAGCAGCATCGCGAGGTCCGTGCCGTCGCTGAGCCGGAACAGCCCGACGGCGGTGGCGGCCGCCGTCGCGCCCGCCGCCACGTAGCCCACAGCGCCTCGAAAAGCGGTGCGGCACAGGAAGAAAATCGCAAAGGAGCACCACGCGAAGCTGGGTGCGGCGATGACCAGGGCTGCCCAGACGGCTACAAACACCAGCATCCAGACTGCCCACGGGCGTCCCTGCCGGGCCAGGACGGCGATCACGGCATACAGCGCGAACACCGCTCCTGCCAGTCCGAGGACCAGGAGGTTGTCCGGCAGGCTGTGCCGCATTGCATAGCGGACGGCCGAGGCCACAAGCAGGACAGCGAAGCCCAGGTGGACGGCGGCGTCGATCCGGCCGAGCCGGCCGGCTGCCGGGGCAGGGTGGGCAGGCAGGGCGGATCCTGTAGTCAGGGTTTCAGGGGGAGGGGCAGGGGATGGCATGGGGTCCGGTTCAGGTCAGGGGAGTTCCTCTCCCATGCTATTGCCCGCACCGTTGCTGGTCTCTCAGCCTTTTGGCTGATGCTGCTGGCCTTCCGGGGGAGCGGGGCGCAGCCGAAGGCCCGATGTTTGTTCCGGCAGGCCTGGACAGGATGGAGGGAGCCGATGCCCGTTCCAAGGGATCCCATCATCGTGAGTCCATCAGCATGAGGAGAACACCGTGAAGAAGTCCGACAAGATTGCCGCCGCCGCTGCCGCCGGAGCGTTGCTGCTCACCGGTGGTCTGACCGCCGCAGCCAATGCCGGTACCAGCCAGGCGGCCGCCCAGGCAGCGGTGCCGGCGCCCGCTGCTGTGCCCGCCGTCGATATCCCGCAGGCACCGGAAACCGTGGTGGCGCAGAACCGCATCAGTGTTGGCGCCTCGTCCCATGCCGTCAGCGCAGCCCTCGCCAAATGCCAGGCGGACAAGCTGCCGTTCGTCACAGTGGCCCTCGTGGACCGGTTCGGAACCGTCCAGGCGCTCCTTCGCGGGGACAACGCCGCCGAGCACACGATCGAAGCAGCCAAGCAGAAGGCCTACACCGCGGCTGCTTTCGGTGCGCCCACGAGTGAGCTGGCCAAGCGCATCAACGGCAACGGACCCAGCATCGCTGACCTCCCCGGCACCCTGTTCCTCGCCGGTGGCGTCCCGCTCAAGGTCAACGGCGTCTCGGTGGCGGGCATCGGCGTGGGCGGCGCCCCCGACGGCACCCTGGACGAAGCCTGCGCCACCGCCGGCGCCGACGCGATCGCCGCGCTCGCAGCCGGCCCGGCCAAGTAGGCTCGGCTCCATGAGGCGGTTCAGGACCTGGCGGTTGAAGAACCGGCGCCGGGCACGCAGCACGGCGGCTGTACTGATTGTGGCGGGCGGCGTGGCAGTGTGCCTCGCGGCCTGCCAGACGGTTCCCGGCGAGGCACCACGGGTGGAGGCGCCGCCGTCGTCCGTCCTGCCGGGTCCTGGGACCTCCGCTCCCGCCCCGTCTGCTTCAACTCCGGCTCCCACCAAGCCGCCTGCCTTGTCCGCCGAGGCGCAGGCCCGGCTCGACCAGGGACTGATCGCCGCCGCGAAGGCCAACAACGTGGCGCTGGTGGCTGAGCTCATTGGCCGCGGCGGGAGCGTGAACGCCAAGGACGCGATCCAGGACTCCGCGTTCCTCTACGCCGGGGCCGAGGGCTTCAACGAGGTCCTCCAGCTGACCCTGGCGGCCGGCGCCGACGTCGCCAGCACCAACCGCTACGGCGGGACAGCCCTGATCCCGGCCAGTGAACACGGCCATGTGGAGACGGTCCGCATCCTGCTGGCCGAAGGCGTGCCCGTCAACCATGTAAACAACCTGGGCTGGACCGCCATGCAGGAGGCCATCCTGCTCAACGACGGCGGGCCCAGGCAGCAGGAGGTGGTCCGGCTGCTGCTCGAGGCCGGCGGGGATCCGAACATCCGGGATCCCGAGGGCCGCACGGCCCTGCAGAACGCCGAACGGCTGGGCTTTGCCGAGATCGCCAACCTGATCCGCGATCGCTAGCGCTGCCGGTCACCTCCAACGCGGGGTCAGATACGGCCCGATAATCCGCCCCGGAGCGGCCGTATCTGACCCCGCGTTGGATTACGAGACGGCCTCGAGCACGCTGACGTAGTTGGCGATACCAACACCGCCCATGTTCTGGACGGCGGCGCGTCTGGGATTGGCGAGCTGCATGTCGCCGGCGGTTCCCGTGAGCTGCATGGCGGCGATGACATGTTGGGACACGCCGGTTGCACCCACAGGGTGGCCCTTGGCTTTGAGCCCGCCGGAGACGTTGATGGGCAGTTTGCCGTCCTTGAATACCCAGCCTTCCTCGAGGGCGCGGGCCCCCTGGCCCGGTTCGGTCAGTCCCATGGCTTCGTACATCAGCAGTTCGGCGATGGTGAAGCAGTCGTGGACTTCGGCGAAGTCCAGGTCCTCAAGGCCGACGCCGGCCATCGCCAGGGCACGCTGCCAGGACACCCGGGTGGCCGCGAAAGCCGTGGGATCCCGGCGGTCGGCCGGGAAGAAATCATTGGCCTGGCCGAAGCCTGCGAGCCGCACCGGCGCAGTGGCCCCGCCGGTTGGTGAGACGGACAGCACGACGGCGGCGGCGCCGTCGGACACGGGGGAACAGTCGGTACGGCGCAGGGGGTCGGCGACCATCGGGTTCTTGTCCGAGATGGTGCGGCAGAACTCCTCGCCGAGGTCCTTGCGGAGCTGGGCGTAAGGGTTGTCCACTCCGTTGCGGTGGTTTTTTGCCGCGATGGTGCCCAGGACGTCGCCCAGCTTTCCGTCGCCGCGTCCGTAGCGCTTGTCGTAGTGCTTGGCGACGTCCGCGAAGAGCCCGGTGAAGCCGGTGGTGGAGGTCTGGCCGGCCATGTCGTAGTCGGCGCCCAGCAGTGCGGCTCCTACAACGTCGGCGCCGGCGTGCGTCATCTTCTCGGCACCGATCACCAGGACGGTTTTCGCGGTGCCGGCCAGCAGGGACTTGGTGCCCTGCTGGAAAGCGGCCGAGCCGGAGGCGCAGGCATTCTCCACCCGGGTGGCCGGGACGTTGGCCAGGTCCGGCGAGACCTGCAAGGCCAGTGACGACGGGAAAGCCAGCGGCATCATGCCGGAGTTGAACTGGCCGAGGTAGATTTCATCGATCTGGCCGGCGTCGATCCCGGCGCTGCCGATAGCTTCCGTGGCCACCTGGACGATCAGGGACTCGAGCGTCTCGTCCGTCAGTTTGCCGAACCGGCTGTGGCCCCAACCGGTGAGCAGGACGTCCTTGCCGAACTGTTGCTTCAGGCTCATGCTGCCACTTCCTCGTTTTCGAGTTGGACGCCGAACACGGCTTCGGTTTTTGCGCGGATGTCGTCCACGGTGACCCCCGGCGCAAGGCGGGTCAGCGTGAGCTGCCGCCCGCCGCCGTCGTCCGCTTTCACCAGGTCAAAGACCGCGAGGTCGCTGATAATTCTGTCCACGCAGCTGAGCCCCGTGAGCGGCAAGGTGCACTCGGTGACGATTTTGGCGGTGCCGTCCTTGGCGTTGTGTTCGGTGAGGACCACAACGCGCGGGGTGCCGGCGACGAGGTCCATGGCGCCTCCCATGCCCTTGACCATCTTGCCTGGGATGGTCCAGTTGGCGAGGTCGCCGTTGCCGGAGACCTGCATGGCGCCGAGGATGGCGACCTTCACGTGGCCGCCGCGGATCATGCCGAAGGACGTGGCGGAGTCGAAGATGCTGCCGCCGGGCAGGACCGTAACGGTCTGCTTGCCGGCGTTGATGAGGTCCGCATCCTCTTCGCCCTCGTAGGGGAACGGGCCCATGCCGAGCAGCCCGTTCTCGCTCTGCAGGACCACGCGGACGCCCTCGGGCAGGTTGTTGGCCACCAGCGTGGGGATGCCGATGCCCAGGTTCACGTAGTCGCCGTCGTTCAGTTCCTCGGCCGCGATGGCAGCCATTTCATCCCTGGTCCAGGCCATGGGGGTCTCCTTGTTCAAAAGGTTGGGGGGCTTAAGTGTTCGTTCGCGCTGGGTGGAGCGTTACCGCTTGTGAAGCAGTACTAGGCGGGGACGGGCTCGGAGGTACGCGGTCGGACCGTGCGCTGTTCGATGTCCTTGACCCGCCCGGACGCCTGGACCAGGCGCTGGACGTAGACGCCGGGGGTGACAATGTGGTTCGGATCCAGTGTCCCGGGGTCCACGATGACTTCCGCTTCCGCGATGGTGACCGCACCGGCCGTGGCCACCACCGGATTGAAGTTCCTGGCGGTGTAGCGGTAGATCAGGTTCCCGTCCGTGTCCGCGGTGTGCGCGTGGACGAGGGCGACGTCGGCACGGATGGCGCGCTCCTGCACGTACGTTTCGCCGTCGAACACCTCGTGCGGCTTGCCCTCGGCGACGAGCGTGCCGACTCCCGTCTTGGTGTAAAAGGCGGGAATGCCGGCGCCGCCCGCGCGGAGGCGTTCGGCCAGCGTGCCCTGCGGAGTGAACTCCACCTCCAGTTTCCCCGCGAGGTACTGCTCGGCGAACAGCTTGTTCTCGCCGACATAGGAGGCAATGACCTTGCGGACCTGCCCCGCTTCGATCAGCACCCCCAGGCCTTTCCCGTCCACGCCCATGTTGTTGGACACCACAGTCAGGTCCCGCACGCCGGAGTCACGGACGGCCTCGATCAGGTCAGCCGGGATGCCGCTCAGGCCGAAGCCGCCCACCGCCAGGGTGATTCCATCCCGCAGGACATCGTGGAGGGCGTCGGCAGCGCCTGTTTTGAGTTTCGACATGCTTTTCTCCTCATTGAGAGCGGGGGCTTTACGGCGTATTCCACTTTATGGACAATAGCTCTGGTTTCGGAGCGTACGGGAGTGAATTGTGGCCTGTCAAGGCATCCGAATTGCCCAAATCGTGGCCTTTTTACAGTGTGGACGGTACCCTGAGTGGAGTCCACAATATGGATACTTTGAAGCTCGAAAGGTCATACATGAACCAGAATCCCGTGCAGGGCGCACAGGTTGTCAGCCGCATCGCCGGGCTGCTGCGCATCGCCGGCCGCAAGCCCGAAGGCAGCCCGCTGGTGGAACTGGTGAAGGAGTCAGGCCTCACCCGGCCGACGGTCCACCGCCTGCTGACCTCGCTGGCGGCGGAAGGACTCCTGGACCATGACGCCCGGACCGGCAATTGGGTTCTCGGACCCGAAATCCTGCTGATGGGGTCCGTGGCGTCCGCAAGGTTCCCGCTTGAGGAGATCGCCCGGCCCAGCCTCCGCCGGCTGGCGGAGGAGACGGGGGAGAGCGCCTTCTTTTCCATCCGCCGGGGAGCGGAGACGGTCTGCCTGCTCAGGGAGGAGGGCAGCTTCCCGGTTCGTTCCTTCGTGCTGCATGAAGGAGTCCGTTTCCCACTGGGCGTCGCCTCGGCCGGGACGGCAATCATGGCATTCCTGCCGGAGGCGGAACAGGAACAGCTGCTGGCATCCTGGGCAGGCCATGCGGGCGCGTTCGCCGCAGCACACACGGCAGAAGTTGTCCGGGCAGGCCTGGCCAGGACCCGGCAGGCAGGCTACTCGGTGAATCCCGGCCTGGTGCTCGAAGGCAGCTGGGGGATGGGTGCCGCCGTCTTTGACCAGGCGGGACGGCCTGCGTGGGCACTGTCCCTGACCGGCATCGAGCCGCGCTTCCGCGAGGACCGGCAGGAATTCCTTGGCCGGCTCCTGATGGAGGAAGCCCACCGGATCACGAACAAGCTGGGTTCCCCCGCCAAGGAACTGTTGTGACGCCGGGCGGGGCGTGCCTACGCTAGCCATAGAGTGCCAAACACCCGAAGGAGCCAGGGACATGAGCACGAATGTGTACTTCGAACAGTACGGCGATCCGGAGGTCTTGAAGATCGGGCCGGAGGAACTGCCGGAACCCGCCGCCGGCGAGGTGCGGGTGGAGTTCCGCGCCATTGGCGTCAACCCGACGGACTGGAAGCTGGTGGCAGGGCATCTCAGCAAAGTGGCGCCCCTGGACCTTCCCGAAGTGCCGGGCAGCGAGGCCGCCGGAGTGGTCACGGCGGTGGGGCCCGCGTTCGAAGGTTTCACCGTCGGCGACGAAGTCATCTGGAACGGCTTCACGGGCGGCTACCGCATGGAGGCTGTGGTCCCCGCCGATCAGCTCACGCCGCTGCCCGCCGGCGTCGATTTTGAACAGGCCGCCTGCATTCCGGTGGCAGGGGGCACCGCTTACTCAGCCTTGAAGCAGGTGGGAGTGGGCCCGGGTGACACGGTGCTGATCCACGCGGCGGCCGGAGGCGTGGGGTCCGCTGCCGTCCAGATTGCCCAGGCCTTTGGCGCCCGCGTGATCGGCACGGCGTCGGAAGCCAACCAGGACTACCTGCGGGAGCTGGGCGCGGAGGCCGTTCCTTACGGGCCCGGCCTGGCTGACCGCATCAGGTCCGCCGCTGAGGAGGCCGGAGCTGTCACCGCAGTGCTGGACGCAGTGGGGACCGAGGAATCCGTGGCGGCAACGGTCGAACTCCTCCCGGACCGCGGCCGGGCCGTCATCACCGCTCCGGGCAAACAGTCAAAGGAGGCCGGGATCGCCGCCGTGCAGCAGCAGGAGGGCCGGATCATGGACGTGGCCACGCTCGCAGCGGAAGGCCTGATCACGTTCACCATTGCACACCGGTTGCCGCTGGTCGAGGCGGCCGAGGCGCTGGAACTTAGCCGCAGCGGCCACGGCCACGGCAAGATCGTCCTGCTGCCCTAACGCTTCTGAGCAGGACGGCGCAGGGTAAGCCGGTGCCACAGGGGTTCATCGGGTGCCCGGTCCAACGTCGTCATGCGCTTCTACCAGCCACGCTGCGATGTCGGCGTCCAGCTGGTCAGCTGCGGTGAAGCTGAAGCGGTGCGTGTACACCCTCCTGGTGGTGGGAAAGCTTTGCAGCAGGGCCGGATGGTCCACCAGCCGTAGCAGGTCAATGGCTACTTCCAGCCGCCCGGAAATGATAAACGCGGCCGCGAACACGCGCCGGTCCGCCCACGCCACCTCCGTGCGGTGGACTCGCTCTTCGCATTCGCCGGTGGCGAGCACCAGCGCACGGAACCGGCGGAAGAGTTCGACGGCGGCCGGCGGCTTCCCCGCGAGGTACGTGTCGACGTCGTGGGTCATGCCCGCCTATGGCCGGCCCGGCGCTCCCCGGAACCTTAGTCCTTCCACCAGGTGTCGAAGATCGTGACGGGCACAGTGCGCTTGTGGCGCGTGCGCAGGTACTTTTCTTCGATCTTTTCGGCTACCTCATCCGGTACGTCGCGGCCCTCGAGGTAGTCGTCGATCTGGTCGTACGTGATACCCAACTCGTCCTCGTCGGTGCGCCCGGGCTTGCCGTCCAGGAGGTCCGCCGTAGGCACCTTCTCCCAGACGCGTGCCGGGGCTCCCAGCTCGGCCAGGAGTTCACGGTTCTGGCGCTTGTTCAGGCCGAACAGGGGCAGGATGTCCGCGCCGCCGTCGCCGTACTTCGTAAAGAAGCCCGTGACTGACTCGGCGCCGTGGTCGGTGCCGATGACCAGGTAGTTGTGTTCGCCGGCCAGCGCGTACTGGGCAATCATCCGGGTGCGCGCCTTGGTGTTGCCCTTGTGGAAATCGGAAATCCCGTTTCCGACGGTCTTTTCGAACTCATCCTCGAAGCCGTCCACGGCGGCGGAGATGTTGAAGGTCCACTCCGTCTTGGCCTGGACGAAGTCCAGTGCTGCCTGGGCGTCGTCCTCGTCGTGCTGCACGCCGTAGGGCAGGCGGACGGCCACGAAGTTGGCCTCCACACCCTCGGCTTCCAGCTCCTCAACGGCAAGCTGGGCCAGCCGGCCGGCGAGCGATGAGTCCAGTCCGCCGGAGATTCCCAGGACAAAGCCCTTGGTGTGTGTTGCCTTGAGGTAGTCCTTGAGGAAAGCCACGCGTTTGCGCACCTCCCCGACGGGATCGATCCGGGGCTGCACGCCCATTTCTTCAACGATTTTGGCCTGGAGTTCGCGCATGTGTCCCAGCCTAGCCAGCAGTGTCAATAACGCTCAACTGTGTCCTCCGCAACCAGTCACGGTTGAGCGCGAACGTACACTTCAGCTCCGGGGTTACGCTTTCGCCGGAGCCGGCCCGGTGGAGCCGCGGACCGTGAGGTGCGTGGGCATCACGGAGCGGCTGCGCGTGCCGCCTCCGGCCAGCGCGTTCAGCTGGGCCAGCAGCATGGAGACAGCCACGCGGCCTGCCTGTTCGATGGGGGAGGCCATGGTGGTCAGCGGCGGATTGCAGAAGTCCGCCCCGAAAATGTCATCACACCCCACAATGCTCATGTCCTCTGGTACACGGAGACCCCGTTCACGCAGCCTCTGCAGCATCCCGATGGCAATCAGGTCGTTAAACGCGATGCAGGCCGTGACGCCGGAGTAGACAGCGGCGTCCGCTGCGGCCGCACCGGATTGGGTCTTGGGCGCGAACGGTCCAAGCCGGCGGACTTCCACGCCGAGTTCCTCTGCCGCCCCGGCCAGGGCGGCCCAGCGACGGGTACTGGACTGGGACGTCGTGGGCCCGGCGATGTAGGCAATCCTGGTGTGTCCCAGCGAAGCGAGGTGGTCCAGTGCCTGGCTGGTGGCCGAGGGAGTGTCGATGATGACCGCGGGAACGCCGGGAACGTCCCGGTTGATGGCCACCAGGGGCGTCGTCGCGGCCGCTGCCAGCAACACCTCGTCCGTGAGCCGCGACGCGGCAACGATGATTCCGTCAGCGCTCTTGCGCAGCTGGTCAACGGTGGTGGCCTCCACTTCGTCGGACTCCTCCGTGTCCACCAGCAGTTGGGTGTACCCGGCCGCCTTGAGCTGGAGCTGCGTTCCCCGGATCAGGTCAAAGTAGAAGGGGTTGGTAATGTCCGGCACCAGGACCCCGACGGCGGACGTCCGGCCGGAGCTCAGCGCCTTGGCCTGGATGTTCGGCCTGTAGTTCAACGCTGCCGCCGCGGCTTCAATGCGCTCGCGGGTACGGACGTTGACGCGGTACGGCGTGGAAAGCGCACGGGAAACAGTGGAAGCAGCGACTCCGCACCGGGCGGCGATGTCGTGGATCGTGGCAGGGCGGTCCGTTCCTGCGGCTTGCGTCGCCATGGCGCTCCTCTCTGAACGAAATGACGGGGGTGGCTATGACCATTGCCATAGCTGCATCCGCCAAGAATGCCACAATCCGCCAATCTTTGGCAATCGGTTGTCATTCGTTGGCGCGATGCCTAGACTTGCGGGAGTACCGTTCTGTGAACCGAGTCACCCACGCGCCGTAGCTGGAATCCACGGCTGCCACTGCCGCGAGGGTCCTACCGAGGAGATTCCCTTGACCCAAGCACCATCCGCAACCTGGCAGCTCTCGGGATTCGGCGACGAAATTGATCCGGATCCGGCCATTCAGGCGTCTGTGCTGCTGGCACTGGGCGCCAGCCATATCGAGGTCCGCAGCGCCTGGGGGACGAACGTCTCCGAGCTGACACCGGAGCAGATTGCCGCGCTCAAGGAAATCCTCGATGCCAAGCGCCTCAAGGTCTCGGCCGTAGCCAGCCCCATCGGCAAGGTGGACGTGAGCCTGCCCGTGGAACACGAGGTGGAACGGCTCCGCCAGATCATCTCCGTGGCCAAGGGCCTGGATACCAAATACGTCCGGATCTTCTCGTTCTACCGGGCCGAAGGCCGGACCCCGGAAGAGATCCGCGACGACGTCCTGGCCCGCATGGGTGCGTTGGCAGCGCTCGCCGAGGAATCCGGCGTCGTGCTCCTGCATGAGAATGAAAAGGACATCTACGGGGATACACCGCAGCGCGTGCTGGACATCATGGAATCCGTGAACTCTCCGGCACTGCGCGTCGCCTGGGACAACGCCAACTTCGTACAGGTGGGCGTCAAGCCGTACACGGACGGGTACGCCATCCTGCGCCCTTACCTCGAGTACCTCCAGGTCAAGGATGCGCTCTCTACCACCGGCGAAGTGGTGCCCTCCGGTGAGGGAGACGGCGAGCTCGACGCCACCATCGCCGCGCTTAAGGCTGACGGTTTCTCCGGCTTTGCGTCACTGGAACCCCACCTGGCCAGTACGCATGAGCTGGGCGGTTTTTCGGGACCGGTGGCTTTCGGCATCGCGGCGCGGGCCTTTGCCGCGCTCGCGGCGAAGAACGGGGTTGGACTCTCTTGATGACGACGGCGGCGGTCATCGGCTGCGGCGATGTGTCCGCCGTGCATTTCGATGCGGTTGCAAAGCTCGACGGCGCCTCTTTGGTTGCGGTCTGCGATACGGATCCGCAGCGGCTGGCGGCCGCCGTGGCCGCGTATGGCGTCCCCGGCTTCGCCGACCATCTGAGCCTTATCGAGGCGGTCCGGCCCGATGTGGTGCACATCTGTACTTCGCACGACCAGCATGCGTCGGTGGCAGCAGACTGCCTCGAGCGCGGCGTCAACGTCATCGTGGAAAAGCCGCTGGCACACACCCTGGCGGAGGGGCGCCGCCTGGTTGAGGCCGCCTCAGCGGGCACCGCGAAGATCGCCGTCTGCTTCCAGAACCGGTACAACGCTACGGCGCAGGCCATGCATGCCCTGCTCTCATCCGGCGAACTTGGGCCGGTGGTGGGGGCATCCGCAACGGTTATGTGGCAACGGGGCCCTGAGTACTACCAGAGCAGGCCATGGCGGGGGACGTGGGCCGGCGGCGGCGGTGGCCTCATGATGAACCAGGCCATCCACACCGTTGACCTGCTCCAGTGGCTGGTGGGCGACGTCGTGAAGGTCACCGGCAATGCATCCACGCGTTTCCTGGGTGGCACCATCGAGGTGGAGGACACCGCAGAATTCGTCGCGGAACATGCCAACGGTGCCCGGAGCGCGTTTTATGCCACCCTGGCCAATGCCTTTAATGCGCCGGTGACACTCGATGTGGTCACCGGGAAGGCGGTCCTGAGCCTTCGGGGCGACCTCACTGTCAGCCATGATGACGGGCGCGTGGACGTCATTCCGGAACGCACCAGCGACTCCGGCGGCCGGTCCTATTGGGGTGTCTCGCATGAGCTCCTGATCAACGACTTCTACAACCGGCTGGACGAGACCGAGCCGTTCTGGATCAGCCCTGCCGAAGCCGAGAAATCGCTGCGCATCATCAAGGACGTGTACCGGCAGAGCTACCCGGATTCGGTTCACCAGGTTTCCTGAGTAAGCGGGCACGATGGCCCTGGAGGGGTCAGAAGACAACGGAGGACCACCATGGCCACCACAGCCAAAATCGGCGTACAGGCGATGATGCTGAAAGACAGTTTCGCGGAGATCGGGGCGTTCGAAACGCTCCGCAAGGTCAGCGCGATCGGTTACAACGCCGTCGAAATCTCCCAGATCCCGATGACACCGGAGAACGTGGCAGAACTGGACCGCTCCCGAGGCGAACTGGGCATGGACGTCGCGGCGTTGTCCGTCGCCATGGAAACCCCCAAGGGCCGCCCCGGCGATTCGCTCCAGGACCACTTCGACAAGATCGTGGACGACGCCCAAAGCCTGGACGCGAAACTGCTGCGGATCGGCATGCTGCCGTTCGGTGCAATGACATCCATCGGCGCGGTGATCGATTTCGCCAAGCAGGCCAATGAATACGCCGAGCGTCTGAAGGACCAGGGCCTGAACCTTTACTACCACAACCACCACATCGAGTTTGCGAAGTTCGACGGCAAGTTCATGCTGGACATCATTGCCGAGAACTCCCCAGCGATGGGCCTGGAAATCGACGTGCACTGGGTGCAGCGCGGCGGCCTGGATCCGGTGCGCACCCTGGAAAAGTACGCTGGCCGCACAGCCATGGTGCACCTGAAGGACTACCGCATCGGCCAAATGCCGGAAGCGGCCATGGGGCAGCTGGATTCCGGGGACTTCGCCGGATTCATGGCCGAATTCAAAAACGTTGTCCAGTTCGCCGAAGTGGGCGAAGGCAACCTGGACTTCGCGTCCATCATCCCGGCCGCGCAGGCTGCAGGCGCAGCGTACCTGCTGGTGGAGCAGGACGAACTCTACGGCCGGACAGTCTGGGAAGCGCTGCAGATCTCCTACAACAACCTGATTGCCCTGGGCCACTCCGGGCTTTTCTAAGCACCGATTTCCAGCAACTGGTTTCGACAAGCTCAACCAACGAAAAGGATAAATAACTGTGAGCAAGAAAGTACGCCTCGGCATCATCGGCCTGGGACAGCAGGGCGGCGCCTACGCCAGGTTCATCGCAGACGGAATGATCCCCAACCTGGAGATAGGTGCCATCTGCGACATCGACCCCGCCAAGAAGGACGTTGCCGCTTCCCACTACCCGGACGCCCCCTTCTACGACGACTACATCGCCATGCTGGAAAGCGGCGACGTCGATGCGGTGGTCACGTGCGTCCCGCACTTCCTGCACCCGGAAATGGGCATCGAATCCCTCAAGCGCAACGTCCACGCCCTTCTTGAGAAGCCGGCCGGCGTCTACACCAAGCAGGTCCGGGAACTGAACGAGTTCGCTGCCGGCAAGCCGGAACTCTCCTTCGGCATCATGTTCAACCAGCGCAACAACCCGCTGTACAGGAAGCTTAAAGAGATCGTGGACAACGGTGAGATCGGCACGATCCGCCGCAGCAACTGGATCATCACCAACTGGTGGCGTCCGCAGGGCTACTACAACTCCAGCGAATGGCGCGCGACGTGGGGCGGCGAGGGCGGCGGCGTCCTGGTCAACCAGGCACCGCACCAGCTGGACCTGTGGCAGTGGATCTGCGGAGTGCCCAAGTCCGTCTACTCCAAGGTTTCCTTCGGCTTCCGCCGCGACATCGCCGTCGAGGATGAAGTGACTGCGGTGGCTGATTACGGAGACGGAGTTACCGGCGTTTTTGTCACCGCCACGCACGACCTCGTGGGAACCGACCGCTTCGAAATCCTGGGCGACCAGGGCAAGATCGTCGTCGAAAACTCCAAAACCGCCACTGTCACCCGCCTGGTCAAGCCCGAGCGTGAACTCAGCGACGCCATGGACATGGACGACGTCCGCAAGCTCTTTAAAGGCGAGCTGAACCCCGAGCAGTACTACACCACCGAAGTCATCGAATTTGATTCTGTCTGGGGTGGGCAGCACGCCGGCGTCCTGGAGAACTTCGCCGCCAACATCCTGGACGGCACCCCGCTGCTGGCGCCGGGCTCGGACGGCATCAACGGCGTCCGCCTGGCCAACGCCATCCACCTGTCCAGCTGGACCGGCACGGAAGTGGGCCTGGACTTCGACGAGGACGTGTTCCTGGCCGAATTGAACAAGCGCATCGCGGACGAAGGCAAGTTCCCCGAGCGCTCCTAGCCGAACCCGGCCAGCCGCCAGCTTCGGCAACCGCTGGCCAACTTTCCTCGTTAGGATGGGGCCGTGACTGAACCCAAGACCCCGGACGTTGCCGCAACGCCAGGCCCGGTCAAAAAGCACGGCCGGGACGGAAAATCCAACGCCACCATCTACGACATTGCCAAAGTTGCCGGCGTCAATCCCTCCACCGTTTCCCGTGCGCTCAGCAAGCCGGGAAGGGTCAGCGCCAAGACGCAGAAACTCATCGAGGATGCGGCTGCCGAGCTGAACTACCAGGTCAACCCGTTCGCCCGGGCGCTGCCGACCGGCCGGACCAGCACCTTCGGCCTGATCGTCGCGGATATCACCAACCCCACGTTCTTCGACATCATCCGCGGGGCCGAGACGACCGCCACCGTGCGGGACTACACCCTGGTGCTCGCGGAGTCCGCTGAGTCCGCCGTCACCGAGCTCACGGCGGCCCGCCGCATGATGGCCACCGTGGACGGCCTCATCCTGGCCAGCCCCCGGATGGACGACGACAACATCCGCGCCCTCGCCCGCGACAAACCGGTGGTGGTCATCAACCGCGAGGTCGACGGCGTGCCCTGCGTTGTCCCGGACGTCGACAAGGGCATCAGCGAGGCAGTCCGCAGCCTGGCCGCCAACGGGCACAGGAAGGTTGCCTTTGTTGCCGGGCCGCCGCAGTCCTGGATGTCCGCGCGCCGCTGGGACGGCGTGCAGGCCGCCTGTGAGTGGTCCCGGCTGGACGCCGTACGGCTCGAATCCACCAAACCCACGGTCGACGGCGGCAGGCAGGTGGCGCGCGACGTCCGGGCCAGCGGTGCCACCGCAGTCCTGACCTACAACGACCTCCTGGCGATCGGCCTCATGCAGGAACTCCAGGCCGCGGGCGTGGTGGTCCCGGACCAGATCAGCATCGTGGGCTTCGATGACATCTTCGGTGCCGACTTCACTACCCCGCCGCTCACCACAGTGCGTTCGCCGTTGGGGGAGTGCGGCTCAGGCGCCGCAACGCTGCTGCTTGATCTCCTGCAGGGCCGGGGGGAGGGCGCCGAAACCCTGAGGGTGGAAACCGAGCTGGTGCTGCGTGGCTCGAGCGGGCGGCTCCTTCCCGCCGGCTAGCTTCGCAGCCCCGCAACTGAATGGCAATTGATGGCAACCGGTTGACAAAGCTCCGGTGCAGGCCGGACCATTGACCTATGTCACAGTCGATTGCCGCCAACCCAGACCGGCTCCTGCCCGCGGATCCCGGAACGCGCAGCATTGCGCGGGACCTCCTGCAGCGAGTCCGGGACCTGCCCATCATTTCCCCGCACGGTCACGTTGACGCCGCAGTCATCGAGCAGAACACACCCTTCCCGGACCCGGCTGCGCTGCTGGTCAGCCCGGACCACTACGTCACCCGGCTGATCCACGCCAGCGGCGTCCCGCTGGACCGGGTGCGCGGCTCGGCAGCAGGGGAACCGGACTCGCGCACCGTCTGGCGCGAATTCTGCAAGGCGTGGCCCTTGTTCGAAGGAACGGCATCCGGCTACTGGCTCCGGACCCAGTTCGACAGCGTCTTCGGCCTCCAGCAGGAGATCAGCGCCGAGACCGCCGACGCGAGCTATGACGCCATTTCAGCCAAGCTGCTGGGGCCGGGCTTCCGTCCGCGCCAACTGTTCAAGGACTTCAACATCGAGGTCCTGGCCACCACGGATGACCCCCTGGACAGCCTGGCCAGCCACCAGGCGATCGCCCAGGACCCTACGTTCCACGGCCGGGTCCTGCCCACCTTCCGCCCGGACGCCTACCTGAACATCGCGCACCCCACCTGGTCCGCGAACGTGGACCGCCTGATCGCGGCAGCGGGCGATGGCGGTACCGGCTACGCGGGGTACATCACCGCGCTGGAAAACCGGCGTCGTTATTTCGTGGAGCATGGTGCCGTCTCGGCGGACCACGGCGTCCGCACCCCCGCGACGCTCAAACTCGACGCCGCCGACGCCGGTGCCTTGTTCGAACGGGCCCGGTCAGGCCAGGCCACAGCGCAGGACCGCGACGCCTTCGAGGCGCACATGATGTACCAGATGGCGCGGATGTCCGTGGCGGACGGCCTGGTGATGACCATCCACCCGGGCTCGTACCGCAACCATCACCAACCCACGTTCAACACGTACGGCGCCGACACCGGCCACGACATCCCCTTCGCGATAAACTACACCGAGGCCATCCGCCCCGTACTGCAGGACTTCGGCACCGCCAAGGACTTCCACCTGGTGCTCTTCACCCTGGATGAGACCGTGTTCTCCCGCGAACTCGCGCCGCTGGCAGGCTTCTACCCGTCGGTTTATCTCGGTGCGCCGTGGTGGTTCCTGGACGCGCCGGACGCCATGCTGCGCTTCCGCTCGGCCGTGACCGAAACCGCCGGGTTCTCCCGCTCCTCCGGCTTTATCGACGACACCCGCGCGTTCTGCTCCATCCCCGCACGCCACGATGCCTCGCGCCGGATCGAAGCCTCCTTCCTGGCCCGCCTCGTGGCCGAGCACCGCGTCAGCGAGGACCGCGCCCACGAACTGATCGTCGACCTGGTGGACGGTTCACCGAGACGGGTGTTCAAGCTGTGAGCATCGAACTGCAGCCCGGGGCGCCATCCGCCGTCGACCTTCCCCAACTCAACCGGCGCCTGCGCCCCTCCGCCAAGGCGCCGGTGCGGATCGTCCACCTGGGGCTCGGCGCCTTCTCCCGCTCGCACCAGGCCTGGTACACCCAGCAGGCGTCTGACGCCGCGGACTGGGGCATCGCAGCTTTCACTGGCCGCCGACCGGACGCCGCGCTGGCGCTGGCTGAACAGGACGGGCTGTTCACCGTGGTGGAACGCGCCGACGCCGGCGACTCGTTCGCCGTGGTCAGCAGCATTGTGGAGGCCGTGGACGGAGCCGACGTGCAGCGCCTCGTGGAGCTGGTTGCGGCCCCCGTCACCGCCATCATCACCCTGACCATCACCGAAGCTGCCTACCGTATCGGTTCCGACGGGCACCTGGAACGCGCCGCATCCGACGTCGCCGCCGACCTTGCGCTGCTGGCGTCCGGCAGCGCATATCCGGCGACGCCGCTGGGCCGGCTGGTGCTCGCCCTCGCCGCGCGCCGGGCTGCCGGCGCGGGACCGCTCGCCGTCGTCTGCTGCGACAACCTCTCGAACAACGGCACCGTTGCCCGCAATGCCCTGGCGGGCTTCGCCGGCGCGTGGGACGCAGGCCTTGCGGAATGGATCGACGCCAACATCAGCTTCGTCAGCACCTCGGTGGACCGCATCACCCCGCGCACCACCGACGCCGACCTTGCCGCCGTCGAGGCTGCCTGCGGCTACCGCGACAATTCACCTGTGGTGGCCGAGCCCTTCTCCAACTGGGTCCTGAGCGGGGAGTTCCCCGCCGGCCGGCCGCGCTGGGAGGACTCCGGTGCCGTGTTCGTGGCCGACATCGAACCCTACGAAAACCGCAAACTCTGGTTGCTGAACGGCGCGCACTCCCTGCTCGCCTACGCCGGCCAGCTCCGCGGCCACACCACCGTGGCCCAGGCGCTGGCGGACCCGTTCTGCCTGCAGGCTGTGGAGGGTTTCTGGGACGAGGCCGAGGCCAACCTGGCCGGCAGCGGGACGGGAGGCACAGACTTGCAGATCCCTGCCTACCGTGCCGCCCTCCATGCCCGGTTCAGCAACGCCCGGATCGCCCACCACCTGGCGCAAATCGCGATGGACGGCAGCACCAAACTGCGGATGCGCGCCGTCCCGGTACTCCAAGCCGAGCGTGCCGCGGGTCGTTCCGGGGCTGGCGCCGCACTGATGATCGCCGCCTGGATGGACTTCACCGCCGGTGGCCACACGGTGCAGGATCCACTCGTGGGCGCCATCGGTGCCGCAAACCAACTTGCTGGGTCGGAACGGACGCAGGCCCTGCTTGCGTTGCTGGATCCGGATCTTGCAAAGGACCGCTCCGTCATCGACCTCGTTGAGAACCTGCGCGGATCGTTCTGACCGCTGCCCGCCCCGACACCCCGAAACTTAATCCCGACCCTGAAAGGACCTGCAGTGAAAATCATTGCCGCGGAAGTCTTCGTGACCAGCCCGTCCCGTAACTTCGTAACCCTCCGGATCACCACGGAGGACGGTGTGACCGGCATCGGTGATGCCACCCTGAACGGCCGCGAGCTTGCCGTCGCCGCGTACTTGAAGGAACACGTCGCGCAGCTGCTGATCGGCAAGGACCCGCACCGGATCGAGGACACCTGGCAGTTCCTCTACCGGTCCTCGTACTGGCGCCGCGGCCCGGTGACCATGGCCGCGATCGCCGCCGTCGACATGGCGCTGTGGGACATCAAAGGCAAGATAGCCGGCATGCCCGTCTACCAGCTCCTGGGAGGGGCGTCCCGCAACGGGCTGCGCGCCTACGGCCACGCCTCCGGCGCCGACCTTCCGTCCCTGTTCGATTCCGTCCGTGAGCACCTGGAGCTGGGCTACAAGTCCATCCGGATCCAGACCGCCGTCCCCGGCATCAAGGCCGTCTACGGCGTCGCCGCCCAGGCCCAGGCCTCCGGGGAGCGCTACGATTACGAGCCCGCCGGCCGCGGCGCGTTCCCGCTGGAAGAAGACTGGGACACCCGGGCCTACCTACGCCACCTGCCCACAGTCTTCGAAGCTGTCCGGAACGAGTTCGGCCCGGAGATCCCGCTGCTGCACGACGGCCACCACCGCATGACCCCGATCCAGGCGGCGAAGCTCGGCAAGGCGCTGGAACCGTATGACCTGTTCTGGCTCGAGGACTGCACCCCGGCCGAAAACCAGGAAGGCCTGCGCCTGGTCCGCCAGCACACCACCACCCCGCTGGCCATCGGCGAAATCTTCAACACCGTGTTCGACTTCCAGACCCTGATCAAGGAACAGCTGATCGATTATGTCCGGGCAGCCTCCACGCACTTCGGCGGGATCTCCCCGCTGAAGAAAGTCATGGACTTCGCGGCGCAGTACCAGATCAAGTCCGGCTTCCACGGCCCCACCGACATCTCCCCGGTGGGCTTCGCCGCGCAGCTGCACGTGGGCCTGGCCATCCACAACTACGGCATCCAGGAATACATGCAGCACTCGGACAAGACCAACGAGGTCTTCGAACAGTCCATGACGTTCGTGGACGGCTACCTGCACCCAGGCGACAAGCCAGGCATCGGCGTCGAGTTCAATGAGGAAGCCGCGGCAGCGTTCCCTTACCAGCAGGCGTACCTGCCCTACAACCGCCTCGTCGACGGCACCGTCCATGACTGGTAACCCGACGCCGGAAGCTGGATCCGCCCGCCACCGCATCATCGTGATGGGCGTTTCCGGCTGCGGGAAAACCACCATCGGCGACCTGGTGGCCCGCGAACTGGGCGTGCCGTTCCTCGACGGCGACTCCCTCCACCCGCTGGAAAACGTCGCCAAAATGGCAGCCGGGACGCCGCTGACGGACGAGGACCGCTGGCCCTGGCTCGCCACGGTGGGCAGCGAACTCGCAGCTGCCAAGGACGGCCTGGTTCTGGCCTGCTCGGCCCTGCGCCGCAGCTACCGCGACGCCATCCGCGCCCAGGCGCCGGACACCGTGTTCCTGCACCTGCACGGCAGCAAAGACGTCCTTAAAGCACGGACGGAAGGCCGCTCCGGGCACTTCATGCCGCCGGCGCTGCTGGAATCCCAGCTGGCCACCCTCGAACCGCTCGAGGCCGATGAACCCGGCGTTGTGGTGGACATCGCCGCTCCAGTGGACCAGGTGGTGGCCGAGGCGTTGGCCGGCATCGCGGCTGCGGTGACTGCCGCCGTCGGAAGTCCCACCGCCGGTGCCGCCGGCACCCCAGGGCGCCAGTTCGACGTCGACCTCCAGGCCGCGCCGTTCAACCTCGACGGCGATGCCGTGGCGTGGGTGGAGTCCACGCTCGCAGGGATGAGCCTTGAGGAAAAGATCGGGCAGCTGTTCATCAACCACAACAACGATTACTCCCCGGAGTACATTGACGGCGTCCTGGACAACTTCCACGTGGGCGGCATGCGCTACCGGCCGGGACCTTCGGTGGCGGTGCAGGAACACATCCGGTACGCGCAGGCCAGGAGCCGCATCCCGCTGCTCGTGGCTTCCAACCCGGAAATGGGGGGAGCCGGAAGCTGCGACGACGGAACGTTTGTGTCGACGCACCTTCAGGCCGGCTCGCACCCGGACAAGTCCATCGCCAAGCAGATGGGCCAGGTGGCCGGGGTGGAAACCGCGGCGCTGGGCTGCAACTGGGCGTTCGCGCCGATCGTGGACATCCACTACAACTGGCGGAACACGGTGATCTCCACCCGGTCCTTCGGCAACACGCCCGAGATCGTGGTGGAGCGCGCCAAGGAGTACTTCGGCGGCATCAGCGAGTCGCCCACCGTCTGCGCCATAAAGCACTTCCCGGGCGACGGCGTGGACGAACGCGACCAGCACGTGGTCACCTCCTACAACACGCTCGGCTACGAGGAGTGGAACCGGACCTACGGGCACGTGTACCGCGAGATGATCAGGCACGGCGTGCAGTCCATCATGATCGGGCACATCGGGGCGCCGGAACTGTCCCGGCATTTCCGCCCCGGCCTCGCGGACGCGGACATCCTGCCCGCCACGCTGTCCCCGGAACTGCTCCAGGACCTGCTCCGAGGTGAGCTTGGCTTCAACGGGCTGATCCTGACCGACGCCTCGCAGATGGTGGGCCTGACCCAGGCGATGAAACGCAAGGACCTGGTGCCGGCCACCATCGCCGCCGGCTGCGACATGTTCCTGTTCTTCCGCAACCCCGCCGAGGACTTCGGGTACATGCTGGACGGCTACAAGTCCGGCGTCTTCACCGAGCGGCGCCTGCATGACGCCCTGCGTCGAATCCTTGCCCTGAAGGCAAGCCTGGGGCTGCACGTGAAGCCGGTTGCGGAGCTGGTTCCGCCGGTGGAGGCCCTTGCCGTGATCGGCTCCGAAGGCCACCGCGCCATCGCCGCGGAGATTGCGGACAAGACTGTCACCCTGGTCAAGGACACTGCGAACAACCTGCCTATCCGGCCGGAGACGCACCAGCGGATCCGGCTGTACGGGATCTCCGGCGGTTCGGACTTCACCCGTGCCGACCCGCTGGCCTACCTGGACACCGTCAAGGAGGAGCTGGAAGACGCCGGCTTCGAGGTGCACGTGTTCAAAACCGCGGACCAGCGTGCGGCGGCAGGGGAGACCGGCGTGAACTTCATGTCGGTCATCTCCGAGGAAGCCACCGGCGACTATGCGGACAAGTACGACGCCGCGTTTGTGTTCGCCAACGTGAAAGGGTTCGCGCAGGAGGCTGCCATCCGGATCAAGTGGTCCACCCCGATGGCAGCGGAGATCCCCTGGTACGTCACCGAGGTTCCCACCGTGTTCGTCTCGCTCAACCAGCCCAACCACCTGATTGACGTGCCGATGGTGAAGACCGCCATCAACGCCCATGCCGGGTCACGGGAGGCCATCCGCGCCACGATCCAAAAGATCATGGGCAAGTCGGAGTTCCAGGGAACGTTCAACGACAACGTCTTCTGCGACTCCTTCGACACCCGGCTGTAGCGTTCCCGCTGCGGGCCCCGGCCGGAACACGCACCCGGCTTCGCCCGCCGCTAAACTGGAGACCATGACTTCCCCTCTTGATGCCACTGCCGCACGTGCCCGCCTTCTTGAGCTGATCAAGGAGCTCGCCGTCGTCCGCGGCAAGGTGATCCTGTCCAGCGGAGCGGAGGCCGATTACTACATCGACCTGCGCCGCATCACCCTCCACCACGAGGCGTCCAAGCTCGTGGGCCAGGTCATGCTGGCGCTGGCGGACGACGCCGGGATCGACTTTGAGTGCGCCGGCGGTCTCACCATGGGTGCCGACCCCGTGGGTACCGCCGTGATGCACTCCGCTGTTGACGCCGGCCGGACCGTGGACGCCTTTGTGGTCCGGAAGGCGCAGAAGTCCTACGGCATGGGCCGCCAGGTCGAAGGCCCGTCCGTCGACGGCCGGAAGGTGCTGGTCCTCGAGGACACCTCCACTACCGGTGGCTCTGCGCTCACCGCTGTTGAGGGCGTCCGCAAGGCCGGCGGCAACGTGGTGGCCGTGGCCGTCATCGTGGACCGCGACACCGGCGCCAAGGAAAAAATTGAAGCCGAGACCGGGGTGCCCTACCTCTTCGCGTTCGGCAAGGACGAACTGGGCCTCTCCTAGTCCGGCACCAGCCGGCACCGGCGTAATCCGGTGCCGGTTGGACTGACGCAGGGGAGCGTCCTAGTATTTGCTCAACCTCTTCTGCAGCTATTGGAGAACGCGCCATGCTCCCACCGGAACTCCCTTTGAACACCACCGAGCAGGTCCAGAACCTCATCCTGGACAGCGCGGACTTTGAGCAGTTCCTCAACGAGCTGGCCCGGTTCTCGGCCCACCAGGTGGCAGGCGACGGCGACGACGCCCTGTGCGGCATTACCCTCCTCCGGGACCGGAAAGCCGCCACCATCGGCTGGAGCAGCGATTCCGCCCGTGAAGTGGACGAAATCCAGTACTCACTGTCCCAAGGCCCGTGCCTGACCGCCGCCGAGGAGGAACGCGAAGTCAACGTCCCGGACCTCTTTGAAGAGGACCGTTGGGGTCCGGACTACGCCAACGCCGTCGCGTCCCACGGACTGCGTTCGGTGCTTTCCCTCCCGTTCAACCTCCAGGGGGAAGCGAAAGCGGCCCTGAACCTCTACTCGGATGTGCCGCGGAAATTCGACGAACGTGCCGCGGCTAAAGCCCGGGGCTACACGCGGGAAATCTCGCAGGCACTGAGGTTGGCTGTCAGGTTTTCACTGCATACCGACAGCGCCGCCAACCTGCGTGCCACCCTGGAGTCCCGCACCATCATCGACATCGCCGTGGGCATCGTGATGGCACAAAATCGCTGCAGCCAGGATGCGGCAGTCCAGATCCTGACGGATGCGTCGAGTAACAGCAACACCAAGCTGCGGGATATCGCAAAGTCACTGGTGGATTCCGTCGGTGGGGCAGGCACCCGAACGCATTACCAGGAGCCCGGCAAAGCCCACGCGGGCTAAACAACTTCTGCGGCTTGTGCCGGGCTGGTCCGGAGGATACGCTTGCCGAGGTTGAGCCGTCGGCCATAGACACCCTTATTTGGAGTACCTATGGACCGCAAATTGCACGCCCTCGCTACGCGTGACGTTCTCACGGACACTGTCCGGATTGATATCCGTGGCAGCCTCACTGGGGAAACCCGCCCGGCACTTGTGAACCTGGTCCGACGTGTTCGGGCCCTGGGCATTCCCTCCCACATCCACGTTGACCTCTCCCGGGCTGCTTACGTTGAATCGGCGGCGCTGGCGGGCCTCCGCAACGATCTCAACGCCATCGACGGAGCCACCCTTCCCGGTATGGCCGGAAGCGGCGTATCACTGGTTCTGACCCCGCGCAGCGATGCGGCCCCGCCGGAAGCCGGCGTCAACGGGCTGTCGCTGGCCATCACCGATGAGCTCGCGGACACTTTCGCTGACGGCGCCGAAGGGGACGCCCATGCACCCCTTGACCCGATGTTCGGGCGTCCCTTGGCAGAATACTCCGACGACGAACTCCTCACGGCCAGCGATTCGATCTTTGCGCTGCTCGATGAGCCCGAAGCGTTCGCCGGCTCGGACCTGTTGGCACGGTACAACGAGATCGGCCAGGAGCTTGCGCGCCGAAACCCGATGGGCGGCCTGTACGACCCCGCCCGGGAGGGCCTGGCTGCCAGCTGACACGGCCCGGTCCTGCCAGGGGGTTGCAGCAGGGGCTTCCGCTGTGCGTACGGTAGACACGTGCCGTACAGGGGGGAAACAGATCCGCAGGGACAGCCTGAACAGCCGGGAATTGACCATGCCCGGCTGCTGGCCGACGCTGCAGCCCTCCGGCAGTTCTCCCGCCGGGGCTTCCTCTGGGGAACAGGAGCGTCCGCCCTGCTGGCCGGGGATATGCTCGTCACCCGCCGCGTCCAGTCGGAGCGGCGGGTCAACAGGATCCTTGAAGTCCGGGACGACTTCGCCGATGCGTACTACCCCGATGCCAGCTGGTTCCTGTTTCCGGGCTACAAAACCAGCTGGGAAGAAGCGCAGTGGATCCTGAACGCCCTGCGCGGAGCGCTGAACAAGCGCGCCCGGCTGGCCGCCGTCGGCTATTCCAACCAGGGGCTGGACATCGATGAACTGGTGATCGCCGTGATTGAGCATGTGCGGGCGAACAAGCTCACCAAATTGTTCTTCTATGGCCACAGCTTTGGCGGCATGGTGGCCACGCAGGTCGCCGCCCGCCTCCGCGAACTCCACGGCGTGGAAGTGGCGTTCATCCTGCTCGATTCCAGCCCGTACAGCAAGCACGACGTACTGGACCAGAGCTGGTTCGACGGCGTGGTGTTCCTCTACGAGCGCGGTTTCCGTGTCCCGTCCGTGCTGCGCGGCGGGTACGAACTGGGGGAGCGGGTGATCCACAAGGACGAGCGGACCTGGCGCCAGATCCTGGACCAGACCCTGGAGCAGCTGTCCCCGATCGCCCCCTCCAGTGTGCTCGTGCAGTCGGAGTCCGCCTACATTTACCACTTCGACGGGCTCCGGTTCGTGGAGAAGCTTGGCGGCACGAAGATGGCGTTCATCGGCAACCCGCGGGACCAGACGGTGCAGTACCAGACTGCCCTGGAGGCGTGGGAGGTTGCCTACAGTTCCAATATCGTGTCAACAAACCTGCAAACGGAGGGCGCCCGGCCGGCACACGCCAGTCCGGGCTGGAACCCCACCGTTTACCGGCCCATCGTGGACCAGCTGATGAACGAGTTCTTCCCCCTTCCCGGCGGGGGATCGCGGGTGACTGTTTTCTAAGCCTGTGTCCTAGATCTGGCTTTTCAGGTCCGCGACGGAGTTGAGCACCTGGTTGGGCCGGAACGGGTAAGAGGCAATCTCTTCACGCTGCGTGATGCCGCTCAGTACCAGGACCGTATGCAGGCCAGCCTCCATGCCCGCGATGATGTCCGTGTCCATCCGGTCACCGATCATGGCAGTGGTTTCCGAATGTGCGTCGATCTGGTTCATGGCCGACCGGAACATCATGGGATTCGGCTTGCCTACGATGTACGGCTCCCGGCCGGTGGCCTTGGTGATCAGGGCCGCGATGGCACCGGTCGCAGGCATGGGGCCGTCCTTGGAGGGGCCGGTGGCGTCGGGGTTGGTGGCGATGAAACGGGCTCCGGCCAGGATCAGCCGGATGGCCATGGTGATCGCTTCGAAGGAGTAGGTGCGCGTTTCGCCGAGCACCACAAAGTCCGGGTCCTGGTCGGTGAGGATGAAGCCGGCCTCGTGCAGCGCCGTCGTCAGCCCCGCCTCACCGATGGTGTAGGCGCGGTTTCCGGAACCCGAGCCCTGCACCTGGTCCTTGAGGAACTGCGCGGTGGCGAGCGCCGAGGTCCAGATGTTCTCCTCCGGAACCTCCAGGCCCGACGCGCGGAGCCGGGCAGCAAGGTCGCGGGGAGTGAAGATGGAGTTGTTGGTCAGCACCAGGAAGCGCTTGGAGGTGTCCACCCAGCGCTGGATCAGCTCGGCCGCGCCGGGGACAGCCTGGTTTTCGTGGACCAGGACGCCGTCCATGTCCGTCAGCCAGCACTCGATCTCCTGGCCGCTTCGGTAGACCGCCGGTGATCCGTTGACCTGGTCTGCTTTTGCCATGTTTTTCCTCCAACGCCGATGTGCCTTTACCGGGCTCCAGTCTGTCATTCTTCGGGCGAAGGAACACGTGAGGCCGAAGAAATGACGGCGGAGCCCGCGCGCGCCGGCTGTCCGGCCCATCGGCTAGGCTCGTGGTGGCGCCATGGCGCCCAGCGGCTGCGGATCGGGGGATGTCCGCGGCGGTGTTGTGCCGGCGTGCGCCGGCTGGTCCCCGCCGTCGGAAATCACCGGGCACCGCGGGAACCGCAGGATGCCTGCCAGCACCTGAAAGGGACCGCCATGAGCAACAACTACAGTGCGCCGCCGCCACCGTCCAGGGACGCGGAGGGCAACCCGCAGGCTCCGTATCCAGGGCAGCAGTACGCCCAAACGCCGCAGCCGGGCCAGCAGTACCCCGGCCAGCAGTACCCGGGCCAGTACCCGCAGCAGCCGGCACCGCAGCCCCCGCACAGCAACAAAAAGGCGCTCTTCATCGTTCTCGGTGCCGTTGCCGCCGTCGTGATTGTTGGATTGGTGGCGGTGTTCGCCTGGGTGATTCCCACCTTCGCCAAACCGCAGGCCGGGGACACTCCGTCTCCCGTGGTGACGTCCGGGGCAGCAGGGGAAAGCGCCGCGCCGGAAGAATCGGCGGCGCCGTCGGACGATCCCAGCGCGGACGACGTGCCGGCCGGCGCCATCCCGCTGCCGCCGGGATGGGCGGAACTGCAAGGACCGGCGAACATCCCGGCCGAAGGTGACCCGCTCTTCAGCCGGTTTGTCACCGGGGAGTCATCCTTCCAGTACCTGGCCGCCTGGACCGGCGACGAGACGTTCGGGATCACCACTGACCCGACCACGGGCGCTCCCATGCAGCAAAAAGCCCAGGGCACCGAGGAACGTGACGCGGACGGCATCGCCCTGGCCTTTGCGTTCTTCGCTGAAGCGGAAGAGGGCAAGTACGGCAAGGAACCGGAGAAAGTCCAGGCCGCCATCAAGGAGATCGAGGCCAAGTTCACCGCCATGCCCGCGGCCGAAATGCCGCAGCACCTGGTGGGCCATAAGTGCACCAGCAATTTCACGACGACCACTCCGGAAATCCGGGAGTTCCGCCGGGCGGCCGCCGTGGTGATCGGCTTTGAGTGCCTCAACGCCCGCGGCGAAACCATCAAGGCAGTGAACCTGTTCAGTGTCACCCCGTGGGGAACGCCGCAGATGGTGGGCGTCAGCGGCCATGCGACGTACTGGGATGAACACCCGGGGCTGCTGGAGCAGCTCGCCAACTCCTACCGCGCCAACCGCTGGAAGATCGACGGCTGACCCCGGCTAGAGTTGAGGCGTGACTGACCAGCCCCAGACCCCGCCGCTGCCCGTTCCACCGCCCGAGGAAGAATCCGGGCCAAAGGCGGAGGTCGGCGTCGGGCCCTGGGAAGGCGAGCTGCCCGCCGGGGACCACTGGGATCCGGAGCTGCTGGCCGACGGGGACCGGCGGAACGTCGTGGACCAGTACCGCTACTGGAAGCATGACGCGATCGTGGCCGACCTCGATTCCAAGCGGCACAACTTCCACATCGCCATCGAGAACTGGCAGCACGACCTCAATATCGGCACCGTGGTGCGGACCGCCAACGCGTTCCTCGCCAAGGAAGTCCACATCATCGGACGACGCCGGTGGAACAGGCGCGGGGCCATGGTCACCGACCGCTACCAGCACGTCCGCCACCACCCCACCGTGGAGGACTTCGTGGCGTGGGCGCAGGGGGAAGGGCTTGCGATCATCGGCATCGATATCTTCCCGGATTCCGTGCCCCTGGAAACCTACGAACTGCCCAAGGACTGTGTGCTGGTGTTCGGCCAGGAAGGCCCCGGCCTGACACCGGAAGTGCACGAGGCCGCCCTCGCCACCCTTTCCATCGAGCAGTTCGGCTCCACCCGCTCCATCAACGCGGCGTCCGCCGCGGCCATCGCGATGCACGCGTGGGTGCGCCGGCACGTATTCAACCAGCACGTGTAGGCAAGTGTTACCGGGTCTGCGTGACCCGAAACACGGCGCCCCGGCAGAAATGGCTAGGATGGTTCCTAGCCGACGAGGTTCACTCCAGGGCCAACCCAGCCCGCCGACGAAATTCACTTTAGGAGTCAGCATGCCCATTGCAACCCCAGAGATCTACTCCGAGATGATCGACCGCGCAAAGACGGGCGGCTTCGCATTCCCCGCCGTCAACGTCACCTCCTCGCAGACGCTGAACGCAGCGATCCGCGGCTTCGCCGAGGCTGAGTCCGACGGCATCATCCAGGTTTCCACCGGCGGTGCCGCCTACTGGTCCGGGGCCTCGGTCAAGGACATGGTGGCCGGTTCCCTCGGCTTCGCCGCCTTCGCCCGCGAAGTGGCCAAGAACTACAACGTCAACATCGCCCTGCACACGGACCACTGCCCCAAGGACAAGCTCGACGGATTCGTCCTGCCGCTCCTGGCAGCGTCCGAGGCCGAGGTCAAGGCCGGCCGCAACCCGATCTTCAACTCGCACATGTGGGACGGCTCGCACGAGACCCTCGAAGACAACCTGCGCATCGCCCGCGAACTGCTGGAGCGTTCCGCAGCCGCCAAGATGATCCTCGAAGTCGAGATCGGCACGGTCGGCGGCGAGGAAGACGGCGTTGAGAACGAGATCAACGAGAAGCTTTACACCACCACCGAAGACGCCCTCGCCACCATTGAGGCCCTCGGCACAGGCGAAAACGGCCGCTACATGACGGCGCTGACCTTCGGCAACGTCCACGGCGTGTACAAGCCGGGCGGCGTGAAGCTGCGCCCCGAGCTGCTGAAGCAGATCCAGGCCGAGGTCGGCGCCAAGATCGGCAAGGAAAACCCGTTCGACCTCGTGTTCCACGGCGGCTCCGGCTCGTCCGACCAGGAAATCGCTGACGCTGTTTCCTACGGTGTCATCAAGATGAACGTCGACACGGACACCCAGTACGCCTTCACCCGCCCGGTGGCCGGCCACATGCTCGCCAACTACGACGGCGTGCTGAAGATCGACGGCGAAATGGGCAACAAGAAGACCTACGACCCCCGCGTCTGGGGCGCCTCCGCCGAAGCCGGCATGGCCGCCCGCATTGTTGAGGCCGCCCGCCAGCTCGGCTCCCTCGGCAAGACGTTCTAGTATGTCCGACGAGTTCCGCAAGAACCTGATGGGCCCTGAGCCCACGCTCCTGCCTGCCGAGACCGACGTCTACGCGCAACTGGACGCGGGCCAGGAAGCCCTGGACCTCGTGGAAAAGCACCCCACGTCGTCGCTGTTGTGGGCCGTGCTGGCCGAGGAGGCGTGGGCCGAAGGGCGCACCATCGACTCCTACGCCTACTCACGCGTGGGCTACCACCGCGGGCTGGACTCGCTGCGCCGCAACGGCTGGCGCGGAGTGGGCCCCATTCCGTGGGAGCACGAGCCCAACCAGGGCTTCCTGCGCGCACTCTACTCGCTGGGCCGGGCTTCCTCGGCGATCGGCGAGGCGGACGAGCCGGAGCGGATCGAGAAGTTCCTGAACGACTCGGATCCGGCCGCGAAGGCAGCCATCGAAGCGCAAGGCTAAAAGCAACGCGGGGTCACTTCCTGCCCAATAAACCTACGGTTACGGGCAGGAAGTGACCCCGCGTTGCGGTTTTAACGAGTACGACGGCGGGCGGTCACCTTTTCGAAAAGGTGCCCGCCCGCCGTCGTATGTCGAGCTTGTTGAGACCCGGGCTGTCAGCTGGCTTTCGTGAGGCCCGTGCGCGCCATGGCGTCGGTGTAGGCCACGCGCATTTCCTCGAGGTACTGTTCCTGCCGCGCGGGCGTGCCGGCGAAGGCGCGGCCGCTCAGGGACCTGACCTTGTAGGTCTTGAGTCCGCGGCGCCAGATCATGGGCACCTCGGTCTTCAGGAGCAGGTTGGCCAGGCGGTTGGCTTCGGTGCCATGTGCCACGATGACCGACGCGCGGGGGACCAGGGCAAGGAACTTGAGCAGCGGCTTGAGGCCGGAGGAAATCTGGTCCGGCGTGAACTTGCCGTTGACCTCGCCCGGGGTGTGCCACGGGTGGACGTTCCACGGCATCACGAATTCCGGACGCAGGCCCAGCGTCCACTGGATGCCCAGCATGCGGGTGGCTGCGTCGTCGTCGCCGGCGGTGATGAAACCGGACTTGTCCGCTTCCCCGATGTTCGAGTAGAGGCTGATGATGCGGCACTCGTCCACATCGTGCATCGGGTCAACGTAGGGGACTTCGGTGTGGGGCTTGACGCTCTGCAGGGAATCGCACAGCTCGTTGACGGCGGCAACGTTGGGTTCGTAACGGCGGCTCAAAAGCTGCTCACGGAAAGATTCGGGTGCCAGGGCTGTCATGTAGTGCTATGTCTCCTGCGGGGCTAGGTGCTGCTGCCAATCCGGAAAATGGGCGCGGTGGGGCGCGCCGCAGTCCGGGATGGTTTGAAATGTGGTGGACCGATTCCTGGTCGGTCACTACCAGTCTAGCAAGCCCCGCGAAACGAAACGCCGGGCCGGCCTCGCGGGCTTTCGCGAGGCCGGCCCGGGGATCGGTCAGCCGTTGACTCCCGCAGTTGTGGCGTTCTGCGCGCTGGCGGGTGTGGGTGTCGGGTAGATCGTCTGGAGCGGCGCGCGGTTGGTGGCTTTGGCCCATGGGTAGTACACCGCCATGGTCGCAAGGATTCCCACGATCCAGGAAATGTCCGCGCCTCCCAGCCACTTGGTGACCGGCCCCGTGTAGAGCGCCTGGGCGAGGAACGGCACCTGGATGAGGACTCCGATCCCGTAGGAGACCAGGGCTGGGACATTCCAGCGGCCGTAGCGGCCGTCCGGGTTGTACAGGGCCGGGATGTCCAGCCGGTCGCGGGAGATCTTGTAGTAGTCCACGAGGTTGATCACCGACCACGGCGTAAACACCATCAGCAGCAGCAGGACGAAGTTCTTGAAGACGTTCAAGAAGTCCTTGCTGGCGAAAAGGGCTATCAGCACGCTAGCCGTGATGACGGCGATGATGAAGGCGATGCGGGCCGCCCGTGAGACGGAGTCGCGGCGGTTGATGGCCGTGCTGATGGTCACAGAGCACATGAAGGCTCCATAGGCGTTGAGGCAGTTGACGGTGAGCTTGCCCGTGACGATCACGAGGTAGATGAAGACCGCAATCAGTCCTCCGCCGGCCAGGTCTCCCATGTAGCCCACCTGGTTCTTGAGGAAATCGCCGCCCAGGCCGGCGGCGGAGAGCCCGCCTGCTATGGCACCCAGCGTCATGGCCCACTGGGCACCGCCCACAGAGCCAGCGAACGTGTACCAGAAGGTTTTGCGCTCTGAGGTGGACTGGGGCAGGTAACGCGAATAGTCGGCGACGTAGGGGCCAAAGGTGAGTTGCCATCCTGCACCCAGGGCTATTGCGGTGAGGAAGGTGGGCCATTCGAAGCCCTTCAGGAACATGATCTGGCCAACGTCGAACCTGGTGAACACGGCAACAGTCAGGTACAGGAAGCCGGCCAGGCCAAGCACTGTGGCGATGCGGCCAAGGGCGTGGATGTACTTGTAGCCCAGGATTGCCAGGAACGCGGTGGCGGCGCCAAAGATCAGGATGCCGACTACTGGGGCATCCACGCCCAGCATGAGGTTGATAGCCTGACCGGACAGCACCGTGCCGGTAGAGGCGAAGCCGATGTACATCAGGATCACCAGGACCAGCGGAATCACGGCACCGTAGACACCGAACTGGGCGCGGCTGGAGATCATCTGGGGAAGCCCCAGTTTCGGCCCCTGGGCGGAGTGCAGCGCCATGACGGCGCCGCCGACGACGTTGCCCAGCAGGAGGCCGATGATGGCCCAGAACGCGTCGGCCCCGAATACGACGGCGAGGGCGCCGTCAACGATTGCGGTGATCTGCGCGTTCGCCCCGAACCAGAGCGTGAACTGACCCCTCGGGTGGCCGTGCCGCTCGCGTGGCGGGATCATCTCGATGGACCGGGCCTCGACTGTAGTGCTTCCTGCTGCCATGGTTACTCCTCGTGCTGGCTGTTATGTTCCATGTCACAGGTTCCTGGGCGGCAGGACAACGGCGATGCCGCGGCGAATGTCGCAAATACCAGACACCCCGGCGTGTCGTCCGGAGTCGCCCCGGCGCCGCAGTCAGGGCGCCATCGGCTAAACTTGGGTGGTAAGAGCCCCGGAACTCTTGCGTTGGCAGGCCGCACCTCGGACCTGGCAAGGCTGGTCCATTCGGGGCATTCTCATGAACGGCGCTGCACCAGGCCTGCCATTTCGGTGGACAGCCTGGCCGGCCCGAACGAATGGGGGAGGATCCCATGCCAGCAATCGTGATCGTAGGAGCCCAGTGGGGCGACGAAGGAAAAGGCAAAGCCACTGACCTTTTGGGCGGCCGAGTCGACTACGTCGTCAAGCCGAACGGCGGCAACAATGCCGGGCACACCGTCGTCGTAGGCGGTGAGAAGTACGAGCTCAAGCTCCTTCCTGCCGGCATCCTCAGCCCCAACGCGGTCCCGATCATCGGCAACGGCTGCGTGGTGAACCTCGAGGCCCTGTTCCAGGAGATCGACGGGCTGGAGGCGCGCGGCGCCGACACCTCCAAGCTCCGTGTTTCGGCCAACGCACACCTCGTTGCCCCCTATCACCAGGTGCTGGACAAAGTCACCGAGCGCTTCCTCGGCAGCCGCGCCATCGGCACCACCGGCCGCGGTATCGGCCCGGCCTACATGGACAAGGTGGCCCGCCTGGGCATCCGCGTCCAGGACGTCTTTGACGAGTCGATCCTCCGCCAGAAGGTTGAAGGGTCGCTGCGCCAGAAGAACGATCTCCTGGTCAAGATCTACAACCGCCGCAGCGTTGTGGTGGAGGAGATCGTGGAGTACTTCCTGTCCTTCGCCGACCGCCTGCGCCCGCTGGTCATCGACAGCACGCTGGTCCTGAACACAGCACTGGACGAGGGCAAGGTGGTCCTGATGGAGGGCGGCCAGGCCACGTTCCTGGACGTTGACCACGGCACGTACCCGTTCGTCACTTCGTCCAACCCCACCGCGGGCGGCGCCTCCGTGGGTTCCGGCATCGGCCCCACCCGCATCTCACGCTCGATCGGCATCATCAAGGCCTACACCACCCGCGTCGGTGCGGGCCCGTTCCCCACGGAGCTGTTCGACGAGATGGGCATGTACCTGCAGAAGACCGGCGGCGAGTTTGGCGTCAACACCGGCCGCCCGCGCCGCTGCGGCTGGTACGACGCCGTCCTGGCCCGCCACGCCTCCCGCGTCAACGGTTTCACGGACTACTTCGTCACCAAGCTGGACGTCCTGACAGGCATCGAGCAGATCCCGGTCTGCGTGGCCTACGACGTCGACGGTGTGCGCCACGACGAAATGCCCATGACGCAGACCGAGTTCCACCACGCCGTGCCCATCTTCGAGTACTTCGAAGGCTGGACCGAGGACATCACCGGCGCCCGGACCCTGGCGGACCTGCCGGAGAACGCCCGCAACTACGTGCTGGCCCTGGAAAAGCTCTCCGGCACGCGGTTCTCGGCCATCGGCGTCGGCCCGGACCGGGACCAGACGATCGTGGTCAACGACCTCATCAACGACTGACGTTTTAGAACGTACGACGGCGGCGGGTCACCCTGGGTTCCTAACGAGCCTTGCGGGTGGCCCGCCGCTTTGTTCTGCCGGGGGTTGAACGCAATTTACACAGGGTTAACCCGGCCGGTCTTGTGAGGCTGCAGACGGTGCCGGGAGACTTGATGTACAAGCTGAACTGATCAACAGATCGTTCGAGCAGACCCGTGGGAGACCGGCGCAGAGATGTGTTCGGGACCGTCCAGTGGCGACGACGTTGCCCGGACAGGACCCACAGACCGGAAGGATTTGCCATGGCCGGGAAGTTTGAAGTTTTCTTGGACTCCGATTCACGATTCAGGTTCCGCCTCAAGGCGCCGGACGGCACGGTGATGGCCGTGTCCGAAGCCTATGAGGACAAGTCCGCTGTCGCCGCCGGTATCGCCGCTGTGCGTGAGTGCGCCGGAACAGGGCTGGTCACCGATCTCTGCACCGCCGCCAGTGTCAGTCAGCCTGCGCCCGTTGCGGCCCCCGCCCTGGTCCAGCCGGCCTGCGATGACCAGCGCGTCCCTGCCACGAGGGTGCACTCGTTCGCCAATGCCAAGGCGCCGCGCAGGCAGGTCACTTCGCCGCGTTGGACCGGGGCAGCCTAAGGTCCAGCACCGGCGGATCCAGCCCTCGTCACCGGCCTCCAAAAGTTTTTTCAGAAAGGTCGTAACCCTTGGAGCGCCCCGGGCGATTACCCCTATGAAAGCGCCGGACTGGAACCTGTCCCCCATCATGTTCCAGCCCGGCTCTTTTTTGCTTCGGCAGGACACAGAAGTGACAGGGATCCGGCACCCGAAACGGGCGCCGGCGGGCGAGGTGGCACGGTTACCGCAGGGTAAAGTTAGTTGGCAAGGGCATTCCGCGGAAGCGTCACTGGCCCTAGACTGAGCAAGCCAAGTTCCCTCCACCGAAGGCCCTACGTCCGTGACCGATGCGCTGACTGACGATGTATTGCGGGCTGGTGCCGGCGATCCGGAACTCTTCAGCCTCGTGTACCGAAGTTATGCGTCACAGGTCCTGGGCTATCTCACAGCCCGCGGTGTTGAAGATCCGGAGGCTGTTATGCAGGACGTCTTCCTCGCGGTCCTCCCACGGCTGGAGACTGTCACGGGCGGCATGCACGGCCTGCGCACCTTTATCTTCTCGGTGGCCCACGCCCGGATGGTGGACGACCACCGCCGGCAAAGCCGCACCCCCGCGAAGCTCCCGTTCGACGCCGAGCTGGACCTGCGCGAGGAATCATCCGCCGAAGCTGAAGCCCTTGCGAGGGTCTCGCCGTCGGAGGTCCTGGGCCTGCTCCAGGGGCTGCTGGACGAGCAGAAGGAAGTGCTGACCCTGCGCATTATCGGCGGCCTGACCGTGGACCAGGTGGCCGCCGTCATGGGGAAGAGCGCGGGCGCCGTGAAGCAGCTCCAGCGGCGGGCTTTGAACAGACTCCGCGAGGAAACCTCAGTGAAGGAATACGTGGCGCCATGACACCTCAAACCAGCCGTTTGACGGGCACCGTGGAGTCGATGCTGCTCGATGCCGGCCAGGAGCAGGACACCGAACTGCGTGCTGCGCTCCTGTCGCTGGGCAGCCTGGCTTCCTTGCCGGCACCGTCCCCCAACGCACAGCTGGCCGCCCTGCTGGCCTCCCGGCCGGACGAGCTGACCCGCCGACGCAGGCAGCGCCGGCACCGTAACCGGTCCGCCATTGTGGGCCTTGCCGTCGTAGCGGGGATGGGCCTCGGCGTCACCGGGGTCGCCGCCACCGGGTCCGGTGCGGCGGGGAAGGCCAGCCACTCCGTGCAGCACTTGCTGGAAGACTGGGCGCCCTCGTGGAACGTGTCCGGGCTGCCCGCTGCCGCCCCTGCCATCGGAACCGTCCCGGAAGCCGCAAAGGCGGAATCCGGTGCAGGGCGGGATGCTGGTCCGGCAGACGGTCAGCAGCAGTACGTGCCGCAGCAAGCGCCGGACCATAACGCGGCGCCCGACGCCACCGCGGACGAAACTGTGAAGGAAGGACCGGACGACGGCGGCGCTGACTCCCAGGCCGGATCCGGTTCGCCCGGGACGTCCGGCGGGGTAAAAAATTCAAAGGAACAGGGGAAGCTCCCGGAAAGCTCCCCGTCCCAGGAAGCGGAGCATGCCCCTGAACCTGTGCGGCAGACGCTGGAAAAAACGGAGAAGCTGCTGGCCAGCGTCGTGCCCGGAAATGCGGCGTCCAAGGAAGCCGGCAACGGGTCCGGCAAGTCCGGGACCAACAAGAAAGCAGACCCCGGCGCCAAGTGGCTCAAGAAGTTCAGCCGCTAACCACCCGCCGCCCGCAGCCCGTAGGCTTGCCTCATGGGGCACACCAACGATCCTGCAGTCATTGAGCGCCTGATGCGAACCAAAGGGCGGTGGGCCATCGTGGGCCTGACTACCAATGAGTGGCGTGCGGCCTACGATACGTCGCTGTTTATCCGGGACCGCCTCGGCATGGAGATCATCCCCGTCAACCTCCCTGGCGATCCTGTGCACGGCGAACCCGGCTACCGCACCCTCGGTGACATTCCCCCCGAAAAGCAGCCGGTCGACGTCGTTGACTGCTTTGTGAATTCGCACAGGGTTGGTGCGGTGGTGGACCAGGCCATTGCGGCAGGTGCCAAGGCCGTATGGCTGCAGCTGGGCGTCATCGACGAAGCTGCGGTGGAGCGTGCCAAGGCAGCCGGTCTCGATGTGGTGATGAACGTCTGCCCCGCCCAGCAGGCGTGGAAGTACAACCTCTGATACTCCCCGCGTTCAGGTTTTGATCAGGTCCGGGTAGTGCCGCTCGGTCACGTCCGGGTGGGCGCGCATCCGTCCCTTGAGCATGTTCATGCCGAATGATGCGAGCATCGGGTTGGACGGATCATCCGAGATTCCGCGGGCCTGTGCTTCCAGCTCCGGCGGCAGGGGCACGGGGTCAATCACGGCGTCCAGCCGCGGCGACCAGAAGAACGGCACGGAGTAACGGTCGACGCCGGGCGGCGGCGCCTGCACGCGGTGGATCGTCGCGGCGAGGTAGCCTTCGGTGGCAACCTCTAGCATTTCGCCCAGGTTCACCACCAGCGCGCCCGGGATGGGTTCGACAGGGGCCCATTCGGTGGCGCCGGGCGGGAGGACCTCCAGGCCTCCGACGCCGTCCTGCAGCAGGAGGGTGACGAACCCGTAGTCGGCGTGCGAGCCCACGCCCTGGTCACCGGCCGCTTCCACCACGCCGCCCACATAATGCACCAGTTTGCCCATCCAGGCCGGTGTGTCACGGAACGGATCGTCGAAATATTCCTCGGGCAGCTGCAGGGAGACGGCGATGGCGCGCATCAGTTCCATGCCTACCGCGGACATCAGGTCCGCCCAGGCCATGGCGGCCTGCTTCAGCTCCGGCAGCGCTTCGTCCGGCCACTGGTTGTGTCCCTGGAGCAGCCAGAACGGCTGATCTGCCGGATAATCCGGGATGGGGTCGCGCTCCGGCGAATAGTCAATCTGTTCCCGGGCATCGGCCCGGCCCTGGGTGACCTCTGTGCCCATCCGGGTGTAGCCGCGGAAATGCGGTGAAAGCCGGTTATCAAGCTTCATCCGTTCCTCAAGCGGCAGATCGAAGAAGCGTTTGATGACGGCCAGGAGGTCCTCGGCCTGGCCCGGCGCGGCGCCGTAGCCGGTGAGCTGGAAGAAGCCGACGTTGTGGGTGGCGTTTCGCAGCTCTTCAATGAATTCCGGACTAAAGGGACCGTAGGGCTGGCGTGCGGTGCTCAGGTCCAGAACAGGTATGGTCGCCTGGTCATGTGACATGCTCGCAGACTAGCACCGGCGGCGGCCGCTTTGTAGGCTCACTGGATGGACCAAGCTGAACTCCGCGAAATCTGCCTGTCGTTTCCCGGTTCCTTCGAGGATTTTCCCTTCGGACCCGAAACCTCGGTGTTTAAGGTCCGGGCGCATGTTGCCGGCGGCGCCCGGCACGAGGCCAAGATGTTTGCGGCCACCGCCATGGACCCGGACGACTGGTCCGTGAGCCTGAAGTGCGAGCCCGCCCTGGCTGAGCAGCTTCGTGCCGCCCACCCGGAAATCACGGGCGCGTGGCACATGAACAAGACCCACTGGAACGGCGTGCGGCTGGACGGCGCTCTCCCCGATTCAATGGTCCGGGACATGGTGGAGGACTCCTACGACCTCGTAGTGTCGACCCTGAGCCGAAAGCAGCAGGAGCAGCTGGGATGGGCCCGGCTGTCCGGCTCCCAGGAGGCGTCTGTTGACTGACAGGCGCCTGGTAGGCGGCCGGCTCGATTACCCCGGCGTCGGCGCTACGGAGAATGGCCGGCCGCCAGCGGGATACTCCTGCCTGGTGTCACAGGTCTACCTTGGAGACGGGGTGGCACTGTACCGTCGGGTGGCGCACGGAATCCTGACGTGGGAGCTGCAGCGGCGGTCGGGGCTCCGAGTCCGGGCTGAATCCGACGTCGTCCGTCCTGGAACGCGCGTGGTGAGCGGATTCGGCGTCGGACCTTTCCGCATTAACGCCCCCTGCGAGGTGGTGTGGGTCCGGCGGCCGGTGCCGGGGGAGGGCCCGCAGTCTGCGGGGTTTGGCTACGGAACATTGCCCGGACATCCGGCCCGCGGTGAAGAGGCGTTTGAAGTGGAGATTGACGCCACTGGCCGCGTATTTTTGCAAATCACCGCCTTCAGCATGCCTGCCAACTGGTTCTACCGGGCAGGTGGCCTGGTGACCAGGGCGGCGCAAAGGCACATCACTTCGCGATACGTTGAAGGGGCACGCCAACTCGCCGCAGGTGAAAGCTGATCAGGAGTAGGTACATGCTGGACCAAGAGACCCTTGACCGACTATGGAAGCAAAAGGATCCCGGGCTGTCCGAGCAGCGCTTCAGGGACGCCCTTGCCGATCCGGCGTACGACGCCGACGAAAAGGCCGAACTGGCCACCCAGCTGGGACGTGCCATCGGCCTGCGGGGACGCTACGAGGAGGCAGATGAGCTGCTGGACTCGGTGGACGGGGAGGAGGAACCCACCGTCGGAGTGCGGATCCTGCTGGAACGCGGACGCGTCCTGAACTCCAGCGGGCACGCCGCCATGGCCGTGCCCCTGTTTGAGCAGGCCGCGGAGCTCGGCGACCACCTGGGCGAGGAGTACCTCGCCGTGGATGCGCTGCATATGCTCGCGATCGCAGACTCCGCCCATGCCGAGCTCTGGACAAAGAGTGCCATCGAATACGCGTCCACTGCCCACGATCCGCATACGCGGCGCTGGATGGTGGCGCTGCACAACAACCTGGGCTGGGCCCTGCACGGCGCCGCCCGCTTCGCCGAGGCGCTCGTGGAGTTCCAGCTGGCCGAACAGTGGGCGGAGCGGGCCGGCACCCCCGCGCAGCAGCAACACGCGCGTGAGGCCATCGAGGCCTGTGAGCTCGCCCTGGCTGCGGGCTGACACTGATTCAACACCCTCAACGGAAGGAAATCCCATGATCTTCATCGTGGTTAAATTCAAGGTCAAGCCCGACTGGTCCGAGCGCTGGCTCGGCCTTGTTGAAGAATTCACCACGGCCACCCGGGAGGAGCCCGGCAACCTGTGGTTCGACTGGTCCCGCAGTGTGGAGGACCCCAACGAGTTTGTTCTGGTGGAGGCCTTCAAGGACGACGCCGCCGGGGACCACGTCAACAGCACGCACTTCAAGCAGGCCATGGCGGACATGCCCCAGGCGCTGGCCGAAACACCCCGGATCATCAGCCGCCAGCTCGACGGCGACGGCTGGGACCGGATGGGCGAACTCACCATCTGATGTGGGTCGGCTGGATTGAATTCGACATCCTCCTTGGCGACGTCCAGAGCCTGAAGGAGAAACGCTCCATCATCAGGTCGCTGCTGGCCGAGCTCAAGCGCCGCTTCGACGTGTCCGTCGCGGAGGTGGGGGACCACGACCAGTACCGGCGCTCGCAGCTGGGCGCCGGCCTGGTGGCAGCTGACCGGGCCCACCTCGTGGAGGTGCTCACCGCCGTCGAACGCTTTGTAGCCGCCCGGCCCGAGCTTGAGCTACTCAGCGCAAGGCAGCGGGAGCTCCACAGCGAGGACTAAACCAACGCGGGGTCACTTTACGCCCATCCCCAGGGGATTATTGGGCGTAAAGTGACCCCGCGTTGCTTTAGCGGAGGCCTTAGCCGAAGTACTTCGGCAGGGTTGCCTCGTGGGCTTCGCGGAGGGCGTCGAGGGACAGGGTGTCCACGCCGTTGATCTCCAGCTGGTTGCTGTCTGCATCCACCACGCCGATCCGGACGTGGGCGAACCCGCGGGCGGTGCACATGTCGGTGAAGCGGACTTCCTCGGAGCGGGGAACGCCCACAATCGCGCGGCCCTGGGTCTCGGAGAACAGCGCCGTGAAGAGGTCAACGCCGTCGCGGTCCAGGACGTCCTGCAGGGCGATCCGGGCGCCGACGCCGTAGCGCAGTGCCGACTCAACGAGGGCTGCCGCGAGGCCGCCTTCGGAGAGGTCGTGCGCGGAGTCCACCATGCCGTCGCGGGATGCGTTGATCAGGATCTCACCCAGCGCGCGTTCGGCGGCGAGGTCGACCTTCGGCGGGAGCCCACCGAGGTGGCCGCGCATGTTGGCCCATTCGGAGCCGTCCAGCTCGGCCGCCGTCGTGCCCAGCAGGTAGATGGCCTGGCCATCTTCCTTCCAGCCCGACGGCGTGCGGCGGGCGACGTCGTCGAGCTTGCCCAGAACAGCCACCACGGGGGAGGGGTGGATCGGGGTGGTGCCCGTCTGGTTGTAGAGCGAGACGTTGCCGCCGGTGACCGGGATGCCCAGCACCATGCAGGCGTCGGACAGGCCGCGGATGGCTTCGGCGAGCTGCCACATGACGTCCGGGTCCTCGGGGGAGCCGAAGTTCAGGCAGTCGCTGACGGCCATCGGCACGGCGCCGGAGGTGGCCACGTTGCGGTAGGCCTCGGCCAGTGCCAGCTGTGCGCCGTGGTACGGGTCAAGGTAGGTGTAGCGGCCGTTGGCGTCGGTGGCCAGGGCAACGCCCAGGCCGGTTTCCTCGTCCACGCGGACCACGCCGGCGTCGTCCGGGAACGCCAGGGCGGTGTTGCCGCCGACGTACCGGTCGTACTGGTTGGTGATCCAGTCCTTGCTGCACATGTTCGGCGAGGCCACGAGCTCGGTCACTGCAGCTGCCAGTTCCGCGGGGGCGGAGGGGCGGCCAGCGTCCTGGACGGATCCGGTGAAGGAATCGGCCTGGACCGAATCCTGCCACTCGGGGCGGGCGTACGGGCGGTCGTAGACCGGACCGTCGTGGGCCACAGTGCGCGGGTCGACGTCGACGATGACTTCGCCGTCCCAGGTGATGATCAGGCGGCCAGTGTCGGTGACCTCGCCGAGCCAGGAGTACTCCACTGCCCACTTGTCCATCACAGCTTCGAAGGCGGCGATGTTCTCAGGCGTGACCACTGCCATCATGCGTTCCTGCGACTCTGACATCAGGATTTCGCCCGGGGTCAGGGTGGGGTCGCGCAGCAGGACGGAGGTCAGCTCGACCTCCATGCCGCCGTCGCCGTTGGAGGCGAGCTCGGACGTGGCGCAGGAGATGCCTGCGGCGCCGAGGTCCTGGATGCCCTCAACAAGGGAACCCTTGAACAGCTCAAGGCAGCACTCGATCAGGACCTTCTCGGCGAAGGGGTCGCCCACCTGGACGGCGGGGCGCTTGGACGGCTTGGTGTCGTCGAAGGACTCCGAGGCCAGCACCGAGGCGCCGCCGATGCCGTCGCCGCCGGTGCGTGCACCGAAAAGGACCACTTTGTTGCCCTTGCCGGAGGCGTTGGCGAGGCGGATGTCCTCGTGGCGCATAACGCCGACAGCCAGCGCGTTGACCAGCGGGTTGCCCTGGTACACGGAGTCGAACACCATTTCGCCGCCGATGTTGGGCAGGCCCAGGGAGTTTCCGTAGCCGCCGATGCCGGCAACGGCACCGTGCATGACGCGGGCAGTGTCCGGGTGGTCGATGGCGCCGAAACGCAGGGGGTCCATCACGGCCACCGGGCGGGCGCCCATGGAGATGATGTCGCGGACAATGCCGCCGATGCCGGTGGCGGCACCCTGGTAGGGCTCAACGAACGACGGCGAGTTGTGGGACTCGATCTTGAACGTGACGGCCCAGCCGTCGCCCAGGTTGGTGACGCCGGCGTTCTCGCCGATGCCTACCAGCATGTCCTTCTTCATCTCGTCGGTCACCTTGTCGCCGAACTGGCGCAGGTGGTTCTTCGAGGACTTGTAGGAGCAGTGCTCGCTCCACATGACGGAGTACATGGCCAGTTCCGCGCCGGTGGGGCGGCGGCCCAGGACCTTGACGACCTCGTCGAACTCGTTCTGCTTCAGGCCCAGTTCGGCCCAGGGGAGTTCGGTGTCCGGCGTCTTGGCGGCGTTCTCGACGGTGTCGATGTTGAACTTCTTGGCGGTCTCGACAGGCTCGACCACCGAATTGATCTCGGTCATTTGCTGCCTCCCACAATCTTGTTCAATACGGAGGTGAAGAAACCCAGTCCATCGGTGTCTGAGCTGCCGACCCCGTCCAGCGACTGGGGTCCGAAGCCGGCCTCAACGGCGTGCTCCGGGTGCGGCATAAGTCCCACCACGTTGCCGGCGGCGTTGGAGATGCCGGCGATGTCGCGGCGCGAGCCGTTCGGGTTGAAGCCCACGTAGCGGAACACCACGCGGCCTTCGGCTTCGAGCGCGTCCAAGACCTTCTCGTTAGCGATGTACTGGCCATCCTGGTTCTTCAGCGGCACGGTGATTTCCTGGCCGGCCTCGTAGTCCAGGGTCCAGGCGGTGTTGCTGTTTTCAACCCGCAGGACCTGGTCGCGGCACATGAACTTCAGGTGGTCGTTCTTGATCATGGACCCGGGCAGAAGGTGCGACTCGGTCAGGATCTGGAAGCCGTTGCAGATACCCAGCACGGGCAGCTTGGCGTCGGAGTTCGCGGCGTCGATGATCTTGGACATCAGCGGGGCGAAGCGGGCAATGGCACCGGCGCGGAGGTAGTCGCCGTAGGAGAAACCGCCGGGAATCACGACGGCGTCCACGTCACCGAGGTTGGTGTCGGCGTGCCAGAGCGGCACTGCGGTGCCGCCGGCCAGCCGGACCGCACGGGCGGCGTCGCGGTCATCAAGCGTGCCGGGGAAGGTGACCACGCCGATCTTCGCGCCCGCGAGGCGCGGCTCAGCGGCGACGGCGATTGCCTCGCCGATCAAGGGAAGTTCAGTCATCTCAGGCCTCGACGACCTCGACGTTGACGACGTCTTCAATCACGGGGTTGGACAGCAGGGTCTCGGCTGCCTCACGGGCCTGGGCCAGGATTGCGTCGGTCACCTCGCCGTCGACGGTCAGTTCAAAGCGCTTGCCCTGGCGGACAGAGCTAAAGCTGGTGAAGCCCAAACGGGGGAGTGCACCCACGATGGCCTTCCCCTGCGGGTCCAGAATCTCGGGCTTGGGCATGACGTCAACAACGATCCGGGGCATCCGGCAACTCCTGTGCGTGAGCATTGGGTAAGGGCGCAGCGGAGTGGTGCCGTCTCACGCCGTTCCGCTGTGTTGAGGGGTGCTTCTTGAACAGTGTGGACGGGCGCTCCGCGAGCTTGCTAGCCCATTCTACCGGGCATGGGGCCGCACTCTGTATTCGGCGGAACGACGGCGGCTCTGGCCCTGCGCGCGCACCGTCACTAGGATTGCGGAATGGCTGAGAAATCGAAATCCGTGCTGTTGCCCGTGGTAGCCGTTGCCGTTTTCGCCGGGCTGGGCCGCATGGTCCTGCAGAAGATCAAAGCAGACCGGGCTGCCCGGGAAACCCGCGTGGCAGGTCCCGTCGATGAAAAGACCCGGCAGTGGATCAGCGACGTAGTCCGGACGCCACGCCAGTAGGCGCCATCATCGCGTGACTCTGTTCGAGGGCGGCCCCTGAGGGGCCGCTTTTTTGTGCCCCGGAAACATCTCCTGCCAAAGAACCTTCCCCTGTGACCTTTCACACCCTACGGTGGTAGGACGTCGTATGTGGCATGTGGAACCTATGGTTCTGCCGTCCACAAAACGACTCATTCCCGCATCGCCGCCAGCCGGCGCAGTGAAAGGACAGTCAACTTGCCACTCATCACCCAACGCAGCAGGCATCGATCCCTGGGACGGACGGCAGGTGCGGGCATCGTCGCCCTCGCCTTGCTGGCCGGTCCGGGGATGGCCGCCCAGGCGGCCCCCATCCCTTCCAACAGCCCGACGGCGGGTCCCGGCTCCTTCGCGGAGGCCAACCTTGCGGCCGACCGGACGGCCAGCAACTTCTTCTACCGGATCCCGGCCCTCACCTACCTCGGGAACGGAGTGGTGCTGGCCGCCTGGGACGGCCGCCCGGGCAGTTCCGCCGACGCGCCGAATCCCAACTCGATCGTGCAGCGCCGCAGCACCGACGGCGGCCAGACCTGGGGCCCCGTGCAGGTCATCGCAGCAGGGCACCCGGGCGACGCCACCAGCCCGAAGTACGGGTACAGCGACCCGTCCTATATCCACGACGCCGAAGCCGGCAAGGTCTTCGCGTTCTTTGTGTACTCCAAGGACCAGGGCTTTGGCGGCAGCCAGTTCGGCAACGACGACGCCGACCGCACCGTGATCTCCTCAGCTGTCATCGAGTCCTCCGACGGCGGCCTCACCTGGAGCCAGCCACGGCTGATCACCAACGTCACCAAGCCCGGCACCAGCAAAACCAGCCCGGTGGCCGGCGATGTGCGCTCCAACTTCGCGTCCTCCGGCGAAGGCATCCAGCTCAGGTACGGTCCCCACGCAGGGCGCCTGATCCAGCAGTACGCCGGCGATGTGCGCCAGGCCGATGGCACCAACAAAATCCAGGCCTACAGTGTCTACTCCGATGACCACGGCCTCACGTGGCAGAAGGGCGCCAACGTCGGCGACCGGATGGACGAAAACAAAACCGTGGAACTCTCCGACGGCCGCGTTCTTCTGAACTCCCGCGACAACGCCAACCAGGGCTTCCGCAAGGTGGCCATCTCCACCGACGGCGGCGCCACCTACGGCACGGTCACCCAGGACACCGAGCTGCCCGATCCCGCCAACAACGGTTCCATCGCCCGGATGATCCCGTCCGCGGCGCAGGGCTCGGCGGACGCCAGGAAGCTGATCTTCACCAACTCCAACTCCAAGACCGGCCGCGAGAACGTCTCCGCCCGTATCTCCTGCGACGACGGCGCCACCTGGCCCGGCGTGCGCACCATCCGTCCCGGCTTCTCCGCCTACTCCACCGTGACCCGCCTGGAAGACGGCAAGTTCGGCGTCCTCTACGAGGGCAACTACACGGACAACATGCCCTTCGCGAAGTTCGACGACGCCTGGCTGAACTACGTCTGCGCCCCGCTGTCCGTCCCCGCCGTCACCACGGCTCCCGGTGCCACCTCGCAGGTCGCTGTGACAGTCACCAACCAGGAAGCCGCCACACTTTCAGGTGCCAACGCCACTGTCTACACCCCGAGCGGCTGGTCCGCCGCCACCGTGCCGGTTCCCGACGTCGCCCCCGGCGCCTCGGTCACCGTCAACGTGGCCCTGACCGCCCCCGCTAACGCCAGTGGCCCGCAGAACCTCAACGCGGCATTCACGACGGCGGATGGCCGGGTTTCGCAGTTCACCTTTACCGCTACCGTGCCGGCTGCCCCGCAGGTGGGGCTGACCGTCACCGGGAGTGCGCCGACACGCGATGTAATCACCAACCCGTACCAGGTGGGCGAAGTCCTCAGCTACTCGTTCACCGTCAAGAGCACCGCGAACGTCACGGCAAACTCGGTACCGGTCTCCGGGACCTTCGACTCCGGCTTCCTCCCGCCGTCGGCCCCGAACTGCCGGTTCAACAACCTGGCCGCCGGAGCCAGCTACACCTGCACGACCGCCAAGCACGTCATCACGGCCGCGGACGTTGAGCGCGGCTACTTCGTGCCCGAGGCGGGCTTCAGCATCACCGCCAGCGCGACGGCGTCGCTCACCAAAACGGTTCCGTTCACCGGCGCTGCGGTCGCCTTGCGCGACGGACTCGTGTCGGCCGATATTAGCGGAGCGCGTGCCGACGCCGGGCGTGACCTCTCAACCCAGCCGTACGCGGCAGGCGAGCCCGTCCCTTACACCTTCGCCGTGCGCAACACGAGCCCGCTGGTTGAAAAAGTGGTCCCCACCGCGGGAAACTTCAGCCCCTTTGTCCCGGAAGGTCCCGGCAACTGCCGGTACGGCACGCTGCCGGCGGGCCAGAGTTACCAGTGCACCACGCCTCGTCACACGGTGACCGCCGAAGAAGTTGAGCAAGGCTTTTTCGTTCCGGCCACCAGCTGGGAAGTCAGCGCAGCAGGCCAGAGCACCAGGAGCTACCAGGTGGACGGCGGCGAAGTGGACCTTAAAGTCCGCGAGCCGAAGCTTGAGGGTACCGTTTCCGCCCAGTGGGAAGACGCCGACGGCGACCGCTTTGCCAGTGCGGGTGATCCCGTCACGTACACCTACACCCTGGGCAACGCGGGGAATGTGGCGCTGACGGGGCTGGACGCCCCGGAGGCTGGAATCACGGAATCCGCGCTGGCCGTTGGTGGCACCGCGACGGCCACGCGGGTTCATGTGCTGAGTGCCGCTGACGTCGCTGCGGGAAGCCTGGGTGGCGTCACCTTCGGGGCGACGGCACGCAACGGCTCCAAAGAGGTCAGCGTGCGTGTTGAAGGTGACCCGCTGGTGCTGACGGTCCAGCCGGCGCAGCCGGAGGGTGAGCCCGCACTGGCGGTCCAGGACCTCGAAGGCCAAACGGCCCCCTTGGACCTGGGCACTGCGGACAAATACCGCAACGGCCAGAAGATCACGCTGGCCGGGCTGGAGTACGGCCAGTGGTACTACGTCTACCTCAACAAAATGGCCTACCGGATCGGATGGATCTTCCCCACCACGGCGAACACTGTGGAGTTCATCCTCCCGTCCGACGTGCAGAACGGCCGCGACGACGTGGTGGTCCTGGACAAGGACGGCCGGCAGGTCTCCTTCGACAGGCTTCAGGTCACACCCAAGGGCGACCGGGGCTAACAGCACCTAACGCAACCATGGCAACGGCCCGGCGGACACCGCCGGGCCGCTGTCATGACAGCCAAATTGACAGATTCAAAAAAGGATCTTGTGGCTTATGTCATATTCGTCTATCAGTCTGTACTGTTTGAATCGGCTGGTCTCCCCGGATTACAAGATCTGTAATTACGGTTGCCGTCTTCCAGCTGCCACGGGGGCGGACACGCGCCGGACCCGTGCCTCGTGAAAGGTGTAGTCGCTCGTGAAATCAACTGGAAAGAGCCCCATCCGGGGCGGGGGACTCCGGAAAGCGACGGCGTTGGCCGTGGGTTTGCCGCTTCTCCTCACGTCAATGGCGTTGAGCCCCGCTACCGCGGCGCCCGTCGAACCCAACACCGTAGTAACTCCCAGGACCGTTAGCCCCGCCGACTACCCGGCAGGACGCTACATCGTGGTCCTTGCCGAGAAGCCAGCAGCCACGTACGACGGCGGAACGCCCGGGCTGGCAGCGACGAAGCCGCAAAACGGCCGGAAGCTCGACGCGGAACGCCCCGAAGTCCAGCAGTACCAGGCACACCTCGAGGAAAAACAGAACTCCGTTGCCCAGACGGAAAGCATCCAGATCAAGCGCAAGTACACGGCAGCCATCAACGGCTTTTCGGCCGACCTCACCGCTGAGCAGGCCGTGAAGCTCGCCAAGGATCCTGCCGTGCTGATGGTGGCCCCGGATACCGAAAACGCTCCGGACTACTCCACCACGGACTTCCTCAAACTCAGCGGAGCAAACGGGCTCTGGAACACCGCCTTCGGCGGCCAGGACAATGCCGGCAAGGGCGTTGTGGTGGGTGTCATCGACTCCGGCTACACGCCGTCGAACCCCTTCTTTGCCGGCAGCGACGTCCAGCCGCTCAGCGGCGAGGCCCAGGTTGGCGTGCCGTACCGCACCGCGGACGGCAAAATCGCCATGCTTAAATCCGACGGCGACACGTTCCTCGGTGAGTGCCAGAAAGGCCAGGGATCCGGGGCGACTTTCAACGGAGATGACTGCAATTCCAAGGTCCTGAGTGCACGCTACTTTGCCGACGACTTCCTGAAATACGTGGCGCCCCAGCACCGCGCGCCCGAGGAACTGATTTCGCCGGTTGATGTCGGGAGCCACGGCACCCACACGGCCAGCACGGCGGCAGGCAACGCCAACGTCCATGCCAACCTTGGTGCCACTGACATGGGCATCACCAGCGGCGTGGCACCGGCGGCCAAGCTCTCTGTCTACAAAGTCTGCTGGGAGGATGACAACCCGGACACCGGCGGCTGCTACAGCTCGGCCTCCGTCGCCGCGATCAACCAGGCCATCCTCGACGGCGTGGACGTCCTGAACTACTCCATCTCCGGCAGCACCTCCACCACCACCGATCCGGTGTCGCTGGCCTTCCTGTCCGCGGCCTCGGCCGGTATCTTCGTTGCCGCATCCGCCGGAAACTCGGGACCCACCGCGAGCACCGTCAACCACGGTGCACCCTGGCTGACCACCGTGGCCGCGAGTTCCTTCTCCACGGAACTGCAGGGAACCGTCGAATTCGAGGACGGCAGCAAGTTCCGCGGCGCCAGCCTCATGGCCGCTCCTGTTCCCGCGAGCAATGTGGTTCTCGCCGCAACGGCCGCGGCAGCCGGCGCAGCAAATCCTCAACTGTGCGCCCCCAACGCACTCGACCCCGCCAAGGTGGCAGGCAAGATCGTTGTCTGCGACCGCGGAGTGGTTGACCGGGTGGCCAAGAGCGCCGAAGTGAAGCGGGCCGGCGGCATCGGGATGATCCTGGTGAACCTAGCCACGTCCTCCGAGGACCTGGACCGCCATTCTGTCCCGACCGTGCACGTGAACCCGCCGGCGACGCAGCAGATCAAGGACAAGATCACGGCCAACCCGGCCATCAAGGTTGCTTTGGTAAACAAGGACACCACCGGCCTTCCGGTGGCGCCGCAGCCGCAGATTGCCGGGTTCTCTTCCCGCGGCCCGCTGCTTGCCACCGGCTCGGACCTGCTCAAGCCTGATGTGGCTGCGCCCGGTGTTGCCGTTCTTGCAGGTGTGTCGCCCATCGGCTCGGGCGGCGACCAGTTCGGCATGATGTCCGGAACATCGATGGCGGCGCCCCACGTCGCCGGCTTCGGTGCGCTGATTCTTGCCAGGAACCCCAGCTGGTCTCCGGCCACGGTCAAGTCGGCCATGATGACCACGGCCGGTGAGGTCAAGAACGCCGACGGCACCCGCAACGGCGACGTCTTCGCCACCGGCGCCGGCCAGGTGGATGTTGCCAGGGTCCTCGATCCGGGACTGGTCTACGACAACACCGAGGATGATTATTTGAAGTTCATCCAGGGCACGGGCCTTGACCTGGGCATCCCCGGCCTGGGGAGCACCGCGCCGCGGGACATGAACGTCGCCTCGTTCGCGCTGGGTGCACTCACGGGCAAGACTGAGGTCACCCGGACGGTCACTGCTTTGACGCCGGGTGTCTACCGGGCCAAAGCGGACGTCCCGGGCGTCAAGGTGACCGTGACGCCGTCGATCCTCAGCTTCAGCGCCGCCGGCGAGAAGCGCACCTTCAAGGTTAAGTTCGAAAACACCAGCGCGGCCCTGGGGCAGTTCGCCATGGGCAGCCTGGTCTGGCAGGGTGCCGGCAAGAACGTGGCGTCCCCTGTGGCTGTGCGTCCGCAGTCGGTGGTGGCCCCGGCGAACCTGGGGTTCACCTCGGCAGGTGGCACGGGCCAGGGTGACATCCCGGTGGTCTCCGGCACCAACGCCCCCGTGAAAATCACCCTGGACGGGCTGTCCAAGGCTGACTCCTCTGCCATCGAACTGGTTCCCGGGCCGCTGGCGCTGGAAACCAATGGGTCCAACTTCGCCAAGGAAGTCACCGTTCCGGCAGGATCGCCTTTGGCCAAGTTTTCTGTGTACTCCTCGGATGAAGCCGCCGACTTCGACATGGTGGTCTTCAACCCGGCGGGACAGGCACTCCTTGCCCAGACCGCCTCGGCCAGCGAATCGATTTCCGTTCCCAACCCGGCTGCCGGGGTGTACACGATCTTCGTAAACCTCTATGCAAGTCCGAACGGGCAGCCCACCAAGGCCTCCGTGGACGCGGCCGTGCTGGGGGCCAACGTAGGAAACGCCACCGTGACCCCCAACCCGCTCCGGCTCGGGAACGGCCAGGCGGGAGTTGTGAAGCTCCAGTGGAAGGACCTCGCTGCAGGCTCCTACATCGGCCGGGTGACGTTCGCCGGCTCAAGCGTGCCCACGTTCGTCTCGGTGGCGGTCACCTCCGGTGGCGCCGTGGTGGTCCCGGATGACGAAACAGCCAACGACCCGGCTGCTTCGGACAAGAAGGACAAGGCCACGAAGGACAAGAAGAAACAGGAAGTCCCGGAATTCTCGGGCAACAGCAACATGGATCTCTAGTCCACCAGAAGCAGACCAGGACGCCGCCGGTTCCGTTGGAGCCGGCGGCGTCCTGCTGTTTAGGCGGGGGTGCAGCCGGGGGCTACGTTTCGGGCAGACTACGTTTCGCCGCGCGAACCCGGCGTCCCGCCGAGCAGCGGCGCCATGGCGCGCCAGCGGGCAATCTCGCAGCCGTCGGTGCGCCGGAAGGTCACGTTGACCGGGCGGCCATTGACGGCCCCCGTCACCACCGCAACCTGCGGGCCGCCGTATTGCTGTGTGCACAGCTTCGGCGGACCCGGTCTGGGGAAAAAGATGTCCTCCCCGAAGCGTTCAACGGCCGCCAGCGCGGCGGCCGGATCAGGCAGCGTGCAGCCGGCAACGGGGTGGCCGTCCCGGGCAACCAGCCGGAACTCGTACTCGGGAGCATCCGCGTCTTCCCGGAGCCTGATGGCCAGGTCGAGTTCGTTCATGCCGTACTCTCCGAGTGCAGCGGGGCCAACTCCCTTGCCAGCCGATCACGGAGCTCAGCAGCCTCGGCCGCGAACGCACGCTGGTGCTCGACGTAGGTGGCCTTGCCGTCCGGGGTTTCGATCCTGATGGCGGGGTAGCCCCACTCCGCGAGGTCATAGGGGGAAGCCTGCATGTCCATCGCCCTGATCCGCCAGGAAAGCTCAAAGCAGTCCATCACCAGTTCGCTGGGCAGCGCGGGCAGCAGTTTGTAGGCCCACTTATAGAGGTCCATGTTGGCGTGGAGGCAGCCTGGCTGTTCCATGTCCCGCTGGTTCTCCCGGCTGGGTGCCAGTTCATTGCGCGGGATGGCATCCGGTGTGTAGAAACGGAACGCATCGAAGTGCGAGCACCGGATCCGGTTCTCCTCCACCACCTGGTCCGTCCCGGCCGGGCCCAGCCTCAGCTGCAGGTACTCGTGCCGCAGGTCGAACTTGTCCTGGCGGTACACCATGGCCCATTCGTGCAGCCCGAAGCAGCCGAACTGGGCGGGACGGGCCGCAGTTCCGCGCAGTATGATTTCGGCGAAGGTGACGGCTTCCCGGCGGTCGGCCAGGAAGGCGTGGCGGTCAAAGGTGACCGCCCCGGTTCCCGCCGGCAGCCCTACGGAGGCGAGCTCGCCGTCGTCGGGCGTTCTGTAGTGTTTCCATCCGCTGCGGGCGGTGGCCTGTTCGCCGGTCAGTACGACGCCGGCTCCCGGGTGCCAGCGCAGCAGCTGGCCTGGCTTTTGGGTGTAGTAGGTGAAGAGGAAGTCCTCAACGGGGTGCTTGCGGCCTGCGGACCGGCGGGCCAGGTAGGGGTCGGCGTAACGGCGGACGCGCTGGACGTGCGCGGCTTCGCGCGCCCTGCAGTCCTCGGCCGCCGGCAGGCTAAGCTGCTCCACCGCTGGAACCCAGGATGGTCTGGGCGGCATTCCAGGCACTGATTTCGCAGCCGTTGGTCCGGGCGAAGATGACATCCACGGGTGTTCCATCCACTATCCCGGTGACGGTTGCCTTCTGCGGCCCGCCGTATTGTTCGGTGCACGCCTGGGCGGTGTTCTTCGTGGACGGGCTCAGGACCGACGCGTTGTCCTTAAGGGCCGTGCAGGCCGCGTCCGCGGCCGGGTGCTTGCTTTCCGCCGACGGCACGCCGCCCTGGCACACCAGCGTGTAGTTGACCGCCGGTTCGGTGTCGGAAGGCTTGACCATGATGGACAGTTCAGCGTTCCCTGCTCCGGGGCCGGCCGGGAGTCCGGACGGCGCTGACGGTGCGGGCGCCGGGACGGATGTTTCGGTGTCGGGGGCGGGTGTGGCCGACGGAGTGGACGTGCCCGATGCAGTGGCGGACGGTCCGGACGATGTGGGCTGGCCTGATCCAGTCCCTGCGGAACAGGCCGACATCAGGCCTGCCGACACTGCCACGGCCAACACCTGGATCAGCAATTTACGCACGCGCCCGGCCTCCTCGGATTGCTCCCATTCTACTGCCGGGTCTGCTGGTGCCCGGCCCCGGAGCCTGCCGCCCCGCCGGTCGCGGCGATCAGTCCCATCATGGCGCCATGCAGTTCGGCCACCTGGTCCCGGGTCAGGCCCAGGCGCTCCATCATGGTGCCGGGGACCGCCAGCGCCTCTTGCCGAAGGTCCGCGCCCGCCGGCGTGAGTTCCACGGCGAGGGCCCGTTCATTTCCGTCCACCCGGCGCCGCGTCAGAAGTCCCGCTGCTTCAAGGCGCCGGAGGAGCGGGGAGATGGTGGCGGGCTCCTGGGCGAGGGCCTCGCTGATATTCCGCACGGTGCGGGGACTTTCTTCCCACAGGCACAGCATCACCAGGTACTGCGGGTGGGTCAGCCCCAGCTTTTCCAGGACCGGCTTGTAGGCGCCCACCACACTCCTGGACGCCACTGTCAGGGCGAAACAGAGCTGGTGTTCCAGGAGCAGGTCGTCCTGTGCGGACGATGCCGGGGTCACGCTGGTGGTCATCACTACCCTCCAATAGTTAGTGCACTAATTATTAGCGTACAGTGGACTGACAATCAGGGTTCTGTCGAAGGAGTCACCTCAGTGGTCAAGGACAACGCGTCACAGCGCTTCATGCGTGCAACCGGCAAGCTGCGGGCCATCTTCGGCCCCGCCAACCGCAGCTCCCTGGTGCATGACATGACCGAGGAGAACCGCAAGCTCCTGGCCCAGCGTGAGGCTGAGAGCCAGCAGTGGGAGACGCTGCAACGCCCTGACGGCAGCACCTACGTGGTCCCCAAAAACCCGGACGACAAGTCCCTGCGCTGAACACTGGCCGCCCCCTGACCCGGGGCCTTTTTGTCCCTCTGGGCGTAAAATAAGGGCACTGCCCTCCAGGTGAGGGACAGTGGACTTTCGCCCGGGATGTGGGAAGGGGGTGGAGAATATGGCACATGCACTCACCCGCTTTATGAACGTGACTGACCGGCTCCGTTTCGTCTTTGGGCCGGCGACCCGCCTGGACTCGGACGCGCCGGTAGTTCACAAGCACGATGCGTTTGAGCAGGCCTCCGATGAGGATCTTTCGCACTTCGAAGTGGAAACGGATTCAGAAGGACACCACTACGCTGTCCGGCGTGAAGACATGGACAAGCAGTCCTGAAGTACCTGCCAACCAACGCGGGGTCACTTCCGGCCCGATATCCGTCGATTATCGGGCCGGAAGTGACCCCGCGTTGCTTTTAGAGGCCGGTGCTTAGCGCCCGGTGCCGCCGTAGACGGTGGCTTCGTTGTCGCTGTCCAGGTCGAAGGCCTTGTGGATGGCGCGAACGGCGTCGTCCAGCAGGTCTGCGTGCGTGACCACGGAGATGCGGATCTCCGAGGTGGAGATCATGTTGATGTTGATTCCGGCGGCAGAGAGCGCCTTGAAGAAGGTCGCGGAAACGCCGGGGTGTGAACGCATCCCGGCGCCGATCAGGGACAGCTTGCCGATCTGTTCGTTGTATTCGATGTTTTCGAAGCCGATTTCCGGCTGGGCTGCCTTGAGTGCGGCGAGGGCGTCTGCGCCTTCGACGATGGGCAGCGTGAACGAGATGTCTGTGCGGCCGGTGCCGTGCGTTGAGACGTTCTGGACGATCATGTCGATGTTGGAGTGGGCATCGGCGATGACCTGGAAGATCGCGGCGGCCTTGCCGGGGATGTCCGGAACGCCCACCACGGTGACTTTGGCTTCGGAACGGTCGTGCGCAACGCCGGAGATGATTGGCTGCTCCAAGGCAACTCCCTCTTGAGTGGTGATCTTGTCTTCGGCGCTGGGGATGACCCAGGTGCCTTCGTTCTGGCTGAATGAGGACCTGACGTGCAGGGGCACGCCGAACCTGCGGGCGTATTCGACGCAGCGCAGGTGCAGGATCTTGGCGCCGGAGGCCGCCAGTTCCAGCATTTCCTCGCTGGAGATCGTGTCGATTTTCTGGGCTGAAGGCACCACGCGCGGGTCGGCGGTGTAGATGCCGTCCACGTCCGTGTAGATCTCGCAGACGTCGGCTTCGAGCGCCGCGGCAAGGGCCACAGCCGTGGTGTCCGAGCCGCCGCGGCCCAGGGTGGTGATCTCGTTGGTGGTCCGGCTCATGCCCTGGAAGCCTGCCACAATGGCGATGTGGCCCTTGTCCAGCGACGTGCGGATGCGGTGGGGGTCGACGTCGATGATCCGGGCCTTGCCGTGGATGCCGTCGGTGATCATGCCGGCCTGGGACCCGGTGAAGGACTGGGCCGAGGCACCGTACTTGTTGATGGCCATCGCCAGCAGCGCCATGGAGATGCGTTCGCCGGCGGAGAGGAGCATGTCCATTTCGCGGGCGGGGGCGGAATCGGTGACCTGGCCGGCGAGGTCCAGCAGTTCGTCGGTGGTGTCGCCCATGGCGGAGACCACCACGACCACCTCGTTGCCGGCGCGCTGTGCGTCCACGACGCGCCTGGCGACGCGCTTGATGCCCTCGGCGTCGGCCACGGAGGAGCCGCCGAACTTCTGGACGATCAGCTGCTTGGTGACGGCACCGCCGTCGGGCCGCTCCTGCGGCCGGGCTGCGGTGTGCACTTCGGTAGTGGGCGTACTCATTGCGCGTACCTTCACTGAATCAATCGGATTTCTGGCAGCCAGGCGGCCTTGCGGCGCGACGGCGTGACTTGTTCAGCCCAGTTTATCGCCGCTGCCGCCCGGCGTTGAATTGTGACCGAATCTCAGCCTTGGGGTGGACCCCGGACGCAACACCGCGGGCGTACGCTCAGATAGTCAGTATGCATGCAAAGACTTGGGGGACAGGTGCGCAGGAAATGGCAATAGAAGAGGATTCAGCTGGAGGTCCGGCACTGCCGGAAGAGCTGCCAGAGGGTGGCATCACGGCCACCGGCGTGAGCCGCAAGTTCGGGCAGGTGCACGCCGTTGAGCACATGGACTTCCACGCGCCGGCAGGCAAAGTGACCGCACTGATCGGACCCAACGGGGCAGGAAAAACCACCCTGCTGCTGATGCTGGCATCCCTGCTGGCGCCGGACTCCGGCACCGTCAGCATGGGTGGCCTCGATCCGCAGCACAACCGTGCAGCGGTGCGCAGCAGGATCGGCTGGATGCCCGACACCCTGGGGGTGTGGGAGTCCCTGACGGCGCGCGAGATCCTGACACAGATGGCGCGCTTCTACCGGCTTCCCGCCGCCGGGATTGGCCCGCGTGTTGCGGAGATGCTTGACCGCGTCCGGCTGTCCGACCTCGCCGACCAGCCCGCCCGCGTGCTGTCCCGCGGCCAGCAGCAGCGGCTCAGCCTGGCCCGCGCCCTCATCCACGACCCATCAGTGCTGCTCCTCGATGAGCCCGCGTCCGGCCTCGATCCGGGGTCCCGGGTTGAGCTGCGGATCATGCTTCGGGAGTTGGCGAAGGAGGGGAAGGCCGTGGTGGTCTCCTCGCATGTCCTGAGCGAACTGGATGAAATCGCCGACGGCGCCGTCTTCGTTAACAAGGGCCGCACCGTCAGGCAGCAGACTACGGAAGAAGCCCACGCCGCCGGCCGGCGGTACGCCATCTCGGCCACTGACGGCGCCGCGCTGGCCGCCAAGCTTACAGAATTGGGTCTGGTCTTCCGGCAGGAGGACGGCCGCCGTCCGGCGGTGAGCCTGCTGCTGCTAAGCGACGACGACGCCGCGCGGCTCCTGCGGGACCTCGTGCTCGCCGGCGTCCCGGTCAGCTCCTTCGCGCCCGCCTCGGGTGCCCTGGAAGAGACGTACATGAACCTCGAGGGGGAGCGGCGATGAGCCAGGTGACGGACACACAGCGGCACGCGGCCGGTCCCGGCGGGGCGGCCGGTTATGCCGCTGGAATCAAGGACGTGGTGATCCTTGAACTGAAGCAGCGCCTCCGGTCCCGCGGCTGGTACATCATGCTGGCTATCTGGTTCCTCCTCACCGGCCTGGTGACGTGGCTGACATGGGCCAGCTGGAACGCTTCGCAGGCGGCGCAACGTGCCTACTCAGACTTCACGCCGGCGCAAACGGGCCCGGGGTCCATGATCTTCGAAGTGGTCCTGGCCTTCGTCCTGCTGTTCGCGCTGCTGGTCGCTCCGGCCCTGTCCGCCAACGCCGTGAACGGCGACCGCGCAGGAGGAACCCTGGCCATCCTGCAGGTGACGCTGCTGCAGCCCGGCCAGATCCTTTGGGGCAAGTTCTTTGCCGCCTGGTTCGCGGCCCTGGCCTTCCTTGTTGCCAGCACACCGTTCCTGGTCATCGGCGTGGCGCTCGGCGGCATGACACCCGGGCACGTCATCGTTGCGCTGCTGATGCTCGCCGTAGAGGTGGGGGTTGTCTGTGCCGTGGGCGTCGGGATTTCGGCCTTGGCAGGACGGCCGTTGTTCTCCATCGTGGTCACGTACCTGGCGGTCGCGGGACTGGTGATCGGCACCCTCATCGCCTTCGGGCTGGGCACGGGACTCACCCAGGGGACCATCAAGGCCAACCAGCCGAACTACCGCGAATACCAGCCGCTCAGCAACGGGCCGGTGGAACCGGAATACACCTGCTCCGGGCCGCTGCGGGAGCAGCCGGCCCCGCGTACCGAGCGGGTGGCCTGGTTCCTGGCCATGAACCCGTACGTTGTGGTGGCCGACGCCATTCCCTATCCCGAACGGACGGATCCGCAGGGCTTTACGTCGGTGGGGGCCATCGAGAGCATCAGCCAGGGTGCGCGTTACGCCATGGCGGGTCCGGAAGGCACGTATCCGTGCGCCAACGGTGAGGCGAAACCACGGTACCTGGCCCAGGAAACGCCGCTGTGGCCGCTGGGACTTGGTCTGCAGCTGGTGCTTGCCGGGCTGCTGATGTGGCTGGGCTGGCGTTCGCTGCGCACCCCGGCGCACAGGCTGGCGCCGGGAACCCGCATAGCCTAGTTGCTCCTCTGGACAGGCCATGCCCGGTGGATCAGGATGGGATGAACCGGCGAATCCGCCGGTGACTTCGGGGCTGGGGCTGTCCATGGAGCGGGGGGCTTGAACTGTGGCCGAAGGCGAACGCCAGGACGAGGGCCGGCGCGGCGACGACCCCGTTTACGAGGCCATCGGTCCTGGCTGGAACAGCGGAACGCAGGAAATGCAGGACGACGCCGGCTGGGAGCCCCGGCCGGCGGGCCCTGCGCGGGTGGCGCTCGCCGCTGCGGCTGGGGATGTGCTGGCATCCGTCCGGACCCTGCGGTTCTGGCTTGTGGCAGCGGCCGTGCCGCTGGCTACTTGTCTTTTCGCGGTGGCCCTCGTTGGGATGGCTGCGCCTTACGAAATGCAACTGGAAGAGGCCCGGTGGTTGGGCTATATGCTCGCTGCTGCCATGATGCCCGCATCCTCGGCACTCCTTGCCGTGCATTGGGGGCTTCTGGGAGGCCGGCGGCTGTCCTCGCGCAATCCGCCAGCGGGCCTGGAGCCAGGCCCGCTGGCCCCGTTCCTTGCCGTGGCCGCGCGTGGGCTGGTGGTGGCTGCGATAGCCCTGATCCTGCTGTTGCTGCAGGCCGGCCTCGCGGAGGTGTCGGCTGCCGGCACTGCAGGTGCTTCCGCGGGGGTCGTCGTCCTGGAGTTCGCCATCTTTGGGGCCGTCGGCGCGGGCGTGTCCGCGCTGCTCCACCGCCGAATGTGGGCGTCCATTCTCGGCTGGACCGTGGCCGGAGTCCTTGTCCTGGGCAATGCCGTGGCAGTTTTGGCCCTGATGCCTGCGGTGCGCGCGGACGAGCCCGTGGCTGTTGCCATGAATGTTGTCTGGGGGCCCGGCCATACGCGGGTTGCATATGAGTGCTCGCCCGAACTCGTGGGCCTCGCCGAGGTTTTTCACACGGAACGTATTGTGTGGCTGGCAGCAGCGAACCCCGTGGTGATGTTTGCGATGCTGGCCTCCGGCGGGGATACCGGCGAGGAGGCCCTGGGCTGGATGCCTGGCGCCCTCCAGGAAGCTGCGGACGGCACGCAGGTTCCCTGTGTCAACGGCGAGCCACGCACGAAGGACACCGTCCGGATGCCGTTGGAAGTGATCGGGCTGGCCACACAGGGTGTCCTGGCCGGCGGATTCCTTGCCGGCGGACAGCTGGCCGCCCGGCGCAGGTCCGGTTCAGGCGGGTGATGGCTGCGGAGCGTCGAGCCAGTTCACCAAGGCCCGCTGCCCCGCATCGCGGCCGTATCCGTGATCCGCCCCGAACCCTTAGGTAAGCGCGTTGCGGCGGCCCTCGAAGGCGCGCCCCAGCGTGACTTCGTCCGCGTATTCCAAGTCGCCGCCCACGGGGAGTCCGGAGGCCAGGCGGGTAACCACAATTCCGATGGACTTCAGCATCCGGGCCAGGTACGTGGCCGTTGCCTCACCTTCCAGGTTGGGGTCGGTGGCGATGATGACTTCCTGGATGGCGCCGTCGTTCAGCCGGGTCAGCAGCTCCCTGATCCGCAGCTGCTCAGGGCCGACACCGGCAATGGGATTGATGGCTCCGCCCAGCACGTGGTAGCGGCCGCGGAAGGACCGGGTGCGTTCCACGGCGAGGACGTCCTTGGACTCTTCCACCACGCAGATCACGGAGGGATCGCGCCGGGTGTCCCGGCAGATGTTGCAGAGCTCCTGCTCGGTCACGTTGCCGCAGACCGTGCAGAATTTCACGCGCTCCTTCACCGTGGTGATGGCTTCCACCAGGCGTTTCATGTCCTGCGGGTCGGCTTCAAGGATGTGGAACGCCAGCCGCTGCGCGGACTTGGGCCCCACACCGGGAAGGCGTCCGAGCTCGTCTATCAGCTCCTGGACCGCACCTTCGTACACGTTTCCCTCTTTAGCTTGGCTTGGATGGTGGGCGAATCAGTGGCGCTGCTGGGCGAACCGTGGTGTGGCCGTCAGTAGCGTGGAGGCAGCGGGCTGCCATCCAGGGAGCGCTCCTCGATGAGCTTTCCGCCCAGAATACGCTCGATGGCGGCGCGCCCGAAGACGCCCGATTCCTCGATGGTTTCGTCATCCGCGCTGGGGATATCCTGCACGTCCGGCACGGCTGCAGCGACAGCCCGGGACGGCGCCTTCGCCCGCCCGGCCTCTGCCTCCGGGCTGTTGGACAGCCGCTGGTAGAGGCTTTGCCGGGCGGCGGCTGCCTCAGGGGAGGTTGCGGGGGACGGCTGCGGAGGCGCGGCCTGGGGGGCCGACGCGGCCATTGCATATTCCCTCACCGGTGCCGCCACAGTTTCAGGGGCGGGGCTTTCCGGGGCGGACGGCCTCCCAAAATCACCTGGCCCTGGCGAAGGAGGGGCAGTTACGGGTTCAGCCACTGGAAGTCCCCAGGGGTCCACTGATTCCGGCGGCTCCGGGGACGCTGAGGGCTGCGGGGCCACAGGCTGGGGAACTGCAGCAGCTTGGGGAACCTGTGCCGTCGCGGGTTCGTACTGCGGGGCGGGGGCTGCAGCGGCGGACGCGCTGTCCGGCTCGGGCGAAGCCTGGCTCTTCCCAATGTTGGTCTCAGTGCCGACGACCCACACGCCCGGTGCCTGTTCCACGGCGCGGGTCCACGGATCATGCGGGGCAGCTTTTGCGGTCGCGGTGATGCCGCTGGCCGCCGCGCCCGCCTTTTTGGTTTTGGGGGCACGCTTTCCGGCCGGCAGGTCACTGCCACCGGAACCTGGGGCAGCTACCCGGGCTGCCGGCGTGCGCTGCGGTTCCGGCGGGGCGGAGGGATCCCAGTCCATGGGAGGTTCCTCGTCCAGCGGCGGGGCATCCTCGTCGCGGGGCGGGCCCCAGTCGTCGTCGGAGTAAGCGTAGGTGCCGGCAATGTCGGCCTCCTGCACTGTCGACGTCGAGGGAACCGGGCCGGGCGCCTGAACCGATGACTGAGCGGGCGTTGTGGCCGCGGCCTGTGTGGGTGCCGGGGCAGGTGCTTTGTGAGCTTCAGCTGGAGCAGCAAACTGAGGCGTGGAACCAGAGGCCGTGGGCGCAGGAGCTGTTGGCGCCGGAACCGCCGGAGCATGAGCTGTGGGCGCCTGGACGGCGGGTGCCGCGGCTGCGTGTGGGGCGGCGGTGTCCTGTGCGGAGTCGGTGCTGTCCTGTGTGGGGGCAGTGCCAGCGGGCGCGAGTCCCCAGGCTACGTCGGCGGATGTCGGCGGGGCTACCCGGCTAGCGGGTGCTTTTGGGTTTGGCTCAGAGCTCGCTGGGCTGTTGGTCCCACGGTTGCTGCCCCCGGCGACGGCCGTGATCTGGCAGTCAATGCCCACGGTTTTGTGGATCGCCTGGCGCAGGTTTTCCGAGTGGTCGGCACGGCCGAAGGCTCCAGCCAGTCCGGACGTGCTGAAGGCAAGGGTAAGTCCCTGGCCGTCGAAAGCTGCCACCTGGGCGTTGGGCTCCACCAGCGCCCACGTGCTGCGCTTGATCTTGGACAGCGTCTGCAGGATTTCCGGCCACGCGCGGCGAAGAACTTCGACGTCGCCGCCGGGTCCTGCAGCGGTCCCGGGTCCTGCAGCGGCCGCCGGGCCTGCGGGGACAGCCACCGTGCGGACTTCCGGAACCGGCGCGGCAGCCGGCGACTCCTGCACAGGAGCCGCTTGTGCCGGCGAAGCCTGTGAAGGTGATTCCTGTGCGGGAGATTCCTGCTCCGGGGCCCGGCGCACGTCGGCGGCAGGGCCGACCCCAGCTCCGGCGGTGGTCCGGGCGCCTGCTGGCTCGTCCACCGGCCAGTCGCTGGTGCTGACCCGGGGTGCTGTCAGGGGTTGGCGGGCTTCGGCCGGCTGCGGCTGCTGCTGAACCTGCTGCGGCGGGGCTTCGCGCGAGGAAGGTGCGGCGGGGGCGGCCTCCGCAACGCGGGCGGGTGCCGGTGCTGCCGGTGCAGGCGTCTGAGATTCAGCGCCCGCAGGCGGCAGCACCACGGCAGGTGCCGTTGGTTCCGGGGCGTTTCGCTCCGGAGCAGCTCCAGCAACCGACACGCTGGAACCCTCGGGGGCGGGAGCGCCGACGTCGTTCCCGGCGTAGTTGAGGCGCCGCTCCACCCGGTCGATCCGCGCCGCGATGCCGCGTTCAGTCTGTTCGGAACTGGGGAGCAGGATGCGCGCGCACAGCAGTTCGAGGTGGAGCCGCGGGGACGTGGCGCCGGTCATTTCGGTCAGCGCCGTGTTGGTGACATCCGCGGCGCGGGAGAGTTCAGCGGCGCCCAGGTTGTGCGCCTGGTTCTGGAGGCGTGCGATCTGGTCCGCGGGCATGCCGCGCAGGATGGTCTGGGCGCTTTCGGGCATGGCCTGGACAATGATGAGGTCGCGGAAACGCTCCAGCAGGTCCTCGACGAAGCGGCGCGGATCGTGGCCGGTCTGGATGACGCGGTCCACGGCACGGAAAACTGTGGCGGCGTCGGAGGCGGCCACGGCCTCGACGACGTCGTCCAGCAAGGACGCATGCGTGTAGCCCAGCAGGGCGACGGCGAGTTCGTAGTCCAGGCCGTTCTGCCCGGCTCCGGCCATCAGCTGGTCCAGCACGGACAGGGAGTCGCGGACCGAGCCCGCACCCGCGCGGATCACCAGGGACAGGACACCCGGGGCCACCGGCACGTTTTCCTGCCGGCACAGCAGTTCCAGGTACGCCATGAGCGGCTCCGGCGGGACCAGCCGGAACGGATAATGGTGCGTGCGGGAACGGATGGTGCCGATGACTTTGTCCGGCTCCGTGGTGGCGAAAATGAACTTGATGTGTTCCGGCGGCTCCTCGACGATCTTGAGCAGGGCGTTAAAGCCCGCCGAGGTGACCATGTGGGCCTCGTCGATGATGAAAATCTTGTAGCGGTCGCGGACCGGAGCGTACGTTGCCCGCTCGCGGAGGTCGCGGGCGTCGTCCACGCCGCCGTGGCTGGCGGCATCGATCTCAATGACGTCCAGGGATCCGGAACCGCCGCGGGCCAGCTCAATGCAGCTGGGGCAGACGCCGCAGGGGGTGTCGGTGGGGCCCTGCGCACAGTTGAGGCAGCGGGCGAGGATACGGGCGGACGTGGTCTTGCCGCAGCCGCGGGGGCCGGAGAAGAGATAGGCGTGGTTGACCCGGTTTTTCCGCAGGGCCGTCATCAGCGGCTCCGTGACATGTTCCTGCCCGATAACGTCTGCGAAGGAATCCGGACGGTATCTGCGGTAAAGGGCGGTTGTAACAGTCACAGAGGAAACCCTACCAATCCGGGCTGACAGTTTGCCGCCCTGTGGGGGAATAGTAAAGACCCCCCATGCACCCGCCAGAGCCCGTCTACCCTTGCTACCTTCCGGTCCTGGGGGAGTTCAACAGGATGACGCCACATGAGGGGCCGCAGATAAGTTTACCCGAAGATTTGAGGAGGTTGGCACGCGGCGGTGACCGCCCCGGCACCCCGATGGTTTACCCGCGCCAGCCGTCCACCGGCCAGCTCATGAACGCGGGCTCCTCATAGGGGTGGGCGGCCCGCAGGGCCAGCACTACGGCGCCGAGCAGATCCTCCTCGACCACGCATTCGATCCTGTCCTCGGCCACCTCCGTGGCCCGGTTCGCGTCTCCGATGAAGGGCGCCGCCCCGTCCAACGCTGTGAAACGCCCGGTTCCGGCTGTGACGAACGAGCAGTGCGAATAGTTGCCGATCCGGCCGGCCCCGGCGTCGCCGACGGCGGCGAGGACTGCCTGCGTGCGGGTCCGGGGAACGTAGGCCACCAGTGTGTGCAGCTGTGTCATGGCTTCATCGTCCCAAAGCCGCCGCATTAAGGAGGAGGTAACGGGGGCGCTTTTCATTGCTAATCCGGCGGACAGGCCTGATCATGGGTATGTACACCGATTGGGGCAATCTCAAGGTTGTGAGCTGCAGGGCCTGGCTGGAGGGCCGGACCCGGCAGCTCAACGGTGTTCCGTAGGAATGGACGCATTGGGGGCGTCCATTTTGACGTTAACGGCACCCTCCTGAGGCCAATTGGGCGTTGCTGAAAAGTTCAGGTAGTCTAGTATCTGCTTTTGATTCAGAAGCAGCTGGAGAATTCGCCTAGCGGCCTATGGCGCACGCCTGGAACGCGTGTTGGGTTAACGCCCTCGGGGGTTCAAATCCCCCATTCTCCGCCAGCCAGAAACCCGGTCCTGACCTTGTCAGGGCCGGGTTTCTGCATTCCATCCCGGTCACAACGGGGTATGCCCAAGCCTGCGGAGCCGCTGCCGGGCCGCCTGCTCACTGGGTCCCGGGCCGCGCCCAAGAGCGAGATGCACGACGCCGAGAGTCACCCTGGTTGCCAGCCTCACCGGGAGGGGCAACGGGCCAATCCGTGGCGTCCGGAGTCCCAGCATCCGGCGGTACTTCGGCTCGAGGCTGTAGACGGCGGCAGCGAAAATGATCCGGTAGCCCGGGCGCAACAGCGGGTGCAGGGGAGGGTTGCGGATAAATTCGACTGTCTCGGCGACCCTGCTGTCCGCCAGGAGCTCCCCGCTGTTGTACCAACGGTCCAGCTGCCGGCGCATGTCGGCTTCGGTGAGCGGCGGATCCTGTACGCCCATCAACAGCCCGGCCTGGGCCCACTCGCGGACGTAGGCGTCGGGGCCGCCGGGGATGGTGCCGCCCCAGATTTTGTGGGCTGTGAGGAAGGCGTCCACGAAGGCCAGATGGACCCAGCGGGCCGCCTCGGGATCATTGGCCGAGTACCTCCGTTCGCTGCCGCGCCCGTCGCTGTAGCTGCCGTGGACGGGCTCGTGCAGCCGGCGCACCCGGGCGGAGGCTTCGTCGGCGTCGGCTTTTGACCCGTAGGTGACGGTGAAGATCCACTGGATGGTGCGTGCCAGGCGGCGGAGCGGATCCTCGCGGAAGTCGGAGTGCTCAAGGATTCCCGCCAGCGCAGCGGGGTGAAGCGCCTGCATGAGCAGCGCACGGATCCCGGCCACGATGGGCGTCATGGAACCGTGCACCGCCCAGACGGCCGAGCCTGGCAGGTGATAGCCGGCGTCGTTCCCCTCCGCCAGCCGCGGCACCCAGCCGGGCAGCACATCAGGACTCCCAGTGAACACGCGTTTGAGTTCGCCCTGCCATTCCCGGAGGAGATTGCGCATAGGACCATTGTTGCCCACGCCTGGCGTGCAGCGGACCCCCCACGCAGATCCACATAATGTCCGCAGTGGTGCTGAGCCGGGGTTCACAGGCCCCCGGCTTTGTGGTCCCATGGGAGGGTAAGTCCGTCCGGAGACCTGGGGTCTGACGGGCCAACCCGGGAGTCAACTAGTGGGCAATCATTGGGGAGCCGGCCGCGACAAGGCGCCTGCCGGCGCCTGCGCGGCAGCCGTTCGCGCACTGGCCGCGACCGGCGTTGCCGCCACGGCCTTTTTTGCCCTGGAATTCCCCGGAACTTCCGCGCGGCCGGCCGCACCCGCGTCACCTGCCGGGAGTGTCAGCCTTCCCGGCCTGGCCGGTGGCTTCCTGACGGACGGCCGGGCGCTGGTCCCGTTCAGCCGGACGATCGTCACCACTGTCGCCAAGGACGGGCACGCCCAGCTCAACGTCGCCTCCGCCGAGCTTCAGCGCCCGCCGGAAGGGTCACTGATGGCACCCCTGGAAGTGCTGAGGCCAAGCTCGCCGTTCGGATACCGGGTCAGCCCACTCTCCGGCTCCGCAGGGGACTTCCATCTCGGCCAGGACTATGCCGCGGCCTGCGGCACGAGGGTATATTCGGCCGACGCCGGCGTGGTGCGGGCCGCCGGCTGGCACCCGTGGGGCGGCGGGAACCGGGTGGAAATCGACCACGGCAACGGGCTGATCACCACGTACAACCATTTGGAGGCCATCGCCGTCCGGGCGGGCGACTCCGTGCAGGTGGGCCAGGTCATCGCCCGGGTGGGCACCACCGGCTGGTCCACCGGCTGTCACCTGCATTTCGAAACCATCCTCCACGGCAAGCACACCAGCCCCCTGAACTGGACGCTGCTCGCCATCCGCCAGGTGGACGAGCTGAAGGACCTGGTGATGGTCAGTTACGACGGCACGGCCCCGGATGCGTCGGCGGCGCAGCGCTGGGCCATCCCGGTGGCCACAGACAACAGCCACGCCGTCCTGAACGGCGAAGCGGAACTGTCCCAGGCGCCGGAGCCTGCTGTCCCAGCTCCCTCCACTCCGGGGACGGACCCAACTGGAGTGCCGTCGTCGGACCCCACAGCATCCGCGACCGGGACACTGACGGCATCCCCGACAGCAACCCCGACGGCAACGCCGACGGCAACCCCGACGGCAACGCCGACAGCAACCCCGACAGCAACCCCGACAGCAACCCCGACAGACAGTTCGACGGCGTCGCCCTCACCGACGTCCGCGTCGCCCGCCGCAACCACCTCGCCGACGGGCACCCCAACGGCTGAGCCCACGACGGCGTCGCCGACGCCCGTGTCCACCCTCACGTCCCCATCGCCCACCCCGTTGCCGACGTCGCCGTCCTTGCCAACCCTGACAACCACCGCGGTGCCCGAGCCGGCGCCAACTGTCACCGAATCCACGACGGCAACGTCCACGGCAGCACCCACGGCGACGGAACCCACGCCCACGGTGACGGAGCCCGCGCCCTAAGGACTGACAGAAAACTCCCAGACTGCACCCGTACCCTTGATGGTTGGCAACGAATCACCTGCATAACCAACCTTTCAAGGACGGCGCTGTGACCAATCTGTACACGATCCCGCTCACGCTCAACGACGGCACAGAGACCGACTTCGGCCGGTTCACCGGAAACGTGGTGTTGGTGGTGAACGTGGCGTCGAACTGCGGGTTCACGCCTCAGTACACGGGACTGGAGACGCTGTACGAGAAGTTCCGGGACCGGGGCTTTGAAGTTCTTGGAGTGCCATGCAACCAGTTCGCCGGCCAGGAACCCGGCAGCGACAGCGAGATCGCCGAGTTCTGCGAGCGCAATTTCGGCGTGACCTTCCCGCTTACCGCTAAGGCCAACGTGCGGGGCAAGGACCAGCATCCGCTGTATGCGGAGCTGACCAGGTTCAAGACCGGCGTGCTGCCGGGGCTTGTGAAATGGAACTTCGAGAAGTTCCTGGTGAACCGCGCGGGCCAGGTGGTGGCACGCTTCGCCCCAACCGTCGAACCCGACTCCGCAGAAGTCATTGATGCCATCGAATCGGCATTGGCGGCGCCTGCCGGGCCGGCCGGTCAACTTGGATTTTCCGGCGAATAAAAACTTCTACCTTTTTCCAACTTGGCCGCGGCAATTTACCCAAAATTTGCCAATTATCTGGTTTGATAAAGGTTACTGAAGGGTAGAAGGGAAACGCCGTTTCCCACCGACCAACTGAGGCAGCAATGGAGCACATCGAGGCCGAACATCCCCGGCCACGCCACTTCCTTCTACACCTGAGCGACCCCCACATGATGGGGGGTCCAGATCCCCTTTACGGCGCTGTAGACAGCGAAGCCAGGCTCATTCAGCTTTTCGAAGAAGTCAGGGCGTCCGGGGCGCGGCCCGAGGCCGTGATCTTCACGGGTGACCTCGCCGACCAGGGAGATCCCGACGCCTACGCAAAATTGCGGGCCATCGTGGAACCTGCGTGCGAAGACATGGGCGCCAAAGTCATCTGGGCCATGGGCAATCACGACAACCGTGCCAATTTCCGGACCGGTCTGCTCGATGAGCCTGCCAATGACGCTCCCGTGGACCGCAGCTACTTCATCAATGGCCTGCGCGTGATCACCCTGGACACCTCCGTTCCCGGGTACCATCACGGCGAACTGAGCCAGGCGCAGCTTGAATGGCTGGCCAGGGAGCTGGAAACCCCTGCTCCCGACGGCACCATCCTGGCGCTGCACCACCCGCCGGTCCCGTCCGTCCTGGACCTGGCAGTGCTGGTGGAACTCCGCGACCAGGCCAAACTGGAGGCCGTTGTCCGCAACTCGGATGTCCGGACGATTCTCGCCGGGCACCTGCACTACTCAACCACCGCGAGTTTCGGCGGAATTCCGGTCTCCGTGGCTTCCGCGACGTGCTACACCCAGGACCTCAACGTGGCCGTCGGCGGTACCCGTGGCCGTGACGGCGGCCAGGCATTCAACCTGGTCCACGTCTACGAGCACACCATTGTCCACTCGGTTGTCCCGCTGGGCAGCGCACCCACCGTGGGGGAGTACGTGGCACCTGAGGAGTCCGCCGAGCGCCTGGCCGCCGCAGGCATCCGGATCCCCCAGAAGGCCAAGACTGTGGCAGCCGCAAAGATCGGACTCGGGTCCAGCATCTAGCCGGACCCGCGTCACTCAGATCCGGCAGGGCCGTAGGTCCTGCCGGGCCTCAGATCTCCCAGGGCGCCTTGATGGGGAAATACTTCTCCAGGAATCCGGTCACCAGCTGCGCCCTCTCGTCGGCGGGGACTTCCGGGAAGCTGCCGTCGTTGAGGCAGAAGAAGTCCATGTTCCGCTTGGCCAGCAGCTTGGGAAGGTAGTTCACCCCTGCCCGGGCGGTGGTGTCCACATAACGCACCTTGGCGGCCGTCTGGGTCACGGCCCGGCCGGTCAGCAGCGCGTAATAGTGGTAGAAGGAATTGGTCACGGAGATGTTGTCCGCCGCCCGGAACCTGCTGGCCGCCGTCTTGCGGAACTCTTCCGGGAACTCACGCTCCATCCGGGATACCACGCTGCGCCGCAGCGGCGCTGCGGTGTGCTCCAGGTGGCGTGTGGTGATCCGGCCGAAGCGGTTCCACAGCAGCTTCCGGTTCACGCGGGCGGCGTTCTCGAAGCCGCTGCGTTCGGCAGCGTTGTCGCCCAGCCCGATCCGGGTCTCGGCTTCAATGAACTTGGTGATGCCGCCGGGCGTGAAGAACATGTCCGGTCCGACGGGCCGTCCGAAGAACATGTCGTCATTGGAGTAGAGGAAGTGCTCTGAGAGCCCCTCGATGTTGTGGAGCTGGCATTCCACGGCCTGTGAGTTGTGCGTGGGCAGCACCGCCGGATCGGAGAAAAATTCCTCGCTCCGGACAATGGTGACGGACGGGTGCTCGGCGAGCCACTCCGGCGCGGGGGAGTCGGTGGCGATGAAGATGCGGCGGATCCAGGGAGCGAACATGTAGACCGAGCGCAGGGCGTACTTCAGTTCGTTGATCTGCCGGAACCGGGCTTCGTGGTCATCGCCTTCGCCGAGGACAACGCCCTGCTGCTGGGCGCGGCGGGCGGCGATGTACTCGGGCGAGCTGCCGTCAACCCAGGAGAACACCAGATCGATGTCGAAGCTGATGTCGCTGGCGTGGTCAGCAAACATGTTTTCGATGGTGGGCCAGGTGTGCCCGTACCTTTCAACGGTCCCGCGGACGGCGTCCTGCGTCAGCATGGTGCGGCGGGTGAGGGAATTTTCGATGGGCAGGATCAGCTGGTCGCCCTCGAAGCTCCACAGCTCAATCTGGACACCGGCCGAGGACCCGAATTCGAAGCCGCCGTCCGGCTCGACGCGCGGACGGTAAAGGCGGAAGATGCGCGCCTGGCGGTTGGGGGACAGCTCGCCGTCGGCCACCAGGACCGAGGACTTCTTCTTCGCATCCACGGTCATGGAATAGACCGGCTCATTGCGGCAGGCTTCAACGAGCGCCGCCCGCAGCTTCTTCCGGTCCTTCCAGTCCAGCGCGATGACCGGGCGGTCGCTGTTGCCGCGGACCAGAAGGTAGTCCAGCCCGGCACCTGCGAGCACGTTGCGCAGGAAGAGCAGGTCCTCCACCATCGCCTGGTACGGGGTGCGGTTGTGGTTGATCAGGGCAAACCTGCCCTTGTGCCTGACAACGTCCGGACGGTGTTTCAGGCGCGCCTCAGCCGCAGGCGAAGTCACCTCCGCATGGGCACCTGCCTCTACGGACGCCTGGCCGCCGTAATAAATTTCGTCCTGAACCGGTGTTTCTGTAATGGTTTTCTCCGCAGCTAAATGGTAAGCGTTCCTACTTGCATAATAGCCCTGCCACTGAAACAGCAGGTTTCAATCCGGCCGTACCGGGACGCATCCGCCCGGCAGGGACTCAGCTGCCCAGTGCCTCGCGCCAGCTGCGGAGGAAGGCCCCGCCGGCGTCGTCGTGGATCACATCATCCCCCAGGCCAAGGTCCGCTGCCGTCAGGACCGGGTAGGGCTTCTGCGGAATTCCGTCCGCAGGGCGGACATCCACATGCTTCACTTCATGATCGTTGTGGTGCAGCCAGTCTGCCATGGCGTAGTCGGTGCGGGAGTCCCCCACTGTCCGCCAGGCCTGCGGCGTGATGCCCTGGGCGGCGAGGAGTTCAACCGCGCGGCTTGCCCCGAGGTCCTTGCCCAGCCGGACCGACTCGATGTCCGTGGAGATGATGGTGGGGTCCACGCGGTAGTCCACCTCGTCGTCGGAATTCGGCGCATGGTGGTCCAGCCGGACCACGCCCAGGCCGTGGCGGGCCATCAGCCCCATGGCGTCGGCGTCGAAAAGCCTCTGCTCGGCCAGGTAGTCGGTGCTGGCCACCTCGATGTGCTGCTCCACGGACACCATGGCCCGCTTGGTTTCGTCGAAGAACATGTGTGCCGAGTAGTCCTCTGCAACCAGCCGGCGGACGTCGTCGCCATAGGCTGCCGGAACAGCCAGCTCATGGTCCACATGGATGGGCCCCGGGCCGGCGGCGGTGTAGCTGAACCAGACGGCCCCCTTCTCGCAGACGGCGTGGATGACGGTCCCGGCCGGTATCCCGGCGGCAATCATCGGCTCCATGACCTGTTCCCGGATGAAGGCGTCGGAGCGGCCGGTGTTAAAGATGACGGGAATTCCGGCGGTGGCCAGCGCAACCAGGTCGGCGATGATCCCGGGCTGCACGTCCCGGGTGACGGGACTCGCCACCGGGCCGTCGACGTCGAGCAGGAGGGCCAGTGGCGGGGCGGACGGCAGGCGGACGCCTGGCGCGGTGCCGGCAGGGAATTCGGTTGCAGTCATGGCTCCATTGTGTCAGCAGGGCGCTCTGCGGCCCGCGACGTCGGCTAAAGATCACCGCATGTGACACATGGTCACTGTTTGGCTACAACCTTGGGAGGGCGCGGTGCAGGCACTTCTCATGGGCCGCCAAGGTGCCTAGGGTGGCATGGTGATATTCAAAGCTGTGGGCGAGGGACGCCCTTACCCCGACCATGGTTTCAACACGCCCAAGGAGTGGGCATCGCTCCCGCCCCGGCCCGTCCGCCTCGACGAGCTGGTGACCACCAAGCGGACCCTGGACCTGGAAGCGCTCCTGGCCGAGGACTCCACGTTCTTCGGCGACCTGTTCCCGCACGTTGTGCAGTACAAGGGGATTCTGTACCTGGAGGACGGCCTGCACCGCGCCGTCCGCACCGCACTGCACCAGCGCACCGCCATCCACGCCCGCGTGCTGGTCATAGATGGCTAGGAAACCCAAGGACGTCAGCGTCCTTCACGGCCACCACGTTGTTACTGGCCCCGAACTGCGGGCCACCTTTGAAGCGGCGGAGCCCGACAATCCTGTCCGGCTCCGCCGCCGCGTGGTCCATGGAGTGGTGCTTGTCGTGCTGCTGGGACTGATCGTGGCCGCGATCATCACCGCCCTGGCGATCATGAGCGGCCAGCTCAGGATTCCGACGACGGAAGCCAGTGACAAACCGGCGGCCGTCTGTCCCGCGGCCACCTTCGACTACACCCCCAACGACCAGATCAACCTCAACGTCTATAACTCCACCAGCCGGCCCGGCCTGGCCAGGTCGGTTGCGGACGAGTTCCTCGCACGGAAGTTTGTGGTGGGCGCCGTGGCCAACACCGACGCGGCGTACCGGGGTGTCGCCGCCGTGGTGTCCGGGGCCGCCGGACAGTCTGCGGCGTTCAGTGTCCAGCGCAACCTGCCGGGCTCGGACTACTTCCAGGACGGCCGGACGGATGCCAGCGTGGACGTGATCCTGGCCGGGGACTACGAAGCCCTCGCCGCGCCGGAACTCGTTGACCAGACGCCCGGCCAGCTCAGCTGCCCGCGCGAAAGCCGCCGGATCGCCGACGACGACAAATGGCCGGTCATCCCGACTGCGGGCGCCACGCCCTGAGGTGCGCTGCCGTCGTTGCCCTATCAGGCACGGTCGCTAAACCGGCCTGTTAGCGACCGGGAGTGATAGGGCAAATCAGCCGGCCACGGCGGGGAGCGGGCTGACGCGCACTGGCTGGCCGTCGCCGTCGAACTGTGCCCCGGCACCGAGCTGGATAAAGCGCACCGTGCGGGAAATCCGCGCTTCGAGTTCCGCCGGCTCATCGCTTCCGCGGGCCGCACTGGAAGACAGGGTCCCGTGGATCAGTTGCGCCTGCTGCCCGATGTCCGCGGCGGGGAGGTAGCCCTGGTCCATGCCGTCGCGGAGGATTCCCTGCAGCAGGATGCTGAGGTCACCCACGTGGTCCGCCAGTTTGGCAAAGGACGACGGCGACAGCACCGCAGCCATCGCCGGCCCCGGGGGGAGGTGGCGGCGGGAGAGGTCCTCCACCTGGGCGCGCACGTACAGCGCAAGCCGCTCCACCGGGTTGTCCAGCCTGCCCAGTGACTCGCGCAGTTCCGAGAGGAACCGCTCGGTCTCGTCCAGGGCGTAGGAGATGAGGAGCTCTTCGATGTCGGCGTAATAGTTGTACACCGCCGTGCGCCCGACGCCGGCATGCCGGGCAACGTCGGTCATGGTCAGGCCGGGCAGGCCATGGGTAAACAGCAGCTCGCCGAAAGCCGTGAGGACACGGCGCTGGGTATCTGCGCGTTGCGCGGCATTGCTGGCCGCCGAAATCCTGGGCATGCAGACACTTTACCGCGATGTGTCAGTAAAACGCGTGCGCGCCGGGCTGACCTGCCACGGAAATCAGACGGCGCAGCCGTCCGGGCCGCAGGTTTCACCGTCGGCGGCGTTGACAAGGACCAGTGGGTGCGTCTCCTGCCAGGCCTGGTCCAGGGCGGCGGTGAAGGTTTCGGACGGCTGCGCGCCCGAGAGCCCAAACTTCCGGTCAATCACAAAGAACGGGACGCCGCTGATGCCGAGGGCGCGGGCTTCCTCGAAGTCGAAGCGGACGTCATCGGCGTACTTGTCGGTGGAAAACAGTTCGGCCACCTCGGCAGCGTCGAGGCCGAGGTCCTTGCCGAGGGCGGTGAGGTATTCCTGGCTGCCGATGTCCTTGCCGTGCTCGAAGTGGTCGCTGAGCAGCCGCTCCTTGGCGGCATCCTGCTGTCCGTGCGCGGCGGCAAGGTGGATCAGGCGGTGGGCGGTGAAGCTGTTGGCCACCACTACCTTGTCGAAGCGGTAGTCCAGGCCTTCGCCCTTGGCCTGCGCGGCAACGTGCTCGAACATCTGGGTGACCTGCTGCGGCGCCATTCCCTTGCGCGTGCTCAGGTAGTCCAGTTCGGTGCCGTCGTAGTGTTCGGGAAGGCTGGGATCCAGCTGGTAGCTGCGCCACTGCACCTCGACGGAATCGCGGTGCGGGAAGTCTGCCAGCGCGGCCTCGAACCGGCGCTTGCCGATATAGCACCACGGGCACGCAACGTCTGACCAGATCTCAATCTTCATGCTTGCCACAACCCTGCCGGTCCCGGGGCCATTCCCCGGCGGGGTGTTGGCTTGGTCACCCTTAAAGCGCGAACGTACACTTGGGGCCCTTGTTTTAAGGGCCTCAAGTGTACGTTCGCGCTGGGTGGGCTCGGGCCGGGTGGATCAGACGGGGCCCTCCAGGACGAAGTCATGTTCCACCGTGGTTCCCAGCCGGAAGGACTTTGAGCCGACCTTCCTGAACCCTGATTTCTCGTAGAAACGGATGGCCCGGGCGTTCTGGCTGTTCACACCCAGCCAGATCCCGGCCCCACCGGCCGCTGCGGCAGACTCGAGGCTCGCGTGCATCAACTCAGCCGCGGCGCCCAGCCCGTGATGCTCCGGGTGGACGTAGCACTTGCTCAGTTCCACCGAGGGCAGCAGCGTCAAAGCCGAGGCCACGTCAGGGTCCTGGGCCGGCCGGTTCACCAGCAGGCTGTAGCCGCGAAGGTCGCCGCCGACGTCGATCACCAGGACGGTGACGTCCGGGTCAGCCAGATAGCCCTGGAAATGCTTTTCGCTGAGCGTATTGGCCAGGTGCGTGGCGATGTCCTCAGGGGACGACGACGGCGGGCACGCCAGCGGGAAGGTGACGGCCGCCAGCGCGGCGAGGCGGCCGGCGTCGTCCGCTGTTGCTTTCCGAATGGTGGAGGTCATGCAGGGATTCTATTTGGCTACTGCTTGAAGGCCGCGTCGAAGGAGGTGTTCGAGGCGGGGTAGTCGAACTTTTTGAGGGCGGCGAGGGCTTCGGGGGCGCCGTGCAGGCGGTCCATGCCGGCGTCTTCCCATTCGATGCTGATGGGTCCGTTGTAGCCGATCGCGGTGAGGGCGCGGAAGGAGGATTCCCAGGGGACGTCGCCGCGGCCGGCGGAGACGAAGTCCCAGCCGCGGCGGGGGTCGCCCCAGGGCAGGTGGGAGCCGAGGACGGTGTTCCGGCCGGTGGGGCGGAGCTTGGTGTCCTTGCAGTCGACGTGGTAGATCCGGTCCTTGAAGTCCCAGATGAACGAGACGGGGTCGATGCCCTGCCACATGAAGTGTGAGGGGTCCCAGTTCAGGCCGAACGCTTCCCGGTGGCCGATGGCTTCGAGGGTGCGGACGGTGGTCCAGTAGTCGTAGGCGATTTCGGAGGGGTGGACTTCGTGGGCGAAGCGGACGCCGCATTCGTCGAAGACGTCCAGGATGGGGTTCCAGCGGTCGGCGAAGTCCTGGTAGCCGGCGTCGATGACTTTTTCCGGGACGGGCGGGAACATGGCCACGTACTGCCAGATTGAGGAGCCGGTGAAGCCGACGACGGTGTCCACGCCGAGGGCTTTGGCGAGCCGGGCGGTGTGTTGCATTTCCTCGGCGGCGCGGGTGCGGACGCCTTCGGGGTCGCCGTCGCCCCAGACCTTGGACCCGACGATCGCTTCGTGGCGGAAGTCGATGGGGTCATCGCAGACGGCCTGGCCCTTGAGGTGGTTGGAGATGGCCCAGACCTTGAGGTGGTATTTGTCCAGGATGGCGAGTTTGGATTCGACGTAGCCGGGTTCGTCCCAGCGCCAGGCGTCCAGGTGGTCCCCGGACACGGCGATTTCCAGGCCGTCGTAGCCCCAGCCGGAGGCGAGCTTGGCGACTTCCTCGAACGGGAGGTCGGCCCACTGGCCGGTGAACAGGGTATAAGGGCGGGGCATGTCAGGCTCCTTCAGGGACAGTAACGGGGGTGGCGGACGCGGTGCCGGCGGTGGCAGCGGTGCTGTCTTCGAGGTGGATGGTCGAGCTTTTCGTGGCGCCGGATTCCTCGATGGCGTTCAGGATCCGCTGGACCTCCAGTCCGTCTTCGAACGACGGCGAAGGCTCGGTTCCGCCGTCGACCGCGAGCAGGAAGTCGCGGATTTCGTGCGTGAAGGTGTGTTCCCAGCCGATGATGTGGCCCTGCGGCCACCAGGCGTCCAGGTAGGGGTGTTCGGGTTCGCTGACCAGGATCCGGCGGTAGCCCTGTTCGCGGGCGGGGGCGGTGGCGTCCAGGAAGCGGAGTTCGTTCAGGTTTTCCAGGTCAAAGAGGATGGAGCCTTTGTCGCCGTAGATTTCCAGCTGCAGGGAGTTTTTCCGGCCGGTGGCCACCCGGGAGGCCTCCACCGAGGCGATTGCGCCGGAGGCGAGGGACAGCGTGGCCCAAGCGGCGTCGTCGACCGTGACGTCCTCCAGCCCCGAGGCGCCGGGGCGGCGGGTGGTGAAGGTGTGGGTCCGGCCGGAGACTTCGGTGACCTTGTCCCCGAGCAGGAACAGGACCTGGTCGATCGCGTGCGAGGCGATGTCCCCGAGGGCGCCGGATCCGGCGGTTTCCTTGGTCAGGCGCCAGGTCATCGGAGCGGTTTCGTCGGCCAGCCAGTCCTGCAGGTACGCGGCGCGGACCTGCCGGACGGTTCCCACCCGGCCTTCGGCGATGAGGTCCCTGGCCAGGGCGAGGGCCGGGACGCGGCGGTAGTTGAATCCCACCATCGACTGCACGCCCTTCGCCCGGGCCGTCACGGCAGCGGCCGTCATGGCTTCGGCCTCAGCCAGGGTGTTGGCCAGCGGCTTCTCCAGCAGCACGTGCTTGCCGGCTTCGAGGGCGGCGGTCGCGATCTCGGCGTGCATCCAGCCCGGCGCGCAAATATCCACGATGTGGATGTCGTCGCGCTCCAGGACGGTGCGCCAGTCCGTGGCGGTCTCGGCCCAGCCGTACTTCGCCGCGGCTTCCTTCACGCCGGCGGCGTTGCGGCCCACGAGGACCTTCTGCTCAAAGAGCGGCACGTCGAAGTAGGACGCCACGTTCCGCCACGCGTTGGAGTGGGCCTTGCCCATAAAGGCATAGCCGATCATGGCCACGCCCAGGGGGCGCCGGCTGTTTGTTGGGGTCATGGTTGTGTTCCTAGAGCGTGGCGGTTTCGGGTGCCCAGTCCTCGGGGAGGGCCGGGGACGCGGGGGCGGAGCTTGCGACGTCCACGAACGTGCCGGAGTCCACGGACTCGGAGATCGAGACCATGCTGTCCAGGACGTGGTAGGCCAGGTTGCCGGTGGCGCGGTGCGGAACGTTGGCGCGGATGGAACGGGCCATGTCCAGGACGCCCATGCCGCGGCCGTTGGCCGGTCCGGTGGCGGGAATGGTGGTCCAGTCCTCGTCGCCTGCCCGCCAGAGCTTCAAGTCGCCGTCGAAATTGTTGGGGTCCGGCAGCGAGAGGGTGGCCTCGGTTCCGGTGATCTCCACGAAGCCCATCCGGGAGCGGGGGGACTCGAAGGAGAACACGCTGTGGGACGAGGCTCCGTTCTCGAACTGGGCCATCGCGGACACATGGGTGGGCACCTCGACGGTGAACTCCTCGCCGGCCTTGGGACCGGAGCCGATGACGCGGACCTCCTTGGCCTTGGAGCCGACGGCGGCGACCCTGCGGATGGAGCCGAAGGTCTGGACCAGTGCGGTGAGGTAGTACGGGCCCATGTCGAAGAGCGGGCCGGCCCCGTGCTGGAAGAGGAACGCGGGGTTGGGGTGCCAGGATTCCGGACCGGCGGTCTGGAATGTGGTCATGGCGGTCAGCGGCGTGCCGATGTCGCCGCGTTCGATGATCCGGCGGGCGGTCTGCAGGCCGGCGCCCAGGAAGGTGTCCGGTGCGGTGCCGAGCCGGATCCCGGCGGCGTCGGCGGTCTTGAGCAGGCCGAGCCCGGATTCGCGGTCCAGGGAGAAGGGCTTCTCGGTCCAAACGTGCTTGCCGGCGTTGACCGCGGCCGTGGCCACCTCCACGTGGGCGGCCGGGATGGTCAGGTTGACGATGATTTCGACGTCGGGATGGTTCAGTGCCGCGTCAACGCCGCCCCACTCCGCGATGCCGTATTCCTTGGCGCGGGCTTCGGCGGCTTCCTCGAAGAGGTCGGCGATGACGTGGACCTTGAGGTCCGGGAAGGTGGTGAGGTTGTCCAGGTACGCCTTCGAGATGTTGCCTGCGCCGATGACGGCGACGCCGACCGGGCCGGTGCCGGTGGTTGCCGGGCTCATGCCTTGGCGCCTTCGGTTGCTGCTGCGGCGTCGGCTGCGTTCAGGTAGGCGAGGCTTTCTGCGATGCCTTCGAAAATATCCCCGGCGTAGTCGTCGAACTCGACTACTCCGACCTCGAGGGATTTCGCTGCGGCGACAACGTCCAGGACCGCCACCTTGCCCTTGCCTGCCGGCAACTGGGCCTTGGTGTCCGTGTTCAGCGGGCCGTCCTTGATGTGGATGAGCTTCACCCGGTCCCCAAGCTTGGCGAGGATGTCCACGGGGTCCTGGCCGCCAACGGCCACCCAGTAGGTGTCCACCTCAAGGACGAGTTCGGGGTCGAGGAGGTCCGCGAAGTACTCCAGGGCGGTGCGGCCCTCGATGGTGGACTCCAGCTCCCAGGCGTGGTTGTGGTAGCCCACGCGGATGCCGTATTCGGCGCCCTTCTTGGCGGCAGCGTTGAGCGCGGCGGCGGTGGCCTGGATGTCCTCAGCGGACTGCCAGCGATCAGCCGCGATGAACGGGTCGATCACCGTGGTGATGCCAAGTTCCCTGGCCGCGGCGAAGATTTCGTCCTGGTCCTGGCTGAGCAGCGGGGCGTGTCCGGACGGCGCGGTCAGGCCGTTTTCCTTCAGCGCGGCGCCGAGCTCTTTGGCCGTGGCCACGAAGTTGTAGGGCTCCACCTGGGTGAAGCCGATGTCCGCGACCTTGCGGATGGTGCCGGGCAGATCTTCCTGGATGGCGTTGCGCAGGGTGTAGAGCTGGATCGAGTACGTCATGGGTTCTCCTGAGCTGAAGAGGGTTTCCACTAAAGCTAGAACTACTTTTGACGAGCGTCAAGCAAAAGTTGGATGTTGGTCGCCGATCTTTGTTCAGGGTGACAGGCAGAAGCGTGGTGTGTTATTCATAATCCATGAGCCTCACCCCCGATAAGTCGCCCGCCAACCCTGACAGCGGTGGCGGCCTGGCGCGCGCCGGGGACCTGTTCCAGCTGCTGCGGGACGGCCAGGCGCGGACCCGCGCGGAACTGGCCCTGACAACCGGGCTGGCGCGTTCCACCGTCGCCGCCCGGATCGACGCCCTGATCGCGTCCGGCCTGGTGGGCGCAGCGGGGGAGGCTAACTCAAGTGGCGGCAGGCCGCCCTCGCGCTTTGCCTTCAACCCGGCCGCACGCGCCGTCCTTGCTGTGGACGTCGGGGCCACCCACGTGATTGTTGCCGTGACTGATCTCAGCGGACGGGTCCTGGCGGAGCAGCGGCTTGCCCAGGATGTGGCCGACGGCCCGGAGCCGGTGCTGGACAGTGTGGTGGAGGAGGGCCTCGCGCTGCTCGATCAGGCCGGCCGGGGGCCCCAGGATCTTGCCGGCGTGGGAATCGGCCTGCCCGGTCCGGTGGAACATGCCACCGGCAGGCCCGTGAAGCCCCCCATCATGCCGGGCTGGGACGGGTTTGACGTCGTCCGTTACGTACAGCGCGCCCTGCCGGTGCCGGTGCTGGTGGACAACGACGTCAACATCATGGCGCTGGGGGAGCGGACGGCACACTGGCCGGACCACCAGAATTTTCTGTTCATCAAGGTTGCCACCGGCATCGGCTCAGGGATCATCAGCAACGGGGAGCTGCAGCGCGGCGCCAACGGGACGGCGGGCGACCTCGGCCACGTCCGGGTTCCACGCGGCGATGACGTGCTGTGCCGCTGCGGGAACTACGGCTGCCTCGAAGCGCTCGCCTCCGGGCCGGCTATCGCCGCGGAACTAACGCGCCAGGGAGTGCCGGCCACGAAGGGCAGCGACGTGCTGCGGCTGGTGGCCGGCGGAAACGTGCAGGCTGTCCAGGCCCTCCGCCAGGCCGGACGGGACGTGGGCGATGTGCTGGCCACCGTGGTGAACCTGCTCAACCCGTCAGTCATCGTCATCGGCGGAAGCCTGGGCCAGGCAGGCGAACACCTGATGGCAGGTGTCCGTGAGGTCGTGTACCGGCGGTCCCTTCCGCTGGCCACCTCACACCTGCGGATAGCGCTGTCGGTGGCCGGTGACCAGGCCGCCATCCTCGGCGCCAGCCAGCTGGTCACCCAGTATGTGCTGTCCCCGGCAGCCATTGAGGCCACTCTCCAGGCCGCCGGCTAGTTCCTTAGGGGGTGGCAGGCACTTAAGGGGTGATCACCCGGACGGGCGCTCCGGCCAGCCATGCCCTGACGTCCTCGACCGCTCCGCCGTAGAACTGCCGGTAGCTTTCGGCCGTCACGTAGCCCAGGTGCGGGGACAGCACGGTGTTTGGCGCGGTCAGCAGAGGGTGGCCAGCGGGGAGCGGCTCATGGTCGAAGACGTCCAGGGCAGCCCCGCGGATCCACCCCTCGGCCAGTGCTCGGACCAGCGCGTCCTGGTCAACCAGCGGCCCACGGGCGGTGTTCACCAGGATGCCTTCGGGGCCAAGGAGCCGCAGCTCGGGTTCGCCCACTATTCCCTCGGAACGGGGAGACAGCCGCAGATGGAGGGTGGCGACGTCGGAATTCCTGAAAAGCTCCTCCTTGCTGACCTTCCGGACACCGGCCTCGGCGGCGGCCTCAGCGGTGAGGTTCTGGCTCCAGGCGAGCACCTCCATCCCAAAGGCCTGGCCGTAGGTGGCAATCCTGCGGCCGATCTTGCCGAGCCCCACAATGCCCAGGGTCTTGCCGGCGAGTTCAAATCCCACCGTGGTCTGCCACGTGCCTGCCCGCAGCGAGTTTTCCTCGGCGGGGATGTGGCGGGCGGCGGCAAGGAGCAGTGCCCAGGTCAATTCCGGTGCCGCGGCAGGGGACCCGGCCGTGCCGCAGACGGTGATGCCCAGTTCGGCGGCAGCACCGACGTCGATGGACGCGTTCGCCATGCCGGTGGTGACCAGCAGTTTCAGGGCGGGCAGCCTTTCCAGCACCGAACGCGGAAACGGAGTCCGCTCCCGCATGGCGATGACGATCCCGACGCCGGCGAGGGCAGCCACCAGGGCGTCTTCGCCGGTGAACGGTTCACGGAAGGCCGTGACGGAGACGCCGTCGTCCGCGAGCGCGGCCCAGTCGGCGAAGCCGTGGGCCACACCCTGGTAGTCGTCCAGGATGGCAAGCCGGTGCTGCATGTCTGTTACCTTCGTCCCATTCTTGGCGCGTTCCCCTCGGGGGCTAGGGCCTATCGTAGCTTTGGCGCTTCCGGCAGCGGTCGACCGGGGCGCGCGGCGTGATAGCAATGGAAGTGATGAAATCACTTTTAATGCCAACGGGCGCCCCATGAGCGGCCGGCTTTTGGCCAAGGTTCCGGGCGCGTGGATCCTGCTTGCCTGCATCGGCCTGCTCGCGCTCAACCTGCGTGGTCCGTTTGTGGCGGTGGCCCCCGTTGTCGACATCATGCAGGCTGACCTGGGATTCTCCCCGGTGGTGCTGGGGCTCCTGACCAGCATCCCGGTGCTCTGCTTCTCGCTGTCTGCGCCGCTGGCATCCATGGCTGCGCGCCGGCTCGGGGCGGAGTTCGCCGTCACGCTCACCATTCTTGGTGTTTTCGCCGGGGTGGTTGTCCGCTCGGCCGGTGGGCCTGCCCTGGTGGTGGCGGGCACGGTCCTGATCGGTCTCGCGATCACGGTGGGAAACATCGCCGTTCCGCTGATCATCCGGCGCGACTTTTCACCGCTGCGCCAGGGGACCGCCATGGGCGTGTACACCGCTGCGCTGAATATCGGTTCCTTCCTGACCTCCGTGGTCACCGCGCCGCTGGCCGAGCTGGCCGGCTGGCGGACGGCGCTCGCGGCCGTGGGAATCCTGGCCGTGGCGGCGATCGCCTTCTGGACCGCCGCCGTCGGGGTCCGCAGCGCCTTTGTGCCGACAAACGTGGAAGTGGCGGGCGGCCAGGAGCGGCCCGCAGTCAAGGGCTCCGGCTGGATCACCGCGGGGCTCACGGCCGGATTCGCAGGCCAGGCCTTCTCCTACTACGCCGTGACCGCCTGGCTTCCGAGTTACCTTAACGACGAACTGGGCATGTCCGCCTCGGCGGCCGGCGCCGGTTCGTCCATCTTCCAGATCCTCGCCATTGTGGGCGGCCTGGGCGTCCCGTTCGCTGCCAAATACTCCAGTACGACGGCGGTGGCGGTCACCCTGGGCGTGCTGTGGACGGCCGTGCCGGCCGGGCTGCTGCTGGCGCCGGGCCTGTGGTGGCTGTGGTCCGTGTGCGGCGGCATCGCCCAGGGCGGAGGGATCACGCTGATCTTCATCGCCATTATCAAGCTGGCCCGGGACCAGGCGTCCGCGGGACGGATGTCCGCCATCGTCCAGGGCGTGGGTTACTGCTTCGCGGCGGTGGCCCCGCCGCTGGTGGGATTTGTGCACGACACGTCGGATTCCTGGACCCCGGCGCTGCTGGTGGTCCTGGCATCAGTCCTGACGTTCTTCCTGAGCACAACCCTCGCCGTGCGGCTGGTACCGAAGGGCCGCTGAGGCGACGTCCCGCCGTCGTCGTCCGTTTTCTCCTGTCTGCCCCCACCCGCCGCCAATCTCCGGCGCGAACGTACAGTTGAGGCCCTGAAATCCTTCGATTTTGGGGCCTCAACTGTACGTTCGCGTCGTATGGAGGGTGTTCCGTCGCCGGGCCGGCCCCCGGATTTCGGGGTTCCTGTTGCGAAGGGTGTGCCTGCCCGGCGGACGGAAATCGGTTACGCCGCCGCGAGTTCCTCCTCGGTGGCCTTTTCGCGGGCCTCCGTCAGGTACCTGGCGTAGGCGGGGAGGGTCAGGAAGGACGGGAAGTCCTGGGCCAGGGTGACTTCTTCGAAGATGTCGCGGGCGTCGTCGAAGCGGTCGCCGTCAAAGCGTTCCAGGCGTGCGAATTCTTCGTCGAGGAGTTCCTCGATCCAGTGGTGGGTGATGATTTCGCCGTGGTCGGTGATGGCCCGGGCGTACATCCACTGCCAGATCTGGGAGCGGGAGATTTCGGCGGTGGCGGCGTCTTCCATGAGGTTGTGGATGGCGACGGCGCCGTTGCCGCGGAGCCAGGACTCGATGTAGCGGATCCCGACTTCGATGTTGTTCCGGATGCCCTGTTCGGTGATGGTCCCTTCCGTGGCGGCCACGTTGATCAGTGCCCGGTCATCCGGCGTGACGTCCTCGCGGAGCTTCTCGAGCTGGTTGGGGCGGTCGCCGAGGATGGTGTCGAACACCTCGCGGCATACCGGCACGAGGTCCGGGTGGGCCACCCAGGAGCCGTCGAAGCCGTCGTTGGCTTCACGGGTCTTGTCCGCACGGACTTTCTCGAAGGCGTTGGTGTTGGCAGCCTCGTCCTTGCGGTTGGGCACGGCTGCGGCCATCCCGCCGATGGCCATGGCGCCGCGCTTGTGGCAGGCACGGACCAGCTGTTCGGTGTAGGCGCGCATGAACGGCTGCGTCATGGTCACCTGGGCGCGGTCCGGCAGGACGAACCGGGGCCCGCGGGTGCGGAAGTTCTTGATCAGGGAGAAGATGTAGTCCCAGCGGCCGGCGTTCAGGCCCGAAGCGTGATCGCGCAGCTCGTAGAGGATCTCCTCCATTTCGAAGGCCGCGGTGATGGTTTCGATCAGCACGGTGGCTCGGATGGTGCCCTGCGGGATGCCGAGCAGGTCCTGGGCGAGGATGAAGATGTCGTTCCAGAGCCGGGCTTCGCGGTGGTTTTCGATCTTGGGCAGGTAGAAGTACGGGCCTTTGCCCTGGGCCAGGAGGCGGCGGGCGTTGTGGAAGAAGAACAGGCCGAAGTCCACGATGCCGCCGGCCACGGGGGTCCCGTCGATGAGCATGTGCTTCTCGGGCAGGTGCCAGCCGCGGGGGCGGACCACGATGGTGGGCAGTTCCGCGGCTGGGCGGAGCCGGTATTCCTTGCCCTCTTCGGTGGTGAAGTCGATCCGGCGCTCCAGCGCATCGGTCAGGTTCAGCTGGCCTTTGATCACGTTCCGCCATGTCGGGGTGGAGGAGTCCTCCATGTCCGCGAGCCAGACCTTCGCGCCGGAGTTCAGGGCGTTGATGGTCATTTTCTTGTCCACCGGCCCGGTGATCTCCACCCGCCGGTCCTCCAGGCCCGGCGCCGGGGGAGCGACCCGCCACGACGGGTCATTGCGGATGTCCTCGGTCTCCCGCAGGAACCGCGGATCCTGGCCGCCGGCAATGTCAGCCCGCCGGGTCCGGCGTGCCTGCAGCAGCTCCTGCCGCCGCTCGGCGGTGGCCCGGTGCAGTTTGGCCACGAACTCCAAAGCATCCGGAGTCAGAACCTCGTTCTGCCGGCAAATAGGCTGCGCGGTCAACGTAATGCCATTGATAGTGAAGTTGTCAGTGAAGCTGTTCATCTCAGTCTCCTTAAAGACGAAAGGGAAGTTCGACGGCGGCTGCCGGGCATTAGGTGAGATACGCACGAGGCCGAAAGGAGCCGGTAACGCGGCAGCCTGCGTAAAAGGGGCCCTGTGCCCGCCCCCGACCGAGTTCTACGAGGTCATGGGGCGGGCATGGGGAATAGCAGGCAGAGCGATGCCGGTCCGAAGGCCGGACGCAAGCGCCGCCGTCGGAAGTTGCTAGTGGAACTGGCCTTCTTCGGTGGATCCCACCAGGGCCAGCGTGGATGCGTTCGGGTTGAGCGCAGTTGCGATGTCGTCGAAGTAGCCGGTGCCGACTTCGCGCTGGTGCTTGGTCGCGGTGTAGCCGCGGGACTCGGAGGCGAATTCCTTTTCCTGGAGCTCGACGTAGGCACTCATGCCTTCACGGGCGTAGCCGTGGGCGAGGTCGAACATCGAGTAGTTCAGGGCGTGGAAGCCGGCCAGGGTGATGAACTGGAACGTGAAGCCCATGGCGCCCAGTTCACGCTGGAACTTCGCGATCGTGGCGTCGTCCAGGTGCTTGCGCCAGTTGAACGACGGCGAGCAGTTGTAGGAGAGCATCTGGTCCGGGAAGTCGGCCTTGACCGCCTCGGCGAACTTGCGGGCCAGTTCGAGGTCCGGAGTGCCCGTTTCCATCCAGATGAGGTCGGAGTACGGGGCGTAGGCCTTGGCGCGGGCGATGCAGGGTTCGATGCCGTTGCGGACCTTGTAGAAGCCTTCCGGGGTGCGTTCGCCGGTGACGAATTCCTGGTCGCGGGGATCGACGTCGGAGGTGATCAGGGTGGCTGCCTCGGCGTCGGTACGGGCGATGACCACCGAGGGGGTGCCGGCGACGTCGGCGGCCAGGCGGGCAGCGTTCAAGGTTCGAACGTGCTGCTGGGTGGGGATCAGGACCTTGCCGCCGAGGTGGCCGCACTTCTTCTCCGAGGCGAGCTGGTCTTCCCAGTGCACGCCCGAGGCGCCGGCCTGGATCATGGATTTCATGAGTTCGTAGGCGTTCAGCGGGCCGCCGAAGCCGGCCTCGGCGTCGGCGACGATCGGGACCATCCAGTCCTCAACAGTCTGGATGCCTTCGGAGAACTCGATCTGGTCGGCCCGGAGCAGCGCGTTGTTGATGCGGCGCACCACGGTGGGGACCGAGTTGGCCGGGTACAGCGACTGGTCCGGGTACGTGTGGCCGGAATTGTTGGCATCGGCTGCAACCTGCCAGCCCGAAAGGTAGATGGCGCGAAGGCCGGCCTTGACCTGCTGCACGGCCTGGTTGCCGGTCAGCGCGCCCAATGCGTTGGTGTATCCGCCGGTCTTGTGCTCCTCCGTCAGCTGCTTCCACAGCTTCTCCGAGCCGCGGCGGGCCAGGGTGTGCTCTTCGGAGACACGGCCGCGGAGCCGGACGACATCCGAGGCCTTGTAGTCACGGGTCACACCTTCCCAGCGGGGATTGGCGGCCCACTCGAGCTCCAGGGCGGCGGCCTGCTCTTCGGGCGTCTGCTGGGTGGGCTCAAATGCTGCAGTCATCGTTGTCTCCTTGATTGAGCTCCGGGGTGGTAATCCGCCGGCCGGGGCTGCTTCCTTGCAGTCCCGGCCGGCTACCCCGGTGCGGTGTTTCTTTCCGTGATCACTACTTTTCAGCACTTCCAAATACTTCTCTAGAGCAAAACCATGGAAAGAAACGCACTTCTTCGCGTATCCTCAAGAAATGCCCCCTTCAAGCTGGAACCGCAAAGCCGCCGCACCGCCGTCGTCCGCCGCCGCCCCGGAACTGGACGTCATCAGCCTGGGCCGCCGGGTCCGCCACCTGCGCAAGGCGGCCGGCATGACGCTCGATGACCTGAGTGCCGCCGTCGGGACCGCGCCCAGCCAGCTGAGCCTGATCGAGAACGGCAAGCGCGAGCCCAAACTGGGGCTGCTGCAGCAGCTCGCCGCGTCGCTCAACGTGGGCATTGACCAGCTGCTGGGCGCGGAGCCGCCCAACCGGAGGGCTGCGCTGGAAATCGAGCTGGAACGGTACCAGCGGAGCCCCATCTACGAATCCCTGAACCTGCCGAAAATCCGCATCAGCTCGCGGCTCCCCATGGATGTGCTTGAGTCCATGGTGGGACTGCAGCATGAGCTGGAGCGCAAGCTGAACGAGCAGATCGCGACGCCGGAGGAGGCCCGCCGCGCCAACGGTGAACTGCGTGCCATGATGCGGGAGCGGAACAACTACTTCCCCGAGTATGAGGCGGAGGCCCAGAAGGTACTGACGAGCGTGGGGCACACCACCGGCCCGCTGTCCCAGCACGTCATCGCCGACATCGCTGCCCACCTCGGATTCAGCCTCCACCACGTGGGCGACCTGCCGCATTCAACGCGGTCGGTGACCGATCTTAAGAACCACAGAATTTATCTCACGCAGAACCAGCGGACGGACCACGACCCCCGTTCCGTGCTCCTGCAGGCGTTGGGGCACTACGTCCTGGGCCACCAGACGCCCAAGAATTACGGCGATTTCCTGATGCAGCGCGTGGCCACGAACTATTTCGCGGCTGCCCTGATGCTGCCGGAGAAGGCCACCGTGGAGTTCCTGCAGCACGCCAAGCAGGCCAAGGAAATCGCGGTGGAGGACATCCGGGACGCGTTCGCGGTCTCCTACGAAACCGCCGCGCACCGCTTCACGAACCTCGCCACCGAGCACCTGGACATCCGGACCCACTTCCAGAAGACCCACCAGAGCGGGATCATCTACAAGGCCTACGAGAACGACGGCGTGACGTTCCCGCAGGACCATACCGGCGCCATCGAGGGCCAACCGTCGTGCAAACAGTGGACCTCCCGGGTGGTGTTCGACGTCGCCGACAAGTTCCGTGCGTACAACCAGTACACCGACACCCCGGCCGGGACCTACTGGTGCACTGCGCGGACCGAACGCTCAGCCAACGGTGAGTTTTCGCTCTCGGTCGGCGTCCCGTACGCGCACGTGAAGTGGTTCCGCGGGCGGGACACCACGGAGCGGTCAAAGTCCACGTGCCCGGACGAAAACTGCTGCAAGCGGCCGCCGGCGGAGCTGGCTTCGGAGTGGGCCGGCAACGCGTGGCCGTCTGCGCGGGCCCATTCGCACCTGCTGGCCGCCATGCCGCCCGGGGCGTTTCCCGGCGTCGACGAAACCGAGGTCTACAGCTTCCTGCAGGCGCATTCGGGGAGTTGACCCCGGACGCTCGTTACCTAACGCAGGTTTTTGACCGACGCTCTATCACTCTCCCAAGGAAAGTGAGAAAGCGTTCGCGCATTTCTTGCGTTAAGTGAGCGAGCGTTTCCGTCACCCATGGAGTTCGCGGTAGGCGGCTGCGGCGGCCGGGTGCAGCGGCAGCCCGGCCGTGTTGATCAGCGATTCCGGGCTCAGGAACTGCACCCCCAGACTGGAACGTGGAATCAGTTCGTCGGCGTGCCCCACCAGCAATTCGACGGTCCTCTTCACTGTCCGCCCGTCCAGGTCGTTCCGGCACAGGAGGAGATTCGCCACGCCCACGGTCCAGACTGCCGGAACGCCCTCGTAGCTGCCGGCGGGGATGAGCACGCGGTCGTAGTAGGGGCCGTACCGGCTCCGGATCGACGGAATCAACGACGAAAGGTCGAGGAATACCAGCGCGGCTGCCTTGTTGCTGTCGGCAATTGCCGCTGTGGGGACACCTCCGGACCAGAACAGGGCATCCACTGACCCGTCCTGCAGCGCGGCGAGGCCATCGTTGAGCCCGAGGTTCAGCACGGTGACTGTCTTCTCCGTGGCCGGGGCAGGTGCCGCGCCAACAGCCGCCGAGCTGAGCCCGGCCGCCTCAATCAGGCGCGGGGTGGTCAGCGACGTTCCCGAACCGGCCTCGCCCACAGCGACTGTCCGGCCGGCCAGCCCGGCGAGATCCCTGATGCCGCTGTCCTTCCGCACAACGCAGTGGACATAGTTCTCGTAGACCCGTCCGAGGGCCTTGATTCCGTTGGCCGAGATGCTGTCTGCCCCGATCTTTTGGGCCGCAGCATCGGCCAGCGCGACGGCGAAGGTCGCCTGTCCGGTCAGCAGCTGTCCCAGGTTGTCCAGGCTGCCCCCGGTTGTCAGTGCCGTCGCCTGGTCCGCCACGCCATGACGCTGGAGGGACGACGCCAGCAAGGTGGCGAACTCAAGATAGAACCCGCCGGGCTCACCCCCGGCCACGGTCACCGTGCCGGGACGGTCGCCGGGAGTGCAGGCGCTGACAGCCTGCAAGAACAGCCCCGCCAGTCCGGCGGCCAGTCCTGCCTTGAGCGCGGTCCGCCGCGGCGGAAGGCCTCCGGACAGGCCGGTCATGCCGGTAAGCCCAGTCATGCCGGGGCTTCCTCTCCCGGGTGGACCACGGCATGTGGAAACTCGATGCGCGCGATCAAGCCGTGCGGCGAGGCTTCCGTAAGCAGCAGTCGGCCCCCGTTGGCTGCGGCAAGTTTGTCCACAATGGTCATGCCCAGGCCGTTGCCGCGGATCTCCCGGTGCTCCGGGGAGCGCCAGAAACGGGCTGTGGCAGCAGCCCGTCCTTCGGCGGAAAGTCCGGGACCGTCGTCGGAAATCACGACGGCGACCGCCTCCTTGCGTACGCGGACCGCCACTGTGATGCCGGCGCCGGCCGCGTATTTGACGGCGTTGTTGATCAGCTCGCCCACCATCTGGGCCAGCTCGGCGGCGTTGCAGGCGATGTGCACCGCAGGGTCCGGCGGGCCCGCCAGCACGATCGAGGACCCGCTACGCCGCGCCGCAGGGCCGGCGCGTTCGGTTTCCTCCTGCAGGACCGGGTAGGGATCAATGACGGCAGCGAGTCCGTGCGTAGGGGTCCCCGGCGGGCTCCCGGCCGAGTCTTCGAACGCCCGGTGCTCGGCCGCCGCCAGCCGCAGCACTCCGTCAAGGATCTCTTCCACACGTTCGAGTTCCGCGAGAACCCCACCCGCCGCCTTCCGTTCCCGGGCTGTCTGGAGTTCCAGCTGCAGCAAATCGATCCTCAACCGCAGGGCCCCGACAGGATTGCGTAACTGATGGGACGTGTCGGCAATCAGCTGGCGCTGGGAGTCGATGCTCTCGCTGACCGTCCGGGCCATCCTGGTGAAGGAACGGCTCAGTTCGCGCAGCTCCGGCGGGCCGGCCTCCGGAAGGTTGCCGGCCTTGCCCGTTGCCTCGAGCTCCGTTACTGCCGAATTCAGCCGGTGCACGGGACGGAGCACCCATCCCGTCACGCGGGCGGCACCGACGAGGAGCACCGCAGCAAGGACGGCCGCCGCCACTGCGACCAGGAGCCAGCGCTCCCGCAGTTTCTGCCGCGCCGCGTCGGAATTTACCTCCAGCACAGCCTCGCCCAGGACCTGGCTGGCGCTGCCGAACGACCGCTCGATCACCTCAGAACCCGTTCCGAACGGCTGCAGCGGAGCGAGCGTTGTGTCGCTGAGGTTGAGGTTAGCCCTGGCTACCGCGTCCCTCACATCGGGCCTGTCCTCGCTCAGGCCGCCCGAGCGCAGCGTGCCCGTCTGGAGGCGGACCAGGACCCCCTCCCCGTACAGTTCCGAATATCTGTCCATCTCGGTCTGCAGTTGCGTGGCATCGCCTCCGTCCGTCGCGGCGTCGAACGCCACTTGCGCGAGGCGGTTGAGCGAAGCGGCCCGGTTGATCTGGAGTTCCTGGGTGAGCTCCCGGCTGGCCGAGGTCAGGATCGCGGTGGAGGCGAAGACGACGATGAGGACGGACAGGACGCTCAAGACGCCGAGGACACGCAGCCTCATGCAGGATCGGCCTCGATCCGGTAGCCCACGCCGCGGACGTTGATGATGAAGCCCGGCATCTGGAGTTTCGCCCTGAGGCCCGTCAGGTGCACGTCAAGGGAGCGGGAGGAGGCAAGGAACGCGTCGCCCCACAGCGCGTCCAGGATCTGCTCCCGGGTGACCACCGAACCGGCATGGCTCGCCAGGAGGGCCAGCAGGTCGAATTCGGTGGCGGTCAGAGGCAGGACTTTGGGGCCGATGGCGGCCACGCGCCGTTCGAGGTCCACTTCGAGTCCGCCCAGCACGATGTTCCGCGGCCTGTTGTCCTTGGCGCGGCCTGCCCGCCGGGTGACGGCTTCGATGCGGGCGAGCAGCTCAACGAGTTTCACCGGCTTGACGAGGTAGTCGTCGGCGCCGGACCGTAGCCCAAGCACCACGCTGCGTTCGTCGTCGCGCGCTGTGAGGATCAGGATCGGGACCGGTGTGACCTGGCGAAGCTTCCGCAGGACGTCGAGGCCGTCCATATCGGGGAGCCCCAGGTCCAACAGAATGACCTCAAAGCGCCGGTGTTCCAGGAGCGCGTCGGCCCCGCGGGCAACCCGGAAGGCTGTGTGTCCGGCGGAAACGACTGCCGCGTCGAGGGCGGACGCCATGGCGTCGTCGTCCTCGACGATGAGCACATCCATGGCCTTTTCCTGTTCCGTTTGAGCGGTGTTTCTTTCCCCATCCCGCCTTTGGAGATTACCCCGTCCGCCGGTTTTCCGCCCTGCACCGGTCCCTGCGCCGGGCCCTGCATGGGAAAGACCTCGGGTGCGGGGCGCCGGCCGGAGCAAAACCTAAGGAAGTGTTAGGACTTCCCCCTTCGCGTTGGTTGTGCGGTGGATCACGAATAGCTTGGATGGGTCCCCGGCTTTCCGGGGACCGTCAATGTCGAGGAGGAACCATGGGCAACGTAGCCGTGGACAGCAAGGAAGTATGCCGGGGACCCGTGGCGACCCCGGCCAGGAAGGTTCAGCGATGAGCACCCAGGAAACCGAAGTCCAGAGCGAGTCAGCACAGACCCGCCGGGCCGTGAGCAACATCCTCAAGGGCTCGGCCGGCAACCTCGTGGAGTGGTACGACCTCTACGTCTACACAGTCTTCGCCGCCTACTTCCAGGCGCACTTCTTCAACTCCAAGGACGAGCTGCAGGCCGGCCTTGAGGCGATGGCCGTCTTCTCGACGTCGTTCCTGATGCGCCCCATCGGCGCCTGGTTCTTCGGCCGGTACGCGGACCGCAAGGGCCGCAAGGCCGCGCTGACCCTTAGTGTGACGCTGATGTCCGCAGGCTCCTTTGCCATCGCGATCCTGCCCACCACCCAGCAGGTCGGCGTCTGGGCTTTGGTGCTGCTGATCCTTATCCGCCTGGTCCAGGGCTTCTCCGTGGGCGGCGAATACGGCACCAGCGCCACGTACATGTCCGAGGCCGCCACGTCCAAGCGCCGCGGCTTCTTCTCCAGCTTCCAGTACGTCACCCTGATCGGCGGCCAGATGATGGCCCTGCTGGTGCTGGTGATCCTGCAGAACTTCATGCCCAAGAGCGACCTGACCGAGTGGGGCTGGCGTATCCCGTTCGCCATCGGCGGCGTCGCGGCGCTGGTGGTCCTGTGGCTGCGGCGTTCGATGGAGGAAACCGTCTCCGACGAGCAGGTCCGTGCCGCCAAGGCGCCGCTGGCTCCCGGCGAAGCCCAGCCGGGCACCATGAAGCTGCTGTTCACGCACTACTGGAAGCCCCTGCTGATCTGCATCGGCGTTACGCTGGGCGGCACGGTGGCGTTCTACACGTACACCAACTTCATCCTGAAGTTCATGAACGATACCTCCGGCATCGCCAAGACCGACACCTCGGTCATCAACTTCTGGGCACTGTTCATCTTTATGCTGCTCCAGCCCGTCTACGGCATCATCTCGGACAAGGTCGGCCGCAAGCCGTTGCTCCTGTGGTTCGGCATCACCGGCGTCCTGTTCACCTGGCCGCTGCTGTCCACGCTCTCCAACACCAAGGATCCCTTCACCGCGTTCCTGCTGATGATGGGCGGCCTCCTGGTCGTTGGCGGCTACACCTCCATCAACGCCCTGGTGAAGGCTGAGCTGTTCCCCGCCTCCATCCGCGCCCTCGGTGTGGGTCTTGGCTACGCGGTGGCCAACTCGCTCTTTGGCGGCACGGTGCCGCTGATCGGCGCCGCGTTCCAGAAGGCCGAGCGCGTGGACCTGTTCTTCACCTACGTCACCGTCGCCATCGCCATCTCGCTGGTGGTCTACATCTTCGCGCTGCGGAACAAGAAGGCCACCCACCTCGACCGCGAGCAGGGCGACGCCTGGAACCGGCCGGCCAAGGACGACGACAAGGACAAGGACCTCGTGGACGCCTAGCGTCCAGCGGCAGAGGCACCCAGGGAGTACGACGGCGGGTGCCCGGCAATGCGGTTCCGTCCGGGACCGTGCCGGGCACCCGCCGTCGTACCCGCCCACGACGCTCTCGCAGATCCTGCAGGAAAAACCCGGATGCTCTCTCACTCTCCTCAAGAAAGTGATAGAGCGTGCCGGGTTTTCCTGCATTAAATGAGAGAGCGTCCTGGTGGGGGAGGGGCCCGGTGGCGACCGGCAACCCATACAACCGCGCCGGTCCGGCGAGACCAAAATGAGTGCAAAGCGTGACCGTACAGGCATCGTGTGCCGCCGCCGTCGCTGTTTCACTGGGAGCAGGCGGATTCCCGCCCTGGTGTGCCGGGGGAGGCAACAGAGTGTTTCGTTTTCAGCGGGCGATGGCGTTGGGTGCGGTGATGGGACTGGCGGCGTGTGCCGCCCCGGCGCCGCCTGGGTTGCTCACGGCCGACGGCGTCGAACGGGTTTCGGTGGACCGCACGGCCTTCCCGGACGAGATGGCCACGTTCCGGGACTCCGCCCTGAGGCTGGGCGACGCCCTCCTCGCCAGCGGAGACGGGAACGTCATCGCGTCGCCGGGCAGCCTGCTGATTGCCCTGGCCATGTTGCGGGCCGGCGCCTCGGGGGAGGCCGCCGCAGAAATGGATGCCGTACTGGGGCTTCCGGACGCGGACCGGGACGAGGCCATGAACGCACTGCTCGCGTCCCTGGAAGAGTACGACGGCGACCCCGGCTCAGTGGACGAGGACAACCCGCCTGCCAAACCGCTGGTCCACACTGCCAACGGACTGTTTGTGGATAAGAACGTCCCTGCCGGCCCGGGCTACCTGGACACCCTGGCGGCGAATTACGGCACCGGCGTGTATCCAGTGGACTTCCGTGACGAGGCTGTCACCAAACCGGCGATCGATGCGTGGGTCAACAAAAACACCGGCGGCCGGATCGAGAAAGCGCCGGCGCCCTACGACCCAGACAACACTTTCAGCCTGCTCAACGCCGTCTATTTCGCCGCCGCCTGGGACGTTCCGTTCGACGCCAACGACACGTCGGATGAGCCGTTCACCACGGCAGGCGCCGGAACGGTTGATGTGCCGATGATGCACGGCCTGCAGGAGATGGCCTACGCCGAGGGCCCGGGCTGGCAGGCCGTGGACCTGCCCTACGGTGAGGGCTTCGTGATGCGGCTGGTGCTCCCGGCTGGAGATTCCGACGGCGGTGCTGCCGCCCTCACAGCGGACCGGCTGGCGGAGGTGGCGCGTGCCCTCGACGCCGCTGGCACTGAGGACATTGACCTTGCGTTGCCCACCTGGGATCACAAGAGCCACTTTGATGTGCGGGCCATTCTTGAGCAGCTGGGGCTGGCGAGGACGTTGACCACCACCAGCGACTTTGACGCGATCCAGCCGGGACTGATGATCACCCAGGCCGCACAGGACGCCAACATCACCGTGGCGGAGAAGGGGACGGTGGCCGCAGCCGTGACCCAGATCAACGGCATGGCGACGAGCGTCCAGCCACAGCCGGCGCGGTCCATCAGCTTCGACCGGCCGTTCCAGTACCAGATCGTGCACGTCGGGACGGGCCTGCCGCTGTTTATGGGGAAGGTCGCCGACCCGCGGTAGGCGCCGCCCGGCCGCATGAAGTTAGGAGCCGGAGCCTAGCGCGCCGTCGTGCGGAAACTGCGGCGGCGTACCAGGGCACCGTAGCCGGCGAAGAGGCGCGGCAACACCAGGTAGACCGCCACCGGGACCACCACGAGCGTCAGAACCAACGCGCGGAGTACCGGGTGCCAGCCCTCTGTAAGGGGCGCCACGCCGATCATGCCGACGGCGACCAGCGGGAAGATGGCCAGCCAGGTGATGACGGCCCGGACGTGGATGGACGGGGCAGGCGGCCCCTGAACAGGGACCGGGGCGGGAGCCGGAGCCTGAACCGGGGCATCGGACGCGGGAGCAGTCGTAAGGGGGTCGAGCGTGCTGTTCATGGCTAACTCCAACTGTTTAGTTGCTTTTGATAAAACGAGACTAATGCGGGCTCTGCAAAAGTGCAACTACTTAGTTGGAAACGGGTAGAATCGTGGCATGGCCTGGAACACTGACCGCACCAAAGCCCTGCTGCTGACTGCCGCCACCGAGGAGTTCAGCGACAAAGGCCTTGCCGGTGCCCGGGTGGACCGCATTGCCGCGGCGGCCGGCGTGAACAAGGAACGCATCTACCAGTACTTCGGCAAGAAGGACGACCTCTTCGACGCCGTGCTGGCCGCGGAACTGGTCCGGGTGATGTCCGAGGTCCCCATCGAGGGGCATGGCGCTGCGGACGTCGGAGAATACGCCGGCAGGCTTTTTGACCGTCACACGAAAGACGGTGCCCTGGCCCGGCTCCTGTTCTGGGAAGGCCTGGAGCGGGGGAGGAACACCGTGGACCGGGCCACGCGTGCGGACCACTGCGCCGCAAAAGTGGAGCAGATGCTGACAGTCCTGCCCGGTATCGGCCGCACGGACGCAGCCGACCTGGTTCTCACCATCGTGACCCTGTGTGACGGCTGGACGGTGCTGCCCCAGATCGAAGCACTTTTGGCGGGGTCCGCCCCGGACCGTCTGGACCGCCGTCGGGCTTTCATCGTGCGGACCGCCACACTCGTGGCCGAGGACTTGCTGGAAGCGGCCCGGGCGGAAGACTCGCCGCTGGAAGACTCAAAACGCTAGCGCGGACCGCCCTGCCAGAGCGCGTCGAACGGAGCTCCTGAGGCCACCCGGTTGCGGATCCCCGCCGTGACAAAGTCCTTGGCCGCCCGGGCCGCTTCCAACGGAGTGGAGCCCTTGGCAAGTTCCGCCGTTACGGCCGCAGCGAGCGAGCAGCCGGCGCCCGACACCGCCACCTCGCCCACCTTGGGGGCGCTGAGGACTTCGAGCGTCTCGCCGTCGTAGTAAACGTCGACGGCGTCCGGACCTTCCAGCCGTACACCGCCCTTGGCCAGGACCGCGGCGCCGCTGAGCTCATGGATACGGACGGCCGCGGCCTTCAGTGACTCGACGTCGGTGATCGCCAGGCCGGACAGCGACTCCGCCTCGAACTGGTTGGGCGTGACGAAAGTTGCCAGCGGCAGGATCTGCGACTTCAGGGCCTGGTCGGTGTCCAGGGCATGGCCCGGCTCCTGGCCTTTGCAGATCAGCACGGGGTCCAACACCACGTTGCGGAACCGGCCGTTTTTCAGTGCCGCCGCCACCGTGCCGATAGTGGCGGGGCTGCCGAGCATGCCGATCTTCACGGTGTCCAGGACGGGCCGCTCCGGCACTGACGCTTCGTCCGCAGGTACGCCCGACGCCGGACCGTACGCCGCCGTCGTGGCCTCCAACTGGTCCGCGATCACCTGCTGGTCCACCGGCACAAAACGGTGGTTCCAGCTGTCGTTCGGGTCGAAGGAGACGATGCATGTCAGGTTGGCGATGCCAAACACGCCCAGTTCCTGGAACGTCTTCAGGTCGGCCTGCGCGCCGGCACCGCCCGTTGCTTCGGAGCCCGCGATCGTCAGGACAACGGCGGGAGCGGCAGCGGGGGACTGGACATCAGCTGAAACGGGAGTCATGGCACTATCCTGCCATCCGGCCTCGGCCGCCCGCTTTGTGTTCCTGAACAGCGGAACCCACCGGGCAGCGGTCAGGTCCACAACACGTGGGAGAATTTGCGGTGACAGTGCTAATACAGCCGGCGTCCCGCGAAAGTGCCCTTCAGGCAGCGGAAGGCCGAGCGAACCACTACGAACGGACACTCCCATGCCTTCCCCCTCAGGCCCTGATTCCCTGCCCCTGACCCATGCCGGAACGGCGCCGAAATTCGCCTCCATCGGTTCGCCCTACTTCGGCATCATGCTCGCGTTTATGGCCGTGGTGCTGATCCTCTCCAACATCGGCGCATCCAAGGGCGTGGCGATCGGCCCCATCATCACCGACGGCGGCTTCTTCCTCTTCCCGCTGGCGTACATCCTGGGCGACGTCATCAGCGAGGTCTACGGGTTCAAAGTGGCGCGCAAGGCCATTTTCACCACCTTCGCGCTGTCTGTCTTCGCCTCAATCTGTTACTGGGTGATCATCGCGCTGCCCGGCTTCGACGACGAGTTCGGCACATCCAAGCAGGCAGCACTGGAAGGCGCGCTGGGCCCGGTTCCGCAGATCGTCCTCGCCTCCCTGCTGGCGTTCCTGGCCGGCCAGACCATCAACTCCTGGATCCTGGTGAAGATGAAGGCCCGTTCCGGGGAGAAGTCCCTGTGGGCGCGGCTGATGGGGTCCTCAGGTGCCGGCGAATTCGTGGACACGCTGATCTTCTGCAGCATAGCTGCGTCCGTCATCGGCATCACGGACTTCGGCACGTTCCTGAACTACGTGGTGGTGGGCTTTGTGTACAAGACGCTCGTGGAGTTCCTGTTTGTGCCGGTGACGTCCCTGGTGATCGGCTGGATCAAGAAGCGCGAGCCGAGCTACGGCGTCGTATAGCGGACGCCGTTTCGACGGTTCCCTGCGCACACGATGTTCGATGTCGTCGAGTGGGCAGGGAACCCTCTAAATGGAGCCCACCTCTACGCGGCCGATTGCTTCTTCAGTGCCTGGAGGACGGTCATCTTGAACTCCTGCTCGCGGAAAAGGTGTTTCCACTCGACCCGGATGAATGTCCAGCCAAGGGCCATCAACGCCTTTTCGCGCTGCCGTTCGGCGAAGATGGCCTCATCAGTAGGCTGGAAGTCGAAGTACTTCACCCTGCCGTCGAATTCCAGGGCCACTTTCTTGTCCCGCCAAGCGAAGTCGAGCCGGTGCTGGCCTTCTACGGACCAGATGACCACTTGGAGCTCAGGGGACTCGATGCAGAGCCGGTGGAGCAGTTCGCGGGAGAGCGTTTCGCCGGGAGATTCAGATCGGGAATCGCTGTCTTCGATGGCCCGGCGAAGCGCCACGACTCCGTTTCTTCCAGTCAAGGCAGAGCACATCTTCCGGAGTTTCTCCACATCCGCACCCCTCCGCAGGGCATGGTCCATCAAAACCAAGGACTGCCTGTAGCTCAGCATCAGGCAGCAATCCACCACCGTCCGCTCCAGCGAAGTGCAGGGTAGGCCGTCCACGAAAGTGACGTCCCCAGCATCCAAAACGCGGGTGTGAGCCACGACGTCCTTGCCGTGGGATATCCGCGATGGACAGGTCTGCTGTGTGACGTGAACCAGATCGTCCACGTCCCAGAGGAACAGGCCATGGAGCCGGGCACCCGAGGTGTGGCTGTAGACAAAGCCACCGGCCGACGTCGTCAGCGTTCCATGGGCATGGGCGGCGATCAGTTGCCGGCTGCGCACCCATGGCTTTTGCCTCGCCCAGATAGTGCCTCGGATGTAGCAGCCGCGTCTGAGCCGGACCAAGGCTCCGGAGCGTACCGAAGCGGCTATGGCGCGGGAATTCAGGCCGGCTTCCAGAAGCTCCTCGGTTCGCCACAGGTCCACTCCAACCGGAAGACCGCGGCGCGATGCATTTGACATAGGTTCAGCCTTTGCGAGGTGCGTCGCCGCGACAAGACAGAGGTGTAGCTATGTGGACAATCCCGTTTCGACGGTTCCCTGCGCACTAGAGGGTTCCAAACATCGAGTGCGCAGGGAACCGTCGAAACGGCGCGAAGGACGCGGTCCGGCGGGTCAGGAGTAGTACTGCGCCAGGGTCTCGGCCTTGAACTCGAAGAACCTGCCGGACTCGATGGCAAGCCTGGCGTCGTCCACCATCTTCACCACAAAGCGTTCGTTGTGGATGGAGATCAGCGTGGCCGAGAGCATCTCCTTGGCCTTGAACAGGTGGTGGATGTACGCCCGCGAGTAGTTGGCGCAGGCATAGCAGTCACAGCCGTCCTGCAGCGGCCCGAAGTCGCGCTTGTACTTGGCACCGGAGAGGTTGTACCGGCCGGTGGGGGTGTAGAACGCGGAGTTGCGGGCCACCCGGGTGGGGGAGACGCAGTCGAAGGTATCCGCGCCGTTCTCAATGGCAGTGAAGATATCGTCCGGTTCCGAGATGCCCAGCAGGTGCCGCGGCTTGTCCTCCGGCAGCTCCTCGTTGCACCAGCGCACGATGGTCCCGAGGTTCTCCTTCTCCAGCGCCCCGCCGATGCCGTAGCCGTCGAAATCCATGGCTCCCAGGTCCCGGCAGGCCTTCCGGCGCAGGTCTTCATACTGCGCACCCTGGATCACGCCGAACAGGGCCTGGTACGGCTTGCCAACCCGGGAAGCGGTGAGCCGGAAATGCTCGTCCAGGCACCGCAGGGCCCAGAGCCTGGTCCGCTCCAGCGACTCCTCCTGGTAGCCGCGGGAGTTCTGCAGCGTGGTCAGCTCGTCGAAGGCGAACATGATGTCCGAGCCGATCTGGTGCTGGACCTGCATCGAAATTTCGGGGGAGAACCGGTGCCGGTCCCCATTCAGGTGAGATTTGAACCAGACACCGTCGTCGTCGATGTGGGCCAGCCGCTCCTTGCCGGGGGCGACGGCGTCGTCCGGCCCGGAGGTGTCCACCGATTTCATGTCGATGACCTTCTTGAACCCCGAGCCCAGGCTCATCACCTGGAACCCGCCTGAGTCCGTGAACGTGGGCCCGGACCAGTTCATAAAAGCCCCCAGCCCGCCGGCTTCGTCCAGGATGTCGGCGCCCGGCTGCAGGTACAGGTGGTAAGCGTTGGCCAGGAGCGCCTGCGCACCGAGGTCCGCCATGGATTCGGGCAGCACGGACTTCACGGTGGCTTTGGTTCCGACGGCGATGAAGGCCGGCGTCCGGATCTCGCCGTGCGGGGTGGTGATGGTGCCGGTCCGGCCGAGGAATTCGCCGCCGTTGTCCAGGACCTGCGCGGCCGACGGCGGGCAGCTGTCGGCGAGGCGGGTGCCAACCGTGAAGCCGAACTGCGACTGCTCGGCGGGCGTACCGGTGGCGGGCGCAGACAAAGGCAGGGCGGAGGCGGGGTTGGCTGGCACGGTACCAGTGTGCCAGCTGTCAGCCCGGATGCTTCAGTTCAGCGCCTCTGATGTGGGGTAGTTCTCAGCCCGCCAGCCGTCCCACAGCGCCCGGACGGACTCAAGCTTGGACGCACCCAGATCGTACGTGGAGATGATCACCAGCGATCCGCCGTCGGGCCTGATCTCCTCGCTGACGGGCTGGTCGGCCACAATCAGCAGCCCGTCGCCGTGTTCGGCGTAGCCGTGGACCGTGAGCCCCACCTGGTGGTTGCTGCGGAACCAGACCCTCCCGGCGATTTCCTCACCGGTGCCGAGCGTCAGCTCGTAGGTCTCGCCGGGTTTGGGCACGTTGGAGAGGCCGAGCTTCTCGATGGCGGAGCCATGCTTCCCGGGTACCTGGAAGGACGACGTATGCCGTTTGCCGTGCGGGTGCCGCTCCAACGCGAACCGGAGCTGCTGCAGGAAGGTCAGCCAGCCCTGGGTGATGTCCTCATCCCAGGCGGCCCACTCGGAATTGTGGTCCATCGCCGCACGCGTCACGCTGACCAGGGTCCCCGTTGGCACGGGTTTCAGATCGAAGATGTCCCCGCCATCGGTGGTCAGGCTGGTGTGGTCCGGGGCCTCGGCAACGTTGTCGCCAAAATAGATTTTGTCGATCTCGTCGGCCAGCTCATCGGTGTCCCAGCCGTGCCACTGGGCTACCTTGGACGGTTCGCGCAGCATGGTCCAGACCTGCGGCGCGTCGGCATTGATTACCACGCTCAGATTGTTCGTCATAGCCCGAATGTACAACTGACGGGCACGGCCGGGTAGGGGGAATTTTCCCCCGTCCCCAGGAAGGGCAGCCTCAGGCGCGGACGGCCTCGAGCTCGTTGCTGATCCGGCGCTGCAGCTCGCCCGCGCCGATGGTCTCCGAGCCCCCGTGTGCCCGCAAGAACAGCAGGGATTCGAGCCGCAGCAGCCGCCATTCGCGCTCGGCCTCGTGGTTGGAGTTATCGATCGAGCGGAAAATCTCTTTGTCGTAGAGGTTGGGCTCATTGAGTGAACGCTGGCGGACCTTGGCGTTCATCCGGGCCTTGAAAGGATCCGTCTCCTGGCTCTCCGGCGTGCGCAGCAGCTTCTCGTACACCTCCGCGCGGTCCACCTGGCCCTCCTGCCGGCAGATGTAGCTGGACAGCGCCAGCGACGCCTCCACCGATCCCCACCGGCCGGGGTTGCCGTCGTACGGCAGGACGTTGAGCAGGTCGGCCACGGCCAGCGAGCCTTCGGGGTCCTTGAGGGTGATGAACAGCTCGTGGGCGAGGTCGCTGAGGTCCTTCAGGCAGCTGCCGGATTTGACGTTGATTCCCTTGGCCAGCCTGTCGGCCAGCAGCATCACGCCCTCGGAGTCCGGGTGCGATTCGGCAGCGGCTTCCACCACGGCCTCCGGCGTTCCCTTCGGCGCGGGAATCAGCGCGAGCTCCTCCTCTGACGGGCCGCTCACCGCCGGCGGGATGGCGGGCAGGGGAGGTACGACGACGGCGGGAGCCTCCGCGGCTGCCTCCGCCGCTTCTGCGGCCTTCCCGGCGACGGGAAGCTGGGCGACGGCGTCGGGCGCGGTGTCCAGCACCTTGACCGACGAGCCGGCGGCGATGCGCACGGTGCCGCCGCCGGAGAGGCTGGCGAGGACGATCGCGGGGGTGCCGAAATCGTCGGACTCGACCTCCACATGCTGGATTTCGGCGGTGCGCTCGCCGTCGGGCAGCAGGAGTTCATCACCGGTGGTCAGGGATCCAGCCTGCTGTTCGCTGTAGTGCCGGGCGGCTGGGGTTTCGGTCATGGGAGTCCTTAAGTTCTCTTGCGGTCCGCCCTACAGTCTACAAAGGCGGGCGCCGGAAGTTGGGGACGCCGGGATATCCGAGAGGGTCAGAAGCCCACGCCGGCGAACGCGAGTGCCTGGCGGATCAGGGCGCCGCGACCCCCGCTGAATTCGAGCTGGACACCCGGGCTGAGCACTTCCTCGGGGGTCATCCAGGTCAGTTCCAGGGCGTCCTGGCGGGGCTCGCATTCACCGGTCACCGGGATGACGTAGGCCAGCGACACGGCGTGTTGGCGGTCGTCGGTGAAACCGGTCTGGGACGGGGCAGGGAAGTATTCGGCCACGGTGAAGGGCACGGGGCTGATGGGCAGCTGCGGGAAGGCCAGCGGGCCGAGGTCCTTCTCCATGTGGCGCAGGAGTGCCGCGCGGATGGTTTCGCGGTAGATCACGCGGCCCGAGACCAGCGAGCGGATCATGGTGCCGTCTTCGTCGGCCTGCAGCAGGGTGCCCACTTCGTTCACGAATCCCAAAGGATCCAGCCTGACCGGAACTGCCTCCACGTAAACCATGGGGAGCCTCCCGCGGGCCTCAAAGAGGTCCTCTTCGGAGAGCCAGCCGGGATTGGGGTCAGGTGTGCGAACGTTCATGGTTAAGTTCTACCCCATCGGAGCGCCGTGGACCGGCGAGGACCGGCGGGGAGTGAGCTCTCGGCGTAAAGCGTCGTCCGAAACGCCGAAACCTCACCCCCTCGATTCAGCGCTTCGAGACCCAGATGGTGGCAGGCGCTGAGGACGCTCCGCCCTCCGCGTCCGGTCCAGCATCCGGGCTGGCCACGTGCAGCGTCCGCCCGAACGCCTCCTCCGTCAGCCGGACCTGAAGCCCCGCCTCGGTGAGGCGGCCGTGTAAGGCGGCGAGGTCGCCGTCGTACTCAAAGCCCAGGCCGGCCCGCGGCGCTCCCTCGGCGGGTCGCACCATCAGCACTCCGCCGTTCTTGGCCGCGAAGTCGGCCGTTTCGTCGTCATCCGGGAAAGGGCGGAAGCGGGCGCCGATATCGCGCAGCGTCTGGGCCGCGGATCCCGGATCCTCGGTGAACCAGACCTCGACGACGGCGAGTCCCGGGTCCGCGTCGGGCGAGGTCGCCCAGGTGCCGTCGGCAGCCCGGGCGGCGGGATCGGCGAGGAAGCTGAAACCGTCGCGGCCGGTGATCCGGCACGACTCGCCGTGGTCCGCCTGGACGAGTTCGGCCGGAACGGTGCCCGATTCCTCGCCGGCCAGGTTGGTGCGCCGGGCAAACTCCGCCAGGTCGCCCACCTCCACGCCGAAAACGGTGGTCCCGTCCTCCGCGGAGCCCGGCGCTGCCTCGTGCAGCGCCAGCCGCCCCGAACCGGCATCAAACTCGCGCCAGGAGCCGTGATCCGCGGTCTTGGCCAGTCCCAGTCCGGTGAGCAGCCGCTCCCAGGAGTCCAGCCGGGACGTGAAATGGACAGGGCGCGAACGCAGCATGTGATTCTCCTGGACGGAAGGAAACGGCGCAGATACGGCCATCATGCCATGACTTGCTTCGGGTGGCACCGGGGGCAGAATGGGTCCATGGCCATTGAACTGGAGGAACTGCTGGTGCCGGACGCTGCCGCGTGGCGGACCTGGCTGGAAGCGAACCACACCGACAGCCCGGGCGTGTGGCTGGTGCTGCATAAGAAAGGCGGCGGCGTCACCGAACTGGACTACGAGGCAGCCCTTCTTGAGGCGCTTTGTTTCGGCTGGATCGACGGCCAGGCCAGGAAACGCGACGCCGAAAGCTCCTTCCAGCGCATGACCCGCCGCGGTCCCAAAAGCCCCTGGTCTGAACGGAACGTGGCGCGGATTGCGCGGCTGGAGGACGCCGGGAGGATGACCGACGCCGGCCGGGCCGCCGTCGGCAGTGCCAAGGCGGACGGCCGCTGGGAAGCCGCGTACGCCGGGCCGGCCACAGCTGAAATGCCGGCGGACCTGACCGCTGCCATCGCCGCCGTTCCAGCGGCCCAGGCCATGTTCGACGTCCTCACCTCCGTGAACCGCTTCGCCCTGATCTACCGGACAAATTCGGCCAAACGGCCGGAAACCCGGAGCAAGCGGATTGCCGGTTTTGTGGACATGCTGGCCCGCGGCGAGACGCCGTATCCGCAGAAAAAACGCCCTGCAGACACTCCGTGACTGCAGCAGGCTGATGGTTCGGATCCCGCCGCCGTTTTAGGGCGGCCCCGCAGAAGCCTGTAGAATTGATGGTTCCGTAGCGCTGGTGCCGTCTCCCGACATGGGGGACGGCACTTGTGCGTTTACCGACCGATTGGCTCAACATGGTCCGCATGTTCCCGAAAATCAGCCCCCGCCTCAGCCTGCGCCGCCCGCTTCCGTGGGTGCTCGCCGCCGCCGTGGCTGTCCTCGCCCTGGTGGTTTCCGTCCTGGTGGTCTCCAACACCAGGACCGGATCCGCGGCCACTGCCCACGGCGTACTGGACGAGGTCTCAGCAGCCCAGGACACCGCCCGCGGGAACCACGGCACCTACGCGTCCCTGTGGCTCAAGGGCAACGACCGGACCCTCGAACAGCGGGCCGGGACGCTCCGCGCCGAGGGCGCCGACGACGTCCGCGTCATCGAGTGCGGCGCCGGCTGGCTGGCCGGGACACGGGTGGACGGGCAGGTCTTCCTCCGCAGCAGCGAGGCACGCGACGCCATCGAACAGGACCCCGCGAAGGTCCGGCTGCCGGACTGCATCAGCGCCGAAGCCCGTGACTCACTGCTGGCAGACCTGGGCGTGCCGCGGGAATGGCCCGAACCGGATGCCGCCCGGCTGGCGGCGCCCGCTGAGGACCCCGGCTATCGGCCCGCCTACCACCTGACCCCCGAGCAGCGTTGGATGAACGATCCGCAGCGGCCGTTTTTCCTCGACGGCGCCTGGCACTATTACTACCTCTACAACGCCGATTACCCCGAAGGGAACGGCACCGAGTGGTTCCACGCCACCAGCACAGACCTCGTCCATTGGAAGGATGAGGGCGTGGCCATCGGGAAGTTCCGGAACGGCCTGGGCGACATCGAAACCGGCACCGCCGTCGTCGACACCGAAGGGACCGCGGGCTTCGGCAAGGGCGCCGTAATCGCCGTCCTCACCCAGCAGGACGCCGGTGTCCAGCGCCAGTCAATGTTCTATTCCACGGATCAGGGCCACACGTTCACCAGCTACGAACAGAACCCCGTCATGGACAACCCGGGGGAGGAGCACTGGCGGGATCCCCGTATCCTCCGCGACGAGGACCACAACCAGTGGGTCATGCTGCTCGCGGAGGGCCACAAAATCGGTTTCTACACGTCCACCGACCTCAAGGCCTGGACGTACGCCTCCAGCTTTGAACGGGACGGGCTGGGCATCCTGGAATGCCCGGATTTCTTCCAGCTGGACGTAGACGGCGATCCCGCCAAACGCACCTGGGTGCTGGCCGCCGGCGCCAACGGTGCCGCGGAAGACCGGACCACGGGAACGGCCTATTGGACCGGATCCTGGGACGGCAAGGCCTTCACAACGTCAAATGAACAGCATCAGTGGCTCGACGCCGGCGCGGACTTCTACGCGGCCGTGACCTGGGACGATCCGCGGCTCACGGACGGGCAGCGCAAAGCATCCCGGCATGCCATCGGCTGGATGAACAACTGGGCGTATGCCCGCCAGCTGCCAACCGAAGGCTGGTACGGCGCCGATTCGGTGGTGCGGGACATCCGGCTGCAGTCCGACGGCGGCCGGCCCACCCTGGTTTCGGTCCCGACGCCGGCCCTCGGGTCCCTGGAGGGACCGCCCGAGCAAGTGCCCGCGCAGGAACTGGACGACGGCGCCGGCGCACCGCTTCCGGTTCCGGAGACCGGGGCCTTTAAAATCGACGTCGAACTTGAGAACAGCGGAGCCGACGCCGAGGCGCGGGTCCAGCTGCAAAACGGCGAAGGGACGTACGCCAGCGTGGGCTACGACTTCCGGAACGGAACCGCGTTTGTGGTCCGGGACGGGGATGCGGCGTCCACGGGCGAGGGCGCGAAACGGTCGGCACGCGCCGAGGCCGCTCCCAACAATGCGCGGGCCGCCGGCAAGACGCAGGAAAAGGTGGACGACGCCTACCGCCAGGTCCGCTCGGTGGCGAGTCCCGCCGTCGACGGAAAAGTGAAGCTGACCATTTATGTTGACCGGTCCTCCGTGGAGGTTTTCGTCAATGGCGGGCAGCGGACCCTGACGTCACTCGTGTTCCCGCAGGAGGGCCCGGCCGGCGCCAGGCTGGCTGGGGTGGGCGGCACCGTTTCACTGACCGCAGCGACGGTCACGCCGCTGGCCGCCACCAGATAGCCGCCACCGGGTAGCGGCCACCCGTCAGCGCAGCCCGCCCAGCGCCTGCGCCAGGACCACGGCCGACGCCGAGGACCACGCCTGGGGGTGGCAGGATGCCGGGTAGGGCACGGCCAGACTCGACTCGGTGGCGGTGACGCCGGCAAAAAGCTCCGGCAGGCGGTACCCGAAAGCAGCCGACGCTGCCAGCAGGCCGTCGGCGAGGGCCTTGGCTTCGGACGTGAAGCCTTCGGCCAGCAGGCCGCGGACGGCAATGGCCGTGTCATGGCTCCAGACCGAACCGCAGTGGTAGCTGAAAGGCCAGAAACCGGCCGCCCGGTGCGAGAGGGTGTGCAGGCCAAACCCGGAAAACAGCTCGGGGCTGAGCAGCCGGGCGGCAACATGGCGGGCTTCGGTCGGGCCGAGGATGCCGGTACCCAGCAGGTGGCCCATGTTGGAGCCGGGGATGTCCAAAGGCGTGCCCCGGCCGTCGAGGGCCATCGCCGGGTAGGGGCCCTGGGCGTCCTCCACCCAAAAGTGCTCACGGAACCGCTGCGCCAGGGCAGCGGCAAAGTCCCGCAACTCACCGGCCCCCGGTTCGCCCAGCGCGTCCAGCAGCTCGGCCATCGAGGTGGCCGCCTGGTGTGCGTACCCCTGCACTTCGGCGAGGGCGATCGGGCCCGCCGCCAGCCGTCCGTCCCGGAACTGCATGGCGTCGCCGGAATCTTTCCAGCCCTGGTTGCTCAGGCCGTGACCGCTGACATCCTGGTATCTGAGGAGCCCGTCGCCGTCTGCCGGGCCGGCGGAGGCGAGCAGGCATTGTGCTGCCCGCTGCGCGGCGGGCAGTAGGGCGCGGACGGCGTCGTCCGCCTTCCCCGTGCGCCACAGCTCGCCCAGCAGGCACAGCCACAGCGAGGTCGAGTCAACGGCACCGTAGTAGACCGGGGGCAGGCGCAGGCCTTCGCTTTCGAGGACCAGTTCCTTGGCCCGCAGTTCATGCAGGATCTTGCCGGGCTCCTCCGCCGAGTCCGGCACTGTGGCCGAGCCCTGGAACTCCGCAAGCGTACGCAGCGTCCCGGTGGCCAGGCCGGCATCCAGGGGCAGCAGGAACCGCGCCGCCCACAGGGAATCCCGGCCAAAGAGCGTGAAATACCAGGGGGCGCCGGCCGCCATGAAGGGCGCATCGGGCAGCCGCCGCGTTGCCATGCGCAGGCCGTCCAGCTCGTCGAGCGAGTTCTTCAGTAGCGTTCGCAGGGGCCCCGCCGGGAGGGCCATGGCGGGAACGGCCAGGGACGACGGCGCGGCGGCCACCACAGCGCTCTCCGTCTCGTCCAGCACGGCCTGCCACTCGGCGTCGAAGGGCCGTCCCCGGCCGGCGGTGCCGTGCCACACGAGGCGCGTGACGTCACCGCGCGCATCGCCCGAAGTCCCGGCCGCAGCGCCGGCCGCCGAGGCGGACGCTCCGCCGTTCCTCCCCGGCGCGGAAACGGAGAGGGTGCGGCCGTCGTTGTGCCAGCGCAGGGAGTGGTCGTCGGCCGGCTCCGGGCGCTGCGGCTTCGCGAACCGGCTGAGGCGGATCGCCGCCATGTCGGTGAAATCGGCGGCCAGGTCCACGGCCAGTTCCAGGTCCAGTGAGTCCAGCGAGGTGCCCACCTTCAGCGAATGGCGGACCACGCCCGGGGTTACGGTCCAGGTCTGGAGGACCTCGACGGCGGGATCGGCCGTGTGCCCTTCGATGCCGCGGATGAGTCCCCGGACGCGGAGGACGCCGCCGGGAGCGGATTCCACCGTGACTTCCTCGGGACTGAAACCGTTGACGGTCACGGTGGCCTGGCACAGCATGCGGGTGTCGCCGTGGAGGAGGCCGCTGAAGCCACCGTCCTGGGCCAGCCGGCCGTTGGCGTCCAGCCAGAGCTGCGTGGGTGCGGCGACGGTGCAGTGCTGGCGGTGGAGGCCGGGCTGAACACTCATGCGCCCCACCTTACGCCCGGCCGACTCCCGCGCTGCGGACCCGTCCGGGCCAGTCGCCGGGCGGAAACCCGGCGGCCGGGCGGCACGCGGCTCCCCGGTGGACTTTCAGTCGTCCAGCGGGAAGGCCACGGCCTCGCCGACCACGCGCAGGCAGAGCTCCATGCCCGGCCGCGCAATGGATGCGTTCCAGTGGCGGATGGTGATGACCTCGCCGCCACCGGGGTAGCGGTGGTCGGCACCGGACGCCAGTTCGGGAGGAACGGCCAGCTTGAGGCGCACGGTGGTCTCGGGGCCGAAGTAGTCGGTATCCACCACCACGCCGCGGATGGGGCCGTCCTCGGCGATGCGGATCTGTTCGGGCCGCAGCATCAGCTGGACACGTCCCTGGGCCGGCGGCCTGCGGACAGGGATGCCGCCCAGGGAACACGTGGCCAGGGAGCCTTCCAGCCAGGCATCCAGGATGACGGCGTCGCCCAGGAACTCGGCGGTGGCCCGGTCCGCCGGACGGGTGTAGACCACAAAAGGGTTGCCGATCTGGGCCAGCTTGCCGCCGCGCATCACGGCGACCTGGTCAGCGAAGGACAGGGCTTCGGCCTGGTCGTGGGTTACCAGGATGGTGGTGACGCCTGCCTGGTTGAGAACCTTGGCCACCGCCCGCCGGGTGGCCACGCGCAGGCCTGCGTCAAGGGCGGAGAAGGGCTCGTCCAGCAGCATCAGCTCAGGTTCGCGGGCCAGGGCGCGGGCCAGGGCAACCCGCTGCTGCTGGCCGCCGGAGAGCTGGTGCGGCCGCCGCTTGGCCATGGCCGGATCCAGGGAGACCATTTCCAGCAGTTCGCTGATCCGGCCCGCCACCGCGCGGCGCCCGCCGTCGAGCTTTCCTGCGTCCAGGCCGAACGCAACGTTCTGGCCTACCGTCAGGTGGGGGAAGAGGGCGCCGTCCTGGGCCACGTACCCCACCTGGCGTTTATGCGCGGGCAGCCAGACGCCGTCGCCCGCCACCTTTGCCCCGTTCAGCGAGATGCTGCCCGTCGCGGGGTGCTCAAAGCCGGCGATGAGCCGCAGCAGGGTGGTCTTGCCGGATCCGGACGGACCCACGATCGCGGTGGTTCCGCCCTTGGCAACGGACAGGTTCACGCCCTTGAGGACGGCCTGGGAGGCGAAATTCTTGGTGACGTCCGTGATCTGCAGGTGGCTGTTGGTGGTGGGCGCCACCGACGCCGCGATCCGCGGTTCCGGGAGCCGGGAAGGGGATTGTTCGGTCACTGTCCGGCCACTTTCTTGGACTGCTGGAAGAGGAGGTAGGTCATGGGGGCGGAGAGCAGGATCATCAGCAGGGCGTAGGGTGCCGCGCCCGCGTAGTCGATCTCGCTGCTTTTGCTCCAGAATTCGGTGGCGAGCGTCCGCGTGCCGTTGGGGGAGAGCAGCAGCGTGGCGGTCAGCTCGTTGGCGATGGCCAGGAACACCAGGGCCGCGCCGCCCGCCGCGGCCGGTGCCGTGAGCCGCAGCGTCACCCTGACGAAGGACAGGAGCGGCGGTTTGCCCAGGGCCTGCGCGGCTTCGTCCAGCTCCTTCGGGGCCTGGGCCAGGCCGGCGCGCAGGTTCACCAGCGCCCGCGGCAGGAACAGCAGGACGTAAGCGGCCACCAGCACCCCGCTCGTCTGGTAGATGCCCGGGACCACCCGGATGCTGACGGTGACGAACGCCAGCCCCACCACGATCCCCGGAAGGGAACTGGTGACGTAATTGGAGAGCTCCAGGGCCTTGCTGAACCACCCGGGGTGCCGCACGGCCAGGTAGGCCATGGGGAACGCGACGGCGGTGGTGGCCAACGCGCCGGCCAGGCCGTACCCGAGGGTGGTCAGGAGGGCCGGCAGGAATTCGTCGGCCGCCCAGATTGCGGTTCCTCCGGCGGTGATCCAGCGCAGGACAAAGAACACCGGCAGCCCGAAGGCCAGGGCCGTCAGTGCCAGCAGGGACAGCTGCGCCGGGACCTGGTACGCGTGCAGCGGCAGGCGCAGGGCCCTGGCCTGGGCTCCGGAGCCGATCCGGGCGTAGCGGGCGGTGCCGCGGCTCCGCACCTCCATAACCAGCAGGACCAGGCAGAAGAACACCAGGACGCTGGCGAGCATGTTCCCCGCCGTGCCGTTGAAGGTGGACTGGTACTGGACCATGATCGCGGTGGTGAAAGTGTCAAAGCGGATCATGGCGAAGGCGCCGTATTCGGCCAGGAGGTGGAGAGATACCAGCAGCGCGCCGCCGGACATGGCGATCCTGAGCTGGGGGAGGACCACCCGGAAGAACACCCGCCAGGCACCGAGCCCCAGCGCGGCGGCGGACTGTTCGATGGCCGGGTCCAGCCGGCTGAGCGTGGCCGCGGCAGGGATGTAGACCAGCGGGAAGTAGGACAGTGTGGCGATCAGCACGCCGGAGCCCAGCCCCTCGAGTGACGGAATGGCGGACACCCAGGCGTAGCTGTTCACAAAGGCCGGGATGGCCAGGGGCGCGGCCAGCAGGACGGCCCAGATCTTGTGCCCGTGCAGTTTGGTGCGTTCCACCAGCCAGGCACCGCCCACCCCCAGGACGAGGCAGAGGGGCACCGTCACCAGCGTCAGCAGCACCGTGTTGAGCAGCAGTTCGCCCACCCGGGGCCGGAAGATCAGGCCGACGGCGGTGTCCCACCCGGTTGCCGCCGTCATGTAGATGACGTACCCCAGTGGGACGAGCGAAAACAGCGCGATCAGCACCGCGAGGATGGACACCGCGGAAACGCCGAAAGGCGGGCGGGGGCTGTTGCCCCGGCCCGCCGTCGTCGTGCTCTTCCTTGAAGGAGGAGCCGATAGATCAGATGTCACAGAATTACAGGAGTCCTGCCTTGGTCATCAGCTCGGTGACCTTTTCGGAGTTCAGCTTGGCCGGATCAACGGTGGGAGCCTGCAGTTCCTTGAGGGGAACCAGCTTCTCGTTGGCCGGAACGTCAGAGGCGATGGCGTACTCGAAGGACGTGCCCTTCTGCAGGACTTCCTGGCCCTTCTTGCCGGTGATGAACTTCAGGAACGACTGGGCCGCCGCAGCGTTCTTGGACGTCTTCAGGACGCCGCCGCCGGAAACGGACACAAACGCGCCCGGATCCTGGTTCTTGAAGTAGTACGGCGTGACGTTCTTGGAGTTTTCGCCGGTCTTGGCCTGGTCGCCGTAGTAGTAGTAGTGGTAGATCAGGGCGGCGTCGACTTCGCCGGCGTTGACTGCCTTCATGGCGGTGCTGTTGCCCTTGTAGGCCTTGAAGTTTTCCTTCATGCCCTTGAGCCATTCCTCGGTGGCGGCCTCGCCCTTGAGTTCCAGCAGTGCGGAGACGATGGCCTGGAAGTCGGCGCCGGACGGTGAAGCGGCCCACTTGCCCTTCCACTCCGGGTTGGCCAGGTCCAGCATGGACTTGGGCAGCTTGTCCTCGGTCAGCTTGGCCTTGTCATAGACCAGGACGGTGGAACGGGCGGCGATGCCTGTCCACTTTCCGGTGGAGGGGCGGAACTCGGCCGGAACCTGCTCAACGGTTGCCTTGTCGACGTCTGCGAACAGTCCGGCGTTTTCCACCTGCGCCATCGCGGGCGAATTCTCGGTGAGGAAAACGTCGGCAGGCGATGCGGCGCCTTCCTGGACGATCTGGTTGGACAGTTCGGTGTCCGACCCCTGGCGCATGGTGACCTTGATGCCGGTCTCGGCCGTGAAGGCGTCGATCCATTCCTTGGTCAGGCTTTCGTGCTGGGCGTTGTAGACCGTGATCTCGCCGGCGGCGGCGGCGCCTGCCGAGGAGGAGCCGGTGGCTGCCGGCGTGGTGCTGCCGCCGCAGGCGGTCAGTCCGAGGGCTGCGGTGGCGGCGAGTGCGATGCCGGCCAGCGCGCTGTTGCGGATCTTCATTGAGGGCTGCTTTCTGGGGAAAAGTCTGCTGGACCGGAGGGTCCGCATGGGCCGGGATCGGGGGGAGTGCCCACCCGAGAAACTGTAGGTTAGCCAAACCTAAGCGTCCAAGCCCACAAGGGCTTAAGTGAGCAGGATCACATCAATTACGGAACTGTTGCATGACTTAATTACCCGGTGGCTGTTGGCGGACTGTCGCGGCCGCTTCCAGCACCATCCATGCCTGGAGCTGGGTGGAGAGTTCGACGGCGGCACCGGGCGGATACGTGTCGGCTGCCGATGTTTCCGGCAGGGACGAAAAGACCAGCTTCCCCGCGTGCCCCGCCAGCGGTTCGGCGTCATTGATGGGGCGGCGGCCGTTCCAGAAGGCGTCCGCAGTGTCCAGGACCAGCCGGGCTGCGGTGGCCCGGACGGCCGCTGGGAGGCGGGCGTCGGCGGAGGCGAGTGCCAGGTAGCGGGCCAGGATCCCGGTGAAGAGTCCGCCGTCGCCCGTTCCGTCACAGCGGAGGACCTGCGTTCCGGGCCTGTCCGGGGATGGGCGGGTCAGGTGCTGTTCCACCGCCTCCACCACCGTGGCTGCGCGGGCCAGGTTTGCCTCACCGCCGAGCTCCAGCAGCGCGCCCAAAACCGGGCCCTGATTATACGTGTACACGGCGCTCTCCACCATGACCTCGCCGGTGCTGCTGATCCGCACGCCGTCCAGGTAGAGGCCCTGGTCCGTGTCGAAGAGCCTGGCATCCAGCCAGTCCAGCAGGTCCTGGGCCTTCGCCGGGCTGCCGGTGCGGGCGTAGTACAGGGCCACGGGCGCGGTGGCGGGGGTGTTCTTGAAGTCCCGCTTTTTGCTCCAGAACGTGCCGCCGCCAAGGTCGTCCGTGGAGGCGGAATCAAACTGCAGGGTGAGGGTCCTGCGGATACGGGCGTTGCGCCGCCGGCCGGGCCTGCGCGTCTCCTCGGCCAGTTTCTCCAGCCGGAGCGTGGACAGGGCCAGCCAGGCCATGTCGTCGTAATAGTTGTTGACGAACGTGAGCAGGTTCCGGAGCCGGATGCCTGTCACCAGCCGCGAAGCCAGCCGTCCTGCGCTGGGGCGGTCCGGTCCGTCAAAGCGGGCAGCGGGTGTGGCGCCGTTGCCCAGTTCGCGGCGGCCGGTGTCCACCAGGCAGTCAACGTAGTGCGCCTGCCACCAGTAATGCCAGGGGCGGAAGAGGTTTTCCACCCGCTTTGACGGCCGCTGGATGGCGGCGATGTGGGTGCCGGGCAGGAAAAACAGCCGCTGCCCGAAGATGGCGGTGACCGAGCGCGCGGCCTCATTGGCCCGGTAGGCGCGGTCGGCCGGCCCGTCGGCGGGCGGAACTTCGGCATCCGGCGGCGTCATGCCCTTCAGCCTAGCCGGGCCGCGGGTCCGCCCGGGTAGGCGGCCGATAGTGCGCCGCGTCACAATTTCAGTTAACATTCACTAACTAATGTTCCCAGTCCGGCGGGTATGCCCGCCGCTCGCATCAAGGAGGATGGATGGACATCAACGGTACTGTCGCGCTGATTACGGGCGGGGCTTCCGGGCTGGGCGCGGCCACGGCCCGGCGCCTGTTCGACGCCGGCGCCTCAGTGGTGCTGATCGACCTGCCGTCCTCCGCGGGCGCGGCGTTTGCCGCCGAGCTGAACGGAGCCGGCGGTTCCGGGGGTGGCGGTGGTGACCGTGCCGGCAGGACCGCCGTCTTTGTCCCCGCGGACGTCACCAGCGAAACAGACGTCCAGGCCGCCGTCGACACCGCCGTCGCCCTCGGGCCGCTGCGAATTGTGGTGAACTGTGCCGGCGTAGCCACGCCCGGCAAGGTGCTGGGGCGTGACGGGGTCCTTCCGCTGGATGCATTCAGCCGGGTGATCCAGGTGAACCTCATCGGCACGTTCAACGTGCTGCGGCTGGCCGCCGCAGCCATGGCCGCCACGGAACCCGCCAGCACGGAACTCGGTGGCCCGGAACGCGGTGTCATCATCAACACGGCGTCAGTCGCCGCCTTCGACGGGCAGATCGGCCAGCCCGCCTACGCAGCCTCCAAGGGCGCCGTCGCCGCCATGACCCTGCCCATCGCGCGGGAACTGGCGCGCTCGCTGGTGCGCGTGGTGACCATCGCCCCTGGCATTTTCGAGACGCCCATGATGGCCGGGCTGCCGCAGGATGCACAGGAATCGCTGGGCCGGCAGGTCCCGCATCCCTCCAGGCTCGGCAAGCCGGCCGAATACGCAAACCTTGTGGCCCACATTGTGGAAAACGCGATGCTCAACGGCGAAACCATCCGGCTGGACGGCGCCATCAGGATGGGCCCGAAATGAGCCTCGCTCCCACGGCCGCGCAGCTGCCCTCGCCTGAGGCCCTTCCCACGGCAGACTTTTTCGACTTCGAAGCGCTCCTCAGCCCTGCCGAACGCAGCAAGCTGGCGGAGCTCCGGGAGCTCCTGGCCACGGAAATCGCCCCCTACGCGACCGACTGGTGGAACAACGCGGAATTCCCGGCCCATATCCTCCCCAAGCTCGCTGCGCTTGAACTGAGCACACCCGCCCAGCGCGGCTACAGCCACCTGTTCGCGGGGCTGGTCATCGCCGAGATGACCCGCGTTGACACGTCCATCGCCACGTTTTTCCTGGTCCACCACGACCTCTTTGTGGAGTCCCTCTACGCCTTCGGTTCGCAGGAACAGAAGGACCGGCTGCTCGCGGACGCATCGGGCCTTCGCACCACGGGTGCGTTCGCGCTCACCGAGCCCGGCCACGGGTCCGACGTCGCCGGCGGCATGGAGACCCGGGCCCGGCGCGTTTCCCGGGCCACCGGACAACCCGACGACGACGGCGACACCTGGGTGCTCAACGGCGCCAAACGCTGGATCGGCAACGGGACGTTCTGCGACTACCTGCTGGTGTGGGCCCGCGACGAGGCGGACGGCGCCGTGCGCGGTTTCATCGTGGATGCCGCACTGCCCGGAGTCAGCCGGAGCCGGATCGAACACAAAATCGCCCTGCGGACCGTCCAGAACGCCGACATTGTCTTCGAGGACGTCCGCGTCGCCGAAGCTGACCGCTTCGCCGGAATCAATGGCTTCGAGGACACCAACCAGCTCCTCAAGGGGTCGCGGATCATGGTGGCCTGGCAGGCGGTGGGGCAGCAGCTGGCGGCGTTCGACGTCGCCCGGCAGTACGCCGTCGAACGCCAGCAGTTCGGCCGGCCGCTGGCGAAGTTCCAGCTCATCCAGCAGCAGCTGGTCACGATGCTGGGCAACGCCGTGGCCAGCATGGGCATGATGGCCCGGCTCGCCCAGCTCCAGGACGACGGCGGCGCGGACATGGCCCAGGTGGCGCTCGCGAAGGCGTACTGCAGCGCCCGGATGCGGGAGACCGTGGCGATGGGCCGGTCCATCCTGGGCGGAAACGGCATCGTCACCGACTACCGGATGGCGAAGATTTTCGCGGACGCCGAGGCCATCTACACCTACGAGGGCTCGTTCGAAATCAACACCCTCATTGTGGGCCGGGCCATCACCGGGGTCTCCGCCATCGTCTGACCCCCGGCCCGCTCACCCCCCGCGAACTGGCAGCTAATACCCTCAAAACGCGATTTTGCGGGTATTACCTGCACGTTCGCGCTCAGTCGGTGAGCATAGGGTCCTTCTCACCGGCTTCGATCCGGTAGTCCAGGCTGTTGTTCTTCACCGGCATGGGGCACGTCCCGTACGGGGTAAACGCGCTGGGGTAGTTGATGGCGCGGTTGAAGTCCAGGACCACCGAGCCATCCGGCCTGGGCCGGGCTGTGGACACCTTCCGCCAGTCGTCGGTGGAGTCGCCGTTGGTCTCGTCGTGGAACGTGACGGTGAGGGCGCCGAGCTTCTCCTCCTCCGCCTGCAGGTGGAACTCGTGGTCCTTGCCGGGCAGCCGGAACACCAGTTCCCCCACGGACCGGTGCACGCCGTCCACCAGCGGGTTTGCCGTGCTGATGGGTACGTCCACCGGCTCGGGATAGGGCCGGAAGCTGGCCTCCACCACCAGGTCCGGCCGGTGTTCGAAGGCGGGTACGCCGTCGAACCCGGTGAAGACCGGCGAGCCGGCGTCCCTGGTGCGGATGGCATACTTCCCGGCACGCATGGCCAGCTCCACCACCACCTGCCTGCCGTCAGCACCGCCAAACTGCACCCACATCAGCGATTCCTCGTCCTGGAGTGCCGCCGTCACCGTGCCGTCAACCGGCTGCCCTGTCTCCACGAACGTCAGTCCGTCCTCCGCGGAGGCGGTGAGTGCCGCCGTCGTACCGTCCGTTGACCACAGGCCAGGGACGAGTTCGACGCCGGCGGGCCGGGTTTCGAGCCACTGGAACGACGTGAGGGTCAGCCAGCCGTGCGGTGCCGCGAGTGCCTTGTTGCGGTTGGCGCGGAAACGCTGCCAGCGTTCCAGCTGGGCGGCGGGTGCGGTGTTCATGGTGCCTCCTGGACGTCGTGGCCCCGGCTACAACCCCGGCGGCCAACGATTCATTCCATCACTGACCGGGCCGTTTGCCTTGCGGCGCGGGCGGAGTAACGTCGGAACCGGAAGCGGCTTCGCGCCACGCCGAAACGGAGGAACCATGAAGATCGCGGTCCTGGGAACGGGCACCGTTGGCCGGGCCCTGGCGGGGGCGCTGGCCGGGCTGGGGCACAGCGTGGTCATGGGCACGCGGGATCCCCAGGCAACGTTCGCGCGGTCCCGCCCGGATGCGATGGGCGCCGCGCCGTTCAGCGAATGGCACGCCGCCAACCAGGAGATTCCGCTGGAAACGTACGCCGACGCGGCCGCCGCCAGCGAGCTGGTGGTCAACGCCACCAACGGGGCCGGTGCCCTGAATGCCTTGGGCCTGGCCGGGTCTGCCAACCTCTCCCGCAAAGTGCTGATGGATGTATCCAACGCGCTCGATTTCTCCCAGGGCAGGCCACCGGTGTTGAACCCGGTCAACACCGACAGCCTCGGCGAAAGGATCCAGCACTCCTTCCCGGATGCCCGCGTGGTCAAGACACTCAATACGATGAACGCAGGCCTGATGGTTGATCCCATGCGGTTGGACGGCGGGGACCACTCGGTGTTTGTGTCAGGCGACGACGCGGAAGCCAAAGCGGTGGTCAGTGGCCTCCTGCAGGAGCTGGGGCACCAGGACATCATCGACCTTGGCGACATCAAGTCCGCCCGCGGCGCCGAAATGATGCTGCCGGTGTGGTTGCGCCTTTCCGGAGCCCTGGGGACCTTTGATTTCAACTTCAAGATCGTGCGCTGAAACACCAGGAACGGCAGTGACACTATCTGAGACGGATTCCCCGGAGGCGGCCCCGTGCGGGTAGCATCTTTAGCTAGTAACGTGGCTCACAGGTATCCAGCGCAGTGTACGAGCCAAGTCCGAACCCTCGAAAGATAGTTTCCATGGCTGACACTGCAATAAATTCTGAAACTGACCTCGCTGCCGAGCTGCGGGCAGACGTCCGGCGCGTCTCCACGCTGCTGGGCGAATCCCTGGTGCGCCAGCACGGGCCCGAGCTCCTGGACCTGGTGGAGCAGGTGCGCCTCCTCACCAAGGAATCCAAGGAAGCCGCCCGCGGCGGCGCGGATGCCACCGGACCGTGGAGCGCGCACGACGTCGTCGCCCAGGTCCGCGAACTGCTCGGCTCCCTGCCGATCGAGCAGGCAACCGACCTCGTGCGGGCGTTTGCCTTCTACTTCCACCTCGCCAACGCGGCCGAGCAGGTCCACCGCGTCCGCGGCCTCCGGACCCGGGCGGAGAAGGACGGCTGGCTCGCGAAGGCGGTATCCGACATCGCCGGCCAGGCCGGACCGGCCGTGCTGCAGGAAGTGGTGAACGGACTCGACGTCCGCCCCATCTTCACCGCCCACCCCACCGAGGCGTCGCGCCGCTCCGTGCTGGACAAGATCCGCAAGCTGTCCGACGTGCTGGCCCAGCCCACCCACGAGGGCACCACCGCCCGCCGCCGGCAGGACCGTCAGCTGGCCGAAATCATTGACCAGATGTGGCAGACGGACGAGCTCCGCCAGGTCCGGCCCACCCCCGTGGACGAGGCCCGCAACGCCATCTACTACCTCGGCAGCATCCTCACCGACGCCATGCCCGAGATGCTCACCGAGCTCTCGGAACTGCTCGGCGAACACGGCGTCACCCTCGCACACCAGAACGCGCCCATCCGCTTCGGTTCCTGGATCGGCGGCGACAGGGACGGCAACCCCAACGTCACGGCGGCCGTCACCCGCGAAATCCTGCAGATCCAGAACCAGCACGCGGTGCGCATCAGCATCGGCATGATCGACGAACTGATCTCCATCCTCTCCAACTCCACCGCGCTCGCCGGCGCCGACAAGGAGCTGCTGGAATCAATCGACGTCGACCTGAAGAAACTCCCGGGCCTGGACCGCCGCGTGCTGGAGCTCAACGCACAGGAGCCCTACCGGCTGAAGCTGACCTGCATCAAGGCCAAGCTGATCAACACGGGCAAGCGTGTGGCCTCCGGCGCCGTGCACGAGCACGGCCGGGACTACAGCGCCACCGACGAACTCCTGGCCGACCTCGAACTGCTGGAACTCTCGCTCCGGAACCACTCGGCGTCGCTCGCTGCCGACGGCGCCCTGGCCCGCGTCCGCCGCGCCGTGGCGTCCTTCGGCCTGCACCTGGCCACCCTCGACATCCGCGAACACGCCGACCACCACCACGACGCCGTCGGCCAGCTGATGGACCGGCTCGGCGGCCCGGGCCTGCGCTACGCGGAACTGAGCCGGGAGGAGCGCTTCGAGGTGCTGGGGTCTGAGCTTGCCTCACGCCGACCGTTGTCCGGGCACCCGATCAAGCTCGACGGCGTGGCCGACGGCACGTACGACGTCTTCCGCGAGATCCGCCGCGCCCTGCGCATCTACGGCCCCGACGTCATCGAGACCTACATCATTTCCATGACCCGCGGCGCGGACGACGTCCTGGCCGCCGCCGTCCTGGCCCGCGAGGCCGGCCTGGTGAACCTGTTCGGTGAGAACCCGCACGCCAAGATCGGGTTCGCCCCGCTGCTGGAAACAGTTGAGGAACTCCGGGCCTCGGCGGAGATCGTGGACCAGCTGCTGTCCGATCCGTCCTACCGCGAACTGGTGCGGCTGCGCGGAGACGTCCAGGAAATCATGCTCGGCTACTCGGACTCCAACAAGGAATCCGGTGTGATGACCAGCCAGTGGGAGATCCATAAGACGCAACGGAAACTCCGCGACGTCGCCGCCAAGCACGGGGTCCGGGTCCGCCTGTTCCACGGCCGCGGCGGTTCCGTGGGCCGGGGCGGCGGACCCACCTACGACGCCATCATGGCCCAGCCCAACGGCGTGCTCGAGGGCGAGATCAAGTTCACCGAACAGGGTGAGGTCATCTCGGACAAGTACTCGCTGCCGGAACTGGCCCGCGAAAACCTTGAGCTGTCCCTCGCGGCCGTGCTGCAGGGTTCGGCCCTGCACCGTGACCCGCGCACGTCCGATGACCAGCGCGAACGGTACGGGCACGTGATGGAGACCATCTCCGACGCCGCCTTTGACCGGTACCGGAAGCTGATCGACGACCCGGACCTGCCCGCATATTTCATGGCCTCGACCCCGGTGGAGCAGCTGGGCTCCCTGAACATCGGCTCCCGCCCGTCCAAGCGCCCGGATTCCGGCGCCGGCCTCGGCGGCCTGCGCGCCATCCCGTGGGTGTTCGGCTGGACCCAGTCGCGGCAGATTGTGCCGGGCTGGTTCGGTGTGGGCTCCGGCCTGAGGGCTGCCCGCGAGGCTGGAAACTCCGCCCAGCTGGTGGAGATGATGGAGAACTGGCACTTCTTCCGCTCGGTCCTCTCGAACGTGGAAATGACGCTGGCCAAGACGGACCTGGATATCGCCGGGTACTACGTGGCCACCCTGGTCCCCGAGGAGCTGCACCACCTCTTCCGTGCCATCCGCGAGGAGTACGACCTCACGGTCTCCGAGATCCAGAACCTGACCGGCGAAAACGTGCTCCTCGACGCCCAGCCCACCCTCAAGCGGTCCCTCGAGATCCGCGACCAGTACCTTGACCCCATCAGCTACCTGCAGGTGGAGCTCCTCCGCCGCGTGCGGGCCGGCCAGGGTGCCGAGGGCGAAACCATCAGCGGTGCCGAGATCGACGAACGCCTCCAGCGGGCCATGCTGATCACCGTCAACGGCGTCGCCGCTGGCCTGCGCAACACCGGCTAAACCCGGTTGCGCTATCACTTGTGGTCCTTCTGAGTCCTGGGAACGACCATAAGTGATAGCGCATCGGGGATTTGGATAAGGTTGACGGCATGCCTTCATTCCAGACCCGCCTGAAAATTACCGGACTGAAGCCTGGCAATCCGCCGGAATCAGTGATGGCGGCCGCCGTCGAGGCACTGGAGACCCGCCACCATGTGGAGTCCAACCAGCTGGAGCTTGCCGGCGGCGTTCCGCAGCTGAACCTCCGCTTCCTGGTGGAGGCCACCGAGTACCACGGTGAGAACCAGCAGGCGCGGGAGTCGGCAGCGATGATGCGCGACGCCGTCGAACGGGTTGCGCTGACAGGTTCGCTGATGGTGCTCCGCCGGAACCGCGGCCGCTGGGCGCCGCTCTAAACTCAGGCGCCGGGGGCTTCAGTCGCCGGGCGCTGGCTCGTCCACGGGGGAGCGGGTGCCGCGCCGCCGGGTCACAATGATGCCGACGACGATGCCGATCAGCAGGCCAAGCACCACGCCGATCAGGGAGCTGGCCCAGAACGGCAGCTTCGTGGTCGACCCCGTGAAATAGCCCAGCCCCACCAGCCAGCACGCCCAAAGGACTGCCCCGAGGCCCGCGCAGAGGCTGAAGCCCCGGACCGAAACATCAGCGATGCCCGCGGCTGCCGACGTCGCCAGCCGTCCGCCGGGGATGAAGCGGGCGCCGATGATGGTCCCGTAGGTGGAGGAGCGGCCGGCTTTGGCGATGCCCGCATGGATGCCGGCGTGGACTTTGCGGCCCCAGGGCCACCGGTCCAGCACATGGCTGAGGCGGCGTTTGAAGAGCTGGAACACCACCATGTCGCCGAGCCAGGAGGCCAGCGCGGACAGTGCACCCACGAGGAAGACGTTGGCCCGGCCGTCGGCGGAGAGGGCTCCGCCGGTAATCACCACCATCTCGGACGGGATGGGCGGGAAGATGGCATCGCCGAGGACCACGGGGATGATCCAGAAGTAGATCGCCGCCCCCCAGCTGTCCGCGTTGCCAAAGTCCATGGCCACAAAGTACCGCACTTTCGGGGCGCGGGACCGTGCGGGGCTTCCCGTTAGTGGCGGTGGCTGAGGTGCCGGGCGGCCAGGTAGTACCAGTAAGGCCAGACGGCCCACGCAGTGGCGCCTACTGCTATTCCGGCGCCTCCGATGCCCCAGCGGAACCATTTCGGTGCCCGCCCGACGACGGCCACGCCAGCCACCGGGAGGGCTGCCATCAGGGCGCCGCCGATGAACTGTCCCAGTTTTGCCAGGTCCCGCGGGTAGCCGCCCGCCTTGTACAGCGCACGGTTGGCCAGCAGGAACCAGGCGGCCTGGACCACCATGGCCCCGACGCTGATGCCGGTGGATGGGGCGAAATCGAGTTTCTTGAAGACCAGCAGGAACGAGCTCGCAGCCCCGGCGCCCGACGCAACAACGACCAGCCATTTGGCCGCCTCGGAGCCGGGCGTCCGGCGAAGGCGCCGGTGGACCTGGACCACCACGGGGATGATCGCCAGGTTGAAGACGCCCCCGGTGGCGTCGTTGATAGTGCCGAAGATATAGGGGCCATCCTTGGGGACTTCGACGGCATACATGGCGCCTAGCGTTGCCACGCCCACGACGCCGAGGCCTGCGGCGGCGTAGGCGAACTTGGCGGCCGTCCGGTCCCCGGGGATCTCGATGAGCGTTTCCATGGGGTCTCCTCACCCTGGCGCGGATACCCACAGGATATTCCCGCTTCCGCCTGTCATCCAGAGGTTTCCGGTGGGACACTGGCGGCATGCGGATCCAGGTTCTCGAGGGCGACATCACCACCCGCTCCGTGGACGCGATCGTGAACGTGGCGAACTCCACGCTGCTGGGCGGCGGGGGAGTGGACGGGGCCATCCACCGGGCTGCCGGGCCCGAACTGCTGGCTGCCTGCCGCGAACTCCGGACCAGGGAACTGCCGCACGGGCTTCCGGTGGGGGCCGCCGTCGCCACCCCCGGTTTCCGGCTCCCGGCGCGCTGGGTCATCCACACCGTGGGACCCAACCGCCACGCCGGGCAGACCAACCCGGCGCTGCTGGTGTCCTGCTTCAGCGAAAGTCTGCGCGTGGCGGATTCGGTGGGGGCCGGTTCGGTTGCTTTCCCGGCGGTGGGTGGCGGGGTCTATGGCTGGCATGGGCGCGACGTCGCCGGAGCAGCGTTCGACGCCGTCCGAGGGTTTGGTGCCTCACACCCGTCCAGCGTGCTGGAATTGGTGGAGTTTGTGCTGTTCGGCCCCGAGATGGAGCAGGCGTTCAGCGCCGTGTTTGAACAGCCTCGCTGAGTTCCAGCCGGCTGCGGTACTCCACGGGCTTCTGGCTGATGGGGTCCACGAACCTGATGCCGCGGGCCAGCAGCTGCAGCGGTTTGGTGTAGTCGTCCGGGGCCTTGTCCAGCAGGTCGGGGTAAAACGCGTCGTTCACGATGCCCAGGCCCAGCGAAGCCATGTGAACCCGGAGCTGGTGCGTTTTCCCGGAGTGCGGCTCCAGCCGGTAGCGCGCCAGCCGGAGCGCCGGACTGGTGACAGGGGCACCTGCGCGAGCGCCGCCGTCGAACGTTTCCAGCCGTTCGATCCGGGTCTCCGCGTTGGGCTCTCCCTCGATCACTTCGGCCAGCAGGTAGCTGCGGGACTTGGTCATCCGGTTCCGCACCACCACCGGGAAATCGACGGCGGGATACCCGGGGGCCGGCTCGGCGGCGGAGATGCACTCGTATTCCTTTTGCACCTGGCGCTTCTCGAAGAGCACCTGGTACCTGCCGCGGGTTTCCGGGTTGGTGGACAGCAGCAGGACGCCGGCGGTCATCCGGTCCAGGCGGTGCATGGGGATCAGGTCGGGCAGGTCCAGCTGGTTCCGGAGCCGGACCAGCGCTGATTCCTGGATATACGTCCCGCCGGGGGTGGTGGGCAGGAAGTGCGGCTTGTCCACTACCAAGAGATGTTCGTCCTGGTGCAGGATGCTGATTTCCACCGGAATGCGGGTCTCCGGCGGCAGGGTGCGGTAGTACCAGATGAAGGTGTGGTCCTCGAGCAGGGTGGCCCGGTCCAACGGGATGCCGCCCTCGCCCACGATCTCGCCGGCGTCGAACCTGTCCTCGATGCCCTGCGGATCGATGTGGCCCCAGCGGTGCATCATGTAGTCCATCGCGGTGTCCCAGGGCCCCTCGTCCGGGAGTCGCAGGCGGGTCGCGTTGACGCCGTCGCGCACGGGGAGGGGGGATTGCATCACCGGTCCATTCTACTTGCCCCGCAAATGGCTGCCCAACCGACGGAAAAAAAGTTCTTGACAATAAAAGTTGTCGGTTGCATGATGGAACCATGTTGGACATCGAAGTGATCGAGGACCCCGCTGCGGCGGAGGCGTCGCTGGACCCGATCCGGACGCGCATCCTCCGGGAGCTCGCCGAACCGGGATCTGCCACGCAGCTTGCCGCCAAGGTGGGCCTGCCGCGGCAGAAGGTCAACTACCACCTCAAAGCCCTGGAGCGGCACGGCCTGGTGGAGCTCGTGGAGGAGCGGCGCAAGGGCAACGTCACCGAACGCGTTCTCCAGGCGACGGCGGCCTCCTACCTGATTTCGCCCGTGGCCCTCGCGTCGGTGGCCCCGGATCCGCATCGGTTCTCGGACCGCTTCTCGGCGTTCTGGCTGCTGGCGCTCGCGGGCCGGATGGTCCAGGAGGTGGGCAAGCTCATCGCCGGGGCCGCCGCCGCAAGGCAGAAGCTCGCCACGTTCGCGATCGACGGCGAAATCACCTTCCGCAGCGCAGCTGACCGGGCCGCCTTTGCCGAGGAGCTCGGCGTCGCCGTCACCCGCCTGGTGGACAAGTATCACGACGGCGGCGGCACACCCGACCCGGGTGGCACCCCGGCGGGCGGCGGACGAAAACACCGGCTCGTCGTCGCGCTTCACCCCGTTCTCAAGACCCCCATCAAATCCCTTTCAGTGAAGGAACAGGACAATGACTGACAAGCGTGAATTCGAGATAGTCGTCGACACCGAACTGCCGGGCACCCCCGAGCGCGTCTGGGAAGCCGTGACCAGCGGTACTCCGGCGTGGATGTTCCCCACGGACCAGTGGCCGGACGTCAAGACCGTGCAGGAGTACCCCGGCCACCTCGTGTCCCGGATGGACGGGCCGGACGGCTGGTTCAACCAGCTGGAGCACGTCCTGGAACCGCTCGACGGCGGCCGCGCCCGGCTGCACTACGTCCACAGCGGCATCTTCGCCGACAACTGGGACGAGCAGTACGACGGCGCCAGCAAGCATACCGGGTTCTATCTCCACACCTTGGGCCAGTACCTCCAGTACTTCGACGGCAAGCCCGTGGTGTTCACGGACATCCAGTCTCCCGCGGCATCGCAGACCCCGGACGGATTTGAGCGGCTGAAGAAGGCGCTGGGCGTGGATGCCGCGGAGCAGGGCGCCGCTGTTGAGCTGGAGCTCGACGGCGTGGGGCGGCTTTCCGGCGAAGTGGACTTCTCCAATGAGAACTTCCTGGGGCTGCGGACGTCGGACGCGATGTACCGGTTCTTCGGCCGCAACGCCTTTGGCGCTCCCGTCGGTATGACCGTGCACGACTTCAGTGGCAGCGGTGACTCGGCCGCAACCGCGGAGGCCTGGGGCGGCTTCCTCGCCAAGGTCTACGCGTAAGGCGGCACCTCAGGCGGCCCAGCCGCGGGCGACGGCGTCGAGGGCGGCGCTGTATACGGCAGCCCAGTCAGCGTCCGGCGGCCCCACCTGCGCCAGTTCCAGGCTGACCAGGCCGTGGACCTGGCCCCAGATGGCGACGGCGACCATCTCCGCGGGTGCCGGCAGTAACGTTCCAGCGGACTGGGCGGCAGCGACTGCGTTGATCAGGGGCACCATGGCGTCGGCGGCGACGTCCGGGGTGGGCTGGCAATCGACGTAGGCGGCCAGGGCGCCACCGAACATCAGCCGGTAGAGGGCCTGGTGCTCCAGCGCCCAGGCCCGGTAGGCCACACCCAGTCCCTGAAGTCCGCCCCCGGCCGCGGCCACCTGTGACTCATGGAATGACCGGAATCCGTCATCCACCACGGCGGTCAGGAGCTGGGATTTGCCGCCGAACAGCGAATAGACGGCGGTAGTGGACGTGTGGGCAGCCGCCGCCACATCCCGCAGCGTCACCCGCGCCGGGCCGTCGCGGTCCACCAGGTCGGCGGTGACGGCCAGCAGCTCCTGCCTCAGGGAATCGGTATGCACTACAGGTCTTGCCATGGGGTCCATTGTTTCATAACATTGTTTCATAACAGTGTTATGCAACAAGGTTATGAAACAAGGAACCCAAGGAGCTCCGATGGCGCAGAAGGTATTTCCGGGCCGCTACACAGCTGACCCCGAACGTGAATCCGTGACGGTCTTCCTGATCGGGATGCGGGCAAACCGGTGGTGGAAGGTCGGAACCGTCGGCAAGGTCGCTGCCGCCATGCCCCGCATGCTTCAGCACCTGGCCGCAGACCCGGCGGCGGGAATGCTCGGCTATGAGCAGTGGTTTGGGCGCACCACCATGCTGCTCAGCTACTGGGAAAGCCCCGAGCACCTGCGGAAGTTCGCCGCGGACCGTGAATCTCCGCATCTGGAACCGTGGCGCCGGTTTATGAAGCAACTCTCGGGGACCGGCGACGTCGGCGTCTGGCATGAGACGTACCAGGTGCCTGCCGCGGGGATCGAGGTTGTCTACAACGGTATGCCGGAGTTCGGGCTGGCCAAGGCCACGGCGCATGTCCCGGTCGGTGCCGGAACCAATACGGCAAAGCAGCGGATGGGCGGGGCGGCAGGGCGGGCCGGCGCCGGCTCCCGAAAGGGCCCGGTGTCCTAACGGGCCCGGTGTGTCACGCGATGGCCACGGCGGGCGCGTTCTTGAGTGTCCGGCGGAGCTGCGGGGCTGCGTCGAGCCTGTCCTGGGCTGAGCGCAGGGCCAGAACCGCGGTTTCCAGCTGCTCCGGCGGCAGGGTGAACGGCACCCGGAGGTAACGTTCAAAGGCCCCGCCGATCCCGAACCGTGGCCCCGCTGCCAGCCGGATGCCGAAGTCGGGGGCGATGACAGTCAGGGCCGTGCTCACCGGCGCGGGCAGCCTGCACCAGACCGACAGGCCTCCGGCCGGACGCCCCGTTTCCCACTCCGGGAGGTGTCCGGCGAGCAGTTCCAGCAGGGCAGCGCGGTTGTCCCGGAGGGCGGTAAGCCGTGCGGGGAGCGGCTCGTCCAGGGCGCGGACGAGATGGGCCGCCGCCAGTTGTTCCATGACCGGTCCGCCCAGGTCCAGGGACGTCCGCGCCGCCGCAAAGCGCTGGATCATGGCTTCGGAGGCGCGGATCCAGCCTGTCCGGAGCCCGCCCCAGTGGGACTTGCTGAGCGAGCCGATGGTCACCACCGCGGGACTGAAGGCTGCGACGGGAGTGGTCTCGGCGCCGTCGAGGTTCAGCTCACGGAGCGTCTCGTCAACCACCAGGACCGTTCCGGCGGCAGCGGCCGCCCGGACCAGCTGGCGGCGCTGGGCATCGGGCATCAGCTGCCCGGTGGGATTGTGGAAGTCCGGCACCACATAGGCAACCTTGGGACGTTGCTGCATCATGGCGGTCCGCAGCGCGTGCATGTCCCACACCAAGGCGGGCGGGCCGCCGTCGGCATGGGTGCCGTGGGCGGCAGTGAACGCGACCGGGATGGCCCGGCAGCCGGCCCCACGGATGGCATCGAGCGCGTTCGGGTAGCTCGGGTGTTCCACCAGCACCCTGTCCTGCCGGCCTGCCAGGGCCCGGATGATGATGTTCAGGGCGTGCTGTGCTCCCGATGTCACCAGGATCTGTTCGGCGGTAGTGGGCGCGCCGGCGGCCGTGTAACGTGCCGCCACCGCCTCACGCAGGGGGAGCAGGCCCATGGCGTCGTACCCGAATCCGGGCAGCAGCGCCGGAAGCTCGGTCAGGGCCGCCGCGAACGCGCGGTGCACCACCTCGCCGCTGGCGGGCAATGACGCGTACGCGAGGTCGATCAGCCCCGCCGGCGCCGCAAGCCCGGGGGCCGCAAGCCCCGGCGCGGCGACGGCGGGTGCCCCGGATCCGCCCGTGGCCGCGAGGCCCAGGCCGGTCAGGACGGTGGTGCCCAGCGGTGTCACGCGCGGAATCCGGGTCCGGCCCCTGCTGCCTTGTCCGCTGCTCAGGAACCCTTGCTCCCGGAGGTGGCCGTATGCCGCGGTCACGGTGGTCCGGCTGACGCCGAGCGCCTCAGACAGTGCCCGCTCGCTGGGCAGGGCGGTGTCCAGGGCCACCCGGCCGTCCAGGACCAGGAGGCGTACGACGTCGGCAAGCTCACGGTAGGCGGGCGCGGCGCCGAGGTTCCATGCGCCCAGGAGCCGGGCCAGTGCGGAGGCGTTCAGTGATGCGGACATAAAAGCCAGTATCTCAAACTGGCTATGTAATTCAATGCCAGTTCTCTGCCAGAGTTGTCGTTATGTTGACCCGCAGACTCCTCCAGCTCTTTATCGGCCTCGCCATGTACGGCATCTCCCTGGCCATGTTCATCCGCGCCGGCCTCGGCCTGGACCCCTGGGATGTGTTCCATCAGGGTGTGGCCGGCAGGACCGGACTGAGCATCGGTGTGGTGGTCATCATTGTGAGCTTCCTGGTGCTGCTCCTCTGGATCCCGTTGCGGCAGTGGCCTGGCTTCGGCACGCTCTGCAACGCCGTGCTGGTAGGCGTCTTCGCGGACATCGGCTTGGCCCTGATCCCGTCGTTCTCGCACCTGGGAGGCCAGATCGGCATGCTCACCGGCGCCGTGGTGCTCAACGGCATCGCGTCCGCCTGCTACATCGGCGCACGGTTCGGTCCGGGCGCCAGGGACGGCCTGATGACAGGACTGGCGCGGCGCACCGGCTGGTCCGTCCGGGTGTCCCGCACCCTGATCGAAGTGGTCGTGCTGGGAGTGGGCTGGCTGCTGGGCGGTTCCGTGGGTGTTGGCACGGTGGTCTATGCGCTTGCCATCGGACCGCTGGTCCAGCTGCTGCTCCCGCGGTTTATGGTGCCCGCCAAACTGCCTGCGGAAGAGGCCATCGGTAAGCCGGGCAACCACGGGCCGGCCGCCGTCGAACCCTCTCTGGAGGAACCGCTGGCCCGGAACGCCTAGGACAACGACTAGGACACCGGCGAGGGCAGCACGGGCTGGCACTGCGGGCAGAAATAGATGTCGCGTTCCTCTTCACCGTTGGGTTTGCCCAGCACGCCGCGGCGGACGGGGGTCCGGCATTTCAGGCACGGCTGGTGTTCGCGCCCGTAAACCCAGTAGCCTGGCCGGCCCGCCATCCGCCCGACAGGCATGCCGCGGGGATTGAGGATGGTCACCCGGCGCCCCGGGCCCAGGTTGGCTTCCAGCAGCTGCTTGGCGTCCGTCATCAAGGTCCGGAGGTCCGGCACGGCCGATACCGGCGATGCCGGGTGCACGCCGGACAGGAAGCAGGCCTCGCAGCGGTAGATGTTGCCGATGCCTGCCAGGTTGCGCTGGTCCAGCAGGGCGACGCCGATGGGTACCTCGGGTGCAGCGCGGATTCGCTGCTCGGCTTCGGCGAGGTCCCAGTCCGGACCCAGCAGGTCCGGGCCCAGGTGGCCCACGATGGTGTCCTCGTCCGCGGTGCGGACCACCTCCACGATGCCCAGGGAAAATCCGACGGCGTCGGCTGCTGCCGTCCGGAGCACGCAGCGGGCGGTGAATCCCGGCTTCCGCCAGCGTCCTCCCGGGGGATAGACCTGCCAGGTGCCTTCCATTTTCAGGTGCGAATGGATGGTGAGTTTCCGCTCGTCCGGTCCCACGACGCGCATCAGGAGGTGCTTTCCGCGCGGAACCACCTCTTCCACCGTCCAGCCGGCCAAATTGAGGGTGGCGAACCGGGGCACGCGGAAGTCCGAGGCGGTGAGTGTCTGACCCGCCAGGGCCTCGTGCAGCTGGCGCGCGGCCCGCCAGACGGAATCACCCTCAGGCACGGATCCTCAATCCCTTGGGTGTGGAGTATGCCCCGGCCGCCGCCAGCGCGGCAGCCACCGGGGTATCCAGGATGCCGTGGCCGTTGACCTTCTCCATAATGAGCTTGTCCACCGCGCCCCGGGTGACCACACCCACCAGTGCCGAGCCGGCGGCGGACAGCACGGCTTCGTTATCGCTGAAAGCCAGCAGTGTTTTCCCGCCGCGTTCCACGTAGAGGACCAGGGCGCCGTCCACCAGCACTACCAGGGCACCTGCCTTGCGTCCGGGCCGGTGTCCCGTTCCGGCCTCCTCGTTGACCGCGGGCCAGGACAAGGCGGCACCGTACGGGTTCGCTGGATCGGTGGCCGCCAGTGCCAGGGCCACAGGTTCGGGCTTCGCCAGCTGGGTGTCCTCGGAGTACGAGCGCAGCCGGTCCACGGTGGCCGGTACCGCGAACTGCGCGGCCCCGAGATGTTCGATGAAGTATCCGCGGCGGCACCGGCCGGCCTCCTCCAGCCGGGCCAGGACCTTGTACATCAGGCCGAAGCCGCCCAGGATCTGCTCGGCCATGACCGAGCCCCTGGTGACAACACCGTACCTGTCCAGCAGCAGCTCCGCGGTGGCCCGGGCATGGATGGTGGCGTCCAGCTCAGGCGAGGGCAGGGCTGACCACCGGCCCGCGGCCATGGGCGGCGTGGCGGCCGCCCCGGACGCTGAGCCGTAGCGTCCGCCGCCCAGGCCGGGCGACCCCATGAGACCGGTACCGTGGGAGCGGCCCAGCCGGCTCATCCTTGGGGCACGCAGCCGCGGCGCTTTGGAAACCTGGCGGTGGGCCGTGTGGCCCCCGGCGATGAGGGCCCGTACCGGCGCGAAGGTGTCCCCGGTGATCCGCCCGGCCCACGCCAGGTCCCAGAGAGCGGACACCACGTCCTGGTCGCTCAGCACCGAGTCCATGCCCCCGGCGACCTCCGTCAGCTGGCGGAAGAAGTAGCCGCCGCCGTTGTTCCGGAGGTGGTCCAGGAGCCGCTGCTGTGCATCACCCGGTTCATATTCGACGGCGGGGTTCAGCGTCAGCTCGGCGGAATCGGCCAGGTGCATGCTGACCCAGCCGTCGTTGCCGGGGAGCCCGCCGGCGCCGGACCAGAGGACTTCCCCGGCGGCCATCAGCTCGTCCAGCATGGCGGGCTGGTAGTTGGAAACCCGGCTGGCCAGCACCAGCGGTTCCCAGGCCGACGCCGGAACGGGCACCCCTGAGAGCTGGTCGATCGCGGTGATGATGCCATCCAGGCCGCGCAGTGAAGGCTGGCCACGGCTGGCGCCGGGCGTCCTGACGTGCTGCCATGCGGGCAGGAACCGGCCGTAGGCCGCGGCGTCCACCGGTTCCACTTCGGCGCGCAGTGCCGCCAGCGACCGGCGGCGAAGCCTCCGGAGGACTTCGGCGTCGCACCATTCGCTGCTGGTGGCCGGTGCAACGACTGTCTGGGAGGATTCTGCCGGCTGTGCTTCGTCCGGTGGCCCGTCGATGCGTGAGCTGTCCCGGGCCGGCGTGGCATGCGGCCGGAACTCGCCTTCCACCACGCGGCCGTCCGCGGCGAGCCGCTTCAGCGCAGTACTGACAACCGCGACACCAAGGCCCAGCCGCGCCGCGGCCTCGGAGGCGGTGAAGGGTCCGTGCGTGCGGGCATACCGGGACACCAGGTCGCCGAGGGGATCACCCACCGGCTCGATGAATGCCAGCGGCACACCCATGGGAAGTGGAACGCCGATGGCATCGCGCAGGCGGGCTGCGTCCTCGACGGCGGCAAACCGTTCCGCTCCGCCGATATTGACCTTGATGGCACGGTTGGCCCGCTGCAGGGCGGCCAGATGGGCCGCTGCCAGGACGGTGTCGGCATGCGGGGTTTCGGCAGCCTCCACCACGGTTTCGGTGGGCTCGCCGGTTTCGGCGGGCTCAACCACCGGGGTTTCGACAGGCTCAACCGCCGGTTCCAGCCGGGCGGCGACCTCCTCGGGTGCCAGCGGACCCAGCAGCCGCAGCAGGTCAGCTACCCCCTCCATGCCGCGGGCACGGCGGTCAGGGGCCAGGCGCTGCAGCTCGAGCTCGGTGGCCTCGATGACCTTCGCGTCCAGCAGTTCACGGAGCTCCACACGGCCCAGCAGCTCATTCAGGAGCGTCGAGTCCAGTGCCAGGGCCGCAGCTCTGCGTTCGGCGAGCGGGGAGTCGCCCTCATACAGGAACTGCGCCACGTACCCGAACAGCAGGGACTTGGCGAAGGGCGACGGCTGCTGGGTGGTGGTCTGCACAATCCGCAGCTCCCGGCGTTCCACGGACGCCGCAATGTCCTTCAGCGCCGGGAGGTCGTAGACGTCCTGCAGGCACTCGCGGACAGTTTCCAGCACGATCGGGAACGTGGGGTATTTCCGCGCGACGTCCAGGAGCTGGGCGGACCGCTGGCGCTGCTGCCACAGCGGCTGCCGCTTCCCTGGAGTCTGGCGCGGGAGCAGCAGGGCGCGGGCTGCGCACTCGCGGAAGCGTGAGGCGAACAGTGCGCTGCCGCCCACCTCCGCGGTGACAATCTGCTCCAGCTCTTCGGGGTCGAAGAGGAAAAGCTCCGCCCCGGGCGGTTCGTCCTCCATCATGGGGACGCGCAGCACAATCCCGTCATCGGCTGCCATCGCGGACCCGTCCAGGCCGTACCGCTGGTGCAGGCGCTGTCCGACGGCGAGGGCCCAGGGAGCGTGCACCGGCATGCCGAAGGGGCTGTGCAGGATCACCCGCCAGTCGCCGAGTTCGTCATGGAACCGCTCCACCACCAGCGTGGTGTCGTTGGGGACCACCTCGGTGGCGAGTTTCTGCTCAGCCAGGTACTGGAGCAGGTTGTTCGCGGCGAAGTCGTCCAGGCCGCTGGCCTTGCAGCGTTCGGTGGCAGGGCCGACGTCGGACGCGGACAGTTCACGCACGAAGGCGCCCAGCGCGCGGCCCAGGTCCACGGGCCGTCCCAGCGAGTCGCCTTTCCAGAACGGGAGCTTGCCCGGCTGGCCGAAGGCGGGCGATACCAGCACCCGGTCGTGGGTGATGTCCTCGATTTTCCAGCTCGTGGCACCAAGGGCAAAGATGTCGCCGACCCGGGACTCGTACACCATCTCCTCGTCGAGCTCGCCCACGCGCCGGCCGCCCTTGGCCGGGGACGGAGTGGCCGTCTTGCCGTCTCCGGCCGGCGAGGCCGAACCTTCAACCTCGGTGCCGATGATGTAGACGCCGAACAGTCCCCGGTCCGGGATGGTGCCGCCCGAGGTCACGGCCAGCCGCTGGGCTCCGGGCCGGCCTTCGATGGTGCCGGCGTTGCGGTCCCAGATGATCCTTGGCCGGAGCTCGGCGAATTCGTCGGACGGGTAGCGGCCTGCGAGGAGGTCAAGGGTGGCCTCGAACGCTGACCGGGGGAGGGACGCGAAGGGCGCGGACCGGCGGACCGTGGCGAACCATTCCTCCACGTCGATGCTGCCCAGGGCGGTGGCCGCGACGGTCTGCTGGGCCAGGATGTCCAGCGGGTTCGCAGGCACAAAGAGCCGTTCGATCTTTCCTTCGAGCATCCGTTCGACCGTGATGGCGGTATGCACGAGGTCGGCCCGGTGCTTGGGGAAGAGCACACCCTGCGAAACTTCGCCCACCTGGTGGCCAGCACGGCCTACGCGTTGCAGGCCGCTGGCCACCGACGGCGGGGACTCCACCTGGACCACGAGGTCCACGGCGCCCATGTCGATGCCGAGTTCCAGGGACGAGGTGGCCACAACGCAGCGCAGCCGGCCTGACTTGAGGTCGTCCTCGATCAGGGCACGCTGGTCCTTGGAGACAGAGCCGTGGTGGGCGCGGGCGAGCACCAGATCGGCGCCGGCTGTGCTGCCGGCCTGCGCCATCATGTGCGCCGGCGTCGCAGTGGAGGCCGGAACTCGCGATGCCGGAACACCCGCCGGCGCTTCCAAGGGGCCTCCAGGCTCCCAGCCGCCGCCGACGGCCACCAGTTGCCGCTCGGCGTAGATCTCGTTGAGCCGCGCGGTGAGCCGCTCGGCAAGGCGGCGGGAGTTGGCGAAGACGATGGTGGACTGGTTGGCCAGCACCAGGTCAACAATCTTCTCCTCCACGTGCGGCCAGATGGAGGCCTGCGGCTGCAGCCCGGACGCCGGCCCGGAATCGAAGGCCCCTGCCGCGCCCTGGAGGTCGGACATGTCCTCCACCGGAACGGACACGGTGAGGTCCCAGTTCTTGCGCGACGGCGGCGCCACGATCTGCACCGGCGCGGCGCCGGCCAGGAACTGCGCCACCAGCTCGCGGGGCTCAACCGTAGCCGACAGCCCGATCCGCTGGGCGGGCTTCGGCAGCAGGGCGTCGAGCCGTTCCAGCGAAACTGCAAGGTGGGCGCCCCGCTTGCTGCCTGCCACAGCGTGGACCTCGTCAATGATGATGGTGTCCACCTCCGTCAGGGTCTCCCGGGCCCTGGAGGTCAGCATCAGGAACAGCGATTCCGGCGTGGTGATGAGGATGTCCGGCGGGTTGCTGAGCAGCGCCCGGCGGTCCGCCGTCGTGGTGTCCCCGGACCTGACGCCCACGGTGATCAGCGGGGCCGGCAGCCCCAACCGCTTGGCTGTCTGGGTGATGCCGATCAGGGGTGAGCGGAGGTTGCGTTCGACGTCGACGCCGAGGGCCTTCAGCGGCGAGATGTACAGGACGCGGGTCTTGCGTTTGGGAGCACGCGGGCGGCGGCCTTTCCCGGCCGGAGCGTCCAACCCGGGCAGCTCAGGAGGCGGGGCAGGCGCCGACACCAGCAGCCGGTCCAGCGCCCAAAGAAAAGCGGCGAGTGTTTTGCCGGATCCCGTGGGTGCCACCACCAGGGCATGGGAACCCGAAGAGATGGCGTTCCAGGCGCCGTCCTGGGCAGGAGTGGGCTCCGAGAAGGCGCCCAGGAACCAGTCCCGGGTAGGGCGGCTGAACCGGCCCATGGGAGTGCCGGGAAGGGCGTCCGGACCCGCTCCCGGCGGTTGCTGCTCCTGCATTCCTCCATCATGCCCTACCCCACCGACAGGACCGCCTGCCCCGGCGGGCAAGGGAATTCCGGGGCCAATGTCCCCGGTTCCGGCCCCTCCGTCCGGCGGAATCAAGCCTTGTCCGCCGCGGGAAGATCCTTCGTGGCAGGGCCTTCGAGGAGTGAGCCGTCGCTGCTGAACCGGGAGCCGTGGAGCGGGCAGTCCCAGGTCAGTTCGCTGTCGTTCCAGTGGACGATTCCGCCCAGGTGCGTGCAGACGGCGGAGAGCCTGCACGTGGTTCCCCCGACGGTGGAGACCGCCACCGGACGGGCGCCGTCGCGGTACGCCATCCCGCCGCCGTCGGCCGGTGTACGCTACGTCCGGCGGTGGGGCCTGAAGCCCCGGTTCCGGCCGGCTCAACCACCGGCCGGTCAGCCGCCACTTTGCCCCAGCCCGTGGCCAGCTTCGCGGCCACCTGGGCGTTGAGTTTGACGGCGGAGAACGCGCCCGACGGGGACGTGACCCGGTGATGGATGGTGTCAGCCCAGGGGAGCTGCCCGCCCAGGATGTCTGCGGAAATTCCGAGGGCAACGGCGACGGCATTCGTCATGCCCCACTTGTTGTAGCCCGTGCCAAAAAGGATCCGCCCCCGTCCCCGCGGCAATTTGCCAAAGAAGGGCATGAGGTTGGTGGCCTGGTAGTCCTGGGCTGACCACGTGTGGGTGGCCGTGGCTCCGGGGAAATGCATGCCTGCCCAGGCGAGCAGCCCCGCCAGGTGTGCCTTTTCCGACGCCGTCCGCCCCACATGGTGCCCATGCCCGCCCACGAGCAGGAGCCGGTGGCCGTCCGTTTCGTAGTCCCGCAGCGAATGCGTCGGTTCCTCGGCCGAAAGGTACATCCCCGGCGGCGGCGCCAGCCCCGCCGGCAGTTCCAGCGCCGCGGCGTAGGAACGGAGCGGCTTCAGCTTCGCGAAGTAGAGGCCGCGGTCCAGCACGGGGATTCCGGTGGCCAGCACCACATGATCCGCAATGACGTTGCCCCGGTCCGTGAGGACTGTCAATGGGCCGCTCCCCGAGACGTCCCGCAGCCGGGTGCCGCCCACCACTGTCCCCCCGCGGCTGCGGAGGTCCGCCAGCAGGGTGTCCAGCGCGTCCATGGGGTTGATCTGGGCCTGGCCGCCCAGCCGCAAGGCGCCTTGCACCGGGAAAGGGAGGCCTGCGTCGCCCGTGTAGTCAACGTCCAGGCCTGCGGTGGAAGCAGCGGTGAGTTCCTCACGGATCCGTTCCATTCCCTGGCCCGTGGTGGCGTAGGTGTAGGCGTCCCGGCGCTGGAAAGGCACGCGGTGCTCATCGAGGTAGCGCAGCAGCCAGGCCTGGCCCTCCCGGTTGGCCTCCACATAGGCCCGGACCTGCTTCGCCGAATACTGGCGGGCGAGCGCGGACAGCACCGTTCCCTGCAGGAGGCTGACCTTGGCCGTGGTGTTGCCGGTGGTCACCCCGCCAGGATGCCGGGCCTCCAGCACGAGGACGTTCTGCCCGGACCTCGCGAGCAATAACGCGGAGACGAGCCCCGTCAGTCCCGCCCCGGCTACCACGGTGTCGTACCTGCTGCCGGGCTGGAAGCGGTCAGAACTGAAGGATTGTTCGCGGTCCAGCCAAATCGACGCCATCCAACCCCACCCTGCTTCCGCTGTGCAGGCCGTTCAACGCGGCCACTGCCGGGACCCGGAAACAGTCCGATCCCCGACAATGATCAGTGTACTTAGGATGGCGTGGAATTGGGTTCCGTTAGGAGGCCTGGAAGGCCCCAATGGTCAGCAGTTCGACGGCGGCGTTGCTGCAGGCCTGCGTGGGCTGTGCCAGGAAGAGCGATGTCGTGTCTTCGGGGGGATAGATGCGGTACCCGGCTGCAGGCACGATGGTGCAGTCGGGGTAGTTGCCGGCCTGGGTGTAGCGCAGGACCGCCGCGCCGGCTTTGCCGGGGGCCAGCAGCACGTCCACCGCGGGCGTGGTCTCGTCGCGTTTCGCGGGTGCTCCGATGGGTGCTCCGTTGGCGTCAGCAGCAAGGGAGACGCCGGGGAATCCCTTGAGGACGCACGGTTGGGCGCCTGTGTTGGTCAGGGTGAGCGTCATGTAGACGCTGCCCGCAGCCCCGCCTCCGGTGGAATCGGTGGCGGCGGACAGCGTGGCCGCCTTGCAGAGGGCCGGCCCGGTGGCCGTAGGAGCAGTGCTCGACGGCGGCGCGGACGTGCCCGGCGCGGCTGAGGACGTGGCGGGGCTGCCAGACGAAGTGCCGGGTTCCGTGGTTCCCTGCGTCTGCGGCTGGCTTGGACCGCAGGCGGTGAGCAGCAGTGCTGCCGCGGCAGCCGCCGTCGAAATGGCAAAGCCCTGTGACAAAAGTTGAGACCTCATGGCTCAACCATTGTGGCTGGTGTGACAGGAGTCAATGATGCCGGTGCGGGTGCCCCGATTTGATGCCCGGATCGTGATGATCCGGGCATCAAATCGGGGGTTACTGGCTGGACGGATCCCGCCGGAGGGCTACTGGCCGGGCGTCCCGGCTTCCTGCTTGCGCCTGGCCCCGCTGCGGGCGAGGGCAATGCCGCCCAGGGCCAGCCCGCCGACGCCCGCCGCCAGGCCGGCCCAGCTGCGCGCCTGGGCGCCGCTGTCCGTCACGGCGGAGGCCTGCTCGGTGGACTGTTCGGTTGAGTGCGCCGTGGGGGCTGCTGCGCCGTGGCCGTCAGCGTCAGCGCTGGCTGCTTCGGTGATGGTGATGGACGGCGCCGGGGCCTTCAGCGAGTGCGGGTCCTGGCCGTCCTTGGCGATCTCCGACCAGTCAGTCTGGCCCGTTTCGCAGGTCTGGAGCGTGGGGAAGTAGAGCGTCGTGCCGGCTGCGTCGGGCAGTTTTAGGGACAGCACCAGGGCGTCCCGGAGGTCGTGCGCGAGGGGCGCCTTGGCCGTGTAGACGATCTGGCTGGTGCGTTTGGTGATGGATGTTCCGTCGGCCAGCTTCTTGGGCTCAGCCAGCTGTTCCGTGACCTTTTCCACGGTCCAGTTGGGGTTGACCGTGGGCTGGGCGTCGTTGAGCTCGGCGGGCAGGGTGATGGCCACTTTGGTGGTGCCGGACTCCTCGCAGCCGTGCGGGATGCCGAAGGTCAGCAGCGCGTACGAGTTGGCTGCCGTTTTGTCCGGCGTGACGCCGACGTGTGCGGAAGCACCGGTTGCGGCGGTGAGCAGGAGCGCCGCGGTTCCGGCAGCGGCGGCCGCGGTGGTGAGGGTACGGCGAAGGGTGGTGGTGTTCATGGGGTTGCCTTTCGGACGCACGCGCCGGAATCGGGCGTGCGGAAGTACGGGTGAAGGCCCGTCAGCTGGGGAGCAGGTGCGGGCAGAGTCAGGGAAGCACGACGGCGGAAGGCGGGCCGCGCCGGCTGTCTTGCCTGAGGTTCCTCCAGGGACGGAACGGGGAAGCCGGCGGCGGGCCGGGCACCGCCGGTGCCGCACCGGCGTCGGGCGCTGTTGCTTCCGGAAGGTGAACCAGCGGCCTGAGCCACGCGGCAAGTGCCCAGAGGGCGTCCTCGCCTTTGGCGAGGAGCAGGGCGCACGCTGCGGTCGCCGCGATGTGCGCGGCGAGCATGATGTTGCCGGCTGCAGTGTCGAGGCCGTGCAGGTGCGAAGCGGCTCCGATCACGGGGACCGCTGCACCGGAAAGGTGGTGGATGTCGGCAGATGCCGCGCCGGTGGCTACAGCGCCGGCGGCAAGGCCTGGGGCGCTGAAGGCCGTGAAGACTTCGTGCAGCGCAATCTGTCCGGCCCCCAGCAGGGCTGTCATTGCCGCCACATTGAGCTTGAGTCGGGTGGCCGTCGTGGCGGCCAGGCCGGTTAGCGCAAGCACGGCCAGCAGGATCCCCGGGGCGGGGAGGACTCCGCCGCCCAGCACATGCGCGCCGGCAGCGAGGGTCAGGATTCCCGCGGACACAGCGGCGGCGCGAACGGCGTGGAAAGGGGGCCGGGCATGGTGCATTCGCACGGATCCTCCCTCGTTGCGCTTTGCGTCTGCCGACGCTGATTAGCTGCCGGGCGCCGCTGAGTGGGCGCGGCCTTCCGATTCTACCGGTGCTTCGGTGCACTCCCGGAGCTGCGGATGGGGATGACGTTGGCCGGAGTATCGCCGTCGTCGTAATCATCGCCGGCGTCGGAGAAGAGTTCTTGGCCTTCGATGATTTTCAGTGCCGACGCAACGCACTGAATGGCTACCTTCGCCACGCGGTAGCTTGTGTCGGCTTCCACGATGCCGAGTTTCGCCAGGGCGGCGAGTTTGTTCCCGGCACGCAGGGCCAAGTAGGAATAGTGGGGGTCCTCATCGTCAGCGGCGAGCTGTTCGAGCTGGGCCACGGGCATCGGGTTAAGGTCTGTGCCCCGGGCCAGAACGATCAGCAGGAGGGGGTCCATGTCCTCCGGACTCCACGGCTCGTCGGGGTTGGCTATGTTCGCGAGCAGCAAAGAAAGGGTCAGCCGCCGCCTGGTCCGGACCCTTTCGCCGGCGTCGGTGCTGTTCCAGGAGCCAATCTCGGGGCCAACCACGGCACGGGTAGAACCCAGGGTAAGCAGGCCCGCCCGCACCAAGGCTGCCCAGATGTCGCGCAGCAGCGGAACGTCGTACATGGTGCCCACTTCGAGCGGTGCATCCTGGTCACCGTGCACGCCCTCGGGGTCCACGGGCCCGCCCGCTCCACGTTTTCCGCGGGCGTTGACTCCCACGGCAGCGGCAGCCGCTTCAATGTCCTTCAGCCGCAGTGCGCCGGTTGTGGTCACGTCCTTTCCTTCGCCGATCCATTCAAGGAGCGAAGAGGCATGCTGGATCAGGGGCAGGGCGCTGAACGCGGTGTCCTGTTCCTCGGTACTGAGGTGAGGAACGTCGATGGGCCTCCCGCCCGGGACGTCCTCCGGTCCGCCGGGGGTGGCGAGAAAAGACTGCAGTTCGTCGTAGGCGGCATCCGTCCCGCTCCAGCGGCCGGATTCGTCCAGGAATTCGATATAGACGGCGAGGGCGCCGAAGATGTCTTCCGCGGCGTCGGCGATCTCATCTTCCTCCAGCGCTGCCAGGATGGTCTCGGCCGCCGCGTCCACGCCGTCGAGGTCAAAGGCAGTGGCTGAGCTGGAACCCTGGGTTGCATGCTGGGTTGTCAGGAGGAGCTTGACCAGTTCGAGGATTTCAACGGCGTCGGACGCGCCAGCCCCGTCCGCTCCCAGCCACTGAATGAACTCCATCGTCAGGGAATCCACCACACGATGGTTCAGCACGAGTTGCAGGGGCATCTTGGGCGCCGCGGGCACGGACCTCAGATGCCCCTTGCCCTTTGATTTGCCGCTCTTCTTGGCCATGGATTTTCCTCCAGTCTGCGGGCCATCGCCCTGGGTTCGCTCCCCGGAACGGCCACGGATGTATCGAGCTTACAAAACACGGCTGCCGGCGAGGAGTTCGGCCAGGACATCCGCCGCGGACTCGTGCCGGATCAGCGATGTGGCCTGGCCGGCCCACAATGACATGAGTTCGGTGTTTCCCTGCACTGCTGCCTGCGGGCGGAAGCGGCCGGTGAGCCAGTTCTGCACGGGGAACGGGGCCGTTCCTCCGGCGTCCGACAGTTCGGTGATGATGCGGTTGGGGATGCCGCGGGCCAGCCGCCCGCTGAGGGTCCGGGTGAGGACCGTTTCGCCGGCGGCGGGGCTGTGGAGGACAGCACGGTACTCCGGAACCGCGGCCGACTCCCGGGTGGCCAGGAACGCCGAACCAACCTGCACGCCGTCCGCGCCAAGCGCCATGGCGGCGACGTACCCGCGGCGGTCCGCGATGCCGCCGGCGGCGATCACCGGAATGCCGACGGCGTCCCGCACCTGCGGGACCAGAGCGAACGTTCCAACCAGGGACTGTTCCGCGGGCTTGAGGAAGGAGACCCGGTGGCCGCCGGATTCCATTCCGCTCGCAACCAGGGCATCCACACCGCCGGCCTCCAGGGCAACGGCCTCAGCAACGGTGGTGGCGGTGCCCACCACCACGATTCCGCGCCGGTGTGCCTCCTCAACCAGCTCCGGGGAGGGCACGCCAAACACAAAACTGACGACGGCGGGACTCGCCTCGAGCGTTGCCTCCACCTGCTCGTCATAGTCGGGCAGGTAGCGGTCCGGCATTTCCGGGAGCGGCAGTCCCACTTCGTCGAAGTAGGGCCGCAGGGTCTCGACGTAGGTGTCGAAGTCCTGCTGGGGGAGCGAAGTGGTTTCGTCGCCCGTGGGGATCCACAGGTTCAGGGCGAACGGCTTGGGGGTGGCCGCCCTGAGTTCAGCCGCGGTGTTCCGGATGGCGTCCGCGCCGTAACCGTACAGGCCGTAGGAACCCAGCCCGCCGCCGTCGCTCACGGCAGCCGTCAGCTTCACAGAGGAGACGCCGCCGAACGGGCCCAGGACCACCGGAACGTCCGTACCGAACAGCTTGGTGATGCGGTTTGGCGGTGCGGAGGCGGCGTGGGCGGGCGTCATGGGGTGGCTCCTCGAGGTCGCTGGTGGCTTCAGGACCCAGTCTTGCAGTGGTTGCTGCTGCGCCCCAACTTAATCGCGCCGGCCATTAATCCGTTTCCGGTCCTGTGCAGAAGTGGCAGTCATCGGGGCACGTGTCGGTCACGGCTGGCTCCCGGTGAGTTCGAAGCCGTCGCTGACATGAAAGAGCCTGCGGCCGCCTACAGGGGTCCGAACCCAGATGGTCTCGCCGTCGGCCGTCCTGGTGTCCACCTCGCCGGAGTACTCGGTGTGGGTGCCCCGGGTGAGCACTACAGCGTCCCCCACCTGGACGTCCTCCCAGATGCCGGGGGCTTTGACGCGATTCGTCCTTGAAGTCACGGGTGTTCCTTAGGTCCTTGGGTGCCCGGCAGGTTAGCGGGTCCACTTCATCCAACCCGAATGCCTTGCGCAGGCCAATGGAGGAACTAACCAGCCTTGCGGCCGTCATTTGTGCAGGCATCCAGTGGCCTATGTACCGCGACTTTGGGCGGGGCTAGACTGCTGGCGTAAGTCGCCGACTACCTCAGGGAGAACAGCATGAACTACTCAGGGACTGGCAACGAGAAAGCCACCGCGGCCCACGAGCTCAACAGGACCCATGTGGGGCAGACAGTCAGCTTCGAGCCTGATGAGTTCACTGTGGTGTTCGGGAAAATCGCCGCCATTGCGCGCAAGGAAGGCGGCGTGACCATAGCCCTGCAGGGCGTTGAAGGAAGCGGCGGCCTGCAATCGAGCTACAGCATTCCGGGAAGCCAGTTCGTGTATCTGCAGCCGGACATGCTCACCAACACCGAATCCACCATCAAGGATCTGTTCGGCAAGGTCCAGGAAAACCTTCGCGGCAGCGGCCACCGGGGTGAGGACAAGACGGACAGGCTCTAAGCGGGAGTTTCTCGAAGATATTCCGACCGGGAGGGCCGGAATTGGGCTGGGCGTAGGGTGGAAGCCGGACGAAAGGAGCACGTCATGAAGAAAATCCTCATGGTTCTGACCAGCGTTTCCGAGCTCGGCGATACGGGCGAGAAGACCGGCTACAACGTGGCCGAAGCTGCACATCCCTGGAAGGTCTTCAAGGATTCCGGGCATTTCGTCGACTTTGCCTCCATCCAGGGCGGCCAGCCCCCGCGCGACGAGGTGGACTCAAAGGATCTCCTCCAGGTCGCCTTCACGGAGGACGAAACCACGCGCGCCGGCCTCTACAACACTGCCCGCGTCGATGTCGTTGATCCCGAACAGTACGACGCCGTCTACCTCGTAGGTGGCCACGGTGCCATGTGGGACTTCCCGGACAGCGAAGGGTTACAGAATCTGGTGGCCAGCGTTTACAACGCCGGTGGCCTCGTGGGCGCGGTCTGCCACGGACCAGCCGGCCTGCTGAACGTGGAATTGAAGAACGGACTTCGTCTCGTCGAGGGCCGGAAGGTCGCCGCCTTCACCAACGACGAGGAGGTTGCCGCGGGGAAGGACAAGGTCATCCCGTTCTTTTTGGCAGACCGGCTTGAGGAACAGGGTGCCACGCACGTCTCCGCAGGTGTCTTTGAGGAAAAGGTCGTGGTCGACGACCGTCTGGTGACCGGCCAGAACCCGGCCTCAGCCGCCGGCGTGGCCAAGGAGATGGAGAAACTCTTCGCAGCCGTTATCCACCAGGAAAAAGCCGAGGAACAGCACGAGACGGAGGCTCTGCGTGCCGAGAAGGACGCCGAGAAGAACGCCAAGAAGGCAGCTGCGGCAGGCGGTGAGCACTAACGCCGGAAGTGCCGCTCGAAGGCCACAGGATTAACCGGGCGGGACCCGTTGATCCCGAGGCAAAGCAAAACCCCTGTTTCCCTTATCAGTAAAGGGAAACAGGGGTTTTGCTATTTGGCGGTGACGGTGGGATTTGAACCCACGTTGGCTTTGACACCAAACAACATTTCGAGTGTTGCACCTTCGGCCGCTCGGACACGTCACCAACCTGAATAGGTTACCGGAGCATGCCGTGCATCCCCAAAACGGCGTGTCCTTTCCCCCTCCCTTGGGACCACAGAGTTATCCACATAGGCCCTCTGGTTCGCCGTTTTTGTCGGTCCTTCGCGGGATGATTTGGGTATGGAAAACGTGGCAGTGGACGAGGCGGTGGAGGCCTTTTTGGCGTCCGCTGCGGAGTTGGCTGACTGTGTGCGGCGCGGGGTAGGCAGTCCTGGTTCCGGGGTTTCTGGCTCTGGCGGTTCGGATCCGCTGCGGGAGCAGGCGGATGCGTGCCTGGACGGGCTTGGCGTATCGGCGCGGGTTGGTGCCATGGTGGCCGGTCTGACGGTGCGCCTGGTTTCCGGGTTCGCGGATAAGTCCGAGGCCATGGCAGCGCCGGCCACGAGTCCGGGCCAGCACACGGCCCAGGAGATGGGCGTTGTCTCGGAGGTGGCGTGTGCCCTGACGGTGAGCGAACGCTCGGCTTCCGCCCTGCTGGCCCAATCCCGCGAACTCTCCACCACGCTGCCGCTGACGCTCGCCGCGTTGCACTCCGGGAACATTTCGTGGCAGCACGCCCGGGTCATGGTGGACGAAACGGCCAGCCTAGACCCCGCCGGGGCCGCAGCGTTGGAGGCGCATTTCCTGGACCCTGACGCGCCGCACCCCGCCCGGTGGTGCCCGGCCGGGGACATGGTCCCTTCCCGGTTCCGGCACAAAGCCCGGACCTGGCGGGAACGCCACCACCCGGTCAGCATCGAAGTTCGCCACGCCAAAAGCTTCCTGGACCGTCGGCTCGAGTACGCCCCGGACCGTGACGGGATGGCCTGGCTCTCCGCCAACCTGCCTGCGGACCAGGCCGCCGGGATCTGGAACGGCGTCACCGCCACCGCCCGGGCCCTCCAAGGCCCCACCGAGGACCGGACACTGACCCAGCTCCGGGCAGACGTCGCCGCCAAACTACTCCTCAGCGCCGGCTTCACCACCAGCAACCCAACGGCCGGCAGCACAGACGCAGTGGCCGGCACGGGCAGCGCCGGTGATGGCGTGGCTGGCCGCGTTCCAGCCACGGACGGGATCGATGATGCCGTGACCGGCCTGCTTCCGGCCCCTGACGGGGTCAATGCGGGCCGGGTGCCCTCGCCGGCGGCGCAGGTCCTCGTGACCGTCCCGGTCTTCGCCCTGATGGGCCTCACCGACGAACCCGCCGACCTCGACGGCTACGGACCCATCCCCGCCTCGATGGCCCGCAAACTCGTGGCCGACGGGGCATCCTCATTCCGCCGGGTCCTTATTGATCCGCGCGATGGGGCGCCGCTGGAGACCGGACGGGCCAGCTACCGCATCCCCGCCTCCATGCGGCAATGGCTGCGCATGCGCGACGGGAAGTGTTCCTTCCCCGGCTGCAACAACCAATCCCTGGACAACGAAGCCGACCACATCCTCGCCTGGGCCGACGGCGGCACTACCGGTATATCCAATCTCGGGTCATTGTGCCGCAAACACCATAGGCTGAAACACTCCACGGCGTGGAGACCCAACGAAGCCACCAAAGACGAACCACCCGGCTGGACCTCACCCACCGGCCGCCACTACAAAAGCGAACACCAGGACTGGGAAACACCACAATGGCCACCCCACATCCTGGACCAACTCAGCCGCCGGGAACGTGGCCCAGTCGTGCCCGAACACATCCAGTCGGAATATCTATTGCCTGCAGACCCGCCGGCTGAAGTAGCAGTGCCCGAAGACGTCCTGCCCGGTCAGCCGCCGCCCGAAGAACTGCTTCCCGAAGAACCGCTGCCGGAGTGGGTCCGGCTGCCGTGGCCCATCGGCGAACAGCACTCATCCCGCTAGGAGGCGGGGCCGCGAGCACTGGCCCCATCATCCCAAAGTGCCTCATCGCGGCGGGCACCTATCGCAACGGGTAGCTATCGCCGCGGGCACAGGACTAGATTCATCAGCAAGATGACTAATGCAGGCAAAGCACCGCAGGCAACTGCGTATTGGACCACGGGACCGGAACACGGCGAGCTCCGGGCCGAGGACCTGCCTGCCCCTGGCCCGGGGGAGGCACTCATCCGCACCCTCTACTCGGGCATCAGCAAGGGCACCGAAATTGTGGTCCATAAAGGGTCGGTGCCACTCCGGGTTGCCCGCGAAATGCGTGCGCCGCACCAGGAAGGCTCCTTCCCTTCGCCGGTGAAGTTCGGCTACCTCTCTGTCGGCGTCGTTGAGCAGGGACCTGAAGACTGGATAGGCCAGAAGGTCTTCTGCCTCAACCCGCATCAGGACCGCTACGTGACCCCCACCGATCAGCTGACCAGAATCCCCGACGGCGTTCCCGCCCGCCGCGCCGTCCTCACCGGCACCGTGGAAACCGCCGTCAACGCCCTCTGGGAAGCCGGTCCCCGGCTGGGGGACCGGATCGCTGTGGTGGGCTCCGGGCTGGTGGGCGGCATGGTGGCCACGCTCCTGCGCAGCTTCCCGCTGGCCCGCCTCGAACTGGTGGATCTGGATCCGGCGCGCAGGAAGCTGGCCGACACGCTCGGCATCGATTTCGCCCACCCCGATGATGCCAAGCCGGACTGCGACATCGTGTTCCACTGCTCCGCCTCCCAGCACGGCCTGGAACGCAGCCTGCAGCTGACCGGCGACGAGGGAGTCGTCATCGAGATGTCCTGGTACGCCAACCGCGAGGTTACCCTCCCTCTCGGCGAGGACTTCCACGCCCGCCGGCTGTCCATCCGCTCCAGCCAGGTGGGGGTTGTGGCCAGGGCACGGCGGCACCGGCGCACCAACGCGGACCGGCTCGACCTGGCCGTTTCGCTCCTTAAGGATCCGGTTTTTGACGTATTCCTTACCGGAGTATCGCCGTTCATACAGCTCCCTGAAGTGGTCCAGCACCTGGCCGACGGCACGCTCGAAGCCCTGTGCCATGTGATCGAATATCCCCCGAGCCCCGGCGCGGAAAACAGCCCCGCAAACACCAACCCCGAAGACACGAGGTAACCAGTGTTCAGCCTGACCGTCCGCCGCCACTTTATGATCGCCCACAGCCTCCCGCGTGAGGCCTTCGGCCCGGCCCAGGCCCTGCACGGGGCAACGTTCGTGGCGGAGGTGACGTTCCGCCGTCGTGCCTTGAATCAGGACGCAATCGTCCTGGACATCGGGGCTGCCGGCGGAATCATCGAGGATGTGCTGGCCGGGCTCAACTACCGCAACCTGGATGAACACCCGGACTTCGGCGGCAAGCTCACTACTACCGAGGCCCTGGCCGAGTACATCGCCCAGTCCGTCGCCGCAAAGCTCAAGGGCAACGACGACGGCCGCGAACTCACTGCTATTGACGTCACCCTGCGCGAAAATCCCGACGCCTGGGCCACCTACTCGCTGGACCTGACCGCCTGACGTCCGTGCACATCAGGCTCCTGGTCCCGGCAAACATCACCCACAACTCGGGCGGCAACGTCTACAATGCACGGCTCGCCGATGGACTGGGGGCTTTGGGCATGGACGTCGAAGTCCTGGCCGTGGACGGTTCCTGGCCGGACGCCAGCGCGAAGGAACGACGGCGGCTCGGCAGCCTTCTCGGCGCCTGGGAACCGGAGGCGGAAACCACCCCAGAAACGGTCACCGTGGTCGACGGTCTGATCGCGTGCGGCGCTCCTGACGAAATTGAGTACGCTGCGGCCGCAGGCCAGCGCACCTGGGTCCTGCTGCACATGCCCTCACCCAGCCATCCCGACGGCGAGAGCCGTGCCCTGCACGCGGCCACCGGCGTGATCTGCACGAGTTCGTCGGCCGCGGGAGCCACAAAGGACAAACATGGGTTTGCTTCGAGCCGGGTAGCCCTGCCGGGAACAGAACCCGCACCCGTGGCAGCAGGTTCGGACCCGCCGCACATCATCGCCGTGGCAGCACTCCTGCCGAACAAGGACCAGCTGCTGGCCGTGGCTGCACTCGCCAGGCTCCAGAACCTCGCCTGGACGGCATCCCTGGTGGGAACGGACGACGCCGATCCCGCCTATGCGGCGCAGGTCCGGGCTGCCGTTTCCTCCTTTGGAATAAAAGACCGTGTGCGGCTCACCGGCCAGCTCGACGGGAGGGAACTGGAGGACGAATGGGGCCGGTCGGACCTGAGCTTGCTCGTTTCCCGGGCCGAAACGTTCGGGCTGGTGGTCACCGAATCGCTGGCCCGCGGCATCCCGGTCATCGTCCGGAAGGGGACCGGCGCCGTCGAGGCACTGGGCCTGTCCGGCGGGCCGGCGGTCAGGACTGAGCGTGACGACGGCGCAACACCAGGTCCCGCCGCAGGACTGCCTGGTGCCGCCGTCGGACTCGAGGGTCCAGAAAACGATCAAGCGGACGTGCTCGCCGCCGTGATCCGGCAATGGCTGTCGGAACCTCCGCTCCGTGCCCGTTGGCGCGCGGCGGCACTTGACGCCCGGGACAGGTTGCCCGGGTGGGATTCCACTGCCCGGACTGTCCTGGACATGCTCGGGGGATCAGCTGACGGGAAGCCTACCGCCGCAGGGACCACCGGTGCACAATGGGGCATGACCACGCACGCGTCCTCCGCCACCGGCCTGAGCGTCCAGGCTCCGGCCCCGCAGCTGCTCACGCCCGAGCTGCTCCGGGCCTGGGCTTGGCACAAACAGGGCCTCGACGGTACGCTGCAGGGCGCGGACCCCGCCGACGTCTTCACCACGGCAGGCTGGGCCCGTTCAGTCGGCGGCGCCAACCCCTACCTCACGCTCTTTGCCCGCGCCGGAACCAGCCGCGCGGAGGCGGACGCCGCCGTCCTGTCCCTGAAGATCCATGAGCTGCCCGCCGCCCGCGGCTGCACCTACGTGCTGGGCCACGAGGACTTCGCCTGGGGCCTCCAGATCGGCAGGGACGCCGCCGTGGCGCCGTTCCGGGTGCTTGCCAGGATGGGTGTGGAGCGCGGTGAAATCACCCTGCTTGAGGAGCAGATCGTGCACGCCCTCGGCGACGCCGCCAGCCCCCTGGACCCCAAACAGCTCAAGGACCTGCTCGGCGATTCCGTCCGGAACCTCGGCGACGAAGGCAAAAAGAAGGGCGCCGCCACAACCCTTCCCACGGCCCTGGGCCTCCTGCAGGCGGACGGCCGGATCCGGCGCGTGCCGGTCAACGGACGCCTCGATCAGCAGCGGTACGCCTACACCCTGTGGGGACTGCAGCCCACCGCCATGGACGACGACGCCGCCCGCAGCCTCCTCCTGGAGCGCTACCTCGGCTGGACCGGTGGCGCCACAGTTAAACAGTCGCAGTGGTTCACGGGGTTCACCCTCGCGCACACGAAGGCGGGGCTCGCCGCGACCGGGGCTGTGGAGGTTCCGGCAACGAACGGTGAGGTGCTGTGGATGCTTCCCGACGACGTCGAGCGCCTCGCCGCTTTCGAGGCACCGGCTGAGGAGCAGATCCAGTTGCTCGCCGGCACCGACTCCCTTGTCCTGCTCCGGCGGAATTCAGCGGACATGTTCGCGGAGCAGGACAGGGACAAGAACGTGCTGGGCTCCACCCTGGCGTTGCAGGCCGACCTTCCGGACCACCCCATCCTGGACCGCGGCCGGATCATCGGCCTCTGGCAGTTCGATCCCGCGGAGGCGCGGATCGCTCACTGGTTGTTTGACGGCCCCACCCCGGCAGCAAGCCGGCGAATAGCAGAAGTGGAGGCGTGGATCCGGGACGAGCTGGGCGATTTCCGCTCGTTCAGCCTGGACTCGCCCGCCTCCCGGCAGGACCGGATCGACGCGCTTGATGCCGCCGGCCAAGGTTCCTAGGCGCGGCTACGGTGCGCGGCGAAGAAATCCCGGAGGAGGTCACCGCATTCCTCTTCCCTGATACCGCCGTAGACCTCCACCCAGTGGTTGAGGCGGCGCTCGCGGAGGACATCAAAGACGGAACCCGCGGCGCCGGCTTTCTCATCCCAGGCCCCGAACACCACGCGCGGAATCCTGGCCAGGACAACAGCACCGGCGCACATGGCGCACGGCTCCAGGGTCACCACCAGGGTGCAGTCCGCCAGCCGCCAGCCATCATCGCTGCCGCCGTCCAGCCTCGACAGTTCCCGCAGCCTGTCCGCGGCCTCGCGGATGGCGACCACTTCGGCGTGGGCAGTGGGGTCTCCCAGTTCCTCCCGCTGGTTCCGTCCGGAACCCAGCACGGCGCCGTCGGGCCCTATCACCACAGCCCCGATGGGCACATCCGCCGTGGCCAGCGCGCGCCGGGCTTCGTCCAGGGCAAGACCCATCCAAGCAAGGTGGTTCTTTTCAGCGGGGACCATAGCTCAATGATAGTTTCGATGGATATCCAGCCTTGCAAAGCAATAACGCCGGGGAGGCAACATGGACGTGGACACCCTCAGGGACCGCCTGGGCCGATGGTTCAAGCCATACGCTGCGCTGTGGACCACACTGCTGGTGGGCGGCACGCTGGTGATCATCATGGCGCTAATGGGTGCCGAGGTGTACGGCGACGTGGTGGATGAACAGGGCCTGGCGTCCCTGGATCTGCCCGCTTTGCAGCTGTCCCAGGACCTCCGGAACCCTGCCCTGGACACTGCGGTGACGGCCTTTACCAACATCGGCGGGGGCATAGGCATGCCCATCCTGGCCAGCATCATCACGGCCTGGCTCACCTTCCTGAGCAGAACCTGGCGGCCCATCATCCTGGTGGGCGGAGCGGCCGCCGTCTCCACGTTTGCAACCACTGTCGGCAAAAGGCTGGTAGGCCGAGCCCGCCCGGACCACTCCGAAGCCGTCCCGCCGTACGAATCCTCGCCCTCCTTTCCCAGCGGCCACACCCTCAACACCACGGTGGTCATCGGGGTCCTGGTGTACATCATGTGCCTGCAGTTCGAGATCCTCTGGGCCCGCATCACGGCCATCGCCGCCGGAGTGATCTTCATCATCGCGATGGGCCTGAGCCGGGTGTTCCTGGGCCACCACTGGCTGACGGACGTGATGGCGGGCTGGTTCCTGGGGCTGGCCTGGGTAGGCGTGGTGATCCTGGCGCACCGGCTGTTCCATCTGCTGCGCAAACGCGAGCACGCCGGCCCCGCACCCACGTTCGAACACCCTGTCCTCCGGGACGACCAGACGGGCTGAATCCGGGCCCGGGCCGCCCTGCCCTGATGGTAGTTTTGACCCATGCGCACTCTCGTTGTGGACCACCCGCTGGTCGCCCATAAGCTCACCGTCCTGCGGGACAAAAACACCCCGTCCCCGGTCTTCCGGCAGTTGACGGAAGAGCTGGTGACGCTGCTTGCATACGAGGCCACGCGCGAGGTCCGCACCCAGCCCGTCACCATCGAGACGCCGGTGAGCACCACGGTGGGTACGGCCTTCACCAAACCCACACCCCTGGTGGTCCCCATCCTGCGAGCCGGCCTGGGAATGCTCGAAGGCATGACCAAACTGGTCCCCACCGCCGAAGTCGGCTTCCTGGGCATGGCCCGGGACGAGGAAACCCTGGACATCATCACGTACGCCGAACGGCTCCCAGAAGACCTCACGGACCGGCAGATCTTTGTGCTGGACCCCATGCTGGCCACCGGCGGCACGCTGCGTGAAGCCATCAAGTTCCTGTTCAAACGCGGCGCATCCGACGTCACCTGCATCTGCCTCCTGGCCGCCCCGGAAGGGCTGGCCAAGCTGGAGGAGGAACTCGCCGACGCCAACGTGACGATCGTCCTGGCGTCCATCGACGAGAAGCTCAACGAGAAGTCCTATATTGTCCCCGGCCTGGGTGACGCGGGCGACCGCCTGTACGGGATCGCGGGCTAGGCCCGGCTGAGCCCGGGACCGCAGCCGGACTGAGCCCGGACGGCCCGCGGTAGCAACCCGGACCGCCCGCGGTTTTCGGGGGTTCCGGATTCACCGCCGCCCGGTTAGCCTGTGCGGATGGACTGGAAACTTGAACTTGTTTTTGTGCCTGTATCCGACGTCGACCGCGCCAAGGACTTTTATGTCAACAAGGTGGGGTTCAACCCGGATTTCGACGAGCGGCCCATGGACGGCATCCGCTTCGTCCAGCTGACGCCGCCAGGCTCGGCCTGCTCTATCTGCATCGGCGAGGGCCTCAATGACGCCCCTCCGGGCACGGCCCCGAGCCTGCAGATGGTGGTCAGCGACATCCAGGCCGCCCACGACCACCTCAAGGGCAACGGCGTGGATGTGAGCGATATTGACATTCAGGACTGGGGGCACTTCGTCTACTTTGCCGACCCCGACGGGAACAAGTGGGCCGTGCAGTACATCCCGGGACGCGAAGCCTAGGTCAAAACCTGGGGCAAAATGGGGAGCATGAACCTCCCCGCGCCTGCTGCCTCCCGCACGCTTACCTGCCGCGCCGTCCTTTTTGACATGGACGGCACCCTGGTGGACTCGACGGCGGTGGTGGAGCAGGTCTGGGGCGAGTTCGCCGGCCGCTACGGCCTGGACATTGCCGAAATCCTCCGCACGTCCCACGGGATCCAGGCGGCCGATACCGTGCGCCGGTTCGCTCCGGCGGGGGCCGACGTCGTGGCACTCACGGAGGAACTCGGCGCCATGGAGCGGGTGCGGACCGCCGGCATCGTTGCGGTGCCCGGCGCCGCCGCACTGCTCCGGAGCCTGCCCGCCGAGGCAGTGGCGCTGGTGACGTCGGCGGACCGGGTCCTGGCTGAGATCCGCATGGACGCCGCTGGGCTCGCCATGCCGGCCGCTGCCGTGACGGCAGAAATGGTGAGCCGGGGTAAGCCGCACCCGGAAGGGTACCTGACTGCGGCAGGCCTGCTCGGCGTGGAGCCGGCGGACGCCGTGGTGTTCGAGGATGCGCCGGCCGGAATCGCGGCCGGGGTGGCCGCGGGCATCCGGACGGTGGCCGTCGGTCCCAACACGGGCCCGCTGCCGGACGGCGTCCTCCATATCCCGGACTACAGGGCGGTCACTGCCGCCGTGGAAACGGACGCGGCGGGCAAACGGGTCATTTCTTTCCGGCTTTGAGGTCCGTCACCACCTTCGCGATCCGCCTGGCCCGGGTTTCCGCCGTTTTGGCATCCCCCAGCGGCTCCACGTACCGGCGCTGCGAGCTGTAGTTCAGCGTGGCATAGAACGCCTGGGCGTCAGGTTCCGCAGCCAGCGCTGCTGCCAGGTCGTCCGGAACCTCGATGATGCGGGGCTGGGTATCCAGTTCCACGTCCACCTCGACGGTGTCGCCGGCCGCAACGCCCGTGATTTCCCGGTTGGCGGTGCTCACGCCGACCATGTTCTGCCCGCCCATCACCGCGATGCTGCTCCGGTAGCTCTTGCCATTGATGGTCACGACAACGGGCGGACGCTTGCCCGCGCCGAGGGCGGCGACCACCTCTTCCGGAACCTCAATGCCTGCCTTGTTGCCGCTGCCCAGGATGGTGGTGGTGAATTTCATGGGCCCAAGTATGGCCCGGAGCCGCAGGCCAGGGAAGCCCGCACCGCGGGCACCGGGATCCGGCCGGACCGCAGGTCGCGCCGGAGCCGCCCTGCGTCGCGGAGATAGGCAAAGGCAGTCCGGCTGTAATCGACGGTGGAATCCGACGCGTCGGTCCATTCCACGGGCACCTCGAGTACGCGCAGGCCGCAGGTGTTGGCCAGGACCAGCAGTTCGGTGTCGAAGAACCAGGAGTTGTTGGCGGTGTGGGGGAGGAGGCGCCGGGCGGCTTCGGACCGGATGGCCTTCGCGCCGCATTGCGGATCACTGAACCGTGCGCCGGACACGGACCGCAGCACCAGGCTGAGGCACCGGGGGAGGAACCCGCGCCGCAGCGGGCCCGACGCCGGATGGCCGCTGCGGGCACCGGTCGCCACATCTGCCTGCCCCGCGAGCAGGGGAGCCAGCAGCGGGTCCAGCGCCGACGGCTCGAAGTCCAGGTCAAGATACGCCAGAACCGGCGACGGCGACGCGAGCCAGACAGTGCGCAGGGCATTTCCACGCCCCGCCTCGCTCAGCCGGATAACGGTCACTTCGCGCAGTTCCCGGGCTATCCGTTCGGCAATCCTCAAGGTCCCGTCCGTGCTGGCGTTATCAGCGACCGTGATCCGGAACGACTGCGGGAAGGATCTGCTGAGGTGTCCGTGGAGGCGCCGGAGCGCAGCCTCGAGGCTTTGTTCGGCGTTATAGACAGGGACGGCCACTTCAAGGACCGGTGCTCCGGGCAGGATCTCAACAGGGCGGCAGCGGGAGTCGGCTGCCGGCGTCGCGGGCAAGGGAGCGGTCCGCTGCGGTGCGGGGTGCGCCTGGCCTATAGGTGTCATGCATCAAGGATGGCGTCCGGTGTTGTGAGGGCTTTAGGCCACGGCTGTGAAGCTGCTGTGGAGGCGGCGACACCAAAAGCAGCAGGCCCTGAACCGGGGGATTCAGGGCCTGCTGCTTTTCGTTGGCGGAAGCCGGCGACGCCGGCTTAGTACCAGTTGTGCGACAAGTGGAAGTTCAGGGCACCGCACGGCGACTGGTAACGCTCCTGGATGTAGTTCAGGCCCCAGTTGATCTGCGTGCGGTAGTTGGTGAGGTAGTCCGCACCGGCGCTGGCCATCTTTTCGGCGGGCAGCGACTGGACGATGCCGTAGGCACCGCTGCTCGCATTGGTGGCCGTGGTGGTCCATTCTGATTCCTTGGTCCACAGCGTCTGCAGGCACTGCATCTGGTCAGCGGACCAGCCATAGCTGGCTAGCTGGCCGGCAGCGTACGCCTGGGCTCCGGCCGGATCGTTGACGGCCACCACGGGGGCAGGCGCCGGTTCCGGGGCAGGAGCCGGTGCGGGTGCCGGTGCCGGCTCGGCGGCCTGCGGGGCAACGCTGATCTCAGCCGGGGCGGGTGCCGGGGCGGGCTGCGCCTGGATTTCGGCCTTTTCGAAGCTCAAATTGGACTGGATATCGGCGGCAGCCGAGGCAGCGGGCGACGGCTGGGTTTCGCTGGCCGCCACCGGAAGGCTGGACTCGGAGGCCTGGCCGGCCGCGCCCACTCCGATCAGCAGGGCGCATGCAGCGGTGAACACGGCTGCGCGTCGGCCCAGGGACGGGATTTTAGCCAGCCGGGATGTGGCCGTTGCAGGTGCCGGCGCTTCCGCTTCAGCGAGCCTGCGGCGGCCGTGAGGTTTGGTTGGCCCGCTGCGCGGGCGTGTTTCTACCTTAAATTCAGACATGATGGATCGCCTCTCACACCTGCGGAGTTAGCTGTCGGGTTCGGATGAGGGCATCCGGCCACACGGAAAAATCACGTGCTGGCTTCACCCCAAGGGCATCAAATGCCCGGGACTCTGGGTCCCCCGCCTCTGCCTGGTCAAGCGGAATCCGGGAAGCGGCAGAGCTTGGCGTCATCCGGACATGCGGCCCAAAAGGGAACCGCACCTAGTCGACGGTACAGGAGCTTGGCGCTTAAGTCACATTTTGGTAACAGAGATCACGACGGCGGTGCGTTGCCTTGCATTGATCACGCAACCACTGGCAGGCGCAGCGCGAACTCGGTCCGGCCCGGCCGGGACGTCACCTCCACGCTCCCGCCGTGGGCCTCCACGATGGACTGGACAATGGACAGGCCCAGGCCGGACGTGCCTTCCGACGCCGCGGCTCCGGCAGACGGTGCCGCGCCTGTGCGCGCCGCGTCTGCGCGGGCAAACCGGGCGAAAACATGCTCCACGAATTCGGCCGGGATCCCGCCGCCGTCGTCCGTCACAGTCACCACGGCACTGCCGTCAGCCGACCTCATCACGGCCGTGGTCACCGTAGTGCCCGGAGCTGTGTGCTTGCGGGCGTTGGAGAGCAGGTTGACCAGCACCTGGCGCAGCTGCGAGGCGTCGCCGTTGACCGCCAGTGGCTCGTCCGGAAGTTCCAGGTGCCAGTTGTGGCCCGGTGCGATGACTTTCTCGTCGCTGACCGTCTCGACCACCAGTTGCGTGAGGTCCACTTCGCTGAGTTTCAGTGGCTGGCCCTCATCCAGCCGGGCGAGCAGGAGCAGGTCCTCCACCAGGGTGGTCATGCGCTCGGACTGGCTTTGAACCCGGGCCAGCGACTTCCGGCCGTCCGGGGTGAAATTCTCCGTCATCCGCATCAGCTCGGTGTAGCCGCGGATCGCCGTCAGCGGGGTACGCAGCTCGTGCGATGCATCGGCAACGAACTGCCGAACCTTGGTCTCGCTCCGCTGCCTCGCCTGCAGCGCGCTGGCCACGTTGTCAAGCATCAGGTTCAGCGCATGGCCTACGCTGCCCACCTCGGTTCCGGGATTGGAGTTCGACGGCGGGACGCGCACCGCGAGTGCCACCTCGCCGGCGTCCAGCGGGAGCCGCGAAACGCGGGTAGCGACTTCGGACAGCTGCTCCAGCGGTTGCATGGTGCGCCGGATCAGGATGGTCCCGGCCAGGCCGATCAGCACCAGCCCGCCGAGGGAAACAAACACAAACGTCCACACCAGGGAGGTGAGCGTGCTGTCCTTCCCGGCGAGCGGAAGCCCGGTCACCAGGACATCGCCGTAGTTGGTCTGCACCGCCACCAGCCGGTAATCGCCGTTGGAAAGTGTCCGGTCCACCGGGATGGAGTCCTTCTTGAGGGCCAGAAGGATCTCTTTATCCTGGGCAGACAGGGGGGAACGGGTGGTGTCGGAGGCCAGGAACCCGGCGCTGTTGACCTGGCTGTCCAGGATCCGGGCGTTGAGAGTGCCCACGCTCTGGCCGCGGGAATCGAGCGGATCAGGCCGGCCGTTGAAGCCGCCCAGCGGCGGACGGCCGGGGTCGTTGGAACGGGATGCGGCCTGGCTGAGCTGTTCGTCGAGCTGGCGGGTCAGGAACGAATCCATGGACGCGTAGCTGAACAGGCCCACCGCCCCGCAAATGGCCACCAGCAGGGCCATGGCCACCAGGACGAGGCGGGTGCGCAGGTGCCACGTGGACGGCTTGAGCCAGCTCCGGCCGTGCGTGCGCGCAACACCGGAAAGGGACACGGCCTAGTCCGCCGGCTTGATGACGTATCCGGCGCCGCGCACGGTGTGGATCATGGGCGGATGCACGGCATCCACCTTCTTGCGGAGGTAGGAGATGTACAGTTCCACGATGTTGGCCTGCCCGCCGAAGTCGTAGTCCCAGACGCGGTCCAGGATCTGTGCCTTGCTGATAACCCGTTTGGGGTTCTCCATGAGGTACCGGAGCAGCTCGAACTGGGTGGCGGTCAGCTGGAGCTGGTCGCCTGCCCTGGTCACTTCGCGGGTATCGATGTTGAGGACGAGGTCGCCCACCACCAGTTCGGCGGTGTCCATTGCAGCCACGCCGGAGCGCTGCACCAGCCGGTGCAGCCGGAGCAGGACTTCCTCCATGCTGAACGGTTTGGTCACGTAGTCGTCGCCGCCGGCGGCCAGGCCCACGATCCGGTCCTGGACAGCGTCCTTGGCAGTCAGGAAGAGCGCAGGTACCTCCGGCGCGAAGGCGCGGATCCTGGTCAGCAGCTCAACGCCGTCGAACCCGGGAAGCATCACGTCAAGGACCAGGACGTCCGGGCGGAACTCCTTGGCGAGCTTCACCGCCTCGGGGCCGTCCGCGGCCACGGCTACCGACCAGCCGGCCATGCGCAGGCCCATGCTCATCAGTTCGGAAAGGCTGGGTTCGTCGTCGACCACCAGGGCGCGGATGGGGGAACCGTCCGGGTGGGTGAGCTGGGGAAGGTTGTTGGTCATGGAGTGCGAAGTGGCCATGGGACAACTCTCCGATCTGTCGGTTAGCCCGCGCTATGGGCTTCCTGTGCGCGGGCTGTGAATCCCAGCCTAGCGAGCTGGAAGGTCCGCAGCGGCCTTCTGCCTGCACGTCTGTTTAAAGGTCGCGGCCCTTCCGGCGACAGATCGGCGGGAAAATTTTTGTCCGGATGGCGGAGGAGCTGGACATGGCGCTAAACCAGGGGGCGTGTTTCAGCAATTCCATCGTTGGTGAATCCCGATGGCACATTCGGAGTCTTTGGCGAATATTATTCGGGAAAAGTGGTTTTCCAACCAATCGTTCTAGAAAACACCTGTTATTTTATTGGTCTCCCAGAATCGTGATCTGAACCACATTCTCTGAATTTGTCTCACTATGCGGAACGTTGCGCCCATTGTTACTTGCAAGTTGTCATTGTTACGTTGCACACTTCAATTGTGAACAAGAACTCAACAGCACCTGCAGCCGCAGAATATTGGCCCAGCACACCCGCTGCTGCCGACATGCGCTGTTGTCGAATGCACGCCTGACCTTCATTACCCCACGAAGTTCCTAGGCATTCGCCCCCCAGCCCAGCGTCGGGCGCCCCTCCCCAGAACTCATTGCGGGGAAACCAAGCATTCGAGCCGCGATGACGGCCATTCACATTGAGGTAAGCAATCCATGTCAGTTGCATCCGGATACGTCCACATCTCTGTCCGTAACGCCAGCAAGGCCGCCCAGCCCTCCGGCCTCCGCCAGGGTTTCGGCGCCCGCCCGGCGTTCGCTCCTGCCGCACCCGGCACCAGCTTCCCTGCCCCCGGGTATGCCCCCCAAGGCTACAACCCCAACTCCTACGGCCAGCTCCGCGCTGTCCAGCCCGCCGACGCGGCGCCGGTCACGGCGCCCACTCCGGTGGTGGCGGGCCCGAACACCGTCCGCCCGGTGGCCAATGACAATGTTGCCCGCGGCTTCGTCCTCTACATGGGCATCGACGAGGAAACCGCAGCTGCGGCCGGGACCTCCATCGCCAAGCTCGCCCAGGAAATCCGCGCCTACGCCCAGTCCCTGGTGACCGGAGCTGAAAGCTACGCGGCAGTGGCCGTGGCCCCGGCCAGTACCCCCGGTTCCGCGCTCGACGTCGTCCGTTCCACCTTCGGTGACCCCACGGTGAACGCACGCCAGCGCACCGAAACCGCACGCCAGCAGCAGGCCCAGGATCCGCGCCCGTCCGGCGTGCTGATCGACCTCGCCCGCCGCGAAGTCCACCTGGACGGCGAATCCCTGAACCTGACCTTCAAGGAGTTCGAACTCCTGAACTACCTCGTCGAGAACGGCACCCGCACCGTGGGCCGCGACGAACTGCTCGAAGGCCTGTGGCGCAACGCCGAGGAAGTCCCCAACGAGCGGACCATCGACGTCCACATCCGCCGCCTCCGCTCCAAGCTGGGACGCCTCGCCAACACCGTGCGCACCGTCCGCGGCCAGGGCTACCGCTTCTACGAGCACCCGGAAGTTGTTGTCTGGGCCGCTCCGGAATACTCGATCTAGCCAAACTTCAGCACCGCCAAATGGCGGCACGATCCCTCTGCGCCTGCGCTCGTACCTCACGCAACAACGGCGCTTTCGGGATGTGCCGCCTTTTTGCGTTCAGTCCGGCTCGTGAGCATTGGCCTCCGCGCTGAAGTGGGACGCCTGCGGTGTCACGGGGAGCATGCTTTTGCCTTCCCCTGCGCAGGCCGGGCCTGGCATTGCGGGTGTCCGGGCCTTTGGTGCCGCCGAAACCGTGCTCTGCGTGACGCGTTCGCTGATGTTCGACGGCGGAGCGGCCTACCTGCGTGGGCGCTAGGCTTGGGGGCATGAGTGACCACCACATCAAACGCCTGGTGATTATGCGCCATTCCAAGGCTGACTGGCCGGGCGGGGTTGCCGATCACGAACGGCCGCTGGAGGAACGCGGGCACCGCGAGGCACCGCTGGCGGGTAAGTGGCTCCTCAAGCACGGCATCGTCCCCGACTTCATCCTGTGTTCCAGCGCCCTCAGGACGCGCCAGACCTGCACGTGGGTGTGTTCCGAACTGGGGGACAAGGCCCCGACGCCGAAGCTCGAGGATGGCCTGTACGCCGCCTCTGCGCTGCGCATGCTCACAGTGGTCAACCATGTGCCGGACACCGTTACCACGCTGATGCTCATCTCGCACATGCCCGGGGTCCAGGACCTCGCCATGCACCTGGCCTCGCGGGACTCCGACCACGATGCCTACATGGACGCAGCCACCAGGTATCCCACCAGTGCGCTCACCGTCCTGGAAACCGAAAAATCCTGGGCGGAACTCGACGGGCAGGACGCCCGGATCACCAGGTTCAAGGTTCCCCGCGCCCACTGACCTCACGCAGCAGCCCGGCCACGTATTGGATGCCCGGACTCGCCGTCATGGTCCGGCGGTAAACCATCCCCACCTGCCTGATCTGTGCGGGGTTAACCACGGGCACAGTGACCACGTCCTGGGGCAGTGCGGGCCGGCCGAGCCGGGGGACCAGCGCCACCACGGCTCCCTGCTCCACCAGGGCAATGTGAGTTGCGAAGTCGGGATCGTAGACCCGGATGTCCGGGACCCGGCCAAGATCGGCGAAAATCCGCAGCAGTGCCTCGTTGCAGATGGCTCCGTGCGGCGTACTGATCCACCGTTCGTCCACCAGGTCCGCCGGTTCCACTTGGCTGCGTCCAGCCAAAGGATGGCTGGCGTGCACCAGCAGGTCCGCAATGTCCTCGCACAACCACTCGAGCGTCATATGCTCCGGAATCACCAGCGGGACGGAGTTCCAGTTGTGCACCACCCCCAGGTCCGCTTCACCGTTGGCTACCCGCGCCACGGCTTCCCGCGGATCCTCGGCCAGCACGCTGACCTCAAGGTCCGCTCCGGATGAAGCCAGCCGTCCGAGCAGTGGCCCCACGAGGCCCCGGCAGGCCGTGGAAAAGGAAACAATCTTCAGGTGCCCGGTCGGTTTGGCCGGATCCGCCAGCAGCGTGGATTCCAGTTCCTCGAGCTCCGACAGGATGCGCCGGCCGTAGGCCGCCAGGGTCAGTCCCCGCTCAGTCAGCAGCACTCCGCGGCCGCGGCGTTCCAGTACCGCGAATCCGGTCTGCTTTTCCAGCTTCTTGATCTGCTGCGAGACTGCGGAGGGGCTGAAGCCCATGATCTCGGACGCGGCGATGACGGATCCGTGCTGTTCAATGGCCGCCAGGGCCCGGAGTGAGCCGATCTCAATCATGAAGCAAATGTACATGATGATGCGTTGAATTCAACGCTGGTGCTTCATTGGCAGTTCTGCCAGAGTGGGACCGTGAACCTCCGCCACTCCCTCCTTGCCGCCCTGGTCGCCGTCCTTTGGGGCCTGAACTTCGTAGCCATCGACTTCGGCCTGCATGCCAACGGCCGCGAGGTTCCCCCGCTGCTGTTTGTGGCCATGCGGTTCGTCCTGGTGGTGTTTCCCTGGATCTTTTTCATCCGGAAACCGGACATCAGCTGGAAGGCGATCATCGGCGTCGGGCTCTTTATGAGCGCAGGCCAGTTCGGCCTCCTGTACCTGGCCATGGCTCTCGGCATGCCGGCAGGCCTGGCCTCCCTCGTCCTCCAGGCGCAGGTGCTGCTCACCGTGCTCCTGGCCGCCGGGTTCCTGGGGGAGCGGCCCAGCCGCCGCCAGCTGGCCGGCGTGGTCCTCGGCGTCGCGGGACTGGCCGTGGTGGCTGTGGGCCGCAGCGCTGTGGCCCCGCTGCTGCCGCTCATCATCGTTCTTGGAGCTGCGCTGTCCTGGGCTGCCGGCAATGTCATCGCCCGCCAGGCCAAAGCCGCCTCAGGGCTGGGGCTGGTGGTCTGGTCCGGGGCAGTGGTGCCATTGCCCCTTGCCGCCCTGTCGTTGCTGGTGGACGGTCCGGACGCCGTGCTTGGCACGCTGGCCGACCTGCAGCCTGCCACGATCCTCAGCGCGCTGTACACCGCCATCTTCGCGTCGCTGGTGGGGTACGGAATCTGGAACCGGCTGCTGGCCAGCTACCCGTCGTCGGCCGTGGTTCCGTTCACCCTGCTGGTGCCCGTCGTGGGGATGAGTGCTGCCTGGCTGGCGCTCGGGGAGGTGCCAACCCCTGCCGAGCTGGCTGGCGGGCTCCTTCTCCTGGGCGGGGTGGCGACGGCGGTCCTCACCGTCAGGGCCACGCCGCGTCAGCGCCGGGACGCTGTCCTGGTGCCCGGTTTGGGTGCCGGCTTGCGGACCGCGGACTCGGACGACGGCGGCCGCTTGGCTGCAGTGGCAGGCAGCCGGGCAGGTGCGCGGGAACCGGATGCGCCCTGACCGGAAGCGCCCTGACCGGCAGCCCGCGCGGCGGGTGTTCGCTGGGTGGCAGCGCGTTGCGCAGCTGCACGTTGCTGGGCTGTGCCCCCAGCCGCGGTGCGCCCGGTAGCTGTGCCCCTGGCGGCTGTGCCCCTGGCGGCCGGCCGGCGGGCAGGGGACGAGGGCGGGCGTTTGGCCGCGGGTCTGCGCCGCACCGGCCCCAGACGCCGGCCTGAGGGCCACACCGCGCCCAGGAACAGGACCACCAGCGTGGCCACGGCGGATGCTGCGGCCCAGTAGAAGTAGTTGTCCGGATCCCCGGTGGGGAGCGGTGTCCCCAGGAACGAGGACTGGTTGGCAAAGGCCAGCTCCCAGGTGCTGAGGAAGGCCAGGGAGAAGGCGATCGTGAGGCTGGTTCCCGCCCCGGTGGCCAGCAGTGCCAGGCGGCGTCCCCGGACGAGGACCTCCGCAACCGCCGAGACGTAGGCCAGGGCAAGGAGCCCAAGGAAGGTGACCATCACGGCCTCTTCGAGGGTGATGGCGGTCAGCACGAGCATGCCCAGTGCGGCGACGGCCGCTATCACGGCAAACTTCCCGCTGTTACCCATGTGGCGCATGGGATCAATCATCCCCGAGGCCGGCGCTACTTCACCACGTAGCCGCGCATGATTGCCATGATTGCTGCAACGCTTTGGTCACGGGTGCGTTCGGGGTTGTAGGTCTGCCGGTCCAGCCCCACCACGAAGCACGCGCCAAAGATGGCAGTCTCAAGGCTGCCCCGGGAGATGGACCGGTCCACCGGGTAGACGGCAGCAACTGATTCGATGGCACCGCCGATCACTGCCAGCAGTTCGGCCCGGAGGACGGCGAACGTGTCGCGCCACTCGCTGGGCGTGCGCCAGTTTTCGCTGACCCACAGCCGGGCGAAGGACGGGTATTCGGCCATGAAGTCCATGGCCTGGCCGATCATCTGCTCCATCGCCAGGAGCGGATCAGTGGCCGGAGGCCCAGATGCGCCCGATAGTGCGTCAGCAGCCCCGCCAGCGCTCATCAGGCGTGCTTTCAGGATGTCCACGCCGTGCCGCAGCAGCTGCGCGATCAGGTCCGATTTGCTCCCGAAGTTGTAATAAACCGTGCCCTTGGAGACGCCGGCCGCGGCGGCGATCTCATCCACGGTGACCCCGGCGGCCCCGCGCTCGCCGATCAGCTCCATGGAGGCGTCAAAGAGCTTCTGCCGGGTGGCGTTGGTCCGCGCCGGCCGGAGCTTCTTCTCGGCAGTACCATGGCCTCCAGGAGCGTGGCCGGAAGGACCGCGCCGGGCCGGACCGTGCGCCGGAACCTCCACGGACTGGCTCATACCGCGATCTCGGGCTTCAGTGTTTTGAGCGTCCAGTATTTGCGCTTCCGGACCGCCAGCGTGGACATTACCGTGCCCAGCACGGTGTAACCCAGCAGGCCAAGGACAGTGGGCACGATCATGGACAGGTCTGCGCCATAAATCAGGTGCCGCATGCCGGTCACCACGTAGCCCATGGGCAGGACCTCATGCACCACGTGGAGGGGCTCGGGAGTGGTCTGCCACGGGAAGGTGCCGCCGGAGGAGACGAGCTGCAGGACCAGCAGGATCAGCACCACCAGTTTCCCGGGGGATCCCAGCAGGGCAACCACGCCCTGGATGATCGCACTGAAGGCCATCGCCGCGGCCAGCATGAACAGCCACATCAGCACAGGGTGCGCAGGGTTCAGTCCCAGCCCCAGGTTCACCACCAGGGTCAGCAGCGTAGCCTGCACCACGGATACGGCCAGGAACGGCAGCCAGCCTCCGACGGCGATCTTCCACGCCGGGGCGTTCGACGCCAGGGCGCGCTGCGTGATGGGGCGCATGGCCTGGATGAGCATAAAGATGCCGATCCACAGGGCCAGTGTCAGGAAGAACGGCGCCAGTCCCGCACCGTAGGAGTCAGCCTTGGCCTGGGACACGTTGGTCACCGCCACGGGGTCGGCAATAACCTCGGAGAGGCTGCTCTTCTGCTGGTCGTCGGGATTGGGCACCTGGCCCGCGCCCTTCGAGATTTCGTCAGCCAGGGTCCGGGAGCCGTCCGCCGCGGTGACCGCGCCTGCCTCGAGCTGCCCCACGCCGGCGTCGAGCGCCTGCGCGCCTGAGGAGAGCCGGCCGGCCCCGTCAAGTGCCGACTGCTGGCCCGTGGCGAGCGTGGCCGCCCCGGTGTGGAGCTGGTCGGCGCCCCCCGAGGCCTGCGCCACGGCGTCCCTCAGGGCAGGGGTGCCTGCGGCGAGCTGGGCAGCGCCCACACTGACGGCTTCGGAGCCAGCGGCCAGCTGCTGGATCTGTGCGGCGTCGGTCTGGATCCTGGTCTTTGCCGCAGCCACCGGGCTGGAGGCTGCCACGGCGTCGAAGTCGGCCAGGATGCTGTCAGCCTGCTCCTGGGTCAGAACTCCGGAGGCGATCAGGCGGCTGTTGGATTCGACCACCCGGGTCCGGAGCCCCTGGTCGGCGGCGTCGAGCTGGGCCACCATGTCCTGGACCCTGGCGTTCAGCTGGGCGTTCCCGGCGGCCACTTGGGCGGCGCCGTTCGCCAGGGTCTGCGAGTCGGTGGGCAGGGTGGCGGTCTTGTCCTTTAGCAGGGACAGCCCGCTGCTCAGCTGGCCGGCGCCGTCGGTGAGCTGGTTGGCGCCGTCGCGCAGTTTCACCTGCCCCGCGTACAGCTCACCGGCCCCGTTGCTCAGCTCCGTGGTGCCCGTGTGGAGGGTCACGGTCCCGTCGCGAAGAGTGGCGACGCCGTCGGCCAGCTGACCGGCGCCATCCGCGGCCTTGAGCATTTGCGAATGGATGGTGCCGAAGCCTGTCAGGAGCTGGTTGGCGGTTTCCTCGCCCACTTCCTTGGCCACCGTGGTGTGGACGGAGGTGGTCAGTTTGTCCACGATGGTGCTCAGCAGGTAGTTGTTGGCGTCGTTGGTGGTGACATTCAGCATGGCCTGGCTGGCCGAGTCAAAGCTGCCGGGAGACACCAGGTTCGCGGAGAAATCCTTGGGGATTTTTAGGGCGAAGGCGTACTTTCCGTCGCTGACACCTTGGTCTGCTTCCTCTGCCGTGGGGACGGTCTGCCAGTTGAAGACGTTGCCCTCCACCAGGCTGTCTCCCACCTTGGTCCCGGCCTGCAGCGCGGATCCGTCGCTGGACGTGGCGCCGGCGTCCTCCACCACCAAGGCGGCGTCGATCCGGTCCAGGTTGCCGTACGGATCCCAGTTGGCGTAGAGGTACACGGCGCCGTAAAGCAGCGGCACCATAACCAGTGCCAGGATAGTCAGCTTGGGCAGGAGCCCGCCGGTCATCCGCTTGAGTTCGGAGCGGGCCAGCCGCAGCACAGTCACTTGGCGTCCTCTGTTTCGCGTAGGAGGTCTCTGTCATCCGCTTCCGCAGGCCCGACGTCGTCCGCCTGGGTGTCGGGCCGCCCGGCATCCCGCACATTGGAGTCGCCGCCGTCGGCTTCGGTGGTCGCTGCAGCGTTGCCGACAGCTGCCGCGGGTCCCGTCCACCCGGTCGGGATGGCAGCCACGGTGGCGACGACGGCGAGCGGCCGGCCGCCGTCGGACGCCAACTGCTCAAGGCGGGGCAGCCATTCGGAGGTGTCGGCAGTGTGCCGGTCCGGGGAATCGAGCACCAGGAGGTCGGTGTGCGGGTTGGCGAGGGCCAGGGCGGTGAGCAGTTCGATGCGCTTGTCCGGCGCCAGCTGTTCGGTCCACAGGTCCGCGATGTCCTCGAAGCTGTTGACCTTGAGCCACGGCGTGCTGAGCAGGGCGCCACGGTAGCGGCGCGGGATCAGCGCCAGGTCCTCGGTGACAAGGTCGCGGACGCTCAGGTGCTGCTCAGGTTCATTAACGCCGGGGGAGTCAACCAGGGCGCTGGCCAGCCGGCGGCGCTTGATCCCGGCGTCCCCGTCCCAGCTGATGCTTCCCTCCGTGGGCTTCATCCGGCCGCTCAGCGTCAGGGCCAGGGCTGTCCGATGGTCCTGGCGGTCAGCTGAGACCAGGAGCAACTCACCCCTGCCGGCCTGCAGTGAGGTGGGCGGGAGCAGATCGTCCCGCCGTCCTTTTGCATGGAGGTGGTGTACGGAGAGCAAAGATGGCCTTTCGCAGGGAAATGGTCTGCCGCCAGTCTAACCGAACTGACTGGTCAGTTCAAATAAAGTCGGCCCGGGTGCTCAGAGGCCGTAGCGCTCCAGCAGCCGCAACCAGACCTCGCTGATGGTGGGGAAGGAGGGGACTGCGTGCCACAAGCGGTCCAGCGGCACTTCGCCCACCACCGCGATGGTGGCGGCATGGAGCAGCTCGGCCACGTCGGGGCCCGCGAAGGTGGCACCCAGGAGCACTTTCCGGTCCTCGTCCACCACCAGTTGGGCCCATCCTTCATAGTGCTCGGAATGCAGGGAGGACCCGGATACGCTGATGGGCAGTTCCACCGAGGTGGCGTTGTAGCCGTCCTTCATGGCCTGTTCCAGGGTCCGGCCCACTGAAGCCAGTTCCGGATCCGTGAACACCACGTTGGGTACGGCGTGCTGGTTGGCAGTCTGCGCGTAGCGGCTCCACGGCGCAGGCTCGCCGTTCAGCTCACCCTTGGCGCGGGCGGCGATGGCGTCGCCGGTGGCGCGAGCCTCGTACTTGCCCTGGTGGGTGAGGAGGTTGTTTCCGGCGGCGTCGCCTACGGCGTAAAGCCACGGGTCGCCGTCGGGCATGCCGGTCACCAGTCCGGTGGAATCGGCGGTCAGCGCCAGCGGGTTGCCGTCCGCGGCGCCGAGGCCGATGCTTTCCAGTCCGAGGCCTTCCAGCGCCGGGTGGCGGCCGGTGGATACCAGGACCTTCTCGGCGACGACGGAAGCCCCGTCGCCGAGGGTCAGCGTGAAGGTGCCGTTCCCGTCGTCGCTGACGCTCTCGGTGGACGTGTGGAGGCGGACCTCCACGCCGTCCGCGCGCAGGCCTGCCAGCACCAGCTGGGCGGCTTCCTCGGGGAAGTTGCGCAACAGCCGGCTCCGGGCCACGAGGGTGACCTCCGAGCCGAGCCTGGCGAAGGCCTGTGCCAGCTCCACGCCCGCGACCCCGCCACCGATGACCGCGAGGCGATCTGGCACCTCCTTGGCCGACGTGGCCTCGCGGGTGCCCCACACCTCTTGATCGGCCAGCCCCTCGATCGGAGGCGTGTTGGGCGTGGAGCCGGTGGCCAGGACGACGGCGTGCCGCGCCGCCAGGGTGTAGGTGTTGCCGTCGAGTCCGGCTACTTCCACGGCGCGCGGGCCGGTGATCCAGCCGTGGCCGCGGATGAGTTCGATCCCGGTGTCCTCCACCCACTTCACCTGGCTGTCGTCCTGCCAGTTCGCGGTGAAGTAGTCGCGCCGCTTGAGGACCGCGGCGGCATCCAGGGTGCGGGTGACGGCTTCCTCTGCGCCTGGCGCCGTCTGGGCCCCATGGAGGGCGGTTCCGGAGCGGAGCAGCGCCTTGGACGGGATGCAGGCCCAGTAGGAACATTCGCCGCCCACCAGCTCCGCCTCAACGAGGACCGCCGTCAGCCCGGCTTGGACCACCCGGTCCGCCACGTTTTCGCCGGCGGCGCCTGCGCCGATCACGACGACATCGAATTCGCGTTCAAAGGGCCCGGGCGTCATGGCACCAGCCTACGCCGGGAGCGGTTAACGCAAGAGGTCCGCACCGGCGAACCGGTGCGGACCTCTTCATTTGTGCGCCCAAAGGGATTCGAACCCCTGACCTTCTGTTCCGTAGACAGACGCTCTATCCAGCTGAGCTATGGGCGCATCTTGTTTCTTGAAGAACATCTCTGCTCTCCCCGAACCTCGAATTACTCTACGCGAGGGTTGGCCGTAGTACCAAATCGAAACGTGTGTAATCTGCGCGACTAGACCGGTCTAGGTGACCTTCGTCACTTAATTGCCCTGTTTTACAGACCTTTTTGTTGAATTTACGCGGTTTCCGCTCCAAACGATCAGCATCGAGCAGTCCGGGCCCAAAAACCATAGCCCTCCCGGCCCATAGCATTTAGCTCACACCGATGAACCCGAGGAAGGGAACCGCAATGGGCGATCTGGCACAACAGCCGCTGCTTGAGAAAGCACCCACCACGCATGCTGCACTGCTGGCATGGGTCGAAGAGGTTGCTGAGCTAACGCAGCCCGACCGGATCTACTGGGTTGACGGATCCGAAGAGGAAAACACGCGTCTCACGGATGAACTCGTGGCAGCGGGCACCCTGACCCGGCTGAACCAGGAGATCTTCCCCAACTCCTTCGCCGCGTTCTCCGATCCCGCGGACGTTGCCCGTGTGGAAGAGCAGACGTTCATCTGCTCCGAGAAGGAGCACGACGCCGGCTTCACCAACAACTGGATGGCCCCGGCCGAGATGAAGCAGAAGCTGCGCGGACTGTTCGCCGGCTCCATGCGCGGCCGCACCATGTACGTCATCCCGTTCGTTATGGGCCACCTGGACGCCGAGGATCCCAAGTTCGGCGTCGAGATCACCGACAGCGCCTACGTGGTTGCCTCCATGCGCATCATGGCCCGCATCGGCACCGACGTGCTGAACCGCATCACCGAGACCAACGCATTCTTCGTGCCGGCACTGCACTCCCTGGGTGCGCCGCTCGAAGCCGGCCAGGCTGACGTGCCGTGGCCGTGCAACCCGGACAAGTGGATCGTGCACTTCCCGGAAGAGCGCTCCATCTGGTCCTTCGGCTCCGGCTACGGCGGAAACGCGCTGCTGGGAAAGAAGTGCTACGCCCTCCGCATCGCCTCCGTGATGGCACGCGACGAAGGCTGGCTGGCCGAGCACATGCTCATCCTGAAGCTGACCTCCCCCGAGCAGAAGACCTACTACGTCTCGGCTGCCTTCCCGTCCGCCTGCGGCAAGACCAACCTCGCGCTGCTCGATCCCACCATCGAAGGCTGGAAGGTGGAGACCCTGGGTGACGACATCACCTGGATGCGCTTCGGAAAGGAAGGCGAACTCCGCGCCGTTAACCCTGAAGCCGGTCTCTTCGGCGTGGCCCCCGGCACCGGCTGGGGCACCAACCCCAACGCCATGCGCGCCATCGCCAAGGGCAACAGCATCTTCACCAACGTCGCACTGACCGACGACGGCGGGGTGTGGTGGGAGGGCATGACCGAGGAAGTGCCTGCACACCTCACCGACTGGCAGGGCAACTCCTGGACCCCTGATTCGGACAAGCCTGCGGCGCACCCGAACTCGCGCTTCTGCACGCCGATCGACCAGATCGACATGCTGGCCGAGGAATACCACAGCCCGAACGGTGTGGAACTGTCCGCAATCCTGTTCGGCGGCCGCCGCAAGACCACCATCCCGCTGGTCACCGAAGCGCGCAGCTGGTCCAACGGCATCTTCATGGGTTCCACCCTGTCCTCCGAAACCACCGCCGCGGCGGCCGGAGCGGTCGGCGTGGTCCGCCGCGACCCCATGGCCATGCTGCCGTTCATCGGCTACGACGCAGGCGACTACCTGAACCACTGGGTCAACCTGTCCGCCAAGGCCAACCCGGAGCGGCTGCCCAAGATCTTCCTGGTCAACTGGTTCCGCCGCAACGCCCAGGGCGGATTCGCCTGGCCCGGCTTCGGCGACAACGCCCGTGTCCTGAAGTGGGCCATCGAACGCCTCGAAGGCAAAGCGGACGCCGTCGAAACGCCCATCGGCTTTGTTCCCACCGGTGACTCCATCGACCTCAAGGGCTTGGACATGACTCCGGCACAGGTTGAGGAAGCTGTCCGCGTGGACCCGGCCGAGTGGGAAACCGAGCTCGCGTCCATCGAGGACTGGTTCGCGAACTTCGGCGGCTCCCTGCCTGACGCGCTGCAGGCTGAGCTCGCCGGCCTGAAGTCCCGCCTGGGCTGAGTCTTTCGCCCAAGCACGACGGCGGCCCCGCACCTTTTGCAGAAAAGGTGCGGGGCCGCCGTCGTAGTATTTCGGGGAGGCAGTGGGGATTAGCTTGCCAGCCAGATGTCCGGGCCGAAGACCTCATAGTGGATCTTCGTGGCGGGGATTCCGGCATTGATGGCCTCGTTGCGGATGTGCTTCATAAACGGCAGTGGCCCGCACAGGTACAGGGACGCGTTGGCCGGCAGGTCCACTTCACGCAGCGACATAAAGCCCTCCCGCGTTCCGGGCTCGGGCTGCTCAAGCCACAGCTGGAGGTCGGCACCCGCCAGCCGTTCGACGTCGTCCGTCATCTGACTGCGCAGCGCCCAGCTGTCCAGCGTGCTTTCCGCATGCAGCACCAGCACCTGCCGGTCGGAGCCTGATTCGGCGAGGGACCGGAGGATCGACGCCGTGGGCGTGCAGCCGATGCCGGCCGAAGCGAGGACAACCGGGCCGTCGCCGTCCTTGAGCGTGATCTCGCCGTAGGGGTTGGAGATCTCCAGGATGTCGCCACCCTCGACGGCGTTGTGCAGCACGGGGGAGACCTCGCCGCCGTCGTCGAGCTTGGTGGTGAAGGACCGGCTGGTGCCTGTGTTGCCGGACAGTGAGTACTGCCGGACCTGGCGGAGTCCGTCGGGGAGCTGGACCTTGACGCTGACGTACTGGCCGGGCAGGGCGGGCGTGACCGGGGTGTCATCGGAAGGTTCCAGGGTAAAGGTGATGGAACCGGTGCCGGCAGGGGTCTTGGCGGCAACCTTCCATGGCGTCCACATCTTGCCGTTGGCCTGGGCTGCGTAGAGGCCCTTTTCGAGCTTGATGAGCGCGTCGGCCATCAGCCAGTACACTTCGGTCCAGGCTTCCGCGATTTCGGGGGTGATGACCTCGGCCAGGTCTTCGGCGATGGCCGCGAAGAGGTGCTCGTAGACCACCTGGTACTGGGGTTCGGTGATGCCGAGGGACGCGTGCCGGTGGGCGATGCGGGACAGCACGGTTTCGGGGAGGGTGCCCGGGTTGTTGACCAGGTGCGTGGCGAAAGCGGCGATGCTTCCGGCCAGCGCCTGCTGCTGGTCGCCCGAGCGCTGGTTGGAGCGGCTGAACAGGCCGTCCAGGAGTTCCGGGTGGGCGGCGAACAGCCGTGCATAGAACTTGGGAGTGATGGCGCCGATCCGGGAACCGACAAGCGGCAGCGTGGCCTCAATGACGGGGCGGGATTTGTCCGAGAGCATGTGTACTCCTGAGGTAGGGGGACCGGGGCCTTCGTCCGGCCGGGCAAATACTCATATGTGAAATACAAGTATTCATGCCCCAAGTTCTACACCTTGTAGAAAATGGAATCAAATCGGACGGTGCCCAGGGCCCCGATCATAGCCCAGGGCGCAGGCCGATCATTTGGAATACCGGAGCCATCTGGGCGGAGCCCGGAAGTTCCGCCACCACCACCGAATCGAGTTCGCGGTAGAACGCCTCACGGGCGCGGGCCAATGCGGCCCGGAGCTTGCATTCGTTGATCAGCGGGCATGGGCCGCCGGGCGCGACGCACTCGGCCGCATCTGAGCGCGTGTCCAGCTGTCGCAGGATCTGGCCCACGGTCGCCCGGCTGCCGACAGCGCTCAACCGTGATCCTCCGGCCCGGCCGCGCTCCACCTCGATCAGGCCGAGGCTGCGCAGCTTCGCCATCGCCTTGCTGACGTGGTTGTAGGGCGTGCCCACTGCGTCGGCGATGTTCTGCGTGGTGAGGAGGATGCCGTCCGGTGCAGCGGCCAGCACCATGACGGCCCGCAGGCTGACATCTGCAAATGCGTTGATCTTCATGGCCGGGCCGGTCTAGTCCACCCAGATGGAGGGTTCGTTGGTGTCAGCTGCGAGCTGGCCAAATGCCCATTCGGATGTCGAGGTGTTGGCCGAGTAGGGCAGGACTGCGGCGAAAACTGACCCGTCCCGGTGTTCTGTGGCGACGTGGATAGCGTCCGACTCCTCCTCCACCAGGAGGATGTCGCACACGATCGCAGTGGCCCGGAATTCGGAACGGTTCTGCCGGAGGGCGTCGGTAAGGTCGCTGATCATGGCGTCGGCGTCGAAGTCGGCGTCCGAGTCGTCTTCGATGTCAGCCGGAGTCACTGCCACCAGCCGGACCTCGCCGTCGTTCTCCACCACGAGGGCGAACGGCAGGAAGCCGCCGTTGCGCTGGAGTTGCTCCTGCGCCGCACCCACCCCGGTACCCAGCAGGTTCTCCAGGTCGGTGGCCGTTGCCTCCGGGACGGAGTCCCGCCACGAACCCGCCGTATCGCCGCTGGGAGCCTGGGAGTCAGCCACTGCTGCCCTAGCCCCGGACAAGGGACAGAACGCGGTCGCGCACGCGTTCCATCGTTGCCTGGTCGGTTGCTTCAGCGTTCAGGCGAAGGAACGGCTCGGTGTTGGAAGGACGGAGGTTGAACCAGTAGCTGCCGTCATTTGCCGTGAACGTGCTGCCGTCCAGGGAGTCGATCGTGACGTCCTCAGCGCTGAAGTCCACGCGGACACGCTCAACGGCGCCGGCCTTGTCCTCGATTTCCGAGTTAATCTCGCCGGAGGACACATAGGGCTCATACTCGCGGCCAAGCTCGGAGAGCGGGCCGGCCTGCTCGCCGAGGGCGGCCAGGACGTGCATGGCGGCAAGCATGCCGGTGTCAGCGTTCCAGAAATCGCGGAAGTAGAAGTGGGCGGAGTGTTCGCCGCCAAACACGGCGCCTTCCTCTGCCATGACTGCCTTGATGAATGAGTGGCCCACGCGCGTGCGGACGGCGCGTCCGCCGTCGTGCTCCACCAGCTCCGGCACCGCACGGGAGGTCAGCAGGTTGTGGATGATCGTGGGGGTGGCCTCACCCTGTGCCTGGGCGCGGGCGATCTCGCGGCGCGCCACCATGCCGGTGATGGCCGACGGCGAGACGGGCTCGCCCTTTTCGTCGATCACGAAGCAGCGGTCGGCATCGCCGTCGAACGCGAGGCCGATGTCCGCGCCGTGCTTGATCACGGCAGCCTGCAGGTCACGGAGGTTTTCCGGCTCCAGCGGGTTCGCGGGGTGGTTGGGGAAGGACCCGTCCAGCTCGAAGTACAGCGGGATGATCTCAAACGGGAGCTTCGGCAGGAGCGTGTCGCCCAGGACTGCAGGGGTGGTGAGGCCGGCCATGCCGTTGCCGGCGTCCACCACGACCTTCAGGGGCCGGGAACCGGACAGGTCAACCAGCTGGCGAAGGTACTCGGCGTAGTCCTTGAGGACATCATGGACGCCGATCAGGCCACGGGTGGGGGCAGCCGGGATGGAACCGGTGTTCAGGTACTGCTCGGCCAGCGCCTGGATCTCTTTGAGTCCGGATTCGGACGAGATGGGCTGTGCGCCCGGCTTGGACATCTTGATGCCGTTGTACTCGGCAGGGTTGTGGCTTGCGGTGAAGGTGGCGCCGGCCGCGTTGAGCGAACCGCAGGCGAAGTAGAGTTCGTCGGTGGAAATCAGGTCCAAGAGCTGGACGTTGGCTCCGCGGGTTGCCGCACCGTCGGCAAAGGCCTTGCTGAATTCGGGTGAGGAGGGGCGCATGTCGCCGCCAACCAGGACCGTCTGGCCTTCAAGCTGCAGGACATCAACGAACGCGGCCCCCACGGCTTCGACGATTTCGGCCGTGATGGAGTCACCTACGATGCCCCGGACGTCGTAAGCCTTGAAGGATGCCGAGAGGTCAAAAGTCTTTGTCTGTTCGCTAGTCACGGGTTTTATCTTACGTTGACGTGCGGGATGACTGTGGAGGGGAAGTCGGACACTGGCCTGTGTGACGGCCGGGCCCTACGTCCCCGGCGGGACACGTGGGATTGTCCACATAGGGAGCTGCCGGCTTCCTGGCTGTCAGTGGCGGCTGGGATACTGAATCAATGGTCGATAACCAGCACGCCACAGTTCTTGCCGATGCAGTCCTTTCCGCTCCGCAGCCGCAGTCCGCTTCAGGCACGCACCCCCAGGCCCTGGAAGTTCTCCGCGAACTGGTGGGGCACCCGGCAGCAGATTTCCACGACGGGCAGTATGAAGCGATTGAGGCCCTGGTCGACGGCGGGCGGCGGGCCCTGGTGGTCCAGCGCACCGGCTGGGGGAAGTCGGCTGTCTACTTTGTCGCGTCCCTGCTGCTGCGGCGGCGCGGCGCCGGGCCCACGCTGATCGTTTCGCCGTTGCTCGCCCTCATGCGGGACCAGGTGGCTGCGGCGGCGCGGGCAGGCGTCCGGGCCGTGGCCATCAACTCCGCCAACCAGCTGGAGTGGGACACAGTCCGTGAACAGCTCGCGGCGGACGAAGTGGACGTGCTCCTTGTATCTCCGGAGCGGCTCACCAACCCTTCATTCCGGGAGAACCAGCTGCCGGAACTTATCCGTCGTACGGGCCTCCTGGTCATCGACGAGGCCCACTGCATCTCCGACTGGGGCCACGATTTCCGGCCGGATTACCGACGGATCGCGGACCTGATCACCCAGCTGCCGGAGACCGTCCCCGTGCTGGCCACCACGGCAACGGCCAACTCGCGGGTGGTCCACGATATCGAGGAACAGCTCGGCGTTGGGGTTCTGACCATCCGCGGCGCACTGGGCCGTGACTCCCTGCGCCTGGGCGTGCTGACGCTGCCCGACTCCAGGCAGCGGCTGGGCTGGCTCCTGACGCACCTGGGCGACCTTCCCGGCAGCGGCATCATCTACACCCTGACAGTGTCCGCCGCGGAGGACACCGCCCGGCTCCTGGCCGAGGCAGGGCACAAAGTCCTGGCGTACACGGGCCGCACCGACCCCGCGGACCGTGAACGAGCCGAGCAGCTGCTCAAGGACAACGAGGTCAAGGCCCTGGTGGCCACCTCGGCCCTGGGGATGGGTTTCGACAAACCTGACCTTGGCTTTGTGGTGCACCTCGGCGCGCCGTCGTCACCGGTGGCGTATTACCAGCAGGTGGGCCGCGCCGGGCGAGGTGCGGCCAACGCCGATGTGCTCCTGCTGCCGGGCTCGGAGGACCGCGACATCTGGCAGTATTTTGCCACCGCATCCATGCCTTCGGAAGAAAAGGCCAGCGGCGTCCTCACCGCCCTGGCCGAAGCCGGCGCTGCTGTTTCAACCGTGGCGCTGGAAGCCAGGGTCGACCTCCGGCGCACCCCGCTGGAGCTGCTGCTCAAGGTACTCGCAGTGGACGGTGCCGTGGAGCGGGTGGGCGGGGGCTGGCGGTCCACCGGCCAGCCGTGGATCTACGACGCCGAGCGCTACCAGCGCATCGCGGAGGCCCGGGTGGACGAACAGGATTCCATGGTGATCTACCAGGACACCGCCGGATGCCGGATGGAGTACATCACCTCCGTCCTCGACGACGAAACAGCGCATGCCTGCGGCCGCTGTGACAACTGCGCCGGCCAGTGGTTCCGGGCGGACATCGCGGCCGAAGCCACCGAAGCGGCCGGCCAGACCCTCAGCAGGGCAGGCGGGGTCCTTGAAGCCAGGCTGCAGTGGCCCAGCGGGATGGACCGCCTCGGCGTCCCGGTCAAAGGCAAGATCAAGCCGGCCGAAGGGCTGGCAGACGGCCGCATCCTCGCCCGGCTCACCGACCTCGGCTGGGGCGGGGCGCTGCGTGAGCTGTTTGCCTCCGGAGCGGCCGACCGGGCCATCGACCCCGGCATGCTCCAGGCCTGTGTCCAGGTATTGCGCGAATGGGCCACCGCTGACGGACGCAACCCGGCATGGAGCGGAGTAGGCCGCCCTGCGGCCATCGTGAGCATCCCGTCCCGAAGCAGGCCAGAGCTGGTGCAATCACTTGCCCGGGGGATTTCGGAGATCGGCCGCATCCCCTACCTGGGACAGCTCGATTTGGGCCACGGCGGCCCCACCGGCGGCCGGGGCGGCAACAGCGCCTACCGGCTGGCCGGAGTCTGGGACCGGCTGGTGGTCGGCCCGGAGCTTGAGGCGTCGCTGGCGTCCATGCAGGGGCAGAGCATCATGCTGATCGACGACCTCGTGGACAGCCGCTGGACCGTCACCGTCGCCGGGCGTGCCCTCCGGCAGGCGGGTGCGGGGGCGGTGCTTCCGCTGGTGCTTGGCCAGGCCGGCTGACCTCTGCACCGGCATGCCGGTGCAGTGAAAGGCTGTCGGCGGTGCTGAACAGCATCAGGAAGGCCATGGCCAGGAAGGCCCCACGGAACGGTCCGGCCGGGTCCTGGGGGAACACCTCAATACCGTCAAAAATTCGGATCAGCAGCGCCGCCACGGCGATCCCGGCACCGGTGGCCAACTGCACCAGCGTGGCTGACACGGCATTCGCCGACGTGAGCTGCGCCGGGACGATGTCCGCATACTGCACCGAGGCGTAGGCGGAAAAGCCGATCGAGCGGAACGCCCCGCTGCACACCAGCAGGGCAAAGGTGATGGCCTGCGGCGTGTCGGGGGTCAGCAGTGCGCACAGCGCGAAAGTCACTGCGGAGGCAACGGACGCGAAGACGAGCATCGGCTTGAAACCGAAGCGCCTGATCAAGGGCGTGGTCGCCGGTTTGATGCCGATGTTGCCGATGAACACGGCCGCCACCATGATGCCGGCGTGCAGGGGCGTCCAGCCGAAGCCGGCCTGGAACATCAGGGGCAGCAGGAACGGCACGGAACTGATGGTCAGGCGGTACACGAACCCGCCGGTGGCCATGGCCCGGAACGTCCGCGTGGCAAAAACGCTGAGGTCAAACAGGGGATTCCGTGCGCGCAGCATCCAGGCTGCCGCACCGGCCAGGAAACCAACGCCGGCGGCCGCGGACACGGCACCCCAGGGTCCGTCGGGGTGGGCCGTGGAAAGTTCCAGGCCAACCACCAGTGCACCCACGCCGGCTGTGGTCAGGAACAGGCCCAGCCAGTCCAGCCTGCGTTGACGGTCGCCTGCCCCGGATGGAACCAGCCGCAAAGCCGCAATGAACGCCGCAAGGCCCAGCGGCAGGTTGATCAGGAAGATCCAGTGCCAGGAGAGATAAGTGGTCAGCGCGCCACCAACCAAGGGCGCCAGCACCGGGGCCAACAGGCCAGGCCACACCAGGAAAGCGGTGGCACGCAACAGTTCGGATTTCGGCGTTCCGCGGAGCACCACCAGTGTGCCGACCGGAACCATCATGGCCCCGCCCGCGCCTTGCAGGATACGGGCCAGCGTCAGCATGGTGAGATCCGTGCTCAGCGCGCAGGCCAGCGAAGCAGCAGTGAACACCGCAATGGCCAGGCAAAAGACGCGCCTTGCCCCGAGGCGTTCCGCGAGCCAGCCGCTGAAGGGGATGCCCATGGCCACCGTCATGAGGTAGGCCGTCATGGTGATGTTCACATCGGCTGCGGGCACCCGGAAGTCCGCCGCGATGCTGGGAATGGCGGTGGTGAGGACGGTGCCGTCGAGGAACTCCATAAAGAACGTGGCAGCCACCAGCAGCGCCAGGCGCGGGTTCCATGCCTGCCCGCTGCCCGGATCCGCGTTCACCTGGTTGCTTTGTGCCATCCGTTAATCCTGCCACCGCAGGCAGGTTCCGAGCCCGTTGTGTCCGCACCGCGGATACGCCCTGCCTCAGTTTGGTCCGGGAACGCAAAAGGCCCCGGTCCAGGGACCGGGGCCAAACGCGGAGACGGGGGGATTTGAACCCCCGGTGGAGTTGTGCCCCACACTTCATTAGCAGTGAAGCCCATTCGGCCGCTCTGGCACGTCTCCAATTGCTATTCCTAGCCCACCAAGGATACGCAGAACGGGGCATGCAGCGCAAAACGGCTTTGCGCGGCCCCGTTCAGGCCCCTGGCAGCGCGGCTACGAAGCGTCGCCGGCGAGGGTGCGCCACAGGAAATGCTGGCTCCGCGCCTGCAGCGCGGCAGCCTGCCGGTTGTCTGATGCTCCGGCGTGGCCGCCTTCCAGCGCTTCGTGGAACCAGACATTCGGAATGCCCATGGCCTCCATCCTGGCTGCCATCTTCCGGGCCTGCACCGGGCCCACCCTGTCATCGGACGTGGCTGTCCAGATGAACGTTTCCGGGTACTCCACCCCGTCCTTGAGCAGGTGGTAGGGCGAAAATGTCTTGATGTAGTCCCACTGTTCCGGCACGTCCGGGTCGCCGTACTCGGCGATCCACGAGTGTCCGGCAGAGAGCCGGGTGTAGCGCCGCATGTCCAGCAGCGGAACGCCGCACGACACGGCACCGAAAAGTTCCGGGTAGCTGGTGAGCATGTTGCCCACCAGGAGGCCGCCGTTGGAGCCGCCCACGCAGCCGAGGCGTTCACGCGACGTCACGCCGCGGGAAATCAGGTCCCGCGCCACGGCAGCGAAATCCTCGTAGGCGCGGTGCCGGTTCTGCTGCAGGGCAGCCCGGTGCCAGCCGGGGCCGTATTCGCCGCCGCCGCGGATGTTCGCCACCACGTACACGCCGCCCCGGGCATGCGCAGCCACCCGGGGCCCGCCGGACGCTGCACCGTTGGATCCACCTGTCCGGCGCTCCAGCCAGGCCCTGCCCACGGTCCCGCTGTAGGCAGGGGTGCGGGACACTTCGAACCCGCCGTAACCGGAGAGCTGGGTGGGGTTCTGGCCGTCCAGCACCAGGTCGCGGGATGCAACCTGGAAGTACGGGACCCGCGTGCCGTCCGCGGACACGGCGAAGTGCTGCTGCACCTCGTACTGGGAGTCGTTGAAGAACGACGGCGAGGCCTTGACGGCCGCATGGCGGCTCACCACGCCTGCCGTCCCGGCGTCGGAAGCGGCACTCTCGGAAGCGGCACTGTTGGACGAAGCGGAACCCCGCTCCAGCGTCCCCCGCATCAGCGTGCTGGGGGTGGTGAAGCCGGTGGCGACCAGCCAGAAGTCGTCGCCGGCGCCGCCGTCGGACGGGCTGTCATCCTCGTCGTCCACGGCGTAGGCGTTCACGTCGTGCAGCGGCGGGCAGGCGTCCAGCAGCGTTGTAGCCCACGCACCGGATTCTTTGCTTGCCGCCTGCACCGACGGATCGAGCACGCGGATCTCCGACGAGACGTCACGCAGCAGGTTCAGCAGCAGGAAGTTCCGGGTCCAGCTCCAGGACTGCAGCGACGTGTGCGCATCGGAGGTGAACAGCACCGACAGCTCCCGGGACCCGGCCAGATAATCATCAAACCGTGCCGCCAGCAGGGCACCGCCGGGATAGACCGTTCCGTCCACCGTCCAGTCCTGGCGCGGACGGAACAGCAGCCACTCGCGGTGCGCGCTGATGTTCACGTCGGTGGGGACGTCGACCTCCACCCAGGATCCGTCTTCCAGGACGGACGTGCGCTGGTTGAAGAAATCGATGTAGTCCACGGCAAACGTGCGCTCAAAGCCGGGGGTGGAGTCGTGCGCCACCACGGCCAGCATGTGGTTCTCGGCCACTTCGAACAGGAGGGGCGCGGTGGCAAGGGGTTCACCGCGGCGCAGGGTCACGGCCGTGCGGGCGTAGGAGGAGGCCGTCCGCGGCAGCCCCTCGGCGGTGGAGGCGACCAGCAGCGTATCGCGGTCCAGCCACGAGACGTTGCCCTTCGCCGTCGGCAGGTCGAAGCCGCCGTCAGCCGGGGCAATAAAGCCGCGCGCCTCGACGTCGTACTCCCGGTACCGGTTCGCGTCGCCGCCGTCGGGGGAGAGTGCCAGCAGGGCGTGCCGGTGCGGCTCGCCCTCGGCGGGCCGGAGGAACGTTGCTCCGTGGAACACCCACTCGACTCCCTCGGCGGCCGCCAGGGCGTCCACGTCCAGCAGCACATCCCACTCCGGGGCCTGGGTGCAGTAGCTATCCCACGTGGTGCGCCGCCACAGGCCCTTGGGGTTCGCCTGGTCCTTCCAGAAGTTGTAGTACCAGTCGCCGCGCTTGCCCACCATGGCGATCCGGTCCGTGGAGTCCAGCACCTCAAGGATGCTGCCTTCCAGGGCGGCATAGTCGGCGTCCTCCAGCAGGTCCTCCGTGCGGGCGTTCTGCTCGCGGACCCAGGCCAGCTGTTCCTCGCCGTAGATCTCCTCGAGCCAGATGTTTTCGTCGGTGGGTTCGGGGGAAATGGCTGGGGGAGTGGAACCGGGCGCTGAGTCAGCTTCAGTGGTGGTCATGCGCCCCATCCAAACAACATCTGTGCGCGGCTAGCAAGTCAAGCGTCCAAGTCACGAGCCGATACTCTGGATGCCGTGGGTACATCGCAGCTAATCCGGACCGCCATCATCGGCGCCGGCCCTCGGGGTACCAGCGTGCTGGAGCGCCTCCTGGCGCACGCCGCAGCCCGTCCCGGTGCAGCTGCCCTCCAGATCGACGTGATCGACCCCTACCCCGCCGGGTCCGGCCACGTGTGGCAGCCCGGCCAATCGCGGCTGTACCTGATGAACACCCAGTCGTTCTACCCCACCCTCATTCCGGAGGACCCTGCCATGGCCCCTCCGGTCGCCGGCACCACCTTCAATGGCTGGCGGGCGCGGCAGCTGCGCACTCCGGTGCCGTCGCTGACAGAAGACGAACGGTCCGAGCTGGCCACCCTGGGCCCCGGCGACTTTCCCAGCCGCGCCATTTACGGCCGCTACCTGCGCTGCACCCTTGAGGATCTGCTGAAGCGGCTGCCCGACGGCGTGACCGTCCGGTTCCACGAAACGTCCGCGGAGTCGGTGGTTCCGTCGGGGGACGGAACGTTCGACGTCGGCCTGGCCGGAGGCGGGTCCCTGCAGGCTGATTCGGTGGTGCTGGCACTGGGCCACATCCCCTCCCGGCTTAATCCTGAACAGCGGGAGCTTCAGTCATCCGCCGCACGGATGGGCCTGCGCTACCTTCCGCCGGCGGTTCCCGCGGATGTGGACTGGGACGCGGTCCCGGCCGGTGAGCCCGTCCTGGTCCGGGGCATGGGCCTGAACTTCTTTGACGCCATGGGCCAGCTCACCGAGGGACGCGGCGGCAAGTTCGTCGACGCCGGCCACAGGCTGGACTACCGCCCCTCCGGCCGGGAACCCCTGATCATTGCCGCCTCCCGCCGCGGCACCCCCTACCGCACCAAGGCTGCCCTGAGGGGGTACTACCCGGGGTCCGTCCGGCTGCGGTACCTGACCGGAGCCGCGCTGCAAAGGTTCGGCGCCGCCGGGATCCGTCCCGGCTTCGACCACGACCTCTGGCCGCTGCTCCACCGGGACACGCTCTGGGCCTACTACTCCACGCTGGTGCGCTCGCAGCCCGGCGCCGTAGCGGAGCCGGCAGCGTTCCTGGACTCCCTCGACCATGCGCTGCACCCGCACAGCCACAGTGCGGCCAACTGGGAGGACGCCATGGCCAGCGTCCTCGCCATCCACGTCGCGCCGCGCCACCGGCTGGACCTCCGCGGCCTCGCCGCACCACTGGCGGGCCGGACCTTCGCCTCCCGCTCCGAACTGGACGCCGCCGTCGTCGAGTACCTGATGGATGACGCCCGCCGCTCCGCCCTGGGTGAGGACGACCCCGTGAAGATGGCCATCGGCGCGCTCCACCACGGCCGTGCAGTCCTGAAGACCGCCGTGGCGGACGGCGGCATCACCGACGAATCGTGGGTGGCCGGGCTCCGTGGCTGGTTCGAGTCCTTCGTTGAGGGTCTGGCCAGCGGTCCGCCAGCGTTGCGTGCCGAACAACTGGCCGCGCTCGCCCGCGCCGGCGTGGTCAGCTTTGTGGGGCCGGACCCCAAGTTCGGGCTGGACCGCCGGACGGGAATGTTCACGGCGGCCTCACCCTGGGTGAACGGTCCACCGGCTGCGGCAAAGACCATGGTGGAGGCGCTCGCTCCCGCCAACAGGGTTTCTGCCAACGATTCCCCGCTGCTGACCCAGCTCCTCGCAGCCGGGCTGGTGCGGCCGCGGCTCATGATGACGGCAGAGGGCGCGCCCGTGCAGGCCAGCGGCCTGGACGTCAGCCCGCACCCCTACCGGCCCGTGGCAGCCAACGGGTCAGTCACCGGCGGCCTCTATGTGCTGGGCCTCCAGCTCTCGGCGGCGCAGTGGGGCACCGCCATCGCCGCGGAGGCAGTCCAGCCGGGCGGCCCCACGTACCCCAGCGGGCAGCGGACACTCCGCGATGCCGACGAAATCGCACAGGCCATTCTGGGGCGCTGACCATCCACCCCGGACGCTCTATCACTTGCTGCAGGATTTTCCGGAACGCTCTTTCACCCTGCGGCGCTGACCGGCGGCCACGTAACAACCGCACGTCCTGCGCAGAAATATTTGCGGGCCTCACCGGCGGCCCCGTGCGGCGGTGAGTCATCCCACGTGACGCCCCATGCTGAAGTGGCGCCGACATAGCCCGCCGAAGCCGCCGGGTGTTGCGCCGCCGCGGCCCTGTGCGTCGCCATGTGGACGGTCATGACGACGCGTTACCTGGTTGCCTTACGCCGGATTGCCCCACGTTTCGCGGGGAGTCACCGCATGCAGCGCTGTGTCGGCGCACTACGCCGCGGGGACGCCTGTTACCCCGGATGGCCTGCCGTTGCGTGCGGTTTCGCGCTGTGAACGCACCTCTTCTGCCGCCGATCCTTCTCTGCTCTAGTGGTTCCCACGAGCCAGCCGGCCCGGATCCAGACCTGATCTGCAGAAAGAACCACCACCATGAAAAACCGACTCCTGCCCGCCCGAACTCTCCCCGCCGCAGGCATGGCAGCCGCCATGGCCGCGGCCGTGGCAGTCTCGCTGGTGCTGTCCGGTTGTGGCGGTGCTGCAACGGCACAGCCAAACGGGAGCGACGGCGGAACTGAAGTGAAAACCGTCCGTTACCAGGGTTCGCCCAACACCGTCGCCTTGGTGGAAGTGGCGGAGGACCTCGGCTACCTGGGGGACGTGAAGCTGGAGTGGGTCAGCAACACCACCAGTGGACCGCAGAGCATCCAGTCCGTGGCCACCGACCAGACTGACATCGGCGGAGCGTTCACCGGTGCCGTGATCAAGCTGATAGAGGCCGGCGCCCCCGTCCAGGCCGTCATCAACTACTACGGCGAGGACAAGGAAACCTTCACGGGGTACTACGTGGAAGAGGGCAGCCCCATCAGGACTGCCCGGGACCTCATCGGCAAGAAGATCGCCGTGAACACCCTGGGCGCCCACCACGAAGCGGTCATCACCACACACCTGAAGAACAGCGGCCTGACGCCGGAGGAGATCAAGCAGGTGCAGCTCGTGGTGGTCCCGCCGAACGAGACCGAGGTGGCCCTCCGTAAGAAGCAGGTGGACGTCGGGACCCTGGGCGGGGTGCTCCAGGACCGGGCGCTCGCCGAGGGCGGCATCCGGGCCCTGTTCACCGACGTCGGCGTGATCGGCGGACCCTTCGACGCCGGCCAGTACGTGCTGCGGAAGGACTTCCTGGCGAAGAATCCGGAAACCAGCCGCACCCTGGTGACTGGCGTCGCCAAGGCGATCGAGTGGGAGCGCACCACCCCGCGGGAGCAGGTCATCGCCAAGTTCGAGGAAATCATCGCCAAGCGGGGCCGCAACGAGAGCGCCGAGGCCCTGAAGTACTGGAAGAGCGTTGGCGTGGCCTCGCCCGGCGGCCGGATCCAGGACCAGGACTTCACCCGCTGGGCCGACTACCTCAAGTCCGCGGGAATCATCACCGGCGACCTGGACACCAACAAGCTCTACACCAACGAGTTCAACCTGCTCGGAACCCCTGCACCGGCAGCAACCTCGAAAGGATAGAAGATGACACCCAAGATCAGTCTTCAAAACGTCACCAAGGAATTCACCGTCCGGCCGGGTAAGGGCAAAGGCAAAAGCATCCGGCGCCAGGCGGAAACCTCCGTCCTCACGGCTCTCGATGACCTCACCCTGGACGTGGCTCCCGGCGAGTTCCTCACTCTGGTAGGCCCCAGCGGCTCCGGGAAGACCACCCTCCTGGACCTGCTCGCCGGGCTGTCCCGGCCCACGTCAGGAAAAGTCCTCGTGGACGGCAAGGAAGTGACAGGTCCGGGCCAGGACCGCGCCGTGGTCTTCCAGCAGTACGCGCTGTTCCCCTGGCGGACGGCCTCAGCCAATGTCTCCATCGGCCTGGAGAACACCGGCCTGACCAGGAAGGAAAGGGCGGCCAAAGCCAGCGAGTTCCTCGACCTGGTGGGCCTGGCCGGGTTCGAGGACCGGTACCCGCACGAACTGTCCGGCGGTATGAAGCAGCGCGTGGCCATCGCCAGAAGCCTCGCCTATGAGCCGGACGTTTTGTTGATGGACGAGCCGTTCGCGGCCCTGGATGCGCAGACCCGCGAACAACTCCAGGACGAGCTCCTGCGGATCTGGAAAGCCACGGGCAAGACCATCGTTTTCATCACCCACGGAATCGACGAAGCGGTCTACCTCGGCCAGCGGGTGGCAGTGCTCAGCGCCCGGCCAGGCAAGCTCAAGGAAATCGTGGACATCAACATCCCGGACCGCGACGGCGACGCGGACATCCGCTCGCATCCGGCCTTTGTGGAACACCGGCACCAGGTCTGGTCCCTTCTCCACGACGAGGTCCGGCTCGCCCAGGGCTCCGGCCACCGGAAGATCCTCCCGGACGGAACAGCACCCGATGAACAGCCCCTTGAAAGGAGCGCCGCCTGATGACCGCTGTGCTGACCCGACCGCCTGAGGCGGCTGCCGCCGTCGGACATTCCGCCCCGCCGGAAACGCGGCACCAGACCGGCAGGCTGTCCGTCCTGGCAGGCTACGCCGGCCGGGCAGGCTGGAAATCCCTGGCCGTCCTGCTGTTCCTGGCCCTCTGGGAATTCGGCCCGCAATACCTGGCGGGACCGTCCACCCGGGTGTTCCTGCCCCCGCTCCACGAGGTGCTCGCGGCCGGAGCCAAACTGGTCGAATCCGGCCAGCTGCAGAGCCATCTGCAGGCCAGCCTGACGCGCTCGGTCTCCGGTTTCGGAATCGCCGTGGTGTCCGCCGTTGTGCTGGGGCTCCTGATCGCCTGGTACGGCTGGCTGAACTCGTTCCTGAACCCGCTCCTGGAGCTCTTCCGCAACACAGCCACCCTGGCCCTGCTGCCGGTGTTCACCCTGCTGCTGGGCATCGGCGAGGAATCCAAGATCACCATCGTCGCCTACGCCGCGTTCTTCCCGGTCCTGCTTAACACCATCGCCGGTGTCCGGACCGTGGACCCGCTGCTGATCCGGGCCGCCAAATCCCTGGGGCTGAACAGCTTCCGGCTCTTCCAGAAAGTGATCCTGCCGTCGGCAGTGCCAACCATCTTCACCGGAATCAGGATGGCCGGAACATCATCCATCCTGGTGCTGATCGCGGCCGAAATGGTGGGCGCCAAAGCCGGGCTGGGCTACCTGATCGTCAATTCGCAGATGAGCTTCCTCATCCCGGACATGTACGCCGGCATCCTGACCGTCTCCGTGCTGGGCCTGCTCGTCAACGTCCTGCTCGTGGCACTGGAACGGCATTTCTCCCGCTGGCGCACCGCCGTCGGCTCCGGCACCTGACACACCGACTCTCCGCACCACTGACCAGTAAGGAAAAAGCACATGACCACCATCACCGAAACCAAGCTCGAATTCACCAAGCTGGGCTCCCGCATCGGCGCCGAAATCCGCGGACTGGACCTCAGCGCAGACCTCAGCGCGGACACCGTGGCGCAGATCCGTGCCGCACTGAACGTCCACAAAGCCCTGGTGTTCCGCAACGCCAACGTCCGCACCGACGAGGACCAGGTGCGTTTCGCCAGCCACTTCGGCCCGCTCACCAAGGCCCACCCCACGGTGGCCTCCGTGGACGGAAAGCCCGCGGTCCTGCCGGTGGACAGCGAAAACGGCAGTGCCAACAACTGGCACACCGACGTCACCTTTGTGGTCAATCCGCCCCAGGCCTCCACGCTTCGCAGCATCACCCTGCCGGCCTATGGCGGGGAAACTCTCATCGCCTCCTCGGCCGGCGCCTACCAGGACCTGCCGGACGAACTGCGGAATTTCGCCGACACCCTCTGGGCCATCCACACCAACGATTACGACTACTCCGTGCCCAAGAACCTGGAACACGCCAACGCCGAAGAACGGCGCAAGGAATTTACCAGGATCCATTTCGAATCCGCCCACCCGGTGGTCCGCGTCCACCCCCTGACGGGCGAGCGGGGCCTCTTCATCGGCGGCTTCGCGCAGCGGCTGCGGATCGTGGGGCTGTCCAACACCGAGTCCAAGGACATCCTGCGCCTCCTGCAGGCGTACGTGACCCGCCCGGAGAACGTGGTCCGGGTGAACTGGGAGCCGGACCAGCTGGTCCTCTTCGACAACCGCATCACCCAGCACTACGCCCCGGACAACTACGACGGCCAGCCCCGCACGCTGAACCGCGTGACCATCGCCGGCGACATTCCCCGCGGCGTCGACGGCCGCAGCAGCAGCTCCATCAAAGGCGACTCGTCCACCTACTCCGAGACCGTGGTGGTCGCTTAGCGGAAAAGTGCCCTTCCCCGGCGGCTTCTGCCGGGGAATGGCACTTTCAGCGTGGAGAGCCTGGAGTAATGCTTTCTAAGACTTCCTGGGCTGCGAACCTGCCGCTTCTGTTCAGTTTTCCGCGACGATCTTGAACATGGCACCCGTGGGGTCCGCCAGGGTGGCCAGCCTGCCGAAGGAGGAATCGTCCGGTCCGTCAACGAGTGTCGCTCCGAGGGAGACGGCTTTCCCGATCGAGGCGTCGGCGTCCTCCACCGAGAAGTAGATCTGCCAGTTGGACGGGACCTCCGCCGGAAGGTAGCCGGAGGCGTCCATGATTCCCGCCTTGGCCGAGTCCCCGGCGCCGAGGGTGGTGTACCGGAACTCCGGAGTGTCACTCATGACGTCCGTCTCCCAGCCGAAGACCTTCTGGTAGAAGGCCACAGCGCCGTCATAGTCCTTGGCGTGGAGCTCGTGCCACGCGGCAGCGCCGGGCTCCGCCACCAGCTCATACCCCCGCATTTCGCGGGGCTGCCAGACGCCAATCGCCGCGCCAGTTGCGTCGCCGAAGATGGCCATGTGGCCCTGTTCCGGAACATCCATGGGCGGCATGTGGACCTGGCCGCCGTTTGCGGTGACCGCCGCAGCGGTGGCCGCGGCGTCGTCCGAGCGGAGGTACGTGGACCAGACGTCGGGCATGCCTGCCTGGTCCGCATCCTTCTGCATCAGCCCGGCCACGGTCTTGCCGTTCTTCCGCGCAGTGGTGTAGCCGCCGTACTTCTCCTCGTCCCCGGTCTCGTATTCCCAGCCAAAGAGTTCGCCGTAGAACTGGCGGGCCTGGGCGATGTCGGATGTCATCAGGTCGATCCAGCAGGGTGCGCCGGGCGTGATCTCGGGTGCAGGCATAGTTGACTCATTTCTGTCGAAGGATGGCAACAGGAACGAGACTATGCGCGGGCACTGACAGATTCAATGGCCCGGGGCCGGCGGCGCTCCTGCCCGCGGAGTTCCCCAGGAAACGAAGGAACCCCGGTTCACCAGAAACTGGTGAACCGGGGTTCCATTCGCGGAAGGTAAGAGATTCGAACTCTTGGTACGGGGTTACCGCACACTAGTTTTCAAGACTAGCTCCTTCGGCCGCTCGGACAACCTTCCCTAACGAGTAGTGTTTCATAGGCAGTTGGCTGCAACAAAACAGAGTCTGGCGTGCGTCCGGTGCACACTGGTTTTGGGGCACGAATCAGCAAGAAACGGGAGTTTTCCATGAAAGCCGTCTACATTTCAGAACCTGGCGGCCCGGAGGTGCTGGAAGTCCGTGACGTGGACGCTCCAATTCCGGGGCAGGGCGAGGTGCTGATCGACGTCATCGCAGCCGGCCTCAACCGCGCAGACGTGCAGCAGCGCAGGGGTTTCTACCCGCCGCCGCCCGGCGCTTCCGAAATCCCGGGCCTGGAAGTCTCCGGCAGGATCGCCGGTTTCGGCCCCGGCGTCAGCAAGCCCTTCTCCGTGGGCGACAAAGTGGTGGCGCTCCTGGCCGGCGGGGGCTATGCCCAGCAGGTCGCTGTTCCGGCGGAGCAGGTCCTGCGGATTCCCGACGGCGTCGACGTGGTCACTGCCGCATCCCTGCCAGAGGTGGCGGCCACCGTCTATTCGAACCTGGTCATGACGGCGCAGCTGCAGGCCGGCGAAACCGTGCTCATCCACGGGGCCACCGGCGGTATCGGCACCATGGCCATCCAACTGGCGAAGGCGCTGGGTGCCCGGGTTGCCACCACGGCCGGGAACGACGAAAAAGTGGGCACCGCAAAGGCGTTCCTCGGGGCGGACATCGCCATCAACTACGTCGACGAGGACTTTCCGGAGAGCCTGAGGCGCCAGAACGGCGGCAAGGGCGCCGACGTGATCCTCGACGTCGTGGGAGCGAAGTACCTGCCCCAAAACGTGGACGCGCTTGCCGACTACGGACGGCTGATAGTGATCGGCCTTCAGGGTGGGACCAAGGGCGAGCTTGATCTTGGCCAGCTGCTCAGGAAGCGCGCGGCCGTGGTGGCCACCGCGCTGCGGCCCCGTCCCGTGGCGGAAAAGGGTGCCATCATGAACGCCGTCCGGGAGTCTGTGTGGCCGCTCATTACCAACGGACAGATCCGGCCGCTGGTGGCCAAGACCTTCCCGCTGGACCAGGTCCGGGCAGCCCACCGTTATTTCGACAGCGGCGAGCACGTGGGCAAGGTCCTGCTGGTCATGTAGCGGGCACTGGCGGGGGCGCGCCAGTAAATACTCAGTATTGCTTCGCGGCGGCAAGTGGGTTAGTCTCGCTCCATACGCGGTATGCACGGGTCTTGGGGGTCCGTGCATACCGACGCTGACGCCACCGCTAGGAGCATCATGTCAATCCGCCACAGCCTCCTCGCCCTGCTCCAGGACCAGCCGCGTTACGGCTACCAGCTCAGGGTTGAGTTCGAGAACCGCACGGGAGCCACCTGGCCCCTGAACATCGGGCAGGTGTACACCACGCTGGACCGGCTGGAACGTGATGGCCTGGTCAGCAATGACGGCGGCGACGGCGAAGGCCATGTGGTCTACAGCATCACCGCCCCAGGGAAGGCTGAAGTGCAGGGCTGGTTCGCGGCCCCCGTGGAGCGCAACAACCCGCCGCGGAATGAGCTCGCGATCAAGCTGGCGCTCGCCGTGACGCTCCCGGGGGTGGATGTGCAGGCCATCATCCAGGCCCAGCGGGTGGCGTCCATCCGGGCCCTGCAGGACTATACGAAGTCACGCCGGGACACTGCAGCGAACCAGCGCACGGCGGATACGGCCTGGCTGCTGGTCCTGGATTCACTGATCTTCCAGACGGAAGCGGAGGTCCGCTGGCTCGACCTCTGCGAGGCACGCATGGTGCAGCAGGCGCAGTCCGCCGGCCAGGGAGCAGCACGGAAAACGTCCACCGGGGTCACTGTGGAAGAGGCTGCCCCGCTCATCGCGGATAGCCGCCGGTGAGCGTCCGCGGGCCGCAGCAGGTCCTGGAACTCGCCAAGGTCAGCAGGACGTTCGGTGAAGGAGCGACGGCGGTCGCTGCCCTCCGGGAGGTTGACCTCACCGTCAGTGCCGGCGAGTTCGTCGCCGTGATGGGACCGTCAGGTTCGGGGAAATCGTCCCTCCTGGCGCTGGCCGGGGGACTGGACCGGCCGACGTCGGGCGGTGTCTTTGTGGAGTCCACGCCCCTGGGCGGGCTGGGACTGAATGAACTGGCGCGGCTGCGCCGCCGCGCCGTCGGCTACGTCTTCCAGGACTTCAACCTGGTCCCCACCCTGACCGCCTCCGAAAACGTGGCACTTCCGCTGGAACTGGACGGAACCGCCGCGAAGAAGGCACAGCGGCAGGCACTCGATGCCCTGCGGCAGGTAGGCATCCCGGAACTCGCCGACCGTTACATGGACCAGATGTCCGGCGGCCAGCAGCAGCGGGTGGCCATCGCCCGTGCCATTGTGGGTGACCGCCGGCTGATCCTGGCCGACGAACCTACCGGAGCCCTGGACTCCACTACCGGCCAGGGCGTGATGGAGGTGCTGCGCGGCCGGGCGGACGCCGGGGCAGCGGTCATGCTCGTGACCCACGAAGCGCGGCACGCCGCCTGGGCTGACCGCGTGGTTTTCCTCCGGGATGGCCGGATCGTGGACCAGGCAGCTGCCATGCACGATCCCGCCATGCTGTTGGCGCAGGCCGGATACTGACGTGGCGCTGGACCTGAAGCCGGCGCCCGGGGCGCGCCGGCAGGCTTTCCGTGTCGCCGTCCGGATGGCGCGGCGCGACATCCGCCGCCACACAGGGCGTTCCCTCCTCATCATCCTGCTGATCATGCTGCCGGTGGCGGCCATGACCGGTGCCCTGACACTCTTCCAGAGCAGCCAGGAGACCGTTGCGGAGCGCGTGCAGTACCAGCTCGGCGGCACGCAGGCCCGCTTCCGGCCGATGGCCATGGCCAACGGCCATATGGTCCAGGACCCAATCAACGAAACCCGGATCTCCTCCAGCAACTGGGACCGCGACCCTGACTTCGTGCCGAAGGATCCGCAGGACGTACTGCCCGATGGCTATGCCGTGCTGCCCGAAACCACCCTGGACCTGACCGCTGAGTCGGGCGCCGCCGAGGTGTCGCTCATCGGGCGGGCCGTGGACGCCCTGGCCCCTGCCTTTGCAGGCAAGTACACATTGCTCCAGGGCCGGGCGCCTGCGACCGGCGCCGAGATGCTGGTATCGCCGGGGCTGCTGGAACGGTTCGGGCTGGGACTGGGGGAGGAGCTGTCGACGTCGGCCGGGACGTTTGCGGTGGTTGGGACTCTTCGTGACGCCGGCTATTCAGACAGCAACTCGATCGTGTACCTCAAACCCGGGCAAGGGGGCCTGGGTGGCCAGGCGCCGGCGCAATCCGCACCTTCCGAGGTACCCCAGCCGGCGGTGGTCAAGGGCACGATGTATTACCTGGTGGGCCCGGAACCCGTGACCTGGAGCCAGGTCCGGGAGGCCAACGCCGCCGGGGTAGCCGTGCTGTCCAGGTCGGTGGCCTTGAACCCGCCGCCGGAGGACCAGCGCGGCACGGACGGCACATCGATGGGGAACAACAGCTCAACACCCTTCTCCGCATACGTGACGGGGGCGTTCCTCGGCGCGCTGGCGCTTCTCGAAGTGGGGCTGCTCGCCGGCGCCGCGTTTGCCGTCGGCGCCAAAGGCCAGGTCCGCGAACTGGCGCTGCTGGCGGCGTCGGGAGCCGAAACCACCACTATCCGCTCGGTGGTGATGGCCGCGGCACTCTGGTTGGGCGGCATCGCCGTTGCCGCCGGTGCGGCCACCGGACTGGCGGCGGCCGCCGCCGTCGTTTTTGTGGCGCGCATGAATGGATCGGTCCGTTTCCCGGGATTCCATCCGGACACGCTCCTGACCGTGGTGGCCATGGCCATGGGCTTCGCCGCCTGCCTGCTGGCCGCACTGGCACCCGCGCGGCAGGTGGCCCACCAGGCTGTCCTCGGCGCGCTCAAATCGGGACGGGCACCTCTCGCCGCAGGCAAGCGGCCTGCGGTCCTTGGCGCCGTCCTGCTCGGCGTGGCCGCCGCCGCACTGGCAACGGGCAGCTGGCTTGCCCTCTCCAGCGAAGACCCGGATGTTTTCATCTCGCGGACGCCGGTCATCGCCTGGTTCCTGCTGGGAGGCGCCGTCCTGGGTGTGGTGTCCCTGGTCCTGCTGACCGGGAGCGTGGTGGCGTTCCTCGCCCGGCGGGCCGGGCGGCTGCCACTCGCGGCACGCATGGCCGCCCGGGATTCTTCACGCAACCGTAGCCGGACGGTGCCCGCGGTGGCTGCCGTCCTCGCGGCCGCCACCCTCGCCAGTGCCGGCATGGTGCTGGCTTCCAGCCAGCAGGCGAACGAACAGGAGAACCACTACTGGTCAGCCCTGCTGAACCAGGCGGCCGTGCCGCTGCTGGCCGGACAGGCCATGCAGGCCGACGGAACCGTACCGGAACCTAAACAGATGGACCCAGCCGCGGTGGCATCAGCACTGGACGGTGCCCTGGACACGGTTGAATGGACCCGTGTGCTGCGCACGCCCGGTATCCGGAACTGCGAGATGCGCCCGGAACTCATGGACGCCGCACCTGCCCGGACACCCACATCGAGCTGCCTGCAATACTCCCTGGCCGTTCCCGAAGGCAACGAGTGCCCGAAGACTGCCGGCCAGCGTGTCCTCGACCCCGACGACTGGCGCTGCCAGGGCCCGATGCGCCCGTATGCATCCCAGGGCAGTGTCGGCTCGATCGTGGTGGGGACAGCGGATGACGTGGAAAAAGTCCTTGGAAAGGCGCCGACGGCGGAAGCGCGCGATGTGCTGGCCGCCGGCGGGATGGTGGTGACCAATCCCGTGTTCGTCCGCGACGGGCGCGTCGCCCTGGTGGCGCAGGACGTGCGGAAACCCTCGCCCGGGGTTGCCAATGCCGATGCCTTCCAGGGATACCAGGAAGAAGGCAGGACGGACCTGGCCGCGGCGGTGCTGGAGCCGGACGTCAACGTGCCCTACTACGGAATCGTTTCCCCTGAGGCTGCGGCTGCGGCGGGAATGCTCCTGGAAGACGGGGCCCTGCTGGTGCAGCTCAGTGCCTTCCCCGATGCCGCCCAGACGGACAAGGCGTCCTCCGCCCTCGCCGTCGTCTACGGGAACCAGTACACGTCGCTGCGTGTGGAGCGCGGGGCGGAACGGGATTCCTCGCTGATTCTCTGGTCCATTGTTGGACTGGGTGCGCTGATCACCCTGAGCGCGGCGGGCATCACCACGGGGCTGTCCATGGCGGACGCCCGCAAAGACCACGTGACCCTGGCCGGCGTGGGCGCGGCCCCGCGGCTTCGGAAAGCGCTCGCAGGTTCGCAGGCCCTGATGACGGCGGGTCTGGGAACTTTGTTGGGAAGTGTTGCCGGCACCGTGCCCGGGGTGCTGGTGGTGACCGCCACCGGGCTGGCGCGCACCGCCGTCGTGCCCTGGCTCCAGCTGGCCGCCCTGCTGGTCGCCGTGCCGCTGACCGGTGCCGCACTGGCCTGGCTGTTTACCCGGGCGAGGTTGCCGATGTCCCGCCGGGAGGTCGGGACCTGATCCACACTCAGCACAAGGCCCGATGTTAGGGGAATTACGTCACACGGTTGGGTCTTTTTGATTGGACCGATCGGGCCTACGGTGGGAGGCAGGACGCTGTCCAGCCCGGGCAGCCGGATACGGAGGAACCTCTTATGACAACGCATGTTGCCGATTGCAGTGTTACCCGTTGCTCCTTCAACGACCACGAAGGCTGCACAGCCCATGCCATCACGGTCGCGGGGAGTACTGACCACGCCAGCTGCGCCACGTTCATTGACACCGGAACGCACGGTGGGCTGCCCAAGGTCCTGGCAGATGTTGGGGCGTGCCAGCGCTCCGAGTGTGTCCACAACGACCATTTGATGTGCAATGCCCCTGAAGTCCATGTGGGACCGGGTGCTGACAACGCGGATTGCCTCACCTACTCGCACGCGTAGTTGCGGCTCCCCTCCGGGACCAGACATCCAGAAGGCCTCCGCCCGGGAAACCCCGGACGGAGGCCTTCCGTGCGCTCAGCAGGGGGAACTTCCCGCCGGCGCCCGGCGGGACCCTCGCTTGGCGCCCGGCGCCCGCCGTTCATCGCAGGGACACGCAGGCCGGCCACAAAGCGGGCCTCTTGTTGGCCCCGCATTGGTAGGGTGCCTTGGAGCAAATCACTGACGCAGTAAATCTCAAGGAGGAGACATGGCCGGAATGCCAGACGAACTGAGTGGCCCGCGGCCCGGGGGTGGCCAACTGGCCACCGACCCGAAGCTGCCGGCAACTGCCGTGGACGACGCCGTCCGGGAGGCCGAAGACAAAAAATGGACCCCCGCCAAGATTGCGCTCTGGGCAGCCATCGCCCTGCTCGGCGGCGTTGCCTGGTTCATGGTCGCCATTATCCGGGGCGAGACGGTCAACGCGATCTGGTTTGTGTTCGCTTCGGTTTGTACGTACCTGATCGGATACCGCTTCTATTCGAAGGTTATCGAGCGCTACATCACCAAGCCCGATGACCGGCGCGCCACCCCCGCCGAGTACAAGGCTGATGGCAGGGACTATGTCCGCACCGACCGCAACGTCCTGTTCGGCCATCACTTTGCAGCCATCGCCGGTGCCGGTCCCTTGGTAGGACCCATCCTCGCCGCCCAGATGGGGTACCTCCCCGGAACCATCTGGATCATCATCGGCGTGGTGTTCGCCGGAGCAGTCCAGGACTACGTCGTGATGTTCTTCTCCATGCGCCGCGGTGGCCGTTCCCTCGGCCAGATGGCCCGCGAGGAACTCGGCGTCGTGGGCGGTACGGCAGCGCTGATAGCCACCCTGCTCATCATGGTCATCATCGTGGCGATCCTGGCGCTTGTTGTCGTCAACGCCCTGGCGGAAAGCCCCTGGGGTGTCTTTTCCGTCGGCATGACCATTCCCATCGCACTCTTTATGGGCGTTTACCTTCGGTTCCTCAGGCCAGGCAAGGTCATGGAAGTGTCGCTGATCGGTTTCGTGCTGCTCATGGCAGCCATCATCGGCGGCGGCCTCGTGGCGGACACGGAATGGGGCGCGGCGTTTTTCACCCTGGACAAGATCACCATCGCCTGGGGTCTCATCGTGTACGGCTTCATCGCCGCCATCCTCCCCGTCTGGCTCCTGCTGGCACCCCGTGACTACCTCTCCACGTTTATGAAGATCGGCGTGATCGTGATGCTCGCGCTGGCCATCATCGTGGTCCGGCCGGAAATCACTGTCCCGGCCTTCAGCGAGTTCGCCAGCAGGGAGAACGGACCGGTCTTCCCGGGGGCCTTGTTCCCGTTCCTCTTTGTCACCATTGCCTGCGGCGCGTTATCCGGATTCCATGCCCTGATCTCCTCCGGAACAACGCCCAAGCTCATAGAGAAAGAGCGGCAGACCCGCTACATCGGTTACGGCGGCATGCTGATGGAGTCCTTCGTGGCCATTATGGCCCTCGTCGCTGCGATCTCCATTGACCGCGGACTTTACTTCGCCATGAATGCCCCCGCCGCCCTGACTGGCGGAACCGTGGAAACGGCCGCCACCTGGGTCAACAGCCTGGGTCTGGCCGGCGTGAACATCGGGCCGGAGTTGCTTTCCGAGACGGCTAGGAACGTCGGTGAGGAAAGCATCGTCTCACGCACCGGCGGCGCACCCACCTTGGCGGTTGGCCTGGCCCACATCATGCAGCAGTTCATCGGCGGCACCGCGATGATGGCGTTCTGGTACCACTTCGCCATCATGTTCGAGGCCCTGTTCATCCTCACCGCAGTCGACGCCGGAACCCGCGTTGCGCGTTTCATGCTCCAGGACTCCATCGGCAACTTCGCCCCCAAGTTCAAGGAACACTCCTGGCGCCCCGGTGCCTGGCTGTGCACCGCCGTCATGGTGGGCGCCTGGGGTCTGGTGCTCCTGATGGGCGTGACTGATCCGCTGGGCGGGATCAACACACTGTTCCCGCTGTTCGGCATCGCCAACCAGTTGTTGGCTGCCATAGCCTTGTCGGTCTGCCTGGCCATCGTCGCCAAACGCGGGACCTTCAAATACTTGTGGATTGTTGCCCTGCCGTTGGCCTTTGCCGCGGTGGTCACCATTACGGCCAGCTTCCAGAAGATCTTCTCCCCGGTCCCGGCCGTGGGCTACTTCGCCAACAACGCAGCCTTCTCTAAGGCGCTTGCCGACGGAAAGACCGAATTCGGCTCCGCCAAGTCTGTGGTCGCAATGGAAGCCGTGGTCCGGAACACGGCAATCCAGGGCTGGCTGTCCATTATCTTCGTGGTGCTGAGCATCATCGTTATTGCCACCGCGATCCTGGCCACCTACAAGGCCTTCCGCAACCAGCAGGCGGGAATCGCAAACAGGGACCACGAGGATGAGGCACGGCCGTCCAGGGTCTTCGCACCAGCCGGGCTTATTCCCACGCCGGCGGAACGGGAGTTGGCAGCCGAGTGGAACAAGCTGCCGGCAGACCTCCGGTTCGAAAAGGCACGGCACCACTGATGAGCGCGGGATTAGCCGCCATTTCCACCGGGTTCCGGGGGATCGCCCGGTACCTGGGCGGTGTCCTTGGCGCGGACGCGTACTCCAAGTATGTGGAGTTCCACCGGGAGGCAGGGCACCAGGAGCCTCCATTGACCGAACGGGAGTTTTGGCGGGACCGCACGGACCGCCAGGACTCAAACCCGCAGGGCCGGTGCTGCTGAATTGACGGGCTTGCAGGCCGGGGTCGCGATCCGCAGGCTCGGTCCGGAGGACGCGGAGCTTTTCAACAGGCTGTCCGAGGCTGACAACCTGTTTGACGAGGACCCTTCCGGGGCGCCGTCGGGGGCATTAACGCCCGACGGCGCCCGCGCCTTCCTTGCCGATCCGTCCGTGCTGTTCTGGGTCGCCGAGTCCGGCCCGCTGACAGTGGGCTTCCTCCATTGCATCGTGCAGCGCAGGCGCACCGCCGGACCCTGGGCAGAGCTGCTGCTGATGGAGATGGGTGTCCACACCGAGTGGCGGCGCCAGGGAGTCGGCACTGCCCTCGTCTCGACCATGGAGCTCTGGATGGCCGGCCACGACGTCTTGGAGGTGTGGGTTCCGGCGAATACCTATGCGGTGGGTTTCTACCTGAAATCCGGTTTCACGCCGGACGAGGGCGCGATTCTGGTCAAGCAGCTTCATTGACTGGCTTGGGTGCCGCCGGCTCGTGAGAGTATGAACGCATGAGCGATCCGAAAGACACTCAGCCATCAGACGACCTCCCTGTGGAGGGCACAACCCTCGAGTCCGCGGGGCCCACTGTCCCGGGTGCTGACCGAGGGGCGGCCGGCGGGAAGCCCAGGCCAAGCAGCCTGCAGGACCTCGTGGACGAACCCGCGAAAGTCATGCGGATCGGCACCATGATCCGCCAGCTGCTGGAGGAAGTTAAGGCTGCGCCACTGGACGACGCCGCCCGGGGACGCCTGGCAGAGATCCACGAGCGGTCCATCAAGGAACTCGAAGACGGGCTTGCGCCTGAGCTGGTGGCGGAACTGGAACGGATCAGCCTCCCTTTCCCTGACGACGCCACCCCTTCGGATGCCGAGCTCCGTATCGCCCAGGCCCAGCTGGTGGGTTGGCTGGAAGGTCTCTTCCACGGAATCCAGACGGCCATCGCAGCCCAGCACGCCGCCAGGGAACATGCGGCAGCCCAGCTCCAGCTCAGGCAGCTTCCACCAGGAACAGTGATTGCTCCCGGGGTGGTTATCGGCGAGAACGGCGAGCCGCAGCGCGCCTCCGCGGCAGGCCAGGGGCACGCCCCGGGCAAGTCCGGACAGCCGCAGGATCCGGACCACGGTCCCGGCCAGTACCTGTAGGTTATTTTTGGGATTCTTTACCGCCGCCCGCCAAGGGCGAAAAGACGACGCCGAACTCGGCCAGGGCCTGTGGCGCCGGGCCCACGACAGGTTCCACCGTGGCCTGGACCGGTACCACCAGGTGCTGGAGGGCGTCGAGGACGATCAGCTGTACGCCGAACTGGTTGATATCGCCAACGAACTGGCCGGACTCCTGGACCGCGTCCGCGAGATCTGCGTGGAGGCCCAGCGCCGGTCGCCCAGCGACGGCCTGGACATTCCGGGACCCCTTGCCGGCGTCCACCGGTCGCTGTCCAAGGCCGGAAATTCGTTGGCAACTACGGCAGAGGCGGCCGCGATGCTGCGGCTTGCCGTGGGGCCGGTCCCGGTGGGCGCGGCCTCCGTCCGGAGGCGCGCCGAATCGGTGTTCGAACAGGTGGCAGACGCCGAACGCCGCCTCGCCGAGGACACCGCCGGCCGATAGCCCGGGAGTATTCCCGGTTAAGCGTGTGGCTTAGCGGGGCCGTTTCGTTTCGGCCACCGGCGATCGTTTGGCACGATGGCGGAATGACTTCTTCTACCCCCACACTCACTTTTAACGATGGACACACCATTCCCCAGCTTGGATATGGTGTGTGGCAGGTTGAGGACGGCGTCGCGGAGAAGGTGGTCCGCCAGGCATTCGAGGCCGGCTTCCGCCACATCGACACCGCCAAGATCTATGGCAACGAGGCAGGCGTCGGCCGCGCGATTGCATCTTCCGGCCTTTCCGCCGAGGAAATCTTCATCACCACCAAGCTGTGGAACGCCGACCAGGGCTACGAGGCCACCCTCGCGGCCTTCGAGGAATCCCTGGACCGTCTGGGCCTCGAAACCCTGGATCTGTACCTGATCCACTGGATGCAGCCTCAGCAGGACAAGTACGTGGACACCTGGAAGGCCCTGATTGAGCTCCAGAAGCGCGGCCGGGTCCGGTCCATCGGTGTTTCGAACTTTACCGTCGAGGGCCTGCAGCGCCTGATCGACGAAACCGGCGTGGTTCCGGCCATCCACCAGATCGAGCTGCACCCGTACTTCAGCCAGCGTGAACTGCGCGAGTTCGGTGCGTCCCAGGGCATCATCACCCAGGCGTGGTCCCCGCTGGGACAGGGCGGCGAGCTCCTGGAGGATGCAACCGTGGCTGCCATTGCCGCCAAGCACCAGGCGACGCCCGCCCAGGTGGTCATTGCCTGGCACCTGGCCGTAGGCAACGTCGTCATCCCGAAGTCGGTCACCGAGTCCCGCATCCGGGAGAACTTCGCGGCTCTGGACATCGCCCTCGACTCCGGCGACGTCGAAGCCATCAACGGCCTGGACCGGACCGCCAGCGGCGAGGGCCGGATCGGCCCGGATCCCGCCGTCTCCGACTTTGCTTAAAGCCCATTGACAGGCCCGGCGCTCCCTGACGGGGTGCTGTCAGCCCCGCCCTTCCCGGTTTATCCGGGCCGGGCGGGGCTGCCTGCTTTAAGCGGCGATGCGTACCTGCTCGACGGCGACGGTATCGATGACGGCCCACGACTCCTCGCCGGAGCAGGAACGGTCAGCGAAGCGCTCGGCTTCGGCTTGTGTGTCAAAGCTCTCGGCCCGGATCCTGCCGGAATCGGCATCGAAGTACGTGACGTGAAATTCCTGAACCAGTTGGTTTTCCATAAATCCAGTGTGCAACCAGGGTCTGACAATAACGGTGCATCAGCTCCGCGTGTTGCCCAGCCGGAGGACCCGTTCACTCGCCAGCATGGCTGAGCGCTGCGCTTTGTCTGCCGCGCGGGCGGCCTGTTTGGCCTCCGCGGCGGCCGTTTCCTTCAGCTTCCGGGTGCGTTCCAGCTGCTCCTCGGTTGACTTGAGCGAGGCCCTGAGTTCCCGTGCCTTTTGAGCCAGGCGCGCAAAGTCGGCCTCCGCCGCCGTCAGCTCGTCAAGCCTTTCCTGTGCGTGCCGCACTGCCTCGTCGGCGGCTTCGGAGGCCGCTTGTTCCGCCGCTTGGGCTTTTTCCAGGGCCGACGGCGATGCCGGCCGGGGTTCCTGCCGCACCGCCTGCAGGCGCGGCTTAGCCGGGCTGCTGGCCGGAGACGTCGTCGCCGTGGTTGGCAGGTCCGGCTCCGGGGTTGGTGCCGGGGCTGCGGTCCGTGGCGCGGCGACGGCACCCGGAACGGCTACGGCGCCGTCGAGGTCCACGGTGTCCACACCGTCGGCGGACAGGACCTGCAGCAGGCGGCCGCTCTGCACCGCTGCGGCTGCCCCCTGGTCGGCTGTCACAGCCCGCAGTGTCTCTTCGACGGCCGTTGCCACGGCGCCGCTGATCCGTCTCCCGTGCTGCTCAGCGACCGAACAGGCGGCGTCAACCGCGGAGGCCAGCAGCGTCCGGCGCTCCCGCCCCAGGTCCCGCATGCCCGCAGCGTCCAGGGAGGACTGGGCGGCGCGCATCCGGCCGCCAAGCTCGTTCAGCTGGGTCAGGATATCCGGCTGGTGCGTGGCCAGCATGTTGACGGCCCAGGCTGCCACGGAAGGCTTGGGCAGGGCGCGGACGGCGGCCGGCAGCCCCTCGGCAGCTCCTGCCACCTCCTTCGCTGCCGCCGTTCGGGCTGCTATGAACCCGTCGAGCGGCAGTGCGTACAGTGCATTGGCGATGCGTGCCAGCTCCTGGTCGTCCATGACGCCATCATAGGGTGGCGTCAGAGGGCGATCCGGTAGACATGATGGGTGTATTCGTGCGGAAAGGCGTCCGAGAAGGCGCCGTCCTTCACCTCGATTGTCCGTCCTTCGTCCACGACGTCCACCAACCTGCCGGGAATCGAGGAGGGCAAAGTGAAGGTCCTGCCGCCCGGCTCAGTGGCCAGGGCGATTTCAGCGAAAATGTAGGCCGAACCGTTCCATGCCTTCAGCATGGTGTCGGTGTCCGGCCCGAAGTCCCATTCGTACGACTGGGTGTTGATGATCGGAGCCAGGGAGGTGATCTTGGCGTTTGATGCCCGGATGAGTTCCTTGCGTTCCGCGCTGCACTCCACCAGGGAGTAACCACCGTTGACCCCATCATTGTTGTGCTGAAAAAACATGATGCCCCGCGCCTCGTGGATGATGGCGGACCAGCACGCGCCTTCGATTTCCTCCGGACTGATGGTGCGGGCGCCGTCGTCGTTGAGGAAGGGCATTGCGGTCTCCACAAACATCCAGTTCGGCTTGTTGCCGGGCTCCGTCTGGAAGGCGCGCATCCGGTCCACCAGCCAGCCATAGGTAGCCGAGCGCATGGTGGGCGTGCCGATGGGCCAATACTGTGACTGGGTGATCGCGTAGCCGGTGTCCGGGGAGGTGTACGCGTAGTTGTCTACGCTGGCGACGTCCACCACGGCCATGAAGTCGTCCATAGTGCCCAGCGCCCAGTAGGACTCCAGCACGCCCTTTGAGTAGTTGGCATTGATGAACCGGCCGTCGTTCCGTTGGCGGAGCCCAACCACCTGAAGGTGCATGTTCGCAAGGTTTGTATCGGTGTCGTCGCCTCCACATCCCAAACCCATGTCGCATTCGTCGTAGGCGAACAAGCCCACCGCGAGTGGATCGTCGCCGATCTCGTCAGCGGTGAATTCATCCTGGACAATGCAGAAGATGCCCTTTGAGGTGGCGACACTCAAGGGGTCGTTGTGCTCCACCGCCTGGAAGGTGTTGATGCCCACCGATTTCAGCTGCTCGGCGTGGGCCGGCCGTCCGAAGAAAACGGCGAGCGGAAAGAAGGACGGATCGGTCCAGCCTGCTGCCGCCGCCTTCGGGAATGCCTGCCAGTACCGGGGCCCGCCCTCCCAGGCGATGAGGGGCAGGCCAAGCCTGGTGGGCGACCCCGTCTGTGCTTTGCCCGCCCGCTCCCAGGTGCCCGCGGCTATGCCGGCTGCCCCGGCAGCAACGGCCGCGGCGCCGACTCCGATGAAGAAATTTCTGCGCCCCATGGGCGTATCCGGTAGCTTTTCGTGCGTCATGGTGAGGCCCCTCAATCCAGCTGGGTCAATTCTGGGCCTGCCCCGTCCTGTGGTCTACGGGTATGGAGGGATGCTGCGGGAATTGTGTGGATCCACCGGCGGATGCCTGGCAGCTGTTTACCTTTGGATACCGAGCGTGGCGATGAGGTCTTCGTGCAGCTCGAACCAAATGCGGTGGAAGGAGTCGCGGTCGGTGGCCACGAGCCAGGCCGGGTCCGAGGCAGCGCTTTCCAAGGCTCTGCTGAGGCGTTTCGCGTAGCCGCCGAACCGCGGCAGCACGGCGGTCAAGCGGGCCTCCATGCCGGTGAGGGATGCCAGAGCATGGGCGAAGGCTTCCAGTGTTGGCGCATTAATCCCGGGGGCCGGACGGTGTCCGACGGAGAGCCATTCGAGTTGAAGCCGGCTACAGGCGGCCACAACCTGCTCGTTGAGCTCTCCAAAATCCCCGAGGACACCGGTGACCGCTGCCTGGCCGCCAGCGCTGTTCATTTCCTCGGCCAGGAGCCGTTCGTTTTCGGTCCTGCCGGCGACAGTCAGGGACCACCCCCGGCACCCGCCGAAGGAGGATCGCACAGCCCACCCCTGGGTGCCTGCGCCAATCAGAAGCTGTTCGACGTCGTCGGCATCCTGACGTAACCGTTGGGCCACTGACACGGTGTCAGCGAAGCCGAGCAGCCTGACGGCGTGGAGCGTGAGCAGCATGGATGGCTGTTGGGGGTCCGTCACGGAGTTGCTCCCGGATGTGCCGGCTGCGGACGGACGGTTCCATTGGTTCCGTTGACCTCCAGCACTGTTCCGCTCCGGATCCGGGTGAGGGCGCCGGTGACGCCCAGGACGGCGGGAATGCCGAATTCGCGGGCGACTATGGCTGCATGCGAAAGCATCCCGCCTGTCTCCGTGATGATCGCCGCGGCCACCCCGAACAGCGGAGTCCACGCAGGATCTGTAGTGCGGCAGACCAGGATGTCTCCTGGCTTCACGGAGGAGAATTCATCGATGCTGTGGACCGTTCGTGCGGGGCCGCAGGCGTTGCCCGGACTGGCGCCCATTCCCGTCAGTACCTCGTCCGCGCGATCCGGCTTTTCCAATCCGGTTTGTGTCCGGGAGGCAGGTTCCATGTCAGTCCGCCTCCGGCCTGCCGGAGAGCCGGTCAAATCTCTGCTGCGCGGCCTGGGCAGAACGGAGACCAAGGCTTTGGGAAATCTGCGGCCAGGTCAGCCCCTCCGCCCGTGCCAGGAAAAGAAGGGCAGTTTCCAGCCCGTTCATCTCTTCGCGGGCGGCGGAAATGAGTGTCAGGCCCGCCTGCACGTCAGAGGCATCCACCGACGCTCCGCTGCCGTTGGCCCGCCACAGGAGGTGCTGGATGAGGTCTCCCGCGGAAGGTGGTTGCTGCTCATGCAGCCAGGGCCGCTGCGGCAGTTCGGACGCGCCCCTGCCCAGCAGCAGCCGTGTTGCCTCGACTTGTCGGGCGGCTGCAGCTGCGTCGCTGATAGCGGTGCCCGTCCCGGTTTCGTTCGTGCTGGCCCGATTCCAGGCCGTCCTTCGCCCGCTCATACCGCCCAGTGTGGGGCATCAACATTTTGTTGTCAACAAAATGTTGATGCCGCAAAATGGCAGCTTAACCAGCAAAAAACCCCGCACCATCGTCGAAATCAACGACAATACGGGGTTTTTCCCGAGCTTCCTATCAGAATCGAACTGATGACCTTTTCATTACGAGTGAAACGCTCTACCGACTGAGCTAAGGAAGCACCGCATGATCTGACCGGTTGAACCGGCTGGTTCATGCAAGAGTCAACTGTAATAGAGTCCCTGCGCCCGGGTCAAAATGGGCGCCGCGGTGGGCTCAGCAGACGGTGTTGTCGGCGGGGGCCTTGCCGTCCACGAGGTAGCTGTCCACGGCGTCCCCGATGCAGCTGTTGGACCGGCCGTAGGCCGTGTGTCCCTCACCCTTCCAGGTCAGCAGGGAGGCGTTGCCCAGCTGCTTCCGCAGCGACGCGGCCCATTCCACCGGGGTGGCGGGGTCGCCCGTGGTTCCGATGACCACGATGGGGGACTCGCCGGAGTACTCCACGGGGGCCGGCGTCCGCACGCTCTGGTACGGCCAGTCCACGCAGTTCGTGCCTCCATAGGCGAAGAAGTATCCCAGGGTGGGGGAGTCTGCCATCAGCCGCTTCTGCTCGGCACGCATGCCGGCCGTGTCTGAAACCATCGGGTAGTCCAGGCAGTTGATGGCGTTGAACGCGAACGTTGAGTTGGACGAGTACGTCCCGTTCGACGTGCGGTCCGCGCCGAGGTCTGCGAGCCGGAGCATCAGGCTCACGTCACCGGTCATGGCAGCATCCAGGGCCTGGGTCAGCGCCGGCCAGCTCGCGTCGTTGTACAGCGGCGTGATGAGTCCGCTGACAAACATATTGGCGTTCACGAGGCGCCCGTCCTTGGCCGTGCGCGGAGTTTGCTGGACGGCGCCGATGAGGTCGCGGATCTGCTGGACGCCGTCGTCCACGCTGCCGCTCAGGGGGCAGCCGTCTTCCTGCTGGCAGTCGGCCACGTAGGTCCTGATGGCCTTTTCGAAGGCGCGGGCCTGGCCGCTGGTGAGCTCCTCGTTGCTGATCGACGGATCGAGTGCGCCGTCCAGGACCATGCGGCCCACGTTGTCGGGGAAGAGCGATGCGTAGGTTGACCCGAGGAAAGTGCCGTAGGAGTAGCCCAGGTAGTTCAGCTTGTCGTCGTTGACCACTGCGCGCAGGATGTCCAGGTCCTTGGCCGAGCTGACAGTGTCGATGAGGCCCAGGGCCGGACCGGTCTGCTCGGCGCACTGGGCGGCGATGGCCTTGTTGTCCGCCAGGGCTGCGGCCAACCCGGCGTCGGTGTCGAGGGCATAGACCTTGGCGCGGGCAGCGTCCCGTTCAGCGTCCGTCATGCAGGTGACAGGTGAGGACCGCTTCACACCCCGGGGATCGAAGCCCACGAGGTCGTAGGTGTCCCGTACCGGCTTGGAAAAATGGGTGCCCGCGGCATCCTTGACGAAGTCGTAGCCCGACGCGCCCGGTCCGCCCGGATTGACCAGGAGGGTTCCGGTTTTTTTGCCTGTGCTCGCAGCCTTGAGGGCGGCAATCTGGATGGTCCCGCCGTCGGGTTTTGAATAGTCCAGCGGCACCGTCACCTTGGCGCACTGGAAGCCGTTCTCGCACGGCTCCCAGACGACCTCCTGCGAGTAGAACGAATCAAGTCCTTCCGGCGCCGTGGCAACGATCGACGGATCCGCCTTGGCTGTCGCGGTGCCCTGCTCCTGCTTTCCGCTGCCAAGGAGGGTGCACGAGGCCAGCACCATGGCCAGGACCAGGGCGCCGGCGGCCCGCACTCCAGTCCCCAGGGATCGGGGGCGAACGGGCAGGGGGCGAGCAGTCATCGAGAGGTCTCCTTGTGAGGGGCTAGATCAGGCTGGCTGCCATGGACTCAATAGTCAACAGCGGGGCAACGTTGGTGGTGGTGATGCGTTGTCGGGCTTTATTGATTGCATCCATGCGGGCGAGGGTGGTCTCCGGGGTGGACCGGGAGGCGAATTCCTCCAGTTCACCCCTAAGCTCAACGTTCACCAGCTCCACGGCATTCCCGAGCTGGATAATCAGTACGTCACGGTAGAAGGACAGCAGGTCCGTCAGTGTCCGGTCCAGGGAATCGGTGATGGAGCGTTTGGCCCGCCGCTTCTGGTCGTCTTCGAGCTGTTTGACCTGGCTTCGCATGGCCGGCGGCAGCGTGCCTGATTCGGGCGCGCCCAGCGTCGCGAGCAGCGCCACCTTCTCGGCGGCGTCGCGCTCGTCGTTGGAACTGCTGGCCTCGGCTGTGGCGATCTTCACCAGCTTTTCGGCCATCATGACGGCGGCCGTGACACCGCGCAGGCCCAGCGGGAACTTCACGGTTTCCAGCCGGCGCTCCCGGGCCTCCGGGTCCCGGGCCAGCCGGCGGGCGATCCCTACATGGCTTTGCGCCGCCCGGGCCGCCTGTTCGGCGAGAGCCGGGTCCACGCCGTCGCGCTTCACCAGCAGGGCCGCCACGTCAGCAGCAGGAGGCAGCCGGAGCGCCACGGCGCGGCAGCGCGAGCGGATGGTCACCAGCACGTCCGCCGGCGACGGTGCGCACAGCATCCAGATGGTGCGCGGCGTGGGCTCTTCGATGGCTTTCAGCAGCACGTTCGTGGTGCGTTCAGCCATCCGGTCCGCGTCCTCCACCACGATGATCCGCCACCGCCCGGACGATGGCCTGTTTCCCGCCGTCGACACCAGTTCCCGTGCCTGGTCAATGGTGATGGTTACTTTTTCGGTGCGGACGAAGGTCACGTCGGAGTGCGTCTCGCCCAGGATGGTCAGGCACGCGGGACACGTTCCGCAGCCGCGCCGGGTCACGTCCTCCTGGTCGCAGTTCAGCGCGGCGGCGAACGCCTTGGCGGCGTTGGAACGCCCCGAGCCGGGCGGGCCGGTGAACAGCCAGGCATGCGTCAGCCCCTCACCGAGGGACGCCTGCCGGAGCTGTTCGACGACGGCGGTCTGGCCCTGGAGGTCGTCCCAGACCGTCATGCCGCGCCTTGGCCGGAGGTCGCAAGCAGGGCGTCCACCCGTGCCAGGATCTGTGCGGCCAGCTCGGCAACGGCCAGGTGGGCGGGCAGTACAAGGTACGTGTCCGGGCGGGCCGCCGCGAGCTGAAGGAACGCCTCCCGGATCAGGGCATGGAATTCATCGGCCTCGGATTCCAGCCGGTCCTCCGCTGCGTCCCCGGCGGTGCGGCGGCGGCGGCCATCCGCCGGGTCCACATCCAGCAGCACTGTCAGGTCAGGCTGAAGGCCGTCGGTGGCCCATTCGTTGAGTGTGCGGACCGCCTCGGTGCCGAGGTCACGGCCGGCACCCTGGTACGCCACCGAGGAATCGATGTAGCGGTCGGTGAGGACAATGTCGCCGCGGTCCAGCGCGGGACGGATGACCTGGCCGGCGTGGGCCGCGCGTGAAGCCGCGAAGATGAGTGCCTCGGTGTGGGCGTCGATGTGGCCGTGGCCGTGGTCCAGCACCAGCGAACGGAGCTTCTCGCCGATGGGGGTACCGCCAGGCTCCCGGGTCCGCAACACTTTCAGGCCGCGGGATTCCAGGGCTTCGGCCAGCTTGGCAGCCTGCGTGGACTTGCCCGCGCCGTCGCCGCCTTCAAACGCAATAAAAAGCCCGGGGCTTTGGATAGTCACTTAACAAGCCTACCGATCCCCGCCGACATTCACCGACTGGACGCCGCCCCGCTGCTTCCCCAGCACACGTAACGGCTTTCTGGCGAGGCCGCGCTCCAAAGTACGCTTTCCCCATGAGCCTCACCGAACAGCATGCCGCGTCCCTTTCAGCCGAGACGGTGGTTGTCGCGGCCGGCCGGCCGGCACGGGAGCGGGACGAACCGGTGAACCCGCCTATCGTGCTCTCTTCGACCTACTTCGGTACCGGACCGCTGGCCGACGGCGACCGCGGCTACGGCAGGTACGCCAACCCCACCTGGGACCCCTTTGAAGAGGCCCTCGGCCAGCTCGAAGGGTCCCACCTGCCGGGGCTGCTGTACGCGTCCGGACTCGCGGCCGTCAGTTCCGCGCTGTCCCTCGTGCCCGCCGGCGGTGTCCTGGTGATGCCGTCGCACAGCTACTCGGGATCCCTGGTGATGGCCGCTGAGCTTGCCCAGAAGGGATTCCTCGAACTCCGGACCGTGGACATCGCAGACACGGAAGCCGTACTGGAACAGATCGCCCCGAAGGGTCCCGACGCCAGGCCGGCCAGCATGCTGTGGCTGGAAAGTCCCACCAACCCCATGCTGGGCATCGCCGATATTCCCGTCCTCGCCGAGGCCGCGCACCGGGCCGGGGCGATCGTCGTCACCGACAACACGTTCTCCACCCCCTTGGTCCAGCAGCCGCTGTCCCTGGGGTCGGATGTGGTCCTCCACTCGGTGACCAAGTACCTCGCCGGGCACTCCGACGTGGTCCTGGGCGCCTTGGTGACACCCAACCCGGACATCCGTTCGGCGCTCCTGCACCACCGCACCATCCACGGGGCAATTGCCGGGCCGTTCGAAGCCTGGCTCGCCCTGCGCGGCCTGCGGACCCTGGCCCTGCGCATCGAACGCTCGCAGGAATCGGCAGCGGTCCTGGCCAACCGGCTGGGCGCGAACCCGCGGATCGAAAGCATCCATTTCCCCGGGCTTGCCAGTGATCCCGGGCATGAACGGGCGAAGACCCAGATGAAGGGCTTCGGGTCGATTGTCTGCATCCGGATCGCACCGGCGGGGGAACTCAGCGGCGCCGACGCCGCGGACAAGTTGGTCCGCGCGCTGCAGCTGTGGCTGCCGGCCACATCCCTGGGCGGCGTGGAGTCCCTGATCGAACGGCGCCGCCGCCACGCAGCCGAACCGGTCAGCGTTCCGGAGAACCTGGTGCGCCTCAGCGTGGGAATCGAAAATGTCGAGGACCTCTGGGCCGATTTGAAGCAGGCGCTCGACTCGCTGGAAGGCTAGGCTGGGATGGTGGACGGTCAACTGATGATTTTTTATGTGGAGCGGGCAGTGTTCTTTGTCCTTGCCGTGGTGGCCCTGGGGCTTGAACTCTGGGCCCTGGTTGACTGCGCACGCCACCGGGCGAACGCTTTTGAAGCCACGGGCAAGCGGACCAAGACCTTCTGGCTGGCACTCACCGGCGGTGCCACCCTGGTGGGCGTCATCTCGCTGTTCGGCAGCGGAGGCGGCCTGTTCGGCACCCTGGGCCTCTTTGGCCTGGCAGCCGTGGTGGCAGCTTCGGTCTACCTCGCCGATGTGCGCCCTGCCGTGAAGGACGCCGGCCGCGGAGGCAGCCGCAACACGGGCCCCTACGGCCCCTGGTGATCCCCACCGGCTCCCTCAGCTCGCAAGCTCGCTAGGGAACCCTGCCGGCGTGGGCCCACCACCGGCTCCCTCAGCTCGCAAGCTCGCTAGGGAACCCTGCCGGCGTGGGCCCACCACCGGCTCCCTCAGCTCGCAAGCTCGCTAGGGAACCCTGCCGGCGTGGGCCCAGCCTAAACACCCGGCGCCACGGCGTCCCAGCCCACCGTCAGTTCACCCAGGCGCCACCGTGAGGGACCGTCCTGGACCGGCCAGCCGCCGTCGAGCAGTGCCTTGCACATGGCGTGCCAGCGCTGCCGGTTTCCGAACGACGCCAGCGGCGCCGACTCCAGCCACGCCCGGTCCATCGCCGCCAACAGGCCGTGGATGCGTTCGCCCGGCACATTCCGGTGGATCAGCGCCTTGGGCAGCCGCTCCGCAACCTCCGACGGCAGCGCAAAACTTCCGAACCGCATTGACATGCTCAAGGACAGCGGCCGCTCACTGTCGAGGGCAATCCACGTCACGCGCCGGCCGATCTCGTCGCAGGTCCCGTCGATGAACAGGCCGCCGGGGGAGAGCCGGCCCTGGACCAGCCGCCAGATCCCCTCCACATCCGCTTCCTCGTATTGGCGCAGCACATTGAAGGCGCGGACCAGGACCGGACGCCCGGGCACGGGCAGTTCGAAGCCGCCCACCTGGAAGCTCAGGCCGGGCTGTTCCAGGGTCTTGGCCAGGCGGACCCGCTCGGGTTCGATCTCGATCCCGCACACGCGGACGTCCGGCCGGACAGTGCGCAGGCGTTCAAAAAGTTCAACGGCGGTGGCCGGCGTTGCGCCGTAGCCCAGGTCGACGGCCAGGGGATCCGCCGCCCTGCGCAGGCGCCAGGCCTGCGGTCCGGTCAACCAGCGGTCCACCCGCCGCATGCGGTTGGGGTTGGTGGTGCCGCGGGTAATGTTCCCCACCGGTTTGGCGGCCCTGTTCCTGCCGGACATCTGCGGGGCGGCCACCCGTTCAGCTTTTTGAACCACCGCCCAACCCTATCCAACGTGACGCCTCAAACGTGACCCCGCGGTGTAACGCTGGGCGGGCGGCAGCGGCGCTCGGCTAGGATAAAAATCATGACTTACAAGCTGATTCTGCTGCGCCACGGCCACAGCGAATGGAACGCCAAGAACCTGTTCACCGGCTGGGTGGACGTTGACCTCAACGACCAGGGCCGCGAGGAAGCAGCACGCGGCGGCGAGCTCCTGGTTGAGAATGATCTTCTCCCGGATGTCCTCTACACCTCGCTCCTGAAGCGGGCCATCAACACGGCCAACATCTCCCTGGACAAGGCCGACCGCGGCTGGATCCCCGTCAAGCGCGACTGGCGCCTGAACGAACGCCACTACGGCGCCCTGCAGGGCAAGGACAAGGCGCAGACCCTGGCCGAATACGGCGAGGAGCAGTTCATGGAATGGCGCCGGTCCTACGACACCCCGCCGCCGCCCCTGGCCGACGACTCCGAGTTCTCCCAGGCCCACGACCCCCGTTACGCGGACCTCGGCGACGCACTGCCCCGCACCGAGTGCCTCAAGGATGTCCTGGTCCGCCTGCTTCCCTACTGGGAATCGGACATCAAGGACGACCTCAAGGCCGGCAAGACCGTCCTGGTCACCGCGCACGGCAACTCGCTGCGCGCCCTGGTCAAGCACCTGGACGGCATCAGCGACGACGCCATCGCCAGCCTGAACATCCCCACCGGCATCCCGCTGGTCTACGACCTGGACGAGGACTTCCAGCCGGTCAAGCCGGGCGGCACGTACCTGGATCCGGACGCTGCTGCCGAGGCCATCCTGGCCGTAGCCAACCAGGGCAAGAAGTAGCGCCTGCGCTAACCCGGCACATTACGACGGCGGGCCGGTCACCCCAGGTGACCGGCCCGCCGTCGTTGTTGCTGCAGAACCTCCGGCTCAGCTGTGTTCGGTGCCGTTCGGCTGCCAGGCACCGGTGACGAGGTAGGTGACCTTCTGGGCCACCGACACGCCGTGGTCCGCGAAACGCTCAAAGTAGCGGCTCGCGAGGGCCACGTCCACGGTGGTGGCGGGAGATTCCTGCCAGTCCGGGCTGGCGATCGCCTTGAACACGCTCAGGTGCAGGTCGTTGATCTCGCTGTTTGCCTTCAGGATGTCGCGGGCCACTTCGAGGTTGCGGGTTTCGAGCAACACCGTCAGCTTTGCTGCGATCAGCTGGTCCAACTCGGCCAGCTGCTTGAAGGTATCGGTCATCGAGGCCGGGATCACGGTGGAGGGGAACCGCAGACGCGCCAGCTGGGCAATGTGGCGGGCCAGGTCGCCCATCCGCTCCAGGGACGCGCTCATGCGCAGCGAGCCCACCAGCATGCGGAGGTCGCTGGCCACCGGACCCTGCAGGGCCAGGATGTCGATGGCACGCTCGTCGAGGCTGTTCTGGAGGAAATCGATGCGGGCGTCGGCTGCGATCACGTCCTGGGCCAAATCCACGTCTGCCACCTGGAAGGACGTTGTGGCCTTTCCGATCGCTTCGCTGACCAGCTGTGAGATCTCCACCAGCTGCTCGCCGACCTGGGCCAGTTCTTCCTGAAAAACCTTACGCACGTTGGCGTCCTTTCCTTGGAACCCCCGCCTGCGCTGTCCGCCGGCGGCAGTTCGTGTCGCCGTTCGGCAGTCCAACTCCATACTCTGCCAGCGGCCGGTGAACGGTTGGCGGTCGGCAGGTGAACGTTAGTTGAACCGTCCCCGCAGGTGGGCCGGATGCGGCAAAACCGCGTTTCCCACAGCATAAGCTGGGAACGTGGATCCTATGCTCATCGGTGTCATCGCAGGCCTCATAGGCCTGTCGTTCGGCACCTTCGGCGTGCTTGCGTTCAGGGTGAGCGAAAAGCAGCGCCAGCTGGTGGACATCGCGGTCGAGGAACTCGCCCTGCCGGCGGGCGCCGCCGAGGTGCTGGCCGTCGTCGGACGTGCCTTTGTGGTGGTGGACGCCGTCGACGGCGTGGTCAGGGCCAGCCCCGCCGCCTACGCCTACGGCCTGGTCCGGGGCCACACGGTGGTCCACAAGCAGCTGCTGGACATGACGGCGGGTGTCCGCCGCGACGGCGTGATCATCGAGAAACAGCTGGAGCTGCCCCGTGGCCCGCTCGGCCAGGGGACCATCATTGTGCAGGTGCGTGCAGCCATGCTCGGTGAGGAATACATCCTCCTGCTGGCCGACGACCGGACGGAAATCACCCGGACCGAAGAGATCCGCAACGACTTTGTGGCCAACGTGTCCCATGAACTGAAGACCCCGGTGGGGGCCATCTCCCTCCTCGCCGAGGCGCTCGAGTCCTCGGCCGACGACGAGCAGGCAGTCCGCCGCTTCGCCAAACGCATGCACAAGGAGTCCGGCCGCCTGGCAGCACTGGTCCAGGACATCATTGAACTCTCACGCCTGCAGGGGGCCAGTGTGGCCCAGCAGGGCAGGCCTGTGGACATCAACGCTGTGATCAGCGAGGCCGTTGACCGGTCCCAGCTGCCAGCCGAGAGCAAGAACATCACGATTGTTGTGGGCGGACACGCGGACGGAATGGTCTACGGCGATCCCGACCTGCTGGTCACGGCACTGCGCAACCTCATTGACAATGCCATCCGGTACTCGCCGGAGAACACGCGGGTGGGTGTGGGCGTCCGCGCCAAGGAGGGACTGATCGCGATATCTGTCACCGACCAGGGCGAAGGACTCTCCCCTGAGGACCAGGAACGCGTCTTTGAGCGTTTCTACCGGGTGGACGCCGCCCGCTCCCGCCACACCGGCGGGACAGGCCTCGGGCTGAGCATCGTCAAGCATGTCGTCTCAAACCACGGAGGCGAGGTGACCCTGTGGTCCCAGCCCGGCCAGGGTTCGACTTTCACCCTTCGGCTGCCGGAAATGGAGGGGCCCGACGTCGAGGAAGAACCTGCCGCCGGCCCGAAGTCCGCACCGCCCAAGCACCATGCCGCCCGTCAATCCCACGAATCCCGCGCCGCCGGCGCACACGAACAAGGAGCTAGCGCTTGAGCAGGATCTTGATAGTTGAGGACGAGGAGTCGTTCAGCGACCCGCTGTCCTATTTGCTGGGCAAGGAAGGGTTCGAAGTGGAGGTGGTGGACAACGGCCTTGACGCCATCACCGAGTTCGACCGCAACGGCGCCGACCTGGTCCTGCTGGACCTGCAGCTCCCGGGCCTGTCCGGAACCGAAGTGTGCCGCCAGCTCCGGCAACGGTCCGGCGTTCCGGTCATCATGCTGACCGCCAAGGATTCCGAGATCGACAAAGTGGTGGGCCTGGAACTCGGCGCCGACGACTACGTGACCAAGCCGTATTCCTCGCGCGAACTGGTTGCCAGGGTACGGGCTGTGCTCCGCCGCCAGGGCGAGCCGGAAGAACTGATCTCAGCCACGGTGCAGGCCGGACCTGTCCGGATGGACATCGAGCGGCACGTGGTAAGCGTGGGCGGCGAGCAGGTGCTGCTCCCGCTGAAGGAATTTGAACTGCTCGAGATGCTGCTCCGGAACTCGGGGCGGGTGCTGACCCGGGGCCAGCTCATCGACAGGGTGTGGGGATCCGACTATGTGGGCGACACGAAGACCCTCGATGTCCACGTCAAGCGGCTGCGGAGCAAGATCGAGCCGGACCCGTCGGCGCCACGGTTCCTGGTGACGGTGCGGGGCCTCGGCTACAAGTTCGAACCCTAGGCAGCGGCCCGGTATGCCCGGGCGCCAACCCCGCAACGCAGAAGGAGGGGCTCCCCGCGGGGAGCCCCTCCTTCTGCGTTGCGTCGTGGTCCGCTGAGGCGCCTAGTGGGCTGCGGCGGCAGAAGACGTCGACGGCGACGGCGTCGGTGAGCTGGTGCCGGTCGGCTCGCTGCCAGCCGGCACATACTCTTTGTACTCTTCCAGGGTTGCGTCCAGAACCGGAACGTCGATGGTCTTGTTCAGGTTGGTGCCGTTTTCGGTGATCTTAACCGGCACCAGGGAGCCGGCGATGCCGCCGCTGGTGCTAAGGATCGCTTCGTCGGTGGAGTCGTTGAGCAGCGTGTAGGAGTTTGCCTTCACAGACACCTGCGTCTGGGAGCCTTCGGCGCCGTTGACCGTCAGCTTGACGTCCTGCGACGAGGAGTTGTAGACGGCGCCGAGCAGGCGGCCCGGCTTGTCCTCGCCGGCGGAAACAATCATGAAGTTGCGCAGCTGCAGGGGGCCCAGGTCCGCGCGGATGCCATCCGATGCGGAGTACTGGTGAGAAGTCTGCTGGGGGGTGATGTAGCCGCAGCCGGTCACCGTCACCAGGCCGAGGCCCAGGGCAGCTGCCGCCAATGCCAGTTTGCCGCGCTGGGCCCGGTTCATCGCAGTGAAACGCACGTCACGTACTCCTCAAGAGTCTTGGAACATTATTCAGCCCATAGCCTATCCGCAAACCTGCCCAAACGCGGATTCCGGGCGGTCACATTGCCCTTGGCAAGGCCTCTCCGATGCACTATTATCCGCATCCGTCAAGGGGTCCAAGGGGGTCGATTCTGCCCATTTTCCGCGTATTCATGCGGTTCCGGGGCCCTTTCGCGGCCAGTCATATGCCCGAATCGTGATAAACTGGTCTGCGGGAAAGGGGAATGTCCACATGGTATTTGAGGTCGGCGAGACAGTAGTTTACCCTCACCACGGTGCTGCAAAAATTGAAGAAATCAAGATGCGCACCGTCAAGGGCGAAGAGAAAATGTATCTCAAGCTCAAGGTGGCTCAGGGTGATCTGACCATTGAAGTTCCAGCAGAAAACGTTGACCTTGTTGGGGTCCGGGATGTAGTGGGCAAGGAAGGCCTGGAGCACGTATTCGATGTGCTCCGTGCCGAGTTCACTGAAGAACCCACCAACTGGTCACGCAGATACAAGGCAAATCTGGAGAAGCTTGCTTCCGGTGACGTCATCAAGGTAGCAGAGGTCGTCCGCGACCTGTGGCGCCGAGATCACGACCGGGGCCTTTCCGCAGGTGAGAAGCGAATGCTGGCCAAGGCCCGGCAGATTCTGATTTCAGAGTTGGCGCTGGCTGAAAAGACCGACGAAGAGAAGGCGGCCAGCGTTCTCGACGAGGTCCTGGCTTCCTAAGAATTGAACCCCGGCGGCACGCAAGTGCCGCCGGGGTTTCTTTTTGCCCGGATTCAGGTCCGGGCGGGGCAGCCTGCGTGGACGTAGGCTAGTCCGCATGAGTGAAACACCCACCCGCCTTGTCACCGCCGTGATCCTGGTGGCCGCAGGTTCAGGGCAGCGGCTTGGCTACGGCATGCCCAAGGCCGCTGTTCCGCTGGGCGGCGAACCCCTTCTGACCCATGCCCTGCGCGGCATCGTCGCGTCCGGCATCAGCAGCCAGGTCTGCGTCGCCCTGCCGGCAGGAGACGACGGCCTCCGCCAGCTTTGCGAGGACTTCCGGGAGGAACTGGCCGACGGCGGCCCCATCCTGACCATCGTCGACGGCGGCGCCACCCGGGCTGATTCCGTCCGGGCCGGCATCGCTGCCCTGATGGACGGCATTGAAGCGGTGCTGGTGCACGACGCCGCGCGTGCCCTCACACCCGAATCCGTTTTCCACCGCGTCGCCGATGCCCTGGCTGCAGGCGCCGCAGCGGTGATCCCCGCCGTCGCGGTGGTGGACACCGTCAAAACGGTCGCCGCGACCACGGGAACGGACAGTGCCCTGGCGCCGGAGATCGTCACCGGGACCGCGCCGCGGGAGGAACTCCGTGCGGTGCAGACACCGCAGGGCTTCCGGCTCGGAACCCTCCTGAAGGCGCATGAGGCCGCCCAGGCCCTGGACGGGAAGCAGTCGGCGGCTGTCACCGACGACGCCATGCTCGTGGAAATGCTCGGTACGCCGGTCTTTGCAGTCCGAGGCTCCACGCAATCCCTGAAAATCACGACGCCCCTTGACCTGATCCTCGCCGAAGGGCTCCTGGAAGGGCCGCTGGGCGCCCGCTGGGTGGAGGGCTGAACATGGGGCCGGAGAACATGATCCTGCCCCGCACGGGAATCGGCGTGGACGTCCACGCCTTCGCCGCCGCGGACAAGCCCCGCCCGTTGTGGCTGGGAGGACTCCATTGGGAGGGCGAGCGTGGCCTGGCCGGCCACTCCGATGCTGACCCCGTGGCGCACGCCGCGGCAGACGCCCTGTTCTCCGCGGCCGGGGTCGGCGACCTTGGAACACACTTCGGCACAGACCGGCCCGAATTCGCCGGCGCTTCAGGTGCCACCCTCCTGGCAGAAGCGGCAAGGATCGTGCGGGCTGCCGGATTCGAGATCGGCAACGTCGCCGTGCAGTTTGTGGGCAACCGGCCCAAGTTCGGGCCGCGGCGGGAAGAATCCCAGCGCGTCCTCAGCGAGGCCGCCGGTGCCCCGGTCAGCGTCACCGCCACCACCAGCGACGGGCTGGGCTTCACCGGGAGGGGTGAGGGAATCTCCGCCGTGGCCACCGCACTGGTGTATCCCACAGCCAACATGCGCCCGTCGGCTAATCTGGAGCGGTGACCCTGCGCTTTTACGACACAGCATCCGCCGAAGTCCGCGACTTCGTCCCCCTCGAACCGGGCAAGGCAAGCGTCTATTACTGCGGCGCTACCGTCCAGGGGATGCCCCATGTGGGACACATCCGCTCCGCCATCGCGTTTGACCAGCTCACCCGCTGGCTGACGTACCGGGGGTACCGCGTCACGGTGGTCCGGAACGTCACGGACATCGATGACAAGATCCTCGCCAAGTCTGAAGCGTCCTTCGCCCCCGGGTTCCGGCCCGAACCGGGGGAGGTCCGTGAGGAAGAGTGGTGGGCGCTGGCCTACCGCTATGAACAGGAGTTCCTGAAGGCCTACGACACCCTTGGCGTGTCCAGGCCCACGTATGAACCCCGCGCCACCGGGCACATTCCCGAAATGCATGCCCTTATCCAGCAGTTGATCGACCGTGGCCACGCGTATCCGGCCCTGGACGACTCGGGCGACGTCTACTTCGACGTGCGGTCGTGGGACAAGTACGGGTCGCTGACGCGCCAGAACATCGATGACATGCAGGGTGCCCAGGACGCGGATCCGCGCGGCAAGAAAGATGCCCGGGACTTCGCGCTCTGGAAGGGCTCCAAAGAGGGGGAGCCGACGACGGCGAGCTGGGCCTCGCCGTGGGGTGCCGGCCGCCCGGGCTGGCACCTGGAATGCTCCGCCATGGTCACCAAGTACCTCGGCACCGAGTTCGATATCCACGGCGGCGGGCTGGACCTGCGTTTCCCGCACCACGAGAACGAGATGGCCCAGTCCCAGGCGGCGGGCCACGGCTTCGCGAACTTCTGGATGCACAACGGCATGGTCACCTACCAGGGCGAAAAGATGTCCAAGTCCATCGGCAACACGGTCAGCCCCGCCGAAATGCTTGAACTGGCCCCGCCGCGGGTGGTCCGGTACTACCTGGGCCAGGCGCACTACCGTTCCATACTCGACTACCGCCCCACGTCGCTGGAGGAGGCTGCTGCCGCCGTCGAACGTATTGACGGGTTCCAGGCCAAAGCCGCCGCCCGCCTGGGTACCGACTTCGGCTTCGTGGCAGGCAACTTCGGCCCGTCCACCGAGTCTGTGCAGGCTTTTTCGGACGCCATGGACGACGACCTCAACGTCCCGCGCGCGTTGGCTGCCCTGCACGAGACCGTGCGGGCCGGCAACACCGCCCTTGCCGAGGGCGATGACGAAGCCGCGCGGCATGCACGGAACGCGGTCATGATCATGACCAGGGCCCTGGGGCTCGACGCCGTCGCAAGCTCAGATGCCGCGAACACCAAGGAAGCGGCTGCGCTGGGCGTGCTGGTTGAGGCCCAGCTGGTGGCCCGCGCCGAGGCCCGGGCAGCCAAGGACTGGGCGGCGTCGGACGCCATCCGGGACACGCTGAAGGCCGCCGGCGTCGCCGTCGAGGACAGTGCCGAAGGCGCCACCTGGAGCCTGCAGCGGGACTGAACCGGCGATTTAACTTGATTCAGTAGACTGGTAAGCAGACTCAGTCAAACAATCAAGGGTGGAACACAATGGCCAACAATGGTCGCCGATCGGTTAAAGCGAAGAAGGGCCCAACCATCGGAACCGGTGGTCATGGCCGCAAGGCTCTTGAAGGCAAGGGTCCCACACCCAAGGCGGAGGACCGCCCGTACCACAAGGCGCACAAGAGCAAGCAGCTGGCCGAACGGTCTGCTGCCAAGCGCGGAACAGGCGCCCGCAGCGCCGGTGCCGCACGCACCGGCCCCAAGGGGCGGGCAACCGAAGAGGTCGTCACGGGCCGCAACTCCGTGGTGGAGGCACTGCGCGCGGGCATCCCCGCCAAGGCACTGCACATCGCCATCCGGATCGAAATGGATGACCGGGTCAAGGAGTCGCTGAAGATCGCGGCCGAGCGCGGCATTCCGCTGCTCGAGACCGGCAAGCCGGAGCTGGACCGCATGACCGACGACGCCGTCCACCAGGGCCTGGTCCTGCAGATCCCGCCTTACGAATACCAGGATGCGTATGACCTGGCAGAGGAAACCGTTGACCGGTGGAAAAAGGGCCACGTAGCCAACGCCCCGCTGTTCGTTGCGCTGGACGGCATCACCGACCCCCGCAACCTCGGCGCGATCATCCGCTCCGTCTCCGCATTCAGCGGCCACGGCGTCATCGTCCCGGAACGGCGCTCCGTAGGCGTCACGGCCTCGGCCTGGAAGACCAGCGCCGGCGCGGCCGTACGCGTCCCGGTGGCACGCGCCGCCAACCTGAACAGCGCCCTGAAGCAGTTCAAGAACATGGGCATCTTTGTCCTCGGGCTCGACGGCGACGGCGACGTTTCGCTGCCGGACCTTACGCTCGCCACCGAACCCGTATGCATTGTGGTCGGATCCGAAGGGAAGGGCCTCAGCCGCCTGGTCCGGGAAAACTGCGACCAGATCGTCTCCATTCCGATCGATTCCGCCATGGAATCGCTGAACGCCTCCATGGCCGTAGGCATCTCCCTCTACGAGGTCTCCAGGCAGCGCGCCACCAAGTAGAACCGCAGGGCGCGGATGAAGGGTGGCGGCTGGCTTGCGGGCGGCGTCACATAACCGGAAGCACTGGTGTTTTCACGCCGGCGGCTAATATTTAGGTGATGGTCATGCCGCTTTTCGACACTGCTTCCACCATGGACGCCTCCACGGCGCTTCCCCTCGGTGTCAGCGTTCCGCGCCCCGATTCCGGGGGCGGACACGCTTCGCAGTCCCGCGCGAACGTGGCCGTGTATGCGCCGGGCGTGGCCAGCCTGGAGATCGCCTACAAGGCGCCGGGCGGCGAATGGCAGCTGAAGGCGCTGCCCAACGTCACCCACGGCGTCCACCACGGAATCGTCGAGGGTTTCCCGGTTGGCTCAAGGTATGGCTTCCGGCCGACGTCCAAAGAGGAATCGCTGCCGCTGTCAGTGCCCACCCTTGATTTGGACGACGACGGCGGCCAGCCGCTGCTGCTCGATCCCTACGGTCGGGCCGTGGACCAGCGGGAAGGGTTCCTGACGAACGTCAGGATGGCCACCGATTTTGACTGGGGCAGCGACGCGCGTCCGCGGACGCAATGGCGCAACACGATCATTTACGAGGCACACGTCCGCGGCCAGAGCATGCTGCACCCGGACGTCCCTGAGGAACTCCGCGGCACGTATGCCGGCATGGCGCACCCGGCCATCATCGAGCACCTCAAGAGCCTGGGCGTTACATCCGTCCAGCTGCTCCCGGTGCATTTCCACCTTGACGAACCCCATCTGCAGAACCTTGGCCTGACCAACTACTGGGGCTACAACACCGCCGCATTCTTTGCGCCGCATCCCAGCTACGCCACCGAGGCCGCGCAGGGCGCGGGCCCGCAGGCCATCCAGGACGAATTCAAAGGCATGGTCAAACTCCTCCATGCCGCCGGGATTGAAGTGATCCTGGACGTTGTCTACAACCACACAGCAGAAGGCGGACCTGACCGGCCTGCACTGAGCTTCCGCGGCCTTGGCGAGGACAAGTACTACCGGACCGATGGCCACGGCAGGTACCTTGACACCACCGGCTGCGGCAACAGCCTGAATTTCGGCGAACCTCGGGTAGTGCAGCTGGTGCTGGACTCGCTCCGGTACTGGGTGGATGAATTCCACATTGACGGGTTCCGCTTCGACCTCGCCGTGACGCTCTGCCGGAACGCTGCCAACGAATTCGATCCCCGGCATCCCTTCCTTGTTGCCATCGCGGCGGATCCGGTGTTGTCGGACGTGAAGCTGATCGCCGAGCCGTGGGACGTGGGCTACGGCGGCTGGCAGACCGGGCGCTTCCCCGGCGGCTGGGTGGACTGGAACGACCACTTCCGCGACGGTGTCAGGTCGTTCTGGCTCTCCGACCGCGCCGCCATCGAAGGCGGCGGCCACGGAGGATCCGTGGCCAAGCTCGCGGACGCCCTGTCAGGTTCGGCCGGACTCTTCGAAGGCTCCGGCCGCTCCAGGCTGGCCTCGCTCAATTTCGTTACGTCGCACGACGGCTTCACGCTGGCCGACCTCGTCTCCTACGACCGCAAGCACAACGAGGCCAACGGCGAGCAGAACCGGGACGGGCACGGCGATAACCGCAGCTACAACCACGGCTTCGAGGGGCGGACCGAGGACGAAGCAATCCTGGCCGAGCGCGCCCAGTCCCGCCGCAACCTCATGGCCTCGTTGATGATCTCGATGGGCGTGCCCATGATCACCGCCGGGGATGAGCTGGCGCGTACCCAGCAGGGAAACAACAACGCCTACTGCCAGGACAACCCGCTCGCGTGGATCGACTGGACCCGGACGCCCGAGTCGCACGAGATGCTGCGCAGCACCAAGCGCTACGTCCGGCTCCGCAAGGAATTCCTCGCCAGCCAGCCCCACGATTTCCCGGTCCGCGACGAACAGTCCTACCTTTACTGGTTTGACGAGTCGGGTGAGCCGATGTCCATGGACCGCTGGAACGATCCCCAGCACCGGGTCATGCAACTCCTGCTGGGCTCCGATGACGGCACCCTGGCCGGCCTGGTGGTGGTCAACGGCAGCACCTCCGACGTGAAGATCACGTTGCCGCAGCTCACCAACGACGACGGAACGCCGCACCGCATGTTCGAGTTGAGGCTCACCACCTCGCCGCTGCACGAACTGCGCCAGGGCGGGATCGTCGCCTCGGGGGAGACGGACCTCGTCGAGGCCAACTCGATCAACATCTACCGCACCTAGGCCTCCGGGGGACCATAAATGCGCAACCGCCCTGCTGTTGCCCTGGTGCTGTCCGTTCTGGTGGCGGTCGCCCTGCTGGCCTTCGGCTACACCGGACTGTTTGAACCGCTCACAGGAAATCCGACGCCGGGAGCTACTTCGAGCGAGGCCCCGGCCCCGCCGGGTGCCGGACCGGGCCCGGCCGGTGCCGTCGTGGAGAATCCGTCCGGACTGCCGGCTGTCCGCGAATCGGAGCTGCCAGCGGACGCACGCCAGACCCTGGCGTTGATCCGGGCGGGCGGTCCCTATCGGTACAGCCAGGACGACGCAACGTTCGGGAACCTGGAGCGCATCCTGCCGCTGAGGGACAGAGGCTACTACCGGGAATACACCGTTCCCACGCCCGGTGAGTCGGACCGCGGAGCCCGCCGCATCGTCACCGGCACCGCGGGCGAGAAGTACTACACGGCGGACCACTACGATTCGTTCTCATTCATTGCAGAAGGCAGCTAAACAACCCATGAAGATCTACTCAGCCGACACCTGGACCCTGGAAGAACTGCAGGAGCAGGTCGCAGACGCGGGCCGCCGCAGCCTGGTGGTGCCGGCAGCAGACAGCAAGAAGGCAGTCCTCGAAACCTTCGGGGAAGTCCTGGATTTCCCGGAGCACTATGGAATCAACCTGGATGCCCTCAACGATTCACTGCACGACTTTGCGGACACCATCACGGACGACGGCCACCTGCCCGTGACCGTCCTGTGGCAGGTGGCCGCGGCCTTCCGGGGCGACAGGGCGTTTGGCATCATCTGCGAGATCCTCCAGGACGCCGAAAGCTACGCGGGCAAAGACCTGAACGTCACGGCCATCCTCCTCTAACCTACGTCGTCAACCGCCTCGGACGGTTCCACAAAGCAACGCCGGATGTCAGTTATCCGGAAGCGTGCGTCAAAGCAACGGAGGAGCAGCACGCGGAGGATGACTGACATCCGGCGAATGTCTGTAAACGGCTCAGGCGTTGACGATCAACCCCAGCTCCGCCTTGGAAGCCAGCGCCTCGTGCCGTGGCAGGACGCGGACGGTGTAGCCGAAGGACCCGGCCCGGTCGATCAGCAGCGACCCGCTGAACAGGTGGCGGCCGCCGCCGAGGTCCTCCTGTATCTGGAGTTCCATCACCGTGACGTCGGCGAGCGTGTCGTTTTCCTCGGCCCGCCCATAGGCCACCTCAACCGACACGTCGTCGGGGGACAGGATATGCAGGGCCACATACGCGTTGACCTGCAGGGTGTCGCCGATCTGCGGGTCTTCGGAGACACCGACGGAGTCCACGTGCTCGACATGGATCAGCGGCCAGGCGGCGCGGACCTGTCCGGTCCAGGCAGCCAGGGCCCGGGCCTGGGCATAGGAGTCCTGGACCGCCCGCCGGCCGGCCTCGGCCGCCGGGCGGTACAGGATGTTCACGTAGTCGCGGAGCATCCGGTCAGCCGAGACAGCCGGGCCCAGGTGCGAGAGCGTGTGCTTGATCATCGAGACCCAGTGGGTGGGCACCTTTTCCGTGCCCGATTCCGACGGTCCGGCCGCGCCGGCGCTTTCGGAGACGGTGCTGCCGTAGAAACGCGGCGCCACCTGGGTTTCCAGCAGTTCATAGAGGGCAGCGGCCTCGATGTCGTCGCGTTCCTCGGGGGACGCACCGTTGTTGGCGGTGGGGATCGCCCAGCCGTTCTCGCCGTCGTACATCTCATCCCACCAGCCATCGAGCACCGAAAGGTTCAGCGAGCCGTTGATGGCGGCCTTCATCCCGGACGTGCCGCAGGCCTCCAGAGGCCGGAGGGGATTGTTGAGCCAGACATCGCAGCCGGGGAAAAGCGTCCGGGCCATGGCGATGTCATAGTTCGGCAGGAACGCGATCCGGTGCCGGACCTCAGGATCGTCAGTGAAGCGGACCAGGTCCTGGATCATCTTCTTACCGGCGTCATCCGCGGGGTGGGACTTGCCGGCAATGACCAGCTGGATGGGGTGGTCCTTGTGCAGCAGCAGCGCCTTGAGCCGGGCCGGTTCGCGCAGCATCAGCGTCAGCCGCTTGTACGTGGGGACGCGGCGTGCAAAGCCGATTGTCAGCACATCCGGATCCAGCACGCTGTCTGTCCAGCCGAGCTCCGCGTCCGCGGCGCCACGCTTCTTCCAGGCGGCGCGGAGGCGGCGCCGGACATCCTCCACCAGCGCCGTACGCATCGCGCGGCGCAGCGCCCAGACATCGGCGTCGCTGACGTTGTAGGCAAGGTCCCAGCGGCCGTTGGCCTCAGCCTCCGTGCCGAACTGCTCCCGCGCCAGCTTGGAAATCCGCCCGTCCACCCAGGTGGGCACGTGCACGCCGTTGGTCACCGACGTAATAGGCACCTCGGAATGGTCGAAGCCCGGCCACAGGGCCGAGAACATGCCGCGGGAGACCTCACCGTGGAGTTTGGCCACCCCGTTGGCACGCTGCGCGAGCCGGAGGCCCATCACGGCCATGTTGAACACGGACGGATTGCCGTCCGCGTAGTTCTCCCGGCCCAGTTCAAGGATCCTGTCCACCGGGACCGCCGGAGCGAGGCCGGCCTGGAAGAAGTGCTGGATCTGCGAAATTTCGAACCGGTCGATGCCGGCCGGGACCGGCGTGTGCGTGGTGAAGACCGTGGAGGCGCGGCCTGCCGCAAGGGCCTCGTCGAAGCTCAGGGCGTCGTCGCCTGCCATCAGTTCCTGGATGCGTTCGATACCCAGGAATCCGGCATGGCCCTCGTTGGTGTGGAACACCTCGGGGGCATCCCGGCCCGTGAGCCGCTGGTAGGCACGCAGCGCCTTCACGCCGCCCATGCCCAGGAGGAGCTCCTGCTGGAGCCGGTGGTCCCCGCCGCCGCCGTACAGGCGGTCGGTGATCCCGCGGGCGGCGTCGTCGTTGCCCGGAACGTTGGAGTCCAGGAGCAGGAGCGGAACACGTCCGACGTCGGCACGCCAGATGTGTGCCAGGAGCCGGCGGCCGTTGGGCAGGGGCAGGGAGATCTGCAGCGGCCGGCCGTTGCCGTCCCGCGACGGTTCGCGCAGCAGGGTCAGGGGAAGTCCGTCGGGGTCCAGCACCGGATACGTCTCCTGCTGCCAGGCATCCCGCGACAGTGACTGCTTGAAGTACCCCGCCTGGTAGAGCAGGCCAACGCCGATCAGCGGCACACCAAGGTCCGATGCCGCCTTCAGGTGGTCGCCGGCCAGGATGCCAAGGCCGCCCGAGTACTGGGGCAGCACCTCGGTGATGCCGAACTCGGGCGAAAAGTAGGCAATGGAGGACGGAGCGCCGTCACCCAGGCCCTGGTACCAGCGCGGCTCTTCAAGGTATCGGTCGAGGTCCTGCTCGGCGGAGCGGACCCGCTCCACCACCGACTGGTCAGCTGCAAGGACCTGGAACTCCTCGCGGCTGACCAGGCCCAGGAAGCTCACCGGATCCTGGCCGCTTTCCTCCCAGACACGGGGGTTCAACGCCGCGAAAAGTTCGCGGGTGGGCCGGTGCCAGGACCAGCGCAGGTTGGTCGCCAACCGGGCCAGCGGCCTGATCGGTTCCGGGAGAACGGTTCGGACGGTAAATCTGCGGATTGCCTTCACCTGCGCCACACTAACCGACAACATGGGCGGCTGGAACCGGTTTAGCTTTCTTTTAGGTAAATGACAGATGAGGCCCCGGAAAAGACGAATCACCGCCGGGAAAAAGTGCGTGGCCTTAGCAATCTCGGTGATTTCTCGCTAACGTCGAGCATGTGACGACTAAATCAGGAACCAGTGCAGCAGCAAAGCAAAAGCCGAAGGGCCGAATCACTGACGGCCTGCGGTTTGGCCGTTTTCCCATCACCGCGGTGCAGCCCGTGGTGGAGGGTGGAAAGTTTCCCGCCAAGGCGTTGCCGGGCGAGGGAATTGTGGTCGGAGCCACCGCATTCCGCGAAGGACATGACCAGCTCGGCGTCAGCGCCGTCCTCCTGGACCCCAAGGGAAAGGAACGCCAGCGCGTCAGGCTGGCCCCCGCGCGTGGGGAACGCGGACTGGGAACCGACCGCTGGGAAGGCGTCATCACGCCGTCGGGCACGGGAAACTGGACGTTCCTCATTGAAGCCTGGCACGACCGCTACGGGACCTGGCACCACAACGCCGAAGTGAAAGTGGCCGCCGGGATCGACGTCGAACTGATGCTGGCAGAAGGCTCAGCGCTGCTTTCGGACGCCGCCGCCGACGCCTCCCGGAACGCGTCGGACCGGCGCACCCTGCGCCTTGCTGCTTCCATTCTGGCCAACACAGCACTCACCGATGAGGAACGCCTCGCCGCCGGATTCGGCCCCGACGTCGCCGACGTTGTGCAGCGCCAGCCGATCCGTGAACTGATCGCCGCCTCGGAACAGTACCCCCTGTTTGTCGAACGCGACCTCGCAGGACGCGGTGCCTGGTATGAGTTCTTCCCCCGGTCCGAAGGGGCGGTCCGGGACCACTCCACGGGCGCCTGGACCTCGGGTAACTTCCGGACGGCAGCCAAGCGGCTGGACGCGGTGGCCGCCATGGGCTTTGATGTCCTCTACATGCCGCCGATCCACCCCATCGGCGTGCAGCACCGCAAGGGACCCAACAACACGCTGATCGCCGGGCCCCACGATCCCGGTTCGCCCTGGGCCATCGGCGCCAAGGAAGGCGGCCACGACGCCATCCACCCGGACCTGGGCACTTTCGAGGACTTCGACGCCTTCGTCGCCCGGGCGAACGAGTTGGGGCTGGAAGTGGCGCTGGACCTGGCCCTCCAGGCGGCACCGGACCACCCCTGGGTGGAGACTAATCCGGAATGGTTTACCACCCGCGTTGACGGCAGCATCGCCTACGCGGAAAACCCGCCGAAAAAATACCAGGATATCTATCCCCTGAATTTCGACAATGATCCGGAGGGCCTCTCAAAGGAAATCCTCCGGATTGTCCTGTTGTGGGTCAGCCACGGTGTCAGGATTTTCCGGGTGGATAATCCGCACACCAAGCCCGTCTGGTTCTGGGAATGGCTCATTGCGCAGGTCAACAAAAAAGCCCCCGGAGTTGTGTTCCTCGCTGAGGCCTTCACCCGTCCGGCCATGATGCACGCGCTGGGCCGCGCCGGATTCCAGCAGTCCTACACGTACTTCACGTGGCGGAACACGAAGAAGGAACTCGAAACCTACTTCCACGAAGTCAGCCACGAGTCCGCTGCTTTCTTCCGCCCCAACTTTTTCGTCAACACCCCGGACATCCTGACCGAGTACCTCCAGTTCGGCGGCCCGGCCGCTTTCAAGATCCGTGCCGCCCTGGCTTCCACCGCCAGCCCGCTGTGGGGCGTCTACGCCGGCTACGAACTGTACGAACACGTGGCCCGCCCCGGCGCGGAAGAGTACATCGACAACGAAAAGTTCGAGTTCAAGGCCCGCGACTGGGACGCCGCCGCCGAATCCGGCCGCACGCTGGCGCCGTACATCACCCGGCTTAACGGCATCCGGCATGCGCATCCGGCCCTGCAGGACCTGCAGAACCTGACGGTCCACCACAGCACGGACGACGCCACGGTGGTGTACTCCAAGCACAAGACCCTCCCGGACGGCACCAAGGACACCATCATCGTGGTGGTCAACGTTGATCCGCACGGCACCAGGGAAAGCACCGTCTCCCTTGACCTGGCCGCCCTGGAACTCGATCCCCAGGACCTGTCACCCAACGGAGGCTTCACGGTGGATGACCTCATTTCCGGCGAAAGCTGGGAGTGGGGCGAATACAACTACGTCCGCCTGGATTCGCACCTCGAACCCGCCCACATCCTGAGCGTGAGGAGAATGCCTAAGTGAGTTTCAACCCGCAAAGCTCTAGCCAGCATTTCACCCCTAAGAGCACGTTCGAACTGAACGCGCCAGGACTTCAGCATGACCCGTTGTGGTACCGGAAGGCCGTCTTCTATGAGGTGCTGGTCAGGGCCTTCGCGGATGCCAACGGCGACGGCTCCGGTGACTTCCACGGGCTGATCGACAGGCTCGACTACCTGCAGTGGCTTGGCGTGGACTGCCTGTGGCTGCCGCCGTTCTTCCAGTCCCCGCTCCGTGATGGCGGGTACGACATCTCGGACTACAACTCCGTGCTGGACGAGTTCGGAACCATCAGCGACTTCAAGCGGCTCGTGGCGGAGGCGCATGCACGCGGCGTCCGGGTCATCATCGACCTCCCGCTCAACCACACCTCGGACCAGCACCCGTGGTTCCAGGAATCACGCAAGGATCCCGACGGCCCGTTCGGCGACTTCTACGTCTGGAGCGATACCGACGAAAAGTACCAGGACGCGCGCATCATTTTTGTGGACACCGAGGAATCCAACTGGACCTTCGATCCCATCCGGCGGCAGTTCTTCTGGCACCGCTTCTTCAGCCACCAGCCCGACCTGAACTTCGAAAACCCAAAGGTCATCGACGCGCTCTTCGACGTGGTCCGGTTCTGGCTGGACCAGGGCATCGACGGGTTCCGGGCCGACGCCATTCCCTACCTCTTCGAAGAGGAAGGGACCAACTGCGAGAACCTCCCCGCCACGCACGATTTCCTGCGGAAGCTGCGGACCATGGTCGATGAGAGCTATCCCGGCCGGGTAATCATCGCCGAAGCGAACCAGCCGCCCAACGAGGTGGTGGAGTACTTCGGCACGGAGGAGGAGCCCGAATGCCATATGGCCTTCCACTTCCCCATCATGCCCCGCCTGTACTACGCGCTCCGCGACCAGAAGGCCGCGCCCATCATCGAGACCATGCACGACACCCCGGAGATCCCGGAAGGGGCCCAATGGGGGACTTTCCTGCGCAACCACGATGAACTGACCCTGGAAATGGTCACCGCGGATGAACGCGCCGCGATGCTCGGCTGGTACGCACCGGACCCGCGCATGCGGGCAAACATCGGCATCCGGCGCCGGCTGGCGCCGTTGCTGGACAACTCCAGGGCTGAGATCGAACTGATCAACGCGCTCCTGTTGTCCCTGCCGGGCAGCCCGTTCCTGTACTACGGCGACGAGATCGGCATGGGGGACAACATCTGGCTGGAGGACCGGGACGCGGTCCGCACGCCCATGCAGTGGAACCCGGACCGAAACGCCGGATTCTCCAACGCCGACCCCGGGAAACTGTACCTACCGGTGATCCAGTCGCTTGTGTATAACTACAGCATGGCCAACGTCGAGGCGGAGGCGGCCCACTCGGGATCCCTGCTCCGCTGGACCCGGCAGATCCTGAGCGTCCGCAAGAACCACCCCGCGTTCGGGCTGGGCGCGTTCAAGCACGTGGAGGCTGACCATGATGCCGTGGTGGCCTACCTTCGGGAACTCTCGGATGACAACACCGCGGGGGAGGTCGGCGAAACGATCCTCTGCGCCTTCAACCTTTCCCAGCATCCCGTGGCGGCCAAACTCCGTGTTCCGCAGTTCGCGGGCCGCGGACTGCGTGACGTCTTCGGCGGGCAGCCGTTCCCCGGAATCGACGGGGACGGCACGCTGACGCTGACCCTGGGCAGCCACGATTTCTTCTGGCTGCGGATCCGTTCGGCGGCCTCCAACCCGGCGTCCCCCTATACACAAGCGCTCCCGATCCTGTCCATCGAGAACTGATATGGGCGAGCCGATCCTCACTCCGGCCCTGGCCGCGCTGCTGCGGGAATGGCTCCCGAGCCAGCGCTGGTTCCCGGTCAAGTCAGCCGATTTCTCCCTCGAACAGGTGGGCGGCCTGGGCCTGGCAGACCGGTCACCGATGGCCCGGCTGGAGGTCTTTCTCCTGGCGGTCACGTCGGTGACGGCCGACGGCGGTCAGCGGACCGACGTCGTCCAGGTTCCGCTGAGCCGGCGTGCGGCACCGGCCGGCGAACTTGAGCGCGCCCTCGTCGGCCAGGACGCCGCGGATTCCGAGCGGCCCTGGGTCTACGACGCCGTGCACGATCCCGACTTTGTCGCTGCCTGGCTGGAACTGATCCGCAACGCCGGTACGGCCGGTGCCGCGGCTGCGGGCGGCTACCGTTCGCCGTCGGAATACCGCCTGCCTACCGCGCACGGTGTGGTGAAGGTGTTGTCCGGTGAGCAGTCCAACAGTTCAGTCATAGTCGACGACGGCGAGTCGGCGGCTATCGTGAAGTTCTTCCGTGTACTGTCCCAGGGGACAAACCCCGAGGTCGAGGTGGGTGCGGCGCTGACCGCCGCCGGCACCTCCGAGGTTCCGGCCACCCTGGGCTGGGTCCGCGGCGAGTGGCATGTTCCCGACGGGGGCCACACTGGCACCCTTGCCGGAGGCGAACTCGCCGTGGCGCATGAGTTCCTGGACGGTGGGCGCGACGCGTGGCGCCTCGCAGTGGACGCCGCCCGCACGGGAGCGGATTTCACCGCAGAAGCACGCGCACTCGGTGCTGCCACGGCAACCGTCCACCGCCGCCTCGCCGGGGCGCTGGGCGTGTCCGAAGAAGCAGTCCCCGGAGAGGTCATTGCTCCGGGAGTAGCCCAGCGGGTCCGGCAGACATGGGCTGAGGCGGGCGCCGCCGTCGGGCCTTACGATCATGCGCTCGGCGCCCTGCTCAGCGCCCTCGACGGCGTCCCTGCCGGTCCGCTGCAGCGGATCCATGGGGACCTCCACCTTGGGCAGATCCTCCAGGTGCCCGGACGCGGCGCCGAACCGGCGCGTTGGGCGATCCTGGACTTCGAAGGTGAACCCCTGCGGCCGATCGCCGAGCGCAATTTTCCGGACGTCCCACTGCGCGATGTGGTGGGCATGCTGCGCTCGTTCGACTATGCCGCGGGAGCCGCGGACCGCGAGCAGGAAGGTGCCCGGGTCCCGGAATCGTGGGTCGATGACTGCGCGGAGGCATTCCTCACCGGGTACACGTCTGTCACACCCGGCACGATCGACCGCCACTCGCCCCTGTTTGTGGCATTGTGGCTGGACAAAGCGCTGTATGAAGTTGTTTATGAATTGCGGAACAGGCCCGACTGGCTGGCGATTCCAGTCAACGCATCCAGGCGGCTGCTCAGCGGTAAAGGCTCCGGCGATCAGGCCGGAGCGGCATCGGAAGGTAACAAAATGACAGGCTCAGCACGTACCGATCGGCCCCGTGTGCCGCTGCATGTGGACCCGGACACCCTCGGCAGGGTAGCGAACGGGGAGCACCATGCGCCGCACTCCATCCTGGGTGCGCACCTCGATGACCACGGGCACGTGACAGTGCGCACGATCAAGCACCTGGCTGAAGCCGTGTCGGTCGCGACAGCGTCCGGCACGGAGCCCATGACCCACGAGGCCCATGGCGTGTGGGTTGCCGTCCTCGAACCGGAACAGCCGGGCCATGTGCCGGACTACCGCCTGGAGGTCACCTACCCGGGAGCCGCGCCGCTCACTATGGACGAGCCGTACCGGTACCTGCCCACCGTGGGGGAAGTGGACCTGCACCTCATCAGTGAGGGCCGGCACGAGAAACTGTGGGAAGTACTGGGCGCCCATGTCCAGCACTACAAGTCCTCGCTGGGGGACGTGGACGGCGTGTCCTTTGCCGTGTGGGCACCGAACGCCCAGGCAGTCCGGGTCAAGGGCGACTTCAACGCCTGGGACGGCCGCGAAAACTCCCTGCGTTCCCTGGGTTCCTCCGGTGTCTGGGAAGTGTTCCTGCCCGGCGTTTTAGCAGGGGCGTGCTACAAATTTGAGATCAAAACCAAGGCCGGCCACTGGGTGGAAAAGGCCGATCCGCTGGCCTTCGGCACCGAGGTCCCGCCGCTGACAGCTTCCCGCGTGGTGGAACCCTCCTACGCGTTCAAGGACGCCGAATGGATGGAGGCCCGCGCCCAGCGGGACCCGCACAATTCGCCCATGAGCGTCTACGAAGTCCACCTCGGCTCGTGGCGGCTTGGCCTTGGCTACCGTGAGCTGGCCAAGGAACTGGTGGAGTACGTCAAATGGCTGGGGTTCACCCACGTCGAATTCATGCCGGTGGCAGAACACCCGTTCGGCGGGTCCTGGGGGTACCAGGTCACGTCCTACTTCGCTCCCACCTCACGCTTCGGACACCCCGATGAATTCCGATTCCTGGTGGACACGCTGCACCAGGAAGGCATCGGCGTCCTGCTGGACTGGGTTCCGGCCCACTTCCCCAAGGACGCCTGGGCCCTCGCCCAGTTCGACGGCGAACCCCTCTACGAGCACGCCGACCCCAACCTGGGCGAGCACCCCGACTGGGGAACGCTGATCTTCGACTTCGGCCGAACCGAGGTACGGAACTTCCTGGTGGCCAATGCGCTGTACTGGCTCGACGAGTTCCACATCGACGGACTTCGCGTGGACGCCGTCGCTTCCATGCTGTACCTGGACTACTCCCGCGAAGACGGCCAGTGGTCGCCCAACCGCTTCGGCGGGCGGGAAAACCTGGAGGCCATCTCCTTCCTCCAGGAAGTCAACGCCACGGTGTACAAGACCCACCCCGGTGCGGTCATGATTGCCGAGGAATCCACGGCATTCCCCGGCGTGACCGCGCCGACCAGCCACAGCGGCCTCGGCTTCGGGCTGAAGTGGAACATGGGCTGGATGCACGACTCGCTGAAGTACGCCTCCGAAGACCCGGTAAACCGCAAATGGCACCACGGGACGGTCACGTTCTCGATGGTGTACGCCTTCACTGAGAACTTCCTCCTGCCCATCAGCCACGATGAGGTTGTGCACGGTAAGGGCTCCATGCTGCGCAAGATGCCGGGGGACCGGTGGCAGCAGCTCGCGAACCTGCGCGCGTTCCTCGCCTACCAGTGGGCGCATCCGGGCAAGCAGCTCATCTTCATGGGTACCGAGTTCGGCCAGGAAGCCGAATGGTCCGAGCAGCATGGCCTGGACTGGTGGCTTGCCGACATTCCGGCGCACCGCGGCGTGCAGCTGCTGACCAAGGACCTGAACGAGCTGTACAGCTCAACGCCCCCGCTCTACGAGAGGGACAACGAGCCGGGCGGCTTCCAATGGATCAACGGCGGAGACGCGGACCGCAACGTCCTGACCTTCGTCCGATGGGACAAAGACGCTAATCCGCTGGTTGTCGCCATCAACTTCTCCGGAGGCCCGCATGTGGGCTTCACACTTGGCGTGCCTGCTGTGGGGGCATGGACGGAAGTGCTGAACACGGATGCCGCGGCCTATGGCGGTTCAGGTGTCCTCAATGGTGGTGAACTGATTGCCCTGGACGAGGGGCTTGATGGCCAGCCGGCATCGCTGACCGTAACGTTGCCGCCCCTGGGTGCGGCGTACTTCAAGCCCGTTCCGCCAGCGGCCGGCTGACCGTTTGGTTGTGAACCGGCTCTCTTAACTGCGCGGCTGAAAGCCCGGAAATCCTTGAGATTCCGGGCTTTCAGCTGCGTCGAGGGAGGGGCTGCGGGGACTGCCTTGGGGCTCGGGTGGCCATCCCGGCAAAGTGGTGGTAAAGTTTATTTCCGCGCTGCTCCACGGAGTCAGACCGAAAAAACCGACACGAAAGCCTCAGGCTGATGAAGGTCGCGGACGCCGGTTTGACAAGAGTGAAGCTAGCGGGTAAGTTTGAGAGGTTGCTCCGGAGCGATCCACGGCCGATTGAAATGGTTGTGGTGGTGCCGGGTGTGTCTGTTGTTTGAGAACTCAATAGTGTGCCAAGTTTGTTGATACCAATTTATTGTATTGAATTGGTTGAATTGACTGGATTATGCCACCCCGTGGTGTGGTCTGGTTTTTACAGCTGGTTTCAA
>NZ_SIHX01000006.1 GCF_004320525.1 Arthrobacter sp. S39
GCTGGGCCGACAAAGGCTGGCTCGAACGCCCCTCCTTCCGGATGTTCGGCGCCCCCTACACCGGCTACCTCTCCCTGCTCTTCCTGGCCAGCGTCCTGGTCATGGTCTTCATCGACTCACCCCTGACTATGCTCGTCACCGCCATCGCCTGCGCCCTCATGGTGTTCGGCTGGTACGCCTGCCGCAAACGGATCCGCGAAATCGCCGAAACCCGCGACGGCTACACCGGCACAGCCCCCGTCATCGCCAATCCACCGGCCAAGACCTTCAGATAAAACACCGCACCATCCACTACCAACGCCAAACCAGTCCAAACAGCCAAAGAAAGCCCATGACAACGGAAACCGAAGCAACCCTGACCGCATCCCACACCCTGCCCGCCGCCGTCGGGAACCCCGATCAAGGCTCCCGGCAGGCCCGTCACCCGGACGCTCCCAAGACCGATGTCCTCCCGGCACTGAAGTCAGCGGGGCACGTGATTGTTGATTCGCTGGTGGCCCACGGCGTGGAGCGCACCTACGTGGTTCCCGGCGAGAGCTTCCTCGATGTGCTGGACGGCCTGCACGCATCGGACATTGAGACCATCGTCTGCCGGCACGAGGGCGGCGCCTCCTACATGGCCGAGGCCGACGGGAAGATGAACCAGCGTCCGGGCATCGCCATGGTGACCCGGGGGCCCGGGGCTGCCAATGCACATGTGGGGCTGCACACCGCGTGGCAGGATTCCACTCCCATGTTGCTGTTCGTCGGCCTGATCCCCTTCGCACACCGGGACCGCGAGGCGTTTCAGGAGTTCGACATCAAGGCCTGGTTCGATACGGGCGCGAAGCGTGTGATGGTCCTTGACCACCCGGAGCGGGCGTCCGAGATCGTGGCTGAGGCGATGTTTGCGGCCATGAGCGGGCGGCCGGGCCCTGTGGTGGTGGGGCTGCCGGAGGACATCATCCGGCAGCAGATTGACCCGGCGATTCACCCCGTCATTCCGGTGGCGGCCGGCGGCATGAGCAGCACCGACGCTGCCGCCCTGACGGCCGCACTGGCAGAGTCACGCAAGCCGCTCTTCGTCACCGGCGGCAACGACTGGACACAGGAAGCAGCGGACCAGCTGACGGGATGGCTGGAACGGCACAACATCCCAGCGGCAGCTGAATGGCGGACGCAGGGAACGGTCTCCTTCGATTCCCCCTCCTATGTGGGCCCGATTGGCTACGGCCGCCCCCGCCCCACCTACGACTTGCTGGAGGAAACGGATCTGCTGGTGTTTGTGGGGACTGTGCCGGGCGATGTGATTACGGACGGATTTCTCTGCCGGCAGGACTGGAACAAAAAGAACTTCCTGGTCACAGTGGACCCCTCACTCCGTGGCCGGTCGGGGCCCGTTTCGCGCCAGATCCTGGCCAAGCCGGAGGCCTTTGTCCGCGACCTTGTGGGCATCGACCTGCCGGTGAAGGAGGAGTGGAAGGCGTGGACGGACCGGATGCGGGGTGAACAGGCGCGGTTCGCCGCGCTGCCATCTGCCGCGCCGGCTGAGGGGCAGGCAAGGATGGACACCCTGATGGCCAACCTGGTGCCAAGGCTGCCGCAGGACTCAATGGTGACGTTCGGCGCGGGCGAGCACACGAACTGGGCCCACCGCTATTTCCCCACCCGCCGCTACGCCTCCATGATCAGCGCCCGCAACGGCTCAATGGGCTACTCGGTCCCGTCGGCCATCGCGGCCTCGCTGGCCGAACCCCGGCGCCGGGTGGTCACCATCGCGGGGGACGGGGAGTTCCTCATGAACGGCCAGGAACTGGCCACCGCCGCCCAGTACGGCGCCACGCCGCTGGTGATCGTCATGGACAACCAGGAATACGGCACCATCCGCACCCACCAGGAGCGGCACTACCCCTCACGCGTCTCCGGAACCCAGCTGAAGAATCCGGACTTCGGCCTGATGGCCCGGGCCTTCGGCGGATTCGGAATCACTGTCACCGAGGACTGTGACGTTCCGGCGGCACTGGACGCTGCCCTGGCGGCCATCGATGAGGACGGCGTCTTCGCCCTCGTCCATCTCATCGTGGAACAGCGCGTCAAGGCTTACTGAGCCGAGTAATCCTTCAAGGGAAGCGGACGACGGCGGGACGTGCCCCCGTCGTCCGCTGCCCTGAGGAGGAAGACGGAGAGCGCGGCGATCCAGAGGAACATCGGCTGGAAGGAGACGATGAACAGCGGTATCTGGGTGATGAGCACTGGCCGCAGAATGGTCACGATGCCGGCGATGACACCAAACCAGGCGAGCCACCTGGGCAGGCCGCCTGCCAGCAGGGAGCTGACGCTGATGGTGACTGCGACGACGCCCAAAGCCACCTGTCCCTGAGCGATTGCGGTAGACCACAGTCCCTGCAGGAGAAGAGCGGCATTAACGTCGAGCTGGTAGCCGGGGGTTGAACGCAGCACTACCGCGATCCCGGTCGACATTGTCTCGGACAGCAGCCCCCCGGCGAGAAAGACTGCCGAGCCGATGGAAACCACCCCGCTTACCCAATCCGAGAGGTCTGACTGGTTGCTGACGCGCCGCAATCCCGCGAAGAATCCGATCCCAAATACGAAGATGAGATTCGACAGGGCGAAGAAGACCACCATGTGATCGACGTTCGCTCCGTCCTGCAGGTACACAGCGATTTTCCCGCCTGCGTCCGCGTCCCAGTAGCTCGGTATTCTTTGCACCGCCTGCGACAGGGGGCCATTCACCAGGATGGCGACGACCATCCCGATCCCGCACCAACCGGTCATGCGCCGCGCTCTGCTTTCGAGGAAACGGCGTTTGTGGGCGGTCGCAGGCATCCTTGGGGCGCCCTTCATTTCTGGTGAGTTCGACATCATCCGCATCCTCGCGTTAGTTGTACTCTAATGAACCAAGTTATACTCCATTGAGTGCGGCTTGACTATACTGAAATGATGATGCCTTCCCGCCCCCTGACGCACCGGCAGCGCCAAGCCCAGGAAACCAAGGACCGCGTCATTGCCGCCGCACGGGCGTTGATGGCGGCCAATGGATGGACAGCCACCACCATTGACTCAATTGCCGCGGAGGCAGGGGTCGCCCCCCAAACCATCTATGCGGCGTTTGGGAACAAACGTGCCCTGCTCGAAGGCATGCGCCAGGCCATGATGCGGGACTCGAAAATTCCGGAACTGATGGCGCAGGCCACCGCAGAACCCGATGCCTCTCGCCGCCTTGGCCTGTGGGCGCAACTGGTGCGCCGGCAGATGGAGACGAGTTACGACGTCATATCCATCCACCGCCAGGCGGCGGCGGCAGATCCGAACGTCGCCGCCGACTACCGCAAGGTGCTGGACAACCGGGCCCGAACCTTAGCCGGGTTTATCCACGACCTGCGTACCGATCTCGCCCCCGGGGTGGACGAATCAACCGCAAGCGACCTCCTGTGGTGTTTCTCGAATGAGGAAATCTACCGGGAGCTCGTCGAGGAACGCGGCTGGTCGGCGGACCGCTATGAGCGGTGGCTTGGGGCAACCCTCGTGGCCCAGCTGATCACCGCACCAACAGGGCCGGTCTGACCGGTCGGGGAGACGCCCAAAAATATCCCTTGACGGACTCGCGGGGGCCGCGCTATGTTTACGTAAACTCATCTATGTTCACGTAAACATGAACGGATTGGATTTAGACAATGTTGTCGACCTCGAACGCATCGTCGCGTTTACGCATCGCAGCGGCAATCGCCGCATCAACCCTCGCCCTGGCCGGTCTCCCGCTGTTACCGTCCACCGCCTCAGCTGCGGAGCCCGACGTCGTCCTGACGCCCAACCCGGCCCAGGCCGGACCGGCATTCAAAGGATGGGGCACCAGCCTCGTCTGGATGGCCAACGCCACCGGTCAATACCCGGAAGCCATTCGCAGCGACCTGATAGACAAGGTCTTCGGCGACGACGGCCTGAACCTGAATATTGCCCGCTACAACATCGGTGGTGGCAACGCCGGTGACATTCCCGATTACCTCCGTCCCGGAGGCGCAGTTCCCGGCTGGTGGAATCCGGCAGCCGGGCTGTCGGACCAGGCCGGACCCATCACAGCGAACTACGCTGACCGGGACCGCTTCCTCGCGGCGTGGAGCGGCCAGAACGCTTCCGACTACAACCTTGAAGCCGATGCCTCGCAGCGGGCCTGGATCGCAGCCATCAAGGACAAGGTGACCACGTGGGAGGCGTTCAGTAACTCGCCGCCTTACTTCATGACCGAAAGCGGCTACGTCAGCGGCGGGCTCGACCCCAACGCAGACCAGATCAAACCCGACGCGATCGGCAAGTTCGTCAACTACCTCAAGACCGCCGCCCAGCACGTGGAGCAGTCGAGCGGCATCAGCTTCGACACCATCAACCCGCTCAACGAGCCCAACACCAACTACTGGAAGACAACCATCGGCGGCGATGGCCTGCCGAACGGCGGCGGACAGGAAGGCGCCCACGCCGGCCCTGCCCTGCAGTCGCAGGTGCTGACCGCCATGGCTGCCGAGCTCGCAGAGCAGGGGACCACCACTGAAGCAAAAGTGTCCGGACCGGATGAGACGTCCCCCAGCCGGTTCGTCGAGGACTGGAACGGCTGGACCCCGGAAACAAAGCAGGCCGTGAGCCAGCTCAACGTCCACACGTACTCCACCGGGGACCGGATGAGGGTCCGCGATATCGCCAAGTCTGCAGGCAAGCCGTTGTCGATGAGCGAAGTTGAAGGCAACTGGGGAGGTGACTCCTGGAACCCCAACAGCATCGACAACGGCCTGGGCATGGCGACGCGCATCACCGACGACCTGCGCGAGCTCGACCCCGAATCCTGGGTGCTGTGGCAGCCGGTTGAAGACCTGTACAACATGGAACTGGGCGAGAAGAAGAACTGGGGATCGGTCTTCATCGACTTCGACTGCAATGCCGACGGCGACTCCGCCCGGCGCATCGCTGACGGTGCAGCGGATCCCTCGTGCCGCAGCGGGGTGAACTCGAAGTACAACACCATCCGCAACTTCACCCACTACATCGAACCCGGCGACCGGATCATCCCCACCAGCGACGGCAAAACCACGTCTGCCGTGAAAAATGATGGTTCTGGCGCGGTCATGGTGCACACCAACGATTCCGACCAGGCCAGGACCGTGAAACTGGACCTGTCCAGGTTCGCCACGATCGGTGCCGGTGCCACCGTTACCCCGGTGGTCACCACTGAGTCACCCGCGGGCAGCCCCACCGCCAACGCGCTGGTGAGCGGCACCGCCGTCGCCATCGACGCAGGAACGCGTTCGGCAACCCTGACGGTGCCCGCCAAGTCCGTGACCACCTTCGTCGTGAACGGGGCATCCGGTGTCGCGGCCGATGCGCCGGCCGTACAGGTCGGACAGTCCTACAGCTTCGTCGGAGTCCAGAGCGGCCGCGCCGTGACAGCCTCCAGCGGCCCCGCAACGGTCCTTGGCGATTCCGTCGCCGCACCCACTCAGGTGTGGACCGCCACCCGCATCGCTGACGAAGACGGCACCACCCGGGACCGCTTTGTCCTCAGGCTCGCCGATGGCCGCGCTTTGGCCGCCGATGCCAGCGGAACCGTCCTGCGCACCCTCACTGACCAGGAAGCCAGCGCGGACAGCTCGGCCCAGTGGCTCTTCAACACCACGGACGGAACATCGTTCAGCCTCCTCAATGCCGCACGCGAACAGGTCCTGGATGTTGCAAACCAGGCCACAGCTGCCGGCTCCTGGATTGGTCTGTGGACCTCGAACGGCGGCGCCAACCAGGCGTTCACCTTGCGCACTGCGAGTGAAGGCACCGGCTACACGAGCTTCCGGCCCGGCCAGGAATGGCGGGACAACAACGGCAACCTTATCCAGGCCCACGGCGGCCAGGTTGTCACTTCCAAGGACTCCGAAGGCCGGACCATCTACTACCTGTACGGGGAAGACCGCACCAACGGCTACCACTCCTCGCCAGGTGTGCACGCCTACAGCTCCTACGATCTCTACAACTGGAAGGATGAAGGAGTAGCCCTCAAGGCCATGTCCTCCCCGGACCAGTTCAGCAACGATCCGTACTTCCAGAACCTGTACTCGGGCTACACCACCGAGCAGAAGAATGCCGTCTACCGCGACCTCGGAACCGTTCCCGTGAATGGTGAAACCCCGCCCATCCTTGAACGGCCCAAGGTCATCTACAACGCGGCAACCAACAAGTGGGTCATGTGGGTCCACGCCGATGGTCCCTCGGAGTGGTCCACCGCGCAGTACGCCAAGGCCAATGCCGGTGTCGCAGTGTCCGATTCACCGTTCGGTCCGTTCCGGTACATCGACAGCTACCGTCTTCACAAGGCAGCTGCCGGCGATCCCACCAACCTCGCCCCGAACAACCCCGGCATGGCCAGGGACATGAACCTCTTCGTAGATGACGACGGCACCGGCTACATCATCTACTCCAGCGAAGAGAACAAGACCATGTTCATCTCGAAACTCAACGCTGACTACACCTACCTGTCCGCCTCGCCGGATACAGCCGTGGAGGGCATCGACTTCCGGCGTGCGTTCGTCAACGTATCCCGCGAATCACCGGCCATCTTCAAATACCAGGGCCGCTACTTCATCATCACCTCGGGAACAACCGGCTGGTCGCCGAATCCGTCAGAGTACGGCACGTCAACCAGCATCCTGGGCCAGTGGACACAGATGCCGAACCCGTTCAGCAGCGACGTCGCCTGGAACTCCAATAACTCGCAGCCATCCTCTGTCATCCCGGTCGACGCAGCGAACGGCAAGTTCATCTACATGGGTGACCGCTGGAACGGCGGATCGGACCAGGCCCTGGCAACCGCGCCAATGGTCTGGCTGCCCATCCAGATGGGCGAGGGCGGAAAGACCATCAGCGTCCTGTCACCCTCTGAATGGCGCCTCGAGGACCTCGATGGCAACTCTGCGTGGAACGTCACTGGAGTTCCGTCCAGCCTTGCTGTCGGTGCGGCCTTCAACGTCAACTCCGTGACGGTCACGCAGAACGGCCAAAGCTCGTCGCAGCCCGTGACCTGGCAGGTTACCGGCAGCGCCAGCACCGTGGGCATCATTACCGCCACCGGCACGCTCCCAGGTTTCGGTAACCGAACGTTCACCCGGACCATCCCGGTGGTTCCGGAGGGGATCCGCTACGCGGTGAACGCCGGCGGGCAGCAAACGTCCGACTGGGCAGCGCTGATGAATGCCGCGGAGCAGCAGGAAGGTTCCGTCCTGAACAGCGCCGCTGACCAGCCGTACGGGGCAGACCCGGCGACTGGAAAATCGTGGGGCTACGAGAGCGAAGGCAGCGGAGTCACAGGCACCGTTGACGGCAACATCTTCACGACGCTCCGGTACGCGGCCAGTGGGCGGGACCTGACGTACCGCTTCGGCGACCTCGCCCCCGGGACGTACACGGTCTACGCCGGCTACTACGATCCCTGGGCTCAATGGGACGACCGCGGAGCCAAGGTGACGGTCAATGGTGCGGTGGTCGAAGCCGACCACGACTACAGCGGCGAGTACCAGTCCGCCGCCTACCAGAACGTCACTGTGGGCACTGACGGGAAGCTGGCCTTTGCGCTCAGCCCCACCAGGGGACCGGACGTGCAGCTCAGCTGGCTGATTATTGCCAATCCGGTTCCGGCCACCACGACGCCGCCGACGCCAACCCTGAACGTCACCGCGGTGGCCAGCACCAAGTGCGTTTCCGGCAAGGCTGTGGTGAACGTCCAGGCGACGAACAATGAGGCTTCTTCGGTCCAGATGAAGTTCACCTCGGCGTTCGGGACCAAGTCCTTCTCCGCCGTCAAGCCTGGCAAGAACGCCGTTCACGCCTTCTCCACCCGTGCTGTCTCCATCCAGGCCGGTGTGGTGTCCGTCCAGGCGACGGGTACGGTCAATGGCCAGCCTGTCACAGTAACGAAGGACGCCGCGTACAGCGCAGCGACCTGCAGCTGACTCGTAGGCCAAGTGGCCCGTCACCCGGCGTGCCACTTGGCTTGGCAGATTCCCTTGCCAACCACACCATGTTTACGTAAACTTCCTACATGATGATGTTTACGTGAACATGACAAAATTACGGAAGCATCATACTTAACGAAAACCGCACCATTCCGCGTCTCGCAGGCGCAAACTATAGCTACTGAGTCCCCAGAAATACACGATGCAGGGTGCGCGATGAGGCGCACAGAATCACCTCCAAAGGAGTAGTCATGGCAACAAATATTGGTCCTGTCCGGACAGCCGAAGCCGCCGGTCCTGGCCGGCGAACCTTCCTCAAGACCTTGGGTATCGGCGCGGTCGGTGTGGCAGGCTTCCCGCTGCTGACAGCCTGCACCGGAGGGTCCGGTCCGGCACCAGGTTCCACATCGAAGAGCCTGACGTTTGGTTCCGGCTCCTCCGACGAAGTACCCCGGAACGCCTACAAGGCAGTAACGGACGCCTTCACCAAGAAATCCGGCATCGACGTCGCGACCAACGTGGTGCCCCACAACGACTTCCAGAACAAGATCAACTCCTACCTGCAGGGCAGCCCGGATGAGTCCTTCACCTGGTTTGCCGGCTACCGCATGCAGTACTACGCCGAGAAGGGCCTGCTGGCCCCGGTCGACGACGTCTGGGAAAAGATTGGCGGCAACTTCTCCGACGCCATGAAGAAAGCTTCCACCGGTCCCGACGGCAAGATGTACCTGGTTCCCAACTACAACTACCCCTGGGGCTTCTTCTACCGGAAGAGCCTGTGGGCTGAAAGGGGCTATGCAGTCCCGGCCACCTTCGACGAGCTGACAACCCTGGCGGCCAGGATGAAGGCTGACGGCATCATTCCGATCGGCTTCGCCGACAAGGACGGCTGGCCCGCCATGGGCACCTTCGACTACATCAACATGCGGCTCAACGGCTACCAGTTCCACGTGGACCTGACCGCCCACAAAGAGAGCTGGGACCAGAAGAAGGTCAGCGACGTCTTCGACACCTGGAAGGCGCTCCTGCCCTTCCAGGACCCGGCCGCCCTGGGACAGACGTGGCAGGACGCAGCCAAGGCCCTTGAGGCAAAGAAGACTGGCATGTACCTCCTGGGTTCGTTCGTGACACAGCAGTTCACGGATCCCGCAGTGCTTGCCGACATCGATTTCTTCCCCTTCCCGGAAATTGCGATGGAGGGGACAGACGCCGTGGAAGCCCCCATCGACGGACTGCTGCTGTCAAAGAAGGGCGGCCAGAACCAGGCGGCACACGACTTCCTGGCCTTTATGGGCTCCGCGGAAGGCCAGAACGCCTATGCGGCCGTGGACACATCGAACATCGCCACGGTCAAGGGCGCTGACACGTCCAAGTACTCCCCGTTGAACAAGAAGTGCGCTGACACCATTGCCAACGCCAAGTACATCAGCCAGTTCCTGGACCGCGACGCCCTGCCGGCCATGGCAAACAACGTGATGATCCCGGCACTGCAGTCCTTCATCAAGGACGGAAGCGTCGACGTGAAGAACCTCGAAGCCCAGGCAAAATCGCTCTACGCGGCCCAATAGCGTTGACCAAAGGAATTTCCATGAGCGCCACAGCCGAGAAACCGGCCTCCCCCAACAGCGATCCACCCGGGGGAGCCCGGGAACGGCAGCAAGTCTCCCGGACGGCCGTCCCCGCAACGGCCCGGAAGAAGAGGGGCAGGGTCCGCCGGCTCAGCCGCCGCGACAAGATCGTCCTCGGGGTTATGGTGGGCCTTCCCACCCTGATCCAACTGCTGTTCGTCTGGCTGCCCACGCTGTTCTCGATTGCCCTGAGCTTTACCCGCTGGAATGGCCTGGACGTTTCAGACATCAGGCCGGCGGGGACGGACAACTATGAGTTCATCAGCCAGAACTATCCGCCGTTCTGGCCGGCAATCCAGCACAACGTTTTGTGGCTCGCCTTCCTGGCACTGATCGCAACGCCGCTGGGCCTGCTGCTGGCGGTCCTCCTCGATCAGAAAATCCGCGGAAGCAAGATCTACCAGAGCATCTTCTTCACGCCTGTCATGCTTTCCCTGGCGTTGATCGGCATCATCTGGCAGCTGTTCTACAACCGCGACAGCGGACTGCTGAACTACCTGCTCGGCACGGCCGGGACGCCCCAGGCAGTCGACTGGTTCGGTGACTCGAACGTCAATATCTGGGCCGCCATGATTGCTGCAACGTGGCGGCATGCGGGCTACGTCATGATCCTGTATCTGGCAGGCCTCAAGGGCGTGGACCCCTCCCTCAGGGAAGCTGCGTCGATTGACGGCGCCAACGCCGTCCAGACATTCTTCAGGGTGGTTTTCCCGGCCATGCGCCCGGTGAACATCGTGATCGTAGTCATCACCATCATCGAATCGCTGCGTGCCTTCGACATCGTCTACGTGATCAACCGCGGCACCAACGGGCTTGAACTGCTCAGCGCCCTGGTGATCCAGAACCTGATCGGCGAGGGCCAGGTGATCGGCGTTGGTTCGGCCCTCGCCGTCGTGCTCCTGGTGATCTCGCTGGTACCGATTGTCTTCTACCTCATCCGCACCTTTGGCAAGGAGAAAGAGGCATGAGCACCATCGCCCGCACCCGTCCTGTCCAGACCGGCAAACCCGGCAAGTCAGGCAAACGCCACTACGGCACGCACATCTTCCTGATCGCAGTGGCCGCCCTGTGGCTGGTTCCGCTCGTCTGGTCCATGTATACAGCGCTCCGGCCCAAAGCAGACACCGACAAGTACGGCTACTTCAGCTTTGGAGGCAGCTTCGGTTTCAACAACTTCGTCCAGGCATGGACGCAGGGTGGATTTTCCAAGTACTTCCTGAACGCTGTCCTGATCACGGTCCCAGCTGTAGTGTTCACGCTCCTCTTCGCGTCCATGATGGCCTTCGCCGTGTCCCGCGTCAGCTGGAAATTCAATGTCACGCTGCTGATCATGTTCACGGCAGGCAACCTCCTGCCACCGCAGGTCCTCGCCGCCCCGCTGTTCGAAATGTTCAAGCACGTCTCGCTGCCGTACTGGTTCAGCGATTCCGGAAACCTGCTCAATACCTACATTGCGGTCATCCTCGCGGACACAGCCTTCCAGATCGGCTTCTGCACTTTTGTGTTGTCGAACTATATGAAGGCTCTCCCGTCCGACCTGACGGAAGCGGCGCTGGTGGACGGTGCCGGTATCTGGCGGCAGTACTGGAGCATCATCCTGCCCCTGTGCCGTCCTGCCCTCGCTGCCTTGGGGACCCTGGAAGTCATCTTTATCTATAACGACTTCTTCTGGCCCCTGCTGTTTATCCAAAGCGGGGACAGGCTGCCGATTACCACTGCCATCAACAACCTGCAGGGGCAGTTCCTCAGCGATTACAACCTGATCGCAGCCGGCGCCATGATCACGCTCATCCCGACGCTGATCATCTACCTGGTCCTGCAACGGCAGTTCGTCGCCGGACTGACCCTAGGCTCCAGCAAGGGGTAGCCCCGGACGCCGCCGGGCCAGCCTTTACTTTGCTGGCTCGGCGGTGCTCTTGCGCACCACCAGTTGCGTAGGAACCTTGGTGGCCTCATTCACGGGGCTGTTCCCGGCCATCTGCTGAAGCAGGTTTTCGATGCTCAGGCGTCCTACCGCATGGAAGTCCTGGCGGATGGTGGTCAGAGGCGGCCAGAATGAGGTGGACTCCTCGAGGTCGTCGAATCCAACCACGCTGACGTCCTCCGGAATGGCGCGGCCCAGCTCATGAAGTGCACGCATCGCGCCCAGCGCCATTTGGTCGTTGGCGGCAAAAATGGCGGTCATCTCGGGGTTGCGGCCAAGCTCCAGGCCGATTTGATACCCGGACTCGGTCGACCAGTCGCCGTGCAGAACCAGGGGTGCGTCGATGCCTGCGTCTTCCAGGGTCCGTTTCCAGGATTCCTCCCGGTGCTGGGCGGAGAACGACGACGGCGGGCCGCCGATGTGCCACACCTGCCGATGGCCCAAATCAAGAAGGTGCTTGGTGGCGAGCCGGGCCCCTTCGGCCTGGTCCGTGTCCACCATCGGATAGCCGGAGCCGGGGTTTGAGTCGATCACGACCGCGGGGAGGTCTTCCGGCAGCGTGATGTCGGCGCGGTCGAGCAGGTGCGCCTCGAAGATGATGACGACGCCGTCCACCTCCTGTTCCCGCAGGCGGTGGTATGCCGACGAGACGGTTCCGGTGGTGGGGTCGTGCAGGGGGATGAGCGTGACGGAGTAGCCGGCCTGTGAGGCGGCGGTGGCAATCGCGTCCAGGGTGCGCATGTTGCCAAAGCTTGAAAGCGTGAACATGATGACGCCGATGGATTTGAACTGCCCGCTTTTCAGCGCCCTCGCTGCCCTGTTGGGCCTGTAACCGAGCTGCTTCATGGCGTCCAGGACGCGGTTCTTGGTTTTCTCTTCGACGTTCGTGAGGCCGTTCGAAACCCGCGAGACGGTTTGCGATGAGACGCCGGCCGCCTTAGCGACGTCCCCGATGGACGGACCCCGGGACGCGCGGCTGGTTCCCGAAGCCGGTTTCCGTGCGCCGTTTGACGGGGCGGCTTGGGCTGTCCTGGCTCCACTGTCCTCTTGCATGTTCACCTAAACATGCTACAGTTCTTCCCAAGATGTTTGCGTAAACATAGCGAGAAGAGACGAAATTATCATGACAACGACGTCGTCGGTGGCTTACGCCCCACCCGCGGTGAAATCCAGGAAACGTGCTGGACGATGGATGGGATGGGCCTTTGTGGGCCCGTTCATGGTCGTCTTTGTGCTGGTATTCATCGCACCGGTCCTTTACGCCTTCTACCTGAGTCTTTTCCAGAACCAGATGGTGGGCGGCGACAAATTCGTTGCCGGCGCCAACTATCTGCAGGCGCTGTCCGACCCGCAGTTTTGGGACTCGGTGACCAGGGTGGCGGTCTTCCTGGTGGTCCAGGTCCCCATCATGTTGTTCCTCGCGCTGTTTGCTGCCCTGGCCCTGGACAGCGGCCGGCTCCGCGCGTCGTCGTTCTTCCGCATTTCGGTCTTCCTCCCGTACGCGGTGCCGGCCGTTGTGGCCACGCTGATGTGGGGTTTCATCTACGGTCCGCGGTTCGGACTGTTCGGCAGCCTCAACGATTTCTTCGGGCTGGACCTGCCGGAGCCGCTTTCCTCGAGCTGGGTGCTCGCAGCGATCGGGAACATCAACACCTGGGAATTCACCGGCTACAACATGCTGATCTTCTACTCGGCGCTCAAGGTCATTCCCGCTGAACTCTACGAGGCCGCCGATCTTGACGGAGCGGGCACATTCCGGGTCATCCGGAGCATCAAGCTCCCCTCCATCCGCGGCGCCATCGGCATTGCGAGCATCTTCTCGGTCATCGGCAGCTTCCAGCTGTTCAACGAACCGAACATCCTCAAGGCCCTGGCCCCGAACTCCATCAGCTCCTACTTCACGCCCAACATGTACGCGTTCAACCTCTCGTTTGCGGGCCAGCAGTTCAACTATGCCGCGGCGATCTCCATCATCATGGGCGTCCTCACGGTGGTGGTTGCCTACATCGTCCAGATCTCCGGCTCACGAAAGGATGCCTAGCCCATGTCCGTACATCTGAGCCCCGCCCAGGCCGAAGCGGCCGCCACGTTACCGGCGCCGTCACCCTCACCGGCGTCGAAGCCGCCAAAGTTTCCGGCCCCAAAGTTCAGCGCCCGGCGGCGCGGCGGCGTCACCCGGAAGCGCACGTCGATCCTCCTCACCGTCCTGATGGGTGTCATGGCGGTCTACGCCCTCCTTCCGCTGTTCTGGCTTATCGTCAATTCCACGAAGACCCAGTCATCGCTCTTCAGCTCGTTCGGCCTGTGGTTCTCCAGCGACTTCGCCCTGTGGGACAACATCACCGGCACCCTGACCTACAACGACGGCGAATTCCTGCGCTGGCTGGCGAACACCGTGCTCTATGTCGTGGCGGGCGCGGGCGGGGCAACGTTCCTCGCCACCCTCGCGGGTTACGGCCTGGCCAAGTTTGATTTCCCGGGCAAACGTGGCGTCTTTGCCGTAGTCCTCGGCGCGGTGGCGGTTCCCGGAACCGCCCTGGCGGTGCCCACATTTCTGATGTTCAGCCAGATGGGGCTTACCAACACCCCATGGTCGGTCATCATCCCGTCGCTGATCAGCCCGTTCGGGCTCTACCTGGTGTGGATCTACGCACTCGAGGCTGTGCCCACGGAAGTCCTGGAAGCGGCCCGCGTGGACGGGGCGGGGGAGTTCAGGACGTTCTTCACGATCTCGTTGCGGATGCTGGCTCCGGGTTTCATCACCGTCCTGCTGTTCACCGTGGTGGCCACCTGGAATAACTACTTCCTTCCCCTGATCATGTTGAGCCAGTCCACCTGGTACCCGCTCACGGTCGGGCTCAACAGCTGGAACGCCCAGGCGACCACGGCGGGCGGCGAGGCCATCTACAACCTCGTTATCACCGGATCCCTGCTGACCATCGTGCCCATCGTGGGCGCCTTCCTCTTTCTCCAGCGCTTCTGGCAGTCAGGACTGTCCGCCGGAAGCGTGAAGTAACAGACCCGACGACGGCGACCTGCCGCCGTCGGGCGTTCTCCAACCGCATCAACCGTCCCCCGGGACAATGATTTGAAAGGCACCAATTCAATGAAGAACAACCACCGCTTCCGGCGGGTGGCCACCGCTGCCTTGGCAGCAAGCCTCCTGGTCGGCGGCCTCGCGGCCTGCAGCAGCCCCGGAAACGCCGGCGCCGAAGGCGCAACCGCCGATGACATCGCCACGGCATTGCAGACCGAAACGACGCTCACCGTCTGGGGCTGGGCGCCGCAGCTCGAGCCGATCGTGGAGGCCTTCGAGGCGAAGTACCCCAAGGTCCACGTCAACCTGGAGAACGTCGGAACCGGCAACACGCACTACACCAAGCTGCAGAATGCGGTGAAGGCCGGAACCGGCGCACCGGACGTGGCCCAGATCGAATACAACGCGCTGCCGCAGTTCGCCCTGTCCGATGCCCTGGTTGACCTGAAGGACTTCGGCGCCGAGGAGCTCAAGGACAACTACACGGAGTCGACCTGGGGGTCCGTGAGCCTGAACGGCGGCGTTTATGCCCTCCCGCAGGATTCCGGACCGATGGCTATGTTCTACCGGGCCGATGTATTCGAAAAGCACGGCATCAGCGTCCCGGCCACCTGGGATGAGTATGTTGCTGCGGGTAAAAAGCTCCACGCCGCGGACCCGAACGCCTACATCACCAGCGACACCGGCGATGCCGGCTTCGCCACCAGCATGATCTGGCAGGCCGGCGGGAAGCCGTACACGCTGGACGGAAACACGAACGTCAGCGTGGATCTACAGGACGAAGGCGCCAAGAAGTGGACCGGCACCTGGAACCAGTTGCTCAAGGACGATCTCCTGGCGCCCGTCACCAGCTGGAGCGATGAATGGTACAAGGGCCTCTCGGACGGCAGCATTGCCACGCTGATCATCGGTGCCTGGATGCCAGCAAGCCTGGAATCGGGTGCTGAGGCCGGCAGCGGGAAGTGGCGCGTAGCCCCGATGCCGACGTACGAGGAGGGCAAGGCGGCCGCGGCAGAGAACGGCGGCGGCGGCGACGCCGTGCTGAAGCAGAGCAAGAACAAGGCGGCAGCCTACGGCTTCCTGCAGTTCGCCAACGGCCCGGAAGGTTCAAAGATCCATGCCGCCAACGGCGGATTCCCCTCCACCACGGCCGACCTGCAGAGCGAGTCATTCCTCAACGCCGAAAGCGCCTACTTCGGCGGACAGAAGATCAACGAGGTCCTCGTCCAGGCATCCAAGGACGTCGTTCCGGGATGGAGCTACCTTCCGTTCCAGGCCTACGCCAACAGCATCTTCAGCGACACCGTCGGCCAGGCCTACGGCTCCAAGGGCGACCTGAACGGCGGGCTCCAGGCCTGGCAGGACGCCACCGCGAAGTACGGCCAGCAGCAAGGCTTCACCGTTTCCACCAAGTAGTACGTGGCGCGGGTCCAGGGCCGCACTCCCGGCCCTGGACTCCCGTTCCACCATTTCAGATTGGATTTCCCCCCATGCCAACCTTCACTATCGGCGAGCAGGACTTCATGCTTGACGGCCAGCCCCACCGCATCCTGTCCGGCGCCCTGCACTACTTCCGCGTCCATCCGGATCAGTGGGCGGACCGGATCCGGAAGGCCAGGCAGATGGGGCTGAATACGATCGAAACGTATATCCCCTGGAACGCGCATGCTACGTCCCCGGGGGCCTTCGACTCCACCGGCGGCCTCGACCTGGGGCGCTTCCTCGATCTGGTCGCCGCGGAAGGAATGCACGCGATCGTGCGCCCGGGGCCCTACATCTGCGCGGAGTGGGACAACGGCGGGCTGCCTGCCTGGTTGTTCGATCGCGGCGCCGCGGCGATCCGGGCCGATGATCCGGTCTACATGGCAGCCGTATCCCAATACTTTGAGCAGCTCGCACCGATCCTTGTTCCCCGTCAGGTGGACGCCGGAGGACCGGTCATCCTGATCCAGATTGAGAACGAGTACGGCGCTTACGGCGCTGACCGCTTCTACCTGGAGAAGCTCGTGAAGATCAACCGCGAAATCGGCCTGACCGTGCCCTTCACCACGGTGGACCAGCCCCAGGACGACATGCTGGCCAACGGCAGCCTGCCGGAGCTGCACAAGACCGGGTCCTTCGGTTCCCGCGCCGCCGAACGGCTGGAGACACTTCGCCGCCACCAGCCCACTGGCCCGCTGATGTGTTCCGAATTCTGGGTGGGATGGTTCGACCACTGGGGTGCGCACCACCACACCACCACCGTGGAGCAGTCTGCCCGCGACCTCGACGTGCTGCTGGGCCTCGGCGCATCCGTGAACATCTACATGTTCCACGGCGGCACCAACTTCGGGTTCACCAACGGAGCGAACGACAAGGGCGTCTACCAGCCCATCGTCACCAGCTACGACTACGACGCACCCCTGGACGAGGCCGGCAACCCGACACCCAAGTACTGGGCCTTCCGTGAGGTCATCTCCAAGTACGCGGAACTCGACGACGACGACGTGCCGGTACCCCGTCGGCCGGGGACCGGGTTGACGGTACCGCTGACCAAATCACTTCCACTGTGGGAGTGCCTCGACGGGCTGGGCTACTGGACATCGCACGGCGGGCTGCGCACCTCTGACAACGTCGGCCATTACTCGGGCTTCACCCTGTACCGCACCCGAATCGACATCTCCGGGCCCGCAGTCCTGGAGTTCGGCGAGGTCCGCGACCGCGCCCAGGTTTTCCTCGACGGCCAGGCGCTCGGCATCCTGTCCCGTGACCACCACGAGAAATCGCTTGCTCTGCCTTCCCATGCCAGCGGAACTTTGGAGATCCTGGTTGAGGACCAGGGACGCGTGGATTACGGACCTAGGCTGGGGGAGCCGAAGGGCCTCATTGGTGCTGTCAGGATCAATGGCGAGGCCCTCCGGCAATGGGACCTCCTACCGCTTCAGCTGCAGGACATCGGCCCCGTCGTGCAGACCCTGGCGGACGCGCCGCCGAGCCGGGACGCCGGAGTGACAGGCCCGGCCTTCGTGCACGGGACCTTTGACCTGCCCGAAACCACGGACCTGCCCGAACCGGCGGATCTCTTCCTTTCCACCGACGGCTGGACCAAAGGCGTCGTCTGGATCAACGGCTTCTGCCTCGGCCGGTACTGGTCGCGCGGTCCGCAGGCCACGCTGTACGTCCCTGGCCCGCTGCTGCGGAAGCAGGGCAACAACATCACGATCCTTGAACTCCAGGCAGCCGGCACCCGTGCTGTTTCCTTCGTTGCCGCCCATCACCTGGGCCATACCGAGTTCTGACATGCGAATGACCACCACCACCGCCCTACCAACCGGCCGGCAGTTCCGGATTTATTCCGCCGAGGGCGGCCGCCTTGTGACGGCCACCATCACCGAGATCGGCGGCACCATCCGCAGCCTCACAGTGGACGGCGAGCCGCTGATCGAGGAGTTCCCGGAACACGGGCTGCCCAAGCATTGCGAGGGGGAGATCCTCATTCCCTGGCCCAACAGGGTCCGCGACGGACGATGGGAGCACAACGGGGACGTGTTCCAGCTGGCCGTCAATGAGCCTGAGCGCGGCAATGCCATTCACGGGCTGGTCAAGGACCAGCCCCACAGGGTGGTCCGCCAGGCTGCCGACGAGCTGACGCTTCATGTCCGGATCCTGCCGAGCAGGGGCTACCCCTTCTCCCTGGTCGTGGAGACCACGTATGCCGTGTCCGTCAAGGGACTGACGGTGATCCACACGCTGACCAACCTCTCCGCGCACCCTGCCCCCGCGGCCATCGGCGCGCATCCCTATATCCGTGTCGGTGAAACCCCTACGGAGGAAGTCTCGCTCACGGTCGCCGCAGCCTCCTACGTGATGGTGGACGACCGCCTGAACCCCATCGGGTCCGGGCCGGTGTCCGGAACATCCTTCGATCTTTCAGCAGGGCCCAAGGTGGGCTGGCTTGAGCTTGACACCGCCTTCTTTGACCTCGCCGCGTCGCCGGACGGGACCTACCGGCACACCCTTGAAGCACCCAACGGAGACTCCGTGGAGGTCTGGGGCGACGGGAACTACCGCTACGCGCAGGTCTACACAACCAACCAGTACCCGGCCGGCGGCCACCGGACCGCCGTCGCCGTCGAACCCATGACCGCACTTCCGGATGCCTTCAACTCAGGCGCCGGCCTGCGATGGCTCGAACCCGGGGAGACCTGGCGCTCATCCTGGGGCATCGCCCACAGATTCGCCCGCAAGCCGGGCACCAAGGACAGAGGAGACAACCAGTCATGACATGGCTTGTAACAGGAGGGGCCGGATACATCGGCTCACACGTGGCCCGGGCACTCATGGAAGACAGCCACGAGGTGGTGGTCATCGACGACCTGTCCAGTGGCCGCCGAGAATTCGTGCCGGATGGGGCCACCTTCGAGGAAGGCTCCCTGCTGGACCCCCTCTTTCTCAAGGAAGCCTTTGCCCGCCATGACGTGGCAGGAGTCATCCATCTGGCGGGCTTCAAGTACGCGGGTGTCTCGGTCGAATGGCCGCTGCACACGTACTTCCAGAACGTGACCGGGACCGGTAACCTGCTGGCGGCCATGGAGGCGGCCTCCGTTCCAGCGATCGTGTTCTCCTCCAGCGCTGCCGTCTACGGGAACACGGCCGCTGGGGTGGTTACCGAAGCAACCCCCACCAACCCCGAATCCCCCTATGGGGAATCCAAGCTCATCGGGGAATGGCTCATTGCTGACCAGGCACGGGCAACCGGGCTGCGCCACACGTCCCTGCGGTACTTCAACGTGGTTGGCTCCGGCACGCCGGACGTCAGCGACACCAGCCCGCACAATCTCTTTCCACTGGTCTTCGAGGCACTCAAAGAAGGATCGACCCCGAAGATCTTCGGCACCACGTACGCGACGCCGGATGGCAGCTGCGTCCGGGACTACGTCCATGTCTCCGACGTCGCTGCGGCCCACGTCGCCGCGGCCCGGAAGCTTCAGGACGGCGCGGAGCTGGGGGCCGTGTACAACCTGGGGAGCGGGTCCGGTGTTTCCGTCAGGGAGATCATGGCCGAAATGGCCTTGGCGACGGGCATACAGTTCAGCCCGCAAATCTGCGCAGCCCGGCCGGGTGATCCTGCCCGGATCGTGGCCTCTGGCGAACTGGCGCGCCGCGACATCGGCTGGGAGCCACGGCACTCACTGCGGGACATGATCTCCAGTGCGTGGACGGCTGCCGGAAACCAGGCAACATCCACTCTCTAGCGGACCCCAACACCGCTCATCCCCAAGGAGCACTATGATCGACGCCCCGGAACTGCTGGCCACCATCACAGTCACCAGCAAAACCAGCATGGAACAACATCTCAACGCCGCAGTACGGGCAGCGGAGCAGCGCGCCCGCCACGAGGGCCGCCGCGGAATCCTGGTCACCCGGGTTGCCCACGCGCGCTTCACGGTGGAACTTTCCCCGGAAGTACCCTACGGCTACACGTATGAGAAACAGGACATCTGACGGGATGACCCTCAAGGAGCACGGAATGATCCCAGAGATAGCAGGGCTCCCGACGTTAGCTTGGACGTCGGCGCCCAGTCACGCGGTCTATGACCAGGCTGACGGCATGCTGACCCTGACAGCCGCGGCCGGTGTGGACTGGAGCAACGATTCACTCGGAGGCGAACAGCAACACCGCGCATCGGCGCTCGCGTTCACGGCTCCCGCGTCGTTTTCGCTGTCGGCCAGGGTCCTGGTGGTCTCGTCCAGGACAACGTTCGACGCCGGCGTGCTGGCTTTGTGGGCGGACAGCGACCACTGGGCGAAGCTCTGTTTCGAATATTCTCCGCACGGGGAAGCCATGGTGGTCACCGTTGTGACCAACACGGTGAAGCCTGTGAACGTTGGTTTCATGTCGCAGGCACCCATGGGCCAGAGCTGCGTGGCAGGCTTTGACAGCATCCAATTCACCGACCAAACACCGGAGAACCTTCGCGACGGCAGCTGACGACTAGAGACGCCCGTCGGTTACAACTTCCGGCTGTCGCCTCGTGCGCGGAGATAACCTGGGCGTCGCGGCGATCAGGAGAGCAGCCACGGCCACCGCGGCGCTGAGGATCAGTCCGGGCCGGTACTGTTCCAGCATCGCGGCAGCATCGACGGCGGCACCTGCATCGGGTGCATTGCCGTGGCCGCTCACCATGGCCGTGGTGACGGCCAGTACCAGGGCGGCACCGACCTGCGTGCTGGTCTGGATCAGGCCTGCGGCCAGGCCTTGTTCTGAATCCCGGATGCCCGCCGTGGCCTGGACATTGATGGACGGGAAGGCCAGGGCGAAACCGACGCCCAGCAGCAGGACGGACGGCAGGATGTCGGTCACGTAATTGGGCGAGGTGCCCACACGAAGGAACAGCACGTATCCGAGGGTCAACGCCGCCAGCCCGGTCAGGATCAGCCGCGGGGCGCCGAACCTCTCGATGAGCCGGTCCGCGAAGGGTGCGCTCGAGGCAACCAGCAGGCCGGTGGGGAGCAGCGCCAGGGCCATGCCCAGGGGGGTCCATCCCAGCACGGACTGCAGGTAGAGCGTCAGGATGAACTGGAAACTCAGGTAGGAACCGAACAGGCCCACGGCACTGAGGTTGGCCCGGGCAACCCAGCCTTCCTTCAGGATGCTGAACCGGATCAGGGGGTGCCTGACGCGGTTTTCGATCACGGCGAACGCTGCCAGCACCGCGGCGGAGGCTACGAATCCGGCGATAGTTGCCACAGATCCCCAGCCGTTCCCCGGCGCCGCTACCAGCGTGTACACCAGCCCCAGCATGCCGGCCGCGAGCGTGACGGCGCCCCAGACGTCATGCCCGCTCTCCTGATCCCCGCCGGCGGTCCGCCCCGCGGCGCCGTCCCGGGGGATGTACTTCAGGCCAAGGATCACGACGGCGACTGCCACCGGAACGGAGACCAGGAAGGTCCAGCGCCAGCTCAGTGACGTCATGAGGCCTCCGACAACCAGGCCGAGGGAGAACCCGCTGGCGCCGAATGTGGTGAAGATGGACAACGCGCGGTTGCGTTCGCGCCCCTCCGCGAAGTTGGTGGTGATGATCGAGAAGGCAGTGGGAGCCGTGAATGCGGCGGCCAGGCCCTTGACGAAACGGGTGGCGATCAGCAGGGCCGGGTCATCCACCAGTCCGCCGAGCAGGGATGCGGCGGCGAAGACGCTGAGCGCAATCAGGAAGATGCGCCGCCGGCCGAGCAGGTCCGCCATCCGCCCGCCCAGCAGGAGCAGGCTTCCGTAGCCGAGCACGTAGGCGGAGACGATCCACTGCAGGGATTCGGTTCCGAGATGGAGTTCGGTGCCGATCGAGGGCAGGGCCACACCGACCATTGATACGTCCAGTGCGTCGAGTGCCAGGACGGTGCACAGGACCAGGAGGAGCATCCATTGTGCCCGGGTCCAGCGCACAGCTGTAAGCCGTTCTCCGGCTGATCTTTCAAGGGTGGAAGGTGAAGTCATGGCTACAACTTATATGACGCGTCATTGAATGACAAGGAATATTATGACGTGGACTTTTTGATGCGGCGTGAACTAGAATCGCTGCATGGCAAAACCGCAGGACCGCCAGCTGGTTGAGCAATGGCGCAGCATGCAGACCACGTACTTCCAAACCGCTGGAGCGCTGGAGCGTGCGCTGGAGTCGAAGTTCAACATCGGCCTGACGGAGTTTGAAATCCTGGACCTCGTGGCCGAAAGCGCCGACGCGGCATGCCGCATGAAGCAACTCGGTGAGCGCACGCCGATGACCCAGAGCGCCATGTCCAAGGTGGTGGACCGGCTCGACAAAGCCGGGCTCATTTCCCGCCAGTCCTGCGAGGATGACCGGCGCTCACTGTACCTGGAGCTCACGGACGCCGGCCGCGCACTCCACCGGCAGGCCGCCGTCGAGCACCGCGCCCTGCTCCGGGAAAACTTGGGCACTGATTAACCGTCAGCGTCTTGTGACCGGTCCGGTTGCCCGATCAGCAGCCGCAGGACCTGCGAATGATGAGCTCCGCGGGGAGCCGCACCACTTTGCCGTCTGAACCGTCGGAGGACAACGCGGCGTCGACGGCGGCCTCGGCGATCCTGTTGATGGGCTGCCGGACGGTTGTGAGCTGGGGCCAGCTGAACTCCGACTCAGAGGTTCCGTCGAAAGAAACCACGGCGACGTCGTCGGGTATGGCGAGGTTCGCCTCGTGGATGGCGCGCAGGGCGCCGATTGCCAGCAGGTCGGAGCTGGCGAAGATGGCCGTGGGTGGCTGCGGCAACTCCAGCAGCCGGCGGGTGGCTTCGTAGCCGCCCTGCCGGGTGAAGTCGGTAATTTCCGCCGGCCCCTCGGGCAGGCCTGCCTCCCGGAGTGCCTTCCTCCAGCCGCTATGGCGCGGGTCTACGCGGGCGGGGTCAATATCCATTCCTACCAGGATGGCAATGTCCTGGTGGCCGTGGCTGATCAGGTGCCGCACGCCTATGGCGGCGCCCTGTTCAAAGTCGGTACTGACCGTGGGTATCCCGTGCACGGCGCTGGACTGGTCAATGAGCACCCGGGGAATTCCATGAACCGGCATGGCTGCGACTTCGCTCGGGGTGAGCACTGTGGCGAGGATGATCGCATCGACCTGCCGTGACACGAGGTTGAGGGTGTTGTGCCGCTCGGTTTCGGCATCGGTGCGGGAGTTCGCGGCGAGAAGTGCGTAGCCGCGGGCGGCTGCCGCCTGTGCGATGGCGTCGGTAAGCTCCGCGAAGTACGGGTTGGTGCTGTCAGGGACAATCATTCCCAGCAGCCGCGCGGAACCCATTGTCAGCGCCCGGGCCGTTGCATTCGGCTGGTACTGGAGGGCTTTGATGGCTTCGCGCACCCTTGCTGCAGTGGCTGCCGCCACCGGCTTGGGACCACCGTTGATGACGTAGCTGACCACGGCGGTGCTTACTCCCGCGTAACGGGCGACGTCGGTGCGCGTTATTTTCCCGGATCCGGCCTGCGCCTGCGGATTCGCCATGAGACCATCCTCCACTTCCTTGTTGGCTTCAGTCTACCCGGGTGGATTCACGCTTGGGGTGCATTTCGCTCTGAATTCCGAGCAGAAAATCACCCTTGCGCCAAGGTAGTCTACCCGGGTAGACTCAGTTTTGAGCCGATGAGAAGTGACCCTCCTCACGTTCCGGCCTGACGATATCCAGGCATCAAAATCGCTTCCAGTACGTTCCACATTTCCCAAAGGAATCAAAGATGATGACCATTCCAAAGTCCCGCAACGGGGCGCGGTTCCTCACTGCAGCAGCCGCCGTCTCCATCGCAGCCCTGGCTCTCACCGGCTGTGGCGGTCCGGGAACAGGCAGTACCGATTCGGCCATTGAGCCGGGCTCCGGCGAAGGCACTATTAATGTTTGGGCCGTGGACGGTCAGGCGGCCGAGAATGACGCCCTGAAAAAGATCATCTCGAACTTCGAGAGCTCACAGGGCAAGATCAAGGTTGAGCTTAAACTCTTCCCGTCCGACCAGTACACCAAGGCCGTGAATTCTGCCGCGCCGGGCGACCTGCCAGATGTTCTGGACTTCGATGGGCCCACCCTGGCCAGCTTCGTCTACAACGGCAAGATGGCCCCGCTGAAAGGCTCCGTCTCCGACGCGACACTGTCCAACCAGACAGACTCCATCACGTCGCAAAACACCGTCGATGATGCCGTCTATGGCGTGGGCATGATGAATGCCGGCCTCGCATTGTGGGGTAGCAAGAAGCTCCTGGACTCTGCGGGAGTTGCCTACCCCACTACCCCGGAGAAGGCGTGGACCGCTGATGAGTTCACAGGCGTCCTGGACAAGCTCGCCGCCGTCGTCCCCGGAGGCAAGCCGCTGGATCTTTCGGAACAGTATGGCTTCGCCGGCGAATGGGGCACCTGCTGTTCAGCGGGACCGGTCATCTGGTCCGGCGGCGGCACCATGCTCAAGGACAACAAAGCGTCAGGAGCGCTGGACTCGGACGCGAATGTGAAGTCCCTGACGAAGTTCGCCAGCTGGAAGAAGTACACCGATCCGAACGCTGACGGACTGGCATTCCCGAGCGGACGCGTCGCGCTGAGCTGGGTGGGGCATTGGACCTACCCGACGTACAAGGCCCTCGGCAGCGACCTGGTCTCCATCCCCCTGCCGGACTTCGGCAAGGGCACCAAGACCGCCTCCGGAACCTTCGCCTGGGGGATGGGCGCCACTACCAAGAACTCTGCCGCAGCTGGCAAATTCCTGGACTTCCTGATGTCTGACGAGAGCGTCCGCACCTACACCGCCGCCAACGGCGCACCTCCCGCCACGAAGACCGCACTGGCCGCTTCCGACCTCTACGGTCCCGGCAAGCAGCTGCAGCTCCTGGGCGACCAGCTGAGCAAGGCGTGCGGAGCAGAGGACCAGATCAGCGACACCTGCGTCAGCGTCACCCGGCCGGTGACTGCCGGGTACCCCATCGTCACCGATCAGGTGGGCAAAGCGGAGGCAGCCATCTACGCCGGCAAGGACGCCAAGGAGGCCCTCAGCGCCGCCGCCCGCGCCATCGACCAGAACTTCGCCGACAACGACGGCTACAAGAAGTAAAGCTCCAGCAGGTACCCCGGCCGCCGGCCACAACCGGCGGCCGGACGGATCTCATCGGACTCGCCCTAGCGAAAGCCTCCATCATGACCACCACCAAGACTCAACAAATCCAGACAAGCACGAAGCCCTTACGTCGACGGCGAACCGCCAGCCTTTCCGGGCAGCAGTTCGCAGGCCCGCTCTTCGCCAGCCCAGCACTCCTCGGGCTCGCCATCTTCCTCGTCGCACCTTTCGTGCTCGCACTGGTGCTGTCCTTCTACCGCGTGCAGCTCAACAGCCCGCGCCCGGCGCGATTCGTCGGGTTCGAGCAGTACGCCCGCCTGTTTACTGATCCCGACATGTCTGCAGCCTTCGGCCAGGCACTGCTGAACAACTTCACCTTCGCCCTCATTGTGGTACCTGTGCAGACCGTCCTTGCACTGGCCCTGGCCGTACTCGTCAACCGCAAGCTGCGTGGCATGGTGATCTTCCGGACCTTCATCTTCATGCCGTTGGTCTTCCCGCTGGCCCTGACAGCCGTCATCTGGCGGCTCATTTACTCCCGCGGAGACGAGGGCCTGCTGAACGCCATCCTGGGTCTGTTCAGCGGAGGAGCCTTGTCGAGCCACGACTGGCTCGGTGATCCCGCCACCGCCATGGGGTCCATCATTGTTATGTCGATCTGGCAAAGCGTCAGCTTCCAGATGATCATCGTCCTGGCCGCACTGCAGAGCGTGCCGACCGAACTCTACGAGGCGGCGTCGCTGGACCGGGCGAGCAAATGGGCTCAATTCCTCAATGTCACCGTCCCTGGCATCAGGAACACCCTGATCTTCGTTGCCCTCATCACCACGATCTTCTCCTTCCGGCTTTTCGACCAGGTGTACCTCCTGAGCCGATCCGGGAGCGTTGACCGCGGTTCGACCGAGACCGTGATGACCCAAATCATCAACACCGGCTTCGATAACAACAACGTCGGCCAGGCCGCCGCCATGACCGTCATCTTCATGCTGATCATCACCGTGATCGCAATCATCCAACGCGCTGCGGCGCGCCAACGAGGAGGCGTCTGATGACGATGTCCAGCACCGCCAAGCCAGGACAGCGGGGCGGAAGCATAAAACGCACCCGGCGCTGGCAAACCGCGCTCCACTACCTGATCCTGACCGCTGTCTCACTGTTTTTCTTCCTGCCTGTCTACTACCTCATCGTCGGAAGCTTCCGCCCATCAGCCGAGGTTCTCAGCGGGCTCAGCGGCTTCGTCCCCACCAACCTGTCCTTCGACAACTACTCCGGCGTCTTCGAGCATCTCAGTTCAGGCGCGACGGGATATTTTGGACAGTTCGCGGCCGTCTCCATCATTGTCACCACGGCTGTTGTTGCCGGCAGCCTGGTGGTGAACTCCATGGCCGCCTACTCCTTCGCGAGAATGCAATGGCGGGGTAAGAAGATCATCTTCCTGCTGGTGATTGTCCTGACGATCATCCCGTTCGAAGCAGTCGCCCTGCCTTTGTACTTCATGTTCTCCGGCCAGCGGGACACCATCCTTGTCCAGGCGATTCCCTTCATTGCCAACGCGTTCTCGATTTTCCTGTTCTATACCTTCTTCCTCGACGTTCCCGGCGAGATCGAGGAGGCGGCACGCCTGGACGGGGCGGGGCCATTCCGGACGTTCTTCCAGGTAGTGGTGCCAATCACCAAGCCGGCGTTTGCCACGGTTGCCATCCTCACGTTCCTGGCGCAGTGGGGATCGTACCTGTGGCCGGTCCTCATGGTCTCTGATCCCACCGTCCGGCCGCTCCCGCTGGCAATCAGCATCTTCCAAAACCAGCAGCCACCTGAGTGGGGCCAGGTGCTGGCGTTCGGGACGATGTTTATTGTCCCGGTCCTGGCGGTCTTCCTGATCTTCCAGCGCTGGTTCGTCGCCAGCATCAGCAGCTCCGCAGTCAAGGGCTGACACTTCCAACCGCTGTCCCGCCCCGGCGGACGGCCCAACAGAAAGGTATGTTCAATTGGTTTTCAGTCTCAAGGACTCATGGGTGTGGGACTTCTGGCTCGCCGACGATGGCTTCACCTTCCACATGTACTATCTCCATGCGCCCAAGTCCCTCGGCGATCCGGAACTCAGGCACCGGAACGCCCGGATCGGGCATGCCACCTCGCAGGATCTGAGCAACTGGGTCCCGCACGGCGTGGTCCTTCAGCCCGATGACCCGGATGCTTTTGATGCAACCTCCACCTGGACCGGAAGCGTACTCAAAGGCCCGGACGGCATCTGGCGGATGTTCTACACCGGCGCCCGTTTCTACGAATCGCACAACATCGAGGCCATTGGCGTCGCCACGTCCCCCGACCTCCACACCTGGACCAAGCACCCCGAGACCGTCATTGAAGCGGACGGGCGCTGGTACGAAAAATACGGCGATTCCACCTGGCCGGAAGAAGCCTGGCGGGACCCCTGGGTCTTGGCCGACCCGGCCGGCGACGGGTGGCACATGCTGATCACCGCCAGGTCAAAGGAGGGTGACGTCGATAACCGCGGCGTCATCGGACACGCCACGTCCCGCGACCTGGAAACCTGGGAGGTCAGGCCGCCACTAAGCCAGCCCGACGCCGGCTTCGGCCACCTTGAAGTCCTCCAAACCGCTGTTATGGACGACCGCACCGTCCTCCTGTTCTCCTGTGGTGTGGACACGCTCGCTGCCACCCGTCCAAAGGGATTCGGCGGCGGCGGGATCTGGAGCCTGGAAACGGACCAAGCCAGCGGACCCTACAACGTCGAATCAGCGGCCAATGTCACCACGGCGCAGCTCTACAGCGGGCGCCTTATCCGCAACCGGGCCGGCCAATGGGTGATGATGGCCTGCCATGACGCCAACAGTGATGGTTTCTTCGAAGGCGTCGTATCGGACCCAATTCCTGTCCGCTGGGACCCTGAACGTGGCGGCCTGACCCTGGTGGCACCGCCAACGAGCACCGCCAAAGCACGCTAGCCCACCACGGGCGTGACCGCACCAACGCACGAGGAGTTCAATGCCCAACAATAGCCAGGACGCGATCCTGCAACTGACCGCCGCCGGCGTCACTGTGCTGATCGACGCTACGGAAGGCCAGCTGCCCGCCATCGTCCACTGGGGGCCCGAGCTTCCGGTTTTGACCGCAGACCAGGCCGAGGCGCTGATTGCCGCCAACGTCCCCGTCACCGGATCCAACACTGTTGACCTGCCTCCCCGGCCCGGCCTGCTGCCCGGGCAACACAGCGGCTGGACAGGCCGGCCCGGGCTGCGGGGCTCCTTCGCCGGCACGGGATGGTCGCCCAACTTCAGCACCCGCTCCCTGACGCTCGACGGCACCGCCATCAAAGGATTCACCTCCTCCGGTGCCGGGCTTCTGAAGATAAGTGCCCTCGACGACGCCGGCCGGCTGCGCCTTGACCTGACAGTGGAACTGCTCCCGGGCGGCCTGCTGCGCAGCCGGGCGGAACTGACCAACCTGTGCGATGAGACTTACACCCTCGAGGATCTCTTTTTGTCCTACCCGATTCCCGCGGAGGCCACGGAGCTGCTGGACTTCGCTGGCAACCACAATTACGAACGGATACCGCAGCGGGGAACACTGCGCACCGGCACCCATCTGCGCGAGAACCGCAAGGGCCGGACCGCGGCCGACAGCGCCTACATCCTGCACGCAGGAACACCCGGATTCGGGTTTGGCCACGGCGAGGTCTGGGCCGTCCACACGGCCTGGAGCGGTAACCACCAGCACTTCGCCGAACGGGTCTTCTCCGGCGAGCAGTTGCTGGGCGGCGGGGAATTGCTGCTGCCCGGCGAAGTGCGGCTGGCCCGCGACGACAGCTACACGAGCCCCTGGATCTACGCCTCCTACGGGGCCGGCCTCGACGACGTCGCACGCCGCTTCCACGCCCATGTGCGCAGCCGCACGCCACAGGTCTCCGCCGAGCGGCCCGTAACCCTCAACGTCTGGGAGGCCGTCTATTTCGGGCACGAAGAGACCAAGCTCATCGACCTGGCCGAGCGGGCCGCCGCCCTCGGTATCGAACGGTACGTGCTCGACGACGGGTGGTTCGGTTCACGGCGCGACGACGCTTCCGGGCTGGGCGACTGGGTGGTGTCCCCTGACGTCTGGCCCGCCGGGCTCCACCCTCTCGTTGACCGCGTCCACGAGCTCGGAATGCAGTTCGGCCTGTGGTTCGAACCCGAGATGGTCAACCCCGACAGCGACGTCGCCCGCGCGCACCCGGAATGGATCATGGCCGCCCGCGCCGACTGGTCGGTGGAGTCGCGCAACCAGCAGGTCCTCAACCTCGGCATCCCCGAAGCCTACGAACACGTCAAAAAGCAGATCCTGGCCCTTCTGGCGGAGTACCGGATCGACTACATCAAGTGGGACCACAACCGCGACCTTATCGAGGCCGGCAACCAGCTCGACGGCGGACGCCCGGGCGTTCATGCGCAGACCCTGGCGTTTTACGCCCTGCTTGAGGAAATCCGGTCACAGCACCCGGGGCTGGAGATCGAATCGTGCTCATCAGGCGGTGCCCGGGTGGACCTGGGCGTCCTGGAACACACGGACAGGGTCTGGGTGTCCGACAACATCGACCCCCACGACCGGCAGGCGATGCTGCGCTGGACCACGCAGCTGCTGCCGCCGGAGTACATGGGCTCCCACATCGCATCAGGACGCTCCCACACCACCGGCCGCCAGCACGACCTGGCATTCCGGGCAGGAACCGCCATCTTCGGGCACCTCGGCGTCGAGTGGGATCTTGCCAAGGCTTCACCGGAAGAGATATCAGCCCTGCGGCGGTGGATCGACTTCTACAAGCAGGAACGCGGCCTCCTGCTCGGCGGCGACGTCGTCCGAATGGATGGCCCCGATCCGAACGTTCTGGTTCACGGTGTCGTCTCCACCGACCGTTCGCGGGCGATCTTCGCGGCCGCGGCTCTCGACAGCCTTTACCCGGATCCTGCGGGACGTCTGAAGCTTCGCGGACTCGACCCGGAAACAACCTATGTGGTGGAGCCAGTATTCCCCGGCACCACACCCTCCGGGCTTCTGCCGCCCAAGTGGTGGGGCCGGCCGACAGCCGCCGGCCAGGCGATTGAACCCGCCTCGCTGCGGCAAGCCACGCAGGATGATCTGGTCTTTCCCGGAACCAACTTCCTCGGCAGCGTCCTGACAAAGGTGGGTGTCGCATCCCCGAGGATCCACCCCGACCAGGTGGTGCTCTACCGCGTCACCCGGACCGGCTGACTCCATCGCCGAACAGCTCTCATCACGCATTCCTTGACAAAATTCCTGACTCGACTCATAATTGAGTGGAGTCAGGAATTGAGCAACATCACCAAGAGGGAGTCGGAACCATGAAAGCGTTCGTTGTCACGGAGTACAAAGGCCCGCTGCAGGCATCGGATGTCCCCGAGCCCGCGGTGGGGGAGCATGATGTGCTCGTGCAGGTGCAGGCCGCCGGTCTCAACGTGCTTGATGAGAAGATCCGGGCGGGAGAGTTTAAGCAGATCCTGCCGTACGAACTTCCCTTGATCCCCGGCAACGATGTCGCTGGAACGGTCATCCGTGTCGGATCGAAGGTGAGTGCGTTCAAGTCTGGCGATGAGGTCTATGGGCGTCCCAACCAGGACCGCATTGGCACGTTCGCCGAGCGAATCGCCGTCGCCGAGGCCGATCTGGCTCCCAAGCCGGCATCGATCAGCATGGAGGAGGCGGGCTCGCTGCCCCTGGTCGCATTGACGGCATGGCAGGCGCTCGTTGAGCGCGGCAATCTGCAGCCGGGACAGAAGGTCCTCATCCATGCCGGGGCCGGGGGAGTCGGCTCGATCGCCATCCAGCTCGCCAAGCACCTCGGTGCGACCGTCGCGACCACGGCAAGTGCCTCCAATCTGGACTTCGTGCGGGAGCTTGGCGCCGACACCGTCATCGACTACCGCAGCCAGGACTTCGAACAGTTCCTGAGCGGTTACGACCTGGTGCTGGACAGCCTTGGCGGCGAGAACCTCAAGAAGTCACTGCGTGTCCTCAGGCCCGGCGGCAAGGCCATCGGGATAGCCGGGCCTCCGGACCCGGCATTTGCCCGCGAAGCCGGCCTGAATCCAGTAGTGCGACTGGCCGTCACCGGCCTGAGCGCAGGCATCCGCCGCCAGGCCCGGAAGCTCGGCGTCAGCTATGAGTTCCTGTTCATGCGTGCCAGCGGCGACCAGTTGCGCCGGATCACCGCCCTCATCGACAACGGAGCGCTGCGCCCCATCGTCGGACGCGTCTTCCCCTTCGGCCAGACCGTCGAGGCCCTCCAGAGCCTGGAAAAGGGCGGTATCCGCGGCAAGGCCGTCATCAGCCACTTCACAGGAGAACCCTCATGAACACCCGAGACTCCTCAAGCCAACCCGACATCACGTCCTACGCCAAAGCCCCAGCCCGCGCCGTCAGCGCCGGGGGGCGTCAGCTACGCCTACCGCGAGCTCGGCCCCAAGGGTGGGATCCCCGTCATCTTCTTCGTCCACCTCGCTGCGACCCTGGATAACTGGGATCCGCGGATCATCGACCCCATCGCGAAGAACCATTACGTCATCACCTTCGACAACCAGGGTGTCGGTGCATCCACCGGCCAGGTGCCCGACAGCATCGAGGCGATGGCGGATGACGCCTACGCCTTCATCAAAGCGCACGGATTCGACAAGATTGATATCTTCTCCTTCTCCCTCGGCGGCATGGTTGCCCAAGCCCTGGTCCTCAAGCACCCCGGCCTCGTCCGCAAGCTCGTCCTCACCGGCACCGGCCCCAAGGGCGGCAAAGACATGGACAAGGTGGTCGGGACCACCTACTACGACATACTCCGCGCGACGCTGACCCGTTCCGACCCGAAGGAGTTCCTGTTCTTCAACCGCGACACCGCGGGCAAGCGCGCCGCGAAAGCATTCGTGAAGCGCCTCGAGGAGCGCACCGCCGACCGCGATGCCCCGATCAAGGTCAAGGCATTCCAGGCCCAGCTCAAAGCCATCAAGAAGTGGGGGCGCGGGACGCCGGCAGACCTGTCGACGATCACCCAGCCCACCCTCATCGCCAACGGGGACAACGACCGGATGGTGCCCTCGGTCCTGTCCGAGGATCTGCACCGCCGCATCAGCGGCTCTGAACTGATCATCTACCCCGGCTCCGGCCACGGAGGTATCTTTCAGTTCCACGACAAGTTCGCCCCGGTCGCGGCAGAGTTCCTGGCCCGCTGACCGGCACGCGAAATTCACTGAACGGACGATTCAATGCCCAGCACGATTCCGTACACCAGGAAGCCGTTCGCGTCATCAATCCTGCTGTGGATCCGCACCGACCAGCCCCGGCAGCAGGGGATGGACTACTGGAAGGGCCCGCACTCGGGGATCATCTCCGCGACACCGGGGTTCAACGAGTACCGCCAGATTCACCTCGCCGAAACCAATCCGGGGCTGTGGCCCGCCACCGCCGGCGTCGAGACCGCCATTCCCGCTGACCGGCGGATCGATGGGGTGGCCGAGGTAACTTTCGCCTCCGTGCTCTCCCCGTTGCGGGGACGGAAGCAGACCCGCCTCGCGTACCAGGACGAGATCAACGTGTTCCGCCGCACCCTGCTTTACGCCGGGCCGCCTTACTCGACGCGCTGGTACGACGTCGCGGGACCCGGTGAGAGGACCGGGGCCCGGGCCCTGATCTACCTCAGCAAACGGGAGGGTGTCGGCACCCGGGCGTTCCGGAAGTTCCTTGCCGACGAGCTCGTACCCGCGCTTGCCAACACGGGCGCGATGACAGAACTCCGAACCCAGGTCTTCATGCCCTGGAGCGAAAAGCTCTGGGACACCCCGAACGTCGCCCATGACAACCCACCAGAACAGCACTTCCACGCCTCGCTGATCCTCGGCTTCCCGGACCGGCCGGCACACGCGGCATTCTTCGAGAGCCCCGAGGTCCAGGGATTGTCCAGCCACTTGGCGTCCTTCGCATCCGCAGTCCACGGCTACGACGTGTCCTCGGCCCTGACGTACGTCAAGGACGGACGCATCCTTCCGCACTACGAGGAGTAGGCGGGATCTGCGAAATGCCGGGGGCATACGCCCGTTCGTTCAATCGGGGATTGGCAGCGCCGCAGTCATGCGGTTGCGTCATGACCGCGGCGCCACAGGTTTTAGCCGTTCCTGGCAGTCAGCTGCGGGTATACGGCCTCGATGGGGGCGCTGAGTCCGGCCTTGAGCTGTACGGACGTATCGTCGGCGAGAACCTCGTACTCGCCGGCTTCCACGGCATCCAGTACGGTACTCACCAGATCGGCCGGGTCCGTCTTGGGCTCGGTGGTGTGCGCAGCCATCGCAGTGTCAACCCAGCCGACGTGCACGCCCACAACGTGGACGCCTGCGGGGGCGAGTTCCAGGCGCAGCGAGTTGGTGGCTGACCAGAGGGCGGCCTTGGTGGCGCTGTAGATGCCGCCGACGGCGTACCAGCTCATGGCGGAGTGGATGTCGATGATCACCGATTCATCCCGCGCCGACAGGATCGGTGCGAAGGCGCGGGCGAGGAACAGCGGGCCGAGGAAGTTGGTCTCCACGTTGGTCCGGATTTCCTCATCCGTGTGGGTGAGGATCCCGGGGCTGGCCACGGAGGCTCCGGCGTTGTTGATCAACACGGTGACGTCTCCGGCAGCCTCGACCGCTGCCTCGATGGAGGCGGGGTCGGTGACGTCGAGGGTGAGCGGGACGATGCGCTCGTCGTCCCAGGTGCGCGGAGTCCGGGCAGTTGCGTAAACCTTGCTTGCGCCGCGGGCAAGGGCGTCGCGAACGAACTCCGTCCCGATGCCGCCGTTCGCACCGGTGACGAGGACGATTGATCCTTTGAGTGAGGGCATGGTGTGCTTCCTTTGTTGTAATGAAGCCGTGTTCAGAGGCCATGCGAAGATGGGAGCAGTATCTGAGCAGCAGCATTAGTGACTGTGTTCATAACTGAGTGTAATCAGAGTTTATTCCCGGAAAGGTGGCCATGTCGCTCGCATCCAAGTCCGTCGGCCGGCGCGAACGCAATAAGCAGGAGAAGCTTGACCGCATCACCGCGGCCGCCAGGGAACTCTTCTCAGTGCACGGCGTCGATGAAGTCACCACGCAGCAGATCGCCGATAAAGCCGATATCGGCACCGGCACCCTGTTCCTTTACGCCAAGACCAAGGGCGAACTGCTCCTTCTCGTTCAGAACTCCAGTTACGTCGACGCGCTTGAACGGGGCCGGGCGGCAGCCGGGACGACACCGGATGTGCTGGATGCCGTGATGGCCATTGTGCGGCCCGTCGTGGAATGCAACCGCACCCAGATTGATAACGGGCGGACCTACCTGCGGGAAATGCTCTTCGGGGATCCCGAAGAGCCCCACCACCGGGACGCGCTTGCCCTGTCGGCGGAAACGGAAGAAGCCATTGTCGCGATCCTGCAGCGCGATAAGAACGTCACTGAAGCCGAGGCCACGGCTCAGGCGCACATCATCTCCGCCATTATGTTTGTCAGCATGGCAGCCACCGTCAACATCGGCAGCACGGTCGAAGACCTGCTGCAGGGCATCAGGAGCCAGGCCGAGGTGCTCCTGGACCCGAAGAAAAGTGCTGCGGGTCGATAGGCAGGGTTAGCCCTTCGACAATCGAACTTTCTGGGGCTGGTAGCCGGCCGACAGGGACTGCGTGGGGGCCTGTTCCGTGGGCAGCCGGCCAGGCGTGTGGCCGGGCATCCGCGCGGCCGCTACGCCGGAAGGCAGCTGGCTGCCCTGGGCCCGGGCGCCGAGGAGGCGGGATTCATAGTTGCTGTGGACGAGGGCTCTGCTTTTCATGACTGGCGCGTTTTCTCTTGAGGGGATTCAACGGGGATGGTGCAAGAGGCGCGGACGGCGAAATGCGTCCGTGTCAGAAAGGTCCGGACTGGACCAGGTTCGCTGGCCGCTCTCCGCTGGCCAGCGCCTTGAGCTGGCTGGCAAGGAGCTTGACGATCCGCGGCTCGAAGGCGGAGGCGTTGCCGCCGATGTGCGGAGTGATCAGTGCGTTCGGGGATGACCACAGCGGATGGTCCGCCGGGAGCGGTTCTGGATCGACGACGTCGAGCGCGCAGTGGAGCCGGCCGGACAGGACCTCAGTGGTCAGGGCTGCCGTGTCCACCACCGGCCCGCGGCCGACGTTGACCACCAAGGCACCGTCCGGCAGGGCAGCAAGGACGGTGGCGTCCACCAGCCGGTGCGTGTGTTCGTTCAGCGGAGTAACCGCAACCAGGATGTCGTGGGTCTCGGCCAGGGCGGCCAGCTCGGAGGAGGCGTGGATCCGTCCGGCGCTGTCCTCGCGTGCGCTGCTGCCAACCCGGGTGATCTCCACTTCGAAGGGCTCGAGGCGCTTCGCAATTTCATGCCCGATGCCGCCGACGCCCACCAGCAGGACCCGCCGGTCCGCCAGCGAGGAACGGCGCTGCGGCTGCCAGTTGCCGGTCTGCTGGTCGCGGACGGCCTGGTCGATGCCGCGGAGTTTGGCGATGATCAGGCCGATGGCCAGTTCGGCGGTGGCCGCCGCGTGGACGCCCGAGGCGCTCGCCACCGCGGCCGAGGGCCCTGCCGCCTCCGGGACGCCGTCGAAGCCCGTGGACTGCGTCTGGACGAACTTCAGGTTCGGGGCCTTCGACAGGGAGCCGAGGACGGCAGACGCATCAATGTACGGCAGGATGACGGCGTCGATGGCGTCCAGTGCGATGCCCTCCGGCTCGGAGCGGAGATCCCAGACCGAGGCTTCAATGCCGTCGGGGAGCGGCTGCACCCTGGCGAGGAGGTCCCGGTCGGGGAAGGTGACTGTCCGGACTGTCTGCATCGGTAACCCTGTTCGGTAGTAATGGCCCTCAGTTGTATGTCGGGAGTCCGGCCTCTTCGGAAAAACCGTTGACGACCCAACATCAATCTGAGAAACTTTTCTCATGTGTGACAATCATCGCACTTCAGAAGGCGTCAGGCAAGAGCTTCGTGGAGGCAATTCAAGTGAATAGCAACAGGTTTCCGCCCATGGTCATCATGGGCGTGTCAGGTTCTGGAAAATCGACCGTGGGAGAGCTGCTGGGACACCGGCTGGGGGTCCCGTTTATCGACGGCGATGACCTGCATCCCGCCGCGAACAAGGAGAAGATGCGGACCGGGATTCCGCTGGACGACGACGACCGCCGCCCCTGGCTGCATGAAATCGGACGCACGCTGCAGTCGCACCAGCAGGACGGACACGGCGTCATCGTCGCCTGCTCCGCCCTGAAGCGCCGCTACCGCGACCTCCTCAGGGAGCATGCCCCGGAGGTGGTGTTCCTCCATCTCCAAGGTTCGGCGGACACCCTCGCCGCCCGGATGGCGGCCCGGAACCACGAGTTTATGCCGGCAACCCTGCTGGCCTCCCAGCTGGAGGCCCTGGAACCGCTCGGTGCGGATGAGCGCCAGGTGCTGCTGGACGTCCGGCAGTCACCCGCCGAGCTGGCGGACCAGGCTGCCGCGGCGCTGGAAGGTTTGGCTGTGGAAAGCACGACGCCGGCGGGAGACTAGGCGGGGCCGCCGGTGGTTGAGCTTGTCGAAACCCTGGTTTCGACAAGCTCAACCACCGGGATGTTTGCAGGCTCAACCACCGGGATGTTTGCAGGCTCAACCACCGGGATGTTTGCAGGCTCAACCACGGGGCGCTTAGACGACGGCGGCCCGGCGTTCCCCGATGTCGAAGCCCGGGCCGCCCGGCACGGAGTCGATCAGCTTGCGGGTATACGGATGCTTGGGGTGGCCGTAGACGGAGTCCACGTCGCCGATTTCCACCACCTCGCCGTGGAAGAGCACCATGATCTCGTCGCTGACATGGTGCACCACGTCCAGGTCGTGGGATATGAAGGCCATGGTCAGGTCCAGTTCGGTGCGCAGCCGGCTGATGAGGTTCAGGATTTCCGCCTGCACGGACAGGTCCAGTGCGGAGGTGATCTCGTCGGCGATGATCAGTTTGGGCCCCACTGCCAGTGCCCGCGCGATGGCGATGCGCTGCCGCTGCCCGCCCGAGAACTCGTGCGGGTACCGCTCGGCCACGTCGGCGTCCAGACGGATGGTGGAGAGCCAGTACGAGATCTTCTCGCGGTGCGCGCGCGGATTGGACTTCACGGGATCGATCGCCTCGGCCAGTGTCTGCCCGATGGTGCGGCGCGGGTTCAGCGACGAGTACGGGTCCTGCGGGATCATCTGGACTTCCCGGCGCATGGCACGGCGCTGGCCCGACGTCATGCGGGACACGTCCGCGCCGTTGACCCAGATGCTGCCGGCGCTGACCGGGTTCAGGCCAACGATGGCCTTGGCCAGGGTTGACTTGCCCGAGCCGGATTCGCCGACGATGCCCAGGGTCTTGCCGCGTTCGATGGTGGCTGAGACGCCCTTGAGGACCTTGGCCGCTGCGTGCCCGGACCCGAACGTGACTTCCAGGTCGCGGACTTCCAGTACCGGGGCGGCGGACGTTGCGGTGCTTGTCATGGCTGGAGCCTCTCTGTTTCCGGCTGAACCGGTCCGGGCGCGTCATCGGAGATTTCGTCGAAAGTGAAGTCCTCTGCCCGGACGGCGACGAGTTCCGTCTTGCGTTCGGCGATGCTCGGTGTCGCTGCCAGCAGCGCCTTCGTGTAAGGGTGCTTGACGTCGCCGGCAGCCAGCTGGGCGCCGGTGAGCCGTTCGAGGATTTTCCCGCCGTTCATCACGATCACCTTGTCGCACAGGGCCTGCACCACACCGATGTCGTGGGAGATGAACAGCATGGCGGTGCCCATTTCACGGTTGATGGTGCGGAACTGGCGCAGGACATCCGCCTGGACCGTGACGTCCAGCGCCGTGGTGGGCTCGTCGGCGATGATCAGCCGTGGGTCCGTCACCAGGGTGGAGGCAATCATGGCCCGCTGGAGCATGCCGCCGGAGAGCTCGTGCGGGTGCTGCTTCATCCGCAGTTCCGGCTGCGTGATCCGGATGTCCGCCAGCGCTTTGACCATCCTGTTGAAAGCGGTCTTCCCGGACTGCTTCAGATGGATCCGGCTGACCTCCGTCAGCTGGGACCCGATCCGCAGGGCCGGGTTGAAGCTGGTTCCCGGATCCTGGTAGACCAGCCCGATGGACGTGGCCAGCGTGCGCGGATCGTTCCTCTTGAGCAGGTCCAGTTCGCCGAGGCGCATCGAGTGTGCCCTGACGGTCAGTTCCTCCGGAAGCAGGCCTGCGATGGACATGGCCGTGAGGGACTTTCCGGAACCGGATTCACCCACGAGCCCCACCACTTCGCCCGCGTGGATACTCAGGGACACACCCTTGACCAGGGGCACGCCGTTGGGGGTGAGGACGGTGAGGTTGTCCACCTCCACCAGCGCTTCCCGGTCGGCCCGCATGGAGGCCGGGAGCTCAGAGGCAGCCTTGACGCTGCCGAACTTCCGTCCGCCGCGGGGGTCCGTGGCGGCGGCAAGGCCGTCGCCGATGAGCATGGCGCTCAACCCCGCGATGGTGATCATGATCGAGGGCATCACAGCCTGCAGCGGTTGGGAGTAGATGTTCACGAGGGCCTCGTTGAGCAGGCGCCCGAAGTCGTACTCCGGGTTCTGGACGCCGAGTCCGATGAACGACAGGCTGGACAGCTCGATGAGGGTGGTGGCAAATACCGTGGCGGTCAGCACAAGCAGCGGTTCTGCCATGTTCGGCAGCAGGTGCCGCGTGATGATGCGTGGGCCCGGGACGCCCAGCAGGCGTGCCGTTGACACGTAATTGCGCTGTGAGATCGAGGCAGCCATGTTGGCCGTCAGGCGGGCGAACGCCGGAATGCTGGCGATGGCGATTGCCAGGACGGCAGACCAGGCTCCCTGGCCGAGGATTGCGGCAATGAGCAGCGCGAAAATGAGGCTTGGATACGCGACGGCGGCATCGATGACGCGGAGGACGGCGTTGCGGATCTTTGCCGGGGCCAGCCAGATGAACGTGCCGATCAGGACACCGCCCACCACCGAGATCACCGTTGTGGCTGCCGTCATCACCAGGGTGAGCCGGGTGGCCACGAGGGACCGGGCGAGTACGTCGCGGCCGAAGTCGTCAGTTCCCAGCCAGTGCGCGGAGCTGGGCCCTTGGGAAGCGTTGGCGGTGAGCTTTTCGGCGGCTTCGGTGAGGAACAGGGGTGCGAGCAGGCCGATGAGGATCATGACGGTCATCAGGGCGATGCCGATGATCAGGCCGGTGGTCCAGCGGAAATGGCGCTTGGTGCGGGTCTTTTCAGCCATCGGACTTTCCTCCTCCGAGGGTGCGCGGATCGATGATTCCGAGGATGACGTCCACCAGCAGGTTGAGGATGATGGCGAGGAAGCCCAGGACCAGGATGATGCCCTGGATGACGGGGTAGTCCTTGTTGATGATGGCCGTGACGATCTCCTTGCCGAGTCCGGGCCAGTTGAAGACGTTTTCGATGATGATCGCGCCGCCGAGCATGCCGGCGAGGATCAGCCCGGCGAGGGTCAGGGTGGTGGTCATCAGGTTGGGCAGGGCATGGCGGGCGTAGAGCCGCAGTGGCGGCAGGCGCCAGCCGCGGGCGGTCCGCAGGTAGTCCTGCTCGAGGACCGTCGAGGTTTCCCGCCGGACCACCCGGGCGATTGAGCAGATGGGCGCAATCGAGAGGCCGACGACGGGAAGGATCAGGGACGTGAGGGTTGCCGCGCCGGCGGCCGGGAGGACCTTGAGGACGATGGCGAAAACTACCACCAGCATCGTGGCAATGACGTACTGCGGCACAGCCTGGAAGAACCCGGTGAGCATGCCGAAGGACACATCGAGCCACTTACGGCGTCCGCCGCGGGTGAGGATGCCCACCACCATCCCGGCCGGAATCGAAAGGAGCAGGGTCACGATGATGCCCAGCAGGGCGAGTTCTGCCGTGAAGGGCAGCTTCGTGGCGATGATCGAGGATACCGACGTGCTGTACGCGAAGGATTCGCCGAGGTTGCCCGTGAACAGGTTCCCCACGTACTGGATGAACTGCAGGTGCAGGGGCTGGTTCAGCCCCAGGCTTTCCCGGATGGCCTCGATCTGCTCGGTGGTGGCGTCGGCACCGGCGACTGCCACTGCCGGGTCGCCGGGGATGAGCGGGACCATGAAGAAGGTAACCACCACAAGGAGGATTACGGACAGCAGCACTCCGCCGGCGCGGCGCAGGCCGTAGCTGGCCCAGGGGGAGAGGTTGCGGAGCCCGCCCCGGGGGCTCTTCGGAGCCCCCGGGGGGTTGCTGAACAGGGCACTTTCCCTGTTCAGCATGGTCGGTTCAGTCATGGTCCTTGGCCTTACTTAGTGATGCGCATGGTGGCGTAGTCGACGATGCCGGACGGCGCCTGGATGGAGAATCCTGCGCGCTGGGCAACGATCTGGGGTTCGCCGACGAAGGGGACGATGTCGTTGTCTTCGAGGATGCTGATCTGCGCCCGTTCGTAGGCCTCGCACCGCTTGGCCTGGTCCGTGGCGGACTGCGCCGTGGCGATCTCGGCCAGGATGTCCGCGTTCTCGCCGCCGCCGATGTTGCGGCCGCCCTTCTCGGTGGGGACGCCGGCGATGCGGGTCAGGGATGCAGCCACGGTGCCGACGAAGTTCGCGTCGCCCTGGATGGTCAGGTCCCAGGTCTCCGGCTTGGTCTGGGTCATGGTGGCCCAGGTGCCGTTGTCCACGAGGCTCAGGTTGACGGTGGCCCCGGCTGCCCGGAGGGCTTCCTGGACGTAGGTGCTGCCTGCACCGTTCGGGCCGATGCTGGTGGTGCCCACCATCTTGAAGGTCTTGCCGGCGAGCACTGCCTTGGCGGCGTCTGCGTCTTCCTTCGTGAAGTGCGAGTTGTCCTTCAGCGAGCAGGCCACCGTGGGGGCGACGATGGAGGTGTAGGGGATTCCCTTGTTGGCGTAGGCGGCGGCGTTGAAGGCCTGCTGGTTCATCAGCTGGGCCACGGCCTTGCGCAGCGCGGGGTCCGTGAAGGGGCTGCCTTCGCGCTGGTTGAAGAGCAGGAAGATTCCGGCGAAAGGCACCGTGGTGACGGTGTAGTCCTTGTTGCCTTCAAAGCGGGCGGTGTCTGCCGGGGCGATGTCCGAGACGTCCATTTCGCCGGTGAGGAGCTGGTTGGCCACGGTGGTCTTGTTGACGCCCGGGAAGAAGCGCACCGTCTTGGCCGGCGTTCCCTCCAGCGACTTGGACCACTTCGGCCAGGCCTTGTAGTCCTCGCGCAGGGTCATGTCGTAGCTGACGCCGTGGCTTGCCTTCGTCAGGGTGTAGGGCCCGGAGAACGCTGCCTGCACGGATCCCTTGGCGAGGCCCTCGAGGTCCGCCAGGCCGGCGGGGCAGATGATGCCGGTCTGGGCCAGGGTGAGTCCGCCGATGAGTTCGGACCAGGGCTGGGCCAGCTTGACCGCCACGGTGCCCGCGGCATCGTCGGCCGTGATGGTGGGCTGACCCGGTCCGAAGACGAGCCTGGCGAAGTTGTTCTTGGTGGCGGGATCAGCGAAGTAGGTCAGGGACTTGGCCACGATGGTGGGGGTGATGACCGTGCCGTCGGCGCAGGTGGCGTCCTTGCGGATGGTCAGTGACGCGTCCGTGGCCGTGGAGGTCCACTCGGTGGCCAGGCCGCCTATGAACTTGCCGTCCGCGTCGCGGCGCACCACGGTGTCGAAGAGGAAGCGGGCTACTTCGTAGTCGTCCTTGGCGTTGGCCTTGGCGGCGTTGAACGTGGTGGGATCCGAGTTCAGCGCGGTCCGGATGGTGTCCGTGGAGGGTCCCGCGCTTCCGCCGGTCCCGGTGCTGGTGGTGCCGCTGCCGGTGGTGCAGCCGGTCAGCAGCAACGCTGCTGCCGCCGCGGCTGCGGCCAGGGCGGTAATTCTTCCGTGCATGGTGTCTCCTCGATACAACGGGATCTGCGAGAAAGTTCGCGAATGAGAAGAGTTTCTCTTATTCAGTCTGCCAAGTCAACGGTTTTTTGTGAGCTGACACACAGCCGTTACCTGGGGGCCGCCGCAATTTACCTGCTGGCAACAATCACCCGACTTATTTGGGCCAATCCGCCGGACCCCCTTGACGAATGACCCAAGAAACGCGAAACTTTTCTCATATGTGACAGCCGCCTCATCTGACTGGCCCCAGTCGACGGGGAGGGCGCAACCCACCGAACCAACCAAAGGTGACAACAATGGCAACAACACTCGAGCTCACGGTCCGCAAGGCCACCTGGACCCGGCTTCCCAAGGAACTCGTGGAAGCCTTCGCCGCCTTCCCCGTGGCCAACATCGGGGACGCCATGGAGCGTTTGGGAATTGTCGACGGCGGCATCAGCGCGGTCTGGGAAGGCGCCCACTGCGTCGGCTCGGCACTGCCGGTCCTGGGCGCGGCAGGCGACAATGCGGCGGTGATCGAGGCCCTCGGCTACATCCAGCCCGGCGACGTGGTGGTTATCAACGGCTTCGGCCACGAGCACCGTGCCCTGATCGGCGAGCAGCTGTCCCAGCGCTTCGAGGCTGCCGGCGCCACAGGCGCCGTGATCGACGGCTACATCCGTGACCGCCACACGATCAGCGAAATCAAGTTCCCGGTCTTCGCCCGCGGCGTCACCCCCGCCGGCCCGTTCAAGAACGGCCCCGGCGTTATCGGCGAACCGGTGGCCATCGGCGGCATCGTGTGCGCCGCCGGTGACATCGTCGCCGCAGACGATGACGGCGTCGTCATCATCCCGCAGGCCCGTGCGGCCGAAATCCTGGAACGCGTCATCGCTGTTGCCGCCCACGAGGCCGAAATGACGGCCGAAATCACCCGCGAATACAGCTGACCGGCGCTTCACCGCGCCAAGGACCAGCCCTAGACTAAGAGAGACCTAATGACTACTGCATCGACGGACTCAGTGGAACTGAATACCGCACAAATCAAGGTTGTCACCGCTGACGGCAAGATGGTGCGCAAGGCGACCATCGCCGGCACCATGGGCTCCTTCGTGGAGTGGTACGACTACGGCATTTACGGCCTGCTGACCACGTACCTGGCCATCAACATCATGGGGTCCAAGGACCTCGGATCGCTCCTGCTGACCAACGTCGGCTTCCTGGTCAGCTTCCTCGCCCGGCCCTTTGGCAGCGTGATCTGCGGCTTCCTGGGCGACAAGCTGGGCCGCAAGAACCTCCTGGCCGTCCTGCTGCTCCTGATCTCCGGCGCCACGGCGTGTATCGGCCTGATCCCCTCCTCGTCCGTGATCGGCTGGGCGGCTCCGGCCCTCCTCATCCTGTTCCGCATCCTGCAGGGCTTCTCCGCCGGCGGCGAGGTGGCGGGCGCCATGGCGTTCGTTGGCGAGTACGCGCACAACAAGCACCGCAACTTCTCCATGAGCTTCATTGCCGTCGGATCGTTCTGCGCGCTGCTGTTCGGCAGTGGGCTCTCCGCCACCCTCATCACCACCCTGGGCGATGCCAACATGGAATCCTGGGCCTGGCGCATCCCGTTCCTGTTCGCCCTTCCGCTGGGCTACGTGGGCTACTACATCCGCTCCAAGATGGAAGACACTCCGCACTTCGCCGCACTGCGTGAACGCAACGAAGTGGAACGCAACCCGCTGAAGGCCGTCTTCACCTCCAAGCGCCACCTGAAGGCCATCGCGCTGACCATCTTCCTGCCCGCCCTCAACGGCCCCGGCTACTACCTCCTGTTCGCCTACATGCCCACGTACCTCAAGACCCAGCTGGGCACGGGCAACAACTTCAGCATGGTGCAGGCCCTGATGGTGACCGCCGTCAGCCTGGTGGCCATCATCATCAGCATCCCGCTCATGGCCCGCCTCTCCGACCGGATCGGCCGCAAGCCCGTCCTGGCCGCCTCCGCCGTCCTGATGGCCCTGGTGTCCTACCCGATGTTCGCGATGATCACCACCGGCAACATGCTGCTGGCCTGCATCGCCACCGTGGTGATGGCCATCGCCTTCTCCGGCCACGCCGCCGTCGTGCACACCGTCCTGACCGAAATGTTCCCGACCACGGTCCGCTACAGCGCGTACAGCATCGGCTTCAGCATCAGCACCATCATCTTCGGCGGCAGCGCCCCGCTGGTGATGACCGAGATCATCAAGTCCACCGGCAACAGCATGGTCCCGGCCTACGCCGCGATCGGCACGGCAATCATCACCCTCACGTCCGTGTACTTCCTGAAGGAAACCAAGGGGCAGCCGCTCCAGACGCACTGAGCAAAAGCGGACGACGGCGGCCTCCCGCCCTTGCCGGCAGGCCGCCGTCGTTGGACCATCCAGCACCACAACAAGAACCTCGGGAGTCACCTTGAGCATCAAATCAGTCGCCGTCGTTGCAGACCTCGGCGAAAGCTACGGAAATTACAGCATCGGCGACGACGAGGCCCTCCTGGGCCTGGTCACGGCGTCGAACATCGCCTGCGGCTTCCACGCCGGGGACCCGCGTGTTATGGACGCCACCGTGAAGTCCTGCGTGGAGCGCGGCATCGAGCTCGGCGCCCACCCCGGCTACCCCGACCTGGTGGGCTTCGGCCGCCGCCTGATCGAGGCCAGCGAAGAGGAAATCCGCACGGACGTCCTCTACCAGATCGGCGCGCTGGACGCCTTCGCCCGCATCCACGGCGGCAAAATCAGCCACGTGGCCCCGCACGGCCGGATGGGCAGCATCGCCCAGACCGACGCCAAGCACGCCCGTGCCATCACGGACGCGATCAAGGCGTACGACCCGTCGTACATCGTGATCTGCCAGAACGGCCTGCTGGCCGACGAATCCCGCAAGCGCGGCCTCGAAGTGGGCTACGTCTTCCTGGCGGACCGCGGCTACGGCGAGGACGGCATGCCGGTCTCCCGCAACACCGACGGCGCCCTGCTGCACGATCCCGAAGAGATCGGCCGCCGGGTTGTCCAGGTGGTCACCGAAGGAACCGTCCGCGCCGTCACCGGCAAGGTGGTCCCCCTCGGCCACGATGCCGACGTCGTCCTCCTCCACGGCGACCACCCGCAGGTCCTGGAGAACGGCACCGCCCTCCGCGCGGCCTTGGAGAAGGCCGGCGTCAAGGCGACCGGCCTGCAGGAAGTCCTCGCCGAGAAAGCCAAGGCGGCCGCGGCCTGACCGCCGCTTCCGCCTCCTGGCCCGTCCGCCCCTGACCGCCGCCCGCCCCACCGAGCAGGACATATGACCACGCAAACACCGCCAGCAGCGAACCTCAGCCGGGCACCCGGCATTGAGGCGAACCCGTTTGGCGATTCAGCCCTCATGCTGGGCATCGCCGACGACGACCCCGAGGTCAGGCGGGCCGGCGCCAGGAGGCTGCGGGACATCCTGCTGGAGGTCCGGCCGTACGGGGTACTGAACCTGGTGGCGGGCGCGGAATCGCTGCTGGTGGAGTTCGACTGCCTGGCGGTCAGCCACGGCCAGCTCGCCCAGACAATCAGGCTTGCCGTGGCCGGCCTGGGGCTTGAAGCCACCGGGCCGGTCCCGGGGGCGAAAGACTTTGTGATCCCCATGGTGGTCAGCGAGGAGTTCGCGCCGGACCTTCCCGGGGTGGCCGAGGAGCTGGGACTCAGCCAGGAAGCCACGCTTGAGGCGCTCGCCTCGTCGGTGCTCACCATCAACCTCCTGGCGGCCGCGATGGCACCGATGATGGCCGGGGTTAGGTTCCCGGGCCAGGTGAGCAGGTGCGCCGAGCCCCGGACGGACGTTGCCGCGGGTTCGGTCATGGTGGCCGGCACCAGCGCCATCATCCAGCCGTTCCCCGGACCCACCGGCTGGAAGGTGATCGGCCGCACGCCCCTGACCGTCTGCGATATCCGGGAGGATCCGGCAACGTCGTACCGTCCCGGCGACCGGGTCAGGTTCACGGTCATCCCCGAAAGCCAGTGGGCGGAGCTGGAAGGCCAGTTCCTCCGGCCCGCACCCGCCGCAGACCAACAGCCCGCACCCCAGCAGGAAGGCGGCACCCATGGCAGCGAAGCCTGAGCAGGCGGTCACCCTTTCGATCAGCGAGGCCGGCTGGCTGTCCACGTTCCAGGATCTGGGACGCGAGGACTCCGAGTTCATGGGGGTCCCCTGCGGGGGTGCCGCCGACCAGCATTCCGCGGCCACAGCCAACATCCTGGTGGGCAACCGGCGAGGGGCGGCCCTGCTGGAAATCATGGGCGGACGCTTCGCCTTCACCCCGTCGCATGACATCTTCATCTCCATCACCGGCACCCCCGCAGAAGTAACTGTCGGGGGAGTCCCGGTGCCGTTGTGGCAGCCGGTCTGCGTGCCGGCCCGGACCAAAGTGGTCATCTCCAAGGCAACCGGCGGCATGCGCAACTACCTGGCCTTCAGCGGCGACCTGGACACCCCGAGGTTCATGGGCAGCGCTGCGCCGGAATCCCGGATGGGGTTCCCGCAGCGGCTGGCCGCGGGCCAGCAGGTGGGGCTCGCCAGCCGGTACCGGGGCTTCAGCCAGCCCTACCTGGGCCAGCCGCTCTTTCGGCTGCCGGTTCCGGTGCCCGACTTCAGCCCCGACGTCTGGACTGTGGAGGTGGTGGACGGGCCCGAAACGGACAGGACCCCCGGCATCCGGGAGCTCCTGAGCGGCAGCACCTACACCGTGGGCGGAAAATCCGACCACGTGGGCCTCCGCCTGGACGGACCGGTCATCCATCCGGAAGGGCTGGGCGAGATCGTGTCGCACGGCGTCCCGATCGGCGCTTTCGAGATCCCGCACGGCGACGAACTGATCATCCTGGGCCGCTCACGCACCCTGACGGCGGGCTACCCCATCGTGGCGGTGGCGACGAAGGCCTCGCTGCCGCTCCTGGGCCAGGCCAGCCCCGGCCGGAAGATGACCTTCCGCTGGGTCAGCCAGGAGGCCGCCGTCGAACGCTGGCGGGAACAGCAGCGGCTGCTCTGCGCGCTGGAGGAGCGGGTGCACAACCTGTTCGCCGCCGTCGGGCTTCCCTTCGCGGACGAGACGGATTCCGAGACCCCGCCCGGCACCCGCGCCGCCTAAAAGGGTTGACGCCCCCAGTTTCAAATGAGAAACTATTCTCATATCTAATTTGGTTCTTGTTTTAGCCGGGTTTCCCGGCTGCCACTGCCGCGCTGCCTCCCGCAGCGTGCCGGACGAAAGAGACGCATCATGGAGCTTCTGAATGGCAAGGTTGCCATCATCACCGGCGCCGGCACCGGCATGGGCCGCGAAACGGCCAAGCTGCTCGCCGCCGAAGGCGCCACCATGGTGCTCGTGGGCCGCCGGCAGGACGTGCTGGATGAACTGTCGGCCGAGATTTCAGCAGACGGCGGCAAGTCCTACGTCCGCACCGCCGACATCGCCAGCAAGGCCGACGTGGATGCCCTGGTGGACTGGATCCACGAAAACGTGGGCCTGGTGGACATCCTCATCAACAACGCCGGGAGCGCCAGCAAGGTCCTGAATGTGCGCTGGATCGCCGAAGAGGAATGGAACCAGGTCCTGGACGTGAACCTGAACGCTGTCTTCCTGCTTACCCAGGCGGTGTTGCCGGACATGCTCAGCCGCAACACCGGCTCCATCATCACCGTCTCCTCGCTGGCCGCCGTGACGCCGAACCTGCTGGGCGGTGCGGCGTACGGGGCTGCGAAGGCGGCGGTCCGGAACTTCATGACGTACCTGCACACCACGTTCCGCAACGAGGGACTGCGCGCCGTGACCATCCTCCCGGGTGAAACTGCCACGCCCATCCTGGACAACCGGGCCCGCCCGCCGCGCCAGGAGGAACGGGACGCCATGGTCCAGCCGGAGGACGTGGCCCGGGCCATCCACCTGGTGGCCACGCTGCCCCAGCGGACGGTGGTCCAGGAACTGGTCATCGCCCCCACCGTGCAGCGCGACACCTCCGGTGACATTGAAATCAGCCGCTGGACCGGCGCCCCCGAAGCCGACCTCCCGCAAACCCGTACATAGCGCGGCCCCCAAACAAAACGCGGCCGGGACCCTTCCGCCGCCCCTGACTACCCTCTGCCTCCCTGTCTGAAAGGACACCGTCGTGACCACTCCTGCAGCACCCAGCATCCTCAGCTTCCGTCCTTCCGACGCCGTCCAGCGTGTGCTCCAGACGTCGCTGCGCGTCCAGCAGCCGCAGTCCAGCGGAGACCTGGTGTCCCTGGCCATGGGCGAACCGGACTTTGACACCCCGCAGCAGGTCCGCGACGCCGCGGCGAAGGCCCTGCAGGACGGCTACACCCACTACTCGCCGCTGCTCGGCGAGCCGGTCCTGCGCGACGAACTGGCCGTGCGGATCGGCGCCCTGCTGGGATCGCCGGTCAGCACCAACGATGTGCTGATCACCCAGGGCGGCACGGCCGGGCTGGCCGCCGCGATCCTCGGCGCCGTCAACCCGGGCGACAAGGTGGTCATCCCGGATCCCACCTACTCCCTCTACGCGGACCTGGTCAGCATGGCCGGCGGCACGATCGTTCCGGTGCCCCTCGCCGAGGACCTGCACTGGGACCTGGAAGCGCTGGCCGGCGCCCTCCACGGGGCGAAAATGTTCGTCTTCTGCAACCCGTCCAACCCCACCGGAATCGTCCATTCCCGCGCGGAGCTCGAAGCCCTGGCCACCATGGTCGCCGGCACCGACATCCTGGTCCTCTCCGACGAGGCCTACAGCGACCTGGTCTACACGCCGGAGCCGTTCACCTCCGCCCTGGAAATCGAGGGTCTCGCGGGCCGCACCATCTACTGCCAGACCTTCTCCAAGAGCTATGCCATGACCGGCTGGCGGGTGGGTTACCTCTGGGGTCCGGCGGATGTCATCGCCTCCGCTGCGAGGGTCCACAACACCTTCAACGGCTCCATGAACACGGCAGTCCAGCTGGCCGCGCTCACGGCGCTGCAGACCTGCGGCCCTGACATTGAGCGGATGCACGCCTCCTACGCGTTCCGCCGCGAACTGATGTACAACGGCCTGAAGAACATCCCGGGGCTCACGGTCAGCTCACCGGAGGGCGCGTTCTACCTTTTCCCGAAGTACGACGCCGACCTGCCGGCTTCCGGGATGGTGGCGCACCTGCGCAGCCACGGCGTGGCAGTCCGTCCCGGCAGCGAGTTCGGCCGCAACGGCGAGCACCACCTGCGGCTCTCCTACGCCGCCAGCGCCGAGGCCATCACCGCCGGCGTGGAACGGCTCGCGGCCGGCCTCGCAGCCTTGAAGTAGCGCTGTTGGCTACCACCGCCGCGGCTCCGGGACTGCGCAGCGATACGCTGCGCAACCGGAAGCTCATCATCCGTTCCGCCGGAAAGCTGTTCGCCGAAGGCCGGCAGGCCACCATGGCGGACATAGCCCGCGCCGCCGAGGTCTCAACGGCCACGGCCTACCGGCATTTCGCCTCCGTGGACGAGGTCCTGGCCCGGTTCCGGTTCGAGGTGGGCAGCGAACTCCTGGAGTTCAGCCAGCAGCAGCAGGCCACGGGGCTGGAGCTGCTGCGCCTCGTCAGTACCAAGTGGGTCACCCTGGTGGTGACCCACGGCCGCGCGATGGTCCACACCCGGTCCGGCGAAGGCTACCTGGCGCGGCTGCGCACCGGTGCCACGCACCTGACCGTGCAGGCCGATGCCCTGAGCGCTGCGCTTCGGGACACGTGCCTGGAACTCGGCGTGGACGATCCCGGCGATGAGGCCATGTTCCTGTGGAACGTCCTCTTCGACCCGCGTGAAATCTTCGACCTCATTGAGACCCTGGGACTGGGCCCCGACGAGACCGCCCGGCGGCTCGTAGCCACGCTGGTGGGGGCCTTGAAGGGCTGGTGCGGCCCGATCGGCGGGCACAGGCAATAAGCTTGGTACGCAACAGAAAGGGGCCCGGGAATGCGAAGCGATACCCAACGTAACCGCAGGGAACTGGTCAACGCGGCCGGTGCACTGTTTGCCGCCCGGCGGGGGCCCATCAACATGACGGACATCGCCAAGCACGCCGAGATCTCCACGGCCACGGCCTACCGGCATTTCGCGTCCGTCGAGGACGTCCTGGCCGAGTACCGCTTCAACGTGGGCCACAAGCTTCGTGACTACAGCCTCAAGCAGACCACCAGCGGCCTTGAACTCCTGGAAGCGGTCAGCCGCAAATGGGTGGACCTAGTGGTCAAGCACGGCGGCGCCATGCTGTACACACGTTCCGGCGAGGGATACCTCGCCCGGCTGCGGACCGGAGCCTTCTACCTCACGGTCCAGGCCGAGGCCCTGCAGCGCCCGCTGGAGGAAGCCTGTGCCGAGCTGGGACTGAGCCCTTTGGGGGACGAGGCAATGTTCCTGTGGAACATCCTGTTTGATCCCCGTGAAATCCTTGACCTGATCAACACGGTGGGCCTGAACAAGACGCAGGCCACTGAGCGGCTGGTCGCCGCGCTTCGGGGTGCCCTGGTTGGCTGGGACGAAAACAAGTCCGCGGCCACGGACTGAACCCCGGGACTAGTTCGCCAGCCGCACGCTGCGGAGTGTGATCCCGCGCATCTCGCTGCGGATCCTCTCGGGCGGAACTGCGGCCAGGGATGCGACTTCGAAGAGGTCCAGCTGGTCTGTCTTCAGCGCCATCACGGTGAGGGACCGGCGTCGTACTTCCAGCGCGCTCTTATGCCCGACGGCGGCAGCCAGGGCCTGCGTGCGGCCGCGGATCGCGTCGAGGTGCGTCTCGGCCGGCCAGCCTGCCGGCTGCAGCTCCGTGTAACCGGCGCCGATCCGCCGTCGGACCTCCAGTTTGCTGACTCCTGCGGCGTCCGCGATCCTGGCCACCGGGATGCCGTCGGCCAGGGCCTGGGCAACGCTGTCGTTCCGCAGCCGAAGGGCGCCCCGGACGCTGCTGTCCGCCTGCGCCACCTGCTGGCGGTTCAGTGCCAGTTCGTGGCGCAGCGTTTCCTGGTCGATGGGTTCGAACCGGCGGCGCCGGCCTGCCCGCAGCGGCTGGACGGCCACGTCAGTGCTTGTCCGCTTCCGGGGCCAGGACCCAGACCACCGGCGCGCCGTCAAAGGAAGGCATGAGGCTGCCCTCGAAGAACACCTGGCCGTCCTGCCGCTCGCCGTTCGGGCTCCACCGGCCGCTGACAGGACAGTGCGAACCGGTGCCCGCCGTCATGGCCCGGAGGGGCCGGCAGCGCAGGGTGGGTGCTTTGAAAGTCTGAATCATGTTCTTGCTCCTGATGCCTGGGGCTGCGTTGTTATTGGTCGCGGAACGAGATGAGCACCTTGCCGGACCGGGTGGGGTCCTTGGCAAGGTCGAAGGCCTTCAGTGCCTCCGATGACGGGAATTCGTGGGTGACCACCGGGTCCACATACAGCGAGCCGTCGGCCAGGGCAGTGAGCACGTCGTCGATCTCGCTGTTGAAGCGGAACGAACCGACGAGTTCGAGTTCCCGGGTGATGGCCAGCGAGATGGGGACGGGCTGGTCGCCGCTGGGCAGGAGGCCCACCATGACCACTTTGCCGCCGCGCATGGCGCCGCGGAGTGCTGAGGCCAGGCCGCGGTGGTTTCCGGAGGATTCCAGCACAACGTCGGCCTGGACGGCTTCGATGGCCTCAGCGTCGGTGGCCAGGATGGTGCCCGTTGCCCCCACGGCCCGGGCAATCTTGAGGGGAGCTTCATGCATGTCGACGGCGATGATTTCGGCCGCGCCGGCGCGTTTGGCCACTGCCACGATGAGGCTGCCGATCGGTCCGCTGCCGATCACCAGGACGCGCTTGCCGTTCAGGTCACCGGCCTGGGAGACGGCGTGCCAGGCGACGCTGGCGGGTTCGGCGAGGGCGGCTGCCCTTAGAGTCAGGCCTGCGGGGAGCGGGCGGAGCATCCTGGCGGGCAGGACGGAATACCGGCTGAAGGCGCCCTGGGTGTGCGGGACGCGGGCGGCGCTGCCCAGGTAGGTGCAGCCGGGGGAGAGATTGGGCCTGTCCGCGGGATAGCGGACGACGTCTCCGCCCGGTGTGGCGGGGTGGACGGCAACGTCGGTGCCTGCTGCCGGGCCGGAGCCGTCGGCGGCCGCCTGGACCACCGTGCCCACCACTTCGTGGCCCAGCACCAGCGGGGCACGCAGAATGGATTCACCGGCTGCGCCGTGGAGCCAGTAGTGCAGGTCGGAGCCGCAGATTCCGCCGTAGGCGATGTCCACCACCGCCTCGTGGGGTTCAGGTGCGGCGTGCTCGAAGGCTTCGATCCGGAGGTCGCCGACGCCGTGGACGACGACGGCCGGGCCCGTTACCGGGTTGGTTGTTGTTGTTGTTGTTGCCATGTCAGACCACCACTGTCATTCCGCCGTCGATGAAGATTGTTTGTCCGTTCACGTAGTTGGACGCGTCCGAGGCGAGCCAGGTGACCGGCCCGGACAGGTCGTCCACGGTTCCCCAGCGGCCTGCAGGGGTCCTGCCGAGGATCCACGAGTTGAAGGCCTCGTCGTCGACGAGGGGCTGGGTCATTTCGGTGTGGATGTAGCCGGGGGCGATGCCGTTGATCTGCAGCCCCTGGCCGGCCCATTCTGCGGTCATGGCACGGGTGAGGTTGCGCAGTCCGCCCTTCGCCGCGGTGTACGCGCCGATCGTGGGGCGGGCGAGGTCTGACTGGACGGAGCCGATGTTGATGATCTTGCCGCGCTGGCGCTCCAGCATCCGGCGGGCTGCTTCGCGGCCCACCAGGAAGGCACTGGTCAGGTCGGTGGCCAGCACCCTGTTCCAGTCGGCGACGTCGAGCTCCAGCAGGGGCACCCGGTGCTGGATGCCGGCGTTGTTCACGAGGATGTCAAGCGGGCCGTAAGTGGCTTCGGCATGGGCAACTCCGGCGGCCACGGCGTCCTCGGCGGTGATGTCGAAGGAGACGGCACCAACCTGGTCCTCACCGAAAATTCCGGCCAGCTCTTTCCTGGTGGCTTCCAGCCGGGCCGGGTCCAGGCCGTGGAGCACCACGGCGGCTCCGGCTCGGGCCAGGCCGCCGGCCAGGGCCTTCCCGATGCCCCGGCTTGATCCCGTGATCAGAGCTGTTCGCCCGGTGAGGTCAAAGGGTGATGGGTGGTCCATGGAGGGTGCCTCTTCTCGACGTTCTCTTGGCTGTCATCTGTGTGCTTCAGCGCCTCTTTGAGCCTACGTCTGGGCATGCACAGAGTCAAGAACTATTTCTCATTTGCGAGAAGATTATTGTTTTTTCCGGATTGGTTATAAGGGGAGGGGCCTGTTCTCAACAGCGCTTTTCATCACGAGCGTGGAGCTCAGGCGCTGGACGCCGGGGAGGGTGGATATGCGTTCTCGCAGGCAGCGAAGATGCCTCTGGGCACCTCGTTCCGGGCGCAGGCGCACCTTTGCGGTGTGCTGAGCGGGGCTACCCGGCGTCCGTAGAAGCCGTGCTGCGGTGAGCAAGTGTCCGCAGGATTCCGGTGTGGTCGAGGGCGCCGTCGCCACTTGCGACCATTGCCTCGAACAGACCCGCGACCGTTTTGCTCAGGGGCAGCTCCAGATGTGCTGTGGCTGCTTCGCCCAGCACAAAGTTAAGGTCCTTGAGCTGGTTCTGGGCACTGCCGCCACCGGTGAAGTCCTCGTCGATCCATCGGTGCCCTTTTTGGCGCAGGATCTCGGAGTCAGCCAGCCCGCCTCGGAGTAGTTCCAGCATTACCGATGTATCAAGTCCTCCGCCGCGTGCCAGGAGCATGGCCTCGGAAATTGCTGTGATCGTGCCGGCGACGACGATCTGGTTGCAGGCCTTGGCGAGTGCGCCAGATCCTCCCGGTCCCATGTGGCGGATGGTGCTTCCGATGTACTGGAAGGCCGCGGCGGCTGCGTTTAGTGCGTCCTTGTCACCGCCCACCATGATGCTCAGGGTGCCGTTTTCTGCTCCTACCGTGCCGCCGCTGACGGGTGCGTCCAGGACGCTGACGCCGTGGTCTCGGAGCAGGCGTTCCCCAAAGGCCGCCACTCCACCGGGCGAAACGGTCCCGTGCACCACGAGGATGGGCCGGGCGATGCCCTTGGCGGCCCATCCTGCCAACAGTCCGTCTTCTCCTGGCAGCAGCGACTCAACGTGGCTGAGGTCCGGCAAAACGGTGAGAACGATGTCCGCTGCGGCTTCAAAGGGTGAGCGGGCAACGCCGGCACCCAGATTCGCGAGAGCTTCAGACTTCGAAGACGTCCGGTTCCAGACGGTCAGTCGGCCGTAGCCAGCGAGGAGTCGGCGGGCCATGGGTTCACCCATCGGGCCAAGCCCCATGAGGGCAAGCGCGGATCGGTCGGATTCCATCATGGGGTCCTTAGGGTTGCGTTCAGTGAGTCGTTCGACGGCGTCGTCGGGCTCCATCATGATGACTGCAGTACAGAATGGAACCGGTACACTTTTGTACCATACTCCTCAGGGGTGTGTGAACCCGATGGGCTACTTCGCCAGCTGCAGCCGCGCCACGCTGGAGCGCTCGACAAGTTCGGCGGAGACCCGTATGACGGTCGCGTTGCCCGGGGCCCGCCCCGAGGTGTTCGCCAAAGCCAGTTGCACCGAGTGCCGGGCCAGCAGATCTATCGGTTGGCGAACAATGGTCAGGGGCGGGGTCATGAGTTCGGTCCAGGGTGAATCTTCGAACACGATCACAGACATGGCTCCCGGTATTGCGATCCCGGCATGGGAAAGGCGCTTCAGGACCTCCGTTACCTGCGCCGTATTCGCCACAACCAGGGCGGTCGGGGGATCCTCAAGGTTGAGCAAGGCGGATGCCGCGTCCCCGCCTGCCGCGCCGCGAAAGGCAGCGGAACGGATGAGGAGCTCGTCCTGCTCCAGTCCGGCAGCTTCCAGGGCTTCCCGGTAACCGGCGATCCTGTCCCGCCCGGTCGTGGACGTCGCCGGGCCGGAGATGATGCCGATGCGGCGGTGGCCGTGCGCCGCGAGCAGCGCCGTAGCCGACCGCCCCGATTCGAAGTTGTCGATGCTGACAACATCGACCTCGGGGAGCGTGGGGATGGAGCGGTCAACGAAGACCACGTCGGTGCCGAGCGCCTGAAGCTTTTTCCAGATCTCCTGATTGTTGCCGGTCGGGGTCGCGATGATCCCGCTGACCCTGCGTTCGATGAGCGTCGCCAGTCGCTCGGCTTCCAGGTGGTCGTCCTCCTGCGTCGTCATCAGGAGCACCTGAATGCCGCGCGCATGAGCCTCCTGCACGACCCGATCAGCCAGGCGGGCAAAGAAGGGGTTGGAGACGTCAGCCAACAGCAAACCCAGGGTGGTGGGTGGACCGAATTTCAGCTCCCTTGCCGCAGTTCGGGGATGGTAGCCAAGGCTCTGCATGACCTCATTCACCCTGGTCCGCGTGGCGGCTGCGACCGGGCCAGACCCCGGGTTGAGCACCCGGGAGACGACCGCCACGGACACGCCGGCAGCCTGCGCGACATCACGGATAGTCGGTTGTTTCTGCACGCCTACTCCTCGCATGGCACTTTCGGGACATTTGCAACTTTTTTCAGCCTAGGGCTTGACCTGAGCCCAACCCCTATGACATAAAAGTGTAACCGGTTCCACTTCGTTTACCCACCCAGGTATCTCGGTAGTCTTTAGCCTCAATGCAGAGCGGCTGAGTCTTGGAAGCGAAGTGCCCCCTAAACCCTGCGGCCTGAGCCCCACAACAGCTCGCATCCATTCCGGAACAGCGCCGTATCCACGAAAGGTAACCATGAATCTGCACAAACTCCTGACCCAACGCGAGGCCGACGGAAAGCCCATCCGGGTGGGACTGATCGGCGCAGGCCGTTATGGCACGATGTACCTGGCACAGGCGCGGAACATCCCCGGCATCCACGTCGTCGCCATCGCAGACATCAACCTCAAGCGCGCTGAAGGTGCTTTCGATCTCGTTGGATGGCCCAAAGACCAGATCGCCTCCGACATAGCAGCCGCTCTGAGGGACCGGTCCACTGCGATCGTGGCCAATGCTGACGAGCTTTTCGACGTCGACATCGACATCATCGTGGAGGCCACCGGTAACCCCATCGTTGGTGTCAAGCACGCGCTGCGTGCCATTGAAACGAAAAAGCACATCATCATGGTCACTGTTGAAGCCGACGCGTTGGCAGGGCCAGCCCTTGCGAAGCGGGCAGAAGCAGCCGGGGTTGTCTACTCGATGGCGTACGGCGACCAGCCGGCCCTCATCATGGAACTTGTCGACTGGGCCCGCACCAGTGGATTCGACGTCGTCTGCGCCGGCAAGGGCGCCAAATTCCTTGAGCACTATCACGAGATGAACCCGGACAACGTCTGGGAGAACTGGGAATTTTCCAAGGAGCTCACTGACTCCGGGCAGCTGAACCCCAACATGCACACCTCCTTCCGGGACGGCACCAAGGCCGCCATCGAGATGGCTGCCGTCGCCAACGGGGCGGGGCTGGTCCCTTCTGACACCGGGCTGACGTTCACGCCGGGAGACGTTGAGGAAATCGCCTCAATCTGCCGCCCCGCCGACGTCGGAGGAGCCCTCGCGCACGAAGGGACTGTCGACGTCATGTCCAGTGTTAACCGCGACGGCACCTGGATCCCCCACAACACCCAGGAAGGCGTGTTCGTCGTCGTGAAAGCCACGAACGAGTACGTCTCCGGCTGCTTCAACGAATACCCTTGGCATCCGGACCCCACCGGGCAGTACGCCGCGCTCTACCGCCCCTACCACTACGTCGGCCTGGAGCTGAACGTGTCCATTGCCAATGCCGTCCTCCGCGGGATCCCTACGGGTTCGCCTGTCGGGTTCTTCGGTGACGTTGTCGCCACGGCCAAGAAAGACCTGAAAGCCGGTGAATTCCTTGACGGCGAGGGGGGCTATACCGTGTGGGGCCAACTCGTGTCCGCGAAGCACTCCGTCACTACCGGTGCGCTGCCTGTCGCCCTGGCCCACCACGTGGAACTGCTCAGTGACGTGGCCAAGGGCGCGATCGTCCGCTGGGACGACGTCATCATGGACGACTCACTCGCCCAGGCCCTCGAACTGCGCCGCGAGACTGAGGCCCTGGCTCTTGAGGCGGTTCCGGCCCCATGATCGACCGGCGCTCATTCCTCGGGGCGGCAGGGGCCACAGCCGCAGGCCTGCTGCTGGCAGGATGCGGGGCTGCCCCTGCCCTTGATCCGAACAGGCCCGCTGCGGCCGGCGGCACCCTGAAATTCGGCAGCTGGCAGTGGCTTGAGCCCGGCCGGGGCGAAGCGATGTGGCAGGCGATCCAGGCGTACACAAAGGCGAACCCGTCCGCCACCCTGGCCCAGAGCACGACGCCGTTCCTCTCCTTCGCCGACAAGCTCAACACCGAACTGGGCGGCAAGGGAGGCCCGGACATCTTTGTGGTCCAGGACGTCAACTTCTACCCGCTCGCCGACGCCGGGATCCTGGCTCCGCTGACGTCGGTCATCGAAGCGCACAAGGGCAATCCCTTTAACCACACCAACGAGTCCGGCCTCGTCAACGGGGTGCAGTACGGAATCACGTGGGAGCGCCTGAACTGGAACTTCTTCTGGAACCGCCAGATTCTGGAGAAAGCGGACGTGGCTCCGCCCACCAACGTCGAGGGACTGATTGCTGCAGCCTCGCAGATCCGCTCGGCCACCGGCCTGGACGGATTTGGCGTCCGGCACCAGATGACGGAATTCGATTCCTGGTTCATGGACTTCGATGTCTGGACCTACGGTTTCGGCGGTTCCTGGTCCGACGGGTCCCGGCCCACCATCGACTCGGCCGAGAACATCGCCGGCGTCGAGGCGTTCGGGGAAATCTACCGCTCTGGGGCGATGCCCATCGGCGACGACGCCTCGACCATGCGCACCAAGTTCCGCGAGGGACGCCTCGGCATGATGATCGATGTGTCATCAACCGTGGCAGGCATCCTCCGGTCATCCAAGGCGCTGACCTCCGCTGACATCGGCTTCGCCGACCGGATCCCGCTGCCCAAGCCCTCCGCCCACCAGGAAATTGTGCTGGCGGTCAACGGGTACGGCAAAAACAAGAATCTCGCCGTCGACTTCGTCGGCTGGGTCGGCTCCGACGAGGGCCAGGCCGCCCTCCGGGCGGCCATGGGACCATCAACCCTCGCCACCAACGTGCCTCTGGCACCCGACTACGCCGCGGCCAACCCTTGGGCGAAGGCCTTCATCGACCTCGCGGAAGAATCCAGGAGCCCGCTCATCAAGGGCTTTGAGCCGCAGACCAAGGCCATCATGCGGGAAGTCATGACCCAGGTGGAACGCTACCTGGTCGACGGCGGCGACGCCGCAACGGCACTATCCACCGCGCAGAAACAAGTAACTCAGCTACTTGGCTGAGCCCACCTAGGCAAAGGATCAGGGCAATGTCGCTCCGAACTTCCATCTCCCCACCCACCGGGGTGCAGGACCAGATACAGGATGCCCCGTCCCGGCATCACATGTGGCAACGAATCTCCCCCTACATCTACGTTGGCCCGGCCGTAATCTACCTGATCGTCTTTATGATCATTCCGGTGGTTCAGGGCATCCAGCTCAGCTTCACCAAAACGCCCCTCGTCAAGCCCGACGGCGGAACGGGCGTGGGGCTGGAGAACTACTCCCGCCTGCTCAGCAGCCCGCAGTTCTACAACTCCCTCGGCGCCACCATCCTGTACACGGCGGCAACGGTACTCTTCGCCGTCCTCGTCGGCGCAGGAGCAGCGTTGCTCCTGAACCAGTCCTTCAAGGGCCGGACCATCGTCCGGGCAGTCATCACCTTCCCGTGGGCCGTGCCTACCGTTGCGACCGCCTTGATCTTCAGCTGGATCTTCAACCGCTCCGACGGCGTCCTCAACGAAGTAGTGGGCGTCCTCGGCGTCGGGCAGCAGGGCTGGCTGGTCGATCCGAAGTTCGGCATGGCCGCAGTGGTGCTGACCTCCGTCTGGAAGGTCATGCCACTCGTCATGCTCGTGGTTCTTGCCTCACTGCAGTCAATCCCGAGCGAGCTGTACGAGGCCACCCGCATGGACGGGGCAGGCGCACTGGAAACCTTCAAAGCCGTCACCTGGCCGCACATTGCCCCTACCGTCAGGGTGGTCACCCTTCTCATGACCATCTGGTCCATCCGGCGCTTCGAGATCATTTACCTGCTGACCGGCGGTGGCCCGGTGGACAGCACCAACACCCTTGTGGTCAACGTGTACCGGCAGGCTTTCAGCAACCAGGAACTGGGCAGGGCCGCAGCAATCGGCGCCCTCGGCCTTGTCCTGTCGCTGCTGGTCACCGTCGTTTACTTCATGATCGAACGGCGCAACGCCGTCAAGGAGGCGTAGAAAATGACCACGCAAGAAGCTCAAGCCACTCAACACCCGGAAGCAGCGCACAAGCGCCGCCTGAAAGCCCCAGGGCAACGGAACTTCAGCAAGCCCGTCCGTTTCATCATGCTCGGAGCACTGGTCCTCTTCTCGGGCTTCCCGCTCTACTGGATGCTGAACACGGCCCTCAGCCAGGACTCAGAACTCTACGGTCAGGCCCAAGGTTGGTGGCCCCACTGGGAACGGCTCGCAGACTTCGGCGACGTCATTGGCAACGTACCGATCTTCAAGTGGCTGACCAACTCGGTGGTCATCGCCGGCGGAACCACCCTCCTCTCACTGGTCTTCGCGGTGCTGGCCGGCTACGCGCTGTCCCGCTTCAAGTTCCACGGCAAAGGGGCCGCAGGGTTCCTGCTCTTCGCAACCCAGATGCTCCCGGAGGCGCTGCTTGTCGTTCCGATTTACGCGCTTTTCGCATCCCTGGGTCTGCTGAACGGGATGGGCGGGCTGATCCTCGCCAACGTTGCGTTCACCATGCCCGTCAGTGTCTGGATCATCAAGGGAGCCATCGACGCCATCCCGTATGAGATCGAAGAGGCAGCCTCCGTGGATGGGTGCCCGAGGGTCACCATCCTGTCGCTGGTCCTCACCCCGCTGATTCTCCCCAGCGTCGCAGCCGCTGCCGTCATCAACTTCTTCGACGGCTGGAACGAGTTCCTCCTCGCCAAGACCTTCATCGCTGAACGGGATCTCTGGCCCGCGTCCGTTGGCCTGGCGTCCTTCGTCGGCCAGTACCTGACGTCGCTGAACTCGGTCATGGCGGCCGCCCTGCTGTTCACTCTGCCGGCGCTGGTGTTCTTCCTCCTCGTCCAACGCCGCATCGTCTCAGGCCTCACGGCCGGCTCAGTCAAAGGTTGATCATGGCAACGCTCTCACTACGAAACATCAGCAAACGCTTCGGGGACACCAAGGTCATCCACGACTTCAGTGCCGACGTCGACAATGGCGAGTTCCTGGTCCTGCTCGGTGCGTCCGGCTCCGGAAAATCGACCCTCCTGCGGATCATCGCCGGACTGACCGACCCGAGCTCCGGCGACGTCATCTTCGACAACCTCCGGGTCAACCGCCAAAGCCCGCGGGAACGCGGCATTGCGTTCGTCTTCCAGTCCTACGCGCTCTACCCCCACCTCACCGTCCGCGAAAACATCGCCTTCCCTTTGGTGCTGGACAAGTTCAAGGGTTGGCACCACATCCCGGGAATCAGCGCCGTGGCCCGCCGATTCTTCGGCGCGAACAAGGACATCCAGGCGAAAGTCGACGAAGTCATCTCCATGCTCGATCTGGATGCCTATGCCAAGCGCAAGCCTGGCGGGCTTTCCGGCGGCCAGCGGCAGCGGGTCGCACTCGCTCGGGCCCTGATCCGCAACCCATCCATGTTCCTGTTGGACGAGCCACTGTCCAACCTCGACGCCAAACTCCGCGCCGAACTCCGCGGCGAAATCGTCCGCCTCCACCGTTCGATCGGCAAAACCTTCGTCTACGTCACCCACGACCAGGTCGAAGCTATGACCATGGCGACCCAGATAGTCATCCTGCACAACGGCGTGGTCCAGCAGCACGCGACGCCCCAAAAGATCTACAACCGCCCCGCCAACACCTACGTCGCCCGATTCATCGGGAGCCCGCCCATGAACCTCCTCAACGCGGTGGTAAAAGACGGAACACCGTCCATTGGCGTCCTGCGGCTTGAGGCGTACGACGGCGGCCGGCCAGAGAGCGGGCAGCTCACCGTAGGCCTACGGCCGGAACACCTGACCGTATCCGCGGACGCCACCGGCACGGGCCTGCCCGGCACCGTGCGGCGAGTCGAGGACCTCGGCGCCGACACACTCATCGGTGTACAGCCCGACGCGGCCTTGGAGCTCAAACTCTGGGAACTCAACCAGGACGAGCTCATCTGGATCCGTCAGGAAGGCCAGACCAGGCTCTTCGCCGGCGACCCCTGCACTGTTGAAGTCGACACCAGGCTCGCCAGCTACTTCGACAGCGAGACAGGCCTGAACCTGGCGCCTGCGGACAGCTCAGCCACCGGAAAGCTCGTGTCCTTCAGCTGACCGGACCCGGACAGCAGCCAAACCACACCGAAGGATGCCGCGGACCGGCGGAATCCCGCCAACGGTCCGCGCCGCCGTCGGACATCCTTCACTCAGCCGCGGCAGATGCCGGCCGCCCACCCAGGAGAAACCACATGTCCATTGTTGTTACCGCCGCATTCACGCCCCGCGAAGGAACATTCGACCAGGTCGTCGCAGCGCTCTCACCCGCCATAGCAGAGGTCCACGAGGAACCCGGGTGCCAGCTGTACGCCATCCACGAAGCCCCCAACGGCCAGATCCTCATGATCGAGAAATGGGAATCCGCGGAACTCCTCGACGCCCACGGCGACGGCGACCCGGTCAAACGCCTCAACGCCTCGTTGGAAGGGCTCCTGGCGGAGCCGGTAGAGGTCACCCGCCTCGCGCCAATCCCTGCCGGAACAGCACACCAAGGGGCTCTCTAGTGCACCATCCGGTAGTAGTAATGGGAGTGTCCGGCGCAGGAAAAACTGCGGTCGGCACCGTTCTCGCGGACCGTCTTGGAGCGACTTTCACTGACGCGGATTCCCTGCACCCGACAGCCAACGTCAAGAAAATGGCAGAAGGCATCCCCCTGATCGACGCCGACAGATGGCCTTGGCTCCAGCTCGTCGGCGCCGAACTCTCAGCCAAACACGAGCAAGGGATTGTCGTCGCCTGTTCAGCCCTCAAACGCGCCTACAGAGACGCGATCCGCACGGCTGCACCCACGACGACGTTCATCCTGCTAAGCGTTGACACGCCCGTGCTGGCAGAACGGCTGGTTCAAAGGCCCGGTCATTTTATGCCCGCGTCCCTGCTCGCTTCACAACTCGAAACCCTCGAGCTCCTTGACGCAGACGAAGCAGGAATTGTCCTCACATCCGAGGGAGGAATCGAAGCAACCACCGACCGGATCCTGGCAACCCTGCAACTCCATGAGGGAACCGCCGCGGACGGTCCCGTTAGGCAAGAAAGGTGGTCTGCGCAGGTGCCTGCGGCCGGCTACGCGGGCGCCAACGCCCTGACGGAGTCCCGTTCCACGGTGGGGCAGTAGATTTTGTCGGGGCCGCCGTCCTGCGCTTCGTCGAGGCCCAGCAGCATCCTCACTCCCGCCGCGCCGAGTTCGTAGTGGGGGAGCGACACAGTCGAGAGCGGAGGCCGCAAGTGGGCGGCGATCACTTCCTGGTTGTCGAATCCCACCACTGCCATGTCGTCAGGGATTGAGAGTCCGTGTTCGCGCAGCCCGTCGTACAGTCCCATCGCCATCCGGTCGTTGTAGCAATACACCGCCGTGACGCCGAGTTTAAGGAGCACCTCGGTCGCTCCGAACCCGCCTTCCTGGTCCGGATAAGCCTCAAGGACCAGGCCGTCGTCGAACGGGATGCCTTCAGCTTCCAGCGCTTCCCTGTAGCCCTGGAGCCGTCCGTCCTTCGCCGGGGCGGGGATGGTGGCGTTGATGAAGGCAATCCGGCGGTGGCCGTGCTTCAGCAGGATCTCGGTGGCTGAGCGGCCGCCCTGGACTTCGTCCGGGACCACGGCCCGGGCACCGGGTTCTTCGGCAAAACAGTTGACCAGGACAAAGTCGGATTCCCGGAGCGAGTCCGGAACGTCCGTGGCGCGGTGGAACCAGGTCGAGTACAGGATGCCGCGGACTTTGTATTCGAGCATCATGGCGATGGCGTCCCGCTCAAGCTCGCGGTTGCCTTCGGTGTTCGCGATGAGGAGCGCGTAGCCATGTTTCCAGGCTTCGTCCTGGGCGCCGTGGATGATCTGGCCGGCGAACGGGGTGGTGGCGATCGCGTCGGCGACCAGTCCGATGAACCGGGAGCTGCCGCTGACCAGGGTTTGGGCCATGGCGTTGGGCCGGTAGCCCAGATCCTGGATCGCGTCGTGGACCCGCTTGCGGGTCTCGTCGGAAATCCGGGCTGCCTTTTTGTTATTCACCACCAGGGAAACGGTGGCGGTGGAGACGCCTGCGGCTTCTGCTACCTGACGCAGGGTAACGGGCTGGGCGCGCCGGCTCTGCTGCAAGGGGGCAGCCGCCGATGGCGTACCCGAACTATTCTCCTGCGAATCCATCTGCCCTCCTTCAGGAGTATATCGGCCTGTCATCCCTTGCTCGCCCCGCTTTCCAGGCCCTGGATCATTGCCTTGTTGAGCACCAGGAAGACCAGGAGCAGGGGTGTGATGGTGACGCAGACGGCGGCGAAAGTGGCAGTCCAGTCCGTTTTTCCCATCGCGCCGATGTAGTTCTGCAGACCCAGCGGGATGGTCTTCAGTTCCTCGGAGAGGACGAAGGTGTTGGCGAAGATGAAGTCGTTCCAGATGAAGATGCTGTTGACCAGCACCACTGTCACCACTGTGTTCACCGACAGCGGCAGGGTGATGAGTCCGAAGATCCGGTAAGGCCCTGCCCCGTCCAGTGATGCCGCCTCGTAGGTTTCGCGGGGGATGTACTCGAAGAATGACGAGAAAAGGTAGATCGACATCGGCAGGGCGAAGCCGGCCAGGGGGATGATCATCGACGGGTACGTGTCCAGCAGGTTGATACTCGCGTAATCGATGAAGAGCGGGACAAGCGCGATCTGCACGGGCACGATGATGCCGATCAGGAAGATGCTGCGGACGATCCTGCTGCCCCGGAATCCGAGGACCTGCAGGGCGTAGGCGGCCATCATGCCCAGGAGCACAATCAGCAGGTTGGCGCCCATCGTGACGATGAAACTGTTGAGGATGTTCATTCCCAGGTTGCCGGTCTCGAAGGCGCGGGCGTAGTTCTCGAACGTGATCGCCTTGGGGAGCGCGAACGGGTCACCGGTTGCGAAGTCGAGTTCGGTGCGCAGGCTGGTGATGAAAAGCCACGCCAGGGGGTACACCTGCACGATGACGATGAGGGCGATGATCACCCTCGACAGCGTGCCGTGGAGGCTTGGCTTGCGTCGCCTGCGCGACGGCGGCTGGCTGGCTGGTGGGGCTGAGGCTGGGACGGGCCTTGTCACTGGAGCTGCCGGCGCGGTCATGCGTCCGCCTTTCGTTTGAGCACGAACAGGATGAGTCCGACGGCGACCAGGCACTCGATGACGATGAAGACGGCGATGGTACTCGCGTAGCCGAAATCAGTGCTGGTGAATGCCGTCTTGTACATGTAGGTGGTCAGCAGCTCGGAGGACTGTCCGGGACCGCCGTTGGTCATGAGGTACGGGATATCGAATCCGCGCAGGCCATAGGTCGTCGCCATGATCGTGGTGGTGATCCAGACAGGCATGATGTGGGGGAAGCGGATCTTGGTGAACAGTTGCCACCGGGAGGCTCCGTCGAGGCGGGCGGCTTCCTCAAGCTCCTGCGGGACGGACAGCAGTGCCGCGTAAATGATGAGCATGTAGAGCCCGGTGAACCGCCAACCCTCCGGGGCCGACACCGCAGCGAGCACGGTGTTGATGTCCGAGAGCCAGGGGCGTTCCAGGGCGCCGAGGCCGATCCAGTGCAGGAGCTGGTTGAGCAGGCCCACCGGTTCGATCGAGTAGATCCGCACGAAGAGGAACGCGATGGCCACCGTGGAGATCACCGCCGGCAGGAGATAGAGGGTTTTGATCAGCTCGCGGCCGCGGCGCATGGAGGTGAGGAGGCTGGCGACCAGCAGGGCGCCGCCGAGCTGCAGGACCAGGCAGATGGCGAGATATCCGAGGGCGTTGAAGAACGAGCGCCAGAAGATGTCGTCGGCGGTGAGCATCCGGACGTAGTTGGCGAGCCCCACGAACTCCATGTCGCTGATGCCGTTCCAGGAGAAGAAGCTCAGGAACAACGACTGCAGGATGGGGAACAGCACGGCGATGCCGTACAGCAGCAGGGGCGGAAGCAGGAAGACCAGGACGGAGAGTCGTGACCTGTTGGGGAGCATGGCTGGGCCTTTCGGGTGGGGGCCGGAGCCCCCACCGCTGTGATTACTTGAAGAACTTCGGGGCGTTCTGCGCGATGGTGCTGTCCATCGTGCTGGTGAACTGTTCGGGCGTGATGTTGCCCTGGACGAGGAGCACCAGCTCCTGCTGCAGCCTGCCGTTGGTGGTCGGGTCGAGCTGCGTGTCCCACGGCATGGCCTGCTTGTCCCCGAGGTCGTTGGCCATGTCCAGGGCCTTCTTATACAGCGGGGTTGCGTTGGCCGGAACGGCGGTCTCAACGTTGGTGGTCGGCGAAAGCGCACCGGTGGCCGCGTACTCGGTTGGGTACTTCGTCAGGGCAAACTTCAGGAAGTCGCTCACCAGCGGGTCGTAGGTCTTGGCGTTCACGGCCATGCCAATGCCCGACGGCGACACGAACTCGTTTGCCGCCGTGACGGATCCGTCGGTGGTTGGCAGGGTGAAGAAGTCGATGTCGTCCCGCACGGCAGGATTCAGCTTGTCAGTTGCCAGGCTTGGCAGCTCCCAGGTGCCGATGTTGTACATTGCCGCCTGGCCGGAGGTGAACTGGTTCTGCGCGTCGGAGTAGCCCTGTGAGGAGAAGCCGTCCTGGAAGCATTTGGCCTTGCCCAGCGCAGCCAGCCATTCGACGGTCTTCTTGCCTGCCGGGTCAGTAAATTTGGCTTCGCCCTTCTTGAGTTTCTGGATGAACTCCGGCCCGGCTTCGCGGAACGGCTGGTAGGCAACATACCGCTCGAGGGGCCACTGGTCCTGGCCGTCGATGGCGATGGGGGTGATGCCGGCGTCGCGCAGGGCGGTGCACATGGCGGGGATGTCATCGAGGGACTTCGGGGCGGAGACGCCGGCCTTCTGCAGCAGGGCCTTGTTGTACCAGATGAATTCCAGCTCGAACTGGAACGGAATCATGTTCAGGGATCCGTCGTCGAAGCGCTGGTAGTCGAGTGCGCTGGGCCGGTAGTTGTCGTAGACGTCCAGGGATTTGAGCAGTTTTTCAGCGTCGACCATTTTCCCTTGTTTGGCCAGTTGCTGGGCGAAGGGCGTGGCGTCGGTGTCGAAGAGCTCGGGGAGCTTGTTCGCGGCGGCGAGGGTCTCGAGTTTCTGGATGTAGGAGGGCCGGTCCGGGGTAGTGATCAGGTTGAGTGAGAAACCCGGGTGGTCCTTGGCATAGTCGTCGGCCAGCTTCTTCATGATGTTGATGACGGCGCCGTCGGCCGGCCGGGACAGCAGCCACGAGATTTCCCGCGGCTTGACCTCTCCGGTGGGACTGACGTTGGAAGGGTCGGTGGCTCCTCCGCCGCCGCCGCATCCTGCGAGGGCGATTGCCGCGGCCGCAGCCACGGCGGCTGTGAATAGCTTCTTCATGAAAATCTCCTTTGATTCGGGTGAAAGCGGTGTGGGTGTTTAGTTGTCTGTGCGCTTGCGTATCTGAAGGTCTGTCAGGGTGGTGGATCCTTCCCCGGTGAAGACGCCGATCCGTCCCGCCGGCAGGTCGTAGATCCTGGTGCTGAGGGCAACCTGCCGGTCCAGGACAGCCACGCACAGGTCCCCGTCGACGACGAGTTCGAGGGTGTGCTCCCCGGGAGCCAGGTCGCAGGGACGTTCCAGTTCGATCTCGAACGGAATGTCGCCGGAAACATGCCACTGCGCATCACCGGTGACCTTTCGGGGCCACCGGTCGAACACCATGCGGCCGCGCTTCGGTTCGAGGCGAACTACGTAGGACTGGTCCCCGTCCTGGCTTGAACGCAACAACAGCCCGCATTCGGTGGTGTTGGCTTCGATGGCCAGTACTGCCTTGGCATAGAACTGGCTGGGAAGCGTTTCGTCGGAGACGGCGGCGGTATACCCATCCGGTGCTTCCAGCGGCGTGGGCAGCCCGTTATTAAGCGATACCGGGACGTCGTCCCAGAAGCTCTCAACGAGTTCGTCAGCGAAGCCGAATCCCAGCGTTCCGTCGGGGTTTTGCCGGGCCTCCAACACGGACATGGTGCCCGCCCACTGCCAGGGCCCGTCGTCGGCGTTGCCTTCCTTGCTGGCGATCCAGCCGAAGAAGAACCGTCGTCCATCCCGTTCAGCGGTTTTGGAGGCGTAGAACGCGCGGCCGTCCACTGAGTCCAGGTCCGGCACGGACCAGGGGCCGTCGGGGCTTTTGGCCATGCGGTAGCGGGTGGTGAAGGATTCGGAGAACTCCGAGTAGACCATGTACCACCAGTCGCCCCACGCGAAGACGTCCGGGCATTCGTGGGTGATGTAGCGCCGGGGGTCCCAAAACGGTTCAGTATGCTGCCAGGTCACCAGGTCGCTGGAGACGCACTGGGCAATGACACCCCGACGGCGGTCCGGCCCCGCGGAGTGCCGCGCCGCCAGAAGCATCCGCCACTGGCCAGCGGCCTCGTCCCGGAAGACAAAAGGGTCCCGCCAGTCGCCGGACTCGTAGCCGTCCGGGGCGCCGAAGGTTAGTTCGGGGTGCTTCACCCAGGTCTGCATGCCATCGGTGCTCGTGGCCTGCATGACGAGCTGAAGCGGCGCGCCGTCCGGTCCGAGGTTGCGCGGGTTTTGCCCGGTGTAAAACAAGCGGTGGATGCCGGCTTCGTCGACCACGATGCTGCCCGTGTAGGCGTTGAAGTCCAGGTCTGTTTCGCTTCCGTGCTGGAGGGAAACCCCGTGGTCTTCAAACTGCGTGAGGTCTTTGGTGGTGACCAGGTTCCAGGAGGTTCCCGGCTTCGGGTCGGCGCGGACCTCGTGCAGGTAGAAGAGCCAAAACTCCCCGTCCTTCTCGAAGGGGATGAGGTCTCCCACCCAGCCGCCGGCGGGTTTGAAGAAAACTGAGCGGTTCATCGGCTCTGACGTCCAATCTGCTAAAGCGTTTAATCACAATCAGCATAAGTGGCTGGCGTCACATGATCAAGCGTTTTAGCAAACTTTTCCCGAGGTGGCCATCGAGCGTGACGAACCCCGGCGCCGGGGGGCCGCCGTCGTACCTTCCGACCCGTGCCCCTGTGGTTGTCGGGACGCCACGCGCGTAGACTTCAAGCGGCTTGGTACGGGCTTCCACACGAGCCAAATATCCAATTCTCGAGATGGATCGCCTCATGCTCACGACGTTGCTTTGCAAGTTGAACCTAGGCCATCACTGGTTGGCCGAGACCGACCAGGATGGCAAATTCGCCCGGCACTGCACGAAATGCGGAAAAGTTGATCGGCGCGCGGTGCGGCGTTCCGGACGCCCTGCCTATGATGGCCCGCCCAGCTCAGACATCCCCGAACCTCCGAGTAGCTTTTGACCCAACTTGCCTGCCGGTTACTGTCAAAGGATGATCCGTTGGAACGAAGGGCTGTGGGCGTTGCTTGTCCTGCTCTCCGCGGTACTGATGGCCTGCGGGCTGGCCGACACCTTCACGTTCATCGTTGAGCCGCCCACGTATCCGGTGGGGCACCGGCTCGTGCTGCTCGGCGCCCTCGGGTTTGCCGGCGCCGCGGCGTGGGTCTGGCTGCGGGGCGGAGCGTTATGGGTGAAGGTCCTCACGGCCCTGCCGGCGGTGGTGGTCGGCGGCCTTGCCCTGCAGTTTGAGGATGGGGGCTGGGGCTGGCTGACCGGGCTCGTCCTGATCCCCGCAGCCCTCGCCGCGATGCTGTCGCACCTGTTGGCGTATGACCCTCGCCCGCGGACTGCCTAGTAAACGGAGCCTTCCAGCAGTTCGGAGAGCCTGCCTGCCGCACGCCGTAGTTCAGGAACTCCGGCCTTCAGTGCCGCCTCGCTGGCTGCCTCCAGCGGACTGGTCAGCGAAATGGACTCACTGGGCCGGACCATCCTGTTCGGGATAGCAACGGCCACCGAGAGTTCCCACAGTTTGCGTCAGCCGAATTCGGGGCAGGTGGGCCGCCACTCGCCAAGCGCGCCCAGGTGGCTCTCCCACTCGGTGCGGCTGAGATTGCGGCCGGCCAGCCGGCAGGCCTGACCGACGTGGAACCGCGGGTCGAGGTTCCAGACGATAATCCCGGACTTGCCGTTGATGGCGACAGCCATTCCGTCAGGTCGCAGGACGCCGGGGCTGATGAAGGGAGCATCGGCCGGCAGGGGAGCTCCGAGCCGGATGCCGGTGGCCGTGTCGTACACCGAGACGGTCTGGTCATTGGCGCCGGCCATAAGCAACCGTCCGTCGTCGCTGACCTGCAGCAGGGATATCTCTCCGCGTGCGCCGGCGAGCGTGCGGAGGGCGCGCAGCTGTGCGTCGTAGTGGGTGATCTGCCCGCGGGCGTTCGAGCCGAAGACGGTGCCGTCGGGCGCGAGCACACTGACATCGCCGCCGGGCACGGCATCGATGAGAGTTTCACCCGTGAGTCCGTCCAGCAGGGTCATCACCGGTCCTTCCGGCGTTAAGGACGAAACCAGCACGCGCCCTGCGGTGTTGGTGGAGATGGAGCGTGGCTGGCCGTCGACGCGCAGGGTCGGCTCAACCCGTGTCATGGCCGGGGCGGCTATCGTCCAGATGGTGCCGTCAGCGAACAGCACGTGGAGCCGGTCCCCGGATGCCGCGGGCCAGAAATTCATGGCTTCGAGGGGTACCTCATCCCCGGTGATGCGCTCGCCGGTGACGGCATCCAGATATCCGAGGGCATCGGCCTCCGGAAAGTAGGCGGCAAGCACGTTCGGAGCAACCCAGCCGGCACCTTGGATCACTCCCATCCTCCGCACGCGTGCGTCGGCGTCGGCATCCCAGATGGAGAAGTCGCTGAACTCGTCACCGCGGCGCGATCCTTGCGTGCGCGTCGCCGTGACGAGGCGTGAGCCAGTGCGGTCGTAGCGGTCGAGATTGACCTGGCCTTCGGCGATCAGTGTGGCCACCAGCCCGCTGCCGTCCAACGCCCAGCGGGTGATCACGGGCTCGGACACGCCCACGGCCACCAGCGTCCGTCCGTCCGTGGAGACCATTAACTTGCCCACGTCGCCGCGCTGCGGGTCGAACCGTGCCCCGGTCATGCCGCCGTCGACCATTGACCGCTCTTCAATTTTGCCGAAACGGTCCCCACAATACGCCGTGCCGGACGCCTTTGAGGCGGCAAGCCACGGGCAGGGCTCCGGATGGGAACTGGAGAAACCTGTGCTCCACACAATGCGGGATTCCTCGAGATCAACCGCAGCCAGGCCGTTGTTGCCGGCGCCGACCACCAAGCCGCCGCCGGCGTCGACGAGTTGGACGTCCACCGTGCCGGGGGCCGCCTGGACTTGGGACACCACCCTCCCTGTCGTGGCGTCGGCGATGCGCAGGAGGCCGTCGCTCGATCCGACGATGAGCTTTCCCGCCGAGAATGCGACGCCCACGGTTGGTGGACTGTCAGGATCCTTTGGATTGTCGATTCGGCCGCGCAGCTGCCCGTTGGAAAGATCGAGGATGCTGACGTTGCCAGTCTCGGCGTCGACGAGGGCCGCGAATCCGCCGGCCGAGTCGACCACAAGATCGCCGCCGGTTGCGGCGACCGCGGTCGGTACGAGGACTCTGGTTCGTGCGGACAGCTCGAACGCACTGACCAAGGTGCAGCGGGCCGCCGAACCACACACTTCACCGTCCCCCGGTACAGCGGCCACAATGCGTCGTCCGTCGGCACTCAGCCTGAGGACTGCACCTTCGACGGCGTTCCGTCCGTTGGTTGCCGACCCGACCGGCTCGCCCACGGCCGACGTCGCAAAGTCGTGCCGCGCGATAGTCCCGTCGTTGAGAAGCACGGCCGCGCCGGTACCATCCGGCAATGCAGCAGCGACTAATCTGTCGACCCCCAAGATCCGCTGGTACCCAAGAAAGCCGGGCTCCGTGCTGAACACGCCGAGGACCGCGGACCGGGCGCGTGCGTCGTCCGGCCAGCGGCGGTAAGCCTCCACGGCCAGGAGGGCCGCCAGGTCGCGGGTGGACGTCCGCAGGGCGCTCGACTGGCCCACCATTGCTTCGAGTTGGGCCTCCTGCTGGGCGGCACGGGATTCCTCGCTGCGGCGCGAGGCCGCCACCGTTCCGTTGATAGCGAGGAGACCCGCGATGACGGCGACACCCAGCACGCCGGCGACAGTCCTCAGCAGCCGCCGGAGGCGGACGTTCTGGCGCGCATCGTTCACGGCCCGCTCCAGGCGCTCCCGTTCGCCGCGATCGGCTTCCTCGATGGAGGCGCGGATGAAGCGGGACTCGGTTCGGGTCAGATTCCCCGGCTTCTCCTCGTTGAGCTCCCTCGCCGCGACCACGCGCGCGCCGCGGTACAACTCGTCGTCGCTTTCGCCTGACTCGGCCCAGCCCACCGCCGCCCTGCTCAGGTGCTCCAGCACGCGTTGCGCTTCGCGGTCCACCTCGAGCCAGTCCCGCAGGCGGGGCCATGCGCGGCTGATCGCCTCGTGGCTGAGGCTCACCATGTCCGCCTCCACCGTGAGCAGACGCGCGGCGGCGAGCCTCCTCACGATGCTCTCAAGTCTCCTGTCGTCGGTGAACGCACGCAGAGGCAGGGGCCGGTGGACGATCGAATCGCCGGTGGTGATGGTGACGAGCCGGAGGAGAAGGAGCCGGCAGCCTTGGCGGTCGGGTTCCGTCATTGAAAGATAGAGCTGTTCGGCCGTTCGGCTGATCGACCCGCTGAGCCCGCCCGTTCCGCGGTAGGCCTCGAGCGTAAGCATGGAGCCCTCGCGCCGGGCCCAGGTCTCGGCGAGGGCATGGGCGAGCAACGGCAGGCCACCCGGGTGGGCCACGGTCTCGCTCACCATAAGATCCACCAATCCGGCTTCGAACGCCAGCGCCGCCTGCCGGGCTGGCTCTTCGATGGCGGCTGTCAGCGCGGGCCCCGCGGGCGCCGTCAGCATCTGCAGGCCTCTCGCCATGAGTGGGGCGATCCCCGGCTGGGTGGCGCATGCATCGAGGAGATCAGACCGGACCACGATCGCGACCTGGTGTCCTTCGTCCAGGCGCCGCGAGACGCCGGCACAGTATTCCTCAGCCGGAACGGGCGCCGAGTCGGCGAAGGCCTCCTCGAACTGGTCGATGACGAGCAGGTGCCGCCCGCCGTTGCCGGCGCTGGGTGCCGGCAGGGGCCGGGCAGGAGTGGTGATGGTGACCTCGTTGCCGCGGCTCAGGAATACTGGTGCCACCCCGGCCCGCAGCAGCGAGGATTTGCCACACCCGGACGGCCCGGAAACCACGCAGAATCCGTCGCGGGTGAGCCTTTCAACTGTGGCCGCGATGTCGGCATCCCTGCCGAAGAAGCGTTCCGCATCATCGATTCCGAACGGGGCGAGGCCCGGATAGGGGCACGAGGCGTCGCCATCCCCTGACACGGGCACGTCCAGGAGCCCTGGATCCTGCTGAAGAATCGCCTTTTCGAGTGCCTGAAGTTCTGCGCCGGGGTCAGCGCCGAGCTCATCCGTGAGCAGCGCGCGCACCCGGCGCAGGGTGGCCATCGCATCCCCTTGCCGCCCCGAGCGGTACTGCGCGAGGGCCAATGCCCACCAACGGGCTTCGCGAAGGGGTTCGGCCGCGACCGAGCGTGCCGCGTCAGCCGCGACCGTGGGGTGGTCCCCGGAGGCGAGCCGGGCGCGGAGCAGGTCGTCTTCGACGCCGAGCCGTAACTCGAGGATCCTCGCGGTCTCGTCGGCGGCTCCCCGCCAACCGTTGAGCGCAGGGAACGGGTCCACGGGCGCGATCGCCAGGGAACGCCTGAAATCGGCGACGGCGCGGCCCGGCTTCCCGCTGTCCAGATGCATCCGTCCCCGCACGATCTGGTTCTCGAACTGGGAGATATCCAGGTCGCCGTCCTCCAGCTGAAGCCGGTATCCGTTCGCTGAGGTTTCGATCCGGTCGCTGCCCACCGCACGCCGTACCACCCCGACGGATGCCTGAAGCTGCTTGCGCCACGTGCCCGGAAGATCATCGCCCCAGATGGCGTCGGCGAGTGTGGCGGTGGAGGTGACCTCGCCGTTCCGCAGCGCGAGAACGCTGAGCACGATTTGCTCACGCGGAGCGAGCCTCTGCGCACCGTCCACCTGAACGGCTCCGAGCACGGATACACCCATGAGGCATTGTCGGCGTGCCCGGAGAGCAGAGTCAATGGAGCCAAGATTCACGCATACCGGATGGATACCGGCCCGGCCGGTGCGGATACCGCCGGGTGTGACGATGCAGGCATGAATACAACATCGAAAGTGACTTCCCGACGCCGGCGCCCCACCGCGGCGGTAATCCTTGCGAGCGTCCTGCTCGGGGCGCTCGGCGCCTGCACCTCTGGTGACCAGCTCGGTGCCGCGAACGTCTGGTCCCTAACTCGGCCCGAAGCAACGGCCGGTGGCGTGGTCCTTTCCGTCGAAGACGGTGCCCGGTGGACAGGCGACGGCCTGCAGGTGGGCGGCGTCGGCTACGCCAGCACGCCGGCGCCTGGCCCCATCGCCACGGATTCAAGCTTCACGGTGAGCGCCTGGGTACGTCCCACCGGGCAGCCCAAAGAGTACGCCACGGTCCTGAGCCAGGCCGGTGTAGTGGCTGGCGCATTTTTCCTGGGCGTGGCAGAGGGGTTCTGGTCGTTCTCGGTTAAACCCGGGGATGGCAACGGTGGCAGCTTCGTGACCAACCGCGACCGGGCGTCACGAGTCGAGGTGAAACCGGGCGCCTGGGTCCATCTCGCCGGAGTCTATGATTCCGCCGGTGGGCGGGCGCACTTTTTCCTCAACGGCTATCCGGCCAGCGTCGACGGTGTAGCCACCGCCCCCGTGTTCGCCGCGAAAGGTCCACTTCTGTTCGGCCGCGGCCAGGCGCACGGAGAAGCTGAGGGCTTCTTCGACGGCACCCTTGCTGACGTGAGGACCTGGCCGCGTGCCCTTGACGCGGCGGAGGTGAATGCCGCTGCGCTGATCGCTGCGCCGGATGGCGCCACACTCGATCGGCCGGAACAGTCGGGAGCGTCGGCCTGCCCGAATCCGCACGGTGGCGTCTGCCTGGGTCCCCTCAGCACGGGTACCCACTCAACGACGTCCTTTGCACCGAAACTGTCGTACACAGTCCCTGAAGAATGGACCAATGGTGAGGACCTGCCAGGCAATGTCCTGCTGGGCCGGACCGACGATCCGGAGACAGGCGTCTGGGGCGGCAGCTACATCGGCGTGTACCAGAACGTCCGTGCCGCGTCACCCTGCGGCGAAGAGGCCCAGCCCGGGGTCGGTACGAGCGCGGCGGAACTCGCCGCGTGGTACCGCACCGTGCCGGGCCTCGAATTCGTGGGAGACGTGCCCGTATCAGTAGGTGGTTTGTCCGGCTTCGCCCTGGACTTGCGGGTGCGTGACGGCTGGACGAGCCCCTGCCCGCTCGACGGCGTCATCCATGCGGTTCCCGTCATCATCGGCGGCGGCGTTTCCGACCTGCACCACGTCATGGGCGGACCACTGGAAATGCGACTTATCGTCCTCGATTGGGAGGGAGGAAACGTCGCGATCGAGGTGACCACGGTGCTCGAGCAACACAGCCTCGTGGACTATCTCGGGCAAGCCGGAGCCGGCGCAGTGGTCGATTCCTTCAAGTTCGGTTCATGACGGCGTCGCTCGGCAAAGCAGTTAAGGTGCCCCGGGCCGGGCCGCGTTGGGGGCCGGCCCGGGGTCGGGTTCGTTGCGGTCTGTCAGTTCAGGTCGAAGCGGTCCAGCTCCATCACCTTCACCCAGGCTGCGACGAAGTCGTTGACGAACTTCTCCCGGGCGTCCTCGCTCGCATAGACCTCGGCCAGCGCCCGGAGCTGGGAGTTGGAGCCGAACACCAGGTCCACCGGGGTGGCGGTCCACTTCAGTTCATCAGTTGTGACGTCCCTGATCTCGTAGACGTTCTCCTCGCCCTCCGACGCCTTCCACTTGGTGCCCGGGGAGAGCAGGTTGACGAAGAAGTCATTCGTCAGGAGCTGGGGCCTGTCGGTGAGGACGCCGTGGGCGGAACCGCCGATATTGGCGCCCAGGGCACGCAGGCCTCCGAGGAGCGCTGTCATCTCCGGCGCGGAGAGGTCCAGCATGTACGCCTTGTCCAACAGAAGAGTCTCCGGCTGGACCTTCACACCCGGGCGCACGTAATTGCGGAACCCGTCCGCCCGCGGCTGCAGGTACTGGAAGGACTCGACGTCGGTCTGGTCTTGGGCGGCGTCGGTACGTCCGGGCCGGAACGGCACGGTGACGGCGAAGCCGGCATCCTTCGCGGCTTTCTCGACCGCCGCGCAGCCGCCAAGGACGATCAGGTCTGCGAGTGAGACCTTCTTGCCCCCGGAGTTGAACTGCTCCTGAACGGCTTCGATGGCCTGCAGCGCAGTCGCCAATTTCTCGGGCTCGTTGGCCTCCCAGCCGCGCTGGGGCTCCAGCCGGATCCGTGCCCCGTTGGCGCCGCCGCGCTTGTCCGTCTTGCGGAACGTGGAGGCCGCCGCCCACGCCGTGCTGGCGAGCTGCGAGACGGACAGACCGGAGTCCAGGAGGCTGGCCTTGAGGGATGCGATGTCCTGTTCATCGATCAGCTGGTGGTCGACGGCGGGGATAGGGTCCTGCCAGAGCTGCGGCTCCGGGACCCATGGCCCAAGCAGGTTGGGGCTGACGGGGCCCATATCGCGGTGCAGCAGTTTGTACCAGGCCTTGGCGAACGCGAGTGCGAACTCGTCCGGGTTCTCGAGGAAGCGCCGCGAGATCTTCCCATAGGTCGGGTCGACACGCAGCGACAGATCGGTGGTGAGCATCGTGGGTCGGTGCTTCTTCTCCGGGTTGTGGGCGTCCGGGATGATTTCCTCTGCGTCCTTGGCTACCCATTGCTTGGCACCGGCAGGGCTCTCGACGAGCTCCCACTCGTGCGCGAACAGGATCTCGAAGAAGCGGTTGCTCCATTGGGTCGGCTTGTCGGTCCAGGTGACCTCAAGGCCGGAGGTGATGGTGTCCGCCCCCTTGCCGGTCCCGTGGGTGCTGAGCCAGCCCAGGCCCTGCGTCTCGAGGGTGGCGCCCTCAGGCTCGGGGCCAACGGCATCGGCGTTACCGGCGCCGTGGGTCTTGCCGAAGGTGTGGCCGCCGGCGATCAGCGCAACGGTCTCCTCGTCGTTCATCGCCATGCGCTTGAAGGTCTCGCGGATGAAGGCAGCGGCTGCGGCGGGATCCGGATTGCCCATCGGCCCCTCGGGGTTGACATAGATCAGGCCCATTTCGGTGGCGCCGACGTCGTCCGCCATCTTGCCTTCGCCGGTGTATCGCCCTTCGCCGAGCCACTCGTCCTCAGGCCCCCAAAAAATCTCCTCGGGCTCCCACACATCCTCGCGGCCGAAGGCGAAGCCAAAGGTCTTGAATCCCATCGACTCCAGGGCTACGTTTCCTGCCAGGACGAGGAGGTCGGCCCAGGAGAGCTTCTGGCCGTACTTCTGCTTCACCGGCCACAGCAGCCGCCGGGCTTTGTCGAGGTTGGCGTTGTCCGGCCAGCTGTTGAGCGGCGCGAACCGCTGGCTGCCGTCCCCTGCCCCGCCGCGGCCGTCGTGGACGCGGTAGGTGCCGGCGGCGTGCCAGCTCAGCCGGATCATCAGGCCGCCGTAGTGGCCGAAGTCCGCGGGCCACCAGTCCTGGGAGGTGGTCAGGACCTGCGTAATGTCCTGTTTCAGTGCTTCGACGTCGAGCTTCTGGAACTCCTCGCGGTAGCTGAACGAGGGGCCAAGCGGATTGCCGGCCGGGTGGTGGGAATGGAGCACGGAGAGGTTCAGCTGGTTGGGCCACCAGTCCGCGATGGTCCGCGGCCGGTGCGCCTTGGGCTGCGGCGCGTCGATCGCAGGGTTTTCACTGTCGCTGCCCTGTGCGGTTGCGCTGTCGGGGGCAACGGGGTACTCACCCTCGGCCCTGGAGTCCGGAGCATCGGCGCTTCCGGGGGTGGGGACCGGGGGTTGTTCCTGGCGATCGGTCATGTGCTTCCTTCCCTATGGCCGAGGCCGCGGTCGGACTCGGGCAACCGGTCTAACCTTCCCATTTGACCACTTAAGGGCCGCGCGGGGGAGGGGTAATCATAAGGTCGCCAACGCAAAAGGCAGGACGGCCCGCTGGTGTGCACCAGCTGGCCGTCCTGCCTTTATTGCATTGTCACGAAACCGGGAAGTTACCTCGGATCCGCCCGGTGGGCTTCGAGGTCCTCGAGTGACTTGCCCCGGGTGTCGGGGGACAGGAGGGCCGCCAGGGCAGCGACGACGCAGATGCCGAACGTGGCCAGCCCGATAACCAAGGGAACGTTCGCCGTTCCGGGGGGAGCGATGGCCGTGAAGATGCTCGGGAAGAACGATGCGATCATGAGGCCCAGGTTTTGCGACACGGCGAAGCCGGTCACCCGGATCCGCATGGGGAACTGCTCCTGGAAGAACGTGGCGAAGGTTGCGTTCCACATCTGGAAGAAAATTCCCTGCACAATCACGATGCACACGAAGACCAGCGCGAGGCTCTTTTGCTCGATTGCCCACAGGTATCCGCCCGCCAGCAGGCCGCCGCCGATGCCGCCGGCCACCATCAGCATGCGCCGGCCGATTTTGTCGGACAGGCCGCCGAACAGCGGGATGGTGGCAACGGCCACAATGTTGGCCACGAGGGTCACCCAGAGGAATTCGCTGCTGGAGAAGCCAATGCCGTAGCCCTTCTGGGTGGCGTAGGAAACACCAAAGATGAGCGTGGCCATGCCAATCACGTTGGTGAAGGTCATCAGGACACAGCGGACCAGGACCCACGGGTAGGAGCGCAGGAGGTCAACGAGCGGGAACCGGGGCTTTGCCTTGCCCTTTTCGGACTGCGCCAGATACGCCGGCGGCTCCTGCACGCGACGGCGAATGAAGTAGCCGGCCAGGATCACAAAGGCGCTGAGCAGGAACGGGATCCGCCAACCCCAGGACTGGAACTGGTCGGCCGGAAGAAGTGCGGAGAGTGGAAGCAGGACAGCGGTGGCCAGGATCGATCCGACCTGCGTGCCCTGCAGGCTGAAGCTCGCGAAGAAGCCGCGCCGGGCATCTGGGGAGTGCTCTACGATCATGGCGCTGGCTCCGCCGAGTTCGCCTGCCACCGCGAACCCCTGGATCAGCCGGAGGATCACCAGCAGGACCGGTGCCAGGACGCCCACCTGGCCGTACGTGGGCAGGAGTCCAACGGCGAAGGTGGCGAAGCCCATCAGCAGCATGGCAAAGACAAGCACCTGTTTGCGGCCGTGCCTGTCCCCGTAGGCGCCCAGGACAACGGCGCCCACCGGGCGGGAGACGTATCCCACGGCATACGTCGCGAGTGAGGCGATGATCGCCACGGTGGGGTTCTCTGTGGGGAAGAAGATGGCAGGGAAGACGAGGGTTGCGGCCAAGGAGTACAGCGCGAAGTCGTAGTACTCCAGCGCGCTTCCGATCCAGCCGCTCATCGCGGCTTTCTTCGGATCCCGGCGTCCGTTTTCGGCTTCGAGGATGGGGCGGGTGTTCCCGCGGGTGGTGCTCATGTGGATGTATTTCCTTCGTCGTCATCGGCAAGGAACCGGAGCTGTTCTGTTCCGGATGGTCAGCGTGACCGTGACTGGTTCAAGAGCTTGGAAAGCCCTTTCCCTTGAATCGTTTCATCAAGAATATGACGTGATCCGGGTTACGTCAAAAGCGGCGCGGTGCATCCTGAACCGGCGGCTACCCCGCTACCGGCGCCGGCGGGCTACTGGATCACCACGGGCGCTTCCCCCACTGTGGCTTCCTAGTGGACGGCACCCAGCTCGATGAGTAGGACACCGCCGATGATAAGGCCGAGCCCGAGCATCATGACGGGCGTGATCGTCTCCTTGAAGAAGACGCGGCTTCCTACGGCGGTCAGGGCGACGCCGGCGGCGGCCCAGATGCCGTAGGCAACGCCGAGGCTCATTCCCTGGTCCAGGGTGAACGTGAGCAGCGTGAATGCCAGGAAGTACCCGACGCCGACAGGTATGTACCAGCGTCGCTTACCGGTGGACGCGACACGCAGCAACAGGGTGGCGCACACCTCGGTAAGGATTGCCCCCGCCAGCAGCAGCCACATCATGGGCCGACCATTTCCTTTGCCGGCTCTTCGGCCGGCGTCTTGTGCGATCCGAGTTCAACGCAGAGCACCCCGCCGATGACCATGGCGACTCCGATCAGCATCATGGGGGTCAGTGCTTCGCCAAAAATGATGGCGGCCAGCAACACGGTGAGTGTTACTCCCAGCGCAGCCCAGATGCCATAAGCAACTCCGAGGCCCAGGCCCTTGCGGAGGACTCCTGCGAGGAAGGCAAAGGAAGCGGTGTAACCGACAACAACCACCACGAAGAAAGCAGGATTATCCAGGGCCGCTTTCAAGGAAAGGGATGCAGTCACCTCACTCAGGATCGCGCCGGCGAGAAGAATCCACTTCATTTATTTAGTCCTTGAGAATCATCGGGGCTTGGTCCCCGTGAGTGCAACGGCGTGAGTGCAGTTGGTGTTCCCGGCCTTCCCACCCAACGAAGACAGGTGGGAAGCCGAGGACCGCTGGTTACGCCTGGGGGACCAGCTGGGAGCCGGCCACCGCTGAGCTGCCGAGGTCACTCCTCGTCAGGGCCTGGCGGCTGTCCAGCGCCTCAATCCAAGCAGCAGTGTCCGCCACCGCCGCCCAGTTCGAGTTCAGCAGTGTAAGAAGTGTCGTGTGGACAGTTTTTGCGTCAGCAAAACCTGCATCGTTGGCGAGACTAATGGCCCCGGTGGCATCTGAGAGAACCTCGGTGCTGAAGCCGAGGAGCTCTGCCTCCACGGCTGAGGCGAGCACGCAGTTGTTGGTCATGTAGCCCACCAGGGTGACCGTGTCGACGTCGTGCTCCCGCAGCCAGGTGGCGAGGTCCGTGCCGGCGTACACGGACCCGTACTGCTTGACCACTGGCTTCCATGCGGCCGTTTTGCGGCGTTCGATCTCCGGGTGCAGGTCGAACTCCGGCGTGCCGGGCGCAAAGGCCGGCGCGCCAACACCGGCGGAGTGCTGGATCACGGCGATGGGAATTCCGGCGGCGGTGGCAGCGTCTACTGCCCGCGCAATCGTGGGCAGCGACTCCTGGTGGGGCGGGTACTGGATTTCAAGCGGGCCGCCGAAGTACTGCTGCTGCACGTCGATGAGGATGAGGGCGCGGCGGGGGCTGGTCATGTTCTTGGTTCTCCCTGATGGTTTGCGTGCCGCCTTCTGGCGACGTCTCCACTCTTCCTGCTGCCGACGAATGAAAACAGTGGCACGCAGGCGGATATACGATGAAATCGGGCCAATGTCCGGGAAGAGGTACAGGTTGAGGATCGCGGTATACGCCTTCGACGGGGCAACGATGTTTCACCTTGCGGTTCCGCAGATGGTTTTTGACGAGGTGGCCCGCCAGGGCCTTGCCGGCTGGAAGACGGTTCTCTTTTCGGACCAGGCAGGCGGGATAACAACCGCTGAGGGCTACCGGCTGGGCGGGGTGAAGGGGCCCGGGGCCGCGGAAGAGGCGGACATCGTGGTGGTGCCGTCATGGTTCGACGACGGGCGCGCGCTCACTGATTCGCTGCGGCGTGTGCTCCAAGGCGCGCACGTCCGGGGCGTGCCGATTTTGGGGTTGTGCCTTGGCGCGATCCCTGTGGCAGATGCGGGGCTGCTGGCGGGGCGGCGGGCAGTGACGCATTGGCAGGCGTTTGATGCTCTTGCGGTGCGGCACCCCGATGTCCCGCTGGACCAGTTTGTGCTCTACATCGACCACGGAGACGTCCTGACATCGGCCGGCACAGCTTCTGCGCTGGACGCCTGCCTGCACGTGGTGCGCTCCCGGCTGGGGGCGGAAGCAGCGAACCAGGTGGCACGCAGCCTGGTCATTGCGCCCCACCGGGATGGCGGCCAGGCGCAGTACATCGACCGGCCGGTCCCGCCGCGCGCCACGGATGATCCCATCTCGCGGCTGCTTGAATGGGCGCTGGGCCGACTGGGTGAACCCCTCACCATTGACCGGCTCGCGGCCCAGGCGCATTTGAGCCGCCGCACCTTCGTTCGGTCCTTCCGGGCCGCAACAGGTACGACGCCGGCAGCCTGGATCCGCGCGCGCCGCCTCGACGCAGCGCGGCGTCTGCTTGAGACCACCGACCTGCCAGTAGACCAGGTTTCCGCCGACTGTGGATTCGGCAATGCGGTCACCTTGCGGCAGAACTTCGCTGCCGCCTTCTCCACGACGCCCACGGAATACCGGCGGCGTTTTGATACCCGGGTTGGGTAACGGGCTGCGCGCGTCCTCGCCCGGCGCCTACCTCGGAGCGTCCGCCACCTCGGCCGGCGTCCATCCCAGCGCCGGACCCAGTGTGCCTGCGATGTCGGTGAGGATCTGGACGTAGTCCTCATGCTCGAAGCTGAAGGGCAGTGCGAACGCCACCTCGTCGACTTCCTGGAATCCCGCGTGTGCGTAGAGCTGCTCGGCGATCTCATCGCTGGTGCCGATGATATCCGGCGCGAACAACATGCGGTTGGGCCCCTGCGGCGCTTGGGTGCGGGGCGTGCGTTCATCCACGTAGCGCCGGTACTTTTCCCGCTGACCCGGCGACGCCGAATCGGTGGGGATCACCACCAAGCCCTGTGAGACCCTGGCTGGCCCCAGCGCCTGTGGTGACGCGGCGGCGGCCTCACGATAGGCCCGGATCTGCGATTGCTGAACGCGGGCAAAATCCGGATCCTGGTCAGTCCCGGGGAAGACCACACTGCTGGACAGCAGGTTGAAGCCGTTTGCGCCTGCCCAGACGGCCGACTTATTGCTTCCCGCCCCATACCAAAGCCGGTCCCGCAGCCCGGCGGAGTGCGGCTCCACACGGTTGGAAAATTCCTCGGTCACACCTTGCCTGCCGGAAAATTCGCGCACTTTTTCCCCTGCGACCAGCCGGGCAAACCGCTCCACGCGGGCGTAGCTGAAGTCCTCCAGCTCCGAGGAGTCCGGGTACAACTCGTGTTTCACCGTGTCGTAGTGCATGGGTTCGCCCACGCTCAGCCCGGGATTGATGCGTCCCCCGGCGAGCAGATCCACCGTGGCAAGGTCCTCGGCCAGGCGCAAAGGGTTTTCCCAGCCGAGCGGGGTGACCGCGGTGCCAAGTTGGATCCGGGACGTGCGCTGGCTCGCGGCAGCCATGACTGCCACCGGGGACGATATGCCGAACTGCAGATGGCGGTGCCGGAGCCAGGCACTGTCGAACCCAAGCCGCTCGCCAAGTTCAATGATTTGCAGTGTTGATTCGTGGCCAGCCGCGGGGTCCGCCGGATCGAACAGACCGATAGTGAGGAAGCCAAGCTGGCGCAAGGGACGGGTGGGCTCGGGCATGTGTGTCCTTCTGAGTTTGTTCTGCGTTCAAACTATTGTGACGGGGCGAGGCAAACCTGGCAGGAGTGGCTCGCCGGGTCGCGAGGGGGACTGATGCTGGAGCCCCGACATGGCAGCCTCGACCCCCAATTGATCATCAGAAATTCATCAGCGCGGGCGGCAACCGCGTCGTCCTAGCGGTCATTGCCTAACAATCAGAAGCCGTACGGTCCGAATCGGGCGATGGCAATACCGGCGGCAAGGACGCCCAGGATTGCGTTGACGATGACGTTGGTCTTCTCGCCGCGCCGGGCGTGGGTAATGGCAGCACCGGCCATGAGGACGGAGATCCCTGCGGCAGCCAAGGGAACCAGGACGGTAGCGATGTTAAGAAGCGCAGGGAGGACAAGTCCCAGCGCTGCGAGGACTTCCAGGCCGCCGATGCCCTTGACGGTTCCATCGGAGAAGTCCTCGGCCCATCCCTGTCCTGAGGCGGCCAATTTTGCCTTGGGCTGGGCGATTTTCATGGTTCCGGCGGCAAGGAAAAGAAGTGCAAGAACTGCTGTGACGATCCAGAGGGTGATGTTCATGGTGTTGTTCTTTCTCGAGGATTGATTCGTAGTCGGGAGGGGGGAGTTATGCGCCTGCTGCGTGGCCACTGTCGGCGAGGATTTCGCGGACCATGGGAACCACCTTGCTGCCGTAGAGTTCCACGGCTTTCAGCCGGGCGCTGATGGGCTGGGTCCCGGCGGTGAAGATGAGGTCAAACCGGCCTACGTCCATGGCTGCCGCTGTCCGTGCGATCTTCTTGGCCACAGTTTCCGGGGACCCGATGTACATGGAGCCGTGCTCGATCTCCGCTTCGAACTCTTCGCGGCGGACCGGCGGCCATCCGCGGAGTGCTCCGATGCGGTCGCGGACCACTTTGTAGTGGGGCCAGAAGACCTCCTTGGCCTCGTTGTCGGTGTCCGCAATGAAACCGGGGGAGTGCATCCCCACGGGCCTGGCCGTCGTTCCGAACTCCGCAGATGCCCGCTTGTAGAGGTCGATGAAGGGTGTGAACCGCTCCGGCTGGCCGCCGATGATGGCGAGCATCAGGGGGAATCCGTACTTTGCCGTCCGGACAACTGAGGCCGGTGTTCCGCCCACCCCAACCCAGGTTTTGAGGCCGCTTTCCGTCTTGGGGTACACATCGGCGTTCACCAGCGGGGCACGCGTGGTGCCGTTCCACGTGACCGGTGCTTCCTTGAGGAGCTGGGCGAAGAGTTCGATCTTCTCCTCAAACAGGACGTCGTAGTCCTTCAGGTCGTAGCCGAAGAGCGGGAAGGACTCCGTGAAGGATCCCCGTCCCAGAATGACGTCGGCACGGCCGTTGGACAGGGCGTCCACGGTGGCAAACCGCTGGAATACGCGCACCGGATCGTCGGAGCTGAGGACCGTTACGCCCGATCCCAAACGGATCCGGGAGGTCACCGTGGCCATGCCGGCCAGTACCGTCTCCGGCGTTGACACGGAATATTCCGGGCGGTGGTGTTCCCCAACGGTGAAGACGTCCACGCCGAGCTGATCGGCAATGACGGCCTCGTCCACCAACTGCCGGATGGCCCGGGCGTGGCTGACGGGGACGCCGGCGTCGTCCAGCGGGACATCGCCAAAGGTATCCAAACCAAAGATCATGATCGCACTGCCTTCGTAATTGATATGTCAATTACTTAATTGACGCGTCAATCATCACCCGGGTATGGTTGACATGTCAAGCGAGGAGAAAATGTCATGGAGCAGACCAGCAGGGTCGGACGGCGGAGCCCCACTGCGGACGAGCTGGGCATCTGGCGCGAGTACGTGGAGACCAGCGAGGAAATTGTGCAGGCGATGGCGGCAGGACTGCAGGCCACCTCAGGCATTTCCCCGGGTGACTACGGCGTTCTTCTGGCGCTGAGCGAGGCGGATGAACACCGGCTGAGGTCATCGGCGCTGGCCGAGGGCATCGGTTGGGAGCGGAGCAGGCTCTCACACCATCTGGGGCGCATGGAAAGCCGCGGCCTCATCTGCCGGAAAAAGTCCGGCCATGACAGCCGCGGGGCAGTGGTGGAACTGACTGATGAAGGCGCACGCATTTTCCGGGCATCGTCTGCCCCGCATCTTCGCCTTATTCGCCAGCTGTTTATCGAGGCACTGGCTCCGGAAGACCTGGAAGACCTTGGCAGGATTGTGGGCAAGTTGCGGCAACACCTGAAAGAGGAAGCCGGCCTGACGGCCTCAAGCTGAGGGTTGGGGGCCGCAGGCCTGACCCGCGCATAACCTGCTGCCGGACTCCGTTAGGGTTGATCCGTGCGAGCCATCCTTCAGCGGGTCACCCGAGCCGAGGTCACCGTCGACGGCGAAACGGTGGGGTCAATTAACCGCCCGGGACTGGTTGTCCTGGCCGGCGCCACCCACACGGACACCCCAGACGATGCGGCCGCCCTCGCCGCCAAGATCTGGACCCTGCGGATCCTGGACGGCGAGAAGTCGTGTGCCGACCAGAACGGCCCGCTGCTGGTGGTCAGCCAGTTCACGCTGTACGCCGACACCAGGCGCGGGCGGCGCCCGTCCTGGTCGGACGCGGCGCCGGCGGACACCAGCGAGCCCTTGATTGACCACCTGGTCGCTTCCCTGCGCGGCCTTGGTGCGGAGGTGTCCACCGGGCGGTTCGGGGCCATGATGCAACTGTCCCTGATCAATGACGGACCGTTCACCATCAGCCTCGACACCGCCGATTTTTCAGCTCCCCGCCGAGGCTGAGAGCGGCGGACCGGATAGGGAACCGGTAGGGCTCCTTGGGCGCTGAATACGCTGTACGAGAACCCGCCCAATTCTCCCGGCAGCCCACTGGTTGCCCCCAGCAACCAGACGTAAACTGACCTTCGAACCGCTTCCCGCGGGACCGAAATGGTTGGAGCCGCCTTGCTCTGGAAACTGCTTGTTGAATACCTGCGGCCGCACCGGCAGCTGCTGATCGCCGTCGTCATTTTCCAGCTGGCGCAGTCCATCGCCTCCCTGTACCTGCCCACGCTGAACGCCGACATCATCGACGAAGGCGTGGCCAAGGGCGACACCGGCGTCATCCTCAACCTCGGCGCCCTCATGCTGGGAATCACCCTGCTGCAGATCATCTGCGCGGTGATCGCCGTGTACTTCGGCGCGAAGGCCGCCATGGGCACGGGAAGGGACCTCCGGGGCGCCATCTTCGCCCGCGTGGGCGAGTTCTCCGAGCAGGAAGTCACCAGGTTCGGCGCGCCCAGCCTGATCACCCGGTCCACCAACGACGTCCAGCAGGTCCAGCAGCTGGTGCTGATGGCAGCCACCATGATGGTGGCCGCGCCCATGCTCGCCGTCGGCGGGGTGATCATGGCCGTCCGGCAGGACGTGCAGCTGTCCTGGCTGATCGCGGTCGCCGTTCCCGTGCTGCTGATCGGGGTGGGAGTGATCATCACCCGGATGGTGCCGCTGTTCCGGAAGATGCAGAAGCGGATCGACACCGTGAACCGGGTGCTCCGCGAGCAGCTCACCGGCATCCGGGTGGTGCGCGCGTTCGTCCGCGAGGACATCGAAACGGCCCGCTTCGCCCAGGCCAACGACGACGTCACGGACACCGCGCTCCGGGCCGGCCGGCTGATGGCACTCGCGTTCCCCGTGGTGATGCTGGTGCTGAACGTCTCGTCCGTGGCGGTGATCTGGTTCGGTTCGTTCCGGATCGAGGACGGCTCCATGCAGGTGGGCACCCTGATCGCGTTCCTGAGCTACCTGATGCAGATCCTGATGTCCGTCATGATGGCCACCTTCATGGCGGTGATGATCCCGCGCGCCGCCGTCTCCGCGGATCGGATCGGCGAGGTGCTTGGTACGGAATCGAGCGTCCGGCCGCCCAAGAATCCGCTCAGCAGCGCCGTGCGCCGCGGCGAGCTGGAAATGGTCGACGCCGGATTCGCCTACCCGGGTGCCGACCAGCCCGTCCTCTCCGGGCTCAGCTTCACCGCCAGGGCAGGGCAGACGACGGCGATCATCGGCAGCACCGGCGCCGGCAAAACCACCCTGGTGAACCTCATGCCGAGGCTGTTCGACGCCACCACCGGCTCGGTCCGGATCGACGGCGTGGACGTCCGCGAGCTGCACCCGGACTTGCTCTGGGGGCACATCGGCCTCGTCCCGCAGCGGCCCTACCTGTTCACCGGCACCGTCCGCAGCAACCTGCAGTACGGCAAGCCGGACGCCACCGAGGACGAGCTCTGGACCGCGCTGGAGATCGCGCAGGCCCGGGATTTCGTGGAGGAGATGGAGGGCGGGCTGGATGCGCCCATCTCCCAGGGCGGCACCAACGTCTCGGGCGGGCAGCGGCAGCGCCTCGCCATCGCCCGGGCCCTGGTGAAACGGCCCGAGCTGTACATCTTCGACGACTCCTTCTCCTCGCTGGACACCGGTACCGACGCCCGGCTGCGGCAGGCCCTCAAGCGCAGCACCGCAGGCGCCACCCTGGTGATCATCGCCCAGCGGGTCTCCAGCATCGCGGACGCGGACCAGATCCTGGTGCTCGACGACGGCAGGATCGTGGGGCGCGGAACGCACAGTGAGCTGCTGGAAACCTCGGAAACGTACCGCGAGATCGTCTCCTCCCAGCTCGCAGCGGAGGAGACGGTATGAGCACGCCGCACCGGCCGCCGTCGGGCGCTCCGTCCTCAGCCGGCGCCGCTGGAACCGCACCCGGCTCGAAAACCGGGACTGTCGACGTCGTCCGCATCCCACGTCCGGCGGGCGGACCGGGACGCGGCGGGCCGTTCGCGGGGATGAACGTCCCGGCGGAGAAGGCGATGAACTTCGGGCCGTCGGCCAAGCGGCTGCTGGGCACGCTGCGGCCGGAGCGGGCGTGGCTGCTGCTGGTGCTGGTGATGGGCGTGGCCAGCGTGACGCTGTCGGTGATCGGGCCGCGGCTGCTGGGGGAGGGCACCAACCTGATTTTCGCCGGGGTGGTTTCCAAGGAGCTGCCCGCGGGGGTGAGCAAGGCGGAGCTGATCGCGCAGCTGCGGGCCGCGGGGGAAAACCAGAAGGCGGACATGCTCACGCCCATGGCGCTGACGCCGGGCGAGGGGATCGACTTCGCGGCGCTGTCCAGTGTGCTGCTGTGGGCGCTGGTGCTGTACGTGCTGGCGTCGGCGTTTATGTGGGTGCAGGCGTATGTGCTGAACGGGGTGGTGCAGCGGACGGTGTACGGGCTGCGCGAAGAGATCGAGGCGAAGATCCACCGGCTGCCGCTGCGGTATTTCGATTCGATCCAGCGTGGCGAGCTGCTGAGCCGGGTGACGAACGACGTCGACAACATTTCCCAGAGCCTGCAGCAGTCCATCAGCCAGGCGGTCACGTCGGTGCTGACCGTGGTGGGTGTGCTGGTGATGATGGTGATCCTCTCGCCCACGCTGGCGCTGATCGCGCTGGTGACCATTCCTTTGACGCTGGGGATCACTGCGCTGATCGCCAAGCGCTCGCAGAAGCTGTTTGTGGCGCAGTGGAAGCACACGGGGGAGCTGAACGGGCAGATCGAGGAGACCTACACCGGGCATGCGCTGGTGAAGGTGTTCGGCCGGCAGCGCGAGGTGGAGGAACGGTTCCGGCAGAAGAACGTGGAGCTGTACGACGCGAGCTTCGGCGCGCAGTTCATTTCCGGGCTGATCATGCCGGCCATGACGTTCATCGGGAACCTGGTGTACGTGGGGATCGCGGTGGTGGGCGGCCTGCAGGTGGCGTCCGGGGCGATGCAGCTGGGCGATGTGCAGGCGTTCATGCAGTACTCGCGGCAGTTCACCATGCCGCTGGCGCAGCTGGGGTCCATGGCCAACCTGCTGCAGTCCGGGGTGGCGAGCGCCGAGCGGGTGTTCTCGCTGTTGGACGAGAAGGAGCAGTCGCCGGATCCTGCTTCGGGGGTTTCTGTTGACGGGGCCGGGCGGGGGCGGCTGGTGTTTGAGAACGTGTCGTTCTCGTATTCGCCGGACAAGCCGCTGATTTCTTCGCTGTCTTTGGTGGCGGAGCCGGGGCAGACCGTGGCGATTGTGGGGCCCACCGGGGCGGGGAAGACCACCTTGGTGAACCTGATGATGCGGTTCTACGAGCTGGATGCCGGGCGGATAACGCTCGACGGCGTGGACATCACCTCGGTGCCGCGGCGTGAGCTGCGCTCTCGGCTGGGTATGGTGCTGCAGGATACGTGGCTGTTCGGCGGGACTATCCGGGACAACATCGCGTATGGCCGGCCCGGGGCTACCGAATCCGAGATTTTGGAGGCGGCCCGGGCGACGTATGTGGACCGGTTCGTGCACTCGCTGCCTGACGGGTACGACACGGTGCTGGAGGACGAAGGCTCCAACGTGTCTGCCGGTGAGAAGCAGTTGCTGACTATTGCGCGGGCGTTCCTGGCGCGGCCGTCAGTTCTGATTCTCGACGAGGCTACTTCGTCTGTGGATACCCGGACCGAGGTGCTGGTTCAGAAGGCGATGAGTGCGTTGCGGTCCGACCGGACTTCCTTCGTTATTGCGCACCGCCTGTCCACGATCCGCGACGCAGACCTCATCCTGGTGATGGAGGCCGGCCAGATCGTGGAGCAGGGAACGCACGCTTCGCTTTTGGCTGCGGGCGGGGCATATGCCCGGCTGTACGAGGCGCAGTTCGCGGCTCCGGTGGCGGAGGTCTGAGGTTCTGATGGCAGGTTTCAGAGAGACGGTATCCCTTCCGCGTAACGCTGCCTCCCTTGGAGTGCACTTATTGCGCCGCGGTCCACTCTCGTGAAACTGCAGACGTGCCTTCCAGGATCGCTTTCACCTTCTCGACGTATTGCCGGCAGAACGCACGGTAGTGCAGTTCGTATTCTCTAAGCTGTCCTTGAGCTTGCACCGAGTGGGTGAAATAGCGCCCATATTCCAGCATTGTTGTACCTTCTGAGGTCTCCCGGAGAAAAACACGCCCTCGTGCAGACGGATCTTCGCTGCTGCTTCCGTAGCTCAGCGCTCCTGGAAGGCGATGTAATCTTGGCCGAAAATTCGCAACTCGTCACAATGATGAGGAAACTCCTGGCGTCATATTTCCTGGACGAACTCAGGAGGATCAACACCCACGTCTCTTTCCAGGCAGAGATTCTGTTGCTAGTTTGACCGCATGGATGCTGCGACTACCGGCCTCCTCGGTGGCCTTGCCGGGGTATTACTCGGTGGCTTCCTGACCTATGTTCTTGACCGCAGGAATGCTGTTTCTATGCGGTTGCACGAGTCAAGAATTGAGGCATACAAACTCTTTGCCAGTTGTGCGATGGACTACCGGCGGGCCGTGATGGACCAGTGGTTTGAAGACCACCGATTGCAGAACTTGACTGAGGATGACGATGTGCACCGGGCTCGTAGCGCGGCATGGTCGGCCTACTATGGCGTCCGCCTGGTCACCGGCAATCCGCAACTGGGGACAATGGGGCGTAACATCCTAGACCGGATCACGGAGCTAAAGGATGTAGAACACCGGGAAGAACTAAACCGTCTGGGTGAAGCCTGTCGGGACGAGGTGGATGGTTTTGTCGAAAAAGCCCGGAGGGATGTGGTGGCGACTAGATCCGTATGACCTGCCTATGCAGGAGTCCTACGGAGCCGGGCAAACCGTGGCGATTGTGGGGCCCACCGGGGCGGGCAAATCCACGCTGATGAACCTGATGATGCGGTTCTACGAGCTGGATGCGGGCCGGATAACACTCGACGGCGTGGACATCACCTCCGTGCCGCGGAGTGAGCTACGCTCGTGGATCCCGTGGCGGAGGTTTAGGGAACGGGCGCGGCCTCTTGAGACCGCGCCCGCTGGAAAGTACCGCCACCGGATGGCAGTTACGTCTCCCTATTTGGGCATTTCGTTGGCTGGAGAGCCTACGGCAGCCTTCACTGCAGCCACGAGGGAGTGGACGTCGGTCTCGGTGGTGTCCCACGAGCACATCCACCGGACTTCCCCGCGTGCCTGGTCCCAGTCGTAGAAGCGGAAGGATTCCCGGACTTTCGCCGCTGCCCCGCGTGGAAGGACGGCAAAGACGCCATTCGATTGTGTGGCTTGCGTCAGGGAAACACCGTCAATGGCGGAGATCCCTGCGCTGAGACGTTTCGCCATCTCGTTGGCGTGGCTGGCGGAGCGCAGCCACAACCCATCTGTTAGCAGGGCTATGAGTTGCGCAGAGACGAAACGCATTTTTGAGGCCAGCTGCATGTTCATCTTGCGCAGATAGCTCATGCCGGGGTCGGACTCCGGGTTGAGCCAGATGACGGCTTCGCCGAACAGCAGCCCGTTTTTGGTGCCGCCAAAAGACAGGACGTCGACACCGGCGTCGGTGGTGAATGCCCGCAAAGGAAGCCCGAGATGTGCGGCAGCGTTGGCCAGCCTTGCCCCGTCCAGGTGCAGTTTCATTCCCTTCGCATGGACGTGTTCAGCGATGCGTTGGATTTCTTCCGGCGTGTAGCAGGTGCCCAGTTCGGTGGTCTGGGTGATCGAGACGACCAGCGGTTGCGCCCGGTGCTCGTCTCCCCACCCCCAGGCTTCGGCGTCGATCAGTTCCGGGGTGAGTTTGCCGTCCGGTGTGGGGACAGGGAGGAGCTTTATTCCGCCGATCCGTTCCGGGGCGCCGTTTTCGTCGGTATTGATATGCGCTGTTGCTGCGCAGATGACAGCGCCCCAACGCGGGAGCAGGGCTTGCAGGGCGAGGACATTGGCCCCTGTTCCGTTGAAGACCGGATAGGCGGTGGCAGCTGCCCCGAAGTGGGACTTGATGAGAACCTGAAGCGCTGCTGTGTAGGCATCTTCGCCGTATGCGGTGACGTGGCCTTCGTTGGCTGCCTGAACTGCTTCGATGATTTCGGCGTGAGCCCCGGCGTAGTTATCCGAGGCGAAACCCCGGTATGCCGGGTTGTGCAGGCGCCCCGCCAGTATCTGTGGGACGCCTGCTTTGGTCTCAACGCTGACGCTCATGCCGGTGCACCCGCGAGCTGGCCGGCGGTGAGGGGCACGCGTTGCCCGTTGATCTGTTTTGCCTCCAGATCGAAGATCTGCCGAACAGCGTCGGCAAGGACGCTGACATCGGTGAAACCAGGGAATTTCCGTTCCGGCTGGGCTGCGCGCATCCGGTCATCGACTAGAGCCTTGACGACGAAGACCAGGGCGGCTGAGTGCTGGGCGGAGTCGGGGCCTTCATTTCCTCCCTGCACGTGCCGGAATCCGTCGGCCACGGCCAGGGTCCATGCCTCGGCGGCGGACTTGACGGCGGCATAGGCGGCGCCGCCCGCTGTCGGCGTGGAGGTGGACTGTGCGGAAACAATGGCCAGGCGGCCTGCAGGGGAGGCAGCCAAATCGTCGTAAAAAGCGCGGCTGGTGTTCCTCAGTGTGGTGAGGACGCTGGTGTGCAGGAAGTCCCAGTCTTCATCCGTCTGGCCTGTAATGCCGGTACCGCCCCGCCACCCTCCGACAAGGTGGATCAGGCCGTCCACGGGACCCAGATCGTTCCGGACAGAGGCCGCCAGGTCCTCAACGGCTTGCAGGTCCGCGAGGTTGCAGGCATAGCCCGTGACGTTGGTGTACGCGGCCGCGAGCTCCTGCACGCGGTCCTCGAGGATGTCCACGGCGGCCACGCGTGCCCCTGCTTGCGAGAGGGCATGGACTACCGCGACGCCTGCGGCGCTGGTCGAACCGGCGACGACGACCGTACGCCCTGAAAGGCCCTGGCTCATGCGCCCGCCTCGCCGTCGGTCTTTACAGGGCTCTGCCCGGTGATCCCGGCTGTTGATTCGATGACGGGGCGCATCTTCTTCTCCAGTGCTTCGTAGAACATGGACAGCGGGAATTCGTCGTCCAGGACCTGGTCGGTCAGACCCTTGGGCGGACCGTCCAGGGGAAGGGCACCGGGTCCCTTGGCCCACACCGAGGAGGGGTTTGGGGTGAGGGTTTCCGAGACGAGGTCATAGGCAGCGAGCCAGTGTGCGGTCTTGGGCCGGTCGATGGAACGCCAGTAGAGTTCCTCGATGCGGATTCCCAGTTCGACGACGACGCCGGCGACGTCCTTCCAGTCGATGCTGAGCTTGCCGTCGGTCCAGTGCAGGACCCGGTGCTGGTGCATCCAGGCAAACAGCAATTGGCCGCCCACGGCGTCGTAGTTACGGACCCGGTTCCCTGTGATCGCGAAACGGAAGATGCGGTCGAAGATGACGGCGTACTGGACCAGCTTGGCGTGCTTGCGCGCATCCTCCGAAGCGTTCTCGTCCTTTTCGATGAGGACGGACTCGCGGAAGGCGGTCAGGTCGCAGCGGAGCTCCTCGAGGGAGTACAGGAAATACGGCATGCGCTGCTTGATCATGAACGGGTCAAAGGGCAGGTCGCCGCGCATGTGGGTCCGGTCATGGATCAGATCCCACATTACGAAGGTCTTTTCCGTGAGGTGCTGGTCGTCGATGAGTTCCGCAGCGTCAGCCGGCAGGTCCAGGGAAGTGATGTCGGCGGCAGCCTTGAGGACGCGACGGAACCGGGCAGCTTCGCGGTCCGCGAAGATACCTCCCCACGTGAAGGAAGGGGTGCTCCGGACCGCTACGCTCTCGGGGAAGAGAACCGCGGAGTTCGTATCATAGCCGGGCGTGAAATCGATGAAGCTGATCGGGACGAACAGCTTGTTGGAGTAGTTTGTTGCCTCCAGGTCAGCCACGAATGAAGGCCAAATGACCTCGATGAGGACGGCCTCGAAGTAGCGGTTCGTGCTGCCGTTCTGCGTGTACATGGGAAACAGAACCAGATGCGGCAGCCCGTCGATGCGGCACTGCTCGGGATGGAAGGCTACCAATGAGTCGAGGAAATCCGGTACGAAGAAGCCCTCGGATGCCCACCGCTGGATGTCCTGCACGAGCAGTTCAAGGTAGTCCGTGTCGTGGGGGAGGTGGTGGCGCAGATCGTTGATTGCGTCCGTAATGATGCCGACATTCTGGCGGGCATGGCCATGCTCAGCGGGTTCCGGGACGGAACCGTCCTGCGCTTGAACCTGCTGCAGCCCGACGACGGCTGCCTTCAGAGCCTGCCATGCGGGGAGCGCCTTGAGGTCTTCTGCCCGGATGGTTGTCACTTCAGGGATTGCGATTACAGACATGCATTTTCCTTCCGTTGAGGGGATTCCTGAAGAAGCTAGCAGTGCGTAAGCATCCGTGAATGATTCTTTCCGCTTGCATAAGAAATACTTTTGCTCGGGGACTGCTCTTCAGTGCAATGCCCGCGTCTGACCTTGGGGTTGGCGTTTTTAAGACCTCACAGAAGCGGCGTCGACGCCTCCTAGCAGATCGTCAGAGCTGCTTAGTCACCGAACGAGCTCAAATCAGCAACTCTTGCTCTCAGATTGGGTTGCCACAGCCTATGCGTAAGGACTTGACCCGTCGGACGTGCAACATTCGGCGCGCCAAATGTCGCTTCCTTTGCGTGTGTTAGCTTGATCACCATCCTTCCGGCCGAGTGCTTCGGAAGGCCCAAATTCACCGCAGCTACCCTTTCGGAGGCACCATGGGACTTGGCTCCCACACGCAAATAAGTGATCGGGCTATTGATTTCGAAGAAGAAATCAAACCCGATGAAACACAGGGGTCCTCCCTTGCGATAGCGGCAGATCGCCCTACCGGCGAATCCACCAACGAACTCAAGCGCGGGCTAAACCACCGCCACCTGCAGATGATCGCCATCGGCGGTGCGATCGGTACCGGGCTGTTTGTGGCCTCGGGCAGCACCATTTCCCAGGCGGGGCCCGGTGGCGCGCTGGCCGGCTATGCGCTGGTCGGGCTGATGGTGTTCCTGTTGATGCAGTCACTGGGCGAGATGTCGGCCAAAATTCCGGTTGCCGGTTCGTTCCAGTCCTTTGCCACCCGTTTCGTCTCCCCGTCCTTTGGGTTCGCGATCGGCTGGAACTATTGGTTCAACTGGGCCATCACGGTGGCCGCAGAGCTGGTCGCGGCCGGAATCATCATGGATTTCTGGTTCCCGGGGGTCCCGGGATGGGTGTGGGCCGGGATCTTCCTGCTGGTGTTGACCGGGCTCAACGCCCTCTCGGCCAAGGCCTTTGGTGAGTCGGAGTTCTGGCTCTCACTGATCAAGGTCAGCGCAGTGGTGCTCTTCCTGATCGCCGGCGTGCTGATGATTTTCGGCATCCTCGGGGATAACTCTCCAGGACTGAGCAACTGGGAAAACCGCGATGACGTGTTCCACGGGGGCTGGATCTCGATCATCTCGGTCTTCATGGTTGCCGGGTTCTCCTTCCAGGGCACCGAGCTCGTAGGAGTCGCCGCCGGCGAAGCGAAGAACCCTCGCCGCGAGGTGCCGAAGGCTATCCGCACTGTCTTCTGGCGCATCATGCTTTTCTACATTGGCGCCATCTTTATCATCGGCTGCCTCATCCCCTTCACCGATCCGAGTCTGCTGGCCTCCGGTGAGTCCGATATCGCATCATCGCCCTTCACCCTGGTCTTCTCCCGCGCCGGAATCGCCTTCGCGGCGGCCTTGATGAACGCCGTGATCCTGACCGCCATCCTGTCCGCGGGCAACTCCGGACTGTATGCCTCCACTCGGATGCTTTACGCCATGGCCCATGACGGCATGGCCCCGAAGGTCTTCGGCCGGACCAATGCGCGTGGTGTGCCGATCGCGGCGTTGCTCGCGACGGCGGCCGTGGGACTCTTCGGATTCCTCTCCGCGATCGTCGGGCAGGGTGCAGCCTACTCCTGGCTGCTGAACATGTCGGGCCTCTGCGGCTTCATCGTCTGGGCGGGAATCGCGGTCTCGCACTACCGTTTCAGGCGCGGCTTCCTGGCCCAGGGAAACAAAGTCAGCGACCTGCCGTACAAAGCATCCCTGTTCCCCATTGGCCCACTGCTGGCCTTCGCCCTGCTCATACTGGTCATCGCGGGACAGAATTACGAGGCTGTGCTTGCCGGACGGTCCGTGGAGGTGCTGTCCTCCTACATCGGGTTGCCAGTCTTCATCGTTCTATGGCTCGGTCACCGCTACATCACCAAGTCCAAAGTGGTACCGCTGCTCGAGATGGATCTCACGGCACCCAAGGACGTCGCGGACGAACCTAGGGTCGCCACCCATTAACTAGGCCAGAAAGAGCGAAGCCGGGTGAGAACAGCACCCGGCTTCCCTCCTTCCCAGATCAGTAAGATCCGCATCGCAGTCACCGCCCTCAAGCCGCTCGGCGTCGACGCCATCGTCCTGAACTGCGCGAACGGGCGAACGAGATGCGCAGGAGGAGCCCTGCCCGGAAGGCACCGAGCTTCGGGGCGCAGTTCATTTCCGGGCTGATCAGGCCCCGGTTGCGGTTAGCGGTGCGGTTTACTCGCATCGGCTACGTCTCGCGCAGCTTCTAGTACTTCGGGAGAAACATGTGCTCGCAATCTTCTGACGCGCCGGTCGCGTGAGTCTATAAAATACCTCGAAGCGCCTGCAATCAGATCGGACTCGTCAGGATCCAATTCTAAGACCAAGTCCTCGCTCTTATGAGAGAAAGTTCCTTCGACCCTACCGGCTTCAGTGCCGATGTTCAGCGCCTGCCGCTTGTCCGCGACGGTGAAATTTCGCCTACTTGCAGTCTGGACGGCGCTGCACGCATACATCACCGCGTTTAGCTGCCTGGAACCCTTGACCCTGATGGTGGTGGCCACACGGAGATGCCTGCGGTTGAAAACTTTGAAGATTTGGAGGTTTTGGCGTTTCATCTTGCCCGTCCTTCCTTTCGAAATGCTAACATGCCTAAGATCTAGCGAATAGAAGGTGGTTCCAAGTGATAGAGCACCTTTATCAACAAGCTTGCGGACTCCTTTCCTACTTAGAAAAGCTGGTGCGTCTTTCTGAACTGAACCGCTCGGACCGAGCCGCTATCGACGGCCGACTTGACGATCTGAGGGCTGCGGCAAATGGAGCCGATGCTGTCTACCTGCAGCGAGGAAGCATCGTGGCCGGCTGTACGTACAAGCATTTTCAGGCGCTGGCGTTCCCAGACCTGAATTACGCTCCCATATGGGAGAGTCACACGTTTCTCGTAAGCGAGTCCATCGACGCTAAAAAGTTGGTGCGCTTCCGGCGACGTGCTGAGAAGAATCTGGGGTATACGCGGCGTAGATTCTGGTCGACGCCGCCTCCATTTGGTGAGAAAGAAAAGCCGTTGTCCAGGTATTGCGCGAGGCTTGAAGCTGCCCCTGACGGAGCCAACAGGCGAAGGGTAAAGAAATATCTGAAGAAGCAGATACAGCTTCTGCAGGTGCTCGTAGTTGGAATAGCGCCACTTGCCACCCCCCGGGACGTCGAAGATCAAGAAGACCTCTTCAAGCGGTCCGCCGCGCTCAGTGTGGGTAACTCTGTCGTCCACTGCTGGAAGAGAAACACCTAATTGGTCTCCGATACAGCCTCCTTGCTGCAAGGCTTGGGGCTTATTCTCACAGGCTGCAGCATCTCCGTAGCTGTTGCCTCCTACTTCGCGACCGTCGTCCGGGAGGCGCGTCAAGCATCCAAGTGTGTACTTTTTTTCGCGGACTCCGGCGATCTGCTGATCAAAAACTTCGGGGATGCGCCGATAACCGGGTTGACGCTGGCTATCGAGGGTAAGGCCAAAAAACTCGAACACACTTTCGTGGAGCCGAAAACCGGTGTGATGCGCATCCTGCTTGCTGACTCGTCTGGCGATTGCATCATAACCTTCCAGGGTCCGAAGGGTATGCGGTGGGAGTGCAGAAAGGGCATGGCACCCACGTTGGTTGACTCCAGCTTCATTAAACCTTGGAAGAATGTGCTGAAGAACTTCTTCGGTATGTAGAAACCTGGGTTCGCTACGAAACTGTCTAGCAAGCCCCGGGAACCAAACTCCTGCAGATGTGGTCATCACCCTTACGCCTGTCCATTGTCCAACGTGCGTAACTACATTTGTGTAATTCTGACAGCACTAACGGCTGCGAGGGTGTGATTGTTTGGGCGTGTCACCGTGGATACATTGATTGGCTGGGCAACCCGGCTTTTGGGGTGATTGGAAATCGAGGTTGTGGCGTTGAAGCCAAAACGGCAAATGGCCGTGCTGGAATGTGTGTGACTGGTACGTAATTGACATGCGTCCGCTGGGAGTGGTGGCGGTAACCTCGTATCCGAGCCGTTTTAGCTAGTGGAGCGTACGGTTCTTTGCTCGGTCTGGGTTAGGTCGAATGAAGTGGGTTCGGACCAGTCGGTGTAGCGTCCGCCATTTGACCAGCCGTAGGACTATATCAGCGCACAGATGACTCCCCGCACGCGCGTCATTGAGAATCTCGTTGCAGCCGTCCAGCACCAGGAAGTCGGCCTGCAACGACACGGCCGGAGGTCCCCGCGGACATCCATAAACGCCTAATTCGCGGTTGGTATCGATGCTGTCGAAACCAACACTTTCGTCGCGACTGGTCCAATCTCTCCGACTATTGCGTCGACGACCGCATCGAGGAGTTCGCCCACCCGTCGCTCAGTTTCTTCCGCTGCTTCTGCGCCTTCGCGGGCAAACTTCGTGCCCTACTCAGCTTCGAGTACCTCAAGCAGACCTTCGCACCGCAGGCGGAGGGCCTCATCGACGGGGGGGCGGACGCCTTCCTCATCGAAACCAGTCAGGACCTCCTGCAGACCAAATTGGCGGTCAACGGCTGCAAACAGGCCATCGTGTCCCGCGGCGTCCGGCTCCCCGTCTTCGTTGAGGTGACCGTCGAAACCACCGGAACCATGCTCATGGGCCCCGAGATCGGCGCCGCGCTCACCGCGCTCGAGACGCTCGGCGTCGAGGCAATTGGCCTCAATCGCCGCACCGGACCGGACGACACGAGCGAGGAAAAATTCCCGCCTGGACGGAATCGAGCGTCGGAGGGCAGTTTATTTCCGGGCTGATTATGCCGGCGATGACGTTCATCGGGAACCTGGTATATGTGGGGATCGCGGTGGTGGGCGGGCTGCAGGGGGCGTCCGGGGCGATGCAGTTGGGCGATGTGCAGGCGTTCATCCAGTACTCGCGGCAGTACACCATGCCGCTGCCGCAGCTGGGGTCCATGGCCAACCTGCTGCAGTCCGGGGTGGCGTCAGCCGAGCGGGTGTTTTCCGTGTTGGATGTGGACGAGGAATCGGTTGAGCCTGAACCTTCGGCGGGGCCTGTGTTTGGGCGGGGGAAGCTGGAATTCTTGGATGTCTCGTTCTCGTATTCGCCGGACTAGCCGCTGATTTTCGTCGCTTTCGCTAGTCACGGGAGCCGGGGCAGACGGTGGCGATTGTGGGGCCCACCGGGGCCGGCAAGACCCCACTGGTGAACCTGATGATGAGGTTTTACGAGATTGATGCCGGGCGGATAACACTCGACGGCGTGGACGTCACCTCGGTGCCCTGCGGGAGCTGCGTTCGCGGATGGGGATGGTGCTGCAAGATACGTGGGCTGTTCGGCGGGAACAACCGGGACAACATTGCTTACGGGCGGCCTGGCGCTTCGGAGGACGAGATCCTGGAGGCGGCGCGGGCGACCTATGTGAACCGGTTCGTGCGGTCTTTGCCTGACGGCTACGACACTGTCCTCGAGGACGAGGGCTCGAACGTGTCCGCGGGGAGAAGCAGCTGTTGACGATTGCCCGCGCTTTCTTGGCCCGGCCGTCGGTGTTGATTTTGGACGAGGCGATGTCTTCGGCAGACACCCGGACCGAGGTCTTGGTGCAGAAGGCCATGAGTGCGCTTCGGTCCGACCGTGCTTCTTTGTGATTGCGCACCGCCTCTCCACCATCCGCGACGCCAACCTCATTCTGGCTCGCCTAAGTAAGCCTGGCGGCGACGTCACCGACTGCCTTTCACGCACCGGGCAGCAAAGCGGAACGATGGCGGCAAAGATCGTCTCTTGTCCGACCGCCGCGAGCGCCAGACAGATAAAGACCGTTCCAATGAAGGGCGGGCTTTACCTTTGCCTGACACCCACCGTGGAGTCCATAGTTGGCTGGGTGCCGTTCAGGCTAATCGAGGAGTTCAGGCCCCCATTTGTGGATGACTCGAACGCTGTCGCTGAAAGCGACAATGCCCGTGCGCATTGGCTTCAAGGCAGTCCGCATAAGACTCGAGGCCGCCTCTGCTGGTGCCATCGAGGTGAGGAGACCATCCATCATGTCCGCCACGTCCTCTGTCCCCGCCAGGGACGTCTTGGCGCCCCCTAGAAATCCACGCACACCTTCCTCGATGGGGCCTTCATGGTCCTTAGCCATCCGGACAAGGTGGCGGATGCTGACATCCATAGCGTTGGCCTTGTCGCGAAGGGCGCGGCCCGTCTCGCCGATGGCTCGGCTGTCGGGAGTCATCTTCTTCGCCAACCGGGCGAATTTGGCGTTCATCTCCTTCGCTGATGCGGCTGATCCAAAATCGACGGTTTTCATCGGCTCGACGACGGTCGTCATGAGGCCGCTCATCTTTTCCGTCAGCCCAGTCATATCTCTAAAATCGTGTTCCAGATTCTCTATCGCCTCGAAAAGTCCCGGTTCGTCCGCCGCTTCGGCCTCGGCCTCAGCGGCTCCTTCGTTTCCCGGGGCAACCGCCTTGGCATGTTTTGCCTCTTCTTCAGCTTCAGCTTGTACGGCGGCAGCGGCAGCCTGAGCCTCGGCCAGCGTGACTACCTCGATGAAGCGGTCTGCCAGCTTGATAAGCGCGCGTTTCCACTCGGGCGATCCCTGACCCGCTACTACGGCGTCTTCGATGAGTTCAAATTGGATTTCCGCGATTTCCTGGGCGATCTCATCCTCTGAGTCGATGGTGAAAACGGTGGGGGCTGCCATCGGCATGATCGGCAGGATCAGGCGGCGCGCACCGCTCAAGTTTGAGGACTTGGCCGCGTTCAGGAAGTCCAAGAACTCATCACGGCAGTTGCTGCTCGCCAGGTAGTGAGTAGTGGCGATGACAAACAGGACGCTCGCGTTGGTGAGGCCGTTATCGATCGTTGCTTTCCACCGGTCGCCCCACTTGATGTCCGCCCTGTCGCGGAAGATCTCGATGTCCCGGTTGGAGCGCAGCTTGATTACCCGGACCAGGTCCCGGTGGAGAGGCTCCGCCAGGTTGAGGAACGAGTCCGATTCGTGGGCGTAGCTCAGGAACCCCTCAATTTTTGAACTGCTTGCTTGCGCGAGGTTATCGGTGGTCATGGCGCAAGGCTAACGGTGCGATCAAATGGAGCGCACGTATGTCCATACGCTGGACTTAGGGACATCCGAGGGGTGTAGCTTCGGGTGCGAGATAGGATCTCTGAATGCCGCCGACAACCCAGACAGAAACCGATCCAACTTTGCCGACCGCCACGGAACGCAAGCCTATGAAGCTGTCGCTGGTGTTTCTGTTTGGTTTCCTCGCATCACTAGCCGTCATAGGCAGCTTGATCTGGTTTTTTGCGGCCTACGAAACCGGCGATCTATGGCCCTTTGGCTACAACCCTCGGATCAACCAGGACACATGGTTTGAGGTAATCCGCAATGCGGTGACAACTGCTGCTGCGCTCGGCGTGGGCATCACGCTCTTCTTTTCATATCGCCGCCAACAGACGGCCGAGCAGAACCAGCGGGTCGCCGAACAGAACCAGCGTGTTGCAGCTTTAGCGCAGCTAACAGCCGCTAAGGCGCAGCGGACGGCTGCCGACGCCCTGGAGTTGTCGAATAAGCAACATGCCCTGGACCAGGACAGGCGCAAAGATGCTGTCACCGCAGAACTACGCACGAGATACGCGCAGACGGCAGAACAACTGGGGTCCAGCCACCTACCAGTCCGCCTCGCTGGCGTTTACAGTCTCGCCGCGCTAGCCGACGACTGGGCTGATATCGGAAATGAGGACGAACGCCAAGTTTGCGTCGATCTGCTGTGCGCATACTTCCGGTCGGAGCAGCCTGGTGAAGACGCAGCCGTGAAGCGGGAACTGGCCGACGCCACGTTGCAGGTGATTAAGGAGCGGCTAGGTACTGCTACGCAAGATCGTAAGTTCTGGGGCAGTTCGCGAATACGTCTGCACGAGGCAGGGCAACTCCCATCCTTAGCCCACATCACGCTGGAGCGGGGAGGCGAGCTGTCAATCAGGGGCGCGTCGGTTGACCGCCCTACCTATTGGCGGCATATCGAACTAAATGGCGGTCTGCTCAACGTTTCGGGGCTACGGCTGGAGAAATTTTCGTTCGGGATCAGGGGTGCCCGTGTGGCCGGCGGAATGTTTGGGGTTTCGGTGCTGGAGAGCGAAACCAACAGCGACGGCAATAAACGGGTTCCGACCATTTTGGTGCGTAACCTCACTCTGGATGGCGGTGAGGTGCGGATTTATGCACCTGGCTGCCGGGTAACGTTCAATGACTGTGTCTTCAAGCGTGGATCGTTGACCATCAACACAATGAGCAGGGCAAAACCGGGCGGCGACAGGGTTGCCTTCGGCGACTGCCTCTTTGAGACCGACGTACTTGCAGGGCCTGATCCCAAGCGGTTTGGCAATGTAGGAACGACGCCGGGCCTGACTACTTCCACCCTCGTCGTTGGCGAGGACTGCCGCTTTGAGAATGGGGCGTCCGTGCTGGTCTCGGCTTCGATCGAGGACCAGCGCTAAACACCTGGGGTAGCGCGTCGGGGGACCCAGGAACAGTGGCTAATCGCGGGCACTAGTACACACAACGTTGCACGACACGACGGTGCCGTTCCTTTTCTGAGTCCTCCGTTGGCTGTCGTATTCGTTGCTTTAGGCAACGTGATCAAACGACTCAATGCCACCTCAGGGGAGTCACTCAGGTGGCGAAACAAATTAGGCAGAACTGGAACCACCCGCCGTCGTAGTACACGGACACACAGCGCAACCTTCCCGCCCCCACACGTAACCTGTTTAGATGCCTCGTTTTGCGCTTGATATAGACTCCGTCCCCCGCCCCGTCCGCGCCCAGGAACTCCTGGACGCAGTGAACACCCGGGTCGTCATTGCCGATGGCGCCATGGGCACCATGCTGCAGGGCCGGGAGTTGTCGCTCGAGGAGGACTTCCTGGGGCTGGAAGGCTGCAACGAGATCCTCAACCACACGCGCCCGGACGTCCTCGCGGACATCCACGACGCGTACTTCGCCACGGGCATCGACGCGGTCGAAACCAACACCTTCGGCGCCAACTGGTCCAACCTCTCCGATTACGGCATCGATGACCGGATCGAGGAACTCGCCCGCAAGGGTGCGGAGATCGCCCGCGAACGCGCCGAAGCGGCAGAAGCAACTGACGGACGGATGCGCTGGGTCCTGGGCTCCATGGGGCCGGGCACCAAGCTCCCCAGCCTCGGGCACACCAGCTACGACTACCTCAAACAGACCTTCGCCCTGCAGGCCGAGGGCCTCATCGACGGCGGCGCGGATGCCTTCCTCATCGAAACCAGCCAGGACCTCCTGCAGACCAAAGCCGCGGTCAACGGCTGCAAGCAGGCCATCGTCACCCGCGGCATCCGCCTCCCCATCTTCGTCGAGGTGACCGTCGAGACCACCGGAACCATGCTCATGGGATCCGAGATCGGCGCCGCGCTCACCGCCCTCGAGCCGCTCGGCGTCGACGCCATCGGCCTGAACTGCGCCACCGGCCCGGACGAGATGAGCGAGCACCTGCGCCACCTCTCCAAGCAGTCCTCCGTGGCCATCGCCTGCATGCCCAACGCCGGCCTGCCAGTGCTTGGCCCCAACGGCGCGCACTACCCGCTCTCACCCAGCGAACTTGCCACCGCGCACGAGCAGTTCGTGCGCGAATTCGGCCTGGGCCTGGTGGGCGGCTGTTGCGGTACGACGCCGGAGCACATGGCCGCCGTCGTCGAACGTCTTGCGCCCTTCCGTACGTCCGCCGCGGTCACCAGCGGCGGCAGGGGAGCCGACGGCGGCCGCGTCCCCACCGAGCGCGAAGCCGGCATCGCTTCCCTCTACCACCACGTGAATTTCGACCAAGAATCCGCCTACCTCGCCATCGGCGAGCGCACCAACGCCAACGGTTCAAAGGCGTTCCGCCAGGCGATGCTCGAAGAGCGCTGGGACGACTGCGTGGACATCGCCCGCGAGCAGGTCCGCGTCGGCGCGCACCTGCTCGATGTCTGCATCGACTACGTGGGGCGCGACGGCGTGGCCGACATTAAGGAGGTCGTCTCGCGTTTCGCGTCGGCCTCCACCCTCCCGCTCGTCATCGACTCCACCGAACCTCCCGTGCTGCAGGCCGGGCTCGAACTCATCGGCGGCCGCCCGGTGGTCAACTCCGTCAACTACGAGGACGGCGACGGCCCGAACAGCCGCTTCGCCCGCATCATGCCGCTGGTGAAGGAACACGGCACCGCGGTGATCGCCCTGACCATCGACGAACAGGGCCAGGCCCGCACCACCGAAGGCAAGGTGGCCATCGCCTCCCGCCTCGTCGACGCCCTGGTGGGCGAATGGGGCATGCGCGTCGAGGACATCATCGTGGACGCGCTGACCTTCCCCGTCGCCACCGGTCAGGAGGAAACCCGCCGCGACGGCATCGAAACCATCGAGGCCATCCGCCAGATCACCACCAAGTACCCCGGCATCAACACCACCCTCGGCGTCTCCAACGTCTCCTTCGGCCTCAACCCGGCAGCGCGCATGGCACTGAACTCCGTGTTCCTGCACGAAGCCGTCCAGGCCGGCCTGTCCAGCGGCATCATCGACGCCGCCAAAATCGTGCCGCTCGCCTCCCTCCCGGAAGAACAGCGCAAGGTGGCCCTGGACCTCGTCTATGACCGCCGCGAATACGACGCCGACGGCAACGTCACGTACGACCCGCTGGCCATCATGCTGGACCTGTTCGCCGGCGTCGACACCGCAGCGCTCAAGGACCAGCGCGCCGCGGAACTCGCCGCCCTGCCCACCGGCGAACGCCTGCAGCGGCGCATCATCGACGGCGAAGGCAAGGGCCTGGAAGCTGACCTCGACCTCGCCCGCAGCGAAGGCATGACCCCGCTCGGCATCATCAACGACCAGCTGCTCGAAGGCATGAAGGTGGTCGGTGAGCGCTTCGGCGCCGGCGAGATGCAGCTGCCGTTCGTGCTGCAGTCCGCCGAGGTCATGAAGAACGCGGTGGCCCTGCTCGAGCCGCACATGGAGAAGTCGGATTCCTCGGGCAAGGGCACCATGGTGATCGCCACCGTGCGCGGCGACGTGCACGACATCGGCAAGAACCTGGTGGACATCATCCTCACCAACAACGGCTACAAAGTGGTCAACATCGGCATCAAGCAGGGCATCGCCGAGATCATGGCCGCGGCCGAGGAGCACAACGCAGACGTGATCGGCATGTCCGGCCTGCTGGTGAAGTCCACCGTGGTGATGAAGGAAAACCTCGCCGAACTCCAGTCCCGCGGCCTCGCGAAGAAGTGGCCCATCATCCTCGGCGGCGCCGCCCTGACCCGCGCCTACGTGGAGCAGGACCTGGCCGAGCAGTTTGAAGGCACCGTCCGGTACGCCAAGGACGCCTTCGAGGGCCTGGCCCTCATGGAACCGCTGGTGCAGGTGGCCCGCGGCGCCGACCCCGACGCCGTCGGCCTTCCGCCGCTCAAGAAGCGCATCCACAAGGGCGGCGCGAAGTTCACGGTGACCGAACCGGAGGCCATGCCCGGCCGGTCCGACGTCGCCGCTGACAACGCTGTGCCTGCGCCGCCGTTCTGGGGCACCCGCATCGTCCGCGGTGTGGCCCTGAACGACTACGCGGCCATGCTCGACGAGCGCGCCACCTTCATGGGGCAGTGGGGGCTCAAGCCCGGCCGCGGCGACGACGGCGCCTCCTACGAGGAACTGGTGGAACGCGAGGGCCGGCCGCGCCTGCGCTACTGGCTGGACCGCATCCTTGGCGAGGGAATGCTGGATGCATCCGTCGCCTACGGCTACTTCCCGGTGGTCGCCGAAGGCGAACAGGTGGTGGTGCTGCACCACGGGGAGGATCACGACGGCGTCCTTGGCACCGCGGGTCTTCTCGCCCCCGACGGTGGTTCAGGCGGTCCGATCGGCACCGAGCGGCTGCGGTTCGACTTCCCGCGCCAGCGCCGGGACCGGCACCTGTGCCTCGCCGACTTCGTCCGCTCCCGCGAATCGGGACAGATCGACGTGCTGCCGGTGCAGCTGGTCACCGCCGGCTCGAAGATCGAAGAGTTCACCGCCAAGATGTTCGCCGCCAACCAGTACCGCGACTACTACGAGCTCAACGGCCTGGTCATGCAGCTCACCGAGTCGCTGGCCGAGTTCTGGCATTCCCGGATCCGCCAGGAGCTGGGCTTCGCTGCCGAGGAGCCCAAGGACAAGGCCGGGCTGTTCAAGCTCGAGTACCGCGGTGCACGGTTCTCCCTCGGCTACCCGGCGTGCCCGGACATGGAGGACCGCCGCAAGGTGACGGAGCTGCTGAAGCCCGAGCGGATGGGCGTGGTACTGAGCGATGAGCTGATGCTGCACCCCGAGCAGTCCACCGACGCGTTTGTGTTCCACCACCCGGAGGCGAAGTACTTCAAAGTGTGAGTTTGGGGTCCGAAACGGCTTGAGCGGAGCGCGCCGCACCAGACAGGTTTGAGCCGGTTGATTGTGCGGGCAGCGACCGGGCAATGCCCCGAAGGTTCGTGGCTGCCAAAACGCCGGGGCAGCCTAACGCTGCCAAGTGTCAGGTTGAAGTACTCCTAGAGCCATTTCGCACGAGCACGAATCAGTTCAACATCCGCTATGAACGCTTACCAGCGCGCGGCTTCTTTCATCGCCTTTGTTCTGGCAGGTCCGGTCAGGCAGAAGGAAAGAGCATCACCGCACCGCGGTGCTTCTTGGCGAGCCCTGTATAGGTGATTGCGTTCTGACGGCAGTGTTCGATTTCCTCGATTGTTAGCGGGCGGCGCACCTTTCCGGGAACGCCTGCTACGAGTGAACCCGGGGGGATGACGGTGCCCTCGAGCACGAGCGCTTGGGCGGCAATTAGTGAACCCGCACCGATGACGGCGCCGTTAAGGACGGTCGCGTTCATGCCGACGAGAGCACCGTCGCCGATGGTGCAGCCGTGCAGCACGGCTCCGTGTCCGATGCTGACGTTGTTGCCGACTTGTGTCGGGTGGCCCGGGTCGGCGTGTATAACAGCGCTGTCCTGGATGTTGGTACCTGCACCGATCGTGATGTCCTCCATATCGGCCCTTATAACGGCGCCGTAAAAAATCCCGGTGTCGGCCCCTACTGTTGCTGAGCCGACGACTGTGGCCGTCGGAGCCACCCATGCTTCGCTGGAGACTGAGGGTTTGCGGCCGTCGAGGGCGAGGATGTTAGAGATCATGGGGTCCTATTATGGGAGGTGGAACGGTCGTGACTCTGAGTAACCAGGGACACCGCCCTAATCATCGTGCCAGGGTGTCTCTTCCGGAGGGAGGGCCAAGCTGCACGTCGTCATCGCTTCTGGGCTGCGACGTGGGCTCCTGCGGCGGTCATCGCAGGTCCGTCGCCGGCGGTCATGACATCCGCGAAGTTATTGGCGTAGCTCCCCAGGTTTTCGTCTACTGACCCCACCACCGCATAGACGGGTATCCGCCCGCTGCGGGCTAGTATCCCCGAAATGATCTTCCCTTGGCCTGTTTGGGAGTCGAGGCGGCCTTCGCCGACGATGACTGCTTCACTGGCGGCAATGAGCGCATCTGCCTCCAGAAGATCGAGGATGTAGTCCGCGCCGGAGACTAGTGATGCGTCGTACTGTGCCCACATGCCGCCGGCGAAACCACCGGCAGCACCACCCCGGTCTATGTTCCGGGGGTCGCGTTTAAGGGTTTCGGCCAGTCGCTGCAGCCGCTGTGTGAGGAGCTGGACGGTGGCCGGGTCGGCTCCTTTTTGAGGGCCGAAGACTCGGGCCGCGTCGGAGAATCTGGTCGTGACATCGGAAAGGACGACCAGTTGTGCTCCGTGAAGTCCGCCTGCTTCCTCGATGGCTGTGATAGCTCCGGAGCCGCCGTCTGTGGTTGCTGACCCGCCGGCGGCGACAAGAATTTGTCGGGCTCCTTGCCGGACTGCTTCGGCGATCAGGACGCCCGTACCGTATGTGGTTGCGGCCAGCGGGTCTCGTGTCTGCTCCGTGGGCATGTTCAGGCCGCTGGCGGAGGCCAGTTCCACGATGGCTGTCCCGTTCTGGTTCAGACCGATGACCGCCTTGGTTTCATCCCCCCAGGGGCCGACGGTGCTCACGGTCAGCGGTTGGGCCTGCAGTCCTTGGAAGATAACATCAAAGGTTCCCTCGCCGCCGTCCGCGACGGGCATTTCATGTGCTGTTCCGCCGACGGACCGAATCCCAGTAGCAATATAGGCTGCGACCTGAGCTGCCGTGTAGGTGCCCTTGAAACTATCGGGCGCGACCAGGATCACGTGGTCCGCCCCGGTGCATACAGGACCATTGCATCGCCCTGCCCGCCTCCGCCACACAGGGCTGCGACTCCACAGCCTGTTCCACGGCGGCCCAGTTCAAGAGCCGTGTGCAATACCAGACGGGCGCCGGACGCGCCGATAGGATGTCCCAGGGCTATCGCACCGCCGTTGGCGTTGATTCTCTCGGCAGGGACCCCAAGGGCGGCGGCGCTGGCGAGCGCGACAAGGGCGAAGGCTTCATTGATTTCGATGAGATCGAAGTCGGACGCTGTCAGTCCTGTCTTGGCGGCTGCCTGTTTGATGGCCCGCGCCGGTTGGTGCTGGAGGGTCGAGTCGGGTCCGGCAAGGGATGCATAGGAGCCGATCTCGGCCAGCCAGGGTAGGCCAAGTTCTTCGGCGCGTCCGCGGCTCATGAGGATCAGGGCGGCGGCTCCATCCGAGATCGGTGAGGCGGTGGCAGCTGTGATGGTGCCGTCCGGTCCAAAGGCGGGTCGGAGGCCGGCCAGCGATTCGGCGGTGGTGTCGGTCCGCACGGATTCGTCGGCGGAGACGGTGAGCACCTGGCCTCGGCGTAGCGGTACTTGGACGGGGACAATTTCCTGGTCGAAGGTCCCGTTTTTCTGTGCACGGGCTGCCCGCTGGTGGCTGAGCGCGGCGTATTCGTCCTGTTGGAGGCGGGTGAATGCTTCCGTGCCGTCATTTGCGCTGTCGGTCAGGGCGCCCATGGACTGATTGGTGAAGTCGTCCCAGAGCCCGTCGTGGTTCATAGAGTCCACTGCGGTGAAGTCTCCGTACCGGTTGCCTGTGCGTGATGCGGGCAGCAGGTGCGGGGCTTGGGACATGGATTCCATCCCTCCGGCAATGACCACCTGGGCGTCGCCGCAGCGGATGAGCCGGTCGGCATCTGCGATCGCGGCAATGCCGGAGAGGCAGACCTTGCTCACGTTCGTTGCCGGGACGCTCATATCCAGGCCTGCCATGGTGGCTGCTTGGCGGGCTGGGATCTGCCCCGTGCCGGCAGTGAGAACCTGTCCCATGACGACGTGATCGACAATGTCGGCCGGGACGTGGCAGCGGTCCAGTGCCGCGCGGATGGCTGCAGCGCCGAGCTCGGCAGCGGTGAGGGTAGACAATGAACCGAGGAATTTGCCGAACGGTGTGCGGGCTCCTCCGATAATGACTGTTCTGTTGCGCGGGTCTGATCTGGGGGTCATGGTGGGGTTGTTCCTGTTCAGATAGCGGGCTCGGCCAGGTGGCTGTCGACGGTGAAGTCGGCCGCTGTGGTGGCGCGTATGTCCTCGACGGTGACGCCGGGGGCGATTTCGCGCAGCAGCAGACCCTTGCCGGGCACGACGTCCATGACCGCCAGGTCGGTGATGATCTTGTTGACAACTCCCCTGCCGGTGTAGGGCAGGGAGCATTCACGGACGATCTTGGGGCTTCCGTCTTTGGCGGTGTGTTCCATGAGGACGATGATCATGCGGGCGCCATGGACCAGGTCCATGGCGCCGCCCATGCCTTTGATCATTTTCCCGGGGATGGCCCAGTTCGCCAGGTCGCCGGCGGCTGAGACCTGCATTGCGCCGAGGATGGCGGCATCGATTTTGCCGCCGCGGATCATGCCGAAGCTGAGGGCGGAGTCGAACGTTGATGCGCCTGGGCGCAGGGTTACTGTTTCTTTTCCTGCGTTGATCAGGTCCGGGTCGACCTGCTGGTCCGTCGGGTAGGGGCCGAGGCCAAGAAGGCCGTTTTCGGACTGCAGGGTGATTTCGACGCCTGCCGGGACGTGGTTGGGGACCAATGTTGGAAGTCCGATGCCGAGGTTGACGTAGCTTCCGTCTTCCAGTTCCTGGGCGGCCCGGGCGGCCATTTCGTTCCGGGTCCAGCCCTTGCCTGCGACCATCAGTTTGCCTCTGTTCCGGTGCTTATGGTTCGTTTCTCTATCCGCTTTTCTGCGGTTTCCACGGGGGAAAGGACGACGACCCGGTGGACGTAGACTCCGGGCAGGTGGATTTCGTCCGGGTCCAGTTCGCCTGGTTCGACCAGTTCTTCAACTTCGGCGATCGTGATCTTTCCCGCCATGGCACACAGGGGGTTGAAGTTGCGGGCAGCGCTGTGGAATTTGAGGTTGCCGTGACGGTCCGCCTTCGCGGCCCTGACAAGGGCGTAGTCGGTGGCCAGGGCCTGCTCGAGTACGTACTGGCCGGCTCTGCCGTTGATGGTGAATTCCGCGGTGGGCTTGGTTGGTGAGGCGATGGCGACGGTGCCGTCGTCGGCGTATTTCCATGGCAGCCCGCCTTCGGCGACCTGGGTGCCGACGCCGGTGGCGGTGTAGAAGGCGGGAATGCCGGAACCTCCTGCGCGGAGACGCTCGGCGAGGGTGCCTTGCGGGGTGAGTTCGACCTCGAGCTCGCCGGCGAGGTATTGGCGGGCGAATTCGCGGTTTTCGCCGACGTAGGAGGCGACGACCCTGCGGACGCGGCGGTCAGCGAGCAGGACGCCGAGGCCCCAGTCGTCCACGCCGCAGTTGTTGGAGATGAGTTCGAGGTCGCCAATTCCTCGCTCGCGGAGGGCGGTAATAAGCGCTGCCGGTATTCCGCAGAGCCCGAAGCCGCCGACAGCCAGGGATGCACCGTTGGGGATGTCGGCAACGGCTTCGCGCGCCGAAGGGTATGTCTTGTCCACGTTGACTGTCCTTTTGGTAAGTGGGCGGGTCAGAAGCCGACGTTGTCTTTGCCCTTGAGACCCAGGATTTGGCGGGCTTCGTCGGGGGTTGCGATCTCGAAGTTGAGCGCTTCCAGGATGGTGCGGATGCGGGCTACCTGTTCGGCGTTTGAGCTGGCGAGCTTGCCCGGTCCAATCCAGAGGGAGTCTTCCAGTCCGACCCGAACGTGGGAGCCCATGGCGGCGCCGATGGTGGCAAGTGGCATCTGGTTTTTGCCAGCTCCGAGGATGGACCATTGGTAGTCCTCGCCCAGGAGCCGGTCAGCCGTGCGCCGCATGTGCATCAGGTCTTCCGGGTGGGCCCCGATGCCGCCGAGCAGTCCGAAGACGGACTGTACGAATAAGGGTCCTTTGGCCAGTCCGCGGGAATGGAAGTGAGCGAGGTTGTTCAGGTGCGAGATGTCGTAGCATTCGAATTCGAAGCGTGTCCCGTTGGCGTTGCCGATTTCCAGGATGGTCTGGATGTCTTGGAAGGTGTTTTTGAAGACAAGGTCGCGGCTTCGTTCCAGTCCTTCCCGTTCCCATTCATGGGCGAAGTCCTTGAACCGGTCCAGCATCGGGTAGAGCCCGAAGTTCATGGATCCCATGTTCAGTGACGCCAGCTCGGGCTTGAACAGGGCGGCGGGTTGCATGCGTTCTTCGACGCTCATGTGGGGCGATCCGCCGGTGGTGATGTTGATGACCGCGTCCGTGTTCCGCTTGAGCTTGTCCAGGATGGGTTCAAAGTGCTCAGGTTTTTGGGACGGCCGGCCGTCGCGGGGGTCGCGGGCGTGCATATGCACGATTGCCGCCCCTGCTTCGGCAGCTCCGATGGCGGCATCGGCGATTTCGTCCGGTGACACGGGGAGGTGCTTGGACATGGAGGGCGTGTGAATTGCGCCGGTGACGGCGCTGGTGATGATGACCTTGCGTGCTGTGGCCACGACAGGATCCTTTCGTTTGTCGTTTTAGTAGAGTTTTTCGGTATTGCCGTCGACAGCCAGTGCCTGTCCGTTGACGTTGCGGGCCATCTCGCTGGCGGCGAATACGGCCATGTTGGCGATGTCTTCGGCCTCGATCAGTCTGCCCAGCGACGATTGGTTGTGATAGAGGGTGGAAACCTGCTCGACGGGTTGGTCCAGCATCTCGGCTTTGGCTGCAATGACGGAGTCGATCCGGGGCCCGTTCACGGCGCCGGGGCAGATGGCGTTGACCCGGATGCCGTATGCGCCCAGCTCGATGGCCAGGGTCTTGGTCAGCCCGATGACGGCCCATTTGGAGGCAGAGTAGGCGCTGCGCCCGGCCATGCCGAGACGGCCGGCCGCGGAGGAAAGGTTGATGATGGACGCGCCCTGGGCGTCTCGCAACAGCGGCAGTGCATGCTTGATGCAGTAGAACTGGCCGTGGATGTTGACGTCGAACGTCGCCCTCCAGGCATCACTGGCAAGGGCTTGGATGGGGCCGGTCGGGCCTGCAATGCCGGCATTGTTGACCAGGATGTCGAGTCCGCCTAGTTCGTCCCGGACCGTGGAAATAAGTACCTCGACCTGGGCTTCGTCGGAAACATCACTGACGGCGGCCTGGAAGCCCTCGATCCGTGCCTTGGCGACGGCATCAGGGTCGATATCGGTGACGAACACCGCCGCCCCAAGCTCTTTGAATTTGGTCGCGATGGCCAACCCGATGCCATTTGCGCCGGCCGTGACGAGGACACGTTTGGCACTGAAATCCATGATGCTCCTTCGGGGTGTTTGTGTCAGTGGGCAGCGGGGTCGCCGTGGGGCTATGCCCCGCGTCGGCCGAGCGTGGTGCATGCGCGCGATCAAGCCGGTGTTTGGCCAAAGTCAATGTCGTCCAGTCCAAGAGGGCCCGGAGATGAGCGGCGATGTCTTCGCGATGGATGACAATTGGTCTGATCGAGGCACATCACCGGTGATGTCGCTGGCATGGGCATTCGTCCTTTGAATTGTGGTGGCAGCTGTTTACGCCAGACGATTCTGGGCGTGCGAGATCGAGCTTTCAGGGCGGTGTGGGGCAGCGGGGGTTAAGCTTTGAACGCCGTGGGCGGCATCCTCAGGGAAGCGGGGGGTTGCAGCCGCAGGTCGTTCCGACGTACAGGCGATGCGGGCAGATTAGTGAGCTGTAGGTTTTTGTCGGGGATTCGATACGATTTAGCAGCATTGTGAATGCCTCGCGTGCCATCTGTTGCTGCGGCTGGACAATGCTCGTGAGGTTGATCAGGCCTGACCGGCTGTGGGGGAGCCCATCGAAGCCAGCCACTGCGACGTCCTCGGGGATTCGCAGATTCCGTGACAGCGCATACTCCATGACGCCGATTGCAAGTTCGTCGCTGCCGCAGACAACGGCCCGTGGCGCCTGTCCCGATGAGAAGAGACGTTCAGCGGCGAGGCGTCCGCCTTCGTTGTTCACTCTGGTGCTGATCTTCTTTTCGCCGGAGATAGTGATGCCTGCAGCAGCTGCCGTGCGGACGAAGGACTGTTCCCGCGCAAGGGAAGCTGTGGAAAAGCGCGGCCCGATGACCGTAGCGATTTCAGTGAAACCGTGGCTGAGCATATGCTCCATCAACATTGAGCCGGCCGCATCGTCATCAATCCCAACAAAGTCTCCATCGAGGAAATCGGCCCTCCTGGACAGGCAGACATAAGGGATCCGGGCAGCGCGCAATGTCCGCAGGGCCGCAGCATCCTCCCGGAGAACGGCGGCCATGATCACTCCATCTACATTCCGGTTAGCCAAGGTTGCGGTTACCTGCCCCAGCTTTTGCGGATCATCCTGGGTCGTGGCAACGAACACGTCGTATCCGGACTCAGCAGCGGCGGTAATGATGGCCTGAGCCCAGCGCGGGAACATGGGGTTGATGATGTTGGGAAGTATCAGACCCACTACGCGTGTCCGGAGGGGATCTGTTGAACGTGACGACTTGCGAGGCCTGAAGCCAAGATCGTTGGCGACGCCGATGATGTGCCGCCGCGTCTCAACGGAGACTCCGCCTTTGCCATTGAGGACATAGGACACCGTGGCAGGAGAAACGCCTGCCGCTCGAGCTACTGCTGCCGCAGACACAAGAGCGGGCCGGGCTGTTAGCCTGTCCGCTCCGCTGTTCTCATCCATGCGACGTCCCTCCTCTCCGACAAAATTGCAATGAACCGATGTGACTTCAATTACAGTAAGAGCGGTCCTGTTCGTTAAGCAACGTTCAGTCCCTGCATCTTGCTTTAGTTGCCCCTGGCACGGAGCTAGGGTGCAGTCCTGGGCCACCTGTTTCTCTTACGATCAGTTAAGGGCGTTGCCTGTTGCGGTCTGGCGCGGCCCCCGCTCCGCGTTATGGTTTCGGCGTCAGGAAGACCCAGAGGAACGCTCCAGAGTTCGTAGCCTTCAGCGGCGTCAAAGAGCGCCCGGTCTTCGTTTTGATCCGCTGCAAGCCACAGCATTGAGGAGTCCGGCATGGCATCATCTACGATTCCGGTCCGTACAGGCCTCCGGTTTCGTCGGACCTCAACCCTGCACCCCACAAGTTGGCTCCAGGCGTAGTATCGAGAGGACGTCATGGCAGTCTTTCTCCAGAGGACAGCTTCCTGAACGTTTTGGCGGCCGATACTGGACGGGTCCTCCCACGGTTCCGGGAGTTGCCACTAGCAAACTTTTGTAACTGGTGGGGACGCCGGCCATGAATCGGGCCGGCGCCACCGTGGTGCACCGCGCCTTGCTCTCAAGGGGAGGCGGCCAAAAGGGCTGTAATTTCTTGCTGGTCAGGCTTCGGGGTCGTGTACCGTCTCAAAATCGTCGAGCGTAAACGGCGGCGCGACCGCACACAAAACCCGCATAGTCCCACTTCCTGTATTTCTCAGCTGGTGAAGTTCGCCGGGAGCTATGACAACGAGACTTCCAGGATGAACCTTAATTGCCTTTCCCTCGACGACGACTTCGCCGGTACCCTCGTGGATGAAGAAGCTTTCCTCTTGGTCCTCGTGGATGTGGGGGTTGGACTCTGAAGCTTCGGGAACTTCCGACATCCCCATCCACAGGTGGGCGGCCCCCGTTCCCCAAGGTGTGTGCAAGTGTTTGATTGTCCGCCGATAAGGTGCATCGAAGTCGGTGCCCTTGATCGCGTCAATGTGGGTTGAGTGCATTACGCGCCCCTCTCATCTTCATTTTTCTGCTGGTGGTATTTCTGTCAATCCATCAAGCCGCTTGGGTTTTGGTCCACACGCTTTGTCTGACCATGGCCCCCTGGCATTGTTGCTAGGCCTCCGACGGCGCGGAGCCAACCTCAGCCTTCAATCGCGACAGACTGCTGTATGCGGCGTTCCGGTACGAAGCGACGGCTTCGGAGTTGGCTTTGCTCAACCGGGTCAGCCCTCCGCCGTGTTTGACGCCAAGTTTTCCTTCAGAGACCAGCTCTTGGAGGTATTTGGGCGGCGCGAACGCTTCTCCGAGCTCGCCGTGCAGTGAGCGATAAGTATCGGCATAGACATCGAGTCCGGCCATGTCAGCTATCGCCATGGGGCCAAAGAACGCAAGACGGAATCCGAAGCTGTTGGAGACGACGGCATCTAGCTCGTCGGCCGAGATAAGCCCCTCCTCCACGAGACGGCTTGACTCCTTGTGGAGGGCGTATTGAAGGCGATTAGCGATAAATCCTGGTGTGTCGGGTACTTTGACAGGCACCTTTCCAATACCGCTAATTAGTTCCGTGGCGCGGGAAACAACTTCGTCTTTTGTATAGGTTCCGGCGATGATCTCTACGCCCGGAACGAATTGAGCCGGGTTCATCCAATGGACCCCAAGGAACCTTTCGGGCTTGCGTACATGGACCTCCAGCTCCCGGATGGGGATGGCCGAGGTGTTCGTCGCGATGATTGCGTCGTCTGGCGCCGCGTTTGCGACCGACACGAGAACTCCTGATTTGATGTCGATCCGCTCGCTTACTACTTCGGCGATGTAAGTGGATTCTGATACGGCATTGGCTACCGCCTTCGCCGAGCTGATGCGTTCAGCGAGAATGTCTGCGGCATCCGCTGGGTACAGACCGCGCTCGACGAAGGAGACGGCTTCATTGAGGAGGCGATCGCGCCCTGCTGCGGCGAGTTCCGGGGTGGCGTCGGCCAGGCTGACGTGATGACCGCCAAGAGCAAAACTCACAGCCATCCCACCTCCCATGTAGCCGGCACCGACCACGGTGATCCTGTTTGTGGTGTTTGATGTGCTCATTTTCTATGCTCCAAATCGGTTTTCGGGCAGTCCTGGGCAGCCCCACCCGCGAATGGCGAAACGGCTTGCGCTCGTAAGCCCGTGATGGGACCCAAAAGCCGGGGGCGTAACTTTGACGACGGCTGCTCCGTCGGTCTGCGTGCCATTGTGCTTCCCGTTCGTCACGCGATTCCCATAGAAGGCACCGCTAGTCCGGATGTGGCTGGTCGGGGCACACATTTGCTGGCTGCCGCGGCTCATGCCCGGTTTCTGAGCTGCTGTTGTCTCAGACGAAGCAGCTCTTTACGTGACTCTTATTACATCCGGCCTACTTACTGGTAAGCAACGTTAAGTATCGGCCTTCGTTTAAGGACGGGTGTTTCAACTGAGGCTGGGTGCGCAGAAATCTCCTTATCGTTGCTTAACAATTTCTGCCCTCCGTAGGGTGCTTTATACACAAAGTCACCGCTTCAGCGGTTCCTGGTTTTGGCCCCGGGACACGTGGCCACCGGACCGAGCTATCGGCTATGGCCCCGTCAGTCCTCTACCCCACGTCCTGCTCCGGGAATATGGCAGCCAGACGAAAAGGAAACCAATTCCGAGCCGACTGGGCGTCGGCGGAGTAGCCCGAACACATGACCCAAGGAGGAGCCTATGCCTTTTTCATCCAAGAGAGTTCTTGTCCATGCAGGCGCACCAGCAGCCGGTCTGGCGGCTGCAGGAAACCTGGACGCTACCGCTCAGAAGATTGCGCCCCGCAGGCATCCAATCGCCATTGCTGCCGCTGAGGCAAGAAAGACAATCACTGAGCGCCTTAGCCCCCCAGCGGTAGCAATCTGCATCGTGGAAGGCGATTGAACATGGGCAACAGCTTCCTGGTCACCACCGCTATCCCGGACCCCGGCTTTCAACTGCTTGCGGACGCCGGCAGGGTCACGGTGCTGCCCGAACCACCCGACTACGAGACGTTGGCGGCGCTGTGCGCCTCAGGAGATTTCGACGTCGTCCTCACCCAGCTGCGCGACGTGATAGATGCTCCGCTCCTGGCGGGCGCCCGCCTGCGTGGTGTGTCCAACTTCGCTGTCGGTTACAACAATATTGATGTCGATGCCGCCACCCGCGCCGGCATCATGGTGGGCAACACACCTGGCGTACTGACCGACGCGACGGCGGACATCGCCATGCTGCTCATCCTCGGCACCGCACGGCGCGTTGTGGAGGGGGATCAGCTGGTCCGCTCCGGAAGATTTCACGGCTGGGAACCGGAACTCCTGCTCGGCCGCGACGTCTCCGGTGCCGTGCTGGGTCTCGCGGGTTTTGGCAGGATCGCACGTGCTACGGCAAGGCGCGCTCTCGGCTTCGGCATGGAGGTGCTCTTCTCGCCGCGGCCGCCGTCCGACCGCCCTGTTAGCGACGAGGAACTCGGCGAGTTCGTGGGCAGGGTCCGCCAGGTGCCGTGGGAGGAACTTGTTGAACGCAGCGACTTCCTGTCCTTGCACGTGCCGCTCTCGGATCAGACCCGACACCTCGTGGACGCGGACGTGCTGCACCGCATGAAACCCGACGCCATCCTGATCAATACCGCGCGCGGGCCAGTCGTTCACGAGGATGCGCTGGTGGAAGCGCTGCAGAACAACGTCATCGCCGCGGCGGGACTGGACGTGTTCGAGGACGAACCGCGGCTGGCCCCGGGGCTGAACGAACTGCACAACACCGTCCTGTTGCCGCACGTCGGCAGCGCCACGGTGCGCGTCCGGAGCGAGATGGCGCGACTGAGTGCGCTCAATGCTGTGGCGATGGCTGAGGGTCGTGCACCGCTGCACCCCGTCAGCTCGTACGTCAAAGCGTAACCAAAACTCATTACCTGACGTGGCAGTGCCACAACACCATGCCCAGGAGGCATCAATGACGCATACCCTAGAGCCTGCCAACCCCAGGACGACCACGCAACCTGTGGCAACCGACGCGCCTGCCGGAGCAGGCAACCTGTCCACCGGCATAGCCATGACCGGCACTGTCAGCGGTGGACCTGCCGCAGTTCCGGCAGCCCTGAAGCGCCGTATCCCGAAGTACGCGGACCTTGCCCCGCTGATGCAGTTCAAGAAGCCCGAGTTCAGCAAGGAAGCCCGGCTCAAGCGTGCCAGCACCATCTGGGAACTGCGCGACATCGCCAAGCGCCGCACCCCGCAGGCGCTCTTCGACTACACCGACGGCGCCGCCGAAGCAGAGATCACCCTGCGCCGCGCCCGCGAAGCCTTCCTGGACATCGAGTTCCGGCCCGGCATCCTGCGCAACGTCTCCCAGATCGACCTGACCACCGACATCCTGGGCAAGTCCTCCCGGCTGCCCGTGGGCATTGCCCCCACGGGCTTTACCCGCATGATGCAGTCCGAAGGTGAGTACGCCGGCTCGCAGGCGGCCGAAGCCGCGGGCATCCCCTACACCCTCTCCACCATGGGCACCGCCTCCATCGAAGACGTGGCCGCCGCCGCCCCGAACGGCCGCAACTGGTTCCAGCTGTATCTGTGGACGGACCGCGACCGCTCGCTGGAACTGATCGAGCGCGCCGCCAAGGCCGGAAACGACACCCTGATGGTCACTGTGGACACCGCCGTCGCCGGCGCCCGCCTGCGCGACGTCCGCAACGGCATGACCATCCCGCCGGCACTGACCATCAAGACCGTCCTGGATGCGTCCTACCGCCCCGCCTGGTGGTTCAACTTCCTCACGCACGAGCCGCTGACCTTCGCCTCGCTGTCCCGCTACACGGGCACGGTGGCCGACCTCATCAACTCGATGTTCGACCCCACCCTGACGTTCGAGGACCTCGACTGGCTGCGCGAAACCTGGAAGGGCAAGCTCGTGGTCAAGGGCATCCAGACCGTTGAAGACGCCCGCAAGGTGGTGGACCACGGCGCCGACGGCGTGGTGCTCTCCAACCACGGCGGCCGCCAGCTGGACCGCGCACCCATCCCGTTCCACCTGCTGCCGGACGTCAAGGACGCCTTCACCAAGGACAACTCCGACGCCGCCATCATCCTGGACACCGGCATCATGAGCGGCGCGGACATCGTCGCAGCCCTGGCCCTGGGCGCGGACTTCACGCTGATCGGCCGCGCGTACCTGTACGGCCTGATGGCCGGTGGCCGGGCCGGTGTTGACCGCGCCATCCAGATCCTGGAGAAGGACATGGCCCGCACCATGGCACTGCTGGGCGTCAGCAAGATCTCCGAGCTGACCCCGGACCACGTGCGCCTGCTCAACAAGTAGCCGGCAGGCGGGTCACAGTTCCGGCGGAAGTAACAGCGGGCGTGTCAGCGCCTTTGCGTATTCTCTAGCCGAGACACGATCCCAACGGGGATCAACGAGGGTTCGATATCCGCCACGGATATGCTTCATTACGCAATCCCGACGCCGTGGCATTCTTTACAGACAGGGCCGAAGGCGCTCGTTGTTCCGCCGCGGGCGGCACGGGCGGCTTTGGCCCTGATTGCTGCGGAGGGGGATGACACCTGCCGTTGTCTTGGACCGGGTCCGACCCGGGCAGCCGCGCGCCCGCTTGCGAGGATCCGTGGTCGCAGGCGGTTTAAGCCGGTCTTGCACTCGTATCTTGTCCCGGGTGCCGTGTCGCTATTCTTATACGCGATGAAAGCCGGAACGGGGCAGCACATCGGGATCTAACGCCCTGAGAACCCCTGTGTTGCTGGCCAGCAGGCATGCTTCGCCGGCCCTCTAGGGCACGATGCCTAAGTTGGAGTCGTCGGTCCGCTGTTGCAGGCCCAGCCCGGAACTGCGGGTCGGAGGCGTGCGGTGACGGCGCGCGCACAGTAACCCTTGACAGTGAGGGCCACGTTCCCGGTTAATCCCTGACAGGGCGGCCCCGTGGCCGTCGTGTCGTGTCGATTCCTATCCTAACTGCAGATGTTTAAGTACCGGTGGGGGTAGCCAAGGTCGGCGAGGGGGAGCGTCCGGCAGAACTTAAGTTGTTCGACGTGGGAGTTGATCCCTGCTCGTGTGCCTAAGGGATCACGTTGCCCGAGGCCGAGACGAGTACGAGGGCAGTTCAAAACCATATGCTAGTGCCTCGTAGGCGGCGAAGGGCCAGGCTAGCTGCTGCGCCGAGACGATCCGCATGGATTGCCGCTTATTCTCGCGACTCCCGCACGACCACCATGCGCGGGGTAATTTTCCTGGGCCTTTCGTGGCCAGCAGACAGGATCATGTTGGAAGCACTGAGGATGCGCTAGCAGATAGTGGTCACACCTTGGATGGTTATGCATGCCGACAGCCGCAGTGCTGAACGCTGCAACTGTGGAGAACCATGAGTTATACCCCGACGGAAATGCGGGGTGCCTTGTCCGGATCCTTCCGGACAAGGCACCCCGTTACTGTCTCTGCACTTTACTCGCCCGAAGGGATTCCCTAAGGCAGGAATCCGAGCGTCAATAGGGGACTTGAAGCCTTCGAAGTCGGGCCTCTCGATCGACTCCGCTAGTGCCCTGTGATCACAACTTTCTCAGGAGCCCGCGACCCGCTCTTGAGCCTCAGAGTTAGCACGGTGCCGATGGCGACGAGGGCTACAACGAACCAGAGCCCGGACAGTTTGCTGCCCGTAAGATCTTCCATGAGTCCCATGACGTAGGGGCCGATGAAACCTCCAAACAAGCCTATGGTGTTCACAAACGCCAGTCCGGCCGCCAGGGTAGAGCCAGCCATTCTTGTGGCCGGATATGTGTACAGCACTGACTGGTGGGCGAAGAAGTTGAAGGCCGCGAGGCTGAATCCAATCAGGCCGAGAACGGGTCCGCCCACTGCTCCGAGAGCAAATCCTGCACAAACGCCCGCCAAGGTCACCGTCGCTATGGCCTTGGAACGGCGCGGTGATGTCGCGAATCGGGGTACGAGCAAAGCGCCGATTCCGCAGAAGATCCAGGGAATAGCTGTAAGCAGGCCGATTTGGACGGAGCTGAGATTGCCGTAGGTTCCGATGATTGACGGGAGGAAGAAGCTCAGGGCGTAGACCGCTATCTGATGAGTGAAGTAGATTGCGACAACGAGAAGGATTTGCCGGTCTTTGACGACATGACGCAGTTTGGTGATTCCGGCGTGAGCCGCTCCCGCCTTTTCCTCAGTTGAGATTCGTGTCTCGAGGTCGTTCGCTTCTTCAGGTGTGAGGAACGTGGCGTCCGATGGCTTATTGGGAAGGTACTTCCACACAACGAAGGCGAGCCCACATGCCGGGAGGCCCTCGATAATGAACATCCACTGCCAGCCGTGGAGTCCAGCCATGCCATCCAGAGTGAGCAGAATACCGCCGAGTGGTGCACCGACAATATTCGCGATAACAACCCCGAGCAGGAAGAGACCGATTACTTTCGCTCTGTCTTGAACGACAAACCACTGGGTGAGGAGGTACATGACGCCCGGGAAAAGGCCTGCCTCGGCAACGCCAAGAAGCATGCGCAAGATGTAAAAGGACCACTCATCCTGAACAAAAGCCATGCAGGCAGATATCAGTCCCCAGGTGATCATGATCCTCATGATCCAAAACCGTGCACCCACCTTGTGCATGATCAGGTTGGAGGGTATCTCCGACAAGGCGTATGTAATAAAGAAGAGCCCGGCGCCAATACCGAAAGCAGTCGCCGATATACCAAGGTCAATCTCCATGCGATCTTTGGCCATGCCGATATTGGTTCGGTCCAAAAACGCGAGAATGTATGCGCCTATCAGCAAGGGCATTATTTTTCTAATTATCAGTGCATTAATAACCTGCGGAGAACGCATCGTTGCGGTCTTAGTCAGCATGGACGTTATTAGCCTTTCGTGAGGGGTTGCTTCTTCGAAGCATTCCTGAAATCTGATGGCTCAGTTTTCTACTTTTTCAGCGGCCGCTGCAGGGATCGAATCCGTGCCGTAGCTGGCCCCTGGACGCCCTGCAGGGCCGGGAGAACCCATCGGTGACCTCGGACCCGCGGTTCCCGCCGTGCCAGTCGCCAGGAAGAAACCGACGAGTGTTTATTGCGTGGTTCATCGTCCGATTTCAGCCCTTCTTTTACTGACGCCACGGTCTCGCTGGGCAAACTTGTGACCACGGAACTGGAGTTGATTACATCCCTGGCATGCGGCCGGGTGTGACTCTCATTACATGCTGAGTGGCCGTTGTTAAGCAACGTTAAGGGCTTGGCTGGCGTGGATAGGGCTGCTACATAAAACTAGACAATGCCCCCAGAGATTCGTGAATCAGCTTTTGTTGCCCCGACCACTTCGATCATCGGCAAGGTTAGGCTCGCCAGAGACTCCCGCGTTTTCCATGACGCTTATGTCCAGGCAGACGCCCCAATCATGTCCGCACGGGGAGGGTCAGTAAGTGACAGGACAACGTCGTCCTGCGCGGACCCGGCTGCCCCTGTACCGTAGGCGACCGCACAAAGCGCAGGTCACTCCCCTGTGATTCACGACTCCACGGCCGGGCCAAGACGGTAAGTCTTGACGGGATTGTGGAACGGTTTTCCCAAGGGGAATTCGATCTGGTTGCTTGCGGCCGGGCACTGTTGACGGATCCCGGATGGGTGGCCAAGCTTGAGCGCGGGGCCCTTGACGAATTACTGTCCTTCCGTGCAGTTGATCGATCCATTCTCTACTGACTGAAGCGGGACACGAGCTCCTCTCGCACCAGTTGGGTTCTCGCCGCACCGGTCAGAGGGGAATGCGCCACTCCGACCGGTGCGTAGGGCAGGGACCTCGTGGTGCCCTGCCTCCGGCGCGCTTTTGTTCGTCCTGAAATGTAGCGCATCACCATGGTGGCGAATGAGGGGACTCCCTGCATTGTTGCCGCATCATCGCATCCAGGGGAGTCAGCCGGCTGTTGGTTGGCTTGCTTCGGCGACTTTTGCGGTGTCGACGAACTGTTCGAAGCGGACGATGAGTCCGCCGCGAACGATGAAGTGGTGGGCCACGCGGACGTTCAAGGGTTTTCCGGTGGCCCGGTGCTGGGCGGTATATCTGGCCAGGACCACCACGTTTTCGCCTTCGACGATGTAGGTGTCGTCGTGGGCGGTCCAGTCATCCCAGTCCCGGCCCAGGATTTCCATGACGTTTGATGTGACTCCCGCGGGTGTCCGGTAGGTTCCGGCGAGGGGGAAGCCGGCCATCTCCGTCCACTCGACATCCGGGGCCATGGTGGCGCGGAGCGCTTCGAGGTCACCAGCTGCTGATGCAATGTACTGCCGGCGGACGACGTCGCGGGGCTGGGTTGACGGGACGGGCTCGGTAGTACCGTTCAGCCCCATGTCATTTCCCCTTTGGCGACCTTGGGCCCGATTTGCGCGGCAATGAGCATCCCGGAGTTCGGATGGCTTTCGATTAGGGCAGCCGTGACAGACGCCCCGTCCGCTGAGCGGGCGAGGATCCGCTCGAATTCCTGGAGGTAGGACCGGGTGTAGTCGATACCCGAGGCGTCGTTGGCGGTTCCCGGCAGTCGGTGCCCTGCGATGACGAGCTCCGGGTTCAGGGCCTGCATCTGGTCAAGGAGCTCGATCCATGCCGAGCGCTGTTCGGGAGTTGCGGTGTCTGCGGTCCACACGTGTTCCTCCTGGAAGACCAGGACTCCGCCGACGACTGCATTGTGGGCCGCGTTGTAGAGGTAGTGCCTGTCGGGGAGGGTCTCTGAGCCGCCCCGGAGTTCGAAGCGGTGCCCCTCAAGTTCGATGGCGTCCGCGGTCAGGGGGGTGATCGTGGCCAGGCGCGTTGGAAGGTTGGCCCCCAACGCGGCCCAGGCCTTGAGCTTGCCCTCGTAGGTTGCCTGGATGTGGTCTATCACGATGGGGGTCGCCAGGATCGTGGCATTCGGGAACGCGTCGGCAATTGCTTCCAGGCCGAAGTAGTAATCGGGGTCGGCGTGGCTGATGAAGACCGTTTCCAGGTCCTTGCCGGAGTCCAGGACCGCCGCAACCAGCCGGTGGCCATCAGCCCGTGTAAAGCCGGCGTCCACGAGGAGAGCCTTTGAGGGGCCGGTAATCAACGTTGCTGACTTGTTGGGTGAACCTGCGGGGAAGTCGAGATCGAAAACCTCAAAATTCAGTGACATGTTGGTGAACCTTTCTCGGATGTCCCCGGAAAATGTCCGGGACGAGTCGCGCAAGGCACGCTCACTCAGATCCAACATAGCTGACCAGTCAGCTATTCCCGAGGGTTGGGCCCAAAATAGTCAAGGCATGATCGGCAGCTCCCGCGCGGCGTGCTTGCTGATCTTTTTCACGGCAGCCGAGAATACCTCCGACTCCGCGGGTGAAAGCAGGCTGAGGAGGTGCCGTTCGATGTTTTCTACATGGCGGGCACTGGCGCGAAGGAGCACGTCTTCGCCGTGTGGAGAGAGACGGATCAGCTGGACCCGGGCGTCAGAAGCAGAGTTCCTGCGTTCGATCAGGCCCAGCGCTGACGCGCGCTGCACCAGCCGGGTGGCTCCGCCGGAGGTCAGTACCCGGGCCTGGGCGATGTCCCGCACCGGGATTCCCTCAGTACCGGCCCTCCCCGCCAGAAGCAGAAGTTCAAAAACGGAATGACTGATACCGAATTCCTGCTCCAGGTCACGCCCCAAGAGGTACTCAAGCCGGTTCGCCGCGCCCAGGAGACGCCCGAAAACCAAAACGCGATAATCATTGGCAGCCTCTTGGCCGGACTCGAATTCCATCACACCGCTCACAGTCCAACACTAAACCGCAGCGGACCATGGGTCGTTCGAACGGGCAGACTGGGCTGGGCCATGGTCAGGGTTGACGGGGCTGACAGATCCGTCATCGGAGGTTAGAGACGGCCCTTTTTACGGGCACTTCCCCGCCCATTTCAAGGCCGATGATCGACCTTTCGTCAAGCCGGTCGAGGGTGTTCTTAACGCATTACGGCTGTGCTGGCAGGGGAGGGCGTCACTCAAGATTGGGGTGGCGCAGGTACTGGTCTCCCTGCTGGTCCCGTTAGCACGGGCAAGCGCGGCTTTTGGAACACCGCTGCCGTCGCGCCCGTTCCGGCGTGAGGGTCGATCGACCTCCACCTGGCCATCGCCGCCTACACATACGACAAACTAACCGCGGCCGAACAGCAATCACTCCCCAGCGAGGGACATCTTGTCGACGCCGTGGGATGGGCCGAACAAGTCACAGACACGGCCGCCCGTCAGTAGTCACTACGAGAGACGCGTTCCCTTCTGTTTAGGCCTCGGCCGCAAGGACGGCCAAAAGGGCATCACCGGATCCGGCTGACGGTGCGGCTCACGATGACGGACCTCAAAACCGGATGCCCGTGGAGCTTGTACAACCACACGCATGCCGGGTGACTTCGCTACGGCCTTACGGCAGATGGACATCAAAACGCCATTCGCTTCAGCCCCTCCGTCACGTCACAGCAGCTCAGGAGGGATCTCTGGCGCTGAACTGCCTCATTTCCTTATGTAACAAGGGATGACTACGTAACCAAAATGACAGCAAAAAGTCGAAAAGGGTTGACATCATCGTGTCCCTAAGTTCATGATTACGTAGTCACCGTGAATACGTAACCAGAATCACAGGCTGAAGAAGTGGCGCTACCAAGCCGTAGTTTCTGGCGGGGCATCCACGGCAGCAACCCTTGGGTGGACCGTCCAGAAGTCAACACCCGCGCAACCCATAGATGATAGGAACTTCAGTGTCTCAGCTCGATTCACTTTTCAACCCCAAGAATGTAGTTGTTTTCGGGGTTTCACCCACCCGAGCGTCGGGAGGTAACAAAATCCTCCATGAACTGCATGACGGCGGTTTCGAAGGACCCGTATACGCCATCGGACGGTCTGAGGGGGAGTTCGAAGGAACCAAAATCTATGCGTCCATAAAGGACCTTCCCGAGGTGCCTGACCTCGTCTTCAGCGCCGTAGGCATCAGCCGCACGCCCCAGGCACTCATCGACGCGGCGGAAGCGGGGGCCCGAAATGCCATCGTTTTCACAGCAGGATTCGCTGAAATGAGCCTTGATGGCGCAGAGACGCAGCGGCAGATGGTCAAGGATGTCAATGAACGTGGTATGCGGGTCGTTGGCCCGAACTGCATGGGCATCTTCCATGCAAAGAATTCGCTCAACCTTACGGATTTGAACGGGATCCCCAAGGGTTCAATCGGGCTGATTTCGCAGAGTGGAAACATCGCCCACACATTGATTGATGCCGCTCCGGATTACGGCATGGGCATCGGTGCCTTCGTCAGCGTGGGTAACCAGGCGGATATCTCCATGTCAGAGTACGTGGACTACATGGCGGACGACCCGTCCATCGAAGTGATCGTCCTTTACGTCGAGAGCCTTCAGGACGGCGCGGGGCTATCGTTCGTGAACTCATGCCGGCGAGCTGCGCGGAAGAAGCCCATTGTCGCTATCAAGGGTGGTGTTACCAACGGTGGCCGCCGGGCCGCAGCCTCGCACACCGCCCGGTTGTCGGCACCCCGGGACATCTATGCTGCAGCGTTTGCACAGTCTGGGGTCATTCAGGTGGAGAGCCTGGACCATGTACTTGCCGTGACCGAAGCACTCTTGCGTTGCCCCACTCTGAAGTCAGACAGGATCGCGGTGGTAGGTTCCGGAGGCGGGCACTCAACTATAGGCGCAGACTCTGTTGAACTCGCAGGATTGGCAGTGCCCCAGTTCGAGCAACACGTAGTCGATTTCATGTCAGAGCACCTGCCGCCGTGGGCACCCATGCTGAACCCTGTCGACATGACGGGAGGCTTCACCACTGATCTGACGATGTTTGCCCGGTTGATGGAGTACCCCTTGTCCACCGACGCCTTCGATGGTGGCCTGTCATACGGCCTTTACGGGCAGGGCTTTGTCAAGGACCTCGTCGACGCGAACGGGTTGACGTGGGAAACCGCTGCGCCCCTTCTGGGAACGCTCCAGAAGAAGTTGGGCAAGCCCATCGTCTTCTACACACCTTTCGCTCGGCGGTCATCGCCCGAGTTCAGCGCGATGCGTCAAGCGGGCATTCCGTGCTTCGGGTCCCTGCCCGAGGCGGGAATCGCACTGGCTAGCCTGCGGACGCGCGCACTGATGACAGAACTTCCCGAACTGGCGGGTGAGTACAGCGACCTGCCTGATTCTTCGCCAGAACTTACGGCGCACGCGGACGGGACACTAACTGAAGTAGCTTCAGCTAAGTTGCTCGAACAGGTTGGCATTAAGTCTGCTCCTCACCGGCTGATTTCCACGGCAAAGGAGGCAGTGGAGGCAGCCGATGGTTTCGGCTATCCCGTAGTGCTCAAGGCGCAGTTGAAGGATGTCGCCCACAAGTCTGAGCTTGGTGGAGTCCGTCTTGGGCTTCGAAATGCTGGTGACGTCGCAGCGGCATTCGCGGAGATGGAAACTTCGTTCAAAGACGAGCTGGCCCAGGAGGGGTCCAGCCTTAGCGTCGCCAAGCAGATTAGCGGGGACCGGGAACTGCTTGTCGGTGTTCGAAAAGATGCAGCCTTCGGTCACATCGCCGTCGTAGGCATCGGAGGTCTCCTGACCGAGGTCGCAGCCAGGACGATCATCCTCGTGGCACCGTTCGACGAAGCTGACTTCCGCCGCGCCATCGAGAGCTCGCCCTTGTCGGACTACTTCGCGGAATGGCGAGGAAATCCCGCGGTTGATCTCGACGCACTCTACGAGATCGTGCGGTCGACCCTGAAACTCTGCATGGCAAACGAATCCATTGAAAGCGTCGAGATCAACCCCCTGATTTCATCTGGTCAGGACCTGGTTGCCGTCGATGCATCCATAGCCGTAGGAGGTGGCACGGGTGACTGATTCTGTGACGACACTGGCAACACGCAGCGAGCAGCATCTCCTCCACGAGCAGTCCGGCGGTCTGCTGACGATTACGCTCAACCGGCCCGAGAAGTTGAACGCCCTGACGTATGAAATCTACGAGAAGATTGGGGACCTTGTCCGGGCTGCAGACAAGGACCCGTCATGCCGGGCGGTCCTGATCAAGGGTGAAGGCAGAGCCTTCTCCGCAGGATTTGATCTGGCCCAGCAGGTGGCTGAGAAAGATTCCGAGAGCCGCATCGCGAGCTACCATACAGGTTCGAACAGGACGCGTTGGGCCATTTGGAACTGTACCAAGCCTGTGATCGCAGCTGTCCACGGGTATTGCCTGGCCGGCGCTTTCGAGCTGGTCTTGCCTACTGACTTCACTATCGCCTCAGAGTCATGCGAGTTGGGCCTACCCGAGATCCTCTTCGGATCAGGTTCAGCGTTCCTCATGGTCCCTTGGATGATGAATCACAAACAAGCCAAGCAGGTCCTACTTCTTGGCGATCGGATGAGCGCAACAGAGGCGCATCGCATCGGGTTGGTCTCCGAGGTCGTGCCTGATGACCGTTTCGAGGCCCGCGTCGCGGCAGTCGCTGACCGGCTGTGCAAGGTTCCCACCGGGGCCGTCCGATTGGGCAAGCAAGGGATCAACCGCGCCTACGAAGTTGCGGGTATGGTTCCGCACATCAATGGTTGGGTCGAGAGCGTCGTGCATCTTTCAGACTTCTCGGATGAGGTAACTCAAGAGTTCAAACGCCGGGTCGAGGATGATGGCCCCGCTGCTGCGGCAAAGTGGCGCTCTGAGTACTTCAAATATCTGGACTCACGGGCGTAGGAGAGTCCCATGACCAGACTCCTTCTCAAACACTTGGGGTTAGGCCTCATCGTGGTGTTTGCCGCGATCTCCTTGACCTTCTTCCTGGTGCGGCTAAGCGGGGACCCCACGAGCATCATCCTCCCCCAGGAAGCCACTGAGGAACAGCGGGCCGCGCTCCGCACGTCCCTTGGGTTGGACCGCCCGATCCTTGAACAGTACTTTTCGTACTTGGCCGGTGCGGCCAGGGGAGACTTTGGGGCATCCTACTTCGATTCCGCATCCGTCTCATCGATTGTGCTGCGGTATCTTCCAAACACTGCGCTCTTGGCTGCTGCGTCGTTCATTACAACCCTCTTGTTGGCCATCCCTCTCGGGGCCTTGGCTGCCATCCGCAGGGGAGGTGTGATCGATCGTGCAGTCCAATTCGTCAGCGTCTTCGGTAACTCGATTCCGACCTTTTGGGCGGCGATCCTGCTTCTGCAGGTGTTCGCAGCCAAGCTTCATTGGTTCCCAACGTATGGGACAGGAAGTGCCGCGCATCTGGTGCTGCCGACCGTAACCCTGGCCCTTTACCTATTCCCCACCATTGCCCGGCTGACGAGGTCTTCCGTAATCGAGATCCTCCCGGCCGTCTACGTCAAAACGGCCCGCAGCAAAGGACTCGGCGAGTTTCGTGTCGTGACCGTGCACGTGATGCGCAACGCGCTAGTTCCCGTGGTGGCACTCTCCGGCCTTCAGCTCGGGGCCCTACTGGGCGGAGCAGTGTTGACTGAAACCGTGTTTTCGTGGCCAGGGATTGGAACCCTGGTGATCAATTCGATCAGCAGGAGTGACTTTCCAGTAGTCCAAGGGATCGTAGCCTACGTGGCAATGATTTTCGCGGTCGTCACGGTTCTGACCGAAGTCGTTATCCGGCAAATTAATCCGAGGCTGCGATGAAGTATCTCAAGCTCAAGAACAACACCGCTTCGAAATTCATGATTGTCGGGGCCGGGCTTACCTTGGCTGCCTTCATCATTATGGCCATCTTCGGCCCTATGATGGCACCCCAAGACCCCAGCGTCCAGACCTTGACTGCGCGACTTCTGGAACCAGGCTCGAGCTCGGCGGCGGGCGTCCATGTTCTGGGAACGGACGCCCTTGGCAGGGACATGCTCTCGCTGATCCTCGCCGGAGCGCAAAACATCATCGCCATTGCTGCGCTGGCCGTTCTGATCGGCGCCCTGGCCGGTACTGCTCTTGGCATGATCGGCGGGTTCGTCGGCGGCCGTCTTGGAGACGTCCTTGTGCTCCTGACCAACATGCAGTTGGCTTTCCCGTTCTTCCTCCTGGCACTGACGGTGGTCGGCATCCTCAGCCCCAACTTTTGGATCGTCGTCTTGGTCGTGGCCCTAGGCACGTGGGTGGAATTTGCTCGAGTAATTTACTCCGAGACCGTACAGATCCGGCAGCTGGAGTACATCCAAGCGGTAAAAGTCATGAGAGGTAGCTCCCTCAGGAGCATCATTTCGCATGTACTCCCGAATGTCATGCCGACCGTCATCGTCCTCTCGACGTTTGCTTTTGGAACAGCAATTGTCGTGATCTCCGGGCTGGGCTTTGTCGGCTTGTCCGTGCCCTCCAGCTCACCTGACTGGGGACAAATCCTCAGCGACGGAAGGGACTACATTGTCACCGCTTGGTGGCTGACCGGTATTCCTGGTTTCGTAATTTTTCTTCTGGTACTCAGCGTAAACCTTGTCGGGGAGTCGGTCCGGGACGGGCTAAACCCAGACTCCAAGCGATAGAGAACAGTAACTATGAAAGGCACATTGTGAGTTTCTTCAAGAAGGTAACGGCAGCTTTAGGAGCTGTTGGTTTAGTGGTGGGGCTTGCGGCCTGTGGGGGCGGGGACGCGGCTTCGAGCTCGAACGGTGAGATCAAGATCGGCCTCAGCGCCGGCCTGGACAACCTGGATCCGGGGCGGTCGACCAATGGCCCGGACATCATCATGATGTCGCAGATTTATGAAACGTTGCTCGACATGGATCCGAAGACTCGGGAACTGGTCCCCAAGCTCGCGGAGTCCTACGAACTGATTGACCCGAAAACGTGGCAGTTCAAACTGCGGGAGGGCATTAAGTTCTCCAACGGGGAGCCGTTCAACGCCGCGGCGGTCAAGTACTCGATCGACCGCATGCTGGATCCCAAGACCAACTCGCCCAGCGCTTCGCAGATCGCCTCGATCGAGACCGTCGAGATCGTGGACGATACGACGGTCAATATCCACACAAAGAGGCCCGACCCGGTACTTCCGAAACGCATGCAGCCGGTCGGGGGCTCAGGCCGTATCTTCATCGTTCCGCCGAAGTTGTTCAGTGAAAGTACTCCCGAAGAGGTTGCAAGCAAGCCGGTAGGCACGGGCCCCTACGTTCTATCGAACTGGCAGAAGGGGCAGTCAATCGAACTGTCGGAGAATCCCGAGTATTGGGGGACAAAGCCGGCGGTAAAGAAGGCCACATTTACCTTCATTCCCGAGTCGGCAACCAGGGTCAACTCCTTGCTCTCCGGTGAAGTGGACATCATCCAGCGGGTACCGATCTCCGATGTTGATCGGGTCGAGCAGCAGGACGGAGTCCGGGTCGAGCGAAGCGAGGAGGGACTGGTCCACACCATCCTGCTTGATACGCGTCAGGCACCCTTTGATAACCCCAAGGTCCGCGAAGCGTTCGCTAAGTCAATAGACGTTTCCGGTTTCGTGGAGGGCCTCCTCAAGGGCTATGGCCGTCCTCTGGGCGCACCGCTATCGCCAGGAGTGAAGCAGTACGACGACACCATCAAACCTTACGAATACGACCCGGCTGCCGCCAAGCAACTCCTGATCGAGGCCGGCTACCCCAACGGTTTGCCGCTCCAGACGAAGACATCGGACGGCCGCTACGAGTCCGACAAGCAGATCTACGCATACATCAACAAGCAGTTGGACGACGCAGGCTTCAAGATCACGCCCCAAACTGTCGAATGGGGGCGCCTGATCCAGCAAATTAACTCCAAGAGCGCCGGCCCGTTCTACATGGTCGGGTGGGACTTCGGCGAGGCAGAAGCAAGCAAGATGAACTCCTTCCTGATGCCAGGGTCAATCAGGGTCAGTGAACTTTCGGAGTACGAGAAACTTGCCGCCGCTGCGGGGACAGAGGTCGACGAGGCACGGTCAACGGCTCTCTGGAAGGAAGCCCAAAAGGTGGTTCATGACAACTACGTCATTGGCGCTATGTGGCAGACCGAAGCCCTGTGGGGTGAGAGCGACAAGATCGATTGGAAGCCGGCTTTCGGTGACAACTTGGACCTCGACGCTATTGGGCTCAAGTAATTCCCAGTCGTAAATGACTGTTGGCCGGCCGCCTGTCGGGCGGCCGGCCAACGGAGGAGAGAGAAAAACCATGTACGCATTGGGTACAGAGCCGAATGGAACTGAGAACAAGACAGCGGCGCTCTTTGACGTCAACAACCTGTCAGTGCAGATCAACGGACAAGGGGTGTCGTTCAATGTCGTTGACCACCTCAGCTTCCAGTTGATGGCCGGTGAGTCACTGGCGATCGTCGGCGAATCCGGTTCGGGCAAATCCGTATCGATGCAGGCGCTGTTGGGACTTCACGCGGGTAACCACAACATCGCAGTGTCTGGCAGCGTCCACCTTGAAGGCCAGGAACTTCTGTCGCTCAGCAAAAAGGACATGCGAAAAATTCGAGGCGAGCGAATATCCCTAATCGCCCAGGATGCTCTGGCGGCAATGAACCCTTCGCTTACTGTCGGATTCCAGATAACCGAGCCGTTGATGGTGCACCGGGGCATGAGCCGCAAAGATGCCAATCGTCGGGCTACGGAGCTGCTCGACCTCGTCGGCATCCCAGCGGCGGCCAGTCGCTTGAACGACTACCCTCACGAGTTTTCAGGAGGAATGCGTCAGCGGGCGCTCATCGCCATGGGCCTTGTGCTCGATCCGGACATCCTTATCGCGGACGAGCCAACGACAGCTCTGGACGTCACCATCCAGGCGCAGGTTCTCGATCTGCTCAACAGGCTTCGCAAAGATCTCGGAATGGCTCTGATCATCATCACCCACGACATGGGAGTAGTGGCACGAGTAGCAGAACGGGTACTGGTCATGTATTCGGGAACTGTCGTGGAATCAGGCGGGGTCCGCGAGGTGTTCAGGAAACCCGTTCATCCGTACACTGAAGCGCTGTTGCGTGCGATGCCACGAATGGACCAAGGCGATGAGCGATTGTTCTCCATCGCTGGATTCCCGCCCACCCCGGGTCAGCTACCGCAGGGTTGCCGATTCCATCCGCGATGTCACTACGCCCGGGACGAGTGCTCCCAAGCGCCGGCACCGCTTCTCGAAATAAGCCCTTCCCAAGCGACTGCCTGTCGGTTCTGGGCAGAGAACATCACCGAACCACGTCAGGAGACCAAGCGTGCGTAGTCAAAACATTGCAGCCAGCACGGAATTTCCCTCGGTGGCGGACACAGTGGAGCCCGCGGCGCTGGAGGCGAGGGGTATTACAAAATCATTCCATCTTGGTAGTTCGGGACTCAAAAGCGGTCGAACCCTTCAAGCCGTACGGGGTGTCGATCTCGTGGTCCCGAAAGGAAAGACAGTTGGTGTCGTTGGCGAATCAGGATGCGGAAAGTCCACGCTCGCACGCATTCTCGTCGGACTTGATCAGCCGACGACCGGCACCCTTCGAGTTCTCGACGAAGACCTGGCCACGGCATCTGCCCCACGACGCAAGGACCTGCTCCGCCGGGTGCAGATGGTCTTCCAGTCTCCGTTCACATCGTTGGACCCCCGGATGACAATCGAGCGGAGTATCCGGGAGCCTCTGGACGTACTGCGTGGCAAACAGACGAAGAAACAGAAAACCGCACGCGTTCACGAATTGATGGCCCAAGTTGGGCTTCCTCAAGAAATGGCCACTCGCTATCCGGCGCAACTTTCGGGTGGACAGCAACAAAGGGTCGGGCTCGCCCGCTCCCTTGCCGCAGGCTGCGAAGTGATCATCTGTGACGAACCAGTCTCAGCTCTGGACGTATCCATCCAGGCGCAGGTGATCAACTTGCTAAAAGACCTGCAGAACGAGCTCGGCGTTTCGTACGTGTTTATCGCGCACAACCTGAGTGTCGTCAGGACAATCTCGGACTATGTGGCGGTCATGTATCTTGGCAGGATCGTGGAATCAGGTCCAGCTGATAGCGTCTTCGAATCCCCGAAGCATCCCTACACCAAGGCGCTTCTCGCGGCCGCACCAACACCCGATCCCGACATTGAGGCCCGGGACAGGATTTCCCTTCAAGGTGATTTGCCCTCACCACTGGACGTCCCGACAGGCTGCGCATTCCGGACCAGGTGCTGGAAGGCAACTGAGATCTGCGGCGAGAAACAACCTGAGCTGGCGAACGACCTCGATCCCGCACATCAGTTTGCCTGCTTCCACCCGGAGTGATCCAGGCGGCAACCCTGCACACTCCACCTAGAACAGAAAGATCCCAAGAACATGGACAAGCCTGAAATAGCAACACTTCGGATGCGGCTGCGGGCTGCTGACACCACGTATGCAAGCACGACCATTCCCGCAGCAACGTACATGGGTTTGATGTCGGATGCTGGTGCCTTGCTGAATCTGCAGCGCGGGGAAACGGCCGGACTGGTCGCTCGATGGGAAAACGTGGACTTCCGATCAGTCTGCGACGTCGGCGACTTCATCGAGGTGCGGTGTGAGATGTTGAAAGTTGGCAACCGCTCACGACGTATGCGCGCCTCCGTGCACGTCCTGGTGCGCACCACTTTGGAGGAAGGCAAAACATCAAAGGGCGAATACCTCTCAACACCTGAACTTGTCGCCCAAGGCGAGTTGGTCATAGTCGCGCCCAGGCAAGATTTCGCGGAAGACAGCTGACGCCTACAGATCCGAATTGCCCTAAGCCGCCACCCTGGATTAAGCGCTGACAATCCCTTAAGTACCCCCTGTTGAGGCTGGGTGGTCTTGGGAGGGCTTCGGGCACCCAGTGGAGGCGATTCCATCACCGGACAGTTTTACTGGCCACCAGCGGGCACTTCAACTGGCCGCCGTTAGGCAGAACATAATGGCCGTTGACAGTAGGGTGTTGGCCGGCCTCCCAGGTTGGTGGCCGGCCTTCTATGGGTTGAAGGCCGTCGGCGCGGACACGGGTCCGGGCGTGACGTGCCGATCCTCTAAAGCCGCTTCCAGCCGTGAAGAAGCAGGGAAACAGACCCGCAGCGAGTCATTCTGGGGAATATGCGGTGGTGTTCCGAGGGATAAGATCGCCCAGAAATTTTTGATGTTCAAAGGGGCGTGCGGGGTCTTCGATCCGTTTCAGCAACAGGTCCAGGGAGATGGCCGCCATTTCGCTGATTGGCTGGGCAACCGTCGTGAGGCTCATCCTGTCCCAGGCGGAACTCTCGATGTTGTCGAAACCAACGATCCAGAGGTCCTCAGGAACGCGAATTCCTAGCACCTCCGCAGCATCCCGCACCCCGAAGGCGATCAAGTCATTGACGCAAAAAACTGCATCCGGTCGATCGTCTTTCTGCAAGATCTCCAAGCCAACACGTCGGGCATCCTCATGCGTAAAATCGCACATTAACTGCAGTTCGGGCGCCAGGGAAATCGCGTCCTCCTCGCACTGCGCAAAGAACCCTTCCCGCCGCTCCTGCCCGGTACTAATGTTCTCCAAACCCCCCACCACTGCCATACGAGAGCGCCCATGCTTTCGGAAATATCTGGCTACCCTGCGGCCCCCCGAGACGTTGTCGCTGGTTACCTGATCACACTGAATACCTCGAATAGATCGGTTCGTGAGCACGATTGGCAGGTTCAGAGTGAGTGCACGATCGAGAACCGAAGAGTCTGTCGTTGCAGTCGTAAAAATGAGGCCCTCGATGGAACCCGATTGGATCGCCTCAATGGCAGCTGCATCGCCCGTGGGAGAGTCGGCCGTCCAGAGCACCATTCGGTGGTCTGTCGATGCGACGCTCTGTGCCAACCCGCTTAAAAGTTCCGGATAGAAGGGATTCTTGATCCGTCCAGTGACCACGCCAATATTGCCGGACTTACGCATTCGCATTGAACGCGCCTGCTGATTCGCGACGTATCCCGTTTCTTCGAGCACCCTAAGGACTTTTGCCCGTGTCTCCTCGCGCACATTGTTGCGGTTCTGAAGCACACGCGAAACGGTGGTCTGAGAGACGCCCGCGAGCACCGCAATGTCCCTACTAGTGCGTGTTTTCAACATGCTCCTCGGTGTTATTTTCGGCCGGTCTGTCGTAACGGCCGGTCTTCCTCAACACAGCGTAGCGTCGAACACGGGGCGATGCTCCGGTAGACGGAGCAGGTCGGCGCGGCACTCGATTTTTCTGAAGTGCTGCTGGTCGTCCAGCTGGATGGATCGCGCTGCGAGGCGTTTCCCGCGCAGTGACCCAAGAGGCCATCGTGAGGGGAGACCTGCGCGCGTTCCGGGTGGAGACCGCGTCTGATGAAACGAGCGATGTCGCAATTGGCGGCAGGTGTTACTCGCCGACAATCCCAGTTGACGCGCCGTACGGCAACTTATCGGGGCACACCCGACTTGGCTGTTTATGCCGCCGCCAGCGCGTGTCAATCCAGCGCGTGTCAATCCAGCGCGTGTCAATGCCGTCGAATGCTGTGCTCGTCGGAGGCGTCACGGATCCACCGTCGGTCCACTGAACGGATCTCGGCCTAGCTACAAAGGCCTGAGCCCTGTGCGAGAGCGTGCCAGGCGCTTGCAGCTTGGACTTCATTGGGCCGGTCCAACTATCGGCACCCAGCCGGGCCCGGCTTTCTTTTTGGCTGAGTGGTATCCGGTGCTGACCCTCGGATCACCAATTGGGGAGCGAAGCGCCGGTGTTCGGGTGGCCGCTCCCCGTCGTCAAGACGTTTGAGCAACATTTCCACACCTAGGTCAGCGATCTCGTCGACCGGTTGTGTCAGGGTGGTCAGGTCGAAGAGGCCCCATGACGCCATTTGGATATCGTCATAGCCGATCACCCAGACATCGTTCGGAACCCCAAGTCCCAGTTCCTTAGCGGCGTCTAGCACTCCGAACGCGAGCACGTCGTTGGTGCAGAATATCGATCGCGGGGCATTTGACTTTGCCAAGAGCCCGACGGCCACAGACCGGGCTGAGTCGTGGGAGTAGCCACTGTCGAGAATGTGCTCGGGAGGGACTTCGATGCCCTGGTCACGCAGGTGGTCGAGGAATCCAGCGCGCGTCTCGCGTCCCGCGCTGCCGCCGTCATTACCGCCGATGATGGCAACGTCCGTCCGTCCAGCTGCCATAAAGTGCGCAGCGGCGAGAGCGCCGCCCGCGTGGTTGTCGCTGGTTACCTGGTCACAGCTCGCGCTTTCCATGCCGCGGATCATCAGAACCACCGGAAGATTCAGGCGCATCGCAGCTTCCAAGCTGGCAGACCCTTCGGTCGCGGAGGTGAAAATCACGCAGTCGATCAGGCCACCCTGCATCGCTTCTATCGCGGCCGCCTCGCCCGAATCCGTGTCCGATGCCCACAGCACCATCCGCATGTTACGGCGGGTAAGCACAGTCCCGAGAGCGTCAATGAGCTCCGGGTAGAAGGGGTTGGTCATGCGCCCAGTAACCACGCCCACCGTTCCGGTCCGGCGCGTACGCATGGCACGTGCCTGTTGGTTGGGAACATAGCCGCTGCCCTCCATGACAGAGAGCACATGATCGCGCATCTCTGCACGAACATTCGGGCTATCCCGGAGGACACGGGAGACCGTCGCTTGCGAGACACCGGCCAGGCGTGCGATGTCCTTGCTCGTTAGCGAGCCCCCTCCTGGGCTAGCCATGCCAACACCGCTGCTCAGGACTATGAGCGATCCTGTGCTCATCGCTTTGAAAGAGGTCGCTTTTGATCACTGTCGTTCCTTGGGTCGGAGGTAGGTTTCCTAGGCTTTAGGCGTATAAGATGATTACGTAGTCATCTTAGTCTAAGGCATAGAGGAATATCATGACGTCAACGGTGAACGCCACGATCTGCACCCACTACTATCAGTTTGATCAGCAGGGGGTTGCTTTCAATATGTGGTATCTCGCATTTGCTGAAGAGGCACGCAATGCGTTCCTTGCTGAAGAGGGTTTTCCCTTGACGGCTTTGCTCGCCTCAGGACATGACGTTCAGGTGGTCCACGTTGAAATCGATTGGATGGCGGCGCTCCGGTGGGGGGACGAGCTCATGGCCACCGTGAGTGCAGGCCGAACCGGCACAACCAGTTTCACGCTGAGCTTTTCCTTTGGGGTCTCCGGCCAAGATCGCGCTCGAGCATCAATCACCTACGTCGTTATCGACGCTATGACTCAAAAGAAGGCGCCGCTGCCGGCCGAGCTCCGGTCTCTACTTGAGCGCGGTTCTAGGCTGGCGTCGCTCTGATGCCGCTGAATCTAGCATCCGACGTACCTTGCAGCCTGGCTGCGGCCCACCGGTACGCTCATCAACCACAGAGCCTGTCAGCTACTGCTGACAGGCTCTGTTTGAGTCAACCGGGGTTACTTTGCGGAGAACGAAGAGGGCCGTTCGAGGCGGAACCCAGTCACCGACTAGACCCGCGATGCGGATCACGCAAAAGTCTGGTTCTTGCGCATGCTCCTCACTCGGTGGCGGCGACCGATGTCGAACCGTGGGTATGAGCGACTGCGAAGATGACTGCCGGCGCTGGCCCTCAGCTCTCATGTACACCGGGTACACGAGTACGGGCGGGAACACTCGCGCCACATGACTAGGCCGCGGTGCTTTGCAGCTGGAGCAGCCATGACGCCGATTGACGGAATCGCGCGGCCGAAACGCTATGCAAGGGTACCGATTGCGGAATACGACATCAGAGCGCCTAACCAGTAGGCGAGAAGGACACGAACCCGAGGGTTAGTCGAGTCTGGGTACTATGCCTAAGTCCGGGCTTGTGCTTGCGAACACAGCCGGTCTACGTTCGAGGAACGCTGAAACGGCCTCTCGATGATCAGGGGTGATCCCGCACAATTTGTGTAGGGTCACTTCACGGTCCATCGCCTCATCCAGACCCATCGATTCGGCCGTGTTGAGATTCTGCTTGGCATAGTTGAGGGCGAGTCGCGGCCCGTGAGCCAATCGGTAGGCGATCTCCGTAGTCCGCGACTGAAGTTCCTCCGGCTCGACGATCCAGTTGAGCAGGCCAAGTCTCAGGCAGGTCTCGGCGTCGACCTTCTCGGGTAGAAGCATCATTTCGGCAGCACGGGAGCGCCCGATCAGGTGCTGCAGCTGCCACGATGTTCCGAAGTCTCCGGAGAGTCCAACCCCCATAAACGCTGTGGCCATGATGGATCGGGGGGTGCCTATGCGCAGGTCAGCTGCCAACGCAATACCCAGTCCTGCTCCTGCGGCGGCCCCAGGAAGGGAAGCGATCACGGGCTTGGTCATCCGACGGAGCCCGCCGATAATCTCCTTCTGTTGCCTCTGCTGAAGTTCGATAGCGGCGTGATCCACGGTCGCTGCCCCTCCGCCCTCGCCTCCTTTTGCCTTGAATTCCTTCAAGTCGCCGCCGGCCGAGAAGATCGTGCCGGATCCTGTCAAGACCACCGCCCCAACATTGGGGTCCCGTTCGAGATCACTGATTATCGGCCCCAAGGAGCTCATCATTGCCTCGGACAGGGCGTTTTTGCGTTCAGGGCGATTGAGAGTGATTGTGGCTACTCCCTCTGAGAGCTCCACGAGGAGCTCGTCGGTTCCGGAATCGATTGTTGCAGCTTCAGACATACCTTTTCTTCACTCATGTAGTGGGCGGGCGTTTCCTTGACGACACCGGTGCCATCCAGATGACGCATTGAGAGCGATCCTGCTAGCCGAAAATCATTACCACCGGTCAAACCAAGCGGCTCTCTAATCCCGTTAGTCTGTCTCGGGCCCGGAGCAGTAGAAGCAGTCTGCGATACCGGCACCATCACATGCGCCTTCTTCGTCGGTTTGCGCTCTTCCGACGATTGCTCCGGGGCGTGTCATGAGTTCAGGGGCGGGCGAGTACATGATGGTCAATGAGGTGCTCCGCAATCGACATGGCCGAGGTGGCCGCAGGCGATGGAGCATTGCGCAGCAGGGTCACGGGTCCAACCTGGTCGATGGCGAAGTCATCAAGCAGGGAGCCGTCACTGGCCCAGGCCTGGGCGCGGACGCCGGCTGCTGTCTTGGCCGTCAGGTCGCCCATCTCGAGTTCTGGAATGAACCGGCTGGCTTCCTTGAAGTACAGGGGCTTGATGAGGGACGCTGCGATCTCCTTTGCACCCATCCGCCAATGCTGCTTGGCAAGCGTGGTTGCTCCCGGCCAGGTGAGGGACGCCAAAGTGTCCTTCAATGAAATAGTTCCCCAGCCGTAGCCTTCGCGAGCGAGGGCCGGAACGGCATTGGGGCCGACATGAATATCGTCGTAGACGCCGCGCGTGAAGTGGACGCCGAGGAATGGGAAACTCGGATCCGGGACAGGATAGATCATTCCCTTGACGAGGTGTTGTTTTGCTGCCGAAAGCGCCCAGTATTCTCCACGGAACGGCAGAATCTTGGGTGAGGGGGAGGCTCCCACGAATTTGGCGACCAAGTCGGACTGCAAGCCGGCGCAAACGATGAGTCGGTCAAACACCAGTTCCGCTGCGGTCGTGGTCACGTGGACCTTTCCACTCACCTGGGCAATCGCTGTCACCTCGTGTCCGAGCAGGATCTTCCCGCCGGCTTGGCGGATGTCATCGGCCATGGCTTCAGTGATAGCCGCGTAGTCAACGACGGCCGTGTGTGGAGAGTGCAGTGCGGCGACTCCGGCTGCGTGCGGCTCAATTTCTTTGATTTGTTCGGCGTTGAGCCGGCGCAGGTCTGGAACCTTGTTGGCAAGAGACCGGCTTTCGATGTTCTCAAGTGCGGGCAACTCTTCTGCTGTCAGAGCAACGACGAGTTTGCCGACCTCCCTGTAAGGAAGCTTTTTGTCGAGGCAAAAGTCCCGGGTGAGGTCCCGGCCGCGGGCGCAGAGGGTCGCCTTGAGAGATCCAGGCGCGTAGTAGAGTCCTGCGTGGACCACGCCCGAGTTGTGTCCTGTCTGGTGCATGGCGACGCGGTGTTCTTTCTCCACCACAGTAACTTCGCCCATACCTCGTTGGGTGAGGGCTCGGGCGATTGCGATGCCTACAATGCCTCCGCCAATGATGCCAATCTGTTCGGTCATCGTTATCTCTGTCTCGTGTATGGCTCCCCCGTGGGGATGCGCTTCAGTTCGTGAATTAGTGCAAGGGTCAGCTGGCGGTCCAGCCGCCGTCGACCATCAGGAGCTGGCCGGTGATGTAGCTGGAGGCGTCGGATGCCAGGAACACGGCGGCGCCGGCGAGTTCTTCCGGTTCGCCAAATCGGTTCATCGGTATCCGCTGGAGCATCCTCTGTTTCCGCTCGGGATCGTTAAAGACTGCCTCGGTGAGCTTGGTCCGGATGTACCCAGGCCCGAGGCCGTTAACCCGGATGCCCCGTCCGGCCCACTCAAGGCTGAGGTTGCGGAGAACCCCGTATATTCCTGACTTGCTGGCCGTGTAAGCGACGACGGAGGGCAAGGACAGCTGGCTCGAGAGGGAACCGATAAAGATGTGGCTCCCGCTGCGACCCTTTTCCAGCTGGCGTTTTCCGAGTTCCTGGCTCAGCAGGAACGGCGCGGTCAGGTTGATGCTGATGACGCGGTCCCACTCATCTGGGTCAAATGACTCGGCGGGTTCGCGGTGCTGAACCCCGGCGGCATGAACGACGATGTCGATTTCGCCGCCCAGGCCATGTTCGACGTCGTTAAGAAGGGGCGCTGCGGCGCCGCGGACCGCCACGTCGGCCGGGAACGCTGTTGCGGCTGGTCCTATGTCCTGCACTGCGGCACGGAGCTCATCTTCGCTGCGGGATACCAGGGCCACTTGCGCGCCCGACTGTGCGAGTCCGTTGGCGATGGCGAGCCCGAGGCCTCGGCCGGCTCCGGTGACCAGTGCGCGTTTCCCTTCCAGGGAGAACTTGTTTCCACTATCCATCATTGCGTCCGGATCGCGGCGGTTTTGATGCGGGTGTAGAAACCCAGCGCTTCGAGGCCCTGTTCCTTAAACGGTGAACCTGAATCCTTGAACCCGCCAAAGGGGTGGTGAATGTCCCAACCTGTTGTGGGCTGGTTTACGGAGACCTGACCAGTGTCGACGCTGTTGATAAAGGCGAATGCCTGTCCAAGGTCTTTGGTGAACACTGCGCTGGAGAGTCCGTAGGCCGAGTCGTTTACCGCATTGATGGCTTCTTCGACCGTGTCGACGACGGTCATCGCCAGCACTGGCCCGAAGACCTCGTCCCGCCAGATGTCCAGGTCCGGTGAAATACCCAGCAGGGTAGGTTCGACGAAGGCGCCTGTCTGGCGTTGCTCCTCTCCCAAGGGTGTGGTTGCAATAATTTCAGCGCCTTGGCCGACAGCCGTTGAGATGTGCGCCTGGATCTGCTGCTGCGCTTTCTTGCTCACCACCGGACCAAGGCTTGCACCGGGTGTGCTGCCGCTGGCGACCTTTAGCCCCGCCATGGCGGCCACGAGTTTGCTGCGAACTTCGGTTTCGACACTCCGCTGGACGATGAGGCGGCTGGTGGCTGTGCACCTCTGCCCTGCCTGAGCGAAGGCGCCGGCGATGATGGTGGGGATCGCAGCGTCCAGGTCAGCGTCCTCGAGAACTACTGCCGCATTTTTTCCGCCCATCTCGGTTTGCACACGGATCCCTGTTCCCGCGAGTTCCTTCTGCAGCTGGATGCCTATTTCGGTCGAACCTGTGAAAGAGACAGCACGAAGGCCCTGATGGGATGTGAGCTTCTGGCCAATGTCCGCACCACGGCCCGTGACGGTACCGAGCACGCCGGCCGGAAGGCCTGCCTCGTGAAGGATTTCGGCGAGCTTCAGTGCGATGATCGGCGTTTCACTGGCGGGCTTAAGCACCACAGCATTGCCGGCCAGCAAGGCGGGGGCAAGCTTTCGCGCAGGTGTCAGCAGGGGGTCGTTCCACGGTGTAATGAGAAGCACAACACCGATCGGTTCACGGATCTGACTGGCGAAAGTCCCCGGGCGTGCGTCGGGCAGGTACTCTCCGAACGGTAGCCGGGCCAGGCCGCCATAGTATTCGAAGAATTCGGCAGACTTGCCAACTTCACCGGTGGCTTCCGCCCGGGTCTTGCCCATCTCGGTGACAATCGTGGCAATCAGTTCCTCCGCGTGCTCCCGTATCAGGGACGCGGTGTGCAGGAGAATACGCCCGCGTTCCAGATGCCCCGTAGCCTTCCAGGTCTTTGCGCCTTCGACAGCGGCCCGGAAAACCTCATCCAGATCTTCGGGGCCCATGGCCGGGACCTGACCTATGATTTCGCCATTTGTGGCGGGGTCTGAGACATCCAGGGTTGTTCCTGAGCGGGCGTCGACGAATTCGCCGTTCACCAGGTTCTTAACCAATCCGATTGTCATAGTGTCTGCTCCTGTTCGGACCGTGTTGTCGTGGTGGGTGGCCGTGGTCATCGATTCACCTCGGCTGTTTGGGCTGTGGATTCAAAAGCGGCCGCCAGATCGCCTGTACGCATCGCAGCCAGGAGGCGTTCCAGCGAATCTTCTTCCAGCGGCTCGGGGTTAGTCGGCCTCGGGTATTCCCTGACGCAGCGCTGGGCAATTGCCACTTCGGTGCCTTCCGGGATATTTGCCTCATCAAGAGTTGTCGGCAGTCCCAGCCGTTTGGACAAGTCAAGGATCGCTTGGGCGGCCGTGTGCAGGTCCTCGCTCTGTCCGCCGGTGATGGCGCGCGCCAACGCCGACGCCAGTTCTGGATCCAGGTTCTGGTTATAGGCGATGCAGTACGGCAGCGCGAGAGCGCAGGAGGTGCCATGGGGCATGGGGTTCTCATATGACAGGCAGTAAGCCAGCGAATGGCCCATAACTACGCCTGCATTGAGTGCCTGTCCGGCAAGGTGCGATCCCCAGAGGCAGCTGGCGAGGGCATCCTGGTCACCGGCTGCTGCCTTGTCCAAGTTAGGCATGAGCATCTCGATCGCGCCGATTGCGTGGTGGGCGGACAGAGGCGAGGCGCTGGTGGCCATCAACGATTCGATGGCGTGGGCCAGGGCATCCATTCCCGTCGATGCCACGACACCTCTTGGCAGGGACGCAACCAGGTCAGGGTCAATAATGGCAGCCTGGGGCACATATCGGGTACACGATGAGGCCCTCTTGGCTCCATCCACGGTGACCATGGCAATGCGCGTAGCCTCCGCACCGGTCCCGCATGTGGTCGGGATCAAGACCAGCGGCGCAACGCCCAGCGGTGGATCCACAACTCCGAGCCAGTCCGCTGACGTCCCGTCATTGAGCATCAGCAGCGAGATGATTTTGGATGAGTCCAGAACAGAACCACCGCCAATTCCGATGACGGCGCGGGCCTTGGCGGCGCGTGCCTCTTCAGCGGCTGCGTCGACAATTTCTGCAGTCGGCTCGCTTCCGAAGCCTTTCCTAAGCACTACTCGGAAACCGGCGCCTTCCAGGGCATGCAGCAAATTTTCTGCGAGTCCGAAGTTTACGACCGCATCATCGGCTGCGACGAGAACTGTCCCTTCGGTGAGTCCGAACTGCTCGCGGAGAAGCTTTGCGATCTGCTTCGTGGAGCCGCGGCCTCCGAGTACGGCCGGCGGCGACAGGAACTCTGTGGGGGAAGCAAGGGCGGGAACCCATCGTTTTGACATCATCGTCACGCTTTCATGATTGGATACAATTTCTGCAAACTACGCTAACGGACCAGCCCCTCCCGCGTCAAGGCTTCCGAGGCGGAGGTTACCTGTAAACGTGCTAGAAAGTGCGCCACGGCGCCGAAAAATGGGGCCCTTGGGGGTATGGGCCGATGCCGCTACTCGCAGGCCTGACAGCCGCGGAGCGGCCAGCCAAATCGGATTTTGGATACAATTGCTTTGGTGGGCCTAGTTGAAGATTTCCGGCCGGGCAGCAAGACTGAGTCGGGTGCGCCGGATGTGGCCGCGCACCAGGCCAGCTGCTGCATCGTGATCCTTCCGGACTATGCTGTCGACAATCAGCCGGTGCTCGGCATCAGTAGCCCATTGCCGGTCCAGGTCCAGGCCTTGCGCAAAGGCTCGCCGGTAGTGCTGGGTCGAGTTCCAGAACCGCTGCACAAGGTCGTGCAGGAGGCCAAACTCCGCTCCGGCGTAGGTCAGCAGATGGAACTCTCGGTCCACGCGAAGAAATGTCTCGACGTTGGTGGCCGCGGCAATCTCGTCTGCCAGTTCACGCAGTCTTTGGATTTGGCTGTCGCTCAGGTTGTCAATGCTTTCCCTGATGGCCAGAGACTCAACCTGCTCCCGGAGCTTGTAGGTCTGGTCGAATTCGAAGGCATCCAGTTTGGATACCCACGCCCCGGCGTTTGGAACAATCGTGACAAGACCTTCAGCCTCAAGAAGCTTCAGCCCTTCCCTGACAGGGATGCGGCTGGCGCTAAAGCGTTCAGCGAGTTCCTCCTGCCCGATTCTTTCCCCTGGTCGCAGCTTCCCTTCTAGGATGTCCTGTCGGAGTTCGTGTGCTATCCGCCGGCCTGTTGCCCCGGCAGCCTTCTCGTCCTGCATGCGCCCTCTTCCACATTTGATTTTCTGACCTGTCAACCCAGTATGGACGGTCGTGGATGGCCGGCGAGGGCGAACACGGCCTGGTGGGGCCAAGGCCCCCACGTTGCGAGGAGTAGTGGGGGCCTTGGCGGCTCTGGGGTGATGCCCGGAGTGTTCTGCGCAGGACCTCACGGGGTGAGGAGGGCGGCCGGCGCACGCTAACCCGCGTGGGGATCGGCGATGCCGATGTATTGGGTGTAGAGGTATTCTTCGATGCCTTCGAGGCCGCCTTCCCGTCCCAGGCCGGATTGCTTGACGCCGCCAAATGGGGCCGCCGCATTGGAAATAACGCCGGCATTTAGGCCGAGCATGCCGGTCTCCAGCCGCTCCCCCATCCGGATGCCTCGGTTCAGGTCGCGGGTGAAGACATAGGCGACGAGCCCGTACTCACTGTTGTTGGCCAGGCGGACGGCGTCTTCTTCGGTGGTGAAGGTGATGATCGGGGCGACCGGGCCAAAGATTTCCTCCGACAGGATCCGGGTGCCTTCGTTCACGCCGGTAAGAATGGTGGGCTGGTAGAAGTAACCGGGTCCATCCACGGCGCTCCCGCCGACGACGGCCTTTGCCCCGGCGGCCACTGCGTCGGTGACGAGTTCGTGGACCTTCTCCCGACTCGTGGCGTCGATCAGCGGACCGATCTTGGACTCCGGCTCGGTGCCTCGGGCGGTGGTCATGTCCTTCATTTTGGTGGCGAACTTTTGAGCGAATTCCTCCGCGACGGATTCGTGGACGATGAAGCGGTTGGCAGCGGTGCAGGCCTCGCCCATGTTCCGCAGTTTGGCAAGCATCGCCCCTGTTACGGCGGCGTCCAGGTCGGCGTCCTCGAAGACCACGAAGGGTGCGTTGCCGCCGAGCTCCATCGAGGTGCGCAGCACGTTCTCGGAGGCGTCGGCGAGCAGGCGGCGGCCCACTTCGGTGGAGCCTGTGAAGGACAGCTTGCGGAGTCGCGGGTCCTTGATCAGCGGGCCGGTGGTGGCGCCGGCGCTGGTGGAAGCGATGACGTTCAGGACGCCGGCGGGCAGGCCGGCTTCCTGCATGACGGCCGCGAACAGCTGGGAGGTCAGCGGCGTCAGTTTGGCCGGCTTGAGGATCATGGTGCAGCCGGCAGCGACAGCGGGGGCGATCTTGCGGGTGGCCATGGCAAGGGGAAAGTTCCAGGGGGTAATCAGCAGGCAGGGCCCTACCGGCTTTTTTGTGACCAAAAGGCGGGATTTTCCGTCCGGGGAGACCGAGTAGCGGCCGAACGTTCGGACGGCTTCCTCAGAGAACCAGCGCAGGAATTCTGCTGCGTAGATGACTTCGCCGCGGGCTTCGGCAAGCGGCTTGCCCATCTCCATTGTCATGAGCAAAGCGAAGTCCTCAGCCCGCTCGGTGACCAGATCAAAGGCCCGCCGCAGTATTTCGCCCCTTTCACGGGGCGGGACCTTCGCCCAGGACTCCTGGGCGGCTGCGGCTGCGTTCAGCGCCGCTTTCCCGTCCTCAGCGGTGGCGTCGGAGATGCTCATCAGCACTTTGCCCGTGGCGGGGTCTTCGACGTCGAAGGTCTTGCCTGAGGTGGCAGGACGCCACTGCCCATTGATGAGGAGGCCCGTTGGGACAGAGTCCAGGACCTCTAGTTCCTTAACTGCGGGAATAGACATTGTTTTCCATTCGGTGAGGCGTTCGGTTTTTTCTGCGATCACATCGCAAGCTTGAAACACTGGTTGGAGCGAGGCGTGGTGGTCCCCGGAAGCCTTAGTAGGCTTTTATCCGTTGTTCGACGACAAGGTGGATGAGGGCGAACACCCGGTCTTCATCGATGGCTTTTAGTGCTGCCTCGATGGCGGCGGGGATATCGGCATCGCGGTCGACTTTGATGCCGTAGCCGCCGAAGGCCTGGGCCATGAGTGCGAATTCCGGGTTTTTCAGCTGGGTGCCGGAGACCCGTTCCGGGTAGTGCCGTTCCTGGTGGGTGCGGATGGTGCCGTATTCCTGGTTGTCCATAACGATCACCAGGGGAGTTGCACCGTACTGGGCCGCGGTGGCAAGTTCCTGGCCGTTCATGAGGAATTCGCCGTCACCGGCGATAGTCACCACCCGCCTGCCCGGGTACTCCAACGACGCTGCGATAGCAGACGGCACCGAGTATCCCATGGAGCCGTTGCGGGCGCTGATCATGGAGGCGTAGCGCTGGGTGGGGAAGTAGCGGTGTGCCCAGTTGGTGTGCTCACCGGCGCCGAGGGTGATGATAGCGTCGCGGGGCAGTGTGGGAACCAGGTTGGCCATCAGGGTGTTCATCCTGGCCTGTCCCTCGCCCGGAGTTGCCTCGGGGAGGGCCGCAAAGGATTCCTGTTCCGCGCGCATGCGGGCGGTCCAGCTCGTCCACTCCGCTTTGACGGGCAGTTCAAGCTTTGCCAGGTCACGGATAAACACGTCCGGTTTGGCGACAATCTGGTAGGAGACTGGGCCGGAGCGGCCCCGGAGGGACGAGTCAATGGTGACGAGGAAGTTCTTCTTGTTCCAGTCCTGGCGACACAGGAACCCGTCCGTGATCACGTCCCCGGGGACAGTACCAACAAAGACGAGCAGGTCGGTTTCTTCGAGAAGGTCGTACGTGGGGCGGGGCCGGCCGTAGCCGATTGGGCCAACGTAGGACGGGGAGTCGAAGGGCACGGTTCCTTGGGTGCGCCATTCCGCGGCGGCGGGGATGTGGTGCTTTTCCAGCCAGCGGGTGAGCTGGTCTGCGCCTTGCTGGGTCCAGTCGTTTCCGCCCGTGACGAACAGCGGTTTGCTTGATGTGGCCAGGGCGTCGGCCAGCGCGGCGGAGTCTACTGTGGTCATCCCGCCGGTGGCTACCGGGATAGGGGGATGCAGCTCGGCGGGGACTTGCTGACGGATGACATCCTCAGGCAGGCCGACGACCACGGGGCCGGGGCGTCCGCTCATCGCTGCGAACAGGGCTTCTGCGACGATTTCGGAGGCACGCTCGGCGTGGTCCAGGACCATGACGCGTTTGGCTCCGGTGTCGAACCAGGCTTTGATATCGAATTCCTGGAACGCCTCGCGGTCCCGGTGGGCGAAGGGGATGAGTCCGACGAACAGCACCATGGGCGTCGAGTCCTGCCAGGCGGTGTGAAGGCCGACGTGAGCGTTGGCTGCGCCGGGACCACGTGTGACCATTGCTATGCCGGGCAGTTGGTTCATCTTCCCGTCGGCTTCGGCCATGTAGGTTGCCCCGCCCTCATGGCGGCACACGATGGTCTCAATGGGTGAGTCGTGCAGCCCGTCCAGGACGTCGAGGAAGCTTTCCCCTGGGACCACGTGGGCGCGCCGGACTCCGTGTGCAACGAGTGAGTCGACAATGACGTGTCCTGCTGACTTGATTCCGTTTGCTGCTGCTACCGGCCGTTGGGTGGGTGTTTCAGTGCTCGTCTGCGTCATCGGGTGCGTGCCGCTCTGTCAGCAAGCTCTTCCCCTGCTCTGATGTATGTTTGCTCTCCGGCGCAAATGGTCGTTGTTGGGGGAGTGGGGGATGATAACTTCATTGTTCTTCCTTCTTTACTTGGCTCTGGTTCGGCAAGCGGAGCATGGTGGGCGCTGTCCGGCTTAATGAACGACGGCCACCATGAGCTGTGTTAGCCCTCGGGATCGTGGCTGCGTTGGAATATGTCTGGGCGTGCTGCCAGCTTCAGGCGGGTTCTCCTTATGTGTGCGCGGATAAGATTTCCCGCGGTTTCGTGGTCTTTTCTTACGATGCTGTCCACGATGAGGTGGTGTTCGGCGTCTGTTGCCCATTGCTGTTCGCGCTGGAGTTCCTGCGCGAAGATGCGCCGGTAATGCACTGTGGAATTCCAGCACCGGTGGACGAGGTCGTGCAGGAGGGGAAATGAGGCGCCGGCGTAAGTGGACAGGTGAAAATCCTGGTCAAGCCGCATGAAGGTCTCCGCGTCGGAGGCTTTGGTGATGTCGTCGGCGAGCCGTTGGAGTCGATCAATTTGTGATGGCGTCAAGCCATCAATGCTTTCGCGGAGAACCAGGCTTTCCACCTGTTCGCGCAACTTATAGATCTGGTCGAATTCGAAGGCGTCCAACCTGGCAACCCAGGCGCCGCTGTTGGGGACGATGGTAACGAGCCCTTCCGCTTCAAGGATCTTCAGGCCCTCCCTCACGGGAATCCTGCTGGCGTCAAAGCGTTCGGCCAGCACTTCTTGCCCAATGCGCTCACCCGGGGCGAGGAGGCCTTGGAGGATGTCCGCGCGTAGCTGTTCGGCGATGTTCCTGCCGGTTCTCCCTGCCGTGCGGGTCGTTTCCATTGGTTCCCTTTTTCGCTTCCGAAATTTGTGTGCCTGGTCAGGTCAGCGGGTGGTGCCTGTCCTCGGCAAGGAATCCTGGTTCCCTGCCGAGGGCTCACGTGATCGCGTTGATGCGGCCTTTGTTCAGCCCATGGGCGCATGATGTGAGCCCGGCAGTTAGTGCCGCTGTGTGCCCAGTACTCGCCTGCTGAGGGTGCTGAGGGCAACGGCGGCAATCAGGATTCCGCCCTGGGACAGGAACTGGACGAATGATGGTGCGCCCAAGATTGATAGTCCGTTGGTGGTGACCGTGACGATGAGGACGCCGACGAACGTTCCGAAGATGTGGAACTCTCCGTCGCGGATGACTGATGCCCCGAGGAAGACGGCCGCGAAGGCGCTGAGCAGAAAGCCGTCTCCCGCTGTTACCTGGCCGCTGCCGATACGGGCCGAGAGAATGATGCCGGCAACACCTGCGCAAAGGCTTGCAAGTACAAAGGCAGTGATGGTCACCCGGCTTACCCTCACACCGGCCATCTGGGACGCAAGGGTATTGGACCCTACTGCCTGCACGTGGTGACCGAGCATCGTCCGGTTAAGAATGACCCAGAGAACCGCAAGGATGACCACCATGTAGATGATGGGCATCGGGATTCCGAGCAGCCGAGCCCGTGCGATATCAGTGAAGCCGCTTCCGCCGCCAACTGTCACGGGAACACCGTTGGAGTACCAGAAGTTGATGCCTATCAGGATAGTTGAGGTCGCCAGCGTTGCGACGATCGAGCTCATTCTCAAGTACATGACGAGGAAGCCGTTGAAGAGGCCGACAATGCATGAGACGGCCAACGTGATCGCGATTGCAGCGTAGCTGGGCAGCCCGCTGAATTGCATGAGGCCAACGGTGAGAATGCCTGAGAGGCTGATCATGTTGGCGAAGCTCAGGTCGAACTGGCCGACTACAAGGACGAAAGTTACGCCGCCGGCAATGATCGCCAGCAGTGCGCCCTGGTTGAGGATATTGATCAGGTTTCGCTGGGACAGGAATGCATCCGGGCTGGCCATCCCGAAACCAATGATCATCAGCACGAGCACGGCCAGGGTGCCGTAGCGGGCCGCGAAGGTCCACGCGCGGTGCTGGGCGGACAGGCCGGATTTGCTCTTGCGGGGCGTCATCGTTGACGCCTTTTCTGGTGTTGCGGTAGTCACGGATTCTCTCCTAGTTGGGCTCATGAGTAGCAGCGGTGGAGCATGTCGGCGACCGTAACGGAGTCTCCTTCGAGCTCGGCCACGGTCTTGCCTCCGGAGAGGACGACGACACGATCGCATTCCAGGAGTTCTTCGAACTCGGAGGAGATGACGATGACAGAAGTGCCGCTGGCTGCTATTTCACGGATGCGATCGTAAATGTCCGCTTTGGCGCCGACGTCGACTCCGCGGGTTGGTTCGTCCAGGATCAGGATGTCCGGGTTTAATGCCATCCACCGACCGATAACGACCTTTTGCTGGTTCCCGCCGCTCAAGGCACTGACAGGTTGCCGTGTTCCACCTTCACGCAATACAACTCCAAGCCGCTGGCACATCTGGGTGGCAACGGATTTCGACTTTCGCATCGAAGTGAAGGGCGTTCCGGCCATACTTGTGCTCTTCCAGTTCGAGACATGAAGGTTGCTCTCGATCGGCAGGTTGAGGAACAGGGCTTCGGCCCGGCGTTCTTCAGGGACGTAAGTGACGGAGTGGGCAATAGCATCCTGTACGGACTTGGGAGCATAGGGACGGCCCTTATAGGTCATCCGTCCGCCGTCGGGTCGGTCGGCTCCGTAGATAAGCCGTGCAAGTTCAGTACGCCCCGACCCGACGAGTCCTGCGATGCCCAGCAGTTCGCCCTTATGCAACTCCAGCGTGGCGTTCCTCACCGCAGTTCCAGCGCTAACGTCTTCAAGGGACAGCACAACGGGTGCGGCCTTTGAGTTCGAAGAATGGTCTTTGCGTTCTCCGGGGACGACGCTGTGCCCCACAATGGCGTCAACGATGGCAGGGCGGGTTACCTCCTCCTTGGACAGCTGGAGGACAACTTGACCATCCCTGAAGGCGGTGACGCGATCACACACGGAAGTCACTTCATCGAGCCTGTGGCTAATGAACAGGATTGCCACACCCTCGGCTGCCAGTGCTTTGGCAACGCTCATCAGGCGGGCTGCTTCCTCTTCACCCAAAGACGCAGTTGGCTCATCCATTGCGATCAACCGGCAGTCGTTGGCCAAGGCACGGGCAATGCTGACCAGCCACTGCTGGTGCACCGTGAGTTGTCCGACGGGTTTCTCGAGACTGAAGTCAATGCCGATTCTTTTAGCTACGGCACGGACATGCTCAGGTACGCCGGCGAAGCTCCTGAATCGAAGAGCACTGCCTTTGTCGCTTCCGAGAACGATGTTTTGCGCCCCAGTGAAGTTCGATACAAGGTTCAGTTCCTGGTGGATGAAAGCGAAACCTAGAGCTGCGGCCGCTGCAGGGTTCCGGATATGAACGGGCTCCCCTTCGACCAGAATGTGCCCTTCATCTGGCTGCTCAAGTCCCGCTAAACTCCGGACCAGGGTTGACTTACCAGCGCCATTCGCCCCGACCAGGCCGTGGATTTCGCCGCGGTGAAAGGAGACGTCTACTCCTCGAAGGGCGCGTATGGCGCCGTACTCCTTGGCAAGTCCCCGCACCTCAAGCAACGGCGGACCGGCAGTTGATGTTGTGTCCATTGTTTGCCTGATTCGCTAGGACTTGAAATTCGGGTGGGCGGCCAGGAACTGATCAACGGTAGTGGAGTCAACAAGGACAATATCGCCGCCGACTTCCTTGGGCTCGTCCTTGCCACCGTTATTCAGATCAGAAACGATCATCTTCATCAATTCCTCACCCTGCTTCGCACCATCGATCCATAGCGTCGCGGTCAGCTTCCCGTCCTTCACCAACTTGATGGCTTCCTTGGTCCCATTCAGTCCATAAGACTTGATGTCGGTGCGTCCGAGCTGATCCAACCCGGCAACAACTCCAGTGGCAGGGTCGTCAAAGCAGGACCAGATAGCCAGCGGGGCGCCGCCTGCCGGGTGTGCAGCGGCCCACGCCAATGTCGCGTCGAGAGCGGAGTTAACTGCACCGGGAATCGTGATCTGCTGCTTGTTCATTTTGATTGGTGTGCTGGCAACTGCCTTGTCCAGGGATTGCTCCCTGTGCTGGCAGATACGACCCGGGGGATAGGTAAGGGCAAGCAGATCGCCCTTCCCACCAAGGTCCTTGACGACACGTGCGGCTAGATCGTCACCCAAGCCGGTTTCGGAGGCGAACTTGACACCGTCAGCCAGACCACCGCCCCACGTGGCGACGGTCACGCCCGCTTCTTTGGCAGAGGCAATGCCGGCACCCATGGCATCCGAGGGGAAAACGGTGGTGATGATGGCGCTGGCACCCCTCGTGACCAGGTTGGTCATTGCGGAGTTTGCGGCATCAACTGAGCCCTTAGCGTCCACGGTGATGGTCTTCCACCCCTGCGACTCTGCGTACTTGGCGGCACCTTCCAGGGCCCCATTAGAAAATACGTCATCGCCGCTGAACTGGACCAGGCCAACAGTTTTCGTTCCGCCGTCCTGGCCTGCCGCCGGCGCAGAGTCGGATGCATCACCGGAAGTGCAGGCGGTGAGGGCAAGCAAAGTGATGCCCGCTGTTGCGATTGCTCGCGTAAAGAGATTCGTTTTCACGAGGTTCCTTTCGGATGTAGCTGTCAGGGGAGCTCGCGGGTCAAAGGAAGAGGCGCCGCTCCTGGGCTTAGCGGGTGCAAGAACTCCGTGCCATCTCCAGGGCTTCGTTGTCCACTGGAATCGGTGCAGTGATGCAGACCACATGCATAAAGCGTAAGGCGAGATTGGATACATTACAAGATGTTTGTGCGGTAAATACTAGGCAATGTGGGCTAGTGTTGCCATGATCGTATCCAAAGTCTAGTATTTGTGATGTGAAACACTCGGCTTAGGCTTGAGAGCCTAAGGGTGCTCTTCGAATTCCCAGCGACGGGATTCGGAGGACCCCTGGCCCCAACACAAAGAAGGACTGAAACACCCGGAGTGGCCGATGGCGGCCAAATCGGGCCAGTCCGACCGGAATCAAGGAGACATGATGACTGAAACACTTTCTGGAAAATGGTGGGAGCTGCTGGGCGAGGAGTTGAACACCGACGCGCGGTGGTCAGAAGCCGCCAAGTGGTTCGAAGCCCGTATTGAATTCCGACACGAGAACGGTGCTGCCTCACTGGATGTGCGCGGTGGCAAGGTCGCCGGCGTTACGGACGGCCCCTCGGCCAGGGGTGCTGACATCATCGTCACCGCTCCGCGCGCCGAGTGGGACCGGGTAGCCAGCGGGCAAACGGACTGGTACAGGGGAACTTCGCCAGGGCTGGGGGAAATCACCCTCAGCGGTGACACAGTTCTCGCAATGAGAAACATCAAGGTCATGTGGCTGCTGCTTGAGGCCATGAAACGGGTGGGCAACGGACCAAGCCCCCGTCCGGAGCCTTCACCGGCACCGCGTCCGTCCGGTAAGGAAATCGTTGGACGGTACATCGACGTCAACGGCATCCGCACCTACTACGAGGAAGCCGGCGAAGGCCCCGCGATTATTTGCTTCCATGCTGCGAGTCAGGACAGCCTGATGTACCGCCATGTGCTGGAGGGGCTCTCTGATGAATACCGGGTCATCGCTGTGGACGCCCCAGGCCACTGCAAAACCCTGGTGCCCGAGGGCGGACCTTTCGAAAGCCTCACCCGTCACGCGGAATTCAACGAAGCACTGATCGAAGCACTAGGTCTGGAAAAGCCCGTTGTCGTGGGCTGTTCCATGGCCGGCAACATGGTTCTTGAACTAGGCGCACGCCGGCCTGACGGCTACTCCGCGATTATTTCCTCTGAGGGCGCTGACTACACCCCAACAGTGTCCGGGTTCTTCCTGGACATGCTCAAAGTTGACGGCCAGCAGATCCTCGAATGCTGGTCCCAGTCCCTCACCGGCGACCGGACGCCCGCAGACCGGGCAGAAGAAGTCGTGTGGCAGATCCAGCGCAACACCGCCAAAGTCGCCGCTGCCGACCTTACCGGCTACGCAGGCTTCGACGTCCGGGACCAAATGCACAAGGTCACGGCTCCGGTTCTCCTGCTCGCAGGTGACGCCGACTGGCTGGTTTATCCCGATCAGGTCAACTCCACGCAGTCGCACATCAAGGGCAGCGAAATCGCTGTACTTGCCGGCACAGGGCACTACCCGATGATCGAGAACCCCTACGAATACAACGAAGCCATTCGCTCCTTCCTTCATAAGAACGGCTACAAGTAGAAAACATGTGCCCTGAACCTGCGGGCGGGAGTCGACCCGCCCGCAGGGTATTCTGTGATGCCGTAGAGCCCATACAGGTCGCATTTCCGCAGGACTCCCATTGGCCCGCGAGTACATGCCGGTTCCTTTGGCGACGGTAATCAGCGTTGACTTCTGCGGGCCTCTGAGCGGAAAGAAAGCCACATGAACGAGTTCATCGATAACTGGTCCGAACTCGAATCCAGCAATGTAGTGCGCCTGTATCGGAAGGGTGAACTGGTAGCCTCCGGAAGCGTCGACGGCGTCATGCCGGATGGTTCCGCCCTGTGGCTGGTCCAGAACACGTTTTTCGGCCGTGCACTGTTCCTGAAGTCCGACGGCATCAACGCCGTCCGTGTCACACAACAGGAATGACCCAGCACTCGGCACTAGCTGTCAGCCGGTGGAGCCTGTGTTCGAGCAAGCTGTCCTCACTGCACCCGTGGCGTGAGGACAGCTTGCTTGATCCTCGCGCTTCCTCGCTTCCCCGGAATGATGTCCACATCAAAAGAAAAGGACACACATGGCCTTTCCCCAAATGCGCCCCCGCAGACTCCGCAGCACACCTGCCTTGAGGCGCCTCGTGGCCGAGCAGCGGCTTGGAGGCTCTGAACTGATCCTTCCAGCCTTCATACGCGAGGACCTTACCGAACCCTGCCCTATCGGTTCCATGCCCGGAGTAGTGCAACACACTGCAGATTCTCTCAAGCGAGTAGCCGCGCAGGCAGCGGAACAGGGACTTGGCGGCATAATGCTCTTTGGCATCCCCGCCGACCGCGACCCCACCGGCTCAGCTGCCCTTGAGCCCGCGGGAGTTTTGAATGCAGCAATCCGTGACGTGCGCTCAGAGGTGGGGGATGACCTCGTCATAATGAGTGACTTGTGCCTGGATGAGTTCACCGATCATGGACACTGCGGCCTGCTGGACACGAGCGGGCAGGTCGACAACGACAAAACACTTGATATCTACGGCAGGATGGCCGTTGCCCAAGCGGACGCCGGAGCCCACGTGGTTGCCCCTTCCGGCATGATGGACGGCGGTGCCGGGGCCGTTCGGAGGGCACTTGAAAGTGCGGGACACAAGAACACCGTCGTGATGTCCTACGCTGCAAAGTACGCCTCAGCGTTCTATGGCCCTTTCAGGGAGGCAGTTGATTCACAGCTTGCCGGGGACCGGCGAACCTACCAAATGGACTTCCGGAATCGCCGGGAAGCGCTAACCGAGGTCAGGCTCGATGTGGAGGAAGGCGCTGACATCGTCATCGTCAAACCCGCAATGAGTTACTTGGACATCTTGGCGGACGTTGCCGCAACAAGTCCTGTTCCTGTCGCCGCGTACCAGGTCTCTGGAGAGTACTCCATGGTCGAAGCCGCTGCGGCGAACGGGTGGATTGACCGCCGCCCGGCCATCATGGAGTCGTTACTGGGAATAAAACGAGCGGGCGCTGACATGGTCATCACCTACTGGGCATCGGAAGCCGCAGCCTGGCTTAAGGACGCCACATGAGGCTTTCCGCCATCCGTGTCTGGTCTTCGAAATCTTCGCACCTGCTGGACCGGACCCGAAAGGCGGAGGAGTTCGCCCGGCAGTCGGGAGTGGGTGCGGCCCTGAGTCTCGGCTCGGCGTCCAACTGCATGTCTTGCGGGCACCCCGTGCCGTCAGCTAGTGAGATGGCCTGGGCCTCAATCGGATTCACCATAGGCATCTTGCCCATTGTCTGGGACTGTGGCTGGAAGAGGAACGAAGGGGAACCGTGCGGGTGCCCGGATGCCTCTCACCGGCACTAACGTAGGGGCCGTCCACTTCTGCCTGCCGGACACACGCCGCCAAACCTGGGGTAACGACAGTGCCTACTTGGGCTTTGCACTTGGCTGGGCTTTCCGTGAGCAGTGTGCGTTATTGGGAAATGCTTAGCGGTGCGCGCTATTTGTCAGACAGACGGCCCACCAGCGCCCAGCAATCGCCCAACTCGTCAGCCCGCCCATGAGTGGGTCGGGCTGACGAAATGGGGTCCTAATAAAAGGCCGTGCAGCCAGGGTGCAGGCGGGTCAAGCGCACCGGAGCAGCGCCGCACAAGTTGTCCCTATCGGGCGGGCAGTGCCTCGAGCAGGAATCTGGCGGCGTCATCGAGGGCTTTTCGTCCTTCGGGGAGCTGGTCCTGGTGCATGTGCCAGACGTGGAACATTTCGGGCCAGACGTCGAGGCTGACTCGTACGCGGTTCTCGGCCAGGTGCCCGGCGAGGCGGACTGCGTCGCTAAGCATGAGTTCGTTCTCGCCTATTGTCACCAGGATTGGGGGCAGGCCCCGTACGTCGGCGAAGACCGGGGATGCGTCCGGGTCGTTGGGCAGTGCCCCGCCCAGGAAGGACCGGGCCAGCAGGTCAAGGACCGCTTTGCTGTTCAGCGGGTCAAGGCCTTCCCGGTTGGTCATCGACGCGCCTGTATGTTCCAGGTTTGCCCACGGTGACAGGGCCACCCCGGCCGCCGGAAGCGGCAGCCCCTGGTTCCGGGCCTTGATCATCACTGTGATGGTCATGGCGCCGCCGGCGGAATCACCGGCGACCATGAGGCGCTCGGGGTCCTGACCCTGATCCAGCAGCCAGCGGTAGGCGTCGACGACATCGTTGATGGGCGTAGGGAAGGGGTATTCCGGGGCTAGCCGGTAATGCGGCAGGAACACCCGGGCCTTCAGGCGCAGGGCGAAATTTCCGGCAAGCCCGTGGTAGCCTGCCGGGCTGCCGACGATGTAAGCACCTCCGTGGATGTAGAAGAGTGCGCGGTTGTCCTCCACGGTCTCGGGCGTCACCACGATTCCTGGCACCCCTCCCATGTCCACCTCCTCGATGGAGACCCCTTCCGGGGTCGGATGGGCGGCAAGCATCTCGTCGTATGAGGTGCGCAATTCATCAAGGGTTGTGTCCGACGGTTCCCCCCGCAGCAAGGGAGGAAGGGCGGCCAGGCTGGAGCTCCAGTTCTGGACGGCGGCGGAAACCTCTGTGGTGATGGGCATGATCGTTCCTTTCGAAGGGGGGATTTAAGTTGTACCACGCATATCGTAAAATTGCGATATTACGATATTGCGGTAACCTTGGGGAGTGACTACTAATGAGGATTCCGGGATCCAACTCCGGCAGGATGAGCTGCTTGCGGCCCTGCGCGCACTCTCCAACCCGCACAGACTTTCGATCCTGCAGTGGTTGCGGGACCCCGTGATGCACTTTGAAGAACAAAAAGTCGACGCCACTCGCTACGGGGTGTGCGTCTCGAGCATCCGGAAGCGTTGCGAGGTTTCACAGTCCACTGCCTCGCAGTTCATGGCCACCCTCTCAGACGCCGGCCTCGTGCAGACCACCCGGATCGGACAGTGGACGTACTTCGCCCGCAATGAGGACGCCATCGCCCGTTTCCGGTCCTCTGTGGCCTCCGACCTTTAAGCCTCCCCACCCCTCTCGCCACAACTCCTTAGGAGCACCATGCCGGCGGACAGCCAGACAGCAGACCTCTCGCCCCTCTTCGCGCCCTTCGACATCGGCCCGCTGAACCTCCGAAACCGGTTCGTCATGGCCCCCATGACCCGCGAATTCTCGCCCAACGGAGTCCCGGGACCCGACGTCGCGGCCTACTACTCCCGCCGGGCCGCTGCCGGAGTGGGACTGATCATCACCGAGGGCACCTACATCGACCACCCTGCCGCGGGCGACTCAGGCGATGTGCCGCAGCTCTTCGGCGATGCGGCCCTTGATGGCTGGCGCTCGGTCGTGGACGGCGTCCACGCTGCAGGCGGCGCGATCATCCCGCAGCTATGGCACCGGGGCGGACGGCGCTCACCAGGAACCGGGCCGAACCCGGAGGTGCCCAGCATTTCGCCATCCGGCGTCTCCTACGGCAAGATCCCCGCCGCCCGCGCGGCTTCCTTGGGCGACATCGAGGAGATTGTTGCCTCTTACGCCCGGGCTGCCGGGACGGCCCAGGCTCTGGGTTTTGACGGAATCGAGCTGCACGGAGCGCACGGCTACCTCATCGACCAGTTCCTTTGGGAACGCACCAATCAGCGCACCGATGCCTATGGCGGGGACCCCGCCGGCCGTGCACGTTTTGCCGTGGAGGTCGTCATGGCCTGCCGGGAAGCCACCGGTCCGGACTTCCCGGTTAGCTTCCGCCTCTCCAACTGGAAAGCCGGCGATTACAGCGCCGTGCTCGCCCCGACAGCGAAACAACTCGGGGCGCTTCTGCACCCCATCGCGGAGGCGGGAGTGGACGTCTTCCATGTCTCCACCCGCCGATTCTTCGAGCCAGCCTTTGAGGGTTCGCCGCTCACGTTGGCCGGGTCGGTCCGAAAGTTGACCGGAATCTCAACTATCGCCGTCGGATCCGTCGGACTGGACGGTGACCTTTGGACGGCATATACGGACGGTGGCCGGGCGAAGACAACAAGCATGGATGGAATAATCGACCGGTTCTCCGACGATGAGTTCGACCTTGTCGGCGTCGGCCGCGCCCTGCTGTCCGATCCGCAGTGGGTTGCCAAGCTCGAACGCGGCGCCTTCGACGAACTCCACTCCTTCGCCGCCGAAGACCGCCATATTCTGCACTGAATGTTCTCTGGGCCCGAGTGAGTAGCTTTGGCACTCACGGGCCTGGCTTCACTGCTTAAACGTCTAAGATGCCCATATGTCAACTGACGGGCGGGCCTGGGTCAATGAGAGCAATTTGACGACGCGTGTAACGATCCACGAAGTGGCTGCGCGGGTGGGGGTGTCAACAGCATCGGTGTCCTACGCTTTGAGCGGCCGCCCAGGGGTTGGGGCCGAACTTAGGGAAAAGGTTCTCCAGGCCGCCAAGGAATTGGGATACCGGCCGAACAAAGTGGCCCAGCAATTACGCAGGGGCAAGACCGACGCAATCGGCCTGTTGCTGGCGGACATTGCTAACCCGTTTTACGCTGACGTCGCAAGCGGCGTCATCGGAGCGGCCACAAGGGAGGGGTTTGAAGTATTTGTGTCCCACGTGGGCGTCGACGGTGAACGTCAGGCTGATGCTGCCGGCGCCCAACTGGACCGCAACTCCGCAGGGCTCCTGTTCACCTCGGTGGCCGCGCGGGACCTCCCACTTCTACACCGGCTGATCAACGGCGGCGTTCCATTCGTGCAACTCCACCGTTCACTCGACGGAGTTGCTGCTGATTCAGTTGCCATCGACAACACCGCTGCTGCCAGAGAGATCGGCGTTCATCTGGCACTGTCAGGACAAGGTAATATCGCCATTCTCGGCGGGCCGGAAGTATCCAGCGTTTCGCGGAACCGGGTTAGAGGCTTCCGCGAAGGCGCAGCTTCGGGCAAAGCCCAAATTGTCAACGTTGAAGGAACCTGGGGTGCACTTACCCGGGAATCAGGGGCTCGGCGTGCCGCTGAGCTGTTCAGAACTCACCCACACGTAGACAGTATCTTGTGCGGTAACGACCTGATCGCCCTTGGCGTCCTTGATGTTTGCGAGGAGCTGGGCAAAACGGTACCCAATGACGTAGCGGTTGCCGGTTTCGACGACTTGAGCTTCTCCAGTGCCGGACCCTTGAAGCTGACATCGGTAGAAGTTCCGCGCGCATTAATGGGGCGCCGGGGGTTCGAGCTGCTCCACCGGCGAATCGGCGGCTGGGACGCCCCACCGGTCCAGGAGATACTCCCACACCAGCTGAAGATCAGGGCCACCACGCGAAGTTAGCTGACGCTCTTTCCCCTCCACCAGGCTCTGTTAGCCAAACACCCCTTGCCAAATTACTCTCCGGACGGCACCATTGACCTAATCGTTTAAGTTCCTCGGTAAAAGCCAATGCGAAAACTTAAACGTTTAGGTCCGGCAGCGGAGGACTGAGCAGTGACTGATCTTCAAAGGAGAAGAATGAACTCTGACATATCGGGTGACACCCTGACCCCGGCCGTTTTACCAGCCAGGACCCGTCCAGCCACCTCCATGGCTGCGCTGAGCAAAACCAGTTCTACCCCTGGAGACGTACAGGTGCGCCCACGGCCGGTCCCGCATCCGGGTAACGGCGAACTTCTGGTTCAGACCCTGGCGTGCGGGTTGTGCGGAAGCGACGTACACGCTTGGCGCCAGGACACCGGGTATGAGTGGGTTAAGGCCCCGGTCACACTCGGCCATGAGGCCGTTGGGAGGGTAGTTGCCTGCGGACCAAGCGTCTCTGAGGAGTGGATCGGCAGACTCGTCGTCCCCATCGCGATCGATGGATGTGGTGACTGCACCCTGTGCACGGGTGGGGACCGGCAGTTATGCCGCAGCCGCAGCGTCCTGGGCCTTTCATTCGATGGTTGCGCAAGTGAATACTTTTCCATCCCCGTTCACAGGGCAATCCCGACGGACAGCACGTTGCCTGCGGCAACTCTCGCTTTGACCGAGCCCCTCTCCGTGGCATTTCACGCTGTGAAGCGCCTGGAAGCGGCGGTGGACACGTGTTTCACGATCGTCGTCAGCGGACCGGGTCCGATCGGACTCATGGGGGCGTTGCTGTTGAGTGACCACGGTTACCGTGTGCTACTTATGGGCGCTCCGCGCGATGAAGACCAGCGGCTTCCGCTTGCGCGGTCACTTGGTCTCGACACCGTGTTGGCCGGAGAAACCCTCCCGGCAGATGTCGGTGGTTGGCTGGAAGCATCCGGCGCACCGCCGGCGCTGGAAACCGCAATCTCAACGGTTCGTCCAAGCGGAGCCATTGTTGTGGCGGGTCTGTTTCCGGCAGTCCCCGCTGTGGATGTAAATATCCTGGCGCGCAATGAGATCCGGTTGCTCGGCAGCTACGGCTCAGTGGCGCATGACTACCGTGCCGCGCTGTCCGTACTTGAATCCGCCCCGGAGAGGTGGAAATCGCTGGTTACCACGGTCCCTCTATCAGATGGCACACGTGCGTTACGGACAGCAGCCGAAGCCGGCGCCGTCAAGGTTGTACTCATTCCCTGAATCTCTTTATTACCGCCTCACACAGAGGTCTGCCCTCTACATAATCAAGGAAAAACAATGTCCCCTTCAAAGGTCAAGGCCACCGGCAACGCTGCCGGAACCCGCCCGAAGAACTCCATTCGCAAGGTTGTGTTTGCCAGCCTGATCGGTACTGCCATCGAGTGGTACGACTTCTTCCTATATGGATCCGCCGCTGCCCTCGTTTTCGGCCCCTTGTTCTTTCCCAGCGAGGAACCGGCGACAGGGGTTCTCCTGGCGTTCGGCACCTACGCCGTCGGCTTTGTTGCCCGTCCAGTCGGAGGCATCATCTTCGGCCACTATGGTGACAGGGTCAGTCGCAAGAAGATGCTGGTTATCAGCCTGCTGCTGATGGGAGCCGCGACATTCGCCATCGGCCTACTGCCCACTTACGGGACCATTGGCTTTGCCGCTCCTCTGCTGCTGGTCTTCTGCCGCCTTCTGCAGGGCTTCGCCGTAGGAGGCGAATGGGGCGGGGCAGTGCTCATGGCGGCCGAACACGGCGATGACCGTCATCGCGGCTTCTGGTCCTCCTGGGTCCAAGCCGGCGTTCCGTTGGGCAACCTTCTTTCCGCCATCGTGCTCTGGATCCTGGCCGCCGTACAGTCTGATGCGGACTTCAACTCCTGGGGCTGGCGGGTTCCATTCCTGTTGAGCGCAGCCCTGGTCCTCACTGGCCTGTGGGTCCGAATGAGTATTGAAGAATCCCCCGTGTTTGCCGAAGCCAAGGAGCAGCAGCAGGCGGCAGGAAAAACCAGGGCGCCCATCCTGGAAGTGCTGCTCAAATACCCCAAGGAAGTTGCGGTCGCGATGGGAATGCGGCTGGCCGAAAACATTGCTTATTACGTGTTTACGATCGTGGTCATCACGTACATGGTGACGTACCAAGGCATGAGGAAAGACGCGGCTATCGCCGGTGTCTTGGTCGGCTCAGTATGCCAGTTCATACTTACCCCTTTGGTCGGGGCCTTGTCAGACAGGGTTGGCCGCCGACCCCTATATCTGATCGGTGCCGCCGGCACCGGCCTCTGGGGCTTCGCCTTCTTTCCACTGGTAGACACGCACAACGACGGGCTGATCATGCTGGCGATCGTCGTAGGCCTTGTTTGCACCACGCTGATGTATGCACCCCAGGCCGCGTTTTTCTCCGAGCTCTTCGGCACCTCGGTACGCTACAGCGGCGCCTCACTCGGCTACCAGCTGGCCTCCGTCTTTGCCGGCGGACTGGCACCGCTGATCTCTGTGGCCCTGCTGGGCAGCGTGGACCAAAAGAACACACTTGGAGTCAGTATCTACCTTGCCATCGCTGCGGCGATCACCTTTATCGCCGCCCTCGTCGCACGGGAAACCTCCGGCTCCTCGCTCCGGCATGACCGGGTCACCCAGCAGGAATCCGCCAACTGACCCCACCGGTCCAAGTCTCGGGCACATCACATTACTGCGGAGGGGCGGCCCTGAATTCTTCGGGGAAGCCCCTCCGAAATACTCAAAGGAGAAGGAAATGTCACAGCCACCTGTACCGCATATATCCGAACTGCTGGACGGCTCTCCAAAAAACTGGGGGAAGTGGGGCCCGGACGACGAAGTCGGCGGACTCAACTACCTGGACGCGGAACAAGTGCTGAGAGGCACAAAGGAAATACGGTCTGGGAAGACTTTTACGCTCCAGGTGCAGATCGGCCATCCCCACGGTGATCCGGCGTACCCCGGCCCCCGTACCCCAGCGGCCCGGGTCAACACCATGGACCGGGGACACTACCTGAACGGAACCGGTCTGAGTTTCCCGGGCGGGCTTGAGTTGGCCGACGACATGATCACCATGTACCTGCAGGGCTCCAGCCAGTACGACGCTCTGGGCCACCTCTGGTACGGCGATGAGATTTACAACGGCTACCCCGCCGAATCAACCACCGGAGGCATGAAGAAAGCCAGCATCCTGCCCATCGCCGAGAAAGGCATCGCCGGACGAGGCATTCTCCTCGACGTTGCCCGGCACCGAGGCAAGCAGTGGCTCGACAAGGGCGAAACCTTTACGCACGAAGATCTGATGAACACCGCCGCCAGCCAGGGCTGCGAAATTCTCCCGCGGGACATCCTCCTGGTACGGACCGGATGGCTGGAGTACTTCTACGCGACACCCAGGGAGGAGTTCTACGAAAACTTCAATGAGCCCGGCCTTACCTACAGCCGGGAACTGGTCGAATGGTTCCAGAAGATGGAGATCCCGAACCTGGTCACTGACACCATCGCCAACGAAGTCACCATCCATCCCGAATCCGGGGTTGCCCTGCCACTGCACAATGCCCTAATGCGGAACCTCGGAGTCACCTTCGCAGAAATCATCGATCTTGCGGCCCTTGCTGCAGACTGCGCCGCTGACGGCCAATACACGTTCCTCTACACCGCAGCACCTCTGAAGGTCGTGAATGGCACTGGAGCCCCCGTTAATCCTCTGGTCGTCAAATAGCCCGTTGCTATGCTGGCGCCAATCCGTGCGGATCATACAGATCCCCACCGAAGCGAGCCTGGCCCAAGCTGTACTCGGGCTGTCTATCTCTGGGCCAGCGCCTTAGTAAGATTCGAGCTCGGAAATCGCGCACACGTGCGCCGCTCCCCTTCCGCCCTAGATTGACGGAAGGTCCATTGTCGGCGTGAAAACAACGGGAGTAGAAGTTGAACGCGGCGTATTCGGACGCGAGCACGAGAATGCGCCGCGAACTGTGAGAGTGAGTCACGTTCCATCGAAGAGGACGATTCAGCATCACGGAAAACCACCCCGACACTGAAGTTTCGCGAGTAGCGCCTGTCGGTCCGACTGTCCTCACTGTGCCCTCAGACTCAGACTCAGACTCAGACTCGGAGCTGGGGCCGGTCCCTGGCCTGGGCGGAACGCGCCTGCGCGGCGTGCCCGCCCGCGCTGGAGACCGGCTTCACCCGCCGGAACGCGGCGAGAATGGCCCGCCCCACGACGGCGATGCCGATGATGGTGGTGACGGCACGCAGGGTGTCCCAGCCCGCCGTCGACGTCACCAGTGAGTACAGCAGGAAGCTGGAGAGGTTGGTGCCCAGCGGCGCGCCCGGCACGTAGGAGATGCCAGTGCCGGCGCCCACCGCGAAGGGCCAGAACCACAGGTTGGTCAGCAGGCCGAACAGGTAGGACGCCACCACGCCGTAGCCGGCCAGCATCCACAGTTCGGCTCTTCCGCGCACCCGGCGGGGGAGCAGCCCGGCCCCCGCGGCCACCCACGCGCAGGCGAAGATCTGGAACGGTGTCCAGGGGCCGATGCCGCTCCACAAGGCGCTGGAGACGGCGATGGTGGCGGCGCCGAGGAGCATGCCGAAACGGGGACCGAAGGCCCGGCCCGCAAGGATCAGCAGGATAAAGACCGCCTCCACGCCCCCGACGCCGGTGCTCGCCACCCGCACCGCCGAGCCGACGGCAGCCAGCACGCCCAGCAACGCCACCGTATGCGCCGAGCTGACCGAGCCGTCGAGGGACACCACGATGGCAATGACGGCCAGCGGCGCGATGGCCAGCGCGGCGTAGGGGAGTGCCGCGGCGGCATCCTCCGGGAAAGCCGCGGCGAGCAGCGGCCAGCAGAACGCCGCGAGGGCCACAAGGTTTGCCGCGGCGAGGGCTGCGAGCTCGAGGCCCCGCGGCATCCGGATTTTGTGCGATTTATTGGCTGCCGGAATGTCGCTCCGCCGGTCGGTGAACCGCGGTGCCGGGAGGCGGTGCGCTGTTTCACTGTGCCGTGTGGCGGGACTGGCCAGGACGTCACCTGCCGGGGCCGCTTCAGTCAGCGAAGAGGGTGCGACGCCGTCACGCATCGGGAGGATCCGGGCGCCGAGGCCGTGGGCAAAATCGTGGTCGTGGGTGGCGATCAGGACCGCCGCGCCGGAGTCCGCCGCGGCCTGCAGCGCCGCAGAAACTGCCGCGCGCGCCGCAGGATCGAGGCCGCGGGTGGGCTCATCGATCAGGAGGACCTGGGGAGCGTCCATGGTCTGCAGTGCGATGGCTAGGATCCTGCGCTCGCCGGCCGAGAGGTCCCGGGGATGCTCGTGGCCAATGGGAATGCTGGCGTCGCCCCGCAACAGGGCAAGGTGTGATTCCGCTGAGCGTGGGGGAAGCTGGCTGCCCGGGCGGCGCAGATCTCCGTGGCGCCTGCCTGACGTACGTCGCTTTGATTGACGAGCAGCGCGCGCCAGCCGCCGCTCGGCCGCGCGGAGTTCTCCGGCCACGGTATCCCTGGTGAAGAGGTCGTCCGAGGCGTCCGGCACCAGGGCGACGCGGCCGCCGTCGACAGTGCCGCCGTCGACCGTTCCATCACCCACGGTGCCTTGCCTGTCCTTGCCTTGAGCGCTCGTGCCTTCACCGAGGGCGAGGGCCACCAGGAGGGACGACTTCCCGGCACCGTTCGGCCCCACCAGGGCCACCACTTCGCCGCGGTGCAGGGTCAGGGACGCCTCGCGCACCAGCGGCGTGCCCTTGCGGTGCACCGCGAGGTTCGTGGCAGTCAGGACGGGGGAGTGCTCCGCCGTCGGTACCGGCGTCGGACCGGCAACGGCAGGAAGCGAGGACGGGGAGGGCGCAACGCCGGGGACCAGGGCGCCGTCGTCGATGGTCCACCACGAGTCGGCCACGGGTATGAGCGGCTGTGCCCGGTGCTCCGCCACGATGACGCAGACACCTGCTTCGCGGGCGAGTGCGCTGAGCACGGCGGTGACGTGGATGCGTGCTGCCGTGTCAAGGTCGGCCAGGGGTTCGTCCACCAGGAGCAGGGGCGGTTGCTCCACCACGGCGGCGGCGATGGCCACGAGCGTTGCCTCGCCGGCCGAGAGGGTGCTGACATTCCGGTCCAGCAGCGCCGACACTCCGATGCTCTCCGCAACCTCCAGCACCCGGGCCTTGGCGGCATCGGATGCCACGCCGCGCAGCTCAAGGGCGAGGCCGATTTCGTCCCGGACCCGGCTGCTGGCGAACGCGGCGCGGGGATTCTGCAGGACGACGCCGATGAGGCGTGCGGTATCGCGCGGCGGCGTGCCGGCGCGGTCCGTTCCGCCGACGCGCAGCGTGCCGGAAACGTCCCCGCCGTCGACGTGGGAGAGGAGGCCCGCGATGCCCCGCAGGATGGTGGATTTGCCGGAGCCCGTGGGCCCGGTGATGACCGCAACGGATCCGCCCGGCGGCGCGAATGCGGCGACGCGCACCTGAGCGTCGCCAACCAGGAATTGTGCGTCCCGGATGAGGACCGGCGCCTCGTTGCCGTGGCCGGGATGGTGTGCTGCCCGGCTCCCGAAGCCGCGCAGCTCCAGGGCCGCGGCCACCCGGCCGGCGTGCTCGAGGGTGCGTTCGAGCACGGGCACCAGGGCACGGGCGCCGAACCGTTCGCCCCGCAGCCGGAACGCCAGTCGCACGGAGGTCACGGCGTCGGCAAGCGCCGGAAGGGCCGCCCACGCCACCACCAGCATCCGGGCAATGCCCTGCATGGGGCCGCGGCGGGCCAGGTGCACGAAGCCGCGGGCGATGTCCACCCAGGCGTTGAGGATGCCGAAACCGAGGATCATCCCGGCAATCGGCAGGGCGGACAGGACCGCCGCCCACAGTCCGGGCCCCGTCAGCGGTCCGAGGAGGACCACATGGGCGTACGGGGCAGGCAGCCGCACCGGCGGGAAGTCGAGCAGGACAGGTTCACCGATGCCCGCCCCGTTGAAAAGGATGCGGTAGATGACCCGCGCCGCGATGAACACAACGGCGAGAGCCGCCGCTGCGCGTAACGGCGCGGGTCGAAAGGTCATGCCGTGGGTTTGGCCGGTGCGCCGTCGACCGTGTAGAGCAGCTCGAGGCTCTCTCCGGGGCTGACCTGCAGGGTGGCGAGGCCTTCCTGGGCGTAGGCCCAGTCACCGGTGGCCGGCTTGACCCAGAGCGACCAGTAGGCGAACGCTGCAGGCATGCCTGCGCACTCTTCCTTGTATGTGCCGCCCTTGTGGACGATGTCGAAGTCGGCGGCGGGTACGCCGTTAACGCGGCACACGAGTTCAGTGGGGTACTGGGTGGTGCCTACGGTTTTCACCTCTGCCTCTTCGAGCACCTTGGAGGCGGGAGTCTTTGCGTCCACGGCCACGCAGACCGACGTTTCAGCGGCGTCCTGCTTCAGGGCGCCGGAATCGACGATGACTTTCACACCGGCGCAGGGCCCGGCGGAGGCGTCGGATGAGGCCGCTGCCGAGGAAACCGGCGCGGAGGCGGATGGCTGGGTAGTGGCCGGCGTGGAGCAGGCGGCGAGGGAAATCAGGAGACCGGCGGCGGCGAGGGAGCTCGCGGCGGCGGTGCGGATCTTAGTCAAAGTCACGTGTCAAGGGTAGGCCGTCGCCTGTCCGGAGCGGGATGCCGTCGCGTTGTGTGACGTCAGTTCCCCGCTGAGAATGAAGGTGGGGCGGCCTTTCGGCCACCCCGCCTCCCTCGCGTTAGCCTTGTCCTGCGCCCGACTTTCGGGTTGCTGTTGCGAAGGCATGCAGGATTAAGGCTGCGCGTGCCGGAACTGGATCCGGCGGTCGGTGAAACTCTTAAGCCGTTGCGGCCGCTTCTGTCGGCTTCGCGCGCTGGTGGCTACCGCTGGGGACGGTGGCTCGCCAGCGGATGTTGCAGGGCTGTCTCACGGAGAAGCTGCAGACGCAGGGTACGCGCAGTTTCCATGTGCTCCCTGGCAATTTTGCCGGCGGCGTCGCTGTCCTGCTCTTCGATGGCGTGTATCAGGGCTTCGTGCTCGTCAAGGGATTCCGTCCACCGGTTTCCTGTAGACAGCGTGGACCGCGGTGCGTGGATGAGGTGCGTGGACAGACGGTCCAGAAGGTCCTGAAGAACGCTATTGTGAGCGGAGCTCCAGACGGCGGCGTGGAACTCCAGGTTTGTGGTGATTCTGGTGTGGTCATCAGGATCCTCAATCTGCCGGTCCCGCTGAAGCAGTGCCTCAAGCCTCATGAGGTCAGGAAATTGGCGGGATTTTGCTGCCTGACGGGCGGCTTCCTCTTCAAGAAGTATCCGCATGTCATAGATTTGGATGACCTGTTGGGGGTCAACCTGCGGAACCTGCAGTCCTCTGGCTACCCGTTCGAGGAGACGTTCCTGCTGGAGGCGGGACAGCGCCTCCCGGACTGGGGTCCGGGAGACGCCAAAGCGTTCGGCAAGTGATGTTTCCCGAATGGCTGTGCCGGGCTGGTGGACTCCGGACAGGATCTCGCCCCGCAATGTCAGGAAGATGCTTTCGCCATCCGCTCGTGGGGTTGATGCTGTATCCGTCACTTGACTGGTCCTTGAAGAATGTGGGCTGGGCGTCGTACCCGCAGCGCAGGGGCGGCGGGTTCGAAGCAAACTTTACGCCAGGGTTCCCGCCCGCCGTCCGAAGACGCATCCGGCAGCAAGTCCGCTCCCTCCCGGATAGTTGGCGCTGAACAGGCCGCCGAGCATTTCGCCGGCCACATACAGGCCTTGGATGTGCTTTCCTTCGCCGTCGAGTACCCTGCCGTGGGTATCCGATTTGACACCGCCGAACGTAAAGGTGATCCCGCAGGTGACGCCGTAGGCGTAGAAGGGCCCTGTCTCGATGGGTGCTGCCCAGTTGCTCTTGACCGGCTCCGTGGTGGCGGAGCGCCCGTCTTTGACATTGGGATCGAAATCGATGCTGCGGTCGATTGAGTTGTTGAAGTCGCTGACAGTCTTTGACAGCTTTTCGGGGTCGATGCCGATCTTGCTGGCCAGGTCTTCGAGAGTGTCCGCCACTTCAACTGATATGCCGGGCATGTCGTACTCTTCGGTGCGCAGCATGGGGCGGAGGGTTGCATCAAAAATCTGGTACGCCACTGATCCGGGCTGCTTCAGGATCTCCTTGCCGTACTTCGCGTAGGTGTAGTTCCGGAAGTCTGCCCCTTCATCCAGGAACCGTTCACCATTGGTATTGACGATGATTCCGAACGGGTAGCTCTGGCGGGTCAATCGATTGGTGAGTTCACGGTTGCTCTCGTTGGTGGCGGTGAAGGCGTCCCACTGAACGCTGTGGCACGTTCCCCAGTCACCTCCCCGTGCTGCTCCGATTTCAAGGGCAGCGGCGATCATGTCGCCGGTGTTGTTCGGTGTTCCCCTGACCTTGGCGTTTTCCCAGCCTTCGCCCAGGTACTCCCTGCGCAGCTGGGGATCGGCTTCGAAACCGCCCGCGGTGAGGATGACGGATTCGGCGCGCAATGACAGTTCACCCGCGGGTGAGTCCGTGACGACGCCGACGACTCGGCCGTCCTCGACGATGAGGCTCTTGGCTGCGTGGCTGTACCGGACATCGATGCCGAGTTCTGCTGCTACCCGGGTGTGGTCCTCTATCAGACCTTCGCCCCCGCCAACGTTGCCGACGTGAAGTCCGCCCCAGAACAGGTACGAACCATCGGGGCGTTCGAATGCCTGGCGTTCATACATCAGGCGGTACTTCAGGCCGAGGCTGTTGAGCCAGCGCAGCGTGGGCTGGGATTCCTCAACCAGCACCTTCGTCAGTTCCGGGTCGTTCCGGCCTTCCGTGACCTTTGCGAGGTCGGCGGCGTATTCATCTGCCGTGTAGTGCGGAACTTCCGTGCAGCTGTGCCGCTCGTCTGGTTCCACCCAGTCGAGCAGATCAGCGAGCCCACTGTGGGCAATGCGCGTGGCCCCGGCGGTGTAGAAACTGTTGCCGCCGGCTAATTCTTCGCTGCCCTTTTCAATGAGCACCACTTTCCGCCCCCGGACGGCCGCTGCGTGTGCTGCGGTGAATCCCGCGTTGCCGCCGCCGACCACAACTACGTCAACAGCCTCCATACCTTGGGGCGCCGAGCCATTTCCGACAGACATCCTTTGTCCTTTCGTTGATGTTGTATCCAACTGTATACAACAGTATTCGCTTACACAATCCCTGATTTCTCGCATCTAACTTGCCAGTGAGGATGATCACAGGTATAAATGTATTTCATTGTGTACAAAGGTATCCAGCCGCATGCCGAGATATCTCCAGTACGGCTGGCGCTCCGGCCCGGCACAGTACTTTCGCACCGCCCAACAACGTCGTTACGGAACGAGAACCATGAAAAACCCCTTACGCAATGCCGTGTTCGGCCTGGTTGTGGCCGTTGTTGCCGCGCTTGCGTTCCTCAATGCCGGCACCGCCGGCGGAACGAGCACCGCGAGGAACAAACTGACCCTGATCGCGCCGGCCGCCCCGGGCGGCGGGTGGGACGGATTTGCCCGCGAAGGGCAGCAGGCGCTCAAGAGCGACGGCGTCGTTAACAACCCGCAGGTCGTCAACGTGCCCGGAGCCGGCGGAACCATCGGACTGAGCCAATTCGTCCAGACTCCAGGTCGGGAAGACGCCCTTCTGGTAACCGGGGGCGTGATGGTGGGGGCCATTGAGCTTGGGGATAATCCCGAGTCCATGACCGACGTTGTTCCCATTGCACGGATGGCCGATGACTACGCGGCGCTGGTGGTTCCTGCCGACTCCGAGTTCACAACGCTCGACGACTTCCTGGAAGCCTGGAAAAAAGACCCCGGGGGAACCTCGATTGGGGGCGGTTCCCTTGGCTCTATCGACCACCTGCTCAGCGCCATGGTGGCAAAGACCGTCGGGATCGATCCGAAAGACGTCAATTACATCGCCTATTCCGGAGGCGGCGAGGCGCTGACCTCCCTGCTGTCCCACACCACCGCTGCCGGGATGTCCGGCTACAACGAGGTCAGGGACCAGATCGAAGCCGGAACCCTGCGCGCCCTGGCCATTTCGTCCGAGGAACGGCTGGAAGGCGTGGACGTTCCCACCTTCAAGGAACAGGGCGTGGATGCGGCCATGTCGAACTGGCGGGGGTTCGTGGCGGCGCCCGGCACCACGGAGGAAGCGAAAGCGGAGTTCATCAGGATCATCACCGAGATGCGCGGCAGCGCGCACTGGCGGAACGCCCTCAAGCGCAACAGTTGGACGGACACGTTCTCAACTGGTGAGGAATTTGAGCAGTTCATTACCCAGGAAGTTGCAACGGCCCAAGAAATCGTAAAGGACCTCGGCTTATGAGTATCACCCAGCAAGAATCAGGAGCAGGATCGTCCGTGGAGCCACACGGCAAACCAAGGGCCCGCTTTGGAACAGGCCGCAGCGAATTTGTTGTTGTTGCCGTGCTCTACGCAGTCGCCATCTTCCTCACCATCGGAACCGCGACGATGAACGTGCAGGGCAAGTCGGCCCCCGGGCCGCAGTTCTTCCCCATTCTGGTCTGCATCGTCCTGTACCTTGCCGCCACGCTGCTGGCCATCCACATCCTTCGTACACCGAACGTGCCGGACAACACCATCCACCCCGGACACGGCCAGTTCTCGGCGGACATGCTGCACGACCTCGGCCACCTGGGGAAGGAAGAAGACGCGGCGTACGAAGATGCGCCATCCCCAACGCCAGGCAAGACATGGAAGACCTACTCCGACTGGCGCACCGTCGGCCTGCTGGTTGGCGGCGTCGTAGCCTTTGTCCTGCTGCTGGAACCGCTGGGCTGGATCATCAGCGCAGCAGCGCTCTTCTGGCTGGTCGCCTACGCCCTCGGCAGCCGCCGCCCGGTCTTCGACATCGGCGTGGCCCTGCTCTTTTCTTCAATCATTCAACTGGCCTTCGGCGCCGCGCTGGGCCTGAGCCTGCCCTCCGGCCTCGTAGGAGGGATCCTCTAATGGAACAACTCGAACTCCTCATGGGCGGCTTCGCCAGCGCCCTGACGCCCATCAACCTCCTCTGGGTACTGATCGGCGCCCTCCTGGGCACCGCCGTCGGCGTCGTCCCGGGACTTGGCTCGGCCATGGCGGTGGCGCTGCTGCTGCCCGTGACTTTCTCACTGGAACCGACGGCGGCCTTCATCATGTTCGCCGGCGTCTACTTCGGCGGGCTCTTCGGCGACTCCACCTCCGGGATCCTGCTCAACACCCCAGGCCACTCCTCGGCCATCGCGTCCACGTTCGAGGGCCACCGGATGGCCAAAAGCGGCCAAGCGGCCAAAGCTCTGGCGACCTGCGCGATCGGCGCGTTCATCGGCGGGCTGATAGCCACAACCCTCGTGGTGTTCTTCGCGCCCACCCTGGTCAAGATGGCCACTGTCTTCGGCCCGGCCGAGTACTTCGCCCTGGCAGTCTTCGCCTTCCTGGCCATCTCCGCTGTCGTGTCCGAATCCGTGATCCGCGGCGTCGCAGCCCTCGGAATCGGCCTCGCCCTGGCCCTCGTAGGAATTGACGGCCCCAGCGGCACCGCGCGTTTCACCCTGGGTACGCCCCAGCTCTTCGACGGAATTTCCGTCATCGTCATCACCGTTGGGCTCCTTGCCCTCGGCGAGGTCTTCCACATCGCGTCGCGCATCCACCGCGACCCTGTAGCCACCCGTATTCACACCAAGGGCGGCGCCCGATTGGGCCTGGCCGATTTCAGGAAGGCGCTGCCCGCATGGCTGCGCGGCACCGCGTTCGGCGTCCCGTTCGGGCTGATCCCTGCCGGCGGCGCCGAAGTCCCCACCTTCCTGGCCTACGGCACCGAAAAGCAGCTGGCCAAGCGCAGGAACGATCCGGAGTTCGGTACCACCGGCTCCATCCGCGGCCTTGCCGCACCCGAAGCGGCCGCGAACGCCACGGCCGGCACCGCGATGGGTGCGCTGCTCGCACTGGGACTGCCGGTATCAGCAACTGCCGCGATCATGCTTGCTGCGTTCCAGCAGTACGGAATGCAGCCTGGACCCCTGCTCTTCGAACGGAGCGGTGACCTGGTCTGGACGCTGCTGGCCTCACTGTTCATCGGCCTCGTCATCCTGGTGATGATCAACATCCCGTTCGCCTCCGTGTGGGCCAAGCTGTTGAGCATCCCCAAGCACTACCTTTACGCCGGCATCACCGTCTTCTCCATGCTCGGCGTCTACGCAGTAAGCTCAGCAATCCTCGACCTCTGGCTGCTCATCGCCATCGGCCTCATAGGATTCCTGATGCGCCGCTACAACATCCCCCTGGCGCCGGTACTGATCGCGGTGATTCTAGGACCCATGGCAGAAACCGAACTCCGCCGTGCCTTGGCCGTTTCCGAAGGCGATCTGGGCATCCTGGTGGACAGCCCCATCACCATCACCCTCTACCTGGTCCTGGCCGCTGCCCTTGCCCTCAGCGCCGTCCAGCACCTGCGGCACCGGGCCACCCGCAAGGCCTGATTACCCACACCAAAAGCAAAGCGGACGACGGCGGGGAGCCGTCGTCGTCCGCTTCCCTTTGTGGCTGGGCGGGTTGGCGTGTGCGGCACCACCCCACGCACCCGACAACCCTGCCCAGCTGGAGGTTCTTAAGAGTCAACTCGCAACCTTGTCTCTGCCGACGTCGAGGTTTACCGTAATCCCATGGCTCGGCGAATTCGCGGAGATGCGACGGCGGCGGCCGCCATGGTGGCGGGATCGGCGATGTTCCTGGCCGGGGCTTTTATGCCAGTCTCGCGGGTGTATGTCGAAGGAGACCCGCAGCGCAAACTGGCCATTCTGCTGGCGGCCCCCGGGCAGTGGCGTGCCCAGCAAATGCTCTTGGCGGCAGGTACGGCTGCGTTGCCCGTTGGGGTGGTGCTGCTCGCCCGCCACTGGGATACGGGAAGTGGTCGGGGCGGCCTGGAACCCTTCGCGGGGCAGCGGCTTGCCCAAGGCGCCGCACTTGCCTGGGTCGCGGGATCTGGTCTGTTCCTGGGTCATCTGAAGGAGCGATACAGGGATCCGGAGGCCTTCGCGTTGGGGAAGATGCCCGGCGGGCCCTTTCAGGGGTACATGGGGCTGAGCCTTGCCGGCATGGCTGCCCTGGGTGGCGGGCTGCTGGCACGGGCGCGTGCTCACGCCAATTCAGGCGCCCTGCCGCCGGACCCGCGCTGGCCGGCGTGGCTCAATGTGGGCGGGGCCGGAGTCTTCGCCGCCGTCCTGGTGGCCACCGGTGACCTGCCGCCCCTGCTGGTCTACGTCGTGGAGCTGTCGACCGGGGCTGCGCTGCTACGGCAGGCCCGCCGGCGCGGCGACCTGGGGCAGCCGGCCTAACTCGGCCCTCCATCATACTTGTATAGATGTATACAAGTATGATGAAGCGTGGAGGTCATCACATGGCAGATTCACCGTCCCGGAACACCGGGGCACACGTTGTCTACGCGGAGCTGAAGCGGCAGATCCTGAGCCTTGAGCTGAAACCAGGGGCGCGCCTCTACGAACCGGCCATGGCCGAGGCGCTGCAGGTGAGTCGAACACCGCTGCGGGAGGCCATACGGCGGCTCATTTCGGAGAACCTGCTGGAGCAGCAACCGACCGGCGGCGTGCTGGTGCCGGCCCTGGATGAGGCAGCAATTTCCGAGCTGTACGAGGTGCGCGCGGCGATGGAATCGCTCATGGCGCGGCAGGCGTGCCTGAAGGCGACCCCGGCCGACATTGAAGCCCTCCACGGCATTCTTGAGCGCAACGCCGCCATGGTGCAGTTTGCCGATGAAGCCATGAAACAGGGCATGTCGCTGCACGCCAAGATCGCCGAGATGGCGGGGAATTCCTGGGCCCGGCGGTTCCATGACCAGATCTCCAGCCAGATGGAGCGGTACCGCCACTTCACCAACAGCACGCAGGAACGGCGGGACCAGGCCCTGGCGCAGCACCGGATCCTGGTGGACGCGGTCGCCGCTGGCAAGCCCGAAAAAGCCGCCAAGCTCGCCTTCGACCACGTCATGGGAGCCCGGGACGCGGCCGTACGTGCCATCACAGGCAGCAGCCCCGCCACCTCATGATCGGAGAACTCGGACGCCGCTCGGCCGCGGCCCTCCTCACCCATTCCGCCCTGATCCAGGCGGTCACCTTCCTGGTCCGTCCGGCCGCCACCTACCGGGCGCTGGAGTTGGACGTTCCAGGTTTCGCATTGGGCCTCCTCGCCGCCAGCTACGCCGTCTTTCCCCTGTTGCTCGCCGTCCCCACGGGCGGACTGGTGGACCGCCTGGGTGAGCGCAGGCTGATGGCGATCGGATCCGCCGTCGTTCTTGCCTGCTCCGTCTTTTTGCTGCTGTGGGGATCGTCGATCGTGGCACTGGTCATCGGAACCGCGTTCCTCGGTGCCGGCCAGCTTGCCTGCGTGGTGGGGCAGCAGGCCGTGGTGGCCAACAACGCTGCCTCCTCCAGGATGGACTCTGCCTTCGGCTACCTGACCTTCGCGGCCTCGCTGGGGCAGGCCCTGGGGCCGTTGGCGATTTCCCTGGTGGGAGGCGCCTCGGTCCGCCCCGACACCCAGGCGATCTTCTTCCTCTCCGCCTGCATGAGCCTGGTGCTTTTCGTGACCACGTTCGGCGTCTCGGCCAAAGTCAGCGGCGGCAAAAGGAAGGCAGCTGCGGGCGACAGTGGCGGCCAGGGCGGCGTTGTTTCGCTGCTGAGGACACCCGGTGTCGCACGGGCGTTGGCCACCAGCGCCACCGTCCTGGCCGTGGTGGACCTGACCATGGTCTACCTCCCCGCGCTCGGATCCGAGCGCGGGCTCACTGCGGCAACGGTGGGCCTGCTGCTCACCACCCGCGCCGTGTTCTCCATGGTCTCCCGGCTCCTGCTGGGCCAGATGGCCCGGAAGCTAGGGCGCATGCGGTTGCTGGTGTTCAGCCTGGCGTTGTCCACGGCAGCCCTTTCCGCGGCCGCGCTTCCCATGCCGGTATGGCTGCTGTTTGTGGTCATGGCTGTCCTGGGTCTGGGGCTCGGCATCGGCCAGCCCCTCACCATGTCCTGGCTTTCGGCACAGGCCCCGGCGGGGCAGCGCGGCCGGGCCCTGGCCCTGCGGCTGGCCGGCAACAGGGTAGGCCAGGTGGTGCTGCCCAGCGCCATCGGCGTCGCGGCGGCAGGGCTTGGCGCAGGAGGAGTCTTCCTGGCGTCGGCAGTGGTGGTGGGCGGGACGCTCCTGCTGCTGCGCGGTGTGCGCCTGGACGGGTAGGTCCCTCACCCCACCCGGGACCCCGGGACGCCGCCGGTCAGGATGCGGAGCGCGTGTCGAACGCTGCAGCCGACTCCCGGAGGAGGCGTGCAACGGTGTCCACCGGCGTGCTGGGTGACCGTCGCCGATCGAACCGTCGCAGCACGATCCGCCGCGTCCCGAGTCCGGGGACGTCCAGGACGTCGACCCCGTCGTGGGCGACGCCGCTCAACGCCAGGGTGGGCACGATCGCAATCCCCTCGCCCGCAGCGACGAGGGCGAGGGCAGTGAGCGTTTCCTGGTATTGATGCACGGTTTCCATCTGTGCGCCCGTTGACTGGCGGAGCCGGCCGAGCACCGCGGAGTTGGCGGCTATGGGGTCGACGCCGAGCCAGGGAAGCGGCAGCCGGGCAAGGTCGATGTTCTCGGTACTGAGCAGGGCGCCGGCGGGAACCACCAGTTTCCATGGCTCGTCCAGCAGGGGCTCCTCGGTCATTCCGGCGGAAAGCGAACGCTGTTCGGCTGTCGTCGAATCGAGCTCCACCACGACGGCGTCGAGTTGGCGCTGGCGGAGCAGCCGCATCAGGGCAGGGAAGTCGTCTTCGACGATCCGGATCTGCAATTGCGGGTACTGGGAGCGCCACTCCGGCAGGCGTGGGATCAGCACCGTCCGAACGAAGCTGGTGAATCCGCCCACGCGTACGACCCCTGCAATCTTGGCCCCGCCTTCGATGCGGGCGCGGGCGACGCTGAGTGCGCGTTCAATCTCCTCGCCTGCCTCCGCCACTGCCAGTCCGGCAGGTGTCAAAACTGAGCCTTTGGGCGTGCGCACCACCATGGCGTGGCCCGTCTCGTCCTCCAATTTGCTGAGCTGCTGTGAGACGGCCGAAGCCGTAATTCCCAGCTCGTCAGCCGCGGCGAGCACCCCGCCAGTACGGGCAACCGCAAGAAGAACGCGCAGTCTGCGCGGATCGATATCCATGTTAAGTAGTTCTAAACCAGACCTTCAGTGAAATGCAATTGCCCTAAAGGTGTTTCGTGCTCATAATTGCTGTTAAACCGGAAATGCCCGGCGGAAGAATCCAGGCAAACGCCTCTTCCGAACCACCTACATATAGCCCGCCATCAACACTCCGCCCGGCGGAAGACAGCCGGGCATCACCTCTGAAAGGACATCATGGAACTGCTGTGGGAAATCGCAGGTTGGTCGGGGGCAGTTCTGATCCTGTCGGCATACCTGTCTGTTTCCATGGGTTGGTTGAAGGCCGGCATGAGCTTCCAGGTGGCCAACCTCATCGGTGCCTGTGCCTTCATCGTCAACGGTGCGGTCCACGAAGCATGGCCCTCAGTGGTCACGAACGTGGCCTGGTGCCTGATCTCGGGCATCGCGATCCTTCGTATGCGCGCCACGAGCCAGGCGCCCGCAGCTGCAGCCGAAGTTCCGCAGGTGCAATTTCCCGGCGTCCCTGACACCACCGGCCAGATCGCTGTTGTGGAGGCCCTTACGTCAGCCGTCCACGGCGACGTCGCCGGGCGGGCGGCTGAGTGCCAGGCCAGCCTGCGTGAAGCGCGGGCGGCGGTGCCGGCGGCCCGGATGTCCTGAGCTGGGCGCGGTCAGATCCCCGGCACGCACTTTCCGGTTCCCAACAGCGCCAGGCCTGCGCGGTCCCCGGCCCCGAAGTCCAGTTGCCCGCTGTTTTCTTCGTACATCAGCTGCGTGGGATCGTTGACGTGGTCCAGCCCCACCACGTGCGCCAACTCGTGCATGATGATGGCCCGGACCAGGGCCGGCCCCTCAGGATAGGCCAGGGTTTCTGTCAGCCCTGGCGCATCGAGCTGCACTTGGCCGGTGACGTAGACGTACGGTTCGCCCGGAACCCGGATCGCGGAGCTGCCGCCGGTTCCGGCAACTCTTCCGGCCAGCTCCGTGGCTTCTTCAGGCGTGGACCAGGCAATCAGGATTGGCGCCCACTTCCTGCCGTAGCGGTCTGGTTGGTACGCCTCGCGATCCTCTGAGGGTGCTTCGGTTGTGGTCCCGTCGTACACGAACTGCAGTCCGGTGGCCGCGGACACCGCCGCTACGGACTCCTGAACGAGCTGATCCGTGCCCGCCGGCGCCAAGTCCGGCCGGACTACGTAGTGCACTGGCCGGCACGGGTCGTAGGCAACAAACGGCTGGTCCGCGTCGGGTGACTCCTGCATGACATATGCGGTTGATCCGGTGGCGGCAGGCGGGATGCCCAGGGGAGAGGAAGCGGCTTCAAAACCTGGTGGCGGGACCTCAGAGCCGGGCAGGTAGGGCCGCGCCGCCGACATCACGTACCGTTCGAACAGGGTCGGCGTGAAGTAGAGCCCGACGACAAGTGCGATGCCCAGCACGGTGGCCGACCGCGCTGTCCACTTGCGGGTCCGGGCCGGTCGTGTGCGGCGAAATCTCCGCTTCCTTCCGAACGGTGGGGCAGGAGCGGCACGCCACGGCTCAGGATCCTGAAGCTTGCCGATTGCCTCATCAATAGCCCACTGCGGGATACGTCCGCTCGGCGAGCGCCGGACTCCGGGGATGTCCCGCCCGTCCTCAGGCATTCCGAAGTCCTTGCTGCCAAAATCTGATGCCACTAGCGCCCCTATGCCCCCAAACCCATCTCCTTCGATGGCTTCGCTCAGCATAGTGGCCGGTTTTCCCGCCCGCTATGGACGCGGCGGCAGAAGTTCCAACACAGGCGGGCGGACGACGGCGGGCGCCTCCCGCCGTCGTTCCCTTCCTTTCCTTCCGGCTGCTTCTGAATCCGGCACAGCTGGGGGTGTCTGGCAGACACTGCCGCCGGCCAATCAGTCTGCGTACCGTGGAACTCGTGGACAGAAAAGAAGAGATCCGTGAGTTCCTGATCTCGCGCCGGGCGAAGGTCAGCCCGGAGCAGGCCGGGATCCCCAGCTATGGGGAACTGCGGCGTGTGCCGGGGCTGCGCCGTGAGGAAGTGGCGCAACTCGCGGGCGTGAGTACGGACTATTACACCCGGCTGGAACGCGGAAGCCTCCGCGGTGTCTCCGACGCCGTGCTCGAGGCTGTGGCCTCGGCCCTCCGGCTGGACGAGGCCGAGCGGGCGCACCTGCTGGACCTGGCGCGGACGGCCAACACGCCGTCGGGCCGGACGCCGCGCCGTCCGACGCAGCAGCGGGTCCGTCCCGGCGTGATGCGCCTGCTGGACGGGATGACCGGAGCGGCCGCCTTGGTGCAGAACGGCCGCGGCGACGTGCTCGCCGCCAACATGCTGGGACGGGCCCTGTACTCGGAGGTATTTAACTCGGCCGTGTCGTCGGGGCGGGATGTTCGGGGCCGGCTGCCGAATCAGGCCCGCTACGTTTTCCTCGATCCGCGCGCAGGGGACTTCTACCCTGACTGGAACGCGGTCGCGGCCATCTCGGTGGCGATGCTGCGCCTGGAATCCGGCCGGAATCCCCACGACCGGGCACTGAATGAGCTGGTTGGCGAGCTGAGTACGGGCAGCGGCCTGTTCGCGGCGCTGTGGGCCGGGCACGATGTCCGGATCCACACCACGGGAACCAAGCGCTTCCACCACCCGGTGGCCGGCGACCTGTCCCTGCAGTACGAAACGCTGGATCTCCCGGGCGACGAAGGACAGTTCGTGTTCACCTTCACCGCCGAGCCGGGCTCCGCGTCCGAGAACGCGCTGGCCTTCCTCGCCAGCTGGGCCGCATCGCCACCCGAAACAACCACCGCCCCCGTGCGCTCCCACGCGCAGCCGGGCCGCAACCCAGGAAAGACAGAACCCTCCCATGACTGAACAAAACACCGCCCTTGAACAGCCCAGCACCACCGGCAAGAAGGTCTGGTTCATCACCGGCGCCGGCCGTGGCCTGGGCACCGACATTGCCAAGGCAGCCCTCGCCGCCGGCCACGCGGTGGTCGCCACCGGCCGTAACCCGGAAAAAGTCACCCGGGCCGTCGGCGACAGCGAGGACCTCCTGGCCGTCAAGCTCGACGTCACCGATCCCGCGGACGCTGCCGCCGCCATCCAGGCAGCGGTGGACCGGTTCGGCCGGATCGATGTCCTGGTGAACAACGCCGGCAACTTCTACGCCGGGTTCTTCGAGGAAATCACCCCGGCGGACTTCCGGGCACAGATCGAAACCACCATGTTCGGACCCATCAACGTTACCCGCGCGGCCCTGCCCGTCCTGCGCGCCCAGCGCTCCGGCCTGGTGGTCACCATCTCCTCCACAGCGGGCCTGGCAGGCGGCGAGTTCCTGAGCGCCTACGCCGCGTCGAAGTTCGGCGCGGAGGGCTGGGCCGAGTCCCTGGCACCAGAGGTCGCACCCTTCGGCATCCGCTCCATGATCGTCGAACCCGGGTTCTTCCGCACCGAGCTGCTCACCCCTGAATCCACCAGCTACGCCGAATCCACCATCGGGGACTACGCCGAACGCACTGAGCAGACGGTCGCCGCTTGGCAAAGCATGAACGGCCTGCAGGGCGGGGACCCGGCCAAGCTCGCCGGCGCGCTGATCCAGCTGGCCGAACTGGACGAACCCCCGCTGCGGTTCGCCGCCGGCGCCGACGCCGTCACTACTTTCGAGACCCGGGCTGCGGCCCTCCAGACCCAGGCCAACGCCCACCGCGAACTCTCCAGCAACCTCGCCCACGGCGACGCCTGACAAAACAGAAACCGACGACGGCGGGACGTCCCGCCGTCGTCCGTCACCCAAGTGCCGCAAGGGGCAGCCCGCCCGCTCAGTCAGCGAACCGCAGCCCCTGGGCTTCGAGGGCGGCCTCCAGGATCCTGACCGCCTTGGGGCCTACGCCGTGCATGGCGAGCAGTTCGCTTCGGCTGCAGGCAGCGACCTCGGCCAGCGAGCCGATGCCCGCTGCGAGCAGTGCACTGTTCGCCGGGCGTCCGATCGGCGGAAGATCGCCGATCTGGGCAGGCGTGTCACGGGTGCTCATACCACTGTCCTTTCTTAGAGGCGGAGTTCCATAAAAACGCTGTTTGGATCCATGACGTAATCGGCGAAGGGCGGGCACTCGGTGAAACCATGGCGGGCATACAGGCGCCGCGCCGGAGCAAAGTAGTCCTCGGTTCCGGTCTCAAGGTAGAGGCGCTCAAGATTGCGGGCCCGGGCGTCGTCGAGGATGTGCCGGAGCATAAGCGTGGCCACGCCCCGCCCCCGTGCTTCTGCCGTCGTGCGCATGGACTTTATCTCGCCGTGTCCAGGGGACCCGGGCGGGGAGTCCAGGATCTTGAGTGCGCCGCACCCCAGCAGGCCGCCGGCCTCGCGGGCCGTCCAAAACGTGATTGAGGGCGCGGACAGCGCCGAGTGGTCCAGCGCGTGGACGCTTTCGGCCGGCGACGTGGCGAACATGTCCGCCAGGTGTTCGCTCAGGAGCTGATGGACGTCTTGGTGTGTGGGATCGTCCCGATCAATGGAAATCATCGCCTTAAAGGTATGCCAAAAGGCAGGACCCGTTGCGGAGTCCTGCCTTTGACGCCTCGGGATGTGCGCTCCTGCGCCCGTCTCTCGGGCTGCCTGTTGCGATGGAGTGCAGGAGCGGCTCCCGTGCCCGCCGGACCTGTGCCGGCAGTTTTTGGGCCGCGCGGTTTCAGTCCGCCGCTGCGGGAGAACTCACATGATGCCCGTGGGTACGAGCAGGACCCAGGCCAGGGCCGGCGCCGCCAGCACCACGCCGCCGGCGTACATCATCAGCTGCTTGTAGACGCGCTGGCGGTCGTCCTCGCGGGCGTTGGCCACTACCAGGGCGCCGTCCGTGGAGAAGGGCGAGACGTCCACAACGGTTGCGGCGATGGCCAGGGCGGCCACCGTTCCGGAGGCACTCAGCGAGCTGGTGGCCAACAGCGGACCCGCAAGCGGGATGAACGCGGTGAGCAGCGCCGTCGAGGACGCGAAGGCTGAACCGACGCCGATCACGTAGCAGAGGACCAGTGCCACCAGCAGCGGTGCACCAAGCGCCAGCGCCTGCTCGGCGAGGGTGTCGATAACGCCCACGTGCTGGAGGAGGGAGACGTACGTGATCATGCCGGCGACGAGCAGGACAGTGGACCAAGAGACTCCGCCGATGAAGGTCCGGTGTTCCTTGATGTTGACCAGCGCCAGGAGGAGGCCGGCGGACAGGGCCACGAAACCGATCGGCATGTGGAAGCCGAGCGCACAGACGAGCATGGCAGCGATGAGCGCCAGCGTCAGGAGCTGCTGGCCGTGGGGGCGGCCGGTGCTTGCCGAGTCAATCTCGGCAAGCTGGCCGTCGCCGTCGCGCAGCTTGCCCAGCAGGGCGAACAGCACCACGGTCAGGACCGAAAGGATGAGGTTAATCGCGAAGCTGGCGGTGAACAGGGCGCCCTGGGAAATGGGGAAGCCGTTCTTCACTGCGATGTCGTGTACCAGCACCCCGGCCACGGAGAGCGGGGAGAAGCCGCCGGCGTGGGCGCCGTTGATGAGGAAAGCGCCCATCACCACCGGGTGGATGCGGGACTCGTACGCCAGGCCAATGGCGGCAGGTGCCAGCAGGGCGACGGCGGCGGGGGAGAAGGTGCCCAATGCCGTGAGGGCTGCGGCCATCAGGAAAAACACCCAGGGCAGCAGGAGGGTTTTGCCCCTGACGAGGCGCACGCACGTCTGGACAATGATGTCGATGGTGCCGTTCCGCTGCGCCATGCTGAAGAAGTAGGTCACGCCGATGATGGTGATGACGATGTTGGCGGGGAAGTCCGCGAGGATTTCCTTGTCCGTCATTCCAAGCATGAAATAGCCGACGCCGAAGGACGCCACCAGCCCCATGACGCCGATGTTCAGCGGCCATTTGGTGGCGACGACGAACATCACCACGAGGATGATGAGCGGGATGATCTGTACAGCGGTCATGCTCGGCTCCGATTCCGCGGTGGGCGCCTGGTTGAAGACGCCTCCCGCCAGAACGAGGGCAAGCAAACCCAGGAGGGTAATACCGACCACCGCCATCAGCAGGATACGGCGGCGGGCGGGACGCGGAGACCCTTGGTCCCGGGTTTCCTCAACAGTGTCGGTGGGGCGTTGCGCAGTCTTAGGCATGGCGTTACTCCTCATTGAGTGGCTCCCGCGAGGGACGCCTCGGCAACGGTACCGAGGGCCTCGGGGAGGTGGATGATGGTGGTTGCGATGGTGCGGGCCGTCCGGTCGACGCCCACGAGCAGGGCGCCCTCCTGTTCCTCGGTCCAGGTTTCGATGACCCCGGCGGGGGTCCGCAGTTTCAAGGTGGCTCCGGGTGTACCGCCCGTGATGTTGTGCAGGACTGTGCCTGCGGTCCGTGCCGCCAGGGTCAGGGCGATGCTGCCTGTGATGGCCAGGGCGGGGTGCGGCCGGCCCATCGAAAGCATCATGACGTTGATGTCACAGCCCTCTTCTGCAGGGGCCGGGGCGGCGGCGATGGCGAGCTTGGGGATCGCCCGCGCCGCCTGCGCTGTGGTGGGTGCCAGCCCCATGCGCACCGCCGCTTGCCTCCGGATCAGGTCCAAGGTATCCAGCTGCAGTTCGACGCCGGCCGGCCAGCTGTCATACCGGCTGGCGTCCAGGCCGAGGTCCTCGGCGCGGACGATCACCACGGGCGCCCCGGCGTCCACCATCGACACTGTCCAGCGGGTTCCGCCGGCCGTAATGGTGTCCGTCGCGGCCCCGGTGGGCAGCAGCTTTCCGGTGGTCTTGCCGGCCGGGTCCTGGAAGCCGAGGCCCACCCTGTAGCCAGCGAACGGCACCCCGGGCATATGCGCGTCGGGCACGATCGGCAGGGCACCTGCGGGGGTGGCAACACGCTGGTAGATGACCTGTCCGGTGTTGGTGTTGCGCGTGACGATCCGAGTGATGTCCCCGCTGGGAACCACCCAGCCCTTTTCGATCGCGTACAGGCCAACCACTGCCGAGCAGTTCCCGCAGTTGCTGCCCCAGTCCACCGCGGCCTCTTCGATGCCCACCTGGGCAAAGGTGAAGTCGACGTCGATGTCCTCCTCGGCGGGCCGGTGCAGGATCATGGCCTTGCTGGTGGTTGACGTTGCCCCGCCCACGCCGTCGATCTGCCGTGAGTCCGGGCTGCCGAACACCCGGGACAACAACGCGTCCAGGCTCGTGCCGTCGCTGAGATGCTCAGCCTCGAACACCCAGCATTTGCTGGTGCCTCCGCGCATCCACTCCGCTTCGATCTTCATTGTTCTTCCACATCTCCTCGTGCCTCGGTTCCTTCAAGGGGCCCTGATACGAGATTGATCTGGATCACAACTTAAGACAATGTTCAATAGTTGAAGGGGGATGTAGAATTGCTTAATTCATTGTCAGTGGGCGGGCCTATTCGTGCCTACTCCGGGGATTTGGCTCAAAGAAGTTGGCTTGCTTCCCAGCAGTGCAGCGGTGCGTGCACTAGATTCATCAAATCCAGCGAGGGGTAAAGCAATGCTTCACGATGACGAGCAGCCTCTTTTCGATATGCGGCGCCTGGCGCTGCTTATGGAAGTTGTGGAGCAGGGATCGATCACCGCGGCGGCGGAGCTGATGATGTATTCGCCCTCCGCGGTGTCCCAGCAACTGCGCAAGCTGGAGCAGGAGGTGGGCCAGCCCCTGCTCAACCGCCGCTCCCGTGGCGTGGTGCCCACCGAAGCCGGCCAGGTGCTGGCTGGCCATGCGCGCCAGATCATCCGGCAGATGAAGGCTGCCCAGTCAGACCTGGACCAGATCGCCGGCCTCAAGCGGGGTGCGCTGACGGTGGGCACGTTTCCGACGTTGGCAGGGTCTTTCCTGCCGATCGTCATCCGCTCTTTCAAGAAGCGGTACCCGGCTATCAGCCTGTCGCTGCGCAGCGCCCGCTTCGACGAGCTGGTGGCGGACCTGCAGTCAGGGGTAACCGGCCTGTGCCTTCTCTGGGATTACCCGTGGAACAGATTCCATGACGACTCCATCCGGGTAACAGAAGTCTTCCGCGAGAGCACCGTGATCCTGGTAGCCGCCAGCCACCCGTTCGCCGACCGGGAGCAGGTGAGCATGGAGGACCTGCGCAACGAATCGTGGATCGTGCGGGCGGAGGCGCACCCTGTGGTCGAAGTGCTGCAACGTTCCGCCCATGACGCCGGGTTCGAACCAACCATCGGATTCCTCGCCAACGACTACCAGGAGGCTCAGGCAATGGTCAGCGTCGGCATGGGAGTGGCGCTGGTGCCCAAGACCGCCGTCGCCCTTCAACACCCCGACGTCCGGGTGCTCAGCCTCGGGGACGCGGCCCCGCTGCGCCGGATCCTGCTGGCGCAGCGCCAGGACAAGGTCTACGCACCGGCAGAGGTGGCCTTCCACTCCACCCTGCTCGAAATCGCCCGCGAACGGGCCGGCGACTACCTGTAGGCATCCAGGCAACGCAAGCGGACGACGGCGGGAGGTCCCGCCGTCGTCCGCCCACCACGTTCACGTCCCGGCGCTGAGCTCCCAGTGCACCCGGATGGCCTCGGCAATGGGGCCGGCAGCGACGTCGACCCGGAGAGCAACGGGCGCGGTCCCGGTCTCCTCGATGACCGCGTCACGGTACACGCGGCCGCACGAGGGGCAGAGGGTGTAGAGATCCTCGTCGGCGGGCCATTCGGCCAGCCCGGCGGGGACAGGGGTGGTCTCTCCGTTGTGGACGGGGATGCCTTCCGAGTTGGCCTGGATCAGCCCGTCCTTGCTGACGGTGTTGCCGCACACGCAGGTGATGGTGGTGACGTCATGGCCGATCACATCGGCGGTTTCAGTGTCCATGATGACCTCCCCGGTAATGGAAGGGACGTTGTGTAATTAGCTTATGCCTGCTGGTCCGTGCCGTCGCCGGCGCTTGTAAATTCCCGTTGTGGTGGGCGCCCAACAGGGCCACCATGATCGTATGAACGCTGAATTACCGGACGCCGCGGAGCTGAACCTGCCGCAGGCTTTCCTCCTTCTGGCAACGAACGACACAACCGGCAAACCTGACATTCCGGTGTTTGCACTCAGGACCGCCTTGGCCGGGGCAATCCTGGCCGAACTGGACCTGATCGACGCGATCGAACTGCAGGGCAAACGCGTCAGGGCGACCGGCACCGCCCCGGAAACGGAGCTCCGGCGCGAGCTGGAACTCATCCGCGGCAAATCCCGGCCCCACGCTCCCAAGCGGTGGGTCTCGATGCTGGAGGGCCGCGCCGAAGTCCAGCGTGCCTACGAGGGGATGGCATCACGGGGCATCGTGGAACATGTCGGCGAAAAGCACCTGGCCCGGTTCCGGCCTGTGCGGTACCCGGAGAAGGACCACGGTCCGGAGGCCGCGCTCCTGGAAAAAATCCAGGCCGCACTCAGCGGTCCGCCGTCCGCTCTTGAGGTGCCTGATTCGACGCCAGGTGCCGGGGCTACCGATGCGGGGACACCTGACGCCGGGGCGCCGGAGTCCACGGCGCCGGAGTCCGCCGCGCCTGATGCCAAGCCCGTTTCCTCGCCGCCCGATGACAGGACCACGGCACTGATCGCCCTGCTTCAGGCGGCCGGACTGCTCGGAAAGCTCTTCCCGTCAGCAGACCTTACCCGGGCAAACGAGCTGTCGAGGGACTATTGGCCGACCCGCGCGGTGGAGGATGAGCTTCGGATGATCCGGCTGGCGCAACAGGAAGCCGCCAACTTGTGACGCCGTCGGACGAAGCCGGGAACGGCACCACCGGCAAGCGGTCGACGGCGGGAGGTCCCGCCGTCGACCGTTTTTAACGCAATTGGTCAACCGGTTGGTGGATTCTTCCGGTTTGTCTGATAATCGGAAAGATGGTTGCGGCGCGTTGACCCACCCTCCCTCCCCAAAAATCCACACATCAGGAATCTTCTCCATGGACAGTTCAGGCTTTATCGCACTCTTTCTTGCCGGATCGGACAGCACTGCCACGAGCGCACTGCCGAATGCTCCGCGACAGCACCGTGCACCCGAACCTGAGCTCTCACGCTGGTCGGTCACGCGGGGCCGGGTGGCCAGTTTGCTCCACCGCCTTGCGTGGGCCATTGAGCCGGATACGCGCCGCATTTACTGAACAGGTCCGTGCCGCCCCCGCTAGACTCGCCAGCATGGGGGAACACAACACATCCGGGGAACGCCGGCCAAATAAACTTGCCCGCTTGGCTGCTGCCGTTGTGCCCGCAGCGGGCCTCGTCGCGGTGCTGGTGGGGTGCGTCGTCGCGTGGAGCAACGCGAACGCCACTATCGGCTGGTTCGCCTACGCGCCGCTGAGCAGCCAGCCCTTTTCAGGCAACGGCATGGCCTTCGTCAGCCAGGGGACGCAGATCGGCCTGGCGGTGGCCGTCGCTGGCCTGCTCGTCCTGGCGTTCTGGGCCGGCTACAGAATCGGCAGAAGAACCAGCCGGGCGGACCAGTAAGTCCCTTGAACAGGGAGCGGGCGACGGCAAGTCCAACCGACGCCTCCCGTTCACCGCCCCGAAACCCTTGGGGCCATGCCCGTTCTTCCGCAGCAGGAAGTCTTTTCACGCACCACCGCCCGGCGCCTCCGTCGCTTGGGAAATGAATCGACCCTGCTGTACCAAGGAGAACCTCCGTGTTCCTAAAAAGCGCCGTCACCGCTCTTGTGGCCCTCACCTCCCTGACCGGAATCGCCGCCCCGTCGGCCGCGCAACCCGCCCACGCGCCGGCACCCGTCGTCGTCGGACAGCCGCTGGCCGCAGCCCATGCGCACAACGACTATGAGCATGACCGCCCACTGTTCGACGCCCTCGAACACGGATTCACCAGCGTTGAGGCAGACGTGTGGCTGGTGGACGGCGAACTCCTGGTGGCCCACGACCTCGAGGACGCCACGCCGGGAGTAACGCTCGAGAGCCTCTACCTGGATCCGCTCGACGAACTGGTCCGGAACCAGGGCCACAGCGTCTACCCCCACTGGAACGGCAGCCTGCAGCTCCTGATCGACATCAAGAGTGAAGGGGAAGCCACCTACGCCGCCATCGAAAAGGAACTGGCCGGGCACCCGGAGATCATGAGCCGCTACAGCAACGGCGCCACCAAAACCGGACCCGTCACGGCGGTCATCAGCGGAAACCGTCCCCTGGCCACCATGCAGGCACAGGAAAAGCGGTTCGGCTTTTACGACGGACGCTCCGCCGACCTCACCTCCGGCATGCCCGCCGGGCTGATGCCGCTGGTCAGCGACAACTGGACCAAGCTGTTCACCTGGCAGGGCGTCGGCCCCATGCCCGAGGCTGAACGCCTCAAACTGCAGGCCTACGTGGCCGAAGCTCACACCCAGGGATACCGGGTCCGCTTCTGGGCCACCCCCGACCAGCCCGGCGCCGCACGCGACGCCGTCTGGAACGAACTCTTCGACGCCGGCGTGGACCACATCAACACCGACGACCTTGAGGCGCTGGAACAGTTCCTCAGCACCCGCACGCTCTAACCCCCCAACTCTCAGACACAGGACACCTCCATGCCTTCCAAGACCCTGAAAACCACGACGGCGGCAGCCGTCCTGGCGCTAAGCCTCCTTGCGTCCCAGCCCGCCCAGGCAGCCAACGACACCTCCGACGGCGCCTCGGACATTGAAGCTTTCACCTTTGGCGTCATCGGCGACATCCCCTACGGCGACGCCGAAATCGCCAAGTTCCCGTCCCGCATCCAGGACATCAACGCCGACAGCGCGCTGAAGTTCGTCACCCACGTGGGCGACATCAAAAACGGCTCCTCCGTCTGCTCGGACCAGTACTTCGCCGGCATCCGCACCCAGTTCGACACCTTCGAGCACCCGCTGGTCTTCACCCCGGGCGACAACGAGTGGGTGGACTGCCACCGCACCAACAACGGCGCCTACAACCCGCTGGAACGGCTGGACAAACTGCGGGAGGTCTTCTTCGACCAGCCCGGCAAGACCCTGGGCGCCACCATGCCGGTCAAGACCCAGGAAAATCTGGGACTTCCGGAAAATGTCCGCTTCACCCAGAACCGCGTGGCCTTCTCCGTGGTGAACGTCCAGGGCAGCAACAACTCGCTGCTTCCCTGGAGCGGCCTCGGCGAAACCGTACCCACGCCCGAGCAGCTGGCTGAGGTTGAGCACCGGACGGATGCCGTACTGGACCAGATCCGCGAGACGTTCAGCGACGCGGCGCGGCGCAACGACCGCGCTGTTGTCCTCATGACCCAGGCCGACATGTTCGACCCGTCCCTGCTCGCCGCGGCTACCGCCAACCCGGAGACCATGTCCGGGTTCCGCCAGATCGTCGCGGCCATCGTTGACGAGACCAACCGCTTCGACCGCCCGGTCTACCTCATCAACGGCGACAGCCACGTCTTCGCCGAGAACCAGCCGCTGGCGGAAGGCTCACCGTGGCTGAATGTGTACGGCCAGCCTGCCGCGGATGACCTGCAGCGGATCACCGTGGACGGATCGGCCAACGCCACCAACTACGTTCGGTTCACCGTGGCCGGCAACAGCAGCGACAACAACGGCGTCCTGAGCTGGGAGAAGGTCCCCTTCAGCCAGTAGGCACCAGACGAAAGCGGACGACGGCGAGGTCCCGCCGTCGTCCGCTTCCGTTGTGCTCAGCAGTTACGCGGCGACCCCCGACGGCACCACGCTGCAGTCCGCCGCCGAGCCGGCGAGCTGTGGTGCCCAGCCGTCCGTTCCCTGCAGGTAGGTCCTGGCCGTGTAGTTGCCCGCCTCAGCCGCGGGCAGCTGCGGACGGTCGGCGGTCACCTGCGCGCCGGGGCCGCTGTTCCTGTACTCGTGGAACCGTGCCTCCCGCCAGGAGAAGCCGCTCATGTCCGTCCAGGGTGTTCCGGAGATGTGCGCGCCGAGCCAGGAGTCCCTGACCAGGACCTGGGCCACCGCGCGCGGGTCACCGCCGGCGTGCCACGGCCTGCCCAGGTGGACGCTGTTCGCCGCGGCATCTGAGACCAGCCGGCACTGGTCAAAGAGGTAGCCGTACCGGATGGACAGGTCCAGGCTCCCCGCCGACACATAGCCGTTGTTCGTGGCCGAGGAGCGGTCCAGGGACCTGATCTCGCAGCCGCTGAAGACAGCGGTCCCGCGGCCGAAGATGAAGTCAACGTCCCCCTCCACGTAGCAGCCGTCGAAGTAGAACCGGGCCGGGACGCCCGCCCCCGGTGAGTTGACCAGCAGGGTGTCCTGGTTGCCCAGGCACCGGACGTTGGACAGCACCGAACGGTCGGCGGTGATGTGCAGCGCGACGGCCTGGCGGTCCTTGATCCCCGTGTCGGCGGCCTCGTCGAAATCGTTGCTGAACGTCAGGTTCCTGGCCACGAAGTCCGGCCCGTCGATCCGGACCGATGCGCTGCCCGAGGTGCCGAAGTTCCCGCTGCCGTCCGGCTTGGGGGTGCCGGAGGCGTTGTTGTAAACGAGCACCACATCCTCCGGCCTGCTGCCCTGCCCGATGAAGGAGATCCGCGGCTTGTTGTTCAGCACCCGCACGGCTTCCCGGTAGGTGCCGGGCTGGATCCTGATGACGGTCCGCTGGAGGCTGTCCGAGGGAACGGAGTCGACGGCGGCCTGTACCGTCGCGAACGTCCTGCCCGGTCCGACGTCGAGCGTTACCGGCACATCGATGGGGCGTTCCGCCGGCCAGTACATTCCCAGCAGCGGTTCGATGCCGGCGTCGAGATTCAGGAAGTAGCCCGGCGGCACGATCTGCTTGGACTGCAGTTCGCGTGCCACGAGGCGGGCCACCGCCAGCGCACCGGTGGCCTGGAAATGCGTGTTGTCCTCCGCGCCCTGCGGATACTGCGGATGCTCGCCCGGGGCCAGGAAAAGGAAATGTTCCTTGGTTCCTTCCGGCCCCAGCTGCTGCCACAGCTCCTTGGAGGAAACCGTCAGGTCCACCAGCGGAGTGCCGGACGCCGCGGCGAGTTCCCGCACGGCCTGCGGATACGCGCCGTGGGAATCCTGGGCATTCCCGGAGGAATCAAAGCGTCTGCGTTCGACCGAGGTGACCAGGACGGGCTTGCCTCCGCGTGCTTTGGGGCCGTCGACGTACCGGCTCAGATACTCCTTGAACGTGGTGTCCGGGAGTGTGCCCCGGGCGGGGTCCGCCACTTTCTCGTCGTTGTGGCCGAAGGAGATCAGCAGGTAGTCGCCCGGCTGCAGCAGGGCCAGCACCCGGTCCAGCTTTCCGGCGTCGGCAAAGCTCTTTGAGGAGGCGCCGGACCAGGCGTAGTCAAACACGGTTGCCTGCGGCCCTAGCAGGAGTGGCAGCGCCTGTCCCCAGCCGGCGCGGGGGCGTTCGGACTGCTGGTACGCCGACGACGTCGAGTCCCCGACGACGAAGATCACCGGTTTGGTGCGGGGTTTCGCGGGGTCGAGGACGGTTTGGGTGACGGCGTTGGCCATGCCCGTTCCCGAGAGGGCCATGGTTCCTGCGGTGAGCGCCATGGTGGCCAGGACGCTGCGCCGGTTCGGCAGAATGGCGGCCATCAGAGTTCCCCTCCTGCAGTGAAGATCGGGCCGGTGGAGTTCTGGAGCAGGGCCGGCACCGCCTGGGCCGGATGGACCTGGGTGCGGAGGGTGGGTGTCCAGGACGTGTCCCCGGCCAACTGGTCCGCGGGCGCGGCAGCGGCGTTGTACTCGCCGCGAAGGTCCGTGATCTTGCCGTTGACCGCGTTGGCGACGGTGGTGATGGCCGTTCCCTTGAAGCGCCGGATGATGTTCGCGGCGTCGATGCCGGCCGGCAGGGTGAAGGCGTTGGCCTCGGCGTAGACGTGGGAGTCGAATCCGGCGCCCAGCGTGTATGTGTAGGGGACGGTGCTGCCTTCGGCCACCTTGAAGTGGTTGTTGTAGACGTCCACCTGGCCGAAGCGGACGCGCGGGGCGCGCTGGCCGACGTTTTCGAACACGTTGTGGTGGATGGTGACGCGCAGCTTGCCGGGGTCCCCGCGGGTGGGCGAGTCGGTGGAGCCGATGAGGAGCAGCTTGTCGTGGTCGGCGAAGCGGTTGAAGGACATCGCCACCAGGTCCGAGCCGTTAGTGACGTCCACGGCGCCGTCGTGCACTTGGTAATGGCGGCCGAAGTAGAGCGGCTGGGAGCTGTCAAGGTTGGGGGCGTCGGTGAACTCGTTGTGGTCGATCCAGACGTGCGTGGCTTGGTTGATGACCTGGAGCAGGTCGTATTCGCTGTTCCAGTTGCCCTCGGCGCCGTCGGTCGGATCCCAGGCCGGGAAGCAGTCGGCGGCGTCCCGCACGGTGAGGTTGCGGACGATCACGTTGGTGGCGCCGTTGACCCGGAGGGCTGCCCCGGAAATGCTGCTGTCCGGGGTGGCGCCGACGATGGTGGTGTTGCGCGGGATGTCCCAGCGGATGGACTTCGCCTGGTTTGCGGCGGCGAGGCGCCTGGCGTCCTCCTGCGGGCCGGCAGGCTTCTGGCTGCGGCCGTAGGTGGCCGGGTCGAAGTCCTGGAGGTACTGGGCCAGGCTGTAGCCGGTGCGTTCGGCGTATTTTTCGCAGGTCAGCGGTGAACCGTCAGATGCTGTGTTGGCGTCGATGGTTCCGTGGACCCGGACAATCTTGGGCTGGGTGCCGGCTGCGAACGCGGCCAGCAGCTCGGCTTTGGTGGAGACGTCGTAAACGTTGACGTCCTCGGCGGCCGAGCCTCCGGTGGTGCCTGTTCCTTCGGATGCCCAGCCGTTGCCCGGGGGAAGAATCTGGCGCTCCAGCGGGGTTTGGGCGGTCTGGGCGGCGGGGTCGGCCACCGGGTTGGGGGAGGCTCCAGCGGGAGCCGAAATGATCAGGGCTCCTGCCACGGCCAGGGCTGCGGACATGGATAAGTAGGTACTGCGTCTTCGCATGTTTTCTCTTCCGTCATTGGAATGAACTGAGCTCCGGTCCGGCGGCAACTATGACGACGGTCACTGCGGAGCGCTGAGAAGGACACTACCCAGAAAGCGGTTTCTCGGCAAGGTTCGCGGACCATGCTTTGCATCCGGTCGGGTTAGTGGATAGCGTGTGAGGCGTGTCACCCACCAGTGGCACATGCTTATGATCTGCGGCGGGAGAGTCCTGCCGGTACGTTTTCAGCAGGCGCCGTAGGAGCAAATCCTCCCCAGGAATCTCTCAGGCCCACGTACCGCCGCGGCAAGGCACCTCTGGAAAGCAGTCCGGGAAACCGGGCTCACCGACGGGGCAAGTGGCGCGCTGCTGACGGCAGGGCAAAACGGAAACTCTCAGGTCCAATACAGAGCGGGGAGGAACCCGAATCAGCGTGGCGCCTTGGGGCCACCAGAGTGATGGAGTTCCTCAATGACCGTTTCACCGACCACCTCCGATGGCCGCCGTTCCGGGCCCACCAGAATCGAAATCATCCCCACCGAGGGAATCGTCGAGCGCGTTGCGTCCAGGGTGCCGCTGACCACGCCCATCACGGTGACGTGCCTGCCCCACCACGGAATTGAGCGGACCCTGCGCGCCGCCGTTCAGCTGAGCGTCCTCGGATACAAGGCAATCCCGCACCTCGCCGCCCGCAGCCTGCAGAGCCGCGCCGAGCTGACCGGAATCCTTCGTGACTGCGATGCTGCCGGCATCGGTGAAGTGTTTGTGATCGGCGGCGACCGGAAGAGGCCCGCCGGTATTTACGAGTCAGCCCTTCCCGTGCTGGAAGACATCGCACAGTACACAGGCGGGAGGATGCGGGCGGGCGTTGCAGGCTACCCCGAGGGCCATCCCTCTGTTGGCCCGGTGGACGTGCTGGACGCGCTGCTGGCCAAGCAGCACCTGGCCTCGCACGTGGTGACGCAGATGTGCTTCTCAGCATCGACAATCCTCGACTTCGCCGCGCTCCTGCGCCGTGAAGGCGTGGCGCTGCCCGTCTGGGCGGGCGTTGCCGGGTCCGTTCCCCGGGCCAAGCTGGTCTCGCTGGGGACGCAGATCGGCGTCGGAAGTTCCCTCAAGTTCCTCAGCCGCAAGGGCCCGCTGGCCCTCAAGCTCCTGGGCGGCGACCGGTACTCGCCTGACTCGCTGATTGCCGGGCTGGAAAGCCGTCCCGGCAGCATCGCGGGCGTCCACCTCTACAGCTTCAACAGCCTTGATTCGGTTCCCGGCGGGCCGGATCTGGCGCCGGTTCCGTCAGCGGCGCTGATTCCGGGGGCAGCACGTGAGGACTGAGGCTTTGACGAGCGTGCCGCGCTGGCGCCGGGTGTCGTGGAACGCCCTGCCCGTGGGCCAGTCGGTGCGGCTGTCGCAGGACGGGCTCCCCATCGGCTCCGGCACCGTGGACGGCACCACCGCTGACGGCTCCATCATCTGGGTGGTGATGGACGGCTGGTCCGAGCGGCGGATGTTCCACCGGCAGGATTACGTCCGGGTGGAGATCAACGCGTAGCTCAGTCCGTTTCCGGCCCTTCGCAGAAGTGGGAGCCGTCTTCACAGCCCTCCTGCGCTGACACTTGGCTAGAAGGTGTCAATGAAGGATCCTGCGGCGGAGAGGCTCTCGTCAGAACCGGTTGCGGCTGCGGGGATTTGCCGTGGGGTTCTGCTTGGCCCGGAGGGCTCGCACGATGCGGCTGATGATGGTGGGCAGGAATGCGAGCAGGAGCTTCTTCATGGCGGTGGTTCCGTTCGTTAGTTGGGGGGAAGGCCACGGGGCCGCCCTTCCATTGAAGGACGGCCCGCGCGGTTACGTTGCCTCAGGTGTTTTGGACGTGGTCCTTGGCGTCTGTGGCTCTGTCTCGTACGTCTGCGGCGGCGTATTGGCCTTCGGTTTTGACGTGTTCGGCGGCGTCGGTGGCGGTGGCTTTGACGTTTTCCATGGCTTCCTGGGCTGGTTCCTTCAGGCCCTGTGCCATGTCTTTGGCGGCTTCGGTCAGCTCGGTGGTCAGCGGTTCGGCCGCGTTTTTGAGGGCGTCGGCCGCTTCGCGTTCCTTCTCGCTCGCCGGGATGAGGGAGGAGAGGAGCATGCCTGCGCCGAAGGCGATGAGGCCTGCGGCCAGGGGGTTGCCCTGGGTTTTGGCCTTGACCTGGGCCGGGGCTTCGCCGATCGCGTGGCCGGCGTCGCCGAGGGTGGAGCCGACGGCGTCACCGGCGTGGCCCATGGCGTTGCCGGTGTGTCCGGTGCCGGTGTGGATGTTGGCGTTGGCGTGGTCGGCTGCTCCCATGACTTTCTCCTTCACGCCGAAGACGGCGTCCCTGACCTTGTCGGTCTGGCGGTGGACGATGTTGGACGGGGTGACTTTGTCGGCCACGGCGTCGACGTTGGTGCCGAGCCGGGCTCGGGTTGCTTCTATGTCTGAACGGATTGCGTCCGGGTTCTCGCTCATCGTTTTACCTCACCGGGTTTCAGGGTTGGGGGGATTTCTGAGAGGGTTTCGCCTGTCTGGGGCAGGCCTTTGACCTGCTTGAGTTCGCTCCGGCCGATGGAGGCCAGAACGGCGGCGACGATGCCCCAGATCAGGGCGACGACGACGGCGGACCAGCCCAGTCCCATCAGCGCGCCCAGGGCGTACCAGAGCGCGATGGAGAGGAAGAGGAGCACGAAGTGCCCTGCGACGCCGGCGCCGGCAAGCATGCCGCCGCCTTTGCCGGCCTTCGTGGCTGACTGTTTCAGTTCGGCCTTGGCGAGTTCGACCTCCTGGCGCATCAGCGTGGACAGGTCACGGGTCACCTCACCGAACAGATCACCCAAAGAGGTGTTATCCGCCTTCACATGCGCCGCCGAAGCAGGTGGTTCGGGAATATGGCTGCTCACAGGTGACGGCCTTCCGTGTCCCGTGCCGTGGTGCTGCGGAACGGATCATCCTCTTCCCGCAGCGGGGTGTCCGCGGCGGTGCCAGCGGGCAGCGTCTGGGTGGACACCGGTCCTCCCGAGACGCGGGGCTCGTCAAAGAGGCCACGGTCGTCGCCGGCAGCGAAAACTGTTTCCTGGCGAATCGGGGTCTGCGGCACCGCGGCAGTCCTCGGCGCGGGAGTGTAAGCCTGGCCGGCTCGGCCGCCCCGGGCCTCAGGTGCCCCGGCGGCAAGCCCCCGGGTGAGCCTTCCGGCAAGGACTCCCGCACCCGCGGCCAGGAGAAGGAAGGTGCCTGGGCGCTGCCGGGCGAAGCTCTTGACCTCCGTGAGCAGCGAACCGGGATCACGGCCGTCGAGCCACGTTGCAACCGTCTGCGAGCGCTCGGCAGCCTGCCGGACCAGATCCGAGGCCACACCGGGCTGGTCTGAGGCGTCAGCCATGGTCCGCAGCTCCGAAGAGATCGAGCGGATGCCCTCAGCGACCTTCTGTTGCTGAGTGCCTGCCTGGCTGGTGAGGTCCGACTTGGCCTGGTGCAGGAGGTCACGGGCATTTGATTTCACCTCGGATGCGACGTTGCCGGCTTCCGTCTTTGCCGTCTGGGCCACGTCCTTCGCTGCACCCGCGGCCTGGCTGGCTACGTGGGTGGCCTCGTCCTTGGCTGCCTCGGATTTGGAGGCGGTACCAGCCCCGGTTCCCACGGGCGACACCGGGGCCGGAGCCGGGTTTCCGTACTGGTCCAGGGTTACTGGCGACGCGGTCTGGGGCCATTGGTTTTCAGTCATGGTCGCTCTCTTTCGTGAAGGGTTCGCTGGCAAGAGCCGCCAGCACTGCTGGCTTCGCAATAGTAAGCATGATTACTAAATAGATACTAAGCACACTTGCTATTGCGCACGCAAGGCGCTGCGCCCTGCGGGTCCGCGCCTTTGGGTGGCGGGAGCATTCGCTGGGCATAAAAATGCTAAGCATGCTTGCCAAGTGGATGCTAAGCATGCTTATGGTAGGTCCCACACCGAGACGCTCCCAAGGAAGGGACTGCTTGCGATGACCGCCGAACGAGGGCGTGATCTACCGGGTGGCTGCCGCCTCCTGTCGCTGGCCGCGAGTCTGGTCCAGCGGCGTCAGGATGACCCCCTTGTGCCGCTGGGGCTCACGCGTGCGGCTGTCATAGCCCTTGAAGGCCTCGCTGCCGGCGCCCTGAACGAGGAACAGCTGGCCATCGCCGTCCATGCCAGAAGCCAGACCCTCGGAAAAATTCTGGTGAGGCTGAGAGCTGCGGGACTCGTCAGCAGGAACCGGCATCCGCGGGGCGGGCGTCGGCCCGTCGTTGGGCTCACGGGCGCCGGCCGGGCGACGCTCCAGGCCGCCACAGCGAACCGCGGGCGGGCAGGTCCGCCGCCGGACCTCCCGGACCGGGCGCCGCCGTCGTACGCTCTGCCCGTTTCCATCAGGAGCCGCAGCCGGCATCCGGCGCTTTCACCAGCAGTTCATTCCAGTTATCAGATCAAAAAGTAAGGAAACACCATGTACCTGCATACACAGCTTTTGATCAACGAAATCGCCGCCGATGAGCCGGATCCCGCAGCGGCGAACGCGCTGCAGGAGGGCCTGGGCGGGCAGTTCGGTGAGATGCGCACCATGATGCAGTACCTGTTCCAAAGCATGAACTTCCGCGGTGATGCCGCCGCCAAGCCCTATAAGGACCTGCTTCAGGGAGTCGGCACCGAGGAGATCAGCCATGTTGAGCTCATCGGCACCACCATCTCCCAGCTCCTGGATGGCTCCCCGCGGTACCAGGGCAAAAAGGCCGACCCCGTGGACCAGCCCGGCGCCAAGGGCGCCACGCCGCTGAAGATCGCTCTGGACACCAGCAATATCCACCACTACCTGGTGGGGGCCCAGGGCGCGCTGCCCGTGGATGCGGCCGGCAATCCGTGGAGCGGATCCTATGTCTACAACAGCGGAAACCTGGTCCTGGACCTGCTCTACAACCTGATGCTGGAATCCACTGGCCGGCTGCAGAAATGCCGCATCTATGAAATGACGGAGAACAAAACCGCGCGGTCCACCATCGCCTACCTCATCGTCCGCGACCAGGCGCATGAGAACGCTTTCGCCAAGGCACTGGAAAGCCTGGGCGTGAACTGGGGCAAGGTGCTGCCCATTCCGAAGACCAACGCCGAGCAGTTCCCGGAGGTCAAGAAGCTGCTGGATACAGGGCTGCAGAGCGTCCAGTTCACGTTCAGCGCCGACAACCTTAGCGAAGCCGGAAAGCTCTACCGCGGGGCATCGCCCTCCAACGACGGCACCGAGCTCAGCACTGAAGTCTCACCCGACGGATTCCCGATGACCATCTCGCCGGAGCGGCGCGAGGAATTCGCGCCGGGACTCGACCCCGACCTGTTGGCACTGATCCAAGCCACCGCAGAGGTGGAGCTCAAGGACGCGGCCAATCCGAAGGACACCACGTCCACCAGCGCCGCAAAGAGCTCCGGCGGCACTGCAAAGACCGCAAAGACGCCCAAAAAGTCCTGATCGGACTGATCGCGGCCGCGAAAAACTGAAGCGGGCGACGGCGGGACCTCCCGCCGTCGCCCGTTTTGTGCTGCCCCGAAAGGCGCCGACGGACGGCACCTATGAGGTCCGCCTGAGTGATCATAATTCCGAAAAGTCTTGCATTGTGAGCTGAAACCCATAATATGGGTTTAGTGATGTGGCCTCCCTCACGGTGCACATCTGTTCCCAAGCCTTCAATGTGGAAGGCCCAACGATCGGATTCCCCCTCATGTCAGACATAGCTGTCCTGATCAACACGGCCGTGGCGGTCCTCGCCGCCGTCGTCCTCATTGTCCGTTTCAGAGTCAATCCCGTCATCGCCCTGGTCATCGGTTCCGTGTACCTCGGCCTCGCTGTCGGCCTGGGCGTCGAAAAGACCGTCAAAACCATCACGTCCGGGTTCGGCGAGATCATGGTCGAGGTGGGCCTGCTGATCGCCTTCGGCGTGCTGATGGGCTCCATCCTCAACCAGAGCGGCGCCATCCGCCGCCTCGTGGAGCACCTCCTGAGCACGTTCGGCCCCAAGCGGCTGCCCTACACCATGGGCCTGGCCATCGGAACGGTGCTGCAGTCCATCTTCCTGGACGTGCTGCTGGTCATCTCTGCTCCGCTGGCCCGCAAGCTGGCACCGAAGATCGGCAAGCTGGGCACCGCCCGGATGGCCACCGCCATGGCCATCGCCCTCGAATGCGGCATCGTTTTCACGGTTCCCGGCGTCGCGTCCCTCGCCCTGGCCGGCCTCCTGAACGTCCCGCTGGGCAAAATGCTCCTGTTCGGGCTCCTCCTGGTCATCCCCACCATCGTCATTTCCATCGCCATCATGACCTTCCTCTTCCGCCGCGGCTTCTGGAACGAGGCCAAGGACGAGGACCACACCTTCGTCGAGGAGGAGGACCGCGAAGGCGAGGAAGAGTACGACGGCGGCACGCGCCAGTCCCCGGCCGGCCAGTCCGGCGGCAGCGGACCGGGTGTCGGCGCATCCGGCGCCCAGCCGGGCCCCGGAACCGTTACCGTGGCCGAACGCGAACGGAAACAGGCACCCCTGATCCTGCTCTTCGCCCCGCTCCTGGCCTCGCTGCTCCTCATCGGCGCCGGCGCGATCCTGCAGATACTGAACATCGACATGCCCTGGCTCCAGCTTCTCGGCGAGCCCGTCATTGCCCTGCTCATCGGCCTGATCGGCACCTGCCTCGTGACCCGCGCCGCCATCGGCCAGGACCGTGTTGAACAGGCCATCACCGTGGGCTTCAAGGAAAGCGGACAGATCCTGATCCTCACCGGAGTCGGCGGATCCCTCGCCGCCACCGTCGCCGCGGCCGGCCTCGGTGACATCCTGGGCGGTTTCTTCTCCGCGAGCACCGTCGCCCCGCTCCTGGTGGTCTGGGCCATCGCCGCTGTCCTGCATATCGCCGTCGGCTCCGTCACGCTGTCCGCCATCACCGCGGCCGGACTGCTCGCTCCCATCGCCCCGGCCATCGGACTGGATCCGGTACTCCTTGCCCTTGCCGCCGGCGCCGGATCGCTCTTTATGGTCCACGTCACCAGCAACACTTTCTGGCTCCTGCCGTCGCTGCTGGGGCAGAGTGTGAGGGGCGCCCTGAAATCGGTGACAGTCGGGGTCTCGGTGGCCTCCGTCGTCGCGATCCTGCTGATCATGCCCATGAGCCTGCTGTTCTGACCGGATCCGCTCCGTCCGTCCAGGCACACGCCAACGAAAGAGGAAGAACGACATGAAACAGACCCCCATCGCGCCCCTGGAGGGAGTACGCGTCCTGGAGCTCGGGAACTACATCGCAGCTCCCACCGCAGGCAGGCTGCTCGCCGACTTCGGTGCCGAAGTGATCAAGGTGGAACGGCCCGGAACCGGTGACGAACTGCGCAACTGGCGCCTGCACAAGGGCGATACCTCCATGCTGTACCGGACCATCAACCGCAACAAGAAGTCGGTGGTGCTGGACCTCCGGACCGAAGCCGGCAAGAAGGCCGTGCTGGCGCTCGTTGCCAAATCGGACATCCTGCTGGAAAACTTCCGGCCGGGAACGCTGGAACGGTGGGGCCTCGGCCCCGAGGTGCTCAACGAAGCCAACCCGGACCTCATCATCACCCGCATCTCCGCCTTCGGGCAGACGGGTCCGCTGTCCGAACGGCCCGGTTTCGCCGCCGTCGCCGAAGCCTACGGCGGGTTCCGGAACCTCGTGGGGGACCCGGACCGGCCGCCGGTCCGGGTGGGCGTCTCCATCGGCGACTCGATCGCCGGCCTCTACGCCGCCTTCGGTTCCATGATGAGCCTGTACCAGCGGGAAGCACGACGGCGGGACGCGGCCGGCGCTGTGCCGCTCACCGAACGGATCATCGACGTCGCGCTGCACGAGGCGATGTTCTCCATGATGGAATCCCTCATCCCTGACTACCAGGCCTACGGCGTGGACCGGCAGCGGGTGGGCGGCCGGATGGAAGGGATCGCCCCGTCCAACGCCTACATCTGCAAGGACGGCGCCAGCATCGTGGTGGCCGGCAACGGCGACTCGATCTACCAGCGGTACATGGACACCATCGGCCGCCCCGACCTCGCCGCTGACCCGTCGCTGCAGACCAACGCCGGCCGCTGGGCGAAGCGCGAAGAACTGGACCAGGCCATCGGCGCCTGGACGGCGGAGCTGGACGCCGCCGACACCCTCGCAGCCCTCGACGCCGCCGGCGTTCCGGCCGGCCCCATCTACACCGCGGCCGACATCAGCACCGACACCCAGTACGCCGCACGGAACATGATCCAGAAGTTCGACGTCTCCACCGGGGACGAGATCCTGCCCGGTGTGGGCTTCCCCGGCATCGTCCCCGTGATCGGGGACCAGTCACTTCCGATCCGGAACCTCGGACCGGACCTGGGCGAAAACACCAACGAAATCCTCGGCGGGCTCCTCAACATGGACCCCGCAGAGATCACGGCGGCCTCCGGCCGCGAGGAGGCCCTGCAGCCATGAACGACTCCCACAACAGCCTTGCCGCAACGCTGGGCAACACCATCCTCCGGGACGTGACCCTACGTGACGGGCTCCAGCTCACCGGAAAACTGCTCTCCACCGAACGGAAAGTCGAAACCGTCCGGGAGCTGCTGCGCCTGGGCGTTCCGTCCATCGAACTGGGCTCCATGGCCCGCGCGGACCTCGTCCCCACCATGGCCAACACGCTGGAAGTGGTCCAGGCCCTCACCCCGGAGGAGCTGGAAAAGTGCTGGATCTGGGTAGCCACCCCCGGCCACGTGGCCAAGGCCTCCGCTGCCGGGGCGCGGAACTTCCAGTACTGCCTGTCGGCCTCGGACTCCCACAACAAGGCGAACATCGGCCGCACCACTGACGAAAGCCTGGCAGCCCTGCCCGAGGCGGTGGAGTACGCCCGCGCAGTCAACGGGCAGATCCAGCTGTGCATCGCGACGTCCTTCACCTGCCCGTTCGAAGGCTACGTTCCGGAGGAGCGCATCCTGGCCATCGCCAACGACCCCCGCGCCGAGGGCACCACGGACATCGTCATCTGCGACACCCTGGGCCAGGCCATCCCGGCCCAGGTCGCCGGGCTGATCACCCGGGTCCGGGACGAATCCCCGGCACGGCGCATCGTTTACCACGGCCACGACACGTGGGGCCTGGGCGTGGCCAACACCCTCGCCGCGATCCAGGCCGGCGCAGCCATGGTGGACGGCGCCCTCGGCGGCCTCGGCGGCTGCCCGTTCGCCCCGGGCGCCAGCGGCAACACCTCCAGCGAAGACATCCTTTTCGCCACCCGCCCGGAGTGGCTCACAACGGACACCTTCGCGGGCCTCGTGGTCCTGTCCGAGAAGCTGCTGGCCGAACTGGGCGAACCCAACCGTTCCAAAGCTGCCCAGGGCGCCCGGTCCAAAGCAGAGGCCTTCGACTGGGTCATTCCTGCGCCGGCTTCAGCGGTAGCTGGAGCAAACTGAGCATGGGGAACCATTTCCTGGTCACCACCGCCATCCCGGAGCCGGGACTTCAACTGCTGTCCGACGCCGGCCGGGTCACCGTCCTTCCCGAACCGCCTGACTACGGCACCTTGGCGCGGCTGTGCGCCTCGGGGGAGTACGACGTCGTGCTCACCCAGCTGCGAGATGTCGTCGACGCGCCGCTGCTTGCGGACGCCCGGGTGAAGGGCGTGTCCAACTACGCCGTGGGCTACAACAACATCGACGTCGACGCCGCCACGCGGCACGGCATCCTCGTCGGCAATACGCCCGGGGTCCTGACGGATGCGACGGCGGACATCGCCATGCTGCTCATGCTCGGCACCGCCCGCCGCGTGGTCGAAGCGGACCGGCTGGTGCGCGACGGCAAATTCCTTGGCTGGGAACCGGAGTTCATGCTGGGCCGGGACGTCTCCGGCGCGGTGCTTGGCCTGGCCGGGTTCGGCCGGATCGCGCGCGCCACCGCCCGGCGTGCGCTGGGTTTCGGAATGGAGGTGGTTTTCGCGCCGCGGCCGCCAGATGACCGTCCAGTCAGCGAGGAGGAACTCGGCGAGTTCGCCGGCAAGGTCCGGCAGGTGCCCTGGACTGAGCTGGTGGAACGCAGCGACTTCCTGTCCCTGCATGTCCCGCTGAACGACCAGACGCGGCACCTTGTGGACGCAGGGGTGCTGGCGCGGATGAAGCCGGATGCCATCCTGGTCAACACGGCCCGCGGTCCGGTGGTGGACGAGGCAGCCTTGGTGGAGGCTCTCCGGAACGGGGTCATTGCCGGTGCCGGACTGGACGTGTTCGAGGACGAGCCGCGGCTGGCAGCCGGGCTCGCCGAGCTGCCCAACACGGTGCTGCTGCCGCATGTCGGGAGCGCCACCGTCCGGGTCCGCAGCGAAATGGCACGGCTAAGCGCGTTGAACGCTGTGGCCATGGCCAAAGGACTGACGCCACCGCACCCCGTCAACGCTGTGGCCGCATCATGACCATCCTGGTTGCACCGGACAGTTTCAAAGGCACATACTCGGCGGCCGAGGTCGCGGCTGCCATCGCTGCTGGAGTGAACGACGGCGGCCGCCCGGCTAAGCAACTGCCCGTCGCCGACGGCGGGGAGGGGACTTTCGACGCACTGTGCCGCAGCCTTCGGGCCTCGCCGGTGATTGTCGACGTCGTCAATTCCTGGGGTGAGCCGCTGCAGGCGACCATCGGGCTCGCCGCGGACGGTACCGCCGTCGTCGAGGTTGCCCAGGCGAGCGGCCTCACCGCCGCGCGCAACAGTCCGGCGGACGCCATGGCAGCGAGCACGTATGGGACGGGCATGATGGTGGCCGCGGCGGTCAACGCCGGGGCGACGCACATCCTGGTGGCGGCAGGCGGTTCCGCCACGACCGACGGCGGGGCCGGGGCCGTCCGCGCCATCACCGAAAACGGCGGGCTTGGCGGTGCCCGGATCACCGTCCTGTCCGACGTGACCACCAGCTTCCTGGACGCGCCACGCGTCTTCGGGCCGCAAAAGGGTGCCGATCCTGCCACGGTCAAACTGCTGGAAGAACGCCTCGAACACCTGGCCGGTTCGTACCCTCGCGACCCATCCGGGGTGCCGCGTACCGGTGCGGCGGGCGGCCTGTCCGGCGGGCTGTGGGCGCATTTCGGGGCGGACCTGGTGTCCGGTGCGGACGCTGTCCTGGACGCGGCCGGGTTCGATGCGCTCCTGACGTCTGCCGACGCCGTCGTGGTGGGCGAGGGGCGCCTGGACTCACAAACCGGCGAGGGCAAGATCATCTCCGCAATCCTGCAACGGGTGCGGAATACCGGCCGACAGATCCCGGTCATTGCCGTGGTGGGCTCCGTCGCGGAGGACCTGGGGAGCTACGCGGAAAACTTCGCCGAGATCCTCATCGCTACCGATGCTGCGGCCATGCGGGCGGCCGGAAAGGCCATCGCCGCGCTATAGCCCTCTCACTTCCGGGCGGGTCCTAGGACTCGCCCGGAAAGCGGCCGCCGATCAGCCGGGTCATGTGTTCCGCCGTGGTGAGCAGGGGCTCCACCCACGATTCGCAGGTCTCCAGCGGCATCCGGAGGGTGGGCCCGCTGATGGTCACGGCGCCCACCAGGCCGGCTGCTGAGTCGAAGACCGGGGCGGAAAGGCCGGATGCGCCGTCTTCGCGCTCGCCGACGGTGATGGCAAACCCGTCGCTCCGGGTCTGTTTGACGGCCACGGCCAGGTCCTCGGACGTGGTGATGGTGGATTCCGTGATCGGGGTCAGAGGATCGCGCAGGACGGCGTCCATCAGCTCCGGATCCCACGCCAGCAGGACCCGGCCCGCCGAGCCCGCGTACAGCGGGGCGACCTTGCCCAGGTGCATTTCGCGGCGTAGCGCGTGGCGCGTTTCGGCCATGGCCACGCAGACGCGGAAGTGCTGCTCAGCCTTGAAGAAGCACGCTGTCTCGCCGGTGGTGTCGCGCAACGTTTTGAGCAGCGGACCCAGGATGTCCACCACTTCCATGCCGCGGGTCGCTGGGGCCGCCCAGTAGGCCAGGCGCATGCCGATGCGGTAGGCATCCTCCTCGCGGTCCAGGAATCCCTGCGAGGTCAGGTTGGTGACCAGCCGCTGCACCGTGGACGTGGGCATGCCCGTGTGCTCACGGATGTCGCTCAGGGAAAGAACCGGCCTGGAGAGGGAAAACGCGTCAAGGATGGACGTGATCTTTCCCAGGACAAGCAGCGGGTTGCCGCCGGACTTCGCTGATGCATCGGACTCTGACATGGAACTCACGCTAGACGCTGGCCGCATCCGAATCCACTCGCCCCTCCGCAGGGACATGCTGCCCGGCGGATGCGGGCAACGGCTACCTTTGGTAGGAAACCGGAATGTCTTCTGACTCCCACGCAAGGACGCGAATGAACCAGCCGACACCGCCCCGCTGCACCTACCTGGCCTCGATCTCCGTCCAGGTTGGTCCCGCCATGGAAATTGGCGAAACGTCGGACGGAATCCGCCGCGTCATTCCTATCCTCGGCGGAACCGTCAGGGGCCCGGAGCTGTCCGGCCTGGTGCTCCCCGCTGGAGCGGATTTCCAGCTGCTCCGCACACCTACCGCCACCGAGATGGACGCTAAATACGTGCTGGAAACGGACGACGGCGACCGGATCTTCGTGAGCAACACCGCCCTCCGCACCGGCTCAGCCGAAGACATAGCGGCGCTGGTGGCCGGGATACCCGTGGACCCCGAACGGATCTACTTCCGCTCCACGCCGCGGTTCACCGCCGCGGGCAAGTGGTCCTGGCTCAGCACGCGCATCTTCATCGCCTCCGGCATCCGGCTGCCTGACGAAGTGAAGCTGGATGTGTTTATGGTCGAGTGACGGATTAGCCCGCGTACCATCGGAACATCCGGCCCCTAAGAGTGGAGTAACCCATGCAGCTCGGCGCTTTTTCGATCAGCCTCACGGTCAAGGACATCGCGGCTTCTGCCGCCTTCTACGAGAAACTTGGCTTCAGCAGTTTCGGCGGCGACATCACGCAGAACTGGCTGATCCTCAAGAACGGCGAGACAGTGATCGGCCTCTTCCAGGGGATGTTCGAGAAGAACATGCTCACGTTCAACCCGGGCTGGAACCAGAACGCGGAGGCGGTGGATTCCTTCACCGATGTGCGCGAACTCCAGCGGGAACTGAAAGCCACGGGCACGGAGTTCGTTGCCGAGGCAGACGAATCAACCACCGGTCCGGCGAGCTTCATCGTGGTGGACCCGGACGGCAACCCGGTGCTCGTCGACCAGCACGTCTGACCGTCCGGGGGGCGCCCACCCAACGCGGGGTCACTTAATGCCCATAGAGTGCCCTTTATTGGGCGAAAAGTGACCCCGCGTTGGCCGTTAGTGCCAGAGCCCCAGGGCGAACTCCGCGATGACGGTGGAGAGCAGGAAGGACGCGGTGATGGCCACCAGGCCCACGGGGATGATCTTCCAGCCGATGTTCTTCAGCAGCGGGATGTCCTTACCCAGCGAGAGGCCTGCCAGCGTCAGCATCACCGTGGCGATGGACAGGAAGTCGACCGTCTTAATGATGGTTGTCAGCGATTCGGCGGCGAAGAACCAGGGGCTGGAGATGTACGCGCCGATGGTGGTGATGTAGACAATCGCCGAGATCTTTTTGGTGACCTTCGCCAGCGCGATGCTGACCAGGACCAGGGCCAACATGATCCCGTACCCGAGCACGATCGAGAGGCTGAGCCCCTTGGCCGCCACCGACGCCGTGCCGATGCCGAGGACCGTGAGGACTGACAGGGACAGCCAGAGTGGGAGCTTGATGGCTGCCGAGGATTCGGCCACCTTCTCGCGGAACAGGCGGTTTTCCTCAGCCTGGGCATCGTCCCGGTCAATGTCGGCCTGGCTGCGCACGGCACCGCCGCCGGCGGCAACCGCAGCGGCCTCGCGGGTCTGCTTGCGGGTGAGGACCTTGTAGAAGCGGTCAGCCAGCGGCAGCGCGATGTAGATGCCCACGTACACACCAAGGATGGTGGTGATCAGGTTGGACACCGCCGCCATGCCGAGGATGGCTTCCTGGTCCCCTGGGTAGGCCGCGATGATGCTGGCAGAGGACGCCGCCATCATGGAGCCGGATCCCACGCCGGCGCCCATCGCCAGGGCCAGCGGATCGAAGATCTTCCAGTTGGCCACCAGTGAGGTGAGCAGCGTGATGAACACGGCGCCGAACAGCGTGCCGAAGACGTACATTGCCAGCACGCCCCGGTACTGGTCCGAATCGGGGCCGTACTTTTCGGAGACCATGGCGAAGGACGGCTCACGGTCCAGGGAGAACGTGGCACCCACCGTGGCCTTGCCCATCCGGAGCAGCACGGCCAGGGGGAGGGCCAGCGCTATGGTGCCCAGCAGGTGCCCCACTTCCTGCAGCAGCAGGGCCGGGCCGGCGCGGAGCAGGCTGGGGAGACTGGGGCCGATGTTGAACGCCAGCCGGGCCACGAGCAGCAGCACGGCCACGCCCACCAGGGCAGCGGCGACCCGCTGCAGGTCCAGGCCCAGCGGCTTGAACTTCTGGATGGAGACCAGAAGGCCCAGGATCAGGCCCCAGACCATGGGGAAGATGACGATTGCGCCGATTCCGATGTCGATCTTGGCCTGGCCGATGAACTGCACGGCCAGCGCAATGACAAACGCCAGCGCGGCGACCGGAAGCGTCAGCCGGGCACCAGCTTTGTCGATCCGCGGAGTTGTGGTGCTGGTACTCATGATGTGCCTTCCTGGGTGAGCGTACGACGGCGGTATGCCGCTTGGGTGAAGCGTTCCCGTTCGGTGGGGGTTGAGGCAGCGGCGGCGACGGTCCAGGCCAGCGCGGTGGCTGCCTCGAACATCACGCCATACGCCTCGGGAGTGTCCGCCAGCGCGGCGAACGCGTGCGAATGGATGGCAACGTTGGCCCCGGGAATGCTGAGCCACGGATGCAGGGACGGGATGACCTGGGAAATGTTGCCCATGTCGGTGGAACCGCCGGACAGGCCGGCCGAGGGGGAGGTGTCCTTGCCGAACGCGTCCATCGCCTCTGTCCAGTGCGCCGCCAGCGCGTCGTCCTGGAGCAGCGGCTCGTAGAGCGGCTCCGTGGCCTCGATCTCTAGTGTGGTTCCGGTGGCCAGGGCGGCCCCTTCGAAGCAGCGGCGGACCCGTTCGAGCAGTGCCTCGTACTCCGGAAGGGTGAAGGCCCGGCACTCAAACTGGACCACCGCCCGGTCCGGAATGATGTTGGTGACGTGGCCGGCCTCGGCAACGAACAGGGCCACGCGGTGGTCGCCGGGGATCTGCTGGCGGAGCAGGCCAACAGCCACCTGGCTCAGCACGGCTGCGTCCGCGGCGTTCACGGCCAGGTGCGGGGCCGCCGCAGCGTGCGCGGCCTTCCCGGTGAACGTCGCCTTGTACCGGCCCACTGCCTGGGCGCTGGTGCCTGCCGGGTTGTACGTCAGGCCGTCCTGGACGGGGTGGACCATCAAAGCCAGCCCGACGCCGTCGAACGCCCCCTGTTCCAGCATGAGCACCTTGCCGCCGCCGTGTTCCTCCGCGGGCGTTCCGATGGCCTTCAGCGTGATGCCGAGTTCGTCCACGAAGGGCTGGAGGGCGAGGGCCGCGGCCACGGAGGCCCCGGCGATCAGGTTGTGCCCGCAGGCGTGGCCGATGTCCGGCAGCGCGTCGTATTCCACGCACAGCGCCACGGTCAGTTCGCCGCTGCCGGCGCTCGCGGTGAACGCGGTGGGCAGGCCGCCCGTGCCGCGTTCCACCGCAAAGCCGCCTGTTTCCAGCAGGGCTGCGATCGCCTCGGCGGAGCGGACCTCCTCGAAGGAGATTTCCTTGTGGGCGTGGATTTCGCGGGCCAGGGCCTGGACGCGGGGCTTCCAGGTTTCGACGCCGTCTGCCAGGGCCGTGCGCAGGGCCGCGTTTGCGGGGGTGGTGTCTGTCAGTTCCATAAGTACCTGCCTGTTCCGGTGGGGCGCATGGGGAGGACGCTAGTAGGACAGCGACGGGAAGGGGGAACCTGCCGCGCGGGTGGGCACCCAGATGGCCTTCGTCTGGGTGTACTCGTCCAGGACGCCGGGGCCGGAGGAGCGGCCGTGGCCCGAATCCCCGAAGCCGCCGAACGGGACGGCCACATGGATGGTCTTGTAGGAGTTGATCCAGAACGTGCCGGCCTTCACCTCGCGGGCAATGTGGTGGGCACGCGAAACGTCCGAGGTCCACACTGCACCGGCCAGGCCGAAGCTGGTGTTGTTGGCCCGGGCGATGGCCTCGGCCTCGGTGTCGAACGCGTCCGCGCCCACCACCGGCCCGAAGACCTCCGTGGTTTCGAGGCGGTTCGACGGCGTGACGCCGTCCAGCAGGGTGGGCATGACCCAGTGCCCGCCGGCCAGTGCAGACCCGGCCAGCGCGTCCGGAAGCGTGGCCCCCGTGACCCGGCGGCCGCCGTCGTGCATTCCGGCCTCGATGAGGGTGTTGACGGTGGCGAACTGCTGGGCCGTGATGATGGGGCCCACCTCGGTGTCCGCACTCAGCGGGTCGCCCACGCGCAGCCGGGCGGCCTTCGCGGCGACCATCTCGACGAACCGGGCGTGCACGCTGCGCTCCACCAGAAGCCGGGACCCGGCGACGCAGGACTGCCCCGCGCCGGAGAAGATCGCCGAGATGGCGCCGTCCGCGGCACGGTCCAGGTCGGCGTCGGCGAACACGATGTTGGCGCTCTTGCCGCCGAGCTCCAGCAGGGCGGGAATGCCGGCCTGTGCTGCCGCGACCGCCACCCGGCGCCCGGTGGGGACGGAGCCGATGAAGCTGACTTTGCCAACCCGCCGGTCGGTGGTGAGGATGGCACCGACGGTCTGGCCCAGCCCCGCGGCGACGTTGAACACGCCCGCCGGCAGCCCCGCCTCGTGGGCCAGCTGGGCGAGCCGGACCGAGGAGGCCGGGGTGAATTCGCTGGGCTTGATGATCACGGCGTTGCCGGCGGCCAGCGGGGCGGCTGAGTTCCAGCCGGCCGTGAACAGGGGAGCGTTCCAGGGCGTGATGGCAACGACGACGCCCCACGGGACACGCTCGGTGTAGGTGTGCCAGTTGCCGGGAACGGGAATGGTCTGCCCGGTCAGCTTGTCCGCCCAGCCGGCGTAGTAGCCGAACATTTCGGCCACCTTGGCGGCTTCGACGCGGGCGTCGCGGATGGGCTTGCCCGTGGTGGCGGACTCGAGGATGGCGAGTTCCTCGCCGTGCGCTTCGACGACGCGGCTGACGTTGCGGAGGATGGCTGCGCGTTCGAAGCCGTTCAGCGCGGCCCAGACTGCCGCACCCGCCGTCGAGCTTTCCAGGATGGCGTGGGCGCCCTCGGCGCCGGGGTCGGCGTAGGTGGCAAAGGGTTCGCCGGTGGCGGCAGCGGTGAGGGTGATGGCCTCGCCGTTGCCGGTGACGACTTTTCCGTCAACGAATGCGCCGAGGCCTGAAGGGAAGGCTGCGTCGAGGACGGTCCGGGCGGTGGCTGCCGAGGAGGAGGTGGGTGCTGTGGTGATGCTCAATGTGGTGTTCCTTCGGAGCTGGGGGGCTGGGGGAGGGGTTGCTTAGGCGGCAGGGCTCGTGCCGGGGGCGCCGGCGGGCGTGATGGCCGGGGCCACGGTCCGGGCGATTTCGGTGAAGTCGGCGCGCGGTCCGAGGGCGGCCAAGGCATCCTGCCATTGGCCGGCGACGGCGGCGAGCAGCGCCGGGTTTTCGCCGATCTGCGCGGCGACCTCCACGGCGAGGGCGGCATCGCGTGCCATCAGGCCGAGGGAGAAGCCGGAATCGTGGGTGCCGCTGAGGACCCAGTTGGGGTACATGTTGGCGGACACTTTGCTGCCGCCGGAGGCTTCGCTGATGCTGGCCGCGGCCGTGGCGGGATCGATGCCGTAGGCCTTGGCCACGCCGAGGGCCTCACCCACGGAGACCAGGTTGGCCGCGGCCAGGACGTTGTTGAGGAGCTTGACCACGTTGCCGCTGCCGGGGCCGCCGATGTGGCTGTACTTGCCCCCGGTGAGGGCGAGCAGGACAGGCTCGGCAGCTGTGAGGGCGGCGTCGGTTGCGCCAACGAACGCGCTGAGCGATCCCGTGGCTGCGCCGTCGCGGCCGCCGGAGACCGGCGCGTCCACGAACGCTGCCCCCTGTGCTTCGGCGAGTTCTGCCATGTGCTTGCTGGTGGCGGGCTCGGAGGTGGTGGTGTCGATGATCGCGACGGTGCCCGGTGCGGCGAGGAGCTGCGGGACGGTGGTTTCCACGATGCTGGCCGCGGGGAGGGAGAGGACGGCATAGGGGGTTCCGGCGACGTCTTCGAGGCTGGCAGTGGTTTTGATCCCGGCGTCGGCGGCCGCGGCCCGGGCGCCGTCGAACGGGTCAAAGCCGGTGACGTCCCAGCCGGCGCGGTGGAGGGTGGCGGCCATCGCCCCGCCCATGGCGCCGAGGCCGATGACGGCGACGCGGCGGTCGGTGTTGGTGTTCATAAAACTGCTCCTGGAGTCTGTGGGGCTGGGACCCAACGCGGGGTCACTTCTGGCCTAATAAACGCCCAATATTGGGCACTAAGTGACCCCGCGTTGGGTTGGGCGCGGGGGAAAGGGGGTCAGTCGAGGTAGATGTCGAGGTCTTTCCACAGTTGCTGGGTGCGGCGGATGGCGATGCGGCTGCGTTCGGGGTGCGCCGCCTCCATTCCCGCAAGCAGGCCGTAGATCAGGGAGCTTGCGGCGGTGACGGACTGGAAGAAGGAGATCCCTTCCGAGGCCACCACCAGGAGGTGGTCCGCCGCGGCTGCGAGGGGGCCGCGGCGCATGTCGCTGATGGCTATGACCGTGGCGCCAGCCTCCTTGGCGGCCTCGGCGGTGACGATGATCTGCCGGATGGAGCGCCACATGTTGATGACCACCAGGACATCCCCGGGCCCGAGGGTGTTGGTGCTGGAGGCGAGGTGCACGCCGCCGCGGTTCTCCAGGGAGATGGGGTAGCCCATGGTGGAGCCGAGGTGTGCCATCACGCTGGCGGGGCCGGCAAACGAGCCAAGCCCGACGACGGTGATGGACTTGGCGGCGGCCATGGCAGCGATGGCGGCCTCGGCGTCGTCGGCCGTGTTGGAGTCCAGGGTGAGCCGGAGGTTTTCGATGTCATGGTTGATGGCGTCGTGCAGGGGGCTGCGGTGTTCGCCGTGCTCGGTCAGGGTGTCCTCGGTGGAGATCATCACCAGGTAGCGGGAGCGCAGTTCGCGCTGGAGGTCCGGCCAGCCGCGGTAGCCCAGGTGCTGGGCTGCGCGGACTACGGTGGAGTTGTTCACGTCGGCGCGCTGGGCGATTTCGGCGATGTCGGCGTAGGAGGAAAGCTGCGGGTTGCGGCCGATCACATCCACCACCCGGCTCTGGGCCTTGGACAGCGGAACGTCCGGCAGCACGTCGCCGAGCCAGGCGTGGGTGAGGTTCCCGGCGCTGGTGGCGCCTGCCGCGTTGGCTTCAAGATCGACTGCGTTGGTGTTCAATCCGGACCTCTTCTGTAACGTGGCTCACTCTGCAAGGCTGATTGCAATAACTGTACTCTGCAATATCGATTGCGGAAAGAGTTTTTGGTTTCCGGCTTGTAAATCATCGTTGTGGTGGGCGCAGAACAGGGCCACCATGATCGTATGAACGCTGAAAAACCGGAGGCCGGGGAGCTAAGCCTTCCCCAGGCATTCCTTCTCCTGGCAACGAACGACAAGGACGGCGAGCCCGACGTGCCGCAGGCCGTACTCAAGGCCGGCTTGGCCGGGGCGATCCTCGCAGAACTGGATCTGCTCGGCGCAATCGAGCTGCAGGGCAAGCATGTGAGGGCCACCGGCGCCGCCCCCGCGACGGACTTCCAGCACCAGCTGGAACTCATCCGGGAGAAGTCACGGCCGCACACGCCCAAGCGCTGGGTCTCGATGCTGGAGAGCCGAGCCGAACTGCACCGGGTCTATGAGGGCATGGCGTCGCTGGGCATCGTGGACCATGTGGGCGAACGGCACCTCGGCCTGTTCAGGACCACCCGGTACCCGGAGAAGAACCACGCACCGGAAGCGGCGCTCCTGGAGAAGATCCGGGGCGCGCTCGGCGGTACTGCCGGCGGGCAGGGAACGTCCGACGGCGGGATGTCACCTTCTGTGGCGACCGATCCCCGGACCGCGGCGCTGGTGGGCCTGCTGTACTCGGCGGAGCTGCTCGGCAAGGCCTTCCCGGGTGCAGATCAGGGCCGGGCCAGGGAGCTGGCGCATGAACACTGGCCGTCCCGCGCGGTGGCGGATGAACTCCGGATGATCAGGCTGGCGGAGGCAGAGGCGGCGACCTGACTGGACGGCGGCTAACCCGCCTTGCTGACGGGCGCTGGCTGCAGGCCCCAGGTCATCTTCCGGATCGCCTCGCGCTGGAGTCCGCTCAGCGCGGCGAGCTCGTAGTCATCCATGACCCCGAGCCGGCGGGCGGTGGCGAGGAGTTTCGCGCGCCGCCCCTCAAGGACGGCTTTCGACTGTTCCAGCTGTGCCAGTTCCAGCTTCAGTTCTTTGATGGCTGCCAGGTGCTGCTCCGCCGGGAGGCCGGACGGGAACAGGTCCTCGGACGACAGGCCGATAGTGCGGACCGCCCAGCGGGAGAGTTCCGCGGCGCCGGCGAGGCGGGTCACCTTCATCCCGTCGCAGAGCGCCTGGGCGATCTGCTGGTTCAGCCGGACGGACAGGGACCGGATGCTGCTGGCGTTGAAGGAGAGCCGCTGCCGTTCCTCCCGGAGCTGAGCGCGGATCCGGTCCGCCTGGACAGCAGCCGTGTCAGGCTTCCGCTTGCCCCGGTAACGGTAGCCGCCGCCGTCGGCATGGGTCGTAAAGGCCAAATGCACTCCTCGGTTGGGATCCCGCTGAGCGGGCCGGCTTACGTAGAAGGCTAGACAGAACGGCCCGGCCGCGGAAATACCAATAGTGCGTGGAGCCATAACCGGAACGTGTGGCTGACGGCGGTGCCGGCGCGAATTCAGGGCGATTCCGGCGCGGCCGTACCCGCCAGCCATAAGGGACGCTTATCCGTCCACGCACTTTAGGTCTTATCCAGACCCGCCGGAATTCCCTAGTGTCGAAGGAACTGAGTACCGCTTTCTCCTGAGCCCCTAGGAAGAGACCATGTCTGAATTTGTACCTGCAACGCGGGTATCCCGCATCAAGTCCTCCGCCAGTGTGGCCGCCGCGGCCCGTGTCCGGGAGCTGAAGGCCGAAGGCCGCCGCATCCTGGATCTGACGGTCGGCGAGCCGGACTTCGACACCCCGGAGCACATCAAGGCGGCGGCCGTCGAAGCCATCAGCCAGGGGGAGACCAAGTACACCTCCGTCACCGGCACCCCCGCGCTCCAGGATGCCATCCTGCAGACCATCGAGCTGCGCACCGGCCTGCACTACACCCCGGCCGAGATCACCATCGGCGGCGGCGCAAAGCAGGTCATCTTCACGGCCTGCATGGCCTCCCTGGACGCCGGCGACGAAGTGATTGTGCCCGCCCCCTACTGGGTTTCCTACCCGGACATGGTGCTCGCGAACGAGGGCACCCCCGTTGTTGTGCCCTGCGGCGAGGACGTGGGCTTCAAGCTCACCCCGGAAGCCCTCACCGGAGCCCTTAATGACCGCACCAAGTGGGTCATCCTGAACACACCCTCCAACCCCACCGGCGCCGTCTACTCCCCGGCGGAACTGCGTGCGCTCGCGGACGTCCTCGCCGGCTTCCCGCACGTCTACGTCCTCACCGACGAAATCTATGACCAGATCTACTTCGGCGAAGGCCGGCTGACCAGCCTGGTGGAAGTCGCTCCCGAGCTGAAGGACCGCATCCTTGCCGTCAACGGTGTGTCCAAGGCCTACGCCATGACCGGATGGCGGCTGGGCTACGCGGCCGGGCCTGCCCCGCTGATCGCCGCGATCAACAAGCTCCAGTCCCAGATCTCCTCGTGCCCGTCGTCCGTCAGCCAGGCCGCCAGCGCCGCCGCGCTCACGGGCGATCAGGGCTTTGTGCGGGACAGCGTCGAGATCTACCGCAGCCGGCGGGACAAGGCGGTTGCCGGGCTCAACGCCGTCGACGGTCTTTCATGCGCGACGCCGGAAGGCGCCTTCTACGCCTACGTCAACTGCGCCGGGGCGATCGGGAAGACGACCCCGGAGGGTGCCGTCATCCGCGATGACCAGGACTTTGTCCTCTACCTGCTCGACCAGGCATCCGTGGCCGCGATCCCCGGCTCCGCCTACGGGCTGGGCCCGTACTTCCGTATCTCCTACGCCACCAGCCTCGACATCATCGAAGAATCCATTGCCGCCATCGATAAGGCCGTCCAGGCCCTTAGCTGACCCGCACCCACCGAAGGAAAACACCATGATCCACGTCAAAACCACCATCGACCGCCCCGACGCCGACGCCGTCAGCCGCCTGGCGAAGTTCTCCTCGGCCACCATCCATGAGGCACAGGGCCGCAAGGGCGCCCTCAGCTCCAGGATCAAGCCGATCGACCGGGCCATGTCCTTCTGCGGCCCCGCCGTCACCGTCCGCTGTGCCCCCAGGGACAACCTCATGCTGCAAGTGGCCATCCACTACGCCGAAGCCGGGGACGTCATCCTCGCCGCGGCAGGGGAGTTCGAGGAAGCCGGAACCTTCGGCGACGTCCTCGGCAACGCCATGAAGGCCAAGGGGCTGGCCGGACTCGTGACCGATTCAGGCGTCCGCGACACCCAGGACCTCATCGAACTGGGCCTGCCCGTCTTCTCCGGCAGCATCTCCATCAAGGGCACCGTGAAGGAAACCATCGGCCCCATCAACCACCCGGTGGTCTTCGGCGACGAAATCATCTACCCCGGCGACGTCCTCCGCGGCGACGCTGACGGCGTTGTAGTGGTCCGCAAGGACGAGATCGAGGAAGTCATCCGCCTCTCGCAGGAACGTGACGACGCCGAGCGCGAACTCATCAGCCTGTACAAGGCCGGCGGCACGACCATCGACCTGTGCAACCTCACCGAGGTCCTGAAGGCCAAGGGCCTGCTCGTCGAACAGGCCTAGCAACCGCCAATAACGACAAAGTGCCGCCGCGCGGAAGAAGTCCCGTGAGGCGGCACTGGCATGCGCACACCCCTTTAAGCGCGAACTGGCACGTAATCCCCTCAAATCGTGGATTTGAGGGGATTACGTGCCAGTTCGCGCTGGAGATTCGTGCTGCGGCTTCTACGGAGCGGAGCCCTACCGGACGGGGAGTGCGTGGGTGGGAGGACCGACGACGGCGTCCTCCAGGTACCAGACTGTGGAGCCCCGGCCGGTGGCCGGCATGATGCTGCCTTCGAACACAAAGACAGGATCCTTGGAGCGGTCTGCAGGACGCCAAAAGCCGTTCGCCGGGCAGTGGAAACCGGTTTTGGCCATAAGGCCCAATTTCCCGTCGGCAATTCTTCGAAGGGTGTTGATCTTTTTCACGGAATGCTCCCAATTAATTCTTTGTGAAAGTAGCCGCCGCTTTTCTTCGGCCTTGCTTCAATTTTAGAATCAACGGGCGATCCATTACTAAGACCAATGATGCGTGGCCTAATAAGCGGATGCTATGGACGGGCTACCGTGCATATTTCCTGCTGAGCATTTCCTGGAGCATTTCCTTCAGCACCAGGAGGACCGCCGATGCCGCCTCGGAGAGCGGGTCATGGTCCGGGGTGCACAGCGCGATCTTGCACTGAAGTGCGGGATCCACGATCCGCAGGACGTGGAAGTCCTCTTCGTGGAACAGTGCGTCCGCGGCGGACTTGGGCATGATGGTGGCGCCCAGGTCCGCGCGCAGGAGCCGGGTCAGTGACGGTACCGACTCCACTTCGCCGACCAGCTTGAGTTTGAGTCCTTTGCTGTCAAAGCCGGCTTCCACCACCTGGCGCAGCGTGTGGATCTTTTCGGGAAGGAACAGTCCAAAGCCGGCGGCGTCCGTCAGTGTGATTTCGCCGTTCTCCGGGGCCTTGTCGAACCTGTTGGCGTTGACCACAAAGTGCAGGTCCTCGACGATCATCGTGGTGAACTGCACGCCGCGGATAGGGCCGGGCTCGTAGATGAGCGCCATGTCCAGCCGGCCGTTCTTGATCGCCTCGCTGAGCACACCGCCGTAGATTTCCGTGACGTGCAGGACGATGTCCGGGTAGCGGCGGCCCACTTCGCCGATGATCCGGGGCGTGAGGCTCGAGGCCATGCTGTACGGCGCGATGGCAATGGAAACCCGTCCGGACGGCGCGGCACCCGACGCCGCGACGTCCTGCCGGGCCTGTTCCACGAGCCGCAGGATGGACTGGGCATGCCGGTAGAGGGTGTGCCCGGCAGCCGTGGGCTTAACGCCCTGCTTGCTGCGGATCAGCAGGCGCTGCTTGAGGTCCGTTTCCAGGGCCGACACCTGCTGGCTCAGGGCCGGCTGGGCCACATGCAGCGTCGCCGCGGCCTTGGTGATGCTTCCCGAATCCACGATCTGGACGAAGTACGCAAGCTTGCGCGTATCCATGGCCGCCTTCTCTCGTTTGCGGCGTCCCGGACCCGGAAAGGTCATAAGCAGATGTGGTGGAGGGATACGCAATAAGTCTTTGTGTGATCCACATCGCAGACACTAGGTTGAACCCAGAACGCTATTTCACTAATCGTACATTCTAGCTCCCCGGATGACATGCAATTTTGTGATGACGTCAGACGAATTTCGCATAAAAGATGTGTTTACCGGAATAGGCGCTTTCTTTTTACATTTCTGAAATATGCACTCCATAGCTTGAATGCAATCGCAATACCGCGGCGGCAAGGCAGATCCTGGCGAAGGGAACGAGGTGGCACGCATGAAGGCAGCACTCCACGGAGCACCCGTCATAACCGGCGCCTATCCCGTGACATGGATTACGTCTTTGTGTGAGCCAATTCGCGGTGCCAGACTTTTTGGCAGATGCCCGGCAGCCCGGGCCGCCGGACCGCAGGCCCCCAACCGGGCAGGTTCCCGGCATTCACTTCATCACCGGAAGCTGACCTCTGCGCCCCGCTGCGTAAAGGTCCAGCCAACACCCCAGGAGGGCTCACATGGGACCCACAGTTGATCTCGTGGCAGATCTCGGAGAAGGCTTTGGCGCCTACTCGATGGGCGACGACGCGGCCCTCCTCGAGGTGGTTTCCAGCGCCAACATCGCCTGCGGATTCCACGCAGGAGATCCGGACATCATGAACGCCACCGTCGCCGAATGCGTGCGCCGCGGCGTCAGCATCGGGGCGCACCCCAGCTTCCCCGACCTCCGCGGCTTCGGCCGCCGCGCCATGGACCTCACCGCGGATGAAGTCCGCAACGACATCCTGTACCAGTTCGGCGCCCTCAGTGCCTTCGCCGCGTACCACGGCACCGCCGTCGCCCATATTGCACCCCACGGACGCCTCGGCAACCTGGTGGCCACCCGCGCTGACTACGCCGAAGCCGTGGCCGACGCCGCCGTCCGCATCAGCCCGGACCTGATCGTCCTGGCCCAGGACGGCGAACTGGCCGACGCCGCAGCAGTGCGGCACCTCCCGGTCGGCATCGTGGGCATCGCCGACCGCGCCTACGAGGCCGACGGCACCCTGGTGCCCCGCAGCCGCCCCGGCGCCGTCATCCACGATCCCTCAGCCATCGTGGACCGCACCATCCGGATGGTCTGCGAAGGGCTCATCGAAACCGTGGCCGGAACCGACCTGCCCATCGTCGCCGACACCATCCTGCTGCACGGGGACACCCCCGGCGCCGTTCAGCTGGCCCGGCAGGTCCGTGCCGAACTGGAACGCGCCGGCGTGACCATCGCCCCGCTCGCGCAGGTCCTCGCCGCCAAAGTGAAGGCAGCCTGACATGCCCGCCACCACCACACCCACCCCGGTGGAAGTCTTCGAGTCCGGGGACGCCGCCCTGCGCGTCGTCGCCACGTCCGCCAACAGCGAGGCCAACTGGTCCACCGTGCACGCCCTCGCCGAATGGCTGGAGGCTGCAGGGGCCGACGGCGTCCACGGCGCCGTGCCCACGTACGACTCCCTGCTCGTGGAATTCGACCCCGGAGTCACTTCCGCCCGCCAGGTCCGCGCCTTTGTGCTCCTGGGAATGCGCCAGCTCGACTTCATCGGCGCACCCGTCCGGGCTCCCCGCGAGTTCAGCGTCCCCGTCGTCTATGGCGGCGAGTACGGCCCCGACCTCGAACGCGTTGCTGAACACCAGCAGCTGCCGGTCGAGGAAATCATCGCCCTGCACACCGCCAAGTCCTACGTCATCCGCTGCCTCGGCGCCCCCGCCGGTTCGCCCATGATGGACGGCCCCGACTTTCCGATCCCGGTACCGCGGCTGAAGGACCCGCGTTTGTCCGTTCCGGCAGGTGCCGTGGCGGTCGCCGGCCGGCAGGCAGTCATCGCCCCGGCGATGGCCCCGGGCGGATGGTGCGTCATCGGCCAGACGCCGCTGGCAGTCCTGGACGCCGGCAGCGAACCGCTGGTTCCGTACGTTCCCGGCGACCTGCTGCGGTTCCGCCAGATCCAGCCCGAAGAATTCGCGCACTACGCAGGCCGGAAACTGGAGGCGGCACGATGAGCGGCTCCCTGATCATCCTCCAGCCCGGCAACTCCGTGGTCACCGACCTCGGCCGCTTCCGCGGACCCCGCTTCGGACTGCCCGTCAACGGGGCACTCGACCAGTTCTCCGCCCGGGCCGCCAACATCCTCGCCGGCAACGACGACAACGCCCCGCTGCTGGAGGTCACCGCCCTGGACTTCCGCCTGAAGGCCACCACGGACATCCTCATCGCCGTCACCGGTGCGCCGCTGCACCTCACGGTGGGCGGCCGCGAATGCCAGCAGTGGGAACCCGTATCGGTCCGGGCCGGCGAAACAGTCGCGCTGCGCCAGATCACCGGCGGCCTGCGCGCCTACCTGGCCGTCCACGGATCGGTGGAGGCACCCGTCCTGCTCGGAAGCTGCGCCCCGGACACCGTCGTCGGATTCGGCCTGCGCCTGGCCGAAGGCACCGAACTGAAGACCTCCCGAACCGTCGCACCCATCCGACAGCCGTACTTCGACCTCCCGCTGTTCCGGCTGGGACTGACCCGGCCCGAGTTCAGCAGCCAGGCCGTCGTCGAGGTCACCGACGGGCCCGACGTGGAGGAATTCGGCGACACCGCCGACCTGCTCTACACCACCGAATACACGGTCAGCGCCCGGAGCAACCACATCGGCCTGCGCCTCGGCGGGGCCCTCCCGGAACGCCAGTCGGGCGCCGAAGTGCTCTCCCGCGGCGTCCCGGTGGGAGCGATCGAGGTGCCGTCCCGGGAGGAACTCCTGGTCCTGCACCGCGGCCGCGGCGTCACAGCCGGCTACCCCGTCCTCGCAGTGGTCACCAGCCGCTCACTGGACGTGCTGGCCCAGGCCCGGCCGGGCCACACCATAACCTTCCGCAGGACCACCGTCCCGGACGCCACAGCGAAATACCGGGCGGCCCTGCGGGAACTGGAAAACCTCCGTTCCACCGTCAGCACCGTCTTCGCACTCCTCGGCATCGGCAGCCAGCCAGGCTGGCAACAGCTCGCCCCGGCAGCCGGAACCTAACAACACTCGCATCAGATCCAAAGCCTTGTTACCATCCCCCTTAGTAAGGAAAGCCATGTCAACTTCTACGCACGCGGCCCAGCCGCAAGAGCGGCTCAGCGCCAAGCAGACCCGCAAAGTTGTTACGGCCGGCTGCGTCGGCATCTTCGTCGAGCTGTACGACAACGGCATCTTCGCCTTTATGGCCGGAACGCTTGCCCTTGTCTTCCTGGCACCCGGCAACCCGGACAACGCGCTGCTGTTCGTCTTCGCCGGCTACGCCGTGTCCTTCTTCGTGCGCCCCCTGGGCGCCGTGGTCTGCGGCTTCCTGGGGGACCGCATCGGACGGCAAAAGCTGCTGGTCTTCGTCATCCTGCTGATCAGCGTTGCCACGGCGGGCATCGGCCTGCTGCCGGCCTACTCGGCCATCGGCATCGCCGCCCCGATCCTCCTGGTGCTGCTCCGCATGCTGCAGGGCTTCTCCGTTGGCGGCGAAGCTGCCGGCGCCATGACCTTCCTCGCCGAGCACGCCCCTGAAGGCAAGCGCGGCATCATCACCTCCTACGCCCAGATCGCCTCCTTCGCAGCCCTGCTCACCGGCACGCTCGTCGCGTTCTCCATGTCACCGTGGCTCACCCAGGCAGCGATCGACGGCGGCGGCTTCGGCTCGTTCGCATGGCGCATCCCGTTCCTGGTTGCCATCCCCATGGGCGTCATCGGCTGGTACATCCGCAAGGCCATCGCGGACACCCCCAACTTCGTGAAGCTGAAGGAAGAGGGCGGCCTGTCCAAGAACCCGCTCAAGGAAGCCTTCAAGTCCGCCGAACACCGCCGCGCCATGCTCCTGGCCCTGTTCATCCCGCTCATGAACGGCTCCGGCTACTACGTCCTGTTCTCCTACATGCCCACGTTCCTGAAGGGCAAGCAGCTCAACTTCACCATCGGCGAGGCGCTCATCGTCACCGCCTGCAGCCTCGTGGTCATCTGCATCGCCATCCCCTTCATGGGCGCCCTGTCAGACCGGGTGGGACGCAAGAAGGTCATCGCCGGCTCCGCGATCGCCATGGCAATCGTGGGCATCCCCGCCTACGCCCTGATCGCCACCGGCCAGATGGGCCTGGCCATCCTGGGCGCCTGCATCATGGCAGTGGTCTTCGCCGGCCACACCGCCGTGATCCACATCCTGATCGTTGAACTGTTCCCCACCCGCGTCCGGTACTCGGCCTACGGCCTGGGCTACAACGTCTCCTCGGCGCTCTTCGGCGGCACCGCGCCGCTGCTGATGACCTGGCTGATTTCCTCCACCGGCAACATCTACATGCCCGCCTTCTACGCCGTTATCACCGCGCTGGGCACCCTCGCCGCCGTCAGCACCGTCAAGGACCGGGCGCACCAGCCGCTCCGCGACGCCTAAGCATCCACCAACCGAACCGCAGTGCACTGCCCCCGCCGGCAGTGCACTGCACCAATTGCGGGGCACCAACTGCGCTGCACCCACAGGAGACCTTCATGCCTTTCTCTGACTACTCAACAGCCGTCGTCACCGGCGCGTCCACCGGAATGGGCGCCGCGATCGCCGAACGCCTCACCAAGCGCGGACTCACCGTCCATGCCCTCGCCCGCAACGAGGCGCGCCTGACCGAACTCGCCGACAAGACCGGCGCCATCCCGCACGTGGTGGACCTGACCGACACCACGGCGCTGGCCGCCGTCGTCGGTGACCTTGAAGTGGATGTCCTGGTGAACTGCGCCGGCGTGTCCCGGCCGGGGAACATCCTGGACTCCAGCGAGGGCGACATCGACGAGCTCATCGACGTCAACCTGCGCGGCCTGCTCCAGCTGACCAGGCTGGTGCTGCCGGGCATGGTGGAACGGGACCGCGGCCACGTCATCAACATCAGCTCCATCGCGGGGCTCTACAACTTCTACGGCCACACCGTCTACCACGCCACCAAGGCCGCGGTGCACCAGGTCTCCCGGCAGCTGCGCAACGACACCGTAGGCAAACGCATCCGCGTCACCGAGATCTGCCCGGGCCGCGTCGAAACGGAAATCTTCGGCCGCAACATGGGCGGCACCCCCGAGGCCATGGAGGAGGCGTGGAAGACCTACTACGAGGGCTACGAATCCCTGACCACTGACGACATCGTCAACGCCATGGACTACGCGATCGAAACACCCCGGCACGTGAACGTGGGCATGCTGGAACTGATGCCCACCTTCCAGGTCCCCGGCGGCCTCACCTTCGACCGGCGCTGACCGTCCACGCCCCGCCCCCTTTACTCCAGGAAATCGTTAGGTTCTTCGATGCAAACAGTCCGCACCGTCAGCTTCCCCGACCGGCAGCTCCTCGCCGATCTCTCGCCCCTCCCCGAAGGGCTGCGGGGGGTGGTGTGGGACCTGAAATCGGAGCCCGACGGCGGGACGCTCAGTGAGATCGACGGCGTCATCCTCCCGTACATCGACGCCTCCGCCGTGCTGGGCTCGCTCGCCCGGGTCCCGGCCCTGAAGTACGTCCAGACCCAGTCGACCGGGTACGACGGGGTGGTTGAGGCTGCCGGACCGGGGGCCGGCGTGGCCAGCGCCTCGGGCGTCCACGCTGCCGCCACTGCGGAACTGGCCGTGGGGCTGATCCTGGCGAAGCTGCGCGGCATCGACCAGGCAGTCCGCGATTCGGAGCACGGCCTCTGGCGGCCGGAACGGCGCCAGTCCCTGGCGGACAGGCGCGTGCTGCTGCTGGGCGTCGGCGGGATCGGGCATGAGATTGCCCGCCGCCTGGAGCCTTTTGAGGTCACCGTCACTCGCGTCGGGACTTCGGCCCGGACCGACGAACACGGCGAGGTGCATGCCTCGTCCGAGCTGGCTGCCCTTGCCGCCACGCACGACATCCTCATTTCGGTGCTGCCGCTGAATGAGAACACCCACCATTTGATCGGCGAAGAGGTCCTCGCCGCCCTGCCGGACAACGCACTGGTGGTGAACGTGGGCCGCGGCTCCGTGGTGGACACAGCTGCCCTGACCAAGGAAGTCCTGTCCGGCCGCCTGCAGTGCGCGCTCGACGTCGTCGACCCTGAACCGCTGCCGCAGGACCACCCGCTGTGGTCCACCCCGAACGCCCTGATCACCCCGCACGTGGGCGGCAACGCGTCGGCCTTCCAGCCCAGGATCCTGAAGCTCCTGCGGAAGCAGCTCGAGGCCCTGGCCGCTGGCAAAGCCCCGGCCAACCTGGTGCAGAACGGCCCCTTCTAGCACCCAGCGCGAACGTACACTTGGGGCCCTCGCAACGGCGCGAACGTACACTTGGGGCCCTCGCGGAAGGGCCCCAAGTGTACGTTCGCGCCAAAACGAACAACCGAACCATCCGCGCATTACCGCGCAGACCGCGGCGAAGGAGCTGCTCTTTTTATGAATTCACTTTTTGATTTGACGGGGCGGGTTGCCCTGCTGACCGGGTCGAGTCGGGGGATTGGTAACGCTTTGGCGCGGGCGTTGGCCGACGCCGGTGCGACGGTGGTGCTGAACGGTATCAATGCCGGGCGGCTCAAGGACGCGGCGGCGGCGATGGCTGCGGAGTACGCGCCGGGCCGGGTGCACAGCATCGCCTTTGATGTCACCTCCGATGCTGAGTCGGCGCGGGGTGTTGCGTGGGTGGAAGAAAACGTGGGGCCGCTGGAGATCCTGGTGAACAATGCCGGGATCCAGCACCGGGTGCCGATGCTTGACCTGGACGTGAAGGATTGGGAGCGCGTCATCTCCACGGACCTGACCAGCGCGTTCCTGGTGGGCCGGGAGGCTGCCCGGCACATGATCCCCCGGGGCAGGGGGAAGATCATCAACATCTGTTCGGTCCAGACCGATCTGGCCCGCCCGACGATCGCCCCGTATGTTGCGGCGAAGGGCGGGCTGCGGAACCTGACCCGCGCCATGACCGCCGAGTGGGCGGCCTCGGGGTTGCAGATCAACGGGATCGCGCCGGGCTACATCCACACCGAGATGACGCAGAACCTGGTCGATGATGAGCAGTTCAATTCCTGGATCCTGGGGCGGACGCCGGCGCACCGGTGGGGCACGGTGCAGGACCTCGCCGGGCCCGCGGTGTGGCTGGCCTCGGCCGGCTCGGACTTCGTCAACGGGCAGACGATCTTCATCGACGGCGGAATGACGGTGGTGGTCTGATGCCCGCGAACACAACACTCCCGGTGTCGGGTTTGGCGGTGGTGGCGCACGCGAAGGGGGACCTGCGCATCGACGAGGTGCCGCTGGCGGCGCCTGCTCCGGACCAGGCCGTCGTCGAGGTCCGGTATGGCGGGATCTGCGGTTCGGACCTGCATTACTGGCTGCATGGCGCGGCGGGGGAGTCGATCCTGAAGGCCCCGCTCGTTCTCGGGCATGAGATTTCCGGTGTGGTGGTCCGCGCCGCCGCGGACGGCACCGGCCCGGCCGCGGGAACCCCGGTCGCAGTGCACCCGGCCACCCCCGGCCCCGCCGCCGGGGACATCCGCTATCCGGCGGACCGGCCCAACCTCTCACCTGGCTGCACCTACCTGGGGTCCGCGGCCCGCTACCCGCACACGGACGGCGCGTTCAGCCGGTACGTGAACCTGCCGGCACGGATGCTCCGGGCACTCCCGGAGACCCTTGACCTGCGGACCGCGGCTTTGATCGAACCCGCGTCCGTGGCCTGGCACGCCGTCGCCCGGGCCGGGGACGTGGCCGGGAAGACCGCACTGGTGATCGGGTCCGGACCCATCGGGGCGCTGACCGTCGCGGTCCTAAAGCGGGCCGGCGCGGCCCGGATCACCGCCGTCGACATGCACCCCAAACCGCTGGAGATCGCGCAGGCCGTCGGGGCCGACGCGGTCCTGCAGGCCGGTGATGTGGAGGCGATCGCGGCGGTGCAGGCCGACGTCGTGATTGAATCCTCCGGCAGCCACCACGGACTCGCCTCCGCCATCCAGGGCGCCGCCCGCGGCGGGACCGTGGTCATGGTGGGCCTGCTGCCCACCGGACCGCAGCCGGTCCTGATCTCCCTGGCCATCTCCCGGGAACTGGACCTTAAGGGCTCGTTCCGGTTCAATGACGAGATCGACGACGTCATCGCCGCCCTCGCCGACGGCACCCTGCACATCGGCCCCGTCATCACCCACGACTACCCCGTGGAAGACGCCCTCGAAGCCTTCGGCGTTGCCCGCAACTCCGCGGAATCCGGCAAAGTACTCCTCAGCTTCACCCCGCCAAGCTGAGACCCGGGGCCCGCGTCCATCGGCGCGAACGTACACATGAGACCCCACAGCCTCCTAGCACGCGCGAACTGGCAGCTAACACCCTCAAAACCGGGTTTTGAGCGCATTATCTGCCAGCTCGCGCGTGGTTTGAGGGCGCTGGTGGCCTGGGTCTACAAACCCGAGCCGCCGGAAGAGCCTGCCGGGGCTTCGGAGACGCTGCCGGCAGCGGCCGCGGACGTGACCTTGCGCGACTGACGTCCCGGCACGTCCGGAGCATCGGCAGCTGGCCGCTGCCGCCGTCGGGCGGGCAGTGTCAGGACAAACAGGCTGCCGGCGACCAGCGCAGCTCCGGCCCAGGCGAGGGCGGGCAGGCGTTCACCCACTACGATCACGGCGAGCACGGCAGCCACCACTGTTTCCGCGAGCGACAGGGTGGTGGCTGTGCTGGCGCGGACGCGGGCCAGGCCCCAGCCGAACAGGACGTAGCCAGCGAACATGGGGACGATCGCCATGTATGCGCCCACCGAAAAGTTTTGCCAGGACGCGAGGAAAGGTGCGCCGGTGGCCGCCAGGACGGGCATCAGCAGCAGGCCGCCGATCCCGAAGACGGCGCCCATCACCGCCCGTGATGGGACGCCGGTGTTGATCAGGCGGTGGGCGGCCCACGAGTAAAGGGCGTAGGTCAGTCCGGCCAGCAGCCCCAGAACGATACCGGCCGGCGTCGACCATTCCGCGCCTGCTGCCTGGTCCGGGTGGCCTGCTTCCGCGAGGCACAGCAGTACTGCGCCGCTGACGCCGAGCAACGCACCGACCGCCCACCGGCGGGTAAACCGCCGTTTGTCCACCACGCGTTCGACGACGGCGGAAGCCAGGGGTGCCGACCCGATGGAGACGACGGTCCCCACCGCCACTCCGGCCAGGTGCATGGAGGAATAGAAGGCGAGCGGGTACAGGGCTACGGCCAGCGACCCCAAGGCCACCGTGCGCCATTGCCGGCGCAGGGAACCGCCGAACGCCAGCATCGGGCGGGCGGCTATCGCGGCCTGCAGCAGGCCGCCGAATCCCATGGCCACCGCTCCGATGGCCAGCGGACTCACGTCCGGGGCGAAGGTGGCCGCCGTGCCGGTGGTGCCCCACAGGACGGACGCGGCGAGCACAAACAGCGCACCCCACGTGGCTCCCTGGAAGCCGCCCGGCTTCACAGTGTGCCGATCAGGGTGGCCGCGATGGCGCGGGCTTCCCGGACGCAGTTGTCGTCGCCTTCGAGGCCGGCACGGACCATGGAGCCTTCAAGAAGGAACGCCAGGTGCCTGGCCATGGCCTCGGACTGCCCGGCTGAGTCCGGCAGGAGCCCGGCCAAGTGCTCGGCCAGCAGCGCCTCCACTTCCTCCTTGTGCCGCCGGACCACGTCCCGTCCGGGATCCCCGGCGGGGAGTTCGGCCGCGGCGTTGAGCAGGCCGCAGCCGCGGAAACCGTGCTCGTAGGCCAGATCGGCGTGGTCCGCGTAGGCATCAAAAACCGCCAGGACGCGGTCCTTGGGGTTCATTGCCTTCTCCAACCGTGCCCGGTACAGCCCCAGCCACTCCTCGTGGCGGGCGTACAGGTAGGCGGTCACCAGATCGGCCTTCGAGGCGAAGTTGTTGTAGAGGCTCTTCTTGGCCACACCGGCCTCGGCGGTGATGGTGTCGATGCCGGTCCCCGTCAGGCCGAAGGCATAGAAGCGCCTGGCGGCCGCCTCGAGGAGCGCGTCGCGGGCAGGCCGCCGGGGAGCGCGGTCTGTTGGTGCAGTGTGCTTCGCTGTCATGGGCCGGTCCTGATCGGGTTGGTTGTAGGTAGACCAGTCTACCTACTTGTTCCACGGCCGCAAGTGCCCGGGGCCGGGCCGCCGAAGCTGGCGGGCGATCCCCGGGTGCATCCGGGTCGATCCCGGCTAGCCTGTTCCTTGGGCGGCAATCCGGCTGACCGATGGTGGGTGGGCATCGTGATAGTTATGGCGGGAGGGTCTAATGGCGAATGATTCGGCATGGGGTGAGCGGAGATCGTTGTTCAGCCCCGATGGCGACACCGCAACGATTTCAGGACGGGTGGACGACTCCGCGGCTGCCATGACCGTGCTGGTGGTCGACGACGACGAAGGGTCCCGCCTCGTGGCGAAGGCCGCCGTCGAAAAGTCCGGGCATGAGTGCATTGTGGCAGCGGACGGCGACACTGCGTGGCGGCTTTACCAGGAGCACCGTCCCCAGGTGGTGGTCAGTGACCTGATGATGCCGGGACTCGACGGGTTTGACCTGTGCCGGGCGATCCGGGCCGCCGAGACCAGCTCCTACACGTATGTTGTGCTGCTGACCTCGCACGGCGCCCAAAAAGACGTGCTGGAAGGGATGAAGGCCGGGGCTGACGACTACGTCAGCAAACCGTTGGATCCCTTCGTCCTGCATACGCGGCTGCTGGCCGCCCGGCGGGTCACCACACTTCACGGCGCGCTGGCCGATGCCCTCGGTGAAGCCCGGGACAGCAATGAGAGGCTGGCGGAATTCACCGGCCGTGTCAGCCATGACCTCCGCAATCCGCTGACCTCCATTCTTGGCTATGTCGAGCTGGGTGAGATGGACGGGGAGTCAGCTCCGGAAGAGGCCGCCGAGTATCTGCATATCGTGGGCAAGAGTGCCGGGAGGATGCTGTCCATGGTGGAGGAATTGCTTGCGTTCGCTTCCATTGGCGGTTCAATGGCCCGGGCCAGGCTGTCGCTGGCCGGCCTGGTGAAGGACGTTACTGATGACCTGAGCCTGGGGCTGCGGGAGGCCGGCGCGGTGGTCCACTGCGAGGATCTCATTTTCGAAGCTGATGAAAGCCAGATGCGGGTGGCACTGCAGAACCTGATCCAGAACGCGGTGGCTTACCGTCGCCCAGGGGTGGCCCCGGTTATCCGGATCACCGGGCAGCCGGCCGGCGCCGGTGCCGTGGTGCTCGTGGAAGACAACGGCAAGGGAATCAGCGCAGGCGACCGGCGGCGGGTGATGGAACCCCTGGTCCGCCTGCACCGGGACGGAGATCCAGCCGGAACAGGGCTGGGCCTGGCCACGTGTGCCAGGATCGCTGCCGCCCACGGTGGGCGCCTGGAGATCTCCCCGAGCCTGAGCGGCGGGACGATCGTCAGCATTCACCTCGGTGCGCCCTAGTGTGATGCTGCAGCAGTCGTAGGGAACAATCCAACAAAAGGATTGTGGGGCATTCGTGTAAATTCGGGATATGGCCACCCTGAATCCCAATGCCCAGCCTGACTCCCTCCGTGCACTCCCGGGTGGAGGAGCCAGGCTGCGCGTGGCTGTGCCGTCGGTGGCAACCCGGGTCGCCTCGGAACTGCGGCTGCAGATCGCAGAGGGTGACCTCCAGCCCGGAGCGAAGCTCAAGGAAGAGGCCCTCTCCGAGGAACTCGGCGTCTCCCGCAACACCGTCCGCGAAGCCTTCGCCGAACTGGTCAGTGAACGCCTCCTCGTCCGCGAACCCAACCGCGGCGTCTTCGTGGCCAGCCTCGGCGCCAAGGACATCCACGACGTCTACACCGTCAGGCGAGCCATCGAGGTGAGTGCAGTCCGCGGCGGCGGCACCCCCGAACGCATCGCCGCGGTGCGGGCAGCCGTGGAAGAAGGAAAAAAGGCGGCCGCCGCCGGGGACAATGAAGGCCTCGGCAGCGCCAACCAGCATTTCCACGGAGCCCTGGTGGCCCTGGCGGACAGCGAGCGGCTGAACACCATCATGTCGCAGGTGCTGGCCGAGATGCGGCTCTTCTTCCACAAGGCATCGGTTGACGGCGGCTTCTACCGGCACTGGCTGGCGGACAACGACCAGATCTGCCAGGCCCTCGAAGCAGGCGACGCGGAGCTCGCCGCCGAGCGCCTGACCGACTACCTCAACCGGTCCGAAGAGCACCAGGCCGCTGTTCACGCGGCCGGGTCTGCGACGTCGAAGTAGCCCACGCAGCCACCCTGAAATCCTAAGACAAAAAGGAGCCTCCCGCCGGGGGGCTCCTTTTTGCCGTGCCCGGAAACCGGGCCATTAAGGAATCCAATTCGAATCAGCCCTTGACGATGTGATCTACGTCGCGTAAATTGTTCAACAAGGAGATTGTTCAACAATCCAACGATTATCGCAGTTACGACTTCCGCACCACCGGCAGCCGCCTATCCGCTCCTCTGCCCGACTTGCGACGCCGCAAGCCCGGACACGCCGGGCACCCAGCACGTCCGCGCAGCGGATGACATCCACTCTCTTCATGGAGGATACAAATGGCCACTCCCCAAGCAATGGCCCCCGTAGACCCGAAGCCCCAAGTGGGGCGCAAGGACATGTACAAGGCATTCGCGGCCAGCCTGACCGGAACCGCGCTGGAGTTCTACGACTTCGCCGTCTACTCCGCCGCGGCGGCGATCGTCTTCCCGCTCATCTTCTTCCCGGCCTCGGACCCGGTGACCGGAACCCTGCTGGCGTTCTCCACCTACGCCGTGGGTTACATCTCCCGTCCCGTCGGCGGCATCATCTTCGGCCGGCTCGGGGACGAGATCGGCCGCAAGAAGATCCTGGTCATCACGCTGATGCTGATCGGCGTGGCCACCTTCCTCATTGGCCTGCTGCCCACATATGACAACATCGGCGTCATCGCCCCCGCCATCCTGGTCTTCCTCCGCTTCGCCCAGGGCGTCGGCGTCGGCGGCGAATGGGGCGGCGCGGTCCTGCTCTCCAGCGAATTCGGCGACCCGAACAAGCGCGGATTCTGGGCCTCCGCCGCACAAATCGGCCCGCCCGCCGGCAACCTCATGGCCAACGGCGCACTTGCCATCCTCACCCTGAGCCTGTCCGAAGAAGACTTCCTGAGCTTCGGCTGGCGCATCGCCTTCCTGATCTCCGCACTGCTGGTGGCCTTCGGCCTCTGGATCCGCCTCAAGCTCGAAGACACCCCCATCTTCAAGGCCATGGAAGCCCGCGGCGACAAGCCCAAAGCCCCCATCCGTGAAGTCCTCGCCACCCAGCGCCGCCCGCTCATCGCCGCCATGCTCAGCCGCATCGGCCCGGACGTCCTCTACGCGATGTGCACCGTCTTCACCCTCACCTACGGCATCCAGGAGCTCGGCTTCGACCGCGGCCAGGTTCTCGTCGCCGTCCTGATCGGGTCAGCCCTCCAGCTCTTCACCATGCCGCTCGCCGGAGCCATCTCCGACCGCATCAACCGCCGCCTGGTCTACGGGATCGCCGCAGTGGGCGCCGCCGTCTGGGCCTACCTGTTCTTCATCGTCCTCGAAGGACGGTCCCCGGTCATGCTGATTGTGGGCATCGTGCTGGGCCTGCTCTGCCACTCGTTTATGTACGGACCCCAGGCAGCGTTCGTCGTCGAGCAGTTCTCGCCGCGACTCCGCTCCACCGGCAGCTCACTGGCCTACACGTTCGCCGGAATCATCGGCGGCGCTATCGCTCCATTCATGTTCACCCTCCTGCTGAGCACCTATGACAGCTGGGTCCCGGTGGCCATCTACCTCAGCGTCGCCTGCCTCCTGACCCTGGTGGGCCTGGCCTTGGGCCGCGACTCCAACGTTGCCGAGGACGAGGAGTACCTGCAGTCCTCAGCTGAACTTGTGGAGTCCAAGTGAGCCAGCCACACGCCCACCTGGCCCCCGCCGACGCCCGCCTGCAGTTCCGGGGCGGCCTGGCCACCCCCACCTCCGGCTGGAGCGACGGCTACACCCAGGCCAACCTGATCGCAGTCACGGCGGACTACGCCGACGAGTTCATCGAGTTCTGCCGGCTCAACCCCAAGGCCTGCCCGATCATCGACATTATCCCGGCGGGACAGTACGAAAGTTCCCTCGCCGCCGGATCGGACATCCGCACGGACATCCCCGCCTACCGGGTGTGGGTGGACGGTGAACTGGCCGAGGAGGTCACCGACGTCGCCTCTGTCTGGCGTGACGACATGGTGGGCGTTCTCATCGGCTGCAGCTTCACCTTCGAAGCGGCACTTGCCAGTGCGGGGATCCCGCTGCGTCACATCGAAACCGGCCGCAACGTGCCCATGTACCGCACCACGGTGGAGTGCACGCCGGCCGGCCGGATCCACGGCACCATGGTGGTTTCCATGCGGCCGATGCTGCCCGAGCTGGTGGACACCGCCATCCGGGTGACGTCGGAAGTGCCGAAGGTCCACGGCAGCCCGGTGCACGTCGGATCGCCGGAAGACCTTGGCATCGCCGACATCAACCGCCCCGATTTTGGGGACGCCGTGGAGATCAAGGATGGGGAAGTGCCGGTTTTCTGGGCCTGCGGCGTGACACCGCAGAGCGCAGTGATGGCCTCCAGGCCCGCCTTCGCCATCAGCCACGCCCCCGGGTACATGTTCATCACCGATGTCCCCGAAAGCAGCTACCGGGAACCGGCGGGGGCGGCATCGTGAAGAAGAGGATCCCCGTGGCAGAGAAACGGGCACGCCGCGTCATCAACCTGTCGGTGCCGCGGCAGCAGGCCACCGGCGCGCACTGCGAACTGAGCGGCGTGTGGAAGAGCCCGGCGGGAGCGAGCATCTCGCTGGCCGAAGGCCAGCTCCTCCCCAGCGATTCCGGCCGGCCGTGCGTCTGGACCTACGCCGGGCCGCCGGCAACCAAAGCCAGCGCCGGGGGTGTCCGGTGGGCAGCCCCGGAGCACCACAGACTGTAGCGGCAGAAAAGGCAAGCGGACGACGACGGGACCTCCCGGCGTCGTCCGCTTCCGTTTTGCGTGACGCAGGACGCGAAGACCTGGCCGCCGGAGGCGCTCAGTTTTCCGTTGGCGGCAGCCGCAGCACGCCCGTCGCAGCAATCAGGTACGGCACCGGATCCGGATCGGTCCCCACGGCCCACTGGATCCAGGCCTCGAACGTCGCCCCGATCAGTGCGGCGCAGAGGTAGCGGGCGGCCTGTTCGGGCACACCGCGCAGCGTGAGGTAGGACAGTGTCCGTTCGCGCTGGGCGCCGAGGGATTCGTAGCTTCTGCTCATCAGTTCCGGGTGTTCGGCGATCAGCCGCAGCCTGCCGCGCGTCACCGCCAGATCCGGCAGGACCGCAACACCCGCAATAACTGCCGCGCGTACGCCGGCCAGGACGTCGCCGTCAGCCCTGTCTCTGGAAGGCGGCGACTCCAGCACATGCTGCGACGCCTCGATCACGGGGCCGGTGCCGCCCCAGACGAGGTCGGCCTTGCTGGCGAAATGGCGGTAGAGGCTCTTGCGGCCGATCCCCGCTTCGCGGGCGATGTCCTCCATGGAGGTCTGCTCATACCCGTGCTCGGCGAAGAGGTGCAGCGCCAGGGCAGCCACGGCATCGGGGTCGATGCTCACCGGCCGTCCGGAGGGGCGGACTGCGGTTTTCGGGGCGTCGGTTGGCATCCCACCAGTATTCACCCTTACATAATGACACAGAGTGTCATAAGCTGGTGGGCATCAACCCTCACACGTCTGGAAGGACATCATGGGCAACGAAGCCACGTGGCAGGAAACCATCACCAACGGCCGTTTTACAGGAAAAACGGTCATCGTCACCGGCGCGGGATCGGGCATCGGCCAGGCCACCGCCCTGCGCATCGCCAGGGAGGGTGGCAAGGTCATCGCCGCCGACATCAGCAAGGAACGCCTGGACGACCTCGTGGCCGAAAACGCCGGCCTGGACCTGGTCCCGGTGGCCGGCGACATCTCTACCGAGGAAACCGTGGCCGCCGTGCTCACAGCCGCGGGCGGACGGGTCGATGCGCTGGCGAACGTCGCCGGCATCATGGATAACTTCGCGCCCATCCACGAGGTCGACGACGACCTCTGGGACCGCGTCTTCAGGATCAACGTCACCGCGCTGATGCGCCTCACCCGCGCCGTGGTGCCGCTGATGCTGGAGGCCGGAACGGGCTCCGTCGTCAACATTTCGTCCGAGGCAGGGATCCGCGGCTCGGCTGCCGGCGCCGCGTACACGGCGTCCAAGCACGCCGTCGTTGGCCTGACCAAGAACTCCGCCGTGATCTACGGGCCGAAGGGGCTGCGGTTCAACGCCGTGGCACCGGGCCCCACGATCACCGGCATCGTGGCCAACTTCGGCTCCCAGATGGCCGCCGAGCGGCTGGGACCGCTGATGCAGGCGAACATCCCCACGCCCGCATCTGCGGCGCAGCTTGCCGCCTCGATCACGTTCCTGCTCAGCGACGACGGTACCAACCTGAACGGCGCCATCCTGGCGTCCGACGGCGGCTGGTCGGCGCTGTAGGGGAGGGGCGCCGCAGGAGCGGCACAGAGTGCAAGCGCACGACGGCGGGACGTCCCGTCGTCGTGCGTTTGCCTGAATTCTTGACTAGCTGCCCTGAGGCCGACTCACCGGGCTGCTAGGGCAGGCGGGAAGCCCTGAGCAGCGTGGCGGCGCCGGCCCGGTCCGGGTCCAGGGGCACGGGACTGACCAGCACGGCGGGACCGCGGTGAAGGACACCGTCCGAGAGGACCTGGCAGCGAATGCCGCCACGTCCGCGCATCGCCTTATGGGCGCCGGGGGCGAGCATCTCGTCCATCCACGCGCAGGGGTGCGCGGGCCGGCCGGCCTTGAACCGGGCGATTTCGCCGTTTGATTCAATAGCGAAGTCGCCGCCGAGCAGGGGAGGCAGGTCGGCTCCCCGCAGAATCACGTTGCGCCGTGTCAGCAGCGGGTCAAAGGGTTCAGCCCCCAGTTCGGCGGCGATCGATTCCAGCGCTTCCACGGCCATCACGGTGACGGCGGCGTCCATGTGCGCCGCCTTGCCGAAGAACCGGTCGCCCACGATCCCTTTGCCGGCCACCAGCTCAACCCGTTCCGCGTCAGTGGTGGGCACATCAGCCGCCCCCTCGCGGGCCCGTCCAAAGTAGGCGTGCGCCGGAGACACCAGCAGGTGCAGGACCTCCACGTCGTACCGGTAGCTTGCCGTCATGGCACAAAACTATCGTGCGGCGGAGTGCACGCGACAGTTCGGGCGAACGCAGACAGACGACGGCGGGACATCCCGCCGTCGTCCGCTCTGCGTCGAGGATTACTAAAGGTAGCTCTTGACGCTCGCCCGGAGGGCTTCGGTGTGCTCGTAGATTTCCTCAAGTGAGGTGATGGGAACCCGGGTTTCTTCCTTGTTGTCGTCGAAGATCCCGATGTACTTCTGAGTCCGGTTGAAATGCAGGCGCGCGATCGGCTTGCGGTTGTTGTCGTCCAGCAGCACAGCGAAGTAGGACTTGGCATCCCGCTGCACCACGCGGGCCGGCTTGACCTCGCTGCAGACAATGGCCCGGACGATCTGGTAGCCCTCGATTTCCTCCAAAGTTGTTTCGAGACTGTCAGCTTCAGCAAGATCTGCCTCGGCGACAGGGGCACTGGTGACAGCGGCGGCGACGGTGATGTCTTCGTTCTGCGGGAAGCTCGGAGCGCCCAGGGCTTTCTTCAGCCGCTCGTTGACCTGGTCATTCAGGAACTGCTTGGACGCCTTGCTTACCAGTGCGGTGAACTGCTCACGCACTTTCTGTGTATATGCGCCCTGATAAACCCGGCCGGTCAGGAATTTGATCCACTCATCTTCCGGCTCCTTGAACTGGGCAGCGAGAGTCCGCTTCAATTCCCCGATGTACTTCAGTTCACCGGCCGCATTGATGATTGATTCAAGATCAAAGACGTCCTTCGATAATTTCTGCAGCTCCGGGATGAGCGTCTCATCGATGTCGGTGAGATCCAGGACCAGGAACGGCTTGGCATCCATGCGGTTCGGTGCATCGAGGTCGGTAAAGAACTGATAGACCTCGCCGTTGGTGAGAATTGCGATTCTCGCATTCGTCACGGCGAAGTAGCGGAACAGCTGGGAAGCGTGCTCGATTTTCACTGGCTCTGTGGACTTCTTGCATTCGATCAGGATCTGCACTTCGCCGTCTTTGACGATGGCGTAGTCGATCTTTTCGCCCTTCTTAAGGCCAACGTCAGCTATGAACTCCGGGACGACCTCCATCGGATTGAACACGTCATAACCGAGGATCGTAGAAATAAAGGGCATGACAAAGGCATTCTTGGTTGCCTCTTCGGTTTGGATCGCATCTCGCTGCTGGCGGACTTTTGCGGCCAACGCGGAGAGTTTTTCTGCAAATTCCATTCTTCCCCCTTGAAGAATTGATGATGCAGCTAACCGTAGCGCAGCACAATGACAATTCAGAGAAGGGCCGCAAGTGTACGTTCGGGCGATTTAGTCCCCGAGCTGCGGCAGGCACATGCAGCGGATCTCGAAGAGCGGCAACCCCGGCTCCTCCAGGCCGTGTCCGGTGGAAACGAGGTACTCGTCCCCGAGGACATAGACCGGAAGCTGCGGTGACAGATACGAGTTGTACCGCGACGGGTAGACCCACTGGCCGTTAATGTCGAAGGCCGGCAGGGCGTAGGCGTCCCGGCGGTTGTGGGCGGAGGGAAACAGGCCGTCGCCCATCCAGATATGGCTGGCCAGCCCGTACAGATAGTCACTGTTGTGCGCTGTGGGGAAAAGAATGGCCTGCATCGGCGCTACCCCTTCCGGGACTCGAAACGTTCGCGGGTGAGGAAGACCAGCTGCGCTTCCTTCTCGGCCAGCTGCACCCTGGCGCCGGCCTCGAAACCGAAGCCCACGAAGCGCCCGATCGCTTTGCTGTTCCGGGCATCCGGCTCCGCGACCACGCGGTCGTTGGCGGGGTTGGACAGCAGGAACCGGACCAGGCCCGTCAAGAGCGTGGCGGTGAAGTCCCGGACCGGTCGTGTGGCCGGAGCCAGCAGCAGGTGCATCCCGGTATCTTCGGGGCGGGCCGGGTAGGCGTCGGACACCGGATCCTGCAGCGGCTCATACGTCTGGAACAGTCCCGCGGGCTCGTCGTCAAGGGACATCAGGTAGGCGTGATGGGTGTCCAGGCTGTCCACGAACAGGTAGATGTCCCGGACTTCGTCCCGGCTCATGGACTGCATGCCCCAGAACCTGGCCCGGTCCTCCCGGACCCAGCCGTGGAGCAGGTCGGCGTCGCTTTCCGGGGCAAGTGGAATGAGCCGCAGCTGGCCCAGTCCGGGCAGGTCCTCTGTGTAGACGGCGTCCCGGGCGGAGAGCGGAGCGGCGGTGTCAGCGTGGGTCATGGTTCTCCTTGGTCAGCTGCTCCCAGTCAGTGATGACGGGAATGAGGTCGCCGGCAGCCCAGAGGGGCAGCTGGCTGGCAAAGTGTGCGTCGTCGGGATTTCCCGAGGCGCCGAAAGGCACGATCCAGCGGCTTGCGGCCCTGTCCCGCAGGTCCCAGACGTAGCGCGCCACGGGTCCGCGGAACGACCTGTCGGTCACGCCGGGCAGGCTCTCGGTGGACAGGACGCAGCCGGTGTCGCCGGACAGGCCGGTGACCGCGACGGTGGGCGCCAATCCGCGGGGTCCGTGATCGTCCAGGGCATGCAGCGGAAGGACCGTGTGGCTGGATCCCCAGGTTTCCGCGGGTGCCGCCATGGCCACCTCCTCCAGCGCCTCGCGTGCGGCCCCGGCGACGTCGATGCCGGCCGCGGGACCGTCCGCGATCAGCGTCTCGAGGGCGAAGCCCACCCGCGACGCGGCATAGAGCCAGGGTCCGAACAGAGGGGAGTGGCCGTGCGGTGCGGCCAGGGGCAGCAGTGTGGGTGTGCGCGCCAGCGCCAGGACCAACGCAGACCGCCAGGCTGCGAACGCGCCTGCGTCGCCGCTGACCCCATCCATGTGGCCGTCCCACAACAGCAGCCGTTTCCGGAGGTCACCTGCCGCAGAAGACAGCGCAACGGGTTCCTGCAGCAGCTTGCGGAGCGCCGGCCAGGAGCCGAGGTGCGTGTCCACGTGTATCCGCTGCACGGCATCCGCGTCCAGTCCCGGCCCGTGATCCTCCAGCAGGTGCCGGATCCGCCGGGCCCGGTGGGCCGGGGCGAACTCGAGCCCCAGCTGGTCCCCGCCGCCGGAGCCGCGGTCGTTGGCATTCACGGCGAGCGCGGGCACATGGGCCCGTGGCAGTTTCTCCCACCCTCCCGTCCACTCGTGCTCCGCCGACCATCCCGGGACGGGCCGGACCCGGTTCTGCCGGCTCCGGACCGGCACCTTCCCCGCGACCAGCTGGCGGACATCCCCGCTGGAATCGGCAACCAGAACGCAGTTCACCGGCTCCACCCACGCGTCCAGCGCCGCTTCAACATCCCCCGCGGAACGGCTCCGCAGGAGCGGCAGGAGGGCCTCGAAACCCAGCGAACCTGCGGCCCGGGCCGGCGTCCGCAGACTCAGCGCGCCGCCGTCGGCCCCTCCCGCAATGACCGGACCGCGGGCCGTTTCGATGACCTCCACGGTCTCCGCCGCGGCGCCGCGGACCAGGATCTTTTCCTGATGGTGCGCGTGGACCGGCTCCCAGCCGTTCGGCCCCAAAGCCGCCATCACGCCGTCGTCATCCCGCAGCCGTTCGCGGAACAGATCCTGGTAATCGGCCATGGCGTTGGTGACCGCCCACGCGACTGACCCCGTATGGCCGAAGTGCTGGACCCCGGGGACGCCCGGGAAAGCCAGCCCGACGGCGTCGAACTCCGGGCACGCCAGCCGCACCTGCTGGTAGACGCCCGGAAGTTCCATCAGGCGGTGCGGATCACCGGCGATGAGTGGGGAGCCGGACGCAGTCAGGTTTCCCGCGGCGGCCCACGCGTTGCTGCCGGCCCATACCGGGGCCTCGATGCTGAACAGGCTCACGGCGTCCTCGCCGAGCGTCGCGGCCACGTGTTCGCGCCAGAGCTTGTTCGGGAACGTGCCGAAGAGAATGTGGTGGACCAGGAAAACGCCGAGCGGCGTCCAGGGCTCCCAGGCGGCGGGCGCGGTCTCTGTTGCGCGGAACTCGTGGGCGTCCCGGCGGCCGGATTCCAGGGCGCGATTCACACCGTCCACATAGGAGGCGCACCAGCGCCGGCTGTCGGCATCCAGGTTTTCGAAGCACCGGCGGGCGGTGTCGTCCAGCCGCACGCGCCGGGCGAATCGGTCCCAGTCCAGCCCGTCCGCGCCCAGATGCTCCGCGGTCCGGCCTTCCGAGCGCCAGCGTTCCATCTCGATCTGCCAGGAGCGGTCCGTTGCCGCGTTATAGCCCTGGAGGAAGGACAAATCGTCGGGGGAGCCGGCCCGCAGGTGCGGGATGCCCCAGGGATCCCGGAAGATCTCAGACGGCATGGGCGCGGAATTGTCGCAGGGGGAGGCTGCAGCGAGGGGGCACGTGGATCTCCGGTGGTTAGGTAAGGCTTAGCTAACCAAAAGAATAGGGTGATGCGCCGGGTTCGCCAAAATGTTGCGTCAGAAAACGGAAACGCACGACGGCGGGAGCCGTCGTCGTCCGCTTCCGCAGTGCCCGGTTTTGGCTGTCTCCGGTAGATTTGTGCGCATGGTTCCGGGACTTGCCGACATAGGCGCAGAAGGCATTCTGCTCGCCGGGGCAGGCCGCGCCATTTTGCTGCAGATCGCGAACCCGGCCGTGGGTCACGGGGTGGCAGAGCACAGCCGCTTCACGGAGCGTCCGCTGGACCGGCTGCGCGGCACCCTCACCTACGTCTATGCCATCGTCTACGGCACGGACGGGCAGGTGGCAGCCGTCCGCCGCCGGGTGAACCGGGCCCATGCGCCGGTCCGGCGGGCTCCGGATGAAAGCTCCAAGGGGTACAACGCCTTTGACGCGGAATCGCAGCTGTGGGTGGTGGCCACACTCTATGACACGGCCGTCACCGTCTTCGAGCGTGTTTATGGACCGCTCGATCAGGAGTCAGCCGACCAGATGTACCGCGACTACGCGAAGCTGGGGACGGCCCTGCAGCTCCCGGCGGAGCTGTGGCCGGCGGACCGCGCGGCGTTCCGCGCTTATTGGGACAGCCGCATAGAGTCACTCCGGGCCGACGACGCCGCCGTGCGGATCGCCCACGGCCTGCTCCATCCGCGGACCGGCCCGCTCTGGTACCGCGCTGTCATGCCGTTCGCCCGGTTCGTTACCGCGGGCTTCCTTCCCGACCACCTCCGCCAGGACTTTGGGCTGGCCTGGAGCTCAGGCCACGGGCGCCGGTTCGACCTCACCATGCGGTGCACCGCTGTGGTTTATCCGCGGCTGCCGCAAAGGATCCGGCATTGGTTCAAGAACTACTGCCTGGGGCAGTTGGACACCGCGTAGCTGCAGCAGCCGGCCCGCACTCTTGCAATTAAGCGCGAACGTACACTTGGGGCCCTCTTGAAAATTGGGGCCTCAAGTGTACGTTCGCGCCAAATGATTCTTAGGGGGCAGGAGTGGGCTTCGATTCTCGGACCATCGCCGGAGTGAAGGCCGCTCCCGTATCCGGGAAAGAGGGCACCTCGATCCGGGCGTGTTCGTGGACTTCGGTCACGGTCCGGCGGGTGTGCTCGGCGATCTCCTCCATGGTGGTGACCCACATCCCGTCCATTGCTTTCACGCGTTCAATCAGCTTCTCCAAAGCCACGGCCTTGGATGGCCGGCCGGAGATGAACGGGTGGTTGGTCAGCACAAAGCAGCTGCCGGCTGCATGGTGTGCCTCCGCTTCGAGGGTCCACATTTCGAGGACCTTGGCCGGGCTCTCAATGACCCCGCTGCCGGTGACGCCGGGGTAGAAGGCGTACTGCTCCCAGTCGTCCAGGGCCCAGTCGACGGGGATTTCCACGATGTCCCGGCTGTCGCCCGGGGCGACGCTGAAACGGTAGGGGGCATCGCCGTCGAGCAGGCTTGAATCGTAGAGGAATCCGCGGTCCGCGAGGAGGGCCGCCGACTGCCAGTTCAGCTCCCACCACGGTGCCCGGTAGCCCACGGGCTCCACCCCGGCGGCCTTGGCGAGTGCCGCCAGTCCGCGGTCGAGGTAGCGGGCCTCCGTGTCGGCGTCGATACCCTGCATGTGCTCGTGCAGGTAGCCATGGTGGGCCACCTCATGCCCGGCGTCCACGATCCGTCGGACCGTGTCCGGGTAGCACTCGGCCGTGAAGCCCGGGACGAAGAACGTGGCCCGGATGTCCTGCCGGTTCAGAATCTGCAGCAGCCGGGGAACGGCCACCTTCGGCCCGTACGACTGGTGGGTCATCAGGGACATCCTGCGGGTGCTCTGGGGATCGTGGGCGATGGTGCAGGATTCGGCGTCGACGTCGAAGGTGAAGGACGCTGCTGCCTGCCTGCCGCCGGGCCAGGCGATCGGGTGGGCTTCGTCCGGGAAGGCGAGGTGGTTCATTTTATGGGTCCTATGAGTCGGAGTTCAGGCGGGGTTCGGGCTCAGAGTTCGGCCGGTGCGGACTGCGGGCCTCCGACGCCGGCCAGGCCGGGTTCGGTGGCTGTGCGGCTGGCGGGGACGTTCAGTGCGCTGTCCAGGTATTTGCGGTGGACCTTGGGTCCCAGGACTGCGTACGTCGCGGCGCTGGCCACTCCGCCGGCGAGCCATGACAGGTCCCATCCGCCCAGGGCCACGGCGATGGGGCCCTGCATTGCGGGAACAAGTCCGTACATAAACAGCCAGGTGGCGAAGATGCCGACCAGGAGGGAGATGACCCCTGCCCAGTTGACGCCCGGGAGGCGCTTGGTGCCGACGGCGTCGAAGAGCCGTGCCGGGTTGCCGGGCCAGCGCTTCTCGATCCAGAAGTAGTGGACCAGCATGACGCCGCCCCAGGCTGCGACCCAGGCGACGAGCCCGATGAGCCAGGCGTCGAGGACCGCTGCGAAGTCCTCCTGGAAGATGAAGAAGACGACGGCGGCAAGGGAGAAGACGCCGACGAACAGGTTGAGCTTGCGGCGGCTGATGGTGATGTCCAGCGACTGCGTGGCGACGGAGAAGGTGTAGATGTTGAGGATGTTGGTGGCGATGGGGCCGTGCAGCACCATCAGGAGGACGGGCAGTGCCAGGACGCCGAAGTTCTGGACGATGAGTTTTCCGGGGTCGATTTCGCCGCTGTTGGTGGCCAGGCTGGCGCCGAGGATGCCGAGCCAGACGACGGGGATGAACTGTCCGAGGACGGAGGCCAGGTAGACCTTTTTCTTGGGGACTTCCGTACTCACGAACCTGGAGTAGTCGGCCGCGTAGGTGAACCAGGTGATGCCCCAGCCGATGCCGATGGCCGTCATCACGGCGCTCATGGCAGCGATCCGCTCCGAGCCTTCGAGGATGTTTCCTGCCGGGCCGGCGTAGGACCAGTTGATCTTCATGCCGAACCAGGCAACTGCGGACATCACCGCCAGGATGATGATGGTGGGAGGAACGGTCCACTTTTCGAAGGCGGCGATGGCTTTGTAGCCGAACCAGGCGATGGCTACTTGGGCGGCCATGATAGTGGTGGCGACGCCGATTTTCCAGGCGTAGTTCTGGGCTGTGGGGTCCACCCAGCCGAGGGTGCCGAAGAGGGCCATGACCAGGTCCAGGATGATCCACGTGTTGACCGCGCACCATCCGATCACCAAGAGCGCCTGGATGGCTGCCGGGAGGTAGTTGCCGCGCCGGCCGAAGGCTGCGCGGGCCAGGACCATACCGGTGGCGCCGGTCTTTTGGCCAAGGAGGACAAAGCAGCCGAACAAAAGCATTCCGATCAGGTTGCCCAGCACCAGCACCGTAACGGTGTCCGCGAAGCCCAGCCCCAAGTGGATTCCGAGGGCGCCCAGTACCAGTTGATCGGGGCCAGGTTGGCGCCTGCCCAGATCCAGAACTGGCCCGAGACCTTATGGGTGCGCTGGGATTCCGGGATGGGCTGGAGCCAGGCTTCGACGTCTTCGAGGGGAGCCGACTGCCCGGCGCCTGCGGTTGAGGGTTGCTGCATGGGGGCCTCTTCGTTGAGGGGGATGGGGATTCTTCAAGATTATGTGGCCTACCCCACATGCACCATCTACAATCTGTCGTGAGGTAAAGCCATTTATACGACGGAGTGTCATGCCAGTACGCCTGCAGGATGTTTTGAAACATCCCACCCTCACTCCTGCAGAGCCGGTGATCCGCGCCGCCGCGGGCATCGCCGCCGAAACGCAGCTTCGCTGGATCCATTCCAGCGAGGTTCTGGACATCGCACCGCTGCTTGGCGGCGGCGAATTGCTCCTGACGGGCGGCCAGGCCCTTGTGCTGGCAAGCGACGAAAGGCGCACGGGCTACATCCGTGAGCTGGCCGAGCGGGGTGTGGCAGCGCTCGCGATTGAGACAGGCACCGACCTTCCGTCCATTCCCTCGTCCATGATCTCGGCGGCCGAGAGCGCAGGCCTTCCCCTGATCGAACTTCGCAAGACGGTGCCCTTCGTGGGGGTCATGGAGGCAATCAATTCGCTGCTGGTGAGCGAGTCTGCCGGCCAATTGCAGCAGGCGGACCAGGCAAGCCATGCCATGGCGGTTGAACTGGCCCATGGAGGCAGCCTCGACCGGATCCTTGCCGTCCTCGCGGAAGCCACGGGCTCGGAGGTGGTCCTGACATCGACGGCGGGAATCACCCTGGCGAGCGCATTGCCGGCAGACGGTGTCGCAGGGTCCGGGACTGTTGAACCGGACGACGCTGCTTCGGAGGACCGCGGAAAAGTCATCCACGTTGACGTGCCCGTGCGTGGCGTACCCGCGGCCCGCCTTGCGCTCCACGTGCGGGGGGAGGCTGACGTGAACCTCGCCAGGACGGCAGGCAGCCGGTCGGTGGACATTCTTGCCCTTGCCCTGCTGCAGCGCATGCCACCGGGTCTCAAGGAAATGGCGGGCACGGCACTGATCCGGGCTGTCGACTCCGGCACGCAGAACTGGCGGCTCCAGCAGCTCGCTCCCGCGGCCGGCATTCCGTCGGCGGCCCAGCTTGTCGCCGTCGTGGTCCGTTCCTCCGGGACCCAGCAGCTCCGGATGGCGGTGGAGCAGCTGCTGGTGCGCGGGGCCCACCAGGGCGCCAGCTATGCGGACAACGCTGAGCTCCTGGTTCTGACCGTGCTTCGCTCCGGCAGCCCCGGGGAGGACCGGAACGGAATTATTGCCGGACTGCGCTCGCTGGCAGCGCCCGAAGGAACGGTCAGCGCGGTGGGTCCCATTGCCTCCGGGATCACCGCTGCCCATTGGTCCCTGACGCAGGCGCGACTCACGCTGGAGCTCGCCGCCGACGCGGAAGCGGCCAGGCCCGGCGTGCGGCAAGGCGGCACGGTGCTGGACGCCCAGGATTTCGCCGTGGAGCGGCTCGCTGTTCAGTCCATGGATGAGTCCCAGCGGGAGGATTTCATCACCCAGCAGCTGGGTGCCATCATCGACCACGACGCACAGCGCCGTTCCGTGCTCGTCGAAACCCTGGGGGTCTGGCTGGACTCCGGCTGCAACACGGCGCAGGCCGCGCGTGAGCTGCACGTGGAGCGCCAGTCCATGCATCAGCGGCTCCAGCGGATCTTCTCGCTGTGCGGCGGTGACCCCCGCGGGACCGGCAGCCTGGCTGCCCTGCACCTCGCCACCAGGCTGGTGCGCCTGCCGCGGCCTGCTACCAGGAACCATAACTGACCCTGGTGCCTCAATGGGCACCCTCAGTGCAACTTAATCTCTCCTGACGCAACTCTTCTTGGGGTGCTTTTGTGGTGCCGCTAGTAGTGAGTTGGCTTGGTGGGGCCCGCCGGATGTGATGATGCCGGAAATAAAAAAGCATTGACCGTGTCCCGCATCACGCTTAGTCTGTTGCAACAGCGTTGCTTTGATTGCAACCCCAACACACTTTGGCGGATACATGAGTAGCGAGACTTCCACCCCCGCTCTTGCGGGAGGCCCAAGCCCTGCGCCGGATAACGTGCACGCCGGTGGCGTGAGCAAGGAGACACGACGCAGGGTCGTCGCGGCCAGCTTCATCGGCAACTTCGTTGAATGGTTCGATTACGCCGTTTACGGCTACCTGGCCGTCACGATCGCGTCAGTCTTTTTCCCTGAATCAGATCCTCAAACAGGACTTCTGCTGACCTTCGCGCTTTTCGCGATTTCATTCCTGGTGCGCCCGCTCGGCGGATTCGTCTGGGGCCACATCGGCGACAAAGTGGGCCGTCGCACCGCACTTTCCCTGTCCATCCTGATCATGTCCGGGGCGACCTTCTGCATCGCCCTGATCCCGGGCTACGACACAATCGGCATCTGGGCTCCGGTCCTGCTTCTGATCATCCGGGTGGTACAGGGCTTCTCCGCTTCCGGGGAGTACGCCGGGGCTTCGGCCTTCCTGGTCGAGTACGCCCCCGCCAACAAGCGCGGTCTCTACGCCGCGGTGGTTCCCGCCAGCACCGCAGCTGGACTGCTCCTCGGTTCCTTGCTCGCAGGCCTGCTGACTGTCCTGCTCAGCTCCGACGCCATGCACAGCTGGGGCTGGCGCCTGCCGTTCCTGCTGGCGGCCCCCATGGGACTGATCGGCCGCTACATCCGGACCAAGCTCGAAGACACCCCGGTTTTCCGCGAGCTGGCAGCGGAGGACGAGGCCGTCAAGGCACCCGTGTCCAGCCTGTTCCGGAACCACTGGCGCAAGCTGCTGCTGGCCGTCGGAGCGGTCCTGCTCAACGCCGTCGGGTTCTACGTCATCCTCAGCTACATGCCCACGTACCTTTCCTCGGAGCTGGGCCTTGGCGCAACCGAATCCTTCCTGGCAACGACGATCGCGCTGGTCACCTACATCGGTTTCATCTTCCTGACCGGCATGCTTTCGGACCGTTACGGACGCAAGAAGGTGCTGATCAGCGCGTCCATCGCCTTCATAGTGCTGACAGTGCCCGCCTTCGCACTGCTGGGGACCGGGTCCTTCCTGATCATCGTGCTGGTCCAGATCCTGCTGGGCGCGATGCTCACGCTCAATGACGGAACGCTGCCCAGCTTCCTGGCCGAAATGTTCCCCACCCGGGTCCGCTACAGCGGCTTCGCGGTCAGCTTCAACCTCTCCAACGCCCTCTTCGGCGGGACCGCCCCGTTCATGGCAACGCTCCTGATCGCAGCCACGGCCAGCGATCTGGCACCGGCCTGGTACCTCGTGGCTGCCGCAGCTATCTCCCTGATCGCCGTCGCGCTGTCCAGGGAAACCTGCAAAGAACCGCTGCGCCACGAATAGCCCAACTCTTTCAACCACCCCCTCAGTAAATGCATCAAGGAAAGGCACCACACCATGACCATCACAACATCCGAGAACGCATCATCCATCGCCGAGCTGGAGCGCCTGAAGGTTCTGAACAACGGCGAGAAGGTCAGCCTGACGTTCTCCGACGCCGAGTTTGAGCGCAGGCTTGCCGGCCTTCGCCGGATCATGGCGGAGAAGGATCTGGACGCCGTCGTCCTGACCAGCTACCACTCCATCAAGTACTACTCCGACTTCCTGTTCACCACCTTCGGCCGTTCCTACGGCATGGTGGTCACTAAGGATGACACCGTCACAGTTACCGCCAACATCGACGCCGGCATGCCCTGGCGCCGCAGCTACGGCGACAACCTGGTCTACACGGACTGGCGCCGCGACAACTACATCTTCGCCATCCAGGAAGTCCTGCGGACACGCGGCATCAACCCGCGCCGCCTCGGCATCGAGGACGACTCGCTGCCCCTGGACAACCGCAACAAGATCCAGGCCGCCTTCGCCGGAGCCACCCTGGTGGACGTCGCACAGGCGGCAATGCGCCAGCGCATGATCAAGTCAGCGGAGGAAATCGAGGTCATCAAGCACGGTGCCCGCATCGGCGACCTCGGCGGCGAGGCCATCCGCAACGCCATCACGGCCGGCATCACCGAGTACGAGGTGGCGCTGATCGGCACCGAGGCGATGGTCCACGAGATCGCCAGGACCTTCCCCAATTCCGAAATCCGGGACACCTGGGTCTGGTTCCAGTCCGGAATCAACACCGACGGTGCCCACAACTGGGCCACCACCCGCAAGATCCAGGAACACGACATCCTGTCCCTGAACTGCTTCCCCATGACCAGCGGCTACTACACGGCGCTGGAACGGACGCTGTTCTACGGCGAACCCGACGCCCGCTCCCTCGAGCTGTGGAACATCAACGTGGAAGTTCACAAGCGCGGCCTGGAACTGATCAAACCGGGCGCCGTCTGCAAGGACATCGCCGCCGAACTGAACGAGATCTACGTCGGCCACGGGCTCCTCGCCAACCGCACCTTCGGCTACGGACACTCCTTCGGCGTACTCAGCCACTACTACGGACGCGAGGCCGGGCTGGAACTCCGCGAGGACATCGACACCGTCCTGGAGCCGGGCATGGTGGTCTCCATGGAACCGATGATCACCGTCCTCGACGGCCAGCCGGGCGCCGGCGGCTACCGCGAGCACGACATCCTCGTGGTGGGCGAAGAGGGCGCCGAGAACATCACCAAGTTCCCCTTCGGACCGGAGTACAACATCATCGGAGCCTGATACCTCCTCGCTGATGGAAGCGGCGCCGCACTCGTTGCGGCGCCGCTTTCCTGTGTTCAGTTTTGTGCAGTCTGTTCACTGAGAACTTCGCCGCAGATAGTGTTCTGAACCAAGGTCTGGCCAGCCTGGGACACACATACGTCCGGAACAACCACTTGCCCAAACCTGGATCAACCCCCTGCGGGTTACTCAATGAGGAGATCTTCCATGTCCAACTTCGCAATCAACCGCCGCCAGCTGCTGCAGGCCGGGGGCGTCGGTGGCCTCGCCGCCGCACTGGCAGCCATGTCACCAGGCGCCGCCCAGGCAGCCCCCAAGCAACAGGCCGCAGGCGGCCCCATCATCACCGACCTCGGACCCGCGGTGGTCCAGTTTTCGCTGATGAGCTCGCTGCTGGTCGGCGACACGGTCTACATCGGCTCCCGCAACCTGAACCCGGTGCGCATTATCGGCTTCCACCTCCCCACACAAACCATCACGTCACGCACCGACCTGGGCTCGGGCTACAGCATCCAGGCACTGGCCGCCGATGCCACCGGCCAATACCTGTACGCAGGAGTCCTCCGCGACGGGATCGACGGGAAACCAAACATCTACCGCTGGGACCTGGGCACCCCCGACCAGCCCGCAATAGGAGTCGGCGAAACCGGCGACCGTGACATCCGCTCCCTGGCCGTCGCCCCCGACGGCAAGGTCTACGCTGCCGGCGGCGGGCTCACCACCAATGCCCCGGCCCTGTGGGAATACGACCCCGCCACGAACGCCACCACCAGCTGGGGCGTGCCGGACCCGGGAGCAACCATCGCGCAGTCCGTTGCGGCCACCGCCAGCACCGTCTACTTCGGCACAGGCAGTACGCTCGGCGGAGGAAACGGCTCAAGCCCCGCCCGGCTGTTTGCCTTCGACCGGACCACAAAGACGTCCACAAACATCCTGCCCGCCGACGTGGCGACGGGCGTGTCCGTGACTTCCCTCAGCGTGCTGGACGGGCAGCTGGGAGTCGGCGTCAAGGGTCCAGGGAAGTCCGTACTGATCAATCTGGCTGATCACTCCAAATACACGATCATCCCGAAGACCGGCGTGATGTTCCGGCAGCTCGGGAACCAGGTGTTCTTCGTCAAGGAACCGGGCGTCTGGGCCTACAACATCACGACGAAGAAAATAACGCAGATCCTCACGGAGGACGTGGGCGCGATGTGGGGCCTGGACGTCCACGGCACCAAAGCGGTCACGGTATCGTCCTACGACGTCATCGAGATCAACCCTGCCACGGCGACAGCCGTGAAGTACGACCTCACCGAGGCCGGAGCGCCCGGCGGACCACAGCTGTGCATGGGCCTCGCAGCAGGCGCCGGCGATGTCTACGTGGGCGGCACCGGAACCATCGCCCGCCACCAGCTGGCATCCGGACAGGTCTCCTACCTCCGGGCCACCGGCGAAGCGAAAGACGCCGTCGTCGTCGGCGGTGTCCTCTACACCGGCCAATACAACTCACGGGGCATCTATGCCTACGACCCCACCACCGGGCAGCTCCCCTTCCAGGTCGCCGCACTTCCCGCCGGGCAGAACCGGCCGCTCGATGTCTGCTGGGATGCCGTCAACGGGCTCGTCATCGCAGGCGCCCAGAACGACACCGGCGGCGGCGGGTGTTTCGCCGCCTACAACCCGGTCACCAGCCAGGTCACCACCAAGGTCAACCCGATCGACAGCCTCCAGATGGTCCGCGCGGTGGCAACAAAAGACGGCGTTGCCTACCTCGGCGGCGACAACATCTACGCCAGCGGCCCGCGCAGCACCGTTGTCGCCTGGGATCCGGTCGCCAACCAGGAACTGTGGCGCATCGATCCCGGCCAGAGCGAAGGCATCGCCGCCCTCGCCATCCAGGGCCGGTACCTCTACGGCATGTCCCGGCGTGCTGCCGGCCTGTTCGTCATTGACCTGGATACCCGCCAGCTCGTCCATACCGGCGATCTGAGCGGCGTGTGCACGGACTTCGGGGCCCTGACGGTCAGCCGGGGCATCGTCTACGGTGTCTCCGACACGACGGTCTTCCGCATCGACCCCATCACCTTCGCCGTCTCAGTGGTAGTGGCCGGCATCAACGGGGGCTGGTACAGCGGCCCGCACATTGCCGCGGACGAGGACGGCCTGCTGTACACGACCCGGGGCACCAACCTCGTCCGGATTGACGACGTCGGAGCAATGCAGACCCTGCGGCGCCAACCGGCTTGACCCGGGCACGGCGGCCACTCCGCCGTTGCCCAACGCAAAGGGTGGACACGAAACCGTGTCCACCCTTTGCGTTCAGCCGTGGTTGCTGGTCTATGAAGTCAGGCGGCGGCCGGGATCGCGGCGCCGACTGCACCAATGGGCAGCCCGGGGGGCACAAGCCGGACACGCTGTCCCAGAGCCAGCCCGGCAAGAAACGGTGATTGCGCATCCGTGCGGGCCAGTTCCTGGCGGATTCCGCTGAGCAGCGGTTGCCCCAGGGCGTTCAGGCCTCCACCGACGTAGACGGTGGAGGGGTCGTAGGTCAGCCCGAGGACACGGATGGCCGTGGCGGTGGCCTGGAAGAACCGGTCCTGGATTGCCCTGGCCTGCGGATGGCCCGTGAGCGCCTGCTCGAAGAGTGACACTGCCGGCCAGGGGCCCTCGCCCTCCCACTGACGGGCAATGCCCGATCCCGAGGCGAGCATTTCGAGGCAGCCCGTTTGGCCGCAGGGGCACCGCCCGGCGTGCAGGCCCATGGGCAGGTGACCGATTTCTCCGGCTGCACCGGAGGCTCCCCGCACCAGCGCACCGTTGCTGACAAAGCCCGCCGCCAAACCGGTCCCCAGGTTAAGGTAGGCGCTGGATTTCTGCCTGAATTCCTGGCCCTCCGAGAGCAGATGGTGGGCGCCCAGCGCAGCGGCGTTGACATCGTTTTCGACGTGGACCTCGAGTCCGAGCTCACGGTGCGCCAGCGTGCCCAGCTCCAGGCTCGCGACGCCGACGTTCACCGCATTCGATACGTGCCCGGAAAAGGTATCCACCGTCCCCGGGATCCCGATGCCCACGCTGGCGACGGAATACCCCGCCAGGTCCCCCGCGCTGCGCAGCTCCCCGATGACGTCGAAGAGAGTGCGAAGCAGCTCCCGGTTTCCGTGGCCGGTGGGGCGGCGCAGCGTGTGCAGAACGTGGTTGTCGCCGTCGATGGCCACAGCTTCCGTTTTGGTTCCGCCGATGTCCACACCGATCCTCATGGTGCGCATGGACGGTTGCACTGGAGTGATTGACTCTGGCATCAAGGACCCCTACTTCCTCGGGTGGTCGTCGATCCGGATGAGGTTGCGGCCACGCATGGTGTACAGGTAGCCATCCTCGTCGTTGGTGATGTGGGATCCGCTGTACCAGCCGCCGTTGGTGTCCGCGAGGACCGTTGCCACGTCGAATGTCTTTGGGTCGAAGCGGAACACGTTGGTGTCCGAGACGCCGTAGATTGCGCCGCGGTTGGCCACCAGGGCGCCGAATCCGTAGGACAGGGACCTGATGTCTGCCTGGTGCACGAGTGTGCGCGTGGGGATGTCGATGACGAAGATGCCGCCCTTGCGGGTCAGCCCATACAGGTTCCGGCCCTGGATGGCGAGTGCGGAAATGCCCGCCCCCATTCCGGGTTCGAGCCGCCAGAGCTCCGTGCCTGCTACGGGGTCGAAGGCGACAACGGTGCCAGGGCCGTCCAGCGTGGGCAGGCCGCCGCCGAGGTAGGCCACGCCGTCGCGGGTGGCTACGGCGCGCAGGAGTTGGCGGTTGTCGATCGGGTTGATGAAGCACTGTTTCGCCCCGGTGGCAGGATCGTAGGTCCAGAAGGACCCGCCGCCCTCGGTGTCGGACTGCGCGGCGACCAGCATGAGCCTGTTGACGTCGTCCCAACAAACGTCGAGCGGCCGGTTCTGCGCGCCGGGGAAGTCGGCCGCCTGGTGGATCGGCAGGCCGCTGAGCGGATCGTATTTCCAGATGCCCTGCGAGCTGTACTGGCCCGTGTAGAGGACACCGTCAACGATGACGGCGTCCTTGGCCTCGCCCTGGGACTGCAGGTTGACCACCTCGCCGGTGGCGAGCGAGTGGCGGGCGATCACGCCGTTTCCGCCGACGTAGGCGAAACCTGCGCCCGCGGCAATGCCCATGACCGTCTGGGGAGTGGCAGATGCGCCTGCTTCACCAAGGTCGGTGATCGCCATGCCCCCTGTGCCGGGGTCGATCTCGGCCACGAAGCCGTAGCCCGAGGTGGCCAGGATTTTGTTGTTCCTGGCGTCCACGCCCCAGATTTCGCCGAGGGACGGGCCTCTGAGGGTCAGCTGTGAGACCGAGTTCGTGGGCACGGAGTAAGCGCACAGGCCCGTCTCGTTGGCGAAGTAGACCTGGTCGCCGATGCTGGTGAAGTTCTTGGCGGTCTTGCCGATGGACGTCGCCACGGCGTAGGAAGCGAGGTTGCCCAGGTCCATGAGGGCCACCTTCGACTGCTGGGTGGACGCTGCGGAACTGACCAGGAGTTTGTCGCCGAGGATGGCCAGTTCCCGGATACTGGGATCGGCCAGCATCTCCGAGGGCGTGACATTCGCGAAGGTTCGGGTGGCGCGGCTATACGCCCAGAGGCAGGCACGGCCCGCGCTGCCGCCGCCGCCGAGGGTGCTCCCGGCGCCGAAGAAGACCGTGGCGTCCGTGGCCGCAACCGCGCGCGCCAGCGTGGCGCCCGTGTCCGGGATGCCCAGGCTGATGACCTGGCCGCTTACCGGGTCATACTCCCACAACGCCGGCTTGGTGGGACTCCCGCCGCCCACCGCGTACAGGCGGCCGTCCGGTGCCACGCTGAGATCGCGCACGTCGCGGTCACCGATCCGGCCGATCGGCGTTGCCTTCGTGGACAGGCTGGCCAGGTCCCAGCGGTAGAGGTTCGGCAGGGTGCCAACGGCATTTTGGAGGACGCCGGCGTACAAGTAGCGGCCCGTGGAATCGGCCGCCAGGGCCTGGATGCTGTAGCCCGTGTCCAGCACGGTCTCGCCCACCACCTTGCCTGAAGGTACGTGGAAAGCGACGATCCGGACGGGATCGAGATTGCGGGAACCGATGTAAACGATGTCGCCGACCAAAATCGAACTCATCAGCGAAAACTGGACCACCGCCGGTCCCAGGTCGACGATGTCGGTGGTGCCGGCTGCGGGGGCCGTGCCCGTCGCCGCTGCCGGTCCGGACGAGGTCAGGCCCAGGGCGGCCGCGAGGCCGGCTGCGCCGCCTGCCTGGAGGATGGCGCGCCTGCTGATATGCGAGATCTGCATTGAACTTCCTTTGTGCTGGAGGGGAGGTGAAAAGCTGTGGCGACGTGCCGCCGTCGTACTTTTTGGGCAGGAAGTACCGCGGAAGTATTCGCTGAAGTCCCGCGTACGACGGCGGTGCGCCGGTTATGCGGTGAAGGCCAGGTCCTCGACCCGGACGGGGAAGCGCAGCGGTTCGCCGCGGGAGATACGGTGGGCCTCGGCCACTGCGGTGGCCGCCAGCCGCTCCAGCTCGCTGCCGAGTGACCCGGCAAGGTGCGGGGTCAGCAGGACATTCGGGTTGGAGTAGAAGCCCGAATCCATGGGCAGGACCCACGGAGTGGTGACGTCCAGGACGGCAAACAGTTCGTGCCGTTCCAGGCGCGCCAGCAGTGCATCCTGGTCCACCAACTCGCCGCGGGCGGTGTTGATGAAGGTGGACCCGGTGCGCAGGCGCGCAATCAGTCCGGCATTGATCATGTTGAGGGTGGTGGGAAGCGATGGCGCATGCAATGACACCACGTCGCTGCTTTCGATCAGTTCCTCCAGGCCCACCAGCTGCACGCCGAGGTTCGCCGCCTCATCCGGGCCCAGGTACGGGTCTGCCACCACGACGTCGAGTTCGAACGGTTTGAGCAGACGGATGACGTGCCTGCCGATTTTGGAGGCTCCGATGATGCCCACCCGTTTGCCGTAGTTGCCCATGTCCGGGAATAGTCCATCCGGCTCGACGGGTGTCTTGTCACGGTGCAGCGTCCGCGCAATCTGCAGGACCCTTTTATTAGCCAGCAGAATCATGGCCAGCGCGTATTCAGCCACCGGGATCGCGTTGGCGTCTGCTGCCGTGCTGACCTGGATGCCGCGGGTCCAGCACTCACCATCCACATGGTGTTTCACCGTCCCGCCGGCGTGCAGGATGTGGCGCAGCCGCGGGGCGGTGTCCAGGACGGCCGCATCCACCGTGGCGCAGTTCCACCCGGTGATGAGGATGTCGGTTTCGGCCAGCAGCCCCCGCGAACGGGAAGAGGTGAACTCCTCCATGGGCTCGGGGCTCAGCAGGCGCAGGCCGGCGTTCAGGGATTCCAGGCTTCGGGTGGAGAAGATCCTCGGGGCGACGCCGGGGCCCATGGCAAGGGAAACGTTCAGCATTTCCGGACTCATTTGACGGCTCCTGCGGTCAGCCCGGACTTCCAGAAGCGCTGCAGCATGATGAACGCCACCAGCAGCGGAATGATGGAGAGCAGCGAGCCGGTGATCACCATGGGGACAAACTCGGGCTGGGGAACCGCGTAGCCCTGCCAGATGGAGATGCCCACGCTGACGGGCAGCAGCTGCTGGTCCTGGAGCATGACCAGGGGAAGCATGAAGTTGTTCCACACCCCGACAAACTGGAAGAGGGCAATGGTGATGTAGCCGGGCATCATCATGGGCAGGCCCAGGGAGAAAAAGGAGCGGATGGGGCCGGCGCCGTCCACGCGCGCTGCCTCCAGCGTTTCCATGGGGACGTAGGAGGAGGCATAGACGCGGGCCAGGTACACGCCGAACGGGTTGCAGAGGACAGGGATCAGGATGGCCCAGATGGTGTTGGTCATTCCCACCACCGATGCCAGCAGGTACATGGGCAGCACCGTTGCCGTGTTCGGAATCAGGACGCCAACCAGCACGAAGCCGAACAGCGAGTCCTTGCCGCGGAACTGGAATTTATCAAAGGCATACCCGGCCATGACGGAGATGAGGCTGCCAACCACGGCACCGACGCCGGCATAAAGAATGGAGTTGCCCATCCAGCGGAAGAACAGGCCCCCGTCCTGGGCAGCCACGGCTGCGATGTTTTCGAAGAGGGCAAAGTTGCCCAGGGCGTAGGCGCTGGTGCCGTAGAGGTCTGCGGCGTTCTTGGTGGACGCGAAAAGCAGCCACAGGACCGGAACCACCATGTAGAGGGATCCCAGGACCAGCAGGCCGTTGACAGTGAGCTTGCTGCCGAAACCGCCTTGCCGGGCGGTGGACTGGCGTGCCGTGGACTTCCGGCGCTGCGCGGGTTTCTTAGCCATGGGCTTGGTCTCTTTGGTCCGGGCGACGGGCAGGGTATTGGTGCTCATGGTTTGTTCATCCTGGAACTGAAGCGGGTGACAACCAGGGACAGGATAGCTGCCAGCCCGGCAATGATGATCGAGGCGGCCGCTGCCTGGTTAAGGTTGTGCCTGATGAAGGCCGCGTCGTACGCCCACAGATTGGGCACCCAGGTACTGGTGATGGACGGGGTGGCCTTGGCGATGATGGAGGGCTCGGTGAAGAGCTGCAAGGTTCCAATGATGGTGAACAGCATGATCACGCCCAGCGCCGGCAGGATGAGCGGGAATTTGATGCTCAGCGCCGTCCTGATTTCGTTGGCACCGTCCACCCGCGCCGCTTCCAGGATTTCCCGGGGAACGGCCTGCAGTGCGGTGAACAGGATGATGACGTTGTAGCCGGTCCATTCCCACACGCCGATGTTGACGATTGCCGGGAGGACCAAGTGCGCATCCAGGAAGTTGATCTGGATGCCGCCGCCCTGGAGCGCCTGCACCAGCGGGCTGATACCGGGAGTGTAGAGGTAGGCCCAGATCAGGGCAGCGATGACGCCGGGCACGGCGTGCGGAAGGAAGACGAGCAGCTGGAACAGCTTGCGTGCCCGGGCAACCGTTGCATCAAGGAGGAGCGCGAAGACGACTGCGCTTCCCACCATGACGGGAATGTAGATCAGGCAGTACAACCCAAGCCGGGCGATGCCGCTGACGAAGGATTCCGAGGCAAGGACCTGGAAGTAGTTCTCGAGTCCCACAAAAACGGTCTTGGCTTCGCCGAATCCGAGGCCCGATTTCTGCTGTGCATAGAAGCTCAGCACAATCGAGTAGATGACCGGTGCCACCATGGCGATGGCAAATACGGCGAAGAACGGGACCAGGAAGATGGCGGCGGTCCTGCCGCCGGTTCCGGAGGCTGCACTGCGTCCTGGGGCGGCGCCGCGCTTGCGGAGCGGGACAGTAGGGGCCTGAAGGGCCATGATGATCTCCTAACTGACTGGGCTGCCTCCTCGGAGGCAGCCCAGTGTGTAACTACTCTTTGACGGAAAGCCCGTTTTGCTTGAGTCCGGCCACTGTTGCCGCCTGGGCCGTATTGACGGCCTCCAGAACCGTGCCGCCGGTGCTGAGGTTGCCGTAAGCGTCCTTGAGGGCCGTGTTGGTGAGGTCCCAGCTGGGGCCCCACTGCCAGTCCGGGCTGACTGTGGTGTAGGCCTTGTTGAAGACGGCGTAGATATCGTTGCCGAAGTAGCTCGCGTCGTAGGCCTGCTGTGCCACGGGAGTCAGGCCCGGGAAGGCGAGGAACGCCGAGCCGGTGTTTCCGCGCGCCTTGATGGCTTCCTCGTCTGTGGTGAGGAACTCGATGAACTTGGCGGCGGCTGCCGGGTTCTTGCTGCTCTTGGTGACGTTGAAGCTCGAGCCGCCGTAGAAGGCGCCGGCCGGTGTGCCCCAGTTGGGCATTTCGGCGGCAATCCACTGGCCCTTCTGTCCGCTCGCTTCAGTGCGCTTCTGGATGCCCGTGGCGCTCCAGTTCGCGCCAATGACGCCGACTACCGTGCCGTTCGCCAGGTCGAGGCTCCACTCATCGCTGTAGGCCTGGGTGACCTTGACGAGCTTGTCGTCGATCAGCTTCTGCCAGTAGCCGGCAACCTTCTTGGTGGCGTCGTCGTTCACGCCGACCTTCCAGCTGTCGCCCGAGGTACCGAACCATTTGGCCCCGGCCTGCCAGGCGAGCGCAGCGGTGGCGGGTACCTGGTTGGGGTTGAAGCTGGCCAGGTAGGCGTTGGGAGCCACCGCCTTGAGCTTTCGTGCCGCCGCTTCGAATTCCTGCCAGGTCTTCGGGACCTCGACGCCGGCCTTGGCCAGCATGTCCTGGCGGTAGTACATGACCATGGGAGCCGCGTCATACGGCAGGCCATAAGTCTTATCGCCGAATTGGACCATGCCCCGGATTTCGCCGGCGAGCTTGTCCACGGTGGCGGATTTGTCGATCAGTCCGTCCAGCGGCTGCACCTGGCCGTTGCTGACGAACTGCGGCAGCTGCGGGTACTCGATGGTGGAGACGTCGGGGCCGTTTCCCGCGGTGATGGCCGTGGACAGCTTGGCGTAGCCGCCGCTGTCCGCGTTGGGGATCGTTTCGAAGGTGACCTTGATCTTGCTTTGGCTGGCGTTGAACGCGGCAGCCACTTTGTCCATGCCCGCAAGGGCTGACCAGAAGGTGATGGTGCCCGAGGGATCCTCGGTGGGTGTGGGGACCGCGGACGGCGTGGGGCCGGTTCCGCAGGCTGCCAGCAGCAGTGCGCTGGTGGCCAGGCTAGCCGCCCCCATGAGCAGATTGCGACGCTTCATTGTTCTCCCTTGAAATCCACGATGCGAAGGTGGGATGTGGTCGGTGCCACATGCTGTATTTCAATGAAACACGCAAACTTGAACAAAGCCAACGAAGTGAACAGTAGTGAACATAATGGGGTGTTCGTTGCCTTTGATCGCTAGGATCGCCCCGTTGCCACTAGCTGGCCGTCGAATCCCTGACAACCAAAGTGGGGGACAGGATGACCCGCTGGAGCGCGAGGCTCGAGACCCGCCGGGGGCCCAGGCGGTTGAGGCACATTTGTACGGCGTGGTAGCCGACATCGAACTTCGGCGGGGCAACGGCGCTCATGGGCACGGACCCGAATGACGCGATTTCATCGTCATAGGCCACCAGCGCAAGATCCCCCGGAACGTGGAGCCCCCTGGCCTCGCAGAGGTCGGCAAACATCAGCGCGTCCTCGTCATTGTGGACGATGGCGGCAGTCGCCCCGGCGCCTACGAAACCGCTCACGATGCGGTCCAACTCCTGACGGAGCGTCTCTGGGTCGTTCGCCGCAAGCGATATGGCGCGTGTCAGGGCGGCGTCGTGCGGCAACCCCGCCGCCTGCATGGCTAAGCGGTAACCGTCGCTGACGGGGGCTGACGTGGGACTGCTTTCGCGCACGCACAGCGCTATTTTCCGGTGGCCCAGGGACACAAGATGGTTGACAGCCAACTCCGCCCCCCGCACATGGTCACTCCGCACGGACTCCAGACGGCCCTCGTCCATGACCCCGTCGATCGAGCGCTCGACGACGATCACGGGGACTTCGGCAGATGCCAGCAGGCCCAGGGTGGCTGTGTTGGCGAGGGATTCGCCGCTGGGTGTCACCAGCAGTCCGTCGACACCGCTTTTCAGCAGCCGTTGAATTTGGCGTTGCTCTTCGGCGGCGGAGTAGTTCGAGACCCCCAGGACCAGCCTGACTCCCAACTCCTGGGCTGCCGTCTCCGCGCCCCTGATGATCCCGGGAAAGTAGTACCTGGCCGTGGGCACGATCATGCCGATGGTGGCCAGCGGTCGCTGCCGGCCGGACGGCCCGGTGCCACTTCCGGCCGAAGCCGGAGTCCCCGGGCCCCGCACGCCTTGACTGGTGTTTCCGTGGCCCTGACCCGCGGGACCCCGGGCGGCGCCCGTTCCTGCCACTGCACCGCCATGGACCCGCTGAAGCAAGCCCTGGCCGTCAAGGAAGGCAAGATCGCGCCGGACGGTCATGCCCGAGATTCCCAGCCTCTTTGCAAACTCGGCCGCGTTCAATGATCCGCGGAGCGCCAGCTCGCGAAGGATCTGATTTTGCCTGTCCTCAGTCAACACCGGAGTGCCATCCTTAGTGTTTAGTTTTGTGCACTTTGTTCACCATGAACTACATACGACATATTGTGAGGAGTCAAGACACCCGCACGAAACTGCTCAATTGAGGACGATGTTCGTTGTGCAATCGGAGGACTCACCTCACCCGAACCCGAAGGGGACGTGCCCACATGACGCAAACAGGAATTAGTTTGGGCCTTTGCTCCGTGACCCTTCGGGCACTCAGCATTGACGACGTCGTACGAACCGCTGCCGTTGCCGGGGTGGCCGGAATCGAGTGGGGTTCCGATGTGCATGTCCACGACGCCGCCTCCGCGGCGTATGCCCGAACTGCGACGGAGGCGGCCGGGCTTAGCGTCCTGTCCCTCGGGTCTTATTACCGTGCCGGATCATTCGGCGATTTTGGGGGCGTTCTGGCCCTCGCAGCGGAACTCGGAGCATCCAGGATCCGGATCTGGGCCGGCGACGTGGGTTCTGCCGAGGCCACAGGGGCGCAATGGGACGCCGTCGTCGAGGACACGCAGCGGATCGCAGGTCTCGCCACCGCGCGGGGCGCAGGCCTGGCCTTCGAGTATCACGGCGGCACTCTGACTGATTCGTCCGCGACCACGCTCGAACTCCTTCGCCGCGTCGACCGGCGCGCCGTCGGCACGTATTGGCAGCCGGCCGTCGGCCTGGACGACGGGCAAGCCCTCGAGTCGCTGAGCCAGGTGATCGGGCAGATAGTGGGCGTCCACTGCTTCTCGTGGTGGCCGAACGCGGAACGGCTGCCGCTGGCAGCCCGAACGCAGCTGTGGCAGGGCGTTTCCAACGTCCTGCACGCCCACGGCAGAGACCTGGACGTCATGCTGGAGTTCGTCGTCGGCGACCTGCCGGCGAACGTGATCACTGACGCAGCATTCCTCATAGACGCCTTAGGTTGCAGCGGCAGGCAAACGACGCCGGCCGGCCATCTTTGAAAAGTGACCGGCGGGCGTCGTCCGCTGCGAAAGGACGTTACGGCAGCACCACGGTCCTGTTCCCGTGCAGGCCGAGAAAGCTGGACGCAGATCACCACCCGGGGTATTGGAGCGATGCGTAGGTGATCCCAAGCATGGCCAGCATGCCAAGAACGCCTACTAACCAACCTTCGATAGTCTTTCGCCGCTTCTTATTGCGTGTGCTGTCAGTATCGCTAAGCAAGGACGAGCTTCCCTTCATGCACGGCCGGCATGAGCTTCTTACGGGCAAGATCCCCGGTCACTCCGAAGAACACCAACGACGACGGACCGGCAACCAGGTTCAGACGACGGTCACGCGGGTCACGGAGCGGATTTCCAGATCGGGGTGAGCGGACGGGGGTAACTGGCATTTGCTGCTTTCTGGGCGGAGGGCAATATCGGGCCGGATACTGCACTACCAGATGCGGCGGCCGGACCCTTCCGGTGCCGACCGCCGCATCATGCGTGAGGATCAGACGATGGCGGCCTTGAGCTCCTTGGCTGCCAATGCGGGATCAGCTGCACCGTAAATGGCGCCGCCGGCCACGGCAACCTCGGCGCCGGCCCGCTGGACGGCTTCGATCGTGGAGAGGTTGACGCCGCCGGCCACCGAGAAGGGGACGCGTGCTTCGGCACCGGCACTGAGCAGTCCATCCAGGTCGAAGCCGGGCTGGGCCTGCTCGTCCAGTCCTGCGTGGAACTCAACGAACTGGGCGCCAAGGGCCCGTGCTTCCTTGGCGCGGGTGACCTTGTCCGGCACGCCAATGAGGTCCACGACGATGCCTTTGTTGTGTGCACGGGCCGCCTTCACGGCACCGGCAATGGTCGAATCGTCGGCGCTGCCCAGCACGGAGACGAGGTCTGCGCCGGCCTTGAATGCGATGTCGGCCTCAAGTTCTCCGGCATCCATGGTCTTCATGTCGGCGAAAACGACCTTGTCAGGGTGGGCCTGCTTGACTGCGGTCACAGCCGTAAGGCCGGCTGCCTTGATCAGGGGCGTACCGAGTTCGATGATGTCAACGTACTCGGCGACCTTGCCGGCCAGCTCAAGCGCGTCTTCGGTGGTCAGGAGGTCCATAGCTACCTGAAGCTTCATGATGTTTCTCTTTCTGTTGGTGTTGGTAAGGGGTAAAGGAAGAGGTTTATTCGAGATTCGCGTGCCGGAGCCAGAGTTCTTCAGCCGGTGCGTCGGTGTCGTTCCAGATGGTTTGGAAAATGGCTTCGGTGAGGACGAAGAGGACCTGTTCGAAGAGGCTTCCCGAGTATTGGCGGGTGACACTGGAGCCGTGATCCGTCTTTTGTGCGGCGGGTACGATCACCAGGGAATCCGCCAGATCCGCGAGGCGGGAGTCGGGGTTGGTGGTCACCGCGGCCACACGGGCACCGGCCGCCGCAGCTGTTTCGGCTGCCTTGACCACGCCGGATGTGGAGCCGGAGCCGGAAGCGACCAGAAGTGCATCGCCGGCGCGGATGGCCGGAGTCGTGGTGTCGCCCGCTACGTGGACGTTGAGGCCGAGATGCATCAACCGCATGGCAGCCATGCGGAGGACGAGGCCACTGCGGCCGGCACCGGCGACGAAAACCCTGTCGGCGGAACGGATGGACGCCGTCATGGCTTCCAAACGGTCTCCATCGACCCGGGCTGCTGTGCCGCTGATCTCGCCTGCAATGAGGGACAAGTTCTGGAGTATTGCCCCCGCGCTTAGTCGGTCCGATGAACCGAGTGCTGTTGGACCCACAATTATTTCCTTCGCTCTGTTGGAGGCGTCCATCCATCTGGGATGTATTCCGCCACTAATCCTGCCGCTGCTTTGGTATGGGTGTAACGCCCACTAAAGATGGTCGTGGCTATACTTTCTGGTAGTTCGTGATCTGCTCCTGCCGAAAGGACCCCATGACCAGCCCGCCAGTGGACAGGCTCCCGCCCCTCACGCCGCATGGCGGCCCCGCCGTCCCGGCTCTGCCTTGGCCGTTGCTGCAGTCCATCGCGGCGGTGGCGAACGCGCCACTGACCTCCATAGCGGAAGAACTACGGAAGGCGCTGGATCCTTATCTCGGCAGCAGCGCCCTCGTGATCTTCACGGAGGACTGCACCGGGAGGCCCCAGAAGAAGGCGGGTTTGGAGAGCATCATTTCAGGCGTGTCCATCGATGAGCTGGACAGCCTCCGTGCTTCCCTCAGCGGGGAGGAACCCTGGGTGGGGGAGGCCGTGATCGCCGCGAAGGAACGTCCCGTTTTCGCGATGAAGTACCTCTCCAGCAGGGCCTTGCTGGTGCTCACCGACCCTGCTGTGCCCGGCCCTGTGGCCGGTAACGCGGACGCGGACCTCGACATCGCCAAATACCTCTGGCACCTTGCCGCGCACCGGATTCACGAAAAGGTCGCGGACGCTCCGCCTGCATATTTGTTGGAGTCCAGGGCGGCGTCAGCTGAACGCCTCCGGGTGACTTCCGAGCTGGTGGACCAGCACGCGACGACGCTTGAGATCGTCGCCGGGGCGCTGAGGTCAACGGCGCTGGACGACGCCGCAGCACGTGCAGCAGCCACGGATTTGGTGGCCAAAGCCCTGGTGCGGCTGCGCACGTTGAGTGACAGGACCACGGACCTGATCGAAGAACCGGTAGCCAAGGCCTTCGAGCGCCTCAGGGAAGACCTTCTTCCGCTGACGCGTTTCAGCGGGGTGGAAGTGCAGTTCGTCGAGCCTCCCCTAAACGGGCGGGCCCTCCCTGGGGAAGTCGCCCATGCAGCCCGAGCCATCGTGCGGGGCTTGCTGCTGGCCATGCTGGACCAGCCGGAAGTTCGAAGGGTCCGGGCCCAGTGGGATTGCGACGGCGAGAATCTGCTGATCAATGTCCGCGACGACGGCGGCGGCACTCTTGCCGCCGACGCATCCAGTTTGGGCAGGTTGGACCGGCGGGTTCAGGCCCTGGACGGGAAGATGCAGGTAGATGTCATGGCCGGCTGGGGTGCAGATGTCTCCGTGACGCTTCCGTTGGATGCCCCGCAGGCTGCTCCTGCCGACGTCAGCGCCTGGAAATTGGGCAGCCGCGAGTTGGAAGTGCTGCAGCACCTGGCATCCGGTCAGCGGAACAGGTCCATCGCAGGCGCCCTCAACATCAGTGAGAACACGGTCAAGTTCCACGTGGGAAACATCTTCCGGAAGATGGGCGTGACCTCGCGTACGGAGGCAATAGCTCTGGCAAACAGCTTCGGCCTGCGGTGAATTTGAAGCAATACGTTGTCGTCAGCGGGGACCGAGGTCGCTGTCAACGTACGAGCCGGGGCGGTTTTCGGTGTCGTGCCGGCAGTTGCAGCCACCATCCACCTGCAGCCGCACGGTCGCTGGACTCGATGATTCAAGCTGGATATCCACTGACTCCTGTCCGTTCGTGCTGACCCGGAGAATCGGTTCTTGATCGTGGCGACCGTACATGTAATAGCCTCTGCATCTGGGTGGGGGTGTGAGTGTGCCCCGGTGGCACGGGCCGGGAAGCCGCGTGCCGCCGGGGCGGGTTTGTTACTGATGGTGTGGGTCTATTTACTGTTCGGGTCTGTTTGCCGGGTCTGGACGGTGGGGATGCTGCCGGTGTGCGTGCCGCCCTGGTGGGAGTCCGGGTCCGGGCATGATTCGGCGCAGTCGTGCTTCGTGACCAGGTCGAATTGAACGCCGCCGTGCTGTTCCACGCCGGTCCTGATGGCCCGCTCGACGACGGATGTGGCCAGGCGCCGTCGCAGGGACAGCGGATCGCGGCGCAGGTCCTTGGCGAGGGCAAAGCAAAGCAGGAGCATGACGACGATGAACGGTAGCGCTGCGACGATGGTGATGCGTTGCAGGCCGGCCAAAGCCTCCGAAGGTTCATCGCCGCCGGCCAGCAGCATGACCGCCGCCACGGCGCCGGTGAGGCTGCCCCAGAAGATCACTACGCCGCGGCGGGGGTGCTCGGCGCCGTTGGAGCTGAGCGATCCCATCACGATGGAAGCGGCATCGGCGCCGGTGACAAAGAAGATTGCCACCAGGACCATGGCCAGTACGATGACGCCTGCAGTGAGCCAGCCCGGCATGCCAAGGTTCTTGACGAGGTCGAAGAGGGCGCCGTCGAAGTTGACGGACGAGACTCCGTCGACCGTTTTGACCAGCCCGGGCGTGCCTGCCTTGTCGGCTTCTTGCTGGACGTGGAAAGCGGCTCCGCCGAAGATGCCGAACCAGATCACGCTGACGACGCTGGGCACCAGCAGCACGCCGGTGACGAACTGGCGGATGGTGCGGCCGCGGCTGATGCGGGCGATAAACATGCCTACGAAGGGCGTCCAGGAGATCCACCAGGCCCAGTAGAAGATGGTCCAGCTGGTCATCCAGCTCCGAAGGGCCTCATCGCCGACCGCTTCGGTCCGGGACGACATCTCGGCCAGGTCGCGGGCGTAGTCGCCGACGGCGGACGGGATCAGGTTGAGGATGAACAGGGTGGGACCGGCAATAAAAACGATGAGGGCCAGGACGACGGCCAGCACCATGTTGATGTTGGAGAGCCACTGGATGCCGCGGCTGATGCCGGAGACGGCCGACGCGACGAAGCAGAAGGTCAGGACGGCGACGATCCCAACAAGCACGGGAGTGCCGATTTCGCCGAACCAGCCGTTGGAGGTCATGCCGCTGCCGATCTGCAGGGCGCCGAGGCCCAGGGAAGCGGCGGTACCAAAGAGGGTGGCGAAAATCGCCAGGATGTTGATGAACTTCCCGAGCGGGCCTTCCACCATCCTGATGCCGAAAAGTGAGGTGAAGGCTGCGGAGACCAGTTGCCTGCGGCCCAGGCGGTAGGTGCCGTACGCCATGGCAATGCCGACCACTGCATACATTGCCCAGGGGTGCAGGGTCCAGTGGAAGATCGAGGTGGCCATGGCCGTCTGGATGGCTGCGGGGGTGCGGCCGTCCACGGTTCCGGGCGGGGGTGAGATGTAGTGGTAGAGCGGTTCGGCTACACCGTAGAACATCAGTCCGATGCCCATGCCGGCGGCGAACATCATCGCGACCCAGGAGACCGTGCGGAATTCGGGTTTCTCGCCGTCCTTGCCCAGCGGGATATTGCCGAATTTGCCCAGGGCCAGCCACAGGACAAAAACGACGAAGAGGGAAGCCAGGACCATAAAGAGCCAACCGGTGTACTCCATGACCCAGTTCAGGGCAACCGTAGAGGACGAGGCGAGGCTGTCCCGGCCGACGAATCCCCAGATAACAAAGGCGACGGCGATGGCGCCAGTGATCCCGAACGTTACTTTGTCGAGGGTGAGCGAGTGGTTCCGGCGCAGGGAGACGGCCTGCTCGGTCTTGGCATGGCGCAGTTCCTCCAGGATCTGCTCATACTCTTCGGCATCGGGCAATGGTTCTGCGCCTCCGTCCTCCGGATCGAGGACTGCAGGGTTGGTGTCTTCTTCTGCGAGAATACCAATGACTGTTTTGGTGTTTCGAGTACTTTCGGGCTTTTCGTTGGGGGAAGTTACTGCCAAAGCGTAGTCGGCAGGCAAGTCCTCGGGGGTTGAGGTTTTTAATTCACGGCTAATAGCCATGAGCGAATCCTTTGCTCGGCGGATCATGGGCTTGCGGTTAACACATGGCCCTGAGGAGTGAGCCCGGGGGAAGGTTGGGGGCTTCCTCCCGGTCAGGGGCTTGTGCAAGGGGCACCTCTTTGGGGTCAGGGATCAAGTTTTTTGCTTGGGTAAGGCCGGAAGCCTCCGATCGTTGCGCAGGGATCAACAACACATTTCCTCGGACTAGCTGAGGTAGCCGTTCGGGTTCAGGACATACTTCGTGGCGGCTCCGGCATCGAATTCCGCGTACCCCCGCGGGGCATCCTGGAGCGAAATGGCCGTGGCGTTGACCGCCTTGGCGATCTGGATCCTGTCATGCAGGATCGCCATCATCAGCTGCCGGTTGTACTTCATCACCGGGCACTGGCCGGTCGTGAATGAGAGGGACTTCGCCCAGCCGGTGCCCAGGGACAGGGACAGGCTGCCCTTCTGGGCCGCCTCGTCTGCTGCACCCGGATCCCCGGTGACGTAAAGGCCGGGAATGCCCAGCGCCCCGCCGGCGGCCGTGAGGTCCATCAGCGAATTGAGCACGGCGGCCGGCGCCTCCTGGGCCCCGGCCCCGTGTCCGCGAGCCTCGAAACCGACCGCATCGATACCGGCGTCAACCTCCCTGACGCCGAGAAGCTGCTCGATCTGGTCAGCCGGGTCGCCGTTGGCCACGTTGACGGTTTCGCAGCCAAAGGATCGGGCCTGGGCCAGGCGATCCTCATTGAGATCCCCTACGATGACCACCGCGGCCCCCAGGAGTTGGGCGCTGGCCGCCGCGGCAAGCCCCACGGGACCGGCCCCGGCAACGTAGACGGTGGACCCGACCCCGACACCCGCCGTGACGGCCCCGTGGAAACCGGTCGGGAGGATGTCCGAGAGCATGGTCAGGTCCATGATCTTCTCCAGGGCCTGGTCTCGATCGGGGAACCGCAACAGGTTCCAGTCCGCGTAGGGGACCAGGACGAACTCCGCCTGCCCGCCGACCCATCCGCCCATATCGACGTAACCGTAGGCTGACCCGGGACGGTCCGGGTTGACGTTCAGGCAGATCCCGGTCTTGCCCTCCTTGCAGTTCCGGCAGCGCCCGCAGGAGATGTTGAAAGGGACCGAGACGATGTCCCCGACCTTGATGAACTCGACGTCGGGCCCGGTCTCGATGACTTCCCCGGTGATCTCATGCCCCAGGACGAGACCGGCCGGGGCGGTTGTGCGGCCACGGACCATGTGCTGGTCCGAGCCGCAGATGTTGGTGCTCACGGTGCGAAGGATGACTCCGTGCGGGACCTTCCGGCCGACATTGGCGGGATTGACGCCGGGGCCTGCCTGCAGTTCAAAGGTGGGAAACGGGGTATCGATGATTTCTACGATCCCCGGCGCCTTGTATGCAACGGCTTTGTTACCTGACATTGAATGGCTCCTGAAGAAGTTGGGTCAATTGATACGTGCAGCGCATGTCGCTACGGGGCAACGGCGGCGTTCAGCTGGAAGCGGCTAGGCATCGATCACCATGTCGGTCCGTGCGGTGGAGCAGCAGGGCAGGAATTTTCCTGCATCGATTTCCCGTGCCCGGATCCCGCCTTGGTGGTTCATCTCGACCTCCCCGGAAAGCTTGACCACTTTGCAGGAGCCGCACATTCCTTCCTTGCAGTTCGCGCCGATCCTGACGCCCGCACGCTGGGCCGCCCCGAGGATGTGTTCGGAAGGATCGATGCGCACATTGATGCCGGTGCGCATGAAGGACAGGGTGAGGCTTCCCGTTCCGACTGTGTTGAAGCTCGAGGCGTCAGGGGACCCGGCCTCCGGCCCCACGTCCGGATTGCCTTCGGCGGCTTCGAACGTGGGCGCGTCCGGGGTTACGGTTTCCAGCGGCAGCCCCGTGGCCTCCAAGGTTCCCTCGGCGTCGTAACCGGGCTCGTAGAGCCCGAACGCGGCGGGCTGGCTTTCGTAGTAGTCCTCGGCGGAATCGGCGATTTCCTCAGCGATTTCCTCCGCGATGTCCACTGCAAATGCGAGCTCCGCCTGGTATTCAAGGATCGTCTGGCGGTCTCCCGAGAAGAACTCCACATAGATGGAGGTGTCGTCGACGCCGACCTTCCTGAGGAGCTCGGTGGCGGTGTTCAGGTAACCCTCGGGGCCGCAGGCATAGACCTGGCGGCCGTTGGCATCGGGGGCCACCTCGTCGAGCATGGCCGCCGTCAGCCTTCCGGTGAGCCCTTCCCACCCCTCGGGTTTGTTGCGGTCGCCCAGGGAGTAGAAGACCTTGATGCGCGAGTCCACGGAGGCGATGTAGGCCAGCTCCTGGTGGAAGGCAAAGCCTCCGGCCTCCGCTCCGTGGTAGAGCACCACCACATCGGCCTGTCCGGGTAGGGAGTGGATGGTCCGCACCATGGACATGATGGGGGTGATGCCTGCGCCGGCGGCCAGCAAGAGATACCGCGCCCGCCGGTCGGCGTCGGGCAAGTGGAATGCGCCGACCGGTCCGAGCATCTCGAGCACAGTGCCGGGTTTGACATTCTCGTGCACCCACGGTGAAACCAGTCCTGTGGGGTCGCGTTTGACGCTGATGTTGAAGGTCCAAGGCTCAGTCGGGGAACTGGACAGCGAATAGCTGCGGTCCGCCGGATCCTGGTCCTCGCCGTTCACCGGAAAAGCGACGTTCACATACTGGCCCGCCCGGAACGCCAGGGGCGCACCGTCGCAGCGGCGGAATACGAAAGTCATCAGGCCGCCCGCCTCGGGAACGGTCTCCACACATTCGGCCATGAACTCCTGTGGATGCCAGGGGCCCAGTGCACGGGCAGCACGGGCGGGTGCCTCGGTGCTGCCCATGACCCTGTTCCACGGCATCTCAAGACCGCGAATGCGCTGTGGCTCCTGGACGTCCGTCTCGGTGAGGAGTTCAATCATGCCAAGTGCTCCTGCACGCGCTGCACGTACCAGTTGATGAACGCCTCCACCTGGTATTCGCTCTTCATGTACGGTCCGGGTTCGTAGGCGGGGCTGCCGGCACCCGTCTGGCACAACTCCACGAACGCCTTGTCCTGCAGGTTTGTCTGCTTCCAGGTGTAGGTGAGTTTGTCCAGATCGTAGTCAACGCCTTCCACGGCGTCGTCAGCTACCAGCCAGGTGGTGCGTACCAGGGTCTGGTGTTCGTTGACGGGGAAGACGCCAAACGTGATGACGTGGTCGCTCTGGAAGTGGAACCAGCTGTTGGGCTGCAGGTGCATCGAGCAGCGGCCAAGGCGGAAGTCCGGCAGGTCACCGAGCAGCTTTTTAGAGAGCCTGCGCCCATCGGGAGAGAACGATTCGCCCTCTCCGTCGAGCGATTCACGTGAGATACGGATTCCGGCGATGCGGGTGTCGAGCTCCTCGACCACCTCGTAGGGAAGGCCATAGCGGCGGCAACGCTCCTCGAGCGAGGACTGGGCTTCCTTGTTGCGGTCCCACACTTCTTCGAGATGGGCCGGGATCAGGCCCTCCGTCAGTCCCCAGGTGGGAAAGAGGGAACAGGCGAGCTCCGGGTGTCCGTCGCAGTGGTAGCACTCACGGTTGTTCTCCATGACCAGCTTCCAGTTGCCCTCCTCGATGATGTTCTGCTGGTAGGCGACTTTCGTCTTCGACAGATCGTGGGGCGCGAGGTATGGCTCGAAGATCTTGGCGGTTTCGTCAAAATCTGTCGGCGGTTCGTCCGCAATGCAGACGAAGATGAGTCCGGCGACCACGCGGCTGTGTGCGCGCTTGAGGCCGAAGCAGCCCTTGTCGAACTTCGTTTCACCCGGTGCCGAGGCGTGGATCAGATTGCCCTCGGGGGAGTATGTCCAGGAGTGGTAGCCGCAGACCAGGTTTCCGGTTGACCCCGCGGGCTCGGTCAGGACGCGGGCGCCGCGGTGGCGGCAGACGTTGTGGAGGACGTTCACGCCGCCGTCGTCATTGCGCAGCACGATCAGGGAGTAGGGACCATAGTCGACGGTGACGTAGTCGCCCGGCTCCGGCAGTTCGGCGATGCTGGCGGCAAAGATCCAGTGCTGGCCAAAAATGGCTTCCATGTCGATCTTGAAAATCGTGGCATCGGTGTAGAAGGGGGCATCGAGGGAATATCCCTTGCGCCGGAACTCGAACAAGCCGCTGATCTCCGCCAGCTGCTCTGCAGGCAAGGATGAAGCGAGTTTTCCGCGTGAGTTGAGGGGCAAGACTGGAGCAGACATGTGTTTCCTCCCGGGAGGCGTGGGTAAGAGTGTGTTTCGTGGGACCACGGCTGCGTGGGGTGCGAGCGGCGTTGTCGAAAACCTTGTACTCATGAGATTAGGGACGATTGAACCGCAACAAAAGCGCAAGATTTGGAAGATAACCGTGCACAATAGGTGCATGATCGATGCGAGGCTCATCACACTGCGGGTGTTTGCCCGGTGCGGCACCATTGGCGCAACCGCGGAACTCACAGGCTATTCTCCCTCCGCCGTCTCCGCGCAACTGCGGGAGCTCCAGCGCATGCTTGGAATGCAGCTGCTGACGAAGGACGGTCGGGGTGTGCGGCTGACCGCCACGGGCCGCTTTCTCGTGGCGGGCTCGGACACCCTCATTGCCGAATGGGAGAGCCTGCGCGCCGCAGCCATGGAGGCTGGCGACCAGGTGCAGTCCCATTTTGGCCTCGGTGGATTCTCCACGGCCGCCGCCCAGTTGCTCGCGCCGCTGGCCGCCACCCTGCGCTCAACACGCCCCCTGCTGGAGGTGCAGGTACTTGAGGCCAACCCGGCCCGCTGCTTCGACTTGTTGGTTGCCGAGCGAATCGACCTCGCGGTCATCGTTGCCATGCAGTCCGACACCTATGGTGAGGACGATCCGCGCTTCGAGCAGACAGTCCTGCTTGACGATCCGCTGGACGTGATCATTCCCGCCGACCATCCATTGGCATCGCGGCAAACGGTGACGCTCGAAGAGCTGGCATCGGAACCCTGGATCACCGAGGCCGCCGGCTCCACTTACCATGCCCTCTTCACCGCGGCGTTTACGGCAGTCGGGGTGACACCGCGGATTGCCCATGAGGCCGTTGAATGGGAAACCCAAATCGCCTTCGTGGGTGCGGGGCTGGGCGTGGGCCTGCTGCCGCGGTTGGCGCCCCTGCATAATGCCGAGAACGTGGTTCGACTGCGCATAACCGGGAAAGGGAAGCCAGCGCGCCGCATTGTCGCTGCGGTACGGAGGGGCAGCATCGCATCGCCCCTGATCCAGGAGTCGCTCGGCATCCTGCAGGTCCGTGCCAATCGGATCCTCGCCGCCCGGCCCGAAGACGATCTCTGAAATTTACGGGGGTGCTGGGGTTTGGTGCCAGGCCTGCAACGTCGGAGTGCCTTGCACTGGTCCGGCAAGTGCCGGCGCTGCCCCGTTGCCCGAAAGCGGTGCTTCGATGAGGATACCTCCCCAGGTTTCAGGCCATCGAAGCACCTTTTACGGGAACGGGACAGCTCATCCTTCGCAAGGACGAAGGCTGCCAGTGGGATGCCGTGCTATTAGCGGCCGTGGATGAGGCTGAGTGCCTCGGCCCGGGCGGCCGGCAGGCGCAGTTCGCCGCGGACTGCAGACGTGATGGTCTTGGCCCCCGGCTTGCGGACGCCCCGCATTGACATGCACAGGTGCTCGCACTCGATCACCACAATTGCCCCCAGAGGTCGCAGCGCTGTGACCAGCGCGTCCACCACCTGGGTGGTGAGCCTCTCCTGGACCTGCGGCCTTCGCGCGAAGACGTCCACCAGCCTGGCAAGCTTGCTGAGGCCGGTCACGAGTCCCTCAGCGGATGGAATGTAGCCCACATGTGCCACGCCATGGAACGGCACCAGGTGATGCTCGCAGGTGGAATAGAACGGGATGTCCTTAACAATGACCATTTCACCGTGGCCGAGGTCGAAGGTCTTGTCCAGGACTGCCAGGGGATCCTCGTGGAGCCCGCCGAACATTTCCGCGGCGGCGCGGGCTACGCGGGCCGGAGTGTCCGCCAGTCCGGGCCTTTCGGGATCCTCCCCAATAGCCAGAAGGTATTCGCGGACAGCCCGCTCCACCCTTGGCCCGTCCACACCCCGGGTGACGGTCGCTTCCGTTGTCAGGACAGGGCTCACGATTCGGCCCGCTCAAGCCGGACGATGACGGACTTGGAGGTCGGCGTGCCGCTGGTGTCGGCTACGGAGTCAAGCGGCACGAGGACGTTGGTTTCCGGGTAGTACGCCGCCGCGCACCCCTTGGGCGTCGAGTATGACACGATGCGGAAGTTTTCGGCCCGTCGTTCGGTCCCCTGGAATTCGGAGATGAGATGGACCATGTCCCCGTCCGTGAACCCCAGCCCAGTAATGTCATCCGCGTTGACCATGACTACGCGGCGCCCGCCGTGGATGCCGCGGTAGCGGTCATCCTTGCCGTAGATGGTGGTGTTGTACTGGTCATGGGAGCGCAGGGTCTGAAGGACGAGCCGTCCCGCGGGGACCCTGATGAATTCCAGTTCGTTGCCTGTGAAGTGGGCCTTGCCCGAAGCAGTATCGAACTTCCGGGCGTCCCGGGGCGGGTGGGGAAGCACGAACCCGCCAGGGTTCTGGATCCGCTCCTCGAAATTCTCGAATCCGCTGAGGACCGCTTCGATGTGTTTCCTGATGAGGGAGTAGTCATCCCGCATGGCGGGCCAGTCGGCTTTGGGGGTATTGGGCAGCGGGAGGTTGTCGCTGCCGGTGAAGATTTTGTGGGCGATATTGCAGACGATGGCCACTTCTGAATGCAGGTGCTCGCTGGCGGGCTTCAGGCGGCCGCGGGAGGCGTGGACGGCACTCATGGAGTCCTCCACGGTCACCCTCTGGTCGCCGGTGCGCTGGGTGTCCTTCTCGGTCCGTCCGAGCGTCGGAAGAATCAGCGCACGACGACCCGTCGATACGTGGGAATGGTTCAGTTTCGTAGAGATCTGTACCGTCAGGCGGGTGTTGGCCAGCGCCTGTTCCGTGACCTCGGAATCCGGGGCCGCCCGCACGAAGTTGCCGCCCATGCCGATGAAGACGCGGACCTTGCCGTCACGCATGGCGCGGATGGCGGCCACGGTGTCGAAGCCATGCGCCCTGGGCGACCGGAACTGGAACTCCTGGTCAAGCCGGTCATGAAAACTCTCCGGCATCTTCTCGAAAATGCCCATGGTCCGATCGCCCTGGACGTTGGAGTGTCCGCGGACGGGGCAGACGCCGGCTCCCGGCTTGCCGATGTTGCCCTGGAGGAGCAGGACGTTGACGACGTCGCGGAGGGTGGGAACCGAGTGCTTGTGCTGGGTCAGCCCCATCGCCCAGCAGACGATGGTGGCGCTCGAGGCCAGGAGGCGCTCGCCGGTGGCCTTGATCTGTTCGAGTGTCAGTCCGGTGGCTTCGACGATGTCGTCCCATTCCGCCTTTTCGAGGTAGCGCAGGTATTCGTCGATGCCAACGGTGTGGTCCTTGATGAATTCATGGTCCAGGACGGTAGGGAGGCCGGGAGTCTTGCGCCCCTGGGCCTCTGCTTCGAGAAGGTATTTGCCAAGCCCCTGGAAGAGTGCCTGATCGCCGCCTGCGCGGATCTGGAGGAAGTCGTCGGTCAGTTGTGTGCCGACCACCATGCCGGAAATGTTCTGCGGGTTCTCGAACCGCAGGAGCCCGGCTTCGGGAAGCGGGTTCACGGAGATAATGACGGCGCCGTTTTTCTTCGCCTTCTCCAGTGCGCTGAGCATGCGCGGGTGGTTGGTGCCGGGATTTTGGCCTGCCACGAAAATCAGCGACGCCGTCTCCAGGTCCGTGAGGCTGACGGAGCCTTTGCCGATGCCGATGGTTTCCACCAGGGCCGAGCCGGACGATTCGTGGCACATGTTGGAGCAGTCGGGCAAATTGTTCGTCCCGATGCCGCGGACGAGGAGCTGGTAGGCGAAGGCCGCCTCGTTCGATGTCCGCCCGGAAGTGTAGAAGACCGATTGGTCGGGGTGTTCCATCGCCCTGATCTCCTGGGCGATCAGCTCATAGGCGTCGTCCCAGTCGATGGGCTTGTAGTGGGTTGCGCCTTCGTCGAGGAGCATCGGATGCGTGAGGCGGCCCTGCTGGCCCAGCCAGTAGTCGTCGCGCGTCTTCAGGTCCGCAATGGAGTGCTGCGCGAAGAATTCAGGCGTAACGCGACGGCGTGTGCCTTCTTCGGCCACTGCCTTGGCGCCGTTCTCGCAGAATTCGGCAGCATTGCGCTTTTCGTGTTCAGGCCACGCGCAGCCCATGCAGTCAAAGCCGTCAACCTGGTTGACTGCGAGGAGAGTCTGGATGCTGCGCAGCGGGCCCATCTGCTCAAGGGAAATTTTCAACGCGTTTGCAACAGCCGGAAGGCCGACGGCAGTCGTCTTGGGCTTAGTCAGGGTCAGTTTTGACTCGTCGATGTTGTGCTTGGGGGCTTTTGAAGCCATGTGATCTTCCCTTCAGATCTTGGCAGGAAACAGTCGAGTGGAGGTGCTGCCTGGGGCCAGCGGAGTGGTCGGCCGCAGTGCCCGCAGATCATCCAGGAGGCCAGGCAGGCGGCCGAGGTCGTTGAAGGTGTAGACATGGAATCCGGCAAAGAGGGGATCGCCCGCCAACTCCTGGTGAACATGGCGGATCAGGCGTCCGCTGTCATAGCTCAGGAAGTCGTCCCGCCGCCAGAGCGCTCCCGCCATCCCTGTCCCGCGGGCGAGCTTGAGGGAGCGGCCGACTCCGAGGCGTGCTCCCAAGGACACCAGTTTCCTGACGGAGACCGGACCGGGGACTCCAACCCACACGGGCAGCTGGATGCCGCTGGTGCGGATTGTCCGGATGTACCGGCTGATTGCCTCGGCGGAGAAGCACATCTGCGTGACCACGGAGGACGCCAGGGATGCTTTCGTGAGGAGGCCGCTCCTGAGTTGCTCCTGGCTAAGCTGCGGGTGTCCTTCCGGGTAACCGGCAATTCCGATGGAGAAGTCGGGTGAGTAGGCGTTGACCGCCTCAAGCAGTTGTCCGCTCCAGCTGTAGGGGCCAGCGGGCGTGCGCCGGTCGCCGGCGACGAGGAACAGCTCCGAGACACCGGCCTCCTGCAGCTGCTTCAGCAGCGAATGGAGTTCGGCCTCACCTGTGATGCTGCGGGCTGCGAGATGGGGAACGGTGTGGTAACCAAGGCGTGCCAGGTTGACAGACGCCTGCACGGTCCGGGCAGGCCCATGGTGCGGCAGGCACGTCACGCTGACGGATCCCGTGGTGTCAAAAGCCGCGGGGAGTTGCGTGAGCAGATCAGCTGACGGAGCCACTTCCAGCCGTACCCTTGCAACAGCTTCTGCGCTCATCGCTCTCTCCGAAAGTTGACATTTTTTTGATTGCATATTGATATATCAGTTCTAGGAATACTATGTACACGAGGCCTTCGCGTCAAGGCTCGGCCGTGCATCGGGAGGAGACTTGAAAATGGCAAGCGCTGGAGAACTACCGTCGGATGTGGCGGGATCGTACCTGCCAACGAGGCAGGGGGAAGAGTCCTTCGCCGACTTTGCCTACAGGGTGCTTTGCGACGAGCTGATCGTCCTGGACATCAAACCGGGTGAACCATTGAACGACGACGTGATCTCCAGGCGGCTCGGAGTAGGGAGGACACCCATCCGGGAAGCCATGAAGCGCCTTGAGAGCGACCACCTGGTGGTGGCCTATCCGCGGCGCGGAACCTTCGCCGCAGGGGTGGACATCACGGATCTGGCCGAAATCTCCGAAATCCGGCAGCTTCTGGAGCCTGCGGCCGCAGCACGGGCTGCCCGCATGGCCTCGCCGCAGCTCCGAAAGGAGATCAAGGAATTTGCCAGGGAAGTCGGAGAGCTCCTGCCAAGAACGCACTCCCAGCGGGACCTGATGCGCCTGGACATGCGGGTCCACCGGATGATCTACCGGGCCACCGGGAGCCGGCATCTTGAGGATGTCCTGATCCGGTACGACAACCTGGCCACGCGGATCTGGAGCCTTGTGCTGGAAAAGCTTCCTCCCGTGTCCGAGCATATTGCCCAGCACATTGAGCTGCTGGAATGCATCGCGGAAGGGGATTCCGAAGCTGCTGCGCGGCTGACCACCAAGCATGTGACGGACTTCGAGAACCTCATCAGGGCCGTCCTGTAAGCCATTGGCCTGCCGTGGACTACCCTGTTGTTCCCCGGACCAATGCACGTGACTGTTCCCGCGCGGCCTCGGTGGTGTGCAGGAGAAGCAGTGACGTGGTGACTGAGCCGACGCCACCCGGAACGGGTGTCAGCGCCCCGGCGACGCCCCGGACGCTGACTTCGTCCACATCCCCGACGAGGGACCCGTCGGAGAGGACGTTGGTGCCGACGTCGATCACAACAGCCCCGGAGGAAATGTGGCCGCCGTTCAGCAGGCCGGTGCGCCCGGCGGCGACCACGACGACGTCGGCCGTCTTGGTGTATTTCTCCAGCGGCCCTGACCTGGAGTGGCAGACGGTGACGGTGGCGTCGCGTTCCAGCAGCAGCAGGGACAGCGGTTTTCCGACGACGGCGGAACGGCCAACCACGACGACGTTCCGGCCCGCCACCGGGATGTCGAAGTGGTCAAGGATCTCGGTGACGGCCCGTGCCGTGGCAGGGGCGAACGAGGGCTGGCCCACGGCCAGGCGGCCGAGGCTTAGTGGATTCGCGCCGTCGACATCCTTCCCGGGGGCGATGTGCCCAACCAGCGCATCTGCATCAACGCCGGGAGGCAATGGCGTCTGCAGGATGATGCCGTTGACCGATGGCTCGGCGCTGAGGTCTTTCAGGACAGAGGCCAGCAGCTGTCCTGTCGCGTCGTGGCCAAGGTCCACGATCCGGCAATTGATGCCCGCGCTTTCTGCAGCCCGTTCGATGGACCGCACATACCAGTGCGTGGAGCCGTCGTCGGTGGCCACAACCACTGCAAGGGTGGGGCGCAGGCCGTCAGTTTCGAGGTTCCGGGCTTCGTCGTGGGCCTTCTGCTGAATGAGCTTTGCCAGGTTTCGTCCGGAGAGGAGTGTGGTGCTCAACCGAGAATCCTTTCGCGCACGCGCTTCACGAGCGCGTCGGCTGCCAGGATGACCTTTTCCTCAAGGCCATCGGTCCGGGCAGCCAGCCGGGAACGTTTTTCCGTGTCCTTGATGGCCACGACATTGATGTCGATGTTTACCCGTGCAGTGGTGGCGGCTGCCCGGGCAGCGTCTACGGCAGCGGCGACGTCGCTGATCACGTTCGCGTTGGCCACCTCGAACAGTTCCGTGGCAAGATCCACGACGGCGCCGGCAACGAGGATCAGTTGTGCCGGCGTTTCCGCGGCCTGGACGAGCGCGTCGTGGATGGATGCTGTCCGTGCAGCCGTGAGGTCGTCAGTACCGGCGGGGAGCTTGTACGCGTCAATGACGCTTTGGAACGCGTGCTGGTCGGCGTCCGCGAGACGCAGGGCCTGGGCCACCAGGCCGTCGGCGCTGCTGATGATCCTGGCGACGAGTTCGGCGTGCTGCTCGTATTTCGTGCCCGTGGTGTACCTTGCCACCATGGCGACAAGTGCGGCCCCCTGGGCGGCGTGGAGAGCCGCGGCTGCACCGCCGCCTGGGGTGGGTTCGCGCGATGCAAGCCTGGCGAGGTAATCGTTTATTGTTTCTGAACTGATCATGTGTCTTCCTGGGGCTGAAGCTCTAGTCGACTGGCCTGGGGCATGGGATGGGCCATGGCAAAGCAGCGGCCCGGACTCTGGTTGCGAGGGAATGAGTCCGGGCCGCGTGCCCTTGAATGGCGCTGCGGCTGTTAGCCGCGGAGCCGGGACATGGTGGGGTCGTACAGTGGATCCGCTGTGACCGTGGCCTGGATGCGCCGGCCAAAGTACTCGATTTCAACCGAGTCGCCGATGGAGACGGCGGCGGGCAGGTACGCGTAGGCGATCGGCTTGGCCACGGTGTACCCATAGGCGGCGCTCGTGACGTAGCCGACTGCCTGGTCCTTGTAGAAGACAGGTTCCTTGCCCAGCACGATGCTGCGCCCGTCGTCGACCGTCAGGCAGCGCATGCGGCGGGAAGAGTTTTCCTCGGTCCGGCCTTCCAGTGCTGCCTTGCCAACGAAGTTTTCCTTGGTCATCTTCACGGCGAAACCGAGTCCGGCTTCCAGCGGGTCGTGCTCGGTGGTCATGTCGGTGCCCCACGAGCGGTAGCCCTTTTCGAGGCGCAGCGAGCTGAACGCGGCGCGGCCGGCAGCGATCACACCGAACGGCTGGCCTGCCTTCCACAGTGCGTCCCACAGGCGCTGGCCGTTGTCTGCGCTGGTGTACAGTTCCCAGCCCAGTTCGCCGACGTAGGACAGGCGCATCGCGGTGACGGTGACGCCGCCGATGGTGACCTTCTTGGCGCGGAAGTACTTCAGGCCGTCATTGGTGAAGTCGTCGCTGCTGACGGTGCTGATGAGGTCGCGGGCGAGTGGGCCCCAGAGGCCGATGCAGCAGGTGCCACCGGTGGTGTCGCGGACCTGGACCCAGTCGCTGGCGCTTCCGTTCTCTGTCTGGTGGCGGGCTGCGCGCTCAAAGTAGGCGGTGTCGATGTTGCCGTTGGCGCCGAGCTGGAACGTGTCTTCGCTCAGGCGTGCCACGGTGATGTCGCTTCGGATGCCGCCGGCGTGGTCCAGCAGCAGGGTGTAGGTGACGGCCCCCGGCTTCTTGGTCATGTCGGCGGTGGTCAGCTCCTGCAGCAGCTTCATGGCTCCGGGGCCGGAGACCTCAAGGCGCTTGAGCGGGGTCATGTCGTACATGGCCACCGCCGTACGGGTCTTCCAAGCTTCCGCGGCGGCGATGGGGGAGCTGAACATTCCGGACCAGGCGTCACGTGCCGGCGGCTGCCATTCGTCAGGCATTTCCTTGAGCAGTTCGGCGTTGGCTTCGAACCAGTAGGGGCGTTCCCAGCCGGCACCTTCCAGGAAGTAGCCGCCCAGCTGCTTGTGGCGGGCGTGGAAGGGGCTGACGCGAAGGTTCCGGGGAGAGAGCTTTGGCTGTAGGGGGTGCAGGACGTCGTAGATTTCCACGAAGTTCTGCTGGGAGGTCTCGCTGACGTACTCGGGGGTCAGCTGGACCTCTTCGAAGCGGTGGATATCGCAGTCGCCGAGGTCAATATGCGACTTTCCGTCCACGAGGAGCTCTGCCACGGCACGGGCGATGCCGGCGGAGTGGGTGACCCACACGGCCTCGGCAACAAAGAAGCCGTCCACTTCCTTGGACTCGCCCACCAGGGAGCCGCCGTCCGGGGTGAAGGAGAAGATGCCGTTGAAGCCATCCTCGATTTCGCTTTCACGCAGTGCCGGCAGGATCTGCTTGGTTGCTTCCCACGCGGGAAGGAAGTCTTCCAGGGTGAAGTCCAGGCGCGACGGCATGTTGTGTTCGCTGATGCTGCTGGGCTCGTAGCTGCCCAGCTCGTCCAGGTCCACGGGCATGGGGCGGTGCGCGTAGGAACCAATGCCGTAGCGGTCTCCGTGTTCGCGGTAGTAGAGGTCCTGGTCCTGGTGCCGCAGGATGGGCAGCGAAGCTCCGTTGGGCAGTTCGTTCTTGCCCTGCTGTGCCGGGACGGGAGTCGTCTTGACGTATTGGTGGGCCAGCGGGAGGAGCGGGACGGACATCCCAATCATCTCTCCGATCTTGGCGCCCCAGAAGCCGGCGCAGGAAACCACGATGTCCGCGGGGATGACGCCCTCAGCTGTCTCCACTCCTGTGACCCGGCGGTTGGACTGTTCGATTCCGGTGACCTCGGTGTTGCCGATGTACTTAACCCCGGCGGCTTCCGTGCGCTTGATGAGCAGCTGGACTGCGCGGGCGGCGAGTGCCAGGCCATCGCTGGGTACGTGGAGGCCACCCAGGATGTCTTCCTCATTGATGAGCGGGTATAGCTCCTTGCATTCCTCGCGGGAAAGGAGCTTGCCCTCGATGCCCCACGCGGCGGCATATCCGAGCTTCCGCTTCAGGTCCGCGAGGCGGGTTTCGGTGGTGGCAACTTCCAGGCCCCCGACCTGGTTGAAGCAGCTTTGGCCGTCTTCGGTGAGGGACAGCAGCTTTTCCACGGTGTATTTGGCGAAGAGCGCCATGGACTTTGAGGGGTTGGTCTGGAACACGAGGCCCGGGGCGTGGGACGTGGAGCCTCCAGGCATATTCAGGGGTCCCTGGTCCAGGACAGTAATGTTGTTCCAACCCCGTGTGACCAGTTCATCGGCCAGGTTCGTGCCGACGATTCCCGCTCCAATAATGACAATGCTTGGCGTCGAAGCCATGTGGTTTCTCCTGCTGCTTTTCGTGTGTTGTCTGCTGATGAGGTGGTCGTGGTTACCGGAACACGACAGTGCTGGTTTGGTCCAGCAACACACGGTGCTCGCAGTGCCACCGCACGGCGCGTGACAGAGCCAGGGCTTCGGCATCCCGTCCAACCGTTGACAGGGCGGTCGGTCCATAGCTGTGGTCCACCCGAATGACTTCCTGCTCGATGATGGGCCCCTCATCCAGTTCCGCAGTCACGTAGTGGGCTGTAGCGCCCACCAGCTTGACGCCACGGTCGTACGCCTGGTGATACGGGCGGGCACCCTTGAATCCGGGCAGGAAGGAGTGGTGGATGTTGATGGCGCGGCCCTCAAGGGAGCGGCAGAGATCGTCGGACAGCACCTGCATGTAGCGGGCCAGCACCACGAGGTCGATGTTGTGCTCGTCGATGAGATCGAGCAGGCGCTGCTCGGCGTCTGCCTTCGTCTCGGGTGTCACCGGGACGTAGAGGAAGGGGAGGCCGGCTGCCTCAGCCATGGCCCGGTGGGTTTCATGGTTGGAAACGATCAGGACGATGTCGCCGCCGAGGCTGCCGCCGCGCCAGCGGAAGAGCAGGTCATTGAGGCAGTGGCCGAACTTGGACACCATGACCAGGATGCGCTGCTGGGTCTGGTCGTGGAAGCTGAACTTCATCTCGAAGCGGTCCGCAATGGCGCTGAACTCCTCCTGGAGCCTCTCCGGGGTGTACTCGGGGGAACCCGAGAAGGCGGTGCGCAGGTGCAGCGTCTCGCGGAGCCCGTCGTCGAACTGCTGGTGCTCTTCGATGTTGAAGCCACGTTCGAAGAGGAAAGTGGTGACCGCCTGGACGATACCGGCGCGTTCGACGCACGACAGTGTGAGTACGAACTTCTGGGCCTGGTCCTTCACGCGGGGGTCATTCTGGGTCAGCGTGCTGGTTGATGAGTCTGTTGCCACTAGGGTCATGTCTCCTCCTTTAGGTATCTTCCCGTTAGATATATTCTCAGATCTCAAACTGATATATTAGGGTTGGGAATCAGCGTATACTGGTCAGTGGGCGAGGTCAATAGCCTGTTTGGCTTGAATGGAAAGGGGTCCAGGTTATGGCAGTTGAAGCGTTGGCGATCGTGGAAGATGCAGTCAAGAAGTCGTTGGCGGACGTGGCGTACGAGCGTATCCGCGACCGGCTGCTGATGCTTGATATCAAACCCGGCGATCTCCTCAATGACGACCACCTCGCCAAGGACCTCGGCATGGGACGGACTCCGGTGCGGGAAGCCCTGAAGCGGCTTGAGCTTGACCGCCTGGTGGTTTCGTATCCGCGCAGGGGCACCTTTGCCACCCGCGTGGAGGTGACTGACCTTGCGTTTATTTCAGAAATCCGGACGCAGCTTGAGCCGCTCGCAGCGTCCCGTGCCGCCAGGGTGGCCACGGAACGGCATCGGGAGCACCTGCGGGCTGTGATGCGGGATGTGGAATCCTTCGATACCCATGCGGCCTCCGTCGTCGAAACCCTGCGCCTTGATGCGCGCGTCCATCAAGGCATCTACGCGGCTGCGGCCAATCCCCACCTCGAGGACGTGCTGATCCGGTACGACAATCTCGCCACCCGCATCTGGTGCATGGTGCTGGATCGCCTTCCCGATCTTTCCCGCCACGTGCATGAGCACCTGGACCTGCTCGGCGCAGTGATCGACGGCGATGAGGCGCTGGCTGCTGACCTCGCGAGGAGCCATGTCAGCGGCTTCGAGGATGCCGTTCGCAAGGCGCTCTTCACCTAGTCCGGACCCTGCCCCTCCACACTTACGCAAAAGCGCGGCCCTCCCAGCCGCGCTTTTGGCGCCTCTGGGACACCTCCGGGAAGGCTGGAAAAATCTGTTGACACCCACCGGACTCGATAGCATACTTGAGTCACGAAACTAATATATCAACAGGATATTAGATAGCAGAGGAGAAATGATGGTCGACGTTCTGACCCGTACGCTCGCAGAGACCGATCCTGCGATCCACGCAGCCGTTCAGCAGGAGCTCCTGCGCCAGCAGGGCACGCTGGAGATGATCGCCTCCGAAAACTTCGCGCCGACTGCCGTCATGGAGGCTCAGGGATCCGTCCTGACCAACAAGTACGCCGAAGGCTACCCGGGCAAGCGTTACTACGGCGGCTGCGAACACGTTGACGTGGTCGAGCAGCTGGCCATCGACCGTCTTAAGTCATTGTTCGGCTCCGAATTCGCCAATGTGCAGCCCCACTCAGGCGCCCAGGCCAACGCAGCGGCGATGTTCGCACTGATCCAGCCGGGCGACACCATCCTGGGTTTGAACCTCGCACACGGTGGCCACCTGACGCACGGGATGCGAATCAACTTCTCCGGCAAGCTCTACAAAGTGGTCCCGTACGGAGTCGGCGAAGACACCATGCTGATTGACATGGCTGAAGTCGAGCGCCTGGCGGTTGAGAGCAAGCCGAAGCTGATCGTCGCCGGCTGGTCCGCCTACTCCCGGCAGCTGGACTTCGCCGAATTCCGCCGTATCGCGGACCTGGTAGGCGCCTACCTGATGGTGGACATGGCCCACTTCGCAGGCCTGGTGGCCGCAGGGCTCCACCCCAGCCCCGTGCCTCACGCCCACATCGTCACGAGCACCACCCACAAGACCCTTGGCGGCCCGCGCGGTGGTGTGATCCTGACCAACGACGCCGACATCGCCAAGAAGGTCAACTCCGCCGTATTCCCGGGCCAGCAGGGCGGCCCGCTGGAGCACGTCATTGCCGCGAAGGCCGTGGCGTTCAAGCTCGCTGCCGAGCCGGAGTTCCGTGAGCGCCAGGAACGCACCCTCGAAGGCGCCCGCATCATCGCAGAACGCATGCTGGCTGCCGACGTCGCAGAGTCCGGCGTGACCGTCGTCAGCGGTGGCACCGACGTGCACCTGGTCCTGGTGGACCTGCGCAATTCGGAACTGGACGGCCAGCAGGGCGAAGACCGCCTGCACCGGATCGGCATCACGGTCAACCGCAACGCCGTGCCTTTTGATCCGCGTCCGCCGATGATCTCTTCCGGTCTTCGTATCGGCACTCCGGCACTGGCCACGCGTGGGTTCGGGAAGGCGGAGTTCACCGAGGTCGCGGACATCATCGCCGCAGCACTCAAGCGCGAGTTCAGCGACGAGACCGTGGCGGAACTCCGGCAGCGGGTTGAAATCCTTGCCGGAAAGTTCCCGCTCTACCCCAACCTCTCCTCTGACACGAACGAGGTGGCATGATGGCCGATCTGCTTCCGGAGCACCCTGAATTCCTCTGGCACAACCCGGACCCGAAGCCTTCCTACGACGCAGTCATTGTTGGCGGCGGCGGGCATGGCCTGGCCACCGCCTACTTCCTGGCCAAAAACCACGGTATGACCAACATCGCCGTCCTCGAAAAGGGCTGGCTGGCCGGCGGCAACATGGCCCGGAACACCACCATCATCCGGTCCAACTACCTCTGGGACGAGAGCGCCGCTATCTACGAGCACGCCCTCAAGCTCTGGGAAGTCCTGCCGGAGGAGCTCGAATACGACTTCCTCTTCAGCCAGCGTGGCGTGATGAACCTCGCCCACACCCTGGGTGATGTCCGTGAAAGCATGCGGCGCGTGGGTGCGAACAAACTCAACGGGGTGGATGCCGAATGGCTGGACCCGCAGCAGGTCAAGGAACTCTGCCCCATCCTGAACATCAACGACAACATCCGCTACCCCGTCATGGGCGCCACGTACCAGCCGCGGGCTGGTATCGCCAAGCATGACCACGTGGCCTGGGCCTTCGCCCGCAAATGCGACGAACTAGGCGTGGACATCATCCAGAACTGCGAAGTCACCGGCTTCGTCAAGGACGGCAACCGGGTCACCGGCGTCAAGACCAACCGCGGCACCATCAACACCGAAAAGGTGGGCTTGTGCGCCGCCGGGCACAGCTCGGTCCTGGCCGAAATGGCCGGCTTCCGGCTCCCCATCCAGTCCCATCCGCTGCAGGCGCTGGTTTCCGAACTGCACGAACCGGTCCACCCCACAGTGGTCATGTCCAACCACGTGCACGTCTACGTTTCCCAGGCCCACAAGGGCGAGCTGGTCATGGGCGCCGGAGTGGACTCCTACAACGGCTACGGCCAGCGCGGCTCGTTCCATGTGATCGAGCACCAGATGGCTGCCGCCGTCGAGCTCTTCCCGATCTTTGCCCGCGCGCACGTACTCAGGACCTGGGGCGGCATCGTTGACACAACGCTGGACGCCTCCCCGATCGTGGGCACCACCCCGGTGGAGAACATGTTCGTGAACTGTGGCTGGGGCACCGGCGGCTTCAAGGGCACGCCGGCCGCGGGCCTCACATTTGCCCACACCATCGCCACGGGAACGCCGCACGAACTGAACAAGCCGTTTGCGCTGGAGCGGTTCGAAACCGGCGCCCTGATCGACGAACACGGCGCAGCCGCCGTGGCCCACTAGAAGAGAGTCCGGACATGCTCCTCATTTCATGCCCCAACTGCGGCTCCCGCGACGAGACCGAGTTCCACTACGGCGGCCAGGCCCACGTGGCCTATCCGGAAAACCCGAACGAACTGAACGACCGCGAATGGGCCGAGTTCCTGTTCTACCGGGACAACACCAAGGGCGCCTTCGCCGAACGCTGGCTCCACAGCACCGGGTGCCGCCAATGGTTCAACATGCTCCGCGACACGGTCACCTATGAGATCCAGGCGGTCTACCCCATGGGCGCGCCCCGCCCGGACAAAGCCGCCGCGGCACCTGCCCCCGAAAGCACCACCGCCCCGGAAGGAGCAACCAAGTGACTTCCCAGAACGCCCGCCTCGCCGCCGGCGGACGCATCGACCGCACCATCGCCTGGCGTTTCACCGTGGACGGCGAGGAATTCACGGGCCACCCCGGCGACACGCTGGCCTCGGCCCTGCTCGCCAACGGCCGGATCGCCGTGGGCGACTCGCTCTACGAGGACCGGCCCCGCGGCATCATGTCCGCCGGCGTGGAGGAATCCAACGCGCTGGTAAAGATCGCGCCGCGCTTCCCCGGGCACGTGGCCGAGTCCATGCTCCCGGCAACCACCGTCACCCTGGTGGACGGCCTGAAGGCGGAACTGCTTAACGGCCTGGGCCGCCTGGATCCCGAGGAAGACCGTGCGGAGTACGACAAGAAGTACGTCCACACCGACGTCCTGGTGATCGGCGGCGGCCCCGCCGGCCTGGCCGCGGCCCGCGAAGCCGTCCGCAGCGGCGCCCGCGTTATGCTGCTGGATGACCAGCCAGAGCTGGGCGGGTCGCTCTTGTCCGGATCCACCGCCCCCGAACTGGCCGAAACCATCGAAGGCAAGCCTGCGCTGGAGTGGGTTGCAGACGTCGAGGCTGAGCTCGTCTCCGGCGCGGAATCCACCGTCCTGAACCGCACCACCGCGTTCGGCGCCTACGACGCCAACTACGTGATCGCCGTCCAGAACCGCACCGACCACCTGTCCAGCCCCGCCGCGTCCGGCGTGTCCCGGCAGCGCATTTGGCACATCCGTGCCAACCAGGTGGTCCTGGCCCCCGGCGCCCACGAACGCCCCCTGGTCTTCGAGAACAACGACCGCCCCGGCATCATGCTCGCCTCGGCCGTCCGCAGCTACCTCAACCGCTACGCCGTGTCCGCCGGACAGCGTGTTGTCATCAGCACCACCAACGACAGCGCCTACGCACTGGCCGCGGACCTGCGCGCCGCCGGCGTCAAGGTCGCCGCCGTCGTCGACGCCCGTCCCAAGCTGACCGAGGTGGCCGCTGCCGCCGTCGAAGCCGGGACCCGGGTGCTGATCGGCAGCGCGGTGGCCAACACCGCTGCAGCATCGGAGTCCGCAGACGGCCGGCTGAACGCCGTCACCGTCCGCAGCATCAACGACGACGGCGAACTCACCTCAGGCGTCGAAGAGATCGCCTGCGACCTGCTGGCAGTCTCCGGCGGCTGGAGCCCGCTGGTGCACCTGCACTCCCAGCGGCAGGGCAAGCTGCGTTGGGACGATGGCCTGGCAGCTTTCGTGCCGAGCACCGTGGTTCCGAACCAGCAGAATGTTGGCTCGGGCCGAGGCAGTTTCGAACTCCAGGACTGCCTCGCCGAAGGCATCTCCGCCGGGGCCGCGGCAGCCATCGCCGCCGGCTTCACCTCGGAAACCAAGCCCGCCGTCATCGGCGAGCCGAAGGCGTCTGCCCCGACCCGCCAGCTGTGGCTGGTTCCCGGACAGACCGGCACTCCGGATGACTGGCACCACCACTTCGTTGACTTCCAGCGGGACCAGAGCGTTGCGGATGTCCTGCGCTCCACCGGAGCCGGGATGCGGTCCGTGGAGCACATCAAGCGCTACACATCCATCAGCACCGCCAATGACCAGGGCAAGACCTCCGGCGTCAACGCGATCGGTGTCATCGCCGCCGCCCTCCGCCAGGCAGGCGAAGCGTCCCGGGGCATCGGCGACATCGGCACCACCACCTACCGGGCCCCGTTCACTCCCGTAGCGTTCGCGGCCCTCGCCGGACGCCAGCGCGGCGAACTGTTCGACCCCGCCCGCGTCACCTCCATCCACCCGTGGCACGTTGCCAAGGGCGCACTGTTCGAGGACGTCGGACAGTGGAAGCGGCCCTGGTACTACCCGCAGGGCAACGAGGACATGGACGAGGCCGTGCTGCGTGAATGTGCAGCCGTCCGCGAATCCGTGGGCTTTATGGACGCCACCACGCTCGGCAAGATCGAAATCCGCGGCAAGGACGCCGGCGAGTTCCTCAACCGGATCTACACCAACGCGTTCAAGAAGCTCGCCCCCGGTTCGGCCCGCTACGGCGTGATGTGCATGGCGGACGGCATGATCTTCGACGACGGCGTGACCCTGCGCCTCGACGATGACCGGTACTTCATGACCACCACTACAGGCGGCGCCGCGAAGGTGCTGGACTGGCTGGAGGAATGGCTGCAGACCGAATGGCCGGAGCTGGACGTGCAGTGCACCTCGGTGACCGAACAGTGGAGCACCATTGCCGTCGTCGGGCCCAAATCCCGTGCGGTGCTGGCCAAGGTGGCACCGGAACTCGCCGCCAACGGCGGACTGGAAGCCGAAGCGTTCCCATTCATGACCTTCCGCGAGACCACCCTCGCTTCCGGCGTCCAGGCCCGGGTCTGCCGGATCTCCTTCTCCGGCGAACTGGCCTACGAGATCAACGTGCCGGCCTGGTACGGGCTCAACACCTGGGAGGCCGTGGCAGCAGCGGGGGCCGAATTCAACATCACCCCGTACGGCACCGAAACCATGCACGTGCTCCGCGCCGAAAAGGGCTACCCGATCGTTGGCCAGGACACGGACGGCACCGTCACCCCGCAGGACGCCGGGATGGACTGGATCGTCTCCAAGGCCAAGGAATTCATCGGCAAGCGGTCCTACGCACGCGCCGACGCCCAGCGCGGGGACCGTAAGCACCTGGTCAGCGTGCTGCCCATCGACGGCACCATCAGGTTGCCGGAAGGCACCCAGTTGGTGGAAAAGGGCATCCCGGTGAACTCCGCGTATGGCCCGGTTCCCATGCAGGGATTTGTCACCTCCAGCTACCACAGCGCGGCCCTTGGCCGCTCCTTCGGCCTGGCACTGATCAAGAACGGCCGCAACCGGATCGGCGAGACCCTGGTGGCCGCCGCCGGAAACCAGCTCGTTGACGTTGTTGTCGCTGAAACCGTACTTTTTGACCCCGAAGGGACCCGCAAAGATGGCTGAAACAGCAGCACCCGAAACCAAGAAGAACCTCTTCCTCCGCACCAGCCCCGCTGCACTGCTCAGGGCAGCATTTGACACCGGGTCCGTCCCCGGCACCGTGGAACTGAGTGAAATCACCTTCCTGACCATGGTTGGCCTGAGGGTGGACCGGAACAGCGACGCCGGGCAGCGGATCTGGTCCGTCACCGGCGGCCTGCCCGCAGCATGCGGCGCCGTCGCCGGCTCCGGCGACACCTCCGTGCTGTGGCTCGGGCCCGAGGAATTCCTGGTGGTGGCTCCCATGGAGGCCCACGAGTCCCTCGGCGGCGACCTCATCCAGGCGCTCCGGGAAGCCCTTGCCGACGGCGAAGGCCAGGTGGTGGACCTCTCCGCCAACCGCACCACCTTCGAACTCACCGGCCCGCGGGCCCGCGCCGTCCTCGAGAAGGGCTGCTCGCTGGACCTGCACCCCCGCGTGCTCAAGGCGGGCACGGCGCTGTCCACGGAGATCGGCAACATCCCCGTGGTTCTCTGGAAGACCGGCGACGAAAGCTACCGGCTGTTCCCGCGCGCCTCCTTCGCCGATTTCCTGGGCCGCTGGCTCCTCGACGCCATGCGGGAATACGCCTCTCCCGAGGTCCCCTAAATGGCCCTCAGCGTCCTGGACCTGTTCTCCGTTGGCATCGGGCCGTCGTCGTCACACACGGTCGGCCCGATGCGGGCAGCAAAGCTGTTCGCCGACGGACTCAAGGGCGACGGACACCTGAGCTCCACCAGGCGCGTGCAGGCCGAACTCTTCGGCTCGCTCGGCGCCACCGGGCGGGGCCACGGCTCCGATAAGGCTGTGGTCCTGGGATTCAAGGGGCTGGACCCGGAAACAGTGGACACCACCACGGCCGATGACCAGGTGGCCGCCGCCGCCCTCGACGCCGAACTGTGGGTGTGCGGGGACCACCGGGTGGACTTCAACTGGGACGAGGACGTCATCCTGCACCGGCGTAAGTCCCTCCCGGCGCACCCCAACGGCATGACGTTCCGGGCCCTGGACCACGGCGGGACCGTCCTCAGCGAACGGAGTTACTACTCCATCGGCGGCGGCTTCGTGGTGGACGGCAACGCGGAGGGCGCGGACAAGGTAGTGGCCGACGCCACCGTGCTGCCCTACCCGTTCAGCACGGCCGACGAACTCCTGGAGATCTGCCAGCGCGAAGGCATGTCCATCTCCGACGTGATGCTGGCCAACGAACTGACCTGGCGCAGCGAAGCGGAACTCCGGGAAAAACTGCTGGCGCTGTGGGCGGTCATGCGCGAATGTGTGGACAACGGCTGCGCCGCGGAAGGGATCCTTCCGGGTGGCCTGAACGTCAGGCGACGCGCGCCGTCGTTGTTCCAGACCCTGACAGCGGACACCGGCGTGACCGACCCGCTCCGCGCGATGGAGTGGGTGAACCTCTTCGCGCTGGCAGTGAACGAGGAAAACGCCGCCGGCGGCCGCATCGTCACCGCACCCACCAACGGCGCGGCCGGCATCGTTCCCGCGGTGCTGCATTATTACGTGAAGTTCGTGCCCGGCGCCAACGACGACGGTGTGGTCCGCTTCCTGCTGGCCGCGGCCGCCGTCGGAATCCTGTTCAAAATCAACGCCTCCATCTCCGGCGCCGAAGTGGGCTGCCAGGGCGAGGTGGGTTCCGCCTGCTCCATGGCGGCCGCGGGCCTGTGCGAGGTCCTCGGCGGAACGCCCGAGCAGGTGGAGAACGCCGCCGAAGTAGGGATCGAACACAACCTCGGCCTGACCTGCGACCCCGTAGGCGGCCTGGTCCAGATCCCCTGCATCGAACGCAACGCCATCGCCAGTGTCAAAGCCATCAACGCCGCGCGACTGTCCCTCCACGGGGACGGCAGCCACAAGGTATCTCTGGACAAAGCGATCAAGACCATGCGGGAAACCGGCGCCGACATGAAAAGCAAATACAAGGAGACGTCCCGGGGTGGCCTCGCGGTAAACGTCATCGAATGCTGACTCGGTGAAGTACACGTAGCCCCGGGTGTGCACCTGCACCCGGGGCCAGTCCCATTACTCGAATGCCTGGCCAGGCGCCCTGTCCCATTGGAGCAAGAAGTGACCCTAGAACGACTCCCGTACGAACATATCGCCGTCACGGGCAGCAGCCGTGTCAAGCGGGGCATGGCTGAGATGCTCAAGGGCGGTGTCATCATGGACGTCGTCAACGTCGAGCAGGCCCGCATCGCCGAAGACGCCGGTGCCGTGGCAGTGATGGCGCTGGAACGCGTTCCGGCCGATATCCGTGCCCAGGGCGGCGTGTCCCGCATGTCGGATCCGGACATGATCGAGGCGATTATCGAAGCCGTGTCCGTTCCGGTCATGGCCAAGGCCCGGATCGGCCACTTCGTCGAGGCCCAGGTCCTGCAGTCTTTGGGCGTGGACTACATTGACGAGTCCGAGGTCCTGACCCCGGCCGACTACGTCAACCACATCGACAAGTGGAACTTCAGCGTTCCCTTCGTCTGCGGTGCCACGAACCTCGGTGAGGCGCTGCGCCGGATCAACGAGGGTGCGGCGATGATCCGTTCCAAGGGCGAGGCCGGCACGGGCGATGTCTCCAACGCGACCGGGCACATGCGCCAGATCCGTTCCGAGATCGCCAAGCTTGCTGCCCTGCCCGAGGATGAGCTGTACGTCGCGGCCAAGGAACTGCAGGCCCCGTACGAACTGGTCAAGGAAGTTGCCGCCGCCGGCAAGCTTCCGGTGGTGCTGTTCACCGCTGGCGGCATCGCCACCCCGGCCGATGCCGCGATGATGATGCAGCTTGGCGCCGACGGCGTGTTCGTCGGTTCCGGTATCTTCAAGTCCGGCAACCCGGCCCAGCGTGCCGCCGCCGTCGTCAGGGCTACCGCCTATTATGACGACCCGGACGTCATCGCCAAGGCCTCCCGCGGCCTGGGCGAAGCCATGGTGGGCATCAACGTCGACGAGATCCCGCAGCCGCACCGCCTCGCCGAGCGCGGCTGGTAAAAGGGATGGCTGTGACGGGCAATCAACTGGAAAGGACCGCCAGCAGGCGTGGGTTGCGCACAGACTGGGCACGGCTTACCGGTCACACGGTGGAGGTGTGGCTTTTGGGCGAGCATGTGATGACCGGCGTGGTTGAGCAGGCTGCCGATGATGATTCAGTGCTCTGGATAGCGGGGTCAGGAGCCTTTACGCGGAGACTCTTCGACAAATCCACCGGCTACAAGGTCTGGGTGTAGAAGGGTGGTTTGAGGCGCGCAGAGTAGGGTTCCTTGCATGGACATCAATGCGGTACCTGGTTTCCGGCGCGTACCGGCCTGACCGTGGACCGGGATCGCTTCCTCCAGCGCTGGCTTGTGTCCGTGACGCTTGCGGAAGCCGCGGGTTTTGCCATCCCCGCCGTTGTGGGTGGCATCCTGAGCCTCCTCGCCGCCCCGGCGGGCCTGGTTTATCCGGCAATGGTCCTTGCCGGCGCGTGCGAAGGCGCCTTGCTCGGATTCGGCCAGTCCTTGGGCTTCGGAGGCGCCGTTCCCCGGTCGCCGTGGATGCTGGCGACGGCGGCGGGAGCGGCGGCCGCGTGGTCGATTGGGATGCTCCCCAGCAGCCTGGGCGGGATCGACTTTGGTTCACCTTGGGCAGTTGTCCTCACGGCTGTGCTCGGCTGTCTGCTTCTGCTTTCCATTCCGACACTCCAGTGGTGTGTCCTCCGCCGCCAAGGCCTGCGGACCGCTTTCTGGATTCCCGTCAATGCGGGAGCCTGGGCCGCGGGTATTCTGTGGACGCTGGCCCCGTCGCCGTTCATTGACGAAACCACCCCGGCGCCGGCTCTCTTCGGTGTCTACCTGCTGGCCGGGCTGCTCATGGCGGCCACAGTGGCGGTGCTGACCGGATTCGCCGCCCGTCGCATTGCTTCCGACGCCGCCGGATCGCGATCACCAGCGGACGTGTCACCTACATAAGGTGCTCTCCGGTGACGCGGACGAGATGATTCAGCAGCGCATCCTGAAAAGCCACGTCGTAGACCGCGTCGTGGGCCTGCTGCCGGTGCTGGTGATACCAATAGCCACCGCTGGTCAGTGCCTCCGGGGCATCGCTGGTGGCAAGCCATTCCTGCGTAGGGTGACCGAGCCCCAGGTCGTCGGGGGCGCCAGGGCCGCCCATCCTGGTAGGCACCCACCCGGGATCAACAGCATTGCTGAGAACGTCAGGCCACAACCGCGCTGCGGCCGCCATAAGCGCAGTCACGTAGAGCTTGCTGTCCGAGTAGGAGACCCTCGGTACCAGTTCGCTCCCGTCCTTGTCCGCAAGTACGGCCCGGCCCCCGCGGTGCATGCCGCTGCTGAGATAGATCTGCCGGCGAGCGCGGTGGATGAGGGCTGTGAGGAGGTAAGGCGCCACGACGTTGACCTGGAAAACATGCGGCCCGGTGAGCACGCCTGCGTTGTGGATGACGACATCCACAGTACCGATCCGGTTCACCTGCCCTGCGAGGTCACGCACCTGTTCCATGTCAGAAAGATCGCCCACCACGCCAGCCGCGCCGCGGTCCATAAGACCCTGTAGGGCGGTCAGGCGTCCGCGGCTGCGAGCATGCACAACGACGCCGGCCGGCCACCTCTCGAAGGCGACCGGCCGGCGTCGTCCGCTACGAAAAGAACCTGCCGGAGCACCACTGTCCTGTTCCACTGCAGGATCACCTCGCCCTTGCAGTGCCAGCGAACGGCGTTGGACAGGCCTCGCATTCCATCTAGGGCCACCCGGACCTCGCCCAACAATAGGATCGGCGTGCGGGCAGTGGGTGATTCCTTGGTTCCTGGCTGCTTGTATGGTTGCCGCGGTCCGGAACGGGTACAACTGAGTCATGACGACTTCGCTGGTGCTTGGCCCCATAATGCGGTACGTGGATGAGACGTCGGCCAGCATCTGGGTGGAGACCAGGAGTGATTCCGGCGTCCGCGTCCGCGCCGCCGGCAGGGACTGGACGGCGCGGACGTTCGCCGTGCACGGCCACCATTACGCACTGGTGGAGGCGGACGGACTGGACCCCGGATCGGTGCTGTCGTACACCTTGGAAATCGACGGGGTACACGTCTGGCCCGATCCGGCATCAGAGTTTCCGCCGCCGGTGATCGCGACTCTGAAGCCCGGAAAGCCGCTGCGCCTGGCGTACGGATCCTGCCGCACCAGTGTCCCGCATGACGAGTCCGGCAACCGGACGCACGGCGTCGACTCGCTCCGCGCCTACGCGCTGGCGATGGCCTCGGGCGACAACCGGCCGTGGCCGGACCTGGTGGCTTTCCTCGGAGACCAGGTGTATGCCGACCTGACCAGCGAGCAGATGCAAGAGTTCATTCGCGCACGCCGCGACATCAACGAGCCGCCCGGCGAGGAGCTCAAGGACTACGAGGAATATGCCCACCTCTACAACCTTGCCTGGTCTGATCCTGCGAACAGGTGGCTGCTGTCCACGTTGCCCAGCGCGATGATCTTCGACGACCACGACATCCGCGACGACTGGAACGCCTCGCTGAGCTGGAAGAGGGAGATGGAAGCCACCTCATGGTGGCACGGGCGGATTGTCTCAGGGCTGGCCTCCTACTGGGTCCACCAGCACCTGGGAAACCTGTCGCCACGGGAGCGGCAAAACGATGCCATCTGGCAGCGGATAGCCGGCCATCAGGGCGAGGCTGAACTGGACATCAGCGCTGAACTGGACAGCTTCGCGGACCGCGCAGACCGGGACCCGGAATCCTACCGTTGGAGTTACTGCCGGGATTTCGGCGACACCAGGCTGATTGTGGTTGACTCCCGCGCCGCCAGGAACCTGGAACCCGAGACCCGCGCCCTGCTTGACGACGACGAAATGGCCTGGCTTGACGGCCGGATGCGCGGCGGATTCCGCCACCTGCTCGTAGCCACGTCGCTGCCCTTCCTACTGCCGATGGGCCTGCACCACGTCGAGTCGTGGAATGAGGCCATATCCGAAGGTGCGTGGGGGAAGCTCCCCGCCCGCCTCGGCGAGAAGCTGCGCCAGGCAGTGGACCTGGAACACTGGGGCGCCTTCCAAAAAAGCTTCCAGGACGTGGCTGCCATGGCGGCAGGCGTCGCCGATGGCAATCGTGGCACGTCACCCGAGACAGTGACGTTCCTGTCCGGTGACGTGCATTTTTCCTACGTCGCGGAGGTGGAACGCTCCTCCGGCAGCCGGATCATCCAGGCAGTATGTTCCCCGATCCGCAATCCTCTTCCCCGGCTGATGAGATACTTCGGGGCTGTCATGGCCTACGGCCTGGCTTCGCCGGTGGGTGCCCTGGTGGCCCGCTCGGCGCGTGTGCCGAACCCGCCGTTCAGGTGGAAACGCGTCGCGGGGCCTTGGTTCACCAACAACCTGGCCACTCTTGAGGTTGTTCCGGAAGGGCTGAAACTGTGGTGGCAGACAGGCGTCGTGGAAGACGGCGACGAACTGCACCCACGGCTCGAGACGGTGGCATCCCTCACGGTAGCGTCCCGGAGCGCACGGAATCGCGCAGCGGAAAGCGGACGAACATTGCCTGATAACCGGGTGCCGCCGGCAAGAAGCTAGGCCGCCAGCCAGACAGTACCTTTGAGGGCGTCAATCCGCCACGGGCCGGTCTGCAATCCCATCGCGCATGCGCGGCCACGCGCTTGGTAGCCTTAGGGCAACAGTGTTGCTTTCCGCGCAACACCTGCCCACAGTACAGATAACGGGAGTCCTTCGCATCATGAGTGCAACAGAAGCCACTGACACCTCGGGAGCCGGCGACACCAAGAGTGCGTCCGTCATCGTGAACGCCATCGCCGTGCTCCGGTGTTTTTCGGTCGACGAGCCTTTGCTGGGCGTCACGGAGATCGCCAACCGCATCGGGCTGCACAAGAGCACCGTTTCGCGGATCCTTGCCACCTTCGAACAGGAACGCCTGGTGGAGAGGGACGAGGAGACGCGACGGTTCCGGCTGGGCCTGGGGCTGATCGCCGTGGCGGGGCCCCTCCTGGCCGACCTTGAGGAACGCCGGGTCGCGTACCCGGTTTTGCGCGAACTCGCGGAGCAGACCGGTGAAACGAGTGCGCTGATGGTCTGGAACGTAAACGAATCGATGTGCGTGGAGCAGATCGCCAGCCGCCAGCAGATTAAGCACACCACGCCGCTGGGCGCCCGCTACGGCGATGCCATGAGTGCTTCCGTGCAGGTGTTCCTCGCCGGCGAGCCTGAGGAACGCGTCCGGTCCCTGCTCCGCAGCGGCACCGTCACACTGCCGGGCCTGGACGACGCCGGCCTCGATGCCTACCTGGTCCGGCTCAAGGAAGGGGCCGGCAGGGGGTGGACCGTCAACTACGGCGAATCATCCGTTGACGAAGTGGGCGTCGCCGCGCCTGTGTACGACCATCGCGGTGACGTGGTTGCCGCCGTGCTGATCCCGGCGCCACGGTTCCGGGTCTCCGCCGAGCGGCTTCAGAGCCTGGGCGAAGCGTGTGCCACGGCCGCCGAAAAAGTGACTGCGCGGCTGGGCGGGCGCGCGCTCTGACCCTTCACGACTCCAGGTAACCGCCGCTGGCCCAGCGCCGAAGCGCCTGCCGCTCGCCGTCGTCGAACTCCATCAGTGCCACCCGGCACAGCTCTTCCACGTCGTCAGTCCAGGCTGCGGCCAGCCCCTCCGCGGTGGCGGTCTCGTCCAGCTGGAAATTGACGTAGCCCAGGCCCTGGATCACGAAGTTCACGGCCCCGCGGGACACCGGCTGGCCTGCTGTGACGCAGTCATCGCGGACCAGCCGGGACAGGTCGCTGCGGTTGACGGGCTGTTCCTGGAGCCTGGCCGCCATCGCCTGGAACAGTTGCCGGAACTGGGCTTCGGAAAGTGCCGGCACGTCGGTTACCCGGGCCACCCGCTCCTCGATGCCGGGTTCAACCTCGGCTTCGACAGGGAGGTCGTCACTGGAAAACCGCTGAGCGTCCCAGACCCAGCCGCCGCGTGAGGGGGAGTATTCAACGCCCTGGCCAATCTGCGCCACCCACGTCCCGAACTTCCCAAAGCCGGCCCAGTCCGTCTTCAGCGAAGGGTCCACCGTGAGCGCCCTGTGGGCGACCATGGCGCCGACAACCGGCCCCGGCGCGGTGCGGACCAGGTCGCAGACCTCCCGGATCGCGGCAGAAACAGATTTGGCTTTCGTTTTCGGCTTTGCCTTCGCGGCTCCCTGCGCCTCCTTCTGCGGCTGGCCGGACTCCACCGCCCGGAGGGGCTCCACGATGCTGCCGTTCAGGATGGCCACAAAGTCGTGGGACTCCACCACGTTGTCCGCCATCTCGCGGTACGCGAAGGCCACGGCTCCGGCGGCGATGACGGTTGTCAGCTTGTCGGCGGCGCGGAAACGCTGGATCAGGGACGTGAAATCGGCGTCGGCCGAGGCGATGAAGAACTCGTCAATTTCATTGACGCCGGTCAGGGTATCCATCGCGTCGAGGACGAGGTTGATATCGGTACTGCTTTTGCCCCGCTGCGTCAGCGACGGGCAGTCGATGACACGAAAGCCCGCCCGCGTCCAGTACGTGCGGTACTTAGAGAACGCCACCGGGTTCAGGTAGCAGTTGCGGATGAGGAAGCGGCGGGAATTCTCACCCGGGCCGCCGGCCGACAGCGCATCAGCCCAGTGCTTGGGGTCTTCGGCGAACCGCCTCGCCGCCTGGGGGTCCAGGGCCTGAAGGCCAAGGTAGACGTTGTCGAAATCGACAAACATCGCTGCCCGGAGACCCGGCCGACGGGGAGTGGTGCGCGCCTCATTCATTGGCTCAGTGTGCCAGTAATGAGGAACGGGAAGGAACACCCTTCGCCCAAGTAGGTAGCAATAAGTGTCGTTTTCGGCGCTCTAAACGACACTTAGTGCTACCTACTTGGGGACTGGCGGGAGAACGACGGCGGGAGGTCCCGCCGTCGCCCTCTGCTTGGTTGTTTAGCGGGTGACTTCCTCGAACGTGGCGCCCTGCGGCACGTTGCGGCTCAGGCCAATGGTGAACGTGTTGGGTCCGCTGCGGGTGACGGCGATGCCGCACTTGGCGGCCTTGGCCCGGGGTGTGAGGTCCTGCACGGCGGCGTCGATCGTGTGGTCGATGGCCGAGCGGTCCCAGATTTTCAGCGTTACGGAATCAGTGGTTTCAAACGTCATTGTCAGTACTTTCACTCATGCAGTCGACGGCCCCACGTCGTTGTTTGGAGCCGCATCCTCGTCGGTGAGGATTGCTGGTTCAGGTAGGCGGGAAACGGGTTCCCTTGTTCATGGTTCCCGGTGGCAGACGGCATTGACAACCGAAAAGCCGAAAATGTGACCGATTACACGCGCACGCTGACCGTGAAAATGTTCGGACCGCTGCAGTGAACGGCGATGCTGGATTTGGCGGTTTTCGCGCGGGCCGCCAGGTCCTGCACCACCGTTTCGAGCGTGTGGTCGATGGCGGAGCGGTCCCAGATTTTCAGGGTCACGGAGTGGTCAGTTTCGAACGTCATTGTCAGTACTTCCATTCAAGGCGGTTGACGGCACCTGGCTTCATCGCGGGGCCGCGTCTTCAGCGGTGAGGACTGGGAATGCAACATCAGGAAAGCGCATTCCCAAGTCCATGGTGCGGGGTGCCGAACCGTAATTGCAAGCGGATTCAGGGCGATGTGACCGATTGCACGCTGGCCGTGGACGGCGAAATTCAGCAGCGGTAATCTTCAGGTGGGGCACATTCGGAACAAGTGCCCGATCTGCGAAGGCGCCTTTATCCCTTGCGGGGCGCCGCGTTTTGGCCCACGCCCTGGGGGCAACGCAGAGGCCTCACTGCGCCGGACCGGCGACGCCGCCGGACACGGCCGTAAGTCGTTTGATGACATTGCAATGTTTTCCAGGGGCAAACAATGAACACTCACATCCGTAGATTCGCCATGCTGTTCGTCGCGACGCTGGTCGCTCTCACCATGGGGCTGCCCGCAGCCCAGGCAGCCAACCACCGGGCCAGTTGCGTGGGCCTGATCGTCTCCTCGGAGGCGTCCGCAGGTGTGCTCGATGTCAACGTGTACAAGGCCATAGCGAAGGATTTGGGCTACACCACGTTCGGTGGGTTCGTCGCCGGCGGAGCCCAGGTGCATCTCGGCTCGGTGGAGGCCTGCGTTCCGCAGTAGGCAGCGTCTCTTGTTGCCGCTCAACTGCGCACAGGGCCGATGGACTCCCGGAAGATCAGTTCCATCGGCGCCAGGGTCAGGCCGGCGTCGGTGGGCTGCTCTCCGCGGATCCGGCCGATCAGTTCACCCATGCTCCTGGCGCCCAGCGCCTCCAGATCCATGTGGACCGTGGACAGTGACGGGATGAAGTACTTCGATTCGGCCATGTCATCCCAGCCGAAAACGCTGACCTGACCGGGCACGGGGATGCCGTGCTCGTGCAGGGCACGGATGACCCCCATGGCCATCGTGTCGTTGGCCGCCACCACCGCAGTGACATCCGGCAAAGCAGCTATTTCCTGCCCGGCGGCGTAGCCGGAGGCCGAGGACCAGTCCCCGGCTGCGACGCCCAGGGAGGCCAGGCCCAGCAGGGCAATGGTTTCCTCGTAGACCGCCAGACGGTTCCGGGCGGACGGCCAGGTTGAGGGCCCCGCCACGTGGAAGAATTTCTTGTGCCCGAGCGACGCCAGGTGTTCCACGATTTTGGCCCCAGCGGTGCCGTCCGCCAGGCTGCCCCGGGCACGCATGCGGTTGTCGTACTCGCCTGCCACCACCATGGGGACGTTGGGTGCGTCTTCCGGGGAGGCACCGAGCTTGGAGGGCCGGGGAACAAAGGACAGGATGCCGGCAACGTCTTCGCCGGCGAGCAGTCCCTGCAGCCGGCGGGCGCGGGCTTCAGCAGTCCCCTCCATCGCCACCACGTCAATGCGGAAGCCAGCGGCGTGCGCGGTCTCCGTGGCGCCGTTAAGCATGCGGAGGGGGAAGTACAGGGAGGCCTCAGGAACCACCACAACGATGCGGTACAGCTCGCGGGAACGCAGCGACCTTGCGGCCAGGTTGGGCGTGTAGTTGAGCTCCGACAACGCCTTTTCAACACGTTCCACCGTTGCCGGCTTGAGTTTGGCTTTGTCCTTGAGGTAGCGGGACACTGTCTGGTGCGACACTCCGGCCAGGTCTGCCACGTCGTAGATGGTGGGTGCCTTTGACCGGCCCGGTCCTACTGCTGATTGCACCATGGTGGCGTCCCTTTCAGGTTTCTTCCTGCGGTGGTCGCGGGAGGGATCCGGGCTCCAGCTTAATCCCTCCCGCTGACCCGTCATTGACACGCGCCGTGGCTTAGGCGGGCCCGCCGGAGTCCCATTTCTGCAGCATGCCGCACATGCCAAAGATCCGCTCCGCGCCCGCCGGAGCTGTGCGGGACACGGCCGCATCCTTGAAGTGGCTGAACCGGCCCTCAGCGAGGTCGGCGAGCCAGTTTTCGGTCCGGGCTGCCTCGGGCGCTATCCTCCCCTTCCAGAGTTCCTGCCACCCCGGGACCCGGAACTGCACCAGCCGGACGGCGTCGCGCTGGAACTGCTCGACGGCGTCGAAGTCACCGGCCAGCGCTGCCTCCTTCAGCCGTTGGTAGCCCAAGAGCGCAGCGTCACGCCGGGTGCGTGCGGCGTGGGCCAGGGCGTCCGATGACGGGCCCCGCCCGCCGTCGAGTGCGGCGGTCCGGGCGTACCGCTCCGGGTCGGCGACGATGTCGGCATCGAAGGTGAGGACTGCGTCGCCGGCTTCCGGCAGCCCGCCGTTCTGCATGATGGCTAGGATGTCGAGGCCGCCGTCGTTGACGATCCTGTGGATCGTGCCGGGGCTGAACCAGAGGAGATCGTTGGGGGCCAGTTCGTGGGATTCGTAGCCCGAGGCGGTGATGGTTTCCACGCGTCCGGTTCCGGCCAGTACCAGGTAGGCCTCGGTGGAGGCCGTGTGCATGTGTGGGGACCCGCCGCAGACGCCGTCGGCCGCCTCCCAGCCGTAGACGCCCAGCCGTGTGAGGGCCACCGCCCCAGGAAACGGTGCAGTCCGCTGGATGGTGGTCATGCGGACGCTTCCACAGCCTGTTGGCGCAGCATGTCAACGGCGGCGGCCGCAAGGCTATCCAGGCGGCCTGCGTCGGAATCGCCGTCGGCGGTCATCACGGCGTACCGGTTCTTCATCGTCGCGCCGTCGGCGAAGGTGACCTCCTCGCTGAAGAACGGGGCAGGTCCGAAGCAGGCGAAGGGCTCGGACCGGGCGAACCACTCCGGCGGGTGCTGGGCGTTGGCGGTATCGTCGGCGATCAGCACCGTGGAGAAACGGCAGCTGTCATCGTGCTGGCCCACGAACGCAAGCCACGGTCCGCGGGTGCCGCGCAGCGCTTCGCCGGTTGTCCCGCCGGGGCCGGCGATCCGGCCGCCGGCGAATTCGCGGGGCCCGCGCCAGAACAGGCCGCCGTAGCCGGCGTTCTCGCGCCCTTCGGTGGTGGGGGAGCCGATCTGGACGTCGCTGCCGGAGACGTTGGTCATGGCCGTTTCGAAGACCAGCGTCCAGGAGTCGGCGTCCGGGCCGGGGCTGATCCGGATGGAGCGGACCTCGTCAACCACATGCTTCCCGCCCTGCGTCCACCAGCTGAGCGTGTGGGCGAAACGGAACGCGCCGCCGTCGAGCCCAGACTCCAGTACTGCTTCGTGCCGCATCGTGCCGTTGTTGGGGAGCCATTTGTAGTCTTCGCCGCGGCGGAAGCTGGGCCCGCCCCAGAAGTTGTCCTCGCCAAAGTGCGGCAGCGACCAGGCAATGCCCTTGTGCCACACATGGTCCCAGGGCCGGTAGGCGCTGACGGTTTCCCCTGCGGTGGTGCGCAGCGGATGGAAGAACGGCCGCGGCGATTCGCGCTGTTCGTCGGTAGCGTCGTAGGTGTAGGTCGCGATGTCCAGGTCCCCCAGGGAGACGGTCAGGGACTGCTTGTCATCGCGCCAGGTCAGCGGTGTTGAGGTGTTCATGCGTTGAGTGCTTCCTCTTGTTTCCAGGGTTCAAGGTGGCCGTCCATCCGGGTGAAGAACGGGCTGGCTTCGTCGATCTGGCCGCGGGCAATGGTGGTTCCGCTGACGCTGGACGCGTAGATCGCGGCGGCCAGTTCCATGGTGGCGTACGCGTCGGTGATGGAGACCGGGGCGGCTTCACCACTATGCAGGCTGCTGATGATGGCCGCGTACTGCGCGGCGTGTCCGCTGGGTTTGTCCTCACCCTGGGCCCAGAGGCCGACGACGGCGTCCTGGCCGGGTGCCGGCGTCACCGTCCAGTTGTGGTCGCTGTAGCCGTAGAGATGGTCCAGTTCGACGGTTGCGTTTTCGTAGTCCAGCCGGAGGTATGAGGTTTCGCGCGGGGAGATCACGGAGTTGATGATGGTGGCGATCGCGCCGGATTCGAAGCGGACCACGGCGGCGGAGGCATCCTCGGTGTCGGTCTTCCGGGCCAGCTTGCCGGCGAAGGCGGTCACTTCGGACCAGGGACCCCACAGGTGCAGGAGCAGGTCGAACTGGTGGATGCCGTGGCCCATGGTGGGCCCGCCGCCCTCCACATCCCACAGTCCGCGCCACGGGACATCGAAGTACGGCTGGTCGCGGAACCAGAGGGTGTTGCAGGTTCCGACGAGCTGCCTGCCGAGGGCGCCGGAGCGCTGCAGGGAGAGGAGCCGCTGGGCGCCGGACCCGAACCGGTGCTGGAAGATGCAGCTCAGTGATCCCGCGGACCCGGCCTCGGCGGCTTCGAGCTGGCGCATCTGGCCAAGCGACAACGCCGGGGGTTTTTCGATGACGGCGTGCAGGCCGAGCCCGAGCGCCTCCAGGGCCAGCGGAAAGTGGCTGGACGGCGGGGTGCAGATGGCTACGAGATCCAGCCCGCCGCCGTCGGCTGCTTCCGCGAGGCTCGCCGCGGTGCGGGTGACACCCCACTTGCTGGCGAAGGCCTCCGAACGGGACGGGTCGATGTCGATGGCGACGGCGAGTTCCACGCCCGGCTGCTGCTGCAGGGCTTCGGCATGGGCGTTGGCGATGCCGCCGGTGCCGATGAACCCGACGCGTAGGGGAGTGCCGGCGTCGTGCTTGTGTGTGTCAGTCATGGCTACTTCCGGAGTGAGGAGGAGAGTTCGTCGATGAAGGGCTGTGCGGCTTTTTCGGGGGTGGTGCGCTCGAAGAGGATGTCGGAGGTGTAGCGGCTGAGGATGTCCGTGATGGTGCTTCCGCCGGCAGGGGTGATGGGCGGGGCGGGCCGGACTTCGTCGGCGATGGCATCGGTGAACGCGATGGCAGCCTTGTCCGTGGCGTTTAGCTTGGACGAGATTGCCTCACGGATCCTGGTGTTGGCGGGGATGCCGCGTTCGGTGAGCATGATGTCGCCGGCGGTCTGGCTGTTGGTCAGGTAGTTCAGGAACTTCTCCGCCGCTTTCTGGTGCTTGGTGCGTGAGGAGACGGACCAGAACATTGACGGCTTGTAATAGGCGCCGCGTTCGTCAGCTGTGGACTCGCCGGGCAGGCGCAGCAACTTCAGCTCCTGGCCGGCCGCCCCCGAGTATGCCGTGAGCTGGGTGCTGAACACGCCGGCGAGGCCCATCTCGTTCTTGGCGATGGAGGTCTGGTTGAGAGATGCGGAGGCGTTTTCGATGATGGCCGAGGGCTTGGGGCCGGCGCCGGACGTGGAGAGCTCCAGGGTGTGCTTCCAGAATGAGGTGAGGGTTTCGGGCTTGATGACCACCTTGCCCTCGTCGTCGTAGAGGCGGTCGCCGTGTTGCCGTGCCCAGATGTAGAGATCCTGGTCGCCGTACTGGACGCCGACGCCGGTTGCCCCGGATCCGCTGTCACTGACCTGCTCGCCGAGCTTCTGGTAGTCATCCCACGTCCATTTGGTATCGTCCGGCAGGGCGACTCCGGCTTTTTCGAGAACCGCCGGGTTGGCCGCGATGCAGAACGTCGCAACGCCAGTGACCAGGCCCACCAGCTGCCCGTCCACCTCGCCGCTCTTCAGCGTGTCCGGGTCGATGCCGGATGTGTCCAGCCCGTTGAGTTTCTTCAGGTCCAGGAGTGCGCCGCGGTCCCCGTATTCGCGGACGTACTTCTCGTCCATCTGGATGATGTCCGGGGCATCGTTGGCGGCCACCTGGGTGGCGAGCTTGTCCCAGTAGCCGTTCCAGTCGCTGTACTCGCCCACCACGGTGATGTTGGGGTTTTCCGCCTGGAAGGCGTCGATGACCTTTTGGGTTGCTTTCTGGCGGCCGTCGCCGCCCCACCAGGTGAACCGGATGGTGACGGGACCGGTCTCTTCTGCGGCGGGAGTGCCGCCGCCGGCGGCGCAGCCGGACAGGGCCAGGACGGATGCCGCGACGGCGGCGGAGAGCTTCAGGTAGCTCCGGCGGGTGGGCACGTGGTTCATGGGAGTCCTTTCAGAGGGCGGCGTCGACGTCGGCGCCTGGTGTGCTGGGGAGTTACTTGATGCCGGTGGTGGCGATGCCCTTGACCAGGAACTTCTGGCCGAGGAGGAAGGCGATAAATACGGGGAGCAGGGAAACGATGGACATGGCGAACAGCGAACCCCAGGAGGTGGAGGCCGTCGCGTCGACGAAGGCCCGCAGGGCCACCGGCACCGTGAACATCTTGGGATCCGTGAGGTAGATCAGCTGGCTGAAGAAGTCATTCCAGGTCCAGATGAACGTGAAAATGGTGGTGGTGGCCAGCGCCGGCACCATCAGCGGAAGGATCACCTGGAGGAAGATGCGCGGGTGGCCGGCGCCGTCGATCCTGGCGGCCTCATCGAGATCCTTCGGGATGCCGCGGATGAACTGCACCATCAGGAATACAAAGAACGCGTCCGTTGCCAGGAGCTTCGGAACGATGATCGGCCAGAAGGTGTTCACCCACCCGATCTGGGAGAACAGGATGTACTGCGGCACGATCACCACATGGAAGGGAAGCATGATCGTGAGCAGCATGGCTCCGAACAGCCACTTCTTGCCCTTGAAGTTCAGGCGGGCGAAGGCGTAGGCGGCCATGGAGCAGGACACCAGGTTCCCCAGGATGCAGCCCAGGACCACCACTGCCGAGTTCAGCAGGTAGGTGGAGAACGGGCTCGCCAGGGCGTTCCAGCCCTCGCTGTAGTTGCTGGCCTCGAACGTGGAGAGCAGCAGCCCGGGTTCCCGGAAAATCAGGTCGTTGGGCCGCAGCGAGGACGCGATCATCCACAGCAGCGGGTAGATCATGGCCAGCGCGGAGACGATCAGGATCAGATGCTTGCCGAAGGCGCGGAGCCGCACCCTGGAGGGTGACTTGGGCCGTTGGCGTGCCTGGGGCTGCTGGGCACCGGCGGCGGAAGGCCGGACCGGAGCGGACACGGGGGACAGGGGCTGGATTTCAGTCGTCATAGAACACCCAGAACTTTGAGGCGTAGAAGTTGATGGCGGTGAAGGCGCCGATGATGAGCAGGAGGACCCAGGCCATGGCGGAGGCGTAGCCCATGTCGAACTGGCCGAAGCCCTTCTGGTAGAGGTACAGCGTGAAGAACATCGTCGAATCGGAGGGTCCGCCGGTGCCGCCGGAGACGATGAACGCCTGCGTGAAGGACTGGAAGGCGCCCACGATCTGCAGCACCAGGTTGAAGAAGATGATGGGGCTCAGGAGCGGCAGGGTGATTTGGAAGAACTGGGATACTTTCGTGGCACCGTCCACCTGCGCGGCCTCGTAGTACATGATCGGGATCTGGCGGAGGCCGGCGAGGAAGATGATCATGGGGCTGCCGAAGGTCCAAATGTGCAGCAGGATGATGGTGCTGAGAGCCGTGCTGGGGTCCGAGATCCAGCCTGGGCCTTCAATCCCTATGAGCGCCAGGAACTGGTTCACCAGGCCCGTGGTGCCGAAGATCTGCTTCCACAGGATGGCCACGGCGACCGATCCGCCGAGCAGGGACGGCAGGTAGAACACGGACCGGTAGAACGGAAGGCCGCGGATGCCCTTGTCCAGGACGATGGCGATGAGCAGGGCAACGGCCAGCTGGAGGGGGACGCCCACCAGGACGTAGATGAAGGTGACTGCCAGGGAGTTCTGCAGGCGGGAGTCCTCCAGCATTCGGGTGAAGTTCTCGAAGCCCACGAGCTCCGGTGCCTGGAGGAGGTTGTAGTCGGTGAACGACAGGTAGAGCGAGATCAGCATCGGGCCGAGCGTGATGGCCACCAGCCCCACGAGCCAGGGCCCGAGAAAAACCATGGCAGCTTTGGTGTCCCGGGCTTCAGCGCCCAGGCCCTTGCCCCTGAGCTTGCCGAGCTCGGACAGCGCGCTCACGCGGCAGGCCCCGGGACAGGTTGTCCGTGTGGGGAAAAGGCGCAGGCCTGCCCCCTGGATTTGTTTGGATTCATGTCTTTTCCTCACTCAGCAGGACTCCACGGCGACGTGGATGTCCTCCGGTTTCAACGGCAATGTTGCAGCTCGGTGCGGACGTTTTTGCCTGCATCCGAATGGAAAGTGATCGGTAACACAATTATGGTTATCGATCACTTTCCTGTCAACAGTTTTGTGGATAGCGTTTTCCGCGCCGGTGTTTGCGCCCATCGTCCGGGAAAAGTGCAGGAAATGACAGAGCGTCCGGGGCCTAGCTCGCGGTGGCGCAGGCGATAAAGTGTGCGACCAGCGGTTCGTCGTCGCCTGCCCGGCTGAGTACCGAAAGTTCCACCAGGTCAACGCGTGGACTCAGCTCACGCCAGGCCAACGTCCCGGCGTGCCGCCGGACAGAAGATTCCGGAACGAGGGTCACTCCCAGGCCGCACTCCACCATGGCCAGCTGCGAGTGGATGGAGTTCGCGTAGTGCGTGGCCTCCGGACTGAATCCCGCCTGCCGGCAGGCCGCGACGAGTTCGTCGTGGTAGTCGGGGGAGATGTGACGGGGAAGCCAGACCCAGGTCTCGTCGCGGTAATCGGAGAGACTGGCCTTGCCGCGACCGCCGGCGCCGGGGTGGCCAGCCGGCATGACCACCACAAAATGGTCCCGCCTCAACGGCACTGCTTTGAGGCGGTGGCCGCCCACCGACTGACGGACCACGGCCACATCCAGCTCACGGCGCAACAGTGCGTCCCTGCCGTGGTGGGTGTCGATCTCCTGGACGTGGAGCTCCACGAGCGGGCGTGATTCGCGGAAGCGCTGCAGTATCGCCGGAAGCGCCTCGCTGAACGCGGACGTGACGGCGCCGATGCGGAGCGTCCCCGCCAGTCCGCTGCGAGCCTGGTCGGCCACCTCCCTTGCCCGCTCCGAGGCGACCACCAGGAGCCTGCACTGCTCCAGGAACAGCCGCCCGGCCTCGGTCAGCAACACGGAGCGGCTGGAGCGGTTGAGCAATGTGGTTCCCAGCTGGCGTTCCAACTGCAGGATGGCCTGGCTCAGTGGCGGCTGGGACATGTTCAGCCGGTCGGCGGCACGGCCGAAGTGGAGTTCCTCACCAACCGCGATGAAGTACCGGGCCTGGCGCACTTCTATCATCAGATCAGGTCGCCTATCGTCTTGCAGCAGGTTCGAATCAGACCTTCACCATATCGAATTCCTCCGGTCTACTGGAAGCATGACTTCCACCAAAGCGTCCCTCCTCGCCGGCTTTGAGGGCCTCGACTCCGCTGCCGTGTCAGACGCCCTCGACGCACTCGGCCTTGCTCCGGGGCAGGCAGGGTTCCTGCCGGTCTGGGGCCACCCCAGGATTGTGGGCTTCGCCGTGACCGTCCAGCTCGAACCGTACGTCCCCGGTCCCTCGGGCGCCCACATCGGCGCCACCGCAGTGGCGGGAGCCTCGAACACCGACGTGATTGTTGTCGACAACGACGGGCGCACTGACGTCTCTTGCTGGGGAGGCCTCCTCAGCCTGGGTGCTTCCCTCAAAGGCGTCCGCGGAGTCGTGGCGGACGGTGCCTGCCGGGACGTGAACGAGGCCCGTGAGCTCGGATTCCCGGTCTTTGCCAAGGGGAGGATTCCGGCCACCGCACGGGGGCGCCTCCAGCAACGGTCCGCCGGCGAGCCTGTCAGCCTTGGCGCGGTAACCGTGACGCCCGGAGACATGGTCGTCGCGGACGAAACCGGCGTCGTCGTCGTTCCCCAGGCGCACATCCGCGAGGTGCTGGAGATAGCGACAGCCGTCGCCGGACGGGAACTGGCCATTGCCGCCGACCTTCGCGTCGGCGTACCCCTGCACGAAGCCATGCGCGACGCGCGCCTGGCCGGAACCACCGAGGAAAACCCCTGATGAATACCACCACCAACGACGTCGTGTCCAGGCTGGCAGCCCTGCCGACCGCCACCATCTCCGATGCCTTGGACTCCCTCGGAATCCATGGCACGCTGCACGGGCTCGCGCCGCTCACCTACGGTTTCCGCGCTGCCGGCCCAGCCTTCACAGTCCAGTACGAGGCCTCCGGCACAGAACGCGGCAGCGTGGGTGACTTCCTCGACGACGTTCCGCCGGGAGCGGTCGTCCTGATCGACAACAACGGGCGGACCGACGTCACCGTCTGGGGCGGCATCATGACCGAGATTGCCGCCGCCCGCGGGATCGGCGGCACTGTCATCAACGGCGTCTGCCGCGACGTCGCCACCTCGCTGGAACAGCACTACCCGCTCTTCAGCCGCGGCAGGTTCATGCGCACAGGCAAGGACCGGGTCCGGCTCGTCGCGGTGAACACCGAACTCACCATCAACGAGGTCCGGATTGCGCCGCAGGACATCCTCTGCGGCGACGCCGACGGTGCACTGGCCGTTCCCGCTGCTTTTGCCGAACGGGTGGCAGCGATCGCCGAACAGATCGAAGACACAGAAGCCAGGATCATCGAGGCCGTCAGGAACGGTTCCACCCTGGTCCAGGCCCGGGCTGACCTTGGCTACCACGATCTTCAGTGGAGGAAAGCGTGAAAGATCCGGCCGGCGGGCACTCAGCCGCCACCTTGTACGAGGCAGCGAAGCTGCCCTGTGCCTGCGATCCCGAAATCCGGGCGGCCTGGCCAGGTGCCCGGGTCGCCGCTCCCGCCTACACCGTCCGCGGAATCGGAGGCGACAACCTGGCCCTCCACAACGCCGTCCTCGCGGCTCCCGCCGGCAGCGTCCTGGTCGCTGACATGCAGGGCGCCCGGAACGGGCATTGGGGAGAAATCCTGGCTGCCGCGGCCCAGCACCGTGGCCTCGCCGGGCTGGTCATCGACGGCGGCGTGCGGGACACCGTCGAAATGGCTGCCATGGGCTTCCCGGTCTTCTCCCGCTCCGTCACGGTGGTGGGCACGGTCAAGGACTACCCAGGTGACCTGGTAGCCCCGGTCCGGATCGGCGGCATCGTGGTCCACACCGGTGACCTGGTGGTTGGCGACGCGGACGGCGTTGTTGTCCTGCCGCAGGCGGTGGCCGCCGATGTAGTCCGCAGGTCAGACCAGCGTGTTGCGGACGAAGCACGCATCCTCGAAGCCATCCGAAACGGCACCTCAACGCTCGAACTGTACTGCCTCCCCGCGGAAGGCACGTTTGCGGGGCGTCATGCCCATTGAAGCGGCGGCAGGGCATGAACTGCCGCTGGTCGTCGATGGCACGGACGTCCGCTTATCGTGCATCAGCCGGGAAGGCGAAGGACTGCCCCTGGTCTTCCTGCACGGGTTCGGCTCAACGAAGGAGGACTACGCCGACATCGCACACCATCCTGCCTTCGCCGGCCGGCCGTTCTTTGCCTACGACGCCCCCGGCTGCGGCGAGAGCCATTGCGCTGGCCTGTCGAAAGTATCCATCCCGTTCCTGGTGGAAACGGCCCTGTCAGCGCTCGCCGGCCACGGCATTGAACGCTTCCACCTGGTTGGCCACTCCATGGGCGGGCTCACCTCCATGATGCTCGCCCACGGCGCACCGGACCGGATTGCCAGCTTTGCCAACATCGAAGGCAACGTGGCGCCGGAGGACTGTTTCCTCAGCCGCCAGATCTTCCATTACCCCAACAATGACCCGAAACTCTTCCTGGAGGCTTTCATCGCCCGCAACTGGGCCGCACCGTACTACTCCAGCCCGCTTTACGCCACCACCGTGCGGTACAAGGTGCGGGCAGAAGCCGTCCGCGGGATCTTCGAGTCCATGGTGGATCTCTCGGACCACGGGGACCTTATGGACAAGTTCCTGGGCCTTCCGTTGCCGCGGATGTTTATGTACGGCGAACAGAACAACACGCTCAGCTACCTGCCGCACCTGGCCGCCAACGGCGTCGAACTTGCTGAAATCCCGTTCAGCGGGCACTTCCCGATGTATTCGAACGCCCCGGAAATGTGGCGCCGCATCGCTGACTTCCAGCGCCGTGCGGAGGCACGCCCGGGGGATTGAGCGGAAGCTTGGTCTTCAGAACAGAAGCGGACGACGGCGGGTGCTTCGGCGAATTCAGGGGGTCGTTGCAACACCGGTGGTGTTAGTTCGTCAAGAGTAGGTCACGCAAGCGCTCGGCTGGGGTATCCCAGCCGAGCGTTTTGCGTGGCCGGCCGTTGAGTTCCTGGGCGACGTGTTCGAGGTCCTCGGGTGCGTGGACGGATAGGTCGGTGCCTTTGGGGAAGTATTGGCGTAGCAGCCCGTTGGTGTTCTCGTTCGATCCACGCTGCCAGGGGCTGGCCGGGTCGCAGAAGTAGACGGCCATGTCGGTGGCCATGGTGAAGGATTTGTGGGCCGCCATTTCAGCGCCCTGGTCCCAGGTCAGCGAGCCGCGCAGATGTGCTGGTAAAGCGCTCATGATCCTCACGAGTCCGTTCCCGACTGTTTCGGCGGTGTGATCGCCGGGCAGGTGGACGAGCATGACATAGCGGGTGGTCCGCTCCACGAGCGTCGCGATCGCAGACTGGTTGTAGGCGCCGGTGATCAGATCCCCCTCCCAATGCCCGGGCAAGGCGCGGTCCTCAATTTCGGGTGGGCGTTCGGAGATCATCACCATCGGGTCCGCGAATCGGGAGGTGCGTTCCTCGCCCGTGTTGCGGGGCTTGCGGCGGGTCCGGCCGGTGCGCAGGGCTGCCTGCACCTCTCGTTTGAGCCCGCCTCTGGCCTGGACGTAGAGAGCTTGGTAGATCGTCTCTGGGCTCACGCGCATCTCCGGATCATTGGGGTATTCCTTGATCAGGGCGTTGCTGATCTGTTCCGGAGACCAGCGTATGTCCAGTTTCTCTGCCACGTATTTGCGCAGGCGCCCTTCGGCTGCGAGCTTGCTGTCCTTGGGCCGGGGCCGACGAGAGGCAGCGGACCGCTGCGCGGCGTAGGGCTGGTAGCCGGTGGCGGGGCTGCTGTTGCGGGCGATCTCACGGCTGACCGTGGAGGCGGGACGGCCCAACGCCGCAGCGATCTTCCGCTGCGATTTCCCTGCCGCGAGCAGGTCCCGGATATTTTCCCGTTCCTGCAGCGAGAGGTATCGAGGGGCGATGGCCTTCTGCAGTGCGGCCAGGCCCGGGGACGCGGTTCGCACAGGTTGTCCCGAGGGGGTGTCGAAGCTACTCACTCCCTGTTTGTAGTCCACCACCCGCCCGTCCGGGTAAACGCGTCCCTTGCCGGTCTTGCGAACCCCGGTGTCCCACTCGCCCGCGGTCGTGGGATGGATGCCCAAAGCACGGGCCGCGTCGCGGCGAGACTGCCCGGCTTCACGCAATCGCCGGAAGTCCTCCCGGCTGGGTTGGTCGACACGTTTACGGGCCAGCCCGGCCTTCTGGATCCACCGGTAGCAGGTGTTCCGGTTCAGTCCGAGCTGCGCGGCGGCATCCGTGGCGCTTCCAAGCCGACCGAACAGATCGAAGAAAGCATTCTTCTGTTCCCCGGTAGCCTCCTGATCCCGGAGCTGTATCCCCGCGGTCCGGGTCCACCGATAGCAGGCCATCTTGTCCAGGCCGAGCTCAGCGGCCACAGACGTGACAGTCCCGCCCCGGCCAAGCGCCTCAAAGAACCGGTCCTTCTCCAGTTGCGAATATTTCCTGCTGGAACGCGATGTATCCGTCAAAGCCGACACGGTCGTTGCAACTCCCAAAATATCGGGGTGTTGCAACGACCGATAGAACTCAAGCTTCCCGACGTCGTCCGCTTCCGTTGCTGAGGGGTGCCCAGGTGTCAGGCGAGGGCCGTTACTTCCTCGCGCAGCCCGGCAGCTTCGCCGGCGTCAGCATCGGAGGCCGTAATAGTGAGCGTGACGGGCTCAAACGCGTCGGCGCTGATTCGCACGGTGATCTCGCCCGCCGTCGTGGGCCGGACGACGGCTAGCAGCCGGCCGTCGAACGAGGTGTGGCTCGCAGCGGTATAGGTTTCGGTGGTGTCGGGCCGGGCGCTGCCCAGCCCCTGCAGCACGCCGGCGCCTTCAACCGTCACGGTGACCGTGTGCTCAACATTGGTGGCCAGGTTGCCCTGGGCGTCGCGGAATTCGATGGCCACGTAGCTGAGGTCGGCGTGGTCGGCGACAAGTTCGGTGCGGTCGGCGTCTGCGGCCAGGCGGACGTCCCCGGTTGCCGTGCGGAGCGTGGTGCGTCCCTGCTCGGCACCGCCGATGTAGCCGACGGCCACGAGTTCGCCGGGCTCATAGGTGAGCTCGAAGTCGGCGCGGAACCGGTGGTCCGGTCCGGCGGGGATGCGGCCCACCGGGCTGCCGTTCAGGAGCAGCTCCACCTCGTCGGCGTCGCTGTAGACCTCCACCTTGACCGGGGAGCCGGCCGGGACGTCCCAGCTCCAGCTGGAGATGCTGTCCGTCCAGGTCCAGGGGCCCATGCCGTGCTCACGGTGGTAGTTCTGCGGACGCTGGACCGCAATGTAGGGCTCGTGGCGCAGCCCGAAGACCGTCCCGCGGTAGTAGGAGGCGGGCCTACGGTAGCCGGTGATGTCGATGTCGCCGCACCAGGCGAGCAGCCACGGGTACGGCGCCCCCAGCGAGGGTGCACCCTCGCTCTCGTCGTTGTACTGCACGCGGCCGATGCCTGCTTCGCCGAGGTAGTCCCACCCGGTCCAGGTGTAGTCGCCGATCACGTGCGGGTTTTCCTCCACAAGCTTCCAGTTGGCATCGATCTGGTTGGGGAAGGTCTCGGTTCCGACGATGATCCGGTTGGGGAAGAGTTCCTTGTCCAGGACGTAGCGGCTGTCGCCGTAGTTGATGCCGGCCACGTCCACAGCGGCGTGGGATTCGGCCGTCCGTTCGGAGACGAGCGGGGATGCGCCGATGCGGCCCATAACGTCGCCGGCCTCGCTCATCATGGCGTTGACGCCCTTGCTGTCATCGGCGGAGCCAGCCTGTTTCATCATCGCCGCGGCGTCGGCGATGACCGAGACGAAGCCGTTGATGCCGTTGGTGGTGTAGCGCGTGGAATCGAGGGACCTGATTTTCTCCGCGATCTGGCGCCCCCAGCCGGAGCCCAGCCCGCTGCCGGTTTCCGGGATCTCGTTGCCGATGGAGTACAGCACCACGGACGGGTGGTTGAAGTCCTTGGCCACCATGGCTTCGACGTCGCGTTCCCACCATTCTGGGAAGGACAGGGAGTAGTCGAAGGAGGACTTCCCTTCGGTCCACACGTCGAAGGTTTCGTCCATGACCAGCATGCCGTGCTTGTCGCAGGCGTCCAGCATGGCCTGGCTGACCGGGTTGTGGGCGCTGCGGATGGAGTTGAATCCGGCTTCCTTGAGCAGCTGGACGCGGCGCTCTTCCGCGCGGGCGATGGTGGCTGCGCCGAGGACGCCGTTGTCGTGGTGGATGCAGGCGCCGCGGAGTTTCACGGTCTCGCCGTTGATTTGCAGGCCCTTGAACGGGTCAAGCTGGAGGGACCGGATGCCGAAGGTGGTGGTGTCCTCCTGCAGGACTTCCAGCACGTCGCGCAGTTCGGTCCGTGCCGAATACAGGTGCGGGGTGTCCACGCCCCACAGCTTCGGTTCGGTGACGTAGAGGCGCTGGCGGACGACGGCGGTGCTGCCCGCCTTGAGCGTCACGGGGGCGGAGCCGACGGCGACAAGGTTGCCGTCGGCGTCGTACAGTTCCGTGCCGACCGTCACCGTTGCGGTGGCCAGGCCTTCGTTCTCGACCGTGGTGGCGACGTCGACGACGGCCCGGCCGGCGGTGATGTCCGGCGTCGCGATCCGGACGCCGTTGGCGGCGATGTGCACCAGTTCGGTCACGGACAGGAATGTGTCGCGGTAGATGCCGGCGCCTGAGTACCAGCGTGAGTCCTGGTGGACGCGTGCATCAACGCGGATGGTGTTGGTCTGGCCGTATTTCAGGAACGGATCCAGCCGGATGTTGAACGTGGAGTAGCCGAACGGGCGCTGGCCGGCGAAGTCGCCGTTGACGAAGACCATGGCGTCCCGGTAAACGCCCTGGAACTCGAGGGCGACGCGCTTGCCCCGGTAGTCCTCGGGCACCTCGAAGGTTTTGGAGTATTCGAAGGTGCCGTCAGGGAAGTAGCCGGTGTGCGAACCCTGGGCGGAATCGGCCGAACGCGGCAGCCCGATCAGCGCATCGTGCGGCAGTGTGACGGGCTGCGGCGGGGCGACCGGGCCCGACAGCTCCGCGAAGAGGCTGACTTTCGGCCGTACGGCCCATCCTGCATTGAACGACGTGCGGGTCATCGGTTTCTCCCTTGTAAGCGATGGGTGGGACCGTCCTGCGAAGAGCGGGCAGCGGTCCAAGACTGGTCCGGTGATGGCCAAGTTTGGTATCACGTGTCAATGACAGGAAACCATTGACTCTCGCCTTGTGTCAACCGGCCTCTTCGGCGGCTGGACGATTCGGGGAAAACCGCGGAATGACAACTATTGAAACGTGATACCCAAACGGTCGTGGAAGCCCGAAAATACGGAAGAGCTGCCAGCGACCGCTGGCAGCTCTTCCGGTGTCTAGTTGGGTCTGTTCTGCTACGCCCTGCTCCCCGGGACCAGGGCGTAGAAAGGCGTGCAGCCCTCCCGGGTCCCGGGGGAAATGTTGGAGCGGACGATTGCTGCGCGTTCCAGTGCGGCAAGGTGGTACCTGACGCAGTTCCGCGAGGCCGTGACTGCGGCGCTGATGTCGGCGACCTTGCTGGCGCCGTTGCTTGCGAGGTAGTCGATGATCAGGGACCTGACCGTGTTGCGCCGCCCGTTGTTGCCGCGGTCGGCGTGGTGTGCCGGTGTCCGGGTCTGGACTTCAAGGGACATCTGCCGCGGCCTTTCAGCGCACCGACGCGTGCTCGTGTTCCCGGTGCTCTTCCGCTGCTTCGGCGGGAGGCGCGCCCTCGGCGGGTGCCGCCGTCGTGCCTTCCATGAGGGAGGATTCCCGATCGTGGTTCCGGCCGATCACCGCGGTGGCGATCGCGTTGCCCAGGATGTTGGTGGCGGTGCGGCCCATGTCCAGGAGCTGGTCGATGACCAGCAGGACGCCGATGCCGGCGGCGGGGATGCCAAAGGCGGGGACGACGGCGGCAACCACCACGAGCGAACCGCGCGGCACGCCGGCCATGCCCTTGCTGCTGAGCAGCAGCATCGCGGTCATCGCAATCTGCTGGCCCAGGTCCATGTCGATGCCGTACGCGTTGATCAGGAACACAGACGCGAACGTCATGTACATCATGGAACCGTCCACGTTGAACGAGTAGCCCAGTGGCAGCACAAAGCCCGTGGTGCGCTTCGCGATGCCAAACCTGGTGAGCCCCTCAATAAGCTTGGGCAGGGCGGCCTCGCTGCTGGAGGTGGCGAACGCGATGACCATGGGTTCCCGGACGATGCGGACCAGCCGGAAGGCGGCCTTTCCGAGGAAGGCGACCGCGACGGCGATCATAACGACCCAGAGCGCGGAGAGTGAGACGTAGAAGCCGCCGATAAACGACGCGTACGTGGCGAAGGCGTCCAGGCCCTCGGCGGTGAAGGCCGCTGCGATGCCGGCGAAAACGCCCACCGGCGCCGCCTTCATCACGTATCCGGTTACCTTGAGCATGACGCCCATCAGCTCGTCGATGGCATCCGCGATCGAGGAGCGGCCCTTCTTCCGGAGGTTCAGCAGGGCGATGCCAAAGAGCGCGCCGAAGACCAGGATCTGCAGGGGATTGTTGGCCGTCAGGGCCGCGAAAACGCTTGTGGGGATGATGTGCGTCATGAACTCCGCGTAATCCAGGGGCTTCGTTTCCATCCCCGCGTCACCGCCCGCCACGAGGTTGAGGCCGTGGCCCACGTTGAGCACGTGCGCGGTGATGAAACCGAAGGCACCCACCAGGACGGAGGCGGACAGGAACCAGACCATCGACCGGCCAAAAAGCTTCCCGACGCCGGCGGACTTGGCAGCACCTGCGATGCCGGAAACCAGGGTGGCAAAGATCAGCGGGGCAATGATCATCTTGATCAGGTTCAGGAACATGTGCGTCACGGTGTCCAGGACGGATACGACGGATTCGCGGGCGGCGTCAGGCAGGAGCCAGTGGAACATGAGCCCACTGATGATGCCGAAAACGAGTGCTGCCAGGATCCACATGGTTGATTTGTTTTTCATGATCACTCCTTGGGTGAGGCCGGGCTGGTGGCCCGGTGTCGGAACGGTCCTCATCATTGAGTGCCGTTTTTCTCTCTGGCCGGTCCGGATTTTCGGGCACGTCGGTGTGCCCCAGGTCCGTGGACGGCGGGGTTGGAAGGTGTGCGGTTGGGGACTACTTGCTCAGGTTGGCCAGGCGTTCGGGGCTGAGGAGTTCCTGGAGTTGGGCGTCGGTGAGGAGGCCGTGTTCGAGGACCAGCTCGGCGACGCCCTTGCCGGTGGCGAGGGCTTCCTGGGCGATGGCGGTGGCAGTGGCGTAGCCAAGGTGCGGGTTCAGGGCCGTAACCAGGCCGATCGACTGCTCCACGGTACGGCGGAGGTGCTCGGTGTTGGCGGTGATGCCCCGGATGCAGCGTGCCGTAAGGGTGCGGCTGGCCGCTTCGAGGTGCGAGATGCTCTTGTGGAGGCTGTGGACGATGATCGGTTCGAAGGCGTTGAGCTGGAGCTGTCCGGCTTCGGCGGCCATGGTGATGGTGACGTCGTTGCCGATGACCTCGTAGGCCACCTGGGAGACCACTTCCGGGATCACCGGGTTGATCTTGCCGGGCATGATCGAGGAGCCGGACTGCACGGCGGGGAGGTTGATCTCGCCGAAGCCGGCGCGGGGTCCGGAGGAGAGCAGGCGCAGGTCGTTGCAGATCTTGGAGAGCTTCACGGCCACGCGCTTGAGGACGCCGGAGAGGTGGACGAAGGCGCCGACGTCCTGCGTGGCTTCGATGAGGTCGACGGCGGTGACCAGGGGCAGGCCGGTGATCTCGGCGAGGTGCCGGCAGGCTGTTTCGGCGTAGCCGGCGGGGGCGTTCAGGCCGGTACCGATGGCGGTGGCGCCGAGGTTGATCTCATGGATCAGCAGTTCGGCTTCGGCGAGGCGCAGCCGGTCCTCGCCGATCGTGACGGCGTAGGTGCCGAATTCCTGGCCGAGGGTCATGGGGACGGCGTCCTGCAGCTGCGTGCGGCCCATCTTCACCACGGTGCGGAATTCCAGTGCCTTCGAGGCGCAGGCCTCTTCGAGTTCGGCCAGGGCGTCCAGCAGTTCCCGGCCAGCGAAGATCGTGCCCAGCTTCACAGCGGTGGGGTAGACGTCGTTGGTGGACTGGGACAGGTTGACGTGGTCGTTGGGGTGCAGGCGGGCGTAGTCTCCCTTGGGGTGGCCCAGGATTTCCAGGGCACGGTTGGCGATCACCTCGTTCGCGTTCATGTTCGACGACGTGCCGGCACCGCCCTGGATCACGTCGACGACGAACTGGTCGGCGAGCTGGCCGTTCATCACGTCGCTGCACGCCTGTTCGATGGCCAAGGCGCGCTCGGCGTCGATCAGGCCGAGTTCGTGGTTGGTGCGGACGGCGGCGAGCTTCACCGCGGCCAGGCCGCGGACCAGGTGCATGTTGGAGGACAGTGGCTGGCCGGTGATGGGGAAGTTTTCCACGGCGCGGAGCGTGTGGACGCCCCAGTAGGCGGTGGCGGGGACGTCGCGGTCACCGAGGAGGTCGTGCTCGGACCGGGTCTTCGGAACGGCATCAAGGGTGGGCAGGTCGGCGGTCATGGGGGTCCTCACAGGGCTTCGTTGACGGGCGGGAGATGTGTTTTTGGGCGCAGTTGGGCGCGGCTGATGGCACCGCCGGGGCGGAGTCAAGGGTGTGCTGCGGAAAAGCGGTCGAAAAGGTTAGCCGGTACGGCCTGCCACGGATTTTTGGCCACCCGGGATGATGGTGCCGAGGGCACACTCCACCCCGTGCAGGTGCATGGTCATGGCCTGGGACGCGTCCTCGGCGGAGCCGCGCTCGATGGCCTCGAAGATGCGGGCGTGCTCATCGCCCGATTCCTTGCGCCGGTCGGCAACAAGGTTGAGGGTGTTGGACTGGTTCGCCATCGCCTCACAGATGTCCGAGAGGAAAGACTCGAAGACACCATTGCCACTGGAACGGGCGATCGTCACATGGAACTCGGTGTTCAGCTGCACCCACTGCTGGAGGTCATCCGCCTCCGACATTTCGCGGAGGATTTCCCTGAGGGCTTCGAGGTCCTCGTTGGTGCGGCGCTGGGCTGCAAGGCCGGCGGCCGGAACCTCCACGTGGGGGCGGGCCTCCACGAGGGCGCTGGCCGAGTACTTGCCGAGCTTGAGGTCCTGTGCCACTTTGTCGGCGATGACGAAGGTTCCCTTGCCGGTGTGGGTGGCGGTCAGCCCGAGCGCCGTGCAGGAGCGAAGGGCTTCGCGGACCATGGTGCGGCTGACGCCGTATTGCTTGGCCAGCGATGCCTCTGAGTCCAGCCGCGTACCGACGGGAATCTTGCCGGCTTCGATGGCGCCGCGCAGGGAGGCAAAAACCGCTTCGGCCGCGCCAACGCGTACGACTCGGTCTTGTCTAGCTGTCCAGCTGTCCAACAGGTCCATGTATCGAGCATGGCACTAGTCACACCGCGTGTCAACGCGCGGCCGGAGTGTCGCCGGAAAAGAGGCGCTACGTGGTCTCGCCGGGGACGACTTTGACGACCGGCCGCGGGTCGTAGACCTGCTGCGTAGCATCCTTCTGATGCAGTTCATCAAGGTCAGCGGCGATCCGCGCCATGAGCGCATCGTTCTCCATAAGGACCGTGGTCAGCCTGGGGGAGACCAGCTGGCCGACCTCCGTTGCATCCACGCCGACCACCGAAAGATCACCCGGCGTTTCAAGGCCGAGCGCCCGGCCGGCCGCCAGTACGGCGATGGCGACGTCGTCGTTGTAGCAGCCAACCCCCATTGGGGACCCGCTAGCCGCAAAGGCTTCGAGGGCCGCTTTCGCGCCGACGAGCTTGAGGGGAATGTCCAGGCGTTCCGGTGCCGGAAGGCCGTGGGCGCGGGCGGCGGCTTTCATTCCCCCGTAACGCGGGGGCCCGAAAGGGTCCTGCCGCTCGTCAACCAGGGCGGCGAAGGCAAGTCGGCGGGGTCCGCAGCGGAGCAGTTCCTCTGCCATGGTCCGGCCGACGAGGAAGTTGAGGTCCCCTTCAGGTTCCGGTGACCGCCGGTACCGCGGAATGGCCACCGCTCCAGTCGCCTCCAGCGTTTCGCGGTCTTCGGGGGACAGGACTCCGATGTCCACCACGGCCACCGGCCGGAAGTGCAGGATGGCAGCGAGGGTTTCCGCCGTATCGCGTCCGGCGAACCGGACCACCACGCTCAAGCCGTGACGGGCGGCCTGGGTGCTGACGCTGTCCACGAGATCCTGCAGATTTGTGCCGAACGTCGTATTGGGAATGATCACCACAAGGATGTCGCTGCGGCCGGTCACCAGCGCGCGCCCGGCGGGCGACGGCTTGTACTGCAGTTCGGCGGCTGCCTGGAGCACTTTTTGCTGGGTCTGCTCCGGGAATCGGGAACCCTGGCCGTTGAGCACATGGCTGACGGTGGCACGGGAAACTCCGGCCCTCTTGGCGACATCAAAGCTGGTGGGTCGCTTGTTCGGTTTCGTCTCGGCAGTCACAGTCCGATCATCGCATAGATCGTGTTGACACGTGATACTTCCGTCGTCAAGATCCTCGCAATTCCGACACCGCGGCTAGCGTGTCCGCCAGCCGTTCGCGGTCCGGCGGGTCCAGTCGGACCCCGTCCAGCTCGGCCAGTACTGCGGCCGCCCGTTCCGGGTCCTGCAGGGTAACGGCCAGTTCGGCGCGGTACGCCAGTGCCTCCACCCGCTCCACGGCCGGTGCGTCGGTAATCCGGGCGAGCGCACCGTCAAGAATCTTCGCCGCCTGTGCCGGATCGCCGCGGCTGTCGGCCAGCACCACTGCATTGTCCAGGGCCTGGGCCAGCTTTCCCCCCAGCGGGGGCGGATCAGCCGCTGCGGCCTCCGGGTAGATGCGGAGCCAGTTTCCGCCCGGGTCCACCACGCTGAATCCGGCCAGCCCCTCGGCATTCCTGCGCGGCCGGGGGCGGGTCATGCGGGGGATCCCGGCCAGCGGCACCTTGCCATAGAGGCTCCGGAGCCCGTCGGCGAAGGCGCGGTGCAGCTCAGAGGTGTCCGGGACGGTGATGATGCAGCTGCCATAGGAATCGGCGGGGTTGAAGCCCGGCATGCCAAAGAAGCCCAGGTCGATATCGCCGCGGCGCATGGCCAGGTAGGGATTGGGTTTGGACTGCCGGTAGGTCGACTCGAAGCCAAGGGCTGTATAGAACGCCAGCATGTCCTCGATCGAGGCGCACGGAAGCAGTGGAACAACCGTCATTTGATCCTCCCGGGTGAGGGGTGGATTTCAGCCTACGCGGCCAAGGCCCGGGATCGGCCGAACTTCGAAAAACTTCCATTGACACTCTCGGCGCCGGCGGCGTATCGTACAACCAAATGGTTGTAGATCAAATGAGTGATGCCGACGTCGACCGCCTCTTCCAGGCGTTCTCCGATGCCACCCGCCGGGATATTGTCCGCCGGGTCACGGTGGCGGACTATTCGGTGTCCGGCCTCGCCGCCCTCTACGCCATGAGTTTCGCGGCCGTCCAGAAACACGTGGCGGTATTGGAACGCGCCTCCCTTGTCACCAAGGAGAGGCGCGGAAGGGAGCAGATCGTGCGGGGCAATCATGAAGGCCTGCAGAAAGCCCGGCGGCTGCTCGATGAGTACGAGGCGATCTGGCGGCAGCGCGTCGGCCGGATCGCGGACATGCTGGCTGAAGGATAGGAAAGGTTCTGCAATGTCAGTTATCAGTTCCACCAAGAATCTCGAGGCACTCAGCTTCACCCTTGTTGCCGAGTTCGACGCCGGCGTCGAACGTGTCTGGCAGGTCTGGGAAGATCCGCGGCAACTTGAGCGCTGGTGGGGGCCGCCCACCTGGCCGGCAACCTTCGAGCAGTTTGACTTCGAGCCCGGCGGTAAAGCCGCGTACTACATGACGGGCCCCGAGGGTGAGAAGGCCGGCGGCTGGTGGCGCTTCATTGCCATCCAGGCACCAAACAGCCTCGAGTTCAACGACGGTTTCGCCGATGATAAAGGCGACCCCGTTGAGTCCCTGGGCATCACCCACGCCACGGTCACCCTCGAGGACACCGACGGCCGCACCCGGATGACCATCCTGTCCACCTTCGAATCCGAAGAGCAGATGGAACAGATGGTCCAGATGGGCATGGAGGAAGGCATGCGGGAGGCCGCTGGCCAGATCGACGCCGTCCTCGCCGAGCACGCCCGCGCCTGACCGCCCACTGCGCCAGGACTACCGGTAACAGCACAAAACGCAAGAGTACGACGGCGGGCCGCACCCGCCGTCGTACTCTGCTGTCAGGCGCCGATGCAGCCCGGCCGCAACCTCTGGAGCCGTAGCATCGGGCCAGGACGACGACGTCCACATAACCAGCAAGGGGTTTTGTATGACGAGAATGCTGATTATTGGTCCGCCCGGATCCGGCAAGGGAACGCAGGCTGAACGGATCTCCGAGCGCCTCGGCGTAGTGGCGATCTCAACCGGAGATATCTTCCGCGGCCACGTCAAAGGCGGGACGCCGCTGGGTGTCGAGGCCACGAGGTACATGGATGCCGGCGATTTCGTGCCGGACAGTGTCACCAACGAAATGGTCCGGAACCGCCTGAGCCAGGACGACGCCGGCAGCGGTTTCGTGCTGGACGGCTACCCGCGCACCGTGGCCCAGGTGGATTACCTCGACGGGATCCTGGCGGTGGGTGAGCAGGAACTCGGAGTGGTCCTCCAGCTCACTGCAGACGACGGGGAACTGGTCTCGCGGCTGCTCGGCAGGGCCAGGGAGACCGGCCGTAGCGACGACAACGAAAGCGTCATCCGCCACCGGCTCGACCTGTACCACCAGCAGACCGAAGCCGTGGTGGCCAGGTATGCCGGGCGCGGGATCCTGGCCCAGGTGGACGGGATCGGCGGGATTGACGACGTCACGGACAGGGTCCTGGCCTGCATAGGCAACGTGCTCGGGGCACCCGTCGACGGGCGGTAGAAACAGCAACGGCAGGACGGACGACGGCGGGACTTCCTGCCGTCGTCCCTTCTGTATGTTCAGGCCGGCGTGGCCAGAACTGACAATCCTGCCTTGGCTGCGGGTTATCCACATAGGGCATTTGCTTCGGGGTTTTTGTCGGTGTCTCGCTGGATGATGGGGGTATGGGAAGCGGAGTTGGGGTGGATTCAGTGGAGGCCATGATGGCTTCCATGGCTGCGCTGGCGGTGTTGGAGGCTCGCAGCGAGGGCCGCTCCGGGTCCAGCGGCACGGACCCGCTTCGTGACCGGGCGGATGCGTGCCTGGAGGGTCTTGAAGAGACTGCCCGGATGGAGGCCATGCTGGCTGCCAGGAAAGTCCGCTTCGCCGCCGGGTTCGCCACCATCACCCGGGCGATGTCGCCGCCTGATGAGCAGCCGCATCAGCGACTGGCCCGGGAAATGGGCGTCGTCGCCGAGGTCGCCGGTGCGCTGACGGTGAGTGAACGCTCGGCCTCTGCCCTGCTGGCCGAATCCCACGAACTGACCACCACCCTGCCGCTGACCCAGGCCGCATTGGAGCAGGGGTTGGTGTCGTGGCAGCACGCGAGGGTCATGGTCGATGAGGCGGCCAGCCTGGACCCCGCCGGGGCCGCCGCGCTGGAGGCGCATTTCCTTGGCCCCGACGCACCCAACCCCGCCACGTGCCCGGCCGGAGACATGGTCCCGGCGCGGTTCCGGCACAAGGCCCGGACCTGGCGGGAACGCCACCACCCGGTCAGCATCGAAAAACGCCACGCCAAAAGCTTCCTGGACCGGCGGCTGGAGTACGCCCCGGACCGCGACGGCATGGCCTGGCTCTCCGCCTACCTCCCCGCGGACCAGGCCGCCGGAATCTGGAACGGCATCACCGCCACCGCCCGGTCACTCCAAGGCCCCACCGAGGACCGGACCATCACCCAGCTCCGGGCAGACGTCGCCGCCAAACTACTCCTCAGCGCCAGCTTCACCACCAACAACCCGGTGGACGGCAGCACAGGCCCAGCCGCCGCCAACACAGACACAGCGGCCACCAGCACCCGCGATGATGGCGTGACGGGCGGTATTCCGGTCACGGACGGGATCGATGATGCTGAGGCCGGCCCGGTTCCGGCCACTCACCGGGTCGATTCGGGCCGTGTTCCGTCGCCGGCTGCGCAGGTCCTCGTGACCGTGCCGGTGTTCGCGCTGATGGGCCTCACCGACGAACCCGCCGACCTCGACGGCTACGGCCCCATCCCCGCCTCCATGGCCCGCAAACTCGTCGCCGACGGGGCATCCTCATTCCGACGGGTCCTGATTGATCCGCGGGATGGGGCACCGCTGGAAATCGGACGGGAAAGCTACCGGATCCCATCGGCGATGCGGCAATGGCTCAGACTCCGCGACGGTAAATGCTCCTTCCCCGGCTGCAACAACCAGTCCCTGGACAACGAAACCGACCACATCCTCGCCTGGGCCGACGGTGGGAACACCGGTATATCCAATCTCGGGTCAGCGTGCCGCAAACACCACCGTTTGAAGCACACCACAGCCTGGACACCCAGCGACGCCAGCACAGACAAACCACCCGGCTGGACCTCACCCACCGGCCGCCGCTACGCCACCGAACACCAGGACTGGGAACCACCCCACTGGCCCCACCAAGTTATGGACGAACTGGCGCGCCACGGACCAGACCCGGCATTCCCGGACGGTAGGCCGCCTGACGAGGCACTGCCTGATGACGCGCTCCGTGACGAAGCGCTGGCCGAACAATCCTTTGCGGCATTACAGGCAACCACCTGAGCGCCGCGCTGCCGCCGAATGGACGTGATGGCGGGATTCGAACCCGCGTCAGCGGTTCTGCAGACCGCTCCCTGGCCTCTCGGGCACATCACGTAGCAGTAGCCTAAGCACCCGCCGAGGCAATGTCCCGCTCTGTTAACCAGTCCTGCGGACCATTGCGGGGCAAGACGTTTGGCGACGCAGGATGAACCGCCCTGGGCCGCCTCGACGGATCTGGGCGTGAACCCGACGCCGGACTGAACGTGCTGGTCAGCGGCCCGTTTCGTTACCCCATGCTTCGGGTCGTGAAGCCACGTTGCGTTGCGCGTCGGTGCGTTTCACCCCCGGTTGAAAGGGCCGTGGACGGGTGGTTGGTTTGAATTATCGGCCTTGAAAGGAAAAGAACATGACGGAACATTTTGATCTCACCCCCCAGCGCCTGCGTCACGTCCTGGGCCACTTTGCGTCCGGCCTGACGGTCATCACCGCGGCCACGGACGACGGCCCGGCCGGTTTCACCTGCCAGTCCTTCGCCTCCCTCTCGCTTGATCCGGCCCTGGTCACCTTCAGCCCCGCACGCAGCTCCAGCACGTGGCCGCAACTCCGGAAAGCCGGACGATTCACCGTGAACATCCTGCCCGCCGGCCGCCAGCACCTCGCCGCGCAGTTCGCCCGCTCAGGAACCGACAAGTTTGCCGGCGTCGACTACACAGCCTCGCCGCTGGGCAACCCTGTCCTGGACCAGGCCCTCGCCTGGGTGGACTGCGAGCTGCACGAGGAATACGACGGCGGCGACCACACCATCGTGGTGGGCGCGGTGCACGCACTCGGTGCAAGGGACGGCGCAGAGCCGCTGCTCTTCTTCAAGGGCGGTTACTTCGAAGGAGTGCCGTCCCGGGCCAAATTGCTGGAGAGCGTCGCATGACACCGGTCAAGTCAGGCTCCCGAAGACGGGGCCGGCGCCCCCTTCCGCGGGAGTCTGACACCGGGCCGGGTCGGGACCTTAAGGCCGGCGCCGGACACGACACCGGCCAGGACCACCCTGCCCATGACTGGTCCGACATTGCCGTGGGGTCAACGGTCAGCGTCACGCCTCAGGCAGGGCCTCCCTACCTTGGCCGGGTCGATGCCAAAACGCCAGACTCCGGAATTGTCTGGGTGGTCAGCCTGGAAGGATCCGGCCGCCAGATGATTGGCAACCGCGACGGCGTCAGCCTGCTCCCTGCAGCCGGGTTGCCAGCATGATCGGGACCCTCACCCGCCGGATCCAAATGATCTGCGGCGACGAGCTCTCCTTGCTACGCCGGCAGATGTACTCCCTTGCCTGGCAGGACATCCACGAAGGTGCCGTGGAGGGTGCGGCCACGGCGATGGCCCGTAAGCCCTCCTGCGTAAACCACGGCGTCAGCGTTGACGTGGTGTGTTTCGCCCTGCGCCCCAGCAACGAGGACGCCACCTTCATGATTTCCGTGGCGATGCACGTGCATCCCGACCGGCGGTCCGGCGACGTGTACTGGGAGGAAGCCGATGCCTGGGCGCAGGCCGTCGCCGGCCACGAGTGGTTTAGGGTGGAGCCTCGCGGCAGGCTGGAAAACCCCGGCAGCAGGGTCTTCCACTACGCGCTGACCGAGGAAGCGCTTGCCTCCGAGATGCCGGGCGCTTCCTCGCTTCGGCAGCCCACTGCCTGAACGCCGTCGGGCCTCCTCTCTTAGAGCACTTTCCGGAAGCAGACACTGCCGTCGTCGCCGGCGTAGGGGCCGAAGCCGGGGATGCGGTCCCAGTCTTCTCGCGAGTACAGGGCAATGGCCTCCGGCTGCAGGATCCCGGTCTGCAGGACCAGCTCCCGCACGCCCAGGCCGCGGGCGCTCTGCGCCACCTTCGCCAGCGCCTGCTGCGCCAGTGCCCGGCGCCTGAAGTCGGGCGAGACGAAAACGCGCTTGACCTCCCAGTAACCCGGGTTCCGCAGCAGCGCCGCCGTCGCGGCCGGCTTTCCGTCGACAACGGCAATCCACACCGTCTCGATGTCCTCCGCCCGGGGCGGCAGCGGCCTCCGGCGGCCCTGCTCAACAAACGCCTGGTACCGCGGACGGAGCTCGGCGTCCATCTGGCTGCGGAGATCCGCGGCCCAGCGGTGGTCCCAGCCGGTCTGGACCCATGACACTTCCAGTTGCCGGTCACCCGGCTGGGCGGGCGCCGGGGCGCCCTGGTCAATTGATTCTCGAACTGTCACGGTGGTCCCCTACGTCGCGGCAGTGGTGCGGACTGCCTGGCTGTCTTCCTTTGACAGCCACTGTAGGAGCCGCACCAGACCGGGACCCAGCCGGCCGCGCCCGGCCCGTCACAGCGTGAAATCCGGCGTCAGCGGGCGCAATGAGGGGTCATGTACGGCAACAAACAGCTCCGGCGGGAGGTTCCTAAGCGGATTCCTGCCACCCCGTCCAGCGCACCAGCCGGACCGCGTCGAGCGCCGCGAGGTCACCGCCTGCTTCGTCCCGCCGCCGCTGGGCTTCCGCTGGCACGCCGACCTCGGCCTCCCTGGACAGCGGCAGAATCTGGAGGGTGACGTCGGAGCCGGCGCTGATGCCGGCGTCGTGAATCTCCACCACCCACGGCGAACCGTCCCAATACCGGTCCGCCACCACCCGGCCGTCGACGAGGAGCTGTGCGATGTCGCCGGCCCACTCAACTTCCAGTTCGGCTGGTGCTGCAGCCGCGAAAGGCCCGTCCGCAAAAGCGGAGTCCGGGATGCGCAGGCTGTGGATCTCGGCCAGCGCGTCGACGGTGTCCGGCGACGGCGCCGACGCGCGCCCGGACAAAGAACCGTACGACGCCGGCACGGCCTGGGCGGCACGCAGCAGCTCCGTTGTCACCGGCCGGGCCGCCGTGGAAACGTCCGGGGAAACGCTTGAGGTAGCTCCCGGGGAAGCGCCGGCGGCGCCGTCCGCAGCGATTGCCGTGAAGGACCGGGTCTCCGGGCTGTACCGGCGGACGTCTGGCCGTCCGGCCGACCTGCCGGCGAGGCTTCCGGACTCTGTGACCCACACGGGGTCCGCGGACAGGACGAGTTCACGGTCGCGGGACGTTTCCAGCACCCAGGCGGCATCCGCAGCCGCGGCGGGCAGGACCAGAATGTCCAGCACCGAATTTCCGGACCCGGCGGTCAGGACCGTGGGCTGGCTGGCGTCCACCGTGTAGGCGCGGTCCCCTTGCGGAACGGCCGGTCCTGTCACGGACGTGCCCTCGGCGAAGCGCAGCTCCACCGGAATGCCTGCCTCGGCCGCGAGCACCAGGGTGGGCGCTGACCCGGGGGACAGGACGGTCAGCGGCGACGCGGTGGCCCATTCCAGCGTCACTCCGGCCACGTCCAGATTGACCGGCCAGTGGGCGATGGTGCCTGCCGGGATGTCGGCCGGCGTGCGCGGGAAGGTGACGGAACCGCCGTCGAGCCCTATCTCGAACTGCGCGCCGGGGTGGGCCTCAAGCGGAACATGCGGCTGGTGCCAGGTGATGAAGACAAAGCCCGAGGTGCCGTCGCTGCGGAGCGCCCACCGCAGGGTGGAGGCGTCCTCGATGCCCGCCGGCATCTCGTCCGGCAGGGTGGAGGGCATCTGGGCCAGCCGGTCGCCAAAGGCGGCCAGGAACGCGTGCTGCTTCCGCAACGCCGGGAAACTTGAGGCGAGCCGGCCCGACGCGCCGATGGGCGCGTGGAAGTCGTAGTCAAAGCGGGGGAGGTCGTTGGGGTAGCCGGTGGCGTGGGATTCCTGCAGCCCGTCGGCCGGATTGGTGCCGCCGGCGAACATGTAATAGCCCTGCCACGCCGAGCCGTTGCCGATCTTGTTGTGGCCCACCGCTGCGACGTCCAGGCCCCTTGGCCACGGCCGTCGCTGGTACGCCGTGGCCATGCCGCCCGCCAGCTCGCACGTGGCAGCCGGGTAGAGGGCCGACGGCGTCCGCGGCGCGGCTGCCCCGGCTGCGGTCCCGCTGCCGCTGCCCAGGTGCTCGCGAAGGTCCGCGCCGATGCCGGGATCGTCCCAGACATGGCTGAAGAAGTAGTGTTCACGAAACGTCGGGTCCCAGGGCGAATCCGCCTCCACCCAGAAGCCGTCGCCGTAACCGCCGAAGAGTGGCAGGACTTCCGGGGGCAGATCGGCGCCGCCCCAGCCGGTGGCCGTCCAGATCGGTGCCGTGAGTCCGGCTTCGCGGGCCAGTTTTTTGAGTTCGGTGAGGTGGCCGGGCTGGTCGTAGAGCTCGTTCTCCAGCTGGATCCCGATCACGTTGCTGTCGGGCCCCAGGAGCCCGCGAAGCTCCTCGCCAAGGCGGCCGAACCAGCGCCGCACCAGCCGCAGGTAGGCGGGGTCGTTGGTCCGGTGGTGGACGTCGGCGGCCTGCACCCAGTCCGGGAACCCGCCGTTGCGGACCTCGCCATGGCACCAGGGGCCGATCCGGAGGACAACGTCCAGCCCGACCGAGTCGCAGAGCCGGACGAAATCGGCGACGTCAAGGTTGCCGTCGAAGGAAGCCTGGCCCTCCCGCGGTTCGTGGTGGATCCAGAAGGTGTAGGTGGCCACCACCGTGATGCCGCCGGCCTTCATCAGCCGCAGCCGGTCCTCCCAGCGCTCCCGTGGCAGCCGGCTGAAATGCACTTCACCGGACACGGGGATGGCTGGCTTCCCGCCGATCTCAACGGACCGGCTGGTGACCCGGTACCGTGCGTGGACGTCCTCGGTGTTGCTCATGGCCGGAAGCGTGAGGGGTGAATCCCATTGCCGGTGCGTGGCGCGGAGGGTGCGCGTCCTGCCGGGAGAGGTGGTGGCCGTCATCAGGAAAACTCCTTAGGGTGCAGCGGCATTGGTGTCCTTGCGGGATGTTGGCGCGTCTTCAGGCCTTCCCGTGAACGCTCACAATTAGTATGCCATGGGGCAGTTCCGGGCTGCGGACCTGTTGAATCCGGCCGCAGGCGCTTGAATACTGGAAGTCAGGTTGGGTGCGTTCAGGGGCGGTGGCAGGTGATGGCCGGAGGCGGCAATGCGTTCAGGCGGCGGCTGGAGCGTGGCGCTGAGTTGCGCTCGTACCGCGGCGCGGGAATCAGCGCGGAGGAAGAAGCGCAGCTGGAGGCCGCCGAGGCGGATGAGCGGCAGAAGCGCAGGAAAGTCGATGACGCCAGGAGGGTGGAGTACCTGATCCGCGACGCCATGGCGCAGGGCAAGTTCGACAACCTCAAGTATTCAGGCAAGCCGATCCCCGGCCTGGGGGAGGCCTACGATCCCGACTGGTGGGTCAAGGGCCTGATCCAGCGGGAGAACATCAGCGGCCTGGGTCCCAAGGCCATCCTGCTCCGCACCGAGGACGCCGAACTCGACGCCCGCCTGGACGCGCAGTTCACCGAAAAGCAGGTCCGGGACATCCTGAAGGACTTCAACGCCCGCGTCATCGACGCCCGCCGTCAGCTCCAGGGCGGGCCGCCCGTCATCACCAAAACCCGCGACGTCGAGGCGGAAGTGGCGCGCTGGCGCGAGCGCCGCGCATCCCGGGCCGCGGCCCCGCAGTCGGAGCCGGAAACCGAACTGAAGCCGACGCGCCCGTGGTGGCAGCGGCTGTGGAACGGCACCGGATAGCGCGATGACCACGGCGGCAAATTCCGCCGTCGTTAGCTCTTGCCAAGCGATACTCAGCGATATATCGTTAAGTATCGCTCACCAACGTGGTGGGCGGTCGATATCCACCCACCGGAAGGACAATGCCGCTATGAAAGGCATGTACGAGAACAACAAATTTGCAGAAAACGATCCGCCCCGCGGACGCTTTGGCCGCGGCCACGGCCGCCGCGGGCCCCATGGCCATGGCGGCGGAGGCTTCGGACGAGGTTTCGGCCCGGGGTTTGGTCCCGGGTTTGGTCCGGGGTTCGGGCCCGGCGGTCCCCGGCGGGCCAGCCGGGGCGATGTCCGTTCGGCGATCCTCTCGCTGCTGGCGGAGGCGCCGTCAAACGGCTACGGGCTGATCAAGACGATCGCCGAAAAGACCTCCGGAGCCTGGCGCCCCAGCCCGGGCTCGGTGTACCCCACGCTGCAGCAGCTGGTTGATGAAGAACTCATCGTCGCCGTGGGCGAGGGCCGCCGGACCGAATTCACCCTCACGGAGGCCGGCCGCGACTACGTGGCGGAACACGAGGAGGAACTGGCCAACGCCTGGAACACCTCGCGCGACGAATCCGGACCTGCTTTCCACGAAAGCATTGGAAAACTCATGGGGGTTATCCACCAGTTCCGTGGCGCCACGGAAGAGCAGCGCACCGCAGCGACCGAGAAGCTCGACGAAACCCGCCGTGCGCTTTACCTCATCCTCGCCGACTGAATTATCCGGACAGGCTCAGTCGAAAGTCTCAGTCGAGAAGAGGCGGCTGCGGCGCGGTCGCCTCGAAGAGCTCGCACAGCGCGTTGTAGTACTGCGTGGTCTGCCCCAGATGCCTCATTCCGATCCGGCCGCAGACCTTCCGGGACGCCGCGTTGGCCGGTGCCGTGACCGCCACAACCCGCCGGAGGCCGCTGGCAAAGGCGTACCGCAGGACAGCGGTCCCCGCCTCGGAGGCGTATCCGTGCCCCCAATGGTCCGGGTGGAAGTGCCAACCGATCTCCGTGTCGCCGGATGGCTGAAGCGGCAGTGACCTGCCGGACGCCGGGATGGACTTCAGCAGCAGGTTTCCCGCCAGCTGGCCGGAATCCTTGAGCTGCACCGCCCAGACGGCATGCACCGGGTCATCCAACTGCCGCCAGGCGCCGATCCGCTCCTCCGCCTCTGCCCGCTCTGTCATAACGCGGGGAGGATTGCCAATAAACCGCTGCACCTCCCAGCGCGAATACAGGTCAAAGGCGAAGCCGGCATCCTCCGGCTCCCACGGCCGCAGGACCAGCCGGTCGGTCTCAAGGGTCTGCACCCGATCATTTTCGCACCCTCGGCACGCACTACCCGGACCGTGCCGTACCGGTATGAGTCTTGGGACTGCTAGGGCGCGGCTGCCGGGGGAGTGGATGCCGGCGGCTCAGGTGCAGGTGCAGGTGCAGGCACGGATGGAGGTGCGGGTGCCGGCGCGGGACGGGCAGGTGCGGGCGTCGGCGTCGGTTTCGGCGGTGCCACCATGGACGCAGGCGGCGGAGGGAATGGATCCGCCGGATAGAGCCGCACCACCTGCAGCATGTAGTTCACCCACTGTGGCCCGGCAATCATGTAGCCGTCCAGGCGGGGGTAGAACACGCCGTTGATGGTCACGTTCTGGCCCGGCCGCTTCTGTCCTTCCAAAGCATCACCGAAGAAGGACGCAGTGGCCAGGCCTGAGGTGTAGCCCACAATCCAGGTGGCGCCGTTGTTGTTCGAGGTGCCGGTCTTTGCCGCGGTGGGCACCACGGTGTGGATCTTGGGATTGATCCAGACGCCCGAGCCCACTTTCAGCACGTCCTGAAGCACGGCGTTAACGCCCCTGGCCACTTCGGGCTTCACCGCAGTCCGGCACTCGGTGGCCTGGGCCGGCATCTGGCCACCGGTCACGTCTGTCACCTCGAGCAGTGCAACGGGGACACAGTAGCGGCCGTCATTGGCGAAGGTCGCAAAAGCATTGGCGAGGTGGAGCGGCGCGACCCCGATGGCCCCCAGCAGGTTGCCCAGTTGGTGCATGTTGATCTGGGCGCCGTCCAGGCCACTGTGCAGCCCCACCGCGTCCACCATCTTCTGGATGCCGCAGAAATCCAGCTGGGTGGCGGTAGCGAAGGTGGCGGTGTTGATTGAGTTGTAGAGCCCGTAATTGATGGGCATGCGGCGGTAGTACCCCTCGTCCGCGTTCTGCAGGTCATCGGCGGCGCCCAGCTCGGGGTTGTTCTGCGCCGTGCTGTAGGCACCCAGGACCCTTCCGCAGCTGGACCGCCAGGGGAATCCCAACGGATACACCCGCCGCGAAGCGTCCACTTCGGCGGTCATGGACTTGCCTTCATTGAGCCATTCCGCGAAGGTAAACGGCTTCATGGTGGATCCTGGCTGGAAGCCGCCGGCGCCATTGAGGTCATTGCCCTGCGGATCGCGGGAATCCACATTCAAGTTCAGCTGGGTGTCGAATTTCCCCTCCTCCGGCAGGAAGACTGTGTTCTGGGCCATCGCCAGGATGTTGCCGGTACCTGGCTGGATCGTCACCAGCGCCGCCCCCCAGCGGTCTGGGTTCGCGCCGGCCGAAGCGTCCACCTGCGCCTGCGCGGCTGCCTGCAGCCTGGGGTCCAGCGTGGTTTTGATGGTCAGGCCGCCGCGGTAGAGCCGGCGTTCCCGCTCGATCAGGCTGGATCCGTAGGCCGGATTGTTCAGGATCAGGTGTGAAATGTAGTCGCAGAAGTAAGGTGCCATGGTGGCATTGGCGCAGCCCTGCCGCCCCGGGTTCAGCTTGAGCTCAATGGGCGTGGCGACGGCCGCGTCGTGGTCGGCCTGGGTGATCTTGTCCGCGGCCAGCATCTCTGAAAGCACCTGGTTGCGCCGGACGATCGACTTGTCCGGGTTGACCGCCGGATTGTAGAAACTGGGGCTGTTCACGAGGCCGGCCAGCAATGCCGCCTGCGGCAGTGTGAGCTCCATGGCCGAGGTGCTGAAGAAGTACCGTGACGCAGCCTCAATGCCGTACGCGTCCCGGTTGAAGAACACGATGTTCAGGTAGCCCTCGAGGATCTGTTCCTTGCTGAACCGCTTTTCCAGGGCGATGGCAAGCTTCATCTCACGGAGCTTGTCGCCGACGCTCTTCTGGCCGCTCAGGATCACCTCGTCCGTCCGGTCCTGGGAGAGGTACGCCTCGTTGATCACATTGGTGACGTACTGCTGGGTAATGGTGGACGCACCCTGTTTGGCGCCCCGGGTCATGTTGGCGATCGCCGCGCGAAGGATTCCCTGGGGGTCGATTCCCACATGGTCGTAGAACCGGCTGTCCTCGATGGCCACGATGGCGTCACGGACAAACGGGGACATCTGGTCCAGCGGAACCTTGATCCGGTTTTCGGCGTAGAACGTGGCGATCAGCTGCCCGTCGGAGGCCAGCACCTTGGTGGATTGCGACGGCGGCGCGACGATCAGTTCCTCGGGCAGGCGATCGAAGTAACTGATGGAGGTGCTGACGCCGAAGCCTGCCGCCGCCACGGCCGGAACCACCAGGCTCGCGGCAAGGACGCCGCACAATGCGCTCGCAGTGAAGAACCCGATGACCCTTCCCAGGGTCGCGGCCAGACGGTGCCCGTGTTTCTTCTTCTCCGCCATTTTCAGCTCTCAGGCTAGCGACGTGAGATCAGGATACGCCGCATTTCCGCGGATCCTCCAGAGCTGTTACCACATAGAAACCGATACTTTGAGGGTGCCGGAACTGGTCATCCGGGAGCCGGCGGTAGGCATATGGCCTGCTGCCCGGGGGCAGGATCAGGCGAAGCTGTCTTCCTTGGCACGCTGGCTTGAAGCCTCCGGAGCTGCCGGCTGTGCGGCGGCGAGGTGGCCGGACGGGTTGAAACGGCTGCCCAGCTCACCGAAGGAGTAGGCGCTCTCGGCGTGCTCGGCGAGGTCCACGCCGACGGTTTCGGCCTCGTGGCTGACCCGGAATCCGATGGTCCTGTTGATGGCCCGCCCGATCACCAGGGTCATGCCGCCGGAGAGGGCCAGGGTGACCACCACTGCGGCGGTCTGGGCAATCAGCTGCTGGACGCCGCCGCCGTAGAACAGGCCGCCGCCGTGGCCGTCCACGGGGAGGGCGAGGAACCCGAGGGACAGTGTGCCGATCAGGCCGGCGCCGAGGTGGACTCCCACCACGTCGAGGGAGTCATCCAGGCCGAAGCGGTACTTCAGGTCCACAAACCAGCAGCAGGCTGCCCCGGCTACCAGGCCCAGGCCGATGGCGGCCACCGGGCTGATGTTGGCGCAGGACGGAGTGATGGCTACCAGGCCCGCCACCACGCCGGACGCGGCACCGAGGGAGGTGGGGTGGCCGTGCCGGATCCTTTCGACGACCAGCCAGCTGAGCATGGCCGCGGCGGGGGTGACCAGGGTGTTGACCCAGATCAGGCCTGCCTGTTCGGCGGTGCTCGCGGCGCCGCCGTTGAAGCCGAACCAACCGAACCACAGGATGGCCGCGCCCAGCATGATGAAGGGGACATTGTGCGGGCGGTGGTTGGGGTCCTTGGCGAAGCCGTGCCGCTGGCCCACGATCAGGGCAAGGACCAGGGCCGCGGTGCCGGAGCTGATTTCCACCACTGCGCCGCCGGCGAAGTCGATGACCTGGCCGAAGACCGCGGTCAGGGCGCCGCCGGCACTCAGGAGTCCGCCGCCCCAGATCATGTAGGCCAGCGGGCAGTAGACGAGCGTGATCCACACGGGAACGAACACGGCCCAGGCGCTGAACCGGGCACGGTCCGCGATGGCGCCGCTGATCAGGGCCACGGTGATGATGGCGAAGGTGGCGCTGTACCCGGCCTTGATGAGGTCCGGTGAGCCCATGAGGTTCTGCAGGCCAAAGTTGGTGAAGGGGTTGCCGAAGAGGCCCAGGATGCCGTCACCGGTGGTCATCGAGTAGCCCCAGAGCACCCAGACGACGCCGACGATGCCCGCGGAGATGAAGCTCATCAGGATCATGTTCAGGGCAGCCTTGGCGCGGGTCATGCCGCCGTAGAAGAGGCCGAGCCCCGGGGTCATGAACAGTACCATTGCCGCTGAAATCATCAGCCAGACGTGTTGCGCAGTGATTTCCACCTGCGGGTCCCTTCGCGTTGAGCCTGCAATACGGGACTCTCCTGATCGGCCCTCGCATTCCCCCTGGTCAATATTTGCCGCCGCGTGTTTCGGTTTGTGCTTCGCTAAGTTGCAGGCACGTTACGCAAATGGCGCTTACGTGAAGATCGCGTGACCGTTATGTTTCAACCATGTAAACGGGACCTGTTGGGCAGGGTGGATTCGGTCCGCTTCGTGCTCGGGATGCCAGCAATCCCAGCCATCCGTGCGCAGGCGAGGTGAGAAGCCGCCGTCGGACGCTGAAAACGGCCAGGTTTCGTAAAAATGAACGGCGGCTCACCAGCACACGCCTGCCGGGGGAGTCACGTACCGTGGGGGAATGCCACAGCCGTTCCAGGAATTTACCGTCGTCAGCGGGCCGGGAGTGGAGCTCCGCTGCTATGACAGCGGCGGCAGCGGCCCCGCCGTGGTGATCCTCCACGGACTCGCCGGTAGCGCCCGCGAATTTTTCCCGACGGCGGCAGCCCTGCCGGAGTGCCGGACGGTCCTGGTGGACCTCCGCGGCCACGGCGCCAGTACCCGGCACCCGGACGACGTTTCGCGCGAGGCGTACGTGGCCGACGTCGTGCGCGTCATGGAAATGGTGGGCCCGCCGGTGGCCCTGGTGGGGCAGTCGATGGGCGGTCATACGGCGATGCTCGTGGCCGCCGCGAGGCCGGACCTTGTCTCACAGTTGGTACTGCTGGAAGCGGACGCCGGCGGCGGACGGGCCGAGGACCACGCGGCGATGGGGGAGTATTTCCGGTCCTGGCCCGTGCCGTTCCCCAGCCGGGATGCCGCGGCTGCGTTCCTTGGCGACGCACCGCTGGCGCGGGCTTGGGCGGCGGACCTGGAGGAGCGCGACGGCGGGTTCTGGCCGCGGTTCGACGCCGGCGTCATGGTGGCGGCCATCAGCGCTGTGGCCGTTCCGCGCTGGACGGAGTGGGAGAGCGTGGCCGTCCCCGCCCTGGTGGTCTATGGCGGGGAGGGCATGTTTGCGGAAGGGGCCAAGGCGGAGTTTGTCCGGCGGGGCAGGAACGCGACCCGGGTTGATCTCCCCGGCGCGTCACACGATGCCCACCTGGACTGCTTCGGGCCGTGGATGGCTGCGCTCAGGGGATTCCTGCTTCCCTGAGCGCAGCCATCTCCCGCGCGGCGCTAGAACGTCCGGGCGTTGGCCAGGACGGGGAGTTTGCCGCGGACGTCGGCAATGACCGAGGGGTCAATGTCTACGACGGCGAGTTCCGGTTCGCCGCCGAGCGCCACCAGGGCTGATCCCAGGGGGGAGATGACGGCGCTGTGGCCGACGCCGGTGGGTGCATTGCCGGCCGTGGCGATGCCGACGCTGGCGGGATCACCCTGCCCGCAGGCCACCACAAACGTGGTGCTGTCCAGGGCGCGGGCCCGGACCAGGAGGTCCCACTGTTCAGCCTTGCCTTCGCCGGCGCCCCATGAGGCGCACACGATGTTGACCTGCGCTCCGGCTTTGGCGTTGGCCGTGAAGAGTGCCGGGAAACGGACGTCGTAGCAGGTGGCCAGCCCGAAGGTGGTGCCGTTCACCTCGAAGGTCACGGGGGCGGTTCCGGCGTCCACGGTGTCGGACTCGGCGAAGCCGAACGCGTCAAAGAGGTGGATCTTGTCGTAGGAGGTTTCCACGCCGGGGCCGGTGACCAGCAGGGTGTTGCGGACGCGCCCGTCCCGGCCGGGGGTGAACATGCCCGCCACCACTGTGATGTCCAGTGCCTTGGCGATGCTGCGGACGCTGCCGGCCCAGTCGCCGTCGACAGGTTCAGCGATGTCCGTCAGCCGGTGTCCGAAGGCGCGCATGGCCGCTTCGGGGAACACCACGATTTCCGCCCCCGCAGCCTTTGCCCGGGTGGCGTAGTCTCGGATGAGTTCCAGGTTGGCGGCCAGATCGGCTCCGGTGATGATTTGGGCCACTGCTAAACGCATGAAATTACTCCATTCTGTTGTATACATAATGTATGCGAAAAATTTCGGGAACGGCGGCGTCCGGCCGGGAAAAGGCGTACGCCTACCTTCGTGAAAACATCCTGACCGATCCTGACGTGCAGGGCCGGTTCCTGAACGAACAGGAGCTGGCTGCCGAGATCGGCGTGTCTCGGACCCCCGTGCGGGAGGCCCTGCTGCTGCTGGTCTCGGACGGGCTGGTGGAGCTGATTCCGCAGCGCGGGGCCTACGTTCCGCCGGTGACAGGCCGGGAGATGTCCGAACTGATGGAACTGCGCGGTGTGCTGGAAAGCCATGCCGCCCGGCTGGTCATCGAACAGGGCATGGTCCCGGCGCGGACCATGCAGGACACGCTGGATCAGCAGGCAGCCCTTCCCGATGAACTGAATCCCGAGGCCGCCCGCGAGTTCATCCGGCTGGACACCCTCTTCCACCAGCAGCTGATCGATGCTGCCGGCAACGAACTGATCTCCCGCACCTACAGCAAGCTGCATGTCCGCCAGATCCTGGTGGGGGTGTCCGCGCTGTTCCGTACCGGCGGCCGGCGCGGGCAGGTCTGCGCCGAACACCAGGACATCCTCGATGCCCTGGTGTCCGGCGATTCCGCGAAGGCCCAGGAGGCCATCGACCATCACCTGGCCGTCACACGGGACATCCTGCTCCGCAACTGATCGAGTTTTTGTCCACATCGGGGGACTTCCAAGGCGTTTTGGGCGCCTTATGGACAAAAACTCCGGTCACGCGGGGTCAGTTGGTGCCGGTCGGCTGCGGCGCGGCACCGGTTCCTTCGAGGAGAAGCCGGTAGTCCTCGTCCTCCACGGTGTTCGAATCCCGGCCCATGGCCAGGCCCACCAGGGTGACGGCGCCGGCCACGGCCACGTAGATGGCCACCGGGATCCAGGTGCCGAACTGCGACAGCAGCAGCGTGAACATCAGCGGGGCAATGGCACCGCCGATCACGCCGGCGAAAGTGTAGGCCAGGGAGCTGCCGGTGGAGCGGAGCCGTGGCGAGAACTGCTCCACGATGAAGGCCGCCTGCGGGCCGTACATAAACGAGTGCGCCATCAGGCCCAGCACGATGCCGATGATGAGCATCGGTTCGTTGTTGCCGCCCAGGATCCCGAAGAAGATGAACGTCCACACAGCCCCGAGGACCGCGGCGGTGCCGTAGACCATACGTCGGTTGAAGCGGTCCGATACGGCGCCCGCGAGCGGGATCATGAAAAGCTGGAACGCGGAACCGACCAGGACCGCGGTCAGCACCTGGTTGCGCTCGTAGCCGAGGGTCTGGATGCCGTAGGTCAGCGTGAACACCGTGAAGAGGGCGTACAGGACGTCCGGGCCCACGCGGCAGAGGATGGCGGCGATCAGCGGGCGGAGCTCCTTGCTGAAGACTTCGCGGACCGGTGCGTTGGGCTGTTCGCCGTGTGCCTCGATGGCCTTGAAGATGGGGGTGTCCTCGAGCTTGAGGCGGATCCAGAGGCCGAAGCCCACCAGGACGGCGGAGACCAGGAACGCGATGCGCCAGCCGAAGCTGAGGAACTGCTCCTCAGTCAGGGCCAGGGTGAGGATGGCCAGTGCGCCGTTGGCCAGCAGGTTGCCGGCAGGCGGGCCAACCTGTGCTGCCGAGGCCCAGAAGCCGCGGCGGTGCGGGTCGCCGTATTCGCTGGAGAGCAGCACGGCGCCGCCCCATTCGCCGCCGACTCCCACGCCCTGCGCGAACCGGAGGAGGACCAGGATGATGGGGGCCGCGATGCCGATGCTGGTGTATCCCGGCAGGACGCCGATGAGGACCGTGGCCACACCAATGATCATCAGTGTGGTCACCAGCACCTTCTTGCGGCCGATCCGGTCCCCGAGCCGGCCGAAGATGATCCCGCCCACGGGACGGGAAACGTAGCCCACCGCGTAGGTGGAGAACGCCAGGATGGTGCCCGTCAGCGGATCCGAGGCCGGGAAGAAAACAACAGGGAATACGACGGCGGCGGCGGCCGAGTAAACGGCGAAGTCATACCACTCGAGTGCGGTGCCGGTGAGGCTGGCGGCGAAGGCCTTGTACAGGCCCTTGGGGTGAATCGGCTTGTTGTGTGGCACTGCTCCGGAAGCCGGAACTGGGACTTTAGCCATGGTGTTTGTCCTCCACGAGATTTTTTCAGGGTGACGCCTGTCACGCTGGCGTTAAATGTATACATTACGCATACTGGATGTACATAGGGGACCGTTTCCGGTTTCCGGTGTGTAAATTTTTCTCCCGCCGTACACGCAAAGGATGGATCCACCATGACGGTTCTCAGCTTCGAACTTCCCGACGGCAGCACCCGGGATGTACAGGTCACGCACCTCCTCAACGCAGGCTACGCAGGGCGCGAGCAGGAGGAAGTGCAGGCCCATATTGCCGAACTGGCCGAGCTTGGCGTGCCGGGACCTGCAACAACTCCGGCCCTCTACCCAGTGTCCCCCTATTTGGCACAGCAGGTCACGGAAGTCCAGGTGCAGCATGCGCGGACATCAGGGGAAGCCGAATGGGCGCTGGTCATCACGGACGACGGCGTGCTGCTGACGGTTGCCTGCGATCACACCGACCGCGACCTTGAGGTCCACGGTGTTGCCTGGAGCAAGAACGCCAGCCCCGACGTCCTGGGCCGCAAGGCATGGCGCCTGGAAGACGTGCGTGACCACCTGGACCGGATCACGCTCAAGGGCTGGGTGGGGGAGGGCGACACCCCGGACACGCTGATCCAGGACAGCTTCCTGGAAGCCCTGTTGACTCCGGACTACTGGCTCGACGTGCTCACCGAGCGCGGCCTGAACAAGCCCGGGACGGTCCTCATTTCGGGCACGGTTGCCATGACCGGCGGAGTGAACCAGTTCGCCCGCAGCTGGAAAGTGGAGATGGCGGACCCCGTCACCGGATCCACCGTGGACGCACAGTACGTGGTGGAGCAGATGGCCGAACCCATCGGCTGATTTCATCAGGCCCGCGCGTTCTGGCGAAGCCCGGCCCGGCTTAGGCGGTGGGGCGCGGATGCATGATCCTCATCTGCTCCCAGCTCCGTTCCGAAGCCGCAATGCTCTGGGTGGACCGGTTGCGGTCCAGCGAGGCAAGTTCGACGGCGATGGCCTGGGTTGCTGCCACCGCGGCGGTCAGCGACGGGAAGAAGCCGGCGCCCTCGGACGGGACCACGATCCGGTGGGCCGCGTGTTCGGCCACCGGGGAGCCCGGGTTGTCAGTAATCGAGATGATCGGCGTCCCCAGGTTGCGGGCGATGTCGACCGCGCGGAGCGTGCTGTCGTAGACGCGCCACAGGCTGATCGCAATCACCAGGTCGTCCGGGGTGAGCCGGGCAATGGCGTTGGTCAGCGTGGCCACGTCGGCGTCCAGCAGCCTGACGTTGTAGCCGGCTATGACGGCGTTGTGTTCCAGCGCTTTGCCGGGCACCGCATAGCTGCCCGCGGCGATGATCAGTGTCTGTTTTGCGGCCGCGATGGCCTGGGCAATCGCGTGCACTGTGTCCGGGTCCAGTGTCCGTTCCAGGTGGGCCAGGCTGGACCGGTCGGTGGTCAGTGCGGCCTGGGCCGGGCTGCTGACGTTTCCGTTGTGCTCGGCGGCCACTTCCACGGCGCTGAGGGACGCCAGGTAGCGGGAGCGCAGCTCAAACTGGAAGTCCGCCCAGCCCTTGAATCCCAGTGTCTGCGCGGTCCGGGTGACCGTCGAGGCGTTGGAGGAAGCCGCTTCGGCGATGTCGCTGACCGAGCCGTAGGAGGCCAGCCGGGGCTGGGAGCGGAGGATCCCCATGACCTGCAGCTGGCGGGCAGCCAGCTTCCGGCCCTGGGACCGGATGTCCAGCCACTCGGTCACAGTGGCGCTGTTAATTTCCCGTTTCACCTATTGACCTTCCCTTCGGTGGCGCGTAACTTTTTATTACATCTTGCACAGGCCCGTGCAAATTTCTGAAAATGTACAACTTCGCCCACTCTGGCAGGAACAAACATGTCTCTTACCGCACGTCTGGACCGGCTGACGCTCAGTCGACCACACTACAAGCTTCTTCTGATCGGCGGCCTCGGTTACTCGTTTGACGGCATGGACGGCGCCGTGGTGGCGTTCCTCCTGCCGCGCATCCAGGAACTCTGGGGCCTGAGCAACGCGAGCCTGGGCCTGGTGGGCTCCGCGGCGCCGCTCGGATTCTTCTTCGGTGCCATCCTGGCAGGGTGGCTGGGGGACCGGTTCGGCCGTAAGAAAGTCATGCTGTGGGCCCTGGCCTTCTACTGTGTGATGTCTGTTGTGGCGGCACTCTCGCCCAACTTCGACGTCTTCCTGGTGGCCCGCATCTTCGCCGGACTGGGCGCCGGTGCCGAGAGCGTTATTATCGCCCCGTTCCTGTCAGAGTTCATCCCGCCCAAGCGCCGCGGCTGGTTCATCGGAACGCTCGCCGGCTTCTTCTCCTTCGGCTTCGTCGGCGCGGCCCTGATCGGCCGGTTTGTGGTCCCCCTCGGTGAGGACGGCTGGCGCTGGGCGCAGGTCATCACGGCCGTTCCGATCCTGCTGCTGCTGTGGTGGCGGCGCAGCCTGCCCGAATCCCCGCGCTACCTGCTCAGCCGCGGCCGCGTGGCTGAAGCCGAACAGGTGGTGGAACGCTTCGAAGCAAGCGTGGTCCGGGCAACCGGCAAGGACCTTGCACCGCTGCAGCCCGGCGAAGAGGAAATCACCAAGCACCAGCAGAAGATCAACATCTGGAATGCCCTGAAGTTCATGTGGTCACGGCAGATGCGCCGCCGTACGGCCGTCATCTGGCTGATCTGGTTCGTCATCACCTTCTCCTACTACGGCTTCTTCTCCTGGATCCCCACCCTCCTGGTGGGCCGCGGCATCACCGTAACCAAGAGCTTCGAATACTCGATCATCATCTACCTGGCCCAGATCCCCGGGTACTTCTCCGCCGCCTGGCTCAACGACCGGATCGACCGCAAGAACACCATTGCCCTGTATCTGGCCGGATCCGCGCTCAGCGCGTTCTGGCTGAGCCAGTCCTCGGATTCGGGCATGATCCTCGTGGCCGCGGCAACCCTGTCCTTCTTCCTGAACGGCACCTACGCCGGCGTCTACGCCTACACTCCGGAACTGTTCCCCACCTGGATGCGGGCCACCGGCGTCGGGCTGGCCAGCGCCGTAGGGCGCATCGGCAGTATCCTCGCCCCGTCCATCATCGGCATCTTCTCCGTGGCACTGGGCTTCGGCGGGGTGTTCACCATGACCACCATCGTGCTGACCATCGGTGTCCTTGGCGTGGTGATCTTCGGTGCGTCCACCGCCGGCAAATCGCTGGAGGACATTAACGCCGGACCCACCACCTTCAGGAACACAAAGATCGAAGCGGGCAACTGATGGCGCACACAAAACACGACGACGTCTTCCGGCGGACCTTCGACGCGCTGGCCGCCGATCCCGGCGTAGTCCTCTTCACTGCCCTCCAGTGGATTCCGGAAACGTCCACGCTGCGCCGGATCTTCACAAGCCATCCGGACGAATATCCCGTGGGCGCCGAGAAAACGGTGGAAATCTCCGCCGGCTGGCTGGACGCCGTCATCGCCGAAAAGAAGCCGTTCCTGGCCGCTGACCTGAAGGCCCTCCGGGAGGTGTTCACCGACGTCGAACTCATCCGTTCCCTGGGCTGCGGGGCAGTCATCAACCTCCCCGTGCTCAACAACGGCGCGATTGTTGGCGTGCTGGCCCTGCTGGACGCCGAAGGAACGTACACCGCCCAGAGCGTCTCCGCCGCCGCGGCAACCGTCGAAGCGGACTCCGCGGCGCTGGCCGAAGCCTTTGTCTCCCACCCCAACGCAACCCCCAGGAAGGACCGTGCCCTGTCATGACCGGCACCCCCACACAGGACCCCACAACGGACGCAACTGCCAAACCCGCCCTGGTCATCCGCAACGCCAGCGTCCTGGACGTTGCGGCGGGCACGTACCGTACTGCCGACGTCGTCAGCGTCAACGGCAAGATCCACAGCGTTGAACCGGACGCGCAGGCACCGGACGGCGCCCGGACCATCGACGGCACCGGCAAGTACGTGATCCCCGGGCTCATTGATGCCCACGTCCACGTGGTGGCCTCCAGCGCCGATTTCCGGTCGCTGACGTATACGCCGCCGTCGTATGTCTACGCCCAGACCGCGCGGATCATGGGCGCCATGCTGCGCCGCGGCTTCACCACCGTCCGGGACCTGTCCGGGGCCGATTTCGGACTGGCCCGCGCCCAAAGCGAAGGCCTGCTGGAAGGGCCCAAGCTCCACTTCTGCGGGCACGCCCTGAGCCAGACCGGCGGCCACGGCGACATGCGGCTCCCCGGCGAGGACCATGACCCCAACAGCCGCGGCTGCTGCGGCATCGGAAAAGTGGCGGACGGCGTGGACGCCGTCCGGGCAGCGGCCCGCGATGAGATCCGCAAGGGTGCCCACCACATCAAGATCATGGCCTCGGGCGGCGTCTCGTCCCCCACGGACCGGATCGATTCCACCCAGTACTCCATGGAGGAGATGCGCGCCGCGGTGGAGGAAGCCGAGGCCGCCAACCGCTACGTGGCGGCGCACGCGTACACGGCGCGGGCCATCAACCGCGCGCTGGAGGCCGGGGTCCGGTCCATCGAACACGGCAACCTCCTGGACGAGGAAAGCCTGCGCCTGTTCCTGGAGAAGGACGCCTTCCTGGTGCCCACGCTGGTGACGTACTGGGCGCTGAAGGAGGAAGGCCGGGAATTCGGGCTGACCGAGGAGATGTGGGCCAAGGTCGACTCCGTGCTGACCAGCGGCCTCGACGCGATCGCCCGCGCCCACGAGGCCGGCGTCAAGATGGCCTTCGGATCGGACCTGCTGGGCGGCATGCACCGCCACCAGAACGAGCAGTTCCGCCTGCTGGGCAAGGTCCAGCCGGCCATCGACGCCATCCGTTCAGCCACCACGACGGCGGCACAGCTGCTGGGGCGCGAAGGGGAGATCGGCGTCGTGGCCCCCGGGGCGGACGCTGACCTGCTGCTGCTGTCCGCCGACCCGCTGGCGGACATTGCGGTGCTGGCCGACATCGCCGACCACCTCGAGGTCCTGGTCCAGGACGGGGCCGTGGTCAGCCAGCGTTAACCGGATCCCTGTAGCATCTTGAGTATGCCCACTGCGCTCGATATGGCAGGTCCCATTCTGGAGATGCTGACCTGGTTATGCCTGCCTGCCGGGCTGATGCTCCTGGTGTACGCAGGGATCCTGCGGCGCTTTGTTAACCCGTGGACCGTGGCCGAGGGCGTCGTCTATTCGGATGCGAGCGGCACCGGCTTCCGGTGGTTTGACGATAAATACCGGATCCATCACGCGCCCATGTCGCCGCACGACATTAAGGACATGGCCGTGGGGGACACGCTTCCTATCTATTACCACCCCAAACGCCCCACCCAATGGCAGACCGCCACGCCGGAAGAGGCCGGCAAGACCGCCGTTGTGGTGGGGCGGCTGCTCACCGGCGTCGGCACGGTGGCGCTCATCGTCGGGTTCATCCTGCCCATGTTCTGAACCTGCGCCGGTGCTGCGGTCCTACGAGGCCAGGACCACCACGATGCCGAGGACTCCCAACGCCACCGCCGCGCCCGCGGTCCACAGGACGGCGGACGTGTCGGCGTCGACGGCTTCCTGCCTGATCCCGCGGGCGCTGGCGCGGTAGCGGCGGCGCTGGGTGACGTAGATGGCGCCGGCTGCGGCGGCTGAGACGGCAAACAGCAGCAGGATGGGGAGCCCGTGATGGGGAAGCCAGCGCAGGAAGATGGCGCTGACCGTCACCAGCGCCATCATGGTCCGGCCCCACGCCAGCGTGGTCCGCTCGGGCTGCAGGCCCGGGTCCCCGTGCGGGCCGGGCACTGCCTGCCTGATGCGTGGCACGGGTCAGCGCCAGAGGATAAAAATGAGGACGACGGCGGCGGCCAGCGCCCCTGCCCCGGCCAGCAGAGGCACGATGAGCGGCAGCGGGAGCGGGGTTTTGTTGCGCATGCTCCGCTCCACCCGGATCCAGCGCACCGCGGCGCCTCCGCTCAGCAGCATGCCAAGGAGGAGCAGCAGGACCGCCAGGATCTTGCGGACGGGCTCGAGGAACAGGTCCGCAGTGAACGCCTCGATGGCGATGCCCCCGGCCAGGAGCGCCAGGGACGTCCTGATCCAGGCCAGGAAGGTGCGTTCATTGGCCAGCGTAAAGCGGGGATCGGGCTCGGTGCCGCCCGGGAGCAGCCGCTCGGCGATTTTCCCGCGGTGCGGTGGCGCGGGATCGGCGGACGGTGGCTGGTTGGTGGACACGGGGACAGTTTAGCCTTTGGCCTGCCCCGGCCCCGCTGCTTCGGCGCGCCCCGACCGCTTCGGTGACGCGCCGCCGTCGTGTGTTTGACTGCCCGCCGTGTGTCAGGCGGTCCGGTTCAGCGCAGCCTTGGACGCCAGGTGCCCGCCGATGGGCAGTGCGGCGGTGGCCGCGGGGGAGGGGGCGTTCAGCACATGGATCATCCGGTCCGTCTCGGCCAGCAGGAAATCATGGATCAGCGTGCCGTCCCGGCGGACAGCCTGGGCACGGATCCCTGCCTCGTACGGGAGGAGGTCCGCGGCGGTCAGGCCCGGGGCGTACTTCTGGCATTCCTTCAGGTAGCTGCCCTTAAACAGCGAGTTCCGGACCTCCCTGACAGCGGTGGCAGCATGGGCCCGGGCCACGCGCCACAGGCCGGGAAACCGCGCGTACCGTGCCACGTCGCGGACATTCACGGAGAATTTGGGATAACCCTCGCGGGACAGCCCCAGCACTGCATTGGGCCCCACGGTGATGGTGCCCGCGACGGTGGGGGTGAGGTGGACGCCCAGGAAGGGCAGGGCAGGGTCGGGAACCGGGTAGATCAGGTGCCGTACGTAGCCGGACTTCTCCGCGGGCAGCTCAAAATACTCGCCCCTGAACGGGATGATCTGGACATCGGTGTCCAGCCCGGCCAGTTCCGCCAGCCGGTCCGACTGCAGGCCGGCGCACACCACCAGCCGGCCGCAGCTGTACGCCTCCTCCGGCGTCGCCACAACCACCGCGTCCGGCGTCTCCCTGATGGCTGAAACCCGCGCGCCGGTGACCACCTGCCCGCCCGACGCCGTCACCAGCTCCGCCAGTTTACGGGCCACCGCAGGGTAGTCCACGATGCCGGTGCTGGGGATGAACAGGGCGCCCAGCCCGGCGACGTTTGGTTCACGACGGCGGAGCCCGGCCTGGTCGATGCGCTCACAGTCCAGGCCGTGGATGGCTGCCCGTTCCTCGAGGGCCGCCAGGCGTTCGGATTCCAAGGCCGTGGTGGCCACGAGCAGCTTGCCGGGCTCCTCGTACCGGATCCCGTGTTCCCGGCAGAAGTCCTTGGTCTGCTGCGCGCCCGCCTTGCTGAAGCGGGCCTTCAGGCTGTCCGGGGCGTAGTAGATACCGGAGTGGATGACGCCGCTGTTGTGTCCGGTCTGGTGCGAAGCCAACGTGTCCGCAGCCTCCAGCAGGACCAGGGACGCGCCGGGGTCCTTGCGCAACAGCTGATACGCGGTTGCCAGACCCACGATGCCGCCGCCCACCACGCAGTAATCCGAATGCTTCATGCCTGAGATTCTCCAGTACTGCGGCGGCCCCGGCCAGAGCGGCACACCCGCGCGTCCTGCATTGTGCAGGCCGGGAATGCGGAGGCCCGCGGGGCGGTTGGGCCCTACATGCAGCGTATCGGATTCCTCTCTTTCGGCCATTGGGGCCCCGGCCAGGGCTCCCGGACCCGGACCGCGGGCGAGGCCCTGCTCCAGGGCATTGAGCTGGCGGTCGCAGCGGAGGAGCTCGGGATCGACGGCGCCTTCTTCCGCGTGCACCACTTCGCCCGGCAACAGGCGTCCCCGTTCCCCCTCCTGGCGGCCATCGCGGCCCGGACCAGCCGGATAGAGATGGGCACCGGCGTGATCGACATGAGGTACGAAAACCCGCTCTACATGGCCGAGGAAGCCGCGGCCACGGACCTGATCAGCGGCGGCCGGCTGCAGCTGGGCATCAGCCGTGGTTCACCCGAGCCGGCCCGGAACGGGGCCGCGGCCTTCGGCCACGTACCCGGCCCCGGAGAAACTGACGCGGACATGGCCCACCGCCACACGGAGCTGTTCCGCCAGGCCATCAGCGGGGCAGGGGTGGCGGAAGCGGACCCGCGCTACGCCGGCGGAACCAGGGGACTGCTGCCCGTCCAGCCCCAGGCGCCGGGCCTGCAGGAGCGCATCTGGTGGGGAGCCGGGAGCCGGCAGACCGCGGTCTGGGCGGCAAGCCTTGGAATGAACCTGATGAGCTCCACGCTGCTCACCGAGGACACCGGCGTCCCCTTCGACCAGCTGCAGGCGGAACAGATCCAGCTCTTCCGCGACGCATGGGCCGCCGCCGGACACAGCCACCAGCCGCGCGTGTCCGTCAGCCGCAGCATCCTGCCGATCGTCGATGACGAGGACAACAGGTACTTTGCGGGCAGTGCCCTGCGCGACAGCCGGGACCAGGTGGGTGTCATCGACGGCCTGACGGCACGGTTTGGGAAGACCTACGCCGGTTCCCCGGATATCCTCGCCGAGCAGCTGGCAGCCGACGCCGCTGTCCAGGCAGCGGACACGCTGCTGGTGACTGTACCCAACCAGCTGGGCGTCGACTTCAACGCCAAGATGCTCGGCAACATCGCCCGGTACATCGCACCCGCGGCCGGATGGAGCCCCGGCCGTTCCTGACCCGGCACGGATTCCGCTGTGTGATCTGCCCGGGAGGGAATATCCTGAGAGGGTACGGGCCATTGCGGCCCGGATATCCTGACGGCCCAGAGAGGCTCCCATGTCTGACAAGCTCCACCTGTCTCCGGACGACGACTTCCCGGAAGATCTCTCCGTTGTGCCGGACCAGACCCTGCAGATCCTGGACAGCCAGGTCCAGCGCCAGCTGGATTACGAATACGTGGTCGACGGCGAACCCAACCCGGAGACCGAATTCAGGCACTTCGACCTCGATGAGGAATTCCAGGAACGCGACGTCCGCTGACGAGGCGGACCCCGCCGTCGGCCCCGCACCCCGGCCGCGGCAGCCCCAGTGGCGAATAACCAGTAACCTTACTAAAATCCCCAGTGGAACCATCCACGGACGTCAGCCGTTATTCTTAATGCGGCTTGGGGGCTTAGCGTCCATCACAGCGTGACTGCGGAACGGTCATGACGGGAGAGAGAAATATGGCTCGCGCCGCTTTAGGCTTGACTGCATGATCCGGCTACGCCAGCTGGCCCAGGCGGCCTCTGTACTGACCACGCCCTTGGCGCCCGAAGATATTCTGGCGCTCTTCAACCCTGTCTTCTCGGCGCGCCAGCTGCGCGGCGTGGTGACCCGTGTCGTGCAGGAGACGGCCCAGTCGGCCACGATCTTCTTCCGCCCGGGCCGCGGCTGGCACTCACATCTGGCCGGCCAGTGGGCCCGCATCGGTGTTGAGCTGGACGGCGTCCGCCACTGGCGCTCCTACTCACTGAGCGCCCCCGCCGGCAAGGACCCCGCAATCACCGTCACGGACGTCGGTGCCGTTTCCGGCACCCTGGTCCGGACCACCCGGCCGGGCGACGTCCTGTTCCTGGCACCTCCGCAGGGCGACTTCGTCCTGCCGGAGCACCCGCGGCCGCTGCTGATGGTCACCGCCGGCAGCGGCATCACTCCGGTGATGTCCATGATCCGTACGCTCGTGCCGCGGCGCCCGGACGCCGACGTCGTGCTCATCCACTCGGCCCGCACGCCCTCCGACAGCCTGTTCCGCGAGGAACTGGCGGAACTCGCGGACCAGTTCCCCAACTTCCGGCTGGCGCACTGGTTCACCGGCCAGCAGGGCCGCCTGGACTTCACTACTCCCGCCGAGCTGGACGACCTCTGCCCGGACTGGAAGGAACGCGCTGCTTACGCCTGCGGTCCGGACAGTTTCCTGGACGACGCCGAGGCGCTCTGGAAGCAGGCCGCCCTCACCGCCGGGGCCCCCGGCACCGACGTCGCGATCGCCGGTGATCCCGGCAACCTCATGATCGAACGGTTCAACACCGCGTTCGCCGGCGGCGTGGGGCACGACGGCGGCCTGGTCACCTTTGAAGCATCCGACCGGGAAGTGGACGCCGACGGCGACACCCCCCTGCTGGATGTCGGCGAGGACGCCGGGGTGCTGATGCCCAGCGGCTGCCGGATGGGCATCTGCCACAGCTGCCTGACCCCGCTCCTGGCCGGCCAGGTCCGAGACCTCCGCACCAACGAAGTCCATGGCGAACCAGGCCAACTGATCCAAACGTGTGTCTCGGCAGCCGCCGGACCCGTCAACCTCGAACTCTGAGGAGCATCTCCGCATGTCAGTAGTTTCAGAAAACAAGACCGCACCCACCGGAGCGGCAAAGACGCGCCCCGGCGCGCTGGCCGAATCCGGCAGCCCGTCAGTCCGCCCGCCCGCCGCAGCGCACCTCTCCGACGAACAGGTCGCTGAGCTGGGCCGCGAACTCGACGCCATCCGCGACGAGATCCTCGCCAAGCGCGGCGCCTCCGACGCCGCCTACATCCGGCGCATGATCAAGATCCAGCGCGGGCTGGAGATCTCCGGCCGCGCGGCACTGCTGGTCAGCAAGAACAAGGCTGCCTGGGTCACCGGCACCACGCTGCTGAGCCTCGCCAAGATCCTGGAAAACATGGAACTGGGCCACAACATCCTGCACGGCCAGTGGGACTGGATGCGGGACCCGGACATCCACTCCACCACCTGGGAATGGGACTTCGTCACGCCCTCACGCTCCTGGCAGCACACCCACAACGACCTCCACCACCGCTGGACCAACGTCCTCGGCAAGGACAACGACGTCGGATACAACCTCCTGCGCATGGACGAGAACCAGCCGTGGAAGCCGATCAACCTCGCCAACCCGCTGTTCAACGCCATCCTGGCACCCGTCTTCGAGTGGGGCATTGCCATCTACGACCTTGAGCTGACGGAGTACAAGGAAGGCAAGAAGTCCAAGGAAGCCCTGAACAAGGACCTCAAGGCCCTCGGCCGGAAGGTCATCACCCAGTTCACCAAGGACTACGCCGCAACGCCCGCCGTCGCCATGCTCACCGGCTCCGGAAAGCAGGCCCTCTACGGCACGCTGACGGCCAACGCCGTGCGCAACGTCTGGGCGCACGCCGTGATCTTCTGCGGCCACTTCCCCGAAGGCACCGACACCTTCACCGAGGAAATGGTGGAAGGCGAAACCCGCGGCGACTGGTACGTCCGCCAGATGATCGGCTCCGCCAACATCTCCGGTTCGAAGTTCATGCACCTGATGACCGGCAACCTGTCACACCAGATCGAGCACCACCTCTTCCCAGACCTGCCGTCCAACCGGTACGCCGAGGTTGCTCCGCGGGTCCGCGAGATCTGCCAGCGCTACGGCCTGAAGTACACCACCGGTCCGCTGCTGAAGCAGGTGGGCTCGTCCTGGGCCAAGGTCTTCAAGCTGGCGCTGCCCGGCAAGGCGGCCCGGGCCTGATCCAGGCGGCATTGCAGTAAACAGCGGAGGGGCCAGGCACCATGCCTGGCCCCTCCGCTGTCCTGTTGGTGCCTACTTTTTGAGGAACGCGAGCAGGGCGTCGTTGACTTCCGCGGCGTGCGTCCACAGCAGGCCGTGCGGGGCCCCCTCGATCTCGACGTAGTCGGCGCTGGGCAGGGCCTTGGCGAACAGGCGCCCGGTGGAATCGATCGGCAGGATGTTGTCCGCCGTGCCGTGGACGATCAGCGCGGGGACATCGATCCGCGGGATGTCCCCGCGGAAATCCGTGAGCCAGGTGGGCTGGGCCGCGACCGAAGCCGTGGCCCCCGCTCCGGCTGCGAGGTTCCAGCTGGCGTTCACGGCTTCCTGGCTGAGGCGGGGAGTGCCCAGGAAGGTGTCCGAGTTGTAGAAGTTCTTGAAGAATTCCGTGAAGAATGCGTACCGGTCAGCGGTGACCGCTTCGGTGAGTCCGTCGAAAACCTCCTGCGGAACGCCGTCGGGGTTGTCGTCCGTTTTCAGCAGGAACGGTTCCAGGGATCCGAGGAAGGCCGCCCGGGAAACGCGCTCCGAACCATAGGTGCTCAGGTACCGGGCAACTTCACCGGTACCCATCGAGAAGCCCACCAGCACAGCGTTGTGGAGTTCCAGCCTGGTCAGGAGGGTGTTGAGGTCCGCGGCGAAGGTGTCGTAGTCATAGCCCGTGGTGGTCTTGCTGGATTTGCCGAAACCGCGGCGGTCGTAGGTGATGACGCGGTAGCCCGCGTCCAGGAGGGCGGCTGTCTGCTTCTCCCAGGAGGATCCATCCAAGGGGTAGCCATGGATCAGGACGACCGGCTGGCCGCTCCCGTGGTCTTCGTAATAAAGCTCAATATCGGTGCTGTTCTCGGTTCCAACGGTGACGAATGCCATCTTGGCGGTCCTTTCGAGGCTTCGGAATCAGGTTCCCGGCGCAAGAAAGGTCCGCGCCCGGCATTTCCCACTCTAGGCAACGCCCGGCGCGGCACCAAGGACCTCGTTACTGGGACGGCTGCGGCAGGTCACAGACAATCTGCGGGTTGACCCCCATGTAGTTCAAGGGTCCTGCGACGATGGTCACCGCCACCGTTCCGGCCTCGGCACAGGAACCGGGGGCTCCGCCGAAGTAGCCGCGCTGCCAGGCGGCGATTCCTCCAATGATCAGCCAGATAACAATCAGTGCTCCGAGAAACTTCATGGTGTCCTCCAACGCCCGTGGCCGCCTGTGCGTCCAAGTATGCGCCGTTAACCGGAATCCAGACAGAGCCCCCCACCCCCGGACGCTCGGACTAGTGAGAGTGTCCCTATGTTTTTCGTCAAGCTGCTGTGGGTGTTTTGCTTGGTAGAGGGTGCCGTCGCGGAGCATGGCGAAGAGGGTGTCGCAGCGTCGTCGTGCGAGAGCGATGAGGGCTTGGTTG
>NZ_SIHX01000007.1 GCF_004320525.1 Arthrobacter sp. S39
ATGGCCCCACGGGAAAACGCGGCAACCACACTGCAAAATTTGAAACCAGCTGTAAAAACCAGACCACACCACGGGGTGGCATAATCCAGTCAATTCAACCAATTCAATACAATAAATTGGTATCAACAAACTTGGCACACTATTGAGTTCTCAAACAACAGACACACCCGGCACCACCACAACCAAACAGCCGTGGATCGCTCCGGAGCAACCTCTCAAACCTACCCGGACTCGGGGAGCTTTGCAAATCGGCGTTTCCGCGATTTACCGCCCCGGCGAACCGGCCCCACCCAAACCCGGCACGCTACAAAGCGTGCCATTTCCAGGCCGTTGAAAAAGGGGGTTTGTCGCAATTTTTCCGCATCAGCGGCGGCGACTCAGAAAACAATACACGCCCGCAACCCCCACAGCAAATCCAGCCCAGAGCGTGCCGCCAACCCCCGAAAACCCCGAAAACACAGGGATTCGGGGGCCATCCGTATCGCCTGCCCGGGCAGTCAGCCGGACCCGCCCGATATGGAGTGGGTCACAGGACCGTACAGAAGCCGCGCGCGCACGCACCCACTCCTGCCTCGCAAAGCCAGCAGGCGGATAGGGCGCGCCCGGTCAAACCGGACGCGCCCTCCGTTTGCCCTGAACCAACGAACTGGTTCAAGCCGGCTTTATTCAGTCGACGAGCACCGGCTGCTTGGCACCATCCGAAGACTCGACTACCGGCGTAACCTTGCCCGAACGGTGGTGAAGCCAGTTCGCGACTGCCAGGAGCGCCACGAGTGCGAAGGTGCTCAGGAGCTGGGGACGGGAGTCCTCGCCGATGAAGCCCACCGTGAAGATCGCCGCGAGGATGACCAGACCAAACACGGTGAGCCACGGGAAGCCGGGCATCCGCAGGGGAAGATCCGTTCCGTCGCGGTCGGCGCGGAGGCGCAGCGCGAGCTGGGCGAGGAGCGCGGAGGTCCACACCAGCAGGCATGTCGAGCCCACGATGTTGAGCAGGACAGGAAGAACCATCTCGGGGAAAGCCAGCTCCAGCACCACCGTGACAACGCCGAAAGCAACACTGGCCAGGACCGCGACCACCGGAACCCGGGCCTTGGACACGGAAGCGAGCAGACGCGGCGCTTCTCCCCGCTCGGCGAGGGAGTACGCCATCCGGGAGGCGCCGTAGAGGTTGGCGTTGAGCGCGGAAAGCAGTGCTGCGACGGCCACGAGGGTGATGGCGGTGGCAGCGCCGGGCATGCCCGCGGCGTCCAGCACTGCGGCGAACGGGCTCTTCAGCCCCGCCGAACCCACCGGAACCACGGCCGCGATCACGAAGATGGCACCGATGTAGAAGACCAGGATGCGCCACAGCACCGTCCGGACTGCCTTCTTCACGCTGCGGGCCGGCTCGGCGGTCTCAGCTGCCGCCACGGAGACAATCTCGGTGCCGCCGAATGCGAACGCCACCACGAACAGTGCCGTGGCAATCCCGGCGAAACCGCTGGGTGCGAAGCCGGCGCCGGTGAAGTTGGACAGGCCCGGCGACTGGACGCCCGGCAGCCAGCCGAAGAGCAGGGCAGCGCCCACCAGGAGGAACCCGACGATGGCCGCCACCTTGAGCAGGGCGAACCAGAACTCGAACTCGCCGAAGTTCTTCACACTCGTCAGGTTCACGGCGGTGAGCACCACGATGAACACGAACGCCATCAGCCACACCGGCAGGGCCGGGAAGATGGTCGCCAGCAGGCCCGCCGCACCGAGGGCTTCGGCCGCGATGACCACCACAAGCTGCAGCCACCAGAGCCAGCCCACCGTGGCACCGGCCACCGGCCCGTAGGCCTTGGCCGTATAGACGGAGAACGCACCACTGTCCGGATTGGCGGCCGCCATCTCGCCGAGGGCCCACATCACCAGGATGATGAGGGTGCCGGCCACAAGGTAGGAGATCAGCACGGCCGGGCCGGCAGCCTGGATGCCGGCGCCGGAGCCGATGAACAGGCCCGCGCCGATGGCGCTTCCGAGCCCCATCATCGTGAGCTGGCGGGGTTTCAGTGCCGCGCCCAGTGCGCGGCCAGACGTCTTTGTCTGTTGTTCCATGGGGAGTCCTCTGGTTGTAGGTGGAACGGGTTGGGGTTACAGGTCAGTCGATTGTCGAGGCCGCGTGCGCCTCAAGGAGCCGGAGTACGCGGTCGTTGGAGGCGGGATCGGCGACGGTGATCCGCACGCCGTCCCCCTGGTACGCCCGGACCAGGATGCCCGCGCGGTCGAACGCCTCCACCAGCCTCGCTTGGAGGTCCGCATCGGCACGGATCCACAGGAAGTTGCCCTGGCTCGCCTGCAGCTTCCAGCCCTGGGCCTCAAGCTGCGCGGCCATCCGTGCACGCTCCTGCCTGACGGCCGCGACCCGCGCTTCCATCTCCTCCCCCGCGTCCAGCGACGCGACGGCGGCCTTCTGGGCCAGCGCGCTCACGGAGAAGGGAAGGGCCGTCCGGCGCAGTCCCTCGGCGATGGCCGGCGCCGCCACGGCGTAGCCCACGCGCAGGCCGGCGAGTCCGTAGGCCTTCGAGAAGGTGCGCAGGATGCAGACGTTCGGGTACTGGCGGTAGAGCGCCAGGGAATCGGGACCGCTGCCGGCTTCGGCGTATTCCACGTAGGCCTCGTCGATCACCACGAGGATGTCGGAGCGGACGGACTGCAGGAAAGCCTCGAGCTGTTCATGGCTGATCGGCACGCCGGTGGGGTTGTTGGGGGTGCAGAGCAGGATCACCTTCGTGCGGGCGGTGACGGCCGCGGCCATGGCATCGAGGTCGTGGCCTTCTTCGCTGTCCAGCGGGATGCGGACCGGCCGGGCGCCTGCCAGCTCAACGAGGATGGGGTAGGCCTCGAAGGAACGCCACGCGAAGATCACCTCGTCCCCGGCGTCGCACAGGCCGGTGATGATCTGCTGCAGGACGCCGACGCTGCCGGGTCCCACCGCCACCTCTCCGGCCGTGACGCCGAGGTGGCCGGCAAGCCGTTCGCGGAGTTCGACGGCGGCACTGTCCGGGTAGCGGTTCATCGTACCGGCCGCCGCGGCCACCGCAGCGGCGGCAGCGGGCAGCGGTTCGTAGTGGCTTTCGTTGCTGGCGAGGGCCGCAATGTCCAGGCCGGCGCTGCGCCGGCCCGGGACGTAGGGCGGGAGGCCGGCCACCGCGCCGCGAAGGGTGGGAAGCGCGGTGTCCGGTGCGGTCAGGAGTTGATCACGGGTCATGAGGAACGACTATGTTGTGACCCGGCCCACAATGCAAGATACGCTCAACCCATTGGGACTTCTGCTCAACTTCTACTGACTGTGGTGAAAATATGACCATCCAGAACCCGCGCACCCTGGATTCCCTTGACGGCAGGATCATCCTCGCCCTCGACAAGGACCCGGAAGCCAGCGCCCTGGCACTCTCGCGGACGCTCGGCGTCGCACGGAACACGGTCCACGCCCGGCTGTCACGGCTCGAGCGCAGCGGCGCCCTCCGCTCCTTCAGCCGCAGGCTGGACCCCGCCGCACTCGGCTATGACCTGATGGCTTTCCTCTCACTGGCCATCAGCCAGACCCGGGCCGGAGCGGTGGAAAACGGGCTCGAGGCCATCCCGGAGGTGATCGAGGTGCACGCCACCACCGGCGACGCGGACCTCATGGCCAAGGTGGTGGCCCGGAGTACGGCCGATCTCTACCGCATCACCAACCAGATCCTGGCCATCGACGGAATTCAGCGGACCAGCACGGCCATCTCCGTGGTTGAACTGATGCCGCCCCGCTACGACGGCCTTTTGAGCCGGCTGTCAGAGCAGGAGGCGCGCCCTTCGGAGTAAGCGCAGGTGATGCACGCCACAGGTGGGCATATTTTCACTTGAGCCTCCGACTGCTGCCAAATATCCCAATCAATATCGGCTCTATTGCCTATCTGGGAACCAGCGCACAAGATTCCTGCATGACTACTCTTACCGTCTCCGGCCGCGTGGCGCAGGTTCTCAGCAGCTATGTCAGCGACGTCTTCGGCGTGATGGGCAACGGCAACGTCTACTTCCTGGACGCAGCGGAAAAGCTGGGCCTCCGCTTCTCCGCCGTCCGCCATGAAGGTGCCGCCATCGCCGCGGCCGACGCCTACTACCGGACCTCTGGACGCCTCGCCGCGGGCACCACCACCTACGGCCCCGGTTACACCAATGCACTCACCGCCCTCGCGGAGGCGGTCCAGGCGCAGATCCCCGTGGTGCTGGTCACCGGGGACGCGCCGAGCAGCGGCGCCCGGCCCCAGGACGTGGACCAGGCGGCCATCGCCGCAGGCCTCGGCGCGGCCACGTTCACCGTCACCCGCGACGCCGCGGGCGCCATCACGCAGCAGGCGGTGGAGTACGCACTCACCAGGCGCACCGCCGTCGTGATTGCCATCCCCTACGACCTCGCGGCACTCGACGCAGGGGACGAGGAGCTTCCGGCGCCGTTGGCACCTCAGGTGACGGACGACGTCGACGGCGGCCTGGGGCGCGTAGCCCGCCTGCTCGCCGGCGCGAAGCGGCCACTGATCCTCGCCGGCCGCGGTGCGCACCTCGCCGGAGCCGGCCCGGAGCTCCGCGAGCTCGCCGACCGCCTCGGCGCACTGACTGCCGGAACCGCCCTGGCGCTCAACCTCCTCAAAGGCGAGGGGTACTTGGGCGTCGCCGGCGGTTTCGGCACGGACACCGCGGCCGGCCTCATGGGTGAGGCCGATGTGGTCCTCGTGGCCGGGGCGAGCCTGAGCCCCTTCACCATGCGGTTCGGGCACCTGCTCGGCCCGGACAGCACCGTCATCCAGATCGACGCCGCCCTGCAGCCCACGCACCCCCGGGTGGACACGTTTGTCAGCGCGGACGTGAAGTCTGCCGCGGGACGCATCCTGGGGATGCTGGATGACGGCGCTTCGGCGGGCGCCTGCTCAGAAGCGTGGCGCGCGGAAGCCCGCCAGCGCCTGGCCGAAGGACCGGCCCACCACCCCGGTTTCGACGAGACCCCGGACGGCCGGCTGGACCCGCGCTCCCTGGCCACGGCATTGGATGCCGTGCTGCCGGAGCGCCGCACGGTGGTCCAGGACGGCGGGCACTTCGTCGGCTGGGCACCCATGTACTGGCGGATCCCGAGGCCGCAGGACCTGGTCATGGTGGGGACCGCGTTCCAGGCCATCGGGCTGGGCCTGGCCAGCGCCGTCGGGGCGGCCCGCGCCCTGGAGGACGGCCGCACCCTGGTGCTGGCCTCCGGCGACGGCGGTTTCCTGATGGGCCTGTCCGACCTCGAATCGCTGATCGGGGCGGCGAGCAGCGCCGTTGTGGTGATCTACAACGATGCGGCCTACGGAGCCGAAATCCACCAGTACGGATCCCAGGGCCTGACCGAAAAGCCCATGCTGATCCCCGAGGTGGACTTCAGCGGCATCGCCCGCGCGCTCGGTGCCGAGTCGGCGATCATCCGCTCGCTGGCGGACCTTTCCGCGCTCACCAATTGGATCGACGCCGGCGCGAAAGGTACCTTCGTGGCCGACTGCCGGATCACGTCAAGCGTCCGGGCTCCGTGGATGAGCGAGTGGATGGCGGCCAAGGAGCAGGAGAAGGCGGCGGTGGCGGGGTAGGAGGGCTGAATTCACACGTTCGAGGGATCTCGCCGACTACCCCGCCCCGACCCCGTTCAAGGCGGCTGGCCAGCACGGGGTGGGGAAAGATCAGCGCAATACTGCCTCCCGGCCCAACCACCCAGAGTCGCATTTCATATTCGTAGCGCTATCGATATAATTTTGACATGCCGCTGAGTATCCCCGAATTGGCGAAGCGCCTAAATGTAAACGAAAGCCGTGCACGGCACCTTGTGCAGTCCGGCCGTATCCGCGGGCAGAGGGTGGGCGGTCGATGGCTGGTTGATGAAGCGGACGCATCCCAGTATCAGCCCGGGGCACCCGCTGGCAGGCCACTTTCGGAGCGTAACGCATGGCTGTTTGTCCTTGCGGCCAGTGATGCTTGGAAAGACGCCAAGTCCGATTTTCTCGTGCCCGTCTCTCCCGTTGAGAAGTATCGCCTCAACCACAGGCTGCAACGGTGGGAGGACGCAGCCTTCTCCGTCCCCCTCCTGCTGGCGTTGCTCGCCAACCGTGCCGACAGACTTGAGTTTTCCGCCAGCGGCGGCGATATCCCGGAGTTGAAGAAGGATCCCCGGCTCCGGCCGTCCGGCGTGTCCCACCCGGAATCGGGCCTGCTCGCAAATTCCGAGATCGAGGCCTATGTAAGCCGGGATGACGTCGATGCCCTGGTAAGGGATTGGTTCCTGGTGGAGGCCAAGCCCGGGCAGCGGGCCAACGTTGTCCTGCATGCAGCTGATGACGTACCCGCTGAGCTTCCGCTACTGGTCGTAGCCGCGGATCTGGCCGAACGCCCAGGTGCTCGGGAACAAGAAGCCGCCCGCGAACTGGTCAGGAGCATTCATGCCGATTGAACTCCCGGCAATGCCTGTCGAGCAGCAGGAAGCCTGGCAGGCGGTGTTCGAGATCCATGCTGGTATGCCACAAGGCTGGGTCCTCGTCGGCGGACAGTCCGTCTACCTGCACGCGATTGAACGGAGCGCCCCTGTTGTCAGGGCAACAAGTGATGCCGATTTTGCCCTCGACATCCGGGCCTACCCTACGATGCTCCGCGACTTCACTTCACTGTTGAGGAAGCTCGGCTTCGAATCTGCGGGCGAGTCATTTGAGGGCCACCAGCACCGATGGCTCCGCGGAAAAGCCATCGTGGATGTCCTCATTCCCCGCCATCTCGGAGAGCGGGCAGCCGGCCGCCGTGGTGTGACAGGTGGGACGACGATCGCGGCACCCGCCACCCAGCAGGCACTGGACCGGGCGGAAACAGTTGATGTCACTGCTGGGTCGGTCACCGGTCGAGTGAACCGCCCATCGCTGCTCGGCAGCTTGATCGGTAAAGCCGCCGCCCTGAAAATTGTGAATGATGAATTTCGAGAGCGGCACATCACTGATTTTCTGACGCTGGCCGCCGTCGTGGGCGCCGCTGACCTGCGCGGCGTCACCTATCAGCCTGCAGAACGCGATCACCTTGCACATATGCTCGGCCATCTGAAAAACACCCCCGAGCATATGGGCCTCGTACCCGAAGGTGCAGACGGTGTGGAGCGCCTCCGGATGTCCCTGGGCTGATTCCGGTATGCACTCAACGCATGCTATGTCACCAGAGCCGCGCTGTTTCCGCGCCGTCGGGGCCCGATAGCGCGGGAGTAATTGGCTCCCGCTGGTGTCATATTGGTAGCGAAAGCACCATAAATATGAAATGCGGCCGGTAAACAGGAAGTCGTCCAGCCAGCCGCAACGCCGTCTTATAGGTGCCAACACCCAGAATGAGGCGACCAGCAGTACCTACGCGCAGGAGTCGGCCAATGACCTGTCCAGCTCGGGAACCGCAGATCCATTGAAGCGGCGAGTGGCGCCGTCGTGGTGATCTACAACGATCGGCGCACGGCGCCGAAATCCACCAGTACGGCTCCCAGGGCCTGACCGAAAAGCCGATGCTGATCCCCGAAGTGGACTTCAGCGGCATCGCCCGCGCGCTCGGTGCCGAGTCGGCGATCATCCGCTCGCTGGCGGACCTCTCGGCGCTCACGGACTGGATCGACGCCGGCGCCAGGGGAACCTTCGTGGCCGACTGCCGGATCACCTCCAGCGTGCGGGCCCCGTGGCTGAGCGAATGGATGGCAGCCAAGCAGGAGGCGAAGGCGGCGGTGGCTGGGTAACTCTCGTTCAAGGGAGCGGGCGACGGCGGCTGGTTGCCGCCGTCGCCCGTTTCCCTCGCTTTATCTATCCGGGGCGTCTTACCTAGAAGGCGCGGAGGATGTCTTCGACGCGGGTTTTGGCGTCTCCGAAGAGCATCTGGGAGTTGTCCCGGTAGAACAGGGGGTTCTGGACTCCGGCGTAACCTGCGGCCATGGAGCGTTTGAACACGACGACGTTCTCGGCTTCCCAAACCCGCAGGACGGGCATCCCGGCGATGGGGCTGCCCGGATCCTCGGCCGCTGAGGGGTTGACAGTGTCGTTCGCGCCGATGACCAGGACCACGGAGGTGTCGCCGAGGTCGTCGTTGATTTCGTCCATTTCCAGGACGATGTCGTAGGGGACCTTGGCTTCGGCCAAAAGCACGTTCATGTGCCCGGGCAGGCGCCCTGCGACCGGGTGGATGCCGAACCTGACATTAACGCCCTTCTCGCGGAGCTGGTGGGCGAGTTCGGCCACGGGGTACTGGGCCTGCGCGACGGCCATGCCGTAGCCGGGGGTAATGACCACGGACGAGGCGTTCGCCAGCATTTCCGCGGTTGCTTCGGCCGTGATTTCGCGGTGCTCGCCCTGGTCCGCGTCGCCGCCGGTGGTCGGGGCGGCGATGCCGAAGCCGCCGGCGATCACGGAGATGAAGGACCGGTTCATGGCCTTGCACATGATGTAGGACAGGTAGGCACCGGAGGAGCCGACCAGGGCGCCGGTGATGATCAGCAGGTCGTTGTTCAGCAGGAAGCCCGCGGCTGCGGCGGCCCAGCCGGAGTAGCTGTTGAGCATGGACACGACGACGGGCATGTCGCCGCCGCCGATGGAGGCCACGAGATGCCAGCCCAGTCCGAGGGCAAGGATGGTGACGACGATCAGGAGCCAGAGCTGGGAGTCGTTGACGTACCAGACGGTGAGGGCCACGAACGCGGCGAGGGCGCCGAGGTTGAGCGCGTTCTTGCCCGGCAGCATCAGCGGTGAGGACTTCATCCGGGCCGAGAGCTTCAGGAACGCCACGATGGAGCCGGTGAAGGTCACCGCGCCGATGAAGACGCCGATGAACACCTCGGCATGGTGGACCGCCATCAGGTCCGGGGACAACGCCGGGGCTTCGAGGTGCCCGTTCCAGCCGACCAGGACCGCGGCGAGGCCCACGAAGCTGTGCAACAGCGCGATCAGTTCGGGCATGCCGGTCATTTCCACCACGCGGGCGCGCCAGAGCCCGATGGCCCCGCCAACCAGCACAGCGGCCAGGAGCAGGACCAAACCGGTCAGGGCAGGGCCTGTGCCCCAGGCGCCCTGGACTGTCAGCCAGACGGTCGCGGCCAGGGCGATGACCATGCCGGTGATGCCGTACACGACGCCGGCACGGGCCTTCTCGTGCTTGCTCAGCCCGGCAAGGCTGAGAATGAACAGGACGGCAGCGACAATGTAGGCAGCCCCCGCGATGGAGTCGGCGGTCAACGGACCGGAGACGGTGTCAGACACGGTAAGGCTCCTCAAGAAAGTTCCGGTTGCTTCGGTGACGGCGCTCATGAACGGGCCTTCCCGGCCGAGAACATGGCGAGCATGCGACGGGTCACGGCGAAACCACCGAAGATGTTAATGCTGGCCAGCAGCACCGCGACCGCGGCAAGAACCTGCATCACGATGTTGTCCGAGGTAACCTGCAGCAGCGCACCGACCACGATGATCCCCGAGATCGCATTCGTCACGGACATCAGCGGGGTGTGCAGGGCGTGATGAACCTTCCCGATCACATAGAAACCGACCACGACCGAGAGCATCAGCACCGTGAAGTGCTGCGGCAGCGGCGCCGGGGCAACAGCGTTCACGAGGAACAGCGCGGCGATGCCGGCGGCGAAGAGCCCGGCCTTACCGGCGGTGCTGAGACCTGGTTTCTTCTTCGGCGCAGTACTGTCGGCGGCGGCCGAGGCGGCCGGCTTCACCACGGGTGCGGCGGAGACCTGGACCGGAGGCGGCGGCCAGGTCCTTTCGCCCTCGCGCACCACCGTCACGGAACGCTGCACCACGTCGTCGAAATCGATAGTCAGCTGGCCGTCCTTGTCCGGTGTCAGGAGCTTGAGCAGGTTCACCATGTTGGTCCCGTACAGCTGGGACGCCTGGGCCGGCAACCGGCCGGGGAGGTCGGTGTAGCCCAGGATGACCACGCCGTTGTCGGTGACCACGCGTTCCCCGGCGACCGAGCCTTCCACGTTTCCGCCCTGGCCCGCGGCCATGTCAACGATCACACTTCCCGGCTTCATGGCGGCAACGTCCTCGGCCGTGAGCAGCTTCGGGGCAGGCCGTCCCGGGATGAGCGCGGTGGTGATGATGATGTCCACCTCCGCTGCCTGCTCGGTGTAGATTTCCGCGGCCCGCCGGTTGTACGCCTCGGACGTGGCCTTGGCGTACCCGTCGGAGGACTTCATCTCCTCCTCCACCTCCACCTTGAGGTAGGTTCCGCCGATCGACTTCACCTGATCAGCCACCTCAGGGCGCGGATCCGTCGCCCGCACGATCGCACCCAGGCTGGACGCAGCACCAATCGCGGCCAGACCGGCAACACCGGCACCGGCGACCAGGACCTTCGCCGGCGGAACCTTGCCCGCCGCCGTCACCTGCCCGGTAAAGAACCACCCGAACTCATGAGCCGCCTCGATCACGGCCCGGTACCCGGCAATGTTCGCCATCGAACTGAGCACATCCATCGACTGCGCGCGCGAAATACGCGGCACCGCATCCAGCGCCAGCGCCGTAATGGGACGGGCAGCCAGTGCCTCTACCAGGTCCGGACGCAAAGCCGGGCTGAGCGAACCGATCAGCGTCGCACCAGGAGCCAGCTGGCCGATTTCCTCCTCGGTGGGCGGATTAACCCGCAGCACCACCGCGGATCCCCACGCCTCATCAGCACCAACAATCAGCGCACCGGCCTCGGCATAGTCTTCATCACGGAACGTCGCGGACTCCCCCGCGCCCTTCTCGACCACAACCTCGTAACCCAACCCCAACAACTGCTTCACCGTGGTGGGCGTTGCCGCCACCCGGCTCTCGCGACTTAACTCGGCCACAATGCCAATACGTGTCACGTTCGCTCCTCTTCCACACAAAAATCCCGGCACGCGATACCGCGGCCGGGCGAACCCACGTTGGTTCATTTCCGTCAGACAGGACCCGTCAGCCAAGAAGCTGGCGGGTCCCTAAAACTCCTGTTCAGTATGCCTTAGTGCCGGTGATAAACGTTTTCCATTACGACGGCGGACGCGCAGAAGGGCTGGCCGGACGAGGGCACTTTCTCCCCCTGTGCGACGGACCCGTGATCTTCCACAATCTGGATGTCATGTGGGATGACACCGGAGACGGTGCGCAAACCGGCTAGGCAGGACATGGCTCCCGTAAGTTCCCGTTCCGGGGCGGGCCGGTGGCGGCGCGGGCCTGGTTTTTGATCTCAGCAGCCTGTGGCTAGCGGCGGACAAGCCGCCACAGTGACGTGACCTCGGCCGTGCGCGCCTCGAACAGTGGATCGTCGCGGTCCGATGCCTTCGGATGCGTTGGCTTGGTGTCCAGCCGTTCCACGACCTTCAGCCCGGCCTCCGTGATGGCGGTCAGCAGATCCTCACGCGTCCGCAGGCCAAGGTGTTCGGCCAGGTCGGAGAGGACAAGCCAGCCCTCACCGTCCGGCTCCAGGTGGTCGGGGAGTTCGTTCAGGAAGCGGAACAGCATCCTGCTCCCGGGGTCGTAGACGGCGTTGTCCAGGGACGAATGCGGCGTGGCAGGAATCCAGGGCGGGTTGCACACGATGAGCGGTGCCCGTCCGGGCGGGAACATGTCGGTCAGGACCGCCTCGGCACGGTCTTCGACACCGAGGTTCCGGAAATTCTCGGCGGCGCAGGCGATGGCACGCGGCTCATTGTCCGTGGCCACCACGCGGCGGACGCCGCGGCGGGCAAGGACGGCAGCGAGCACCCCGGTGCCGGTCCCGACGTCGAACGCCAGCGTGTCAGAAGGAAGCGGCGCGGCGGCCACGAGATCCACATACTCACTCCGGGCGGGGAAGAACGTGCCGTAGTGCGGGTGGATACGGTCCTGCAGGGCATCGACGTAACATCGGATACGAAGCCTCATCAGCTGTTTACTGGCTGCTCAGTCTGCTGAACATCCCTGAACACCCGGAAAGGTATGCACCCATGCGGATACTCGTCGTCGGAGCCGGAGCCACAGGCGGGGCGTTCGGTACGCTCCTGCAGGAAGCGGGGCGGGATGTCACCTATTTGGTGCGGCCGCGCAAGCAGGAGGTCCTTCGCCGCGACGGGTTGCGCTTCATCTCCCCCACCGCTGACCGGACGCACCCGGTGAAAACCATCACGGCACCGGACGGGTCGGAGGCCTTCGATCTGATCCTGGTCACGGTCAAAGCCACCGCGTTCGACGGCGTCCTCGGCGAGCTTGGCGCTTTCGTCGGGCCTGGGACCAGCATCGTTCCCATCCTCAACGGCATGGCCCATGTGGACCGGCTTGAGCAGCTGTACCCGGGCCAGGTGCTGGGCGGCCTGGCCCGGATCGTCGCCACCCTCGACGGCGATGTGGTCCGCCAGCAGGTGCCCCTCACTTCGCTCATGGTGGGCGGGCTGAACGGAAACCCTGTCCCCACGGATATTTCCGAGGCGCTGGACGTGCCCGCCGTCGGCTTCTCGGTAGTGGACGACGTATTGGGCGCACTGTGGGACAAATGGGCCTTCATCGCTGCCGCGGGGATAGTCAATTGCCTGTTCCGGGCGCCGGTGGGACGGATCATCGAGGCCGGCGGGCAGTCCAGGATCCTGGAGGCCATCAGCGAAACCGAAGCGGTGGCCGCCGCTGCAGGACATCCCGTTTCCGACGCCGCTCACGCACAGGCGGTCGGCATACTCACCGAGCCGGGATCGGGCTTCACGTCCTCCCTGTACCGGGACCTCAGCGCCGGGCTGCCCTCGGAAGCCGAGCACATCCTCGGCGACCTCGCACGCAGGGCCCGCAGCCTCAACGTCCCGACGCCGCTGCTGGACCTCACCCTCATCCAGATCAGGGCCGGCCTGCAGCGCTGACGGACGTTGCCCCGGACTACAGCCGAACTAGCCGCCACAGCGACGTGACCTCGGCCGTGCGCGCCTCGAACAGTGGATCGTCGCGGTCCGATGCCTTCGGATGCGTTGGCTTGGTGTCCAGCCGTTCCACGACCTTCAGCCCAGCCGCCGTGATGGCGGCCAGCAGATCCTCACGCGTCCGCAGGCCAAGGTGTTCGGCCAGGTCGGAGAGGACAAGCCAGCCCTCACCGTCCGGCTCCAGGTGGTCGGGGAGTTCGTTCAGGAAGCGGAACAGCATCCTGCTCCCGGGGTCGTAGACGGCGTTGTCCAGGGACGAATGCGGCGTGGCAGGAATCCAGGGCGGGTTGCACACGATGAGCGGTGCCCGTCCGGGCGGGAACATGTCGGTCAGGACCGCCTCGGCACGGTCTTCGACACCGAGGTTCCGGAAATTCTCGGCGGCGCAGGCGATGGCACGCGGCTCATTGTCCGTGGCCACCACGCGGCGGACGCCGCGGCGGGCAAGGACGGCAGCGAGCACCCCGGTGCCGGTCCCGACGTCGAACGCCAGCGTGTCAGAAGGAAGCGGCGCGGCGGCCACGAGATCCACATACTCACTCCGCGTGGGGAAGAACGTGCCGTAGTGCGGGTGGATGCGGTCCTGCAGGGCATCGACGTAAATGCCCTTCTTCCGCCACTCGTGGGCGCCGATGGCCCCCACCAGCTCATGCAGCGACACCACGGAGGATTCGCCAACATCACCGTAGGCTTCGGCGGCGGCCTCCCCGATGTCGGGCGCGCGGCGCAGCGGCACCACCGGGCCTGGATCAAGGGGAATCAGCAGCAGGCCGAGAATACGGGCACGGTGCGAGGCTGACTGGCGGTGACGGTAGAACTTCTCGGCCGGAGTCGCTGCGGTATCCTTCTTTCCGGCACCTACCCGCCGGTCCAGGGCGTTGAGGATCTGCCGGGCGTTGTGGAAGTCACCGTGCCAGAGCATCGCGATCCCCTGCGACGCCATCCGGTTCGCCTCATCGGCCGTGAGGGAGTCGTCGACCACTTCAACGCGCGTCGGCGCCGGCCTGCCGTTCGCCGAACGCCACCGCGCGGTCATGCTCTCACCGGCCTCGGCCCACGTCACGACGGCGGGATCATCCACCGCAGCTGCGCGCTCGGGCTTGCGGGCCGGCGTCGGGATTCCCAAGGGAGCTGGCGTGTCGGTAGTGATAAGGATCCAATCCCAGCGTCAGAGGAGCCGATCGGCGGCTGACGATTGCGGCGGTGATCCACGACATGGAAGGCGACGGCCCAGGATTCCGGACCGTCATCCGGCCGCGAACCGAGCGTGGTTGATGGCCGCTTTAGCCATTCAACCTGCCTCCTCAGGATACAGGTGCGCCGTGGCGGGCGCCCGCTGGCCGACCGGGCACCGAAGGGATCAGGCATGCCAGGCGACTGCATTCCGGATAAAGGCGGCGATGCGCTGGACGGAAGCATCGCCAGAAGGGGGACCAGCCAGATACGTTGCCGCCGCGTCGCGCACACACTCATCCAATTCCGGCCACGATATCCAGCAGAAGACTTCCGGTATGTGCGCCATTAGCCCGGACGCGGAAGGGAGCGTAGGGTCGCCGACACGGTCCAAGACGGGGCCAAGGAATCGTCCCACAGCTTCGGCAATTTCGAGTTGGCCGTGGCCTTTGACGCGAACCGGCGGCGTAACCCCCAAAAGGAAAAGAAGAGGGGTAGCGGAGCCGGCTTTGGACATAAGCGAGATGTATTCCCGGGCCAGTTGTTCCGGCTGGAAACTACCGTACCTGATCCGTTTGGCTTCAACGAGCGTGTATGTGCTCGGAGTCTCGAAAATAGCGTCAGGCTGGACAACCAATTTCGCGTTGCGGCCATTCGAACCGAGACTGGAATCGCCTGGAAGAAAATGCATCCGCAATTCCTCCGCCTCAGCGGCAAGCTGGTTCCGGGCCTCATCGGCACCGTGCGCCGCCCGGATGACATCTCCCAGGAAGTGGGTTCTGGGCAAAAAATCCAGGCCTACAAGCACTTCTGCGGTCAAGACATTTTCACGTCCCTGCCCACCGGCCCTATAGTCTCTGGCTTTCTCCCACGAAATTTCTTCGAGGAGCTTGCCCACAATTGAGCTGGACGCGGGGGATGAAATTTCCAAGTAGTTCCTCCTCGACACGACGTGGCTATCTTGCCGTGACAGTAACCCACTAACTCGGGGACAGGACCGAAACACGCAGAGCAGGCACTTCAAGCCACCACACTTTACAACCGAATAAGTCCCGGGGGCCACGAGCCAAACTGCGCTGGGCGGTTTCCAACGGCTCGATTTGGAGACGTATAGACCCGCTCCGCCAGACGGGTGTACTTTTCAGCTGTGGAAGGCTTCAGGCGCCCTTCGGACGCCGGCCGCGAGTTTCAAGAGCTCCGCAGGCGGGCATACGGTCCGGATCCAGACATCAGTGTCGACCCTCCAGGCCTAGCGAGGTTGCACGAACTTGATTCGGAGGCCCCCGTGGACGCTGCCTCGATAGAACATCCGCTGCCAAGGTGGAGTCGCTTGTACTGGGCCGGTGCCGCACTGGTCCTCGCGGGAGGGATCGTTACGACGACCCTGCTGTTATCCGAGCCGCGTCCTGATGCCACTCTTCATCCGAGCGGGGCCGCGGTCGATAACCGGCTCCCCGGACTGCTGCTTAGGGGAGCACCCCTGTTGAAGATCGAGGCTTCAACCCTCCGCGGATACGGGCCGTATCTCGGTCTCGAGATCTATTCCGGGGTGAACGCGTTCGGCTCGCCGTGTCTGGTGGCACTGCACCGGGCGAGCGGTAATCTCTCAGACGTTCGCTGTGCTCCGGCTCCAGCAGATCTCATGATGGACGTCGCCTCATCCCGGGATGGGTTTGAAGGATTCGAAGGACGCGCCGGTGACGGCATCATCCGATTCGTACTTCGTGACGACACGGTTGATGCTTACGTCTACCTCATCCCGGAGGCGGGCTGATGGACCCATCCTCACCCCGGTCCGACGCTGAGCGCGAGCTGGACGAGCTCCGCAGGAGGGCATACGGTCGGCAGGCAGATATCCAGTCCGACCCTGCAGCACTGGTAAGACTGGCGGAACTGGAGGCGGCACGCACTGCGAGTCTTCGCGCCGCCGCCGGCACCGAAGTCACAGCACCCGCTGCAGCCCCGGATTCCGGGTCAGTTGCTCACTCCACCTGGAACACATTCATTGAAGAATGGCCGGAACCAGCAACCAGCATCGCACCCGTGGCGGAGCCCAGCACTGGATTGATGTCCTCAGCCTGGCGTCGTCGCATTGCGACACAAGTCCGCCGTTACTCATTTACGGCCACCGCGCTGGCAGTCTTTGTTGCCGTCTTTGTTGCCGCTGTGTTCACCGTGGCATGGATCGTTAGACCGCATCCCGATGCCACGTTGCGTCCGATCGCAGACGAGGCTGACACCGCCGTTTTCACAATGCTGTCGTTCCTCTCAACGCTGGAATTCCCTTGGGGGGAAGCTGCCGGCCAATCCAGCTTCCGCGGCTATCAACAGTATCGGGGATTCGAACCCTGGTTCTTCGTGGACGGACGGGGCTACCGGTGCTTCATGCTCATCGATCGTTCCGGTCCTTTTGTTGACGGCGCCAATTGTGTGCCGCCCGGGGTCGATCTTTTTGCAGACGTCGGCGGGCAAACCCATTCGGGTGATGATGCCGTGATGGGCCTCCCGAAGGGGAGCGTCGTCCGGTTCCACTACCGCGGCGACTCCGTAGACGTCTTCCTCTACCCCTCGTCGTCGTAGGCAGAATGAGGCTCTGAAACCGCCCTGCTGCCGTGCCAGGTTCGTGGCGACGAGCCGCCTATAACTGTTTTGGCGGAAGCCTCGGCTTCAGACCCGGCCATCAAGTAGGCGGATCTGTTCGCGCAGCTGGCCCTCCACGGCGTGAATGTTCTTCAGCCGGACCGTTGAGAAGGCAAACACCGCAACCCCCAATGTTGCGGTGGCCACGGCGCAATAGAGGAAAAAGAAGCGCCCTGCGGGATCACGGAGGATACCGTAGCCATCTATGAGGATAACCACCGCGGTCCCGGCCCGCAGAGCCCGGAGGGCCAGCGAATACGCACTCCCCTGTTGTGCGAGCTCAACTGGCCAGTCACAGAACAGACTGGCCAGTGGCAGGGCTCCGGAGCGGACTGCGTATTTCAGCTGGTCCTGGTGTTCTTCCGGCATGGCGGCGGGCGGCGCTCGGGCCGGCATGTCCCATACATGCCTGTCATGGCTGTGTTGCTGGCGTTGGCCGCGGTGGCATCCGATCGGCGCCTGTGGCAGTCCGCGCCTGCCTGCGTTGCCGCGATTGCCCTACCTGTCCTTATTTCCTCCCGCGGAACACCCTTAACCTCTGTTCCTGCCGTACCAACCAGCGGGCCGCCGTGGCTTGGAAAGCATCCAAGCTGCGTCCACTGCCGTCGACTCGCTACATTCCTAATCGCTGCGCGCTCCCCCTCAGCTGCTTCTTCCTTGGGCGATCTCGCGCTGCCTGTAGGTACCTTCGGCTGATACGCAAGCGCCGCCGTCGTGCGCTTCCGGACGACGGCGGCACTCACCCCGCCATGTCCACCCGCACCCCAAGCCCCCGCTGAACCGCGGCGTCGTACAGCAGCCGCCCGACCGCCACGTCCTGCATGCCGATGCCCACGGAGTTGAACAGGGTGATGTCCGCGTCGTCCCGGCGGCCGGGGACCTGGCCGGCCACCACCTGCCCCAGCTCGCCCCGGATATCGCCCACGGCAACTGCCCCGTCGGAGACGGCCATCAGCAGGTCCCCGGATTTCTCGGTCACCGTCGCAATGCTGTCCACGAACAGGCTGGACCGGGCCATGCCCTCGGAGTCGATCTCCCGGTGCGTCGGACGGGGGCGCGCGCCCACCGCGTTCACGTGCAGCCCCGGCAGGAACCACTCCCCCCGCACCAGCGGTTCCACCGAAGGCGTGAGAGTGCACAGCACATCCGCTGCCTCCACCACGTCCCGGATCGCGCCGGCGGCCACCACCTTCACCGGCAGGTGGCTGATCTTCGCCCGGAACGCCTCCACGGTGGCCGCACTGCGCGACCACACCACCACCGTGTCGATCGGCAGCACCGAGAGCATCGCCTCCACATGCGCCACCGCGAGCGCACCGGCACCGATCAAACCAAGAGTCGAACTGTTGGGCCGGGCCAAATACTTGCTGGCCACCGCGCTGGCGGCAGCGGTGCGCACCCGCGTGGGCACCCGGCCGTCCAGAAGGGCCAGGCACTCCCCCGTCTGCTGGTCAGAGAGCACAATGCTGGACCGCTGGGTGGGCAGCCCGGCGTCGCGGTTTGCCGGAATATCGGCCAGCAGCTTCACCCCGGCCAGCCCCTCGGCATCGCCGAGGCCGGACATGAGGATGAAGCGCCCGTCAGAGGACGGCAGGTGCAGGGAGGTGGGCGCCGGCTGGCAGGCCCCGCCTTCCGCGATCGCGGCAAAGGCGTGCTCGACGGCGGCAATGGTGGCCGGCATGTCGGCCAGGGTTTCAAGAACGGAAGCAGTAAGTACAAGTGTCATCGGTACCTCGGGTCGGGTGGTGGGAAGAAGGGGACCGGAAAGAATCAGTTAGGCAGGGCTGCGGGTTTTGCGCGCACGCCGGGGCACCGGCTCGCTGGGCAGCCGCCCGCTGAGGTGCGGCAGGGAGGCGTGCCGCCCCCGTTCCACGTGCGCACCGGCCAGGGCCTCGGCCAGTGCCGGCCGGCCCTCCGCGATCGCATGCACCAGCTCGGCGTGCTCCTCCCACATCCCGTGTGTGTCCCGTTCCGGTGTCAGCCGGAACAGCCACCGGACCCGGCCGTTGAGCAAACTGGACAGCCGGCGCAGCAGGTCGTGGTCCGCCAGGCGCACGATCTCCTCGTGCAGGTCCGAGTTGCGGCCGGACGCCTGCTCCCCCGGAACACCGGTCCGGGCGAACTCGAGCGAGGCCAGCAGGTCCTCCGGACTGGCGCCGCCCGCCACCCGGAGCGCCGCGCACTGCGCCGCGAACGGCTCCAGCCGCAGGCGAAGGTCAAAAACCTCCACGGCATCCCGCAGCGTAAAGGTGTGCACAAAGCTGCCGCGCCGCGCTTCCGAGTGGATGAACCCCTCGGCCTCCAGCAGCGGCAGGGCCTCCCGTAGGGGGATGCGGGAAACATCCAGCTCCGCGGACAGCTCCCGCTCATTGAGCTTGCTGCCGCCAGGAAGGCGCCCGGAAATGATGCGTTCCCGCAATGCCTCGGCCACCCGTTCGGACAGGCCGACTCCGGCCTCTGAAGGCTCTGTGTCTGTCACGGCTCCTCCTCGCTCTTTTCGGTCAGAAAATGTCTTTTGGTATTCCAAGCATGCACTTTCAACACTTCCAGCACCAATATTGCGCTATTTGGTATTCAAAAGTTTCCGGCATGTTTAACCTCGATGACGTTCCGGTCAACTCGGCCGAAAGCCCAAAAACCGCCCTTACGCTGTCATCGGAACCCCTGCTCCAGGGGCAAAGCAACAACAACTTCCTGAGAGGGGGCACAGTGCCCCAGTACCTGATCAAACGCACAGGCCAAGCGGTCTTCACCCTCTTCTGCGTGCTGACCTTCGCCTTCATCCTGGGCCGCGCCACGGGCAAACCGGCCGGCCTGCTCCTGCCGGACAACGCCACGGCTGCGGAGGTGGACGCCCTCAACGGCGCCCTCGGCTTCAACGAACCCCTGCACGTGCAGTACCTGACCTACCTGGGCAACGTGCTCCGCGGCGACTTCGGCAACTCCTACCGCCAGCGCGAGTCGGCCCTGGCACTGATCGCCGAACGGCTCCCCGCCACCTTCGAACTCGCCTTCTGGTCCTTCCTGCTCGGCCTGCTCCTGGCCGTGCTGGCCGCCACCGCCATCCAGCTGACCGGCAGCCGGACCCTCCGCTCCCTCTTCATCTGGGGCGGCTCCCTCCGCCACTCCGTCCCGGACTTTTTCTTCGCCCTGCTCGCCGTGCTGCTCTTCTCCGTGGCGCTGGGCATGCTGCCCTCCCTCGGCCGGACCAGCCCGGCAAGCCTGGTGCTGCCCGTCCTCACCATCGCCACCGGGCAGTTCGTCCTCTACGTCCGGCTCATCGACGCCGCCCTCAGCGACCAGGCCAGCCAGGACTACGTCCGCACAGCCTTCTCCAAAGGCCAAAGCCGGGCCCGGGTCCTGTTCTCCCACATGCTCCCCAACTCCGTGCTGCCGGTGCTCACCATGGCGGGCCTGAACCTCGGTTCCCTCCTCGGCGGGACCGTCGTCGTCGAGGCCGTCTTCGCCTGGCCCGGGCTCGGCCAGGTGCTCACCGAAGCCGTCAGCCAGCGCGACTTCCCCATCGTCCAGGCCGGGCTGCTGGTGGTGGCCCTGATCTTCGTCACCGTGAACCTGGCCGTGGACCTGCTCGCCGCCAAGATCGATCCGAGAGTGAGCCTGGCATGACCCAGCAGCTGCTGCCCACCGACCCCACAGTGCTTCCCGCCACGAGCGAAAGGGACAGCCCCCAAGGGGACCAGCAAGGTAAAGCACGACGGCGGCCTGCCGCCGGCCGCCGCAAGCGCCCCGGCGCGTCCCCCGCCTTCGTGGCCGGCTGCATGATGCTGGGCCTGGTGCTCCTGCTCGCCGCCGGCGGCGCCCTGCTCCCGGGCTACGACCCCTTCGGCCAGGACCTCTCCGCCGCCATGCGCAAGCCCTTCACCGATCCGGACCACCTGCTGGGGACGGACTCGCTGGGCCGGGACATGCTCAGCCGCCTGTCCCTGGCCAGCTTTGTCACCCTGGGCATAGCCCTCGCCGTCGTCATCCTGAACGCGGTGATCGGCACCGGGCTGGGCATGGCGGCCGGCTACTTCGGCGGCCGGCTCGATTCCGCCATCACCACCCTGGCCGACGTGAACCTGGCCATGCCCGTAGTGCTGCTGCTGATCGCCGTCGCCGCGGTCACCGGACCCAGCGCCACGGTCACCATCGTCACCCTGGGCCTGACCTACTGGGTGGGCTACGCGAGGGTCAGCCGGAACCTGGCCCGGTCGCTGCGGAACCGTGACTTTGTCCTGGCGCCGCTCACCCAGGGCGGCGGGCACGGCTGGGTGATCCGCAAGCACATCCTGCCCAACGTCTTCTCCCAGATCCTGATCATCGCCGCCACGGACATCGCCACGATCATCCTCATCGAGTCCTCGCTCGAATACCTGGGCCTGGGCGTCCAGCCGCCCGTCCCCAGCTGGGGATCCATGATCTTCGAGGGCCAGAAGTACCTGGGCACCAACCCCTGGCTGGCCGTCCTGCCGGGCATCGTGATGTTCCTGACCGTGGCCGGCGCCCAGTTCACCAGCCAGCGCTTCACCGCCGAAGGCACCACCGGCGCACTCCTCCGGAAAGGACGCACAGCATGAGCACCACCTACCCGGGTCCGCTGCTGTCAGTGCAGGACCTCACCATCGAAGTAGCGGGCGACGACGGCCCGGTGCGGCTGGTGGACGGCGTCACCTTCGAGGTCCACCAGGATGAGGTGTTCGCCCTGGTGGGCGAGTCCGGCTCCGGCAAAAGCCTGACGGTGCTGGCCATCATGGACCTGCTGCCGCCGGGCGTGCGGATCGCCTCCGGGCGGATCCTGTTCCGTGGCCGGGACCTCGCGCGGTTGCCCGAATCCGAGATGCGCCGCCTCCGCGGCAAGGACCTGGCCATGGTGTTCCAGGACCCGATGTCCGCCCTGAACCCGCTGCAGCGGGTGGGACGCCAGCTGGCCGAAGCCGTCAGGCTGCACGCCTCCGGACTGAACCGCAGGCAGACCGCGGACAAGGTGCACAGCCTGCTGGCCGCCGTCGGCGTTCCCGATCCGGAAGGACGCGCCGCCTCCTATCCGCACCAGTGGTCCGGCGGGATGCGGCAGCGGGCCATGATCGCCATGGCCATGGCGCACGATCCCGGCCTGCTGATCGCCGATGAGCCCACCACCGCACTGGACGTCACGGTCCAGGCCGAGGTGATGGACGTCCTGGCCGAAGCCCGGCGCCGGGCAGGCTCGGCCATGATCCTGATTACGCACGACCTGGGGCTGGTGGCTGAAGCCGCGGACCGGGTGGCGGTGATGTACAGCGGCCGGGTGGTGGAAACCGCGGACGTGCACCGGCTGTTCACCTCCCCCGCCCACCCGTACACCGCCGGGCTGCTGGCCAGCATCCTAGGCGAAGGGACCGCCGGCGGGCGCGCCTTCGCGATTCCGGGTGCGCCCCCGGCCGCCGCCGAACGGCCCGCCGGCTGCGCCTTCCAGCCGCGCTGCCACCTCGGCAGCGGCCGGGACGAATGCACAACAGCCCGGCCGGTGCTCACGCTGCTGCCCACTCCCCCAGCTGACGCCGACGGGCCGGCACCCTTCGCCGGGCCAGCCGCGGCCTGCCACTTTGCCGGCGAAAGCACCCTAAACCTGCTGAAAGGACAACCGGCATGAGAACCGACACCCCGGCCCCGCCCTTCCTGGACGTCCTGACCGTCCAGGACCTGATGGTCGGATTCCCGGCCCGCGGCCCGCTGTTCAGCCGCCGCACCCTCAAAGCCGTCAACGGCGTCTCCCTGCACGTGGCCCCCGGCGAAACCCTGGGTCTGGTGGGTGAATCCGGCTGCGGCAAATCCACCCTGGTCCGCACCATCCTGGGCATCAATAAACCCACCGCCGGCACCGTGGCGGTGGGCGGCCGGAACCTCGCCGGGCTGCTGAACGGCCGCCGCCGGCAGGAACGCGCCCGGATGCAGATGGTGTTCCAGGACCCCTCCTCCTCCCTGGACCCGCGGATGACCGTGCACGAGATCGTCGCCGAGCCGCTGCGGATCAACGGCCAGTACACCGCCGCCGCCGTGAACGCGCTGCTCGAACAGGTGGGGCTCACCGAAGCCATGGGCAGCCGCCGGCCCTCCGAGTTCTCCGGCGGCCAGCGCCAGCGGGTGGGCATTGCCCGGGCCCTGGCGCTGAAGCCCGAACTGCTCATCCTGGACGAACCGGTGTCCGCCCTGGACGTCTCCGTGCAGGCCCAGGTGATCAACCTGCTCCAGGACCTGCAGGCCGGGCTGGGCCTGTCCTACCTGTTCATCGCCCACGACCTCTCCGTGGTGCGGCAGATCAGCCACCGGGTGGCCGTGATGTACATGGGCAGGATCGTGGAAACCGGACCCGTGGCCGACGTCTTCACCAACCCCCAACACCCGTACACGCAGGCGCTGCTGTCCGCCGCACCCGTGGCGGATCCGTCGGCCGCCGCAACCCGGCAGCGGATCGTGCTCCGCGGCGACCTGCCGGACGCCGCCAACCTGCCCTCCGGCTGCGCCTTCCGCACCCGCTGCCCGATCGCCACGGACGCCTGCGCCGCCGTCGTACCCCACCTCCTTCCCCCGGTGCCCACCCAGGCGGACTTCCCCGTCCGCCCGGCGCACCAGTCCGCCTGCCTGCTGGTCCACGCCTAGGCACCCGCAGCCCCACCCATCCCGGCAGCCCCCGGCCGCACCGGCCAACCACACCCTCCAGGAGAACCCATGCCGATGTCCCCTGCCCGCTCCCCGTTCCGCCGCGCCCTGCCTGCCCTCTCCGTGGGCCTCGCCTCCGCGCTGATGCTCACCGGCTGCGCCGGCGGCTTCGAATCCAGTTCGAACTCCACCGGCGAGGCCGGCACGGGTGGCAGGATCGTTGCTGCCCTGCCCACGGACCCCACCTCCATGGACCCGGTCAAAACCGGCAGCCTGGTGGTCCTCTCCGTCTTCTTCAACACCTTCGACCAGCTCACCAAAATCACCGCGGACGGCTCGCTGGAACCCAAGCTCGCCACCAAGTGGACGCCCAACGCGGACCTGACCACCTGGGACTTCACGCTCCGCGACGGCGTCACCTTCACCAACGCCGAACCGCTCACCGCCGATGACGTGGTGTTCTCCTTCACCCGCATCCTCCAGGACCCCACCTCGGAAAACTTCGGCTACCTCAGTTCACTGGCCTCGGTGGAAAAGGTGGACGAGCTCACCGTCCGCTTCACCATGAAAGCCCCGTTCTCCGCTTTCCCCCGCAACACGTCACTGATCTCGATCGTCCCGGACGAGGCCTACGCCGCGATGGGTCCGGAGGCCTTCGCGGCAGCGCCCGTGGGGTCCGGCCCGTTCAAGTTCGAGAAGATCCAGCGCGGCGTGGCCTACGACCTGGTGCGCAACGACTCGTACTGGGGCGAGGCCGCCAAGCTGGACGCGCTCAGCCTGGTGCCGGTGGCCTCGGACGAGTCCCGGGTCAACGGTGTCCTCTCCGGCTCCCTGGACGTGGCCCAGATCAGCCCCGCCCAGGTGGCGCCGGTCAAGGGGTCCGGCGCGGCGACCGTCCAGTCCGAACTGTCCAACGGCGTGGTGTTCCTCGGCGTCAACTCCACGGCCGGCGTCCTGGCCGATGCGAAAATCCGCCAGGCCATTGGCATGGCCATCGACAAGAAGGCCATCGTGGACACCGTGCTCTCAGGCCTCGGCGAACCGGCCACGCAGATGCTGGCCCCTGCTGTGGAGGGCTTCGTCAGCGGGCTTTCCGACGGCGGCTACAACCCGGACGGGGCGAAGAAGCTGCTGGCCGAGGCCGGATACAGCGGCGAAAGCATCGACCTTGAGTACGCCCTCGACGGCCGGATCCCGCTGAGCGGCGAGGTGGCCCAGGCCATCCAGGGCTACCTCACCACCGCCGGGATCAAGGTCAACCTGGTGGGCGCTGACCAGGCCAGCCATACACTGAAAGTCCGCAACCGGCAGATGAAAGGCATCTACTTGAACACCTGGGCACCGTCCACCGTGGACGGCGATCTGCCGCTGACCGACTTCTACGAGAAGGCCGGGAACAACAACTACGCCCAGGACCCGAAGACCGCCGAACTTGCCGTCAAACAGCGCGGCGTCGAGGGCCAGGACCGGCTTTCCGTGTTTGAGGAGCTCCTGGGCCTCAGCAACGACCAGGGCTACTACATCCCGCTGTACGTGCCCGCCAACAACTTCGCCGTGGACACCAAACTGGACTGGACCCAGCGCGCCGACGGCCTCTACGACTTCTCCACGACAGGACTGAAGAAATGACCCTGGTTCTCCGCAACGTCCGTCCCTGGGGCGGGGACCCCGCTGACGTAACGCTCGACGGCGGGGTGGTCGCCGCCGTCGGGCCCGTCACCCCGGAGGGGGCTGCTCCGGCAGGCGGCGCCGTTGCCGGCTCCGCTGCCGGCGCCGAAGTGGTGGAGGGCCGCGGCCGGATCCTGCTGCCGTCATTCTCCGACGTCCACGTCCACCTCGACTCCACCCTGCTGGGGCTGCCGTTCCGCCCGCACACCGGAGCGCCGGGAGTGTGGAACATGATGCTCAACGACCGGCACAACTGGCGCGGCGCGGAAGCCACCGTGGCCGAGCGGGCCACCCTCACGCTGGGGGCCATGATCGAGCGCGGCACCACCCGGGTGCGCAGTTACGCGCAGGTGGATGTGGACGCCGGGCTGGAGCGGTTCGAGGGGGTCCTTGCTGCCCGCGAAGCGCACCGGGACCGGGCGGACGTCGCCGTGATCGCGTTTCCGCAGGCCGGGCTGCTGCGTGAGGCGGGCAGCGCCGATGTGCTGGAGGAAGCGCTCAAGCTGGGGGCCGACGTGGTGGGCGGCATCGACCCGTGCGCCCTGGACCGGGACCCCGTCCGGCACCTGGACATCGTGTTTGGCCTCGCCGAAAAGTACAGCGTCCCGGTGGACATCCACCTGCACGAACCCGGCCAGCTGGGGCTGTTCAGCGCCCAGCTCATCCTGGAACGGACCAAGGCTCTGGGCATGCAGGGGCTGGTGACCATCTCGCACGGCTACGGGCTCGCCGACCTGCCGGCCGGCCAGCTCCAGGAGCTGATCGAGGAGATGGGCTCCCTGGACGTGTCCATGGCCACGATCGCCCCGGCCGGCGCCCCGCTTCCGCTGCAGCAGCTGGCTGCCGCCGGGATCCGGGTGGGCCTGGGCCAGGACGGCCAGCGTGACTACTGGTCCCCGTACGGGAACGCGGACATGCTGGACCGGACGTGGCAGCTGGCGTTCACCAGCAAGTTCCGGGCCGACGAGCTGATTGAGCATTGCGTGGCTGTGGCCACAGTCGGCGGTTCCAGCGTCATCGACCCGGCGGCGAAGCGGCTCACCTCGGTGGCGGACCGGCCCGGGCTGTCAGTGGGAGACCCTGCGGAGCTGGTGCTGGTGGAGGGAGACACTGTGACGGCCGCCGTGATGGACCGGCTGCCGGGCCGCACCGTGATCCACCGCGGCCGTGTGGTGGCGGACGGGCTTCAGCTGGTCTGAGCCGGACCCCTGCCGGGAGTACCCGAAGGTGACCGCAGCGCACGGCCGGCGGGCCGCCGTCGTACTTCACGACGCCGGCCCGCTTGCCATGGTGCCAGGATCCCCTACTGTCCCGGGGCCCGGTAGGACGGTGTCTTCTTGGCGGCCTCGTCGATGTCCTCCACGGTCATGAGCGGCTTCAGGCGGACGTTGACGTTCCCCGTCGAATTGATCAGCAGCGACAGTGCTGCGGCGCTTGCATCGTCCGGCGCCTCAAAAACGCCAAGGACGTCGTAGTAACCAAACGCGTAGTAGAAACTCTCCAGCGACCCGCCGACAGACTTGAGGGCCTCCGCCAGCGCATCACGCCGCTTGGTGCCGCCTTCCTGCATGAGCCCCTTGACTCCGTCACCCACATAGGTTCCTTCAAACATGTATTTCGGCATGGTCATTCCTTTCCTGGATTCCTATCCCATCGGCTGTTCATCGCCATGAAACTGTGGTGCAGGATGACGTCCACACAGATCCTCCTCACCTGGCTCCATCGCCGTGCAGGAGCGGCCCAGATCCGGCCCCATGTCCCGTGGAAACGGGGTGGATGACCCCGCTAAAGCAGACGCTATTCCTCGGGCTACGGGCAGTCAATACGCAGAGTCGGGACACACCGATCCAGCCCTACAAGTAGCTTCGGTCCCGATGGCCGCGAGGTGTACCAGACAGGCCCCGAGCCGCCAAAGGGGAGGTTCGTTCACCCTGGCGCCCTTGCCACTCCCGGTGTGTGACAAAACTTCCTCTTGAGCAGATACTTACTTGTGAGATGCCATGGCTGAAGGCTGGCTTGAACGAAGAGACCGCGACATGGATCATTGGTTGCCGGACCTGGGATTCTCGCCTCACGGCGCAGATAAGGATCTGCATGTGGCCTACACAGCGGTCGTCGTCCGGAAGGAATACTTTCTTCGCCCGGACCGAGGGCAGACAGACTCTTGGCGACAAACGCTCCGGAAAAGCTACGGTGCAATCATCAATGGTTTCGCCCGTTACCGGTTCCCTTACCCGTTCACGCCTAGGATGCACCACAAATTTCTTGTCCGTGTGGGTGAGCAGGATAACGGGCTCGTTCCGGCAGCGGTCTTGAGAGGATGCTAGGGAATGAGCGGATTCATCGTACGTTGTGCCTGGATTCTTCTCACGCTGACTGTTCTGGGCCTTGTGTTCGAGTTAGTAACGCCGTTGCCCTCAACTGCCGTCTCCTCTGGTAGCGGGCTCGTAGAAGTACTGTGGGATACCGCCGATTTCGTCGCCGAGATCGCTGCGCAGGTTGGGTGGCTGATCCTGCCGGTGGTGGTGCTGTGGCTGAAGATACGCGGACTCTCTGCATCTGCGATATATGTGGCCGCCGTTGCGGTAGGGATATTTATTCTCGCCGGCGGCGGGACCGTTCTAGCGTCCTTCTTGACCAGTGCGAACTCCCTGGGCGGGAGCGTGTTCTCCAGCGGATCGATACAACTCGCTGTTTCGTTGGGAGTGCTGCTCCTGGTCTTCCTTCCTGCCCTCCCGGCGAGAGGCAGGACGTGGGCGGTTGTCGGAACAATGCCGCCAGTGATCGCGTTCGAAATCTTGCGGATGCTCGCCGGAGCCGTCGCACTCGGGCCGCAACTCGGTGGCTGGTTGATCGGTATCGCCTGGCTTGGCGCTACCTTGTGGGCCTTTCGTCGGTGGCAGCAGCACGCCCGCCCACGGACACCCTGGTGGCATGGACTGCCTGTACAGGATCGGACCACGCTGGCCCCGGCATCCGTAGGGGAACCGCCACTACCGGGCGGGAGAAGCAGCGCTCTTAAACTCGCCGGCATCTGGGTGCTCATTGCAAGTGGGGTGACCGGCGTGGGCTTCCTTGTCACCGGGATCGACTCTGTTCGGCACTTGGACCAGGCAGCGGTTCAATGGCTGGCCGAACACCGCGATGAGACGTGGAGCGCCCTAGCGGCTGTGGCTGGATCCCTTGGCAATACGCCCGGAATTGTGGGAATTCTGCTTGTTGCCGCACCTCTTGCCGTTGCGATCACGAGGCGAACTGCTCCGGCAGTGTTCCTGCTCGTGGCGGCAGTCGGTGAGACCGCCATGTATCTGATCTCAGGAATGATCGTCCGCCGGCCCAGACCGGATGTCGACCACCTGTCCGAAGGACTTCCACCCACCTCTTCCTTCCCATCAGGGCATGTAGCGGCCGCCGTCGTCACATACGGGGGGCTAGCCCTGCTGCTCCGGGCCTGGGCACATTCCCGCCTCCGCCACCTCGGCTTCATCCTCGCGCCGCTCATCGTGCTGGGCATCGCCCTTTCCCGACTGTACTGGGGGGTTCATTATCCAACCGACACAGCAGTCGGCTTGATATTCGCCGCTGTCTGGGTCTCCGTCTGTTGGCGGTACTTCAAACCCGCCCGCGGATCCCCAAAGTATGCCAACGACGACCGCCTCAAATCACGGCCAGCTTAGGGCCGGAGCCACTGGCACTCAGTCCCCCCGGACCGCCGCCACACACGCTCAACGATGCCCGCCGCCGTCGTGCTTCCGGGACGTCCGCCCGGTCCCCCTGCGGGAATTCACAGGTCAGCGGCCTAGCATGTCCCACATGACAGCTGCCCGGGACGCCCGCTCTGCCGCCGTGGTGATCAACGCCGGATCACGCCGAGGCGCGGCACACGAACTTGCGGTGGACACGATGCGCAAGGCAGGCGTGCCCATCTCCTCCGTGCATCATGTGCACTCGGGGGAAGACCTCGCCGGGACCCTTGACCGGGTGCTTGCGGACGGACACGACCTGATCGTTGTGGGCGGCGGCGACGGGACCGTGTCCTACGCCGCCGGCCGGGTCGCCGGCACCAACGTTGCGCTCGGCGTTCTTCCACTGGGCACCGCCAACGACTTCGCCCGCACGCTGGAGATACCGAGCAATCTTGCCGAGGCCTGCGCCACCATTGCAGAGGGCAAGGTGGTGGACATCGACCTTGGCCGGGCCAACGGTGAGCCCTTCCTCAACGTCGCATCCGTGGGCCTCTCGGTGGCTGTTACCGAAGCCCTCAGCCCCCGCCTGAAGCGGTACATCGGGCCACTGGCGTACAGCTTCGCCACCCTAACGGCTTATGCCCGGCACAAGGCGTTCGGGGCCCGTCTTGAGTTTCCCGAGGGGGACCACGAGCCGATGGAGTTTGACAGCCTGCTGCAGGTGGCCGTCGGCAACGGCCGGCATTACGGCGGCGGCAACACGGTCTCCCCCACGGCTGGGATCGACGACCACACTCTGGATATCTACGCGATCCTGGCAGGCCCGCTCCGCGAGCACGTGAACATCGCACGATTGCTCAAGGACGGAAGCTTCATCGAACACGACCGCGTGGTCCACCTGACCACCAGAGCCGTCCGTCTGGTCACCGGGCAGCCGCTGCCGGTGAACCTCGACGGCGAGATCGCGACCACCACGCCCACCGACTTCACCGTCCAGCGCAACGCCGTCCACGTGGTGGTACCCCAGGGCAGCACCAGCGCAGCGTTCGACGGACCGGGCGCCGCGGACTGGCCGCCCCTCTGAAAGCCTGTTAGCCCACCGGCACTTGAAGGCCCTTGCGTCAACGGCCTATCCTGCACGGAAAGGCAGCGTGATATGCCGGTCTTCGCTTGGGAGTGTGCGGATGAACCTACTGAGTCAGATCTTTGCCGGGGCGACCGCCCTGGCCCTGATCGCCGTCGGCCTTCTGGAGATTGCCTCTCACGGCGACCGCCGCTTTTACCGGATCTTTCTGATCAAACCTGAAGATGTTCCGGCCGTCCGCATGTGGGCGATGAACATTGGCGCCTACAACATCGCGTTTGCGCTGGGCATCGTCGCAGGACTGTGGATGCTGAACTTCTCCGGCGATGCTGCCAGCGGGTCTGCAATCGTGATCTTCTGCTGCACGGCCCATGTCCTCCTCGGCATCTGGTTGTGGATTACGGAGAAGCGGCTGCTCACCAGTGCTGTCGGACAGGCGCTCGTTCCCGGCCTGGCAGTGGTCTTCTACCTGTTCTTCCGATGATCTAACCAAGCTTCCTGAGTAACCGGCGAACTTCCCGACGCGGTCAACAGCTCGGTGGCGTACTTATTCAGGGGCACTCCGTGATTAGCGGCCTCAATTGCCAGCTTCCGATGAAGCTCAGGGGGTACCCGGAGATTGAGCCTGCCACTGAACGTTTGTGTCGAAATTGGTTGAGGTACAGGCTCGCCGGACTGGGTAAGTTCATCGATGACATCGGCCACCAATCGTTCAACACCGCGAAGCGCCTCGAATTGATCCTCGTCCAGCCACGACAGCGAAGGGAATTCAAGAACAGTGGCCGCGAACTCCTGATCCTCCGGCGACCACTGCACGGAGTATCGGTACTGCGCCACCGGCGTCGGTACGGCTGCTTTTCGAGTGGACAATTACTTCTCCTTGCTCCGATATGGCGGCTATGGCTTGCCGTGCCCGGAATGTCGAGCGTTTGTCTGCTTCAATCTCATACTCGCCTGAGCAATTATGGTGCCACTTTTGGCACCATCGCTCAAGCCTCAGCCTTACTTTCAACTAGTCGCTTTCGAACCATCTGACACGCACGTAACAACCCCGTTCACCCGGTAAACTTATGGAGGAATTGTTCGGCCCGCAGAGCCCGGTTCCAGCCCCCTCCTCCTTGAATGGAACAACTTCCCCATGTCCTCCGCGACTTCCGCGCCGGCGTCCCAGCGTTTCCCGCTGGCCGCCATGATGGTCCTGGCCACCATCGCCTTCACCGCCATCACCACCGAACTGCTCCCATCCGGCCTGCTCCCGCAGATCAGCACCGGCCTGACCGTCTCCGAACCGGTGGCCGGCTACCTCGCCGCCGCTTACGCCGCCGTCATCGTGGTCACCGTGGTGCCCGCCGCACGGCTGCTCGGCAAAGTCCCAAAACGCCCCCTGCTCGTGGCGCTCGTGCTGACGTTCGCGCTCAGCAATGCCCTGGTGGGCCTCGCGCCCGACTTCACCGCCGCCATGATCGCGCGGCTGGTGGGCGGCCTTGCCCACGGACTGCTCTGGACCACCATGGCCCCGTACGTCGCCCGCGTGGTCCCGGCCGCGAAGGTGGGCAAGGCCCTGGCCATCGTCTTCAGCGGCAACAGCCTGGGCCTGGCCATCGGCGCGCCGCTCGGCACCGCCCTGGGCGGCTTCCTCGGCTGGCGCGCGTCGTTCCTGGCCCTGGCCGGCTTCAGCCTGGTCCTCGCCGTCCTCGGATTCTTCCTGCTCCCGTCCGTCCGGCATGCCGCCGGCGAAGCCCGGCCCTCCCTGCGCGCGGCCATCGCCCAGCCCGGGGTGAGGTCCGTGGCCATCGCCTGGCCGCTGCTGGTCCTGGCCCACTTCGCGCTCTTCACCTACATCGCCCCGTACATCCGCGACGCCGGCCTGCCCGACTTCGCCATCACCCTCTCCCTCACCGTGCTCGGCGTCTCCGGCCTGCTCGGCATCTGGATCGCCGGGCTCACCGTCGATTCGCACCCGCGCCGTTCGCTCCTGATGACGACGGCGGCAATCGCCATCTCGATGCTGCTGTTGCCGTTCGTGGGCGGCAGCCTTGCCTTCGCGCTGGTGCTGATGAGCGTGTGGGGTGCCGGCCTGGGCGCGATCGGCATCTACAACCAGTCGGCCATCCTCCGCGCCGGCCGCGAGAACAAGGACGCCGCGAACGGCCTCACGGTCCTCACCATCCAGATGGGCATCACCATCGGCGCCCTCTACGGCTCCGCCGCCCTGGTGGTGGCCGGCCCGCTGCTGGTCCCGGCCGCGGCGGCCCTCCCTGTCATCGCAGCACTGGTCATTGCCTGGGCCGGAAAGACGGCCGCCTACCCGCCGGGCCCGCGCGAGTCGGTGTGGAAGAGCCCGCGGCCCATCGAGGAGCGGACAGAAACGCACTAACTGGACCACCGCCTGGCATACCTAGAACTGCTATGCTCCAATGCCTTACAGTTCTAGGTATAGGAGGTGCCATGCGCATCGATAAGGACCTGGTCGCCGCGTCGGCAACCCCGCTCGTGCTGGGGATCCTGACGGAGGGCGACCTGTACGGCTACGCAATCCTCAAACGCGTGAGTGAGCTCTCGGGCGGGGGCATGCAGTGGACCGACGGCATGCTCTATCCGCTGCTTCACCGGCTGGAACGGCTCGGCTACGTGTCGTCGTTGTGGGGCACCTCCGAGGCGGGGCGCCGGCGCAAGCACTACGCGATCACGCCGGCCGGACGGGATGCACTGGCCGACCGGCAGGAGCAGTGGTCCATCGTCGCCTCGGCACTGCGCCAGGTGTGGCAGACGGCCCAGCAGCCGCCCGCCCCGGCCGCGGGATGGGCATGATGGAGCAGCACGCGGATCTGGAGGCCCAGATCGAACAGTGGCGCGGATATGTCCAGCGCCGCCAGGCGATCTCCGCCGCCGACATCGACGAACTCGAGGACCACCTGCGCGGGCAGATCGCCGACCGCCAGGCCACCGGGCTCGATGACGAGGAAGCGTTCCTTGTCGCGATCAAACGCCTGGGCAACCTGGACGCCGTCTCGCGCGAATTTGCCCGCGAGCACTCTGACCGGCTCTGGAAGCAGCTCGTGCTCGTCCCGGAGGGGTCCGACGACGGCGGGGCGCCGCCGTGGCGCGAGCTGGCGGTGGTGCTCGCGTTCGCCGTCGGGGCCGGCATTGCGGTCAAAGCCGGGCTGGTCTGGCTCGACGGCGGCGCAGCCCTGGCGCGCAACCTCGGCCTGCTGGTCTTCCCGTTCCTCGCCGGCTACTTCGTGTGGACCCGCCGGCTCACGCCGCGGGTGGCGGCGATGCTGCTGGTCCCCTTCGCCGCGCTGGCGGTTGTTGTCAACGTCTATCCCTTCGCGTCCGGCGGTTCCACCGAGCTTCTCGCCATCCTGCACGCCCCCATGGTCCTGTGGCTGCTGGCCGGGGTGGCATATGCCGGCGGGAGGTGGCGTTCGGACCGCCGGCGCATGGACTTCGCTAGGTTCACGGGTGAACTCGCGATCTACTACATACTCCTGGCGCTGGGCGGTGCCGTCCTGGTGGTGCTCACGTTCATGGCGCTGCAGGTTGCAGGCGTCGACCTGGAGCCCATCGTGCAGGACTGGATCCTGCCGTTCGCGATGCCTGGGGCGCTCATCGTCGCCGCGTGGCTCGTCGAGGCCAAGCAGAACGTCGTCGAGAACATCGCCCCCGTCCTGACCCGGGTGTTCACGCCCCTGACGGTCGTTATGCTGCTCACCCTCCTGGGCGTCTTCGCGGCTGCCGGCGGGCTCGCCGATGTCCACCGGGACCTGCTGATCCTCATGGACGCGATCCTGGTGCTGGTCCTGTGCCTGCTGCTCTACTCGATTTCAGCCCGCGATCCGCTCGCACCGCCCAGGCTCGCGGATGCCCTGCAGCTGGTGCTTGTCGGCGCGGCCCTCGCCGTGGACGCCGTGATGCTGACCGCGATGCTGACCCGCATCGCCGAATTCGGTTTCAGCCCCAACAAGATCGCCGCCCTCGGCCTGAACCTCCTGCTGCTGGTGCACCTGGCCCGGGCGGCCTGGCTCGCCGTGGGATTCCTGCGCGGTCGGCGCGCCTTCGCACAGCTCGAGCGCTGGCAGACGCGGTACCTGCCGGTCTACGGGGCCTGGGCCGCGATCGTGGTGGTGGTCTTCCCGCCGGTCTTCGGCTTCGCCTGATTCACAGCCCGAGGGCTACCTGTTGGCTAGGAGGCCGGGCCCTCGTCGCGCTTCGTCGGCCGGTAGCCGGCAAGTTCGGCGCGGATGTCGCCTTCCTCGTGCCCGCCCTTCTTTTTGCCGAACGGCAGCGCGTGGAGCAGCGGATGCACGATCGCCATGACGACGAGGCCCCAGGCGAGTCCGACGACAGCCGAGCACAGGGTGTTGACGAGCCAGGCCAGGAAGCCGCCCACCACTGCGATCCCGGCGAAGGGGTGCTCGAGGACATGGACCAGGTCATAGGGTGCGTGCCAGCCGAGGTCGTGTGCACCCTGCAGCATGATGTGGCCACCCACCCAAAGCATGGCGATTGTCCCGATAAAGGTGATCGCGGCCAGCACGGCGGGCATCCCCTTGACGAGCAGCTCGCCAGTGCGCTGGGAGCTGGCGGAATCTTTTGCCGCCAAGTGCATCCCGATGTCGTCCATCTTGACGATAAGTGCGACGGCACCGTAGACGGCCACCGTGATCACCAGGGCCACGACCACCAGGATGATCGCCCGGGACACCAAGGAATCCTGGGCCACCTCGTTCATGGAGATGACCATGATCTCGCAGGAGAGGATGAAGTCGGTGGTGATGGCGCCTTTGACAACCTTGGCCTCGGCCTCCGGGCCGCGTTCAACCGCGGGCGAATCTTCGTCCGCGGCGTGATGGCCGCGGAGCTTGTGCCAGACCTTCTCGGCGCCCTCGTAGCAGAGGTACGTGCCGCCCGCCATGAGGATGAACGGGATGGCCCATGGGACGAAGGCGCTGATGAGCAGCAGGGCCGGCAGGATGATCAGCAGCTTGTTCCGGAGAGAGCCCCAGAAGATCTTCTTGATCATCGGCAGTTCGCGGGACGGGTCCGCGCCGGACACATACTGCGGGGTGACGGCGGCGTCGTCGATGACCACGCCGGCGGCCTTGACCCCCGCTTTGGCGGCTCCGGCCGCGACGTCGTCCACCGAGGCGGCCGCTATGCGGGCCAGGGCTGCGATGTCGTCGAGCAGGGCGACGAGACCGCCGCTCACAGATCGGCCCCGTACTGCTCGAGGGCGGACGGCTGAGTGTGGATACCTTGGTCAAGGCGCGAGATTGGCATGCTCCGAGTCTATTGCGGCGGACAGCCGGCCGAACAACCCCGTGTCACCTCCGCCCTGCGTTAACCTCCCCTCCAACTCAAGGCCCCGAGCGCGCAACCTGCCCTCCCTAGCGTGGACGGGTCACCGGCCATCAGCCGGTCCCCGTCACCCCAGGAGGAAACCACCCATGCGCCCAGTCCTGACTGCAGCGGCAGCCGCCGCCCTGATCGCCGCCCTGGCGAGCCCCGCCGTCGCCGCCCCGGAGAACGAAGCCGGCACGCCGCCGTCGAACGCTGCCGGAACCGCAACGTCCGCGATCAAGGTGAACGAGCGCAACGGCTCTTTCGACCTGCAGAGCCACCGCGGCGGCCGCGGTGAATGGACCGAGGAGTCCCTTGCCGCGTTCGCGAACTCGCTGGCGCTGGGCGTGAGCACGCTGGAGCTGGACACCCACCTGACCGAGGACGGCAAGGTCATCGTCTGGCACGACGACACCATCCAGGCCACCAAGTGCGCGGACACCGCACCCGCCACCGCCGGAGACCCCGAGTTCCCGTACGTCGGCAACCGGGTGGCCGAGCTGTCCCTCGCGCAGATCAAAACGCTCGACTGCGGCGTCGTGCAGCTGCCCGGATACCCGGAGCAGGACGTCGTCGAGGGCAACCGGATCGCCGAGCTCAAGGACGTCCACCAGCTGGTCCGCGACACAGGCGCCGCCAAGGTCCGCTTCAACGTGGAGACCAAGGTGGAAAGCAGTGAGATCGGCGGCGCCGGCATGGAGTCCCTCACCCGCGCCGTGGTGGCCGAGATCCAGGCCTCCGGCATGGCGGACCGGACCACCCTGCAGTCCTTCGACTGGTCTTCGCTGAACCTCACCAAGGAGATCGCGCCCGAACTCCCGCTGGTGGCGCTCTCCAGCGGCGACGCCTGGATGGGCGTGGGCCAGCCCGGCGCCAGCCCCAACCTGGGCGGCATCGACATCGATGACTATGAGGGTTCCCTCCCCAAGGCGGCAGCCGCGCAGGGGTACGACGTCGTCTCCCCCACGTTCCGCTCCATCACCCCCGCGATGATCGCCGAAGCCCACGGCCTGGGCCTGCCCGTCATCCCGTGGACCGTGAACACCACCGCGGACATGGAGCGCCTGATGGACCTGGGCGTGGACGGCATCATCACCGACTACCCCACCCGCCTGCGCACGCTCATGGAGGACCGCGGGCTGAAGCTGCCGAAGGCGTACGAGGTGCAGGGCTAAGAGACCGACGACCGGCCAGCGTTTCACGCCAGGGCTGATGCAAAACCGGCTCCCGCTTTTTATAGTGCGGGAGCCGGTTTTTGTATATTCCAAAGTGTCAGGACGGAGGCTTCAAATGCGGGCCAAAAGCTCTGCTTTTTTCGTTTCGAATTCTTCGGGCGTAAGTACACCGGCGTCACGTAATTGGCCGATCTTGGCTAGGTTTGCGTAGACGTCCTCCACTTCCTGAGCCACAAAATTTGCTGCAGATTGGCTTTCAGGAGCCCGCAGGGCGGAGGGTGCGATACGGTCCCTGGCGGCGTCTACGAAAGCCTTACCCAGCTGCTTGGCTACGCTCGTGATTTCGGCTTTATTGCCCGACACGAATACGGTGACAGAGCCTAGGGCAAGGCCTGAGTTCCACTGTATGGATGAAATCTTGGAGAAGGGAAAATCTTCAGATACCTGCTTCAGGACGCCGTCTTTGAGGAAGAACATCCGGCGGTCCGACAGCACCAGGATACCGAGACCTCCCGCGTACTGGCCGGTCAATATCTGTTCAACCTTCTCGCCCTCCCAAAGATGGGATTCAAGCTTCCGGAACTCCCTGTTGCTCCCCCATGTGACCCCGGCTTTATTCTTGGCCTGCTGGATGTCGTCACGAAGCTGCTCTGCTGCCATGTTGCCCCCATTTTTTCTGCCGCCGGGCGATCTCCCGGGCTGGAGTCCAGCTAACTGGATCACTGAATTTCGGTCAATACCAGAATGCGACAATCCAGCTCAAGGTAGACGCAAGGTTTACCGAGGATTCGCATAATAAAGCCAACTGAATTCCTGGAGGGCAAAGAATGACTTAGTCAAATAGTTAAGTTCTCAGGGGGAAGAATATTTTGAAAAACATAACAGCGCTTGCTGCCAGCACGTTTCTCTGCCTGGCCTTGGCCGGCTGCGGCGGTGGATCTCCGCAGGCAGCGCCCGCCGTGACCCATGTGGTCACGGAGACGGCTACGGCGACCGTGACAGCGACAGCAACCGTTCCGGCGGCTCCCACACCAGCCGTCGTCGTCGCCCCGGCGGCTGCTCCAGCTGTTCCTGCGACCGCGCTCATTCCCGTCAACGTTGTGGGGATGAACGCTGAGGCACTCGATGACGACCTGTCAGCGCTGGGGTTCCAGAAGGTTATCTACAACTCTGATACCGGCAAGACCGTTCTTTTGCTCAGCAACTGGACTGTCACAGGCGTTGATAATGCCGGAGCCGAGCAGGCGACTTCCAAAGCAGTTGTTGTCCACGTCACCAAGTAATCAATTCCAGGCGAAATGAATGGCTCTGATTCATTGATCGGCCCGGCAACAGCGTGTTGCACGCTGCTGCCGGGCTTTCCTTTACGTTGAGCCTCGCCCGCCCTGCATAACCAGCCTCGCCGCAGGGCGAAGGTAGGCTACGGGAAGCGAGGCGTGACAACGGAACTAGGGGGATCCAATGGACGGCCAGGGCAGAGCTATGTGGAAATGCGGAATCTGTGCACAAGAACATGACGGACTCGCGACGGTCTTCGGCGCTGAGGCTCCGGATCCCTGGCTCCAGGCCCCTCCCGCGGCACGCGAGGGCGGCGAACTGAATGCCGACATGTGCGTGCTCAACATCGAAGGCGAATGGCACTACTTCCTCAGGGGACACATCGAAATCCCTGTCACGGACGCCCCTGGAGATGTCTTTGCCTGGTCGGCGTGGGTCTCACTGAGCGAGGACAACATGCAACAGATCGCCCACCACTGGGAAAATCCGGCCCGTGCGTTCCTGGCGCCGATGTTCGGTTGGCTGTGCAACGAGCTGCCCTACGAGACGTCAACGATGTCGATTCCAGCTCTGGTGCACAACAGGGAACCGGGACTGGTTCCGGCCATCCAGCTCGACCCGTCGGTGGACCACCCGTTGGTCAAAGAGCAGCGAACAGGGATCGCGCTTCACCGGCTCGCGGAAATCAATCAAGTGGTGCTGGGATAGCCCGCGCCACTACCGGCCGGTCTTGACCACCGTGAACAGCACCGCCGAATCCTCCTCGGCTTCGAGGCTGTGCAGGCCTTCCGGAACAATCAGGAGGTCCCCCGCTTTGCCCTGCCAGGACTCGCCGCCCGCCTTGAGCCAGACCGATCCCTTCAGCACAAAGACCGTGGCCTCGCCGGGATTCTGATGCTCGCTGAGCTGGGTGCCCGCCCGGAAGGCCATGACGGTCTGGCGCAGTTGCTTCTCGTGCCCGCCGTAGGCTGTGTCGGCCGCTCTCCCGCTGGGGGCAGCCACGGCGGCCGTGATCTGCTGGCGGGCCAGGGCATCGATCGATATCTTCTGCATGAGGCAAACGTACGCGCGGTAGCCCGTTTTGCCGAGGGCCAACTGTCCCGCCGGTCCGCGCCGGTTGCCCGGAAAGGGTCTTACTCGAAAGTCCAGGCCGACGCCGGACTGCCGGCTGAGTTCCTCACGCGCCGCCTGCGCAGCACGGCAACGAGCGTGGCGGCGCCAGCCAGCAGCAACGCAGCCGTCCCCGCGGCCACGGCAGGGAGTCCCGGACCCGGCGCGCCGCCGTCGTACTCCCCGGCAGCCCCTTGCGGCGCCGCCGCGGCACCCGCCGACGAGCCCTCGGCAGGCGCGGGCGAAACAGGTCCCGCCGGCCCTGAGGGAATCAGCGTGAGGGACCTCGCGCCCCTGTTCACCACCACCACCGTGCCGTCGGCCCGGACAACCATCCGGCCGGGGTCGTCGCCGGTGGGAACCGTCGCCGACACGGACGCCGATCCCGCCGGGATGACGGAAACCGTGTCGTCCAGGCTGTTGGTCACATACACCGTCCCGTCGGGCGCGGCGAGAACCTCCTGCGGTGCCGTGCCCACCGGGATCCGGCGCGCTACCGCCGTGCCGCCCGCTTCGATGACGGCGACGTCGTTGGCGAGGATGTTTGCCACGTAGACGCCGCCCTGGGGGCCGCCCGCTATAGTCGCGGGGTGACTGGAAAGACATACCCCCTGACCGGCGGCGTTCACCTGCGGGCCCTGCGCGCCTCCGACGCTGAGCCGATGAAGGACGCCTACCTGCTCAACCGGGACCACCTGGCGCCCTGGGAACCCGAACGCGCGGACGAGTTCTTTACTGTCGAGCGGCAAAGCCAGGTCATCGAGTCCAAACTGGCCCAGCACGCCGAGGGCTCCGAAGTTCCTTTTGTCCTGCTGGACGGGGACCGGGTTGTCGGTGCCCTGACCCTCACCGGCATTGTGCGCGGACCGTTCCTCAGCGCCCACGTCGGATACTGGGTGGACAAGGAGTGCAGCGGCCGGGGAATCGGCTCGGCAGCCATCGCCGCCGCGATTGAGTTCTCGCGCCAGGAGCTGGGACTGCACCGCCTCCAGGCCGCAACGCTCACGCACAACGCGGCCTCACAGAAGGTCCTGAAGCGTGCCGGGTTTGAGGAAATCGGGCTGGCGCCCAGGTACCTGAAGATCGCCGGTTCCTGGCAGGACCATATGCTGTACCAGCGCATTCTCTACTGATTGTTTTCCGCCCGGCCAGGCCCTACCGTGAAGGAACGGTCAGCCGAACGCGGGTGTGGGCATGCGAACTGTTTCTGGGTCTTCGCGCTGGCTCGTTGTGTGCTTCCTGGCCATGGGGATCCTCGGCGCCGCGGCGCCGTCGCCGGCTCCTCCGTCCTCTTCGGAAACCGCGGATCCCGGCCAGGCTTACAGGACGCTCGATTCCTACCTGCAGGACCAGCTCGACGCCGTCGGGATCCCGGGTGCCGCCGTCGCCGTCGTTCAACACGGGGTCCAGGTGCACTCCGCCGCGTTCGGGCACGCCAATGACTCCGGGCGGCCGATGACCGCCCGAACGCCGGTGCTGCTGGCCTCCACCAGCAAGTCGCTGACAGCCATCGCCGTAATGCAGCAGGTCGAGGCCGACAAGCTGGACCTGGATGCGCCGGTGCAGACCTACCTGCCCTGGTTCACGCTCGACGACGACCGCTCGTCCGCGATCACGGTCCGCCACCTGCTCCATCAGACCAGCGGCATGTCCTCGAAGGACACGGCCTTCGAGGCCTCAGACGATCAACGCCCGGAAGCCCTCGAGGAAGCGGTCCGGGCCCTGTCGGGCTCCCCCCTGGCCGGCGAACCGGGCGCGGCCTTCCACTACGCGAGCGCCAACTTCAACATCCTGGGCGTCGTGGTGCAGACGGTCTCCGGTCAGCCGTTCGGGGACTACCTCAAGCAGCACGTCTTCGGGCCACTGGACATGGCGCACAGCCATCCGACCCGGGCCACAGCACGCGCAGACAACGCTGCCGCCGGCTACTCCCGGTGGTTCGGATCGTTCTGGCTCAGGACCGATGTGCCCGCACCCGCCGCCGGAATGCCGTCGTCCACCCTGTATGCCTCGGCCGAGGACCTGGGGCATCAGCTGGTCGCGCTGCTGGACAACGGACGGTACGGCGACGCCCGGATCCTCCGGCCTCAGAGCGTGGCGGCGATGTTCGAACCGCGCGTGCAGGTGGACGGGTCCAAGGGCTACGCCATGGGCTGGTTCACCCGGCCGCTGTTCGAGTCCGCCGATCCCGCGGCACCGCCTGTCCCCGATGGCGCGTTGCCACGGCTCGTGGAGCATCAGGGGGAATGGGGCAACAGCCACACCTACCTGGCGATGGTTCCGGAGTCCGGCCTCGGCGTGGCCCTGGTCATCAACGGCAACGACACCGCGGCCCCGTCACGGCTGAAGGCGATCGACACCAATATCCTGCGGATCCTTTACGGGCATTCCCCCGTGCCGGCGGTTGTGTTCGAGGACTGGCTGCAGCGCTACAGCTGGGCGGTCTCCCTTGTGCTTCTGCTGGCGGAGCTACTGAGCCTGTGGCTGGCGTTCCGGTTCCTGCTCCGGAGGCAATCCCCGCCCCGGCGACGCTGGGCACCCCTGGCGTGGGGCGCCGTCGCACTCGCTCTCGACGCGTTCGCCCTCTGGCTGTGCCTCACCTACGCCCCGGCCCGGTTCGACACGCACCTCTTTGTCATCGTCCGGCAGTTTCCCGACGTCGGCATCTCGCTGGTGCCGATCCTCGCGTTGGCCATTCTCTGGCCGGTTCCGCGGACGGTCTGGCTGCTCGCCAAAGTGAGGGACGGACGGCCCCCACCCCACGCCGTCGCACCTTAAACGGCGTCGTTGGCCGCGCGCCGCAGGTCCGCGGCTTCCAACAGCCTGCGTGTTTCCGGAAAGGTCGCCCGGGCTGCTGCCTGCTGCGGGCTCAACCATTCAGCGCGCCGTTCCTTGTCCTTGCGCAGCCCGCGCCCCAATGCACGCATGAGGAAGTAGCGCGTGGTGACCGCGGATCCATCGACCACGTACTCGGCATCGTCCAGGAAGTCGACGATGCCCGCCCACACGCCGGTTTCTTCAAGGACCTCGCGCACGGCGGTTTCGCGATGCTGCTCGCCCTCCTCGACGTGCCCTTTGGGCAGTACCCACTGCGATGGATCCCCCGTCGCCTCCACGAGCAGATACTCAACCTCGCCGCGCCGCATCCGGGACACCACACCGCCCGCGAGCAGAGGAGCGCCGGCGGCCGGCACCGCCTTATCGATGGTGATCTTGCCCTTCCGGGCCTCAAGCGTGATGACGGACCAGTACGCCTGGTTGGTGGCCTTGTAGCGTTGCTCCATGTAGCGCCACAACGCCAGCAGCAGTAGGCCAAGGACAACAGGGATTCCGGCGGGCGTCCATTTCTGGTGGAAAGGCCACGCTGCGAGCAGGACCAGCAGCACCACCGTGAAACACCGGAAGAATTTCGAATCAGCTTCGAAACGCTGCACCACGGCCAGGCTCTCCCGGCTTTCGACATTCAGCAAAGCCTTGCACCACTGAAACGAGTTGATGGCGTCCTTCGCCTGCAGACCACCAAGTGCCTGTTCCTTGATCTTCACCACGCGGTCCACTGCCAGGTTGCGCTCACGCTTGAACACCAGCGCAACACAGACCCGTGCTGGCCAGCCCAGCAACCGCCCCCTGTTGGCAACATCCGAAACCTGGCGGTTCAGCGTCCGGCTGCGAAGCAGGTCATAGATCCCGTCCAGCCATGAACCCAGCAGGAAGACCAGGTGGCCCACGAGATAACTTGCCACCAGAAATGCCGCCCATGCCTCGGCGCTGGCGAGCCGGTCATACCGGTCACCCAATACCACCAGTCCTACTTCGTCAATCACTAAATACGTGAGGAGCGCACCCGGCAGCAGTATCGAAAAGAAGTCCATCAAACCGATAAAGAATTTCTGCGGGTCGAAGTTCATGACGTCCCCCATTGGTGTCCGCCTGCGTAAACGTGGAGGGACTTTTACTGGTTCAGGAAGACTCTAGGAATTTGCACGTTACCGGTGCGTTACACCCTTGTTGATAATCCGTCAGCTCAGCAGAAGCCCCCGTTGCCGAAGCCCCGGCCACGCGGCGTAGCCTACTGTTATGGACTCCGAAGTCCGAGATCTCAAGCTCCGCACCGGCATCACGGTCCCGTGCCGGATCGAGGGCGACGCCGGCGCCGAACCGGTGCTCCTGCTGCACGCGTGGGGCGAATCCCGGCGCAGCTTTGACCGTCTGATCCCCCTGCTGACCAGCTTTCGGATGTACGCTCCGGACCTCCGTGGCCAGGGCGAGGCAGACAAACCGCAGGCCGGCTACTCGCTGGGGGAACAGGCTGAGGATGCCGCGGCGATCCTGGACGCGCTCGACGTGTCCCGTGCCGCCGTCGTCGGCTCCTCCAGCGGCGGGTACGTTGCCCAGCAACTCGCCGTCGCCCATCCTGAAAAAGTTGGGGCGCTGGTGCTGGCGGGCTGCCCGGTGAGCCTCCACGGGCGGGCACCCTTCGCCGATGAGGTGGACCAACTCACCGACCCCCTCAACGAGGACTGGGTCCGGGATTCCCTCTCCTGGTTCCGCCTGCTGCATGATGTTCCACCGTGGTTCCTCGAGGACCGCGTGCGCGACGGTCTCAGAATGCCAGCACACGTGTGGAAGGCCATCCTGAATGGGCTGTGCGACGCCACCCCGCCCACTGAAGCGGGAACCATCCTGGCGCCCACGCTGATCCTGTGCGGCGCCGAGGATAACCTGCTGCCGCCCGGCGACCAGGAAACCCTGGCCGCCAGGATCGCCGGCTCGGTAATGAAGGTCTACCCCGATGTGGCGCACTTGGTTCTGTGGGAGTGCCCGGAGCGCGTGGCCGAGGATACGACGGCATTCTTCCGTTCCTTGGGCTGAGGTTGACTGTCCGCGCCATCCGAAAACGGATAATTGCCCTTGATATGCAAGCCGCCACTTGCCTATATTGGATCCATGGTCGATGTGTTCCGAGCTCTGGATGATGAGACCAGGCGCACCATCCTTGACGAACTGTCGATGCGCGACGGCCAGACCCTGTTCGAGATCTGTTCAACGCTCACGATGCGGCATGGCCTCAGCCATTCACGCCAGGCGATCTCGCAGCACCTCGGTGTGCTTGAGTCGGCCGGCCTCGTCGAGACGGAGCGGCGCGGACGTTCCAAGTTCCACTACTTCAACCCTGAGCCACTCGCCGCGATCACTAACCGATGGCCCACCAGAAAGAGGACCGAACCATGAAAATTGCCCTGACGAGCCTGTTCGTCGACGACCAGCGGGCGGCGCTGGCCTTCTACACAGACGTGCTCGGATTCACGAAACGCCATGACATCCCCCTCGGCGATGACTTTTGGCTCACCGTTGTATCGCCGGAATCGCCTGACGGTCCTGAGCTGCTGCTGGAACCGTCGGGCCACCCGGCAGTCAAGCCGTATCGGGATGCCCTTGCCGAAGACGGCATCCCGCTCGCTCAATTCGCTGTAGAGGACATCGAGGCCGAGCACGCCAGGCTGACCAGCAAGGGCGTGGTGTTCACGCAGCCGCCGACTGACATCGGCAACGCAGTCGTGGCCGTCTTTGATGACACATGCGGCAACCTCATCCAGCTGATCGAAATGAAGCGGGACGAGAACCACGCCGACGCCCGCTGAGGGATGAAGGGGCGGACTGCCCCAGCACACTGCTCCGCTGGTCCCGCTGGCGCTGCAGGGGCCTCAAACAGCAAAGTGCCGCGGATACTTTCGAGGGAGAAGGTATCCGCGGCACTTTAAACGGCTTACGCGAGGCGGCTATTTCTCGCAGGCAACTCCGTCGGAATCGCCGTCCAGGCCTGCACGGTAGCCCGCCTGCCCAATGCGCAACGGCGCCGCACCGGCAGCCTTAGCCGCCGCACAATTGGGGTAGTAGGCAGCGGCGGGCGCTGGCGCAACGGGAGCTGGTGCGGCCGGAGCTGCGGGGACCTGCTTCGCGGCCTGCTGGGCCGCTGCCTGTTCGGCCGCAGCTTTCTGTGCAGCGGCCTGTTCGGCGGCCAGCTGCGCGGCAGCCGCATCTGCCGCAGCTTTGTCTGCGGCCGCTTTATCTGCCGCAGCCTTCTCAGCAGCAGCCTTTTCGGCTGCCGCCTTATCAACGGCGGCTTTGTCAGCGGCAGCCTTCTCAGCGACCACCCGCTTCGAGTCAGCCTCGGTCATCCACACCAGACGCTGGTCGCTGCCCGAGGTGCAGATGAGTGTCTGGTCGTTGTACTTTCGCGTCTCGGCTGCGGTGAGGCAGGCCGAGTTCGCCGGATTCGTCGGGGTCGCACTTGGCGTTGCCGTTGCGGACTTTTGGGATGTACTGGCCAGGGACGCTTTATCGGTACTTCCGCCCGGGGCGGCGGTGGCACCGACCACGCCCGCACCCAAAATCAAGGCGACAAATCCGGCAATTGCCACGATTCCACCGGATTTGCGGTGCGGCAGGCCAACCCATGACCGGCGCTTGAACAGCAGCACATAGAGCCCGGTAAGCAGGGCAACCAGGCCAAGGATGAACAAGGCCATACCCACTCCGCCGGCTATGGCGAAAGGAATCAGGACCAGCAGCACTATTGCCGCAACGATCCAGAAGAGCACAGTCGGTTTCCAGCGGCCTTTTTGGACTGCAGGAGCATAAGGATTGTTTGTCATTTTTTTCCCCTAGGAATGTTTGTGACGGTGATGCAAATGGGGCATAAATAACCCCAAGGCAATGGGGCGCGGTCAGCTCTCGCAGGCCACGCCGTCGGAATCGCGGTCAAGCGCGGACCGGTAGCCGGCCTGTCCCGCGAAGATCGGGGCCGCGCCGGCGGCCTTCGCAGCCGTGCAGTTGGCGTAGTAGACGGCGGCCGGAACTGCGGGAGCCGGCGCCGGGACAACGGGCGCGGGGGCAACCGGGGCGGGAGCCACCGGAGCAGCAACCGGGGCCGGCGCCACGGGTGCAGCTGCCACCACGGGCGCGGGCTCAGGTGCCGCCGCAGCAACCGGCGCCTGCTCGTTGGTCGGTGCCAGCTGGCCGGCGCAGTCGCCGAGGATCCTGGCCATCGCGTCGTGCTCCGCCTGGGTTACCCACAGGCTGTACGTGGCCTTCACCGAAACCTGCCGGGCCACGTACTCGCACCGGAAGCCCTTGTTCGGCGGCAGCCAGGTGGCGGCGTCGCCGTCGCCCTTTTTCATGTTGGTGGGACCGTCCGTCGCCTGGAGGTTCAGCGGATCGTTGGCGAACGCCGTCCGCTGTTCCGTGGTCAGCTGCTGCGCGCCCTTCTGCCAGGCGTCGCTGAGGGCCACCACATGGTCGATCTGCACGGCGCTGCTGGTGGCAGTCCCCCGCAGGAAGCTGATGCTGGTGCCCGTGTAGGGATCCGCCAGCATTCCGGACTGCACCTTGCAGGGGACGCTGTTGGTATAGGCGATGCCCATCAGGTCGCGTTTGAGCATGTCATTACGGGTATCGCAGCCGTTCCGGTCCACGTCCGCCCAGGCCTGCCCGAACAGCGCACGGTCATATCCCGTCTTGGGTGCGCGGCCCTTGACGGGCAAAGTGGCCAGCAGGTCGGCCGCCTTCGTCGCGAAGGCAGGCTGCGTCTTCGGTGCGGTGACGCTGACGCCGTTCGCCACAACGAAGGGGGTCTCGGGATCAAGCGGAGAGCCCGACGGCGCCGGCGTGGCTTGTGCAGCTGCGCTCGCCTCAGACGCGGCCGACGAGGCATCGGTCGCCGACGAAGCGGCCTGCGGCTCCCGCGTTGCGGTCCCCGGCGAACCGGCGGAGCACCCGACAACAAATGCCAAAGAAACCGACGCGGCGACGGCCCCTGCCGTCCGCATAAGCATCTCGTAGTTCGGCATTGTTCTCCCCCATTAAATAAAGGGCCCGGCGATAGCCGGGCCCTTTGCTTAAGCCAATGTTGCTGCTGGTGAGGAGCCTATTTCCCAGATTCGCGGCAAAACCAATTCTTCGACGATCTTCGGACAACGCTGATGGAGCCTTGAGCCGATCTTGAGGAAACTCGTCGCACGGAAAGTCATGCGCTTCACAATCGCTGGCGGATGCCGGAGATCCGCGGTCTGCCAGGTATTGGGCCGCCGCCGATACTGGGGCCGGCCATCCACGTGCGTTTACGCGGTTCCGCCGTCTCCGGTTTCCTCACCTTTGCGGCTCCACGTGAGCGTGATGGTGAAATTCGAGCTGGTGCTTGCGGCCGCGATGAAAGCCCCGGCTTCGGCATGGAGGTCGAGGCCGAACTCGAGGGTAACCTCATCGGGTTGGTTGGGCAGGTTCATAAGCTCGTCGATGACCCCTTGGACGGCGGGCCGGACGTTGCTGAGGGCCCGCTCGAAGGTCTGCTGGGCCCGCGCAAAAACACCCGTATGGCTGTCCCCGCCCCGGGTCACCACCGTGCCCGCAGCGTCAGCAACTTCCACGAGGACGGTGCCGCCGTCCGCGGTGGGGAATTCAACCAGCCTTGTCATGCCCTGACCGACCCTTTCTCATCTGCACCGCCAGCACCAGGAAAACGGCTCCGCATGCCGCGACAACCATGCCCTGCACCATAAAACCGACGCCAATCACAGCGGACTCCTCCAGCCCGGCCCACACCAGCGGCAGGGATCCGGCGGAGACCAGCAGCACCCACCCAGCCACGGCGTGTCCGCCGCGGATGGCCAGGATGCCGGCGCAGACTCCAAAAACTGCGTGCACCAAGCTCCAAACCAGTGCCGCCGGCTGGGCCTCGACTTCGAACCCCACAAGCCCCATCAGCGCCTCCGCGCCGATGGCAACACCCAGCGCGACCCGGCCAAGCACCGTCCGGACAGGGAGTCCCGAAAGCAGCAGCAGCGTATAGCCTGCCGGCGCCAGGACCCCGTACATGAACTGAATGGTGCCCGACCCGCGGTTGTACCACCAGTCGTTTTCGTCATACCAAAGCAGGTAGTTGTAGAAAAACGCGAGCAGGCCTCCGGCGAGCGCCAGGAGCAATCCTCCGGATCCCAGGAGCCGGAAGTCCAAGCCCTGCGGTTGCTCGGACGGCGCCTCGGCCGGTTCAGCGGACGGACGGTCCGACGACGGAACCGGCGACGGGCGGTCCGTGCCGCTGATTGCCTGCGACGGCGGGACCGGAGACTGTCGGTCAGCACGGCTGACGGGCGTCGCGGGCGGTTCCGCCGCGGCTCCAAGGTGGCCCCGCGCCGCCGTCGTCAGTCCATCCGGGTCCGCGGCGGCCGGATCCAGAGCCTCGAGCTCCGCCGCGACGTCCAGGACCGCTTCCCAGTTGCCGCTCCCGGCGTGGTAGTCGAGTTCGGCCTGCAGGTCTGCGATCCGTTGGCGCTTCTCCGCCCGTTCCTTGCGGGCCGCGGCATCGGCAAAGGCCGGGTCATCCTGGAGCTTGGAAAATTCGCTGATGGCCGTGGACCAGTCCTCGTCCTCCTCGGCTTCGACGGCCCGCTCATATGCTTCGGCGCGCTCCTGGCGTTGTACTGCCGAGAGGCGGAGGGCTGCAGCGTCGCGGTAATCAGGATCTAAGGTCAGCAGGTCATCAAGTAGCTCAAGAGCCAAACCATAGTGCTTGGCGCGCAGCTCTGCGGAGGCCTGGACGTAGAGCGCGTGCAGCTGTGCCTGCCGCGACCTGAGCCGGGCACGCTCGCGGGCGTCGTCCTGCAGTCGGTCCGGAAGCTCGTCCAGCCGCTGTTGCTGGCCCTCCGTTTCCTGGTCCGCCTGCTTCCGAACGGGCGGCTTCGGCGGGGCCGAAAGGGTGAACAGCTGCGTGGATCCGCCCCTGACATAGAGGGCCGGCGTGACCCATTCCAGGGTCCCATCCGGGCTGGCCATCACGGAGATGCGGCCGATCCGGGCTGCTTCGTCCACGCCGCGGCCGCTGGCGATCGCGGCATAAAAGCCCTGCGCGAAGGCTATGGCAGCGACGTCGCTGATGGCGAACTGCATGGCGGCCACCGCGCTGATGCCGCTGCGGACCAGTGTGGATGCGGTGCCGGAGAACAGGTCCTCCTGCCCTGACTCGCCCGACGAACACGAGTTCAACACCACCAGCCGCGGCCGGGGCGCGGCAACACTCAGGAGGGCCATAAAACGGATGGCGCGCACCATGGCGGCTCGGCCGTCCGCGCCGACCAGGGCGATGCGTCCCTCGTCGCTGCGCGAATCGTAGTCCCCGTGGCCGATGAAGTGGACAACATGCCACGGTCCCGCCAGCAGGCTGGACTGGATGTCCTCCCACGTTCCGCCTGGCGCCCAGACCAGCTCGATCCGCCCCTCGGAAATTGGACCACCGAGCGCCGCGGCGAGGTGCCGCTTTTCGGCCTCCCCATCCAGCGACGGCAGGTCCCGGGGAGCCGCGACCAGCCCAAGGATGCGCAGCGGCGGCACGATCTCCAGGGGTTTCAGGTGATAGTCCGGTGCCGGAATGTGCCGCAGGAGCGGTTCGGTCTGGCACAGGTAGGTTTCCGTTTCCGGGTCAAACAGCATTTCCCACGGCAGCGCCGCGAGTTCCGGCGCCGCCAGCCGCAGCACCACCCGCAGCTGCTGCCCGCTATGCTGCGCCGCACCCAGGCTGGCACGATACGTGCCGTAGACCTCCCGAGTGAACAATGCCTGGAACAGCTGCTGGCCCACTCCACGGACGGGAAGCTCAGCGACGGGGGTGGTCCGGCGGGCCGCCACCGCCGAAGCCAGGACCGTGGATTCCAGCTCGGTCCGGCGCTCCAGGATGCCCTCCACATCAAGCCGGAAGACACCGGAGGCGTTGCCGCCCGCCGGAGCCTGGACCACGCGCACGGAGTACTCGCCCGGCTCCGAACCGGCTGCAAGTTCCAGCTCTATGTCGCCGTCCATGGCTGCCTTTCCAGCGATGTCCGGGCGTCCCCAAGGGGCGTCCGCCGTCGCTTTCTCAAAGGATCGGGCCCACACCTACAGAGTGGCCCGGGAACCCGGACACCACAAGGACAAGTTTGTGATGGGCACCTTCGCCCCGCGTCCAAAGCAGGGTAGCCGGGCTCGTTGACAGCGCCTCGGGGCGGACGTGTACTTAAACTGGCCCTGCACCAGCGGGCCAAAAAACCACGAAGCGGCCCGCGCTTCCGTGTGGCCGCCACTCAAATGGAGGTCGCAATGGGACAGGCACGGGAGGTCATGGACCGTCTAACCACGGCCATGGGGGAAAAGGACAAAGACACCCTGAGCGGCTGCTACGCCGCTGACGCCGTGGCATTCACCCCCGACCAGGGCGAAATCAGGGGCCGCGACGCCATCAGCAACTACCTTTTCGAATTCTGGGTAGCCCTGCCGGATGTCAGGTACGACTACACGGACAGGCACGAGTCCGGCGACGTGGCGATCGATGAGGGCATCATCGTCGGAACGCACACCGGGCCGCTGAACCTGCCCACCGGCGAAAGCCTGCCGCCCAGCGGCAGGGAGGTTCGGGTCAGAAGCTGCGACGTCGCCCGGGTGGAAAACGGCGAAATCATCAGCCACCATTTCTACTTCGACCAGATGGAGTTCCTGGGACAGCTCGGACTGCTGCCCGAATCACTGTCCAAACAATGAGCGCGGCGGTCCCCCGCCAGGCCGTGGGCGCCGACGCTAGTCCTCGATTCCGGTGCTCAGGCTGAGGTCCCGCCACCGGTCCAGATCGGCGCGTTCTGCTTCGGCGACGGCGCCGAACGCGCCGAACGCGTCCTGTCCGAGCACCAGCAGCGACGGCGGGTTCCCGCTGTTCACGACCGTCACGATGGCTTCCGCAGCCTTGGCCGGATCACCCGGCTGGGTGCCGTCCATCGTGTCGTTCTCCTTGCGCCGCTTCCCGGCCGTGTCCGCGTAGTCCGCGATCGGCGTCGCCGACTGCGTGAGTGAACGGCCGGCGAAGTCGGTGCGGAACGCGCCGGGCTCGACGACGGTGACGCTGATCCCCAGCGGCTTCAGTTCGTTGCGCAGTGAGCCGGACAGGCCCTCGAGCGCCGCCTTCGTGGCCGAGTAGTAGCCGGATCCGGCCGGCGTGATGCGCGCCCCGATCGAGGAGATGTTCAGGATGGACCCCGACCTGTTCGCACGCATGCCCGGCAGGACGGCTTTGATCATGTCCACCGCGCCGAAAACGTTCGTGTCGAACAATTGCCGGATGTCGGCGTCGTCCGCTTCCTCCACCGCCGCGCGGTAACCATACCCGGCGTTGTTGACAAGGACGTCGATGCCGCCGAAACGGGTCTGCGCCTCCTGCACCACCGAGCTGATCTGGTCCCGGTCGGTGACGTCGAGGGGCAGTGCCAGGGCCGTGTCCGGATAGGCGGCCGCGATGTCCTCGAGCGTGGTGGGGTTCCGGGCTGTGACGACGGCGTTGTGCCCGTGGGCGAGCACCGCCTGGGCAAGCGCGCTGCCGAGTCCGGTGGAGCATCCTGTGATGAGCCAGGTAGCCATGGGGTGATTCCTTTCGTAGTTTCCGGGTCCTACTGATCAGGTAACCGCAGAACGGTTCCGCTGAACAGGTACTGTCAGGGCATGGTTCGGGCGGTGCGGCGTGCTGCCTGTTCGGCGGGAACGATGAGCACCAGGGCGACGAGCAGTGCCGCTGCCAGCATGATTGACCCGCCGGTATAGGCGACGGCGACGGTCCCGGCGAGTGAGCCGGCGTTGGCCGAGACCGCCACCAGGACGCCGACGCCGAGGGCGCTGCCGAGCTGGTGCGAGGTGTTGACCAGTCCGGAGGCGGCTCCGGCGTCGTGGGCGCTGGCTCCTGCGATGCCGGCGGAAGTGAGCGGCGCGAACCCGAGGCCCTGCCCGACGCCGATCAGCACCATGGGGAGCGCGACGCCGGGAAGGTAGGGGGTGCCGGCGGTGATGGTGCTGAGCCAGGTCATGCCGGCCAGGGTCAGGGCGAGCCCGGCGGCCAGCAGCGTGGCGTTGCCGAATCGGTGCGTGAGCCGCGGGACGGCCAGTGCGACGAAGAAGTTCACCACCGTCATGGGGAAGAAGGCCACACCGGCCTGCAGCGGGTTGAAGCCGTAGACGCCCTGGAGGAACTGGGTGGTGAAGAAGAAAAACCCGATCATGGTGCCGGCGAAGAGGAGCCGTGCGGCGTAGGCGCCGGCCCGTTCCCGGCTGGCGAACAGGTGCAGCGGCATGATGGGTTGCTTTGCTTTGCCTTCGTTGACCACCAGCAGGGTCAGGAGCACCGCGGCTGCGGCGAGGGCGGTGACGGTTTCCGGTGCCGCCCAGCCGGCGTCGGTGGAGTTGACGATGGCGAAGACGAGGGCGCCCATGCCCAGGGTGGAGCAAAGGGCGCCGGGGAGGTCGAAGCGGCCAGTGGCGCGCGGGGATTCCGGGATGGTTTTGAGCGCGGCGATGATCATGGCGGCGCCGATGGGCACGTTGACGAAGAACCCGGCCCGCCACGACACCCATTCGGCCAGAGCGCCGCCGACCACCAGCCCGAGGCTGGCTCCGATTCCGGCCACGGCGCCGTAGGCTGCGACGGCGCGGGTCCGTTCCCGGCCGGCGGCGAACGTCGCGGTCAGCAGGGACAGCGAGGAGGGCGCGACGACGGCCGCGCCGACGCCCTGGAGAGCCCGGGCGGCGATCAGCCATGCTTCGTTGGGGGCGAGCCCGATCAGCAGGGACGCGATGGCGAACACGGTGAGGCCGGCGATGAACACCCTGCGCCGGCCCAGGATGTCCCCGAGGCGGGCGCCGAGCAGCAGCAGGCCGCCGAACACCAGCGTGTAGGCGTTCTGCACCCAGGAGAGCCCGGTGGTTGACAGGTCCAGCTCCGCCTGGATCCTGGGCAGGCCGGTGAAGATGATCGAGGCATCCAGGATGATCATGAAGTAGGCGACAAGGATGATCGCCAAGACCGCCGCGGGACGGACCCGGGTGGGTGGCACGGCTGTGGTGATGTTCATATATCAAGCTCACCACCCTCGGATAAACGGCGGCAGTGCCTGCTGTTCCATGTACTGGCAGACCACCCTTCAGCGGCTTTGTAGCGGGGAAGGGTGTACTGACAGGCCCTCCCACGGCTCCGTCGCCGGCCGTAGCCTGAAAGCATGGACAGTCGAAATGATGTGAGCGAGTTCCTGCGTTCCCGGCGGGCAAAAGTCTCCCCCGACCAGGTGAATCTGATCGTCGGCGGCAACCGGCGCGTGCCGGGCCTGCGGCGGGAAGAGGTGGCCACGCTGGCCGCCGTCAGCGTGGATTACTACGCCCGGCTCGAGCGCGGCAACCTCTCCGGCGTCTCGGATGAGGTGCTCGACTCCATCGCCCACGCGCTGCGGCTGGACGAAGCCGAAACGTCACATCTTTTTGCCCTAGCCCGTGCAGCCCAGCCCGGGCCCGCCCGCCGCAGGCGGGCAGCCAAGGCGCAGGAACTGCGGCCCAGCCTGCAGCGGTTCCTGGACGCCGTCACGGGCGCCCCCACCTGGGTCCGCAACGACCGCATGGACTTCATCGCCGCCAACGCGCTGGGCCGCGCCCTCTACGCCCCGGTCCTGGCCGACCACGTCCAGCCGGCCAACACGGCCCGTTTTATGTTCCTCAATCCCGAAGCACCCACGTTCTTCCCGGACTGGGAGCAGAACGCCAACGACGTCGTCGCCGTCCTGCGCGGTTACGCCGGCCGGAAGCCGCATGACCGCAGCCTCTCGGACCTGATCGGGGAGCTCGCCACCCGCAGCGAGGAATTCCGCACCCGCTGGGCCGCCCACAACGTCCGGTTCCACCGGACCGGGCTCAAGCGAATGCACCATCCCGTCGTCGGGGGCCTCGAACTCAGCTACGAAGCGATGGAACTGCCGGCCAACCCCGGCTGGACGATGTTCGCCTACACCGCCGAACCCGGCTCGGCCAGCGACGAACGCCTGAAACTGCTCGCCAGCTGGGCCGCGACCGCACCCAGCGAACTCCCCGCGCCCGCCACCCTCGACCAAAGATCATAAGAAAGAAACGCCACGCATGACAGAGAAATCCAGCAAGCCCGGCACCGTACTCGTGGTCGGCGCGACCGGAAGTGTCGGCCGCCATGTCGTGGCGGAAGCAGTACGCCAGGGCTACGAGACGAGGGCCCTCGTGCGCGACGAATCACGGGCAGGCCGGCTCGACCCCGGCGCGCAGAAGGTGGTGGGCGACCTGACCCGGGCCGAAACCCTCGCCGACGCAGTCGCCGGAATCGACGCCGTCGTTTTCACCCAGGGCTCCTCATACGGCGACGCCAAAGCGGCCGAAGCCGTCGACTACGGAGCAGTGAAGAACGTGCTCCAGTCGCTCGGCGGCCGCCGCGTGCGCATCGCCCTCATGACAGCCATCGGGGTCACCCGGCGCGGCAGCACCCACGACTGGAAGCGGCGCAGCGAACGCATTGTCCGCGCCAGCGGCAACGCCTACACGATCGTCCGTCCCGGCTGGTTCGACTACAACGACGGCGACCAGCTGAAGATCACCCCGCTGCAGGGCGATACGCGCCACGCCGGAAGCCCCGCGGACGGCGTCATTGCCCGGCACCAGATTGCCCGCGTGCTGGTGGACAGCCTCGCCTCGGACGCCGCCGACCACCTGACGTTCGAACTTGTTGCCGAGCACGGGCCGGCGCAGGATGACCTGGAGCCAGTCTTCGGAACTCTGGACAAGGACCCGGCCGGTTCCTTCGACGGCGTCCGGGACCAGGCGAACATGCCCGCCGACGCCGAACCGGACAGTGTACGGCGGGACGTCGGCGCGCTGACCGCGCACCTCTAAAGGGCCCTCCGGGGACGCGGCTAAACCGGAGGCTCCCCGGTCCCTTTCTCTCCGGCTTCCCGCTCCACGAGTGCCTTGATGTTGGCGAGCTCCTTACGTGCCTCTGAGCCGCTAAGGATGGCTAGTTCAACCAGCCTGCCCCCCAGCCCCAGCCCGCGGGGCCAGTGCGTGTCTGCCCGAAGCCGAAGCCGGGTGCCGTCGGCTTCGGGCAGAAAGTGCGTACCGACGTCGAACTTCAGCCCGAAGTAGGCCACGGTCCTGGTGACGATCCTGCGCGGCGGATCCGCGGACAGCACGATGGTCCGGGCGGTTCCCGGGCCCCGGGTTGATGTGTAGGTGGAGCCGGGCTGGCCTCCGGAACCGTGAATTTCGGCGATGACGGGCGAGCCGGTCTGCCATTCGGGCAGGCGCGATGGGTCAACGTACGTCCGCCACACATCCACAGGCCGGGCGTTGATCCAGACCGAGTGTTCGATCGCGCCCATGTGTATTCCTCACCCTGCAGGGCCAAGCCCGCGCGGGCGCGGTGCCCGCGCGGGCTTGTGGCCGGGCTACTTCCGTTGGGAGATGTTGAGAATGTTGCCCTCACTGTCCAGGAACCAGGCGGACTTCCCCCATTCATTGTCAGCAACGCCGTTCTCCGTCTTCAGGCCGGGGAAATCGTAGTCTTCGAAGACGACGCCGCGCCCCCGCAGTTCTTCCATCTCGGCTTCCAGGTTGTCCGTTTCCCAGCCCATCTGGGTGTTCTTGGCCGACCCGGCATTCTCTGTCTGGTAAATCAGGAAGCTTGTGCCGTTGCCGCCGCTGTACAACAGGCTGTCGTCCTCCATGGATTCGGACGGTTCCAGACCCAGCTTGTCGCGGTAGAAATCCTTCGCCCTGTTGATGTCCTTCGCAGCGAGGACTGCCATGATGGTTCGATCCTTGAGCATGATGGTTCCTTTGTGCATAACTCGCGTTGGTGGCGCCGCTCTCCCCTGGTTCGGCACCGGAACGTCGTTGTCCGGCACCGCGTGGCCACCCGTTCCGCCAAATGCCGGGGCGGCCACCTGGGACCCTGCAACGCCGCGCCAGCCATCACAAAGCGCGAGGATCCCCGAAGCTTATGTGGCCATTATGGAACCGAATTGCGCCAACGGAAATAGCCGACTTCTTACTCGCCGCTTGTGGGCCTCAGGCCCTTGGCGTAGGCGGCCTGCCCCACGTGCTGGAGGCAGTCGGCGATGGTGCTGACCAGCCGCACCCCGACGGTGACGGGCGGGTCCCAGCGGGTGTCCACGATGCGGTCCAGATCGCCGTCGTCGAGGGTCCGCAGGAAGTCCGCGGTCTGCCGGTGGACGGCGTCGTAGTACTCCAGCAGCAGTTCCGGGCTGGCCTTGACGGCGTCCACCTGCTCAGTGGAGTGGCCGTAGCCGGTGTCGCGGGCGCGCAGCGGCAGGTCGAAGCGGGCCACAAAGCCCTGCGCGGTCCAGACCTGTTCGACGCCGGCGGCGGAGCCCACCTGCGCGTCCTCCACCCGGCCCAGGTGCCAGATCAGCCACGCGATCGAGTTCCCGGTGCCGGCCGGCCGGCGGAGCAGGGACACGTCGTCGAGCCCTTCCAGCACGGCCTCCACGGTCTCCCGGATCCGGCCGAAGGCGTCCAGCAGGAGTTCGTTGGTCTTCATCGGGTCCCTTCTCGGTGCTTTTGGGCTGAATCCCATGCTTGCACGGGTGCCCGTTCGCAAGGTAGCCGCGGGATAATGAAGGCCTCACCCATCAGCGCTGGGCGATTAAGGAATCCGCCATGAGAAAAGTCAGCGTCACCAACAACGTGTCCTTGGACGGCGTCATGCAGGCGCCGGGACGGTTCGATGAGGACACCCGAGGGGGCTTCGAGCGCGGCGGCTGGGCCTTGCCGTACAACGACGAGGTCATGGGACGCGTCATGGGTGAGGGCATGTCCCAGACAGGCGCCCTGCTGCTGGGGCGCCGCACCTACGAGGATTTCGCCGGCTACTGGCCCCGCCAAACGGACAACCCCTTCACCGACGTCCTGGACAACATCCAGAAATACGTTGCCTCGACAACGCTCACCGAACCTTTGCCGTGGAAGAACTCCACACTGCTCCAGGGCGACGCGGCAGACGCCGTGGCCCGCCTCAAGGAACAGCCGGGACCGGACATCGCCGTCCTGGGCAGCGGCGAACTGATTCAGTCCCTCAGGAGCAGGAACCTCATCGATGAATACGTGCTCCTCATCCACCCGCTGATTCTCGGAGCGGGCCGCCGGCTGTTCCCGGACGGCCCGGAGACAGGGCTTAGGCTCACCAACAGCGTGACGACGACGACCGGCGTCGTGATCGCTACGTACCGGGCAATCTGACCCGCCGGGCCCTACTTCCGGATCTCCGAACGGCGCAGCCGGACGATGTCCTCCAGCACGTCGTCGGGAAGCGGATGGTCCGGGGTGAAACGGATGGTGCCTTTGGACAGCGAGTATCCCTCCAGCCGGTGTGCGACGGCGTCGATCACCGCCGGGGAGAACGGGAAGACGGAGAGGTGCTTGGCCGCCGCGACGACGCCGATGAGCGGCTTTCCGTCCAGCTTCAGGGCGGGCATCCCGTAGCTCATGCCCTCCTCGGCGTCCGGCAGCAGGGTCCGGGCTATGTCGATCACGCGCTGCAGGGAGCCGCGTTCGGGCTCTGGCAGATCGGCCAGGGAATCATCAACGGTGCCCATGGCGCCCATTCTATTCCTGCCCATTCTGTTGACGCCTCCGAGCGCCTAGAGTGTGGCCAAGGTGGGAGAAGAGGGGTGGGCATGGACAAATCAGTCCCGCTTGAACGCATGGTGTTCTTCAGCGATGCGGTGTTTGCCATCGCGCTGACGCTGCTGGCACTGGACCTCAAACTTCCGGCGGGAATCCCGCCCGAACGCCTGACTGCCGAGCTCATCGACGGAATCCCCGAACTGGTGGCGTTTGCGTTGTCGTTCGTCATCGTCGCCCGCGTGTGGATGTCCCACCACACCGATTTCTTCCGCATCCGAGAGTTCAGCCCGCAGCTGGCCTGGCTGAACATGCTGCTGCTGTTTTTCATCGTGATGCTGCCGGCCACCACGTCGGTCCTCAGCGACTACGGCGGAAATCCGGGTCCGTGGCCGAGCGTGCTGTACGCGGCCACGATTTCCGGCGTCTACCTGACCCTCGCCGGAATGTGGACCTACGCCTGGCGCAAGGGCCTCACGGAGGACAGCGTGGATGCCCACGAGCACTGGCGCGTGTTCCGCGGAAGGATCATCCCGCCGTCGGTCTTCCTCCTCAGCATCCCGGCCGCATTTTTCCTCGGCAGCAACACGCCCTACCTGTGGTTCCTGCTGGTGCCCGCGGCAGTGATCTCCCGCTCGCTGTCCCGCAAGAAGGTGAGTTGAAGCAGTGGATTACGTCAAAGACCCCCGCATTGACCAGTACATCGACCCCCTGCCGGCGTGGCAGCAGGACATCTGCCATAAGGTCCGCGACCTGGTCCACGCCGCCGATCCCGACGTCGAGGAGACCATCAAGCGGACCGTCCAGCCGTACTTCGTCCTGCAGGGCAACGTCATTGCCCTTCTCGCGGCGAAGGACCACGTCAACGTCTTCCTGTACGACGGCGGCATCACCCCGGATCCGCACAACATCATCACCGGGGGGGCACGGCAACAAGACCGGCCGCATGATTTCGATCCACGAGGGCGAGGCCATCAACGAGGCCGCGCTGGTGGAGATGTTCCGGGCGATCATCGCCAACAACCGGGCCGGCGGCTGGCGGAAGCTCAAGGAAGGGCAGTAGCGAAGCTGGTTACGCGCCCCGTCCTGCCCCGAAGTCTCAGTCCGGCACGGAGTGGCGCCGGGCAACGCCCCCGGCCAGCAAATCTGATGCCCTGTCCACGACGAGTGACGGCAGATGTTGCAACTCATCGGCGGCGGGCACCTGTGCCTCGGCCGTCGCCGTCAGGACTTCGGTGACCGTTGAACGCGCCGCACCGGCATCCACTCCCCAGTTGGCCGCCTCGCGGACAAGATGGTCCAGCGTGATGTAGTTCAGCCTTGCCTGGCCCGCCACGGAGTGCCCGGCATTGGAACTCCGTGCATAGAGCAGCAGCGTGGGCGCTGCATCGTACAGCGGGGCGAGCGTCACCTCACCGGTTTCGCGTATCAGCACCGAGTAGTTCTTCGAATGGGCGTCACCGTTGCCGATCAGGACATTGAAACTCACGGCCCTCAACAGGTCGAGCTTGAAGGACATTGCGTTGCGGGCGTGCGGGGCCGCCACAGCGGCCACGTGCGTGAGGCGCGACGGTACCGCCGTCGACTGGTCGTACTTGGCCGCCGACGCGAGCCCGAGGACCTGTGTGAAGTCTTCCTGATGGATGCGCCGGTGATCCGTGGTCCGGTCATACCTGTCCACCACCAGGGCGTCCCGGGTGCCGAACCGGTCCATCGTGGTTAGTGCCGCTGGCAGACCCGCTGCCCGGGCCAGATCCAGCGCCCAGTGTTCGGCGGCCAGCAAATTCGGGATCGGCGAATCCAACGGGTCCGGCTTGATGATGTGCGTTGACGCCGCGCCTCCCGCAGGCCAGTACCAGCGGCCACCCTCGCGAGACAGCAGGATCTTGGACTGTACACCGCCAAGCGAAGTGGTGATGGCAAAGTCCGCCGGCAGGTCCCAGGTGGGAAGTGACTCCACCGCTGCCACAACTTCGGCGTCGGACATGGGCAGCAGCTCTCCCGCTCCTGCCGGGTCGACGCCTTCGGCCAGTACCTGCACCGCGCCGGCACAGTCCGATCCAACAATGGCCAGCATCGCTTTGATGTCCGTTGTCGCTACCTTGTTCAGATCCGCCAGGTGGGCGCGGACCTGGCCTTCCGGCAACAGCCCGTCGAAGAAATTCAGGACCGATGGCCCGGTCAGCGGTTTCGACTGCAGCGGCAAGGACAGCGACAGGAGCGCAGCCCCAGCGCCATACTCGCCAACCACATCAGGAAGGTACTGCAGCCGGGGACGCAACGATGTCCCTGAGAGCCAGGCGATGTGGCGGCCATGCAGCCAAACAGCCAGGCGCTCATTACGCATCACCGCTTCACGTCCAGGCGCGAGAAGCGGGGAATCAGTGCGACGTCCCGCTCCAGCGCCCGCACTGCAGCCATGGCCGTATCCAACGAAACGTTCTCGCCCTGTTCCAGCCGGACGACGGTGTGCCTGCTGGCGCTGATCAGTTCGGCCAGGGCGCTCTGGGTGAGCCCGCGCTCCTGCCGCGCATTCCTGATTGCCGTACCGAAGGACTTGGCGTCCATGGCGCGGAAAAACGGGGTATCGGCCGATTGTTCCATATCTTCACCATATCAAGGATGGTCACCATATGGTGAAGATAATGAACATTCGACGGCGTTGAAGGATTGTTCATGATATTCACCACGCCTACATGAAGTCCGGTCCCCGAACATGCACATCCCAGGCGGCTACGGTTGCGCGAGTGTGGCCGGGCGCTGTGAGGTGCCGGACATTTGTTGTCACCGGAGACCAGGCGGGAGCATAATGGTTAGCAGAGCTAATTAGCAGTGCTAACCATCTGCGGGAGGACACCGAACCCCAATGACCACCACCACAGAGACGGACCACGAGTCCGCGGACAGCATCCAGCCGGACATCCTGGCGATCGACCTGCGCACCGCCGTAATGCGGACATCCCGCCGCCTGCGCATCGAGGCAACCGGCGATGTCATCACGCCGGGCCAGTACACGGTTCTGGCCCACCTGCGCACCGGATCCCAGACCCTCCGCGAACTGGCGGAAAGCGAGCACGTCCAGGCGCCGTCGATGACCCGGATCGTCAACGCACTCACGGAGCAAGGGTTCGTGTCGCGGTCCCCGCATCCGGAGGACGGCCGCCAGATCCAGGTACGGATCACCCCGGCCGGCGAGACTGTCCTCGCCGAAGCCCGCAGCCAGCGCACCGCCTGGCTGGCCCACCGCGTCGCCCGGCTCAGTGACGAGGACCGCCTGGTCCTGAGCCGGGCCGCACGCATCATGCAGGAGATGAGCGCCCGATGAGCGCGATGTTCCGGGCACTTGAGAACCGCAACTACAGGATCTGGGCGGGCGGGGCGCTCGTCTCAAACGTGGGCACCTGGATGCAGCGGATCGCGCAGGACTGGCTGGTGCTGACAGTCCTCACCGACCACTCCGGCACCGCCGTCGGCATCACCACCGGGCTGCAGTTCCTGCCCAGCCTGCTTCTGGGCCCTTACGGAGGCGTCCTCGCCGACCGGTACCGCAAGCGCGCGATCCTGTTGTGGACCCAGGTTGCCATGGGTCTCTGCGGGCTTGCCATCGGACTGCTGGTGGTAACGGGCAATGCCCAGCTGTGGCATGCCTACCTGGCCGCGCTCTGTCTCGGTCTGGCCAGCTCCGTTGATGCGCCCACGCGCCAGGCCTTCGTGTCCGAACTCGTGGGGCGGGAACACATCACCAATGCTGTGTCCCTGAACTCCGCGTCCTTCAACACCGCCCGGCTCACCGGCCCCGCGATCGCCGGCGTACTGATCGCCTGGGTGGGAACGGGACCGGTCTTCCTGCTCAACGCCGTCAGCTTCGCCGGCGTCATCATCTCGCTGCTCAGGATCCGCACCTCTGAATTGACCCTGGCTACCCCCGCACCGCGCAGCAAGCACCCGGTGATGGACGGCCTGGGCTACGTGCGGCAGCGGCCCGACCTGGTGCTCATCCTCGTCATGGTGAGCGTCATCGGGGCCTTCGGCATGAACTTCGCCATCACCAACGCACTGATGGCCACCGTGGAATTCAGGGCAGGACCGGGGGAATTCGGGCTTCTTGGTTCCGTCATGGCCGTCGGGACGCTCGCTGGCGCCCTGCTGGCCGCCCGCAGGTCCGGCCCCAGGCTGCGTTACCTCTTGGGCGGGGCCATCGGAGTGGGTATCTTTTCGCTGCTGGCCAGCGCGACGCCGTCGATCTGGCTCTATGCCGCCGTGCTGATCCCGCTCGGCCTGGCGTGCATCACCTTCCTGAACAGCTGCAACACCACGATCCAGCTCTCCGTGGAGCCACAGTTCCGCGGGCGCGTCCTTGCCCTGTACCTCGCCATCCTGCAGGGCGGGACCGCCGTGGGGGCGCCGCTGCTGGGGTGGATCGGCACGGAATTCGGTGCCCGCTGGTCGGTGGCGGCGGCCGGTGCCACTGTGCTGCTGACCGGCCTGTTCGCGGTCATCGCCGTCAACCGGCGCAGCCCGATGACCTTCCGGCAACAGGTGCGGACCGCGTTTCCCGGGCGCCGCGCCACGGCTTGAATCCCCGCTCGGTGTGCGAGAGCGTCCGGGGAAAAGGGACATCTACGGCGGGAGCGTCCCGGTCGGGGGCTCCTACTTCGCCGCGGCTGCCTTCTTAGACGGCGCCGCCGTCGAGCCGCGGACCACCAGCTCTGTCCCGAGCTCGATCCGCTGCGGCAGTTCCTCGTCGCCGTCCAGGTGCCGGAGCAGCGCGCGCATGGCGGTCTCGGCCATCTGGACCACGGGCTGGCGGATGGTGGTCAGACCCGGCTCGATCCACTCCGCCGCCGGGATGTCGTCAAAGCCGATGATGGACAGGTCCTCAGGGATCCGCAGTCCGGCGGTCCGCGCCGCGCGGTAGGCGCCCATGGCCTGGTCGTCGTTACCGGTGAAGATCGCCGTCGGCCGGTCGTCCAGCGCGAGCAGCTTCCGGGTTCCGGCCTCGCCGGCCTCGATGGAGAAGTCGCCCGGGACCATCAGCGCCGGGTCCACCTGGATCCCTGCACGCCGCAGCGCCGAAACGTAGCCGTCCTCGCGGGCGCTGCTGCACTGCAGGTCCTCGCGGCCGCCGATCATTCCGATCCGCCGGTGCCCCAGCTGCAGCAGGTGCTCGGTGGCCGAGTGCGCGCCGTCCCAGTTGGCCGCCCCAACGGTCATCAGGTCCGGACCGGGCTGGCCCACCGGATCAATCAGCACCACCGGGATCCCGAGCGACTTGATCCGCTGGATCTGTTTGGCGTCCAGCTGGTACACGGCCATCAGCAGCCCGTCCGACTTCCGCTCCGCCACGTTCGCCAGCCACGGCCGGATCCGCGAGCCGTCCATGTTCAGGCTGCTCACCACCGTGCCGTACCCGGCGTCCTGCGCCACGCGCTCCACGCCCTCGATGATCTCCAGCGCCCACTCCGACCCCAGGCCTGGGAACACCAGGTCGATCAGGCCGGCCTTCTGCCGCCGCTTGGCCGGGCGGCGGGCATAGTCGCGCCGGGCGATGATCTCCTCCACCCGGGCACGCGTTTCCGCCGCCACATGGGCGTGGCCGTTCAGCACTTTGGAAACGGTGGGGACCGAGACGCCGGCCTCCCGGGCAATCTCACTGATCGTCGCGCGCCCGGTGTCCTGCTTGACCATGGAACCCACCTTTCCCGCCGGAGCACTCCCCCGGCCCTACGAGTTTTCGGAAAGTCCCCACGCCTGGATCCGGCCGCACATGCCGTAAATCCTGCTGGTTTTCCGTTTCCCCATGGTAGTCCGCGCTTCCTGCAGATAGAAACTTTCGGCGGTTTCCAGAGACTGCAACTGCTGCCGTGTCGCCGCGGCCTGCCGTTCGGCCCCTTCCGCCAGCATTTCCTGCCAGTCCGGCGACCGGGAGCTGACCAGCCGGGCCGCCGCCGCATGGAACCCGGCCAGGGCGCCGGGACCGGAGTCCAGCACGGCCTCCTTCAGGGCAAAGTACCCTTCCAGCGCCAGGTCACGACGGCGGCGCGCGGCCGACTCCGCGCCCGGGTCACCGCCGTCGGCATCACTGGGAGCCAGCACCGCCGCGCGGCTGTACGCCGCGGGATCCGCCAGGTACGCGGGCGGGAAGGTCATGACGGCGTCGCCGTTCTCCGGCAGCCCGGCGTTCTGCATGAGCACCAGGACGCGCAGGTCACCCGAATCGTTGACCGCCCGGTGGATGGTGCCGGGCGTGAACCACAGCACCACCCCCGGTTCCAGCGGCGTGGACGTGAAACCGCGCGAATCCAGCGTTTCCAGCCGGCCTGTCCCCTGCTGCACCACGTACCCTTCCGCGGACGCCGTGTGCAGGTGCGGGGTGCCGCCGGCGGCGCCGTCCGCCGCGGGCCAGTCGTAGATGCTGACCTCCGACACGGCGGTGGCTCCCGGGAAGGTGGTGGCAACCATGGTCAGGCCCAGGCCTCCAGCGCGGTTTTAGCCGCTCCGGCGAGTTCCGCGGCGGACTGCCCGTCCACCTCGCCGTCGGAAATCACGACGGCGTAGCGGTAGGTGAGCGGCCGGCCCGCCTGCAGCGGGACTGCTTCGCTGAAGAACGGCGCGGCGCCCAGGCACGCGAACATGGACGAGCGGGCAAACCACTGGTTCGGGGCGCCCGGGTTGGTGCCGTGCTCCACGAACGTGACGGACGAGAACCGGCAGGTGTCATCGTGCTGGCCCGTGAACGAGATCCACTCCGAGCGGGTGCCCATAAACTCGTCTTGCCCGGTCCCGGCCTCGGAACGGAACTGGCCTCCGGTGAAGGACCGCGGCCCGCGCCAGAACAGCCCGCCGTACCCGGCGTTGTCCCGGCCCTCGGTGGTGGGGCTGCCGATCTCAATGACGTCCGGCGAGATGTTGGAGATCTCCGTTTCGAAGAGCAGCACCCAGGCCGTGGTGGCCGGTTCTTTGACGGACGGACCGTCGAGGAGCTGGACGTTGAAGCGGCGCTTCTCGGCGATCACGGGTGTCCCGTCCTGCGAGCTCCACACGAGTTCCTCGGCCGCGGTGATCCCGGTTCCGGCGTCATCGATGTTGGTGAAGGCCCCGTGGGTCATGGCGCCGTTGTTGTCCAGGTTGGCGTAGCCGGTAGCGCGGGTATAGGTGGCGCCGCCCCAGAAGTTGTCCTTGCCCACGTTGGGCAGTGCAAGCGACAGGCCTTTGTGCCAGACGTGGTCCCACGGCCGGAAGATGGTCACCTCGTCGCCGCCCAGGGTAGTGAGCGGGTGGAAGTAGGGGCGCGGGCTTTCGTACTGGCTGTCCGTTGGCTTGTACGTGTAGGTGGCGATCTGCTGGCCGCCGGCCGTAAAGGTGAGGGCTGCGCCGTCGTCGGAATAGCTGAGCGTGGTCTTTTCGACGGCGGTGGTGGTGGGTGCTGCGAGGCTGGTCATGGGAGTCTCCAAGGGAATCAGGGAATCAGGGGGTCAGGCGGCGGACGTGGCGGCAGAGGCGGTGGCAGCGAGAGCGGTGGAGTCCAGGACCCGGGTCCCCAGGCCGCCGCCGTCCATGCCGCCGTAGAACGGGTGGCCGGGCACGATCTCGCCCCGGCGGACGGCGGTACCGGTGAACGCGGACGTGTAGATCGCGGCAGCGAGCTCCAGCGTCTGCCGCGCGGAGTCCGCGCCTGCTGGGAGCGGCCTGCCGGCGTCGAGCGCGTCATACATGGCCAGGAACTGCGCCGAATGTCCGCTCCCCCGTTCCAGCGGCTGCGCCTCCCACGCGTCGGTGACCTCGTCCTCGTGGCCCGGCGCCGCGGTGACGGTCCAGTTGTCCGTGGCGTAGCCGTACAGGTGGCTGAGTTCCACGGTGGCGAACTCGCAGTCGATCCGGAGGTCCGAGGTTTCCCGCGGGGAGAGCAGCGAGTTGATGATGGTGGCTACGGCGCCGTTTTCGAAGCGGACCAGCGCGGCGGACAGGTCCTCGGTGGAGGTGGCGCGGGCCTGCCGGGAGGCGATGGCGGTGACTTCCTGCCATGGGCCGAGGAGGTGGAGCAGCAGGTCGAACTGGTGGATGCCGTGGCCCATGGTGGGGCCGCCGCCCTCGGCGGTCCAGGTACCGCGCCACGGCAGGTCCCAGTAGCTGTCCGGCCGGTACCAGAGGGTGTCGCACCGGGCCACCAGCGGCCGGCCGAACCCGCTGCCGATCAGTTTTTGGGCAGCGGCGGAGGCATCGCCGAAGCGGTGCTGGAAGACGCAGGAGAACTGGGCGCCGCCCTGGGTCTGGGCGGTTTCCAGCCGGTCGAAGTCGGCCAGGGACAGGGCCGGCGGCTTCTCTGACAGGACGTGGACGCCGGCGGCCAGGCATTCGAGGGCCTGGTCGATGTGCATCATGGGCGGGGTGCAGAGGTGGACGATGTCCGGTCTGGCCTCCGCCAGCAGGTCGGTGAGGCTCAGGTACCGGCCGGTGATGCCGTGTTGGTCACCGAAGGCGTCCAGCCGGGGCTGGTCCACATCGCAGGCTGCCACGAGCTCCGCCCTGCCGCCGGTCCGGGCCAGGTTGTCCGCGTGGACAGCGGCGATCCCGCCGGTGCCCACGATGGCCACTTTGTACGTCCGCATCTGAAAATTCTCCGCCTTTGCAGTTTCTTCACTGGATGGTGCCGGTGGTTTGCTCTTGGTGCGGCCAGCAGATCCGAAACTTTCATGACTGGATCATTAGTTTCCGAAACTTGTTTGGGCTGTATTTCTGGCCTGCCTTCAACCGTAGAAAGCAGGACGCCGCGAAGTCAATGGTTTTCAGCCCTAGAAACTAAATACAAATTTCTGATAGTTTCTAAAAAACTGATTCCCTATGTGAGGAGACGCCCGTGAGCGGTGCCGCCGAGAAACAAGCACTCCCCCGCACCGCCGGGCCGGACGCCGTCGAACACCTCATTGCCGAGATGACGCTGGAGGAGAAGCTCGCGCAGCTGGTGGGCGTGTGGGTGAACGCGTCCACCGACGGCGACTCCGTGGCGCCGCTGCAGAACCAGATGGCCGGCGACGCCCGCTCGTGGGACGACGTGATCGCCAACGGCCTGGGCCAGATCACCCGGATGTACGGCACCACCCCGCTGGAACCGCTGGACGGCGCCCGCCGGCTGGCCGCCGCGCAGGAACAGATCATCGCCGCGTCCCGCTTCGGGATTCCCGCACAGGTGCACGAGGAGTGCCTCGCCGGACTGGCCGCCTGGAAAGCCACCGCCTTCCCCGTCCCGCTGGCGTGGGGCGCCAGCTTCAACCCTGAACTTGTCCGCGAAATGGCCGGGCTGATCGGCACGGACATGCGGGCGCTGGGCGTACACCAGGGCCTGGCCCCGGTGCTCGACGTGGTGCGCGACCTCCGCTGGGGCCGCGTGGAGGAGACCATCGGCGAGGACCCGTACCTGGTGGGCACCGTGGCGTCCGCCTACGTGCGGGGGCTCGAGGAGGCGGGCATCGTGGCCACCCTCAAGCACTTCGTGGGCTACTCCGCCTCCGTCGCCGGCCGCAACCACGCCCCCGTTTCCATGGGCCCGCGCGAACTGGCGGACGTCATGCTGCCGCCGTTCGAGATGGCCCTCAAGCACGGCGGCTCCCGGTCGGTGATGCACGCCTACACGGACGTCGACGGCGTCCCGGCCGCCGCCAACCAGGCCCTGCTCACCGGGCTGCTCCGCGACGAATGGGGTTTCGCGGGAACGGTGGTTGCCGACTACTTCGGCGTCGCCTTCCTCAACGTCACCCACGGCGTGGCGGCCGACCTCGGCGACGCCGCAGCGCTGGCACTGACGGCGGGAGTCGACGTCGAACTTCCCACCGTAAACTGCTACGGCACCCCGCTGCTGCAGCAGGTCCGCGACGGCGCGGTGGACGAGGCGCTGGTGGATACCGCCCTCCGCCGCGTGCTCACGCAGAAGCAGCAGGCCGGGCTGCTCTCCCCCGGTTTCGATCCCGCCCCGCCTGCCTTGGCGTCCGGCATCGACCTGGACCCCGCCGGACACCGGGCGCTGGCCCGGACCATGGCGGCGCAGTCGCTGGTGCTGCTGAAAAACGGGACGCACGACGGCGGCCCGGCACTGCCGCTGCCCGCTGCGGCCGTGCGGTCGCTGGGTGTGGTGGGGCCGCTGGCCGAGGACCCGTTCGCGATGCTGGGCTGCTATTCGTTCGACGCGCACGTGGGCGCCTCGCACCCCGAGGTGCCGATGGGCATTTCCGTGCCGACCGTGGCCGGGGCTGCGGCCGGACGTTTTGGCGGAGTCGTTTCCGCGGCCACCGGCTCGTGCGAGGCCATCACCTCGGAGGAGATTGCCGAGGCGTGCGGCATCGCCGCCTCCGTGGATACGTGCGTGGTGGTGGTGGGCGACAACGCAGGACTGTTCGGCCGCGGCACCTCCGGGGAGGGCAACGACGCCGCCGACCTCCGGCTGCCCGGCGACCAGCACGACATGCTGGACTCTGTTCTCTCGGCGGCAGCGGCTGCCGGCACCCGCACCATCGTGGTGGTCCTCAGCGGCCGCCCCTACGCACTGGGCGGTTTCGCAGACCGGGCGGACGCCGTCGTGCAGGGATTCTTCCCCGGCGAGGAAGGTGCCGGGGCGCTCTGGGACGTGCTCACCGGCGTCGTCAATTTCTCCGGGAAGCTGCCCGTGTCCATGCCGCGGACCTCCGGCGGGCAGCCCGGCACGTACCTGCACAGCCGGCTGGCCGGACCCACCGGCGTGAGCGCGCTGGACCCGTCGCCGCTGTTCGCGTTCGGGCACGGTCTGTCCTATACGTCCTTTGAGTTCTCGGAGCACGTGGCCAGCGCGCCCACGGTGTCGACGTCCGGCACGGTGACCGTGGGCTGCACAGTAACCAACACAGGAAGTGTGGACGGCGCCGAGGTGGTGCAGCTGTACCTGGAGGATCCGGTGGGCGAGGTGGTGCGGCCGGTCCGCGAGCTGATCGGCTACGCCCGGGTGGAGCTCGCCGCGGGGGCCTCCGCAGCGGTGGAGTTCACGGTGCATGCTGACCGGACGTCGTTCACAGGGGTGGACCTGAAGCGTGTGGTGGCGCCGGGGCTGGTGAAGCTGCACGTGTCGACGTCGAGCACTTCCGACGTCCACACGCACGAGGTGATCCTGCACGGTCCGCGGCGCGTGGTGGGTTTCGAACGCGAGATGCTCACCCCGGTGACGGTCACCCCGGCGCGAACGAACACTTAAGCCCCACGTTTTTGGGAGCGCGAACGTGCAGATAATGCCCTCAAAACTCGGTTTTGAAGGCATTATCTGCACGTTCGCGCCAAGGAATTTGGGGCCTCAAGTGTACGTTCGCGCCTACGGGCATCGTCAGGATTTTGCGGCACCGATGGCCCGGCGGAGGGCCGCACCCAGTACCGAGACCAGCGGAACCAGGCACCCCAGGGTGACCACCGTGTTGGGCCTGAAGGCGACGCCGACGCCGACGATCCGGTAGACGGCCAGCGGCAGCACCATGCCGCCGCCCCTCGGCCGGAAGCGCCACCGTCGGCCTCGTTGCCGCTCGAGACCTGTCTCTTCGGATCAGCGGTCGATCGACGCCATGTTGGTCTCGTCGTGGCGTTCTCCGGCGGCGGGCTGGAGCGTGTTCAGCCGGTTCAGCTGGTCGGCGGTGAGTTGGATGCTGTTGGCCGCGGTGTTCTCCTCGACGCGCGAGACCCGCCGTGTGCCGGGGATCGGGGCGATGTCTTTGCCTTGGGTCAGCAGCCAGGCGAGGGCGGTCTGTGCGGGGGTTGCTCCGACCTCTGCGCCGATTGCCTTCACCTCGTCGACTATCGCGAGGTTCCGGTGGAAGTTCTCGCTGGTGAAGCGTGGGTTGGTTTTGCGCCAGTCGTCGTCGGCGAAGTCGTCCACGGAGCGGATCTGACCGGTCAGTAGGCCGTGACCGAGCGGTGAGTATGGGACGAAGCCGATGCCGAGTTCGCGCAGCAGCGGCAGGATCTCCTCTTCCACGTCCCGGGTCCACAGGGAGTATTCCGTCTGCAGTGCCGTGACCGGCTGGACGGCGTGTGCCCGCCTGATGGTCTCCGGGGAGGCTTCTGAGAGCCCGAAGTGCAGCACTTTGCCCTCGGCGATCAGGTCTGCAACGGCACCGGCGGTCTCATCGATCGGTGTGTTCTGGTCGACGCGGTGCTGGTAGTACAGGTCGATGTGGTCAGTGCCGAGGCGCCTGAGGGAGCCTTCGACGGCGGCCCTCACGTTCGCGGCGCTGCTGTCGATCATGCCGGGGCCGCCGTTGAAGTGGGAGACCAGGCCGAACTTCGTGGCGATTTTGACCTGCTCCCGGCGTCCCTTGATCGCCTGGCCCACGATCTCTTCGCTCAGGAACGGTCCATAGATCTCGGCCGTGTCGATGTGGGTGACTCCGAGATCGAGGGCGCGGTGGATCGTACGGATCGACTCCGCGTTATCCAGAGTGCCCTCGCTGGTGTAGGTGCCGGCCATGGTCATGGCACCGAGTCCGATGGCGGAGACTTCCAGGTCTCCAAGGCGTGCGGTCTTCATTGTGTGTTCCCTTTCGATAAGAGGTGTTCCGGTGTTATCTAGCGGGCTTCAACGAAGCCCAGAGATTCTTCGAGATAGTCGACGAACGCCGGGCTTCGTCCCTGGTCGCGGAAAAATGAAGCCGGGAGCGGCGGGCGGGGGGTTTCGTAGGCTTGGTCCGCCAGTGCCCGCTGTGGGAAATCGTGATGGACGACGGCGCCGCTGGCGACGAAGACGAAATCACTGCCGTGATCGAGGGCCCGTTGGGCGCCCGCGGCGCTCATGACGTCCCCGGAGACTCCCACCAGGGTTGTGCCTCTTGGCAGGTCTGTGAAGAGATCGACAAGCAGCTCGCCGGTGTGGAGGCCTACCTCTACCCGGGTGTCGAGGCTGCGGACCACCAGATCGAGGTAGTCGACCAGGCCGCGTTCAAGGAAGACGGCGACCATGTCGCGGAGTTCGGGCAGGTGGGGGTCCTGACCGCTGAGGGCGAGCCTCAGCCCGATGTGGAAGCCGGAGCCGCAGCTCGCCCTGATTCCCTCGATGATTTCCCGGAGCAGGCGTGAGCGTCCGTCCGGGTTTCCGCCGTAATGATCGGTCCGGCGGTTCGTCTCCGGCGACAGGAAAGCCGAAAGGATGAAGCCGAAGGCACCGTGAAGTTCGATGCCGTCGAAATCGGCCCGTTGGGCGCACGCGGCTGCTGTAACGAAATCGTCGCGGAGCTGTTCGACCTCGGGCAGGGTGAGCGCCCGGGCGCCCGTGCTCTCGTCGTCGGAGGGCCCAACGAGCGCCCCGGATCCGATGAGGTCATGGCGGGCGAATGCGCCGCCGTGGTGCAGCTGTACGGATGCGAGTGCTCCGTGGCGGTGAGCAATTTCTGCCATGGCTGAAAGCCCTGCGATGTGGCGGTCGTCGTAGATGCCAAGTTGGCCGGCGAACGACTTGCCGTTGGACTGCACGTTGGCAGCGGCGGTGGTGAGCATCGAGTACCCGCCGGCGGCGAGTTGCCCAAACCAGTGCAGATCGTGCTCGGACGCTGTGCCGTCGTCGTTGCTCTGCTGGTTTGTCAGTGGGGCGAGAGCGAACCGGTTCTCGAGCACGGAGCCCGTGGCGAGGGTCAGTGGATCGGTCAGAAATGACATAAATTTTTCCTTAGGAGTCGTGGGACAGTGCCGCGGAGAGCGCGCGGTTCGTGTCGATCTGCTGCTGGACGGCGGCTTGCTTTTGCTCGATGGCGGCCATGGCGTCGGCGCCCGCGATGAAGCGTGCGGGCAGGCTGCCGCCGTCGGAGAGCGCGACCAGCGCATCGGCCAGTTTTGCCGGGTCGCCGCCCTGCTGTCCGTTCATGGTCTTCCAGAACGCGATGGTGGAAGCTGTTTCCTCGTTGTAGTCCTCGATCTGCACTTCCGGCCAGATCGTCGATGATCCTTCGACCAGCAGCTCGGTGCGGAAGAAGCCGGGCTGGACGGCCATCGTTTCAATGCCGAACGGCGCCACCTCCAGACTCAGCGACTCCATCCAGCCTTCGAGGGCGAACTTCGACGCGGCGTAGGCCGATGAGAACGAAGCGCCGACGAAGCCCGCCGTCGAAGTCACCGTGATGATCTGGCCCGAGCGTTGGCCGCGCATCACAGGGAGGACGGCGCGGGTCACACTCAGGGGCCCGAAGAAGTTCGTCTCCATCTGTGCCCGGACCTGCTCAGGGCTGAGGGTCTCAAAGAAGCCGGCGTAGAAGTTCCCGGCGTTGTTGACCAGTACGTCGATACGGCCGAAGCGGTCCACCGCAGCCTTGACGGCCGCTTCCGCCGCGGCTGGATCGGTGACGTCCAGCGCGAGCGTGAGCAGGTCCTCATGGGCTCCAACCGCTGAGGCGACGCGGGACGCGTCGCGGCCGGTGGCGACGACCGAATGGCCTGCGGCGAGAGCGGACCGGGCGATGTCGATGCCCATCCCGCGGCTTGCTCCGGTGATGAACCAAACGTTCTTTTCTGCCATGATTGGAAGTCCTTCTGCTCTGCGGATCCGGCCCATTGCCTATCCATTGACGTGATAGATCCAGTAAAGGAGAACCCGCGAGCCGGAGGCAGACCCGCTCTATAGGGTTAATAAGCGGGACCCCCTCAGGGTTGGTGCCTGACGTAGATTTGGAGCATGACCACCGCCGCCAACATCCGCGAGTTCCTCATTACGCGCAGATCGCGGCTGACCCCTGCAGAGGCCGGACTGCCCGACTTCGGAGGCCGTCGCCGGGTGCCAGGGCTTCGCCGCGAAGAGGTGGCCCTGCTCGCGGGAATGAGCGTTGAGTACTACGTGCGCCTGGAACGGGGCAACGCGTCAGGAATCTCGGACGCCATCCTCGACGGAATCAGCCGCGCGCTCAAGCTCGACGACGCCGAGCACGCCCACTTGTACGACCTGGTCCGGGCCGCAAACCGGGGCACGAGGACACCGCAACGAAAGCCCGCTTCCCGCACCCAGCAGATCCGTCCCGGCACCCGGCAGATCCTGGACGCCATGCCGTTTCCAGCGATCGTACAGAACGGGAGAATGGACGTCGTTGCTACCAACACGCTCGGGCGTGCGCTCTTCTCTGAGATGTTCGTGGAGCCTCATGAGCCCGTGAACTTCGCCCGTTTCCTCTTCCTCGATCCCCGGGGCATGGTTGCCTACCGCGAATGGAACGACTCGGCCGAGCAAATTGTCGCTCTGCTCCGCGCCGAATCAGGGCGCGCGCCCTCCGATCGTGTCCTCCGCAGCCTCATCGACGAGCTCTCAAACGGCAGCAGCGAGTTCGCGGCCCTTTGGGAAGCCCACGACGTGCGGATACACCTTGCAGGCAAGAAACTCTTCCACCACCCGGACGTGGGCGACCTCGATCTCAGTTACGAAGCCATGCAGCTCATGACCGATCCGGGGCTCCAATTCGTTGGCTTCACAGCCGAACCGGGATCCTCCACTGACCACGCTCTCCGCCTGCTCGGAAGTCTCGCGGCACTCCACCCCGAGGAAATCAGGCTCGAAAGGTAGGAAAGCGTCCACTAGAAGGGCGCCCCCTACACCGCCAGGCCTTCGGTATTGCCGTACATGTCGATTATCGATACTATTTGACTGATAATCGACACCCAAGGAGACCTCATGGGAAAGCTCACCATCCTCGCGCTGCGCATTGTGATTGCGATGGTGCTTGCCGGCTCGCTGTTTGTGCAGGTGCGGATGGTCCCGCTCGTCTCCGCCGACCTCGTTGAGGCGGGCGCGCCCGACGGCCCGCGGATTGCCCTGCTGGCCATCATCGTCCTCGGAATCGTGTGCGCCCAGGCCACTGCCGTGTGCGTGTGGCGCCTGCTCACGATGGTGCGCCGCGGTACGGTCTTCTCCCACGGAGCCTTTCGGTACGTGGACATCATCGTCGGCGCGATCGGCTTTGCATCGCTGCTGATGTTCGGGATCGCAGTTATCCTGGCGCCCGGCGAAACGGCGCCCGGAGTTGTGCTTCTGATCTGCGGAGCGTCCCTCATGATCGCCGGCGTTGCCCTGGTGGTCCTGGTGATGCGCACGCTGCTGGCCCAAGCCGTGGCCCGCGACGCCGAGGCGAAGGACCTGCGCAGCGAACTTGACGAGGTGATCTGATGCCCATCGTCGTCGATATCGATGTGATGCTGGCCAAGCGGAAGATGCCCGTCGGCACCCTCGCCGAACGGGTGGGGATCACACCCGCCAACCTCGCGGTCCTCAAGAACGGCCGGGCTAAGGCGGTGCGCTTCACTACGCTCCAGGCATTGTGCGAGGTGCTGGAATGCCAGCCCGGCGACCTGCTCCGCTGGGAGCCGGAGGATCCCGCCTCTCTGGGCGCGGACGACGGCGGGCGGCCGCTTTCCGAGTTCAGCTAGCCGGGGTGCCGCGCGGGATAATGGACTTATGACGGACCAGGACCACGAACTGTGGGATGAGTTCGACCGGCTCAAGCCCGCCGGCCGCGACCGCGTGGAGGGATACCCCGGCGGAGAACCTGTGGGCTTTGGCTTCCGCACGGGCGTGCGCAGCGCCCGGGTGGCCCTTGGTTTCGCCGTGTACGCGCTGGTCCTCGGAACTGTACTGGTTGCGCTGGGAGTCATCTACTTCATCAGCGAAAGCCAGTGGCTGATGCTCGGACTGATGGCCCTGATCGAGGCCGCGTTTATCTTTGCCTTCCTGAGGCTGGTCCGCCAGGCCCGCAACCGGCGCTCCCTCCAGTAGCCGGATAGCTCCTGTCCGGAGCCTTAAGATGACCGGACCATCCTGAATTCCGGCAGGCTTTCCCACTCGGGCGGAAGCTGCCCGCGTCCGCCGTCGGGCCGGAAGCCGTGCTTGACGTAGAAGGCCAGCGCCCGGGGATTGTCCTCAACCACCCAGAGGTAGGCCGGGGACTCCCCGATCGCGGCACGCAGCAGGGCTGAGCCCACCCCGGAGCCGTAGGTCCGCCTCAGCGTGTAAATCGAATACAGCTCCAGCTCTTCGGGACCGTCCTCGTCACGGCCCGGACCGGCGTCGGCCAATCCCACCACCTCGCCGCCGGCGTCCAGGGCGATGATCCGAGGGTCAGGCACGTCCAGGTGGGGCCGGCGCCGTTCCACGCGTTCGGGGATACTGGCCCGGCGGGCACGGAAGAACTCCGGGGACAGCAGGTGCGGGTAGCACTCCTCGTGCGCCAGGGTGTGCATGCGCACCACGGCCTCGGCGTCGTCGGAAGTGGCCTGGCGGAGCTGGAAATCCATGGCCCCAGCCTAACCAGCAGGTTGCTTGACCCAGCCGGCCTTGCGGAGCCAGCCGGTCAGGATGGGCAGGACCACGGAACTGTTCATGGCGCCGAGGTGGTCGAGCTTGGGAAGGACCTGCACATCCCAGCCTGCGGCGATGAGTTCCTCCTGGTGCTTGGACAGCGGCTCACCGACCCGCACCTGCACTCCTCCCCATTGCGGGCTGTAGTCGATCTGGTCGTCTGCCCCGGCGAATGCGAGCCGCGGCAGGCCACGCGGCACGGCGGCGGCCGAGTCGTCGAAGTCCTGGAGCGCTTCGTAGAGGGTGACGAACTGGCGTGTTTGAGCTTCGGTGGTCTGGACGGCGGCGGAATCCCAGTCGCCCGGCTCGGCGTCGTCGACCGGGACCCAGGCCGGGTCCGGCTCCTGGCCGGAGATCGCATGCGCGGCGCGGGTAACCGCCAGCATGCTCCGGTACGGCCCGTCAAGGGGCGGAAAGCCGCCCATGGCCAGTACCCGGAGCCGGTCGGTACGAAGGGCAAGCTGGAGTCCGCTGAGCGCGAGCCAGGAGTAGCCGTAGTACCCGAAGACGTCGGCTCCGGCGGCGTCCGCGATGGCGAGCAGGTCAGCGGCGAGGTTGTCCGGAGTGAGGGTCTCCGCGGCGGGGTGTGCCATCCGGTGGCCTTCATAGTCAGCCGTGATGACCCGGTTGGAACCGGACAGTCCACGGGCCAAAGCGGGCCCCAGATCAGGGTCCCCGCCCCACTTCCGCATGGTCTCGGCGTCGGCCGGCGCATACGGCTCCAGGCGGACGGGCAGAAGCAGGGCCGGCCCTTCGCCGTGGATGGTGACGGGGATAGTCGACCCGTCATGAAGGACAGCATCAGGAGATTCAGCCATGGTGACCCCTCACTCTTCAGGCGGCTAGCCGGTGGGCTTCTTTCGGCGTTTCGTTCCGCGCACCAGCTTCTTGACGGCAAAGATGATTGGAATTCCCCAAACGATGAAAGTCACGATACCGCCCGCTCCCGTAAGAAAGTCGCCGTCGCCCTCAAATCCGAGCACCGTCGCACCTTCCGGGTCGGATTCCCGGTACGCCACCGTGACCTCCGCGCCGACCACAGGATGCTGCTCATGATCCACCGGGACCTCGATCGAGTGGAAGCGTCCGTCGGCGGACTGAAACTCCACGTCGATGTCGCGTTTGGACGCTTGCTGCACATCATTGAAATCGACGATCGTTCCCGTCGCGCGTGCACCGGTCCGCACCAGCTCCGCGTCTGCGTTGCTCAGGTGAGTACCAATACCGATCATCAGCGGGCCAAGGGCGAACAGCACCACCGCAATCGCGATATTCGCCAGCACTCTCCAGACACTTTTGGGCTTGCGGTTCACGGTGGCGTTAGGCGAGGTCACGCACCCATTCTGCCGCAGCGCCGGTCAGGCGGTGACCGTGACCGCGGGAACCAGGGACCGGCGGAGCCACTTCTCCACCTCACGCTGCGAACGCAGCCGGACGACGACGATGTGCGGGTATTCGTTGACGACGTGCGGCATCAGCCCGGTGTACTTCCGCCGCGTCCGGATGGCCCAGCGGACAATGTGGTCACGGTCGGTGAAGAACGTCCGCAGCGGCGCCTCCAGGTTGCCGTTCCACAGCTCCTCGCGGCGCAAACGACGGCGGACGGTCCGGTTCACGACGCGCGGCAGGGTCACGCGCAAGAAGGGAAAGTCGAGCCAGACGAGGAGGTCAGCACGCTCCGCCAGCAAGGGCCGCGCGGCATCGTACTGCCACTCCGTGGTCCAGGCGTCGGCGCTGATGAACGAGCGCAGATCGGCGAGGAACTCCGCCCGCGGCGACCAGCCCGGGCCATGGAAGATGGCGTCAATCTCCAGGTGAGGGCCGCCGGTGATCTCCGCGATCCGCCGAGCCAGTGTCGTTTTGCCGGCACCAGACACCCCGGCCACCAGGACGCGCTTCGGCCGGCGCGGAAGCGGCTGGTCGTGGGAGTGCATAAGTTGACCCTACTGGCAGGCGCTCTCTCTGCCACCCATAGCCTGCGTATGCACCCCTTGCTAGGCTCCGGGCATGACTTCCCAGCCCCAGGCTTTCCCCGTCGACGTCACCCACCACCCAGCGCGCGCCCAGTTCGACGCGTTCCTGGACGAACACCGCACGGCGCTCAACGACTGCCTTATTGGGCTGACCGAGGAGCAGGCCCGCAGGCGGCTGGTCCCTTCACGCACCACGCTGCTGGGCCTGGTGAAGCATGCGACGTTCGTCGAAAAGGTCTGGTTCGACGAGGCCATCACCTGCCGGCCGCGCAGCGAGATCGGTATTCCGGCAACACCGGACGAGTCATTTATCCTCGACGATGGCGACACCATCGCCTCCGTCCAGCAGGCCCACCGCGAAGCCTGCGAAGCGTCCCGGCTCGCTGCCGCCTCCTTGGGGCTCGAGGATCTGCTCCACGGCAACCGGCGGGGCCCGCTGCCGCTGCGTTGGGTCTACCTGCACATGCTGCGGGAGCTGGCCCAACACTGCGGCCACGCTGACATTCTTCGTGAACAGATCCTCGAACAATAATCAGATTTGGAATACCGGAATGTCTTACGGTCTGGAATGCGAGACCGAAACAGCAGCAAGTATCTGTACACAAGCGGACGGCTGGCCGCACTTTGGAATACCAAGTACCATATTTGTCAGCCGCTCACTCCCCCAGGCGGCCTTCCCCAAGGAGCCAACGATGTGCCTTCATGACCACACTTCTGCCCCCGCGCTGCCGGCAAACCTTCCCCGCCGCGGCATCCTGGCAAGCGCCGCCGCCCTCGCCGGAATCTCCGTGGCCACCATCGCCGCCCAGATCGGCGGCGCCCCCGCAGCCCACGCAGCAGAACGTCCCTCCGGCCCCAACTACCACGGCAGCCCCCTCGCGCATCCGGCCCTGATCATCGAGGGCGGCACCATCGTGGACCCCAAGACGGGTGACGCCGTGGAGGACGGCGTACTGGTGCTCGACGGCGGCAAGGTGGCCGCCGTCGGAACCCGCGACGCCACGCGCAAGGCCGTCGCCGCCGTCGCCGGCCGTGCCCAAGTCCTGAACGCCACGGGCCGCTGGGTGCTCCCCGGCCTGATCGACGTGCACGTCCACGCCAACGCGTTCGCCGATGCCCGCGCCATCCTGCAGGGCGGCGCAACCAGCGTCCGCAGCGGCTCGAGCAGCTTCTACCAGGACGTGGCCCTCGCCGCGCTTCCGGGCTGGGCGCCGGGCGTTGCCCCGCGCATGACCCCCGCTGGCCTGTTCATCTCCCCCGAACTCGGCGATTCGCTGCTGGCCGATCCCGACCTCGCGCCGCTCGCCACCCTCGCCGGTGGAGTCAAGGATCCCGCCGACCTGGCCTACCTGACCCGGATCAACCTCACGCGTGGAGCCGAGGTCATCAAGACCCGCGCCAACCCGCGGGCCGGCCTTCCGGAGCAGGATCCGCGCGAACTGGTCTACAACCAGGAGCAGCTCTCCGCCGTGGTCAAGGCAGCGAACGGTGCCGGCGTGCTGTGCCATGCCTACAGCGCGGAGGGCATCGACGGCGCCGTCCGGGCCGGAGTGCGCAGTATCGAGCACGGTGTCTTTGTCACCGAGGGCACCATCAACGAGATGGCCCGCCGCGGAACCTACTTCACGCCCACCATGGACGCGATCACGTCCATGGCCGGGTCCGCCAACCCGATCCTCGCCGCGCGCGGGCAGGAGTACACGCCCATCCTGCAGGCCGCCGTCCGCGCCGCCCACGAGGCAGGCGTAACGATCGTGGCCGGCACCGACTCCTTCGGAACCGACGTCACCCCCATCGGCACGGAAGCGCGGCTGCTGGCCGAGGCAGGCCTGTCCCCGCTGGAGGCATTGCGGTCAGCCACCGTCCACGCCGCACGGCTTCTGGGCCTGGGCGACGACGGCGGCCGGCTGGTGCGCGGCGGGTTCGCCGACGCGATCGTCGTGGATGCCGATCCGCTGGCCGACGCCGCGGCCTTGGAAAGGGTCAGCGTAGTGGTGGCCCAGGGAGCCGTGGTCCGCAACGGACTCTAGGTTCCCGAAGGCTCGGGCGCTGCTGAATCCTGCACCGTGAACTTCGCCTCAATGAACTTCAGCAGCGGCCGCGAGTTCAGGCAGATCAGGTACATCAACGGACCTGCGATGACGATCAGCAGGCCCGCGGTGGTGGCCGTAAGCAGGAACGCGGTGATGAACAGGATCCCGGCGTTGCCCAGCGAGACCCGTTTCTGCGCCCCGAGGCAGTACAGCGAGAGACGGTAGAGGTCCCGGGTCCGGAACGTGAACCGGGACAGCAGCAGCATCGCAGTCACGCCCGCGGTCGCCACCAGGAGCCCCAGCCCCAGCAGCCCCACCCTGGCGGCTGACTGGGCTGGGTTCCCGGCGTCGAACGTTCCGGGCAGCAACAATAGATTGACCACGACGGCGGCCAGCACCGCGAGGTACGGCAGCCAGACCGCGAGCGCCTGGCCGAAGTTCATCCGGTAGCCGCGGACGAAGTCGCGGAACACCCCGGTGTCCTCGCCCGCCAGCAGCCGGTTGAACGCGTACGCCGCGGCCGCCAGGGACGGACCCACCGGCACAAACACAACCAAGACAACGACCGTGGCCAGCAGGGCGGACCCGGCGGTCAATACAACGAGCAGGGGCGCCAGCACCAGCAGGATGTTGGCAAGCACCAGCAGCACGTCGGCCAGCATGACCCCGTAGACCACTCCGGCCGCCCTGAACAGCGGTCCGGAGCCGTACTCCGCCTTCTTCTGTGCCACGAACTGCCCTACTTCTTATCTGAGTACGCCTTGTAAGCCTTGTTCGCCAACTCTACGTACTTGGACTGGCCCTTCGCGTCGAGTTCCTTGAGGTAGGCGTCGAACTCGCCCAGGGGCCGCTGGCCGGTGATGAACTTCAGGGTGTTCTGCTTGACGTGGTCCTTCAGCGGGGTGAGCACCAGGGTGGCCTGCTCACGGTCCACGTCGCTGAACGGCACGGGCGGCGCCACGGCCTTGGGCTTCTTGGACTTCATGGCCTTCTGGAACGCCAGCTCCTCCTCGTTGAACGTGGAGTTCAGCAGGTCGGTGGTGCCGCCGTAGGCGAAGTTGCCGCCCGAGAATCCGTACTCCATCCGCAGGTCCTTGGTGCCCGCCGGGTTCAGGCCCTGGAAGTTGATGTCCTTGGCCAGGACCCGCTTGCCGCCCTCCTTGGTGAACGTGGTGCCCTCCACGCCCCACTTGGAGAACTCCTGCCCGGCGTCGCTGTAGAACACCCAGTCGATGAACTGGATCAGCGCCACGAAGCTGTCCTTGTCCTTCACGGACGAGTTCAGCATGATGCCGTTTTCCAGCCGCGAGCCGCCGATGATCTCGCCGGCCGGGCCGCCGGGCACCGTAATCTTGCCCACCGCGAAGTTGCCCTTGCCCAGGGACTGCTCCATGGACGTGCGATAGGTGATGATGTTCTGCGAGTTCGCGCTGATCACAAACGACTTTCCGGAGACGAACTTCTGGATGGCCGAATCGTCCGTCTGGGTGAAGCTCTCCGGGTCCATCAGGCCCTCGGACACCAGCGAGTTGAAGTACTCCAGCAGCTCCTTGAACTTCGCGGTGCCCGCGCCGAACTCGAACTCCTTCTTTGACTCGTCGAAGTTCAGGCCGTCCACCAGGCCCCAGCCGGCCACGGTGCCGAACGCGTTGCCGGCGATGTTCAGCACGCTGTTGCCGTTGAAGCGGTCGGAGAACGGCACGACGTCGGGATGCGCCTTTTTGAGCGACCGCAGCACGTCGCGGAACTCGTCCCAGGTCTTGGGCTCGGCAATGCCCTCCTTCGCCAGGATGTCCTTGCGGAACGCCAGCGAGTAGTCCGGCCACAGCTCCTCGTGCAGGCCCGGCAGGACGTAGTACTTGCCGTCCTCCTGGGTGAGCCCGGCGATCTCCGGCTCCAGCTTCCACTTCTTGACCTTGTCCTGGAAGTGCGGCATCAGGTCCACGTAGTCGCTGACCGGCAGCACGGCCCCGGACGACACGTAGGCCGACTCCTGGCCCGGGTAGGTCTTGGCGATGATCTCCGGGGCGTTTCCGGAGCTGATGAGCAGGCTGCGCTTCTGTTCGTAGTCGCTGCCGGGAACCACAGTGGTTTCGAGGGTGACGTTGTTCTCGGCCGCCATCTTGGTGAACAGCAGCCAGTCCCTCTTGTACGGGTACGTGGGCTGGTCGCTGAAGAGGAAGCTGAACGTCAGCGGCGCCGTCGCCTTGAACGTGTCCCCCACCCCAAAGCTGTCCATGGCGCCGGTGCGGGCCTTGGAGGTGTCAATTTTGCTGCCGGAATCTGAATCACAGCCGGCGACCACCAGGCCGAAGGCTGCCAGCGCTGACAGGCCGAGGAAATCTCGTCTGCGGATCATGGGCTTTCCTTTCATAGGGGTTATTCCTTGACGGAGCCGAGCATGACGCCCGAAAAGAAGTACTTCTGGACGAACGGGTAGATGCACAGGATGGGGATGACGGTCAGGACGATGGTCACCGATTGGATGTTGGCGGCGATCTGGCCCACGTTTTCCGCGGTGCCGCCGGCGGAGCCCGCGGTGGTCACCCCGGCGATCATGTTGCGCAGATAGATGGTGACCGGGAACAGTTCCGGCCGGTCCAGGTAGAGGAAGGCCTGGAACCACGAGTTCCAGTTGGCCACGGCGTAGAACAGCACCATGGTGGCCACGATGGCCTTGCTCAGTGGCAGCACCACCTTGAACAGCACACCGTACTGGGTGAGGCCGTCAATGGCGGCGGCTTCCTCCAGTTCGCGGGGCATGTTCTCAAAGAACGACTTCATGATCAGCAGGTTGAAGACGCTGATGGCGTTGGGCAGGACCACGGCCCAGATGGAGTCGCGCATGCCCAGCGAGCTGATGAGCACGTAGTTGGGGATCAGGCCGCCGTTGAAGAACATGGTGAACACCGCGATGCCGATGAACACGCTGCGGCCTTTGAGGTCCTTCTTGGCAATGGCGTACGCGAACGACGTGGTCAGGACCATGGAGATGGCCGTGGCCACCACTGTGTAGAGGACTGTGTTGCCGTAGTTGTTCCAGAACGTGGAGTCGGCCAGGATCAGCTTGTAGGTCTCCACGTTGAAGCCCAGCGGGAACAGGTTCACCTGCCCGGCGTTGATGAAGCCCTCGCTGGAGAAGGACTGCGCCACGATGTTCAGGAACGGGTACACCGTCAGGAACACCACCACCAGCAGGAACGCCAGGTTGAACACCCGGAACGCCCTCATGCCGCGGGAGACCTTCATGTCCTTGACCAGGACGCCGGTTTCTTGCCTGGCCGCTTTCGAAGCCGGCCTTTTCTGGAGTGTTCCAGTCATTGCAGTCCCTTTCACCACAGGCTCGTTCCGGCGAGGCGCTTGGAGATGGCGTTCGCGGAGAGGATCAGCGTGAGGCCGATGACGGATTCGAACATCCCGATCGCGGCCGCGTAGCTGAAGTTGGACGACTCCAGGCCCACCCGGTACAGGTAGGTGGAGATGACATCGGAGGTTTCGTAGTTCAGCGGGTTGTAGATCAGCAGGATCTTCTCGAAGCCCACGGCCATAAACGTGCCGATGTTCAGGATCAGGAGCGTGATGATGGTGGGCCGGATGGCCGGCAGCGTCACGTGCCAGGTCTGCTGCCAGCGGTTGGCGCCGTCGATCCGGGCCGCCTCGTAGAGCGACTCATCCACCCGGGTCAGCGCGGCCAGGTAGAGGATGGCGCCCCAGCCCATGGTCTGCCACACCTCGGAGCTGATGTACATGGGCCGGAACCAGGACGCGTCCTGGGTGAAGTTGACCGTGGTTCCGAACAGGGATTCCGCGATCTGGTTCACGGTGCCGGTCATGGAGAAGTTCTGCAGGATCATGCCGGCGATGATCACCACGGACATAAAGTGCGGCAGGTAGGCCACGGCCTGGACGAACTTCTTGAACTTCTGCGAGCGCAGTTCGTTCAGCATCAGCGCGAAGATGATGGGCATCGGGAAGCAGAACAGCAGCGTCAGCACGCCCAGGACGATGGTGTTCTGGAACGCCTGCCAGAAGCTGGGGTCGTTGATGAACAGGGTGACGTATTTCAGGCCCACCCATTTCTCGCCGAAGATGCTGCCGCCGGGCTGGAACTGCCGGAACGCGATCACGTTCCCGGCCATCGGCAGGTAGCGGAACACCGCGAAGTACAGCAGCGGCAGCGCCACCAGGGTGTACAGGCGCCAGTCCCGCTTCAGGGCGAGTTTCCAGCCGTTGGGCTTGTTCCGTGGCTTGTCCTTGCTGCCGGGCGGGTCCGCGGTGACCGCCTCGGGAGGTACTTCCAGTCGCATGGCCATGGTGTTTCCTCCTACCGGACGGTTTCTGCGGGGATGGTTTCCTGGACGTCTTCTTCCACGACGAGCACGCCGTTGGCGTCGAGCTCCACGGTTCCCCGGAGCTGCGTGCCGGTGAGCCGGTCGGTGCCGCCGGCCTGCACGTCCACGCTGACGGGGGCGTCGTTGTGGTTCAGGACCAGCAGGTAGCTGCGTCCGTTGCCGGTACGACGGCGGACCTGGACTCCCGGCGGTGCGTCCAGTTCCGGACGGATCCCCGCAGCCCCGCGTTCGGCGGCGAGCAGCTCCTCCAGGAAGGTGCTGTCCACGCGGGCGGACAGGTAGACGGCGGAGCCCTTGCCGAACGTGTTGCGGGTGACGGCGGGTGAGCCGGCGAGCCGGCCGGACGCGTAGCTGGCGAGGACGTCAGCTGTTTCGGTGTGCAGGTGCTCAGTCCAGTAACTGGCTGAGGCCGTGCCGCCGTCGGCCGTTGAAAGCTTGACTTCCCCCTCCCCGGCGAGCGGGTGCAGTTCCTCGCTCCACGCGCCCAGCACGTTCCGGAGCGCCCCGGGGTAGCCGCCCAGGCGGATGGTGTTGTCCGGGTCCACGATGCCGGAGAGGTAGCTGGCCACCAGCCTCCCGCCGTCGGACACGTAGTCCTCGAACCGCTGCGCTGACTCGTCGGTGAGCAGGTACGACGCCGGCAGGACCACCAGGCTGTACTGGCCGAGGTCGGACTTGGTGTCCACGAAGTCCACCGGGATGTTCGCGTCGAAGAAGGGCCGGTAGAGGCGGAGGACTTCCTGGGGGTAGTTCAGGTCCGAGCGCGGCGAGTTGCCCAGCTCCAGGGCCCACCAGCAGTCCCAGTCGAAGACCACTGCCACCTTGGCGGCGGAGCGGGTGCCGGTGATGCCGCCGAGGCCCTTGAGTTCCTGGCCCAGCTGGCAGACTTCGCGGAAGACGCGGGTGTTGGGCCCGGCGTGGTTGACCATGCCGGAGTGGTAGCGCTCGGTGCCGCCCTTGGCCTGGCGCCACTGGAAGAAGAGGATGGAGTCCGCGCCCTGGGCGATGGCCTGGTAGGAGCCGAGCCGCATTTTGCCGGGGAGCTTGGAGACGTTGACGGACCACTGGCTGACCGCGGCGGTGGCCTGCTCCATGACCAGCCACGGCTGGCCCTTCTTCAGCGAGCGCATGAGGTCGAAGTTGAGGGCCGCGGCGACGTGGGCGTCGGCTTCGCGGGGGTCCGGGTAGATGTCCAGGGCGGCGGCGTCCTCCTCCGCGGCCCAGGCCCAGTAGTCGTTGTTTTTGTAGAAGCGCATGAAGTTGGTGACCACCGGCAGGTCGGGGGTGTGCCGGCGCAGGATGTCCCGTTCGGCCTTGTAGTGCTCCAGCATGGAGTCCGAGGTGAACCGGTGATAGTCCAGGCGGCGGGACGGGTTGGACCAGGTGCGGGGCTGGGCGGGGGCGTTGACCTGGGCCCAGTCCGAGTAGACCTGGCCCCACACGTCGGTGCTCCAGGCCTGGTTGAGTTCCTCCAGGCCGGTGTACTTCTGCTGGAGCCATTCGCGGAAGGCACGGTCTGCGTGCGGGCCGTAGGAGACGGGGCCGTATTCGTTGTTCACGTGCCACATGCAGAGGGCGGGGTGCTTGGCGTAGCGCTCCCCCATCTTCTCCGCCATGGCCAGGGACTTCCCGCGGTACGCAGGGTGGGAGACGTCGAAGTGCTGGCGGGAGCCGAAGCCGAACGTGGTGCCGTCCGCCAGGACCGGCAGGATGTCCGGGTGCTGGGCGATCAGCCAGGCCGGCGGCACGGCGTCCGGGGTGGCAAGGTCCACGCCGATGCCGTTGGCGTGCATCAGGTCCATCACGTCATCGAGCCAGCCGAAGTCGTAGACGCCGTCGGCGGTTTCGAGGCGGCTCCAGGAGAAGACGGCCAGCGTGACCAGGTTGACGCCGGCTTCCTTCATGAGGCGGACGTCCTCCTGCCAGACCTCGCGTGGCCACTGTTCCGGGTTGTAGTCGCCGCCGTAGGCAATGCCGCCCAGGCGTTGGTGCAGGCCTTTCAGGCGGTCTTCGGCAGTGCTGGTGTACGGCTCGCTGGTCATCGTTGTCCTTTGGTTGGCACGTTGGCCGCGTGGTTCCCAACCATGCGACCTGCATCACACGTAGAAACTATCGTAAACTTTACGCAATAACAACACCCCTCGAAAAGGAACCCCACTCCCACTATTACTAGGCTCCACAACGCCCGGAGAGGCGCGAACGTACACTTGAGGCCCCTGGTGGCCGCGCGATAACCGACCTGGAACCGCCGATGCGCTTGTTGTTTCTGATGAATCATAGAAACTATCGGACCCACGCCCGGCGGCCAACTCCGCCACCTGCTAAAGTTGTGTTGAATTTCCAACACAACTTGTTTGCATTGCCACTACTGCCCCGGGGAGCACCATGGACCTGTCACCGTCTTTCAAGGCCTACGACGTGAGGGGCCTCGTTGGCATCTCCATCACGGCCCAAAGCGCCGAAGCCGTGGGCGCCGCGTTCGTCGACGTCCTGGGCCTGTCCGGCCAGACCATCGCCTGCGGCGGCGACATGCGCCCGTCCTCGCCGGAATTCAGCCACGCGTTCGCAACTGGCGCGGCGCGGCGCGGGGCGTCCGTCGTGGAACTCGGCCTGATCTCGACGGACGAGCTCTACTACGCGTGCGGCTTCCTGGACATCGCGGGGGCCATCTTCACCGCAAGCCACAACCCCGCCGAATACAACGGGATCAAGATGGCCAAAGCCGGCGCGGTGCCGGTTTCCTCCGAGACCGGGCTCGACGCCATCAGGGACCTGGCGCAGCAGTACCTCGACAACGGGATCCCCGCGGCAGCGGTCGAAGGAACCATCTCACAGCAGGACGTCCTGTCCGGCTACGCCGAAAAACTGCGCTCGCTGGTGTCCCTGGACGGAATCCGGCCGCTCAAAGTGGTGGTGGATGCGGGCAACGGCATGGCGGGCCTGACAGTACCGGCAGTCCTGGGCGACCAGTTCCACCCGGCCCTGCCGCTCACCGTGGTTCCGCTCTACTTCGAACTCGACGGCACATTCCCGAACCACCCCGCCAACCCGCTGGAACCTGAGAACCTCCGTGACCTGCAGGCCGCCGTCGTGGCCCACAACGCGGACCTGGGGCTGGCGTTCGACGGCGACGCGGACCGCTGCTTTGTGGTGGACGAGACCGGACGGCCGCTGACGCCGTCGGCCATCACCGCGCTGATCGCGGTCCGCGAGATCCGGCGTGCGCAGGCCGGCGGGGAAGCGGAGCCGGTCATCATCCATAACCTGATCACCTCCCGCACGGTGCCGGAGATTGTTGCCGAAGCCGGCGGGCGGCCCGTACGGACCCGCGTGGGGCACTCCTTCATCAAGGCAAGGATGGCAGAGGAAGGGGCCGTGTTCGGCGGCGAGCACTCCGCGCACTACTACTTCCGCGACTTCTACAATGCGGACACGGGCATGCTGGCGGCCATGCACGTCCTGGCGGCCCTGGGCGAACAACAGGGTCCGTTGTCGGAGCTGGCCCGCGAATTCGAGCCGTACACCGCCAGCGGTGAGATCAACTCCTCCGTGGAGGGGGTGGCGGCCACGGTTGCGCAGGTCAAAGCCAACTATGAAAACGCTGGTGTCATTGACGAACTCGACGGGCTCAGCGTGATCGATGAGGCCGGAAACTGGTGGTTCAACCTGCGGCCCTCCAACACGGAAGAGCTGCTGCGGCTCAACGTCGAAGCCTCGGACGCGGCCACCATGCAGCAGGTACGGGACGCGGTCCTGGAACAGATCCGGCGCTAACCGGCAACTGCAACGCGGGGTCACTTTAGGCCCAGAGACCCTCCATTATTGGGCAGGAAGTGACCCCGCGTTGCAGTTAGGGGAGGACCACGTTCACCGGCTCCTGGCCCGCAAGCAGAAGGGAGATCTGCTTGCGGACCAGCCTGGCCATCCGCGGCAGCATGGCCGAGCTCGCCCCGCCCACGTGGGGTGTGATCAGCACTCCGGGAACCGTCCACAGCGGATGGTCCGCCGGCAACGGCTCGGGGTCGGTCACGTCCAGCGCGGCCCGCAGCCTCCCCGATGACGTCTCACGAAGCAGTGCCTCAGTGTCCGCCACCGGGCCGCGCGCCACGTTCACCAGGAGCGCCCCGTCCGGCATGGCCGCAAGAAAGCGCCCGTCCACCAACTGCTGGGTGGCCTCGGACAGTGGCACACTGACCACCACGATGTCATGCAGCGGCAGCTGCCCGTACAGCGAATCGATCCCGTGGATGCGGCCCCGCTCATCGTCGCGTTCACGGCTGGCCATCCGCGTCACGTGGGTTTCGAACGGCAGGAGCCTGGCCTCGATGGCCTTGCCCACTCCCCCATAACCCACCAACAGGATACGGCGGTCCGCCAGGCTGGGACGCTGGCTGTTGTCCCAGGTCCCCGTCGCCTGGTTCCGCACAAAGTCCGGAATCCCGCGCTGGCTGGCAATCATCATTCCCAGGGCGAGTTCGGCCGTGGACGTCTCATGGACCCCTGCCGCGTTGGCGAAAAGGCAACCCGCGGGCAAAACGGCCGCTACGCCGTCGTACCCAATGGACTGGCTCTGCACGAGCCCCACCTCAACACCGTCCAGTGCGGCCAGCGCGCCCGGCTTGCCCATGTAGGGCGGCACCAGCAGGTCGAAGCGTTCCGACGGCGCCGGCCCGGCCAGGTCCCACAGCACAAAGTCGACGCCGGCGGACGGCCCCACGGCATCCATCAGCCTCTGGTCCGGCAGGCTCACCCGGAGGCGGGCCGTCACCGTGCCACCACCAGTTTGACGTTGGCGGCCCGGAGCGCGGCCTCGATCTCCCGCGGCGGCGGAGCATCCGTGACCAGGACGTCGGCCGAGTCAAACGCCGCGAGCCGGGCCAGTGCGTACCGCAGCATTTTCTGGTGCGTGGCCACCACCACCACCTGTTCCGCGGCGTTCATCAGCGCAATCTTGGTGGCGCGTTCCACATCCCGTTCGATGTAGAACGCCTCGTCATGGATGCCGCTGACCCCGATGAACGCCGTCTTCGCGCGGAGGCCCGCCGCGGCGGTGACCGTCATGGGCCCATTGAAGGCCTGGCTGTCCAGGAGCAGCTCACCGCCGAGGCAGATGGTCCGGGCCGAGGTCAGCTGCAGGCAACGCTGGATGGCAGGGGCCGAGTGCGTGATGATGGTGCCCGCAAACGACGCCGGCAGCTCCTGGGCGATCTGGTACGTGGTGGTACCGGCGTCCAGGATGATGGCGTCCCGCTCGCTGATCATCGACACACAGGCCTGTGCCACCCGCTGCTTCGCGTCGGAGTCCTCCCGGACCCTGGCCGCGAAGTCCGCGTTCTGCCCGCTGGCGTTGACCGCGCTGACTCCGCCGTGCACCACCCGCACCAGCCCCTTTTGGGACAGCACGCGGGTGTCCCGCCGGACCGTCATGTCCGAAACCGCGAACGTTTCGGCGAGGTCCATCGTGGAGATGAACCCCCGCCGCTCGAGCTGGTCCAGGATGGTCCGTTGGCGGGGCGTCAGCGGCGCCTCTTCATGTGAGCTGCTCATATCCCCTTCTCCTGCTTCCCTTAGCCGGATGCCTGGCAGCGTGTTGCAATTCCAACACAAATCTACTTAACGACTGGCCCCTGCGCCCGCATTCAGCAGTTCCACGGGGCGTCCTTCGATGATGGAACGCTCGGCCGCAAGGCCCATGCGGACGGACTGGAGGCCGTCGGCCACGGTGACTTCCACGGGGCCCTCGCCCAGGATGGCCTTCCGGTAGCCAAGGTGCTCGTAGTACGTGGACCCGTGGTGGGCACCCGCCGCGAGCACGGCTTCATCAACCGGAACCTCGTGCAGCTCCGGACCCAGCGGCGACCGCGGGCTGAACTCCACCGTGGCCTCGGCTTCGTCGCCCTCGATCCAGTGGTTGGCCGCCACCGGAATGAGGGTTTCGATCTTGGCGGCATCGCCCACGATGGAGATGCGCTCCTGGAACTTGGAGCCTTCGGCGAACATGGACAGTTCCAGCATGGCCCGGCGGCCGCCCTTGAAGTCCACGATTACGTAGGCGTTGTCGATCATGTCCGAGACCCTGCCGTCATAGACCTCGTCCATGTGGTTGACGTCGTGGCCGCCGCTTGCGTAGACACGGACCGGCTCGTCCTGCAGGATCAGCCGCATCAGGTCAAAGAAGTGGCAGCACTTCTCCACCAGTGTTCCGCCGGTCCGCTCGGCAAAGCGGTTCCAGGCGTCCACCTTGTGCAGGAACGGGAACCGGTGTTCCACGATGGACAGCATGTAGACGTTGCCCAGTTTGCCGCCGTGGGCTGCCTGGATGATTTCCTGCACCGGCGGCATGTAGCGGTATTCCATGGCCACCCACACAGGCGCGGTGTAGCCGGCGGCCAGCGATTCAAGTTCGTCGGCCTGCTCCGCCGAGGTGCACACCGGCTTCTCCACCAGCACGGGCAGGTTGGTGCCGCTGGCAAAGATGTCCTTGAGGATGGCCAGATGCGTGTCGTTGGGGCTGGCGATGACCAGCGCATCCACCAGGCCGGATGTGAGCAGGTCCTGGTGGCGGGAGAAGGTCTGTACCTCGTAGCCGATTTCCGCGACGGTTTCCGCCAGCGACGACGGCTGGGGATCGGATACGGCGGTGATGTGGCTTCCCGGGATCAGGGCGAGGTTCCGGACATGTTCGCGGGCCATGTGGCCGGCACCGATGAGTCCGTAACGAATGGTCCGGACCGATTCCGCAGAAGGCAATGACATTTGCTGCTCCGTTTCTCTACGTTGAGTGTGGGACCGCGGCGTTGCATCCCAAACAGAACTATACCGAAAGTGTTGTTATTCCAACATAGCGTGTGTATATTTCTTCAGTACAAGCCGTGACTACAACGAGGTGGAACGTGTACCAACCCTCATCAGGAACCCTGCTCTTCATAGGCTGCGCAACTCTTGACTCCATTGCACTCGTCCAGGATTCCCCTGCCGCAGACAGCCGCACCGTCGCCACAGACTTCGCCACCGCAGGCGGCGGACCCGCGGCAACCGCAGCCGTTGCCGCAGCCCGGGCCGGCGCAAACACAGCATTCGCCGGAGTCCTGGGAACGGACGAGGAAGGCGACCGCATCATCAGCGGCCTGCAGGCAGAAGGCGTGGACACCTCAGCGGTGGTCCGCGACCCCGCCGTCAAAACAGGCGCCAGCGTGATTGTGGTGAGCGCGGCCTCCGAAAGCCGGGCCATCTTCACCCGCCCGGTGCCGCCGGTCAGCTTCCCTGCGGAGGGCCGCTTCCGTGAACTGCTGGACTCAGCCGCCTGGGTCCATGTGGACCACCTGGGCTGGAACGCCGTCGCTGACATTCCCGGACTGAACCCCGGCGACCTGAACATCAGCGTGGACGCCGGAAATCCCATCCCGTCGTTCAGCCCGCGCGGCGTGGCCCTCTATGTGCCCACCATCGAGCGGCTCCGCGCAGAGTACGGCGAGCAGCTGGCCGTTGAGGGACTGCTCCAGAAAGCCATCGACGACGGCGCCTCCGCAGTCGTCGCGACGGCCGGCGCCGAGGGCGCCTGGGTAAAAACCGGCAACGGACCTGCGGTCCATGTTCCGGCCGCGCCGGCCACCATCCTGTCCACGCTCGGCGCCGGCGACGTCTACCACGGCGCCCTCCTCGCCGCAGTTGCCGCCGGCCTCCCGCTGGTGGACGCCGCAGCTTTCGCCGGCCGCACCGCCTCCGCCTCCTGCGAAGGACTGGATGGCCGCTCCAAGATCCCGCACCAGACCATTACTCCTGTCCTTGCCACCAACCACACCGCCTAGCTGAAAGAAGCAGCACATGACCCGCACAGACCTCTCACCCCTCCAGCGCCCGTCCGGCGCCTTCGCGATGCTCGCCGTGGACCAGCGCGAGGCGATGCGCAACATGATCGCCGAACACCAGGACGCCCCCGTCACGGACCACGACCTCCAGGACTTCAAGCTCCAGGCCGCCAAAATCCTCACCCCCTACGCCTCCGGCGTCCTCATCGACCGGCAATTCGCCCTCGACCAGGCCATCGAGGACGGTGTGGTTGACCCCGGCTGCGGACTCATTGCCTCCGCCGACCACTTTGAATCCGCGCACGGCGAGCTGGTGGGCGAAGTGACCATCGACCGCCTCGTGGACGCGCACAAATACGCCGCACTGGGCGTCAAGGCCCTCAAGCTGCTGGTGCTCTACCGCCCGGACGAGCCCGCCGACGGACGCGTTGCAATGGTCCGCGAATTCGTGGAGATCTGTGAGTCCGCCGGGCTCATCAGCATCATCGAACCTGTTTCCCGCAAGCCGCTCTCCGGCGACGACTTCGACTGGAACGCCGGGATCCTCGCCGCCGCGCAGGAACTGGGCAGCCTCGGCGCGGACCTCTACAAGGCCGAGGTCCCCTTCAAGGGCCAGGCACCCGAAGCTGACGTCCGCGCCGCCTGCGCAGAGCTGACCAACGCCATTGACGGCCCGTGGGTGGTCCTGTCCTCCGGCGTCCCGGAGGACGTTTTCCCCGACGCCGTCCGGTGGGCCTGCCTCGAGGGTGCCAGCGGCTTCCTCTCCGGACGCGCCGTCTGGGCGTCCTGCATCGGCGCCCCCGACGTCGTCGAATCCCTCTCCACCGACGCCGTGCGGCGGCTGCAGCGCCTCTGCGCCGTGGTGGACGACGTCGTCTCCTCACAAAGGACCAGTGCATAGCAGTTCCGACGCGCTAACGCGCTTCCTGGTGAGAACCATTCCGTAGGCAACAAGCAAGGCACAGCAAAACACTCAACGAGGAGAATATTGTGAGTCAGATTTCACGCAGGCAGGCCATCGCGATTCTCGGAGCCCTGGGCTTCGGAGCAACCGCGGCAGCATGCGCCGGACCGGGCGGCACCACGGCGCCCGGCGGTGCCACCGGCCCGGCCGCACCCGCCACCGGCGCCGTCACCGGCAAGGTCTCGTTCGCCCACTGGCGCGGTGAGGACAAGGCGGTCTTCGACGAACTCATCAAGCGCTTCGCGGCACTGCACGACGGCGTGGAGGTGGTCCAGGACATCTCCACCTCCAACGACTACAACGCCCAGGGCCTGCAGAAGGTCCGCGGTGCAGCCATCGGCGACGCGTTCGCCACCTTCCGCGGCGCCCAGTTCAAGAACTTCACCGAGGCGGGAATCTACGCCGAGCTCAAGGGCAGCAAGGCAGCAGCCAATTACCAGCCGGGCCTCCTCACCGCCGGCCAGTCAGGCCAGAACCAGCTGGGGCTGCCCTACCAGGTAGTGTTCCCCATGCCGATGGCCAACGCCGACCTGTTCGACAAGGCCGGCGCCGAGATCGCCCCGAAGGACTGGGACGGCTTCCTGGCCATGTGCGAGAAGCTGGCAGCCTCCGGGGTCATCCCCATCTCCTGGCCGGGCGGCGACGTCGGAAACGGCGGCCAGCTGTTCAACTGCATGATCGCCAACAACGCCCCCGTTGACGACATGTGCGCCCAGATCGAGCAGGGCAAGCTCAAGTGCACCGACGACTGGTTCCTGAAGATGCTGGGCCAGTACAAGGAACTTGTCCCGTACCTGCAGCCCAACGCCACCGGCACCGCGGTGGAGCCGGCGCAGAACCTGTTCTCGCAGGGCAAGGCGGCCATGCTGGCCACCGGTTCGTACCACCTTGCCGCCGTCCGCGGGCTGGGAGCGAAGTTCCCCATCGAACTGGTCTTTCCCAACACCTCCGACGGCAGCGGCAAATTCGAAGGCGCCTACAACGCCACGTTCATCCTGGGCGTCAACTCGGCAAGCAAGAACCAGGCCGCCTCCGCTGCGTGGATCGACTTTCTCTCCGAGCCCGAGAACGCCGGCTACTACGCCAACCAGACAGCCCAGCACGTGGCCGTGAACAACGTGGAGTACACCAACGCGGACCTGAAGCGCCTGAGCCCCTGGCTGGACAAGAAAACGGCGCTGGCCGCCCGCTTCCAGTTCCAGAACCTTGATGTCCGCAACGCGGTGGAGGCCAGCGCCACGGCTGTCATCTCGGGCACCAGCCCCGAGCAGGCCGCCGAAGCCGCCCAGAAGATTGTTGACGAACGGCTATGAGCACCCACACCAACATGGCTGCCAAACGGAAGGCCACGGACAGCCGTACCGAAACCGACGCCGCGAAGGGGCGCCGCCGCTCCCCCACCCGGGTGAATCCGGCACTGTACCTCTTCCCGCTGCCCGCCGTCGCCATCATCGCGTTCTTCCTGGTGATGCCCACCCTGCAGGCGTTCCAGTACGCCATCACGGACTGGAACGGCTTCTCCGCAACGTTCAACTACGTGGGGCTGGACAACTTCGTCCGCGCCTTCACCAAGGACTCACTCTTCACCAATGCGCTGACCAACAACCTGAAGTTCGTCCTGATGGTGGTCATCGCGCAGACGGCGTTCTCGCTGGTGCTGGCCCTGCTCCTGACGAAGAACTCGCGGGGAAGCATCCTGCTCCGGGCACTGTTCTTCTTCCCCACCATCCTGTCCTCGGTCTCCGTGGCCTTCATCTGGAAGTTCATCTACGATCCCAACTTCGGCCTGGCCAACGCGGTCCTGGGCGGCGTGGGCCTGGAAGCCCTTCAGGGTTCCTACCTCGGCAACAACTCCCAGGCCCTGTACTGGGTGGCCGTGACGCAGGTCTGGTTCCACGCAGGACAGATGATGGTGGTCTACATCGCAGGCCTGCAGGCCATCCCCCGCGAACTCTACGAGGCCGCGGAAATGGACGGCGCCGGCAGGTGGCAGCAGTTCAAGTCCATCACCTGGCCGTTTGTGGCCCCGGCAACGTCCATCGTGGTGGCCTACACCACCGTCCAGTCGTTCAAGGCCTTCGACCTGATCCTGGGCATCGCGGGCAACCCGCCCAAACAGTCCCTGGACATCCTCTCGACCCGCATCTACAGCACCTTTGCCAACTCGGAGTTCGGCTACGCCGCCGCCCAGTCGATCATTTTCATGGCGATGATCGCCCTGGTCACCTGGCTCCAGCGCCGGTTGCTCCGGCTGACCCCGAAGGGGGAATGACAGCATGCTCGCTTCACTAAGCCGCCGCGCAATTCTTGGAATCTACGCGGTCATCATCATCGTTCCGCTGACTGTGGTGGGGTTCGGCAGTTTCAAGTCCACCCAGGAGCTCTTCGCCGGGCCGTTCAGCCTGCCGCAGTCCCTCTCCCCGTCCAACTACGCCGAAGTGATCGGCGGCCAGGACCTGGGCTCGTCCTTTACCAACAGCGTTATTGTCACCGCCATCTCCGTGCCGCTCACCCTGTTGCTCGCCAGCCTCGCGGGGTACGCGATCTCCCGGCTCAAGGGGTTTATGGCCTGGGCCATCTTTGGCTTCCTCGTTTTGGGCATGGCCATCCCCGCGCAGGCCAACATGGTGCCGCTGTACGTCCTGTTTGGCCGGCTTGGCCTGCTGGACAGCCTGGCCGGCCTGGTCCTGGCCAACGTGGTGTCCACCCTGCCCATCGCCGTCTTCATCCTCGGCGGGTTCATGCGGACGCTGCCCAAGGAACTCTACGAAGCATCCTCGATTGACGGGAGCGGGCCCTGGAAGACTTACGTATCCATCGCCCTGCCGTTGTCCGCCCCGTCAGTGGCTGCAGCGGCGATCTTCCTGTTCGTGATCCACTGGAACGAACTCCTCTACCCGCTGCTGTTCATCCAGTCGCCCGGCAACCGCACCCTGCCGCTGGCCCTGCTCAGCTTCCAGGGCGAATTCCAGACCAACTACCCGCTGCTGTTCGCCGGCGTCATCCTGGCCTCCCTGCCCGTGGTGGTGGCCTACGTCTTCCTGCAGCGGTACTTCGTCGCCGGGATCACCGCTGGCGCCACCAAGGGATGAGAACCCTGGACCTCCACCAGCCCATCGAAAGGCAACACACGTGAACCTGAAATCAGCCCGACACCTGGTGAATGGAACCTGGCACACAGCCGGCAGTTCCAAGGACGTCACGGACCCCGGAAACGGCAACACCATCGGCGAAGTGGCATGGGGAACGGCGGACGACGCCACTGCGGCCGCCGACGCCGCAGCCGGAGCCTTCGGTTCCTGGTCCCGGACCACGGCCCGCAACCGGGCAGACCTGCTCCGCAACGCAGCGGACCTCCTCGCCGAACGCCGCGACGAACTGGCCCACACCCTCGCGCTGGAAGCCGGCAAACGGCTCCCGGAGGCCCAGGGGGAAGTTGATTTCTCGGTGGAGTACTTCCGTTGGTTCGCCGAGGAAGTCCGCCGCTCCACCGGCACCGTCAGCCCACCCGAACTTCACGGCCGGCGCCACCTCAGCCTCCGCAAGCCCATCGGCGTCGCCCTGAGCCTCACCCCGTGGAACTTCCCGGTGTCCATCCAGGCCCGCAAACTCGCCGCAATGCTGGCCGCAGGCTGCACGGTGGTGGGCCGGGTCTCTGAGAAGGCGCCGCTCGCCGCCACCGGCCTGTTCGAGGTCCTGCACGACGCCGGGTTCCCCGCCGGCGTCGTCAACCTGGTCCACGGACCCTCGCGCGAAATCACTGCCGCCCTGCTCCAGCACCCCGCCGTGCGGGCCGTCAGCTTCACAGGTTCCACCGGCGTGGGCCGCCAGATCATGGCCTCCTCGTCAGAACGCGTGGTCCGTCCGCTGCTTGAACTGGGCGGCAACGCACCGTTCATTGTCTTCGAGGACGCGGACCTGGAGGCCGCAGTCGACGGCGCTGTCCTGGGCCGGCTCCGCAACACCGGCCAGTCGTGCGTGGCAGCCAACCGCTTCCTCGTCCAGGACAGCATCGCCGAGGAATTTTCGCAGAAACTGGCGGCGCGGTTCGACGCCATGAGCATCGGCCATGGCGTTCCCGACGACGGTTCCGGCGTTCCGGACCTCGGCCCCATGATCGACGCCGAGCGGGTGGCCGCCGTGCAGGCCCTTGTGGACGACGCGCTCGCCCGCGGCGCCCGCCGCGCCACGCAGCGGACCGATGTTCCGGCGCACGGCGCCTTCATGGCCCCCACACTGCTCACGGACGTCCCCGACGACGCACCCCTGGTGAGCGAAGAAGTGTTCGGCCCGGCGGCCGGCGTCGTGACCTTCACCTCGGACGAGGACGCCATCCGGAAGGCGAACGCCACCGAGATGGGCCTCGCCGCGTACGTCTGGAGCCGCGACCCCAAGCGCGCCTGGGACATCCCCGAACGCCTGGAAGCCGGCATCGTGGGGGTCAACGATCCCCTCCCCTCCGTGGCCTTCGCCCCCATGGGCGGCGCCAAGCAGTCCGGCCTGGGCCGCGAAGGATCAAGCCTTGGCCTCGAGGAGTTCGAGGAGGTCCAGTACGTGGCCTGGAGGCCGTAAATGCTGACCACCGGGCTGGTGCTGGGCGCCGTCGTTATCGGAGCAGGGATGCAGCGCATCACCGGCATGGGCTTCGCACTGGTGGCTGCACCCTTCCTGGTCCTCCTCCTGGGCCCGGTGGAGGGGGTGGTGCTGGTGAACGTCTGCGGCGCCGTGACGGCGGGGGCCATCATCTTCAGGGTGGTGCGGGACATCGACTGGAAGCGTTACGCGGCATTGGCGGCGTCGGCGCTGCTGGGGATCATCCCGGCAGCCTTCCTGATCCGGCTGATCCCGCCAGCGGTGCTGGAGATCTCCATCGGGGTGCTCCTCGCCGTCGGGCTCACGGTACTGCTTGGACTCAAGTCCGCCACGCTGCCTCCGCGCCGCCGCTACCTGTACGCGGCCGGCGGGCTGAGCGGGTTCATGAACACGGCGGCCGGGGTGGGCGGGCCTGCGGTCAGCATGTACTCCATCGCCACCCGGTGGCAGCACAAATCCTTCGCTGCGACCATGCAACCGTACTTTTTCACCATCGGCGTGTTCTCGCTGATCTCCAAGGCCCTCACCGCCCCGGCCACCTTCCCCGCGCTGCCATGGGGAATGTGGGTGGCCGTCGCCGTGGCCTGCCTCGCGGGGCTGGTGCTGGGCGACGTCGCGGCCCGGTTCGTCCCCGCCCGGGCCGCCCAGGTCCTGCTGATCGTCCTTGCCTACCTGGGAGCGGCTGCCACCATCATCCGCGGCGTGCTGGACGCCGTCGGCTAGCTGCCGAACCAACCCATCCACTCAACCATCAACGAAAGGGCTGCCATGACTATCGTCTCCCCACAAGAAAACCTACTGCGCGTGTCCACCAGCAAGGGCGAGACCGTCTCCCTGACGATTGATGCGGGCGCTCCGGTGACCATCCAGCTTGAGGTTGGAGGCCAGTGCAGCTGCGGGGGCACGGCCCGTGTTGCCGGCGCATACACAAATACCGACTTCGGCACCCGCTAATCATTCTCAATCTGCACCCGCACCATGGAAAGGAAATAACATGACGTGGCTGAACAGTGCCGCTCACGCGCGATGGCTCGAGGCCGAAACCGACCGGCTGATCAATTTCGCCGCGGGTTCAAAGGTGCCCACCGGATTCGGCTGGCTCGACAACAACGGCGCGGTGTTCACCGACAAGCCGACCCACCTCTGGATTACCGCGCGGATGGTCCATAGTTTCGCCGTCGCTGCCCTGATGGGACGGCCAGGCGCTGCGACACTCGTCGACCACGGCATCGCTGCGCTCAACGGATTATTCCACGACGATGAGTTCGGCGGCTGGTATGCCGAGGTGGACGGGAACGGACCGGTCAACGACACCAAGTCCGGCTACCAGCACTCCTTCGTGCTCCTCGCCGCTGCCAGCGCCGTTGCGGCCAAACGCCCGGGCGCCAGGGAGTTGCTCGACGAGGCGCTGCGAATCGCTGACACGAAGTTCTGGGACCACGACGCCGGCATGTGCTTCGACTCGTGGAACCGGGAATTCACGGAAACCGAAGCCTACCGGGGCGGGAACGCGAGCATGCACTCCGTCGAGGCGTACCTCATCGTCGCCGATGTGACCGGGGAGAACCGCTGGCTCGAACGGGCCCTCCATATCGCCGCGGTGCTCATCCACGACTTTGCGCGCAACAACAACTACCGGGTTTTCGAGCACTTCGACCCGGAGTGGAACCCCATGCCGGAGTACAACACCGATGACCGGGCCAGCCAGTTCCGCGCGTACGGCGGAACCCCCGGCCACTGGGTTGAGTGGGCGCGCCTGCTCCTGCACGTCCGCGCCGGGCTCGAAGCCCGCGGCATGGAGGTCCCGGCGTGGCTGCTGGAGGACTCGCGGGGCCTGTTCGACGCCGCCATCCGCGACGCCTGGGAGCCGGACGGTCACCCCGGATTTGTGTACACCGTCGACTGGGAAGGCAAGCCGGTTGTCACCACCCGCATCCGCTGGGTTCCCGCCGAGGCAATCGGGGGCGCGGCAGCCCTCTACATCGCCACCGGCGAGCAGAAGTATGCGGACTGGTACGAGCGGATCTGGGACCACGCCCGCGACTGGTTCATCGACTACGAGCACGGGTCCTGGAAGCAGGAACTCGACGAGAACGGCAATGTCACCTCGACCGTGTGGTCCGGCAAGGCTGACATTTACCACCTCTGGCACTGCCTGGTGGTCCCGCGCCTTCCACTGGCACCCGGGCTTGCCCCGGCAGTCGCGGCGGGCCTGCTGGACGCACGGCTTACCGCGGCCGGGTAACACGGGAACCCGCGGTCCGCTGGTCTCCAGGGCCCGCTCAAAGCCGCTAATTTAACACCCTGCAACCCTTGATAGGTGACCATATGGTCACCTATTCTGGGTTGTATGGACGCCGTCTTCAAGGCACTCTCCGACCCCACCCGCAGGGACCTGCTCGATGAGCTGTTCCGCGAGGACGGGCAATCGCTGGGCGCGCTTCAGTCCCGCTTCGAGATGTCCCGTTTCGGGATCGCCAAGCACCTCAGGCTGCTGGAGGAAGCCGGACTGGTGGTCACCCGCCGTCGTGGCCGCCAGAAACTGCACTTCCTGAACCCGGTGCCCATCCGGCTCATCCACGACCGCTGGGTGAGCAAATTCGCCGAACCATGGGCCGCTGCGCTCAGCGACCTCAAATCCAGATTGGAAAGTCCCATGGAAAAAATCTTCGAAATCTACATCAAGACCACCCCGGAACGGCTCTGGGAAGCCATCACCACCAGCGAGATCCGGAGCAAATACCAGTTCGGGAACACCATCGACTCGGACTGGACACCCGGCGGCCGCTTCGAAATGCGCAACGTCAAGGCCGACGAACCGCTGGGCGAAGGAGAAAACAAGGAAGTGGACCCGCCGCGGAAGCTCGTCCAGACCATGCGCGCGCTCTGGGGCGAAGACGTCAAGGCCGAGGGCTGGTCCACCATCACCTGGGAAATCGAACCGGTGGGCGATTCGTGCCACCTCACCGTCACGCACAGCGACCTCCGCGAAGGGGCCAACGACCAGCTGTACGGCGGCTGGCCGATGATCCTCTCCGGCCTGAAGACCTGGCTCGAAACCGGAGAGAAACTCACCACACCGGGTTCGCTGATGTATACCTGATGCCCGCCACGGAAGCTGGGATATTTCCCGGCCGAGGCATAGCCTGAGAGCACCCGGCAACTCCGCGCAAGTACCTCGCGGGAAGGATCCCAGCACCGGGCGTCAGGAGGCGGAGGCGATGGCTTCCATGGAGGGAACCGTGGCGCTGGTGACAGGCGCGGCAGGCGGCCTGGGAAACGCCGTCGCGGCCGGCCTCGCCCGGGAAGGCGCGCTGGTCGTGGTGGTGGGGCGGTCCGAAGCCCGGGCGGAACAGGCGATGAAGGGCATCCGCTCGCGCGTTCCGGCCGCGCATCTTGAGCCGCTGGCCTGTGACCTTTCAGTCCAGTCCTCGATCCGTGCTGCGGCCGCTGACTTCCTGACCCGGCATGACCGGCTCGACGTGCTCGTCAACGCGGCGGGCGTGTTCCGCAAGGACCGCCACGTCACCGCCGACGGGCTCGAACTGACCTTCGCCACCAACGTGCTGGCCTACTTCCTGCTGACCAACCTGCTGCTTGATGCACTCAGGAACGGCGCCGCGTCTGGACGGGTCAGCGCGGGGACTGCGGACGGGCCCGCCGTAGGGCCGCACACGTCGCGCATCGTGAACATCGCGTCCAGATACGGCAATACCAAGCTCAACTTCGATGACCTCCAGACGGCGAACGGCAAGTACAGCTACCTTCGCTCCACGCCGCCCACGATGCTGGCCCGGGTCCTCCTCACCCAGGAGTTCGCGGAGCGGCTGCGCGGCTCCGGCGTGGTGGCGAACGCCGTCCACCCTGGGCTGGTGAAGGACACTGCGCTGCTGACGGACGTGGGTGGCCCATTCCGCTGGGTCACAAACACGTTCGGCGCCCCGGTCGAAAAGGCGGCCGACACACCGCTCTGGCTCGCCACGGCCAGCGAAACAGCCAAGGTCACAGGAAAGCTCTGGACGAAGCGCAAGGAACTGCCGACGCCGGGCATGGGCTCGGACCAGCAAGCTCGCCAGAGGCTCTGGGACGCGTGCGCCCACCTGGCCGGATTGCCAAAGTGACGGAGCCGGGGCTCCGCGTCAGCCCGGGGTGAGGACGCAGAACTCGTTGCCCTCCGGGTCGGCCAGGCACACCCACGGCACCTCGCCCTGGCCGACGTCGGCGTCAGTGGCGCCCAGAGCCCGCAACCGGGCAACCTCGGCGCCTTGATCGTCACCGGGATACGGCATCAGGTCGAGGTGGACACGGTTCCATACGGTCTCCGGTCCGGAGGTACGGAGCAGCTCCAGATACGGCCCCACGCCCTTGGCCGAACGCAGCCTCGCGTGATCGTCGTTCACCTCGTGCAGGGTCCAGTCCGTGGCCTCGCTCCAGAACCGGGCCATGGCCCGCGGATCCGCGCAGTTGACCACCACCGTGGCGATCGGCCCGGTGTCGTGGTAGATCTCCCGGGGCTCCAGCACGCAGAACACGTTGCCTTCCGGGTCGGCCAGGACCGTCCATTGCACATCGCCCTGGCCCACGTCTGCGGGCGTCGCGCCGAGCGCCAAAAGGTGCGCCACCAGCTCCGCATGATGGGCCGCAGATGTGGTGGCGAGATCGAGGTGCGCGCGGTACCTCACCGTCTCGGGGTCCGGGACCGTGACCACATCAACGCAGACGGCGGCAGGGTCCGGCCAGGCGAAGCCGATGGGCTCAACATTGGTCACGCCGGGTCCCTCGCTGGAAACACCCCAGCCGAGTGCCTCCGCCCAAAACCGGCCGAGGGCTGAGTCATCCCGAGCCTTGAAATTCACCTGAACAAGTCGCAGCGCCATAACGCACGACCCTATCCCAGGTCATGACGGATCTGGAGCACGCCCTAAGGGCTGGTTTGCCCTGCCGCAGACAGCGCCAGCACGGTGACCAAGCCTGGCCGCGTGGCGCGCCCCGACCGGTCCGCCGTCGGGGACGCCGTGCCAGACTGTGCGCATGACTTTCGCGAATGTGGGAACCCTTGAAGTGAAGCCGGGGCGCCGGGATGACGTTGTGGCGGTCCTGGTGAAAGCCAACCCGGAACTCCGGGATGCGGGCTGCCTGCTCTATGAGGTCGGCGTCAACGACGAGTCACCAGACACGGTCTACGTGTGCGAACTCTGGGAGTCGCAGGAGGCCCATCGCGGATCCTTGCAGCTTGCCAGCGTCCGTGCCGCCATCCAGGAAGCCATGCCCCTGCTCACAGGGGTGATGGGCGGAAACCGGTTCATGGTGGCCGGATCACCGTTGCGCGACTGACTCAGGCAGCAAAGCGACGACACCCCACTTTGGGGCATCGCCGCTTGTTGTGCCGAGCATTCGGACCCGACCGGGGACCCTAGCCGAGCAAGGTGGTGATCAGCCTGAGGGACGACGCGATGATGGCGACCAGCCCGACGGCGGCAAACAGGTTGTGCCACCAGCGGTTCCGCAGGTCCCCCATGACGGAACGTTTGTTGGCCATCATGACGATGAGGATGCCGAGCAGCGGTGCGATGAGGACCGTGAGGGACTGGGCGATGACGATCAGGCCTACGGGCGAGGACTGGAACGACAGGGTAATGACCAGGCCGAAGGCAAGAATCAGGCCGGTGACAATCCGGGCGGCGACGGAGCCTGCTTTGGCGCCGCGGCCGAGGGCGTCAGAGAGCATGGTGCCCCCTGCGGTGGCGTTGGCGATCATGGAGGAGAACGCCGCTCCGGAGAGCCCCAGGGCGAAGAGCATGGACCCGACAGGACCTGCCAGGGGTGTGAAGACGGAGGCGAGGGCATTGATGGTGCCTGCCTCGGCTCCCGTTTTGCCCAGGACCGAGGCGGCCACCATGATGACCAGGGCCGTCATGATGCCGGGGGCGACGATGCCCGGGATGGTGTCCACCAGCGTGATATCCCGGTAGTCGGCGCGTGTACGGCCGTTTTCCTTGATGCCGTAGGACGTGTAGAAGGCTGCGTTGATGGAGAAGTTGGTCCCCACCAGTGCCACGATCAGGATCTCGCTTCCCGGGGGCAGCTGAGGGACCATCCCTTCCATCGCCCGGTACCAGTCAGGCTGGGCCACGACGGTACTGGCAATGAACGCGATGCCCATCAGGACGACTATGGCCAGGAGTGCCTTTTCCACGATGCCGTAGACGTTTTTGAACGCCAGGACGAAGGCGACGGCGGCGGTGCAGACAACGGTCCAGAGCACCGGCGAGCCGCCGAACACCAGCGACAGGCCCAGGCCGGAGCCCACGGCGTTGCCCACCGAAAACATCAGGGTGATTCCGAAAACGCCGAAGCCGGCGAGGATGCCCACCCATTTGCCGAGGTGCTCCTTGATGGAAGTGATCAAGGACGTCGGCGTCGCGATGCCGAGCCGGACACTCATGTCGGTAAAGAAGATCATGAGGACGGTAGAGACGGCGATGACCCAGACCAGGGTGTAGTCGAACCGGCTGCCGGCCTGAACGGCGGTGGTGAGGTTGCCGGGCCCGAACTGCCAGGCTCCCACCACGAACGCCGGGCCCATCAGCGCCAGGTAGCCGAGGAAGGACCGGCGTTTGGCAGGTGGGTTGGAAACGGAAGTGCTTTCGGGCGTGACCATCTGACCTCGTTGTTCGTCCAGGGTGTGGATGGTCCTATTCTGCTCGCGCATTGCGAGTCCTCCTTCTCCAGCTTCAATGCTGGGGGTCGTCGTTGACCAGGGTGGAGAGAGTGAAAGTTGGGGTCGGGATGGCGGGCAGGTGACCGCCATCCCGATAGATCCAGGAGTCAGGCAGTGCTGGTCAGGCAGGGACGGTGACGCTGCCGAGGTTGGCGGACTTGAGGGCCAGGGCGATTTCCGCCCCGGCACCCTCGGCGAGGGGAAGCAGCGGCGGCCGGACAGTGGCGTGGTCCAGGATGCCGCGGGCCACGAGGCCTTCCTTGAGGGCGACGGTGCCTTCCATGTGAGATCCGCGGTGGTAGACGTTTTTGGTGACCGGCAGGAGGCGGTCGTGGATGGCGCGGGCGGCGGCGTAGTCCTTCGCCTTGCCGGCTGCGATCAGTTCCACCAAGGGCTCGGGTGCGAGTCCGCCGTAGCCCACCAGTGCGCCGTCGACGTCGAACATGGTGTGCAGCAGGTACTCATCGTGGCAGGTCAGGATCTGCAGGTCGGGGTAGGTTGCCCGCAGGACGGGGATTTCGGTGTCCCAGCGCTTCATGTTGCGGACGCCGTTCTTGGTGGCGAAGACGCCTTCCTGGCCGGCGATTTCCAGCTGGGTCTCCAGGTCGTACGTGGCCTTGGTGGCATCCGGGTACTGGAACAGGATCAGCGGCAGGCCGGACGTTTCGTAGATTTCCTTGTAGCGGGTCTGGGGTGCGCCCTTCTGGTAGCCGAAGCGGAGCCAGCCGTGGGACGGGTAAACCAGGCCGGCCTCGGCGCCGGCCTCGACCGCACGCTTTGCTTCGAGCGCAGCGACGGTGTTGCCCTCGCCGGTGATGCCGGCGATGATCGGGATTCCGCCGTTGACGGCGTTCTTGAATTCGCGGATAACCAGGGCCTGCTCGTCCTGAGTCAGGAAGGTGCCTTCGCCGGCGTGGCCCAGGACAACCAGTCCCTTGACGCCTTCAACGCTGGCGAGCCAGCCGCCCAAGCGGTGGATCGCGTCGACGTCGACGCTTCCGTCGCGGTTGAACGGCGTTACGGGAGCGGGAACCAGCCCGCGGAGATCGATCGTCATTGAAATTACCTCTGTCTCGTAGTCGGTGGTCCCGCTAGGATGAGAACGTTTGCGGGAACGTTTTCATTGTGCGGCGTGTTCCAGCTCACTGTCAAGGGTCAGTTGTGAAAGACGGAGGAAATAGAGTGTCTCCTACGACAATCGCGAAGAGGAGACCCCACATGGAACCGGTCGCACCAGGCACCACCGTTACGCTGCGGGATGTTGCCGCCGCCAGCGGCGTAAGCCTGTCCACCGCCAGCCGGGCCCTGGACGAACGGAGCACGGCCTCGCGCTCCGCGGCGGCGGAGCACGTCCGGAAGGTGGCGGAGGAACTTGGCTACCGCCGCAACTCCTTCGCGTCGAGCCTGCGCCGTGGCGAGACCCGGACCCTCGGTGTGCTGGTCCCACGCCTCAGCGACACCGTGATGGCACTGATGTTTGAAGAACTGGAGCGCGCAGCCTCGGACCGCGGTTACTTCGCCATGGTTGCCACCAGCGGGGACGACCCCCACGACGAGCGCCGCGCCGCGGAGACGCTGCTGGACCGCAACGTTGACGGACTGATCCTTGCGACGGCCCGGCTCGACGACGAGCTGCCGAAGCTGCTGCGGCAGCGGAAGGTGGCGCACGCGCTGGTGCTGCGTACCGACGGCGTGAGCCCGTCAGCGCTCGGCGACGACGAAGTGGGCGGCTACTTGGCCACGCGCCACCTCATCGATCTTGGGCACCGCGACATCGCGGTGGTCACCGGTCCGTCCTTCACCTCCACCGGGACGGCGCGCCTCGCCGGCGCGCGGCGGGCGATGGAGGAGGCCGGCATCACGCCGCGGAAGGAGTGGCTGCTCGCGGCCGGCTACGGCATCGAAAACGGCTTCGCGGCCGGGGAAACCCTGCTGGGCGGAGACGGCCCGCGCCCCACCGCCATTTTCGCCGCCAACGACAACCTCGCCATGGGCATCATCGCCGCCGCGCACCGCTGCCAGGCCATCGTGGGACGTGATCTCGCACTGGTGGGCTACAACGACATACCCCTCTCGTCCCGGCTCGCCACTCCCCTGTCCTCAGTGCGGGTGCCACTGGACCAGATTGCCGGCAACGCGATCGACCTCATCGTGAATCCCGGCAAGGAACCCCAGATCCGCAGGTCCATGCCCACGCTGATTCCGCGCGAATCGAGTGGATCCCCGCAGCACCGCAGGGACTAGAAAAACGGCCAAAAGCGCGAACGTACACTTGTGGCCCAAAAATTGGGGCCCCAAGTGTACGTTCGCGCTGGATGGCTAGGCCGCCCGCTGCCGCCACAGCAGGGTCACACCGAATGCGACGGCGCTGAGCACCAGCATGGCAATCACCATGAGTCCCCAGCTGGCCTGGTCCACACCGCCGCCGGCGAATACGCCGATGAGCACCGTGGCGGTGATGGCGCCCACGTAGCGGCAGGTCTGGTAGATCCCGGCCGCCACACCGCGCTCCTGCGGCCTGACGGAAAGGAACATGCCCTGGTTGGTGGCGATCCCCACCGTCCCGTACGGGATGCCCATCAGGGTGGTGAGTGCCAGGACCAGGGGGATGGCAAGTGATCCGGTGAGCAGCCACATCAGCGCGGCCACCAGGGTGAGAAGTACGACGCCGGCAATCAGCACGCGCCTGACGCCGAATTTGCCCATGGCCCGGACAGCCCACGGCGTGGCCAGCACGGAGGTCGCCGCCAGCGGCAGCATCAGCAGCCCCACCAGCGCGGGGTCATAGCCGCCGGCTTCCTGCAGCAGCTGCGGCAGGCCGAAAAACACAAAGTAGTACACGCTGCTGAACACGGCGAACCCCAGGTAGACCAGCATCAGGGGCCGGTTCCGGCCGAGCAGCCGCAGGTCCAGGAACGGCGGGTTGAAGCGGAGTTCACGCCACACAAAAAGCGCGGCGATGGCAGTGCCGGCGCCGAGCATCCACCAGCGGTAGCCCGGGGCTACGTCCAGCAGCGCCATCATGACCAGCAGGAGCGAACCGACGAAGCCCGCAATCCCGGGAATGTCCGAATCCTTGACCAGCTGGGCCAGGCTCCCCCGTTCCCGGACGCCGTCGGCCGGGGCCACCTTCCGCACGATGAAGAGGGCTGCAAGGGCAAGGGGTACGTTGACCAGGAACAACGCCTCCCAGCCGACCTGGCCCACCAGCAGGCCGCCGGCTACGGGCCCCACCGCCGCGGCGGAGGTGTTTGCCATCTGGATCCGGCCGAGCGGCCGCGAGGATTCCGTCCCCGCCCGCTGCGCGATGGCTCCGATCATCACCACCGCGCTGGGGTAGGCCGTGGCGGTACCCAGCGCCATCACGGCACGGTCAACGCAGAGCAGCGCGAAATTGGGCGAGAACGGGGCGAGCGCGCACGTGACGGCCACGGTGCCCATGCCCAACATGAACATCCGCCGTGGCCCGAACCGGTCAGCCAGCCTGCCCATCAAGGGCTGCCCGGCGGCGGAGGCGAGATAGAAGGATGTGATCACCCAGGTGACGGTGGCGACGTCAAGCCCGAAGTCCGCACGCAGGACCACCAGTGCGACGGCGATCATGGAGGAGTTCAGCGGGTTCAGCGCGGTGCCGAGGCTCAGGCCTGCCACCGCCAGACCGGTCCGGGGTTTGTTGCTCACGGAAACAGTCTGGCGTAAAGGCCTTTCAATCTGCGATTTTTGTGACCGGGGCCGCGGCGAGGACTAGTATGTGCTCAACTGAGACTCCTGGGGGCAGCAGTGGAACCGATCACGGTAAAAGGCGGCAAAGGCACGGTAGACCTCGAGGATGACAGGTACATCCACCTGGTCTGGAACCGCAGTGTCCGGATCGAGGAAGTGGATGCCCAGGAGGCCATGGCAGCAGTCAACGTTGTTGCCGACGGCAGCGAGTATCCGATGCTGGTTGATATGGCCACCACCGAGTCCGTGAGCCGCCAGGCCCGGGCCGTGTTCTCCATCCCGTGCGCCGCGTCAAGGATCGCACTGCTGGGCTCCAGTCCGGTTGACCGCGTGCTCGCCAACTTCTTCCTCAGCCTGCACGTCCCGCCCTGCCCCACCCGCTTCTTCACGTCCCGGGACGATGCCATGGCCTGGCTGCTGGAAACGCCAGCTGCATAGGCTGGGAATCACAGACCCTTTGCGAGGATTCCCTACGCCCGGGCGCGGGGCGCCAGTGCGTCGTTCAGGAATTCCAAGTGCGCAGGAGCAATGGGCGCGGTGTCGCCGGCGTATTCAGGGTTCTTGGTGATGTATTTCTTGATGAACGGGCACACCGGCACGATCCGGAAGCCAGCGTCGACGGTCTCATCCAGCGCCACGGCAGCGAGCTTGCCCGCAAGGCCTTGCCCGCCGTACTCCTCATTAATCACCGTGTGGTAGAAAATCCGCTGCGGCGACGTGCCGCCGTCGTAATCCTTGTACGCCGCCTTGCCGATCACATTGCCGGCCACCAGCACCTCAAAGCGTTCACGGTCAGGGTTGTGCTGGATAGTGACGTCATTCATCGAAGATCTCCTCGGTTTTTCGGCTTCTGGTACAGCCTAACCTCGGAACCCCTCGCCCTATTTCGTGGACGTCTAGCAGGCCAGGTTCAGCGCATCCACGGCAGCTTTGACCATCTCGACCGACTGCGGGTCATCGAATCCAATCAGGTCAGGCTTCGGCGCGCGTGCCACGGCCATGGCAATCTGCCGGGATCCGTCGGCGCTGATCAGGGCGAGCGCTGCGTAGCCCCGCACCACCCCGACATTGCCGAAGTAGTCGTTGTTTGAGCACGAGTCGTACTGCCTGACAACACCGAGGCCGTACTGTTCGAACTTCGGATGGTGCATCTCTGCCACGCTTTGGCGGGTCAGCAGGTCGCCCTTCTGCAGGGCGGCGAAAAAGGCGTTGAGTTCGGGAACAGTGGAAATCATGCCGGTGTCGGCGGACCCCACGTGGAACGGGCTGAGCGTGTTGTCCACCCGTTCGCCTCCGTCCGTCCGGGTGTAGCCGTGGACCATCCGTTGCGGGCCCGGCTCATCCCCCGTCATCAGGGTGTCTTTCAGCCCCAGGGGCTCCACCGTATCGTCGTGAACGACCGCTCCGATATCCTTGCCACGCAGCTTCTCGACGAGCAGCGCCAGCGCCGAATAGTTGGTGTTGGAGTAGTTGTAAAGGCTGCCCGATCCTCCGGTCCATCGGACGGCGGCGATGGCAGCCAGCCGCTCTTTATGGCTCATGCGCTGGTCCCCTGCGTTGCCCATCCCATGCAGGGCGTCCCAATAGTGGGGCATCCCGGACCGGTGGCTGAGCAGGCTGCGGATGGTGATGGGTCCGGGCGGCTTGACGACGCTCTCGAAGTCCGGCAGGTATTCCTGGATGGGGTCATCCAGCTGGACTTTGCCTTCCTCCACCAGCTTCATGACGGACACAGCCACCATGGACATGGTGATATCTCCAATATGAGTCTGGTCGGTCAGCTGCACCGTTTCATTGGTGTCGAGGTTCCGGACCCCCTCGGCCGAGGCCCATTCCCCCACCCGGGACTTGACCTGGATGATGACGGCGGTCGCTCCCCCGTCGCGCAGTTCCTGGCTGTACTTTTCCATAACGGCGGCGAAGGCCGGTACTGCCCGTTCCGACGTTGTGGCCGTGGGCGACTGGACGGTGGGGGTCTGCTCGGGCGGGTCCGGGGCGCTGGTGCAGCCAGCGAGCGAAGCCACCAGCACAGCAGCGAGAGCGGCCGCGAGGCGGAAGGCGCTGAAACCATCAACGGCTGCCTGCATCCCATGTCCCTTCAAGGGGCCGGTCAGCAACTGGACTCCCGAGAGACCGCCAGCAGCACCGGCACCTCCGATATTCCTCAAGGCCGGAAGGGGTGTCAAGGACCAGCGGCAGCCCGGTGACTTACGCCGCCAGCCCTTGTAGTGTCGTGGGCACGGGGCAACGAGTCCTGCCGCCTGACACCAGCGAACCAGCAACCAAGGAGAGAAGATGGCCGTCAACGACGACGAAGCACAGATCCTGGACCAGTGGACCCAGCGGCTGACCCAGGCCCTGCAGATCCTGGACCTGGAGGTGGACCAGGAGCTGCTCCTTGATCTGGCACGGAAGTCCGCCGGTTCGGTGATCCACGCGGCGGCGCCTGTGACCACGTTCCTGGTGGGCTACGCGGCCGGGCTTGCGGCCGGCAACGGCAGCGCCGGGTCCAAGGAGGCGTCCACTGCGGCAGTTGCCCAGGCGGCCGACGTCGCGTCCCGGCTGTGCGACGACGGGCACGACGGCGGCCCGGCAGCTACCGGGTGGGCGGACACGGCGCAGTAGGGGAAGCCTGGCTTCCATCAGCGGTTCTGGCCCGCTTGAGCGGTGCTGGCCCGCACAGCTCAAGCGGGCCAGGGCCGCCCATGCCGGCAGGAGGCGGGCTATCCCGCAGCCGTTGGCTCCTCAACGAACGCCATAACCCGCTCCAGCCTGACGATCACAGCCTTGGACACGGGCGTCTGGCTGCCCTCGGCCACGCTGTCCAGCGGCACCAGGACGTTGGCTTCGGGATAGTACGCCGCCGCGCAGCCACGGGCCGTGGGGTAGGACACCAGCCGGAAATTCCGCAGCACCCGTTCCACGTTGTCCGCGTACACGCCGTGGACATCCACGTGCTGCCCGTCGGCCAGGCCCAGTTCGGCCAGGTCCTCGGGGCTGACAAACACCACGTCGCGGCCCTTCCTGATGCCGCGGTAGCGGTCGTTGTGGCCGTAGATGGTGGTGTTGAACTGGTCGTGCGAGCGCATGCTCTGCAGGATCAGGGTCCCGGCGGGCCGCTCCACGTGTTCCAGTTCGTTGACCGTCAGCATGGCCTTGCCGGTGGGTGTGTTGAAGGTCCGCGAATCCCGCGGGCCATTCGGCATCACAAAGCCGCCGTCCTGCCGGATCTTCCGGTTGTAGTCCTCGCAGCCCGCCACCACGTGGGAGATGTGCTCACGGACGAGGTCGTAGTCCTTTTCGAAACCCGCCCAGTCGGCGTGGACCGAGTCCGCCAGCACGTGCCGGGCCAGCCTGCTGACGATGGCCACCTCTGACAGCAGTCCGGGCGCTACCGGGTCCACGGTCCCGTGGGAGGCGTGCACGGCGCAGACGGTGTCCTCAACCGAAACGAACTGCGGCCCGGTTTCCTGGAGGTCGATTTCGGTGCGGCCCAGAGTGGGCAGGATCAAAGCTTCGGCGCCGGTGACTGTGTGCGAGCGGTTGAGCTTGGTGGAAATCTGCACCGAAAGCTCCGTGTTCTCCATGGCCGCGAAGGCAGCGTGGGTGTCCGAAATGGCTCCCACGAAGTTGCCGCCGAGTCCCACAAAAACCCGGATTCCGCCGTCGCGCATTTGCCTGACGGTTTCCACGGCGTCCACGCCGTGTTCCCGGGGCGGATCGAAGCTGAATTCCTTGCCGAGCGAGTCCAGGAAGGCCGGCGGCATCTGCTCCCAGATGCCCATGGTCCGGTCGCCCTGGACGTTGCTGTGGCCGCGGATGGGCGAGGCGCCGGCACCGGGCTTGCCGATGTTGCCGCGGAGCAGCAGCAGGTTGATGATCTCCTTGATGGTGGCCACGCCCTTTTTGTGCTGCGTGATGCCCATGGCCCAGGTGATGATCACCTTGTCCGCCCGCAGGTACCGGTCGGCGAGCTCGTCGATCTCCTCGACCCGCAGCCCGGTGGCCTCCAGCACGGCGGCTTCATCCAGGCCGGCCAGGTGCGCCTTCAGGTCCTCCAGCCCCTCGCAGTGCTCCTCCAGGAATGCGCGGTCCAAAACAGTGCCCGGGGCCGCTGCCTCGGCGTCCAGGACGCGCTTGGAGACGGCCTGCAGGAGCGCCATGTCGCCGCCGATCCGTACTTGCATGAACTGGTCCGCCAGGTTGGTGCCGCGGCCGATGATCCCCTTGACCGTCTGCGGGTTCTTGTAGCGCATCAGTCCGGCCTCCGGCAGCGGATTCACCGCCACAATGCTGGCCCCGGCCTCCTTGGCCTCCTCCAGCGCCGTCAGCATCCGGGGGTGGTTGGTGCCCGGGTTCTGGCCCATGATGATGATCAGGTCGGCCTTGGCGAAGTCGTCGTAGGAGATAGTGGCCTTGCCGATGCCGATGGTCTGCCCCATCGCCCAGCCCGAGGATTCGTGGCACATGTTGGAACAGTCCGGCAGGTTGTTGGTCCCGTACGCGCGGACGAACAGCTGGTAGAGAAACGCGGCCTCGTTGGAGGTCCGGCCGCTGGTGTAGAACGTGGCCTGGTCCGGGCTGGCGAGGCCCTTGAGCCTGTCAGCGGCGATAGTGAACGCCTGCTCCCAGCTGACAGGACGGTAATGGTCCTCCCCCGCCGGCTTGTACACGGGCTCAGTGAGGCGCCCCTGCATCCCCAGCCAGTATTCGGACCGTTCGCGCAGTTCGCTGACCGGGTGTTCGGCCCAGAACCCGGAACCGATCACCACCGGCGTCGCTTCCCATGTGACCGCCTTGGCCCCGTTTTCGCAGAATTCGAAGGTCTTGCGGTGGCCGGGGTCCGGCCACGCGCAGCTCATGCAGTCGAAGCCGTCCTTCTGGTTCAGCGCCAGCAGTGTTTTCCCCGTCCGGCCCACTCCCATGTGCTTCAGGGCCGGCTGCATGGAGTGGTACACGCCGGGGACGCCCGCCGCCCACGTCTTGGGATGGCCGCTGACCTCGATGCCGGACTCGTCGGCCTCTTCCACTTTCGGGTTCTTGCGCGTCACGCTGCATTCTCCTTGTTCCTGCGGAGACCGACAACGCGCCGACTTCATCGGCGGACCGGTCACTTTCCACAGTTATTCAGGGGGCGGGGTAAGTCAAGGAGCCCACCTGCCTCGCGGTGCGGTTCACCGCGTACGACGGCGGCACGTCCGGTCGCGCGGCCGTCGCACCTGCCGCTGCAGCCGGTTTAGGTAGGCTGGAGGAGACTCCGACGAAAGGCCCCCAACGTGGAAGTTTCCTCCATTGTCTGGACCCTGACCATCGCGGGAATTGTTGGCTTGCTGGCCTTCGATTTCTTCTTCCATGTACGGAAAGCCCACACGCCGTCGCTGAAGGAGTCGGCCATCTGGTCCTCCATCTACGTGGGAATCGCGCTCCTCTTTGGGCTTGGCGTACTGGTGCTCGGCGGCAGCACCATGGGCACCGAATACTTCGCGGGCTACGTCACCGAGAAGGCGTTGTCCGTGGACAACCTGTTTGTGTTCCTCATCATCATGGCCAGCTTCCGGGTTCCCCGGGCGGACCAGCAGAAGGTGCTGCTGTTCGGCATCGTCTTCTCGCTCATCGCCCGCACAGCCTTTATCTTCCTCGGCGCTGCCCTGATCAACAGCTTCGCCTGGGTGTTCTACATCTTCGGCCTGATCCTGCTGATCACCGCCGGCAACCTGCTTAAGCCGGACAACCACGACGAAGAATCGGAAGGCCTGGTGGTGCGGCTCGCCAAGAAGTTCCTGCCGGCGTCGGAACATTACGACGGCGACAAACTGTTCACGATGGAGAACGGCAAACGCGTCCTTACCCCGATGCTCCTGGTGATGGTGGCCATCGGCGGCACGGACATCCTCTTCGCGCTGGACTCCATCCCCGCAATCTTTGGCCTGACCCAGAACGTGTACATCGTGTTCACGGCCACGGCGTTCTCCCTGATGGGCCTGCGCCAGCTGTTCTTCCTCATCGACGGCCTGCTGGACCGCCTGATCTTCCTCTCCTACGGGCTCGCGGCGATCCTGGGCTTCATCGGCGTGAAGCTCATCCTGCACGCGCTGCATGAAAACAACCTGCCGTTCGTCAACGACGGCCAGCACGTCAACGTGGTGGAAGTCAGCACCGGGGTTTCCCTCACCGTGATCCTGGGCGTCCTGGTGGTCACCGTCCTGGCGTCCATCTTCAGCCCCAAGGGCAAGGCGAAGAACGCGGTGTCCGGGGCCAAGCGCCACGCCACCGATTACCTGGACCTCAACTACGAGACGGACATGGCGGAGCGGGACAAAATCTTCGCCAAGATGGTCCGGGAGGAAGACCAGATCCGCAAGCTACCCGAGAAGTACAAGCGGCTCATCCGCAACGAGACCGAGTTCCTGCAGCTGCTCCGCAATGCCCATGCCGAGCACGATAAGGCCCAGGTGCGGGCAGCGGAGGGATAAAGCAACGCGGGGTCACTTAAAGCCCTCCCGGAGGCCTCGGCCGGGCGTCAAGTGACCCCGCGTTGTCAGCCCCTCTTGCTAGATTCAAACCAAGGCCAGGGGAACCGTCCTCCGGCCAAGGCCAGTCAATGGGGAGGCCCCCGTGTTCCTGCTCGATCCCGCCAGCGGTAGTCCCGGCCGCGGTGCACCGGACCTGGTGTTCTCCGCCAGCGACCTCGTGGCCGCCAGCGAGTGTGAGTACCGCACGCTCCGGATCCTGGACGAGAAACTGGGCCGCTCGCCCAAGGCCGAGTTCCCCGACGACGAGATGCAACGCCGCGCCGGCACCCTGGGCGACAACCACGAGGCCAAGGTCCTGGCCGGCCTGATCGCACAGTACGGCAGGTGGGATGCCAGCCGTGGCGCCGGTGTGTTCACGATCGAGCGGGGCCAGAACGTCCGGGCGGACCTGGTGGCCAAGCAGGCCGAAACGGAGCTCGCGCTCCGGGCCGGGGCGGACGTGGTGTTCCAGGCAACATTCTTCGACGGCGAGTTCCTGGGGTACGCCGACTTCATCGTCAACGAGGCCGCTGGCACCGGCAACCCGGGACGCTACGAGGTATGGGACACCAAGCTGGCCCGGCACGCCAAGGTGGGCGCACTCCTGCAGCTGGCCGCCTACGGAGACCAACTCATCGGCATGGGCCTGGAACCATCGCCCCGTGTCACGCTGGTGCTGGGCGCAGTGGTCGACGGCGACTACGTCCGCAGCCACCACTCCCTGCCGGACCTGCTGCCGGTCTTCCGCGAGCGCCGCGACCACTTCCGCGCCCTGACCGGCGCCCACCGGGAGGACGGTTCCACGGTGCAGTGGCTGCAGCCCGGCATCACCTGCTGCGGGCGGTGCAACTATTGCGCCGAACAGGTCCAGGCCCACCGCGACCTCCTGATGGTCGGCGGGATGTCCACCCTCCGCCGGAAGAAGCTCATTGCCGACGGCGTCACCACCATCGATGCCCTGGCCGACCTTCCGCCGGACAAGGCCACCGGTTCGCTGGCCAGGCTCCGCGACCAGGCCCGGATGCAGCTGGGCCGCGATACTCCGGACGGATCACGGACCTTCACCAAGGACGGCGAAGACCACACCGTAACGTTCAAGGTGCTGCCCCAGAACGCACTGGACAGCATCCCCGCACCCAGCCCCGGCGACATCTTCTTCGACTTCGAAGGCGATCCGCTCTGGCAGGACCCTGCAACCAGCCAGTGGGGACTGGAGTACCTGTTCGGCGTGATCGAGGCGCCGGATGCAGCCGCACTGGCGGCCGGCAAGCCGGTGTTCCGACCGTTCTGGGCGCATTCCCGCTCCGGGGAACGGCAGGCCTTCCTGGACTTCCTCGCCTATGTCGAGGAACGCCGCTCCCGGTACCCGGACATGCACGTCTACCACTACGCAGCGTACGAAAAATCGGCGCTCCGGAACCTGTCAGTGACGCACCTGGCGGGCGAGGACATCGTGGACAACTGGCTCCGCGAGGGGGTGCTGGTGGACCTCTATGCCACGGCCCGCCACTCGCTGCGGATCTCCGAACCGTCGTACTCCATCAAGAAGCTCGAGCCGCTCTACATGGGTGACAACCTCCGCTCCGGGGATGTCAAGGATGCCGGGGCCTCGGTGGTGGCCTATGCCGCGTATTGCGCAGCCCGTGACGACGGAGACGCCGCGAAGGCAGCAGAGGTCCTGGCCTCAATCTCCGACTACAACGAATACGACTGCCTCTCCACCCTCCGCCTCCGTGACTGGCTGCTGGGGCTCCGCGGCTCGGCGTCCGGCTCGGCACCTGCGGGCGGGCACGCCGGGGCAGGAACGTACGACGCCGGCACCCAGGCGCCGCTGTTGCCTGACGTCCCGCCGAACACACCGGAGGCTGAACCAACGCCGGAGGAGCTCAGCCTCCGCGAGTACCTGGCCGGCCTCCCGGACACCCGGCCCTGGACCCCCGACGAGCGTGCCATCGCCATGGTGGCCGCCGCCACCGGCTATCACCGCCGCGAGCGGAAGCAGTTCTGGTGGGAGCACTTCGACCGCACCGAGTCCGAGATCGGTGACTGGCCGGAGCAGCGCAACCTTTTTGTCGTCGAATCTGCCGAGGTACTCAAGGATTGGTCTCTTGTAAAGCCCCGGGAACGGATGCGTACTAGGACAGTGCGCCTCCTAGGCGTTATGAGCGAAGGCTCAGAGTTTAAGTCTGAGCGAACCTGGTGTCGGCTCTATGGTGTGCCTTTGCCAGACGGCTTGGAAGGTTCGACGGGCAGGCCGGTTAGCAAGGCAGGACTCTTCAAGACACGGCTCTCGGCAGTTGAGGACGCCCCTGGCGCACCGGGCAAGACGCTGATAACGATCTCTGAAAAAGAATCAGCGAAAGTTCCTGCCCATGAACAAACACCGTGCGCCTTGACACCCGACAAACCCATTGAGACGGCGAGCATCGAGGCCGCCCTCGCCGAACTGGCCCAGACCGTGGGCGCATCTGTTCCCCGCTTGCCCGAGCACCCGGGCGTGGACATCCTGCGCAAGGCTCCGCCGCGGTTCCGTTCACTGTCCGGTCCTGCCGCCGCCGGAAAGGACAGCTCCGGCGCGGCCGACTACGTCACGGCCATCACTACGTCCCTGCTGGACCTTGACCGTTCCTACCTCGCCGTCCAAGGGCCTCCGGGTACCGGCAAGACCTACGTGGGTTCCCATGTAATTGCCCGGCTGATCGCGGAGGGCTGGAAGATCGGCGTCGTGGGCCAGTCCCACGCCGTAGTGGAGAACATGCTGTGCACCGCAATCGAAACCGCTGGGGTTGATCCGGACCGCGTGGCCAAGAAGCTGTCCACCCCGCACCAGGTCCTGTGGCAGCGCACCTCCGACGCCGACGTGGCCGCCCTGCTGGACTCCCGCGGCGGCTGCCTCGTGGGCGGCACTGCCTGGACCATGACCGGCAAGTCAGTGCCTGCCGGGTCCCTGGACCTGCTGGTCATCGACGAAGCCGGGCAGTTCTCGCTGGCCAACACGCTGGCCGTGGCACGTTCTGCCAAACGCCTCCTGCTCCTGGGTGACCCGCAGCAGCTGCCGCAGGTCACCCAGGGCGCCCACCCGGAGCCCGTGGACGAGTCAGCGCTGGGCTGGCTCGCCGCCGGGCACGCCACCCTCCCCACGGAGCTGGGCTATTTCCTGGCGGACAGCTGGCGGATGCACCCGGAACTGTGCCGCGCCGTTTCCGTCCTCAGTTACGACGGCAAGCTCGAATCGGCGCCGGCAGCCGCCCTCCGGAGCCTGGCAGAACTGCCTCCGGGAGTGGAATCGGTCTTCGTTGACCACACCGGCAACACCACGGCCTCCGCAGAAGAGGCGACCGAAGTAGTCAGGCAGGCGCAGCGGCACATCGGTTTGAAGTGGATTGCCGGCGGTGACAGGCCGGCCCGGCCCCTGACAGCCGAGGACGTCCTGGTGGTGGCCGCCTACAACGCCCAGGTCCAGCTGATCCGCCACGCCCTCGTCCAGGCAGGGCTTGACGGCGTGCGCGTGGGAACCGTGGACAAGTTCCAGGGCCAGGAAGCGCCCGTGGTGCTGGTGTCCATGGCCTGTTCGACTGTCGCCGAGGCTCCCCGCGGCGCCGAATTCCTGCTGAACCGGAACAGGATCAACGTCGCGGTGTCCCGCGGCCAATGGCGGGCGGTGATTGTCCGCTCCCCCGAACTCACCAGCTACATGCCGCGGAAACCCGAGGTGCTGGAGCAACTCGGTGCGTTCATCGGCCTGAGCCCGCGGACAAGCTGAGGATGTTCCCCGCCGGCACTTCGAAGACGCCGGTCAGCGGGCACTGAAGCCACGGAAGGCACCCTCGGCCGCGGAAAAGGTGTCTTCAACCCGTTCCACCCGGCCGGGGGTGTTGTCCGATTTCAGCCAGTCCAGCAGCTCCTGGATCCGGTGTTGCGGCCCTTCGGCAATCACTGACACAGAACCGTCGTCGAGGTTTTTCACCAGGCCCGTCAGGCCCAGTTCCTCGGCCTTGCCCATCGTCCAGAAACGGAACCCGACGCCCTGCACCACGCCAAAGACCCGTGCAGAAAGCCGGATGTCGCCGTCGTCGTCCTGACCTGCTGAGTCCCGTCCTGCGGAGCCCACCCCTGACGGGTCCGGTCCTGCGGTGTGCCGTCCTGCCGGAGGTGCCATGGCGTCAGGACTGCTTGACCAGCGCAGCTTCGATGTTGATCTTGACCTTGTCGCTGACCAGCAGTCCGCCGGCTTCCAGCGCAGCGTTCCAGGTCAGGCCGAACTCCTTGCGGCTGATCTCGGCCTCCGCGGAGAAGCCCGCGCGGGTGGCCCCGAACGGGTCAACGGCCACCCCGGTGAATTCAACTTCGAGTTCGATGGGTTTGGTGATGCCGCGGATGGTGAGGTCGCCGGTGAGGGTGTAGTCCTCGCCGTCGCCTTCAACTGAGGTGGCGCGGAAGGTCATCTCGGGGAAGGTCTCCACGTCGAAGAAATCCGGGCCCTTGACGTGGCCGTCCCGGTTGGCGTCGCCGGAATCGAAGCTGGCGGTCTTCACCGTGGCGTGCAGCGAGGCCTCTGCCAGGGATCCGCCGATCCGGGCCTCGGCACTGGCATCCGTGAAGCGGCCGCGGACCTTGCTGATGCCCGCGTGGCGGACCGTGAAGCCGATCTCGCTGTGGGACATGTCCAGCGTCCAGACGCCCGGCGTGATTCCTGAGGGAAGAGTCATTTTCCGCATCTCCTAAGTGGGTGCAAACCGGTCACAGCGACCAAACCCACAGTGCGTCACTCCGCAGTTTTTGTCCAGATAGGGGCGGTCACCCGTCGGCAACGCGGCCCTATCTGGACAAAAACTCCTCTGGCGGAATCAGTTGATGGTGATGTCCCGCGTGCGGTGGTCGTAGCGGATGGTGACAGCGCCGCCGTCGTGGTGCAGTTCGTGGTTGGGGCCATCGAAGGTGCCGAACGCGCCGTAGTTCTCTTCCCAGGAACGGTTCAGCGCGATCTTGAAGGTGTAGTAGCCGGCAGGCAGTTCCGCGTTGATCTTCCACTGCTGGGCGACGAAATCAAACGCCATCTGGGCTTCGTCATACTGCGGAGCCCAGTTCTCCGGGGCGCCCAGGAGCGTGTTGAAGTCGCCGGCAACTGCCACGGCTTCGGGCTGGGGGAAGGTCTCCACGTCCGGCCCCTCAAGCGACGCGGCGACGGAGGCCTCGGACTTCGTCTTCGGGGCAGCCTTGCGCGCACGGACGGCCTTGACCACCGGCTCCACGGCCTCCTCGATGATCTTGGCGGCCTTGCCAACGGCCTCGGCAGCCTTCTTGGCAGGCGCCTTCTTCGCGGGAGCCTTCTTGGCGGGGGCCTTCGTCACGGTTTCGTCCGCGGCCTCGGCGTTCTTGACCACTGCGGACTTGCGCGTGGTCCGGGCAGCGGCGACCTTGGCGGGAGCGGCAACGGGCGCAACTGGAACCGGGGTGTCGGCCGGGACCGGGGTTCCGGCGTCGAGCGCTGCCGCAAAAGCGTCGGCATCGGCGAAGGCAACCGTGGCGCGCATCCCGTCCTCGGTGATGGTCCACCCGGAACGGCCCTTGACCAGCCAGCCGGCCTTGACCAGCTTGGCCGTCGCGGAGGTGAGGGTCTTGTGGCCGCGGGGAATCCCGCCGCTGAGCAGCTCGGCCTCGTGCGGGCTGAACGGCACGCGGACGGTGGCCTCAGCGAGCACGCCTCCTGCGTTCAGCGCATCGCCGGTCCACGTGCCTTCCGTCAGGACATCCAGCACGGATTTGAGTCGAAGGTTGGTGTTTTCTGCGGTGGACTTGGCCATAATTCCCCTTTATAAAGCGATCGGTCTCTAGGCATCTTGCCAACAGCCTGTTAAATCGCACGACTTGAATTGGTTAACTCTGCGTGTCGTGACCGACTATGACGCGAGTTACACCGGAAGTGAGGCGGGAGTCTCGGGTCTGGGGCTGTTTATTCAGCCCCGGGGCGCTGAAACGGGCTCCGCCAGTCCCTGCCCGGACACGCTTGCGGCATAAGTTTAGCGCCAGCCGGCACCGGCTGCGTTCCAGGCTTTGGGGCTAGCCGCGGTTCAGCTCGTCCACCAGCTCGGCTTTCCGTTCGTCGGACGCGAACGATGAGTGGATGGAGTTGGCCGCGAGCCGGGCCCGGTCAAACTCGGACAGCCCAAAGGCGGCACCCAGTTGGGCGAAGTTGTCGTCAACGTAGCCGCCAAAGTACGCCGGGTCGTCGGAGTTCACTGAGACGTTGAGCCCGGCGGCGAGCATGGCCGGGAGCGGGTGGTCGGCGAGGGTGTCCACGACGCGGAGCCTGACGTTGGACAGCGGGCAGACGGTCAGCGGAATACGGTCTGCCACGAGCCGCTCCACGAGGTCGGGGTCCTCCATGCAGCGGATGCCGTGGTCGATCCGCTCCACGCCGAGGACGTCCAGCGCTTCGATGATGTACGACGCCGGTCCCTCCTCGCCCGCGTGGGCGGTCAGCCGGAGGCCCGCTTGCCGGGCCTTGGCGAACAGGCGTTCAAACTTCGATGGCGGGTTGCCCACCTCGGCCGAGTCCAGGCCGATCGCACCGATCGGGGCGTTCATGGCCAGCAGTCCGTCCAGGACCTCCAGCGCAGACTCCTCCGACAGATCCCGCAGGAACGCGGCAATCAGCATGGTGGAGATGCCGAAGTCCTTTACCGACGTCGCCAAGGCAGATGCCACTCCGTTGACGCAGGTCTCCAGGCTGACGCCGCGGGACAGGTGCGCCTGCGGGTCCATCATGATCTCCGCGTGCCGGACACCGGCGGCGGCGGCCCGGGCCAGGTACGCACGGGTCATGTCGGCGAAGTCCTGTTCGGTCTGGAGCACGGCCATGTTGGCGTAGTAGAGGTCCAGGAAGGACTGCAGGTCAGTGAACTCGTAAAGTCCGCGGAGCTCGTCGAGGCCCGAGTACGGGAGGGTAATGCCGTTGCGTTCGGCCAGTTCGAAGATCAACTCCGGCTGCAGGGTCCCCTCGATGTGCAGGTGCAGTTCGGCGACGGGGAGGATCCTGACCGCCGCTTCGGCCTCGGGAGCTTCTGCTTCTGAAGCTTCCGTCCCCGGAGCCTCTGAAGCTGCCGCCTCGGGAAGTTCCGTCTCTGGAAGCGGATCGGCGGCAGTGTCCCGGTAATTGTCCATCGGGTCAGGATATCGCCCGCCGGCCGGTTCGCGGCTAGAGTCGGATCAATGCGGAACCCTAAGCAGGCTGATCATCTTCCCCTTCCCACTCCCGGCCACCTTGCGAACGGCTTCGTCCGGGTCCGGGGCGCGCGGGAGAACAACCTGCGGAACGTGGATGTGGATGTGCCGCGCGACTCCATTGTGGCGTTCACGGGCGTCTCCGGCTCGGGCAAGTCCTCACTCGCCTTCGGCACCATCTACGCCGAAGCCCAGCGCCGCTACTTTGAATCCGTCGCCCCGTACGCGCGCCGCCTTATCCAGCAGGGCCACAATCCCAAGGTGGAGATGATCTCCGGGCTGCCGCCCGCCGTCGCGCTTCAACAGCGCCGCGGCGCACCCAGCAGCCGCTCCACCGTTGGCACGGTGACCACGCTGTCCAACTCGCTCCGGATGCTGTTTTCCCGGGCGGGCACCTACCCGGCCGGCGCCGAACAGCTGGACTCGGACGCGTTTTCGCCGAACACGGCGGCCGGCGCCTGCCCCGAATGCCACGGCCTGGGGGTCGCGCATACTGTCAGCGAGGAATCCCTGGTCCCGGACCCGGCCCTCACCATCCGGGAAGGTGCCATCGCGGCGTGGCCGGGCGCCTGGCAGGGCAAGAACCTCCGCGACATCCTCAGCCACCTGGGCTACGACGTCGACGTGCCCTGGCGGAAGCTGCCCCGGAAGCAGCGCGACTGGATCCTGTTCACCGACGAGCAGCCCGTCGTCGAAGTCACGCCCGAACGCGACCGTGTGGCCAAGCCGTACAAGGGCCGCTTCTGGAGCGCCAAAAGCTACGTCCTGCACACCCTGGCAGATTCGCAGAGCGCTGCCATGCGCGAGCGCGTCCTGGCGTTTATGGAGTCCGGTCCGTGTCCGCGCTGCGGCGGCACCGGGCTCCGGCCGGAAGCCCTCGCCGTGACCTTCGCCGGCCGGACCATCGCCCACCTCAACACCGCACCAATGGTGGAGCTGGCCGAGATCATCCGCCCCACCGCGGCGCTGAAGGAGGCCGGTACCGCATCCCGCCGGCAGTCCTCCGGCGAGGACAATGAGGTGGCTGTGGCCATCACCGCGGACCTCCTGCACCGCATCACGGTGCTCCTGGATCTGGGGCTGGGATACCTCGCGCTGGGCCGCGCCACGCCCACCCTCTCGCCGGGCGAGATGCAGCGGCTGAGGATCGCCACCCAGCTCCGCTCCGGGCTGTTCGGCGTGATCTACGTCCTGGACGAGCCGTCCGCGGGCCTCCATCCGGCCGACGCCGAGCCGCTCCTGGCGGTGCTGGACCAGCTCAAGGCCTCAGGCAACTCGGTGTTTGTGGTGGAGCACAACATGGACGTGGTCCGCCGCGCCGACTGGCTGGTGGACGTGGGCCCACGCGCCGGGGAGGGCGGCGGCGAGGTGCTCTACAGCGGCCCGGTTGCCGGGCTCGCGGCCATCGAGGAGTCGGTCACCCGCCCGTTCCTGTTCGACGGCGGCAGCGGAGGCAGGACGCCCGACGGCGGCGCCGCGCCACATGCAGGCAGAACGCCACATGCGGGCACCTCACCGCGTGCGGGCGGTATCCGGGAGCCTGACGGCTGGCTGGAGCTGGCCGGCATCAGCCGGCACAACCTCAAGGACCTTGACGCCCAGTTCCCGCTTGGCGTCTTGACGGCAGTCACCGGAGTGTCCGGCTCGGGCAAGTCGACGCTCGTCAGCCATGTCCTGGGGGAGGTCGTGGGCTCCGGCCTGAAGACCCAACCGGCACCGCAACCGGTGGAACCTGACGAGGCGGGCCCGGCAATGCCCCTGTCGGTCGGACCGGTCAGCGGCGCGGACCGGATCGACAGGCTGGTCATGGTGGACCAGAAGCCCATCGGCCGCACGCCGCGCTCCAACCTGGCCACCTACACGGGGCTCTTCGACGCCGTCCGCAAGGAATTCGCCGCCACGGACGAGGCCAGGGCTCGCGGTTTCGGCGCCGGGAGGTTCTCGTTCAACGTCGCCGGCGGCCGCTGTGAAACCTGCCAGGGCGAGGGATTCGTGGCCGTGGAACTGCTCTTCCTCCCGGGCAGCTACGGCCCGTGCCCGGAGTGCGGCGGTTCCCGGTACAACCCCGAAACCCTGGAAGTGACGTACCGCGGCAAGAACGTGGCCGAGGTGCTGCGCCTGACGGTGGACGCGGCCGCCGGCTTCCTGGCCGACATTCCCGCCGCTGCCCGCAGCCTGAAGAGCCTTCGGGACGTGGGCCTGGGCTACCTCCGGCTGGGCCAGCCCGCAACGGAGCTGTCCGGCGGCGAGGCCCAGCGCATCAAGCTCGCCACCGAACTGCAGCGTGCCCAGCGCGGCCACACCCTTTACCTGTTGGACGAGCCCACCACGGGGCTCCACCCCGCCGACGTCCAACTACTCATGGCCCAGCTCCACGGCCTGGTGGACAGCGGCAACACCGTGGTGGTGGTGGAACACGAAATGGCTGTTGTGGCGGCGGCGGACTGGGTCATTGACCTGGGCCCCTCGGGCGGGGACGCCGGTGGCCGGATCGTCGCCACCGGAACCGCGGCCGACGTCGCGCGTTCACCGCACAGCCGTACCGCGCCCTACCTGGCGGCGGCACTTCCCCAGCCGACCACCAGCCAACGCCCAGAAATCATCTCGGTTTGATAACGGACCCGTGATGTCCTAGCGTGAAATACAAGCCCGTAATTCGGGCGACATGAATGCCCGGTGCTGCCTCCACCAGAACTGCCCGGCCGGCAGACACCGAACATGACCTCTAATCGTCAGGGGCGGGCAGTGGCGCGACGACCTCCGGGGACGGATCGAGCGCAGGTGGCCTTCAGGAGCATCAGCACATGAAAAACACCACTTTCCGTACTGCCGCACGCCGCGGAGCCACCATCGCCGCCGTCTCAGCGGCAGGGCTTGCACTCTCCGCAACAGCCGCCACCGCGGCCACCAGCACCTCAACGTGGGACGCCCTGGCGCAGTGTGAGAGCGGCGGCAACTGGTCCACCAACACCGGCAACGGCTACACGGGCGGCCTGCAGTTCAGCGACAGCACGTGGGCTGCCTACGGCGGCACCGGCTCCGCAGCCAACGCCACCCGCGAACAGCAGATCGCCGTGGCCGAGCAGGTCCAGGCCTCGCAGGGCTGGGGAGCCTGGCCCTCCTGTGCGTCCCAGCTTGGCCTGAGCGGCGGGGGCGGCGCAACGGCGGTTGCTCCCCAAAGCGTCCCGGTCGAAAGCGTGCCGGTCCAGAGCGCGCCGGCCGTCGAGGCCCCGACGGATACGGTGGCGGCTTCACAGCATGCCGCACCCGTTGCGCTGAGCGGCGAGACCTACACGCTTGAGGCCGGCGACACCCTCAGCACGGCCGCCGAAAAGCTCGGTATCGAAGGCGGCTGGCAGAGCCTGGCCGACGCCAACCTGGACACCATCGCCGACCCCGATCTGGTGTTCGAGGGGCAGGTCCTGCAGCTTCCGGCCTAACGGCCCGGACTGAGCATTAACAACGACGCCGGAGCGTCCCCCCAGCGGGGAGCTCCGGCGTCGTTGTTGTGTCTTGAAGTTGTGGCTGGCTGCCGAGGTTACGCGGCGGCCGGGATTTCACGGACGATGCGCACCTTCCAGGCGGCGTCGTCGCTGGTGTCCAGGAGCGCCACGGTGCCGTGGGCGACGTTCAGGGCCACGCGCTTGGCTGCCAGCAGTTCGAGGTAAAGGTGCTCGTTCATGCGGCTGGGCGTGTCGATCATGTACTTCACGGCGTCGCGGACCTTGCGGTAGTTGGCGCTCCGTTCACGGTGCAGGTGCAGTTCAAGGGACTGGCGCTGGCGGACTTTGGGTTCGTGCTTGTTGAGCCAGGACACAGCCGCGTGCACGCCGACCACGAGGGCCAGGGAGACCGCGTAGATCCACCAGCCGCTGGTCAGCAGGAAGAGGGGCAGGTTTCCAATGGCCACAATCGCAATGATGACGCGCAGGGCGGCGATCTTGCGGAGGGTCAGGGCCACGGCGGCCAGGGCGGCGCGGAAGCCGTGCTGGTCGTGGCGGGCCGTGGCGGGGTCGATCGTAAATTCATCAAGGACCAGGATGCCCTTGGCCTCCGGGCTCAGCATCTGCCCGAACTTGGGCATGAAAGGCTGGGCTGTACCGGCGGTCATTTCAGGTGTGGTTGTCATGTAGGGGCTTCCGGGACGCTGGGGTGTTTCGGTGATCTTAGTGGTTGGACCCATCCGCTGTATGCATCGGTCCACTATGTGAACATTCCCCGCGCCGCTCCTGTGGCGGCCGGCACTGCAATTGGCACTTGGGCCGCATGCCGTCAGACTGAAGGGATGCAAACCTTCCTCCCGTACCCCGATTTCCGGCAGAGCGCCGCAGCACTGGACACTGCCAGGCTTGGCAAGCAGCGCGTCGAGGCGCTGCAGACCCTCCGGGCGCTGGTCATTCCCGAGTACGGCTGGCAGACCCACCCGGCGGTCCGCATGTGGATGGGCTACGTTCCGGCCCTGACCATGTACGGGCTGGCCATGGTGGACGAGTGGACCGAACGCGGCCACCCGGACAACACCCGCGCCAACATCACGGAGTTCGCACCCCAGGCAGCCCACCCGGACTACGCGGCCAAGATCCCCATGCCGCCGTGGCTGGGAAATTCGGACTTCCACCTGAGCCACCGGTCCAAGCTCCTGCGCAAGGAACCGAAGTTCTACAAAACGGTCTTCCCTGACGCCGAACCGGACATCGACTACATCTGGCCCGAGCCCAAGCATGAGTTCCTGCCCGCGGACCCCGAGGATGACTTCCTGTGGATCCTCCGCTCCCCGCACGAAGAATTCACCCCGGAGACGCTGAACACCGTTGCCCTGCCGCCGGTCCGCCGCGCCCTTGCAACCGCGGAGCAGGACGACTACTCCCCCGTCTATGCGGACGACGGATCCCGGCGCCCTTCCAAGCAGCCCCGGAAGCTTCCGCCCAAGGCAAAGATCAAGAAGCCCACCCGCAAGCGCCAGGCCCAGGAGGAAGCTTTTGCCACGCTCCCGGGCAAAACGCCTGTGGCTGTGTCGTTCGAGGACGGCGCCAAGTTCGCCGTGGGCCAGGTGCTGGGCCGGCCCATCACGCTCGAGGACGGCCGCTTTGGCCGTAACTTCAGCGTCACCGAGGTGATTGACCGGTCTGCGTTCGACTATCCGGCGCTACTGCAGGACCCCCGGGTGTTTTTCCCGGTCCCTGCCCCCTGACCGCATGACTATCCTCCTGGCCGGCTGCGGTGACCTGGGCACGGAAGCGGGCCTGCGCTTCGCCGCGGCCGGGGACCGGGTGGTGGGCTGGCGCCGCTCGCCGGAAAAGCTTCCTCCGGCGATCAAGGGCATCGCGGCTGACCTGACCGCCGCCGACCTGCCGGCCATCCCGGCGGACACCACCGCCGTCGTCGTAGCCGTCGCGGCCGCCTCCCCCACCGAGGCGGCCTACCGGGCCGCCTATGTGGACGGGCTGGCGCACGTCCTGGACGCCTTGGAACGCGACGGCGTGACGCCGCGGCGCGTGCTCTTCGTTTCGTCCACCGCCGTCTACGGGGACGCCGGCGGCGGCTGGGTGGATGAGAGTACGACGCCGGCACCTGGCGGTTTCTCCGGGCGCATCCTCCGCGAGGCTGAGGAACTCCTGGTTTCGCGGCTGCGCGGCACCGGTACTGCGCCGGTTGTGCTGCGGCTGGGCGGGATTTACGGGCCGGGGCGGACCCGGCTGATTGACCAGGTCCGCAGCGGGCAGGCAGTCATCCCTGATGAGCCGCGCTACACAAACCGGATCCACCGGGACGATGCGGCGGCCGCCATCGTCCGCCTCGTGTGCATGGCTTCCATGCCCGCTCCGGTATATGTCGGTGTGGACAATTCTCCCGCCGAGCTTGGGGACGTCCTGCGTTTCCTGGCCGCCGAGATGGGTTATCCGGAACCGCCTGTTGGCCCGGCCGGAGAAGCCAGGGGCGGCAACAAACGCTGCAGCAGCGCCCTGCTTCGGAGCGCGGGATTCGAGTTCGCCTACCCGTCGTTCCGTGAAGGCTACCGCGACATCCTGGCCGGCAAAGGTGTCCGCCACCCGTAGGCCACTCCCCAGGCTTGGCGCGAACGTACACTTGCGGCCCCACCCACCCCCGCGAACGTACACTTGGGGCCGGACCGTCGACGCGGGCCTGGCCGGCGTCGACTTGTCATTGAACGCGTCGTCATCGAGGAGCACTGTGGACTTCCAACACGTCATCGAGGCCGTCGGCAGGTTCATGGACTTCGCCGGGGTGGCCGTGATGGTCATCGGTGCTGTTGTGTCGATTCCCATGGCCCTCCGCGGCTACCAGCCCCGGAAGCTCCCCGCAGGATCCGAAAAACTGACCGTGTACCGGTCATATCGGCAGCTGTTGGGACGGTCCATCCTGCTGGGCCTTGAACTGCTGGTAGCTGCCGACATCATCCGCACGGTGGCTGTGACGCCAACCTTCGAGAGCGTAGGCGTGCTGGCGATCATCGTGCTCATCAGGACCTTCCTGAGCTTCTCGCTGGAGCTGGAAATCACCGGACGCTGGCCGTGGCAGAAGGAACCATCCGAGCCGCCCGTGGAGCCCTCCGCACCGGCACGTGCGGAAGCCTAAAGTCCCGATCCTCTTTCCCCCCGCAGAACCAGGTCCGCGCCCCCACGGAGTTATCCACATAGGTCTCCTGCTTCGCCGTTTTTGTCGGCCCCTCGCGGGAAGATTTGGGTATGGAAAACGTGGCAGTGGACGAGGCGGTGGAGGCCTTTTTGGCGTCCGCTGCTGAGTTGGCTGACTGTGTGCGCCGCGGGGTAGGCAGTCCGGGTTCCGGGGTTTCTGGCTCTGGCGGTTCGGATCCGCTGCGGGAGCAGGCGGATGCGTGCCTGGACGGGCTTGGCGTATCGGCGCGGGTTGATGCCATGGTGGCGGGCTTGACGGTGCGCCTGGCTTCCGGGTTTGCCGAGGCAACCCGGGCCATGTCGCCGCCTGATGAGCAGCCGCATCAGCGACTGGCCCGCGAAATGGGCGTCGTCGCCGAGGTCGCCTGTGCCCGGACGGTGAGTGAACGCTCGGCCTCTGCCCTGCTGGCCCAATCCCACGAACTGACCACCACCCTGCCCCTGACCCAGGCCGCATTGGAGCAGGGGGTGGTGTCGTCGCAGCACGCGAGGGTCATGGTCGACGAGGCAGCCAGCCTGGACCCAGCCGGGGCCGCCGCGCTGGAGGCGCATTTCCTGGACCCGGATGCGCCGCACCCGGCCCGGTGGCGCCCGGCCGGGGACATGGTTCCGTCGCGGTTCCGGCACAAAGCCCGGACCTGGCGGGAACGCCACCACCCGGTCAGCATCGAGAAACGCCACGCCAAAAGCTTCCTGGACCGGCGGCTGGAGTACGCCCCGGACCGGGACGGGATGGCCTGGCTCTCCGCGTACCTGCCTGCGGACCAGGCCGCCGGGATCTGGAACGGCATCACCGCCACCGCCCGGGCCCTCCAAAGCCCCACCGAGGACCGGACACTGACCCAGCTCCGGGCAGACGTCGCCGCCAAAGTACTCCTCAGCGCCGGCTTCACCACCAGCAACCCAATGGACGGCAGCACAGAAGCGGCCGCCGACAGCAGGACAGGTTTAGCGACCACCAGACCCAGCACCAGCACCAGCACCAGCACCAGCGATGATGGCGTGGCTGGTGGCGTTCCGGTCACTGACGGGATCGATGATGCTGTGGCCGGCCTGGTTCCGGCCCCTGGCGGGGTCGATGCGGGCCGGGTGCCTTCGCCGGCGGCGCAGGTCCTGGTGACCGTGCCGGTCTTTGCCCTGATGGGCCTCACCGACGAACCGGCCGACCTCGACGGCTACGGCCCGATCCCCGCCTCCATGGCCCGCCAGCTCGTGGCCGACGGGGCGTCCTCATTCCGCCGGGTCCTCATTGATCCGCGGGATGGGGCACCGCTGGAAATCGGACGGGAAAGCTACCGGATCCCATCGGCGATGCGGCAATGGCTCAGACTCCGGGACGGGAAATGTTCGTTCCCCGGCTGCAACAACCAATCCCTGGACAACGAAACCGACCACATCCTCGCCTGGGCCGACGGCGGCACCACCGGTATATCCAATCTTGGGTCATTGTGCCGCAAACACCACCGGCTGAAACACAGCACGGCGTGGACACCCACCGAAGCCAGCACCAACGAACCGCCCGGCTGGACTTCACCCACCGGCCGCCACTACCAAAGCGAACACCACGACTGGGAACCACCCCACTGGCCACCCAAACCCAGGGGCAACTAAGGCACCAAGACTTGCCAGCTATACCCGGCTCATAAGTCCTGCCAGCCGGGCCTCAACGTGACACGACACCGGCTACTTACCGAGGCCCGCCTTGCGAAGCGCTTCCGCCATGGCTGTGTTCACCGGCGCTGGCTTCGAGGCGGATTTAGGCACGGGAGGCCTGCCAGTGGACGGCTGCTGGGTCTTCCCGCGATCCTGGCGGTTGGCTTCCGGCCGACCGCCGGCGTTACGGCCACTTTCCTGCCGCCCGCGGTCCTGGCTGCCGCGCTCCTGGCGGCCAGCCTCCGGCCGTCCACCGGCACCGCCACCGCCACCGCGGCTGCCCTCCGAACGAACACCAGCACCGCCGCCACGGCCTCCGGAAGGTGACGGCTCGTCGTCGAGCCTCAGGGTCAGCGAAATCCGCTTCCGCTCGGGATCAGCCTCGAGGACCTTGACCCGCACCACCTGGCCGGATTTCACCACTTCGCGCGGATCGGAGACAAAGCGATTGGCCAGGGCAGACACGTGGACCAGCCCGTCCTGGTGCACACCAACGTCCACGAAGGCGCCGAACGCGGCCACATTGGTGACGGTTCCTTCAAGCACCATGCCGGGCTTGAGGTCTGAAATCTTCTCGATCCCTTCCGAGAACGTCGCCGCGGCAAACGCGGGGCGCGGATCCCGCCCCGGCTTGTCCAGTTCTGCCAGGATGTCCTGCACAGTGGGCAAACCGAAGGTCCCGTCCACGAACGCCCGCGGGTCCAGGGATGACGCCGGCGCCGAACCGGCAGCCACCAGGATCTTGCGCGCCACCGAGTAGGCCTCCGGGTGCACGCTGGACGCATCCAGGGGTTCCGCTCCCCCGGTAATCCGGAGGAAACCCGCGCACTGCTCAAACGCCTTGGCCCCGAGCCGAGGCACCTTCTTCAAGTCACTGCGCTTGGCGAACGGGCCGTGTTCGTTCCGGTAGGCCACGATGTTTTCGCTCAGCAAAGGCCCCACGCCGGCTACGCGGCTCAGCAGCGCGGGCGACGCCGTGTTCACGTCCACGCCCACCGCGTTTACGCAGTCCTCCACCACCGCATCCAGGCTGCGGTCCAGCTTCGCTGCCGTGACATCGTGCTGATACTGCCCCACGCCGATGGACTTCGGATCGATCTTCACCAGTTCGGCCAGGGGATCCTGCAAACGGCGGGCGATGGAGACGGCACCGCGCAGGGACACGTCCATGCCTGGCAGTTCCGCGGAAGCCAGTGCGGACGCCGAATACACGGACGCCCCCGCTTCGGAGACCACCAGCTTCTGCGGCTTCCTTTCCGCGGCCGGCAGCAGTTTGATCAGTTCGGCGGCCAGCTTGTCAGTTTCGCGGGACGCCGTGCCGTTGCCGATGGCCACAAGCTCCACGTTGTGCTTCTGCGCCAGTCGGACCAAGGTGGCCAGAGCCTCGTCCCACTTCCGCGCCGGCGCGTGCGGGTACACGGTATCAGTGGCAACCACCTTGCCCGTGCCGTCCACCACGGCAACCTTGACGCCGGTCCGCAGCCCCGGATCCAGGCCCAGGGTGGCCCGGTTTCCGGCAGGTGCGGCCAGCAGGACGTCACGCAGGTTGGCGGCAAACACGCGCACAGCCTCGTCCTCGGCGGCGGTGAACATCCGGCCGCGAAGGTCGGCCGTCAGCCGGGCAAGCACACGCGTGCGCCAGGCCAGCTGGGCGGTCTGCATCAGCCATGCGTCGGCGGGACGGCCTCGCTCGGCCACGCCGAGGCACCTGGCCACCGCACTTTCGTAGCGGGCACGGGCGGCGGCAAGGGCGTCGTCGTTATTCGGGTCTGCCTCGGCAAGATCCAGTTCCAGCACGCCATCCTTCTCGCCACGCAGCAGGGCGAGCACACGGTGCGAAGGCATCCCCGACGGCGCCTGGGCGAACTCGAAGTAGTCCGCGAACTTCTGCCCCTCGGCCTCTTTGCCCTTCTTCACCCGGGACACCATCCGGCCCTGGCTCCAGAGCCTGTCCCGCAGGGTCAACGCAAGGTCCGGGTCCTGGGCCACCCGCTCCACCAGGATGGAACGGGCGCCGGCGAGCGCCGCGGCCGCATCATCTATGGCGTGCTCAGCGTTGAGGTACTTGGCAGCCTCGCGCTCCGGATCCAGCTCCGGCCGCTTCAGCAGGGCGTCGGCGAGCGGCTCCAGCCCGGCTTCGCGGGCGATCTGGGCCTTGGTGCGGCGCTTGGACTTGAACGGAAGGTAGATGTCCTCCAGCCGGGATTTTGTGTCCGCGGCCAGGATCGCGGCCTGCAGTTCGGGCGTCAGCTGGCCCTGCGCGGCAATCGCCTCAAGGATAGTACGACGGCGGTCCTCCAGTTCGCGCAGGTAGCGGAGCCGTTCGTCGAGGTCTCGGAGCTGTGTGTCATCCAGCGTCCCGGTGGCTTCCTTGCGGTACCGGGCGATGAACGGGACGGTGGACCCGCCGTCGAGCAATTCCACGGCAGCCTTGACCTGCCAGGTCTTCACACCGAGCTCGGCGGCGATCTGGGCGTGGATGGCGCTGTCCGGTGTCTGGGCGGATGCGGGGGCGGACGGGGCGTGCGGGAGTTGGGTCACCAGAACATTTTGCCCTACGGTCCTGACCGTCTCCAGCGAAGAGCCAAAGGATCCCACGGGGCCGGGTATTCCGCTACGGGCCGCGAAGTGCTGTAGTGGAGTTGCCGTCACCGGTATTCATTCTCGAGGAAGAGGCCACCATGCGGGAACTGCTCATCGTCTTCCAAGAAGGATTCGACGAGGCCAACATCACCGTCATGGTCAACGGCAAGGAGGTACGCCGCGACGTCGGAGTTTCCACCAACCCCCTCCTGGGGGAAGCCTTCGAAGCCTCAGTGGAGTTGCCCGCAAAGGGTGCGCAAGTAGGCGTCGAAGTCACCAACAGGGGCCTGAAGGCCATCCTCAAAGTCAGCGGGAAACCCAAGAGCGTGCTGGTTTCGATCGAGGACGGCCAGCTGGTGATGCGCGAGGGAACAGGCCGCGAGGCCTTCCTCTAGCGGGCTATTCGGCGATGTCTTCGGCCCACAGTTCGGCGTTGTCACGCTGGAAGGCCTGCATCATCTCAACGCAGCGCTGGTCATCCAGGACCACTACCTCCACGCCGCGGGACCTGAGGAGATCGAACTCGCCCGGAAAAGTCCGCGCCTCACCCACTACCACTTTGGGGATCTTGAACTGGATGATGGTCCCGGTGCACATGGCGCACGGTGCCAGCGTTGTGTAGAGGACCGTGTTCCGGTAGTTGCGCTGGCGGCCGGCGGCCCTGAGGGCGGACATCTCGCCGTGGGCAATGGGGTCGCCGTGCTGGACACGCTCGTTGTGCCCGGCGGCGATGACTTCGCCATCGCGGGCCAGCGCGGCCCCGATCGGGATGCCGCCTTCGCCGAGGCTCTTTTGCGCGGCCTGGAACGCTGCTTCGAAAGCGGTGTGAGTCATGCGGCCCAGCCTATCGTCCGCACCGCAAACGCCCGGATGTAGGTGCAGGCAGAACAAACCCTAGCGATAATCCATTCGGTGGAGTATTCTGGTTCTACCGCCCGGGACCTCCAGGATCCAAGGCGGGCCACTCTTTCAAATGAGCCAAAAAAGCCGTCGGATGGTTTTTTGGCGCGCGCTGCCGGGACAGCACACCGAGCAGCCAGCGACGGCGGCACCCACGCGGGTGCCGCCGTCGTCGTTAAGTGCTGATTAGCTCTGGTACGCGGGGTAGTCGGTGTATCCCTTGGCACCCTCACCGTAGAACGTGGACGCATCCGGCTCGTTGAGCGGAAGGCTCTCCTTCCAGCGGCGGGCCAGGTCCGGGTTGGCGATGGCCGGTCGGCCCACCACCACTGCGTCGGCGTGGCCGTCGGCCACCAGTGCCACTGCCTCGTCGCGGGTGGTGATGACACCGAAGCCGGTGTTCACCAGGAACGTCCCGTCGAAGCGGGCGCGGAGGTCCTGGACCAGCTCGCCGGTGGGCTCGTGGTGGAGGATGCTCAGGTAGGCGAGGTTCAGCGGTGCGATGCTGTCCACCAGCACCTCGTAGGTGGCGCGGACATCGGCCAGCTCGGTTTCGGCGATGCCCTGGACATTATGCTCCGGCGAGATCCGGATGCCCACACGGTTGGCACCCAGGGCTGCGACGACGGCGTTGACCGTCTCAATGACAAAGCGTGCCCGGTTTTCCGGTGAACCGCCGTAGCTGTCATCGCGGACGTTGGCGTTGGGCGCCAGGAATTCGTGCAGCAGGTAACCGTTGGCCGAGTGCAGCTCCACGCCGTCGAAGCCGGCCTCGATCGCGTTCCGGGACGCGGTGACGATCTCCCCCAGGACGACGGGAAGTTCGTCTGAGGTGAGCGCGTGCGGCACCGGGTACGGCTTCTTGCCTGCGGGCGTGCGGACTTCGCCGTCAATGGCGACGGCGCTCGGGCCCACGATGCGGTGGCCGCCCGTGATGTCCTCGTGGGACACGCGTCCGCCGTGCATGATTTGGGCAAAGATCCGGCCGCCTTCAGCGTGGACGGCGTCGGTGACCTTTTTCCAGGCGGCGATCTGCTGCTCGGTGGCCAGCCCGGGCTGTCCCGGGTAGGAGCGGCCGGCGGGGCTCGGATAGGTGCCCTCGCTGACGATGAGGCCCAGGGAGGCGCGCTGGCGGTAATGCTCGACGACGAGCGGCCCGGGAACACCCTCCTCGCCGGAGCGGAGGCGGGTCAGCGGCGCCATCACCAGGCGGTTGGGAAGTTCGAGCTCGCCGAGGGTCAACGGGGAAAACAGCATGCGCAGTTCCTTTCAGAAATGAAGTGGTACTGCTCTCCCCAACTGGCTGGCGTCTGCAACTATTCCGGATGTGAGGGGGAACACGCAGGCGGCCCGTGCGAATGCACGGGCCGCCCCAGGCGGCACAAAAGCGGAAAGGTTACTTCTGCGCCGGCAGTACCAGCTGCCCAGTCTTGTCCGTGGAGAGGGCGAGGGACGAGACATACTGCGGCTCGCCGTCGGGCCCGTCCTGGGCCGAGCGGATCATGTCCGGGCGTTCAAACTCCAGCCCCGTGACGTGGCAAAGGAGCTTGTGGTCGCTCGGGTTGCCGTCGGCGTCGAACATCGGCAGGTCAATGCCGTCGTCCGTCCGGCGCAGGTAGTAGCGGCCCTTGGTCAACACAACCAAAAAAGGAGGCAGGACGAGGGCCAGCCCCACGGCGAAGATCGGCGAGAACGGCTGGATGCCGGCACCAAAGGCGCCGAAGAACACGGCGATGGAGATCCCGGCAGAGACCAGCATGGAGACAAACCCCACCGGGTTCACCGCGTACAGCATGCCGCGGCGGAACTCCGCCGTCTTGGGTGAAATCTTGAGCAGGTACTTGTTGATGGCAATGTCGGACGCCACAGTGACCACCCAGGCCATGGCGCAGTTGGCGTAGAAGCCCAGGATAGTGTTGAGGAAGTCGAACATGTTGGCTTCCATCAGGATCAGCGCGATCACCAGGTTGACCGCCACAAACACCATGCGGCCCGGGTAGGTCTTGGTAATGCGCGTGAAGCTGTTGGTCCACGCCAGCGACCCCGAGTAGGCATTGGTGACATTGATCTTGATCTGCGAAATGACCACCAGCACCACGGCCAGCGTCATGGCCAGCCAGGCCGGCATCATCTCCTGGTACACGCCCAGGAACTGGTGGACCGGCTCGTTGGCGTGCACCGACGCTGCGGGATCGAGCGTGGCAATCAGGTAGATCGCGATGAACATGCCCACAATCTGCTTGATCGCGCCGAAAATCACCCAGCCCGGTCCGGCCAGGATCACGGCCCGCCACCAGGCGCCCTTGTTGGCCTCGGTGCGCGGCGGCATGAACCGCAGGTAGTCGATCTGTTCGGCGATCTGCGCCATCAGCGACAGGCAGACGCCGGCCGCCAGCATCACCGAGGCCAGGTTGGGTCCTTCAGTACCGGATTCGCCGGCGTACGCGAAGAAGCTGTCGATGCTCTCCGGGTGGGAGATCACCAGGTACCCCACCGGAACCACCATCAGCAGCAGCCACAGCGGGGTGGTCCACACCTGCAGCTTGGCCAGCGTGTTCATGCCGTAGATGACCAGCGGAATGATGATCACGGTGGACGCCGCATACCCGAGCCACTGCGGAATGCCCAGGCCCAGCTCCAGCCCCTGCGCCATGATGGAACCTTCCAACGCAAAGAAGATGAACGTGAACGTGGCAAAGATGACGTTGGTGACCACGGATCCGTAGTAGCCAAAGCCGGACCCGCGGGTAATCAGGTCCAGGTCGATGTTGTACCGCGCCGCGTAGTAGGCCAGCGGAAAGCCGGTGGCAAAGATAATGACCGCAGCCACCAGGATGCCGAGGATCGCATTTGAGGTGCCGTAGGCGATGCCGATGTTCGCCCCAATCGAGAAGTCGGCCAGGTAGGCGATGCCGCCCAGCGCGCTGGTGGCCACCACGCCCGCGCTCCACTTCCGGTACGAACGCGGCGCGAACCGGAGGGTGTAATCCTCCAGGCTCTCCTTGGTGGCGTTGAGGGCGGCGGCGTTGCCCGCCGTCGTGGGTTGCCCTGTACGGCTGACGACGGCGGCACTGCCCGCCGCCGTCGGCTCCAGTACCCGGGTACTCTCCAGGTCGTTGCTCATGAGTGCGTCGCTTTCCGTGCGGGAACCAAGTTGTCTCCTGCGACCGTAGCCATCAGGAACGACGGATCGGTCACAGCTTTGTTTCCAGCGCGTTAAGCATTGACAGTAGATGTCAATAAACTTGTGATGCATTCGAGTTGAGAAAACTCTGGCCATTTTCTACAGAACGTAGAAGAATGGGTTCATGATGTTTAATCACACCGACGGCAACCCTGTCCTGGAACTCGACGACGAGCAGTCCTGGAAGCTCCTCGACGCCACAAAACACGGCAGGCTCGTGGTTTCGGTGGCGGGCGAGCCCGACATTTTCCCCGTCAATTACCTGACTTCTGACCGCAAGATCTACCTTCGGACGGCGCCCGGAAACAAGCTCGCCCAACTCACCATCAATTCCAGGATCCTCTTTGAAACGGACGGCATCCTGTCCGACGAAGCGTGGTCCGTGGTGTTGAGGGGTACAGCCCGGGTCCTGACCAACTCGGCGGAACTCGCCGCAGTGGAGGACCTGGGGCTCAAGACGTGGGTCCCAACGCTCAAGGATTTCTACGTGGAGATCGTTCCCACGTCCGTCAGTGGCCGCCATTTCCAGCTCGGAGAGCAGCCGGAACGCGACATCTGAGGGCTGCCTAGACTGGAATCATGGCGGACAGGCTGACTCCCGAGCAGCGTAGCTGGAACATGTCCCGGATCAGGGGCAAGAACACCAAGCCGGAGCTCCTGGTCCGCCGCTTGCTCCATGCCAAAGGCTACCGATACCGCCTGCACGGCGGGGCCGGCAAGAGCCGTCTGCCGGGCAACCCGGACCTGGTCTTCGCGGGACGCCGGAAAGTCATCTTCGTCAACGGCTGCTTCTGGCATTTCCACGACTGCAGGGTGGGCCAGCACGCGCCCAAGGCCAACGCCACCTTCTGGGAAGCCAAGCGCACCCGCACCAGGAGCCGCGACGCCGATCAGCGCAGGCAGCTCGAAGAGGCAGGCTGGGAAGTCCTGACCGTGTGGGAATGCGAGTTGAAGGACGGCTCCGCCCTGGAGAACCAGTTGGTGCAGTTCCTCGGCGACGTGGCCATTCCCCGCCACGGCTCCAACCTCCGTCCCCAACACGGCACCCACGGAACTTGAGCCGATCTTGATCCTTTGCCGCCGCCCTTATTGAGTAGTGGCGGCAAGGATGGAAGCCGTAGGCTGCGATCTCGCGGCCAACGGATCAGCTATCGGGGAGGAACGCATGCCCTTCCCGCCCCTGCCAGCTGCGAAGACCCGGCTAGCTTCGCCTGGCCAGCAATGCGGAGCTGAGGGCGGATGCGGAGGAAGCGCTGCTGTTGATGCGCCAGTCAGTTTCCTTCTGGAAATGGAACCACACAAAGCCCATCACATCCGGCTGGGCTGCCAGGTAGGACACCAGGTCCGTGTTCCAGGCGGCCTTCGAACCGCCGGCTTCGCTGGATGCGGTTTCGGCAATAAGAATCGGCTTTCCGGGGGCGAGGGTGCGAAGCTGGGCGATGCCGGGAGTAAACAGGGCCTGCGGCGAGACCCAGCCGCTCCACGCGGCGGACGTCCCCCAGTTGTAGCCATCCAAGGCCACAATATCCACATAGGCGGCGCCGGGATAAAGGCCTGCCAAGTCGGTGGAACCCCAGTACGGGACGTTGGGCGACCACACCCACTGGACGTTGCCGGCGCCCGTAGAGGCCACCACATCATGGACGTGGCGCCAGGCCTGCACGTAGTCGCCCGTCTGGTTTCCGTTGACCCCTTCGGCCCAGGGGTACCAGTTGCCGTTCATTTCGTGGGCGAAACGCAGCATGACAGGCTGGCCCCAGGCGGTAAGGGCCTGCCCCCATTCGAGGATCCGCGCGTCGAAATCTCCGGCCGTGATCCGGTCCAGCGAGTAGGCGGGCTGCTCCAGCCCCCCGCCGCCCCACGCCCATGGTTCCCAGGTGAGAAGCGGGACAGCGCCGCGCGCGCGGACGGCGTTCAGCTCGGCAATGGGCGGAGCCTGGAGGAAATCCTTGTAGAAAAGCACCATCGAGGGGCTCTCACCGGCGAGCTGGGAAACGTCCTCCAGTTCTGCGGTGGCCAGCGGCCCGCCGGGGGTGGCCACGCCGAAGCGGAACGGGTCCGTGCTGACCACGGGCGGTTGAGGCGCTGGGGTAGCCGCAACTGCGAACGTGGCCGAAGCCTTGACGGAAGAGGTTTTGGCCGTGACGGTCAGGTTTCCGGGAGCGACGGCTGGAATGGTGATGCCGGTGCTGAAGGCCCCGGACGCCGTCGTCTGGAAGGAAAAGGTGGTGGACCCCGCGATGACGGTGCCAGTGCTGGAGGCCTTAAAGCCGGCCCCGGAAACTGTCACCGCAGTGCCCGCAGGACCTTGTGCGGGATTGAGGGTGATCTGCGCTGCCGCAGCCGGGGCCGCCTGGGCAGGTTGGATGCCTGCCATGGCCAAAGCGGCGCCCACGCCAAGCGCGAGAACCACGGTTTTCAACGTACGGAACAACGCAATCAATCCCCCAATCGGGACGTGGCCTGGGCCACCTTCAAGCAGTGCCGGCCGCACTGGCTCTGATCCTAGATGCAAAACCCGCAGTCTCATCAAGAAAGCCACAATTCTTTTCCAAAACCCTTACGGGGCAGGGGAACAGACCTAACCTGAAGGAAGAAAGATGCCTCGAGTCACCGCCGCATTTCCGGAGCGGGAGGCCCCAGCGGAAAGGACCGTCATGACGCAATCTGATGATGCCGGACGGCCGCTGGTGGACCAATCCGTCCTGGACAGGTTGCGTGAGGAACTGGACGAGGATGAGGGCTACTGCACGGTCTTTGTGGGGAACTTCATCGACTACCTGCCGCGCCGGATCGGCCGGCTCCGCCTGGCGCTGACTACGGGCGACCTCGACGGCGCAGTGGACGCCATCCTCAGCCTCAAGACCTCCAGCCAGATGGTGGGGGCGGAACGGCTTGCCGGACTGGCCCTCGACCTGGAGAGCGCGATTCGCAGCGATTCAGCCCACGGCGACGTGGCAGTGGAGCTGCCTCGGCTCGCGGCCGCGTACCTCAAACCGATCAACCAGTGCAGCCGGCAGACCCTGCACCGCCTCCAGGCTCAGCGCTCGACCGGTGCCAACCGGTAGCCAACGCCCCGCACCGTCTGGAGCCAGCGCGGCCGCTGCGGCGAATCGCCCAGCTTCTTCCGCAGGTTTCCCATGTGGACTTCCACGGAACGTTCGTCGGCCTCGCTGATGTAACCGCCGACGTCGTAATCCTCGTCGCGCAGCCGCCGCACCAGATCGGATTTGGTCCGGACAGTCCGGCCCGCCTCGAGGAGGGCGTACAGGAGTTCAAACTCGGTGCGCGTCAGGTTCAGTTCCGCACCATCCACGGTCACGGAACGGGACGCATAGCTCAGGTCCAGCCCGTTGTGGGTGTAGTTCCCGCGGCCATTTGCCGCCGGCTCGGCTCCGGCCGCCTCCGTAGTGCCTGCCGTATCCGCGGGCTCCGCCGCGGCACGCGGGCGCCGCATCATCGCGGCCACACGGGCCCGCAGCTCCCGGGGACGGAACGGTTTGGTGAGGTAGTCGTCGGCACCGGATTCCAGGCCGATCAGGGTGTCCAGCTCGTCAGTCCGGGCCGTCAGCATCACAATGTACGCGTCGGAGAATTCGCGGATCTGGCGTGAGACTTCGAATCCGTCGATGTCCGGCAGCCCCAAGTCGAGCGTGATGACGTCAGGATTCAGCGTCTTGGCCGCCAGAACGCCTTCGGCTCCGCTGCCGGCCACAGTCACGTCAAAGCCTGCCTGCGTCAACACTGTGCGCACCAGTTCCCGGATATCCTGGTCGTCTTCAATAACCAGGCCCACACGTGGATCACTCATTACAGCCCCCTCAGCATGCTTGACACCGTCTGAAGTATATAGCTGGCTGCCGATATCCTGCTGTCATGCGTCTTGACTTAACAGAACTTTCGGCACCTGACCATGAATGAGCCTGTTGCGTGGGCCACGGGCCGCTTGAGATTCTTCCGGCGGCCCTTCCACGAGTACCGGCTGACGGACCGGGTTGCCCTGAGCCAGATGCCGCTGTTCATCACCACGCTCTTCACGGCGTTCCTTGTGTGGGCGTTCTTCCCGGGGACCATGGACAACCCGCTCTTTGTGACGTTCCTGATCTCGCAGTTGGTCCTGATGGCTCTGTGCTACCTGGTGCCGTGGGACCGACTGCCGTACACCAGCTTCCTGATCATTCCGCTCCTGGATTTCATCTCCATCGCCGTCGGCCGGGAAGGCGGGCAGGAAAGCCTTACCGGCATCAGCCTTCTGGCGGTGTTCCCCGTCATCTGGCTGTGCGCGTCAGGTTATTACCCGCGGGCCTCGCTGTGGTTGTCGTTCTTCGCTCCCCTGGCCATCATCTGGGTTCCGCTGCTGATCCACGGGGAGGTGTCCGGCCCCAACCTGGCACGGTCGCTGCTGCTGCCCATCATGATGTTGGGCATCGGTGTGTCTGTCAGTGTCCTGACCCTGAGCATGATGCGGCAGCAGCGCACCCTGGAAGAAAAGGACGAACAGCTCCAGGCCAACCTGAAAAGTACCAAGCACCACCAGGCGCTGCTCAACACCGTCCTTGAAACCGTGCACATGGGGGTCCTGGCCGTCGACGCCGACGGCCACGACATCCTGATGAACCGCAAACAGCGGGGAAACCACGAACTGGCCCGGCCGAAAGACATCGACGATCCCAACGAGTCGCAGCTGCTGGTGTTCGCGGCCGACCGCACCACCCCTGTTCCGGTGGAGGACAGGCCCGTGCGCCGCGCGGTCCTGGGCGAGACGTTCACTGACTACCTGGTCTGGCTGGGCTCCGGCAAGGAGCAGCGGGCCATCAGCACCAGCGCCCGGGCCATGAAGGATGCCGACGGAGCGTTCGCGGGTTCGGTGATCGTCTTCAGCGACGTGACTGACCTGGTGAATGCCTTGGCCGCCAAGGACGAATTCGTCTCCAGCGTGTCCCATGAGTTCAGGACACCCCTGACCTCCATCCTGGGGTACGTGGAGATCCTGCTGGAGGATGACCCCGCGGATGACCAGCTGGAACCGCTGGAGATCATCAGGCGCAATTCTGAACGGCTGCTCACCCTGGTATCGGACCTGCTCGTCAGCAGGCACGGGCAGCTGATCGTGACGCCGCACACCGTTGACGTCGCGGAACTGGTCCGCGCCAGCGTATCTGCCGCCCAACCCAAGGCCGCCGACTCACGGGTGGTGTTGAAAGCCGACACCCCTGCGCGGCTGGATGCCCATGTTGACGGCCCCCGGATCTCCCAGGTGCTGGACAACCTTGTGTCGAACGCCATCAAGTACTCGCCGGATGGCGGCAACGTGGTGGTGTCCCTGGAGCAGGAGGACGGCCAGCTGTCCTGCCGGGTCAGCGACACCGGGATGGGCATGAGCGCTGACGACCAGGCCGAGGTCTTTGCCAAGTTCTTCCGCACCAACAACGTGCGCCGGACCGCCATCCCCGGCGTGGGCCTGGGGCTTCCCATCAGCAAGGCCATTGTGGAAGCCCACGGCGGAACCATCGACGTTGAATCCATGCTGGGACGAGGCACAACCTTCACGGTCCGCCTGCCGGTCTAGTCTCCCGTGCGGGAAGTCCGAACCACTTCGCCCCAGGACTGCTGTGCCAGGTCTGCCACCGCTGCCAGGATTTCCGACGGCGGCCGGGAAAGGTCCAGGGGGAACTCCACCACATCGATGTCAGTGTTGAGGATCCGCCGGAGTTTCACGTCGCCCGACCCCGCGTACACGAGCCAGGCGGTAGGCACCCTCAGCGCCGTGCAGTAGGCGAGCATCTGGTAATGGTCCGAGGACAGTGACGCGCCCGCGTCCGTGGCAGCCTTGTACTTTGCGTCGTAGACCACCACCGGGCGGCCGCCCAGCAGGTGCACCGCGTCCGGGCGCACGGAGAGCCGGTCGGCGTCGTGCACTGCCTCGCTGAGCAGCGCGTTGTACTGCAGCCGCAGCTCCCCCGGGTACGCCGTCATGGCCTGGCGGAGGGCCGCCCCCACGAAGTCCCCGAACACCTGCGCCATGTCCACCACAAAGGACGCCGTCTGCTGCTTCCCCTCCCCCGCTTCCGCAGACGCGTTCCGCAGGATCAGCTCGGCGAGCCGCAGCACCGCGTGGTAGCGGACGTTCAGCCGGCTGGGCGACCACGGCGGCAGCGGCGCGCCGGACGGAAGGCGGGTGACGGCGTCGAGCTTTCCCTTGAGCTGCCGCAGCCGACTCAGGACCTCGGGACGGACCCCGGGGACCTTGCCCATGCGGTCCAGCGCAGCGCGGAGGATACGGTTTTCGGCGATGTCCTCGGTGAACTCGTCGTAGGAGACCTCAAGCGGCACCAGCATGCCGGGGCGCCGGGAGATCTGGTCCGAAATCCGGATCCGGCCCTTCACCGTCCGCAGGGATTCGTCCACCGTGAGGTAGCCCTGCAGCACACCGCGGCCCAGGGCCCGTTCGGTGAGCTGGGCCAGCGACTCGGCCAGCGCGCTCCACAGGTCGCGGTCCTCCGCGGCGGCGACGGAGTCGTTCCGGAAGCCCTGGTTGCCCGCATAGCTGAGCAGGAACAGGAGCCGGCTCAGGCCCAGCCGGTCCTTGGGCCGGACGTCCAGCTGCACCGTGGAGGTGCGGACTGAACCCACCTTTCCCACGGGTTCGATCCGGTAGAGTCCCATGCCCATCGGCGAGGCCTTCGCCAGGCCGCTCGAATTGAGGAACGCCGCGCTGGCAGCATCCAGCCGGTCGACGATGCCGCCGGAAAGTTCGTCCAGGACCAGGTGCCGGGGCGGTTGGCCGGGGCCGCGCGGTGCCGCGCCGGACGCGGGGGCCTGGGCCGGCCTAGCTGGCAGCAAGGCGTCCCAGCAACTGGTCCAGCCCGAAGCGCTCCTCGAGCTGCGCCCGGGTCAGCTGGCCGTGGTAGTGCTCCTCCAGGAGCGGCATCAGCTCGTACTTCCAGATCCGGCGCAGCCCGGCGGGGGTCTGGGCGGCGGGCTTCATGAAGTACGACGGCCCGATCATCAGGTCCCGGTCCCATTCGTCGATGGCGGCGTTCAGCGCGTCCAGCAGCAGCGCCGGCGTGGCGTCCAGTTGCCGGGCCTGCAGGAAACGCAGCAGCGAGCCCTTCACCGGCTCGGTCTGCGGGTGCAGTTCGATAAAGGCGAAGCGCCGGCGGATGGCGGCGTCCATCATCGCGATGGACCGGTCGGCGGTGTTCATGGTGCCGATGATGTAGAGGTTGTCCGGCAGCGTGAACGGCTCGTTGGGGCTGTACTGCAGGTAGATCCGGTCATCGCGGTATTCCAGCAGGAAGTACAGTTCGCCGAACACCTTGGCCAGGTTGGCCCGGTTCATCTCGTCGATGATCAGGAAGTAGGGCTTCTTTTCGTTCCCGGGCTTGGCGGCTTCCTCGGCCAGCCTGCGCAGCGGCCCGGCCACGAGCTTGAAGGACACCTGGCCTTCGTCGGTCTTGTCCGGCCGGTAGCCCTCGAAAAAGTCCTCATAGGCGTACGACGGGTGGAACTGCACCAGCTTCACACGCTCATCCGTGCTGTCATCAGCCAGTTCCGCGGCGAGGTGCTTGGCCAGGTACGTCTTGCCAGTCCCGGGCGGGCCGTACAGCACCAGCTGGCGGTTCTCCTCCAGCAGTTCCGCGATCTCCTGCAGCGGCTCCAGGTCCATGTGCAGCGAATCGGCGAACTCGGGGGTGAGCGGGCGGAAGCCTTCCTGGAGGGGTACGACGGCGGCAGCACCGGCGTCGTCGTCTTCCGGTTCCGCTTCGGCGGGCAGCAGCGCCTGCAGGGCCTGCACCACCCTGGTGACGTCCACGATGATCCCCGGTGTGGCGAGCTGGCGCTGCACATGCCGGGGCAAGTCGGTGGTGGTGTGGGCTTCGTCGAACCAGCGGACCTTGCGGCGGATCCGGCGGTTGTCCTCGTTGTGCTCGGGCTCCCCCAGCACAACGCCGACGCGCACCGTTCCGGCGTTCTGGTACAGGACCAGGTCGCCCGGCTTCATCACGCTGAGGATCGCAAACACCGCGGTCTTGGTGTCCTCGCGTTCCACGTAGCCCAGGTGCTTGTAGTCCTCGTCCACGGCGTGCTGCACCAGCCCGGCAGTCACGCCGGCGTCCAGAAGGCGGAGGTGTTCGACGTCGAGCGTCACCTTCTCCTCGGACTGCCAGGCGCTGAGCAGCTCGGCGTTGTCGCTGTGGGTCCGCAGCAGCCACGCGCGGCGTCCGGGGTCGCCCACCTTGCGCCACTGGCTTACCAGCTGGCGGGCGTACCAGTCGATGCGCTGCCCGGCCTGCTCGTCCAGGTGCAGCCGGATGCGCTGGATGTCCGCGGTGATGTCCTCGTCCGTGTCGCCCTTCGCGCCGCCCACGAGGGAGGCGAAGGCGTCCCGGATTTCCTGCCGCTCCACGTCCGCCACCACTGGCTCGAAATAGCTGGGCCAGGCAAGGTATTCGATGCTGCGGCGGATGGCAGGCTGGTCCCCGGGCGTTCCGGCTGCGAGATCGTGGAACTTCAGCGGATCCTTCAAGGCCTTGCTGATGGCGGCCGGAATCTGCTGGTCCACGTGCTGCACAAAGCGGCAGAGCCATTTGAGGTGGTCCCAGATGGTCCAGTTGAATTCTGCGGTGCGGTCCCTGATCACGCCGTGGTCCGTCATGCCCTTGTACAGCTCCTCGGGCAGCTCCAACGGCGGTTCCAGCCAGGAGGCAGCCTCGGCCACGCGGGCGCGCTTGACCTTCAGCGACTTGACCTCGTGTGCCAGCGGCAGGGACTGCAGGAACAGGAGCTCGACCGCCAGCTGTTTGGCCGCGCGGGAGGCGTCCTGCAGGTTCTGGCGGAGGTTGGTCATCATGGGCGCCTTGGGGTCCGGGACACCCCGCTCCAGCCGGTCGTGCAGCTCGGCCGCTGCCTCCGAGGTCCAGGTCAGGGTGCTGCCGTCCAGGGCGGACGGCCTCCCTTGCAGGCCGGGCCCCAGCACAAACCAGGCCGCGTCTTCGATCTCCTGGGAGATACCAAGGGCGCGGGGCATGGCAGTTTTGGGGGTCGGGGTCATAGGTCCAAATTTACAGGGTTAAGCTGGGCGTCCGCTCCAAGGCCCCTGACCGCGGTGCACCCTAGTCTGCCTATTTCGCCGCCACTGCCCGCTTCCGGCCGAAAATGAAGTACCCCATGGGGCCGATGAAGTTGATCAGGGCAGCCGCCCGCCAGGCAGCTTTGGGCCCGTTGATCAGCTCCGCCGGCCGCTTGGAGATGTCCCGCTGGGCGGCAACCATCAGCGCCATCTGGGCGATCCCCACGAGCACGGTTCCAACCCGCGCAGCCGGGGGCATTTCTTTCCAGGTCTTCTTTTTCATCTTGGCCATGGTCAAAGCTCCTTAGTCCGGGCGTTCAGTAGCCCAGGTCTTCAGTGTCCGGCGTGGACTCGGCCAACGCAACGGCTTAAACGGCGAACGGTGCGATCCGGTCCTTTTGCTCCTGGGTCAGCCGGACCACGCGCCCGGTGGCCTCGTCCACAAAGGCCAGATGGCTGCTGGCGCGTACACAGTCCTCCCCGGTCACGGGATCCTGGACCAGGTAGTGGACGTCGAAGCTGGCGCCCTTCACGGCGCCGATCCACACCTGGACCACGGCCGGGATGTTGCGGTACTCAAGTGTCCTGACGTAGCGGATCCTATGGTCCACCACCAGCGCCAGGATGCCCTCGGGGACGTCGTTGAAGAGGGACACCGCAGGTTCGATCCCCGGCATCCCGGCTCCACGCGGCGGCCCGAAGGCACCGATCCGTGCCTCCTCCAGCATCCTGACGATCTGGACGTTGTTGATGTGCCCGTAAGCGTCCATGTCGCCCCAGCGCATGGGCACCAGCACCTGTATGCGCCGGGGCCCCGCCGTCTTTGCTGCGTCCTCGGTTGTCACGTCCTCGGTTGTCACGCGCGCTTCGGCCTGCTGCGCTGTCTCCTGCGCAGCCTCCTGCGCGGTCAGCTGTGCACCGCCGTCGAGTCATCCACCGTGGTCTCCTCCGCGTCGGATCCCGCGAACTGGGACATGTAGAGCCGGTAGTACGCACCTTCGGCCGCGAGCAGCGTCTTGTGGTTGCCCTGTTCCACGATCTTGCCGTTCTCCATCACCAGGATGGTGTCGGCGTCGCGGACGGTGGAAAGCCGGTGCGCAATCACAAAGCTGGTCCGGTCCGTCCGCAGCGCCGCCATGGCCTTCTGCACCAGCAGTTCGGTGCGGGTGTCCACGGAGCTGGTGGCCTCGTCCAGGATCAGCAGCGACGGGTTGGCCACAAACGCCCGGGCGATGGTGATGAGCTGCTTTTCACCGGCGCTGACGTTGTTGCCTTCCTCATCGATCACCGTGTTGTAGCCTTCCGGCAGGGCACGTACGAAGCGGTCCACGAAGGTGGCCTTGGCTGCCGCCATGACCTGTTCCTCGGTGGCGTCCAGGTTGCCGTACCGGATGTTGTCGTAGATGGAGCCGCCGAACAGCCAGGCATCCTGGAGCACCATGCCCACCTTGGACCGAAGCTCGGACCGGCTCAGGCTGGTGATTTCGACACCGTCCAGGGTGATGGACCCGGAGTTGAGCTCGTAGAAGCGCATCACCAGGTTCACCAGAGTGGTCTTGCCGGCGCCGGTCGGACCGACGATCGCGACCGTGTGCCCGGGTTCCGCGGTGAAGGACAGGTTTTCGATCAGCGCTTTGTCCTCGGTGTAGCTGAAGGTGACGTCCTGGAACTCCACATGCCCGTCGGTCTTGGCCGGGAGGTGGTCTGTTGCCGTTTCCGCGTCCTGTTCGTCGGCGTCGAGGAATTCGAAGACACGCTCCGAGGAGGCCACGCCGGACTGCAGCATGTTGGCCATCCCGGCCATCTGTCCCAGCGGCTGGGTGAACTCGCGCGAGTACTGGATGAAGGCCGTGGCATCGCCCAGGGACATGGAGCCGGAGGCGACGCGGAGGCCGCCCACCACGGCGATGCCGACGTAGCTGAGGTAAGAGACGAACTGCATCACCGGGAAGATGATGCCGGAGACGAACTGGGCGCCGAAGCTGGCCTTGTACAGGGCTTCGTTGCGTTCCTCGAAGCGCTCCAGCATGTCCTCGTCGCGGCCAAAGACGCGCACCAGGTCGTGGCCGGAGAAGGACTCCTCGATCTGGCCGTTCAGCGACCCGGTGTTCTTCCACTGGGCAGCAAAGAGCTTCTGGCTGCGCGATCCGATGATCCCGGCTGCGACACCGGAGAGCGGGAGTGCGATCAGGGCGATCAGGGCCAGCTGCCACGAGACGATGAACATCATGACCACAATGCCGATGACCGTCAGCAGCGAGTTGATCAGCTGGGCGAACGCCTGCTGCAGTGCCTGCTGGATGTTATCGACGTCGTTCGTCACGCGGGAGAGGACGTCGCCGCGCTGGCGGGTGTCGAAGTAGTTCAGCGGCAGCCGGTTCAGCTTCTTTTCGGTGTCGTCGCGGAGCTGCCGGATGACCTTCATGACGATGCGGTTCAGGACATAGCCCTGCAGCCACAGGAAGATGTTGGCTACAAAGTACATCAGCAGCACGATGGCGATGAGGACGGACAGCTTCTGGAAGTCGATGCCGGTTCCGGGCACCAGTTCCATCTTGGAGATCATGTCCGCGAAGTTGTCCTGCCCCTGCTGGCGCAGTCCCTCCACGAATTCTTCTTTGCTGGCGCCGGCGGGGAGCTGCTTGCCCACGACCCCGCCGAAGATCACGTCCATGGCCTGGCCCAGGATCTTGGGGGCCACCACGTTCAGGACCACCGCGACCACCACCAGGCCAACTACGGCCCAGATACCGGCGGCTTCGGGCTTCAACAACCCCATCAGCCGCTTGGCGGAGGGCCAGAAATGTTCGGCTTTTTTGGCAGGCATGCCGCCGAACATGTCGCCGTCGGCCTCCGAGGGCTTGTACTCCTCCTCGAAGAAGTCGTCGTCTTCCAGGACATCGGGCGTCACCGCGGAATCCTTGGTTACCGTTGCCGGGCCTGTTTCGGTGGTCGAGCTTGTCGAGACCTTCTTGGGGCCGCTCATGCCATTTCCTCCACGCTCAGCTGGGATTCAACAATTTCCTGGTACGTGGGCGAGGTTTCCAGGAGTTCCTCATGCGTGCCCCGGTCCACGATCCGTCCGTTGTCCAGGACCAGGATCTGGTCTGCCTCGGTGATGGTGGAGATGCGCTGGGCCACGATGATCACGGTGGCGTCGGCGGTGGTCCGCTTCAGCGCCGCGCGGAGCCTGGCGTCGGTGGCCACGTCCAGGGCAGAGAAGGAGTCGTCAAAGAGGTAGACCTTGGGCTTGGTGACCAGGGCACGGGCAATGCAGAGCCGTTGCCGCTGGCCGCCGGAGACGTTGGTGCCGCCCTGGGCGATGCGGGCGTTCAGGCCGTTCTTCTTCTCGCGGACGAAGTCCTCGCCCTGGGCCACGTGCAGGGCGTCCCAGAGTTCCGCATCGGTGGCTTCGGTCTTGCCGAAGCGCAGGTTGTGCTCGATGGTGCCGGAAAAGAGGTACGGCCGCTGCGGGACCAGGGCCACGCGCTTGGTGATCTCGGCCCGGTCCAGGTTGGCAACAGACACACCGTCCAGGAGCACCTCGCCCTCGGCGATGTCGTAGAGCCGCGGCAGCAGGGACAGGAGTGAGGTTTTTCCGGCGCCGGTGGATCCAATAATCGCCACGGTCTCGCCAGGTTTCGCGGTGAAGCTGATGTTGCTGAGCACCGGCGACTCGGCGCCCGGGTAGGCGAAGGTGACGTTCCGGTATTCCACCACGCCGGCGAGGGCGGCGGGGGTTTCCGGCCGCTCCGGGTCGTGGATGGAGGGTTCGACGTCGAGCACCTCACCGATGCGGTCCGCACACACCGAGGCACGCGGGATCATCATGGCCATAAACGTGCCCATCATGACGGCCATCAGGATCTGCAGCAGGTACTGCAGGAATGCCGTCAGGGCACCCACCTGCATCTCTCCGGAGTCGACCCGCTGCCCGCCGAACCACAGCACGGCGGCGGTGGACAGGTGCAGGATCATGCCGATGACCGGGAACATCAGGACAAAGAGCGAACCGATCTTCAGCGAGACGTCCGTCAGTTCCTTATTGGCCTCGCCGAACCGGCCGGTCTCATATGGTTCGCGGACGAACGCCCGGACCACGCGGATGCCGATGATCTGCTCGCGGAGTACAGCGTTGATGCGGTCGATCTTCTTCTGCATGGTACGGAACAGCGGCATCAGGCGGACCACCAGGTACCCCACCACCACGAGCAGCACAGGCACCGAGACCCACACCAGCCAGGACAGGCTGAGGTCCTCGCGGAGCGCCATGATGATGCCGCCGATGCACATGATGGGGGTGGCCACCATGAAGTTCAGCCCCATCAGCACCAGCATCTGGACCTGCTGGACGTCGTTGGTGCCGCGGGTGATGAGGGTGGGCGCGCCGAAGGTGTTCACGTCCTTGGCGGAGAAACTGGTGACCTTCCGGAACACGCCACGGCGGAGGTCGCGCCCCACAGCCATGGCGGTCTTGGAGCCGTAGTACACGCCGGCGATCGCGGTTCCGACCTGGACAAACGCGACGAGCAGCATCACTCCGCCGGTGCGCCAGATGAAATCCGTGTCCCCGCGGGAAACGCCTTCGTCGATGATCCGGGCGTTGAGGCTGGGAAGGTAGAGCGCCGCAATAGTGGACGCCAGTTGGAAGAGGATGACGGCAACTATGTATGGCATATACGGCTTGGAATAGCGCCGTATGAGGGTGAGAAGCATGCCCACGGATCCTTAGGAAGAGAGCGCGAAATGGTGTGAATAAGTTCTAGCAGCGGGGGCTGACATTCTTAGCCTTCCCACTCTACGAAATCCGTTGCCCGTGCGAAACATCTGCAGGCAAAGATCATCCGATCGGCGTACCGCAGATGGCGATCCCCCGCCACAATCAGGCGCGAACGTACAGGTGAGGCCCTGGCGAGCGGGGCTCAACTGTACGTTGGCGCGGTTGTGGTGCGGGTTTGCAGTGGTTTACAGGTCTAGGAGCCGGTCTCCGGGCCCTGCTTGCCGCCGGCCGCGAGGTAGTACGCGGCCGCCTTCTGCAGTTTCCGTTCCTTGCCGAGTTCCTTGGCAACCGCCTTCAGCATGGACGCGGCCTTCGCCTGCTCGGCCGCAATGTCCTGCTGGACAGCTGCCTGCCGGTGGACGGCGGACATCGCCTCGGCGAGCTGCACCTGCTGTTGGGCGAGCAGCTGCTGGGTTTCCAGGATCAGCGGAAGTACCTCCACCGAGGTGGCCTCCGGAGTGCGGCCAGTGCCGCTCTCACTGCTGCGCTGCCGCCGCAGTACCTCAACGAACTCGCGGTCTATGTCGTCGACATCGGCACTCGGCCCGGGTGCCGACGTCGTGCGTTCCGACATCGCACGTGCCGTCTCAGCCGGTGCGGTCACCGACGGCGCTGCGGCTGCTTCCCCGGTTTCCGATTCCGGCCGGATATCCACCGTGCGGCGGAGCGGCTTCTCCTTGATGAACAGGACGGACACGAGGGCGACCACACCGATGATGGCGGAGATCAGGAAGATCTGGGCCGTGGCGTCGCCGTACGCGGCGCGCATGATTTCGCGGATGGGTTCGGGCAGGTCCACGAGGTCCATGCTGGCTCCCGCGCCGTCGCCCTGCACGTGAATGTTGGCGGCGGCCAGGCCTTCGTTGGCGAGCTGCGTGACCCGGGAGCCCAGCACGGCGCCGAGGACAGACACGCCGATGGCGCCGCCGACGGAGCGGAAGAACGCAACCGAGGCGCTGGCGGTGCCGATGTCCGTGGCCTTGACCGTGTTCTGGACGGCGAGGACCAGGTTCTGCATCACCATGCCCAGGCCGAGGCCCAGGATCGCGGTGTAGACGCCGGTCAGCCACAGCTCGGTGGTGTGGTCCACGGTGCCGGCCAGGCCGAGCCCCACGATCAGCAGGGTGGAGCCTGCCACGAGGTAGCGCTTCCATTTACCGGTGCGGCTGATCAGCTGACCGGAAACCACTGAGCCGATGAGGTTGCCGGCGATCATCGGCAGGGTCAGCAGGCCCGCCTCGGTGGGCGTGGCGCCGCGGGCCACCTGGAAGTACTGGCCCAGGAAGGTCGACGAGCCGAACATGGCCACACCCACTGCCACCGACGCCAGGATGGCCAGGGCGGTGGTCCGCTCGGAGATGATCTTGAGCGGAATGATGGGCTGCTCCACCTTGGACTCAACCAGCACCAGAAGTGCCAGCAGCAGGACGCCGCCGCCCACCATCAGGCCTGACTGCCAGGACCACCAGTCGTAGTAGTCCGGGTTGCCGGCGAAGGACACCCAGATCAGGAGCAGGCTGACGCCGGAGGTCAGGAGGATGGAGCCGAGCCAGTCGATCTTGGCCGGGCGCTTGACGTGCGGGATCTTGAGGGTGATCTGGAGCAGGATGAGGGCGACGACGGCGAGCGGCACGCAGACGAAGAACGTCCAGCGCCAGCCGAGCGGGCTGTCCACGATGAACCCGCCCAGCAGCGGTCCGCCGGCAGTGCCCACGGCCATCACGCCGCCCATGTAGCCGGAGTACTTGCCGCGGTCCCGCGGCGGGATCATCGAGCCGATGATGGCCTGCGCCAGCGCGGTCAGGCCGCCCATGGCCACGCCCTGGATCACGCGGGCGGTCAGCAGCAGCGGGATGGTCTCGGACAGGCCGGCCATGACGGAGCCGGCCACAAACACCACGATGCTGAGCTGGACCAGCAGCTTTTTGTCGAAAAGGTCAGCGAGCTTGCCCCAGATGGGGGTGGTGGCGGCGTTGGCAAGCAGTGCTGCCGTGATGACCCAGGCGAAGTCCGTCTGGGTGCCCTTGAGCTCGGACATGATGGTGGGCAGTGCGTTCGCCACGATCGTGCTGCTCAGGATGGCGGTGAAAAAGGCGGCCAGGAGTCCGGTCAGGGCTTCCATGATCTGGCGGTGCGACATCGCCGGCTGCGGTTCCGGGGTTGGTCCGGAGCGTGGCAGGACCGGCGGGCTGGGCGGCCGTTCCGGCTGGCTGGTTAGTGATGCGGGGGCGGCGGCGTGGCTGGCCATAGATCTGCTCCTAGTGGTTCGTTGTGGTGGGTCCGGCCGCCTTTGCCCGGGCTGAATGTTTGAGGGATTCGGTGAGTTTTTTCAGGGTTTTTGCCGTGTCCTCGGCGTCCTCCTGGCTCCATTCACGGAGGTAGTCCTGCAGCGCCGCTGTGCGCTGTTCCTCGATGTGGCGGAGTTTCTCCGCGCCTTCGGCCGTCAGCGCAACCAACTGGGCGCGGCCGTCGTCGGGATCCTGCCGGCGGATGACGTACCCCTGTTCCTCCAGCTCCGCGATGTGGCGGCTGAGGACCGGGGCGCTGACGCCGAGGCGTTCGGCGAGCCGCGTGGCGCGGGTTTCCCCCTCCCCCACGAACCGGAGCACGCCCTGCAGCGCAACCCCTGTTTCCTGGCCGCGAAGGCTGGCCGCCGCGACGCATCGCACCGCGCGCTGGAGGTCGAAGATCTGGTAGACGAGGTCTGCCGCAGTATCCGGCGCAACTGACATGGCTCTGGACGCTCCTTGATTGTTTGCCTTAGGCAACTATATACCCAAAAGGTTGCTTTGGGAAACTAATATCGCCTCTTCCCCTTAAACCACAAAGCGCGAGCGTACAGTTGAGGTCCCAAATCCTCGGAAATGGGGCCTCAACTGTACGTTCGCGCTGGTGTGGGGCGGGTGGTCAGTCGTCCAGGTGGGTGGGGCCGAACATCTTGAGCAGGGTTTCGACGACGACGACGTTGGGTCCGTCGGCGGCGAAGCCCGCCTTGAGCGCGTCCCCGACGTCCTCGGGGGCCACCCGGGTGGCCGGCACACCGAACGAATCGGCGAGCTTGACGAAGTCCGGGCGGGCGAGCTCCGTGGCGGTGGCCTTGCCGAAGGCGCCCACCATGTATTCGCGCAGGATCCCGTAGCCACCGTCGTCCACGATCAGCCAGGTGACCGGGATGTTGTGCTGCCTGGCGGTGGCAAGCTCGGAGATGGAGTACATGGACGAACCGTCACCGGACACTGCGAGCACACGGCCGGGCTTGCCCACTGTTTCCAGCCCGACGGCGCCGCCGATTGCAGCCGGAAAGCCGTAGCCGAGGCCGCCGGCGCCCTGGGCGGAGTGGAACTGGCCCTGCCGGGCGTCCCAGCAGCTCCAGCCCCAATACGCGGAGATGGTCATGTCCCAGAACGTCTGCATGTCGGAGGGGACGGCTTCGCGGATGTCGGCCATGAACTTCAGCTCTTTGCCCAGATCCTGGGACTCGAGCCGGGCTTTGACCTTGGCGAGGGATTCTTTCACCACAGTCTCGGGGCTGACGCCGTGCCAACTGGCTGCGGCAGGCTCAACCACCAGGGCTTCGTCCAGGGCGGTGAGGGCCTGGCCCGCGTCGGCGCGGATGCCCAGGCCGGGACGGTTGGATTCGAGCACACGCGGTTCGGCATCGATCTGGATGATCCGGCCGCGGGGCTCAAAAGTGAAGTAGTTGGACGTGACCTCGCCCAGGGACGAGCCGATGACGATCAGGACGTCCGCGTCCTCCAGGACGTCGGTCATGTGGCGGTCCTCGATCCAGGACTGCAGCGACAGCTCATGGTTCCAGGGGAAGGCGCCGTTGCCGCCGGGGGTGCAGATCACGGGCGCCCGCAGCTTTTCGGCGATCGATAGCAGGGACTTTTCGGCCCGGCCCCGGCGGGTTCCGCCGCCGGCGATGATGGCGGGACGTTCCGCCGTCGACAGCCATTTCACCGCTTCCCGGACCAGCTCCACGCGGGGCGGGTTGTCCGCCGCTTCGGCGAGCGCGTCCTCCACCGGCGGGACCATGATGGGATCGAGCAGCACGTTCTGCGGGATTTCCAGCCAGACCGGTCCCTGCGGGGAGGAGATGGCCTCGGTCCAGGCATCCTGGATGGCAGAGGGGATGCCGGAGGCGTGCTGGATCAGGCGCTGGCTCTTGGTGACGTTCGCGGCCGAGGCCTTCTGGTCATCGAGCTGGTGCAGCATGCCCTTGCGGCGGGCACCCAGTCCTTCCAGCGGGATCTGGCTGGCCACCACCACCATGGGCACACCCGTGGCGTAGGCCTCCTGCAGCCCGGCGAGGGACGTCAGCGCGCCCGGCCCGGTGGACAGGAACAGCACGCCCACTTCGCCGGTGGCACGGGAATACCCGTCGGCGGCGAAGGCGCTGTTGTTCTCCACCCGGGAAGACACGAAGTGCAGGTTGCCTCGGCCCATGGCGTCGAAGAGTCCCAATGCGTGCTGGCCTGGTATGCCAAAGACCGTTTTGGCGCCCAACGCTTCGAGGGTCTCGACGACGAGGTCCCCGCCGTTGCGCACGTCGGTGCCCTTTGTCGGGGCTGCTGTGCCGGGATCGAAATCGATCACTGTTACTCCTTGATTCCGGCCGCGAAACCGGCGCGCTGGCGGACTTCCTGGCCGAGGGCCTGGGCGGCGTAACCGTTAGCTGCCCCAAAGCGGTCACCTTCAACAGCATTGTCCGCCATCAGGGTGACCAGTTCATAGGCCACGTGGCTGGCTGCCACGCCGGTGATCTCGGCGTGGTCGTAGGCGGGAGCAACCTCCACGACGTCGGCGCCCACCAGGTTCATGCCGCGGAAGCCGCGGATGATCTCCAGGAGCTCGCGGCTGGTGATGCCGCCGGCTTCGGGGGTTCCGGTGCCCGGGGCGTGGGCGGGGTCCAGGACGTCGATGTCGACGGAGATGTAGAGTGGGCGGTTGCCGATCCGGTCGCGGACCTTGGCCACCGTCTCGAGAACCCCCTGGTAGTAGACGTCGGCGGAGGTGACGATGCCGAACCCGAAGCGGTGGTCGTCGTCGAGGTCCTTCTTGCCGTAGAGCGGTCCGCGGGTGCCGATGTGGCTGATGGCCTCGGTGTCCAGGATGCCTTCTTCAACTGCCCGGCGGAACGGGGTGCCGTGCGTGTACTCGGCGCCGAAGTAGGTGTCCCAGGTGTCCAGGTGCGCGTCGAAGTGCAGCATGGCGATGGGGCCGCCCGCGCGTTCGGCCGCGGCGCGCAGCAGGGGAAGGGCGATGGTGTGGTCGCCGCCGAGGGTCACCAGTTTGCTGCCGGCGGAGGTGAGGTCAAGCGCGTTCTGCTGGACGGTTTCGATGGCCTCGTTGATGTTGAACGGGTTGACCGCCATGTCGCCGGCGTCGGCAACCTGGATGTTTTCGAACGGGCTGACGTCCCAGGCGGGGTTGTACGGGCGGAGCAGGCGGCTGGCCTCGCGGATGTGGTTGGAGCCGAAACGGGCACCCGGGCGGTAGGACACGCCGGAGTCGAAGGGCACGCCCACCACGGTCACGTCAGCCTTGGCCACCTGGTCCAGGCGCGGCAGTCGGGCATAGGTAGCAGCGCCCGCGTAACGCGGGATGCGGGATGAATCGATGGGGCCAAGGTTGCCGTTGGCTTCGATGCGCAGCTCTTTCACAGTGAGCCTCTCCTTCGAGGATTGATCGGCGGGTGTGACAGTCATCATACCCCGAAGTTTCCTAATGCGCATCAAGTGTTTACAAGTCACGCCGCACCGCGGACGCAACTAGGTAGCAGTAGATGTCGTTTTGACGGCTCAAAACGACATCTACTGCTACTTACTTGGGCTGGGGGCTACCGGCTCGCGGCGGGGACCAGCACCCAGAGAACTTCGACGGACTTGTCGGTGGGATTGACCCAGGTGTGGGGTTCGCGGCCGGGGAAGGTGACGGTGTCTCCGGTGTTGAGCTCGTATTCCTCATTGGTGAGGATCAGCTTGATGCTGCCCTTGATCACGTGCAGCACATCGACGTCGCAGTCCACGGCGTAGAGCTCGGACTCGCCGCGGCCGTGGGGTTCGATCACGGCCTGGATGATCTGGATGCGTCGTTCCGAGCGGGCCGTCAGCAGCCGCTCCACGATCCCTTCGCCGCCCAGCGAAATCCGGGGTCCGTCATTGCGCTTGGTCAGGTGTGTTTCCGGGGCCGCGAACAGGTCCCCGATGGAAATGGACAGGACCTGGCACAGGGTCACCAGCGAGGCGACCGAAGGCGAGGTCAGGTCGCGCTCCACCCGGCTAAGGAAGCCCTTGGTCAACCCGGTGGCGTCGGCAACCTGCTCGATGGTGAGCCGCTGGGACTGCCGGGCGGCACGGATTCGGGACCCGATGGCAACAGGAACGTTGCTCGGCTCTACTGGCAGTGCCTTCATTGTGCAGACCTTTCATGGCCGGCATCCCGGCCCCATCTCTGGAGCAATCCTAATGGCCACTCCCCCATGTGACGCCGCCACGCAACAGCCGGACGATGTGGCGACGGGCCCTTGACTGTTACCACGGTCACAGCATACGCTTTTAGGCAACAAGTGTTGCCTCCCATGCAATATCCGGGAAGGCAGTATCCGAGGATTCTCCTCATCCCCACCTCGTAAGAGCAGCGGAACACCGGCTCCCCAGCAACCTCCGGGTTCCAGCAACGCTGCACCTCAGCTCCAAGGAGCCCCCACATGGACGCTAACTTCGTCAACATCGCCATTGTGGTGGTGTACCTCATCGCAATGCTTGCATTCGGCTGGTGGGGCAAGTCCCGCACCAAGAACAACAGCGACTTCCTCGTGGCCGGCCGCCGACTGGGCCCGTTCCTCTACACAGGCACCATGGCCGCCGTTGTCCTGGGCGGTGCCTCCACCGTCGGTGGCGTTGGCCTCGGCTACAAGTTCGGCATCTCCGGCATGTGGCTGGTGGTGGCCATCGGCGCCGGCGTGCTGCTGCTGAGCCTCCTCTTCGCCGGCACCATCCAGAAGCTGAAGATCTACACGGTCTCCCAGATGCTCACCCTTCGCTACGGCAGCAAGGCAACGCAGACCTCGGGCATCGTGATGCTGGCGTACACACTGATGCTGTGCGCCACGTCAACCAGCGCCTACGCCACCATCTTTGTGGTCCTGTTCGGCTGGGACCGCTGGCTCGCCATCGCCATCGGCGGAGCCATCGTCCTGGTCTACTCCACCATCGGCGGCATGTGGTCCATCACCCTCGCGGACCAGGTGCAGTTCGTCATCAAGACCGTGGGCATCTTCGCCCTGATGCTCCCCTTCACCCTCAACGCAGCGGGTGGGCTCGACGGCATCCGCAGCCGCGTCGATGAAAGCTTCTTCCAGATGGACGGCATCGGCGTGCAGACCATCATCACCTACTTCGTGGTCTACACCCTGGGCCTGCTCATCGGCCAGGACATCTGGCAGCGCGTGTTTACCGCCAAGACCCCCGGCGTAGCACGCTGGGGCGGCGCCACTGCAGGCGTCTACTGCATCCTCTACGGCGTGGCCGGCGCACTGATCGGCATGGCCGCCAGCGTGGCATTGTCCGGCATGGACATCGCGGCGAAGGACGACGTCTACGCCGAGGTTGCCCAGACGATCCTCCCCGTGGGCATCGGCGGCCTGGTGCTCGCCGCAGCCGTCGCCGCCATGATGTCCACTGCCTCCGGCGCCCTGATCGCCGCCGCCACCGTGGCCCGCGCCGACGTCCTGCCGTTTGTTGCCAGCTGGTTCGGCAAGGACATCAACACCGACGACACCGACAACCCCGAGCACGACGTCAAGGCCAACCGCATGTGGGTCCTGGCCCTCGGCATCGTGGCCATCCTGATCGCGATCATCACCAAGGATGTGGTGGCCGCCCTGACCATCGCGTACGACATCCTGGTGGGCGGGCTCCTGGTCGCCATCCTCGGCGGCCTGGTCTGGAAGCGCGGCACCGGCATCGCGGCCGCAGCCTCCATGGCCGTGGGCTCGGTGGTCACGCTCGGCACCATGATCGTGCTGGAAATCAACGCCAAGGCCCCGCTGGACGGCGTCTTCGCCAACGAGCCGATCTACTTCGGCCTCATCAGCTCAGCCGTGGTTTACGTGGCCGTCTCGCTGCTCACCAAGCCCACTGACCCGCAGGTCATGCGCAACTGGGTACGGCGCGTAGCCGGACAGGACAACGAGGAAGCTCCGGTGGGCGCCCCCGCGCCGTAGATCCCGGCAGGCTCGATCACCGCGTAAAGCACGACGGCGGCGCCTCCTTTCGCCCATCAGCGAACCGGAGGTGCCGCCGTCGTCCGTCCTACTCGGTTTCGCGGAACTCGTCGGGATCCAGCGGCACCACGCGCTCCTCGGCGTCGACCACTGCATGGACCGGCGGGACGACCGCTTCCTCAGCGTCCAGGAATTCGTCCTCGGTATCCCAGTCGTTCTCGTCAACGGGCGCATTCTCGGCGTAGTCATAGGCGGGATCGGCTTCTACGGAATCAAGGTGCGGCATGTCCGGGTGCTGTCCGGTGGTGTTCATTGTGCAACCTCCGTTTGTTCGCCACTGACGTGCTCTTTCGGCCGGGCGCTGGCGGACGCCACACTTTCATCACAGCACCGCGGGCAGTCCGGGTCAAGGGTCCGCTGGCTGGCGCGCAGGGGGTATGCGGAACCGGCAATATTAAGGGAACCCGAAACTCCGGAGTAAGGTTCGCCAGCCGAAAATCCGCGGGATTCCGCGGTAAGCTGGTCGTTGCAATGGGGCCGAACCATGCCCTATCAAGCTCAGGAGCCTCTGTGTCCCAGCACGCCAGTCCCGGCCAGCACCGCGCCGCCCGGCCCGATTCCGCCCGGTCAGAATCGAACCCCGCGCTCCAGCCGCCAAACACCGACCCCACCGCCGCGGACATCCGCCGCTGGCGCCAGTACCTGGCCGACGAACGGGCCGAGGCCGCCGTCTACCGGGACCTCGCACAGAACCGGCAGGGCGAAGAACGCGACATCCTGCTGGCCCTGGCCGAAGCAGAAGGACGGCACGAGGCGCACTGGCTCCGGCTCCTGGGCGAGCACGCCGAGAAATCCCGCCAGGCGTCGCTGCGCAGCCAGCTGCTGGGCTTCCTGGCCCGCCATTTCGGCTCGGTCTTTGTCCTGGCACTGGCCCAACGCGCAGAAGGCCGCTCCCCCTACGCCAAGGATCCTTCCGCCACGCCCGCCATGGCAGCCGACGAACAGATCCATGAGGAAGTTGTCCGCGGCCTGGCAACCCGGGGCCGGAACAGGCTTGCCGGGACATTCCGCGCCGCCGTGTTCGGGGCCAACGACGGCCTGGTCAGCAACCTGTCCCTGGTCATGGGCATGGCAGCGTCCGGCGTGGCCAGCAGCGTGGTGCTCCTGAGCGGCATCGCAGGCCTGCTGGCCGGTGCGCTGTCGATGGGTGCCGGCGAGTTCGTCTCGGTGCGCTCCCAGCGTGAGCTCCTCGCAGCCACCAGGCCCACCCAGATCACGCTTGCCGCCGCGCCCAAGCTGGATATCGAACACAACGAACTGCTGCTCGTCTACCTGGCGCGTGGCATGTCCCACGAAGCTGCCGAGCACCGGGTGGCAGAACGCATGGGCCTGCTCTCCTGCGACTGCGATCCCAGCCTTTCCCTGCAGCCCGAACTCCCCGAAGCGGAGGACCAGCACGAAGCCGTGGGGACCGCCTGGGGGGCTTCATTGTCCAGCTTCTGCTTCTTTGCCTCCGGCGCGATCGTGCCCATTCTTCCCTTCCTGTTCGGCATGACCGGCGTGGCCGCGCTGGTGGTGGCCGGCGTCCTGGTGGGCATGGCGCTGCTGTTGACAGGCGGCGTCGTTGGCCTGCTGTCCGGCACCTCGCCGCTGACGAGGGGCCTGCGCCAGCTGGCCATCGGGCTGGGCGCCGCGGCCGTGACGTATGTGCTGGGCCTGGCCTTCGGCACCGTGGTGGGTTAGTGGACAACCTTCCCCAGGACCGCCCGCCAGGCAGCGGACGGCGTTCAGCGGGGCGTTCCCTCCGGAACATCCTGCTGGGGATCACCGCCGGTACCACTGTCCTGGTGGTCGGCGGTGTGCTGTACGGCGGTTCGCGCTTTGGGGAGCTGCTCGATATCCGCCTCGGTCCCGGCGCTGTCCAACCCGGGGAAGCGGGAGGCGTCCGGCCTGCCGCCGAGGGCCGGCCCGAGGCTCCGCCGCCCGGGCTCGAAGAGGCGGACGAGCCCCTGGGGACGCCGGAGCCGCCACCGTACGCCAGCGATTCCTACCAGTTCCTGGCCACCAACGACGACGGCACGCCTGTTGGGTATTCACCGTGCCGGCCGCTTCACTACGTCGTGAACGCGGACCTGGTCCCCGCCGGCGCGCAGGACCTCATCCCCGAGGCGATCGACACCATCTCCCAGGCGACCGGGATCCGATTCATTTACGACGGCGCCACCGCCGAACAGCCTTCCGCGCAGCGTGCTCCCTACCAGCCGGATTCGTACGGCGACCGCTGGGCGCCTTTGCTGGTTTCCTGGACGACTCCGGAGGTTGCCCCGCAGCTCAAGGGCAAAGTAATCGGCACCGGCGGAAGCACGCATTTCAGCTACGATGACGGCCCCAAGACTTTCGTCACCGGCAGCCTTGAGCTGGACTCGCCGCAGATCACCGAAGAACTGGAGCAGCCGGACGGCAAGCTGTACGCCACGGCCGTCATCCTGCACGAGCTTGGCCACGTGATGGGGCTCGAACATGTGGATGACCATCGGCAGCTGATGTATCCGGAGATCGGCACCCCGGAAGGCCTCGCGGCCGGCGACCTCAACGGCCTCTACGAACTGGCCGGCGCCCTCTGCCGGAAGGACCTGTAGGCCGCCGCAACAGCAGGCGGTGCCTTTGGCTACCCGCCGATCACGGCGAGCGCCTCCTCCACGGTGTCCACCAGGAAGATCCGGTCCTCCATCGGCCGTCCCGCCGCGAGCCGCTGGAGCATGGGCCAGGCCGGATACTCCTGCTGCCAGTACCGGCTGCCCACCAGGACCATCGGAGTGACGGCAACGCGTGCGCTGTAATAGTTTTCGCACGCGTCCTGGAACATCTCCTGCACCGTCCCGGCCGCCCCGGGCAGGAAAACAATGCCGCCGCTGCAGACTTCCAGCAGGATCGCCTCGCGTACGGCGTTGGCAAAGTATTTGGCGATGTGCGTGGCAAAGTAGTTCGGCGGCTCATGCCCGTAGAACCAGGTGGGGATTCCCAGCGACGGCGTTCCGTCAGGAAAACGTTCGACGACGGCGGCCGCCGCCCGCGCCCACGCGGACACGGAAGGGCGGAAGCCGGGCACGGCCCCCAGTGAAGCCAGTGCCGCCTGGAAGTCCTGCTCGGGAATGCGGCTGAGGTAGGCACCGAGGTTGGCCGCTTCCATGGCACCGGGACCTCCGCCGGTGGCCACCATCCGCCCGCTGCCGGCCAGCACCCGGCCCAGCGCAGCGGCCTGGGCGAACTCCGGGGTGCCGCGTTGGGCGTTGTGCCCTCCCATCACGCCCACCACAGTGAGTGCCTCACGGGCATCGGAGCGGACCAGCTCGTCGAGGGCGTCTCCGATGGCGTGGTCGTGCAGCGCCGAAGCAAGCGTGGCGTCCAGCCGGTGCCGTTGCCCGGGGCGGATGCTCCACTGGTAGACGAGGGCATCAGGCAGTTCCTCGTACGGGGCATGGTCCAGCCCGGCGTAAAGCTCCTGCGGCGTATACAGCCTGGCCCGGTAGGGATCGAAGGGCACACCCTCAAGCCGGGGGAAGATCAGGGCGCCGCGGCGCCGCAGGCCATCTTCAACACCGGGGTCGAAGGTGCAGCCGAGGAAGATGGCACCTTCAACGTCGAGGCTCTCCAGCGCCGCCGTCCTGCCGCGCAGATCCAGTGACTGGGCGTGCCAGCCGTGCATGGCCGTGGCGCCGGCCGCCACCAGCCTGTCGAAGCTGGCCAGGCTCTCGACTTCCAGGGTCCGGGGGCTGGGGCGCACACTGCCGGAGGGGTTCACGCCGCGTGTCCTAGCGTGCCAGGAGTGGGTTGCTCATCGGCCCAGCTTAACCGCTGCGGGCCATCGCTTCGCCGCAGCGCCGGTCCTTGGCGGCCCGAAAACGGCCTGCTATTATCGTCACAAAGGCAGTATGTCCTATCAATCGAACATAGGCTGACATTCGCGGTTCCGGCAGAACCGGCATCCGCGGACCACAAGGGAGCGCTCAATGGCGAATCAACTAAACCTCAGCATCGACCGCTCTTCGCCGGTGCCCCTCTACCACCAGGTGGTGCAGGGCATTGAGTCGGCCATCCACACCGGCCTCCTCCCTCCCGGCAGCCGGCTGGACAACGAGATCGACCTGGCCGCCCAGCTCAACCTGTCCCGGCCCACCATGCGCAAGGCCATGGATGAGCTGGTGCGCTCCGGCCTGCTGGTTCGCAAGCGCGGCGTGGGAACCCAGGTGGTTTCCAGCCAGGTACGCAGGCCGCTGGAACTCTCCAGCCTCTTCGACGACCTCAGCAACAACGGCAGCAAGCCCACCACCGACGTCCTCAGCTTCTCCCACATCGAAGCGGACGAGGCCACCCGCGAAGCCCTCCAGCTGCCCGCCGGCGCCAAGGTCTACCACTTCACCCGGCTGCGCAAGGTGGGCGGCAAACCGCTGGCCCTGATGGAGAACTGGGTGCGCGACGACATCACCTCCATCGACGAGGCCCAGCTCAGCGCGCAGGGCCTGTACGGCATCCTGCGCAACGGCGGTGTGAACTTCCGGCTTGCCTCGCAGCGCATCGGGGCCATGGTGGCCAACGACTACCAGGCTCCGCTGCTGGAGGCCGAACCGGGTTCGGCGCTGGTGACCATGGAACGCACCGCCGTGGACGACACCGGCCGCAACGTGGAAACCGGGCACCACGTCTACCGCGCCGACTCCTACAGTTTCGAAATGACCCTCGTCCAGCGATAACGCCGGACCTCAGCGCGCTGCGCGCTGCCACCAAGCCAGCGTGGATGCTGCAATCACGCCACTGCTGTGCCCTCAACGAAAGAGCAAAATCTATGGCCAACTGGGTATATCCGCTGGGTTCCGCCGCCGACGGCAGCTGGGACGTGTCCCTGGGAACATCCGACTCGGCACTGACGGTGGACGGCTGGGCCCACACGGGGCTGAAGGTCGCGACGCTCGCGGCCGGTGCCGCCGTCGAACTTCCCGCAGCGGGCGAGGAGCGCATTGTTGTTCCGCTGAGCGGATCCTTCACGGCCGCCGTCGACGGTGCGGACTTCCGGCTGGCCGGCCGGGCCAGCGTCTTCAACGGTCCCAGCGACGTGCTCTACACGGGCACACAGAGGGCTCTCACCATCAGCTCGGCCGACGGCGGCAGGGTCGCCATTGCGACCGCCCCGGCGAAGACTTCCTACCCCACCCGGCTGGTGACCGCCGCGGAAACCCCGGTGGAGCTCCGCGGCGCCGGGAACTGCTCCCGCCAGGTGCACAACTTCGGCACCCCGGCTGCCCTGGAGGCAGACCGCTTTATCGTCTGCGAGGTCATCACGCCGGCAGGCAACTGGTCCTCCTACCCGCCGCACAAGCATGATGAGGAGAAGGACGGCGAGACCAGCCTCGAGGAGATCTACTACTTCGAGACCCGGGTTGCGCCCGGCGGACCGGCTGCACCTGCCAGCGAAGGCGTGCACGGCGACGCCATCGGCTACCAGCGTGTTTATGCCTCAGACGAGCGGCCCATCGACGTCTCCGCGGAAGTCCGCACCGGCGACGTCGTCCTGGTCCCTTACGGCTGGCACGGCCCCGCCATGGCCGCCCCGGGCTACGACCTGTACTACCTGAATGTCATGGCCGGCCCCGGTCCGGTCCGCGACTGGCTCATCAGCGACGACCCGCACCACGGCTGGATCCGCCAGACCTGGGAGGGCCAGGACGTGGACCCGCGGCTGCCCTTCGGAGCCTAAGCAGCACAGCAGATGCCCCTCACCGCATGCGGTGAGGGGCATCAGTTGTCTTCGGATAAAGTCAGCTCGCCACTTTCAGGGCCACGCGGACCGGGACGCCTGTCGCCAGGGACTCCTGGGCTGCATCCGCCACCCGGGCAGCCGCTACCGCATCTTCCGGCGTGCAGGGATTCTCCCGGCGGCCGAGGATCAGTTCCACAAAGGCTGCCATCTCGGAACGGTAGGCAGCGTCGAACCTTTCGGCGAAGGTCAGATGCGGCTCCCCCGCGGGGAATCCGATGCCGGCTTCGGCCGAAGCCACCGCGGTTTTGTCATCCAGCCCCACCATCAGCGAGCCGCGGGACCCTTGGATCTCCAGCCGGACGTCGTGGCCCGCCCCGTTGTAGCGGGTTGCGGAGACGGTACCGACAGTCCCGTCGTCGAACGTCACCAGGGCCAGGGCGGTGTCCACGTCCCCGGCCGCGCCGATGGCCGGGTCCCCGTTGTTGGAGCCCTTCGCGTACACCTCGACGATCTCCTGGCCGGTCAGCCAGCGGAGGATGTCGAAATCGTGGACCGAGCAGTCCCGGAACAGGCCGCCGGAGCTGGCCAGGAACTCCACCGGCGGCGGCGCCATGTCGCACGTGACCGCCCGGAGTGAATGGATCCAGCCCAGCTCCCCGGCCTGGTAGGCCCGCCGGGCCTCCAGGTAGCCGGCGTCGAAGCGGCGCTGGTGGCCGATCTGCACCACGCCCTGCCGGTCCCGGATGTACTCCAGCACCGGCAGGGCGTCCGCCACGTCCAAAGCCACCGGCTTTTCGCAGAAGACCGGGATTCCGGCGTCAACCCCCGCCTTGATCAGCTCGGGGTGCGTGCCGGTACCGGTCGCAATCACCAGCCCGTCCAGTCCGGAGGCGAGGAGCGCCTCCACCGTCGGGAGGAACTCGGCCCCGAGGCCGGCCGCGACGTTCCTGGCGTGCTCTTCTGCAACGTCGGTCAGGCGGAGCCGGACGTTGATGCCTTCCGGATTGAGCACCCCGTTGAGGGCGGCAATGTTGTTCGCGTGCATCACGCCGATCCGCCCGACTCCAACGAGTCCCAGGATGACGTCCTTCATCGTTTCTCCTCCGCATAAACGGTGAAGGCTGCGCGGAAGGCGTCCAGGGCTGCGTCGCTGTCGTCCCTCGCCCAGGCTTCCATGCCAACCGTTCCCTCATAGCCGGCTTCCGCGAGCGCCTTGGCGACGGCCGCGTAGTTGATTTCCCCGGTCCCGGGTTCGCACCGGCCCGGGACGTCGGCCACCTGGATCTCCCCGATGTAGGGCAGCGCCGTCCGCACCAGTTCGATGAGGTTACCCTCGCCGATTTGCGCGTGGTACAGATCCAGCATCAGCTTCGCGTTGGGGTGCCCGGCGGCCTCCACCAGGGTCAGGGTGTCCTTGGCGCGCGCCAGCGGGATGCCGGGGTGGTCAAGGACGGTGTTGAGGTTCTCCAGGCAGAACGTGACGCCGTGTTTTTCCCCCAGCTTGCCGAGACGTTCCAGGGTCCGCGCCCCAGTGCTCCACATCGTGCCGGTGGATCGGTAGACCGGGCGTGCTGCGTGGCCGTCGATCAGTTCGGCCGGGTGCACCACCATGCGGCCGACCCCGAGTTCCAGTGCGGTGGGGATCAGCGATTCGGCGGTGCGCACCACGTCATCGGCGGTATCGGGGTCCACCAGGCTGCCCGAGGTGTAGCCCGTCATGGAGGAAAACACCGCCCCGGTGGCCTTGAGCGCACTGATGTCCTTGGTCCGCGAATCCCAGAGCTCGACGTCGAAGCCGGACTCGTGGATCCGGCGCACCCGTTCCACAAACGGAAGGTCCGTGAAGACCATCTCCGCGCAGACTGCCAGGCGCATCAGACGGCTGCCGTCTCGTTGACCGCAACCGGGGCTCCGCGCTGGACCGATTCGATGCATGCCAGCGCCATGGCCAGCGCACGGCGGGCATCGGCGGCACCCGGAGTGAGGGTGAAGCCGGACGACGACGGCGGCATGCCGTCGCGCCGGGCACGCACCGCACCGGCGAAGTCGGCGAGTTCGTCCGTGTAGGCCTGGCGGAACAGTTCCACGTTGAGCCGCGGGGTGTCGGCGGACAGGCCGTCCGCCGTGTAGCGGCGGGCCGCCGTTTCCGTGGCGCGGCCGGCCTGGACCATGCCTTTGGAACCGAACACTTCGCCGCGGATGTCATATCCGTACAGGGCGCTGAAGTTTGCCTCCGCCACGGCCACTGCGCCGTTGCTGTAGCGGATGGTCACCACTGCGGTGTCCAGGAACCCCGCCTCACGCAGGGAGGGCTCCACGAGCGCGTCCGCCACGGCGTACACCTCCACGGGCTCGGCGCCTTCGTTGAACCAGTTGAGGGTGTCGAAGTCGTGGATCAGGGTCTCCAGGAAAATCGTCCAGGCGGGGACCCTGGCAGCGTTCGGGATGCTTCCGGTACCGGGGTCACGGGTCAGGGACCGCAGGAGCTGCGGTGTCCCCGCGATCCCTGCGGCGAGGTCCTTCTTGGCGGCCTGGAAGTCGTCGGCGTACCGTCGGTTGAAGCCGACCTGGAAGTGCACGCCGGCCTCTTCCACCGCTGCGAGGGCGGCGTCGAGTTCGTCGAGGCCCTGCCCGGCGGGCTTCTCGCAGAAGACGTGCTTGCCGGCGGCAGCAGCCTGGGCGATCAGCGACGAATGGAACCGTACCGGGCTGGCGATGATGACGGCGTCGATCTCCGGATCCGCCAGGATGTCTTCGGCGTTTGCAGTCACTTTGGCGGTGCCGAGTGTTGTGGCGAGGCTCTGAGCCGATTCCACGTTGGGGTCGGCGATGGCTGCCAGGACGGCGCCCGGGACGCGGCGGGCGATGCTGTCCGCGTGGAACGCACCCATCCACCCGGAGCCGATGAGCCCGATCCGGACGGGTGCCGGTCCTGCCGCGGGGTTCTGGTTGATGTAAGCCAATGGCTGGTCCTTTCGGAGTTAGTTGTAGGCCTTGCCGGTGGTTTGCGCCACGTCTGCCACTTCGTTCTGAACTTCCTTGACCACGTCGCCGTGGCCGCCGAGCTGTTCGAGTTCGTGGGCGAGTTCGGCCAGTTCCGCACCGCCGGCCATCTGCGCGGTGAGCTCTTCGAGCGTGATGTCCTTCTTCTCGTAGTAACCGATCGATTTGCCGCGCTTGAGCAGCAGGAACCGGTCACCCACGGGGAAGGCGTGGTGCGGGTTGTGGGTGATGAAGATGACGCCCAGGCCGCGGTCGCGGGCCTGCAGGATGTAGCGCAGGACCACGCCTGACTGCTTCACGCCGAGGGCCGCCGTCGGCTCGTCCAGGATCAGGACCTTCGCGCCGAAGTAGACGGCGCGGGCGATCGCGACACACTGGCGTTCACCGCCGGAGAGCTGCCCGATGGGCTGCTCCACGTCCCGCAGGTCGATACCCATCTCGGCGAGTTCCTTCTTGGTGATGTCCTTCATCTTCTGGACATCCAGGCTCTTGAACGGGCCGAAGCCGGAGGTCAGTTCCGAGCCGAGGAAGAAGTTCCGCCAGATGGGCATCAGCGGCACCACGGCGAGGTCCTGGTAGACGGTGGCGATGCCGGCGTCGAGGGCGTCGCGCGGGGAGCCGAACTTCCGCTCCTCCCCCATGATCTTCAGGACGCCGTCGTCGTGCTGGTGCAGGCCGGCGATGATCTTGATCAGGGTGGATTTGCCCGCGCCGTTGTCGCCCAGGACGCAGGTGACCCTGCCGTTGTCCACGGCCATGGTCACGTCGCTCAGTGCCAGGATGTTGCCGTAGTTCTTGCCCACCTTGTCCAGCGAGAGCAGGTGCACCGGCGTGTGCGTCAGTGGATCGGTTTCATTCTGCAGCAGGGTTGCTTGGTCGATCTGCTTGGCATTCATTTTCTCCGGGCCCCTTTACTTGAGCTCTGCTCGGCGCTTGACGATCAGGTTGACGATGGTGGCCAGCAGCAGCATCAGGCCCAGGAAGAACTTGAACCAGTCCGGGTTCCACTGGGCGTAGACGATGCCCTTGTTGGCCATGCCGAAGATGAAGGCGCCAATGGCCCCGCCCACAGCCGAGCCGTAGCCGCCGGTGAGGAGGCAGCCGCCGATCACCGCGGCGATGATGTAGAGGAACTCGTTGCCCACGCCTTCACCGGACTGCACGGTGTCGAAGGCGAAGAGGTTGTGCATGCCGAGGATCCAGCCGCAGAAGCCGACGCCCATAAACAACCCGATCTTGGTGGCCTTGACCGGCACACCCACGGCGCGGGCCGCGTTCTCGTCCCCGCCGACGGCGAAGATCCAGTTCCCCACGCGGGTCCGCATCAGCACCCAGGTGGCGACGGCGACGAGCGCGATCCAGATGAACACGGTGATCTTGACGTCGATGCCTGCGATGTTCACCGAGGATGCGAAGACGCCGCGGGCGGTGTCGAAGCCGTCCATGGTGGAGATCGACGGCGATGAGACGGAGCCTCCGATCAGACGTGTGAGGCCCAGGTTCAGGCCGGTGAGCATCAGGAATGAGGCCAGGGTGACGATGAAGCTGGGCAGCTTGGTCTTCATCAGGATCCAGCCGTTGATGAACCCGATGGCCAGGGACACGAGCAAAGCCAGGATGACCCCCACCCAGACATTCGTGCTGAAGTACCAGCTGAACATCGATGCTGTCAGCGCCGAGGAGATGACGGCGACGCCGGTGGAAAGGTCGAATTCTCCGCCGATCATCAGCAGCGAGACCCCTACTGCCATGATCCCGATCGTGGAGCTGCCGTACAGCACTGTCGCCAGGGCATTGGGCTGGGTAAACGTTGAGGAAACCACAGCGAAAAAGATGAAGAGGACGATGGCGCCCACGAGGGCCCCCACCTCGGGCCGGCCGAGGAGCTGCTGCAACGGACTGCGTTTGGCCACGCGTTCATCGGTGGCAGGTGATTTGGTTCTGGTCTGGGTGATGGTCATGATGATTCTCCTTGCTGCCGGGCCGGCGTTGGCCGGCCCGGCCAGCGGGCTGTTAGCGGATACCCTGTTCGGCGAACTTCAGGACTTCGGCGGCGTTGGACTGGTCGACGATGGCCGGACCGGTCAGGACCGACTGGCCGCCGCCGAGCTTGAACCCGCCGCGCTTGTTCTGCCACAGCGCATCCACGGCGCCGTAGCCCTGCAGCCATGGCTGCTGGTCCACGGTGAACAGCACACTTCCGTCGGAAACCTTCTGGGCGAGTTCCTTGTTCAGGTCGAAGCTGGCAACCTTCGCCGAACTTCCGGCGGTGGCCACTGACTTCAGGAGCGTCAGGGTAATGGGAGCGCCCAGGCCGATGATGACATCAGCGTCCTTGGATGCCTGCAGCTTCGCGGTGGCCGTCGATTCGACCGACGTCATGTCCGCTCCGTTGACATACAGAATTTCCGTGCCGGGTACCTTGGACTTCACACCGGCACAGCGGGCTTCGAGGCCCACATGCCCCTGCGCCTGGATCACGCAGACCGGGTGCTTGTAGCCACCCGCCGCGAGCTTTGTTCCCACGGCCTGGCCGGCGAGCTGCTCGTTGGACCCGAAGTGCGTGAATGCCCCGAGCTGCGCGGAGACCGATTCGCCGGCATTGAAGCTGACGATGGGGATTCCCGCATCAGAGGCTTTCTTCAGTGCATCCTTCAGAGCATCGGGCGTGGCCAGGGTAACGGCGATGCCGTCCACCTTCTGGTCGATCGCCTGCTCGATCAGCTGCGCCTGCCGGCCGGCCTCCGGATCGGAGGTGTACAGCAGTTCAACGTTGTCCTTCGCTGCCGCTTCCTCTGCGCCCTTGCGGACGGTGTCCCAGAACGTGTCGCCGGCGGGGGCGTGGGCGATCAGGGCGATCTTCATCCGCTCCGTGGTGGCCACTTGGCCACCGCCGGCGCCTGTTCCGGTTTCCGGGGTCCGGCCTCCGGTGCTTGAGCATGCGCTGAGCGCCAGCATGGGTACTACAGCCGCGGTCAGGGCCGCTTTACGCCAGGAAAAATGTGCCACCTATATCTCCTTTGATCGCAGGGTCCGGGCTGCCACTCTGCAGCCTCCGGAGCACTGTCTACCTCGATCATGGTGATTCAGTTCACTAATGTCAATAGTTTGTCCTGACATTAGGATGTTTTAACCTGAGTGGCTTCCGTGTGATACAAAAATGCCGGGAGCGATGGCGGTGCCATCGCTCCCGGCGTTGGGCCCGGAATCCTGCCGGGAGTGGTGTTTAGCGGTGGAAACTGGTGGCAACCGCCGCGGGTTCGGCGCTGACATGCACGACGGCGGCGGGAGCCGGCGCATCCGGCGTCGCCTCGCCTGCCTGGTGCCGCTTGTCAGTGGCCGCAGCGAAGGCCATCACCCCGAGGCCAAGCAGGGTGATGCCGGCGCCGGCCCAGATGGGCGAGGTATAGCCAAGGCCGGCGGTGATGGTCACGCCGCCGAGCCAGGCGCCGAGGGCATTGCCGACGTTGAAGGCGCCGATATTGGCGCCGGAGGCCAGGGTGGGCGCGCTGGCCGCATACTTCATGACGCGCATCTGCATGCCCGGGACGGCAGCGAAGCCGAAGCCGCCCATCAGGATGATGGCGGCGATCGTGAGGGGCTGGTTGCCGGCAGTCAGGGCGAACGCCACGAGGACCACCACCAGCACGGCGAGGACCACCAGGAGGGTGCGGTCAACATTGCGGTCCGCCGCCTTGCCGCCCACGGTGTTGCCGATGAAGAGTCCAATGCCGAAGAGGATCAGGATCCAGGGCACAGTGGCGGACGCAAAGCCGGTGACTTCGGTGAGGGTGAAGGCGATGTACGTGAAGGCGCCGAACATGCCGCCGTAGCCGAGGATGGTGACGAGGATGGAAAGCCAGACCTGGCCGGAGCGGAAGGCGCCCAGCTCACGCCGCAGGCCGCCTGAAGCAGCGTCGCCGCGGCCGGTCCTGGGCACCAGCGCCAGGATGCCGGCCAGGGCGAGGACGCCGATGCCGGTGATGGCCCAGAAGGTGGAGCGCCACCCGGCCGCCTGGCCCAGCATGGTGCCGAACGGGACGCCGAGGACGTTGGCGGCAGTCAGCCCGGTGAACATGATCGCGATGGCGCCGGCCTTTTTGGTGGGTGCCACCATGCCCGCGGCCACTACGGCGCCGATACCGAAAAACGCACCGTGGGCCAGCGCGGCAACGATCCGGCCGATCATCATCACCGCGTAGTCCGGGGCGGCGGCCGAGATCAGGTTGCCGGCCACAAAGAGCACCAGCAGGACGGCGAGCACGGGCTTGCGCTCGAAGCGCGTCACGGCCGCAGTGAGCAGCAGCGCGCCGACGACGACGGCGAGGGCGTAGCCGGAGATCAGCCAGCCGGCCGTGGCCTCGCCGACATTGAAGTCGGCGGCCACTTCGGGCAGCAGGCCCATGATCACGAACTCGGTGAGTCCGATCCCAAACCCGCCAAGGGCGAGGGCTAGGAGGCCAAGAGGCATGGGAGTGCTCCTTCAAAAACTGTACGGAAGGGAATAGAGCGCGTAAGCTAGTAGTTGCAGACGCGTTATTTATTGTTGCACAAGCAGATACCGCGCGCAAGCAACTATTATTTGGTGTGCCCTGATTCACGTTCCGGGGACAAGACTTTGAAGGGATTGCAGATGGGCATCAAGGATGACGCCGTCGAAGTCCGGGCCCAGGGCTGGCGGACGCTGGCGGCCTTGCACGGCCTGATCGAATCGGAGCTGGAACGCTCGCTGCAGGCCGAAGCGAAGCTGTCAGTTGTTGAGTACACAGTGCTCGACGCGCTCAGCCGACAGGACGGCTGGCACATGCGCATGCAGCAGCTGGCCCGGGCTACCGCACTCAGCGCCAGTGCCACCACCCGCCTGGTCAACAGGCTGGAGGACCGCGGGCTGCTCACCCGCATCCTGTGCGCCGACGACCGGCGCGGAATCTATACCGAGCTCACGGCCGGCGGCATCAGCCTGCTGGAGGAGGCACGCCCTGCCCACGATGCCACGCTGGAGCGGACCCTCGCCCAGGCCCAGGAAGTGCCCGAGCTGGCCCCGCTGGTCGACGCGCTCCCCCGCCTGCACTCGCACGCCTGAGCAGTCAACGCACAAGCCCCGCCGGGGGCGCGGAAACGCGCCCCCGGCGGGGCTTTTTCTTTGGGTGGCCTAGGCTACGGCCGCGTTCTTGAAGTAGTGCTCAAGGTCTTCGAGGCTCTTGTCCTTGGTTTCCGGCACCACGCGCTTTACCCAGACGATGGCCGCCAGCTGGATGGCCACGAAGATGAAGAACGTGGCAGACACCCCGATCCAGGCCACCATCTGCGGGAAGAAGAAGCCGATCAGGAAGTTGATCATCCACAGCACGAACACGCAGATGCCCATCCCGATTCCACGCACGTGCATCGGGAAGATTTCCGACAGGGTCAGCCAGGTGACGGTGCCGATGCAGGACTGCATGGATGCCAGGAAGGTGACCATAAAGAGCAGCACGAGGTAGCCGCGGAGTGTGCCCTCTGGGACCACCATCGATATGAGGCCGATGGCGAGCAGCGAGGACGAGGTTCCCGCCAGGCCCACGATCAACATGGGCTTGCGGCGGACGCGGGTCATCAGGGACATGCCCACGATGACCGCCACCACCGACGTGACACCGTTGACGACGTTCGCAAGCAGGGCACCCTGGTCCCCGAAGCCGGAACTGGAGAGTATCGACGTGCCGTAGTACATGATGGCGTTGACGCCGCTGATCTGGTTGATGATGGCCATCCCGAGGCCCACCACGAAGATCCGCCGGATCCAGGGAACTGTAAGGTCCTTGAACGTGCCCATTTTGGATTGGTAGTCTTCGCGGGCTGCCTGCCGGACGTCGTCGAACTCCGAGGAGATCTCGGCCGATGCCCGGGTCTTGCGCAGCACGTCAAGCACTTCGCCGAAGCGGCCTGCCGAGGCGAGCCAGCGCGGGCTTTCGGGCAGGACAAGCATCCCGAACCAGAGCACCACCGCGGGCAGTGTTGCGATGACCAGCATCCACCGCCACACACCGGACGCCTCCGGGAAGGTGTTGCCCAGGACAGCGTTGAACGTGAACGCCAGGAATTGCCCTGTAACGATCATGAGCTCGTTCTGTGTGACGATCCGCCCGCGTTGGGCCGCCGGCGACATTTCCGCCAGGTACACGGGCACGATCACCGACGCCCCGCCCACGGCAAGGCCGAGGACGGTCCTGGCCACAACGAGCAGTTCCGTTGTGGGTGCGAAGGAGCAGGCGATCGTGGAGAGGGCGAAGATCAGGGCGAGCGCCATGATGGTCCGTCGCCTGCCGAAACGGTCCGAGAGCCGGCCGGCCGTGATGGCGCCAAACGCCGCACCAAAAAGCAGGGTCGAGGTGACCAGGCCTTCGGTCAGCGGCGTCAGCCCGAGGTCTCGCTGCATAAAGGGCAGGGCGCCGTTGATCACGCCGGTGTCGTAGCCGAACAGCAGTCCGCCGAAAGTGGAGAACAGGGCCACCCGCCGCATGAACTTCTTGGGATTGCCGGCAGGTGCGGCTGGGCCTGCCAAGGACTGGGATGAAGAACTCGAAAGCGTGTTTTCTGTGTGCTTCATAGGGCGGCCCGCTACCGTGCTTTGGCGATGTAGTTGTTCATCGTGTCCAGCTGGTAGCGGGAGATTTCTTCGGCATTATCGTCTTCGGCAAACACGCTGGAGACCATCACGGTGTCGTCGCGGTCCAGGAAGCCGATCTCCTGCAGTCCGCCGAAGAATTCCTCCCAGTTGACGTCGCCGTCGCCTATTTTCAGGTGCTGGTGCACGCGCACGGGGTTGCCCGGCGGGTTGGTGATGTACCGCAGGCCGTGCGAGGCATGGTGGTCCATGGTGTCGGCGACGTGGACCAGGCGGAGCTTGTCCCCCGCGGCGCGCATGATGTCCAGCGGCGCGTTCTTCATGTGGAAACTGTGCGACGCGACGTAGACCAGGCCAACGTTCTTCGAGTTCAGGCCCCGGATCACCCGGATGGCAGCCAGGCCCTCCTCCACGAAGTCGTCCGGGTGCGGGTCGATCAGGAGGTCGATGCCTTCACGTTCGATGATGGGCAGCAGTTCTTCCATGGACCGGTAGAAGGCGCGCTCTGATTCTTCGGCCTTTTCCGGGCGGCCGCTGAATTCGGTGTTCATCGTCTGGACGCCGAGGTCCACGGTGATCTGGATGGCGCGCTTCCAGTAGCGGACGGCGGCTTCCCGGGCGTCCTCGTCCGGCCCGGACCAGCGCAGGACCGGCAGGACAGAGGCGATCTCAATCCCCGCGTCCCGGCAGGCCTTCTTCAGCTGGCCCACAAGCCCGTCGTCGGCCTTGGGGTGGTTGTAGAACGGGATGAAGTCGGCGTGCGGGGTCATCTGCATGTACTTGTAGCCGAGGTCCGCCACCACCTTCGGGAATTCGAGCAGGCTGTGCGAGTGGTGGAACGGGGTGGGATCAAGTGCGATTTTCACGTGGAACACTCCATTGTGGATCAGTCAGAAAAGGGCGGGCGGGCTAGCTGTAGAGGGCAGGCTTGGAGTTCAGCTTCACGGCGACCTTTTCGCCGTTCTTCTGGGCCTCAACGCCGGCTTCGCAGCACGCCGCGGTGGCGTACCCGTCCCAGGCGGTGGGGCCGCCGATCTCGCCACGGACCGCAGCATCCACCCACGACTGGATTTCGACGTCGTACGCCGCGCCGAAACGCTCCTCAAAGCCCGGGGTGACGTTGCCGCCCCAGCGGCCGGCGGTGCGGGTGTACGGCCCCTTGTCCCCGCCGATGCTGACGACGCCTTCCTCGAAGGACGCCTGGGTGCCGACCTCGTAGCCGTACTTGGCGTTAACGAAGATCTCGACGTCGGCCAGGACACCGGACTCGGTTTCCAGCAGGACGTGCTGGGGATCATGCTGGCCGGCGGGCGCGTTCTTCGTCGCCTTGCCCAGGCGCACCTGGACGGACGTGATTTCCTCCCCGGTGAAGAAACGGATGGCATCGAACTCGTGCACCACCGAATCGTTGATCAGCATCTCGTTGGTGAAGCCGGGCGGGGTGGTGGGGTTGCGGTGCTGGTGGTGCAGCATCAGCAGCTCGCCAAGCCCGCCGTTGCGGATGATGTCGCCCAAGGCGGCGTATTCGGCGTCGAACCGGCGCATAAAACCAACCTGGATGCGCTTGCGGCCCAGCTTCTCTTCAGCCTGGACAATCTTCCACGACGACTCGGCATCCGGGGTCAGCGGCTTTTCGCAGAGGATGGGGATGTCCTTGGCGATTGCCTTGAGCAGGATGTCCTCGTGCAGGAAGCCCGGCGTGGCGATGAGGACGGCGTTGACGTCTCCGTTGTTCAGCGCCTCCTCGGCGTCGGACAGTGCCACCGCGCCCGGAATGCCTTCGATGGCTGCCTGGGCGCGGACCAGGTCAACGTCGACGACGGCGGCCACTTCAGCGCCGTTGATGCGCTTGTGGAGGCGCTGGATGTGGTCCGCGCCCATGCGGCCGGCGCCGATGACGGCGACGCGAAGGGTTTCAGTCATTGTTTCGTTCCTTACGTTTCGGTGCCTGGGCGGGCGTTAGTTGACGGCCGTGCGGGAGCCGCAGGACAGCAGGTAGTTGCGGGTGCGCTTGGCGATGGGCATCGGTACATCGAAGGCCACCGGGTACATATCCTGCTCCACTATGCCGAAGATGGGGCGGTTCAGTGCCTCCACGGCTTCGATGACGGCGCGGAGGTCCGGCAGCCCGTTCGGCGGCTCGGTCATCACGCCGGCGAGGTTGGCCGCCGCCCAGGTCATGTTTTCCTTGTTGACCTTTCTCAGGATGTCCGGGTTGATCTGCTTCAGGTGCAGGTAGCCGATGCGGTCCGGGTAGTTCTTGATCAGCTCAAGGCTGGAGGCCCCGCAGTATTCCGCGTGGCCGGTGTCCAGGCACAGGTTCAGGTACTTCGCGTCCGTGGCGGCCAGCAGGGTTTCAATGTCTTCCTGCGCTCCGACATGGGAATCGGCGTGCGAGTGGAACTGCTGCTGCAGGCCGAAGTCCTCCAGCAGGGTCTTGCCCAGGCGGTTGTGGCCGGCAAACAGGTCACTCCAGGCCTTCTCCGTGAGTTCGCCGCTTTCGACGGCTTCGCCGGTGACGTCGTCGCGCCACATGGCGGGGATGACCACGATGTGCTCGCCGCCCATGGCTGCCGTGAGCTCGGCGACCTTGCGGGCCGGCTCCCAGGCGGTCTCCCACTGGTCCAATCCGCGGTGGAAAGCGGTGAAAACCGTTCCTGCGGTGACCTTCAGGTCGCGGGCCTTGAGTTCCTCGGCCAGCCTGGTGGGGTCGTTCGGCAGGTAGCCGTACGGGCCGAGTTCGATCCACTTGTAGCCGGATTCGGCCACTTCGTCGAGGAACCGCTCCCACGGGGTCTGCTTCGGGTCATCCGCGAACCAGACGCCCCAGGAGTCCGGTGCGGTGCCGATGATCAGCTTGTTCTCTGTCATTGCTCAATCCTTCTCATCGATTGGTTTCGGCAAGCTCAACCACCGGTGGTTGAGCTTGCCGAAAACCCAGAGGTGGGGGCCTAGTTGGAGGGGAAGTTGTAGGAGGCGCCGGAGGCGTGGGTGGGCTCGGGCCAGCGGGACGTCACTACTTTGCCGCGGGTGTAGAAGGAGACGCCTTCGGGGCCGTAGATGTGCTTGTCGCCGAAGAGGGAGGCTTTCCAGCCGCCGAAGGAGTGGTAGGCCACAGGGACGGGCAGGGGCACATTGATGCCGATCATGCCCACGGTCACGGAGCGCTGGAACTTCCGGGCGTTCGCGCCGGAAGAGGTGAAGATCGCGGTGCCGTTGCCGTACGGGTTGGCGTTGATCAGGCTGATGCCGGCGTCGAGGTCCTCAACACGGACCACCACGAGGACCGGTCCGAAGATTTCCTCCGTGTAGGCGGTCATTTCAGTCTTGACATGGTCAATGACCGTGGGGCCCACCCAGAAGCCGTCCTCGTGGCCGGGGACCACCAGGTCGCGGCCATCCACCACCATGGCCGCGCCTGCGGTTTCGGCTTCGGTGACGATCCGTACGATGCGTTCCTTGGACGCCGGAGTGATGACCGGGCCCATTTCGGCGCCGGGCGCGGTGCCGTTGTTGACCTGCACGGCCAGGGCGCGCTCTTCGACCTTCTTGACGATCAGGTCCGCGGCGTCCCCGACGGCGACGGCGACGGAGATCGCCATGCAGCGCTCCCCCGCGGAGCCGAAAGCGGCGGCAGCAAGGTGGTCGGCGGCGTTGTCCAGGTCGGCGTCGGGCATGATGATGGCGTGGTTCTTCGCCCCGCCCAGGGCCTGGACCCGCTTGCCGTGCTTGGTAGCGGTCTCGTGCACGTACTGGGCGATCGGGGTGGAGCCGACGAACGAGATGCCGTCCACGTCCGGGTGGGTCAGGAGCCCCTCGACGGTTTCCTTGTCGCCGTGCAGGACCTGGAACACGCCGTCGGGCAGGCCGGCCTGCTTGAACAGCCTGGCCAGCAGCATCGAGGCGGACGGGTCACGCTCGGAGGGCTTGAGGATGAAGGCGTTGCCGGTGGCGATCGCCATCGGGGCCATCCACAACGGCACCATCACGGGGAAGTTGAACGGGGTGATCCCGGCGACGACGCCGAGCGGCTCGCGGAAGGAGAAGACGTCGATGCCGGTGGAGACCTGGTCGGAGTAGTCGCCCTTGAGCAGTGTCGGGATGCCGCAGGCGAACTCGATGACTTCCAGGCCGCGGCCGATCTCGCCCTTGGCGTCGGAGAGGACCTTGCCGTGCTCGGCGGTGATCAGCTCGGCGAGCTCGTCGACATGGGCCGCGACGAGTTCGCGGAACTTGAACAGCACCGTGGTGCGCTTGGCCAGCGAGATGTCGCCCCAGCTGTCAGCGGCGGCGCGGGCGGCAGCCACGGTGGCGTCCAGGTCCGCCCGGTTGGCCAGCCGCAGCTCCGCGGACACGGCGCCGGTGGCCGGGTTGTAGACGGGCTGGGTGCGGGTGCCCTCACCGGCGGTCTCGGCGCCGTTGATGAAGTGGTTGATCGTGGTGGTCTCAGAGGTGATGGCAGTCATTGGACTCTTCCTTGAGTAGTCGAAGGGGATGAAGTGAAGGAATTTAGCCGAGCAGTTTGCGCTGGCGGGCCTTGTGGTCGGTGTAGGTCTGGAAGGCCTGCTTTGTGGAGTCCAGCTCGGAGACCTGGGAGACGGGAACGTCCCACCAGGACTCGGAGCTCGGCGCGTCCAGCAGCGGATCGGATTCGACGTGGATCAGGATGGGCCCGCCGCGTTCCGGGGCGGCTTTGGCGTCCCGGATGGCCTGTTCGAGTTCGGCGATGACCTTCTCCCCCGGTTCGATCCGGACCACCTTCACGCCGAGGCTCTCGGCGTTCAGTGCCAGGTCCACGGGAAGGGTCTCGCCTTCGTCGAAGCTGTGCTGTTCCTCGTCCAGGGCCCGGTACTGGGTGCCAAACCGCTGCGAGCCGAGGGATTCGGAAAGCGAACCGATGGAGGCGTAGCCGTGGTTCTGGATCAGGACCACAATCAGTTTGATCCGTTCGGCGACGGCGGTGACCAGTTCGGTGTGCATCATCAGGTAGGAGCCGTCCCCCACCATCACCACCACATCCCGGTCCGTGCCGCCGCGGGCGGCTTCTGCCAGCGCGGCGCGCTTGACGCCGAGTCCCCCGGGGATTTCATAGCCCATGCAGGAGTACGCGTATTCGACGTGGTAGCCGAACGGGTCCCGGACACGCCACATCTTGTGCAGGTCACCGGGCAGCGACCCGGCGGCGCAGATCACGACGTCGGCGGCGTCCATGGCCCGGGACGTGGCGCCGATGATCTCGTTCTGCGCCGGCAACGGCGTGAACCGGGTGTCGAATGCCTCGTCCACGGTGGCGTCCCAGCGCTTCTTCTCCGCAGCGATCTGCTGTTCCAGGTCCGCGCCGACGCGGTAGCCGCCCAGGGCTGCGTTGAGCTTGACCAGGGCCTTGCGGGCATCGGCCACGATCGGCAGGGTCGTGCCGTGCTTGTACGCGTCAATCGGGGCGACGTTGATGTTGATGAACTTCACGTCCGGGTTCTGGAACGCGGTCCGCGAGGCGGTGGTGAAGTCCTCGTAGCGGGTGCCGATCCCGATGATGAGGTCAGCCTCGGCGGCGATGGCGTTGGCCGCCGTTGTGCCGGTGGAGCCGATCGCGCCGAGGGAGAACCGGTGGTCCCAGGGCAGGACGCCGACGCCGGCCTGGGTGTTGCCCACCGGAATCCCGGTCAGCTCGGCGAACTTCGCGAGTTCGTCGTTGGCGTAGGCGTAGAGTACGCCGCCGCCGGCGATGATGAGCGGGCGCTTCGCGGCACGGATCGCAACGGCTGCGCGGCGGATGTCCTCGTCGTCGGCGTCGGGGCGGCGGATCCGCCACTCCCGCTCGGCCAGGAACTCCTCAGGCACGTCGAAGGCCTCGGCCTGGACATCCTGCGGCAGCGAAATCGTGACGGCACCGGTTTCGGCCGGGTCCGTCAGGACCCGCAGGCCGTGGTGGAACGCGGAGAACAGCTGTTCGGGCCGGGAGACCCGGTCGAAGAACTTGGACAGCGGCCGGAAGGCGTCATTGACGGTGATGTCGTAGGCGTAGGGCTGTTCGAGCTGCTGCAGGACCGGGTCCGCGGCGCGGGTCGCGAACGTGTCGGACGGGAGCAGCAGCACCGGCAGCCGGTTGGTGGTGGCCAGCGCCGCACCGGTCAGCAGGTTGGAGGAACCCGGCCCGATCGAGGTGCTGATCGCGAACGTCTGGCGGCGCCGGGTGTGCCGGGCGTAGCCTACGGCCTGGTGCGCCTGGGCCTGCTCGTTGCGGCCCTGGTAATACGGCATGATCCGCGGATCAAGCTGCTGGTACTGCTTCAAGGCCTGGCCGACGCCGGCCACGTTGCCGTGCCCGAAAATCCCGAACGTTCCCGGGATCAGGCGTTCCCGGTAATCCACCCCGCCGACAGAGTCAGCGGTGTACTGCTTGGACAGGTATTCCACCACGGCCTGTGCGACCGTCATTCGGCGGGTCCCGGTTGCTGTTCTCGTCCCCATGGGAAGTTACTCCGATACTTCTGCGGTGTGGGCTGGTGCGGTGTGGTGAAGGAGGGAGGCGGCGGTGCCTACGGCGCCGGCAACATCGCCGTCGGCCGGATACAGGAGTGTCCGTCCGACGGTGAGGCCCTGCACGCCCGGGAGGGCAAGGGCGGCCTGCCAGCTGGCGAAGACCTCGTCCTGGGTGCCGTCCGGGTCCCCGCCCAGGAGCACAGTGGGCATGGTGGTGGCCGCCATGACCCGTTCCATCCCGGTCACCACGGGCAGCTTCATCCACGTATACGCGCTGGTCGAACCCAGGCCCTCGGCGATGGCAATGGATTTGATGACGGCGTCCGTGGAGAGGTCGTTGCGGACCTTGCCGTTTTCCCGGAGGGACAGGAACGGTTCCACCATGGCGATCAGCCTGCGCTCGGCAAGGGAGTCGATGGCCTTGGCCGTGGCCTCAAGCATCGACACCGTATCCGGGTCGCCCAGGCAGATGCGCGTCAGCATCTTGCCGCCGTCGGCACCGAGGGCTTCCAAGGCTGCCGCAGTGTGGCCGGTGAACCGGTCATCGAACTCGTTGACCAGGCCGGCGAGCCCGCCACGGTTCATCGATCCAAAAACCAGCTTGCCTTCAAGGGCGCCGAGCAGGAGCAGGTCGTCCATGATGTCCGGCGAGGCCAGCACGCCGTCCACGTCCGGGTTGGCCAGCGCAATCTGCAGCCGGTCCAACAGCTGCCGGCGGTCGGCCATGGCCACGGGATCATTTCCGACGGCGAGAGCTCCCCGTGCGGGGTGGTCGGCGGCGACGATGAAGTTCTGCCGGCCGTACTTCAGGCCGGGATGGCGGCGCCGTGCCGTGGCGGCCCGGGCAATGGCGTCCGGGTCTTCGAGGCGGATGGTGCTCAGGTGTGCGTAGCGGCGGGGATCGTCGTCCAGGGCATTGTTCGAGGCGAGGGGTGTGAGTGTCACAGTGCTGCTCCTTGCGGGACTGACGTGCCGGGAACCGGGCGGCCGCGTTCGGCCAGCAGCGAGGTGACCTCATCCGGCGTCGGCATCGCATCGGCGCAGGACAAACGGGAGGCAACAATCGCGCCGGCGGCGTTGGCGTAGTCCAGGACCTGGGCCAGCGGCCAGCCGGAGAGCAGTCCGTGGCAGAACGCCCCACCGAAGGAATCTCCGGCGCCGAGGCCGTTGACGGTCTCCACCGGGACAGGGGCGGACACCACACGCTCGGTGCGGGTCTTCGCCATGACTCCCTCCGGGCCGAGTTTGACGACGGCGATCTCCACTCCGGCGGCGAGCAGGCGGTCGGCCTGCTCGTCAGGGGTTCCCTCCCCCACCGCGACGGCGCATTCCTTGTCATTGCCGATGGCCACCGTGACGTGCGGCAGGATCCTGGCCACCTGGGCCCGGGCTTCCTCCTCCGATGCCCAGAACATGGGCCGATAATCCAGGTCCAGGATAGTGAACTGGCCCTCCTGAAGGCCGGCCTGCGGGCGGGCCTCATGCGCTTTGATGTGGGCTTCGCGGCTGGGCTCCTGGCACAGGCCCGTGACGGTGGACCAGAAGATCCGCGCGTCCCGGATGGCGTCCAGGTCCAGCTCTTCGGCCCTGATCTGGAGGTCGGGTGCCGTGGGAAAACGTCCGTAGAAGTACAGCGGGAAGTCCTCGGGCGGCTTGATCGCGCAGAAGGTCACCGCGGTGGGCCACTCCTTCACCGGCGTGACAAAGGAATCGTCAACGTTGAACTTCTTCAGTTCCCGGTGAAGATACGTTCCGAACGCGTCATCGCCGGTGCGGGTGATCACGCCGGTCCGGCGGCCATGCCGGGCAGCCGCCACGGCAACGTTCGACGGCGATCCGCCAAGGTACTTTCCAAAGGAGGTCACGTCCTCCAGATCCACCCCGATGTCATTCGGGTAGATATCAACGCTGATGCGCCCGATCGTGAGCAGTTCGTGGGTCACGGTAATCGCGGACCTTTCTTGTTTGAACTCTGTACCTCAAAACAGCTAGAGCCCGGTGCCTGGCTGGCCCCTCCATGAGCGGGGTCACATCCACTACTCTGCCCTAGAATCAATGTCCTGTCAAAGGTTTGTACTGACATGTTTACAACTTGCCAAAGGAGATCGCGAGGCCCACAATCGGAGCCCGCAGCCCGCCGGAAACAGCGCTATTTACGGGGCACGGCCAGCTCGCCGGTGACATATTGGGCCCTGCCAAAGCCGAAGGACCAGTCGCCGGCCGCGTTCTCCACGTAGCCGATAAAGACGTCCTCGCCGGCCACACCCACGCCTTCCAGCCTCGCGGCGATGGCGGCAAAAAGTGACTGCTTGGCCGCCTGGCTGCGGCCGGCCTGGGTGAAGATTTGAATCATCACCACATCCGGGGTGCGCTCGAAGCCCAATCCGGCATCCTGCGCCACAATCTGGCCCTGCGGATGTTCGGTCAGGACGTGGAAGTAGTCCCGCTCCGGAATCCCATACTCCGCCAGGATCGCACCATGGATCCCCCGGCTCAGTCGGCGCAGATCCTCGGGGCTGCGCCCCTGATTGACATCTATTCGTACCAGCGGCACAGCGACTCCCTCAAGTAGTTTGTCCTGACATACTAACAAACTTTTCACCGTGGGAACAAGATTCGTCCACAACCCCTTGCCGCCCTGAGGTTCCAGGAGTAGCCTTAAACAACCAAGAGGTTGATAAAGCAATTGATTGATTACGTAGTTGATTGATGACAGCGCCAGGCACACAGCAGGAGGTGGCGGGGATGGACAGCGACGATGCGCTCCTTGATGCAGCGTTCGCAGCCTTGGCCGACCCCGTCCGCCGCCGCATCATCGCCCGGCTCAGCCGGGGCCCCGCCACCGTCAATGAACTTGCGGAACCCTTCGCGATCACCAAACAGGCGGTCTCGAAGCACATCCAGGTCCTCGAGCAGGCGCAGTTGGTCACACGTACGCGTGACGCGCAGCGCCGGCCCGTCCACCTGAACCCCGTACGGCTGGAGGCGCTCACCGCCTGGATTGACCAGTACCGGTTGGTCCGCGAGGGGCAGTTCCGCAGCCTCGATGCCGTGCTCCACTCCAGCGCCGCCGCAAGCGGCACACAGGCAAAGGACCCATCATGACCAATGAACTGAAACTCAGCATCCCCGAAGGACTTCCCTTTATCGACTACGAGCGGGAGTTCGACTTCCCCGTCGCAGACGTGTTCCGCGCGCACAAGGACCCGGACCTGATCGTCCAGTGGCTCGGTCCGCGGGGACTGAAGATGGACATCGACCACTACGACTTCCGCACCGGCGGCACCTACAGCTACCTGCACACGGGGCCGGACGGCGTCGCCTACGAATTCAGCGGGGTCTTCCACACCGTCCGGGAAAACGAATTCGCCATCCAGACCTTCGAGTTCGGCGGCTACCCGGATGTTGTCAGCCTCGAATTCATGACCTTTGAGGACCTCGGCAACGGTCGCACCCGCCTGCGGGGCCATTCCGTCTACCCCACCCAGGAGGCGCGGGACGGCATGGCGCAGTCCGGCATGGAGGGCGGCATGACGGAGGGCTACGAGCGGCTGGATGAGCTGCTCAGCGGCGCAAAGGTCTAGGGCAGAAAAGTACGACGGCGGACGGTCACTTTCCAGGGGAAGGTGACCGTCCGTCGTCGTACTTAAAACAGCAACGCGGGGTCACTCCGCGCCCATCCACGCGTGTGGAATGGGCGGGAAGTGACCCCGCGTTGCTTGGTCCTGGGCTTAGAGCGCTGCGTAGACTTCGCGCAGCAGCTTGGCGGTCTCGGACGGCGTCTTGCCGACCTTCACGCCTGCAGCCTCAAGTGCTTCCTTCTTGGCCTGGGCGGTTCCTGCGGAACCGGAGACGATGGCGCCGGCGTGGCCCATGGTCTTGCCTTCGGGAGCGGTGAAGCCGGCCACGTAGCCAACAACCGGCTTGGTGACGTTGGCCTTGATGAAGTCAGCCGCACGCTCTTCAGCGTCGCCGCCGATTTCGCCGATCATGACGATCGCCTTGGTCTCGGGGTCAGCCTCGAACGCAGCCAGGGCGTCGATGTGGGTGGTGCCGATGACGGGGTCGCCGCCGATGCCGATGGCGGTGGAGAAGCCGAGGTCGCGCAGCTCGTACATCATCTGGTAGGTCAGGGTTCCGGACTTGGAAACCAGGCCGATGGGGCCCTTGCCCGTGATGTTGTTCGGCGTGATGCCGACCAGCGCTTCGCCGGGGGTGATGATGCCGGGGCAGTTCGGTCCGATGATGCGGGTGACCTGCTTGCCATCGGCGTCAACCGTGGCCTGGGCCAGTGCCCAGAATTCGGCGGAGTCCTGGACCGGCACGCCTTCGGTGATGACTACAACGAGGCCGATGCCGGCTTCGATGGCTTCAACAACGGCGTTCTTGGTGAATGCCGGCGGGACGAAGACGATGGAGACGTCAGCGCCGGTTTCGGCCATGGCTTCCTTGACGGTGCCAAAGACGTTGATTTCGTTGTCGCCGTGCAGGACCGTGGTGCCGGCCTTGCGGGCGTTGACGCCACCAACAATGTTGGTGCCGGCCTTCAGCATCAGGGCGGTGTGCTTGGTGCCTTCGCCGCCGGTGATGCCCTGGACGATGACCTTGGAGTCCTTGTTCAGATAGATAGACATGGTGCGTCCCTTTACTTAGCTGCGTTGGCGAGCTCGGCGGCCTTGTCGGCGCCCTCGTCCATGGTGGCGGCCAGGGTAACCAGCGGGTGGTTGGCCTCGGCCAGGATGCGGCGGCCTTCCTCAACGTTGTTGCCGTCGAGGCGGACTACCAGCGGCTTGTTCGCGGAGGAGCCCAGCTCGGCCAGGGCGCCAACGATACCCTTGGCCACGGCGTCACACGCGGTGATGCCACCGAAGACGTTCACGAACACGGACTTGACCTGCTCGTCACCGAGGATCACGTCGAGGCCGGCCGCCATGACCTCGGCGGATGCTCCACCGCCGATGTCCAGGAAGTTGGCGGGCTTGACGTTGCCGTGGTTTTCGCCGGCGTAGGCAACGACGTCCAGCGTGGACATAACCAGGCCTGCACCGTTGCCGATGATGCCAACGGAGCCGTCCAGCTTGACGTAGTTCAGGTCCTGCGCCTTGGCCTTGGCCTCGAGCGGGTCCGCAGCGTCCTTGTCCTCGAGGAGGGCGTGCTTGGCGTGGCGGAACTCCGCGTTCTCGTCGAGGGAGACCTTGCCGTCCAGTGCCACGATGTCGCCGGCACCGGTCTTGACCAGCGGGTTGACCTCAACGAGGGTGGCGTCTTCCTTCTTGAAGACGTCCCACAGCTTGAGGATCACGGCGGCGACCTTGCCGCGCAGTTCCTCAGCGAAGCCGGCGGCTGCAACGATTTCGTCAGCCTTGGCCTGGTCGATGCCGACGGCGGGATCGATGGCGATCTTGGCCAGCGCTTCCGGACGTTCGACAGCGAGCTGCTCGATCTCCATGCCGCCCTCCACCGAGCACATGGCCAGGTAGTTGCGGTTTGCCCGGTCCAGCAGGACGGAGAAGTAGTATTCCTCGGCGATGTCAGCACCCTGGGCGATCATCACCTTGTTGACGGTGTGGCCCTTGATGTCCATGCCCAGGATGTTGGTGGAGTGCTCAAGTGCCTCGTCGGCGGTCTTGGCAACCTTGACGCCGCCGGCCTTACCGCGGCCACCGGCCTTAACCTGGGCCTTAACGACAGTTACGCCGCCGATCTTCTCGGCAGCTGCCTTTGCTTCTTCTGGGGTGTACGCCACGATGCCAGCAAGCACGGGTACACCGTGCGCCTCGAACATATCGCGCGCCTGGTATTCAAACAGGTCCACGGTTTAGTGTCCTTCTACGTCGAAGTAGTTTCTGTACAGTCGGGCACCATCGAAGACGGTGACCGGGCTGCGGAATTGCAAGCACCTGCGACTGGTTGGAAACGAGCCACGCGGCGCAATGCTCCTTTCGGAACTCTAGTCCTTTCTGGGGACCGGCCCGTCCCAGACTACCGCTTATGTGAGTAAGGACACTATTCTATGGAGCGTAGAAAAAGCCCTAGATTACGGGGTTTTTGGGGCCTCGGACGGGGCCGGGGAAGCCGTCCCGGACGCCTTGGAAATAAGTTCGTAGCGGTCCCGTGCAACAAAGAATCCGACGCCGGCGGACACGTTTCCGCACGCCACGCCGCCGTTGTAGGCCGAACAACGCAGCCCGTTCCGTTCCAGGTTCTGCCCGTCCGGAAGGACCGGCAGCTGGGTGATGGGACCGGTCTTGTTCCCCTCCGGTCCGTAGGCTGCCTCCATTTGTGTGACGCCGGAACGGCACCCGCCGTAGGTTGCTGATTCAGGAGTCAGCAGGGCCGTTCCGCCGAGATACCCCAGGCCGGTTCCGGCGCAGTCGTCCTTCACGTCGGCGGTTGCCGGCTTGGGATACTTCGCGAGCTCGCAATGTGCCACGGGAACCGTAGCCAGTTTGGTGTTCGCGCTGTCGCTGAAGTTGTTCTGCTCATAGGAAAGCTTGATGTGCTCGCCCTTGGCCGAGGTCAGTGAACACACAATGGAGCGGTCCTCGGTCACGAAGGAGACGATGTCTTCGCCGGCGGCGAAGGGGGCTGGATCGGCCAGGGCTGCCTGTTCCAGTTGTTCCAGTGCGGGCAGCGGCGGCGGAGCCACGTAGCCGGGGTCCTCGGTGGTGATGGAACACGCCGTGGCCGCCAGCAGGAAGAAGGCGGCCAGGATCCCCAATACAGTCCGTCGCATGGGCTCCATTATGCCCGGATGCCGGCGTCACCCCGCGGACGGCTTCGCGATGCCCTCCACGACGGCGGCAGCAGCCTCGGCCGGATCTGCCGAGTCCAGCTGTTCACGCATCTTCCGTGCGCGCTCTTTCCAGCCGGGATCTGCCAGGACTTTCTCCACGGCGCCCGCGATGTCGGCGGGCCTGGGCGCATCCGACCGCAGATTGATGCCGACGCCGGCATATTCCACCCTGGCGTTGACGTCACTCTTGCCCTCGTTGATGCCCGACACCACCAACGGGACACCCTTGGAAAGGCTGAGCTGCACGCCACCGAACCCGCCGTTGGTGATGAACACGTCGGTGAAGTCAAAGACGGTCGCGAAATCCACGTAGTCCCGCACCACCACATTGGCCTGTTTGTAGCGGGCCTGGAGCGCTTCGGTGCCGCGTCCACCGGTAGCAACGATCACCAGTGCGTCCATGTCCTTCAGCGCCTCAAGCGCGGGAATAATCAGTTTGTTGTGGTCAGCGTTGTCCACCGTCCCCTGTGTCACCACGAACGTTGCCGGGTAGTTCCGCGGCAGCTCATCGTCGACGCCGGTCCCTGCCGCGGACTGGTCGGCTGCACGGTACGGCAGCAGCGCACCAACGTAGTGGACCTTGGGGTTGATGTGCCGCCGCGGGAAATCGAGGGACTCCGGGCCGGTCTGGATGACGGCGTCCGAGCACCGATAGGGTTCGTCCGTCAACCGGCCGTGGCTGGGGACCACCTGGCCATAGGTCCCGTGCTGGCGCCGGTAGCTCTGGTTCGCCGGCCTGAAGATGACCTTGTCCGAAAGCAGCCCCGCTGAGGCCTGCACCAGCTTTTCCGCGGCGTTACGGGGCGGGTTGAAGCCGAAGAACAGCGGGGGGACCATCGGATCGCTCTCCATGTTCGGAACCACCACGAAGGTCACCAGTGGCTTTCCCAAAAGATGCGAAAGCAGGCGCTGGATGAACATGGTGCTGTCCACGACCGCGACGTCGAACGGGAAATCCGTGTTCAGGTCGCGGATGTCCTCAAAGAAATTGCTGATGTTGCTGGCAAAGATCTTTTCCCCGTCGAAGCCGATAGCCAGGGGCCCTTTGAGCCTGGCCCGCTCCGGATACAGCTCGTTCAGGTTGTCCGCACGGTGCTCGATCGCCCGGCGGAACGGGAAGTGCTCAATGCCCAGCCTCTGGAGCTTTCCGGCGAATACCTGGCCGGTGTACCAGCGGACGTCATGGCCGCGCTCCTGCAGGCGCATCGCGACACCTGTCATCGGGTTGAAATGGCCGTCAACGGCCTGGCTGGCGAACAGGATTTTCACGGTAGTGCCCCGAATCTGCCGTACTCAATTTTCCTGAACTGTATGCCAGCCCGGGTCCCCGGACAAGGGCAGCCAGACCTAGGCGTCGAGCTTGGTCAGCGGCGCGTAGCGCAGCAGGAGCCGCTTCTCCCCCACGTCGAATTTGACCTTTGCCACGGTCTTGTCACCGGCGCCTTCAAGCGCCAGCACCGTGCCATTGCCGAAGCTGGTGTGGTTGACCTTGTCCCCCACGCTGACCGCAACGATCTCCTTCTGAGGCTGCACCCGGTTCTTGGCGATGATGGCGGGAACGTCCGAGTTGAAACCGGCCGAGGAATCGGCCGCCGCGCCACGGGCCGTGCCGGCACCCCAGAAGGATCCGCTGTACCGGTTGGAGGCGATGGATCCGCTGCCCCAGCCGCCGGTCTGCCGGCTGGTTCCTTCGCGTTTCCACTCCAGCAGCTCGGCCGGGATTTCCTCGAGGAACTGGCTGGCGGGGTTGTACTGGCTCTGGCCCCACATGCTGCGGACCTCAGAACGCGTGACGTAGAGGCGCTTGCGGGCGCGCGTCAGGCCCACGTAGGCGAGCCGGCGCTCCTCGGCGAGTTCCTTGGGGTCCGTGGCGGACCGCTGGTGCGGGAACAGCCCGTGCTCCATGCCGGTCAGGAACACCACCGGGAATTCGAGGCCCTTGGCGGTGTGCAGGGTCATGAGCGTGACCACACCCAGCCGTTTGGCTTCCGCCACGGCGGCGTCGATGTCGGCGCCCGGCGCGTCCGGGATCTGGTCGGCGTCCGCGACGAGCGAGACCTGTTCCAGGAAGGCGCCCAGCGACCCTTCCGGGTTCTCCTGTTCGTATTCACGGACGACGGCGACCAGTTCCGCCAGGTTTTCCACGCGGGACTCGTCCTGCGGATCGGTGCTCGAACGCAGGCCAGCCAGGTAGCCGGTCTGCTCCAGCACCGCTTCAAGGGCAGCCGCCGCGCCTGAACCGGCCGCCACTTCGGCGAGGTCGTCCAGGAGTTTCACGAAGCCCAGCACCGCGTTGACGGAGCGGGTGGCCATGCCGGGGGCTTCCTCGGCGCGGCGGGCGGCCGCCATGAAGGACATCCGCTCCCGCTGTGCCAGTGCAGCCACGGCGCCCTCGGCGCGGTCGCCGATGCCGCGCTTGGGTTCGTTCAGCACACGGCGCAGGTTGACGTCGTCGTCAGGGTTGACCAGCACCCGGAGGTAGGCGAGCGCGTCCTTGATTTCCTTGCGTTCGTAGAAGCGGGTGCCGCCAACCACCTTGTACGGAAGCCCTACCCGCACCAGCACGTCCTCGATGGAGCGGGACTGAGCGTTGGTGCGGTAGAAAATGGCGACATCGCCGGGGCGGAGGTTGTCCTCGTCCTGGAGCCGGTCGATTTCCTTGGCGATGAACTGGGCTTCGTCGTGTTCGTTTTCGCCCACGTAGCCGATGATCTTGTGGCCTTCGCCTTCGGCTGTCCACAGCCGCTTGTCCGGGCGGTTGGGGTTGCGCGAGATCACGGAGTTGGCGGCGCTGAGGATGTTCTGGGTGGAGCGGTAGTTCTGCTCCAGTTTGATGGTGCGGGCGTTGGGGTAGTCCTTTTCGAATTCCACGATGTTGCGGATGTCTGCGCCGCGGAACGCGTAGATGGACTGGTCGGAGTCGCCCACCACGGTGAGCTCGGAGGCGCCGGGTCCCTCGCCCACGATTTCGCGCACCAGCGCGTACTGGGCATGGTTGGTGTCCTGGTACTCGTCCACGAGAACGTGCCGGAACCGCCGCCGGTAGGAGTCGGCGAGCGCCGGGAAGGCCCGGAACATGTAGACGGTCTCGGCGATGAGGTCGTCAAAGTCCATGGCGTTGGCCTGGCGCAGCCGCTGGGTGTAGCCCTTGAAGACGTCGGCCACGGCTGACTCGAACGGATCGTTGTGGTTCGCGGAGGACGTGTAGGAGTCGGCGTCGATGAGCTCGTTCTTGAGTGCCGAGATCTTGTGCTGGATGGCCTTGGGCGCGAACTTCTTGGGGTCCAGGTCCAGGCTCTTGGACACCTGCGTGACCAGCCGGAGCGAGTCCGCGGAGTCGTAGATGGAGAAGTTGGACTTCAGGCCGATGTTGGCCGCTTCCTGCCGGAGGATGCGCACGCAGGAGGAGTGGAAGGTGGAGATCCACATGATTTTGGCACGGCCGCCTACAAGGACCTCGATGCGCTCCCGCATTTCCGCGGCGGCCTTGTTGGTGAACGTGATGGCCAGGATCTCGCCGTGATGTGCCCGATGCGTGGCGATAAGGTAGGCAATCCTGTTGGCGAGGACGCGGGTCTTGCCTGAACCCGCCCCGGCCACGATCAGCAAGGAACTGCCGGCGTGTTTGACGGCCTCTTCCTGCTGGGGGTTGAGTCCCTGCAGCAGCTCATCCGCGCCCGGCCGGTGGTGCGCGGCCGGGCGGTGTTCCGCGCTCCGGCCTCCCCCGCCGCCCCCGATTTCGGAGGCCTGGGCGAGGCCTTCGGGGCGCGACTTGGTGCGGGCGGCGGCCGCCGGGGCGGCCTTGAACGGTCCGTCAGAGTACGGGTCAAACAACATATCCATGGTGCCTACAAGTCTAGGCGGTGGGGCCGACACTCACTTCCGGCCTGTGGATTACTCCAGGTCCGTCCGGCGTTTCCCGTACTCCGGAGGCGCGGCTCAGGCCACCGAGCCGGACTCCAGGGCCGCACGCAGCTCGCGCACCGCCGTCGTGCCTCCGGCCATGAACCAGTCCAGGCCGTTGATCCGGACCGTGTCCGTGGCGCCGCCGGCGGCACGGACGATGGCCTTGCCGGGCAGCCAGTCCCATTCGGGGCAGCTGTGCTGGAACCAGCACCCCAGCTGTCCGTCGGCTACCCGTCCCAGGTCGCAGGAGCCCGAGCCGAGCATCCGCAGGGCAGCGGCGGAGGTGGCCGCGGCGTGCCAGGGCATGGCGCACAGCGGATCCATCAGCCAGGTGGGGTGGATGTACGTGGCAGCACCGAGTTCCGCCACGGGGGTGCCGTTGCGGGACCCATGGTTGTCGCGGAAGACGCCCAGGCTCTCGCCGTTCAGGGTGGCGTGGCGGGTGCTGCCGCCCAGCCAGAGTTTGTCCTCTTCAGGCTGGAAGATGGCCCCGAGCAGCACGTCCGAGGAGTCTTTGAGCGCTATCGCGGAGCACCAGTAGGTGGAGCCGTGAAGGAAGTTGTAGGTGCCGTCCACGGGGTCGATGACCCAGGTGCGGCCGCTGGTGCCCTGGACCGACGCGCCTTCTTCACCGAGGATGCCGTCCTCGGGCCGGCAGCGCCGGAGCTGTTCCAGGACGTAGGCCTCGGCCGCGTGGTCCGCGGCGGTCACAACGTCCGAGACTGAGGTTTTCTGCTGCGACTGCAGGCCGGCCATCCGCATCAGCAGGGCCAGCTGGCCCGCCTCCCGGACCAGCGCCGACGCGAGCTGGTAGTCGTCCAGTGAGGGGTCAAGTTCAACAGCGCTGTGCCGGCCTATGGTCATGACCCCAGTTTATGGGGCGGGATAATGGTGCCATGGCCAAAACTCCTGCGCAGCGGATCAAGAAGCACGGTTCCAAGGCAGCTGTTCCGCAGCACCACCTCCCGCCGGTCATCAACCCCACCACTGGCCGGTCGCCGCAGAAGGCCCGGAACAACAGCAACCTGATTGTCATCGCTGGCGTGGTGGTCAGCCTGTTCCTGTTCTGGTACGTCCACCTGCTGACCCTTGACCAGCTGCGGGACGTTTCCGGCGAGCTGGCCATGCCGGACTCGCTGGTCGGCGGCTTCGACACGGCCTACGTCGGCGAACTGCACGCCGCCATGAACGACGACGCCCGCGGCCAGCTCAACTACGTCCACAAGACCGCCGGCACCCTGTTCCCGCTCATCTTCGGCTTCACGTGGCTGCTGCTGATCGGGACCAATGTGGCCAGGAAGGCCGTCCGCTGGGCTCTCTGGGCCGTGCCGCTGCTGTTTGTGGTGGTCCGTTTGTGGGGCAACGTCGCCATCGATGCGGCACTGGCAGCGGGAACGCCCGACGCCGGTCAGGTCGCCTTGGCGTCCGGCCTCACCGTCGCAGGGTGGGTGCTGTTCGTCCTCAGCCTCCTCGCCGGGGCCGCGGCCGTGTTCCTGGGGAAGAAGCCGGCCGCCGGACCCGCTACGGCCGCGCCGCCGCAGTAGCCCGGGCGCGCAGTTCCTTCCGGTGCCGGTGGACCCGCTGTGCGATGACCAGGCCCGAGGCCGCCACGCCCAGCGTGACGGGGTAGCCCATCAGCCGTTCGAGCGTGCCCGGCTCCGGAACGTCCATGCCCGTCAGCCCGCCCGTTGCCAGCGCGGCGAGGGACACCACGCCGCAGGCCAGGATGAACCACCCCAGCGGAGTCTGCCGCAGCCACAGGACGCCCAGCACCAGGAGGGCACCCGCGCCGGCGAGGAAATACGTCACCGCGCCGATGAAGTGGAAGGCCGATCCGGCGTCCTCAGGAACCAGGCCCACCACGATGGTCCCGGCACCGGCAGCGCCGGTGAGGATCCGCACCCAGGCAGCCGCCAGCCAGGGCTTCCCGCGTCCTGGCTGGACCCGCGCTCCGGCCCTGGCGGCGACGCACAACAGCCCGGAACCCAGCAGCAGCGCCCCGAGGAGCATGCCCAGCCCCTGGATGATAAACGAGGCGTTCATCAGCCAATGCAGCGGCGAACACACGTCCCTGCCGTCGTAGATCCCGCAGTTAACCGCGCCCAGGTCGCTGATGTACCCGGTCCGCCGGTCGTAGGGCTGCGGACCGGCCCACGCCCCGATCACCCCGGTTTCCGCGGCGAAGTACTGCAGCACGCTCAGGACGGACCAGGCCCCGATGTACTGCCGGGTGGAGGCCGTGTCCGGGATGAGGGCGGTGGCTGGAGCGGACGTCGGGCCTGATCTCATGCCAAGAGCGTAGTACGGCCTCCCACCTTGTATGCTTATATCCGTGTCCGGACGGACCGGCCCTGCCGGAACAGCGGATGCGCGCCCTCGTAGCTCAGTGGATAGAGCACGGCTCTCCTAAAGCCGGTGTCGTTGGTTCGATTCCAATCGAGGGCACTTGAACCTTCCCGAACCCCAGGCTGCCGGGCAGACGGGGCCGGACTTCGACCTCCGCGCCTACCTGCTCGGTCCCTCGCAGTCCGGGCACTGGACCGTTGAACGGCAGCTGCTGGACCGGGCGGCAGGCACTCACGGAACCTTTTCCGGCGTCGTGCATTTTTCCGCCACGGACGACGGCGGCCTGGCCTTCCGGGAAGAAGGCACCATGCGCTGGCCCACCTTCACAGGCCCCGCCACCCGCGAGTACCTCCTCAAACCCGCCGAACATCCCGATGCCCTGGACGTGCTTTTCGCCGACGGGCGGCCGTTCCACCGGATGAGCTTCACGCCGGAAGCCAACCTGGACAAGCACTGGTGCGATCCCGATACCTACCGGGTGGCGTATGTGTTGGAGGGTCCTGATGCGTTCAGCTACACGTGGGATGTCACCGGGCCGCGCAAGGACCTGCTGCTGGCCTCGGCCCTGCGGCGGGTGCTCTGAAGCGGCTAGGCTCGAAGCCGTGAAAGCCCGCATTGTTGTCTCTGCCGTTTGTGTCTTCGACGCCGCCGGCCGGCTCCTGACCGTCCGCAAACGCGGCACCGGCATGTTTATGCACCCCGGCGGCAAGCCCGAACCGGGCGAAACAGCCGTCCACGCCGCGGCCCGGGAACTCCAGGAGGAAGTGGGCATCGTCGTCGATCCGGCCGACCTGCAGCTCATGGGCGTGTGGATCGCCGACGCCGCCAACGAGGCCGCCACGGACATTGAAGCCACGGTGTTCACGGCCCCCGGGACCTGGACCGCGCACCCTTCAGCCGAGATCGCCGAGATCCGCTGGCTGGACCTGGCCGCCCTGGATCGGGGCGCCCCGCTGCCAGGGGACCTCGCACCGCTCCTCACGGACCACGTCCTGCCTGAACTGGCCGCGCTCCGCCGTTGAGGGGTGAGGTTAGAACTCCGGAACGGCCTCCTCAGCCACGGCCGTGGCCTCGGCGAACTGCGTCCGGTACAGCTCCGCGTAGCGCCCCTCGGCGGCGAGCAGCTCCGTGTGCGTCCCGCGCTCCACGATCTGCCCGTCCTCTACTACCAGGATCACGTCGGCGGCACGGATGGTGGACAGCCGGTGGGCAATCACGACGGCGGTGCGCCCCTCAAGCGCGGCGCCCAGGGCCGCCTGTACGGCGGCTTCGTTGGTGGAGTCGAGCGCGGCGGTCGCCTCGTCCAGGATGACCACCCTGGGCTGGGAGATCAGCAGCCGGGCGATGGTGAGGCGCTGGCGTTCACCGCCGGAAAGCCGGTATCCCCGCTCCCCCACCACCGTGTCCAGGCCGTCGGGCAGGGACCGGATCATGGTCTCGAGCCGGGCCTGCCGGATGGCTTCCCACATGTCGTCGTCGGTGGCATCGGGCTTGGCGAGCCGGAGGTTGGAGGCGATGCTCTCGTGGAAAAGGTGCCCGTCCTGGGTCACCATGCCCAGGGTGTCGCGCACCGAGTCGAACGTGGCGTCCCGGACGTCCAGCCCGGAGCCCGGCAGGGTGCCGCCGAGCCGGACGGCGCCGGAGTCGACGTCGTACAGCCGGGAAAGCAGCTGCGCGATGGTGGACTTTCCCGCGCCGGATGACCCCACCAGGGCCACGGTCTGCCCCGGCTCCACCCGGAAGCTGATGCCGTGCAGCACTTCCTCGCCGCCGCGGGTGTCCAGGGTGGACACCTCCTCCAGCGAGGCCAGCGACACCTTGTCCGCCGAGGGGTAGGCGAAGCGGACGTCGTCGAACTCCACGGAGACCGGTCCGGCCGGCACCTCCACGGCGTCGGGCTTCTGCTGGATCAGCGGCTTGAGGTCCAGGATTTCGAAGACCCGCTCGAAGCTGACCAGGGCACTCATGATTTCGACGCGGGCGTTGGACAGGGCCGTGAGCGGCGCGTACAGGCGGGTCAGCAGGAGCGCCAGCACCACCACGTCCCCGGCGGCGAGCTGGCCGGCGATGGCGAGCCAGCCGCCCAGGCCGTAGACAAGGGCGAGGGCGAGCGCCGATACCAGCGTCAGCGCGGTGACGAAGGTGAACTGCAGCATGGCCGTGCGGACGCCGATGTCGCGGACCCGGCCGGCCCGGACGGCAAACTCGCGGGATTCCTCGTCCGGCCGGCCGAAAAGCTTGACCAGGGTGGCGCCGGGGGCGGAGAACCGCTCGGTCATCTGGGTGCCCATGGCGGCGTTGTGTTCGGCGGCCTCACGCCGCAGGTCCGCGAGCCGGGAACCCATCCGACGTGCGGGGATCAGGAAGATCGGCAGCAGGACCATCGCGAGGACGGTGACCTGCCAGGAGGTGCCCAGCATCACGATCAGCGTCAGGACCAGCGCCACGACGTTGCTGACCACACCGGACAGGGTGCCGGCGAACGCGGACTGGGCCCCGATGACGTCGTTGTTCAGGCGGCTGACCAGGGCGCCGGTGCGCGTGCGGGTGAAGAACGCGATGGGCATCTTCTGCACGTGGTCAAAGACCCTCGTGCGAAGGTCCACGATCACGCCTTCGCCGATGGTGGAGGACAGCCAGCGGCTCACCAGCCCCAGACCGGCTTCGGCCACCGCCACGACGGCGATCAGCACGGCGAGCCGGATGACCTCCCCGGTGCCGGACTTGGCCACGATGGCGTCCACCACCTGGCCGGCCAGGACCGGGGTTGCGACGGCGAGGAACGCCATCACGATGGAGAGCGCCACAAACGCGATCAGTTTTGTCCGGTGCGGCCGGGCGAAGCCCAGGACCCGTTTCAGCGTTTCCTTGGAGAACGGCTTGGAGCCGCTCTTGGCCCGGGTGATGTTGTAGAGGGATCCCCAGGCCACGCGTTCCATGCTCATCGCTGTTGCTCCGTTGCGCCGGTCATGATCTCAGTTACCGTCCCGTTGTCCACATTCCACCGTACATCCAGGCGCACGTTCTCCAGCAGCCTCCGGTCATGGGTGACCAGCAGCAGGGCGCCCTCGTAGCTTTCCAGGGCCTCCTCGAGCTGTTCGATAGCTGGCAGGTCGAGGTGGTTGGTGGGTTCGTCGAGGACCAGCAGGTTCACGCCACGGGCCTGCAGCAAGGCAAGGGCGGCCCTGGTGCGTTCGCCGGGTGAGAGGGAGTCCACGGGGCGCGCCGTGTGGTCCGCCTTCAGCCCGAATTTGGCCAGCAGGGTGCGGACCTCCGCCGGTGTGAGGTCTGTGAGTACGGCTTCGACGGCGTCACCCAGCTTGAGGCGCCCCGCCAGCAGTCCGCGGGCCTGGTCGATTTCGCCGACGGCCACGGAGGCACCCATGGCGGCGTTGCCGGCGTCCGGGGCCTGGACTCCCAGGAGAAGGCGAAGCAGTGTTGACTTGCCCGCTCCGTTGGGGCCGGTGATGCCGATCCGCTCCCCCGCGTTGAGCTGGAGGTTGACCGGTCCCAGGGTGAAGTCGCCCTGGTTCACGACGGCGTCCCGCAAGGTTGCCACCACGGCACTGGACCGCGGCGCCTGGCCGATGGTGAACTGCAGCTGCCATTCCTTCCGGGGCTCCTCCACCACGTCCAGCCGGGCGATCCGGGATTCCATCTGCCGGACCTTCTGCGCCTGCTTCTCCGAGGACTCGGTGCTTGCCGCGCGGCGGATCTTGTCGTTGTCGGGGCTCTTCTTCATGGCGTTCCGCACGCCCTGGGAGCTCCACTCACGCTGCGTACGGGCCCGGGAGACGAGGTCCGCCTTGGTGGAGGCGAACTCCTCGAACCGTTCCCGGGCGTGGCGGCGTGCCACGGCGCGTTCCTCCAGGAACGCCTCGTAGCCGCCGTCGTAGACGGCCACCGAGTTCTGGGCCAGGTCAAGCTCCACGATGGTGGTGACGCAGCGGGCCAGGAACTCACGGTCATGGGACACCAGCACCACACCGCCGCGCAGGCCCTGCACAAACGCCTCGAGTTTGGCCAGGCCGGCGAGGTCAAGATCGTTCGTGGGCTCGTCCAGCAGAACGATGTCGAAACGGCTAAGCAGCAGGGCTGCAAGGGCCACCCGGGCAGCCTGGCCGCCGGAGAGCCCGGTCATGGGAGCGTCCGGGCCGGTTTCCAGCCCGAGGTCCGCGAGCACCGGCGGGATGCGTTCATCGAGGTCCGCCGCGCCCGAGGCCATCCAGCGGTCAAAGGCCAGGGAATAGGCATCGTCCGCCCCGGCGGCACCGGAACCCAGGGCCTCGGCGGTGGATTCCATCTCTGCCGTCGCCTGGGCGCAGCCGGTCCGGCGCGCGATGTAGGCGGCAACGGTCTCGCCGGCCACCCGTTCGTGCTCCTGCGGCAGCCACCCCACGAAGGCGTCGGCCGGGGCCAGGCTGACGGAACCGCCCTGCGGCTGGTCCACGCCGGCGAGCAGGCGCAGCAGAGTGGACTTGCCGGCACCGTTGGCGCCCACCACACCAACGACGTCACCCGGGGAGACGGTCAGCGAAAGCTTGGAGAAGAGCGTCCGGTGGTCATGGCCTCCGGAAAGGTCTTTGGCAACAAGGGTTGCAGTCATGGGGTCCATCCTCTCGATGCTGCCGGACCGCGGAGAATCCCGCTGGGGCGGCGGCCCGGGCTGTTCCTCCGGGAAAGCCGCAGAAAACCGCGGTAATTCGCGGTAAACCCGGGTGATTCCGCCCCGCGCGCGGCAGGGCATAAAAGAACCCGCTGGTCCGGACTTGGGGGGTGTACGGACCAACGGGCTCGACCATCAAGCATAGTCGAATCGATAGTCGGCGTAAAATCACCACGCGCCCGGCAGGCTAAAATTGTGGTATCCATCCGTTCTGAAGAGAGCACTCCATGCCCCTCCCCGCCAAGGCGTTCCAGCGCTGGTTGCACGGCATTGCGCCCGACGCCAGCACGGCCGACGTCTGCCGGGTCTCCGGGATCAAACGGACCACCCTTGCCCAGCAGCTGGTCCGCGGGAAAGTCGCGGAAACCACCGTGGTGAGCATCAGCCGCGCCTACGGCGTCAATCCCGTGTCCGCCCTCGCCGGCTTCGAGGCCTATAGCCTGCTGGCGGTCCCGGCTCCGCCCACCCGCTGTGAACTGGTCAGCCAGATCTCCACCCCGGACCTCCTGCGGGCCGTGCTGTCACGCTCTGCGGTGGATCCGGCCGGCAGGTCTGCGGAGCGGCCGCCGCTGAGCCCTGCGCCGCACGCCACCTCGGTCAAGAACTGGGTTGAGGCGATCGACGACGGCGAGCTGCGCCACCGCGTCTCAGCCGCCACCGGCGTGGCACCGCAAAACTATTCGGCACAGCTGACGGCGAACCGTTTGTCTCCCGAGCTGGCCATTGCCACCTCCCTGGCCGCGGGCGTCGGGCCTGCCGGCGGGCTGGTGGCCTCGGGGCTGATTACTGAGGCGGAAGCGGGGTGGCCGCCTGACGCCCGCCAGACCGCCCTGGACGGCCTGCCTGACGGCGAGTTGACCACATTGGCGGGAGACCGGCTGCAGGCCCTGGGCAAGACCCTGAAGCGCCAGGAACACGACCAAGAACAAACCAACAAAATCTGGGAGAACCTGGGATGATCGAGATCCTTCAGTGGTCCACCCTTGCCGTTTGCGGCCTGATTGCCGTTGTCCGGGTTCCCAGCGCAGTGCGGGGAGAGAACCGGACCCTGTTCTGGATCTTCGCGCTGATGACCCTGGCCATCCTCCTCAGCATCGAAGCGCCCTACGTCGCCATTGACCAGGCACTGGGGGGCTTCAACCTGGCAAACCTCATCCTGCGCTTTGTCATCTTCGCTGCCATCCTTTGCGTTGGCATCCGTGTCACCCGGGGCTTCGGCGCCACGGATGGCTACCGGCTGCTGACCGGCCGCACCGGGATGGCGGTCCTTGCCCTGGTCTCGCTGGCCGTGGTGGGTGTGTTCCTCCTGATGGATTCAAGAGGTTCGTCGTCGGGGTTGGCACAAATCTCGATCAGGGGCGGCCGTGATGCCGTGCTGGTGGAATACTACGGGGCTGCCGGCAGGGCTTACCCCGCGTATGTGTCCCTGGTGCTGCTGCCGGCCATGGTGCGGGCACTGCGCGGTTCGCTCCCGCTGCCCATTCGGACCGCAGCCTTCCTGCTGGCCGTCGGAGCAGTGGCCATCGCCCTGACACTGTTCTTCCCTGTAATGCCGTCCGGCTGGGGGCCGGCCAAATTCGTGGTCAACTACACCGCGGTGCTTTGCTTCGTTGTGGGACTGGCGCTCATCTGGGCGGCCAGGGTCCGCTACGGCCGCAGCCCGGCGAGGCCAGGGACTTTTACTGAAAAGTAACCTCGGCAAATTCACAAAATCATTAGAATATGAAACAATCATGAATGTGTGAAGGCGAGGCGCGGGGCGTTTACGAACGGGGATAAATTCTGAGACGTTGCGCCTCAGGGTCCTTTGCACACATTGGGGGGATGAGTGGTGGCGGCCGTTGGGGACCGCCCCCACTCAGCCTGTTTAAGGCACCTTTTGGCTCACGGCCCGGGCGTCCGTTCCAGCGCCGGATCCCAGTTCCCGCTGCACCAGGGGAAGCACCTCCGTGCCCAGCAATTCGATCGCTTCGAGCACCGTCTCCTGCGGCACCGAGGACAGGTCCAGCTGGAAAATCTGCCGGTCGTGCTGCATATGCCCGTGCATCCTGACGATCTTTTCGGCCACCTCCTCCGGGTTGCCCACGAACAGCGCCCCGCCGGGCGCCGTCTCCATGTTGTACGTGACGCCGCTGGGGGTCGGAAATCCGCGCTCTGCCGAGATCCGGCGCATGGTGTCCATCCAGTACGGCCGGAAGGCCTCCTTCGCCCGGCCCGCGCCTGACGCCGCGTCCCGCAGGACCAGCCCCGGCGTGCTGACGCCCACTTTGAGCCCGGCCGCAGCGAATCCATGGTCGACGGCGGTCTGCCGGTACAGCGCGGCATGGCGCTCGAAGTTCCGCAGGGATCCGCCGAGCAGCGCGTACATCACGTTCTTGCCCAGGGCCGCGGCGCGCACGGTCGACTGTGGTGTGCCGCCGGTGGCGATCCAGATATCCAGTTTGCGGCTGCCGTCCGCCGCGCGGAACGGGCGCGGCAGGATCAGGGCATCATCCAGCCCTGAACGGAACTCGCCGCTCCAGGTAATCCGCTCCTGGGCGTTGAGCCGGAGCAGCAGTTCCAGCTTCTCCTCGTAGAGGGCGTCGTAATCCTCCAGACGGGCGCCGAACAGCGGGTAGGACTCGATAAAACTACCCCGCCCGGCCGTGAGTTCCGCACGTCCCTGGCTGATGAGGTCGATGGTGGCGAACTGCTGGAAGACCCGCACCGGATCCTCGGTGCTGAGGACCGTGACGGCGCTGCCCACCTTGATCTGCCGGGTCTGCGCCGCCGCGGCCGCCAACACGGTTGCAGGCGACGTGACGGAGTAGTCAGGGCGATGGTGCTCGCCGACCCCGAAGTAGTGGAGTCCCACCTGGTCGGCAAGGCGGGCCCGCTCCAGGAGGTCCTGGGTGTTCTGTTCCGGGGACACCGTGGTGCCGCGCACGGGATCCCGGTGGATGTCCCCGAAGCTGAAGATTCCTAGTTCCATGCCTTATCCAAGCAATAGATGCGTATGCATATTCCCGGGAGGGGCAGGAATCCCAGCGGGCGCGTGCGCGGCAGGCCCTGGTGTCAGCGGACGAACCTCAGCGTGACCATCTGGAACGGGCGCAGCGACAGCGCCACCCGGCCCTGCTCGTCCGGAGTTACTCCGGGCACTTCCGCGGGCCGTTCCAGCAGGTCCGTGGCGTAGGCGTCCCGGACCGGGAAGTTGGCCGTCAGATGCCCGGCCGAGCGCTGGCCCAGTGACTCGTAGAGCCGGACAATTACGTCCCCCGAGCCGTCCTCGGCAAGCTTCACGGCCTCGATGACCAGCGCCGTGTTGCCATTGGTGAACAGCGGTTCCGCCGGGTTGGCCCCCCGCACGATCCGCGGCACCAGGTTGGTGCGGTACCCCTCCTCCACGGCTTCGGCGATACCGGCCCCGGGGCGGACGGTGACCGTCAGCTCATGGTGCCCGCGGTCGGCGGTGGGATCAGGGAACTTGGGGGCCCGCAGGAGTGAGAGCCGGACGGTGGTGGTGGTCCCGCCGTCGTCCTCCCGGATGTTCCTGGTGACGTCGTGCCCGTACGTGGACGAGTTGGACACGGCCACGCCGTAGCCCGGTTCGGCGACGTGGATCCAGCGGTGGGCGCAGATTTCAAACTTGGCGGCTTCCCACGAGGTGTTGACGTGGGTGGGGCGGAAGACGTGGCCGAACTGCGTCTCGGCGGCTGACCGGTCCGCCCGGATATCCAGCGCGAAGCCCAGCTTAAGGAGCTTTTCGCTCTCCTTCCAGTCAATGGACGTGGTGATGGCCAGCGAATCACTGCCCGGTGCCAGCGTGATCCGCTGCGCCACCGGGGACGAACCGGCCAGGCGCTCGACAACCACGACGGCGGATTGGCCGTCAGTCTCCAGGCGCACCGCCTGCGCCTGGCTCAGCGCGGTGACGTTGCGGCGGTAGAACTCATCAATGTCCCACGCGTCCCATTCGTTGGGTGTGTCCCGGTGGAGCTCCAGCAGGTTGCCGCGCTGACCGGGCGCTATGGCTTCGCGTCCGCTGGCGTAATCCGAGAGGGACACAATGAGTCCGTGAGCATCCAGGACGGCGCGGATCACGCCGTTGTCCAGCACGTATCCGCCGTCCTGCTCCGTGACGTTGACGGGCGGGCCGGCCGGCTGCCGGATGGCGGCACCCAGCGCGGGGACACCGTCACGGGAATGCGGCGCTGCGTTGAGCAGGAACTCCTGCGTGCCCTCCCCGAGCAGGGCGGCCGCGGCCTGAGCAATGAGGGTTTCGAGGCCCGCGCTGATGGCGGCATAATTCCGTTCGGCGTCCTGGTGGACCCAGGCGATGGAGCTGCCCGGCAGGATGTCGTGGAACTGCTGGAGCAGCACCAGGCGCCAGAGCCGCTTGAGCTCTGCGGCCGGGTAGGCGAATGACCCGCCGGTGCCGACGGTTGCGGTGGCACACCAGAGCTCGGCCTCGCGGAGCAGGTGCTCGCTGCGGCGGTTGCCGCGTTTGGTCTGGGCCTGGCTGGTGTAGGTCCCGCGGTGGAGTTCCAGGTACATTTCGCCCACCCACACAGGCAGGGCGGTGTACTCTTCCTCAGCCTGGGTGAAAAAGCTTTCGGCGGATCCCACACGGACCTTGGGCGATCCTTCCAGGTCTTCGGTGCGGTGAGCGGCAGCCAGCATCTCGCGGGTAGGTCCGCCACCGCCGTCGCCATACCCGAACGGAACCAGCGAGGTGGTGCCGCGCCCGTGGTCGCGGTAATTGCGTTCGGCGTGCGCCAGCTCCCGGCCGCTGAGTTCGGAGTTGTAAGTGTCCACCGGCGGGAAATGCGTAAAGAGCCGGGTGCCGTCGATCCCTTCCCAGTTGAAGGTGTGGTGCGGCATCCGGTTGACCTGGTTCCAGGAGATTTTCTGCGTGAGGAACCAGCGGCTGCCGGCCGACTTAACAATCTGCGGCAGGGCGGCGGAATAGCCGAAGGAGTCCGGCAGCCAGGCCTCACGGCACTCGACGCCGAACTCGTTAAGGAAAAAGCTCTTGCCCTCGACGAACTGCCGGGCCATGGCTTCACCGCCGGGCATGTTGGTATCCGATTCCACCCACATGCCGCCCACCGGCACGAACTGGCCGGCTTTGACCTTCTCCCGGATGCGGCCGAACAGCTCCGGATAGAACTCCTTCATCCAGGCCAGCTGCTGGGCCGATGAGCAGGAGAACACAAAGTCCGGGTCCTCATCCATCAGGGCCACCACGTTGGAGAAAGTCCTGGCGCACTTGCGGATGGTTTCGCGCACCGGCCACAGCCAGGCGGAGTCGATGTGGGCGTGGCCGGTGGCAACAAGCTGATGCGCGGAGGCGTAGGCCGGCCTGGACAGCACCTCCGCCAGCACCTGGCGCCCGGCGGCGGCGGTGCCGGCGATGTTGTCCGGGTCCATGGCGTCCATCATCCGCTCGAGCGCGCGGAGTATTTCGTGACGCCGGGGCTGCTCCATGGGAAGCTCATGCATCAGCCCGGCAAGGGTCCAGATATCCTGCTGGAGCTCCCACACGGTCTGGTTGAGTTCCGCGATGGCGATGCCGCCCAGCCGGTATTGGGGTGCCGTGCCGGCCGTGGCCTTGTCACCATACGGGGTGGCAGCGAAGGTCCAGCCCTGCGCGACGTCAGGGTTGGCCGCTGCCTCAACGTAGAAGTCCACGGCCATTCCGCTGCCCAGCAGCTTCAGCGGGATGTACTGGTTCCGCGGCGAGATGGCCTTGATGATGGTGCCGTCCGGGCGCCACGCGATCCCCTCGCACTGGAAGCCCGGGGTTTCGTTGGTGAAGCCAAGGTCCACCACGATTTCCACCGTGGTGTCGGGGTTGGTGCCCCAGGATTCCGGGACGTCGCCCTGCAGCCTCAGCCATTTGGTTCCCCAGGGCTTGCCCCAGGCAGCACCCGGCTCCTGGGGCACAAAGTCGTGCCGCAGCGCCTCCATCACGGTCACCGGTTCGTCCGGCACATCCCAGCTGCTCAGGGTCAGCGGGACGCTGCGTGTGTAGACAGCGGGGATGATCCGTTCGCGGACGAAACGGTCCAGGCGGACTTCCGTGATCCGTCGGTCGTCATGCAATGTAAGCCCTCTTTAACGCTTGAAACTGGATCAAAGTGTCCATTCGATGGATAAAATCTACTGCTTAGTAGCCTAATAACCAAGCCTCCGCGGACCCGGTTCCTTACCAGTTCTTTATCCCCGGACCTGCACCGGATCCTCAGCCGGAGCAGGCACAGTAATCCTGTGCTGCCCGGCATAAACGTTCAGGCTGGTGCCACGGCTGAACCCAGCCAGGGTCAGTCCGTTCGCCTCCGCGAGCTCCACGGCCAGGCTGGAGGGGGCGCTGACGGCGGCCAGCACGGGGATGCCGGCCAGCGCCGCCTTCTGCACGAGCTCGAAGGACGCCCGCCCGGAGACCTGGAGCACCAGGCCGGACAGCGGAAGCATCCGCTCCCGCAGGGCCCAGCCCACCACCTTGTCCACGGCGTTGTGCCGGCCCACATCCTCGCGGAGGCACAAAAGCTCCACCCCGCCGTCGTCCCCTATCCTGAACAGTCCGGCAGCATGCACTCCCCCGGTGACGTCAAAGACGGCCTGGGCCTCGCGAAGCCGGTCAGGCAGCGAGGCAAGAATGGCCGCCGGTACCGACACAGGGTCAGCTGCGGGGCTGTAGTGCGACGACTTCCGGACGGCCTCGATCGAATCCGTGCCGCAGATGCCGCACGAGCTGGAGGTATAGACATTCCGGCCGATCGTCGGAACCTCGACGTCGGGGCGCAGCTGGGCCTCCACGACGTTGAACGTCTGCACGCCGTTTTCGTCCTCCCCGGCACAGAACCGCAACGACACCAGCTGTTCGGGGGTCCAGATGATGCCTTCGGAGACGAGGAATCCGGCGACGAGGTCGAAGTCGTCGCCGGGAGTGCGCATGGTTACCGAAAAGGAGAGGGAGCCCAGCCGGATTTCCAGGGGTTCCTCCACGGCGAGGGTGTCCTCCCGGTGCCGGACGGGGAACTCGAGGGCCTGGGGTGACCCGTCCAGCACGTAGCGGTGGACCTTGCGGCGCTGCGTTACGCGGCCCATGGCTGTTCCTTGGGCCGGGAGCGGAAGCCCTGCAGTGTGTCCCGTACTTGCCGGCGATGGGCAGGGTGCCTGTTCATGACTCCATCATTGCAAGGGCAGGGGCACTAAGCCAGCCACGCCACGGTCAGCCCAGGAGCGCACTCCAGTCCACAGGGCCTGCCGGTGCCGCCGGCTTGGAGCCTGCCTTCCGGGCAGCCCGTGCAGGGGTTTTGGCTTTGGTGCCGGGTGATGCGGGGGTGGCGAGCGGCGGACCCCAGGGCAGGGCGAACGCGGGGACTGTTTCGCCGAGCTGCACTCCGTGCGGAGGCACTACCATCACGCCGTCGGCCGATGCCAGCCCCCGCATCATGCCGGGGCCGGTGTGCTGGGCCGGCGATGCCATGCCGTAGAGCAACCGGAACGGCATCAGCCGGGTCCGTCCGGGATCCGGCTCGATGGTAGTTCCGGAGGGCACTTCCTGGACCGCCGGCATGGACCCGTGCCCGAGGGCCGCGAGCAACGGGGCACCCACTGTGGACAGTGCCATCATGGCGGCCAGCGGGTTGCCGGGCAGCCCGAGGACAAACCGGCCGTCCGGCAGTTCCGCGAGGACGGCGGGGTGGCCTGGACGCATGGCGATCCCGTCAATGACCAGCCGGCCGCCCAGTTCGGCGACGGCCCGGCGAAGGTGGTCGGTTCCGGAGCGGCCGGTTCCGCCGGTGGTGATGACGACGTCGGCAGGCGGGACGGCGGGAACCTCACCGCCGGGCTCGGCCACGTCTTCCAGGGCTGCGAGCCATTCCTCGTAGGAGTCGCCGATCTTTTCCTGCCCGGCGGGGATGCCGCCCAGCATGTCGACGACGGCGGCCAGCTGGGGGCCGAACGTGTCACGGACCTGCCCGGGCGCCGGCATCCCGTGGGTCACCACCTCGGATCCGGTCAGCAGCAGTTTCACGACGGGTTTGCCCTGCACCAGCAGGTCGTCGTGGCCGGCCAGGGCCGCCACTGCCAGGTGCGCAGGATTGAGGGTGGCTCCTGCCTTGACCAGGACGTCGCCCAGGGATGCTTCCTCGCCGGCTTTCCTGATGTGCTGGCCGTTTTTCGGTTCGCCGGGGCGTGCGCCGCCGCCGACCATCAGGACGGGCAGCCCGTCGTCGTCCTTGCCCAGGACCGCGCTCTCGCTGCGGAGTACGGCTTTGGCGCCAGCCGGTATCAGCCCGCCGGTGACGATGGTGCTGGCCTCGTGCGGCGCCAGCCGCTGGCCGGCCTCTGCCAGGATCCAGGGGCCGGTGCCGTTGACCGCCCAGCCGTCCATGGCGGACGAGGCGTAGTGCGGCATGTCCTGGAGCGCCGTGATGTCCCCGGCAAGGGTCCGGCCAAGGGCCTGCTGCAACGGGACCCGCCCGGCCGGTATCGGTTCGGCGCAGCCGAAGGCGGCCTGCCGGGCTTCCTCCCAGGTGTGGGCCACGTGCCTGGCGGGTTCGTCCTGTGTGTCCTGCTTGGGTGCGTCGTCGTTGTCGCCGGGGGCAGCCGTCATTCGCCGGGGGTCCCGGCGGAGGCAGAATCGTAGTCCGCGGCCAGGGTGCGGGCCACGTCCATGGCCGCCGACATGGAGGCGGCATCCGTTGCCTGGCCCGAGCCTGTGGCAAGTCCTGCGGCAAAGCCCGCAATAAAGGTGGTCAGCGGCGCGGCCGGCCGAACCACGGAATGCGCAGCCACTCCGGCAAGCGAAAGGATGGCATTAACGTCTATCTGGACGTCTTCGAGCTCGTAGGCCTGAAGGAGCGCCCTGCACCATTCTTCCAGCGTCTCATCCTGGCTCTTCACTGACTGCCTCCCAATTCAACTGCGGCCACGCAGGTCCGGAACCTGGTCATGGTTCCCGGCCGGCCACTCCAAGCGCGGCGGCATCATCCCAGGTATCCACGTCATCCGTGGAGCCTGCCGGGACGGTGACAAGCTGCACGTCCAGCCTAGCAAGGAGAGCGGACACGGAGCCGTTCATTAAGGCACCGCGGGAGACGAGGTCCTGCACCGAACGCTGCAGGGCCGCGGTGCTGTAGAAGCCCACGAGGGGCTGGCGGTGTCCGTCCGGCGAGACGGCCATGGCGCCGTCGCCGGGCCGAAGGGCCAAACGAAGGGCCTCAACCGCCACGCCCACGTTCGGCATGTCGCAGGCCAGCAGCAGGGTGAAGGGCGGACGCGGCCCGGCCGTTCCACTGACCGCGGCCAGCCCCGCAGCGATTGCCGACGCCGGCCCGGCAAACGGCGGTTCCTCCCGGCAGGTGATCACGCCCCCGGGCAACAGGCCCGGGTCCGGGCCCACCACCACGACTGACCGCGCGCCTGCCGCCGCGGCCAGGGACCGTTGAAGGAGGGTGGCGCCGCCGTACGTCAGCGCCTGCTTGGGCACGCCACCCAGCCGCGACGAGCGGCCACCCGCCAGGACGACGGCGTCGAATTCGAAGGCATCAGAAAGCACCATCCCAGCCTAGCGGGGCCGGGAGGAATTGGTTCAGGCAGCTTTTTCAGGCAGGAGGAAAGGGTCCCACGCCGGCGTGGGTTTTTCGAGTTCCTTGATCTGCCAGATGGTGCCGTGCGGCGGTTCCGGAATGAAACGGAGCTTCCAGCCCATCTCCCCCGGCGTGTGGTCGCCTTTGACGTTATTGCAGCGCAGGCATGCGGCCACCAGGTTTTCCCAGGAATCGGCGCCGCCGCGGGACTTGGGCTGGACATGGTCGATGGTGTGCGCCGCCTTGCCGCAGTATGCACACCTGTGCCCGTCCCGGCGCAGCACTCCCCGGCGGCTCACGGCAGTGGACTGGTTGTATCGGGGGCGGATGTAGCGGTTCAGGAGGATCACGGACGGGCGGCCCAGAATCTCCTGTGGCCCCACTACAGGGTCCTCGCCTTCCGCTACAACGCTTGCCTTCCCTGTGAGCACAAGGACCAGCGCCCGGCGGAAGGTGATTACCGCCAGCGGTTCATATCCAGCATTCAGAACGAGAGTGCGCATGCACTTACCTCTTCACGGCCGCACCCGTCAGGGGCGCGAGGGCCGGCTGCCCTCGGCATGTCCGGGCTATGGATCGACACCACAAGAGTAAACAAAGAAAGCCGGGATCAGCTAATCCGCAGTTTTGGGGTGTGCCCGTGTCGGGGGTCGGCTGCCGGGCCCGCGATCCTGAGGGAGCCGTTAAAGCAGAGGACCCCCGCCAATGGCGGGGGCCTTTGCGAAGCGTTGCCGTGGAGACTAGCTGACGCGGATGAAAACCGGGCCGGAGCCGACGTTGGCGCTGAAAACAACAGTCTGGTTGCCGTTGTAGCCGCCGTGCACTGCCTGGCCGTTGCCGGCGTAGACAGCTACGTGGGCAACGCCCGCGCCGCCATCGGCGTAGTAGATCAGGTCGCCAGGCTGGGCCTCGGCGGCGCTCACGGTCTGCCCCAGGGACAGGTAGCCGGCAGGCCAGTCGTGGAAGTTGATGCCCACGGCGGCCAGCGCGTTGGTGACCAGCATGGTGCAGTCCTGGTTGACGCCCAGCTGGGCGTAGGCTGCGGACAGGATGGCCTGGCCCTTGCTGCTGGCGGCAACCGGTGCCTTGGGGGCCACGGCTGCGGCTACCTTGACGGTGGCAACAGCCTGGGCAGCGGGAGCCGGAGCCTCAACGGGCTTGGGAGCTTCCACGACGGGAGCCGGCGTGGTGGTCACAGCTGGCTTCTCGTAGGAGATGGCAATCGTGGAAGCAGCCGAGATGATGGCCGGAGCGGAAACCTCAACCTCAAGGTTGGACGCGGAAGCGGATTCACGCTGAACGTTGGTGTCTGCAGCGTTGGCCGCGATACCACTGGTCAGGACCAGGCCGGAGGCAGCAGCGATAACCGCGGCCTGGCGACCCATGCCACCGGCGTTGTCGCCGACGGCCTTGGCAATGACAGCCAGCGAGTTGGTCTTGGTGACCTCCGCGCGGTGCCGTGCAACAGTTGCACGTGTAGTCATTATTTCTCTCTTTCGTTTTCCTTAGGACCGCACAGGCAGGCCAAGGGCTTTGGGTGCGCCGGCATCTTGGGGGTACGCCGGCACACCCCGAACGGGGATTTAGCGAAAAGTGTTCTAGCGGAGAGCGGTTCTGCTACTTCGCGGTGTAGAAGGATCCGCCGCCGGTGGAGGCCACAGAGTGCAGCAGCGTTCCCTGTGACGGGTTCAGGGCGCTGATCATCATGCCGTTGCCAACGTAGATGCCTACGTGCGCGCCGCCATTCTGTACAACAAGGTCACCGGGAGAGGGTGTTGAGGTGGGCGTCATGGCCGTCCACGCATTGACACGCGGAATGCTGATGCCGGCCTGGGCGTAGACCCACTGGGTGAAGCCGGAGCAGTCCCAGCCGCTGGGAGAGGTGCCGCCCCAGACGTAGGGGTGGCCGATGCCGGTGTAGGCGATGGCTGCCAGGCCGGATGCGGCCGCGGAGGATACCGCGTCCGTCAGCTTGCTGGCGGTGGTGGCCGTTGCCTCGGAATTGCGTTCCGTGTCAGTGGACTGCGCACGGACCGTTTCGACCTTCGGGGCCGGCGTGGTCTTGACCACGGGGCGTTCGAAGGAGACGGTGGCCGTGGGGGCAGCGGTGACGGCAAGGGCGGTCTGCGAGCCGGACTCGGTGGATGCGGATACGCCGGCGGTGGTGTCCGCCGCGTTGGCCGGAAGCCCCATGCTCAGGATCAGACCTGATGCAGCTGCGATGACAGCAGCCTGGCGACCTACGGTCCCGGCATTCGCACTGACGGCCTTGGACACGGGGCCCAAAGGGTTGGTGCGAACCGTTTGTGCGCGGTGACGCGCAGAATTATGGCGTGAAGACACGAAGGTAGCCTCTCCCAATGCCTACGAGGTGAGCTGTCGGATTCGGATGGGAGTTCACCCGGCCACGCTGCTTCCTAAGAAGCTTTGCGACTTAACCCCAAGGCCAACAGATTTCGAAGGCCAAAATTGGTTCCCCCGCCCCTGCCAGACGATGTCATGCGAACGGACCTTGAGCGGTGGCAGAGCTAGGCAATCCACTCAAGAACGTCAACTTCGGAAAAGTTGACGCAAGTTAGACGTTACAGGAGTTCAGATCGAATGTCACATTCAGGTCACGGGATGTCACGCGGATCTGAGAGCCTGCCATCATTTGGCTAGAGCCAGCCGGTGGGGTCAACGACTTCACCGTTGACCTGGACCTCGAAGTGGAGGTGGCAGCCGGTGGAGGCGCCCGTGGTGCCGCTAAGCGCCACAACGTCGCCGCGGCTGACCGTCTGGCCAACCTTGACGTTGAACGACGAGAGGTGGTTGTACGTGGTTTCCAGGCCGTTGCCGTGATCCACCACCACGCGGTTGCCGCCACCGTACTGGTGCCATCCGGCGAAGGTCACGGTGCCGCTGGCCGCCGCCAGGACCGAGGTGCCGCACTGGGCCACGTAGTCCTGGCCGCGGTGGAAGTCGCCGGTACCGCCGGTGATGGGGCTGACGCGGTAGCCGAACGGGGAGGCGGTAACGAGGCTTGCCAACGGGGCACCCAGGCTGCCTGCGGATGCGGCCCTGGTGATCGAGCCTGCCGACTGGGCGCTCAGGAGCTGCTTGAGCTTGCCGTCCGGATCACCCTGGGTGACCACGGAGGATCGGCTGAAGTCGATTCTTGCGGCCGCCTCGGCGGAGATTTCAGGCTGTGGAGCTGCGGAAACAGCCGACGCCTGCTGGCCGGCGTCGGGCGTGGCCAGCACGGGGCTGGTGGCCGGCACCGTGACAGTGAGGACCAGGCCGGTGGCCGCGAGGGCAATGCCGGCCTTTTGGCCTACGCCGCTGGCGGCTGCGAAGTCGGTGATCTGCCGGAAGGGGCCCCGGCGGCGGCGCGCATCGCGCTGTGGATCCCGGGGCCTGTCCGCGGCCACTGCTGCGGCAACGCGGGGCGCTGCTGCGGGGCCCGCCGCACGGCGGCGGCCCCTGGAATTCTGCATGGTCAAGAACGGTTCCTCTCTGGATAGCCTGCGAAGTTAGCTGTCGGATTCGGGTCAGAGAGTTCAAAGACCCGGTCCGCCGTAAGCAAGCTTCGGCGCAGAGAGATATCCCGTAGGATCCTTCGCTGGAAGAGGCTTGCTGCTGACGGACTTCACCCCAAGGCGGCCTTGCGACCGCCGGTTGTGGTTCCCCCGCCTCTGCCAGTTGGTGACTCGTACCCCGATCTGCTGGCAGAGCTCGGCTCCAGATCAGGTAACGCTTTTGTATCGACGCTTGGCGTTAACTATAGGCGATTAAGCCGGACAGTAACAATTCCGTTATCTTTGCGTAAACCCCAACGAATGGGGTAAACACGCCGTTCGGCGCCTCCTGTGGACAGGCGTCAGGCGACGGATACAAATACGTGCGCGGCCACTTCCGGCGGGAGCTCCAGCGCCCCTTCGATCCCGGCAACCCGGACCGAGATGTAGTCGCCCACGCGCTCCAACGAGACCGCAGCGCCGGGACGGATCCCGCCCTCGTCGAGCTGGATGAGCAGTTCCGGCTCCACCTGGATCGGTTCCGCCAGCCGGCTGACAACCACGCTGGAGCCCGGGCCGTAGCCCTTCATCGCTTCGAGGAGATTGATCACGCCGTCCGTAAAGGGCGACGACGCCTGGCCGCCCAAGGCCGCGAGGCCGGGGATGGGATTGCCATAGGGGGATTCAGTGGGGTGGTTCAGCAGTTCGTAGATGCGCCGCTCGACGCGTTCGCTCATCACGTGCTCCCAGCGGCACGCCTCGTCATGGACGTAAGCCCAGTCCAGGCCGATGACATCCGCCAGGAGGCGCTCCGCGAGCCGGTGCTTGCGCATGACTTCCGTAGCCCGCTTACGGCCTGCCTCCGTCAGCTCCAGGTGGCGGTCCCCGGAGACCACCACAAGGCCGTCACGTTCCATCCGGCCGATGGTTTGGGACACCGTGGGCCCGGAGTGCCGGAGCCGCTCGGCGATGCGTGCGCGAAGAGCAACGATGTTCTCTTCCTCAAGCTCCAAAATGGTCCGAAGATACATCTCCGTGGTATCGATCAGATCCGTCATCCAGCTCAGCTCCTCGAGCGCAGTACCTTGCGTTGTCCCACCGTATCGCGTACCGACAGCGACGTAGTCCGTTGAAAAGCTTAGCCTATTTTGAGTTTGTCCGGATAATTCCTGGGCCGCCGGAGGCTTGTCTCAATGGCTGGACTATGACGGTGCCGGTTCCCGCCCATTCGGCGGTTCAGGCAGAATAAGGGAGGTCCGTGTTGCAGCCATCGTCGACTGCCGGCCATCCCACCGTCCCGGACGTGAGTTACGTCCACGCCGAAATTGGAGCCCCTGTGAGCGAAACCAGCATCACTATTCCTGCCGACCTCCTGCCGAAGGACGGACGGTTCGGCGCAGGACCTTCCAAGGTCAGGCCGGAACAGATCGAAGCACTCTCAGCGGCGTCCAAGACCATCCTGGGCACCTCCCACCGCCAGGCCCCGGTCAAGAACCTCGTCGGTTCTGTCCGCGAGGGCCTCAGCCAGTTCTTCCGCGCCCCCGAGGGATACGAAGTGGTACTGGGCGTCGGCGGTTCAACCGCGTTCTGGGATATTGCCAGCTTTGGCCTGGTGGAAAAGAAGGCCCAGCACCTGTCCTTCGGCGAGTTCGGCTCCAAGTTTGCCTCCGCCACCAACAAGGCACCCTTCCTGGACGCTTCCTCCATCATCAAGTCCGAGCCCGGGACCCGCCCGGTTGCCCAGGCCGAGGCAGGCGTGGACGTCTACGCCTGGCCGCAGAACGAGACCTCCACAGGCGTGTCCGCGCCGGTAAAGCGCGTGTCCGGAGCCGATGACGGCGCCCTGGTCCTGGTGGACGCGACGTCGGCCGCCGGCGGCCTGGACGTGGACGTTGCCGAAGCGGACGTGTACTACTTCGCTCCGCAGAAGAACTTTGCGTCCGACGGCGGCCTGTGGCTTGGCCTCTTCTCCCCCGCCGCGCTGGAACGCGCTGCCCGGATCAAGGCAAGCGACCGCTGGATCCCGGACTTCCTGGACCTGCAGACGGCGATCGACAACTCCCGCCTCAACCAGACCTACAACACACCGTCGCTGTCCACCCTGGTGACCCTGGACGCCCAGGTGCAGTGGCTGAACGCCAACGGCGGCCTGGACTTCGCGTCGGCCCGCACGGCAGACTCCGCTGGCCGGATCTACAGCTGGGCCGAGGCCTCCGACTACGCCACGCCTTTTGTGGCCAAGGCCGAGGAACGCTCCAACGTCATCGCCACGATCGACTTTGACGACACCGTGGACGCGGCCGTTGTTGCCAAGGTCCTGCGCGCCAACGGCATTGTGGACACCGAGCCCTACCGCAAGCTGGGCCGCAACCAGCTCCGGATCGCAACGTTCGTGGCCATCGAACCGGCTGATGTCACCGCGCTGCTGGCCAGCATCGACTTTGTGGTGGGCGAACTGCGCAAGTAACTCCCCGCCACCTCATCGATTGCTCCGCAGGCGCCGTTTTGGGAGCGTTTTGGGAGCGCTAAAGGGCGCTGTTGGAGCAATCGATGGGAAGGCGCGGCAGGGCGTTAACGTTCGACGGCGCCGTCCGGGTTTGGTCCCGGGCGGCGCCGTCTGCTGTTTTACTCGGATTTACTCGGAGTCTTCGGCGGGCTCTTCGGCGCCCGGCTCCGCGTCTGCTTCGTCCGCGTCTGCTTCGTCCGTGTCCGGCTCACCGGCGTCAGACTCGTCAGCATCTGCCTCATCCGAGTCAGCCTCTTCCGTGCCCGGCTCCTCGGCGTCGGATTCTGCCTCGACGTCGACTGCCCTGTACCCGGCGTCCAGCGCTTCCTCGTACCCGGCGTCCAGCGCTTCCTCGTCCTGGGCGTCCTCGGGGCGTACGCGTTCTGCCCAGGGCACCCACTCGGGGGCAAGGATGGACTCCTCGGACGGCAGCAGGCCAAGCTCGCTGATGGTAACCACCTTGGAGCGCGAGTTGCGCGTCAGGACGGCGAACCACTGCCACCCCTGGTAACCGGGCAGGCGCGACTCAAAAAGATGAGTCACCAACCGGTCGCCTTCACTCTTGGCGCCAAGGTGTGTGCCGATGGTGGACGCCGCGGTGATGCCTTCAACGGCGGAGCGGGCCACATCAACCGCTCCGGCAAGGAAGGCATCCGGTTTGCCGACGCGCCAAACGGGCACACCCGCACGGCGCTTGGTTTCGGCCACGGCGGCCGGGGCGATTACCTGCTCCGTTGCCGTTTGGTCCGGCTGTTCAGCTTCCGGGTTCATCAGCAGGCCTAAACGTCCAGCTCGTCGGCAACCTTACGCAGGGCTGCGGCGATGGCCTTGCCCTTGTTGCCTTCCGGGTACTTGCCGGCGGACAGCGTGCCGGAGAGGTTGTCCAGCACGCTGACGAGGTCCTGCACCAGGGGTGCAAGGTCCTTGGCACTGGGCCGCTTGGCCTTGGCGATGGACGGTGTCTTGTCCAGGACGCGGAGGCCCAGGGCCTGTGCGCCCTTGCGGCCATCAGCCACGCCGAACTCCACGCGGGTTCCGGCCTTCAGCTCGGTGACGCCCTCGGGGAGCGATGATTTGGGCAGGAAAACCTCCTGGCCGTCCTCGCCCGCGAGGAATCCGAAACCTTTTTCCTTGTCATACCACTTGACCTTGCCGGTAGGCACGTAATCAACCTTCTTCGTTCTGACGTCTTGAGACACGGCCGGCAGTCACCGCATCCGCATTGATATGCGGGTTCAGGGTATGACTGCCCGGGCCGAGTTGGTCTGTTGCTTTCAAGGTTATCCTGCCGCGCGCCCGAATCCTGCTTTACGGGCCGTTATACGAACGTCTGCCGAAGGACTGTTAGCGTTACGTCCATGACACCCTCGCGTTACCGGCGCCTCCTGATGATCTGCGCGGCTGCGGTCGCCCTGCTCTCGCTCGCGGCAGTGGGCGCGGTGATGGCACTGGCGTTTGCCGGCTCCGCCGCCCCCGTGTGGGTCACCTCCACTGCCCTGTACGGCCTGCCGGTCGCCTTCCTGCTGATGCTCTTCCTGATCCTGGACAGCGTGGCAGGGCGGCGCCGGGCAGGAAAGTCCGGCGGGCGGTAACGTTGGACTGATGTCCCTTATCCGCGCGCTGAGCAAAGAACTGGAGGCACGCAGCGACGAGTCGTTGCGGGCGCTGTTCGCCGCGCGGCCGGACCTCATTTCGCCCGCAGTTCCGGACTTTTCCGCCCTGGCCGCACGTGCCAGCGCCAGGGTCAGCGTGCAGCGCGCGCTGGAGCGCCTGAACAAACCGCAGATGCAGGTCCTGGAAACGCTGCACCTCTGCACCAATACCGACACCGCACACAGTGCCTGCGCGGCCGGCCTGCGCAAGTTCATTCCCGGCGCGTCGGTGGCGGCCATTGAGCGGATCCTCACCTCCCTGCAGGACCTCGCGCTCGTGCACCGGGCGGAACCCCCGCATGGCACAGCCCCCACGGGCCACCGTCAGCACTTCTACCTCCCGGTGGGAACACTTCGGGATGTTGTGGGCATCTACCCGGCAGGGCTGGGACGGAGCTACACGGAGCTGGTCCGCCTGCAGCCCGCGTTCGCCCAGCGCGTGGTCCAGCTGGTCGCTGAGCTGCACCGCAGCGGAGTGGCCGTCCATGAGGCCACCACACCCATGGAGGCAGCGCTTGCGCTGCAGCACTGGACGTCCTCGCCGGAGGCGCTGAAGGACATCCTGGCCGGCGCCCCGGAACGGACGACGGCGTTGCTCGCCCGCTTCGGCAACTGGGCCATGGGTGCCGTCCCCCAGGCGCAACGGAAAGCCTCCGTGGCCACCGAAGCCGCCGACGTCGGGCCCGTTGACTGGCTGCTGGCCCGCGGCCTGCTGGTCCCCCTGGACGCAGCCCACGTGGAGCTGCCCCACAGCGTGGGAGTGTCCCTTCGGGGCGGCGCGATTATTGAGGACTTCACGCTGTCGCCGCCGGTTCCCGAACTTGGCCACACTACTGCCTCGCTCCGCCGCAATGCCGCCCTGGGCGCCATCGCGGAAACACTTCGACTGGTGGGCGAGCTCCTTTACGCGATCCGGGAGCAGCCGCTGGCAACACTGCGTACCGGCGGTGTGGGTGTCCGGGAGATGCGGCGGCTGGCAGAAGGGCTCCGGCTCGAGCAGCACCGCACGGGCCTCATGTTGGAGTTGTGCGCCCTGTCCGGCCTGATCCGGCTTGACGTCGATTCCTCGGCCTGGGTCCAGCCACCGGACCTGGAATGGCTGGTCCTGCCGCGGCAGGAGCAGTGGCTGTGGCTCGTTAATGCCTGGCTGGCCAGTGAACGTGTCCCATCGATGGTGGGCCAGCCGGTCAATGGCCAGCAAAGCACGCCGGCCGTTCATCGCGGGGCGGCCGGAACCACCATCAATGCGCTCTCTGCGGAGGCCCAGCGGCCGGACGCGCCGGTTGTCAGGAAGCGGATCCTGGAAATCCTGAACCACCTGACGAACGAGGCCGCGGCGCCGGAGGCCCATGCCCCCGTCCTGGACGCTGCCGCGGTGCTGCAGCGGGCCGAGTGGGAACAGCCCCGGATGGCGCGCCGGTTCAGTTCGCTGATCCGTGGCGTCCTGGCAGAGGCCGACATGCTGGGCCTGACCGGTTCAGGGGCACTCAGCCAGCTGGGCAGCGCGATCGCCGAGGACAACCCCGATGAAGCGCTGGGGATCCTCGGTGAGCACCTTCCCGCGGCGCTGAACCACGTGCTGCTCCAGGCCGATCTCACAGCCATCGCGCCGGGATACCTGAGTCCCGAACTCAGTGAAAAACTGCTGCTGATGGCCGACGCCGAGGGGCAGGGCCCGGCCACGATCTACCGGTTTTCCACCGCGTCGGTGAGGCGGGCGCTGGAGGCCGGACAGGACGCGTCAAGCCTGCTGGCTTTCCTGCGGGAGCACTCCGCCACCGCCGTGCCGCAACCCCTCGAATACCTGGTGGAGGACACGGCCTCCCGCCACGGCCGGCTGCGGGTGGGCATAGCGGCGAGCTTCGTCCAGAGCGACGACGAAACGGCTGTGCTGGAGCTTGCTGCGGAATCGAAGGCATCAGGGCTTGGCCTGGTGAGGATCGCGCCGACGGTCCTGATTTCCACGGCGCCGCCGCGCGAAACGGCCCAGGTCCTGCGCGGCCTCGGACTTTCCCCGTCGGTGGAGGAATCCGAGCCGTCCCTGATCCGGCTGCGCCGTACCGTGCCGGCCCCGGCCAGCGCGCGGCCGGTCTACACGGCGCCGCGGACCGCGCCCGCCGACGCCGAAATGGATTCCCAGCTGGCCGTGCTGCGCCACCTCAAAACGTCCCACTCCGGCGGCCCGGACGGCCACGGGGCAGTCAGGGCACCGGGAGTGGGGACGCCGCCGTCGTCCGTGTCTTTGCCCGGGTCCGGCGAAACCGCGACCCAGCTCGGCCTGGAGACCCTGCAGCGGGCCATCCGGCTCAAGCAGACAGTGTGCATGAACGTGGTGGACGGGGGCGGGAACGCCAACCTGGAGACCGTTGTTCCCTTGTCGGTGAGCGGCGGACGGGTCAGGGTCTTCGATCCCGCGCGTGAAACCGAACGGGTGGTCTCCATCCACCGGATCATTGATATTGAGGCCGCAGAAGAACTGCGCCAGTGAAGGACGCCACCGCGTGAACGACGGACCGCTGATTGTCCAGAGCGACAAGACCATACTGCTGGAGGTGGACCATGAACTGGCCACCGAGGCCCGCCATGCCATCGCCCCGTTCGCCGAGCTGGAACGCGCCCCGGAGCACATGCACAGCTACCGGCTGACGCCGCTGGGCCTGTGGAACGCGCGCGCCGCGGGCCTGGACGCGGAAAAGGTCCTGGACACCCTGCTGAAGTACTCGCGCTTCCCGGTGCCGCATTCCCTCCTGATCGACGTCGAAGAGACCATGTCGCGGTACGGGCGGCTGCGCCTGGAGAAGGATCCGCAGCATGGCCTGGTCATGCGCACCGACGACTATCCGGTGCTTGAAGAGGTCATCCGGGCCAAGAAAATCCAGCCCCTGCTGGGGCCCCGGATCGACGGCGAAACCATTGTGGTTCATTCCTCCCAGCGGGGCCAGCTCAAGCAGCTGCTGCTGAAGATCGGCTGGCCGGCGGAGGACCTCGCAGGCTACGTGGACGGAACCCCGCACCTGATCGCGCTGAACGAGGACGGCTGGAAGCTCCGGCCCTACCAGCAGCTGGCCACCGAGAACTTCTGGGCCGGCGGCAGCGGTGTTGTGGTGCTGCCGTGCGGCGCGGGTAAAACGCTCGTGGGCGCAGCGGCCATGGCCGTCAGCTCAACAACAACGCTGATCCTGGTGACCAACACCGTGGCTGCCCGGCAGTGGAAGGACGAGCTCCTCAAGCGCACCTCCCTGACGGAGGACGAAATCGGCGAGTACTCCGGTGCGGTCAAGGAAGTCCGGCCCGTCACCATCGCCACGTACCAGGTCCTCACCACCAAACGCGGCGGCCTCTACCCGCACCTGGAGCTGGTGGACGGTAACGACTGGGGCCTGATCATCTACGACGAAGTGCACCTGCTGCCCGCCCCGATCTTCCGCATGACCGCTGACCTGCAGGCGCGCCGCCGGCTGGGCCTGACCGCCACCCTTGTCCGCGAGGACGGCCGCGAAGGGGAAGTGTTCAGCCTGATCGGGCCCAAACGGTATGACGCGCCCTGGAAGGACATCGAAGCGCAGGGGTACATTGCCCCGGCGGACTGCGTGGAGGTGCGTGTGGACCTCCCCCGGGACGAGCGTGTGGTCTATGCCATGGCCGAGGACGCCGACAAGTACCGGCTGTGTTCCACGTCGGAGACCAAGACCCGGATCGTGGAGCAGCTCGTGGCCCGGCACCAGGGCGAGCAATTGCTGGTGATCGGGCAGTACATCGACCAGCTGGACGAAATCGGCGAGCGCCTCAACGCTCCGGTGATCAAGGGTGAGACGTCCGTCAAGGAACGGCAGAAGCTGTTCGATGCCTTCCGGGCCGGCGACGTGCACACGCTGGTGGTGTCCAAGGTGGCCAACTTCTCCATCGACCTGCCCGAAGCGTCCGTGGCCATCCAGGTCTCGGGGTCGTTCGGATCCCGCCAGGAGGAAGCCCAGCGGCTGGGCCGGCTGCTCCGTCCCAAGAAGGACGGGCGGGCTGCCCGCTTCTACTCTCTGGTGGCACGGGACACCCTGGATCAGGATTTCGCGGCCAAACGCCAGCGCTTCCTGGCCGAGCAGGGCTACGCGTACCGGATCATGGACGCGAAGGATGTAGAGCAGCCCGGCTAGGCATTACAGCAGGTCAGGTCCTTTTCTGCTCTTCGAACAGGTCAATGGGGGAATCCACATTGTTCCGCGGAAGGCATTGTTGTCCTCTGTTGCCGGGCATACACTCAGAGCGCTGGGTTACTTAGTGGTAACAAGTCCTGAACTCAGATCAGGATGGGCAGAGCCGCCTTGGCTTTGCCCGTGTACTAGGACGCGTAGATGCGCGGATTACGCAGCAATACCTCCGGAGCACTCCCAGCAATGACCGCTGGCTTCGTGCTGCCCTGCCCACTCCGGCCCGCGAGGAAGCGACGACCGGAGTAGTCCGGACGCCACCCCGTGCGCGGGCGGCGGCCGATCAATATTGGGGAGAGATGCTGGGGGATTCACTGGCGCCGGACCATCGGTCCGCGCTGACACATTATTCGCCACTCTGAGAAGTGAGCATTTCCCATGAGAAACATCACGCGCGCCCGTTGGGGCGCAGGAATCGCCTGTCTGGCTTTGATCCTTGGCGGGACCACCGCTGCCCAGGCAAACCTGGCCGGAAGCCCGTTCGACGCCGGTGACGGCAACTTGGTTGTCAACGACGAGGTCAAAGACTGGGCAAATATCGGGATCAGCTGTGAAGCCCCTCTTGTGGGCTGCGGCCTCGATAAGCCGACCGGCCAAACAGACGATTCATTCGGTACCGGCACCAAGGAAGACACCGCAGTACCGTCTGTCGTCGACGGATCCATCCCGAACAACAAGAGCGACCTGACACGCTTCTACGCCAGGTTTGTTGAGGAATCGAACGGCCATACGTACGCATATCTTGCGTGGGAGAGGGTCCAGGAACCCAATGGCACCACAAACATGGACTTTGAATTTAATCAGTCGAAGGAAGTTAAGACTGTTGCACAGGGTGGAAACGGCATCACGCCCACTCGGACCGCTGGAGACGTCCTGATTAAATACGATCTCGCCCAAGGCGGCGTTAACCCTGTCCTGGGCTACCACCGTTGGGTCACTACCGGTCCCAAGAGCCTCTGTGAAGCCGCCAACTCGACCCCGTGCTGGGGGAAACTGAATGTCTCAGAAGGTGGCGCGTTCAACCTGGTATTCGAGGCATCAATCAATACGGTGCCCGTCGTTGATCCTATTCGCGAAGCCGGTCAGACCCTGGACCGCACCCTCAGTGTCCGCACTTTCGGTGAGGCAGCGATTGATCTGACAGCTTCGAATATTGCTGGTACAGACGCCTGCCTGCCTTTCAGCAGTGCCTATTTGAAGAGCCGCTCCTCGGACTCCTTCACGGCAGCCCTGAAGGACTTCATCGCACCCATTTCCGTTGCGGCATCGAAGTGTGGCAACATCGACGTCCTCAAGACTGACGACGATTCCCCTGCGTCCCCGTTGGCCGGTGCCGTCTTCACTCTGTACAACGATGCGGCACCTGTCGGCGGAACATTTGATCCGGCGACAGACCTGGCCGTAACTCCCGCCACAACCTGCACCACCGGCGCTGACGGCAAGTGCTCGTTCACGCAGGTGCTGGCCGGAAACTACTGGGTGGTTGAAACCACCACTCCCGCAGGCCATGACACGGCAGCACCGCAGGCCGTAACCCTGGTGGGCGGCGCCACTGTCAGCCTGACCTTTGTAGACCCGCGCGACTTCAAGATCATCGTGCTCGTCTGCAAGGAAGCGGACAATTCGCTGTACTCCAGCCAAGTAACAGTGGACGGTGTGAACAAGGACTCGCTGGCCACTGCACCTTCAGGGCTCACAGCCGCGCAGCTGTGTGGCCTCGGAGGAGCCGCGTACGACGACAAGAGCTACGGCGACCATCCTGCGAATGTGAACATTCCGCAATAGCCGGGATTTTCCGAATCCAGCCGTCGGACTAGCAGTCCATCCTTCTCTAAATCCAGGGTCCCCCGCGCATTATGCAGGGGACCCTGGCTTTGGCCTTCCCGAAGAACACCCACCATCCATCCAGAAAACTCCCAGACTCTGGGAGCATCATGGGAGTATGAAAAAGAACGGCCCAGAGGCGAAGCTCCTTGTTGTTGATGACGAACCCAACATCCGCGAACTGCTGTCCACCTCCCTGCGGTTCGCAGGCTTCGAGGTCGTCTCGGCAGGCAACGGGCGTGATGCCCTGGCCGCTGCCGAGCTCCACTCGCCGGACCTCGCCGTCCTGGACGTGATGCTGCCGGACATGGACGGCTTCACGGTCACCCGCCGGCTCCGCGCGTCCGGTAAACACTTCCCGGTGCTCTTCCTGACGGCAAAGGACGACACCGAAGACAAGGTCACCGGCCTCACCGTGGGCGGGGACGACTACGTCACCAAGCCTTTCAGCCTGGACGAGGTCGTGGCCCGCATCCGTGCCGTCCTTCGCCGCACCCAGCCACTCCTCGATGACGACGACGCTGTCATCCGGGTGGATGACCTGGAGCTCGACGACGACGCCCACGAAGTCCGCCGCGGCGGCACCGTGATCGAACTCTCCCCCACCGAGTTCAAGCTCCTCCGGTACCTTATGCTCAACCCCAACCGGGTGCTCTCCAAGTCACAGATCCTGGACCATGTCTGGGAGTACGACTTCAACGGCGACGCCTCCATTGTGGAGTCCTACATCTCCTACCTCCGCCGCAAGGTGGACATTGATCCGGACGCCCCGGCCCTGATCCAGACCAAGCGCGGCGTGGGCTACGTGCTCCGGACAGCAGAGAAGCGCTGACCTTGCTGGAGCGGTGGAAATCGGCCTCACTGAGGTCCCAGCTCGTCGCCATCATCATGGCGCTGCTGATCGTTGCGCTGACGGTGACCGGCGCGGGCACGCTGACGCTGCTCCATAGTTACCTCCAGGGCCAGGTGGACGACAAACTCAATGCCGCCGTCGAACTGGCCCACAAACAGCGGTCCTTCACGCAGCTGCAGGCCCCCAATCCGGTGCCCACCGACTACTCGCTGATTCTTTACACGCCCGGCGAGGACCCCTACCCGTTCGGCGGTGACGCCATAAACCGCCCGGACATCAGCAACATCACCTCGGATGAAGCGCAGGACCTGGGAACCCGCCCCTACCAGGTCCGCGGCACCGACGGCCAGAACTGGCGGGTGGTAGCCGTGCCCGTCCTGGACAACGGACGCAGCGCGGTGGTTGTCATCGGCCTGCCCCTGCAAAGCGTGGACGACGTCCTCAAGCACGCCACACTGGTGGTCACAGGCGTGGGACTGCTGACTCTCCTGCTCGCCTCCCTGATTGCCAGCTGGACGGTGTCCCGCTCCTTCCGTCCGCTCGCCCGCGTGGAGAAGACCGCCGCCGCGATCGCGGCCGGCGACCTGTCCCGGCGCGTGGAAGTGGAGAATTCCGGCACGGAAGTGGGCCGGCTTGCCAGTTCCCTCAATGCCATGCTGGCGCACATCGAAACGGCCTTTGCTGCCAGGACGGCATCCGAAGGAAGGATGCGCAGGTTTGCTGCCGACGCCTCGCACGAACTCCGCACCCCGCTCGTGACCATCAGGGGCTTCTCCGAGCTCTACCGCCACGGCGCGCTGGCCACCGACGAGGATGTGGCCACCGCGATGGGGCGGATCGAAAGCGAAGCCAAGCGGATGGGCTCGATGGTGGAGGACCTCCTGCTCCTGGCCCGCCTCGACGAACAGCGGCCCCTCCAGCAGAAGCCCGTCGACCTTCAGCTGATCGCCCACGATGCCGTGGTGGATACTCAGGCCAGCGACCGTACCCGCAGCATCTCCCTGACCGGTCTCGACGGCGGCAACGCGGCTCCGGCGCCCGTCCTCGGCGACGAGGCGAAGCTCCGGCAGGTGGTGGGCAATCTGGTGGGCAACGCCCTGCGCTACACACCGGAGGGCAGCCCGATCGAACTGGCAGTGGGCGTCCGGAGGTCCGACGGCGGCCTGCCCGCCTCTGTCATCGAAGTCCGGGACCATGGCCCCGGGATTTCCGAGGACGACGCCGCGAAGGTCTTCGAGCGCTTCTACCGGGCGGATACGTCACGGACCCGTGAAACGGGCGGCAGCGGCCTCGGACTGGCCATCGTGGCGGCCATCGTGGGCTCACACGGCGGCAGTGTCAGGGTCCAGGCAACCGACGGCGGCGGGGCGACCCTGGTAGTCAGCCTTCCGGTCCGGAATGAGGAAGCCGATGCGCAGAACCCTGATGCCGGTGCCGATGATGCAGGGATCCGCGAAGTCCAGGACCACGAAGTTTGGGAAGAGGGGCCTCGGGACCATGGGTCTGGGGACCACGGAGACGGCGGAAGCGCCAACGACGGCCGCGTTATCCACATATAGGAACTCGCCGTGGCCCTCCCGGCACCCCGCTCCCTAGGCTCGTTGCAGAGGTCCGGAGCCGCCGGACCGGACAGCCCAGCTGTCCACCAGCGCGAGAGGCAGCAGCCATGAGCATCATTTCCGTTGACACCGAACTCCTCCAGCTCAAGTCCGCCAACGTCAAGGCAACGGTGGACCGGATCAGCGCCGACGTCCAGGCCATGAAACGCGGCCTGGACGAACTCCAGTCCACGTGGCGGGGTTCGGCGGCCACCAACTTCCAGGCGCTGGTGACCGAATGGACCCTGACCCAAGGCAAGGTCGAAGCCTCGCTGGCCTCGATCAACCTCGCCCTGTCGTCGGCGGCGGCGACCTACGCGCAGGCCGAGCAAGGCAACACCCAGCGCTTCAGCTGATGGTGACGCCAGGAAGTGGCGCACACCCGGCGTTCATCAGTGGCGCTCCCCTGGTGCCGATTGCGGCTGGCTGGTTGGCAGCTGTCAGGCTTCGGGGGTGCCCTGGTGGAAGCGGAGCCGCCACCTGCCGTTATCGAGGACCCACAGCGAGCTGCGGAGGATCGTGCCCGAGCGTGCGTAGCTCCGGTACGTCAGCAGGACCGCGCCGGTGCCGACGCGGTCCGCGCCCAGTATTTCCAGGTCCGTCCGCTCACCGGGGTCTTCCTCCAGAGCCATCATCATGGCATCGCGGGTCCACACCCGTCCCGAGCTTCCGATCTCCATAAAGTCGGTATGCAGCAGGACGCCGGTTCGGCCGATGTCGCCACGTACCTCGGGGCCCAGCAGCTCCCGCTCGAGGCCCTCCACGAGTTCCTCCGGCGACTTTCCGGCCGCGTCGGACGTGCCCAGCGGGTCCTCCTCCAGCTCACTGAACAGATCCGGCTCGCTGAACCGATCCGGCTCACTCAGCAGGTCCTGGTCATTAAACAGGGAAGGTTCGCTGAAGAGGTCGGGTCCGCCGGAGTCCGCGGCGCGCACAGGCGCAGTGGGAGAAGCGGCTGCTTCCGGGTGACTCGGGGCTCCGGCGAAACCCGGCCCCGAACGGGCCGCCACGCCCTGCTGGTATGCCGTGGCGGCAGCACGGGCCCGGTCATCGGCGGCCTCGTTCAGGTCGTGGCCCGCATGCCCTTTGACCCATTCGAACGTGTACTTCCGGCCCGCGATTTCACGGTCCAGTTCCTTGAGCAGCTCGACGTTCAGGACGGGCTTGCCGTCCGCCTTCCGCCATCCCTTGCGCTTCCACCCGGGCATCCATTTGGTGATGGAGTTGATCACGTACTGGCTGTCGCACAAGACCCTCAGGTCTTCGTCGGGAACGTGGGCTGTCGCGCGGAACAGGTCCAGGACAGCCATCAGCTCGCCCTGGTTGTTCGTGCCGTGCGGCCACCCGCCAGCCCGCCAGCAGTCGTCATTCACGTACCAGGCCCAGCCGGCCGGGCCAGGATTTCCTAAAGCCGAACCGTCGGCAGCTGCAGTAATCGTCACGGAACCATCCTGCCAGACAGCGCCGACAGCGCATTTCGCCGCCCGCACGGGAAACCGCTTACCGAAAATCTCTTGACGCCGAAGCCGAAGCGCGGCAGAATCGGAATCCTAACCGAGAAAGCGCTTTCTCGATTGAGCTGTCCCACCGGCACCGAGGCCGTGACGGGAACACAGACGGGGTGGACCTCCACCCTTTTGAGGAAGGCACATCAATGAAGATTCGGGCCATCAGCCGCAGGAAGTTCCAGTTCGGCGCAGTCGCCGTCGCTGTTTCACTGCTTGCCACCGGCTGCGGTGCATCCGGGGGTTCCAGCGAGAACGACCAGGTCACCCTGCGGTTCGCCTGGTGGGGCAACGAGTACCTCAATGCGCAGACGGAAAAAGTCATCGACGCGTTCGAGGCCGAACATCCCAACATCAAGATCGAATCCGAGCCGGGCGAATGGGCCAGCTACTGGGACAAGCTCGCCACCAAGACGGCGGCCAATGACGCGCCTGACGTGATCCAGATGGACCAGAAGTACATCGCCGAATACGGCGGCCGCGGGGCGCTGCTGGACCTGTCCAAACAGAGCGGGATCGACACCTCCAAGCTGGACAAGGAATCCCTGGCGTCCGGACAATACGACAACGCACAGTACGGCCTGAGCACCGGCAAGAACGCGTACGTCATCATGGCCAACACGAAGGTCTTCGAAGCAGCCAACGTGCCTGTCCCCGACGACACCAAGTGGACCTGGGACGACTTTGTGGACACGGCAGCGAAGCTCAGCGCGGCCGGCGACGGGAAGAACTACGGTGCCGCCTATGGCAGCAACGAGGCAGACCTCATCATCTGGCTGCGGCAGCACGGCGAGAACCTGTACTCCCAGGACGGGAAACTGGATTTCAACGCCTCTACCGCAGCGTCGTTCTGGGAGCGCCTCAAGGAACAGCGTGACTCCAAGGCCAGCCCGCCGGCCACGGTCGCCACAGAGGACTCCGGCGCCGGCCTGGAGGAGAGCCTGTTCGGCACCAACCGGGTAGGCATGGCCTGGTGGTGGACCAACCAGCTGGGTTCGCTGGAAACCACCACCGGGAGCGGCATCAAAATGCTCCGCGCCCCCAGTGTCGACGGGAAGTCTGCTGACAACGGCATGTACTACAAGCCCACGATGTTCTGGTCCGCGTCCTCACGGTCCAAGCACCCCGAAGCCGCCGCGACGTTCATCAACTACCTGGCCAACAGCCCGGCGGCAGGGGCCATCCTCATGACCGACCGCGGAGTGCCCGGCAACTCTGAAATCGTGGAGAAGATCACGCCCGCCCTCAAGCCCGCGGACACCACCGTGGTGGCCTTCCTGAAGGACATCGCGCCGGATGTCGCCGACGCGCCTCCCGTCCCGCCCGTAGGTGCAGGCAGCGTCCAGAACGTCATCAAGCGCTTCACCGACGAAGTCCTGTACGACCGGATGTCTCCCCAGGCAGCCGCCGAGGCCTTCAAGAAGGAAGTCGAAGGAATGCTGGCAACGGCCCGCAAGTAGCGGAGCCCGGAAGCCCGCACATCCTGGCAACAAAGCACGGGTCACCAGCAAAAAAATAATGCGGCCCCCTCCAGTGGAGGGGGCCGCATTATGGTTTGCGCGGAACGTAGTCCGGGCGCTGGGGACTAGAAGCCGCCCATGCCGCCCATGTCGTCGCCGCCACCCATGGCCGGTGCGTTCTTCTCCGGTTTGTCGGCCACTACGGCCTCAGTGGTGAGGAACAGACCGGCAATGGAGGCCGCGTTCTGCAGTGCAGAGCGGGTCACCTTGACGGGGTCGTTGATGCCGGCAGCCAGCAGGTCGACGTATTCGCCGGTTGCTGCGTTCAGGCCGTGGCCTGCGGGCAGGCCGCGGACCTTGTCGACTACAACGCCCGGCTCGAGGCCGGCGTTGAAGGCGATCTGCTTCAGCGGGGCGTCGATGGCAACGCGGACGATGTTCGCACCCGTTGCTTCGTCACCGGTCAGGTTCAGGTTCGCGAACGCCTTGGCGCCGGCCTGGATCAGTGCAACGCCACCACCGGCGACGATGCCTTCTTCAACGGCAGCCTTCGCGTTGCGGACGGCGTCCTCAATGCGGTGCTTGCGTTCCTTGAGCTCAACCTCGGTTGCGGCTCCGGCCTTGATGACTGCAACGCCGCCGGCCAGCTTGGCCAGGCGTTCCTGCAGCTTCTCGCGGTCGTAGTCGGAATCGGAGTTCTCGATCTCGGCGCGGATCTGGGAAACGCGGCCAGCGATCTGGTCGGCGTCGCCGGCACCTTCAACGATGGTGGTTTCGTCCTTGGTGACAACAACCTTGCGGGCGCGTCCCAGGAGCTCCAGGCCGGCGGTCTCAAGCTTGAGGCCGACTTCCTCTGCAATGACCTGGCCGCCGGTCAGAACGGCGATGTCGGCCAGCTGTGCCTTGCGGCGGTCGCCGAAGCCCGGAGCCTTGACGGCGACGGACTTGAAGGTGCCACGGATCTTGTTGACGATCAGGGTGGCCAGGGCCTCGCCCTCGATGTCCTCGGCAATGATCAGCAGCGGCTTGTTGGACTGCATGACCTTTTCCAGGACAGCAACCAGTTCCTTGACGTTGGAGATCTTGGAGTTGACGATCAGGATGTACGGGTCCTCAAGGACCGTTTCCTGGCGATCGGCGTCGGTGACGAAGTACGCGGAGATGTAGCCCTTGTCGAAGCGCATGCCTTCGGTGAGTTCCAGCTCCAGGCCGAAGGTGTTGGACTCCTCGACGGTGATAACACCTTCCTTGCCAACCTTGTCCAGGGCCTCGGCAATGAGGGCGCCGATTTCGTCGTCGCCGGCAGAGATGGAAGCCGTGGCGGCGATCTCTTCCTTGGTTTCGATTTCCTTGGCCGAAGCCAGCAGCTCCACCGTGACGGCTTCTACAGCCTTCTCGATGCCGCGCTTGAGGGACAGCGGGTCAGCGCCGGCCGCGACGTTGCGCAGGCCTTCCTTGACCAGTGCCTGGGCCAGGACGGTGGCCGTGGTGGTGCCGTCGCCTGCGACGTCATCAGTCTTCTTGGCAACTTCCTTGACCAGCTCGGCGCCGATCTTCTCGTAAGGATCGTCCAGCTCGATCTCCTTGGCGATGGAAACACCATCGTTGGTGATCGTGGGGGCGCCCCACTTCTTTTCGAGGACGACGTTGCGTCCACGCGGGCCGAGGGTGACCTTAACGGCGTCGGCGAGGATGTTCAGGCCCCGCTCAAGGCCGCGGCGTGCCTCTTCATCAAATGCAATGATCTTGGCCATAACGGCAGTAGTCCTTTCGGGACAGACGTTAAGAATGAACCCACTGCAGTGCCCGCGACGGACGATCCTTGACCGGCGGCCTCTGTACGCCGCAGGATCCGGATCTCACTCCAGTAAGGTATTTCTTTCGCTCCTCGACCGGCGCCTGGGCTCCGGGACCGGCCTGGGCCGGGCGTCGCTTTAGCAGTCGGTGCGTAAGAGTGCTAAGTCAATAATTAGCACTCCATAGGTGAGAGTGCAAGCGAATAGTCCCGGAAACCAGTGTCTGCGGGCCCTCGTTTCGCTCCCGGCGATCAGCCTGCGGCGCGCCCCGCCGATTCACGGCCGCTCAGCTTGGCCTTGTTGTCGGCTCCGTAGGTGAACACCGTGAAGTTTGCGGAGGTGATGTCCCCGCTGGCGTCGAATCCGATCGGACCGGATTGCCCGTCGTAGTTGGCGCCGGCTCCGGTCCTAAGCGCTGACACGCAGTCCTTGTAGGACGAGCAGGGGGCAGCCTGCTTCGGTTCCGTCCCCGGAGCCGTGCCGCCGGAGACGGAAATCAGGTTTGCCGCGATGGACCGGCCCGAGTCGTCGTCTGCCGCCGCTGCTGCCAGGACAGCCAGCGTCACGGCGTCGTAGGCCTCGGGAGCGTAGGAGAGGTCCTTCAGCGACGGATCGACGGCAAGGAGGCGGGCCTGGAACTCCACGGAGGGGAACAAGCCCGGCACCACAGCCCGGGCGCCGTCGAGCGCCTTGGATCCCAGTCCCGAACCATACTGGCCGAACGCGCCGTCGCTGAGGATGATCTTGCTCCCGGACAGTCCCGCATTGTTCAGCTCCGCAATGGCCCCCTGCGCGTCGTCCCGCGCGATGAGCACCACCGCATCAGGCGCAGCCGTCCGGGCCGCTGCGGCGGCCTGCCGCGCCTCGCCCGGCTTGAACGCTGATGTGCTGGAGGTTTCCAGCCCGGCTCCCTTGGCCGCACTGGCCACCGCGGCAGAGACATCCTTGCCGTAGGTGCTGTCCTGGTGGACAATCGCCAGGGTCTTTGCGCCGCCGTCCTTGGCGAGTTTGACGAGCACCGAGGCCTGTGCGACGTCGGCAGCCGCGGTGCGGAAGTAGTAGCCGCCGCTTTTGTACTTGCTCAGCCCTGCCGCCGAGTTGGCCGGTGAGATGAGCGGAATCCGTGCAGCGGACAGAACGTCAATGACGGCGGCAGCGTGGCTGGAATCGGTGGGTCCGATAACGACGTCGGCCTTGGCGGCGGCCAGCTCCCTGGCCTGCGCGTCGGGTTCGCCTGCTGGCTGGGGCAGCAGTTCAACCGGCTTGCCCTTGAGGCCGCCGGTGCTGTTGATTTCCTGCACGGCAAGTTTGGCCGCGGCAAGCTGAGAGTCGTTGAGGAAGTCCTGCGCTCCGGTGCTGTCCAGGATCAGCCCGACGCGCAGTGTTCCGTCACCCGAGGCCTCCACCGAATCCAGCCGGGCATTTCCCGCCGCGGCGCCGCACCCGGCCAGCGCAAGCAGGAGCGCCGACGTTGCGGGTATGCGGACAAGGGACGACCGGAAACTCAAGGACTTCACTCGGCCGGCCGGACGCTTTCGGCCTGCGGGCCCTTCTCGCCTTCGCCGATTTCCAGCTCAACGCGCTGGCCCTCGTCGAGTGCACGGTAGCCTTCACCCTGGATCGCGGACCAGTGGACAAAGACGTCGTCACCGGAGCCGTCCACGGTAATAAAGCCGTAGCCCTTTTCAGCGTTGAACCATTTCACGGTTCCCAGTGCCATGATGCCCACTCTTTCAGTAGCGTCCGCAAGGCCCACGCCACGGTGTGCCGCTTTTTACGAACCGAAGCCTGAAATCACTCTAGCCAATGGCCGCCGGACCGGCCGAGGGGCAGGGCCGGGCTGGCCGTCAATAGTTATTCAGGTGTAACCCGGATCCCTACTTGAAGCCTGGCCCCAGCACCACAACCAGAGGCACCTGGAATTCGGTGCTGCTGACCATCGTGGGAATGTTCAGGAGTTTGGAAAGTGCCTCGGCGTTGGCCTGCTGGGCCGCACCGGCATAGAAGATCACCGAAGTCTGCTGCGGCGTGCCGCCCCAGTTGCCTACCTGCCCCAGCGTCCAGCCGTCCGCCTGGACTATCGAGCTGACCCTGCCCGCAAGGCCGGCCGTACCGGCCCCGTTGTAGACCGCGAGGCCCTGGGACTTGTTCACTGCGGCGGCGGAGGCAGTAGCGGAGGGCGTTGCACTCGGCTCAGGCACGGTACTGGCGGAAGGCTCCGCGCTGGGGGAAGCCTCGGAGCCCGCAGACGGTTCGGCGCTGGCGGACGGGTCCGTGCCGGCCTCCGGCGCGGCCGGCGTCTCCAGGCTCGTGGCGGCCTGGCTGCCTGCCTGGGTGAAGCCCAGCTGCGGGAGGAACAGGAAGGAGACGACGCCGATGGCCAGGGCTACGATGCCAACGGCAAGCATCGGCCACAGGCGGGGCCTCGACGGCGCGGAAGCTGCCCGGTGGACGCCCTGGCGCGAGGCGGTCTCCGGAACCTTGTCGAATTCATCCCGAGCGTATCTGGTCATGGTGGCGAGACATCCTTGTTGATTGCTGCTGATGGCTCAGCACGAGCGTGGTTACGCGTCCGAACCGAGGCGGCGTGCAGTACGTGCCCGCTGTCGCGACGTTCGTAGTCTACGCAATCTCTTGACGAGCATCGGATCGTGGGCCAGCGCATCCTCGGTGTCGATCAGCGCATTGAGAAGCTGGTAGTAGTGCGTTGCGGAGAGGTCGAAGAGTTCCCTGATGGCCTGTTCCTTGGCTCCGGCGTACTTCCACCACTGCCGCTCCAGGGCGAGCATCTGCTGCTCCCGCTCGCCCAGCGGCGAGTCACGGAGGGAAAAGTCAGCCAGCAGCGAGCCACGTTCTTCGGGCTCCGGCAGGTGTTCCCGAGCTGGTTCCGCCACGGCACACTCCTTCGCTGGATTTCGCTGGATAAGGTTAAAAGTCCCACCCCCATGCTACGGACGAATAACAGCCTTGTCATTTACGCCGCGTTACGTCCTCCGCGGACCCGGGGGGCATGCTGAGACAATGGGGGCGTGTTTGATTCAGAGCCCCTCTTCGAGCTGGAGCCGGAAGCGGCGGAGGCTGTCGGGTTTGCCGATATGGCACTGCTGCCGCTCGCCGACCTGATGGCCGGCGACTGGGCTGCCGCCCTGGCGGGGGTGGAAGAGGACCTGCGTGCCGTCCTGCGTTTCCTGGCCGCCGACGTCGCGGCCGGGCACCAGGTGCTGCCGTCGCCGTCGAACGTCCTCCGCGCGTTCCGGCAGCCGCTGGCTGACGTCAGAGTACTGATCGTCGGGCAGGACCCGTACCCAACGCCGGGGCACGCCGTCGGCTTGTCCTTCGCCGTGGCCCCCGGCACCCGCCCCATTCCCCGGAGCCTGGCCAACATCTACAAGGAGCTCGAAGCCGACATGGGGTTCCCCGCACGCGTCCACGGCGACCTGACCGCCTGGACGGAACAGGGCGTGCTGCTCCTCAACCGGGTGATGAGCGTGCGTGCCGGCGCCGCGGGATCCCACCGCGGGAAGGGCTGGGAGGAAATCACGACGGCGGCAGTCACCGCGGTGGCCGGCCGGCAGCGCGCGGACGGCCGCAGGTCCCCGCTGGTGGCGGTGCTGTGGGGCAAGGACGCGGAATCAGTCCGGCCCCTTTTGTCCGGCGCCGCGATAGTCTCCAGCGCGCACCCCAGCCCACTGTCGGCGTCGCGCGGTTTTTTCGGTTCCCGGCCTTTCAGCCAGGCCAACGCACTGCTGGAACAGCAGGGAAGCCCGGGCGTAACCTGGGAACTCCCGCCGGTCCCTTAGCTTAGGCTTGCCTTATGAGCACAGTCCCCGCCGCCACCAGCGCTACCAAAAAGACCCGTCCGCAGATCAGCCTCACCGTGATCCGCCGCGAAGAGTTGTCGCCGCACATGGTCAGGATCGTTGCCGGCGGCGACGGCTTCGCTGACTACGTCAACAACGATTTTGTTGACCGCTACGTGAAGATCGCGTTTCCCCAGCCGGGCGTCGACTACGAGCAGCCGCTGGACCTCTGGAAGATCCGGGAAACCATGCCCCGCGAGCAGTGGCCCTTCACGCGCACCTACACGGTCCGCTGGGTGGACCCGGCGGCACGGGAACTGGCCATCGATTTTGTGATCCACGGCGACGAGGGCCTGGCCGGCCCGTGGGCGGCCTCCGCGCAGCCCGGCGATTCGCTGACTTTCACCGGACCCGGCGGCGCCTACAACCCGGCGCCGGATGCCGACTGGTACCTCTTTGCCGGTGACGAAGCCGCGCTTCCCGCCATCGCTGCTTCATTGGAGTCCCTGCCCGCGTCCGCGTTGGGAGTGGCGTTCCTGGAGGTGGACAGCGACGCCGACATCCAGCCCGTCACGGCCCCGGCCGGCGTGGAAGTCACCTGGCTCCGGCGTAACGGCGCTCCCGCCGGCGCCGGCGACCTGCTGGTGTCGGCCGTCGCCAACGCCAACTGGCCCGAAGCCGGGAAAGTCGATGTATTTGCGCACGGCGAGCGCGGCTACATGAAGGGCCTGCGCGACGTGTTTTTTGTCCAGCGGGGCCTCGAGCGCAAGCAGGTGTCACTGTCCGGTTACTGGGCCGCGGGCCGGGTCGAGGACGATTTCCAGGCCGAAAAGAAACTGCCCATCGGGCAGATCTAGCGGCGGCGGGCGCGCCTGCGCTCGTTGCTCGCCAGGCTGCGGGTCAGCGGCCTGGCCAGGGTATCGCCCAGCACGATGCCGCCGGCCGCCCCCAGGACGATGGCGCCTGCGTTGAGCATGCCGCCTGCGCCGAGGAGGATCTCGGACTCCTCGATGGTCAGCACATACATGGAGCGGAAGATGGTCAGGCCCGGCAGCAGGATCAGGGCTGCCGGCACAGCGACCACCAACTGCGGGGCACCCATCTTCAGGGCCACCACCCGCGCCAGCAGGCCGATCACCACGGCGGACAGTGCCGGCGAGAACCTGTCGCCGATGCCCAGGGCGCCAGCGCCCAGCAGCACCAGGTAGCCGGCAACGCCCACGGCCGCTGTTGGCAGGAGGAGTTTCCACGCGGTCTGCTCGGTCACGCCGATGGCCATCACCGCGAGGGCCGTCAGGATCACCAGCACCCACAGGTCGTAGGCGGGAGCGAACGTTTCCGTGACGTCGATTTCCTGCATTCCCGTCATGGACCCCACCACAAACGCGACGGCGATGCCGGCCACGAGTGCGCCGAAGGTCAGGACGGTGGACAGGAATCTTCCGGCGGCCGTCACCGGGAAGCCGTTGATCGCATCCTGCACGGAGGAGACCAGGCGCCCGGTGGGCAGGAGCAGCAGGATGCCTCCCACCACCACAATGGCCGGTGCCGTGGTGAGGTTGAACTGCCAGAGCAGAAGTGCCATGAACGTCACCACAAACGAACACGTTGCCGTGGTGAAGAAGTCCGGCACCCGCCAGCGGCCCAGCCGGCGTGCCAGGAGGCTCACGCCGATGTTGACGACAAAGGCGATGGCTGACGACACGGGACCGCCGCCGAGGACGCCGACAAAAGCCGCGGCAAAGACGCCGAAGGCCACCGTCACCATCCAGCGTGGGAAGGGCTTGGGGCTGGTGATGGCCTCGTCGAGGCGGCGGATGGCCTCGTCACGGCCCACTCCCCCGGCCACAATGTCCGTGACCAGCTGGTGGACCTTGGCCAGTCCGGCGTAGTTGTTGGTCCAGGACCGCACCACCCGCAGCAGTGCTATGGGCGTCTGGTCCTTGGGCGCGTAGTTGATTCCCACCGACTGGTTGGTGATGTCCACTTCGATGTTCTTGAGCCCCAGGGCAGCCGTCACGGCGATGATGCTGGTCTCCACTTCGAGGGCACCGGCGCCGTACCGGAACATAGTCTCGGCCAGGTGCAGGGCGAAGTCGAGGGTTTTGCGCGCGGAGGTGTCCACGCCGCCCACCTGGATCATCGGGTTGGCGTAGGGGCTGCCGGCGAGCCTGTCCACAATGCTCAGCGGCGCCGTCGGAGGGTTCTCCCCCTGGACCAGGCGGCGGAGCATTCTTTTGGCCGCGACGTTCTGGCGGATCTGGGAGGGTGAGAGCGGCTCGGTCTTGGGCAGGCCGTCAGTTGGCGGCCTCTTCCGGGGTTCCTCGGGTCGATCTGTCACGCTGGTCCTCCTCCCGGGGGATCGTGGTTAAGCGGTATTTTCGGCCGGTGTGCTGTCTTCGGCAGGAGCCTTGCGTTTCAGCGGCAGCCTGCCCAGCAGGGTCCGGGCCGCCGACACTGCGGCGCGGGCCACGCGGTTGACCTGGAACAGGACCGGCCGTACGGGCATCACGAAGTCTCCCAGCAGCTGGACCACTTCCCCGCCGAAGCCCTTCTTGAACGCGTAGCCGCCGTGGCCTTCCTCGTCCTGTCCCTCGATGCCGAAGGTGCCATAGAAGTTGTAGCGCGTATAGCCCTTTTCCAGCGCGTGCAGCATCATGCCCCAGTACAGGGACGTGGCGCCGTTGAAGTAGATGTAGTCCTGCTTGGTGCCGCCGATGACGCACACCAGCTCGTCGCCGAAGCAGACAAAGTGGATGGCGGCCACCGTGGCCACGCCCACGGAATCCGGGAACCGCTCAATGTCCTTGAGGCTGCGCTCGTAGCTGTCCACGAGGTCCTGCACCACTTTGAGCCGGTTGGCCTTCTTTTTGCTGCCGGTCTCCTCCACTTCGCGGCGGAGTTCGGCCGCCGCAGCAGACTCGGATTCAAGGCGTTCGGTGATGGACTTGCGGTACGCGGGGATGTCGATCTTGGCCATCATGAGCTTGGTGAACTCGGACGAGGTGGTCCGCAGCAGCTGCTCGTAGTATTCGCGTTCGCGGTAGATGAAGCCCTTTTCATCCCCCGCCGTGCTCAGGGCGCCGTAGAACTCGTCCAGGGTCTCCAGGGTGGCCTGCTCCAGGAAGACGCCGTTCTTTTCTGCCTTCCGGATGGCTTTGCGCGTCCGGTAGCTGGTGCCCATGATGAGCTCTTCGGAGTCCTGGGTGCCCGCGAGGGTCTTGATGAACATCCAGTTCACGTTGGCGAAGTTCATCTCCGAGCCCTGGTGGGCGAATCCCAGGCCAGCGAGTGAAGCCACCAGCGGCCGGTTGTCCGTGATCTCGGGGTGTTCGGCGCCGTCCTCGTCGCGGGCGACGAAGGGCAGGTTCGGGGAAATCCGCAGCTCGGCGGCCTTGCGCTCCGTTGCCCTGGCTTTGAGGAGTTCGACGACGTCACGCACCAGGGAAGTGTCGGTGTAGTCCATGAGCGGGCCCTTGGCGCACTCGCACACCGTGTAGCCCCAGCGGTTGGTGGTGTAGTTCAGCTTGCCGGCGGCCACGAGTTCGCCGTTGCGCCGGACGCCGAAGAGCTCCACCGCCTGCCCGCGGGCACGCTGGAACCGGGCGAAGTCGGCGGACTGGATGAAGCTGTTCTGCGGGTGGGTGACGGAGAAGGCCTCGAAATCGGCGTCGCTGAGGACAGCGAACTCGAGCTCGGTTCCGGCCTTGATTGAATTCACGGAAAAATTCCTCACCTGTGGATGTGCTGCCGGGATGGTGGCAGCGCTGACCTGTTGTGGACGTGGATGGGTGGCGCGGCTCAGTAGAACTGGTTGCCGGTGCGCATGGTTTCGAGGCGCCGGAAAACACGTTCGGCTCCCTGGACCCAAAGCCGGTGCCGGACGGGTGCCAGGACAAAGTCGTAGCAGCCCACAAAGTCCGTGACTGTTTTGCTGAAGCTGGTCTTGAACATGCCCATGCCGTGAAGGGTGTGGGATTTGTCCTTGATCCGGGCAGCGGGCGGGGTGCCGCAGAAGTCGTACTCGGTGCAGCCGAGCTCCTTCATCCTGCGGATCGCAGCCCACTGGACCAGGTGTGAGTCGCCGTACTGCTTCCGGTTCTGCGTGGAGCCGCCGTCCTTGTACGTTGCTTTGGATCCGTAGTTGATCACAAAGGCGCCCACGCTGGGTTTGCCATCTTCGTAGACAAAAAAGAAGCTTCCCTGCCCGCGGTCGCAGAATTCGTCCCAGAACCGGGCGTAGTACTCGTAGCTGCGCAGCGGCATGGACCCTTTGGCGTTTACGGTGTCCGCCATCAGGTCGTAGAGGGCGCGGTAGGTTTCCGGGCCCTGCTCCCGCTGGACCACTTCACAGCCTTCGCGCTCTGCGCGGCGGATGGCGTTGCGGGCGCGGGAGGAAATGGACCGGAACACTTCGTTCTCCGGCGCGGAGATGTCCAGCAGGGCCGTGGAGTCGTTGGACTGGATGTTGGGGGCCTTGACCAGGCCGGCAGCCAGCTGCGACTGGACTTCCGGGGCGTCGACGATGTCCGGCTCCACCTTGATCGCGAAGACGTTCAGCTTTGCGGCCTTCACGAATTCGGCGCAGGCGGCCAGCGCCGGCTTGAGGTCCGCCGCGGCGCCGACGTCGGGTCCCTTGATGAGGTACCAGAGGCGGCCCAGGACCGGGAATTTCTTCTCCATCACCAGGTTGTAGCTGGCGGCCCCGCCGGACTCCAGGACCAGGAAGCGGACGTCCCAGCCGTTGCCGTTCTTCACTGACGCGTAGGCCGCGGACTGCAGCATGTTGCCGCCGTTCGGGTTGGCGGTGACGTGCTTGTCCCAGTTCTCAATTTCCTCGCCTGTGGCAAAGCGGGCGGTGAATTCTCGCAAGGGGGCCGTGTCCCGTCTGTTGGTCTTGTGCGCGGTTTTGTATGTGTGGCTGCGTGCGGACATGTAGCCACAAGTCTAAAGCCTGATCCTGTCCGGGCATTCCAGCGCGGTCTGCCGGGGCCCGCCTTGACTCGGTGTCCGCGCTTCGCAAGGGTTGACGCATGAAGCCGCCCCCTGACCAGTCCAGCCCGTCAGCGACCGCCGCAGGGAAATATGGGACCGGTGCGCAGGTCCTGGCTCTCGCCGTCTTCCTGGGAGCCTCCGCGCTGGTCGCCTGGCTCGGGGCCTTTGCCACGGTAAACAACGTGAACGGCTGGTATGTCAGCGCCGACAAGGCTCCGTGGACCCCGCCGAACTGGGTGTTCGGTCCGGTCTGGACAGCGCTTTATGCGGCCATGGCGGTGGCCGCCTGGCTGGTGTGGCGCCGCCGTGTCCCGGAGTCGCGCCCGGCACTGACCGCCTACGGCATCCAGCTGGTGCTCAACCTGCTGTGGACGCCAGTGTTCTTTGGCCTCTACCCCGCGCTCGGCACGGTTGCGCTGTGGCTGGCCTTCGCGATCATCCTCGCCCTGATCGTGGCTGTGACGGTGACGGTGCTCCGTTTTGGACCGATCAGTCCGGCAGCCGGACTGCTCCTGCTGCCCTATGTCACCTGGATTGTGTTCGCGTCATCCCTGAACGTCTGGGCGGCACTGCACAATTAGCATTCGACGACGTTGACGGCGAGGCCGCCCATGGCTGTTTCCTTGTATTTGGAGCTCATGTCGCGGCCGGTTTCGCGCATGGTGACAATAACCTCGTCGAGGGACACCCGGTGCGAACCGTCGCCCCAGAGCGCCATTTTCGCGGCGTTGATGGCCTTGGCTGCGGCGATGGCGTTGCGCTCGATGCACGGCACCTGGACCAGCCCGCCGATCGGATCACAGGTCAGGCCCAGGTTGTGCTCCATCGCGATCTCTGCCGCGTTCTCCACCTGGGCAGGGGTCCCGCCCATCACTTCGGCCAGCCCTGCGGCGGCCATCGACGACGCCGAGCCCACCTCGCCCTGGCAGCCCACCTCCGCGCCGGAGATGGACGCCTGCTCCTTGTACAGCACCCCGATGGCCCCGGCCGTGAGCAGGAACTTCACCACGACGTCGTCGCGGTCTTCCTGCGTGGCTTTGTCCATGCCCGGGGCGAAGTGCAGGGCGTAGTACAGCACGGCCGGGATGATTCCGGCGGCGCCGTTGGTGGGAGCGGTGACTACCCGCCCGCCGGAGGCGTTCTCCTCGTTGACCGCCAAAGCGATCAGGTTCACCCACTCCTGCCAGTACTTGGGGTCGCGGTAGTCGGGGTCGTGGTCCCGGCTTTCCTTCAGGAGCCGCTCGTGCCAGTCGGGGGCGCGACGGCGGACCCTCAGTCCGCCGGGCAGCAGGCCTTCGCGCTTGAGGCTGACCTGGACGCAGCTCTCCATGACGGAGTAGATGTGGAGCAGCCCGTCGCGGATTTCCTGCTCGGACCGGGAGGCCCGTTCGTTGACGAACATGACCTCGCCGATGGACAGTCCTTTGGACTGGCAGCGGCCCAGGAGTTCTGCGGCCGTGCGGAACGGCAGGGGAAGTTCCTTCTTTGATTCATCGAGTTCCTTCAGCGCTGCATCTTCCTCCCCCTCACGGACGATGAAGCCGCCGCCCACGGAGAAGAAGGTGGCGCTGTGGAGGACTTCGCCGTCGGCGTCGGAGACGGTGAAGGTCATGCCGTTGGTGTGCCGCGGCAGGATGGTCAGCGGGCGCAGGACCATGTCCTTCACGGCGTAGGGCAGGGGGACGGAACCGGCCAGCTGCAGGGTGCCCGTTTCGGCGATGGCGGCCAGCCTGTCCTCCACCTCGTCAGGGAGGATCTTCTCGGGGTGGAAGCCCTCCAGGCCCAGCAAAATCGCGGTCATCGTCCCGTGCCCGTGCCCGGTGGCGGCGAGGGAGCCGTACAGGTCAACCCGGAGGCCCGCCACACGGTCCAGGGCGCCGGACTCCTTGAGCTCCTCGGCAAACACAGCGGCAGCCCGCATCGGCCCGACAGTGTGCGAGCTCGAAGGTCCAATTCCGATCGAAAACAGATCAAAGACACCAACAGCCATAACTAATCCTTACTCATTTGTGACGCATGTGCAGTTGGTCGGGGTTGGGTGGTTACCAAGGGTGCGGTCCCAGCACGACGGCGGGGCTGGCATCCGGCAGCGTGCGTCAAAGCGACGAAGGAGCAGCACGCCGAGGATGTCAGCCCCTCCGTCGCCAGAGCACGTCAGGCGAGGTTGGCGACGCCCGGGTAAAGCGGGTGGGCTGCGGCGAGGACCTCGACGCGGTGACGCAGCCCGGAAAGGTCCGCGCCGGCGTCGGAGATCAAAGCCTCGGCGATGATGTCCGCGACCTCGCGGAACGCGGCCTCGCCGAAGCCGCGGGTGGCCAGCGCCGGGGTGCCGATGCGCAGCCCGGAGGTGATCATCGGCGGGCGGGGGTCGAACGGCACCGCGTTGCGGTTGACGGTGATGTCGATCTCCGCGAGCCGGTCCTCGGCCTGCTGGCCGTCGAGCTCGCAGTTGCGCAGGTCCACGAGGACCAGGTGCACGTCGGTGCCGCCGGAGATCACGTTGATCCCCTTGGCGGTGACGTCCGGCTGGACGAGGCGGTCGGCGAGGATCCGGGCGCCGGCCAGGACGCGTTCCTGGCGTTCCTTGAACTCGGCGGACGCGGCGATCTTGAAGGCCACGGCCTTGCCGGCGATGACGTGCTCCAGCGGCCCGCCCTGCTGGCCCGGGAACACGGCCGAGTTGATCTTCTTGGCGATCGCGGCGTCGTTGGTCAGGATGATCCCGCCGCGCGGACCGGCGAGGGTCTTGTGCGTGGTGGAGGTGGTCACGTGCGCGTGCGGCACCGGTGAGGGGTGCAGCCCGGCCGCGACCAGGCCGGCGAAGTGGGCCATGTCCACCATCAGGTAGGCGCCCACAGAATCGGCGATCCGGCGGAACTCGGCGAAGTCCAGCTGCCGGGCGTACGCGGACCAGCCAGCCACGATCAGCTGCGGCTTGTGCTCCTGGGCCAGGCGCTCCACCTCGGCCATGTCGATCCGGTGGTCCTCTTCGCGGACCTGGTACGGGATGACGTTGTACAGGCGGCCGGAGAAGTTGATCTTCATGCCGTGGGTCAGGTGCCCGCCGTGGGCGAGGTTCAGGCCCATGATGGTGTCGCCCGGCTTGATCAGCGCGTGCATCACCGAGGCGTTCGCCTGCGCACCGGAGTGCGGCTGGACGTTCGCGAATTCGGCACCGAACAGGGCCTTGACCCGGTCGATGGCCAGCTGCTCGATGACGTCGACGTGCTCGCAGCCGCCGTAATAGCGCTTGCCCGGGTAGCCTTCGGCGTACTTGTTGGTCAGCACAGAGCCCTGCGCCTGCATAACAGCCACCGCGGTGTGGTTCTCCGAGGCGATCATCTCCAGGCCGTCACGCTGGCGGCCCAGTTCGTCGTCGATCTTGGCTGCGATCTCCGGGTCCAGCACGGACAGGTCCGCGTCCAGGCTCGGCGAAACAACCTGCTCGAACACTGCGGTCGTGGCAGCGGCGCCGCTCACAGCTCGCCGCCGTTCTTGGACGCGTAGTCCTGTGCGGAGAGCAGCGGGCCGTCGGACTCGGCAGCCACCTTGAACAGCCAGCCGGCGCCGTACGGGTCGCTGTTGATCAGTGCGGGGTCATCGACCACAGCCGGGTTGGTTTCCGTGACTTCGCCGGTCACCGGGGCGTACAGGTCCGAAACGGATTTGGTGGATTCCACCTCGCCGCAGGTCTCCCCCGCGGTCACGGTCGAGCCAACCTCGGGCAGGTCCACGTACACGATGTCGCCGAGGGCGTCAGTGGCCACGGCGGAAATGCCGATGGACACCACGTTCCCGTCCTCACGGGAGACCCACTCGTGTTCCTCGGAGTACTGCAGTTCAACGGCAACTTTAGCCATGTGTTTTTCCTTCAGTTAGGTTTGCGAAAAATGAAAGAGCGTCGGTTCAAAACCCGCGAAAAGTGCGAGAGCGTTGGGGCTGGGATCCGGCAGCGTGCGTCAAAGCGACGAAGGAGCAGCACGCGTGAAAAGTCCGGTCTGCCGGTCCGAAGCCGACCCCGAAAACCTACTTCGGGCGCTTGTAGAACGGCAGGGCCACCACTTCGAACGGCTCCGTCTTGCCGCGGAGGTCGATGTCCAGGGCGGTGCCGGGCCCGATGAGGGCTACGTCGACGTAGGCCATGGCTACCGGGTAGCCCAGGCTGGGTGAGGGCTGGCCGGAGGTGACTTCGCCAACCACTGCGCCGTCCTTGAGGACCGGGTAGTGGCCGCGTCCGGCACGGCGGCCCAGGCCCTTGAGGCCCACCAGCCGGCGGCCGGCGGTGGTTCCGGCGCCGGCTTCCTTCTTGGCGGCGAGCGCCGCCTTGCCCACAAAGTCGCCTTCCTTGGACAGCGCGACGACGGGTCCCAGGCCGGCGGCGAACGGGTCGCCTTCCAGGGAGAGTTCGTTGCCGTAGAGCGGCATGCCGGCCTCAAGGCGGAGCGAGTCGCGGGAGGCGAGGCCAGCAGGCACCAGTTCCCCTTCATCGGCGATGGCGACGATGGCCTGCCAGAGCGCAGCGGCGTCGTCGTTGGCGACGAAAATCTCGAAGCCGTCCTCGCCGGTGTAGCCGGTGCGTGCCAGCAGGAGGTCCTGGCCGGCTCCGGCCACGAGGAAGGGGACTTCGACGGCGGCGTAGTACTTGAGCTCCGTGACCAGGCTGTGCTGGGCGGCGGGGACCAGGCGGAGGAGGAGTTCCTCTGCCTTGGGGCCTTGGACGGCGATCAGGGACGTCTCGGCGGAGACGTCGTCAACCACCACGTCGAAGCCGGCGGCCCGCTCGGCCAGCGCAGCTGCCACCGTCTTGGCGTTCCCGGCGTTGGGGACCACCAGGAAGCGGTCCGTGCCATCGGCAGCGGCCGGACGGCGGTAGGTGATGAGGTCGTCGATGATGCCGCCGTCCTCGTTGCAGATCAGGGAGTACTTGGCCTTGCCCACGGCCATCGCGGAAATCTTGCCCACCAGGGCGTAGTCCAGGAACGCGGCGGCGTCCGGACCGGTCACCCACACTTCGCCCATGTGGGAGAGGTCGAAGATGCCTGCGGCCTTGCGGACGGCGTGGTGCTCTGCAAGCTCGGAGCTGTATTTGAGCGGCATCTGCCAGCCACCGAAGTCGGTGAAGGAGGCGCCGAGCTTCTTGTGCTCTTCGTAGAGCGCTGTGTAGTTCTCAGTCATGTGTAAAACCTTCCGGTGATCGAGCTTGTCGAGATCTAGTTTTCAAACTCGGAAAGCGGCGGGCAGGAGCAGATCAGGTTCCGGTCCCCGGCGGCGCCGTCAATGCGGCCCACGGGCGGGAAGTACTTGTCCTGCTTGAGCGAGGCAACCGGGAAGACGGCCTGTTCGCGCGGGTAGGCGCGGTCCCAGTCGGTGCTGATGACGGCGGCCGCGGTGTGCGGGGAGTTGCGCAGCGGGCTGTCCACAACGGTGAAGTCGCCGTCGGCCACCTGGTCGATTTCGGCCCGGATCGCGATCATTGCGGTGATGAAGCGGTCGATCTCGTGCAGGTCCTCAGACTCCGTGGGTTCAACCATCAGCGTGCCGGCCACGGGGAACGCCAGGGTGGGGGCGTGGAAGCCGTAGTCGATGAGGCGCTTGGCCACGTCCTCGGCCGTGACGCCGGTCTTGGCGGTCAGCTCGCGCAGGTCCAGGATGCACTCGTGCGCCACCAGTCCGCCTTCGCCCGTGTAAAGCACGGGGAAGAAGTCGTTCAGGCGGGCGGCGATGTAGTTGGCCGCGAGCAGCGCCGACTTGGTGGCCTCGGTCAGGCCCGCACCGCCCATGAGCTTCACGTAGGCCCAGGAAATCGGCAGCACACCTGCGGAGCCGAAGCGGGAGGCGGAGATCGGGACGTCGTTGCCTTCGGTCCAGGTGGCCGCGTTGCCCGGCATGAACGGTGCCAGGTGCGCCTTGGCCGCGACCGGGCCCACGCCCGGTCCACCGCCGCCGTGCGGGATGCAGAAGGTCTTGTGCAGGTTCAGGTGCGACACGTCGCCGCCGAACTGGCCCGGCTGGGCCAGGCCGACCAGGGCGTTGAGGTTGGCACCGTCGATGTAGACCTGGCCGCCGGCGGCGTGGATCGCGTCGCAGACCTCGCGGACGTCGGCGTCGTACACACCGTGGGTGGACGGGTAGGTGATCATGATGCAGGACAGCGCGTCCCTGTTGGCCTCGATCTTGGCGTACAGGTCCGTGTGGTCGATCGTGCCGTCGGCAGCTGTGGCCACCACTACTACCTTCATGCCGGCGAGGACGGCGGAGGCCGCGTTGGTGCCGTGGGCCGACGCCGGGATGAGGCAGACGGTGCGCTGGTCGTCCCCGCGGGAGAGGTGGTAGCCGCGGATGGCCAGCAGGCCGGCGAGCTCGCCCTGGGAGCCGGCGTTGGGCTGGATGGACACCTGGTCGTAGCCGGTGATCTCGGTGAGCTGGGCTTCCAGGTCCGCGATCAGTTCCCGCCAGCCTTCGGTCTGGGAGTCAGGCGCGAACGGGTGGATGGAGGCGAATTCCGGCCAGGAGATGGCTTCCATTTCGGCCGTGGCGTTCAGCTTCATGGTGCAGGAGCCGAGCGGGATCATGGTGCGGTCCAGCGCGAGGTCGCGGTCCGAAAGCTTCCGGATGTAGCGCAGCAGCTGGGTTTCGGAACGGTGCGTGCTGAACACGGGGTGCTGCAGGTAGTCGGAGGAACGCTCGACGGCGGCATCCAGGGCGAACGCGTCCGTCACCTCTGCCGGGGCGGCACCAAAGGCGGCCAGGACGCCGTCGACGATTGCCGCCGTCGTGGTTTCATCCGTGGAGAACCCAACGGTGTCCGCGTCGATGCTGCGCAGGTTGATGCCCTTGGCCTCGGCGGAGGCAACGATCCCGGCCGCTTTGCCCGGTACGGACACGGTGACGGTATCGAAGAAGCTGGTGTGGAGCACGTCCAGGCCTGCGGCCTTCAGGGACGCGGCCAGGGTCTTCGCGTGGCCGTGGGCGGTCTGGGCGATCGCCTTCAGGCCGTCCGGGCCGTGGTACACGGCGTACATGGACGCCACGATGGCCAGCAGCGCCTGCGCGGTGCAGATGTTGGACGTGGCCTTTTCGCGCCGGATGTGCTGCTCGCGGGTCTGCAGCGCCAGGCGGTAGGCGGGTACGCCGGCGGAGTCCTTGGAGACGCCTACCAGGCGGCCCGGCATGGAGCGCTCGAGGCCCTTCTGCACAGCCATGTAGGCAGCGTGGGGTCCGCCGTAGAACAGCGGGACGCCGAAGCGCTGGGCTGAGCCGACGGCGATATCGGCGCCCTGCTCGCCGGGAGGCGTGATGAGGGTGAGGGCCAGGAGGTCGGCGGCAACGGTCACCAGGGCACCGCGTTCCTTGGCGTCGGCGATGACGGCGGAGTGGTCGAAGACCCGGCCGGAAACCCCGGGCTGCTGGAGCACAACACCGTTGATGACGCCGTCGGGCAGTCCGTTGGTGAGGTCAGCGACCTCCACCTCGAAGCCCAGCGCCTCGGCGCGTCCCTTCACGATGGCGATAGTCTGCGGCAGGCAGTCGGCGTCGAGCACCGTTTTGCCGTCGCGGGCGTCCTTGTTCTTGTTGGCCCGGCGCATCATCAGGACGGCTTCGGCCACGGCGGTGGCTTCGTCCAGCAGCGAGGCGTTGGCGATGGGCAGGCCCACCAGGTCCTGGACCATGGTCTGGAAGTTCAGCAGCGCCTCGAGGCGGCCCTGGGAGATCTCCGGCTGGTACGGCGTGTATGCGGTGTACCAGGCCGGGCCTTCGAGGATGTTGCGGCGGATTACCGCGGGCGTCACGGTGTCGTAGTAGCCCTGGCCGATCATCTGCACGGCGGTCTTGTTCTTCGCGGCGAGCTTGCGCAGTTCGGCGAGGGTTTCCACCTCGCTCAGTGCCTCTGCCAGCTGGAGGCCGGAGTCCTGGCGGATGTCCTTCGGGACCGCGGTATCCACGAGCGCGTCGACGGTGTCGTAGCCGACAGCCTTGAGCATGGCGTCGATGTCGGCCTGGCGGCGGGCGCCGATGTGCCGGTCAACGAAAGACGTAGAGGCTGAATTGACAGTCAAAAGGAACTCCATAACTCAGGCGGCGCAGGGTACGCCACATCGATTCGGGTTCCTCCCCACTCTGTATTGGACCTGAGAGTTTCCGCGCGGTCCGCTGCTGCGGGGCCGGCGCTTGCACCGTCGGTGAGCACAGCGGTCCTGGTGTTCCGGAGCGATCCGGGACACGTCAGGCGGACAGCCTGCTACTTTCCAGAGTTGCCTCGCCGCGGCGGTACATGGGCCTGAGAGATTCCTGGGGAGGATTTGCTCCTACGGCGCCTGCTTGTACCTACTAGCAGAACTCTCCCGCCGCAGATCAAAGGCTTATTCATTTGGGATTGACATCTTGCGTGGCCGGTGACAGCCATCACCAATTGTCCTATGCCGCGGGCTTTCGGGCAAATGGTGACCGCCCCGGTCAGGCACGGCCGGCCCTGATGGCATTCAGCCCCGCAGCCGCTCCACCGCGGCAAGGAGTTCCGCCACGTCCCCCTCCCTGCCGTCGGCGTTCCCGGACGGCCCGCTTTCCCACATGGCGTTGAAGTACAGCCCGTCCCCCATATACAGCACAGCCTTGGCCATCGGCTTGCCGACGTCGGCGCCGATCAGCTCCAGCCACTGCTGCTGGATGGCCGCAAAACGGCGGCGGGCCTCCTCGTGCGCCACCTCGGCCAGTCGCGTGGCGGCAACAAACGAACGGTCCATGGGGGTGTCGGACCAGAGCGATGACCGGATGAAGTATGCGGCGGCACCCTCGGGCGCCGCCTCCATGGCGGCAAGGTCCTCCCCGGCCAGGCGGTCCAGCCGCTCAAGGGTGGCGGTGATCAGCGCCTCTTTGTTCGGGAAGTGGTACAGCAGTCCCCCCTTGGACACGCCGGCCTTTTTGGCCACGGCATCCAGCGTGGCTGCGCGCTCCCCGACGTCGATGAGGAGTTCTTCGAAGGCGTCGAGGACGGCATCATGCGCGACGGGTTTTCTGGCCATGGTTCCAATCATGCATCCTCGGGGGCTTTGATTTCTTAACTATACCGTCCAGACGGTATAGTTATTACATGACCACGTCCGCAGCCTCCCGGCAGAACACCAACATCACCTCCGCCACCCCGTCGTCCGCCACGTCCACGCCGGCTCACGATCAGGCCCCGGTTCCCGCCAGAAACCGATGGCGCGACTGGCTCGCACTGGGATTGCTGATGTTCCCGGTACTCCTTGTTGCGGTGGACAACACGGCGCTGACGTTTGCACTGCCGGCCATTGCGCGGAGCCTGGAAACATCGGGCGTCCAGCTCCTCTGGATCGTGGATGCCTATCCGCTGGTGCTTGCCGGGCTACTGGTTGCCATGGGCAGCCTCGGTGACCGGATAGGGCGCCGGCGGCTGCTCCTGATTGGCAGCGTCGGCTTCGCGGCGGTCTCGGCCGTGACTGCTTTCGCGCCGAGCGCCGAGTGGCTCATCGCTGGCAGGGCGATGCTGGGGTTCTTCGGGGCCATGCTGATGCCGTCCACGCTGTCCCTGATCCGGAACATCTTTCCGGACCCCAACCGGCGCCGGCTGGCTGTTGCCATCTGGGCGGCAGGCTTTTCCGGCGGCGCCGCACTGGGCCCCATTTTCGGCGGCTGGCTGGTGGAGCACTTCTGGTGGGGCGCCATCCTCCTGGTCGCGGTGCCCATCATGCTGCCCCTGCTGGTCTTCGGCCCATCCTTCATCCCCGAGTCCAGGGACCCCCGCCCTGGGCGGGTGGACGTGCCCAGCATTCTGCTGTCCCTGCTGGTGATGGTGCCGGTGGTTTATGGCATCAAGGAGCTGGCCACTGAGGGTTTTGGAACAATTCCGGTGCTCCTCATAGGGTTTGGCCTGGCCATGGGGTTTGTATTTGTCCGCCGCCAGCTCCGGCTTGCCAGCCCCCTCCTGGACATGTCGCTGTTCCGCAACAGGGTGTTTAGCACGGCCATCACGGCCAACGTCCTGGCGCTGTTTTCCTTCAACGGCTTCATCCTGTTCCTGGCCCAGCACCTCCAGCTCCTGGAGGGCATGACACCGTCCGCGTCCGGCGTGGCCATGATCCCGGCCTTGCTGGCCACGGTGGTGGCCGGACTGGTGGCGGTGCCGCTGGTGCGGAAGGTCCGTCCGGGATTCGTGGTGGCCGGAGGCCTGGCCCTGAGCGCCGCCGGCCATGGGCTGGTGGCCTTCGGCAACCACAGCGCGGGTCCGGCCCTCCTGCTGGGAGCACTGCTCATCCTGGCGCTGGGCGTTGGCACGGCCGAAACCATCTCCAACGACCTCATCCTGGGCGCCGTTCCCGCCGAAAAGTCAGGGGCGGCAGCCGCCATCTCCGAGACGGGCTACGAGGTGGGGTCCCTGCTGGGGACGGCAGTCCTGGGCTCCATCCTGACGGCTTCGTACCAGCACAACCTGCTGTTCCCCGCGGGGCTCGCAGAGGCCACGTCCGGCACAGCCGCACACCAGGCGGGCGAAACCCTGGCGGGAGCCATGGAGCTTGCTGCCACCCTGCCTGCTCCGCTCGCGGAGGCGCTCCGCGGCGCAGCGCGCGCGGCGTTCGATTCCGGTGTGCACATCACTGCGGGGATCGCGCTGGTACTGATGGCCGGCGCGGCCGTCCTTGCCGCCGTCGCGCTTCACCGGGTCCCCAAGGCGCACTAGGCGACCCGGTTCCGGCCAAGAATCCGACCCGCAGCAAAGGCGCCGCGCAATAAAGCGCCCGGCGCCGGAATTGCTTCCGGCACCGGGCGCTTCTGTACCTATTCTGCGAGCGCTGCGCTACTTTGCGTCCGGCGCGGTGACGCTGGCGGAGGCCTTCATGGTCTCCGCATTGACCATCCAGGCATACTGCTCCAGCTTGGCGATGAATGCATGCAGCAGGTCAGCGGTGGTGGGATCCTCTTCATCCACTTCGTCATGGACCTTGCGCATGGTCCCGACGGCAGCCTCGAGGGCGGCGACGATCCGCTCGATGGCGTCCTTGGTGTTGATGAGGCCTTCAGGGAACTGGGCCAGGCTGGTGCTCTTGGCCACCGTCGAGCTGCGGCCGTCGGGAAGGGCATGCAGTGCACGCATTCTTTCGGCCATGTCATCGGCGAACTGGCGGGCGGCATCAACGATTTCGTCGAGCTGCAGGTGGAGGTCCCGGAAGTTGGTGCCCACGATGTTCCAGTGGGCCTGCTTGCCCTGGATATGCAGCTCGATCAGGTCCGCAAGAACGGCCTGAAGATTGTTGGTCAGCGTCGGTGAAGCTTTCATGAATCCTCCTCGATTGGTCCAGTGATCCTGACGCTATCAGCCGCTTTGGCAGCCCGGAGCAAAATTTCTCAGTGAGCTTACTAATTTGTGCCGGGCGACATAAAAGAACGCGATTCATTTAAGCTCTTGCGCGAAAGCCCGGCACCGTCCATACTAAATGAACGTCATTCATTTAGTGACGATCGTCTCACTGGAAGTAAGCCCATGATTGAAATTTCCTGTCTCGACTCCCCCGCTTCCCTGGCTCGGACAGCGCCGTCCGAACGCCCCGCCCTCCGCGTGGGCGTGGTGCAGCACCGCTGGCATGCAGACACTGACGTCCTGCAGGCCGAACTCGACGAAGGCATCGGCCGTGCCGCCCGGCTGGGCGCCACAGTGGTGTTCCTGCCCGAGCTCACGCTCTCCCGCTACCCCGCGGACGCCCGCCCCGAAAATGACATTTCCCGGCCCGGAGCGGTGCGGCCCCGGCCGTCGGACACCGCTGAGGACCTGCTCACCGGGCCCACGTTCCGGTTCGCCGCAGAGTCGGCCCGCCGCCACGGCGTGGCCGTCCACGCCTCGCTGTACCAGCAGGCGCCGGACCCGGACGGCAGCGATGACGGCCTGGGCCTGAACACCGCCATCCTGGTGTCGTCGGAGGGGGAACTGCTCGCCCGGACGCACAAGCTGCACATCCCGGTCACCGCCGGCTACTACGAGGACAAGTTCTTCCGCCAGGGGCCGGCGGCAGCGGATGCCTACGAGGTCCACGCGCCGGAGGAACTGGGTGGCGCGCGGCTGGGCATGCCCACCTGCTGGGACGAATGGTTCCCTGAAGTAGCCCGGCTCTATTCCCTGGGCGGCGCCGAGATCCTGGTGTACCCCACCGCGATCGGCTCCGAACCGGACCACCCGGACTTCGACACGCAGCCGCTGTGGCAGCAGGTCATTGTGGGCAACGGCATCGCCAACGGCCTCTTTATGATTGCCCCCAACCGCTGGGGCAGCGAGGGAACACTGGACTTCTACGGCTCCTCGTTCATCTCCGACCCCTACGGCCGGATCCTGGTCCAGGCCCCGCGCGACGAGTCCGCCGTCCTGGTGGCAGACCTCGACCTGGACCAGCGCCGGGACTGGCTCACGCTCTTCCCGTTCCTGGCCACCCGCCGCCCCGACACCTACGGCCGGCTGACCGAACCCGTGCGCCGTGACCAGCCGCTTGGCGGCGAGGAGGCGGGGATCGGGATTTCGGCAGGCTCAATCACCGGTCAGGAGCTGACCGCATGAGCGCCTGGCGCATGCCCGCCGAGACCGCTCCGCAGGAGCGGCTCTGGATGGCGTTCCCCACCGGCGGCTACACCCTGGGCGACACCGACGAGGATGCCCACGCTGCCCGGTCCACGTGGGCAGCCGTGGCCAACGCCGCCGTCGAATTTGAGCCGGTCACCGTGGTGGTGGACCCGGCCGACGTCGGCATCGCCGCCCGCTATCTCCACCCGGAGGTCGAGGTCCTTGCAGCCCCGCTCAACGATGCGTGGATGCGGGACATCGGCCCAACTTTTGTGCTGGACAGGGACGGGAGCCTCGGCGCCGTCGACTGGGTGTTCAACGGCTGGGGCGCCCAGGACTGGGCCCGCTGGGACAAGGACGCGCTGGTCGCCGGCGAGGTTTCCGGCCGCGCAGGCGCAACGCACATCGTGTCCGCGCTGGTCAACGAAGGCGGAGGCATCCAGGTTGATGGCGAGGGCACCGTCCTGGTGACCGAAACCGTGCAGCTCGATCCGGGCCGGAACCCCGGACTCAGCCGGTCCGACGTCGAAGCCGAGCTTGCCCGGACCATCGGTGCAACCCATGTCGTCTGGCTCCCCCGCGGCCTGGCCAGGGACTCGGAACGGTTCGGCACCCGCGGGCATGTGGACATCGTCGCAGCCATCCCCTCCCCCGGTACGCTGCTGGTGCATTCCCAGCAGGACCCGCGGCACCCTGATTACCAGGTGAGTCGAGAGGTCATCGAGCACCTCCGCACCACGAAGGACGCGGCCGGACGGGAGTGGAACATCATCGAAGTCCCCGCCCCGGAAACGCTGTGGGATGACGAGGGTTTTGTGGATTACAGCTACATCAACCACGTGGTGGTCAACGGCGGCGTCATTGCCTGTACGTTCGGGGACGCCAACGATGACAAGGCGCTGCAGATCCTGGCAGAGGCCTACCCCGGCCGGCGTGTGGTCGGGATCGACGCCCGCGAGCTCTTCGCCCGCGGCGGCGGTATCCATTGCATCACCCAACAGCAGCCTGCTGCTTCGTAGAAAGCGCTGGACAATGACGCAAACCATCCGCAAGGGCACCTCCGCCGGCCAGCAGTCGGGGGCTGACGCAGCCGGCACGGCGCACGGCATCACGGCCAAGGGCCTCAAGGGCGGGCAGCTGGGCCTCCTCGCCGTTGTGGTCCTGGGCATCTCCACCATCGCGCCGGCGTACACGCTCACCAGTGCACTGGGCCCCACCATCAACGAAGCCGGGCTCCAGCTGCCGGTCATCTTCCTCATCGGCTTTATCCCCATGATCCTGGTGTCCCTCGCCTACCGGGAGCTCAACGCCGACTCCCCGGACAGCGGCACCACGTTCACCTGGGTCACCAAGGCCTTCGGACCGTGGGTTGGTTGGATGGGCGGCTGGGGACTCCTCGCCGCCAACATCATCGTCCTGTCCAACCTCGCGGGCGTGGCCGTGGACTTTTTCTACCTCTTCCTGTCACAGGTGACCGGCTCACCCGAGCTTGCCGACCTCGCGGCCAACAAGCCACTGAACGTCCTGACGTGCTTCGTTTTTGTGGCCCTCGCCGTCTGGGTGAGCTACCGCGGCCTGCACACCACCAAGCTGGTGCAGTACGGGCTCGTGGGCTTCCAGTTGCTGGTTCTGGGGCTGTTCGTGGGCCTGGCGTTCGCGAACTGGTCCACCTCCGAAACGGCCATCCCGTTCAGCTGGGAGTGGTTCGACGTCACCAAAATCGAGACGTTCGGGCAGATCGCTGCCGGCATCTCCCTGTCGATCTTTGTCTACTGGGGCTGGGACGTGTGCCTGACCGTGAACGAGGAAACAGCCAACGGCAAAAAGACCGCTGGCCTGGCCGGTACCCTCACCGCGGTGGCAGTCCTGGGCATCTACCTCCTGGTGAGCATCGCCACCATGATGTTCGCCGGCGTCGGCGATACCGGGGTGGGGCTGAACAACCCGGAGAACCACGAGAACCTCTTCACGGCGCTTGCGTCCCCGATCATGGGGCCGTTCGCCATCCTGATGTCCCTCGCGGTCCTCTCCAGTTCCGCTGCATCCCTGCAGTCAACGTTCACGTCGCCGTCGCGCAGCCTGCTGGCCATGGCCCACTACGGCGCCCTGCCCAGGCCGTTCAGCCACCTGAGCAAGCGTTTCGCGACGCCGGGCTTCGCCACTGTTGCGGCCGGCGTCGTGTCCGCCGGTTTCTACGCCGTGATGCACGTGATCAGCGAGAACGTCCTGAACGACACCATCCTGGCCCTTGGCCTGATGATCTGCTTCTACTACGGCCTGACCGCCATCGCCTGCGCCTGGTACTTCCGGAACAGCGTCTTCAGCAGCGTCCGCAACTTCATGCTGCGGCTCGTTTGCCCGGTGCTGGGCGGCGTCGGCCTGTTTGTGGTGTTCCTGCAGACGGCGGTGGACAGCTGGGCGCCGGAGTTCGGCAGCGGCTCGGAGGTTTTTGGTGTGGGTCTGGTGTTTGTCCTGGGCATCGGGATCCTGCTGCTCGGGGCGGTGTTCATGCTGGTCATGGCCCGCCTCCGCCCCGGGTTCTTCCGGGGCGAGACCATCCGCCGCGACACTCCGGCACTGGTGGTGCCCGAGTAGCTTGCCCGCACCGAACGGCACCCTGGCCCGGATTTCCGGATCAGGGTGCCGTTCTTGGGTTTGCCGTGCTTATCTCAACGCCGGTTCGCCATTGAACCGGAGGTCACCAGAAGTGCGCCACGTCCACTACCAGCCGCGATCCGGAGCCCGGTCCGTCCAGGGTGAAGACCCGGAACGGGAGCCGTGCACGGACGCCGAGGCCGATGCTTGTGTAGCCTTCAAAGCTGCCTGCGTAAGCTACCTGACGGAACGTCTGGTAACCAGCCACGTTGGACAGTTCGGCTTTTGCTGCCGGGCTGTACGTGACGTTGCCGGTCTCGTTGTCGTAGGACGGAGCGTTCACAGTGACCTGGAGGAACGCGCTGCCCTGCAGCGGGATACTGAAACCTGAACCGTCCTGGACCACTACGGGAACGTACTGGACGGTGTGGCCGGCCACAGGGCCGTTGAGATCAACCACCATCCGGTCGAAGCAGTAGTGCTGCCCCGTCCGGACGTTGGTTACAGATGCGGTGCTCATCGCTGGATTTGTTTCGGCCAGCGATCCCCAAACAAGTCCGCAATAGGACGTGGTTGCCGAGGCGGGCCCCGGAGCCAGGAAACCCAATCCGACAGCCATCAGAATGACTGCCAGCCACGTGTGAATCTTTTTCATTGTGGGCCACCTTTTCGAGTGATTGGATAGCTCAAGCGTAGGAGCCCAAACCACCCTTAAGCAGGGTTGTATCCCCTTCGGCGCGGAACCGTTAAATGCACCTGTTTCCGGTCACGCGGGCGTAAATCCGGTACGGTTTGTGGCCGGAAAGAATCCCTATTTACACCGTTTCTGGACGCTACCGTTATGCAGGTAACGACGCCGGCACGCGGCTCCTGGCGTCCTGCCCCGGACAGCAGAAAGGCGCCGTCCACCGAACGCGGACGGCGCCTTTCAACGGGCGTGGGTGCTGCCTAGCCTTCGCAGTCGCGGCAGTACTTCATGCCGTTCTTTTCGCGGGCAATCTGGGACCGGTGGCGGACCAGGAAGCAGGACGAACAGGTGAATTCGTCGGACTGCTCGGGAACAACAATGACCGTCAGTTCCTCGTTGGAGAGGTCGGCGCCCGGAAGGTCAATTCCTTCGGCGGTGTCGTTCTCATCGACGTCGATAACCGCGGTCTGGGCAGCACCTGAACGGGAGGCCTGGAGGGCTTCCAGCGATTCTGCGGGAGACTCTTCTTCTTGCTTACGTGGAGCGTCGTAATCGGTAGCCATGGCATGTTCACTTTCGTTGCTGCGCAGCGCCATTTCAGGCACCTCAGTGAAGCAGTTTAGGTCATTATGCCGTGACTTGGAGAATAGTGTGCTTAAGCAGACATATTGCTACTGCCCGGCTCATTCCGCAGGCCTTGAAGCGTGCGCGGCGCGGGCATGGTCGCCGGCAACGGCGATGCCGCTGAGCGCCGGCAGCCAGCCCCAGCGGGTGGCATCAGCCATGGCGTCCGCAGCCTCCTCGACCGTGTCGCAGAAGAAGGCATCGGCAAGCCAAGAACGGACAGAGGCCAGCAGCGAAGGAGTCATGCACCGACGGTACGGGCCGAATGTTGTGGGCTCGTTTCGCGCCAGTCTCGGGGCCGTAAAGCCTTGGCCGTGGGTGGGCGTCCCGCTGTGGCGCCACGCGCCTGCCGGTCCTACCCTGATAGGGCAAGCAAACTCAGATGCAACCTGAGGAGGCACCATGGCAGTCAAACTCAACCGCAAGGCCCTCACGCACGCCCGCCAGCTCATCAAGGACGGGAAAGTCCAACGCGACGTCCGCGATGACTGGAGCGAACACGCACCATCGGCCGACGACGAGAACGCCTTCATCGACAAGCACGGCTTTGCTGACTTCGCCGAATGGCATCTGGGACGCGATGACGATAAGTCGGACGAAACCAAAGGCAGCGTGAGCTTTCCGTTCGGGGACTTCAAGAAAGTCCACCGCTGCGCCGTCATTTCCCTGGAGAGCCGGGCAGCCCAATACGGCCATGACGACATCCGGGACGCCGCGAAAAAACTGCTGGAGCTGATCGATACGGAGTAAGGCTGCGCAGCAACGACCCCGGCTCCTGCCTGCACTACGCCAAGCCCACCCCAACCCCGCCCGGTTGGGGCGGGACGGCGCTACTTCGGTATGATCCGGGTTCATGAGCGCTAAGCCGAGTACTGCAGGAACTGTCCGCGCTGTCTTCCTCGATGTGGATGGCACCTACGCGGACTACGGCGTTGTCCCCGAGGGCCACGTGCGCGCTGTACGGGCTGCGCGGGAGGCCGGCCACCGGGTCCTGCTGTGCACCGGCCGGCCGGTGTCAATGTTGCCCCAGAGTATCCTCGCCGCGGGCTTCGACGGCCTGGTAGCCAGCGCCGGCGCCTATGCGGAGGTGGCCGGGGAGGTGCTCGTGGACCGGCGTTTTCCCGCAGACCTCGCGGCCAGGACGGTCGCGGCGCTGGACGCGCACGACGCCGTGTACATCCTCGAGTCCCAGGAAGCGCTGCACGTTCCGCCTGCCGCAGCGGAGCGTTTGCAGGCCATCCTGGACGCCCACTTCCGGCAGGCACCCGGAGGCCCGGTGGGTTCGTCCGCCATCCTCGGCGCCGTGCAGCAAACGGCGGACCGCGCGGCGGTGTCGTTCGCCAAGGTCTCCGTATTTGACTCCCCCGTTGCCATGGAAGACCTGGTGCGCGAAATCGGCGACGACATTGCCGTCGTCGCCAACTCGGTCGCCGACGAGGGCCGGCACGCGGGTGAGCTGTTCCAGCGCGGGATCAGCAAGGCCGACGGCGTCGCGGCCGTGATCGCCCACCTGGGCATCGCCCGCGAGGACACGATTGCGATCGGCGACGGCGCCAACGACCTGGAGATGATCGCCTACGCGGGCATCGGCGTCGCCATCGAAGGATCCATCCCCGAACTGATGGCCATCGCGGACCGCACCGCCGGGCGTCCGGGGCAGGAGGGCCTCGTTGCAGCCTTCGCCGAGCTCGGCCTCCACTGAAGCAGAGGAGATCAGGCCAAATCCTGGCCCTCCCGGTCAATCTGGAGGTAGCTCAGTCCGCTCACATCGAGCCAGTAGCTGGTGGGGGTTTCCACCAGGCGAAGGAGGACGCCCTCGCAGGACTTGCACCGCACAACGATTCCCGGGGCATCGGTGTAGACCAGCGCTTCTCCGAAAGCCCGGACAGCGCCGCAGTTCCTGCACCGGCCGATCGCTGCAATGATGTCGATGCGGAACACTTCCCACAACGGGCCTGCCACCGCATTTCCGTCGAGGTGGGGTATCGGATTGCCCGCAATTCCGGCGATATCCTGGTCCTCGAAGCGCGGGTCTCCGGCGCCTTGGGAGGGCGAACCATTTGTTCCAGTCACCGTAATCCTCCAGTTCCGCCGAAGCGTTCGGTCTTGATGGAGGCGGCCGGGTAGCCCGCCTGCACGAGCCATCCTGAGACCGTTTCGACAAATATCGTCTGGCCACAGATGAAGACGGCGGGGGCCGCTTCCACCGGCAGGATGGTTGCCAGCAGCGCTTCTTCCGAGAGCCGTTGGGGAGGATCAGGCCAGCCCTGCGGCGCTTGGCGCGTGTAGGCGTAGTCGACCACGAGTTTGGCGGACTCCCGGCTGAGAGTGAGCAGCTCCTCCCGATAGAACCCCGCCCCCGGCGATTTAAGGGAGTACAGCAGCCGGAACTGCGACGAATTATCCGCGGCCTCGTGCGCACGGATCATGGACATGAGCGGCACGATGCCGGATCCTCCGGCGATCAGCTGGACCGGGTTGGGGTCCGTTGGCCGCCAGACGAACCAGCCGCCCACGGGGCCACGGATCTCTAATTGATCGCCGACCATCAGGTTCCTGACCAGATAGGGAGAGACTTCACCATTGGCCAACTCGTCGACCGTGATCTCAATGATTTCGTCCATGCCTGCCGTGGCCAGGGAGTAGGACCGTACAGCCGTGTAACCGTCGTCGGCTGTAAGCCGGATATCGATGTGCTGGCCGGCGAGGTTGCCGTTCATTCCGTCGACCCGCAGCCCGATGGTCCTGGACGTTTCCGACTCGGGAACGCCGCTCACCACCTCGGCGACGCGCCAGAGCGTGCTCATCTGGGTGGCCTCATGAGTAGCGCTGTTCGCGCCACGGATCGCCGTGCAGATGGTAGCCGTTCGATTCCCAGAAACCGGGAATGTCCTCGTTCATCAGTTCGATGCCGTTGATCCACTTGGCACTCTTCCAAAGGTACAAGTGGGGCACCAGCAGGCGGGCCGGGCCGCCGTGGGCCCGTTCCAGTGGCCGGCCGCCGAATTCCCACGCCACCCAGGCCTGGCCGTCAAGGAGGTCCTGAAGCGGGACATTGGTTGTATAGCCGCCGTAGGAATGGGCCATCGTGAACTCGGACGTTGTTTCCACCTCGTCGAACAACGTGTCCAGGGATACGCCCCGCCACGTGGTGCCAAGCTGGGACCAGCTGGTGACGCAGTGGATGTCGGTCCGGATCTCAACCTGCGGCAGTGCCATGAACGCGTCCCAGGACCACGTGTGGCGTTGCCCCGCGCCAGTTGTAATGAAGAATTCCCAGTCTGCTGTGGCGATATTGGGTGCCGGGCCTGCCGTCAAAACGGGAAAGGTGTCCGTCTCGTGTTGACCGGGTGGTAATGCCGGGTTGCCGGCATGCCGTTTTCCGTGAAAACCAGACGAGATAATGCCCATCATGCACCTCCGCTGCGGAGACTGCCGGTCGACTTTGATCGGTTCCCCAACGATAGGCCAACGCCTGGCCGGGGTCCAGAGGTTCGCCGGCGTCGTCCAGGGACCGGGCCGATCCGGACGTCAGTCCTTCTTCAGCTTCTGGGCGAGCATCACGAGGATTCCGCTGGGACCGCGGAGGTACGTGAGCTTATAGACGTCGCCGTAGGTCGCCACGCCGCGCAGCGGAGTACATCCGTGCTTCGCAGCTATCTCAAGGGCCTGGTCGATGTCGTCGACCGAGAAAGCCACACGGTGCATGCCGATGTCGTTGGGACGGGTTGGGTTCGTCTCGATCGCTTCAGGGTGGATGTATTCGAAAAGCTCCAGTTGACCATGACCGTCCGGGGTTTGGAGCACCGCAATTTTCGCGTGGTTGCCATCAAGCCCGACGGCGGTGTCGGCCCACTCGCCGCTGACGGTGTCACGGCCAACGACCGTGAGCCCAAGGTCGGTGAAAAAGGCGATGGTTGCTTCGAGGTCCCTAACGGCGATACCGACGTTTTCAAGTTTGATGGCCATCCGTTGAAGCTACCAAGGCGGACCGGTTAGCTCCAGTGCCCAGATCTCAATCTGGCAGAAATGGAGCCTCCTGTCGGATTCGAACCGACGACCCCCGCTTTACAAGAGCGGTGCTCTGGCCAACTGAGCTAAGGAGGCGTGCCCTGAAGGGCCTGCGCCTGAACGGCGCTAGATAAGGTTAGCCCAAGTCCGCCCGCTGGTAAAAACCGCCGCAACCCGGACATCTGGCCAATCGAAAAGGCCCGGCCCCGGAGCAGAACCGGGGCCGGGCCTTCAACATGTACTGGGGCGGCTTATGCCTTCGCGTCGATCGCTGCCTGCAGGAAGTCGGGGAACTGGGTCTGGGCACTGTCGCCCTTGCCCCACTGCTTGCCGTCCACGAAGACGGACGGGGTGCCGGTGACGCCGATGGCTGCAGCTTCCTTGGTCGTGAACTTCACGTAGGGCCGGTAGGTCTTGTCGTTCACGCAGGCGTCGATGTTGACGCCCATGTCAGAGGCCATGGACTTGAGTTTGTCGTCAGAGAGGCCGGCTCCGCCTTCTGCGGGCTGATTCGCGAACAGGGAGTCCACAAACTCCGCGTATTTTTCCGGTGACTGGTTCACAACGCACGCAGCGGCGTTGGCCGCGCGTGAGGAGTAGTTCGTGGAGGACCGGTTGTCGAGGAACCCGAGCGCGCGGTATTCCACCGTAATCTTGCCCTCATTGCGCAGGGCAGTCAGCTGCTCGTTGTACTGTGCCTCGAAGTTCTTGCAGACCGGGCAGATGAAGTCGACGTAAAGGACCACCTTCACGGGCTTGCCGGCCTCAGCCTCGGCACCGGGGGCAACAACTTCCGCCGGGGCGGTCTCCGGCGGGTTTCCCACGGACGCAGCGTCCACAGTGGACGCATCCAGCTTCGCCACCTCGGTGTTGGCGAGCAAGGTGATGCCGCCGTGCACGTTGCCGTTGGCCGGCGTCGGTCCCTGGTCTGCGATCGGGGCGTTCTGCCGCATGGTGGTGGTCACCACGAGAGCCACAACCGCCAGGATGGCCACCACTGCCACCACAATGCCCCAGCCGATCAGGAGCTTGTTTCGCTTGTCCTTCTTAAGCTGCGCTTCGCGGATCAGGCGCGCCTTCTCGCGTGCCTCCGATGTTCGCTCAGCCTTGGACTTACGTACTTCATTTGCGGGGCTCATGTGTTCCTTGGGTCGATCGACGTGGGGGGACCACTCAGTGGCAACTCCATCATTTTAGGGGAGAAACCTGAGAGCTTGCGCTTTCAACTATTCCTCCAGTTGACCAACGGATGAATAGCAAGGAAGATTCCGCCCCGTTAGGGTGGGCTTAGAGGCACAAGCAACCCCAGGGGGCCGCAATGCAAACACCTGTCCAGGAAAAACCTACCTCCGAGCCTGACTCCGGACCTGCCGGACACGGCCAGGGCGATGGCACAAAATACGACTTCATGGTGGTGTCCAACAGACTGCCCGTAGACCGTTGCGCCCCGGGAGATAGCGGCGACGACGGCTCGGGCTGGCGGCGCTCGCCCGGCGGCCTGGTGACCGCACTGGCTCCGATGATGACCAAGACCGACGGCGCCTGGGTGGGCTGGCACGGCGCCCCGGATGAGACGGTCAAACCGTTCAGCCATGGCGGCATGGATCTCGTCCCGGTCCAGCTCAGCACCGACGATGTTGAGCTGTATTACGAGGGCTTCTCCAACGCCACTCTGTGGCCCCTGTACCACGATGTGATCGCTCCCCCGGAGTTCCACCGGACCTGGTGGGACGCCTACCGCAGGGTCAACAAGAGGTTCGCGGACGCCGTCGTACGCCATGCAGACCACGGCGCCACCGTATGGATCCAGGACTACCAGCTGCAGCTGGTACCCCGGCTGCTGCGCGAGGCACGGCCCGACCTCCGGATCGGCTTCTTCAACCACATCCCGTTTCCCCCGCCGGAAATCTTCGCCCAGCTGCCCTGGCGGCACGCCATCATCGACGGCCTCATGGGCGCAGACCTGGTGGGCTTCCAGCGCCCCAGCGATGCCGGCAACTTCATGCGCTCCGCCCGGCGGTTCCTGGGCGCAAGCGTCAAGCAGCAGCAGGTGCACGTCAAGGGGCACGACGGCGAAATCACCCACATCGCCAGGGCCCAGTCCTTCCCGATCTCCATCGATGTCGCCCAGATCAGCGAACTGGCCAACAAGCCGGAGATCATCGAGCGCGCCCGCCAGATCCGCCAGGACCTCGGCAACCCCAAAACCATCCTCCTGGGCGTGGACCGGCTGGACTACACCAAGGGCATCCGGCACCGGCTCAAGGCCTTCGAGGAACTGCTCAACGAGGGCAAGCTGACCGTCGGCGACGCCACACTCATCCAGGTGGCCAGCCCCAGCCGTGAGCGCGTGGAGCAGTACCGGCTCCTGCGCGAGGAGATCGAGGGCACCGTCGGCCACATCAACGGCACCTACGACACCATCCAGAACACGGCCGTACGCTACCTGCACCACAGCTACCCCGTGGAGGAAATGGTGGCGCTTTACCTCGCCGCCGACGTCATGCTGGTCACTGCCCTGCGGGACGGCATGAACCTCGTGGCCAAGGAATACGTCACGGCCCGCACGCAGAACGACGGCGCGCTGGTCCTGAGCGAGTTCGCCGGCGCGGCAGACCAGCTAAAGCAGGCCCTCCTGATGAACCCGCACGACATCGACGGGCTGAAGGACACCATCATGCGGGCCGTCAACTTGCCCCCCAAGGATTCCGCCCGCCGGATGCGGTCCATGCGCAAGCAGATCCTGGAACACGACGTGGACCACTGGTCCGCGGACTTCCTCCAGGCCCTCAACGAAAAGGTGGTCCGCGATGACTCCTGATGCCCGCCGCGCAAAAGGCCCGCTGACGCTATCCCCTGAACTCCTCGAGGCCGTCCGGCGCATCGCCCGGACCGAACACCTCCTGGTGGCCATGGACTTCGACGGCACCATCTCGCCGCTGGTGGACCACGCCGGCGACGCCCGCCCGCTGCCGCGCTCCGCCACCGCATTTGCCGGGCTCGCCGCCCTGCCGCGCACGACGACGGCACTCATCTCCGGGCGCGCCCTCGCCAGCCTGCGCGCCGTGGCTTCACCCCCGGTGGACACGCTGCTGATCGGCAGCCACGGCGCCGAGGCCTGGCTCGGTCCCGGATCCACGGAACTGACCCTGGACGAGGACCAGCGCGCGCTGCTCGCTGAAGTCCGGGGCATCCTGGAGGAGATCGTTGAACAGGCACCGGGCACGCTGCTGGAGGACAAGCCTGCCGGCGTCGTCCTGCACACCAGGCTGGCCACCCCGGACGTGGCCGAGGACGCCGTGGCAGCCGCCCGGGCCGTGCTGCAGGAACGCCGTGGCGTGTTCCTCAAGAACGGCAAGCAGGTCCTCGAAACGTCCGTTGTTAACGCCTCGAAGGGTGAGGGCGTGACCTTCCTCCGGCAGATCACCGGGGCAACGGCGGTCCTGTTCGCCGGGGACGACACCACGGACGAGGACGCCCTGGCCCGGCTGGAGTCCGGCGATGTCGGCGTGAAGGTGGGGCTCGACTTTACCCAGGCCGAGTTCAGGGTGGAAGCTCCGGTGCACGTCGCTGAACTGCTGGAGGCCCTGCTGCAGGAACGGAGCCTGGCGGTGGCTGAAGAGGAACCGGAAAACTTCGGCGGACACGGACAGTAGCCAAGCTCATATGTGACGTCCGTAACATTTGGTTCTTTTCGCCATTCATCTGACATACTCTTGCTTGTGATGTGGCGCACAGACACCGTGCGGCGTCACGCGATACTCCTCGGCTTCGGCCGGGGAGTACACGGCTGAAAAACCGTGGACAACTGAACAAACATGAACCATTCACAACGGATCGTCCGGCACGTACCTGCCGGTGAAGGGATTGATAACTGTGGCTACAGTTACTTTTGATAACGCTACGCGTCTGTACCCGGGCACAGAAAAGCCCGCCGTCGATAAGCTCAACATCGACATCGCCGATGGCGAATTCCTGGTCCTCGTTGGACCCTCCGGTTGCGGTAAGTCCACCTCGCTGCGCATGCTCGCAGGCCTTGAGGATGTCAACGCCGGCCGTATCCTCATTGGCGACCGCGACGTCACCGACGTTCCGCCGAAGGACCGCGACATCGCCATGGTCTTCCAGAACTACGCGCTGTACCCGCACATGACGGTTGCAGACAACATGGGCTTCGCACTGAAGATCGCCGGCGTCAGCAAGGAAGAGCGCGCCGAGCGTGTCCGCGAAGCAGCCAAGCTTCTTGACCTCGAGCCGTACCTGGACCGCAAGCCGAAGGCACTCTCCGGCGGCCAGCGCCAGCGTGTCGCCATGGGCCGCGCCATCGTGCGTAACCCGCAGGTCTTCCTCATGGATGAGCCGCTTTCCAACCTGGACGCCAAGCTCCGTGTCCAGACCCGTACGCAGATCGCATCCCTGACCCGCCGCCTGGGCGTCACCACCGTCTACGTGACCCACGACCAGGTCGAGGCCATGACCATGGGTGACCGCGTGGCTGTGCTGAAGGACGGCCTGCTCATGCAGGTTGACACCCCGCGCAACCTCTACGACAAGCCCAAGAACGTCTTCGTTGCCGGCTTCATCGGCTCCCCCGCCATGAACCTGCTGGAACTGCCCGTCGTCGACGGCGGCGTCCAGTTCGGCGGAACGGTTTACCCCGTGCCGCGCAACGTCCTCGAAGAAGCACACGGCAGCACCGTCACCCTGGGCAGCCGTCCCGAGGACCTCGAGCAGGTTGCCGCAGGCGAAGGCCTCCAGGTTGAGGTCGACGTCGTCGAAGAGCTCGGCGCTGACGCCTACGTCTACGGCCACACCCTCCTGGACGGCAAGAGCCACGACATCGTGGCCCGCGTCGACGGCCGCCGCCCCCCGATGAAGGGCGAGTCCATCCACGTCCGTCCGCAGTCGGGCCACGTGCACCTGTTCGACACCAAGACCGGTCTGCGCCTGGGCGACTAACATCAAACAGGTGATCGAGCCTGTCGAGATCTAAACCGACGGCGGCCCTCCTTCCTGGACGGGCCGCCGTCGGCGTTAACCCACGATGTTTAGGCCAGCCGCCCCTATGTACGGAAGAATTGACCCATGACCGAGGAAAACAGCGCCCAGTGGCACGACGAACCCACCGACTACGCGCAGATCGGCAAACTGCCCCGGTTTGAGGCGGCCAGCGCCAATGACAGCAAGCTCTCCGCGGTCTCCAGCTCGCTGAACATCACGGCGGCCGCCGCCGATCCGGAGCTCCTGGACCTCCCCTGGCACATCGCGCTCGAGGACTGGCCCGCCGAGAACCTCGCAGCACTCCCCCGCGGCATCTCCCGGCACATCGTGCGCTTTGCCCACCTGGGCGGCTCCGTCATCGCCATCAAGGAAACCTCCGAGCACGTGGCCCGCCACGAGTACCACATGCTCCGCAAGCTCGCCCGGCTGGACGTCCCCTGCGTCGAGCCCGTAGCCGTGATCACCGGCCGGACCACGCTGGACGGCCGGCCCCTGAACCCCGTTCTGGTCACCCGCCACCTGAAGTTCTCCATGCCCTACCGCGCCTTGTTCTCCCAGATGCTGCGCAAGGACACGCTCACCCGTCTCATCGATGCCCAGGCACTCCTGATGGTGCGCCTGCACCTGATCGGCTTCTACTGGGGCGACGTCTCGCTCTCCAACACCCTGTTCCGACGCGATGCCGGGGCCTTCGCGGCGTACCTGGTGGATGCAGAGACCGGCGAACTGTATCCGGACCTGTCCACGGGGCAACGCGAATACGACCTCGAAATAGCCCGGGTCAACATCGCCGGCGAGCTGATGGACCTGCTGGACGGCGGCCTGATCGAGGAGAAGGTGGACCCCGTTGCCACCAGCGAACTCATCATGGACAGCTACCGCCGCCTCTGGACCGAGCTGACGGAGAAGGAATCCTTCGAACTCGGCGAACGGTGGCGCGTGGGCGCCCGCATCCGCCGCCTCAACGAGCTGGGTTTCGACGTCGAGGAATACGCCATCAAAACCACGCAGAACGGTTCCACCATCCAGCTCCAGCCCAAGGTCGTGGACGCCGGCCACCACATGCGCCGGCTGCTGCGCCTGACCGGGCTGGACGCCCAGGAGAACCAGGCACGCCGACTGCTCAACGACATGGACTCCTTCCGGGCGGACAACAACCCGAAGATGGACGAGGAATACAGTGCCCACCTCTGGGTCAGCCAGGTCTTCGAACCGATCGTCCGCTCCATCCCGCGGGACCTGTCCCGCAAGCTCGAACCCGCCGAAGCCGTCCACGAGGTGCTCGAACACCGCTGGTACATGTCCGAGAAGCAGGAACGGCACATCCCGCTGGCGGAAGCAGTGCAGTCCTACATCGACTCCATCCTGCGGCACCGCCGGGACGAGGCAGCCATCATGCTGAACCCGGACACGGAAATGCTGAAGATCCTCGAAGTGGAAACAGAGGAGTCCAGGTACGGCGCCGACGAAGACATCGACGAATACCCGGACGTCGACGACTGACGAGGTCCCGTGGAGCCGCCCGCCGGTCGCAGCACGGCTGTGTTAAATCAGCCGGGATGGGCGCAGGCCTAGATGGCTTTCCCCGGGTTCAGGATGCCGGCCGGGTCAAAGAGCGCTTTGATCCGGCGCTGCAGCTCTCTGACCGGTTCCGGCTGCTCCAGTCCGAGCCAGCGAAGTTTGTACTGCCCGATGCCATGTTCGCCGGTGATGGTGCCGCCCATTTCCAGCGCGGCGTCAATCGACGCGTCCAGTGCGAGGTTCAGGCGCTGCATGGCGCCCTCATCCACGGCATCGTCCAGCCGGTCCACCCAGAACGTCGGGTGCAGGTTGCCGTCCCCGGCGTGGGCCACCACCTTGAGGCTGACCTCGTGGGCAGCGGCGATGGCCTCCAGCGCGGCCACGTAGTCCACCAGGCGGGAGCGGGGCACGGCGACGTCCTCACCCACCCGGTATTCGTCGTCGACCTCCACACCGCGGCTGTTGCGGCGCAGCTCCACCAACTGCTCGGCCTCGGCGGTGGATTCGGTGGTGACCAACGCCCCGCCGTCCGCCAGCACGGCCCGGACGACGTCGGCCTCCGCGGCAACGCCGAAGCCATCGGTCTGGATGAGCAGCAGGGCGCGTCCGCGCGTGGTGAGATCCGATCCGTGGATGCTGTCCAGCTGGGCCAGCGTGCCGCCGTCGAGCAATTCCATAATGGCCGGCTGGACGCGGGCCCTGCCAACGGCCAGGACTCCGGCGGCGGCCTGCCTGAAGTCGGGGTAGAACGCGGCGATGGTGTGCACGTCGCGGGGCAGGTACTTCAGCCGCACCGTGACGCCCACCACAATTCCCAGGGTGCCCTCGGAACCCACAATAAGCCCGGTAAGGTCGTAGCCGGCCACGCCCTTGAACGTCTGGTGTCCGGTGTGGATGAGGGACCCGTCCGCGAGCACCACGTCCAGCGCGAGGACCGAATCCCGCGTGACCCCGTACTTCGCGCAGCGCAGGCCGCCGGCATTCGTGGCGACGTTTCCGCCGATCGTGGATGTGCGGAAGCTCGCCGGATCCGGCGCGTACATCAGCCCGTGGGCGGCCGCCGCCTCGTTCAGGACGGCGTTCACCACGCCGGGTTCGACGACGGCGGTCTCGTCGTCGGGATTAAGGTCCAGGATGCGGTCCATCCGTTCCAGGGACAGGACCACGGAATTCCTGCTGGCGTGGGCGCCGCCAGAGACGCCGGTCCCGGCGCCGCGGGCAACTATCGATATGCCCCGGCCGGCACAACACCTCACCGCGGCCTGGACGTCCGCCACTGATTCAGCGAAAACCACCGCCAGCGGCAGCTGGAAGTCCAGCACGGGTGCCTGGTCCACTGCGTACCGGGCGAGCGTGGACTCCTCCGTACTGACCCTGCCCGGCCCGAGCGCAGTCTCCAGCTCCTCAACTATGCTGCCCACGCAGCCTCCAGTCCCGTCGTCGCACATGTCCTTCCAGTCTAGGGCCGGCTGGATGACGCGCCCGCGTCATAATCCCACTTCGACGATGACTGCAAGCGTTTCCACAGGTCAGGCCCAGGTCGCCCAGAAGGCGGGGACAATGGCCGCCCGAACTCGGCTGGAAGCGTTTTCATTTCTTTGCCTGCTCGTCTAGGGTAATTCCCATGTCTGTTGATTCCGTGATCTCCGCCACAGCAGCGCTGGCTGGACCGCTGACCCTGATCCACGACGCCGATAAGGCTCCGGGCTGGTGGCGCTCTGCCGTCATCTACCAGGTGTACCCGCGGTCATTCCGCGACCTTAACGGCGACGGCATCGGGGACATCGCCGGCATCACCGAAGGACTGCCGCACCTTGCAGACCTGGATGTGGACGCAGTCTGGCTGTCCCCTTTTTACCGGTCTCCGCAGCGCGACGCCGGCTACGACGTCAGCGACTACTGCGACGTGGACCCGATCTTCGGAACCCTGGGCGATTTCGACATCATGATGGCCGAAGCCAACCGCCTGGGCCTGCGGGTCATCGTGGACCTGGTCCCCAACCATTGCTCGGACCAGCACGCCGCGTTCCAGGCTGCCCTGGCCGCACCCGCCGGAAGCCCCGAGCGGGACATGTTTATCTTCCGCGACGGCAGCGGCCCCGAGGGGCACGAGCCGCCCAACAACTGGCAGTCCCACTTTGGCGGACCTGCCTGGACGCGTGTCATCGGGCCCGACGGCCAGCCGGACCAGTGGTACCTGCACCTCTTCGATTCGTCCCAGCCGGATTTCAACTGGGACAACCCTGCCGTGCATGCCGAGTTTGAGCGCGTTCTCCGCTTCTGGCTTGACCGCGGCGTGTCCGGTTTCCGCGTGGACGTGGCCCACGCACTGGTCAAGGCTCCGGGGCTTCCGGCTTGGGGCGGCCGGGCCGACGGTGGCAGTTCGGACGGCTTCCCGGGCCACGAGGCCCCCATGTTCGGCCAGCCGGCCATCCACGACATCTACCGCGCCTGGCGCCTGATCCTGGACGAATACGGCCCGGACAGGATCCTGTGCGCCGAAGCCAGCGTCGACCTCCCCCGCCTGGCGCACTGGGTCAGGCCCGACGAGATGCACCAGGCCTTCAACTTCCCGTACCTGCACGCCGGCCTGGACGTGTACCGGCTGCGGTCGGTCATCACGGACTCCCTGACAGTGCTCGATGCCGTTGGTGCGCCCAGCACCTGGGTGCTGTCCAACCACGACGTCGTGCGGCACGCCAGCCGTTTCGGTTACAACGGCTCCGGCCCCCGCGACGGCGACGGCATCGGCCCCGCGGACCAGCAGCCGGACACGGAGCTGGGCCGGCGCCGTGCGGCCGCAGCCTCCCTCTTTATGCTCGGCCTCCCCGGCGCTGCATACCTGTACCAGGGCGAAGAGCTCGGGCTTCCGGACGGCATCGACATCCCGGAAGGCATGCGCCAAGATCCCACGTTCGCAAGGACCGGCGGGGAACGCCTGGGCCGCGACGGGTGCCGTGTGCCGCTGCCCTGGAGTGCCGCGGAACCGCACCTGGGCTTCGGCTCCGGACAGCAGCCGTGGCTTCCCCTGCCGGCTTCCTTCAAGGAACTGGCGCGCGACGTCCAGGCCGCCACGCCGTCGTCGCACCTGAACCTGTACCGCCGCACACTGGCTGCGCGGCGGGAACTGGGCTTGGGCCGCGGCTCCCTCGCATGGGCCGAGGAATGGTGCACGGGCTCCTCCCTTGGTTTCGTGAACGGCACTACGCTGGTGCTTATGAACCTCAACCACGAGCCACTGGAAATGCCCGCGGGCGACGTGCTCCTCCGCAGCGCGGATCCGGAGTCCGGCCACTTCCTCGCCTCCGGCGAAACCGTCTGGCTGCAATTGGTGCGCGGCGACACGGAGTAGACCACATGGCAGGCATCAAAGACGTTGCCGACCGGGCCGGCCTCTCCATTGCCACGGTATCGCGGGCACTCAGCGGGAAGGCCAACGTTTCGGCGAAGAGCCGCAAGCTGGCCAAAACGGCCGCCGCGGAGCTTGGCTTTGTGCCGTCCTACCATGCCTCAAGCCTGGCATCTGGGCGGAACCACAACGTTGGCCTCGTGCTGCCGTCCGTGCACCGCTGGTACTTTTCATCAGTCCTGGAGGGTGTCTCAGCCACGCTGCTGGATGCCGGCTACGACCTCACCCTGTACAACGTGGGGGACCAGGCGGTGCGGCGCGAGAGCGTCCTGAACGACTTCCTGCTGCGCAAACGGCTCGATGCTGTGATCGCCGTTGCCTTAGTACTTACGGACGACGAGATCCAGCAGCTCCTGGCCATCCACCGTCCCATCGTGGGCATCGGCGGGGCGCTGGCCGGCGCATCGACGATCCGGATCAATGATTCCGGACTGTCGCGGATGGCAACCAACCATCTGATCCAGCTGGGCCACACGCGCATAGCCCACTTGACCGGTGATCCCGCACTGAACCAGGACTTCAAGCTTCCCGGAATCCGCCAGGCCGGTTTTGAGGCCGCGATGAAGGACGCGGGTTTGCCCGTCCGCCCTGAATGGCAGATCTCAGCCGATTTCACCATCCAAGGCGCGTATGCAAGTGCGCGCCGGCTCCTCGGCATGGGGACCGAACGGCCCACGGCTGTCTTCGCGGCGTCGGACGAAATGGCCATCGGCACCATTCTCGCCGCCCGCGACTTTGGCCTCAGGGTTCCGCACGACCTGTCCGTTATCGGCATGGACGGCCACGAGCTCGGCGAGGTCTTTGGGCTGACCACCATTAACCAGGATGCCCGCGGCCAGGGGGCCCTCGCAGCCCGGCTCCTGCTGGAAACACTCGACGCCGGCGCTGCCGCCGGTAATGATGGTGCCGCAACTCCTCGCGGGGCAACTGACCGGGAGTACCCGACGGAGCTGGTTATTCGCACAAGTACGGCCGTACCGCCTGCTTAAGCTTGTTCCGCCGTCGTATCCACCGGAGTGCCGCCCATAAAGCGCACGTACCGTTCCAGCACTATTGGCCAACGAGCGGCGTACTCTGCCCGGGCACGCGCCGGGTCTTCGGCACCCTCCCAGCCGTCATGCACCAGCCGGACCTCAGTGCCCTCAGCGACGGCCCTGAAGGCCACACGCAGTTCCGTGGACCACAACGCCGTGGTTCCGGGGTGCCAGGTCGCATGGAACGACAGGGGCGGCTGCCAGTCGTCGATGGTCCCCCAGATCGACGTCCGGCCATCGTCAGCGGTTTCCAGGATCAGGTTTTCTTCAAATTCCACGTAGGACCCGGCTCCGTAGACGCCGTGGGACTCCAGCGGCCACCAGAGGTGCGTGTGGTCCGTGAACCCGGCAAAGGCCTGGGCCACGTGGCCGGGAACGATCACCGTGAGGATATAAGGGTCCAGGGCGTCCGGAGTGTCCGCAGGATCCTGGGTGGGGCCACTTGCGTGGCTGAAGAGGTTATCCATGGACAGCAACTTTACCCGCGGGGCAGCCGTGGCGATTTTCCCACCCAGGAAGCTCTCGCAGTTGATGCGGCTTTTCCAGCAACCCTCTCGCGGTTGTTGGGGGGGGTTTCGGGTGGATGCTCCCTCACCGTGGGGGTTCAGCGGGGGCGGGTGGTTAAAGTGGGAGAGCCTCCAGACTGTGTCTGGAGGCTCTCGACCTTAATGATGTTCCGGCGGTGACCTACTCTCCCACACCCTCCCGGGTGCAGTACCATCGGCGCTGTGGGTCTTAGCTTCCGGGTTCGGAATGGGACCGGGCGTTTCCCCCACGCTATGACCGCCGTAACCCTTCTACCCGTCACGCACCAGTGGTGTGTGTGGGAAATCTGTGGTTACAACATGCTCCTGCCGGTGATGGCAGGTGTGGTGTTGTTATTCAGTTGTTGGTTCCTGTGCAACGTGCCCGTGGTGTCGGGTTTGTTGTTTGGGAACCACATAGTGGACGCAAGCAGTCTTGTTTCTTTTTACCAATGCATTGGTGTGAACGTCTTTTGAATGCCGTTCACGCATTGGTGTGTGGTGTAAGTTATCGGCCTATTAGTACCGGTCAGCTTCACGAGTCGTTAGTCCTCGCTTCCACATCCGGCCTATCAACCCAGTGGTCTGGCTGGGGGCCTCTCACACA
>NZ_SIHX01000008.1 GCF_004320525.1 Arthrobacter sp. S39
CACGTCGCGCAGGAACTCAACGGACGCCCACGCAAAACGCTCGGCTGGAAAACTCCAGCCGAGCGTTTACGTGATTTACTACTAACCACCTAACCAACAGGTGTTGCAACGACCCCTAGAATCCAAGCCCTGGGACCGGCCTTTGCTGTAACGCGATTACTTGCGGACTGTGCGTGGACTAAAGCCGCTCCAGCCGCGTGATCTGGCTAGACGCCGTAGTAGAGCTCGAACTCGTACGGGTTCGGGCGCAGCGAGAGCGGCTTGATTTCGTTCTCGTACTTGTACTCGATCCAGGTGTCGATCAGGTCCTGGGTGAAGACGCCGCCGGCCTGGAGGAACTCGTTGTCCTCGGCCAGTGCCGTCAGGGCCTCCTCGAGCGTGCCCGGAGCCTTGGGGATGTCCTTGGCTTCCTCGGCGGGGAGCTCGTAGAGGTCCTTGTCGATGGGAGCCGGGGGTTCGATGCGGTTGCGGATGCCGTCAATGCCGGCCATCAGCTGGGCAGCGAATGCCAGGTACGGGTTGGAGGAGGGGTCCGGTGCGCGGAACTCGATGCGCTTGGCCTTGGGGTTGGAGCCCGTGATCGGGATGCGGATACCGGCAGAGCGGTTGCCCTGCGAGTAAACCATGTTCACGGGGGCTTCGAAGCCCTTGACCAGGCGGCGGTAGGAGTTGACCGTCGGGTTGGTGAATGCCAGCACCGCGGAGGAGTGCTTCAGCAGGCCGCCGATGTACCAGCGGGCGGTGTCGGACAGGCCGGCGTAGCCCTTCTCGTCGTAGAACAGCGGCTCGCCGTTGGTCCACAGCGACTGGTGGCAGTGCATGCCCGAGCCGTTGTCACCGAAGACCGGCTTCGGCATGAAGGTCACGGACTTGCCCCAGGCGTCAGCCGTGTTCTTGATGACGTACTTGAACTTCTGCAGGTCATCAGCGGCGTGGGTCAGGGTGGTGAACTTGTAGTTGATTTCAGCCTGGCCGGCGGAGCCGACTTCGTGGTGGCTGCGCTCAACCTCAAGGCCGGCCTCGTCCAGGGCAACACACATGGCGTCGCGCAGGTCGGCCTGCTTGTCGGTGGGGGAGACCGGGAAGTAACCGCCCTTGACGGGGGTCTTGTAGCCCAGGTTTCCGCCTTCTTCCTGGCGGCCGGTGTTCCAGTGAGCTTCTTCAGAGTCGATCTTGTAGAAGCTGCCCTGCGGTGAGGACTCGTACTGGACGTTGTCGAACACGAAGAATTCAGCTTCGGGAGCGAAGAACGCGGTGTCGGCGATGCCGGTGGATGCGAGGTAGGCTTCAGCCTTCTCAGCAACGCCACGGGGGTCGCGGTGGTACGGGTCTCCGGTGCGCGGGTTCACGATGGAGAAGTTCAGCGCCAGCGTCTTTTCCATGCGGAAGGTGTCCAGGAATGCGGTGGTGACGTCCGGGATCAGCTGCATGTCAGACTCGGCGATGCCCTGGAAGCCGCGGATGGAAGATCCGTCGAAGAGCTGGCCGTTGACGAAGAAGTCTGCGTCAACGCTCTTGGCCGGCACATTGAAGTGCTGCTGGACGCCCGGGAGGTCGGTGAAGCGGATATCGACGAATTTAATATCTTCGTCCTTGATGAACTTGAGGACTTCGTCCGCATTCTTGAACATCTATGCTCCTAACGCATATGTAATATCTGGCTGCAAGCCATCTGATCCAGCGCAATCCGAAAGGCAGGGAAACGCAGTTTCCCTGCTCAGTGGAATTGCTTGAAACTGCACCCAGCCTATGGACAAGGCATTTCCCGTCCATGTCCACATTGTTTCGGGCAGGTTACAGAATGCCCTGATATGGCAACGCTATCCCGTGTCCATACTGTGGTCTAACGGGTTCCACAGTATGAACGTTGGTGAGTCGGTAAGCTTGGACGGTGGTAGATCGCAAAGATATTGGCTCCTGGCTCAGCGGACCGGATACCTCGGGTATTTCCAAATACCCGGGCGAGCGGCTTGGGTTGCCCGAGTCCGGTCCCGGCTCCATTGCACGTGCAGGGCGGCGCATTGTGGCGATCATGGTGGACTGGGGGATTGCCCTGCTGATCAGCAACCTGGCCTTCGGCGGCGATTCCTGGGCCAACCTGGCCGTGTTTGCGGCAGAGCAGATCCTGCTGGTGGGCACCCTGGGCTACAGCATCGGCCACCGGCTCGTGGGAATCCACGTGGTGCGCCTGGGCGGTGGCGCGGCAGGTCCGCTGGCGGCTGTGGTGCGCGCGCTGCTCCTGTGCCTGGTGATTCCGGCCGTCATCTTCGATCCGGACCACCGCGGCCTTCACGACAAGGCGATGAACACGGTCCTGATCCGGCGATAGCTGCCGGGTTGGCCGGGAACTTCAGACGCCCCCTAGACCCCCGCCGTTTCCCTGGCCTCGGTGCGTGGGCGGGCGCCCTCGGTGAGGTAGCCGCGCTTTCCGGCCCAGCGCTCAAAGGCGATGGTGGCGAACGGGAAGATAGCTGATCCGCCGGCAAAGAGGGCCACAGTGAACGGCCAGCGCTGGATCCGCCACAGTGCGAGTGCGGCAAGTCCGTAGCCGACGAAGAGCGCGCCGTGGATGGGTCCGGCGATTTCCACACCCAATTCGGTGGTCCTGGCGATCCACTTGAAATACATGCCGGTCAGCAGTGCCGCCCAACTGAAGGCCTCGGCGACCGCAAGGATCCGGAAAGCGCGGATGACGACGGTTTTCAGCGGCATGTTCATTGATTTCCAATCTCTGTGGGTTGGTGGCGGCCAGGCGCCCAAAAGAAAACCGTCCCGGTGCCGGCCTGGGCCGGAACCGGGACGGCTCCACGTGTCCTAGCGTCCGCGGTTGGGACGCGCTTTGTAGGGGTCGATGCCCTTGGGGATGGGGAGGCCCTTGCCGAGCGAGGAAATCCGCTTGGAAACGGCATTGACCTCAAGCTTGGTAAGTTCCTTTTTCAGCTTGCCCATGTTCTTGGCCACCTGGCTGATGGGGACCTGGCCCTCGCCGCGGCCGCTCTCGATCACGTGGACCGTGACGTTCGGCAGGATCCGCGCGAGGCGCTTCCGCTCGGCGTCGACCAGCGGCTTGACCCGGTGGCTGGGGCCCTCGCTGACCAGGACAACGCCCGGACGGCCGATGGCGCGGAATACCGCGTCCTGCGTGCGGGGGTTCACCGCGACGGGATGGTCCTCGGTGATCCAGCCGCGCTTGAGCGTGCCCAAAGCGGCGCCGGAGGCGCCCGGCTGGTTTTCGATCTGGGCGAAGGCTGCCCGTTCTGCGCGCCGGGACAGGATGAGGGTTGCCCCGAGGAGGCCCAGCGGAATGCCGATGATCAGGCCGGTGATCCAGTTGTCCAGCCAGAAGCCCACCAGGAAGCTGACGGCCACCACGCCCAGGAACACCAGCAGCATCAGCCACGGGACCATGGGATCGTGGCGGCGGGTCATGGTGAAGACTTCGCCGATCTGCTTGAGCCGGCTGGGCTTCTTGACCTTCGCTTCTTTTGGCTTGCGCGAGAAGAGGCCACGCTTCGGGGCGTCTGAGGCCGCCGGAGTGGAGTTGCTGGAATCAGGGGATTTCGCCATAGTGCCTTAATTCTACGTGATTTATGCCTGAGGGCCGGACGCCGGATAACATCCGGTGCCGGCCCTCAGGCACTGCAGCTGTGTGGTCAGGAATGCGCCGCGAGCAGTGAGCTGGCTTCCTGGCGGGTGCTGCCGGAGGACTCGATGTGCGCGAGCTCGGCGGGGATTTCCCAGCCTTTCTTGCGCATCGCGGTGGCCCACAGGCGGCCGGCGCGGTAGGAGGAGCGGACCAGCGGGCCGGACATCACACCGAGGAAGCCGATTTCGTCTGCTTCCTGCTGGAGGTCCACGAATTCCTGCGGCTTGACCCAGCGGTCCACCGGGAGGTGGCGCTCGGACGGGCGCAGGTACTGGGTGATGGTGATCAGGTCACAGCCGGCCTCGTGCAGGTCACGGAGGGCCTCGGAGATTTCCTCGCGGGTTTCGCCCATGCCCAGGATCAGGTTGGACTTGGTGACCATGCCCAGGTTCCGGCCCTGGGTGATGACGTCCAGCGACCGGTCGTACCGGAAGGCCGGGCGGATCCGCTTGAAGATGCGGGGCACGGTTTCGACGTTGTGCGCGAAGACCTCAGGCTTGGAATCGCAGATCGCCTCGATGTGCTCCGGTTTGCCGGAGAAGTCAGGGATCAAAAGCTCGACGCCGGTACCCGGGTTGAGCTCGTGGATCTTGCGGACCGTCTCGGCATAGAGCCAGACACCCTCGTCGGCGAGGTCGTCGCGGGCCACACCCGTGACTGTGGCGTAGCGCAGCTGCATTGCCTGGACGGAGCGGGCCACCTTGGTGGGTTCGAACATGTCCACGGGGGAGGGCTTGCCGGTGTCGATCTGGCAGAAGTCGCAGCGGCGCGTGCACTCTGAACCGCCGATCAGGAAGGTGGCTTCCTTGTCTTCCCAGCATTCGAAAATGTTGGGGCAGCCCGCCTCTTCACACACAGTGTGGAGGCCTTCCTTTTTGACCAGGTTCTTCAGCTGGACGAATTCCGGGCCCATCTGGACCTTGGCCTTGATCCAATCCGGCTTGCGCTCCACCGGAGTGGCCGCATTTCGCTGCTCAATGCGCAGCATCTTCCGGCCTTCTGGTGCCAGTGTCACAGTAGAGCTCCTTCGGGGCTTGATACGAGTGCTTCTTCGTGCTTGCGGAATTCTTCCGCGAGCCGGTCCGCGATATCGCCGGGGGCGATGTTTTTGCCGGCTTCGATGGACATCGTGGTGACGCCTGCGTCGGTGATGCCGCAGGCAATGATCTGGGCATAGGGTGCCAGATCATTGTTGCAGTTGATGGCGATCCCGTGCATTGTGACCCCGTCCAGGACGCGGATGCCGATGGCGGCGATCTTCCGGTCCGGGCCCTTGCTGTCAGCCTTGATCCACACCCCGGCGCGTCCCTTGATGCGCTCAGCGTTGATACCGTAGTCACCAATGACGGCGATCATGACGGCTTCGAGTCGTTCCACATAGTCGCGGATGCCGGACCTGTTCTTCAGCTTGAGGATCGGATAGGCGATCAGCTGGCCCGGGCCGTGCCAGGTGAGCTTGCCGCCGCGGTCCACGGCCACGACGGGTGTGCCGTCCATCGGGCGCTCGTGTTCTTCGGTGAGTTTGCCGGCTGTGTAGACAGCGGCGTGTTCAAGGATGAGGACTGTGCTGGGCGCCTCGGCAGCGACGACTTTGTCATGGAGTTCGCGCTGGCGGTCCCAGCCCAACCTGTAATCAACGAAATCCGGTGCAAGACCCAGCGTGGAAAACTCAAGAGTCATGGCATCCAGCTTAGACCCCGGCCGGCGCTGCTCCCGATTTAGTGTCCAAGCTCTCACCGCCGCAGAGCGCCGGTGGTGGCCCGCTCCGCTGCCGCCTGTGGATAACTTCTGCGGCGCCGGCCGGTTTCCGCTAGACATAAGGCATGGCTGATTCTGCAGTTCCGGAGGTGCCCGGCTATTCCGTGGGACGTGAGCTGGGCCGGGGCGGGAGCTCCACCGTCTGGCTTGTGACCGACGAGCGCACGGGCACGGACTTTGCCCTGAAGTGTTTTGTCCCCGGGGCCCCGCCGGGTTCGGCGCCGGACACCGCGCCGTACGCCGCCGTCGAAAGTGGCGTCCGGCGGGAAATCCGGATCCTGTCCGCGCTTGACCACCAGCACCTTGTGAAGGCCCACGACGTGCTCCGCGTTGTGGTGGACTCCCGCGACGGACTCGGCCTGCTGGTGGATTATGCGCCGGGCGGCTCTCTGGCCCAGTTGGTGGCCAGCCGTGGAAAGCTCAGCATCGGCGAGACGGTGACGGTACTGACGCCGATTGCGCAGGTGCTGGGCTATCTGCATTCCAACGGCTATACCCACTCGGATGTGTCGCCGGGCAATGTGCTGTTCACCAGCCACGGCAAACCGTTGCTGGCCGACGTCGGCATTGCCCGGATGGTGGGGGACGCTGCTGCCGTGCCGGGCCACGGTACCCGGGGATTCATGGATCCGGCGCCGGTGGATGCGGTCCGGGCAGGCCTGCAGCCCGAGCGCGACGTCTACTCCGTTGCCGCGCTGGGCTGGTACTGCCTCACCGGGGATATCCCCGGCCGGACGTCGGACCGGCCGCCGCTGCCGCTGATCCTTCCGGGCGTTCCGGTGGAACTGGCCGCGGCCCTTGAGGCAGGCCTCAACGAAGACCGGCGGCTCAGGCCCACTGCCGTTGAGCTGGCCGCCGCGGTCTACCGCAGTGCCGCCCCGCTCCCTGTTGACCTGGCCGGATCCGTGCACCCCAGCGTGCTGCCGGAACTCCTGACGCGCCGTCCGCTCCCCGAGCGTTCAGGCTCCGGGGTCCGGGAGTCACTTCATGCCTGGCGGCGGCGGATGTCCACCTCCCGCTGGTCCGGTGTCATCGGCGCAAGGCAGGTGCTGCCGTTTCCCGGCGATGGCGGAGCGGAAAGCCCGCCGCGGATCAGTGGCGCAGGCCCAGGCACCGCACCCCACATCAGCACAGACCGGAGAATAGCCGGCGGAAACACTGCCGGTGGAAACGCCGCAGGCCCAGAACCGGCACGGCCGGGCGGCCGGCATGTCGGGCCAGCCCGACGTCGGCCCGTGAACGGGTCGCGGGTCCTTTCCGCAACGGTGTCGCTTGTGGTCCTGGCGGCCGCGTGGTGGTTCGCTGCCATGGGCGGTACGGCGCCGGCTGGTCCGGACCATGTGCTGGCGGGCAGCGGGGACAGTCAGAGCGGGGACAGCCGGACCCAGGAGAACCGGACCCTGGAGAGCCGGAGCGAGGGGCAGGCCGACGTCGGGATCCCGGACACCGTGACGGCGCAGCTGGGCTCGGCGGACCCGGGCGAAGCGGTCCAGGGCCTTGCCTCGCTGCGGTCGCTTGCCTTCAGTTCGGGGCGGCTGGACCTGCTGGACCAGGTCACAGTGCAAGGCTCGACGGCGTCGGCCGCGGACGGGCGCATCGCCGGCCCGCTCCGTGAATCGGGCCATGTCCTGGCTGGCTTCACGAGCCTCCTGTCGGACGTGCGCGTCCATCCTGACAGCAACGAAAGCCGGGCGGTGGTTGCTGTCACCTCGGCGGCGTCAGCCTATGAGGAAGTCGACCGCTCAGGAGGGCTGGTGGCCACGGGTCTCGCCGCCCCGCCCCAGCAGCTCCGGCTGGTTCTGGTGCAGGTGGATGGTCAATGGCGTCTGTCCGAGATTCTGCCGGGGCCGTGACCGGGCATCCAGTGCGGGCGGTGCCCAAGTCCAAGATCCCGGTCCGGAGTGACCTGCAGGAGAGGTCAGGACGCTATCCACGCGGCCGCACGCGCCAAAGAGGCGTGCTCCCAGCCGAACCCGGCACCGGACAGGATTTCCGGGTCCATGCGCTGGCTTGGCAACAGCAACTCATCGGCAAGTTTTCCCAAAACGAGCCGCAGGACCGGGGCCGGCACACGAAGGATGGCCGGACGGTGCAGGGCGGCAGCCAGTGCTGAGATCAGGGAATTAACGTCCGCGCTTTCGGGGGCGCAGACATTGACCGGCCCTGTGTGCTGTGAGTCGATCAGGAACTGGAAAGCCGCGGAGACATCGGGCAGTGTCACCCAGGGCCAGTACTGCCTGCCGTGGCCCAGCGGACCGCCGATTCCGCAGCGGAGCAGGGGAAGCAGCCTGCCCAGTGCGCCGCCCGAGCGGCTGAACACTACGCCGGTGCGTGGCGTCACCACCCGCACGCCCGGCGGAGCAGCATGCGCGGCTGCCTCCCATTCGACGCACAGCCGTGAGAGGACGCCGGTTCCGGCTTTTGTGCCCTCGTTGAGCACCGTGCTTCCGGCATCGCCGTAGTATCCGGACGCGGACTGGCTGATGAAGGCGGGCGGCGGGACATCAAGCTGCTGCATCGCCTGCGTCAGCGTTCCGGTGGCGTCCAGGCGGGACCTGAACAGTTCCTCAATCCGGCGGCGGGTCCACGGCCGGTCACCGATGCCCGCTCCGGAGAGGTTGATCACGGCGCCGGCACCGGCCAGGGAGGCCGGGTCGAGGCGGCGGGCCGACGGATCCCAGCCGATTTCCGCCGTCGAAGAGGGTGCGCGCCGGACCAGGGTGACCACCTCATGGCCGGCATGCCGCAGGACGGTGGACAGGTGGGTTCCAATGAGCCCGGAGGCCCCGGCAATGACGATGCGCATGATCCATCTCACCATGCCCGGCATCCCGCGGCACCTCCGCCAGGGGGCCCGGTGAGTTGACTATGATCGACTGATGACCTCTTCGAGCTACTTCCGATTCCCGCATGTGCACGGCGATCTGGTCACCTTCGTGGCCGAGGACGACGTCTGGATCGCGCCCCTTGGCGGAGGACGGGCATGGCGTGTCTCCTCCCTCCAGCTCCCAGCCCGCAACCCCCGCTTCACGCCGGACGGCAAGCGGCTGGTCTGGACCGTCGTCCAGGGGACAGCGCCCGAGGTGGTGACAGCGGAAGTGGACGGCGGCGGCTACCGCCAGCTGACCTACTTCGGCCACGCCAGCACCCGGGTGAAGGGATTTACCGCCGGCGGCGCAGCACTGGTCACCAGCGCCTTCCGCCAGGCCGAGAGCCGGCACACGTACGCCTACAGCGTTCCGGTCGACGGCGGCTGGGCCGAGGAGCTGCCGTTCGGCCCGGTGGAATCAGTGGCCTTCGGGCCTGAAGTCGGCGACGAACGGCCCGTAGTCCTTGCCAGCGTCCTGTCCCGCGAGCCGGCCTGGTGGAAGCGCTACCGCGGCGGTACCGCAGGAAAGCTTTGGATCGATTCTGACGGCAACGGCGAGTTCGAACGCCTTGTCCCCGAGCTGGACGGCAACCTCACGGATCCCATGTGGGTGGACGGGCGGATTGCCTTCCTGTCCGACCACGAAGGGTTCGGGAACCTGTACTCGGTCCTGCCGGGCGGCGGCGACCTGCGCCGGCACACCGACCATGAGGACTTCTACGTCCGGCATGCAGCCACCGACGGGCAGCGGATCGTGTTCGAGTCCGCCGGCGAACTCTGGGTCCTCCACGACCTGCGTTCGGACGCCGTGCGGCTGGACATCTCCCTCGGCTCGGCCTCACAGTCCCGGCGCCCGGGCCTGCTGAAGACCGAGAAGCACCTCGGGGCGGTGGTTCCCGATGCGACCGGCTCCGCCAGCGCCGTCGAGGCCCACGGCACCATCCACTGGATCCGCCACAAGGACGGTCCTTCCCGCGTGGTTGAGGCCACGCCCGGGGTCCGCGCACGGCTCCCCAGGCCGCTCGACGGCGGACGCCTCGCCTACATCGCTGATCACGACGGCGTCGAGGCGCTGTACATCAAGGAGATCGCCGCGCACGTGCCCGGCCTGGCCGCGGCAGCTGACGCGGCACCCGCACCGGTGCCTGCTGACGCGCCTGCCGATGATGCCGCGGCTTCGCTGCCACGGCCGGTGCCGGCAGCCGGCACGGCCGCCCCTGCCGCGCCTGTCACGGCGCCGGTGGGCGACGACTCCCGGGCCGACGTCGCACCCGTTGCTGACGGGACGGCGGAGGAAGCCGCCACGGGCACGGCACCCACCCGCATCGCCTTCTCCAAGCCCGCCCGCGCCAGCTCCATGGAAGCGAGCCCCGATGGCCGGTGGCTCGCAGTCGGTACGTCCTTCGGCGACGTTTACGTCGCGGACACCGCCACCGGTGAACTCTCCCTCGTGGCCAGCATCGGCGAGGGCACCATCTCGGAATTGAGCTGGTCAGCCGATTCACGGTGGCTGGCCTGGTCTGAACCCGTCACGTCGTTCGGTTCGCGCAGCAGGCTCCGGCTGGTCCAGGCCGGAGCCAAGGAAGCCGCGGTGGTTGAGGTCACTGACGGCCGGTTCTGCGACAAATCGCCCGGCTTCACGCCGGACGGCAAGTTCCTTGCCTTCCTCTCCAACCGCAGCTTCGACCCGGTGTACGACGGCCACTCCTTCGACCTGTCGTTCCCCAGCCCCATCAAGCCCTACCTGGTAGCCCTGTCCGCCGATACACCGTCCCCGTTTGGCCCGGCCGTTGACCTGGACGGCGCAGGCGTTGAGCCCGAGGGCACGGACGCCGCCCGCGTCCCGGAAGTACGGGTTGATGCAGAAGGCCTGGCACACCGGGTGATAGGCGTGCCGGTTCCGCAGGGCAACTACTCCTCGCTCCGGGCCACGGACGGCGCCCTCCTCTGGCTGGATTGGGCCCTCACCGGTGTCATCGGCGACGGCAAGGCCAGCCAGGAGGACAAGGACACGCCGCCCAGCCTGGTCCGGTTCGACCTTGCCCGCCGGAAAACGGTGACCTTGGTGGACGCCGTGGATAGCTACCGGCTGTCGGGTGACGGCAAGAAAGTTGTCCTGGTCCGCGACAAGAAGGTCAGTGTGGTCCCGTCAGGCGCGAAGGCCGACGAGGAGTCCGGGCAGCTGGTCAAGGTGGACCTTGGCCGCATCCGGGTGATGATGGACCCGCTCAGCGTCTGGGGCCAGGCGTTCGACGAAGCCTGGCGGCTGCAGCGCGACTTTTTCTGGGCCGAAGACATGGCGGGCCAGGACTGGGACTCGGTCCATAAGCGCTACCGCCCCCTCGTGGACCGGCTCGGCTCCCATGACGACCTCGTGGACCTGCTCTGGGAACTTCACGGCGAGCTCGGCACGTCGCACGCGTACGTCCGGCCTGCCGCGGTGACGGAGAACGGCAGCAACGGCCAGGGGCGCCTGGGCGCCGACCTTGCCTTCACGGCCGCCGGATGGGAGATCACGCGGATCCTGGCCGGCGAGTCCTCGGATCCGCTGGCAACCTCCCCGCTGACCCGCCCCGGCGCCGGCGCCAAAGCGGGGGACCTGCTGCTGGCAATCGACGGAGTCCCGCTCTCCGCAACGGTGACCCCGGCCATGCAGCTGGTGGGCGCGGCGGGCCGCGCCGTGGAGCTCACGCTCAGCAACGGTCCCGGCCACGGCCCCGACGCCGGGATCCAGCGGCGCATCGCCGTGGTCCCGGTCAAGGACGAGGAGCGCCTGCGCTACCAGGAATGGGTTGCCGCGAACCGGCGTACGGTGCGCGAAGCATCGGGCGGTGCGTTCGGCTACCTGCACATTCCGGACATGATGGCCAACGGCTGGGCCCAGCTGCACCGGGACCTCGACACCGAAACGGCGCTGGACGGGCTGATCGTGGACGTCAGGCGCAACCGTGGCGGGCACACGTCCCAGCTGGTTGCGGAACTGATCGGCCGCAAGGTCACCGGCTGGAGCATGCCCCGCGGCGAGGCGCCCCGCACCTATCCGCACCACGCCCCGCGCGGGCCGGTGATTGTCCTCGCGGACGAATTCGCCGGGTCCGACGGCGACATCATCACCCAGGTGTCGAAACTCCGCGGCATCGGCCCCGTGATCGGGACGCGCACCTGGGGCGGCGTCGTCGGAATCGACAACAGGTACTCACTCGCGGACGGCACCGGCGTGACCCAACCCCGGTACGCCACCTGGTTCGGCGGAGGTGTGGGCTGGAGCGTCGAAAACTACGGTGTGGACCCGGACATCGAAGTCGCCTACCCGCCGCACGCCTATGCCGCAGGCCAGGATCCCCAACTGGAATACGGGATCGGCGCACTGAAGGAGATGGTCCAGGAACTGCCCACGGACCGCCCTCCCGTCCGCGAAGGCTACCGCCGGCTCAAGCCCGCTCCGCTGCCCGCGCGGCGGCACGGCGACTGACGCCCCGCCTGCGGCCGACAAGAGGCTGCGGGCATGCAGAAGGCCCTGCTTCCGCCGGTTATCCGGCAGGGAGCAGGGCCTTCTGTTTGCAGCGCCAGGACGCTGCAGACTCCGGATCAGGATTCCAGGGTTGCGTCCAGGGTGATGTCGATGCTGGCCAGCGCGCCGGACACAGGGCAGCCAACCTTGGCCTCGCCGGCGATCTTCTGGAACTCCTCTTCGGAGATGCCGGGGACGGTGGCGGACACGGTCAGGTGGCTGCCGGTGATGCCGGTGCCCGGAACGAAGGTCACGTCAGCCTTGGTGCGGACCTCGTCCGGCGTGTACCCGGCCTTTGAAAGTTCGTTGCTGAACGCCATGGAGAAGCAGCTTGCGTGGGCGGCGGCGATCAGCTCTTCCGGGCTGGTCTTGCCTTCGGCAGCTTCGGTGCGTGCCTTCCAGGTGACGTCGAACGTGCCCAGTCCTGAGCTGTCCAGCGTGGTCTGACCCGATCCTGCAAAAAGGTCGCCGTTCCATACTGTGTGTGCGCTGCGCGTTGCTGCCATGTCCACTCCTCAAAGATTGATACGAACCGGGACCGGCTCCTGCCTGGGTCCCGCCGGTTCCCATCCTAGGGACTCCGCGGCGCCCATGCACGGGCTGTCCGCTCTCAGTGGATTGTGACCGCCCCAACGCCGGGGTTTGGTGATCAAACAGCGACGGCGCCGCTCCCGGGCAAGGGGAGCCGCGCCGCCGTGGTGTGTTGGGTAAGGAGTCAGTTCCACAAGGTGGCGATGGCCACGTTGAGGAGCGCCAGCCCGCCCACGCTGTGGGCGAGGCCCTTGCTGATGTCCTCGCCCTTTTTGTACTTGCGGCGTCCGATGAAGGCCAGGACGCCTACGGCCAGCGCGATCGCGAACTTGATGCCCAGCTTGAAGTAGTTCGCGTCCATGTCCAGGGCCGGGATCAGCCCCATCATCACGATGCCGGTGATGAGCTGAAGCGCCGCGCCGTCGAACTGCCGGGGGTGGACGGTGGGCTTCTTCATGTTGCCGATCCAGATGCCGACGATCATGGCGGCGCCGACGATGTGCAGGAAGACCATGATGTTGTAGACGATAATCATGGCAACAGTCTAGCCAGACGTTCTACGCCATGTAGTAAGGCTGGCCGTGCCGCCCCGTGTGTCGCGCCGGCCGTTGCGGCCGGGTACTTAAACCGCGACGGCGGCGCACGCGTTCCGGCGGTTTCCCACCGGTGCGTGCACCGCCTTCGTACGTTCCGGGTCTGGGCTACAGGCCCAGGTCAGCCTCGAAGGCGCCTTCTTCAAGGCGGGCCTTCAGGGTCTGCAGGAAGCGGCCTGCGTCTGCGCCGTCCACCAGGCGGTGGTCGTACGTCAGGGACAGGTACATCATGGAGCGGATGGCGATCGAGTCGTCACCGTTCTCATCGGCCACCACCACAGGACGCTTGACGATCGCTCCGGTGCCCAGGATGCCCACCTGCGGCTGGTTGATGATCGGGGTGTCGAACAGGGCGCCGACCGAGCCGATGTTGGTGATGCTGAACGTGCCGCCGGACAGCTCGTCCGGACCGATCTTGCCGTCGCGGGTGCGGCCGGCGACGTCGGCGATCTTGCCGGCCAGGCCGGCCAGGTTCAGGTTGCCGGCGTCGGAGATGACCGGAACCAGCAGGCCCTTGTCGGTGTCGACGGCGATCGCCAGGTGCTCGGCGTTGTGGTACGTGATTTCCTGCTTGTCCTCGTCGTACGCAGCGTTGAGCTTCGGGTGCTGCTTGAGGGCTTCGGCCACTGCCTTGGCAATGAACGGCAGGAAGGTGAGCTTGACGCCGTTCTGGGCCTGGAACGAGTTCTTGGCCTTGAGGCGCAGCTTGGCGATCTTGGTCATGTCCACTTCGTGCACCTGCGTGAGCTGGGTGGAGACCTCGAGGGACTCGCGCATACGGCGGGCGATGACCTGGCGGATGCGGGGAGCCTTCTGCGTGGTTCCGCGCAGGGAAGACGCAGCCGGGCCGGCGGGGGCAGCGGATGCTGCGCGTGCGGCCGGGGCCGCGGCGGGAGCAGCCTTGGCTTCTGCTGCGGCGATCACGTCCTGCTTGCGGATGCGGCCGCCAACACCGGTGCCGGACAGGGAGGAGATGTCCACACCCTGCTGGTTGGCGAGCTTGCGGACCAGGGGAGTGACATAGCCGGACTCGGAGCCCGACGCAGCCGGTGCGGCCTCAGCAGCGGGCTTCGGAGCTTCTGCCTTGGGAGCTTCCGCCTTCGGTGCCTCAGCCTTGGGTGCTTCAGCGGGAGCCGGAGCCGGAGCTTCGGTCTTGGCCTCGGCGGCCGGGGCAGGAGCGGCGGCGGGGGCAGCTGCGGGGGCAGCGGCACCGGAACCAATGACGGCCAGCACGGAGCCAACCTCGGCGGTTTCGTCCTCGTTGACCCGGATTTCCTGAAGCGTTCCCGCGACGGGGGAGGGGATCTCGGTGTCGACCTTGTCGGTGGATACCTCGAGCAGGGGCTCGTCCACCTCGACGGAGTCGCCTACTGCCTTCAGCCACCGGGTGACGGTGCCTTCGGTGACGCTTTCGCCGAGGGCCGGGAGGGTGACCTCGTGGCTTTCGCCGCCGGTTGCCGCGGGGGCCTCAGCTTCGGGAGCCGCTTCAGCCGGTGCGGCCGGGGCCTCTTCGGCGGGGGCTTCTTCGGCAGCGGCGGCGGGAGCTTCTTCGGCCGGTGCTGCTGCCTCGGGGGCTGCGGATCCTGAACCATCACCGATGCGGACCAACGGAGCGCCGACTTCGGCGGTCTCATCTTCGGCCACGAGGATTTCCTCGATGACGCCGGCTATGGGAGAGGGGATTTCAGTGTCTACTTTGTCGGTGGAAACCTCGAGCAGCGGCTCGTCCACCTCTACCCGGTCACCTACCTGCTTGAGCCAGCGGGTGACGGTTCCTTCGGTGACGCTCTCACCGAGGGCGGGCAAGTTAACGGATTCAGACATGTCGTCCCCGTTCTCCTTATTGATCTTTTTGTGCGGATGATTGCTGGCTTGTTCGAGCTTAGTGCACCCGGCGGATCATGCCCGGTGCACTAAGCCCTGTTGTATTGCGGGGCTGCTTAGCCGTGGAGGGCTTTGCCTGCCAGGGCGAGGTGGGCCTCGCCCAGTGCCTCGTTCTGGGTGGGGTGGGCGTGCAGCAGCTGGGCCACATCCTCCGGGTAGGCTTCCCAGTTCACGATGAGCTGGGCTTCACCGATCTGCTCACCCATGCGGGAGCCGATCATGTGGACGCCCACTACGGGGCCGTCCTTCTGGCGGACCAGTTTCACCAGGCCGCCGGTGCCCAGGATGGAGCTCTTGCCGTTGCCGGCGAGGTTGTACTCCTGGATCTGGATCTGGTCGTCGCCGAATTTTTCCTTGGCGGCCTTCTCCGTGTAGCCCACGGTCGCGATTTCAGGTTCGCAGTAGGTGACCTTGGGGATGTTGACGTCCTCGACGATGACAGGCTTCAGGCCTGCGATTTCCTCGGCGACAAAGATGCCCTGCTGGTATCCGCGGTGTGCGAGCTGCACGCCGGGAACGATGTCGCCCACGGCGTAGACGTTGCCAACACCGGTGTGGAGGCGCTCGTTGGTGATGACGAAGCCGCGGTCGATGGTGACGCCGGCTTCCTCGTATCCGAGGTTGGCGGTGACGGGACCGCGGCCCACGGCGACCAGGAGGTATTCGGCTTCGAACGTCTGGCCGTCCACGAGGGTGACCTTGACGCCGGTGTCGTTCTGCTCGACACCCTGGAAGAAGATGCCGGTGGTGAACTTGATGCCGCGCTTCTTGAAGGCACGCTCGAGGTTCTTGACGATGGCGGTGTCCTCGTTGGGCACCAGCGACGGCAGGCCTTCAACGATGGTGACGTCCACGCCGAAGGACTTCCAGACGGAGGCGAATTCGACGCCGATGACGCCGCCGCCGAGCACGATGGCGCTCTTGGGAATGGTGTCCATCTTCAGCGCCTCGTCGGAGGTGATGACGCGGCCGCCGATTTCCAGGCCCGGAAGGGAACGGGAGTATGAGCCGGTGGCGAGGACGATGTTCTTGCCCTTGTAGGCGGTGCCGTTCACCACAACGGTGTCGGTGCCCTGGAGCTTGCCTTCACCCTCGATGACGGTGATGCCCTTGGACTTGATCAGTCCCTGGAGGCCCTTGAACTTGCCGGCGATGATGCCGTCTTTGTAAGCGTTGACAGCGTTGATGTCGATGCTGTCCAGGGTGACATTCACGCCGTACTTGGCGGAGTCGCGGGCGTGGTCGGCCAGTTCCGCCGAGTGCAGCAGGGCCTTGGTGGGGATACAGCCGTTGTGGAGGCACGTGCCGCCCAGCTTTCCCTTCTCCACGAGGCCGACGGTGAAGCCAAGCTGTACGGCCCGCAGGGCGGTGGCGTATCCGCCGCTGCCGCCACCGAGTACCAGGATGTCGAATTCTTGCGCAGTTGCCTGATCGGCCACTTAGACGCTCCCTCGCGTGAACGATGACGCGAGCGTACGCATCATCTGGTCTTGGAACTTGTACTGCCGTGATTATGCCAGCAGGCAGGTTCTCTTGCATTTGTGACTACCGTGGTTCACCTTAGCGAACCACTTATCCATGCTCCACCTTGGCGCCGTGTTTGTGGAGCGCTTGTGGTGAGTGTCACGCGGCTTTGTGTCCAAGGATTCACCGTGGTGTCACAAAGCCGCGTGACAGGTCAAAAAGCCGGTCAGGCAGCTGCCGCCAGGAGGTCCTCCACGTACGCCACCAGGGTCCGGACAGTGCAGCCAGTGCCCTGTTTGTGGGTGTAGCCATAGGGGCTTCCGTTGTTGAAGGACGGCCCGGCGATGTCCACGTGGGCCCAGGGGATCTGCTCCCCGTCCTTGCCCTTACCCACAAATTCGCGCAGGAAGACGGCAGCGGTCATCATGCCGCCGTGGCGTTCCCCGATGTTGGCCAGGTCCGCCACCTGGGAATCCAGGCTGGGGCGCAGCTCTTCAGGCAGCGGCATGGGCCAGACCAGTTCGCCCGCGCGGTCCGCGGCGGCCTTGAGCGGCCCGGTGACGCTGTCGGACCCCATGACGCCCGCCGTGCGGTTGCCGAGCGCAATAAGCTGCGCGCCGGTGAGCGTGGCGACGTCGATGATGGCATCCGGGAATTCCCGGCTCGCCGCGACGATGCCGTCCGCCATGACCAGGCGGCCCTCGGCGTCGGTGTTCAGCACCTCGACGGTTTTGCCGCCGAACATCGTCAGGACGTCCGCGGGCCGCGAAGCGGCGCCGGAGGGCATGTTTTCGGCGATGCAGAGCCACGCGGTCGCCTTCACCGGCAAGCCCAGGCCGGCGACCGCCAGCACAGTGTTAAGGACGACGGCGGCGCCCGCCATGTCGGACTTCATGTCGCCCATGCCCAGGGCAGGCTTAATGGAGATGCCGCCGGTGTCGAAGGTGATGCCTTTGCCGACCAGGGCGATCTTTGCGGTCGCCTTCGCGGGGGCGTATTCGACCTTCACCAGGCGGGGCTGCCGGGTGGAGCCCTTGCCCACGCCCATGATGCCGCCGAAGCCTTCCTTTTCGAGGCGTTTCTCGTCCCAGACGGTCACCTTGACCGGCAGGCCCTTGGCCAGTTCCTTGGCGGCCTCGGCGAACGACTCCGGGTAGAGGTGGCTGGGCGGCTGGTTGACCAGCGACCGGGTGGCGTTGACTGCCTTGCCGACCAGGCCGGCCCGCACCAGGGCCGACCGCAGTTCCGGCCCGTCGGCAACATCCGTGTAGATGACGGCCTTGCCGACAGGGTCCTTCAGGCCGTCCTTGGAGGAACGGTATTCAGTGAAGGCATAGGATCCCAGCGCGGCACCTTCGGCGACGGCCGCGACGTCGGCGACACCCGCCGTCGGAAGTGCCAGGACCACGGTGCTGAAGCCGGCAAGCTGGCGCACGGCGGACCCTGCCGCCCGGCGGAGCGCTTCCCCGGCGAGGGCGCGGTCTGCGCCCACCTTGCCCACGCCGGCGAGGACGAGGACGCCGGCGCCGGTTTCGGGGAGGCCGGGGAGCCGGACCACCTGGTCGGCGGCGCCGGTGACGCCCAGAACCTTCAGGGAGTCGGCCAATGCTTCCGCGGACTTGGCCGTCAGCGGATTCTCCAGGAGGACGGGGCCGTCCGGCCCCTGGCCCACCCCGATGACAACGGCGTCACTGGGGGCCTTCTTAAGGTCCCGCGCGAGGGTACTAAGGTTGATTTCAGTAGTCTTGACCATAGGGATCAGTCCTCATTTCTCAAAGATTGTTCGGGCAGGAATGCATGTTTGGCGTCCTGCCATGGAAACCGAAGCTGCGGTGGGCCTGGGACTCCGCCGGGGCGTCGCAAGCCCGTCCGGCAGGCCAGTTCCGATCGTAGCCCGTCTGCGCCGCCGCAGCGGAATCATCTGAGACTTGCAACACACCACCAGCTGGAATGCCGCGGTGGCCCGGGGCGTTGTACGAGGTATCCACCCGAAACCACGAAAGGAACATGCCGTGCTTGAACGGATTTCCGGCTCCCTGCTGGACCCCGATGCGCTCTACGCGAGCAACATCGAGCTGTTCAACAGCCCGGCGCTCCGGGGCCTGAACCTGGTGATGGGGTTTACCGGGTTTGCCGACGCCGGCCATGTTGTGAAGCAGATCAACGCTGAGCTGCTCGATACCCTTGACGCCGAGCCGGTGGCGGTTTTCGACGCCGACCAGCTCATCGACTACCGGTCCCGGCGGCCCCACGTTTCGTTCGTGGAAGACCACCTGCAGGATTACCAGGCGCCGAAGCTCGCGCTGTACAGGCTGACCGACGGCCTGGGACTTCCGTTCCTCCTGCTGGCCGGCTTTGAGCCGGACCTCCAGTGGGAGCGCTTCGCCCGCGCAGTGGTGGGCATTGCCGAAAAACTGGACGTCAACCTGGTGACGTGGATCCACTCCATTCCCATGCCGGTGCCGCACACACGCCCGGTCGGCGTCACCGTCCACGGGAACCGGCCGGACCTGATCGAGGGCATCTCGGTGTGGAAGCCCACCGTGGAAGTCCCCGCGGCAGTAGGGCACATCCTGGAACTCCGGCTCGTCGAGGCCGGGCGCAATGTCGCCGGCTATGTGATCCACGTTCCGCACTACCTGGCCGAGGCTGAATACCCCACGGCTGCTGTGGCCGGCCTGGAGTACCTGGGCGCGGCGACGTCGCTGATGCTGCCCACGGACCGGCTCCGTGAAGCCGGCCGGGAAGTCAGCCGCCAGATTGCCGAGCAGATCGATGCGTCCGAGGACGTCCAGCAGGTGGTTTCCCGCCTCGAATCCCGTTACGACGAGAAAGCGGAGGGGACCGTCCGCAGGTCGCTGCTGGCCGACGAGAACGACAACCTGCCCAACGGCGACGAGCTGGGTGCGGCCGTCGAGGCCTACCTCGCCCGGGAAAATCCCGGCAAGTAGCCGTCCAGTGCGTGTCCGCCTGGCGGCGCCACACCTGGCGGCCGTCACAGCCCGGGCATAATGGGGGAGTGACTGCACCCCGCGCCTGGCTGATCTGGACCATCGGAATCTTCGCGTATCTGGTTGCCGTCTCGCAGCGGACGTCCTTCGGCGTGGTGGGTCTTGAAGCCACCGAGAGGTTCCACGCCAGCGCGTCGGCCATCTCCTTCTTCACCGTCCTCCAGCTCCTCGTCTACGCCGGGCTCCAGATCCCGGTGGGCGTCCTCGTGGACCGGTTCGGCTCGCGGGCCATGATTGCCGGCGGCGCAGTCCTGATGGGCCTCGGGCAGCTCCAGCTGGCGTTCGCCGACAGCATCCCCGGCGGCGTCCTGGGGAGGGTGCTGGTGGGCGCCGGCGATGCCATGACGTTCATCTCCGTCATCCGCCTGATCCCGCTGTGGTTCGCCCCGGCGCGCGTTCCCCTGGTTACCCAGCTGACCGGCATGTCCGGCCAGCTGGGGCAGCTTTTCAGCGTTGTCCCGTTTGCCCTGGTCCTGCATTCCGCCGGCTGGACCCCGGCGTTCCTGATGCTGGCCGGGATGTCCGGTCTCGCCGTCGTCCTTGTCCTCCTGTTCCTGCTGGATGTCCCGCCGGGCACCCCGCGGCCCCAGGCGCAGCAGGGGCTCAAGGCCACCGGAGCCTCGCTCGCGAGGGCATGGCGCCAGCCGGGCACCCGGCTGGGAATGTGGAGCCACTTCACCATCCAGTTCAGCGGCACGGTGTTTGCCATGACCTGGGGCTATCCCTTCCTTATTTCCGGCCAGGGGCTGGACGCCGGAACCGTCGCAGCCCTGATGGCGCTGTACGTGGCCGCCGCCATGGCCGTGGGCCCCTTCATTGGCCGCTTTGTGTCGCGGCACCCGCTGAGGCGTTCCACCATGGTCCTGCTGATCGCCGGTGCGACGGCGGCCGCCTGGGCCGCGGTGCTGCTGATGCCGGGCCGCTCGCCGCTGTGGCTCCTGGCCGGGCTGGTGGTGGTCCTGGCCATCGGCGGTCCCGGTTCGATGATCGGCTTCGACTTCGCCCGGACGTTCAACCCCGCGCACCGGATCGGCACGGCCACCGGCATCGTCAACGTGGGCGGCTTCATCGCCGCGCTCGTGGCGATTTTCCTGATCGGGCTGGTGCTGGACATCCTGTACGCCAGCGGGTTCTCCAACGGCGTCCTCTACGGGCTGGAACCGTTCCGGATCGCCCTGTGCGTCCAATTCCTGCTCATCGGCATCGGCGTCTTTGCGACGCTGGCCTCCCGGCGGAAGGTGCGCCGGCAAATGGCGGCGCAGGGAGTCGTTGTTCCGCCGCTCCTGCGGGCCCTCGCCCGGCAGCGGCGGGAGAACCTGGCCCGGAAGAAGCAGCGGACACCCGCCGACGACGACTGACACTGTTCCTCCACAGAGGCGCTTTTTCACACATGGCGGAATCAGCGCCTGACAGCGTGCAGTGCCCGGCCCAAAGCTGGAGGCATGACTCCTCCAGATCACCTCACCGTCCAGGGCCCCGAGGACATCCTTGGGTTCATTCCGCACTCCCTCGGGTATTGGCCAGCTGACAGCCTGGTGGCCATGACGCTCCAGGGCAAACGACTTGGGGCCACGCTCCGCCTTGACCTGCCCGGCCCTGAGGTCCTTGCGGACCCGAAGAAGTTTGCCGGCACCGTCCGGGACTACCTGCGCGCTGACGCGCACGCCGACGCCTCGTTGCTGGTGTTCTTCACCAACGAGGGTTGGATGGACGGCTGCCTGGGCTCAGTCCAGACCTATACAGGGCTGCTGGCATCGCTGCAGGCAGTGCTTGGCACCGCCGGGATGCCCGTCCGGGAGGCCTGGTATGTGGGCGATTCGTACTGGCGCGACGCCTACTGCACAGACCAATCCTGCTGCCCGCTGCCGGGCCGTCCCACCAGTGACATCCTGGACAGCAGGCTTAACGCCGAAATGGTCTTCCGGGGCAGCAGCGTCGGGCCGGCGCCGGAGGAACAGCGTCCCGCGCCTGCCGCCATGTCCTCGGAGGACATGACCGGGCTGCGTGCGGCCGAGGCGGCGTGGATGGTCCCGCTGGATCTCCGCCGGGGCAGCAGGGCACAGTTCGACGCGCTCCTTGATTCCTGGGAACCGCTGTTCCGTTCCGGGCAGTGCCCGGCCGACCCGCTCGTCCAGGGCTTCCTCCGCGCATCACTCCGTGTACCTTCCTGGCGGGACGCGGTGCTGGTGATGGCCGCCGCGGGCAGGACTGCCGCATGCGCCGGCGCGGAGCAGTTTGGCATCTTCGACGCCGCGTCCCGGCTGGCGCCAGTGCGTCCGCGGGCCGACGGTCTACCGGAAGCCGCTGGTCTACAGGACGCAGGGTCCGGCTCCGGACCGGTCGTGCCCAATCCGGTCCCGTTGCCGGATTCCACGGTCCCGGGCTACGGCGAGGTCCTGCTGGGCCTGGAGCCGCCCGTGCCGGACTGGACCAGCATGAACAACCTGGACCATGTCCTGGAGCAGCTGGCGGCCGGTGGCGGGCAGTCCGCCGCGGCGGCGCTTGCGGGGCGCGGCTGGATTTCTTGGTGCCGTGGACGTGGCTCGTATGCAGCCGCGCACCTGGGACAGGCGCTGGATGAAGAACCCGGCTACCGGCTCGCTGAACTCCTGCTCGAACTTGTCCGCCGGGGGACTCTCTGCGGCTGGGCTGCGCGGAAGGAGGCTGCCTGGCAGAAGTTTGGACCTGATGCCGCCTGACAGGGAGCGGGCGGCGGCGTGCGGCCGCGTTTGGGAAAACCGTGAGACAATGGATGCCGAGACCCGGTTGGGTCCGTGAATCTGGTGCACGTAATGGTCCCCTTTACGGGAACATTACAGCCGCCCCGGCAGTTCTACTTAAGGACTCTGCCGGCCGTGGTTGCACCTGATGTTGATCACGGACTTGACAGGGTCATAGTGGTGTTGCCCGTATGGTGATTCCACAGACCGCCGCTAGAAAGGTTTTCTGTGACCCCGTCTTCCGCGAAGAAGGAACCCGCCGCCCAGGACGACTTGTCCCCTGAGGAGAAGCAGGCTGCAACGAACGCCAAGCGTGCAGCCACGCGGGCAGCAAACAAAGCTGTCAAGGATGCCACCGCCGGTGATGGGGATGGCAGGCCCGAACCCAAGAAGCGCGGGCCCAAGCCCGGCGCCAAGGCCGCTGCTGAAGCCGCCGGAAAGGCCGCGCGCGGCTCCGACGACGAGGACGACGTCGAGGAAGACCTCGACGACATCGTCATGGACGGCCCGGACGCCGTCGATGACGGTGAAATCAACGCCGCGAAGGAAGCAACAGCTGCCACCGGCAAGGGCTTCGTCTACTCCGACGCCGACGACGACGACGCCCCTGTCCAGCAGGTCATGTCCGCCGGCGCCACCGCCGACCCCGTCAAGGACTACCTGAAGCAGATCGGTAAGGTTGCGCTGCTCAACGCCGAGCAGGAAGTTGACCTTGCACTCCGGATTGAAGCCGGGCTCTTCGCTGAAGAGAAGATCAACGCTGATGACGGCTCCATGGACCCGAAGTTCAAGCGCGAGCTTGAATTCGTCATCCACGACGGCAAGCGCGCCAAGAACCACCTGCTGGAGGCCAACCTCCGCCTCGTGGTCTCCCTGGCCAAGCGCTACACCGGCCGTGGAATGCTGTTCCTGGACCTGATCCAGGAAGGCAATCTGGGCCTGATCCGTGCAGTCGAGAAGTTCGACTACACCAAGGGCTTCAAGTTCTCCACGTACGCCACCTGGTGGATCCGCCAGGCCATCACCCGAGCCATGGCTGACCAGGCCCGCACCATCCGCATCCCGGTGCACATGGTCGAAGTCATCAACAAGCTCGCCCGTGTGCAGCGCCAGATGCTTCAGGACCTGGGCCGCGAACCCACGCCCGAAGAGCTGGCCCTGGAACTGGACATGACCCCGGAAAAGGTCGTCGAGGTCCAGAAGTACGGCCGCGAACCCATCTCGCTGCACACCCCGCTCGGCGAGGACGGCGACTCGGAGTTCGGTGACCTCATCGAGGACTCCGAGGCCGTGGTTCCGGCGGATGCTGTCAGCTTCACGCTGCTGCAGGAGCAGCTGCACTCGGTGCTGGACACCCTCTCGGAGCGCGAAGCCGGTGTGGTGGCCATGCGGTTTGGCCTGACCGACGGACAGCCGAAGACTTTAGACGAAATCGGCAAGGTCTACGGCGTCACGCGTGAGCGCATCCGCCAGATCGAATCCAAGACCATGTCCAAGCTGCGCCACCCGTCGCGGTCGCAGGTGCTCCGGGACTACCTGGACTAGGACACGGACTATTAGCAACGCGGGGTCACTTCCTGCCCGATAAATCGAGGTTTTCGGGCAGGAAGTGACCCCGCGTTGCTTTGGGCTTAAAGCAAAGCAGGACCCCCTCCCAACCGGAGGGGGTCCTGCCTGTGTCTGGTCGTCAGGTCAGTCGACTGTTACGGGCGCCTTCTCGTGAAGCCGGCCCGTCTCGTCGTGCCAGTCGGAGCTCAACGGCTTGAGCGTTGACTCGACCGCGCGGGCATGGTGGCCGCAGAAGAGCAGCTCCCCGCCGGAGGACTCGAGTACAACACGGACGTATGCCTGCGCTCCGCAGCGATCGCACCGGTCCAGTGCGTTGAGTGTGCGGTCTGCCACTGCTGTTGTCATTTCGGCCTCCTTAGTAGATCTGTATGTCTATGTAACCAGTATTCGTAGCAATTCCATCGCAAGGATGGGGCAAGTTCGCTGTACGCGTATCCGCAAGAATTCATCAAGGCGCGCCGGCCTGGTCACAAAAACATCACGAGTGGCCCCGCCCACACCCCCTGCCAGGAGTGGCAGACCGGCCTTCGCGGCCGGGCCGACTAGGCTAGGAAGGGCGCCGCAAGCGCCTGCTGTTACGTCCCTGAAGGAGTTCACAACCCGTGGCACCAAGTTCTGATTACACCGCCCGGCACCTCTCCGTCCTGGAAGGCCTGGAAGCCGTCCGCAAGAGGCCGGGCATGTACATCGGCTCCACCGACTCCCGCGGCCTGATGCACTGTCTGTGGGAAATCATCGACAACTCCGTTGATGAGGCCCTGGCCGGCTTCGGCCACGACATCCAGATCATCCTGCACGCGGACAATTCCGTGGAGATCCACGACGACGGCCGCGGCATCCCCGTGGACGTGGAACCGAAGACGGGCCTTACCGGTGTTGAAGTGGTCTTCACCAAGCTGCACGCCGGCGGCAAGTTCGGCGGCGGCTCCTACACCGCTTCCGGCGGCCTCCACGGCGTGGGTGCCTCTGTGGTGAACGCACTGTCGGCACGCCTCGACGTAGAGGTGGACCGCGGCAGCAAGACCTACAAGATGTCCTTCCGGCGCGGCGAGCCGGGGCGTTTCAAGGACCAGGGCACCAAGGTGGATCCGGCCGCCACGTTTGCGCCCTTTGTGGACGGGTCCGTGCTGGACGTAATCGGCAAGGCAAAGCGCGGTGTTACGGGCACCCGCATCCGCTACTGGGCGGACCGCCAGATCTTTACCCCGGACGCCAAGTTCTCCTACGACGAACTGGCCGCACGGGCCCGCCAGACCTCGTTCCTTGTGCCGGGCCTCAAGCTCACCGTCCGCGACGAGCGCCGGCTGCCCGGCACCCCGGGGGAGTCCGGCCCGCACGAAGAGGTGTTCCATCACGACGGCGGCATCTCCGAGTTCGTTGATTTCCTCGCCGCCGATCCGGCAGTGACGGACATCTGGCGGCTGCACGGCGCCGGCAAGTTCAAGGAAACCGTCCCGGTGCTGGACGAGCGCGGCCACAGCCAGCTTGCCGAGGTCGAACGCGACTGCGAAGTGGACGTGGCCCTGCGCTGGGGCATCGGCTACGACAGCGCAGTCCGCAGCTTCGTCAACATCATCTCCACCCCCAAGGGCGGAACGCACCAGTCCGGCTTTGAACAGGCCCTGGTCAAGACCTTCCGCAAGGCCGTCGAGAGCAACGCCCGCAAGCTCAAAGCCGGCAACGACAAGATCGACAAGGACGACATCTTCGCCGGCCTCACCGCCGTCCTGACAGTCCGCCTGGCAGAGCCCCAGTTCGAGGGCCAGACCAAGGAAATCCTGGGCACTTCGGCCGTGCGCGCCATCGTGGCCAAAGTGGTGGAGCAGGAAATCACGGCCAAGCTCAACTCCGCCAACCGCAACGACAAGGCCCAGTCGGCGTTGCTGCTGGAGAAGATCGTCAGCGAGATGAAGTCCCGCATTTCGGCGCGGGTCCACAAGGAAACCCAGCGCCGGAAGAATGCGCTGGAGACCTCCTCCATGCCCACCAAGCTCGCGGATTGCCGCACTGACGACGTCGCGCGATCTGAACTCTTCATCGTGGAAGGTGACTCCGCGCTGGGAACGGCAAAGCTCGCCCGGTCCTCGGACTTCCAGGCGCTGCTGCCCATCCGCGGGAAGATCCTCAACGTCCAGAAGGCTTCGGTCGGGGACATGCTGTCCAACGCGGAGTGTGCCGCCCTGATCCAGGTGGTGGGTGCCGGTTCCGGCCGCAGCTTCGACATCAGCGCCGCCCGGTACGGCAAGGTCATCCTGATGACCGACGCTGACGTCGACGGCGCCCACATCCGAACCCTCCTACTGACCCTGTTCTTCCGCTACATGCGGCCGATGATCGACGAGGGCCGGGTCTTCGCAGCGGTTCCGCCGCTGCACAGGGTTGAAGTGATCAACGCCGGCCAGAAGGCCAACGAGATGATCTACACCTACTCGGAAGCGGAGCTGCACGTCCTCCTGGCCCGGCTCGCCAAAGAGGGCAAGCGGTACAAGGAACCGATCCAGCGCTACAAGGGCCTGGGCGAAATGGACGCGGAGCAGCTGGCGGAGACCACCATGGATCCGCGGCACCGCACCCTCCGGAAAGTCGGCATCGAAAACGCCAAGCAGGCCGAGGACACGTTCGACCTCCTGATGGGTTCGGACGTCGCGCCGCGCAAGGACTTCATAATCGCGGGCGCAGCGAGCCTGGACCGGGAGCGGATCGACGCCTGACCGCATCGGTTGTCCCACCGGCTCCCTCACCTCGCAAGCTCGGCCAGGGAACCCCGCCGGCGTGGGCCCACCGCGTTTTCGGCGCCCAAAAGGGCGCTTGCGGAGCAACCGATGGGCCACCCGGCACTGACGGGGCGGCCACGGTTCGTCGGTGGGGCTGCCGGTCCTCAGCCGAGCAGGCCGGGAACGATCAGCAGTGCTGTGGGGAGCGCCAGCAGCAGGACGCAGCCTGCCAGGACGCTGCCGCGGATGGCGGCAGGCAGCTGTGGCCGCGGCGAGAGCAGCCTGCTGACCCTGGACGCCGTGGTCCGCGCAGAGTCGGACCCGGTGACGCCTGCCGCGGTTTCCAGGCCCTCAAGGGCCAGGCCGGCCGTACCGCTGGGCTGGAAACCGGCCCCGGCTCCCGATGAAGCCGAGCCGCTGGCCACGATCGCAATGGCCTTGATGAGGGTTGCTTTGCTCTCGGTCTTCAACGCGACGTCGTCGGCCAGCATCTCGATGAGTGAGTTAACCGACTCCTGCGCCAGCCGCGTGGTGGGAAGCCAGGGGAGCGCCTGCCGCCAGGCGGCGAACGCCCAGAGCAGAAGGTGGTGGCGCTGGCTGAGGTGGGCGTTCTCGTGGATCAGGACGGCGCGCAGCTCGGCCGGTTCCAGGGCTGCCATCAGGCCATCGGACAGCACGGTGACAGAGCGTGCGCCGCCGGGCAGGCAGTAGGCCACCGGTGAGTCATGGCTGATGACCACGGTTCCTACCCCTTCGGTGGAGGGGGAGGCCAGCAGGGCAAGGAGTTCACGGTGGCGCCGCCGCTGCCGTTCGATCTTGTAGTACGTGAGCAGCAGAGTGAAGACCAGGTGGGCGGTCAGCAGGGCCGCAGCTGACAGGGCAAAAAGATGCCAGAAGCCCAGGGCTGTGGTGGGGGCATTAAACAGCACCATCCCCGCCAGGGCCCGCAGCCCGGCGATCAGGTTGTCCCCGATCGGTTCCAGGCCGTAGACCAGCATCGCGCCGATCATGGAGAGGCCACCCGCGAGGGCGATGGCCTGCCACAGGAGCATCGCGGTGAACGGCGACCGGGCAGGCCACTGGGCGCGGGAGAGAAAGATAGGCACCGGCCACGCCAGAACTATCGCAAGGACCGCCAGCAGGTATGAGGTCCAGAACATGGCCCGCTAAATGTGGCCGAGCAGTTTGCGCAGGGTTTCGGCTTCACTTTCCGTCACAGACCCGATGAACCTCGCCAGGACCGCTTCGCGGTCCGGGGCGGATCCCAATACCTCGTGCATGAGCTCGGCCGTGTGGTCCTCCCGGCTGGAAACGGCCTGGTAGCGGTGCGGCCTGGTGCCGCGCTCCCGCTCAACGAGGCCTTTCTTCTCCAGCCGTGAGAGCACGGTGAGGACGGTGGTGACCGCCAGCTCCTTGCCTTCATGCCCCGCGGCGCCGCCCGTGGCTTCCGTGCTTTGCGCCAGCAGATCGCGCAGGGTGTTTGCGGTGGCTGCTTCGTGGCCCGCCCAGAGCAGGTCCATCACTGCCCGTTCCAGTTCGCCAAGACTAGCCATTCCATACATCCTTTGATTCCCCGCACCGCGGACCCGCAGGCCGCGGTGACAACAGCTGAACACTACAGATACAAATTTACCGCGTTTCGGCTCCACTTTCTACGCCAAGTAGAACACTGGGCGCGCCGCAGCCTTGTGGGCCGGCCGTGATGATGGAACTGTTGGTTTACAGTGCCCTGAGCATTGTTCTACACTCGGTAGAAGTCAAGTTCTACGGAACGTAGAAAAGTTGAACCCGCCAACAGTAGGGACTGCCTTGGACGCCTTGGAAATCGCACGCTGGCAATTCGGCATCACCACCGTCTACCACTTCATGATGGTGCCGCTGACCATCGGGCTGGGCCTGGTAGTGGCCATCATGCAGACGATGTGGCACCGCACGGGCAAGCAGGAATACCTGCGGATGACCAAGTTCTGGGGCAAGCTTTTCCTGATCAACTTCATCATGGGCGTGGCCACCGGTATCGTCCAGGAGTTCCAGTTCGGCATGGCCTGGAGTGAATACAGCCGCTTTGTGGGCGACGTGTTCGGCGCCCCGCTGGCGCTGGAGGCACTCCTGGCGTTTTTTGTGGAATCCACGTTCCTGGGGCTCTGGATCTTCGGCTGGAAGCAGCTCAAGCCCGGCATCCACCTGGCCTGCCTCTGGATCGCCGTGGTCGGCTCCCTCTTCTCCGCCTACTTCATCATCGTGGCCAACAGCTGGATGCAGCACCCGGTGGGCGTCGAGATGATCGACGGCCGGCCCGTCATGACCGACGCCTGGGCCGTCTTCACCAACAACACAGCCCTGGTGGCCGTCCCGCACACCCTGATGGGCGCGCTGGCTGTGGCCGGCGGCTTCCTGCTGGGCATCGCCTGGTACCACCTCTGGCGGCGCCGGCGTGACGGCATAGACACCGTGGACGCTGACGGCAACGTCGTGCCCGGCGAGGCTGACATTCCGGGCCGGGACCGGACCGACCATAAAGTCTGGATCCGCTCCCTCCGCATCGGCGCCGTCGTCGCGATGATCTCCTTCGCCGGCACCGCCCTCACCGGCGACCTGCAGGGCAAGCTGATGTTCGAGCAGCAGCCCATGAAGATGGCGGCGGCGGAGGCAGCCTGCCACGACGGCACCGGATTCTCCGTGCTCAGCGTCGGCAACCTCGGGTCCGGCAACTGTGACGACATCGTCGCCCTGATCGAAGTCCCCGGCATCCTCTCCTTCCTGGCCAAGGGGGACTTCACCACCGAGGTCAAGGGCGTCAACAGCCTCCTGGACCAGTACAAAGCCGACTACGGCACGCACCTGCCGGACAATCCGATCTACGGCGACCGCGCCGGCCAGGAGATCCAGTACGTCCCCGTCATGGAGGTGACCTACTGGGGCTTCCGTATGATGATCGGTTTCGGCGGCCTCGCGGCCCTGGCGGCGCTCGTCGCGCTGTGGGTGACACGCAAGGGAACAGTCCCCGAGTCCCCCTGGCTGATGCGGCTGGCCGTGTTTGGCATCCTGGCCCCGTTCGGCGCCAACGCCGCGGGATGGATCTTCACCGAAATGGGCCGGCAGCCCTTTGTTGTGGCCCCGAACCCGGACCTGAACGGCATTGACCAGGTGTTTATGTTCACCGCCGCGGCCGTCTCCCCGGGCGTTTCCGCCGGCGAACTGCTGACCTCGCTGGTGGTGCTGACCGCCGTGTACGCGCTCCTGCTGGTGGTGGAAGTGAAGCTGCTGGTCAAGTACATCCGCGGCGGCATCGTCTCGGCCATGCCCGAACTGGCCCACTCCCCGGTGGACGAAAACGGGGACGCCACGCCCGGCGGCAAGGGCGGCCCGGGTCCCGGCAAGCCCGCGGACGACGTCCTGGCATTCGCCTACTAAGAGCAGAGGAAACGCAACAATGGAACTGCTGCCCACCATCTGGTTCATCGCCATCGCGGTGCTGTGGACGGGATACCTCTTCCTGGAGGGTTTCGACCTCGGCGTGGGGATGCTCATGAGGCTTTTCGCCCGGAACAACACCGAGCGCCGCGTGTTGCTGAACACCATCGGACCGGTCTGGGACGGCAACGAGGTCTGGCTCCTGACCGCCGGCGGTGCAACCTTCGCCGCGTTCCCGCTCTGGTACGCGTCCCTCTTCTCCGCCCTGTACCTGCCGCTGCTGGTGGTGCTTGTGGCGCTCATCTTCCGCGCCGTCGCCTTCGAGTACCGCGGCAAGGTGGACAGCGACAGCTGGCGCGCCCGCTGGGACTGGGCCATTGCCCTCGGGTCGTTCTTCGCCGCGTTCGGGGTCGGCGCGGCGCTGGCGCTCACCACCACCGGGCTGCCGCTTAACGCCAACGGCGACCGCGAAGGCGGACCGTTCGCGTGGTTCAGCTGGTACGCGGTCCTGGGCGGGCTGGCCGTGGTCTGCTTCTCGCTGCTGCATGCCCTGGCCTTCCTTGCCCTGAAGACCGACGGCGAGGTGCGCCACCGTGCGCGCAGCTGGTTCGTCCGCTTCCTGCCGGTCCTGCTCCTGCCGCTGGCCGGCTGGGCCGTGAGCATCCAGCTCCTCGCCGGCAAGCCGTGGACGTTCGCCGCCGTGGCCGCAGCCGTTGTGGCCGCGGCAGCAGCCTGGTTCCTGGCCCGCCTGGGCGCCGAGGGACGGGCGTTCGCAGCGCTGGGAGCCTTCCTCGTCCTGGGGTCCGCCTCGATCTTCGGCGCTGTGTTCCCTGTGGTGCTGCCGTCCACGCTCAGCCCGGAATTCAACCTCACCATCTCCAACGCCTCATCCTCGGACTACACCCTGGGGCTGATGAGCATCGTGGCGGCCGTGGGGCTGCCGCTGGTCATTGCCTACCAGGCCTGGACCTACTGGGTGTTCCGCCGCCGCGTCAGCGCCGCCCACATCCCGGAGGCGCACAGCTTCCTCCCGGCCATCGCTGCCAAAGCCTTCACCACCAAGGGCTGAGCCGTGCGCCCAGGCTTCCCGTCCGGCCCCGTCACGCGCTCAGCCATCTACTGGCTCGGATTCCTGGCGGCCCTGAAGGCCCTCTCCCTGGTCCTGATGGGGCAGGCGGTCGCGTCCATGCTCGCGGGCCTCACCGCCGCCGACCCCGGCTGGCAGGACGGGATCGGGTGGGGACTGGCCGGCGTCGTGCTGCGGTCGGTGACCGTCTGGGCCCAGGGAGTTGCCGCCCGCCGCGCTGCCCTGGGCGTCAAGGAGGAGCTGCGGAACGGACTGCTGGCCCGGGCCCTGCGGAACGGGGCCCGCGCCACCGGCCCTGCGGACGGCGGCCTGGCAGTCCTGGCCACCCGGGGCCTGGATGCGCTGGACAGCTACTACACCCAGTTCCTGCCCGCACTGGTGAACTGCGCGGCCATTCCGCTGCTGCTCGGGGCCCGGATCCTGTTCGCCGACTGGGTCAGTGCCGTGGTGATCGTCCTGACCGTCCCGCTGGTCCCGCTCTTTATGGTCCTGATCGGCCGGTATACGGAGGACAACGTCCGGGCCGCCCAGGCCAGCCTGTCCCGGCTCTCCGCCCACATGCTTGAGCTGGCGAAAGGCCTCCCGGTGCTGGTGGGACTGGGACGCGCCACGGCCCAGCGCAAAGCGCTTGAGGAGATTTCCGAAGAGTACCGTTCCCGGACCATGACGACACTGCGCACCGCGTTCCTCTCAGCACTGGCCCTGGAGCTCATCGCCACCATCTCGGTGGCGGTGGTGGCCGTCTTCATCGGCGTGCGCCTGGTGCACGGCGACATGCCGCTGGAAGCCGGGCTCCTGGCCCTGATCCTCGCACCGGACTGCTACCTCCCCCTCCGTGAGCTGGGCACCGCCCACCACGCCAGCGACGACGGACGCGCGGCGCTCGCCGAAACAACCGCAGTCACCTCGGCGCCCGAGCCCCGGCCCCTGCCCGCCGGCAAGGCCCGGGCCGTGGAGGCCGACGGCGGCACCGCGGCTGCTGCGGCAGCCGGCGGGGGAGTGACGGTCACCGGCCTCGAGGTGACTTATGCGGGCAGGTCCGCACCCGCCGTCGGGCCCCTCACCTTCACCGCCCCGTTGGGCCGGATCACCGCACTGGACGGCCCCAGCGGGGCGGGGAAAAGTACCGTGCTGGCAGTGCTGGCCGGGACGATCGGCGACGGTGTGGGCACCAGTGTCACCGGCCAGCTCGGCGGCTTCGGGCGTGGCAGCGTCGCGTGGGTTCCGCAGCATCCCGTGATGGTGCAGCCGACGGTCCTCGACGAAGTCCTGCTGTACCTGGCCGGCGGGGCCGGACCGGCGGATCGTGCTGGGGCGCCGGAACCCGATGCGACGGCGGCCCGTGAGTGCCTGGCCGCGGCTGCCGCCGGCCACCTGGCCTCCAAACACCCCGCCGAACTGAGCCCGGGGGAGCTGCGCCGCGTGGCACTGGCCCGCGGGCTGGCGCGTATCAGGTCGGGCGCCACGGTGCTCCTGCTCGACGAACCCACGGCTCACCTGGACGGCGCCTCGGCGGCCCGGGTGGAGGACGCCATCCTGGCGCTGCGGGGCCGGGTCACGGTGATCCTGGTGGCCCATGACGCCCGGACCCGCGCCCTGGCGGACCACGTGGTTCCTGTGTCGGCGCGGGGCCTGACGGATCCGTCCGTCCCGGCTTCCGGCGCACCGGCAACCCGCCCGGCCCGGGAACGCGCGGATGCCGTTCTGCCGGCGCCCGGCATAGACGCGGGGGCAAATGGCGCCCCGGCCGGCGCGGAACCGTCAGCCGGCGGCCGTTCCGGCGGCGAAGAGGGATCGGGCACGGGCGTCCTCCTGGCCCGCCTTCTGGCGCCCGTCGCCGGCCGGTTCAGCGGGGCGGCCGTGGTGGGAACGCTTGCGGCTTTGTTCGCCGTCGGCCTCTCCGGCGTGTCCGGCTGGCTGATCATCCGTGCCAGTGAGCAGCCGCCCATCCTGTACCTGCTCACCGCCATCGTGGGCGTGCGGTTCTTCGGCATCGGGCGCGCCGTCCTGCGCTACTGGGAACGCCTGCTGGTGCACGACGCCGTGTTCGCCGCGCTCACCCGGCTCCGCGGACGCCTGTGGGAATCACTGAGCCGCCGGGCGCTGTCCCTCCGCCGGCTCCTGCAGGGCGGCAACGTCCTCGGCTCGGTGATCAACGACGTCGACACCGTCCGGGACCTGCTTCCGCGCGTGGTGCTGCCGCCCCTGACAGCCGCCGCGGTGGCCGCCTCGGCGCTCACAGCGACAGGCCTGCTGGTGCCCGCCGAGCTTCCCGCCGTGGCGGCGGCGGCCGCAGCCAGCCTGCTCCTGGCCCCTGCGGCAGCCCTGTGGGCCGACCGGAAGTCCGCAACGGCCGAACAGAGCCTGCGCGACGGCGTGCTCCGGCGCACGGCTGCGGCCCTGGACGCCCGGGCCGAACTCCACGCCAACGGGGTGGCCGGCACAGTGCTCGCCGGGCTTGCCGCGGAGGACCGCGCAGCCACCCGGGCGTCCCAGCGGTCCGCCTGGGCCGAGGGCCTGGGGCAGGCAGTAACCACCGCAGCCTGCGGGGTGGCCGCACTGGCTGCCGCCGTCATGGGCGCGCCGCAGGTGCTGGACGGATCGCTGGCGCCCGCCACGCTGGCGGTGGTTGTCCTGCTGCAGCTGGCGCTGGTGGAACCTTACGCAGCCATGACGACGGCGGCCCGCCAGTTCCCGCCATTCCGCACCGTCCTGCGCCGGATCGGCCGGTCCGGCGCCCTCGCCGGCACCCCGTCGGCAGCCACTGCGCCCGCCACTTCCCGCACAGCTGACGACGGCGCTGTTCGCCTTGCCGCCCGTGCCGGCGCAGTCCCGGGGCTCGAGCTTGACGGCGTGGCGGCAGCCTGGCCCGGCGGGGATCCCGTGTTCACCGGGCTGGCCGCGGCTGCCGCGCCCGGACGCTGGCTGGCTGTCACCGGGCCGTCCGGTGCCGGGAAGTCCACCCTGCTGTCAGTGCTGCTTGGCTTCCTTCCACCCTCCGCAGGCCAGGTCCGCGTCACCGGACGGGCCGCCTGGTGCCCGCAGGAGGCGCACCTGTTTGACTCCACGCTGCGCGGCAACCTGCTGCTGGGCCGTGCGACGGCCGATGACCCGGACGCAGCTGACGGCGACATGGCAGCCGCCCTTGCCGCCGTCGGCCTCAGCGGGCTCGTCTCCCGCCTGCCGGCAGGACTGGACACCCGGATCGGACCGGGAGGGTCGTTCCTCAGCGGCGGGGAACGGCAGCGGCTGGCTGTTGCCCGGACGCTTATGACCGGGGCCGAGGTCATCCTCCTGGACGAACCAACGGCCCACCTCGACGCCGAAGCCGGACGCGCCATGCTGGCTGACCTGCGCTCCGGACTGGCGGACCGCACGGTGGTCCTGGTGACCCACAACCTGGCCGACATCCACCCGGAGGACGACCTGCTGGAACTGTCCCGGCTGCGGGTCCAGGATGCGGAGCAGCACGCCGGCATGGTGCCGGCACCCTGACCGCGCTACGGCCCGGCTGGCGGTCCAAACCACGTGGTCAGCGCCTCAGCGAGGCCCGGCTGCGTGGGGCCGCCCACCCAGGCCACGTAGCCGTCAGGCCGGATCAGGACCGCTGAGGGCGCTGGGACCGCTCCCAGCGCCGGAAGCTCCCACGCACCGGCGTACGAGGCGTCGACGAGCTGGACCCGGTCCGGGCGCGTAACGGCATCGAAGCTGCCGGACTCTCCGAGGTTGAGCAGCACCGGCCGGGCGCTGTGCAGCAACGAGAAAACGCGCACCTGACCGTCGGCGGTGACGAGGTCGAGATCGGGCATGCGGCGTCCAAGCAGCGGGTGTCCCTCGCCGAGGTCATAGTGGATGTCCAGGCCGGACATCATGGCGGCGTAGCGCCTGCGGGGCTCGTCCATGCCGAGCAGCTCGGCCACCGTGTCCCGCAGGGCTTCCGTGCGCTCGTCCGGGCGGCGCAGCGCGACCTGCACCATGGAATTGCGCAGCACGCGGGCACCGACCGGATGCCGCTCCGCATGATAGCTGTCCAGCAGGCCGTCCGGGGATGTCCCCTTGACCACCTGGGCCAGCTTCCAGCCCAGGTTCACCGCATCCTGCACGCCGGTGTTGAGCCCCTGCCCGCCATCCGGGGCATGCACATGTGCGGCGTCGCCGGCCAGCAGGACCCGCCTGTCCCGATAGGCAGCGGCCTGCCGGGTCATATGGGTGAACCTGGAGATCCAGGTGGGGCTGTGGATCCCGTAGTCGGTTCCGTAGACGGCTTTGAGGCCCTCGCTGAGATCGAGCAGGGTGGGCTCGCCGGTGCCGACATGCGGCTCGGTCAGCATGACCCCGACCGTCCCCCCGGGCTTGTAGACGACTTCGCCGTCCTTGATCTCGTACTCCTCCTTGCCGAGGGCGTGCATTCCCGTGGGAGTGCGGCGGATGCCCAGTTCCGGTTCCTCGGCCATCTCCACCTGGGCGAGCAGGCTGCTGGTGGTCGGATCCCAGCCGGGGAACCCGATGCCTGCTGCTTTCCTGACCAGGCTGCGGCCGCCGTCGCAGCCGACGAGATACTCCGCCCGCAGCGACAGGCCGTCGGACAGCAGGACGTCGACGCCGGCGGCGTCCTGCACGAAACCGGTCACCTCACGTGCCCGATAGAACTTCACCGGCAGCTCACTGACCCAGCCGGCCAGGATCCGCTCGATGTGTTTCTGCCACAGCCCCAGCACGTAGTTGTGCCGGGTGGGAAAGTCGCTGAGGTCCAGGCGTGCCGGTCCGAAACCCGCGGCCTGGGCCACCTGCCCCTCGGCGAGGAACCGGCCGGCGATTCCACGCTGGTCAAGAACCTCGATCGTGCGGGAGTGCAGGCCGCCTGCGCGCGAGCCGGGGAGGTCCTGGTTGGCGCGCCGCTCGACAACGGCAACGCCGACCCCCGCCAGCGCCAGCTCGGCCGCCAGCATCAGTCCTGTGGGACCGCCCCCGGCGATCACCACTTCGTGTTCCCCGTGCGTCGACAAACCCTCAGTCATTTCCTGCTCCCGTCCCCTGATTTCCGGCGTCCGGCGATTATCCGCCCGGCACGGGGGCTTGCCGCAAGCCCCGGTGCCGGGGATAGATTGGAAACAGGAGGAGCGTGAGTGCGCTGCCGCGCGGCCGGCACCAGGCAAAGCCTGGGACCGGGAGCTTGTATCCGCTCAGCCGTCCACGTCGTGGAGGTGGTGGACGACGTCGTGCAGGAAGTACTGCGCCAGGGTCAGCACCGTGAACTCAGAGCCGTTGCTGCGCAGGCCCTTCCGGCCCCACTCGGCCTGCCTCACACCGGCGAATGACTCCGCAACCTGTTGGCCTTCAGCCGTCAGCTCGGCGCTGACCACCGCCGGGTCGGCGCCGGCGTAGTCCTTCTCAATGGCGGTGAGGTCCTGGTCCCAGTTCTCGAACCGGGCGTCGTCGTCGTCGAGCATCAGGTTCAGGCGCTGGTCAAACAGGCTGAACACGTCGCGGACGTGGCAGGCATATTCCAGCGCAGACCACGTTTCGTCGTCGGGCCGCTCGGCCGCGTCGGGGCGGCGGAGGACGGCCCGCCACCGCGGAAGCATGTTCTCCACTGTCCGTCCCACGGTGGCCGGGGTGGCCGTCGAAGCGTCAAACGAGCACTCCGGGCATGGCCGGGTCAGGACCCAGGTCCAGTCTTTTTCATCAGGAACGATAGGCATGGCAGCAGTCTAGGACGGATCCGGCCAGGCCATGGCAGGACCCACCACATCGACGGGCTGGGACAGCGGGATGCCGGACCCGTCACGCCTGCCGTGCTCCTGCGGCAGGGAACGCGCCACCCCGGCGGCCGAGGCCGCCTTCGCCGGGCCGTGTCCGGCCCAGCCCAGGAGCAGGGTGTCTTCGCCCTTCAGGAACCGGTGCGCCCGGACCCCCGCGGTGGCACGGCCCTTGGCAGGGTATTCGGCGAAAGCTGTCACCTTGGCCGCCCCCGGTGCGGTCCCGGGCAGCGCCCCGTTGGTGCCGGCAATAGTGACCACCACGGCGTCGTCGTCGTCGGGTGCCACCGCGCCGAAGAACACCACCTGGTCATCGGCGGCCAGCTTGATGCCGGCCATGCCGCCGGCCGTCCTGCCCTGCGGCCTGACAGCCCCCGCAGCGAACCGGAGCAGCTGGGCCTGGCGGGTCAGGAACACAAGGTCGGACTCTTCGGACCCGGCCGGGGCCACACCCACCACCTCGTCCTTGTCCTTGAGGGCGATGATCTCCCAGTCCTCGCGGTTCAGGGGGTAGTCGGGCTGGACGCGCTTCACCACGCCCTGGGCGGTGCCGATGGCCAGGACCTGGTCCAGCGGCACAAACGCCACCAGCGTTTCGCCCTTGAGCAGGGTGATGAATTCCTTGGCCTGGACGCCGCCGGCGAGGTTCGGCAGCCCGGACATCGGGGGGAGGACCGGCATGTCCATGACCTGCAGCCGCAGCATGCGGCCCTGCGACGTCACGGCGGCAATCTCCCCGCGGGCCGAGGTCTTGACGACTGACGAAAAGACGTCGTGTTTGGACCGCGGACCTGACTCGGCCAGCGGCTCCTGGTTGGACGTGCGGGCGATCTGCCCGGACGCCGTCAGGATCGCCCAGCAGGGGTCATCAGCGATTTCCAGTGCCAGCGGTGCGGCCTTGCCTTTGCCGTTGGGTGCGGCGAGGGCTGCGGCCACGGTGGGGGAGACGGCTTCGGACTCGAGCAGCACCGTGCGGCGCGGGGTGCCATACTTCTCCGCGATTTCGCCCAGTTCACTCGAGACGAGCTCCCGGAGCCGTTCCTCCGAGCCGAGGATGGCTTCCAGTTCGGCGATCTCGCGGCGCAGCTCGTCCTGTTCCTTTTCCAGCTCAATCCGGGAGAACTTGGTCAGCTGGCGCAGGCGCAGTTCCAGGATGTAGTTGGCCTGGATCTCGGTGAGGTCGTAAATGGACATCAGCCGTACCCGGGCGGCCGCGGCCTCGTCGGAGGAGCGGATGATCTGGATGACCTCGTCGATGTCCACGATGGCCACCAGCAGGCCTTCCACCAGGTGCAGGCGGTCTTTCTTCTTGCCGAGCCGGAAGGCGGTGCGGCGGCGGACGACGTCGATGCGGTGGCCCACGTACACGGTGAGCAGCGCCACGAGCCCCAGGGTCTGCGGCTGCCCGTCCACCAGGGTCACGTTGTTGATCCCGAAGGAGTCTTCCATCGGGGAGTAGCGGTACAGCTGCTGCAGCACGGCGTTGGGGTTGAACCCGTTTTTCAGCTCGATGACCAGGCGCAGCCCGTGCTTCCGGTCGGTCAGGTCAACGATGTCGCTGATGCCGGTCAGCTTCTTGCCGTTGACGGCGTCCTTGATCTTCTCGATCACCTTTTCCGGCCCCACCATGTAGGGCAGTTCGGTGACCACCAGGCCGGTGCGGCGGGCCGACAGCTGTTCGATCTCCACCTTGGCGCGGGTCTTGAAGGAGCCGCGGCCGGTGGCGTAGGCGTCGCGGATGCCGTCCAGGCCCACGATCCGGCCACCGGTGGGCAGGTCCGGGCCGGGGACAAAGCGCATCAGGTCATCCAGCGTGGCGTCCGGGTGGGCGATCAGGTGCCGCGCGGCGGAGATGACCTCCACGAGGTTGTGCGGGGCCATGTTCGTGGCCATGCCCACCGCGATGCCGGTGGCGCCGTTGACCAGCAGGTTGGGGAACGCCGCCGGAAGGACGTCCGGCTGGGTCAGCTGGTTGTCGTAGTTGGGGACGAAGTCCACCACGTCTTCGTCGAGGTGGTCCGTGAGGGTCAATGCGGCCGCCGCCAGCCGAGCCTCCGTATACCGTGGCGCTGCCGGGCCGTCGTCGAGCGAGCCGAAGTTGCCGTGCCCGTCGATCAGGGGGAGCCGCAGCGAAAAGTCCTGGGCCATGCGCACCATGGCGTCGTAGATGGCTGTATCGCCATGCGGATGCAGCTTGCCCATGACCTCGCCCACCACGCGCGCGCTCTTGACGTGGCCGCGGTCCGGCCGGAGGCCCATCTCGCTCATCATGTACAGGATCCGCCGCTGCACCGGCTTGAGGCCGTCGCGGGCGTCAGGCAGCGCCCGGGAGTAGATCACCGAGTAGGCGTACTCCAGGAAGGAGCCTTCCATCTCGGACGTGACATCGATATCCACGATGTTCTCGGTGAACGGGCTGGAATCCACTGCGGGGGCAGGACTTTGGCGGCGGGCCATGGGGCTGGTAAATCCTTCTGGGGGTACTGGTCTGGCACTGATTGGCCGCACCGGGGTGTGCGGCGGGAGTTTTTGGCTAGGCTAAGCCTATGGTGGATCAGCCCGGGGACGGCGTATATCCGGAATATTGGGAAGCCGATGTCGTTCTGCGCGACGGCGGAACCGCCCATCTGAGGCCCATCCACCCCGCCGACGCCGACGCCGTGCAGGCCTTCCACACCGGCCAGTCCCAGGACTCCATCTACATGCGGTTCTTCGCCTTCAAAGCCCGGCTCTCCAGTAAGGAGCTCAAGCGCTTCACGGAGGTGGACTACAAGGACCGGGTGGCGTTCGTGATCACCATCGGCGGCGAAATCATCGGGATCGGACGCTACGACCGGCTCGATGACCCCACCGAAGCCGAGGTCGCCTTCAACATCGCGGACGCGCACCAGGGCCGGGGCATCGGCTCCATCCTGCTGGAGCATCTCGCGGCAGCCGCCCAGGAACACGGGATCCGCCGGTTCAGCGCCGAGGTGCTGCCGGAGAACCGGAAAATGCTGATGGTTTTCTCCGACGCCGGCTACGACGTCAAGCGCCATTTCGACGACGGCGTGGTCAGCCTCGAGTTCAACATCGGTCCCACGGACAAATCCCGCGCGGTGATGGAGTCCCGCGAGCACCGCGCCGAGGCGAGGAGCGTGCGGGACCTGCTGGCGCCGTCGTCCATTGCCGTGATCGGGGCCAGCCGGAAGTGGGGGACGGTGGGCCACCAGCTGCTGGAGCACATCATCGAAGGCGGCTTCACCGGGCCCGTCTACGCCATCAATCCCGAGGCGCTGGAGCTCGCCGGCATGCTGTCCTTCGGCCGGCTGTCCGAGGTCCCCGGTCCGGTGCAGCTCGCGGTCATCGCCGTACCCTACGAGGAAGTCCCCGCCGTGGTGGATGACTGCGCCGCCGCCGGCGTCAAGGGGGTGGTGGTCGCCTCCGCAGGCTTCGCGGACGACGGCGAACGCGGCCTCACCCGCCAGCGCGACCTGGTCCGCAAGGCCCGGGCCAACGGGATGCGCGTGATCGGCCCCGCCTCGCTGGGCGTCGTCAACACCCACCCGGACGTATCGTTGAACGCCTCCATGGCACCCACCCTGCCGCGGCGCGGCGGCCTGGGCCTGTTCAGCCAGTCGGCCGCCATCGGGGTGTCCCTCTACGCCGCGTCCAGCAGGCGGCGGATGGGACTGTCCACCTTCCTGTCGGCAGGCAACAGGGCGGACGTCTCCGGAAACGACATGATGCAGTTCTGGGAGGACGACGCAGACACCGCCGCGGTCGCCCTGTACCTGGAATCGATCGGCAACCCCCGCAAATTCTCCCGCCTCGCCCGCCGGCTGGCGCGGACCAAACCGGTGATCGTGGCCAAATCCGAGTCCATGGGCCTGCGCCTGCCGCCCGGGCATGCCGTCCGCACCACCCAGGCGCCCGCCGGTGCCCTGGATGCCATGATGCGCCAGTCAGGGGTCATCAGGGTGGAAACCATCGAACAGCTCATGGACGTGGCCCAGATCGTGGCCGGGCAGCCGCTGCCGGCAGGCCCGGAGCTGGCGATCCTCAGCAACTCGCAGGCCCTGGCCAAAGTCGTGGCGGACAGTGCCCTGGCCCATGGCCTGGGCGTGGGTTCGTTGGTCACAGGCCTGGACCTCGACGCCGGCATGTCGCTCGCGCTGCCGGCCCTCCGGCGCACCCTCCAGGACACCCTGGCGTCCGAGCACGTGCACGCCGTCGTGGCGGCCCTGCTCCCGGCGCGCGGCCTCACCGTGGAAAACATCGCCGGAGTCCTGGCCGAATGTGCCGCGGAAGCAGGCAAACCCGTAGTGGCTGCCTTCGCCGGCATCCTTGACCCCTCCATCTACGTGGAAGGGATGGTGGGCGAGGCGCCGGCCGTCCCGTGCTTTTCCAACCCCGGAGCGGCCGTGGCGGCGCTCGCAGCCGTGGTCCGGTACGCCGAATGGGTTGCGCGGGACCACGGCCACTTTGTGGAGCCCGTCGGATGCGACCCCGACGGCGCCCGCGCCGGCCTGGAGCTGTTGCTCGCGGACGTCCACGGCGAGCAGCTTAAACAGCTCGACCAGGACGCGGCCGCTTCGCTGCTGGAGTATTACGGGATCAGCGTCCTGCCGTCCCTCGGGTTCGAAACCGAGGACCAGGCCGTCGATGCGGCCCAGGCGCTGGGATGGCCCGTCGCCCTCAAGACCACCGACCCGGCGCTCCGGCACCGTTTGGACCTGGGCGGCGTGCGCCTGGGCATCGAGGACGCCGAATCGCTGCGCCACAACATCGTGCAGATGCGGCGCTCGCTGGCATCGTACGGCCCGGCGTCGCTCGAGGTGCAGTCCATGGCCCCGGTGGGGCAGGCCTGCACCTTCCGGGCCATCGAAGACCCGCTGCTGGGCCCTGTCGTCTCGTTCGGCCTGGCCGGCGATGCCGTCAACCTGCTGGACGACTGGGCCCACCGAACGCCGCCCCTGTCCGCAGCCGATGTCAAGGACTTCATCCGGAGCCCGCGGGCCGCCCGCAAGCTCTTCGGCTACCAGGGCCTGCCCGCCGTGGATGTGGCGGCACTGGAGGAACTTGCCGGCCGGCTTGCCTGGATGAAGGACAACCACCCCGAGATTGCCCTCGTCGAATTCAACCCCGTGCTTTGCGGAACGCAGGGAGTGGCCATCCTCGCCGCGGACGTTCGGATCGGGAACGCAGCCCAGCGGACGGACAGCGCCCGGCGGGCCATGCTGGGGTAGCCGCAGTTAGCAAGTCCCCGGCCGATCTGTGAAAATGGGGGAATGAGCTCACAGCCTCCCACGTCGACGCCTCAAACGCCCGGCAATGACAACCAGGCCACCCGACCCCACAGCTCACACAGCCACAGCGCGCAGGGCCAGAGCCTTGACGGTGCCCTCCAACAGGCAGGCTTCTACCCCCGGCTGGTGGCCGACGTCGTCGACGACGCCCTTGACGGCCGCGACTGCGTCGCCCACCTGGTCCACCTTGAGACCCACTTTGACCGGGCAGAGGTCCGGCGCCACATCACGGTCCTGGTGCTCACCTCCGACATGCTCGTCATCACACACGTGGACGACCAGCAGCTGGATGAAGCCGGCGAACAGATCGTGGCCCAGATCTCCACCGAGTCCGTTCCGGTGGCGCAGATCCGGTCGGTGGTCCTCAGCTACATGTACGCCCAGCCGCAGAACTACAAGCCCTCCGACCCGGTGCGCGAACTGACCCTGGCCATCGCCTGGTCCGGCGGCCAGCGGCTGGACATGGGCCCGGCCAGCTGCGGGGACCCGCAGTGTGAAGCTGACCACGGCTACAGCGGCACCATCGCCCAGGAGGACATCGTGCTGCGGATCAGCGCGGAAGCCGACGGGCTGCAGGCCGTCCAGGACGCCAAGCTCTTCGCCCGTGCTTTGCGGGCCGTCAACACAGGATCCACCTCGCCGGTCCTGCACGGCGCACAGTCCATGCAGCCCCGGCCGCGTGCAGGCGTCTTCGGAAACCGCCTCAGCCGCGGACACCAGCAGCGCTGATGCCGGACCACGGAAAAACCGCAGTCCCTGCATCTGTGGCCGAAGCATCTCCGGCCGAACGGTCCGTCTCGGCCACCCTGCCGCACCCGCCCGCCTTCGGCCAGCGCTCCATCGCGGACGTGCTCACCAGCGCCGCCGCAAGCCTGGGCGTGGACGGGTTCACCAACACCCTGGGCCTGCCGCCGTCGTCACGGGTCTGCGTGGTCCTGGCGGACGGACTCGGCCGGAACCTGCTGAAGCAGAAGTCCGCGCACACTCCGTTCCTGCGCTCTGTCATGAACAAGGGGCAGGGCAACATTCCCGTCTGGCTGGACTCCACCTTCCCGTCCACCACGGCAGCGGCCCTCGCCAGCTTCGGGACCGGGCTGGCCCCGGGCCAGCACGGAATGGTGGGCTACGACGTCCTGGACCCGGACCAGGACAAAGTGGTCAACATGCTCGGCAACTGGGACGCCGGCGTGGACCCGCTCACGTGGCAGCCGTACCCGACGGTTTTTGAACGGGCCGCCGCCTCCGTCGACGTGACCACGGTGAGCCTGCCGCAGTTCGGCAACTCGCCCATGACCCAGGCGGCACTCCGTGGCGGCCGCTTCATCTCTGGCACCACCTCGCATGCCCGCACGGGCGCCGCCGCCGAGGCCATGGCTGCGGCCGGGCCGTCGCTGATGTACTTCTACGTGAACGAACTGGACAAGGCCGGCCACCGGTACGGTTGCCAGTCGGAGCAGTGGGAACACCAGCTCGAGGAGCTGGACGCCACCGTCAAGCGCCTCAACGCCTCCCTCCCGGCCGGAACCACCGTGCTGCTGACCGCGGACCACGGCATGCTTGACGTGCCGCCGGCGCAGCGGATCGACTACTCGGCGGATCCCGCCCTCATCGCCGGCGTGCGGCACACTGCGGGCGAGCCCAGGATGGTGCACCTCTACCTTGAGGAGGGGGTCGACGACGCCGGACGGGACCGGCTGCTTGATGCCTGGCGGAACCGTTTCGGCGACAGGATCTGGGCGTTCACCCGTGACGAGGCAGTGGCCGGTGGCCTGTTCGGAGACCTGCGTCCCGCCGTCGGACCCCGGATCGGCGACGTGATGATCGCCGCGCGGGACGCCCTGGCACTCTACGACAAGCGCCGGGTGCGCCCGGCCGCCATGGAGGTAGTTGGCCAGCACGGCTCGCTGACCAAAGCCGAACGGGAAGTCCCGCTGCTGTGTTTTACCGCGGAAGGCCGGAAGGCCGGACGTGGCTGAGCTGGTGTTTTTCTCCGGGACCATGGACTGCGGCAAGTCCACGCTGGCCCTGCAGATGGACTACAACCACCGTGCCCGCGGACGCGGCGGGATCAGGTTCAGCCGGAACGACCGCGCCGGCGGCTCCCGGATTTCCAGCCGGCTTGGGCTGGAAACCGACGCCGTTGAGGTCACGGACGTTACGGACTTCTGGGATGAAGTGGTGGACCGGCGCACCCGCGGCCAGCGCGTGGACTACCTGATCTGTGACGAAGCGCAGTTCTATTCGCCCCTCCAGGTGGAACAGCTGGCGCGGCTCGTGGACGAGATCGACGTCGATGTTTTTGCGTTCGGGATCACCGCGGACTTCCGCACGAGGCTTTTTCCCGGGTCCCAGCGGCTGGTCGAACTCGCCGACCGGGTCCAGGTCCTGCAGGTGGAGGCGCTGTGCTGGTGCGGGCGGCGGGCCACCCACAACGCACGCACCGTGGACGGTGTGATGGTCGTGGAAGGCGCCCAGGTGGTGGTGGGCGATGTGGACATGGCCAGCGACCCCACGGCGGCCGGCACCGAAGGCGAGCATCCGGTGGTGGGCTACGAGACCCTGTGCCGCCGTCACTACATGCGGCGGGTCACCGCGCACGGTGCCCACATCATGGCCCAGCAGGACCAGCTGTTGCCGTTCGAGACGGACGCGTGCCTGTGGCGAGGTTCAGGCGGAACAGCAGGCTAGTCGCCCCTGGTCCCGAACACGATCTCGTCCCAGGTTGGAATGCTGGAGCGCTTCGGCTTGGAAGGCTGCCGTTCGGGCACGTCAGCATCACGGTCAGCACGGGAAACCGGAGCGGATTCGTCACTGGGACGCCGCAGGTTCCGGCCCCCGAGCAGCTCCTCAAGGCCAAAACTGGCACCTGTGTGCTCCTTCGGCGGGACGGCAGCGGGAGTGCCCTGTCCGGCCGGGCGGGGCGGGGACGCCACAATGGTGACTTCCCGTGTTTCGGTGCTCACGCCGTCGTGCAGTTTCAGGACGTCATCGTCGTCGTCGTCCTTGTGCAAAGGAATGAGGCTCAGCCGCGACATCATGGACGGCCTGGCGTCACGCCTGCGGGTGAGGGGATCAGCCTGGGCCGCAGGGGCGTCGGGCTCGGAACCGGCGGGAGCCGGCTCCTGCTGCTCCGGCTCGGGCTGGACCTCGGAAGGCCTCGGATGTGCTGCCGGTACTCCGTGCGTGAGAAGCAGCGCGAGGGCGTCATCGGCGTCCTCGTCCACACCCAGCCGCTGGCCGCGGCGTGAACGGAGCATGTCCAGCAGTCCGTCGGCGTCCTTGCCGGCCGGCTGGAGGGCATGCGGGCCCGTGTGCGGGCCGGAAGAGTGGCGGGCTGCCGCTTCGGCGTCGGTCTCAAAATCAAAAGGCCGGTCCGAGACGGCGGTCAGCCGCCGTGCCGGAACAAGGCCGTCCAGGGGTTCGAGCTCGCTGAGCTGCTGCGCCCAGCGGTTGGCGTTCTGCAGGGACTTTCGGGCAGGGCTGAAGGTCCACAGGGCCGGCGGTTCCTCACCGATGCCTGCCGTGCCGTCCTTCTTCGCTTCGAAACGGGCAGCCACAGTCCAGCTGCCATCCGGACGCCGCCAGGAGTCCCATTCGACGGCGGACGGTTCGATGCCGTGGGCCCGCAGCCGGTGCGAGACCATGTCGTCGAGCGACGCCGGGTTGTCGCCGAAAGCGGAACGGTACGCGTCGTGACCGGGCGAAGGGGACGCGACCTCGATTTTCCGGGCCTGCTGGGCCACATACTCACGCTCAGCGAGCACGGGCCCCTCGTAGCGTTCGACCTTGGCAAGGGGCAGCCCGGAAAGGTCTGCGACCTCCGCGGCGGTGGCACCACTGCGGATCCTCGCCTGGATATCCCGCGGGGACATGGCAACGGGGGGCGCGCCAAACGCTGCCTTCGCCGAAGACCGGCTGGCCGCCCGCAGCGCTTCATCGATCGGCAGCTGGAACATCTCGCCGCCGGCACCGCTCAACAGGAGATGCTCCCCGTCGTCGTGTACGCCTACAAGCCGTAGATCCTGCATACAAATCCTCCACCCTGGCATTACTATCAATCGAAACTCTGCCACCCGGCAGTCCCTTTTTGGGTTAGGAGAGAGGGCGCGCCGCGATATTCCGGGAGTTTCCGGGCCTTTGCCGGGGAGCGCGGCGGCGGCCGCTGCCGTTTTGGAGAGACCACGCCCGGGACCTGTCCCGGGCTCTGGCTTTTACTGCCGGCTTGCGGAAAGATGTGCCCCACGCAGGGCACAAACGCGCAGTGTCCGGCGTTATGAAGGTGACACACCCGGCCGCCGGAAAGCGAGGTTTAGAGGAAATGGCCACCGATTATGATGCGCCGCGGAAGTCCGAAGAAGACCTCAACGAGGATTCCATTGAGGAACTGAAGACCCGGCGTTCGGACAAGCCCACCGCGGTGGTGGAGGAGGACGAGAGTGATCTCGCGGCCGGCTACGAACTCCCCGGCGCGGACCTTTCCGGCGAAGAGCTCCTGGTCCACGTGGTCCCAGCGCAGGCCGACGAGTTCACCTGCTCCTCATGTTTCCTGGTCCGCCACCGGTCCCAGATCGCCAGGCAAAAAGACGGCCGCTTCTACTGCAGGGAGTGCGAAGGCTGACCGGGATGACGGCTCCTGGACAGCGGGCCGCTATTTGGCGGACAGGGCGGCGACGAGTTCCTCGGGGCGCCGCGTGGACGTCAGCCAGTACGGGGTCCGGTCCGAGGGGTCGGTGATGTCGATCCTGACCACGGGGTCGATCCAGCCACGGATGCAGAGGTAGGCCAGCCCGTTGAGCCTGGTGCCGCGCTCGGCTGTCGCTTCCTTGGTCCGGAAGGCCTGGACGCTGCCGACGAAACGGCGCTCGATCGTTGCCCGTCCCACCGTGAGGGCGTCATGTGTGACCGTGATGGTGGGGGTGGAGAGCACCAGCAGGACGGCCATGATGGCGAACAGCACCGCTGCCGCCGTGTAACCGGCCGCCGCGCTGATCGGGGCGAACACCAGGATGCCCGCACCTGCGATCCCGGCCACAATGATCCACACCCACGGCGTTGGCCAGAGTTTCTCCCGGAAAACCACCGAAGGAGCGGCGGAGGGGCTGTTGGGAACGGGTACGGCGGAGCTTGATTCGGGCATGCCCCCAGCTTTCCATCTTTGGATGCCTATTTCATCTTGGCCCGGAACTGCCGAAGCTAGGCCGAACATGCGCGCGGGCGTTAGAGTGAGTGACTGTGACTGACGAACTTGCCACGGTAGAAACCGCTTCCGAACCCCAGGCCCACGCAGTGCTCGGCGCCCCCACCCTGCAGGTACAGCTGAAAATGCTCGACGCCGGCCTGGAGGCACCGTCCTACGCCCACCCCGGCGACGCCGGCGCGGACCTGCGCGCACGCGTTGATGTGGTCCTGCAGCCGGGGGAGCGGAAGCTGGTTCCCACCGGGGTTTCCATTTCCCTGCCTGACGGCTACGTGGCACTGATCCACCCCCGCTCCGGCCTGGCCACGAAGCACGGTCTGACGATCGTTAACTCGCCCGGCACCGTTGACGCAGGCTACCGCGGCGAAATCTCCGTGACCCTCCTGAATACGGACGCCCGGCAGGATATCGAACTGCGGCGCGGCGATAGAATTGCACAGATGGTCATCCAGCGGGTGGAGTACGCACAGTTCGTCCCCGTCGATGAACTGGACGGGTCCGTGCGGGGGGCCGGCGGGTTCGGCTCCACCGGTGGATTTACCCCTCCCACAGCCTGACTCACTGCCGGAGCCGGACCGGGTGCGCGGCACGGCCAGTGCAAGCGGCGGCCGTCCGGCACTGACGATTTACGGCGGAACCCAGGTTCACGGCGGGACCGCCGGCCGCGCACATTCACAACTAAGGAGACGACCCATGGTTTTTGGGCTCGGCAGGAAAGCCAAGAAGGAACAAGCAGACGAGCCGGATGTCGCGGTGTCATCGGAGGAGGCCGCGGAGGAGTCATCGGACGCCACCGGCCGCAGCGCAACCGGACCTTTTGATGTCTCCGAAATCACCAGCCGTGACGGCTACGTGGATCTTGGCGCCCTCCTGATCTCACCCAGCGAGGGACTGCAGCTCCGCCTCGAGGTGGAAGAAGCAACCCAGCGTGTGGTGGCCGTAACCATGGACCTGAACGGCTCCAGCCTGCAGCTCCAGGCGTTCGCCGCCCCGAAGTCCGAAGGCCTGTGGGACGAGATCCGGGAACAGATCGGCCAGTCCGTGGGCAGCCAGGGCGGACAGGTTGAAGAAGTCCAGGGCCAGTTCGGCACCGAACTGGTGGCCAAGCTTCCCGCAGGTGCGCCGGATGGCAGCCAGGGCTACCGGGTGGCCCGCTTCGTGGGGGTTGACGGTCCGCGCTGGTTCCTGCGCGGCGTCCTGGGCGGAGCCGCAGCCGTGGACCGGGACGCCGCCGGCCCCCTGGAAACGCTTTTCCGCAAGATTGTGGTGATCCGCGGAGACAGCCCCATGCCGCCGCGTGACCTGCTCCAGCTGCGGCTGCCCAAGGATGCGAGCATGACGCCGCCGCCCGGTGCCCCTGTGCTGCAGGAACCCGAACGCGGCCCGGAGATCACACAGATTGGCTGATTCCTCCCAGGGTGCCATGTCCCCGCACAGGGGAGCCGGCGTGCCTGTCAGCGAGCTCCCGGACAAGGGCCGGGTGGCCTGCCACGGGTACATCGAATCGGTCACCTACATGCCGGCAGACCAGACTGCCGCGTTCACGGCCATCGTCACCGACTCTGAAGGTCCGCGGCCAGGTTCGCCGGCGGGCAAAGGCCGCCTCCGCGTCATCTGGCTGGGCCGGCGCCGCGTCCCGGGAATCGACGCCGGCACCGAAGTCCGGCTTGAAGGCATGCTGACGCACAGCCAGGGCCTGCCCACCATGTTCAATCCACGCTACGAAATACTGTCCCGCCAGGAGAACGAATGACCGCGCCGCAGCAGCCCGAGAAGCCTTCCGAGCCGAAGCCTTCCGAGCCGTCCCAGGAGCAGCCGACGATGGCCGGGCTCGCCGAAGGGTACGCGGCCAAAGCCGGCCTGCACCGGACCCACGACGGCCGGATTGACGTACTGCGCAGTGCCGGCGGCGTCCAGGGCATTGCCGAGAGCATCCTCCCCGGTCTGGTTTTCCTCATTGCCTTCACCATCACCCGCGACCTGACACCGTCACTGGTGGCAGCTTTGGCGTCCGCAGCCGTGTTCACGGTTGTGCGGCTCGTGCAGCGGCGGCCCCTGACGCAGGCCCTGGCCGGCGTGGTGGGTGTGGGAATCTCTGCCTGGCTGGCCAATACAACCGGCAAGGCAGAGGACTTCTACCTTCCCGGATTCTTCACCAACGCGGCCTACATCCTGGCCATGATGGTGTCCATCTTCGTTAAGTGGCCCATTGCCGGCCTGCTGTTCGGCTTCATCCGGAACGAGGGCCTTGACTGGCGCAAAGACCCTGCCCGTTTGAAGGCCTACCGGCTGGGGACCTGGATCATTATCGCTGTCCTTGTGCTGCGGCTTGTGGTGCAGGTTCCGCTGTACCTCCTGGGCGAAGACGGACTCGCGGCGCTGGCCACCACCCGGCTCATCATGGGTGCGCCGTTGTACATCCTGGGCATCTGGATTGCCTGGCTCCTCACGCGGCCGGTCCAGGCCGACGCCGGGACTCAGCCGTCGAAGCCGTCGTCCTCCGGGGCCTGAGCTTCCACCGGCTGGACGCCCTCGGGCGCGTGGTCGCCGTCGGAGGCCTCGGCTGATTCGGGGGAGAGCAGGGCGCGCAGTTCGTCTTCGGCCGCGATGGTGGTGACAAAAAACAGTTCGTCGCCGCCGTCGATCACGTCATCCCGGCTGGGCGTGATGGGGGCATGGTCCCGCAGGATGGCCACCAGTGTGGAGTCTTCAGGCCAGTGGATCTCGCCCACGGTGAGGCCGATGGCGTGCGAATCGTGCGGGACGGTGAACTCCACGATCGATGACACCCCGGTCTGCAGGGTGAGCAGCCGGACAAGGTCGCCGATCTCCACCGCTTCCTCCACGAGGGCGGTCATCAGTTGGGGGGTGTTGACGGCGACGTCCACTCCCCAGGAGTCGTTGAACATCCAGTCGTTTTTGGGATTGTTGACCCGGCCCACCGTGCGGCCCACGCCGAACTCGGTCTTGGCCAGGAGCGACACCACCAGGTTGACCTTGTCGTCGCCTGTGGCCGAAACGACGACGTCGGCGTCCTCCATCTTCGCGCCCTGGAGGGTACTGAGCTCGCAGGCATCGCCCACCAGCCAGTGCGCGCCGCGGAGGCCGCTGCGTCCGATGACCTCCGGTTTGAGGTCGATGAGCAGGATTTCGTGCTTGTGCGCCAGCAGCTCCCTGGCGATCGACGAGCCGACACTGCCGGCGCCCACGATGACAACTTTCACTACGACTCCTTGGCGGGTGCTTTGGCCAGAATGTGGGCGACCTGCGGGCTGCGGTCCACCAGCAGCATGGCGTGGACGGTATCGCCGTCCTGGTAGGCCATGCCCGGTTCGGGGAGGATGCCCTCCCCGAACCGGGTGAGGTAGGCGACCCGGACGTCGGCAGTCTTCTCGATCTCGGTGATCCGGTGCCCGATCCAGCCGGCGTCGAGGTCCAGTTCCGCCAGGACCAGCTGGCCGGAGGGTTCCCGGAAATCGCCGGCCAGGTGCTGTTCGGGAAGGATGCGCCGCAGGACCTGGTCCGCGCTCCAGCGCACCGCAGCGACGGTGGGAATGCCGAGCCGCTGGTAGATCTCCGCGCGGCCTGGATCGTAGATCCTGGCCACGACGTGCGGGACGTGGAACGTCTCACGGGCAACGCGCGTGGCCAGGATGTTGGAGTTGTCGCCGCTGGACACTGCCGCGAAGGCGTAGGCCTCGGCAACTCCGGCCTGCTTCAGCGTGTCCCGGTCAAACCCGACGCCGGTGACCTTCCGGCCGGTGAAGCCCTGGCGGAGCCGGCGGAAAGCGCGGTCGTCCTGGTCGATGATGGCCACGGAGTGGCCGGCGTCCTCGAGCGTGTGCGCCAGTGTTGCTCCCACCCGGCCGCATCCCATGATCACGAAGTGCGCCACCCGTATCTCCTCAACTTTCCTGGCCCATTACTGCTGCTAGAACTCTACCGGCCCCGCGCGGCGATCCTTTCAGCTGCGCGTCAGGCGGTGCCGGCGCCTGCTGCTACCGGCTCCGGGGCGCCGGCCGGCTCCGGGAGCGGGTGCAGGTGGCCAATGCCGTTGGCGGTGACCTGGAGGACACGGGCGGTGGGGATGTCGTAGAACAGGCCGGTGAGCTGGACCGTGCCTGCCTGCAGTGCGCCCGCCACCGAGGGGTGGCCCTGCAACCGCTCCAGCTGGACGGCCACGTTGACCATGGCCAGCTGGTCCACGGGACTGAACCCCGCCGCGGCGGCCGCGCCCTTGACCGGGTGGCCGTTGTGGAAGGCCGCCAGGCTGGCGTGGGACTGTTCCAGCCACACGCCGATAGGCCCCTGCCCGCCGTCCGCTCCATCCAGCAGCGCCGTCATCGCTCCGCAGCCGCTGTGGCCGCACACCACCAGGGACTCGACGGAGAGTTTGGCCACGGCAAACTCCAGCGCAGCATCGGTGGCGGCATCGGTTCCGGGCCTGCCCACCACGTTGCCCACGTTGCGGACGGTGAACAGGTCTCCGGGGCCGCTGCTGGTGATCAGGTTCGGCACCAGGCGTGAGTCCGCGCAGGTCAGGAACAGCGTGGACGGGTCCTGGTAGGTGGCCAGCTCGCCGACGTGCGGCCTGAGCAGGTCAGCTGTGCGGCGGTGGTAGTTTTCGACGCCGGCCATGACGGGCTGCAGGGACGGTACGTCCGGACTCTCCGGAGCGGGGGACGTGGTTGTCCGCCCCTGCCAGGCCCGCCACGGCGCGAACCCGCCTCGAAGGGCGGACCGGGCGTCACCGCGGCTGGGCGCTGCGGCGTGGGCTTCCTCCAGGCTTGCCGTGCCGTGCTCCGCCACGGTGACGGAGCCTCCGGTGGCCACATGGCGGGTCTGCCAGGCGTCCAGCGCGTCATGGACCGGGTGGTCCAGGTAGTCGACGTCCAGTTCCAGGGTCACTGCCGTACCGGCAGGGACCGTGGCGAGTACGGCGCTGAGCCGGGGCAGCGACAGGAAGCTGCAGGAGCCGTCGATCACCACGCGCCAGCCGCCTCCGGTTCCCGGATCCGGGGCTGCGGTGACGGTTGCCCGCGCGATCCGCCACAGCACCAGCGCAATGGCCAGGAGGAGCCCGGTCAGCACGCCCACCAGCAGGTTGGCGAACACCACGATGGACAGCGTCACCACGTAGACGAGCAGGTCACCCGTCCGCCGCGCCGTGCTGATGTCCGCGGGGCGCACCAGCCGCGCCCCGACGATGATCAGCAGGCCGGCCAGGACGGACTCGGGGATCAGCTGGATCAGCCCGGCCAGCAGGAGTGAAAAGACCAGCACCCAGACCCCGTGCAGGACGGCGGAGGAACGGGTCCGTGCCCCTGCTTCCAGGTTGGTGGCGCTGCGGACAATGACACCCGTTACGGGCATGCCGCCGAGCAGCCCGGATGTCACGTTGGCTGCGCCCTGGCCCAGGAGTTCCCGGTTGAAGTTGGTCCGCGGGCCGTGGTGCATCTTGTCCACGGCTACTGCCGAGAGCAGGGATTCCACGCTGGCGATCAGGGCGATGGTGACGGCGCCGATGACCGCGGCGTTCCAGTTGCCGGCGGGCAGCTGCGGCAGGCCCAGGGAGTCCGTCAGGGATCCGCTGAACGTGATCCGGTCGACGCCGAACGGAAGCGAGAGTGCCGTGGCGGCGATGACTGCCACCAGCGGACCGGGAACGCGGCGAATAGGCTCAGGCAGGCGCTTCCAGACCAGCAATGTTCCGATGACCGTGATGCCAAGCGCTGCCGCCGCGATCTCGATGGCTGCCAGGCTGGCGGGGATGGCGGCGATGTTGCCGACCGCCGAACTGGCGGAACCGGCGCCCAGCAGCACATGGAACTGCTGGAGCACAATGGTGATGCCGATGCCGGCCAGCATCGCATGGACCACAACCGGCGCGATGGCCAGGGCGACCCGGCCAAACCGGGCGAGGCCCAGGAGTGCCTGCAGCACGCCGGCCGCGGCGGTGATGGCGCACGTCGCCGGCCAGCCGAACTGGTCAACGAGCCCTGCCACAATCACCGTCAGGCCTGCGGCGGGTCCGCTCACCTGCAGCGGCGAGCCGCCCAGGGTGCCTGCCACGATGCCGCCTACGGCAGCGGCGATCAGGCCGGCCATGATGGGCGCTCCGGAGGCCGCCGCAATGCCCAGGGAGAGCGGCACGGCCACCAGGAAAACCACCAGCGACGCCGGCAGGTCGTACCGGAGCGCGTCGGCCAGCCGGCGGGCGGGCCCGCCGGGCCCAGGGACACCGGGCGGTGGACCTCCGTCCAGGCTGAGAGGGTGGGAAGTTTCCGTCGCAACAGGTGCTGTTCTCATGTCAGTCCTTCGTTTGTCCGGCAGTGGTGGCCACGCTATTGACCGGCCAACGGCGCGTGCAAGGAACCGCGCAGTGAGAAACAACACCCCGTTTTCCGGCCCATGCCGGCGTCACACGGAGGATTCCGGGGCCGTGCAAACAGTGCCGCGGGGGCCGGTTTCCTGCCGTGCCGCGGTGCACACTCCGGTGCCCGGTATTCAAGTCAAGTTGCCTGCTTCGTGCCGTTTTTACGTCCAGGTACCGGCCAAACCCGGTGGCGCGTGCCGCCGGCGGAACAGCGTGGTCTAGTCCGGTGACACCCTGTTGCGGTGTGACTGGACCGCTGCCGGGATATGTGGGTGCCTGCCGGACGCGGGCACCCGATCGGGTCTGACGGCAGTGTCGTAAGGTTGCTCTAGTGCTCAACAGAAGTGGGGCGTCGTGAGTAGTCTCAAGGAACAATTGTGCTGACAATGCTGAACGCCATAAAACGGGTGCTGGTGGGCAGGCCCTTCAGGAACGACAGGCTCGCCCACACCCTGCTTCCCAAACGGATCGCACTTCCGGTCTTCGCCTCCGACGCCCTGTCCTCCGTTGCGTACGCCCCGGACGAAATCCTGCTGACCCTTGCCCTCGCCGGCGTGAGCGCGGTGGCGTTTTCGCCGTGGGTGGGCCTGGCCGTGATGGTGGTGCTGCTGACGGTGGTGGCCTCCTACCGCCAGAACGTGCACGCCTACCCGTCCGGCGGCGGCGACTATGAGATCGCCAATGAGAACCTCGGCAAGTTCGCCGGCCTCACGGTGGCGTCGGCCCTGCTGGTGGACTACGTCCTGACCGTGGCGGTCTCGATGTCCTCGGCCGCCACCTACCTCACCACGGCCGTGCCTTCCCTGCACGGGCAACAGGCGCTCATCGCCACCATCGGCGTCGTGATCCTCGCCCTGGTGAACCTCCGCGGCATCAAGGAAGCCGGCAGCGTCTTCGCCGTCCCCACTTACATCTTTATGGCCTCCATCCTGGGCATGACGGCGGTGGGGATCTTCCAGGCCGCCACCGGCCAGCTGCGTGAGGCCCCGTCCGCCGATTTCACGATCGTCCCCGCCCCCGGTTTTGATGAAGGCCTGGTGGGCCTGGCCGGCGCGTTCCTGCTGCTGCGCGCCTTCTCGTCCGGCGCCGCGGCCCTCACCGGTGTTGAAGCGATCAGCAACGGCGTGCCCAACTTCAAGGTGCCCAAAAGCAAAAACGCAGCCACCACGCTGCTGCTGCTCGGCGTCATCGGGGCGTCGATGCTCGCCGGCATCATGTACCTGGCCAACGCCACGAAGGTCCACATCGTCCTGGACCCGGCCACGGAATTCCTTGTTGACGGCCTGCCGCTGCCGGAAGGCTACATCCAGAGTCCGGCCATCAGCCAGATCGCGCAGACCATCTTCGGACCCGGGTCGATCCCGTTCTTTATCGTGGTTGCCGCCACAGGCGTGATCCTGGTGTTTGCCTCCAACACCGCGTTCAACGGCTTTCCCGTCCTCGGCTCCATCCTGGCCCAGGACGGATACCTTCCCCGCCAGCTGCGGACCAGGGGAGACCGGCTGGCGTTCAGCAACGGCGTCCTGGCCCTTGCGGCCGGTGCACTGGTGCTGATCATCGCGTTCAACGCCGATGTCACCAAGCTGATCCAGCTCTACATCGTGGGCGTCTTTATTTCGTTCACCCTCAGCCAGCTGGGCATGGTCAGGCACTGGGGGAGGCACCTCAAGCTCGCCAAGGACAAGACGGTCCGGCTGCGGATGGCGAAGTCGCGCACCATCAACACCATCGGCTTCGGCATGACCGCCCTGGTGCTGGTGATCGTCCTGATCACCAAGTTTGAGCAGGGCGCCTGGATCGCGCTGCTGGCCATGTTTGTCCTGTTCCTGATCATGTGGAGCATCCGCGCGCACTACGACAACGTGGCCAAGGAGCTGGCCGTGGATGAGGATTCCTCGCCGCGTGCCCTGCCCACCCGGGTCCACGCCGTCCTGCTGGTCTCCCACGTACGCAAACCGGTGCTGCGGGCGCTTGCCTATGCGCGGGCGTCGCGGCCGTCCCGGCTGGACGCCATCACCGTTGACATCAACGCCGAGGAAACCGCCCACACGGTGGCTGACTGGCAAAAGCTGGACATTCCCGTGCCGCTGACAGTGCTGGCAAGCCCCTACCGGGAAACCATCACGCCCATCATGGAGTACGTCAAGAACATGCGGCGCGATTCCCCGCGTGACCTCATCGTGGTCTACATCCCCGAATATGTGGTGGGTAAATGGTGGGAGCAGCTGGTCCACAACCAGACGGCGCTGCGCATCAAGACCCGGCTGCACTTCGAACCTGGCGTCATGGTGGCCAGCGTTCCGTGGCAGCTTAAATCATCCGAAGAAGCAAAGAACCTGCAGGATATCCAATGAGCTCCCAGACCCAGTCCCACCCCCAGCCCGCTTCCGCCAAGGACGTTAAGGAACTCGTGCTCGACGTCGGCCCGGTGGCCCACGGCGGCCACTGCGTGGCACGGCACGAAGGCAGGGTGATCTTCGTCCGGCACGCGGTCCCCGGCGAGAAAGTCCGGGTCCGGCTGACCGACGCCGCCGAATCAGCCAAATTCTGGCGCGCCGACGTGGTGGACGTCCTGGAAGCGTCGCCGGACCGCGTGGAGCATTTCTGGCACGCCGCCGACTCCCGCCGGGCCTGGAGCCACGGGCACCCGCCGGTGGGCGGCGCCGAGTTCGGCCACATCTCCCTGGACCGCCAGCGCAGCCTGAAGGCAGCGGTGCTGGCCGAACAGCTCCAGCGGCTCGCCGGCGTCGGGCAGTTCCCCGGCGGGGACATCACCGTTGAGGCGGTGGCCGGCAGCGGCGCGGGTACTGACACAACGTACGACGCCGGCACGGGCCTCGGGTGGCGGACGCGGGCAAGTTTCTCGGTCACCTCCGGCGGCAGGCTGGGCATGCACGCCCACCGTTCCGAGCACATCATCCCGTTGCGGGAGATGCCGCTCGCCTCTGACGGCATTAACCGGCTGCGCCTGTGGGACATTGACCTGCAGGGGATCGACCGCGTGGAAGTGGCCGCGCCGGCCAACGGCTCACGCCCCCTGGTGCTGCTGGCCCCCGCCCCCGGCACGAAGCCCAAGCGGCTCAGCGCCATCGCCGCCCAGCTTCCGGAGGACGTCTCGGTGGCCACCTTCGATCCGCTCACCGACGAGGTGCAGCAGCTGCGCGGACGGACGTGGGTGCAGGAATCCGCGGCGGGCCATGACTACCGGGTTTCCGGCGCGGGCTTCTGGCAGATCCACCGCGACGCGCCCGAAGCACTTGTGGGGGCTGTCACAGGTTTCCTGCACAATGGCGGCTTCCTCTCGCCAGGTTCCGTGGTGGCCGACCTCTACGCCGGCGCCGGGCTCTTCACCGCACCGTTGGCCGATGCCGTGGGCGAAACCGGCTCTGTCCTGTCGGTGGAAGGCGCCCCCGGCACCAGCAAGGATGCCCGCAAGAACCTGCACGGAGCCCCGCAGGTTGAGGTCATCCAGGGGCGGGTGGAGCGTGTCCTCCGCCAGAAACCGCGCAATTTTGACGCCCTGGTGCTGGACCCGCCCCGTGCCGGTGCCGGCAAGGCGGTGGTGGGCCAGCTGATCGCCGCCGGTCCGCGGGCCATTGCGTATGTGTCGTGCGACCCGGCGTCATTCGCGCGTGATGTGGGTTACTTCCAGCAGGGAGGCTGGTCCCTGGCGGGCCTGCGGGCCCTGGACCTCTACCCCCACACCCATCACCTGGAGACGGTGGCTTTGCTGACGCCAGGCCGCTGACAGCGTCATTATTTGGACTACTATGGCCCTTAGTAGTCCCACGTCGCGCTCCGTATTCACGGGTGACCCCATGCAATTTTGAGGGCCTGCACTAATTAGGCCTGCCTAACTAGCAAGCGGTCAACCGCGCGACAAAGATGAAACTGTTGCGAGAGGAGTCCTGCGATGAGCACTGTGGACAGCTTCGGTTCAAAAGGCAAACTTAATGTAGCCGGAACCGAATACGAAATTTTCCGGTTGAACTCCGTTGAAGGTGCAGAAAACCTTCCGTTCAGCCTCAAGGTATTGCTTGAAAACCTGTTGAGGACCGAGGACGGCGCGAACATCACTGCCGATCACGTTCGCGCCTTGGCAGGCTGGGATCCTGATGCCCAGCCAGATACAGAAATCCAGTTCACGCCTGCCCGCGTGATCATGCAGGACTTCACCGGTGTACCCTGCGTGGTTGACCTGGCGACGATGCGTGAAGCGGTCAAGGAACTCGGCGGCGACCCCAAGCGGGTCAACCCCCTCGCTCCTGCGGAAATGGTCATTGACCACTCCGTGCAGATCGACGCCTTCGGCAACTCCGGCGCACTGGAGCGCAACATGGAGATCGAATACCAGCGGAACGGCGAGCGTTACCAGTTCCTCCGCTGGGGCCAGACGGCCTTCGATGACTTCAAGGTTGTTCCCCCGGGAACCGGCATCGTGCACCAGGTCAACATCGAATACCTGGCCCGCACGGTCATGACCCGCGAAGTTGACGGCGCACTGCGTGCCTACCCCGACACCTGCGTTGGCACCGACTCGCACACCACCATGGTCAACGGCCTGGGTGTCCTGGGCTGGGGCGTTGGTGGCATCGAAGCCGAGGCCGCCATGCTGGGCCAGCCCGTCTCGATGCTCATCCCGCGCGTCGTTGGCTTCAAGCTGACCGGGTCCATCCCGGCCGGCGCCACCGCCACCGACGTGGTGCTGACCATCACCGAGCAGCTGCGCAAGCACGGTGTTGTGGGCAAGTTCGTGGAATTCTACGGCGAAGGCGTTGCCGCGGTGCCGCTGGCCAACCGCGCCACCATCGGCAACATGAGCCCGGAATTCGGTTCCACGGCCGCAATGTTCCCGATCGACGACGTCACATTGGACTACCTGCGCCTCACCGGCCGCTCGGACGAAAATGTGGCACTGGTGGAGTCCTACGCCAAGGAACAGGGCCTCTGGCACGATCCTTCCCGCGAAATCAAGTTCTCCGAGTACCTCGAGCTGGACCTGTCCACGGTTGTTCCCTCCATCTCCGGCCCGAAGCGTCCCCAGGACCGCATTGAGCTGACGGATGCCAAGGAGCAGTTCCGCAAGGACATCCACAACTACGTGGCCATCGAAGACGGCAGCGTTGACGAGTCCCTGGACGAATCGTTCCCGGCCTCGGACGCCCCGTCCTTCACGCACGCCGACTCGCACACCACCGAGACCAGCCGTGTTGTATCCGCCGCGAACGGTGCCCACGGGCGCCCGTCCAACCCGGTCCACATCAAGACCGAAGACGGACGCGAGTTCGAGCTGGACCACGGCGCAGTGTCGATCGCGTCGATCACGTCCTGCACCAACACGTCCAACCCGTCCGTCATGCTTGCCGCCGCACTGCTGGCGCGCAACGCCGTCGACAAGGGCCTGACGTCCAAGCCGTGGGTCAAGACCTCCGTTGCCCCGGGCTCCAAGGTTGTCACCGACTACTACGAAAAGTCCGGCCTGACGCCGTACCTGGAGAAGCTCGGCTTCTACATCGTGGGCTACGGCTGCGCCACCTGCATCGGCAACTCCGGCCCGCTGGACGCCGAAATCTCCGAGGCCATCCAGGCCAACGATCTCTCGGTCACCGCGGTGCTTTCGGGTAACCGCAACTTCGAAGGCCGGATCAACCCGGACGTGAAGATGAACTACCTGGCCTCCCCGCCGCTGGTCATCGCCTACGCCCTGGCCGGTTCCATGGACTTCGACTTCGACACCGACTCCCTGGGCAAGGACGACGCCGGCAACGACGTCTTCCTGAAGGACATCTGGCCCAACCCGGTCGAGGTCCAGCAGGTCATCGATTCCTCGATTGACAAGGACATGTTCGCCCGCGGCTACGAGGGCGTCTTCGACGGCGACGACCGCTGGAAGGCACTCGACACCCCCGCCGGCGACACGTTCTCCTGGGATCCGAACTCCACGTACGTCCGGAAGCCCCCGTACTTCGACGGCATGAAGGCCCAGCCGGAACCCGTCCAGGACATCTCCGGCGCACGCGTGCTGCTGAAGCTGGGCGATTCGGTCACCACCGACCATATCTCCCCGGCAGGTTCCTTCAAGTCGGACACCCCGGCCGGCCAGTACCTCCTGGCCAACGGTGTGGAACGCAAGGACTTCAACTCCTACGGCTCACGCCGTGGCAACCACGAAGTCATGATCCGCGGCACCTTCGCGAACATCCGCATCAAGAACCAGATCCTGGACGGCGTGGAGGGCGGCTTCACCCGCGACTTCACCCAGGCTGACGGCCCGCAGGCATACGTCTACGACGCCGCGCAGAACTACCAGGCAGCCGGCACTCCGCTGGTGGTCCTGGCGGGCAAGGAATACGGTTCCGGATCCTCGCGTGACTGGGCAGCGAAGGGCACGGCGCTCCTGGGCGTCAAAGCCGTCGTCGCCGAGAGCTACGAGCGCATCCACCGCTCCAACCTGATCGGCATGGGCGTCCTGCCCCTGCAGTACCCGGCTGGAGAATCTGCGGCGACCCTGGGCCTGACCGGCACGGAAACCTTCTCGGTTGAGGGCGTCACCGCCCTGAACGAAGGCACCACGCCCAAGACCCTGAAGGTCACCGCAACCGCTGAAGACGGCACCGCCAAGTCCTTCGATGCCGTCCTGCGCATCGATACCCCGGGCGAAGCCGACTACTACCGCAACGGCGGCATCCTGCAGTACGTCCTGCGCCAGATCTCCGCCAACTAGCGGTTTTCTGCCCCCAGGCAAGCACTCCCCGAAGCCCCGGCCGGTCACCGACCAGCCGGGGCTTCGGCTTTTGATTTGAACAGACGCGTTAGAGTTAACAGGCACGTCTACCACCTGAAGGAGGGGTCATTTGGGACTCTTGGACGCCATCCGGAATCCGCAGGACCTGAACGGGTTGTCCGAAAAGCAGCTGCCCGAACTGGCTGCTGAGATCAGGAGTTTCCTGATCACGAACGTCTCCCAGACAGGCGGACACCTCGGCCCCAACCTTGGCGTGGTTGAACTGACCCTTGCCGTGCACCGCATTTTCGACTCGCCCCGCGACAGCATCGTCTTCGACACGGGACACCAGTCGTACGTGCACAAGCTCCTCACTGGACGCCAGGACTTCAGCACGCTCCGCCAGCAGGGCGGCCTGTCCGGCTACCCGTCCCGCGCCGAATCCGAGCACGACATCGTGGAAAGCTCGCACGCTTCCTCGTCCCTTTCCTGGGCGGACGGCATCTCCCGCGCCCGGCAGCTCACCGGGGAAGGCGACCGCTACACCGTCGCCGTCGTCGGCGACGGCGCCCTGACCGGTGGCATGGCCTGGGAAGCCATCAACAACATCGCAGCCGACAAGCGCCGGCGCGTGGTGATTGTGGTCAACGACAACGGCCGCTCCTACGCTCCCACTGTCGGGGGCTTCGCCGACTACCTCGCCTCGCTGCGCCCCACCATCGACTCCTTCCGCGCCGCCCCCGCGTACGAGGGCACCCTGGACTGGTGGAAGAAGAAGCTCCAGAACGGCGGCCCCGTGGGGCAGTTCACCTACAAGAGCCTCCATGCCATGAAAAAGGGCATCAAGGACTGGTGGGCCCCGCAGGGCATGTTCGAGGACCTCGGCATGAAATACATCGGCCCGGTGGACGGCCACAACCTCCAGGCCATGGAGCACGCGCTGTCCACCGCCAGGAACTACGCCGGCCCCGTCATCGTGCACGCCATGACCGAAAAGGGCCACGGCTACGCTCCCGCCCGCGCCCACGAAGCCGACCAGTTCCACGCCGTGGGCATCATCGACCCGGAAACGGGCGAACCCACGGGCGCTGCCGGCGCCCAGTCCTGGACGTCCGTCTTCGCCGATGAGATCGCGGAGATTTCCGATGAACGGGCCGACATCGTTGGCATCACCGGCGCCATGCTCATCCCCGTGGGCCTGCACAAATTCGCGGCCAGGCACCCTGACCGCGTCATCGACGTCGGGATAGCTGAGCAGCACGCCCTGACCTCCGCGGCCGGCATGGCCTTCGGCGGCCTGCACCCCGTCGTCGCCGTCTACGCCACGTTCCTGAACCGCGCGTTCGACCAGCTCCTGATGGACGTTGCCCTGCACAAGGCCGGCGTCACCATCGTCCTGGACCGGGCCGGCGTCACAGGCCCGGACGGCGCAAGCCACCACGGCATGTGGGACATGTCCATGGTGCAGATCGTGCCGGGACTGCACCTGGCCGCGCCGAGGGACGCGTCCAGGCTGCGGGAGGAACTCCGCGAGGCCGTTGCCATCAACGATGCCCCCACCGTGGTCCGCTTCTCCAAGGGCACGGTCGGCGCCGAGGTTGAAGCCATCGAACGGCTCGGCGACGGTGTGGACGTGCTGGCCCGCAGGCCGGCCGGGTCCACCGAAAACGACGTCCTGATCGTCAGCGTCGGAGCCATGTCCGAACTGGCCCTGGACGTCTCCAACCGCCTTGGCGCGCAGGGAATCAGCACCACCGTGGTGGACCCGCGCTGGGTCCTGCCGGTGCGGCGTTCCATCATTGCCCTGGCTTCCCACCACCGCCTGGTCATCTGCATTGAGGACGGCGTCCGCGCCGGCGGCGTCGGGTCCCGGATCCGGCAGGAAATGCGCGCCGCCGGGGTGGACACCGCCCTGAACGAGGTTGGCCTGCCCGTGGAGTTCCTCGACCACGGCACCAGGAGCCAGGTGCTCGAACGCGTCGGCCTGACCGCGCAGCAGATAACGCACGACGTCGTCGCCCAGGTTCTGGGAACAAAGGTCCCCTTTGCGCGTCCCCTCCCGGGCCAGGAACACCCCACCACCGGCAGCCTTCCGATTCTGTGAGGGAAGAAGACGCACTGAAGTACCCGGGCTCCGTGGGGGAATCCGGTCCGGCCATGCACACCAGCACCACCCGGGTTCCGGGCCAGCTCCAGCCCGGCCAGCTCGTGGTGGCCCGGAACAGGAAATGGAACGGCAAGGCCCACTGGGTGGTCCCGGGCCGCTACCTGGGCGAAGACCGGCACGGCTGGTGGATTTTCCAGGGGACCAACGAGTTCTGCTCCCGGCCCGGCGCCGCGTTTTACACCCAGTCCGACGCCGTGCTCCTGGTGCCGCGCTCCGGCGACTGGGTTGCCACGTTCTACGATGACGCCCACCCCAGCGGTGTCCGCGTGTACGTGGACCTGGCCGTTGCCCACGAGTGGACGGACATCCGGCCTGCGGTCACCGAGTTCCATGTGATCGACATGGACCTGGACGTTATCCGTATGGAAGGCCGCGGCGTCTTCATCGACGACCAGGACGAATTCGCCGACCACAGTATCGCCATGAATTACCCGGACCGGCTGGTTGAGGACATCCAGGCCGCCGCGGATCAGCTTTACCAGGCCGTCAAGGCACAGCACGCACCGTTCGACGGAACAGACATCGAATGGTTCACGAAGGGACGGTCATGAGCGGAATCATCAGGGTCTACAAACGGGACGACGAGGGAGTGCTGCACTTCCGCGAAGGATGGTTCGACGAGGACTACAGCCAGTTCGTGATGAACTACGGCGTGGTGGGCCACCAGAGCAAGACCGAGGAGACCGACGTCGCCGATGCCGCCGCCGTGGAGGGCCTCATGGATGCGTTCGCCGTGCAGTGCACGGAGGACGGTTACGCCGAAATCCCCGACGAGGAGCAGTTCTGGGTGGTGGCCCAGTTCGCCCTCAAGACCAAGGACGGCACCGAGCGGGACCGGTACCTTGAGGAAAAAGCCAAGGACGCCCTCATCAGCCACCTCGCCTGGCGGGGGCTGGGCACGGTTGAACGCTCGGAGTTCAGCGACTACAAGCTGAACATCTTCTGCCTGTGCCCCGAGGTGAACAAGGCCGTCAACGCGATCAAGGTCTGCAGCCGCGGCGAGGACCTGGACTTCACCAAGCTCAGCATCGGTGCCGCATCCTTCACCGAACCGGACAACTTCAAGCTCAAGCACTCGGCGAAGCCGGCCAACAGCTTCAGCCTCTAGACGGGACATCCATGACTGAATACCGACGCCTCGGAAACTCCGGCCTCACCGTCTCCGTGGTGGGACTGGGCTGCAACAACCTGGGCCGGGCCCATACGGCCACCGAGTCCCAGGAGGCCACTGACGCCGTCGTCCATGCAGCCCTCGACGCCGGCGTGACGCTGTTCGACGTGGCCGACACCTACGGGCGCGAACCCGGGCTGAGCGAAACCATGCTGGGGAAGGCCCTGGCCGGCCGGCGGGATGAAGCCGTGGTGGCCACCAAGTTCGGGATGGACATGCGCGGGGCCAACGGCCGCGACTTCGGCGCCCGGGGCTCGCGCAGCTACATCATCCGGGCCGCGGAGGCGTCGCTGCGGCGGCTGGGCACCGACTGGATCGACCTTTACCAGTTCCACACTCCGGACCCGCTGACACCGATCGACGAAACGCTGTCCGCCCTTGATGACCTGGTCAGCAGCGGAAAAGTCCGGTACATCGGCCACTCCAACCGCGCCGGCTGGCAGATCGCCGAGGCTGAGTTCGTGGCACGCGCCGCCGGCGGCACACGGTTCATTTCCACGCAGAACCACTACAACCTGCTGGACAGGCGCGCCGAGCAGGAAGTCACACCGGCAGCCGAAGCGTACGGCCTTGGCGTCCTGCCCTACTTCCCGCTGGCCAACGGGCTCCTCACCGGAAAATACTCGCCGGACACGGCGCCCGAGGGGACGCGCCTGAGCCACACCCGCACCCACCTGGTGCACGACGCCGACTGGGGCCAGCTCAAGCGGTTCAGCGCCTTCGCCGACCAGCGCGGCCTGTCCGAGATCCAGGTGGCGTTCTCCTGGCTCGCCGCCCAGCCGTCCGTCAGCAGCGTGATCGCCGGGGCCACCAGGCCCGAACAGATCCGGCAGAACGCGGAGGCGGTGGCATGGGTGCCGACGCCCCAGGAGCTTGCCGAGCTGGATGACATTTTCCCCAAAGTCCCCAAAGTCGCACTCTTCTAGGGGGCTGCACCGATGACCAGGCTCCTGCTGGACGTGGATACCGGGATCGACGACGCCCTGGCGCTGGCGTATCTGTCGTCGTTGCCGGACGTGGAGTTCGTGGCCGTGACGGCATCCCCGGGAAACGTTGATGCGCACCAGGTGGCGCGGAACACCCTCGCCATGCTGGAGCTGTGCGGACGCACCGGGGTGGAGGTCGCCGTCGGCGCGGACGTTCCACTGTCCATCCCGCTGGTGACCACGCCGGAAACCCACGGACCCCAGGGCATTGGCTACGCCGTCCTGCCTGCGCCGTCCGGGACCGTCTCGGACCGGCACGCCGCCGACGTCTGGGTGGAGGCGGCACGGGCCCACCCGGGAGAGCTGACGGCACTGATCACGGCGCCGCTGACCAACTTTGCCCTGGCCATCCGGCGCGAACCGAGGCTGCCCGAACTGCTGGGCAAGGTGGTGATCATGGGCGGCAGCTTCTACCACCAGGGCAACACCACGCCCACCGCCGAATGGAATACGCACGTTGATCCGCAGGCGGCCAAGGAAGTTTATGCGGCCTACCGCGGCTTGCCCCTGGACCGGCTGCCCATTGTCTGTTCACTGGACACCACGGAGCGGATCGAGCTGCGGCCCGAGCATGTGCTGCGGCTCGCCGAGGCGGCCGGCTGCAGTGAGCGGGAGCTGGTCCTGCCGAAGCAGCCTGAAGGGCTTCGAAGCACGGCCGACAGTCCGCTGGTGCGGCACCTGTCCGATGCCCTGCGCTTCTACTTCGAGTTTCACCGCCTCTACGGCCAGGGCTACGTGGCGCACGTCCACGATTACTTCGCGGCCGGTGTGGCCGCCGGGACGCTCGATTACGCAACCCGCCTGGCCACCGTGGACGTCGAGGTTGACTCGACCCTGCTGATGGGGACCACCGTGGCCGATTACCGGAACCTGTGGAAGCACCCGCCCAACGCCCGGATCGTCTCGGACAACAAGCCCGAACAGGCCTTCGGGGAACTCATCCGGTCCGTCGGCGGCCTCGCCGCGCGGCTGCGCTAAGCGTCCCACCGGCACTCACCCGCCAGCCCTACAGCGGGGCGTTGTCAGGCACGTCCACGTCCAGGGCCAGCAGGGCGTTCTCCACCACCTCAGTCAGCGCCGGGTGGATCCAGTAAGGACCGCGCGCCAGCGTCTGGACCGGCACGTCCGTGGCCATCGCCTGGACCAGCGGCTGGATGAGGATGGAAGCTTCGTGGCCCATGATGTGCGCGCCGAGCAGGCGCCCGGTGGACTTTTCCGCCACCAGCTTGACCACGCCTTCCTCGTCCTCCATGGCCCAGCCGTAGGCCGTGCTGCCGTAGTCCTGGACCGCCGTCACAATCTCCGTCCCCGCCGCTGCCTGCGACCTGGCGTCCTCCTCCGTCAGGCCCACCGAGGCCACCTGCGGATTGGAGAACACGGCAAACGGCACGGCCGTGTAGGCGATGGACCGTAACCGGTCCGGGTGTTCAAGGTTGTGCGCCACCACCCGGGCTTCCCGGTTGGCGACGTGCTTGAGCTGGTAGCTGTTCGCGATGTCGCCCAGGGCGTACACACCCTCCACAGGCTTGCCGCCGGCGAGGACCCTGAGGTTGCCGTCCACGGAGAGGGTGCTGTCCTCATTCAGGTCAAAGCCGGCAGCGTCCACGCCCAGCCGGTCGGTGTTCGGCACCCGCCCGGTGGCCATCAGGACAATGTCCGCGGCCACACGCAGCGGCCTGCCGCCGTCGTCCGAGAACACCACGGTGACTGAGCCGTCACCGTTGTCCTCCACGGCCTGGGGCGCATAGCCCAACTCCAGCCGCCAGCGGCTGGCGGCAGCCTCCGCGAATCGCCCGGCGATCTCCCGGTCGTTGCCGCGCAGCAGCCGCCGGGAACGGTTCACCTGGGTGACGGCGGCGCCGAAGCCATGGAAGACAGCGGCGAACTCCGCCGCGATGTAGCCGCCGCCGACGATCACCACCCTCTCCGGCAGGCCATCAATGCGCATCACCGTGTCGGAGGTGTGCACCTGCGGCAGTCCGATCCCCGGGACGTCGGGGAGCACGGCGCGTGAGCCGGCGGCCACCACCACCCGGTCCGCGGTGAGCTCCACGGCTGTGTCGGTGACGAGCGTCCGGGGACCCGTGAACCGTACGTGTTCCTGGTATAGGTCCACGTTGTCGAGTTCATCCGCCCGATACCGCCGGCCGGACTCGGAAATCGAATCGATCCGGCCGAAGATCCTGTCCCGCACGTCATTCCAGTGCACCTTGTCCAGGCTCAGGTCCACCCCGAGGCGTCCGGCTTCCCGGGGCGTGGCAGCCAGCCCGGCCGGATACACAAACATCTTGGTGGGGATGCACCCGACGTTCAGGCACGTGCCGCCGAACACCCCGCCGTCGATCATTGCCACCCTCTTGTCGTCCCAGAACGGAGTGATCAGTGAATTGCCGGAGCCGGAGCCGATGATGGCCAGGTCGTAGTGGGGCATGCATCCGTCTTTCGTGAGGTCAACAGCGGCACGGCGGGCGTTGGCGGGCCGTCCCGTGAGTCTATGGCAGGCGCGGGTCCACGCCGGAACAGAGGCTTCGACGTATGGCCGCCCGGTAGACTGGATGCGGACCGGCCGGCCACTCCTGCCGGCTGCCGCCGAGGTGACATAGGCGGCGTTCCGCCCCGCCCGGGCTTACCGGGCAAGCTACGAACCTTCGAAGGAACGCCATGTCATCGCCCTCCCTCACCCTGGAATCCCCGACGCCGGCAGCCGCACGGAAGCGCCGCCTGCTGGAAATCCTCGGTGCCCTGGCCATCGCCGGCACGTACATCTACCTGGTCCTCAACCAGCCCGCCGACATCACCGGCGGGCCGGGCAGCGCGTCGGCCCTGATTGCACTCTCCGGGTTCCTGGCGGGCGCCGTCCTGCTGATTGTGGCCGTTCTTCCCACCCTTCCCGTCTCCACGCTGGTCCTGATTCCCGTGGCCCTGGTGCTCAATATCGTGCTCGGCCAGTTCGTCGGCAGCACGCTGGTGCCCTTCTACCTGGACGCCATCGGTACGGTGCTGATCGCCGTCCTCGCCGGACCCGCCGCGGGGGCCGCCACAGGCGCACTCAGCAGCATCGTGTGGTCTTTCTTCAACCCGACCGTCCTGCCGTTCGCCGCCGGTGCCGCCCTGATTGGCTGCGTGGCCGGCCTCGCCGCGCGGTATGGCCTGTTCCGACGGTTCTACCTTGCCCCGGTGGCGGGCTTCCTGGCCGGCATCATCGGCGGTGTGGTCTCCGCCCCCATCGCGGCGTTTGTCTTTGGCGGCACGTCCGGCCTGGCCACCGGCGCCATCGTGAGCGCGTTCCGCTCCATGGGGGACACCCTGCTTGCCGCCATCACCAAGCAGGCGCTGATCTCCGACCCCATGGACAAAGCCATCGTCTTCACGCTGGTGGCCGTCCTGGTCTATGCCCTGCCGCGCCGCACCCGCCAGCAGTTCCCCTTTGTCGGGCGCCACCGCGTGCTGGCCGGGGCTGGCCAGTCCAAGGGCCTGCCCGCCGGCCGCACCACGGTCCGGTCCACGGTCCATTCCACCGGCCAGGATTCCTGACCCGCCCCTGATGCGCCTCCATCCCTTCACGTCGCTGACGGCTGCCGGCAGCACGGCAGTCATCACGACGGCGGCCGCGAGCCTGCCGCTGTCGCTCACGGTGATCGCCGGTGCGGCATTCCTGGCCGCCGCCGGGGGAGCAGGACGCCGGATGGCTCCGGCAGCGGCCGGGATACTGGTTCCCCTGGTGCTCTCGCTGTTCATCCTGCATGGACTCTTCTTTCCCGAAGGCACGTCCGTCCTGGCGCAGTGGGGCCCGGCCAGGGTCACTGCTGAAGGGCTGCGCTTCGCCCTGGAGCGGACTGCCCAGCTCTCAGCATCAGTGCTGGTGCTGCTGCTGTGTTCCTTCACCATCAGCGTCCCGGACCTGGTGGCTGCCCTGTCCGCCCGCGGCGTCCACGCCCGGTTCGCCTTTGTGCTCGCCTCCACCCTGACCCTGCTGCCGGCCATCAGCACACGCCTGGCGCGGATCCGGCAGGCACAGGAAGCCCGCGGCCTGGTGATCACCGGCGGCGTCTTCCGGCGGCTGGCCGCTTTCCGGTGGCAGGCCATTCCGCTGGTCCTGTCGCTGGTGGAGGAGGCCGGTACCCGCGCGGCAGCCCTGGAGGCCCGCGGCTTCGGAAATTCCGGGGCCCGGACCAGTTACCGGGAGGTTCCGGATCCGCCCCTGCAGCGCCGGCTGCGCCCGGTCCTCCTGCTCGCGGCCGCCGCGGCAATCGCTGTCCGCCTCTGGCAGCCGACGGCGGGTGCTTGAGGATGGCGGAACTGACCACCCCCGCGCTGGCCGCCGGGATTGAATCGTTCACGTACCCCGGCGACGCGGCGCCTGTCCTTGACGGCGTTGACCTGTCCCTCGCCGCCGGCACGCTGACAGCAGTGCTGGGCGGTTCCGGCAGTGGCAAATCAACCCTGGGACGCCTGCTCGCCGGCTGGCTGCTTCCCGGCGCCGGCGGGACCCTGACCGGGTTCCTTGACCTGGGCGGCACCAGGCTGCGGTTCACCGGAGGGGCCGCTGATCCGCGCATCAACCCCGGCAGCTGGGGCCGCAGCGTGGGCTTTGTGCCCCAGGACGCCGCGGCGGCCCTGTCCACCGTCCGGGCAACTGTGGCCGAAGAATTGGCGTTTGGGCTCGAAAACGCCGGAGTGGAACGGGCCGCCATGGCCGAAGCTGTCCGGCGTACGGCATCACAGACCAGTCTGGCCCACCTGCTGGACAAGGATCCCGCGACCCTTTCCGGCGGGCAGCTGCGGCGCCTGGCCATCGGATGCGCCGTCATTTCAGGCCCCGCCGTCCTGGTGATGGACGAACCGTTTGCATCCCTCGACCGGTCGGGGGCGGAGGACCTCGCGGACCTGGTGCGGAACCTCGTGAAGGACGGCACCGCCGTCGTGGTCCTGAGCCAGCGGGCCGATGACCTGCTGCTCGACGCCGATTCCTGGCTGCTGCTCACCGGCGGCACGGCGGCAATGGCGGGCACGCCGGCGGAGGTCTCCGCTGCCGGGGTGCTGGAGGCGGCCGGTGTGGTTTGCCCCCGGCAGACCGCCGGATCCGGCATCCTGCCGCCGGTGTGCGCTGCGCCGGTATCCGGCCCGCCCGCCCTGGAACTGAGGCACGTCTCGTTTGCTTACGAAGGCAAGCGGCGGCGGGCATGGGCACCGGCCACGCCGGAAGCCGCCGCACCCGTCCTGGACGGCCTCAGCCTGTCCGTCGCGGCAGGCGAGATTGTGGCCGTCACCGGATCCAACGGCGCCGGAAAGTCCACGCTGCTGCGGCACCTTAACGGCCTGCTCCGGCCCACGGCCGGCAGCGTCCTGGTCAACGGGCGGAACATCGGCGGGCAGCCCGCGGGGCGTGTGTCCGGCGAGGTCGGGCTCCTGTTCCAGCAGCCCCGGGACCAGCTGTTTGAGCGGACCGTGGAGCGGGAAGTCCGCTTCGGCCTGGACCGGCACCGGCGGCGCCGGCTTTCGGCGGCACTCGGCCGCCCTACGGCCAATGACCATGGCGTGGCCGCGGACCGGGCAGCACGGCAGGCCCTCGACGCCGTCGGCCTGGAGCATCTCGCCGGCCGGCACCCGGCGGAACTTCCGGCGTCGCAGCAGCGCCTGCTTGCGCTGGCCACTGTCCTGGCCCGCCGCCCGGCTGTCCTCGCCCTGGACGAGCCCACCGTTGCCTTGGACGGGCATGGACTGGCGGTGCTGGACCGGGTGGTGCGGCAGGCCGCCGCGGAGGGCACCGCCGTCGTGCTGGTCACGCACGACCACGACTACGCCCGGTCCATCGCGCACCGGCTGGTGCACCTGGACTCCGGCCGGCTGCAGAGCGCCGGCTGATTCCGCCAGCGGCTGGGTTTCCAGCCGCTGGCGGATTCCCTAACTGTTGACCGGTTCCTGGCTGGCCGGGTTCGCGCTCACCGATACCGATGGGCCGGAAGCGATTCCCGGCGCGAGGAAGCGCCTGCCGTTGACCCGCTCCGACGCCCCCACGCGGTCCAGGTACGGCGTGATGCCGCCGAGGAACATGGGCCAGCCCGCGCCCAGGATCATGCAGAGGTCGATGTCTTCAGGACCGGCCACCACGCCCTCATCCAGCATCAGCCCGATTTCCTCGGCCAGGGCATCCTGGACACGGCGCAGCACATCATCCCCGGTGGACGGAGACGTGCCGAAGGACATCAGCGACAAGGTGGACTCCGGGATCTCCTGGGAGCCGTCGGCCGCCGGGGACCAGAGAGCTTTCACGCCGTTGTCGATCAGCTTCTTCAGGTTGGCGGACACCGCAAAGCGGTCGCCGAAGGCTGCGTTCAGGGACTCCTGGACGTGCTGCGCCACGGGCAGTCCCACCATGGCGCCCAGCGTGAACGGGGTCATCGGCAGGCCCATGGGCCGCAGGGCGGTGTCGGCAACGTCGGCGGGGGTGCCTTCATCAAAGGCTGCGGTGACTTCACCCATCAGCCGCAGCAGGATCCTGTTCACCACAAACGCGGGGGCATCCTTGACCAGGACGGCCGTTTTCTTCAGCCCCCTGGCGAGCTCAAAAGCGGTGGCCAGGACGGCGTCGTCGGTCCTGGGCGCGCGCACGATTTCCAGCAACGGCATCACAGCTACCGGGTTGAAGAAGTGGAAGCCGACCAGCCGTTCCGGGTGTTCGAGGTCAGCGGCCATGGCGGTCACGGAGAGCGAGGACGTGTTGGTGGCCAGGATGCAGTCCGGCCGGACAATCGCCTCCACCTCGGCGAACACCTGCTTCTTGACGTTCAGCTCTTCGAAGACGGCCTCAATGACAAAGTCGGCGTCCGCGAAGGCTTCCTTGGAGACCGATCCTGTCACCAGTGCCTTGGTCCGGTTGGCGGCGTCCTGGCTGATCCGCTTCTTCGCCAGGAGCTTGTCCACCTCGGCATGGACGTAGCCCACGCCCTTATCCACCCGGGCCTGGTCGATGTCCGTCATCACCACGGGGACCTTGAGCTGACGCGCGAACAGCAGGGCCAGCTGGCTGGCCATGAGCCCCGCGCCCACGACGCCGACCTTGGTGACCGGGCGGGCCAGTTTACGGTCCGGGGCGCCGGCCGGGCGCTTGGAACGTTTCTGGACGAGGTCCAGGAACGCGTACACCGTGGCCCGGAATTCGTCGGTCTGCATCAGCCCGGCGAGTGTTTCGCACTCGAGGGCAGCTGATTCGGCCTGGGACATGGTGCGGTTGGCCTCGAGAATGTCCAGGACCCTGGCCGGGGCCGGGGAGGCGTTGGAGGTCTTGGCCTCCACGACGGTCCGGCCAGCGGCGACAGCCGCGGACCACCGTCCGGCGACGCCGGGATCGGCGGGGTCGACGGCGTTGGCCCGCTCCGGGACCACCTCTCCGGTGATGACCCTGGCCGCCCAGGCGAGGGACTGCTCCAGGAAGTCCGCGGGTTCGAACAGGGCGTCGGCGATGCCCAGCCGGAAAGCCTCGGGTCCGTTGAGGGTCCGGTTGTTGCCCAGCGGGTTCTCGATCATGACCTTGACCGCGGCCTCCGGTCCAATAAGGCGCGGCAGGATGTATACCCCGCCCCAGCCGGGGACCAGCCCGAGTGCAGCTTCCGGCAAGGCCAGCGAGCCGGCACCGGTGGATACGGTGCGGTACGTGGACTGTAAGGCGATCTCCAGGCCGCCGCCGAGGGCAACGCCGTTGATGAACGCGAAGCTGGGAACGCCAAGGTTGGCCAGGGTGGCGTAGACGTCGTGTCCGAGCTGCGCCATCCACAGGCCATGCTCGCGCTTCTCCAGCGACTTCACGGCTGAAAGGTCCGCGCCGGCGACGAGGAAGTACGGCTTGCCGGTCACGCCCACGCCCACGATTTCGCCGCGGGCGGCACGTTCCTTCAGTCCCTCCAGGACGGCGCCCAGTTCCACCAGGGTGTTGGGGCCCAGGGTGGTGGGTTTGGAGTGGTCGAGGCCGTTGTCCAGGGTGACCAGTGCGAAGGTGCCGGGGCTGGATGTGCCGGGCGTCGCCGGGAGCGCGATGTCCCGGACGTAGGAGTGCGTCACGGTTTCGTGCGGGAAGAGTTCGGCAAACGTGGAGAAATCGGCGGCGCTCATGCTGCGGCTCCTTCGGTGGCGGCGTCGGCGTGCTGGCGGGCGGTGGTACCGGTGGCGCCGCTGTAGCCCGTGTATTCCGAGTGACGCGGGTTTTCCCAGATGACCGTGGCGCCCATGCCCAGGCCGATGCACATCGTGGTGATGCCGTACCGGACGGAGGGATCCTCCTGGAACTGCCGTGCCAGCTGGTTCATCAGCCGCACGCCGGAGGATGCCAGGGGGTGGCCCACCGCGATCGCACCGCCGTACCGGTTGACCCGGGGATCGTCGTCGGAAATCCCGAAGTGGTCCAGGAAGCTCAGGACCTGCACGGCAAAAGCCTCGTTGATTTCGAAGAGGCCGATGTCATCGATGCTGAGTCCGGCGTTCTTCAGGGCCTTCTCGGTGGCCGGCACCGGGCCGATGCCCATGACTTCAGGTTCGACGCCCGCATAGGCGTAGCTGACCAGCCGCATCTTGACGGGCAGGCCGAGCTCCGCGGCCGCTTCTGAGGAAGCAAGGAGGGCGGCGGTGGCGCCGTCGTTCAGGCCGGCGGCGTTTCCTGCCGTGACCCGGCCGTGGGCCCGGAACGGCGTGCGGAGGGCGGCCAGGTCCTCGAGCGTGGTGCCGGGCCGTGGCGGCTCGTCAACGCTGTTCAGGGTCCAGCCTTCGCCCTGCTTGAGCGTGGCCACGGGCACCAGGTCGGGCTGGATCTGGCCGTTGCCGTAGGCGGCGGCCAGTTTGTCCTGCGAGGCGACGGCGTACGCGTCCGTGCGGTCCTTGGTGATGGCCGGGAAACGGTCGTGCAGGTTCTCGGCCGTGTTGCCCATGTTGAGTGCGGCAGGATCCACCAGGCGCTCGGACATAAAGCGCGGATTGGGGTCGGCGCCGGAGCCCATCGGGTGGTTGCCCATGTGCTCCACGCCGCCGGCAATCACGACGTCGTAGGCGCCGAAGCCGATGCCGCTGGCCGTGGTGGTCACAGCGGTCATGGCGCCGGCGCACATGCGGTCGATGGCGAATCCGGGGACAGAGCGGGGGAGGCCGGCCAGGAGCGCCGCGGTGCGTCCCAGGGTCAGGCCCTGGTCCCCGGTCTGGGTGGTGGCGGCGACGGCCACCTCGTCCACGCGTTCGGCAGGCAGCGACGGATTGCGGCGAAGGAGCTCGCGGATGCATTTGACCATCAGGTCATCAGCCCGGGTTCCGGCGTAGATGCCTTTCTCGCCGGCCCGGCCGAAGGGTGTGCGGACGCCGTCAACAAAAACGACGTCGCGGACAGTGCGCGGATTTCCGCTGCTTCCGTGGTGGCTCACGTATAACTCCTCATCGAGACGTTGGCGCCGGTCAGCGCCCAAAGGGCAGCACTGTTCCGGACGGCAGTGCACCCTATGTTACTCGCCAGTAACTTAGTGTGCAAGGCTCGGCAAGGAGGCGTTTACTCGGCGGCCGGGGCTGCCTTGGGCTCCTTGGGCGGCAAGGGCTGGCGGTCCAGGAACGCCGCCGTGATGAGCGGAGCGACCAGTCCAACCTGCCATTCCCGGGCACCCAGGGAGCGGAGTTCCCCGGCAACCGTTTCTTCGCTGATCTCTGCCGGCGGACGCCACGCGATGCGGCGCAGGTAGTCGGGCGTCAGCAGGTTCTCCAGCGGAAGGTTTGTTTCCTCCGCCTTCTCCTGCAGGAGCGGCCGTGCCGTGGCGAGCCGTGCGGCAGCCTCGGGATCCCGGTCGGCCCACACCCGGGGCGGGGGCGGGGCGTTGGTGGGCAGGTGCAGCGGGGGCAGGTCCGTCAGATCGCGGGCAGCCGCGATGCAGCGGAGCCAGCGCGGAGCCTCGCGCTGGGCCGCCCTGCCGTGGAAACCCTTGGTGCCGAGCAGCTGGGGAACGGTGGAAGGCATCGCTTTCGCGGCTGAGACGAGGGCGGAATCGGGGATGAGCCAGCCTGGTGCCACGTCCCGCTTCTGGGCCAGTGAATCACGCTCCAGCCACAGCTCGCGGACTGCGGCGAGCTGGCGGCGGTCGCGGATCTGGTGCAGGCCGGAGGTCTTGCGCCACGGGTCAACCCGGGGCGGGGCCACGCCGGCCTCGAGGATGGCTGCGAATTCCTGCTCCGCGTATTCGAGCTTGCCGTCCGCCTCCAGCAGTTCGATGAGTTCCTCACGCAGTTCGGTAAGGACTTCAACGTCCAGGGCGGCGTAGCGCAACCAGGGTTCTGGCAGGGGACGGGTGGACCAGTCGGCGGCGGAATGTTCCTTGGCCAGGCCGAAACCCAGCAGCTGCTCGATCACCGCGGCAAGGCCGACGCGGGGGAGGCCTGCCAGCCGTGCAGCGAGTTCGGTGTCAAAGAGCCTGTCCGGCCACATGCCCAGTTCCGACAGGCACGGCAGGTCCTGGCTGGCCGCGTGCAGGATCCATTCCACGCCCTGGAGGGCGTCGTTGATGATGTCCAGGTTTTCGAAGGGCTCGGGATCGATCAGCCAGGTGCCGGAGCCTTCGCGCCGGATCTGGACCAGGAAGGCGCGCTGGCCGTACCGGAAGCCGGAGGCGCGCTCGGCATCCACGCCTGCGGGCCCGGTGCCGGCGGCGATGGCAGCGGCGCAGCGCTCCAGCCCTGACTGGGTTTCGATCACCAGGGGGACGCCGTCGCGCGGTGCGTCAAGGTCTATGACCACGGGGATGGGGCTGTCGAAGCCGTCCACCGTGATGTGGGGAGTGGTGTCAGCAGCCGGAGCGCCGGCTGTGGTGTTATCCGGAATGTGAGGGGTCATGGTGCCTTCAGTTTACCGACAAGGGGGTTCAGGGATTCCGGTCTAGTTCCGGCGCCGGTTCGGCAGCGGCGATACCCCGTCCGGCAGCGGCGGCAGGCCGGCGAATGTACAGACCATGTCCGACCACGCTTCCAGGTGGGCCGTGACGTCGGACGACGCCGGAGTCCAGGACGCGCGCAGCTCGATGTCGATCGACCCGGGCCGGCCGGCAAGGGTTCCGAAGCTCTCCGAGAGGACCCGGGTAGCGGTGCCGCCTGCGGCGCGGTAGGGGGCCTTGTGGTTTTCGAGGGCCTCCACCAGCCAGGTCCAGGCGACTGTTCCCAGCATTTCGTCGTTGCCCATTTCGGGCTCCAGCTGTGCCCGGATATAGGTCACGATCCGGAACTCCCCGTCCCAGACGGCCGAGCCGTCGGGATCGTGCAGCAGGATGAACCGGCCGGTGGCCAGCTCGGTGTCCTCGTCGTCTTCAGTGCCGGCCGCCGCGGCGAGGGCCATTGCGGCAGGTCCATGGACGGGGGTGGTGGCACCCGCGGAGCCGGAGGCCATGACCTCCGCTCCGAGCGCCACGGCAAAGGGCGCCAGGCGTGCCGGTGCCGGAATCTCGGCAAGCCGCAGTTCGCTGCGGCATTGTGCTTTCCTGAGGGTTCCCAAGGCGTGGAGAAACTCCGGGGGAACCTGGGCGAGTGCGTTCACCTTCGCAGGTTACGCAACGGCGGCGGACAGGCTGTGCAGGCTCGCCGTCCGCCGCCCCATGCTACGTGATGGTTTTACCGGCGTTGTAGGCGGCCAGCTCGTTGCGGATCGCGGCCACGAAGTCATCGATGTCCTCCTCGCTTGTGTCGAACGAGCACATCCACCGGACTTCCCGGGCCGCTTCGTTCCAGTCATAGAACCGGAAGGATTCCCGAAGTTTGTCAGCCACGCCTTCGGGCAGGACGGCGAACACTCCGTTGGATTCGGTGTTCTGGGTGGGCTGCACGCCCTCGATCGTGTCCACCGCCGCGCGCAGGCGGGCCGCCATCGCGTTGGCGTGCGACGCCGAACGGAGCCAGAGGCCATCTTCGAGCAGGGCGATGAACTGTGCGGACATAAACCGCATCTTCGACGCCAGCTGCATGTTCATCTTGCGCAGGTAGACCAGGCCGTGGGCAGCCTCGGGGTTCAGGGCCACCACCACCTCGCCGAACAGCAGCCCGTTCTTGGTGCCGCCGAAGGAGAGGATGTCCACCCCGGCGTCGCGCGTGAATGCCCGCAGCGGCACCTGGAGGTGGGCCGCGGCGTTGGCCAGCCGGGCGCCGTCCATGTGGAGCTTCATGCCCCGTGCATGGGCGTGGTCTGCGATGGCCCGGACCTCGGCCGGCGTGTAGCACGTGCCCAGTTCGGTGGTCTGGGTGATGGAGACGGCCAGTGGCTGGGCGCGGTGTTCGTCGCCCCAGCCCCAGGCTTCGCGGTCGATGAGTTCGGGTGTCAGTTTCCCGTCCGGGGTGGGGACGTGCAGGAGCTTGATCCCGCCGATCCGTTCCGGCGCGCCGTTCTCATCCATGTTGATGTGGGCGGTGGAGGCGCAGATGACGGCGCCCCAGCGGGGGAGCAGCGACTGGAGGGACAGGACGTTGGCGCCGGTTCCGTTGAACACCGGGAAGCTTTCGATGCCGGCCCCGAAGTGGTCCTCCAGGAGTTCGTGCAGCCGCGCCGTGTAGTCGTCCTCGCCGTAGGAGACCTGGTGGCCGTCGTTGGCTGCCGCGAGGGCGGCCAGGACCTCGGGGTGGACCCCTGAGTAGTTGTCCGACGCGAACCCGCGGACGGACGGGTCATGGAGGCGGCCGGCGGTGTGCGTGCCGGATTCGGCTGTTGTTGTCATCGCTTTGTTCACGCTTTCAGTCTAGGGAGGTCAGGTGGCCAGCAGCAGCCTGCGGCCGTTCAGCTCGGCGGCAGGCTGGCTGAACAGGCCAACGACGGCGGCGGCAAGGTCTTCGACGTCGGTGGCGCCGGGAAACTTCCGTTCGGGATGCGCCCTGCGCAGGTCCGCATCCACCAGCGCCTTGACCACAAGTACGACGGCGGCGCTCCCCGGGGCAGCGCTGTGGCCCTCAGCGCCGGGCGCGGGCCGGCCGAAGCCTTCCGCCATGGCCATGGTCCAGGTTTCGGCGGCGGCTTTCACGGCCACGTAGCTGGCCGTCGCCGCAGTGGGCCTGTCCACGGCGGTGGAGGAGACCATGGCGAACCTGCCGGTTCCGGAGGCGGCGATGTCGTCGTAGAAGACGCGGGACACGTTCCGGAGCGTCGTGATGGCGCCGCGCTCCAGGAAGTCCCAGTCGGCGTCGTCCTGGTCTGCAATGCCCTTCGCGCCGCGCCAGCCGCCCACCAGGTGGATGACGGCGTCCATCCGCCCGGTGGTGCCCGCCAGGGACTCCCGGAGGGCGTGCACGGCGGAGAGGTCCGCGAGGTCGCACACGAGCGGTGTGACGCCGTCGCCCGCTTTCCTTGCCGCATCCTCGATGCGGGCCCGGTCCGAGCCGACGGTGAAGACCAGGTGTCCGGCGCGTCGGAGCGCACCCGCCACGGCGACGCCGGAGGCGCCGCTGCCGCCGGTGACCAGCACATTCAGGGCTGCCGCCGCCTCCGGTGCGCCGGCAGTTTTCACTGCTTCGGTTTGCCTCACAGGGTGGAGCTGCCGGTGATGCCGGCGGTGGATTCAATGATGGGGCGCATTTTCTTCTCCAGGGCCTCGTAGAACATGGACAGCGGGAATTCGTCGTCCAGCACCTGGTCCGTGAGGCCGCGCGGTGGCCCGGACAGGGGCAGGGCGTCCGGGCCCTTGGCCCAGACTGACGCCGGGTTGGGGGTGACCGTACCGGAGATCAGCTGGTAGGCCGCGAGCCAGTGCGCCGTTTTGGGCCGGTCGATGGAGCGCCAGTACAGCTCATCGATCCGTGCGCCGAGGGCGATGACGGACTCGGCCACCCGGTCCCAGTCGATGCTGAGCCTGCTGTCGGTCCAGTGGAGCACGTGCTGCTGGTGCAGCCAGGCGAACAGCAACTGGCCGCCCAGGCCGTCGTAGTTGCGGACCCGGCTGCCGGTGATGGCGAAGCGGAAGATCCGGTCGAAGATGATGGCGTACTGGACCAGCTTCGCGTGACGGCGGGCTTCGGGGCCGGCGTCGTTGTCCTTTTCAATCCGCACCGATTCGCGGAAGGCCGTGAGGTCGCAGCGGAGCTCTTCGAGCGAGTAGAGGAAGAACGGCATGCGCTGCTTGATCATGAACGGGTCAAAGGGCAGGTCGCCGCGCATGTGGGTCCGGTCGTGGATCAGGTCCCACATCACGAACGCCGCCTCTGCCAGTTCCTGGTCCTCCAGCAGCTCCGCGGCACCTGCGGGCAGCTCGAGGGAGGTGATGTCCGCAGCGGCCCGCAGGACGCGGCGGAACCTGGCCGCCTCACGGTCCGCGAAGATGGCGCCCCAGGTGAAGGTGGGAGTCGCGCGGACGGCAACGGTCTCCGGGAACAGCACGGCCGAGTTGGTGTTGTACCCGGCCGTGAAGTCCAGGAAGCGGATCGGCACAAAAAGCCGGTTGGAGTAATCCCCGGCCTCCAGCGCGGCGATGAATTCCGGCCAGATGACGTCGATCAGCACGGCCTCCACCAGCCGGCTGCTGCTGCCGTTCTGGGTGTACATGGGGAAGACCACCAGGTGCTGGAGGCCGTCCTCGCGCTGTTCCTGCGGCTGGAAGACAAGGAGCGAAGCCAGGAAATCCGGTACGCCGAAGCCGGCTGTGGCCCAGTCCCGGAAATCGGCGGTGACTGCCTCGAGGTAGGCGGCGTCGTGGGGGAACCGGGGAGCCAGTTCCTCAATGGACTCAACGATCGCGGCAACATGGCCCGCGGCGGCCGGATGCGCGTCCCGGTCGGGGACGGATCCGTCCTGGACCTGGAGCAGCTGGAGTGAGGAGGCGGCAGCCTTGAGCCGGAGCCAGCCTGGATTGTCGGCGGAAATCCTGGCGGGGGCAATGATCACGGTTTCGGTCATCTGAGGCTGCCTTTCTGGTGGCTTGGGCGTCTACGGCGAGCGTAGCAAGCAACCAGATTTCCTAACTCGAAATATGGCTGAGCATAAGAAACTCTCAAGCTCAAGTGCCACCACAGCGCGTCCAGGTCCAGCGTGGGCGGTGCCTGGCCCGGCGCTTCCGGCAATCAGGACCCGGCGGTCTCCTGCTCCTGCACGTCCCCGCGGGGGACCAGCTTCAGCGAGACTGAGTTGATGCAGAAGCGCTGGTCAGTGGGCGTTCCGTACCCCTCGCCTTCGAACACGTGGCCCAGGTGCGAATCGCAGGTGGCGCAGCGCACCTCGACACGCTCCATGCCCAGCGTCCGGTCGTGGATGTAGCGGACCGTGCCCTCCGCCAGCGGGGCCCAGAAGGACGGCCAGCCACAGTGCGAATCGAATTTCTCGTTGCTCGTGAAAAGCTCGGCGCCGCAGGCCCGGCACTGATACACGCCGGCGGTGTGGGTGTCCCAGTACTCGCCGGTGAAGGGCCGTTCGGTTCCGGCCTGGCGAAGCACGTGGTACTCCTCGGGAGTGAGCTCCTGCCGCCACTCGGCGTCCGACTTTCCGGCGCTGCCGGCAGGGTGGTCCGCGGGCAGCAGGTCCTGGGTGGAGTCCGTCGCCTTGTTGCCAAATATCTTGTTTCCGAAGATGCTCATGGCCTGTTCAACGCTCAGGAGTCACCGATAAATCCCGAGCCCGCATAAAGGTGCAGGACGGGAATGCCGAGCTGGTCCTGCGCCTTGCTGGCCCAGTCGGTGTGGAATGTGTCCGACACGGCGTGCGGGCGGGTGACCACCACAGCCTGCGTCACCCCAAGTTCCTTGACCTTGGCCACCAGGCCCTTGACGGCACCGCCGTCCACCACCTCGCCGGTCACGCCGGCACCCAGTCCTTCGAGGGCGGCCAGTGACACGGCCAGCGTCTCGGCCGCTTCCGCGCGTTCAGATGCCGGATCCGGGGCGCGGCTGGTCAGTTCCCGGAAAGCCTTGGAAATTTCCAGCAGCGACAGATGCTCCAGGAAGTCCACCACCAGGTGGCGTTCCGTGTTGGCCGGCACCAGCACCACAAGGCGCGAGTCCGACCCGTTCACCAGCCGTTCTATGTTGACGCGGTCGTCCGCGCCCAGGGGTTCTTCGGTCAGGATGACGATGGGATCGCTCATGCCAACAGCCTAGTCCTGCGCCTCTGCCGCTGCATCCATTTGCCCCGGTGCGGCCCGCCGTGCGCTGCCCGGCGGCCGGGCAGCGGAATATGGCCGGCGGGCCATTGGCAGTAAGAATGGACCCATGGCTTCTTCTACACGGACCCTTTCCCCAACGGCCGCCCCGGTCCCTGCTGCCGACGGCGGGATGTCGCTTCGGGCCAAGTGGGCCATCGGCGGTGTCATCGGCGGCGGGGCCCTGGCCGGGCTGCTTGCCACCGGCTCCTCAGCCCTGGCCCTGTACTTTGCGCGGCGGGTGATCACCCCCGCACCGCGGAGGGTCTCGGACCAGGAAGTGCTGGCCGTGATCCGCGAAGGCGAGGGCCAGCAGGTCATCCTGGCGGCCACGCCGGACACCACCGTGGACGGTGTGTACGGGCTGTTTTTCGACGGCGGCAAGGGCCACGCCCGGATCGGCCCCATCGTCTCCTACTCACCAGCAGAGCGCACAGTCCTCCGCGAAGTCGAGGCCGTCTACAGCGGCGACCTTAACACCGCCCACCGCGGCTGGTGGAGCGGCGCCATCCATCCTGACCCTGCCGCCGTCGGCCTGCCTGCCGAGGACGTACTGATTGAGGTGGACGGCGGGCAGGCACCGGCGTGGCTTGTCCGTGCCGGTGGCACCTCACGCACCTGGGCGGTGATGGTCCACGGCCGGGGCGCCACCCGCCAGGAGGCCCTCCGGGCCGTCGGCCCGGCCCTGGAACTCGGACTGACCAGCCTGCTGGTCTCGTACCGCAACGACGGCCTGGCGCCGTCGGCGGACGACGGACGCTACGGCCTGGGGTCCACTGAATGGCGTGACATCGAGGCGGCGATCGAATACGCACTGGCGAATGGAGCCGAGGAGATTGTCCTCTTCGGCTGGTCCATGGGCGGCGCGATCTGCCTGCAGACAGCGGATCTGTCCAGGTACCGGCACCTGATCCGGGCCATGGTCCTGGACGCCCCCGTCATCAACTGGGTCAACGTCCTGGCCCACCACGCAGAGATCCACAGGATCCCGTCCCTGGTGGGACGCTACGGCCAGCTGATGCTGGGCCACCCGCTGGGGCGCAGGCTCACGGGCCTCGCGGCACCGGTGGACCTGAAGGCCATGGACTGGGTCTCACGGGCTGTTGAGCTGCGCACGCCCACCCTGATTGTGCACAGCGTGGACGATGAATACGTGCCCTACGGCCCGTCTGCCCTGCTGGCCGAGCGCAACCCGGAAATGGTGACGTTCGAGACGTTCAACCACGCCCGTCACACGAAGGAATGGAACGTGGATCCTGCCCGCTGGGAGCGCCTGGTCAAGGCGTGGCTGCGGCAGCAGCTGGCGCCGAGGGTCAACCCCGGCCAGGCCGGATCTGCCGGGTAGAGGACGGGCGCTTCCTAGGCTTTGACGGAACCGATCGGGGCCGTGACGGCGGACGTCAGGCGGATGAGGTCCGCGGGCGCCAGTTCGAGGTCCAACCCCCGCCGGCCGCCCGAAACCAGTATTGTCTCCAGGGCCACGGCGCTGCTGTCTATGACAGTGGGTGAGGGCTGCCGCTGGCCCAGCGGCGAGATCCCGCCGAGCACATAGCCGGTCCGGCGTTCGGCCGCCTGGGGATCCGCCATGGCGGCCTTCTTGGCGTTCAGGGCAGCTGCGAACGCCTTCAGGTCCAGGTTGCCGCTGACCGGAACAACGCCTACTGCCAGCCGGCCTTCCACCTCCACCATCAGCGTCTTGAACACCCGGGCGGGGTCCACGCCGAGAACTTCGGCAGCTTCCGTTCCGTAGCTTGCCGCGGACGGATCGTGGGTATACGGGTGCAGCACAAAGGGAACGCCGGCCGCGGTCAGAACCGCGGTGGCCGGCGTTCCCTGGGAAGTGCTTTTGCGCCCCATAAGGTGAGGTGCTGCCTAGCTGTGCAGCCGGGACGAGGCGGCGACCTTGCGCTTGATGCGGCCCAGCATGGCCGTCATGCCGCGCATCCGCAACGGCGTGATGGCCCGGGTGAGGCCCAGCAGTTCAGGCATGTCGTCGGGAACCGCCAGGATTTCCGCTGCGCTGAGCCCGTCGAGTCCCTCGTGGAGCACACCGGCGAAACCCCGCGTGGTGGGGGCTTCGGGCGGCGCCTTGAAGTAGAGCCGGATGGCGCCGGCCGAACCGGCGTCGTGCTTTTCCGTCTCAATGGTCAGGAACAGCGGCGACTGGCATTCCACCACCTGCTCGAGGAGCTCGGGGTGGTCTTTCAGGCGGTCCGGCAGCTCCGGCAGTTCGCGCGAGAACTCGAGCAGCAGCTGCAGCCGCTCGGGTTCCGTGAGCGCCTGGAAGTCGTCGACGATTTCCGCCAGCGAGGCGGGCAAGGAATGAGTAGTCATCTACTCCAGCTTACGCCGGGACGGAGCCGCGCTCAGCACCCTTGACGATGGGGACGCGCACGGCGTTGCCCCACTCGGTCCAGGAGCCGTCGTAGTTGCGGACGGTGTCAAAGCCCAGCAGGTACTTGAGGGCGAACCAGGTGTGGCTGGAACGCTCGCCGATCCGGCAGTACGCAACCACGTCATCGCCTGCGGTCAGGCCGGCCTCGCCGAGGTACAGGGCCTCGAGCTCGTCGCGGCTGCGGTACGTTCCGTCCGCCGCTGCGGCGCGGGCCCAGGGAATGGACGCCGCCGTGGGGATGTGGCCGCCACGCAGCGCGCCTTCTTCCGGGTAGGCGGGCATGTGGGTGCGCTGTCCCGTGTATTCCTCGGGGGAGCGGACGTCGATCAGCGGCTTGCCGAAGTGTGCCAGCACGTCCTCTTTGAACGCGCGGATGGGAGAGTCGTTGCGTTCCACCACCGGGTAGTCGCCGGAGGCCGGAGCGGAGGTCTCGGTGGTCAGGTCCCTGCCTTCGGCGATCCACTTGTCGCGGCCGCCGTCCAGCAGCCTGACGTCTTCGTGGCCGAACAGGGTGAAGACCCAGAGGGCGTAGGCGGCCCACCAGTTGGACTTGTCGCCGTAGATGACCACGGTGCTGTCGCGGGAGATGCCCTTGGCTGCGGCCAGGGCGGCGAAAGCCTTACCGTCCACGTAGTCGCGGGTCACTTCGTCGTTAAGGTCGGTGTGCCAGTCGATCTTGACTGATCCGGGGATGTGGCCGGTCTCGTAGAGCAGGACGTCCTCGTCGGACTCCACTACCACCAGCTTTCCATCGGCCACGGCGCCGCTTCCAAGGGCGGCGGCGAGCCATTCGGTGGAAACCAGGCGCTCGGGACGGGCGTAGGCGGCGAACTTCTCGTTCTCTTCAACTGGGTAGGACAAGGTGATGGCCTTTCATTGAAACGTACGGCGGACCTGCAGGAGGATGCTGGGAACCTGCTCCAACACTAGCCACGGCAGGGAGCGAAGTCCGCTGTTGCGTTAACAGAGGGAAATATGGCCTTCGTCACGTCCGTTGCAGGCCGGTGCTTTGGCGGGGGAGCCGTGCCGCATTGCCGGTATCCTTTCTGGGGACAACCCACCAGCAGAACGGACCACCTTGGTACAGATCGAACAGCTTGCCGCCCGCACTCCGGCAGTTTCGGTGGATGAGCTCCTCAAGGGCTTTTTTCCTTCACCGCGGTTTGGCCAGGTCTCCTTCGCCAGCTACCGCCCGGACCCCAAACAGCCCAGCCAGGCCCACGCCGTCCGGGAACTGGAGGGTTTCGCGCACGGAGTGGGCGCCGGGAATGGCGGCGGGCTGTTCAAGAAGCTTTTTGCCAAGAAAGACACCTCCCGCGCCGGCATCTACCTTGACGGCGGCTTCGGCGTGGGCAAGACCCACCTCCTGGCATCCCTGTGGCACGCCGCCCCGGGGCCGAAGGCTTTCGGCACGTTTGTGGAGTACACCAACCTGGTGGGGGCCCTCTCCTTCCGCAAAACGGTGGAGGCCCTGAGCCACTACAAGCTGGTCTGCATCGATGAGTTTGAGCTCGATGATCCGGGCGACACCGTGCTGATGTCCCGGCTGATGCGTGAACTGGCCGACGCCGGCGTGAAACTGGCTGCGACCTCCAACACCCTTCCGGGTTCACTGGGTGACGGCCGGTTTGCCGCCGTCGACTTCCAGCGTGAAATCCAGGTCCTCGCGGACCAGTTTGACGTCATCAGGATCGACGGCGAGGATTTCCGCCACCGCGGCCTGCCCACGCCGCCGTCGCCGCTGAAGAACAGCGAGCTCGCCGCCCAGATGAAGGCCGAGTTCGACGGCAAGACCGTGGCGCAGGACGAATTCAGCACGTTGATCAACCACCTCGCCGGTGTGCACCCGAGCCGCTACCGGCAGCTGATCGACGGCATCGACGGGGTGGTGTGGCGCAACGTTGAAACCATCACCGAGCAGGCCGTCGCTCTGCGTTTTGTGGTGCTGGCCGACCGGCTGTATGACAAGGACGTGCCCATCCTGGCCAGCGGGGTCCCCTTCGACCAACTGTTCACCGACGAGATGATGCACGGTGGCTACACCAAGAAGTACTACCGTGCCGTGTCCCGCCTGACAGCCCTGGCCCGGGAAGGCCAGAACCACGAGCCGTCCTAAAGATTGGGGCAGGCCCTTTCGTGTCGACTCCGTCGCCACGTAGGGACCCTGCTGCCCCACTCTAGCTGGGGCACTTCGACACGGACACGCCGCCGAAATGGCTGGCTTCCCGGGTTCCGCCGCCCAAAGTGCCCCACGACGGCGGCACTCACCATCAGTCTGGCGTCCCGCGGTCCTTGAGTAGCCAGCGCACCAGCAGGCCGGCTGCCAGCGCCCAAAAAGCGGCGCCGATGCCCGCGATGCTGAGGCCGGAGGCGGCAACCAGGAATGTCACGGATGCGGCGATCCGCTCGTCCGCCGCGGCCAGGGCGGACGACACCGAAGCCGCCAGGGTGCCGATCAGCGCCAGCCCCGCAACTGCCTCCAGCAGGCCCGGCGGAGCGGCGCTGACCAACGTCACCAGTGCTGCCGAAAACAGCGCGAGCACCAGGTAGGCCAGGCCCGAAGTGAAGGCCGCGATCCAGCGGCGGCTCCTGTCCGCGCCCGCTTCGGAGCCGGCGGCGAGGGCAGCACTGAGGGCGGCCAGGTTCATGGCGTGGCCGCCGAACGGTGCGCTGAGCATCGTTCCGGCGCCGGTCACCAGCATGGAGGGCGCCCAAGGCGTGGTGTAGCCAAACGACTTAAGCACCGCGATCCCTGGGATGTTCTGCGACGCCATGGTCACGATGAACAGCGGCAGGGCGATCCCGGCGATGGCCTGGACGCTGAACGCAGGAGCCGTCCACGTGAGCGCGGGCAGGTATCCGCCCTCCAGCTTCCCTGCGCCTCCCATGGACAGATGGATGGCTATCACGGCCAGGGCCACTGCGAGGGAGGCGGGCACGGACCAGCGGGGTGCGAACTTCATCATCAGGAGCCAGCAGATGATGACCGGAGCTGCCTGTAGGGGGTTGGTTCCCAGTGCGGTGAACGGCGCCAGGCATAGCGACAGAAGTACGCCGGCCAGCATGGCCTGCGCCAGGGACGTGGGAATGCGCGCCAGCAGCCTGCCGAGTGCCGGGATCAGCCCCGTCAGGCCGATCAGCACCCCGGTCACCAGGAAAGCTCCGACGGCGGCCGGCCACCCGCCGTCGACCGTTCCGGCTCCGGCCAGCAGGGCAGCTCCCGGCGTGGACCACGCGAGCGTCACCGGAACCTTGGACCGCCAGGAGAGCCAGAGCACGCCGACGCCGAACACCAGTGTGAGGGCCAGCAGCCCGGATGCCGCCTGGGCTGGCGTGGCGCCCACGGCCCGGAGCCCGGCCAGGACCACCGCGAACGAGGACGTAAAGCCCACCAAAGCCGTCACAATGCCCGCGCCGACCGGTTGCGACAGGTGGCGGGACCGGTCGGCGGTGCCGGGGAGGACGGTTGGTGAGGGATGTGGCATATCTGGCAGGTTACCGGCTGTGTCCCGGATGGCTGAAAGCGTCCTTAAACGCCAAAGGCGCGGGTGCCGCCTCCCGGCGGGACCCGCGCCCCCTTGACGTGCTAGGGCAAGGCCCTGGCCAAATCCTTGTTACGGAGCCTTGTCGACCGGCGGAACCGGCGGAACAGGGGTGACCGGCGGGACCTGCTCAGCGGCAGGTGCGGCACCGGGGGTTCCGTTCTTGTCAACGAGCTTGGAAGCGCCGTCCTGGATCTTGTCCACGTGACCTGCGTACTTGCCGCCGGTCTTGGTGTCGACAAAATCGCCGGCCTTGGTGATGCCGTCCTTGATGGCCTGCTCGTTGCCATGGATAAGACCTTTAGCCTTGCCCTTAAGATCGTCAATCAGTCCCACGAGCACCTCCCTTCAATCGCGGAGCCAGGTCGCTCCTCCGCAACCGATCCTAGCCCTGTCTCCTGGAGGTGCCAAGGTGCTGTGACAAAACCTGTCAAACGGCGAAATGTGGCCGGGCAATAAAAAAGCAGCTCCGGGGAGCTGCTGCTTGTGGGCGATACTGGGATCGAACCAGTGACCTCTTCCGTGTCAGGGAAGCGCGCTACCGCTGCGCCAATCGCCCGGAACCGGAAGTCCGGTTTATTGGGATGTGTTCTTATAAAGAAGAGAGCGGACGACGAGATTCGAACTCGCGACATCCACCTTGGCAAGGTGGTGCTCTACCAGCTGAGCTACGTCCGCGTATGAAGTGCGCCGGCCAGGGCCGGACGAACTGCATGAAGCAAGTTTCCTTGCTTGGTGGGCGATACTGGGATCGAACCAGTGACCTCTTCCGTGTCAGGGAAGCGCGCTACCGCTGCGCCAATCGCCCATTGCCATCCGGGATTAACCGGAAACCATGGTTTTCACCGAGGTGGGTACGGGATTCGAACCCGTGTATACGGCTTTGCAGGCCGCTGCCTCGCCTCTCGGCCAACCCACCGTGTAAGCGCCGGTTCGTAAGATCCTTTGCCGTGACAGTGTCCTGCGAGCGGACGACGAGATTCGAACTCGCGACATCCACCTTGGCAAGGTGGTGCTCTACCAGCTGAGCTACGTCCGCATTTGTTGGCTTGATTCCCTGCCGTTTGGGCATTTCCTCGCTTCCAACGAGTAAGAACTCTATAGGAGGTTTAGGGATTCTCCAAATCGGGGGTGCCCGGCACCGCCCGGATGCCCCTGGATCCCCGGAATCTAGGGAAGTTTTCGAATTACAGACCTGTAATTCGGGTGGTTCGCCGGTCGAGTTGGGGCCCGATTTCGGATTCGGCTCAGGGTGGGCTAGCATTCAAATGCATCGGGGCGATTGGCGCAGTGGTAGCGCGCTTCGTTCACACCGAAGAGGTCACTGGTTCGAACCCAGTATCGCCCACCGATAACCGGTCCGTTTCCGCTCCTTAGGAGCGGAAACGGACCTTTTTTATGCCCGGGTTCCTGCGCCGGCCATTCTGTCAGCCCCTTGTGAAAGAGTCTTTGTATGACTGATCCGCTTCTTGCCCACGCCACCGAATACGGCCGCATGTACGCGCGCTCCACGTCTGAGCCGTTCACTGTCCCGTCCATCACCACGGTGATCGGCCAGCAGCCGCACGGTCTGGACGGCTGGTTTGGCTACATGGGTGCCAGCAGCCTGGCCAAGGATCCGCTGCTGGCAGACTGCCTCGGCAGCCCGGCCAAGATCCGCCAGGCGGTCAACCGGGCAGCGAAGGCCGCCGAAACGTACCGCGATGAAGCCGCCAAACGCGGAGACCGCGTCCACAACTACTGCGAGCAGGTGGCGCTGCGTGCCCTGGGCCGTCCGCATGCCATGAAAGAAACCCGGGAGGCGCTGGCCGCCAACGGGGAGGAAGCCTTTGCCGTGCGGTTCGACGAGTGGTGGGAGCTGTACCGGGTGGAGCCCATCGCCCCGGAAATCACTGTCTGGAACAAATCAGTGGGTTACGCCGGCACGCTGGACCTGGTGGCGAAGATCAACGGCAGGATCTGTGTCATTGACTACAAAACCAAAGGCACCACCCGGGACGGCACCGTCAAGCCCCTCGATGACAAGGTGGTCATGCAGCTGGTGGCCGGGATGAAGGCCGAGGAAAGCCTGGTGGATCCGGTCGCCGGGGAATGGGAGCCCTGGAAGTATGGCGAGAACCCTGTGCTTTTAGCCGTGGCCATCGGCGAAACGGAAGTGCGCCCGGTCCGTGCCAACCCGGACGTCCTGAAGCACCACTGGTGGAAGTTCTGCGCGCTGCGCCGCGTCTGGGAGCTTTCCGCCGACACCATCAGCGCCGGCACGGCCCTCATCCCTGTCCCGCCGCCCCTGCCGGCACGGACCGCCTAGCCTCCTGCGCACCGCCTAAACTGGATTGGTTCCCAATCCGCCAACCCTGAGGGAAGACAAGCACATGGCCATTCTGAATATCCGCATCATCGGCGACCCTGTGCTGCGCACAGTGGCCGATCCCGTGACGGAGTTCGGGCCTGAGCTGGCCAAGCTGGTGGCGGACATGACCGAGACCATGGAAGACGTCGAGGGCGCCGGCCTGGCCGCCCCCCAGATCGGCGTCAGCCGGCGGGTCTTTACCTACCGCGTCGGCGGCGTGGACGGCCACATCATTAATCCGGTCCTGGAAAACAGCGACGACTACCAACCGGACCACGTGGAAGGCTGCCTGTCCATCCCCGGGCTGGGGTTCCCCGTCCGGCGGTTCCGGGCCACCAAGGTCACCGGCGTTGACCTCCACGGCAATCCCGTCACCGTTGAGGGAGAAGGCATGCTGGCCCGCTGCTTCCAGCACGAGACCGACCACTTGGACGGCATCCTCTACACCGACCGGCTGGAGGGCGAGGACCGGAAAAAGGCCCTGCGTTCCATCCGCAACGCCAACTACGAAGCCATTACGGAGCAAACGACGGCGAAGCGGGCCAAGACCGTCGGATCCAGTTTCGGCGGGGCCAGCTTCGGTGGCGCCGGTTCGGGCGGGGCAAGCTTCGGTGCCGCGGCGCCGGGTGCTGCTGAATGAGGGTACTTTTCGCCGGCACCCCCGCGGTTGCGGTGCCCTCGCTGGACGCCCTGGTGCAGGCAGGCTTCGACGTCGTTGCAGTCCTGACCCGCCCGGACGCGCCGGTGGGACGCAAACGCGTGCTCACGCCGTCGCCCGTTGCACAGCGGGCCGCCGAACTGGGCATTGACGTTATCCACGCCGCCAAGGTGGATGCGGACGTGACCGCAAAGATCGCCGCGGTCAGCCCGGACGTCGCAGCCATTGTTGCCTACGGCGGACTGATCCCCCCGGCAGCCCTGGACGTTCCGCGGCATGGTTGGATCAACCTGCACTTCTCCCTGCTGCCTGCCTGGCGCGGCGCCGCCCCCGTACAGCGTTCGGTGATCGCGGGCGACGACGTCACGGGCGCGGTGACCTTCCAGCTGGAAGCCGGCCTGGACACCGGGCCCGTGTTCGGAACCCTGACTGAGGGCGTCGGCCCCGAGGACACCGCCGGGCGGCTGCTCGAGCGGCTGTCCCACAGCGGTGCGGTGCTCCTGGCCCAGACCATCTCAGCCGTCGACGCCGGCAAAGCTGCCGCGCAGCCGCAGCAGGGAGACGTTACCCTCGCCCCCAAACTGACCCTCGACGACGGCCGGCTCGACTGGCAGCAGCCGGCCCTGGCCATCGGGCGCCGCGCCCGCGGGGTCACCCCCGAGCCCGGCGCCTGGACCACCCTCGACGGACAGCGGATCAAGCTGGAACCCGTCCGGCTGCGGCCGGATGCCACGGACGTTGCCCCCGGCGCGCTGGTGCTCAATGGCAAGAGCGTCCTGGTGGGCACCGGCTCCCATGCGGTGGAGCTGACGCGGATCCAGCCCGCCGGCAAAAAGATGATGGCCGCGGCCGATTGGGCCCGCGGCATGGCTTCCCTTGAAAGCGTGGTGTTCGAATGAGCATGTCCGGCGGAAACACAGGCGGCACCGGCCGTGGCGGCAACGCCGGCGGCGACGGCCAGCGCAGCAGCGGCTCGCAGCGCGGCCGTGGCGGCGGCGGCCAGCGCGACAACAGCCAACGCAACGCGCAGGGCCGGGAACGCAACCGCCCCTCGCAGCGGAGCTTTACCGAAAACGCTCCGGCGCAGCGGACCCGCCGGGCCGATCCCGCCCGGCTGGTGGCCTTCGAAGTCCTCCGGGCCGTCGCAGCGGAAGACGCCTACGCCAACCTGGTGCTGCCGTCACGGATCCGCCACCACGGGCTGGACAAACGCGACGCCGGATTCGCCACGGAACTGAGCTACGGCGCCCTCCGCGGCCAGGGCACGTACGACGCCGTCCTATCCCGCTGCGTTGACAGGCCGCTGGACCAGCTGGATCCGGCCATCCTCGATGCCCTGCGTATCGGCACGCACCAGCTGCTGGCCATGCGCGTACCGGCCCACGCAGCCCTGGACCAGACCGTTGGCCTGGCCCGCGCCGTGATTGGCGCCGGCCCGTCCGCCCTCATCAACGCGGTGCTCCGGAAGGTCACGGCGCACACGCTCGAGGAATGGCTGGACCTGCTGGTCGCCGGCGAAACCGACGAAACCAAGGTCGCCTCCATCAAGTACGCGCACCCGGAATGGATCGTCCGCGCCATGCGCCAGTCGCTCGTGGCCCACGGCCGGTCCGCCGCCGAAATCAACGATCTCCTGGAAGCCGACAACGCGGCCCCGGTGGTCAACCTGGTGGCCCTGCCTGGACTGGGAAGCCTCGACGAAGCCCTTGAAAACGGAGCCACCCCCGGGGAACTGGTGGAAGGCTCGGCCCTCTCCAGCGGCGGCGACCTCGGCCGGCTGGCATCCGTGCGGGAAGGAACCACCCGGGTCCAGGACGTCGGCTCGCAGCTGGTGGCCCGCGCGCTGGCAGCGGTGGACCTGGACCACGACGAGAGCCCGGAAACCTGGCTGGACCTGTGCGCAGGCCCCGGTGGCAAGGCCGCCCTTCTCGGTGCCCTGGCCAATGCCCGGGGTGCCTCGCTCCTCGCGAACGAACCGGCCCCGCACCGGGCCAAACTCGTCAGCCAGGCCTTGTCTGCCGTGCCCAGGGACGCCTGGCGCGTCCGCACCGGCGACGGCCGGGAGGTCGGCACCGAGCAGCCCGAATCATTTGACCGGGTCCTGGTGGATGTTCCGTGCAGCGGACTGGGCGCGCTCCGCCGTCGTCCGGAGTCCCGCTGGCGCCGCACGCCCAAGGACCTTGCGGACCTTGGGCCACTGCAGCGGGACCTGCTCAAGTCGGCCCTCGCGGCCGTCCGCCCCGGCGGTGTGGTGGCGTACGTGACGTGCTCGCCGCACCCCGCCGAAACAACCGCCGTCGTCACCGATGCATTGCGGAAGCGCGACGACCTCGAACTGCTGGATGCCGGCGCGGTCCTGGACAGCGTCAGCCTCACCGGCAACCTGGGCGCCGGGAACGGGCTGACCGCCCAGCTCTGGCCCCACGTCCACAGCACGGACGCCATGTTCCTCGCCCTGATCCGTAAAAAGGCCTGACCAGTGAAAGGGTCACCCATGACGCAATGCTGCATCAACCCGAGCATCCTCTCCGCCGACTTCGTCAACCTCGAAGCCGAGCTGCACCGCATCAGCAATGCCGACGCCGTGCACGTGGACGTGATGGACAACCACTTCGTCCCCAACCTCACCCTCGGCCTGCCGGTGGTCCAGCGGATCCAGGCCGTCAGCCCGGTGCCGCTGGACGCCCACCTGATGATCGCCGACGCCGACCGCTGGGCACCCGGATTCGCGGACGCAGGCCTCGCGTCCGTCACGTTCCATGCCGAGGCATCGATTGCCCCCATTAAGCTGGCGCGCGAACTCCGGGCCCGGGGTTCGAAGGCAGGCATGGCATTGCGGCCAAGTACGCCCGTTGAGCCCTACCTGGACATGCTGGCCGAGCTGGACATGCTGCTCATCATGACGGTGGAGCCCGGCTTCGGCGGCCAGGCGTTCCTGGACCTCACTCTTCCGAAGATCCGCCGGGCCAGGGCAGCGATCGACGGTTCAGGGATCGGCGTGGCCATCCAGGTGGACGGCGGCATCACCGAGGAAACCATCACCCGGGCAGCCGAAGCGGGAGCCAACGTCTTCGTCGCCGGCTCCGCGGTGTACGGTGCGGAGGACCCGGCAGCGGCCATCGAACGGCTGCGCAAGGCGGGCAGCCAAACGTTACGCGCGGGGTCGCCGGAATAGTCAGGCCACCTTCATGGTTGTGGCAGAATAGCAACACACAATACGTGCTCCGGGGTCGGTGTAAGTCCGAACCGGCGGTGACAGTCCGCGACCCGCGAGCCGGCGCTTTCCCCATCCAGGGAGGGAACCGGCGGACGGTTGAACCGGTGAAATTCCGGTACCGACAGTTAAAGTCTGGATGAGAGAAGCACGTACAGCTGTATCTGCGGCATCTTTTGATGCCGCAGCCTTCTGCTGTCGTATACCCCCGGAGCCATCGCGGTTCTAGAGGGAAGGAACGACAACACACATGAACCCCTTGCGATGGCTCTTCGACGCCCTGACTCCTCACGGCGTGGAATCCCACCAAGCCTGCCCGGCGGTCCTGCCATGACCGCGCCCACACGGCAGCAGGCCCCGGCGCCCAACGAAGAAATAGTGACGGCCTTCAGTCCGGCGGAAGCATCCGCGATGGATGCAGCACTGGAAGCAGCCCTGCGCGGACCACGCGGCGCGAACCCCCTGGTGGGCGCCGTCGTCGTTGATTCCGAGGGCAAGCACCTCGTGACGGGCTACCACCGCGGCGCCGGGACGGCACACGCCGAGGCCGACGCGATCGCCCAGGCGGCCGCGGCCGGCCTGAACCTGCACGGCGCCACCATGCTGGTCACGCTCGAACCGTGCAACCACGTCGGCCGGACCGGGCCGTGCGCCCAGGCCATCATCGAAGCCGGAATCACGGACGTCATCTACGCCGTGGACGACCCCCACGACCCGGCGGCAGGCGGCGCAGCCACGCTTCGCGAAGCCGGGGTCGAGGTCCGCAGCGGCCTCGCCGCGGGGGAGGCCCTTGAGCTGAACCGCCAGTGGTTCCAGGGCGTTGCCGCGAAACGGCCGTTCGTGACGCTCCACATCGCCCAGACTCTCGACAGCCGCATCGCCGCCGAGGACGGGACCAGCCAGTGGATCTCCAGCCCGGAATCGCTGGCCGACAACCACGGGCTGCGCGGCAGGATTGACGCCATCCTGGTGGGCACCCAGACCGTCCTCATCGACAACCCGCGGCTCACCGCCCGCGACGCGTCAGGTGCCGTGTCCGGCAGGCAGCCCCTCCGGGCCGTGATGGGCCTGCGGGACATCCCGGCCGACGCCGCCATCCGCGGCGACGACGGCCGGGTTATCCACCTGCCGACCCGTGAACCGCACGAAGCGCTCACGCAGCTGTACGCGGCGGGAATCCGCCACGTCATGGTGGAGGGCGGCTCCCGGATCCTCAGTGCCTTCCTGGCGGCCGGCCTCGTGGACGAGCTGATCGTGTACCTGGCCCCGACGCTGCTGGGATCCGGGACGCCTGCACTGAACGGGCTCGGGATCACCACGTTGCCGGACGCGCAGCAATGGGACTGGGACGAGTCCGATGGCGGCGCCGTCAGGACCCTCGGCCGGGACCTTCGGCTGCACCTCCGTCCCCAACACACTCAAACTTTGGAACCACAACCGCACTCTGAACCACTTGCGCGCCTGGGCGGCGCCGAACCAGCCTTGGGAGGCCACTGATGTTTACCGGAATTATTGCCGAACAGGGACAGGTCCTGTCCGTGGACCGGGACGGCGACACCAGCGCCACCGTCAGGCTCCACGCCCCCGCCAGCACCGAAGGCCTTGCCCTGGGCGGCTCCATCGCCGTGAACGGCGTGTGCCTGACCGCCACGCAGATTGACGGCAAGGACTTCAGCGTCGACGTGATGGGCGAAACCCTGGTCCGCAGCACCATCGGCGAACTCGCCGCCGGCGACTCCGTCAACCTTGAGCGGTGCGTCCCGGCCGGCGGCCGCCTTGACGGCCACGTTGTCCAGGGCCATGTCGACGGCGTCGGGCAGCTCGTGGAGCGCGAGGCACTGGGAAACTGGGAACGGCTGCGCTTCGCCGTGCCCGGCAACCTCGCCCGGTACATCGCCGAAAAGGGCTCCATCGCCATTGACGGCGTCTCGCTGACCGTCACGGCCGTCAGCCCCGCCCCGGAACCGGAGCCCTGGTTCGAAGTGGGGCTGATCCCCACCACGCTTGCCGAAACCGGACTGGGTGCCAAAACCACCGGCAGCAGGGTCAACCTTGAGGTGGACGTCCTCGCCAAGTACACCGAACGGCTGCTGGCCTTCAGCACCGGCGCAGCCACAGGAGGAACCCGATGAACGGCACCGCACACCTTGAGCCGGCAACGGACGCCGCCCTGGGACTTGACCCGGTGGAGGACGCCATCCGCGCCATGGCCGCCGGCAGGCCCGTCCTGGTGGTGGACAACGAGGACCGCGAAAACGAAGGCGACATCATTTTTGCCGCCCAGCACGCGACTCCTGCCCTGATGGGTTGGACCATCCGGTACAGCTCCGGCGTCATCTGCGTCCCGCTGTCCGGGGAACGGGCCGACGCGCTCGCGCTGCCGCCGATGGTCGCGGTGAACCAGGATTCCAAGGGCACCGCCTACACGGTGTCCTGCGACGCCGCCGTGGGCGTCAGCACCGGCATCTCGGCCACGGACCGGGCCCTGACGGCCCGCATCCTGGCCGACCCCGCCGCGGGTTCGGCATCGGTGACCCGGCCCGGGCATATTTTCCCGCTGCGGGCGGTTAACGGTGGAGTGCGTGAACGCCCCGGCCATACTGAAGCGGCCGTGGACCTGTGCCGGCTGGCCGGCCTGGAACCGGTGGGCGTGATCGCGGAAGTTGTGTACGACGACGGTGAAATGATGCGGTTGGACGGGCTCCGTGCCTTCGCTGCCGAACATGGTTGCCCCCTGATCTCGATCGAAGACCTGGTGGCCTACCTTGAGGCAGCGGGCACGCCCGCCCACGGCAGTACCCGGGCAGGACGCCCGGGCGGAGAAGAGGAGAAATGATGACGGCGTCCGGGGCTACGGGCAACAGCCACCACAGCAGCCAGCACGCGCAGGCGGGCAACGGAAAGGTCCACCATCCGGTCAGCGGCGGGCCCATCGTGCAGCTGCCGACGGCGTTCGGCGACTTCATCGCCCAGGCCTGGACCGACCTTGTCACCGGCGCGGAGCACCTCGCAGTCAGTTCCCCCAACCCGCCCCAGGACGGCAAGGCTCCCTTGGTCCGGCTCCACTCAGAGTGCCTCACTGGTGACATCTTTGGGTCCTACCGCTGCGACTGCGGCGAACAGCTGGCCTACGCCCTGGAAATGATTCACGCGTATGGCGGCACCCTGCTGTACCTGCGCGGACAGGAAGGGCGGGGGATCGGGCTGGCCAACAAGATCAAGGCCTACGCCCTCCAGGAGGCCGGTTTCGACACCGTGGAAGCCAATGAGCAGCTGGGCCTGCCGGTGGACGCACGTTCCTACAGCGCGGCCGCACAGGTCCTGGCGGAGATGGGCCTGCACGAGGTCCGGCTGCTGAGCAACAACCCGGACAAGCAGAACAGGCTCGCCAAAGCAGGGGTAAAGGTAGTGGAGATGGTTCCCACCGAGGTGCCTTCACGCGACCAGAACATCCGCTACCTGCAGACCAAAAAGGACCGCATGGAGCACCGGCTGACGCTGGACACCCATGTGGTGGGGGCTGGCTCCGCGCCCGAAACTTTCCAGCACGAACAAGACTGAAGAACGGAACCAAAATACCCATGAGTGGCCACGGCGCACCCGATATCGACCTCACTACCCTCAACCCGGCGGAAACGTCGCAGCTCAGGCTGGCCATCGTGGCCGCGAGCTGGCACACCCAGATCATGGACGGCCTGCTGGACGGCGCGCTCCGCGCCGCCAAGGACGCCGGAATCAGCGAACCGACCGTCCTGCGCGTCCCCGGAGCCTTCGAGCTGCCGGTCGCGGCCGCGCGGCTGGCACCGCACTTTGACGCCGTGGTTGCCCTCGGCGTCGTGATCCGCGGCGGTACGCCGCACTTCGAATACGTCTGCGAGGCGGCGACGTCGGGCCTGACCAACGTCAGCGTCGCCACCGGCGTGCCGGTAGGTTTCGGCGTCCTGACCTGCGACACCGAGCAGCAGGGCCTTGACCGTGCCGGACTCCCCGGATCCAGCGAGGACAAGGGCCACGAGGCCGTCACCGCTGCCCTCGCCACCGCCGTCGTCCTCAAGCAGTACACGTAGCACGCTGACGGGCGCGGTGTGTCTTCACTCACACCGCGCCCGTCATGCAACGGCCCGACAGGCGCCCTCCGGCCCGCAGCAAGTAGGCTGTAGGGCGTGAAGAATTTCGAGACGCTGTTCGCTGAACTGAGTGAAAAGGCAGCCACCCGCCCGGCAGGCTCCCGCACCGTCGCTGAATTGGAGTCCGGAGTCCACGGCATCGGCAAGAAAGTCGTGGAAGAAGCAGCCGAAGTATGGATGGCCGCCGAGTACGAATCCGATGAAGCCGCGGCCGAGGAAATCTCCCAGCTGCTGTACCACCTGCAGGTTCTGATGCTCGCCAAAGGCCTGACCCTGGAAGACGTCTACAAGCATCTGTAGCCACTGCGGCAGCGGCTGGCATCACCAGTCCTGTCCCCGCGTGGCCCGTTTGCCTGATCAACAGACCTCCCAACCTAGAAAGACCCCCCATGCTGCGAGTAGCCGTCCCCAATAAAGGCTCCCTGTCCGAAGCCGCCTCCGCCATGCTGTCCGAAGCCGGCTACCGCCAGCGCCGCGACACCCGCGAACTGGTCATGGTGGACCCGGACAACGACATTGAATTCTTCTTCCTCCGCCCCCGCGACATCGCCGTCTATGTTGGGCAGGGAACGCTCGACGTCGGCATCACCGGCCGCGACCTCCTGCTGGACGCGGAGGTGGAGGCTGAGGAGCTGATGCCCCTGGGGTTCGCCGCCTCCACGTTCCGCTTCGCGGGCCCGGTGGGCGACTTCGCGAGCGTCGAACAGCTTGAGGGCAAGCGCCTCGCCACCAGCTACGACGGCCTGCTCCGCGGCTACCTCGCCGGGCTCGGCATCAAAGCCAAGGTGGTCCGCCTCGACGGCGCCGTTGAATCCTCCGTGCGCCTCGGCGTCGCGGACGCCATTGCCGACGTCGTCGAAACCGGCAACACCCTCAAGGCCGCCGGGATGGAGATCTTCGGCGATCCGATCCTCAAGTCCGAGGCCGTGCTGATCAAGCGCACCGAAGAGGGCGGCGCCGCGAACGGCACCGCCAAGGAAATCGAAGTCCTGATCCGCCGCCTCCAGGGTGTCCTGGTAGCGCGCCAGTACGTCCTGATGGACTACGACATCCGCAAGGAACTGGTCGAGCAGGCCGCCGCGCTGACCCCCGGCCTGGAATCACCCACGGTCTCGCCGCTGCGCGATTCGGACTGGGTGGCCGTCCGCTCCATGGTGCCCAAGAAGGAAACCAACCGGATCATGGACGAGCTCTACGACCTGGGCGCCCGCGCCATCCTGGTCAGCAGCATCCACGCCTGCCGCATCTGAGCCTCCCGCCGGGTTAGCGCGGCACAGCAGAATCAACAAGAATTCCAGGAGTACCCATGGCTGTAGCTGTACGAGTCATCCCGTGCCTCGACGTCGACGCCGGCCGCGTCGTCAAGGGCGTCAACTTTGAAGGGCTCCGCGACGCCGGTGACCCGGTGGAGCTGGCACACCGCTACGACAACGCCGGCGCCGACGAACTGACCTTCCTGGATGTCACGGCGTCCTCCGGCAACCGCGAAACCACCTTCGACGTGGTCCGCCGCACCGCCGAGGAAGTCTTCATCCCGCTGACCGTTGGCGGCGGCGTCCGCGGTGTCGCGGAAGTGGACAAGCTCCTGCGCTTCGGCGCGGACAAGGCCTCCATCAACACGGCAGCGGTGGCCCGCCCGGACGTCATCGACGAAATCACGCGCCACTTCGGATCGCAGGTGCTGGTCCTCTCGGTGGATGCCCGCCGCACCCGCCCCGGATCCCAGCCCACGGCGTCGGGCTTTGAAGTCACCACGCACGGCGGCCGGACGGGCACGGGTATCGACGCCATCGCCTGGGCCAAGGAGGCCGCGGACCGCGGGGTGGGCGAAATCCTGCTGAACTCCATCGACGCCGACGGCACCAAGGACGGCTTCGACCTGGAGCTGATCCGCCTGGTCCGCGCAGCGGTGCGGGTTCCGATCATCGCGTCGGGCGGGGCGGGGGAGCCGGCGCACTTTGCCCCGGCCGTCGCCGCCGGAGCGGACGCCGTGCTGGCAGCCTCGATCTTCCACTGGGGCCCGGACGACATGATGTCCCAGGTCAAGCAGGCCATCCGCGACGCAGGCTTCGAAGTCCGTTAGTCCCTGCCCGCGAGAGCAACGCGGGGTCACTTCCTGCCCGATAAACCACGATTATTGGGCCGGAAGTGACCCCGCGTTGCTTTGTTACAGGCCCACTTCTGCGGACTGGAGGAGCGCGACGGCGTCGGGCTGGCCTTCGAAGGTGACCAGGGCGTGGCGTGTCCGGCCGTGGGCGTGCATCAGCAGCTCGCCGGGCTCGCCGACGATGGCCACCGATACGGGGGCGCGCTTGGCCACGTGCCGCGGGCCGGAGGGCCGGACCAGCACGATGCCAAGGTCCACGCCGCGGTACAGGATGGCGGCGCGCTTGATCAGCTCGTCCCAGAGTGCCTCTGAGTAGGCCTCGTCGAGTTGCCGGGGAGCCCAGCGGTCCACGGCACGGCGGATGTCTTCCGTGTGGACAAAGTACTCAATGAGGTTGGAGCTTTCGTCCAGGGCCTTGATGTTCATGGGCGACAGCGCCGGCGGACCTGCCCGGAAAGTGTTCACCAGCCGGGTGTAGTCATCGCCGGTCTTCAGCTTCGCGGCCAGCTTGGCGGTGGCTTTGTCCGAGGCCTTGGAGAGGCTCTTGATGATGAGGCCCAGTCCCACGGCGGCCTTGCGTTCGCGCAGGTAAAGGTGCGCGGCAAGGTCCCTGGTGCGCCATCCTCTGCAAAGGGTGGGGGCATCAGGGCCGGCCGCCAGCAGGGTTTCGGCCAGGACTTCTCGGGACGGATCGACGAAATGCATCACTTGTGAAACTAGCACGACACCGGGGGAGTTGGGCAGCAGAACCGCCCGCCCGAACGTGCCGTTGTTCATACACCGGCCGGGGCCCTGCAGAGGCACTAGACTTGGTCTGATGTCTGAGCAGCCCGCCCCCGCCCCAGCCCCCGGATCGCCCCTGCCCGCACCCGCTGCGGCCGCCCCGGCAGCGACCCCCGAAGCCAGCCCGCTTCCCGCTGATCTCGCCGCTGCGCTCAAGCGGGACAGCGCCGGGCTGGTGGCCGCCGTCGTCCAGCAGTTCGACACCAACGAGGTCCTCATGCTCGGCTGGATGGACGACGAAGCCCTGCACCGCACCATGACCAGCGGCCGGGTCACGTTCTACTCCCGCTCCCGCCAGGAGTATTGGCGCAAGGGCGACACCTCCGGCCACGTCCAGTGGGTCAAGTCCGTGGCCATGGACTGCGACGGCGACGCCCTCCTGGTGCGCGTGGACCAGGTTGGCGCCGCGTGCCACACGGGGACCCGCACCTGCTTCGACGGCAGGGGCCTTGAAGTCCAGACCGGCACCGCGGTCTGACCGCCGTCCCTGGCGTAACTTCCCGGGCGGGAGACCGGCCCGCACCCAAAACATACTTTCGGCAGCATACAACTGACGCCCTCCACCGGCGTCGAAGAAGAACAGGCGGAGAAGCATAGCCATGCAGGACCTTGGAATCATCAGCCCGGGCCTCGAGGAGTTCCGCGAACTCGCAGGCAGCAGCCGTGTCATTCCCGTCCGCCTCAAGGTGCTGGCGGACGCGGAGACCCCCATCGGCCTCTACAGGAAGCTGGCCCAGGGCCAGCCCGGCACGTTCCTGATGGAGTCAGCGGCGGTGGGCGGGACCTGGTCCCGCTACTCGTTCATCGGCGCCAAGTCGCGCGCCACCCTCACCACCAAGGACGGCAACGCCCACTGGCTGGGACAGCCGCCCGTGGGTGTGCCCGTCGACGGCAATCCCGTGGACGCCATCCGGGACACCATCGAGGCCCTCCGCACTGACCGGTTCGACGGGCTGCCGCCGTTCACCTCGGGTCTGGTGGGATTCCTGGGCTGGGAAACCGTCCGGCACTGGGAACGGCTGACCAGCCCGCCCGAGGACGACCTGCACCTCCCCGAGATGGCCCTTAACCTGGTCACGGACATGGCCGTGCACGACAACGTGGACGGCACGGTCCTGCTGATCGCCAACGCCATCAACTTCGACGGCAGCTCGGACCGCGTGGATGAGGCCTGGCACGACGCCGTGGCCCGGGTCAAAGCCCTGCTGACACAGATCAGCACTCCCGTGGCCCAGCCGGTTTCCGTCCTGGAGCCCGCCGCGCTGGACTTCGCCTCCAGCGTGCAGGAACGCTGGGACGAAACCGACTACCTCGCCGCCCTGGACCGCGGCAAGGAAGCCATCATCGACGGCGAAGTTTTCCAGGTGGTGATCTCCCGCCGCTTCGAGATGGAGTGCGGCGCGTCGCCCCTGGACGTGTACCGGGTGCTGCGCAACACCAACCCGAGCCCGTACATGTACATCTTCAGCCTCGAGGACGCGGACGGCCGGGAGTACTCCATCGTCGGCTCCTCACCCGAGGCGCTGGTCACGGTGACCGGCGAGGAAGTCATCACCCACCCGATCGCCGGGTCACGCCCCCGCGGCAAGACGGTCGAAGGGGACAAGGCCCTGGCCGAGGAACTCCTGGCCGACCAGAAGGAACGGGCCGAGCACCTCATGCTGGTGGACCTTTCCCGCAACGACCTCTCCAAGGTCTGCGTCGCGGGGACGGTGGACGTCACGCAGTTCATGGAAGTGGAGCGGTTCAGCCACATCATGCACCTCGTCTCCACCGTGGTGGGAAAGCTGTCACCGCAGGCCAAGGCCTACGACGTCCTGAAAGCCACGTTCCCGGCAGGCACGCTGTCCGGCGCGCCCAAACCCCGCGCCCTGCGCCTGCTCGACGAACTCGAGCCCCACCGCCGCGGCATCTACGGCGGCGTTGTGGGCTACCTGGACTTCGCCGGGGACATGGACATGGCCATCGCCATCCGGTCGGCACTGCTCCGCGAAGGCCGGGCCTACGTCCAGGCCGGCGGCGGCATCGTGGCGGACTCCGTCAACCCCACCGAAGCCCTGGAAACCGTGAACAAGGCTGCCGCGCCCCTTCGGGCAGTCCACACCGCCGGTTCCCTGCACAACATCTCGGCCGAGACCATCCCCGACGCCGGATCCACCGGCGCCGGATCCGCCGACGCCGGCAGCACCACGCAGGCGGGCGCCTGATGCCGGTTCCGGACGTCACGGCCGGCAACACGGCCAAAGCCGCGGGTACGCCGGCGTGGGCCCGCAAGTCCACGCTGGTCCTGCTGGTCGCGGCCCTGGCGCTGGCCGTGTTCGGTACCACCACGCAGACCTGGATCACCGTCAGCCTGGACCCGGACCAGGTGGGCCAGGCCGGGAGTGCCCAGACCGCACTGCAGGTGCAGGGGAGCAAGGCGGCCACCACGGTGACGGCGCTGGCCCTTGTTGCCCTGGCCGGAGGCCTGGCCGCGGCCATCGCCGGACGGATCGCGCGCTGGATCATCACGGCCATCATCGTGCTGGCCTCGGCCGGCATTGTGGCCGCAGCAGCCACCGTGCTGGCTGACCCGCTGTCCGCCGCGCAGGGCTCCATCGCCGCCGCCACCGGAGTTACCGGAAGCAGCGCCGAAGTGGGCGTGACCGCGTTCCCGGCGATCGCCGTCGTCGTCGGTGTCCTGCTCGCCCTGGGCGCCCTGCTGATCATTCCGGCGGGCCGTTACTGGAAGTCCCGGACAAAGTACGACGCGCGGACCACAGGCAGTGCACCGGCCGCGGGACCCGTTGACGAGATCGACAGCTGGGACAGGCTCTCACGCGGAGACGACCCCACCTGAGCGCGCCAGGGGCGCCGGACCGGTCACAGGCCCCACTGCGGGCGGCCGATAACCGGGTCCCGGCCAAAAAATGGCAGAATGTAAGCAGTATTGATCCTGAGGAGATTCACATGAGCAAAGCACCCGCGTCCGCGTCCAAGTCCGCCACGGAATCCGCTGTCCACCACGGCGTTGACCACAGCCAGGAACTCGGCCACGGCAACAGCCCTGCAGCCTGGACCTGCGTGATCGTGATGCTGGTCGGCGCGCTGGTCTGCTCCATCGCCTTTGTCATTGCCAACACCCCGATCTTCATCGCCGGTGCAGCCGTGATGGTCCTCGGCCTGATCCTGGGCTTCGTCATGCGCAAGGCAGGCTACGGCGTCGAAGGCAGCAAGCTGAAGAACTCCGGCCACTGATGGCGACTGTTCTCGATGACATCAATGCCGGTGTCAGGGAGGATATGGAGGCCAGGAAGCGCCTCGTTTCGCTTGCGGAACTGAAGGACCTGGCCGCCGCGGCTGTTCCGGCGCGTGACGCCTGGGCCGCCCTTGACGGCCCGTCGGCCCGGCGGAACCAGCTGAAAGTCATTGCCGAAATCAAACGGCGCAGCCCCTCCAAGGGCGACCTCGCGGCCATCGTGGACCCGGCATCGCTCGCTGAGCAGTACGCCGACGGCGGTGCCGCCGTCATCAGCGTCCTCACCGAACAGCGCCGCTTCAACGGCTCCCTCGCGGACCTGGATGCCGTCCGTGCCCGCGTGGACGTGCCGCTGCTGCGCAAGGACTTCACGCTCGACGAATACCAGATCTGGGAGGCCCGCGCCCACGGTGCGGACCTGATCCTGCTGATCGTTGCAGCGCTGTCGGACGGCGAGCTCCGGGATTTCAGTGCGCTCAGCCGCGAACTTGGCATGAACGTGCTCGTGGAGACGCACACGGAAGAGGAAATCGAACGCGCGGTGGCGGCTGAGGCGCGCATCATCGGCGTGAACGTGCGCAACCTCAAGACGCTCGACGTCGACCGTTCCGTTTTCGCGTCCCTCGCCGGGATGATTCCCGCCGAAGCGCTGGTCATCGCCGAGTCCGGGGTGCGGGGCGTCGACGACGTCACGCACTACGCTGCCAGCGGTGCCAACGCCATCCTGGTGGGCGAGGCCCTGGTCAGCGACTCGACGCCGCGGGACCGGATCGCCGAATTTACCGCGGCAGGCGCCGCGGCCATCGCCGCACGCGCCTGACCGCGCCGGCACCATCCCCTCGCCGGTTGCCCAGGCAACCGCGGACGGGATGCCGCATGAACTCATTAGTGAAAAAGTGAACAGGATGGTGAGACTGATGGCCGAAGCGCCGACAGCCGGCTCTGACGAAGGCTCGGTGGATGCATTCCTGCAGGGCGGCTCCCTCAAGCACGCCCCGGGACCCTACTTTGGCTCGTACGGGGGCCGGTGGATGCCTGAGTCTCTGATCGCGGCCCTGGACGAGCTTGAGGACACGTTCGAAAAGGCCAAGGCCGATCCTGATTTCATCGCGCAGATCGCCGAGCTGAACAAGAACTACTCGGGCCGGCCCTCCCTGCTGACGGAGGCGAAGCGTTTTGCCGAGCATGCCGGGGGAGTGCGGATCTTCCTCAAGCGCGAGGACCTGAACCACACCGGCTCGCACAAGATCAACAACGTCCTGGGCCAGGCCCTGCTGGCCAAGCGCATGGGGAAGACCCGCGTCATCGCCGAGACCGGTGCAGGCCAGCACGGCGTGGCCAGCGCCACGGCCGCCGCGCTGCTGGGGCTGGAATGCGTTGTCTACATGGGCGCTGAAGACTGCCGCCGCCAGGCCCTGAATGTGGCCCGGATGGAACTCCTCGGCGCCACCGTGATCCCCGTGACCAACGGATCGCAGACCCTCAAGGACGCCATCAACGAGGCGCTCCGCGACTGGGTGGCCAACGTCGGCAACACCCACTACCTGCTGGGCACGGCCGCCGGCGCGCACCCGTTCCCGGCCATGGTCCGCTACTTCCACGAGGTCATCGGAGAGGAAGCCCGCGCCCAGATCATCGAGCAGGCCGGCCGCCTTCCTGACGCCGTCTGCGCCTGCATCGGTGGCGGTTCAAACGCCATCGGCATCTTCCACGGCTTCCTGGATGACCCCTCGGTGAAGATCTACGGCTTCGAGGCAGGCGGGGACGGCGTCGAAACCGGCCGGCACGCAGCCACCATCACCCTCGGCAAGCCCGGCGTGCTGCACGGCGCACGCTCCTACCTCATGCAGGACGACGACGGCCAGACGATCGAGTCCCACTCCATCTCCGCAGGCCTGGACTACCCGGGCGTTGGCCCGGAGCACTCCTACCTCGCCGACATCGGACGCGTCAGCTACGAGCCGATCACGGACAGCGAAGCCATGGAGGCCTTCCGGCTCCTGTGCCGCACCGAGGGCATCATTCCCGCCATCGAGTCCTCGCACGCCCTCGCCGGAGCCATCAAGGTGGGCCAGCGGCTGGCGGCAGAGACCGGCGCCGCCGGGGCAGCAGAGAAGATCGTGATCGTGAACCTGTCCGGCCGCGGTGACAAGGACGTTGCCACCGCAGCGGAGTGGTTCGACCTGCTGGACAAGGATTCCGCAGAGGCCGCCATCGGCAAGGAAGGGGAGCAGCTGTGACCGGCGTTCAGAACACCAGCAGCACCAGCAAATCGGCAATCGCCATCGACAAGGCCCGCGCAGAAGGGCGGTCGGCACTGATCGGCTACCTGCCTGCCGGCTACCCCACCGTTGAGGACACCATCGCCGCGGGCGTCGCCCTGGCGCGCAACGGCGCCGACCTGATCGAGATCGGCATCCCGTACTCGGACCCGGTCATGGACGGCCCGGTCATCCAGGCCGCCACCACCGAGGCGCTGGCCAACGGCTTCGCGGTCCGCCAGGTCTTCGACGTCGTTGCCGGCATCACCAGCCAGACCGACGCCGCCGTGCTGGTCATGACCTACTGGAACCCGGTGGTCCGGATGGGCGTGGACGAGTTCTCCCGCCGCCTCGCCGAAGCCGGCGGGGCCGGCCTGATCACTCCCGACCTCATCCCCGACGAGGCCGCGGAATGGATGGAAGCATCCGACAAGTACGGCCTGGACCGGGTGTTCCTGGTGGCGCCGTCGTCGTCCCCGGAGCGCATGAAGCGCACGGTGGAGGCCAGCCGCGGCTTTGTGTACGCGGTCTCGATCATGGGTGTCACGGGCGCACGGTCCTCCGTCAGCTCGGCTGCCGAGGGCGTCGTTGCTGCGGCCAAGGGTGCCGGCGCCGAACGCGTCTGCGTGGGCCTCGGAGTTTCCAACGCGGACCAGGTGGCAGAGATCGCAGCCTACGCCGACGGCGTGATCGTGGGCACCGCCCTTGTGGCGGCCATCAGGGACGGCGGCGTGGACGCCGTGGCGAAGCTGACCAAAGACCTCAGCACCGGACTGACCAGGAAGTAGCCCCTATGCAGACCATCCTCCACGCCGCGGCCATGGTGCCGGCGAGCATCCCGAGTCCGGACTGGTCCGGCTTCGACATCCCGCTGCCGTGGGGTACGCTGCGCATCCATGCCTACGCCCTGTGCATCCTGGCGGGCATCATCGTGGGCCTGTGGCTCACGTCCGTCCGCTGGGCACGGCGTGGAGCGCCGGAGGGAAGCGTCTGGGACATCGTCATCTGGGCCATCCCGTTCGGCATCATCGGCGGGCGCCTGTACCACGTGGTGTCCTCCCCGGATGCGTACTTCGGACCCGGCTTTGACGGCACCGGGGATCTGTGGCTGATCCCGCAGATCCAGCGGGGCGGCCTGGGCATCTGGGGTGCCGTCGTGCTCGGTGTCGTGGGTGCCTGGATCGGCTGCCGCAAGTCAGGCGTGAAGCTCACCGCGTTCCTGGACGCCGCTGCCCCCGGGCTGCTGCTGGCACAGGCCGTGGGCCGCTGGGGCAACTACTTCAACCAGGAACTCTTCGGCGGGCCCACCACCCTTCCCTGGGGCCTGCAGGTGGATGCGGACAACGCCAACTTCCCTGCCGGGTTGCCGGCGGACACGCTGTTCCACCCGACCTTCCTGTACGAATCGCTGTGGAACATCGCCGGCGTCCTGATCCTGCTGGCCCTGGACCGGAGATTCCACTTCCGCCGCGGCCGCCTCTTCTGGGCCTACGCCATGTACTACACCCTGGGCCGGGTCTGGATCGAAGCCATGCGCATCGATGACGCGGAGCAGATCAACCTCTTCGGCATCACCGCCCGGCTGAACGTCTGGACCAGCATCCTGGTATTCGTGGTGGCGCTGGCTGTCTTTGTCCTCCTTGGAATGAAGGGCAGGCCGGAGCCGGACAGTGTCTATCTGGACGGCCGGGAACCCGCCGTCGAGGGGCCCGAAGACGGGGCCGAACCGGTCCGTGATACGGACCCTGTTGTCTCAGATAGTGAATCGCGTGATAATCTCCCTGATAACCAAAGCGGTTCCAGGCGCCCTTCCACCCCAACGGAAGAGGAGCCGGAAACTTCGGCTGGCGGGCAGACCCTCACGGAATCGCCGGCGGCCGAAAGCTCCGGCGGCAAAGCCGCGGGGACCGCGCCGGAGGCTGGCAGTACCAAGTAGCCAGCCGTCAAGCAGGGTCGCAGAGCCACCGCTCGCAGCGCCCAAACACCACAGCGTCGTGGCATCGGGACTGCCCCGGACCAGCATAGAGCTGCTGGCCGGTCAAGCCCGGGTCGGGGGCCTGCGTAACTGTTAGTTCAGCAGGCCGTGCTGACCTACAATTTCCAGTAAGTAACACTTTGTTGTGCCCATCACAGAGGCGCTCTGAGTGGGGCCAACGGTGTCCCTTCCATACGCACGATCAGGAGGAAGGACGTCTCCCATGAGCCAAACTCTTCACACTCCCAGCTGGTCCGAACCGGACCAGCCTGAGGCTGCCATGTCGCCGTTCAAGCGCTTTGCGTCCCTGCCGGAGGCCCGCGGCCTGTACAACCCGGAGCAGGAGAAGGACGCCTGTGGCCTTGCGATCATCGCCACCCTCCGCGGTGAGCCCGGCTACGACATCGTCGACGCCGCCCTGACCGCCCTGCGCAACCTCGAGCACCGCGGTGCCGTGGGCGCCGACGAAGGCACCGGCGACGGCGCAGGCCTGCTCATGCAGATCCCTGACGAGTTCTTCCGTGCCGTCTCTGAATTCGAACTTCCTGCGCCCGGCCAGTATGTGGCCGGCACCGCCTTCCTGCCTGCGGAGCAGCGCGAAGCCGATGCCGCCAAGGCCGGTATCGAAGGCCTCGCCGCCGACGAGGGCCTGACCGTCCTGGGCTGGCGTGAAGTCCCCATCGTCGCCGACCTCGTCGGCGCCATGGCGCGCGCCTGCATGCCCTACTTCTCCCAGCCCTTCCTTGCCTCGGCCACGGGCGAAGAGCTGGACCGCAACGAGCTGGACTCCCGCGCCTGGCGGATCCGCAAGCGCGCCCAGAACAAGTACGGCGTCTACTTCCCGTCGCTGTCCTCCCGGACCATCGTCTACAAGGGCATGCTCACCACGGCCCAGCTCGAGCCGTTCTACCCGGACCTCTCGGACAAGCGCTTCAAGACCAAGCTGGCGATCGTCCACTCGCGCTTCTCCACCAACACGTTCCCGTCCTGGCCGCTGGCCCAGCCGTTCCGCACCATTGCCCACAACGGTGAGATCAACACCGTCAAGGGCAACCGGAACTGGATGCGCGCCCGCCAGTCCCAGCTGGCCAACCCGCTGCTGGGGGACTCGCCCGAAGAGCTGTACCCCATCTGTACTCCCGGTGCGTCCGACTCCGCGTCCTTCGACGAGGTAGCCGAGCTGCTGTGGCTCTCCGGCCGCCCCATCACGCACTCGATCATGATGATGATCCCCGAGGCCTGGGAAAACCACGCCACCATGGATCCGGCACGTCGTGCGTTCTACGAGTACCACTCCCTGCTGATGGAACCGTGGGACGGCCCCGCCGCCGTGTCCTTCACCGACGGCAACCTCGTCGGCGCCACCCTGGACCGCAACGGCCTGCGCCCCGGACGCTACTGGATCACCGAGGACGGCCTGATCGTCTTCGCCTCCGAGGTAGGTGTCATCGACGTCGAGGCTTCCAAGATTGTTAAGAAGGGCCGCGTTTCCCCGGGCAAGATGTTCCTGGTGGACACCGACACCGGCCGCATCATCGACGACGAAGAGGTCAAGGCCGAGGTGGCCGCGGCCAACCCCTGGGCCGAGTGGGTCAAGGACAACCTGATCGACCTCAACGACCTCCCCGAGCGCGAGCACGTGGTCCACACGGCCGCGTCGGTCAACATCCGGCAGCGGACCTTCGGCTACACCACCGAAGAGCTGAAGATCCTGCTCGGCCCGATGGCCCGCACCGGCGCAGAGCCGCTGGGCGCCATGGGTTCGGACACCCCGGTGGCCGTGCTGTCCAAGCGCCCCCGCCTGCTGTTCGACTACTTCGTGCAGTCCTTCGCGCAGGTCACCAACCCGCCGCTGGATGCCATCCGTGAAGAGCTGGTCACGTCGCTGACGTGCGCCATCGGCCCGAACGGCAACCTGCTGGACACCAAGCAGGTCCGCCAGCCGCAGGTCATGCTGCCGTTCCCGGTGATCAACAACGACCAGCTCGCCAAGATCGCCAATATCGAAACGCCCGACGGCGACCGCGTGGCCATGAAGGTCCGCGGCCTTTACCGCCCCGAGGGCGGCGAGAACGCGCTGCGTGCCCGGCTCACCGAGATCTGCGAGCAGGTCTCCGGCGCGATCAACCGCGGCGTGCAGTATGTTGTGCTGTCCGACCGCGACTCGAACGCGCAGTGGGCCCCGATTCCTTCGCTGCTGCTGGTCAGCGCCGTGCACCACCACCTGCTGCGCAGCGCCAACCGCACCAAGACCGCCCTGGTGGTCGAGGCCGGCGACGTCCGCGAGACGCACCACGTGGCTGTCCTGATCGGCTACGGCGCGTCTGCCGTGAACCCGTACCTGGCCATGGAATCGGTGGAGCAGCTCATCACTGCCGGCGACGTTGTTGGGGTCACCCCGCAGGACGGCGTCTACAACCTCATCAAGGGCCTTGGCAAGGGTGTCCTGAAGATCATGTCCAAGATGGGCATCTCCACCGTTGCGTCCTACACCGGCGCGCAGACGTTCGAAGCCCTGGGCCTCGGACAGGAACTGGTGGATGAATTCTTCGCCGGAACGCACTCGCAGCTGGGTGGCGTGGGCCTTGACGTCATCGCCGCCGAGGTTTCCGCGCGGCACCAGATGGCCTACCCCGAAGGCGGCATCGAGCAGCCGCACCGCCCACTCCTGGGCGGCGGCGAATACCAGTGGCGCCGCGACGGCGAGCCGCACCTGTTCAACCCGGAGACCGTCTTCCGCCTGCAGCACGCCACGCGTGAGCGCCGCTACGACATCTTCAAGTCCTACACCCGCGGTGTGGACGACCAGTCCGAGAACCTGATGACCCTGCGCGGGCTCCTCAAGTTCAAGAACGACCGTCCCGCTGTTCCGCTTGAAGAGGTGGAGCCCGTCTCCAGCGTCGTCAAGCGCTTCTCCACCGGTGCCATGAGCTACGGGTCCATCTCCAAGGAAGCCCACGAGACGCTCGCGATCGCCATGAACCAGCTGGGCGGCAAGTCCAACACCGGTGAAGGCGGCGAGGACGTTGACCGCCTGCTGGACCCGAAGCGCCGTTCTGCCGTGAAGCAGATCGCCTCGGGCCGGTTCGGCGTCACCAGCCTGTACCTGAGCAACGCGGACGATATCCAGATCAAGATGGCGCAGGGTGCCAAGCCCGGCGAAGGCGGCCAGCTGATGGCGCAGAAGGTCTACCCCTGGGTTGCCCGGACGCGCCACTCGACCCCCGGCGTCGGACTCATTTCCCCGCCCCCGCACCACGACATCTACTCCATCGAGGACCTCGCGCAGCTCATCTACGATGCGAAGCGCGCCAACCCCTCGGCCCGCGTGCACGTCAAGCTCGTCTCCGAAGTGGGGATCGGCACGGTTGCCGCCGGTGTCACCAAAGCCAAGGCCGACGTCGTACTCGTCTCCGGCCATGACGGCGGCACGGGTGCCTCCCCGCTGAACTCGCTGAAGCATGCCGGGGTGCCGTGGGAGCTGGGGCTCGCGGAGACCCAGCAGACCCTGATGCTCAACGGCCTGCGCGACCGCGTGGTGGTGCAGGTGGACGGCCAGCTCAAGACCGGCCGCGACGTTGTCATTGCTGCGCTGCTCGGCGGCGAAGAGTTCGGTTTCGCCACGGCACCGCTGGTGGTGGAAGGCTGCATCATGATGCGCGTCTGCCACCTGGACACCTGCCCCGTGGGTGTTGCGACGCAGAACCCCGAGCTGCGGGCCCGGTTCACCGGCAAGCCCGAGTTCGTGGTCAACTTCTTCGAATTCCTGGCCGAGGAAGTCCGCGAGATCCTCGCGGAACTTGGCTTCCGGAGCATCGAGGAGGCGATCGGCCACGCCGAGGTGCTGGATGCCCGTGAGGCGATCAACCACTGGAAGGCCGACGGCCTGGACCTGGACCCGATCCTGCACGGACTCGAGTTCGACGACGACGCGCCGCTGCGCAACCTGACCTCGCAGAACCATGAGCTGGACAAGCACTTCGACCAGCGCCTGATCACCATGGCCACCGAGGCGCTGACTGACCGCAGCCCGGTGAAGATCGCGGTGGACGTCATCAACACCGACCGCTCGGTGGGCACCATGCTGGGCCACGTCGTGACCAAGACGTTCAGCACGGACCTGCTGGCGACGGACACGATCGACATCACGCTGACCGGTACCGCGGGCCAGTCGCTGGGTGCCTTCCTGCCTGCCGGCATCACGCTGCGCCTGTTCGGCGACTCGAACGACTACGTGGGCAAGGGCCTCTCCGGTGGACGGATCATCGTCCGGCCGGACCGCACCAACGTGTTCAAGGCGGAAAGCAACGTCATCGCCGGCAACGTGATCGGCTACGGCGCCACCAGCGGCGAAATGTTCCTGCGCGGCCAGGTGGGCGAACGCTTCCTGGTCCGCAACTCCGGCGCGACCGCCGTTGTTGAAGGCATCGGGGACCACGGCTGCGAATACATGACCGGCGGCCAGACGCTGATCATCGGCCGCACCGGACGCAACTTCGGCGCCGGCATGTCCGGCGGCACCGCCTACGTGCTGGACCTGCAGACCACCCGCGTGAACAAGGATGCCCTGCAGTCCGGCGAACTCCAGCTCCGCGAGCTTGACGCCGAGGACCGGGACATTGTCCACGGCCTGCTGGTCAAGCATGTCGAGGAGACGGAGTCGCTTCACGCCCAGCGGCTGCTCGAGAACTTCGACGACACCGCTGCCCGCATAACCAAAGTCTTGCCGCGCGACTACGCGGCAGTCCTGCAAACCCGTCTCGACGCCATCGAAGAGGGCCTTGACCCTGACGGCGAAGAAGTATGGTCTCGAATCCTGGAGGTGACCGGTGGCTGATCCACGCGGATTTCTGAAAGTACGCCAGCGTGAAACCCAGCCGCGCCGTCCGGTTCCGGTCCGCATCATGGACTGGAAGGAAGTCTATGAGGCCCAGGAAAAGGGTGTCCTGAAGGCACAGGCCGGCCGCTGCATGGACTGCGGCGTCCCGTTCTGCCACCAGGGCTGCCCGCTGGGCAACCTGATTCCGGAGTGGAACGACCTCACCTGGCGGGACAAGGGCGAAGAAGCAATTGAGCGGCTTCATGCCACCAACAACTTCCCTGAGTGGACCGGCCGGCTCTGCCCGGCACCCTGCGAAGCGTCCTGCGTGCTGGGGATCAACCAGCCTGCAGTAACCATCAAGCAGGTTGAAGTGTCCATCATCGACGAAGCGTTCGAGAACGGCTGGGTCAACCCGCTGCCTCCGACGCGCCTGACCGGAAAGACCGTTGCCGTCGTCGGCTCCGGTCCTGCCGGCCTGGCCGTGGCCCAGCAGCTGACCCGCGTGGGACACACTGTTGCAGTGTACGAGCGTGACGACAAGATCGGCGGCCTCCTCCGGTACGGCATTCCCGACTTCAAAATGGAGAAGGAGCAGGTGGACCGCCGCATCGAGCAGATGAAGGCGGAAGGCACCCGCTTCCGCACCGGCGTCGCCGTGGGCTCCGACGTGACGTGGGAGCAGCTTCGCCGCCGCTATGACGCCGTCGTGATCGCCACCGGCGCCACCGTCCCGCGTGACCTGCCCATCCCGGGCCGCGACCTCGACGGCGTGCACTACGCCATGGACTACCTCGTACCGGCCAACCGCGTGGTGGCGGGGGAGACCGTCGAGAACCAGATCCACGCCAAGGGCAAGCACGTGGTGATCCTGGGCGGCGGCGACACCGGTGCTGACTGCCTCGGCACCGCGCACCGCCATGGCGCCGCGTCGGTGACCACACTGGCCATCGGCAAGCAGCCGCCGTCGGAACGCGCCGGGCACCAGCCCTGGCCGACGTTCCCCACGCTGTTCGAAATGGCCAGCGCGCACGAGGAGGGCGGCGAACGCACGTACCTCGCGTCCACCGTGGAGTTTGTGGGCGAGAACGGCAAGCTCACCGGCGTGAAGGTTGCCGAAACTGAATTCGTTGACGGTAAGCGGCTCCCCAAAGCCGGTACCGAGCGGATTGTCCCGGCGGACCTGGTGTTCCTGTCCCTGGGCTTCACCGGCGCCGAGCCGGCAGGAATCAGCGAGCAGGTCAGCGCTGATTTCGACGGTCGCGGAAACGTGTCCCGCGACGGTTACTACATGACCAACACCGAGGGCATCTTCGTCGCCGGAGACGCCGGCCGCGGGCAGTCGCTCATTGTGTGGGCCATCGCCGAAGGCCGGGCATGCGCCGCCGCCGTGGACAAGTTCCTCATGGGCAGCACCATCCTGCCTGCCCCGGTGGCTCCGACGGACCGTGCAATGGCGGTTCTCTGACGCCCGTGCAGTTCGCCGCGGGTTCACCTCCGCAACAACTTAATCAATGCAGCAAACTACTAGGGTAGGTATATGAGACGCGCAAAAATTGTGGCCACTTTCGGCCCGGCCATCGCCAGCTACGAGAACACCCTTGCGGTACTCGAGGCCGGCGTGGACGTTGCCCGGATGAACATGAGCCACGGCGATTACTCCGTGCATGACAACACCTATGAGAACGTGCGCAAGGCAGCCGCCGACCTGAGCAAGCCGGTTGCCATCATGGCTGACCTGCAGGGTCCCAAGATCCGCCTCGGCCGCTTTGTGGACGGTCCCCACGCCCTCACCGAGGGCGATATCTTCACGATCACCACCGCGGATGTTCCGGGCACCAAGGACATCTGCTCCACCACGCTGAAGAGCCTCACCGAAGACGTCAACGTGGGCGATGCCCTGCTGATCGACGACGGCAAGGTGGCGCTGCGTGCCATCGAGGTTGACGACGTCAAGGTTGTCGCCGTTGTGACCGTGGGCGGCATGGTGTCCAACAACAAGGGCATCAACCTGCCCGGCGTTGCGGTCAACGTTCCGGCGCTGAGCGAAAAGGACGAGGACGATCTTCGCTGGGCCATGCGCCGCGGTGTTGACCTGGTTGCTCTTTCGTTCGTCCGTGACGCGTCGGACATTGTCCGCGTGCACGAGATCATGGACGAAGAAGGCCGCCGTGTGCCGGTCATCGCCAAGATCGAAAAGCCGCAGGCCGTGGAGCAGCTCCACGAGATCATCGACGCGTTCGATGCGATCATGGTGGCCCGTGGCGACCTCGGCGTTGAGCTTCCGCTCGAGGAAGTGCCGATCGTGCAGAAGCGCGCCATCGAACTGGCACGCCGCTGGGCCAAGCCGGTCATCGTGGCCACCCAGGTCCTCGAATCCATGATCGACAATCCGCGCCCCACCCGCGCGGAGGCCTCTGACTGCGCCAACGCCGTTCTTGACGGTGCGGACGCCGTGATGCTCTCAGGCGAGACCAGCGTGGGCAAGTACCCGATCGAAACCGTCAAGGTCATGGCCCGGATCATCGAATCCACCGAGGTCCACGGCCTGGAGCGCGTTCCGCCGCTGGGGACCAAGCCCAAGACCCGTGGCGGCGCCATCACCCGTGCCGCCGTCGAAATTGCCGACCAGCTGGACGCAAAGTACATCTGTACTTTCACCCAGTCCGGTGATTCCGCGCGCCGCCTGTCCCGCCTGCGTCCGATCAAGCCGGTTTTCGCGTTCACCCCGGTGGAGCACGTGTGGAACCAGTTGGCGCTGACCTGGGGCATCCAGCCGGTGCTGGTCCCCATGGTGGGCCACACCGACGAGATGACCGCCCAGGTTGACCGCAGCCTGCTGGAGATGGAACTGGTGACGGATGGCGACCTCGTGGTCATCGCTGCCGGTTCCCCTCCCGGAAAGGCCGGTTCCACGAACTCGCTGAAGGTGCACAAGGTGGGCGACCTCGCCGACACCACCGTCCCGGGCGAGGCAGCCGGGAATAAGGAAAAGCTCGGCCCGTGGCCGGAAAAGAAGAAGAAGTCCTAGTCTGATGGCCGGTTCTTGAACCGGTGATTGAGCCTGCCGAAATCCCGGCAGGCTCAATCAAACCCCAGACCAACGAAAAGGACCCCTGCCGGCTGGCAGGGGTCCTTTTTCGTGCGTCCGGGTGCTAGTTGACCTGGTTGATGATGGTCTCGGCGACTTCGCGCATGCTGAGGCGGCGGTCCATGGAGGTCTTCTGGATCCAGCGGAAGGCCTCGGGTTCGGTGAGGCCCATCTTGGTGGTCAGCAGGCTCTTGGCGCGCTCCACGAGCTTGCGGGTGGCGAACTGCTCCTGGAGGTCCGAAACCTCGCTTTCGAGGGCCTTGATTTCCTCGTGGCGGGAGAGGGCGATCTCCAAGGCCGGGATGAGGTCCGCGGGGGTGAAAGGCTTGACCACGTAGGCCATGGCGCCGGCGTCGCGGGCACGCTCCACGAGTTCCTTCTGGCTGAAGGCAGTCAGCAGCACCACGGGGGCGATGCGGGCCTTGACGATCTTCTCGGCGGCCGAGATGCCGTCCATGACGGGCATCTTCACGTCCATCAGGACGAGGTCGGGCTTGAGTTCCTCGGCGAGCTGCACGGCCTTCTCGCCGTTGTCTGCTTCGCCGACAACTTCGTATCCTTCGCCGCGGAGGATTTCGATGATGTCGAGGCGGATGAGGGTTTCATCTTCAGCCACAATGACGCGGCGCGCCGGCTGGGACGTGGGTTTTGACTCCGTCTGTTCAGTCACGGGATCTCCTTGAAAAGGTACGGCGGGAACATCACTATCTTAGGTGTGCCCGCGCCTGTACTTTGATCTGCATGGTCGTTTGCGGCGTCAACGGCGCGATTCTGGAATTCAGCCTATCTGCATGTAGAGTAATTCCGCGTACGTGAAGCGATCGCGTTGCTCACAATCAGCTGTGGGCGTACCCTGTTGCTCCATGTATTCCGCGCCCGAGTGGCGGAATTGGCAGACGCGCCGCACTCAAAATGCGGTATCGAAAGGTGTGTGGGTTCGAGTCCCACCTCGGGCACAGCATACCCCCTCGTCAGAGGGGGTTTTTGCTTTAATGTGTTGACAATTGTTGACAGGACTCTCTGATGTGGTGCCGGCTTGTGCCTGGCCGCCGGTTGGTCTGTTCAGTTGTGGGGGAGCGGGTTCAGGGTCGTGGCTGATGGGCCCTCCGCTTGCTTTGAGATGGGCTTATGCGTTCCTCCCGCAAGTTGTCGGGTAGGTCGTGGTTGGCCTACACCTCTTCATTGGTAGGGATGCTGAGCACAACATGACTTTCGGAATCGTTCGTCCGAAAGGTTGATGTCGGCTCGTTGTTGGGTGAGGACACTTAGTTGGCTGAGGCTTTGTCAGGCTAAACGAGGTGTGGACATTGTCCACACCTGCATCCGTCTCACAGCCATTGCTTGCCCTTGTTGGACCTGCATCTACCCATCGCGTGTAAGAGCCCGAGCGACATGACGCCCGTTCGCAAGTGCCGTCTGTAGCACCGCGGCGACGTCAGAGCTCAGCCGACAGTGTTGACCGGGTGCTTTGAGGGAGGAATCGTCCGCCTCTTCTGTCCTTCATACTGCCAGCGTCGGCGACGCCGAGAGCGCCCGCGCCGGGACCTGAACGTCGAGACGTTCGGTGGCGAGTTGTCCTTGCCGCGTGAATGGAGTCCCGAGGCTTTCGGTTGGATGCTTAGTGCGCGTAGCCGGCCGCGGCCTCGGTCAGTGATTTTCCCCTGGTTTCGGGGGCGAGCCACTGGGATAGCGCGGCGCCGGCGAGGGCGACCGCAGCGGCGATCAGCATCGTGGGGCCTGGCCCCAGGGATTCCATGGACATGGGCATGAGGAAGATGCCGATGCCTGCTCCCACCCGGCTAACGGCGGCGGCGAACCCGGTTCCGATGCCGCGGATTTCGGTGGGGAGGACTTCTCCGGGGTAGACGTTGGTGAGGGTGTTGTAGCCGGCGTTGAAGAAGGAGAACACCAGGAAGAGGATGAGCACGGCGATAGCCGGGGCGCCAGCCCAAAGCCCGATGATGGCGAGGACTACGGTACACAGCCATTGGGGAGGGACGGTCAGCGTGCGGCGCCCTGCTTTTTCGATGAGCAGGAAGGTGACGATGACCCCGGCCAGGGCGATCGCGGAGAGCCCGACTCCGCCGGCGAGGCCGCCGGCCAGGCCGTACTGTTCCAGGACGCTGTCCGCGAATGTGGCAATGGCGAAGTAGGGTGTCACGGCGCAGAACCAGAAACCCGAAATGAAGAGGGTTGAGCGCCTGTACTGCTTGGAGAACAGCATTCCGAAGCTGCCTTTGCGGACGTCTTCGTGACGTACGTCGTCCAGGGCATCGTCCGGCAGATACTTGGTGGCAAGGGCCTGGGCTTCGTCTTTGCGGCCGACGCTCCACAGCCATCGGGGTGACTCGGGCATCCCGAGGCGGCCAAGGAATATGGCAACAGCTATGAACGTGCTGGTGCCAAGAATGAAGTGCCAACTCAGGTTGGTGTATTCGTTCAATAAGTGGCCGATCAGGAACGCGATCATGAAACCGCCGTACCAGGCGATGCCCATGGCGGCCATGAGTTTGCCGCGTAGATGGGTCGGAGAAAACTCCGCCATCATCGGCCATCCGACTGCGTACTCTGTGCCAATAGCGATGCCCATCAGCAAGCGCACCACGATGAGTAGCATGGCTGAGTCGACGAAGAACTGCATTCCTGAGGCGATCGCGAACAGTCCGATGTCGAACATGAAGATGGGTTTCCGGCCCCATTTGTCGGAGGCATAGCCGCCGACCGGCGATCCAATCAGGATGCCGATAAGGGCGGCTGCGGCTATGAGACCCTGCCAGAACGCATCGAGCCGGAGGTCATCGGCCATTCTCCCCGACACAGGTCCGATGATGCCCAGGACGTAACCGTCCAAGACCATGCCGCCAATTAGAACGGTGACCATCCTGATCAAAAACCGTCGCTTGTTTGCCGCTGAGGCATCGATGCGATCAGAGGTTGACTGTTCCGCGTCTGACATTGCTCACTCCTGACGACTGCCTACACAAATCGTCCGCCTCATTTGCGGCAATAAGAAGTGCTTCGCCTCGCCAGAACTTTTCGACTCCACGTTGAGGCGCGCCGTCCAAGCTGTTACCAATGCATTCTAAATATGTAAAAATTCAAGGTAATAGCGTATGGACGTCAGCCCTGCGCCGGCGTCATTCACAGGAGGGTTTGCCATGGAGAGCACGGCACTCTCTACCCGCGCCTTGGATCTCCTGCTCCTCCTCCGTGGGAGTGAGCCCGAAGGACTCGGCCGGGCGGATCAGGTATCCTACCAGATTGAAACCGCCATCCTCATGGGCATCCTGACGGAAGGGGACCGGCTCCCCACGGAATCGGTCTTGGCCGCAGAGTTGGGCATTTCCCCTATCACCCTTCGTCAGTCCCTCGCTGCGTTGCGCACTAAAGGCCTGATTGAAACCAGCAGGGGCCGGAGCGGCGGGAGCGTCATCCGGGGCCAAATCGATCTGACGGACAACCAGCTCCAGCGGAAACTCAGGGACGCCAGCACCGAATCACTGCGTGACCTGGGCGACCTTGGGGCCGCTATTTCTTCGATGTCGGCCAGACTGGCGGCCAGCCGTGCCGACGCCCAGAACGTCGCTCATCTTGAGGATTTGGTTCAAAGACATCGCGATACGAAGGACGAGCGCACCAGGCGGCGGGTGGACAGCCGTTTTCACGTTGCGGTTAGTGTTGCCGCCCAATCGAGCCGCTTGACCTCGGCTTCTCTGCAGCTGGAGGCAGAGTTGATGACACTCTGGTGGAGCCATCCTGCACAGGCTGACAGCCAGGAGGTCCTGGAGGCGCAACACGTAGCCATTCTGGAGGCGATCCGGGCACGTGATGCCGATGCGGCAGCGGTCGCCGCGGAGCTGCATTCCCGGACCGAGACCGAGTACTTGATAGCGCAGCACCTCCGATTGACGATGGAGTCCGACGAAAGTGCATAACGTGGCAGCAGTGGATGAAGCTCTCGAACGGACAGCGGAAGCAATCTCTTCGAGTGTGGGCGCCGTTTTCGATGATCTGGAAAAAATTGCCGCGACGGTTTCAGGCGTCGCGGATCGGGTGGCAGATGTGCCACGGCGGAGTGCCTATGCTTTCCTCAAGCAGGACCTGGCGGCTTTCATTAACCGGCACTCGGCGGTGATTGTTGGGGCCGGCATTGCGTACGCACCCGGAAGCCTTCCCGAGGCGCCTCTGTGGCTTGAGTGGTGGAGAGCTGCGCAGGCCGGGGGAGAGCCTCGCTGGGTCACGCACGACCTCAACCCGGAGTCGTTGAACTACTACGACTACACCACCCGCGAATGGTTTGCTGTGACCACCGCTAACGGCAGTCCCCTTGCTGTGGGGCCTTACGTTGACATTGGGGGCATCAACGTCAACATCATCACTCTGTGTGTTCCGGCCGCAACACCTCAAGGAACGCATGTCCTCGGGTGCGACCTGACCCTTGCAAAGCTTGAAGGCGTTTTCCTCCGTGCTCTCCAACTCCAGGATCCCACCGTGGTCCTTCTCGGTCCGACAGGTCGCGTCATCGCGTCGAACAACGCCCGCATAGCCTCCGGAACACTCTTCGTAGAGGAAGACATGCAACGCGTGGATCGCTCAGTGGACGTTTCTTCGGGGAGCCCAGCCAGGCTCCCTTGGAAGCTCGTCACTCTTAGGACGTAGAAACCCTCCTCGTCCCGCCCGCTTGGCAGATTCTGCCGGGCGGGCATTTTTTTACCCATAAGACCTATTGCATTAATCATACAATGATGTATCTTTTAGTTGTGACCAGGCACACAAGCACCTGGGATGCACCTCATACCTACCTCACCAGACATGGCGCCAACCGATCTCCAGCTGCCGAGGAAGACAGCATTCGGGACCGTGGACAGCGATCCCTCGAAGAAGAAAGTTCATTCCCATGAAAGACGTAGTAATTGTCGGCGGCGGCCTCGCAGGACTCTCAGCAGCGTGGCGCTTGCGGCACTGGGACACTCTAGTGCTCGAGTCTGAACACCGCGTCGGTGGTCGCATCCGCTCGGAACGCCGCGGTAACTACTGGCTGAACTGGGGCGGACACGTCTTCGCAGGCGCCGGGTCCTCCACGGACTCCCTGCTGGGCGAAGTGGGCGTCACAGCTGTCCAGATTCCGGGATCCCTGCAGGCCCTGTCCATGAACGGCAAGTTCATCCGCGAAGGACACATCGCCACGTACCCGTTCCGCATCCCGATGTCCCTGTCTTCGCGCATCGACACGCTGAAGGCAGGCATCAAGGTAGTCAGCGGAGTAGCTAAGTACACCGGAGTCGTCCGCAAACGTGCCGGCGAATCCGGCTCCATGCGCCAGCAGCGCATCTACGACTTTGAAAACAACAAGTCGTTCCAGGATTTCATCGGTGACCTCTCAGAGGACGCCGCTGCTCTGTTCAAGACCACAGTGACTCGCTCAGCCGGGGACATGGACGAAATCTCGGCCGGTGCCGGCATCGGCTACTTCAGCCTTGTGCTCGGGATCGGGCAAGGCCTTAGCCAGGGAATCGTCGGTGGGCCGTCCACTCTCACGGAGTCCATTGCCGCTGCGCTGGGTGAGCGGGTCCAACTTGGCGCCACCGTCAACGAAGTGGTGCACAAGAAGGACTCCGTTTTGGTCCGCTACACCCAAGGCGGTAAGGAATTGGAAGTGGAAGCCCGCACGGTGGTACTTGCCACCACGGCGGATGTGTCGCACAAAGTTGGCGTGGATCTTCCTGAAGACCTCCGGGGCGCGCTCAGCCAGATCAAGTACGGACCGCACGTCAGCACCGCGTTCCTGACCAACGAAACCTCGGCCCGTCCCTGGGATGACATTTATGCCATCGCAGCCCCCAAACGTTCCTTTGCCATCGCCTTGAATCAGGCGAGCATCGTGCGAGGCACCGAATCAGTCCGCAAGCCCGGCGGCAGCTTTATGACTTTCTCGCCGGCAAGTCTGGGCAAGGCCCTGCTGGACAAGAGCGATGAGGAAGTCATCCAAACCCACCTTGCCGACCTCGACCAGGTGCTCGGCCACGGCTTTGCGGACAGCGTGGTCGAAGCCCAGACTGACCGTTGGAAAGTCGCTTCCCCGTACTGCTTCCCGGGCCGGGCCAAACTCCAGTCCACTTTGATGCGCGGAACAAACCGCGTCTTCCTGGCGGGTGACTACTTGGGCACGCTTTACACAGAGAGCTCCATCACCACTGGTTTCTCGGCCGCCCAGGAAGCTGCCAGTGTCCTGGCTACCCATCGCCAGGCCCCCAAGTCCGGCCTGTCGGCCGTCGCCTGATCCCCACAACTCTTAGCGCTACAGCTACCCCTATCGAAAGAGGAACACCCATGTCCAAGGAACTCCGCGGCGTACTGACCGCTCTCTCCACCCCGTTCAACCCGGACGAGACCATTGACGTCGCCACGTTGCGCCAGATCGTGGACCGCTCGATCGATGCCGGCGTCGACGGCGTCGTCGCCGCAGGCTCCACCGGCGAGGTGGGCGCGTTGTCCTCCGAGGAGCGACTGCTGCTGATCAAGACCGTGGTTGAGCACACCAACGGTCGCGTCCCGGTCATCGCGAACACCGGCGCTACCTCCACGGCTGAGGCGATCCGCCTGTCCAAGGCCGCCGAGCAACTCGGCGCCGACGTGCTGATGCTCATCACCCCGTACTACGAACCGCTCTCCTTGGAAGAAACTGTTACGTACATCAAGGACGTGGCACGCTCGGTCAGCATCCCGGTGATGCTCTACAACATCCCGCCTGTCACCGGCGTCAATCTGGATCCGGCCACTGTTCGCGCTCTGGCCGAGGAGGTAGAGAACATCCTCTACATCAAGGACTCCAGCGCCAACTGGGAGCAGGCACTGCAGCTCATTCACCACCACAGCGACGTCATCGGCACCTTCATTGGCTGGGACGCCTACCTCTACAGCGCCCTCGCGGAAGGCGCAGCAGGCGTTATGGCCGGCACAGCGAACGTGGTCCCCGACGAAATCGTGGCTGTCACCAAACGGATCGCCGAGGGTGACCTTGCCGGTGCCCGTGAGTTGTGGAACGCCGTCTACCCGGTGATCGACGCGTTGCTGACCGTGCCGTTCATCCCGGCCGTCAAAGCCGGCCTCACGCTGACCGGCCTTCCGGCCGGATCGCCGCGGCGGCCGACGGCAGGGCTCGACGCCGATGACCTCGCCAAGGTCGAGCAGGCGCTGGCCAAGCTGTCCTCGCTCAAACAGAACATCGGATAAGGCATGGCTGACTTCGATTTTACGGAGTTCCTCTCAAGCGTCTCCGACGCGGTCTGGGCGCCCATGGCCTACGTTGTCCTTGGCTTGGGTATCGCCTATTCGGTAGCCACCAAGGGCATCCAGTTCCGGAGGATTCCGGACATGCTGCGTCAACTCAAGGAGACCCAGGACGGCGACGGGGGGTTGTCCTCGTTCCAGGCACTGGTTCTGGCACTGGCCAGCCGCGTCGGCGTTGGCAGCATCGCCGGTGTCGCAACCGCGGTAAGCGCAGGAGGGCCCGGAGCGCTGGTATGGATGGCCATCACCGGGCTGGTCGGCTGCACCGTGGGTTACGCGGAAGCTACCCTGTCCCAGGCCTTCAAGCGCCAGGTCCTGGACGAAGACCGCAAGAAGGCCAACGAGGATATCGGTGGCATGCCGTATTACATCAAGTACGGGCTGAAGCTTCCCAAGGTCGGCGCCATCGTGGCGGTCCTGGGCGTGATCGGCTACGGGTTCGTCTTCCCGGGCCTCCAAGTCAACACCATCGCGGCCAGCGCGGAGAAAGCGTTCAGCCTGCCCAGCTGGGCCCCGGCCATCCTTGTCACCGTGTTGATCGGTTTGGTGATCATCGGCGGTACCACCCGCGTCGTCAAGGTCACCCAGGGACTGGTTCCCGTCCTGGCCATCGGCTACCTCCTGCTGGCCTTGGCCGTTATCGCCATCAACGTGGACAAGGTCCCCGAGGCCGTTGTCCTGATCTCCCAGTCCGCCGTAGGCATCCACCCTGTCATGGGTGGCATCGCCGGAGCGGCAGTAGCCTGGGGTGTCCGGCGGGCGGTCTTCGCCTCCTCCAACGGCCTGGGTGAAGCAACGTTCGCCGCAGCTGCGGCGCGCACCTCCCACCCCGGCAAGCAGGGCCTGGTCCAGACATTCAGCATCTACATTGACGTGCTGCTCATCTGCATGGCGACCGGACTCATGATGGTGGTCTCGGGCAAGTACAACGTCTCCGACGGCGCCGGCGGATTCCTCGTCAACAACATCCCGGGTGTTCCCGTGGGTGCCAACTGGGTCCAGGAAGCCATCGACACGATGCTGCCGGGCTGGGGCGCGGGCTTCGTCGCCGTCGCGGTTTTGCTCTTCGGTTTCACCTGCCTCCTGGCCTACTTCTACGTGGCCAACTCCAACCTCCTGTACCTGCTGGATGGTCGGACCGGGCACGGTTGGAAGAACGTCCTGAAGATCGGAACCCTGGCCATCGTGTTCATCGGATCCATCGTCAACGCCAAACTCATGTGGGCGGCCGGAGACATCGGGCTCGGCCTTATCGCCTGGGTCAACCTCACCTGCCTGGTGTTCCTCTTCCCTCTGGTCCGCAAGATCTACCTGGACTACGAACGGCAACGGAAGCTCGGCCTCGATCCCACTTTCGATCCGAAGGCCCTGGGCATCGACGGCGCCGACTTCTGGGAGCACCAGAACGAAAAGTCCGCCGCCGCTGCTGCCAAGTAGCCACCAAACAAAGGAATTCAAACGCCATGACCACCACAGAAACGACCGTTTTCAGCGTCCGTCGTGAGGGAAACCTCCCGGCACCGTCCCTTCCACCGTTCGGGCAGTTCATCGGAGGCGAGTTCGTCAGCTCCACCTCGGACGCAACGGTCGACGTCGTCGATCCGGCTACCGAAGAAGTCATCACCCAGGTGCCGGCTGGCACCCTGGAAGATGTCGACGCCGCTGTGGCAGCTGCCGTCGCGGCGAAGGCGGAGTGGGCGACAAAGACGCCCAAAGACCGTTCCGCCGTCCTGCTGCGGATCGCGGACATCGTCGAGTCCAACCGCGAGCTCTTGGAGAACCTGGAAGCGGCCAACACCGGCAAGCCGTCCGCCGTCGCCGAAGACGACATCTCCAGTGCCATCGACACGTTCCGTTTCTCCGCCGGTGCCGCCAGGGCCTACACCGCTCTGGGCGCAGGCGACTATGCGGACAACCACACCTCCGTGGTCTTCCGCGAGCCGGTAGGTGTGGTGGGTGTCATCACGCCGTGGAACTACCCGCTGCTGATGGCCGTGTGGAAGATCGCGCCCATCCTGGCCGCCGGCAACACCCTTGTCCTGAAGCCCTCGGAGCAGACGCCGCTGACTACCTTGAAGCTCGCTGAGCTCATCGCCGGCGAGGTGCCTGCCGGCGTCGTAAATATCGTCACCGGTCCGGGTCGGGTGGTGGGCAACCGCCTCTCCGAACACCCCGATGTGGACCTGGTAGCCATTACGGGAAGCGTCGGAAGCGGGCAGAAGGTTGCCGCGAACGCTGCCTCCACCGTCAAGCGCGTGCACCTTGAACTCGGCGGCAAGGCCCCCGTGGTGGTTTTCGACGACGCCGACCTCGCCGCCGCTGCCAAGGGCGTCCGTGAGGCGGGCTTCTGGAACGGCGGCCAGGAATGCGGATCGGCGTGCCGTGTCCTCGTCCACGAATCCGTGGCAGAAGAGTTCACTGAGCTCCTGGTCCGGGAAATCAGCGAGATTTCCATCGGGGCACCCGGCGCGGGAGACGACGTCGAAATCGGTTCCATGATCTCCAAAGCCCACTACGAGAGAGTCCTGGAAGCATTGGCCGATGTCCGGAAGGAAGGCCACACCATCGCCGTCGGTGGCAACGCCCTGGAAGGACCGGGATACTTCATCGAACCGACCGTGGTGACTGATGTCCCCGCCGGCGCCCCGATCACGTACACCGAGATCTTCGGGCCGGTGGTGTCCGTGGAGACTTTCAGCTCCGATGAGGAAGCCATCACGCGCGCCAACGAGACTGTTTACGGTTTGGCGGCATCGGTTTGGACCAACAATGCCTCGCGTTCACTTTCGGTGCCGCGGCGCCTCGACTTCGGCACCGTGTGGGTGAACTCCCACCTGGTCATCGCCAATGAAGTGCCGTGGGGCGGTTTCAAGGGCTCCGGCTACGGTCGGGATCTGTCCATCTACGCCCTGGAGGACTTCTCCAGGACCAAGCATGTCATGTACAACCGGGGCTAAATCAGCTCGCCCCAAAGAGCGGCCGTGTACCCATCACAGGGTGCGCGGCCGCTTCCGTAACCCATCAAAAAGGAAGCCAACCATGGATCAACGGCACATCAGGGACTGGACTCTGCTCACAGGAACCAGCGTCGAAGTACGGCAACAGGGACTTTCGGTGTGCCGGGGATACGTCGACGCAGTGACGGAGGACGGATCCATTCTCTGGCTCCAAACACCGACCCAGGGGCGGAAGCTGTTCGAAAAAGCGGAGTTTTACGAAGCCTGGGCTCTCGAAGAACGCACCGGTTTCCACTACGAAGTAGCCAGCTCAGATTCGAATTAGTCGGCGTCCCTCAAGTGGTAACAATGGAATTGCTGTTCGAAGCAGCCGGCTGGGTGGGAGCGGCAGCGATCCTTGGCGCATTCCTGTCAGTGTCCTGCTTCTCATATGCCGGGCGCCTCTGAGCCTCCCGGACCTTTGCCGATCATCGATGTTCCTCTGAATCCGGTGCCGCGGGCAAGAGAGATTCTTGAGCCCCACGGCGGCCTTTCAGTGCCTGCTGATTGATTCTGAGCGCTGAGGTTCCAGCCGGTTAGCTGGATCTAAGGGCCACTCCTTCGACCCGTCGTCTTGACCGTGGTCGAATTTTCTATGCCTCGGGACTGGCGGGGAGCCTACGGCGACGATCATCTTCCCGCTTGTGCCCAGTGGGTTCGGCTGAATGCTGCCACGCGCCGCGGGCTCTGGACTTCCAACATAGGGTTCGGGGGATTGGGGCCGCTGGTCTCTCCCCGGGACGACGAGAAGGGCGACGCCGGGTAGATACCCGACGCCGCCCTGGTCCAGTGCGATGTAGTTACAGTTCGCTGGGTTCGCCCGGCTCGCCAACGGAGGGGTCGATCCCGTACTTCTCGAGGATCTTCTTGATGGTGCCGTTTTCGCGAAGTTTTTTGATGTCTTCGTCCAGTGCCTTACCGAGGGCGTCGTTGTCCAGCGCTGAAGGCATCATGACCTGTCCAACAGCGGCGAACTGCGGGACGTTTGCGTTGGGCTTCACATCCACCACGGTGGCTCCCTCGATAGGGGCGTCCTTGAAACGGTATTTTGCTGATGCTGAAGATGCCACCAGGGCATCGATACGGCCCGCTTTAAGGTCTGAGTAGATGGACTCGTCGTCCTGGTAGATCTTGAACTTGTCTCCGAGCCACTTGGACATGCTGTCGTTCCAGAGGTTGCCTGCGACGGAGCCGATCATTTTGCCTTCAAGGTTGTCGCTCGTGAGGCCTGTCTTGGAGACGATGGCCTGCGGATCGCTCCACAGCGGTGTACTCATGTAGACGATCTTGGTCCGTTCCTTGGTGCGCAGCCAGTTTCCCGAGCCGATGTCGACGCGCTTGGATTGCACCGACGGAATGACTGCTCCGGCGCCGCCGGAGGTGCTGACGGTGACTTTGAGGCATTCGAGTTTTGCGATCTCGGCGATGAGGTCTCCCTCCATGCCGGTGACGTTCTCCCCGCTGAGGATGGTGGCCGGTGCGTAGTCATAGCTGGCGACCGTGAGCTCACCTTCGGTGATGGTCTTGAGGTCTGCGTGGGCTGGTGTGCAGTCGGAGCTACTGGCTGCTTCGCTGCCGCCGCAGGCGGCGAGGGACATGGCGAGCATGCCGGCGACGGTGCCGGCGGAAAGCACGCGCACGAGGGGACGGGGAATTCGTGACATTGGTTTCTCTTTCTTTGCTGGGGTTGTCGGGGAGGGTCCCCAAGGGTGTGAACGGAACGAATCAGTTGCGTAGCAGGTGGCGTCCCAGACGCAGTTCCAGTAGCCGGACCAGGCCCAGGAAGACCAGGGTCAGGGATCCGTAGATCACCGCGGTGAGTGTGTAGACACTGAGGTATTCGAAAGTAATGGAGCCAATTTCGAATGCTTTTGACATCAGTTCGGGAACGGCAATGACGAAGGCCAATGCGCTGCCTTGGAAGACCAGGACGGCGAGTCCGGCCAAAGGTGGTGTGGAGATTCTGAGCGCCTGGGGGAGGATGACGATGCGGAACCCTGTCCAGCCGGTGAGTCCGGAGGTGATGGCTGCTTCCTTTTGTCCCAGCGGGACGGCGGCAAGTCCGGCCCGGAAGTATTCCGAGGCGTAGGCGCCGGTGTTCCAGCTGAGGGCGATGATGGCCGTCGTCAGGGATGTCAGGGTGATGCCGGCATCAGGGAGGCTGAAGTACAACAGGTACAGGAGCACCAGTGCAGGCAGCCCGCGTCCGATTTCCACGAAGCCAAAGGAGATCCACTGGAAGGGGAGGAATTTTGCTTCGGCCATCACGGCCAGTAGCAGGCCGAAGGGGAAGCCAATGAGCAGTGCGAGTCCGGTCAGTTGGAGACTGATGACCAGGCCTGGTGCGAGGTTCGGCATCCAGCCGAGCCATTGCGTGAGCAAGTCCATCAGACCACTCCGATCTTTCTGCGCAGTTTGAGGTCGACGCGGCGTGCCACGAGGGCGACAACCAGGCTGATGATGATGTAGAGCGCTCCGGCGACGACGAACGAGAGCAGGCCTTCATGCGTTTGTTTCGCGCTTTGTTGTGCGTAGTAGGTGATCTCGCGGACACCGATGGTTGAAGCCAGGGCCGAGTCCTTGAGGAGGCCAATACCGTAGGTCGCGATGGCTGGCAGGGCTACCCGGAACGCTTGGGGGGTGATGATGTGTCCCACGGTGGTGATGCTGCCCAGTCCGAGGGCGTGGGCGGCTTCGCGCTGACCATCGGGGATGCTGAGCAGCCCCGAGCGGTAGATCTCGGCCATGAAGGCCGAAGCGATGATGGAGAAGCCTACGATGGCCGCCTGAAGAGTGGAGAGACGCAGGGCATACTGGGGCAAGCCGAAGTAGATCAGGAAGAGCCAAGTGATCGGCGGGATGACCCGGACGATGTTGATGTACAGAGTTGCTGCACCACGGATGATGCCGATGGGGGAACGTGCGGCGCCTACGAGGACCAGGCCGATGATCCCGCCGATCAGCAAAGAAGCGCCGGTGACATAAAGGGTGAGTCCGACGCCCCGGGCGATCGAAGTTAGAAGTTCCATGATCATGGCCGGGTCACCTGTCCAGTACGGCCTTGAGGAACTGCCGGGTTCGCTCATTCTGCGGTTCCGACATCACCTGCTGGCTGGGGCCGATCTCAAGGACGCCGCCGTTGCCCATCACCATGATGCGGTCCGACACATCCCTGGCGAAGTGCATCTCGTGGGTGACCACCAGCATCGTCATGCCTTCGTCGGCGAGGTCGCGCATGACCGCGAGTACTTCAAGGCCGATCTCGGGGTCCAGGGCGGAGGTAGGTTCGTCGAAGAGCATAACTTTCGGCGATAGTGCGAGTGCACGTGCGATGGCAATGCGTTGCTGTTGCCCTCCAGAGAGCCGGGCAGGGTAGGCCTTGGCCTTTTCTGGGAGCCCGACCCGCCTGAGGAGTTGATTGGCAACTTCTTCGGCTTGTTCCCTGCTTGAGCCCAGCACCTTCCGTTGCGGAAGAGTGATGTTCTCCATCACGGTGAGGTGGGGGAACAGGTTGAAGCTCTGGAAGACCATTCCGGTGACTCGACGCAGGTGATCAAGGCTGGTCTTGTCTGGCAGTTTTTCGCCAGCAACAACACGGGCTCCGCCGATCGCGATCGTCCCCGAGCTGGGCTTTTCGAGGTAGTTCAAGCATCGCAGGAAGGTGCTCTTTCCAGCCCCGGAAGGTCCGATGACGGACACTACCTCGCCCTCGGCCATGGAGAGGTTGACGTCCTTCAGCACCTCGATGACGCCGTATTTCTTGCCAAGCCCGGAGACCTCAACCTCGCCGGAGAGGGCGGTTGGGGGAGCTTTGGTACCAAAACTTAAGCCCATTTTCGATTCCTTCAAATAGCTGACGCATGGGTGGCTTCCCAGCCGCGCTCACTTTGGGGGGTGGTGTGATGTGAGCCGCACTAGGCTGTGGCCTCAATCACATCTAAAGAATACATCATTGAATGATTAATGCAATAGGTTCTTTGAAGCGTTCTGTCAGTACGTTGCGGTCGGAACAGACCGCAGGATGTCTTGGGTAACTCGTTTAGCCTCGGAGTACGCTCCATGGGTGCCGGCAGTCTCGGAAGAGTAGTCACCGGCAAAGTGAAGGGTGCCGTCGACGGGCGCTTGAAGCTGGGGAAGTGCTGCGGCACGCGTCGGTGTCAGCAAAGAAAAGCAGTGGCGCCAGGACTGGATGCTTGCCCCAAGGATCCGTCCCCCAAGTTGGGGTGCCACCTTCAGAAACTCTTCCAACCACTGTTCCAGCACGCCCGAGGCCGAATCATTGGCATCCTCGATGTACCCGGCTGAATTGCCATAGCAGACAAACTGGGCGGTGCCGTCCTTGCGTCCAGGCCTCGGATTGATCACTACATCGAACAGGCGGCCGGCGGTGACGATGAAGGACCAGTCGTCGATACCGGACAGTTCCGGCGTGCTGATGTCGACAACCACTCCGAGCTCGGTTGAACCGGGAGTCTGTACTGCCTCCAGTGCTTTGCTCTTCCATTCCGGCAACTGCACCATGCCGGCGATCCGGGGAGCGGGGACGGCCATGATGATGTGCCTCGAGGTTGCGTTCCATGTTTCAGTCGCAGCCCCGGCGTCTTGGTTGACTGGGGCACTTCGGTGCGGCTCGGCAGAGGCTTTTATGTTCCACAGGCCTTCAGCATCCTGGCGAATGGTCTCTACGCGGTGGTGCAAGCGGATTTCGGTGGACTGCAGTGCGCTGGCCAGCGCAGCAGGGATTGCTTCCATACCCCTCAGGGAGACTACGCGGTTCTTCTTTTCCTTGACCAGGTAACTGGCGAAGTACCTTAAGGCATAGGTTGCGCTGAGCTGGGAAGGATGAGCTACCGAGCCACCGCGAATGGCCGCGGTAAGTATTTCCTGGACGTCTTGAGGCAGGTCGCAGATTCGCGACTGGGCAGATTCTTCACCAAATCCCGGCGTGGACGGGCGAAGCTGGCCATCTACCGTATTTGCGTAGTATTCCGAAGTTGCCCGGTCGATGAAGGCCCGGAGCTCGTTGCGTGACACTTCTGTGAGAGGAAGCCGTTCAACCAAGTCATCATTGTCGGTGGAGACTACGGTTTCCCCGTTGACGTGGATCCCGAAAGTTGTTGGTTCGAACGGCTCCAACGCCACGCCCAGTTCGACTGCCAACTCGTGTGAGGCGGTGCCGGCGTACACGAACATCGCCCCCATGTTCACCGGCTCCCCGTGGATGTCCACTGTTTTCGCACGCCCGCCAAGTCGTCCGGTTTCTTCCAGTAAGACCACCTTCTGGCCTGCGCGCTCAAGGTTGTATGCCGCGGCCAGACCGGCCGGACCTCCGCCAATGATGGCGACATCGTACATTTTGCTCTCCTTGGAATTTAGGGTGGCGGTCCGTGTGTTCGGAGTGCCGGATCATTGGTCTCCATGATTGGCAGCGGCCGGAAAGATGGGAATACCTCCGAAGGGAAACCATCATGAAATGAGTCTGTGAGTCATGGCGCCGCGTCCCTAAACTGGCCTCATGGGCAGTGGAGATGATCGCATAGAGCTCAAGCGCGCCGTTCTGACGGCACCGATCTGGATGCAGGCAACCAAGAGTTCCAGCCGCCAGGTTGCGGACGCCGTCGGCCTGAGCCAGTCGTTCGTGGCGCGGACGTGGAAGGAGCTTGCTGCGCCCGCCCAGGAAGTCGGGTCGCTAAGAGAAATACTTGCGGATCGGCAAATGGTTTTGGTCGGATTCGCCGTTGGGCCGGAAGGGTCATGCCTCGTGCTGGTTCCCTCCCGCGCGTCGCGTCTGCGTTACCCGGCCAGCTTGACCACCAACAGCAAAAGGCGGCTCCGGACGGTGCTGGCGGCTGACCTGCTTCGAAGCGTTGTGCGGGAACCGAACCGAACAGACGATCGCCTCGACCTATGGTCATCTCTGGAGTCCAGCGGGCGCAGCATCACTCAAGAAGCCACAGTTGTGGTCAGTGGCGGCTTTGCGGTTCCTGCCGGCCTACGCACGGCGGCTCACTTTGCCGATTCCTGGGCATGGCAGAAACTCGTAGGCGCATTGGACCTCCTGCCCGAAGTGCCAAACGGGGAGACGTTGATCGACGTGGAATGGCGCATACGCCGCTGGTACCACAGCGGGCGAAGCCCCTTCTCCTGGACGGTTGACCGCGATGTGCCCACCACCATGGGTTCAATTGCCCAAGAGGCACAGGGGGCTGAAAACATATTGGCTGAAGATATACTTTCAGCAATCCGCCAAGGGCTGGTGGACGGGCTCTTTTCCGGAGAAAGCGAAATTTCTCTCTCTACTCTAAATCGCTTGCTTGGTGCCCCTGTAAGGGACATTCGAACTGCCGTCCGCGCTCTCACGGAAGATGGTTTAGTCACCGCCGCCCGATCCGATTCCGTGGTTGTGCGAATTCCCTCCCTCGATGATGTGTCGGAGACCTATATGGCCCGGCGCGCGTTGGGAGCAATCGTGGTCGAGCAGCAAGCCGATGGAGCCCCGGCGCCCGATCCCGGGTGAAACACCACCTTGATGAGCTGGGGGATTGTGCCCGCCGCAACGATTTGACGCGTGCTCACTACGTCGATATGGACTTCCAAATCGCACTGTTCGAAGCATCAGGTTTGAACCGAATACCGGCAATCCTGGAGACGCTCACCAAGCAGGCATTCATGCACTTTGCGGTCATGGGAGCCCGTTATGCATTTTCACCCCAGATTATTCTTGACCAAAACACGGAGTTTTTTGAAGCAATAGACGCCGGAGATCTCGGGGCCGCAACTATGAGTTGGCAGACAAAAATGGATGTAGGGCTCAACTACCTTGCCCAACACATCTCTGCGATGAACGCCATTAATGAAGGACGGGGTTCGAACCGGGGCTAAGTGGCGTTGCCGCTGTAGGACCACTTTGCTGACTGACGGCTGCGAACGGCGTCCGCCACACTCCGAATCGGTTTTGGGCCCGCTAGGAAGCGTCGTAAATCTCAAAGAGGTGCTGCTCGGAGCGATCCAGGTAGGCCGCCAAGAGGGTAGCGGCCTCTTCGAAGCGCCCGTCAGCCAAAGCCTTGGCGATCTTCGCGTTGTCCTCGACGTACCGTGAGTAAAACTCCACGTTCACGGGCTCTTTGAAGAAGAACAGTCGCATTTCCGCGAGGACCTGGTTCATGAGGGTGTTGAGTCGCTGACTTTCGGCCATTTCGACTATGGCGCGGTGGAACCCGAGGTTTGCATCGGCCAGTCGTTCCTTATCGCGGGCTTTCGCCGCAGTCTTACCGTGGGCCACCGCTTCTTGGATAGCCGCGATGCGTTCGGCAGAGCCGCCATTCCGGACTGCGGTGACCTCGATGGCGCGGCGGACGGTGTAGAAATCCCGGAGGTCATCGGCTCCTGGGGCAGCAACGAAAACCCCGCGGTTGGGGAGGCGGATAACAAGGCGTTCGGCGCTAAGTTCGGCGAAGGCTTCCCGAAGGGTATTGCGCGAAACGCCAAGCTCTTCGGCGATGGTGGGTTCGTTGAGGCGCATGCCCGGTACCCACTTGCCTGTGATGAGTTGGCGACGAAGCTCCGCCGCGACCCGCGACGCGACAGCGGGAACCGCTACCCGCAGCCTCGCGGCGGGGCCCAGTTCGTAGTGGGTGTCATCCAAGAGTTCCCCAGCAGTGTCCATAGAAACGAATCTACACTCTCTCACGAACTTTCACTAAGAGAATCGTTGAACGATTCTCAAACTTAAGCAATGATGGGTCCATCACCTTTTCCTGAGATGAGGATCACAATGAATCAAATCGACTTGAACAGTGACGTCGGCGAATCGTTCGGGCGATGGAGCCTGGGCGACGACGACGCAGTGTTCCGCTCTGTCTCCAGCGCTAATGTCGCGTGTGGCTTTCATGCCGGAGACCCATCGGTCATGCGGGCTACCTGCGAACTTGCCGTCCGTCGCGGCGTCACTGTGGGGGCGCACCCCGGCTACCGTGACCTTGCCGGCTTCGGCCGCAGGTTCATGGACATCGCACCGAACGAACTGGCCGACGACGTCGCCTACCAGATCGGTGCCCTCCAAGCCATGGCAGCCATCGCCGGCACTACGGTCAAGTACGTCAAACCCCACGGCGCTCTAGGCAACGCGATAGTCCACCATCCAGCACAGGCCCAAGCCGTCGTCGATGCCGTACGGTCTGTGGACCCCTCGCTGCCGATCCTTGCCCTCGCAGGATCCGAGGTCCTGATCCGTGCAGAGAAAGGAGGGCTGCGGGGAGTGCCCGAGGCCTTTGCCGATCGTGCCTATACCCGTGACGGGGCTTTGGCGCCGCGCAGCCTGGAGGGCGCAGTCCTTCACGATCCGGAGATCATCACCAAACGCGTGGTCCGCCTGGTACGGGAAGGAAAGATCGAGACCATCGACGGCTCCCACATCGATGTCCGCGCCGAAAGCATCTGCGTCCACGGAGACACAGCAGGAGCAGTCCAGATTGCATCAGCTGTCAGGGAAGCCCTCGAATACCAGGGAATCGCTGTCAGGAGCTTCGTGCCATGACCACCGAGAAAAACCTGCCAACCCCACCAGCCCTACACGAACACGAGAAGACCATGTCCACAGCAACCTCCCCACAGCAGGCCAAGCTCCGCAAAAGGAGTGCCATCAAGGCCTACATCGCCAGCCTCAGCGGAACATCGCTGGAATACTATGACTTCGCCATCTACTCCGTCGCATCCGCACTGGTATTTCCCAAGATCTTCTTCCCCGGCAATGACGAATTCGTCGGCCTCTTACTCTCCTTCTCCACATTCGCCGTCGGCTACCTTGCACGACCCCTCGGCGGCGTCATCTTCGGACGCCTCGGTGACCGGCTGGGCCGAAAACACGTCCTCGTTGTCACACTCCTGCTGATCGGTGCGGCCACCATCCTCATCGGCGTGCTGCCTGATTACAACGCGATCGGCCCGGCCGCCCCGGCGATCCTCGTTCTCCTCCGACTGGCGCAGGGAATCGGCGTCGGCGGCGAATGGGGCGGGGCGGTGTTGCTCTCCAGCGAATTCGGCGACCCGAACAAGCGAGGCTTCTGGTCCTCCGCTGCCCAAATCGGCCCACCCGCAGGCAATCTCATGGCCAACGGCGTCCTCGCCATCCTTGCCGCCTCCCTCAGCAACGAAGCTTTCCTTTCCTGGGGCTGGCGCGTGGCCTTCCTGGCCTCCGCACTCCTGGTGGTCTTTGGCCTGGTCATCCGCCTCAAGCTCGAAGAAACACCTGTGTTCAAAGCCTTGGTGGAAAACAACGAACGCTCCGAAGCGCCACTGCGTGAAGTCTTCCGCAACGAACCCCGTGCCCTCATCGCAGCAGCCCTGTCCCGCATCAGCCCGGATGTCATCTACTCCATGTTCACCGTCTATGTCGCGGTGTACGCCACCAAAGAACTGGGCATGAGCACCGGCAACGTCCTCACAGCCATCCTCGTCGGCTCAGGTGTACAGATTTTCATCATCCCGACGGCGGGCGCCCTCACCGACCGCTTCAATCGCCGGCTCCTGTATGGCATCGCCGCAGCAGGCAGCGCCATCTACATTCCGCTGTTCTTCATCATGATCCAGGACCGCTCAGTCGTGACCCTCACCCTCGGTGTCGTCGGCGGCTTGGTCTTCAACGGCCTGATGTACGGTCCGCAGGCAGCCTTCATCACCGAGCAGTTCCCTGCCCGCCTCCGCTACGCAGGCAGCTCTTTGGCCTACACACTCGCCGGGGTTCTTGGCGGCGCCATCGCGCCCCTGATCTTCACCGGCCTCTACGCAGCCACCGGAACCTGGTACCTGATTGCTGTCTACCTGGCCGTATGCGCAGTGATCACCATCGTCGGTGTCTCCCTTGGCCGCGACCCCAAGCCCGAAGAAGACCTAAGGCTCATCCATGACGTCAGCGCCTGAAACCCAGCCCGACATCCACATCGAATCCCGGGTGCGTTCAGTGAGGGCTGTTGGAGAGCGCGGTGTGCTGGCCGAGCTCGCGGCACCCCACGACGTGCTCGCGCTGACAGACCTGCTCAACCGGAACCCATTTCCCGGGCAACGCGAGGTAGTCCCGGCAGCCGAAACAGTCCTGGTCACCGCCGAAAGCCCCACCGCCATGCTGAGGATCAAGAAAGAGCTGCAGCATCTGCCCATTCCGCCCTATCGGCACACGAGCGACAAGCTCGTCGAGATCGAAACCGTCTATGACGGAGAAGACCTGCAGACAGTTGCCGAGCTGGCAGGCATCAGCGCCGAAGCTGTGGTGGCGGCCCACACCGGCCAGCTCTGGACTGTGGCATTCACCGGTTTCGTCCCTGGCTTCGGCTACATGGTGGGGGAGAACGATGTCCTCACCGTCCCTCGCCGGGATACCCCCCGAACAAACGTGGAAGCAGGGTCGGTGGCACTGGGAGGCAGCTATACCGGTGTTTACCCCCGCCGGTCACCGGGCGGTTGGCGGATCATAGGAAACACCAGCTGCCCCATGTGGGACAGCGAACGCGCAGAAGCAGCCTTGGTCAGTCCAGGGACCAGCGTCCGCTACAAGGCTGTCCGTGACAGGGTGCAGGTGACTGAAGCTACGCAGGTTCATCGGCGCGTAGACGGTCCGGGACTCAAGGTTCTCCGAAGCCTTCCGCTCACGTTGATCCAGGATCTCGGCCGTCCTGGGCATGCCGCTATTGGGGTCTCACGTTGTGGGGCGCTGGACCAAAGCTCATTGCGCCGGGCCAACAGACTCGTCGGCAACCCCAGTGGCGCCGCGGCCTTGGAAATCGTCGACGGCGGCCTGACTGTTCAGGCTGTCGGGGATCAGATTGTGGCCCTTGCCGGAGCCCCGGCAAGAATGCAGATCAATTCAGCAACCGGTTCGCGTGAGGCCGTTATCGCCAACCCGGTGGCGTTGATGGACGGGGAGACCCTTGTGCTTTCGCCGCCGGCAACGGGGGTACGAAGCTACCTTGCCGTCCGCGGCGGAATAGCAGCCGAAGAAGTCCTGGGCAGTCGCTCGTCAGACACCATGGCAGGACTGGGCCCGGAACCAGTGGCCGACGGGCAGTTCCTGCCTGTCGGCCCCGCCCCAAGAACTGCGGTAGGCGAAGCGGAACAGCAGCCGGATTTTCCCGCCGATGACGTGGTTGAACTTGAACTGGGCCCCGGCCCCCGTGCCGACTGGTTCGCCCCGGATGCTCTTCAGCCCCTGTTCAACCAGGACTGGACCGTCACCAACGATTCCAACCGGATCGGCATGCGGCTCAGCGGAACCCCATTGGAACGCACCCGCCATGATGAACTGCCCAGCGAAGGCACCATTTGCGGGGTGATCCAGGTTCCACCCACAGGTCAGCCCGTGGTGTTCCTCTCCGACCATCCTGTCACCGGCGGCTACCCGGTGATCGCCGTCGTCGCACCCAAGGATTTGGATAAGGCAGCTCAAGTAGCTGCCGGAGGCCGCGTCCGCTTCAAACCTTCACCACTGATGACAGAAAGTACTTCCTGATGCGTAAGATCCTGATCGCCAACCGCGGAGAAATAGCCGTGCGGATCGCTTCGGCCTGCAACGACGCCGGCCTGATCTCGGTGGGTGTCTACTCCGACAGTGACGCGGACGCCGCCCACGTCATGGCCATGGACGAAGCCTATGGTCTCTCCGGCCGCACACCGGCAGAAAGCTACCTGGACGTGGACAAAATACTCCATGCCGCAAAACGCTCAGGGGCTGATGCTGTCCACCCCGGCTACGGGTTCCTCTCCGAGAACGCCGATTTCGCCCAAGCCGTCATCGACGCCGGGCTGACCTGGATTGGCCCCAGCCCGGATGCGATCCGCGTGCTGGGAAACAAGGTCACGGCCCGCCAAATCGCCATTCTCGCCGGGGCACCCCTCGTCGCCGGCAGCCCTGGCCCGGTAGCCAGCGCAGCCGAAGCGCGTACCTTCGCTGAAGAGCATGGGCTGCCCATCGCCATCAAAGCCGCGTTCGGTGGTGGAGGACGGGGGCTCAAAGTAGTCCGGGACCTGGACGCAGTAGAGGAAGCATTCGACTCCGCCGTCCGGGAAGCTGTCACCGCCTTCGGGCGCGGGGAGTGCTTCGTCGAGCAGTACCTGGACCGTCCACGGCACGTGGAAGCCCAAATACTGGCCGACACCTTCGGCAAAGTGATCGTCGTGGGAACGCGTGATTGTTCCCTGCAGCGACGCCACCAAAAACTTGTCGAAGAAGCGCCGGCGCCGTTCCTGACCGATGAGCAGCGTCAAACCATCCACGCAGCGGCCAAAGCGATCTGCGCGGAAGCAAAGTACACCGGTGCAGGAACCGTGGAGTTCCTGGTGGCCGAATCCGGGGCCATTGCCTTCCTCGAAGTGAACACCAGACTCCAAGTGGAACACCCCATCACGGAAGAAACCTCCGGGGTGGACTTGGTGCAGGAGCAATTCAGGATCGCCCAAGGACTGCCCCTTTCCCTGGACGAGGACCCCGCACCCCGCGGGCACTCCTTTGAATTCCGGATCAACGCCGAGGACGTAGGCCGGGGCTACCTGCCAACGCCCGGGACCGTGGAATCCATCACTGTGCCCACTGGTCCGGGCATCCGGCTGGATTCCGGTATCACTGCCGGCTCGGAGGTCTCCGGAGAGTTTGACTCCCTGATGGCCAAACTGATCGTCACCGGTGCGGACAGGGATCAAGCCATCCGCCGGGCACGCAGGGCCCTAAAGAACTTCACGATCACCGGCCTGCCGACACTGCTGCCATTCCACCGTGCCGTGATCGAAGCCCCGGACTTCACCGAGACGTTCTCTATTCACACCCGCTGGATCGAGACCGAATTTGACCACGGCATCGCCTCGGATCCTTCCTTCGATCCGGAACATCCCGGACCCCGGCCTGCCGTGACCGTTCCCTTGGAGATTGACGGGAAGAGGGTCATGGTTGGCTTCCCCGGAAACCTGGCGCGACTGCTCGGCGCAACCTCCTTGGACGATGACTCCGCCGGCGCTCCAGATGCTCAGCCCGGCAGTGCCGACACGGAGCTGGTGCAGTCGCCCATGTCCGGGAAGGTCGTTAAGTGGCTCGTCGACGTCGATGCTGTTGTCCAGGAAGGGACACCTTTGGTTGTCCTCGAAGCGATGAAGATGGAAAGTGTGGTTCCTGCCCCGCATTCGGGTCGGCTTGCAGAAGTCTTGGCCGCAGCAGGCAGCACTGTCAAAGCCGGCGCGGACCTGGGCAGAGTCATGGGCGAATAGACCCTCACAACATTGCAAGCAACGGCGCGGCGGCAGGGGAGCCTGTCACCGCGCCGTTGCTTCTGCTCTTTAGCTGCTCTGTGCAATGTCCCGGGCGCACTGGATGAAATGCCTAGTGATGGTCTCAGAGGCCCCGTCGCGGATGACCAAGGACAGTTCCACCAGATCGACCCGCTCGGCGAGATCGCGGACAACGAAACCTTGTCCTGTCGGGCCAATGGATGAATTCGGTGCCAGGGTGACTCCCAGCCCGCAACCGACCATGGCGAGCTGGGAATGGATCGAGTTGGCGAAGTGCTTCGCCTGGGGGCTGAACCCTGCCTTCCGGCAGGCAGCGACCATTTCGTCATGATAGTCGGGGGAGATGGCACGCGGCAGCCAAACCCAGGCATCATCCCGGAGCTCAGCAAGATCGACCGGAGTCTCGGATGCGGCAGCAGCATGCGTTTCGGGCAGGGCGACGACGAATCGGTCCCGGCGCAGCGGAACCGAGGTGAGGCCTTTGTTGGCGCCGGCTTGGCGGATGATGGCTACGTCGAGCTCGCGGCGAAGCAATCTGTCAGGCCCGTGATGGGTGTCGATCTCCGCTACCTCCAGTTCCACGTCGGGCCAGTCACCGGTGAAGCGGTTCAGCACCGCCGGCAGCAGACTGTTAAAAGCCGAGGTCACTGCCCCAATCCGCAAGGTACCGGCCATGCCGGAGATTGCCCTGGCAGCGACATCCTGCGCCCGTTGGGAGGCCTGCACCAGCAGCCGGCATTCTTCGAGGAACAGCGTTCCGGCGTCGGTGAGCAACACGGACCTGCTGGACCTGGTCAGGAGGCTGGTGCCCAATTGCCGCTCCAGCTGCAGGATGGCTTGGCTGAGGGGTGGCTGCGACATGTTCAGCCTTTCGGCAGCCCTCCCGAAATGCAGCTCCTCCGCTACGGCAACAAAGTACCGGGCTTGACGTACTTCAATCATCGAGTCGCAAAGCCTCTTTCAGCTAGATCCAACCAGACCTTCACTATATCCATCTGAGGCGGTCTACTGGAAGCATGACTTCCCAAACAACTCTCTTGGAGCACTACTCAACGCTGGATTCAGCTGCTGTGTCCGATGCCCTCGACGCCTTGGGCCTGCCCCCGGGACAGGCAGGTTTCCTGCCCGTCTGGGGAACCCCAAAGATCGTCGGATTCGCTGTCACCGTTCAGCTGGAGCCTTACGTTCCGGGCCCTTCCGGTGCGCACATCGGCGCAACGGCCGTCTCGGCAGCCAATGACACCAACGTCATCGTCGTCGCCAATGACGGCCGCACCGACGTCTCCTGCTGGGGAGGGCTCCTCAGCCTCGGCGCAGCCCTGAACGGAGTCCGCGGCGCCGTCGCCGACGGCGCATCACGCGACGTTCACGAGGCCAGGGAGATGGGCTTCCCCGTCTTCGCCAAAGGCCGCATCCCGGCCACCGCCCGCGGCCGACTCCAGCAACGCTCCACCGGCGAACCCGTCCAACTGGGCGAGGTGACCGTCACCCCCGGCGACCTTGTTCTCGCGGACGAAACCGGCGTCGTAGTCGTCCCCGCCTCCCACATAGACGAGGTTCTCGAACGCGCCCAAGGCGTGGTCGCACGGGAGCAAGCCATCGCCGCCGACCTGCGGGCCGGCGTCGCACTTCACGAAGCCATGCGCGACGCGCGCCTGGCAGGAACCACAGAGGAACACTGATGAACACCACCACAGAAACGTCCGTCACCGAACGCCTGTCAGCACTGCCGACAGCCTCCATCTCCGATGCCATGGACGCCCTCGGCCTACACGGGACCCTGCACGGATTGTCCCCGCTGACCTATGACTTCCGCGCCACCGGACCGGCTTTCACCGTCCAGTACGCACCGGCAGGCGAAACCCGCGGGAGCGTCGGAGACTTCCTGGATGACGTACCGGCCGGATCAGTCATTGTCATCGACAATGAAGGACGCACCGATGTCACCGTCTGGGGCGGCATCATGACCGAGGTAGCCGCCGAACGCGGCATCGCCGGGACCGTCATCAACGGCGTGTGCCGGGACATCTCCACATCGCTGCAGCAGAACTACCCGTTGTTCAGCCGCGGTAAGTTCATGCGCACCGGCAAGGACCGTGTGCAGCTGGTCGCCGTACAGACCGAGGTGACCATCAACGATGTCACCATCTCACCGGCGGACATCATCTGTGCCGATGCGGACGGGGCGCTCTCTGTACCCAGCGCCCGCGCTGAAGAGGTCGCCGACCTGGCCGAAAAGATTGAAGAAACCGAAACCCGGATTGTCGCCTCAGTCAAGGCCGGTGCCACCTTGGTCCAGGCCCGCAAAGACCTCGGCTACCACGACCTTCAGTGGGGTAACAAGTGACCAATGCAGCCCGCGGACACTCCTCCGCCACCCTTTATGAAGCCTCCAAACTGCCCTGTGCCTGCGATCCCGGACTCAAACCTGCCTGGCCCGGAGCCAAGGTCACCGGACCGGCGTTCACCGTCCGCGGCGTCGGCGGCGACAACCTCGCCCTGCACCACGCAGTCCTGAACGCACCGGCCGGCAGCGTCCTCGTTGTCGACATGCAAGGTGCCGAACACGGACACTGGGGCGAAATCCTCGCCGCCGCAGCCCAGCATCGCGGCATCGCTGGACTGGTCATCGACGGCGGCGTCCGCGACGTCGACGAAATGGCGGAGATGGACTTCCCGGTCTTTGCCCGCAGCGTCACCGTCGTGGGTACCGCCAAGGACTACGCCGGGGACTTCTCCTCCCCGGTCCGCGTGGGCGGCCTGACCGTGCGCACCGGGGACCTTGTGGTCGGGGACTCCGATGGAGTGGTGGTCCTTCCTTGTGTTGCCGTCGATGCAGTCTTGGACAAGGCCGACCAGCGCGTCGCAGATGAGCAGCGCTTCCTCGGTGAAATCCGCGAAGGCAAAACCACTCTTGAGATTTACTCGCTCTAGACGGAAGAACCCATGACAGTCACGTCCTCTCCACAGTTTGGTGCTCCTGAACGGATCGCCGCTTCCAGCCGCCGCCCTGCCACCTTGGGCGCGGCGGCCCCGGGCACCATTTCACTCGCCATGGGGGAGCCCGACGCCGGCACCCCCACCGCGATTGTCGACAGTGCCGTCCGTTCCCTAGTTAAGGGACGGACCCGGTACTCGCCCATGACCGGAGCACCGGAACTGCGGGAGGTGCTCGCGCAGAAGATCTCTGCCGGGCACCCCCGCTCCACCACAGCGAGCGAGGTGGTACTCACGCATGGTGGCAGTGCGGGGCTTGCCGCGGCCATGCTCGCCCTGGTCCAACCGGGGGAACGGGTACTGATCCCGGAACCGACCTACTCCCTCTACGCCGACCACGCCGCCATGGTCGGAGCAGAAGTGGTGTGGATCCCAGCCCTTCCGGGCGGTTCCCTTGACCTAGAGACCCTCCGCCAAGAAGCCGCGACGGCCCGAATGATCATCCTGTGCAACCCAGGCAACCCCACCGGACGCGTTTATCCGGCCGCTGACCTGGCTGGGGTCGGAGAGATCCTGGCGGATCACCCTGACCTGCTGCTGCTCTCTGACGAAGCGTACGGCAGCATTGTCTTCGACCAGCTTCCGTTCGTTTCAGCCTTGGACTTGGCGGAGGTTTCCGCCCAGGTGGTCTACTGCAGCACCCTGTCCAAGACTTATGCCATGACCGGGTGGCGGCTCGGTTTCGTCGTGGCTCCTGTTTCCATTGCGAACAAGATCAACCTGATCCACCGCACCATCAACGGACCGTTGAACACCTTCGTTCAGGATGCTGCCCTGACAGCCTTGGAAATACCGGACGAGGACCTCCAGACCGTGACGGCTTCCTACCAGGAGCGGCGCGACATGGTGATCAAGGCGCTCAACGGAATTCCCGGCGTCGAAATCCTCTCGCCCCAAGGTGCCTTCTACGCATTCCCCCGAATCACGACGACGTTGGGGTCGGACGAAATGGTGGCCCGTTTTGCCGAAGCCGGTGTCCTGGTGCGTTCGGGAAGCGAGTTCGGGCCCTCCGGAGAAGGACATGTGAGGCTCTCGTTTGCCACCGACGCAGCGAGCCTGGATGAAGGCCTTCGCCGCTTCGCTGCAGCTGTCCGGGACTTCCCGTGACAGGCAACACCGGGCTGACCACCGCCGTATCCAGCCTCGGTTTGCCGTCACGGGCCGAGAACGCCTTGGTCCGCCACGGGATACGGACCGTCGAAGTGCTGACCACCTGGTCCCGCAACGAGCTGTTGACCCAGGTGGTCGGTCTTGGCGACGGGTCCTTGGATCTCATCGAAGCCGTCCTCGCGCTAAGGGGCCGCCGTTTGGCTGCCGACGACGCCGGTCGCCGATACCACCAACCACATGCGGGCACCAACCAAAGACACGTCAAGAACCACCACGCCTGGGCCGCCCCGGCGCTCTCAGCCGCCAACACCCTGAATGGAGATTTCCTTGCCTGGCCTAACCAAGCTTGAGCCTTTCACCCTTCCCCTAGACCTCGACGGAGTCCGCGTTGAAGTTGCCGGCATGTACCGCGCGGGTACCGGCATCCCAATTGTCTTCCTCCACGGCTTCGGCTCCACCAAAGAGGACTATGCCGACGTCATCCAACAGGTAGAGCTAGCCGACCGCCCGATCCTGGCCTACGACGCCCCCGGGTGCGGTGCAACCTCCTGCTCGGACCTGAACGCTATCTCCGTGCATTTTCTTGTCGCCGTCGCGAAAGAAGTCCTTGCCTCCCAAGGCATCGAGCGCTTTCATCTGGTAGGTCACTCCATGGGCGGGCTGACGGCACTGCTGCTCGCAGATCAAGACCCAGCCCGCGTTGTGAGTTTCTCGGACATCGAGGGCAACGTGGCCCCGGAAGACTGTTTCCTGAGCCGACAGATCATCAGCCACTCACATCCCGACCCGGAGGGATTCTTCAAGGACTTCCAGGAACGCGTGTGGAAATCCCGGTTCTACTCCAGCAGCCTTTACGCGGCGAGCCTTCCCCACAAAGTTCGCCCCGGAGCGGTCCGGCCGATCTTCGAATCCATGGTGGATTTGTCCGACCATGGCGGCCTCATGGACCGATTCCTGGCCCTGCCGTTTCCCCGCATGTACATGTACGGCGTTCAGAACAACACCCTGAGCTATCTGCCACTGCTGGCCGAAAAGGGCATCGAACTGGCCGAAGTCCCGCGCAGCGGACACTTTCCCATGTACTCGAACGCCACCGAAATGTGGGACCGCCTCACAGCGTTCTTCCTCAGCAGCGAGCAGGCATGAAACGACGGGACACGCCCCAATTCATCCGGTACGACGATTGGACGGCCCTGATCGGCGGACACGTACAAATCCGCAAGCCCGGGGAACCCGTTCACTCCGGGATCGTCGATCACGCCATGGCCGATTCATCCGCGCTCTGGCTAAGAAGCAACGGGGTCCAGCCCCGGCGGGCCTTCGTCCGCAAGGAAGGCTACGAGGTCTGGATCAGTCCCCGCGACCTGCAGTTCCGCCCGAACCCCGCGGCCAACGCCAGCATCTAGCCCTTAGGCCACCAGCCCGGAGCTCCGGGCAGCCTATTGTCAGCCGCACGACGACGTGCGGTTCGTTCCCATGGAGAAAAATATGCATATACCCGCACACGACCCCGCGGATGAACTGGAAAACGAACGCGAGCGGACCGGCGATTTTGCCTCAGCCGTCCGGGACTTCTCCAGCGAAGAACACGGCTATCACAAGTCACTGAAGCCGCGACAGATCCAAATGATTGCCATCGGCGGAGCCATTGGTACCGGTCTGTTTATGGGCGCTGGCGCCCGGCTGAACGGCAGCGGGCCGGCTCTGGTGCTGGTTTATGGCGTCTGCGGCTTCTTCGGCTTCCTGATCCTCCGGGCACTGGGCGAACTGGTCCTTCACCGACCGTCCTCCGGGTCCTTTGTCTCTTACGCCCGTGAGTTCTACGGCGAAAAGATGGCTTACGCGGCCGGGTGGCTCTACTTTCTCAACTGGGCCATGACATCTATCGTCGATGTCACTGCAGCTGCCCTGTACCTGAAATTCTGGGCACCCTATTGGCCGCCGTTGCAGGAAGCGCCCCAGTGGTTATTGGCCCTGATCGCCCTGGTGGTGGTGCTGTCCCTGAACCTGGTTTCGGTGAAGCTCTTCGGCGAGATGGAGTTCTGGTTCGCGCTGGTCAAAGTCATAGCCCTGGTCACCTTCCTCGTCGTCGGCGTCGTCTTCCTCCTCAGCGGTGCCGCCACCGATGTCGGCCCCACAGGTTTGGTCCTGTTCGCAGACAACGGCGGGTTCTTCCCGAACGGCGGCATCGCCCCGCTCCTGGCCGCCAGCGGGGTCATCTTCGCCTACGCCGGCATCGAGCTGATCGGCACGGCCGCCGGTGAAACCAAGGAACCAGCCAAAGTCATGCCCAGGGCGATCAACAGTGTCGTCTTCCGGATCGCTGTGTTCTACGTCGGGTCCATCTTGCTGCTTTCCCTGCTTTTGCCGTTCACTGCTTACAAGGGCGGTGAGTCACCGTTTGTCACGTTCTTCTCGCACCTCGGCGACCCGCAAGCGGGTGCAACGGCCGCATCCATCATGAACTTCGTGGTGCTGACCTCGGCCCTGTCCAGCTTAAACGCAGGCCTCTACTCCACCGGCCGAATCCTGCGATCCATGGCCGTCAATGGATCCGCGCCACGATTCTCGGGCCGGATGAACAGCAAAGGTGTTCCGTACGGCGGCATCCTGTTCACCACGGTGGTGGCCCTGCTTGGCATCGGACTTAACGCCCTCGTACCATCACAAGCCTTCGAGATCGTCCTGGAGATCTCAGCGCTCGGAATCATCGGCTGCTGGGCCACCATCATCCTGTGCCAGATGAAACTGCACAGGCTCTCGCGGTCCGGCCTGATTACGCGCCCAACCTTCCGTTTGTTTGGGGCACCGTATACCTCTTACCTGACCTTGGCGTTCCTGCTCTTCGTGCTCGTCTCCATGGGCTTTTCCGATACAGGCCGCTGGGTCCTGGCCTCGCTGCTGGTGCTGATTCCGCTGTTGATCGGCGGGTGGTTTGCTGCGCGTGAGGGAATAGCCGCTGCGGCCAAGGAACGGGAAGGCTACACCGGGAGCCTTCCCGTGCTCGCTAACCGTCCAGCGATTGATCAAGGCCGGGCACCAGCGGGAAACAGTACGTCATGACACCGCGCTATCCAGGAGCTGCCGCCGTTCCCGCCCTCGTTCTGACGGGCCATCATGCTCCTGTCAGTGGGTGGTGGCGGCCCGACGGCGAGACAGTCCCGTTCCGTTACGTACGGAAGGGTGACCTCATGCCGGGGGTTCGGGGGAGCAGCGTCAACTGGAAACTGGAGTTGCAGACCAGCGAGGCTTCCTCGCAGCATCCCCTCGGCTGAGTGTTCTCCAGGGGAGGTTCTATTGCCGCCGCATCAGTACCCGATGGTGGCTCGCCGGGTAGCTTCCAGATGCGAGTCGATGGCGGCGTAGGTGGCGGTCAGGTTCGCCCCGCCCAGGCTGTTCACGATGGTTTGATGCTCGGACAGAACTTCGTCCGTTCGGCTACCGCCTTTGCGGATGGCCTGGATCCCGATTCTTAGCTGGCGCTGCCGCAAGGACGCGTAGAAATCGGAGAGAACCGGGTTGCCGGCTGACCTGACGATGGTGTTGTGAAACTCCGTATCCAGCTCAATGAACCTGCCGGATCGGAGGCGGCAAGGCGCTGCTGGTCGACGATGCCTTGGAGAACATCCAGGGTTGCCTGATCGAAGTGCCCTCGTGCGTCGACAGCCCAGCATTCCACCACGGAGCGGGCCTGGAGGTTAGCCCGGACCTCTTGGTCCGTGATGGGTGGAACGTACGCGCCCTTGTGGGGGACACGCCTGATGAATCCCTCGGCTTCAAGGCGTAGCAGGGCTTCCCGGACCGGTGTCCGGGAAGTGCCTGTGGCTTTGGCCAGCGTGGCCTCGTTCAGGAATGTCTCCTCGTCCCGGGGCAGCCCGGCAATGAACCCGGTGATCCATTGATACGCAATTTCGGGTGCTGTGAGCCCGGGAGGGGAGGACTGGTCCATGGGAACCTTTCGTGGGTCAGATTTCCGAGAGACCCGATGCGGTGGTTCGAATGTGGCTGCGAAGTGCTGCCTTGGCCAGTTCGGGATCTCCGGATTCCAGCCCGTCGACGATGGCCTGGTGTTCTGCGATGACGGCGGCCTGCCGGGCGGGGGTATTCATGAGTGCCCGGATGCCAATGCGGATGTGCCGGGCGCGAAGGTCCGTGTACGACTTGGTCATGAGGGAGTTTCCGACGGCCCTGACCAAGGCGATGTGGAATTCACTGTCCCAGTCAACGAACTCGCGTTCGTGGCCGGCGTCGGAGCTTTCCAGCTGGTGCTTCAGCGCCAGCTTCATCGCGTCGAGCGGGGCGGTGCCGCGTTCCATCACAACTTCGGCGGCGTTGGTTTCCAGTACTGTCCTGAACTCAAGGGCCTCGCTGATCTCCTGTCGGGTGACCGGCGGGATGAACGCTCCGTGGCGTGGAACCAGCTGCAGCAGCCCTTCGGAGGCCAGGAGAAGAAAAGCCTCCCGGACGGGCGTGCGGGAGGTTCCTCCGACTTTTTCGGCCACCTGTTCCTCGGTGAGGAAGCTGCCGTGGTAGGCGCCGTCCGGGAGGATGGTGTCGCGGATGTAGTCGTAAACTCTGTCGCGGTTGGACTGGCTTGGCGTCTGCATAGTCAAAGTATACTCTCCGCATACATTCGGGGTGGACCGGCTGGCAGTAGCGGCGGGGGCGTGCCGCCAGATGGAGCCCGCCCCGCCGCCACCGGAAAGTCAGCCGATCGGGGTGGCCATCGGCACTACATCGTAGGCGAGGCTGATGGTCCGGCCCAGGACTGGATCGGTCAGTTCCGCCCGCCAGCCATCGGCAAACTGGTTTACGCCCTCCACCATGTTGACGGTGCCCGAAATAAGCACAGTGCCGGGGTTGAGCAAATCCCGGTCCTTGAGTACGCCGACCCAGTGCGCCGGTGGGAGCAAGTCGCCAAGCGTGGCCTTCTGGATCTGCTCTTCCACTCCGTTGTTGGTAACCCATGCGGTCAGCGTCAGGTCATCTATGTGGTCCTCCACCTCGCTCAACAGCCAGGCGTCCTTCGCCAGAACGTCCGGAGAGGCGTTCTTGGACCAGGCGATTCCGTGGACCTCAAGCTCGCGATCGGTGTGGTCACACGCGAGGGTCAGGAGAATCCGCCCATCCGTGGCAACGACTATGGCCCACTCCACTTCGCCGGACGTCTTGCCGTGCTGGACCGGAACGACACTCGCCTGCTGAGCCAGGTAGGGCGAGACCGGGTACATGGTCGGGGTGACCGTGGGGGCCGGGACGCCCAGCAGTGCGAGCTCCTCGACATGGGCGCGGACGTGTTCCTGGTGGCGGCCTGCATACCCGCCGTTCAGGAGGTGGACGACGTCGACATCGAGGGATTCACCACTGGGGAGAGTGAACTGCAAGGACATGAGGACTCCTTCAAACAATTGATTTGGCTGGGTATTGCTGCGATCTGCATCACAGTATAGTGTGAGTATACACAGCCCATACGCTTCTGTATACGTAACCCATACGCTTGTGGGATCGGCAAAGAAGCAGCTTGTGACAGGACATTCGCCCTTCCGGCGCTCTGTCGTTCAAGGCACTCTTATTCAGGAGGCATCTCGTGACTGAACAGATATCCACTTCGCAACAAAAAACTCCGGCAAGGCCCGGCCAAGGCAAAAGGGGCTTCATTGTCGCCCTGACCGGGACAAGCCTGGAGTGGTACGACTTCGCGATCTACTCGGCAGCCTCGGCCCTGGTTTTCGGCCAGGTCTTCTTCCACTCCGATGACCCCCTCGCCGGCACGCTGGCAGCTTTTGCCACCTACGCCGTCGGCTATGTCGCCAGGCCCCTGGGCGGCATCCTCTTCGGGCGACTAGGTGACCGAATCGGCCGTAAGAAAGTCCTCGTCTGGACTCTTCTCCTCATTGGCATCGCCACCTTCGCGGTAGGTCTGCTGCCGGGGTATGACACCATCGGCGTCGCCGCACCCATCGCCCTTGTCTTCCTCCGGCTATGCCAAGGAGTCGGCGTCGGCGGTGAATGGGCAGGAGCAGTCCTCATCTCAAGCGAACACGGAGATCCCGGGAAGCGGGGCCTGTTCGGTTCAGCAGCCCAGATCGGCCCGCCCCTTGGCAACCTGCTCGCCAACGGCGCCTTGGCGCTCCTCGCGCTGCTACCCAAGGAGGACTTCCTGTCCTGGGGATGGCGCGTTGCCTTCCTGTTCTCCGCGGTGCTGGTTGTGGTTGGCCTGGTGATCCGGTTCAAAATTGAAGAAACCCCTGTCTTCGAAGCCATCAAAGAACAAGGCCTCACCCCGAAATCACCGTTGGCTGAGGTGTTCCGGACCGAACGCCGGGCCTTGCTGGCGGCCACCATGTCCCGGATTGCGCCCGACGTGATGTACGCGCTTTCAACCGTCTTCATACTTACGTATGCCACTCGTCAGTTCGGACTCCAGCCGGGGCAGGCACTCCTGGCCGTCGTGATTGGCTCCGCTTTCCAGGTCTTCATGGTTCCGGCCGCCGGACACCTCTCCGACCGAATGAACAGGCGACTTGTTACCGCCATCGGCGCAGCCTGCTCGATCGCGTTTCCGTTCATCTTCTTCCCGCTCATGAGCATCGGCTTCATCGGAGTAGTGCTGGCCGTGATCTTCGGTCTGCTCTGCAACTCCCTCATGTACGGACCCCAGGCTGCTCTCGTCTCGGAACAGTTCAGCCCGCGGCTCCGTTACGCAGGCAGCTCGCTCGCTTACACCATCGGCGGCGTCTTCGGCGGCGCCATCGCACCGCTCCTGTTTACCTGGCTGCTGGGGACGTACGGGACCTGGCTGCCCCTGGCCCTGTACATCGTGGTCGTCTCCGTCATCACCCTGGTCGGAGTGAGCCTCGCGAAGAACCCCGATTCCCGGGAGATCGTTGGACACTCGATCTACTGACCTGCCAGCTCCGCACTTGATTCGCACCACCTTCATTCAGAAAAGGAACACCCATGTCTTCTGCAAGCCTGTCCATCTCCGTGCAGCAGTTCGCCACCACCGTTGATCCAGCACGAAACCTTGAGCTCGTCCTCGACGCAGTTCGCCGCGGCGCGGAAACCGGCGCCCGAATCGTTGTGCTCCCCGAAGCTTCGCTGGTTCGATTCGGCGCAGCCCCCGCTGCCCACGCCGAATCCATTGACGGGCCCTGGGCTTCTGCTGTTCAGCAACTCGCCAGGGACCTCGGCGTTATTGTCCTGGTTGGAACCTTCCAGCCCGCGGCCGACGGACGCGTCCGTAACACCATCCTTGTCACAGGCGAAAACATCCACGCCGGATACGACAAAATCCACCTCTACGACGCCTACGGGTTCTCTGAATCAGCCGACGTGGAACCCGGAAACGAGCCCTTCACCTTTGAAGTGGACGGCGTCACGGTAGGCGTAGCCACCTGCTACGACGTCCGCTTCCCCGAGCTCTTCCGCGAACTGGCCGACCGCGGTGCCCAAGTAATCATCGTCACCGCCCACTGGGGCGCCGGCGAGGGCAAGATCGACGCGTGGCGTCTGCTTAACCAAGCACGCGCCATCGACTCAACCACCTGGGTCGTAGCCTGCGACCAAGCGGATGCATCCACCGCCGGCATCGAGGAACCCTCCGGCCCCCGCTTCGGCGTAGGCCACAGCCTCGTCGTCTCCCCGATGGGAGTCGTCCTGCAAGAACTCGATGAAAAAGTCGGCCAACTGGATGTCACCGTAGACGTCGCGGCCGTGGAGAAGGCACGTCAGGTCATCCCGGTTCTCGCCAACCGTCGATTGAGGGTCGCGGTCTAACCTGCACCCCCGGGGGTCCCAACGCCACACACCGCGACTACGAGTAAAGCGACTGTTGTGCGTTGGGGCCTTCTCTCGTTGGGCATCAAGCCAAGAGGGGCCGCCACTGAATTATGGCTCAGTATTCAGTGGATATTTCCGCCAGAAGAACGGCCTTGCTATGGCATCTCGAAGTGGGTTTTGTAGGCAGTGTCTTTGTTGGTGTTCCACCCGGCGATGATGCCAGCTCCGAGCATTTGGTCGGTGAGCCTGGCGAAGCGGTAACCGGGGTCGGTGTCAAGTGCTAGTTGCATGTATTGGTGTGCTTTGGAACCTCGACCTTCCCACCAATTGATGTAGCCGATGGTAGTGAGGATAGGTGCTGCGTGTTGCGGGCTGGTTCTTGTGTAGGCGTGGAGGAGGAGTTGTTGTGCCCACTCGACGCGTGACCATTGTGGTGCTGTCTCGGTTTGGGCGAAGAGGATGTGTTGGGCTGGTTCGTTGATGCCTGGGATATCTGCCATGAGCCGGTCCCGGATGTGCGGGAACTGGAAGTAAGCGATCAACGAGGCGCAGTCCTCGTCGTCGGGGAAGTCATTGCTATCGAGTATGCCCGTCCAGAACTGGCTGGCCTGCATTGCGGCCCGGTGAGGTGCCTGGCCGCGGATAGTGGTCATGCAGTTTTCGACGGCAATGGCGTGGTCTGCTTCTTGAGCCGGTGCCGGGAGGACTATTCGGTTGGTGGGTTCGATGGTGCTGCCGCGGTAAATGAATTCGGCGTTGACTCGGCTGTACTCGGTGGTGCTTATCGGCAGGCTGATGTCTTGGCCGGGTTCAGTGTCGTAGGGGGAGTAGGCGTCATCGCTGACGAAGATTCCGTCGCGGATGGTGATGCCGTTTTCGGCGAGGACTCCCGTGAGCGCTGCGATAGTGGCCGCGTGGGGCTTGGGTTGGCCTGGTTGGCAGCGCTGGGAGGTGTAGAGGGCGAACACGATGCTGCTCGCGCTGGTGTCACTGGTGAGGTAGCTGCTGACGGTGCGGGCGTAGGGGAGTTCAGTTCCGGGGTATCGCGGGAGGTCGATGCGGAGTGTGGCGCCGACCTTGCCTTTGTCCAGAGTGATGCAGACCAGGCTCTCTTGGGGCCAAAACCCTAGGGTGTGCCCGATGAAGCTGAGCAGGTCTGCTGGGTCTTTGATGGTGAGCGCATTCATTGTCCTTTTCCTTTGTGCGTGTGTTGTGGCCGTTGAGATAGGGGACCTGTGCGGTGGTAGGGGGCTGGAGTGCAACTCGGGGGACCTGGGCAGCCCCGGAAAGTTCGGAGGGGGCCAAGCGGCGTAAAAGCGCCGAACTAAGTTTCCAGATCGGCGCTCGAATGTCAGCTCCTGGTGGCGCGGAGGCCCCATCCAGCGATGAGCGGCGTATCAGAATGACAAACAGCGTTGTTGCTTCTGGTTATTCATGGGCAGGCCGAGGTGGGGCGTCATGACGTGTGCCGCCCAAGTCTTCGGCATGTGGCATCGATTGGCGGAATCGCTGTGCCGGAACCAGCCAGGGTACTACTTCCCGTCCGACATATGCGCCGTTATCGGTTTTACTTCCCTTGGTGGATCTCTTAGCCGGGGCCGCTCGAGGTACCGTTTTGGTACCATTGGTTCATGGCTATGAATCTGCGTGTTCCTGAGGACCTTGATCGTCGGCTGGAGAAGTTGGCTGCCGAGGAACACACGTCCAAGTCCGCACTCCTGTTGCAGGGGGCCGAGTTGGTTTTGCAGCGCCATGCGCGCCGGCGCGAGATCAGTGAGGGCCTTGATTTTGTCATGAGTCACGACGCTGATTTGCTCACTCGCCTTGAGGACGCGTGACCGTTTACCTGGACATTGAAGACGCGCTCCAAGTTATTGATCGGTATGGCTTCCACATCCGCGACGTCGGCTTGTTGGCCTCGGCATTGGCCAGGCCGGCGACAACCGTAATGGGCGCGGAAGCTTATCCCGAACTAGCGGTGAAGGCAGCTGCTTTACTTGAGTCGGTCGCGCGGTTCCATCCACTACTTGATGGGAACAAACGGACTGCCTGGACACTTATGGTGCTGCTGTTATGGATCAACGGCTATCGCCATGACTTCACAACTGACGGGGGCTTCGGACTAGTGGTGGGCGTCGCCGCTGGGGACGTTGAACTACGGGATTCGGCCGCCGTGATTTCGAATCATCTGGTGCCACGCTGAACGTCGGAAAAAGAGCTGTGGACAATGTCCACAGATTCCGTCCCGGACTGGCCCGTACAGCCGCCGGACTGGCCCGGATTCCGGACGTTTCCGCCACTTCCCAGTGTTCCCAAGGCTTGGAATCGCGTTCGAGTCCCACCTCGGGCACAGCATACCCCCTCGTCAGAGGGGTTTTTGCTTTTAAGTGTGTACAAAGCTGGACAAATGCCTCTGCCTCACGGCCCCGGGATGGTGCCTGGCCGCCGGGTGCGGCCTGTTTAGTTTGGTGGGGGAACGGGTTCAGCGTCCTGGCTGGTGGGCGCTCCGCTGGTTCTCAGTCGGTGTCACGCGGATTCCTCCTTCGGTTCTGTCTGGTAGGTCTGGGGTGGCCTACACCTCTTCGTGGGGTGGGGGATTTGGTACGGCATGACTTCGAGAGACTTCTGTTTCGACGGTCCGTGCCATGGGATTTCCGTCCCATCGCGGCGCCGACGGGGGGTTTGTCCGGCCAAAGGGGGTGTGTACATTGTGCACACCCAAGTCTGTTTGTTTCTGACCACGGTCTGCTCACTTTCTTGCCTTCACTTGTTCATCCCGCGTGCCGTCATCGGCGACATGACTTGCCGTCCGAAGCCCTGCTGCGTTGGCGCTCCGTCTCATCTCCTCTGAGCAACTGCATTCCAAGGAAGAGGGGGCGTTAGCAAGTCTTTGTTGGCTTAAGTTGCTGAAATTGTCAGGTTGCGGCCTATGACTGCGGGTTTCTGCGATGAGACATCGGCGATTTAAGCCCTAGCATGACGAAAATCCTCGCCGGATCTGACGTCAGGTTGGGGTGTGGTTGGCCAGACACGTTCGCGTCTTTCCAATGACCTGTTGAACCCGGCTAGCACGAGATGCACGCACGCAGTCAAGGCGGCCACCAGAAGCCACTCCGGTATGTATCCGAACCAGGTCACTTGCCGTGCAACTGATTCGTGTCTCAGGCGGATGTTGTTGTGAAGCCTAACTGTCGGTGTCCCGTTCACGGGGCGAAAGGACTGAACAAGACAGCGCAGATTCCGAGTAATGAAAGGATAATGACGCAGGCCGCCAAGGCAGTGACAGTGGCGGCGTGGGGTTGCACGATGCCTTCATGGATGCCTTCGATGGCCCGTTGTAATCGTCGTTTCCGTCCCAGTCCGATTGCCACCGTGGCGATTGTGGCGGTTGCTGTCAGGCATCCGGCGAACCAGCCGTGTTGGGGAAGCCAGCGTAGAAAGACGGCGGCCGACGCCATCATTGAGAGCATTGTCCGGTTCCACGCGAGGTCAGTTCGTTCAGGTTGCAGGCCGGGATCGTCGTGGCTCGGGGGGATGGAGTCGGTGGTCAATGATCCCTTCTAGCGAATCGCCGCGAACGTGATCATGCCTGCGGCTACGCCGGCGCCACCCAGCGCTAAAAGGGGGGTGATAAGAGGTAGCGGCAAAGGTGCCTTCCGACGCATTGCGCGCTCGACGTTCAGCCATCTGAACAGGGACCCGGCACTGATCAGCAGTGCCATCGTGAGCAGAACGATGGAGAGGGTCTTCCGCAACTCCGGGGCAAACAGCCCGGACATGAATGCTTCGACCGCGGCACCGCCAGCGAGCAGGGCCAGTGATGTTCGGATCCATGCCAGGAAGGTTCGTTCGTTGGCTAACGTGAAACGGGGGTCAGGTTCCGCGCCACCCTTAAGGAGCCAAGAAGAGAAGCGTGCTCTTTTTTGGAAGGGCTGGTCGGTGGGTTCGTTGTTCACAGTTGAGGCTTCCATTTGTTCGCCAGCTCAGGCCGGTGGTTCCAAAGGCAAGGCTACGGTCCGGAATCCGCAGTTACCGCTGGAGGAATCAGGAGTGTTTGAGCTCCGGGATGACACTCGGTATCTGTTGCAATACGAGTCGTGGCACAGATAGGAACCACCGCGCATCACGCGTCCTGCGCCGATGGTTGGTCCTTGAGGATTTGTCGCAGCCGAGCTCTGGTAGTAGCCCGGCAAGAACCAATCGGCGCACCATTCCCAGACGTTCCCGGCGACGTCGTAGAGCCCATACCCGTTGGCGGGGAAGGATTTGACGGGTGATGTCCCGGTAAATCCGTCCTCGGTGGTGTTTTCGATGGGGAAGGTGCCCTGCCAGATATTGCAGAGGTGTTCACCTGAGGGGCCGTGGAGGTCGTTCCCCCAGGCGTAGCGTTGGCCCACCAGGCCTCCTCTTGCTGCGTATTCCCATTCAGCCTCGGTCGGAAGACGTCGTCCTGCCCAGCGGCAATAGGCCAGGGAGTCGTTGTGTGAGGTGTGTACAACGGGGTGATCCGCTACGTGCTTCCAGTGTGATGCGGGCCCGGCCGGGTGGGCCCAGTCAGCCCCCTGGATGTTTAGCCACCAGGGAGCGCCGGAGGCAAAGCCAAGAATGCTGGAACGCGGCGCACGTTTGAGGAGGTGGAAAACGGCCGAGGATCCGAAAATTTCGGCATCCGTGCGGTATCCCGTATCGGCCACAAATTCGGCAAACATGGTGTTGGTGACGGCGGTGGAATCGATGCTGAAGGCATCTATGTGAACTGCGTGTACTGGCCTTTCTCCGTCGCTCGAATAGCCCTCATCAAAGGCATCGCCCATCAGGAAGGTTCCAGCGGGGATGCGCACTTGTGGCGGACGCTCTGCAAATCGGCCGGCCGCTCCGGCAAGGGGCGGTTGTCCAGCGGTCAGTGTTGCGTTCTTGCGGGACGGGGCGCAGCAGCTTTTTCCTACGGACTGCGATCCGGATCCGGTCACCATCATGGTTCCTCCATGCACTGATATGAAATGTCTCCGCCGGTAGTAGCGATGAGATGCTCCGGCGCTTCTAACTGGAAAAATTCGCAGACGTCGTTGGCTGGTCAAGGGAGTGGATGATTGACGGTTTGAAGATGTGTGGCGCGGACCTACGCTGCTGGTTGCCCGCTGGTTCCGGCATGCCCGGTGCAGGGCCCTTTGAAGCCGTTCGCTTTTCGATGAGGCAGCGCAAAAGTTCATCATCGATGATCGTTTCTTCGGTGTTGTAATTTCGAACGGCGGCGTCGATCCGGCCTGCAGCTGTCTCCAGCAATCGGTAGCGGGTGTGAATACCCTCAGCGCTGGCCGCGACAAGCCCGTGGCTGCGCATTCTTGTCAGATCGTTGGATACGTGACCCTGTGTACAGTGAAGCAGCCGAGCCAGTTCGGTCGGGGTGAGAAGTCCATGTTCCTCCAGGAGTAAAGCAATTTTTAGGCGGTTCTTACCGCTAAGGACTGGCATGACAGTTGGTTTCATGCGCTTTGGCCCCAGAGACTGCAGTTATTCACAGAAGCCATGAGGGCGGGCCTTTCACTAAGAACGAGGTATCCACGTCTGATTTTCCTTTCCAAGGTGCGGTCATCAGGCTAGGTAGGTTCCAGATCCCTGCTTGCGACGCACGAGATGGTTGTCTTCCAAGCGTTGGAAGGCATGACGGACTGTTCCGAGTGAGACTCCCAGTTCCCGTGCGAGTGACCGCTCGGTCTTGAGCTTGTCACGATGGTTCAGGTGGTTCAGCTGTATCTCTGCGGAGGTAGCCTCGGCGATTTGAAAGTACAACGGCACCGGTGAATACTTGTGGACTCTGATCTTCAGGTCCTGGGCTTCTTTGGCCGGCGTCAGGCATCCTGTTCGTGGTGCTGGCGCGCTCATCATGACTGTGGACTGGATCTGGATGGGGCGATTTTGCGCTTGGGAGCAATGTACCGAAGAGATTCCAGCTCCCTGCCCAGCACCTGTGCCACTTCGGGTTGGTCCGAGTGTTTGTTATCGCGTTGCGAGATATCTTCGGTCAGGTTGTAAAGGGCGGCTTCGCTGTCATCCTCCGGGTAGCCGCGTTCTGTACGGAACCATTCAGGTTCCGGATTTTCTGAACAGGGCGGCGAGTCGATGAAGACCCATTTGTCCTTCCGGATGGAGAACTTACCGTTACGGGAGTGACCGACAAGTGAGCCCCGCAACGGCTGGTCAGCTTTGCCTTCCAACAGGGGCAGCATGGAGATGCTGTCCCGGCCGGCTGAGGAAGGCAGAGGGGCGTGGAGTATGTCGGCGCACGTGGCCATAAGGTCCATGAGGCTGACCAGCTCACTGCATACCGTGTTGCCCGGAATTGTGCCTGGCCATGAGGCAATGAAGGGGACACGGTGGCCTCCTTCCCAGACGTCATGCTTGATCCCCCTGAGATCTCCCATGCTGTAATGCGCGGTGCGCCGGGCGCGTTCGAAAGCCCCTTCATCGTCCTTGGTGCCCAGCTCAGGCCCGTTGTCGCTGGTGAAGATGAGCAGTGTGTCATCGGCCAGTCCTGAACGTTCCACCGCGTCCAGGACCTGACCAACGAGCCAGTCGATTTCGGAAACGAGGTCGCCGTAGGGGCCGATGCCGCTGCGGGCTCTGAATTCTGGCCCTGGGCTTACTGGGGAGTGGGGAGCGGTCAGGGAAAGGAAGAGGAAGAACGGGTTCGTTCCTATCGTGCTGGCGTCGCTGCTGTGTGACTCGACGTACTCCACGGTCCGCCGTGTGAACTCCGGAAGCATCGCTTCGTGGGACCAGTTTTCAACGGAGGGACCGATGTCACCGTAGATGGCGGCGGATTTGGGCCTCGTGGGCTGAGCAGTCAGCCGGTCGTCCTGGAACCACGAATAGGGCGGGTAATTTGGTACGTCTACACCGAAGTAGGTGTCGAAACCATGCTCAATGGGGCCCCCGGCGATCGGTGCGGAGAAGTCAATTTCTTTCCAGAATTCGTCCCGGCGCAGCTCAACTTCAGGGGTGTCGATTGCATAAGGCAAAACCTGGTTGGGGCTTCGACCTGTGGTTGTTGGCCAGTTCCAGCCAAGATGCCATTTGCCGATGCACGCCGTGTCGTAGCCCTGAGACTTCAGGAAACTGGGGACGGTGACTTCGCCATCCTCAAAAACGGGGCCGTCCCACCGGCAGATCACCCCGGACTTGAGGCGGGATCGCCAGTTATATTGGCCACTGAGCAGACTGTAGCGGCTGGGAGAGCAGACCGATGATGTTGCGTGGGCGTCGGTAAAGCGCATGCCCTGTGCTGCGAGTCGGTCAAGGTTGGGAGTGGGAATCTGTGATCGGTTGTTGAAGCACGACAGGTCTCCGTACCCCATATCGTCGGCGAGGATATACACAATGTTTGGTCCTGGCATTGGGCTTAACCTATCTGGCTGGAGCTGCGTTGCTCCTGATGGCTTGTTCGTCCAGTCCGAGCCGTTCATGGCACGCACTAGGGGGAGGCGGTACGTCCACTGGCTGGCCGTCCGCCGGTGGTTCCGGCCCTACGGGAGTGCTGCCCTCTTTTCAAGTGTGGGCAACGGTGACACCGGCACCAGCTAGTGCGAGGGTCTGCGGATAAGCCTGAACTTCATGACATCCGAACGGTTGTAGATCACACTATGCATAAAGGGCCGTTCCTCGTCTGTGAAGTTGAGCTGGGTTAGCTTCAGGAGCGGGGTGTCTGGCTTGATATCAAATACTGTTGCGAGTTCTTCGGAAGCGGGTACGACGTCCAGGTCACCGTCCTGAAGGAGCACAGGGCACCGGGCCTGTTCCTGGAGGAGGTGAATCATGTCCACGTCAATGTCTTTGAGTGGTTCAAGATCGAGAGCGACGCCGTTGACGCTAACGGGCAGCGTGTCAGTGATTTTTACTGCACGAATGCCGTCGACCGAGAAGACCCTTTCGACTTTCCACGCTTCTTCGCCGTCTTCCAGGGCAATCAGCGACGAGATGTCACGCGAAGGCACTGATCGGGTCAACACGAATTCGGCGATGGCTGGCTCGTGCCCGGATGCAAGGATCACGTCCCTGTGGGCTACGAGGTCGGAAAGACTCACCAGTACGGGCCCTCCTGTCTCGCGGATGAAGGTTCCGATGCCATGGCGTCGGACAACGATTCCCTCCTTCCATAGCAGTTGGAGTGCATCTCGAAGGGTTGTCCGGCTGACACCTAACTCGACGGCCAAGTCCTTTTCCCCTGGAAGCCTGTCTCCGGGGTGCAGGTCCTCGCCGATTCGCTGACGAAAGGAATCAGCGACCTGGGCGGCCAGGCTACGGCGCTCAAACATCGGTGAACTCCTTGGGGTACGTGTCGTTCAGGGGGCGGTCAACCGCATATGTGGAGAGCAGTGTTGCTCGTGCGCGTTCGTCCGTCATTCAGCACCGACCGGCAGTCCAAAGGTGGTGCCCGGCGCCGTCTCCTGTTGGTAAGGGGCTGCCCAAGCATAGTGACTGTTTCTCATAGCGATACTCCTTCGTTGCTCTGTCATCAGCAATTTATGTGAACTCTATCACAGGTTGGACCTCTAGAGGTCTAATGTGTTAGCTTGTGAATAGCAGCTGTGACGGCTGCCACAAAAACAGATGCGGCGATGCAACATGGACGATCACAGACGATCCCATGTAGGTGCCACCGGCCTCCGAAATTTGAACCCCGATAAAGCGCAGTTAATGTCGCGACCCGCCCACGAGCCAGCAGGCCGAAGCAGTAAAGGGATTGGAATCATAGTGAAACTTCTGGAGAGAGCCCCAATCGGGCTCCATTTCGACGACGCAGCGCCGTTGCTGGCTGTCGAGAGTCTCAGCGTGGACTTTCGCCTACGCAACAATGTTGCGCATGCACTGAGGAACGTAAGCTTCAGCCTCGAAGCGGGCGAGACGCTTGCCCTGCTGGGAGAATCCGGGTGCGGCAAGAGTGTCACGGCCAAAACCATCATGGGCATCCTGGACGTCCCGCCTGGCGAAGTAAAGTCAGGAAGCATCCGCTTCCGTGGTGTGGACCTGCTGAAACTGCCCGAAAGGAAGCGACGCTCCTTGCGCAGCACGAAGGTAGCGATGGTCTTCCAGGACGCGTTGTCCGCGCTGAACCCTGTCTTTACGGTGGGTTTTCAGCTCAGCGAGATGTTCACCGTTCACCGTGGAATGTCCCGCCATGACGCCCGCCTCAAGGCAGTCGAGATGCTCGAAGCTGTGCGGATTCCGGATGCCAAAAGTCGCTTGGATGACTACCCGCACCAGTTCTCGGGCGGTATGCGTCAACGTGTAGTTATTGCCATGGCTTTGGCGTTGGACCCCGAGGTCCTCATCGCGGATGAACCGACAACGGCTCTTGACGTTACAGTCCAAGCGCAGATCATGTCCTTACTCGATGACCTCCGGCGCGATCGAAATATGGGGCTGATCCTCATAACCCATGACATGGGCGTGGTGGCGGAGATAGCAGACCGGATTGCCGTGATGTACGCCGGTCAGATCGTCGAAAGCGCCGACGCTATCGATGTCTACCGCCAGCCCGCCCACCCGTATACGAAGGCCCTCCTGGAATCCATCCCGCGACTGGACGACAGAGGTACGGAACTGGCTGCGATCGGCGGGCTGCCACCTGATCTAAGTGGGCTACCCGCAGGTTGCTCGTTCGCGCCACGGTGCCGTTTCGCCCGCGAAGAATGCCGGTCAGACTCACCACCTCTTTACGACATTAGCTCTGAACGCAGCAGCCGCTGCCACTACTGGGAAGCGGTCGTGTCCTCATGAAAACGACCCATCCACACACCCTCGCCGACCACCAGGCCTTCCAGGATTCACCCGCAACGGTCCTGCGCACCTCGGGGCTCCAGATGCACTACCCGATACACACGGGAACGATCGTGAGGCGGCTGAGCCATTCAGTGAAAGCCGTCGACGGAATAGACCTGGAACTGCGGGAAGGCGAGACGCTCGGACTCGTCGGCGAGTCCGGCTGCGGAAAATCCACTCTTGCCCGGATGCTGATGGGCCTGGAGCATCCCACCGCAGGCAGCATCTCCGTCCTCGGCCACGAAATCGCCGGCCTCGGAGCGAAAGCGATGCGCCGGCACCGCCGGGACATCCAAATGGTCTTTCAGGACCCGTACACGTCCCTGAACCCCAAAATGACTGTCGGACAGATCGTTATTGAACCCTTTGAGATCCATTCCGATCTGGTGCCAGCAAAGGAACGACGGGCAAGGGTCCGGGAACTGCTGGAACTCGTGGGCATTAACCCGGACTACGCAAACCGGTACCCGCATCAATTCTCCGGCGGACAACGACAGCGGATTGGTATCGCACGGGCCTTGGCCCTGAATCCGAAAGTCCTCATCTGCGACGAGCCGGTCTCAGCCCTGGACGTCTCTGTCCAGGCACAGGTGATGAATCTGCTTGCCGAACTGAAAGACCGGCTTCAGATGTCGTACGTCTTCATCGCCCACGATTTGTCCGTTGTTCGGCACATCTCGGATCGGGTAGCGGTGATGTATCTGGGCAACATTGTTGAGATCGGCGACGCGGATCAGATTTACGAGCATCCCACCCACCCTTACACTCAGGCTCTACTTTCGGCCGTGCCCATTCCTGACCCAAGCGCACGCGGCAACAGGACCAGAATCATCCTCGAAGGTGACCCGCCCAGCCCTTCCAACCCGCCCTCGGGTTGCAAGTTCCGCACCCGTTGCTGGAAGGCGCAGGATATCTGCGCCGAGAAGGTCCCGGCGTTGATCCAACGTGACGACTCGCCGCATCCTTCGGCCTGTCATTTCGCAGCACCCCTGGCGACGCCGGTCATCTAATCCACCGTCGGCAGACGCCACCTCATCTCACCGACTAAATCTCACCGACTCAACGAGGAGTTTCAACCATGAAAGATTCGAACATCTTCCGCTCCGAGGCAGCTCTTTCCCGCCGCGGCTTCATCGGTTTCACGGCGACAGCCGGAACCCTTCTTGCCCTCACTGGATGCGGCCCCTCGGGGGGAGCCTCCACCGCCGGCAACAGCAATGCGCTCAAAAAGATCGTGATCGCAACCTCGGCGGACCCCCAGCCTCAGTTGGTCATGCAGGCCAACCAAACAAACTGCCCGTGGCAGCGACTGGTCTTCAACCACCTGACAGACCTTGATACCAGCGGAAAGCCCCAGCCAGTCCTGGCCCAAAGCTGGGAAACCAGCGCGGACGGACTGACAACGACGCTGAAGATCCGTCAGGGAGTCAAATTCCATGACGGCAGGGAAATGACCGGAGAGGACGTCGTCTTCTCGCTGAACCGGGCAAAGGAAGAAGCCGCCGGCTGCCAGTTGCGCTCGGTGGCCAATCTGATCCAGGAAGGTTCTGCTTCGGGGAACACCGTCACTCTCAAGCTAAGCAAGCCCACGAGCCAGCTGTTTGACCTGTTCCAACTCGTTCCAGTTGTGGACCAGAAAACACTGGACGGTCTTCAAGGCGGCAAGCAGGTCATCGGTACCGGGCCTTACAAGTGGAAGAGCTTCAGCCCGGGTGCCACCGTCCAGCTTGAGAAGAACCCCGATTACTGGGTCAGCGGCGCCCCGCACTTCGAAGCAGTCGAAATCGCCATCATCACCCAATCCCAGGCCCTGATCGCCGCCGCCCGGTCCAACCGGTCCCAAATTACCCAGGGCTTGAGTCCGTTGGATCTGTCCACCATCTCCGGCGGCGACGTCCAAACCCCGAACAGCGGAGGTATCGAAGCCTTCGTCGTCGGTTTGGATGCCAGCACGGCGCCGTTCAACAATCTCAAGGTTCGCAAGGCGATAGCCAAGGCCATCGACAGGAACCGCATCAACGATCAGGTATTCAAAGGCTCTGCTGAAGTCAGCAACCTATGGTGGGGAAAGGGAACCCCCGGTTGGGATGAGAAGACGGCAAATACCTACACGTACAAACCGGACGAAGCCAAGAAGGAGCTCGAGGCATTGGGTCTGGCGGGCACAGAGGTTCCATTCACGGTCAATTCCGGAGACCTCGTGGCCCGTGCCATCCTGGACATTGTCAGGAACAACTTCGAAGCAGCCGGCTTGAAGGCTACGCCAAATGTCATCGAAACCACAGACTTCGTCGCCCGCAACTCCAAGGGCGCCCTGGGCCCGATGTTCCTGCACCGGACAGGATTCGGAAGCCTTTCACCGGCAACGACTGCAACTGCAACAGCACATCTGCGTCCCAACGGCGGCACCCATTTCACAAGCCCGGAGTATGAACGGCTCATCTCCGCTGCCCAATCGGCCAACCAGGATAACGTCGCCGCCGCCAACGCTGCACTTGGGGCCTACATGGTGGACCAGGCCTTCAACCTCGCCCTTGTCCAGCGGGCACCGGCCCTGGCAGTCAATAAGTCCATCAAAGACTTCAAGACAACGAACGCGTTCCAGTACATCATCCTGGACCAGACAACGGCTGGGTAACGATGGGCAACTATCTGATACGCCGCTTGCCGGCGATGCTCGTGACGCTGTTCGCCGCGTCCATCCTCATCTTCCTCATCCTCCGTCTCGCCCCCGGCAGCCCCGCAGCCACCATTGCAGGACCTGATGCCAGCGCAGAGCAGATCCACGCCGTCGAAGAAAAGCTGGGGCTCAACGCCCCACTGCCCCAGCAATACGGAACATGGCTTATTGGACTGGTCACCGGCAATCTCGGCGTTTCGATCATCAACGACCAACCGATCACGACACTTATCGGCAGCAGGGTCGAGAGCACCCTGCTGCTAGCTCTCGCGGCCACGGTCCTTATGAGCCTTCTGGGAATAACACTTGGCGTGCTGGGCGGTTCCTCCCGCTCAGCACGGCTCCGGTCCTACCTCGATGCCTTCTACTCCGTCCTGCTGAGCCTTCCCACCTATGTCACCAGTGTCCTCCTGCTGGTCCTCTTCGGTGTCCTGATCCCCGTGCTGCCGATCAGTGGAGAAGCGTCCTTCGAAGACGGCATCGGGGAAGTGCTCACATACCTCGTCCTCCCGGCCACCGCATTAGCCATCCCGCATGCAGCCGTCATCGGACGACTCCTGCAAAACAGCATGCAGGAGGCCATGCACGAGGACTACGTCCGCTTTGGCATCGCCAAAGGCCTTTCACGGGCACGCATCCTCTGGCTACACGTCCTCCGCAATTCCATGGGCACCGCGATTGTGGCCATCGGCATCCGTTTCAGCGGACTGCTCGGCGGTGCCGTCGTCGTTGAGGCGCTCTTCAGCCGCAACGGTCTCGGTCAGCTCATGATCGGCAGCGTCCTTTCACGCGACTACGTCGTGGTTCAGGACCTCATTATGCTCGCTGTCGCCATTGCCGTGATCGTCCAGGCTCTCTCCGAAGTTGCGCTGGCCAGCATGGACCCGCGCATCCGACTGAGCTGAACGAAAGGCAAACCCCACGCATGACTGCACCAACAGCCCACACAGCCGAAGACCTCGAACGTGGCCAAAGTATCGGCGGCAGGATTCGAGCCAGTGCCCTGCTGGGCACGTCCCGAGGCCTGGTCTCCACCATCCTCGCTGTCCTGATGATCACCATCGCCATACTTGCCCCGGTCATCGCCCCCTACAGCTCTGACCAGCAAGGCGCCCAGTCCTTCCTTAGCCCCGGAGCCGGGAACCTGCTTGGAACCGACGAGTTCGGCCGCGACATCCTCTCCCGAGTCATCTTTGCCGTGCGCCTTGACCTGGTCCTTGCCGTGCTCGCGATTCCCGTCGGTGCCATCATCGGCACGCTCCTTGGACTGTCGGGGATCTGGGCGAAGTCTCTGGGACAGGTCTCGGCCCGCGTCTTCGATCTGATCCTTGGCTTTCCCACCTTGATCCTGGGAATCGCGGTAGCGCTTCTTCTCACCCCGGGCCTTCCGGCGGTCGCTGTGGCGATCGCAATCATCAACATCCCGGTGTTTGGCCGGCTCGCCCGCGGTGGGATGCTGGCCCAGCTCAACCGCGATTACGTCATGGCGGCAAAGTCACTCGGCGCATCCAATACGCGTATTCTCCTCAAGCAGGTTCTGCCGAATATCCGCGGAGCCCTCCTCGTGCAGTCGGCGATCTCCATCGCCGACGCAGTCTTCATCGAAGGCGGCCTCAGCATCCTCGGACTGGGAGTCCAACCCCCGACGCCATCCCTCGGCGGATTGGTCCAAAGCGGACTGCCATACATCACCACCTCCCCGATGTACGTCCTTGGACCCACGATCGCCCTCGCCCTCATCATCCTCGGATTCGGGCTCCTCGCCGACACTCTGAACAACCGGTCCGAGACGTAGACCGGGCCCACGGTAACCGCCCAATTCCTCCGGTCAAGTAAGGAGAACAAGTCTTGAAGGTCATTATGGTCATGTTCGATAGCCTCAATAGGAGGTTCCTGCCACCGTACGGAGGTGACTGGACCGAAGCCCCGAATTTCTCCCGCCTTGCCCGCCGCGCCGCCACCTTCGATAACTGTTACGCCGGCAGCATGCCCTGCATGCCCGCCCGAAGGGAACTTCACACCGGACGTTACAACTTTCTCCACCGCTCCTGGGGACCGCTCGAGCCATTCGATGACTCGATTCCCGAAATGCTCAAGGAGAACGGGGTGTATTCCCACCTTGTCACCGATCACCAGCATTATTGGGAGGACGGCGGAGCGACCTATCACAGCCGATACTCCAGCTTCGAGTTCTTCCGCGGACAAGAAGGAGACCCGTGGAAAGGCCACGTGCAGGATCCGCCGGGAATCCCGGGCGACCTCAAACGGCAACGCGATAGCACCTACCGCCAAGACCTGGTCAACCGGCAGTACATGAAGAACGAGGCCGATCACCCCCAGACCCGCACCTTCGATGCAGGACTTGGATTCATTACAACCAACAAGGACAGCGACAACTGGTTTCTTCAGATCGAGACCTTTGACCCCCACGAGCCGTTCTTCAGCTACGACCAATACCGCAAGTACTACGAACACGAATACACCGGCCCGCACTTCGACTGGCCCGACTACAAACGCGTAATCGAAACCCCTGAACAGGTCCAGCATGCCCGTTCCGAGTACGCCGCACTGCTTACCATGTGCGACCGTTCCCTGGGACGGGTCCTTGACGCCATGGATGAACACGCCATGTGGGAAGACACCCTCTTGCTCGTGTGCACGGATCATGGATTCCTACTCGGCGAGCACGGATGGTGGGGGAAGAACGTTCAGCCCTGGTACGACGAAACCATCCGCACCCCCCTGTTCGTCTGGGATCCGCGGTCCGGAATAAAGGACCAACGACGGGAAAGCCTTGTTCAAACAATCGACCTGGGCCCCACCGTGCTGGATGCCTTTGGCATTCCTCCCACCAGCGACATGCAAGGCCTCTCACTCTCGGAAACCGTGCGCCGTGACTCCCCGGTGAGGGAATCAGCGCTCTTTGGAATATTCGGTGGCCACGCGTGCATCACCGACGGCCGGTACGTCTACATGAGAGCAAGCGTTGATGAGTCGAATGAGCCCCTGTTCGAGCACACCCTGATGCCGAACAACATGCGTCAGCGGTTCCCCGTCGAAGTGCTGCGCCAAGCCGAACTCGTCGAACCGTTCCCCTTCACCAAAGAAGCCCCACTCCTGAGGATGCCCGGAGAGTCCGTGACCAGTCCTTGGGCGTACGGAACACTTCTGTTTGACCTCCAGGAGGACCCCCACCAGCAGCACCCGATCATCGACGACACCCTGGAACAAATGATGGCCGAAAAGCTCCGCGACCTTCTGGTCGAATCCCAGGCGCCGCCCAGCCAATTCCACCGGCTCGGCCTTCCTCCGAACGGACCCCTAACCCAAGACGACCTTCTCATCAGAAGACACTGGGCACAGACGGCCTCCACGAGTACGGGGCTGGCCGGACGGGCACAGTTTCCACAGAGAGCGGCTGTGTCAGAAGCCCCGCCACAAATATTCGCCAAAAAACTATGAGTCCAGTTGGACGAACACAACTAGTTCCTAACCGATGAAAACCCATCCCACTGGAAGGTCATGAATTGACTCAGGCAACGACGCCTCACGGCGTGCATCTCGAGTACGACACATTCGGAGACTCCGAGAACACACCTATGCTCCTCATCCAAGGATTAGGGGCTCACATGCTGGGCTGGCACGTCGACTTCTGCCGCGAGCTAGCAGGGCATGGATTCTTCGTTATTCGGTTCGATAATCGCGATGTAGGTCTCTCGGATAAATTTCCGGGCCAGCCCTATGGTCTGGCTGAGATGGCGAAGGACACGGCCGGCCTTTTGGAGGCACTGGGTATTGAGGCCGCGCACGTTGTAGGTCAATCGATGGGAGGCATGATCGCCCAACAGCTCGCCACCCACTTTCCATCTCGCGTCCTATCCCTCGCCCTTATCTACACCACTCCAAATATTGAGCACCTAATTGGTGCCCAGAGGCTAAAAGAGCGGTCAGAAAACCCACCCGCAACCAATCGCGAGGAAGCCGTCGAGATGCATGTCCGATATCAGGAGCCTTGCGCCGGGCCAGCGTACCCAGCCGATATTGACTGGCTCCGCACCCTCGGAGGACTCATGTATGAACGAAACTACTATCCAGATGGCGCCGAGCGGCATCGACAGGTCATAACAGGTGTGAAAGATATGCGTGACGATCTAGCCCGCATCAGAGTTCCAACGACCCTCATTCATGGTGATTCCGACGCAGTCATAGATATGGGAGGGTCCCTGGCCATTGCCGAAGTAGTTCCCCAAGCCACGCTTGTGATCTACCCGGGCATGGGCCACCAGCTTCCACGTCCGTTGTGGCCAGACATTGTCGCCCGCATCGCCGAAAACACAACATCGGAAGAGCCCGGACGCGGAAGCTGACAACACACCTGGAGCATAGGCAAGTGGTGCCGCTCTTATCACGTCTAATGAGAGCTTCGAGACGCCGGTATTTGACATTTCATCAAGCCATATGCCGTGTTTACCGCCATCAAAACCTTACGCCCGAGAGAACTTCGCGCTCCTCCAACACGTGCACGAAAGAATGTCTGGCAGCCAATTCGGCGACCTGAACTGCACTCCCTAAGGGGTAAATTCATGGAAACTTATACCGCCAAACCCTATTCTCGGTTCGTCTCAATAGCTCGGCGTCAAGACTTGGAAGCTGCACTGGATAAGGCCGTCTATCGGGCAATTGCTGAAGCCATAGTTTCCCCATCCGGGGCATACTCGTTACCCGGCACGACGACAAGTCGTTCACGGTGGCACTGAGCGACTCTGTTCCGTTCGGCGCTACCCGCGAGCTGGACCTCAGGGAAAAACTAGGTTCGGCACCCAAGGCCGAGCCTCCTCGTTCTCCGACGAGCCGGCCACGCTACTAAACAGCAAGGATTAAGAATCGAATGTGTGGACGATCGGGATTGTCCGTCGCGCGGTGTGTGGGTCCGGCGCTTTCATTATTGGGTGGCTCCTTCGAACCGACCGGCGAAGGTAATCGCGAACGCGTTCAGCGCAGGCTTCCACCTCATCACCAAACGTGCCCGATCGCCGCCGCGCGGTTCAAGAGACCTGGTGACCAGATACAGGCATTTCAGAGCAGCGGCCTCGTTTGGAAAGTGCCCGCGGCCCCCACGGTCCGCCGGTAGCGGGCATTGATGGACTCGATCGCATTCGTTGTGCAGATCACCCGCCGGATCTCCACGTCGTACTCCAAGAACGCCACGAACATTGCGCAGAAGGACTCCCCAGAGGCGCACGATTGCCGGATCTCGCTGGCCCCAATCGGCCGTGAACTCGGCGAACCGGTCCCGCAAACCATCCACGACCAAGGACGTCACCATGCCAATCGATCCGATCCTCGCCCAGTTCCTGCCGAGGCCTGCGCTCGAAGCCGGGACAGACTTCACGAATCTGCGCGAACAGCATAATGCCGACGGGGACGCGATGACGCTCCAAGTCGCGGAACCGGGGCCAGAGGTAGCCGACCGTCGGGTGGTCACGATTCCCGTCGCGGACGGCACGATCGAACTGATCGTCTTCCGTCCAACACTGGAGGAAGCACTCCCCGCCCACATATACATCCACGGTGGCGGATGGGTGGCCGGTACGGCGCACAGTCTGATCGTCGACATCGTGTGCCGGGAGCGAGCGGTCGGAGCGCATTGCGTCGCCATCGCGGTCAACTACCGCAAGGCGCCTGAATTCCCGTACCCCATCGCTCTCATGGACTGTGAAGCTGCCCTGACCTGGGTGCACGAGCACGCAGAAGAAATCGGTGTAGACCTCTCAATCATCACTGTCGGCGGAGGCTCCGCCGGCGCGAACCTCGCCGCTGCCCTGACCCTCAAGGCTCGGGATAACCGTGGCCCGAAGATCGCGTTCCAGCTGCTCGAGGTTCCCGCCCTCGACTTGACCCTTTCGCTGCCCTCCCACTTGGACCCGGATCTAGGCACGAACTACGCACTCCATCGTTCAGACGGCGATGTGCTGATCGATGCCTACCTCGGCGAAGATGGCGACCGGCAGGATCCCTATGCCTCTCCCCTTTATGCGGGGAACTTCAGCGGGCTCCCGCCGGCACGGATTCTATCCGCTGAATTCGACATGCTCAGGGACGATGGCGGCGAGTACGCCCAACGGCTCCGCGAAGCAGGGGTCCCAGTCGAGTTCACCCTCGAGCCGGGACATGTGCACAATTCAGCTAGTTTCACGAAGATCATGCCAGCAGCACGTGCGTGGCGTGAGTCCGCCGTCGCTGCCCTTCGAGCTTTCTTCTGGTCAACGGAACCCCGACCATCCGGTGGCGAGGAGTTCCAGGAGCTTGAAGACGAGCTCAACTTCACCACTTCCGCCGCACTCCAGCAAGAACTCTGAGCAGATCGCCGAGGCGCCTTTTCGGTGGCCGAGAGCGACCAGCGGGTGACGCAGGAATCCGCCTGCGGCACCCACAACCCAATAGACCGCCCATCCGTTCTGCGAGGTCTAAGAAGAAGGGAACAGGGATGTTCGCGAGCCATATCCTTCACCAGATGGCATCAAGCCCTGCCAGGTCCCGCGTCCTGCGGCTACTCTTCGAAGGACCACAGTCGCCGGGCACCATCGCAGCCGCACTCAACATAGCCCCAGGGACCGCATCCAATCACTTGGCAGCACTGCACGGACTCGGTCTGGTCACTGCCGAAGCGTGTGGACGCAGGCGGTTCTACTCGGCTGTTCCCAATGGCGCCCAAGCTCTGCTCGAAGAAATCCGTGGGCCTGCCAATGACCCTGCTGCCGACCTCGATAGGAGGTGAAGGATCCCGCAAGGAGCCGAATATATCGGACCTGGTCGCCCTGCCCGTTAAGCCGATTCATCGCCGGACGCGCCGCGTTCGCCTGAACAACACATCCGCAATGCTGCGGAACCCCGTTCCACCCCACGCTTACTACCCCATCCCAAAGGCAACCCCATGACCTCAGGCAACAATGTTCCCGTCATTCTCGGCGGCGCGCGTACCCCCTTCGGACGCTTCCGCGGCGGACTCGCCTCCCTCTCCGCCAGCGACTTGGGCGCCCATGCCATCCGCACTGCGCTGGAACGCTCCGGCGTCGCCGCGCACCAGATCGAAGCCGTAATCATGGGGCAGGTCATCCAGGCCGGGGCAGGCCAAGGCCCCGCCAGGCAGGCAAGCCTCGTCGCCGGCATTGGCTGGGACGTGCCCACCGTGACGGTCAACAAGCTTTGCCTCTCCGGTCTCACAGCCGTGATCGACGCGGCTCGGATGATCCGGGCCGGTGAGGCCGACTTCGTCGTGGCCGGAGGCCAGGAATCCATGACCAACGCCCCGCACCTGGTCAAAGGCATTCGCGGAGGCGTCACCATCGGCGACACGCCCATGGTGGACTCCCTGAACCATGACGGCTTGCAGGATCCCTTCAGCGGTGAACTGATGGGCACCGCCACGGACGCCGGAAACACCACCCGCGGCATTAGCCGTAAAGAACAGGACGAGGTCGCCGCCCGCTCCCACCAACGCGCCGACGCCGCCCGCACGGCCGGAATCTTCGCCGAGGAAATCGCCCCCCTCGAAATTGCACAGCGCAAGGGGCCGGCCTTGGTGCTCGACTCCGATGCGGGCATCCGTCCGGGAACGACGGCGGAGCTGCTGTCCCAGCTCAAACCCGCCTTCGCGAAGGGCGGGGAGGCGACCATCACCGCCGGTTCCTCATCTCCGCTCTCCGATGGAGCCGCAGCGGTGATCATCGCCAGCAAGGCGGCAGCCCAAGCGGCCGGCCTGGAATGGATCGCCGAAATCGGCGCCCACGGACAGGCGGCCGGCCCCGATGCCTCCCTGCACTCCCAGCCCTCCCGGGCCATCGAACACGCCCTCAAGCGTGAAGGGCTCGCCGCCGAAGACCTGGACCTTATTGAGATCAATGAAGCTTTTGCCGCCGTCGTCATCCAGTCCGCCAGGGACCTCGGAATCAGCACGGACCGCATCAACACCGAGGGCGGCGCCATCGCGCTCGGACATCCGGTAGGCGCCTCCGGTGCCCGGCTGGTCCTCCACCAGGCGCTGGCACTCAAGCGCCGCGGCGGCGGCACCGGCGTCGTTGGCCTTTGCGGCGGCGGCGGACAGGGCGACGCCCTGGTCCTGAAGGCATAAACCAACTGCACTATCCCTAACCAAGGACAATCCACCATGACAAACCCGCCAGCCAATGACGGCTACGGCACCATCTCCGCCGCGGCCATCCTCGCCGAGGCTGCGGCTCGCATTCCGCACGTTACCGCCCTCGTCGTCGGGGATGAAGAGACCACCTACGGGGAACTCTGGGACCAGACCCGCGCTTACGCCGCGGCACTACGTGCCCGCGGCATCGGACCGGGAGACCCCGTCGCCATCCTCATCCCCAACGTGGCGGACTTCGCCCGCGTCTACTACGCCGTCCTCGCGCTCGGAGGGGTCGTGCTCCCCATCCACGCGCTGCTGAAGGGCAGCGAAATCGAGTACGTGCTGCGCGACAGCGGAGCCAGGCTGCTGATCTGCGCCGCCCAACTGCTCGGCGAGGGCGCCCCAGGCGCCGCAGCGGCCGGCGTCGAGGTGCTGACAGTACTGGCACCGGAGAGCGCCGAACGTCCCGCCCGGCTGGAAGCCGAAGCAGCGGCCGCAACCCCCATCCAATGCTATGTCCCGCGCAGCGCACAGGACACCGCGACCATCCTGTATACGTCCGGGACCACCGGGAAACCGAAAGGCGCCCTCGGGACGCATTTCGCCCTGGTAGAACAGGTCAATGTGCTGCTGACCAGCACTTTCGACCTCCGGCCCGGCGATAAAGTGTTCGGCGGCCTGCCGCTCTTCCACACCTTCGGCCAGACCTGCGTGCTCAACGCCGGCCTGCGCGCCGGCGCCACCATCGTTTTGTGCCCCCGGTTCACCGGGGAGGCCGCGCTGCGGCTGCTGCACAAACACGAAATCAACGTGTTCTTCGGCGTGCCCACCATGTATGTGGCGCTGCTCGAAGCCGCCAAGGCCAATCCAACCCGGCCCCAAGGACTTCGCTACGGAATCTCCGGCGGCTCCTCGCTGCCAGTAGCCGTACTGGAAAAATTCCGTGAGCACTTCGGGGCGGAGATCCACGAAGGCTACGGCCTGACCGAGACCTCCCCGGTAGCCAGCTTCAACCACGTGGGCACAACACCGAGACCCGGTACCATCGGCACCCCCATCTGGGGTGTCGATGTCGAGATCGCCCGTCCGGAAATCACCGACAGCATTGAACTGCTGCCCCGTGGCGAACTCGGAGAACTGGTCGTGCGGGGCCACAACCTGTTCAAGGGCTACCTGAACCGCCCCGACGCCACCGCCGAAGCCGTCGTGGAGGGATGGTTCCGCACCGGAGACCTCGGAGTCAAGGACAGCGACGGCTACCTGAGCATCCTGGACCGCAAGAAGGACATGATCATCCGGAACGGCTACAACGTCTACCCACGCGAAGTCGAAGAAATTCTCAACCAACACCCCCAGGTAGTCAGTGTCGCCGTCTTTGGCGTTCCCCATGAGGTCCACGGACAGGAAATAGCCGCCGCAATCGTTCCAGCCCCGGGCAGCACCATCACAGCGGACGAACTCGGCGCTTACGCAAAAGAGCGGCTGGCAGCCTACAAATACCCCCGCATCATCGAACTCATGACCGAACTGCCACTGGGCCCCAGCGGGAAGATCCTCAAACGCGAACTCGCCACCCACTATGCAGAAAACCCAGCCTCCCCTGCTGTCCTTCCGGAAAGCGCAACAAATTGAGCTACACCGATTACCGGGAACTGGCCGGACACGCCCCCACGAGACCATCATCCAGTCCCGACTGCGCGAGATCCCGCTCCCAGGAGCAGGGACCTGAGGAAAAACCAGGGGCGGGACTTCGCTTTCCTGCCGTGTTGCCGCAGGTACTCTCCTCGGTCGTCGCTGGCGGCCACATCACGTGGCTCGGAGGCTACCCGGCCCCCTTGATCTTCGGCACGCTCTGCGCTGCCGTCGCCGGAATCATGGCGATGCGCGCATCCTGTCCGTTCTCTGACATACAAACCACCGCTCTTGAAAGAACCGTCTGCATGACGATCACGATGAGGAAGGTATGTACAAAGATGTTCAATTTTCTGCCCACCGGCGCGAGGGCCACGTCAGGCTCACACACGGTTCCCCGAAAGCCTGTCGGGGAGCGCCTTAGCGACCTGCTCTTCCGCGGTCGACGACGACCACCCAGGTCCATGGATGGAGGAAGGCGTCTAACCACGGCCCCAAGGCTACGGACGGTGACCAAAGTTGTCGCCATGGTCACCGCAGGCCTCCTAGTAGCAGGGACTGCCGTACCCGCCGCCCATGCCGATGTCGGCTTCTCGGTGCAGACTCTGCATTCAGGGTCACAGGCCTGCAGAACGGATCCAGCTGTGACATCATTGGTGACCTCTACCTCCCTTACGCGAGCCGCACGAAGCGGGTTCCCGCGCTGCTGATGACCAACGGTTGGGGTAACTCGAGGGACACGCAGGATCCGGCCAATCTCGCCATGGTTTTCGCCAGGCGCGACTACGCAGTGCTTGCATACTCGGGGCTCGGGTTTGGCGGTTTGAGCTGCTCAGTGACCCTCGACGATCCGGGCATCGACGGCCAAGCTGCCAGTCAGCTCGTCAGCTACCTCGGGGGCGCCCCGGCGATCGCCTACACTAACGCGGCTCACACGATTTCCGCACCTCCGCTCAACGTCGTCGTCCTGGGGTTGCCCGCAAGTCGTGGACAGTTGATCAGGCGGCTTTTGCCGGCTGAGGTTTTTCGGTAGTGAGGAGTCGTTCATGCTCTACGGGTGTGGTGTAGCCCAAGGCCGAGTGCAGCCGGGCCCGGTTATAGAACTCCTCGATCCAGCGGCCCGTTGCCCGTATCGCGTCGTGCCTTGTCGTCCAGCGGCGCCGGTCGTAGAACTCGGTCTTCAGTGTTGACCAGAATGATTCCTGCATTGCGTTATCCCAGCACACGCCTGTCCGGCCGACAGACTGGCGGATGCCCAGTCCGGTGCAGACCTCGTGGAGCTGAGTAGAGGTGTACTGGGTGCCGCGGTCGGCGTGGAACACGACCCCGGCAGGGGCAGCCCCGCGCGGGATGTAAGCCATACGCAGTGCTCGCTCCACCAGTGCAGTGGTCTGAACAGCGTCCATCGCCCACCCAATCACCCGCCGCGAGCAGGCGTCGCGGACAGCACACAAATACACCCAGCCTTCATCGGTGCGCAGGTACGTGATGTCCGAGATCCACACAGCGTCCAAGGCACCGGTGTCCCACTTCCTGGTCACCAGATCCGGGATTGAATGCACCCGCACCTCCCCGATCGGAGCGACCGGGCGGAACCCCCGTGGCGAGATCCCTTCCAGGCCCTGCCGCCGCATCGAGGAGGCAACCGTCTTCCGGTCAACGCCGGTCCCGTTTCTGGCCAGGGCAGCCTGGACTCGAGGGGACCCGTAGATCCCGAACGAATCCGCATGAGCACGCCGGACCTTCGCATCGAACTCCGCCCGCGCTACGGCCCGCTCCGAAGCCTCGGTGCTTCTCCGGCGCCAGGCATAGAACCCGGACCGGGACACCCCCAAAAGCCGGGCCATCCGCTGGACCGGGTAGTTAGCCTTCTCGGCCTCCATCAGCTCGAAGCATTCCGACTCTGCTGCTTGGAAGCGAAGAAGGCTGCGGCTTTTCCCAGGAACTCGTTATCCATCCGCAACTGCGCGTTCTCCCGGCGTAAACGCTCCAGCTCAGAGTTTCCCGCCTCAGCTGCCGCGGACTCCTCGGGAGCCGCCAGCCGCGCACGCTCTTGGGCAACCCACCGGCCCAGAGTCTGCTCTCCCAAGCCGAGCTCCCTGGCCACCGGCGCTACGGCCCTGTCGGTATCAATCACAAGGCGGGCAGCCTCCCGCCGATACTCCGGAGTGAATTTTCTTCGTGTCGTGCTCACAAGAACACCTTCCCGCAGAACCCAAGGATCCCGCTACTTCAGGTGTCCACCAACAGAGGCTAACCCCAGTCCACGACCAAAAGGACCTTGATGGCATCGCCCGGGCCTACGACCCGCGGGTCGGTATGTTAGGTGCCTCCTATGGCGGTGCGATCCAGTTTGCAGCGGCAAGCGTCGACCATCGCATCGATGCGATCATTCCCATCGACACGTGGAACGGTCTGCCCTCCGCACTCGCTCCGAACAGCACCGCCCAGACTGCGGGTGTCACAGCCTCCACTCCGGGAGCGGCGAAGTCTGTCTGGCTTGCCAGGCTGTTCGCAGTAGCAGAAAAGAGTTACCTCACTAGTCCAGTGGATCCGTCGACCATTGATTCCTGCCCTGGCTGACCGACGTCTTCTGCTCGGCGGTCAACTCCGGTCTTGCGACGGGCTACTTCCCACCGGACGTTACGGGCGCTCTCGAACGCATCTCGGTGGCCTCCTTCTACTCAAGCATCAAAGGCACCGGCGATGCTGGTCCAGGGAGAACACGACTCCTTGTTCCCGCTCAACCAGGCCGTTGCCACGTACCAGGCCCTGAAGAGGCTAGGCACACCGGTGAAGATGATGTGGATCTCACATGGCCATGACAGCACCAGCATGGACGCTCCCGGAGAGCTCACAAAGAGCAACCCCAGTTTCACTACCGACTACGTCATGGTCCGCTTCGCTTACTGGTTCGACCACTACCTCAAGGGAGGCCCGAAAAATACAGGGCCCGAGTTCGAGTACATGCGCGACTGGGTCGCCTTCGCCGGCTCGGCCGCCCCGCCTACGGCAGCGCATCCTCCTACCCAGTGGCGAACGCCCTCAACCTATATCTGGCGGGCAGCGGAACACTCGCCTCCAACCCGGACGCTGTAGTGAATGGCACACAAGAATGCCTCGCACCTGCAGCCGGCGTCCCCACCTCCATCGAACCGCTCAACGCAAGCAATGCCGCCTCCACACTGGCAGGCGGGCACCGATACCCGCACCGAAAGCAGATGTCCCAGGCACAACGGCCACATGGACGACCCCGACAGGAGCCCCTGCCGTCGTGCGCGATCTCGCCGGCAGGGCCCTCCCTGGCTGCTGCCCGCAGTCGGGCCGCCGCAACACCGCGCGGACGCTCGCCTCCGGCAAGGCGGTTGATCCGGCCCGCCATAACTTCTAGACCACGGTAAAAATTGAAATTTCGGCTCAGGGCTCCGAGTGGATGAATCGACTCGAGGAGGACACCCGAGGGACCGTGGCTGTACCAGCAACGCGCGCAGTTCAAAAAATTTGGCATGTTCGTCGCGCATCGTGAAGATGGCGTTGATGCTTGCGGAACCGCCCGGAGACAAGGGGCAGCGGGAACCGCCCTGTCGGGAGCGCCACATGGCTGGCTGATCCGACAAACTGCAGCCGGGGTGACTATCGATGCGACAGTCACCCCGACTGCTTTTTCCCACCGCCGTTGCTTCTTATCCGCGGCGCTGGTGTGATTTGAAGAAGTCCCACATCGTCTGGGATGCGTTGATCTCCGGGGTCGAGTAACCGGCGCCGTAGGCTTCGAAGGGAACAGCGCTGCCCGGCCAGGTGTGGCCACCATTGGCAACTTCGTAGAGCACTACGTCGGCCTGCTTCGAGCACTTGCTCCAGGTGTACTGCTTGACGTCGGGGCTGTACTGGGTGACAACAGGACCTACACGACAATCGTTCAAGTGAGCCCATTCCTGCGCGGCGGCCTGCGTGCTGTAACCCCAGCGCGGATCGGTATTGCCCTGATACGGATTGACCGGATCCGCGGTGCCATGGAAGGTCACCACCGCAACCGGATGAGTCGGCTCGCAGGTGCCCGGCGCGGGCACCAAATAGTCCGGCGCGGCGCTGCGTCCTGCACGAAGCCCGGCCACCGGTGCGATGGCCGCGAAAACATCGGATGCCTCGCATGCCAGTGCTGATGCCATGCGCCCACCACCGGAATAACCGGTCGCGTACACCCGGCGTCCATCCACGCACGCGGCACCGTCTATCTGTTTGACTACGGCTCGTAGGAACGCCACATCATCACGTGCGTCAGGGGATGGCAAATTGCCCAGCGTGAGTGGGACCCCCGGCACGTTCCATCCCCAGGTGGCTCCGGATGGTCCATCTGCTGCGAAGGGAATGTTCCCCTCCGGGGTGGCGACGATGAAGCCTTCCGCATCTGCGATCTCCGCGAGTCCGGATACGTAGGACTGTGAGGCGGCATTGCTATCGGACCCATGGAGGTCAAGCACAAGGGGGAGCTGCTTATGCGAAGGAGCGGAGGGCACGTGCACCTGCACGTTGAACGGCTCACCGCCGAAATCCACCACAAAGTTGGAGCTGCCGATGGGTAAGGCACGGGTGCACGCCGACGGGCCGTTGCCCGCAGGTTGCCCGGCGCTCGAGGCAGGGGCAGCGGTGGCAGCGGGCACGGTGAGCAGACTCCCGATGGAGACGGCGACGGCTACCGTCGCACTGACGAGCGCTTTGCGTGCCGCTGACCCCCGTGTGAGGGATATTTTCCGAACCGACATATGATCTCCTTTGGTCACGCGATGTATGTGAATGTCAATCAAGGCGGGCGCAGAGGTGCATGAGCTGGCTCATGACATTGAGGTCCAGCGGAAAAGACCCGACAATTTGCATGCTTGATTTTATAAATCAATCAAAACTTGCGCGCGCTAGTCCTGAAGGTACGCTCTCCTGAGCCAGCTGACAACCGTGCGTTCTTCCCAAACAGCTTGACGATGAAGTCTTCGATGGACACACAGCCAGGCGATCTTCCCGCCGCATCGCAACCTCTCAGGCGACGTTTGTTGTCGGAATGATCGTGTGTAGAGCCTGGTCTTCGTCCGTGTCCAACGATTTCGTCCGATTCCCCTGCCAGCCTCCTACGCGTCCTAGTTAAAGCCGAAAAAGGGAAATTCCGCCAACCTGGGGGTTTCTCGACCTGCCCGCCTCCCCACGCGGATAGTCGCGCCCCACCTGTTGTCAAACACCCAGCGTTCGACCTTGTCTGCGCCTGCCGTTCCTACCCACGAAGAAGGCTTGGGCCGGGAGGACTGTGACAGCAGACAGGTCGTTGGCTGCGAAGACAAAAGGCGGTCAGCTCAAGGGAGGACATTTAACGGGACAGCCATGTCTCGCGCCCGGAGTTTCGCCTTGCTTTGCTCCAATGTACCGGCACCCCAAAACTCATACGCGTGAGATCGGTGCCAGTGTCGGGTCACCCGCAGTGGGCGGCCTGTTCGTAAGCCGTCTCACCGAAGCCTCGGCACGAGAAGTCATGACGCCGGCAGCTCTGCCCCAGTTGCACACTCTTCTCCCAATCGAAAAGGCCGGGTGGTCGCTAATAGGCGCTGAACCAACGACGGTCACGACAACGGAGCCAGGACCACCAGCATCTGAGGGACCGCCCCTGGCAGGCGGTCCCTCAGATCGTTCATACGGCCTGATGCTTGTCTTGTGAGGAACGGGGATTCCAGTCCTGTGCGCTGATATTCGCCGCGGTTACGTCGTCGTCATACACCCCGATTCCCGTCATCCCCGCGTGCGCCTCCGCCCCCGCGATGCGCTGTCGTGTTTAATTCCTGCCGGGCCGGGCCCCATAGGAGCCGAGCCCTGAGCCTTTGCAAGCGTCACCGGCGCGTCAAGCCCTGGCGAGCCAGCCGTCACCTCCATCGTCGCCGCTCGTGTGTCCGGTTAGGCTGGACGGCCACAAACACTTTCCGGTATGCATCGAATTCATCAAAGAGCACGGCCGCTTCAGGCGCGCAAGCCACCATCACGCCCGGTCGTGCCGCAACCCGCACGACTGGAGGGAGGTAGGGCACGTCCTGGCGACGTTGTTGGTCCTAGACGTTCCGTCTGTCGCAACCCTCTGCGCGCGGGGGACAGTACATCGCCCGCTGCTAGCTGACCACGGCCACTACGAGGTCGACTCAGGAGCACCCGCTACGCCCGGGTGTGAGAAATTTCACGTCTTAACTTGCGCGCGCTAACTGGCGTCCGTATAGTCGGATGAGCTACGCAGATAGCGCGCGCTAGCGTGTGCGTACATCGCGCGACGCCGACGGCCTCGCCGGTAGCCATCCAAAGCAGACAAGGAAGTCAACGTGAACATGAGATACAGGCGTCTCGCGGCGGTTGTTGCCGCTGTTACAGCGCTCGCGCTCGGAGGATGTTCCTCCACAGGTGACACCGGACCAGATGCAAATAAATCCGCGATTAAGACGCTTCGGTTGCCACTCTCAACCGCGCCCGGGAACTTCCAGATCGGGAACTGGCCAGGCGGCGAGGCCTACATGTTCCTCTCGGTGTACGACACCCTTGTCGGTCGCGGCCTCGACGGAAGCGTCGTCCCTGCGGTTGCAGAGTCGTGGAAATACTCGGAGGACCAGAAGACACTGACGTTCAAGATTCGTGAGGGTATGACCTTCACAGACGGGGAGCCCGTCGACGCCAATGCGGTTGTGGCCTCGCTCGAGGTGGCCAGAACAGGCCCCGCCTCGGCCAGTTCCCTTACAAAGATCGCCGGTGTGGAAGCTCCGGATGAGTCAACTGTGGTCCTGGACCTGTCTGAACCGGATGCGGCGCTACTTCCCATCCTGAGCAGCAATATCGGGGGCATCGGTTCTCCGAAGGTACTCACCGATGAGAGCTCGAAGCTAAAGCCCGTCGGATCCGGACCCTACGTCATCGATGACGCTGCAACCACAGTTGGCGCTGTCTACACCCTGAAACGCAACCCTGGCTACTGGAACTCCAAGGCATACCCTTACGACACCGTTGAGTTCCGTGTGATCGAAGACCCGGTTGCACAGCAGAACGCGATGCAGGCCGGCCAGCTGGATTTCGTCAACATCTCCGCTGACCAGAGGAGCCAGTTTCCTGAGGACAAGTTCACCGTTGGAGAAGGCACACCATCGGGTATCGCCGCGCTGTGGTTGATCGACCGAAACGGGGACATCATTCCCGCACTGAAAGACAAGCGCGTCCGCCAGGCAATTAACATGGCGTTCGATCGATCACTGATCGCGAAGTCTCTCGGTGAAGGCGGCACCTACCCCTCCAATCAGTTGGTGAGTCCACGCGGCAAGGTCTTCAGTGAAGATCTTTTGAAGGTCAATGACTACGATCCCAAACAAGCCAAAGCGCTTCTGGCCGAAGCCGGCTACGCCGACGGGTTTGAGATGAAAATGCCCAGCACTGCCCTGACGACGACCTACGAGTCAGCGATCGCGCAGGCGCTCGGTGATATTGGCATCACAGTGACGTGGGAACCCATCCAGTTCCAGGATCTGTTCCCCAAGATTTTTGCGGGTAACTACGGTGCGTACTTCTTCTACAACGGCCTCACAAGCAATGATGCCCAGGACTTGGCGGGAAGCCTGGTCGGAATCTTCAACCCCTCCAACAACACGTCTCCCGAGTTGACCGAGCTTATGAAGGCTGCGAACAGCGCACCTATTGAGAAACAGGCCGATGCATTCCGAGCGGTCAACGAGTACCTGGTAGAGGATGGCTGGGCTGCACCGATCGGCTACACCTCGGGGTTCTACGCCACGACGAAGGATGTCAAGTACACCCCGCCCTTGGTAAATGGACAGACTGTCCTGCCCTTCGCCCCGGCAGGTTCATAGAAACATCAGTTAGGTGGCGTGGAGCGTCGCTCCACGCCACCCTTCATAGGAGCGAATGAATGTTCTCTTTCATGATTCGGCGATTAGGGCATGGCGTGGTCTTGATCCTCATCGTTACTGCAATCACGTTCTTTCTTACGTACGGCGCGGGTATCCCTGTAGCCACCAACATCCTCGGTAAGAACGCAACACCTGAAGCAATCGCCAAGTTGGAAGCCCAGCTGGGCCTTGACCTTCCAATGGGTCAGCAGTACCTCAACTGGCTTATCAATGCGGTGCAGGGGGATTTGGGCCGGTCGTATTTCTCGAATGAACCCGTGGTGGATGCCATGGCAACGCGGCTGCCGGTCACGCTGTCCATAGTCTTCGTCGCTGCCGCCCTCATGCTGATCCTCAGCACAATCCTCGGGGTGGCCTCGGCCGCACGTCCGGGCATCCTTGACAACATCCTGCAATTCATCTCGGTAATTACCTTCATTTTCCCGACATTGATCCTCGGTCTCGGAATGGTATTTCTCTTCGCGGTCTCCTTGAAATGGGTTCCAGCAGTCGGCTATACGGACCTGAGTGATTCGCCAACGCGTTGGTTCGCGGGAGTCATTCTGCCCGCCATCGTCCTGGCAATCGGCGGGATTGCAGCCCTCGCCGCCCAAATCCGCGGTTCGATGATCGACGAGCTTGAAAAGGACTACATCAGGACGTTGCGCAGTAGAGGAGTGCCCGAACGCTCACTGTTGTTGAAGCACGCACTGCGAAACGCTGCCAGCCCAGCCTTCACCACCTTCTCCCTTCAATTCATCGGCATGTTTGGAGCAGCTCTCTTCGCCGAGAAAATTTTCGCTCTGCCGGGGTATGGAACATATGGCTACCAAGCGACCGTCACCGGAGACCTTCCTGCGCTCCTTGGCGCATCCCTCTTCGGAATCCTTATCGTCGTTGTTGTCAACCTCCTGGTCGATCTTGCCAACGGCTGGCTCAACCCCAAAGCGAGGCTCACATGACAGTCCCCGAACGCCAGGCAACCCTCGATGCAAATCACGTTGAAGAACGTCGCAAAGGATCGTTTGCCCGTATGCTCAGAAACCCACTTGGCCTAGGGGCACTTGTCCTTCTGACCGCCGTGGTCATGCTCGGGTTACTGGAACCTGTGCTGAGCGCGCACGACCCAAATTTCAGTTCCCTGACGGCGGTCAACACACCGCCTTTCTCCCCGGACTACTTACTCGGTGCTGACCAGTACGGACGCGACATCTGGTCACGCAGTCTGGTCGCAATCAACGTCTCCGTCATTTCAGGGCTGCTCGGGGCAGGTGTGGCAGTATCCATCGGTACGGTGTTCGGGCTCATTTCCGGCTATGTAGCCAAACGCACAGACGCAGCCTTGTCCTGGCTGTTCAACCTGGTCATGACCTTCCCGGCACTGATCCTTGTCATGATTCTCTACCCCATCACCGGCGGCGACTACAAGATCATGATGGGCGTCTTCGGGATCTTCATCTCGGCTGGCATTTTCCGTCTGGTCCGCAATCTCGTCCTCGGCGTGCGGAACGAACTATACGTGGACGCCGCGCGCGTAGCGGGGCTCTCCAACGTCCGCATCCTTTCCCGTCACGTTCTCTACGCCGTTCGAGGCCCCATCATCATCGCCTCCGCGTTTCTCGCCGTCGCCTCCATTGGCATCCAGGCAGGCCTGGCATTCCTTGGGCTAGGGTCCAGCCAGCTACCGAGCTTCGGCTTGATGGCGGGAGCTGCGTTCTTGAACATTTACCAGCATCCAATTCAGATGCTCTGGCCCTCCCTCTTCCTGGCCGTCATGACCGGCGCTTTAGTGATGCTCGCCAACGCCTACCGGGACTCCCTCGCAGCTCCAAACGCCGTACCCAAGAAGCCGCGCACGCACACAGTAGTGCCGCCAATAGAAGAGACTGGTGCCACTGATAGCGCTGCAAGCATTGATGGCAACCAGGATCAAGCCAGAAGCAAAGGCAACCTGCTGACGGTTCGAAATCTTCGAGTCGAGTATCCGCAGGCCGATGGCACCTACAGGAGTGTCGTCAAAGGAGTGTCGTTGGACGTCAACCTGGGTGAAGTCGTGGGTGTCGTCGGAGAATCCGGGTCAGGAAAGACCCAGACAGCCTTCTCCATTCTCGGCCTATTGCCCCGCCAAGCCCGGGTCAGCGCCGATTTACTCGAAATTGCAGGCGAACCGATTTCCGCGCAGGATGACCGCACACTACGGCGCATGCGGGGCAGTGCCCTTGCATACATTCCCCAGGAGCCTATGTCGAACCTGGATCCGTCCTTCACCGTCGGTAGCCAACTCATAGAACCCCTGACAGCTGGTATGTCGAAGAAAGAAGCGCGGGCCACCATTCTGGCCCTGCTGGCTCGGGTCGGCATTCCCGATCCTCTACGAACCTTCAAGTCCTACCCTCATCAGATATCCGGTGGCATGGCCCAACGCGTCCTTATCGCCGGGGCTGTTTCATCGCGGCCAAAGCTGCTCATCGCTGACGAACCCACCACTGCCCTGGACGTGACGGTGCAAGCTGAGATCCTTGACCTTCTGCGTGATCTCCAAGGCGAGTTCGGCATGGGAGTCCTCTTGGTAACGCACAACTTCGGGGTTGTCGCCGATCTCTGCAATCGAGTGGTTGTTATGAAGGACGGGGAAATGGTGGAGTCGGGCGACGTGAGATCTATCTTCCACGCGCCGTCCAAGGAATATACCCAACAACTCATCGCCGCGATTCTGGATGAGAACACGACCCGCTCTGACCCGCCCGCAGCGGCGCCGTCTGCACTGAACAAGGAGCATGCTCGATGAGCAACCCACTGCTAAAAGTCTCCGACCTCCGTCTCCGATACCCTGGCACCGGGTTCCGCACAGCGTCACCGGAGGTGCTCCGCGGCGTTTCCATCGAAATCACCCCCGGTGAGACGCTCGGCGTCGTAGGGGAATCCGGCTCGGGAAAAACCACCCTTGGGAGGGCGGTATTGGGTCTCGCTAGACCGACCGGCGGAACGATTAAGTTTGACGGGCGCGACATCACCCACATGAACCCCCGCGAACGGCGACCCCTCGCCCGCGACATTCAGGTGATTTTTCAGGATCCGTACACGTCCTTGAACCCCTCCCTTCAGATTGCTGACATCCTCACTGAGCCGCTCATCGCCCAAGGAACGTCCTCACAGGCGGCTCGCAACTCCGTGCGGCAACTGCTGGACTCGGTCGGACTGCCGGCTAACGCCGCCCAACGCTACCCGAAAGAGTTCAGCGGCGGGCAACGGCAAAGAATTGCTATTGCCCGAGCCGTGGCTCTTAAACCACGCCTTATCGTGTGTGATGAACCCGTTTCGGCTTTGGATCTGACCACCCAGTCACGAGTGCTCGATCTACTCATCGACTTGCAACGCCAAACCGGCGTCGCCTACCTGTTCATTACGCACGACCTGTCAGTGGTACGGCATATCAGCCACCGCGTCACGGTGATGTATCAAGGCGAATTGGTCGAGACCGGTCAAACCCCAGAAGTCACCACCAACCCGCAGCACGAATATACACGGAGCCTGTTGCTCGCCTCGCCGACAGCTGACCCCGACCGCCAAGCTGAGCGACGTGCTGCACGACGCCTCCTTCGTTTGGCGAACTCCTAGTCAATAATTCATATGTAGGTTGGGGCGCCAAGGGCAGTGGGGAGCGGCCCGCATGGTGGTTGCGAGGGCCGCTTGAAGGGGTGGCGCCCGGTGTTGGCTGCTGGCGAGTCTTTAGCGACTGCAATGGTCAGACTGAAATGCGCTGGATGGGTGTCGCATGACGATTGTGCGAGCAGGAGCGTGGCGGTGTCTAAGTTCGAAGCATCGGCAATGGTTCAGGTTCACCAATGCCGGGCACAGGTGCGCCCAGAGAGGAGCGGGCTACTCCAGCCTGGCGTGGCGCAGGTTCTTGGCGTGCGGTCTTCCCACCAACCCCGCATCGCCGGCGGGTCGCTGCTGTGGCAATTGTTGCATCGAGGGCAATTGTTGCATCGAGGCGAAAGGCCATGCTCGTTCTGCCGGCCGCGCTTCACCGGTGTGGACACAAAGGCAAAAGACCTCATCGCAATGAATCGATACAAAGTTACTTGCGCGTGCTAGCTCTGCGGGTGTACGCTCTCGTAAGCCAGCTCACAGTTGTGCATCCTTATTAGTAGACATTGACGATGGAGTCTTCGATGGCAATACGCCCAGGCGATCTTCCCGCCGCCCCTCAGCCTCTGCCGACCGCGCCGGGGGCGCTGGCGGAGGTTATGCAGAACGCACCGCAACCTCCGGCTGAACAGAAAGCCAGCACCTCGTACATCTGGTTCCAAGTACTGGGTCAATTCGGTGTATTCGTAGCATTCATCACGCCTCTGGCGATTTCATTGGCCATTCGTTTGGCGGAGCTGGCGCCGGGCCGTGACGAGTATCTGGGATACATCACCGGCGCTGGATCCTTGGTAGTGATGGTCACAGCTCCGCTTCTGGGTGTGCTCAGCGACCGAACGCGCTCACGAATTGGACGTCGTCGTCCGTTCATGATCGGCGGCATGCTGGTGGGCATCCTTTCACTCTTCGTTATGGCGATGGCACCAAGCGCGCTGGTTCTCGGCATCGGCTGGGTCCTCGCGCAGCTCGGCTGGGGTCAAGTCCTTCAGGCCCTGCTGACATCCATGGCCGATAAGCTATCGGAAACCCAGCGAGGGAAAGTCGCCGGCCTTGCAGGTTTCGCCACCCAGGTGGCGCCCGTTGTAGGTGTTGTAATCGCTGGCAGCTTCGCTGCTGATGCGCTTCTGCTCTTCCTGCTGCCCGGTTTGGTCGGCGTGATCTTTGTGACCCTCTTTGTGTTGTTCACGAAGGAAAACGACACCCGAAACGCCCGGTTCGACGAGAAACTGTCCCTGGGTACGCTGTTCAGCAAGTACCTGTACAACCCCCGCTCGTACCCGGACTTCTCATGGGTATGGCTTGGCCGGTTCCTCTTCTACTTCGGTCTTACCTTGAACACCACGTTCACGGCGTTCTTCTTCGCTGAGCGTCTCGGCGTCAGTGTTGCCGATTCCGCACCCATCATCGCCACCATCAGCCTGATCGGGATTGTTGCTACAACCGCCGGTGCCATTGGAGGCGGATTCCTCTCAGACAAGCTGCGTCGCCGGCGCGTCTTCGTCCTTTACTCAGGTGTTCTTTTCACACTGGGCACGGTTGTCATGGCCGTTGCCTCCGACTTCACTCTGCTGGTGACTGGTTCGATGATCGTGTCTGCGGGAATCGGCATGTTCTCGGCAATCGACCAAGCCCTCATCCTGGATGTTCTGCCGGAGAAGGACACCAACGCCGGACGATTCATGGGCATCATCGGCTTCGCAGTGTCGATCCCGCAGGCAGTTGCACCCTTTATTGCACCGGCATTCCTCGCAATCGGAGTCGTAGCGGGTGGCGAAAAGAACTACACCCTGCTCTACCTCATCGCCGGCGTCTTCACCCTCATAGGCGGCATGGTGGCCATGCGCGTCCGCTCAGTCCGCTAACCCAACCAGCCAGCCAATACCCAGCGTTACAAGGAGTTCCACAATGACCGCCGACTGGTCCGCATCTTTCATCACCCCCAAGCATTCAACAGGCGAACCCGGAGAGCCCGCTTCGTATCTTCGTCGTGAATTCGAAGTACCCGAACTGCCGGTCAAAGCAACGCTCCACAGTACAGCTGTAGGCCTGATCGAAGCGCACGTCAACGGGAACGTTGTGGGAGATGAGGTCTTGACGCCCGGCTGGACTTCTTATCGCCATCGACTCGTTGTCAGCAGCCACGACGTCACGTCGCTGATCACCCCGGGAGTCAATGCGCTGGGCGCAATTATGGGGGAGGGGTGGGCGCTGGGACGCCTCGGCTGGGAGGAAAAACGCAACCACTATTCGGAGCGGCCAGCCGCCTGGTTGCAGCTTGATGTGGAGTACGCCGACGGCCGGACAGAACGGATCACTACAGATGGTTCGTTCCGGGCCGGAACCGGTGCTGTGCTCGCGAACAGCATTTACGACGGCGAAACTTACGATGCGCGTCTGGAACCCTTCGGGTGGGACAAGCCTGGGTTCGACGATTCGCAGTGGGCCGCTGTTGAAATCTTCGACTGGCCGCTCGAAGCACTCGTGGAGCCCACAGCTCCGCCCATCCGGCGGATCGAAGAGCTGGCTCCCGTGGAAATCCTGACAACGGCCTCAGGGCGCACCGTGGTGGACTTCGGCCAAAACATCTCAGGTTGGGTACGGCTCGACGTCCAAGGTCCAGCCGGTACGACAGTGACGCTTAAGCACTCGGAGGTGATGATTGCCGGCGAAGCGGACTTCGAGACGATCCGGACAGCAGCGGCCACTACCCGGTACACGCTGCGCGGAGAAGGACGCGAAATCTGGGAGCCCCGCTTCACTTTCCATGGATTTCGCTACGTCGAGATCGACGGTTGGCCCGGAGTGTTGACCTCCGAGTCTCTGCGGGCCGTTGTTGTCCACTCCGACATGACCCGCATCGGGTGGCTCGAGACATCAAATCCGTTGCTGAACCAGCTGCACTCCAACGCGGTCTGGTCCATGCGGGACAACTTTGTTGGCGTCCCCACCGACTGTCCCCAGCGCGACGAACGCCTTGGCTGGACCGGTGACATCAACGCGTTCGCCCCCACTGCGGCGTTCCTCTACGACGTCCGCGGTGTCCTCGGATCCTGGTTGAGCGACCTCGCCGTTGAACAAAAGGAAAGTGGCTATGTGCCATGGGTTGTCCCTGATGTGCTCTCCACGCCATCTTCCCCGACGGCGCTGTGGAGCGATGTCGCAGTCAGCCTTCCCTGGGCGCTGTACAGGGAATATGGCGATGAACAGATCCTTGCGGACGCTTATGGTTCGATGACCGCCTTCATCCGTCAGGTTGCCGGCCTGCTGGATGACAACGGATTGTGGAGTACTGGCTTCCAGTACGGTGACTGGCTCGATCCGGACGCACCGATCGACAACCCGGCCGGTGGTAAAACCGACAGGCATCTTGTCGCTGCAGCCTACTTGTGCCGCACCACCCGGGAGATGGCTGACACCGCAGCCATCCTCGGACACGAGGCAGACGCCGTCGAATTCAATGCCCTTGCTTACCGCGTCCGCGGAGCGTTCCTGGACGAGTTCGTCAGCAAGACCGGCAGGGTTGTCAACGAGACCGCCACAGCATACGCATTGGCGATCACCTTCAATATTCTCGACGACACCCAGAAAGCGCATGCAGGTGACCGGCTGGCGGAAATCGTAGCCCGCGCCGGCTACCGCATCTCAACAGGCTTCGCCGGCACGCCGCTGGTCACCGATGCCCTCTCTGTCACAGGTCACCTCGACGAGGCTTACCTTATGCTTCTGGAAACGGGCTGCCCGTCCTTCCTGTACCCGGTGACGATGGGCGCCACCACCATTTGGGAGCGTTGGGATTCGGTACAGCCTGACGGGACCATCAACCCCTCCGGAATGACCTCCTTGAACCACTACGCCCTCGGGGCGGTTGTGGACTGGATGCACCGAACCATTGGTGGGCTGAACGCCGTCGAACCTGGCTACCGACGCATGCGAATCGCACCCCAACCGGGCAAACATCTCACTTCCGCAGACCTGAAACATGTCACCCCGCACGGGGAAGTGCGCGTGAATTGGAGCGTGAAAGAGGGCACAGCCCTGCTGGACGTGGCCATTCCGGAGGGGACCAGCGCCGAGGTGGTCCTGCCCCTGCACCCGGATGGGCTGAGAGTAGAGATTGCAGCTGGTGAGCATCAATGGAGTTATGCGGCTGAAATTGCCTCGGCCCGGACCACCTTTGACCTGGACTCAACCATTCGCGAGGTTGCCGAGGATCCGGCCGCATGGCGGCTGTTCAGCAACACCTTCGCTAGCCATTACCCCGGTGTTCCTCTGGACGGCAAGGACCCGGAAGCCGCTGCCATGTCCATCCGCACGCTGCTCGAATACATCCCCGGTGCCTCGGACCAGTTCCGCTCTGACCTTTCAGAGTCACTGGCAGCTGCATCGAACGGAGACAACTGATGACCCTCCACGACGATGCAGCCGGCGCCACCAAACAAGAACGAACAGAGGACCCATTGCCTGTACTGCCCTTCCGTGAATCCACACTGCCAGTGGAGGTCCGCGTCAAAGACCTCCTTGGCCGGCTCACTCTTGAGGAAAAAGCCGGTCAGCTGACACAGTATTTCTACACCGGGGACGGGGAGCCGATTCCGGACGATTTTGACATCGAGTCCCTTCCCCCTGAGCACCGTGTCCACATCAAGCTGCCGCAACTGATTGAGGAGGCCGTAAGCGCAGGAAAGGCCGGTTCCCTTCTCTTTATCCGGAACCCGGAACTCGCGAACCGCCTGCAGCGCCGCGCTGTAGAGGACAGCCGGTTTGGCATTCCGCTCCTCTTTGGGTTCGACGTCGTGCATGGGTGGCGGACCATTTTCCCCGTGCCAATCGCCATGGCTGCTACTTGGTCCGAAAATGTGATCGAAGCGGCGCAGACAGTGGCAGCACGGGAGGCCCGTGCCGCGGGCGTGCACTGGACTTTCGCCCCCAATGTCGACATTGCCCGGGACCCTCGCTGGGGACGCATCGTCGAAGGAGCAGGCGAAGACCCTGTCCTTGGTGCCGCCGTAGCCGGCGCTAACGTGCGCGGCTTCCAAGGTGACCTCGGCCCCGAGCGGATTCTCGCCGGGGTGAAGCACTTTGCAGGCTACGGGGCGGCCCGCGGGGGCAGGGATTACGACGACGTCGACATCTCCGACGCTGAACTTTGGAACGTGCACATCCCGGCGTTCCGCGCCGCTATCCACGCCGGGACGTCGAACGTGATGAGCGCCTACATGGACTTCAACGGGGTTCCAGTCTCTGGAAACCGCCAACTGCTCACCACCATCCTTCGGGACCAGCTCGGCTTCGATGGCTTTGTGGTTTCTGACGCAAACGCCGTGCGGTCTTTGGAGACGCAGCACTTCGCCAAGGATCAGGCAGATGCCGCCGTGCGAGCGGTGACGGCGGGCCTGGATATGGAAATGGCCATGATGGAACCCGCGTACACACGGCTTCCGGAAGCAGTCCAAAACGGTACCCTCAGTGAGAACGTGCTGGATGCCGCCGTCGAACGCGTCCTCACTGCCAAGTTCCGGCTGGGCTTATTCGAGAACCCCTACACTGAGGAATCTGCCACAGAGGCGGTCCTCGCTGCGCCAGAGCACCGCGAACTGGCCCTGACCGTTGCTGAGCAGTCCATGGTGCTGCTCAAGAACGATGCGGATGCGCTTCCCCTGGATGGCGAATCCCTTCGCAAAATTGCTGTCATCGGCCAACTGGCCCAGGCCTCACGGGACGCTCTTGGACCTTGGGTCTTTGACCATGACGTGACGGAGACCGTGACCATTGTGGACGGTCTCCGCTCGGCGCTGGAGGGGTCCGCAGAAGTGCTGCACGAACCCGGAGCGGGTATTCCTGAGCGTTTTTACCCCACGCCTTTCGATCAGTTGGACACCTCCATCGAGCGGACACCGGATGATTACGACGACGACGCCGCGATCGATCACGCCGTGGAGCTCGCCTCCAGTGCCGACGTCGCAATCGTGGTTGTTGGCCAGCGGCAGAACCAGATTGGCGAACGGGCGTCCACAAGTACGCTGGATTTGCCGGGTCGCCAGCTTGAACAACTGCAGCGCATCCACGGCACGGGCACCCCTGTGATCCTCATTGTCATGTCTGGCCGGCCGCTGGACTTGCGATGGGCGGATGAGCATATCCCTGCCATCGTTCAGACGTGGTATCCCGGTACCCGGGGCGGGGACGCGGTGGCCCGTACGCTGCTTGGCGCTGTCAGTCCGGCAGGGCGGTTGCCCTTTACGTGGCCCCAACACGTAGGTCAGGTGCCGCTTATCTACTCCCATCACCGGACCTTCGAACCGGAGCATCAGCAGTCCCGCTACTTCGAAGGATCCAATGCGCCGTTGTATCCCTTCGGCCACGGCCTGTCCTATGCCAGCTTCAAGTACGGCAATCTCTCAACCGGGCAGGCGGCAATCGCCCGAGGCGATGTTGTTACCGTCAACTGCGACGTGACCAACGTGTCGGACCGGGACGCCGATGAAGTGGTCCAGCTGTACATCCACCAACGCTACGGGACCTCCTCCCGACCCGTCCGGGAACTCAAGTCCTTCCAGCGGATCTCGCTTAAGGCAGGCGAAACCCGCACCGTGGAGTTTGAGCTGGGACCGGACCAACTCCGGTACTGGAGTGCAGCCACCCGCGACTACGTTCAAGACGCTACAACGATCGATATCTGGGTCGGCGGAGATTCCGAGGCTGACCTGGCGGCAGTACTGGAAATCACGTAAGCCGTTGCTTCGACCTGCGGAAGGTCCGGGACCGACAGAGCCCCGGACCTTCTTTTCCGTGCCCTGTTCCTGTTGTTGGTCGCGGCAGGGCCAATTGTTAAGGGAACGGATAAAAACCGAGATCCTGATTAACCCTCTGCTGCGAAACAGCCCGAGCTGGTGCAGACAGTTTGCTGCGGTGTTGCCGTTTCGGCTTGATCGTGGGGTTGCCGTAGTAACTGTCGTCAGCGCTTCGGCCTCGCCAAAAGACATCATTGCTGCCTCGCTTCGGCCAAGTCATTGAAGCGTTGTCCGGTGCGCTCCACGACAGAAGGGGGTACTAGCTCGCGCAAGGTACGATTTTTGGATGAGCACGGAGAATAAAGGCCGTAGAGTTACCGCAGCGGATGTCGCGAAGTCTTTGGGTATTTCCAGGGCTACCGTGGGTTTCGTCCTGAATAAAACGCGAGGCCAGACCATTTCGGAGGCAACCCGTAAGCGGGTCATTAACGAAGCTGCGAGGCTCGGGTATCGTCCGCACACGGCCGCTCAAGCTTTGGCCCGGGGTCGAAGCCGCATCATCTTGTTGGTCCTTCCCGATTGGCCTCTCGAATACAGCATGCGCCGTCACATCGCCGAGGCCTCCGGTTTTCTGGAAGAGGCCGGGTACTCTTTGGTCACCTACACAATTCACGAAACATCCAGGCCGCTGTGGGAGTCCCTTGATCCGGACGTCGTTATTGGGCTTCTCCCGTTCTCGGAGGAGGAAGTGGAATCGATACGGGCGAGTGGTATCACCAACATTGTCCCGGTTCCGGATGCGCATACGCCCGCCTGGCAGACAGGGCCGAGTATTGTCGCGGGGCCGGAACTGCAGGTGGAGCACCTCGTTGAACGCGGCCACCGCAAAATAGCTTTCGCGGCGCCCGGAGACAACCGTCTGCGCTCCTTTGGTGAGGCCCGTCGCAATATCGTCACCAACAAGGCGCTGGAGCTTGGTCTTGGTGAAGTGGATTGCCGTCAGATCGACCGCCAGGACGATTCGCCCCAGGTTGCCGTCCGAGAGTGGGTGAATGCGGGTGTGACCGGGGTGGTTGCCTTCAATGACGAGATCGCGGCAGTTGTTACCAGTGCCGCATTGCGCCAAGGCCTGGCGGTCCCCGGTGACCTTGCTGTCATCGGGCATGACGATGACCCGTGGGGCGAGATTCTTGTGCCCGCACTCTCGACTATCCGTATGGACGTCGAAGGACTGGGCCGGCTGTTGGCACTGACAGCACTGAACGCCGTGGACGGCAGGGACGTGCCCCAAGGGGAGCCCAATGCGGTGGCCACTCTCGTCCGACGGGCGTCGACCTAAAACACCGCCTGGCCTTTGTGCGGCCCGTGTGGAGCCGATCGCAGGGCTCGCGATCTGAACTTCTGATTGTGCCGGCATATCGGCGGCGGCACCTACTTGCGCGTGCTAGTCTTTTCAGCACACACCAAGAAGCACCTCTTACCGCCTCGACGATGGAGTCTCATGCCCACCGAAGCTATCAACCTCATTGACTGGGAATTCGCCAATACCAGTGCTGGCTCCTGGACTTCAGTCAGGCTCCCGCACGATGCCATGATCCACGAGACCCGCACACCTGACGCGCCCGGAGGTGCGGATGTGGCCTACTTCCCCGGTGGCTTCTACACATATCGGACCACGTGGAGTGCTCCGAAGGATCCGGCTGCTTGTGCGGCACTGCGCTTTGAGGGTGTCCAGGGCGACGCCACGGTTACCGTCAATGGCAAAGCAGTGGGTTCCATACGCGGCGGGTACACCGAATTCGAGTTCGCAGTGCAGGACCAGGTCCTTTGGGGTGCTGCCAATGAAATCGTCGTCACCGTAGATAATTCACTTCAGCCGGGAAGCAGATGGTACCCGGGCTCAGGGCTATATCGCGGAGTTTCCGTTATTCTGCGACCTGCCCTCCATTTCGCCAATGACGGTCTACGGGTGCGCACGCTGGCCCTCACGGCCAAAGCCGCAACGCTCGAAGTGCAATATGACCTGAACACACCCCACGACGCTGCAGGCATCTATGTGGAATTGTTCGACGGCGGCACTCTGGTCGCCGCCGCGAAGGCAAATGGAGCGGCGGGAACACTAGATTTGCACGTCCCGAACCCCAAACCCTGGAGCGCAGAAACACCGCACCGCTATGAACTCGTGGCAAAGGTTTATGCAGCTGAAGGGCTGATTGATGAACGACGCGAGAAGGTGGGGCTCAGGACGATCACGGTTGATGCCCAGCGGGGCCTGCGAATCAGCGGAGTCAGCACTTTGCTTAGGGGTGCGTGCATTCACCATGACAATGGAATTCTGGGCGCCGCTACGCACCGGGCAGCAGAATACCGGCGCATCCGGTTATTGAAGCAGGCGGGCTTCAACGCTATCCGCAGTGCCCATAACCCGATGTCACGGCACCTCCTGGATGCCTGCGACGAATTGGGCATGTACGTCCTGGATGAACTCGCCGACTACTGGTTCGCTTCCAAAACCCGGTACGACTCGGCAAGCAGGTTCCGGGACACCTGGTCCGAGGACGCGGACCGCATGGTGGAAAAAGACCGCAACCGCCCGTCGGTCATCATGTATGCCGCCGGAAACGAGATCCCGGAAACTGCAACGCCTGAAGGGGTCACTGTGGCCCGGGAGATCACGGAATACCTGCATCGTTTGGACCCGGACCGGCCGGTCACCCTTGCAACGAACCTCTTCCTGAACGCGATGGTGGTCTTCAACCAGTCCCCTTACAAAGAAGCTCCTGAGGCTGAGGGCGAGACATCGCTGGCCGGAAGTACCGAAGCGAACGTTTGGATCAACCAGATCGGACGCATGATGGACCTCGTTTCGAGGCTCCCACAGGCGGACAAGGCATCCAGGGATGGGTTCGCTGCAGTTGATGTCGCGGGTTACAACTACGGCCTGGCCCGGTACAAGCGGGACCTGCGCGTCTACCCCCAACGGGTAATTCTCGGCTCGGAAACGTTGCCCGCGGACGTCGCCCGGTCCTGGCACTTGGTGGAGGAGAACACCGCGGTCATAGGGGACTTTGTGTGGGCAGGCTGGGAGTACCTGGGCGAAGCCGGAGTCGCGGTTTGGGTCCCTGGGAAACGAGCGGGCTTTTCCAAGCCATACCCACACATCCTGGCGGGCCCTGGCATGTTCGATCTCATAGGCCAGCCGGACATCACCCTGCGCCTGGCGCAGGCTGCTTGGGGTGTCCTGGACGCCCCGGCGATCGGTGTGCGACCCCTGGACCGCAGCGGAGTGCCCATGGTGCGGTCGGCATGGCGCGTAACAGACGCCGTCGAAAGCTGGTCGTGGCGCGGGTGCGAGGGACGCAAGGCAGAGATCGAGGTCTATTCAGCCGATGACCATATAGAGCTATTCCTCAACGGCCGCCGGATCGGGCGCCGCAGAGCCGGCCGAAGCCGGGGTTACGTCGCCAAGTTCACAGTGCCATACGAGCCGGGGTCGCTCACCGCTGTGAGCTACCGAGGCGGCAACGAAGTTTCCAGGACAACCCTTCAAAGCGCCAACGGCCAGGTGGGGCTCCGTCTCACCACCGACAACACAAGTATCGCAGCGGACGAAGCTGAACTGGTTTTCGCCGAACTGGCCCTTGTGGGCGCTAACGGTCAGGTTGAGATGCTCGGCGACGAGAAAGTGCAACTGACTGTCACCGGTCCGGGTGAACTTATCGGCTTCGGAACAGCAGCGCCGGCGCCGACGGAAGCATTTACGGGCACCTTAACCACCACGTATCGCGGCCGTGCGCTCGCCATCGTGCGCCCCACAGGGGCAGCGGGAGCCATCACCATCACCGCACACGCACAGAATGCCGGCTCAGCCGAGCTTGTCGTCCAGGCAGCCGCTACAACACCTGAGCCTGTCGTCTTGGAGCCGGCATCGGTCCGGTAGACCCAATTACCCACGTAAGGAACGGCCGGGCATTCCGGTGGAAAATCGAAGGAGAACACATGAACCGCTATGAAGGACGTCGAGTACTCGTTACCGGTGGAGGGTCAGGAATCGGACAGGCCACCGTGCTCCGTCTGCTGTCCGAGGGAGCAAATGTCGTTGCCGCCGATGTGTCGGTAACAGGCCTGGAGGACACCAGAACAGCGGCCGGTCACGTATCCGGGAAGCTCACGACGGTGGTCATGGACGTCGGCAACGAAGCGTCCGTGAATCACGGCGTAAGTCAGGCCGCGGAGGTTCTGGGTGGGCTGGATGTCTTAGTAAACGCTGCAGGGATTCTGCGCTCATCGCACACAGAATCGACATCGCTGGAACAATTTGAACAAGTCATCCGGGTGAATTTGACTGGGACTTTCTTGGTCATCAGACAAGCCCTTCCTCATCTCAGGGCCGGCCGCGCAGCCGCCGTGGTGAACTTCTCATCCACATCGGCAACATTCGCCCACCCTTACATGAGCGCATATGCAGCGAGTAAAGGTGGCATCCAATCGATGACCCACGCACTCGCGTCTGAATATTCAAAAGCCGGTATCCGCTTCAATTCCGTGCAGCCCGGCTCCATCTCGTCGGGGATGACGGACGGGTCGGGGCAGAGCAAGCAGAATCAGGGTCCCGGCCTCCCCGACGATATGGACTACAGTTTGGCCAGCAAGCTGGTCCCCGCCCTCGGAGAAGGCTTCGCAGGACCGGAGACCGTCGCAAGCGTTGTCGCCATGCTGGCCAGCGATGACGGGAAATTCATTACCGGCACCGAGGTTCGCATCGACGGCGGCACCCACTTCTGACGCGTGGTCTGTCCGGGAATTCGGGTACTCACCTCTATGACGTACCTTCCACCCGGGGCCGGTCAGGGGCACCTCTGGATCCCCGGACCGGTCTCACGCTGCAGGTCATCGACAAGCTGCCACATTTTCGGCGTAGCGGCTGAGTAGGAGATGGCTCGCGCCGCACGTTGGCTGTTTGGATCCAACGCGCCAGGCGTGAGTGAAAAATTCCCTGGTCCCGCACGCGTCCAGGGGCGGCGTCACGCCCATTACCGCTGAAATCCAATAGTCCCATCAACAAGGACTCTGATCATGAATCGACGCTTTAGTCTGCGCCCACCGTCGAAGCAGCGAACCGTTTCCGCCGAAGAACCCGGTGTCGCCGAACGAGTGATGAATGCGTTTGAGTCCATCCTCGTAGAGGCGGGCGAGCGGGCTGCCACTCTGGAAGCTGTGGCAAAGATCGCGGGCGTATCGAAGGGGGGCTTGCTCCACTATTACCCAAACAGGGAAGATCTGGTTTCTGCACAGCTTGAGCGCTTTGATGAACTAGTACGGGAAGACATCCGCACCATGAAGGCAGCCGCCGGAGGGGCGGTCATGCACTTCCTCCAAACATCACTTTGGAGCAGTTCGCCCTTAGACAAAGCGTTTGTTGCCGTGAATCGCCTTGCGCCTATAGCACCTGCTGAGACGCAGCGCAGGCTAGCCGACGTCCAAAAGCAGTGGCTAGAGGTCCTGGAAGCAGAAGTCGGCCCAGAACTTGCCTTAGCGATCCGTTATATAGGAGACGGCTTGTTTTTCAATGCCGTGTTCCACCATGGCGAACCAGGCAACCAGCACCGCCGGGAAACCGATGTGGCCGACTTGGTAAGTCTTTTGCGAAATGTGCGAGGTTCCTAATTCTGGGCGCAGGTGCGCGTCCTTCACTCGCGCACGGCCCCGCTAACGGCGTGGTGCTGCGTGCGAGCCCGCTGGTATCACCGGGGCACACGCGCGGCTCGGGAATGAGCAAGGCAGCCTTACGACGCCAAAGTGCTCACGGTCTGGAAGTCGACGGCCAAAATCGCCCGGGACAAGGTAACGGCGCGGTCCGCCAACTTGTCAAGCTCGGCGTCGGTGCAATCGGTGGGAGCCCAGCGCGTGGCGCCCTCCAGGAGCGTGACCACCACCTGCACGTGCTCCGTCGGATTGGCAAAGCCCATGTCGCGGGCGGCTGCCTCGTACATCCGTTCGTGGAGCGTCACCCAATCGTCCACCTGCGCTCGGAGATCCTGGGGCAGGACTTCTGCCATCCTGTCGGTGGCTACGAGCAAATCCCATAAGTTGCTTTCCGGGAGCCGCACCTGCCGGGTGAAATGCAGTCTGACCATGGCGTCCCAGAACTCTTCCGCATTTGTGGCCGGCGCTACCGCCTCAAGCAGAGCGACGCCGAAGCGGTGGAAATGCCAGCGGAGCGATTCGGCTACGATCTCGTCCCGGCCGTCGGGGAAGTGGGAGTAGAGGCTGGGCGGTTTGATATTGACGGCATTTGCGATGGTCCGCATCGAGACGGAATTGAATCCATTGGCAATGGCGAGCTGAAGGAAAGCCTCAAGAATGTTCTGCCGGGCAGCTTTCTGGCCCGCCCAGTTCCACTCCTCCAGCCTGATTTGGAAGGCTGCCTTCGCAGCTTCGTAGGACGTCTCGCTCATAATGCGCCATCCTAACAGTCGTTAGGTAAATACAGACACATACCCTGTTGCCTCACGTCAATAGGTCCGGGAAGAGTGATTCGTTGCCTCACGTGAAAAGGTCCGGTTCAGGGGCTTGTTGAACCAGGTGTTGGTTTTGTAGTCCCTGGCCGGGGCTTTTGCTTTGGCGAGGGTTTCGAGTTCGCCGGTGAGGGCGAGGATCTGCCGAGACAAGGCGGCGGGTTTGATCCGTTTGAGCTGGGCGTTCATGCCGATAACTGCCCTTTTCCGGACTCCGGGGTGCGCTGCGGCCCGCTGGTGCGGGGTGAGGGCATGGTCGTGTTTCTTTACGACTTTCGCGCCGTGACGGGTCTTCGACAGGAGCTTCTGCTGGGGCAGCAGGTAGTTAGTGAAGAGCGCATCGAGGTCCCAGATCTCGTTGAGCTTGGCCAGTTCCGCCGGGGTGTCGTACCGGTAGTACCCAACGAGCTCACGGACCCTGGCCCAGTTCTTTTGCTCCACGTGCGCGCCGTCGTTCTTGTTCCCGGGCCTGGAACGAGTGAAAGTGATCTGCTGGGCGTGGCAGTACTCGAGCAGGTAATCGTTGATGAACTCGGTGCCGTTGTCCGAATCAATCCCCACGATAGGAAACGGAAACCTGCCCATCGCGTGCTGCAGGGCCTCGAACACCCACTTCTGGGCCTTGTTCGGCACGGACCGGTTCACTGTCCAGCCGGTGGCAATATCGGTGACCGTCAGCGTGTAACAGAACTGCCCCGACGCCACACCGCCTTCATGACCCACCAAATCGATTTCCACGAATCCCGGGACCGCGTCGTCCCATTCCGCCCATGTACGGATCGGGATCTGTGATTTCAACAGCGAGCCCGGTTTGGTATGGGAGCGCCCACGCAACACCAACTTCGCCCGTTCCGGTGCCAGCTTCCGGTCGATCGTGGCCGCGCTCATCCGCATCAACAACACCGCTTCATCATCATCCAAGGACAGCTCACCATCACGACGAAGCATCGGAACAAGAACCGGCAGCATCGGTGCCAGGCGTTTACCCGCCGGAGCCCGCAGAACGGCCCAGCACACCACCAACGCCTCCACGATCCGCGGACCATACACCGGCACCGGAGCCGGCCGGGCCCGCACGGGTCTGAGTTCCAACGCCCTTCGCAACGCACGCCGAGCATAATCCCGGTTCCACCCCGTCAACTCGACCAACTCATCGAGGATCCGGACCTTCTCGGCACGCGTTCCCCGGGCATAAGCACGCGCTTTGATCAAAGTGACCGCCTTACGCTGGCTCATCGTCAGACCCATCCCTCAAGGATGTCCGCGCCCAGCCCCAACCGGACCTTTTCCAGTGAGGCAACGTATCCACCCCAGCGGACCTTTTCCATGAGTCAACGCGCATACTTCCCTAACGTCTGTTAGTTAGGTACTCTGGAAGTGGCGCGGAGCACATGCACCCACCAACCCGGATGGTTTGAGGGAAGAGCAAACAATGGTCACCGAAAACGCGAGCCTGGGGGCTGCTCGGAACAACAACGTCATCCTCGGAAGCGGGCTTTCGGGAATGGTTGCTGCGTACATCGGCGCAAGGGCGCTGGAGGAAAACGCATCACAAGATGAGAACTGGAGCGCCGAGCGGGTGTTCCGTCCCATGCTGCCGAGATGGCGGCCACGAAAGTCCAGGCCAGGTGGATCTGGCCCGGCGTTGGCGTCCTGAACCGCATACTCAGAGAGAACCTCCCATGTCTGCAGAAGTACTGTCACCGTGGCCGAATGAAACCCCACGTGAAACCAACCGCGTCCGCGAGCTCTTCCTCATGCAACCCCATACCGACCTCAGCGGCATCCGTCCCATGGTGGCCCGTTCGTGGTACCGCAGCCGTGCTGCGGGCGTCGATGCCTTCGCGGACCGCGGGTTCTACGACGAAGGGCGGGTGGACGAGTACACGATCGCGGCGGCGGGACCGCACCTGCAGAAACTGGATGAAGTGGCTGCCGACTTGGGCGGATACGTCAACATCACCGCCCCCAACGGTGTCCTGGTCAAGGCCAGCTTCCTGCGGGATGACGGATTCCCCGCTGGGTATTCCCTGCTGGAGGAGAGTTGCGGAAGCAATGGCGAAGGTTTGGCCCTGGAAGAAGGGCGCGGTATCTGGCTGGCCCCGGAAGAACACTTTCGGGAGGACATGAGGGGCAACTGGTGCTTTGCTTCCTTGGTCCGGGACCCGTTCCATAACCGTGTGCGGGCCGTGATAGGTCTGACGCTCCCGGCAAACCGGGTCAGCACGCTGGAACCATCATCGACCCTGCTCATGCTCGAAGGCGTCGCTTCCCGGATTGAGCGCGACATCGAAGTCCGCACCTCATCGAAGGAGCGGGCACTGCTCAGTGAGTACCTCAGGATCTCACGCCGAAGGGGCAACCGGGCGGTCATTGCCGTCGACGGTAAAAACGCGCTCCAGAACGCATCCGCGACTGCCACGCTGGTGGACAGCGACTTTTCGATCATTTCCGGTTATGCCAAGGCCGTCATGGCGTCCGGCCGCGACATGAACTGCGAAGTTATCCTGCAAGGGCCGGGGCGTTCCACGCTGGAAATTTCACCGGTAACGCTTTCCGCGGCCAACGTCGGAGCAATTGTGGTGGTCCGGCCGCACGCGCCCGCCAAGGAGCGGGCAAAAGCCGCCGCCGGTGCTGCAATAACGCTGGAATCGGCGCCGCAAGGAACTGCGGATCGCTTATTGAAGCACGTGGACGGCACCAGCACGGAGTTTAAGCGAACCCTTAACCTGGCGCGGAAGGCTGTGGACCAGGACCGGTCCGTGGTGCTGATCGGTGAATTGGGCAGCGGGAAATTGCGGCTGGCCGATGCAATCGGGTCACTGCGGGGTGGCCGCGCGATAGTTGACGCACGCAACGGTGACCTCAGGAACCCCAACTTCAGGGACGTCCTGCACCGGGTGGCCACGGAGCTTCCAGCCACGTTGATCGTGGAGCACGCTGACGAGCTCTCACAGAATGAAGCAGTCGAGATCGCCCGGAACCTTCGCGGCCATTCCACCACCAAGCTGATCTTCACCATTACCCGCCCCACGGACGCGACCCTGCTGCTTTCCGAGGCGTTCGACGTCCTTGAAATCTCGGTGGCACCACTTCGCAACAGGAGGGAAGACATCCCACAGCTGGCGAATGCGATTGCCGGGGAGATGGGGGAGCGGCGGCTTTCCCGCAGGCTGCTCACGACGCTCACGCAAGCCGACTGGCCACGTAACATCGACCAGTTGAGGGCCGTCGTCTCCAACGCCGTGGAACGGGCAGGCGGTGCCGAAGTAACAGTGGATGACTTGCCACAGGGATTCCACCGAGTTTTGACGAAGGGTCGGCTTTCCCGCCTGGAAGACGCGGAACTCAGCGAACTGCGCACGGCGCTCCAGGAAGCAAACGGCAATCGCAGCCTTGCCGCGGAGACCCTGCAGATCGGGCGCTCCACTCTGTACCGGCGCATGGACTACTTCCGCAGCCGCGGCTTCGACCTCTGATTCCACGCAGGCAGCAGCCGACCTCCTAAAGAGGCCGGCTGCTGCGCGCTGCCCAGGCGGCGAAAGCCGGACGGCGGGTGGCCGCTTGTGCTGCCCGGCCCTCCCCAGTCGGTGGGACAAAGTGTCCCACTGTGGTGTCTCGATATGGCACGGATGGCCGCCGCGATATCGCGTTGTACTGGAAATCACCCGGCACCGGCACCCGTCCCAAGGAGTGTCCGGCAGCGACCGAGGGTACGAACACGAACAGGACGACTGACTATGACCCGCGATGCCCAGGGAACCATTCTTGTGGCCCCTCACCATTTCCCGGACCTGGACCGTGAGCACGCGCTCGCGGAGGAGTTCGGCTACACACTCAACCCCGCGGCAGACACCGATGCCTTCCGCGAAGGGCTTCCCGAAGCCGACATTGTGATGATCACGCCCTATGCCAAGCTCACTGCCGCCGACTTCCCGTTGATGACCAAGTGCCGTGCAGTGATCCGGTACGGAATCGGCTACGACAACATCGACGTCGCCGCGGCTACCGAAGCGGGTATCCCGGTCTCGATCGTTCCGGGCACGGCCTCGGAAGAAGTCGCCTCCCATGCCTTCGCCATGGGCCTGGCGTTGGCCCGCCGCCTACCTGCCGGAAACGCCGCCATTGACAACCTTGGCTGGGCCGGAACCATCGGCTACGACACCCCTGTCCTCTCCGAGCTTGAGGTCGGCGTCCTGGGCATGGGCCGCATCGGGCAGCACGTGGCTCGCATGTACTCCTCTGTAGGAGCTCGCGTGCGCGCTTATGATCCCTTTGTCACGGAGAGTTTCGTGGAGATGACGGGGCTTCAAGACATCCTGGAAAATTCCGACGTCGTCTCCCTCCACCTGCCGCTGAACGACGAGACGACGAACCTCATCTCCACCGACGTCCTCGCCAAAATGCGTCGAGGCACAGTGATCGTCAACGTGTCCCGCGGCGGACTCATCGATGAAACCGCGCTCGCCGAAGCATTGGCCTCCGGGCACATCTCAGGCGCCGGCATCGACACCTTCGCCCAGGAGCCGCTCGGTGCGGAACACCCCCTGCGGACGGCGCCAAACGCCATCCTCACGCCGCACATCGCGTGGCGTTCCAACCGGTCGACAGGTGCCCTACAGGACGGTGCCGTGGAGCGCGTACGCCTCGCGCTGACCGGCCAGCCGCTCATCGACCTCGTGAACTGAAACGACTCGTGAACTGAAACGACTCGTGAACTGAAAAGACTGGAGAAACCCGACTTGGCTACCACCAATCATTTGGAAGACCTCGCTGCGTTGCAGAACCCTGCAGAGGATCCGCATCTGCGCCGTGGGCCGCGCGGCTTCCCGCTGCTGCCTGGCGGCTACGGCCGGTCAACCTACTACACCGGCGCACCAAGCCCTTACGCCATCAAGGGCGAGGGCTACCGGGTGTGGGATGACCGCGGCCGTGAACTGATCGACGCGAACAACAACTTCACGTCCCTGATCCACGGCAATGCCCACCCGGAAATCACCGAAGCTGCAACCAAGGCCCTCACCACTGGTGCAAGCTGGGGTATCCCGAACCTCTACGAATGGGAACTCGCCGAACTCCTGCTCGGCCGCCTTCCCGAATTGGACCAGGTCCGTTTCGCAAACTCCGGCACCGAAGCCGTCATGTCCGCGATCCGCATCGCCCGTGCCAGCACTGGCCGAGAGCGCGTTATCGTCACCAAGGGCGGATACCACGGAACGTCCGAGGTTGCCCTGGTTCCCGGTGGACCGTCCTACCAGCGCGGCGTCACCCGCGGCGTGATCGACGACGTCACAGCGGTTCCGCTGAACGACGTCGAATTCCTTCGCCAAGCGGTCGAGGCCGCTCCGGACGCCTACGCTGCCATCATCCTGGACCTGCTGCCCAACCGTGCCGGCCTCCTTACCATCAACGAGGACTTCGTCCGGACTGCCCGGGAGCTGGCCACCCGTTACGGCATTGTCCTGATCATTGATGAGGTCATCAGCCTCCGCCTTGGCTACAGCGGCTTCAGCGGCGAATACGGGGTTACCCCGGACCTGCTGACCACGGGCAAGCTCATCGGCGGCGGATTCCCCGTTGGAGCTGTCTGCGGCACGGCCGAGCTGATGGCCGAAGTGGACCCGACGCTCCCTGGCAGCCTGCCTCACGGTGGCACCTTCTCCGGCAACCCAGTGAGCATGGCAGCGGGTTCCGTCGCCCTGCGCCTTTACACGGAAGATGAGGTCAAGCGCCTGAACCAGTTGGGCGACACCGCTCGCGACACGGTCAACGCCAGTGTTGCCGAAGCCGGCTGGGAGATCCGCGGCCGCGGCTCACTCCTCCGCGCGGTTCCGGCCGGTGCAGAGAAGGTGGACGAACACACCCAGCACAAGCTGTGGTGGGCCTCTTACGAGCGCGGCCTGCTGGGCTCCCCGGCCAACCTGTTGTCGCTGTCCACGCCCATGGACGAAAAGGTTGTCGCTGACATTACGGACCGCCTGGCCGACGCTGTCCTGGCAGTCGCCGCAGGGGCTCCCACCACGGAAGGCGCAAAGTAGCCATGAAGATTGTTTCCTACGAACACGAGTCCGGCGTTCGCGGCGGCGTCCTGATCGATGACACCGTCTATGACCTGGAGCTGCTGCTGCAGGGTTCCCGCCAGGCGGTGCACGGAGCCACGACGTCCGTCCGGGAATTCCTGGAATTCTACGGTGACAGGCTTGAGGCCATTTCGGCCGAGGTCAGCGCATTGGCTGGTCGGGACCCCGAAGCCCATGTGGGTACCCGGGCCGATATCCGTTTGACCGCACCTGTACCCAATCCTTCCAAGGTGCTGTGCATAGGACTGAACTACAAGGACCACGTTGCCGAGACCGGCCGCGCGTTCCCGGAGTACCCGGACGTTTTCGCCAAGTTCGCCTCCACCATGGTTGGACCCGAGGACGAGATCGGCGGTGCGAAGATCAGCGAGAACCTCGACTTCGAAGGCGAGTTGGCAGTAGTCATCGGGCGCACGGCCAGCGGGGTCACCGAAGAAGAAGCGCTGAACTATGTTGCAGCGCTTGCCCCGCTGAACGATGTCACCGCTCGCGACTTGCAGTACCGCGGGACCCAGTGGCTGGCAGGCAAGGCCGTAGACGGCTCAAGCCCGTGGGGTCCGGCCATGGTCACCCTGGACGAAGTGGGCGATCCCCAAAACCTGGACCTCGCAACCCGCGTGAACGGCATCGAAGTGCAGCGCTCCAACACGAGCCACCAGATCTTCCCGATCGCGCGGATCGTCTCCTACCTCTCAAGCTTCCTCACCCTGGAACCGGGCGACGTCATTGCCACAGGGACCCCGCAGGGCATTGGTGCCAAGCGGAATCCACCTGTCTGGCTGGAACCGGGAGACACGGTGGAAATCGAGATCGACAAGGTGGGGCTGCTCCGCAACACCGTGGGCAAGCCCCAGCTCTAACCCCCTGCAAGCTCTACGAAAGTAATGAAGACCATGAGTGATGTACAAACACAAGCAAGTGAGGCCAGGTACCGCATCGCCGTCGACACCGGCGGTACCTTTACCGACGTCGTGGTCGGTTCCAACAGCGGTGACATGGCGGTGGGCAAGGCGCTGACCACCTACGACCGCGTGTTCACCGGCTTCGAAGCGTCCGTCCGCCGTGCAGCCGAGTCCGTTGGCTGGAGCGGTGACGATGTTCTGCGCAACGCAGACGTCATTGTCTACGGCACCACCCACGCCACCAATGCAGTGCTCACCGGTAAGGTCGCCAAGACTGCGCTGCTGACCACGGACGGTTTTGCCGACACCCTGCTGCTGCGCGAAGGTGGTCGCCGTGACGCCTTCGATTCCAAGGCTGCCTACCCGCCGCCGTACATTCCCCGCCAGCTAACCTTCGAAATCACCGAGCGCATCTCTGCCGAGGGCGAAGTCCTGGTGGCACTGGACGAAGAACAGGTCCGCGAAGTCCTCGGATCCTTCAGGGAACAGGGCATTGAAGCCGTAGCCGTTTCCTTCCTGTGGTCCATCATCAACGACCTCCACGAGAAGCGCGTTGCCGAGCTGATCCAGGAAATTCTTCCCGGCGTTCCGTACACGCTCTCCAACGCGGCAAATCCCACCATCCGCGAATACCGACGCTCCTCGGCAGCCTCGATCGACGCTTCCCTGAAGCCGTTGATGGCCGACCACCTGGGCAAGCTCCGCTCCGACCTCCAGGAATACGGCTTCGCCGGGGACCTGCTGGTGGTCACCTCAGAAGGTGCCGTCCTCGACGTCGCCGATGTCCTTGACCGTCCCGTCCTGCTTCTGAACTCCGGCCCGTCCATGGCACCGCTGGTGGGTGCGGCAGCTGCTCCAGACCACGACACCGTGGTGGTCTGCGACATGGGCGGCACCACCTTCGATGTGTCCTTGGTGGAGAACGGCGTGGTCCGTCACACCCGTGAAGCGTGGCTGGGGGAGCCGTTCGTCGGTCACCTCACCGGCCTGTCCTCCGTAGCGGTGTCGAGCATTGGCGCCGGCGGCGGGAGCATCGCCTGGATCGACGGCGGCGGGCTGCTTCGCGTGGGCCCGCAGAGTGCGCGCAGCACCCCCGGTCCGGCAGCCTACGGCCGCGGCGGCGAAGAACCAACCGTCACGGACGCTTGCGTGGCGCTCGGCTACCTCGACACAGAGGGCTTCGAAGGTGGCTTCACCCTGAACCGCGAGGCTGCCATCAAGGCCATTGACACCCGCATCGCCGGGCCGTTGAAGATGGACACCCTCCAGGCCGCCCAGGCCATCCTGGATGTCTCCGCCAACCACATGGCCACCGCCATCCGACAGTCTGCCCTCGAACAGGGCGTTGATCCCCGGGGCGCGCTCATTGTTGCCGGCGGTGGCGCAGGTGCCATGGTCGCAGCGATCATCGGCAGGCTTCTGGAAGCCGACACCGTCCTTGTCCCGGCGACCGCCGGCGTCCTGGCCGCCTACGGCGCCCACCGCGCCCCGATCGCCACAGAGTTCCTCTCCCCGCTGCACAACGACACCCGCAGTTTCGACGCCGGTTCGGCCTCCCGCGCTGTGGAGGATCTGACAGCCAAGGCTGAGGCCTTCGTGAAGCGCTTCGATGGCGTGGGCGAGGCACCCAAGGTCACCTACTTCGTGGATGCCCGGTACCCCGGCCAGGCCTGGGACCTCCGCGTCTACCTCGACGCCGCCCCGGACACCTCCGGCGATGCGGCAGGCATCATCGAGCGCGCCTTCCACGAAGAGCACGACCGCCGCAACGGCACCCACGACCCCGACAGCCGCGTGGAGATTATCACCTGGGGCGTCCGCGTGGAGATCCCGCGTCCGGAGAACGCCAAGTCTGAAAGCGAACTCAGCCGAACGGCGGAAATCCACCGCACCGACGACATCGTGTTTGGCGGCGAACCTTTCAGCACCCAGCGCTACCGCGGCGTGACGCTCGCCCCCCGCGACAAGATCATCGGGCCTGCCGTCATCGACCAGCCAACCACCACCATCGTCGTGCCGCCGGAGTGGGACGCCACGCTCGATGAACGATCCAACATCTACCTCACCCGTAAGGAGGCGTAACCGTGACCCGCGAATTCGATCCCGTAAAGCTCTCGGTCCTTGCCAACGCATTCGACGGCATCGTCCGCGAAATGACCAACGGCCTGCTCCGCTCCGCCCGCTCATCAGTCATCAACACCGCCCGCGACTTCTCCTGCGCCGTACTGACTGCAGACAACCAACTGCTCGCCGCGGCCGAAGGAGTCCCCGTGCACGTCTTCGGTGCCGGTCCGCTGGGCGAAGACATGGTGGAACTGCACAAGGACATCCGGGAAGGCGACGCGTTCCTGCACAACGATCCCTACATGGGTAACTCGCACGCTGCAGACCACGTGATCCTGGTGCCCATCTTCATCCAAGGACGCCACCTCTTCACCGCCGTGACGAAGGCCCACCAGGCCGACTGCGGCAACTCGCTTCCCACCACGTTCTTCGCAACAGCGCGGGATGTCTATGAGGAAGGCGCGCTGATCTTCCCCTGCGTCCGGATCCAGCGCGACTACACAGACATCGACGACATCATCCGCATGTGCAGGTCCCGCATCCGTGTGCCCGACCAGTGGTACGGCGACTACCTCGCATCCGTGGGTGCTTCCCGTATCGCCGAGCGCCGCATCCACGAGCTCGCAGAAAAGTTCGGAGTCGATGACCTGGTGGACTTTGTGGACGCCTGGTTCGACTACTCCGAGCGACTGACCGCCGGCGCAATCGAGAAGCTGCCCGAGTACGTCCTCCACGGCACCTCTGCCCACGATCCCTTCCCCGGCACCGGACCGGACGGCGTGCAGCTGCAGGCGACCCTCGAGGTGAAGCCCAAGCAGGGCAAGATTGTGATCGACCTGCGCGACAACCCGGACAACCTTCCCAACGGCTTAAACCTCACCAAGGCAACGGCCACCGGCGCCGCATTGGCCGGCATCCTTTCCGGCATTCCGGAGAACCTGCCGAGCAACGCTGGAACCTTCCGCCGGGTGGAAGTGCTGCTGCGTGACGGCTGCGCCGTCGGTGTTCCGAAGCACCCGTACTCCTGCTCCTCGGGCACCACCAACCTCGCCGACCGCGTAGTGAACATCGTCCAGGCCGCGTTCTCCCAGATCGACGACGGATACGGCACCGCCGAGGGTGCGGCCGGCCAGGCACCCGCCAAGTCGGTCATCTCCGGCACGGACGAACGCAACGGCAACGCCTATGTAAACCAGATCCTGGTAGGCGGTGTCGGCGGGCCGGCTACCCCGTTCGTCGACGGATGGCCCACCTACCAGCGTCCAGTGTGCGGCGCCCTGCTGTACCACGACAGCGTGGAAGTGGACGAGCAGCGCTACCCGATCCTGGTTCACGAACGCACCCTGGTAGCAGACACCGGCGGAGCCGGCCGCCAGCGCGGCGGACTCGCAACCCGCGTCACCATGGAACCCCGTGGGGAGAGCGTCACCCTCACCTACGGCATCGAAGGCAAGATCAACCCGCCCAAAGGTGTCCGTGGTGGCCACGACGGGGCAGAACCGTCCGCCTGGGTAGAGGACCTCAAGACCGGCGAACGGCGCGAGATCCCGGTAGTAGGCCGCTACGACCTGCAGTCGGGCGAGAAGGTCGTATCCATCACCCCCGGCGGTGGCGGCTACGGCGATCCGCTGGAGCGTGACGTCCTCGCAGTCCTCGACGACTACCGGGAATCCCGCGTCACTGCCGAGGCAGCAGCTGCCGATTACGGCGTGGTCATCACCGACGGCGCAGTTGACGAGGCAGCCACAGCGAAGGCCCGTCAGGAACGCCTGGCCGGCTAGCCGACAGCTATCGCAACCCATCCCGAGGCGGGGTATATTCCTCGCCTCGGGATGTTCCAACAAACATTTACGGAGATTCACATGGAACCCATTCGAGTCGGCATCATCGGCGTCGGAAATGTACTTAACCAATACCTGGACAAGATCGGCGTCCACCCCGACGTCAACATCGTTGCGCTCGCGGATGTGAACCCCGAGGCAGTCCGGAAGCGTGCTGCCGAGTACGACGTTCCCAAGGCCCTCACCCCGGACGAGTTGCTCGCAGATGAAGACGTGGAGTTGGTCCTCAACCTCACGCCGCCCAAGCTCCATGCACCGGTCACCCTCCAGGCGATCGCGGCCGGCAAGCATGTCCTTTCCGAGAAGCCCTTCGCCACGTCCCTTGAGGAAGCGAAGCAGATCCTGGACGCGGCACGGGAAGCCGGCGTCAAGGTTGGCTCCGCTCCCACCACCTTCCTGGGTTCCGGCATGCAGACCAGCCGCAAGCTCATCGACGACGGCTGGATCGGTGAGCCTGTTGCAGCTTTCGCGTCCTTCGCGTGCCGCGGTTATGAGCACTGGCACCCGAACGTGGACCCGTTCTACAGCCCCGGAGCTGGCCCCATGCTGGACATCGGACCGTACCTGATCACCAACCTGGTGAACTTCTTCGGCCCCGTTTCCCGCGTCTCAGCAACCACGCCGCGTTCGTCCGAGACCCGTCCCCGCCCCGGCAAGGAGGGCGAAGTCATCCAGATCCAGACCCCTACGCACGTCACGGGCACCCTCGACTTCGAGTCCAGCGCCACAGCTACGGTGATCGTCAGCTGGGACATCTGGAACCACAACCTGCCGCACCTGGAAATCTACGGCACGGGCGGTTCGCTGGCCGCCCCGAACCCGGACCACTTCTCCGGCGCTCCCGTGCTGCGCCGCGGCGAGCCTGGCGACCTTGCACTGGACATGACCCCTCCCGGTGGCGGAGATTGGCGCGAAACACCCATCACCCACCGGGACGACGCCTACCGTGGCATCGGCCTGGCCGAATTCGGTTACGCCATCCGCAACGGCGTGGAACCCCGGACCGGCGGCGACTTCGCCTACCACGTCCTGGAAGTCCTCCTCGCCTTCGAGGCGTCCTCTGAGCAGGGCAAGCACATCGCGATCAAAAGTACCTGCGAGCGGCCCCGGCCGCTGCCCTCCGTGGGACCGCAGGAGCCTTACCGCTTCGACTAAGACAACCGAAAACAAACAGCAGCCGACGGCGGTACGCACGTACCGCCGTCGGCTGCTGTTGTTTTCGTGTCCGGGAACATGGGTGCTGCGTCCCAAACTGGGACACAACTTTGCTTCCCCATGGTGAAAACCTGATGTTCGGGCGAATCGGTTTGCAAATGCCGACGCACCTACGAATTTAGGAGAACCCATGACTAGCACAGCCGCTGCTGATATCGGCACCGAGGTCAATATCGCAGCCGATAAAAAGGCCGTCCGCCGCCGCACTGTCGCACAAGCCATCGTTGAGTATTTGCAGGTCCAGTACAGCGAACTCGATGGTGAAAAACGGCGTCTGATCGCCGGTATGTACGGCATCTTCGGGCACGGCAACTCCGTTGGCCTGGCCCAGGGCATCGACGAATACGGCGTGGACTTCCCGCATTACCAGGGCAAGAACGAGCAATCCATGGTCCATGCGGCCATTGGTTTCGCGAAGGCTTCCAACCGTGCTGCCACTCTGGCCTGCACCGCTTCAGCAGGCCCAGGATCCACCAATATGGTCTCCGGTGCCGCCACGGCCACCACCAACCGCCTCCCTGTGTTGCTGTTCCCCGCGGACATCATCAACAACCGGTTCGGCGACCCGGTGCTGCAGCAGATCGAGCACCCCGTTGAGCGAGATGTTTCCGCCAACGACTGCTTCCGTCCCGTCAGCCGATACTTCGACCGGATCACCCACCCTGCACAGTTGCTGTCAACGCTCCCGGAGGCCATGCGCGTCCTCACCGACCCGGTGGAAACCGGTGCCGTGGTGGTTTGCCTTCCGCAAGACATCCAAGGTGCCGAGTTCGACTTCCCGGAGTCCTTTTTCACCCCGCGCGTCTGGCACATCCGCCGTCGCCCGGCCGTTGAAGACGAGCTGCGCGACGCCGTCGAAATCATCCGCAACGCCAAGCGTCCGCTGCTGATCTCCGGTGGCGGTGTCCGCTACTCCAAGGCACAAGACGAACTGGCACGCTTCAGCGCGGAATTCGGCATCCCGGTGTCAGAGACCTACGCAGGCAAGGGCAGCGGACCCATCACCGATCTCAACCTCGGTGCGCTGGGTGTGACCGGAACCGTGGGCGCCAACGAGATCGCAGATGGTGCTGATGTGGTGGTGACAGTGGGTTCACGCCTGCAGGACTTCATCACCGCTTCCCACTCGCTCTTCCAAAACCCGGACGTAAAGTTCGTGAACCTCAACGTGGGTTCGTTCGACGCCCACAAGATGGGCTCGTTCCCCGTGATCGGGGATGCCAAGCTGAACCTGGCCGCCCTGCGGGAGCGCCTCGCCACCGTCGGATACTCGACGTCGGACGAGTTCCGCAGCGACATCGCAGATGCCCGCAAGGCCACGCAGGAGGTGCGCAAGCACGACCTTCAGGATTTCGCCGGCGAACTGATGAGCCAGGCCCAGGTGATTGACGTACTCAACAAGTGCACCACCAGCGACGATGCCCTGATTTTGGGATCCGGCGGCGTGGTTGAAGGCATCCATAAAGCGTGGGATCCCTCCAACGGCACCGAAATTCACTTCGAATACGCCAACTCCTGCATGGGCCATGAGATCCCGGCCGGCCTCGGCTACCGTTTGGCCCGTCCCGAAGCGCCGGGCGAGGTGTACGTCCTGATCGGTGACGGTACCTACTTCATGCAGCCCACGGAATTGGTCACGGCTGTCCAGGAACGCAAGAAGATCATCACGATCGTGATCGACAACCGCGGACACCAGTGCATCTGGCCCCTCCAGGTTGCTAAGGGTGGTCCGGGCCGCGAATTCGGCACCCAGTACCGGGAACGCAGCAAAGAGTCAGGTCGACTGGACGGGGCGATCCTCGACTTCGACATCGCAGCCAACGCAGCCAGCATGGGCTGTGCTGCCTGGTCCACGACGACGATCGAAGAGTTCTCGGCCGCCCTCACCGAAGCGCAGGAAGCCGAGGGCCCCGCCGTGATCGTGGCCCGTGTTGAGCCGTGGCGCTACCTTTCCGGCAATGGCGCCTTCTGGGACGTTGGAGCTCCGATGACTTCGGAGCGACCCGCCACCCTGGAGGGTGCTGCCAAGCACCTCAAGGGCCGTGAGCGCCAGCGCTTCTACGCTGCCACCACCGCACCTGAAACGCGCTAAGCGCACCGGGCGGGATCGCTACGCAGCGGTCCCGCCCGTCGTCTTACGGGCTTGCCCGTTCTTTCTGATTTTCGTAACAAAGGAGCATTCATTATGAGCGCATTTGCCGTTACTGATCCGGCCACCGGAACCATCCATGCTGAGTACCCCGCCGCCACTGACGCAGAGGTGGAAGCCGGGCTCAGCGCCGCCCAGCAGACCTACCAGGAATGGTCCCGCACCACCACGGTGGCCGAGCGCGCGGCCTTGGCCAAGCGTCTTGCGGACCTGTTTGTCGAGCGCAAGGACAAGCTGGCCGCCATCATCAACCGTGAAATGGGCAAGCCGCTGCAGCAGGCCGTGGGCGAGGCCGAGTTCTCCGGGTCCATCGCAGCTGCTTTCGCCGAGCATGCCGAGGAATGGCTGGCCGATGAGCAACTCGAAGTAGCCGACGGGCTCCGGAGCTTCTTCCGGTACCAGGGCCTTGGCGTGATCCTGGGCATCATGCCGTGGAACTACCCCTACTACCAGGTGGCACGGTTCGCGATTCCGAATATCATTCTGGGCAACACTGTTATCGTCCGCCACGCCAGCCAGTGCCCCGAATCGGCGTTGGCGCTGGAGGAACTCTTCCGCGACGCATGCTTCCCGGAGGGCGCCTACGTCAACCTGTTCGCCACCCATCAGCAGATCTCGGAGATCATTGCCGACGACCGTGTGCAGGGTGTCTCACTTACCGGTTCGGAGCAGGTGGGAGCGATCGTGGCTGAGCAGGCGGGGCGCGCGCTGAAGAAGTGCGTACTGGAGCTTGGCGGCGCCGATGTGTTCCTTGTTCTGGACACGGACGACGTGGACCTTGCGGTGAAGAAGGCCGTAATGGGCCGCATGGGCAACACGGGCCAGTCGTGCAACGGTTCCAAGAGGATCGTGGTGATGGACAAGTACTTCGACGAGTTCTCGGAGAAGTTCAAGGCCGCCATCGCCGGACAGTCCTACGAGAACGGCGATTTCGGGCCGATGTCTTCCGATTCGGCCACCAAATTCCTGGCCTCGCAGGTGCAGGGCGCCTTGGACCAGGGCGCCGAGATCCTGGTGGGCAACAATGAGCCCAAGGGCAACGTCTTCACGCCGACGGTGATCACCAACATCACCCCGTCCATGGATGTCTACAGCGAGGAGCTCTTTGGCCCCGTGGCCCAGTTGTACAGGGTCGGCAGCGACGAGGAAGCGATCAAACTGGCCAACTCCTCGCCGTACGGCCTGGGCTCCGTGGTGATTTGCGACGACATGGAGCGCGCCGAGCGCGTCGGCAACCAGCTCGACGTCGGTATGGTCTTCGTGGGTGCCTACGACCTCAGCGGTGCGGACGTGCCGTTCGGCGGCGTCAAGAAGTCCGGGTACGGCCGCGAACTCGGCAAGGTGGGCATGCTGGAATTCGCCAACAAGAAGCTGTTCCGCTTCGCCAAGTAGCTTCAGCGCAGCAAAATCAGCGCACCAAAAGGGAGGCCGGATCATCGCGATCCGGCCTCCTTCTGTGTCCAAAGGGCTTAGGCCCCGTACGTCGTCTTTCCGGAGACTTCCGGAATCTCCACCCAGTCGCCGGAACCGGCGCTGCGCAGCGAGGCATCCACCAGCTCCGAGGCCGACCAACCATCGGCCACCGAGGGTCCAAGCTGCTTGCCCTCAGCCACGGAACGCAGGAAGAGCGCGGCTTCGATGGTCTTGAGGTCGTTGAAGCCGATGCCCGGGCCGGGGCCCGGCTGGAAGCGCCCGAACTCGCCGTAGGCCGGAGGGGTCATGATGGTCCGGTAGCCGCTGCGGTCCGTAGCGAGTTCAAGTTGGTTCATCCGTTCGAAGTTCCAGCGCAGGGAGCCTTCCGTGCCGTACACCTCGACGATGTATTCGGCGTGCGGACCAATGGCAACGCGGGTGGATTCGAACATGCCGATCGCGCCGCCTTCGAAGCGGGCCAGCATGGCGGTGTAGTCCTCGTTTTCCACCTCACGGGTGACATCCGAGGCCTGGCCCATGTCGAAGGAGTTGGAGGAGTTGCCGGCCGGCAGCGGGCGGTCCTTGATGAAGGTTTCCGTGACGGCATTGAGCGAAGTGATGCGCCCAACGAGGAACTGTGCAAGGTCAAAACCGTGACTCAGCACATCACCCAGGACACCGGAGCCCGCCCGAGCCTGCTCGTAGCGCCACGTGAAGACCTGCGTCGGGTCGGAGGCGTAGCCGGTCAGCAGGCGGATCTGCACGTTGGTCACCTTGCCCAGTGCGCCGGAGCGGATGAGCCGTCTGGCTTCAGCTACGGCCGGTGCATGCCGGTAGTTGAACCCCACGGACGTGATGAGTCCTGCAGCCTCGGCACCTTGGGCAATCTCGCGGGATTCCTGGGCACTGCGGCCCATGGGCTTCTCGATCCAAAAGTGTTTTCCGGCCTCGATGGTAGCCAACGCAATTTCGTGGTGGAGGAAGTTCGGGGAACAGATCGAGACGACATCAACGTCCGGGTTCTCGAGCACCTTGCGGTAGTCGGTGGCGGTTTCCCTGTAACCGAGCGCGTCCTCGGCGTGGTGGCGGCCGGCGTCGTCGGGGTCTGCCGCGATCACAAGCTCGGGGTGGCGCGGCAGTTCAGGGAAGAACTGCTTGGTGGCGAGGTAGGCGCGGGAATGCAGTCGCCCCATCCACCCCACCGATATGAGGCCAACGCCAATGCGTTTCTGGTCTTCCAAAGTGGACTCCTTAGTCTGTGCCGCTCTCCGGCGGTGCTGTGCCGCAGAGATAGGCGGCATCTGCGCATCAGCCTATGGAGGCAAGGTGTGTGCGCTGTGTCTCAATCTGAGACATCCGGAGCTGGCGTCCGGCTGTTTGAGTGGAACGTACTAGTCCAGCAACGCCAACCAAGAGGAGCCCGTCGACGATGATGGACCGCAGTCAACAAACCCGTAACGAACCTTTGCGGGTGCTCGTCACGGGCGCAACGTCCGGCGTCGGAGAAGCGACCGCAAAACTCTTCGCGGCGCGGGGTGCGCGGGTGGCCCTCATGGGGCGGCGCGCCGGAGAGCTGCAACGGGTTGCAGGAGAGATCGACGGCGGCGCACACCAGGTGGTCACCGACGTCGCTGACGCCGACTCAGTCCGGAATGGCGTCCGGGGCGCCATCCACTCCCTCGGTGGGCTCGACGTGGCGGTCAACGCTGCCGGGGTTGCCGGTTACGCGCCCCTGGAGGACCTGGACGAGCACCGCTGGCGCGAAGTGCTGGACACCAACCTCTCCGGCACGTTCTACGTTGCCCGGGAAGCGGGCCTCCACATGCGCAGAGCCGGGGGAGGAGCGATCGTCAATGTTGCCTCGGACCTCGCAACCATGGGAGTCGCCGGGCTGGCCCATTACTGCGCAGCGAAGGCAGGCGTCGTGGGGCTTACCAAGGCGCTTGCCGTGGAGCTGGCGCCCCATGTCCGCGTCAATGCCGTCTGCCCCGGTCCGATTGATACGCCCATGCTGCGCTCGGGCCTGGACGCCGAGCCGGATCCCGTCCTGGCTCTGCAACAGAAGCAAAGCACTGTGCCGCTGCGCCGGTTCGCTGATCCCGAGGAGGTGGCAGCAGCCATCTATTTCCTGGCCGTTGACGGCACCTTCGCCACCGGCACCAGCATGGCGTTCGACGGCGGCACATCCGCCGCGTAACTGCCACACCCAAGACCTCATAGAGACAAACAAGCCAAGGAGCCTTGAAAGATATGTCCGAGTCGAACTACAACGACCTCCGCAGCGCACGATGGTTCGCGCCACACGACCTCACCGGATTCGTACACCGCACCGCCATCCAGGCTGAAGGCTTCTCACGCTTCGCCCTCAAAGACAAGCCAGTCATTGGCATAGCAAACTCCTGGTCGGAACTGGTCAACTGCAACATCCACTTCAAACTGTTGGCCGACGCCGTGAAGCGCGGGGTCCTCATGGCTGGCGGGCTGCCGCTGGAGTTCCCGACGATCTCCCTGGGTGAGAGCTTGATGAAGCCTTCGGCCATGCAGTTCCGGAACCTGATGGCCATGGACGTTGAAGAGTCCATCCGCGCCTACCCGCTGGATGCCATCGTGCTTCTGGGCGGCTGTGACAAAACCGTCCCAGCACAGCTCATGGGTGCCGCCAGTGCGGATGTTCCCACCATCATGCTGACGGGAGGCCCCCAGGAGCCCGCCCACTTCCGGGGGAAACAGCTCGGGGTTGGCACTGACACCTGGAAGTACGCAGATGAGTTGCGTGCAGGAAAGATCACCGAGGCGGACTTCGACGAGCTTGAATCCGCAGCGAAACCATCTGCCGGACACTGCAGTGAGATGGGCACTGCCTCCACCATGACATCCCTCGTCGAAGCCCTGGGCATGTGCCTGCCGGGTACTGCCTCAATCCCTGCAGTGGACGCGCGCCGCGCCCAAGCAGCCGAAGCCACAGGACGCAGGGCAGTGGAAATGGCCCTGACCCAGGGGCCGAAACCCAGCGAAATCTTGACCAAAGAAGCCTTTGATAACGCCATCACGCTCTTGATGGCTGTAGGTGGCTCCACCAATGCCGTCGTGCATCTCCTGGCGCTAGCGAGGCGCGTTGGTTACGAGCTGCCGTTGGATCGCTTCCACGAAATCTCGCAGCGCACGCCTCGCATCGTCAATGTCCGCCCATCGGGTGAATACTTGGTGCAGCAGCTGTTCCAGGTAGGTGGCATCTCCACGGTACTCAAGGAGCTGGCGCCACTCCTGAACAAGGACGCCATCACCGTCACGGGTGAGTCCCTTGAAGATGGCTACAAGACGGCACCGGAGCCGGACGGTGTCGTAGTCAGCACCCTCCAAGAACCCTTCGACGCTTCAGGTGGCATCGCCGTCGTCCGTGGCTCCTTGGCACCCAATGGTGCCGTGATCAAGAGAAGCGCAGCCTCCAAGGACCTGCTGCAGCACAAGGGGTCGGCGGTGGTGTTCGAGGACATTTACGACCTCGGCCGCAGGATTGATGATCCAGATCTGGATATCACGGAAGACTCCGTACTGGTCTTGCGCAACAGCGGCCCCGTAGGAGCTCCCGGTATGCCCGAGTGGGGCATGCTTCCCATTCCGGAGAGGCTGCTGCGCCGGGGCATCCGGGACATTGTCCGGATCTCCGATGCGCGAATGAGTGGCACGGCCTTCGGCACCACGGTCCTGCATGTTTCGCCGGAGGCTGCTGTGGGCGGTCCGCTGGCCATTGTCCGCGACGGCGATCCGATCGTGCTGGACGTCGAAAATCAGCGCCTCGACCTGGACGTCCCTGCCGAAGAGATCGAGGCCCGATTGGCCGAGCTCAAGCTCCCCGCGCCAAAATACCGGCGCGGCTACGGACGCTTGTTCATCGACCACGTGAACCAGGCACATGAGGGCTGCGACTTCGACTTCCTCAAGGGTTTGCCGGATGAAGAGCCGCAACGGCTGCCGTACGGACTGATGAGCGGTTGGCAGGGCGGCTGGTAGGCCGCCGCCGATACTAAGCACGAGTTTTAGGGGCGCTCCTGCGGAAGCGCCCCTTAAAAGGAGAAAATATGTCACGACCTAAAGTGATTGTCATCGTCCAGGAGGGCCGGCCGGTGCCACCCGTGGAACGTCTGAAGGACGAAGCGGAGGTGGTGGTGGTCCGGACGGCGGACGAGTTCCGGGCGGCGCTGCCGGGAACGGAGATCCTGTTCCTCAACGATTTCCGGACAAAGCTCCTGCGCGACGTTGGCCCGGGACAGTTGCGGTGGATCCACACCTCCAGCATCGGCGTCGACAGCCTCATGACCGAGGAGATCATCAACAGCGACATTGTTGTCAGCAACTCACGGGGCGTGTGCGAGAGGCCCATCGCGGAATGGGTCCTTGGCGTGCTGTTGATGTTCACCAAGGATCTGCGGCGAACCATCGAGCTGCAGCAGGCGCGGACATGGCAGCACCGGGAAACCGAGCCCTTGCTGGGCCGCAACGTGCTGGTGGTCGGCCCGGGACCGGTGGGACGCGAAACTGTATTGCTGTTGCGCGCGGCGGGCATGGAGGTGTCGGTGGTGGGCCGGACCGCCCGCGAGGACAAGCAGTTGGGCGCCATTGCCTCCTTCGACGAGCTGGATGCGCTCCTTGGAAAGGCCCAGGACGTGGTGCTGACTGTTCCCCTCACGGAGGAGACCCGCGGCCTGTTCAACGCCGCCCGGTTCGATAAGATGCGTGCCGGTGCCCGGTTGGTCAACGTAGGCCGCGGGGCCGTGGTGGTGGAGCAGGACCTCCTCGATGCGATCGACGCAGGTCACTTGGGTGCGGCAGCCTTGGACGTTTTCGAGAACGAACCCTTGGCGGCCGAAAATCCGCTGTGGAGCCGCAGCAACATCCTGGTTTCGCCCCATGCCTCCGGTGACCTGATCGGGTGGCGCGGACGTGTGGTGGACTGCTTTGCAAAGAACCTGCAGCAGTGGAAGACAGGGCAGCCGCTGGGCGACGTCGTGGACCTGAAAAAGCTCGGCGGGACTGCTCCAAAAGGGCTGTCTCAAGCTGGTACAGTACTCCCACAATCCGCGTCGATAGTGTGATTCAGCACTTTAAATTTCGTGACGAGGATTACATGTCTAGCTCAATAAAAGGCAAGCCAATAACGCCTACCCAGACCCAGGAAAACAAGCTCAGCGGAAATATGGGGGTGGGCGAGCTCGTGATGAACGTGCTCGCGTTCTCTTCCCCGCTGACCACCGTTGCCGGCACCTTGCCCGTAATGCTACTTTTCAGCGGCCGCACTGCTCCGGGGATTTATCTCCTGGTGACGCTGATGCTGCTGATCTTCTCGGTGGGGTTCGTCAAGATGAGCCGGAGCGTCGAGGCGCCAGGTGGCTTCTACTCCTTCGTCACCGCAGGGCTGGGAAAGCCGGCCGGGCTTGGCGGGGCGCTCTTGGCCCTGGTGGGCTACATCTTCATCGGATTCTTCGCGCCGTCCCTGTTCGCCCTCACGCTGCAGAGCTTTGTGGTCAATACCATGGGCGGTCCGGAAATCCCGTGGTATTGGTACGGGCTGGGCATCATCGTCATCACCACTATGTTGGCGTACAACCGGATCGACCTTTCCGCGAAAGTGCTGACTGTCGTCATGCTGCTTGAGTCAGCGGTTGTCATCATCTTCGATGTTGCGGCGTTCGCCTCGGGCGACGTGTCCCAAGGCGTTGGGTTCTCCATGCCGCGGATTACCGACGCCGGCTTGGGCCTTGCGCTGCTTTTCGCCGTCGGTAACTTCTTCGGTTTTGAAGCCACTGTCATCTACCGGGACGAGGTCAAGAACCCGGACCGGACCATCCCCAGGGCAACCTACCTGGCCGTGGTGGGCATCGGTCTGTTCTACGCAGTCGCAGCGTGGGCTTACACGGCGTTCCTGGGTGCGGATAACGTCCAGGAAGCGGCCAAGGCCAACACCGTGAACCTGTTCAACGACTCCGCAACGGTGCTGGTGGGCAAGATCTTCGCTGACATTGGTGTGGTCCTCCTGATTACGTCGATTCTGGCCTCGATGCTCTCGATCCAGAACATCGCGGCCCGTTACAGTTTCTCGCTGGCCGCTGATGGGGCACTCCCCAAGGCCTTGGGCCGGGTGCACCCCCGGCACAAGTCGCCGTACGTTTCAGCGCTGGCCGTGGGCATCTTGTGGGCCGTAGCAACCGTCCTGTTTACCGTAATAGGGGTTGCTCCTGAAGCCCTTTACCCGATCGCCAGTGGAAGCGGCACTTTCTCGGTCCTGTTGCTGATGTTTATCACGAGCTTCGCCGTCCTGGTCTACTTCGTCCGCCGCCGCGGATTCGCTCCTGAGCCCGTGTGGAAAACGATCGTGGCACCGATAGTGAGCGTGATCTTCCTCGGGTTGATCACCTACCTGGCGATCGCGAATTACCCGGAGCTGATCGGCGGTTCCGCCCTTATGACGGCTATTTTCATGTCCTTCACTTTCACCCTGTTTATTGGCGGAATTATCTACGCATACGTCCTGCGTTCAAGGCGTCCGGAAGTTTATGCACGCTTGGGCAGGCAAAAAATCGACCAATAGACATCTCAACGTCTGGAGACCTGCAATGACGCAACAGATCAGAGTGGGCCTGTTCGGGACCGGCAGGATCGGTCAAGTACACGCCATGAGTTTGGCAACCTTGGAAGAAGCAACGTTGGCCTGGGTGTGCGATCCATTTATAGAGGGTGCCAAGCGAACAGCCGCCGAATACGGTGGGCGCGTGAGCGACGATCCGGAAGAGGTCTTTGCTTCCGGGGAAGTCGACGCCGTTATTGTCGCCTCTCCGACGGCCACTCACGTGGACCTCATTGAACAGTCGATCGACGCCGGGATCCCGGTTCTGTGCGAGAAGCCAATCGACCTTGAGATTGCGCGGGTCGATGCTCTCCGGGCCAAGGCGGCAGCTGCCGACGTTCCCATCGCTTTGGGTTTCAACAAGCGCTTCGACAGGCATTTCGTTGAGCTCAGACGGCGTGTGGGGGCTGGCGAGATCGGGGCCTTGGAGCAACTGATCATCACCAGCCGGGACCCGGGGGAGCCGCCTGCGGCCTACCTCCCGCAGTCCGGTGGGATCTTCCGGGACATGACCATCCACGACCTGGACATGGCCCGCTACTTCATCCCGGACATCGTGGAGGTGTCGGCCGCGGGCGCGAACCTCTTCAGCGATGGCATCCGGCAGGCGGGCGACTTCGATTCGGCGGTGGTTACCTTGCGGGGTTCCAAGGATGAACTTGTGACCATCTTCAACTCGCGGCATTCCGCGTACGGCTATGACCAACGCATGGAAGCCTTCGGATCTGACGGCTTGCTTCACGTAGCGAACAAGAACGACAGCCTGGTCCGGCATTGGGGCGCAAGGTCCGTGGAGGGAATTGCTCCGTACCAGAACTTTTTCCTGGAGCGCTACGCTGAGGCGTATCGGCTTGAAGTCGCAGAGTTCCTGCGCGCTGTTCGCGGACTTCCCTCGCGGAGTCCGGGCTTCGAGGACGGCCGTGCGGCCCTGATCCTGGCTGACGGGGCGGAGAAATCCGCCCGGACCGGGGGAGCAATAGCAGTGGACCTCTCGGCCTGACCCTGAATTGCCCGGTTCGGGCACGGATTCTTTCGCAACAATCCGTGCCCGAACCGGGCTTTGCCCTTTAAGGAAAGTGAATTGTTTCCCACGGCAACAATTCAAGGCAAGGCGGTGTTTCAAAGTGGCACATCTGCCGCATTCTCCGGTCCGCCAAAGTTCAAGTAAGTGAAACAGTGTGGCAAGGGTCACGCAGCTGCGGGGCTTCCTTGGAAATACCCCAAGTCTGCAAAGTCAAACAACGTAGTTTGATGGGCCATCTGTCAAAGGTGTTTCACCGGTTCATTTGCATGGCCCTATCAAACGAGGATGAGATGACCGACGCACCACCGGCGACAGCTCCGCTAGTCGCCCTCAAGGACATACACAAGACATTCGGGGCGGTGTCCGCTTTGCGCGGAGTCAGCATCGATGTCATGCCCGGCGAAACCTTCGCACTTCTTGGAGACAACGCCGCCGGCAAGTCAACGCTCATGAAAGTGCTGACGGGCGTTTACCAACCTGACCGCGGCTCGATTGAGTTGGATGGGAAGCGGACCGAGTTCCCAACCCCTTCCGCTTCGCGCGACCAAGGCGTCGAGATGGTCTACCAAGACTTTGCCTTGGCAGACAACCTCGATGTCCGGACCAATATCTTCCTGGGCCGGGAGCCCCAGAAGAACATCCTGGGTCCGCTGTTGAGGATCATCGACAGGAAGAAGATGGAATCCGAGACCAAGCGCGTGCTGGAACGCCTGGACATTCCCATCAACCCGCGTCTGAAGGTCAAGCGACTCTCCGGTGGCCAGCGGCAGGCCGTGGCAATCGGACGGGCCCTGGCCTTCGACGCCCGCTTGATCATCATGGACGAGCCCACCGCAAACCTGTCGGTGGCCAAGGTGGACAAGCTCATCGAAGTAACCCAGCGCCTCAAGGACCTGGGCATCGCGGTCATCATCATCACCCACCGCCTCGACGAGGCCTTCGCAGTGGCAGACCGCTTCGCCGTCATGCGCCAAGGGCAAGTGGTGGGGCGGTTCCGCGTGGGCGAGGTTTCCGAAGCCCAAGTGGCCCACCTGATTTCCCACGGCACTCTGGACGACTACGTGGACACCGGCAGCGGCATCCCTGAGGAACGCCGCAAAATCGGAAGCACTTCATCAATGGAAACCGTTGATGCCTTGGCCGTGCGCGGTACTACGAACGGGAGCGACTTATGAGCATCACCATGGACAATCTGAAGACCAAGCTGGGCCCTGCCGAGCTTAAGGAAGGCCTGACCGCAACGAAGGTCAAGCGGTTCATTGGCGATTACGGAATCATCATCCTGTTCGTGGTGATCCTGGTCTTCCTCGCAGCAGCGGCGCCGAACTTCCTTACCCTGAACAACATCGTGAACGTCGTCAGGCAGTCCTCCATCATCGGACTGATCGCACTGGGAATGACCTTCATCATGATCACGGCAGGCATCGACCTGTCGGTGGGCTCCGTAGTCGGTCTGGCCGGCATGACCTTCGCCCTGCTCGCTCCTGCCAGCGGGGGCGCTTTTTGGCTCCCGCTGATCGCCGGGCTTGGCGTCGGGCTGTTGGTCGGTTTCCTGAGCGCGGCAATGGTTGTCTGGGGAGCCATCCTTCCCTTCCTGGCCACTTTGGCCACCATGGCCATAGCCCGCACAGCAGCATTGGTGATCACAGACGGGCAGGTTGTCTCCGGCCTGAGCGGACCGGCCGAGTGGCTGGGATCCGGCTTCATTGGGCCCGTCCCGGTACCCGTGATCATCTTCCTGGTGGCCGCCATCATCTGCGAGTTCGTGCTGAGCCGAACCAAATTCGGCTCCCATGTCTACGCTGTGGGCGGCAATGAGGAATCGGCCAAGAAAGTCGGCATCTCCACCAGCCGCGTACTGTTCACCGTCTACCTCATTGGCGGCGTCACTGCCGCCCTTGGCGGACTCGTTCTCACAGCGCGTCTGGACGGCGCCGCGCCGGTGGCAGGTACCGGCTACGAACTCCAGGTGATTGCCGCCGTCGTCATTGGCGGAACGAGCCTCTTTGGCGGCGTCGGCACCATCCGAGGAACCGTCATCGGCGTGCTTCTGCTGGGCGTGGTGATGAACGGTATGAACCTGATGGGCGTTTCCTCCTACTTCCAGCAAGGCGTACAGGGCGTGATCCTGGTCCTCGCCGTCCTACTGAACCGCTGGAAGTCCGACTGACCCAGCAACAAACAACGCATCACAACAATCTCCCAACGCACAGACACAAACCACTGAAAGGAACAACCATGGGTATGCGACGTAAGATCGCCGCGGCGGTCGCCATGATGGCTGCAGGAGCACTCACCCTCACCGGGTGTGCCGGCAGCAGCAACGCAAGCAGCAGCGGAGGGGCGGCCAAGACCTACAACATCGGCGTTGTGGTCCTTGACCTGCAAGACCCGGACCTGGCCCACATGACCGAGGCCATGAAGAAGACGGCGGAGGAAAAGGGCGTCAAGCTCAACATCACCGACTCCAAGAAGGATGTCGGCAGTGAACTGAACCAGGTTGAGGACCTCCTCACCCGTCAGGTGGACGCCGTCATCATGCAGCCGCTGGACGGCGATGCGAGCCAGAACGCGGCCAAGCGGGTCATTGCGGCCAACATTCCGCTGTTCATCTTGTCTACCGAGTTCGCCGACGGATCGGACGTCGGCTACAAGAGCTACATCGGCGTGGATGACACCGTGGCCGGCCAGATGCAGGCCGAATACCTCAACAAGATGATGCCCAACGGCGGCAACCTCGTGTTCGCGGCAGGCATCTACGGTGCATCCTGGACCGACCGCCGCAAGTCCGGCTTCGACAAGACCATCAATAAGAACTTCAAGATCGTGGCCGAATTCCAGGCCAAGGGCAGCCGGGATGACGCCAAGCGCAACATGGAGGACACCCTTCAGCGCTTCCCGTCCGGCCAGATTGACGCGGTTGTGGCCAACAACGACGAAATGGCCATCGGTGCGGCTTCCGCCATTGCCGATGCGGGACGCACCGCGGAGTTCAAGGCAGTGGTTGGCGTCGACGGTACCGATCCCGCGTTGCAGGACATCAAGGCGGGCACCATGTCCGCAACGGTCCGCCAGGACTCCGCGGGACAGGGCGTCAAGGCCGTTGAGGTAGTGACTGACTTCCTGAACGGCGCAAACGTGGACAACCGCTACACGCTGCCGTTCACGCTCATCACCAAGGACAACCTGTCTGAGTTCCTGAAGTAACTCTCCTCCGGACACGGACTCAGTAACGGGCACAGTGGATCCCTCCACTGTGCCCGTTCTGTTTTGGCACACTCCGGCAGGGTAACCACCTGCCTAAAATTCCAGCGGACCACTACGAATTGGAGAAGGCGAACATGCCCCATAGTGACGATGGAGACACGAAAGTTGGGCAGGTGCTGGCCGTGTTGCGCGGGCAAGGCATCGAGGTGGATAACTCTCCGCGACGGCTCTCCGAGTACTCCTACGATGCGTCCAACTACCGTGTCCGGCCTGCCGCCGTCGTCTTTCCGGCCAGCGTCGACGACGTCAGGAAAGTGGTGCGCGAATGTTCCGCCCTGGGCGTCCCCATCACCCCGCGCGGCGGTGGAACGTCCATGGCGGGAAACGCCATCGGTGAGTCTTTGGTGATCGACCTCTCGCGCCGCTTGACGAACGTGGACGCGTTCGACGAGAGTAAGGGGGCGATTTGGTCGGACGCCGGCGTGATCCTTGGCGAACTGCGCTCTTACGTCGAGAAAACGAGTAGTGGGGAGCTGACCTTCGCCCCGGACCCATCTTCGATGACGCGGGCCACGATCGGCGGCTCCATTGGCAACGACGCGTGCGGCAACCACTCGGTGGCCTACGGACGAATGACCCAGCATGTGCAGGAAGTGGAACTGGTTACGGCCGATGGTGCCCACCTGCATGCGGGACGTGGCTTCATCCGGGCCGTGGACACGGGGGACCAGCACTCCGTTGCCAGGGCCGCAGAACTGCTGGCAGGCCTGAAGGAGCTGGCCCAAACAAGCCTGGCCCCGCTGCGGGTTGAGCTGGGAAACATTCCCCGGCAGGTCTCCGGCTACCACCTGGGGCACCTCCTGCCGGAGAACGGCCTGGATGTGGCGGCCGCCTTGGCAGGCAGCGAAGGCACGTGCGCCTTGGTGGTGCGAGCAAAAGTGGGATTGGTCCCGAAGCCCCGAACCACGGCCTTGGTGTGTCTCGGATACGCGAATACTATCGACTCGGCCCGTGACGTGATGACAATCCTCGCTGCCAAGCCCAGCGCCATTGAGGGGCTGGACGCCTCTATTGTGGACATCATGCGCCACCGCCGGGGTGCCGCCAGCGTGGACTCACTCCCGCAGGGCAAGGCGTTCCTGATGGTCGAGTTCCCGGCGGACACCATGGAACAAGCCGCCGCTGACTGCGAACAACTGCTAGAGAAACTCAACGCCGATGGCCGCGTTGTGGACCACGGGATCGTCACCGAGCCGACAGAACGGGCCAAGCTGTGGCGGGTCCGCGAAGACGGCGCCGGGCTTTCCTCGCGCAGGATCGACGGAGTCCAGACCTGGCCCGGCTGGGAGGATTCCGCCGTTGCTCCTGAGCGCCTGGCTGACTACCTCGCGGAACTTCTGCCCCTGGTGCAGAAGTACGGCTACACAGCCTTCATGTACGGGCATTTCGGTGCGGGCTGCGTGCATATGCGCCTGGACTACGACCTCCGAAGCGACACTGGCCGAGAGTCCTTTGAGGACTTCACCCGCGAAGCAGCGGCACTCGTGGTGGCCCAGGGCGGCTCGCTTTCGGGGGAACATGGCGACGGCCGGGCACGCAGCGAACTGCTGGACGTGATGTATTCGCCCACGATGCTAGCCATCTTCAAGGCGTTCAAACACCTCTGGGATCCTGCCGGAGTCCTCAACCCTGGAATAATCGTGAACCCCGAGCCCTTCGCTGCTTCGCTGGCTCTTGAGGGTGTGCCCCAGCCGGGTCCTGCGTACGGTGAGCCGGCCGAGGTGCCGGGTGCCGCCGTCGTACCTTCTTCAGCTGGCCGCAGCCTGTTGCCGGTGGCGAGCCCCTTCGTCGGCAATACTCACGCCTGCATCGGAGTGGGTCGCTGCCGTGCAACCACCGGCGGCTTCATGTGTCCCAGCTACCGTGCCACCAAGGACGAGAAGGACTCGACGCGAGGCCGCGCCAGGGTCCTCCAGGAACTTACCCGCACCAAAGGCACCAGCCACGGAGGCTGGTCCAGTCCGGAGGTCAGGGAGGCGCTGGATCTGTGCCTGTCCTGCAAGGCCTGCTCGGCCGACTGCCCCACTGGGGTGGATATCGCAGAGGCCAAGTCGGAACTGGTGGATGAGCATTACCGCGGCAGGATCCGACCCTTTACGCACTATTCGATCGGTTGGCTGCCGCGGTGGCTACCACTTTTGACGCACATTGCGCCTATCGCCAACGCGGGGACCGGCTTCCGGCCGTTCCGGTGGATGGGCGAAAAGTTGGGCATTAGCGCACGACGGCGGCTCCCGGCCTTTGCGGTGTCGGGCCGCATACAGCGGCGAGTGAGGGAGGCACAGTTCACGGACAATGCCGATGTGCTGCTGTTCATCGACAGCTTCACACGCGCCTTCCGACCCGAAGTGGTTCCGGCCGCTGCCCGGGTGCTGCGCGCATCGGGCAGTTCTGTGGGCTGCACACCGGACGCCTGCTGCGGACTGACCTGGATCTCCACGGGACAGCGCGATGGAGCACGACGGCGGCTGGCGAAGTTGATCAGCAGGCTCGACGACGGCACGGACCGCGACATCGTGGTCCTGGAACCCAGCTGCGCGGCCACCATCCGCGACGAAGGTCCCAAGATGGTGGGCGGTGCAGCAGCCGCGCGCGTGGCTGCCCGGATCCGCTCGTTCTCCGTGGCTGTCGATGAGGCTATCAAACGTGGCTGGAAGCCGTCCGCCGTTCCCCCCAAAACCGCTGTACTGCAAACCCATTGTCACGAGCATGCGGTCTTCGGTTCGGGCGCACAAAAACGGGTCCTGGAGGCGTGGGGAGTACCCAACATTGTGGAGTCGTCCTCGTGCTGTGGAGTGGCCGGAAACTTTGGCTTTGAGGCCGAGCACTTCGACATGTCCATGAAGGTGGCCGATCACTCCATTGCGCCGGCGCTGGAGAGCAGTGACGGGCTTGTCCTCACCGACGGTTTCAGCTGTGCCATGCAGGTCTCGCAAATTGATCCGGAACGCTTCAGCAAGCATCTGGCGATTGCCTTGGATCCCCTGAGTGCCCGATGGACGGAGAACTAGGTGGCGTATCTCGGCATTTTCCTCATTCTGGTGGCGGCGGGGTTGCGTTTGGCAGGCGGGCATTTAGCCGGACCGTCCCGCGGGCCCCGGGTAACGGCCAGCTTCCGTGGCGTCCACGCTGTTCCCTTGGGAGCTGCTGCTTTCCTGGTGGCTGCCAGCGGGGTCTTTATCTTCGCTGTGGGCATCAGCGTAGACGGTTGAGCCGTGTCTCAAACTGACACGGTTGCCTCGGGGTCCCGTGACAGATGCTGGAAGTGACCCACTAGCCCCATTACTTTTGAGAGTTGATCTCGATGATGAACAGGAAGCTCGCGCAGGGACGGCATGTTGAATGGTTGCGGGCATCGGCACACTTCAATGAAACCGATCTCGGTGAACGGACCGACCTTCAGCTGAAGCGCTCCGGGAAACTCGTTCACCGTCTCCTCCAGGACATGGCAGGAGGCCGCGACAGCGACGCCTCGCCGTGGCCAACGCCGGGCACCTAGCCCCTCAAGCCGCGGGTCCGTAGCGTTTGTTCCTGGCACTGTGTCCAAGCGCTACGGCCCGCTTCCTTTACGCCAGGAGGCAGAGTTGGGCATTCATGGATCCGCGGTCAGGGCAGTTTCGCCGCAAGCGGCGTCCGGGGCCTGGGAGGCCTCGCCAACTTCCTACGTGTTGCCTGTCGACTTCGGCGGTTTCGCGGGGCCGGACCTGGCTACGGCTTCCCTGCTTCTCGATATGCCACCGCGAACTTTGATCAGGCGCCTGTGCAGGACCAAGCACACCGTCAGGTCGTTCGCTGCGCCCGCGGCCTCCGCCCTGATAGAGATTCCGTGGGGGAGGCATTGGCACCAAATGGCCTACGCCGGCAGACGGATCAAAGCGGTCCCTCAGGGCTCCCTTACCCTTTCTGTCCTCGGCGTGACTCTCACCAGCTGCGACGGGTACACGGATGACCTCGTAGTGGGACGGGTACCGCAGTGCTTTGCCGACTGCCTCATAGGCAAAGGTGACTCGGTGTGGTTTAGGTCTTCTCAACCTAACGACTGTTAGTTAGACTCATTCCGTTACGACCCTTTTGAGGATGAAATGAGTCCATCTCCGCGTGAGCAGGCGAACGCTGCTGTCCGGGAATTCCTAGCCAAGCGTGACTGGGCGGCGCAGACGCCCGCAAGGAAGCGGATCCTCGTAGCCTTCCTCCGGCTGGCCGCCACCAATGGTTACAACTCAGTGAGCATGCGTACGCTGGGCCGCGAGCTGGGCCTGAAGGCGCCAAGCCTCTATTCCAGTTTTCCGAAGGGCAAGGACCAGATCGTGGCCGAGTCCCTCCTTTGGTTTACCCACGGATTCGCCCGTGACCTCCTTGATGCAGTGCAAGAATCTCCGTGTGCGGGCGACTACTGGGCGGCCCTTGTCCGTTTCCATGTCGCCCAGCAGGTGAGCACGCCCGAAGCTGATCTTTGGAATCTTCTGGTTGCTTCGGACAAGGTGGCAGGGTTCCTAGGTCAAGAACTGCGTGAAGAGCTGGCCTTTTGGCAGAGCCTGCACGAGGAGATGTATACCGCTGCGGCCGAAGAAATGGGGCTCGCCGTCACGCGGCAAACAATCCAAGCCATTTTTACGCTGCTCGACGGGGCCGCCCACTGGTCCGCTTGGGACGGCACGGTGGCGCATCTGGAAAGCCTGACGGACTACGGGGTGGCCCTCAGCCGATCCTTGCTTGAGGCGGGGACCCGAACCCCGGCGGGGGCATAGCCGGGCTGTCCCAACATGACACAACACCCTTTCCTGCCCGGTCGATACTGTGATTCAGAACTCAATATTCAGTGATGAGGATTACATGAACAACACCACGCTCGAGGCACCAAAGGTATCGCTTCAGACCCGGGAGAACCGGCTCAGCGGCAACATGGGAGTGGGCGAACTCGTGATGAACGTGCTCGCTTTCTCTTCACCTCTGGCTACAGTGGCGGGAACGCTCCCGGTCCTGCTGATGTTCAGCGGGCAAACCGCACCTGCCATCTACTTGCTCGTGACGCTCATGCTCCTGATCTTCTCGGTGGGATTTGTCAAGATGAGCCGAAGCGTCCAGGGCCCGGGCGGCTTCTACTCCTTCGTCACAGCTGGACTGGGCAAGCCGGCCGGCCTCGGTGGCGCTTTCCTGGCCCTATTTGGCTACATTTTCATCGGATTCTTCGCGCCATCGTTCTTCGGGGTAACGCTTCAGGGGTTCGTTCTTAACACCCTCGGCGGTCCAGACATCCCTTGGTACTGGTACGCGCTGGCCATTACTGCCGTAACTACTCTGCTGGCCTACAACCGCATTGATCTGTCGGCCAAACTGCTGACCATCGTGATGCTGCTTGAAGTGGCGATCATCGTGGTGTTTGACGTCGTTTCGTTCTCGGCCAACGGACTGGGGGCAGTGCAGAGTGCAGGGTTCGCTCTGCCGTCCATCACTGACGCAACCCTTGGCCTGGCACTGCTTTTCGCCGTTGGCAACTTCTTCGGGTTCGAAGCCACTGTTATCTACCGGGACGAGGTCAAGAACCCCGACAAGACCATCTCTCGCGCCACGTATCTGGCCGTGGCTGGCATCGGCATCTTCTATGCAGTGGCAGCGTGGGCCTTCATCGCCTTCTTCGGTGCCGACAAGATTCAGTCCGAGGCAGCGAACAACACGGTGAATCTTTTCAATGACGCACTCGTCGGCCTTATGGGACGGATCTTCGCCGATATCGCAGTCATTCTGCTCATCACGTCGGTTTTGGCTTGCATGCTCTCCATCCAGAACATTGCCGCCAGGTACAGCTTCGCGCTGGCCTCGGACCACGCTCTGCCTTCTTTCCTGGCCCGGGTGCATCCAAAGCACAAGTCGCCGTACGCGTCGGCATTGGCCGTAGGTATTGTGTGGGCGGTAGCAATCGTGCTGTTTACAGTCATCGGGGTGGCTCCGGAGGTGTTGTATCCGATTGCAAGCGGCAGTGGCACGTTTGCGGTGCTGCTCCTGATGTTCATTACGAGCTTCGCTGTCCTGGTGTACTTCATACGCCGCCGCGGCTTCGCTCCGGAATCGTTGTGGAAGACGGTCGTCGCACCTTTCATCAGCGTTCTGTTCCTTGGAGCCATCACCTACCTGGCAATCGCCAACTACCCGGAGCTCATAGGTGGATCGGCGGTGCTGACAGTCATCTTCATGACGTTCACCTTCGCGCTTTTCTTCGGCGGAATCGTCTACGCCTTTTTCCTGCGTACAAAGCGTCCCGACATCTACGCGCGGCTGGGCCGGCAGAAGATCGACTGATTCGAACTCCTTTATAGATCCCGATCCGGGTCACCTTGCATGAGATCGCCTACCCATGGCAGGTATCCGCGGTGGAAGACCATTCCCTCCGGCAGCCCGTCTACGGAAACCGATGAGCCGGAAATGTTGATATTGATCCTGCCCTCACCGATCGGCGCGTTGGCGATGTGCAAATCGCCGTAACTTTCCGGAAGGACAGGGTCCATCCAAATGCCACCCTGGGATACATCGGGATCGTACCGCATGAGAGTGGACACCAGCATTATGGGTGTGGTGGCGGCCCACGCCTGGGGCGAGCAGGCAGTGGGGTAGGGCACGGGAGCTGAGAACGCCTCGCGACTGAAGCCACAGAACAATTCTGGCAGCCGACCATCCGAGAACTCGGCAGCCTCCAGTAGAGCCGTCGAGATACGCTGTGCTTCCTCCACGAAGCCATAGCGCATAAGGCCCACCTGGATAATGGCGTTGTCGTGCGGCCAGACAGATCCGTTATGGTAGCTGACGGGGTTATAAGCGTCCATGTCGTCAGCCAGGGTACGCACCCCCCAGCCGCTGAACATTCGATCGGACATCAGATGCTCTACTACGCTGGGTGCCTTGTCGTCGTCGACGATGCCGGTGGCCAGACAGTGTCCCATGTTGGAGGCGCAGGCATCGACCGGGCGCTTGTGGCCGTCCAGGGCGATTGCAAAGTAGCCCTTGTCCGGCAACCAAAACCGGTCATTGAACTGCTGCTTCAGGCGGAGCGCGCGAGCGCGGAGTTGGGCCGCTTTGGCCTCGTCGCCGACCTCATGCGCCATCCAAGCCGATGCTAAACATGCGCTGTAAACATAGCCCTGCACCTCGCTCAGCGCTATTGGGGCTTCGGCCAGGGTTCCGTCGGCGAAGTTAATGCCGTCCCATGAGTCTTTCCATCCTTGGTTGATGAGGCCTCTATCGTTAAGGCGGGCGTATTCGACGAAGCCGTCTCCATCCCTGTCGCCGTAATTCCAGATCCAGTCCATGGCGCGGTCCGCATGGGGCTGCAGGTCAGCGATGGTCTCTTTAGCGAAACCCCATCGGCTGACTTCGCCCAACACCATCAGAAATAGCGGCGTAGCATCGACGCTCCCGTAATACGCCGACTTTCCGCCAAGTGCAAGGCCACTGGACACGTCCAGACGTACCTCGTGAAGGATCTTTCCGGGTTCTTCCTCGCTCAGGGGATCTACGACACTTCCTTGCAGGTCCGCTAGCGTTTGTAAAGTACCCAGTGCCAAAGAGGGATCGACAGGGAGTGCCATTGTCGAGGCCCAGAGAGAGTCCCGCCCGAAGAGTGCCATGAACCACGGCGCCCCCGCGGCAACGACCACGCGCTCGGGATGCTTAGGGTCCTCGATCCGCAATGCCCCCAAATCTTCGTAGCTGCGCCGAAGTGTTCGTTCGATGGACCGATTGCCCATGTGCACCAGGGGGATTTTGCCCACCCACTCCTGCCTGCGACGGTCGCTTGGCGAGAGGGTCTCTTTGTCCAAGTGCACACGGGGCAGAGTGCCTTCCACGCCCCACGGCGCCACCCTAAGCTGCGCGTTCCATTGTCCGTGCGGAGGAACTGTCGTCCTGTACGTGACAGCCTCTGGTGTCACCACTGCGGCGGGGCCACCGTCGATATTAACGCCCTTGGTAATTTCCTGCCACGTTGCCCGGATGATCAGCGAGTGGGCCTCCACTTGCCTGGTTTCCTGCCACGTGCGCTGCACGCGCGCCTCCTTCACTTCGAAGAGGTCCGCAAAATCTGACTCAACCTCCAGCGCGATGACACATTCCGCGGGCAGTCCAGAATAATTCCGGACGGTGATCTGCTCGGTGATGCCAGTGTCCACTTCGCGTAGTCGTTCCACGACCAGCGGGCTGTCTGCCCTCCCGTCCCGGCGTGGTACCCGACCGGCAAAGAGAACCCGGTAGGGCTGTTTGACGTCCGAGGCAAGTGCCTCAACGGGCTGTCCATCCACCGAGAGCTTCCAACAGGACAGGATGCGTGTGTCTTCGTAGAAAAGCCCATGCGGGAGGCCGGGAACTATGTCCCCGTTGGTTAGCGAGATGCAGAAGTTGGATCCTTCCACCAGCGTGACGGCCGCGCCCAATGCTCCGGCCGCCGTGTCAGCATTCCACCCAGCCATTGTGGCTCCTTTGAGGATCGACATCGGAGTGGTTGTTCACGGACGCCCGCTGTCACCGTGCTATCTGATGCCTCGTCGTCAGTATTTCTGACGCTACGCTTGTCGTCGCGCGGGTACCAGCCCTCAGCTGGCTCATAGTACGGGTTTGGTGGGTCAGTCTCCGGGGTAGCGCGGGATAGCGCAATCGTGCATGGGAGTTCGTAGGTACCAAGGAGTGCTTGGGTGACTCCTTGGGCTTGCCCTACACATTCCATCGACCGGATGAACCATCTACCGAATCGGCCGTACGAGGGTTTTAACGTTCCGGAAATGCGGAATGTCAACAGAGGAAATCTTTGCCTCATAGGTTTGAGTCAACGCCGGAAGGGCTACAAAATTCGAGTTGAATCGTACTGGAAGGGGTCTGGACTGTGAAGTCTCGAAACTTGGCTTCCCGTGGAGCTGTTGAGTCGAAGTCTCGAAACTCAGCGTCCAAGGAATCAGGTGCATCGTGGTCCGGAGCGCGGGAAACGGCTGATGTTGCGCGAATGTTTATAGGGCCGTATGACGCAGCCTGCCAACGGCCTGGTTGTTTTTGCCTGGAATCCCGTTAGCAGCTGATGTCGTGGGCGCGGCCAAGTCTTCCCTGCTTGGTGGCTTCGGCGTTCAGTGTGCGAGGCCCGCACCGATTTCAACCACCAAAACTCCGGCTCCGATGAGCACTATCCCGACGGCCATGAGTGGCGTCAGTGGTTCGTTGAAGAAGATGCGGGCCGATACTGCTGTGAGTGCCACACCGCAGGCTACCCAGATTCCGTACCCCACCCCAAGAGCAAGCCCTTCGCTCAAGGCCAGGCTAAGGAAGACGAAAGCAGAGAAATAGCCGGCAACTATGGGAATCAGCCAGAGTTTCTTCTTCAGTCCTTCCGAAGCCCGCAAGGACATGGTGGCGCTGACTTCCGTAACGATGGCCAGGCTCAGGAAAACCCAGCTCATGTCGCATCTTTCGCTTCTTGGACGCGCTTGGCTTTCTGCGATCCAAGCTCGACTGTTACGACGCCCGCGAGGATGCACAGCATGCCAAGACCCATCAGCCAAGTAAGGGTCTCGTCAAAGATGAGAGCGGACAAAATAGCCGTGGTGGTTACTCCACCTGCGCCCCAGGCGCCGTAAGCGACACTGATGGACATGCCCAAGCGCAGGCATATTGTCAGCAGTCCGAATGCTGCGATGTAGCCGACGACGACCAGCACGTACCAGCCTGGCGTTTCCATGGCGGCTTTGAGGGCGAGGGTAGCGCTCACCTCTGTCAGGATGGCACCGCCGAGTGCCAGCCACTTCTTCACTCTGCTTCTCCGCCCCGGGTCAGCTCCATCAGTTGCGCCAAAATGACGGATCGATCGGCTGCGCTCGGTCTAAGTACCCCGCTGGCTTGCGCGGCCCATAAGCCATCCGCAGCCAAGCGCGCGGTCATGAGCCGGCTGCGCTGCCCAGGGGGCATACCCTCGGGCAGCGACAACCAAGGCTCAAGTGGGCCAGTCCAGGCCGCTTGCAGCTCAGGCCAATAAGCGGACTGAAACCAAAGCGCCCATTCCGCGCGCATGTTTTCCCCCTGGGCCGCAGCCTGAATGTAGGCCCGGTACCGGTCAGCTACCGTTGCCGTCTCCGGGCTCGTGCCAAGGAGGTCAATCATTCTTCGCCGGAGTTGGTGGGCGGCATGTTCGACCAAGGCCACCATGAGTGCTTCACGGTTTGGAAAGTGGTACATCAGGCCAGGCTTGGTTAGCCCGGCTTCGCTGGCAACCCGCTCAAGGGTGATGGTGGCACCTTGGTCCGAGCCGGCTACGCGTAGGCCTGCGTCAAGGATTCGGGGGCGTTGGCTTTCTCGCACATCCAAACTTTACCATCCGGAAGGTAAAGTTTGTCTGACGTAGGTGGTGAGTTCGTCCTAGTGGCTTCCATAAACTGCACCCTCATCGTGGCGCATACGTGCGCGTGACAACGATGTGGAGCGAGCCGGTTTCGATCGCGCGAAGGTATTGAGTCGACGCGGCTGTAGATGTCGTCGCTGACCTCGAATGAGCCGAACCACCACGGGCCTGGAGAACTGGATCTCATCATGGCCTGCCGGTGACACCGATAAGCGTTCTTCCGTCAAGCTGGCTTGCGAGGGCAGCAGTCATGGCAAGTTGAAGCCGTTTCGGTAGGCGGTGTTTTTGTTGGTGTTCCAGCCTGCGATGATGCCGGCGCCCAGCATGTGGTCGGTGAGGCGTGCGAAGCGGTAGCCGGGATTGGTGTCGAGTGCGAGTTGGAGGTATTGATGGGCTTTGGATCCTCTACCTTCCCACCAGTTGATATAGCCGATGGTGGTGAGGATGGGTGCTGCGTGTTGTGGGGCTGTGAGGGTGTAGGTGTGGGTGAGGAGTTGTTTGGCCCATTCGATCCGAGACCAGTTCGGTGCCGTGGTGGTTTGGGCGAAGAGGATGTGTTCGGGTGGTTCGTCGATGCCGGGGATGTCTGCCATGAGCCGGTCGCGGATGTGGGGGAATTGGTAGTAGGCGATGAGCTTCAGGACGCTGTCGTCGGTGGGGTAGTCCTTGGTCTCCAGCATTGTGGTCCAGAGCTGGCGTGCGTCACGGGCCGCTTCAGTTGGTGACCCGTTGACGATCGTTTCCATGTGGTGTTCGACGGCGGCCGCGTGTTCTTGCTTGTCGGTCGCCACCGGGAGGGTCACCTGGTTCGAAGCTGCGATGGTGCTGCCGCGGTAGATGAATTCGGCGTTAACTTGGGAGTATTCGGTGGCGCTGAGGGGGATGGCGATGTCGGGCCCGGGTGGGGTGTCGTAGGGGGAGTACGCACTGTCGGTGACGTAGATGCCGTCGCGGATGGTGATGCCTTCCTGGGCGAGGACGCCAGTGAGGGCTGCGATCGTGGCCCGGTGCGGCCTGGCCTCGCCGGGCTCTGGCGGTTGGGTCGTGTAGAGGGCAAAGACGATGCATGTCGCTCGTTCGTCCGTGGTGAGGTAGGCGGCGACGGTGCGGGCGAAGTGGACCTCGTAGCCTGGTTGCTTGGGGAGGTCGATGCGGAGTGTGGCGCCGACTTTGTCCATGTCGAGGGTGATGCAGACGAGGCTTTCTTGGGGCCAGAATCCTAGGGTGTGGCCGATGAAGCTGAGCAGGTCGGCGGGGTCCTTGATGGTGAGCGCATTCATTGTCCTGTCTCCCTTATGTGTTGTCTCACGTGACTCGCAGTGGATACCGCTCGAGGGGACCACCGTGCCGATCGCGGCGCAACCAATAGGCTCAGCGAGCGTTCGGCTATTTAGAAGGCCCTACGGCAGAGATGCATCTGGTAATTCATGCGGATCCATAGCCGCGGCACCATGACCGTTGACGTCCCAAACTTCATCCCGCAGTAACAGGTCCAGCCAGGGACAGTGGTGCTGCTTTGCAGGTTGATCCCACCGATCGCGCACATGGGCGTCAGAGTGCACGGGCTTGGTTAGCCCAGACAGTCAGATGCCTATAGGAGAGGGGGCTGGTCGAAGACGCGACATACGCGCCGTTATCGGCAGGGGACGTAAGACGGGGCCATGCATATCTGATGCAACTTGAGATGGACACCGCAGAGTCCCCGCCCGCACTTGAGTAAACACCGTCACGCGTCTGTGTCGGTGCCGGCGTCAAAATCTCTCGTCCACGGAACGGAGGTTGCTGAGTTCCGGGATGACTCCGGGGCTGTCCTGCGTGGCTGAGCCCTCACACATTCCCCAACTCGGCCGCGGCCATGTACATGTCTCTCTGAGGCTCCTATACAGCGACGCGTACTGAGGGTTCATATAGGATGGCCGGGGCCGCCGGGCAATGGGCGCCTTGAAAAGAAGCGGAGTCCTTAGAAACCATGGCTACTATCCCTGAGTTCCCTCACGCTTATTCCTCAGAGCTGAGTGTGTCTTCGGCTACCCTCGACCGTTTCGGACGTCGAAACGATGATGGCCTCACAGCGACAGTGGCTGAATACATGCGCAACTCGGGGTTTGTCATAGAAGTCACCCAGCCGACTGGACTTGGTGGGGGAGGGTTCATCGAATACAAAGTGACTGCCGGTATGATCGTCACTGCGGTAAAGGCCTTAGGAGCCGCGGCGCGTTGGGCGGTAGACGCAATAAGAAAGAAACAGCAGGCAAAGCTTAATACGCGCTTGCCGCCTGTGTGGATTCAGTTTTCCGCCAAACATCAGGGTGGAGCGGTGCCGCTACCGGACGCAGGCTTGCTCGTGGGCATTATTGCTGTCCTCCCTGGGTTGCTTAGCCATCTGGAGGAGAAGTTTCCGAATCGCCAGTTCATCTTTGGCGGCGTCTCCGATTGGTATGAGGCACCCGAAGATTCCTCTCAGTCCCGAAGGATCGTCTTTGAAATAGCTGGGGCGGATCTCAGCCCTGGCCGCCTTCTTCGCATGGCGCAGATACTTGAGGACAACCTGGCTCACTCCGAAGTCATAGTCCGGCTGGTAAGAACCCGGAAATGGCTGCCGCGGAAGGTAGAAATCCAAAAATCGAAAACTCTTTGTGGCCAGGATGATTAGACCAGTCAAAGCCTGCCATCAGTCAGTGCCCGTATGTGAGCCTCTAAGCCTTGGGAGTTCGGTTGGCGAAGTCTTCGGTGTAAATCAAACGCGCTACATAAGTCCGGAAGTTTCGCACCTTGCACGGAATCAGGCAAGCCGAGGTGGGATCAGGCAGACTTGCCAGCGACGATATGGATGGGCTGGGTTTAGTTCACCGATAGTCTGCCACATCAGCGAAGCTCCCGGGGCAACACGGTGGGGGCGAATTACTGTGGACATCGGCATTGGTGGAGGCGGTTCGGACATCAGTTTGGCAACTTGTGCGGCTAGCTTTTCTTCCAGCACGGGAGGAGCTACTTGCGCGGCGAGTCCGCTGTCGTTGTCTTGTAGGAACCAGAGATGAAGTCCATTGGGGTACCTGACTAGGAAAAGGTCCGCGTTCTCTGCGCTTCCAACGTGGCAGCCGGCTCTGATACGGGTTACCTCTTCGTTCCAGCGTCGAAAATACTGGCCGGGCGCCGGCGGGAGGTACGAGTTGTCTTGCCTGACTGCCTGTTGGAACGCGGTAATTTTACCCCTGCGCGCGAGGCCCTCGGCGCCGAGGAAAATCTGAGTGGTCGCCGGATACTCCCGCATATTAGCGGCTAACCGATCGCCGATGTATTGCTCAAGCGCTTCCAGGCTTTCAAAGGCAGCTTGTATCATTCGATCATCAGGGGTGTGGCCCCCATGCACGGCCCTATTGCGCAGATCAGCTAGATTGACCCGCCAGTTACGAATAGGCCCTGGTTGTTTGGTGTTCCACTGGCCCCCCAATCGGCCGGCGAACTGTGAGGTCACTTTCTTGGTGACCGTATCTTTAGTATCTAAAATTTTCGCCACAGCAGCGCTGTCCAAATCTTCCTCCCACATCATTAGGAGCATGATCTCGACCAGCAGCGCCTCCGCGGCGGCGCCGGCCAATATGATGGCCGACAGGTTCTTGCCACACGCGTATGCCATACGTGCTTCTCGTCGCATGTCACTGAACGCCGTGAACAGATTAGGGGAATAATCGTTGAACGCTTGGCTTAACTGTTTGATCTTTTCCTGGGGCAGCTCGGGACCCCGAAAACTACTTGCATACTGCTCGTCCTGGTTCGCCACGAACATAGTCATCTCAGGTTTCGCGAATATCTCACCGGAGGAAAGCACGACGGGGAGGATCGCCGGAAGGCTCTTTCTCACTACGAGACTAAGAGGTCTCGTTGTGACTATGTGGTGCGACCTCTGAAATGAGCGCAGGATACTGAGTGCATTGTCGAAGCCGGTTGACAGTCCATCCTCATCCGCTAGTGCTAGCGGTCCCGTGATCTCGGCGACGGTGACGCTTCGGGGCCTGTGAAAAGACGATGTACGCTCCTTCCCTCTTCCGCCTAACGTGTCCATGACGGCGGCGAGAGCTGTATCTGGAGTTTTGTGTTCGGATTGGTGGAATCGCACCTGCGTACGGAACACACTTTCCAGGCCTTGACGCTTCCCCATAGACACAGACGGTGATTTGTCTCTTGGATCCAATACCTCAGCTATCGGCACCTCGTATAAGTGCGGAACGTCCAGAGGCTCAGGCAGTGGGATGAAGTATGCCACGACGGCTGTTTCTGGGGTCCACTGGCGACGCAGTGAGTGCGGCACGGAGTAGCGAGGCCACCTTGAGATTACGGGGGCAATGAAGTTGAGGCTCAATTGCCGCGGGCTCTTGCTCGCCACTTCATCCATTTTTATTCCTTCAACCTGCCAGTCGATGCAACCACAGCATCAAGTCTGCTCCAGTCGTTTAGAGCAGGGCGTTACCCGCTTCTAGTGGTTCAACCTCCAATGACCAAATACTATTGGCGGCCCCAGGGTATTCGCACGCGCGACCCGTTCAAAGCCGCGTGGTACTCCGCAGATAACGGACAACCGTTTTTGCGAGGGTCCGCTTTGTTGAGTTTCACCAAGACACATCGACGCCGGTTCACTACCATCGGTTTGGACGAATTTTTGAATGCGCTAGTCACCTGTGACTCGTCGGGCAGCGAGGATTCAGTGGCAGTAGTACGGTGCTGTTACTTCTCCTTCGCCTTCAGATGATCATTCAGCACCTTAAGACACTCAGCCGCGTGCCGGTGGCCCATCGTGGAGGCCTGCCCAAGCAGCCCCAGTGCTTCGTCGTAGTCCTCTCGTTCGGCTGCAATCATGCCTAGTTTGGTTATTGATCGAGGTTCCTTCATGCTTGCGGCCTTTTTGAATAACTCCTCTGCCTCCTGCTGTTTGCCCTTGTCTTCAAGGTCGTCAGCGAGGAGGAACATCGCCAAAGGAAGTCCTAAATTGGATGCCTGCTGATAGAGGGCTGTTGCTTCCCCCTTTCGATCCTCCTCTGAGAGAAGAAGGCCGAGGTTCACCATGCTCTGGGCATCGCCGTCGGTAATTGCTTTTCGGTATTGCACTTTGGCTTCTTCAATACGGCCGCTACGCGCAAGGAGGACTCCCAGACAATGTATTCCGAAGGTGAAACCCTGTTCGGCCGACCTTCTGAGTAGCTTCTCGGCGCCGTCGAGTTCTCCGCGCTCAGCCATTCTTTTTCCCTGTAACGCCAGCCCATATGCGTCACCTCTATCGGCCGCCATCGTTGCGAGCCTCTCGGCTTCGGCGTGGTTCCCCATACCCTCCATGTGCGAGGCAAGCACGGCCATGGCCGCCGGGTTACCATGTCGGACCGCCCGAGACAAGAGACGTTCAGCTTCTGCGTGTTCGCCCCGTCGAGAAAGAATGAGGGACAACTGATGCATCCCTGCCCCATTGCCCCTGGCCGTCGCAGCCCTGTAGAGGGCCTCGGCCTGCTCCTGCCGACCCTCGCCCTCTAACTGCATGCCATAGTTGGTCATCCCAAGACCGCTGCCTGCGACAGCGGCCCGCCTGTACCAGCCGCGGCCCTCGTCCTCTTCCCCTCGGCGCATCATGATAAACCCCAAATTGGCCATGGCATCAGCGTCGCCATTGACTGCGGCCTCTCGGAGCAAACTCTCGGCTTCCTCCGTTCTGCCACTACGTAAAAGGATGACCGCTAGGCCCGTCATACCATGAGGGCTGCCCGCCTCAGCTGCCCTACGGTGTAGGGTTTCTGCCTCAGCGATTCGATTTTGCCTCTCAAGTGCCGTTGCGAGGTTTGCCATTCCTTCGGGGTCGCCCATTTCTGCTGCTCGAACGAAAAATCGTTCAGCTATCTCCTGGCGCCCCAGCATATGTGCGGAAACTCCGGCAGTGTTCAGTCGCCCAGGTGAAGCATCACTCTGAGCTGCTGCCTCCCACACTTCGTTCGGAATCGCCTTCCTAGAGGACGCTACGTGGTCCACGAGGTAGTCAAAGGGGCGGAGGTTACCGTCGCTGGCCCGGGCAATGAGCCTGTAGGTGCTCCCGCCTGACGAGTTATCGGTGGCCCATGCCAGACCTGACCGTACTTCCTCAGGATCTAGCGGTGAGGAAGGCTCTGCGAGATAGAGACCGCTAAGCTTGATAGCTGTTTCCTCCGGTATGGCCTCACTAATGCCCGTTCGTTGCCAGTCAATGGCAACAAGTACGAGTGCCGCTCCAATTGGGGTGGTAACACGCCCGCTTTCTAACCTCTCAACGGCCAAGAACCCTCCTCCCGCATATGTTCCCAACCCGTGCTTCAGGATGCCGTCGCGGATCCGTGGGATCGGACTAAGGGCAGCTAACTTATTGCGTTCCTCCGGGGCATTCTTAAGGCGTACGACGCGAAACCTAAGGAGGGTGTCCCATTGGGTCCGGGGCATATCATCACTCGGCTGAAACCGTTCGTAGAAGATTTCTCGCATGGTAGCAACGACCACATTTCCAGCTTGTTGGAGCTGGTCAATCCACTTAGTCTTCAAGTTCTTCGGATCAGCGAGGTACCTCTCGAGATCGTCCAGCCACACTATTGATTCCACAGGGATTTCTCCCGCATTCATCAGGGTTGCGAGGCCATCAGGAATGTCCGGAATGACAACCTGGCGGTTGGGGAAGAGCTCAGCGACCAATTTGGACGCCATTCTCGTTTTTCCTACCATGGAGTCGCCCAGCACGAGTACGGGCCGTTCCTCTTCAAAAGCCTCCACGACCTCAGTTTCGGCGTCACGGTCCAGGTAAGGTATCCCCACCAGCGACTCGTGGACCCCCCAAATGCTGAGGGATACATCCTTGGCCAGCGGTGCATCCACTGCCTCGGGCCCGCTGGTCCTCATGGCTTGCTGGCGTACTCCGGCACTGGTGTCTTTGGCCTTTGCCTTGTCCTTTGCCGCCTGGACGACAACACCTCCCGCCACGCAGACGATGGCAAGCAGGCCAAGCACCCAAGCAGGCCAACCGACGCGACTGGTGACTGCGGTTCCCGCAGCGAAGAGTCCGGCGAAGAACAGAAGCCAAGGGGAGAGTTCGCGGCGCTTTCTTGGGTGCCAACTTGAAGACACAGATTCCCCCTGGAGATCGTAGTTCGAATAGGACCGCTGGTCCTTCCAGAAGTGTAGGCATGCCTTCCGTCAGACATGAAGGTGGAATTCGTGCCAAGCCAGGCCACGGCAGTTCAGCCAGCCGAAGACGCGGGCTCCCGGGGCTGTTACTTGTGTATCCAGCCAACTCGCCTTAAAAGGTCGCTCGGGCGGGAAGAGGCGGACGTTACGATCGGCTCCGCTGTGGCGGAGGTGGTCCCTGCTGACTTCCTGGAGGCCAGGCCTATAGGTTGGTCATGCAGGTCGCTGTTCGTTTTTCCATGAGGCGTTAGGCGAGGAGGGACCGGCCACCATGATGTTCGTCGATTCCAGCAGAACGGCCGCACCGTAGTGCGGTGCTTATCCGGCCGGTCCGGTTCCGGAGGCCTACTCATCAAATTCGAGCGGAATCGCGCCCTTCACGGACGGCCGTTCAAGCAGCCCGATTGGGTGGCCGAAGTGGGCAAAAAGAGGGTGTGCACAATGTGCACACCCTGGGCTTCGGATCGGGTCGTACTGGTGCCGGACTGGCTCGGATTCCGCATGTTTCCGCCACGTCCCAGCGATAACAAGGAGGGGAATCGCGTTCGAGTCCCACCTCGGGCACGCATTTCCCCTCGTCAAAGGGGTTTTTGCTTTTAACGTGTTGACATTGACCCTCCGCGGGTTCCTCTGACGCTGGCCGCGGTCTGTGGCCTGGCCTCCGCGGTGCCTATTCAGGTGTGTGGAGTGGCGGGTCTAGGACCCTGGCTAATGGGCCCTTCGCCTGCTGTGATGGGGCTATCCGTCCTCTTCTCTGACTTCTACTGATGGGCCCCTACGGGCCATCACACATTCATGACTGGGCGTCCTGCTGACGACATGACCAAGCGGAGTTACACTGCAGGTTTTCCGTCCATCAGCCGCTTCACGTTGGACCCAGGCATGGCGGCAGCAGGCGTTTTGTCCGGTCAAAGGGGGTGTGGACACTGTCCACACTTAAGTCAGCTTTTTGGTCACTGCCCATGGAGGAAGGGAAGCCCGCAAGCCCCTTTACATTGCCCGGACGATTGAGTCTCCAAGATCCGCTGGGGACAGGTGCGGCTCAGTCAGAAGCGGGCAGACAGTTGGCTCTTCCGGCATCAATGGGGCCTCCGGAGGTAAGTGGCAGGGCCGAGCTCAGCCGTGGAGATTGGGCCGGTGGACCAGCCTTGTATGTGGTCGTCTAGTGCAGGTTCTCGATCAGCTGGAGATCTCAGTCCTGCGCATCACGAAAATCGGGCCCATTCCTCTCTGACCAGTGATCACAGGGAAGATCGTCACCTGTAGGGCGCCGCGGTCAAGCCGAACGCTGCGAAATGGTGACCTGTCCGCGGGTGCCGATCCTCAAGAACTAGCTGATGGTCCTGCAAGGCAGTAGTGGCTGACCAGTGCCCGTGACGGCGGGGATCCCGTACCCGCGGGCGACGAGGGCGGCGTGGGAGGCAATCCCGCCGGCGTCCACCACAACGGCGGCTGCGCTGGAACAGCGGGGTCCAGGATGGGCTTGTGGCGGGGCAGACAAGGATTTCGCCGCTGCGCAGCGACCCGAATTCGTCCGGTCCGCGGATGATCCTTACCGTGTCCTGCTATTTCTCCGACTGGGGCGGGGCTTGTTCCATGAGGTCGCCCACCCAAGGTAGGTAGCCCCGGTGGAACACCATTCCTTCGGGCAGTCCCTGGATGGACACCTCGGATCCGGAAATGTCGATGGTGACCCGCTCGGCACCCATCGGCGCGTTGGTAATATGCAGGTCTCCGTATGACTCAGGGAGGACAGGATCCATCCAGACTCCGCCTAGGGAAACGTCCGGATCATAGCGCATCAAAGTCGACACCAGCATGATGGGTGTGGTTGCCGCCCAGGCCTGCGGTGAGCACGCTGTCGGGTAGGGCACAGGCGCGGCGAACTGCTCCCGGCTGAAGCCGCAAAACAATTCGGGAAGCCGACCCTCCGAAAATTCAGCTGCCTCCAGAAGTGCCGTGGAGATCCGCTGCGCCTCCGCGACGAAGCCGTAGCGCATGAGACCCACTTGAATGACCGCATTGTCATGAGGCCGGTCCGACCCGTTGTGGTAGCTGGCAGGGTTATATGGATCCATGTCGGTTGCCAGCGTGCGCACTCCCCAGCCACTGAACATCTCGGGGGACATCAGCCGCTCGACGACAAGCGGCGCCTTGTCCTTGTCGATGATGCCGGTCGTCAGGCAGTGGCCCATATTGGAGGCGCAGGCATCGACGGGCCGCTTGTCGCGGTCCAGCGCGATAGCGTAGTAGCCCTTGTCCGGCAGCCAGAACCGTTCATTAAACTGCCGCTTCAGCGTCGCCGCGCGCTCCCGCAGGTCGGCCGCCTTGGCTAGGTTGCCGGCGTCGTGCGCCATCCAAGCGGACGCCAGGTAGGCGCCATAGACGTAGCCCTGCACCTCGCACAGCGCAATCGGCGGCTCCGCCATGGTTCCGTTGGCGAAGTTGATCCCATCCCATGAGTCCTTCCAGCCTTGGTTGATCAATCCTCGATCATTGAGGCGCGAGTACTCGTCGAAACCGTCTCCGTCTTTGTCCCGTAGTCTCGGATCCAGTCCATCGCCCGGTCCGCGTGGGGCTGGAGCGCGGCGATGGTCTCCTTGGCGAAACGCCACCTGCTAACCTCGCCGAGCACCAATAGAAACAACGGCGTGGCGTCGACACAGCCGTAGTAAACAGACTTCCAGCCCAAGGCCAGTCCGCTGGAAACGTCCAGTCTTACCTCGTGCAGGATCTTCCCCGGCTCTTCCTCGCTCAAGGGATCCACCACACTGCCCTGCCGGTCAGCCAGCGTCTGCAACGTGCCTAAGGCCAAGGATGGATCCACAGGGAGCGCCATTAGGGAGGCCCACAGCGAGTCCCGTCCGAACAGGGTCATGAACCACGGCGCCCCGGCAGCCACCACTACACGTTCTGGATGCTTCGGATCCTCGATCCGTAAGGCACCCAAATCGTCGTAGCTGCGCCGCAGGGTCCGCTCGATCGAACGGTTGCCCATTTGCACAACTGGGATCTTCGCCACCCATTCCTGCCGACGGCGGTCGCGCGCGGACAACCCGCCAGCCCTCGGATGCTCAAACGGTACCGCAGTGTCCGTGCCGTCGACTGCGGGCACCACGCTCACCAGCGTATTCCAGTGGCCGAGCCGGGGGACAATGGTCCTGTAGGTTCCCTTTCCTGCCGTCACAGTGGAGCCGTCGGAATTGATCACGACGCCCTTGCGAACGTCCCGCCAAGCGGCCCGGATGATCAGCGAATCTCCTTCCAACTGGACGGTTTTTCCCATCGTCGCTGGATCCGGGACTCCTTGACTTCGAAGAGGTCCGCGAAATCCGATGCGATGGTCAGCTCGACTACGCATTCGGCTGGCTGCCTCGAGTAGTTCCGGACCGTGATCTGCTCCAGGATGCCGGCGCCGACTTCCCGCAGCCGCTCCACGATCAGCGGGCTGTCTGCGTGCCCATCCAGGCGCGGAACGCGACCGGCGAACAGCGCCCGATACGGCTCCGTGGTCTGCGCCGCCAGCGGCTCAAGCGGCTGCCCATTAACGGTCAGATTCCAGCGGGACAGGATGCGCGTGTCCTCATAGAAAACACCGTGCGGGTATTCGGGAAGGATATCCCCGTTGGCCGCGGAAATGCAGAAGTTAGATCCTTCAACCAGTGTGATCGCCGCACCCAAGGGTCCAGACGCCGTGTCAGCATTCCACCCAGACATCCCCGGCTCCTTATGGATAGACTCCGGTGCGCGTAGGTCCAGACTTTTTACGGCTGATGCCGACCAACGCCGCCTTCACATCGACGCTACGCTTGTCCCCACCCCGACGCCAGCCCTGAGGTGATGAACGGATCCCAGTGCCTGTGCAAAGCAGTTAGCTGCTCTGGCGTAGGAGCGGGCACGGCGTTGTAGTCGCCCTTTTCCCAATTAGAGAGACGGACTAGCCCGGGGTTTTCATGGGGCGCCGGGTACCAGGCGTGTTTAAGCAGGGAAAGGGTGCTCTGAGCTGGGAAAATAGTGGTTGTCGAGACCGTTATTTGCCGAGCGAGGGAGCACCCTTTCGATGC
>NZ_SIHX01000009.1 GCF_004320525.1 Arthrobacter sp. S39
TCTGCCGCGGCTTCAGGTTCTTGTGATAGCCCTTGTCCTCCGCATGCAGCGCCGACTCGCTGGCGTGCGCATGGCCGCCATCGATGAGGTGGTCGGGTATGGGGGAATTCGTCATGGGGGTGTCCTTTGGGGATCGGTGGTTGAGCTTGTCGAAACCCGGGTTTCGACAAGCTCAACCACCAGCGACTACTTGCTGAGGTTGGCGAGGCGTCCGGGCTTAGAAGGCGTCTAGGACTAGAAAACAGACCAGCCCGTGCGGTCGGTAAGGTCGGCGAGCGCCGCCGTGCCGGCAAGGGAGTTTCCTTTGGCGTCCAGCCGCGGGCTCCAGACGCAAATGGCACCAACACCTGGAACGATCACCAGGATCCCGCCGCCCACACCGCTTTTCCCGGGAAGGCCCACGCGGTAGGCGAACTCGCCCGCGGCGTCGTACATCCCGCACGTCAGCATGATGGAGCCGATGCGTTTCGCGTCGCTTCGGGACACCACGGTTCCGAGCGCTCCCTGGCCGTCCCGGGCGAGGAAGAGGCCGGCCTTGGCGAGTTCCACGCAGGACATCATGATGGAACATTGGCGGACGTAGTTTTCCACCACAGATTCGGCGGCCTGCCTCAGGTTGCCGAAGCCCTTCAGGAAGTGCGCCAGGGCCAGGTTGCGGCTGCTGCCGGCGAGCTCGCTGGCTGCGGCGGCCTCATCGATGAAGGGCCCGGTGCTGGCCGCCTGGGTGGTGAGGAACCGCAACAGCCGGGTGGCGGCGTCGGACGTTTCTTCCATCAGGTGATCGGTGACCACCAGGGCGCCGGCGTTGATGAACGGGTTCCGCGGGATGCCATGCTCCACCTCCAGCTGGACCAGGGAGTTGAACGATGTGCCGGACGGTTCGCGCAGCACCCGGGACCACAGCGTTCCTGAGCTGTCGCCTCGAAGTGCCATTGCCAGCGTGAACACCTTGGAGATGCTCTGGATGGAAAACGGGACGTCGGCATCGCCGGAACTGAACACCTCGCCGGAAGTAGTGGCGACGGCGATTCCGAAGCTGTCGAAGGGTACCGCTGCCAGGACGGGGATGTTGGCCGGGACAGACCCGGTTTCCCGCTGCGGCCTGTGGTTGCGGACGACGTCGTCCAGTATCCGGTCCAGCGGCGGTGCTTTGAGTGTTGTGGTCATTTCCTGCCCAGTTGTTCTTTAGGTGTGCTGGCCCATTCCTGGATGTGGAGCAGGGCCACCAGCGAGTCCCTCGGGTTGCCGAAGTCCAGCCCAGTCGCGCGGGACGCCTTGCTGATCCGGTAATAGACGGTGTTCTTGTGCAGCCCCATCCTGCCGGCGCACTCGGCGACATCGAGTGAGGCTTCGAAGTATGCGTGCAGGGTTTCCGCGAGTTCGGTGTCCTGCCGCAGCAGGGCGGAAAGACTGCGGTGGCGGAACGTGGAGGACGTGAAATTCTGGACCGCCTCGCGGAAGAGGATCTCTCCTTCGAAGTCGTCCACTGTGGCGACGCCCCTGTTTGGAGACGTGCCCACACACCTCAACAGGGCCTCGGTGATACGGGTGGTTGAGTGCAGGGACAGCAGGTCCGGTACTACCGGACCGACGGCGGCGAAGGGGCTGATGCTGAGGTGCTTGCCGGCATCCCGGACGATCGACTCGGCCAGGCTCCGCAGCCCCGGTTCCGCAGACGTTGACTGCAGGCCCGGGACAATCACGGCGGTGTCACCCTTGAACTGGCCCACGACGGCGGACGCCTTGTAGGCGGCCGCGTGGATGGACGCCAGGTTGGCGAGTTCGCCGTGCTTCAGTGCTGCGTCGTCGGCCTGGGCGTCGGCAGCGGACATTCCTATCAGGATCAGTGCGGCCGGGCGCTCGGCAGGGATCTTCTCACTGTGTGCACTGGCCGCGGCTTCCGCGGAACCTGACAGGATCCGCACAATGCGGTCCTCACGCATGTGCACGGACTGCTGGTTGCGGTAACGGATCAGCTCGGCGGAAGCCCGCGCAGCAGATCCGTTCAGCACATAATCAACGTCCGGGCCGAAGCCCGCCCCGGTTTCCTGCAGCCAGATGTAGCCCATGATCCGGTCCCCGGCGAACAGGGTGATGGCCACCCGTTCCCGCAGCCCGTCCTGGGGCCGGGCCGGTACCCGCACCGGCAGCCGTGTCCTGTGCAGTTCACGGTAGGCGCCCAGGTCCTTGAGTAGCAGCTCGTATTTACGCGGACCGCGCCGGGCCAGGATGGAGGCCTTGCGCAGCTCGTCGATGTCATTCGAAACGGTGGAGTATGCCAGCACTTTATTGGCGGCGTCTTCGATGAGCACGTGGCTGGAGGTGAGCCGGGCGGTGGTCTGGGCGATGGCAAACAGGTCCTCTTCCAGCAGCGTCAGCACTTCGCTCTGGTAGGTGCGCGGCTGGATGCGGTCCTTGGCGATGGACAGCAGCCGGTCCCAGTCAGCCCCCGGATCCACCAGGAGCAGGCCCGTGCCGGCATCGCGGAGCAGCTCTTCAGCCTCGGAGAACTCCTCCCGCCTTCCCTTGACGGCGACCACCGGCGGAGGGTTCTTCAGGAGCCGCCGCAAAGCGGGCAAAGCCGAGCGGCCGCGGACGCCGATCAGCAGGACAAAGGCTGCGCCGCCGTCGGACGTTTCATCATCCGCATCTACTATCAAAAACCGTTCGATCGCAGCGCCGGCCGGGGCAGGCCGGAGGATGAGGCTGGCGAAACCCAAGGGGAGATCCGAGAGGATATCGTCCACCGTAACCGCTGCCATGGGCTTCCTTCTGCGTCGATGTGGCCGGACGGCTCTGTCCGGTCACCTCATGCTATCGAGGCAGGCGACTCCAAAATATGGAAGCGAATCTAAACGCAGTGGCAGGTTTTCGGTTCGCTGACCAAGCCTGCGGGATGTATGGCCCTGTATGGATGCCAGAGCCGGCACGAAGGGTGTACTGACAGGCCCTCCCGCCGGTCTTCCTGCGCCGTTAGCGTTGCTGGGACGGGGCAACTCCTTTGAAGGGCTCACCGCCCCTCCGTTCTTTCGACACAGGAGCATGACACATGGATAAGCGCACCCTGGGCACCAGCGGCCTGGAAGTCTCCGCCATCGGACTGGGCTGCATGAGCATGAGCGGCGGCTACAGCGACAGCCCTGACCGGCTGGAGATGATTTCGCTGATCCGCGGCGCCGTGGACCGCGGTGTCACCTTTTTCGATACTGCCGAGATCTACGGTCCCTACGCCAACGAGGAGCTGGTGGGCGAGGCGCTCGCGCCGTACCGGAACGACGTGGTGATTGCCACCAAGTTCGGTTGGGACATCGACCCTGCCCAACGCAAAGCGAGCGGGAAAGTCACCAGCCGCCCTGACGTCATCAAGCACGTGGTGGACGGGTCACTCCAGCGGCTCGGGGTCGACGCCATCGACCTCTACTACCAGCACCGGGTGGACCCCGATGTCCCCATTGAGGACGTGGCGGGCGCGGTCAAGGAACTGATCGACGCCGGCAAGGTTAAGCATTTCGGCATGTCCGAGGCCGCTGCGGGGACCATCCGCCGGGCCCACGCGGTCCAGCCTGTGACGGCGGTCCAAAGCGAATACTCGCTGTGGTGGCGGCGCCCTGAAGAGGACGTCCTGGCCACGTGCGAGGAACTCGGCATCGGTTTTGTGCCTTTCAGCCCCCTCGGCAAAGGCTTCCTCACGGGGACCATCGACACGTCCACCAGCTTCGAGGCCGGCAACGACATCCGCGCCACCATCCCCCGGTTCACTCCGGAGGCCAGGGAGAGCAACCGTGCCGTGGTGGACCTGCTTACCGGGATCGCGAAGCGCAAGGGCGCCACTCCGGCCCAGATTGCCTTGGCCTGGCTCCTGGCCCGGAAGCCGTGGATCGTCCCGATCCCTGGAACCCGCAAGCTGCATCGGCTGGACGAAAACCTCGCCGCCGCCGACGTGACCCTGTCCGTGGATGAGCTCACCGGGATCGAGGACGCCGCCGCCAGGATCCAGGTCCAGGGCGGCCGGTACAACGAAGCCGGGGAACGGATGACCAACCTCTAGGCGGGCAGGCTGCCGGGCGCCGGAGGAGGCCGGCCCGCCGTCGTCCAGCAGTGACCTGATAGGAAGCCCCCGCGCGAGTTGAACTCCAGCGCGGGGGCTTCCAGGCTTCGGGTTTGGGGAACTTTCGAAGCCGAATTCAATGTACTGGCCCTCAGGAACCGCCTTGACCAATACGGGCCGGATCCGCGAAATCTTGACGGAACCTTGAGCGGACGGCCGTCACGCAAAGCCGCGAGCGTGCATCACGCCGGCCGCAGTGACGTGATCATCCGCCGGATGTCCCTGTACTCCGCAGACTCCATGTATTTCTTGGCCTGCTCCAGGTACGGCAGGGATGCGGCGCCCGGTGTCACGTTGTTCTCCGGATTGTAGAACGCGCCGAACATGGCAGCAGTGGGCGGCCAGTTGAAGAAGTGGAAGATGCACGAGGCAGAGTCGCCGGTCGGTGCCGGGACCGAGGTGATGCCGTAGGCCGCCGCCGGTGTGTCCGCCGGTCCAGGTGTGGCGACATTCCCGCGGGTCTCATAGACGAACCGCGGAGCCCCCTCACCCTGCATCAGCACCGGCAACTCTTTAGAATCCAGCACGGAGTACGGATACCGGTCCAGGCACGTGGACCCGACGGCCATGTTGGTCCGAAGCATCGCCAGCGGCTTGCCGGCCCCATTGGTCACCGCCGCGAAGGCACCGCCGCCCTCGGGAAGCTCCCCCGCCGGGTCCTTGACGCTCCAGGCGGCCGGGTGGTCGAACGTCAGTTGGCCGTCCGCCGTCGTGAAGCTGGTCCAGGCGGCCGACGGCGTTGCGGTGGCACTCGGCGAGCCGCTCCCCGTCGGCGTCGCCGTGGTTGTTCCCGTCGCGGAAGTGACGGTGGGGCCGGGACTCGACGTCGTCGTCGGACCCGCCTGCGGGCCGCAGCCCGTGAACAGTAAAGCCATCAGAATGGCTGTAGAAAAGACCGCGCCCGACGCGGCGGGACTGCGCATCACACCCTCCTTTGGGCCTGAGATTGGTCCTTAAATTGTGGAACCGCAGGGCGCAGCAGGATCCAGCGGCGGCCCGATTGGCGCCGAACTGTTGCGGCGGTAACGAAAGGCTCGTGCGTCGCTGGCAGACCTTCCGCCAGATGAAGTTCCGATGAAGCCGCGTTGCGAAACATGGCGCCGGGTTGCCCGGTTTGGCCTTTTACTGCGTGTTCCGTGGCGTCATAAGTAGCCCCGTTTCGTCCCGTTGAGCTTCCGTTGCGGGGTGCTGGCCAAGGCGGTGGAGGCCGTGTTTAGGTGGTTCCACGGCGCAGGCCTGGCCGGTCCCGCAACAAACGCATCACGAACAGGAGGACTCCGATGCCGTACACAACCACCCGCACTACTGGCACCCACACCTCATGTTCCTGCTGTTGCCGCCGGCACTGATCCGCCTTCGCTGACGGGCGTCAGCGCCTCGTCTTTCCCCCCTCACTCCGTTCCCGGGCACACCCCGGGGGCCAGCACCGCCGTGCCCTCTATTCCCCCACGCCGCTCCCAACACCGAAGAAAGGCCATCATGTCCTTCGCTGCATCGTCCGCGCCTCCCTCCACCAAAGGGCCTTCCACTTTTTCCCGGCGCCGTGCCCTGGGTGCCCTGCTGGCGCTGCCCGTCCTCGGCGTCCTGACTGCCTGCGGCGGGAGCGCCACCGCCGGCAACGCCCAGCCAACCCAGGCAACTTCCCCGCTGGCCACCACCGTTCCCGCCGGCACCACCATCACTGTGGGCGATCCCAGCGTGAAGGTGGCCCTGGAACTGTCAGGCCTGATCAAGGAACTGGACTTCAAGGTGGAGTTCGCCAACATCTCCGGCGGCCCGCAGACTACTGAAGCGTTCCGGGCCAACGCCCTGGACGTCGGCTCCGTCGCCGATATCCCGCCGATCCACGCCACTTGGACGGGATTGGACGTGCGGATCATCGCCAGCGTCTTCCGGCAGGACGCCGTGAACCACCCGCTCTACGAACTGGGCATCGCCCCCGGGGCAGGAATCTCCTCCCTGCAGGACCTGCGCGGCAAGAAAATCGCGTACAGCCCGGGCCAGGCCCAGGGCGCCCTGGTGCTGCGGATCCTGGAAAAGGCCGGCCTCGGCCAGGACGACGTGAAGCTGGTGGAACTGCCCAGCACCGGCGACGTCTACTCCACCGCCCTCGCCAGCAAGCAGGTGGACGCCGCACCCATCGGCGGCGTCCAGATCAAGCGCTACCTCTCCAAGTACAAGGCCGACGGCGCATCGACCCTCCGGCACGGCCTGCGGGACGATCCGGGCCACCTGTACTCCCCCGCCAAGGTCCTGGACGACCCCGCCAAGGCCGCGGCACTCGCCGCGTACGTCGAGGTATGGGGCAAGGCCAAGCGCTGGATCGAGGACCACCCCGAGGAATGGCTCGAGGGCTACTACGTCAAGGACCAGGGCCTCTCCCGCGAGGATGGCCAGTACCTCATCGACGCCGCGGGCAAGGCTGACCTTCCGCTGTCCTGGACCGAAGCCATCGAACGGCACCAGAAAACCATCGACCTCCTGGCCAAGGAACAGAAGAAGCCCGAGCTGGTGGCGGCGGACCTCTACGACACCCGCTACGAAACCATCGCGGGCACGGCCTTCGCCGCCGCCGGAAAGGCCGGTGCTGCGTGAGCGCCCCAACCGTGGAGCGTCCCGCCGTCGCACCCCACCAGGACCCGGCACTCGCCGGCCGTGACGACGTTCGGCCCACCGGCCGCCGGCTGGGACCCGGACGACGACGGCGGCTCGCCTGGCTGCTGGGCCCCTCGGCACTGCTGCTGCTCTGGACAGCCGCCTCGGCGACAGGGCTGCTGGACCCCCGCATCCTCTCGGAGCCCTGGACGGTCGTGGCCACCGCCGGCGAGCTGATCGCCGACGGCCGGCTCCAGGAAAACCTCGCCATCTCCGCCCAGCGCGCCGGCCTGGGGCTGTTCTTCGGCATTGTCGTCGGAGCGCTGCTGGCCCTGGTGTCCGGGCTTAGCCGGGCAGGCGAAGCTTTCATCGACGGACCCGTGCAGATCAAACGCGCCATCCCGGGCCTGGCCCTGATTCCGCTCCTGATCCTGTGGTTCGGGATCGACGAGACCATGAAGGTCCTCACCATCACCCTCGGCGTCTTCGTCCCGATCTACCTGCAGACCCACGCCGGGCTGCGGGGCATCGACCTGCGCTACGTCGAACTGGCGCAGACCGTGGGACTGGGCCGGGCCGGCTTCATCCGCAAAGTGGTCCTCCCCGGCGCCCTGCCCGGCTTCTTCCTGGGCCTGCGGTTCGCGGTCACCGGTGCCTGGGTGTCGCTGGTGGTGGTGGAACAGATCAACTCCACCAGCGGCATCGGCTACATGATGGAGCTCGCCCGCACCTATGGCCAGACCAACATCATCGTCCTGGGGCTCGCCGTCTACGGCATTCTCGGCCTGCTCTCCGACGGCATTGTCCGTCTCATCGAACGAAAGGCACTCTCATGGCAGCGCACCCTGGCGGGCTGACCGCCGTCGAACCTTCCGTCCGTACACGTACGGGCGCCCGCACCGGCCCGGGGGCACCCACTGTGTCCGTTCGCGGCCTGATCCGCGGCTTCGGACCGAAAGGCGTCCTGAACGGCGTGGATCTGGACATCGCCCCCGGCGAGTTCGTGGCGCTGCTGGGTCCCAGCGGCTGCGGCAAAAGCACCCTCCTGCGGGCGCTCGCCGGGCTGGACCACGATGTCAAAGGCAGCGGCGTCATCAACGTCCCGGACCGGGTCTCGGTGGTCTTCCAGGACTCCCGGCTCCTGCCTTGGGACACCGTCCTGGGCAACGTCACCCTTGGGCTGCGGGATCACGACGCCGACACCAAGGCCCGCAGGGCCCTCGCCGAAGTGGGGCTCGCCGGCCGGGAAAAGTCCTGGCCGCACGAGCTGTCCGGCGGTGAGCAGCAGCGGGTTGCACTGGCACGTTCCCTGGTTCGCGAACCGCAGTTGCTGCTGGCCGACGAACCGTTCGGCGCCCTCGACGCGCTGACCCGCATCAAGATGCATGGCCTGCTCCGCGAGCTTGTGTCCGCTCACCGGCCAGCCGTCCTGCTGGTCACCCACGACGTGGACGAGGCCATCGCCCTGTCCGACCGGATCGTGGTCCTGGACAGCGGCCTCGTGGCCACCGTCCGCACCGTGGCGCCGGAGATCGGCTCCGCCGTGGACGCCGCCGGGCACGAAGCCCTGCGCCGCGACCTCCTCACAGCCCTCGGCGTCGACGTCAACGCCGCCAGCCACTAAATCACTTCATCCCTTAGGAGCACCCCCATGAGTTCCCAGAATCCTGATTCCACGACATCCGGTTCCACCCAGCGCAAACTCCACCTCAATGCCTTCCTGATGAGCACCGGCCACCACGAGGCATCGTGGCGGCTGCCCGAGAGCGATCCGCGTTCCAGCACCAATGTGGAGCACTACAAGCAGCTGGCCCGCACCGCCGAGCGCGGCAAGCTGGACTCCATCTTCTTCGCCGATTCGCCCGTGCTCTTCGGCGAGGTGGGCCGCCGCCCGGCCGGGAAGCTTGAGCCCACCGTGCTGCTGACCGCCATCGCCGGCGCCACCGAACGCATCGGGCTGATCGCCACCGCGTCCACCACCTACAACGAGCCGTACAACCTGGCCCGCCGCTTTGCATCCGTGGACTGGGTCAGCGGCGGCCGCGCCGGGTGGAACGTGGTTACCACCGCCGGTCCCGACGCCGCCCGCAACTTCGGCGTGGACGACCAGCCCGCCCACGCCGTCCGGTACGAACGTGCCGCCGAGTTCATCGAGGTCGCCCAGAAGCTGTGGGACAGCTGGGAGGACGACGCCGTGCTCGCGGACAAGGCCGACGGCGTCTGGGGCGACTCGGAGAAGATCCGCACCGTCGACCACGAAGGCAAGCACTTCAAGGTCCGCGGCCCGCTCAACGTTCCCCGCTCCCCTCAAGGGCACCCGCTGATTGTCCAGGCCGGTTCCTCGGAGGACGGAAAGGACCTCGCCGCCCGGTACGCGGACGCCGTCTTCACCGCGCACCAGACCCTCGCGGACGCGCAGGAGTTCTACCGGGACCTCAAAGCCCGGACCGCCGCCGTCGGCCGTGATCCGGAGACCATCAAGATCCTGCCCGGCATTGTCCCGGTCATCGGGGCCACCGAGGAGGAAGCCCAGGCGCTGGAGCGTGAGCTGGACCGGCTGATCAAGCCCGAATACGCGCGGATCCAGCTGGCCAAGACGCTGCGCGTCGCCCCCGAGGACCTGCCCCTGGACCGCCAGCTGCCGGACAACCTGCCCAGCGAGGACGAGATCGAGGGCGCCAAGAGCCGCTACACGCTGATCGTCCAGCTCGCCCGCCGGGAGAAGCTCACAGTCCGGGAACTGATCGGGCGCCTGGGCGGCGGCCGCGGCCACCGGACCTTCACCGGCACCCCGGTCCAGGTGGCGGACGCCATCCAGGAATGGTTCGACGGCGGTGCAGCGGACGGCTTCAACATCATGCCGCCGGTGCTGCCCTCCGGGCTCGCGACCTTCGTAGACCAGGTGGTGCCCATCCTGCAGGAGCGCGGCCTGTTCCGCACCGAATACACCGGCCGGACGCTGCGCGAGCACTACGGCCTGGAGCGTCCCGACAACCGTTTTGCCGGTGCGACCGCGGCGGAACTGTCGTCCATCGGATCGGCGTTCTAGTGGGCCGGCAGCTAAAGCTCAACCTGTTCATCTACCCCGGCGGCCACCACGAAGCCGCCTGGCGGCACCCTGCATCCCGGACCGACCGGGTCCTGGACATCCGGTTCTACCAGGAGCTGGCGCAGCGGGCGGAGGCGGCGAAGCTGGACGCCGTCTTTTTCGCGGACGGGCCCGCGCTGGAGAGTAACGTGCAGTACGCCACCAGGTTCCGGCTGGAGCCGTTCACCTGGCTGTCCGCGATAGCCGTCGCCACCGAACGGATCGGCCTGATCGGCACGGCCAGCACCACGTACCTGGAGCCGTACAACGCGGCCCGGCTGTTCGCGTCGCTGGACCACCTGAGCGGCGGCCGCGCCGGCTGGAACATCGTCACCACCGGCGCCGAACGGGCAGCCCGGAACTTCGGCCTGGACGAGCACCCGCCGCACGCCGAGCGCTACTCCCGGGCGGACGAATTCGTCCGCGTGGTGGGCAAGCTCTGGGACAGCTGGGAGGACGGGGCGGTGGTGTCCGACGCCGGCACGGGGGTTTTCGCCGACACCTCACGGATCCACGCGATCGGGCACGAGGGCGAACACTTCCGGGTGGAAGGTCCGCTGAACACGCCGCGGTCACCGCAGGGCCGGCCGGTCTACGTGCAGGCCGGCTCCTCCGCCGACGGCAAAGCCTTTGCGGCGCAGCATGCGGAAGCCGTGTTCACCGCCCACCAGACCCTGCAGAGCGCCCAGGGCTTCTATGCCGACATCAAGGCCCGGGCGGCCGCGGCCGGACGCGATCCGGAGCAGCTGCTCGTGCTCCCGGGCATCAGCCCCTACCTGGGTTCCACGGAGGCGGAGGCACGTGCGTTGCGGCAGGAATTCGACGAGCTGACCCAGCCCGAGTACGGGCTCGGCATCCTCCGCAAGCTGCTGGGTGTGGACCTCGACGGGCTCACGCTGGATGAGACGTTCCCGGAGGAGCTGCTGGCCGCCGAGGGCCGGGAGGGCAGCCGCACCCAGCTCCTCCTGGACGTCATCCGCCGGGAACGCCTCACCGTGCGCCAGACACTGCGCCGCTTCGCCGGGGCCCGCGGCCACTACGCCGTGGCCGGGACACCCGTTCAGGTGGCGGACGAGATCCAGCGCTGGTTCGAAAACGGTGCCGCCGACGGGTTCAACATCATGCCGCCATGGCTGCCCGGCGGGTTCGAAGCCTTCGCCGACGAGGTGGTCCCCATCCTGCAGTCCCGCGGCCTGTTCCGCACCGAATACTCGGGCCGGACCCTCCGCGAACACTTCGGGCTGGACCGTCCCGAAAGCCAGTACACCCCGCAACTCCAGCACACCCGGCAACTACAAGGAGCACACGCATGACCGAATACCGCAGCCTCGGCGCCACCGGCCTCAAGGTCAGCCCGCTCACCCTGGGCACCATGATGTTCGGGGCCATCGGCAACCCGGACCACAACGACTCCATCCGCGTCATCCACCGGGCGCTCGATTCCGGCATCAACGTGGTGGACACCGCCGATGTCTACTCCCAGGGCGAGTCCGAAACCATCGTGGGCAAGGCCCTGAAAGGCCGCCGCGACGACGTGGTGCTGGCCACCAAGGTCCACGGGCGGCTCGGCGAGGACGTGAACCAGGCCGGCAACTCGCGCCGCTGGATCATCCGCGCCGTAGAGGACAGCCTGCGCCGGCTGCAGACGGACTGGATCGACCTCTACCAGGTGCACCGGCCGGAGCCCGACACAGACATTGACGAGACGCTCGGGGCATTGTCCGACCTCGTCCGGCAGGGCAAGATCCGCTATATCGGAACGTCCACGTTCGAGCCGGGGCAGATTGTGGAGGCCCAGTATGTGGCCCGCGAACGCCACCGGGAGCGTCCGGTGGCGGAGCAGCCGCCGTACTCCATCCTGGCGCGCGGCGTGGAGCGTGAAGTCCTCCCGCTGGCCCAGCGGCACAGGCTGGGTGTGCTGCCGTGGAGCCCGCTGGCCGGCGGCTGGCTGTCCGGCCGCATCAGGCCCGACGGCGGCCATGTCCCGTCCAGCCGGGCTGCCCGCCAGCCTGCCCGGCATGATCCGTCGACGGCGGAGAACGCCCGCAAGACCCAGGCTGTGCTGGAACTGACCGAGCTCGCGGACCAGGCCGGGCTGTCGCTGATCCATCTGGCGCTGGGGTTCGTCCTCGAACACCCGGCAATCAGCTCGGCGATCATCGGCCCGCGGACGCTGGAGCAGCTGGAAGGTGCGCTGGGCGCGGACAAGGTGAGCCTGTCCGCGGATGTCCTGGACCGGATCGACGAGATCGTCCCGCCCGGCACCACGCTGAACGCAGCGGACAGCGGCTACCAGCCGCCGTCGCTGCTTGATCCGCTGCTGCGGCGCCGCAGCCGCTGAGCCGGACCAGGCAGCAAATCCGGGGCTTGTTCGCGAAACCGAACCTTGAAGGCAAGGTTTCGCGAACAAGCCCCGGACGGCGTGCCTGACTACTGGCCGAACGTCGTCGTGGCCAGCCTGTAGAGCGTGAGCACGAGTGACAATCGCACACGTCCCGGCGCCGTGCGGATGTCGAACCCGAGCGCCGTCGAGTAGTCCGCCGCCCGGCTTTGAACACTGGAGTGGTGCAGGCCCACTTCCTCTGCGACGGCCCGCAGGCTGCTGGCCGTCGCAAGGGACTCGAGGAGCACCAGCGCCTTGGGCTGCGACTGAAGAAGCAGTTTCAGCGCCGTAAGGTCCGGGGGTTCGAAGCGGGCGGAATCTGCCAACTCAGCGAAGACGAGCAGGCTGCCCAAGTCATCGGCAAGGTGCCGCGGATGCTGGGGACTGGTCAGCCGCAGTGCGAGGAGGGCCGATGCCCATGACTGATCGAGCGCGCTTGGAACCATGGCCAGGCCAACGCCCGACCGGACGCCGGGCTGGCCATCCGGCGGTTGGGCGTCCGAAGGCCGGCGGATTGCTGCCCGCACCGGCCCGACTCCGGTGTAGATCACTGAGCTTGGCCCCGGCAGCGCCACAGAGGCCGGAACGGCAACCACCCTGTAGCTTGACTCCCGTTCCAGATGCAGCATTGCGGCGGCATCCATCCGCCTGTCGAGCGGGGCGGCGCCGTCAATGACAGTCTCGACAGCCCGGCGGGAAGCGGCCACCGGGCTGGTGCGGTCGAAGGAGATGCCGAGCGCGATGGCCACACGCTCAAGGATCATCTCATCGTTCGCGAAAGCCTGGCCCGTGCGCTCAATCCACACCCGTCCGCCGTCACCGAAATCGTGGCCGGGCCAGGCGCCAGGTTCGCCGGAAGTGGTTTTCATGCCGGAGGCGTCGACGCGCACGGAACTGCCGTCCGCGCTGAATCCCGCTGCGCAACCGCTCAGCACGGCGGCCCCGCTCAGCAGGACCTGGGCGCTGGCATGGCCGTCGACGAGCGCGTCAAAGTACGCGATCACCTTAAGGCTTTCGGAGGCCTCAGGGTCGAGCGCCTTGAGTCGCCAAACCAGTCCCTGCATATCTGCCGCTCGTAGAGTTAGCTTTTGGTGCGAATTTTACTCCGCCGGCATGTGCCAGGCGCCTCGCACCGCGTCAGGCGCCGAGGATGCGGCGTACCCACCTCGTCCGAACGTCGCGGGCCTGGACCGACAAGGCGGCCTGGGGCACGATCATGTCAAAGCCATGGAATCCGCCCGCCCAGACATGCAGTTCGGCTACGCCTCCTACAGCCCAGATTGCCGAGGCATAGGCCACAACCTCGTCCCGGAACACCTCGGCGGTGGCTACATCGACGAAGGCGGGCGGCAGGTTGGACAGGTCAGTCGCCCGGGCCGGGGCGGCGTAGATGGAGACCTCCGCCGTCCTGCGCCGGTCACCGAGCAACGCATCCCAGCCGGTGTCGTTGCTGGTGCGGTCCCACAGCCCGAAGCCGTCGATCTGGTAGCTGGAAACTGTTTCGTTGCGGTCGTCCAGCATGGGGCAGATCAGCACCTGCGCGGCCAAGGCCGGACCTCCCCGGTCCCGCGCCATCAGGGCCACGCCTGCGGCCAGCCCGCCGCCGGCACTCGTGCCGGCGATGATGAGGCGCTCCGGGTCGAAGCCGAGCTCCTCGGCATGCGCGGCTGTCCAGACCAGGCCTGCATAGCAGTCCTCCACGGGTGCCGGGTCCGGGTTTTCAGGTGCGAGGCGGTACTCAACAGATACCGCGACGGCGTCCATCAGTTCCACCCATTCGATGAGCATGTCCGCACCAAGGAAGCGGTCGCCAATGACCATGCCGCCGCCGTGGGTGTGATAAATCCCTGGGCCGCCGGGGACATGGTCGATCCTGGAGAAGATGGAAACAATGAGGTCGGGGGCGCCATCCGGGCCGGGGATCGTCCGCTCTACGTGACGTACGGCGTGCCCGGCAAGCTGCTCTTCAATGGACGAGGTAAGTGGTGCGCTGCGCATCCCGGAGATCATGTCAGGTGTCAACGTGGGGTTGAGCAGATCCCCCAGCGCGGCAAGTGTTGCACCAAGTTCAGCATCAAAAGGTGGGGCTTTGGGGGTTGGCATCGTGTACTCCTGGGGTGGCTGGCCACCGCGTTGTGACCTGAATTCAGCCTAGGTATTCCCTACCGCGATTCTAACCGCCAGCAACACGCAAACCGGAGTGTCCAAACCGCCATCTGGCGGGGACCGTCTCATCTCCAGTCGTCGTCGGGCAATGTTCGGGGTGAGTTGATGGCCCGGGCATCGGATGTGGGGGCAATCACACGATCAAGCCAGCAAAGCAGGCAGAATACATGTGAGAAAGCCTTTTCTGGATCTCGTACCCGAAGGAACCCACCATGGAATACCGCACCCTTGGCCGCACCGGCCTGTCCGTCTCTGCCGTCTGCGTCGGCACCAGCTCCCTGGGCAGCCACCCGGCACCGCGCGGGACCGACACCGCCGTCGCCACCATCCGCCGGGTCTTCGAAGGCCCGTTCAACTTCATCGACACGTCCAACGAGTACGGACAGACGAACAGTGAGCGCCGCATTGGCCAGGCCCTGGCCGAGGCCGGCGGCCTGCCCGAAGACGTGGTGGTGGCCACCAAGGTGGACCCCATCCGCGGCATCAGCGACTTCTCCGGGGACCGCGTCCGCCGCTCCGTGGAGGAATCCCTCGAACGCCTCGGCCTGGACCGGCTCCAGCTGGTGTACCTCCACGATCCGGAGAAGATCACTTTCGAGGAGGGCACCGCGGCGGGCGGCCCGCTTGAAGCCCTGATCGAACTGCGCGACCAAGGAGTCATCGGGCACCTGGGTGTGGCCGGCGGACCGATCGACCTGGAACTGAAGTACCTGGCCACGGACGTGTTCGACGTCGTCATCAGCCACAACCGGTACACCCTGGTGGACCAGACGGCCGAGCCGCTGATCCAGGACGCGATGGAGCGCGGGGTGGCGTATGTCAACGCGGCGCCGTTCGGCGGCGGCATGCTGGTGAAGGGCCCGGACGCGGCCCCCAACTACTGCTACCGCCCGGCCAGCGAGGCCATCATCGCGCGGGTCAAGGAAATGGAAGCCATCTGCAACGAGTACGGCGTGCCGCTGGCCGCCGCCGCGCTGCAGTTCTCCACCCGGGATCCGCGGGTCAGCTCCACCATCGTGGGCATGTCAGAACCCGGCCGCGTTGAGGAAACCGTCCGGCTCGCCGAATGGGACATTCCGGAGGACTTCTGGACACGGATCCTGCCGCTCGCGGCGGCCGGAACCGGCGAGCTGGGCTAAGCCCCGGACAACCGGTACGGCCGCGGCTAGGGTGCCAGCCGGTACCCCACGCCGCGCACCGTTTCAATCCAATGCGGCGACCGGGAGCTGTCGCCCAGGCGCTTGCGCAGGTTGCCCAAGTGGACCTCGACGGCGCGCTCCTCGCCCGCGGTGACGAACGAGCCGGTGCTGTACGGCTCGTTCCGCAGCCGGCGGACCAGGTCAGCTTTTGTCTGCACCACCCGGCCGTTCTCCATGAGGACCAGGAGCAGGTCAAACTGGGTGCGGGTCAGGTCCAGCGGGACGCCTTGGATGGCGGCGGAGCGGGATCCTTCGTGCAGCGTCAGGCCTTTGTGCTCAAAATCGCACAGCACGGCGGTCCCGGCGTTCCTCGGCGGAGTGTCGCCGGCGGGGGCCAGCGCAGCAGGAGGCGCAGGGTGCTGCCCGGCCCGGGGTTGGGGCGGCGCCTGCATTCTTTCCCCGGAAGCGGAGTTCAGCGACCGCGGACGCCTCAGCATGGCGGCGATCCGGGCACGCAGTTCCCGGGGCCGGAACGGCTTGGTCATGTAGTCGTCAGCGCCGGCTTCGAAGCCCATCAGAGCATCGGCTTCTTCCACCCGGCCGGTGACGATGATCAGGTAGGCATCGCTGAACGTGCGGATCCGGCGCGAGGCCTCGATGCCGTCAAAGTCCGGCAGGCCCACGTCCATGGTGACAATAACGGGGTTGTGTTCCCGCACGGCCTGCACGCCTTCCATGCCTGAGGCCGTCTCAAACACGGCAAATCCGGACTGCTGGAGCACCTCCTTCAGAGATGTCCTGATGTCGTCGTCGTCTTCGACAACAACAGCAACGCCCCGCTCCACCATCCATGCCCCCATTAAGTCTCTATTGCCTGCTGCCGCAAGCTCACCATCCAAGCTATTTCATCTTTTATTCGGTGACATAAACCACGCGGATGGGTTTTTCAAGGGCTCAGGGGTGAAACTTCTAATTATTTAGCCTACACACCCATATTGCCCTCGATTCCAAATTGGCCGTAAGTTGAGTAATTCTTGAGGTTGGGAAAATATTGCGTATTTCTTGAGGTTTTGCTCCGCTCAAATTAATCGCATTTGGGCTATTGCGTTCTGTGACTGAAGTGACTGATGATCATCGTGTGCTCAATGGGGGCGCAAAGATGCTCGCTGGGGAGCAAGACATAAGGGGCGTTGCATGGCTTCTTTTCGGTTACCTGTCTCACATTCCACCCGCCCGCTAAGACCGCTGGCCATGCTGGCGGCGGCGGGCCTGGCTATGCTGGCCTGCATGCCGTCCGCACAAGCCGCCGAAACCACACCGCCGGACCCCGGCCCGGCCGGGAGCTTCGCCTGGAAGGGCTTCAACTGGGAGAAGCGCTTCTGGGGCGGGGCCCCGCAGTACAACAGGCTGTTTGACTCAGCCAACGTCAGTAACCCCGACGCGAACGGCCACGTCACCCTGAAGCTGACCAACCCCACGGGCCAGGCCCCGGTGGCCGCAGAATTCCAGTCCACCCGCCACGGGTTCGGCTACGGAACCTACAGCACCATCGTGGCGAAGAACCTCAGCATCCTGCAGAAGGAAGTGGTCTGGGGCTGCCTGTTCACCTACGACCCCCTGGCCGAGCCCGGCTACAACGAGATCGACCTTTGCGAGGCTTCGGCCTGGGGCGGCGGCGCCGCGTACGGTGAGTCCTGGCCCGTCAGCCAGGGCCACGGGTACTGGTTCGACGCCACCAAACCGCCCGGCCAGGGCAACAACACAGTGAATTTCGATGTCACCGCCAGCCCCATCACCACACACCGGATGGTGTGGGAGCCAGGCAAGCTGACCTTCGAAACCTTCGCCGGCGAGGGCTTCGCCGGCACCCTCCTGAAACGGACCGTCCTGCAGGGAGCCACCGTTCCCGTGCCGGCAAAAGAGCAGGTCCACTTCAACCTGTGGGTCACCGGCGGCGGAGGCGGTGACCCCGCCCATGTAAAGCCTGAATCCGTGGTGGTCCGGGACTTCTCGTTCGTCCCCGCGGCCGCCGCACCGCCGCCCGCACCCGTGTCGGCCATCAAACTGTCCGCCACCACCACCAAGGCCAAGGGCGTGAACACCACCACCCTGAAATGGTCCGGCGCCACGGGCACCAGCGTGACGCTATGGATCAACGGGGTCCAGAAGACCGTGCCCAACACCGGCGCGTACGTGAACAAATCAAAGGGCGGTGCCGCCACCGCCTACAAGGTGTGCGACACCGCCGGATGCTCCAGCGTCCTCAGCGTGGTCACCTGACGCCTGCGGACCCGAACACAGGTGCAGGGCGTCCGGATCCCCCGGCGCCCTGCACTGTACTCCGATCAGCTTTGGCGGCAGCGCCGCTTAGGACTTGTCGCCCCGGACCGGAACGATCCGCTTGACGGCAAGGCCCAGCGCCAGGAGCGCGAAGGCGGCAAGGGCCAGCCAGAACAGGTCACCCGCACCGGTCATGGCGAGGGTTCCGGAACCAATTCCGGCCGCGGCCGGAGCTGCTGGATTGTCATACATAGTTGTTACCAGGCTTTCTTCTTGTTGAGGGCTGCGTCCAGGTACGCCTTGCCATGGACCACCTGCAGAAACAGGTCAATCACCAGCTCGTACATGGTGGCGGCGGCGAGCATGTATCTCCATCCCCGCAACCGCACCGTGACCACACGTTCGATCACGAAGACACCGGTCACGGCCAGCCAGAACGGCTGAATATTCAGCCCGGCCCCCGTGCCCAGTGCAAACGCCACCGTGCCGAAGTAGGCGAGCGTCACCAGGACACCCACCATCGCCAGCACCTGCCGGCCCCAGTACGGACGGGTGACGCGGGTCCAGCCATACTGCACGCAGTTCTCCACCGCCCCGCGCTTCCAACGGAGCCGCTGCGCCCACAGTTCGCGCCAGGTGGGCATCACCTCCGTCACCAGCGTGCAGTCCGGCGGCGATTTGATCCGGTACCGCAAGGTCAGCAGGGCAAACGACAGCTCGTTGTCCTCGGTCAGGACGGAGGTGTCATAGACCCCGCCGCGGCCATTACCGGGCGGCAGCGACCCGTCCAGCCTGGCCGCGATGACGTCGCGCAGCGTCCGGGCCCGGAACAGCGCCGCGGTGCCCGTCACCACCAGGCACTTGCCCTTGAGCCGCTTCACGTCGCGGGCATATCTGGCGTATTCGTTGCGCTGCAGGTGCCCCACAAACCCGCCGCCGTGGCCGCCGCGGAAAACACCGCCGACGGCGCCGAGCCGGGAATCGCGCTGGAGGTGGGCAACGGCCCGCTCGATGAAGTCGTGGGACAGCTGGGAGTCAGCGTCCTGGATGAGGATCATGTCCTCCGGCTCGGCGTCAGGCAGGAGACCGCTGAGGGCGAAGTTCAGGGCGCCGGCCTTCTTGTCGGAATTGCCCTCGGTCCGGAGGACTTCCGCGCCCTCCGAGCGGGCGATTTCTTCGGTGGTGTCGGTGCAATTGTCGGCCACCACAATCACCCGGTCCGGCCGGCGGCTCTGCGATTTCAGCGACATCAGGGTTTCGCCAATGCCCGCGGCCTCATTATGCGCGGGAATTAGGACCGTGATCACAGGAACGCAGGTGCGGAGGCAGCCGCAGCGGATGCCTGAAAATTCCGGCCCAACGCGTGAATAATTACATGGAATTGTGACGCAGCGCGCATTAACTAAATGGTCCCCACAGGAATAGTCATCGAATTCTTATTTCCTTTGAGCCTTCCAGCGGCAACTCAATCCATCGGCAGAGAACTGGCAGCGAAGGCACAAGCTTTCGTAAAGATGAACTCAACTCAGCCCGGCCTCAATCAGCCTGCCGCTGAGATGCCGCAGGGCGCGCTGAGGTGCCACACCGCCGTCGCACTCCACCCCAAACCACAACATTGCGCATCAAAAGCGCACAGAAAACTACCAAAAGTGCTTGACCGCACCAGTTGCGCCCTGTTACAAATGTTGTAACGCGGCCGGACCTACCCACTCGGGGCCGCGCACCCCGCCAAAAACACAACCTTTACTGCGCCGCGTTTTTGAAACGATACAAACCACGACGCCGTGGCCACAGTTCCACGCGTCATCAAAGGAGATGAACGTGATCGGCAGTCCCATGTCACCCAGGACGTCCCGCAAACACCCCAGGACTCTGGCCGCCGGCCTGGCAGCCGCCGTGCTGGTGAGCTGCGCGGGGGTGAGCCTGGCTGCACCCGCCGCCAACGCCGAGCCCAGCAGCTACCGCTTCGATTTCGGCAGCGGGCCGGTGGAGGACGGCTTCATCGGCGTGAGTGCTGCCGACGCTTACAGCCCGGAAACCCGGTACGGCTTCAACACGCCGGAGAACATGGCCAACGTGGGCACCTCCGGCAGCGGCGTGGCCAGCGACGCCGTGCGCTTCCTGCAGTTCGGCACCAAGAGCCCCAACACCTTCAACGTGGACCTGAAGGAGGGCCTGTACAAGGTGTCTGTCACCCTGGGCGACACCGCACGGGCGAGCATCGCCGCCGAAGGCGTCTTCCAGGCCATGAACCTCACCGGCAACGGTGCCAGGGACTCCTTCGAGATTCCCGTGACCGACGGGCAGCTGAACCTGCTGGTGACCGAAGGGAAGGTTGGCACCGCCTTCACCCTCAGTGCCCTGGAGATCGAGAAGGTGGACCGCGATCCCGCGATGGACCCCACGATCTGGGTGGGCGGGGACTCCACCGTGGCCAGCTACTACCCGCTCGAGTCCAGCGTCCAGGGCGGCTGGGGCCAAATGCTGCCCCAGTACGTGGATCCGGAAGTCTTCGACGTCCGTAACATGGCCACCGGCGGGCAGATCGCGCGCGGCTTCCGCAACGACGGCCAGCTGGAAGCCATCCTGCAGTACATCAAGCCCGGGGATCTCTTCCTGCTGGAGATGGGCATCAACGACACCGCCGCCAAGAACGCAACCACGGAGGCCGAGTTCAAGGAGATCATGCGGGACATGGTCCGGCAGGTCGCGGCCACCGGCGCCACGCCCGTGCTCGTCACGCCGCAGGGCCGTGCCACGGACTTCGTGGACGGCGTGCACATCTCGGTGAACCGCTGGTACCGGAACTCCACCGTGGCCCTGGCCGGCGAGGAGAACGTGCCCCTGGTGGACCTGAACGTCCTGGCGTCCGCCTACTTCACCGAAATAGGCCCGGAAGCCACCCTGGCGCTCTTTATGACGGGCGACACGCTGCATCCCAACCGTGCCGGCGCGGGCGAACTGGCCCGGCTGGTGGCAGAAGATCTGGGCCGCCAAGGCCTCTGACCCCGGCGGAAAGGCCCCGAATCTTCCGCGAAATTTGAGCCTATCTTGAGGCATCCCTTCGGATCCCCTGCAGTTGACGGTCCACGCTATAAGCATCAGACCACCATCTGCAGGGGAAGCAGGAAGAGTCATGGGGAACGAATCAGCTCTGGATGAGGTCACGGCCGTGGGAGGCGTGATCACAGACCAGCATCCGCTCGACTTCCACACCCTGGGGCTCGCCGGCTGCATCGACCGGCTCACCGCGCCCCTCCGTCAGCAAGGGACGGCAGTCCGCTGGGATACTCCGCACTGGGGCATCGAGATCCCGGCGGACTGCGCGTCCCTGCTGTACCAGGCGGCCCGCGAAGCGCTGAGCAACGCCCTCAAGTACTCGGACGCGTCCGCGCTCACGGTCCAGCTCGCCGCCGTGGACCATGGCATCCGCCTGGTGGTGTCCGACGACGGCGCGGGCTTTGACAGCCAACTCGCCATCAGCGGCCGGCACCACGGCTATGGCCTGCGGCTGATGTCGGTGGCAGTCCACGAGGCCGGCGGCTCCGTGGACATCTGCTCAAGCCCGGGCCGCGGCACCTGCGTGACGGTCACCCTGCCACTGGACTAGCACGGAAGCCCGCCGCGCTTTGGGGGGCGGCGGACTTCCGTACCCGTCCCGGCGTCGAACCGGCTCCCGCCTGGTGTGCCGTGTGGCACAGGCTCAGCGCCCCGGCCGGGGCACCCGCGAAACCGCGGACTACCGCGACAGCTTCTCGGCGTCAGGTTCGAGATCGCCGATGTGGCCGGGCGCGTTGGCCGCCGTGACCCGCTGGACGAACGCGCAGTACTCCTCCATGTAGTGGCGCAGGAACTTGGCCGTGGCGTCGTCTGTAACCTCGCCGTCCTCACCGAACGCCGCAGGGTTGTACTTGACGTAGGCCTCCGGCGCGTTGAGCTGCGGAGCATCAAGGAAGCTCAGCACACTACGCATGGAGGACTGCATCACCGCCGTCCCGATACTGCCGGGCGAGGCGCCGATGATGCCGGTGGGCTTGCGCGCGAACGAGTTGGTCCCCCACGGCCGCGACCCCCAGTCGATGGCGTTCTTCAGGGCACCGGGGATGGAACGGTTGTATTCGGGGGACACAAAAAGGATGCCGTCCGAGGCCTCCACCGCTTCCTTCAGCGCCCATCCGGCCGGCGGGAAATCGGCGTCGTAATCGTAGCTGTAGAGAGGCAGGTCCTTGATGGGGATTTCGGTGAACTCCAGGTCCGCCGGCGCCAGGCTGACCAGTGCCTTTGCGAGCGTGCGGTTGATGGAGCCGCGGGCCAGGCTGCCAACGAAGTAGCCGATCTTGTGGGTTGCCATAACAAACATCCTTCCTAACAGCCGGCGGGAACCGGCTGGCCGACGGTGCTGCGGTGGGTCAAGCACGTTCTGAAAGCACAGCGCGTCCCCCAGTCCAGCACAGAACAGCCACCGCGGCCAGAGCCTCCGGAAGGTTCTTGACAGCCCGTCCGGGCAGGCGCTGAATGATGAATAAGGGCGGATCCACAGCAGGAAAACGGCAGCACAGGAGCAGCAGACATGAACGACAAATTGGTAGCGGCGCAGCGCATCCACAGTGAAGCACCGGCCGAAGGGGACGAATTGGCGGACCCCACGGACATCCGGATGCATTCCCAGGAGCCCGCCGAGGGCGCGGACACCGAGCCCGAGGCCGGCGCGTAGGGACCCCATCACCAACTCCGCCCACCGCCGGAGTTTTTGTCCGCTTATCGCAAGTTCGGGCCCTCCCATTTCGCGATACGTGGACAAAACTCCGGGGCGGGTCTTGCGGTAGCGTGTTCAACCCGGCTAGGTTGAATCGATACAAGAAACCGCTTTCCCGCGCCGGCCACAGGCGCGTGCCCGGCAGCGGTTCACAGCGGAATTGGACACGATGACTGTAAACACCACTGTCAGGTGGATCGACGGCGACGCACCTTCGGAACTCAGCGGCGGAACCACCTGGGGCATGCCGTTCGCCCGCGGAACGGTGGCCGGCACGGATGCCCTCGCCGTCCGTGACTCCGCCGGGCGACGGGTGGCCAGCCAAGCCTGGCCACTGGCCACCTGGCCGGACGGCTCACTGAAATGGGCGGGCATCGCCCTGCCGGCCACGGATGCCTCTTCCCTTGAGTACCAGGTGACGTCCGACGGCGGCGCGGCACCCGCTGCGGACATCCCGCCGGGGGTGACGGCCACGGAGGACGCCGACAGCGTCAAAGTGTCCACGGGCGCGCTGGAGATGGTCATCAGCCGCAGCGGTTCCACGCTGTTCACCACCCTCTCCCGGAACGGCACCACTGTGGCCCGCGACGGCCGCCTGGTCAGCCTGCTCCAGGACGGCATCGAGGACGGCGCCGGCACTGTCCGCCGGGAGGCCTTCACCGGCGAGGTGGCCGCCGTCGTGCTTGAACAAAGCGGACCTGTCCGCGCGGTGGTACGGCTGGAAGGAGCCCACCGGCCGGACTCACCGACGAGCGGTAAGCGGAACTGGCTGCCCTTTGTGGTCCGGTTCTACTTCTACGCGGGCGCGCGCAGCGTGCGGATGGTCCACTCCTTTATCTGGGACGGGGACGCCGAACAGGATTTCCTGGCCGGGCTGGGCGTGCGCTTCACCGTGCCCCTCGAAAGCGGGCTGCACGACCGGCACATTCGGATCGCGGGCGCGGACGGCGGCTTCCTGGCCGAAGCCGTGCGCGGGCTGACCGGGCTCCGCCGGGACCCGGGCGAGGAGGTCCGCCGGGCGCAGCTGGCCGGCGAACCCACCCCTCCCCTGGCGGAATGGAATGACGAGGTTTCCCGCCGCCTGCACCTCATCCCTGCCTGGAACGACTACACGCTGAGCCAGCTGAATGCCGACGGCTTTGAACTGCGCAAACGCACCGCGGCGGACCACGCCTGGGTGGGCATCTCCGGCGGGACCCGGGCGGCCGGATTCTGTTCCCTGAGCGATACCCGCGGCGGGCTGGGCGTGGGCATCCGCGACTTCTGGCAGTCGCACCCGGGGCAGCTGGACATCCGGGATGCCGCCACCGATGAGGCTTCCCTGACGGCGTGGCTCTACTCGCCGGAAGCCCAGCCCATGGACCTGCGGTTCTACCACGACGGCCTGGGCCAGGACACGTTCGAGGAGCAGCTCGAAGGCCTGGAGATCACCTACGAGGACTACGAGCCCGGGTTCGGCAACCCTACGGGCATTGCCCGCACACATGAGTTAACTCTGTTCGCCTACGGTTCCACGCCGGCCACGGAAAGCCTCGCCGCCGATGCGCGTTCGGCGTCCACACCCGCCCTGCTGCAGGCTTGCCCGGAGTACCTCCACTCGGCACGGGTGTTCGGCGACTGGGCTCCGGTGGACCGCAGCTCCCCGGCGCGGGCCGAACTCGAGGACCGGCTGGATTTCCTCTTCGACTTCTACGCCGGCCAGGTGGAGCAGCGCCGCTGGTATGGCTTCTGGAACTACGGCGACGTGATGCACACCTACGACTTCGACCGGCATGTGTGGCGGTATGACGTGGGCGGTTACGCCTGGGACAACTCCGAGCTTTCCCCCGACCTGTGGCTCTGGTATTCGTACCTGCGCTCCGGCCGGGCGGACATCTTCCGGTTTGCCGAGGCCATGACGCGGCACACCGGCGAGGTGGACGTCTACCACGTGGGTCCCTGGAAGGGCCTGGGTTCCCGCCACAACGTCCAGCACTGGGGCTGCAGCGCCAAGCAGCTGCGCATCAGCACCCCCGCCTACCGCCGGTTCTACTACTACCTGACGGCGGACGAGCGGACCGGGGACCTGCTGACCGAACTGGTGGACAGCGACCAGAACTTCCTGGGCCTGGACCCGGTCCGCAAAGTCAGGCCCGACGCCGACACCTACCGGCCGGACCGGAACGCCCTGGGCGTGGGGCTGGGTACTGACTGGGGCTCGCTGGCGGCCACCTGGCTGACGGACTGGGAACGCACCGGAAATCCGCGCTCCCGCGACCGGCTGCTGGGCACCATGGCGGACATCGGCGCCCTGAAGTACGGCTTCCTCACGGGCGAGGCTCTGTACGACCTGGACAAGGGAAGGTTCGACGCCGGGCGGGAACGGATCCAGGTCTCGCACCTTTCGGCGGTGTTCGGCCTGGTGGAAATCTGCAGCGAGCTGGTGGATCTCGTCCCGGACAAGGGCTTCGAGGCCGCATGGCTGCAGTACTGCCGGCTGTTCCTGGCCACGGAGGAGGAACAGACCGACGCCGTGGGCCAGCCGCTGCCGGGGATCTACCTCACGCAGGCCCACAGCAGGCTCAGCGCATATGCCGCCGCCCGGCTCGGTGACGCTGACTTAGCGGCCCGCGCCTGGGAGAGCTTTGCCGAGGGCGGCGAGCATCTGAACCACGAGGCGGCCTTCACGCTGCGCACCATCGAGCCGCCGCACGTGCTGCTCCCGGTGGATGAAGCCCCGACCGTGTCCACGAACGACGCGTCCCAGTTCGGCCTGGCGGTGATCCAGAACCTGGCGCTGATCGGCGACCACCTCCCCCGCTGAGCGACGCACCCCGAGCTGTTAAGGCTCTGGCCGTGGGCCGCCCCGGACGGTATGGTAAGCATGCTGATGAATTGTGGATGTTCGTCAGCATCGGTTCCAATCGAAGGAGACGTTGTGAGCACGAAAGTGGAAAAGCGCATTCTGGTGAACGTACCGGTGAGCACGGCCTACAACCAGTGGACCCAGTTCGAAGAGTTCCCCCACTTCATGGGCGGCGTCAAGAGTGTCAAGCAGCTCAGCGATGACCGTCTGGAATGGGTGGCCGAGATTGCGGGCGTCCGCCGGCAGTGGACTGCCACAATCCTTGAACAGGTCCCGGACCGCCGGGTTGCGTGGGCTGCCACGGAGGGAGCCACCAACGCCGGCGCCGTGGAATTCGAGGACGTGGGCGGCGGCCAGACTTCGCTCCAGCTGACCCTGGAGTACGATCCCGAAGGTTTTATCGAGAAGGTGGGCGACAAGCTCCACGTCGTAGACCGCCAGGCAGAAGCCGACCTGAAGAGGTTCAAGGAATTCGTTGAGGCCGAAGGCTACGCAAGCGGCACCTGGCGCGGGTCTGTCAACGAAGACGCGCCCGTCGGCACGCCGGGCGTTGAGGACGCCGCTGCGTCCCGGGGCGATTCCGGCAAGGCGGGCTTCTCCGGCAAGATGGCGGCAGCGGCGGGCGTCGCCGCGGCTGCAGGCGCAGCTGCGGCCATGGGCGCGGGCACGAACAAAGATGAGACCCGCGACGTCACCGCACCGGACGCTGTCCCGGTCGAGCCCGTCACTGTGACACCCATACCGGCAGAACCGGTTTCAACGGGCACGACGGCGGCGGATGCGTCAGGAGGCTCGCTGGCCGATCTCGGTGACGACAGGATCGGACATGCGTTCGATCAGAACAACGGACTGGTGGACACCGAGGGCGAGTCGGACGAAACCGCCGAAGGCGAGCAATACAGCGCCGGCGAACGCCGCGAAGACGACAACCGCCCGGGCGGCCTTCCGCCGGTCGGCGGAGGCCTCGGCCAGCACTGACGGAACATTAACGGGGCAATCCCTGACTCTGGCTCGGCGCCTCCCGACGGCGGTATGGTAAGCCTACTGATGGACGGACGGCACTTCATCAGATTCGGTTCCAGTCGAAGGAGACGTTGTGAGCACGAAAGTGGAGAAACGGATTGTTGTCGATGTACCGGTGAGTACTGCGTACAACCAGTGGACCCAGTTCGAGGACTTCCCGCATTTTATGGGTGGCGTGGAAAGTGTGACCCAACTGAGCGATGACCGGCTGAAGTGGGTGGCGCGCATTGCCGGGGTCCACCGGCACTGGGAAGCCAGGATCGTCGAACAGGTCCCGGACCAAAGAGTGGCGTGGGCGTCCACCGAAGGCGCCACCAACTCCGGCACCGTGGACTTCTCTGACGCCGGCGGGAACAAGACCGAGCTGGCGCTCACCTTGGAATACCAGCCAGAGGGCATGGTGGAGAAGGTCGGCGACCTGCTGCACGTGGTGGCCCGGCAGGCGGAGCATGACCTGAAGAAGTTCAAGGAGTTCATTGAACATGAAGGCCATGCCACCGGCGCCTGGCGGAAGTCGGTCCCCGGAACTGCGGCCGGAGCTCCTGCCGCTGAGGAACCGGTCACAGGTGAGGCCCGCGCGGAAGGACCTGGATTCAACAGGTTCGAGCACCCGTTTGACCAGACCAACGGCCTGGTGGACAGCGAGGGCGAGTCGGGCGGAACCGCCGAGGGCGAGAACTACAGTGCAGCCGAACGTAAAAACCAGGAGGGCCGCAACGAGGGCTATATCCCGCCGATGGGCGGCAACCTGGGCCCGCGCTGACCAGGCCTTAGCGCGCAAGCCTCCACCCGCCGTCGGGCGTTGCATCGACGGCCCGGGCCCGCATAGACGGTCCTGCCCCGCACCGTTCGTGCGGGGCAGGACCGTTCTTGCTGCCGGGCTTAGGCGTTAGTTGCCGGCGCCGACGTACGTGACGGCGGGCATGGCCGGGGTTTCCATGCCTTCGCCGATGAAGAAGTTCGGGTGCGGCGGCTGGTTGTACGCCACATTCTCGCGGGCCACTCCGGTCCGGTACATCGGGTCATGCATCAGCGTGCGGAGCCGCACCTCGGTGGGTGAGGTGGTGGTGTAGATCCGCAGTTCCGTGCTGTCCGAAGACGGGAAGGCAAGCTCCTCGCGCCAGTCACCGAGCAGGTCAGCCTGCAGGGACGGGTTGCCCTTGGTGGTGTTGTTGGTCCTGGCCCCCGTGGCGGTCAGGAGCCTGTCGCTGGCTTCCGTCTCCCAGTTCCATTTCGAGACGGTGGGAACGCCCACAGACGTGGTGGCGTCGTAGTCGTGGTCCACGATCTCGCGCAGCAGGTCGCCGTCCCACCAGGCCAGGAAGTTGGCCGCCGGGATCTTCTCGGCGATCAGCTCGCCCTTGGCGGACATCAGCTGTCCGCGCGGGGAGTTCCAGGAGGCGTCGCCGCCCACAGCCCAGCCTTCGGCCCCGGCGTACCGCGGATCGATGTCGCCCGCCGCTCCGCGGCCCGTGTCCTTGATGGCCGGAATGCTCCAGAGGACTTCGCCGGTGGCGGCGTCGCGGAAGGTGGCTCCGCGGTTGCCGCTCTGGCTCATGCTTTCGTGCACGGCGAAGGTTTCCAGTCCGGGCCGGGACGGATCCAGGTCGGACGTGTGGATGGCATCGCCGTGGCCGAGCTTGGTGTTGTACAGGGGCGTGCCGTTGTCGTCGATGGTCATGGAGCCGAAGACGAACTCATCCTTGCCGTCCTGGTCGACGTCGGCCACGGACAGGTTGTGGTTGCCCTGGCCCTTGTATTCGGCGCCGGCGACGTCGGAATCGAACTTCCAGCGCTGCACCAGCTTGCCGCCCACGAGGTCATAGGTGACCAGGACGGTGCGGGTGTAGTAGCCGCGGCTGAACATCATGGAGGGGTGTTCGCCGTCGAGGTAGGCCACGCCGGCGAGGAAACGGTCCACGCGGTTGCCGTAGCTGTCACCCCAGGCGGCCACCGAGCCGCGCGGCGGGTCGTACGCGACGGTGTCCATGATGGTGCCGGTCTCGCCTTTGAAGACGGTGAGGAACTCGGGTCCGGAGAGCACGTAGCCCGCACTGTTCCGGTAATCCGCTGCCGGGTCGCCGATGACCGTGCCGGCGGCATCTGTGGTGCCGTCCGCCGTCTTCAACGACACTTCAGCCTTGCCGTCGCCGTCGAAGTCGTAGGCCAGCACCTGCGTGTAGTGCGCGCCGGCACGGATGTTGCGGCCGAGGTCGATCCGCCACAGCTTGGTGCCGTCCATCCTGTAGGCGTCCACGTACACGTTGCCGGTGTAGCCGGACTGCGAGTTGTCCTTGGCGTTGGAGGGGTTCCACAGCTGGATGATCTCGTATTTGCCGTCACCGTCCAGGTCCGCCACGCTGGCGTCGTTCGCGGTGTAGGTGTAGGCCTGCCCCGCGGGGGTGACTCCGTCCGCGGGCTTGTCCAGTTTGATGGCGAGGTAGTTCTGGGCCAGTGGCGTGAATTCCTCCGTGACGACCTGGTCCAGCCCAGCACCGTTGCCCACTGCCCGGATGACATACTTCGAGTTTGCCGTTCCGGAGGGGTCGACGAACGTCGTGCTGTTGCGGACAGGATCCACAGTGAGCTGGACGCCGTCGCGGATTACGTGGAAGCCGATACTGTCCGGGTCCAGGCCCAGCATCCGCCAGCCGAGAGTGACGCCCTGGTCCGTGAGGACTGCCACCGGGGCACGGTCCAGGCTTTCGACCTGGCGTTTCTGCACATTCAGGCCCGATTGTTCGGGCAGGGGCGGGAGAGTCGGGGCCGCCTGGGCCAGCGGGAGGCCGGTGAAAGCCAGGGCCGCTGCCGCCAGGGTTGCCGCGGCTGCCAAGGGCGCGGCCTTCCGGGGTTTGGTGTGAGGGGAACATTTCACGGGGTATGCCAAAAGAACATCTCCTTTGATGCTGGCGGCAGCTGAGTTTGCCGCACAATGCGTTTTTGTAACGTTTCATTTCAATGCCGGTCGGGGCCCTCCGGGATTTCCGGACATCCGGCGTGGGGTTAGAAAGCGCTTTCCGCCCTTAGGTTTATCAGGACATGACAAGATCGGTCAAGGCCTCCACGGTTCAAAGTGGGAGAAATTGTTCCGTTTCGTTAGGGCGTCCAGCGCATCCGGGCGAGTTTTGGTCGTGTCAGGGCTCGACGCCGCCGCGCCGGGTTTCGCTGCACGGCTGGCCGCCGCCGGGGTGCTCCAGCCCATGGCCGGCTGACTGCGGTCCACATACATTCCACAATTCCGGCTGACATGACTGGACAGCGCGGCCAGGGCTGCCCTAGCGTCAAGGAACGGCCCGTCCCGCCGGCGGACTCCAGCGCTGAAGCAGTCCGGCGCCCGCGCAAACGCTGAAAGTGAGCAACCGTGCCTGCCACCCATTTTGACCGTTTCCTGGCTGAATCCGTGACGCCGCAGCGGGACTCGGGAACGGGACTGGGGCGAGATGGGCTCTACGGCCTCTACACAAGCTGGTGCCTGATCAACAACGTGGAACCTGAGGAGCCGGCGTCCCTGTGGAAGGCGCTGAAAAAGCATGGGATTGCTGCCGAGCACAACAACCTGAACATGACCGGGCCTGCCGCCGCGGATTACATCATTTCCAGCGCCCCGGACCTCGTCTGAGGTTTCAGGATATCGCCGGATTATTCCCGCCGAAGGCCTGAAATATCTTCGGTGGCACGGCTGTTGGCCCGGACATGACAACAATTGGAATCATCGGTGCAGGACACATTGGAAGCCAGGTTGCACGGAAGGCGGTGGAGCTCGGCTATGACGTGGTCATCAGCAACTCACGCGGACCGGAGACCCTCACGGAGCTGGTAACGGAACTGGGCCCGAGAGCCCGGGCCGCCACCTCGGCCGAGGCAGCGGCGGCAGGCGATTTCGCCGTCGTCACCGTGCCGCTCAAGAACTACCGGGACATTCCCGTGAAGCCGCTTGCCGGCAAGGTGGTCATCGACACCAACAACTACTACTGGGAACGGGACGGGCGCATCCCCGCCCTGGATAACGGCGACGCCACCACCTCCGGCCTGCTGCAGGAACACCTGCCAGAGTCCAAGGTGGCCAAGGGCTTCAATCACATCATGGCCAGCGAAATCACCACCGACGGCACCCCGACCGGAACCGAAAACCGCCGCGCCCTCGCCACGGCCAGCGACTACCCCGAAGCCGCGGAGCTGGTGGCCCGGCTGTACGACGAGTTCGGCTTCGATACCGTCAACATCGGGCTGCTGGACGAGAGCTGGCGCGTGGAGCGGGACCGCCCGGCCTACGTGATCCGGCAGAACGAGGCCGAGCTGAAGGAAAACCTGGCCAACGCGCAGCGCACCATCTAACCCCGAATCTGGCTGGCAGCAGACGTCCCGAAATCGGCTTTTGACGACGTCTGCTGCCGGTCAGTGGGGTTGAGGACCTACAGGCGGGCCGGGACCAGGACCACCTCGTAGTCGGTGTCCGGATTCATGAACTGTGCGTTGACCGCTGCGAGGGTGTTGCCGAAAAGGGCGGCAGTGGCCGGGATGTTGAACAGAGGACTCGTGATGACATCCTCTACGACACCCGACGAGAAGTTGTTGGAGAGATCTATCCGGCTGATCTGGTTGGAGAAGTTTTGGACAGCCCAGAGCCGCTGGCCCTGGACCACGATGCCGTCAACGTTTGGAACGCTCACGCCCTCCACAAGGGCACTGGCGCCGGTATCGGGGTTGACCGTGTAGATCTCGCCGTTACCGGAGTGGGCGACAAAGAGCACCCGTCCGCCCTTGGCCGACGCAATGCCGTTGAGGTTGAATTGGCTGCTCGTATCGGCCGCGGGCCCACTTAGCGGAAGAGTCTGCACAGCACCAACCCCGCCGCCAAGTGTCACCGGAACGAAGTAGAGCTCGCCCGCGGCGGAGTTCGTGAACCAGGCACCCTGCGGCGTCAGCGCGACGTCGTTGATGAAGCCAGGAGCCAACGTCCGCTCAGCGACAGGCTGCCCCGTCGCGGTGTTGTAGACATAGGCCTTCCCGGTGCCGCCGCCTGCCACGAACAGCAGGTTGGTCCCGGGATCGAACTTCATGCCCACGGCCATCCTGCCAGCAGGAGCCTCAATAATCTGCGCCGCGGTTCCCGTGCGGATGTCGCCCTGGAAGATGTCGCCGGTGGCCAGCTCACCGGCGTAGAAAGTGGTTCCCCTGCCGGCGGCGATCCCCTCGGCAGAGTTGGCACCGTCGAGGACAACAGTGCCCGACGGCGGCACGGCGGCCGCTGGAAGGCACGGGACGAGCAGTGCCATGAGAGCGAAAAACGCGATGGCGGTACGGCGTTGTACGGTTCGGCGCATGATGCTTCCTCAATTGGACTGGTCCGCGCGGGGCAACAGGCGGCAGCTACTGGCGGGAGGCTCCGCACGATGGTCCTGCCAGTTTAAGCACCGCCCGGTGCGCTGACCAGAGGCACCTGAAACACGCAGAACGGCGCCCGGGCCACGGCGCAAACGGCGGCCCGGGCACCCCGTTTTCAGAGCGCGACGGCGACCGCCTGCCCGCCTGACACCGTCACCTCGAACCGGGCAAAACCGCCGTCGGGCGTGGGAACTGCAACCGTCCTCTGCTGCCCTTCCCCGGCGGCGAAGGCATGGAACACCATGTCCGTGGCCCAGTCGTACTCGGGCCGGTCCGTCACGGTTCCCAACGGCAGGACCGCACCCTGCCGGACGTAGAGGGCGGCTTCCAGCACCGAGAATTCCTTGCGGTGCCATCGCGGTCCGGCCAGCTGCTCGCCGCTTTCCAGGTGGGTCCAGGTTCCGGCCGGAAGGTAGAAGTCCACCGACCCGCCAGCGCCCATCACCGGAGCCACCAGCAGCTCCGGTCCGAGCATGTACTGCCGGTCCAGATACGCGCAGGCGGGGTCCTCCGGGAACTCGAGGAACATGGGCCGCATCAAGGGCGAACCGGTCTGGTGCGCGTCCTCGGCCGAGGCCAGCAGGTACGGCATGAGCCGCATCTTCAGCCCGGTGAAGTGCCGGAGCACGTCGGTGGATTCGTCGTCCACCAGCCACGGCACGCGGTAGGAGTTGGAGCCGTGCAGCCGGGAGTGCGAGGACAGCAGCCCGAACGCGATCCACCGTTTGAACAGCTCCGGATCCGGCGTCCCCTCGAAGCCGCCGATGTCGTGGCTCCAGAAGGCGAAGCCGGAGGATGCAAGGGACAGGCCGCCGCGGAGGGATTCGGACATCGCGGAGAACGTGGACTCGCAGTCCCCGCCCCAGTGGACCGGGAGCTGCTGCCCGCCGGCGGTGGCGGAGCGGGCAAACAGCACGGCCTGGCCCTCGCCGAGCTCCTTGGTGAGCAGGTCGAACACTGTCCGGTTGTAGAGCTGCGCGTAGTAGTTGTGCATCTTCTGCGGATCGGACCCGTCGTGCCATGCCACGTCCGTGGGGATCCGCTCGCCGAAGTCTGTCTTGAAGGAGTCCACGCCCTGGTTCAGCAGGATGCGCAGCTTGTCCTGGTACCAGGACACGGCGTCGGGGTTGGTGAAGTCCACCAGCCCCATGCCGGCCTGCCACATGTCCCACTGCCACACCGAACCGTCCGCCCGCTTGACCAGGAAGCCCAGCTCTTCGCCTTCACGGAAGAGGTGCGAGCGCTGGGCGATGTACGGATTGATCCAGACGCACACCTTCAGGCCGCGATCGTGCAGGCGCCGAAGCATCCCCTCCGGGTCCGGGAACGTGGCCGGATCCCAGACGAAGTCGCTCCAGTGGAACGCCCGCATCCAGTGGCAGTCGAAGTGGAACACGGACAGCGGAAGCTTGCGCTCGGCCATGCCGTCGATGAAGGACATCACGGTCTTCTCGTCGTAGTCCGTGGTGAAGGACGTGGACAGCCACAACCCGTACGACCACGCCGGAACCCGGGCGGGCCGGCCCGTCAGTTCGGTGTAACGGCGCAGGATGTCCTTGGGGGTGGGCCCGTGGATCACGAAGTACTGGAGCCGCTGGCCCTCCACGCTGAACTGCGTGCGGGACACCGCCTCGGAGCCGATCTCATACGACACCCGCTCCGGGTGGTTCACAAACACGCCGTAGCCCGCGTTGGTGATGAAGAACGGCACGTTCTTGTAGGCGAGGTCGCTGGAGGTGCCGCCGTCCTCGTTCCAGATGTCGATGGACTGCCCGTTCTTCACCAGCGGGCCAAACCGCTCCCCCAGTCCGTACACGTTGGTCCCCACGCCGAGCGTCAGCTGTTCGTGGACAAAATGCCGGCCGTCCCCGTCTGTGATGAAGCCGATGCTCCGCGGCACCGAGCTGGTCAGCAGTTTGCCGTCCCCCAGAAAGTCCACGTTCCAGTCGCCCGTTGTGCTGATGCGTGCGGTGAGGCCGCCGGACGTGAACGAGGCCGTGCCGCCGTCGTCCGTGATGCTGACGTCCGCGCTGCCCTCCTTCAGCCCGAAGTGCGGGCCCTTCCGCACTCCGCCTTGGAAATGCTCGATGGTCACGCCGATGACATCCGGCAGCGGCGACTCGAAACTGATGGTCAACTGCGGGCAGTTCAGCGCGTCGCCGCGGGACCTGATCTTCTGCGTGGGCGCGTAGACCGTGAGCCTGTCCCCGGTGGATTCCACATCGGAAACGTCCCGCGGGTGAAGGGCGGAGAGGCCCTTTTTGTGGAGCCAGTAGCCGTCCGTGAATTTCATGCCGTTCCTCTGTTTCGGTCGTTCTTCAAGTTGGAAAGTTCTGTGGGCACCGGTTCCTTGAGCACCAGCGCACCGAAGGGTGGCAGGGTCAGCCGTTCACCATTGGCTTCGCCGGTGAGCAGGTCCACCGACGCCCAGCCCAGCTGTACCTGCTGCGGTTCGCCGGAGTGGTTGAGCAGGAACAGGTGGCCGCCGCGGCTGGCCGCCTCCACGTGGTCCGGCAGCGGCGCGGCAAGGGGATAAGGGATTCCCGCCGACTCCAGCGCGTCCGCCACGACCTGTTCCAGTGCCTCCGGGGGAAGGTCTGCGCCCACATACCAGGAGTGCCCAGCCCCGGAGCGGTTGCGTACGACGGCGGGACGGCCTTCCAGCCTGCCCCCGACAAAGTGGGCCACCACCTCCGCCGTGCCGGAGTTCAGTGCCAGGTCTTCCGCCCAGATCCGCGCCTGCCCGGCCGGTGCTTCCCCGAAGACGAGGCCCACCGGGGAGGCGAGTGGAACCCACTCTTCGCCGTCGACCCCCAGCAGGTCCGCGAGCACCCCGGGGAAGCGGCCGGGTGCGAGGTGGCCGTTGCTGTCCGCCACTGCGCTGAAGGGGCCCACCACCAGGTGGCCGCCGCCGCGGACGTACGCGCCCAGCCCGTCCGCGTGCTCCTTGGACAGCAGGAACAGGCCCGGTGCCAGGACCAGGTCAAACCGGCCCAGGTCCGCGGAGGGGTGGACCACTTCGACGGCAAGGCCGCTCCTGTGCAGCGGCGCGCAATACGCCTGCAGCTGGTCCAGGACCTGAAGCCGGTTGGTGGGGGTGTCCGGTGATTCGGCGGCCCACCAGCTGTCCCAGTCGAAGAGGACCGCGATAGTGGCGGCGCACGGGGTGCCGGCCAGTTCCCGAAGCGTCTGCAGGTCCTTGCCCAGGTCCGCCACCTCGCGGAAAACCCGCGTGTGTTCGCCGGCCAGCGGCACCACGGCGGAGTGGAAGCGTTCGGCGCCGAAACGGGACTGGCGGAACTGGAAGAAGCAGACGCCGTCCGCGCCGCGCGCGATCGCCGAGAAGGCGTCGATCCGGAGTTCCCCGGGCTGCTTGGGCACGTTGTGCTCCCGCCAGTTCACCCCCGAGGTCGCGGACTCGATGAGAAGCCACGGGGTGCCGCCGGAGAGTCCGCGGCAGAGGTCGTGGGTCAGCGAGCCGAACCGGTGCGAGTCCGGGTCGGCCGGGTCGGTGTACCAGTCGTTCGCCACGACGTCCGTTTCCCGAGCGAAGGCGAAGTAGTCGGCCCCGCGGAAGAAGCCCATCAGGTTGGTGGTGACCGGGCTGGCGGTGTCGTAGCGGCGGATGATGTCCCGTTCCGCACGGTAGAGGGAAAGCAGCTGGTCGGAGGTGAAGCGCTGGAAGTCCAGGGCCTGGCTCGGGTTGATGAGATAAGGAGCCTTCCGCGGCGGCATGATCTCGTCCCAGCTGCCATACCGCTGGCTCCAGAAGGACGTGCCCCAGGCACGGTTGAGCCCGTCCAGAGTGGTGTAGCGCCGGGTCAGCCAGCCGCGGAAGGCGAGCGCGGTTTCGTCGTCGTAGCTGACCTGTCCCAGCTCGTTGCCCACGTGCCACATCGCCACGGCGGGGTGGCCCGCGTACCGCCTGGCCAGCGACTCCGTGATGGCCGCGGCGGCCTGCCGGTACTTGGCCGACGACGGGTTGAACTGGTTGCGGGAGCCGTACCAAAGCGTGCGGCCGTCCGCGTCAACCGGCAGCGTTTCGGGGTATTCGTGCCCCAGCCAGGCCGGCGGCGACGCGGTGGGCGTGGCCAGGCACACCCGGATCCCGCCCCGGTGCAGGAGGTCCAGGACCTGGTCCAGCCAGCCGAAGTTCCGGGCACCTTCCCGGGGCTCCAGCAGGGCCCAGCTGAAGACGCCCACGGTGACCAGGTTGATGCCGGCTTCCTGCATGAGCCGGATGTCCTCCGGCCAGGTTTCGGCAGGCCACTGCTCGGGGTTGTAGTCGGCGCCGAAAAGGAGCCCGGAACGATCCGTCAGGCTGGTCAGGCTGTGGCTGCTGGAATACATGGAAATCCTTGGTTAAATGGGAGGTATGGACAATCGAAGGCCTTCAACAGCGGCGACCATCAATGACGTGGCCCGCGAGGCCGGAGTTTCCACCAGCACCGTGTCCTACGTGATGAGCGGGAAGCGGACCATATCGAAGGAAACCCGCGAAATTGTCGAAGCGGCCATGCGGCGGCTGAACTACAGCCCGCGATCCAGCGCCCGGGCGCTGGCCTCGAGCCGGTCCAACGTGCTGGGGCTGGTGGTGCCCCTGCGCGCGGACGTGAACGTCGGTGTGGTGATGCAGTTCGTCACGGCAGTTGTCACCACGGCCCGGACGTTCAACCAGGATGTCCTGCTGCTGACCCAGGACGACGCCGGCAGCATCGAACGCGTGACGTCCCAGTCCATGGTGGACGGGCTGCTCATGATGGACATCGAGGCCCGCGATCCCCGCATCCCTGTGCTGGCGAAGCTGCAGAAACCGGCGGTGCTGATCGGGATGCCGGATGATCCGCGCGGCCTGAGCTGCGTGGACTTCGACTTCGCCGCCGCGTCCCGGACCGCCGTCCGGCACCTGGCCGGGCTCGGCCATCGCGGCGTCGCGTTCATCGGCTCCCCGCCGGCGTCCCTGCGCCGGCACGCCACCTACGCGGACCGGGCCCTGAAGGGATTCCAGGATGCCTGCGCCGCGGACAGCATCGCCCAGGTGTCCGTGTCCTGTGAGGCGAACTCCCCGGACCTGGCGAAGGCCCTGGACAAGGTGCTCTCCGGGCCGGAGCCCATCACGGCGCTGCTGGTCCACAATGAAGGCCTGCTGCCGATGCTGCGGGAGAACCTGGCCGTCCGCGGCCTGGCCATCCCGGAGGACGTCTCGGTGGCCGTGATTGCCCCGGCGGACGTTGCCATGGCCACCGCCCACCCCTGGACCGCCGTCTCCATTCCCGCCATGGACATCGGCCGGGCGGCCGTGGAGATGGTGATGGACCGGCTTAGCCTGGACAAGCCGGCCGAGCTGCGGCTCATCGCGCCCACACTGACGGACGGCGAGACCACCGCCCCTGCCCGCGCCGCCGTCGGACGTCCCGCCGCCAACGGGTAGCAGCACGCCAAGCGGTAACGGCACGCCGGTCATCCCTTCACCGCTCCGATCATCACGCCCTTGGTGAAGTGCTTCTGCACAAACGGGTACACCAACAGGATCGGCACCATGGCCAGGACGATCACGGCCATCTGCAGCGCGGGGGAAGCCGCGGCGCCGTCGCCGACGTCGATCTGCCCGGGCACCGACACGCCCTGCAGCACATAGGACCGCAGCACCACCTGGAGCGGGTTCATGGCGCTGTCGTTGATGTAGAGGACAGCGTTGAAGAACGCGTTCCAGTAGCCCACGCCGTAGAACAGGGCGATCACGGCCGTCACGGCCTTGGACATGGGCAGCACGATCTGGGTCAGCGTGCGCCATTCACTGGCACCGTCGATCCGGGCGCTGTCCAGGATGCCCCGGTCAATCCCCATAAAGAACCCGCGCAGGATGATGATGTTGAACACCGAGATGCAGCTGGGCAAAATCAGCGCCCAGTAGGTGTTGATCAGGCCCAGGCTGGACACCAGCAGGTAGGCCGGAATGATGCCCGCGCTGAAGAACATGGTGATCAGCAGGGTGAAGAGGATGGGCGTGTGGGCGAATGAGCCCGGCCGCGACAGCCCGTACGCGCAGAGCACGGACACCACCATGCTCAGCAGCGTGCCGGTGGCGGTCACGCCCACGGATACCAGGACGGCCCGAGTGACCACGCCGCCACTGAGGATCTGCTGGTACGCGGCCAGCGTGATCTCGCCGGGAATCAGCACCAGCCCGCCGGCACGGGTGATGGTGGCCTGCGAGGAGATGCTGGTCAGCACGATCGTGTACAGCGGCCCCAGGACAGCAAGGACGACGGCGGCGAGCACCACCACCTTGACCGTCTTCGCCATACGCCCGGGTTCTTCGTACCAGGCCGGCCGTTCCGGCCGGAGCCGCGGTTTGGTTGTTGTTGCGCTCATTTGGAATACACTCCGCTTTCGCCGAATATGTGGGCCACCTTGTTCGCCGCCAGGATCAGCGCCAGGCTGACCAGGCCCTTAATCAGTCCGGCCGCAGCCGCGTAGCTCCAGTCGCCGTTCTGCACGCCCGTGTAGTAGACAAACGTGTCCAGGACCTCGGAGGCGTCCGCACCCACGGCGTCACGCTGCAGGATCATCTGCTCGAAACCCACTGTCAGCGAGTCGCCCAGGCGCAGGATCAGCAGCAGCACAATGACACTGCGCAGCCCGGGGAGGGTCACGTGCCACATCCGCTTCCAGCGGCCGGCACCGTCCACCGCCGCCGCCTCGTACTGGGCGGGGTCGATTGCGCTCAGTGCCGCAAGGAAAACGATGATGCCCCAGCCGGCGTCCTTCCAGATGGCCTGGGACGTGATGAGGAACAGGAAGGTGTCCGGATTGGTCATCACGTCCACGGCCTGCCAGCCGTTGGCGCGCAGCGACTGGTTGAGCAGGCCGGCGCCGCCAAAGATCTGCTGGAAGACGGACACCACCAGCACCCAGGAAAAGAAGTGCGGCAAGTAGACGACGGCCTGGATTCCTGCCCGCAGCCGGGGGTTGACCAGCGAGTTCAGCAGCATGGCCAGGGCGATGGGAATGGGGAAGAAGAACACCAGCTGGAACGCGGTGATCACCAGTGTGTTCTTGACGGCGAGCCAGAACTCCGGATCGGCGATCACCCTGCTGAAGTTCTCCATGCCCACCCAGGGGCTGTCCGGGATGCCCACGTAGGGCGAGTAGTCCTGGAAGGCCACCATGTTGCCCAGCATGGGCAGGTAGGCGAAAACGCCCAGCAGAATCACCGCAGGAAGGGCCATGAATACCAGCGAACGGTCGCGGTTGAACCGGACCTTCAGGCTGGCCCGCTGGCGGACGCTGCCGCCTCCGCCGGACGCCTGATGATTTTTCGACGCCGGACGCGTTGCCGGTGTTGCGCTCCGTGAGGAGGTCCCGGCGTCGGGATTCGTTGGCGCCGGGGCGGAGTCCCTGCGCTCAGTTCCGGTGGTCATGTTCGCCGCCATCCCTAGGCCAGGAATCCGGCGTAGAACTCGCGGAGTTCGTCGCCGCCCTTGCTCTTCCAGGTGGCGATGGCGCTGTCCAGGTCGGACATGCCCTTGCGGCCGCGGATGATGTCCTTGGCCAGGTCCTCGAACGGCTTGCCGAGGGAGCCGAACTTGGCAGGTTCCTGGATCTGCATGCCGAAGAAGATGTCCTCCTTGACGTTGGGGGCCTGTCGGGCTTCCCACTCGGACTGGGACTGGACCAGGCCGGGGTACTGGACCATGGAGTTCACGATCGGGGCGTTGACCAGGAACGCGTAGGTGCTGGTGACTTCCTGCGTTCCCTTCTCGGTGGCCTGGGGGATGCCCTGCCCGTCGCGGGTGAAGTGCACGCCTTCAACCCCGCTGTTGATCATGACGTTTTCCTCCGTTCCGAAGGGGGCGGCCATGAAGTTCGCCAAAGCGAGCATCTCCTCCACCTTGGCCGGGTCTGTCTTCTTGATAAAGCTGAAGATCGCCGCAGGCTGGGCCCGGAACAGGGTGGGTTTGCCGCCGTCCGGGGCGAAGTAGTCCATGGGCTGCATGTTGAACTTGGGATTGGACGGCAGGACGCGTGCCAAGGCCTCGTGCCAGCCGCCCATGCCGTCCGAGGTCATCAGGGTGGCGCCGGATTCGAAGCGCTGCTTGGCTTGCTGCGAGTTTCCGGCAACTGCGTCCGGGTGGACGGAGCCGTCGGCGAACAGCTTGGCGGTCCATTCCATGGCGGCGCGGTACTCGTCGGTTTCGAACTTGTTCTGGAGCTTGCCGTCCACCTTCTTCCACTTGGGGACCACCCCGTGCATGATCTGCGCACCCGTCCAGACGTCCTCGGAACCCCAGCGGTTCTTGGAAGCGTCCGTGAGTTCCTTCGCCACGCTGCGGTATTCGTCAGCGGACGCGGGCGGTTCGACGCCAAGGGACTCGAAGAGGTCCGCGCGGTAGAAGATGGCGTCGGAGATCAGCGCGCCGGGGTAGGGCAGTCCATACAGTCCGCCCTCGAAACAGCCCATCTTCCAGGCCGCCGTGGGGATGTTGGCCAGGTTGGGGTACTTCTTGACCTTGTCGCCGGCCAGGAACGGCGAGAGATCGGTGAAGATGCTGGTGGCGGCCTGGCCGAAGCGTGGCGGCATGTTCCAGGCGGGGATCACCATCCAGTCCGGAACGTCCTTCGGCGAAGCGAGGACCGTCTGGACCTTGTCGGCGTAGGTGTTGCCGTCGTTGACCTGGAAGTTGATGGTGGCGCCGAGCTTTTCGTTGACGGCCTTGTAGTAACCGTTGTCCGGCAGGGCGGGCGGGACAGCCCACCATGCCGGGGTCATCACGGTGTATGTTCCGCCGGAGCCGGGGGCGGTGGCCACTGACTTGACCAGGGACTTCGGGATGGAGGTGAAGCCCGGCGTCGAACCGTTGACGGAGGGGATGTCCGGCTTGACCAGGTCCAGCGGGAGGTAGGACGGGACCAGTTTGGCCACGGTCTCGGCGAGGCCCCCGGAGGTGGTGGCCTGCGGGGCGGCGGCGCCGGTGCCGCAGGCGGTGAGGGCGGCCGGCGCGGCAGCCAGGAACACGGCGCCGCTGAGGATTCCCAGGAAGGAACGCCGGCCGACGCCGGCGGATCCGGCCTCGGCGAGCAGGGTGGAACCTGTTTTCTGGGGACGGCGGCCGCGTGACGGGTCCGCATGGTGACCAAGCATAATCAGCACTCCTTTGTGGTGGATCTTGCATCAGTGATTTCGAAGGTTTGTCGAACCGCTTCGATTAGGATCAGAGTAGAGCATCACCATTTCGCCCGCAAGACTCCAACGTGTTGCGTGTCACAAAGAGCGATGCCACACTGGACTTCGATACATTTGTAGAAGCGCTTAAACAATCCCGCCGTACAATCACAGCCGATTGGACCCTCCGTGCCCCCTGCCTCCCCAGCCATCGCCACCCCCTCAAAGGCGCAAGGCCTCCTGGACTGCCTCTCCCGCGACCAGAAGATCGCCATGCTCCACCAGCACGCGCCCGCGGTCGAATCCCTGGGCCTGGCACCGTTCCATACCGGGGCGGAGGCTGCCCACGGTGTGGCGTGGCTGGGCCCGGCCACCGTCTTTCCGCAGCCGGTGGGCCTGGCTGCCAGCTGGGATGAGGACCTGATCCGCCGGGTGGGTACCGCCGTCGGCCGTGAACTCCGCGGCAAGAAGGCGGATGACGCCAGCGTGGGCACCAACGCCTGGGCACCGGTGGTGAATCCGCTGCGGCATCCGCTGTGGGGGCGCAACGAGGAAGGTTTCTCCGAGGATCCGCACCTCACCGCCGCCCTGGCCGGGGCCTATTGCGCCGGACTCAAAGGCGACCACGAAATGTTCTGGCTGACGGTGCCCACGCTGAAGCACTTCCTGGCCTACAACAACGAGGCCGACCGGAACGTGTCCAGCAGCCAGCTGCGGGCCCGTGTGCTCCACGAATACGAGCTTCCGGCCTATCGCGGCCCCATCGAGGACGGCGCTGCCGGCGCGGTGATGCTGTCCTACAACCTGGTCAACGGCCGGCCGGCCCACGTCTCGGACCTCGTGGCCCGCGAGCTGCGGCAGTGGCGGAACGGGGAGGACATCACCATCGTCACCGACGCCGGCGCGCCGTCTTCGCTGTACACCGCGGAGAAGTATTTCGACGACGGCCCGTCCGCCTACGCGGCTGCCCTCCGCGCCGGAGTGGACAGTTTCACCGAAGACAGCGACAACCCCGAGCCGTCGCTCAGGCATCTGCACGAGGCCCTGGACCGCGGGCTGATCACGGACGCGGACATCGATCGCGCGGTGCTCCGGCTGCTCACTCTCCGCGAGCGGACCGGCGAATTCGAGCCCGACGGCGGCCCGTACGGCTCGCTCGGGCCTGAGCTCGTGGGCGATCCGGCCCATGTGGCGCTGGCCCGGGAAGCGGCCCGGAAGTCGGTGGTGCTGCTTCGGAACGGACCGGTGGCCGATGAGGCGGCTCCCGTGCTTCCGCTGGGATCGGCGCCCGGAAAGGTGGCGGTGATCGGCGCCCTGGGCTCCACGGTACTGAGCGACTGGTACAGCGGCACACTGCAGGACGAGGTCAGCATTGTCGAAGGCCTGTCGGCACGCTACGGCGACGTGGTGGCGGAGGTCGGCGTGGACGTGGTCTCTCTCCGGTGTGTCCGGACCGGCACGTACCTCGGCGCCGGGGACCCTGACACGGCCCTTACCGCCGGTACTGCCGCGCCCGGGCTGGCAGAGACGTTCATCCTCAAGGACTGGGGCGGCGGCGAATGCACGCTGCAGTCCCCCGGCACTGGCAAGTTCGTGGCCGCCGATGGCTACTACCTTAAAGCGTCGGCGGACAGGGTGGGCGGCTGGGTGGTGCAGGAGACGTTCCGGCTGCACCCCGCAGTGGGCGGGACGGTGTCCCTCCAGCACATCGGCACCGGGAAGTGGGTGCGGATTGAAGCGCACACCGGAAGCGCCGCGCTGTCCGCAGCAACCGAAGAAGCGGCGGACCGCTTCGTTTTACGGACCGTCCGGTCCGGCCAGCAGGCCGCCCGGGATGCCGCCGCCGCGGCCGATGTCGCCGTCGTCGTGGTGGGAAACGATCCGCACCTGGGCGGCCGGGAAACCATCGACCGGTCCACCCTTGCCCTCCCCGAGCCCGAGCAGGAGCTGATTCGCCTGGTCCGGGAAGCGAACCCGCGGACCGTCCTGGTGATTGTTTCGTCCTACCCTTACGCCCTGGGATCCCTGGCGGACACTCCCGCAATTGTGTGGACTTCGCATGCCGGCCAGGCGCTGGGCAGCGGCCTGGCGGACATCCTCAGCGGCGACTTTGAACCCACCGGACGGCTGGCCCAGACCTGGTGGCAGCGGGACGCCGACCTGCCCGACATCCTGGACTACGACCTCATCGCCTCGCGGGGCACGTACCTGTACAGCACCGCCGAGCCGCTCTACGCACTGGGGCACGGCCTCGGCTACAGCACTGTCAGCTACGAATCCGTGACGCTGGCTGGCGAAGGGACAGCGGAGACCGGGATCGACGTAGTGGTGCGCAACACCGGCACCAGGACCGCGCACGAGCTGGTCCAGGTCTACGCGGCATCCCCCGGCCACCGTTTCGAGTTCCCGCGGCGGCTCCTGGTGGCGCACCGCCGGCTCGAGCTGGCACCCGGCGAGCGCAGGACCGTACGCATTCCGGTGCCGCTGGACCGGCTGGCCACGTTCAGCGTCACGGCCGGACGGATGCTGGTGGAACCGGGAACGTACGAGCTGATGGTGGGTCCCTCGGCAAACAGCCTGCCGCTGGGCGTCGAGCTGTCTGTTACTGGTGAGGGAAGCGGCCCTCGCCCCCGCGGCGCCTGGATCCGCGCCGAGCTGTTCGACGAATGCTCCAACCTCGCGCTGGTGCCGGAAACGCCGTTGGCGGGTACCGCCGTCGCGCCCTTTTCAGCGCAGCAAAGCGCGACGGCGGTCTACCGCGGCTGGGAGGGCGGCAGGCCTGGGCGCGTGGCGATCCGGCTCACGGCAGGCGCCGGCGCCGGCAGGGTTGTGGTGCAGCTGCCAGGACGCGGCGGCACCTGGACTGACGCCGCGGAGGCTGCAGTTGGTCCCGGGTTCGACGACGAACTGCTGCTGGAACTGGACGCCCCGGGGCTGGACGGCGGGAGCGGCGGACTGGAGTCGGTGCGGATTGTCCTGGCCGGCCCGCTGACGGTGAGCGAGCTGAAGGTGACCTGACCAAACGGGTGTCCGGGCTGCGCCGTCGAACTCTGATTCCCTCTTCAATTGTGATGGTGTGAAGGCCATCATTGGAGTCATCGAGCGCTGCGCTTCAGATCGGAGTTGGCCATGATCCAGGCATTGTTGTGCAAATTGAATGTCCGCCACGAGTGGCACGTTGAACATGCCGAAGACGGTGGCTTGTACAAGCGTTGCCTGCGCTGCGGTAAGGATGGCTACGACGGGGACGGCGCCAATAACGGCTGGGCGCTGACGAAGTGGTGGTAGCCTGCCGCCTTCGCTCCAGGGCTGCAGCCCCGCCACCAGGGCCGTCTACAGCGTGGCCGGATCGGTATTGGCGCCGCAGAGGATGACCGCTACGCGCTCCCCCGCCGCCGGCACATAGGCGCCGGCATGCAGGGCGGCAAACGCCGCCGCGGCACCGTGTTCCACCACCAGACGGTACTCATCCCAGAGCCGGCTGCGCGCGGCGACGATGTCGGCGTCGGACACCAGGACACTTTCGACGCCGGTCCTGACCGCCACTGCGAAGCCGATCCCGCCGATGCTGCGGGCTCCCAGCGAGTCGGCGGCGACGCCGGATACCGACACATCAACGGGATGCCCCGCCGCGAGGGCGGCGTGGAGCGTAGGTGCGGTCTCCGGTTCGACGGCCACCACCTTGGCGTGTCCTTCGACGGCGGCCGCGATTCCGGCCATCAGCCCGCCGCCGCCCACTGCCACCAGCACAGTATCCACCTCGCCCAGCTGGTCCAGGAGTTCAGAGCCTACGGTGCCGGCGCCTGCCGCGATCTCGGGCTGGTCGTAGGCGTGGCAGTACACGGCGCCGGTCTGCGCTGCGTGGGCAATGGCGGCCTCGTAGGCCACGGCGTATTCGGCACCGCCCTGGACAACCGTGGCGCCGATAGCCTCGAGCTTCCGGACCTTGAAGGCGGGGGCGGAATCCGGCACAAACACGGTTGCCGGAACACCCAGCTGGGCGGCGGCATAGGCGTTGGCCAGCCCGGCGTTTCCGCCGGAGGCCACCACCACGCCCACCTCGGGGCGCAGCTCGCCCCGTTCCTTGCTGGCGAGGATCCGGTTGAGGGCACCGCGGGCCTTGAAGGTTCCGGTGTGCTGCATGAACTCGCACTTGAACCAGACCGGCCCCGGGAACGTGCCCGGGTCGGCTTCGAGGACCGGCGTCAGCCGGGTGAGGCCTTTGATCCGGGCAGCGGCCTGGTCGACGTCGGCGCGGGTAATCATGAAGGGCTCCTGGGTGTGGCTGATGGGGCGGCAAGCCAGGAGGCTGGCCCGCCGCCCTGACGCTCCAGCCTAACGAACCCCGGCGGCAGGTTCGGGGAGGGCCGGCGCCCCGCTCCCCGGTTCCGTGCCCGCCGTCGGACCAGCCGCCGTCGAAACACCATCGACTGCTCCAGCAACGCCGTTTTGAGCTCCCAAAAGGGCGTTGTTGGAGCTATCGACGGACGTCGCCGCCCCGGGTTCCCCTTCCGCCAGCTCGCCGCGGAAGGCGCGGAGCATGGCTTCGCGGTCGAACTGGCCTTCCCATTTGGCCACCACGAAGGTGGCCACACAGTTCCCCAGGAGATTGACGGAAACCCGCATCGAATCCATGAGCCGGTCCGCGCCGAGCAGCAGGGCGACGCCGGCCACCGGGAAGATGCCGAGGGCGGCGGCGGTGGCGGAGAGGGCCAGGAAGGCGGAGCCGGGGACACCGGCCATGCCTTTGGAAGTGAGCATCAGGATGCCCAGGGCGGCAAGCTGCTGGCCGAGGTCCAGGTGGTGGCCGAACGCCTGGGCCAGGAAGAGCAGGGAGATGGAAAGGTAGAGCGCGGCGCCGTCGAGGTTGAAGGAGTATCCCGTGGGAACCACCAGTCCGGTGGTGGCGCGGGAGCAGCCGGCGTTGGTCAGCTTGGTCATGATGCGGGGCAGCACCGATTCGGTGGAGGCCGTGCCCAGTGCCAGCAGGAATTCCTCGCGGGAGTACTTGATGAACTGCCAGAGGGGAACGCGCGGATAAACCCAGGCCACCACGAACAGCAGGCCGATAAAGACGATGGCGGCGCCGTAGCAGGCGGCGATCAGGAGCGCGTAGGTGCTCAGGGAACCCAGTCCGTACTGGCCGATGATGAACGCCATGGCACCGAAGGCCCCGATGGGAGCCACCCGCATGACCCACGCCATGATCTTGAAGAAGAGCTCCAGGACGGTCTCCAGCAGGCTGATCACGGGCATGCACCGTTCACGGCCCACCACCACGATCGCTGCTCCGAAGAACACCGAGAAGCAGAGCACCTGCAGCAGGCTGTTGTTGGCGAAGGCTCCCACCACGCTGGTCGGGATGACGCCCAGCAGGAACTGTCCGGCGTCCTTGGGCGGTGCTGTGCCCGTTTTGGCGTTGACGGCGTCCTGCGAAAGCGTGCTGGGGTCGATGTTGAGTCCTGCGCCGGGCTGGATGATGTTGCCGACGATCAGCCCGAACACCAGGGCGAACAGGGTTGCTCCCGTGAAGTAGACGAGTGCCTTGACCCCGACCCTGCCGACCGCCTTGACGTCGCCCACCGCCGAGATGCCTGTGACGATTACCAGGAAAATCAAGGGGGCGATGATCATCTTGATGAGCTGGATGAAACCGTCACCCAGGGGACGCAGGCCGGAACCGATGTCCGGCCAGAAGTGTCCTATCCCGATTCCCAAACACACGGCGATGAGGATCTGGAAGAACAGGGATGCGTAGAACGGCTTCTTCGTCCGGGCCGGAGCCGCGGGAGCCGGGGCGCCGGAAGCGGAGGCCGCAGGGGCGGAGGGGAGGATCATGGCGTTGCCTATCAACGAAGGAAACGGCTGGAGCCGTTCGGGTCACAGGCAACGCTAGGGACGCAGTGTTTCGCGCAGGATAAATCCATACTGCGGAAATGTTTAACCGCAAAATGGAAAAGCAGGCAGTCCTAGTTCAGGGAAAGGACCAGGTAGAGGGCCGTGAGGACCGCGACTGTGGGTGTCATGACCAGGCGCTCGGGTTTGCTGCGGGATATGCCGTTCAGCACGATGCCGAGCGCGAAGTAGCCGGTCAGGACCCAGCAGGCGACATCGGTAAAACCCTCACTGACAAGCGGCGGGGCCACGCCGGCCTTGGCCAGCGCCACGTAGGCGATCAGGACGTACAGGGCAATGGACGTGGCGCTGCCGATCCGCAGCTTGGCGGGAAGCACGTCATGCTGGCCGCCCCAGGCGAACCTGCCCAGCGGCGCCCCGGCAATGAGTGCCGCCTGGAAGACGGCCAGGGCGGCCAGAAGGGCACTCGCGGCAATGGCGGCAACCTGGACAATGGGCATCGGGACGCACGCTCCTGGTGTCAATGGCATACCGTTGCAGGCAACCGTCGGCCTTCAGCTTAGTGTGACCTCCGACGCATGGCGGGACGATCACGCGGTCCCTACCGTTAAACCATTGGCGAAAGGAGGCTACGTGCTTATTGTCTTAACCGGAATCGACGGCTCGGGAAAATCCACGGCCGCCGCCGCCTTGGTGTCCGAGGCCCGGGCCGAGGGCAGGAATGCCCTGCTGCTCAGCAACCACGCCGGCCGGCGCAGCATGTCCGTGCTGGCCCAGCGGCTCGGCATCCAGTGGCCACGCCGCCTTGCCGACGCCGCGGAAACCACGCTCCGCGTCATCAACGTGCTCGCCTCCCATGCCAAGGCCAGCCGGTTCGACGGCCTGGTGGTCATGGACCGCCACCTCCACTGCCAGCTGGCACTGCGCGCCGCCAAGGGCCTGCCGCGCGGCCGGTTCCTCCCATGGCTCCTGTCCGCCCTGCCCGCAGCCGACGCCGTCGTGCACCTGGACGTGGAACCCGCGCTGGCGCATCAGCGCATCGTGGCCCGCGGCACCGACGACGAAACGCTGGCAGACCTGATGGCCCTGCGGGACGCCTACCGCGCCATGCCCGAGTATCCGGGCTTCGTCCTGCTCGACGCCGACTGCCAGCCGGCTGAAGTGGTGGCCCGGCTCGCCCGCATCGTGGACCAGGAGGCAGCCGCTGCGGCGTTGGCCGGGCTGGCCTGAATCCGGCCTCAGGTCAGCGCATGCATCCCATGGCTGCGGGGGCGGCCAAACGAAGCGGCACCCAGGAATTCGATGGCGACGAACGGCTCGTCCCCTACCACCCACTCGTCATGCCCGGGCGGCAGCGCATAGGTGTCGTTCGCGTGGATCGTGGAGCGGACGCCGTCGGCCGTTTCAATCTGGAGCGAGCCGGAGACGCAGTAGCCGAGATGGTTGTGCTCGCAGAAAGCGGTCAACTCCGCGGGTTTGGCGGACTCGGACCAGCGCCAGCCTGGCGCCAGGATCAGCCGGGCAACGGAGTAGTCGTCAACGGTGACAAGGTCGAACTCCGCCTTGTCCGGGCACCGCTTCCTGTCCGGAATATCAAAGGACTTAACTGCCAAAGCTCTGATGAAATTTGCGGTCATGAGGACACTGCCTACGGATCTATTTGTGGGGTGCCTGGCGGCGAACCAGACAATGGGTTCGGATACCGACGTGCGGTGAAGTTATACGGAGACCAAGGAGTCGCGTGCGCTTCTAGCCCCGGCGCACACTCAACCAGCAGACCCCTGCTGGTGTATCTCTAAAGGTATCCCTGTGGCACCTGAAGTCAATGGGTTCCGCTAACCGGCGGACACCGCCCTGATCAGTCGTGGGCGGGTTCGCCGGTGATCCGGTGGTCGGCGTGGTTGAACGTCTCGCGGATCAGCCGGACAAGGTGTCCGTCACGGAGGGAGTAGATGACGTGGCGGCCGTCTTTGCGCGTGTCCACCAGGCCGCTGAGCCGGAGCTTGGCCAAGTGCTGGCTCGCCACAGTCCGGGGCACGCCGGCCGCAACGGTGAGTTCGGTGACGGTCTTCGGACCTTCGGCGAGCTGCCAGAGCAGATGCAGACGGGTCGGCTCGGCGAGCATCCGCAGCGTTCCGGCAGCGGTTTCCAGCAGCTCCGGACCCGGCGTGACCGGATGGACCAGCGAAGGCGTCTCAGGTGCGAAGACCCCTGGCGTGCCGGGTTGGGTGCTCAAGGCTCTGCTCCTTCTCCGACGGTTCCAAGGCTGCTCCGGCGTGGTGCCGCGGCCAGGACAGGAACGCGCCTGCGCTTCCTATCATCGCAATAATTGTCAACGTCGCGGCCGCCCAGCCCAAACCGGCCACGGCCCCGACCCACCCGGCCAGCGGATAGGTCAGGATGTAGCAGGCATGCGAGAGGGAGAACTGGGCCGTAAACACGTACGGCCGCGTCTCCTCCGTTGATGCGTTCCGCAACAGCCGCGACGACGGCGTGAGAATCGTTGAGTTCGCGGCGCCGAGCAGGAACCACAACCCCAGCAGCGGCCACCAGCCACCGCCCGGGATACTGAGCAGCGTGAGCGCCGCCGCGCCAGCCAGGACAACCGGAATGACGGCGGCGCCGGTGAGCATCACGGCCCGCTCCCCGAACCGGTCCAGGACCCTCGGCGCCGACAGCGCCACGACCATGGAACCGACGCCGAAGCATGCCAGCGCGAGGGCCAGGTCTGTGTCCGGCCGGTGCAGGACGTCACGGACGTAGACCACCGTGTTGACCAGCACCAGGGCCGTGGGTGCCGCGACCACCAGATTCAGCGCCAGCAGGGACCGCAGCCGCCGGTTCCGCCAGAAAATCCGGGTGCCCAGGGTGGTCCGGTGCCACAGCGGGGCCTGCGGGCCGGCCGCCACCGGAACCTTTGGCAGGACGGTGATCCCGACCATCAACGCCGAGAACAGGAACCCGCCTACGGTGCCGAGGAAGAGGTTGTTGTAGCTGAACACCGTCAGCAGCAGGGCGGCCACCGCCGGGCTGACGAGGGCTTCCAGGTCATAGGCCAGCCGGGACAGGGACAAAGCCCGGGTGTAATCCTTCTCCCGGGTCACGATGGTGGGGATCAGCGACTGGAACGCCGGGGTGAACGTCGCTGACGCTGACTGAAGCACGAAGATCACGACGTAGATCTGCCAGACGTCGGTGATGAACGGCAGGGACAAAGCCATGGCTGCCCTGATCAGGTCCGCCCCGATCAGGACCGTCTTCTTAGGCCACCGCACCACCAGCGCGTTAATCACCGGGGCCAGTCCCACATAGGCCAGCATCTTGATCGTGAGCGCCGTGCCGAGCACCGCGCCGGCGCTACTCCCGGCCAGATCGTAGGCCAACAGTCCCAGCGCCACCGTCAGCAGGCCGGTGCCGACCAGGGCCACGGCCTGGGCGGCGAACAGCCGCCGGTACGTCACGTTCTTCAGAACCGACAACATCAAAGCCCCTCAAGTGCATGCGTGCGCGTATATGCACCTATTGTACGACCCTGCACCCCCCTTGACTCACCCACCCTCCCTTCCCTACACTTTTCATAAAGCAGAATCTAAATTCCACAAAGCGGAAACTCAACACAGAGTGAAGCGGCTGGAGGATAGATCAAAGCCCCTCCCCGGAAGGACCTACGATGACGTACACAGTGAACTGCTCCATCCTCCTGACGGAGCTGCCGTTGCTCGAGCGCCCCGCAGCCGCGAAGGCAGCCGGCTTTGACGCCGTCGAGTTCTGGTGGCCCTTCGAAACTTCAGTCCCCACCGACGCCCAGGTCACCGGATTCGAGAACGCCATCAAGGACGCCGGCGTTCAGCTCACCGGCCTGAACTTCAACGCCGGCAACATGCCGGGCGGTGACCGCGGCCTGGTGTCCTGGCCCGCACGCTCCACCGAATTCCAGGACAACATCGACGTTGTCGCCGGCATCGGCGAGCGCCTGGGCTGCAAGGCCTTCAATGCCCTCTACGGAAACCGCATCGACGGCGAATCGGCTGAGAAGCAGGACGCCATCGGCGCCGAAAACCTCGCGACGGCGGCTGCCGGTGTCGCGCGCATCGGCGGCACCGTCCTCCTCGAACCGGTCAGCGGCGCACCCAGGTACCCGCTCCTCGCGGCCAAAGACGCACTCAAGGTCATCGCCCGGGTGAAGGCGGAGTCCGGCGTCGACAACGTCAAGCTCCTCGCCGACTTCTACCACCTGGCAGTCAACGGGGACGACGTCGCCGCCGTCATCGAAAACCACGCCAAGGACTTCGGCCACATCCAGATCGCCGACAACCCCGGCCGCGGGGCTCCCGGAACCGGAGAGCTTCCCCTCGGCGAATGGATCGCCCGCAGCCGCGAACTCGGCTACGAGGGCTACATCGGCCTCGAATACAAGGAACCGCAGGAAACGGCCTTCAGCTGGGCCATCCGCCAGCGCGTCTCGCGCTAACCACCAAGACTTCAGAAAAGAGAACCATCATGAGCAACGTTGCAGTCATCGGACTCGGAATCATGGGCCTGCCCATGGCCATCAACCTCGTCAAGGCCGGCCACACGGTCACCGGCTTCAACCGCAGCCAGGACAAGATCGACAAGCTCGTCTCCGAAGGCGGCAAGGGTGCCTCGAGCATCGCTGACGCCGTGAAGGATGCCGACGTCGTTATCACCATGGTGCCGGACTCCCCCGATGTGGAGGGTGTTGTCAGCGGCCCGGACGGGGTCTTCGCCAACGCCACGAAGGGCACCCTGTGGATTGACGCCTCCAGCATCCGTCCGGACGTCGCCAAGCGCCTCTCCGAGGAAGCCACCGCAGCGGGCATCCGCCCGCTGGATGCGCCGGTTTCCGGCGGCGAGCAGGGCGCCATTGACGCCGTCCTGTCCATCATGGTCGGCGGCGAAAAGGCAGACTTCGAGGCGGCACAGGATGTCCTGAACGCCGTTGGCAAGACCATCGTGCACGTCGGCCCGTCCGGCTCCGGCCAGACCGTCAAGGCAGCCAACCAGCTGATCGTCGCCGTCAACATCCAGGTCCTCGGCGAGGCCATCGCTTTCCTCGAGGCCTACGGCGTGGACACCGACGCCGCCCTCAAGGTCCTCGGCGGCGGCCTGGCCGGCTCCAAGGTCCTGGACCAGAAGGGCCAGAAGATGCTCGACCGCAACTTCGACCCCGGCTTCCGCCTCGCCCTCCACCACAAGGACCTCGGCATCGTCACCTCCGCCGCCCGCGAAGCCAACGTCGCCGTCCCCCTCGGCGCCGTCGTCGCACAGCTCGTCGCCGCCACCGTCAACCAGGGCGACGGCGGCCTCGACCACTCGGGACTCTTCAAGCAGGTCCTCAAGCTCAGCGGCCGCGAGTAGGCACCTCCGGCAGTAGCCGGACAACAAGCAAACCGGCGATCCGCCGTCGTACATCTACGACGGCGGCTCCCCCAGCACACCCAAATTCCGCCCCCAGCGGGCACCCCAAAGACTTTCAAGGAGCACACCATGAGCAAGATGCGTACCGTTGATGCAGCGGTTGCCATCCTGGAAAAGGAAGGCGCCATCGAGGCGTTCGGCCTGCCAGGCGCGGCAATCAATCCCTTCTACTCCGCCATGCGGGCCCACGGCGGCATCCGCCACACGCTGGCCCGCCACGTTGAAGGCGCCAGCCACATGGCCGACGGGTACTCCCGCGCCAAGGACGGCAACATCGGCATCTGCATTGGCACGTCCGGCCCCGCCGGCACCGACATGATCACGGGGCTGTACGCGGCCTGGGCCGATTCCATCCCGATGCTCTGCATCACCGGCCAGGCCCCTGTGGCCAAGCTGCACAAGGAAGACTTCCAGGCCGTGGACATCGAGTCCATCGCCAAGCCGGTCACCAAGATGGCCATGACCGTGCTTGAGCCGGGCCAGGTTCCGGGCGCCTTCCAGAAGGCCTTCCAGCTGATGCGCTCCGGCCGTCCGGGCCCGGTCCTGCTGGACCTGCCCATCGACGTGCAGATGGCCGAGATCGAATTCGACATCGACACCTACGAGCCGCTGCCCGTCGAGAAGCCCAAGGCCAGCCGCAAGCAGCTGGAAAAGGCCCTGGACATGCTGACCGCCGGCGAGCGTCCGCTGATCGTGGCCGGCGGCGGCATCATCAACGCCGGTGCGTCCGAGCAGCTGGTGGAACTGGCCGAGATCCTGGGCGTTCCCGTGATCCCCACCCTGATGGGCTGGGGCTCCATCGCGGATGACCACCCGCTGATGGCCGGCATGGTGGGCCTGCAGACCTCGCACCGCTACGGCAACGAGAACTACCTGCGCAGCGACTTCGTGATCGGCATCGGCAACCGCTGGGCCAACCGCCACACGGGCGGGCTGGACACGTACACGGCCGGACGCAAGTTCGTGCACATCGACATCGAACCCACGCAGATCGGCCGTGTGTTCTCCCCGGACCTGGGCATCGCGTCCGACGCCGGTGCGGCGCTGGCCGGGCTCATTGAGCTGGCCCGTGAGCGCCGGGCAGCCAAGTCCCTGCCGGACTACTCAGCCTGGGTCGCCGAATGCGCCGAGCGCAAGGCCAGCCTGCACCGCAAGACGCACTTCGAGAACATCCCGATCAAGCCGCAGCGCGTGTACGAGGAGATGAACCGGGCCTTCGGCCGCGACACCATCTACGTGTCCACCATCGGCCTGTCCCAGATCGCCGGCGCCCAGATGCTGCACGTTTTCGGCCCGCGCAAGTGGATCAACGCCGGCCAGGCAGGTCCGCTGGGCTGGACCGCACCGGCCGCCCTCGGCGTCGTTCGCGGCAAGCCTGACGAGACCGTGGTTGCCCTGTCCGGCGACTACGACTTCCAGTTCATGATCGAGGAACTGGCCGTGGGCGCGCAGTTCAACCTGCCCTACATCCACGTGGTGGTGAACAACTCCTACCTGGGCCTGATCCGGCAGTCGCAGCGAGGCTTCAGTATGGAACAGAACGTGTCCCTGGCGTTCGACAACATCAACTCCCCCGAAACCAACGGCTACGGCGTGGACCACCTCAAGGTTGCCGAGGGCCTGGGCTGCAAGGCCGTCCGGGTGGAGGACCCCAACGACCTCGCCGCCGCGTTCGACAAGGCCAAGGCCCTCATGGGCGAATTCCAGGTGCCGGTGGTGGTGGAAGTGATCCTGGAAAAGATCACCAACATCTCCATGGGTGTGGAAATCAACGCCATCAACGAGTTCGAGGAACTGGCCGAGACCGCCGCCGACGCCCCCACCGCCATCCTGGCCCTGCAGGCCTAACATGCGGATCGTGATCGCACCGGACAAGTTCAAGGGATCGCTGTCCGCCCCGGACGTCTGCAGGCACCTCGAAAAGGGCCTGCAGGCGGCCGCCGGCGGGAACCTGGACATCCTCCGGATCCCCGTGGCCGACGGCGGCGAAGGCACCCTCGATGCCGCCGTCGGCTCCGGCTTCGCCCGCCGGAGCGCCACGGTCAGCGGCCCCACCGGCGAACCCGTCCGGGCGGACTTTGCCGTCCGCGGCCACGAGGCAGTCATCGAGATGGCGGCGGCATCGGGCCTGGCCCTGCTCCCGCAGGTACTCAGCGGCGGCCAGCCGGATTCTGCCACCGCCACCACGGCCACCAGCCTGGGCACCGGGCAGCTGATCCGGGCGGCGCTGGATGCCGGCTGCCGGCGCATCGTGCTGGGCGTGGGCGGCAGCGCGAACACCGACGGCGGCGCCGGGCTGCTGCAGGGACTCGGCGCCAGGTTCCTGGACGCCACAGGCAACGAACTTCCCGCGGGAGGGGCCGCCCTGGCCAACCTGCACCGCATCGACTTCACAGACTTTGAACCCCGTCTCGTGGAAACACGCTTTGTGCTGGCGTCCGACGTCGACAACCGCCTGCTGGGCCCCCAGGGCGCCGCGGCGGTTTTCGGCCCGCAAAAGGGCGCCACACCCCAGGATGTCGATCTGCTCGACACCGCCCTGGCCAGGTTTGTCGAAGTCCTGGCCAGGGAAATCGGATTCCGCGCCGAGCGCGCGGCGGAAGCACCGGGAGCCGGGGCAGCCGGCGGGGTGGGCTATGCGGCCATCGCGGTCCTGGCCGCCACGCGGCGGCCGGGCATCGACGTCGTGCTTGAATTCACCCAGCTGGCCCACCGCCTGGCGGGCGCAGACCTGGTGATCACCGGCGAAGGCAGCCTTGACGAGCAAAGCCTGCTGGGCAAGACGCCCATGGGCGTGGCCCGGGCAGCCGCTGCGGCCGGGATTCCGGTGGTGGCCGTCTGCGGGCGCACCACGCTGAGCCCGGAGCAGCAGCAGGATTCGGGTTTCCGGCAGGTCTACGCACTGACCGCCCTGGAACCCAAGGTAGATATATGTATAGCTGAAGCAGGTTCCCTGCTTGAACAATTGGGAAAGAACATCCTCCACGAGCTGGCCAACCCGGCCGCGGCGGATGCCACCGGCACAAAGGAGCCCCTGAATGTCTGAAGAACACTTTGACCTGGTGATCCGGGGCCAGCGCATCCTCACCACCGCCGGCATCGCACCGCGTGAAGTAGGTGTGCGCGGCGGCAAGATCGTTGCCATCGAACCGCTCGGCAACGGCCTCGCCGGCATCGAAGTGATCGAACTCGCCGACGACGAGACCCTGCTCCCCGGACTCGTTGACACCCACGTCCACGTCAACGAGCCCGGCCGCACCGAGTGGGAGGGTTTCGCGTCCGCCACCCGCGCAGCCGCGGCCGGCGGCGTCACCACCATCATCGACATGCCGCTGAACTCCATCCCGCCCACCACCAACGTGGACGGCCTTAAGCTCAAGCGCGAAGTCGCCGAGGACCAGGCGTTTGTGGACGTCGGATTCTGGGGCGGCGCCATCCCCGGCAACAAGGCAGACCTCCGCCCGCTGCACGACGAGGGTGTGTTCGGCTTCAAGTGCTTCCTGCTGCATTCCGGCGTGGACGAGTTCCCGCACCTGGAAGCGGACGAGATGGAGGAGGACATGGCCGAGCTCAAGTCCTTCGACTCGCTGATGATCGTGCACGCCGAGGACTCCCATGCGATCGACCACGCACCGCACCCGGGCGGGGACCAGTACTCCACGTTCCTCGCGTCCCGCCCACGCGGCGCCGAGAACAAGGCCATCGCCGAGGTCATCGAGCGGGCCCGCTGGACCGGCGCCCGCGCGCACATCCTGCACCTGTCCTCCTCCGACGCGCTGCCCATGATTGCCACGGCAAAGCGCGACGGCGTCCACCTCACCGTGGAAACCTGCCCGCACTACCTGACCCTGATGGCCGAGGAGATCCCCAACGGCGCCACCGCGTACAAGTGCTGCCCGCCCATCCGCGAGGCCTCCAACCGGGAGCTTCTGTGGAAGGGCCTGCAGGACGGCACCATCGACTGCATCGTTTCGGACCACTCCCCCTCCACCCTTGACCTCAAGGACCTGGAAAACGGCGATTTCGCGGTGGCTTGGGGCGGAGTTTCCTCCCTGCAGCTGGGCTTGTCGCTGATCTGGACCGAAGCCCGGCACCGCGGCATCCCGCTGGAACAGGTGGTGTCCTGGATGGCCGAGAAGCCCGCCGCCCTGGCGCGCCTGACCACCAAGGGCCAGCTCGCCCTCGGGTACGACGCCGACTTTGCCGTCTTCGCCCAGGACGAGGCCTTCGTGGTGGACGTCTCCAAGCTCAAGCACAAGAATCCGATCACCCCTTACGACGGCAAGGCGCTCTCCGGCGTGGTCCGGAAGACCTTCCTGCGCGGCAGCGTGGTGGACGGCCAAACCCCCACCGGCAAGCTCATCCGCCGCGGCGGGGTCTGAGGCACGCAGCCATGGCTGTGCAGGTACATTCCCCGCGGGGCATATGTGCGCGGCCGCCCCTTTCGGCGAGCCGGGCCCAAGAACGCGGCCCGTCGGAAGAGCGCGGCCCGTCCGCGCTGGCCGCCAGGGGACTGGCCGTCTGGGTCACCCCGGAGCCGGGCAGCGAGATCGACCCTGACGTCCTTGTCCGCGCAGCGCGTTTGCTGCTGGAACGGGCACTCAAGTTTGCTCCGGAGGCGGAAGTCCACTGGCCTGCCGCCGGGGCTGCCACGTCCGCTGTCGGGACTTCCCCGGCCGGAACGCCCCCTGGGGAGGGGGCACCGGCCGGATCCGGCGGCGGCGCTCCCGCGCCGTCGTCGTCCACCGCGGAGGACTCCCCGCACACGGATGACGACGGCGCCTCCCCCTTCCCGCGGCCGGCCGGCCTCCCGCCGGCTGGGCTCCCACCCGCTGGGCTCCCACCCGCTGCCGGACCGGTCAGCCATGTGGCTGTTGACCTCGCCGCGAACCAAGTGCTGCTGGACGGCAGCCGGGTGAACCTCACCGGCGTGGAATATAAGGTCCTCCGCTATCTCGTGGAGAACTGTTCGCGGGCCATCGGCCGCGAGGAGCTGCAGCACTTCCTCGATTCCTTTGAGAGTCCGGGGGCTTCCACCAGGGCCATCGACGTTTATGTGGGGCGCGTGCGGCGGAAGCTGGGAAATGCCCGGCACGCAGTGGCCACCGTCCGTGGCGGCGGCTACCAGTTCGTCCCCGGCTCCTGTGCCACCGTACGCGGGCCTGCCGAATACTCCATCTGATACCACTACAAGGAGCACCATGACCGCCACCAACCAGATCATCACCGCTCTTCCCGGCAGGCTGCAGGCCGGGGCCACCGCACCGGACTTCACCCTGCCCGACGCCTCCGGGCAGTCCGTGTCCCTCGCGGACTACCGCGGCAGGAACGTGATCGTGTACTTCTATCCCAAAGCGGCCACGCCAGGCTGCACCACCGAAGCCTGCGACTTCCGCGACAGCCTCGCCTCACTGCAGGGCTCCGGCTACGAGGTCATCGGCATCTCCCCCGACGGGCCCGCGGCCCTGGCCGGCTTTACGGGGGATTTCGGGCTGAACTTCCCGCTGCTCTCCGACCAGGACAACGCCGTCGCGCTGGCCTATGGCGCCTGGGGCGAAAAGGTCATCAACGGCGAAATTGTTGAAGGCGTCCTGCGTTCCACCGTGGTCATTGACGCTGACGGCGCGATCGTGCTGGCCCGGTACCAGGTGGACGCGCAGGGCCACGTCGCCGCCCTCCGCCAGGAGCTGGGACTCTGACCCAACCCCGGACGCTCGTTACTTGACGCAGCTTTTTGACCGACGCTCTCGCACTTAATGCCGCGCCGGCCGGGGCATCCAGACCGGACGTACGACGGCGTCACGCCAGACAGCTTTTTGGCTCACTGCAGGTGCCGCTCCCCCGCCAAACCGGGCCGCCGCAGTCGTTCGCTTCTCGAATGCGTGCACTGCGTGACGCCCGGACCTGTCGAATGAAACCATTCCCGAGCGAAGCCCTCAAGGACCAGGTTTAGGCTCTACACCGGCGGCGGCCGGAATACAGCATGTGACGCCGGAGTTGTTGCTAGTGCGGGAAAGCCGCTTCACTTGATGTTTGCCTGTAACTGACAGAGTCTGCCAAAGGAATGCCATGAGCCACACCCTGACCACCAAGCTTCAGCCCGGAACCCAGGCCCCTGACTTCACGCTCAAGGACGCCGCCGGCCGCGAGACAGCCCTGGCCGACTACCGCGGCAAGAATGTCATTGTCTACTTCTACCCGGAGGCTGCCACCCCGGGCTGCACCACCGAGGCCTGCGACTTCCGCGACAGCCTGGAATCACTGCAGGGCAAGGGCTACGACGTCCTGGGCGTCTCCCCCGACGCCCCCGAAAAGCTGGCCGCCTTCACGGGCGACTTCGCACTGACCTTCCCGCTGCTTTCCGATGAGGACCACAATGTGGCCCTCGCTTACGGCGCCTGGGGTGAAAAACTGGTGGACGGCGAAATCACCGAAGGCATCGTCCGCTCCACCGTTGTCCTGGACACCGAAGGCAAGGTCACGCTGGCCCAGTACCAGGTCAAGGCCAAGGGCCACGTCGCAGCCCTCAAGGAAGCACTGGGCGTCTAGCCCTTCCCCCACCCGACGCCGTTGCCGGTTCCGCGCGGCCGGTGACAGGATGGCGGCATGGGCATCGAAGTCCGGCCGGCAACGCAGTTCGAGGACGTCAGGACGATGGTGGGGCCGAAGCGGCCCGACGCCAACGTGTGCTGGTGCCTGAGCTACCGCATCCCGTCAAAGCAGAACCTTGAGCTGCGCGGGACGGCGCGCGGCGACCTGGTCAAGAAACTCGTAGGGCAGGATCCCCCGCCGGGAGTCCTCGCGTACGACGGCGACGATGTGGTGGGGTGGGCAGCGGTCCACCCGCGCGCGGACACCAGTTTCGCCCGCAACCGCCGGATTCCGCACGTCGATGACCTGGAGGTGTGGTCCGTGTGGTGTATCCGGGTCCGCCCCGGGCACCGCGGCGGGGGAATCTCCCACCATCTCCTCAAGGGCGCCGTGGACCTCGCGCGCAGCTACGGGGCACCGGCCATCGAGGGGTATCCGGTGGACAACCGCGGTAGCAAAGTGGACCTCACCATGGCCTACGTAGGCACCCGCAAGCTCTTCGAGAAAGCTGGATTCACCAAGGTGGCCGATACAGACTCGGTGCTCAACGGATTCCCGCGCGTCCTGATGCGCCTGGATCTGCGTTGATCCGGTGACCTGCGCTGATCAGCGCTTCTTCCACCAGTATTTGGGCCAGTCTTTGTCCATTAGCCACAAGACCACCAGCAGCGTGTCCATGACGATGAGGCCCGATAAGAGGTAAGCCCACCCTGTGTACCAATGCACGGCAATCTCCTGACCTGGTTAGCCCCAGCCACTCGATTGAGCTCAAGTGTGGCACGGAAAGAGCCAGGATGGAACGGCTGCCGCGGAGCAGCCGGGAGCGCCGCCCCCGGCGCAGTCAGGCGGGTCGCAGTGCGCCGCTTCCGGCTGCCCTAAAAAGTGCTGCCAGGCGGCCGTGTGCCTTGGTTTCCAGGGAGAGCCGATGCGTGAGCTTTTCGACCCTCTCGGAGAGTTCGGCGCCTACCGGCAGGCGGTCTCCGGGCCAGCTGGAGGACTCCTTGGAGTCGGCCAGAGCGTCCGCCAGGGCCTTGGCTGCGGCCCTGACCTTGAGCGAGTGGAAGTACAGCCGTAGAAGTGCGCGGCTCTTATCCGTGCCCGCGCGGAACAGCTCACGCGTCCGTGACTGGTGGTCTGCCGGTTCGCGCCCGCTGTTGATCTGTCCCATGTGGCTTCCCCGCCTTCCGCAAGCCGTCCAAGGTCCGGGCCGGATCCGGGAGGTGCCCCGGCCGGGATATTGCTGCCTGTTTCGAGTGTCGCGGGCATTCCTCAACGTCTGCCCAAGCCAATGCCAAGATTTGCTCAAGATCGGCGGGGCGGGGCGGGGCAAGGCAGGTCAACAGGAAGCCAGCACGGAATAACTGCGGCTGTGACCCACGTGACAATGCCTGGCGCGCCTTAATACGGTAGAAGTAGAGCTATGTCTTCCACGCCCGATATTCGCCGCGCCGTTGTAATAGAGGACGACCCGGACATCCGTGGGCTGCTGGTACGGGTCCTGGTCAAACAGGGCTTCGAGGTCTCCGAAGCCGATTCCGGCCTTCCGGGCGTGGAACTGGTCCGCAGCGTCAAGCCGGACCTGGTCACCCTGGACCTGAACCTCCCGGACCTGGACGGCCTCGAGGTCTGCAAGCTCCTGCGCGAGTTTTCTGATGCCTTCATCGTGATGCTGACCGCCCGCGCCGACGAGCTGGACAAGCTCACGGGCCTGGACAACGGCGCCGATGACTACATCAGCAAGCCGTTCAGCCCCCGCGAGCTCCAGTCCAGGATCAACGCCCTGTTCCGCCGCCGCCAGTCCCCCGCCGTCGACACCGCCGCCCGCAGCGAGCTGGAGCGCGCCACCGAAGTCCAGCAAAGCCTCCTGCCCAAGGAGGACGTCCGGGTGGAGGGCTACGACCTCGCCGGCGTCTTCCGCCCCTCCCGCAGCGTGGGCGGCGACTTCTACGACTGGTACCGGACCCCGGACGGGCTGCACCTGACATTCGCCGATGCCATGGGCAAGGGCATGGGCGCGGCGCTCATCGCCGCCACGGTCCGCGCCGTGATGCGGTCCATGGGCCACCGGCAGGACCTGGACGGGGCGTTCGCCTCGGCCAGCCAGGCCATCGCCACCGACCTGGATTCCTCCAACTCGTTTGTCACCCTGTTCCATGCCCGCCTGGACGCCGCGTCAGGCACGGTCAGTTATGTCGACGCCGGCCACGGGCTCGCGCTGCACGTCACGGCAGGCGGCGACGTCCACCGGCTCCCTTCCGGAGGACCGCCCGTAGGGGCCTGGGCCGGCAGTTCCTGGCCGCAGTCCTCCATGGACCTGGCACCGGGGGATTCCCTGGTGGTGGTCAGCGACGGCGTGCTGGACGTTTTCGATTCCGTCGAGGCCTTCACCGAGGCCGTACTCACGGCGGCACATGGACAGGACTCCGCCCAGTCCGCGTCCGACGCCATCCTGGCCCTCGCCCCGGCGGAGTCCGCCGAGGACGATGTCACTGTAGTGGTGGTGCGCCGCCTGCTGGAAGGAGCCGCAGCATGACCCGTTTCTGGACCCGCCTGGTGGTGGTCCTGACCGTCATCTTCGGCCTGAATTACGTGGCCTGGCGCTGGGCGGCGTCGCTGAACTGGGACGCGTGGTGGATCGCCGTTCCCCTGGTGGTGGCCGAGACGTACAGCCTGATCGACGTGATGCTGTTCGGCATGACGGTGTGGAAGCTGAAGATCCGCGAGGCAGCCCCGGCACCGCCCGCCGACGCCACCGTTGACGTCTTCATCACCACCTACAACGAAGACCTGGACATGGTCATGACCACGGCCCTGGCGGCCCAGAGGATCCGGCACCCGCACAGCACGTGGATCCTCGACGACGGCGCCCGGCCCGGGCTCAAGGCCCTCGCCGAGGAGCACGGCCTGGGTTACGTGACGCGCAGCGAGGACTGGACAGCCAACGTGCCGCGGCACGCGAAGGCCGGCAACCTGAACAACGCCCTGATGGTCACGCACGGCGAATTCCTCCTCATCCTGGACGCGGACCAGATCCCGGAACCGGACATCCTGGAAAAGACCCTGGGCTACTTCACCAATGACCGCGTGGCCCTGGTCCAGACCCCGCAGTACTTCACCAACGTGCCCCCATCCGATCCCCTGGGCAGCCAGGCGCCGCTGTTCTACGGCCCCATCCAGCAGGGCAAGGACGGCTGGAACGCCGCGTTCTTCTGCGGCTCCAACGCCATTCTGCGCCGTGAGGCCCTCATGCAGCTGGGCCTGGTGGGCTACGTCAAGGAAACCGAAAAGAGCATCCGCCGTGCGCTGGCCGCCTCACGGTCTGCCATCAGCAAGGCCCGGAAATCGGCCGACGTCGGCACTCCCCTGGTTGCCGACGTCCTCGACGAGGTGGAGGCCGCCACCCGGCACGCCCAGGAACAGCTGGAGGCCGGGGAACCGCTGAGCGAGATCACCTACCGGGTCCGCCGCCGCGTGGACGCCGCCGTGCAGACCCTGGTCCTGGCCGACGTCTCCGCGCTGCAGGCTGACCTCGAGGAGATCGCCGCCATGGAACTGGCGCACGTGGGCGACGCCGGGGTCCCGGTCGTTGCCGATGACGCCGTCCAGCGGATGTCGGCCCGGGACTGGTCGCCGCTGGGCGCGCTGGAGTCCGTGCAGGCCGTCCTGGATGCCCTGAACGTTGAGCGCAACGACGAGGCGCAGCCGGTCATGCCGCTGGCCACCATCTCCGTCACCGAGGACATGGCCACCGCCATGCGCATGCACGCCATGGGCTGGGAAAGTGTCTACCACCACGAAATCCTGGCCTACGGCCTCGCGCCCGAAGACATCAAGACTATGCTCACCCAGCGACTCCGGTGGGCGCAGGGGACTATCCAGGTACTGCTCCGCGAAAACCCGCTGGTGCAGAAGGGCCTGAAGATCGGCCAGCGGCTGATGTACTTCGCCACCATGTGGACCTACCTGAGCGGCTACGCGGCGGTCATCTACTTCGCCGCCCCCATCATCTACCTGCTGCTGGGCATCCTGCCTGTCACCAGCCTCAGCTGGGACTTCTTCATCCGGTTCATTCCGTTCATGATCGCCAACCAGTTGCTGTTCGCCGTGGCCGGCCGGGGCATCCCCACCTGGCGCGGCCAGCAGTACAGCCTGGCGCTGTTCCCCACCTGGATCAAGGCGTGTTCGACGGCGGCGCGGAACGTCTGGTTCGGCCGTCCCCTGGGGTTCGCCGTCACCCCGAAGTCCCGCCAGACCGGCGGACCCAGCTGGAGCCTGATCCGCCCGCAGATCGTGGTGGCAGCGCTGCTGGCGATTGCCGCCGTCGTGGGCATCATCCGGCTCGCCACCGGACTGGCCGAGCCGCTTGGCACCCTGGTGAACGTGGCCTGGGTTATTTTTGACCTGGTGGTCATGAGCATCCTGGTTCGCGCCGTGCTGTACAAGGGCTACGAACCCGCTGTGGACGTAGAGGCTGGAGAGAGGAAACCCGATGGAGTTTAGTTACGAGGTCAAGGATTCGTACGCGGAGGTCAAAGCGGACGGGCGGCTGAACATGGTGTCCGCGCCCAAGCTCCGCGAATTCGTCACCGACGTGATCGCAGGCGGTTCCTCCCGGATCGTGGTGAACCTGGAGAACACAGCCTTTATGGATTCCTCCGGACTCGGCGCCCTGATCGGCTGCCTCAAAGCGGCCCGGCAGGCGGGCGGCGACCTCCGGATCGCGGCCGTGCAGCCCCAGGTGAAGATGGTGCTGGAGCTGACCAGCATGGACCGGGTGCTCACCTCATACGCCTCAGCCGAAGAGGCGTTCAGCAATGACTGAGGTCCTGGCCCAGCGGAGCTTCCGTGGGTTGGCCGACGCCGAGGCCATCGATTCCGTCCACAACGAGCTGGACGGCCTCTGGGAGGATGCCCCCCTGGTCCAGGCCGTGGACCAGATGACATTCACTACGGCAGTCATCGAATCAGCATCCAACATCGTCCAGCACGCGCAGCCGGCCAAGGCGCAGAAGCCCGTGGAACTGGGCGTGGACATCAGCGTCCAGCCCACCCTCCTGCGTGCCAGGGTCAGCGCTTTCTACGCGAAGCCGCCATTCGGCACGATGGAACCGGGAACGCCCGACGACGACTCCGAGTCAGGCCGCGGGCTGGCCCTCATCCAGGCGCTGGTCACCACCGTGACGTTCGAACGGCAGGACGGCACCAATACGTGGGTCCTCACCAGGACGTCCCAGGACTGACGACGCCCCGCTTCGAATTCCTTAGCTCTCCAGTGGCTCCGGCGGAGTGAGCCCGTGGAAGGGTTCGAAGCGGGCCTCGAATTCCTTGCGGTTTTCAGCAGGCAGGAGACCGTTCGCCCCGTAGCTGAGCGCCAGCGTGTTCATCTGCCACTGCGATCCTTCCGGCGGGTGAAGCCTTCCCTCGAAGGCGCCGTCAGAGTCCTTTGAAAGATCCTGGAACCTGAAGGAAAGCCACTGGCCTGCCGGTCCGAAGGCCATCCCGTACACAATGACCTGTTTGTCCGGCGTCAGCCCGCCCAAGTTTCGGATCCGGTCTTCTGCAGGCCAGGTTTCCGAGGTGTCGATCGTCGGGGCCCCGAAGCCATACTTGCGGGCGATTCCGCCTATCAGGCTGATCGCCCGCTGCTTATCGGCCCATGCTTCGGGCACCGACGTGCTCTGGGATTCGGGACTGTTGACCACGGTCAGGAGCGACTCGCCTCCGTAGCCGTTCTCGACTGGCCCGTGGAACGGGCTGGTGCGGGCCTGGGCGTCCTCTGGTGCCCAGGCGAGCTGGAACTCCGCCGACAGCGCCGCCTTGATCTCGGCAACCATGGCCTGCCCGGCCGTGGACCCTTCTTCGGGCGTTGGGCCCTCCATGATTTCCTGCGGATCCACTCCGGCGACACCCGGGTAGTCCCGCCAGTAGACGGTGCGTTCAGTACCGTCCGCATTTGTTGCCGTGGTAGTCCGCCCGACCGCATTGCTGATCATGTAATGGGCGACGCCTCCAACAGGAACTGCAGCCAGCGCTGCAACGGCGAGAACGGCACCGACGATCCACCACCGGCGGTACCCGCCGGATTTAACCTGTGCCATGTACCAGTACCCCCATACTGTTGTTGCGCCCGGGCACCTCCTGGGCTGGAAATGTCCTTAAGCGGCGATCAGCACCGAAATCGTGGTGCCGCCGCCTGGCGTTTCGGTGATCTGCAGCTCGCCGCCGTGGGCCTTCGCGATACGCCGGCACGTGGCCAGGCCCAGCCCGGACCCGGGACCGTCCCCGGCCCGGTTCAGCCGGACCAGCGGCTCCATCGCACGCTGTCTGTCCCCGGCGTCGATCCCCCTGCCGTTGTCCGTGACGGTCACCGTGGTTCCGTTGTCCCCGGCCACCGCGCCGACACTGACCTGCAGCGCCCGCTCGGGGCTCCGATAGTTCAGCGAGTTTGCCAGGAGATTCTGCAGCAGCGCCCGCAACTGCGCCCGGTCCGCCACGAGGCCGGCGTCGTTGCAGTAAATGCCGCTGGCGTCCCCCAGGTCCAGGCCAAGGTCGCGTGCGGCCTCGGCCGTGACAGCCAGCAGCGAGAGCCGCTCACGGCGCAGCGTTCCACCCACTTTTGAATAGTCCAGGACGTCCTCAAGGGTTCCCAGCATGCGGCGCCCGCTTCCGCCGATCAGCGCCAGATATTCGGCGGCCGGGTTGCCCGGCGGGATGTCCGGGTCGTCCTCGGCAAGTTCCACGTACCCCAAAATGGTGGTCAGCGGGATTCGAAGGTCGTGGCTGACGCGCCCCGCAAACTCCCCCAGCACGGTGTTGCTGCGGCGCAGTTCCGCCAGCGCGTCGCTGAGCTGAAGGCTGCGGTGCTGGAGCTCCAGCAGCTCCACTACCTGGTGGGCCAGCACCTCCAGCATTGCGATCTGCTCCGCTTCGAGGGTGTCCGGACCGTCGGAGAAAACACAGAGCGATCCCAGTGTGAACCCCGCGGCGGTCTGTAGCGGAATGGAGGCATAAAAGCGGACCTTGGCGATCTCGCCCGTGACAAAGGGATTCGTGGCAAATCTGGGGTCCAGCGACGCATCGTGCACCACCGTGGTCTCACCACTGAGGAAGACTTTTGCGCACATCGAGTCCTCGCGCGTGCAGACTCCGGGATCCACGCCCGACGCCGCAATCTGAAGTTGCTGGTCCTCGGTGATGATGTTGACCACGCTGTAGGGAACGGCGCACAGCCGGGCGGCCAACCGAACCAGGTTGTTCAACGCACCGGCGGCCTCCGCGTCTGCAAGTGAAGGGGCTCCGCCGGCGTCCGTGGGCACCAGGCCATACTCCCGCAGGCCAGCCGTCCGCCCTGATTCCGCAACTGCCGACTCGTGCGTGACGGTGCCGTTCATACAGTCATGTCCCCCAATGTCCCCAGCAGCGAATTCCAGCCCTCGGCTGATGATATCGGGCTATCGCAACGCTGCTGTAGTCTCTTGACACTTGCCAGCGTCATCGGCTTCACTATTACGTATGCTGAAATAACAGTTCCATGATGCGGAAGCTTCGAACAGGAAGCCGCCGAAACCCGGCCCTCCGCATAGCCGTCACCATGGATGCCAGCACCTGCAACGAGGAACCAGCCAGCATGAAGCTTGCCGAATTCAACACCGCGGACACGGCTGCGGCCGCCGACGCGCTGAAACCCTGCATCGACGTCCGGCGCTGGGTGGAGGCCATCACCGCCACCCGGCCTTTCGCCTCCCGGGCAGCACTCCTGGACTTTGCCGCAGCAGCGGCGTCGCCGTTCACAGCCGCCGAGGTTGAAGCAGCTATGGCGCACCACCCCCGGATCGGCGAGCGGCCCACGGCCAGCACAGCCGAGGCCTCCATGTCCCGCTCGGAACAGTCCGGCGTGGACCCGTCGGACAACGGCACCGCCGCAGCGCTGGCCGCCGGCAACCTCGCCTACGAGGAGAAGTTCGGCCGGGTTTTCCTCATCCGCGCCGCCGGACGGACGGCCCCGGAAATCCTGGCTGCGCTCAACACCCGGCTCAGCAACTCGCCGGCGGAAGAAGACGCCATCGTCGCCCAGCAGCTGCGCGAAATCGCCCTGCTGCGGCTTGAAGGAGTGATCAGCGAATGAGCGTTTCCCATGTCACCACCCACATCCTGGACACCGGCGCCGGCCGCCCGGCTGCGGGAGTCGCCGTCGTCCTCTTCCAGCACCACGGCGGCACCTGGCACCAGCTCGCCACGTCCACCACCGATGCCGACGGCCGCGCGAAGGACCTGGGCCCCGAGGAGCTGGCGCCCGGGCGGTACCGTCTCAACTTTGGTACCGGCGACTACTACGCAGCCCTGGGCACCGCCACGTTCTTCCCCGAGGTTGACCTGGTCTTCGAAGTGACCGGCGCGGAGCACTACCACGTGCCGCTACTGCTGAGCCCGTTCGCGTACTCCACCTACCGCGGCAGCTAAACACCCTCGTTGCCCCGCCGGCAGTAGGCTTGATGGCATGGCTTTTGAAGAAACCCCCGCCGAACGCCGCGAGGTCACCGTCCGCCGGGCACCCAAATATGTGCCCTTCCTCATCCTCGGTGGCCTCGTGGGCGTCGCGGTGGCTGCCGCCGTGGCGTACGGACTCCCCGGCGACGAGAGCTTTGACCGCGGATCGGTGTTCGGGTTTTTCCTGGTCATGTTCGGCGCCGGCGGGGCGATTCTGGGCGCCATAGCGGCCCTCCTGCTGGACCGGCGGAGCGTCAAGCGCCAGCAGCGCGCCATCGTCGAAGCCGTTCCGGACTCGGAACCGGACGACGGCACCCAGCCCTAAGCGCAACGCCGGCACAAGCACACGCACAGGCGCGTAGCCAGTCACAAACGCCGCGGCGGAAAAGTCTTACCCCATGTCGTGAGATAATCGACCAGTGGCACGCGGCGATGGAAAACTTTCTCATGATCTTCTCCCTGGCGAAAAAGGCCCTCAGGACGCTTGTGGCGTCTTCGGGGTCTGGGCACCAGGTGAAGAAGTAGCAAAACTCACCTATTACGGGCTGTATGCACTACAGCACCGCGGTCAGGAGTCGGCTGGTATAGCCACCAGCGACGGCAAGCGGATCAACGTCTACAAGGACATGGGCCTCGTTTCCCAGGTCTTCGACGAGACCACGCTGAATACCCTGACCGGGCACCTGGCGGTGGGACACTGCCGCTACTCCACCACCGGAGCCAGCCACTGGGCCAACGCCCAGCCCACCCTCGGTGCCACCAGCACCGGCACCGTGGCACTGGCGCACAACGGCAACCTGACCAACACCGCCGAGCTCAACGCCATGATCCTGGAGCGCAACGGCGGCCAGCTCAGCGGCGAAATGAAGCAGGGCAACACCTCGGACACTGCGCTGGTGACGGCGCTCCTTGAAGGCGAAGAGGGCAAGACCCTCGAACAGACCGCCATCGAGCTCCTGCCCAAGATCAAGGGCGGCTTCTGCTTCGTCTTTATGGACGAAGGCACCCTCTACGCCGCCCGCGACACCTACGGCATCCGTCCGCTGGTGCTGGGCCGGCTGGACCGCGGCTGGGTGGTCGCTTCCGAGCAGTCCGCACTGGCCACCGTGGGCGCCAGTTTCATCCGCGAAATCGAGCCCGGCGAGTTCATCGCCATCGACGAGGATGGCGTCCGCTCCCAGCGCTTCGCCGAGGCGACGCCGGCCGGCTGCGTTTTCGAATACGTCTACCTCGCCCGCCCTGACGCCGCCATCGCAGGCCGCTCCGTATACGAATCCCGGGTGGAAATGGGCCGCCAGCTGGCCCGCGAAAACACCCAGGAAGCGGACATCGTCATCCCGGTCCCCGAGTCGGGCACCCCCGCCGCCGTGGGTTACGCCGAGGAATCCGGCATCCCCTTCGCGCACGGCTTCGTCAAGAACTCCTACGTGGGCCGCACGTTCATCCAGCCCTCACAGACCCTCCGCCAGCTCGGCATCCGGCTCAAGCTGAACGCCCTTGAGTCCGTGATCCGCGGCAAGCGCGTGGTGGTCGTCGACGACTCGATCGTGCGCGGCAACACCCAGCGCGCCATCGTGCGGATGCTCCGGGAAGCGGGCGCCGCGAGCGTCCACATCAAGATCTCCTCCCCGCCGGTCAAATGGCCCTGCTTCTACGGCATCGACTTCGCCTCCCGGGCCGAGCTGATCGCCAACGGCGCCACCATCGAGGAAATCACCCAGGCCATCGGCGCCGACTCCCTTGCCTACATCTCCGAAGACGGCATGATCAACGCCACCCGCCAGCCCCGCGAACGCCTCTGCACGGCCTGCTTCACGGGCAAGTACCCGATCGAGCTTCCGGGCGCGGACAAACTGGGCAAGAACCTGCTGGAGCGCACCGACCTCGGCGGCCTCACGCCGTCGCCCTCCGCCCTCCCCGGCTCCACGGCCGCCCTGGCGATCGACGCCGACGAGGACCCGGCAGAGAAAGCCGGCGCCACGGGCTGCGACCCGGGACCCGATGCCGAGTTCGAGAACCTGCTGACCGAAGCCGACCTTGTGCCAGACGTGCACGCCGCCACCACTGGCGCTGACAAGAAAGAGTCCGTATGACTTCCGCAACCCCCGCCGCCGGCAACGCTTCGAACAGTCCTGCGGGCATTACCTATGCCTCCGCCGGTGTTGACGTCGAAGCCGGCGACCGCGCCGTCGAGCTGATGAAGGGTGCCGTCAAGGCCACCCACAACTCCTCCGTGATCGGCGGCGTCGGCGGGTTCGCCGGACTGTACGACGTCTCCAGGCTGCTGACCTACAAGCGCCCGCTGCTGGCGACCTCCACGGACGGTGTGGGCACCAAGGTTGCCATCGCCCAGGCCATGGACATCCACGACACCATCGGCTTTGACCTGGTGGGCATGGTGGTGGACGACATCGTGGTGGTTGGCGCCGAACCGCTCTACATGACCGACTACATCGCCTGCGGCAAGGTTGTCCCCGAGCGCATCGCGGACATCGTCCGCGGCATCGCCGCGGCCTGCTCCGTGGCCGGCACCGCCCTGGTGGGCGGCGAAACCGCCGAGCACCCCGGCCTGCTGGGCGAGCACGAATACGACGTCGCAGGTGCAGCCACCGGCGTCGTCGAAGCCTCCGAACTGCTGGGCCCGGACCGCGTCCGCGCCGGCGACGTGGTGATCGGCATGGCTTCCTCCGGCCTGCACTCCAACGGCTACTCCCTGGTCCGCCGCGTGATCAACCACGCCGGCTGGGCACTGGACCGCCAGGTCTCCGAACTCGGCCGCACGCTGGGCGAGGAACTGCTGGAGCCCACCCGCGTCTACGCCGCCGACTGCCTGGACCTGGCCCGCGCCTTCCCGGTGAACACGGCCAACGCCGTGCACGGCTTCAGCCACGTCACCGGCGGCGGCCTCGCAGCCAACCTGGCCCGCGTGCTGCCGCAGGGCCTCGTGGCCACGGTGGACCGCGCCACCTGGGAACTGCCCGCCATCTTCAAGCTGGTCTCCGAGCTGGGCAACGTCCCGCTGGCTGACCTCGAGCGCACCCTCAACCTGGGCGTGGGCATGGTGGCCATTGTGTCCGCCGAAGCTGCCGACGCCGCCGTGGCCCGCCTCAACGACCGCGGCCTGCCGTCCTGGATCATGGGCACCGTCACGGCCGACTCGGACTCCATCCTCAAGTCCGGCCCCGACTACGTCCAGGGCGCCAAGGGCGTCGACGGCGGCGCTGTCCGCCTGGTCAACGCCTACGCCTAGGCAAGTCTCAGGATGCCCGCGCGGCCGCTACCTGCGGCTGCGCGGGCATCCGTGCTTAAACCTCCAGCAGGCTGAACACGCCGCCCTGCGGATCCTTGAGGGTTGCCGTGGCGCCGGGAGCATCGGGGTCTGAAACATCAGGCTCGATCAGCACTTCCGCCCCGGCTGCCACCGCCTTCCGTACAGTCTCGGCAACGTCCGTGGCGCCGAAGTAGATATGCCAGCCGGGCTCATCCTCAGTTGCGGCTATCCCGGCCACCTCCGCACTGCCCACCATCAGCGTGGTGTACGTTCCGCCGTCGTCCTGGGGATACTCGGTGACCTCGTGGCCGAAAAGCTGCTGGAAGAATCCGACGGCGGCCTGCGGCTCGGGCGTGAGCAGTTCCGCCCACGACAACGCACCGGCCTCGTTGTATCGTCCGGAGCCGATGTGTGTTCCGGGCTGCCAGACGCCCGTGGTGCCGCCGCCCGGCGGGTCAAGGAAGACCATCACGCCGGTGTCCTCCACCTGCTCCGGGCCGAATTGGACGGTGCCGCCAAGCTGCGCGGCCTCCTCAGCTATCGCCTTCGCGTCCTCGGCCGCCAGGTAGATGTTCCACTTCGCCTGCGTGCCGAGGGATTCCTGGTGCGGGTTCTGCGGCGCGATGGTGGCCACGAGGTCCCCGCCCAGGAACGCCTTGGCATAGCTCCGGCCGTCCGACGTGGGCAGGTCCTCGAACCGCCAGCCGAAAACCGCACCGTAGAAGTCTTTGGCTGCCGCCACATCGCGGGTCTGGACATCTGCCCAGCAAGGCTCGCCGTGCCGGTACGTGGGTGAACTGGAGTTTCCGGGCAATGGAGGTCCTTTCGCGGTGACAACGCGCGAACGTACAGTTGGGGCCCCTTGGGACAGGGCCCCAAGTGTACGTTCGCGCCTCAACACCACCAGTCAACACCAAAAAGCCCGCTGCCTGCACCGGGTATCCAGTGAAGGCAACGGGCTTAATAACTAAGGTCAGCACAAGTGGCTGAGGTCAATGCGTATGACTAAAGTCAGCACCGGGGTCCGCCCGGATTCCGGGTGCTGCAAAAGAAGCGCTGTACTGACGGATAAGATGCGGCATCCGATCGTACTGCGGCGTCACGAGGCCGGTGCCTTGCGGAAACACCGGCTTGCGACAACTAGCCGATCCGACGGCTGTCTACGTCGTCGTCGTCTTCTTCCAAATCGTCCGCGTACTTATCCACATAAGCCGAATAGTCCGGCTCAACCGGCTCATTCGCGAAGTGGTTCGTGGCACGACCTTCTGGACCCTTGAGCTCGCGCTGAAGTGCCGAATAGTCAGTGTTCGGGGAATAGTACTTAATATCCCGAGCCTGCTTGGTAGCTTTTGCCTTTTGACGGCCGCGCCCCATGGCGTGACCCCCTTTTGTACTCGGACCGGAGGTGGTCACCTTGGCTATCGGTGAGGCCCCGGAATGTTTGGTCAATTTGTCGTACACCTAGATTACATGCTTTCGGCGGCCCCTGCTTGCCAGCAGCCACCCCCGGATGGCATGTCGGGCAGCCCACTAGCGCCGAACAACAGGGTTCCCGGGTTTTTTGTTCGGTAGAGTCGCTTCATCAACTGCTGAACACCGGCCACGGACCGGGGTTATCAGCCACGGCAACGCAGGAGGGCACACTCCCGTGAACCAAGAGGACACCGCCACAGGACATTCGGGCGGAGGGCAGGATTTCGCTGCCGGCCGAACGGAACGCCCGCCCAAACCCGCTGGGCCGCCCACTGCGGGACTGCCCCTTGTGCAGGCTCCGGGACTCCCGCCGGCGCCCCCTTCACGCAATCCACGGCGGACCGGGCAAATCGTCCTGATAACGGTCTTTGTGCTGGTGCTCGCCGGCGTGGTGGGGTCCCTCATCTGGTTGGCGTTGTGGCTCAGCGACAACGGACAGAACAACGGAAATTCCGGCGCCGACGGCTCGGGGATCATAGAAATTTCGCCGACCGCACCGGCCAGCGCCTTGCCGTTGCCCCGTGATGGGGTGGCGCCGGCGGACTTCAAACTTGGGGATTGCTTCAAGGATTTTGATCCAGAGGCACTGAAGTCGACCGTTGTAGCCTGTGATGCCGGCCATTCGGCCCAGCTTGTGGCCACTTACCGCTACCCCGCCAATGATTCCTACCCGGGCGGCGAAGCGCTCAAAGCCAAAGCCCTGGAGGCATGCCAGGCCGCGAAGCTTGCGCCCCCGGCCAACGACTTCACCTTGAACTTTCAGCGGGCCTACCCCAGCAGCACCAGCTGGGAATCCGGTGACCGCCGTGTGGACTGCTACGTCACCGCGCCCGGCGGGAACGTCATCACCGCGAGCGTTCTCCCGGCGGGTCCCTAAGCCCGCCTGCCGCACGGGACGGGCCGATACCCCAAACGGCTCACCACAAATGGACAGCCAGGAGGAGAATGAGGGTACTGGTGGGCTTGGCCAGGAATGCACATCCAATGCCGGGCCTCGCCGAATACTTCTTTCAACGGTGGAGGAGATGTCGCAAGTCAATGCCCAGATTCCGGCGGCGCCTCAGCCTCTGACCGCGAGGGAAACCGAGGTGGCACTTCTCCTTGCCGAGGGCCTGGGCAGCGCCGAAATTGCGACTCGGCTCAGCATCGCACCAAGTTCGGCGAAGTGGTATCTGCGGCAGGTTTTCCTTAAGCTCGGCGTCCACACGCGCGCGGATGCAGCGCTTCGGGCACGTCAGTTGGCGCTGTCGGTCCCGGTAAACGCCGCTGCCGGGCCTGAGGTCCGTCCCCTCGGCGCCATTCCCCGGCCCGTGACCAGCTTTATCGGTCGGGAACGGGAGACTGCCGCACTCTTGAGCTGGCTGGACTCGGGGACGAGCGGCCTGCTCACGATCACCGGCGCCGCAGGATCCGGGAAGACACGGCTGGCGCTCACTGTGGCGGCACGGGCCGGCCAAGCCTCGCAACGGCAGGTCTACTGGACCGATCTCACTGCCACTGCCAACCCGCAGCTGATCGGATCAACCATCGCATCATCCCTTGGCGTCTTCATCAAGCCTGGCCAGGGCGAGATCCCGGCAATTGCTGAACATTTAGGAGATACGCCGGCACTGCTGGTGCTGGACAACTGTGAGCACCTCGCCCGGGACTGCGCCAAAGCCAGCATGGAGCTGCTGGCTGGCTGTGCGGGTCTGCGCATCCTTGCCACCAGCAGGGTGCCATTGCCTGCAGAGGCATCAGGGACCTGGCTGCTTGACCCGCTGCCAGTCCCGGCTGCCGAAGATGTTCCGGCCGAGGAGATCGCCGCATCTGAGTCCGTAAGGCTCTTCACCGAACGTGCCTCCATGGTGCTTCCGGAATTTGCCGTCACACGGCAAAACGCCGTCTCCGTGGCACGCGTCTGCCGCCGGCTGGACGGCCTGCCGCTTGCCATCGAACTTGCGGCCAGCCGGGTGAGGATACTGACCACGGCGCAACTTGCTGAGCGCCTGGAGGGCGCCTTGGGACTCCTGGCTGGAGGCGGGCCAGTCGGCGCACAACGACATGCCACACTCCGCGCGGCCCTGGACTGGAGCCACGGGCTCCTCCCACCGCCTGAGCAGGCACTGTTCAGGCGGCTTTCCGTCTTTGCGGGCGGCTGGGCCCTCGAAGACGCAGAGACTGTTTGTCCCGGAGGAATTCTGGAGCCGGCGGACATCCTCCCTGCGCTCTCCGGACTGGTGGACCAGTCCCTGGTGGTGGTGGAACGGCCAAGCGGCGGGACCCGGCGATTCCGGTTGCTCGAAGTTGTCCGCCAGTACGCCGACGAGCAATTGAGGGCGGCGGAAGAAAGGTCCTTGCTGCGCAGCTCCCATGCGGCCCGGTTTGCTGCCCTTGCCATGGAGGCGCGCGGGGAACTGAACGGTCCAAAGCAGCCCGCCTGGACCCGGCGGCTGGAGCAGGACAGGGGCAACCTGAGGGCGGCCATGGCCTGGGGCCTCGACGAGCCCGATGGGCTGGAGACCGGAGCCGAGATCGCGGGCGCCCTTTCGCAGGTGTGGCAGTTGCGTGGTGAATTCGCCGAAGGGCTGCTGTGGCACCGGCGCTACCTTGCCAGCAGCCATGCCATTCCGCGCCGGCTCCAGGCGGATCTCCACGAATCGACGGGTTTCCTCGCCGTCCACGCAGGGCTCGGGGCAGAGGCGCGAAGCCATTGGGAGGAAGCTGCCGCCATCTTCGCGGAGCTTCAGGATCCTGCCGCTGTGGGACGGCAACTGCATTTTCTGGCCCATGCAACCATGGGCACAGACGCTCTTGGGGCAGCGGCCCTTGCCGCCAGGGGGCTGGCGCTGGAAGAGGAGGCGGGGGACCAGTGGTGGACCTCTGCCTGCCTGTTCGCGTTGGGAGACGCCTCCTTCCTGCAGGGCGACGTCGACAAGGCGGCAGAATGCTACGGGAAGAGCCAGGTGCTCGCCCGCCGGCTCGGCCACGCGTTCGCCATTGCGCGGCGGTGCGTCAGGCTGGGCCAGGTAGCCAGGACCCGCGGGAACCTCGAAGGAGCCCGTCATCATCTTGGCGAATCACTGCGCGTGGCACGGGACGGCAACGATGACTGGGGCGTCACGATGGCCCTGGCCGCCTGGGCTTCGGTGGCCGTATCTGGTGGGTCGCCCAGGGCGTCGGCGATGCTGCTGGGCGCAGCACAAGGGCGGCTCGACCAGTACGGAGCAGTGCTCTGGGCGCTTGACCGGTCCGAATTCGACCGCACTGCCGCCGCCGCCACCGCCCTCGTCGGAGAGGACGCCTTCCGCGAATGCCTGGCGGCCGGCCGGGCACTGACGCCGGAGGAGATCGACGCCCTGGTGAAGGAACTTCGGGAACCGCAGCCTCCGGCATCCGACGCAGGATCCCCCGTTTCAGCTGCCATGCGCCTCACACCACGCGAGGCCCAGGTGCTCCACCTCATTGCCGGCGGCGAGAGCAACCAATCCATCGCGGCCGGTCTGGGACTGAGTGTGCGGACGGTTGAAAGGCATATTTCCAACCTCTACCTGAAGATTGGAGTGGACGGCCCGGCGGCCCGAACGGCTGCAGCCAATTACGCGTTCCGCCACGGCCTGGGGCCAGAACAGGACACCTTGGCAGTCCCCCACAAAAACCCTCCCCTGCGCCGCTGATTCCCCCTGCCGACTGGGTACATACACGGAGTTGGAACGTCCTGCAGGCTCCTAGTCTGTGCTTATCCGGAGCATCCCGGATAGGAATCGAAAGGGACAGTCCAATGACTACTGACCAGAACAAAGAAGTGGTGCGCAGGTTCTTCCGGGCCTTTGAAGACCAGGACGAAGCAGGGCTCATCAGCGTCCTGTCGCCCAACCTCCAGGCGTACGTGCACGGGAACACGGAACCGGTGGACCGCGGCACCATGCTGCAGGCCATCAAAGGCTGGAACGCCATGTTCAGCGGCACCAGCTTCACCCTTGAGGACCAGGTCGCCGAAGGTGACCTGGTGGCGTGCCGGGTGACCATGCACGCGGTGCACAGCGGCGGCGAATTCGAAGGAATCGCCCCGGCCGGCGCTCCCATCACCAGCGAAAGCCTCACTCTCGAGCGCGTGGTGGACGGCCTCATCGTGGAACGCCGGGTGGCGACAAACTGGGAGGACATCAAGCAGCAACTGACCGCAGTGCCCTCCCAGGCACATACCGCGGGCTAACCCAGGTGCCTAGTCCTTCCGCCGGACCACCAGGCCCGTGCCGGCGGGAGCGCCGCCGCCGGGCCCGGAGAGGGCCTCGAAGCCCTCAATGGTGAGTTCATCGACGTCGGCAGCCGTGTCCACCAGCACGGTGTCACCGTCCGTGATGTCGCCGGACAGGATGGCCCTGGCCAGGCGGTCGCCGATCTCCTTCTGCACGAGCCGGCGCAGCGGCCTGGCGCCGTAGGCGGAGTCGAAGCCGGACATGGCCAGCCAGGCCCGGGCGCCGTCGGTCACCTCAAGGGTCAGGCGGCGCTCGTACAGCCGCCTGCCAAGCTCTGCCACCTGCAGCTCGACGATCTCCGCCAGCTCATCCACTGTCAGGGCGTCGAACAGCACCACTTCGTCCAGCCGGTTCAGGAACTCCGGCTTGAAGGAGGCATTGACGGTGGCCATCACGGCGGTCCGTTTGGCCGTGGCGTCCAGGTTCTGGTCCACCAGGAACTGGCTGCCCAGGTTCGAGGTCAGGACCAGGATGGCGTTGCGGAAGTCCACGGTGCGGCCCTGGCCGTCGGTGAGGCGGCCGTCGTCGAGTACCTGCAGCAGGATGTCGAAGACTTCCGGATGGGCCTTTTCCACCTCGTCCAGCAGGATCACCGAGTACGGCCGGCGGCGGACGGCCTCGGTCAGCTGGCCGCCTTCCTCGTAGCCCACGTACCCCGGAGGCGCGCCCACGAGCCGCGCCACCGAGTGCTTCTCGCCGTACTCGGACATGTCGAGCCGCACCATGGCGCGTTCGTCGTCGAACAGGAAATCCGCCAGTGCCTTGGCGAGCTCCGTCTTGCCTACGCCGGTGGGACCCAGGAACAGGAAGGATCCGGTCGGGCGGTTGGGGTCGCTGATGCCCGCGCGGGCACGGCGGACGGCGTCGGAGACCGCAGCCACGGCCTTGGCCTGACCGATCAGGCGCCTGCCGAGCTCCTCCTCCATATGCAGCAGCTTCTGGCTTTCGCCCTGCAGCATGCGCCCGGCGGGAATGCCGGTCCAGGCCGAGATGACCTCGGCAATGTCGTCCGCAGTGACCTGCTCCGCCACCATCTGGGCAGGCTTGTCCTTCACCTCGGCCTCAGCCTCGGCGGCGGCGCTCAGTTCACGCTCCAGGGCCGGAATCTCACCGTACAGAACACGCGACGCCGTCTCCAGGTCGCCCTCGCGCTGCGCCTTGTCCGCGGTGGAGCGGAGCTCGTCCAGCTTGGCCTTCAGGTCACCGACACGGTTGAGCCCGGCCTTCTCGGCCTCCCAGCGGGCGTTGAGCGCGGACAGCTCCTCGTTCTTGTCGGCCTTGTCAGCCCGGATCGCGGCCAGGCGTTCCACCGACGCCGGATCCTTCTCGTTGGCGAGGGCCAGTTCCTCCATGGTGAGCCGGTCCACGGACCGCCGCAGCTGGTCGATCTCCTCCGGCGCGGAGTCGATCTCCATCCGGAGCCGGGAGGCGGCCTCATCCACCAGGTCGATGGCCTTGTCCGGAAGCTGGCGGCCGGAAATGTAGCGGTTGGACAGCGTCGCCGCAGCCACCAGCGCGGAGTCTGCGATGGTGACCTTGTGGTGTGCCTCGTAGCGTTCCTTCAGGCCGCGGAGGATGCCGATGGTGTCCTCCACGCTGGGTTCGCCCACGTAAACCTGCTGGAACCTGCGTTCCAGGGCGGGGTCCTTCTCGATGTTCTCGCGGTACTCGTCCAGCGTTGTGGCGCCGATCAGCCGCAGCTCGCCGCGGGCCAGCATGGGCTTGAGCATGTTGCCGGCATCCATCGAGGACTCCCCCGTGGCACCGGCGCCCACCACCGTGTGGATCTCGTCGATGAACGTGACGATCTGGCCGCCCGAGTTCTTGATCTCCTCCAGCACAGCCTTGAGCCGCTCCTCGAACTCGCCGCGGTACTTGGCGCCGGCCACCATGGACGCGAGATCCAGCGCGATCAGCGTCTTGCCGCGCAGGCTTTCCGGGACGTCACCGGCCACGATCCGCTGGGCCAGGCCTTCGACGACGGCGGTCTTGCCCACGCCGGGTTCGCCGATGATGACAGGGTTGTTCTTGGTGCGGCGGCTCAGCACCTGGATGATGCGCCGGATCTCGGTATCGCGGCCGATGACCGGGTCCAGCTTCCCGGAGCGCGCCATCGCCGTCAGGTCTGTGCCGAACTTCTCCAGCGACTGGAAAGTGTTCTCCGGGTCCGGGCTGGTCACCTTCCGGTCCCCGCGGACACCCGGCAGGGCGGCGAGCAGTGCCTCGTGGGAGGCACCGGCGTCGCGCATTAACCGCCCGACGGCGTCACTCCCCGCGGAGAGGCCCAGCAGCAGGACTTCGGTGGAGACAAACGAGTCGCCCAGCCGGTCGGCTTCGTTCTTGGCGTTCTGGATGGCCTGCAGCGCGGGCCGGGACAGCTGCGCCTGCTGCGTGGAGCCTCCGGAGGTTGCCGGCAGCGCCTTGATGGCGCTGCTCGCCTGGACGCTGACGGCGTCCGGATCAGCGCCGGTGGCGCGGAGGAGCGCGACGGCGACGCCCTCCCGCTGATCCATCAGCGCCTTGAGCAGGTGGGCCGGTTCCACCTGGGGGTTTCCGGCCGTGGAGGCGTTCATGGCTGCTGCCGAAAGAGCCTCCTGGCTCTTGGTGGTGAATTTGACGTCCAAAGAGAGCTCCTTCCGGGGATGCGCATTTTCGCTAAGTTGAGTCTACTACGCTCAACTTTGACGGAACCTGCTCCACCGCGATTTTTTGCCCACAGCGAACCCCGCACCAGGCGACGCCCAGGGTTCCACAAGTGGTTACCCCTGCACTGTATCCCCGGCTTAAACATCCCGGGCGGGTGACTCCCCCAAGGAGCCACCCGCCCGAGGGCCTGCGTGCGCCGATCGGCGCAGCTGAGTGGATGGATCAACCATGGGTACTCGGCGATCCACAAGAGATATTACTCGCCGGCGTGAACCGTGTCACGAAAAATGACAAAGTCAGTCAACTACATTTCCGGAGCAGGCCCGCCAGCTCAGGGATAGCCGGCGGCCAGCGTCTGCTCCACGTAGTTGATGACCAGGAAGTCCCCGTCAGGGATGAGCTCCACGTACCAGCGTGTGGGCTTGTCCCATTCCTCCCAGGTGGCTCCTGCCGGCGTTCCGGCTGACGGCTTGTACACGGCATCAAACTTCAGGAAGGTGCCGTTCTCCGTGGAGCTTGAGTCGATCTCCTTCAGCAGCTCGAAGGTGCCCCGGCTGCCCTGGCCTTCCGTGGCATCGCGGACGCCCTGCAGCGTTTGGGCGTTCATCCGTTCGACCGCGCTGAAGTACTGCTGCCAGGCCACGTCACTGTGGCTGGTGAAAATGGTGGTGGAGTACGCCTCGGCGTTTGCCGCGGCCAGGCTGTCCACACATTCCCGCGGGACCGTGCCGCCGGCCTGCCACGTCGATAGGGTCTCTGACCCTGCGTTGAGCCAGGCCCCGTAGGAATTCAGCACTCCGCCGATGGCTTCCTTGGGAGTCCCCTGGGGAATCCGGACCGGGCGGACTTCCTCCGGCGCCAGGAACGGGCAGCTGGCCGGAAGCATTGAGGTGGGTGTGGCCGGCAACGGAACAGGCGGCCGGGGTGACGGGAAGAGGCTGCACCCTGCCAGTCCGGCCGCGAGCACCAACCCGGCGGCCGCCGTCGTAATTTTCCTGTTCCGTAGCTTCACTGCACTCCCCCACATCAGTGCCGGCGCGGTTGGGCCGGCGCTGACCAGCCTAGCCAAGGCCGCCGCGCGCGGGTTCAGCCCAGGGGATGATCTCAGGCCGGATAGATGGAGACCACTGCGGCCTTGACCACGAAGTACACCTGCAGGCCGGGGACAAGTCCCAGGTCGGCAGCGGCCTCCGGCGTGACGTCGGCGCTGAGCTGCCCGCCGGCTCCGGCGCGGACCCTGATCCGGTCGCCATAGGGTTCGAGGTCGGTCACCGTGACGGCGAAGGAGTTCCGCGGGCTGCCGTGCGCCTCGGTGAGGAAAACGGAAACGGCCGACGGCGGGAAGACCGCTACGCCGGGCTGGCCTGCCGGCAGGTCCCCGGGCAGTTCGTCGTGCTGGCCATAAATCGCCAGGTCGCCGGCAAGCAGCCCATGGCCGGCGATGGTGCCGGTGACGAGGTTCAGGCCGGCGAGCCCTGCTGCGAACCGGCTCCTCGGCACCTGCAGGACCTCGCGGGTGGGACCCTGCTCAGCGATCCGGCCGTTTTCGAGGATGACCACCCGGTCTGCGAGCATCAGGGCGTCCAGGACGTCGTGCGTGATGATGATGGCGCGGCGGCCCGCGAGCACCCGCTTGAGCAGCCGCCGGAGCAGCGGGGCGGTGTGGATGTCCAGAGCTGCCATCGGTTCGTCCAGGAGCAGCAGGCCCGGGTCAGCAGCGAGGGCCCGGGCCACCGCCACGCGCTGGGCCTGCCCGCCGGACAGCTGCGCAGGCCGGCGGCCCTGCAGCTCCGCAGCCTCCACCTCGGCCAGCCAGCGCAGGGCGGACGCGCGTGCCGCATGCTTCGAAACGCCGGCGCTGCGGGGGCCGAACGCAACATTTTCCAGGACGCTGAGGTGCGGAAAAAGTAGCGGTTCCTGCGCCAGGAGCGCGGTGCCGCGGCGGTGCGGCGCAGTCCATTCACCGCGGCCGGCGACGAGGTTGAACAAGATCCTGCCGTCCAGTTCGGCCTTGCCTGAATCCGGGTGCAGCAGACCGGCGACAACGTTGAGGAGGGTGGATTTGCCCGCGCCGTTGGGGCCCATGACGGCCACGGTTTCGCCCGGCCCCACGGCCAGGGACACGTCGAAATCCCGGGCGCCCACGGCGGCCTGGACCGTAAACGTCACCGGACTGCGCTCCCCGCGGAGGGCGCCGGCGTCGGGCTTTCCCGTTGGCCCGGCGCGCTGTCCTGGAGGCCGCCGGAGGTGCGCGGCCTGCGGTAGGCAAGCGCCACCACGGCCGCCGCCACTGCCACCAGGACCAGGGAAAGCGCGACGGCGGCATCGGCGTCCGTCTCCCGCTGCAGGTAGATTTCCAGTGGCAGCGTCCGGGTCACCCCCTCCAGGCTTCCGGCGAAGGTGAGGGTGGCGCCGAACTCGCCCAGGCTGCGGGCGAACGACAGCACCGCCCCGGAGGCCAGGCCCGGCAGGACCAGCGGAATCGTGACCCGGCGCAGCACCGTGGTGGGCCTGGCGCCGAGGGTTGCAGCCACCGCCTCGTAGCGGTTCCCGGCCGTGCGCAGGGCGCCCTCGAGGCTGACTACGAGGAAAGGCAGGGCTACAAACGTCTGGGCGAGGACCACCGCCGTCGTCGAGAACGCGATCTGGAGTCCGGCCACCTCCAGCGTCCTGCCCAGGAGCCCCTGCCGGCCGAAGGTGTACAGGAGGGCGATGCCGCCCACCACGGGCGGAAGGACCAGCGGGAGCAGGACGAAGGAACGGAGCAGGCCCTGCCCGGGGAAGCGCCCGCGGGCCAGGACCAGCGCCAGCGGAACGCCCAGCACCAGGCACAGGAAAGTGCTGGCCGCGGAGGTGCGGAGGCTCAGGCCGAGGGCGGTCAACGACGATTCCGAGGTGATGAGCGGGATGAACTGCGGCCAGTTGACCTTGGCCACCATGGCGGCGAGCGGGAGCAGCACGAACAGGCCGCCGGCGGCGGCGATGGCGTAGATCCAGCGCGGGATGCCGCCGTACCCGCCGTTCCTGGCCTGCTTCATGGTCTCCTTGGGTCTGGGCGGTGCCCTGACGGTACGGACTGCTTACGGTGCGCCGAAGCCGGCCTCGCTGAGGGTTTTCCTGCCCTCGGCGCCGGTGACCATGGTGATGAAGGCGTCCGCCAGTTCCTTGTTCCGGCTCGAGCCTACTGTGGCGATGGGATAGGTGTTGACGGCCTCGCCGGACTGGTCAAACGGGATGCCCTTGACCTTGCTGCCGGCGCCTTTGACGTCGGTGACGTAGACGAGGCCCGCGTCGGCCTCGCCGGAGGTTACTTTGCCCAGGACATCGGTGACGGAGGATTCCTCGCTGACCGGGGACAGCGTGACGCCGGCGGCCTTTTCCACGGTGTCCGCGGCGGCGCCGCACGGAACCTGGCTGGCACAGACAACCACCTTGATTCCGGGTTTGGCCAGGTCGGCAAAGGTGGTGATCGACGCCGGGTTGGACGGAGGGACGGCAATCTCCAGGACGTTGGTGGCGAAGTTCCTCGCGGTTCCGTCGAGGAGTTTGGCGTCGGCCAGTTTGGCCATGTTCTTGGTGTCGGCGGAGGCAAAGACGTCAGCCGGCGCCCCCTGGGTGATCTGCGTGACCAGGTCCGAGGAGCCGGCGAAGCTCAGCGTGACCTTGGTGCCGGGGTTCCTGGCTTCGAAGTCTGCGGCCAGTTGGGTGAACGTGGCTTTCAGGGATGCGGCGGCAAAGACAGTCACAGTTCCGGACAGCTGTGAAGTGCCCGCTGATGTGGAGTTTCCCGCAGGGGCGGCCGAGCCACACGCGCTGAGGGCACCGGCCAGTCCAAGGGCGACCACAGCCGCCACGGTGCGCGATTTTCCACGGATGTTCCTCATACGACGCTCTTTCCCTGCGGTGTTTCGATGATGACGGTGGTGGCTTTGACCACGGCGGTCGCCACGGAGCCGAGTTCCAGCCCCAGCTCGCGGACGGCTTCGCTGCTCATGAGCGACACCACCCGGAACGGTCCACACTGGAGCTCCACCTGCGCCATGACTTTGTCGGCGGTGATGCCGGTGACCAGGCCAACGAACCGGTTGCGGGCCGAGCTTCCGGTCCGGTGCGGGTCCTCGGGCAGCTGAGCGAGCTTTTGCGCATGGCGGGCCAGTTCCAGCCCGTCAACGGCCAGCCGGCCGGCGTCGTCCTTAACCGGAGTCAGGCTGCCGTTCTCCGTCCAGCGGCGGATGGTGTCGTCACTGACACCAAGGAAACGGGCGGCTTCTGAAACGCGGATCGTGGGCATTTTGCCATTCTAGACCGCATTTGCGGCTCTTTTTGCTACTTTGCTCCGCTGAAGCGAATTATGACCCTGGTCGTGGACTGCCGCGCGCGGATTCCTGCTGCGAACCGGCTATGGAACGCCGGAGCCGGGAGTCCTACGCTATGTGGAGGGGAAGAGCCGCACCCGTTGAGGAGCGTTGTGATGAAGTGGATCAAACCTGACAGCCCCGACTTCGACCAGGCCCGCAAGGTCTTCAACGCCATGATTGACCGGCGTCCGGCCGTCATCGCCCAGTGCTCCAACGACGCGGACGTGGCCGAGGCCCTCCGCTACGGGCGTCAGAATTCCCTCGCCATCGCCGTCCGCGCCGGCGGCCATTCAGTGGCCGGAATGTCCATGAACGACGGCGGCCTGGTGATCGATGTGCGGCCCATGAAGTCGATCGACGTGGACCCCGAATCCGGCATCGTCACCGCGGGGGCAGGCGTCACCTGGGGCGAGTTCGACCACGCCACCCAGGAGCATGCCCTGGCGGTGACCGGCGGCCGCGCCTCCACTACCGGCATCGCCGGCTTCACCCTCGGCGGCGGGTCCGGCTGGCTGGAAAGGTCCTACGGGTTCGCGTGCGACAGCCTGGTCTCGGTGAACCTGGTGACGGTCGACGGCGAGCGCGTTACCGCGAGCGCCACCGAGAATCCCGAACTCTTCTGGGCGCTCCATGGCGGAGGCGGGAACTTCGGCGTGGCCACTTCCTTTACGTTCCAGGCGCACCGGCTGGGCCCCGTGGTCCATGCCGGGTTATGGCTGTGGCCGGGCGAAGAGGCCCTGGACGTCTCCCGCGCGTACCGGGACCTGGCCTTGGCGGCCCCCGATGGCGTCGGGGTGGGACTGCTGTACCTGACCGCGCCGCCGGAGCCGTTCGTGCCTGAGCATCTGGTGGGAAAGTTGGCAGTCGCCGTTGGCTACGTCTTCGCGGGTGACGCCGAGGAAGGCTCCGAACATGCGAGGCCGTTCCGCGAACTCGGGCCCGCCGTCGACTTGGTGGGCGACACAGGCTATGCAGAGTTCAACGGCTCCCTGGACGATCCGCCGGACCACTACAACTACTGGAGCGCCGACTACCACGACGAACTTCCCGATGCAGCCCTGGACATCTTTGTGGAATCGGCCCGGAACCTCCCCGATGCCACGTCCCAGCAGCTCATCGCGCGCTGGGGCGGCGCCGTCGGAGGGAACGCTGGATCGGCCACCCCGCTGATTAACCGGAACGCGGCCTGGGTCAGCCACCCGTACGGCATCTCCCCCACACCCGAAGAAGGGCAACTGGCCAAGGCCTGGGTCAAGGACTTCCGCGCCAAGATCGCGCCGTACGCCAACGGCGGCGTATGGCTGAACTTCATTGGTAACGAAGGGCAGGACCGGATCCGCGCCGCCTTCGGCAACGGGAACTACGCGCGGCTGGCCAGGGTCAAGCGCGACTTCGATCCGCAGAACGTCTTCCGCGGCAACCAGAACATCCTGCCGGCCGGCTCCTGATCCGGTTCCGCGTGCCCAGGCTAAGGAGCAGCCGGGATTAGACTTCCAGCATGGCCATCTACCTTGATCCGCCCCTCTGGCCTGCGCACGGCACGCACTTCTCGCACCTCATTTCGGACGCCTCGCTCGAGGAACTCCACGCCTTCGCCGCTGCGGCCGGGATCCCGGAGCGGGCCTTCGACGGCGACCACTACGACGTGCCGGAGCGCCGGTTCGGGGACCTGGTGGCCGCCGGGGCCATCCCGGTGGAGGCACGGATCCTGGTGCGCAAACTCATCGCCAGTGGGCTCCGGATCCCGGCACGGCAGCGCAGCAAGTCGCTGAAAGTTCCGCTCCTGAACCGCTGGGAAAGCATCATGCCCGGCCATGACGCCCTCTTCCTGGACCTGTTGGACCGGTGGGGCGAGGAGCACCGCAAGTACCACGGACGCACGCACCTCCTCGCGGTGCTGGAGGCCCTGGACCTGCTCGCCGAACCCGCTGCCCCTCCCCGCATCGTCCAGCTGGCCGCCTGGTTCCACGACGCCGTGTACCGCGGAGCCGCCGGCCAGGACGAGGAGGACTCCGCCCGGCTCGCCGAGGAACGTCTGGCCCACGCCGGGCTCCCCGACGCGGACGTCGAGGAAGTGGCGCGGCTGGTCCGGCTCACCTCGGAGCACCGCCCGGAGCCGGGGGACGACGACGGCGCACTCCTCTGTGACGCGGACCTGTCAGTGCTCGGCGGCGAACCGGAGCCCTACGCGAGGTATGTGGCCGCCGTCCGGGAAGACTACGCGCACATCGGCGACGCCGACTTCGCGGCCGGGCGTGCCGCCGTCGTACGCCATCTGCTGGAACTGGACCCGCTCTTCCACAGCGCGCGGGCGCGGGAACTGTGGCTCGATGCCGCACGCCGGAACCTCCGGGGCGAACTGGCCTGACCCCGCACCCGCGCGCCCAGCACCGGGACGAGCCTTTACGGCGCCGGCAGCCGGTGGAAGACTGCACGGATGAACCTGCGCATCCAAGCCCTCAGCATCGACTCCACCGACCCGAAAGTACCCGCGGATTTTTGGGAGAAGGCCCTCGAGTGGCGCCGCACGTATGAGGCGGAGGACGAAATCGTGCTGGAGCCGCCGGCAGGCAGCCCTGCCGACGGTGTCTGCCCGGACCTGCTGTTCCTGAAGGTGCCCGAGCGGAAGGAACTCAAGAACAGGCTGCACCTGGACCTCCGTCCGGAAGACCAGGCCGCGGAGGTCAAGCGGCTGGAGGCCCTGGGCGCCACCCGCGTCGACGTCGGGCAGGGGCCGGAGGTGACCTGGGTGGTGATGGCGGACCCGGACGGCAACGAATTCTGCGTGCTGCGGGCGCTGCGCTCCGACGAACTGGAAGCCCAGGGCCTGGTCACCGGCACGGCCTAGCGGTAGGCGGTGATGAACGGGCGGTCGGTGGGCACAATCTGCTTGCCGAGCGGCATCAGGCTCACCGGGATGAGCTTCAGGTTGGCGATGGCGAGCGGAATGCCGATGATGGTGATGGCCATGGCAATGGCTGTTGCCACGTGGCCGATCGCAATCCAGATGCCCGCGACCAGCAGCCAGATCACGTTGCCGAGCAGTGAAAACACGCCCGTGCCGCCCGGCTTGTCCACCACCATGCGCCCGAACGGCCACAGCGTGTAGGCGGCAATCCGGAAGGACGCGATGCCCCACGGAATCGTGACGATCAGCAGGCAGCAGATGATGCCGGCCACGAAGTAGCCCAGGGCAAGCCAGAACCCGCCGAAAACCAGCCAGATGATGTTGAGCAGTGTCTTCATCTGTCCATTGTGCCCCGGCGGGTCCGGCAAAAACCTCCGGGACTGCCCTGAGTCACCCCTGAGTCCTGGCCGCGGCCCGGACCCGCGAAGGACCTGCGGTCAGCCCTTGGCGGCAGTGACGAACGCGCGGATCTTGGCCAAATCCTTCACCCCGCGGGAGATTTCGACGCCGGAGGAGACGTCCACGCCCCACGCGCCCGAGGCTGCGGCGGCGTGCGCCACGGTGTCCGGATCCAGTCCGCCGGCCAGCAGCCACTTGCGGTCCTCGAGTGCGGTCACGTCCACCATGGAGGCGTAGTCCCAGGCCTCGCCGGACCCGGGCACGGCGGCGTCAATCAGCAGGAGTTCCTCGCCCCAGTCGGCGAAAGCGTCCGCAGTGGCTGCCATGGTGACCGCCCTGATCAGCTTCATGCCGGCGTCGTGCACTGTTGTGACGTCTTCGGGGGTGAGGTCCGCGTGGAGCTGGACCCATTCGAGTCCGGCGGCACGGGCGATGGCAATGGCATCGGCGACAGGTTCGTGCCGGAAAACGCCGACGGCGACCACGCCGTCCGGCACATCGGCCAGAAGAGTGGAAACCTGCGACGGCGTGACCACCCGCGGGCTGGCCGTCAGGACAAAGCCGACGGCGTCCGCCCCGGCCTGCACGGCCTCACGGACTGATTCGGGCGTACTGAGACCACAGACTTTGACGAACATTTCCGGCTCCTTCAGGCTGTCTTCGTGACGTCCCCCGGGAGGACATTAGCAGGGAAGAGCCCCGTGCGCCGATGTGACGCCGGTCTTTCAGCGGGCGGCCAGCACCCGCTCCACCATGTCCCGCCCGGCCTGTTCAAAGGCAGTGTCCCCCATCTGGTGGGCCCACACCACCGTGCCGATGGCCTGGTTCAGGTTCTCCAGCCGCCACAGATCCGCTTCCGCCGGCCCGACGGTCCTGCCCAGGCCGGCATGGAAAGCCTCGGCAAGTTCTGGCCTGTGAACGAATTGCTGGTGGCTGAGCCGCACGAGGTCGTGCACCCAGGGACGCCGTTCCGCCCGGCCAAAGTCGATGACCTTGATCTGCCCGTTGTCCTGCAGCCAGTTCCGCGGTTGGTAGTCGCCGTGCGTGGCCACCAGCTCCACGGTGCCCGGGTTCAAGGCATCCAGGTTCCGGGCAAGGCTGGTCAGCTGGGTTTCCGGCAGCAGCCCGTGTGCGCGGTCCATCCACGCGCTGGTCTTGATGGCCAGGGCGTTGGCGTAGTGGGGTGAGGACCCGGCTGGCCGGTGGATGCTCCCCAGCAGCGCTCCCGCCTGGCGGTACGTTTCAGGCTCGTCCTCGGCGGGCGTCCCCTCGACCAGCGTCCCCGGCAGGAACTCCGTCACCAGGATTCCGGCCCGGGCTGAGGCATGCCGTAAGGCTGGGACCCGGCCGTCGAGCCCTTCGAAGCCCGCGGCGTGCGCTGCGATTTCGCGATGGATGTGGTGGCTGGTGGTGCTCGCCTTGATGATGAAGTCCGCTCCCGACGGCGTGACCACGTGGAGGACATTGGTGTCCTGCAGGGGCCAGGAGTAGTCCCGGACCACCGTGAAACGACCAAGCCAGGACGCCAGAAGCCGGTTCTGTTCGTCGGTGATCCCCTGGCGCATCCATCCAGCATGCCACGCGTGGCAACGCGGCCCGGTGAACTACGCCGCCCGGCAGACCCGACAAACTAGGCTGGACGAATGGAGATCATCCGCTTTGCAGAACTTAGGTCCGAACCGTGGCGCAACGGCGGCGGGGTGACCCGTGAGCTGGCCAGCCATCCCCAGGCCGCCTCAGCACAGGACGGGGCGTGGGACTGGCGGGTCAGCATTGCCGAGCTCACCAAGGCCGGCGACTTTTCGCCGTTCCCCGGTATGGAGCGCGTCCTGACGGTGGTCGAGGGCGAGCTGCTCCTGCTGACCGTGGACGGCGAAGAGCATCCCCTCGAAAAGTACCGCCCATTCAGGTTCTCCGGGGAGGCCGCTGCCAACGGCGCACTGCCCACCGGAGATATCCGGAACCTCAACGTCATCACCCGGACGGGCTCCTTCAAGGGCTTCACGTCCATCATCGAACTGTCCAAGAAGCGCGCGCACCCTGTCTTCGAAGGCCAGCTTGCCGTGCTGCTCCAGGGCCAGGCCACCGTCAGCCCGGGCGCCGCGCCGGAGGCCGACGACGGAACGGATGGCGTACCCGAAGCAGCCCCGGCAGCCGAGCCTGAGGCACTGGGCCGCTACGACGCCGTCGTGGGCTCCGAGACCCGTTCCCCGGAGATCCTGGGCCGCGGCTTCCTGGCCGTCGTGTCGATCGACCGCGTCCTGGCCTAGGCAACGCGTGGCAGGCTAGCCTCGCCTTCGTTATCTGAGCCTTTCCACACTGGTCACGCTCGGGCGCCGCTCCTAGACTCGGGCTATGACCTCCACACCTTTTAATGCGCTTCTGTCCACCCAGATCGGCAACGAGTTTGCGGCCTCGCAGCAGTACATTGCCGTGGCCACCTGGTTCGCCAACCAGGACCTCCCGCAGCTGGCCCGTTACTTCTTCCGGCAGTCGGTGGAGGAACGGAACCACGCCCTGATGATGGTGCAGTACATGCTGGACCGCGACATCGCCTTCACCATCCCGGGCGTCCCTGCCGTGCGCAACGATTTCTCCAAAGTAACGGAGCCGCTGGCCCTGGCGCTGCAGCAGGAGAAGGAAGTGACAGCCAGCATCGAGGCCCTCTTCCGGGCCGCCCGGGCGGAGGACGACGCCCTGGGCGAGCAGTTTATGCTGTGGTTCCTCAAGGAGCAGGTGGAGGAAGTCGCCGCCATGACCACGCTGCTGAACATCGCCGAGCGAGCGGATAACCTGTTCGACATCGAGAACTTCATCGCCCGCGAAACCATCGGCGACGGCGGCCGCGGCGGCGGCGGCCCCGAGGTGGCAGGCGGCGCCCTCTAAGCGCTGCCCCGCCCTCGGTGAGGTTGGCCACCAACGTGGCCAGCCGCCGTCGGGCGTTGCTACGCTGGAACCAAGGCTCCGCAACGGATCCTCCGGACGACGGTTCAGTACCCGGCACGCGACAAGACTGGCCAAAGGATCTGTCATGTCGTGGTTAATCCTCATTCTTTCCGGGGCGCTGGAGGCCGTCTGGGCCGCTGCGCTGCACCGGACCTTCCAGGCTTCCGGCCGCCGCCGCGTTGCGCCCGCGTTCCTCTTCCTGCTCGCCGTCCTCGCAAGTATGGCCGGCCTCGCCATCGCCATGCAGGCCATCCCCACCGGCACCGCGTACGCCGTGTGGGTGGGCGTGGGAGTGGTGCTGACGTCCGCCTACGCGATCATCACCCGGGCGGAACGTCCGACGGCGGCGCGCCTGCTGCTGCTCACCGGCATCGCCGCGTGCGTGGTTGGCCTGAAGGTGGTGGCGTGATGAACAAGCGCTCCACCGCGTGGCTGTTGCTGCTCGCCTCCGCCGTGCTGGAAGCCGTCTGGGCTACGGCCCTTGGCCTGTCCGACGGCTTCACCCGCCCGCTCCCCACCGTTGTCTTCGCCGTGACGGCCACGCTCAGCATGGTTGGCCTGGGGCTCGCCATCCGCAGTATCCCGCTCGGCACGGCCTACGCCGTCTGGGTGGGGATCGGGGCTGCCCTGACGGTCGGCTGGGCGATGGCCACCGGCGTCGAACCTTTCAGCATTTTGAAGGTGCTGTTCATCGCCGGGATTGTTGGTTGCGCGGCGGGGCTGAAGTCCCTGCCTGCCGGGAAATCTGCGAAGGTTACGCCTCGCTCTTCTCGGTGATCCACCAGCCGATGCCGAGGGGAACCAGGTACCAGAGGGTCAGGGACGAAACCACTTCCAGGGCCGTCGGTGCTCCCGGTCCGCCCATCAGTGCACCGAGCGCGGTAATGGTGCTGAGGTAGCCGCTGGCATCCGGGAGGAGCGTAAGGATGAGGCCATTTCCGACGAGGCTGACCAGGATGACGGTGATGATGGCCAAGGCAGTCCGGCGGATCGCTGCGGCCAGGGCAACGCCGAACATGGTGCTCAGGAGGCACGCGGCCAGCCCGTCCCACAGTTCCTGCCCTGCACCCTCGAACTGTCCGGCCGCGCTGCCGCCCAGGGCGGCAGCCACAACAGCCGACAACACAAACACGAAGAGCTGAAGGGCCACTGCCAGGAGGGCAGCAGCCAGAACCTTGGCCCAGAACTGTCCGGCCCGGCCCCGCAGCAGCGGGTAGTAGACCAGCGTGGTGCGGTGCGCCATGTCGGAGGTCATGCCTAATATGCCGATGAGCGGCATCGCCAGGGACGTAAAAAGACCGATGCTCCCTGCCAGGCTGGTGAACGTGACGGGGGTGCCTTGTCCCGTGCTGAAAACCGCCAACCCAACCACCAACGCCACAGCGATGACCGCGAGCACTGCGAAGATCGCCAGGGAGCTGCGCGTGTCCACCAGCTTGCGGATTTCGACGGCAACCAGGCGCATAAAACCGACCTGCCGGCTGTTGCCGTCACGGACAGGTGCTGACCGGAGAGTGGACTGGCTCATCGGATCTGCTCCAGAGTGTTGTTGCGGCTGCTGAATTCGCCGGAGGTCAAAGCAAGGAACTTCTCCTCCAGCGCTGATTCCGTGACGTTGGACAGGTGCGTCAGCACGACCATGTGCTCAAGGCAGGCCCGGCTGATGTCCTCGGGGGCGGCGTCAATGTAAAGCTCCCTGCCGGACAGGTGGAAGGTCCACCCCCGCCGGGTGCAGACGTCCGCAAGGCGGTCCGGTTCGACGGCGGCAGCCTTGGTGCTGGTGCTGACGCTGAACTCCCTGGCGGTGCCCGCGGCGACGATCCGCCCCCGGTCGATCATCACGATGTTGTCGGCCACGGCCTGCATGTCACGGAGGAGGTGGCTCGAAAGCAGCACAGTGCCGCCCTGGGCGCTGAAGTGCTTTAGGTAGTTCCGGACCCAGAGTGCGCCGTCGGCGTCGAGTCCATTGGTTGGCTCATCCATGACCAGGAACTGCGGCCCGGCGAGGAGTGCCATGCCCAGGACCAATCGCTGCCGCATCCCCAGGGACAGCGATCCCACACGCTTTTTCCGCACCGTTTCGAGGCCCGCAAGGCTGAGCGCCTCCGCGACGGCGGAATGCGGCAGATCCAGCAGCATCGCGTTCAGCTTCAGGGTCTCCTGCAGCGAGCGGCCGGGGTGCAGCGCCGTCGGGTCCAGGACGAAGCCGATGGTGCGCCCCGGGCTTTCAAGGTCCTCCCGCCGGCGTCCGTCGAAAAGGACTTCGCCGGCATCGGCACGCGTCAGGCCGGCGGCAATCCGCAGCGTTGTGGACTTGCCCGCGCCGTTCGGCCCGAGGAAACCGGTGATGGATCCTGGCGGGCAATCGAAGCTGACGGAGTCCACCACGTTCCGCCCGGCATATGCCTTGGTGACTCCCGCGAACGAAATCCCCGCAACGGCCTCCGACGCTAACCCCAATGGACAATCCCCTCAGTATCCGTGGGCGCATCCCCTATGGCCCCGTTGAAGGTATCACTAAAAACGATTGATAAAAGTGGCATCCTGTGACTTGACGCCAGGAGGCACCAGCGGCCGGTTTAGGCTTTTGCCATGGACTCCCCCGAGATACGGCAGGCGCTGGACGCCCTTCGGCACAGGCTCGACGGCGGCCGGCGGACGCTGCTGGGCATTGCCGGGGCGCCCGGCTCGGGAAAATCGACCTTCGCATCCTGGCTCCAGCAGCAATTCGGTGCGGACCTCGCCGTCGTGGTGCCCATGGACGGTTTCCACCTGGGCAACGCGATCATTGACGGCACCCCGCTGCGGCAGCGCAAAGGGGCCACGGACACGTTCGACGTCGGCGGGTACCTCTCCTTGTTGCAGCGGCTGGTGCGGCGCGATGAGGCAGTGGTGTACGCCCCGGAATTCCGGCGCACCTTGGACGAGCCGGTGGCGGCGTCCATCGCGGTCCCGGTGTCCGTGCCGCTGGTGATCACCGAAGGCAACTACCTGCTCGCGGAGACGCCGGAGTGGAAGAACGTCCGGGCGCAGCTGGATGAGGTCTGGTTCATGGACACCCCACCCGCGCTTCGGCTGGGCCGGCTGGTGGACCGGCACGTGGAGTTCGGCATGGAACGGACGGCGGCGGAAGCCTGGGCGATGGGCCCGGACGAGACAAACGCCGTGATGATCGAGTCCACGCGCCAGGGAGCGGACCGGATCATCCCCTGGGGCTAGGACACCGCACCGGAATACTCCGCCCGCGGCCGGGGTTCTTGGCTGGGACACAAGTCCACAAGGAACGGAGCGCGCACCCATGACTGCACCACTGATTCACCTCGGTGACGGCCTCAAGGTCAGTCCCCTGGGCTTCGGCGGAATGGCCCTCACGCCGGTGTATGGCGAGGTTGACCCGCACGAGGCCCTCAAAACCCTGCACCATGCCGTGGACGCCGGCGTCAGCTTTATCGACACCGCGGACATCTACGGCGGAGGCAGCAACGAGGAACTCATCGCCCAACTGCTGAAGGACCGCCGCAGTGAAGTGCAGCTCGCCACCAAGTTTTCTCTGGTGGGCAACCCGGCGGACGGCTACACGGACATCCGGGGCGACGCCGCCTACGTCCGGCAGGCCGTCGACGCCAGCCTGAAACGCCTGGGCACGGACGTGATCGACCTCTACTACATGCACCGCCGTGACCTCCGCGTTCCGATTGTGGAAACCGTGGAGGCCATGGCGGGGCTGGTGCAGCAGGGCAAGGTCAAACACCTTGGCCTGTCAGAGGTGACCGCGACGGAACTGGCCGAAGCCCACGCCGTCCATCCGATCGCCGCAGTCCAGAGCGAATGGTCCATCTGGAGCCGCGACGTGGAACGCAACGTAGTTCCGGCCGCGGCCGGGCTGGGCGTCGGTTTTGTGCCGTATTCGCCGCTGGGCCGGGGATTCCTCACCGGCACCGTGGACGCCTCCAGCCTCGGAGCCAATGACTTCCGACGCCGGATCCCCCGTTTCGCGGAGGATGTGGCCGGCGCGAACCAGGGAGTCGTGGAGGCAGTGCGGGCAGTGGCTGCCGAGCTTTCCGCGACCCCTGCCCAGGTGGCACTCGCGTGGCTGCTGGAGCAGGGCAAACGGCTGGGACTGGCGGTGGCCCCCATCCCCGGCACGCGCAAAACGCACCGGATCGACGAAAACCTGGGCGCCCTGTCCCTGGACCTGACCCCGGCGCAACTGGACGCGCTGGAGCAGGCTGCGGACGCCGTCGTCGGCTCCCGCTCGGCGGACCCCAGCTGGGTGTCCCAGGGCCGTGAATAAACTGAAGCCCATGGACACGCTCATTCACGACTTACAGGACATCACCATCCGCCGGATTTCGGTCAGCGAGATGGACAACAACGTGTATCTGCTGACCGCCAAGGCGTCCGGCGCGCAACTGCTGATTGATGCCGCGGACAACCTTCCGGCCATCCAGGGATTGCTGCAGGACGCCGCCGCGGACACCGCTGCAACGCCCAAGCTGGAACTGATCGCCACCACGCACCAGCACTGGGACCATGTCCGCGCACTGCCCGCCCTGGTGGAGGCGACCGGTGCCAGGACGGCGGCCGGAACGGACGACGCCCCGGAGCTCCCGGTGAAAGTGGAGGTACTGCTGGACCACGGTGACGTCGGCAACTTCGACGGCTTCGATGTGACAGCAGTGCACCTGCGCGGGCACACTCCCGGGTCGGTGGCTTTGGTGTACAAGGACCCGGCAGGGCCTGCCCACATCTTCTCCGGGGATTCGCTCTTTCCCGGCGGCGTGGGCAACACCCAGAGGAATCCCGGGCGGTTCAACCAGCTGATCAGCGATGTCAGCGAACGGCTGTTTGACGTCTATCCGGACGACACCGTGGTGCATCCAGGCCACGGCAAACCCACCACCCTGGGCGCGGAACGCCCCCATCTGGAGGAGTGGCGCGCCCGCGGCTGGTAGCGCTTAACCCCGTTGAGGCCCCACCTCGACCATCGCTGGTCGAGCTGGGGCCACGACCGCCGGGTTCCCTGACCGAGCTTGCGAGGTTAGGGAGCGGTTGGGGATTAGCGGCTGCGGCGTTCGTTCGACGCCGGAGCTGACGCGCGGCGCGGGCCGCTGCGGGCCGGACGGCCGTTGCCGCCGCCGTTGCCTGCGTAGGATCCGCCGGACGTTCCACCAGTGTTGGAGGACCAGACTGCCTTGTTGCCGCCGTTGCCGCCACCGGCTGCACCGGCACCTGCGGAGCGCTGTCCGCCACCCGTGCGGGCACCTGCACCGGCTGCTGCACGCTGGCCCGTTGCCGGGCGTCCGCCACGCTGTCCGCCGGTGGTAGCCGGGCGTCCGGTACCGCCGCGGGGAGCGTCGCTGCGGGTAACGCGTGAGTCCGTGCGGCCTTCAGCGGAACGTCCGTCCGAACCGCGGCCGGCCGATGCACGGCCACCTGCTGCGGGGACGTCGTTACGATGCGTCGAAGCTGCGGTGCCACGGCCACGGGCGTTGCGGCGTGCGGCCGCCGCGGCGATGGCGCGGTCTTCGTTCTGCTCGATGACGCGGTCTGCGGCGGCGCGGGCTTCAGTGCGGCCTTCGTAGGCCACGGCGCGGCGCTCTGCACGGGGCAGGTCGGTGCGGGGGGCCTCAGCCGAGACCCGTCCGCGTCCGCCACGTCCGCCACGGCCGCCGGCGGTGGGTGCCGCCTGGGTGGTGCGGCGTGCGCGCTTACGCTCGGCGTTGGCACCGGTGGAGGTGCCGCCGCCCTGCTGCTTGGCCTTGGCGGCCAGCAGTGCGGTGCGGGTGCGCGGATCAATCTTGTCGGCCATTTCGCCTACGAGCTCAGCAACCAGCGGGGAGTTCGCAGTAACGCGCTCGAAGTTGACCTCGACGCCGGCAGCCTTCATCAGCTTCTTGACGTCGGACTGCTGCTCCGGAAGGGTCAGCGTGACAACGGTGCCGTCCGAACCCGCACGTGCCGTACGGCCTGAGCGGTGGAGGTATGCCTTGTGCTCGGTGGGCGGATCCACGTGGATCACCAGTTCGACGTCGTCCACATGGACGCCGCGGGCTGCGACGTCGGTGGCCACCAGGACGCGGACTTCACCCGAGGAGAACTCGGCGAGGTTGCGGTCACGGGCATTCTGCGAAAGGTTGCCGTGGAGATCGACGGCGGGGATCCCGGCGTCGGTCAGGGTCTTGGCGAGCTTGCGGGCGTGGTGCTTGGTCCGCATGAAGAGGACGCGGCGGCCGGCGCCGGAGGCGAGCTCAACGATCAGCTGCTTCTTGACGGTCTGGTCGTTGACCACCAGCACGTGGTGCTCCATGGTGGTCACCGCGGCCTGCGGGTCGTCCACGGAGTGGGTCAGCGGGTTGGACAGGTAGCGCTGGACGATCTTGTCCACGCCGTTGTCCAGGGTGGCGGAGAAGAGCAGGCGCTGGCCCTGGCTGGGGGTCATGTCCATGAGCTTCTTCACCACCGGCAGGAAGCCGAGGTCGGCCATGTGGTCGGCCTCGTCCAGGACGGTGACCTCCACGGCTTCGAGGGTCAGGATGCGCTGGCGGATCAGGTCCTCCAGTCGGCCCGGGCAGGCGATGACAATGTCGACGCCGGCGCGCAGGGCCTTTTCCTGGCGGGCCTGGGAGATGCCGCCGTAGATCACGGTGGTGTTCAGGCCCATGGCCTTGGCCATCGGCTCGATGGTGGCGTTGATCTGAGTGGCCAGCTCGCGGGTCGGTGCGAGGACCAGGCCCATGGGGCGGCCCGGCTTGCGGAAGTGCTTGGCTTCCCGCTCAGCGAGTCGTGCTACAAGCGGGATGGCGAAGGCGATGGTCTTGCCGGAGCCGGTGCGGCCGCGGCCCAGGACGTCGCGTCCGGCCAGGGTGTCCGGGAGGGTCTTCACCTGGATGGGGAACGGTTCAACGATTCCCTGCGCGGTGAGGGTGTCGGCAAGTGCTTTGGGCGTGCCGAGGGCAGCAAAAGTAGTCATGTAGTCAAAGGTCTTTCAGGCGGTATCCGTGCGGATATCGGCCCCCGATGCCGGTTGGCTCAAGGGTTTCGCCGAAGAAAAGTCAGGTGATCAACCGTGCTGCTGCCCAATTCAGGGCGGCGGCTGGGACCAAATGGAACGCGTTCATCGACGCAGGATGTGCCTCTCACATGAAAAAACCCGCTTCCCAAATAAAGGGACAAGCGGGCATCACTGCACATCAAGTTCCACCAGTCTAGCATCCCCGCGCGTCGGGCCCCGCCTTGAGCCCCCGGCGGTGCGGCGAAGACGTTGCCAGCGGGTGCCCTCCAGGAGCAGGCTTGAGGCATGACGCAACAGGGTGAGGACCACCACCACATAACGGACGACGGCGGCACCCGGCTCACGGACGGACCCCGCCAAAGTGCCGCTGACGCCTGGGACGAAAGGTACCGCAGCAAGCCCAAGCTCTGGAGCGGCAAACCCAACCAGCAACTCGTCCGCGAAGGTGGCGGGCTTCGGCCGGGCAAGGCCCTGGACCTGGGCTGCGGCGAAGGTGCCGACGCCATCTGGCTCGCCCAGCAGGGCTGGACCGTCACCGCCGTCGACGTTTCCGCCGTCGCACTCGAACGTGCCGCCACGCACGAAAAAGACGCCCTGGAACGCGAAAGCGTGCACGCCGAAGGACCCGGCGAAATTCCCAGCCGCATCCACTGGGAACAGTGCGACCTGGCGGAATGGCAGCCGGAGGGAACGTACGACCTCGTGTCCTCCCAGTTCCTGCATTCGCCGCAGTTTGCGTGGCAGGGGCCGCTGCGGGCTGCGGCCGGCGCCGTCAAGCCGGGCGGAACGCTGCTGATTGTGGGCCATCACCCTGACCGGCTGCCGCCGTGGGGCAACCACACAGCGGCGGAGATGTTCTACACCCCGGCGCAGCTGGTACAGGAACTCGGCCTGGACTCGCCGGAATGGCAGGTGGAGGTCAAAACCACGCGCGAGCGGGTGACCGCAGGACCCGACGGCCGGGAAGCCATGATCGGCGATACCGTTCTCCGGGCCACCCGGCTGGCGTGAGTTAGCGCGTAACCCGCGGCGCCACGGCGACCGCGGCTGCCGCGACCACCGCGGCGAGGGCGAAGACGCCGCTGAAGGATCCCGCCGTCGTCGTAAATGCCGCGAACACGATGGCCGTGGAGGCCAGCGCCAGCGCGCCGCCCAGCGAGTCGGAGATGGACATCGCGGAGCTGTTGAAGCCCTCGTTGTCCTTGGTGGACAGCGCCAGCGTCATGACGCTGAGCCGCGGGTACAGCAGCCCCATGCCGCCGCCGGCGAAGATCCAGCCGGCAATGGCGACGGCGGCAGGCCAGTTCAGTGCCGTGGTGGCCAACGCGAGGGCGATGGCGGCAAACACCAGCACCGAGCCGATGCGCACCGCCGCACGGTGGTCGAGCCGGGCGCCGAGCCGGCCCTGGATGGCCGATGCACCGGCCCACGCCAGCGCGCCGCCCGTGAGGGTGAGGCCGGCGAAGGTGGGCGAGAACGCGTACTGCTCGATCAGCAGGTAGGGCAGGTACACCTCGGCACCGAAGAACGCCGCCGAGGCCAGGCCGCGCGTCAGGATCACGCTGGGAAGGCCGCGCCTGGCGGTCAGGGTTCCCCGCGGCACCAGCGGCCGGACAGCCAGCAAAGCAACCGCGACGGCGGCGACCGCTAGAAGGGCAGGGGCCGCCGGGATGCCGCCGATCCGGACTTCCGCGGACAGGTTAAGTGCCAGCACAGCCAGGGCGGCGAGCGCGGCCCAGGCCAGGCGGCCCACGGCCCAAGGAGGGAGTGCCGTCTCCTGGGGCTGCCGGTCCACGCCGCGGAGTACCGGAACGATCATCACCAGGGCGGGCACCACCAGGCCCACGACGCCCAGGAACACCCAGTGCCAGCTCAGGACCTGGGCCACGAGGCCGGCCGCGAACGGGCCCACCAGGGACGGGATCACCCAGGCGGCGGCGAACGCGGCGAAGATCTTGGGGTGCAGGACCCCCGGGTAGACCCGGGCGACCACCACGTAGAGCGCCACAGTCATGGCGCCGCCGCCGAGCCCCTGCACCAGGCGCCCGGCCACGAGCGCGGGCATCGACGCCGCGGTCCCGGCAATCAGCAGGCCCAGGACGAACAGTGCAACGGAAGCGTAGAGCGGGGCGGCCGGGCCGCGCCGGTCGGACCAGTTCCCCGCCGCCACCATGCCGATCACCCCAGTGGCCAGCGGCCCGGCGAAGGCCAGCGCATACAGGCTTGCCCCGTCCAGGTCCCGGCTGACCACCGGCATGATGGTGGTCACCGCCAGCGACTCGAACGCTGCCAGGAACACCAGGGCGCACGCGCCGATGGTCACCCACAGGTAGGGCCGCTGCAGGATCCCTGCGGCGGGGTGGGTGGCTGGGAGGGTTGAATCGCGCACGGTAACGGCCTGGTCAGATGTCATGGACGCTAACCTAGGACCTCAACTAAGGTTGAGGTCAAGGCGTGCGGCCGGCTGGCGGAGCGGACAGGACCCCCGGCCCGGAACGCCGCTGATCCAACAGGGGGAAGCATGCCACAGGTAGCAGGCGGGACGCACCATGTCCTGAGCATCGGCGAGTTATCCGACCGCAGTGGGGTGGCGCCGTCGGCCCTTCATTTCTACGAACGCAACGGGCTCATCTCCTCCGGGCGCACCTCCGGCAACCAGCGACGCTACCGCCGGGATGCGCTGCGGCGTGTGGCGTTCATCCGGGTGTCGCAGCGTGTGGGCATTCCGCTGAAGGACATCCGCGCAGCCCTCGAGTCCCTGCCGGAAGGGCGCACCCCCACCAAGCGGGACTGGTCGCGGCTGTCCCGGCTGTGGCGCAGCGAACTGGACGCCCGGATCGAGGCATTGGAGCACCTCCGGCGCGACCTCGACGGCTGCATCGGCTGCGGCTGCCTGAGCCTGAAGGCCTGCCGGCTGCAGAACCCGGAGGATGCCTTGGGCGACGGCGGCACTGGCGCCCGCCGCTGGGAAGCCGGAGGCAGCCGGGCGGCAGGCCCCGGCGACCAAAGCGGCAGCTAACCGCCGAGCTGCAGGCCCACCGCAGGCACAACGGCGCCGGTGGTGGTCGAGTCCGGATTCAGCATCCAGCCCACGCGCTTGACGCTGCTGAGCATCACCACGCTCTCCACCAGCTCGATCCCGGGGATACGCTGCTGCAGCGCGAGCTCCTGGGTGAGGACGTCGGCCACGGACTGCAGCCACATGATGATCACGAAGTTGGTCCGCCCGGTGGTGGAGGCGGCAAGGCGGACGTTGCGGAACCCGCGGATCTCGGCGGCCGCGGCATCGTGCTGGCCGGCCGGAACATTGGCGAACCACTGGCAGGTGACCGGATAGCCGGAGAACTTCTGTGCCACCTCGCAGCGGAACGACAGCACGTGGCTGGCCAGCACCCGGTTCAGCTGCCGCTGCACGGTGGCGGGGTGCCGGCCCAGGGCGCGGGCGATGTCCGCCGCCGTCGCCCTGCCGTCCCGGGCCAGGAACGGCAACAGGTCACGGTGGCTGGCGGGCAGCGGCTCGTGCGATGACGACGGCGGTGCGGAGCCGGCCGCCTCCGGGCCGGCCTTGGCGCGCAGCGCGGCGACCTGGCCGCGGTCCAGCACGTTGAGCCGCCAGGAGTACGCCCCGGTGTGCAGCCGGGTGCACAGCGCTGTCTGGTATTTCACCAGCCCGTCGATGTCCTTGAGCTTTGATGCGACGGCGGTGCCGAATTCCTCCAGGGAGGCCGTAATCGCCGTCAGCATCAGGTCGCGGTTGCTGGCCGCCTCGTCCACCGTGACGATTTCCGGGACGGCCGCCAGCGCCTCCGTCACATCATCACGGCGGTGCATCTCGCATTCCACGTCCACGAACGCCAGGCACATCTGCTGCGGATCGCCCATGAGGTGCGCCGTGACCCAGGAGGCCCCGGCAGCCCGCAGCCGCTCCCAGCGGGCCGCGAGCGTGGTGGCGTGGACGCCCAGCACCTCGGCGGCATCCGCCCAGCTCAGCCGCGGCGCAATCTGCAGCGCGTTGATGAGGGCAAGATCCTCTTCAGTCAGCTCCACGTCAGCCCCTCTCCTAGAATGCACGAATCCAGCTAAATATAGCTTCGTTATGCATTTTTCCAGCGGTTTTCCTCGGTGTGAAGCAAGTCACGCCAGACTGGTGGCAGCAACACGACCCCTGCACAAGGAGAACAGATGCCGATCGCCACCGACGCCCGCGAACTCCAGCCTGACCTTGCCCGTTTCCGCCATTCCATGCACCAGGAACCCGAAATCGGGCTGGACCTGCCCCGTACGCAGGAGAAGGTGCTCCAGGCCCTGGACGGCCTGCCCTACGAAATCACCCTGGGCAAGGACACCACGTCGGTCACGGCGGTACTCCGCGGCACCCGCACTCCCGCTTCGGCAGACCGGCCCGCCGTCCTGCTCCGCGCCGACATGGACGGTCTTCCGGTGCAGGAGAAGACCGGCGTCGACTACACCTCCAGGATCGACGGCGCCATGCACGCCTGCGGCCACGACCTCCACACCGCCATGCTCACCGGCGCTGCTACCCTGCTGGCCGAACGCCGGCACCAGTTGGCCGGGGACGTCGTCCTGATGTTCCAGCCCGGCGAAGAGGGCTTCGACGGCGCCAGCTACATGATCCGCGAAGGCGTGCTGGATGCCCCGGGCCGCCGCGTTGACGCCGCCTACGGGATGCACGTGTTCTCCGCGCTCGAACCCCACGGCACCTTCTGCACCAAGCCCGGCGTCATGCTCAGTTCCTCCGACGGCCTCGTGGTCACCGTCCTCGGCGCCGGCGGGCACGGCTCGGCCCCGCATTCGGCCAAGGACCCGGTAACCGCCGCCGCCGAGATGGTCACTGCGCTGCAGGTGATGGTCACGCGCCAGTTCAACATGTTCGATCCGGTGGTCCTCTCCGTCGGCGTCCTGCAGGCCGGCACCAAGCGCAACGTCATCCCGGAGACGGCCCGGATCGAAGCCACCATCCGTACCTTCTCCGAAGCGTCCCGGCAGAAAATGATGGCCGCCATCCCCCAGTTGCTGCGCGGCATCGCCTCGGCGCACGGGCTGGAGGTCGACGTCGAATACCTCGAGGAGTACCCGCTGACCATCACCGACGAGGACGAGACCCACACCGCCGAAAACGTCATCGCCGGCCTGTTCGGCGAATCTCGGCTCTCCCGCTGGGCCACACCGCTGAGCGGCTCGGAGGACTTCTCCCGCGTCCTGGCCGAGGTCCCGGGAACGTTTGTCGGGCTGAGCGCCGTCCCCCGCGGCACCGACCACGCCACGTCACCGTTCAACCACTCCCCGTACGCATCGTTCGACGACGGCGTGCTGGCTGACGGGGCCGCCCTCTACGCGGAACTCGCCATAGCCCGCATCGCGGCGCTGGCGGCAGCACCGCCGTCGGCCGCCTCCTGACCGGCACTGCCCAAGCGCACCTCCTGACCCGCCCTTTCCAGGAAGAGAACCATGACCACAACAGCTAACCTCCACCGCGCAGACTCCAGGTCCATGCGGAAAACCATTGTCGGCACCGGCATCGGCAACGCCGTGGAATGGTACGACTGGGCCATCTACGCAACGTTCACGCCCTTCATCGCCAGCCAGCTCTTCAGCAAGGCGGATCCGGCGTCGGCCGTCCTGTCCACCCTGGCGATCTTCGCCGTCGGCTTCGTTGCCCGCCCGTTCGGCGGCTTCCTGTTCGGCTGGATCGGCGACCGCGTGGGCCGGAAGACCTCCATGACGCTGGCCGTGGGGCTGGCATCGCTGGGCAGCCTCATGATCGGCATCGCGCCCACTTTTGCCAGCGTCGGCGCCTGGGCTTCACTCATGCTGCTCGTGGCACGGCTGGTCCAGGGCCTGGCCCACGGCGGGGAACTCCCGTCGTCGCAGACGTACCTTTCCGAGATGGCACCGAAGGAAAAGCGCGGCTTCTGGGCCACCCTGATCTACACCTCCGGCACTGTGGGCATCCTCTTCGGCACGCTGCTGGGCGCGGTCCTGAACATGGTCCTCAGCACCGAGGTGATGAACGCCTGGGGCTGGCGCATCCCGTTCCTGATCGGCGCGGCCCTGGGGCTGTACGCCCTGATCATGCGGTCCCGACTGCACGAGACGGAAGCCTTTGAAGGCGAGGCTGCCGCCGAGAAGCGCGCCCCGATCTGGCCTCAGATTGTCCGGCACCGCAAGCAGGCCCTCCAGGTCATCGGCCTGACCGTCGGGCTCACGGTGATCTACTACATCTGGGGCGTGGTGGCCCCCAGCTACGCCACCACCGCGCTGAAAATCGACCGCGGCGAAGCCCTGTGGGCAGGCGTCATCGGGAACATTGTGTTCATCGCCGCGCTGCCGTTCTGGGGCAAGCTCTCGGACCGGATCGGCCGCAAGAAGGTGCTGTGGGCCGGGGCTATTGGATCCGCCGTGATGCACTTCCCCATGACCTGGCTGTTGAAGGATTCGGCCTGGCAGCTTGCGGTGGCCATGTCCGTGATGCTCATCTTCATCGCCGCCAGCGCCGCGATTGTGCCGGCCGTCTACGCCGAACTGTTCCCCACCAGCATCCGGACCGTGGGCGTGGGCGTTCCGTACTCCATCTGCGTCGCGGTGTTTGGCGGTACCGCTCCGTATCTGCAGCAGTGGCTGGGCACGTCACTGCAGATGCCCGGCCTGTTCAACATCTATGCCGTCCTGCTCCTGGCCATCAGCGCGGCGTTCGTCTTCACACTCCCCGAGACGAAAGGCAAGGACCTGACGCACTAGGGCCCAACTGGCGGCTCAGCCGCCGATAAAACGGCTCCGGCCCGCACGGTAGCCAAACACCGCAGCCAGCACGCCGATCACCAGGAAAAGCACTCCCGCGGCCGTGAAGGATCCGGTGGCCTGGTGCAACTGGCCCACCATCAGGGTCCCCGTGGACCCCAGCCCGTAGCCGACGCCCTGCATCATCCCGGACAGGTGCGCGGCGGTGTGGCCGTCCCGGGTCCGCAGCATGATCATGGTCAGCGCCACGGCGGTGAGGCTCCCCTGCCCCAGCCCCAGCAGCCCGGTCCACACCCAGATGACGTCGAGCGGGCCGAAGATGCTCAGCGCGAACCCGCCGCCGGTCATGAGCGCCACCACCGTGTTGATGGCCCTCTGGTCACGGAACCTCGCGGCTAGCGCGGGCGCGAACAGGGAACCGAGCATCTGCAGCCCGATCGACACGGACACCATCAGCCCGGCCGTCCCGCCGTCCACACCACGCTCCCGCAGGATCGGCGCCAGCCAGGCGAACACGCTGAAGGACATCATGGCCTGCAGCACCATAAAGGCCGTTACCTGCCAGGCCACCGCCGAGCGCCACACGTTAACGCCGTCGGAGACGGCCTGGTGCCGGACCGGGCGCTGCCGCAGCGCTACGGGGAGGAACAGCAAAAGTACGACGGCGGCAGGCACCGCCCAGGACCACAGCGCCGACGTCCACTCCCCCGTCGCCGCGAAGACAGGGTAGGTAAAGCCGGCTCCCAGCGCGGCCGAAGCACAGATAGCCGTGGTGTACAGCCCGCCCATGAGCCCTAGGCGGTGCGGAAAATCGCGTTTCACCAGCCCTGGCAGCAGGACGTTGCAGAGCGCTATGGCGGCACCGCACGCGGCCGTCCCGGCCAGGAGCGCGGGCAGGTGGCCTGTCCCCGGGATCAGGCCGCCGGTATCCAGCGGCCGCAGCAGCAGCCCGGCCGTGAGCACCGCCATGGCGCCCAGCAGGACCCGTTCGGCCCCAAACCGCCGTGCCAGGACCGGCGCGAGCGGAGCAAAGACGCCCAGGAGCGTGACGGGCACGGTGGTCAGGACAACGACGGCCCAGCCCGGCAGGCCGGCGTCGGACCTGATCTCGGGCAGCACCGCGGCGAAACTGGAGAACACCGTGCGCAGGTTCAGGCCGATCAGCACCAGGCACAGGCCCAGGTACACCAGCGCGCGTCGGCTGCCCGGGCCGCCCGGAAGCGCGGTGGGGGAAGCGGCGGGAACCTCGTCTATTTCGGCGTCGACCAGGAGGTCCGGCCCGTCGGCAGGCTTGGGGGCAGTCACGGGCCTATTCTCGCAGGCTGTCCGCCCGCCCGGCGCCTGGCGGACCGTGGGAACCCGCAGGATTACGCTGAGGCATGAGCGAACAGCAAACAACCTGGCATGACGCACACAAAGCCACGCTGACCGCAGGTGAAAGGGCCGCGGATGTCATGCGCAACAGCATGGGCAGTTGGCGGTTCGTCGCGGGATTCATCGCCTTCATGCTGTTGTGGGCGGCACTGAACTCCTGGGTCCTCGCGACACAGGCATGGGACCCGTATCCGTACATCCTCCTCAACCTGTTCCTGTCCATGCTGGCCGGCCTCCAGGGAGCCATCCTGCTCATCGCAGCAAAACGGCAGGATGCCATCGCCGCGGCCATGGCCCAGCACGACTACGACACCAATCTGCAGGCCAAGCCCGAGATCGAACGGCTCACCACCATCAACTTCGAACAACTGGAAATCCTCCGCGAACTTCGCGCCCTGGCGGCCAGCCAAACCAGCCGGGGCTGATTCCTCTATTCTGGAAGGGATGAGCGAAACCCCAGAAACCCCCCAGCCTCCGCATGTCCCGCGGCCGGTCACACCCGGTACCCAGGCGTCCTTCGGCACCTACGGCGGCAGGCCGGTCAGCTTCGTGCGCCGCGGAACCCGGCTGCAGGGCCGCCGCCAGACGGCCTGGGAAGAGCACGCCGAACGGTGGGCAGTGGACGTCCCCCGGCACGTCGCGAACACGTCGGTCCATCCGGACTACACGTTCGACGCCGAAGCGGAGTTCGGACGCACCGCGCCCCTGATCGTGGAGATCGGGTCCGGCCTGGGCGATGCCATCTGCCACGCCGCCGAGCAGAGCCCGGACACGGATTTCCTGGCCGTCGAGGTCTACACACCCGGTCTGGCCAACACCATCATCAAGATCAACAGCCGCGGACTCAAGAACGTGCGCGTGGTCGAGGCCAACGCCCCGGAAGTCCTGGCCACCATGCTTCCCGCCGGTTCCGTCACGGAACTGTGGGTCTTCTTCCCGGACCCGTGGCACAAGTCCCGGCACCACAAACGCCGCCTCATCCAGCCTGAGTTCGCCGACCTCGCGGCGCGGGCCATCAAACCGGACGGGCTCTGGCGGATCGCCACGGACTGGTCCAACTACGCCGTCCACGTCCGCGACGTCCTGGCCGGTTCGGCGGATTTCGAGAACCTGCACACCGGCCAGCGCCGCGGCCCGGAGAGTCCCCTGACCCAGGTGTGGCAGTCCGGCGTCGAGTCCCTGGTGGGCGGCGCACCGGTCCGTGAGGGCCGTGCCCCGGTGAGCACCGCGCACACCGGGCCCAACGAGGGCATCGATGAAACCGGCGGCTGGGCCCCGCGTTTCGAGGGCAGGATCCGCACCAGCTTCGAAGCCAAGGCACACGAAGCCGGCCGACTGATCTTCGACCTCTGCTACCGCCGCCTGTAGCCGGCAGCACTCAGCGCGAGACGCCTGACTGGCGGCAGGTACCGCCTGACGGATGGCAGCCTAGGCGGTCCTGATGGAGGACACGATCTCCTTCAGGAGGTCCACCCGCGGCTCGATCTCCGGGTTGGCGTAGGGCCAGATGACCATAACGCCGATAAACCTGCCGCTTTCCCAGACGCCCACGCTCGCCGCCACCATCGCCGCCCCCTCGGCGTCCGTATAGCCCACCAGGACGGCGTACGCGGACCTGCCGGGAATGTTCAGTTCGCCTTCGGTAAGCAGGGTCCCCTTGCGCTCCTCGAGGTAGAACTCGGACATCAGGTGTGCCCAGCCGTTGGCCTGCGGAGCGCCCTGGACGGACGTGTCGTCCTTGATGACCGTGACCAGGACATCGCCCAGCAGGCCGTACTGCTCGGTGTTGGGTCCGGCCGACGAATCTTCCAGGACCTGGGTGTGTTCGGGGAAGTCGGCAATGAAGCCGAGCGGGGATTCGATGTGCACGTCAGAGCCTTTCGAGCTTCGTGTCGTTCGGGACCTTATAGTACGTGGACACGTTGGTGGTGGCCTGGTTCTCGGTCTTGACCTCCACCTCGCCCAGCTTGACGTCGAACCCGGCCTGGTTGGACGCCGTCACTACGGTGTTGACCTGCACGGTGGCGGAGCCTGCCTCGTAGAGTCTGGCGGCATCGGAAGCCGCCCCGGCGTCATTGCCCAGCGCCACATTCCGCATGTAGCTGTCGATCACGGCCTTGTTCTCCGGCGAGTAGTCAACGTTGATCTTCACCGTGCCCTGGGTGCCGGCAGTCACGGTGGACTCCACCTTGGCAGCCTTCACATCGGTGCCTGCGGTGGCGCCTTCAGCCACCGTGCCTTCGAGGGAAACGGAGACCGACTCAATGTTGTTGCCCTTGTCCATGTTCACTTCCAGGCCGCCCTTTCCGGAGGCTTCAAAGACCCGCCCGTCCAGGTCCAGTTTGCCTTGCGCGGACACCTCACCGCTGGCCGTGGCCGTCCCGTCCGTCAGGTTCCGCTCGTAGGCAAGGTCCAGCTTGGCTGAACCGGACGCGGGGCCCGACTCGGCCTCGGCTTCCAGCGACAGGGTTCCCTTGGCCTTATCAGTCTGGCCGGTTGATCCGTTGTCGTCGGCTGCCTCATTGATGGTGTCCAGGATGTAGCCCGGCGGGTTACCGGCCACGTCCTTGATTTCACCCACACTGTCCGGCGGGAGGTCCCTGTACATCTGTTCCCGGGCGGCCCTGGCCTCTTCGACGCTGCCGAAGGTGTACTCGCGGGATACCTCTCCACTGAGTGTTACGCCGGCCGTCCCGCTGGTGTCGTTGACGCCAAGGCCCATGTTTCCGTAGACCTTCATGGTGGCCGAACCGTCAGCGTTCTCCACCACCTGAGTGCCCACCTCCGCACCGCCGTGGACCCACGCAACCCTGGCTTCGATGGAGGCCTTGCCGGATTCGGTGTAGACGGGGATGTCTGACTTGGCGAGCTCCTGGAGGTGCTGTTTGGCCTGCTCCTGGGCGGATTCCGGGATGCCGCCGTCCATCCTCATGAGGTCCTCGGCGAAGGGACCGTCTTCCCCTTCACCTTCGATCAGGTACTGGCGGTCCTTGGCGGAGAGGCTGTCCCACCATTTCGCCTGCTCCTCCGGGCTCGCGTCCAGCATCCTGGCCATGCCCTGCTCGAGTTCCTCACGGTGGGCAGCAGCTTCGGCGGCCTTCTCCGCCTGCTCCCGCAGCCATTCCTTGGCCTGGCCGGCCAAAGTTTGGAGCTTGTCCCAGACGCTGCTGCCGGAGCCGCCGCCCGATGAGGCGTGTGACGCTTTTTCCTGCTCGTCGGCGTGCTTCAGCAGGATTTTGGAGTTCTCCCGCAGGCTGGACACAACGCGTTCCAGGCTGGGGCGGTGGCTGCCGGTCCAGTCCTGGCGGAAACGCTCGCCGTCGTGGCCTTTCCACGGCGCAGCCTGGATCTGGCCCTGCAGCGACGTTGCCCTGGAGCTGAGAAGCGAGGCTGCCCTGTCCACGGCTTTAGCCAACTCGCGCAACTGGCTGACGTCAGCGCCGTACATGGTCATGGTGTCTCCCCAGCAGAAGTTTGCGGCCCGAGGCCGCCGTTTGACCATATCGTTCCACAGCATCCCTGATGCGGCGATGGGCATCACTCCCCATCGGCCGGCGGGCTGTTCGGGAACGGCTTCCCGTGGCACGATTGGCCTTGTGGTGGGGGGCACACACATTTGCGCTCCCTGGGCGCTTGCACAAAGGAACCACCATCAAAAGAGAACTCAGGCAGGCCGCGGATGCGGCGGAGGATGCCACAAATTCACGCGCGTTGGAGCTGTTTGCGAGGGCAGGGTTCGCAGCCAGCGGTGTCCTGCACTTCCTGGTTGGGCTTATAGCCATCCGGCTGGCCACGGGCGGCAGCGGAAGTGCCGATTTCAGCGGCGCCGTGTCAGAGCTCGCCAGCCAGCCCGCCGGCCCCTTCCTGTTGTGGGGCAGCTTCGCGGCGTGCGCGGCTTTGGCCATCTGGCAGGCCAGCGACGCGATCTTCGACTACGGCCACCTCCCCACGAAGGAAAAGGTGGGCAAAAAACTCAAGGCGGCCGCACAGGCTTTGGTCTTCGCCGGCCTGGCACTGACGCTTGCCTCCTTTGCCATGGGAACCGGCTCCGGAGCCGACAACCAGAAGTCCGCGAGCGACCTCACCATCAGCCTGATGAAGGCACCCGGAGGCGTAGCCCTCCTCGTCCTGGTGGGGGTTGGAATTGCGGTCACCGGGGTGATCTACGGCATCCGCGGTATTAAAAAGTCCTTCGAAAAGCACCTCATGATGCCGTCTGATCCCAGGGCCCGCACCGCGGTCACCGTGCTTGGCGTGACTGGCTACGTTGCCAAGGGCATTGTCCTGTTCCTGACGGGCCTCCTGATCGCGATCGCCACCCTGCGTGCGCACCCGGAGGAATCGACGGGGCTCGACGGCGGCCTCAAGGCGCTGCGGGACCAGCCCTTCGGCGTTTACCTGCTCGCCGCGGTGGGCGCCGGCCTGATCTGTTACGGAATCTACATGGTGGTGCGGGCGCGGCTGGCCAAAATGAACCTGTAAGGCCCAGTCCGGCCGGGCTAGGGTGGGGGCATGCCCCAGGTACGCGCCGAACGACTCATCCGCCTCGATCCGGAGACCGCCTTCGCCTTCTCCCAGACCACGGGCGACTTCCGGCTCAAATGGGATCCATTCATCTCCGCCCAGGGATGGCTCGATGGCGCCTCCGCAGCCGGAAAAGGGGTCCGGACGCGCACGGTTTCCCGGATGGGCCTGGTCATGGTGAGCGAATACGTCTCCTTCGCCCCGCCCAAAAACGTGGGGATGACCATGGTGTCCGGCCCGTGGTTCTTTGAAAATTTCGGCGGCGGCTGGCGTTTCACCCCGGACGACGGCGGCACCCGGGCCGTCTGGAAGTACACCTTCTCGTGCCGCCCGGCGTGGCTGCGACCGGCGGCCGAGCGGATCGGCACCTGGCTGCTGGGCAAGGAGATCAACAAGCGGATTGAAGCGTTCGCCCGTGCCTGCGAGGACCCGGAGCTGGTGGCCGAGTTCAGGGCCCTTTCGGCGCGGCAGCCACTTACGGGACCGTGATCACGGCGACGGTATGCTGCGTTTCGTCGCGCAGTTCCACGCTGGCGATGCTCGCAAGCTGGACCGGGGTGGCGCCGGTGACCCGGATCCTGCCGCTCGGGGTGGCCGTCCAGGCGCACGCCCGGTCCTCGCCGCCGTCGCGGTCCCTGATCCACAGCGAGAGCGTCCCGTCCAGCGGCATGCTGCTGCCGTTCACGGCGAGTTCGGTTCCCCAGGTCTTCCGGGCCAGGTCCACGCTGAAGCGCAGGCCGTCGCCGGACTGCACCGAATAGCTGGCGTCCGGCTGCGGCGGCCGGTTGATGGCCGGCCCGGCGGCCAGGCCCAGGGCGAGGCCAGCAGCGGCCACGGCGCCCACCAGCCCCGCCCGCCGCCGTCGTGATGTCCGACGGCGGGAAACCAGCTCGTCAAGAACGGCACGGGGCGGGGATCCAGCCGGTTCCGCCGGCACAGGGATGCGGTGGGCTGCGGCGAGTGCCACGGCGTCCGGCACAGGGACCGCATCCAGCAACGCCGGCAGGCTTTCCAGCTCGGACAGTTCAGCCCGGCAGTCCGCGCAGCCCTCAAGATGGTCCTCAAAGCGCTTCGAATCGGCGGCGTCCAGGCCGCCGAGCAGGTAGGCGCCCAGCAACTGGTGCGGACCGGAGGCGTTCATCGCTCCACCCCCATTTCATCCAGGATGGTCCGCAGGGCACGGACCGCGTAGAACGCCCGGGATTTGACGGTTCCGCTGGGGATATTCAGCTGCACGGACGCCTCGTTGACGGTGAACCGGCGGTAATGCAATGCCACGAGAACGTCGCGGTGTTCGGCGCTGAGGCGGAGCAAAGCCTCCTCCATCAGGACACGGTTGAGGAGCTCGTCCACCCGTTCCACTGCTTCGGCGGGATCCGCGAGTTCGCGTTCCATGGCTTCCTTCGGCCGGCGCTGAGCCTTGCGGTAGTTGTCGATCATGATGTTGCGCGCTGTCCGGAACAGGTAGCTGCGCAGGCTTCCGGTGATGTCAGGAGCCTGCTGCCAGACGCGGAGCACAGTCTCCTGGACCACGTCCTCGGCCAGCTGCGGATCGCGGGAGGCACTGAGGACAAACCGGCGCAGGGCGGCACCGTGCTCACGGTAGATGGCGGCAACCACGTCCTCGTCGAGGGGCATGCCGGCGCCTCCTGTCCCTGGTCCCGGTTTTCCTTGGTACAGGCTCCCACCTGCACTTTCCTGCTGGTACGACGTCCGCCGTCCGCAAATGGTTCACTGCCCCTGGGCAAGTGCCGGCCTGACGCCAAAGGGGCAGCGGTCCTTTGAACCATTCTTCACCCTGGCGCGTCATACGGGTTAGCGTCCGGTGATCCGACGCCGGGCCCCAGCCGAGGAGCATTCGATGAAACAGCATCTAGGCACCGGTCTTGCCGCAATGGCCCTGATGGCCGCCCTGGCAGGCTGCGCGGGCAGCCCGGGAACCACCAGCACCACAGCCGCCGCCACGAGCCCGGCAGCGTCCAGTCCGGCGGCCAGCCCAACCGCGGCAGCCGCCGTCGGCCTCAAGACAGCATCCTCAAGCGCCGGCACCATCGTGGTGGACGCGAACGGCATGAGCGTCTACTTCTTCACCAAGGACGTGAAGGATTCCGGCACCAGCGCCTGCACGGGTGCCTGCCTCACCATGTGGCCGCCGGTCACCAGCACGGCGGCAACGCCGACAGCGGAAGGGGTCAGCGGAACGCTTGGCACCATCACGACGCCGGACGGCGCGAAGCAGGTGACCCTGAACGGGCTGCCGCTGTACTACTACGCACAGGACAAGAAGCCGGGCGACATCCTGGGGCAGGGCGTGAGCGACGTCTGGTACCTGGCGAGCCCGGCCGGCGAAATGATTAAGACGGCGTCGACAGGCTACTGACGGCGGTTTCCGTATTCATGAGCCCCTAGGGGTGGACGCTGGGCACGGGGACCGGAGCCGTGGCAGGCAGGGGCAGGGTTGGGGGCTGCCCCTCACCGTTCAGCGGTCCTCCAGGTGCGCCCGGCGTGACGTTTTCGGGCAGGGGGTTTGCCGGCACGGGGAGGTCCGGCAGGGGAAGATCCCCGGGATGCGTCGGGGTGGGCGTGTGCTTCGGAGCCTGGCTGTTCCCCGTTTCCGGCGCGGGAGTGACCGGCGAGGTACTGGCTGGCTCTCCCGGCACCGATGCCGGCAAGCCGGGCTGGACCGGGGCAGGAGCCGGCGTTTCAACGGGCGCAGGGGCTGGGCCTCCGCCCGCGGTGGCCACGAACGACGTCACCGCATGCTGGAGCTGGCCGATGGAATCCCGGATCCCTTGGTCTGAGGCAACGGCAACCGCTCCCCCTGCCGCGAGCGAGGCTGCGACGGTAAGCGTGGTGAGCGTGACCCTGCGCCGGGCACGACGGCGGGCGGCGAGTTCGTCGGCAGGGGCTGCGGGAGACATAGTTGCCGGCTGGTCGGCTGCTTCCGGCTCGGGGGCTGCGGCGAAGTGACGGCCGGGCGTGGCATCGGGGACTGCCGCCAGGCGGGTGGCGGCTGCCGTCGGGGCAGCCGGCGCAGCCAGCTCAGCCGGGGGCGCCATGAGTGCTGCCACCGCGGCGGAAGCCTGCGGCTGCCCGGCGGCAAGGCCGCGGAGTTCCACCAGGGCGGGCCGGAGCACGGCGTCGTCGTCGAGTCCTGCCTCGCGGAGCAGTTGGTCGACAGTCCCGTCGGTGCGGGAGCCTGCGGTGTCACTCATGATCTGCCTGGTTTCTTTTAAGAGTCTGGTCCTTGAGGTTTTGCAGTGCCCTGCGCTGCAGCTGCTTGATGGCGCCCTGGGACTTGCCCATGATGCCGGCCACCTGTTCGATGGAAAGATCCGCCACAATCCGCAGCGCCAGGACCTCGCGGTGGTCGTCAGCCAGGCCTTCGAGCAAGTGTGCTGCGCTTCCGCCGGCATGGCCGAGGGCGTGGTCCTCCGCGGAGGCGGTGCTGCGTCCGTCCTGCAGGGGGTCGTACGGAGTGAAGTCCGGCCGCCGTTCAACGCGCCGGTAGTGGTCCACCATCCGGGCATGGGCGATCGAAAAGAGCAATGATTTGGCGCCCTGCAGCCCGCCGGTCAGTTCGCCGACCTTGGGGTAGAACGCCAGGAACACGTCCTGGGTGACAGCTTCGGGATCGTCCACCCCACGGGCCTTGAGGTATCCCAGCACTGCGCCGGAAAAAGTGCGGTAGACAGCGCCGAAGAGCACGGCCGGGTCAGCGCCGGCTGTGTCTGCGAATATCTCGATATCTTCTTCGGCCAAAGTGTCTAGCACCAGTGGCTCCTCCATCCCGGGCGGTGGACCGCGTCCCGGTTTCCGGAGCGGACGGTTCCGCTGCCTGTGTGGACTGCCGTGTGGACTTGCCCGCTTGGGCTGCCCCGTGGACTGCCTCCCATACGGCGTCCCGGACTGCGGGAAATCCGGCCCGAAAGGGCGGTTCCCGCAGTCCAGACTAGCCGACAGGGTCCTAGCGGGCCGAAACGGCGGGGGCGTTCACAACGTCGCCGGGGACGGCCGGAACAGCCGGCACGGCGGGAACGGCAGGCTCGCCGTCGACACCCGGAACGGCAGGAACCGCGGGAACAGCAGGCACGGCGGGCAGCTCGGGACGCTCAGCCTTGACGGCGGCGTTGCCTTCAGCGGCAGCGGCGGCGTCAGCGGAAGCTGCACCCTTCGCGACGACGTCGGCGCAGAAAGCGTCAACGTTGGTTTCGCCCTCTGCAGCGATGACCAGCGAGGAGAAGCCTTCGGAGGATTCGTTGAGTCCACCGTTGGTGAAGGCGGTGCAGAGGCCGAATGCTGCGGCACCTGCGGCGTCCACGGCGGTGCCGGCTGCGGCGGAGACCTTCGCCTCAGCGGAAACCTCGTCGCCGGAAACGGCTGCTTCGCCGGTCACAGCTGCATCGCCGGAAATGTTGGCCTCAGCGGACTCAACGGCGTCGGCGGCCAGCTGCGGTGCCGGGGCGCCGAGCAGTTCGTGTGCGGTCTGCTGTGCTTCTACGGGCAGGGCGCCGGTTGCGGCGGCCACGCCGGTTCCACCGACGGCCAGGGTGCCTGCGGCCAGGACTCCGGCGGCGACTTTGCTGGTGGCAAGAACAGTGAACAGCGACATAAAGACACTCCAAAACCTAGGGAACAAATCAGATCCGGTTCCGTGGGGAACCCATCACCCCCTACATCGCTGGCCGGATCGGAAAAGTTACGGCCGCCCCCAAATTCCTTCAAAAAGCTCCGCGGCCCGCGACGGCGGGTTCCCGGCCCGCTCCGCGCGGGCACCCGCCGTCGAACTCGCGGGAAAGGTGCGGTGACGCGGGAAATTTCCAGCGTCACCGCACCCTTCCGGCGATCGGGGGGAACCGGGCGGACCCGGACCCACACTTGGCCCAACCAACGCAGCCCGGGCGGACCGGGCCCGGGACCGCGGCGGGAATCCTAGGCGTCGACCATCTCGTCGTCGTCGGCCTCTTCAAACTCGACGGCGGCGACGATTTCCTGGGTCGCGGGGTCGATCATGAAGGCTTCGTCGTCGTCCTCGACCATGATGAAGTCGCCGTGGTCGGTGGTGAAGTGCCAGGCCAGGGTCTTCTCGCCCTGGTGCAGGTAGTTGGGGTCGCCCATGGTGATCTTCTGCAGGGCGTAGCCGGCAATGTTGCACAGCTCGCGGATGATGACCTCGAAGTCCGGGGCCTCCTCCAGCGCGTCGGCGTCGGCCTTGGCCTGGCGCTCGGCAAGGTTGGGGATGAGGGCAACGAGCCGCTCGATGTGGGCGGAAAGCTCCCCGTCGTCCAGCACCAGGACCCCGTCCTGGCCGCGGAGCCAGGCCGCGTTCAGGGCGGTGATGTTCTCCGACTCCAGCAGCTCCTCGAATTCGCCGTCGAGCTCGTCAAGGGCACGCACGCCTTCGGTGGGTTCCTCGTCGTCGTCCAGGGCGCCGTCGAGGTAGCGCTCGGCGTCCTCCTCGGACAGGTCTTCGAACGCCTTGACGGTCCGGTTGAAGAGATCCAGGTGCGCGGTGGCACCCATGCTGGCCATGCCTTCGCGGACCAGGGTGTCCGTTTCGTCCCGGTCAAGAGACGTGAAGACGTACTGCGCGAAGCCGCCCTCAAGGGACTGGGTGAGGTAGAAGTCCACGTAGTAGCTGCGGATGGCCACAGGGGACATTTCGTCAGTCTGGAGGAGTTCCCGGTGCATGGCATCAACCACCAGGACGTTCGCGTCCACGACCTCCTCATCGGTTGCTTCGATGCTGCCGGTGGTCAGAACGACGGGCTGCTGGCTCGCGGTCATGGTTATCCTCACGGTTGAAAGCGGGTGGTGCTCTGAACACTTTTCACGCTACGTGGACGCGGACGCGTCCGGTTGAGGCCCAGGTGAACGTCAAGCGAAGTTTGGGCGCCCGTTTCTGCGAACTAAGATGGATCAGATAACCATCGATCGGACACGGGTCCACCGTGGCCAGCTGAAAGTAGCGCGCACCATGCCATCCCAACCGGACGAGAGTGCGGCACTGGCAATACAGACACCCGCCATCAACGACCGCTCCCTCGCGGCCGGGCTGGCGTATGCCATGGGCAGCCGGGTTTCCGGGATTTCCTTCGACGCCGCCACCGGGCTGATGCTGGGCAAAGTCCGCGGCGGCGCCGACGTTCCCTACTCCACCACGGCCAAGCTGGTCCGGAAAACGGGCGGCTGGAGCTGCACCGTGGGCGTGTGCAGCTGCCCCGTGCGCAAGGACTGCAAGCATGTGGCCGCGCTGCTTTTCGCCGCGGAGGACAACCCCGCCATCCGTGTCCAGCTCCTGGCGCCGGCCGAGGTCTCGCGGCTTTCCCGCCAGCCCGCCAGCCTGGACCTGGCCGACTGGGAGCAGGCATTGAGCCCGCTCATCTCCCAGCCCGGCATCACCCAGTCCAGCAACGGCATCCCGCTGGCCCTCCAGTTCGAGATTGAGGAGCCCGCCCCGCACTTCTCCTACACAGGCCGCCGCGACCCGCTGCGCAGCGTGCGCCAGCTCAAGGCCCGGCCCGTGATCATGGGGACCAAGGGCAAGTGGATCCGCGGCGACGTCTCCTGGAACACCCTCAGCTACCTGAACTTCCGGCGCGAATGCAACGAGTCGCACATCGAGTGGATGCAGACCTTCCTGGCCGCGCACACCGCCGCCGCCAACCGGGTGCACAACTCCTCGGCGCTGTGGCTGGGCCTGAACACGTTTGCCGGGAAAAACATGTGGGGCCTGCTCACCGACGCCAAAAAGATCGGCCTCGCCCTGGTCCACAGCCGCGGCACTGAGCCGGTCCGGCTCGCGGAGTCTCCCGCCGCCGTCGGGCTTAACCTGAGCCGCTATGGCTCCCCCGTGAGTGGGGACTCTGCTGCCTCTTCAGCGCCGGACAGAACGGACGACGACGGCGGGCTGGAGCTCGCGCCCACCATCACCGTTGAGGGCGAAGAGGTTGATCCGGCGTCGGTGGGGACCATCGGCCGCCCCGCGCACGGCATCTTCCTGACCACGGGCGGGGAAGCGCTGCCCGGGGTTGCCACGGACTCCGTGATCACGCTTGCGCCGCTGGAAAGCGGGCTCAGCGAGGAACTGCTGACGTTCGTGACGGCTGGCAGCACCCTGCACATCCCGGCCAAGGATGAGACCCGATTCCTCACCGGTTTCTATCCGAAGCTCAAACAGGCCGCCCGCGTCACCGCGAAAGACGAGTCCGTGGAGCTGCCTGCCCTGGCCGTCCCCACCCTCTCGCTGCTGGCAAATTACGGCGCGGACCACCGGGTGCGGCTGCACTGGGAATGGCATTACCGGACCGGGAACCTGGTCACGGCGCAGCCCCTGTGGCGTCATCCGGGAGACCACGGCTACCGCGACGACACCGCCGAAGCCCGCATCCTGGAGGGCATCGGCCAGCCCTGGAACGTCGTCCCTGCCCTGGGCGAGTCCGCCACCGCGGGCTGGGGCACACCCCGCCTTGCCGCGTCCGTGGAGCTGAGCGGCCTGGACACCCTGGCTTTCACCGAAGACGTGCTGCCGGTTCTTCGCCAGGCGCCGGACGTTGCTGTGGACACCGCCGGCGACATCGCGGACTACCGCGAGGCTGAGGAAGCGCCGGTGGTTTCCATCTCCACCAAGGCCACGGAGCAGCGCGACTGGTTCGACCTTGGCATCCAGATTTCGCTTGAGGGCCAGCCTGTCTCGTTCGCGGCCGTGTTTTCCGCGCTGGCTGCGGGCCAGACCAAGATGCTGCTGCCCAGCGGCGCCTACTTCTCGCTGGACCTTCCGGAGCTGCACCAGCTGCGCGCCCTGATCGAGGAAGCCCGGTCGCTGCAGGACAACAAGGACGCGCCGCTGCAGATCAGCCGCTTCCAGGCCGGGCTCTGGGACGAACTCGCGCACCTGGGCATCGTGGACCAGCAGGCCGCGGCCTGGCGCTCCGCGGTGGGCGGCTTGCTCGAAGGCGGGATCGATGGGCTGCCGCTGCCTTCCACCCTCAATGCCGAGCTGCGGCCGTACCAGCTGGAGGGCTTCAACTGGCTCAGCTTCCTGTACAAACACAGCCTGGGCGGGGTCCTCGCGGACGACATGGGCCTGGGCAAAACCGTGCAGGCTCTCGCGCTCATGTGTGCCGCCAAGGAACTCGGGCCTATCTCTGCGGACGGCTCGCCCGCTGACGGTTCTTCTGTTGGCACCGGAGTTCCGGCGCCCTCCGGAACCCCCGCGCCCGACGGCGGCACTCCCTTTTTGGTGGTGGCCCCCACCAGTGTCGTGGGCAACTGGGCGGCGGAGGCAGCGCGCTTCGCCCCCGGTCTGACGGTCCGGACCGTCAGTGAAACCTTCGCGAAGAACGGCCAGGATGCGGCCGTTGAACTGGGTGGCGCGGACATCGTGATCACCTCCTACGCCCTGTTCCGGATCGATTACGACTCCTACGCTTCCAAGACCTGGGCGGGGCTGGTGCTCGATGAGGCCCAGTTCGTGAAGAACCACCAGTCCAAGGCCTACCAGTGCGCCCGGAAACTGCCCGCGATTTTCAAGCTGGCCATCACCGGCACCCCGCTGGAGAACAACCTCATGGAATTCTGGGCGCTGACGTCCATCGTTGCGCCGGGCCTGTTCTCCAGCCCCAAACGTTTCGTCGAGTACTACCAGAAGCCTGTGGAAAAGAACGGCGACAAGGGGCAGCTGGACAAGCTCCGCCGTCGCGTCCGGCCGCTGATGATGCGCCGCACCAAGGACCAGGTCATCCAGGACCTGCCGCCCAAGCAGGAACAGATCCTGGAAGTGGTGCTGAACCCGCGGCACCAGAAGGTCTACCAGACCCACCTGCAGCGCGAGCGGCAGAAGATCCTGGGCCTGATCGAGGACGTGAACAAGAACCGGTTCACTATCTTCCAGTCGCTGACCCTGCTGCGGCAGCTCAGCCTGGACGCCTCGCTGGTGGATCCGTCACTGTCCGGGGTCCGGTCTTCGAAGTTGGATGTGCTGTTCGAGCAGCTGGAGGACCTCGTTGCCGAGGGCCACCGGGCGCTGATTTTCAGCCAGTTCACCGGGTTCCTGGGCAAGGTCCGGGAGCGGCTGGTGGAGGAGAAGATCGAGTTCTGCTATCTCGACGGCGGCACCCGGAACCGTACCGACGTCGTTAATGAATTCAAGAACGGCACGGCGCCCGTGTTCCTGATTTCGCTGAAGGCCGGCGGATTTGGGCTCAACCTGACCGAGGCCGACTACGTGTTCCTGCTGGATCCCTGGTGGAACCCCGCTTCGGAAGCGCAGGCCGTGGACCGTACCCACCGGATCGGGCAGGCCCGGAACGTGATGGTGTACCGGCTGGTGGCCAAGGACACGATCGAGGAAAAGGTCATGGCTTTGAAGGCGCGGAAGTCGCAGCTGTTCGCGGACGTGATGGAAGGCGATGCGCTGTCCAGCGGTTCGATCACAGCGGAGGACCTGGCGGGCCTGTTCAAGGACTAAGCGCGCCCACCGCCTGAGCGCGAACGTACACTTGGGGCCCTCCGGCCGCGACAAAGGCTGCGCGAACGTACACTTGGGGCCCTCCCGCTTGGCAGCCGAAAACCCTCCAGGAAGTGGCATTGGGGAGGGGCTGGAGGTTATCCACATAGGGCATTTGCTTCGGTGTTTTTGTCGGTGCCTCGCAGGATGATGGGGGTATGGGAAACGCCGCAGCAGTGGATTCAATGGAGGCCATGATGGCTTCCGTCGCTGCGCTTGCGGTGTTGGCGGAACGCAGCGAGGGCCGCTCCGGGTCCACCGGCCCGGACCCGCTGCGTGACCGGGCGGATGCGTGCCTGGAGGGTCTTGAAGAGACTGCCCGGATGGAGGCCATGCTGGCCGCCAGGAAAGTACGCTTCACCGCCGGGTTCGCCGAGGCAACCCGGGCCATGTCCCCACCGGATGAGCAGCCGCATCAGCGCATGGCCCGGGAAATGGGCGTTGTCGCCGAGGTCGCGTGTGCCCTGACGGTCAGCGAACGCTCGGCTTCCGCCCTGCTGGCCCAATCCCACGAACTGACCACCACCCTGCCGCTGACCCAGGCCGCTTTGGAGCAGGGGTTGGTGTCGTGGCAGCATGCGAGGGTCATGGTCGATGAGGCGGCCAGCCTGGACCCAGCCGGGGCCGCAGCGTTGGAAGCCCATTTCCTGGACCCGGAAGCACCCAACCCCGCCCGAAGCTGCCCGGCCGGAGACATGGTCCCGTCGCGGTTCCGGCACAAGGCGCGGACGTGGCGGGAACGGCACCACCCGGTCAGCATCGAAAAACGCCACGCCAAAAGTTTCCTGGACCGGCGGCTGGAGTACGCCCCGGACCGCGACGGCATGGCCTGGCTCTCCGCCTACCTCCCCGCGGACCAGGCCGCCGGAATCTGGAACGGCATCACCGCCACCGCCCGGGCCCTCCAAAGCCGCACCGAGGGCAGGACACTCACCCAGCTCCGGGCAGACGTCGCCGCCAAACTACTCCTCAGCGCCAGCTTCACCACCAACAACCCGGTGGACGGCAGCACAGACCCAGCCGCCGGCAAAACAGACACAACGGCCGGCAGCACCAGCACCAGCACCAGCACCAGCACCAGCAATGATGGCGTGCCTGGCGGCGTTCCGGTCACTGACGGGATCGATGATGCCGTAGCCGGCCTGGTTCCGACCCCTGGCGGGGTCGATTCGGGCCCGGTGCCCACCCCGGCGGCGCAGGTCCTCGTGACCGTACCGGTCTTCGCCCTGATGGGCCTCACCGACGAACCCGCCGACCTCGACGGCTACGGCCCCATCCCCGCCTCCATGGCCCGCAAACTCGTGGCCGACGGGGCATCCTCATTCCGCCGGGTCCTGATTGATCCGCGGGATGGAGCACCGCTGGAAATCGGACGGGCCAGCTACCGGATCCCATCGGCGATGCGGCAATGGCTCAGACTCCGGGACGGGAAATGTTCGTTCCCCGGCTGCAACAACCAGTCCCTGGACAACGAAACCGACCACATCCTCGCCTGGGCCGACGGCGGCACCACCGGTATATCCAATCTCGGGTCAGCGTGCCGCAAACACCACCGTTTGAAGCACACCACAGCCTGGACACCCAGCGATGCCAGCACAGACAAACCACCCGGCTGGACCTCACCCACCGGCCGCCGGTACCAAAGCGAACACCACGACTGGGAACCACCCCACTGGCCGGCGCAAGTCCTGGACGGGCTCAAGATCCTGGAAGAGCTCAAGCGCTAGGATCCTGGGTGCGGCCATGCCCGACGCCCCGCCAGCCGATGACGCCCAGATAGAAGACGCGTTGGTGGCAGAAGACCCCAGCTGCGGGAAAGCACTTTCCCGCATATGCTGTACGGAAATCTGACGCCCCATTCTCCTGGAGATTTCCCATGCACCCGCAATCCCCTGCCACGGGTTCCGCCCCTGGTTCAGCCCGTGAAAGGGCAGCATCCGGCGTCGTCCAGCTCAGCCCAAACGCCTTCAAAACCCCCTACCGGGATCCTGCCTGGGACGGCCCCACCGACCCCATCCTGGTTTCGGACCACCTGACCGGCGAGTGGGTTCTCTTCTACACCCAGCGCCGCGCCACGAAACCCGGTCTGACCGGGGTCGAGTGGGTACACGGCACGGCCATCGGGGTGGCCCGCTCTTCCGACGGCGGACTCACCTGGGCCTACCAGGGCACCCTGGACGGACTGGTCCCGCCGGAAACTGAACTGCCCGCCACGCTCTGGGCGCCCGACGTCGTCAGGATCGGCGACCAGTGGATCATGTACCTGACAGTTCTGGGCGGGGTCCGGACCGACTGGACCGGCAACGCCTCCATCGTCCAGCTCGCCAGCCGGGACCTCGTCACCTGGGAGTACCTCGGTGCCATCGACCTGGACTCCCCGCGCGTCATCGACGCGGCGGTGGCCCGGTGCCGCGACGGCCGATACCGGCTCTGGTACAAGGACGAGGCCCGCGGATCCAACACTTACGGCGCAGTCAGCGACGCTCCGGCCGATCCAAAGTCGTGGGTTCTTGAAGGTCTCACCATTCCCGGACGGCCCCACGAAGGGCCCAAAGTCTTCAAACTTGGAGGCCAGTTCTGGATGATCGTGGACGAGTGGCGGGGCCAGGCCATCTACCGGTCGGAGGACGCCGCCGGCGGCTGGACGCGGCAGGAATACCTTGACGGCCTCATCCTGACAGCTCCTGAAACGGCCGACGGCGGTCCGGTAGTTGGCCGGCACGCGGACGTCGTGCCGCTGGAAGTATCGGTCGATGGCAAAGAGCGCGCCCTGATCGTCTACTTCACGCATCCGCACTGGAACGGCGCTGACATCGACGGCATGGCGGCAGACCCCAAAACCCATCTCAGCCATGTCCGGGCCGCCGTACTGGAAGTCCGCGACGGAAACCTGGTCTGCACCAACGTCTGACACGGAAACAGCACGCCCCAGCGCACGTAGGTCACCCTGGCACGCACGTCGCCCTCGCCCCAGCCCGACGCCTGGCACGACAAAGGGCCGAACTGCGGAACTATAAGCCAGCTGATGCTGACACCGGTCCGCTGTTCGGCCCTGCGCCGGACTCGTGCACCGGACGGTGCCAGAAGGCACCACCCGGGCTTCATTCAGGGAATTTCACGGCTGTTGGATTGGGGGCCTGCTGGATATCAGGTCCCGCTGGAGCCATCCTTGAAGATCAGGCCCGCTGCGGCGAACCGAGCTCCACCGGGTCTTCGTCGGTGAGGTAGGCAAGCTCCGAGTGGGCTGCGATGTCGATGCCGCGGAGTTCGTCTTCAGGCTTGATGCGCAGGCCAATGATCCGGTCGAGAATCTTAGCCAGGATCCAGGTGACCCCGAACGAGTACACCAGGACCGTGACAGTGGCCAGAGCCTGGACCCCGAGCAGGTCAACGCCGCCGCCATAGAAGAGGCCGCTCACTCCGTTCGGAGCTGCATCGGTGGCGAACAGGCCGATCAGCAGGGTTCCGAGGATGCCACCCACGAGGTGGACGCCGACGACGTCGAGTGAATCGTCGTAGCCAAGGCGGAACTTCAGTTCGATGGCGAGGGAGCAGACGGCTCCGGCGATGGCACCGATGGCCAGTGCGCCGAGCGGGCTGACCGCACCACAGGCCGGTGTGATGGCAACGAGGGCTGAGATCAGGCCGGACGCTGCGCCCATGCTGGTGGCCGCCCCATGGCGGAGACGCTCAACCAGGGCCCAGGCGAGGAGCCCGGCAGAAGCTGCCACTGCTGTGTTCAGGAAAACAACGGAGGCGGACTGCCCGGCGGAGAGTGCCGAGCCTGCATTGAAGCCGAACCAGCCCACCCAGAGCAGTCCAGCACCAACGAGCACCAGCGGACGGCTGTGCGGCTTGGTGTGCTCCATCTTGGGCCAGCCGGAACTCTTGCCCAGGACCAGGGCCAGGGCGAGAGCCGCGGCGCCGGCGTTCATGTGCACTGCGGTTCCACCGGCGAAGTCGATTGCCTTGATGCCGCTCGCGATCCAGCCGCCGGTAACGCTGCCGTCGGCCGAAGAGAAGGCGAACACCCAGTGCGCGATGGGGAAGTAGACGATGGTTGCCCAGATTCCGGCAAACAGCATCCAGGCGCCGAACTTCATACGTCCGGCTGCCGCTCCCGCAACCAGGGCCGTGGTGACACAGGCGAAGAACAGTTGGAATGCTGCAAAGAGAATCACCGGAATGGACGCTGCCTCATCTGCGGCGAGCAACTGCCCCATACCAGGGAACTCCGTAATGTCCCCAATGAGTCCCAGGCCGCCCACGGAATTTCCGAAAGCCATCGAGTAGCCAAACAGCGCCCAGAGCACTGCCACCAGGCTCGCGCCGCCAAAGCACATCATCATCATGTTGAGAATGCGACGAGACCCCACCATGCCCCCGTAAAACAGGGCCAGGGCGGGGATCATCATACAGACCAGCGCAGAGCTGGCCAGAATCCAAGCGACATTTCCCGAATCCATGGGAAACCCCTTTCGTGATGCGAAGAGAGAACGGAAATTGCCGGTCAGAGCCGCTCCGGAGGAGGGACGCGGAATCAGTACCACGTTCATCGGAGGGCAGCTATTGCCGTCTGGTTCCAACTGTATGGCGGCAGTTCCGCGGTGGGTTTCCGGCTGGTTAAATCGACGTTTCGGTCACGGGCACGCCAGTTTCACACGTCTCTCCAGCGCACTTTGGCGATAGGGAATCGCCGGATCTGACGCTCGATCTGATGCCGGATTTGCGGGAAGGGTCAGCCTGGGCAGGATAGCGAGCCCAGTTACTTGGCGGAGATGGCCAAAAACTTGATGGGCAGGTCCAGCAGCTCCAGCGGCCCGTGCGGACCCTCGCCATCCAGCAGGAGGGAGTCGCCAGCTTCCATGGAGTACTCGTAGGCGCCGTGCCCGTAAACCATCTTCCCCGCCAGCATGTAGATGAACTCCGTGCCCGGATGCTGGAACAGCGGAAAAACATCTGAGGCGTCGGTGAGCGTGACAAGCGTGGGCTCCAGCGCGTCGGTCCGGCCCTTGAGCGTGCCCAGGACGCGGTACTCGTGGCCGTGCTGCGTGCCGCTGCGGACCGTCAGGCTGCCCTGGCCGCTTTTGGTGAACGTGGCGTCCCGGTCCGTGTCGGCGCCGCGGAAGAGTGCGGTCACGGGAATCTTGAGGCCGTCGGCCAGCCGCTGGAGCGTGGTCAGCGAGCAGGAGGTGGTTGCCGTTTCGATCCGCGAGATCATGGCCTTGGACAGGCCCGTCCGGGCAGCGAGCTCCGCCGAGGACAGGCCATTGGCGGTGCGGTAGTGCCGGACTTGCGTGGCGATGACCTGCTCCAGTTTTCCTGAGACGGCGCCGTGGTCCGCAGCGGCGCCTGCGCCCGGATCCGCTGTGCCCGGATCGGTGCCGGGATAGACGACGGCGGCGCTTCCGGCGGCGGTTGTCGCGGCGCCGGTTTCCTCCGGGACGTGATTGGTCATAGGAGCCATCTTAGGTTGAGCTCCCCGGGTGCGGCGGTGCGTTGCCTGCGGCCGCGCGCCGCAGGGTCGGCGCAACCATAGCCAAAGGGCAGCACAATGCCTAGTGTTTTTATCGGGCATGGGGGTGAAAGGAACTTTCGATGCGTACCTTGACCTACAGCGCCGCGTGCAGCGTCGACGGGTACATCGCCGGCACCGACGGCTCCTTCGACTGGCTCTATTTCAGCCCCGACGTGGAAGAACTCATGGGCCAATACTGGTCCACCGTGGATACCGTCCTGATGGGCCGGAAAACCTGGGAGTTCGCGGCGGGGCAGGACATTGGCGATGAGCCGGGTTCCGCAGGCAACGAGGGCAGCGGCATTCCGGCTGTTGCCACCTACCTTTCTCCCGCACGCTGACCGAGGCGCCGGAAGGAGTCGAGCTTGTCTCCTCTGACGCCGGCGGGTTCGTGAACCGGCTGAAGCAGCAGCCCGGAAAGGGAATCTTCCTGATGGGCGGCGGTGAGCTCGCGGCGTCGCTCTTCGAAGCCGGCGCCATCGATGTGGTCAGCCTCAACGTTCACCCGGTTTTGCTGGGCTCCGGCGTTCCGTTCTTCAGGCCCCAGACACGCCGGTTAGCCCTCGAACTGACGGAATCACGCGCCATCGACGGCGGCTGCGTGCTGATGACGTATCGCGTCCGGAACTGAGCTGGCGGGGGGCAGGCGGCCGCTGAGGCCAGCGGAAAGAAAGCCGCGCCTATCCGATGCCGCGCGCCTCGCCCAGCAGCCCTGCCAGTGAGTCCGCGAGCGCAACGGCGCCGGCCTCGGCGTCCCAGTCCTCCACCAGCTCGTCCGGCGAATGCGAAACGCCCGTGGGGTTGCGGATGAACAGCATTGCCGTGGGGATCTGCGAACCCAGCACACCGGCGTCGTGCCCTGCCCCGGTGTCCAGCACAGGCGCGGCCGGCAGCAGCTCCTGCAGCCGGTCCCGCAGCCCGGCATCAAAGCGCACCGTCGGGCTGCGGGACTCCATGCTGAGGCTGGAGGTGCAGCCTTCCTCGGCCGCCATGACCTGGGCGTTGAGCCCGATGGCTTCCACCAGCGCCGCGGTGACGGAATCGTCCGGGTGCCGCACGTCGATCCACAGGTCCACGCGGGAGGCGATCACGTTGGTTCCGCCGGGGACGGGATGGATCCGCCCCACGGTGGCCCGTGCATCACGGTACTTCCGCGCTGTGTCGCGGATGCCCACCATGACCTTGGCGGCGGCGATCATGGGGTCCTTCCGGTCCTTCATGAGCGTGGTGCCCGCGTGGTTGCCCTCACCGGTGAGCGTCAGTTTCCACCGGCCGTGGCCCAGGATCGATGACCCGATGGCGACCGGTTGGTTCAGGTCGATCAGGCCCCTCCCCTGCTCCACGTGCAGCTCCACAAATACGCCCAGCTGCTGGAGCGCCTTGTAGTCGGCGCCGATCAGCCGAGGGTCCTGTCCGTTGGCGGCGGCCACGTCCGCGTAGGTGTTCCCGTCGGGATCCTTGAGCCGGCGGGCCTTGTCCGGGTCGAGTTCGCCGGTCAGCAGGCGGGATCCCAGGCAGGGCACGCCAAACCGCGACCCTTCTTCCTCGGGGAACACGGCGATGGCCAGCGGGCGGCGCGGACGGAGGCCACGCGCTTTGAGGAGGTCGACGGCGACCAGCGCCGAGGCGACTCCCAGCGGCCCGTCGTACTCACCGCCGCCGGGGACAGAGTCGAGATGGCTGCCGGTGACCACGGCGTTCCGCCGCGTACCTGTCGCGGTATCCCACCACGCCCAGATGATGCCGTTCTGGTCGGTGTAAACGTCCAGCCCGCGGCGCCTCGCCTCGGCAATGAACCAGCTCCGCAGCTCCGTCTCGGCACTGGAGAACACCGGCCGCGAGTAGCCTCCCCGGGTCCTGTCGCGGCCGACGTCGGCAATGTCCCTGAGCAGGCCGCTCACCGTGGCGGCGGGCGGCTCAGCCGGGATCGGCTGCGGTACTGACGGATGCGCAGCGGCCAGCTGCGGTGCCTCCGGCTGGGTTGGCAGGACGGCGGAAGAAGTGTGGGCAGTCACGGGAGTCCGTTTCTCGAGATGAATGCAGTAAAGGGCATATGGTCAGCGGCCGCTGACCGCATGCGTCGCGGTCCGGTAACGCAGCGGCACGTTGGCCGCTCCGGTGGCCAGGTCCGCCGCCCACCGGCCGATCAGCGGTGCGAACTTCGCGCCGTGGCCGGAACACGGTGAGAGGATGGTGAGGTTGTGCACGCGGTCAATGATGAAGTCTTCGTTGGGCGTATTGGTGAACAAGCACGTGGTCTCGGCGTACGGCTCGGGGTCCAGGCCCGGCAAGAAGCGGCGGACGTAATCCACCACCCGGCTCCGGTTGGCGGGGTCCACTTCACCGGTCTGCGCTGCGGCGCTGGGGAGGAAGCGGCCGCCGTTGTACTCGGCCACCTTCTGCCCGGCAAAACCGGCGTCGCGGCCACCCGGCAGGCCGTAGACCTGGATGTCTTCACGTTTATGGATGAACGTCGGCCAGAAACCGCCTGGAACAGCGGCGCCGTCGGGATCCTTATAGCGGAAGTGGAACGCCTGCTCCTGCCGCACCGTGATTTCCGGGAGCCCGGCAAGGAAGCCCGACGGAAGGGACAGCTCCCCCAGCAGCCCGGGCAGCCAGCCGCCCGCGCTGATGACCACGTTGCCGGCGTCGACCGTTTCCCCGGCAGCCGAGCGAAGCCGGTAGCCGGCAGAGGTCTTGTCCACCCGTTGCAGCGGCCATCCCGTCACCAGCCGCGCGCCGTGCCTGACCGCCTGCTCCACCATGGCCTTGACGGCTGTTTCGGCATCGATCACTCCCGCGTCCGGATGCCAGAGCACCTCCGTGTCGAAGGCGATCTGCGGCCAGCGCGCCGTGGCCTCGGACGCGCTCAGCAGCTCGTGTCCGATCCCCGCCCCTGCCAGCACTCCGGCGAGCAGCCGCGGATTTCGTTCGGAGCCGAAGTCAGCTGCCCCCGCAGGAGTGATCAGCTCGGAGCCGCTGTTCAGCGCCAGGACATCCCACAATCCTTTGGACTCCTGGACCGCGTGCGTATAAAAGGGGTCCGGGTACGCGTAGCGGAAGATCCGCGCGGACCCGTGCGAGCTGGCGTCGTGGCTGGCCGGGACGTTGCGTTCCAGGATGGTGACCTGGTGGCCGCGGGCGGCGAGCTGCCACGCCGTGGCGGCGCCGGCCAGGCCGGCGCCTACCACCACGTAGTCGGAGAAGTCAGTCATGGCAGCTTCCTGTTCCGGCGCTACTTGACGCCGGGGATCCAGCTGGTGCCCGCCAGCGGGACGCGGGCCATCGCCGACGCCTCGATGGTCAGCGCCACGAGGTCCTCGGGTTCGAGGTTGTGCAGGTGCGATTTTCCGCAGGCCCGGGCGATGGTCTGCGCTTCCATGGTCAGCACCCGCAGGTAGTTGGCGAGGCGCTTGCCGGCGGCTACGGGGTCCAGCCGGGAGGCGAGCTCCGGGTCCTGGGTGGTGATGCCGGCGGGGTCGCGGCCGTCCTGGAAGTCGTCGTAGAAGCCGGCGGCGGAACCCAATGCGGCGTATTCGGCGGCGTAGCGGGGGTCGTTGTCCCCCAGGGCGATCAGCGCCGCGGTGCCGATGGCGACGGCGTCCGCTCCGAGTGCCATGGCCTTGGCGACGTCGGCGCCGGTGCGGATGCCGCCGGAGACGATGAGCTGGACCTTGCGGTGGACGCCGAGCTCCTGGAGTGCCTGGACGGCCTGCGGGATGGCGGCGAGGGTGGGGATGCCGACGTTTTCGATGAACACCTGCTGCGTCGCGGCGGTGCCGCCCTGCATGCCATCCACCACCACCACGTCCGCGCCCGACTTCACGGCGAGGGCGGTGTCGTAGTACGGCCGGGAGGCGCCGATCTTGACGTAGATGGGGGTCTTCCAGTCGGTGATTTCACGCAGTTCGCCGATCTTGATTTCGAGGTCGTCCGGGCCGGTCCAGTCCGGGTGCCGGCTGGCGGAGCGCTGGTCAATCCCGACCGGCAGGGTGCGCATTCCGGCCACCCGTTCGGTGATTTTCTGCCCCAGCAGCATGCCGCCGCCGCCGGGCTTGGCGCCCTGGCCGAGCACGATCTCGATGGCGTCGGCCTTACGCAGGTCGTCCGGGTTCATGCCGTACCGGGACGGGAGGTACTGGTAGACGAGGTGCTTGGACTGGCCACGCTCCTCAGGCGTCATGCCGCCGTCGCCCGTGGTGGTGGAGGTCCCCACCTCGGAGGCGCCGCGGCCCAGCGCCTCTTTCGCGTTGGCGGACAGAGCGCCGAAGCTCATCCCGGCGATGGTCACCGGGGTCTGCAGGTGCAGCGGCCGCGAGGCGTGCCGGTCGCCAAGGACGACGTCGGTATCGCACTTTTCGCGGTAGCCCTCCAGCGGGTAGCGGGACATCGAGGCGCCGAGGAAGAGCAGGTCGTCGAAGTGCGGGAGCTGGCGCTTGGCGCCCCAGCCGCGGATGTCGTAGACGCCGGTGGCGGCGGCACGCTGGATGTCCGCGATGGTGGCCCGGTCGAACGTGGCGGACTCGCGCAGGCCGAGCGCGGCGATGTCAGGCTCAGCGATGTTCCGGGGAGCGGCGCCCTGGGTGGTGAGAGGTTCGGAGGTGATGGTCATGGGAGGCTCCTAGTACGACGTCGAGTTGTCGACGTGGAAGTGGTAAAGGTTCCGGGCTGAGCCGTAGCGCTTGAAGTCGGCGGGGTCGTCGATGCGGCCGGCGGCGGCCAGCAGGTCCCCGAGTTCGGCCAGGTGTTCGGCCTTCAGGGGCTTCTCGATGCAGTCAGCGCCGAGCGACGCCACGGTTCCTTTGACGTAGAGCCGGGTCTCGTAGATGGAGTCGCCCAGGGCCTCGCCGGCGTCGCCGCAGACCACCAGGCGGCCGGCCTGCGCCATAAACGCCGACATGTGGCCGATGTTGCCGCCCACTACGATGTCCACGCCCTTCATCGAGATGCCGCAGCGTGCTCCGGCGTTCCCGTCGATGACCACCAGGCCGCCGTGGCCGGTGGCGGCCGCGGACTGGGACGCGTCACCCGTTACGTGCACCCGGCCGGACATGATGTTTTCGGCGAGTCCGACGCCGGCATTGCCGTTGATGGTCACGTCGCCTTTTTGGTGCATCCCGGCGGCGTAGTAACCGGCGTGGCCTTCGACGGTCACCGTCACGTCAGCGTTGATGCCGACGGCGAGGCTGTGCTTGCCGCCCGGGCTGGTGACGGTCCAGGACTGGCCGTCAACCGCGTTGTGGAGGGCCTGGTTGAGGTCGCGGACGGGGCTGCCGGCCAGGTCAACGCTGAAAGAATCAAGACTCTGTTCCGTGCCGGCGGCTTCCTCTGCTGATGCGGTGCTGGTTTCGGGGGCTGTCAGAGTGACCATGTGTAGACCTTTCCGGGTTCCGGTTCAAAGATGCGGGCTTTTTCGATGCCGGGCAGGGCTGCCAGGGCGCGGTATTCGGAGGCCATGGCCACGTAGTCGTCCGTTTCGGCGATGATGGCGGGCTTGCACGCGATCGGGTCCCGGACCACGGCCATGCTGTCGGCGGTGGTGACCACCAAGGTGTAGAAACCGTCGAAAACCTTGCCCAGGTTCACCAGGGCTTCTTCGAGGGTGTCGCCCTGCTGCAGGCGGGAGGCGACGTAGCGGGCGCCCACCTCGGTGTCGTTGTCGGAGTCGAACACCACGCCTTCGCGCAAGAGGCTCCGCCGGATGGTGGCGTGGTTGGAAAACGAACCGTTGTGCACCAGGCACAGGTCATCGGCCACGGAGAACGGGTGCGAACCGCCCGCGGTCACCGCGGACTCGGTGGCCATCCGGGTGTGGGACAGGCCCTGGCTTCCGGCCATGGCCTCCAGCCCGTGCTCGGCGGCGATCTCCATCGGGTGGCCAACGCTCTTCATCACTGCCACGTGCTCACCGCGGCCGATGATGGTGGCTGCGGGGAGGGTTTCGCTGACCACTTTCACCAGGAGATCGGTGCCGACGGCGGCGCTCACCAGGGTGGTGTCCCCCACCACCCGCACCACCGCGGCGGCGTCGGACGGGAGCATCCCGGCGATGGCGAGCTGAATCTCAGCCACGGGCAGGCCCTGGTCCTTGCCAAGCAGGCTCAGCGTAGAGGTTCCTTCCGAGACCAGGCCGGGGGTGTTGTAGACGGCCAGGCCGGCGGAGTCCGGGCCGCGGTCCACGATCTGGCACATCATGGAGGACAGGAGGCTGCCCATTTGGGGGTGCAGCAGGGGGTTGCGCAGCTGCAGCGCGGCAATTCCACACATGGTGTGTCCTTTACTTGCTAGGGGTTCTCAGATCGGCGTTCTCAGATTGATGTCAGGTAGGTGCGGATTTCCCAGTCGCTGACCTGGTTGTGCCAGCTCAGGAATTCCTCTTCCTTGGCGTCCGCGTAGTACTTGCCGATTTCCGCGTCGCCGCTGAGGCTGGCCAGGATCACCGGGTCGCGGCGCAGGGCTTCCACGGCGTGCAGCAGCGTGGCCGGCAGCAGGTGGGCATCGGGCCTGGATTCGCCTGGGCCGGACGGCTGCCCGGGATCGGCGGCCTTTTCCACGCCGTCCAGCCCGGCCGAGATGGCCGTGGCGATGGCCAGGTAGGGGTTGGCCGAGCCGTCGCCTGAGCGCAGTTCGATCCGTTTGTTGTCCGGGACGCGGATCATGTGGGTGCGGTCGTTCCCGCCGAAGGACGCCTTCCGCGGCGACCAGGTGGCGCCGGATGAACTCGTGGTGGCACCCGAGCGTTTGTACGAATTCACCGTCGGAGCCAGGAAGGCCTGCAACGCAGGCGCGTGCTCCAGGATGCCGGCGATGAAAGAATAAGCGAGCCCTGACAGCCCAAGTCCGCGGCCGCCGTCGTCCGCTCCGCCGTCATCCCCACTGTCATCCCCCGGGAACAGCGCCTCGGCGCCGGACCACAGGGAGAGGTGGAAGTGCAGGCCGGTGCCGGTCCGGTCGGTGAACGGCTTGGGCATAAACGTGGCGGTCATGCCGCGCTGCTCGGCCAGGATGTTCAGGATGTAGCGGAGCGTGACCACCCGGTCGGCGGTGGTCAGCGCGTCTGCGTAGTTGAAGTTCTGCTCGAACTGGCCGGCGGCGTCCTCGTGGTCGTTGGCGTAGTTGCCCCAGCCCAGGCCGTTCATCGCCTCGGAGATGGAGGTGAGGTGGTCGTACATCCGTGTGACGCCGCGGGCGTCGTAGCAGGGGCGGGGTGAATCGTCGCGAGCGTCGGCTGTACTCAGCGTCCCGTCGTCGTTTTTGTTGACCAGGAAGTACTCAACCTCGGCGCCGATTTTCGCCTGCATGCCCTGGTCCGCGAGCCGGGCCAGAGTGTTTTTCAGGATGACGCGCGGCGCGTAGGGCCAGGGCTGGCCGTTGACGTGCGGGTCGCAGTGGATGATGGCCAGGCCGTCCCTGATGAAGGGGACCGGGGTGAAGGAGGCCAGATCGGGGACGGCGATGAGGTCCGCATCCTGCGGCTTCTGGCCGATGAGGCCCGCGGCGTAGCCGGCGAAGCCCATGGCCCCGGCTTCGAGCTCGTCGGCGGCCTCGACGGGGACGAGCTTGGCGCAGGGCTTGCCGGTCATGTCCACGAAAGTGGCAAGGATAAAGCGGACGTCGTGGGCCCGGGCGATGTCCGCCAGGGAAATTCTGTCGGTAAGGGGTGAAACGGATACAGCAGGGGTTGCGACACTCGTCATCGAAACGTTCCTGTCCGGTCGGTGTTAGCTACTAGTAAACCTTGTTGAACCAGAGTAGCCAAATCACCGTTTCCGGCGTCGTGCAGGAATGTTAAATGCATGTTTCGCGGGGAGGTTGCCCAACTAGGTAGCGCTATCTGTCGTTTTGGACGCTCAAAACGACAGATAGCGCTACCTAGTTGGGGTGGGGGCGGGCGGAACGGAGGCGGGCCACGAGCGTCGCGGCGAGCAGCGCCGTCGTGATTTCCAGCGCGATGACCAGCAGGAGTCCGCCGGCGGAAGTTGTGCCCGCAATGTTCTGGAGTGCAACGTTCGACGGCGGCGCACCGGCATGTGCGTGGCCGCCGGAACCTGCGCCGAGCAGCAGCACGCCGTGAAGGGCGGCCATGAAAACGGCGCAAGCCATGACCCTGCGCAGGGCAGCCACCCGGCTGTGCCGCCAGATGTGCAGGGCGCACGGCATACAGACAGCTGCGAGCGCCAGCATCAGGACACCCAGCAACGCACCGTGGTGGTTTTGGACTGCAAGCCACACATGCACGGCACTGGAACTTGCCACCACCGCGGCGCATAACCGCGGATGCAGGACGGGCCCGCCAAGGCGGGCCCGTCGCGTCAAGGTCATGGGATTGTCCTAGCCGTGGCAGCTGCCGGAGCCGGCGTCGCCGTGGCAACCCCCCGCTGCGCTAGATCCGCCGGCGCTGGCGGGCACGTCCAGGACCGGGCTGCGGTCGAAGAAGCCCTCCGGGCGCAGTTTGAAGCCCACCGTGTCCACGGGCATGATCGGCCAGTCCTCCACCCGCGGGAAGTGCGTCAGGCCAAAGGTGTGCCAGAGCACGATGTCCTGGCCGTCGATCTCGCGGTCCTGCGCAATGTACGCCGGCAGTCCCGCCCCGCCGGGGTGCTGGTTCACGAAGTCGCCCGTGGGGTAGCGCTCGTCATCGGCGTAGCGGGTGACCCAGACGTCCTTGGTGGCAAACGCGGCGCGGCGTGCGATGGAGGAATCCGGATCCGCCAGCAGCGTGGGCTGGTTCTGCGAGTGGAGCTTGTAGCCGACCGGCTCACCCAGGCGGTTGCGTGACTCCGGGTTGGAGATGATCCAGGTCCGGCCGGCCCGGGCGTCGGCCTCGCGGACGGCTTCGGATTCCCGGGTGAGCACCGTGCGCTTCCGGGAGAAGGCGTTGCCGCGTTCATTCCCCTCGCCCATGGGCTGACGGACAACGTCCTCCTCTTCGACACGGTTGGTGAAGCCGTCGACGGCCATGTCCAGGCGGGCGCTGAAGAGGTGCTGGTGGAACGGGGCGCCAAGGCCGGGAGCCAGCTGGGAGATGTTGCCCGAGCCGCCCTCCGGGAAGGCGCTGGTGAACACAACACCGGTGGCCTTGGCTTCGAATTCGATGGTGCCGTCCAGGTAGAGGTACCAGTAGAAGCCGTAGTCGTAGTTGCCGATGGTGGTGAAGAAGGAGATCACCAGGCGGCGGTTGCGGCGGGTGTAGTTGATGCCGGTCCAGAGGTCGCTGTGCTTGGACAGGATGCCCCAGTCCTCCTCGTGCATGCAGATGCCGTTGCGGATCTCGCGCGGGTTGCCGAAGGCGTCGGAAATGACGGGGCTGAGGTAGGTGATGTCGCCGAGGCAGTCGCAGCCGAGCTCCAGGGAGTTGGCGTACTGGCCCACGAGGTATTCGCCGGTGTCGAAGTAGTTCTGCCAGGACCGGATGGGCGAGGGGTCGCCGTACGGCACCACCATTTCGGCAATGGAGGCCCGGTTGATGATGGGCCTGAGCCGGTCACCGTCCCGGAACGCGATGTTGTGCAGGACCACCCCTTCGCGGACGTCGAAGCCGACGTCGAGGCTCCATTTCTCCCACTCCACGTGATTGCCGCCGGTGACGGTGAAGCTCGGGCCCTCCGGCTGGGTGATGCTGATGGGCTTCTGCGTGGTGCGGAGCGGGCCGGTCAGTTCGGGGTCCGTGTAGTTGCCGTGTTCGGCGGGTACCGGCATGGCGCCGAGGTCCAGGACCCGGGTGACTTCCTTGCTGACCACGTCCACGTAGGCCACAAGGCCGTCCACGGGGTGCGCCCAGGCGCTGTCCTCCGGGAAGTCCTGGACGAACGCCAGGCCGCGCAGGATCCGGCGGCCCTTTTCCTCCGGGTATTCGAAGACACCGGCCGAGAGCGGGGCGACGCGGACCGTGGTGACGTCGAGCCCGCGGTCTGCCAGCGCCTTAAGCCAGCGGTCATCCGTTGCCAGGAGCGACTCCACCACCTCGAATTCCTCCTCGAGGACGGGAAGCTCACCCGTGACGGCAGTATCCAGTTCGACGGCGGACACCACCTCGCCCCGCGTCACGGAAACCACCACGTCCGTGGGCGCACCGCCCGCAATGTCGTGGAGGAAAATACGGAACCTGCGGTCCTCGGCGGGAATCACGACGGCGGCGTCCCCCACGGCGGCGGCAGCACCGCCGTCGGCGTTCCCGACGGCGCGACGTCCGGCGTCGGAACATTCGACGCCGGCACTTCCGCGGGCGGGGTCCAGCAGGCCCAGGTAGGCGATCCGCTTCTCCGGCCCGAGAAGGCCGGCGGCGCGCAGGATGGCCTGGACTTCGATGATTTCGTCGCCTGATGCCAGGCGGAACGGGGTAACTGTGTCAGCTGCTGCAAGCGTCATGGATGGCCTTTGTCCGGGATCGTTGGTGGTCGGAATTTTTATTTTCTATAGTTGTAGAGAATAAGCGTCCGTAAGATGGCTCACAAGAGTTTGAGCGAAAATATTTCCGGGGAGTCGCCGCGGTGCCAAAGATAGTTGACCATAACGAGCGGCGCCTGGAACTGGTGGATGCCACATGGCGGATCATCGCCCGGCTTGGCATCGAGGGCGCCACGATGCGCGAGATCGCGCTGGAAGCAGGGTTCGCCAACGGGGCCCTCAAGCCCTACTTCCCCACCAAGGACACCCTGCTGGAGTTCGCGTTCGGGCACGTCTTCAACCGGACGAACCAGCGCGTTGCCAAGGTCACCGAGGGCAAATCCGGGCTGCCGGCACTGCGCGCCTTCTGCCTGGAGGTGCTTCCCCTGGACGAAGAGCGGATCAACGAAGCGCGGATCGTCATCCCGTTCTGGCAGAAGGCGGTCAACGACCCGCAGAAGGCCGAGATCCACCGGCAGTCCATGGACGAATGGCTTGCTGCCATCCGGCAATTCCTCGCCGAGGCCCGGGAGGCCGGCGACGTCAGCGCCGCCGTCGACGATGCCACCCTTGCCAGCCAGCTCCTGAACATGCTGCTGGGCGCGCAGATCGGGGCAGCGCTGGCCGCCGGCCCCGACGCCGACCCCGGCCTGGCTGACCAGCTTGAGGGCTACCTCGCCCTGCTGGCCGGCGGAAAACCGCAGCCATGACCATCCCCGCCGAGATCGACACCCCGGACATCATGATCGACGTCGACGTCCTCGAACGGAACATTTCGCGGATGGCAGCAGCCGTCCGGGAGAAGGGCCTCGCCCTCCGTCCCCATGCCAAGACCCACAAGATCACCGAGATCGCCGCCCGGCAAATGGCCGCCGGAGCAGCCGGACTGACGGTGGCAACCATCGGCGAAGCCGAGGTGTTCGCCGAGTCAGGCATCGGCGACATCTTCATCGCCTACCCGCTCTGGATTTCACCGCAAAAAGCCGAACGGCTCAAGCGCCTGGCGTCAACGGCAAGAATCGCTGTCGGCGTGGACTCCGCGGCCGGGGCCAGCATGCTGGGATCCAGCCTCGGGCAGGTGGCCGGGAGCATCAGCGTGCTGGTCGAAATCGACAGCGGACACCACCGCAGCGGCGTCCGCCCGGAGGCGGCTGCGGCCGTTGCCGAAGCGGCTGCACACGCCGGGCTGAAAGTGGCCGGGGTCTTCACCTTCCCGGGCCACAGCTACGCCCCCGGGATGCCGGCAGAGGCCGCCGCGCAGGAGCAGCAGGCGCTGCGGAAGGCCGCCGAATCCCTTGCCGCGGCAGGATTCGACTCGACGCGCCGCAGCGGGGGCTCTACCCCGACGGCACTTCTGACCGAAGGATCCGAGGCCACCGAAGTGCGTCCCGGCGTGTACGTCTTCGGCGACGCCCAGCAGCTGGAGCTGGGCCGCTGCGCGGTGGAGGACATCGCGCTGACGGTTGCGGCCACCGTGGTGAGCCACCATCAGACTCCCCCGGACGCCCCGGCACGCTTCATCATCGACGCCGGCAGCAAGATCCTGGGCAGCGACCGGCCCGCCTGGGCGAGCGGCTTCGGCCGGCTGATCGACCACCCGGACGCACGGATCACCGCACTCTCGGAGCACCACGCCACCGTCGAGTGGCCAGACACCGGAACCCTGCCGTCCATCGGAGACCGGCTGCGCGTGGTCCCCAACCACGTCTGCCTGGCCATCAACCTGGTGGACGACGTCGCCGTGACCAGCGACGGCGCGCTCGTGGACCGCTGGGCCGTGGCAGCCCGGGGCAAAAACAAGTAACCGCCCCAAGACGGTCGGCAACCCCGCAACCAAAGGTCTTTTTTTCGCCAGCTGTTGAAAAAAGATGGCATCCGGCGCTACCCTGAGTGGACTGTGTTCCAGGACACAGCCCCGGGGAACCCACGCTATGCGGCCATCCGTCGTCAGGACCATCCATGCCAGCTGCAGTCCAGCCCGCCAGCCAGAACCTCAAATCCAGCGTTGCGCTGACGTTTGACCACTGGAAACACCTTGTGGCGGAGTCCTTCGTGCCGCTCGCCGCCCGGACAGCCGACGTTGACGGCTTCCGGGGGCAACTGCGGTCGCGGGTGCTGGACCGGATGTCCGTCGTCGAAGTCACCGCCACCTCCCACGAGGTCCACCGCACCCCTGCCCTAATTGCCCAGGCCAGCGAACGCTACTTCAAACTCAACCTCCAGCTGGAGGGCACCGGGCTCCTGATCCAGGACAACCGCGAGGCCCTGCTGCGGCCCGGCGACCTGGCCATCTACGACACCAACCGCCCCTACACGCTCGCGTTCGAGGAAACGGCGCGGATCATGGTGGTGATGTTCCCCTGCGACGCCCTCTCGCTGCCCACCGATTACGTGGGCCAGCTGGCGGCAGTGCGGATGGCCGGCAGCACGGGCCTGAGCGGGATCGTGGGGCAGTTCATCCGGCAGCTGTCCGAAAACCTGGAGGTCCTGAGCGGCCCCAGCGGCTCACGGCTGGCAGCGAACGCCCTGGACCTGGTGTCCACCCTGCTGCACGCGGAAATGGACATCGCCCCGGACCGGATGAAACCGCAGGCCCTCCTGGCCGTGTCGGTGCGCGAATACATCGAGGCCAACCTGTCGGATCCCCTCCTGTCACCGGCGAGCATTGCCGCGGCGCACTTCATCTCAACGCGTCACCTGCACAACGTCTTCCACGAGTCGGGCACCACGGTGGCCACGTGGATCCGGTCCCAGCGGCTGGAAGGCGCACGCCGCGAACTGCGGGATCCGCTGCATGCCGGCAAGCCCGTAGGCGCTGTCGCCGCCCGCTGGGGGTTCCTCGACGCAGCGCACTTCAGCCGCACCTTCCGCGACGCGTTCGGCGTCTCCCCCAGCGACTGGCGCCGCGGCGCCTGACGACAGGCAGGCATACAACTATGGCCCGGCACGGAATTCCGTGCCGGGCCACAGTGTTGTGCGGGCTAGCTGATGTGCCCGAGGGCTGCGGTCTTCTGTCGGCGCTCCACCTGGCCCTCCACCAGCACACCGGCAGCGAACACCAATGGCACCGCCACGAGCAGGGCAACTGCGGTCTCAGCGCTGCCTCCGATCAGCGACGTGAAGTTGCTGACCACCAGGTACAGGACCCAGGCCAGCAGGACGGAGGCGAGCGCCGGCGCGAGGAGGGTCTGCCAGAGCTGCCCGGTGACCCGTTCCCGGCGGAAGAAGCCGACGACGGCGATGGAGCAGAGCATGTACAGCACCAGGAGTGCCGCGACGGCGAGCCCGCTGAACCACGAGAAGAGGGTCAGGACCGGGTCCAGCGCCAGCACTGCGAAGGGGACTACCAGTACGACGGCGGTGGCGGTCTGGATCCAGGCGGCCGCAGCGGGTGCGCGGTGCCGGTTGGTCCGGGCAACGACGGCAGGCAGGGAACCGCGGAGTGCCAGCGAATGGAGGTAGCGGTTGATGCCGTTGTGGAAGGCGATGATCCCGGCGAGCAGGGACGTGACCAACAGGATGCCGGTGGTGATTCCTGCCCACGGCCCGAACAGTTCCACCATCGGCGTGAGCACAAAGGCGGTGGAGTCACCGGATTCCAGTGCCGCGCCGGCGGCGTCGATCACCTGCGACGGACCGTAGTAGCTGACCAGCATCCAGGAGATGAAGGAGAAAAAGACGGCAATAACGCCGACGGACAAATACGTTGCCCGGGCCACCGTCTTGTGGGCGTCCTTCGCCTCGGCGGAATAGATGGCCGTGGACTCGAACCCGAACATGGAGGCCACCGCGAACATGATGGCCACACCCGGGGCGCCGGAAGCGATGGCTTCGGGCGAGAAGGACGTGGCCAGGCTGAGTCCTTCGGGACCGCCGCCGCGGAACAGGACGGTGAAGCCGAACATCAGCAGGACGGCGACTTCCAGCCCCACCAGCAGGGCCAGGACCCGGGCGCCCAGTTCGATGTTCAGGGAACCAAGCACCTGGACGCCGGCCATCGTCACGAGGGCAAGCAGCCACCAGGGAATACTGACACCGATCGAGGCCAGCAGGCCTGAGAAGGCTGCACCGTACAGCCCGTACATGGCGGCCTGCACGGTGCTGTACGCCAGCAGCGCCAGCCAGGCCGCGCCGGCCCCGACCCTGCGGCCGAAGGCGGCGGTGACATAGGCGTAGAAAGCGCCATTGGCCTGGATCTTCCGGCTCATCGCAACAAATCCCACCGCGAAGATCACAATGACAATGCCGACAATCAGGTACGCGCCCGGGGCACCGGCGCCGTTGCCGAGTGCGGCCGCGAGGGGCGAAGCGCCGACGATCCCGGTGAGGGGCGCCTGGGCGGACAGGACAAAGAACAGGATGCCCATCACGCCGATGCTGCCGGCGCGGAGGGCGGTGGAGTGCTCCGTGCGCGGAGCAGCTTCAGTGGTCCGGGACTCGGAATTCGAAATACTCATTGGATCCTTCTTAACGGTCATGAGCGTTGGGGAGGGGGCGCTGCGCGGGAGGGCAGGCGCCGATGAATCCAGCATGGCAGCGGACACGGCCTTCGCCTTGTCCTGGAGCGATCAGTTGTTGTGCGTGAGTGCAGTGACGCAAGGGCTACGCCGCCCGGGGGTCACGTTCCCGCAGGATTGCGGCGGCACTGAGGGCTGCCTCCATGCCGCTCTCGATGGCGCCGTCAATGAAGCCGCCCCAGCCGTTGGCGATGTCTGATCCGGCGAAGAGCACGGCGCCGTGAGCCTCCTGCATGGCGTGCAGATGCCGGGACAGAAATCCGGTGGCGTGCATGGGCCAGGTTTCACCCGACAGCGGATCGTCCACCCAGTTGTGGCCGGCGACGCCCACCACTTCTGCGTCCGGGACAAGGCGCACAAGTTGCTCCTGGACGGCAGCCGCGTCCCCCAGGTCGATGTTTGCGGCGTCCGGACCGAATCCCACGACGATGGTGTCGCCGTCGATCCCGTATTCCGCCTGGAAGAAATTCAGCGGCCAGTCGGCGCCGCCAAGGGCAACGAACGGTGGGACGTCTCCCTTGAGCCTGATCCAGACTTTGGCTCCCCTGGACACCTGGCCGCCGCTGAGTCCTTCGTTCTTGGCGGCGGACAGGGGCGGCTCGAAGCTCACCGCGTGCATCGCATGCAGGGGCACGGTGACAATGGCTGTCCGCGCCCGGATGCTCCGCCCGCCGGTGCTGTGGACGCTCACCGAGGCGCCGTCGTCGTGGACGCGGTGCACCGTGAAACCATGTTCGACGCCGACCCCTGAGTCAGTGAGGATCGCCGCCGCCAGGGCTGCCGTGCCGCCCACGATTTTGTAGGTGGCGCAGGCCTCGAAGTTCACGGCCCAGTCGCCATTGGTCAGGGCAACCCAGCGGAGGGCCTGGGTCAGCGCCGCATTCTCCAGTGGACCGTTGAAGTTCAGCGCCCAAAAGGATTCCAGGATCTCGCGCTGCGCGCCGGCAGGGAACTGCTCGCGGATCCGGTCCTGGACGGACACGTCGTCGATTGCCTTGAAGTCTTCGCGGGACAGGGGGCTGAAAGGCGCCGGGAAATACTTCCGGGCGTCCTGGACAAACTGCCCGTTGGCCCCGCCAATAAGCCCGAGCAACTCATCCGGCCCGCCCTCGTGGCGGCGGCCGTCCGCCCACCAGAACGCGCGCTCCGGCTCGGGGCTCGGTGTGGTGTCCAGGCCGTAGCGCTTCAGCTCGGCCCAGACATAGGGCTGGGTCCAGTGCACCCAGGTGCCGCCGATTTCCAGGTCGCGCCCAAGCCGGTGGTCCAGCCACGTGCGTCCGCCGATGCGGTCCCTGGCTTCCACGATACGGACGGACAGGCCCTGCCTGCTGAGCTCGCGGGCGGCGGTGAGTCCCGCAAAGCCGGCCCCGACCACCACAACGTCGTACAGTTCGTCGTCCATCGCTGTCCCCTAGGAGTACACAAAGAATTCGACGGTGGGCGCCAGGACTTCCCACCTGGTGCGGGCGCCCTTGTTGAAGGATGCTGCGCCCCCGGCAGTGAGGTCGTAGGTATCCCCGCCCTCCACCTCGATGCGGAGATGCCCTTCGACGATGGAAATCGTCTCGTCGGCGTCAATCAGCAGGTCGAACGGCTCGGGCGCCTCCACCGGTGTGACGTGCCAGTATCCGCAGGCGAGGGCGGGACGGCCGCCCTCGCCAAAGCGGCGGATCCATTGGACCTGGCCGAGTTCGAAAGGTTCATTCTTGTTCGGGTCCAGGGCAGAGGAAGTGGTGAAAGCAGCGGTTTCTGACACGTTGGCTCCAGGGGTGAGGGCGCCGGCGGCTGAGCCGGGCGGTGGGAGTTTTGAGATGAGGCAGTGGCACGGGACCGGCAATCAGTGACCTGCATCACTACCGGAAACGAATCTAAGCAATTGCTTAGTTTAAGTCAATAGGCGCTGCCAGGAAACTGGAAGCACTGGCTAGACTCGGCATATGAAAACGTCAGCCGCTCCCGCCGCACCGTCCAAGTACGGGACCGGCAAGGAAGCCCTGCTCCGTGCCGCAATTGGCGTGGTGGCGGCCAAAGGGCTGCGAGGGCTGACGTACCGCTCGGTGGCGGAAGCCGCGGGCGTAAACAACACGCTGGTGGCCCACCACTTCGGCTCCCGCGATGCACTGATCGCTGCGGCCCTGGACTGGGCGGCCGCCCAGTCCATCAGCGCTTCCCATCTGCGGGAAGCGGCAGCCGTGGGTCATTCCTTCACAGCGTCACTCCTGGAGCTGCTGCTGGCCGAGCCGGAACTGCAGGTCTTCCAATACGAGATGATCCTCGAGTCCCGTCGGCGGCCCGAGCTGACGGAAGCGGTCACGGGCCTCTATGAGAACTATGTGAACGCCCTGGCCGACGGACTCCGGGCCTCCGGGGTGACCGAAAACGTGCAGGTGGTGGCCCGCACGCTGTTTGCGGCGCTTGACGGCCTAGTGCTCCAGTACCTGGCGGGAGTGGACCGTGCCGTCATTGCGGCGTCCCTTGAGGAAGTCCACGAAGTGCTGCTCCTGCGGACCGGTCCGCACCCCTGACAGGGTCCTGCCGGCGCAACTGTTCGCCTCAGGTCAACCGCCGTTCGCGGATACACAAGACGCCCCGGACGCGGCGGGGCAGACTCGAGGCATAGCCCCAGGCCGCGCCGGCCGGTGCGCACTGCCTACTCGAAGTGGAGTAACCCATGGAAACGTACGACGCCCTGCTGGCCTCGATCACCCCGGACTCGGGCGACACCCGGACCATCCTTGACCCCGCCACCGGCACCGTCGTCGGCCACGCCCCGGTCCACACCATCGAAGACCTCGAACAGGCGGTCAAGGCGGCCGTGGCAGCGCAGCCGGCCTGGGCAGCCCTCGGCCACGACGCCCGGTCCGCCGCGCTCCTCAAGGCAGCCGACGCCGTCGAACGCTCCGCCGAGGAACTCGCCCGGCTGCTCTCCCGCGAGCAGGGCAAACCCCTCAACGGCCCGAACGCCCGCTTCGAGGTGGGCGCCTGCGCTGCCTGGCTGCGGGCCACCGCCGCCACCCCGCTGGAACCTGAAACGGTGGTGGACGACGGCGAAACCTACGCCGAACTGCACTACCGGCCCATCGGCGTCGTCGGTGCCATTGGCCCGTGGAACTGGCCCATGATGATCACCGTCTGGCAGATCGCCCCGGCCCTCCGGATGGGCAACGCCGTCGTCGTCAAACCCTCCGAATACACTCCGCTGTCCGTCCTTGCCCTTGTCAAGGTCCTCAACGAGGAACTCCCCGAAGGCCTCCTGACCGTCGTTTCCGGCCGCCGCGACGTAGGTGCACGCCTCGCCGAACACCCCGCCATCGGCAAGGTCATGTTCACCGGCTCCACCGCCACGGGCAAAGCCATCATCAAATCCTCGGCGGACACCATCAAGCGGCTCACCCTGGAGCTCGGGGGCAACGACGCCGGCATCGTCCTGCCCGACGCCGACCCTGTCGCGATCGCCGAAGGCCTGTTCTGGGGCGCCTTCATCAACACCGGCCAGACCTGCGCCGCGCTCAAGCGCCTCTACGTCCACGACGACATCTACGACGCCGTCTGCGAGGAACTCACCAAGGTCGCCGCGGCGATGCCGATGGGCGTGGGCCTGGACGAAAACAACGTCCTCGGTCCGCTGCAAAACCGGGCACAGTACGACATCGTCGCTTCCCTCGTGGACGCTGCCCGAGATTCCGGCGCCCGGATCCTCCTCGGCGGCGACCCGGACACCGGCCAGCCCGGCCACTTCTACCCCGCGACCCTCGTGGCCGACATCGACAACAACAACCCGCTGGTCACCGAGGAGCAGTTCGGCCCCGCCCTGCCGATCATCCGCTACAGCACCGTGGACGAGGCCATCAGCATGGCGAACGCGCTCGACGTCGGACTCGGCGCCTCCGTCTGGTCCCCGAACGTCGCCGAAGCCCGCAAAGTCGCCGCCCGCCTCGAAGCCGGCACTGTCTGGATCAACAAGCACGGCGCCGTGGACCCCCGAGTCCCCTTCGGCGGAGCCAAGCAGTCCGGCTACGGCCTGGAGTTCGGCGTCGAAGGCCTGAAGGCCCTCGGCGTCCCGCAAGCCATCAACGGCTAGCTCACCACCCGTCCAAGCAACAATCCTCGACGGTTCCCCGCGCATGGAAGACTTGCGCGGGGAACGCAGCGCCACGAGAGGACAGCGGCTTTGGACGGAGTCTTAAAGGGATTCTTTGTGGTGGGCGTGGTCCTGCTCATCGGCTATCTCCTGGCGAGGACCAACGCACTGGGACCACACGGGACCAAAGTGCTCTCCACGCTCACCTTCATGGTCGGGCTGCCGAGCCTGATGTTCTCCATCATCGCGACCCGCCACATCTCCGAAGTCCTCAGCCAGACAGGGCTGATAGCACTGATCACCGCCGTGTCCGTTATGGCCCTGTTCGCCATCACCGGGTCAATCTGCCGGTGGGGCGTCCGGCGGACCACCATCGGAGCGCTGGCCACGGGAATCGTTAATTCCACCAACCTCGGCGTTCCGCTGGCGCTCTACGTTCTCGGCAGCGCCACTTTCGTCACGCCGATCATGTTGTTCCAGCTGGCCATCCTGACCCCGGTGGCGCTCACCATCCTGGATCTCACGGACCCGGCAGGGAAAAAGGCGTCCGTGTGGCGCATCCTCGCCACACCCTTCCGCAATCCCGTAACGGTGGCGGCGATTCTCGGGATCATCGTCAGCGCCGCCGAAATCAAACTGCCCGCACTGGCTTTGGATCCCCTGACCCTCGTGGCCCAGCTGACCGTCCCGCTGATGCTGATCATTTTTGGCATGTCACTCCACGGCCTCTCACCGCGCCAGGGAATAGGCGACCGCGCCCCTACACTCCTGGCAGTCATCCTGAAATCGGGCGTCCAGCCCGCCCTGGCCTGGATCCTCGCCGTATTTGTCTTCCACCTCGACGACTTCAGCACGTTCGTTGTCACGGCGTGCGCAATCCTTCCCACCGGCCAGAACGTGGTCCTCTACGCGGTCCGTTACGGCGTGGGCCAAAACCTCGCGCAGTCAACGGCCGTCATCACGTCGGCACTGGCCGTCCCACTGCTCCTGGGAGCGGCCTGGCTTCTGGGCTGAATCCCGACGACGGCGGGCCGGGGCACGTCATGCCCCGGCCCGCCGCGGTGGTCGCCTGCGTCCGAACGCCCGGACAGGGGCTCAGCCCTGCTGGAGCGCCGGCTCCTGCAGCCACGGCCTCGTGGGGGTCTGGCCGAGCTGGTCGTTGAACTCCTGGGCCTCCCGGTAGTACTCCAGCATGGACAGCCTGGACGCTGCCGCGGGATCCAGCAGGATCACGGCCCGGCGGTGAAGCTGCAGGACGGACGCCGGGCAGTTGGCGCTGACCGGACCCTCCACCATTGCCTGGACGGCGGCCGCCTTGTTCTCGCCCATGGCCACCAGCACTGCCAGTTTCGCCTCGCGGATGGTCCCCAGCCCCTGGGTCAGGCAGAGCCTAGGGACATCGCCGTCAGGGAAGAACCGGGCGTTGTCCGTGCGCGTCGCCCCCGCGAGGGTCTTCACCCTGGTCCGCGAAGCAAGGGACGACGTCGGCTCGTTGAACCCGATGTGCCCGTTGGCCCCGATGCCCAGGATCTGGATGTCCACTCCACCGGCTGTCGCGATCGCTGCGTCGTAGCGCTCTGCTTCGGCAACCAGGTCGGCGGCGTCCCCCTGCGGGGTGAAGAGCCGCTCCAGGGGCAGGTCCACATGGTCGACGAACTCGCGCCGGATGGTGGAGTAGTACGACTGTTCGTGTTCCTTCGGCAGCCCCGCGTATTCGTCCAACGTAAAGCCGGTGACCTGGCCGAAGCTGAGCTGCTCCTCGCGGTGCCGCCGGATGAGCTCCTGGTAGGTGGAACTCGGCGACCCGCCGGTGGCCAGGCCCAGGACCGCCGGCCCCTGCCGGACCCTGGCCTCGATGATGTCCGCCGCCCGGGCTCCTACATGGTCGACGGACTCACACAGAACTATCTGCACGGTCATTCCTTTCCTGCGTTTGTGGTGTGCCGGCACGGTAGGCCTGCACGAGTTCAAGTTCTTCGGTGGCCACCAGCACGTCCGCGCGGTAACCCGCGGCGATGGCGCCGACCCTGGCAGGGCCGCTATCGAGCCCCATCAGCCGGGCCGGGGTGGACGAGGCCGCCGTAACAGCGTCGGCGAGAGGGATCCCCCATTCGACGCAGCGGCGCACGTTTTCCAGCAGGAAGCTCGTGGCTCCAGCGATCGCGCCGGGCTCCTCCGCTGCGTGGGCCGCTCCGGTTGCCGGGGCCAGCCGCGCCACCCGGTCGTGCACCAGCACGTCCAGGCTGCCGAGCGTGTAGTGCCCGTCGGACATACCCGCCGCCGCCATCGCATCCGTGATGAGCGCAATGGAGCGGGGCCCCACGAGGTTGAAGACCATCCGGACGATTTCCGGGTCCAGGTGCACGCCGTCGGCAATCAGCTCAAGCACCATGTGCCCGGGTGACTCCTCGGCGGCCTGCAGCATCACCGCGACCGGCCCCGCAGCCCGGTGGCCCAACGCAGGCATCCGGTTGAACAGGTGCGTGGCCGACCACGGGCCCGCGTCACCCGCACCGGCGCCCGCCCCGCCAGGCAGGCCAGCCAGGACTTCCCGGGTCTGCGCCGCCGTGGCATTGGTGTGGCCCAGCGAAGGCACCACGCCGTAGTCCCGGCAGAGTGCCACCAACTCCGCAAAATGAGGGGTCTCAGGCGCCAGGGTCAGTGACCGCACCGTCCCGCGTCCTGTCTCCAACCACTGCTTAAGGAGCGCCGGATCGCCGTCGATAATCGCGGCAGGGTCCTGCGCACCGCACATGCTTTTGGTGATGAACGGCCCCTCCAGGTGCAGGCCCGCCAGGGTGCCGTCCGCCACCAGCTCCCGCAGCACCGCGATCTGCTCCAGCAGCACGTGCGACGGCGCCGACACGAGCGAGGCGAGGACCGACGTCGAGCCTTCCGCGGCATGGTGGGCGGCGGCCAGGCGGGCCCCCTCGGCGTCCGCGGAGAAGGTGTCCCCTCCGGCGCCGTGGCAGTGCACGTCCACCAGCCCGGGCAGGATGAGCGGCACCTGCCGGACCCCGGCGTCGAAAGTTTCCGGCAGGTCCGACGTCGGTCCGCACCACTGGATGGTTCCGCCGGCCATCATCACGGTGCCGTCGTCGATCACCGGATCGCCGGGGACGCCGGTGACGAGGCGGCCCCGCAGCCCCACCACGCCGCCGGCGCCTTCGTTTACGACGTCCACCGGCCGGTCAGCTTGCATCGGCTTTGGCCATGGAGCCGTTCTCGTCGGTTTCATCCTCGCGGCCCATGGTGCGCAGGTTCCAGCGGCGGATCACAAAGCGGAACACCACGTAGTAGATGGCGGCGTAGACCAGCCCGATGGGGATCAGCCAGAGCGGGTTCTGTGCGATGCCGAAGTTCAGGACGTAGTCGATGGCCCCGGCGGAGAACCCGAACCCGTGATGGATGCCCAGGAAGTTGACCAGCATCATGGACGTTCCGGTCAGGAAGGCGTGCACAACGTACAGCGGCCAGGCCACGAACATAAAGGAGAATTCGAGCGGTTCGGTGATGCCGGTGAGGAACGCGGTGAGGCCGGTGGAGAGCATCACGCCGCCCACGATCTTCCGCTGCGACGGCTTGGCTTCCTGCCAGATGGCCAGGGCGGCGGCGGGCAGGGCGAACATCATGATGGGGAAGAAGCCGGTCATAAAGACGCCGGCGGTGGGGTCGCCGGCGAAGAACCGGTTCAGGTCGCCGTGGGCGCCGTTGTAGTCACCGAGAATGAACCACACCACGGAGTTCAGGATGTGGTGCAGCCCCAGCGGAATCAGCAGCCGGTTCAGGGTGCCGTACACGCCGCTGCCCACCACGGTGTTGTCCGCCACGGCGTTGCCCACGGCCGTCAGGCCCGTGTTGAAGTACGGGTAGATCAGGGCCAGGAGCACGCCGATCACAATCGCGGCGAAGGACGTCAGGATGGGCACCAGCCGGCGGCCGGCGAAGAACCCGAGCCAGTCCGGCAGGGTGGTGCGGTGGAAGCGCTGCCAGAGCAACGCCGTCGTCAGGCCCATCACGATACCGGCCAGCACGCCGTAGTTGATGACCGGATCCTTGCCACCCTCCGGAGCGGCGCCCAGTACCAGCGGCGCCATCACCTTGAAGACGTTGGTCAGGACCAGGTATCCGACGACGGCGGCGAGGGCCGTGGAGCCGTCGCCCTTCTTGGCGAAGCCGAAGGAAATGCCGACGGCGAAGAGCAGCGGCAGGTTCTCGAACAGGGCACCGCCGGCGGCGCCGATGACCTGGGCAACAGTGGTCAGGGATTCGAACCTGCCCAGCAGGTCGTCCTGGCCCAGGCGGAGCAGAAGTGCGGCAGCGGGGAGGGCCGCGATGGGGAGCATGAGGCTGCGGCCGAAGCGCTGCATGTTCTGCAGTGCCTTGCCGTTGCCCTTGGCCTTGCCCGGTGCGGGGGCGGCCGCTGTGGGATTTTCCGTGGTCATGATGTTCCTCGTCTCGAAGGAGGTGGTGCTTGTGCGGGGATGCTTGTTTCAGTAGAGTCTAGCTAACTGGTTATAACCAGTGACAACCATCACTGTGAAGGGCACCGGCCTCAGTTGTCAACCTCAAGCTCCAAATTGGACTTCAGGAACCGCCGCCTTTCACCGCATACCAACACCGGGAGTGGACATGTCCAAAGCAGAAATCATCCTCGCCGCCCTTGGCGGCGCCGGGAACGTCGAAGAGATCGAAGGCTGCATCACGCGCCTGCGCACTGAAGTGGTGGACGCATCCCGTGTGGACGAGGCCGCCCTGAAGGCTGCCGGCGCCCACGGCGTCATGATGTCCGGCACGGTGGTCCAGGTTGTTGTTGGCCCGGAAGCCGAGAGCCTCGCCGAAGACATCCAGGACCTGATGTGAGCACGGCTGAAGTACGCAGTCCTGACGTGAGCACCCCCGAGACGGCCTCCGAGTTGGGCTCCGAAGCGCCGGCCCTGGCCATCGGCGTCGCCTCGCCGCTGCCCGGCCGGCTCATTCCGCTGGGCGAGGTGCCGGATCCGGTGTTCGCCAAGGGGCTGGTAGGCGGCGGCGCCGCCGTGATCCCGGACGACGACGCCGGTGTGGTCACCGCCGTCGCGCCGCTGGACGGCAAGGTGGTTAAGGTGATGCCGCACGCCTACATCGTCCAGCATGCGTCCGGGCCTGCCGTCCTGGTCCACGTCGGAATCGACACCGTGGGCCTGAAGGGTGAGGGCTTCACCGTGATCGCGCAGAAGGGCGACCAGGTCCGCGCCGGCGATCCCATGATCACCGTGGACGTCACCCTGGTCCGCTCGAGGAACCTCAGCATGTGCAGCCCCGTGGTGGTCCTGGACACCGCGGCGGACGCCATTGAAGCTCCGCTCGCCGGCGGGCGCGTGGAAGCAGGCGCGCACCTGTTCGATCTTCCCGGAAAATAGGACACATGGATACGGCAGGGGAACTGAAACACGTCTGGGTCAGAAGGCAACTCCAGGACCTGGTGTCCAGCACGTTGCGGCCCGGCGATGCCCTGCTGGGTGAGCGCCAACTGGAGGAACAGTTCGGGGTCTCGCGGATCACGGTCCGCCGCGCCATCTCGGACCTGGTCCAGGACGGCGCACTGGTCCGCATCAAGGGCAAAGGCACCTTCGTGTCGCACGGGCTGGTCCGGTCCACCCTGCATCTGGCCTCGTTCAACGAGGACATGCGGCAGGCCGGTTTTGAGCCCAGCACCCGGGTCATCAACGTATCCACTGCCGTGCCACCGGCGGCTGCCGCCGAGCACCTGGGGCTGGCTCCGGACGAGCCTGCCTACCTGGTCCGGCGGCTCCGCCTGGCCAACGGCGCGCCGGTCAGCGTGGACGAGTCCTGGCTGCCGCCGCGCCTGCTGCCTGACCTGCTCTCCTCGGACCTGACAGGCTCCCTCTACCGGGCGTTGGGAGCTTCCGGGTTCCCGGTCCAGCAGGCGGAGCAGACGGTGGAGGCCGCCGCAGCGTCGGAGGATACGGCCGCGCTGCTGGACATCGAACCAGGCGCCCCCGTCCTGCTCTTCAAGCGCCGGTCCTTCACCGGGACCGAGGAACCGGGAACCCCCATCGAGTACGCGGTCTCGACGTACCGTTCGGACCGGTACCAGGTGTCCATGCGGCTGGCGCTGGGCTGACGCGCGGGTCACGCGACCCGGCCGATTGGGGCGGTTTTGGCCGGTTTGGGCTGGTTCCGGGACCGCGGCAGCTGCCGCTGATAGGTTGGCTCCATGCGTGAAACCGTCGATGTGGATGAGGCTGCCAGGCAGCATGTTCTGAGCGTGCTGGAGGCCGACGACGGCATCCAGCGCGCGGATCCGGACTGGCCGGAATTTGTTCGAAGGCTGGACGTTCACTTCCCCGACCTGTGCGGACTGTTCCGTTCCCTGTACGGGTCCCGCGCGGACTGGCAGGACCAGCTGGGCGCCCTGGTCCTGCAGTGTGCCCGCTCCTGGCAGGAACGTCCGGCGGGCCTCAAGGCGCTGGACGCCGAGCGTGAGGGCGACAGCAGCTGGTTCCAGTCCAACCGGATGCTCGGCGGTGTCTGCTACGTGGACAGGTACGCCGCCAGCCTCGACGGCGTCCGCGACCGGATTCCGTACTTCAAGGAGCTGGGACTCACCTATCTGCACCTGATGCCGCTGTTCCTGGCCCCCGAACCGTTCTCCGACGGCGGGTACGCCGTCTCCAGCTACCGGGAAGTCAACCCGAAGCTGGGAACCATGGAACAGCTGCGGGCCCTGTCGTCCGAGCTCCGCGAAAACGGCATCTCCCTGGTGGTGGACTTCATCTTCAACCACACCTCCAACGAGCACCACTGGGCCCGCAGGGCAGCAGAAGGAGACCCCGAGTACAGCGACTACTTCTGGATCTATCCGGACCGGACCATGCCCGACGCCTTCGAGCAGACAGTCCGCGAGATCTTTCCCGACGACCACCCCGGCTCCTTTGTCCCCCTACCGGACGGGCGGTGGGTATGGGCCACGTTCCACACCTACCAATGGGACCTCAACTACGCCAATCCGGCGGTGTTCCGTGCCATGGCCGGCGAAATGCTGTTCCTGGCCAACCAGGGCGTGGACATCCTCCGCATGGACGCGGTGGCCTTCATCTGGAAACAGCTGGGCACACCGTGCGAAAACCTCCCCGAAGCCCACTTCCTGCTGCGTGCCTTCAATTCCGTGTGCCGGCTCGCGGCGCCATCGTTGCTGTTCAAGTCCGAGGCGATCGTGCACCCGGACGAGGTGGCGCTCTACATCGATCCGGCCGAGTGCCAGCTCTCCTACAACCCGCTGCAGATGGCGCTGATCTGGGAATCGCTGGCCACCCGCAACGTTTCCCTGCTGTCACAGGCGCTGGAGCGGCGGCACAACATCGCCGACGGCACGTCCTGGGTGAACTATGTCCGCAGCCATGACGACATCGGCTGGACGTTCGCCGACGAGGACGCGGCAGAGCTGGGGATCAACGGCTTTGAACACCGCCGGTTCCTCAACGCCTTCTACGTCAACCGGCACCCCGGCAGCTTTGCCCAGGGCGTCCCGTTCCAGGACAACCCGCGCACCGGCGACTGCCGCATCTCCGGGACCACGGCATCCCTCTGCGGGCTGGAGGACGATCCGGACCAGGCCGTGGGCAGGATCCTGCTGGCCCACTCGGTCGCGTTCAGCACCGGGGGCGTCCCGCTCCTGTACCTCGGTGACGAGGTGGGGCAGCTGAACGACTACCAGTACGCCATGGAGGACGGCCACGAGTCGGACAGCCGCTGGGTGCACCGACCGCACTATCCGGCGGAGCAGTACGCCCGCCGCAACGACCCCGCCACTCCTGAAGGGGCCATCTTTGCCGGCCTCCGGCGGATGATTTCCGTGCGCGCCGAAGCGCCGGAACTGGCGGGCACGCGCCTCATCGATTTCCACACCAACGCCCCGGGAGTCCTGGGCTACCAGCGCCCCGGCTACGGGCGCACAGTCCTCGTCCTCGCCAACTTCAGCGACGGCCCGCAGCAGCTTCCGGCGGTGACGTTCTCCGGGTTCTCCGCTGCCGCCGTCGAACTTCTCACGGATACAGCGCACAGCCTCGCGGACGGCATCACCCTGGCCCCGCACGAATATGTCTGGCTCCGCGTCACCCCCAAGTAAGTAGCGCTAACTGTCGTTTTGAGGCCTCAAAACGACAGTTGGCGCGACCCAGTTGGGAGGCTGGGCGCGGGGCGTGACACCATACGGATCATGGCCCAGAAGATTGCGTACCAGGGTGAGCCCGGCGCCAACTCCAATATCGCGTGCAAGCAGATGTTCCCCGAGCTGGAAAGCGTTCCGTGCGCCAGCTTCGAGGACGTCTTTGAAGTGGTGTCCAGCGGCGATGCGGACCTTGCCATGATCCCGATCGAAAACTCGATTGCCGGCCGCGTGGCGGACATCCACACCCTGCTGCCGCACTCCGGACTGCAGATCGTGGGCGAATACTTCCTGCCGATCCACTTCGACCTGATGGGGATCCCCGGCAGCACCATCGAGGCGGCCACGGAGGTCCACAGCCACATCCACGCCCTGGGCCAGTGCCGCCGCCTCATCCGCGAGGCCGGCCTGCGTCCGGTCATTGCCGGCGACACCGCCGGTTCAGCCCGGGAAGTGCACGAGTGGAACGACCCCACGAAGCTCTCCCTCGCTCCCCCGCTTGCGGCGGAGCTGTACGGGTTGGAGGTGCTCGCCTCCCGGGTGGAGGACGACCCCTCCAACACCACCCGGTTTGTGATCCTGGCCCGCGAAAAGGAACTGCCGGCCCGGGAAACCCTCCCCGGACCGGCAGTTACCAGCTTTGTGTTCCGCGTCCGGAACGTCCCGTCAGCGCTCTACAAGGCGCTGGGCGGCTTCGCCACCAACGCCGTGAACATGACCAGGCTGGAAAGCTACATGGTGGGCAACGAATTCGCCGCCACCATGTTCATGGCCGACGTCGAAGGCCACCCCGAGGACCTGCCGCTGAAACTGGCCCTCGAGGAGCTGGGCTTCTTCACCACCGAGGTACGGATCCTTGGCGTGTACGCGGCCGCGGAGTACCGGGCGGTTCAGGCCGCAGCCGTCTGACGCCGCTTCAGCAGCGGCGCGAAGAACTCCGCAAGTTCCGCCGTCGCCGTCAGCGGCAGGACGTTGGCCACGTACTGGTCCGGCCGGACCACCACCACAACGCCGCCGCGGTCCAGGCCGCGCTGTTCGAAAATGTCGGCTTTGGGGTCGGTGCCGAAGACCTTCTCAAGGTAGGTGAGCCGGAACGGGCCCACCGTCGGCTTGAACACGGCCGGGACAGCGTTGATGTCGATGTCCGTATGGGCCTGCTGGTAGATCACTTTCACGTCGAACCACGCGTCACGGTCGGCGCCCGACGGCGTTGCGGCCAGCGGTGAGTCCGGCGCGTTCGCGATCCACTCGGCGAAGTCCGCGGTCGCCGATGCGGCGCCCGCCTCTTTCGTGCCGGGCGCTGCCGCGTCGGCGAAGACGTAGATGCGCCACCGGCCGTCCGCTGTGGCGTGGTGGCCCAGGTGCATCGGGTTGGTGTCGCAGACCCTGGTGACGGGTGCGGACTTGAAGCGCTTGCCGACGGGGAAGCCGGTGGCGAGTTCCTGGTGCTTCGGCTCGGCGACCACCATGGAGGGCGCGTACTGGGTCATGAACCCGGCAGGGAACTCTGCCGTGCTGACGTAGAAGTTCTCCAGCTCCGTGGGGTCTTCGAATTCTTCAGGCTTCTTGGCCATCAGGGTGGACCACTCTTTGTCGAAGTCGATGAGGTTCTTTGCCACCACCTGGCGCTCGGCCGAGTACGTGGCCAGCAGGCTTTTCGGGCTGCGGCCCTCGAGGACGTGCCCGAGTTTCCAGCCGATATTAAAGCCGTCCTGCATGGATACATTCATGCCCTGGCCGGCCTTGGCACTGTGCGTGTGGCAGGCGTCGCCCGTGATGAACACGCGCGGCGTGCGCGTGCCGCGCTCCTCCGGAAGGACGTCGTCGAACCTGTCAGTCAGGCGGTGGCCTACCTCGTAAACGCTGTGCCATGCGACGTTGCGGACGTCCAGTGTGTACGGGTGCAGGATCGCGTTCGCCTTGGCGATGATCTGCTCGATGGTGGTGTTGCGGACGGCGCCATGGCTGTTCGGGTCAACCTCGCCGAGGTCCACGTACATGCGAAAGAGGTGGCCGCCTTCGCGAGGGATCAGCAGGATGCTGCCGCCGGCGCCGGACTGGATGGCGCACTTGGTGCGGATGTCCGGGAAATCGGTGACGGCGAGGACGTCCATCACACCCCAGGCGTGGTTGGCCTGGTCGCCGGCCAGGTGGCAGCCGATCGACTCGCGGACCTTGCTGCGTGCTCCGTCTGCGCCAACGACATACTTGGCGCGGACGACGCGCTCCTGGCCCTCGTTCGGGCCGGCGGTGTGGAGGAGCGTCACGGTGACGGGGTAGTCGCCCTCGCCGGTGACCTTGAGGCCGCTGAACTCGTAGCCGTAGTCGGGGGCCATGCGGGTTGGGGAATTCGCCATGAACTCGGCGAAGTAGTCCAGCACGCGGGCCTGGTTGACGATCAGGTGCGGGAATTCGCTGATGCCCGTTTCGTCGTCGACCGCGCGGGCGGCACGGACGATGCGGGAGTGGTCCGCCGGGTCCGGCTTCCAGAACGCCATTTCGGTGATCCGGTACGCCTCGGCGATGATGCGCTCGGCGAAGCCGAAGGCCTGGAAGGTCTCGACGCTGCGGGCCTGGATGCCGTCGGCCTGGCCGATGGCGAGCCTGCCGCCGCGGCGCTCAACGATGCGGGTGGTGACGCCGGGGAACTGGGAAAGCTGCGCGGCGGCGAGCATGCCTGCAGGCCCGGAGCCGACAATGAGCACGTCGATTTCGTCGGGAAGCCCAGCGGGCCGGTCGATGCCGACGCCGGCGGCCGGCTGGACCCGGGGGTCACCGGATACGTAGCCGTGGTGGTGGAACTGCACGGGATGTCCTCACTTCGTTGTGTGGCTGGGTATCGCCAAATCGGTGTTCGATAATAGAATTTTACGTTCGATAATAGAAAACTTGTTCTGTGATCCAGAACTCTACGCCAGGTTTGAGGCGCACGACAAGTGCTAATTGTTCAGCCGGAAAGGTGTTGACGGATCCGGCAGTCCGGGTCCATAGTGATTCGTATACGATTTCGTACTCGATGAGGAGTAACTCTTGGAACAGGTCACCGACCACATCCTGGCCGCGGCCCGCAAGGTCATCGCGGTGCATATCAACTACCCCAGCAGGGCCGCCCAGCGCGGCCGCACACCGGAACAGCCCTCCTACTTCCTGAAGCCGGCATCCTCGCTGGCTACCGGTTCGGTGGGGGCGCCGTCCGTAGTGGAGCGCCCGGCCGGCTGCGAACTCCTCGGCTACGAAGGCGAAATCGCCCTGGTCATCGGCAAGCCCGCCCGCCGTGTCGGACTTGAGGACGCCTGGAGCCACGTCGAATGGGTCACCGCCAGCAACGACCTCGGTGTCTACGACCTCCGCTACGCAGACAAAGGCTCCAACCTCCGGTCAAAGGGCGGCGACGGCTTCACCCCCGTCGGCCCGGGACTGATCGCGGCAGACGCCGTGGACCCCGCCGGACTCCGCGTCCGCACCTGGCACAACGGCGAACTGGTCCAGGACGACACCACCGAAGACCTGCTCTTCCCGTTTGCCCGGCTCGTCGCCGACCTGTCCCAGCTGCTCACCCTCGAAGAAGGCGACATCATCCTGACCGGCACCCCCGCCGGCGCCTCCGTTGCCAAGCCGGGCGACGTCGTCGAAGTTGAAGTCAGTGCGGGTGAGGTCACCACCGGCCGGCTCGCCACCAGAGTGGAGGAAGGCACGACGGCGTTCGCGGACTTTGGTGCCCTGCCCAGGACCGATGACGTGCAGCGGGAGGAGGCGTACGGTTCGCGGGAAGCGGCGGGTTTGGCACCCGACGAAAGCGCCGCCGTCGGGCCTGTCCTGACTCCCGAGCTGAAGGCGAAGCTGGAGAGCGTCTGCACCGCCACCCTCTCCTCCCAGCTGCGCAAGCGCGGCCTGAACAACGTCAGCATCGACGGACTCACCTCCACCCGGCCGGAGAAGCGGATCGTGGGCCTGGCCCGCACCCTGCGTTACGTGCCCAACCGCGAGGACCTGTTCAAGACCCACGGCGGCGGCTTCAACGCCCAGAAGAAGGCCATCGACTCCGTAAACCCGGGCGAGATCCTGGTCATGGAGGCCCGCGGTGAGAAGGGCACCGGCACCATCGGCGACATCCTGGCCCTGCGCGCCCAGGTCCGCGGAGCTGCGGCCATCATCACCGACGGCGGCGTCCGCGACTTCTCCGCCGTGGCCGCAATGGACATGCCCACGTACTACGCCAATCCGCACCCTGCCGTCCTGGGACGCCGGCACATCCCGTGGGACACCGACATCACCATCGCCTGCGGCGGCACCACCGTCCAGCCCGGCGACATCATCGTGGCGGACTCCGACGGCATCCTGGTGATCCCGCCGGCCCTCGCCGAGGAGGTCGCTGACGACTCCATCGCGCAGGAACGCGAGGAAACGTTCATCGCCGAAATGGTGGAGCAGGGCCACAGCGTGGACGGGCTCTACCCGCTGAATGCCGCCTGGCGCAAGAAGTACGACGAATGGGAAGCAGGGACGGCACATGACTGAAACTGCGATTGCTGCCGGCAGTAAGTCCGAGCAGGCCTATGCCGCCGTGAAGGCCAAGATCGTGGACGGGACTTTTTCGCCGGGATACCGGCTGGTCCTGGCCGGCCTGGCCAAGGACCTCGGCTTCAGCGTGGTCCCGGTCCGCGAAGCCATCCGCCGGCTCGAGGCTGAGGGGCTGGTGAAGTTCGAGCGGAACGTCGGTGCCACGGTGTCCGGGATCGACCCCACCGAGTACCTCTACACCATGCAGACCCTGAGCATCGTGGAGGGCGCCGCTACTGCCCTGTCCGCTCCGCTGATCGGGGAAGCGGACATTGCCAGGGCGCGTGCCGTGAACGAGGAAATGCGCGACTGCCTCCAGCACTTTGACCCCATCCGCTTCACCCGGCTCAACCAGGACTTCCACAGCGTCCTGTTCGAGCACTGCCCCAACCCGCACATCCTTGACCTGGTCCACCGCGGCTGGAACCGGCTCGCCTCGCTGCGGTCCTCGACGTTCCGCTTTGTTCCCGGCCGTGCACACGACTCCGTGGACGAACACGAAGCCCTCCTGAAGCTCATCGAAACCGGCGCCGATGCCGACACCATCGAAAAAGCAGCCCGGCTCCACCGCTCCGCCACCCTGGACGCCTACCTCGCCCTCGCCCCCGCCACCCCTTCACCAGGCAACGCGGGGTCACTAAACGCCCAATAAAGGGCCCCTATTGGGCCGAAAGTGACCCCGCGTTGCATCACCAGTTAGGAAACAACAATGACGTTCACTGCAGCAGACACCGCCACACATTATGTGCCGCAGGACCTGCCCACCCACATCCAGCACTACATCAACGGCCAGTTCGTTGACTCCGTGGGCGGGAAAACCTTCGATGTCCTGGACCCGGTCTCCAACACCAACTACGCCACCGCCGCGGCCGGCCAGAAAGAGGACATCGACCTCGCCGTCGCCGCCGCCCGCGAGGCGTTCACCAACGGCCCGTGGCCGAAGATGAAGCCGCGCGAACGCGCCCGGATCCTGAACAGGATCGCCGACGCCGTCGAGGCCCAGGAAGCCCGGCTCGCCGAACTGGAAACCTTCGACACCGGCCTGCCCATTACCCAGGCCAAGGGCCAGGCCCTGCGCGCCGCCGAGAACTTCCGCTTCTTCGCGGACCTGATCGTCGCCCAGTTCGACGACGCCATGAAGGTCCCCGGCGCCCAGATCAACTACGTGAACCGCAAGCCGATCGGCGTCGCGGGCCTGATCACGCCGTGGAACACCCCGTTCATGCTGGAGTCCTGGAAGCTCGCCCCGGCCCTGGCCACCGGCAACACCGTGGTCCTCAAACCCGCCGAGTTCACCCCGCTCTCCGCATCACTCTGGGCGCAGATCTTCAAGGACGCCGGCCTCCCCGACGGCGTGTTCAACCTGGTCAACGGCCTCGGCGAGGAAGCAGGCGACGCCTTGGTCAAGCACCCCGACGTGCCGCTGATCTCCTTCACCGGCGAGACCACCACCGGCCAGACGATCTTCCGCAACGCCGCGGCCAACCTCAAGGGCCTGTCCATGGAGCTCGGCGGCAAGTCACCCTGCGTCGTGTTCGCCGACGCCGACCTGGACGCCGCGATCGACTCCGCCCTGTTCGGGGTCTTCTCCCTCAACGGCGAACGCTGCACCGCCGGCTCCCGCATCCTTGTCGAACGCGCGATCTACGACGAATTCTGCGAAAAGTACGCCGCCCGGGCCAAGAACATCGTGGTCGGGGACCCGCACGACCCCAAGACCCAGGTGGGCGCCCTGGTCCACCCGGAGCACTACGACAAGGTGGCTTCCTACGTGGAAATCGGCAAATCCGAAGGCAGGCTCCTCGCCGGCGGCGGCCGCCCCGAGCACCTCCCGGAAGGCAACTACATCGCACCCACGGTGTTCGCCGACGTCGCGCCTGATGCCCGGATCTTCCAGGAGGAAATCTTCGGTCCGGTCGTCGCGATCACGCCTTTCGAGAACGACGACGAGGCCCTCGCCCTCGCGAACAACACCAAGTACGGGCTGGCGGCCTACATCTGGACCCAGAACCTGACCCGTGCCCACAACTTCTCGCAGAACGTGGAAGCCGGCATGGTGTGGCTCAACAGCCACAACGTCCGCGACCTCCGCACCCCGTTCGGCGGCGTCAAAGCGTCGGGCCTGGGCCACGAGGGCGGCTACCGCTCCATCGATTTCTACACCGACCAGCAGGCCGTCCACATCAGCCTCGGTGCCGTCCACACCCCCAAATTCGGCGCCTGACAGCGCTTCAAGACCCCTTTCAAAGAAGAGAGAATCCGATGACAAACTTCGTCCCCACCCCCACCGTCCCGGCACCGGACATTGTCCGCTGCGCCTACATGGAGATCGTGGTCACCGACCTCGCCAAGTCCCGCGCGTTCTACGTGGACCTCCTGGGCCTGCACGTCACCGAGGAAGACGAGAACAACATCTACCTCCGCTCCCTCGAGGAGTTCATCCACCACAACCTGGTGCTCCGCAAGGGGCCGATTGCCGCCGTCGCCGCCTTCGCATACCGGGTGAAATCCCCCGCCGAAGTGGACGCCGCCGAGGCCTACTACAAGGAACTGGGCTGCCGGGTTGAACGCCGCAAGGAAGGCTTCACCAAGGGCATCGGCGACTCCGTCCGCGTCGAGGACCCGCTGGGCTTCCCGTACGAGTTCTTCTACGACGTGGAACACGTGGAGCGCCTCACCCAGCGCTACGACCTCTACTCCGCCGGTGAACTGGTCCGCCTGGACCACTTCAACCAGGTCACCCCGGACGTGCCCCGCGGCCGCAAATACCTCGAGGACCTCGGCTTCCGCGTCTCCGAGGACATCCAGGATTCCGACGGCGTCACGTACGCCGCGTGGATGCACCGCAAGCAGACCGTCCACGACACCGCCCTGACCGGCGGCAACGGCCCGCGCATGCACCACGTCGCGTTCGCCACGCACGAGAAGCACAACATCATCCAGATCTGCGACAAGATGGGCGCCCTGCGCATCAGCGACCGGATCGAACGCGGCCCCGGCCGGCACGGCGTCTCCAACGCCTTCTACCTCTACATCCTGGACCCGGACGGCCACCGCATCGAGATCTACACCCAGGACTACTACACCGGCGACCCCGACAACCCCGTCATCACCTGGGACGTCCACGACAACCAGCGCCGCGACTGGTGGGGCAACCCCGTGGTCCCGTCCTGGTACACCGAAGCCTCCCTGGTCCTGGACCTCGACGGCAACCCCCAGCCCGTCATCGAACGCGAGGAGAAGAGCGAAATGGCCGTCACCGTGGGCGCGGACGGGTTCTCCTACACCCGCAAGGAAGGTACTGACGGCGCGGTCGAAGGCTTCAAGCTCGGGGCGCAGGTCTAGCCATGCTGGACGTGAAGACGATCGAGGCCATCGCCGACGAACTGCTGGAGGCCGGGCGTTCCCGGACTCCGGTGCCGCGGCTCACCACACGCTACCCGGAGATGACGGTGGAGGACTCCTACGCCGTGCAAAGGCTGTGGCGGGCCCGGAACGAGGAGGCCGGGCGGACGCTCGTCGGGCGCAAGATCGGCCTCACGTCCAGGGCCATGCAGGCCGCCACCGGCATCACTGAGCCGGACTACGGCGCCATCTTCGATGACATGGTCCTCGAAACCGGCTGCTCGGTGGCCTGGGACAAGTACACCCATCCGCGGGTGGAGGTGGAGCTCGCGTTTGTCCTGAAGGACGCGCTCAAAGGCCCGGGCTGCACCATCTTCGACGTCCTGAACGCCACTGACTATGTGGTTCCGGCCCTCGAGATCCTGGATTCCAGGATCGAGATGGAGGGCCGGACCATCGTGGATACTATCGCGGACAACGCCGCGATGGGCGCGATGGTGATTGGCGGCAACCCGGTAAAACCCGACGCCGTGGACCTCCGCTGGGTCTCCGCCATCCTGTACAAAAACCAGACAGTGGAGGAAACCGGCGTGGCGGCCGGCGTTCTGGACCACCCCGCCAACGGCGTGCACTGGCTGGCCAACAAGATCGCCGCTCACGGGGACGGCATGAAAGCCGGCGACATCATCCTCGCCGGCTCGTTCACCCGCCCGCTGTGGGTGTACAAAGGCGATACCGTCCACGCTGACTACGGACCATTGGGGAGCATCACATGCCGCTTCGAGTAGAACCTGACGCCACCTTCCGCGACGCACTGGCGGGTTCAACCCGGCCCCTCGCAGGGATGTGGGTGTGCTCCGGAAGCCCGCTGATCGCCGAACTGTGCGCCGGGGCCGGGCTGGACTGGCTCCTGGTCGATGCCGAGCACAGCCCCAACGGCCTCGAATCCATCCTCGCCCAGCTACAGGCCATCCACGGTTATCCGGTGCAGGTGATGGTCCGGCCGCCGGTCAACGACACCGTCCTGATCAAGCAGTACCTGGACCTTGGCGTGCAGAACCTGCTCATCCCCATGGTCAACTCCGTGGCCGATGCCGAAGCCGCGGTTGCTGCAACACGCTACCCGCCCCAGGGCGTCAGGGGCGTGGGCTCCGCCCTGGCCCGGGCCGCCCGCTGGAACCGGATCCCGGACTACCTGGCCAGGGCGTCCGAAACCGTCAGCGTCACCGTGCAGATCGAATCCGCCGCGGCTGTCGAAGCCGTGGAAGCGATCCTGGCCGTGGAGGGCGTGGACGCCATCTTCCTCGGCCCGTCCGACCTCGCCGCCTCCATGGGCGTGCTGGGACAGCAGGAACACCCTGACGTCCGTGCCGCCGTCGAACACTGCCTCGCCGCGGCCAAGGCAGCCGGGAAACCGGCCGGCGTCAACGCCTTCAACCCGGCCACCGCCCGCGGCTACATGGCCTCCGGCGCCTCGTTTGTCCTGGTGGGCGCCGACGTCGCCATCCTGGCCCGCGGCTCCGAAGCCCTCGCCGCCGAGTTCATACCCCGCGGCCCGGTGGCTGAGCCTGCCGAAACCCCCGCCAGCTACTGACCCATTTCCTAAGGACTTCTTTGATGACACTTTCTGCGATCTCCCCTGCCATTTCGCCGGAGCAGGAAGCTGCCCTCCTGGCTTCCGTGCCCACCGGCCTGCTCATCAACGGACAGTGGGTGGACGCGTCCGACGGCGGCACTTTCGACGTCCATGACCCCGCCACCGGCGAGGTACTCGCTAAGCTCGCCTCTGCCACCAGCGACGACGCGCTTGCCGCGCTGGACGCGGCGGACAAGGTCCAGGCGTCCTGGGCAAGGACGGCCCCGCGGGAACGCGCCGAGATCCTGCGCCGCGCCTTTGATCTGGTCACCGAACGGGCCGAGGACTTCGCCCTGCTCATGACCCTGGAAATGGGCAAGCCCCTGGCCGAAGCCCGCGGCGAAGTCACCTACGGAGCGGAGTTCCTGCGCTGGTTCTCCGAAGAAACGGTCCGGGACTACGGCCGCTACCTCACCACCCCGGAGGGCAAAAACAAGATCCTCGTCCAGCACAAACCCGTCGGCCCGTGCCTGCTGATCACACCCTGGAACTTCCCGCTGGCGATGGCCACCCGCAAGGTAGCACCGGCCATCGCTGCCGGCTGCACCATGGTCCTCAAGCCCGCGAAGCTCACCCCGTTGACGGCCCAGTACTTCGCGCAGACCATGCTCGACGCTGGCCTGCCCGCCGGAGTGCTGAACGTGGTCTCCTCCTCCAGCGCGTCCGGCATCTCCGGGCCACTGCTCGCCGACCCCCGGCTGCGGAAGGTCTCCTTCACCGGCTCCACCCCGGTGGGCAAACGGCTCATGGCCGACGCCGCGCAGAACGTGCTCCGCACGTCCATGGAACTCGGCGGGAACGCCCCGTTCATCGTGTTCGAGGACGCCGACCTGGACAAAGCCGTCGAAGGGGCCATGGCTGCGAAGATGCGGAACATGGGCGAGGCCTGCACCGCCGCCAACCGCTTCCTCGTCCAGGAATCCGTCGCCGCAGAGTTCACCGAAAAGTTCGCCGCCGCCATGGGCGCCCTCACCACCGGCCGCGGCACCGAGTCGGGCACCCAGGTGGGCCCGCTCATCGACGCCGGCGCGCGGGATGACGTGCACGCCCTGGTGAGTGCCGCCGTCGACGCCGGAGCAGTAGCCCTCACCGGCGGCCAACCAGCCGACGGACCCGGCTACTTCTACCCGCCCACCGTCCTCGCCAACGTCCCCAACAACGCCGCCATCCTTGGCCAGGAAATCTTCGGCCCCGTCGCACCGGTCACCACCTTCAGCACCGAGGAGGACGCCATCCGGCTCGCCAACTCCAGCGAATACGGCCTGGCCTCCTACGTCTACAGCCGCGACTTCAACCGGCTGCTGCGGGTGGCCGAACAGATCGAGTTCGGCATGGTGGGCTTCAACGCCGGCGTCATCTCCAACGCCGCAGCACCCTTCGGCGGCGTCAAACAATCCGGTCTCGGCCGCGAAGGCGGCTCCGAAGGCATCGCCGAATACACCACCACCCAATACATCGGCATCAACGACCCCTACAACAGCTAGCCCATCGCCGGCGCCGCCGCCGTCCGGGAGCTGAACTGGCGGCGGGCCCAGCGGGCGAGCTTCTTGCCCTTGCCCTTCCACCAGTTGTCCTCGTCGGTGTCGTGGTGGAGCCGGAAAATGATCGCCACCATTACGAACATGGACATCACCACATCCATCCAGGACCAGGTGACAGCGCCGATCAGGACGCTCAACCCCGTGGACACAATCGACGGGATGGCCAGTGTCCGGAAGACAGTGGAAGCCACATACCGGCGGTGCGACCTCGGTACGGACAGAACGCGGACCATGTCGAAACAGACGCAGACCACCACCACCACCTGACCGATGGCAAGCAGGATCTGCCCCGGTACTGAACCGGCGAACATGATGAATGATGAACCAAACACTCGAATGCACCCCCAAAGGCTTGAAACCTGCGCTGTGAGACTCAGCTGCATGTTCCATTCAAGCCAGCGGCGCCCGGCCCGTCACGAGTAGTGGGTACTCGAATTGCTGCCGGGGGTTCGACAAACTACTCGCCCAGAGCGCGGGGCCGCCAGACCACCACGGCCTGGGACCGCGCACGGGGGCGCTGGCCGCGGGCCAGGCTCACCACGTCGCCGGCGGCACCGGCTGCAAAGATCCGCGAGTCGAGGGGATCACGACGGCGACCCAGCTCCTCGGTCAGTTCTGTCACCCTGCGCTGCAGCGCGGCCACCTGGTTTTCGAGTTCGAGGATCCGCTTGATGCCTTCGAGCGAGACGCCTTCGTGCGACAGCCGCTGGACTTCGCGCAGCATGTTGATGTCCCGCTGCGAGTAGCGGCGGGACTTGCCGGGGGCCCGGCTCGGCGAAACGATGCCCAGCCGGTCGTACTGCCGGAGCGTCTGGGGGTGCATGTCCGCCAGTTCGGCCGCCACCGAGATCACAAAGATCGGCTGGTCAGCGCTGATGTCCACGGTCTGCTCCGTTGCTTAGAGCCGGGCCTTGGCGGCCAGGCCTTCACGGACATCGGCGTCGGCCGTGGCTTCGGCAAAGGCCTTAACGGCAGCTTCGGCTTCCTTGTTCAGGTTCTTCGGAACCGCGACGTCGATGGTCACCAGGAGATCGCCGGTGACCTTGGAGGTCTTCACACCGTGGCCCTTAACCCGGAGCGTGCGGCCGGACGGCGTGCCGGCAGGTACGCGGACCTTAACCGTCTCGCCGTCGATGGTGGGCACCTGGATGTCGGCGCCCAAGGCAGCTTCCGGGAAGGTGACCGGTACATGGATGCGGAGGTTGTCGCCGTCGCGCGTGTAAAAGTCGTGGGCCTTGACCGTGACGGCCACCATGAGGTCGCCGTTGCCTGCCGGTCCGGGCTGGCCCTTCCCGCGGACGCGCACTTTCTGGCCGTCCTTGATGCCGGCGGGAACGCGGACGTCGATGACGTCGCCGCTGGGTTCGCGCAGGCCGATGGTGGTGCCGCGGATGGACCCGGCGAAGGAAATACTGGTGGTCGCCGTGCGGTCCGCGCCCTTCGTCGGCGGGCGCTGGAAGCCCGTCGGGCCGCCGAACCCTCCGCCGCCGAACAGGTCAGCGAACTCGGGCGGAATGCCACCGGACGTGTTGAACCCGCCGGGCTGACGCCCCGCGCCGCCGGTGAACAGGCCGCCGAACATGTCCTCGAAGCCGCCATTGCCGCCTCCGGCACCGCCGGGGGCAAAGCGCGCCCCGCCGCCCATGGCCCGGATGGCGTCGTACTGCTGGCGTTCGTCCGGGTCCGACAGCACGGAATAGGCCTCGGAGATGTCCTTGAACTTCTTCTCCGACGCAGCGTCCCCCGAGTTGGTGTCCGGGTGGTGCAGGCGGGCAAGTTTCCGGTAAGCCTTCTTGATGTCGGCGTCGGAAGCGTCCTTGGCGATACCAAGGATCGCGTAAAAGTCCTTGTCCACCCAATCCTGGCTAGCCAATGGCGTTTCCTTTCAAAGTTCTGTTATTCAAACTGCTCTCCGCGGTACATGGGCCCCCGCCCCTACGCTGGGTGGCTAAGATCTGCGATCCTTAGCCACCCAGCTTCGGTAGGCCCGATGCCACTCCCGGGGCCCATGTACCGCTCCGAGCTTGCGTTCACCTCACCTTAGGCGAGATTGCCGCTTAGGCGCCGGACGGATGAGGGGGCCCGGGAGTGGCATCGGGCCTGCCGGAGCGTGGAGGCAAAGTCCGTGAGGACTTTGCCTCCACGCGAAGGGGCGGGGCCCCCTTATCCGTCCGGCGCCGAGGTGAGGCCGAGGTGAGACGTCAGGCCGGGACGGCCACAATCACTTGCGCTGCGCGGAGGACGCGTTCGCCTGACTTGTAGCCGGAGCGGAGCACCTGGCTGACGGTGTCAACTTCGATGTCCTCGCCGGGCTGCTGGATGAGGGCCTCGTGGATCGTGGGATCGAACTCCACGCCGGTCTCATCGATGCGGACCAGGCCGTACGTCTTCAGCGCGTTTTCCAGCTTGGTGGCGATCGCGGCGAAGGGGCCGTCGGTCAGGTCACCGTGCTGGCGGGCAGCGTCGACGTCGTCCAGTACCGGAAGCAGCGAATTCAGGACGCCGATGACGGCCATCTCCCCTGCCACGGCACGGTCGCGTTCAACGCGTTTGCGGTAGTTGACGTATTCGGCCTGGAGGCGGAGCAGGTCGTTCTTCAGCTCGGCCGCCTCGGCATGTCCTGCGCCCTGGGCCACGGATTCCTCGGCCGGCACCTCGATGCCGTTGAGGATTTCCTCGGCCTGGGCCAGCGCGTCACCGTCGGTGTCGGCGGGCTTGGCGGCCGGCGCATCAGCCTTGGCAGCCGACTCGCCTTCCGGGTGCCGTGCCTGCCCGGTCACCGGGTCAACCTTGCGGTTGTCCCGGATGACCGGCTCCTGGTGGCCGCTGCCGTTTTGGTCCCCGTGGCCGGATGAAGAGTTGTGCTCTTCCTCGTTACCGTGGTGCGGCATGGCTACTTCTTCGCTTCGTCTTCGTCGATGATTTCGGCGTCGACGATGTCCTCGTCGGCAGCCTTGTCACCTGCGGGAGCTGCGCCTTCGGCACCTGCAGCACCGGTTGCGCCGTCCGGTGAACCGGCCTGGGCGTAGATGGCCTCGCCGAGCTTCGACTGGGAAGCCTGCAGCTTCTCGTACGCGGTCTTCACGGCGGCGTCGTCCGTGCCTTCGAGGGCCTTCTTGAGGGCGTCGACGTCGGCCTGGACCTCGGTCTTGACCTCTTCAGGCAGCTTGTCGGCGTTGTCGGCGATCAGCTTGTCCACGGAGTAGGCGAGCTGCTCGGCCGTGTTGCGGGTATCGGTTGCCTCGCGGCGTGCCTTGTCCTCGGCTGCGTGCTCCTCGGCGTCCTTGACCATGCGGTCGATGTCTTCCTTGGAGAGGCTGGAGCCGCCCGTGATGGTCATGGACTGTTCCTTGCCGGTGCCCTTGTCCTTCGCGGAGACGTGGACGATGCCGTTGGCGTCGATGTCGAACGTGACCTCAACCTGCGGGACGCCGCGCGGGGCCGGAGCGATGCCGGTCAGCTCAAACGTGCCCAGCGGCTTGTTGTCGCGGGTGAACTCGCGCTCGCCCTGGAAGACCTGGATGGCCACGGACGGCTGGTTGTCGTCCGCAGTGGTGAAGGTCTCGGACCGCTTGGTGGGGATGGCGGTGTTGCGCTCGATCAGGTGCGTCATGACGCCACCCTTGGTTTCGATGCCGAGGGACAGCGGGGTGACGTCGATCAGGAGGACGTCCTTGCGCTCGCCCTTCAGCACGCCTGCCTGGAGTGCTGCGCCAACGGCCACAACCTCATCCGGGTTAACGCCCTTGTTCGGCTCCTTGCCGCCGGCGAGTTCCTTGACCAGGTCGTAGACGGCGGGCATGCGGGTGGAGCCGCCAACGAGGACGATGTGGTTGATGTCGGAGAGCTTGATGCCCGCTTCCTTGATGACATCGTGGAACGGCTTCTTGGTCCGCTCCAGCAGGTCCTTGGTGAGGTCCTGGAACTTGGCGCGGGTCAGCTGCTCGTCCAGGTGCACCGGGCCGTCGGGGGTGACGGACAGGTACTGGAGGGAGACGTTGGTGCTGGTGGAGGAGGAGAGTTCCTTCTTGGCCTGCTCGGCAGCTTCGCGGAGGCGCTGCAGGGCGATCTTGTCCTTGGAGAGGTCGATGCCCTTGACCTTGAGCTGGTTCAGCAGGTAGTCCACAACGCGCTGGTCCCAGTCGTCGCCGCCGAGGCGGTTGTCACCGGCGGTGGAGCGGACCTGGATGGTGGAGAAGTTGTCTTCGTCCTTGCCAACTTCGAGCAGGGAGACGTCGAACGTGCCGCCGCCGAGGTCGAAGACGAGGATGAGTTCGTCTTCCTTGCCCTTGTCCAGGCCGTAGGCGAGTGCTGCGGCGGTGGGCTCGTTGACGATGCGCAGGACGTTCAGGCCCGCGATTTCGCCGGCCTCCTTGGTGGCCTGGCGTTCGGCGTCGTTGAAGTACGCGGGAACGGTGACCACGGCGTCGGTGACCTTTTCACCCAGGTAGGCCTCGGCGTCGTTCTTCAGCTTCATGAGGATACGCGCGGAGATTTCCTGCGGGGTGTACTTCTTATCGTCAATGGCGACGTTCCAGTCAGTGCCCATGTGGCGCTTGACGGAGGCGATGGTGCGGTCAATGTTGTTGACGGCCTGGCGCTTGGCGATCTCGCCGACCAGGACTTCGCCGGACTTGGAGAATGCAACGACCGACGGCGTGGTGCGGCCACCCTCGGCGTTGGCAATAACGGTGGGCTCGCCACCTTCGAGAACGGAGACGACGGAGTTGGTGGTTCCGAGGTCGATACCTACTGCACGTGACATGTGTTGCTTCCTTCTTTCCTTGGAAACTTGCTGGCGCCCACTCATTGAGCGTTCTGCACTCAACTTTACCCGGGGCATGAAAGATGTCAATCCAAAGTTGAGTCAAGTGCGCTCAACTCTGGATTTTTGACCGCGGCGAAGTCGGCGGATCCCGCGGATTTCCGGGGTTTTCGGTTGTTCAGATGGGGCGCGCCAGCGCGTTTCGCTGTGCGTGAACGGGGCGTGGGGACCGGTTGAGAGCCGCTCGGGAGCCCCGGCTACGAGTTCCGGTCCTCGTCCACCTCAACCTCGCGTGCACTTCCGGAGGTGCCCGCGTCGCCGTAATCGCCGTCGGGGTACTCCCCGTCCGCGGGCTGATCAGCGGCGGTTTCCACGCTGCCGACGTCGCCATAGTCCCCTTCGGCGTACTGCCCGCCTTCGCCTTCCAGACCAGGGGCTGAGCTGCCCTTGCGCGGCTGCCCCTCGGCTGCGGATTCACGGTTTTCGGTCATGGCGGCATCTCTCCTTTGAGGCTCCCGCGTCCGTTCGGGCGCATGTGGAGTCTACTCAGCGGAGAGCAGGCAATACAGGGGCGTCCGGCGGCGTCACGGCGGGCATGCTTTTGGCGCCCGCGCGGCGACTGAGGCCCGGAAATCCGGGGACACCCGCCTCGGCACCTCCCAATGTGTGCTCAGCGTGACGCCCGTCAGCCTTTGAGCCCCATCAGCCCCGCAAACGCGGTGAGGTGGTGCTCAAAGAGTTCGTCGCGTGCGCTGAAGGTATCCGGGCCGTACTGGCCGAAGACTTCGAAGCTGACGGCACCGAATATCGACGTCCACACGAGCGCGCCGTTCGCCAGGATCTCGTGGGGCACGGCAAGCCCAAGTTCGGTACGGATTGCTTCAAAGTCTGCGGACAAGGAAGGCACGACGGCGGCACCCGCCGCCGGCAGCAGCGCACCGTCGCGGTGGGCGGCATCAAAAATACCGATTAGGCGGAACACCACGCGCGTGCCCGGCATGGTGGTCCGCCCCACGGGCGCCTGGTAGCCGGGCACCGGGCTGCCGAACAGCAGCCCGTAGCGTGCCGGCTCGCGCATAGCCCATTCCCGAACGGCCCTCCCGAGCGCCTTGAACCGGCCGGCGTGGTCCCCCGCTGGCACCCCGTTTACCGCCGTGTCGACGGCGTCGCCGAGTTCGTCGTAGGCATCGACGAGCAGGAGGGTGAGGAGTTCGTCGCGGTTGGCCACGTAGCGGTATACGGCCGAGGAGACCACACCCAGGTCCCTGGCGACAGCCCGGAGGGACAAGGCCGCCGCGCCGTGCGTGGCCAGGTGGTCCCTGCCCAGCCGGACGATGTCGGCGATGGTCTGGGCCCGGGCCCGTTCCCGGGGCGTCCGACGGGCGGTTTCCACTTCCGTGGCTGCGTCACTCATGGCTCCAGCATCGCATAAAGCAGAGCACTGTCAACAATTGAGAGCACTGCTCTTGACATGACCTGCAGCCCGGCGCACGCTTAGGGGAGAGCAGCGCTCTCAGATAGAGATCCTTGAGGAGAAATCATGAACGATATCCACGTTGTTACCGGAGCCGGCCCCGTGGGCTGGACGGTTGCGGAGCAGCTCGCCGAGCAGGGAAAGAATGTCCGGATCCTCACCCGGTCCGGCAGCGGCCCCGATCATCCCCTGGTGGAGCGCGTGAAGGCGGACGTGCAGGATGCTGCCCAGCTGCGGGACGCCTTCTCGGGTGCCACCGCCGTCTTCCACTGCATCCACGGCTCTTCCTACACTGCGGACGCGTGGCAGGCCGAACTGCCCGCCGCCGATCAAAAGGTGCTGGCCGCGGCCGGCGGGGCGGGCGCCGTCGTCGTTTTTCCCGAAAGCCTCTACTCTTACAGCGAGCCGGGGCGCCCCATGACCGAGGCTGGACCGCGGAATGCCACGGGAGGCAAGCGGGGCGTGCGGACCACACTGCTGGAGGCGAGGAACGCCTCAGCGACGGACACCGTCAGCGTGGTGGCCGGCGACTTTTTTGGGCCGCGGGTCAGGATCTCCCACGCCGGCGAGCGCATGGTCCCCGCCGTGCTGGCCGGCAAGAAAGTGTGGGTCATCGGGAGTGCCGGCCAGCCGCATTCGTTCACCTATGTACCGGACCTGGCCACGGCCATGATCCATGCCGCACAGACGCCCTCGCTGTGGAACAAGGTGTGGCACGCCCCCACCGGCCCGGCAGTCACGCAGCGGCAGCTGGGCACAGCCTTCACCGACGCCGGCGGGGTGGCCGCGCCGAAGCTGGCTGGCATACCGGGCTGGGCACTCAGCGCGCTCGGGGTGTTCTCGAAAGACATCCGCGAACTGGCTGAAATGCTCTACCAGTTCGCGGAGCCTTTTGTGATGGACTCGACCGCCAGCCAGGAAGCCCTCGGCCTGCGCCCCACACCCCTGCCGGAGGCGGCTGCAGCCACGGTGGCCTGGTGGCGCGCGCAGGACTGAGGCGCGTGACGCCAACACACCGAACCTAGCGGCGGCCGGCGCCCTCCGGCTCGGCCTCCAAGGCGCCGGTGTCCTGCACGACGGCCGCGTCCAGCTCCGGGCGCCCCAGCTTCGACGGCCACCAGATGCGCGGGCCGATGTCGTATGCCAGCGCGGGGACCAGCAGCGAGCGCACCAGCACGGTGTCCAGCAGCACGCCGAAGGCCACAATGAACGCCAGCTGCACCAGGAACATGATGGGAATGACCCCCAGGGCCGCGAACGTGGCGGCGAGCACCACACCGGCCGAGGTGATCACTCCGCCGGTCACGCCGAGGCCTCGCAGGATGCCCGGCCTGGTCCCGTGCTTGAGGGATTCCTCGCGCACCCGGCTCATCAGGAAGATGTTGTAGTCCACGCCCAGGGCCACCAGGAACACAAAGCCGAACAGCGGAACGGTGGCGTCAGCGCCGGGGAATCCGAAGAGGTTGTTGAACACCAGGGCGGAGATGCCCATGGCCGCTCCGTAGGACAGGACCACCGAGAGCACCAGCAGGACCGGCGCCACCACGGAGCGAAGCAGCAGCATCAGGATGAACAGGATGACCACCAGCACGATGGGGATGATAATCACCAGGTCGCGCTGGGCTGTGGTGTTGGTGTCCAGGGCCGTGGCCGTCACGCCGCCCACGAGCGCTCCGGCGTCGACGGTTATTACGTCCTCACGCAGGACCTTCACGGCGTCCTCCGCCTCAATGGAATCGGCGGCAAAGTTGAGCGTGGCGTTGATCAGCACTTTCCCGTCACGGACGTCCGGCGCGCTGGGAGTCCCGGGCGCCCCGGTGATGGGCACACTGCCTGCAGCCAGGAGGTAGGCGTCCCCTACGCCGTCGGCCGCCTTCACCTTGGCCAGCACCTCGTCGGCCTTGGTTTCGTCCGCAACCACGACGGCGGGGCTGCCGCTGCCGGCGTCGAAGTGGCGCGCCAGCGCGTCCTGGCCGTCCACGGCGTTGGACGCGGCGAGGATGACGTCGGTCTGCGGCACACCGTTGGCCTTCAGCTGCAGCACCCCGGCCGAAGCCGCCAGCAGCAGGAGGACCGACGCGACCCAGACCGTGCGCGGGCGGCGCGACACCAGCGAACCCGTGGCCCGCCAGATGCCCTTCTGCCCTTCGAGGCCGGTGACCAGTTCAGGCTCCCGCTCCCCTGCCGGAACGAGTTTGGGGCGGAACGGCCAGAACGCGGCCCGGCCCAGGAGCGCCATCAGGGCAGGCAGCAGTGTCAGGGCAGCGAAGAGCGAGCAGAGGATGCCGGCGGCGGCTACCGGACCCAGAGCCTTGTTCGAATTCAGGTCGGAGAAGAGCAGGCACAACAGGGCGATGATGACGGTGGCGCCGGAGGCCAGGATCGGTTCGAACGAGGCCTTCCAGGCGGTCAATACGGCGGCTGTCCGGTTGGTGGTGTGGGCCAGGGCCTCACGGAACCGCGCCACGTAGAGCAGTGCGTAATCCGTGGCTGCGCCGATCACCAGGATGGACAGGATGCCCTGGCTTTGGCCGTTGAGCTGGATCCAGCCGAGCTTGGCCATGCCGAACACCAGCAGGATGGCCGCACACAGGGCGAAGACCGAGGTCAGCAGGACGGCGATGGGCAGGAGGAGTGAACGGTAGACGACCAGGAGGATGACAAAGACAGCTCCGAGGGCCACGAGCAGCAGGATGCCGTCTATGCCCGCGAAGGCGCTGACCAGGTCGGCCGTCAGCCCGGCGGGCCCCGTCACGAAGGTCTGCATGCCTTCAGGCGCGGCCTCAGCCAGGAAGTCACGAAGCTCCTGGACCGATTCCTTGGTTTCCCCGGAAGACCCGATCGGGGCGATGAACTGCACGGCCTTGCCGTCTTCGGACGGGATGGGGCCGATCACGGCGCTGCCCAGTTCCAGCCCCTCCAAGCCGGTTTTCAGGGAAGCCAGCTCGCCGAGATCCGCCGGGCTGATGGCCGCCCCGCTCTCAATAACGATGACGGCCGGGATCTCGTCCGAGTCGCGGAACTTCGCCTGCCAGTCCTGCGCGGCGGTGGCCTCGGCGCCGGCCGGGAGGAAGGAAGCCTGGTCATTCGAGGAGACCTCATCGAGCCGGCCGAAGGTTGGCCCGCCCACTCCGGCGATGGCCAGCCACGTGAGCACCAGCAGTACGGGAATGAGCCAGCGCAGCCAGAACGGGACCCTTGCGCTGTGTTGGGGACTGGATTTCATGATTCCTTCTGGGTTCGGGACGGCAGCGGTACAATTGATTCCATCATAGAGTATCTCCATCATGGAGATAAGTAGTTAGGCGATGGCAGTTGCGGAGAGTCCGCCCGGCCGGCATTGCTGGAGTAATATCCGTCAGGGCACCAGGCAAGCGAAGGGAGGAGGCGGAACATGACAGAGGAAGCGTTCCAGCGTCCCGCCAACTCCGCGCCGCAATCCCTGGTCCGCCTGCTCCAGGACTTCACGCTTGAAGCCAACCGCTACGTCGATACCGCGGGCGGCCGGAACGACATGCACCGGACGGACCTCAACGCACTCGCCGTCATCATGCGCCACACCGCCAAGGGCACCGTGGTCACGCCCGGCATCCTGCGCAAGGAGCTCCACCTCAGCTCGCCCGCCACCACCGCCCTGATCGACCGGCTGGACCAGTCCGGGCATGTGGTCCGCGAGCGGCTTGGCTCGGACCGCCGGCAGGTCCAGCTCCGCATGACGCCCAAGGCGTTCCAGGACGGCGGGGCCATGTTCATGCCGCTCTCGCGCCACATGGGCACGGCGATGGCCGGGTTCGCCCCCGAGGAACTGGAGCTGGTGACCCGCTTTATGACCGCCATGGTGGAGGCCACCATCGCGGCGCGCCAGGAAGCGTCCGACGGCGGCCCCGCCTCCCCGGCGCCGGCAACCTAGGCTGAACGCGCGACGGCGGTTCCTCCCATTCGAGGCACCTCGGCGGTAGCGTTTGGTTATGAGTGCGGAGCAGCCCGGAGACGATGTGTACACCCACGGCCACCACGAGTCGGTGGTCCGCGCCCATGCCTCCAGGACCGCTGAGAATTCGGCGGCCTTCGTACTCCCGCACCTCACGCCCGGAACCTCAGTGCTCGACGTCGGCTGCGGGCCCGGGAGCATCACCTGCGATTTCGCGGGGCTCGTGGCGCCGGGTAAGGTCACCGGCCTGGACCGGTCGCCGGACATCATCGCCCAGGCCTCGGCGCTCGCTGCCGAACGCGGTGTGGACAATGCGGAGTTCCTGGCCGGGAACATCTATGACCTTGATTTCGAGGACGAAACGTTCGACGTCGTCCACGCCCACCAGGTGCTGCAGCATCTCACCGACCCGGTGGAGGCGCTCCGGGAGATGCGGCGGGTGGCAAAACCGGGCGGCATTGTGGCCGTGCGCGACGCCGACTTCCACGGCATGAGCTGGTATCCCGCCTTCCCGGAACTGGACGAGTGGATGGAGCTCTACCAGCGGATCGCCCGCCGCAACGGGGCAGAGCCCGACGCCGGCCGCCGGCTGGTGTCGTGGGCACAGTCTGCCGGTTTCACCGACGTCGCCCCCACCAGCAGCAACTGGCTCTACGCCACCGGGCAGCAGCGCCGCTGGCAGGCCCGTGTCTGGGGAGAGCGGGTGCTGCATTCCGCCTTCGCGGAGCAGGCGTTGGAGTACGGCTTCGCCAATGCGGCGGACCTCGCGCGGATCTCCGCGGGCTGGCATCGCTGGGGATCCACCGACGATGGCTGGTTCCTGATCCCGAACGGTGAGGTTATCGCCCGGGCCTGAGCTGCCCACCTCCTGTGCCCGCTGCTTGACCTGTCCGGGCTTTTCCACATGGGGAGGTTCAGCCGGTGTGCCCGCCGCGGAGCCCGAATAGCGTCGAGCCATGAACAATTACGGCGAGAACGAATATTGGGCGGAGCCTTACACCGCAGAGGTTGACCAACTAGACTTGGTCAACATGGGGCAGTACAACGTCCAGGAAGCAAAAACCCGGCTCTCCGAACTCCTGAACCTCGTTGAACGAGGCGAGGACGTGGTCATCGCCAAGGCCGGCCGGCCAGTGGCCCGGCTGGTGAAAATTGAGCCCCCACACAAACGCGAGCTGGGTTTCCTTGGCCCGCTCCACATCCCCGACGAGTTCTACGAGCCTTGGACTGACGAGGAGATGGGGACCGAAGAGTGACACGCCTGCTGCTGGACACTCATGTCTTCATCTGGGCAATCTCCGAACCAAAGCGGCTCTCCACCAAGGCCAGGAATGCGATCGTCAAGCTGGAAAACCAGGTCTACGTGTCACCCGTAACGGCCTACGAGCTCTCGTACAAGCACCGCCAAGGCAAGTTGCCGTCAGGCGCAGCAATAGTGACCAGCTTCGCGCGGCAAGTGGCCCATCTGCTTGCATCCGAACTCCCCGTCTCCGCCCCGCATACGCTGGCTGCAGGACAGCTCGACTGGGATCACAGGGACCCTTTCGACCGGATCCTCGCGGCCCAGGCCATGGTGGAGGGACTCACCCTGGTGACGGCTGATGAGGATCTCCAGGCCTTTGAACCCGTGCCCACCCTGTGGTGAACAGGCACTAAACTTGGCAGGTGCAATTCTCCCTTTGGCTCGCCCTCGCTGGCGCCGGCGTCTTGGTCAGCTTCACTCCGGGGGCCGGTGCGATCAACACCATGAGCAACTCCCTGACGTCCGGATTCCGCCGGTCAATCTGGGGGATCCTGGGCCAGCAGGCAGCCCTGGTCATCCACGTGATGGTTGTTGCCCTCGGGGTGGGCGTGCTGGTGGCCAGTTCCCCGGTCGCCTTCAACGTGATCCGTTACGCCGGAGCCGCCTACCTGGTGTACCTGGGCATCCGCCAGTTCCTGGCCAAGCCGCAACCCGACCAGGAAACAACCGAGTCACTTCGGAACGAGCCCGCTTGGTCCATGTTCCGGCGCGGCCTGTGGGTCAACCTGCTGAACCCCAAGGCCATCGTCTTTTTCCTCGCATTCATGCCGCAGTTCATCCGGCCCGAGCAGCCGCTGTTCCCGCAGTATCTGGTACTGACGGCCACGGTGGTCGCCATCGACATCCTGGTCATGTGGTTCTTTTTCGCCACTGCCGCCAAGTCGTTCCAGCGGTTCACGCACACCGCCCGCGGGCAGCAGATCCTCAACCGGATCTTCGGTGTCCTGTTCGTGGCGGTCGGCATTCTCCTCGCCATGATCCACTGACCCAGGACCGCTCCAACGGCCCAAAATGAACAGCTGCAACCGTAATGTGACGGGTTATGCAATTCTCTTTACGAATCGGTGAAACATCCCGCAAACCCGCTAGCCAAGAGCGGCGGTATCAAGCATGCTTAGCACCATGAACTCATCGTCGAGCCCATACCGGATCATTGCCGTCTGCACCGGAAACATCTGCCGGTCACCCATGGCCGAGCTAATGCTGGCCGCGGCACTGGAAGCGGAGGGGCTCGGCGCCACCGTAGCGGTCGACTCCGCCGGGACCACGGGCTACGAGGCCGGACGTCCCATCGACCCGAGGGCGGCCCGCCGGCTCGCGGCCACGCAACTCACTTCGGACCGGCACATCGCCCGCGAATGGCAGGCCGGCTGGTTCCGTGAGCGGGACCTGATCCTCGCCCTGGATGTCGACCACTACGCGTGGCTGCGCGAATACGCTCCGGACCAGGAAGCCATGGACAAAGTCCGCATGCTGCGCAGCTTCGACCCGGCATTGGCACGCAAGGACCTGCTGGACCAGGGCATCGAGGACCCCTGGTACGGCGGCCAGGCTGACTTCGATGCCGTGTGGCACCAGATCCACGCGGCCCTGCCGGGGATCATTGAGCACGTCCGGTCCGTCGTCGGCAATGACGGTTGGCACCGGCCGCACGAGCATCAGCAGGTACGCTCTATTTCATGACCCCCGCACCTGTGATCATCGCCATCGACGGGCGATCCGGCGCAGGGAAAACCACTCTTGCCATCGAACTTGCCGCCCGGCTGCGGAACCACCACAAGGTGGCGCTCTTCCACCTCGAGGACATCTACCCCGGCTGGAACGGCCTCGCCGCCGGCATCGAGCGATATGTCTCCACCGTCCTGACGCCCCTGAGCCATGGCGAACGCGCCACCTGGACCAGCTGGGACTGGGAAAAACATTACGACGGCGACACCCGGGTCACGCTGCCCGCCGAGATCGTGATCATCGAGGGAGTGGGCGCCGCAGCAGCCGGAGCCCGGCCCCTGCTCAGCGCAGTGATCTGGGCCGACTCGCCGGACGACGTCCGCCGGACGCGGGCGCTGGACCGTGACGGCGGAACCTACGAGCCGTTCTGGGACCAGTGGGCGGCCCAGGAGGACGCCTGGCTCGCCGGCGACGACGTCCCGGGCCACGCGGACATCCGCGTGCTGAACCAGGCGGACGGCGCGGCCCCCGCCGATGTCCTGCAGCTCCTGACCTACCTGCCCTCGCTGGCACCTGCCCTGGTCCCTGAGCTGTCCGCCCGCCGTGGCCTCCGGCTCCGTGCGGAACGGATGGAGTGCCGCCCGGACGCGGCCGAACTCTTCGCCGGGCTGTACGGCGGCTCGGCCAATGCCGTCTGGCTGGACTCCTCCAACGCCCCCACCACGCAGCCGATTGAAAAGTCCCCCGCCGCCGAGCGCAGCCGCTTCAGCATCCTGGCGGACGACGGCGGCGTGTTCGGCCAGACAGTCACGCACCGGTCAGGCGAGAGCCAAATCGCCGCCGGCTGCGCCACCGCCCGGGTGCCGGGTCCTTTCTTCCGCTGGCTGGACACGGTCTGGGGGCGCCGGGCGGTCCGCACTCCGGAGGGTTATCCCTGCGACTTCGCCCTTGGCTGGCTGGGGTGCCTGGGTTATGAGCTCAAGCGCGAAACCGGCGGCACGGATGTCGCCGCAACAACCCCGGATGCTGCCCTGATCTTCGCTGGCCGGGCCGTGGTCCTGGACCACGCCGAGGGCGCCGCCTGGCTGCTCGCCCTGGAGGCACCGGACACGGACGGCTGGCTGGAAGCGGCACGGAGCACCGTACTGGCCGCGGCCGCAACTGCGGAAGCAACAGCCCCCGACGCACCAGCACCGGCAGCGGCCCAGCACTTTGGCGGGACGGCGGACCCGGCCGGCGGCAGCACCGCCGTCGTACGTCCGCCGGTGTTCAGCAGCCGCGATAACGAGCCGGAGTACAAGCACAAGATCCTGGCCGCCCAGCACGAAATCGGCGACGGAAACTCTTACGAGGTCTGCCTCACCACCATGCTTTCGGCGCGCGTGCCCGCGGCGGAGGCGGCGCCGTGGAGCACGTATCTGGCCTTGCGCCGGAGGAATCCGGCGCCGTTCGCCAGCTACCTGCGGTTCGGCGGGTTGACAGTGGCCAGTACGTCGCCGGAACGGTTCCTCAAAATAGCCTCCGACGGCGGCATGCGCGCCGAGCCGATCAAGGGCACCCGCCGCCGGGCCTCAGATCCGGCACTGGACGCCCAGCTGCGCCGCGACCTGGAAAGCTCGCTGAAGGACCGGGCCGAGAACATCATGATCGTGGACCTGCTGCGCAACGACCTCAGCCACTTCGCGGAACCCGGATCCGTCACGGTCAGCAGGCTGTGCGCAATCGAAAGCTACGCCACGGTGCACCAGATGGTCAGCACCATCGACGCGAAACTCCTTCCCGGCTCGCCGCGGGCCGAGGCCGTGGCGGCGTGCTTCCCGGCGGGCTCCATGACCGGCGCCCCCAAGATCAGCACCATGGCCATCCTGGACCGGCTGGAGCAGGGGCCCCGCGGCCTCTACTCCGGGGCGATCGGCTACTTCTCGCTCAATGGCGCAACTGACCTGGCCGTGGCTATCCGCACCCTGGTGATCAACACCGGTTCCGGCACCGGTGACGGGAGCGGCACCGCGGACGGGGACGGCAGCGGGCCCACGGCGGAACTGACGCTCGGCATCGGCGGCGCCATCACCTCGGACTCTTTTCCGGACGAGGAATACGAGGAAATCCGGGTCAAGGCCTTCGGCGTACTGTCCACCCTGGGTTCGGAGTTCCCCGAAGGCTAGGGCCTACTGGACCGTCGCGGTCAGCCTGGCGACGTTGTCGATGTAGCGGGCTGCGAGCGGCCGGTTCAGCCAGTCCTCCAGCTTGAGCTCGTGGGAAATGTCCCGGTACGTGTTCTCCACCGCACGCATGTCATTGACAATATCCGCGCCCAGGAGCATCACGGACACCTCCATGTTCAGCGAGAAGGAGCGCATGTCCATGTTGCTTGAGCCCAGGACGGCCACTTCGTCGTCAATGGTGAAGTGCTTGGCATGGAGCACAAACGGGGCCCTGTAGAGGTAGATCTTCACCCCGGCCTCCAGCAGCGCCTCGTAGTAGGACTGCTGTGCGTGGTGCACCAGGAACTGGTCGCCCTTCTCGGAGACGAACAGTTCCACGTCCACGCCGCGCTGCGCGGCCGTGGTGATGGCATAAAGCAGCGAATCGTCCGGCACAAAGTAGGGGCTGCAGATGGAGATCCGGTGCTGGGCGGAGTAGATCAGGGTGGTGAAGAGCCGCAGGTTGTTTTCGGTGATGAACCCCGGGCCGCTGGGAACCACCTGGGCGGTGACCCTACCAGGGGAGGGATTGGCCGGCAGCTGCAGCTGGTGTTCCAGGGACTCGTCGGTCTCGCTGAGCCAGTCAGTGGCGAAAACGACGTTGAGCGTGGTGACGATGGGACCGCGCAGGCAGGCCATGAGCTCCACCCATTCGCGGCCGGCCTTGCGGTGCTTGGGGTTGTTGTAGGAGGGCTCGATCAGGTTCTGTGATCCGGTGAAGGCGAGTTCGCCGTCGATCACCATGATCTTGCGGTGGTTGCGCAGGTCCGGGCGGCGCCACTGGCCGTGGATGGGAAGCAGCGGCAGCATGCGCTTCCACTGGATCTTGCCCGATCTCAGCCGCTTGAGCAGGTTGCGGTAGCCCTTGACCCGCAGGGTGCCGATGTGGTCGAACAGCACCCGGACTTCCACGCCCCGCTCTGCAGCCTCTTCCAGCGCGGTGAGCAGGTCGTTGGTGATGTGATCCGTGCTCATGATGTAGAACTCGGCGTTGACGAACGTTTTCGCCTTGCGCACAGCCTCGGTCATGGCGAGCATCGAGTCCGGATAGCCGGGAATCAGGTCCACAGAGTTGCCGTCCACCATGGGGAGGGAGCCCAGCCTGCGGTTAAGTTCACCGGCGGAGGTGACCCATTCCGGTCCCTTGTATTCGCTTTCGACGTCGGCGAGCGCCGAGATGCCGGACCGCACCCGGGCATTGACGGTCTCCTGCTGCTGGCGGCGGCGGCTGGAAAGCTTGAAGTTGCCGAACAGCAGGAACAAAACCAGGCCCACGAACGGGACAAAGAAGATGACCAGCAGCCAGGCCATGGCGGTGGTGGGGCGCCGGTTGCCGGGGATGATGCCCAGGGCTGCCACCCGGATCACGAGGTCGGCGGCGGCCAGCAGCAGGGTCACCCAGCCCGGCACCGTACCGGCTAGCGAAAACGGCCACAACACTTCGAAAACCCCCGGACTGTGTGCGCCCTCCGGACGGTTTCCGGCCAAGGCGTTGACCACAGCTTAGCCGCGGGCGGCCGGACTAAGCTGGAGCCATGACTTCTCCTGCTTCCGTGGTGCTCGTTTTCCTGGACCCCGCGTTCCCGGCCGGCCGCCTCGCTGATGCCTCGCAGCCCCAGCTGATGGTCACCGATCAGGGGGCCACCCGTGGTGACGGCGTGTTCGAGACCATGCTGGCAGTGGGCGGAAAAGTACGGAAGCTCCAGGCGCACCTGGACCGGCTGGAGGGTTCCGCGGAGGCGCTGGACCTGGTGATTCCGAACCAGGACCAGTGGCGTGCAGCCATCGAAACAGGTGTGGCGGACCACCGGGCGCAGCATCCCGCGCCCGCCCCCTCGGAGGACGAGCTGGTGGTCAAGCTCGTGGTCACCCGCGGGGTGGAGGGCGCCTCATCCCCCACCTGCTGGGTCCAGGTCTCTCCCGTCGGCGCGGTTGCCCGCCGCCAGCGCGAAACCGGCATCGACGTTATCCTCCTGGACCGCGGCTACGACAGTGACGTGGCCGAGCGCGCCCCGTGGCTGCTGATGGGCGCGAAGACCCTGTCCTATGCGGTCAACATGGCCGCGCTGCGGCACGCGCACAAACAGGGTGCTGACGACGTCATCTTCACGTCCTCGGACGGCCGGGTCCTGGAGGGTCCAACGTCCACTGTGCTGCTGGCGCACCTGGAAACGTCCGACGACGGCGCGCGCCAGGTCAAGCGGCTCATCACGCCGCAACTGGACAGCGGCATCCTTCCCGGGACGTCCCAGGGGGCGCTTTTCACTGCCGCGAAGGCAGCAGGCTGGGAACTCGGCTACGGCCCGCTGGAACCGCAGGACCTCCTGGACGCAGACGCCGTCTGGCTCATTTCCAGCATCCGGCTGCTCGCGCCCGTGAACCACATCGACGGCAAGGAAATCGGCACGCCTGCCATCCAGAAGCAGCTGACCGCCGAACTGAACGAGCTTTTCGCCGGGATTAAGTAGGGCTGCTTTCCAGGCTATACCCGGCGCCAGTACGTTCCGGGTTAGGGCGTTCCGGGGTACTCCTGCCCGGTGACGTGGCTGCCCCACTGGGTTTCCGGGCCATCCTGCCCCTCGCCCAGCGCCTCCCACATGGCGAGGTGGCTCATAAAGTGCTCCGGTGCCGCGCCGTGCCAGTGCCACTCCCCCGGGGGTGTGTAGATCGTGTCGCCGGGCCGGACTTCGATGACCTAGCCGCCGCGGGACTGGACCAGGCCCAGGCCCTCGGTCACGTGCAGGGTCTGTCCGTTGGCGTGGGTGTGCCAGGCGGTGTGGGCGCCGGGGCCGAACCGGACCATGTTCACGCGCAGCTGCGAGGGCTCTTCGCCCCGGGCGATGACGTCGAACCAGACATCACCGGTGAACATTTCGGCGGGCCTCTTGTTGCTGGGGGTTTTTGGCTGGATTTCCAAAATTCTCCTTGATCGTGGCTGTGGACCGTGGCCCTTCAACGCTAGGGCGCCCTGCGTTCCCGTGGGAGGGTCTGTCAGTACCTGTACCAGCAGGGCCTTCCGCGCGGATACAGTAGGGGGTTTGCTGGATAAGTAGCAATACCGCTCCCACATCTTCCACCCAACCAACCGATCCCCTACCCAACTTACGGAGAACCATGCTTACCGCCAATGCCTACGCCGCCCCGTCCGCAACGGGCGACCTCATCCCCACCACCGTCGAACGCCGCGACGTCGGCGCGCATGACGTCCTGATCGAGATCAGGTTCGCCGGCATCTGCCACTCGGACATCCACACCGTCCGCGGCGACTGGGGGCCCCAGCAGTACCCGCTCGCCCCCGGCCACGAAATCGCCGGCATCGTCACCGAGATCGGTTCCGCCGTCACCAGGCACGCCGTCGGCGACCGCGTGGGCGTCGGCTGCATGGTCAATTCCTGCCGCGAATGCGTCAACTGCAAAAAGGGTGAGGAGCAGTACTGCCTCAACGGTATGACCGGCACATACGGCGCCGTGGACCGCGACGGCACCATCACGCAGGGCGGATACTCCACCCACGTCGTGGTGACCGAAGACTTCGTCGTCACCATTCCCGAGGGCATCGAACTCGACGTCGCCGCTCCCCTGCTGTGCGCGGGAATCACCACGTACTCCCCGCTGCGGCACTGGGGTGCGGGTCCCGGGAAGAAGGTTGCCGTCGTCGGACTTGGCGGCCTGGGCCACATGGCCGTCAAGCTCGCGCACGCCATGGGCGCCGAGGTCACCGTGCTCTCACAGTCCCTGAAAAAGCAGGAAGACGGGCTGAAGCTGGGCGCGGACCACTTCTACGCCACCAGCGACGAGACCACGTTCCCGGACCTGGCCGGCTCCTTCGACCTGATCATCAACACGGTCAGCGCAGCGATCGATATCAGCGCCTACCTGCAGCTGCTGACCCTCGACGGCGCGCTGGTGAACGTTGGTGCCCCGGCCGAGCCGCTCCCGGTCAACGTCTTCTCGCTGATCATGGGGCGCCGGTCCTTCGCGGGCTCCGCGATCGGCGGCATCCGCGAGACCCAGGAAATGCTCGATTTCTGCGCCGAGCACAACCTGGGCGCCGAAATCGAGGTCATCCCGGCGAGCAAGATCAACGACGCCTACGAGCGTGTCCTGGCCTCTGACGTTCGCTACCGGTTCGTGATCGACGCCTCCACGCTGTAAATATCAGGCGCAAAGTTCGGGCGTGGCCGGGGAACCTGCGGGCGTTACGCGGGTTCCCCGGCCCGGTAGTCGAAGCGCTCCAGGACGGCGCTGCCATTCCGGACGGACAGTCCCATGACCCGGCCGGTGAACCCTCCGGCCACTTCGGTGGACAGATAGCGGCCGTCCAGCGTGGCCAGGACGGTCAGCTGGCCGTCCTGCTGGAAGCCCAGCGAGACCTCGTCCGGGCCGTAATTCTTACCGGGCAGCCCGGCATTGGGCGCTGCACCGCTGACGATCACAAGCTGCACCTGGCACTCAGCCGACGCCCCGCCGTCGACATGCCCGCAGGCGGCCGAACCCAGCTCCTGCTGGAGCGGCCCGATCCGGGCAACGGCGCGGACAGTGCGCCCGTCCGTTTCCACGCCGTACCGGTGCGAGGCATCGACCCGCAGCTCGAACCTGGCTGTGGCGCCGCCCCGGGGACGGACCGTGGCGCTCGCGGTCCATGCCTCGTCCCGGACGCGCGTGGCCAACAGTGGCGCAAGGTCCCCATTGCCGCTTCCGCTGATCAGCAGGCCTTCGGCTTCCAGTGAAGTGAACGACGCCGGGTCCTCCCCGGGCGCGATCCAGCGCAGGTGCAGCTCCCCTGAGCGGAAATCGTCGGTGAACGCCGTATCCACGCGGGGCACCTGGTAGTGGTCCTCCTCGAACGCCGGCCAGCCCTGGTCCCACCGGATGCCCGCCAGGAAAGTCTCCCTGCCCAGCACGTGGTAGCCGGGGACTGAGCCGCGGGGGCGCACGCCCAGGTAGACCGCAGCCCATTCTCCCGACGCTGCCTGCACCAAATCAGCGTGGCCGGTGTTCTGGGCCACGGCAGCAGTGCTCCGGTGGCTGAAGATGGGATTCTGCGGGTGTGGCTCGAACGGCCCCTCCGGAGTGGTGCTCCGGCTCACCGACACCGCGTGGCCACGCTCGGTGCCGCCCTCGGCCAGCAGCAGGTACCACCAGTCCCCGACGCGGTACAGGTGGGGCCCCTCGGGGAACGCCAGCCCGGTCCCCTGCCACACCTTCCGGGGCGGTTCGAGCAGCTTGCCGGCCTGCGGATCCAGCCGGGCCTGGACAATGCCGGATGCGTTGTCGGCCGGGCCGAAACCCACCCAGGTCAGGTAGCAGTTTCCATCGGCGTCCCAGGCAAGGTCAGGGTCGATGCCGAGCGTTCCGGGAATCTGTACCGGATCGCTCCACGGACCGGCCGGGTTCTCTGCCGTCAGCAGCAGGTGGCCGCCGCCGAACTCGCTCATGTTGGTGGTCACGAACCAGAAGGTGCCGTTGTGGTACCGGAGCGTGGAGCCGAAGATCCCGCCGGAGGGCCGCCTGTCGCCGGCTGCGAACTGGGAGCGCCGGGTCAGGATGTTTCCCACCTGCTCCCACGTGACAAGGTCGCGGCTGTGGAACACCGGAGCCCCGGGGAAGTACTCAAAGCTGGAGGTCGCCAGGTAGTAGTCGTCACCGGCGCGGCAGATGGTCGGATCCGGAAAGAAACCGGGGATGACGGGTGCGGTCGAAGCAGGGAATGAAGCGGATTTGCCGGATGCGGGAGGAGAAGCCAAAAGTGCGTCCTCAAAAACGTCGTCGGTCATGCGCTGTCCACCCTGGATCGGGGCCTATGGTGAGCCACCAGGCCGGGAGATTCCAACCTAGGGACCACCGCACCTCCGGGGAACCGGTCTTTTCATTGACTGGAAGAGGTGGCTTGAGCGCGGAACCCACTCGCCATCACTCTGTTGGTGCGGCGGGCAGAGCCGTAAGGTGTGGTTCATGACCTCCACTGAAGTGCCTGACGACAAACTGACGTTCGATGAGTGCTGGGAGTTGCTGGCTGACGAAACGCTGGGGCGGATCGCCGTCATCGTGGATGACCATCCGGAGATCTTCCCCGTGAATTTTGTGCTTGACCGCCGCAGCCTCGTGTTCCGCACCGCCGGAGTCACCAAGCTCTGGGCCGCGCTGACGGAGAAGCCGGCGGCCCTGGAAGTTGACGGCTATGACCCGCATACCGAAACCGCCTGGAGCGTGGTGGTCCGCGGCGACATCGACGTGATCGAGGACCCGCAGGAAAAGGCCACTGTGGACGCCCTCAACCTGGAGCCGTGGCACCCAGGCGCCAAAAACCACTACGTCCGGCTCACCCCGCAGGCCCTGACCGGGCGCCGTTTCAAGGTCAACAAACCGGACGTCTGGAACACGAGGTTGTCCGACCGCCGTCGCGCTTCTTTCGAGTAGCCCCAGGGCGGGCCAGCAAGCGTGGCCGGCCGTGCCATCCGTCAGGGTGTTGCGGGGACCCCCCGGTACAGGTGTGCCTCAAGCCCGGACAGCAGGATGGTGATTCCCTGGTCGAGTTCCGCCTCGCCGTCGTAATCAGCCAGTACCGGCGCCAGTGCCCGGAGCCGGGGGAAGTCCTTGGCCGGCAGCCGGTGCAGCCCAAGCCGCAGCAGGGCTTCGTTTTCCTCCGGGTCCACAATGTATTCCTGGAGCTCGTTGAGGATGTGGCCGTAAAGGAAGCCGTAGTAAGCCCGGTACACGTGCAAGGCATCCGTGGGGGCGAAGCCGGCGTCAATGAGCAGCGCCAGGATCTGTTCCAGGGGCCGCACGGTACCCAGCGGCCGCATGCCCAGTGGCGTGGACAGCGGCCTTGTCACCAGCAAGGGAATGACGTTGGGGTGGCGGAGCGCCAGTAGCCGCAGGTCGTGGGCGATGCGGCGGAGCTGGGCCTTCCAGTCGGGATCGCTCGGGAAGATGGCCAGCTCATTGAGCACCAGTTCCGATACCCCGTCCAGCAGTGCGGCACGGTTCTCGGCGTAGCGGTAGAGGCTCATCGGATCACGTTCAAGCACCTGCCCCAGCCTGCGCATGGTGAGCGCGTCGAGGCCTTCGTCATCCACGAGTTCCAGCGCTGCTGACAGCACCAGCTCCCTGGTGAGCCGTGGTTTTTGGCTGGCCATTTCATATCTCCGAGTTCTTCGGGCGGACGTGGCATTCCGTCCTATGTGGTCGGGCCCCCGCCTGGTGACGGAAAATCAAGACGCTTGCCTAATCCGTAGTCTACGCGTAAAGTCTACATCGTAGAGCAAGTGTTTGCCACGGGTTTCAGACAAGGGACCGTGTTGCCGGCCAGACAAGCCAGCCAAGCCACCCTCTCAGCCTGCCCGGCCCCTCATCCAGGCACGAAAAACCCCTGAACGCCCGAGTGCACGGCGTTGAGGCCTGCGCTGCTGTAGCCGAACGGCGGCACCGAATGCACCCAGCGAAAGAGAAGCCAACCATGGCACATTCGCAGTTCGACACATTCCTCCACGAAGCCACTACCTGCGACCGCGATTCTGATTTCGCGCTCGCCCGCGATCCCCTGTACGGCCTTTACACAAGCTGGTGCTTCATCAACCAGCGGGCGCCCCGCGCCGAAACCACCTTTTGGGCTGCCATGGCACGCCGGCTCGACCCCGACCACAATGGACTGCGCATGAAGGGCCCGGCAGCTACCGACTACATCCTGACCAGCTACCCCGGCCTGGTCTGAGCCGGATGGAGAAACCATCCTGCACCTACCTGCCCCGCGACTCGCTTCAGCCGCGGGGAGGACGTCCGTGGTGCGCCGCCTGTGACACCGATTCGTACCTGGCGGTGGACTCAGTGGTGGTCCTGGATGCGCGCAGGAATACCCTGGCTGCGGCCGTCAGCTGTTCGCAGTGCCGGGGCTCCCGCGTCCTGGCAACCACCTCGGAACTCATAGCCGCCGTGCTGGCAAGGGCGCCACACCTGGCTGCTTCATGAACACGCGCACCACAGTCGCCGCCGCGGCTTAACAGCATCCATCCCGCCGGCATCCCGCGGTCCCGAGTAAGCGGGCGCAGGCAACCGGCTGGCTGACGCACAAGAAGGGCCGGGGTCACCCCGGCCCTTCTGCGTTCCATCCCCGAAATTATTGACGCGGGCTATTTCCCTGAGGCGGCGGGATACGCCGCGTCAACCTCCACTTCAACCAGCCAGCCGTTCACCGGCAGGTTCTCGATCTCCAGCGCGAACCGCGACGGCCTGGCCGGGTTCACCACAAACGGATCGGCAGCCGGGGCCGTGCCCAGCGAGACCTGGACCGGCGCGCCGTCGGCAAGGCTGGTATTAGCGAAGTACTGCCGGTACGCGCGGTTCCAGCCGTCAAAGTCGGCCTTCTCAGCACCCGCAGCATTCTGGAGGAAGACGCGCATGGTGATGACGTCGTCGTAATCCAGCCCCGCCTGGGCGAGGTTCTCACCAATGCGGCGCAGGGCATTGATGCCCTGCGCCTCCGTCACGGTCACGCCCGCGGGCAGCACCCCGCCCGGAAAAACGGCCGTGTCGATGTACCGCTGCTCGCTGCCCGCGGGCGCTGCGGTGTTCAAGGCCGAGGGACCGAGGCCGCTGGTCTTGTAGATGGCCGTGTTGGCCCCAATGGCCACCCCTGAAGCGATCATCGGGTTGTCCTGGCCGGCCGGGAGGTTGGAGACGGTGGTTCCCGGTTTGGGCGAGGTGAGGTCCTGGAAGACTGCCGGCCCGGCAAAAGCGGCGGTGGCAGTGAGGCAAAGGCCGGCTACGCCGGCGGCGATCAGGGAAGTGCGGCGGATCATCGGCTTCTTTCCGGGACTCGGGGAATTGCTGGTGTGGTGTTCCTGCAGCTGGCTCAACCGGCCACCGCCGCTGCCACCCGGGTGTGCAGGGCGGTGACGGCCGCGCGGGCGGAGGTCATGGCCCCGTGCTGCCAGGCGATGGCGTGGCTCAGGTGGTCACCGGCGAAGTAGATGTTGCCGGTGGGTTCCAGCAGCTTGGCGTATTTGGCGTCGGTCTGGGATGGCCAGCCAACCCACGCGCCTTCCGAGAACGCCGTGCTTTTCCAGTCAACGGAGAACGACGCCGCAACGTCCTTCCGGTATACGTCACCATGGATCCGTGCGCCCTGGTCGAGGGCGCGGCTGAGCCGTTTTTCGGGCGGCAGTGCCTGGTAGATGCGGGCACTGGCGCCGGTGTTGTAGTAGCCAACCATGGTGCCGCGCTGGCCGTGGAAACCGGTGGACGGGTACCACATGTTGCCCAGGTCGATGTTGGTGTTGGTGATGCCGCCATAGATGCGGTGGTCCTCTTCCCACCACCGGCGCGAGTACTCGATGCCGATCTTGCCTGCGTCGCTGGGGGTGGCGAACTTCAGGGCGTCGATAACATCGGCGGGCAGGTTGCCCGGGATCTTGGCGGCAAGGTGCGGCGGCAGCGTGCAGACCGCGAAATCGGCCTGCAGGGTCTTGGTCTGGCCGCCCGGGTTGGTGTAATCCACCGAAACGCCCGCGGCGGTGTTGTTCAGCGACTGAACCTTGGCGCCGTAGACAATCTTGTCCTTCCCGATGGCGGCTTCGAAGGCATAAGGGATCCGGTCCATCCCGCCCACTGGCTGGAACATCATCATGGCCTGGTCCCAGCCGAATTCGAACGAGAAGTAGTTGCCCACGCCGCTGGCGAACACGTCGGACAGGGCGTCAGGCGCCAACGGTGTGCCCGCCTCCAGGCCGGCGCCCGGCGCGACGGAGTAGCCTTTCCTGCCGCTGCCCGAGTATTTGAAACTGGCAGCGGCGTCACCCGGGACCTTGGCACCGATGGCGCCGAAATTGCCCAGGAAGGAGATGAGGTTTTCCTTGTCCGCGGGGCTCAGGTAGCTGTCCAGGGAACCCTGGTCGGTGGCCTTCGCCAGCAGTTCGGAGACATACCCGTAGACGTCCGCCTTGGCCGCACGGTGCCGGATCGGAGTGTTGGACAGCTTGGTGCTGCCTTCGCGGAACAGGTAGCCGTCGGCGTTCTGGTTCGTGAAGGGCTCGATGGCGACGCCGAGCTCCTTGCAGTAGTCCAGGGTGATGTGGTGCTGCGGAATCCGGCCCGGCCCGGCATTCATGTACTGGTCCTTCGTGAACGTCGCCCGCTGCGTGATTCCGTTGAGGTCCGTCTCCTCCGTACCGCCGCGGACCGTCCAGTTGCGCCCGCCCGGCCTCATCCGGGCTTCCAGGATGGTCACTTTGTAGCCCGCCTTGCCCAATTCATAGGCGGTGGTGAGCCCGGCGATGCCTCCACCCAGTACCACCACCGACTTCCCCGCCCCGTTCAGGTCGCCTGCCCGCGGAGCGGCGAACGCCGGCGTCGCCGAATCCGGCGCAAGGCCCATGGCCTCCATGGTCTGGTACATCACACCGGCGCCACCCACCATGCCCACGTAGCGGAGGAAATTCCTGCGAGTCGCACTTGCCATGTTGTTTTCCCTTTTCTGTCGGACGTTACGAAAGGGAGCGTATTGAGTGAATGTTTCGTCAAATGGCGTGACAATTTCGTGGCCGTAGCGCTCATATTTCGGTAAAGTAAACAGCCTTTACGCTGGGTAAACGCGAACCCCGCGTCCCGTTCCACGCCGCCGGCGCCCATGGCATGCTGGAAGAAACGGCAACCGGACGTGCCCCCAAGGGGTCCGGGCACCGCCGCCACCACCGAAAGGCAGCATCATGGGCAACGACGCCACGGTCAACACTTCCCCGGCCAGCGGGGACCGCACCGCCGTCATCCTCGGCGGGGCCCGCACGCCGTTCGGCCGGTTCCGCGGCAGCCTCGCCTCCCTGACCAGCAGTGAACTGGGTGCCCACGCAATCCGCCAAGCGCTGGAACGCAGCGGTGTGGCACCGGCGCAGGTGCAGGCCGTGATCGTGGGGCAGGTCATCCAGGCAGGAGCCGGCCAGGGACCGGCGCGGCAGGCCAGCCTCGCAGCGGGCATCGGCTGGGATGTCCCCACCGTCACCATCAACAAGCTCTGCCTCTCCGGGCTGACCGCCGTGATCGACGCGGCCCGGATGATCCGTGCCGGTGAAGCGGACTTCATCGTGGCCGCCGGCCAGGAATCCATGACCAACGCCCCGCACTTGCTGCCGCGGCTGCGTTCCGGCGTGGCCATCGGCGATGCACCCCTGCTGGATTCGCTGAACCATGACGGGCTGCAGGATCCCGTGTCCGGGGTCCTGATGGGCGCCGCCACGGATGCGGGCAACGCGGAGCGCGGCATCAGCCGGGCGGAACAGGACCAGGTGGCTGCCCGGTCGCACCAGCGCGCCGAAGCAGCCCGGGACGCTGGGCTGCTGGCTGAGGAGATCGCGCCCCTTGAGGTTCCCCAGCGCCGCGGCCCGGCACTGACTGTGGATGCTGATGAGGGGATCAGGCCGGGTACGACGGCGGAGGCACTGGCGGCGCTCAAGCCCGCCTTCTCCACGGCGGACTCAGCCACCATCACCGCGGGTTCCGCTTCCCCCCTCTCCGACGGCGCAGCCGCCGTCGTGGTGGCCAGCAAGGCAGCCGCCGAGCGGGCAGGGCTGAGCTGGATTGCCGAGATCTGCAGCCACGGCCAGACGGCCGGGCCGGACGGTTCGCTGCATTCCCAGCCGTCCCGCGCCATCGAAAAAGCCCTCCGTGCGGAAGGGATTTCCGTGGCGGACCTGGACCTCGTGGAAATCAATGAGGCCTTCGCCTCGGTGATCGTCCAGTCTGCCCGGGACCTCGGCATTTCGGCCGAGAAGATCAATGCCGAGGGCGGGGCCATCGCACTGGGCCACCCGGTGGGGGCCTCCGGCGCGCGGCTGGTGCTGCACCAGGCCTTGGCCCTGAAACGGCGCGGCGGCGGCACCGGCGTCGTCGCGCTGTGCGGTGGCGGCGGCCAGGGCGAAGCGCTGATCCTCAGGGCATGAGGCCGCCTTACGGCTACTGCCCGGGTGGCATGCCCGGGCTTAAATCGCGCGGCTCAGGTGGGGATGATCCCGAACAGGATGCGCTTTTTCACCATCAGCCACAGGACCCCCAGGACCCCAGCGTAGGCTGCCGTGTTGATGAGGATGTCGCCCTGCCGCAGCAGCGGAATGTTCGCGATGACGGCGATCAGCACCACGTGCAGGATAAAGACGTACAGCGTGGCCTGCCCCAGGGGGATGAGGAACCAGCCCAGGGCCCGCTCCACCGGCTTCCAGTAGGCACTGAGGAAGGCGTACGCGGTGACCACCAGCACCAGCACATTGAGCAGGCGGCCCGGGTCCAGGTAGGTCCGGCCAAAGAAGGTGTCGTACATGGCCCGGTACGCGGTGTCCGGGATGACGGCCAGGCGCAGGTCAAACCCGTTGGCCAGGTAGGGGTTGCACCAGGACAGGAAGGTCAACGCCACAGCCAGCACCGTGCAGGCTGCCACCACCCAGGCGTGCGCGGACAGCCACGCGGCGATCCGGTGGCGGTGGAAGCCTGCCACCAGGCCGATGACAAAAAGAACCTGCCACACCAGCAGCGGGAAGGAGTCCTCGAACTGGGACGGCAGCAGCCGGAACCGGGTGGCCGCGCCCACGGCGTAGACGCCGAGCGTGGCCGCCAGCACCCATACGGCCTTGCCCCGGTTGAGAGCTGCGAGGATCAGCGGGCTGGCCAGCAGCAGGACCACGTAGAGGCCCATGACGTTGAACTGCCACGGGCCAAACTGCAGCAGCACGATGGCGGGAAGGACCTGGGCGGGAACCGGGAACTGCAGCAGCGTCTCCATTCCGGCGTACAGGTCATAGGTCCGGCCCACGGCGTTGTGCCCGGCGCCGCCCGTCCCCTGGTCCACGTAGGTGGTCAGGGCGTCGGTCTGGAAAAACGGCAGCAGTGACAGGAGGAAAACACCTACCAGCACCACCAGGGCCGTCAGATAGAGTTTGCCCGCCCGCCGGGTTGTCAGGTCCACCACCTTGCCGAAATCGTCCTTGACCCGGGGGCCGTAGACCATGCCGACCACCAGGCCGGAGAACAGGACAAACAGCTCCGCCCCGGAGACAAACCCGACGGCCTCCTGGGTGAGCAGCTGGAACAGGGAGGTCATGCCGAGATGGTTGACCACCACAAACACGATGGCGAGGCCCCGCAGGAAGTCGATGCGTGAGTCGCGCTTGGTCGGTTCGCCGTATCCCCAGGAGGCCACCGCGCCCACCCGCCGCGGGAGTTGCCACAGCGCCACCAGGAGGATGGCCATGGCGGCGGCCACAGTCCACGCAGCGGCTCCGGCCAGGGAGTTGGCCCGGGTGGCCAACTGGCCCCCGCTGACGGCCGTCACCGGCCCGGTGGCCAGGCCGGATTGCGCCAGCGCCGCGCGCGCGGCCTCAGCTGTCCCGGCGTCGCCGGTCAGCCGCCAGTCGATGCTGGCCACACCGGTGTCCCGCGTGCTGGTCCGTTCGTCCCACACGACGGCGGCGATCCGGTCAAAACGCATGGATGTGCTTGCTTGGAGGACCTGCTCCCACCAGGAAGTCTTGATGTCCCGGTTCGCAGCGCCACCGGAGGCCGGGCTGTAGAAGGCCGAGGTCTGCAGGACCATGGGCTTGTTCCGGCCAACGACATAGGAGGCGTAGAAATCCTCGCTGCCGGACTGCGTGAGCATGGTGGCCAGCTCACCGGCCACGGGAAGCGTGTTGACCGCCGATTTGCCGCCGGTGTCATCGTGGTAGGCGGTGAGCCCCACCCATTCCACGGCGTCGTCGCCGGGGTAATAGGGCGCGTAGGCGGCATCTGAGCCGTTCCAGGTTCCGTCACCGTTCGTGTCCAGGGCGGCGAAGCCCTCGGATCCCGGAGCCGGGGCACTCCGGTGGCGTTCAAAAGGGTAGTCCCGCCCGAGGTACGGCTGCCACACCATCACCGTGCCGGCGTCGTCAGCTGCTTTGAACGCTGCGGCGACGTTCCGGAACGCGGCTTGATAGGGGGCTGGCTGCTGCCCCCAGTCCAGCCAGCTTGAGTTCATGTCCGGGGCGAACCGGATCAGCAGCGCACCCTGGAACCCTGCCGCCAAATCCTGGACCCGGGCTGCGAACGCTGCGGCGCCGTCAGCGTCCACCTGTTCCAGCGGCACGGTGGGGCGCACCGTGAGCATGGCATGGGAACCCAGCCCTGCCGCCTGCCCCAGGAACTCCCTGATGTCCTGGTCCTCGCCGGACCTGCTGGGGAGCGAAATGTCGTGTCCCAGCAGCGCGGGTGAGGCTCCCAGCCGTTCAGCGAAGCCCTGCCCGGAGTCCTCGCCCCATTCCAGGACGGCACCCAGCAAGGGCTTGCCCTTGTCGGGAACAGGCTCGGCGGCAACTGCGGAGCCTGCCGGGATCAGGATGAGCAGCACGAGCAGGGCCGCCAGGAGCGCTGCCGCCAACGGACGAAGACGGGCCGCAGCCGCTCGTTTCGTCGAAGGCTGGGATTCGGCGGCTATTGGCATGCTGGTGTTGACCCCCCCAGGACGGCTGCGCTTTAGTGGTGGTGCCCGGCACCCGTGCCAAACTCTACGGTCTCCGCCTCCCATCCGGGATACCCCGTCCTGACATTCCCCCTGTTCAGCCCGCTATCAGGTCCCCGCACCGGCCACGATCACCAGCGGCACCGACCGCTCGGCACACGAGACCAGGACAAGGGTCTGGGGGCCGGCGCCGGCCCGGTTGTTGACTCCGGTGTCGTCACACCAGTCCAGGTTGTACGGATACGCCATCACGGCGGCCTCTCCCGGAGCCGTCGCAGGCGGGACGGTGAACACAAAAGTGAAGCCGCCGTCGTCAGTCATGGGAGCGAGCTCCTCCAGCAGCACCGCCCGTGCCGCATCCCGGACTGTCACCTGCACCTGCGCGTCCCGGCCGTACCGGGCACCGCAGGTGGCGTCCGGGGCGCTGACCGTGACCTGGTCGCCGGGTTCCACTTCCGAGGGGGTCGCGGTGTACGCGGGCGGCATGCACGGCGACGGCGCGAAGACGTCCCGGCAACCGCCCAGACCCAGGGCCACGGCGGCCACCGCGAGGATTGCCACGGCTGCCCTCAGACCCGCAAATGCGGCCGGTTCCCGCCCTGAGTTCCCCATGGATTGATTGTCCCGTCCGGTTGCCGGCGGTGGAAGCACGTGTTGGTTACGGAACATGACGACGGCGGCGGTGCGGCCAGGCGGGCCAAGTGTTACGTTTTTGGGGAGTAATGAGAACCGGCGCCAAGCCCTGACTGGCCGGTCGGCAACCCTCCCTTTCGCGGCGGGGTGCCTCAGGTGAATACTCGGCATATCGACCGATTCGAGCTGCAAGCGTGAGAGAAGGAGATCCGTCGTGTCTGACGCACCTGCCCCTGAGGAAAGACTGTCGTACCGGCTTATTACAGGCCCGGACGACCGCAATTTCTGTGAGCGGATTTCCACCGCCCTTGCCGAGGGCTACGTGCTGCACGGCAGCCCCGCCGCCACGTTCAACGGCACGGGCGTGATTGTGGCGCAGGCACTGATCCTCCCTGCGGCCATCGCCACGGCGGACGCCGCCGTCGCCACAGCAGTGGAAGACCTTGAGTTCGACGGCGAGGGCCACGCGTGAGCTACGCCGGAGACCTGACCCCGCAGGAAGCCTGGGCCAAGCTGGAGCAGGGCGCCATCCTGGTGGATGTCCGCACCGAGGGTGAGTGGGCGCACATCGGCATCCCGGACACCAAGGCCACTGAGAACGATCCCCTGTTCATCCAGTGGACGTTCCCCGGCGGCATTCCCAACCCGGATTTCATCACGGACCTCACGCAGCAGGCACCGGAGGACAATGGCGCCGAACTGCTGTTCATCTGCCGATCCGGCCAGCGTTCCATCGCCGCCGCCAATGCTGCCACGCAGGCCGGCTTCACCTCCTACAACGTCCTGGAGGGCTTCGAAGGCGAGCCGGACCGCTACGGCGAGCGCACCGTCAACGGCTGGAAGAACCGCGGCCTGCCAACCAACCTGGGAAAGAACTAAGTGACTTTTAACGAAGATGCCGCCGGCTGGAGCCCTGACACCCAGGCAGTCCGCGGCGGGCTGGACCGCACCAACTTCCAGGAGACCACCGAGCCGGTGTTCCTGAACTCCGGGTTCGTCTACGAATCCGCTGCCGCCGCCGAGCGCGCCTTCACCGGCGAGGACGAACGCTTCGTCTACTCCCGGTACGGCAACCCGTCCGTGGCCACGTTCCAGGAACGCCTCCGCCTGCTCGAGGGAACCGAGGCATGCTTCGCGACGGCGTCCGGCATGTCCGCCGTGTTCACCGCCCTCGGCGCCCTGCTCGCCGCCGGCGACCGTGTGGTTGCCGCCCGTTCGCTGTTCGGTTCCTGCTTTGTGATCCTGAACGAGATCCTGCCGCGCTGGGGCGTGGAGACGGTTTTCGTCGACGGAACTGACCTGGAGCAGTGGCGCGCCGCCCTGTCGGAGCCCACCACCGCGGTGTTCTTCGAGTCGCCGTCCAACCCGATGCAGGAAATCGTGGACATCGCCGCGGTCAGCGAACTGGCGCACGCCGCCGGGGCCACCGTCGTCGTCGACAATGTCTTTGCCACTCCCCTGCTGCAGCGCTGCGGGCAGCTCGGCGCGGACGTCATTGTCTACTCCGGCACCAAGCACATCGACGGCCAGGGCCGGGTCATGGGCGGGGCCATCCTGGGCACCAAGGAATTCATCGACGGCCCGGTCAAGCAGCTGATGCGCCACACAGGCCCTTCGCTGTCCGCCTTCAACGCCTGGGTGCTCACCAAGGGCCTGGAAACCATGGCGCTGCGCGTCAACCACTCTTCCGCCACCGCGCTGCGGCTGGCCGAATGGCTCGAACAGCAGCCTGCCGTCAGCTGGGTCAAGTACCCGCTGCTGAAATCGCACCCGCAGTACGAGCTCGCCGCCAAGCAGATGAAGGCCGGCGGCACCGTCCTCACGCTGGAGCTTGCGACGACGGCCGGGCGCTCCGGCAAGGACGCCGCCTTTGCGCTGCTGGACGCGCTGCGGATCATCGACATCTCCAACAACCTGGGCGACGCCAAGTCCCTCATCACCCACCCGGCCACCACCACGCACCGCGCCATGGGTCCCGAAGGCCGCGCCGCCATCGGGCTCAGCGACGGCGTGGTGCGGCTGTCCGTGGGCCTGGAGGACGCGGACGACCTCATCGGCGACCTGGAGCAGGCACTCAAGCAGATCTGATTGGCGCGAACTGGCAGATAATGACCTATAACTCGCGTTTTGAGGGGATTATCTGCACGTTCGCGCGTGGGCTGGGCGGTGACTCTATGACATCACGCCGGGACTGGGGCAGGCTGCTTTCCAACATCCCGTTGCCGGAGCAGAACCTGGCGGGAATCGCCGCGGGCTTGGTCCTGCAGCGGGTTGTCCCACGCCGGCTCGTAAAAGCGTCCGGGCCGCCGTCGGTTCTTCTGCGCCTGGCCGGAGGAGCATCGCTGGCTGCCGGGGGGACCCTCATCACGTGGGCATGGCTCGCCGCCCGGGACACGCGCCTGGCCACTCCCGATGCCCTGGTGACCTCGGGCCCCTATGGCCTCTCCCGGAACCCCATGTACGTGGGCTGGGCACTGGTTCACCTTGGCGTGGGGCTGCTGCGGAATGATGCCTGGACGACGGCGGCCCTTCCGGTCGTGTCCGCGGAGGTGCACCGTGAAGTACTCCGGGAGGAGGCTCTGCTGGAGGCTACCTTCCCGGCGGCGTTCAGCCGGTACCGTCAGTCCGTGCCCCGGTATGTGCCGCATCTTCGTGCTGGATTTCCAGCCGCACTGCCACTTCGTCCCCGGCGCTGATGCGGGCCGCGGTCCTGACGGCCTTCTTGACGGGCAGCAGGTAGGAACCGCTCTTGCTGTCCGGGAAGACCGACGTCTGCCACATGTGGCCGGCGATTTCGGCGGTGACTTTGATCGAGCCGAAGCCCTTCCGGAACGCTGCTGTTTCCTCGCGGAGATCGTCGGCCACATCCGCCGGGAGGGTCAGGAAGTGCCAGCCCGCTTCTTCGGGATAGAGCCACAATTCGGCGCGGAACGAGTACGACGACGTCACGGCCTGAGTATGGCATGGCGCCTTTCCCGGCGCATCCCCCGCCGTGGCCGGGTCAGGCGCGGCACGTCAGGATCCAGGCTGGCGAAGCTGACGGGACGCCGTCTGCCGGACCGCGGCGGAGAGCTGGTTGAGCACCGGGGAATCAATCTTCCACCGTTGCCAGAACAGCGACACGTCCACAGGATCGGCCGGTGCCAGCCCAACGAGCGCCCCGTTCCGGATGTCGGCCAGGCACTGCTGCTCCGGCAACAGTCCCCACCCGAGTCCCAGACGGATGGCCTGGGCGAACTCGGCCGACGACGGGACGTAGTTCCGCGGAGCGGTCAGTTCCGCCCCGGTCAGCTTGCGGAAAAATCCGCCCTGCAGCTCATCCTTGCGGTCAAAATTCATGACGGGGGCACGGCTGCCGGCAGTGAGGTCCGGCCCGTCCGGCCACCAGTGGCGGACGTAGCCGGGGCTGGCCACGGCGTAGTACCTCAGGGCACCCAGTGATTCCACGCTGCAGCCCTGGACCGGCTCAGGGTTTGCGGTCACGGCGGCCATCACGGTTCCGCTGCGCAGGAGCTGCGCGGAATGCTGTTCATCCTCAATGCGCAGTTCAAACCAGGCGCCCGCGTCCGGGGGAAGGCTTTCCAGCGCCGGCAGGAACCACGTGGACAGTGAGTCTGCGTTCACCACCAGGGGAATCGGAGCAGTTGGCCCGTCCCCGCCGTCGCCGAGCTCCCGCAGAGCATCCCACTCCAGCTGCCGGACCTGCCGCGCGAACCGCAGGACCGCTTCCCCGGCAGGGGTAGGACGGACGGGGTTGGTGCGCTGCAGCAGGATCAGTCCGGCGGCATCCTCCATTGCCTTCAACCGCTGGGACACGGCCGACGGCGTGACGATGAGGCTCCGGGCCGCCGCCTCGAACGTGCCTTCATCCACGACCGCAGCGAACGTCCGCAGCTGCTCAAACTGGAAGGTCTTCATTAGCTTTCCTTAATAGTCGTAAGAATAATTAGCTGGAGTAATCCTACGGTCCGCCCTACGTTGGAGGATATGGATCTGACGCACTTCCTCGCCCCCACCCTGCTCGGCTTCGGCACGGGGCTGGCGCTCATCGTGGCCATCGGCAGCCAGAACGCCTTTGTGCTCCGGCAGGGCATCCGCGGCGAGCATGTGGCCGCCGTCGTGCTGGTCTGCAGCGTCTCCGATGGGCTTCTGATCGCCGCCGGCATCGCCGGAATCGGGGCACTGATTGAGGCGAACCCGGTGGTGGTGGAGGTGGCCCGCTACGCCGGCGCGGCGTTCCTGGTGGGTTATGGCGTTATGGCGGCCCGGCGGGCCATCCACCCGGGGGCGCTAACGGCCTCGGGACACCAGAAAGCCCTCCGTGCGGGGGCAGCGGTTTCCACGATGCTTGCCCTGACCTGGCTCAACCCGCACGTCTATCTGGACACCGTCCTGCTGCTCGGTTCGTTGGCCAACCAGCAGGCGCAGGACCTGCGGTGGTGGTTCGGGGGCGGGGCCATGGCCTCCAGCATCGTATGGTTCAGTGCGCTCGGGTTCGGCGCACGGATCCTGCGTCCGTTCTTCGCGCGGCCCTCGTCCTGGCGTCTCCTCGACGGCCTGATCGCCGTCGTGATGCTGGCGCTGGGACTGCGGCTGGCGGTGGGTGCCTGAGGCCGGAACGTGGCGGTCTACTGCCCGTTGACCGTGGCGGCACTGCGGCGTAACTTCATGGTCACCACCGCGATGGTGCTGGGCCACCGCATCCGCCGGACAGGGAGCCAGCCATGCAGGGACAACAGGCGATGCAACGGAAGAGGCCGTATCGGAACGCCGGAGCGGTCATCGTTGCGGCGAGTACCTGCTGGGGTGTGGGGATTTCCTTTGTGGGGATGGTGCATGCCACCAAGGACCCGGCCACCAGGCTGGCGATGCTCCAGCGCAGCCGCGGGCCCTGGATCGCAGGCCAGTTCCTGGCGGCGGCCGGCACCGCGGCCGTTCCGGTCGGATTCGTCCGGTTCGCGCAGGCCCTCAGGCCCGGCCCCGCGAAAACCATGGCCAGTGGCGCGGCAGCAGCCCTGGTTGCAGGCGCACCGCTGTTCGTCGTTTCCCTCGCGAACCGCGCCTCGGACCTGGAGAGGTTCGCCTGCCGGCGGGGCGCCAACTGGCCGTTCCTGACGTATTCGGGACTGCACGTCGGCGCCCTTGCGGCTCTTGGGGCCGGCCTCCTGCTGCTGCCGCTGAAGCCGTGGACCGGCATCACGGCAGTTACGGGCGCCACCGCTTTCGGCGCCATCCTGGCAGGGGCGAAGGACATCCCGCCGTTCGTCTTCTACCTTGTGGAGGGCGCAGTGGGTGCCCAGCTGATGCGCTACGAAGAACCGGTCGTTCCCACCGACGCCGGGCTGGACACCGACGCCCTCCTGGTTGCCCTCCCCTTGGCGCGAACAGGCAGATAATGCCCCCAAAACGCGAAAAACAGGGCATTATCTGCCAGTTCGCGCAGGGTTTTGCGGCGGGAGGAACTTAGGCCGGCAAGCGGACTTAGGACTGGCGCACCCGCAGCAGTTCGGGGGCCTCATCAACCTCAGGCAGCCCGGAGGTTCCGCGCATCGTGACGCCCACCGCGTGGGACACAACGGCCCCCAGCCCGCCGTCGTCGGGCGCTGATTTTTCCATGGTCGAGTCCCGGACCCGGCGCTGCTCCACCGAGCCGGTGCCGCGGGCAATGATGTCCTCAACGCCCTGCCGGGCCAGTGCCAGTTCGTCCTGTTCGGCGAGGACCGGAGCCAGGTAATCCACCAGGGAACGCGCCACATCCACCGCCGGCGCGGGCCGGAAGGTGCCGAAATCCAGCAGTTCACCGCTCAGGCCGCTGCTGCTCGCCTGCCACGCGGCCATCCGGAGCAGGACTGTCGGCACCGGGGCGGGGTCCACGCCGTCGCGCCATTCCCGGCTGGCCGATTCGACCATCGCCCGCACCAGGACCGCGATCAGGGCGGCGTCCTCCGCGCGCAGGCAGACATCGGCCACCCGGACCTCAACGGTGGGGTGGTTCCGTGACAGCCTGGCATCGAAGTAGAGCATGCCCTCGTCGAGCATCACGCCGCTGTCCAGCAGGCGCGTCACCACGCGCCGGTAGGCAGAATAGGTGCCGTAAATGCCGGACGGGCCGGACGTGGGCCAGCGGTTCCAGGCCTGCGTGCGGTAACTCTCGAATCCCGTGGGCATGCCGTTCCAGAACGGCGAGTTGGCGCTCAGGGCGGTGAGGACGGCGAGCTTGTCGCGGATCCGGTCCAGCACGGCCACGCCCTCATCCTTCGACTCGATGTAGGTGTGGACGTGGAAACCGCACGTCAGCTGCTCCTGCGCCGTCAGGCCGAACCGCTCCAGCATCCGCGCGTAGCGGGGATCCGGGGTGGTGTGCGTCGTGGAACCGAGCGGTGAGGTTGCCAGGGCGGCTACCCTGGCGCCGTTCTTAAGCGCTGCCTGGTCGGCGAGCAGCCGCCCGGCACGGATCTGCGGCAGCAGCTCTGAGTATTCAAGGCAGGGACGGGTCTGCGTCTCGATCTGCTCAAGCTTCAGCTCGGCACTCAAGCCCATCTCGTCGTCGTACGCGGTCTTGTTTTTGGTGTCCGGCGCATGCGGATCCTCCGGGGCGTCATCGGCGGCGAGCCGCCGGCCGGACAGCAGGGCGTCCGCCAGGGCAAGGGGAGCCCCGGTTTCCGGATCAACGATCAGGAGCTCTTCCTCGACGCCGAATGTTCGCATGCTTATATTGTGCTTCAACGCCCGCCGGGTTGGCCGGGTTACTGCCGATCATGACGAAGCGCGAACCGGCAGATATCACCCTTAAATCCGTGTGGAAGGGTCATCATCTGCCAGTTCGCGCCGGGCGGCGGGGCCGCAAATGTACGTTCGCGCTAGTCCTGGAAGTACTCGATCTTCGCGCCGATGGTGTTCAGCCGCTCGGCCAGGTCCTCGTAGCCGCGCTCGATCACGTAGATGTTCCGCAGCTCCGAGACACCGCGGGCCGCGAGCATGGCCAGCAGCAGGCAGGCGGCCGGGCGGAGGGCCGGCGGGCAGCCCACCTCGGCCGCACGCCACTTGGTGGGGCCCTTGACGTAGATCCGGTGCGGGTCCAGCAGCTGCACCTGCGCGCCCAGCCTGTTCAGCTCCGTCAGGTAGATGGCCCGGTTCTCGTAGACCCAGTCGTGGATCATGGTCTGGCCGTCGGCGTTGGCCGCGATCACCGCGAAGAACGGCAGGTTGTCGATGTTCAGGCCCGGGAACGGCATCGGGTGGATCTTGTCCTCCGGCGCCCGCAACTCGGACGGCTTGGTGGTCACATCCACCAGCCGGGTGCGGCCGTTGCGCGCCATGTACTCCCCGGAAACCTCCAGCTGCTGGCCCATCTGCTCCAGCGTCGCCAGCTCAATTTCCATGAACTCGATGGGGACCCGGCGGATGGTCACCTCAGAGTTCGTGACGATGCCGGCCGTAATCAGGCTCATCGCCTCGATGGGGTCCTCGGACGGGAAATACTCAATGTCGACGTCGATGAGCGGCTGCCCGGTGATCTTCAGCGTGGTGGTGCCCACGCCGTCGATCTTCACCCCGAGCATCTCCAGGTAGAAGCAGAGGTCCTGGACCATGTAGTTGGGGCTCGCGTTGCGGATGATCGTTGTGCCGCGGCGGTGGGCGGCTGCCATGATGGCGTTCTCGGTGACGGTGTCGCCGCGTTCGGTCAGGACGAAGGAGCGGTCGAGGTCGTCCGCCAGTGGCGCCTGCACGGCGTAGAAACCGGCGGTCGCCTCCACCGAGAGTCCGAACTGGCGCAGTGCCTGCATGTGCGGCTCCACCGTGCGGGTGCCCAGGTCGCAGCCGCCCGCATACGGGAGCCGGTATTCGGCGGACTCGTCCAGGAGCGGGCCAAGGAGCATGATGACGCTGCGCGTGCGGCGGGCGGCCTCCACATCCATGGCATCCAGGTCCAGGACTGCCGGCCGGCGGAGCTGGAGGTCGGTGTCATTGAGCCAGGTGCATTCGACGCCGATGCTGGTCAGCACCTCCACGATCCGGTTGACTTCCTCGATCCGTGCCAGCCGGCGCAGGACTGTGGTGCCGCGGTTGATCAGGCTGGCGCAGAGCAGCGCGACGCCGGCGTTCTTACTGCTGTTCACATCCACCGCCCCGGACAGCGTGCGCCCGCCCTCGACCCGCAGATGGGTCATCTGGGATGTGCCCACCTTGACGATGCTGTGTCCGAAAATCGTTTCCAGCCGCTGGATCATTTTCAGGCTCAGGTTCTGCTTCCCCTGTTCCATCCGTGCGACGGCGCTCTGGCTGGTTCCGAGCTCGGCGGCCAGCTGCCCCTGGGTCCAGCCCTTCTGGCTGCGGGCATCCCGGAGTGTGGCGGCAACATGTTCGGCGGTTTCCTGAGTCATACCAAAAAAATATCACGCATGAGTTATTTTGTGGGCATTTCAGGACGCGCAACGCGCCGAATCTCACACATTACCCACTTCATGCGATATGCCCACGCCCTTGGCCGGTTTCCTTGACCCGCGCCAAGGACGCGGAGGACACTGAAAGAGCGGCCCGCCGGGCTGCCAGAGAGGTCACCCATGCACAAGGCCGCGACGCGAACGGGGCTCGCGGCCGCCTGCGCGCTGTGGCTGACGGTCCTCGCCCTGGTGTTCGCACCGCCGGCCGCCGCAGCACCCTCGCCAGGAGACGGTGCCCCGTTGCTGTTGGGAAACGACGTGTCCTGGCCGCAGTGCAACAGGGCACTTCCCAAAGGCGCGGCGTTCGGCATTGTGGGCGTCAACAACGGCCTGGCCAACACCACCAACCCGTGCCTGAAGGAACAGCTGGCATGGGCCGCGACCACGGCAGGGCTCACCGGCCAGCCACAGGTCGCGTTGTACGTCAATACCGCCAATCCGGGGACGGCCGGCTCGTGGTGGCCCACCAACGACAAATATCCGGCCGGGACTGCTGTCCACAATCCCTACGGGCCGTGCACAGCGGGCGATGTGGGCGCCGCGTGCTCGTACATGTACGGCTACGCCAAGGCCTACGATGACGCCAACATCCGCGGAGTCCGCGACCCCGCCGGCTATCTCTGGTGGCTGGACGTGGAAACCGGCAACTCCTGGTCCGTCACTGACAAGACCGCCAACCGTGCGGTCCTTGAAGGCATGACCGAGTTCTTCCACAGCATCGAGGCCGGCGTCGGCATCTATTCCACCGGATACCAGTGGGGACAGATCGTGGGCACTGTCAGCAGCACGAGCAACCTGTACACGCTGCCCAGCTGGCTTGCAGGCGCCCGCACCGCAACAGGGGCGAAGGCCATGTGTTCCAATGCCCCGCTCACCGCCGGCGGCAAGGTCACGCTGACGCAGGTCGTGTCCAGGGGATTCGACTACGACTACTCCTGCATCTAAACGCCTGAATCGCCCGGAACCACGCTGAGCCACCCGGAAACACACGGGCGCCTTACTTGCCGATGGCAGCCTTGCTCTCGCTGATCCACTGTTCGGCGGCCTTCTCCGGCGTCAGCCGCTTAAAGAGCACCTCGGTGTTGATCCGGGCGGTGATCTCCGCGACCGCCGTCGAGCCGGTGGGGCCAATGAAGGTGGGCGCAAATTTCAGCTTCCCGATCTCGTCAACGTAGGCGGCTTCCGCCTTGCCCTGCGGCGTCAGGAGATCCTGGATGGCCGCCCGCATCTCCGGGTTGCTGGGCACGCCGCGGTCGCTCTGGACCACCTTGGCGGCTTCTTCATTGTTGACCAGGAAGCTGACCAGTTTGGCGGCGGCTTCGGTGTGCTTGCTGCGGGCGGAAATCGTGTAGAACTGCGAGGACTGCAGCCAGATTCCGGGCGTGGGAGACTCGCCCGGCAGCCTGAGGAGCTGGAGTTCGGCGCCGGATGCCTTGCTGAGTGCCGTCAGCGAGTTGCTCCAGGTCAGCATCATGGCGGCCTGTCCCATGCCCATGAGGGTCTGTTCGGTGCTGACATTGAGCTTTTCCACGGTTTCCGAGGCGCTCGGCGCCGCACGCGTAGCACTCAGGTCCAGGGAGTAGTCAAAGTAGTCACGCACTGTGTCCTGCTCCAGCCCCAGCTGGCCGTCCTTGGTGTAGAGGGATTCGCCGCGCTGGCGTGCGAAGGCGTCCAGGGAGTCGTGGGTCAGGACGGTCGCGGTGCCGTAGGTGCCCTGGGGGCTCTTGGCGGTCACGTCCGCGGCGACCCGGGTAAAGTCTTCCCACGTCCAGGTGCTGTCATCCGGCACCGGCACCCCGGCGGCCCGGAACACGGCCGGGTTCGCCACGATGGAGAGCGCGTTGGCGCCGGTGGAGACGCCGTATTGCCTGCCGTCCACCTGTCCGTTCTGCAGGGCACCTTCATCGAAGCCGGACAGATCCAGCGGGCCGTCAACCTTGGCGAGGTCCAACAGCGCCCCACGGTTGGCGTATTCGGCCGGGTAGGCGCCGCCCATGGTGATGACATCCGGCGCGTCATTGGCCGCCACCTGGGTGGCGAGCTTGTCGAAGTAGCCGCCGATATCCCCGTACTCCGGCTTGACCTTGATGGTGGGATTTTCAGCTTCGAAGGCCTTGATGGCTTTGTTGGTCAACTCTGCCCGGGTGGCGTTGCCCCACCACGAGAACCGGATTTCGACGGGGCCGGACTCTGCCTGGTTCGGGGCGGCGTTGGAGCAGGCCGTGAGGCCAAAGAGGGCCACCGCCGTCAGAACAGCTAAGGATTTGCGGGCTCTGCGGATGTTGCTACGCGCCATTGGGTACACGACCTTCTGCTTAGAAACCGATTTCCCGAAACTATCAAGATGTTTCAGGAAGATCAATGGTTGCTGTGCAGAGGTTCCGCAGCAGAGGTTCCGGCGCACGGACGCCTGACCGCAGGACTAGCCGCCGACGAAACTCCAGGTCCCGGCCCACATCGCCGCGGCCACCGCGGCGGCGGCCATCAGCGCCCCGCCGGCCAGGACCCACACGTCGAGCCGGCTGTAGGTGGATTCACGCGCCCAGGTCCGGTCCCCGCCGCCGAAACCTCGCGCCTCCATGGTGACCGCCAGCCGCGACGCCCGGCGGATGGCCTGGACCAGGAGCCCGAAGCTCTGGCCCAGCGTGGCCTTGAGCCGCTGCAGCGGATTGCCGCGCGAACCCACGCCGCGGGCGCGGCGTGCCATTCCGATGGTCTGCCATTCCTCGGCCATCAGGCCAACGAGCCGCATGGCCGCGAGCGTGCCCAGCACAAACCGGTGCGACAGCCGCGCCTTCTGCGCCAGCGCGTCTGCGAGGTCCGTGGGATCCGTGCAGCTCATGAGCAGGACGGCCGGCAGCGCGATCGCCAGGCCGCGCAGCATAAAGCCCAGCCCCAGCTCCAGCGAGCCTTCGCTCATGGACCAGATCCCGACGTCGAGCAGGGTCTTTCCGCTGTCCGGCGCCAGGATGGAGGTGCTCCAGCCGCCCACTGCGGCGGCGAGGATCAGCGGCCAGCCGCGCTGCCACAGCAGTGTCAGGGTCAGTCCGGCCAGCGGGAACAGCAGCAGTTCGCAGACTAGCGCTACAGAAGCGGACACCCAGTCGATGGAGAGCGCCAGCACTACGGTCATAAAAACGACGGCGGCGAACTTGCTCAGCGGATTGGCCCGGGTGAGCAGGGCCCTGTTTCCCGCGAGGGTGAGTTCCTGCCTCATGGGGCCACCGCCTCGGTGGTGCCGAGCCGGAGCTCGGCGCCACCCAGGACCGCGCTGAATTCGGCGTCGTGCGTCACGGACACCACGGCGGTGCCGGCGTCGAGCAGTTCGGAAAGGAAGGAGGCCAGCTCGGCCCAGGTGTTGGCGTCCTGGCCGAAGGTCGGCTCGTCCAGGACCAGCACCTGCGGATGCGCGGCGAGAACGGTGGCCACGGACAGCCGCCGCTTCTCACCGCCGGAGAGTGTGTACGGGTTGGCGTCCACGAGCTCGGTCAGCCGGAGCCGCTCGAGGAGTTCGTCCACGCGTTCCTCACCGTGGCCCACATGGCGCGGCCCGAACATCAGCTCGTCAAGGACGTTGCCCGTGACAAACTGGTGCTCCGGTTCCTGGAAGACGGTTCCAATCCGGGCGATCAGCTGCTCGGCCTTCCACTTGCAGGGGTCGATGCCGGCCCCCCGGCTCAGATCCACGGTGGCCGAAACATTTCCCTCGACCGGCGCCAGCAGGCCGGCGAGGGTCAGCGCAAACGTGGACTTGCCGGCGCCGTTGGGGCCGGTGACGGTGAGGGCCTGCCCGGCCCGGACCTGCGCCGAAATGTCCTGCTGGACGGGCACCGGCGGGACGGTTTTGAAGCGCCGGCGGCGAGGCCGTTCGCGCGAAACGGCCAGGTCCTCGGCGGCCAGGAGGAGGTCGCCGGTGCCGCTGGACGTCCGGTTGCGGGTGGCGGGGACAAAGCCCGGCACCCACACGCCGGCGGCGATCAGCATGGCGCGGGCCTCGGCCAGGACCTGGTCCGGCGGCCCGTCGAGCAGCACCGCGGGATCGGCCGCGGAGCCGGGCTGCAGCACCACGATCCTGTCCACCAGGTCCTTCCAGACGGACACCCGGTGCTCCACCACCACAAGCGTGGCCCCGGTCTTGTCCAGGCAGCGGCCCACCGCGTCCCGGACTTCGAGGACGCCGATGGGGTCCAGGTTGGCGGTGGGCTCGTCCAGCAGGATCAGGCCCGGCCGCATCGCCAGGATCCCCGCCAGCGCCAGGCGCTGCTTCTGCCCGCCGGAAAGGGCCGACGTCGGGTGGTCCAGCGGCAGGTGGGCGAGTCCGACGTCGTCAAGCGCCTCGTGCACGCGCGTCCAGATTTCGTCGCGGGGCACGGCGAGGTTCTCGGCACCGAAGGCGACGTCGTCGCCCACCCGGGAGAGGACCACCTGTGTTTCGGGGTCCTGCTGCATCAGGCCGGCGCGGCCGCGCCGTTCACGCGGGGACGCGCCGTCGATCAGCAGCGAACCGGACTCGTCCGAATCGCCGGCCTCGCCGTCGTCGTTCACGTCCCCCAGCACCCCGGCGAGGGCGTGCAGCAGCGTGGACTTGCCGGCGCCTGACGGGCCAAGCAGGAGCACGCGCTCCCCGGGCCGGATGTCCAGGTCGAGGGCGCGGACCGCGGGCCGGGACCGGCCGGCATGCCGCCAGCCCCAGCCGCGGGCCGTGACGGCGGCGGGCCGCACCGCAGCGGAGGCGGGGCGGTCGTGAGCTGCGGGCATCAGGAGAAGACGGGCTCCGTCGCTGCCTTGCGGGACGCGAAGGAACTCAGCACGCCGGTCCTGGCCAGGCCGCGGGTGGCGACCCAGGACAGGGCTCCGGCGATGACCGCACCGGAGATGGCGGTGAACACGATGTACGCGAGCTTGTCACCGCCGGCGTAGGCGATGTTCCAGCCCCAGGGGGCGAAGGAGTCGTTCAGGCCGCAGAAGAGTCCGGCAGCGGCGCCGGCCAGCAGCGACACGGGCAGGTTGAACTTCTTGTAGACGAAGACCGCGAAGATGATTTCGGCTCCGAGGCCCTGGACGAAGCCGGAGAACAGCACGGACGCGCCGTACGGCGAGCCCATGATCAGTTCACCCATGGCGGCCACCGTTTCGCAGAAGAGGGCGGCGCCCGGCTTGCGGATGACAAGCATGCCCAGCACGGCCGGGATCATCCAGCCGCCGGCGATGAGGCCGGTCAGCGGCGGGTAGACGGCGTTCATGGGCGGCGAAACGGCGGCGGCGCCCTGGGACCAGGCCCAGAAGATCACGCCGCCGGCGATGGCGATGAGGGCGGCCACCACGATGTCCACGATGCGCCAGGTGTTGCCGGTCTTTTTGATTGCTGCAGTGCTCATGTGATCCTCCTGAGGAACAGGAGGGGAAAGTGCCCCGGCGATCGGCTGGACGCCGGCTGCCGCACACTTCGAGAACTCGACTCCCTTGCGCCGGTACTAGCCGGATCAGGTTCGAGGGTCTGCGGCTGTCCCGCACTCTCAGCGCCCACCTGCGGTTCCCTGGCAATGCCAGTGATGCCCGACGGCGGCGCTCCCCTGTCGTTGAATAATCTGCCCTGTTGGGCGTGGTCCAGTTTACACCGCAGGGGCGGTAGATTGTGGGCCATGACTGCCAATATCCCGACTGTGACTGCCTTCAATCCCGATTCGACCGTGCCCCAGCCGGCAGGCCTGCTCGAGGCCCTGATCGCCCGGATCGAAGCGGAGATCACCGAGCTGCAGTTCCCGCATTTCACGAAGGACGATTCCCTCAATCTGGGGCTGCTGCTGGTGGAGCTGGGAAAGACGCGCCGGCTTCCCATCGCGATCGACATCACCAAGGGCGACCAGGTGCTTTTCCATGTCGCCCTGGACGGCGCGACCCCGGATAACGAGCGCTGGATCCGGGCCAAGCAGCGGACCGCGGCCAGGTATGAGGTGCCGTCGCTGCTGGTGGGCCTCCGCGGCCGGCTGCATGGCGGCCGGATCGAGGACCACGGCTGGTTCGACGAAACCACCTACGCCCCGCACGGCGGCTCGTTCCCGGTTTATGTGGCCGGCGTGGGCGCTGTGGCCACCGTCACCGTCTCGGGACTGCCGCAGCAGCAGGACCACGACCTCGTGGTGGAGGCGCTGCATGAAATCCTGGGTTCCATGCGCGCGGAGTGAGCCGCCAGGCCTAACTTCCTGACCACGGAGGTTGACACCTGCTCCGGATGCCACAAGGATTGAACCGCTTCGGAAAGCGTTTTCTCGCCTGAGGAACACACTTGTGGAAGCAGCAGTCAGAGCCGACAGCCTCAGGAGGGCGTGCCCATGCACAGCCAGCACACCATCGACCGCGAAGCACTCGTCCGCCGCCACAACGTGGAGCAGCGAAGCCTTGATCCGCGCAGCCCCGTGTCCGTGGGAAACGGCGAGTTCAGCTTCACGGTGGACCTCACGGGGCTGCAGACCCTCCCGGCCGAGTACCCCGTGGGAGCGCGCAGCGAACTTCCGCCCGGGACGCTGCTCGGCACGCAGTCCCAATGGGGCTGGCACTCCATTCCCGCGGCGGAGCAGTACAGCCTGGCCGGGTCCACGGTCCTCTACGACTCTCCCCGCGGCCCGGTCCCCTACGTCGACATGGTGGGCGACATCGTGGACGGGCGTGAAACCGAGTCCTCCCGCGCTGAAACCTGGCTCCGGGCCAACCCGCACCGCCTGGACCTGGGCCGGATCGGGTTCGCGTGGGCGGACGCGGATGCGGACCAGACGGCGGGCGGGGCGCGGCCGCTCGCGCCGGCAGACGTCGTCGACCCCGTCCAGACCCTCGACCTCTGGACCGGGACAGTCACCAGCACGTTCAGCCTCCGGAGCCATCCGGTCAGGGTCACCACCGCCTGCCATCCGGACCGTGACCAGGTGGGCCTCATCGTGGAATCCCCGGCCCTTCAGGACGGCCTGGTGGTCACCTTCGCTTTTCCTTACGGTTCCGAGGCGTGGCACGACGCCGCAGACTGGAACCGGCCCGAGGCCCACACCACCAGCCTGGCGGGACCCGCCAGGACCGGGGATGGCCAACAGCAGTGGACCGTGGACCGCGGCCTGGACGGATCCGGGTACCAGGTCACGGTGTCCGGGCAGGACCTCCGCCTGCACCAGTCCGGCCCGCACGAACTGGTGCTTCAACCAGCAGGCGGACAGGACCTCCTGGACCTGGCGGTCCAGTTCACCAGCACCGGCCAGGGCGACTGCGTCCTGCGCGGCGCCGGCGGGCTCCCCGAGCCGGCCACCGGAACCGCCGTCATCGAGGCCTCCCGCGCCCACTGGCCGGAATTCTGGCAGTCCGGCGGCGCCGTCGAACTCCACGGCACACCGGACCCCCGCGCGGCGGAACTCGAGCGCAGGATTGTCCTCTCCCAGTACCTCACGGCGATCAACTGCGCCGGCTCGCTGCCACCGCAGGAAACAGGGCTGGTCTGCAATTCCTGGCGCGGCCGTTTCCACCTGGAGATGCACTGGTGGCACGCCGCGCACTTTGCGCACTGGAACCGCACGGAACTGCTGCTTCCCAGCCTCCGCTGGTACGGGACCATCCTGGAAGCGGCGCGGCAGACGGCCAAGGCGCAGGGGTTCGACGGCGTCCGCTGGCCAAAGCAGGTAGGCCCGGACGGGCGCGAGAGCCCCAGCCCGATCGGCACCTTCCTGATCTGGCAGCAGCCGCACCCGATCCACTTGGCCGAGGTTGCCTACCGGGCCGAACCGTCCCGGGAACTGCTGGAGGAATTCGCGGAGATCGTCTTCGAGACTGCCACGTTCATGGCCAGCTTCGCGCACCCCACCGCCCGCGGATTCGAGCTCGGGCCGCCCCTGATCCCCGCGCAGGAAAGTTATGAGTCCGTCCGCGGCACGGTCACCAACCCCACCTTCGAACTCGCGTACTGGCAGTGGGCCCTCCGCACCGCCAACAGCTGGCGCGAACGCCTGGGCCTGGAGCTGCGGGCGGACTGGAAGGCCGTTGCGGACGGCATGGTCCGCCCGCGGACCGTCAACGGCGTCTACGCGGCGATCGACGTCGAGCCCTTCACCATCCGCACGGACCACCCCTCCATGCTGTGTGCGCTGGGGGTGCTGCCGCAGACAGATCTCATCGACCCGGAGACCATGCGCGCCACGCTCGCCGATGTCCTCGCCGACTGGGACTGGGACAGCACCTGGGGCTGGGACTACCCGGTGATGGCCATGACCGCCGCCCGGCTCGAAGACCCGGAGACCGCCGTCGACGCCCTCCTGCAACGTGCCGGGAAGAACGCCGCCCTGCCCAACGGACACAACCGGCAGACGGATTCCCTCCCCCTCTACCTGCCGGGAAACGGTGGGCTGCTGGCCGTCGTCGCCCTGATGGCGGCGGGCTGGGACGGCGGGCCGGACCGGCACGCCCCCGGCTTCCCGGCCGGCTGGACGGTTGCGTGGGAGGGCCTGGTACAGGCGCCATAGGCTGCCGCCGCGGGGTGGGCGTGGCTTGTCCGCAGGGCAGCCCTGGTGCTGTCGGCCGGCCCGGCTGATGGCGCTAGGCTAGGGGAAGTCCTGAATTTGAGACGCAAGGAGGCACGGGAATGAACTTATTCATCAAGCTGCTGGGCACGGGCATCAGCCTGCTGGCCGGATTCGCCGGCACCAAGGCCGTAGACGCGATCTGGGAAAAGACCACCGGCAACAAACCGCCGAAGGGCGGGCACGACGACGTTCCCACAACGCTGCGTTCCGCGCTGACGTTCGCGCTGATCTCCGCTTCGGTGAGTGCAATCATCCAGGTCCTCGCCAACCGGGGCACCCAGCGTGCCATCACCCGGTTCGCGAAGAGCCAGGACATCGTCTAGACCGCAAGGAATTGCCGGGCTGCAGTCAGTCCGGCCGGCCGCCGTCGGAAGCATCCTCCCGGGAAGCTTTGGCGGCGGCTTTCTGCACCACGGCCTCCAGCTCATCGGAGCTGAGCAGCTCACGGTGCAGGTGCTTGGTGCGGTAGCCGGCCCGGCCCACCATATGCGCGGACACGGGCACGGTGAGCAGCTGGAAGATCCAGGCGACCAGCAGCACCGGCCACACCCACCACGTCCGCATCTGCAGGCCGATGGAGGCCAGCAGCAGGAACAGTCCCAGGACCTGCGGCTTGGTGGCGGCGTGCATCCTGCTCAGGAGGTCCGGGAACCGCAGCAGGCCCACGGCGGCGGCCAGCGACATCAGGGCCCCCACGACCATAAAGACGGCGGATACGGCGTCGATGACGGTGTCCACGGCGGTGGGCTCAGGATTCATGGGGCTGCTCCCGCCGGTCGGCCACAAAGCGGGCCACGGTCACCGATCCGATAAAGCCGATGATGGACAGCGCCACCAGCAGCATGAGGTTGTTCAGGTGCCTGTTCACGGCCATGTCGATGCACAGGGCCGCGCCGAGGATGGCCAGCAGCACGTCCGAGGCCAGCACCCGGTCCAGCAGCGAGGGACCCCGCGCGATCCTGATGATGGCTCCCGCCGCGGCGAGCGAAAGAATGACTGCCGTGACAGCCAGGACAATCTGCATCATGCCGCGGCCTCCTGCCTGATTGCGTCCAGTTCCTGCCGGGTGCCCATGATGCGGATCAGCCCGGCCTCGATGTCCCTGACTTCCCGGCGGAGCTTCTCCACATCCTCGGGGGTGCTGAGGTTGAGCCCATGGAGGTAGAGGGTGGACGTTGAGCGGTCCACCTCCACCACCAGGGATCCGGGGATCAGGGAGATGACGTGCCCGGTGGCGGTCACCATCAGGTCCTCGTGGCTCCGCAACGGAACGGCGACGACGGCGTTGGTCACCGTGGGTCCGCGGACGGCCGCCAGGTACATGACCTGGAAACTCGCGGCCACCACCTTGCCCATGAAGGAAAGCGCGAAGGGCACGGCGTGGAGGATGTTGAAGCGGCCGCTCAGGTCCACGGGCGGAAGGTAGAACATCCGGGCCACCGCTACGGCCAGGATGGCGCCGAACAGGAGGTTGCCCGGGCTGAAGTCCTGCCACAGCGCAGCCCAGACGATGACCAGCCAGACCAGGAGGGGCAGCTCCTGGCGAAGGGAGATGCGCCGGCGGCTCATTTGCCTCCTCCGGACGTCAGGATCAGGGGCACGGCCGTTTCTTCGCCCAGGACCGCCTGGATGTAGGAGGACCGGTCCAGCATGTCCCGGGCGGCCTGGTCAGAAACCTTGAACAGCGGGCCGGCGAAGACCGTGAGTGATACGCCCAGCAGGACCAGGCCGAGGGTGGAGCCCACCATGGTCCGCGGCAGCAGCGTGACGTTGTTGCGTCCGCCGCGGCGGCCGGTGTCGGAGGTCTCGCGCGGGGCAAGGAGCACGGGGTCGGGATGTTCGGCGTCGGAGGGTTTGCGCCAGAACGCGCGGTTCCAGACCCTGGCGACGGCCAGCAGGGTGAGCAGGCTGGTGAGCACGCCGCCGATCACCAGCCCGTAGGCCAGTGGCGTGCCGAGCTCGATGCCTGCCTGCATGAGGCCCACCTTCCCGAGGAACCCGGAGAACGGCGGGATTCCCGCCAGGTTCATGGCCGGGATGAAGAACAGCAGCGCCAGCAGGGGCGAGAGTTTCGCCAGGCCGGCCAGCCGGTCCACGGACGAGCTGCCGCCGCGGCGTTCGATGAGCCCGGTGACCAGGAAGAGGCTGGTCTGGATGGTGATGTGGTGGGCCACGTAGAACACGGCCGCGCCCAGTCCGGCCACCGAGGACATGGCCAGGCCGAACACCATGTAGCCGATGTGGCTGACGAGGGTGAAGGAGAGGAGACGTTTGATGTCGTTCTGGGCAAGGGCGCCAAGGATTCCCACCAGCATGGTGAGCAGTGCCGCCACCATGAGGGGCGTGTTGAGGGAGTCCCCGGGGAACAGGAGCGTCTCGGTGCGGACCATCGCGTAGACGCCCACTTTGGTAAGCAGGCCGGCGAACACCGCTGTGACCGGCGCGGGCGCCGTGGGGTAGGAGTCAGGGAGCCAGAAGGACAGCGGGAACACGGCGGCCTTGATGCCGAACGCCACCAGCAGCATGACGTGCAGGAGGGTCTTGGTGCCCGGGTCCAGGTCCGCGAGCTTGAGAGCGAGGTCTGCCATGTTCACCGTTCCGGTGGCGCCGTAGACCATGGCGATGGAGATGAGGAACAGCACCGAGGAGACGACGGAGACCACCACGTAGGTGACGCCGGCGCGGATCCGGGGGCCCGTGCCGCCCAGGGTCATCAGGACGTAGCTTGCCGTCAGCAGGATCTCGAAGCCCACATACAGGTTGAAGAGGTCCCCGGAGAGGAAGGCGTTGGACACACCCGCCACCAGGATCAGGTACGTCGGGTGGAAGATCGACACCGGGGCGTCCTGGTCGCCGTCGGCCATGCCCTGCCCGGTGGCGTACACCAGCACCGCGAGGCTGACCGCGGAGGACACCACCAGCATCAGGGAGGAGAACTGGTCCACCACCATTACGATTCCCCAGGGCGGCAGCCAGCCGCCGATGTTCACCGCGGCGGTCCCGCCCTCCCAGACGGACGCCAGGAGCAGGCATTCGAGCGCCAGGGTGAGGGAGAGCAGCGCGATGCTGACCGTGCGCTGCGCCCTCGAGTGCCGGATCAGCACAAAGGTCAGGGCGGCGCCCAGGATGGGAAGTACGACGGCGAGCGGGGCAAAGCTTGCGATGTTCACTTCACACCTCCTTCTGGGCCTGGGGTGACGTTTTGTGAGCCGGGCTGCTCTTCGGCGGCGGCGTCCTCGGCGGCGATCTTCGTGTCGCCGGCCTGGACGGTTCCTCCGGCGGTTTCCTCGCCGCCTCCGGCCGGGGTGTGGTCTGACGCCGTGCCGTGGTCGGACACGGAGCGCCCGTCGCTGCCGAGCATGGTCAGCGGAAACTCGGAGGTCTCCATGGGGATTTCGGCGTCGTCCTCGGCGTCGAAGCTGGGCGTCTCGGCGACGCGGAGGTCTTCGAGGTCGTCCTGGATCTCATCCTGTTTGGCCAGGACCCAGGTCCGGTAGATGATGCCGAGCATAAAGGCCGTCACCGCGAAGGAGATGACGATCGAGGTGAGGATCAGCGCCTGCGGAAGGGGATCGTTGTAGTCCTGGGCGGGTGTGTCCTTGGCGTAGAACGGCGCCAGCCCGGCGTACCCGCCCGTGGCGAGGATCAGCAGGTTGGTGGCGTTGGCGAGGAGCATCAGGCCCAGCAGCACCCGGGTGAGGCTGCGTTCCAGGATCAGGTAGATTCCGCACGCGTAGAGGGCCCCCATCACGGCCAGGAGGGTCAGGTTGACGCTCATGCTTGGCCCTTTGCTGTGGTTTCGGCAGGGACACCCTGGGGTTCCTGTTCCTCGGCAGGAGCCGTGGCCTGCGCTTCGAAGTTCTCGTCGATCTCGGCGCCCAGGCTGCGCAGGACGTCCAGCACCAGGCCCACCACCACGATGTAGACGCCGATGTCGAAGATGGTGGACGTGACGAACTTGATGTCGCCGAAGACCGGCAGCCACAGTTCGATGATGGCCGTCTGGAAGACCTGGCCGCCCAGCAGGAGCGGCACAACCCCGGACGCCGCCGCCGTCGCGAGTCCGATGCCCAGGAGGGTTCCGGCGCTGATGGGGGTGGCCTCCCGCAGTTCAAAGCGGCCGCCGGCGAGGTAGCGGATGGTCAGCGCCAGGCCGGCCGTGAGTCCGCCGGCGAAACCGCCGCCGGGCAGGTTGTGCCCCGCCAGCAGCAGGTACAGGGAGAAAATGATCATGGAGTGGAAGATCAGACGGGTGACCACTTCGAAAATGATGGAGCGCCGCTCGGGGGCCAGGGTCCGGCCGGCCACAATCCAGGCGTCGCGGGTGGACGCGGCGAACTTCCGGCTGATGGCCAGGGCGGCGGCGTCGCGGGACCCCGGGTCGACGCCGGTGTGCCGGCCCACGGTGCCCTCGGCAACGTCGGAGGACATCTGGATGCGGTCGCCGCGGCTGCGGACGAAGATCAGGCTGGCAACACCGGTGGCGGCCAGCGCCAGCACCGAGATTTCACCAAACGTGTCCCAGACGCGGATGTCCACGAGGGTCACGTTGACGATGTTCAGGCCGCCGCCGCCCTCGTAGGCGAGGCGCGGGAACTCGAGGGAGACGGGCGTGGCAATCCGGGAACCCATGGCATAGATGGCGGCGAAGATCATGGTGACGCCGAAGCCCAGCCCGATGATGACGCGCACCACCCGGTACTTGCCGCCGGTGCGGTCCCGGAGTTCGGCGGGCAGGCTGCGCATGGCCAGGACAAAGGCCACCAGGATGATGGTTTCCACCAGCATCTGGGTCAGGGCCAGGTCCGGGGCGCCCTGCAGGGCGAACATCAGGGCGATGCCGTAACCCGTGACGGACACCATCAGCACGGCGAGGAACCGCTTGTTGGCCTTGACGGCGGCGAGGGCGCCGATCACGATGCCCGCGGCCGCCACCAGCTGCAGCGGCGAATTGGGGTCGATGAAATACAGGTTGTCCGGGAGCGGCTTGTTGAACACCAGCATGGTGGAGAGCGGAAGGACGCAGGCAACGGACAGGATGACTGCCAGATAGAAGTACAACGAACCACGCTGGGTGCGGCCGGTGATCCAGACGGCGGTGTCATCCAGCGCCCCGATGGTGTGCTGGTAGGCCCGGTCCGCGTCGATCCAGGCCGGCACCCGGTCCTGCGCCCGCGCCACGAGGGTGCGGCCGAAGTACATCGCCAGGCCCAGGGCAAACGTCAGCGCCGTCAGGCCCAGGGCCGGGGTGAAACCGTGCCACAGCGCGAGGTGCCCGGCCTGCTCGGCCGGTGTTCCGGCGTCGGGCGCGGTGGAGGCGAACAGCGCGGCGTACGGCTGGATCCATTCATCCACGGGTGCCGGCCACAGCCCGTACACGATGGTGAGGAGGCTGAGGAGGGCGGGGGCGGCGAGGAAGGACGGCCTGACCGCCTTGAACGGGGTCCGGTCGACTCCCGGTTTGGAGGCGAAGGCGCCCCACATAAAGCGGGCGCTGTATGCGAACGTCAGGATGGAGCCCAGGACTATGCCTGCGAGCACCAGCATGCCCCACGGACCGCTCTGCGCGTGGTGGACGAAGGCTTCGAGCACCGATTCCTTGGCCACGAAACCTGCCAGCAGCGGGACGCCGGCCATGGACGCGGCGCCGATGCCGGCGACGATTCCCAGGGCGCGGGACGACGTGAACACGCCGGACAGCTTCCGGACGTCGCGGGTCCCGGACTGGTGGTCGATGATGCCCACCACCAGGAACAGCGTTGCCTTGAACAGGCCGTGCGCCAGGAGCATCGCGAGTCCGGCGAGCGCGGCGTCCGGGGTGCCCAGGCCCACCACCATGGTGAGGAAGCCCAACTGGCTGACGGTGCCGTAGGCGAGGATCAGCTTGATGTCGGTCTGGCGGAGCGCCCGGTACCCGCCCACCAGCATGGTGGCCAGCCCGAGCCCCAGCACAACGGGCTGCCAGTACGTGGTCTCAGCGAAGCCCGGCGCCAGCCGTGCCACCAGGTAGATGCCGGCCTTCACCATCGCTGCGGCGTGCAGGTAGGCGCTGACCGGGGTGGGTGCCGCCATGGCCCCGGGGAGCCAGAAGTGGAAGGGGACCAGCGCGGATTTGGTGATCGCACCCACCAGGATGAGGACGACGGCGGCGGCCACCGTTGCGCCGGCGGGCCCGGCTACCAGCTCGGGAGCCTGTGCCAGGATCGCCGAGATCCGGTACGTCCCGGCGCTGTAGCCGAGCATGATGAGGCCCACCAGCATGGCCAGTCCGCCGGCGGTGGTGACCATCAGCGCCTGCAGCGCGGAGCGGCGGGCCGCGAGGCGGGTGCGGGCGAAGCCGATCAGCAGGTAGGACAGGATGGTGGTGAGTTCCCAGAAGATGAAAAGCAGGAGAAGGTCGTCCGCCACCACCAGGCCGAACATGGCCCCGGCGAACGCCAGGAGCTGCGCGCCGAAGCCGCCGAGGTCCTGGTCCTTTTTCTTGAAATACCGGGCGCAGTAGACCAGCACGAGCGCGCCGACTCCCAGCACCAGGAGCGACATCACCCAGGCAAGGGCATCCAGCCGGAAGGCGAACTCCAGCTTGAGCCCGGGAATCCAGGGGAACACCTCGGAGACAAAGCCGGAGTCCGAATAGACCGCTCCGTACTGCAGGACCAGCCAGAGGAACGAAACCGCGGGGACAGCAGCCAGCGCGTAGAACGCGTTCCGCCCCCAGGCCCTGAACAGAAACGGCGCCACAGCAGCCACCGTAAAGTGCACGGCAAGAACTGTGATCACTGGTATCTCCGCAACGTCAGGGATTCGATTGTCAAAAGTAAGAGCAGGCGGTCATTCGTAAGATTTCAGTGCCCACAGTTTATCAAGGTGCAACAGGCTCTCCTGCCGCGCCGGGCGGGAGGCGGACCAGGTTCGGCGGGTGTCCGGGGTATCGTCCGCCGGTTGTTCGCCACGGGCGGATACCATTCAGCCTATGAACACCGCCAGCGCTCCCGAGGCCATGCAGCCGTCGTCGGAACTCGAAGCCGGAAGCCACGCCACCAGCAAGGGCCGCGTCCTGGCCTGGGCCTCCTGGGACTGGGGATCGGCCGCCTTTAATGCGGTGATGACCACGTTCGTGTTCACCGTGTACCTGACCTCCAACGCCTTCGGCGGCGAGGACCAGGCCTCGGCGGTCCTGGGCGGTGCACTGGCCATAGCCGGTTTGGCCATCGCCCTGCTGGCCCCCGTGACCGGACAGCGGTCGGACGCGGGCGGGCGGCGCAAGCTGTGGCTGGGAGTCAACACGGCCGCCGTCGCCATCCTGACCGCACTGTGCTTCTTTGTATTCCCGCGGCCGGAGTTCCTGCTGCTGGGTGTGTCCCTGATTGCGCTGGGCAACGTGTTCTTCGAGTTCGCCGGCGTCAACTACAACGCCATGCTGGCGCAGATCTCCACGCCGGCGAACATCGGCAAGGTCAGCGGCTTCGGCTGGGCCATGGGGTACCTGGGCGGCATCGTGGCACTCCTGGTTGTCCTGCAGCTGTTCGTGCAGCCGAGCTTCGACTGGTTCGGCGCGTCCAAGGAGGACAGCCTCAACATCCGCCTGGTGGCCGTGTTCTCGGCCCTGTGGTTCTTCATCTTCGCGCTGCCGGTCCTGTTCGCGGTCCCGGAACTTCCGCGGCCCAGGCAGGCCAGGCCTTTGGGCTTCCTGGCCTCTTACGGCCTGCTGATCCGCCGGATCAAGGCCATCTACGCCACCAGCCCGCACACCATCTACTTCCTGCTGGCCAGCGCCGTCTTCCGTGACGGCCTGGCTGCCGTCTTTACCTTCGGCGGTATTATCGCGGCCGGCACCTTCGGCTTTGCGCTGCCACAGGTCATCTTCTTTGCCATCTTCGGCAACGTGGTGGCGGCCGTGGGCGCCGTGATCGGCGGCTTCCTGGACGACCGGGTGGGGCCCAAGGCCGTGATCATCGGTTCGCTGGTGGGCCTGCTGATCGCCGGAACGGCCATCCTGGTGCTGGGCAACGGCGACTACGTCTTCTTTGGCACACACTGGGCCGGCAGCACCACTTTCTGGGTCTTCGGGCTGTTCCTGTGCCTGTTCGTCGGCCCGGCGCAGTCCTCCTCCCGGGCGTACCTGGCGCGGCTTGCTCCGCATGGCGAGTCCGGCGAGCTCTTTGGCCTGTACGCCACCACCGGCCGTGCCGTCAGCTTCCTGGCGCCGTCGCTGTTCACGCTCTGCATCGCGCTGGCCACGCCCCTCGTGGCACAGGGTGAGGCGCAGCGCTGGGGCATCCTGGGCATTATGGTGGTGCTGCTCGCCGGCCTGCTGGTGCTCCTGCCGGTGAAGTCGCCGGACAAGGCCCCCATCGCCGTCGTCCCCGCCACCTAAGCCGAAGCACCCTCCAACCAGCGCGAACGTACACTTGGGGCCCCGCGTCCGCGTCTTGTGCGGCGGACGCCCCAAACCGCCGCGCGCGGATTAGGCTGGAGCTATGAACGTGGATGAGACGGACCTCCCCGGCCTCGGCCGGCGGAAGGATTTTATGACCGCTTCAGGACGCCGCATCGGCGTTGTGGAGCTGCGGGAAGGCCAGACGGAGCTGATCGTCTCCACCTGGGATGATCCCGACACGTGCCAGGCATCCATTCCCCTGACCGGGGATGAAGCCGCCACCCTGGGCAACCTCCTGGGCGGACAGCACCTGGCCATGAAGCTGACGGAAGAGCACAAGGAAATCCCCGGCATCGTGACCCGGCAATTCTCCATCGCTCCGGATTCCCCGTTCCAGAACCAGCCGATGGGCAAGGCGTGCATCCGCACCCGTTGCGGTGTCTCCATCGTGGCGATCATGCGGGAAGGCGAGGTGCTCCCGTCGCCGGGTCCCGACGTCGTACTCCACTCAGGTGATCTGCTCATTGCCGTCGGTACGCAAGAAGGCCTCGACAACGCGGCCGATATCCTCCGCAACGGATAGCCGACATGGACCCGCTGGCCCTGACCCTCATCGAACTGGGGGCCGTTGTGTTCTGCCTTGGCCTGCTGGCCAGGCTGGCCGGACGGATCGGAATGTCCCCCATCCCGCTGTACCTTGTGGGCGGTCTCGCCTTCGGCGCGGGCGGGGTGGTCAAGCTTGAAGGCATGCAGGAATTCGCCCACCTCTCGGGTGAGATCGGTGTCATCCTGCTGCTGCTTATGCTCGGATTGGAATATACGGCTGCCGAGCTTTTCACCGGTCTGCGCAGGTCCTGGCAGGCCGGTGTTCTTGATCTTGTGCTGAACTTCGTGCCCGGCGCCGCACTGGCGCTGCTGCTGGGCTGGGGCATGGTGGGCGCGATGGTGATGGGCGGCGTCACGTACATCTCGTCCTCCGGCATCGCCGCGAAGGTGATCACGGACCTGGGGCGGATCGGTAACCGCGAAACGCCGGTGGTGCTGTCCATCCTGGTGTTCGAGGACCTGGCGATGGCCGTCTACCTGCCCATCCTCACCGCCACCCTCGCCGGCGTGAGTTTCCTGGGCGGGCTGACCACGGTAGGCATTTCCCTGGCAGTGGTCACCGTGGTCCTGATGGTGGCGCTGCGGCACGGCCACCGCGTGTCCCAGGCCGTCCACAGCGAAAACTCGGAAGTGTTCCTGCTGAACCTGCTGGGCGCGGCGTTGCTGGTGGCCGGCGTGGCTTCGGCGATGCAGGTGTCAGCGGCGGTGGGGGCGTTTATGCTTGGCATCGCCATTTCTGGCGCCACGGCCCATAACGCCACCCGCATCCTTGAGCCGCTGCGCGACCTGTTCGCGGCCATCTTCTTTGTGGCTTTCGGGCTGAACACTGACCCGACGTCCATTCCCCCGGTGCTGGGCTGGGCCCTGGTCCTGGCCGTCATCACCGCCGCCACCAAGATGATCACGGGCATCTGGGCCGCCAAACGGGCCGGCATCGCCCGTCCCGGACGTTTCCGTGCAGGTGCGGCGCTGATTGCCCGCGGCGAATTCTCCATCGTCATCGCCGGCCTGGCGGTTGCCTCGGGCGTGGTCCCGGACGAACTCGCCGCGCTGGCCACCGCCTATGTGCTGCTCATGGCCATCATGGGACCGCTCGCCGCCCGGTACGTCGAACCGGCACTGAAGGCTTTCAGCCGCCCGGCCGGGGTGCCCGCGCAGGCTTAGGCCGCGCCGCGCACCCGCCAACCTGCGCCCCGGCTACCCCCACTTGCGCCGAGGGGTGAGATCTCGGCGCTATGGCAAGGGCTATCCGCCGAGAGCTCACCCCTCGATCCGCAATCCCGCCCTGACAAGCGCGTCCAAGACCCTGTGAGCGCAGCCGTCGTGCCCCCACGTGCGGACGTGGCCGGCCGTGATGGTCACGGAAATCCAGCCGACGGCGGCAAGGGACTCATCACGGCGGATGTCGGACTCGCGCTGCCGCTCCTGGAGATGGTGGCGCCCGTCGTAATTGACCGCCACTCTGAAGTCCGGGAAGGCGATATCGGGCCATGCCAATTCCCCGCCCGTGGGGTCCAGCACCACGTAACAGAGGACAGGCTCAGGCAGACCCAGCCGTCCAAGGGCGAGCCGGAGCCGGGTCTCCGGCGCGGAGTCCGACCCCACCCGGCAGAGCTCCAACGCACGCCGGGCCGTGCGGATGCCCCGGGCTCCCGGGTTGGCAAGGACCTGATCGTGGAGCTCGGCAAGGGAGCAAAGGGCTTCCTTCCTGGGTCCGAAGCTGCGTGACTGGCTGCAGATGAAGTGGTCGGCCGCGACCACGAGGTCTTCAAGACCCAATACCGACGCCAGGTCCAGCCACGTCCGCGATGGCGTGGTGACCGGAACGCCGTCGAGCTTTCCGACGTCAGTGGGCCTAAGCATCAGTTTGTGCCCGGCAACTCCCTTGCGCACCGGGCGGGTTCCACCGGCCATCTTTGCCAGATGGATGCGGAGGTCGTTCTGCACGACCAGGGGCATTGGGCAGCCCCAGAGCATCGCGGCCGTCCCAAGGCAGCATACGGACCCGGGCGTCAGACACGTGAGTAACGCACAGGTGTGGTGGAGTGGCTGCGCTTCACCCCAGGGAACGCGCACGCCGCGGCTGGCGACCCGTAGGTCCCGGCGCCATGCACGTTCCGCCGGCATGCCGGCGTCGCGCTGTTGTTCCAGGGTGAAGGAACGTCCGGAAAGGTGCGCTGGAAGTTGTGATGGCCGCCGCATAGGCAATTGTTGGCACAACCGGAACAGGCCAGGCCGGTTTTCCACAATGGGGAGGAAGAGTGCGGCCAACCCGGGGCGCCGAGGGGTGAGCTCTCGGCGCTAAGCCGGGGCGATACCGCCGAGATCTCACTCCTCGGCGGCGGGGACCTAAATCTCGGTGCGGTGGAAGTTCAGGTGGCTGCGGCTGGCGGTGGGGCCGCGCTGGCCCTGGTAGCGGTTGCCGTATTCGCCGGAGCCGTAGGGATGCTCGGCGGCGGAGGTCAGCCGGAAGAAGCACAGCTGGCCGATCTTCATGCCTGGCCACAGCTTGATGGGCAGCGTGGCCATGTTGGACAGCTCCAGCGTCACGTGGCCGGAGAACCCGGGGTCGATGAACCCGGCAGTGGAGTGCGTCAGCAGGCCCAGCCGGCCCAGGGACGACTTTCCTTCGAGGCGCGCAGCGATGTCATCAGGCAGGGTGACGGCCTCATACGTGGAGCCGAGCACAAACTCGCCGGGGTGCAGGATGAAAGGTTCCCCGGTCTCCACTTCCACCAGGCGGGTCAGCTCGGGCTGCTCTTCCGCGGGGTCGATGTGCGCGTATTTGTGGTTGTCGAACAGCCGGAAGAAGCGGTCGATCCGTACGTCCACCGAGGACGGCTGGACCATCGCGGAATCGTACGGTTCAAGGACAATCCGTTGGGAGTCTATTTCGGCACGAATATCGCGGTCAGAGATCAGCACGCCTCCCAAAATACCGCATCCATTGTTACCACCGTGCGCCGGGTCTAATGTTGCCTCAGAATGACAGCCGCCGGATGGTCTCCCGGTTGGTCCGAATGAGCTGGGGATTGTCTTGAGAAAATTTGCATCGCCTGCGATTGTTGCCCTGTTCTGCGTCGTGGCGCTGGCGTCCCCCGGCGCCGGAAACCCGGCGGATTCCACCCAACAGCCTCCCGGCCAGGCGGTGAGCGCCACGGACCCCCGGGCGGTGACCCTGGGGCCGGCGTTATGGGCGGACGACGGCGGAGCGGCCTTGCCGGACAGCGGCACCGGTGCGGGGCTCGCCCCAGCCGTGGAACCGGGCATACGCCCCGCTTCCCCCGTACGCGAAGCGGGCTCATCCGCAACCACGGCAGAGACGCTGACCGCTCCGGCGACGGCTGAGTCGCTCCCTTCGGAGCCCGTAGCACCCGAGCCCGGTTCCATTCCGCCGTTATGGGCTCCGGACGCCGAACTGGCCCAGCCCACGGCCACGCCTTACAGCGAGTCGACAACAGCAGCTCCGGCGACGGAGGCCCTGGTGCCGGACAGCAACACGGCCGCCATCCTGACGGTCTTCAACCGGATCAATGAATACCGGGCATCCAAAGGCCTGGCCGCGGTGAAGTACCACGCCACCGTGGCCGGCATGGCCCAGGAGTGGTCCAACAACATCGCCACGCGGGAGGTCATCGAACACCGCGCGAGCTTCTGGACCGATCCGCGTGCGCTGAACCCCAACAACGGCGCCGGGGAGGTCATCGCGGTCCGCTGGGACAGGGATGCAGCGCAACTGGTGGAGTGGTGGAAGACCTCACCGGGCCACAACGCCATGCTCCTCGATCCGCGCTTCAACGTGATGGGTGCCGGCATCACGTACACCGACGGCAACTGGCAGACCACCCCCAACCGCTACACCCTCTGGGGCGTCGTCAACTTCTTCGGCTACACCACGCTGCCGGCGGGAACCACCACCGCCCCGGGCGGAAGCCCGGAACTGCCTCCGCCGACGCCAAGCGCCTGCGATGCCTCCGGCAAGCACATGCCACCCACCCTGGACCTGGCCAACGCAGCCATCACCGGCCCGGCCGATCTCGTCACCATCAACGCGTCCGGCCAACTGATCAACCGCCCCTCCACCGGCAACAGGACCTACGGGAGCGCAAAACAGATCGGATCCGGCTTCGGTACCGCCAAGGAAGTCTTCATCACTGACTGGCAGCGGGACGGCGCCTACGATCTCCTTACGCAGTGGGCAGACGGCAGGCTCACACTGCATCCCGGAATCGAAGGCGGCGGCTTCGGCGCTGTTGTCACCCTTGGACAGAGTGGCTGGGCCGGGATGACGCTCGCCGTCGGAGGCTGGTGCGCCAATAACCGGCTGCCCCAGATCGTGGCCAAGGACAGCGCCGGCTACGTATATCTGTACCCGAACAAGGGACTGGCCGACCTGTCAGCACGCACCCTGATGGTCAGCGGCGTCAGCGCCGGCAGGCTGGGCATGGTGGACTACGACGCCGACGGGTTCCAGGACCTCCTGGCCCTCCAGAGCACCGGCGCCGTCCTGCTCTACCGCGGCGCCGGGACCCCCGCCCCGCGTGCAGAAGCCCGGGCCACCGTGGCCACGGGCTGGCAGGATGTCACAGGAATCCGGCCGCTGAAGGATGTCACGGGCCTGAACTCCACCGGCGTCGCCCTGCGCCGGGCCAACGATGTGGTGCAGTACTGGGATCTGACCGGCGGAAGCCTCGCGTCGCCGTCGAACATCGCGGGAAGCTGGTCAGGCCAGCGCCTCGCACAGTAGGGAGGGACGCTTCGGGCTGTGACGCCGTGGAACGCCCGACGCCGGCAATCCGGCTTAAGTGGCCGGCTGGAGTTCCAGGACGTTCTTGAGCCGCTCCAGCTGGGCCACTTCGGCCTTCATGGTCCGCTGGACCACCGTGTTCAGCAGGCCCTTGAACCCCTTCGGCTGGAACTCGAGGGCGAACCTGACCCTGGTTCCGTCCTGCTCGGTGCTGAGGTAGTACCCGCCCGCCGGCCTGGCCGGCCCGGCGATGACCTGGAACTGTATTTCTGCCCCTGGCCGGGCCTGCGTGATTTCGAAGTCCCCGGCAACGGGCCGCCCGGACCGGCCTGCCAGCGTCTGCTGGTACACGGCGCCTTTAGTTCCGGCGGCTCCGGCGGCCAGGCCGATGCTCCGGATCCCGTCCCGCCACTGCGGAAGATTCAGCCCGTCAACCAGGAACGTGTAAACAGCCATCGCGTCACGACGGATGAGTACCTCGTGCTCTGCGAATGCCATGGGAATCCTTTGTTTGACGTCTAACCTTCGATAGCCCGCCTCCCCCATGACACCGCAGCTATCCGGTTCAGAGTAGCCAGTCGTTTCGCCGCGCACCTAGCTACGGACGGGTACGTTATTGAAGAGTTACTGGATGACGCCGGTGCCGCCGCAGACACGATGCGGGCTCAGTGCCGCCGGTGACGGCGGGGCGGCGCAACAGCGCTAAGCTAAGTTCTGCCCCGCCCGAATCGGGGCACTGCGGCTGGGACTGGTCAATAATCCCAACAGCCCTCAGAACACGCGACAGGCTAAACCCGACCAAAACGCGAAATGCTCGTTTTGGGAACGCGTCACTCAGTCCTAAGCAGAACAGACAGCTACGTTGTCTGGCATTCTGTTGAGATGACCCTCGATTCTTGGCTGCCGTTTGGCATGCACGAAGACCCGCAGAAGCTCTACACCGCCCTCCATGACGGAGTACCTGAATGGATGGAAAAATCCATGAGAGCTTGGCAGCACGAGTTTTTGCTAGGGCTTTTCGAGGAATCGGATTCCGCCTTGAGCCGTCTACACAAGTTGGAGCATCAGTTGCGCACAGCCGTGAAAGTGCCTTCCAACGTATCCTCCTACGGTCTAGCAGATGCCGTCATCTCGGAATTCGTTTGGCATGACAAGGAGCTTGTGCTGACCGACTACCTGCTGTCGATAGCTGATTTAGAAAAATTGGGAGGGTGGGAACACATCCGGAAGGAGATTCAGGGTGGAAATAACCGACTCGGACGACTGGAAACAACGCTGAAGGAAGCAGGGTCAAAGTGGACTCTTGGTGTTCGTACAGCGGGAAAGCTCGGTTTGGTACAGCGCGTTCCCGAGGGCGTTCAAACAGCCGCTGACGAAACGATGCGTAGCAGCGGTCACGCAGGGAGGAGGCTAGCGGAGGCTTGGGGAGCCGCATTCGGAATCGAGCCTGACCCGGCGAAGGCTTACGGGCTGGCTGTCAAGGCAGTTGAGGATGCGGCGCTCCCCAAAGTTTCCCTAAAGCCAAATGACCACGGGACGCTCGGGTCTGTGATTCGTGTGCTGAACAGTGCCAAGTACGACGCCGCAGACTGGACCCTTGGGTTTCAACGGGAAGACAAGCACTACAGCAACGGACAAACCTTGGTTGCCATGCTAAAGACGCTTTGGTCCGGACAGACTGACCGCCACGGCGGCGACCACGAACTAGTCAACGGAACGGTGATATCGCAGGAAGCTGCTGAATCCGCCGTTATGCTTGCCGTGCCGCTCGTGCAATGGTTCTCGTCCGGCTTCGTGGTGGAGTCAGGAACCAGTACAAAACTCACACCAGAGTGATGCCGTCCAGCCGCGTCACCGCCATCAGCCAAGTCGCTCGACGTTGGTGTCAGCACTAACTGGCAGACTGTAGACCGTGACTACAGACGTATGGCGACCCCTTGGTCTTGAGCCTTCAGATTCCACCAGCTACGACGCCCTCCATGACGGCGTGCCTGCTTGGATGGAGGAATCATTCTGGGCATGGATGAAGGCCCGGTTCACCGTTTCCCGCATAGCCAGCTATGGGCAAACACTCCGAGCCTTCGACATCGCACTGCTGCGACAGGTCGAGAGAAAATGCCGCGTGAGCATTGCCTACAAAGGGACTGGGCTGAATGACGCCATGTCCTTTATCCGCGCCCGGACAGAGGAGACCAAGACGCAGTTGGTCGTCGCAGACTACTTCTTGTCCTTTCACTCGTCAGAAGCGGATCAAACACAGCTGGAAACGATCCTCCACGAGTCCGGATCGATGTGGAAGGTCGGACTACGTGCAAATAGACCGGGACTGCTTCGACGTGTCCCAGAGGGCGTGCAGGCGAGTGTTGACTCCACTATTAGCAATTCGGGACATGCTGGAGCGCGTTTGGCTGAAGCTTGGGAAGCCGTCTTCGGGCTTGATCCCGATCCCTCCCGCGCCTACGCCCTCGCCGTAAAGTCAGTTGAAGACGCCGCAATTCCCATAGTGAGTCCCCGTGACACGAATGCCACACTTGGGAAGATCAACTCACAAATTCGTAACGCTGGGGACTGGTCCCTGCCGTTGCAACGAGAAGATGAGCATGCCCCAACCAGGACCACGCTGCTGTCCATGATGAAGATGCTCTGGGCAGGGCAGGCAGACCGCCACGGAGGACACCACGACCCTGATCTGGTGATTACTCAGGAGGCGGCAGAGGTCGCTGTCATTACCGCTGCCACGCTAGTTCAGTGGTTTACGTCCGGAGCAGTAGCACGCACGGGAACTTCAAAAGCTCCCGCAAGCTGACCGCTACAATAGATAGAGATACGAAGGGGGAATTGCCATGGCAAACGTTCATGATGTGGCCGCTTACGTGCTCCAGCACGAGAACCAGATGACCACCATGAAGTTGCAAAAGCTCTGCTACTACAGTCAGGGCTGGTCCCTGGCATGGGATGGCGTTCCGCTCTTTGGAGAAGAAATTCAGGCGTGGATGAACGGTCCCGTCGTGTACGAACTTTTCGATAAGCACCGTGGACAGTTTGTGGTCAGCGAGTGGCCTGCTGGGAATGCAAAGAACCTCACAAAAGACGAGCGTGAAACTATCGACGCCGTGTACGAAACCTACGGCAAGTACAACGCTCAGCAACTCAGCGACATGACGCACAACGAGTCCCCTTGGATGGAAGCTCGCGCAGGCTTGCCAGAAGGCAGCAGGAGCAAGGCCACAATCGATTTGGATACGATGCAGGCGTACTTTGATGCGCTCAACAATCGGTAGTGGCGCGCGGCAAAGGCAAAGGTAAGTTCGCCAATCCGGGGCACGCCCCCAGTAAAAACGGGAAGACCGTACCCCAGAGTGCGCCGAAGCCCCCAGCCATTAATGAAATGCCTTTTTCTTATAGGGCTAACTTCATCGATGCCGAGTACGAAGGACTGTGGGACTGGCACCTGACCGCAGAAGAGTCGCGCTCCTTGCTACAGTTCCTTTGCGCAATGGACGGCAAGACGTGGGGAACCATCAAGTCTGAGACGGCGGGACCGAAAGGTGCAGCTAGAGCGCACTGGCAAGACGTTAGTGACCTAGTGAAAGATGCCCAGAACCGCCTTGTGGAGATCGGTCACGGCGACCTGACTCAGATTTACCGATTCCGCCTAAGCCGAAAAGAACGGCTTTGGGGAACTCTCAACAATGGCGTATTTGAAATGCTCTGGTGGGACCGTAAGCACGCCGTTCTTGAAGGTGATAACTAGCGTCCTCTTTGGGCACGCCGCGTGGGCCAGCCGCCGTTGCCGTCAGATTAATCTCGCACTGACTGCAACGGCTCCGCTAGCCTTCGCAGGATCAAGGCTTGGGGAATAGCGTTGCTGTACGGCAACGTCTTCAAGCCCTGAGACAGCCTGCCCTAGTGGCGGGTTGTCTCTCATTTAACGACCACAGCCCTTGCTCCGAAGGCACGCTGAGAGGCTCTGCACCACCAATTAGCCCGTCATGACTACGCGGTGATACGCATGTCGCGGTTCCGGGTAGTTCTCAGACTGAGGTATTGTAAATCTCGTTGTTTCAACAGGGATTAGTGACCAATTTATTGGCTAGTCCCAATGCGGCTGTAGCACAATGGCAGTGCGTCTGCTTCCCAAGCAGATGACGCGGGTTCGATTCCCGTCAGCCGCTCCACTTCACCGATCCGCACATACCGCGCACGACGCCGGAACTAGCCTTTCTTCCCCAGCCTCACCTGGCGCTCCAGCGCCTTCTTCAGCGCCGCCAGCCGGGCCGCCTCCTGTTTCCGGTAGGCACCCTCCCTTGCCCTGCAAAACATGCCCCCGAGCCCCTTCGGGGCATACTGCGCCGTGACGGTCATGCGCGTGCTGTCCGCCACCGGATACACCACGTAGGAGCAGGTGAGGGTTTCGGTACGGCTCTCCAGGTACTCCGTCCAGGACCGGTCCGGCACCAGATCGTTAAAGCGGGGCACCTGGTCCTCCTGGCCCGGCACCGCCGAACGCGCCTGCGTGTCGACGCAGAATGCGTAAACTTCCGGCCGTCCGCAGGGGATCAGGACGGTGCTGTGGATCTCGATGGTTCCCATGGTGCTGTTCCCGTGATTCCGCAAGGCCTGCCCGGCGCAGTGCCCAGAGCGTCATTTTCACACCGGGAACCTGCCGGCACCGGCACCGCCGCGCCCGGCGGCGCCCACCGGCTCCGTCCCGCAGCCGCCCCCGGCCCGTTAGGTACTGCCGTGTATCGTCAGAAGTCAGGAACCTCTTCGGTTCCGCTACAGGAGCAAACATGGCTGACAAGTCCCCGCGTCAAGCAGCATCCAAAAAAGCCGGAAAGTCCATCAAGGAAAAGCGCGCCGACAAGCGCGCAGCCGCAGCGCCGGCAAGCTCCCTGGACATCACGTCCAGCAAGGCCGCCAAAAAGAAGTGAGTGGCAGACAGACCCAGCTGAGCCTGGGAGTCCTGGCGTCCACACGGAAACCGGACGAGCGCCGCCTTCCCATCCACCCCCTGCACTTCGAGCGCATCGCCCCGGAAGTGCGCGAACGCATCATCCTGGAGCAGGGCTACGGCGAGCGCTTCGGCGTCTCGGATGACCATCTCTCCACCCTTGTGGGGAAAATGGCCACCAAGGAAGCGCTGCTGGCGGAGGCCGACGTCGTACTCCTGCCCAAACCGCAGCCGGAAGACCTCGCGGAACTGCGCGACGGCCAGGTCCTCTGGGGCTGGCCGCACTGCGTCCAGGACCGCGCCATCACCCAGCTGGCCATCGACAAGAAGCTCACGCTGATTGCGTTCGAGGCCATGAACCACTGGGCCAGCGACGGCGGCTTCGGCCTGCACGTGTTCCACAAGAACAATGAGCTGGCCGGGTACTGCTCGGTCCTGCACGCCCTCGCGCTGACCGGCTCAACCGGCGATTACGGGCGGCGCCTCAGCGCCGTCGTGATTGGCTTCGGTGCCACCGCCCGTGGCGCGGTGACTGCGCTGAATGCCCACGGCATCCACGACGTCCAGGTGCTGACCAACCGCGGGGTCGCCGCGGTGGGCGCCCCGATCCACTCGGTCAACATCGTGCAGTTTGATCACGACGCCGAAGCCCCCTTCCTGAGCCAGGTCATCACCGAGCGGGGCCGGGTTCCGCTGGCGCCGTTCCTGGCCGAAAGCGACATCGTGGTCAACTGCACGCTGCAGGATCCGAACAATCCGCTCACCTACCTGCGGACCGAGGACCTGGCGGCGTTCAGCCCGGGCAGCCTGATTGTCGACGTGTCCTGCGACGAGGGCATGGGCTTCAGCTGGGCCCGGTCCACCACGTTCGCCGAGCCGATGTTCACCATGGGCGACCACATCAACTACTACGCGGTGGACCACAGCCCCTCCTACCTCTGGAATTCATCCAGCTGGGAGATCAGCCAGGCCGTGCTGCCTTTCCTGGAGACGGTCATTGGCGGCCCGGAAGAGTGGGACGCGAACGAAACCATCTCCCGGGCCATCGAGATCCGCGACGGTGTGGTCCTGAACAAGGACGTCCTGGAGTTCCAGCAGCGCCAGGCGGAGTACCCGCACCTGGCCGTTTAGGATCCAGGCAATTTAGCGGGCCAGCCTAACGGGCCCCGCTTAGGCCGCCGCCGGCCGGTTGACGATCCGCACCGGGTGGCGGCGGTCCTTCAGGTCCACCCTGAGCTTCAGCGCCCCCTTGCGGGCAAGGACGACGCCGACTGTCAGCGCCGCGAGCGCCGGCACCCCGCCGGAGACGAGCAGCGCCACGTGCGGGTCCACGTGTTCGGCGATCCAGCCGAGCATGGGGCCGCCGATGGCCTGGCCGCCGATCAGCACCATGATGTACAGGCTCATCACGCGGCCACGGATGCCCATGTTGGAGCTGATCTGGACCAGCTGGTTCGATCCGGTAAGGAACATCAGGCACCAGAAGCCGGACAGGACCATCACCACGCTGAACCACAGCATGGACGGCGCGAAAGCGGCCAGGCACAGCATCAGGCCGTACATCCCGGCGCAGAACACCACCGAGCGGAGCCGCAGCTGCCGGCGCCTGGTGGACGCGACGGCACCGCAGAGTGCGCCGAGTGCGACCAAGGCGTTCAGCAGGCCGTAGCCGCCTGCACCGACGTCGAACACGTGGTCCGCGAAGGCTGCCAGCAGCACCGGCAGGCTCATGGCGAAGACCGCGATGAACCCGGCCATCAGCCATGGCCAGTAGATGGTCGGCTTGCTCAGGGCGTACTGCAGCCCCTCGCGCAGCATGCCCTTTTTCTTGGGCGCCGGGGTGCTGACGAACAGCTGGTCCTTCCGCAGGAGCAGCAGCATGGCGACAGTTGAGCAGCAGGCCAGCGCATTCGCGGCGAAGGCCCACCCGGCACCGACGGCGGTGAGCATCAGGCCGGCAAGCGCCGGGCCGATCAGCCCGCCCAGCTGGAAGGTGGTGGAGTTAACGCTGATGGCGTTCCGGAGATACTTCGGGCCCACCAGCTCATTGACGAAGACCTGCCGCGCGGGCTGGTCCAGCACGGTGACCAGGCCCAGCACCAGGGCGATGACGTAGACGTGCCAGACCTGCACCGCGCCCGTGAGGGCCAGGACGGCGAGAGCCGCGGCGAGGACCCCGGCCATGCACTGGCAGACAATGAGAATCTTCCGCTTGGCGAAACGGTCCGCCATCATGCCGCCCCACGGGCCCAGGAGGAGCGAAGGCATGAACTGCAGCGCCACGGTGATGCCCACGGCGGTCACCGAGCCGGACAGTTCCAGGACCATCCAGTCCTGGGCAATCCGCTGCATCCAGATGGCGATCACCGCCACAAAATGGCCGATGGCGAAGATGCGGAAGTTGGGCACCTTCAGGGAGATGAACGTGTGCTTCCAGGGGAGTCGTTCACTGACGACGGCGATGGGCTGGGTTTCGGAACTGGCGGAGTCGATGACGGGCTGGCTGACGGTTGCCGACGATGGCGGTGGGGGTGCCACAGGGGTGTCCTCAAGTAAACGGGCGGGATGGGATGCCCTTAACGCTAGGCTGACAACGCATGATTATGTAGGGTTATTGTGTCTATAACTCGCATTGCGGAACGTAATGGTCCTGCCCTGGGCCCGCTTCAGGCGGCCCGGACAAGCTGCCCGCACCAGCCAGCCAGCCAAGGGAGCCACCCGTGTTCGAACCCGCCCAGCTCCGCTCCTTCCTCGCCGTGGCGGAGACGCTCAGTTTCACCAAGGCGGCAGAACGGCTGGGGCTCGCGCAGCCCACCGTCAGCCAGCACGTGCGGAAACTGGAAGCAGCCGCCAAGCGCGTCCTGGTCACGAGGGACACCCGCGACGTCCGGCTGACAGACAACGGGGATGCCATGGCCGGGTTCGCCCGCACCATCCTCTCCGCCCACGATGCCGCCTCACGCTACTTCTCCGGCTCCGCCATGCGCGGCCGGCTGCGTTTCGGCACCGCCGACGACCTCGCCATCACGGGCCTGCCCCGGATCCTTCGCGAGTTCCGCCAGATCTACCCCCAGATCAACCTCGAACTCACCGTCGGCCAGAGCGACCAGCTGTACAAAAGGCTCAACGCCGGCCAGCTGGACCTGGTGTTCGTGAAGTGGGTGGCCGGAGCCAAGGACGGCACGGTGGTGCAGCATGATTCCTTCTCCTGGGTGGGGCTGGAACAGACGTCGCTGGAGCCCGGAAATCCGGTGCCGCTGATCGCGTACCCCTCCCCCAGCCTCAGCCGGAAACTGGCCATCGACGCCCTGGAATCCCACGGCCGGACCTGGCGGATCACGTGCACCACCCGGCAGATCAGCGGCGTGCTGGCCGCGGTCAGGGCCGGGATCGGCGTCGCCGTAATGCCGTCGTCGCTGGTCCCGGAGGACCTGAAAATCATCACCCGGCGCTTCGACCTCCCGCCGGTGGGGGACGTCGATTTCACCCTGATCCGCAACCCGCTGGCCAACGCCGAAGTCATCGACGCACTGACCCAGGCCATCGTCGGAAGGACCCTGAAAAAGTCGGCCTAGGGCGTCCCGGCGCCTCCCCAATCCGAGCGTCAGGGCGGTGCCTTCGCCAAAAACCATTGATGCCGAAGCCCGCATCGCCTATGCTGGATTCCCATGGGTCAAGCAGAGGCCGGTTTTGACACAACGAGCGCGCGCCTGCAACCCATGGGCCGGTCGCGCTCGGGATAGGCAGCCAATGAAGACAGCCAGTAACTCCCATCTCCACTCAGCACCACCACGTCCGCACACCGCACGGCCACAGGTCTCACACCATTCCCATTTTGGGGCAGGAATGCCCACGGCCGAGTCCGAGTACGTCGGCAAGCCCACCTGTGACAACTGCGGCACGGACGAATTCATCTATCTGGAGTCGTACATTCCTCCGGTTTACCGGCGTGACGGGGCGGTCAGGACACTGGGCGAAGTCGCCTACACCTGCACCCGTTGCGAACAGTTCTCCGCCCACAGCGTTCCCGCGTCGTGGACTCCCCCGGGCTGGTACCTGGGCTAACTTCCAAGGTCTTAGGGCTCGCACCACACGCAGCCGACCCCCTACTACAGCGAAAGGCCCGGCGGCCACCCTTGGATTCTAGGGGTCGTTGCAACACCTGTTGGTTAGGTGGTTAGTAGTAAATCACGTAAACGCTCGGCTGGAGTTTTCCAGCCGAGCGTTTTGCGTGGGCGTCCGTTGAGTTCCTGCGCGACGTG
>NZ_SIHX01000010.1 GCF_004320525.1 Arthrobacter sp. S39
GGGAAAATCATCACCCGCGCCCGCCGCAACCAACTCCTCCTACCCGAATCAGCACCGGAAAAAGACCTCCTAAAACTGCTCCTGGCCAACACCAGCCACCTCAAACAGCTGCCCTCCCCGGGCTGAAACAGACCCCTCACCCTGTCCCGACGAACAGCCCCGCCACCGGAAGTGGAACCGGCTCCCAACCCCAAGACGAACCAACGGGCCACACCGCACTGCCCGAAAACAGAAAACAACCGCCGGCCGCACGCCGGCCCGAACTCAGCGGGCATCACCGGCCATCATGAAAAATCGGGGCTAATGGGGAAGTCCGGGGGAGAGATGCTGGATACGCCTGGTTTGGGACTGGTGCCGGGTACGCGGCGCCCGTCAAGGTGACATAGCTGGGGGATGATTCCGACCCCGGCAGCATGAACTTGCGTGACGACTTCAGGCAGCCATTCAAGTTGCGTCTCCGAAGAGTCTTGGCACATCGCCCGCGTCCCTCGCCGCAGGGTGGTCAACGCAGGTGCCCTCTGTGATGATGAGTCCCAGTCCGGTGGATGCGCGGCGGGCGTAGCAGGATGCAACATCGTGCAGTCTTCCCTAGCCGATGTCAGGAAAGATGAATCGAACCTCATTCTGACCCTGCCTGGTTTTCCGCCCCTGACGTCAGCTCTGAATTTACTTCCACTCAACCAGCCAGCTCATGTCGAATCACCTTCTGGTGACTGATAAGTCTGCGGTACTACTAATGACTGCTTCTGCGACTTGTTGGATCTGCTCATCGGTCATTGCTGTTGAGAGGGCAAGGAGTCCATTGGAGCCGGCCAGGACGCCCTTGTCGTAGAGATTCCACCAAAGCGATTCGATGTCCGCGGTGACTATGCGCATGAGTGATCCGAAGCCGTTGACCGGAACCCCCGCGGATTTCAGTTGACTGCGTAAGAGGTCGCCTCGGGTATTCAGAGCAATAACGGCTTCTTCGTCGTAAAGGCGGAGGGCAGTGAGGCCGGCTGCCATAGTCACTGGGTTGGCCGTGAAGGTACCACCCCACATGACATTGCCCGTCGTTGTTGGGCTGAACGTCTTGAGAATGTCGGCGCTTCCGCCGATCGCTCCGGCGGGAAAACCGCCCCCAATGATTTTCCCCATCGAGATCAAATCCGGCTCCACACCATAATGTTGATGAAACCCTCCCCAGCAAAGGCGAAGGCTGATAACTTCGTCTACCGCTAACAGCACACCATATTGTCGTGTGAGTGCCCTGAGCTGTTGGACGAATTCCTGGGTTGCTGGTTGCAACCCTGCACGGTTAGGCATCAGGTCGATGAGAACCGCTGCAGTTCTGTGGCCGAGGATTTGGAGTGCTTCCGAAACGGCTTCTATGTCGTTTTGGGGGAGGACGATAACAGATTTGTGTGTCGAGGCTGGGACGCCCGGCGATTTTTGGTCCACGACTTCGTCGCCGGTGCCGTGGTAGCTGCCCTCGAAGCGGATGATGATGTCGCGACCTGTGTGGGCTCGCGCTGCGCGAAGCATCATGAGAACGGCTTCAGTTCCCGAGTTGCAAAAGCGCCACTGCTGGATGCCGGTTCGTTCTGCAAGGCACTCGGCCATGTCGACTTCGTATTTGGTGGGCAGGCCGAATGCGGTTCCCTTTTTGGCGGCATCAAGAGCGGCGTCAAGGACTTCTTCGTGGGCATGCCCATGTATCAGGGATGTGTAGTTGTTGTTGCAGTCGATGACCGATCGTCCGGTTTCATCGGTGACAATGGCGCCGGAACCTTCGGCGGCATACGGTGGATGGGGAGGGACGAAGACGGTCGAACGAGTGTTGCCGCCTGGCATGACTTTCTTGGCTCGATCGAAAATTTCGGGCAAGTGCTTGGTGGACGTTGTCATTGTGTCAATTCTCTTCAGTTGGGTCGCTAGGCGGCAGTCCCTGGCCCGCTGCACAGGCCAGGGACTGCGTGTCAACGCATGGCGACGGCATCGATTTCGATGACGGCACCTTCGGCGGCCAAGTTACTGACTTCGACAAGGGTGCTGGCCGGTTTGGTGTCGGGCCAGCGAGTTGCCCGCAGCCTGTTCACTGCGGAACGTTCGTTTATGTTCGTGACGTAGACAGTGAGCTTTACCAGGGAGGCTGGAGAAGAACCTGCTGCGTGAAGGATTGACTCGAGTGAGTCCAATATTCTCGCTGTCTGGGCTTCGATGTCCCCCGGTTCAGGGAGCTGTCCGGAGGCGTCAAAGCCGAGCAGGCCGGAGACGTGCACAAAATCTCCGGCGATTACGGCGTGTGAAAAGTGACCGCGGGGGCTTGGTACGTCAGCGCTCAGCACTTCCGCCCTCTTTGTTGGATGTGTCATGCGCGAACGTCCTGCAATGTATTTTTTTGCGCTCTCGAAATGGCCGTGAGCGTCGAGGTGAATGTTTGGATGGCAAATTCGAGATCTTCATCAGTCCAGGCTGCATTCGGACCAAAGGTCCTGCTGGTAAGCCCGAGCCCAGTGTTGGCCAATCCCAAACACATCAGGCGCCACAACCCGTTGTCAGCACGTTCGGCTGACGCGAAATCAATGACTTCTTCACTGGTGAAGTGGAGACCCACGCACGGGCCGTCGCCAGTGATTGCCAGCGGCATTGTAAGCCTTGCCGAGAGGCCGCGTAGTTCCTCTCGTAGCTTTTCGCCCTTGGACGCCGCTTCTGTGAATACCTCCTTGGTTGTTAGCCGCATCGTAGCTACGGCCGCGGCAAGGGCAACAGGATTTTGAGCATGCGTGTTTGATGCGCTGATTGGTTGCTCAAGGATGTCGGCACGCCCGGTCACTACGGCGACAGGCAGGCCTCCGCCAAGCATTTTGCCCATGACGATCAGGTCCGGCGCTTCAAAGCCGTAGTACTCACTTGCGCCGCCGACAGCGAATCGACATCCAGTGATGACCTCGTCAAGGATGAAGAGCGTCCCATGGCGCTGTGTGGCCGAGCGGAGGCCTTCAAGGAACCCATTTCTTTGATGCACAGCGCCGGGGATCGTCATCATGGGCTCAGCGATCACTGCCGCAACTGACCCCGGATGGAGGTCCAAGGCCTCGTTGACGGCTGCGAGATCATTGAACGGCACGGTGATGATGTTGTCATGTGCCGTTGGAGAGATGCCTGCTTTGGACGATTGTTCGCCGAGGAGGGCGTCGTGTTGGCCGTGGAAGCCGCCAGCTACCCTGATGACGGTCTGGTGTCCTGTAAAGGACCGGGCGAGACGTAGCGCGTATGTATTGGCTTCCGATCCGGAGGGGGCGAAGACGACTCGTTCCGCACCGGGGATGCGTTCACACAACTGTTGCGCGAATTCGTCCCGAATGGGGGAGGGGTGCATCGCGCCTCCGGGCGCCCCCAGTTGGTTCATAGCGTCGTGCACTGCGGCGGCCACGATCGGGTGGGACCGTCCAATAAAGCTTGCGTTCCACCCAGCGTTGCAGTCCAGGATGTCATTGCCATCCACGCCAGTGAAGTGGGAACCCGATCCGCGCTGGATGTAGACGGGATACGGCATTCCCGAGTTGAACCGCGTTCGTTGACCTTTGGCAATGAAATTTTGTGCGGACTCATTCGCCGCCTTCGACAGGGCATTTCGCCGGTGATACGTCTCCAACCACTCATCCTCGAGTGCCTTCAGCGTGCTTGTGTTGGTCATAAGTCTTCCTAGTTCATTTGGTGTGGCCGGCGACCGGGCGCTATGCGCGAACCGATGTTTCCGCAGCTTGCTGTTCCTCGTGGTCATTCATCCTCACTCCCCGGGTTTCCCGGGTGAAGGCAGCCGTCACCGCGACAATGGCCAGAGCGATGCAGACGTAGACGATGATGGCAGTTGTGGAACCGAAGATCTGCAGAAGACCGATCGCGATGGTAGGTGCCAGGCTGCCGCCAACGATGCCGGCGAGCTGGTATCCGAGCGAAGCGCCGCTGTACCGGTGCTTGGCGTCAAATAGCTCGCAGATCCACACTGCCTGGACGCCGTACATGGCAGAGTGGAAGACGAGACCGACCAGCACGGCGAGGATGATCAACCCGACAGATTTGGTGTCGACCAGCGGGAAGAAAGCGACGATCATCCAGATGATCGCACCGACGGCGCCGAAAATGGTCACCGGTTTGCGACCGAAGCGATCGCTTAGCGCGGCGAAGGCCGGATACGTCAGGAGTTGCATTCCCGCTCCGAGCATCGCTGCGGTGAGGCCAACCGTCGCGGGCAAGCCCAGGGTCTTCGAAATGTAGGTCAGGAGGAAGGTAATGAGCAGGTAGAACATAATGTCCGCTCCGGCCCGGATTCCAATCACGCGAAGGACGTCGAGGGGCTGACGTCGCAACAGCTCGAGCACGGGGGATTTGCTGACGGTGCCGCTTTCCTTCAAGACGTCAAAGGCAGGTGTCTCGGTGACCTTCAAACGAATGTAGATGCCGACGACAACTACTACTGCCGACAACAGGAACGGTACCCGCCACCCCCAAGAAACGAAATCATCACGTTCAAGGGCCGAGGACATCAGCAGCAGGATTCCGGTGCTGAGAAGGTTGCCGATGGACGCACCGACCTGTACGAAGCTTGTTAGGAAGCCTCGCCGTTCCTTGGGTGCGCGTTCGGCGATCATCAGTGCCCCGCCAGCCCATTCACCTCCAAGTGCAAGACCTTGAATGAGCCTAATCGTGACCAGCAGAATCGGAGCGATCACTCCTGCGGTCGCATAGCTTGGGAGGAGTCCGATACCGATAGTTGACACTCCCATCACCATGATGGTGGCCAGCAGAACTTTTTTGCGTCCGATCTTGTCGCCGAAGTGACCAGCTATCACAGCGCCAACGGGGCGGGCAGCAAAGCCCACAGCGAATGTTATGAATGATAAGAGCGTTCCGGTAAGAGGGTCATACGACGGGAAAAATACGTCGCCGAAGACGAGGGCGGCGGCCGTCCCGTAGAGGAAGAAGTCGTACCATTCCAGGGACGTGCCAACCAGGCTTCCCATAATGGCACGCCGCAGAGATTTTGTCCGTTCGTGCGTTGCTTGTCCAATGTTTTCCATGATGCCTCCAGGTGATGGTGCCGAAGCTGTCGATGCTTTGAGGTGGTTATGTGTCACAGAGCGGAGGACGCTGCCCGGACGTAGCCTGACTCGACATCGGCCCTTAGGGCTTTGTCGGAGCGGGCTGAAGGGTTGCCGTAGCCGCCCCCTCCGGGGGTAAGCATGCAGATAAGGTCACCCCGCGTGAGTGGGATGTTCTCTCCCTTGCTGATCATGGGCAGGATGACTTTTTCGCCGCGGAGGCGGAACCAGGGTGCCGACGCCGCCCCCGGACCTCCACCAGCGCGACCAATTGGAGCGGTTTTCGATTGGTCTCCCAGGAGGCTCGCGCGTCCTCGATCACCGGTGTACTCGAACTCGAAATGCACACCTAGTCCGCCCCGGAATTCGCCTTCACCGAATGAGTTCTCACGGAGCGAGTACTGGCGGACGAGAATGGGATAGCGCTGTTCCAGTGTTTCGACTGACTGGATCAGGCCAATGCTCATGAGCGAGCAGCCGTTTGAAAGCCCATCTCCAGCTTTATGGCCCCCGTAGCCGCCACCGAGGAAGATGTACATGACAAAGGGGTCTCCTTCCTCGTCAACACCGCCAATGGACAAGTTGTTGGAGGTAGCCGAGGAGCCGGCGGGTACCCGGTCAGGAAGCGCACCGGCCAACGCGCCCATGACCGCCGTGATGATCCGCTGGCTTGTTTCCGCGGCGCATCCAGCGACGGGCCGGGGCACCTTGGCATTCAGGAAGACAGTTTCGGGGATTACGAAAGTCAGGGGTTCAAAGATCCCGGAGTTGATGGGCACGTCCGGGAAGACGTGTTTGATGGCAACAATGGCGCTGGACACAGTCGCCGCATAGACGGAGTTCATCGGCCCTTCGCAAGGGGGTGAGGATTTGCTAAAGTCGACCGTCATTTCCTCGCCGGAGACCGTCAGCTCAACTGCGATGCTCAAGGCCTTGTCCACGATGCCGTCGTTGTCCATGTCCTCGGTGAACTGGTACGTGCCATCAGGGATGTCCTTGATATAGCTACGCATCTGAATCGAGGAACGTTCGCGTAATGTATCGATCACCGCGGAGACAAGGTCGGCACCGTATTCATCAAGGAGCTCGGTCAATCGTGAATCCCCTGCTCGCAACGCCGTCGCCTGGGCCTGGACATCGCCCAGGACATCGTCCGGCAACCGGGAATTAGTCTGCAGGATTGCGAGGATATCCGAGTTCAGTGCCTCGTCAGTGAATAAACGAACAGGCGGGATGCGCAGGCCCTCCTGGTAACAGTCGCTAGCTTCTGCTGCGAAGCCTCCGGGGACGCGTCCGCCAAGGTCTGTCCAGTGGCCTGTGTTTGCCAGCATCGCGAATAATTTGCCACCGTAGTAGAACGGCCGCACCATCTTGGTGTCCATGATGTGAGTGCCGCCGGCGAAGGGGTCATTCACCAAGTACATGTCGCCGGGCTTCGGATCCTTGATCGCGGCCAAGACGCTGGCAACCGTGTATTGCATAGTGCCGACGAAGATGGGCAGACCGCGGACGCCCTGCACGATCATCGATCCGTCAACAGCTGAATAGATTCCGTCGGCCCGGTCCCATGCGTCCGAGATGACCGGCGAGAACGCCATGCGTTCAAAGACGGTGTCCATTTCGTCTGCGATTTGCTCGAGTCGGCCGCGGATCACGGCCAATGACAGTGCGTCTACTTCAGGCCTCATCGGGCCACCTCCACGAGAAGAGAGCTATCGTTCTGGACCACCGACGTTGTGCCTGGTGGCAGGATGATGGTTGTATCTGTTTGTTCAATCACTAGAGGTCCTTCCAGTGTCTGGCCGACGGTCAATGTGTCCCGGGAGAGCACGTCGACCATGACTGTCATGCTGTCGAACGTTATGGTTCGTTTTGCCAGCGCGTGGCCGGTACTCGCGGGTAGAGCTGCCCCCATTTGGAGTGACCGTTTGCCGGTGGCGACGGTACGGAGGTTTATCAGTTTGATATCCCGTGATGGGTGCTTGCCCCCATATGTAGTGGCGTGCTGATCGAGGAACGCCTGGATGAGGCACTTGGCTGTCCAGTTGCTCTCTATGTCTCCGAGGGGAATTCGCAGGGTGTACCTCTGCTTGCTGAAGCTCATTTCAGCGAAGTGTTCGACTGTTATGGCCGTGGTGTCGAAGCCGTCGTTGGTCAGCAGGGCATCACCCGCGAGCCGGTGTTCGGCGAGTATTTGCTGCACTGTGTCGGCAAGGCTGCTGCCTTCGACGGTGGCATTGAGTGCGGTTACGTAGTCGTACTTTGCATCCGCGATCAGGCAGCCGTAGGCGCTCAGGGCGCCTGGGTGGGGAGGGATCAGAACTGAGGTGGCGCCGACAGTCCGGGCAAGTTCGACAATGTGCATTGGGCCGGCGCCGCCGAAACCGACGAGGGCGAAGTTGCGTGGGTCGTAACCCTTGTCAACGCTGACGCTTCGAATAGCGGCGGCCATCTTTTCGTTGGCGATGCGGATGACGGCCAGGGCAGCTTCGTCGACCGTGAGTCCGAGAGGTTCGGCGATTACCTTGCGGATAGCTTCTTGTGCGGCGCTAAGGTCAATCTCGAAGCCCTCTTGTGTCCCCAACTGCTGTTTAGGGGCGATTCTGCCGAGGACGACGTTGGCGTCTGTCACTGTGGGGCGATTTCCTCCACGGCCGTAGCAGGCAGGTCCGGGGTCAGATCCTGCACTCTCTGGGCCGACTTGGAGTATGCCTCCTCGGTCGACGGAAGCGATTGATCCTCCGCCCGCGGCAATGGTGGTGATGTCGATCATCGGCAGTTTGATTGGAATGCCGTAGTCGATGTTCTTCTCGGAAGTGATGGCCGGGCTGCCGTCAGGGATGAGCGCCACGTCAAAGCTGGTGCCGCCCATGTCGCAGGAAATGACGTTGGCAAGGCCTGATGCGGCTCCGAATGCGGCCGCGGCAACGGTGCCCGCGGCTGGTCCGGACAGTAGGGTTCGCGCGCCTAAATGCCCCGCACGGCTGGCGGGTGTCAGTCCGCCGTTGGACTGCATGACCTGAACTTCTTGGCTGAAGCCTTGGGAGTTCAAACGTTTCTGAACGCTGTCCAGGTATCGGCTCATCGTGGCGCTCACATATGCGTTGACAGCCGTGGTGTTGGCCCGTTCGAATTCGCCGGCCTCTGGGCAAAGCTCATAGGACGCACTGACGGCCACGTCCGGGAGTAGTTTTGTCAGGAGTTCGACAATTCGTTGTTCATGAGTGGGATTGACGTAGCTGTTGAGCAGACAGACGGCTACGCTCTCTATGTTTGCCTTTCGTAGCTGTCTTGCCAGCTCATGCACTTCGTCCTCGTTAAGGGCAGTGCAAACACGGCCTTTCGAATCGATGCGTTCATCGATCTCGAAGGACAGGCTTCGAGGCACGATGGGCGTGTAACCAGTAGTCAGCCCATACGTAGTGGGCCGGTCGCGGCGGCGAAGCTCAAGTACGTCCCGGAATCCGTGGGTTGTCACAAGGGCGCAGCGGTCACCCTTGCGCTCCAAGACAGCATTGGTGGCAACAGTCGTTCCGTGGACAACGGCACCTAGGCGTTCGAGCGGTACTTCCAGTTGGTTGAGTCCAGACACGAGCCCCTCGGCCTGATCCCCTGGCGTGGAGAAGACTTTGGCGATCCGCAGACTTCCCGTTTCTGCATCGTGGAGGACTACATCGGTAAATGTGCCCCCGACGTCTATACCGGCGATATATTCCATAAGTTTTGTTCCTTTATCGTTTTCGTTAGATACGTCTGTTCACTGCTGAGTGCGGCGGCGGGCTGCAAGAAGTGCAGTCATGTCGTCTGCGGCCTGGAGTAGGCTGCTCACCCATTTGTCAGTTGAGAATCGGCTGCTCGGTCCCGCCACGCTCAGTGCCGCTACCAATGAACCCGTGGAATCGGCGACTCCGGCAGCGACACCGTCAATTCCTTCTGCGTATTCGCCTTCTGTTATCGCGTATCGTCGCCTCCTCACAGTTGGGAGGATCACGGATTTCAGGAGGTCTTTGGAACGGATGCTGTGTTGCGTGACGGGGGGCAGGTCATCCTCCGGGTAGAGATTGTCGATCTCTGCATCCGAAAGGGAAGCCAACATAATTTTTCCGGACGCGCAACTAATGAGTGGCATCCGAGTCCCGACCCTGATGTCCAGCCTTAGGACGTGATTGGTCTCGAAGCGCTGGACGATAATCGCATCGCGATTCCACGGGATTGCAAGTGATACGGCCTCGCCGGAAAGATCTGCAAGTTCGCGCATGGGCCCAAGCAGCTCACCCCCGAAGCGGGCAGCGTCCGGTACAGCTGCCCCGACCTCAAAAGCCGTAATGCCCAAGACATAATGGCTCTCCTCATTTTGAAAGGCGAACTCCTGTTCGACGAGCGTGGCGAGGAGCATGTGCGCTGTGCTGCGCCCAATTCCCATCCGTCGGGCAACGTCGCTTACGCCAATACCGTCAGGATTCTCGCTCAGCAGCTTGAGCACTCGTAGTGCCATTGCCACTGTGCTTGAGGTCCTAGAGCCATTTGACATATGCGAACACCCTTCGTAAAATGCGAATGCAGGTAGATCATGCCCTGTGCGTAGCGACCGGTCAAGAGTTTTTCCACATTAGGCAGATGTGAGAGTGCGGTATCTCTCTGGCAACCCATTGCAGCGCGGACGTAATGCCGGTGGTACGCACACAATTTTTGGGCCGGATCTCCGAGGGCCGCTCAAGGGATCGGGTGAAGTGGCGGCCTCACTGCTGCGACGGCTCGCCCAACCCTCAATGACCACGCCTTAGATGGTCGTAACGATGCGGGCTTTCGCCTGTCTTCATCTACGTCAGCGAAGACGCCGAGGCGGCTTGCCATTTGGAAAGCCGCCTCGAAAGAGGTTTATGTCCGCCGGCTGATATCTCCCCGGGCGCCGGTGATTCGGCAACCAGCTGGTGCTCTTCGGGTCGAGAGGATCGAAGACGTACTCACGCCAACTGAAGACATCTGGGTTGCGAGCGTCGCGTTTACCGCTTCGGAACAAGTTGAAAAGTGTTTGAAAACCTGAGGGCCCCGGAAACCTGGCCATTGGCCGCAGGCGCATCCTGCCTAGGATTTTGCCGCTACCAAAGTGCCCTTCGCTATGGCGGGAATCGGCGTGGACTGCTGTCTCAAAGTGACACGTTTTGTCCCTGGCCCCCGGCCCCATGCTGGAGGAGACCCTGTAGATCTCAAAGTTTGGTGAGTTGATCAGAATGATGAACCGGAAGCTTGCGCTCGGTCGGCACCTCGAGTGGGGGCTACGCGCGAGCGAGCAAGGCAACCCGCAGGGCGCCTCCGACGGCGAGTCGCTACAGCGCAGGCCGCGCTCGGAGTTGACGGATTGGGCCATCGTCGCCTGCTTCCAAAGAACCACTGGTTTCAGTTGTCCGTCACACCATCGATGGCATTTGGCCGGACATCATGGCGGCAATGGCCTGACAGGGTGCGGCGGGACGCGGATACAAAACGATGCTTGCTGGGGACATGGGCTACACCCAGCGTTGTCTGTGAAGCAAGCCTGCGGGGCGGTAACGGTACGTTCCGCCCCAGGTTCTTACAGGTTCTCACCGGCTGGGCAGGTCCGACTAGCCGCTTTCGCGGTCTAGCTCATTGGCGACTTCTATCAGCGGCCAAGCTGCTGCAAACAAACAGTTCATATTTACAGATCAAGGTGAAAGCAATGAAGGCTCGAGAAGCTCACAGGCGACAGAGAAAGCATGCTGCGCTTTCCGACTGGCGAGAACTGCAGGACGGTGAACGAGTAAACATTTTGAGGAATGCAAGGATCGTTGCCCACGGTCGAGTGGAAGAAGTCTCCGAGAGTGGGGGAGTGCTGTGGATCGTGAATGACCAATCCGAAAACCAAGCGTTTCTCAAGTCGGACGGGGTTTTTGTTCACAGGCATTGATGGCGATCGAAATGACGGCATCACCGCCCAACCGATGCCAGCAGACCGTGTTGACCGCGCCTTGGCGGAGATGTTTGAGGACGGTGTCATCATGTCGTCAACGCGAGCCCGCATCGTTGATTACGCCGGTGCGGTTGCCGTTGTGACGTTCGAGCGCGGCCGGCCGATATAGCGCCAAGGGGCGGTGTATCCCGCGTTTCAGATCCGGACATAATCGATCAAATCATCGTCGTCCATTCCGGGCATGGGCCAAGGCTCGCAGCGGGAACTTCGTCGACATTAGAGATGACAATTGAACAGGATGGTGAGACTGATGGCCGAAGCGCCGACAGCCGGCTCTGATAAAGGCCCGATGGATGCATTCCTGCAGGGCGGCTCCCTCAAGCACGCCCCGGGACCCTACTTTGGCCCCTATGGGGGCCGGTGGATGCCTGAGTCACTGATCGCGGCCCTGGACGAGCTTGAGGACACGTTCGAAAAGGCCAAGGCTGATCCCGATTTCATCGCGCAGATCGCCGAGCTGAATAAGAACTACTCCGGCCGGCCCTCCCTCCTGACCGAGGCCAAGCGGTTCGCCGAGCACGCCGGGGGAGTGCGGATCTTCCTCAAGCGCGAGGACCTGAACCACACCGGTTCGCACAAGATCAACAACGTCCTGGGCCAGGCCCTCCTGGCCAAGCGCATGGGGAAGACCCGCGTCATCGCCGAGACCGGCGCAGGGCAGCACGGCGTGGCCAGCGCCACCGCCGCAGCATTGCTGGGTCTGGAATGCGTCGTCTACATGGGCGCGGAGGACTGCCGCCGCCAGGCGCTGAACGTGGCCCGGATGGAACTCCTGGGCGCCACCGTGATCCCGGTGACCAACGGTTCGCAGACGCTCAAGGACGCCATCAACGAGGCCCTGCGTGACTGGGTGGCGAATGTCGGCAACACCCACTACCTGCTGGGTACGGCCGCCGGTGCGCATCCGTTCCCGGCCATGGTCCGCTATTTCCACGAGGTCATCGGCGAGGAAGCCCGCGCCCAGATCATCGAGCAGGCCGGCCGCCTTCCCGACGCCGTCTGCGCGTGTATCGGCGGCGGCTCCAATGCGATCGGCATCTTCCACGGCTTCCTGGATGACCCGTCCGTGAAGATCTACGGCTTTGAGGCGGGCGGCGACGGCGTCGAAACCGGCCGGCATGCGGCCGTCATCACGCTGGGCAAGCCGGGCGTGCTGCACGGTGCCCGGTCCTACCTGATGCAGGACGACGACGGCCAGACTATCGAGTCCCATTCCATCTCGGCTGGCCTGGACTATCCCAGCGTCGGACCCCAGCATTCATATCTGGCCGATATCGGGCGGGTTAGCTATGAGCCGATCACGGACAGCGAAGCCATGGAGGCATTCCGCCTTCTCTGCCGCACCGAGGGCATCATCCCCGCGATCGAGTCCTCGCACGCCCTCGCCGGCGCCATCAAGGTGGGCCAGCGGCTGGCGGCAGAAGCCAGCGAGGCAGGCGCCGCAGGCACCGCGGCAGAGAAGATCGTGATCGTGAACCTGTCCGGCCGCGGTGACAAGGACGTTGCCACCGCAGCAGAGTGGTTCGACCTGCTGGACAAGGATTCCGCAGAAGCCGCCATCGGCAAGGAAGGGGAACAGCTGTGACCGGCGTTCAGGACATCACCAGCACCAGCAAATCGGCAGCCGCCATCGACAAGGCCCGCGCCGAAGGACGGGCGGCCCTGATCGGCTACCTGCCTGCCGGGTACCCCACTGTCGAGGACACCATCGCCGCGGGCATCGCCCTGGCACGGAACGGGGCCGACCTGATCGAGATCGGCATCCCGTACTCGGACCCGGTCATGGACGGCCCGGTCATCCAGGCAGCCACCACGGAAGCCCTGGCCAACGGCTTCGCCGTCCGCCAGGTCTTCGACGTGGTTGCCGGCATCACCAGCCAGACCGACGCCGCCGTACTTGTCATGACCTACTGGAACCCGGTAGTCCGGATGGGCGTGGACGAGTTCTCACGCCGCCTCGCCGAAGCGGGCGGGGCCGGTCTGATCACACCGGACCTTATTCCGGACGAGGCCGCGGAGTGGATGGAGGCGTCCGACAAGTACGGCCTGGACCGGGTGTTCCTGGTGGCGCCGTCGTCCTCCACTGAACGCATGAAGCGCACCGTGGAGGCCAGCCGCGGCTTTGTGTACGCCGTCTCGATCATGGGTGTCACTGGTGCCCGCTCCTCGGTCAGTTCGGCTGCCAAGGGCGTCGTGGCCGCCGCGAAGGAAGCCGGCGCCGAGCGCGTCTGCGTGGGCCTCGGAGTATCCAATGCCGAACAGGTGGCCGAGATTGCCGCCTACGCGGACGGCGTGATCGTGGGCACCGCCCTGGTCGCCGCCATTAGGGACGGCGGCGTGGAAGCCGTCGCGAGCCTGACCAAGGACCTCAGCACCGGACTGACCAGGAAGTAGCCCTTATGCAGACCCTCCTCCACGCCGCGGCCATGGTGCCGGCGAGCATCCCGAGCCCGGACTGGTCCGGTTTCGACATCCCGCTGCCGTGGTCCTCCGTATCCAAGCACGCCGAAGCCCCTCAATCGAGGACAGCAGCATCAAAACCTACGGGGCTGCTCGGCAAGGTCGCTGGAACGTCTCTGCCTGGATGGCCGGCAGGACAGACATCGCCGAAGGGCGGCCTCGGACGTGGCTTCGCGTGGTGGCCAGGACTTCGAGTTCTAGGCTGCGCCCGTCTTCATTTCGGAAGCGCAGAGAGGACTACGGTTTGAGCGTTCTCCGAGTCTCGTGAACTTCATTGGGCGGCGCGAATTCTGCGGTCGCCCCAGAGTGTCTCAAACTGACACGGTACCTAAAGCTGAAGCGTTAAGCATTCCGGACGGCCCGTAAGAGTTGATTTTAATGATGAGCCGAATGGTGGCGGCCGAGACGCGACTGCAGCGCGCTGTTGGCATCCAAAGGTGGCGTAGTGGAGACGATCTGGGCAAGTAAGCCCGTCTGTTTAGCAAACACAAAAACCACTAGCAATTCTGTCAGGTTGATGATGAAGCTTGGGAATTCAGTAATAGAAAGACGCGGCCGAGGAGACCGCCAAAGGAGCGCGCAAATTCGTAACGCGCCAGTGCCCAATTATGGTGGCAAGAAATTGCTTCGACGAAGGAAGCTATCACCATATGCCGAAGGCATGGTTGTGCCAAGACAGAATAGCTGCTGACCCTTGATTGGCGCCCAATATTTAAGCAAAGGTTTAATCAAAGCTAAACCGGCGGTCACAGCTTTCACTTAGTGCGCAAGCTATTTAGACGTCCAGGTCTAATGCCATCGGGCAATCAACAAAGGACTGGTGCAAAATCTATGACGAGAATTTTTAGTACACGTTGGGACAACGGAGCGCGACGTGACGTGGTGGAAGTAAGCTGCGACGGGAGATTCGTGCAGAGGGGAACCGTTGATGAATGTTCTACCGACGGTGACGTCGTATGGATCCTGGACAGCCTCGGCGAGCGGAGACTCTTTCATGAACATGACGGTTGTGACCTCGTTAAAGTGAATAGATAGAGGTCTTTACTTGCAAAGAGAATGCGACGTTTTGCAAGTCCTGTTTACATATTGAAGTCCCGCACCGGCTGACAGCTGTTGAAACGGCGGTAAAGTCATCTCTGACGTGCCCTCAAGTGGAGACTCCTGGTGTGCACTTGGACATGGTGAAGGGCTAGTCTACGGGCACGGTTAGAGTTCCCTTGAATGACAAACCAGTCAATACTCGGACTCCCCAGTTGATGGCGATTGCGCTACAGCCTGGAAATCCAGCTTGAGAACGGCGTGCGAAAGCAGGACTGCCCGGTCGGTCAGCTTATCCAAATCTTCGTCGTCGCACTCGGGGGATGCCCATCGGGTCGCACCTTCCAGCAATGTCATTACAACTTTAACCCGCTCCTCCGCCTCCAGATAACCCATATCGAGGGCAGCGGCCACGTACATGTCCTGATGTAGGTTTACCCAATCGTCTACCTGGGCGCGCAGCTCACTGGGGAGGATGCGGGCCATTCTGTCCGTGGCAACCAGCAGGTCCCATAAGTTGCTTTCGGGGAGCCTCACTTGTCGAGTGAAGTGCAATTTGACCATGCAGACCCAGAACTCCTCAGCCGATTCCGCTTGGTCAACGGCTTCCAGGAGTGCCACGCCGAATCGATGAAAGTGCCAGCGCAGTGATTCCGCCACAATCTCGTCCCTGCCGCCTGGAAAATGCGAGTAGAGGCTCGGCGGCTTGATATTGACGGCATTGGCGATGGTCCGCATGGATACGGAGTTGAACCCATTGGCGATGGCGAGTTGCAGGAAGGCCTCAAGTATGTGTCGTCGCGAAGCTCCCTGGCCCGCCCAATCCCACTCTTCCAAGCGGTGGGCGAAGGTGTCGCGGGCGGCCTTATAGGACGTGCTGCTCATGATTTGACCCTAGCAGTTGCCAGCCCGACACCTTGGTTGCACAGAGCCAACTTCGGTACCGAAACGGGAATCAAATTTTGTGGAAACTATTGGCTAACGATCATTAGTTAGCTATCCTGAAAGAGGCGCAAAGCAGCACCTGCTGGCTCCGCCGTCATCAGCGCATAGCAGGAAGGAACGGATCATGTCTGCCGACGATTCGAACCGGGAAGCCAGAGAAAACACCATGGTCTTTGGCAGTGGGCTTTCGGGCATGGTCGCCGCCTACATCAGTGCCAGGGCGCTTGAAGACGACGCGGCCCACAATCCCAAATGGCACGCGCAGCAGGCCTTCCGCCCCAAGGGCCAAGGCTGGGGAAGCAGATGGATTGCCTCCCGCCGCGCTGGTACTGCCGTCTCCTAAAATTACCGGGCACCTCCAGAAGGAACTATCTGCCATGGCCTCTGCCGAAGTAATTTCCCCTTGGCTGCCGCATGAGTCACTGCGACAAACAGACCGAGTGCGCGAACTCTTCCTGATGCAACCCCATACCGATCTCACCGGAATCCGGCCCATAGTGGCGCGCTCCTGGTACCGAAGCCGGGCAGCCGGAGTTGATGCTGTCGCGGACCGTGGATTCTTTGACGAGGGCCGCGTGGATGAGTACACAATCCATGCAGCCGGCCCGCACCTGCAGAAACTGGATGAGGTTGCCGCCGACCTGGGTGGCTACGTTAGCCTGACAGCGCCCAACGGTGTGCTGATCAAAGCGAACTTCCTGCGTGATGACGGCTTTCCTGCTGGATATTCACTGCTGGAGGAGAGTTGCGGGAGCAACGGTGAAGGTCTGGCGCTGGAAGAAGGACGCGGTGTCTGGCTCGCACCGGAGGAGCACTTCCGCGAGGACATGCGGGGCAATTGGTGCTTTGCTTCCCTAGTCCGGGATCCGTTCCATAACAGGATTCGGGCTGTCATAGGGCTCACTCTGCCCGGTAACCGGGTCTCCAAGCTGGAGCCGTCGTCCACTCTATTGATGCTGGAGGGGGTTGCCTCCCGGATTGAACGCGACATCGAGGTCCGGACGTCATCCAGGGAACGGGCGCTGCTCAATGAGTACTTGAGGGTCTCCCGTCGCAGGGGCAACCGTGCCGTGATTGCCTTCGATGGCAAGAACTCCCTCCTCAACGCTTCGGCAACTGCCACCTTGGAGGACAGCGACTTCTCCATCATCTCCGGGTACGCCAAAGCGGTGATGTCCTCCGGCCGGGAACTGAACTGCGAGGTATCGCTCCAGGGATCAGGGCTTTCCACTCTGGAAGTTTCACCAGTCACCTTGTCTGCGGCCAACGTCGGGGCAATCGTGGTTGTCCGGCCGCACTCACCTGTCACTGAGCGCATTTCCGAACCCATCAGTGTGCCGGACAAGCCGGAGTCGTCCCTGCCGGACACCGCGGACCGGCTCATGAAGCATCTGGACGGGACCAGCATGGGATTCAAGCGCACCCTTAACCTGGCTGGAAAGGCACTAGAGCAGGAACGCTCGGTAGTGGTGATCGGTGAGCTGGGCAGTGGGAAACGCCGGCTCGCGGGTGCCATTGCAGCACTGCGTGGCGAGCATATGGTGGTCGACGCCAGGGGTGGTGCCCTCAGGAATCCCCAACTCCGCGACGTCATCCATCGCGTATCGACCGAAATGCCCTCAACACTCATCGTTGAACATGCCGACGAGCTCTCACAAAACGAGGCCGCCGAGCTGGCGAGGAACCTCCGGGGCAATGCCATCACCAAACTCGCATTCACCATCACGCGGCCCACGGATGCCACCCTGCTTCTCTCCGAAGCGTTCGATGTCCTGGAGATTGCGGTTGAGCCCCTGCGTAACAGGAGGGAAGATATCCCGCCGCTCGCGAACGCAATAGCCGAAGAGATAGGGGACCGCAGGCTGTCCCGGCGGCTCATCACAACGCTGACGCATGCAGACTGGCCCAGGAACATCGATCAGCTGCGGGCAGTGGTGTCCAATGCTGTTGAACGGGCCGACGGCGCCGAAGTAACGGTGGACGATCTGCCGCAGGGGTTCAACCGCGTTCTGACCAAGGGGCGGTTGTCCCGGCTGGAGGACGCCGAGCTCAGCGAACTCCGTACCGCTCTCCAAGAATCCGGGGGCAACCGTAGCCTGGCGGCCGAAACCTTGCAGATTGGCCGCTCCACCCTCTACCGCCGGATGGACTATTTCCGCAGCCGCGGATTCGACCTCTAGCTCCGGACCCTTTTGAAGCAGCTGGCCATCGCGTGTGGTCGGCTGCTTTGTCTTGAACTACCCAGGGCGCATGGGACAGTGTCCCACGCGGGTGTCTCGATCTGGTACGGATGAGCCTGCACATATCGCGTTCTACTTGAAATTACCCGGACACCGGCACCCTCCCAAGGGGTGTTTGGCAGATAAAGAGGGTTACAAAACGAACAGGACGACGACTATGACGCGCGATGCCCAGGGGACCATTCTTGTGGCCCCCCATCACTTTCCGAACCTGGACCGCGAGCACGCGCTCGCTAAGGAGTTCGGTTACACACTCAGCCCGGCTCCCGATGCCGAAGCCTTCCGTGAAGGACTCCCCGAAGCCGACATTGTGATGATCACCCCATACGCGAAACTTACCGCTGCGGACTTTCCCATGATGACCAGATGCAAGGCAGTCATCAGGTACGGGATCGGCTATGACAACATCGATGTTGCCGCTGCAACCGAGGCAGGTATTCCGGTGTCCATTGTCCCTGGGACAGCTTCGGAGGAAGTGGCTTCGCACGCTTTCGCCATGGGCCTGGCGTTGGCCCGCAGGCTGCCCACGGGTGACGCGTCGATCCGGGATCTCGGCTGGGCCGGGACCATCGGCTATGACACGCCGGTATTGTCCGAGCTCGAGGTCGGTGTTCTGGGAATGGGCCGCATTGGCCAGCACGTTGCCCGGATGTACCAGGCTGTGGGTGCCCGTGTCCGGGCTTACGATCCGTTCGTGACGGACAGCTTCGTGGAGCTGACCGGGCTGGATGACATCCTGGAGAACTCCGATGTCGTCTCATTGCACCTGCCTCTGACCGCAGAAACCCGAAACCTGGTTTCCGGCGATGTCCTGGCACGGATGCGCCAGGGCGCAGTGGTGGTCAACGTCTCCCGCGGCGGCCTCATCGATGAAGCAGCTCTTGCCGAAGCACTGACCTCGGGACACATTGCCGGTGCCGGCATCGACACCTTCGCTGAAGAGCCGCTGCGTGAGGGGCACCCGCTCCGCTCCGCGCCCAACACCATCCTGACCCCCCACATCGCGTGGCGTTCCAACCGCTCCACTGGCGCACTGCAGGACGGAGCCGTGGAACGGGTCCGTCTGGCACTGACCGGGCAACCGCTCATCGACCTCGTGAACTGAAAGACTGGAGAAAAACCAATTGGGAACAAAAAACCACCTGGAAAAAGTCGCGGAGAGTCACCCCGCGGAGGATCCACATCTGCGCAGAGGACCCCGCGGCTTCCCCTTGCTGCCGGGCGGCTACGGCCGATCAACGTATTACACGGGAGCCCCGAGCCCGTATGCCATCCGAGGCGAAGGCTACCGCGTCTGGGATGACCGCGGCCATGAACTGATCGATGCAAACAACAACTTCACCTCGCTGATCCATGGCAACGCGCACCCCGAGATCACCGAGGCCGCGACGAAGGCACTCAGTGCCGGCGCCAGCTGGGGAATCCCGAACCTCTATGAGTGGGAACTGGCAGACCTCCTGCTGTCCCGCCTGCCTGATCTTGACCAAGTACGATTTGCCAATTCCGGCACCGAAGCCGTGATGTCGGCAATCCGCATCGCCCGGGCAAGCACTGGGCGCGAACGCGTCATCGTCACCAAGGGCGGCTACCACGGAACCTCCGAAGTGGCCCTGGTTCCTGGCGGACCGGCATACCAGCGCGGAGTGACCCGCGGTGTGATCAACGACGTCACTGCCGTGCCACTGAACGACGTCGACGTCCTGCGTCAGGAAGTTGAAGCCGCACCGGACGCCTACGCCGCAATCATCCTGGATCTGCTGCCCAACAGGGCCGGTCTTCTCAGGATTTCCGAGGATTTTGTGCGCGCTGCCCGTGAACTGGCGACGCGGTACGGGATTGTCCTGATCATCGACGAGGTCATCAGTCTGCGCCTGGGATTCAACGGCTTCAGTGGTGAATACGGCGTTTCCCCCGACTTGCTCACCACGGGCAAGATGATCGGCGGCGGCTTCCCCGTAGGCGCTGTGGCCGGCCGGGCTGAACTGATGGCCCAAGTGGATCCGACCCGGCCAGGCAGCTTGCCCCACGGCGGCACCTTCTCCGGGAATCCGGTCAGCATGGCTGCCGGAGCGGTTGCCTTGCGCCTCTTCACCCAGCAGGAAGTAAAGAGACTGAACCACCTCGGTGACACAACGCGTGACGCAGTGAACCTAAGGATCGCCGACGCCGGCTGGGAGGTGCGCGGCCGAGGTTCCCTCCTCCGCGCGGTTCCTGCCGGCGCAGAAAAGGTCGACGAACAGACACAGCATCAGCTCTGGTGGGCGTCCTACGAACGGGGACTGCTCGGTTCGCCCGCCAACCTGCTGTCCTTGTCCACCCCCATGGACGAGAAAGTCGCCGCGGATATCGCGGACCGACTCGCCGACGCCGTGCTCGCAGTTGCCGGGAAACCTTCCCTCACGGAAGACGGGAAATAGGAAATATGCAAATCATCTCGTACGAACACGAGTCCGGTATTCGGGGTGGGGTCCTGATTGAAGATTCTGTCCACGACCTCGAGCTTCTCTTGCAGGCTTCGAGTGGGGCAGTTAATGGTTCAACCACGTCAGTCCGTGAATTCCTTGAGCTCTACGGCGACCGGATTGCATCGATCTCGGCTGAGCTGTCCGCTCTCGCTGCGCAGGACCCAGAGGCCCGCGTCGGGGAGCGTTCCGAGGTTCGGTTGACCACCCCGGTACCGGATCCGGCCAAGGTGCTCTGCATTGGCCTCAATTACAAGGACCACGTGGCGGAAACCGGCCGGGCCTTCCCCGAATATCCGGACGTGTTCGCAAAATTCGCCTCCACCATGGTGGGTCCGGAGGACGAAATCGGCGGTGCCCGGGTCAGCGATAACCTCGATTTCGAGGGGGAAGTTGCCGTGGTCATTGGCCGCCGGGCGAGCGAGGTCTCCGAGGAGGAAGCACTTAACTACGTGGCCGGTCTGGCTCCGCTGAACGACGTCACAGCACGCGATCTCCAATACCGCGGGACTCAGTGGCTCGCCGGCAAAGCCGTTGACGGTTCAACCCCCTGGGGCCCTGCACTGGTCACCCTCGATGAAGTGGGAGACCCGCAAACGCTTGACCTGGCGACGCGGGTTAACGGCATCGAAGTGCAGCGTTCCAACACGGGATACCAGATCTTTTCCATCGCCCGCATCGTCTCCTACCTGTCGAGCTTCCTCACCCTCGAACCGGGAGACGTCATCGCCACCGGCACCCCGCAAGGCATTGGGGCCAAGCGGAATCCTCCCGTCTGGCTTCAGCCGGGCGACACGGTGGAAATTGAGATCGACAAGGTGGGGCTGCTCCGCAACCGCGTCGGCAAGCCCCAGCTATAACCCCTCCAACTCTACGAAAGTAAGAAGACCCATGAGTGAAGTACAGACACAACCAGGTGACGCGAGGTACCGCATCGCTGTCGATACGGGTGGCACGTTCACGGACGTGGTGGTCGGATCGAATACAGGCGACATGGCGGTTGGCAAAGCATTGACCACCTATGACCGCGTCTTCACCGGCTTCGAAGCCTCCGTGCGCCGCGCCGCTGAATCGGTTGGCTGGAGCGGAGATGACGTCCTCCGCCACGCTGACGTGATCGTCTACGGCACCACGCACGCCACCAACGCAGTACTGACGGGCAAGGTGGCCAAGACTGCCCTGTTGACAACGGACGGTTTCGCCGACACCCTGCTACTCCGTGAGGGTGGCCGCCGGGACGCCTTCGACTCCAAGGCTGCCTACCCGCCGCCCTACATTCCCCGGCACCTGACCTTCGAAATCACAGAGCGCATTTCCGCTGAAGGCGATGTCCTGGTGCCGCTGGACGAAGAGCAAGTACGTGAGATTCTGGGTTCCTTTAAGGACCAGGGAATCGAGGCGGTAGCCGTTTCCTTCCTCTGGTCGATCATCAACGATGCCCACGAGAAGCGCGTCGCGGAACTCATCAAGGAAATCCTGCCAGGTGTTCCCTACACGCTGTCCAACGAGGCCAACCCAACTATCCGCGAATACCGCCGCTCCTCGGCAGCCTCGATCGACGCCTCCCTGAAGCCGCTGATGGCTGACCACCTGGGCAAGCTGCGCTCGGACCTCCAAGAGTACGGTTTCGGCGGTGACCTGCTGGTGGTCACCTCCGAAGGTGCGGTGCTTGACGTCGCGGATGTCCTGGACCGGCCGGTACTGTTGCTGAACTCCGGCCCGTCCATGGCGCCGCTTGTGGGCGCGGCCGCTGCTCCGGAGCGGGACACGGTCGTGGTCTGCGATATGGGCGGCACCACTTTCGACGTTTCCCTGGTTGAAGAGGGCGTTGTCCGCCACACCCGGGAAGCCTGGCTGGGTGAGCCTTTTGTGGGACACCTGACCGGTCTTTCCTCGGTGGCCGTGTCCAGCATTGGCGCCGGTGGCGGCAGCATTGCATGGATCGACGGCGGTGGCCTGCTTCGGGTGGGTCCGCAGAGCGCCCGCAGTACTCCAGGGCCAGCCGCCTACGGACGCGGTGGTGAGGAACCCACGGTGACTGACGCCTGCGTTGCGCTTGGTTACCTTGACGCTGAGGGCTTTGAAGGCGGGTTCACGCTGGACCGCGAGGCAGCTGTCCGCGCCATCGATACCCGCATCGCCGGCCCCATGAGCATGGATACCCTACAGGCCGCACAGGCCATCCTGGATGTCTCTGCCAACCACATGGCCACAGCCATCCGCCAAGCTTCCCTGGAGCACGGCGTGGACCCCCGGGGCGCCTTGATAGTGGCTGGCGGTGGCGCAGGTGCCATGGTCGCGGCCGCGATCGGTGTCCTCCTCGAAACCGATACGATCCTGATTCCCGCGACGGCCGGCGTGCTGGCCGCTTACGGCGCCCACCGCGCCCCCATCGCCACGGAATTCCTCTCGCCGCTGCACAACGACACGCGCAGTTTCGACGCCAGGTCAGCCTCCCGTGCAGTCGAGGACCTGACCGGCAAAGCGGACGCCTTCGTCGAGCGCTTCGACGGCGTAGGAGACGCACCCAACGTCACCTACTTCGTCGACGCCCGGTACCCAGGCCAGGCATGGGATCTGCGCGTCTACTTGGACGCTGCCCCCGATACCGCCGGCGACGCTGCCGGGATCATTGAGCGGGCCTTCCACGAAGAGCACGACCGCCGCAACGGAACCCACGATTCGGACAGTCGGGTGGAGATCATCACCTGGGGTGTCCGGGTCGAAATCCCGAGGCCAGAACACACGAAGGACCAGGTCGAAGCCAGCCGTGCCACCGAAATCCACCGCACAGACTCCATCGTTTTCGGCGGCGAAAGTTTCAGCACCCAGCGGTACCGCGGTGTCACGCTGGCACCCCGGGACAAGATCGTTGGGCCTGCGGTCATCGATCAGCCCACAACCACCATCGTCGTGCCGCCGGAGTGGAACGCCACGCTCGACGAACGATCCAATATCTACCTCACCCGTAAGGAGGCGTAACCGTGACGCGCGAATTTGATCCCGTAAAGCTCTCGGTACTTGCCAACGCATTCGACGGCATTGTCCGCGAGATGACCAGTGGCCTGCTGCGTTCGGCCCGTTCCTCCGTCATCAACACGGCCAGGGATTTCTCCTGCGCCGTGTTGACAGCGGACAACCAACTGCTCGCCGCGGCGGAAGGTGTCCCGGTGCATGTCTTCGGCGCCGGCCCGCTCGGCGAAGATATGGTGGAACTACACGACGACATCCGGGAAGGCGATGCCTTCTTGCACAACGACCCCTACCGGGGGAATTCGCACGCAGCCGACCATGTGATTCTGGTTCCGATCTTCATCCAGGGACGCCACCTCTTCACAGCCGTCACGAAGGCCCACCAGGCCGACTGCGGCAACTCGCTCCCCACCACGTTCTTCGCCACGGCCCGCGACGTCTATGAGGAAGGCGCCCTGATCTTCCCCTGTGTCCGGGTTCAGCGCGACTACACGGACATCGACGACATCATCCGTATGTGCCGGTCCCGCATCCGCGTACCGGACCAGTGGTACGGCGACTACCTCGCCTCGGTGGGTGCCTCCCGGATCGCCGAGCGCCGCCTTCACGAACTCGCCGAAAAGTTCGGCGTCGATGATCTGGTGGACTTCGTTGACGCCTGGTTCGACTACTCCGAGCGGCTCACCGCCAGCGCCATCGAGACGCTGCCCGAGTACGTTCTGCACGGAACCACCGCCCACGACCCCTTCCCGGGCACCGGCCCGGACGGAGTGCCCCTGCAGGCAACCATCGAGGTCAAGCCCAAACAGGGAAAGATCACCATCGACCTGCGGGACAACCCGGACAACCTTCCCAACGGCCTGAACCTCACGAAGGCGACGGCGACAGGCGCGGCGCTGGCAGGCATCCTATCCGGTATCCCGGAGAACCTGCCGAGCAACGCTGGAACCTTCCGCAGGATAGAGGTGCTGCTGCGTGACGGCTGCGCCGTCGGCATCCCTAAACATCCCTTCTCCTGCTCGTCCGGAACCACCAACCTGGCAGACCGCGTCGTGAACCTTGTCCAGGCCGCGTTTTCACAGATCGACGACGGCTACGGCACCGCTGAGGGGGCTGCCGGGCAGGCACCCGCGAAGTCGGTCATTTCTGGAATCGACGAGCGAAACGGCAACGCCTACGTGAATCAGATTCTGGTAGGCGGCGTCGGTGGCCCGGCCACCCCTTACGTCGACGGTTGGCCGACGTACCAGCGGCCCGTCTGCGGTGCCCTTCTCTACCACGACAGCGTTGAGGTAGATGAGCAGCGGTACCCCATCCTGGTCCACGAACGCACCCTGATTGCTGACTCCGGCGGAGCCGGCAGGCAGCGAGGCGGACTCGCAACGCGCGTCACCATGGAACCACGGGTTCAAAGCATGACCATCACGTACGGCATCGAGGGCAAGCTGAACCCACCCAGAGGCGTTCGCGGTGGTCGCGATGGCGCTGTGCCAGCGGCGTGGGTTGAAGACCTCAAGACCGGCGAACGCCGCGAGATTCCCGTCGTGGGCCGATACGACCTGCAGTCCGGTGAAAAGGTAGTATCCATCACCCCGGGCGGTGGCGGATACGGTGACCCGCTGGAACGTGACGTCCTGGCGGTCCTCGACGACTACCGCGAGTCGCGGGTTTCCCTTGCGGCGGCGGTTGCCGAATATGGCGTCGTTATCATCGACGGCGCAATCGATGAAGCGGCCACGGCAAAGACCCGCCAAGAGCGTCTGGCCAGCTAGAAGTACCAGCCATAGCAACTGATTCCGGGGCGGGGTATAGTCCTCGCCCCGGAAGGTTTCACCAACTAATGACGGAGATTCACATGGAACCCATTCGAGTCGGCATTATCGGCGTCGGAAACGTTCTCAACCAATACCTGGACAAGATCGGCGTCCACCCGGACGTCGACGTTGTCGCACTGGCAGACGTTAACGCGGAGGCCGTGAAAGCCCGGGCAGCTGAATATTCGGTTCCCAAGGCCCTCACGCCGGACGAACTGTTGGCCGATGACGAGGTAGAGCTGGTCCTCAACCTCACGCCGCCGAAGCTCCATGCGCCGGTGACCCTCCAGGCCATCGCCGCAGGCAAGCACGTCCTTTCGGAAAAGCCGTTTGCCACCTCCCTGGAGGAAGCTCGCCAGATCCTGGACGCCGCCCGCGAGGCTGGAGTGAAAGTGGGGTCTGCTCCCACCACCTTCCTCGGTTCCGGCATGCAGACCAGCCGCAAGCTCATCGATGACGGGTGGATCGGCGAGCCCGTGGCTGCTTTCGCGTCCTTCGCTTGCCGCGGCTACGAGCACTGGCACCCCAACGTCGACCCCTTCTACAGCCCCGGAGCCGGCCCAATGCTTGATATCGGGCCGTACTTGATCACGAACCTTGTGAATTTCTTCGGCCCGGTCAGGCGGGTTTCTGCAACAACGCCACGTTCATCAGAGACCCGGCCCCGTCCCGGCAAAGAGGGCGAAGTTATCCAGATCAAGACCCCAACGCACGTCACCGGCACCATCGACTTCGAGTCCGGCGCGACCGCTACAGTGATCGTCAGCTGGGACATCTGGAACCACAACCTGCCGCACCTGGAGATCTACGGGACGGGTGGCTCGCTGGCGGCGCCAAACCCTGACCACTTTTCCGGGGCACCCGTGCTACGCCGTGGCGAGCCAGGCGACCTGGCGTTGGACATGACTCCTCCGGGAGGTGGCGACTGGCGGGAAACGCCGATCACCCACCGTGATGATGCCTACCGGGGCATCGGCTTGGCCGAATTCGGCTACGCCATCCGCAAGGGCGTCGAGCCGCGCACCGGTGGCGACTTCGCCTACCACGTGCTGGAAGTCCTCCTCGCCTTTGAATCATCCTCCGAGCAGGGCCGTCACATCGAGATTGAAAGCACCTGCGAGCGGCCACGGCCGCTGCCTTCGGTGGGACCACAGGAGCCCTACCGTTTCGACTAGAGGGACGTTAGACAACAGCAGCCGACGGCGGTACTTGCGTGCCGCCGTCGGCTGCTGTTTTTGTGCCCCGTGGGCAAGCCGCGTATCAAACTGGGACACAACTTTGCTTCCCCACGGTGAAAACCTGATGTTAGGCGAATCGGTTTGCAGATGCCGACGCACCTACGAAACTTAGGAGAACGCATGACAAGCACAGCAGCTGCTGATATCGGCACCGACGTCGAGATCAAGCCCGTCCGCCGCCGCACCGTCGCACAAGCAATCGTTGAATACCTCCAGGTCCAATACAGCGAAATGGACGGTGAAAAGAGGCGCTTGGTTGCCGGAATGTACGGAATTTTCGGACACGGCAACTCGGTTGGCCTGGCGCAGGGAATCGACGAGTATGGCGTGGACTTCCCGCACTACCAGGGCAAGAACGAGCAATCGATGGTCCACGCGGCCATCGGCTTCGCAAAGGCCTCCAACCGCGCCGCAACGCTCGCCTGCACCGCCTCCGCCGGCCCGGGATCGACGAACATGGTTTCGGGTGCCGCGACCGCAACTACCAACCGCCTTCCGGTGCTTCTGTTCCCCGCAGACATCATCAACAACCGTTTTGGTGATCCTGTGCTGCAGCAGATCGAGCACCCCATAGAACGGGATGTCTCCGCCAACGACTGCTTCCGCCCGGTCAGCCGCTATTTCGACCGGATCACGCACCCGGCCCAGCTGCTGTCCACACTCCCTGAGGCCATGCGGGTCCTCACCGATCCCGTGGAAACCGGCGCCGTAGTGGTTTGCCTGCCCCAGGACATCCAGGGCGCGGAATTCGACTTCCCGGAATCCTTCTTCACACCGCGTGTGTGGCACATCCGTCGTCGTCCGGCTGTGGAGGACGAGTATCGTGATGCTGCCGAAATCATTGCGAACGCCGAGCGCCCAATGCTGATCGCAGGTGGTGGCGTCCGTTACTCGACGGCACAGGAGGAGCTGGCACGCTTCAGCGCCGAGTTCGGCATCCCGGTGGCCGAGACCTACGCGGGCAAGGGAAGCGGACCCATCAGTGAACTCAATCTGGGCGCCCTCGGCGTGACCGGCACGGTGGGGGCCAACGAAATCGCCGACGGCGCGGATGTTGTCATCACCGTAGGCTCACGCCTCCAGGACTTCATCACTGCCTCACACTCACTGTTCCAGAACCCCAACGTGAAGTTCGTGAACCTCAACGTTGGCTCATTCGATGCCCACAAGATGGGCTCATTCCCCGTCATTGGCGATGCCAAACTGTCCCTCGCCGCGCTGCGGGAACGCCTCGCAGCCGTTCACTATGGCACGTCCGATGACTTCCGCAGCGACATCGCGGACGCCCGGAAGGCCACCTTCGAGGTACGCAAGCACGACCTTCAGGCATTCCCCGGTGAGAACATGAGCCAGGCCCAGGTGATCGACGTGCTGAACCGCGCGGCAACCAAACAGGACGCCCTGATCCTGGGCTCTGGCGGTGTGGTTGAAGGTATCCACAAGGCCTGGGATCCGTCCAACGGCACCGAGATCCACTTTGAGTACGCCAACTCCTGCATGGGCCATGAAATCCCGGCAGGCCTCGGCTACCGGATCGCGCGCGGGGACGCACCAGGCGAGGTGTACGTGCTGATCGGTGACGGCACCTACTTCATGCAGCCTACCGAGCTGGTCACTGCGGTACAGGAACGGAAGAAGATCATCACCATCGTGATCGACAACCGCGGGCACCAGTGCATTTGGCCGCTCCAGGTGTCGAAGGGCGGCCCTGGCCGCGAGTTTGGTACCCAGTACCGGGAACGCAGCAAGGAGTCCGGTCGCCTCGACGGAGCAATTCTGAACTTCGACATTGCGGCCAACGCTGCCAGCATGGGCTGTGCAGCCTGGTCCACCTCCACAATTGAGGAATTCCAGGCCGCGCTCACGGAGGCCAGGGAAGCGGACGGCCCAGCAGTGATCGTGGCCCGTGTGGAGCCTTGGCGCTATCTGTCGGGCAACGGAGCTTTCTGGGATGTTGGAGTTCCCATGACCTCACAGCGCCCGGGCAGCCAGGAGGGTACCGCGAAGCACCTAGAGGGCCGTGCCCGACAGCGCTTATACGCAGCCACCACCGCACCTGACGCGCGCTAAGCGCACCGGGCGGGACCGTTAGGCTACGGTCCCGCCCGGCCTTTTGGCGGGAAAACGCCGTTTCGAATTTTCTGACAAAGGAGTATCCACCATGAGCGCATTTGCCGTAATAGATCCGGCCACGGGAACCACCCACGCGCAGTACCCTGCGGCCAGCGACGCAGAGGTCGAGGCAGGCCTCAGCGCAGCGCAGACGACATACCAGGAGTGGTCACGCACCACCAGCGTGGCTGAACGGGCAGCTTTGGCCAAGCGCCTGGCCGAGTTGTTTGTGGAGCGCAAGGACAAGCTTGCCGCTATCATCAACCGCGAGATGGGCAAGCCCCTGCAGCAGGCAGCCGGGGAGGCCGAGTTCTCTGGCGCCATCGCCGCAGCCTTCGCCGAGCACGCGGAGGAATGGCTCGCGGATGAAGATCTTGAGGTTGGCGACGGCTTGCGGAGCTTCTTCCGGTACCAAGGCTTGGGCGTGATCCTCGGCATCATGCCGTGGAACTACCCTTACTATCAGGTGGCCCGCTTCGCGATCCCCAACATCATCCTGGGTAACACTGTGATTGTCCGCCACGCAAGCCAGTGCCCGGAGTCGGCGCTTGCTCTGGAGGAGCTCTTCCGCGACGCAGGCTTCCCGGAGGGCGCCTACGTCAACCTCTTTGCCACTCACCAGCAGATCTCGGACATCATCGCCGACGACCGCACGCAGGGCGTCTCACTCACAGGTTCGGAGCAGGTAGGGGCGATCGTGGCTGAGCAGGCCGGGCGTGCCTTGAAGAAGTGCGTGTTGGAGCTTGGCGGCGCCGACGTGTTCATCGTGCTGGACACTGCTGACGTGGACCAGGCCGTTAGGAAAGCCGTCATGGGCCGGATGGGAAACACCGGCCAGTCCTGCAATGGCTCCAAGAGGATTGTGGTGCTGGATAAGTACTTCGATGAATTCTCGGAGAAGTTCAAAGCAGCCATCGCCGGCCAATCCTATGAGAGGGGTGATTTCGGGCCGCTCGCTTCGGCTTCAGCCACCCAATTCCTTAAGGAACAGGTCCAGGGAGCACTCGATCAGGGCGCCGAAATCCTTGTGGGCAACAACCAGCCGCAAGGCAACGTCTTCACCCCGACGGTGATCACCAACATCACTCCCTCCATGAACGCATACAGCGAAGAGCTCTTCGGCCCGGTGGCCCAGCTGTACAAGGTCAGCAGCGATGAGGAAGCGATCAAGCTCGCGAACTCATCGCCCTACGGCCTAGGTTCTGTAGTGATCTGCGACGACCTTGAGCGCGCTGAGCGCGTCGGCAACCAGCTCGACGTTGGAATGGTCTTCATTGGCGCTTACGACCTCAGCGGAGCCGATGTTCCGTTCGGTGGTGTCAAGAAGTCCGGGTACGGGCGCGAACTGGGCAAAGTTGGCATGCTGGAGTTCGCTAACAAGAAGTTGTTCCGCTTCGCCAAATAAGGGACTGGTGCACGCACGAGGAGGCCGGATCATCCCGATCCGGCCTCCTCTTCGAGCTGAACCCAGTTTTCTCAGCCGTTCGGCTGTTGAAGCGGCATGGTGCCGGCTTCTATGGCCGCAAGTTGCAGCGCAAGCAGTTTCGAGTAAAATCTGCCGTCGCCGATGCCAAGCGAGACCATGAACCATAGCTGGTCGACGCCGGTACGACGCCAAAGGCGACCATATTCACGATCCGGACCTACCTTGGAGAATTCACCTGCCCGATCAGCGATGTCGTCACCGAGCACTTCGCGTACCACCGCCGGGGCACCTAGGTAACCGGTAGCGAACACTACGAGGTCAGCTTCCAAGAACCGTCCGCCGTCCAAGTTCACCCCGCCTGCGGAGAGACCCTCAACGGTGCCGTGGCGAAGTTTAATGGTTCCGTCGATGATCAATTCAGATGCGCCCGCGTTGTAGTAATAGCCGGTTCCGTTTTGGCCAAAGATCAATCCAAGAACGCCCTGCCCATTCGGACCGTCGCTCAGCTCGAACCCTGCTTCGACAAGGCCGTCCAAAAGCTCCCGATCCATGGACTTGACCATCTCCACATGCTTTGGGCCGTGCGCTGGAAGTGCTCCGAAGGGAGTAGCAGCGTTTAGGAGATCAGCTTCTTCCGTACTGTACTTACCGCTGACGTGGTTGGCGTGCATCACTTTGTGGAATGTCGAGGTGTTCATGACGAAAGTTCCGGACCGTTGAATCATGGTGACGTCGACACCATGCTCCGCCAGGTCCTGCGCAATGTCGTGGCCACTGACGCCTGACCCGACAACCACTGCCCGCTTTCCCCGCCAACGGGCGTGACCCTGATAGTCGGCCGCGTGCATCACTGTTCCGCAATAGTCCTGCCGACCCGGAAGCTCGGGGATGTTTGGCGCAGCGTTCATACCCGTGGCGAAGATGAGATGCCTGGGGCTAACCTTCCGGCTGCTTCCGTCCAGCCGCCCGACGTTGACAACCCACCGCCGTGAAGCGTCATCGAACTCCACGGTGTCTGCGCTGGCCCCGGTCCACACCGCCAGATCGAGGAGGCTTGCATAACTTTCGAGGAAGTCTCCAAGCTTGTCCTTTGGAGTGAAGCTTGGCCACGTGGAAGGGAACGGAAGGTACGGCAAATGATCGGAAGCAAGCGGGGTGTGGAGTGCCAGCGAACTGTAGCGCTTGCGCCAGTTGTCGCCGACCCGCTGGTTGCGCTCCAGCACCAGGGCGGGAATGCCAAGCGCTCTGAGACGGGCCGCCAGCATGAGCCCGTTGTGTCCTGCACCGAGGATGAGAACCTCCGGCTCCCGCTGTTTGAACTCGGGGTCTAGTCCTTCCTTCCAGCCGACGCGGTCACGAACCGGTCCGTGGGTCTTTCCGCTGGGCCGGGCGCCCTGGTGACGCTCGGGGTGACTGTCCAGGGTATCGAGCGCGAGGACCAAGCTTGCCGCGAGCCAGGATCCGTTTTCCTCTTGGATAAGGCGCACCTGCCCGAACCCTCCCCCCGCACAGTTTCGGAATTGAAGGAAGGAAGATATGGAAGCTGACGTCCCATCCTCTGCAACGATGGGCGCGCCATCCGGGCGCATTCCAATGGACGTAGTTGGCTTTGAGTCCGGCGCCGCCAGAAGACGTGCGATTTCCTCACGGCCAATGGCATTTCGGAAGTCCCATGACAAAGCCAGGAGATCGCGGAAGGTGCCATCCGGCCTGAACAGATCAGCAGCGGCAAGGGGGTCCAGTGACGTCATTGTTGTGTCCAGCCGTTCGACCCACTCACGCACAATACTTTCTGGCGCGTTGATCGAACCGGAATCCTTGGCTGCAGGTTGTACAGCTACATTGGTCATCTGCAGTGCTTCCTTTGCGTATGTCATTTGCGTTTATCTTTCGGGCTCAAGTTGGCCGACTACGCCGCCCTACTGGGCGGTGTAGCCACCGTCAATAAGGAGGTCGGCACCAGTGACGTAACTGGCTTCATCACTGGCCAGATAGAGCACCCCGTAACTCACTTCCATGGGCTGGGCCGCTCGTCTCATCGGCGTGGCATTGCTGAATTCGCGGTTTGATTCTTCGCCCTCTTCGGCAGCCATTGCTGTCATTACCAACCCTGGTGAAACAGAATTGATCCGGACACCACGGTTGGCATACTCCATGGCGGCGGCACGCGTCATCATCTTCACGGCTCCTTTCGAAGCCTGATAGGAGAAGCTGCCTGGGTTGCCGACGGTGCCGTTGATGGAACACGTATTGACGACTGCGCCGCCGCCGCTGCGCTCGATTGCCGGAACGCCGTGCTTGAGGCCCAGGAACACACCTTGTTGATTGATCGCGGTGGTCTTGGACCAACCCTCAAGCCCCTCGTCTTCGACGGATTTCATGGTGCCTACGATCCCGGCATTGTTGATCAGGATGTCGACTCGTCCCCAGCGTTGTTCAGCTGCAGCGATGACGGACTTCCAATCACCTTCGGAAGTAACGTTCAAGTGCATGTACTGGACATCGTGGCCAGACTCCCGCAATTCCAGGGCGACAGCCTCGCCGCTCTCATCCAGAGTGTCGGTGACAAGCACGGACGCGCCCTCCTGGGCGAAGAGGCGGGCGTGCGACTCACCCTGCCCTCTGGCTCCACCGGTGATGATGGTTACCTTGCCTTGTACGCGGCCCATGATTGTCTCCTTAGTGATCTGCGTGAAGTGTGTATCACGCTCTGGAAGACGCTACGGGCATGTTGGGGCCGGATTTGTGTCAGAAAGATACATTTTTGGTCAATCGATCCAAGCCAGCATTGGATTCCGCGCGGCACTCGTCCGCGCTGAATCAAAGGGGATCGACTGTGGGCATGCGGCTCGAAGGCAAGACGGTAATTGTTACAGGTGCAGCATCGGGACAGGGCCTGGCAACTGCGCGGGCACTGATAGAGCATGGGGCCAGCGTCATGGCAGCCGATATTGATGAAGCAGGACTGGAGCGGCTCGCTAAGGAACACGAGCGCATTGCGACGCATCGCTGCGACATGAGCAAGCCCGCCGAGGTGGAGAGGCTTGTAGCCGCGGCAGAGGCGACATTCGGGGCAGTACATGCGCTGCTTAACTGCGCCGGCTACCTGAAGGCCGCGTCGGTGCTTGAGACCACAGACGAAATGCTCGACCGGATCATTGACATCAACCTGAAGGGTGTGTTCTACGGCTGCAAATACGTTATCCCTGCTCTGCAACGGGCTGGTGGGGGATCGATCGTCAACTGGGGGTCGGTGAACTCCATGGTGGCTGAATCGGATATTGCGGCCTACGCGGCGTCCAAAGGTGGTGTCCTGATGATTACCAAGTCAGTCGCTGTGGAATACGCCAAGGACAACATCAGGGCCAATTGTCTTTGCCCTGGCGGAGTGCGCACCCCCATGGTGGCGGACTTCTTTGATGATGGATTCCTCAATGACGAGCAAGCCCAGCGTGCCTACCAGCCGCTCGGGTTGATCGACCCGGAGGAGGTGGCAGACGTCGCCGTCTTCCTGGTTTCGGATGAATCACGCAAGATGACCGGTTCCGCCGTTGTTGTAGACGCGGGCTACACGGCCATGTGACCAGATGTCCCACCTTGGGACAGTAGCCGTTGGCGCTGCTGCGTAGTCTCGACAGAACCCACCGCGGAGGTGGGGAATAACCGATCCATTAGGGAGTTTCTTGGCGATGACCACCAACGCGCAGCAGGCCTTCGGTGCCCGGATGACTGAACGACGACGTGCACCGTATATAACAGTTCCCCACGTCATCGCAGGCCAGGAGTATTTTGAAGGCCAGCTCATGAAACGGGAGGATCCCAGCAACCCCAGCCTAGTAGTCAGCGCCTGTCACGACGCTCCCGCATACCTGGTGGAGCTAGCCGTCCGGGCAAGTCGAAACGCACAACGCGAATGGTCTCGCGTTCGGCACGCCGAGCGCATCGAGCGGGTACGCCGGGCAATCCCGTTCATCGAGGAACGTCTTGACGATTGGGCAGTTCGTGTTGCACTCGAAATCGGCAAGCCTTATGCAGGTGCTCACGCTGAGGGAGCAGAGGTGCTCGAAATTGTCCGTCAATACACCGAGTATGCGTCGGCGCCCGGCGCTTTCGAGGATGAACGGACAGACGACCCAGCTGGCCTGTCAAACGATTCAGTGCTCAGACCATACGGTGTATTTGGTGTCATCACTCCGTTCAACTACCCAATCGTCCAAGCTGCAGGACCGGCGATCGCTGCATTGATTGCGGGCAATGGGGTGGTGGTCAAAACTTCGCACGATGGGCCGTGGTCCGGGCAAGCCGTTTATGAACTCTGTCAGGCAATGAAGCTGCCGGAGGGTCTTGTTAATGTGGTCCATGGAGGCGACGGTCCGGGCCGCGCTTTGGTGTCGTCCGAAATTGACGGCGTGTGCTTCACCGGATCCGTCTCCGTCGGTAAATCGATCCTGCGCGACTTCGCTGCCGGACCCTACCCACGGCCAGTTATCGCCGAAATGGGAGGCAAGAACCCCGTTATTGTCACCGACACGGCCAACCTTGAGCAGGCCGCCGAAGGCATTGTCTTTTCAGCCTTCGACCTCAGCGGGCAGAAATGCAGTGCACTTTCCCGGGTGTTGGCGACACCGGCGGCCCATGACCACTTGGTCGAACTAGTAGAGGAACGGGTTAGGGCACTGAAGGCCGGTGACCCCATCGATGGGGACGTCTTCGCAGGACCTGTTGTTTCTGCGGATGCCATGGAACGCTACGCCTCACTCGTTTCCTCGGCCCGAAGGGGAGGCTTTCAAGTCGAAACCGGGAAGGCCGATGAAGGCGGTTACTTCGCACCGGCCACCGTAGTGTCCGGCGTGCCGGCGACTCATGAGTTGGCGACGGTGGAGCACTTCCTGCCGTTTCTGACCATCAGCAAGGTACCCAATTTTGAAGCGGCCCTCACAGCAGCCAATGACACGGACATGGGATTAACCGCGGGAATTTATACAGGGGACATGGACGAGGCCAGGGAGTTCCTTGATCGCATAGAGGCCGGCTGTGTCGACGTGAACGTCCCGGGGCATGCCACCACTGGCTGGTGGCCAGGACCGCAGACTTTTGGCGGGTGGAAGGCGAGCGGTACAACGGGTAAACAAACGCTGGGAAAGTGGTATTTTCAGCTGTTTGGGCGGCAGCAGGCGCGAAAACTGCCGGGCCATCTGGAACACCTGCTGCAGCACTGACCCCCGCCCTGAATGCAGAAAGCAGGCACAGACATGACTTTCCATGATGTTTCGAGGATGTCCGAGGCTTTTCCCTTGCATGTGGGCGCACGGCCGAACTCAGAGATCCAGTCGCTCAGAGAACGATTCCTAGCCGAGCCCGAGGTGACGGACCTGAGCATCCTGCGACCAGTCATCGCTCGGTCCTGGCAACGTAGCCTTGCGTGCAATGTCACGGCTGTGTCACCGTTTCTGCACACCACGGTTCCTCAGGCCGATGAGCAGTTGCTGGCAGCTGCGGAGCCCGTGCTGACCGAACTCGAACGCCTGTGCACCGATGCCGGGGGCGTAGTTGTCCTCACCGACGCGGAGGGCACACTCGCAGTCTTCCGCGGCGATGCTACCGAGCGGCGGAAAGCCGAACTGTTGTTCCCTAGCTTGGGCGCGCGAATGGCTGAGGACCTGATTGGAACCAATTCCGACGGTACGGTGCTGGAAGAGGGTGAGGCTGTGCAGGTCTGGGGAGCCGAGCACTTCAATGAAGCACTCCAAAACAGTTACTGCACATCTGTTCCGATTCGTGACCCCCTCCGGAGATCCGTCCGCGGCGTCCTGGGCTTGATGTTGCCCGAGAAGTTAGCCCGGACCACTCATCCGGGGTCGGTCCTGCTGACTGTTCACGGCGCAGCCGCCGACATCACGCGTAGATTGGCCGAAAGGTTGGCAGCCCGCGAACAGGCCCTCATGTCCGAGTATCTGACCGAGATCCGGAAACGCGGTGCAGATGCTGTGGTGGCGATGGACGAACGCACCACGATTGCCAGCCGAAGCGCTCTTCGCATGCTGGACCCAAGTGATTTTGCCGTACTTGCAGCCCTGGCTAGGGAGGCAGAGCAGCGGGACGGTACCTCGCAGCATCGTATAAATGTGAGCACCGGCAGGGAGGTCCAGCTCCACATCCGCCCGATGGGTCTCCGCGAACTCGGTGCTGGGGGAGCATCTGTCATGCGGGTCCAAGTCCCGTCTGTTCCAAAGGGGTTACGTGCTGGTTCGGCGACAGTAGAATCCAGCACACACTTCGAAGGCATCGTCGGTACCAGCCGGGCGCTCCGGAGGTCCTTGGACGCTGCAGGTGCTTCCGTAAGCCGTCGAATGCCGGCCTACATTATCGGTGAGCAGGGCAGTGGTAAACGGACCCTGGCGGAAGCGATGGCCAAGCGTCTGTCCGCCGATACCCACGTGTTCGACTTCAGTCAGCGCTCGGCTGGCCAGTTCACCATTGAAGACGTCGATACAGCGTTGGAACGAGGAGCGGCCGTGATCCTCCACCGGGTCGACAAGTGCGGACCACTATTGCGGGATGACCTTGCCTCCTTGCTGCAGGTCCTGGAACAGCCCCAACTCATTTTGACTGCAGGTATCGTCAGTGATGATCTGTTGCCTGTTCTCTCGGCCCTAAGGGGAATCGAGGTGGTCATGCCGCCCCTAAGGGAAAGGCGGGAGGATGTTGTTGTATTGGCGTCGCACCTACTCCGGAACGCACTTGGACGGGAAGTACGGATGTCGCCAAAGCTGCGCGATGCCCTGGTCGTAGCTGATTGGCCAGGCAATGTCAGCCAGCTTCGCGAGCTCGTGGAATCGGCGGCGTCCCAGTCCCTTAGCGGGGAGTTGCACCTGTCAGACCTTAACGCCGTGCAACTGCGCAGACTTGGCACAACCCGCCTCTCCAGGTTGGAAGAGGCCGAATTGCAACAGATCAGGGCAGCACTTGCTGAGGCATCCGGCAACCGCGTTCGGGCCGCAACCCTTCTGGGAATCGGGAGATCGACCCTCTACCGAAAAATCGAAGCCTATGAAGTCATGGGGTTCGATCTCGCGCTGGGCTGAGGGGCAAAGCGACTGTTGCCCGCCCGGAAGTGCATCATCCTGGGACAGTTCCTGCGCCGTTCCAGAATCAAAATCAAGAGACTGACTGGGATCACCTGGTGATACCTCGTCAGCTCACCAGCAGTACGGCCAACCGGCCTGCCTTCCCCCAAAAACAGTGAGCGTCAAAGAGGACGTCACTCTCCTGAGGAGAACAAAAGTGAAACAGGAACTTCCAGTCCAGCGCATAGCCGTTGTTGATTCAGAAGACATTGAAGACCGATCGTCCATCTATAAGCTCAGAGGCCGGATGGGGACCACTGGACTGCTCTTTACGGTCCTGGCTTTTACCGCACCCTTGGGCGTGGTCTTTGGGTTCGTCTCAGTTAACATTTCCTTCGGGATCGGAGTGCCCATCGCGTTCGTTGCGGTCGCTGTATTGATGGCGCTCTTTGCCATGGGTTTCACAGCAATGACGAAGGCGATACCCCGCCCTGGCGCTTTTTACACGTACATCCGCGAAGGTCTGGGCCGTCCCACGGGACTGGGAGGATCATTCCTCGCCTTGGTCACATACGGCTTCAACGTCACGTCATGCATTGTTGTCTCCGGAATCGCCGTGAACAACCTGCTGGGTGCCTTCCTGGGGGACGTGTCAACACCGTGGTGGATCTGGAGCATGGTGATGTTCGGCATTGCCTGGGCGCTTAGCTACTTCAATGTGGAGTTATCTGCCAAGGTCCTCTCGGTCATACTGGCCGTCGAGGTACTTGCGGTGGCCATTTTTGATGCGGTGATCATTGTCAACGGAGGACCTGAGGGGCCTTCCTTCGAGCCATGGAACCCTGTCAACCTCTTCACTCCTACCATAGGAGTCCTCCTTCTGTTCAGCATTGGGGTCTTCAACGGGTTCGAAGCGACAGCGATCTACCGGGACGAGGTTAAGAGGCCGAGCATTACAATCCCAAGGGCAACCTTCCTGGCTGTGGCATTTCTTGGAGTCTTTTACGCCATTTCCGCGTTCGCCCTGATCCTTTCGGCGGGAACGTCGAACGCAGTGTCGGCGGCTCAAGCGGATCCGACGGCCATGATGCCGGACGCTCTCCTCCAGTACTTTGGGGCCTTCGCGAACCAAGTGATTGCGATTCTGCTGGTGACCAGCTTTTTTGCCTCAGGTCTATCGCTCCAGAACATCCTGTCCCGGTACACGCACTCCCTGGCCGTTGACGGGATTTTTCCGAAGGCGCTCTCGACAGTCCATGCAAAGCATGGATCTCCGCATCGTGCCGCTGTGGCAGTCGGCGCCGTCTTGCTGTTGGTACTGCTCATCTTGGTGATTTCCGGCGGCGAGGCGAATGCTCTCTATGCGGCAGCAGCCGGAGTTGCATTTTATGGAATGCTGCTTTTGCTCTGCCTGACCGCTGTGGCCATGATCGTGTACTTCCGCAGGAACAAGACAAGCATGTCTTTCTGGCGCACCCTCGTAGCTCCGGTGATTGCTCTCTTGGGGATCGGTTTTGCGCTGTTGACAGCCTCCTTCAATATGGAGTTGCTGGTGGTCGGTGACCCACTCCTGCTCACCGTGCTGCTTCTCATACCCTATTTGTCGATAGCCGTCGGCATTGCGCTTGCTCTGTTGTTGAGGCGCCGGAACGCTGAGACCTACAGGCGCATAGGTCGAGCTGTCGACTGAGGACATTGAAGGAGGCCGGATCGTGGTGATCCGGCCTCCTTTTGTTGCGGGGGAGTTTGTTCGTGCTTAGGCCTGGTAGGTCGTCTGACCGGAGACTTCCGGGATCTCAACCCACTCGCCGGAACCGGCGCTGCGCAACGAGGCATCCACGAGTTCGGAGGCTGACCAGCCGTCCGCGACGGAGGGACCAAGCTGCTTTCCTTCCGCAACTGAACGCAGGAACAGCGCCGCCTCAATGGTCTTGAGGTCGTTGAATCCAATCCCGGGCCCGGGACCGGGCTGGAAGCGGCCGAACTCGCCGAAGGACGGCGGTGTCATGATGGTGCGGTAGCCGCTGCGGTCCGTTGCGAGCTCCAGTTGGTTCATCCGTTCGAAGTTCCATCGCAGGGAGCCTTCAGTGCCGTAGACCTCGATGATGTATTCGGCGTGGGGCCCGATGGCCACGCGTGTGGACTCGAACATACCGATCGCACCGCCTTCGAAGCGGGCCAGCATGGCTGTGTAATCCTCGTTTTCAACCTCCCGGGTGACGTCTGAGGCCTGGCCCATGTCGAAGGAATTCGAGGAGTTGCCGGCAGGCAGCGGTCTGTCCTTGATGAAGGTCTCCGTCACGGCATTCAGCGACGTTATGCGGCCCACCAGGAATTGGGCGAGGTCGAAGCCGTGGCTGAGGACGTCGCCAAGGACGCCGGATCCTGCTCGGGCCTGCTCGTAGCGCCAGGTGAATACCTGGCTTGGATCCGAGGCGTATCCGGTGAGGAGGCGGATCTGCACGTTGGTGATTTTGCCTAGTGTTCCGGACCGGATAAGTCGCCTGGCTTCCGCCACGGCGGGTGCGTGCCGGTAGTTGAACCCGACTGAAGTGATGAGCCCTGCGGCCTCAGCCCCTTGGGCAATCTCGCGGGACTCTTGGGCGCTGCGACCCATGGGCTTCTCGATCCAGAAGTGCTTGCCGGCCTCTATAGTGGCAAGCGCTATTTCGTGGTGCAGGAAATTGGGAGAGCAAATGGACACAACGTCCACGTCCGGATTTTCCAGCACCTTGCGGTAATCCGTGGCCGTTTCCTTATAGCCGAGTGCGTCTTCGGCATGATGGCGGCCAGCGTCGTCGGGGTCCGCGGCAATCACCAATTCAGGATGTCGCGGCAGTTCCGGGAAGAACTGCTTGGTTGCCAAGTAGGCGCGCGAATGCAGCCTCCCCATCCATCCGACCGAAATCAGGCCGACCCCAATGCGGTTTTGCTGTTCCAAGAGCACTCCTTCATCTCTGCCGCTGTTCGGCGGTGCTGTGCCGCAGACTGACGGCGGCATCTGCTGATCAGCCTAAGGACGTTGGCCGTGTGCTCTGTGTCTCAATGTGAGACAGCCGGAGGCAGGGGAGCGCTGTTTTAGTGGAACGTACTAGCCAGCCACTGCCGAGCAAGAGGAGACCGTCGCCGATGATGGAACGCGACCAACAACTTCGAACGGAATCCCTTCGGGTTCTCATCACTGGTGCAACCTCCGGCGTTGGGGAAGCGACGGCAAAGCTTTTCGCGAAACGCGGTGCTCGGGTGGCGCTTCTGGGGCGGCGTTCTGCGGAGCTGCAGCGCGTGGCTGCGGAGATTGGCCCCGATGCCCACAGCGTGGTTGCCGATGTCTCCGATGCCGACGCAGTCAGGAACGCCGTCCGGAGCGCGATCCACGCATTGGGTGGCTTGGACGTAGCGGTCAACGCTGCGGGTGTAGCCGGGCATGTTGCTTTGGAAGACCTCACCGAGGACCACTGGCAGGAAGTGCTGCAGACGAACTTGTCCGGCACTTTTTACGTTGCGCGGGAGGCCGCGCTCCATATGCGGCGGTCAGGGGGCGGCTCGATTGTCAATGTGGCCTCCGACCTCGCCGCTATGGGCGTGCCGGGGCTTGTTCATTACTGCGCGGCCAAAGCCGGCGTTGTGGGACTCACCCGCGCCCTGGCGCTGGAACTCGCGCCCCTTGTACGGGTGAACGCCGTCTGTCCTGGACCGATTGACACACCCATGGTGCGGGCGGGCCTGGAAGCAGGGCCGGACCCAATTGAAGCCCGGAGGTTGAAGGAAAGCACCGTGCCGCTGAACCGCCTCGCGGATCCGGACGAGGTGGCCGCCGCAATCTACTTCCTGGCCGTCGAAGGAACCTTTGCTACCGGAACCAGCATGGCGTTCGACGGCGGCACATCAGCTGCGTAGGAAACGCCACCAATTACCTGTCAAGACCGAACAAGCCAAGGAGCTTAAAAGACTATGGAAGAGTCGAACTATAAGGACCTCCGCAGTGCGCGGTGGTTCGCGCCGCACGACCTCACCGGATTCGTTCACCGCACAGCGATCCAGGCAGAGGGCTTCTCGCGCTTTGCCCTCAAGGACAAACCGGTCATCGGCATAGCCAACTCCTGGTCGGAGCTGGTTAACTGCAACATCCATTTCAAGCTGCTGGCAGACGCCGTCAAGCGCGGTGTCCTGATGGCCGGCGGGCTGCCGCTGGAATTCCCCACCATCTCCCTGGGTGAAAGCCTCATGAAGCCGTCGGCTATGCAGTTCCGAAACCTCATGGCCATGGACGTTGAAGAGTCCATCCGCGCCTACCCGCTGGATGCCATCGTGCTCCTGGGCGGTTGCGACAAGACTGTCCCGGCCCAGCTCATGGGTGCCGCCAGTGCGGACGTCCCCACCATCATGCTGACCGGCGGACCCCAAGAGCCCGCACACTTCCGAGGGAAGCAGCTCGGGGTAGGCACCGACACCTGGAAGTACGCAGATGAGCTGCGGGCAGGGAAGATCACCGAGGCGGACTTCGACGAGCTCGAGTCCGCCGCGAAACCATCTGCCGGACACTGCAGCGAGATGGGCACAGCCTCTACCATGACGTCCCTCGTCGAAGCACTCGGCATGTGCCTGCCGGGTACAGCGTCTATCCCTGCGGTAGATGCGCGTCGCGCCCAAGCGGCGGAAGCCACGGGCCGCCGGGCAGTGGAGATGGCTCTGTCTCAGGGGCCAAAGCCCAGCGAAATACTGACAAAAGAGGCCTTCGATAACGCCATCACCCTCCTGATGGCTGTTGGTGGGTCCACCAACGCCGTGGTGCACCTCCTGGCACTCGCAAGGCGCGTCGGCTACGAGCTGCCTTTGGACCGCTTCCACCAGATCTCCCAACGGACCCCTCGCATTGTCAACGTCCGCCCATCCGGCGAGTACCTGGTGCAGCAACTGTTCCAGGTCGGCGGCATCTCCACCGTACTAAAGGAACTGGCCCCACTGCTGAACAAGGACGCCATAACAGTCACAGGGGAGTCCCTCGAGAGTGGCTACATGGCGGCCCCCGAACCTGATGGCGTCGTAGTCAGTACTCTCGAGGCCCCCTTCGATGCCTCCGGAGGCATCGCCGTTGTCCGCGGCTCCCTGGCGCCCAACGGAGCGGTCATCAAACGGAGTGCTGCGTCCAAGGATCTGCTGCAGCACAAGGGCTCAGCAGTGGTATTCGAGGACATCTACGACCTGGGACGCAGGATTGACGATCCCGAGTTGGACATTACCGAAGACTCCGTTTTGGTCCTGCGCAACAGTGGGCCTGTAGGAGCTCCCGGAATGCCCGAATGGGGCATGCTGCCCATTCCCGAGAGGCTCCTCCGTCGCGGTATCCGCGACATCGTCCGCATTTCCGATGCCAGGATGAGCGGCACCGCATTTGGGACCACAGTGTTGCATGTGTCTCCAGAGGCCGCCGTGGGTGGACCGCTGGCGATTGTCCGGGACGGGGACCCCATTGTGCTCGATGTTGAGAACCAGCGCCTGGACTTGGACATCCCTGCCGAGGAGATCGAGAGCCGACTTGCGGAACTAAAGCTTCCAGAACCGAAATACCGGCGCGGCTACGGACGGCTCTTCATCGATCACGTGAACCAGGCCGACGAAGGCTGCGACTTCGATTTCCTGAAGGGCCTTCCCGACGAGGAGCCACAACGCTTGCCGTACGGCCTGATGAGCGGTTGGCAGGGCGGTTGGTAAACGGCAGCAAACTCCAAACGCAAGAACAAACGGGGGCTGCTCCTCAGATGCAGACCGGGAAGGGGAAGGTATGTCACGACCAAAAGTGATAGCGATTGTCCAGGAGGGCCGCCCGCGACCTCCTGTTGAGCGGTTGGAAGCCGACGCAGATGTCGTCGTGGTGCGCACCGCGGACGAGTTCCAGGCTGCCCAGCCCGGTGCGGAGATCCTGTTCCTGAACGACTTCAGGACCAAGCTCCTGCGCGAGGTCGGGCCAGGGGAGCTGCGCTGGATCCACACCTCAAGCATCGGCGTTGACAGCCTGATGACCGATGAAATCATCAACAGCGACATTATTGTGAGCAACTCCCGCGGCGTATGCGAGCGGCCGATCGCAGAGTGGGTCCTGGGCGTCCTGCTGATGTTCACCAAAGACCTGCGCCGCACCATCGAGCTGCAGCAGGCCCGCACCTGGCAACACCGCGAAACCGAGCCGCTGCTGGGACGGAGAGTCCTGGTAGTGGGGCCAGGTCCCGTGGGCCGCGAAACCGTCCTTCTGCTGCGCGCTGCAGGTATGGACGTTAACATCGTGGGCCGGTCTGCCAGGAATGATCCGCAGCTGGGTTCCATCTCGGGCTTTGATGAGCTTGACCGGCTCCTGGGCCAAGCCGATGATGTCGTGCTGACATTGCCGCTCACAGAAGAAACCCGTGGCCTGTTCAACTCGTCGCGGTTCCGCAAAATGCGGCCCGGGGCGCGTCTGGTCAACGTCGGACGCGGGGCGGTGGTGGTGGAGCAGGACCTCCTTGACTCCATTGACGCCGGACATCTGGGCGGGGCGGCACTGGATGTGTTTGAACATGAGCCCTTGGATGCCGGGAATCCGCTGTGGAGCCGTCAGAACATCCTTGTCTCCCCGCATGCCTCCGGAGACTTGATCGGCTGGCGCGGAAGAGTAGTGGATTGCTTCGCCCGGAATCTCAGGCTGTGGAAGGCCCATGAGCCGCTGCAGGACGTGGTGGACCTGAAGAAGCTTGGTCCGGCTACTCCTGCCTTGGCGTCTGAAGCCCCCTGAAGCCATTCCATGGGGTATTTCGGGTTCTGGAAACACGCCGGAATGCCCCATGGGATCCCGTGTCCCAAGCTGGTACAGTACTCCCACGATCCTCGTCGATAGTGTGATTCAGCACTCAAAATTTCGTAATGAGGATCTACATGTCAAGCACAATAAGAGGTACGACGAAAACGCCGACCCAGGCCCAGGAACACAAGCTCAGCGGCAATATGGGCGTGGGCGAGCTCGTGATGAACGTGCTCGCCTTTTCCTCTCCGCTGACAACAGTTGCAGGCACCTTGCCTGTGATGCTGCTTTTCAGCGGTCACACGGCACCGGGCATCTACCTCCTGGTGACCCTCATGCTGTTGATATTCTCTGTTGGCTTCGTGAAAATGAGCCGCAGCGTTGACGCTCCGGGTGGTTTCTACTCGTTTGTCACTGCCGGCTTGGGTAAGCCCGCAGGCCTTGGAGGTGCGCTGCTGGCCCTCTTCGGATACGTTTTCATTGGGTTCTTTGCACCCTCGCTTTTTGCTTTGACTCTCCAAAGCTTCGTGGTGAACACGTTGAACGGCCCCGACATCCCCTGGTATTGGTACGGGCTTGGCATCATCGCCGTCACCACGCTCCTTGCCTACCACCGCATTGATCTCTCGGCCAAGGTCCTCACGGTCGTCATGCTGCTGGAATCTGCAGTAGTGATCATTTTCGATGTCGCCGCATTCGCCGCAGGATCCGGAGCGGTTGTTCAGGGCATCGGCTTCTCCATGCCGTGGATCACGGATGCCGGGTTGGGGCTGGCACTGCTGTTCGCCGTCGGAAACTTCTTTGGATTCGAAGCGACAGTCATCTACCGGGATGAAGTCAAGAATCCGGACCGCACCATTCCCCGGGCCACCTACATCGCGGTAGTGGGAATCGGGTTGTTCTACGCCGTGGCGGCCTGGGCCTACACCGCGTTCTTAGGGGCAGACAAGGTTCAGGGCGAAGCTGCCGCCAACACGGTGAACCTCTTCAACGACGGCGCCACGGTCCTGGTGGGCAAGATCTTTGCGGACATCGCAGTGGTCCTTCTCATCACCTCGATCCTGGCTTCAATGCTTTCGATCCAGAACATCGCCGCCCGGTACAGCTTCTCCCTTGCGGCCGACGGGGCCCTGCCCACCATACTTGGCAGGGTCCACCCCCGCCACAAGTCGCCCTATGTCTCGGCATTGGCAGTCGGCCTCCTGTGGGCCCTGGCCACAGTGGTCTTCAGTGTGGTGGGTGTCGCTCCCGAGCTCCTGTACCCCATAGCCAGCGGCAGTGGAACCTTCGCGGTGCTCCTCTTAATGTTTATCACGAGCTTTGCTGTTCTTGTTTACTTTGTCCGCCGCCGCAGCTTCGCTCCGGAGTCCGTCTGGAAGACCATCGTCGCTCCAATCGTCAGCGTGGTCTTCCTGGGTCTGATCACCTATTTGGCGATCACTAATTATCCGGAACTCATCGGCGGTTCTGCAGTCATGACGGCAATTTTTATGACCTTCACTTTCGCCCTGTTCTTCGGCGGCATTGCCTATGCGTACGTCCTGCGATCACGGCGTCCCGATGTCTATGCACGCCTGGGCCGGCAAAAGATCGACTAGAAAAACACTCTTACTTCAACTTCAACATCTGGAGATCTGCAATGATGCAACAGATCAGGGTTGGCCTGTTCGGGACCGGAAGAATCGGCCAGGTACATGCTATGAGTTTGGCTACCTTGGACGAGGCAACGCTGTCCTGGGTATGTGATCCATTCATCGAAGGCGCAAAACAAACGGCTGCAGAATTCGGAGGTCGAGTGACCGACGATCCCGACGAAGTCTTCGACTCGGGCGAAATCGATGCTGTCATCGTTGCCTCACCCACTGCGACCCATCTGGGCCTCGTAGAGAAGGCGATCGACGCCAATGTGCCAGTGCTTTGCGAGAAACCGATTGACCTGGACATTACCCGTGTGGACGCTCTCCGTGAGAAGGCCGCAGCTTCCGACGTGCCAGTTGCCTTGGGTTTCAACAAGCGCTTTGACAGGCACTTCGTGGAGCTGAAACGACGCGTGGCTGCCGAGGAGATAGGAGCGTTGGAGCAACTGGTGATCACAAGTCGGGACCCGGGGGAGCCGCCGGCAGCCTACCTTACGCAATCCGGCGGGATCTTCCGGGACATGACCATCCACGACCTTGATATGGCTCGGTACTTCATCCCGGAAATTGTTGAGGTTTCAGCCCACGGTGCAAATGTGTTCAGCGATAATATCCGTCAGGCTAATGACTTCGATTCAACTGTGGTCACGTTGCGGGGCTCCAAGGATGAACTCATAACGATCCTGAACTCGCGTCACTCGGCATATGGCTACGATCAGCGCATCGAGGCGTTCGGTTCAACCGGTTTGCTCCAGGTAGGCAACAAGAACGACAGCCTGGTGCGCCACTGGGGGGCCAGGTCCGTCGAATCGATCGGGCCTTACCAAAACTTCTTCCTGGAACGCTATGCAGAGGCTTACCGCTTGGAAGTAGCAGAATTCCTCCGCGCGGTCCGGGGCCTGCCTTCGAGGAGCCCAGGATTCGAGGACGGCCGCGCAGCCCTGATCCTTGCTGACGCGGCTGAGAAATCTGCCCGGAAGGGCATTGCGGTAGCAGTGGATCTGGCCTAGCCGGGCCAATTAGGCCGCCTGCCTGGGCCGCTGATGTCTCGCAACAGCATCTGCGGCCCAGAGCAGGCCTTTTTCTTCATTCATTGGGAAGAAAACCAACCAAGACGAGAGGCGCGGTAGACCGGCATGGGGGTAGTTGATGGGCCAAAGGAAGATATGCAGCCAGATTGGACGCCACCGGCTGCCTTTTGGGAGATGGCCGAAAAAGGGGACGCAGTCCGCCTGCAAAAACCGGGCTGGCCACCGCACGACGGATACGTGGACGACAAGACTCCCGACGGTGACATCGTGTGGGTTGTTCGGGTAGGTGAGCGTCGCCTATTCCACAGGGCCGACGGTTACAGCCTGACTGTGTGGAGATAGGCCCAGGGCCTTATATGTATTTTCAGTTCAATATCGGCCAAATGCCAATGGTGATTTGAAACGATCCATTCGCCGTGTTCCAAACTGGCACACATGCCCCCATCCCGAATCCGTCAAAGTTCAAGTAAGTGAAACAGTGTGGCGAGCGTCACGCGGATATGGCCTATTTGGAAAGCCAGATTCTGCACAAATCAATCATCGAAGTCTGATTGACCCTCGCTGAACGTGATTCACCGGTTCGTTTGCATTTGCCCTATCAATCGAGGATGAAATGACCGATGCACCACCGGCGACCCCTCCACTGGTCGCACTACATGACATACATAAGACGTTCGGTGCAGTCTCCGCGTTGCGCGGCGTGAGCATCGATGTGCAGCCTGGCGAAACGTTCGCCTTGCTGGGCGACAACGCAGCCGGCAAATCGACGCTCATGAAGGTACTTACTGGCGTCTACCAACCGGACCGCGGATTTATCGAGCTTGACGGTCAGCGGACCGAGTTCCCAACACCGTCAGCTTCCCGGGACCAGGGAGTCGAGATGGTCTATCAGGACTTCGCCCTTGCCGACAATCTTGACGTCCGGTCAAACATCTTTCTCGGCCGTGAACCGCAGAAGAACATTTTGGGGCCGCTGTTGAAAATCATCGACAGGAAAAAGATGGAAGCCGAAACCAAGCGCGTGCTTGAAAGGCTGGACATTCCCATCAATCCGCGGCTAAAGGTCAAGCGCCTTTCCGGCGGGCAGCGCCAGGCAGTCGCCATTGGCCGGGCACTCGCTTTCGATGCACGCCTGATCATCATGGATGAGCCCACGGCCAACCTATCCGTCGCAAAGGTCGACAAGCTCATCGAAGTGACACAGCGACTCAAAGACCTGGGCATTGCGGTCATCATCATTACCCACAGGCTGGATGAGGCCTTTGCCGTGGCAGACCGCTTCGCCGTCATGCGTCAGGGCCAGGTTGTGGGGCGTTTCCGTGTAGGGGACGTATCCGAAGCGCAAGTGGCGCACCTTATTTCACACGGCACCTTGGACGACTACGTCGACAACGGGAGCGGCATTCCGGAAGAACGTCGCAAGATCGGCAGCACATCATCCATGGACGTGGTCGATGCGGTGGCCGCGCGCGGCAGCAAGGGCGGGAACGGCTCATGAGCCTCACAATGGACAACATCAAGACCAAGCTCGGGCCTGCCGATCTGAAGGACGGAACTGCGGCCACAAAAATCAAGCGCTTCATCGGCGACTACGGGATCATCGTCCTCTTCGTCGTTATCCTTCTGGTCCTGGCTGCTGCGGCACCGAACTTTCTGACCCTGAACAACATCGTGAACGTTGTACGGCAGTCGTCCATCATAGGACTTATCGCCCTCGGAATGACCTTCATCATGATCACAGCCGGCATCGACCTTTCAGTGGGCTCGATAGTTGGCTTGGCGGGCATGACCTTCGCATTGCTGGCCCCGGCCAGTGGAGGCGCTTTTTGGTTGCCCCTGATCGTCGGCTTGGGAGTAGGCCTGCTGGTTGGATTCCTCAGCGCAGCGTTAGTTGTCTGGGGAGCTATCCTGCCGTTCCTGGCAACGCTTGCAACTATGGCCATCGCCCGCACTGCAGTCCTGGTAATGACAAATGGGCAGGTTGTTTCCGGGCTTAGCGGACCTGCTGAATGGCTGGGTTCGGGCTTCATCGGCCCGGTTCCGGTGCCGGTCATCATCTTCTTGATTGCCGCCATCATCTGCGAGTTTGTGCTCAGCCGAACCAAATTCGGTTCCCACGTCTATGCCGTCGGTGGCAATGAAGAATCTGCCAAAAAGGTGGGCATCTCGACAGGACGCGTGCTGTTCGCCGTCTACTTGATCGGTGGCGTCACTGCCGCGCTCGGTGGCCTCGTCCTGACTGCCCGTCTCGACGGTGCGGCACCGGTAGCTGGCACCGGCTACGAACTCCAGGTGATTGCCGCCGTCGTTATTGGAGGCACGAGTCTCTTCGGCGGTGTTGGCACCATCCGCGGAACCGTCATCGGAGTCCTTCTCCTAGGCGTTGTGATGAACGGCATGAACCTGCTCGGTGTCTCCTCCTACTACCAGCAAGGCGTCCAAGGCATCATCCTTGTGCTCGCCGTGCTGCTGAATCGCTGGAAGTCGGACTGACCCCTGGGCCCAGCGTCAACAAACAAACAAACAAACAAAGTTTCCTGAAGCACAGGAATCCATCGAAAGGAACAACCATGGGAATGCGACCAAAGATCGCTGCGGCGGTCGCCATGCTGGCCGCAGGTGCCTTGACCCTCACCGGGTGTGGCGGCAACGGCAGTGCAAGCAGTAGCGAGGCAGCAGGCAAGTCCTACAACATCGGCGTTGTGGTCCTTGACCTGCAAGACCCGGACCTGGCCCATATGACCGACGCTATGAAGAAGACTGCAGATGAAAAGGGCGTCAAGCTCAACATCACCGACTCCAAAAAGGATGTGGGCAGTGAACTCAACCAGGTTGAGGATCTACTGACCCGCCAAGTGGACGCCGTAATCATGCAGCCTTTGGACGGCGAGGCCAGCCAGAACGCGGCAAAACGGGTCATCGCCGCCAACGTCCCGCTGTTCATCCTGTCCACTGAGTTCGCAGAGGGTGCGGACGTTGGATACAAGAGCTACATCGGTGTAGATGACACCGTGGCCGGCGAAATGCAGGCCGAGTACTTGAACAAGGCGCTTCCGGAAGGCGGCAACATTGTGTTCGCCGCCGGCATCTACGGAGCCTCCTGGACGGATCGCCGCAAGAATGGGTTCGACAGCAAGATCAACAAGAACTTCAAGGTGGTGGCGGAATTCCAGGCCAAGGGCAGCCGTGACGACGCCAAGCGCAACATGGAGGACACTCTTCAGCGCTTTGGCGCCGGCCAGATCGATGCCGTGGTGGCCAACAACGACGAGATGGCCATTGGCGCAGCCTCTGCCATTGCTGACGCTGGCCGCACTGCCGAGTTCAAGGCGGTAGTCGGCGTCGACGGTACGGAACCGGCTCTGCAGGACATCAAGGCAGGGACAATGTCGGCAACGGTCCGCCAGGACTCTGCAGGGCAGGGCGCCAAGGCGGTTGAGGTGGTCACCGACTTCCTCAAGGGCGGAAACGTGGAGAACCGGTACACGCTACCGTTCACACTCATCACCAAGGACAACCTTTCTGAGTTCTTGAAGTAGGCCGTTCCATCAATCCAACGGGCACAGCGGATTCGTCCGCTGTGCCCGTTCTGTTTTGGCACACCCCCGCGTGCACCGCACCTGCCTACACTTCCTGCGGACCCCTACGAATGGAGAACTCGACCATGCCCCACGATGACGACAGTGACACGAAACTGAGGCAGTTGCTCGCCAGGTTGAGGGATCACGGCATCGACGTGGACGACTCTCCGCGGAGGCGCTCTGAGTACTCCTATGATGCATCGAACTACCGGGTACGGCCTGCCGCCGTCGCCTTCCCAAAAAACGTCGACGACGTGCGGACAGTCTTGCGGGCATGCTCGGATACAGGGGTACCGATCACCGCACGCGGCGGGGGAACGTCGATGGCGGGGAACGCCGTGGGCGACGGTGTGGTGATCGACCTTTCCCGCCGCCTGACCTCTGTGGGAACCCTCGATGCCGGCCAGGCGACGGTGTGGGCCGACGCGGGGGTTGTGCTCGGCGAGCTGCGCGCGCAGGTTGAGAAGGCCACCAAAGGCAAACTGACATTTGCCCCCGACCCTTCTTCCCTGACACGCGCCACGGTGGGGGGCTCGATCGGTAATGACGCCTGCGGAAACCACTCAGTGGCTTATGGGCGCATGACTCATCATGTGCAGGAGTTGGAGCTGGTTACGGCCGACGGCGCCTACCTAAAGGCAGGGCGGGATTTCCTCTGTGCCGTTGATGAAAACGACGCCCATTCCGTTGCCCGGGCGCAGGAACTGCTGGAAGGCCTGAAAGCGCTGGCGGGAGGACATCTAGCGTCCCTCCGTGTCGAGCTGCAGAACATTCCCCGGCAGGTCTCCGGGTATCATCTGGGCCACCTGCTGCCGGAGCACGGCTTTGACGTGGCTAGCGCGTTGGCCGGCAGCGAAGGTACGTGCGCCGTTGTTGTGCGGGCCAAGGTGGGTCTCGTCCAGAAGCCCGTGACCACCGCGCTGCTGTGCCTTGGCTACGCGAACACTATTGATTCCGCGCGGGATGTGATGACCATCCTGTCCGCAAAGCCGAGCGCCATCGAGGGCCTGGACGTATCGATCGTGGACATTATGCGGCACCGCCGGGGAGTGGCCAGTGTGGAGTCATTGCCGGAGGGCAAGGCTTTTCTTATGGTCGAGTTTTCGGATGACACCCTTCAGCACGCGGCCGCATCTTGTGAGGACCTGGTTGAGAAGCTCAGCGCCGACGGCCGTGTTGTTGACTATTCGATCGTTACGGAACCCTTGGAACGGGCCGCCCTGTGGAGGGTGCGCGAAGATGGTGCGGGGCTCTCCTCGCGGCGGATCGATGGGGTGCAAACGTGGCCTGGATGGGAAGATTCTGCGGTTGCACCGGAGCGGCTTGCCGACTACTTGGCGGACCTGCTCGCACTGGTGGAAAGGTACGGCTACACGGCCCTGATGTACGGCCACTTTGGTGCAGGGTGCGTCCATATGCGGTTGGATTACGATCTCCGCAGTGACTTCGGACGCCAGGTGTTCGGTGACTTCACCCGTGAAGCTGCCAAGCTGGTGGTGGCCCATGGTGGCTCGTTGTCCGGGGAACACGGTGACGGTCGCGCGCGTAGCGAACTACTTGAGGTGATGTACTCCCAGGAGATGATAGGCATTTTCGGAGCCTTCAAGCGCCTCTGGGATCCGGCGGGGATCCTCAACCCCGGGATAATTGTGGATCCGGAACCCTTCTCTGCTTCGCTGGCTTTGGAAGGCGTCGTTGAATCTGGCCACACCCACGGTGAGCTGACCGCAGCCTCGGCTGGCGCCGTCGTGCCTTCCTCCGGGAACCGTGAGCTGCTCCCGGTGGCGAGTCCGTTCGTCGGGAATACCCACGCCTGCATTGGTGTAGGACGATGCCGGTCCGCCACTGGCGGCTTCATGTGCCCCAGTTATCGGGCCACCAAAGATGAAAAGGATTCGACCCGCGGCCGGGCCCGAGTGTTGCAGGAACTAACCCGGACCAAAGGCAGCAGCAAGGATGGCTGGTCAAGCCCGGAAGTCCGGGAGGCACTGGACCTCTGCCTATCGTGCAAAGCCTGTTCCGCTGACTGTCCCACCGGCGTGGACATAGCTGAGGCCAAGTCGCAACTGGTCGACGAGCACTACCGCGGGCGAATTCGACCGTTCACGCATTACTCCATTGGCTGGCTGCCCCGGTGGCTTCCGTTGCTGACACGCGTGGCACCTCTGGCCAATGTGGGCACAGCTTTCCGTCCCTTCAGGCTTGTGGGGGAATGGTTGGGCATCAGCGCCCGACGGCGGCTGCCGGCTTTTGCGGCGAACGGCAGGATCCGCAAGCGGGTGCGGGAAGCCGGATTCGCGGACAACGCCGACGTGCTTCTGTTCATCGACAGTTTTACGCGCGCATTCCGACCCGAGGTTGTCCCGGCGGCGGCCAGGGTGCTCCGCGACTCCGACAGATCCGTGGGGTGCACTCCGGACGCTTGCTGCGGCCTGACCTGGATCTCCACCGGGCAACGTGATGGGGCTCGACGCAGGCTATTCCGGTTGATCAGCAAGCTCGACGACGGCACGGACCGGGATATCGTCGTCCTCGAACCCAGTTGCGCGGCGACCATCCGGGACGAAGGTCCAAAACTGGTCGGCGGTGCCGCCGCTGCGAGGGTCGCGGCAAGGGTGCGGTCATTCTCTGTGGCTATAGATGAAGCCATCAACCGTGGCTGGAAGCCGACGGCGATGCCGCCAGTAACAGCCGTGCTGCAAACCCATTGCCATGAGCATGCTGTGTTCGGTTCAGGTGCCCAGAAACGCGTCCTGGAAGCCTGGGGAGTTCCGAACCTCGTGGAATCATCCTCTTGCTGCGGCGTCGCCGGCAATTTCGGCTTTGAGGCCGAGCACTTCGATATGTCCATGAAAGTCGCCGAGCACTCCGTCATCGCCGCCCTGGCGAAAGGCGACTCTAACGCCCTTGTTCTCACCGATGGTTTCAGTTGCGCCATGCAGGTCTCGCAGATAGACCCCGGGCGCTCGAGCAAGCACCTCGCCGTGGCGCTGGACCCTGAGAATGCCAGCGGGGAACGGTAGGTGGAATACTTCGGAATTTTCCTCATTTTGGTGGCGGCCGGGGTGGGCTTGGTTGGCCCACATGTGGGCAAGCCCGCCCGTCCACTGCGAAACATGGCCAACATGTGGGGCATCCTTTTTATACCATCGGGTGCAGCAGCTTTTTTGATCGCAGCGGCCGGGTTCTTCATCTTTGTCACGAGCATCAGCTCACGATGAGCCCGTGCCCATCAGCAGTTGTGTCTCAAACTGACACGATCGGCACAACTACTGAAGGCGGATTCTGGAAGGGACCAATAGGCACAACTAGTTTTTAGGGTTGATCCCGATGATGAACAGGAAGCTCGCACAAGGACGGCACGCTGAGTGGCTGCGATCCGCGGCACACTGCGGCGAGACGGACGCAGATGAGCGCAGCGACCATCAATCAAAGCGATCCCGCCGGATCGTTCATCGTCTCCGGCAGGACATGGCAGAAGGACGCGACATCAGCGATGTGTGGCCGTGGCCGATGCCGGGCATCTAACCCGCCGCAAGCCGCGGTCCGTAGGGTCTGCTCCTGGCAACGTGTTCAACCACTGCGGCCCGCTTTCCCGGCTCAGCACAGGAGACAGAGCTGGGCAGTCGTGGACCGCCGTCCTTCCAGTGCGCCTGGCCAATTGTAAAGCACACTGCCAGGGCGTTCGCCGCGACCGGGCGCCCCTGCCCTTGTGGAGGTTCCCTAGGCCGCCGACCGGCACCACAACGAGCACGCCGGCAGGCCCAGTCCGGCAACGCCGGAGGGTTCCGTCACGTTTTCACCGCTGGGCCCGTAGCTATCTACTGGAGCTACATGACGAGGCTGTGGCGGTCAGGGTCAGTGACGGCTTCCTAAAGGACCAGACTGAAATCCGGATTGGGGATGCCACGTGGCTACGATTGGGGAAGTGCAGCCTAACGATCGTTAGTTACAATGGAGGTGACCGATCAACGTTGTGAGGATGACATGAACCATTCGCCGCGCGAGCAGGCAAATACTGCTGTCAGAGATTTCCTGTCTAGCCGCGATTGGTCAGCCCAGACGCCCGCCCGGCAGCGGATCCTCGTGGCGTTCCTAAGTCTGGCTACCGCCAGGGGCTTTGGTTCAGTGACTATGAGGACATTGGGCCGCGAGCTCGATATGAAGGCACCCAGCCTGTACTCAAGCTTTCCCCGAGGCAAGGACGAAATTGTTGCCGAGTCGCTCAGTTGGTTCACCCACAGATTCGCCCGTGAGCTCCTTGACGCTGCCGAAGCCACCACCACGCCGGAGGAGTATTGGGCGGCGCTTGTTCGCTTCCATCTCGCCCAGCAGTTGCAGCGGCCCGAGGCGGATCTCTGGGACCTCCTGGTCGCAACTGATCGGGTAGCCCGGTTCCTTAGCGACGAGGTGCGCCAGGAAGTGGCCTCCTGGGTGAGGCTGCATGAGGATATGTATGCGGCTGCCGCCGAAGAGATGGGCTTCCGCCTCTCCAGGAAGACCACCCATGTCATTTTTACGCTCCTCGACGGTGCGGGACGCTGGGCTGACTGGAACGGAAGTGACGCAGACCTTGAAATCCTTCTGGACCACGCGGTGGCACTGAGCCGCTCCATTCTGGAAGTTGGCAGCGGGACCCCCGCCCTGGCTTAATCAGAAGTCCCCGATGACGCGCTCTATGCAGGAGCGCCGCTTTAGCGTGCCCGGAATTCGCGGGCTGGCGGAGCGGGGGTGTAAATATTTCCAAAACCCTTGCCTAACTAACGCTCGTTAGCCTACAGTCATCGCAAGGTCCAAAGACGTACCTGCAGGAGTCTCGACCTCACCGATTACCTGAATCGACAAGGGAAGCCACAATGAGCCATTCCACCAGTGCCGAACGCCATGAGTCGGCCCTTCGCACCACCACTGAACCTTCAATCGAACTTCGCGGCCAACTTGGCGTTGGAAGCATCCTCTTTTCCGTCGTCGCATGGGCCGCACCGCTGCTTGTAGTTGTGGGACTGATGCCCTCGATGATTGCCTTCGGCGGCAACGGGATCATTGCCGCACTCGCAGTCTCCACAGTCATCCTGCTCCTGTTCTCCGTGGGGTATACGGCTGTCACCAGATATGTGGAGCGCCCCGGAGCTTTCTACGCCTACATCACTGCCGGGTTGGGCAAAGAAATCGGGCTCGGTGGTGCCTTCCTAGCCATGTCGGGTTACTTGGTCCTCCTTCTCTCCACGTGGGCCGCGTTTGGCGTTTATGGCCGCGCACTTGTAGTGGATACATTCCATGGGCCCGATGTGCCGTGGTATTTCTACGGGTTGCTGGGCGCCCTGCTCGCGGGAGTAGCTGCATACCGGAAAATCGAGTTCTCGGCCAAGACACTTGGTGTGGCTCTGATCCTGGAAGTCGTCCTCGTCCTGGTGTTCAATCTGAGGGTATTTTTCGACGGAGGCCCCGGTGGTCCACCGTTGGGGGCCCTGACATGGGACGGCGCCAGCACTGGCAACTTTGGACTTGTACTGTTGTTCGCGATGTTGTGCTTTGGAGGATTCGAGTCCTCGGCAATCTACCGTGAGGAAGCCAAAGACCCCAACAAGACAATTCCTAGGGCAACCTATGTTGCAGTGGTCCTCATTGGGCTGTTCTACCTCGTTGCGGCTTGGGCAATGCTGACTGCCCTGGGGCCGCAAGGGGTGGCTGATGCCCGGGCCGGCGGCGCCGTTGCCTCTATGTTCGGCGACCTCGCCGCTTCCTATGTTGGCAATGTGGTGCCGGGCATCATCAATGTCCTCGTAATTTCCTCGACGTTTGCCTGCCTCCTCGCCCAGCATAATGCTGTAGCCCGGTACGCGTACTCACTCGGCAAAGACGGCGTCCTGCCGCGGACGCTGGGAGTGGCGCACGCCCGGCATCATTCCCCGTTTGTAGCCTCCATCATTGTCACCGCGCTTGAATTCGCGGCAATTGTAGCCATCGCCGCTGGCACTGCATTCGACCCCGCTGGCACGGACGCCTTCACGGTCTATGTCCGCCTGAATGGCCTGGGTGCGATCGTCGTCGTGGCGCTTCTGGTCCTGGTCTCCGTAGCAGTACTCGTCTACTTCCAGCACCACAAGGTGCCGGGCCGCGGAGTATGGAAGACGACGGTTGCCCCGGCCTTGGCCTTGGGCAGCCTCGCCATCGTGCTGGTGCTCAGCTTCCTCAACGTCGACGCGTTAATTGGGGCCGGACCCATAGCTTCCTTGGCCTTTACGCTCTTCATCCCCTTGGTGTGGGTGGGCGGCATTGCGTACTCCCGCTGGTTGAAGAAAGCCAAGCCTGCTGTCTACCAAAAAATCGGCCGCCAGTAAGCGGACTCGGTCCACTGACATGACTAACAACAAGGACACCACCATGACACAACGTCTCACCGGCAAGATCGCTGTCATCAGCGGAGGAGCCAGCGGCATGGGCGTCAGCCACACCCGCAGGATGATCCAGGAGGGGGCGAGGGTCATCTCCTTCGACCTGAACGAAGGCGCCGGGCCCCAACTAGTTGATGAATTTGGCAAAGACAACCTGATCTTCCTCCGAGGAGACGTGAGGAACGCCGAGGACTGGGCCAGGGTGGTATCGGCCGGGCAAGCACATTTTGGCACTCCGAATGTGCTTGTCAACAACGCAGGTATCTCTCCACTGCAAACACTTGAAAAGGTGTCCGAGGAAGACTACCGCCGCGTTATCGATATCAACCAGGTTGGCACCTTCCTCGGAATGCAGGCCTTGATTCCATCGTTGCGCCAAGGCGGCGGATCCATCATCAACATCGCGTCCACTGCGGCGCTCGTCGCATTTGCCGATCTGTTCCCCTACGTCGCATCAAAGTGGGCAGTGCGCGGAATGACAAAAGCGGCAGCATTGGAACTGGCGAGGGACGGCATCAGAGTTAACGCTGTTTGTCCCGGAGACACGGACACCCCGATGATCCGCGCCATAGCCCACACGCCCTCGGGGGCACTTCCGCCAGCTGCTGACCTGCCGTTCAAAAGGTGGGCGCAACCTGAGGAGATCAGCGCCGCCGTCGCCTTCCTCGCCTCAGACGAATCGTCGTACATGAGCGGCAGCGAACTCGTCATCGACGGCGCCTTCACCGCGCAGTAGCGCCCAACACACAGAAAAGAGACGAACATTGCATCGAGTCAAAGGAAAGATCGCCATCGTCAGCGGTGCCGCCAGCGGCATGGGCGTGGAACACGTCCGCGCCCTGGTGCGGGAGGGAGCAAAGGTGGTGGGCTTTGACCTTGTTGAGGGGGAGGGGACTGCGCTAGTGGATGAGCTTGGCGACGGCACTTTCCACTTCCTTCCCGACCGCAGTGTCACCTCCGCATCCGATTGGGCGGAGGTTGTCCGGCACTGCGAGTTCAATTTCGGGGCGCCGACAGTTCTGGTCAATAACGCTGGAATTTTCCGATCGACAAGGGTTGAGGATGTCAGCGAGGATGCGTATCGATCGGTCATCGACGTGAACCAGGTTGGTCCGTTTCTGGGCATGCAAAGCGTTATCTCAGCCATGCGATACGCCGGAGGTGGCTCGATTGTGAACATCTGTTCCACCTCCGGCCTGGTGGCCTTCGAAGACAATTTTGCGTACGTGGCTTCCAAGTGGGCGGTCCGCGGCATGACAAAGGCAGCGGCACTTGAGCTGGCCGCGGACGGCATTCGCGTGAATGCTGTCTGTCCCGGAGAAACGGAGACACCCATGTTGCTCAATAGCACGGAGCCCGGCACATCCTTGCCGCCGGAGTGTCTTCCATTCGGCCGCTGGGCCCAGCCTGAGGAGATTGCCGCTGCCGTGCTGTTCCTTGCATCAGACGAGTCTTCATATATGAGCGGCAGCGAAGTTGTCGTGGATGGGGCGTATACCGCTGGGTAGAACGTGCTCTAGGCGGGGGCATGCTGCACCAGCCAGCAGGCCGCATTTCGCGCGTGGAGGCCCACCCACCATTCTTTCTTTTGCCGGAGGAATTACGTCGCATGACCACTGGCATGCGCGCGTCTCTCAATGGCCCTTTGCAGGGTTGAGTAGCGCACAAGTCACTTTCGGCCGCTGGAGTTGTGTTCCAATCTGGCACACAGCGTCTTCAGGGCTTGAAGATAATGTGATGGAGCGCAAGCGGCTGGGGACACTTATCGTGCTAAGAAATCACCCTGGCTCGGTAGAAGGCTTCGAAGGATTAGATGTGGTCCAATGCTGATCATCTGTAGTGATACGGGGAACAATGAACAATTACTATCCACCTGCCCTGCTTCTGGCGCGGCAAGAACAGGCTACAGTCATTGCTCATGAGGCTCGGAGCGCTCTACCTGACGCCCCGGTGGTCGTCGAGGAAGAGTCGCGATCAGCTCTAGGGTGGAGATCCCTTCGAGGGCGAATCGCCACGGCTCTGCATCGCATTGCGTGGGCCATCGAGTCCTAGGCCTGCCCGGGCTGCAGCCCAGACCGGGCAGGGCTAAATGAAAACGCCTACTACCCCCGGGAGTTTGCGCTCGCATGAGCGCGCCAAGCACCGATTTCCGCTCCCGGCCACCGATCACTGCTGAGACCGGCAGGCACGTGCAGTGTCAAAGATGTTCCACGCGAACGCACAAGGTAGTGGCGACCGGTTAGGCATCCCCCAAAAAGCTCCAGCTCCGCCGACCCTCTTGCACTGGTCTGCGGAGCTGGCCGCATTTATTCCAACTCGCGGCAGCGGTGCTTGTAGGTCTGCGACGAAGGATGAACTCAGGATGGGGATCTGTTGTCCAGAAGTTACACGTTCGCCCTGCATGGAGCTGTTGGCCTTGGTATCGCCGGCGTCGTCTTCATGGTGCTCGGCCTACGACTCGCCCGAATGCGCGCGGGAAACGCCCCCACATTTCCGGGAGTTGCTGCATCCACCACCGAGGCAGCCCTGACTTAACAGTTATTCCCAGCGTGCTGGAGACGTTCCAGCGCGCTGGGCTCGGATCGCAACTCCGGCGTCTTCGGGCACCTGCGTTTCCGCACTTTCTTTCGCTACCGCCGCTGATCATTTGGGCCTCGGGGGTCGAGGGCGTGGGTAAGCAGTATCCAACTGTTAACGCCAACCGAAAATAGGGCCAGGAACGCCAACTGAAAATAGGGCCACCGACCATTATGGAAGGTGATCAATTTGGATGATTGGGCGGAGATACGCCACCTGTTTTCGACGGGCAAGCACTCGAAACGGGAGATCGGCAGGATCGTGGGTGTTTCCCGCGGAACGGTTGATCGGGCGCTGGAGTCGGATCGGGCGCCGAAGTATCAGCGGGCATCAGGGGTGTCGAGTTTTGATGCGTTTGCTCCCAGGGTGCGGGAGCTGTTGGTGAAGACGCCAACGATGCCGGCCGCGACGCTGGCCGAGCGGGTGGGCTGGTCTGGTTCAGCGTCGTTGTTCCGGGCGAAGGTCGCCGTGATCCGGCCCGAATACGCGCCGCCGGACCCGGCGGACCGCCTGGTTCACGAGCCGGGGTTCCAGGTCCAGTGTGATCTCTGGTTTCCGCACGAGCCGTTGCCGGTCGGTGCGGGCCAGTCCGATACGCCGCCGGTGCTGGTGATGACCTCGGCGTTCTCGGGATTCATCCAGGCACGGATGCTGCCGTCGCGGACGACGCCGGACCTTCTGGGCGGGATGTGGACTCTGCTGCAGGACGCGCAGGCGGTCCCTTCACGGCTGTTGTGGGATAACGAGTCCGGCATCGGCCGGCGCAAACCGACGGAGCCGGTGGCCGCGTTCGCCGGTTCCCTGGGATTGGAGATCAAGCTGCTTCCGCCGCGGGATCCGGAGTCCAAGGGCATGGTCGAGCGGATGAACAGGTTCTTCCGGCAACGATTCATGCCGGGCCGGGACTTCCGCTCCCCGGCGGATTTCAACGGCCAGCTGGACGACTGGCTGCCCAAGGCCAATCACCGGTACTCGCGGTCCCGCCATGGCCGCCCGGATGAGTTGGTTGTCCTGGACCGGGAAAGGATGCGGGAGCTGCCGCCGGTGACCCCGGAGGCGGTGTTCCGCAACGCGGTGCGGCTGCCACGGGACTACTACGTGCGGGTGTTCTCCAACGACTATTCCGTGGACCCTTCATTCATCGGGCGCATCGTGGACGTCATCGCCGACCTGGACACCATATGGGTGACACACGAGGGTGTCATCATCGCCACCCACGTCCGGGCATGGGCCCGGCACCTCGTGGTGACCGATCCCGCCCACGTGGCCCGCGCGGCGGTGATGCGCCAGGACTTCCGAACCCAAAGAGTGCACCGCCCTGAACCGTTGGAGTCCGTGGAGGTACGGGATCTGGCCGCCTACGACGAGATCTTCGGCATTGATCTGGGCCAGCAGCCGGCTCTTCTGGAGGTGGCTTCATGACCGGAACACCGTCTCAGATCGAGTACTACGCCCGGGCCCTGCGTGCACCACGGATCAGCGACGGGTTCCGCCGGCTTGGGGACCAGGCCAGGGACGCCGGCTGGTCCCATGAGGAGTACCTGGCCGCGGTCCTCTCCCGTGAAGTCTCCGAACGCGAAGCCTCCGGAGCTGCCACCAGGATCAAGGCCGCGAGGTTCCCGGCCCACAAGGATCTGGAGGAGTTTAACTTCGATCACCAGCCCTCCGCGGACCGGAACCTCATCGCGCACCTGGGCACCGGCGTGTTCCTCTCCGAAGCCAAAAACGTGGTCCTGCTCGGACCGCCAGGCACTGGCAAAACCCACCTCGCGGTAGGCATCGGCATCAAGGCGGCCAAGGCCGGGCAGCGGGTTCTTTTCGACTCCGCGACCGGCTGGGTTGCCCGCCTGCAGGAAGCACATTCTCGCGGGAAACTTGCCCAGGAACTGGTCAAACTACGCCGCTACGGGCTCCTCATAATTGATGAAGTGGGCTATATCCCGTTCGATCAGGATGCCGCGAACCTGTTCTTCCAGCTCGTCTCGAGCCGCTACGAACACGCCTCCATGATCCTGACGTCCAACCTCCCGTTCGCCCGCTGGGGCGACGTCTTCGGAGACCTGACCATCGCCTCGGCGATGATCGACCGGATCGTCCACCACGCCGACGTCATCAGCCTCAAAGGCAACAGCTACCGGCTCAAGAAACACCAACCCGCCGCCAGTACGGCACAATAGAACCACAACCCCGTGGCCCCGTTTTCAATTGGCACTAATGGCCCTATTTTCGGTTGGCGTTAACACAGTAACTCGCGACCCCGAAACAGGCGAAAGAAATCTGACCCTGTTGAGAATGATGAAGCAGCAAAAAGGGTTACGAGAATCCGTTCTGGGCACTGGGGTCTGCCTTGGCGTGTACGCGAGAGTCTCCACTCCTGGAATCATTCGAGTCGGCGATGGGATAAATGTCTCCGGTTAGCTCCGCAGAGCGCACGGAAAATCAAGCGTGGAATGGCCGTCACTGGTGGTTTTCGCCCGAGACAACGACACCCTCAATGGAAATGTCGTAGGAGCCGTTGAAGGGGCTACTGATCAGCAGGCTGAACGGGGAGCGGCCACAGGGGCTGCTCCCTCAGGCTTCGCGCTGAGGTGACGCGGGTGGCTTTAGCCGGTCTCGGGACCGGAAGAGTAAAAACAGCTGGATTCGCAGTCCTCAACTTCGCCCCTGCACTTGCCCGGCGCCGTCGTTCCGCGATGAAACGGGAGGTGAAGAGACACCGTGTCCGCGGCTGTGTGTGTGTGCTGGCGGTAGCCCAATGGGGTACGGAAATACTTTTCCTTTGACTGTCTGCGCCTGATCACATCGCTGAGACCGGAGCAAGGACAAAATTAAACAAAGGACTGATTAATGAACATGATGTTCATAAAATGAACGACGCCAACTTAGGTGTGGCATGGGTCGTGTGAGGAATCAACGGTATAGGGCCGCTGTTTGGGGTGAATTCGGCTGCACTCAAACTTGCCGCTCCGGAGCTGACACTGGAGCCGCGTTTGTCGCTTTGCTGCAGCACCGTTTCCCAGTGGATACTCGGTGGGCGAGGCTGTCGCCATTGCGCACGATTGGATGGGGTCTTGGAGATTTCGTCGGCTGAAGGTTGCACCCCTCGACAATGCAGGGGAGCGCATCTGAGCTTAGGCGCTTCATGGGCCCGTCGAGGATGCCTGCGCTGGCTCAGGCAGTGTCGTGACGGGTTGGAAATTTTTGAAGATATGTCTGCGAGCATGTGTCGAGCGTTTGCTCTCGTTGCCTCCGTCGTCATCACTCCGCGCCTCTGACCCGGACGCTGCACTACGACGGCTGGTGCGAATGACCGTGGGATCCCCACGGACGCCCCGCATCTGCTTCGGCACGGCTAAGTGCCCCCAGGGGCGCTGCCCTCACGGGAGCGGCTACAAGCTTGGGGAAGTCCGTCATCAGCACCCGCTAGATCATTGCCTTGGCAATGTCATCGGCTGCCCTTCGTAACCGCTCCACGATTGCCGGCAGCCGTCCAGTCCTCAGGCGTTCGCCGGGTCCGTTGGCTGTGAGGATTCCCGTTAGCTGCCCCCGGACGTCGCGGACTGCGGTGCCTACGGTGAAGAGTCCCTCTTCCAGTTCGTTATCCAGTACGGCATAACCCTGTTCTCGCACCGCTTGGATTTCCCGTATGAGGTCGTTCCGCCTGGTGATCGTGAAGCGCGTGAAGCTTTCGAGGATCTCGGGGAAGGCCTCCTCGATCTTTTCGTCGCTTTCTTCGGCGAGCAGTATTTTTCCGGACGCGCTTGCGTGAAGAGGGTATTTGTGGCCGATGTACTGCTGGGGAACGCTGAGGAGCCTTGAACTCGATCCTTCGGCAACTACGTCGTAGTCAAGCTCTCCGTTGACGATTGCGAAAGTGACAGACTCGTTCAGATCTGTGGCTGCTTCATCGAGTATGGGCTGGACGCGCTCTGTCAGTCCTGTAGAGGGGTCCGCCAATCGCCCTAGTCGGGCGATCTCGTATCCGAGGCTGTAGAGGGTTCCCTTGCGACCTATAAGCCCGGTCTGTTCAAGAGTGAGAAGTAACCGTGATGTCGTTTGGCGACTCATTCCTACAGACTGTGCGAGCTCCGTTGCCGTGATGCCCCTGGGATGTCGACCGAGTTCGCGTAGGAGCACGACTGCTTTGATAATCGACTTATTGGTTGCGTCGACGGACTCGGGTGCCTGCTCTTCTTCAGTCATAACTCCACTGCTCATAGACGATGGCCTGATGGCTGGGCACATATTTTGCTTCTGGCAGTCAGCATGCCCACGCGTTCAATCTTATGCGCGGCATCGCGCCGCTGCTGCCCATATCTTATGTAGGAAGCCAGCTATTGGTCACAAGTACCCGCGGGTCTTCAGCGGGGACGTTGACCGCCGCTTGGCCCTTCCGAGGACTCTTCCGTGGCCAGGTAGAGGCCTTCCCATGCAGCCGAGGATAGGCGGCCGCTTCCATCCGCACTTGGGGCTGGACCGGGGTTGTCGACAACCGGATGGAGGGCTGCCGGCTGTGCGCGACGAAAGAAGACGGAGCCAGCTGACAGGCAGCGATGGGCAATAGACATGGGAGGTTCTCCTTTGCATGTGACAGTTCACGAGGGGGTTGTGGGTCTCAAACACTGTGTGGAACCTGGCGCAGGCTCTCGGCGTCGGGGAATCTCCACTGCAGATACTTCACCGCGATACCGGTGTGGTCAGCTAACCGAACGTAGTCGACCTGCTTGCTCCCGCAGACCGCACTAAGTTCTGCTAACGCTGCCGAGATCGCAGATGTCCTGCGTGCATCGCGCTCGGCAAGTCTCTCCGTTACTGAGGAATTGCGTTTCTTAGGCTTCTGCCGCCAGTGGGACATCCCAATCCTTTCCTGTGCCAGAGCCGGCCGTCCTTCCGCTGCGTGAGGCTCAAAACTGTCGACGGCTCACCGCGAGCGTTTAAATGGGCATCATGCCTACAAAATGAGCATGCCGCTGAAGAGTATGAGACACCCGCCATAGCCAGGCTGTCAAGAGGCGTCTATTTAGTTCACCGAAGCTCATTTTGCCGCTTGACGGTGATGCGGGTTACATCATAAAGTGGGCGTAGCGCCCAACAAGTGGGCGAACCAGTCGTTGATCACGCTTTATCCGGCACGAGTCCAAGGAAGCACCACTGCCATGAAAAACGAACCTCTTAGCCTTTTCGCGTTCGATGTCTTCGCCCCCTCGCACCTGACCTCCGGGTCGTGGCGCAACGAAGCCGACCAGGGCTTTCGCTATACGGACCTCCGGTACTGGACCGGTATCGCGCAAATGCTCGAAAACGCCGGGTTTGACGGGATCTTCTTCGCCGACAACCTCGGCTACCATGACGTCTTCCGCGGCAACGGCGACGCCGCCCTGCGTGACGCCGCTCAATTCCCGATCAATGACCCCACCGTGCTGATCAGCGGCATGGCCGCAGTAACAAAACACCTCACCTTCGGCGTCACTGTCTCTGCAACGTATGAGCCGCCCTACCTGCTGGCCCGCAAGTTCAGTTCGCTTGACCACCTCACGTCAGGCCGTGTCGGCTGGAACATCGTGACCTCATACTCGGAGGCCGCCGCCCGCAACCTCGGCAAGGAGCAGCAGCTCACCCCCGCAGAGCGTTACGACCTCGCCGACGAGTACATGGATGTCGTCTATAAACTCTGGGAAAGCTCCTTCGAAGAGGACGCAGTGGTCCGCGACGCCGAATCCGCAACCTACATCGACCCGTCCAAGGTGCACCCGATCGACCACTCCGGAGAGCACTTCACGGTCCCAGGATTCCACCTCTGCGAGCCGTCCCCTCAGCGCACCCCGGTGCTGTTCCAGGCGGGTTCTTCCGCCAGGGGCATGGAGTTCGGCGGCAAGCACGCCGAGGCCGTTTTTATCCAAGGCACTTCAGTTAACGGGGCCAAGCGCACCGTAGCCAAACTCCGCCAGGCCGTGGCCGACGCCGGCCGCGATCCCCGGGACGTCAAGGTTGTCATCCTGCTCACCGTGGTGGTTGCACCCACCGATGAGGAAGCCCAGGACAAGTATCAGCAGGCCGTGGACAACGCACCCGTTGATGGAATCCTGGCCCGCTTCAGTGGCTGGACTGGAATCGACATGTCCGAATACGAGCTCGATACCCCATTGCGGTCCGTTGGGACGAAAGCGGGGCAGTCCATGGTGGACATGTTTTCCAAAGCGGACCCGGACCGGGACTGGACGCCGCGCCAGATTGCCGAGTACCTGGCCGTCGGTGGCACCGGTGCCACGATCGTCGGCTCACCAAAAACCGTCGCCACCGAACTGCGCCGCTGGCGCGACGAGGCCGACATTGATGGCATCAACCTCAGCTACACCACCAAGCCGGGCGGCTGGGAAGAGTTCATCGAGCTCGCCCTTCCCGAGCTCCGCGCCGAAGGCCTAGTCGCCGCGGAACGCAGTGAAGACCAGGAGCCCGTGACCCTGCGCGAGAAGCTCTTCGGACAGAAATACACGTTGGACGGTCACCCCGCTACGGCACAGCGCGCCAAGCACCTGAGCGACGCCACCCGCTAAACGCACCCGCGACAACGGAATCAACACCTAAGGATTTTCAAATGACTGAACAAACTGACATCGTCGTCATCGGCGCCGGTCTCGCCGGCCTCATCACCGCCCGTGAACTCGGCAACCGGGGCCACAAGGTGGTTGTGCTGGAAGCCCGCGAGCGTCTTGGCGGCCGCCTGTACACCGAACGCCGCCTGGGCCAGAACCTCGAACTCGGCGGCAACTGGCTGCACTGGACCCAGCCCCACGTCTGGGCCGAGGTCACCCGCTACGGCCTGGAAGTCTCCCGCGGCCCGCGCTCGGAAGAAACCTACTGGCTGGCCGGCAACGAAGTGCGCAGGGGCAACCTGGACGACTTCATGAAGCTGATCGACCCCGGCATGACCCGCCTGCTCGAAGACACCACGAAATGGCTGCCCCGCCCGGACGCACCCTTGACCAACCCAAATCTCGCCGAAGCGGACCAATACAACCTGCAGGAAATGCTCGACAAACTGGACCTCTCCGAGGACGAACGCAACGCCAACGAAGCGGCCTGGGTGGGCCACTTCAACGCACCCCTGAACCAGTGCGCCTACGTCAACGCCCTCCGCTGGACCGCCGGCTCATCCGGGCACTGGCAACTCATGCACGAGGCCTCGGCCATCTACCGGCTCAAGGACGGCAACGACACCCTGGTGAACGCTATCGCCGGGGACACCAGCGCCGACATCCGCCTCAACGCCCCCGTGACAGCCGTCCGCCACGACAGTGAGGGAGCAACCGTCAGCTACGGCGACGGCCACGAGATCCAGGCCAAAAGGGTGGTCATCACCCTCTCGCAGAACATCCTGCACAAACTCGACGTCTCGCCCGCCCTCTCCGACGGCAAGCTCGCCCCCAGCCGGGAAAAGACCGCATCCCAAGGCGTCAAGGCCTGGATCCGCGTCAAGGGACCCATCAAACCGTTCTTCGCCTACTCCGCCCAGGACAAGCCGCTGTCCGTGATCCGCACCGAATTTGTCGGCGACACCGACGCCGTGCTGGTGGGTTTCGGAGCCGATGCCGACCGCATCGACGTCACCGACATTGGGCAAGTCCAGGAAGCCATCAAGGTCTGGCGCGACGACCTCGAAGTCCTCGAGGTCACAGGACACAAGTGGGGTGAAGATCCCTACGCGGAGGAAACCTGGCAGATCCAGCGCCCCGGCCAGCTCACCAAGTACCACGCGGCACAGCAGGCCAGCGAAGGCGCACTGCACTTCGCCAGCAGCGACATCGCCAACATCTGGGCAGGCTTCTTCGACGGCGCCATTGAGAGCGGGCTACGCGCAGGCCGCAACATCCACGCAGAACTGACGGAGGACCAGCCATGACCGCCACCGCTGTTGCCCCCAGGACCATCGATTCCGACCGCTACCGCGCCGTCATGCGCCACCTGCCCACGGGCGTAGCTGCAGTTTGCTCCACAGAACCTGTGACCGGCGTCCAGAACGGCATGATCGTGGGGACCTTCGCTTCCCTGTCCATGGAGCCGGCACTGGTGACGTTCAGCGTGATGCACTCCTCCACGAGCTGGCCGAAGATTTCCGACGCCGGCACCTTCAGCATCAGCCTGCTCGCCGAGGACCAGCAACAGATCTGCCGGGCACTGTCCGCCAAAGGCGAGGACAAGCTCCGCTCGATCGGCTGGTCCGAATCGGACTGGGGCACCCCGCACCTTCATGGCTCCCTAGCCTGGCTCGACTGCCGGGTGGAACAGCAGTTCACAGCCGGTGACCACGTCGTCGTCATCGCCAGCGTGCTGGAGATGACGCCGGGAGAGGGCAACCCCCTCATTTTCCACGGAGGCCGCTTCGGAGGCTTCAGCGAACGCGCAGCCAGGCCGTCCTTCTAGCGGCCGGACGACGCCGTCGCGCGCTGTCCCGCCAAAGCAGACGGCGCCGCCCGCCCCACCCTACTCATGAAATCGATCAAGGAAGATTGACATGGATATCACTCCAACCAAAGCCACCACACCGGCAATGGACGTCACACCCGCCTACTACCGCCAAGTATTGGGTAAGCTGCCCACCGGCGTCGTGGCCATTACCGGCATCAACGATGACAACGAAAAGCTTGGACTGGTCGTCGGAACGTTCCAGTCCCTCTCACTCGAGCCGCCGCTGGTCATGTTCTGCGTCGACAAGTCCTCGTCGACCTGGCCCAAACTGCGCAAACTCCAGAACTTCACAGCCAACATCCTCTCCGATGACCAGGTCAGCATCTGCCGCTCCCTCTCGCGTAAAGGGCCGCAGAAGTTCGAAGGACTGCCCTGCAGTGACGGTCCGCTCGGCACCCCGCACCTGGACGGAGCCACCGCCTACATCGACTGCAAAGTTACCGCCGAAGTGGTGGTCGGTGACCACTACATGGTTGTCGGCGCCGTCACCAATATGGAGGAAGGCAGCGGCAACGCCCTGATCTTCCGGGCCGGCAAATTTGGCCAGTATCTGCCCATCGACATCCCCACCCAGGCACCCGAGCCAGCCAGGAGCGCATCATGAGCAACCGCCGTGAAGAAATCCTCAACGCCTGGAACCGTGCCTGGGGCGACGGGGACGTGAAAGCATTCGAACAAATTATCGCGCCTGGTTACCTCCGCCGCTCCAAGTCAGGCAGCGAGGACTCCACCAGCGTCCTGCAAACCATCCAGGACACCCACGAAGCCTTCCCGGACTTCAGCACGGACATCCTGCACATCGTTGAAGATGGCGATACCGCCGCCATTCACTGGCAAAGCCAGGGAACCCATCAGGGCTCGTTCATGGACGTGCCCGCCACCGGACGGAGCATCACCGTGACGGGTGCATCATTCCTCCGCTTCGACAACGACAAAATCGCCGAGGAATTCGTGGTGTGGGACCCCCGGGAACTGCTCTCCGCGCTCGGCATCTGGCATCTGGGCTCCGGCAACGACTAAGGGCCAGCCGACCACCACCACCGGAGAGGGCAGCCGCGTCGTGATCTGCTGGCCGCCTTCTCTTACTTCTTCAGGAGACGAATCAATGACGATTAATGGACACTCCCTCATCGCGGGGGAGACCGCCGCCGGGACAGGCGGCACAACCTATGGTTTCAACCCTGCCACCAACGAGCAGCTCGATCCCGCCTACACGCTGATCACCGAAGCCCAACTGACGACGGCGACATCCGACGCCGCGGACGCCTACGCGTCCTTCAGCACCCTGGACCCGGAGACGCACGCCGCGTTCCTGGAAGCCATCGCTGACAACATCGAGGCCATCGGCGACGAACTCATCGTCCGCGCCGGCCTGGAAACCGGCCTGCCCGCGGCCCGGCTGCAGGGCGAACGCGCCCGCACCACCGGCCAGCTGCGCCTGTTCGCCACCGTGGTCCGCCAGGGCGACTTCCGCGGCGTCCGCATCGACCCGGCCCTCCCGGACCGCACCCCACTGCCCCGGGCCGACATCCGCCAGCGCCAGATCCCGCTCGGCCCCGTCGCGGTCTTCGGTGCCAGCAACTTCCCGCTCGCGTTCTCGACGGCGGGAGGGGACACAGCCTCGGCCCTCGCCGCCGGCTGCCCGGTGGTCTTCAAGGCCCACAATGCCCACCCCGGCACGGGTGAGCTCGTCGGCCAGGCCGTAGTGAAGGCCGTCAAGGACTTCGGCCTGCACCCGGGCGTGTTTTCCCTGATCTACGGCCCCGGCGCCAGCATCGGCCAGGCCCTCGTGGCGGACCCGGCCATCAAGGCCGTCGGCTTTACAGGCTCCCAGGCCGCCGGCATCGCGCTGATGCGCACCGCCGCCGCCCGCCCCGAACCCATCCCCGTCTACGCGGAAATGTCCTCGCTGAACCCGGTTTTCGTTTTCGAAGGCGCACTCAAGGGCGACGTCGACGCCCTGGCACAGCAGTACGTCACCGCCGTCACCGGCAGCTCAGGCCAGCTCTGCACCTCCCCGGGCCTGCTGTTCGCCCCCGAAGGTGAGCTGGGCGACAAACTCGCCGCCGCCGTCGGCCGCGCCATCTCAGCCTGCGCCGGCCAGACGATGCTCACCGAGGGCATCGCCGGGTCCTGGCATGCCGGGGCCGAAGCACTCGGGGCAGCCGCCGGCGTCGACATTGTGGGGCAGGGCACCGCAGGGCCCACCGAAAACGCGCCGGCCCCGACGATCTTCGGCACCCAGGTCAGGGACTTCGTGAAGAACCACGTGCTCCACGAGGAAATCTTCGGCGCCGCGAGCCTCGTCATCCGCTACAGCTCCGTGGAAGAACTGATTGAGGCCACCAACCGGCTCGAAGGCCAGCTCACCGGGACCCTGCAGCTCACCGCGGAGGACTATCCGTCGGCGGCACCCCTGGTCCCGGCCCTGGAGCAGAAGGTGGGCCGCATCATCGTCAACGGCTGGCCCACCGGCGTCGAAGTAGGCCACGCGATGGTCCACGGCGGACCGTTCCCGGCCACCTCCGACACCCGCACCACCTCCGTCGGAACCCTCGCGATCAACCGGTTCCTGCGGCCGGTCGCGTACCAGAACCTGCCGCAGGAACTGCTGCCCACATCACTCCAGGATGAGAACCCCTGGAAGGTCAACCGCCTCGTCGACGGCAAGCCTGAACTAAACCAGTTCTGAATTTGCCGTATCCAAGAACTCCGGCCCCGGACAGCCTCACGAACCAAGAAACGCGTCCGGGGCCGGACGCCACTACATGCACATGTTCCGGCGTTTGATGGTGTCAGGACTGCCAACGACGGCAGTACCCCCAGCTCCTGGAGCGCATGCAGTCACACCGCGTCACCCTCCACTGATCTCGCAACCATGGAGCCCTACATGTACGCACGCACCAAACACCCCCTCCGCAGGATTTCCAGGAGATCCGCTGGCCCCCTGCCCGACTGGTCTAAGCTTTCCCGCCATGACTCCGTGACAGTACTTCGGCCTGACGGCAGCGTCTTGTCGGGACAGATAGACATGATCGCCATAGACCGCAGCGTTTTCTGGATCATCCAGGACGCTGGCCTGGGAAGAACCATGATCTGCAGCGCCGAGTCACCAATCGTGACGAAAACCTGCTAGACCGAACTCCTCGAAACAGCAAGCAGCACCCTGCAGCCTTCTGTTCTCTCATTGCACCAATCATCCTTCCCCAGGCTCCCGGTCTTTGACCGGGCCGCCGGGTTTGGAAGACCAACCCAACAATCCCCTTTTTGAAAGAGGCTCTGATGAGCACTAAACATCTTGCATCGGATGCGTCGTCTGATGAGGCGGCAATGGCGCCGCCGGTGGATGATACCGCGCACTTGCACCGCACTGAGTCCGAGGAAGCGAAAATCCTTGAGGACTTGAAGGACGGTGTGGCAGAACGACGGGGCGCAGTCCGCGCTCATGCCGGTGGTTTGGATAAGACGATCTTCGTGGTGACCGGGGCCCTGGTTGTTGCGTTCCTGGTTTGGGGTTTCACGAACACGGAGAGCTTGGCGACGGCCTCGACGGCGGCGTTGAACTGGGTTCTTGGTAGTTCGGGGTGGGTTTTTGTCCTGCTGTCCTCGGTGTTCGTTGTGTATGTTTTGTGGTTGGCTATTGGCCGGTTCGGGAACATCCCGCTGGGCAAGGATGGCGAGGAACCGGAGTTCAAGACCGGGTCCTGGATTTCCATGATGTTCGCCTGCGGGATGGGTATCGGGCTGATGTTCTATGGCGTGGCCGAGCCGCTGTATCACTACATTTCCCCGCCGCCGAGCACGGTTGATGGGCAGACCGTCGAGGCCGTTGAGACAGCCATGGCCACGTCGGTGTTCCACTGGACCCTGCACCCGTGGGCGATGTACGCCGTGGTGGGCATCGCGATCGCCTACAGCACCTTCCGGCTGGGCCGCAAGAACCTGTTCTCCGAAGCATTCGTTTCCCTGTTCGGCCGCAAAGCCGTCGACGGGATCGGCGGCAAGGTGATCAACATCCTGGCCATCTTCGCCACCCTCTTCGGGTCGGCCGCATCCCTGGGCCTGGGGGCGCTGCAGATCGGCAGCGGCCTCAAATTCAACGGGGTCGTCGGTGAAGTCGCCACCCCGCTGCTGGTGATCATCATCGCCGTCCTCACGTTCTGCTTCGTCGCTTCCGCGGTCTCGGGGTTGGAGAAGGGCATCCAGTTCCTGTCCAACACCAATATGGTCCTCGCCGTTGTCCTGGCCGTCATCGTGTTCGTTGTGGGCCCGACCATGTTCATCCTGAACCTGATCCCCTCGGCCCTGGGATCCTACATCCAGCAGCTGCCCGAAATGGCGGCCCGCACCGAAGCCACCGGGGACGACACCATGCGGGCCTGGCTCTCAAGCTGGACAGTGTTCTACTGGGTCTGGTGGATGTCCTGGACCCCGTTTGTGGGAATGTTCATCGCCCGGATCAGCCGCGGCCGCACCATCCGCCAGTTCGTCACCGGCGTCCTGTTCGTCCCCTCGATCGTGTCCCTGCTCTGGTTCGCCATCTTCGGCGGGACCGCCATCCACCAGCAGCGCGCCGCGGACGCGACCGCCGACACCGCCGACGGGATCGCGACCATCGTTGACGGCGCGCCCAGTATTTCCTTCGACGGCGCCCTGTTTGCGATGCTCAACGGCCTCGGGACACCGCAGTGGCTCACCATCGGCCTGGCCGTCCTGGCCATGGTCCTGACCGGAATCTTCTTCATCACCGGCGCCGACTCGGCCTCGATCGTGATGGGCTCCCTGAGCTCCCGCGGGACCCTGAAACCCTCCAAACCCGTCGTCGTGTTCTGGGGTGTCCTGATGGGCACCGTCGCGATCGTGATGCTGCTGGCCGGCGGAGACACACCCGCCGAAGCACTCAGCGGACTCCAACGCATGACCATCGTCGCCGCGGCACCGTTCGTGATCGTCCTGCTGGTCCTGTGCATCGCCCTGACCCGGGACCTGCGGCGGGACCCTATCTGGCTCCGAAAACAACTCTCCGACTCCGTCATCCGACGCACCGTCCGGGCCGCCGTCGACGAACACGGCCACCAAAAATTCATCCTCGCCACCAAAGAAAGCACCGCACCACCAACAGGACAACTCCAGGCCGTAGACGCCACAGCCGCAGGAACACCCATCTACCCCAGCTCCAACAACCATCGTCCAAAGTCGACCCCGTCCCATCCGGAAAGCTGAACCCCGAAACCGACGCCGGCTGCCTTGTCCCGGAACAAACAGAAGCACGACGACGGCGGCACCCTCCCGCCGTCGTCGGCTCCTGAACCTCCCGTTGTCGCAGCCGCCGGACGGGACCACTCTTAGGTAAGAGACCACAACATTCCCCCCAGCGCTTTCACTGACCGGGAGGTCAAAAGCATGATCCCACGCCAACTTCCCAGAGCCGCGAACAAGGCGAAACCAACCTCATCCGCCACAACCGGGAGGAGCTAAAAATGTCAGACACAAGTAATTCAGCTGCACGCCAGAGCACCGCCTCAACAGCGAGTAAAAGACGCTTTATGTTCAGAATGGTCACCGTCCTGATCGGCGGCATGTTCCTGGACGGATACATCCTGGGCATCATTGGACCGGTGTCCGGGAGGATGGCCGAGGACCTTCAGCTCGATGCGGTGTGGCAGGGACTCATTGCCGCGGCCGCGCTGATCGGCATCCTGATCGGTTCGCCGCTGGGCGGCTGGGCCGCCGACAAGTTCGGCCGCAAGCCAATTTTTATGTTCGACATCGGCCTGTTCGCCATCGCGTCAGGAATGCAGTTCTTCGTCGACTCCCCGGTATTACTCCTTGTGGTGCGGCTGCTGATGGGCATCGCGATCGGTACCGAGTACGCGGTCGGCTGGCCCCTGATGGCCGAGTTCTCTCCCGCCCGTCTGCGGGGGCGCCTCATGGGCGCAATGGAGATCGCCTGGTACGCCGGCTTTATGCTCGCGTTCCTGATCGGTTACCTGCTCGGTGAGTACACCGGCCTGAGCTGGCACTTCATCCTGGGTACGAGCACGTTCATCGCCGTGGTCCTGTTCCTCGCCCGGCTCGGCCTGCCGGAGTCGCCACGCTGGCTGTGGAGTGTGGGCCGAAAGGACGAGGCCCTCGCTCTCGCCGCAAAGTACATGCCCGACGACGCGCTCGATGACCTCCAGCACGAGGACGTCCGCAAGGGCAGCTTCGGGATGCTGTTTTCCAAGGCGCACTGGCGCTCCACCCTGTTCATCTCGGTGTTCTGGTTCTGCGCAGTGACACCGTACTTCGCGATCGCCACTTTCGCCGACAGCGTGCTGAACCAGTACGGCCTCGCCGGTGGGCTCGCCGGGGGCGTGGGACTCTCCGCCGTTGCCCTGGCCGGAGTCGTCATCACGGTCCTGCTGATCGACAAGGCCGGCCGACGCATCCTCTGCGTTCCGCCGCAGTGGCTGTGCGCCGTCGTCCTCGCGGTCATCGGATTGTGGGCTGGCGCACCGGCTCCCATCGTCCTCATCCTGTTCCTGGTTTTCTCGTTCTTCAACGCGATGTACACCACGCTGACGGGCGTCTACCCCGGCGAGATCCTCCCCACCGAGATCCGTGGGATCGGAACCGGGTTCGCGGCCGCTGTCAGCCGCGTCGGGGCGGGCATCGGCATCTTCCTGATGCCGATGTCAATGGAAACCCTCGGGGCGGGCCCCACCATGCTGATGGCAGCCGCTGTCGCCTTGGCCGGTGCCGTGCTGTCCCAATGGCTGGCTCCGGAGACCAAGGGCAAGAGCCTCACCGAGGCAGCCGCAGGGTACTCACACTGAAGAAGCTCCGAACATCACAGACACGGACAGTACTGCGTCAAAAGAACAACCCAAGGAAACACATGTCCAACCCACAAGTAAAAGTCCTTCGTTCCGTGGACAGCCTGTCCTTCCCCGCCCTGGCCCTCAAGCCGACAGCCATCAACGGCACGGAGCCGAAAGACGCCACCGACAACGCCTTCACAGTCAAGGCCAGCAGCGTGGACCTCGGATTCTGGGAATGCTCACCAGGGAGCTTCACAACTGCCCGCGACGGCGTCAATGAGGTCATTCTCGTGCTGGAAGGCAAGGCCACCCTGGTCTCGGACACCGGCGAACGCTTGGACCACCAGGCCGGCGACGTGGTACTGATCCCGAACGGCTGGAGCGGCGTCTGGGAGATCCACGAGCACTTCAAGAAGCAGTACATCACCATCTCCGCCTAGGCGCTTCCGCCTCAGTAAATCTTTCCCCTAGCAAGAAGTCAGGAACCCATGTCCTCCCAACTCAGCGGTGTGCTCACCGCACTGGCAACCCCCTTCACTGCTGACGGCGGGATCGATGAGGCAGGTCTTCGTGCCCTCGTTGACCGTTCCATCGACGCGGGAGTCGACGGTGTTGTCGCCTGCGGGTCCACCGGTGAGTTCGCCGCGCTCCGCCCCGATGAACGGCGCCTGGTCGTGGAAACCGTCGTGGAACACACGGCCGGTCGGGTGCCGGTGGTGGCACAGACCGGCGCGACCAGCACGGCGGAGGCCATCGAGAACTCCCTGCATGCGCAGAATTGTGGTGCTGACGTGCTCATGCTGATCGCCCCCTACTATGAGCCGCTCTCGATGTCCGAGACCATCGGATACTTCCGTGCTGTGGCTGACGCAGTGGAACGTCCCGTGATGCTGTACAACTACCCTTCTGCCACCGGTGTCAACCTCGATGCCGGAATCGTGGGCAAGCTGGCCCGCGAAGTGGAGAACATCCGCTACATCAAAGACTCCAGCGGCGACATGGAACAGGCCACCCAGCTCATCCACCGCCACCGCGAGCACATCACCACCATCATCGGGTCGGACAGCCTGATCCTGGCAGCCCTCACGGAGGGCGCCCCTGCTGTCATGGCCGGGACAGCCAATCTGGTGCCACGCGAAATAGTGGCCGTCCAACGGGCGGTCGCTGCCGGTGACTTCGCCACGGCCCGGGCCGGGTGGAACCGCATCTACCCGCTGATCGACGCCATTCTGTCAGCACCGTTTGTTCCTGCCGTCAAAGCCGCATTGGACATTCTCGGACTCCCTGTCGGCACGGCCCGCCGCCCCACTGCAGACCTCACGCCTGCTTCCCTTGCCAGCATCCAGGAAACTATAAATGGGCTCCAACTGCAGGAAGCCTACGTACAGGACGCAACCGCTCGGTGAATCCGGGTACTGCCGGCTTGACGATGGCAGGTGCTCATTATTACGTGGCTGGAATCCATGTCGGCGGTGGGGCGGTTGTCGATGCCCTGGAGGATGAGGCCGGTGCCGCTGAAAAGTTGATGTCGGTGGTTGGAAGGTCCTCAAGTGGCGAATTTCGGGGTGTGGACAATGTCCAAACTTCAGTCGTCGGACTCGGTCGTAGTGGGGTCGGACGGGGCAGGATTCCGCATGTTTCCTCGGGTGCCCACTGTTGCAAGGGCTGGAATGCAGTTCGAGTCCCACCTCGGGCAAAGTGTTTCCGCAGGTCAGCGGGGTTTTTGCATTTAATGTGTTGACATTGACCCTCCGCGGCCCGGGGATACCCGGGCTACAACCTTTTGTAGATGAACATTCGTCCGGGCACTCACGACGGCGGCGCCGGACTTCCGCTGCTCGGCACCTTGGGGAGGTGGCCGGTTTTATTGCGCGTCGGCGTCGGACTTTCAGTTCCAGCAACCCGTCACTACCCATGGCTGAGAGCGGCACCAATACTGGCGCCGTTTCAACGATGTGAGCGGAATATTAGGAAGTGGCGCGGCGGGCGACGTTGTAGAAGCGGATGTTTTCGTATTCTTCGAGGCCTTCGGCGCTTCCTTCGCGTCCGAGGCCTGATTGCTTGATGCCTCCGAAAGGGGCGCCGGCGTTGGACGGTACGCCTTGGTTGATGCCCACGATTCCGGTCTCGAGGCGGTCGGCGACGTTGAGTGCGCGGTCAAGGTTCTCGGTGAAGACGTAGCCGGCGAGGCCGAATTCTGTCGCGTTGGCCCGGGTGATCGCTTCGGCTTCTGAGGTGAACCGCTGGATCGCGGCGATGGGACCGAAAATCTCGGACTGGGCAACATCGGAATCTTCGGTGACGTGGTCCAGGACGGTCGGGGCGAAGAAGTTCCCTGCCGAGTCGTATCCGTGGCCGCCGGTCAGCAGGCTGGCGCCCAGGGCCACAGCGTTGTTGGTGTAGGCGTGCATCTGGGCTACCGCACGGTCATCGATCAGTGCACCGAGACCGGTGTGCTGTCCGAGGCCGCTTCCGACAGGAACCTGGGCGAAGCGTTCGGCGAGTGCGGCGACGAAGTCATCGGCGATGCCGTCCTGGACGTAGATGCGGTTGGCGCCGATGCAGGACTGTCCGCCGTTGCGCAGCTTCGCGGCGAACGTTCCGTCCACCGCGCGCTGAAGATCGGCGTCGTTGAAGACGATGAGCGGTGCGTTCCCGCCGAGTTCCATGGAGCTGCGGAGCACGTTCCGGGAGGCAAGCTTCAGCAGCTGGCGGCCCGCCGGTGTTGAGCCGGTGAACGAAACCTTTCGGACCCTGGGATCCTGCAGGACGGCTTCGCTGAAGGCCCCTGACTTGGAGGTGGTGATGACCTGGATCAGTTCTTCGGGGACGCCGGCTTCGATGGCGAGCTGGACGGCGAAGTACGTCGTCAGCGGAGTAAGCGTGGCCGGCTTGATGACGACGGGGCATCCTGCCGCCAGCGCCGGTGCGATTTTGCGGGTGGCCATGGCCAGCGGGAAGTTCCAGGGCGTGATCAATACCGCCAGGCCCACGGGGGAGCGGCGGGTCAGCAGGCTCGCGCCGCCGTCCGGGGTGTCCCGGAAGTTTCCTGCGGGGCGCACAGCCTCCTCGGCGTACCAGCGCACGAAGTCGGTGCCGTACTTGACCTCGCCGCGGGCCTCGGCCAGGGGCTTGCCCATTTCGCGTGAGATCAGGTGTGCGAGGTCTTCGGTGTGGGCAACCAGCTTGTCATACCAAGCGTGCAGCACATCCGCGCGCTGACGAAGGGAGCTGTTTGCCCATGCAGCTCCTGCAGCGTCGGCCTTCCCCACAGCTTCCAGTGCCGCCTCGACATCAGCGTCAGGGACATGGGCGATGGTCTCGGCCATGGCGGGGTCCTGCACTGCGATGCCCTGGCCGGGCAGTTTGATGGACTGGATAACGGCATCCGCATGCCGGAGGCTGTCGGCGTCCGCCGTGATCAGCGGGGCAGCGACGTTGGTGGTGAGGCTCATCGGTTCTCTCTTTCGGTTAGGGCTTGCTCAAAGGGACGGTGTTCCGGGGATCAAGGAGTTCGGCAAGGTGAAGGCTCTTGCGCCCGGGTTCCAATTGCTTGACCTGCATCGCACAGCTGAAGCCGTCGGCGAGGACCGGGGTGTCCTGGGCGGTTTTGGCGAGGGCCGGAGCCAGCGCCTGTTCCGCCACCTTCATGGAGATGTCGTAGTGGTTGGCTTCGAAGCCGAAGTTCCCGGCGACCCCGCAGCAGCCGGTCGCCTCGGTGACATTGGCGACGCCGAGGGCGGCCAGGGTCTTGCGCTGGACTGTGGCCCCGAAGGTTGAGTACTCGTGGCAGTGGGTCTGCACCGTCACGTCCGTCGGTACGGCCGGTGGCGTCCAGCCTGCGTCGACCCATTCCTTCACGGCTTCGGCGAAGCTGCGGATCCGGTGGGATACGCGTTCGGCGGCCTCGGTGCCGAGCAGTTCCGGTGCATCTTTCTTCAAGGCGGCGGCGCAGCTCGGTTCGATGACGACGATCGGTGCATCGCTGCCGTCGTCGAGCTTCGCTACGGCCTTGCCCATGAGCTTCTTTGCGGTGTCGAGTTGACCAGTGGAGATCCAGGTCAGGCCGCAGCAGGCGTCGGATTCGCAGCCGACCTGCCTGCCCGTGCTTTCCATGACCCGGGCTGCTGCCCCGGCCACTTCAGGCCTGAAACCCTTGGTGAACGAGTCAACGAAAAGTACTGCGTCGGCTGTCTTGGCGGGGGAGCTGTACGGGGCGAGAGCGTCGCGAAGCATCTTCCGGGAAGCGAACTTCGGCATCTTCCTTTTGGTGGTGAGGCCACCGGCAGCGGCGACGACGTTCCCGAGCGGGCTGGCCAGGACCAAGTTCACCAGCGGGCTAATGCGGGACGATAGCTTCAGCCACCTGGGCAGCCACCCGAGGGAGAAATGCGACATGGGCCGAAGCTTCCCCTCGTAGTAGTGCGCGAAGAACTCCGATTTGTAACTGGCCATGTCCACGCCTGCGGGACAGTCGTTGGAGCAGGCCTTGCAGGCCAGGCACAGATCCAATGCCTCGCGGACATCTTCAGACTTCCAGCCTTCGTCGACGGTCCGGGCACCCCGGACCATGTCCTGGAGCACCCTGGACCGTCCCCGCGTTGAGTCCTTCTCGTCCCCGGTGGCGCGGAAGCTGGGGCACATCACCCCACCCGAGTCTGAACGGCACCTGCCGACGCCGATGCAAGCCTGGACGGCATGTACCCAGGGGGCGGCTCCGGCTGCGGCGGCCTCAACGGGCCGGAGCTCGAAGTGCGTTCTCCACTCACGCTCGGGGACCCCCTCGAGTGCCAGGTTGGCGTCAAATCGATCCGGATCGGTGATGGAACCCGGATTCAGGATCCCTGCCTCATCCCAAAGCCTGCGGTATTCCTCGAACGCGGCGAGCATACCGGGGGAATACATCTGCGAAAGCAGTGCCGAGCGGGCACGTCCATCGCCGTGTTCTCCGGACAGGGAGCCTCCGTGGCGGACCACAAGTTCGGCGGCGGCCTGAGTGAACTTGCGGAACACGCTGCGGCCTTCTTCAGTGCGCAGGTCGTAAGTGATGCGGATGTGCATGCATCCCGCCCCAAAGTGTCCGTACATGATCCCGGTCAGCTCATACTCGTCCAGGAGCGTCCGGAAATCGGCCAAGTAGGCTGCAAGGTTCTGCGGGGCAACGGCGGAGTCCTCCCAGCCGGCCAGTGATTCCCCGCCACTGGCGGGCCTTGACGACAGCCCTGCGCCGTCTTCCCGCACCCGCCACAACGTAGCGCGTTCAGCAGAGTCCGGAACGGGGCACCCATCGACCAGGCGCCCGTTCGCAGCCAGCCGTTCCAGCAGCAGGGCGGCCTGGCGGGCCACTTCGTCCGGGTCGTCGCCGTCGAGGTCTACGTACAGGAACGCCCTGCCCCGGGGAAGCCCCAGGACGGAGTCGTCTCCGCGGCGCAGCCGCATGGTATCCACGATGGCCTCATCGATGCCCTCCACCGCTGCCGGTGAGAAGTCAAGGATGGTCTCGATGTCTTTGGCGGCATCGACGACGTCGGCGTAGCCGAGGCAGACCAGCAGCGCACTGGATGGCTTGGGGACGAGTTTCATGCGGGCGCGGACGACGACGGCACAGGTTCCCTCGGTGCCGACCAGTGCCCTGGCAACGTTGAGGCCGTTCTCCGGCAGGAGGTTGGCAAGGTGGTAGCCGGAAACCTGGCGCTGGATGCGGCCAAGTTCACGACGGAAAGCAGCCAGGTTGTCCTGGGCGAGCTTCTTGAAGTCTTCGCCCAACTGGAACGCCCGGGAAACGGAGAAAGCATCGGACGGATTGGTGGCCCGGACGCCCTTGTCAGATGCGGTAAGGAGGGCTCCATCGGAGGTGACGACGTCGATCTCGTGGACGTGGTCAGAAGTCCGACCATAGCGGACCGAGTGATTGCCGCAGGCGTCATTGCCGATGGCGCCACCGATGGTGGCACGGTTTTTTGAGGACGGGTCGGGGGCGAACGTGAGGCTCCCGCCGGTTGCGAGTTCGGTTTCGCGGGTGAGCCGGGCAAGCACAACGCCGGCTTCGACGTTTGCCGTTCCCGTCGTCTCATCGATGGTGATGATCCGGTTCATGTGCCGCGAGAAGTCCAGCACGATTCCCGGGCCGATGGCGTTTCCAGCCATGGACGTCCCTCCGCCCCTGCTTATGAGGGCAGTATCGGTTTCCCGGCACGCTGCCATAACGGCGACGACGTCGTTTACGCTCCGCGGAAACACCACACCAACAGGCGGGATCCGGTAATTGGACGCATCGTAGGAGTACGCGGCCAGCCGGTGGCCGGAGGCTTCCACGGGCACACCCGCGGCCTGAAGCCTTTCCAGGATCGGTGCATGTTCCGGGGCGGTGAACTTTGAAGGCATGGTGCGCTTTCCACTCGGGGTTGCATGGAACGGTATTGATGAATCGATAAGCAATTGAGGGGAGTGCCGTCGGGAAGCCGGCCCCTGGGCTGGAGCGGGTGGCTGTGCCGGCCTAGTCCTCTCGGGAAGATTCCTCCGGGATTCTCGTGCTCAGGAACTCTTCGGCGTCGTTCAAATGGGCCGCCCAAAGCTGTAAGGCTTCTTCAGGGTTGCCGGTGACAAGTGCTTTCAGAAGCGCCGTATGTTCATCGTGAAGGGTCGATACGTGGGGGTATCTGGGGCGAAGGAGCGCCATCAGGAGGCGGATCTCTGTCGAAATCGTCTGAAAGAGCCTGCTCAACCTTGGCGAGTCTGCAGCTGCCACAACTGCTGCATGAAAGCCCATGTCGGCTTGTGCCGCTGTCTCCCAATCCTGGTCATCCCTGACCCCTGAAAACCTCGCCAGGGATTCCCGGATCGGCTCGGTATCGGCGCCTTGGCAGACCGAGCGGACCGCCTCGAATTCGATGAGTCGGCGCACGCGGAATATGTCGGCGACGTCCAGGGCGGTGAAACGGCGGACCCTTGCACTTTGCCCGGTTTCACGTTCCAGGAAGCCGTCAGCGATGAGGCTCTGTACCGCAACGCGGGCAGTGGGCCTCGCCACGCCCAGCTTCTGGGCCACGTGGCTGTCCTTAACCCGTGCTCCCGCTGGGTAGTCTCCGGCCAGGAGGCTGCGTTCAAGCCGGGTACGGACAGCGTCGGCAACTGTCACGGTTTCATTGATCGTCACCTAAAAACTGTATTACAGCTATACAGTTTTCGCGAAAAGTGGTGAAACTCAGGGGTAAGTCTGGCTACCGTGCGAAAACGTCAGGAGCTGCGGCGGCTTCAGCTCCCTTGCGCATCAGGGTCATTTGGGGGCAGCTTCGGGGAGGGGGCGTGGCCGCGGGGCATTTCTCTGCCATGGACATCTGCTGCCGCACGGGTTACGATTGTCAACAATTGACAGTATGGCAGAAGGAGAAGTTCATGCGTCCGTACGTTTACGTACCTGCGGCCACCATCGCCGGGGAGCTCGAGCCCAACGGCCACCGTCCTGGCTACGACTCAGGCGACCCCAAGACATCAATCCTGAAGTTCGACACCGCCATCAAGACGGGTGTCTGGGAGTGCCAGCCCGGCGGCTGGGAAGTGACCCCTCGCGAGGACACCGAAGTGTGCTACATCGTGAGCGGTCGCGCGACCGTCACCGACGCCGCCACCGGCAACAGCTACGAGATCTCCGGCGGCGACGTGATCGTCCAGCCCAAGGACTGGTCGGGCCGCTGGGAGGTCACCGAGACTATTCGCAAGGTCTACACCCACGGCTTCGACTGAGCGCCGTCTCACCTGGCTACTGACGAACGGGCCGCACCCTCAGTGAGGGTGTGGCCCGTTCGCGCATCCGGCAACACGGCGAAGGTGACCCGGGTCCTACCCTCCTGAATCTCTTCCCTCCGGCCCTGGGCTCCTCTCTTTTCTCCGATGGCGCGTACTGCCGCCAGTGCGGACCCCGTGTCCTCCAGCTTCAAGGATCGGGCGGGGGAAGGGCGGGCATAGGGGATGTCCGGGTCCGTCAGCACTTCCAGAAACGCCGGACGGTCCGCGGGCTAGTGCCTTGTCCCAGGCTGTGCCCGGTTGCGCTTGGTCATGACGCGGATGCGCACGTGGGCGTGGAGAGACAAAAGCTGCACCTATAGCCGAACTTCCGGCGCAGATTTGCAGCAGGGGTTGGTTAAGCCCCTCCGCCCCTTTGGTCCTGGGAGGCCGTGATAGGTCGCCTATGTCGGAATGCAAAAAAATTGCCACTCCAGCCCTATCGTAGATTGTTGACAATTGCTAGACTAGCTATGTGAACTACCAACCGAGGCCGGTACCCGCCAGCCCCCTAATGAAAGGAAATGTCATGAAGAAACGTCGCCCGGCTGCTTCGACTCTCGTGCTCGATGAACCGTCAGGCACTGGTCATTGCCCGAAAACCGGATGGTGGTCAGCCGCTGGGGACCCGAGTGGCACGAGGTTTATCGCTAGGGGCGAGGTGATGCCTGCCTTGAGCGGCACACTTGCGCTTTGGACATTGAGGGCGACGGCTGACGGGATCTAAGGCAGGGACTCGAATCTGCGTTGCACCTAAGTTCGTAGACGCAGTCCCGGCCGTCGTTACGCTAAGCCTTCGCGTCGGCGAGTTCCGACGACGAACCCGCATCCAGCGCAACGCCACGCTCGACTTCGGTGATCCGCACTCCTGACAGCGCGAAACCAAAATGAACACCGATCGGATCCTGAGGTTCCGGTTCGAGAACGGCTCCGACCTCGCCATCCATGCCCCGCGGTCCTGCGTCTCAGGCCGCGAAACTGATCGGCAGGCCGCGGCTCGCCCTCAACCTGCAACCCAGCCAGCCGGATGCTACTCGCGGCCCAGGTCCCCAGCGTTGCTCCTACCGCGAAGACTCAACTACTGGGCTTAGCAGTGAACAACATCGGAGTTGTTGGTATCTCGTACATACTCCATCTGATTTTCACTGCCTTGCTGAGCGGCTCGGCTCTTCCTCATCCTTGTGATCATCTATCTCATGCTGTGTTCTTGCCGGCATCTGAGGACGATTCCGGAGCTTTAAGCCAACATGGTCGTGAACGTGAGCAGTAAAGGTGGAAGAATCACCACGGACGGCTCAACCAGGCGCTGGGCATCCGGCCGACGGGGTCTCAGACAGCGCCGTTTGCCCCGTTACCGAGAAATGAGACGCCGCGAGGCCCTCATGGCTAAGCAGGCACGCGACCAAGATGTCCCGCGCTTGGAGGCTCTCGCAGGGTTGCCCGCTAGCTAGCGGCCGAGCGTCCCCGGTCTCGAGCGAGGAGGGTGACTTCCCTTGAACTGCTTCCAGCCGATCGGCCCGCGTAGCCGGCCCATTCTTCTTCAGGCGTTTCGGTTGCGATTCGGGAGAACGATACAGGGGTGACACCGGAAAACCGGAGCGGGCCGGCTCTTGCTCAGGGTCCGAAATAGACAGGGGGTCATGGAAAATCAACTCCGCTCCTTGTGGCCGGGGAGCTGTGGCCGCCACCTGTCTGGGGCTGTTCCGGAGGGGATCATTGGGGGCAATGCACGCTGCCCCAATCACTGGAACGCGCCCTGCTGGACATGAACGGCAACGAGGATGGAGCCCAGGGCAAGAATTCCGGCACTGACCTGAGCCAGGAAGTGATTTTTGAATCTCCTCCGGAGCTTTGCACCTGCACCTGCGTCTGCTGTGGACTGCGGGAGGTGCACGACTGCGCTGGAGCTGGTCAGGAGCCCTGCGGCGATGAGCACCATCAAACTGACCATGACGCTCCCAGGGTGACAGGTTCGACGAGGCGCCCGTAGTGCGGCATTCCAAGAGGCTCTTTAGCAGGCATGGGCGTTCTGAGAAATCTGCAATTCGTAGTCGTCCTCAATATGGAACAGCCGACGATCACCGATTTTGTCTATAACCCAAATTGTGTGTCCATCTTCAGTCCGGTCGTTAACAAAACCCTTGTGGCACTCAACGCCTCCCTGGCTAAGAGTGACGGCGTCACCCCGCTGGACGGACGCCCACATAGATACTCGCTGGCTTTGCAGCACTCTTACTCCTGTCCTCCTGGTCCGCATCCGGGACGTCTTCGGCCCGTAACCAATGCAAGGTTTCCATCCCAAAGTCTATCGTCGATTGTTGACAATTGCTAGAGGCTTCCCTGCGGCTTTGGGCACGGGAAGGCCTGAGGGCTGCCCGGAGGCTCCTGCCCGTGTTTAAGGCTTAAAGCGATGACAACGAAGAGTCCGACGGCGGCCGTCACGGTGGGTCGGCGGCTGGAGAGTATTAGGAGGTGACTTCGTTCTCTTCCCTTGTGGTGGTCAGATCCTCAACGGCCTTCCGCATGTGCTGGTTGATGGCTTTGTGGAGCGCTGCTCTTTCGCCCGCCTCCAGCAGGTCCAGAAGGTTCTGATGTTCCTGCACGAGGGCGTCTATGCGGGGGTAGGCGACGGCCAGGTTGAGGATACACATCCTCGATTCGGCCGCGAGGGTTTCGTAGATCCGGATCAGGCGTGTGTTGCCTGCCCCGGCCACGAAGGAGGTGTGGAACTGCATATCCAGCCGGGCAATCGCCTGCCAGTCCGAGACAGCGACCTGCTTCGCCATGTCATTGATGACGGCCTTCAAGACCCGGCACGTGTCGTTGACTTGCTCCTGGCCGGCATCAAGCAACGCGTCTGCCGCAGTAGATTCCACAGCCTCACGGACTGCATAGATCTCCCTGACATCGTCGTGTGTAAGCTCCAGGACGAAGACACCCCTGTTGCGATGGCTGACCAGGATCCCTTCCTGGGACAGCCGCTGCAATGCCTCACGGACAGGACCCCTGGATGTGCGCAGCTGGCCTGCCAGAACGGACTCATTGATCTGCTCTCCAGGACGGAAGATCCCCTGGACAATTTGTTCCCGCAACTGATCGGCGATCAACTGCGCCGTGGGCCTGCCCTCCAGTACAAACAATCCTTCCGATGCCGCCATTGTTGTTCCTCACTTCACTCTTGGCCGATTGCATTTCTTAGACAATATTGGATTCGTGAACCCTTAGAGGCCACATCGGCACGAGGCCTCGTCGGAGTCACCTTTTGGGGATGGTCGCGTGAAAGCTCTTGAATCGCTGGGGTCTGAGGAAATCGAGACCGTCGAATGAGCCTTTGCCCAAGGCTTCGTGCGCGGCGATTTCGCCGTAGCCGGTGGCGTTTTTGAAGCCGCCTCCGGAGAATCCGGTAGCGAAGTAGATTTTGCTGCCTTCGTTCAGGTGGCCGATCAGAGGCTGCCGATCCGAGGTGAAGAGGTCGGGGAAGGCGTCTGAGCGGACAATGTTGGGGAGCAGCCCTGGGAAGAACTCGGTGACCGTGTCCATGGTTTCCGAGATTTCCGCGGCTGTCAGTCCCCTTGGCACCGAATCCGGTTGCGGTGTTGGTGCTCCCCGGCCGTCCAAAGTGGCCTTCACGGTGACACCATCAACGCTCGGCGCCCCGTACATTGAACGGTCCCCGGAGATTCGGCTGAAGACGGGGAACCGCTCGGGGGAAAACTCTGCCGCATCCTTGGCCACGAACCAGGTGAGATAGATCCGGTACGGCTCTGCGGCCTTTTGCAGGTAGTCGGGCATCAGCCTCCGAGACCAGCCGCCTGATGCGACGATGACGGTCTCGAAGGTCCACGCGTTTTCGCCGGAGGTGATGAGGACGCCGTCTCCGGTTTCGGTGATGCTGTCGATCGGGGTGTTGGTGTGGATGGTTGCGCCGTTGGCTTCCGCGGCCCCAACCGCCGCGGTTACCGCCCGGTCGGTCCGCAAGGCTCCCGCATTGGGATCAAAGACCGCCGAATCGTCGGGGCGGAGGTTGTGCTGGGGATACCGCTCGGCCATTTCTTCGCGGCTGAGGATGACATGGTCTGCGCCGTTGGTGTTGGTGGTTTGGAGCAGGGCAGTGAGGTAGGGGCCGTCCTTGGTTCCGATGGAGAGTCCGCCGGTGCGGGTGAGGATGTTTTGGCCTGTTTCGGCTTCGAGTTCGGCCCAGAGCGTGCGGGAGCGCTGGAGGATGGGGTAGAGGTTGGGGCTGCCGCGGTAGAGCATGCGGAAGAGCCGGGTGTCACCGCCGACGGCGCTGCGGGCGTGGGCGGGGGCGTGGGCTTCGAATCCGGTGACGGACCCGGTCAGGTGGGAGGCCTGCCACAGGGCCATGGATCCGATGCTGCCCAGGCCGATGATGGCGAGTTTTCCGTCCATGGTCAGAGGACCTGTTCCAGGAACGCCTGGGTGCGGGGTTCTTTGGGGTTGGTGAGGACTTCGCGGGCGTCGCCGCGTTCGATGACGTAGCCGTCGTCCATGAAGATCAGGGAGTCGGCCACTTCGCGGGCGAAGCCCATTTCGTGGGTGACGACGACCATGGTCATGCCCTTCTTGGCGAGCTGTTTCATGACGGCGAGGACTTCGCCGACCTTTTCGGGGTCCAGAGCCGAGGTGGGTTCGTCGAAGAGCATGATCTCGGGGTCCATCGCGAGGGACCGGGCGATCGCGACGCGTTGCTGCTGGCCGCCGGAGAGCTGGGCCGGGTAGTAGTCCCCGAAGCCGGCCAGGCCGACACTAGCGAGCAGTTCGTGGGCGCGTTTGGCTGACTGTTTCTTATCGGCACGCTTGACCAGGACGGGGCCGGACATGATGTTCTCGTGGGCGGTCATGTTGGGGAACAGGTTGAAGGACTGGAAGACCATGCCGACCCTGGTGCGCTGTTCGGCGAGTTTCTTGGGGGGCAGGGCGTGGTAGGCGGTGTCGGTTTCGTAGTAGCCGAAGTCTTCGCCGTTGACTTTCAGGACTCCGGAGTCCACGGTTTCCAGGCCGTTGATGCAGCGCAGGACGGTGGATTTGCCGGAGCCGCTGGGTCCGATGATGCAGCAGATCTCGCCGCTGGCGATCTCCAGGTCGATGTCTTTGAGGACTGTTTTGGGTCCGAAGGACTTGCCGATTTTCCGGGCAAGGATCGTGCCGTCGTTACTCATCGGGCGATACCTTCCGGGTCTGTCAGCACAACGGGTTTCGCTTTCCGGGGGAGCCGGGAGGTTGTGCGGGAGTATTTCTGCTCGAGCTTGGACTGCGGGTAGCTCAGCAGCAGGGTCATGACCAGGTACCAGAGGCTGGCGACGATCAGCAGGGGAATGGTCTCGTAGGTCCGGGCGTAGATGAGTTGGGCGCTTTGGAGCAGTTCGGCAACACCGAGGACGCTGACCAGGGAGGTTTCCTTGAACATGCCGATCACCTGGTTACCGGTCGCCGGGATGATCGAGGGCATCGCCTGGGGGATGATGACCTTGCGCATCTTCGTCCACCCGCTCATGCCGAGGGAGTCGGCGGCCTCGATCTGGCCCTTGCCCACCGCGGAGAACCCGCCACGGATGATCTCGGCCATGTAGGCGGCCTCATTCAGGGTCAGGCCGACCAGCGCCGCGGTGATGGGTGCCATCAGGGCGTTCATGTCGATCGCGGTGCTGATGTCCGTGAACGGGATTCCGATCGCCAGGTTCGGGTACAGCGCAGCAACGTTGAACCAGAAGATCAGCTGCACCAGCACCGGGGTGCCACGGAAAATCGTGATGTAGACGCCCGCGGTGGCGGCGATCGGTTTGATGCTCGAGCCCCTCATGATAGCCAGCGCCAGCCCGAGAAGCGTTCCCAAGGCCATGCTCGCAATCGTCAGGAAAATCGTGAGCATCAAACCGCGAAGAATCGTTTCGTGGGTGAAGTACTGGGCCACCACACCCCACTTGAAGTTGGGGTTGGTTGAAACCGAGATCAGGATGCCCAAAGCCAAAAGGCTGCACACAACCCAGGCAACGAACTCAAAGGTGCTTCGTCGCCGGAGCCTTGGCTTGAGCGCCGGGTCGATGGCATTCATTGCGGCGTCACTTCCTTGACGAATGAATTTCTGCACGGTTTTCCGTTAGTTGAGCTTGGCGTCGGTGATGGCTCCGGAGCCCAGGCCCCAGGTCTCGAGGGACTCCTTGTATTCCGGGGTCTCCAGGACGGACTGGAGCGCTTTCTGGAAGGCCGGGGTCAGCGGCGAGCCCTTCTTCAGGCCGACGGCGGTCAGGTCGCTTGAGCCGACATTGACCCGGCCGAGAATGGTGAAGGAGCCCGGCTGCTGCTTCTCTGCCCACCCGAGGGAGGTCGTGTCGTAGAGGATGCCGTCGATCCGCTTGGAGTGCAGCTGGACCAGGGCGTCCTGGATGTTGGGCAGCGTCACGGCGTTGATCGCCGGCTGTCCCTTGGAGGTGCAGGTCTGCTCGTTAAGGGCCGGAAGGCGCAACAGCTGACCGGTCGAGCCCTGGGTGACGGCGATGTTCTTCCCGCACAGGGTCTCGACGGTGAGGTTCAGCGGGTTCCCGGCGGCCGCGGCCACAGAATTGCCGGCCCTGAAGTAGTCGATCATGTCCAGGACCTTGAGTCGATCCTCGGTCTTGGACATGGTCGTGGCGGTGAAGTCGAACCGGCCACCGTCCAGGCCCGGGACGATCGTGTCGAACTTCGTGTCCACGAACTTCAGCTTCAGGCCAAGCTTCTTCGCAACGAGCCGGGAGATGTCCGGGTTCAGGCCGATCGCGGTGGTGTTGTCCTCAGCAAGGAAGGTCGTCGGCGGGTAGTGCAAGTCCATCGCGACCGATAGCTCGCCCTTGTCCTTGACGGACTGCGGCAGCAGAGCCACGGCAGCGGGGTCAGGCTGGACGCCCTCTGAGATGTCAGCCGTAGTCGATGTCTTGGACCCTTCTTGCACTGAATCGCTGCCGGTGGACCCGCACGCCGTTAGCGCCAGTAAAACTGCCAACCCTGCACCGGCAGCCCGGACCTTGATGCTCATCTTCGTCGGAGTCTCCTTCCAAACATTCAAGCCGCATGCCTGTACTTACAATGCAACCACCCTCGCACTGGATCGTCGACAATTTACAGGGATTTTTTTGGTGACGGCACAAGAGAAGGCCAGATCCGGGCGGATCTGACCTTTTCTTTTGCGATGGTGGATGAGGGGAATCTCAGGGGCTGCCTTCTTCCGTTGTTCCGGTGAGATCCTCAACGGCCGATTCCATGTGGCGTGTGATGGCTTTGTGGAGTTCTTCCCGGTGGCCTGCCTCCAGGAGATCGAGGAGGTTCTGGTGTTCCTGTACCAGGACGTCTATTCGGGGGTAGGCGACGGCCAGGTTGAGAATACACATCCTCGACTCGGCCGCGAGGGTTTTGTAGATCCGGATCAGGCGGGTGTTGCCTGCCCCGGCCACGAAGGAGGTGTGGAACTGCATATCCAGCCGGGCAATAGCCTTCCAGTCCGAGACAGCAACCTGCTTCGCCATGTCGCTGATGATGGCCTTTAGTGCCTGGCTGGTGTCCTTGACTTGTTCCTGTCCGGCATCCAGCAGCGCGTCTGCGGCAGTTGATTCCACAGCCACACGTACGGCGTAGATTTCTCTGATGTCTTCCATGGCGAGCTCAAGGACGAAGACACCCCTATTACGCCGGCTGACCAGGATCCCTTCCTGGCACAGCCGCTGCAATGCCTCACGGACCGGGCCCCTGGATGTGCTTAGCTGGCTTGCCAGGACAGATTCGTTGATCTGTTCTCCCGGACGGAACACGCCCTGAACAATTTGTTCCCGCAGCTGGTCAGCGATCAGCTGCGCCGTGGGTCTTCCCTCCAGTGCAAAGAGCCCTTCCGGTGCCGCCATTGATATCCCCCTCATCTCACTCTCTTGCCTGCTACATGTTTCTAGATTGCTATTGCGGTGTATTTGTACTCGAGGAATTCTTCGATGCCGATCTTGCCGCCTTCGCGTCCCAGCCCGGACTGCTTGATGCCGCCGAATGGTGCTATCGGGTTGGAAACAAGGCCGGTGTTCAGTCCGACCATGCCTACTTCCAGCTCGGCAGAAAAGCGGAGGGCCTTCTCCATGCTTTCGGTGAAGACGTAGCCGACCAGGCCCCATTCGGTGTCGTTGGCGAGGCGGAGGACTTCGTCTTCACTGTCGAAGGGGGTGATGGCTGCTACGGGACCGAAGATTTCGGTGTTCATCAGTTCGGCGTCGATGGAGACGTCGGTAAGGACGGTGGGGGTGTAGAAGTATCCCGGACCCTCCGGCCGGCTTCCGCCTGTCAGGATGCGTGCGCCTTTGGACACCGCGTCGGCCACGAGGGCCTCGACCTTGTCCAGGCCTTTCTGTTCGATCAGGGGGCCGACTTCGGTTCCGGCCAGGGCGCCGTTGCCGACCTGGAGTTCTGAGATCTTCTTGGCGAACTTTTCGCCGAATTCCTCCACGACGGAGCGGTGGACGAAGAAGCGGTTGGCCGCGGTGCAGGCCTCGCCCATGTTCCGCATTTTGGCTTTCATGGCTCCGTCGACTGCCTTTTCGATGTCCGCGTCGGCCAGGACGATGAAGGGGGCGTTTCCGCCCAGTTCCATCGAGGAGCGCATGACGTTCTCGGCCGCCTGGCGCAGCAGGATCTTGCCCACGCCGGTGGAGCCGGTGAAGCTGATCTTCCGTGCGATGCCGCTGCTGGTCCAGGTTTCCACCACGCCGGCGGCGCTGGAGGTGGTGACGACGTTCAGGACGCCGTCGGGGAGGCCCGCCTCCCGGAAGATCTGCACGAGGGCGAGGGACGTCAGGGGTGTCAGCTCGGCTGGTTTGAAGACCATGGTGCAGCCGGCCGCGATGGCGGGGGCGATCTTGCGGGCGCCCATGGCCAGCGGGAAGTTCCACGGGGTGACCAGCACGCAGGGTCCGACCGGTTCCTTGGTGATCACGATCCGGGTATTGCCATCCACGGAGGTGGTGTTGTCTCCGCCGATGCGGACGGCTTCTTCGGAGAACCAGCGGAGCATTTCGGCTCCGTAGGCCACCTCACCCTTTGCCTCGGCCAGGGGCTTGCCCATCTCCGCGGTCATGATCGCAGCGAGCCGGTCGGTGTTGGCAATGACCAGCTCGAAGGCGCGGCGCAGGATATCGGCGCGTTCGCGGGGTGTGGACTTGCCCCACTGCGTCTGGGCGCGTCCGGCGGCCTCGATGGCTGCGCGGGCTTCTTCGGGGCCGCCGTCGGCGACGTGGGCGATGATCTCATGGGTGGCCGGATTTTCCACCGGGAAAGTAGCGCCGCTTGCAGCCTTCTGCCAGGCACCGTCGATGAACAGGTCAGTGTGGAGGGTATTTGAGTCAAATGAAGAGCTCATGTCACGCTTTCAGGGATCGTAGGAAAGACTAGGAGGTGGCTGTCTTCAGGGCCTGGGTGAGCCTGGTCAGGCCGGCCTGGATTTCGTCGCTGCTGACGTTCAGCGCCGGGATGACGCGGATGACGTTGCCGTGCGGACCGCAGGTGAGGAGGAGGAGTTCTTCCTTGATGGCTGCCTGCTGGACAGCCAAAGCGGTTTCGGCGTCGGGGGTGTTGTCCTCAGTGGTGAATTCGACGCCCTGCATGAGGCCGCGGCCGCGGACGTTGCCGATGCCGGTGAATTCTGTTGTGAGCCGGTCAAGTCCTGTGCGCAGTTCGTCCCCGCGGAGCAGGGCGTTCTGGACCAGGTTTTCGCGTTCGATGACGCCCAGGGTTGCGACGCCGGCTGCGGCTGCGACGGCGTTTCCGCCGTAGGTGCCGCCTTGGGACCCTGCCCAGGCTTTGCCCATCAGCTCGGTCGAGGCGGCGATGGCTGAGATGGGGAAGCCGCTGGCGAGTCCCTTGGCGGTGATGACCACATCGGGGGTGATTCCTGCCCAGTCGTGGCCCCAGAACTTGCCGGTCCGGCCGACGCCGGCCTGGACTTCGTCGAGGATGAGGATGATGCCGTGGCGGTCTGCGCGTTCCCGCAGGCCTTGGAGGAAGGCCGGGGGAGTGGGGATGTAGCCGCCGTCGCCCAGGACGGGTTCGATGATGAAACCGGCCGTGTCGCTTGGGCTGCTGATGGTGAGGAGGAGGTGGTCCAGTTCCTTCAGGGCGAAGGTGACGGCGGTTTCCTCATCCCAGCCGTACCGGTAGGTGTGCGGGAACGGGGCGATGTGCACGCCGCCCATGAGGGGGGAGAAGCCTGAACGGAACTTCGTGCCGGCGGTGGTCAGTGACGCGGCGCCCACGGTCCGGCCGTGGAAGCCGCCGTGGAAGGAGATGATATTGGGCCGTCCGGTGGCCATGCGGGCCAGGCGGACGGAAGCTTCCACTGCCTCGGAGCCGGACGTGGCGTAGAAAACGCTGTCCAGCCCCGAGGGGAGGAATTCTCCCAGCTTTTCCGTGAGCTCAAGCAAGGGCTTGTGCATCACGGTGGTGTACTGGGCATGGACAATCTTGCCCACCTGCTCGCGTGCTGCCGCTACGACGTCGGGGTGGCAGTGACCTGTGCTGGTAACACCGATTCCAGTGGTGAAATCGAGGTACTTTTTGCCGTCGGTCGCGTGGATCCAGCTGCCGAGGGCGTGGTCTACGACGACTGGAGTGGCCTGCTTGAGGAGGGGGCTGAGAGTTGCCATGGGCTTCATACTTTCTTAGGAACTGTAGATTGTCAACAATACCCTATATTGAGGGAATTAGAACTTTTGGGTGCTTGTGTTAAACGGACTTGAAGCGTCTGGGGCGCGCAAAATCGAGGCCGTCGAAGGTGCGCTTGCCTAGGGCCTCGTGGGCGGCGATCTCGCCGAAGCCGGTGGCAATTTTGAAGCCTTGGCCGGAGAAGCCGGTGGCGAAGTAGATGTTGCTCCCTTCGTTCACGTAGCCGATCAGTGGTTTCCCATCCGAGGTGAAGAGGTCCGGGAAGGCATCCGAGCGGACAATGTTGGGGAACAGCCCCGGGAAGAACTCGGTGACAGTCTCCATGGTTTCCGAGATTTCCGCGGATGTCAGGTCGCGGGGGACCGAATCCGCCTTGGGTGTGGGTGCGCCCCGGCCGTCCAGGGTTGCTTTGACGGTGGCGCCGTCGACGGCGGGTGCGCCGTACATGGAGCGGTCTCCGGAGATTCGGATGAAGACGGGGAAATTCTCGGGTGAGAATTCCGCCGCGTCTTTGGCGACGAACCAGGTCAGGAAGCACCGTTGGATTTCCGTTGCTGCCTTCAGGTAGTCGGGCATCAGTCGCTGGGACCAGCCGCCTGATGCGACGATGACGGTCTCGAAGGTCCAGGATTTGTCGCCGGAGGTGATGAGGACGCCGTCGGAGGTTTCGGTGATGCTGTCGATCGGGGTGTTGCTGTGGATGGTTGCGCCGTTGGCTTCCGCTGCGGCGACTGCCGCCGTGACCGCACGGTCGGTGCGCAGGGCGCCGGCGTGGGGGTCGTAGACGGCGATGTCGTCGGGGTGGAGGTTGTGCTGGGGGTAGCGTTCGGCCATCTGTTCGCGGCTGAGGATTTCGTGGTCTGCGCCGTTGATCCGGGTGGTTTCCAGCAGGGCCGGGATGTAGGGCCCATCGGCGGATCCGATGGAGAGTCCGCCGCAGCGGGTCAGGATATTCTGGCCGGTCTCGGCTTCGAGCTCGGCCCAGAGATCCCGTGAGCGCTCCAGGATGGGGTAGAAGTCAGGCACTCCGCGGTAGAGCATGCGGAAGAGCCGGGTGTCACCGCCGACGGCGCTGCGGGCGTGGGCGGGTGCCTGGGCTTCGAATCCGACGACGTCCTGGGTCAGGTGGGAGGCCTGCCACAGTGCCATGGATCCGATGCTGCCCAGGCCGATGATGGCGAGTTTTCCGTCCATGGTTAGAGCACCTGTTCCAGGAACGCCTGGGTGCGGGCTTCCTTCGGATTTGAAAGGACCTCCCGGGCGTCGCCGCGTTCGATGACGTAGCCGTCGTCCATGAAGATCAGGGAGTCGGCGACTTCGCGGGCGAAGCCCATTTCGTGGGTGACGACGACCATGGTCATGCCCTTCTTGGCGAGGTCTTTCATGACGGCGAGGACTTCGCCGACTTTTTCGGGGTCCAGGGCCGAGGTGGGTTCGTCGAAGAGCATGATTTCGGGGTCCATGGCCAGGGACCGGGCGATCGCGACGCGTTGTTGCTGGCCGCCGGAGAGCTGGGCGGGGTAGTAGTCCCCGAATCCGGCCAGGCCGACGCTGGCGAGCAGTTCGTGCGCCCGCTTGATGGCCTGTTTTTTGTCCTGGCCTTTGACCAGGACGGGTCCGGACATGACGTTTTCGTTTGCGGTCATGTTCGGGAAGAGGTTGAAAGACTGGAAGACCATGCCGACCCTGGTGCGCTGCTCGGCCAGTTTCTTCGGCGGCAGGGCGTGGTAGGCGGTGTCGGTTTCGTAGTAGCCGAAGTCTTCGCCGTTGACTTTCAGGACCCCTGAGTCGACTGTTTCCAGGCCGTTGATGCAGCGCAGGACGGTGGATTTGCCGGAGCCGCTGGGTCCGATGATGCAGCAGATCTCACCGCTGGCGATCTCCAGGTCGATGTCTTTGAGGACTGTTTTGGGTCCGAAGGACTTGCGGATTCTCTGGGCAAGGATCGTGCCGTCGGTGCTCATCGGAGGTTACCTTCTTCCGGTTCGGTCAGCACAACTTTTTTCGCTTTCCGGGGAAGCCGGGAGGCTGTGCGGGAGTATTTCTGCTCAAGCTTGGACTGCGGGTAGCTCAGCAGCAGGGTCATCACCAGGTACCAGAGGCTGGCAACAAGCAGCAGCGGGATGGTCTCGTAGGTGCGCGCGTAGATCAATTGCGCGCTTTGGAGCAGCTCGGCAACACCGAGCACGCTGACCAGCGAGGTGCCTTTGAACATGCCGATCACCTGGTTACCGGTCGCGGGGATGATCGAGGGCATCGCCTGCGGGATGATGACTTTGCGCATCCTGGTGCCGGCGCTCATCCCGAGGGAGTCGGCGGCCTCGATCTGGCCCTTACTGACCGAGGAGAACCCGCCGCGGATGATCTCGGCCATGTAGGCGGCCTCGTTCAGGGTCAGGCCGACCAGCGCCGCCGTAATGGGTGCCATCAGGGCGTTCATGTCGATCTTGGTGCCAATGTCCGTGAACGGGATCCCGATCGACAGGTCCGGGTAGAGGGCGGAGATGTTGAACCAGAAGATCAGTTGCACCAGGACCGGGGTGCCCCGGAACAAGGTGATGTAGATACTTGCGGCGATGGCAATCGGCTTCACGTGCGAGGAGCGCATGATCGCCAGGCCCAGGCCCAGGAGCGTCCCCAAGGTCATGCTCGCAACGGTAAGGAAGATGGTGAGCATCAGCCCACGGAGGATGGATTCATGCGTGAAGTACTGGGCCACCACACCCCACTTGAAGTTGGGGTTGGTCAGGACGGAGGTGAGGATCCCGATGCCGAGGAGGATGCTCAGGGTCCACCCCGCGTACTCGGAGCGGGTCCGAAGCCGAAGCCGTGGCTTCAGGGCTGCATCAATGCTACCCATCGTTGTTCTACTCTCTTTGTTAGTAGCTGTGACCATGGAGCGCCTCCTAGTTCAGTTTGGCGTCGGTGATGGCCCCGGACTCCAGACCCCAGGTCTCCAGGGACTTCTTGTACTCCGGGGTTTCCAGGACGGACTGGAGCGCTGCCTGCAGGGCCGGAGTCAGCGGCGAGCCCTTCTTCACGCCGACGGCGGTCACGTCGCTGTTGCCGACGTTGACCCGGCCGATGAGGGTGAAGGAGTCCGGCTGCTGCTTCTGGGCCCAACCGAGTGCGGTGGTGTCGTAGAGGATGCCGTCGATCCGCTTGGAGTGCAGCTGGGTCAGGGCGTCCTGGACGTTGGGCAGAGTCACGCCGTTGATCGCGGGCTGTCCCTTGGAGGTGCAGGTCTGCTCGCTCAGGGCCGGAAGGCGCTTGAGCTGGCCGGTGGAACCCTGGGTGACGGCGATGTTCTTACCGCACAGGGTCTCGACGGTGAGGTTCAGCGGGTTCCCGGCGGCTGCGGCCACAGAGGTGCCGGCCTGGAAGTAGTCGATCATGTCCAGGACCTTGAGCCGCTCTTCGGTCTTGGACATGGTCGTGGCGGTGAAGTCGAACCGGCCACCGTCCAGGCCCGGGACGATCGTGTCGAACTTCGTGTCCACGAACTTCAGCTTCAGGTCAAGCTTCTTCGCAATGAGCCGGGCGATGTCCGGGTTCAGGCCGATCGCGGTGGTGTTGTCCTCAGCAAGGAAGGTCGTCGGCGGGTAGTGCAAGTCCATCGCGACCGATAGCTCGCCCTTGTCCTTGAAGGACTGCGGCAGCAGAGCCACGGCAGCCGCGTCAGGCTGGATGCCTTCTGAGATATCGGTGGTGTTGTTGGTCTTTGACTCAGATTCCGGAGCGCTGGTGGCCGCGCCGCCACAGGCACTGAGGGCGAATATAACTGCGAGCCCTGCGGCTGCCGTCTGGACTTTGTTGATGGTCTTCATGGTGCTTCCCTTCGAAAGGTTTTAGCTGAAGTTGCTCTGCTGGGATGGGAGCAGGCTTTGGTGTTGCTTCATGCGGGTTGTGATGGGGATCTCGTTCCGCATCTAAAGCAATGCAACCGCCCAAATCGCCGATTGTCAACAATTGACGATAAATAAATCGAGTATTTTTCGATAGGGCCCCTGTTGCGAGGCAATCTCACTAAGAACTGTTGACAATCTACAATCATCGGATCTAGAGTCGAGAAGAGCGGGAATGGAGCCTTTGGCGAACCCAGGAACCCGCTGGCGCAGACCATAGGAAGGCGGCAGGCCACACATCCGGGCCTCCCGTTCAAGACGCAACAGAACGGACGAATCATGGCAGAAACGAACTTCCGGCCGAAGTACATCTCTTTTGATATCTACGGCACGCTCATCAACTTCGACATTGATCCCACCACGCGCCGCCTGCTCGATGGCCGCATCTCCGAAGAGCAGTGGCCGACCTTCAAGAAGCAGTTCCGTGGATACAGGTTCGACGAGGTCCTTGGCGACTACAAGCCGTACGAGCAGATCCTTCAGGGTTCCTTTGACCGCGTGTGCAAGCGGTGGGGCATTGGGCCGACCGAAGGCGCCGGCGCAGAGTTCGCTGAGGCTGTACGCGGCTGGGTTGCCCACGATGACGTGCCGGCGCCGCTGAAGCTGATGGGCGATAACTACAAGCTGGTGGCTCTGTCCAACGCCGACGACAGCTTCCTGGACATCAGCATTCCCAAGCTCGGCGCTGACTTCCACGCCGTGTTCACCGCCGAGCAGGCCCAGGCCTACAAGCCGCGCTACCAGGCCTTCGAGTACATGCTGGACACCCTGAACGCCAAGCCGGAGGACTTCCTGCACATCTCCTCGCACACCCGCTACGACATGCATCCGATGCACGACATGGGCTTCCGGAACCTCTGGATGCTCGACCGTGGCTATGACCCCATTGGCGAGGGCTACGACCTCAACACTGCTAAATCCTTGGACGAGATCAACAAGCACCTCGGTCTCTAAACCGACTTCGAGGCGAAAGGTCAAACCGTGAAACTCATTCCCTACTGGCTGGATACAGCCGAAGCATCCGGAGACTACCGGCAGACTCCGGTACCGGAGAATGTCGACGTCGCCATCATCGGCGCCGGCTTTACCGGGCTGTCAGCGGCCCTGGAATTTGCCAAGCAAGGCGCCAGCGTTGCCGTCTTCGAAACCCACACCGTGGGGTGGGGTGCATCCGGCCGGAACGGGGGAATGGCGACTACCGGGTTGGCCATCAGCTTCAGCACCGCGGTCAAGCGGTACGGGGCCACGCGTGCCGTGGAGATGTTCCAGGAATACAACGACGCCATCGACACCATCGAGAAGCTCGTGCATGACAATGGCATCGACTGCGATTACAACCGCTTCGGCAAGCTCTCGCTGGCCTTCCACAAGTCCCACTATGAGGGCTTCCTGAGGTCGCAGGAGAAGCTGGCTACCCTGGCCGACCATCACGTCACTGTGATCCCCAAGTCTGAGATCCACAGCGAAATCGGCACGGACTTCTACCAGGGCGCGATGGTTGACCCGCTCGGGGCTGGTCTGCACGTTGGCAAGTTCGTCCACGGCCTGGCCGGGGCGGCGGTCGCCGCCGGAGCGGATATCTGCGAGAACGCAGCAGTGACCGAGCTGAACAAGGTCTCCGGCGCCGTGCACGATGTGCACACCACCCGCGGCATCACCCGGGCCAAGCAGGTCCTGGTCGCCACCAGCGGCTACACCGGCAATATCACGCCCTGGCTGCAGCGCAGGGTCATTCCGGTGGGCAGCTTTATCATTGTGACTGACCCGCTGCCCGAAGACGTGGTCAACCGGATTCTGCCCAACCGGCGCCAGGCATCTGACAGCAAGATGCTGACCTACTACTTCCGGATCACCCCGGACAACCGTCTGCTCTTCGGTGGCCGCGCCCGTTTTGCCCTGTCCAGCCCGGACTCGGACGTCAAGAGCGCCGAGATCCTGCGCAAGGCCATGCTCGAGCTCTTCCCCTACCTGTCCAACGCCAAGGTGGACTACATCTGGGGCGGACTGGTGGACCTCTCCATGGACCAGATGGTCCACGCGGGTCAGCATGACGGCCTCTTCTACTCCCTCTGCTACAGCGGACACGGGGTCCAGATGGCCGCGCACATGGGCAAGAGGATGGCCCACTTCATGGCCGGCGACAAGTCCGCGAACGTCTGGGGAGACCTCAAGAACCCGCCCGTCCCGGGCCACTTCGGTCCGCCCTGGTTCCTGCCCTTCATCGGCGCAGCCGCAAAAATCATCGACCGCGTCAAATAGGCAGGATAAGGGTTCATATGCTTTCAACAACGACCGCGGGTCAAGCGCGCCCGAAAACAGCTGAGGAAACGGGTTATGGCCGGGCAAACGTGGCCAACCTTCCTGGCGGTGCCTTTTTCGAAGGACAGTGGCAAACCACCGACAGGACCCTGGAAATACGGGATCCTGAAGATGGCATCCTGCTTGGCCGGGTCTGCACCTCAACACCGCAGGACGTGCGGCGCGCGATCGCTCACATTCATCGCCACCTCCTGGTTGACGAATGGCCGCTCCGTTCACGCCGCGTGGCGCTGGAGAATGCTGTCCAGCTCCTGGGCGAACAGTCCGAGCGGTTCTCGAAGATCATTGCCGCGGAAAGCAGCAAGACGATCGTCGAGGCAGAGCGTGAGGTGCGGCGTTGCATGGAAACCCTAAGGCTTTCCGCCGCCGCTTCGTCCGAGCTCACGGGGGAGACGCTGGGTTTCGATGACAGCATGGCGGGCGGAAACAAGATCGGCTGGTACAGCCGTAAGCCGGTGGGGATCGTCGCGGCCATCACGCCGTTTAATGATCCACTAAACCTCGTGGCACACAAGCTGGGCCCGGCCATCATCGGAGGCAACGGCGTCGTGCTTAAGCCTTCCGGCCGTACCCCGCTGTCCGGGCTGGCACTGGTCCAACTGTTGCTTGAAGCGGGTGTTCCGTCGGGACGTATTGCAGCGATCGTGGCCGGTCCGGGCGTTTCCGAAGCACTGGTGACGGACCCGCAGGTGGATCTGATCTCCTTCACCGGCGGTCCCCAGACCGCGGACCGCATTGCCGCCGCCGCAGGCGCCAAGAAGATCATTTCGGAACTCGGCGGCAACAACGCCACCATTGTGTGCCCGGACGCTGACGCCGTCCAGGCAGCCAAGGCGATTGTGGCCGGAGCGTTCGGTGTTGCAGGCCAGAACTGCCTGTCCGTGCAGCGGGTCTACGTTCACATCTCGCTCTTCGACCAGGTCCTCGAACACGTCACCGCCGGCACCAAGGCACTCAGGACCGGGTCGAAGCTCGACCGGAACACCGACGTCGGACCACTCATTTCGGAGGACGAGGCCCGGCGGGTCGAGGAATGGGTGGAGGAAGCGAACGCTGCCGGCGCCACTGTGCACGCCGGAGGCAAACGCACTAACGCTTACTACGAACCCACCGTCCTGACCGACGTGCCGTCGGAATGCCGGGTGATCCGGGACGAAGTGTTCGGGCCAGTCGTCAGCATCCTGCCGTTCATCGAAGCCCAGGACGCCATTTTTGCGGCCAACAGCTCCGAATACGGTCTCCAGGCGGGTGTGTTCACACAATCCATCGACCTTGCCATGGCCATCGCCGACCGGCTGCACGTGGGCGCCGTTGTCATCAATGAAACCAGCGACGTCCGCATTGATTCCATGCCGTTCGGCGGATTCAAGAAGTCCGGCGTGGGGCGCGAAGGCGTCAAGTATGCCGTCCTGGAGATGACCGAACCGAAGAACACCATCATCAACCTCGGAGAGCCGGCCCGCCGGCCGCAACCGGGCTGGCTGACAGAACGGACACCATGAGCAGGCACAGCATTGCAGTCATCGCAGGTGATGGCATCGGGAATGAAGTTGTTCCCGCCGCTATCGAATGCCTCCAGCGGATCGCAGGGGTGCACGCCCTGAACCTGGAGTTCGCACACTTCGACTGGGGATCCGGCTACTACGGCCGCCACGGACGGATGATGCCCGTTGACGGACTCGAGCAGCTGGCCAAGCATGACGCCATCTTCCTGGGCGCCGTAGGCTCACCGGAAGTCTCGGACGCGGAATCCCTCTGGGGGTTGCTGATCCCCATTCGCCGTGAGTTCCAGCAGTACATCAACCTGCGTCCGGTCAAAACCCTCGACGGCGTCGCATCACCTCTTGCGGCCAAACATCCGATCGATCTGCTCATCGTCCGGGAAAACAACGAAGGGGAGTATTCGGAGGTCGGCGGCCGGATGTACCGCGGGCTGCCGCAGGAGAGTGCGGTGCAGGAAACGATCTTCACCCGGCTGGGTGTTTCGCGGGCGGCACATTTCGCGTCGGTTCTGGCGGCTTCCCGACGCGGACACCTGACCTCCGCCACGAAGAGCAACGGTATTGTGCACACCATGCCCTTCTGGGACGAGATCGTCGAGGAGACGGTGCGTGAATATCCCGGCGTCACCCTGACCAGCGAACTGGTGGATGCCCTGGCCGCGCACCTCGTCCTGAAGCCCTGGACTTTTGACGTCATTGTGGCGTCCAACCTGTTCGGTGACATTCTCTCGGACCTGGGCAGCTCCGTGACCGGCTCGATCGGCCTGGCTCCCAGCGCCAACCTCAACCCTGAGGGCAACTTTCCATCCCTCTTCGAGCCGGTCCACGGTTCGGCCCCGGACATCGCCGGCAAAGGCGTGGCAAACCCGGTAGGCCAGATCTGGTCCGGTGCAATGATGCTGGAGCACCTCGGCCATCCGGAAGCGGCGGCCCACCTCCAGGCCGCGTTTGAGTCTGCGCTGCGGGACGGCGTCGGCACCCGGGATGTTGGGGGCACGTCGTCGACGTCGGAGTTCACTGCCGCAGTCCTGACGGCCATTGACGCCCTGTCCGCCAACTACACGCTCAGCCCCGGCGGAGTGGCGGCGTCGTGACTGACGCTGCAGGACGCAGGCGGCCGGTCGTCGCAGCGCTATACCGCGAGGCTCTGCCGCCCCGGCTTTCCGAGATCGAGGAATTGGCTGAAGTCAGACTGACCAAGGCAGACGGTCTGGCGAACGCGATGGACGGCGCCGACGTGCTCTACCAGTGGCACTCCTTCTCGCCCGCGCTCAAGGAGAACTGGGGTGCGGCCTCCTCACTGAAGTGGATCCATGTCTCGGCGGCCGGCGTGAGCCAGTTGCTTTTTGACGAGCTGATCCGCAGTGATGTGACCTACACGAACTCACGTGGAGTCCTCAGCACGGCCATCGCTGAATTCGCGCTCGGCTTTGCGCTGGACATGGCCAAGGACACGCAGGGTTCATACAGGCTGCAGCACCAACAGCGCTGGCAGCACCGCGTCACTCGCAAGATCCAGGGTCAAAGCGCCCTGGTGGTTGGCACTGGATCCATTGGACGGGAAATAGCCCGGCTCTTCCGCGCCGTGGGTATGGAGGTCAGCGGGGCTGGCCGAACCAGCCGCCCTGGTGGTGAGGATTTCGATTGGATCTACTCCTCCGAGGACCTGGCAAGCTTCGTCCACGGATACGACTACGTTGTGCTTGCGGCACCTCTGACCGCCGACACCCGGGGATTGGTCAATGCCAAGGTCCTTGGAGCGATGAGCTCCTCTGCACACTTGATCAACGTCGGGCGTGGGGAACTCATTGACACTGACGCCCTGGCCGCAGCATTGGCTTCGGGGGCCCTGGCCGGCGCTGCCCTTGATGTTGTCCACCCCGAGCCTTTGCCAGTGGGGCACCCTCTCTGGAGCATGGACAACGTGATCATCACGCCGCATATGAGCGGTGACACCGAAGAGTACCTGGATGACCTCGGCAAACTTTTCGTGGACAACCTGAAGCGCTACTGCAACAGCCAGTCACTGCAGAACGTGGTGGATAAAAACCTCGGGTTCGTCCCGGTTCCCTGACTCCGCACTGATACGCCTAAGGAACAAGCCATGACCACGTCGACGCCGACGCTCACGCTGACCGCCATCAACCACTTCATCAACGGTGCCGAGAGCGCCGGCGAGGGCACCCGCACCCAGCCCGTTTACAACCCGGCCACCGGCAAGGTCAGCGCTGAGTTGCGGCTGGCCAACCGGGCCGACCTGGACGCCACCGTCGCCGCTGCCCGCGCCGCCGCCGATTCCTGGGGCGACATCTCCCTAGCCCTTTGCCACGCTGCCGGAGACGGACTTCAGCCTCAATTTCGGCGGGAAAGGTTCGGGGCGCATTCCGACACATGGTGTTCTTCCCGGACCATGAGAGTCCGGGGAGTTTTCTGAGTTTGTGACGCCCTGGTTGTCGGCCGGCATCAGGTTATAGCGGCATGCGAGACGCCAAAATCCTGCGGGTTTCTACCAGGTCGGGTGCTAAGGAAGGGAACGAGCCGTCCTGGCTGACGCAATCCGCCATAGGGGCATGGGAGCATTTTGCAACGAAAGACGCTCCCCGAACACGACTATTGTCAACAATTTACAATAGTGCTAGATTTGAAGGCACAGACCCCTACCGCCACGAAGGAGTTGCAAGCCCAATGAACAAAGGTATGCCGGCGGAGCAAGCGTCGCCCCTGCTTTTCGTCTGCGAGGATGATTGCGAGTTCTGCACCGGCCCGGAAACGGACTAGTACTAAAGCGCGTTCATGGGCGTCTCCGCGTGGTTGCTGCTCAGGTCGCGGCGGACAGGGCGTCCGGGCATCCCATCAACGGTTCTCGAAACTCCAGCCTGTACAACGGGCTGCTGTCACGAATTTTGAAAAGGATTAGTGTAGTCATGCACCGTGCTTTCCCGTCTTTGGCAGGCGGGTCCCTCCGAAACTGGGCGGAGGCGGAAGGCCAGCGATGCGGTGGCCACCCACGTTCGGGAGGCTGAGAACACGACCTGCCGGAATTGGCACGGACGTGCTTAGAATCCGACGTAGACATGCTCCAGATGCTTGACCGTTGGAGAGGTGGCAAAATAGGGTCCCGCGAGCCCGCGCCAGCGGAGAAATGCCGCTGATTCACGGAAGCGGACGGTGTGGTCCTCGACTGTGGCCCAGCCGACGGTCATGGTGTACTCGTTCGGAGTTTCCACGGATCGGTCCAGGCGCAGGCTCAACGCGCCCTCCGCACGAAAGAGGGGTGTAGCTTTGACGACGGCCGCCTCGAAATCCACTTCCGAGCCGGATGTGATGAGAATAGTCGCCTGTTCAAGAATCATTCGAAATTGCCTGTCGCTGCGGTGGTTGTCTGGCACGCTTAGGGTCGATCATAGGGTGCGCGTCAGGATGGTCCAACGTTGATGGCGGGGGTCTATTGACTTAGTTCGGTACGGTGCTAGATTGCGGCTATCGGGCTACGCCCGTGGGGGATCGACGCCCCGAGTCTACGGTGCCAGCCGCCAATCCGGGGCCTTCCAGACGGAGGCACGACGCTATGAGTTCCGGCCCCGCACCGCACCTTGACAGGGGTTCCACTGATCCCGAATATGCTGCCAATCTTCGCCGGGCCACATTCGCGTCGAGCGTCGGCAGCGCCTTGGAATACTACGATTTCGCCCTTTACGGCCTCGCGTCTGCCCTCATCTTCAGCAAGGTGTTCTTTTCCAACCTTGATCCGGCCACCGGCACCGTGGCCAGCTTTGCCACGTTCGGCGTTGCCTTTGTGGCCCGGCCGCTGGGCGGTCTTTTCTTCGGCACTGTTGGCGACAGGCTTGGCCGTAAGTGGGTTCTGGTGGCAACCATCCTGCTCATGGGCGGTGCCTCCACGCTGGTCGGCGCCCTGCCGACGTATGAGCAGGTTGGTCTGTGGGCTCCCGCGTTATTGGTGCTTATGCGACTTCTGCAGGGGTTCGGCGCGGGAGCGGAGCAGGCCGGCGCGACAGTGCTGATGGCAGAATACGCGCCCGTCCGGCGTCGCGGCTTCTTCGCTGCCCTGCCGTTCATCGGCATCCAGGCCGGAACGCTGCTTGCAGCCGGCGTGTTCATCTACCTGGGTACCCTGCCAAGCGACGTACTGCTGTCGGGGGTATGGCGGATTCCCTTTTTGGCCTCGATTCTGCTGATCGCCATCGCCCTCTTCATCAGGCTCCGCCTGAGGGAGAGCCCCACCTTCATCGTGCTCGAAGAGCAGGAGCAGATTGCCCGGAGTCCGTTGCGGGAGGTTTTCAGCCGGTCCCTGCCAAACGTGTTCCGCGGCATCGGCCTCCGGATGGCAGAGAACGGCGGTTCCTACCTTTTCAACACGCTGGCCGTCAGCTTTGTTGTCACCACTGTTGGTGTCGGCGCCTGGATCGGTCCGCTTGCCGTAGCGGTCGGTTCGCTCGTCGGCATGATCTCGGTCCCATGGGCCGGTGCCATGTCGGACCGCTTCGGACGGATTCCTGTCTACCGCTTCGGGGCCGGTGTCCTGTTGGTGCTGGCCTACCCCGGCTGGTGGCTGCTCTCGCTGGGGAATCCCGTCGTCATTATCCTTGTCATCGCCGTTGCCATCGGGTTTGGGGTGAACACTATGCTGGGCTCCCAGTGCGCTCTGTTGCCAGAACTTTTTGGCAATCGGCACCGCTATATTGGTGTGGCCACGGCGCGTGAGTTCAGCGCGGTGCTCGCGGGTGGGCTCGCCCCGGTGGCGGGTGCCTGGTTGATCAGCATAAGCGGCGGAGCGTGGTGGCCGGTGGCCACGTACATGTTTGTGCTGTCCGTCATCACGTTCATCACCACGTTTTTTGTGCCCGAAACCCGCGGCCGCGACCTGACACTGATCGAGGACGCCTCACGGGACACAGAGGATCAGGTCAGCCTCCGGCCAACGGCGACCAGCCCCCGCAGGCGTGATTAGCCAATGGTGTTCGTCAGGGTTCCGATGCCGCCGAGGACGACGTCGACACGGTCACCGGGCTGCACTTCGACTGCTGTCCCGGGAGCGCCTGTCATAACGACATCGCCCGGTTCAAGGGTCAACCAGGACGTGACGTAGACGAGGCATTCGGTGACCGAAGACGGAAGATTAAAGGAACCTGACTTGGCCCGGACCACGCCGTTGACGCACACGTCGATTCCCACGAGGTCCGGGTCCGGGATCGCCGTTTCGATCCATGGACCCAGCGGCGTGTAGTTGCCGCCGGCTTTGCCTTGGAAATTCCGTTCGTCCACTGCACCCTGGTCCACGTTGGTGACGTCGTTGACGCAGGTATAGCCGAGGACGTGCTCCAGCGCGTTCCCGGCTGTCAGTTCCGTCGCGCTTTTTCCAATCACGACGGCGAGCTCGCCTTCGACGTTGACGGCACCGCGGCCGCGGGCCGCCGCTACCTGGTCCCCTGGGGCGGCCACGGTATGTACCGACTTGTGCCACGCCTGGATGGGCAGGGGATGGTTGTTGAGCGTGCGGTTGTGCGCAATGCCCAGCACGACGGCGGGCCGGACGGGAGCGAGGAAAACCGCCTCGGCGTCAGGTGTCGTGCCCCCGGTGTACGTGGGGGGACTGACGAACGGGTCAACGATGTGGTCCCAGTTGCCGTTGCGCTCCACGGCATGTTGTGGGCCTTCGGCAGTCTTGAGTCTTGCAATGCGCATGGCGCTCCTTGGGGTGGCGGCTGTAGTGGTGCTGCGGATGACGGGGGAGCCTGCGGGTCAGGCTTTCTCGTGGATGTAGCCGAAGGGGACGTCGTGGGTCAGCTCGAGTGTGAAGCGGCCGGGGGCGTGTTTGGTCACGAGGATCCCTCCGGCGCCGCCGGCGAGGGCCACGGCCTGGAGCTTCCGGACTCCTGAGTCCAGGGCATGATCCATGTCGCTGGCACGCCTGACAATAACCTGCAATTTCCTGAGTGGGTTCTGGGTCACTTTTTTCTCTTTCTTGTGTGCGGTGGCGGGCTAGCCGGCGTGCAGCAAAAGCCGGTCCTTGAAGACTGCCGAGTCCAGGACTTCGCGGTTGATCACGAATTTCGGCGGCCGCCCGTTAGCGACGTCCACGATGGCCCGTACACAACTGCCGCCGTTGCCGAGGGACATTTCGTCGGTCCAGGAGAGGCAGTGCGGCGAAAGGGTTACGTTGTCCAGGCCAAGGAGCGCATTGTTGACGGGCTCTTCTTCAAAGACGTCCAGCCCGGCACCGGCGATGCTTCCGCCGGCAAGCGCCGCAATGAGGTCAGGTTCATTGATAATGGGTCCGCGTGCCATGTTGATGACGACCGCCGTGGGCTTCATGCGCGCCAGGATGCCGGCGTTGACGATGTGCCTGGTCTGGTCCGTCAGGACTGCCATAACAATCAGCGCGTCACAGCAGGCCGCCACATCTTTGAGTTCCATGAGTTCCACGCCGAGTTCGGCGGCGCGTTCCGGCGGGCAAAAAGGATCGTAGCCCACACACCGGACGCCAAACGGGGCCAGCAGCCGGATCAGTTCGCCGCCGGTGTTTCCGACGCCGAGAAGGCCGACGGTCTTTCCCGTCAGGCCGGTGCCCATGAAGTTCTCACGCAGGTCCCACCGCTGGTCCCGGACCAGCCGGTCCTTCGTCACGGTGTGGTGCATGACTGACAGGAGCATCGACAGCGTGGCGGTGGCCACCGGGCCGCGGGCGCCGTCGGGGGTAATCGTGGCGACTGTGCCGGCCGCTGAACAGGCAGCGAGGTCGACGGCGTCGTACCCGACACCGAACCGGGCCAGGATCAGCGGAGGATTGGAAACCCCGGCGAAGGACTCCGCTGTAACGGCCGGAGCGGCGTAGAGGATGGCGTCGTACCTCTCCATCTGCGCCGGCGTGAGGGCCTGGGCTCTGTCCTGCATGTACTCCCACTCCAGGCCGGCCGCATCGAGCCCGGCCAGGCCGATATCGCCCCAGACGTTGCGCCCTGTGGCATCGAGAAAATCGGAAGAAATTCCTACTGTGAACGTCATTTAGAAGACCGCCAGGGGGTTTACGGGCGAACCTGTGCCGCGGGGAATGTTGAGGGGGGCGACGACGAACATGAACCGGTAACGGTCCTCTTCGGCGCAGGCGGTGCCGAGTGCTTCGAGATCGAGGTTGTCCAGCAGGGGCAGTCCCATCGCGGTGATCGCCAGAATGTGGATCGGGGAGTGGATGCCGGGGGTGGGGGAGGGGCGGACATCGGAGTCGCCGTCGCCGCCCAGGACGCTGATGCCGCGCTCGGCCAGCAGGGGCATGCAGTCAACGTGCAGCCCTGCACTCAGGTCGGAGGAGTCCCAGATACCGAGCTCGTGGGTCCGGCGGAAATGTCCGGTCCGGATCAGGACGGCGTCACCGGCGGTGATCTTCACACCCAGTTTCTCCTCTGCGGCCAGGATGTCTTCCGCGTGGATGGCAGTGCCGGGTTCCAGCCAGGGAACGTCGAACAGGACGGTGAAGTCCAGCAACACGCCAGGTGCCACCAGCGAGCCAAGGGAACTGACCGAACCAAAGTCCGCTCCAGTGGCCGTTACGACATCCTTGGAGGTTTGCCCGTCGTAGAGCAGGCCCTTATAAGCGATGTGGCTGAGGGCATCCAGGTGGCTCACGGCTTTTCCGTGGTAGTCGACACCGATGAAGTCCTTGTTGCAGGACGGCTCCGGCGCTTCGCGGACGCCGAGGTCTGTCATGTAGTGCAGGGCCGGGTTCGCGTTGGAGGGTCCGCTGACGGTGTTCCACGGCAAAGCCGTTGTCACCACCCGGCCGCTGCGGACCAGGGCGGCGGCTTCAACGACGGAGGCGGAGGCGACCGTTTGCCATGCGCCTGCCGACGGGTTGCTGTAGGTGCCCCAGGTCTTCACCTCCTCGAATACACGTTCAAAGTCCTCCTGGGTGACAGAGGGTCCGTTCCTGGTGGGGCTTCGGTAGGGTGAACCAGCCCTGATATCTTCCGCGCACACGGTGTACTCCTTGAAAAATGGGGGCCGTCCGGGAACACGGGCAGGACGCCTGAAAGAATGTCCCGGGGCCATAAAAAGGTGCCACCGGTTCCTGATGGGGACTGGGAGGGGGTGACTCCGCAATGATAAACCAATATACTGGCATAAAGTCAAGATTTTGGACAGCATCACCAATTATTCACGGATGGGGAAGTCAAACATGACGGCAGAGACAGCGACTGAAGTTGGCGCCAACGCGCAGGGTTCGGTTCCCGCGATTACCCGCGGGATGGCCATATTGGAACTGGTTGCGGCGGCGGGACAGGCGGGTGCGAGCGTTCCCGAACTGGCCAAGTCCATGAATCTGGCCAAGTCTTCCACCGCCAACATCTGCGCAGCGCTTGAAGGCGAAGGCATGCTGAGGCGCTCGGACGGCCGCCTTACCCTGGGCCGGAGGATCTTGTCCCTGGCGGGCGATTACCTCCGCTCGGCAGACCAGCTCGCAGAGTTTTATGCGTTGTGCCGCCGCTCCAGGCTCATCTCCCGCGAGGCGGCGCGGCTCGCCCTGCTGGATGGCACCGATGTGCTTTATCTGGCGCGATATGAGGGCACTAACCCCATCCGCCTAACTGCCAACATCGGTGACCGTTTCCCTGCCCACGTTACTGCGACCGGCAAGGCGGTGCTGGCCACCCTGCCAGAGGCGGTGGTGGAGGACCGGTACCGCGGCAAGACATTTGTGCCCTTCACGGCCAAGTCCCTGACGAGCCTGCCTGAGCTGATGGCTGAGCTGCACAGTTCCCGGCAGCGGGGCTATTTTATGGATGACGAGGAAACCAATATCGGTGTTGTCTGCTTTGCCGTGCCCGTAGTGAATCTTCCGGGTGAGCCTGCGCAGTTCGCCATCAGCGCCACCCTGCTCAAGGCCCGGGCTGATGAGCTGGACCATGGAGAAATCGTTTCCGAACTGCAGCAGATCGCGCGCGCTTTGGCTAACCCGTTGAGTGCACAGTCGCTCTGACGCCCTATTTTCAGCTCGCTCCAAGGTGCCACTTCAAATCGGCTCTTGACCAATATGTTGGTCTTAGTACAAGATATTGGTCAGAGGGTCATTGGTGACCCACCCAGAAATTTACGCAGCACTGGGGCTGCAAGGAGCGAACATGGGACTCACCTCTCCCGCGGTGCCGCTGATCCAGATCGAAAAATTATCAAAGCGCTTTGGCGTCAACGCGGCCTTACAGGACGTCGACCTGACGCTGGATGCCGGCAGCATCCACGCATTGCTCGGTCAGAACGGCGCGGGCAAATCCACCCTCATCAAAATCCTGTCAGGGCTGTACACCCTCACAAGCGGCAGTGTCACCGTCGGCGGACACCTGCTGGGAACACCGGAAGCTACCGAGAACATGGCCTTCATTCACCAGGACCTGGGCCTGGTGGACTCGATGACCATCGCCGAGAACATTGCGCTGGGTACCGGCTTTGGCCGCTCGGGTGGCTTCATTTCCTGGCGCCAGGTCCGCGACGACGCCGCGGAGGCACTCCAGACCGTGGCCTCGCACCTCGAACCCGACCGGTACGTTTCAGAACTGACACGGGCGGACAAATCCCTGGTCGCCATCGCCAGGGCGCTGGCTTCGAACGCCTCTGTGATCGTCCTGGATGAACCCACTGCCAGCCTTCCCGCAGCAGATTCCCGCAAGCTTTTTGACGTGCTGGAGAAATTGCGAAGCAACGGGCACGGGCTGCTGTACGTGAGCCACCGGCTCGACGAAGTTTTCGCCATCTCGGACACCGTCACAGTGCTGCGGGACGGCCGGCTCATCCACAGCGGTCCCATCGCCGGGAAATCCCCGCGCGAGCTCGTGGTGGATATCGTCGGCCACAAACCAGTCAGCTATACCTCGGGCAACGGCATCCAGCCGGAGGCGGAACGTTTGGTCGTCGAAGAACTCAGCACCCCGCAGACAAAGGCCATTTCCTTTTCGGTCCGTGCAGGCGAGGTTGTGGGCATGGTGGGGCTGACCGGTGCCGGGCACATGGAGCTGGGGCGCGCCCTGGCCGGAGCGCACAGGATAACGTCCGGCAGCGCCCGGCTCGACTCGACCGACTACCACCCGCGGACACCGGCAGAAGCCGTGGACGCAGGCGTCGGTTTCGTCACCAGCAACAGGATGGAAGAGGGCTGCGCTCCGGAGCTGTCGCTGCGGGAGAACTTCCTGCCCAATCCGGGGATCCGTTCCAAGAACCCGTTCGCGTGGACCCGCCCCCGCAAGGAACGGGAATTGGCAGGCCAGCTCGTCGAGCGGTACGGCGTCAGGCCGGCATTGACCGAAGTAGCAATCGCCACGCTGTCCGGCGGCAATCAGCAGAAAATCATGATCGGCAGGTGGCTCAGTACACGGAGGAAACTCATCATCCTCGAGGAACCCACCGCCGGCGTGGACGTCGGCGCCAAAGCCGACATCTACACCCTCCTGGAAGAGTCCCTCGCGGCCGGACTCGCAGTCCTGATGATCTCAACCGACTTCGAAGAAGTCGCCAACGTCTGCCACCGTGCACTCGTTTTTGTCCAGGGAACCGTCACCGCGGAGCTATCCGGCGCTGACCTGACCATTTCAAACCTCACTGCGGCGGCCTCCGGTGCTGCTCTCACTTCGGAGTAATCCTCACATGACCCAGCTAAAGACCAGCCGCCAACGCGGCGGCGCGGCCCACCTCCTCGGGCCCTACGGCCTCGTCCTGATCCTGGTGGTACTGTTCGCAGTATTCGCCCTGATCCTCCCGCAGACCTTCCTCTCAGGCCGCAACTTCAACGCCATCCTCAGCAACCAGGCCATCCCTGCACTGCTGGCGCTGGGAGCCATGATCCCCATCGCCACCGGAAAATTCGATCTCTCCATCGGGTATGGCCTTGGGCTCTCGCACGTGATCGTCCTCAAGCTGATCGTGGACGGCAACATGCCTTGGGGCATAGCCGCCCTGGTGGCCATCGGGGTGATGGCACTGGTGGGAGTGGTCAACGGCCTCCTGGTCGAATTCGGGCAGATCGACTCCTTCGTTGCCACCCTGGGAACGGGAACCGTGTTGTACGCCATCACCGGAGCCATCACCAACGGTGCGCGCGTCGTGCCGGGGGACGGCGGCCTGCCCGTCTCCTTCAAGGACCTCTACGACTCCAAGATCGCCGGAGTTCCGATTGTCGCGGTGTACCTGCTGATCGTCGCGGTGATTCTGTGGATCCTGTTTGAACGGCTTCCGCTGGGACGCTACTTCTACGTACTTGGCTCCAACCCGCGGGCAGCGGCCCTGATGGGGATTCCGACTAAAAGGTACTCCATCTACGCCTTCGCCTTCTCCGCCGTGGTCACCGGTGTGGCCGGGGTGCTTCTCGCCTCCCAGCAGCAGATCGGAAACCCCAGCGTCGGCATGGACTACCTGCTGCCAGCCTTTGTGGGAGCACTGCTGGGAGCTACAGCCATCAAGCCCGGACGCGCCAACGTGATCGGGACCCTGGTAGCGGTCATCACGCTGGCCATCGGCTTGGCCGGCATCTCCCAGCTGGGCGCCCAGTTCTGGGTCACCCCGCTCTTCAACGGCGTCACCCTGCTAATCGCCGTCGGCCTGGCAGGATACTCCGCCCGCCGCAAACTCCGGGCCGGGGCGGTGGCCGCCCCGCCGCCCACACTGCCCAAAGCGGACGACGCCGGGCCCTCGGCTCCCGCGGGACCTGCCACTACCGCTGCGCTTCCGCCGGCCCCTGCCATCACCGCCCTCTAGCCTGACCGGCACCACTGACCCATCACACCCAAGAACTGAACAGGCACCACCTCAGGCACTTCCCCCTTGACTGAAAGGCTTCACCATGAACCACTCCGCTCCCCGGCTGCTGCTCGCCGCCGGCGCCATCATGGCCCTTGGGCTCACAGCCTGCACCAGCGGCTCTTCCGAATCAGCTTCCGCCGGCGCGACGGCTGCAGGGGACAGCGGCTGTGCCGACGTCGTCGCCACCGCTCAAAAGGCCGTAGACGCGGCGTCCAAATCGGACACACCGTGGGACGGCCCCACGACGGGCCCTACGGCTGCATCCGGAAAGACGCTGGTCTACGTGGCCCAGTCCATGACCAACCCCGGCGTGGCCGGGGTGGCAAAGGGCCTGCAGGAAGCGGCCGCAGCCATCGGCTGGAACGTCAAGGTCATCGACGGCCTCGGAACCCCGGCGGGGATCCAAAGCGCCTTCAGCCAGGCCCTGACCATCAAGCCGGACGGCATCGTTATCGGCGGTTTTGATCCCAAGACCACGGCAGCCCAGGTCGCGGAGGCGAACGCTGCCAAGATCCCGCTGGCCGCCTGGCAGGCCCTTTCAACGCCGGGCCCCAGCACCGACCCGCTGCTGTTCACCAACATCACCACGAAGGTTGAAGACGTCGCCAAAATCAGCGCCGATTACGTCATCGCGAAATCGAACGGCAACGCCGGCGTCGTGATCTTCACGGACTCCTCCATCCCGTTCGCCGAAGGCAAATCACAGATGATCAGGAAGGAACTGGAAACCTGTTCCGGGATCAAGGTCCTGGAATATGACAATGTCCCGCTCTCGGACGTCAGTGCCCGGATGCCGCAGGAAGTATCCTCGCTGCTGAGCAAGCACAACGAAGCCTGGACGTACTCGGTGGCCATCAATGACGTTTACTACGAAAACGCTGCCGCCGCCTTGCGGGCAGGCGGCGTGAAGGCAGGCGGCGCACCCTTCAACGTGGGGGCCGGCGACGGTGACTCCTCAGCACTTCAGCGCATCAAGGCCGATGACTACCAGGCCGCAACCGTCCCGTCACCGCTGAAGTCCGAGGGCTGGCAAATCGTGGACGAGCTCAACCGCGCCTTCAGCGGCCAGCCCGCCAGCGGCTACGTGCCTCAGATCCACGTGTCCACCAAAGAAAACACCACTGCCACGGATGCCTGGGATCCAGCAGGCTACCAGGACGCTTACCGCGCAATCTGGGGTAAGTAAACCGGGGCACTTTCGGGAAATTATCCCTTCGCTAATGTAAATACGGGCTCCGGCCCGGGAACCAAGGTTGGAAATTGAACAACAACATCACCCCGCAGGCCACCGGCCCGGCGAATGGCACCACCGTTCCACGCAGTGCCGGCTTCGTCGGACTGGGGCTCATGGGTGCCCCCATGGCCGCCAATCTGCTCAAGGCGGGGTGGTCGGTCACAGCATGGAACCGTTCCACTGCTGCCGTGGATGCCTTCGTTCGCCTCGGGGGAGCGCGCGTCAAGAACGTCGCAGCCCTCCGGGACGAGCCGGTGATCATCTTTATGCTCCCTGACCTGTCATTCATCGAGGAGGCCTCCGCCGGCCTCCTCGCTGAATGGCGGTTGGCGCCGCCACGGCCAGGAACGCTTGTGGTGGTCATGAGCAGCGTTTCGCCGGTAGGTGTCAAGGCTTTCGGCCTTGCCGTCGCCGAAGCCAGCGGCGGGAACGCCACCGTGTTGGACGCTCCGGTCAGCGGAGGCACAGCCGGGGCGGTTGACGGCACGCTGGCGATCATGGCCGGCGGTCCGGCTGAGCATTTTGAGCGGCTCCGGCCGGTCCTCGAGGCGATGGGCACCATGGTCAGGCGGCTGGGCGAACTCGGTTCCGGGTCCCTGGCCAAAGCGTGCAACCAACTGATCGTCGGAACCACGACGGCGGCGCTTGCCGAGGCCGCCGAACTCGCCGAACGCTCCGGCATGGAGGTCGAATCCCTCTTTGAAGTGCTTTCCGGCGGCCTTGCGGCGAGCAGGGTGCTCGAATTCGTCGGACCTCGCCTGGCCGCCAAGGACTATGCGCCCACCGGGCCGGCGAAGTTCATGCACAAAGATCTTTCCTTTGTGCTGGCAAGCGCCGCCGCTGCGGGTGCCACCGTGCCGATGGCGACGGCCGCCGTTGCACTTTACGGTGAACTCAAGGACCAGGGACTGGGCGATCTGGACCTGGCGGTGGTGCGGCAAACCATCGCCAACCTTAGCGCTGCCGGAGCTGACACCGCAGCAGTACCCGGTACAGCAGCCCGCACGACAGCCACTGCCCAGGAGACAACACCATGAGCTCACTCTTTGACCTGACCGGGAAGGTTGCCCTGGTGACCGGCTCCAGCAGGGGGATCGGTAACGCTTTGGCGCGGGCGTTGGCCGACGCCGGTGCGACGGTGGTGCTGAACGGCATTAATGCCGGGCGGCTCAAGGACGCGGCGGCGGCGATGGCTGCGGAGTATGCGCCGGGCCGGGTGCACAGTATCGCCTTTGATGTCACCTCCGATGCTGAGGCGGCGCGGGGTGTTGGGTGGGTGGAGGAGCATGTGGGGCCGTTGGAGATCCTGGTGAACAATGCCGGGATCCAGCACCGGGTGCCGATGCTTGACCTGGACGTGAAGGATTGGGAGCGGGTGATTTCCACGGACCTGACGAGCGCGTTTCTGGTGGGGCGGGAGGCTGCCCGGCACATGATCCGCCGGGGCCACGGGAAGATCATCAACATCTGTTCGGTCCAGACCGATCTGGCCCGTCCGACGATCGCCCCGTATGTTGCGGCGAAGGGCGGGCTGCGGAACCTGACCCGTGCCATGACCGCCGAGTGGGCGGGTTCGGGGTTGCAGATCAACGGGATCGCGCCGGGTTACATCCACACCGAGATGACGCAGAACCTGGTGGATGATGAGCAGTTCAATGCGTGGATCCTGGGGCGGACGCCGGCGCACCGGTGGGGCACGGTGCAGGACCTGGCCGGGCCTGCGGTGTGGCTGGCCTCGGCCGGCTCGGATTTTGTGAGCGGGCAGACGATCTTTATCGACGGCGGAATGACGGTGGTGGTCTGATGCCCGCGAACATAACACTCCCCGAGTCGGGGCTGGCCGTAGTGGCCCACGCCGCCGGTGGCCTCCGCATTGAGGACATTCCCTTGGTGCCGCCGCATCCCGACCAGGCTGTTGTCGAAATAGCCTATGGCGGGATCTGCGGCTCAGATTTGCACTATTGGCTGCACGGTGCGGCCGGAGAGTCGGTGCTGAAAGCGCCCATGGTGCTCGGACACGAAATCGTGGGCGTGGTGGTCCGCGCCGCGGCAGACGGAACGGGCCCGGCAGAGGGCTCCGCCGTTGCCGTGCATCCAGCAACCCCCGGCCCCGGCCCAGGCCCCGGGGTCGTCAAATACCCCGAAGACCGGCCCAACCTTTCACCGGGCTGCACGTACCTGGGCAGTGCGGCCCGCTACCCGCACACGGACGGCGCGTTCAGCCGGTATGCCAACCTTCCAACCCGGATGCTGCGGGTATTGCCGGATGGCCTGGACCTGCGCACGACGGCCCTGATCGAGCCCGCCAGCGTGGCCTGGCACGCAGTCTCAAGGGCCGGTGACGTTCGGGGGAAGACTGCCCTCGTGATCGGCAGCGGCCCCATCGGCGCCCTGACCGTTGCGGTGCTCAAACGCGCCGGCGCGGCCCGGATCACCGCCGTCGACATGCATCCCAGGCCGCTGGAGATCGCACAGGCCGTCGGAGCGGACGAGGTCCTGATGGCCACTGATGTGGAGGCGATCGCGGCCGTTCAGGCCGACGTCGTGATTGAATCCTCCGGCAGCCACCACGGCCTGGCCTCCGCGATCCAGGGCGCCGCCCGCGGCGGGAAGGTCGTGATGGTCGGCCTCCTGCCGTCAGGGCCGCAGCCGGTCCTGATCTCCCTGGCCATCACCCGGGAACTGGACCTCAAAGGCTCGTTCCGGTTCAATGACGAGATCGACGACGTCATCACAGCGCTGGCTGACGGCTCCCTTTTTGTTGACCCCGTCGTTACCCATGTCTTCCCCCTGGAACGCGGGCTTGAGGCGTTCGAAACAGCCAAGGACTCGGCCGGGTCCGGCAAGGTCCTGCTGAGCTTCGCTCCGGTGGCGCTGGGAACTGTGCCGCTCCCTACAGGTGATTGGAGTGCCCTGTGAACGTGGCGATCCGCCCCATGGTGGTCATGGGTGTGTCGGGAAGCGGAAAGAGCGTCCTGGGTGCAGCGCTCGGAGAGAGCCTCGGCATTGCCTTCATCGATGCCGATGACCTTCATCCGACGTCGAACAAGGCGCTGATGGCAGCGGGTATTCCGCTGACTGATGCGGACAGAATCCCGTGGCTGGGGGTGGTTGGGTCAACCATTGCCGGCGGCGTCCGCGACGGAGAGCCGAGTGTTGTTGCCTGCTCGGCGCTCAAACGCTCCTACCGCGATCTGTTGCGGAGCCACGTGCCTGACCTGGTCCTGGTTTACATTGACGGTGAGGCGGACACCATCGCGCACCGGCTCGAAACGCGGGAGCACGAGTTTATGCCCGCAACGCTTCTGGCCTCCCAGCTTGCGACGCTGGAACCACCGGCGGCGGACGAGGCGCATATCCGGGTTCCGGCGGAGCTGACGGTGGCGGAAGCCGTGGGCCTTGTCCGAAGCGCGCTCCAGGCGCCCGCTCCCGCCCGGCAGCCTTGACCTCGCCGGGCTGAGCGCCGTGGGCCGGGCGGAAGAGGACCTGCACGACGAGCTTTTGGGACGCGTAGCCCGCCGCTACTTCGTCGACGGCATGCTGCAAAACGATATCGCCGCAGCTGAGCACCTTTCACGCCCCAGTGTGTCGCGCCTCCTGACGGAGGCGCGCGCACGGGGCGTTGTCCAGTTCAGGATCGGGCCGCCAGTGGACCGTGTCCGGGAACTGGAGACGCAACTACGGCGGCAGACCGGCCTGCGCCGCTGTGTCGTGGCCACCAGCAAGCCCCGTGCCCTGTATGGAACCTCGAGCAGGCTGGGGTACGTGGCGGCGCGGTATTTGGAGTCGCAGCTCGCGGCGACCCGGCTTCTGGGCGTCGCGTCGAGCCGGTCGTTGTCGTCGGTGGTGGATTCCCTTGCCGCTGCCCACCGGCCTGACCTGACGGTGGTTGATCTTCTGGGGTGCCCGCAGGGCAGCCGCCCCGGCCTCGCCGTGAAAGCCGGGGAGGGCGGCCGGTTGGTGGATGGGAGCGGACCCAACACCGCCCAGCTGATTGCGACGCGCTTGGGGGCGGCCTTCCGGGCACTGCCCGCGCCCTTCGTGTACCGGTCCGCCACAGCCCTCGATGCTGCCCTGGATTCGGAACCGGTCCGGGAAGCGCTGGCGCTTGGGACGCGTTGCGAGGTTGCCCTGGTTGGCATTGGATCCATGCAGCGTTTCGATGGCACCGGCGTCTACAGTCCTGTCCCTGTCCCGGAACTCGCCCGGCTTGAGCTGCAGGGTGCTGTGGGCCATTTGTGCGGACGCTTTCTCCGGATGGACGGTTCGCCGGTTGAACCCGGCATCGCGCCGTTGGTGCTGGGAATTGGGGCCGACGAACTGCCGAGCGTCCCCCAACGAATCGCCGTAGCCGCCGGCGCCCACAAGGTGGTCCCTATTGCCGCTGCCATCAGCGGTGGCATGGTCTCGGAACTGGTCACGGACCACACCACCGCCGCTGCGTTGCTATCCCTGCTCCTGCGCGGTTAGGGCGTCAGGACACCGCGAGCCAGAGGAGTGAGGCGATGGCCGCGGTCACGCAGCCCATGATGGTGACTCCCACGGTCCAGGTTTTAAGCATGACCTGCTCGCTGATGCCGAAGTAGCGGGAAAGCACCCAGAAGCCGGCATCGTTGAAGTTGGACAGGCACATGCCGCCCGCGGACACTCCCACCGCCAGCAGCGCGAGCTGGCTGGGGTTCAGGCTCGTTGTGTCGAACGACTGGGCCAGCAGCACGGCAACAAAAGTGACTGCCGCCGTCGTCGTTCCCAGTGTTGCCCGCAGGATTGCTGCGAGCACAAAACCGAACAGCACCAGCGGAAGGTGGATCTCTGCCAGGGTGTCCAGGAGCTGTTTGCCTACGCCAGAGGCACCAATGATGGAGCCGAACGCAACGCCGCCGCCGGTGGAGACCAGGATTTCACCCACCGGTTTCATGCCCTGCATCCCGAAGAACGAGATGCTCTCTCCGCGCCGGACCCCCGGCGTCAGCAGCAGTGCGTAGGCACAGAAGACGGTGAGGGTCAGCGCCAGCCAGGGGGTGCCAAGGAATGCCAGGACGTCGAGTACCGTCTGGGCAGGTCCGCCGATGTGCACGGAGCCGGCGAGGGTCTGGATGAGGATCAGCACAATGGGCAGCAACAGGACGAACAGCAGTTTTCCGACGCCGGGACGCTCGTGCCCTTCCAGGGCGGTCAAAGTGTTCGACCGGGCAGGTGCAGTCGCCACTGCGGTGGAAACTGGACCGCTGCCTGCGGGCTCCCCGGCCGCGGGACCGCCTGCGGGCGCCGGCGTCGTAACCTCGGTGGAGGTGCCGCCGTCGTACTCCGCGTCAAGATCAATGGTGCCGTTGGCGGTCAGTTTCCGGGCCACCCACTGTGAATACAGGAAGGCGATGCCCGCGCCGGGCAGCATCGCGAGCATCCCGTACATGATCAGGAGCCCGAAGTTCACGTTCAGGGCAGTGGCGATGGCTACAGCCCCCGGGTGCGGCGGGATGATGGAGTGCATGCCAAGGACGGCGATCGCCATCGGGATGGCGAAGAAGATAATGGACTTCCGGGACTGGCGGGCGACGGCGATGGTCACGGGCGCCAGCAGGATCACGGCGGTGTCGAAGAAGATGGTGCTGCCGACCAGGAGCCCGCACATGGTCATGGCAAGGGGGCCGCGTTTGGTTCCGATGCGTTGGAGCATCTTCTCGCCCAGCACTTCACTGCCGCCTGAGCGGCGGATGATTTCGCCAATCACGCAGCCCAGCGCAATCAGCGGGACCATATGGCCCAACTGCTTGCCCATGGCAGGCTCCATCACGGCGAAAATGCCTGTTTTGGGATCGATGAGCGGCACGCCCATCGCCAGGGCAAGGCCCACGGCGACAACCGTCATGGTGATGAAGGGGTGGATCTTGAGTTTCACAATCATGAAAAACAGGACAATGATGCTGAGGACCACCATCGTCATGGAATACCAGATCGGGTACATATCGCTCCTTCGCGACAAAACGGTGACGGTGGCTAGGCCTGCACGTCACTGAATTAGGTTTTCGGGCCGACCTGATCCAACCCGGCACCGGATGCGCCGGTCAATGAATCCGAGGGAACCTGAACATTCGTTCCAATACCCGCCAGTTTGTTCGTTCAGCCTGCGATTTTTCTGCAGAGGCACCAATACTGGAGGTTCGATTTCCACGCCAGCCTCATGGACGAGGCTGCCGAACAGAAGGGCCCTCCATGCGCCAAAGCCAGCTCCTCAAGTCCCGCGCCCAGGAATTGCCCGCACGAACCATGAGCATGCATCATGTGTGCCTTGTTGTCTCCAACATTGCCGGCACCAGGGATTTCTACGTCAACGTCCTCGGATTCGAGGAGATACACCGGCCCACAGACTTTGTGTTCCACGGAGCGTACTTCCATAACGGCGATGTTGAAGTCCACGTAGTCCAGGAATCCGAGCCAGGACGGCTGTCCCGCCATGCTCCGGAGTGGGGTAGTGAGGAACTGCGCACGGGCCTCTGCCATCACTTCGCGGTCATGGTGGATTCGTTTGAGCCGTTCCTCGCAGTGATGCGCGAACGCGGACTTGAACGGGTGGGTGGGCCGCGCGTCCGTGACGACTACGTTGAGCAGATCTACATCGCCGACCCCGACGGCCATGTCATTGAGCTTTTGTACCAGCACACTCCGCAGTCCGGCCACGCGCGACGCATGGAAATTTTCGATCTGGGGATAGCGGTCCCGGTCGCTCCCGGACACCACGTCCTTGATCCGCGGGTCAAGCATGGATTGTCCTGTCCGGAATAAGTTACGGGCGTAGGGCCCATGGCCCGGCTGCTGGTAACTGATCTTCTGCGTGCATCGCTCCGGGCACCCGCCGGTGCTGCGGATCCATTGGGAAGCCGCGCCGCCGGCCGGTAGTGCCTGTCGGGCCCAAAGTTCATCTCTGCGGTGACGAGGGGAGTGGCGGCATTGTGCGGGGTGCTCTGATATGTCACCAGTGCGCTTTCCGCCACAGCGGGGCTACCGCAGGCTGCGGTCAGGCTCCTGAGGAGTGCGTAGAAGGACGACATAGCAAAAGCGGGCATAGTCCTGCCGGGCCTCCACCCGAACAGCAGTTGGCGATGGGGTATTGCGGCCATGGCCGTGACCTCCGCCGTCATGCCCTCGCGGGCAAGGGAAGCAGCATCCCTTCGAAGGTCGGATAGGCGGCTTCCTAGAATCCACGCCCCGTCGAGGGGCTTGATCCGCCGCCTCCAGGATGGCGTTGGTGGCCGAGGCTGGGGTGTAGTTGGTGATTCGGGACCTCGCCGTGAGGTTGACCTAGTTGTTATTCGTTGGTGCCTGGATCAAGCCCGCGCCAACGTCCACGGGATCCGTGCCGGCCTTGAGTGGTTTGAACGTTCCGGAGGCGATCAATTTGGACTGCAGGAGCACAGGACTCAGTGGTCCCTGCGCAAGTAGCCGTTCGGCCCAAAGTGCTGTCACGCCGGCGACGTGCGGGGTCGCCATGCTGGTTCCGCTGATGGTCTTGGTGCCGCCGTTGAGCCAGGCGCTGAAAACACCGACGCCGGGACCGGCCACGGTCGCCATGGTATTGGAAAACGGTGCCACGGTGAGTCCGCCGGCGCCGTCGGCCAAGGCCGCCACGGATGTGATGCCGAACGCCGCCGCGGGCGGGGCAACGTTGATCTCGTAAGCGGGATTGCCGGCGCGTTCACTTTCGTTGCCGGCGGCGGCGACGATGATTGTGGTCTGGGCGACTGAGGCGCGGGCGTTGAGAAGGTTGGCCAGCTGTTCGAAAAGCCGGACGTTGGCGCGGTAGCCTTCGAGGGCGATCGATGTGGCTGCGGGGATCGTCAGACCGTTTACCGTGACCAGCTCGTCCACCCAGCCTGGGAAGTCCATGCCCAAGGACATGGAGATGACGTGGGCGCCGTTGTCGGCTGCCCACAGCATTGCCGAGGCGAGAATATCGCTGCTGCCGCCGTTCGGGCCTCCGAGGACCTTGCCTATGAGGGCTTTCTGGACGCCGCGGGCGACGCCGATCCGCTGGCCCGCGAGGTCGCGGCCGAAGATTGTGCCCGCGCAGTGCGTGCCGTGGCCGTTGTCGTCCTCGGCGCTGCCGGCGCCCGTGAAATCTTTTGTGACAAGGTCGACGCCGGCGAAGGCGGGATGGTCGGCGTCGATGCCGGTGTCCAGCACCGCGATGGTCACTCCGGTGCCCGTGAAGGGAGAGGTGTCTGCGCCCACGGCCTTGACGCCCCACGTCACGGCAGCGGCCGGTGCCGCGTCTGCATCGAGGGGTTCGATGAGTTTCATTGGCATCGCTGGTGCGAAGCCGAGGACCGTGGGATCGTTCCTCAAAGCGTTGATAGTTGAGCTTGAGGGGTTGTCGTCCCTCTCCACTGTCATCCCCACAGCCCGTTCAGCGATGCTTTGGACGGCCGATTCAAGCCCCGAGGCACCCGGCCCGTCAAAGGGGTCGCGCGTGGCGCGCAGGGCAGGGGCGCGCAATATGACGATCTTCCGGTTGAGCCGTTCGGACATTTCAAGCTCCTTTGACCTCTATTTGGCCGTGATGGCGCCCTAGGCGCGTGGACCGCAGGTATGACAGGCATCAAATTTTGTCGACGGACGCTTCGACATGGTTCAAGGTTTACCGCTGGCGGTGTTACAGCGGCGTTATCGGTCGAAAGGGGCTTCGCACGGACGCTCCAGTAACGCTCCAGTAACGCCGTGGTGCAAGCATGAGTCCCCGTGTGCTGAAGATCTATCCCGTGGGGCTGGGTAAGCGAATGGTTGGGATTGGGCATGGATAATAACGCCAGTCGCGCCTGGCCACCTGTATGACTTTTAGACAGCTCTGCACAGTGCTGGCCACAACGGCTGCCCTGGTGGCTTTGGTGCTGGTCAATGTCGACTGGTCTCCGGCTGCCGTGACTGACCCCGCCCGCACCTTGTTTCTGAACGCGCAAGGGGTCTTGCGCTGGAGCCAGAATCCCCACCGGACGCCGTTTTCGGTTCCGGAACTGCTGCTGTTCTTCGCCGTCGGACTGGCCTTCGTAGCAGCAGGCGTCACTGCATGGCATACCAGGCCCAACAGGAATCCGGGGTTGCTGCTGGTGGTGTCGGGATGGATGTGGCTCACTGCCGGTCTTCGCCTGTCCAGCAATCCGCTTGCCTTCACCCTTGGGGTGACAATGACCCTGATGTACCAGCCGCCGTTGCTGCAGCTGGCACTGTGCTTTCCGGGAGGCGTCCTGCGCAGCGCGTGGGAGAGACGGTTCGTGACGTTCTTCTTTGCCTCCTGGCTATTCATTGCGATTGCCGGGTGGGCCTTCTTCGACCCGCGCGAACAGATTCTCGGGCACGTCTCAACCTCGCAGAACCTGTTCCTGGTGTGGAACAGTGCGGAGATCACCAACCGAATCGGCAACGCGGCAAGGGTATTCCAAATCTGCGTGGGCCTTGCGGTTGTGGCTGTCCTGGTAGCACGGTGGCGTTCCGGGACGCCGGCTTATCGAGCCTCATTCCTGCCACTATGGCTGGCTGTCATCCTGAAGACCGCTGCAACCATCTGGGTGTCCCTGGCGGTAGTGCAGCTCTCCGGGACCCTTTCGCCGGCGGCGCTGTTGTGGCAGTATCCCGCGACGGCGGTGGTGCCCTTTGCGGTGTTGTTCGGACTATGGCGCTACCGCTTTGCCCGGGGCGCCCTCAGTGAGGTCATGGTCGAAATCGGCGCGGCACCGGTAAGCAACAGGCTGATCCGCGTCCTGCGCCGCTCCGTTCACGATCCCACCCTGCAGCTGTGGCGTTGGTCCGCCGAAGCTGAACAGTTCCTGGACGACGACGGGCGCCGACAGGCCCTGCCCACAGGCACATCAGGCAGGGCTGCGATTGTCCTCGAACGCAGTGGCAGGCCCTTCGGCGCGCTGGTCTTTGACGAGACGCTCAAAGATCAACCGGAACTCCTCGCCGCCCTCAGCAGCGCAACCGCACTCACCCTCGAAAACCAGCATATGGAGGAGCAGCTGCGCAAACAGCTGATCGAGGTCAGCCGCTCCCGGAAACGCATTGTCACGGCCGGGGACGACCGCAGGCGCCAGCTGGAGAGGGATTTGCACGACGGCGCCCAGCAGCGGCTGGTGGCCGTCGCCATGGCGCTGGCGAGAGCACGGCGGGTACAGGATCCGAATGACATGCGCTTCCTCGTGGAGCAGGCGGGCCAGGACCTTAATGAGGCCCTGGCCGAGCTGCGGGAGCTGGCACATGGGGTGTACCCGCCGTCGTTGCGCGAACGCGGTCTCCTCGCTTCCGTGACTGCATTGGCTGAACGCGCGGCCTTGCCCATCCAAGTCAAGGCCGACCTTCCGCTGCGGCCGCCACCCACGGTGGAGCTGGCCGCCTATTTCATCTGCGCCGAAGCGGTCACCAACACACTCAAGCATGCGGGGGCCACTTCCATGGCCATTTCCCTGACAAGCACCACAAAGGAACTCTTCTTGACTATTACCGACGACGGGCGCGGCGGGGCCGGGTTTGGACCTGCCGGTGGCCTGCTCGGCCTCACAGACCGCGCGGAAGCTTTGGGCGGCGTCCTGACTGTTACCAGCCCGCCCGGGCGGGGAACCACGATCACCGCAGTACTGCCTTTCGTCAATGACGCCGAGCGGTCCCTGCCGTGACGCTGCGTGTGGTGATCGCGGATGATTCGGCCCTGCTGCGGCGTGGACTGGCGGTGCTGCTGGCCTCGGAAGGCCTCCACGTCGTCGGGGAGGCTTCCGAAGCTCAGGGCCTGCTTGACCTGGTGGTAACCCACCGGCCTGACGTGGCGGTGGTCGACATCCGGATGCCGCCGTCGTACACCCTTGAGGGCATCCGGGCGGCGGAACAGATCCGGCGGGACCACCCGGAAACCGGTGTCTTGCTGCTTTCCCAGTACGTCGAAACGGACAACGCCATGGCCCTGTTGTGCAACGGCGCCCGCAGCCTGGGGTACCTCCTGAAGGAACGGGTGTCGGACGTGGATGAGTTCCTGGGCGCACTGCAGCGGGTTGCCACCGGAGGAACCGCCATCGACCCGGACCTGGTCACTCGTATGGTCTCCCGGCCACGGGCCGCAGACCGTTACAGCCAGGAACTGTCCGGCCGGGAAAAGGACGTACTGGCGTTGATGGCCGAGGGCCGCACGAACACGGGAATAGCGTCGGCCCTGCTGATGGGCGAGCGTACCGTGGAGGCACATGTCCGCAGCATCTTCCTCAAGTTCGGACTTCATCCTGAGCCGGAGGACCACCGGAGGGTGCTCGCCGTCCTGACGTACCTGCGCGCCGGGCACGATCCCCGGCCCTGATCGCGGACCCGCGCAGCTGGCCCCGATTGTCAGGATGGAACGAGGGCCGAAACGCGCGCCTGCAGCTCCGAGCGCATCAACTGGCTTAACTGGAAACCGGGCTCAAGGCCAAACGTGTCCTGGCAGAGACTGCGGAATCGGCGATACGAACGTTGGGCCCCGTTGATGTTACCGGCGGCGAGTTCAGCCCGAACCAGCAGAACCACCGAGCGCTCGCGCAGGGGTTCGAGGTTGGCTGCGGCCAGCGCCGCTGTTTCGGCCGTGTCTGCATCGCCTTCGGCGAGGGCCCGTTCTGCTGCTGCGTCCAAGGCCATGACCCTCAGGTGCCGGAAACGCTCCTGTTCGCTGATGACCCAGTCCTCGTACCATCCCGGCAGCAGTTCTCCGGTCCGCAAGGCCTCGATCGGGACGGGCTCCGCGTATGCGTGTGTGAGCGAGTGCTGCACGCCGTGGAAGTCAACGGCCACTGATGGGTCCAGTGCCAGCAGGTGTTGTGCGTCCCGCAGCAGGCCCGGGAGTTCGTGGGCCACGTGCCACAGTGCCACCCGTAGGCTGGCGTCCGCCTGTCGGTCGGTGCTGTCTGGCCAGAGCAGCCCTGCGACGGCCGTACGCGGTCGTGGCCCAACAATGGCCAGTGCGGTGATCAGCCGGCGTTGCCGGCTCGCGACCTGCACCGGTTGGCCGAGGCGCCGTAACTGCCAGCAGCCCAAAAGATTCAAAGTCCACATATTGTCTGTCATTGCCGGATCCTTTGTAACTTCGGTGGTGAAATTGTCCTTTCAGTCTGCTCGGGACCCCGGAATGGCGCTTCCGTGCTATCACTTAACGGCTTCAGCGGCCCTCCATGCCCGACGCGGCCCTTCATCCCGTACCGTCCTGGACAGCGAACAGGAACGGCGGAAGAACGTTGTTGCTCCGCCGTTCCTGTGGGCCGGCTGGTGGCTGCCGTAGGCCTACATATCAGTTCACGTAGACCCAGGGAACGCCGAGGTGGTTCGCGGAACCGTCGCTGAAGTTCAGCTGGGCGGTGGAGCCGCCGCCCCGGGCGTAGACGTAGAGGGAGGCCGTGACGCGCAGGTAGGCCTGGTCGGCTCCCAGCAGGTCCGAATAGTAGATGTTCCGCCACCCGTCGAACCGATCGTTGACGTTGATGTTGTCATCGCGGACATCAAGGACGTTGGCGGTGCCCGTGGCTTTGTAGTTGTATTGGTAGCCAACGGCTGAGAGGTCGATTCGTGCATGGGCTTCCTTCGAGTCCCAGAACCCGTCATCGGCCCGGACGATGTAGAAACCGTTAAAGGGAACCGACACCGAATGGGAGTAGTTGCGGTTCTCCGGTGCCCTGTAGGTGAACCACCAGTCCATGTAGACCGTGAAGGATCCCGCGCCGGTACCGAACAGGCCCGATCCTGATCCGTTGGCATATACCGAGGCATCTATGGTGCCGGGGTTGTAGCCCTGCCAGTACACGGTGCCGTTGGAACCGTGCAGCGTCCCGTAATAGGGGGTAAGCCAGCCGACGGCAGCCGCACTGGCGGTCAGTGCTGCACCAACGCCCGGGTGCAGCGTGGTCTGCTCTATCGAGGTAGACGCGGCGGACAGTTCCTTGCTCAGTGAGGTGGTCAGTTGGAGGGTCTGCTCGGCTTGTTCCTCGTGCGAACGCTCCTGGGCTTTGAAGGCCTCTCCCAATTCACCTGGCAAGTTGTCCTGCAGTTGGGACAGCCGGGTTTGTCCCCTGCTTTCAAGTTCCCGCAGGCGGCTGGCCTGACTGGTCTGCAAACGGATGACCTCTTCGCGCCGGTCGGCCACGAGCTGTTCGAGGACTTTGTCGATTTCTGTTTTGATCTTTTTCACGGTGTTTCTTCTCCCATATCTGATCGGTGAGGTACCGCTTGTGATGGCCTGTGGGCCTGAGTGGAGGCGGTGACTTCACAATATGAACCGCCGGGTTATCGGACTGTTACCTGGTCGGCGGGAGCGTTGAGGTTTCTGGAGCGCCTGCCGGCATGCTGCCGGATTCCTCGGCGGCAACTCGGAGGCTGTTTCACATTGGAACACTGCGCGCCCGGGCACACCTCTACCGTGGATACAGATGCCGTGGCGGCCGTCACTTTGTGGGTGGCCGCGGCACGCCTGCCTGTCACTTAGTGGCGGGTGGAAAGGACACTTTCACCGATCTGATCCGGTGACCACTTCTTCGAATGCGGTGCCGCAGCCGTCCTCGTCTTCAACGTGCTGTTCTTTCCTTCGGGCGACCCCACCGTGGCCCTGATTGCTTCGTTCACCACGTTTGCCGTGGGGTACATTGCCCGGCCCGTCGGCCCGTCGGCGCGGCGGTGATGGGGCACTTCGGTGACCGCCTCGGCCGCAAGCGGGTCATGCTGGCCACAGTGGCGATGATGGGCGTGGCGTCGTTCGCCATCGGCTCTCTGCCGACCTTCGACCAGGTAGGGCTGCTGGCCCCGGTGCTGCTGGTTGTCCTCCGCGTGGTCCAGGGCTTCTCCGCGGGCGCCGAATCTGCCGGCGCCTCGACGTTGACCGTTGAACATTCCCCGGTGGGTAAGCGCGGATTCTTCACCAGCTTCGTGATGGTCGGCTACGCCGTGGGCTGCTCGCTGGCCACCATCGTGTTCCTGACGTTGGCGCTGCTGCCCGCCGAGCAAACGAGGTCCACACCCCGTTGTAGCAGCTGAAGAACAGGCTCATTGGAGGAAGGCGAAGACCGCACTCATCAGCACGTCCGCCGTCGAAATCGCCCAGAGGTACCCGAAGAGCGTGAGTGAACATCCCACAGAGGAGATCAGCACAGTCCGCTTCCGGCCGGTGACGTCGGAGACGTAGCCGGCCGCGGGAATCGTGAGGATGGACAAGGCGATCGAACCGGAGATGACAGCCGACTCTGTATTTACGGCCTCGGCTCAAATCCATTTCGGGGCGGCCGGAACGATGCGGTTTGGCGCAGCGCCGGGGCCGGTGGCGGTGACGCCGGTGGTGCCGCGGCCGGTGGCCCATTGGACGACGGCGGGCAGGGGGCCGGTGATGGTCGTTGGGTCCGCGGTGTTGGTGTCGCCGAACGTCAGGTCCGTGCCGGTGGCGTTGATCCGGAGTCCGGTGTCGGTGCCGCGGGTGTGCCAGGTACCGGTGATGTCTGCCAGGAGCCGTTCGAGGACGGGCGTGGGGATGTCGGTGAAGGTGGCGCCGTTGTTGAGGTCGATGGCGTGGATCCAGACTTCGCGGGTGCGCATCCAGACGGTTTCGGACGCGGGGACGGTCCGGCCCTGTGCGGTGCGGACCTCATGGTGCCAGGCCTCTTCGGGCAGGTCGCGCCATTCGACGGACAGGTGCACCGCGGAGTGGTCGAAGAGGTTCCGCAGCGCGATCGGGGACAGGGTGGCGCCGAAGTTGATTTCCTGGTTCCGTGCTTCGGGGGAGGAGTACATGGGTGTTTCGATCCCGGTGGCGGCCCATTCGACCAGGCGGGCGATGGCGCGGGCGTTGTAGCCGATGTGCGCGGTGATGTGGCGTCGGGTCCAGCCCGGCAGTAGCGAGGGCCCGTCCAGGTCGGCGTCGGTGAGTTCGTTGAGTTTCCGGGCGAAGAACGCGGTACCCCGCCGGGCCTGCAGGAGGTCTTCCTGCAGGCGCGGGTCGGTGGTTTGGTCGGTGCGGGCTGCCATCAGGCTTCCTTGATGACGCGGTTCTTCAGCTGGCCCAGGCCTTCGATGGTGGTGAGAAGGAGCTGGCCTTCCTGCAGGTAGCGTTTGGGGTCCTGGGCGTGGCCTACCCCGCCGGGTGTGCCGGTGGCGATCACGTCGCCCGGGTTCAGCGTGATGATGGTGGAGATGTAGGAGACCAGGAGCTCGGGGGTGAACACCACGTCGTTGGTGGGGGTGCTCTGCTGGATCTCGCCGTCCACGGCGGAGGTCATCAGGCCGGCGGTGAATTCGTCCTTGGTGACCAGGGCGGGCCCGAACGGGGTGGACTTCTCCCAGGTTTTGCCCTGCAGCCACTGGACGGTGCGGAACTGGTAATCCCGCATGCTGATGTCGTTCAGGACCGCGTACCCGGCGATGTGCTCCGCCGCGTCCGCTTCACTGATCCGGCGGCCGGTTTTGCCGATGATCACGGCGAGTTCGGCTTCCCAGTCCACGGTCCCGGATTCGGGCGGCAACGCCAGGTCATCGTTGGGGCCGATCAGGGATTCGGTGTACTTGGCGAACAGGGTGGGGTATTCCGGGACGTCCCGGCCCATTTCCTTGATGTGGTTGCGGTAGTTGTGGCCCACGCAGATGATCTTCCCCGGGGAGGGTACGACCGGGGCGAGGTCCGCGCCCCCGAGGGCGTGCGTTGCGCCGTTGGCCGCCGCAGCCGTGGTTTCCCAGGCGGGGTCCTGCAGGAGCGCCCCGACGTCGGCGAACCCGGGAATCTCGGTCAGGGTATCGCCGTCCTGGCGGACCGCCGTCGTTCCAACAGGGGTGCGGAGGGTGAGGAGTCTCATGCGTTCTTGGGTCCTTCGGTGTAGGTGCGGTTGAAGCTCAGGCGCTCAAAAATCGGGGCGTCACTGAAACGGAACAAATCAAACCCTGTCGGGGCATCAGCGTCTGCGGTCACGGACCATTCCTGCCAGGACGGCACAACGAACAGGTCACCCTTGGCCAGGGCCTTGGCTTCGCCGTTCAGGGTGACGGTGCCGGTGCCCTCGAAGACCTGCCACACACTGGAACCCACCTCACGCAAGGACTGGGTGGTGGCGCCGGGCCGGAGGCGGTGGAACTCGGCCCGGATGGTGGGCATCACGTCCCCGCCGGTCGTCGGGTTCGTGTACCGGACGGCGGCGTGGCCCTGGGACACCGTGGCCGGGTGGCCCTCGTCCTCCAGGAGCAGCTGCTCGGTCAGGGCGGCGTCGGTGTGTTCCCACCGGTACGCCGCGATCGGGGAGTTGACCGTGTCCTGCAGCCCGGAGAGCGGTCGCAGGCCCGGGTGGGCCCAGAGCCGCTCGGACCGGGAAATATCCGGGGTGGCCTCATCGGTAACGCGTTCGGTGCCGAACTCGAAGAACCCGGCGTCGGCGTAATGCACAAACGGGATGTCCAGCCCGTCGATCCACGCCATGGCCTGGTCGGTGTCGTTGTGGTGACCGTGGAAGTTCCAGCCCGGCGTGAGCAGGAAATCCCCGCGGCGCATCGCCACCGGATCCCCGTTCACCACCGTCCACACCCCCTCACCCTCCACCACAAAACGGAACGCGTTCTGCGAATGACGGTGCTCCGGGGCCGTCTCATGCGCGCCCAGGTACTGGATCGCGGCCCACAACGTCGGCGTCGCATACGGGGTCCCGGCCAGGCCCGGGTTCGCCAACGCAATCGCCCGGCGCTCCCCGCCCCGCCCCACCGGCACCAGATCCCCCGCACGGGCGGCCAACGGATACAAATCACTCCACCGCCACACATGCGGCACCGCCTTCGGCGACGGGACCATCGGCATCAGATCCCCGATCTCCGTCCACAACGGAATCAGGTTCTCCGCCTCAAAGTCCCGGTACAAGTCTGCAAGCTGCGCAGCCTCCTCCGGCGTCGGCTCCGGCAACGCATGACTCGCAGCAACAGATTCATGCGTTGTGTTCTCGGCGCTGATGGACACGTGGGCCTCCTCGATAGGTCAAGACAGTTTTTTGGCGTAGCTCGACTCTAAGGACGCAAATGTGTGACTCCCAGCATATTCTGGCAGCCAGAATTTAGGGACGGGTCCAGCGGGTGGGCAGCGTGGCAGGATCAAAGGATGCTCAGTCCGGCTCGGCCGGGTTGGCCGCGATGTCGATCTCCAGCTGGCGGGTTGTTTCACGCAGGGCGGCGACCAGGCCGCCGTCGAACACTTTGCGGAACCGGGTAGCCGGCGTGGCGACGCTGAGCGCACCCACCACGTGCCCGTGCCTGTTGTGCAGCGACATGCCGAGGGCGCTGACGCCCTCCTCGGTCCCCTCGAAATTGGCCGCGAAGCCGTTGCTGCGGATGGACTCCAGCTCGCGCACGAACGCCGGGTACTCTGCGTCGGGGATGGTGTCCCCGCCGATCTCGGCGTTGTTGCTGCGGAAGAGCTGGTCGATCATCTGGGGTTCGAGTTCGGCCAGCATCGCCTTGCCGCCCGAGGTCCGGTTGGCCGGCATGACCGTTCCTTGCCGGTCGCCCACCCGCAGTACATTGCTTCCTTCCACGGTGGCCAGGAAACGGACTTTGGTGCCCACCCGCACCATCAGGTTCACCGTCTCGTTGAGCTGCGCGGAGAGCAGCTCCATGTGCGGCTGGGCAAGGGAGCGGAGCAGCCTGGTCCAGCTCAGTCCGGCGGGCCCGACGCCCATGGCCGGACCGGGCACGTAGCGGCGGGTTTCATCCTGGACCGCGAAACCCCGGTAAACCAGCATCGCCAGCAGGCGGTGGGCGGTGGAAGGCGCCACGCCCAGCTCCTCGGCGGCGTCCTTGAGCCTCAGCGTCCCGCCGTCGCGGAGCAGCTGAAGGAGCTGCAAAGCGTTGTCCACCGCCTCGATGGAATACGTGGGCCGCTTCTGCGCGGGCATTTTCTGCGCTGCCTTCCGCGGAGATTTCGATGCGGCCGAGGTTGCTGGATGATTCTGCACATCAGAATTGTATTGTGGTTCATCTGCGACCGCCATGACAGTAGTGGGATGAATCACACACTTCCCGCTGCAACGCCGCAACGGTCCTCACCAGGGTCCCCCGTCCCCACTGCTGCTGACGGGCCGGGGCCGCGCTTCTCCAAGGCCTCGGCCGCCGCCGTCCTGGTCTGCTGGCTGCTGGTGGTCTTCGACGGCTACGACCTGATCGTCTACGGCACCGTCCAGTCCTCCCTGATTTCGGAGACAGGCTGGGGCCTGAGCAAGGCCACCGCCGGAACTATCGGATCCATGGCCTTTGTCGGCATGATGATCGGGGCGATCTTCGCAGGCCGCATGGCAGACTCCTGGGGCCGCCGCCGCACCATCCTCGGCTGCGCCATCGTCTTCTCGGTCTTCACCGTCCTCTGCGCGTTCGCTCCGAACGCCGCAATCTTCGGCGTCCTTCGGCTCCTCGCCGGCATCGGCCTCGGCGGCCTGGTGCCCTCGGCAAACGCCCTCGTTGCGGAACTGGTCCCTGCCAAATGGCGGTCCCTCATCGCCACCCTGATGATGTCCGGCGTGCCGATCGGCGGATCCATCGCCGCCCTGGTCGGCATCCAACTGATCCCCGCCTTCGGCTGGGAATCCATGTTCCTGGTGGCCGTGCTGGCCCTGCTGGTCGTCGTGCCGCTCGGACTGAAATACCTGCCCGAGACACTGGCCCCCGCCAGTGCTCAGGAAAAGGCCGGCCGCAAAGACAGCGCCGGGAAGACCAAGGCAGGGCAGGAGCCGGCGGGTTTTGCCTCCCTGCTCCGTGCCCCCTACCTGGGCGTCAGCGTGCTGTTCGCCGTCGCTACGATCGCCACCCTGTTCGCCTGGTACGGGCTGGGCACGTGGCTGCCCAACCTTATGCAGCTGGCCGGCTACAACCTCGGCTCCGCCCTGACCTTCGCCCTGGCCCTCAACCTGGGCGCGGTGGCCGGTTCGGTCATCACGGCCTGGGCGGGGACCCGGTTTGGTCCGGTGCCCACAGCCATCGCCGCGGCAGCCGTCGCGGCAGGAGCGCTCGTGGTCCTCGTGGCTGGACCGCCCGTCGGCGTCGTCTACTTCATGCTGGTCCTCGCCGGCGTCGGAACGCACGGCACACAGTGCCTGATCATCGCGGCCGTCGCCAGCCACTATCCCGGACACCTGCGGGGGACCGCTCTCGGCTGGGCCCTCGGGACAGGCCGCATCGGCGCCGTCGCGGCACCCCAGGCCGGGGGACTCCTGCTGGCAGCCGGGCTGGGGGTCAACTCCAACTTCCTGGCCTTCGCCGGTGCAGCCGCCATCGCGGCCGTGCTGCTGGCCGCCGTCGGCCTGAAACTCAAGTCAAAACTCTCAATCCCCTCTTCATCAACAGGAGCCAGCAATGTCTGAACACGCCACGTCCACCGATGTCCTCGTCATCGGAGGGGGGATGGCCGGACTGGCCGGAGCCCTTGCGCTGCGCGAAAACGGCGCCAACGTCACCCTCGTGGAGCGGGCCCCCGAATTCGGCGAGGTCGGCGCCGGGCTGCAGATGGCCCCCAACGCGTCCCGGGTCCTGCAGCGTTGGGGGCTGCTGGAAAAGGCGCTGGAAATCGGAGTCCAGCCCAAACACCTGGTCTTCCGCGACGCCGTCACCGGCGAGGAACTCACCCGCCAGTCGCTCAGCGGCGAGTTCGCCGAACGCTACGGCGCACCGTACGTCGTGATCCACCGCTCCGACCTGCACCGGGTCCTGCTCGAAGGCTGCCAGGCGGCGGGCGTCAAACTGGTCAACGACGTGATGGTCGAAAGCGTGGAAACCGTGAACGGCCGCGGCGTGGCGCACACCGCCGCGGGCGTGGACTACGAAGCGGACGTGGTGATCGGCGCCGATGGACTCAAGTCCACCCTGCGTCCGCTCGTGGCCACCGACGAGCCCGTCTCCTCCGCCTACGTCGCCTACCGCGGCACAGTACCGATCACCGAAAACACTCCCAAGGCCGACCTGGAGGACGTCATCGTCTACCTCGGACCGGACTGCCACCTGGTGCAGTACCCGCTGCGCAAGGGCGAGCTGCTGAACACCGTGGCCGTTTTCAAGTCCGCGTCCTTCGAGCGCGGCGAGGAGCAGTACGGGGGACTGGACGAACTCGAAGCTGCTTACAAGGACTGCGTCCCGGCGGTGCAGGACGCGCTGAAGAATCTGGGCACCGGCATGCGCTGGCCCATGTACGACCGCGACCCGATCGAGAACTGGGTCGCGGGCAGGATGGTGCTGATGGGCGACGCAGCGCACCCCATGCTCCAATACCTCGCCCAGGGTGCCTGCCAGGCACTCGAAGACGCCGCTGCGCTCCAGGACGCCAGCACTGGCACCGTGTTCACGGCCGACGGCGTCAACCCGGGAGCGTGGGACGACGCCATCAGGCAGTTCAACACCCTCCGGGCCGGCCGCACGGCCCGGGTCCAGCGCACCGCCCGTATGTGGGGCGAGTCCTGGCACGTATCCGGCCTGGCCCGCATACTGCGGAACCTGCTGTTCAAGAGCCGGAAGGACAACGACTTCCAGTACAACGACTGGCTGTACGGCCAGGACGGCGACGGCGTTCCGGCCCGGAAACCTGTTCCGGCCAGGCTGCGGGTTCCCGTTCCTTCCTGACCTGAGACCCCGCGTCCACAGAGACCGGGAGCACAACGCCTGGACTGTTTGTCCCCAGCCAAGGGCGACGTGAAGTACGGCTGTGTTGGTGGGCCTCCGGGGGAGTGCTGCTCCGTCGCCTGCAGGCGGAGTGACCCACGACGTAGGACGGTTCGAACCCGTCCGGAGCCCCGGCGCAAGAAGGACCGCATTCCCTCACCAGGGACTGCGGTCCTTCTTGGGCCATCACTCATTCATTTGGCCCATGGTTGTGTTGACGGCATGACCTGGGCACGATTTCCCTGCCAGTCAGTGTTGAACTCGACTGTAGAACCCCATGCGGTCTCCTCAGTCCGCTCCTTGCAGGAGTCGAAGGTCCGGTTTGACGAGGCGTGCTGCTGTCTTGGCCACGAGGGGTACTCAGCCCATGAGCATGCCGGCCTGGACGGGTGAGAGCTGGGGCGTTCGTTCTACTTGAGCAGAATCGATCGGGTTCAGACTCGTGCTGCCAGCTCCCCGAGGGCCATTCGGGCTTCCAGTTCCCCTCGGCCAGTCAGTCGTCGGAATGCATCCTCCAGGTCGGCAACCATGTCGAAGGATGCGTCCACGGCCCTTAGCGACTGCAGACCGCCTCAAACGGCGTGCAGCTGCCGGGCAACTCGAGTGGGATCGAGGTCGGGGTGCGAGTTGCCGTCGTCCTGTTGCTTCTTCACGAGCTGCGTGAAGGTCTCGATCGTGCGCGCGTAGTGTGCGCGGAAATATTCGTGCGCCTGGTGGTCCGGGTGGTCGGACTCCGCATGTAGGGCGACGTGCAGAACTGGATCGGCGGCAGCGACTACACGCAGCCCTGGACCGGCTCACCACTGCCGGGGTTATCTCCAAAGTCGGCCAGTCCAAACGAAACCAGGCATGGGCCGCCACGGAAGTGCCCGTTGAAGTCGATCGGCTCAACCAACGCCTCGCCGACATCGCAAAAGCGGCATAGTCCTGCCGGACGTCCACCCGAACAGGCCGGACAGACCGATCACGCCGTCGTGGGAGGTCGGTACCGGCCCGAACCCCTGGGGAAATGTCAGCAAATGATCATGTCGAGGACACCCTGGGGCAACCTGGCAGCGAAACAATCTTTGTAGAGGGGAGGCTTTACTACGGAGAAAGGATTGTCATGGGAATTGGTGATCGCGTTGTTATTGGATCATGTTATGAACTGGGATCGGGTGATGCCGTCGAGGCGTTCCACGAGAACATGTTGGTATATCGCGGGCCGGTCACGGACGTCGTCCCGGACCGTGGGCTGTTCTGGATTTTGGACACCTTGACTGGTGGCAGACGTCTTGTCGACATGTCCGAACTCGAAGTCGTCCGCATTCCCTCGCCCATCGTTGAGCCATGGCTTGGGCTCTTCCTCCGGAAGGGCCACGGATCAGCGGGTGTCCACTCCAGGCCATCATGCAACTGGCGCGAGGTGTCTGCACTGCCGTAGCTGAACTCCATCTCGTGAACGCTTTAGGTGGCGACGCTCCAGCGAGTGCGCCCTTGCTGGCAGGAGTAGCGGACGACGTTCTGGCCCCCTTTGTCGAACTATCCAAGAGCCGGCGGATCCTACTGCCAGCCCTATACGAGGGTGTAGGGGCCGAGGCAGTTCCACCCCGGTGTCCGATCCTGGGGACTTAGCGGTGTCGACCCCACCGTCACGGCCGCCACGGTGTGAGCCGGGGCCACCAGCCCGGGACGTTGCGCCGGTAGTTAAGGTACTGCTCGCCGTACGTGCTGGTGAGGGTCGGTTCCTCGTAGCCTTTCACGAACGCGACGACGGTGGCGAGGGTGATCGCGGCGTAGAGCACGAGCAACCAGCTGCCGAACAGCAGTGCCTGGCCGAGGATGATGCTGAGCACGGCGAGGTACATCGGATTGCGCACGAAGCGGTAGGCACCCGTTACGACGAGAGTCTGGGTAGGAGCGACCGGAGCGGGCGTGCCGCGGTGCATGGCGAACAGCGCGAAGGCGTGCAGGAGGAAAGCCACCCCGGTAGCGATCGCCATCCAGCCGATCGGCACGAGGACCCAGGCCGCGCCACCCCAGCTGTGCCACCGCCAGCCGGAGATGAGCCACGGGACCATGCCCGCGACGACGCCGGGCGCGAGGAAGAGGAAGACGATCGTCCCGATCCACGCGCGTACATGCGGAGCTGCCTGAGCCATGTCCGTCAGGCTAACCCTGTTCCTCCAAGCGCGCGAGACTCCTCGTCCGTGCACCGGGCGACATGGCGTGTCCGGTTCTGGCCCGTGGTTGCCGGAATTCCCCAGTCAGGATGGCTGCGGATGGGGGCTTTCATCGTTCCACGACGGCGGCGAGGAGGTTCTCGCTGCCGTCCTCGAGCAAGATGGTGTGGGCACCGCAGGGGCAGCGCGAGTAAGTGACAGTTCCGGTTGATGTGGGGTGCCGGGAGACGGCTTGCCAGGTATGTTCGTGCATAAACCCAGCATCCGGTAATGGGTTGATGCCATTCAACCATTACACTCTGGGTATGGGATACAGCCATGAAAATCAGGTCGGAGCCCAACTGGCCGCTGCCCTGGTAAACGCGCAGGCAGGAGACGACCTGGAGGCTGTGCTGCGGGATTTCAGCATTCGGGAACCGCGGCTGGACGCTGCCGCGGAGCAGGGCCTGCGTGGTTGGGCAGTCGAACTGGTGTCGGCCTTCGCGGCCCAAGCCGTTGATGAGCGATGCCGCTCCATCAACGCGCTCCTTGATCGCTCCGCGGGGAAGATTTCGCTGACGACACATGACGATTCCCGGCCCCATCTGCATCTCTTCCCCGAGGGGGACGACATCCTGTCCCGGGTCAAGGCAGTCACGGCCGGCGGCCTGGCACTGTTCATCGCCTGGAGCGGCGGGATCCGGATCGGCACCTGCGCCCGGCCGGCCTGCGTCAGGGCGTTCATCGACAACTCAAAAGCCGGGAGGCAGCGCTACTGCAGCGCCCGCTGCGGAAACACCGACGCAGTCGCCCGGCACCGGCAAGCCGCCAGCATGCCCTCCCGGAACGCAGCCAGAGCGTGAAATTCACCGCAGCTTATGCGGGAGACTGGGCTATTCGCGGCGTTCGCGGGTCTGGCCGAAGGGGACGTCGCGGCTGACCGCGACGGTGTAGCTGGTATAGCCGTGTTGGGTGACCAGGATTCCGTGGCGGCGTTCCTGCATGGCGTGTTCGCGGGCCATTTCCACGGCGGTGTTGAGGTCATTTTCAACGGTGTGGGGGTCGTAGGCGGTGATTTCCAGGACGAGGTCAGAGTGGCGCTTGATCATCGTGGTCTCTTTCTCGGGGGAGTAATTGCCTGAAGGCTGGGCAGCCGCGCTCCTGGGCGGGAAATCCGGGGGAGGCTGAAGGCTGTGGTTCGAGAGGGGTGCCCGGCATGGTTCGATGGGGCGGTGGCCGGAGAGTGCCGGCGGTCTGGATCGGCGGAAGAATTCCTGCGGATCTGTAGCCAGTGTGGAGGATAACTGGCCCCGTGCGCAAGACGAATCACGGAAAATGTTGAATGCATGAGGCTAGCCAGTAACCGCCAATGCGTCGATCTCGACGAGCATGACCTCGTGGGGGGATCCACAAAAACGGTGGCGCGGCTGGGAAACGCCCTGCTGGGAACGGTCTCCTTCGGTTGGTTCCGCCAAGGGGGTATCAGGCGCTGGTATTGCCCTGCCTGTGCCTGGTTTCGATGACGTCGTGGACTTCGAGGGCCGTCGAGATCCGTGTGAGGTCGGCAACGCGTGAAAGGTCCAGTGCGAGCAGAGCCTCGATCTGTCGGCGGGCTTCGACGACGGCGTCTTCCTGGATATGCAGCTGCTCAGCGGTCTTCCCCGCGCTGAGATTATTGTTTAGGAGAGCTGACAGGGTCGGCAGGAGCGAAGGGCCTTGGGCTGGGTCGTAGCATCGCAACGGCCCAAGCACGTCGTCCGCGTAGCGGTTCAAAGCGGATACGTCCGGGAGCTGAAGCAGGAGTCCAGTCAAGCCCAGGTCGCTCAGCACAATGGTCCCGGGGGGACTCTTGCGAAGGGCTGCCAGCTCAACAGCTCCGCGGGCAGTTGCAAAAGCTGCCGGATAGTCGGCGATGTTTGTGGCCGGTCCCGTCACGGCAACGTACGCGGCATCCGTGCTTTGGCCGTGTCCTGAAGGGATCCGCCTGACTTTGTCGGCGATGCCACGCATTTGGTCGATCCGCGTGGTTGGGACCATCGGCCAGAGGGCAACAACGAACCCACCGTAAGGTCCAAGCAGCGGCTTTGGTGAAATTTGCCATGCCACTTGTGCGAACTTGGCGGTAAGCCAGTGCGGCAGGGTACGTTCGGTGCGGGGGTCAAACCGGACTGCGATGACTGCGTGGGGCAGTGACAGGCCGTGGCCGAGCCGTTCGGCTTCGGCCAGGAGCGCTGTGGCTTCGTGTACTCTGCCTGACAGGAGCGCAGAGAGAATCTCGCCAGTGTCCCGCCACTCTGTCTGGGTTGCTGTCCGGGTCCGGAGGAGCTCCAAAGCCAGTGGCGCCGCGGCCCTTTCCAGCGCCTGGCGGTCCAGCGGTCTGAGCTCGGAGATTGTCCCGCTCGTCCAGATCCACGCGATGACCTTGTCCTTGATCATTACCGGGACGCGGACAAAGGTCCCGGTCCCTGTTGTATCCGGAAGGTTCACCTCGGCCAGCAACCCGGCACTGCCCGCGGACATAACATCGGGCAGTGGGAGGTCAGCGGCGTTTGCGAGGAGGGCAACCGGGAGCGATGCGCCATCACCTTCGGTGTTGTAGAGGACGGTCCCGTTGGTCTCGCACACGGCGACGGGACGATCCAGGATCTCTGTCAGGGCTCCGCCAAGGGCCCTGACCCCGCCTCCTTCGAGCGTCAGGGCTGTCAACCGCTCGTGGATCGCTTCGGTTTGCCTTTGCAGTTCGTACTGCTCCTCAAGCGACTCGTTCAGCCCGTTGAGGACCGTGATCCGCTCCGCCTGTTCGGAGCGCAGGCGGCTGGTGGTGATAGCCAGGGCGGCCTGGCCTGCCAACATCAACAGGCGCGATTCTTCTTCCTTAGTGAAGTGATGGGTTGAACGGGTGTAGCAGTTGAGAGTTCCGAGTGTTTCATCGGCTGAGTTCAGAGGCACAGAGATCATGGAGTTAAAACCTTGGTCTTTTGCCGCATCCCTCCACACGAGCATCGCCGGATGGTTTCCGAAATCCTCGATCTGCACGGGGACTCCCATGGTGAATGCCTGGACCGACGGCGTGGGAGTGTGAACGCCATGAAGCCGGATCGGGTGCGTTGCGTTGATTTCCCGGATGTAGTCGGCGGAGAGGCCGTACGAGCCTTCGATCATCAGGACTTGCGACGCCGCGTCCGGCATGGTGATCGCGCAGAACTCATAGGACATCAATTTGCTCGCGGTCCTGGCGATCAGGTCCAACAGCTCGCCGAGCGAAACGCCGCGGTTGACTGCCGCACCGACATCGGCCAGCGCCTTCAGCCATCCTTGAAGGTGCTCGGCCATACGGTCAGGGCCCATTTTCACACTTAGAGTTTTTCACGGATTCCCTGAACGGGCGAGAGACTTTTCACCCCCGGGATTGCGTTCAAAATCCGGTCGGATGGCCTCACGTTATCGTTGGACCAACACATCTGATCAGGAGGACGTATGCCCTACGTTGTTGACTTCAAGGACGTTTCCACTGTCGGCCTGGAGTCGTCGCCGGTCGCCGAGGCGCTTGCCGGGTTGCGCGCCAACGAGGGCCGCTACTACCGCACCAAGTACGACCACGAATTCACCGTTAGCCCTGCAAACGAGGTTCCGGAGGTGGTGGACCGGGTGAACCGCATCCTCAAGGAGGAGCGCGAGATTGTCATCGGCTCCCGCCCGCTCGAGGCGACTGCCTTTGAAGTCGATGGGTTGCGGATGGATTATGTGTTCTTCGAGTCCGGGCTGTCGGTCAACGTCATGTACAGCATCGACGACGGCGGGAAGCGGGCGGTCGGTTTCAAGCTGGCCGAAGGCATGGAGATTCCGGAGGAACTGGCGTCCCGTTTCAAGTTTGCCCGCCAGAAGTCGAAGCTGGCCGGCGTGATCCGCGGCTCCTACTTCGTGATCAAAGGCGTGTACTGACCGGCCCTCACGGAACTCAACGACAAAAAGAGCCTTGAAGGCCCCAGTGACTTATGTCATACTGTTCCTCGATACGCATCGACGATGCGTATCGATGATTCGCAGAGACCACCCAGCAGAGAGCACAAGGAGGCCAAGCAATGCCCACCAGCAAGGATGTTGCCCAGGCCGCCGGTGTTGCCCAAAGCACCGTGTCCTATGTCCTGAGTGGCAAGCGGCCGATTTCTGAAAAGACCCGGAAAAAGGTCGAGGATGCTATCGAGCACCTGACCTACCAGCCCAACGCCGGGGCCCGCGCGCTCGCCAGCCGCAGGACCCGCGTCATCGGGTTGGTCATTCCGTTCATACCCGAGCTGCACATGGCCTCGATCATGGAATTCGTCTCGGTGATCGCCAATACCGCCCGCCGCTACGACCACGACATCCTGCTGGTCACCGAGGACGAGGGCGCAGCTGGCCTGCAGCGCGTGGTCGGCCAGCAGATCTGCGACGGACTGATCCTCATGCAGGTGGAGGGCGACGACGAGCGGCTCCCCGTGGTCCGGAGCCTCAAGGTCCCGGTGGTCCTGATTGGCATCCCCCACGATCCTTCCGGCCTGGTCTGCATCGATGCCGACTTTGAAATGGCCGGAAAACAGTGCGTCCAGGACCTCGCCGCGGCAGGGCATGACGTGATCTGCGTCCTCGATTGGCAGCGCGAGGTAGTGGACCGGCACGTTAACTACGTGGAACGCTTTAGGTCCGGCACCAACCAGGCCGCCGAGAGCATCGGCGTCAAAATGCTTCACCTGCCGGGCGGCACGGACCGTGACGTCATTGCTGATTCCGTGGACAAGGCCTTGGCCGAAACCACCGGAACGCCGGCGTTCATTGCCCCTGACGGCACCGTTCAGGACGTTCTGCGGCGGGTACTGTCCAGCCGCGGCCTGACTCCGGGCAAAGACGTGTCGGTGATCGGCAGCGCCTCTCCCACGCTTGCCGAGCTGCAGCCCATTCCGCTTTCCACCATCGACCTCCGTCCGGCCGAAGTCTCGCGCCGCGCGGTAAAGATTATTTGCGACCTCCTCGAAGCCGACTCGCAGGGACCAACCGAATCCCTGGAGTTGGTGCCCACGGTCATCACTCACCGTTCCAGCACGCTCCGCCCACCCCGCGGCAGCTGAACCCCCAGCGCCCCCGATCCAAACCCGATTCCAGTCATCGATCCGCATCGTCGATACGCATCGACATATCGATACCCACAACAAAGGAACAGACAATGAAGTCAGCACACAGGACCGCGCGTCCGCTCTCCTTGGCCGTTGCCGCCCTTGTCGGCCTGCCGCTGTTCATCTCAGGCTGCGGAGCGGCCGGTAATTCGGCTTCCTCCACTGAGCCCGTCAAAGAGATCTCGGTGGTTGACTACTACAACAACGAGCCGGACAAGTCCTTCATCGGCGACGCCCTCACCGCCTGCGGCACCAAAGCGGGCGTCACCATCAAGCGCGAGACTGTTCCGGGCAAATCGCTGATCTCCAAGGTGCTCCAGCAGTCCTCCTCCAAAACGCTGCCCGACGTACTCATGCTGGACAACCCCGACCTGCAGCAAATTGCCGCCACGGGGGCACTGGCCCCCTTGGCCGATTTCAAAATCAGCACAGACGACTTTGCTCCCGGCGTGCTCAGCGCCGGCACCTACAAGGACAAGGTCTACGGCCTGGCACCCACCGTCAACACCATCGCCCTGTTCTACAACAAGGACATCCTGGCTAAAGCCGGCGTTACGCCGCCCACCACCTGGGATGAGCTGAAGTCAGCAGCCGCCAAGCTCACGTCCGGGGACCAGTACGGACTGGCATTCAACGCCAACCCCACCTACGAAGGGACGTGGCAGTTCCTCCCGGTCATGTGGTCAAACGGCGGTGACGAAAAGAAAATCGACACCAAAGAGACCGAACAGGCCCTGCAGCTGTGGACGGATTTGGTCAAGAACGGTTCGGTCTCCTCCTCCGCCCTGAACTGGACCCAGGCCGACGTGAAGGACCAGTTCATGGCAGGCAAGGCAGCCATGATGGTCAACGGCCCGTGGCAGATTCCATCTCTGGACAAGCAGCCGGCCCTTCAGTACGGCGTTGTGAAGATCCCGGTCCGTGAAGCCGGCCAGACGTCCGTGGCCCCGCTCGGCGGTGAAGTCTGGACCGTCCCGCAGACCGGCAATAAGACCCGCCAGGCCAAGGCGGCCGAAGTGGTTGCCTGCCTGAACAGCGATGAAAACCAACTGGCGATGGCCAAGGTCCGCAACACCATTCCGTCCAAGACCACGCTTGCGGAAACCTTCGCATCCGAGAACCCCAAGCTCGCCACCTTCACCGAGCTGATCAAGACCGCCCGGGCACGGACCGGCCAGCTAGGCGAGGAATGGCCTGGCCAGGCCACCAAGATCTACACCGCCATCCAGACGGCGCTGACCGGCAACGCCTCTCCGGCCGACGCGCTCAAGCAGGCCCAGGGCCAGTAGGCAGCCATGTCAATGACAACCGACTTGTCACATACGGCGGCGGGGCCGTCCGCGGGAAAATCCTCCCGGAAGCACGGACGCGCGAACACTTCAGGGACTGAAGCGCAATCTCCGAGGCGGCGCAGCCGCCAACGCCGCGAGCGCATCTTCCAGTGGCTCTTCCTGGTCCCTGCTGTGGTCTACATGGCTCTGTTCTTTGGCTACCCGGTAGCCAAGAACGTCGTCATGAGCTTCCAGGACTACACCACGTCCACATTCTTCACCGGAGAAGCCCCCTGGGTGGGGTTGGCCAACTACGCGACTGTATTGTCGTCGTCGTTGTTCTCCACCTCGCTGCTGAACACCGCGCTCTTTACGCTGGGGTCCATCCTGGGCCAGTTCGTCATCGGGCTGGCGCTGGCGATCTTCTTCCAGCGCAAGTTCCCGCTCAACGGAATCCTGCGGTCGTTGCTTCTGCTGCCCTGGCTCCTGCCGCTGATCGTTTCGAGTGCCGTGTGGCGCTGGATCCTGGACAAGGACAGCGGCGCCCTGAACCGCTTCCTCGGCGCCCTCGGCATCATCGACACCGGCATCCCGTGGCTGACCAGCACTTCCCTGGCGCTGATTGCCGTGGTGGGGGTGAATATCTGGATTGGCATTCCCTTCAACCTGACCATCCTGTACGGCGGCCTCCAGGAAATCCCGGACGAGCTGTACGAGGCAGGGTCCCTTGACGGGGCCACCGGGTGGCGGGCGTTCCGGCACATCACGTGGCCCATGCTGCGGCCGGTGGTCAGCGTGGTCCTGGTGCTCGGCGTCGTGTACACGCTCAAGGTGCTGGACATCATCCTGGGCCTCACCAACGGCGGGCCCGCGAATTCAACCCAGACCATCGCCACCCAGTCCTACGCCCTGTCCTTCAACGAGTTCAAATTCGGCGAAGGCGCGGCCCTGGGCAATGTGCTGGTGATCATTTCCCTGGTGTTCGCGGTCCTCTACCTGCGGGCCAGCCGACGCGCAGTGGACGAGTGAGGAAACCATGACAACCCAACTGAAGGCACCCGCCAGCCGAAGCGCCGTTGCCGCCTCGGGCCGCAAGAACTGGGCGTACACGGCATTGGCCATCTTCTTCCTGGCCGTCATGCTGTTCCCGGTCTACTGGATGGTCAATGCATCCCTGCAGCCCAACGGCGCCACCCTTGAAACCTCGTGGCTGCCGCTGAAGCCCGACTTCACCGGCTACGCCACAGCCATTAACGAACAGGGCGGCAACCTTGGCACCAGCCTGGTCATCTCCCTCGGAAGTGTGGCGTTGAGCCTGGCCATCGCAGCCCCCGCGGCCTATGCCCTGGCGTACTTCAAGGTCCGGGGCGCAGGCGTGGTCCTGTTCGCCATCCTCATCAGCCAGATGATCCCGGGCATCGTGGTGGCCAACGCGCTGTACACCGCGTACAACGACCTTGGCCTGCTTAACTCCATTCCAGGCCTCATCCTTGCGGACTCGGCGCACGGCATCCCGTTCGCCATCCTCATCATCCGGGCGTTCATGAATGGCATGCCGGCGTCCGTGATCGAGGCTGCGCGGGTGGACGGCGCGGGCCATCTCCGGGCGTTCTGGTCGATCGTGATCCCGCTGAGCCGGAACTCCCTGATCACCGCGGGCCTGTTCACGTTCCTGTTTGCCTGGAGCGACTTCCTGTTCGCACTGACCCTGACCACTACAGAGGCCGTCCGGCCCGTGACGCTGGGCATCTTCCAGTACATCGGCGCCTACGTGAACGACTGGAGTTCAGTGATGGCGACGGCGGTACTCGCCTCCATCCCGGCCATCGTCCTGCTGGTCGCGGCCCAGAAATACATCGCCGCCGGCACCACCGGCGGCGCGGTCAAATAGACCGCCTACAACACCTACAAGGAGAAATCATGACTGACAGCAAGCCCATCCGCGTCACCGTCTGGAGCGAGAACCGGCACGAGAAGCGGGACGAACTGGTCGCCCGCCTGTACCCGGACGGAATGCACGGCGCCGTCAAGGCGGGTATCGAGGAGAACCTGGGCTCCGCCGTCGTGGTCCGGACCGCAACCCTGGACGAACCGGAACACGGCCTCGCGGAGGAAGTACTCGCCAACACTGACGTCCTGACCTGGTGGGGACACATGTCCCACGCGGACGTCGACGACGCGATCGTGGAGCGCGTACACCGCCACGTCCTTGCCGGCATGGGGTTGATCGTGCTGCACTCCGGGCACTGGTCCAAGATCTTCACGAAGCTTATGGGCACCTCGTGCACCCTTCGCTGGCGCTCCGAACAGGACCGCGAACTCGTATGGACAGTCGACCCCACCCACCCCATCGCCAAGGGTGTGCCGCACCCCATCGAAATTCCCGAGCAGGAGATGTACGGCGAATTCTTCGACATCCCCACACCTGAGGAACTCGTGTTCATCAGCTCGTTCAGCGGCGGCGAAGTCTTCCGTTCCGGCTGCACGTTCCGTCGCGGACACGGCAAGATCTTCTTCTTCAGCCCCGGCGACCAGGACTACCCCGTCTACCACCACAAGGACATCCGCCGGGTCATCGCCAACGCAGTGGAATGGGCCGTCACCGACCGCCCGGAACGCGCCGTCCCCGAGCTGCTGCGCTATGAGACCGGTGACTTCTTCAACGGCAAGAGCTACCAGGGAGCCAACGCGTGAGCACCCCCTTCGCCACCATCCCCGACGACGGCACTCCGCTTCGCGTTGTCGTCGTCGGCGCCGGCGGCATGGGCCGCGCCTGGCTCAGGACCGTCGAAGAGTCCGCCGCGGTGGAGCTCGCAGGCATCGTCGACCTGGACCTGGACGCCGCCCGGGCGGCTGCCGCGGCGCTGGGACGTCCCGACCTCCCGGTGGGCGCCGGTACAGCCGCGCTGGCGTCCGACGTCGGCGCCCAGGCGGTCATCAACGTCACCGTCCCTGCCGCGCATCATCCGGTCACCACCGAAGCACTTGCCGCCGGGCTGCCCGTCCTCGGCGAAAAACCCGTGGCGTCCACCGTGGCCCAGGGACTGTCGCTCGCGGCCGCCGCGGAACTCCACGGCCAGCTGTTTATGGTCAGCCAGTCCCGCCGCTACAACAGGCACCTGTTCGAAGCGAAGCGTCTGTCCTCTTCCCTGGGCAGGGTGGGCATCGTCTCCGCCGAGTTCTTCAAGGCACCGCATTTTGGCGGATTCCGGGATGCCATGGACCACCCCCTGCTCTTGGACATGGCGGTCCACCAGTTCGACATGGCACGGTTCCTGCTCGACGCGGATCCCGTCTCCGTCTTCTGTGAGGAGTACAACCCCGCCTGGAGCTGGTACCGCGGGGATGCGGGCTCCACAGCCATCTTCGAGATGACCGGCGGCGAACGCTTCGTGTTCAACGGCAGCTGGTGCAGTCCGGGCCAGGAAACCTCATGGAACGCTGCGTGGCGGATCAGCGGCGAGCACGGAACGGTCCTGTGGGACGGCGACAACAGCCCGGTATCCTCGGTAGCCTCCGACACGGGCTACAGCGAAGACCCTGGCCAGGAAATCGCCGGGTCGCTGCGGGACTTCGTGGCCGCTGTCCGCACGGGGAGTACGCCGATGGGAAGGGTCCACCAGAACATCATGAGCCTGGCCATGGTCGAAGCTGCCATCCAGAGCGCGGCCACCGGAACCCGCGTGTCCGTGGACGGACTCCTCGAAGACTCCTACCGGCAGGCCATCCTTGCCGAGCGCGACCCCGCAGTGCTGGAAGTCCTGAAGTCCTGGACATCGGTCCGGAATGCCCTCACCGGCGAAAGCGTCGCCCTCTGACCGGCTGGGGCGGAGAGCCGATGCCTGTCATGGATGTTTAGGGCAGACTGGTGGCGTGAACGGAATCCGGTGGGTGCTGCACGTCGACCTCGACCAGTTCATCGCGGCGGTCGAAGTGCTCCGGCGGCCCGAGCTTGCGGGCAAGCCGATCATTATCGGCGGCCGGGGCGACCCCACGGAACGGGCCGTGGTGTCCACGGCATCCTACGAGGCCAGGGCGTTCGGTGTGGGTTCCGGAATGCCCTTGCGCATTGCGGCCCGGAAAGTGCCCGACGCCGTGATCCTGCCCGTCGACCAGGAAGCCTACCTCGCGGCGTCTGACACGGTGATGGCTACCCTGCGCGCGCAGCCCGGCGCCACCGTGCAGGTGCTGGGCTGGGATGAAGCCTTTATCGGTACTGAGACAGGCAACCCGGAGGCCTACGCCCGGCAGGTGCAGGCCGATGTCCTGGAACGGACGCAGCTGCATTGCAGCGTGGGCATCGGCGACACCCTGGTCCGGGCCAAGGTCGCCACCGGTTTCGGCAAGCCGGCCGGCGTCTTCCGTCTCACCGCCGGGAACTGGCTCGAAGTCATGGGCGGCCGGCCCACCAAGGACCTGTGGGGCGTCGGAACCAAAGTCTCTGGCCGGCTGGCCAAACTCGGCATCAATACCGTCGCCGAGCTCGCCGCGTCCGACCCCCAGGACCTGGTCCCGGAGTTCGGCCCCAGGATGGGTCCCTGGTACGCGGAGCTCGGACGCGGTGATGGCGCCAGCGTTGTGGACGACACCCCGTGGGTTGCCCGCGGGCACAGCAGGGAGACCACCTTCCAGCGGGACCTGACCGAGCCGGCCCAGGTGGACGGCGCCGTGAGGGAACTGGCGGCGCGTGTCCTTGAGGATGTTGTGGCGGAAGGACGGCCCGTGGTCGGGCTGACGCTGAAGGTCCGGTATGCGCCGTTCATCACCAAGACCCACGCGAGGAAGATTTCCGAGACATTCGACCGGAACGAAATCCTGGCGCAGGCCCTGGACCTCGCAGCCGGCATCGAAGCGGGCCGTCCCATCCGGCTCCTGGGCCTGCGGGCCGAAATGGCAATGCCCGACGACGCCCGGAAGGGGCATACGCCGACGCGCGGCGGTTGGTGACGGCGCAGCTCGCGTGCCCGAGCTTGTCGAGAGCACCGGGATAGCCCTGCGGCCGGAGCTCCGCCAATCGATTCGCGCATCATCTAGGGTCGTTCCTGGTGTGGCGTTGGGATCCCCGCTGGTTTGCGTTGACGTTGACGGAGCGCCAGCAGTGGAAACAGCAGTACCGAGAGCATTCCTGCTCCAACGAGCGCGGATGCGGTCCCGCTGGAGATCAGCCCCTCGTCCTGGCCAATGGCTGTCACCGCTACGATAATCGGCAATCCTGTTGCCCCAAACAACATGATGGACCGTTTGTCGGCCCATGTGGAGTTGGGAGGACTGGCGAGCAGCGACGGAAGCCCGCGGATGACGAGCAGTAGGAGCAGGAACAGCGGGATCATTGCGAGCGTGGCCGGGCTGGAGGTCAGCGCGCGCAGGTCGAAGTCCACGCCGGTGTCGATGAAGAAGACCGGCACCAGGAACCCGAACGCGATGGCGTCGATTTTCGTCTCGATGACCGTCCGATCCTCTTCGGGAGCCCGTGCGATGGCAACCTTCCAGAGGACCCCGGCGGCGAATGCACCCAGCAGCATGTCCAGTCCCAGCACCATACTCAGCACCACGAGCGCGGTGAGAATGAACATGATGGACCGGACGGCGAACTGGCCGCTGGTGTGGAGGGTCCTGGTGACGTGGGAGTGGAGCAGTGTGTGCCGTGCGCGCGAGGCGAGATAAATCGCCAGGCCCGTCAGCAGAACAAACCCGAGGAGTACTGCTGTGGCCGGTCCCAACTGCCTGCCACTGAAGAACAGCGAGATCGCGACGAGCGGACCAAACTCCCCGGCCGCACCCAGTGCTGTGACCGCGATACCAACAGGGGACTTCGATTCACCGGCATCGCGAAGGATTGGGAGCAGCGCGCCCAGTGCTGTGGAGCACAGGGCAACGCCGATGATCACGGCGGCCTCGGGTGTGGGGGCCAGGAGGAGGCCGGCACCTATTCCGGCCGCCAAAGAGATGACCCAGCCGGCAGATGCGCGATTGGCGGGCCGGCCTCGGATGACTGCGAAATCAATTTCGTTGCCGGCAACGAAGAAGAGCATGGCCAGCCCGAATTGGGCCAGCGTATCTGTGAACTCGGCGGGCTGGATCCACCCCAGCAGGCTGGGTCCGAGCATGATTCCGAGGACAATTTCGAAGACCACGATCGGCACCTTGACCACCCGATCAAGGGAGCGGGCCGCGAGGGGCGCAGCGATAGCCAGCAAGGCAATCAGAACCAATGACGTGGACAAGCCGTGCACCTGCGGCGCCTCCGATACCTCGGTTGCTTCCAAGGAAAAGTAATCCCAAAGCTACCGCCACTTCTGGTGATGGCGCTATCAGCCCCCGTGCCGCAGGGGGACATTTTCTGCACGGACATGCCTCATGCCAGGCAATAGTAAGCATAGTGATCATCTTTTGGTATTCTCAAACGTTTCCTCCTGCAGGGATGTGGTGAGCCATGCCCCGATCCTCACTCCAGCTGCCGGTGGTGCCAACTACTGTCAACAGGTCGAAAGGGCGGGGATCACATGCCGGTCTGGATGCAGGCACTGATGTGGGGGACCGTTGCCGGCGGCGCGCTGGTGCTGGGCTCAGGCATCGCCTGGCTGTGGAAGGTGCCGCCCCGGATGGTTTCGACCATTATGGCGTTCGGCGCGGGTGTCCTCATTTCTGCCTTGGCTTTTGAACTGGTTGACGAGGCAGTCGAGGGTGGCGGGTTGCTGCCCACTGTGGCCGGGTTTCTCTGCGGCGCGTTGATCTTCGTTGGCTCAAACATCCTCCTGGCCCGTGCGGGAGCCAAACACAGGAAACGTTCGGGAGAGCAACAGCCGAACGAACAGGAATCCCCGGGCAGCGGAACCGCGATCGCCGTCGGAGCCCTGATTGACGGTATTCCTGAGTCCGTGGTCCTGGGATTGGGCCTGGTCATTTCCGGAAACGTGAGCCCCGCGATGCTGGCCGCCGTTTTCATCTCCAATGTCCCCGAAGGCCTGTCCAGCACTGCTGGCATGAAAAAAGCGGGCCGCAGCGGGAAATACGTGTTTGGCATCTGGGGAGGAATCGCAGTGTTCTGCGGGCTGGCGTCGCTCGTCGGCTACGCCGCCCTGGAAAATGCTCCGGCCGAAATGATCGCGTTCATCACGGCCATCGCGGCCGGAGGCATTCTGGCCATGCTGGCGGACACGATGATTCCGGAGGCCTTTGAAGAGCACCACAACCTCACCGGCTTCACAGCGGCGGTCGGATTCCTGACGGCCTTCACAATCCACCGGGTCGGGGGCTAGGAAGCCCCGCAGTTCAGGGTGGTTCCACGGCCTATGCGTTCCAGCTCCAAAACCATCTGGGTGCCGTAGGGTGACGTCATGGAACTCCGTCTCGAGGTTGTCCAAGTGCCCGTCTCCGACGTGGACCGGGCCAAAGCCTTCTACACCGACAAACTCGGCTTCGTGCTCGATCACGACGTCGAACACATCCCCGGCATGCGCGTCGTTCAGCTGACCCCGCCGGGCTCATCCTGCTCCATTGTGATCGGGACCGGCATGACCTCCATGGTTCCGGGAAGCCTCGAAGGACTGCAGTTGGTGGTGCCGGACATGCACGAGGCACGTAGCGTGCTCCTTGGCCGGGGGGCTCCCATCAGCGAAGCCCAGGACATGGGCGGATTTGCTTTCGCTTACCTCAGCGATCCGGACGGCAACCGCTGGGTCATCCAGGAAATCCCGCCCAAGGCACCGTAGCCGAAGTCTTGCGCCCGCGCGGCTCTCACCGCAGCACTGCGGCTACTGCGCTGATCTCGACGAGCGCGCCGGGCACGCCCAGCCCAGCCACACGTGCCGCGGTGACCAGGGCCGGTTCATCGGATGCGAGTTCGGCCGCGATCGCCCCGTAGCCCGCGGCGAGGTCGGCGCCGTCGACGAAGAGCACTGTCCAGTGGACGACGTCGGCGAGGGTGGCGCCAGCCGCGGCGAGCGCGGTCCTCGCGTTCTCGAGGGCGCGGGCAGACTGCGCCGCCACGTCTCCCTCTCCGATAAGCGCGCCGTCGCCGTCGACGGCGTTCTGGCCGCCGACATAGATGGTGGTCGCGCCGGGCGGAACGATGGCGACGTGGCTGAAGGCCGGGCTCGAGACAAGCCCCTGGGGACGGATGCGCTGTATGGGTGCCATGCCTGCATGGTCTCACTGACCGCCGGCGGAGGGGAGTCCTGGAGATAAAGCAGGCCCCTTGAACCTCCCATCGTCCCGGGGTTAGCATGGCCGCCACTGACGTCGATCACATCGAGGAGACGGTCATGGACGATACAACAGCAGCGGCGTCATCAGCAACTCTGATGGTGGACCTGATCATTTCCCTGGACGGCTATGCCTCAGCCGAGGGGTGGCCCGGGTGGTGGGGCCTGGAGGGTCCGGAATACCTGGCCTGGCTGGGGCAGGAGGGGGAAAAGGACTACACCTTCCTTCTCGGGGCGAACACCTACCGGCTGATGTCCGGCATGTCGGAGGAAGCCGCGGCTGAGGGCTCAGGCTTCACCGAGAATGAGGGGGCCAGCCTTTCCGGTCTGGCCGCCGTCCCCAAGGTGGTCTTCTCCTCCACCCTGCAGGCGCCCCTGGCATGGCCGAACTCGACGCTGGTCACCGGTGACGCGGTTAAAGCTGTGGCGGAGATGAAACGGACCGGGACCGGGACCGTGAGCACCCTCGGCAGCCTCAGCCTCTGCCGGTCCTTGCTGGCTGCTGGGCTCGTCGACAGGTTCCGGCTGGTGGTCTTCCCGGTGATCACTGGCCGTACCGGGAAGGAACGGATTTACGACGGCTATCCGGACGTCGCGCTCGAGATGGTGGACAGCAGGACCTTCGACGGCCGGCTCCAGCTGCTCGAGTACGTGCCCACCCTGCTCAACGGTCCGCCGGGCACCGGCCCGGCCTGAGTCCGTCCGTGGACGCCAATCTCCCGCATCAGTCCGCTCGCCTCAATCACGGGCTTCTACGGTGACGGTCCGGGGTGCCTGGAAGGACAGGAGCCTGATCCAGTCTGGCTGGCAGTCCTGCAGCTGCACTTCCGGCAGGGCAAGGGCGGCTTCCTGGACAACGATGGCGGCCTCCAGCTCTGCGAGCTTGGCCCCGAGGCAGCGGTGGATGCCCGACCCAAACACCAGGCCAGGTCCCGTGATTTGGCCCGGCCGGGCGGCCTGCGACGGCAACGAGAAGCCACCTGTTCCGGCCGGTGCGGTGATGCGGTTGCCGCTGAGTTCGAGGAGGATTTCGGTGCCGGCGGGGATCAGGCCGTCACCGAGCTTCGTCTCGTGGGCGGCTACCCGGCGCCAGGTGGGGACCGATGATTCGGTGGCCAGCACGTGCCGGACCATGGTCCTGGAACCGGCTTCGGTGGCTGCGTCCTTCCAGCTGACAGGCGAGGAACCCTCCAGGAGGCGGAACAGGGTGGTGCTGATCAGCTGGGTGGTGGTTTCCTGGCCGGCGATCAGCAGGAAGTAACCCAGCGAACACAGTTCCGGCGTGGACAGGCCGTGTCCGGCCAAGGATTTGAACAGATTGCGCCCCGGAGCCGCCACAGATTCCGCTACGAACTGCCGCAGCCAGACGTAGAAATCAGCGGCGCTGTGGGCCAGTTCGAGCTGCCGGTCCTCGTCCGGCCAGCCCCAGAACAGTTCCATGGACTCAAGGCCCCACCGCTTGAGGTCAGCAAGGTCCCGGACGGGCAGCCCCAGGAGCTCAAGCATCACCACCGCCGGCGGAAACGCCGCGACAGCCTGCACGAGGTCCACCTGGCCGGAAGCACCGAGACCGTCCGCGGCGTCCCCTGCCGCTTCCCTTGCCAGTTCCCGGATCCGCGGTTCCATGGCTGCCACGGTGGCCGGGGTGAAGAAACCCGCCACGACCTTGCGGATCCCGGAGTGTGTGTCGGTGTCGTTGCTCGCCAACACGGGCGGCAGTGCAAAGCGCACCCGCTGCAGCACGCGCAAGGCAGGTCCTGTCAGGGGCGTCACGGCCACCAGGGCATTCGCGGGGCTGAAGTCGGCTGGCCGGTGCAGCACGTCACGGACCGCGTCAGGGTTACGCACCTCGAGGTACGGGCAGCGCGCCTGTCCTGAGCTTTCCGCCAGCGGGGCTGCCGCCGTCATCGCCGGGTTCATGCGGGCAGGCCGTTCAGCCAGGCCGGTGCGCCGGTCCGGAAATCGGCCGGGGACAGTTCCGCCGCCTGCTCCGGGAGGGCGCCAAGGAAAGGCACCCGCAGCGACCCGAGCACCTGCCGGTTGCTGTGGTGCACACTTTCGGGGCTAACGGGCCAGCTCCCGAGCACCAGCCCCAGGACCTGCAGTTCCCGGGCAGCCAGTGCTTCGAGGGTCAGTGCGGTGTGGTTCAGGGTCCCGAGCCCCGGGCGGGCAACGAGGACAAATGCCGCCGCCAGAATGGCTCCGAGGTCCGCCAGGGTGCCGCCGTCGGAATCCAGTTCCACCAGCAGGCCGCCTGCGCCCTCCACCAGGACGTGGTCGTGCGTCGCCGCTAGCTCGCGGACCCGCCCGGCGTGCGCTGCAAGCGGGGGAAGCTGCTTTCTGTCGACGGCGGCAGCCGCGACAGGTGCCAGGGGCTGCTGCAGGACCACCCCGGTTTCCGCCGTCACTGTGCCGGCGAGCCGGACAATTTCGGCTGTATCGGAGTCGCCGTCGGCGGCTCCTGACTGGCACGGTTTGTACACCGCCACGCTGCGGCCGGTTCCGTGCAGGACGGCAGCGAGGGCCGCCGTCGTGATGGTTTTTCCGACCCCGGTGTCCGTTCCGGTGACCAGGATGATGCCGGGCAGGTTCATGCAGGTTCCTCCAAAATGCCGCGCAGCACTGCGCAGCTCTCTTCTATTTCCGCAGGGGTCAGGGTGGCGCGGGCGGTGAGCCGCAGCCGTGAGATCCCGTCCGGAACGGACGGCGGGCGGAAGCATCCGACCCGGACGCCGGCCGCGCGCGCGGCACCGGCGGCCGCCAGCGCTGATTCGGCGGACGGCATGGGGATGGACTGCACGGCCCCCGCTGTTTGCTCGACGGCGGGCCGGTCGACGGCGGCCCGGTCGACGCCGGCACCGCGGATCCCCAAGGCCGGGGCGAGCCCGGCGGCCAGCGCCGCAGCGTTGGTTCGGACGGCTTCCGCCCGCCAGGGCTCATCCCGGATGATCCGCACCGCGGCGAGGGCGGCCGCGGCGGAGGCAGGCGCCAGACCGGTGTCGAAGATGAAGCCCCGCGCCCGGTTGACGAGGTGTTCCCGCAGCAACGGTGACCCCAGGACCGCGCCGCCCTGGCTGCCCAACGCCTTGGACAGCGTCGCGGTCACGACCACGTTCGGATGCCCGGCCAGGGCTGTCCCGGCAACCGAGCCGCGGCCCTGGAACGTCCCGGTGCCAGTGACTCCCAGGCTGTGCGCCTCGTCGATCAGGAGCACAGCGTCGTGCTCCGTTGCCAGGGCGAGAAGGGCGGCGAGCGGGGCTTCGTCGCCCAGGACGCTGTAGAGGGATTCGACGGCGATCAGCGCGCGGGGTTCCGCCCGGTCGGCCAGCAACCGGCCGGCGTCCACCACGCTGTTGTGGGTGAACGATTCGGTCCGGGACCGGCTGAGGCGGAAGCCGTCGATCATCGAGGCATGGCAGTGTTCGTCCGCGACAATCAGGGTCCCGGGTCCGCCGAGCGCCGTGATCACACCGATGTTGGCCAGATAGCCGGACGAGAACACGAGCGACGTTTCCATCCCGGCCAGGGCCGCAAGTTCCTGCTCGAGGTCCAGATGCAGCCGGGTGGTTCCGGCCACCAGGCGGGAGGATGTCGCACCTGCGCCCCACTGCCAGGCCGCTGCCGCAGCTGCCGCGGCAAGCCGCGGGTCCGCCGCGAGGCCCAGGTAGTCGTTGCTGGCCAGGTCGATGAACCGTTCGTCCGCGTCACGGGGGAGCGGGCGGCGGACCAGGCCACGGCGGTCCCGGACGGCGGCCTGCCGTTCGAGCCACTGGGTCATGGAGTTGCTCATGCCGCTCCTCCGGACCGTGCAGCGCCTCCAGCCAGTGCCGGGACGCGCCCGTGGACTTCGGCGATGGCCGCCGTCATGCCCGCGGTGATCTGCTCTATGTCGGCGGCGGTGCTGATGTACGGGGGCATGGTGTAGACGAGGTTCCGGAATGGCCGGACCCAGACACCGTGCCGGATCGCCGCGGCGGTCACCGCCGTGACGTCGACGGCGTTGTGCAGCTCAATGACTCCGACGGCGCCGATGGTGCGGACATCCCGGACGGCCTCGAGGTCACGGGCGGAGGCGAGTCCAGAATGCAGGCCAGCTCCGATCCGCGCCACATCGGCACGCCAGGCGCCGTCGCCGATGATGCCGAGGCTGGCGTTCGCTACCGCGCATGCCAGCGGGTTGCCCATGAACGTGGGGCCGTGCAGCAGCGCCCCGGCCTGGCCGCCGGAAACCGTCGCCGCGACCTCCGCTGTGCAGAGCATGGCGGCGAGGGTGAGGTACCCGCCGGTGAGGGCCTTGCCGCCGCACATGATGTCGGGCATGACACCGGCGTGATCGGCCGCGAACAGCTCGCCGGTGCGCCCGAACCCAGTCGCGATTTCGTCAAAGATGAGCAGCAGCCCGTGCCGGTCAGCTACCTGCCTCAGGACTGTCAGGCATTCGGCCGGGTAGGCGTGCATCCCGCCGGCACCCTGCAGGACCGGTTCAACGATGATCGCGGCGAGTTCCCCCGAATGCATAGCCGCGATATCCGCCAGGCCGGCTGCCCATGCCTGCACGGATTCGGGCGTGGCTGACGACGCTGCCGGCGGACGCGGCGCAAAGACATTGCCGGCCAGGAGGCCCGGAAACGCTGAGTGCATCCCGTCCACGGGATCGCAGACGCCCATCGCTGCGAACGTGTCGCCGTGGTATCCGCCGCGGATGCTCAGGAACCGCTGCCTCTGCGGGTGCCCGGACGCGGTCTGGAACTGCACCGCCAGCTTCAGCGCAACTTCAACGGCCACCGAACCCGAATCCGCAAGGAACACCCGCTCCAAACGGGGCCGCCCGGGTGCAGACGGGGCCATGTCCACCAGCCGCTCGGCAAGTTCCACCGCGGGGGCGTGTGTAAGGCCGCCGAACATCACATGGCTGAAACTCCGCAACTGCCGTTGGGCGGCAGCGTCCAGTACCGGGTGGCGGTAGCCGTGGATCACCGACCACCATGACGACATCGCATCCACCACCTCATGGCGGGTGCCGTCCTCGCCCCGAAGCCGCAGCCGCACGCCGTCGGCCGCTTCAACCTCCCACAGCGGAAGGTCCGGGGACGCGGGCGCGTACGGGTGCCACAACCGTGCCCGGTCCCGCCCGATCAGGCCAGGCTGCGCCCCGCCGCTCATGGTGCAAACACCCCGTGGCGGGAACATTCCGCCGACCAGCCCAGCGGCGTCACCTGGACCTTCATCCGGCGCTGGCAGTCGGCGCAGTACCGCGGCGGTTCCATCGCGAGGTGTTCGGCGCAGCTGCGGTGAGCGTCCGACGCCGGGCCGGCGCCGCCGTCGGACGGTCCACCGCAGTGTCCGCAGAACTGAGCGGTGGCTGCGCCCACTGCAGTGCCGGTGGTCGAGCTTGTCGAAACTGGGGCCACGACCGCCGGGTTCCCTGTCCGAGGGCCCACGCCGGCGAGGGACCCAGCCAGAGCTTGCGAAGGCTGGGAGCCGGCGGGGACTTGCGAGGTTAGGGAGCGGTTGGGGATCATAGCGTCTTCTGGAGTTCCTTGATGGGCATGTTCAGTTCGACCAGGAGGTTCAGGTCCGCGGTGGCCGGCCGGCCCAGGGTGGTGAGGTAGTTGCCGACGATGACGGCGTTGATGCCGCCCATCAGGCCTTCGCGGGTGCCGAGGTCGCCGAGGGTCAGTTCCCGGCCGCCGGCGTACCGCAGCACGGTGCGGGGCATGGCCAGCCTGAACGCGGCGATGGCGCGGAGGGCGTCCTTGCCGTCCATGATTCCTTGGTTTTCCAGCGGTGTGCCGGGGCGTGGGTTGAGGAAGTTCAGCGGGACTTCGTGCGGTTCCAAGGCGGCGAGCTGGGCCGCCAGTTCTGCGCGCTGTTCCAGGGATTCGCCCATGCCGATCAGGGCGCCGCAGCACAGTTCCATGCCGGCGTCCTTGACCATGTTGCAGGTGTCGAGGCGTTCTTCGTAGCTGTGCGTGGTGACGACCTCCGGGAAGTAGCTGCGGGCTGTTTCGAGGTTGTGGTTGTAGCGGTGCACACCCCATTCCGCGAGCTGGTCCACCTGGCGCTGGGTGAGCATCCCCAGGGAGCACGCGATGTTGATGTCCACTGCTTCGTTGATGCGGTCGATGGCGAACTTGATCTGGTTCATCAGTTTGATGTCGGGGCCGCGGACGGCGGCAACGATGCAGAACTCGGTGGCTCCCGTGGCGGCGGTCTCCTTCGCGGCCTTGACCAGTTCGGGGATGTCCAGCCAGACCCCGCGGACGGGCGAGTCGAACAGGCCTGACTGGCTGCAGAAATGGCAGTCCTCCGGGCAGCCGCCGGTCTTGATGGAGATGATGCCCTCCACCTCGACGTCCTCGCCGCAGTGCTTGAGCCGGACTTCGTGGGCGAGCTGCAGGGCTGCGGGCAGGTCGCTGTCCGGCAGCCGGAGGATTTCCAGGAGCTGGCTTTCGGACAGGCCGATGCCCTGATCCAGGACCTGGGTACGGGCGGTTTCGAGAATGGTGCCGGGTCCGGCCTGGAGGTCTGGCTGCATCGTCATCGATAGTCCTTGGGGTGCGTAGCTGCGGATCTTTCTTCCGAACCGACGGTAGTTCCCTGTTGGACGCGGGATTTTGTGGGGTTTCGACAAGGTGGTGCAGCCGATATTGGACGGACCGGCTGCTGCGCCGAGAATGCCTGGTCGAACATGTGACACTCGGGTGGGCCGGGTGCTCGGAGCCTGACCGCCAGTGCCGGTCCGGCCTCCCAGGAATCTGCCAGGCGCGCTATGAGGGCGGCAACCGCGGGAGCAGAATGGATTCATGGTCGACGCCGAAGTTTCCGCAGGCCTTGCGGAAGGGGAACGCCTCCTTGCGGCTGCCGACTGGGCAGCGGCGGCGGATGTGTTCGACTCCGTGCTCGCAATCCATGACCATCCAACGGCCCACGATGGCCTTGCCACCGCAATGTGGTGGCTTCGGGACGTGGACCGGGCGGTTGCTGAGCGTACAGCGGCCTACGCAGGCTTTCGCCGGCTCGGGCAGGATGCAAGGGCCTGCCGCTCGGCACTATGGCTTGCGCGCGAGTACGCAGAGTCGCTAGGAAACGCGTCAGTCAGCCGTGGTTGGCTTGCCCGGGCGGAGGGCCTCGCATCCCGCCTCCCTGACGGGGTTGATGGCGGATGGCTGGCCGTGACGCGTGGGCTGCTGCGCACTGACCCGGCGACGGCACGCGGAGACGCCCGGACCGCGCTGGCAGTTGCGCGCAGCTGCGGTGATCCGGATCTTGAGGCGACGGCCCTGGCGCTCCTGGGCCTGGGGACCATCGCCGCTGGCAACGTACCGGAGGGAATGACGCTGGTCGACGAGGCCATGGTGGTGGTAACTGCCGGCGAACTTCGCGACAAGGTAGTTTTTGGGGACATCTGCTGCATGGTTACACGGGCCAGCGAAGAGGCCTGCGACACCTCCCGCCTGGGCCATTGGAACAAGATCCTCCTGCGCTTTATGGAAGGTACGGGGCACCCTGCACTACTGGAATTCTGCGGCACATGCTGCGCGGAGATATTCCTCGCCTCAGGTGATATCCCTGGTGCGGAGGGCTGGCTGAGCAGGACGCTCCGCGAGCTGGAACAGGGCGGCCACCGTGCCCGGTGCGTGCACCCGGCGGCAAAGCTGGCGGAACTGCGTCTGCTGCAGGGACGTGTGGAGGAAGCTGGCCGGTTGCTCTCGGGCTTCGAAGACCGCCCCGATGCGCTGCGGGCGTCGGCTGCGGTCCGCCTGGCGGCCGGAGACACAGCTGTGGCCGCGGCGCTGCTGCACCGGCGGATCCGTCAGGTGGGTGAGGGGCTGCTCATCGTTCCGCTGCTCGCACTGCTTGCCGAGGTCGAGCTGGAACAAGGCGTGCCGGACCAGGCCCTGGCAACGGCAGGGCGCCTGGACGGCGTCGCCGCCGCCACACGCTGGCCTCGCGCAATTGCGTCATCACACCTGACGGCCGGTCGCGTCGCGGCCGCCGTCGGCAATACTGCATCGGCGCAGGCGCGGCTCGACGCAGCGATCGCGATATTCGGCGAGCTGAACATGCCGCTGGAGGCCGCCAGGGCGCGACTCGCACTGGCCGAAGCCTTGCGTGATTCGGATCGTGAGGTGGCCGTGCACGAGGCCGGCGTGGCCGTGGCGGCGTTCGACGAAACGGGTGCCAGCGGCCTGGCCGACAAAGCCGCTTCGCTCCTCCGCGCCCTGGGCGGCCCCGCCCGCACGGGGCCAAAGGCACTCGGCCTGCTGTCGCGGCGGGAACGCGAAGTACTCGCGCTGCTTGCCGAGGCCATGACGAATGCCGAAATCGCGGACCGTCTTTTCATCAGCGGCAAGACGGCCGAGCATCATGTGAGCAGCATCCTGGCCAAGCTGCAGGTGCGCAGCCGTGGTGAAGCCGCAGCTTTCGCCCTGCGCAACTCCTTCGTGGAACAGGACCACAAATAGGGGATTCTCCCCATCCTTTCCTAACGACCGCAACGCATCCTTGGAGTGTCCGCAAGACATGCCAGGAGGTGCGGAATGAGGCAGCAACGAACAGCAGCCAACGTCCTGAGGCGCGAGGTGACCGTGACGGTCCGCGAACACAGCACCGCCCCGGCGCGGGCGGTTTTCGACGTCCTCGCTGACTTGCCCGGCCATCCCGGCTGGGGCGGCGCTGTGGCGACAACTCTGTTGTCCATGGAAGCCCCTCGAGGGCAGGCCGCGGCTGGGACGGAGTTCACCTCCACGGCCGAGGACGCCATACACCGGTTCCGGGACTCCTCCGTGGTTACAGAAGCCGTTCGACCCTCAAAATTCGAGTGGGTCACGGAGTCAGCACTGGAGTCCAAGAAGAACCGGACACCGGCGGACTGGCTCCTGGTGCACCGCTACGAAATTCGGCCGGACGGAACCCAGAGCCACGTCACCTACACATGGCGGCTGGTCCGCGCGACCGCGCTGCCCGGACTGTTGGCAATGTTTGGCATTCCCGTCCTGCGGTCACTTGCCGCGCGTGGGTGGGCGCGGGCAAGCAGGGCAGGTCTGCGGCGGCTCATTGCTGCAGCGGAAACCACGGCGCGGGCGTAACCCGCGCAACGAACAAGGAAGGAACAGGACGATGGCAAAGCTATCAAAAGATGACGAGACTGCCCGCGTGGAGCGGATGACCGGCTATGAGGGCCGATACCGGGAGGCCGACGGCTACACCATCGCTTTCGAAAAGTTCGAAGACGGAGGCGACTTCACCCCGTTCTACCAGGGCTTGCCGGATGACCTGTGCCAGAGCCACCACTGGGGATACGTCGTACGGGGCCGGCTGATCATGCATACGCCCGCCGGAGACGAGGTCGTCGAAGCGGGCGAGGCCTACTACACGGCTCCCGGCCATACTGATGAGCTTGCTCCCGGAACGGAGCTGGTGGAATTCAGCCCGACCGACGAACTCGCCCGCACCTTGGCGGTCGTAGCACAGAACCTGCAGTCCGACGCGACCTGATAGACCCAAAGGCTGGCACCGCCGAGTGCACTACTCGGCGGAAGGCCGTTTTCTGTGCTGTTTCGTCACGGCGCGCTGCTGCTTGGCGGCGAGGCGCCGGCGGTTCGAGCCCCGGGTGGGTTTGGTCGCCCGGCGGCGGGGAGCCTCGGGAGCAAGACCCTCGGCCACGAGGTCGGCGAGCTTGGCCAGGGCGATCTCGCGATTGCGCAGCTGCGAGCGCTGCTCGGAAGCAGTCACGGTGATAACCCCCGCGATGAGGCGGCGTTCCAGGCGCGTGAGGAGCATCAGCCGTTGGCCGTCCGAAAGCGCCGCCGAGCCACCCACATCCCAGAAGAGCTCGACGCGGCTGTCCGAGGTGTTGACGTGTTGCCCGCCCGGTCCGGACGACCGTGAAAACCGCCAGCCAAGTTCCGACGCGGGTATGGTGAGCGCCGTCGAAACCTCCAGATCCATGCATCAAGGGTTACACAGTATGGGTTCGGTCGGCCGCACCCGTCCCAGGAGTAAGGTTTGACCTAGTCGACGAAGGGGTCAACGTGAGCTACAAATATCGAACCGTCCGGGTTCGCGGTACCGAGCTGGTTGGAACAATTGCACGGAAGCACGGGAGCGCGCCAGACATCTACGAAACGTCCAAGGACCCGAGCACGTCAGTTGTGCCGGTGTTCTTCGAGGCGACGGGCGAGGTCCGTTTCTTCGACAGGTCCGTGCTGGAGGACGTCGTGGCGCCTGCCGGGTAGCTGCCGGACCAGGCCCCCGCGTAGCCAAAATTGCCCGGATCTTGAGCAGATAAGGCGTGTCAGCCGGAATTCCGGAGACTAGGTTTGGCTTAGTGGTTCAGGCAGATGGACCCCCACCTTCAGTGGTCGGAGTATCAAATGGCTGACAGTAAACGCACTGAGCATGCGCGCCGGAGGGCCGAAGCGAAGGCAGCGGACGATCCAGGCAAGGCAGCGGGCAGCGGCGGTAAGGATCAAAAGGAACCTTCTGACAAGGCGCCGGAGCCGCGCCGCGTGCCTGGCCTTCATGGTTACGACCCCAGCCAATGGCCTGACGCGCGGCTGTAGGCCATAATGCCAGCCCTGAGGCCGATCATCCTCCTGGACATCGATGGCGTGCTCAACCCTGTGGTCCGTCCGGGTGACGGCGGGGACGAAGCCGGGTTGTGGCTGCCGGAGGCCAAAGTTTCCCTCGTCCGAAGGCTGGCACAGTGCGGCCGGATTGCCTGGGTGTCCACGTGGCCGGCGGACCAGACGGCCAGCCTGGAGTCGCAGCTGGAACTGGAATTTGCCCCATTGCGCGTGACGCTGACGCTGCGTGCCGAAGACAGCGAAGAGCCGACGCCGAAACTCCGTTCGGTGCGCCGGTGGCTAAGGCGAATGGAACTCGCGGGCGAAGCGGACTGGGACGCAGTGGTGTGGATCGATGACGTACTGGGGCCCGACGCGCGGGAATGGGCGTCCACCCACACCCAGCCGGTGCTGCTGGAACGGCCAGGTTCGGCGCACGGAATGTCGGAAGTGCACGTCGTTGCCGTAGAGGTGTTCGTTGATGCCTGACCCCAGGGCCGAAGGTCCGGGGCGCACGGGCTTCCGGCCCCGACATCCGGTCCCGACATACCGGGCTGGGTGACGATCAGGACTAGAGTCCGTCGGGTACAAGATCGTACTCAATGGAGAGCTAGTCCCTCTTCGCCCTGGCCGGCGTTGTTATCATCGCCCTCGCAGCCCTGGCCATCGGTGCAACACCCCAGTCAGTCGCCGATTCCTTCGGGAACGGCTTTTGGGACCTGACGGCGTTTACGCTGCAGATGGCCATGGTGGTGCTCACCGGTTACGTCGTGGCGACCTCCCCGCCGGTAGCCAAACTCATCAACCGGCTGGCCCTCGTCCCGTCCACCGCCCGCATGGCGGTCAGCTTCGTGGCGATGATGTCGATGTCCGTGTCCTTCCTCAACTGGGGCCTCAGCCTCATCTTCGGGGGACTGCTGGCCCGGGCCATTGCGCGCCGCAAGGACCTCACCGTGGACTACCGGGCGCTCGGTGCGGCCGCGTTCATGGGCCTCGGGGCCGTCTGGGCGCTGGGGCTTTCCTCCTCCGCCGCGCAGCTGCAGGCCACGGCGGCTTCGCTCGCTGCGTCCAGGCCCAGGAGTTCACCGTTCCCGCGGGAAGCATCAGGAACCTTATGAATCAGCCCGAAGGGCGGGAGCCGCAGCAAGCTGCAGGGCGGAACGGGCGTCAATCGGAGTAAATTTTGTCCATTGAAAGGCTAAATACCCCCGAGGGGCCATACGATGGGCACGTCTCATCACTCAAAAATTTTCGGGGGAAACACCATGAGCTATCCGCAATACCCGCAGCAGCAGACGCCGCAGCAGACCTTGCAGGGCGGCGAGCCGCCGCTTTGGGCACCGTACTACGGTGCGCCGTTGCCGGCAGCCGTCAAGCGCTTCTTCAAGAAGTACGCCACGTTCTCCGGGCGGGCCAGCCGGAGCGAATTCTGGTGGTGGGCCCTTGTTTCCTTTGCCGTGAGCATTGTCCTGAACATCATCACCGCTGCGACGACGACCTCCAGCCTGGACAGCGCGCCAGCCCTGGGCGCCGGAAGCATTCTGGCCGCCCTCTGGGGCCTGGCCACGATTGTCCCGTCCCTGGCGCTCGTTGTTCGTCGCCTGCACGACGGCGGCTTCAGCGGCCTGCTGGCTCTCCTCCTGCTGGTGCCCTTCCTGGGCGCCCTGGCTGTGCTGGTTCTGACGATCCTGCCGTCCAAGCCGGAAGGCCAGAAGTACGACCAGCCGTCGGGCGTCTAGCCCGCAACCCGGTCAGCAGACAAAGCTGACTCACCACATCAGAAGGGCCCGTTCCTGCTTGGATTCTAGGGGTCGTTGCAACACCTGTTGGTTAGGTGGTTAGTAGTAAATCACGTAAACGCTCGGCTGGAGTTTTCCAGCCGAGCGTTTTGCGTGGGCGTCCGTTGAGTTCCTGCGCGACGTG
>NZ_SIHX01000011.1 GCF_004320525.1 Arthrobacter sp. S39
AGAACAATGGACCATCACCACCCAAAACGGCGTCCCCTGGTACACACCCCCACCCCACATCGACCCCACCCAAAAACCCCAACAAAACCACTACTTCAAACCCCCACCACCACCCCGCGAATAACCCACGGGCGGCAACAAACGGGAATGCCTGAACACGAGTGGATCCGGGATGGGTCGACACCGGTCGATGCTTGATGGGTGGGCGGTGCCTGGTGGGCTGGACGCGTAGCGGGTGGGCGGGCAGTGCCTGACGGGGTGCGGGCGGTGCCCGGCGGCCGCGCGGCGCCCGACAGAAGGGGCCATGATGGCCCGACACACCAAGAGCCCGGACCAGCAAGCCCCAAACGAAAATGACCCGCGACCTGCCAAATGACCGGCAACCGTACGACAGGCACCGAATCATGGGCAGGCCCCATTCGGCGCGGGCCACGCCGGAAATCTGGGAAGGAAGCCTAGGAACGGTGGTGGCCGGGCGCGCGCGGGGTACGACGCGGCGCACGGCCTATGACTACCGTGCCGTCCAGTTCCTCCGAGTGGACAGTCCGGGCGGCGAATCCCGCGGCAGCCATAATCGCCGCGGTTCCGGCCGCCTGCCGTTCGCTCGTTTCGATCAGAAGATGCCCGTCGGAAGCCAGCCATTCCGCGGCCTCCGCAATCACCCGCCGGTGGAGGTCCAATCCGTCGGCGCCACCGTCGAGCGAGGCGCGCGGCTCGTAGTTTCTGGCCTCAGGCGGCATGGTCTGGAGCGCACCACTGGGCACATACGGAGCGTTCACGGCCAAGAGCCGAACACGCCCGCGGATCTTGGCAGGCAGCGCCAAATACAGGTCGCCCTGATAAATCTGCCCGCCTACATTAGTGACGTTCCGGCGTCCACAGCTAACTGCAACCGGGTCAATATCCGCGGCGTGGAGTTCCACGCCGGGCACGCGGGAAGCAATCGCGACCCCAACCGCCCCTGAACCGCAGCATAGATCCACGACAACCCGTGACGGGGTGGGCGGCGACTGCGGCAGGCACGGCGTGCCTGCCGTGGCCGGCGGGCCGACCGGAGCGGTGAGGACTTCCGTCGTGAGACCAACCGTTGTGAGACCTTCCTGCAGAAGCGTCACCGCTTCGGAGACGAGGAGCCCGGTGCGCCGGCGTGGCACAAAAACGCCGGGATCCACCGCTATCCGGAGTCCGCAAAACTCAGCCCAGCCGAGGATGTATTCCAGGGGTTCGCCGGCAACGCGGCGATCAAGCCATTCGGGCAGTCCAAGGGTGCTGGAGGCCTCAGACAGGAGCAACTGGGCCTCATCTTCGGCGAAAACGCAGCCGGCTGCCCGCAGCGCAGAGACGACATGGGCAAACGTGAGGGAATCAGAAAATAGTTCAGGAGCTGGCATGGGGACGCCTTTCGGTGAGCCGATGGGGCACTCCGCGCGTCATCTAAGCCTGGCGGCCCGAACGGCAGGGTGATGGAGTACCCGAAACTGATGAAGCGGTAATCTCACTCACCTCCTTCTGCCTTGACTGGAACTCCCATGCTAACTGACGTCGCAATCCAGCCGCAGAAGCCAAATGTTGGCAGGATGGACCCCATGACTTCCGCGCAGCAGCAGACCCTCATCTGGACCGGCACGTACACAGCCGACGGCGGCGGCCAGGCAGACGGCATCGGCGCCATCGCGGCCAGCAACGATGGCACGCTGCAATGGCTGGGCACGGCTGTAAACGCCGATTCGCCGTCGTTCGTTGCAGTGCACCCCACCTTGCCGGTGGTCTACGCCGTCGCCGAGCAGCGCCAGATGGTCCGCGCCTTCCGGCGCACGGGACAGTTTGGTTTGGAACCGATCGGCGAGCCGCAGCCTGCCGGCGCTGCGACCTGCCACGTCGCCGTTGACCCCGGAGGCCGATTCCTCATGGCCGCGTGCTGGGGCGACGGGAAGGTGCTGCTCTACGAACTGGATCACGACGGCGGCATAACAGGTCGGTTCCAGGCCGCATCGTCGGTGGATCCCCACCACAGCGAAAGCCACAGCCACACCGCCAACGCCAGCACCAACGAACCGCGGCAGAGCCGGGCGCACGCCAGCCTGATGCTCGCGGACGGCCGGATCATGACCACCGACCTGGGCCACGACACCCTGCGCATCTGGAACTACGTCCCCGGCCAAGGACTCACCCCGGACCATGAGGTTGTCCTTCCTGAGGGCAGCGGCCCACGCCACCTGGTCCAGCACTCCAGCGGGAGCGTCTTTGTGGTGTCGGAATACTCGATTGAGGTCTTTGTCGTGGCCGCCGGTGAAGACGGCAGGTTCACGCTGCTGAACGCCGGGCCTGCAACGTCCGGCGGAGCGCTGCCGGACGATTCCGCCGCGGAGATCTGCCTGGGGCCCGGCGGTACCTACGCCTATGTGGGAGTCCGGGGCTCCAACCTCATCAGCGTCCTGCACGTCAGCCCGGACGGCACCAATCTCTCGCCGGTCAAGGACATCGCCAGCGGCGGCAACTGGCCGCGGCACCACCTGGTCCTTGGCCGGTGGCTGCACGTGGCACACGAGCGTTCGGGGGACGTTGCCACCTTCGAACTGGATCCGGCCACCGGCCTGCCCGGGCCGGTTCTTCGGGTCCTCAAGACGCCGTCACCCACCGCGCTGGTGCCCGCGAACTAGCTTTCAGGCCTTCCCTAAACACTGGATTTATTCAGTGCAAGCGCTTACAGTTGTGACTTGGTTCACAGGAGCAGCCCTCGAGGAACCTGCCGAACCAACCAACACCGAGCAGTATTCACTTGCCCACGGCAAGCCTGTACAGCAGCGCCGCTAACCCAGGAAGGTCTCCTGACGTGAACTCCCGCACCCCCAGAGGCTCCACCCCAGGCCTCGATCCAGCCACTCAAACGTGCCCACCACCCAGCCGAACAACGCTCCTGCGAACCGTCCCTTTCCGCGCTGCTGCCGGCATCCTGGCCGCGGCCGTAGCCGCCGCCACCGCTGTGCTCCCTGCGCAAGCGGCGCCCGGCCCCAAGGAGCCGGGGTCGTCGTCGGCCCTTCACTCACTCCGCGCCCCGGTGACGGACGAGAACTTCTACTTTGTGATGGCGGACCGTTTCAGCAACGGGGACGCAGCCAATGACGACGGCGGACTGGGCTCCGACCCCATGGTGTCCGGCTTCGATCCAACCAAAAAAGGCTTCTACAACGGCGGAGACCTGGCTGGCCTGCTGGACAAGATCGACTACATCCAGGGCCTGGGTACCACCTCCATCTGGCTGACGCCGAGCTTCAAGAACAAGGCGGTCCAGCCGGAGGACAAGTCGGCCGGCTACCACGGCTACTGGGTCACCGACTTCACCCAGATCGATCCCCACCTGGGCACCAACGACGAACTCCAAGCCCTCATCGACGAGGCTCACTCGCGCGGCATGAAGGTCTACTTCGACATCATCACCAACCACACCGCGGACGTGATCGGCTACAAGGAGGGCGCACGCCAGCCCTACGTCTCTAAGGACACCGAGCCCTACAAGACGGCGGCGGGTGAGGCGTTCGACGACCGCGACTTCGCCGGTACTGATACTTTCCCGGCACTCGACGCAGCAACGTCCTTCCCGTACACACCCGTCCTGGATGCGGCCGAACAGAACCTGAAAGTCCCCAACTGGCTGAACGATCCCACGCTCTACCACAACCGTGGCGACACCACCTTCCAGGGCGAGGACTCCTACTACGGCGACTTCTTCGGCCTGGATGATCTCTTCACCGAGCACCCCAAAGTGGTCAGCGGCATGGAGGAGATCTACAAGGCCTGGATCGGCGATTTCGGAGTGGACGGCTTCCGGATCGACACCATGAAGCACGTCAACAACGAGTTCTGGCAGGAATTCGGGCCCGAGGTCCTCAGCTACGCCAAGGCGCAGGGGAAGGACGAATTCTTTATGTTCGGCGAAGTCTTCGACACCTCCAAGCCATTCACCTCGCAGTTCACCACCCGCAACCAGATGCAGGCCGTGCTGGACTTCCCCTTCCAGGACGCCGCCCGCAGCTTCGCTTCCAAGGGCCAGGCCACCCGCTCCCTGGAGACCTTCTTCGCCGGCGACGACTGGTACACCGACGCCGACTCCAACGCCTACCAATTGCCCACCTTCCTGGGCAACCACGACATGGGCCGCATCGGCAGCTTCATCGCAGCCGACAACCCCGGATCCACCGACACCGAACAGGTGGCCCGCGACCAACTGGCCCACGAACTGATGTATTTCTCCCGCGGCAACCCGGTGATCTACTACGGTGACGAGCAGGGCTTCACCGGCCCCGGCGGGGACCAGGATGCCCGCCAGACGCTCTTCGGCAGCCAGGTTCCGGAGTACCTCGACGACGACCTGCTGGGAACCGACGCCACGCACGCCACCGACAACTTCAACGCCGGCCACCCGCTGTACTCCAAGATCAGCCAACTCGCCGCCCTGACCAAGGAACACCCAGCCCTGCGCGACGGCGCCCACCAGCACCGCTACGCCTCCGACGGTCCCGGGATCTATGCCTTCTCCCGCACGGACGCCGAAGACCAGCGCGAATACGTCGTTGCACTGAACAACAGCGAGCAGCCGCAGACGGCGGACGTGCCCACCTACATCGACAAGCGCACCTACACCCGGATTTACGGCGACGGCGCCGAGGAGGCCAAAACCTCGGCGGACGGGACGCTGACGGTCACCGTACCGCCGCTGTCCGCCGTGGTCTACGAGTCATCGGGCCGCATCCCGCACTCCAAGGCGGCTCCCGCCGTCGCACTCCAGGCACCTGCCGCGGCCCCCGCGGACAACGGCCGGATCAAGGTAACGGCCGACGTCGGCGGTGCTTCGTTCTACGAGGTCACCTTCGAGGCGAAAACAGCCGGCGGTAGCTGGGCACCGATCGGTACCGACGACACCGCCCCCTACCAGGTGTTCCACGACGTCGCGGCTTTGGATGCCGGTACCGCCGTCGAATACCGGGCCACCGTCCTGGACAACGGCGGCCACACTGCCACCAGCGCGTCCAAGGCAGCCGCGGTTCCGGCACCGATCCTGACCATTCAGAAGCCGGTCGAGGGCAGCTACCTGAAAGGGACAGTCGAGCTCAGCGCCACGGCAGATCCGGAAAAGGCCACCCATGTGGTGTTCTTCGAACGCAGCGTAGACGGTGGCGAGTGGACGGCCGTGGGCTCCGATGATTCCTCGCCGGTGTACTCGGTTACGGATGACATTTCCGGCCTCGCGGACGGCCAACGGATCCAGTACCGCGGAACAATGGCGGGCCCCGGCTTCACCGTGGTCACTGAACCGCGGACAGTGTTCGTGGGCGAAGCGCCGCAGCCCGACTCGGTGACCGTTGCGGGATCATTCAACTCGCAGATTGGCTGCCCGAAGGACTGGGATCAAGCCTGCCCGGCGGCTTCGATGACCCTGGATCCGGCGGACAGGATCTGGCGGCTGACGGTTACCCTGGACCCTGGCCAGTACGAATACAAGGCTGCACTCAATGGCACCTGGGACGTCAGCTACGGGGCCGATGGAGTCCTGGGCGGAAGCAACATCACCCTGGACCACCCCGGCGGCGCGGTCACGTTCCGTTACGACAACAGCACGCACGTGGTCAGCGCGGTCTACGCCTCACAGCAGCCGCAGGCCGTGGCCGTGGCCGGAACCCTCAACGCGCTCCTCGGCTGCGCCGGCGACTGGGCTCCCGCCTGCGACCAGGCACAGCTGACGCTGGACCCGGACACGCTGGTGTGGAAGCTGTCCGTCACGCTGCCAGCCGGAACCTATGAATTCAAAGCCGCGCTGGACCGCGATTGGAACGAAAGCTACGGGGCCGGCGGCTCGGCGACGGGCGGGAACATCTCCTACAAGCACGACGGCGGCCCGGTCACCTTCCGGTACGACCACGTCACCCACCTGCTCACGGCGGGCTAGCACCCCTACATTGAGCAACGCGGGGTCACTTCTTGCCCAATATGAGTCTCCGGAAGGGCAGGGAGTGACCTCGCGTTGCTTGGTGGGGAGGCAAACGTCGGGCGGGCGTCAGCCCTTGATCGGCTGCCCCAGGCCCGTGACAAACCGCCGGATGGCGAGCTCGGGAGTGGGCGGCTCGCCGAAGAACTGCCGCTGGAGGGTGGTGTCTGCGACATAGCGGCCGGTCTGGAACCACGCGATCATGGCGGAGAGGTCCTTGGCCATGGGGCTGACCGGCGCCAGCACCGTTCCCGCCGCGCGCAGAATGCCGGCGGGGACGGTACGGACGGTAAGCGTCTTGCCGGTGAGCCGCCCGGCGATGTCGGCGACGTCCTGCATGCCCACGGGCCGGTCCCAGCCGATGTCGATGCGCCGGCCTTCGAGATCCGGAAGGTCAACCGCCTCTGCCAGGTAGCCGGCGAGGTCGGCCGTGAGTACAAAGGTCAACGGGATCCCGGGCGAACCCATCCACCTGAGTCGGCCTTTCCTGAAAGGATCGCCGCCGAACCGCGTGACCTGGTCCAGGAACGCGCCGGGACGGAGGGCCACGAACGGCGCGCCCAGTTCCTCAAGCCGGTCTTCGGTCAGCTTCTTGTGCCAGAAGTGCGGAACCTGCGGGGTCTGGTCGCACGTGAGGATGCTGGTGAGGACAAACCGGCGCACGCCCGAGCGGCTCGCAGCCTCGACCAGGTTGGTGTTTCCCACGGTGTCGGTTTTGGGGGTATCGCCCTTGCGGTGCCTGGTGTAACCGGCCGCCGAGGTGATCACGGCGTCGGCGCCCTCCATTGCCCGCAACAGCGACCAGGCGTCCATCATGTCGCCCCGGGCGATCTCCACTCCGGCGGCTTCGAGCCGGGACGCATCGGAGCCAGGACGGACCAGCGCCCGCACCTGCTTTCCGCGCTTGATCAGCTCCGAGGCAACCTGGCTGCCCAGCATTCCGGTGCCGCCCACTACCAGTACGGGTCCGTCGGTCATGACAGCGCCTCCGAGACTGCAGCCAGCAATGCGTTGAACCGGGCGTTGGCGGGCAGGTCGTCGATGAACACCGGTTTTCCGTCCGGACCGCCCAGCGGGACCTGCCAGTTCGGGTACAGCGCCTCGGTGGTGCCGGGCTGGTTCTGCACTCGCCGCTCCCCCACTGCATCCACCAGTGCCACCCCGAGCAGGACCGACGGCGACTGGGCCAGCAGGCGGTGCAGCGCCACAATGGTGCGCTCTTCGCTTTGGCTGTCCGCGGTTTCAGTACCCTCGGGCAGCAGGCCGCGTTCGCGCAGCAGTCCCATCATCTTTTCCAGCGTGGCCGTGTGCTCCGCCAACTCCTCCGACTCGGAGCGTTCCAGCAGGCCCAGCCTGCTGCGCAGCGCCACATGGTTTCCGGCCAGGTAGCCGGCGGTGGGCGGCAGGTCGTGCGTATTGACGCTGGCGAGGGCCTGCGTGCGGTACCTTTCCGGCGGAAGCGGCGAGTCGCCGTCGTTCTCAAACCAGAGGATGGACGTCCCCAGGATGCCGCGCGCGGCAAGGTAGTCTCGCACCCATGGCTCGAAGGTGCCGAGGTCCTCTCCAATCACCACGGCGCCGGCGCGCTGGGCTTCCAGGGCGAGGATGCCGATCAGGGCGTCGTGGTCGTACCTGACGTAGGCGCCGTCCCGCGGCGAGTTGCCGGCCGGGACCCACCACAGCCTGAACAGGCCCAGCACGTGGTCCACGCGGATGCCGCCCGCGTGCCGAAGCACCGTGGAAAGCATGTTGCGGAAGGGTGCGTAGCCGGCCTCGGCCAGCCGGGTGGGATGCCAGGGCGGCTGGTTCCAGTCCTGGCCGAGCTGGTTGTACATATCCGGCGGCGCGCCCACGCTGACTCCAGGGGCGAGGACACCGCGCAAAGTCCAGGCGTCGGCGCTGCTCAGGTCAACGCCGACGGCGAGGTCGTGGACCACGCCGAGCCGCATCCCGGCGCGGCGTGCCGCCTGTTGCGCGTTCTCCAGCTGCTCGTCGCAGATCCACTGCAGCCAGCGGTGGAAGCCGATCCGGTCCGCCAGCTTTTCCCGCAGTGATTCGGCTTCGGGCGACCCCAGGGCGCAGTCCGGGTCGGCCCACAGCGGATCCTCCGGCGCCAGGTCCTCGCGGATGGCTGACCACAGCGCGAAGTCGTCCAGGCCGGAACCCGAGATCCGGCAGAATTCGTCGAACGCGGCCTGCCGTGCCGGTGCGCGGCGGGCGTGGTACAGCAGTTCCAGAGCTTGGAGCTTGGCCGCGTAGACGGCGTTGCGGTCCAGCTTTTCGGCGTCCCTGTTCAGGCCGTGGACCTGTTCCTGGAGCCGGTCCACCGTGGCCCGCCTGCGCGGTTTCAGGTAGGCAATCTCGGGGATGGCCTCCACCCGGATGTAAAGCGGGTTGAAGAACCGGCGCGTGGATGGCGAGTACGGTGACGGCTGGACCGGCGGGACTGGCTCCGCGGCGTGCAGCGGGTTGACCAGCACGTAGTCCGCGCCGCGCGCACCGCTGAGGGTGGCCAGATCGGCCAGGTCCGCGAAGTCGCCGATCCCCCAGGACCGCTTGGACCGCACCGAATACAGCTGCGTGGCCAGGCCCCAGCCGCGGCGCTGCAGCAGCGGCGCGGCGGTGGTGAGCCGCGCCGGAACCACCACCAGCGCACCCTGGGCGGTGACGCCGTCGGACTCGGCATGCAACGTGTGCCAGCCCAGCGGCAGCCCCTCCGGCACGGCGAACGTGGCGCGCCCGGTGGCGATTCCGTCCACGTCCTGCGGCGGCACCCAGATGTCCTGCTGGACGGCGTCCACGGGCTCGCCGGCTCCCGCTTCCAGCTCCACATGCAGGCGGGCAGTGGCGCCGTCCCGGACGTGGACGGGGACCAGCGCGGTTTCGCCTTGTTGGACCACGACGGCGGGCGGCAGCATCCGCCGCCACGGCGCCAGTTCCGCCTCGGCCAGGGCAGCTTCGATCAGCTCATCGGAATGCGCCGGGACTCCGAGCGCCGCCAGGACCTTGATCAGGGTGGCCGGGGCGACGCTGTGCGGCAGTCCGTCCCAGCCATGGAACGAGGTGCCAACTCCGTGCGCGTCCGCGAGGCGCTGCAGGAGGTGCTGATCCACGGGCCCGAGACCTGCCGCCCCGCCGCTGCCGGGGGAACCCGGCATTTCGGAGAACTGCGTGTACTGCTGGTCTGGAGCCTTCATGGATGTCCGCCTCGCCTGGTGTGATGGGCCCGAACTTACATTGATGCTTTGCACGTTGTTGCTTGCGCGCCGGGCTTCGCTGCGCCCGGACACACATTGGTTCCGATTATTGCAGGGGCCGGCACCGGACCGCTTCAAGACCGGGACATGACTGTTTGAGACCGTTGACTTGTCTTGTGGACATCCCATACCGTTCCTGTCACTGACAACGTTGTCTATTCACTAGGCACGCGCGATGAAGGGCAACCCCTATCCATGCAGATCAACACATCCCGGACAGTCCGTACATGTTCGGCACTCACCCTGGCTGGCCTCAGCCTCACCGCAATACTCGCCGGATCAGGCCCCGCCTGGGGCACGGCAGCGCAGGCTTCCGCGGAAACCCAGGCACCAGCGGCACGAACCGTGTCCGAGGCCGACGCCGGTTCCGGAACGCCCCTCGGCGGGGAACAGTTCCGGCCGGCCTTCCACTACTCGCCGAAGCAGAACTGGATGAACGATCCCAACGGAATGGTCTTCCACAAGGGCGTCTACCACCTGTATTACCAGCACAACCCCTCAGGCAACGCGTGGGGAAACATGTCCTGGGGGCATGCCACCTCCAAGGACCTGACGCACTGGACGGAGCAGCCGTTGGCCATCGCCACCGATGACCAGCAGGACATCTTCTCCGGCAGCGTGGTGGTGGACAAGGACAACACCTCCGGGTTCGGAACCGCGGAAAACCCGCCGCTGGTGGCTGTCTACACCAGCGCCTACAAGCCGGGCTCTCCCTATCAGGGCCTCCAGGCGCAGTCGCTGGCCTACAGCCTGGACGACGGCCAGACCTGGACGAAGTACGACGCCAACCCCGTGCTGAACCGGAACTCGGCAAACTTCCGTGACCCCAAGGTCTTTTGGTACAGCACACCGGATGGCGGCGGCTACTGGGTGATGGCAGCTGTCGAGGCCACCGACCACAAGGTCGTGCTGTACAAATCCGGGAACCTCAAGGACTGGACACTCCTAAGCGAGTTCGGACCTGCCAACGCCACGGGCGGGCTTTGGGAGTGCCCTGACCTCTTCCCGCTGGCTGTTGACGGCGACCCCGCCAACGTCAAGTGGGTCATGGTGGTCAACATCAACCCCGGCGGCGTTGCGGGCGGATCGGCCGGGCAGTACTTTGTTGGCGACTTCGACGGCACCACCTTCACGTCCGAGACCACCAAAGCCAGCGATACCCTGCCCGCCGGAACCCCGCTGGCCGGTTTCAACAACGGTACCTACGACGGCTGGACTGTGGCCAACGAACCGGGAAACTGGAAGAACGGCCCGTTCGGAGATACTCCGGCCACCGGATCGCTGCCCGGACAAAACACGGTGAGCGGCTTTGCCGGTGCGGGCCTGATCAACTCGTTCAACGACGGCGACTGGCCCCTGGGCACCGCGGAATCCCCGCAGTTCACGGTCAGCAGCGACTACCTGAACTTCCTGGTGGGCGGCGGCCAGCATCCCCGCGTCTCGGACAAGCTGGACAACACCCCGCCGGCCGGAGACCTCCTGTTCAACGGGTTCGAGGTTCCGGACGGAACGTCAATGGCCGACGCCGGCTGGACCGGTACCGCCGATCTGGCACCTTCCTTCCAGCCCGCCACGTCCGGCGGTGACTTCTATATCGGCGCCAAGCGGATCAACACGTTTGATACCGGCGGCGCACCGGGCGACGACAGGCAGGGAACCATGACGTCGCCGTCGTTCACGCTCTCCCGGGACTTCATGAGCATGCTGGTGGGCGGCGGACACCGGGCCGCAGGCTCAGGCCAGCAACTGGAGGTCCAGCTGCTGGTGGACGGCAACGTGGTCCGCAGCCTCGCCGGGGACGATTCCGGCGCCCTGAACTGGAAGGGCTGGGACGTTTCGGAGTTCGCCGGACAGCAGGCCCAGCTGCGGATCGTGGACCAGGCAACGGGCGGCTGGGGCCACCTGACGCTGGACCATGTCATGCTCACCGACCAGGCCGCGGTGCCGCGGTCCGACGAGACCACGGTGAACCTGGTGGTGGATGGACAGGTGGTCCGGACCGCCACCGGTGCGAACAGCGAGGTCCTGGACTGGGCGTCCTGGAACGTTGCCGAATTCAAGGGACGGCAGGCCAGCATCAAGGTGGTGGACAACAACCGTTTCGGCTGGGGCCACATCCTGGCCGATGAGTTCGTGGCGTCAGAGCAGGCGGCCACACCGCGGATCCAGACCTACGACTGGCTGGACTACGGCCGGGACTACTATGCCGCCGTTTCCTTCGCCAACATGCCGCAGGACAAACGCGTGATGCTGGGCTGGATGAACAACTGGGACTACGCGCAGGCCATTCCCACCTCGCCGTGGCGGAGCGCCATGTCATTGCCCCGTGAGGTGGGGCTGACGCAGACTCCGGCAGGACCGCGCCTCACCCAGAAGGCCGTCAAGCAGGTGGACGACCTTGCCACGAAGCCGAGCTACGCCGAGAAGCGGGCCCGGGACATTGCCCCGGGCACCACTGCGCTGCCTGCGGCGGCCTGGGGCCAGACCCAGCGGATTGATGTCACGTTCGCGCCGGGGACTGCGTCACGGGCCGGCATCACCGTGCTGGGGAACGGCGGCACCGCCACCGCCATCGGCTACGACCGGACCACCGGCGAGGTGTACGTGGACCGGCAGAACTCCGGCGACACCGGCTTCCACCCGCTGTTCACGTCGGTGGACTCGGCGCCCGTCACCCTGGACGCGGACGGCACGGTGACCCTGAGGGTATACGTCGACCGGTCTTCCGTGGAGGTCTTCACCCAGGGCGGGCAGCGGACCATCACGGACCAGGTGTTCCCTGCAGCGGGGGCCAACCAGGTGGCGCTCTTTGCCGACGGCGGCACGGCCCAGCTGAAGTCGGTCACCGTTACTCCGCTGGCGCAGTCGATGTTCAGCACGGTGGCCAAGCCGGTCAAGGACCGCCAGAAGTAGGCTGACCCGGCCCGGAGCTACCGGTTCGGAGCTACCCGTTCACGGGTCTCTGGTGCCCAGTCCCGGGCTTGTCCGCGGATCCCTGCCTTGAAGGCCAGGAATCGCGGACAAGCCTGGGATTTGTGGTCAGTGGACCGGCTGGAGCCAGGTCAGGATGGAGCCGTCCTCTTCGATCAGGTCGGCGAGCTCGCCGTTGAACCGTGCGCCATAGTCGGCGCTGATGTGTTCCTGGAAGGCGGCGTCGTCCTCGTAGACCTCGAACACAAAGTACTCACGGGGATTCGTTTCCCGGGTGTAGGGCAGGAACAGCTGATTTCCAGGCTCCTTTCTGACGTCGATGGTCAACTGGCGCATCATCTCCGCCACCCGGTCTTCGCTGCCGGGCTTGACGGTGAATTCGGCGTAAAGCGTTTTGGTCATGGTTGTCCCCTCTGGATTCGTTTGGATCTGCTGGTGCTTGGAGTTGCTGGTGGTCGGTCTGCCGGTACTTGGGTCTGCCGGGCTCAGCCCGCAGGCGGTCGGAGCTCACCGGAGCCGCGCTGGATGAGTTCGGACGGAACAACGTAGGTCTGGGGCGCGCCGCCGTCGCCGTCGATCCGTGCAAGCAGCCGCTCGGCGGCGAGCTTGCCGATCCGCTCCGGGTGCTGCGCGATCACGGTGATCCCGGGTTCCATCATGTCCGCCAGCGAGAAGTCGTCAAAGCCCACCAGGGCCACGCGGCGGCTGGCGCCCAGTTCCTTCAGTGCGCGCATCACGCCGAACGTGATGAGGTTCTGGCTTGAGAAGATCGCCGTAGGCGGGTTCTCGGACGTGAGGATCTCCAGGGCGGCCTGCCGGGCTGATTCCTCGTCGTGAAGCCCCTCCCGCACCGGCACAGCGGCGGTCGACTGCCCGGCCCGGCCCAGTTCCTCGATGAAGCCGCGGCGCCGTTCCCGGGCGGTCTGGATGTCCGGGCGGTCGCCCAGGTAGGCCAGCTTCGTGTGGCCATGCCCTATGAGGTGGGCAGCCGCGCGCGCGGCGCCAACGGCGTTGTCCGTCACGACGGCGTCGGCCTCGACACCCACTGGCTCGCGGTCGATGAAGACCATGGGAAGGTCCCGGGAATGCTCCGGAATGGCGTACGCCTGGCTACGGGCGATGGGGGTCAGCACGAGGCCATCCACACGCCGGCCCAGGAAGGCGGCCACGAGCGACTTTTCCCGCTCGGGGTCGTCATCCAGGCTGGCGGCGAACACCGCGATTCCGCGTGCCGCCAGGGAGTCTTCCATAGCCCGGTGGATCTCGCTGCTGAACGGGTTGGCCACGCTGGGCAGAAGCAGGCCGACGGAGAGTGTCTGGCGGCCCGTGCGGCGGAGGCTTCCCGCCGCCATGTCCAGCTGGTAGTTGAGCTGCTGGGATGCCCCAAGCACCCTTTGACGGGTGGCTTCGGAGACGCCCGGTTCGTCGTTCATCACCCTGGAGACGGTCTTGATGCCGACCCCGGCCAGCGCGGCGACATGGCGCATGGTGGGCCGATCCTTAGCCGGCGCTCCTTGGTAACGATTAGACATCGTTGTCATGGTTCAGTCCTTCATCATCGAATTTACCTTGACTATAGCGTGTGACGCTGATTACATGATGCCTGACATCGTTGTCAGGCACGGGATGTGCCACGAACACAGGAGATTCAATGTTGACTTCCAAGACCCCGCGCACCATCGCCCGCCGCCTGGTTGCCGTGGGCGCCGTCCTGACCCTCGGCACCCTTAGCCTCACGGCCTGCGGCGGAAACTCCCCCGCCACTTCCGGGACCGCCTCCGGTGAAAAAGTGGGCGTATCGCTGATCGTCAAGACCACGTCCAACCCGTTCTTCGTCTCCATGCAGGAAGGCGCCAAGAAGGCAGCGGAGGCTGACGGCGTCGACCTGAAGCTCGCCGCCGGCAAGGCAGACGGCGACGAGGACACCCAGATCCAGGCCATCGAAAACGCCATCTCCAAGGGCGACAAGGGCATCCTGATCACCCCCAACGGCCCGTCCGTGGTGGACGCCCTGAAGAAGGCCAAGGACGCCGGACTCTTTGTCATTGCCCTTGACACCCCGCCGGACCCCGCCGACGCCGCGGACATCACCTTCGCCACTGACAACTTCGCTGCCGGCGAGCTGATCGGCAAGTGGACCGCCACCCAGCTTGCCGGCAAGAAGGCCACCATCGCCCTGCTGGATCTGTTTGACGACAAGGTTGTCTCTGTTGACTACAACCGCGACCAGGGCTTCCTGACCGGTCTTGGCATCGACACCGCCGACAAGAAGAAGAACGGCGACGAAGCCAAGACCGGCAAGTACACCGGCGGCAAGGGCGGCGAGTACGAGATCGTCGGCAGCCAGGCCTCCCAGGGCGCCGAGGACGGTGGCCGTACCGGCATGGAGACCCTGCTGTCCAAGAACCCCAACATCAACGTTGTGTACACCATCAACGAGCCTGCCGCAGCGGGCGCTTATGAAGCCCTGAAGTCCGCCGGCAAGGAGAAGGACGTCCTGATTGTTTCGGTCGACGGCGGCTGCGCCGGCGTGGACAACGTCAAGTCCGGCGTCATCGGCGCCACCGCCCAGCAGTACCCGGTCAAGATGGCCGAAATGGGCGTCAAGGCCATCGTCGAACTGGCCAAGACCGGCAAGAAGCCTGCCAACACCGCGGGCCTGGACTTCTTCAACACCGGCGTTGAGCTGGTCACCGACAAGCCGGCCGACGGCGTCAAGAGCATCACCACTACCGAGGCCAGCAACATCTGCTGGGGCAAGTAAGAGGGCAGAACGATCTCAGGAGCAACCGTGACCCAGCAACAGACCGCCGGCCCTCCCGCCGCAGGGAAGCAGACCGACCTGGCCGAAGAATTCCTCGACCGCCGGACCCCGCTCAGCCGGATACGCAACATCCTGCACCGCTACCCCGCAGTCAGCCCCGCCCTCGTCCTTCTCATCGCCGTCATCGTGTTCGGACTGCTCAATGACAGGTTCCTGCGGGTTGAAAACCTCTCCCTGATTACCCAGCAGGTCTCCGTCGTCGGCATCCTCGCCATCGCCCAGACCCTCATCATCCTTACCGCAGGCATCGACCTTTCCGTCGGAGCCGTCATGATCCTCTCGTCCATGGTCGTTGCCCAGCTCGCCGTCAACAACGGCCTGCCGGCACCGGTTGCGCTGCTCGCAGGCCTGATCGTTGGGCTCGCTGCCGGCGCCCTGAACGGGTTCCTGGTCACCAGGTTCCGGCTCCCCCCGTTCATCGTCACCTTGGGCACGCTCAACATCTTCATCGCAGTGACGCTGCTCTACTCCAACGGAGCGACAGTCCGCGGCTCGGCAATGCCGGGCCTTCTGACCTGGACAGGAAGCACCTTCCCGGTGGGCCCGGTCCGGATCTCAACCGGCGTCGTTGTGATGCTGCTTCTCTACATCGCTATCGCGTTCATCCTGGGCAAAACTGCCTGGGGCCGGCACGTCTACGCCGTTGGCGATGACAAAGAAGCCGCCCGCCTGGCCGGTATCGCCGTGAACAAAGTGCTCATGAGCGTCTACCTCGCAGCCGGCGCCGTCCTGGCCATCGGCGCCTGGATCCAGATCGGCCGCACCAACGCAGCCAGCCCCAACGCCGGCGTGGACCTGAACCTGGACTCCATCACCGCCGTCGTGATCGGCGGAACCAGCCTCTTCGGCGGGCGCGGCTCGGTCTGGGGGACTCTCCTGGGCGCCCTGATCGTCGGCGTCTTCCGCAACGGACTCTCGCTCGCCGGACTGGACGTGCTTTACCAGACCCTCGCCGTGGGCGTCCTCATCATCCTCGCTGTGTCCATCGACCAGTGGATCCGAAAGGTGAAGTCATGACCGCGTCCCAGCTGGAACCCACCGGCACCGAGGTCCGCCAGCCCATCCTGCAGGCCAGGAACCTCGTCAAGACCTTCGGCCGGGTGGTGGGGCTCGACGGCGTCAGCCTGGACCTGTACCCGGGCGAGGTCCTGGCGATCATCGGCGACAACGGCGCCGGCAAGTCCACCCTGATCAAATGCCTCACCGGAGCAGAAGTACCGGACTCCGGCGAACTCTTTGTCTCAGGACAGCCGGTGCACTTCAAGCGGCCGCAGGACGCCCGGGTCCACGGCATCGAAACTGTCTACCAGAACCTGGCCGTCTCACCGGCGCTCGATGTCGCCTCCAACCTGTTCCTGGGCCGGGAGGAACGTGTGGCCGGACCGCTCGGCAGCATCTTCCGGGTCCTGGACACCAAGGGCATGCGCCGCAAGGCGAAGGAAGAGCTGACCCGGCTGGGCATCTCCACGCTCCAGGACGTCACCGTCCCGGTGGAGAACCTTTCCGGCGGACAGCGCCAGGCCGTGGCGGTGGCCCGGGCCGCGGCCTTCGGCTCCAAGGTTGTAGTGCTGGATGAGCCGACGGCGGCGCTCGGCGTCCGCGAGTCGAACCAGGTCCTGCAGCTGGTCAGGGACCTCCGGGACCGGGGACTGCCCGTCATCCTGATCAGCCACAACATGCCGCACGTGTTCGACGTGGCGGACAGGATCCACATCCAGCGCCTCGGCAAATGTGCGGCCACCATCACGCCGCAGTCCCACACCATGACCGACGCGGTGGCCATCATGACCGGTGCGGCCACCGCCTGACGGTACCGCCTGACCCTGCACTACCCAGGGTCATCACCGCCCGATATATCCCCAACCACCGTCCGCGGGCCTGCACCAGGCCCGCGGACGGCCCCATGAAAGGCTCCCCGTGCACAGCAACTCCCCCAGCCCCGTGTCCCCGACGCCGGCTCCCCCGGTACGCCCTGTTGCCCCGGACGTCATCGTCATCGGTGAAGCACTCGTTGACGTTGTCGCCTCCCCCACGGGCCCGATCGAGCATCCGGGCGGCTCGCCGATGAACGTGGCCTACGGCCTGGGGCGGCTCGGCGTGTCCACCGCCCTGCTGACGTCACTGGGCGACGACGCCCGCGGCGGGGCGATCGAGGCGCACCTGCGGCGTGCCGGCGTCGAACTCCTGCCGGGCTCTAAGTCCGCAGCGCGGACCGCGTCCGCCACGGCAACCCTTGCCGCGGACGGCTCCGCCACCTACGACTTCGACGTCAGCTGGGACCTGCCGGCAGTGGCCCCCGCCCACCTGCCCAGGGTGCTGCACACCGGCTCCATCGCCACGTTCCTGGCACCGGGCGCGACGGCGGTGCGGGCGCTGCTGGAACAGTCGCACCGGGAGTGCCTGGTCACCTACGATCCGAACATCAGGCCGGCCCTGCTGGGGAGCCAGGCGCAGGCCCGGAACATCTTCGAGGACCTGGTTCCGCTGACCGACGTGGTCAAGCTCAGCGACGAGGATGCCGCCTGGCTGTACCCGGGAGTCAGCCTCGAAGCCGCCGCCGCTCGGATCCTGACGCTGGGCGCCGGGCTGGCCGTGGTGACCCGCGGCGGGGAAGGTTCCCTGTTGGCGACGCCCGCCACCCAGCTTTTCATCCCCGCCATCCGTTCCACCGTGGCGGACACCATCGGCGCGGGCGATTCCTACATGGCCGCCCTGATCTACGGCCTGCTGTCGCGCCGCACCGAGGGCCTGGGACGGGACGTCCTGACCTCCATCGGGAAGACGGCGTCGAAGGCAGCCGCCATCACCGTGCGCCGGCCGGGCGCGAATCCGCCCACGGCCGCAGAGCTGGCGGCGGACCTGCCGGAGACCGGCCGGGGCGCTGAGGTGCGCGGGGCGGCGGTGGGCGAACGGGCGACAGCGACTGCCGCCGTCGTGCTCTGATCCCGGCGGTGAGCCCGGACGCAGCGAATCCGGTTTTCATCCAATGAAAACCGGGCTCGCGGCGGCCGGCCCGGGCCAGTCATGCTGGTGACCACGCTTCTGCGCAGCAGACTGGTCGCAGCAGACTGACAGGAAAGAAGGAACCGATGTCCCTCAGCGTTGAGGAAATGAACAAGCAGCTCCCCGTGGCCAATGCGCTGCCCGGCGAGGCCGTGCCGTATTACATGGCCTCAGGGGAAGGTGCCCGCTACGAAATCAACGGCCAGCTGGTGACGGTCATCGCCCGCGCCGCGGACACCGGGGGCATCTTCAGTGCTGCCTACATCTCCGGCGGCATGGGGGCGGAATCGCCGTTCGTCAGCCACAAGGTGGAGCACAAGACGCTCTACGTGTTTGACGGCATCCTGCACGTCTGGCTGCCGGGCGAGAGCCGCATCCTGACCCCCGGCGACTCGGTGGTCATCCCGCCGGGAACCCCGCACGCCTACCGCATGGCCAGCCACTACACCCGCTTCCTGAACTGGATGACGCCGGGCGGCGCAGAGGCCTACTACGAGCGCGTGGGCACGCCCATTGATTCGCATGTTCCCCCGGTCCGCGCAGGCCGTTCCGCCAGCCTCCAGGAGCAGGCCGAGGTGGGCGCCGAGTTTGGCATCACCTTCCCGGACGTGGAGCGGGTCACCCCCACGTTCAAGCACGACGCCGGCCTCCCCGCCACGCAGAGCCCCTACTTCCTCAGTGCCCACGAGGGTGAGCGCCTGGCCAGCTACCAGACAATGTTCACGTACCTCTCCCGCCCGGCAAACACCGGCTCGAACTACTTCGCGGTCCACACCAAGGGCGCCAAGTCGCCCTACATTCCGCTGCACTTCCACTCCGAGCACACCGAGAACTTCCTGTGCACCGAGGGCCGGATGTGGCTGTACGCCAACGGCCGCGAAATGCTGCTGACCAAGGGCGACTTCGTGCACGCCCCGGCCGGCACCGTCCACTCATTCGCGTTCGATTCACACAACACGCAGATGGTGGGCTTCCTGACGCCGTCGGTCTTCAACGGCTTCTTCGAGTACTTCAACAAGCCCACCGAGGACTACATGTACACCGAAGGCGGGACGCCCTACATGGACATGGAAGGCTTTGGCCGCGCCCAGGCCGAGATGGACCTCACCGTGGTGGGCCCGCCGCCGCAGCGCCGGGCGGCCCTGGAAATCTCCTAGCCCCCAACACCCATAGCCCGAAACCCCAAATGGTCCGTCAACATATGTTGACGGACCGTTTGGCGTCAACTAATGTTGACGAAATGGAGGTGGAACGGATGAAAACACTCGTTGCCTCGATGGACGGCAAGGGACCCGCGGAGGCACTGTATGCCGTGGCCGAGCTGCAGAAGGAAGTGGGAAGGACCGAGGCATCCCTGGTCCGCAAGGCCCGGCAGGCAGGACTTTCCTGGGAAGCAATCGCCCTGTGCCTGGGCGTGAGCAAGCAGGCGGTCCACCGGAAGTACGGGAAGCAGTAGCCACCTGGTTTTAAACCAACGCGGGGTCACTTCCGGCCCTTAAAAGGGCTGCTGATGGGCCGGAAGTGACCCCGCGTTGCTGTTTTCTAACGGGATGGGAATTGACGGACCAGTTCGCGGCCGTAGTCGTTGCCGTTGGGGGTCCGGACCACCGTATGCATGTGGAACGGCGCGGGCTCGTCGTTGCTGAGGAACACCCCGGTGTGGTGGTCCAGCTCCAGAACCAGCACGGGGCTCTGCAGCCGGAAGTAGAACGCCTCCGGCTCCGCCCAGCCGCCGATCCAGCTGAACCAGGTCTCACCATAGTGCTCCTGGATTTCCCGACGGCGGGCCGCCCGGGGACCGTCCGGCAGGTAGGCGATGAAGTCCTCCACCACGTCGTCCAGCACGGCCCGGGCCTCGGGCGGCATGGAGCTCACCAGGATTCCCTCATAGGGGATCACCCTGTTGTCCTGGAAGCAGCCACCGAGGTGCCGCTCGTCGCCGGGATGGACCCGCCCGTCCGGCATGGCCGGGTCCACCATGGAGCCGTACACGGTGGCTTCTTTCCGCAGGCCGTCGGGCAGGGCGCCCATCAGCTGGCGGGCGAGGGCGATGCGCTCCTTGAAAACCTTGACGCCCCGGTGCGGGCCGGCGTCGATGCCGTCCGGTTCGGCGCCCAGGAAGACGGGCGAGATCACCAGCTGGGTGCCGACCACGAGGCAGTTCAGCGCCACGTGGTGGCCGAAGAGCTGCCAGCCCCACGGCGCGGTCTCGGACGGCTCGCCAAACAGCGCAAAGTTGTAGCTGAATTCGTTCATCAGCAGCGGCAGTTCCACCAGGTCGCCCAGGAAGCCGTTGATCCGCATGAGGTTCCGGACAAGCTGGAATCCGGCCGGGCTCAGGCTCGCCTCCACCACGGCAAGGGCGGCATCGCGGACAGCGGGATCCAGTTCGTCCAGTCGGAGCCCGGTGTCGTGCTGCATAAACTCCGGGTTGGCCCAGCTCTGCCACTCAGGGGCGTCCACGGGATAGGTCACCTTGGACACCTCATCCAGGGTCGCGGCGGACAGCAGCTTCCGCGCGGCCGCCGCCATCGCCGCCGTTGGGGCTTCTTCGCCGGTCCGCGCCGGAGCCAGCGGATACAGACCGGGTCGGAGGCCGCCGTCGTTCGTGATGCCCTTGAACGGCTGCGGGTACAGCTTTTTCCAGCCTTCGATCATGGGGCCGGCAAAGGAGTCCGTGGTAGCCGCTTCGGCGTACTCCCGGGCGTGGAGGCCGCGGATTTCCGCCACCCGGGGGTGGTCCGGGGCGAACAGGAAATCACGGAATGACGGCGCTGACACGGGTGTTCCTTTCGTTGGGCTGGGATGAGGTTTGCTGCGTCGGGGTGGGCTGTGACGAGGCGTCCGGTGATGCCGGGCTCGCCGCGCCCCAGCCGGCGGCCACGGCCAGCGCCGCTGCTGCGGCTTCGGCCGAGCTGCCGCGCCAGGCCACGTGCTGGTCCGGGCGGACCAGCACGGCGTCGGCGCCCCACAGGTCAGTCATCGGCGTTCCGTCGTCGGAAGGTCCGACGGCGGCGACGGTCACCGGGATGCCCCTCCGGGCACCCGCTTCGAGGACCGGCGCAAAGGCCTGGGACTCCGGCACCGCGCCCAGCGCACCGGCGTCGGCCAGCAGGGTGAAGCCGCTGCCGAGGAGGCTGTACACCGATGTGGACCGATCCAGCCACGCATGCGGGAGGAGGGCACCCGGGCTGGCCGACGGCACATAGCGGATGGGGTCTTCGGCGGGAACGGGCGAACCGTCCGGCACCACCAGCGGGGAATCCCCATAGGCGTAGCCGAGCACCAGTCCCAGCGAATCGAACTCGCTTTGCTTCACCGCAAGCGCCTCGTGGGCGGACTGCCGGGCGCGGACTCCGTCATCGCCGTCGCTGCGCAGGGCGGGATCGGCGAAGTGGTAGGCGAGCGCCTTGCCGTTGGAGGCGGCCTCGCGGATGGTCCTGGCCGCTACGGGGCGGCGTTCCAGCCCGTAGCTGTCCAGGAGATCCGGGCCGCCCCAGCCGGCGAGACTGGCGGCGATTTTCCAGGCCAGGTTGGCGGCGTCGCCGATGCAGGTGTTGAAGCCGTGCCCGCCCCAGGGCGGGTTCAGGTGCGCGGCGTCGCCCACCAGGAAGACGCCGTCGCGGCCGTAGCCGGGAGCCAGCAGCATGCGCGCCGTCCACGGGTCGGTGGCGACGACGTCGACGTCCACGTCTGCGCCGACCAGCTGGCGGACCATGGCAACAGCGCCGTCCGCCGCTGTGCCGCCCGCGGCGGCTTTCTCGGCCGCAGAGGCGTCCACGCCCTGGATGATGGCCCACCAGGTGTCGGCAAGGTCCATCCGGCCCACCATCCCGGCGGCTTCCGTGCCCACCACCCAGTACTGGACGGCCGGCGGCAGGGTGATCGCGGAGCCCAGGTCCTTGGATCGGAACATGATGCTGATGTTGGAGAGGGCCGCGGAGCCGCCTTCCAGGCGGATGCCCAGGCTGCGCCGCACGGCCGATGAACCGCCGTCGGCGCCGATGACAAAGCGCGCGGAGATGGTGCCCGTGTTTCCGGCGTCGTCCGCTGCAGTAACCGTGGACGGGCTGCCGGAGTGCACAGCAACGTCCTGGACGTGCCAGCCGGCCAGCAGGGTCACCAGCGGCGCCTCGGCAACCGCGGCGCGGAGGACCTCCTCGAGGACGGGCTGCGGGACCTGCTGGCCGCACTCGGGCTGCGGACCGTAGCGGCCGGGGACCAACTGGAACGCATTGCGGAAGGTACGGAGTTCGTGGGCTGAGGGGCCGGTGAGGCCGGTGCAGAAGGTGACGTCGTGGGCGTAGTCCACGGGAAGCGGGGCGGCGGTCCGGAGCGCGTCGGCGAGTCCCAGCCGCCACAGGTGCGTCATGGTGCGCGCGTTGGTGGTTTTGGCCCGAGGCCGGGTGGGATCCACTGACGTCCGCGGCTCGACCACCACGCTGGGGATGCCGCGCGAGGCGAGGTCCAGCGCGAGGAAGAGCCCGCTGGGACCGCCGCCTGCGATCAGTACTTCTGCCTCCTCCGGCAGCGCATCAGGGGAGGCCGGTTGCAGGGTGGCCATCAGGCACGGCCACGAAGTGAGAGGTCGCCGACGGGGGTGGTCAGGGTGCCGAGCTTGTCGATCTCGACCTCTACGGTGTCGCCGGGCTGCAGCAGCCACTGCGGCGTGCGGGCATAGCCCACGCCCTCGGGGGTTCCGGTGGCGATGATGTCACCCGGGTGCAGGGTCAGGGTCTGGCTGATGAGCGCGATGATGGCCGGCACGGAGAAGATCATGTCCCGGGTGTTGCCGTTCTGGGCTTCGACGCCGTTCACCCGCGTGCGGACCTGGAGGCCGTCCCGGAGGTCGCCCACCTCGTCGCGGCTGACCAGCGGGCCCAGGGGTCCGGTGAAGTCGCCGTTTTTGCCCAGTGTCCACTGCGATGTGAGCTTCTGGGCACGGCGGGCGGTGATGTCGTTGAAGGTGGAGTACCCGAAGACCGATTCGGCGGCAGTGGCCTCGTCCGCGGATTCCACGCGCTGGCCGATGTACGCCGCGACTTCGCCTTCCCAGTCCAGGCCGTCCTCGCCGGCGGGGACCGGGACCGGCACGTTCCCCACGGACAGGGATGCGGTCCAGCGGCCGAACAGTGTGGGGTACGGCGGAAGCTCCTGGTCCTTGTAGCTTCCTTCGGCAACGTGCGCCTTGTAGTTCAAACCGACGCAGATGACCCGCGCCGACGCGGGGACGAGGGGCACCTCGGTGACGCTGCCGCGCTCAAGCCAGCTGCCGGCGTCGGACGCTGAATTGCCGGACACGGAGGCGCCGGCGACCCCGGAGGCCAGGGAGACAGACTTGTCTTGCCAGCCGGCGGCGTCGGCCCAGAACCCAGCGACGGGGGCCAGCGGGAAAACGCGGGAATCCACCAGGGCCGCTGCCCAGGATTCCCCGCGGTGGGTGATGCCGATGTACTGCATGTGGAGCCTTTCAGGTCTGCCCGGGCACGGCGAATGCCGCCCCGGCGGGTTCAGGAGTCAGGAAGCCTGGGCTTGCCTGCGGAAGAAATCAATGGTGGCGTCCAGGACCTTCTGCACCGCGGCCGGACTTTTGTCCGGCAGCAACCACATGTGGTCGGCGCCTTCAATGAGGAGAAGTTCGACGTCGGCCGCGGCGGCTTCCAGCGCCGCGGCCAGGGTGGTGGACTGCGCCGCGGGGACGAACCGGTCGGCGGTCCCGTGGGCCAGGAAAAACGGCGGGGCGTGCTCGCCCGCGTAGGTCAGGGGGCTGGCAGCCGCGGCCTTGCCCGGGGCGTCCTTTGGCTGTGCGCCGATCAGGAGGGCCTCGCGGGAGCCGGGATCATCGGCGGTGGCGACGGCATTGGGAAGGGCCTGTTCACCCATGTGGACCAGGTCGGTGGGCGGGTACCAGGCGGCGACGGCGGCCACCGGGGCGTTGGCGGCAGGCACGCCGGCCTCCGCAGTGTCGGAGTCCGGATTCGCGCCGAGCCCCACGAGGCAGGCCAGGTGCCCTCCGGCGGAATCCCCCCACGCGTAGATCCGCCGGGGGTCCACGTTGTACTCCGCGGCGTGCGCCCGCAGCCAGGCGACGGCGGCCTGGGCGTCCTGGAGCTGGGCCGGAAAGACTGCCTGCGAGGACAGCCGGTAGTCAGCGGAAACCACGGCAAAGCCGGCCGCGGCGACGCGTTCAAAGGGCGCCAGGGCGAACCCGTCCGTGACAGGTCCGAGCGAGGAGCGCTCCCCCATCCGCCAGCCGCCGCCATGGAAATGGACGATGGCCGGAACGGGGCCGGCGACCGGGCCGAGAGCATCCGCATCAGCCGGAAGGTAAAGGTCCAGCAGCAACGGCACACCGCCGGGCCGGGAAAACTCAATCCCCTTCAGGACTTCCCCTGCAGTCATCAGCGACTCCATCCATTGCCGTGGCCGGTATCAGGATCGATCCGGCGCTTTACCTAAGCCTGCTGGAATGGCACGGGACAGGGAACGTGAGATTTCAATGATTGAAAGGTTGCCCGGATTAGCGTCCGCCGCGGAACAGGAGCGCGCCGGCGTTGGCCACAACGATCAGCCCGATCCCGCACCACTGCGCCGCCCCCAGGTGCTCATGCAGCACGAGGGCTCCGATCAGGGCGGCAAAGACAGGGTTGATGCTCATTAGGACGCCAAAGACGTTAGCCGGGACCCGGCGCAGGGCAATCAGGTCGGCAAGGTAGGGCACCACCGAGGCCAGCACTCCGGCACCGACGGCGCACAGCACGGTGAAGGCGTCCGGCGGCCGGCTCACAAAAATCACCGCAGCCACGGGCAGGAACAGCACCGCGGAAACGCCGGTGGCAGCGGCGGTGCCCTGGACTCCCGGGATCCGCCGGCCAACGGTGCGGTTGAGCAGGATGTAAGCCGCCCAGCTGCACGCCGCGATGAGGCCCAGCACGATTCCGAAGTAGTCGGTGGAGGGCTTCGGCTGGGTGATCGCCACAACGCCTGCCCCGGCGAGGACCGCGCAGACGGCGCTGGCCCTGCTCCGGCTGCTGAGCAGCGCCACGGCGAGGGGCCCGAGGAATTCAAGCGTGACCGCCAGCCCGAGGCCCACGCGCTGGATGGCCGAGTAAAGGGACAGGTTCATGGTTCCGAAGACCACCGCCAGCAGCAGGACCGGCCACCATTGCTGCCGCGTCAGGGTCCACAGCCTGGGCCTGACCACGGGAAGCAGCACCGCAGCGGCAACCAACTGCCGCACCGCCACCACGCCGACGGGTCCCATCCCGGGGAAAGCCAGTGAGCCGCTGGCCGCGCCCAACTGGTTGGACAAGGCACTGGCCACGAGTGTTGCCGTGCCGCCCTTGCGCGCCGCTTTACTGGATGAAGTTCCTTCCATCATGTAGGCAGTGTGCTCCGCTGTCCGGCAACCGCTAAATGCATGGAGGGAGCTATTTATGCGCTGGGCGCATGAATAGACTGGCCGCATGGATCTTGAGTTGCGGCAGCTCCGCTGCCTCGCGGCGCTTCTGGAGGCGGGCACGTTCACCGATGCCGCCATTGACCTGGGCATCTCGCAGGCTGCCGTCTCGCGGAACATCGCAGCCCTGGAGCGCACGCTGGGCGTCCGGCTGGTGCACCGGACCACCCGAAGCGTCGCCCTGACGGAGGCCGGGGAGCGGGCCATGGTCCACGTCCGCCGCGCACTCTCAGCGCTGGACGAGCTGGTCCGTGAGGCGGGTTCCCAGGCGGGGACCGTCCGGATCGGCTATGCGTGGTCTGCCTTGGGCGAGCACACCACGGACTTCCAGCACCGGTGGGCCGCAGCATTCCCGGACACGGAGCTGGAGCTCGTCCGGAACAACACCCCGACGGCGGGACTCACCGAGGGGACGGCAGACCTCGCCATCCTCCGGCGGGCACCGGAAGCGGCAGGCATCGACTTCGTGTCGGTTGGCGAGGAAAAACGCTATTGCGCGATGAGTTCCGATGACCCGCTCGCCGGCAGGCGGTCGGTGACCCTGGCACAGGTGGCGCAAGCCGCGCTGGCGGTGGACGGCAGGACCGGCAGCACCACCAAATCGCTGTGGCCTGCAGACAGCCAGCCAGCGAAGTTTGTTGCCATCCGCGACGTTGACGACTGGCTAACGGTCATCGGCAGCGGCAAGGCGCGCGGCATCACCGCAGCGTCAACGGCACACCAGTACCGGCGCCGCGGCGTGGTGTACCGGGCCGTGCGCGATGCACCGCCGGTCCCCGTCTATCTGGCGTGGTCCGGGACCGACGCCCCGCGGGAGCGGCAGAGAGTCATCGACCTGCTGGCCGCGCTCTACGGCACGGGGCGTCCTTAAGGGTTTCGTCTGGCTGCACGCAAACCGCCAGAATCCGGGCTTCCGGGGCTGATACAGCAACCGAATATTGACGACGTGTGACTTATGCCGCATTATGGGGATAACGTTTTCCTGACAGCGAAGTCGGCGCCAAAGAGGTCGACAAGGAAAACCAACTCCGAGGAGAGCATCATGAAAGCTATGAAGCGATTAATGACTGGCGTCGCAGCAATGGCGATGGCCGCGTCACTGGCAGCCTGCGCCGGCGGCACGAACGCACCCGCATCGAACACCACCGCCGATCAGGGCATTGAGGGTACTGCCGAGAACCCTGTCACCCTGAACTACTGGGGCTGGCAGAAGGGCACCGCCGACCAGGTCAAGCTGTTCAACGATTCGCACAAGAATGTGCAGATCAAATACACCGAGGTCAAAGGCGGGGCCGATGCCCTGAACGGCCTGCGGAATGCTGCTTCGGCAGGCAACGCCCCGGACCTGCAGCAGGGAAGCCAGGACTGGATGGTGCCGTTGCTGGCCGAGAAGGTCATCACCGACGTCACCAGTTGGATCACCCCGTCAGAAAAAGACTTCCGGGAATCGGCGTTCAAGGCATCGGAGGTGGACGGCCGGAACTTCGTTGTCCCCACAGCCCAGGCACCGCAGTTCTTTGTGTACCAGGCGCCCGTGTACGACAAGCTGAACCTGTCCGCCCCTAAGACCATGGACGAATTCGTGGAACAGGGTGCCACCCTCGCCGGAGCGGGACACAAGATCACCAACATGGCAGGCGAAGACCCCTCAACCCTGGTGAACTGGGCCTGGCAGGCCGGCGCATCCTGGTACACCGTGGACGGAGACGCCTGGAAGATCAACTTCCTGGACGACGCCACTATGGAGGCCGCGGGCGTCACACAAAAGCTGATCGACGAAGGCGCCATATCCACTCAGACCTTCGCGGACTACGCGGCCGTGCAGCAAATGTACGACAAAGGCAACACCGCCACCCGCCACATCTGGACCTGGTCAACCAACGGCATGGTGAACAACTTCAAGGAGTCGTTCGGCAATTGGAAGGCCGCTCCCATCCCGGAATTCTCCACCGGCGGCAAGGCCAATGTCAGCCCCATAGGCGGGATCTTCGTGACCGAACAGTCCAAGTCCAAAAAGGCCGCCGCCGAGGCCGCCGTCTGGCTGGCAACGAACAAGGAATCCGTGACCCTGGCCGCTGACCCGATCAAGGGCTCGTCGTCCTTCCCCGTGGTGGCAGACTCCGACCCCTTTGTGGCCCAGCTTCTGCCGGAAAAGCTGTTCGGTGCCAACCATGCCGAGGCCGTGAAGGTTGCCAAGGAAGCTTCGAAGAACATCGTTACCAACTGGACCTATGGCCCGAACTACACGGCGATGTACACAGAGATGGCCGATGGCTGGGCCAAGGTCATCACCAAGCAGCAAAAGGTCACCGACCTGCTCGAGCACATGCAGGAATGGACGGTGAATGACCTGAAGAAGAAGGGCATCAACGCCGTCGACGGCTCCAAGTAGCCCCGGCGTGTGGCAGGCGCCCGCACCTGGCCGGGCGCCTGCCAGCCCCTTTAGCACCAGCACTTAAGGAAACACTCACCATGTCCCAGTCCCTCCGGCACAAATCACCGGCCGCACCACCCAGGACCAGATCCCCACGGATCACCTGGCGTACGCTGCTGGCGGCCAAGGGTGCAGCTTTCACCATGCCCTTCGCCATCGGTTTTGTCATCCTGTTTATCCTGCCGATCATCTATGCGGTGGTCCAGAGCCTCTACGCCGTGAAGTCCTCCGGCCTGGGACTGTCCGGGAACCAGACGGTTTTTGTGGGCCTGGACAATTTCGTCGCAGCCGCCACGGACCTTCGGTTCTGGGAATCCATGGGCCGCGTCGCCGTGTTTGCCTGCATTCAGGTGCCCATCAAGCTGGCGGTTTCCCTGCTGCTGGCGCTGGGCCTGGACTACCTGAAGGGGCGCGTGGTGGCCGGGCTGCGGATCGGCCTGCTCGTGCCCTACATGATCCCCGGCATCGTCGGCACGCTGGTCTGGATCTACCTTTACTCCCCCGACATCGGCCCACTCACCGAATTCGGCAAGTTCTTCTCCCTGGACTGGAACTTCCTGTCCGAAGCCATGATGTGGCCCTCCATAGGCAACCTCCTCACATGGGACAGCATCGGGTTCAACATGCTGATCATCTACGCGTCCCTGCAGGCCATCAGCCCCGAGCTGTTCGAGGCCGCCCGGCTGGACGGGGCCAGCGAAGCCCGGATCGCCTTCTCCATCAAGGTCCCGTTTGTCCGTGCCGCCCTGGTCCTCACCGGCATGCTGTCAATCATCGGGCTGCTCCAGATCTTCGCCGAACCCCTGCTTTTCCGCTCCTTCGTCCCCGAGGTGGTCACGAAGGACTACACCCCCACCCTGATGATCTTCAACCAGGCCTTCGACGCCAACAACTACAACTACGCCGCAGCCCTGTCGCTGATCTTCGCGGCCGTCATCGCCACGGTGTCGTACCTCTATTACAAGTTCACCAACAAGCCGGAAGCCTGAACCATGAGCACCACAAACCCTGTCGCAGGCGCAGCCCCCACGGACAGCGCTCCCCAGGACGACGCCGGCGTACCCGTCGTCGCCCTCCCTGCCCAAGAAACCTCCGGGACCTCCTCCAAGGACAAACGCAGGGCAAAGCGGCGGGAGTCCTTGGCCCGGCGCGGGCTGCCCGTCGGCGCCGGGCAAAGCAAAACCACGCAACTGCTGGTGCTCGCAGGCATGGGCCTTGCCGTGATCTATTCGGCCGGCCCCATCTGGTGGCTGATTGTCGCCTCTACCAAGGGCCAGTCGGACCTGTACGCGTCCACCGGTTTCGAATCGCTGTGGTTCGCCGAATTCAACCTGTGGGAGAACCTGCAGCAGATCTTCATCTACGACGACGGCTACTACCTGCGATGGATGCTGAACTCGGTCCTCTACGCCGGCGTCGGATCCTTCGTGGCGATGTTGATCTCCCTTGCTGCCGGCTACGGGCTGGCCCGCTATGAATTCTGGGGCAAAAAGGCGGTCTTCGGCGCCGTCGTCGCTTCCTTCCTGCTGCCCAGCGCGCTGCTGACTATCCCGCTCTACCTGCAGTTCTCCTCTTGGGGACTGGTCGGAACCCCGTGGGCCGTCCTCATCCCGTCCTTCATCAGCCCCTTCAGTGTCTATCTCGCCAAGGTCTACATCGAAGGCGCCATCCCGCCGGAACTGCTCGAAGCGGCACGTATCGACGGCGCCGGTGAAGTCCGCATCTTCTTCCAGGTGGTGATGCGTCTCATGACCACCGGCGCAGCCACCATCTTCCTGCTCGCCTTCGTCGGGAATTGGAACAGCTTCTTCACACCGCTGACCATGCTGGGCACCGCTGGCAAGGAGAACTGGCCGCTCGCCCTGGGCCTGTATGCCTGGTCCGGCAAGCGGACCCTGGCCGGCGAAACAATCGACGGCACCAGCATGCTGATCCTCGGCTCGCTGCTGGCCATCATTCCGTTAGCCATCTTCATGATCGCCATGCAGCGATTCTGGAAGACCGGCGTCACCCTCGGAGCGGTCAAATAACCGTGGAGCCGCGACCCTTTGCCATGGCCGTGATGTCGCCCCCGGAACTGTTCCTGCAGCTGCTGTCCGGAGACGCCATCGACCGACTGCGCCACGTGGCCGATCTGCGTGGCCCCGTTTTTGAGGACTTCTCCTCCCCGGCGGCCCGCGCGGCCCTGGCTGATGCCGAAGTACTGGTCACGGGCTGGGGCTGCCCGCCGTTCACCGCCTCTGACCTTGGCGACGCACCGAACCTCAAGGCGGTCATCCACGCCGGTGGTGTCATTGGGGACAGGTTCCCGCCGGTGCCTGCCGGGCGGAACATCCAGGCTTCCAACGCCGGCGCGGCGAACGCTGTTCCGGTGGCGGAATACACGCTGGCCATGATCCTGCTCGCCAACAAGCAGGCCTTCGAGGCTATCCGCCTGTACCGGAATCGGCGCGACGCTGTGGACCGTGAACGGGAATTTCCGACGGCTGGCAACTACCGCAAGACCGTGGGCCTCGTGGGCGCCTCCAGGATCGGAAAACATGTTGCCCGGCTGCTGCGGCCGTTCCAGCTTGACGTTGTTGTTTACGACCCCTACCTGGTGGCCGACGAGGCCCGCTCGCTGGGGATCAGGCGGGTCAGCCTTGAGGCCCTGCTGGCCGGCAGCGACGTGGTCTCGGTTCACGTGCCCGTCACCCCGGCGACCACTGGCATGATCGGCGCCGCAGAATTGGCCCTGATGCGGTCCGGGGCCACCCTGGTAAATACCGCCCGGGGCGAAATCCTGGACCAGGATGCCCTGGAAAAGGAGCTCCTTTCAGGCCGGATCAACGCCATCCTCGACGTCGCCGTACCAGACGTCCTCCCGCCCGGCCACCCGTTTTATGACCTTCCAAACGTCCTCCTCACACCGCACATCGCCGGCTCCATGGGCACAGAGCTGTGGCGAATGGGCGATCACGTGGTGTCGGAACTGGAGCGCTACGTGGCTGGCCAACCCTTCGAACACCCCGAGATCCTCGCAGCCGGCACCGACCGACTTTCCTCGAGACACGCATGACCCTTCTCACCAACCCGGTGCTCCCGGGGTTCTCCCCCGACCCGTCACTGATTCGCGCAGGCGACTGGTTCTACCTCGCCAACAGTTCCTTCGAGTGGTATCCGGCCATCCCCATCCACAGGTCGCGCGACCTCGTGACGTGGGAATATGCCGGTTCATTCAGTGGCCTGGCGGCACCGGTGGACCTCAGAGGCCTCCAGGACTCGGCCGGGATCTGGGCGCCGTCGCTGAGCTGGGCAGACGGGGATTTCTGGCTTGTCTTCACGGTGGTCCGGGGATTCGGCGGACCACATAAGGACATGGATACCTACGTCTCCAGGTCACCGGACGCCTCCGGGCCGTGGTCCACTCCCGTGCGGGTCACCACCACCGGCTTTGACCCGTCGATCTTCCACCACGACGGACGGCACTGGCTCATGAACATGGAATGGGACCACAGGCCCACGGGCCGCGGCGGGTTCGCCGGCATCAACCTCCAGGAACTGAACGCGGCCGGCACGGCCACCATTGGCGAGCCGGTCATCATCCACCGGCGGCCGGAGCTCATCGAAGGACCCAACCTCTACTTCCATAACAACCGCTTCTATCTCTTGCTCGCCGAGGGCGGAACCGGCCAAAACCACGGCATTGCCATGATGCGTTCCGACACGATGCAGGGCCCCTACGAGGCGGATCCGCACGGACCTGTCCTCACCACGAGGGACCACCCGTCGCATCCGCTCCAGAAAGCAGGCCACGGGGAGATCGCCCTGGACCGGGACGGCACCTTATTCCTGGCCCATCTGGCCAGCCGATGGACCGAAATGGACGGCCGGAAGTACTCCGTCCTGGGCCGCGAGACGTGCATCCAGCGGCTCACGCTGACCGGCGACGGCTGGCTGCGGCTGGAGCAGGGTGGCTGGCATCCGGCGGTGTCGGTCGAGGCACCGAAGAAGAGAGCAGGAAGCGAAGACGGTGCTATGCCGGCGGCAGGTCCGGCGGCGCCGCCGGAAACATCCACGGAGGAAGACCCGGCCGGCACCTCCCTCGGCGGCTTTAGCGCCGAGCCAGACCCAGCCTCGGCGGACCGGCTGACCGTGGGCTGGCCATGGAACACCCTGCGGCAGCCCGCAAGGGCAGGCTGGGCCAGCCTCGGGGCAAGGCCGGGATGGCTCCGGCTCCGAGGGAGGCACAGCACTGATTCCCTGCACGAACAGTCGCTCGTGGCCCGCCGCCTGATCGCCAGGACCAGCAAAGCAGGCGTTACCGTCGAAGCCAGACCGTCGAACTACACCCAGGCCGCGGGGCTGATTTTCTACTACAACACGGCCAGCTACTGCTATCTCAGGACCACGGTACGCGAAGTCGGCGGCCAGCTGCCCCCGGGCGATACACCCCTGGAACAGGTGCTCGAGGTCTTCGAAAAGGATCCGCTGACCGGGCTGCAATCACACGGAACCGTCGTGGTGGACAGCGGGCGTCCGCTCCGACTGGAAGGGTCCTTGGACGATGCCGCCCTGCAGTTCCATTGGTCGTACGCCGGCGGCCCGCTGCAGCCCATCGGACCGGTCCTGAACGCGCTGGCCCTCTCCGACGACCACGGCGGCACCCTGCGGTTCACCGGAGCCTTTGTCGGCGTCGCTGCCCAGGATCTCCGTGACCGCACTTTCACCGCCGACTTCACCGGCTTCCGCTACGAGGCGGGCTGAACCCCTGCCCTCTGACACCGATGAAAACGATTACCCAGCCCCCCTGGAACTGCCGCAGTTTTCCGTGCTTTGGCGTTACGCTGTGAAGGTGACGACGAATCCGGCCCCCACCCCGCGGCAAAAGGCTCCGGTCCTTAGCGACGTCGCCAAAGCAGCCGGAGTCTCGGTGCCCACGGTCTCCCGCGTCCTGACCAGCAGTAAGTTTGTTGCGCCGGAACTCCGCGAACGCGTGATGCAGGCAGTCTCCGAACTCGGCTACCGCCCCAACGGCGCCGCCCGGGCAACACGGTCCGGCAAGCGGTCCATGGTGGCCGTGCTCACGGGCGCAACGTCCAACTACGGCTACGCCAAGACCATCGAAGGCATTGAGAAGGCCGCACGCCAGTCCGGCATGTCCGTGATCATCGCCGTGGTTGAATCCGACGAGGACGAGGCCGTTAACGCCGCCATCGACCTCGTCCTTTCCCAGCCAGTGGCGGGCGTGATCATCCTCGAGTTCGACCGCCCCGGGCTGGCAGCTGTCAAGGCCTTCCCCGCCTCCATTCCGCTGGTAGTGGCAGGCGGCGGATCCCGGCGGACCGGCAAGGTTCCCGGGGCGCTGCTCGACGAGCGCGCGGCCGGCAAGGACGCCACCAATTACCTCCTTTCCCTCGGCCATAAGACGGTGCACCACGTCGCGGTGCCCACGATGGGCAAACACTCCGGCCGCACGGAGGGGTGGCGCGCTGCGCTGACCGCGGCCGGGATCGACGTTCCGGCGGTCCGGCACGCCACATGGGAGCCGTCCAGCGGCTACCGCACCGGCCAGGAGCTCGCGGCACGCGACGACGTGACAGCCGTCTTCTGCGGCAACGACGACGTCGCGATCGGCGTCATCAGGGCCCTGCTGGATTATGGCAAGCGCGTGCCTGAGGACGTCTCCGTGGTGGGCTTCGACGACCAGCCACACGTGGCCATGTGGCGGCCCGCGCTGACCACCGTAAGGCAGGACTTCCAGGACCTCGGGGCCAGGGCTTTCGGCCTTCTGGCAGCCTCGGTGGAGACCGGCCTGCCGCCGGAGTCATCCACAGTTAAGCCCCAGCTGGTCCTCCGGGAGTCTGCCGCCGCTGCCAGCTGACAGGCGCAAAAGAGGCCGGTTTCCAACGAAACCGGCCTCCTTCTTCTTGGCGGAAGCCCCTTACGCCCGGAGGATGACCAGCCTGGCACTGTTTTCTTCAGGCAGGGACACACTCAGGACTGCCTGCTGCCCAGGTCCGGCAGCGGGACCATCAGGCACACCGGGAGCTGCGGGCACAACGTCAACCGCACCCCACGCCGGGTACACCACGGTTGCCGCGGGGTTCGATCCCAGCCAGGCCGGCAGCGCGATGTCCTGCCGGGCGTCGCCCCCGCGCCGGTGGACCGCGATGGCGAGCGTGGTGCCGTCCAGCCGGGCACCCTGGGCGATCCAGTCATCGCGCCAGGCGGGTAGCCCGAGCGGGAAGCTGGGAACACTGGAGGAGATTTTGGACCGCAGGGACTTGTAGACGTCAAGGCCAGTACGGACCAGGTCCAGCTGCGCCGGTGTGAGCGTATGGATCCGTCCCGCCAGGTGGACGCGGGCCAGGATCGCACTGATGACGGAGAAGGCCAACTGCTCGTCGCCCATGGACCCTTCCACCGACGCCCAGACACCGGACTGTTCCGGGGTGATGGCCAGCGGAGCCGCAGCCGAGATGGGCGGAGTCTTGGCGAAATCCTGCTGGTCGGTCAGCGACTGGATGGGGAAGACTGCTCCCGATGCGCCGTCCGTGCGGGAGCCGCCGGCGGCGCAGCCTTCAACGGTCAGTCCGGGGTGCCGGTCCATCACGGCGGACACCCACGCCAGGAAGGCGCGGTTGTGCTCGAGGAGGCCTGCGCCCACCGAACCGCCCAGTTCGGTCCCCGCACCGATGTCGATGTTGTAGTCCAGCTTGAGGTAGGCGAGGTCGAAATCGGCCATCAGCCGGTCAACCACCCCGTCAAGGTGGGCACGCGCCGCGGGGTGGCGGAGGTCCAGCTGGTATCGGCCCCATTCCCTGGTCCGTTCCCCATTGCGGGTGAAGAACGCGTCGGCGGGGAGCGACTCCGCGATGCGGCTGCGCACCCCCACCACTTCGGGTTCAAGCCAGAGGCCCGGTTTCATGCCGGCGGCACGGATTTCACCGATGAGCCCCGCCAGGCCGCCGTCGGGAAAGCGTTTGACGGAGGGTTCCCACTCCCCCACGGAGTCCCACCATCCGCCGTTTTCGTCGTCGTACCAGCCGGCATCGATACAGAACACCTCGACGCCGAGGCCCGCGGCAGCCGCGATCAGTGGCCGTTCCCTGTCCGTGGTGGGGTCCGACATCAGGCAGTTGAGGAAGTCGTTATAGATCACGGGCAGTTCGGTGTTGTCCCGGTGCGGCCGCCGGATGCGGCGCCGGTAAGCGGTGAGTTCCGCGGCCACGGCGTCGATCCCTCCGGACGGAACCACTGCGACGGCGGCGGGCGCCGTCCGAAAGGTCTCCCCGGGTTCAAGGGTGAGTGCCCATTGGTGCTCTGCAGCCGTGGGACCGGAGACAGCGAGGTAGACGTCGTCGTACCGGTCCCCAAGTTCGTAGTGCCACGCACCGTTGTGCTCCACCTGCCATGCGGTCATGCTGCCCGTGGCCAGGTCCTCAAGTATCCCCATCGGCAGGTGCTCGGAAGTGGACCACGCCCCGGTACTGGTGGCCGTAATCCTATTCTTGGACCCGACCTGCCCGTACTCCACCATTCCGACGTTGTACAGCCCCCGCTCGGCGAGGGTGGAACGCCGCCACCGGAATTCCCCGGACCACGGGTTGGCTGCCTGCCACAGTCCCAGCTCTTCCTCCCAGTCCTGGCCGTGGCCCAGCCCGGACAGGACCAGCGAGGAGACATATTCAAGCCCGACGGCGGCACCCGCCGCCCGCAGCTCTGTCCAGGTCCGCAGCACGGAGGATCCGGCGGAAAGTTCGTAGTGGACGGCCACCTCGAGCCCGCTCAGGGTGTCCACGGCACGGAGTTCGAGCCGGCGGAGGCCGTTGGCCTCGGATTCCTGGACGCCGGTGAGTCGCAGCCGCTGCGCTGCACTGCCGTCCACGTGCCGCTTGCCGGCTGTGCCATGGCGGCCGTCCCCCGCGAGCGACAATTCCACTACCGGCAGGGATGACCGGCGTAGCGAGGCCACGTCGCTGGACGGGGTGTGGGCGTGGTGGACGATGAGCAGCCGCGGGGCGATGTCCACGCCGTGCAGAATATGCAGCTGCAGGCGGTCGTTGCCCCACACCAGCAGCTCCCCGCCGTCGGGCACTTCCGGAGTGGGCGGCTTGTCATCCAGCTCCGGGCTGAGGTGGGCAAGGGTCATGGTGGCTCCCGGTAATTCGCGGGCGGCGGTGTTGCCGCTCCGATCAGCAATGATCACTTCAACAGGATAACGTTTTCCTCCAATCTTGGCGAGAGGGTTGACTGGCCCGCCATCCTGGCCCAACATGAGGATAACGATTTCCCACGCGGAAGCCGCCACCATTCGATCAAGGAGGACGGATGAGACAAACACCCGCAGTGAGACGCCCCCGAACGCTGGGGCTTGCCATAGCGATGGCCCTACTGCTTCAAACCCCTGCGTTGCCCTTCAATTCCCTGGCCAGCCCCGCATCCGCGGAGGAAGCGCCGCCGGTGACCATCACCGAAAGTGTCGACGCCGCCGGTTTCACCCACCCCGGCATCGGCGTCAGCGCCGCCAGCCTCCGCACTGCCCGGGACATGGTGAAAAACGGCACCGAGCCATGGAAGAGCTACTACGCGGCCATGGCCGAGACGCCATTTGCGGCCAGGGACTTCCGCACGTCCAACGCGGGCACGGCACCGGACCAGCCGGGAACCGCGGCCTTCAATTCCCAGGGCGTCCAGAGCAAGCTCATCCGTGACGCCTTCGGCGCCTACACGCAGGCGGTGCTGTATGTGGTCACCGGTGAACCTGTGTACCGGGAGAACGGGATGCGGGTCATCCGCACCTGGAGCAACATGGACCCCGCTCAGTACGCCTACTACCCCGATGCGCACATCCACTCCGGGGTTCCGCTGTACCGGCTCGTGGCCGCGGCGGAGATCTTCCGGGCCACGAGCGTCCCAGCGGGATATCCCGCCTACGACCTGGGGTGGAACGAACAGGACACGGCCAAGCTGAGCAGCAATGTCATCACGCCGATGACCGAAACCTTCCTGCACACCAACTGGCGCTACATGAACCAGCACGCCTTCCCGCTGACCGGCTCGATCGCCGGCTACATCTTCACTGGCAACCGGGACAGGTATGCCGAGGCAGTGGAGTGGTACACGGTTAATTCGGACACCACCCGGCCCGAGCAGAACGGCTCCATGGCGGCACTCTTCCCGCTCATCAAAGCGGACAATCCGCTCAACCCCTACGGCACGGACTTTGTCCAGCACCAGGAAATGGGCCGCGACCAGGCCCATGCCTGGGACGGGATCAGCGCCCACGGCATGCTGGCACGGTTCCTGGGGGTCCAGGGCACCCGGGTGGATCCCGCCGCGGGCACCATCTCCACGGCGGCCAACGCCGTCACGGCCTACGACTTCCTCGGCAAGCGCCTGCTTAAGGCCGCCAACTCCTTCACCGGCTACATGCTGGGCTACGACATCCCCTGGATCGACACCACGGGAGGCCCTGGACAGCTGTCCGAGGCCTACCGCGGCCGCACGTTCAACCCCATCGACGAGCTCTACTACGCCTACAAGTACCAGGGCGGCGTAGACGTGGAAAAGGAGGCCCCATACCTCGCCGAACTGCATGCCAAAGCCGACGGCCCCAAGTTCTTCTGGGGCACCAAGGCCTACAACTCGTGGGACAGCAACCCGGACTACGCCCCTGAATACTGGCTCTCGCTGCCCAAGGAAGTGGCAGGACAGACCCGGCCAACGGCGGCAGAGGCCACAGTACAGCTGGAAACCCGCAGCTCGGCCACCGACGGCAAGCAACTGAAGGTCCGGACCGAGGGCGGACGCTCCTACGTCCAGGTGGATGCTACGGACAAGGGCCGCGCCATCGCCGTCCGCACGCTCATGTACGTGGGCCGCACCGGGTACAGCCCGGTCGGCGTATTGCTGCGGACCAACGGCCCGGCCACGCTGGCCATCGGCAAGGACCCCGCGACGCGGCTCACTATCCCCCTCACCAGCACGAACGGCGCCTGGCGCTACGTCACCTTCGACGTTGACGCCGAGAAGGTCAAGAGCCTCGGCGGCGAGAACCTGGCCTACTTCACGGTGACAGGGGCCAAGGGAACGATGGTCGACTTCGACCACGTCAACCTGGAGGCCAAAACCCAGCTGACCGTGCCGCGTTTCCCGGAAGACACCGCAACGCCCCTCATTGCCGTCGCCGGAGCCACCCTCACCCGGAGCCTCGCGGCAACGGACGCCGGCGGAGAAGCCCTGCGCTACTCAACCGGCGCACTTCCCGCAGGTGCCGCCGTCGACCCTGCAACGGGCCAGCTCGCGTGGACACCCGCGGCCGGCGCGGCAGGCCGACACAGCATCCAGCTGTTTGCCGACGACGGAACCTCCATCGCCACCCGGCCCGCCACCATCATCGTCGCGGCAGACCGCGCCGCAGCACTCACGGAGGCCGAAAAGGGTTTTGATCCCAACGCCAAGTACGTCTCCGCATCACTGGCCGCCTTCACAACGGCGCGGGATGAGGCCCGGGCGGCCGCGGACGGCGCCGATGATTCCAGTTTCCTGGACCTGGTGACCCGGCTCCAGGACGCGGTCAAGGGCCTGCAGCTCCTGACTCCGCGCCTGGCCTCGGACGGTTCCTTCGACTACCGCGGCCTGGCCACGGCTGCCCCGGCAACGATTGCGGCACGGAATCTCGTGGATGGTGACTTCAACACCACCACCGGCGACCTCAGGGCTCCGTTCACGTTCGACTTCGGCGAGGGATACCTGGTCACCGCCGGGGCTTTCGGCCTGCAGGCGCGCTACAACTTCGCCAACCGCTCCGAGGGAGCCAACGTCTACGGCTCACGTGACGGGCGGATGTGGACCCTGCTGACCGAACGCGAGACCACCAACACCACGGCGGCCGGCTTCGCACTGGAAACCATCCCCGTCCGGGCCGAGGTGCGCACTGAAGGCTTCCGGTACTTCAAGGTGCAGGTGGACCATCCAGGAGTTCCCACCGATCCCGCCTACCCGGGAATCTCGTCCTTCAGCGAGTTCCGGATCCACGGTGAGCGGGCCGAAGTGGCGAAGGCGGTTACCACAGTCACCATCGCCTCGTCCAACCCGGACCCTTCCCTGGCCCGGAACGGCGACACCGTCACCCTGGACATCGTGGCGGCGGAACCACTGGCCGAGGTCCAGGCTGTCATCGAGGGCGCCACGGCCACCGCCACGTCTACGGACGGCACGCACTGGCGTGCCCAGGCCGTCCTGCCCGGCGACGTCGGGTTCGGCCGGGACGTCCAGTTCGCTGTGGACTACCGGACGGCCTCCGGACGCCCCGGCTCAACGGTCACCGCAACCACGGACGGCTCGCGGCTGGCCCTGTGGAACAGCGCCATCACGCGCGTCCCGGTGGCACAGGACTGGGTGGATGCCTCCACAACCGCCTGGCCCGGCACGGGCACCACGCAGCAGCACGCCTGGCGCATGTTCGACCGGGACACGGCAACGTACACGGACGCCACCACACCGAACGGCTGGGTGAGCGTCAAACCGGCCGACGGGTCGCGGGTCGTGGCTGACATGGTGCGCATTTACCCGCGAGCCTCGCAGCTGCCCCGCGCCAACGGCACCTACCTGCAGGGTTCCAACGACGGCGGCGCGACCTGGCAGACGTTCGCGACGGTCACGGGTGTCACGGCGGAGGCGTGGTACACCATCACCCTCCCCCAGCGGGCGGACTTCGCCCAGATCAAGGTAACCGACGACCACGGCGGCCGCCTCAACCTGGCCGAAGTGGAACTGCTCCGCCGCGACGGCTAGCCACCTGCCTTCCCGCCACAGCGCAAAGCCAGGGGCGGCGGGGTTACCTGCCCCGCCGCCCCCAGGCCTGTCAGGCCGGGGCCGTTGATGCCCTGACCACCAGCTCCGGCGTCACAAGCTCCGTGCGGACGTCCGCCGCGGGATCCTTCATGCGGTCCAGCAGGGCCTTCGCGGCCCCGGCCCCAACCTCTCCGTTCTTGCCGTCAATCGTGGTCAGGCGCAGCAGGTTGGCGGATGCCAGGGGCGAATTGTCGTAGCCGATCAGGGACAGGTCCTCCGGGATCCGCCGGCCGCGGTCGCGGGCCGCACCGGCCGCCCCGAGGGCCATGGTGTCGTTGGCGGCAAAGATCGCGGTGAGCGTGGGATTTTCGTCCAGCAGGTGCAAGGCCGCCTGGTAGCCGTCGGACTCCGTCGTCTGCCCGTGGCCCCCGGCCATGAGCGTCCGCAGTCCGCGCCCGCGCATCTCGGCTTCATAGCCCTGGGCGCGGAGGCGGGCAGCCCCGCCGCCGCCGGTGATGTGCCCGATGGCGCGGTGGCCGAGGCCGGCCAGATGTTCGACGGCCAGGCGCCCGCCCAGCACGTCGTCGTTGGCCACCACGTCCGCGCCGGGAACGGCCAGGTCGCGGTTTCCGGCCACCACGGTAGGCACGTCGAGCCCGGGAAACATGTCCTCGGTGGGCTCGGTGGCAATCACGATGCCGTCCACGCGCAGGGAGATGAGCCCGTCCACGGGGGTCCGGTCCAGGTGGGCGTTGAACGACGGGTCTGCCACCGCCACGCGGAAGCCCAGCGGCGCCAGCTGCTCGTGCAGCCCGGCCAGCAGTCCCACAAACCACAGGTTCCGGTAATCATCCAGGACCACGCCGATGGTGCGCGACGTGTTGCCGGCCAGCGTCGCAGCCGCCCTGCTGGGGCGGTAGTTCAGCCGCTCGATCGCCTCTTCCACGGCTGCCCGCCGCGCCGGCGATACCCCCGGCGCGCCCCGAAGGACCAGCGAAACGAGGGACTTCGAGACGCCGGCTGCGGTGGCCACATCGTAGATATTCGGCCTTCTGCCTGCTTCCTGGGTCATCCAGCCATTGTTACCCATCAGTGGGCACATTAGGGATATTGACAGGACAAACTTCCGGGCCTATCGTTTTTGTGGAGCGCTCCAAATCACATCACCATGCGGCGGTTGAGCCGTTCAGCCTCGGCTGACTTTTCGAAGGAGAAAATCAATGCCCAAGGAACTTGGCGTTGCAGTTATCGGGGCAGGCATGGCCGGCAAGGCACACGCCGCCGCCTACCGCACGGCCTCTGCCCTCTATAGCCCGGTGCTGCCCCCGGTGAAGCTGGTCTCGATCGGCGACGTGAACGCCGAATTCGGTTCCCTCGCCGCCCGCCGTTTCGGGTACGAGCGCAACGACACCTCCTGGCAGGCCATTGCAGAAGCCGACGACATCGACGTCGTGAGCGTTGTCATCGCCAACTCGCTGCACCGCGAGGTTGTCGAGGGACTGCTCGCCGCGGGCAAGCACGTCCTGTGCGAGAAGCCGCTGAGCGACTCCCTGGAAGACGCCCGCGCCATGGCCGACGCTGCCCGCAACGCGTCCAGCATCGCCCGGATCGGCTTCACCTTCCGCCGGACCCCCGGCATCGCCTACATCCGCGACCTCATCCAGAACGGAACCCTCGGCAACGTCCTGCACTTCAGCGGCCGCTACTGGACCGACTACGGCTTCAGCCCCTCCGCCCCGATGAGCTGGCGCTACAAGGGCGGCCCCGGCTCCGGCGCCCTGGCCGACGTCGGATCCCACCTGGCGTACGTTTCCGAATTCCTGTGCGGCGACATCAAGTCCATCAGCGGCGGCCGCCTGACCACCGCGATCGACAAGCGGCCGCTGCCGCTGGGTGCCGTCATCGGACACGACCACGCTGCTGTCAGCGACTCGTTCGAGGCCGTCGAGAACGACGACTACGCGGCATTCAACGCAGAGTTCGCCAACGGTGCCGGAAGCTTCGAGGTTTCCCGGGTTGCCGCCGGACACGCCAACAGCCTGAACTTCGAAGTTTTCTGCGAGAACGGTGCGGCCAAGTTCGACCAGCGCCGCCCCGCCGAAATCCAGCTTTTCCTCAATGACGGTTCCGGCAACGAAAACGGCTACCGCCAGGTCATCCTCGGACCGGGACACCCGTACATTGCCGGCGGCCTCGCCATGGACGCCCCGGAAGTCGGCTTCGGCCAGAACGATGCCTTTGGCTACCAGGCCCGGGCGTTCCTCGAAGAGGTCGCAGGCCTGAGCGAAGCGGAATCCCTTCCGCGCTGCGCCAGCTTCGACGAAGGCGTCCGCAACATGGAACTGCTCGGTGCCGTCACCGAGTCCGCCCTCAACAACGGAAAGAAGGTCACGCTGTGAAGCTCGGCGTCTACAACGCAATCCTGCACGACCGCCCGCTCCCCGAGGCACTGAAGGTCATCGCAGACCTGGGCCTGACCGGGATCGAGATCAACACCGGCGGTTTCCTGCCCGCCGTGCACGTCCCCACCTTCGATGAGATCCTCGAGTCCGACGCGGCCCGCGACGACTACCTCGGGATCTTCGAAGGCACCGGCGTCGCCATCGCCGGCCTGAACTGCAACGGCAACCCGCTGCACCCCAACCGCGCCATCGGCGAGAAGCACGCCGAGGACATCCGCCGCTCCATCAGGCTGGCGCACCGCCTGGGCCAGAACCGCGTGGTCACCATGTCCGGCCTGCCCGGCGGCGAGCCCGGCGCCACCACCGTCAACTGGGTGGTCAACGCCTGGAACTCGGCGGCACTGGACGTCCTCGACTACCAGTGGGGCGTGGCCGCGGAGTTCTGGAAGGAAACCGACCGCCTCGCCGCCGACCACGGCGTGAAGGTGGCCCTGGAACTGCACCCACAGAACATCGTCTTCAACACCGCCGACGTCTACAAGCTCATAGAACTCACAGGCGCCACCCATGTGGGTGTTGAACTGGACGCCTCCCACCTGTTCTGGCAGCAGATGGACCCGGTGGCCGTGGTCCGGGAACTCGGCCCGCTCGTGTTCCAGGCGGCCGCGAAGGACGTCCGCGTGAACAAGGAGAACGCAGCACTCTACGGCGTCCTGGACAACAGCTTCCGTCGCCTATCTCCCGAGGAGAACCGGACCAACCTCGGCGGCGACGAGTGGGCCAACGAGTGGCCCAAGAACTCGGCGTGGGACTTCGTTGCCCTGGGCCGCGGCCATGACACGGCCTACTGGACCGAGTTCCTCCGGGCCCTGCACGAAGTGGACCCGGACATGCTGGTCAATATCGAACACGAGGACACCTCCCTCGGCCGGATCGAAGGCCTGCAGGTTGCAGCCAAGGTCCTGCGGGACGCCGACGCCGCGCTCACCGTTTCGGCCTAGGAAACCCACCAGGAAAATCGGTTGCTCCGTGGTGGCCCTTATGAAGCTTCATAAGGGCCACTACGGAGCAATGGATGTGCTTCAGCCCCCGAGTGGTCTCTCCGCTGGCTCCCTCGTGCGGGCAAACTCATCGGCCAGGAACTGCAGGCCGCGCCGGACAACACCCAGCCCTGCTGAATGGTTGAGGTACCCGTGCGCGGCACCCGTTTCCAGCCTGTACTCAACGGGGACGCCGGCCGCTCGGAGCCCCTCAACGAACTGTTCGGAAGAGAAGCGAAGGTCGTCGTATTCCGCGGCCACGATGGCCACGGGTGGCAGGCCGGCGAGGTCGGCGTACCCGGGCATGGCGTAGGAGGAAGCCATGCTGAGCGGGCCTCCGATGTAGTTCTCCACCATGGCGCGGCAGTCGTCGTCGGTAAAGCGGAGGACGGGCGGCAGCCCCCTCATGTCCGGTGCCTCGAAGGCCTCCGAAGATGGCAGTTCGCCATGCAGTAAGGGGTAGGCGAGCACGAGTTTGGCCGGCAGCGGCCGCCCCGAGTCCTTGAGGTACAGCGCCGCCCCGACTGCCAGGTTGCCGCCGGCGCTGGCTCCGCCCAGGCACAGGGCCCGCGGGTCAGCCCCGAGCTCCGCGGCGTGCTCCACGGCCCAGAGCCAGGCTGCCAGGACGTCTTCATGCGGCACCGGGAAATGGACACCCCCGCCGGCGAGCCGGTAGTCCACCGACAGCACCAGGCCGCCGGTCATGGAGGCCAGTTCCCGTGCCAGCTGGTCCGCTTCCCGCATGTCAAGGTCGCCGTGGGCGAAGCCGCCGCCGTGCATCCACACCAGGGCCGGAAGGCCATCATGGTCGGGTTCGCCAACGGAGGCGCCGGCCGCGGAACCGCCGACCGCCGGCCCGCCATAGATGCGGACCGGCACCGGGCCGTTGGGGCCCGGCGCCTCAACTGTCCGGATCCGGACGGCCGGGGCATGGTATGGGACCAGGCCACCGCAAAATGCTTCGAGCCGGTCCAACCCGGACGGATCTGCAAGCAGCTCAGCGATGGAGCCGGCGCCGGAAATGTGATGCACCAGCCCGGCAATCTCCGGGTCGAGGGTCATGGCTGTGCCGCGAGCTCAGGAGAATTGGGAGCGACATCGGCCAGGGCCGCGCCGGGCAGCGCCACCGCGCAGGCAAACGAATGACTCCCGGAACCTACCTCGTGGGCGGTCCCAGCAGCGTCGGGCAGCACCACCGTGGCGGTGCAGCCCGCCGGTACCGTCACGTCCAGCGTGAAGTCCTGGCCGGTCCGGTCCCAGCGCACGGCTGCCTCACCGTAGGGGGTCTCGTGCCGGGCTTCGGCCCAGTCCAGTCCGCCGCCGGGAAGCGGTTTGACCAGCAGCTTTCGGTACCCCGGTTCTGCCGGTGCAAGCCCCGCCAGGCTGCGGTGCATCCAGTCGGCCACGGCGCCCAGGGCGTAGTGGTTGAACGACGTCATTTCGCCCTCGTTGATGCTGCCGTCCGGAAGCATCGAGTCCCAGCGCTCCCAAATGGTGGTGGCACCCATTGTCACGGGGTACAGCCAGGACGGGCATTCCGTCTGGAGCAGCAGTCGGTAGGCCGCCGTCGTATAGCCGTAGTCGGTCAGCGCGTCGCACACCAGCGGCGTGCCGACGAAGCCAGTGGCGATCCTGTAGCCGTCCGCTTCCACCGCGTCGGCGAGACCGGCGGCAGCCGCAGCCCGCTCCCCGGGTTCGAGCAGGCCGAAGGCCAGCGCGACGGCGTAAGCAGTCTGGGTGGGCGGCTGGAGCTGACCGTCGTCCGAAACATAGCGTTCCCGGAACACCGCAGTGGCCCGCTCTGCCAGCTCTGTGAAGCGGCCCGACGGCTCCCCCAGCAGCCCTGCTGCCTTGGCCGCCACTTCCGAGGAGTACGCGAGGTAGGCCTGTGCCACGAGCTGCCAAGGCGTTCGTGCCTCACCCGGCTCCTCCGGCGGGGCCGCCGGATCGAGCCAGTCACCGAACTGGAAGCCGTGTTCAAACCGCAGCTCGGGGCCGGCCGCTTCGGCCGCCGCCTCAAGCCAGGCTGACATTCCCGGCAGCTGCCGGCGCAGGAACTCCAGGTCGCCAGCGCGCTGGTACAGCACCCAGGGGACCAGCACGGCCGCGTCTCCCCACGCGGCCATCACCGGGCGGACAGGGAACGGCGGCTTGTCGAACGTCACTTCAGGGACCACCAGCGGCGGGGGCCCGTCAGTTCCCTGCTCCGCAGCCATGTCTTTCAGCCATGAGGCGGAGAACCCCGGAATCCGGTAGAGGAAGGACGCCGTGGCCGCGAAGATCTGGAAGTCGCCGGTCCAGCCAAGGCGTTCGTTGCGCTGCGGACAGTCCGTGGGAACGTCGACGAAGTTGCCGCGCATGCCCCACACCACGTTGGAATGCAGCTGGTTCAGCATCGAATCAGAGCACGCAAACGTGCCGGTTCGCACCAGGTCTGAATGGATGACGACGGCGGTGAAGGCCGCGGGATCGATCTCGCCGGGCCAGCCGGCCACCTCCACATAGCGGAAGCCGTGGATAGTGAAGTCCGGTTCCCAGGTCTCGCCGCCTGCGGCACCTTTGAGGGTGTAAACCTCGGTCTGCTTGGCTACGCGCAGCGGCCTGACACCCAGTTCCCCATGTTCAAGGACCTCGGCGTGCCGCAGGGTCACCTCCGTGCCGGCGGCTCCACGCACAGTGATCCGTACCCGTCCCACCAGGTTCTGCCCAAAGTCCAGGATGGTCTTTCCTGAGGGTGACTTCAGCACGGCGCTCACGGCCAGCTCTTCGGTGGCGCGGACTGGCGGCCCGTCCGGAGCCACCAGCACCGCCGCATCAAAATTCTTCAGCGCAACGGCGTGGAGCAAAGCATCGTCGCGGCCGGCCCAACCGCTATCCTCCAGTCGGGCGTCGTACGTTTCGCCGTTGTAAAGGTCAGACCCGAGCACCGGGCTCCTGCCCGCCAGCCACGAGCTGTCGGTTCCGATGACCGTGACATTGCCGCGGGCGTCGAGGATTTCCAGTTGGGCGATCGCTGCGGTGCGGTCACCATAGGTGTTGCGTTTCTCCTGGAATCCGAGGTTTCCACGCCACCAACCGTCGGCCAGCTCGAGTCCGATGATGTTGGCGCCGGGCTGCAGGTAGTCGGTGACATCGTAGGTCTGGTAGCGCAGCCGGTGGTGGTAGCTGGTCCAGCCTGGGGCCAGGACGTCGCGGCCTACGCGGCGGCCGTTGATCGAGGCGACATAAACGCCGTGGGCGCTGGAGTACAGACGGGCCGAGGCCACGGAGCCTTTCAGCTCAAAAGTCCTGCTCAGCCGGAAGGCTGGTTCAGTGTCTTCGCTCGCTTCGTCCCAGGCCGGTTGGATCATTGCGGCCCGCCAGTCCGCCCGGTTGAGGAGCCCGGCTTCGACGTAGGTCATGGGGCTCCACTCGGAGGGTCCGTCGTCGCCCGTTCCCCAGACGCGGACGCGGGCCGCGACGCGCTGCCGGCTGGCCAGCGCCGGTGCGGGCCACGGTTGCAGGAGCTGCTCGGCGGATTCGGTCCGGCCGTAGCTGACCAGCTGCGCAACATCCGTGCCGAGCTCGAGTTCATAGGCGGACTGGACCCAGCCAGGGGTTGCGGTCCGGACCTGCCAGGAAAGCCGCGGCTGGTCTTCGCCGATGCCGAACGGCTCTTCGTGGTGCTCGAAGCGGAGGGCGGAGGGGGTGGTGGTCACCGGGCGGGCGGCGTCCTGGAACGGGAAACGAAGGGTGTCAGGAGTCAACGTCGGCTCAATTCGCTAAGAAGGGGAAGTTTTAGGGCTACCCCCAGCGTCCCGGGAACGGCCTGGGGCCCGCTAGCGAAGTTTCATTGACTGGAAACCAGGGTCGGTCGACCCTTCCAAAACGCCTAGCTCAGGCAGAGGCAGAACGGGTGGCCGGCCGGGTCGAGGAAGACACGGAAGGTTGTGCCGGGCTGCGTTTCCGCTTTGGTGGCGCCCAGCCTGATCGCCTCCTGTTCGCCGTCGTCCAGGTCCGCCACGACGAGGTCCAGGTGCATCTGCTGCGGCCGGGACTGGCCTGGCCACTCGGGCGCCTGGTAGCCCTCCACCTGCTGGAACGAAATGCAGTTGCTGCCGTCGTCGGGCCGGATCTCGACCCAGTCACCCTCATCCTTTACGTTCCAGCCGAGCAGGGCAGCGTAAAACGCCGCAAGGGCCCCGGCGTCGAGGCAGTCGATGACCAGGTTTGGGAAGCGTGCGATAGCCATACGGGCATGCTACCGCCGGGTAACGGGTCTGTGGCTAGAGCTCGCGGGCGAAGTAGTCCACGGCCGTGCGGAGGATTCCGTCCACGCGGTCCTCGGCGAAGAAGAAACAGTGGTCACCGCCCTCGATGGCGATCAGCTCGTTGCGGACACCGGCTTCCGTGAGCGCACCGGCCAGCAGCTCGCTCTGGGACAGCGGGACCAGGCCGTCGCTGTCGCCGTGGATCAGCAGGAACGGGGCTGACCCGGCGGTGACATAGCCCAACGGGCTGGCTGCCGCGAGCAGGGCGGGATCGGCGCTGCCACCCACCAGCATGGGACCCGGTTCCGTGGACATGCCCGGCGGGACAGCAGCCATCAGCGCGCCGGACATCAGGCCGGCCGGCGTGTCCATGGGCGGCATGTCCGGCAGCGAGGACACCCCGTAGAAATCGACGACGGCGCTCACGCTGCTCGAGTGCCCCTGCACGCCAAGGCCGCCCTCGAGGTCCGCGCGGGTCCCCGTGAGACCCAGCAGTGCGGCCAGGTGCCCGCCGGCGGATTCGCCCCAGGCGCCGATGCGTTCCGGATCAATGCCCAGGAGGCCGGCGTGCTCCCGCAGGTAGCGGACCGCGGCTTTGATGTCATGCAGCTGGGCCGGGAACGGCGCCTCGAGTGCGTGCCGGTAGTCCACGGTGGCGCACGCGATTCCGGCCTCGTTCAGGAGCCGGAACACCGAATCGGGGGCGAACGTTGGCGGGAGTTCGCGGCGGTCCCCGAGCTGGAAGGCGCCGCCGTGGATCCACACCACCAGCGGCACCGGTCCTGCCGACGCGCGCGGCAGCCAGATGTCCATGGCCAGCCGGCGGAATCCGACGGCGATCGCGTAGCTGACTTCGCGGTGCACCAGGGAGTGTTCGGAGACTTCCTCGGGTGCGCCCAGGCGCCCGAATGCCGGGAAGGGAGGGGGTGCGGGCATCATTCGCGGGGCCTCAGTGGCGGCAACGGTTTCGGGGGTCATGGTGCGCTCCTTGCAAGGTCGTTAATGGTTTCTGTGCCGGCCGCAGGGGCGGCGGCGATAAAGGAATGGGTTCCAGGTCCGACGACGGCGGCCGGCCCGCCGGGCAGCCGAAGTTCCGCGGTGGTGCCGGACGGTACGGTCGCCGTCAGCGCCAGCACGCCGTCGTCGATCTTCCAGTTGATGTCGATGAGGCCCTGCGGGCCTAGGTGCGAGGTGCCGGCGGATGCCAGCCCGGCGCCGGGCCGGGGTTCGATGATGATGTGCTCCCAGCCGGCGCTGCCGGGTGCCTGGCGGAGCCCGGCCGTGTAGCGGTGCAGGAAGGAGGCCACGGCACCCTTGCTGTAGTGGTTGAGCGACTGGCGCACCGATCCGTCCGCGCCGATGCCGTCCCAGGCTTCCCACATGGTGGTGGCTCCGCGGTCCACCATCACCAGCCAGGAGGGCTCGGAGTCCTGCATCAGCAGCTCATAGGCGAGGTCGAGGCGGCCGTTGTCGGCGAGCGCCGGCAGCAGGTAGGGGGTGGCAAGGAAGCCGGTGCCCAGATGGGTGCCCGCGTCCCTGACCAGACCGGCGAGTTGTCGGGTGACGGCGACGCGGGCAGTGTCCGGCACGAGGTCGAAGGCCAGCGCGCGGACGCAGTTGGCCTGCGTGCCGCCGTCGATCGTTTTGTCCGATACCGTCCCGTCCGCCTGCAGGTATTCCTGCTGCCAGGCGAGGTGGACGTTCTCGGAGAGCTCCGCCAGTTCGCGGGCCTCTTCGTTCCGGCCGAGGACGGCTGCGGCCTGGGCCATGATGGCCGACGTGTGCCGGTAGAAGGCGGTGGCCACAATGCCGTTGTCGGCGGAGCGGGAGGCGAACAGGTCAGGCGCCGGTCCGCCGGGTTCCATCCATTCGCCGAAGTGGAAGCCGGTGTCCCAGAGGTACTGCTCGTGCGGGGCCGGTATGGCCTCCGCGGCAGCCCTTGCCGGGTGCCGGTTGCCTTCCGCTGTGCTGCGGATGAAGCCGAGCCACCGGTTCATCGCGTCCCAGTTCTCGGCCAGGATGCCGGCTTCGCCGGTGGCGAGGTAGATCTCCCAGGGAACCATGGCGATCGCGTCCCCCCAGCCGGAGGACCCGTTGGTGAAGGCCATGAAGTCAGCCCCGATGACTTCCGGGCCGGGTGACGGGGAAATGTTAGCTACCACGCCGTTGTCCCATTGGTCGGCGCGGACGTCGTTGAGCCATTTCCGGGTGAAGCCGGCCACGTCGAAGAGGTAGGCGGCGGTGGGGACAAACAGCTGCCAGTCGCCGGTCCAGCCGGCCTTTTCGCGCTGCGGGCAGTCGGTGGGGACTTCGCAGGCGTTGTCCCGGAAGCTCCACTCCACGATGTCGTGGAGCTTGTTGAGCCTCTCATCGCTGCAGCTGAAAGTGCCGAGGCGTTCCAGGTCGGTCTGGACCATGCATCCCACGATGTCCGCTGGCAGGAGGTCCTCGGCCAGGCCGCGGACGGAAACGTACTGGAAGCCGTGGGCGGTGTGGCGCGGCTCGAAGACCTGGCCGGGCGCACCGGCGGAGATTACCGAGTCCACCTGCCCGGCACCGAGGAACTTGCCGGGGTTCTTGAAGTCAATGGGGCGGAGGTGGTCCTGGGTGACCTCGCCGCCGTCGTCCAGGGCCTCGCCATAGACCAGGGTGACCTCCGTCCCGGCTGCGCCCAGCCGGTGGAGCCGGGCCCAGCCGTTGATGTTCTGGCCCAGGTCCACCACCTGGTTGCCGCTGCCAAGGCGGGTGATGGAGACGGGTACGAGTTCCTCCACGATCCGGGTGGGCGGCGCCACCGGGCCGGTGAGGGTGGTGAAGCTGCCGTCCCGCAGGACGGCGGGCCGGGCGTCCTGGCTCCCGGGAACAGCCGCGGCCCGGAAGTCAACCCGCTGGCCTTCCATCAGGTCCGCGGCGAGGATCTCCGTTGCGCCGGCCAGCCACGACCCGTCGGTGCCGATGACCGTCCGGACTCCCCCGGACTCAATTTCCAGCTGCGCCAGGAAGGCCGTCTGCTTTCCGTACATGTCGGCGTCGCGCGTGAATCCGAATGAACCCCTGAACCAGCCGTCCGTGAGGACCGCCCGCACGGTGTTGGCGCCGGCGCGGAGCAACGGCGTGACATCGAAGGCCTGGACCTGCAGTGTGGTGTGGTAGCTCGTGGAGCCGGGGGTGAGCTGCTGGTCCCCCACCCGCCGGCCGTTGATGAACAGCTCGTAGATGCCGTGCGCGGTGGCGTAGGCACGGGCAAAATCCGGTGCGGCGTCCAGGGTGAAATCTCGGTGCAGGGCATACCCTGGGCGCTCCCCAGGCGCCGGGACCACCGGCTCGTCAGGGCCGATCCACCGGGCGCTCCAGTCGCCGGGGTGCAGGAGGCCCAGCTCAACGGGCATGGGTTCGGCCCAGCCGGAGGCGGTCTCGGTGCCGTCCGGGGCCAGGTTCCACGTGCGCACGGTCCAGTCGAACCGGTCCCTGGACCCCAGCGCGGGGCCGCCGTACGGCACGGAGACGTGCGTAGCACTGTCCACCCGGCCGGTGTCCCAGCCGTTGCTGGCGGTCAGCCGGTAGGCGGCTTGCCTGACCGTGCCCTGCGGCGGCGTCCAGCTGAACCGCGGCGTGGTGCCGGTGATGCCGAAGGCCTGGCTGAGGTTTTCGGTGCGGAGGCGGGTGGGGCGGGTCATGGGTTCCGTTCAGGCATAGTGGCAGGCGACGTCGGACTCGCCCACCGTGCGCAGCGCGGGCCGTTCGGCGGCGCAGAGCTCGGTGGCCAGCGGGCAGCGCTGCCGGAACGGGCACCCGCCGGGTGTCGCGGAAACGGATGACGCGGTCCGCACACCCATGGATTCGCGCAGGGTACGCCGTTCGGCCTGTTCCGCCGGGCGGGGCACGGGAGAGGCCGCCACAAGGGCCTGCGTGAACGGGTGCTTGGGGTTCTCAGTCACTGCCGCGGCGGGTCCGCTTTCCATGACTTGGCCGCGATAGAGCACCACCACACGCTGGGCCAGGAACTGCACCACGGAGATGTCGTGTGCGATGAACAGGTAGCTCAGGCCGCGCTCGTCCCGGAGGTCGGCCAGGAGGTTGAGCACCTGGGCCTGGGTGGAGAGGTCCAGTGCGCTGACCGCTTCGTCGCAGACCACCAGTTTGGGCTCGCAGATCAGGGCACGGGCCACGGCGATCCGCTGGCGCTGGCCGCCGGAGAACTGGCTGGGGTAGCGGTCCACGGCTTCGCGGGGCAGGCCCACGCGTTCCAGCATGGCTTCGGCCTTCGCCCGCGCGTCGCCGGCTGAGACGCCGCGGAGGCGCAGCGGTTCGGCCAGTGAGGCGCCTACGGTGTTGCGCGGGTTGAGCGAGGAGTTGGGGTCCTGGAACACGGCCCGCAGTTCACCGCCCAGGGACCGGCGTTCGGCCGTCCCTGCGTGGGTGATCTCCTTGCCCTGGTAGCTGATGGTCCCGCCCGCGGTTTTTTGCAGGCCCAGGATCGCTTTGCCGATGGTGGACTTTCCGGATCCAGACTCCCCCACCAGGCCCACGGTCTCGCCGGGCCGGATGGAGAAGCTGACGCCGTCCACGGCGGCAGGGGCAGCGGCAGCCTTGCGGCCGCGGCCGTAGCGGACCACAAGGTCCTTCACTTCGAGCATGGGGCCGTCCAGGACGGCGTTGGATGATTCCTGCCGGGAGGGGGTTGCGATGCTCATGCCATGTCCTTCTCAACAACGTTTGTCCGGGTGGGCGTCAGGTCCAGCAGCCGGTGGGTGGGCACTTCGGTGGCGACCCATTCCAGGCCTTCGACGGCCAGTTCGTCCGCCTTGACGCAACGGACCAGGCCGTCCTCGGAGCCGGAGGGCAGCAGCGGTACCGGGGCGGCGCAGGCTGAACCGGCGAACTGGCAGCGTGCCATAAACCGGCAGCCGGTGGGCCAGTCCTTGGGCTGCGGAACCTGGCCGCTGATGGTGGCCAGCCGTTCCGGCATATCTGCCGCGTGATTGGCGTGCGGGTCCGCTGCCAGCAGCGCCAGTGTGTACGGGTGCCGCGGGTTGTCCAGGATGTTGGCGGTCTTTCCGTTCTCCACCACCTGGCCTGCGTACATCACAGCCACCTGGTCGCAGATGTCGGCCACAACACCGAGGTCGTGCGTCACCATCACCACGGACATCCCGGTGTCCTTCACCAGGGAACGCAGCAGCGACAGGATTTCGGCCTGGACGGTGACGTCCAGCGCGGTGGTGGGCTCATCGGCCACCAGAAGGCGGGGGCGGCCGGAGAGCGCCAGGGCGATGGCCACGCGCTGGGCCATGCCGCCCGAGATCTGGTGCGGGTAGGTCTTGAGGATGCGCCCGGCGTCCACAATGCCCACCTTCTCGAGCAGGCTGCGGGCTTCCTTCCGGGCTTCGGCCTTGCCCACCTTCCGGAGCCGCCGGATGGCGGAGGTGAGCTGGTAGCCCACGGTGAACATGGGGTCCAGGGCGCGCATGGGTTCCTGCGAGATCAGGGCGATGTCGCGGCCGCGGATGGCTTCCATCTCGCGGTCGGTGGCGGCGGCCAGGTTCTTGCCGTTCCAGAGGATCTGCCCGCCGGTGGCCACTACCCCGGAAGGGAGGAGGCCCAGCAGCGACAGCGCCGTCATGGTCTTGCCGCAGCCGGACTCCCCCACGAGCCCCAGCACGGTTCCCTGTTCGACGTCGAAGGAGACGTCCGTGACCAGGCGGGGGCCGCCGTCGACCCCTACCGACAGTCCTCGGACGCTGAGTTGGCCTTTGGCGGGCGGGGCGTCCGTGCCGGCGGCAACCTGGGCGGCTCCGACGGCGGCAACGGCTTTGGCTCGCTGGCGGCGGGCGGCGGCGGAGGGAAGGTGGGACGCGGCAGCGTTGGGTGCCTTGCCCAGGGCGTTGCCGATGGCGTTGGCGGCCAGGACGGTCAGGGCAAGCACGGCCCCGGTGGGGACCATCAGCCAGGGGGCGTCGTAGACGTGCTGCGAGGCGCCCTGGATCATGCCGCCCCAGCTGGGCTGCGGGATGGGCGGGCCGAACCCGATGAAGGCCAGGCCGGCCTGGATGAGCATGCCCACGGCGAAGATGAGCGCGGACTGGACCACGATGGTGTTGGTCAGCCCGGGCAGGACGTGGCGCAGGCTGATCCCGAGGGTGCTGACGCCGTCGACCTTTGCCGCATCGACGTAGAGCTGGGACTGCAGCGACTTGGCCTGGCCCAGCATCACGCGGTAGATGCCGGCGGAGATGAGGATGCCGAGGATGGCCATGATGACCGGGATGTTGGTTCCCACGGCCCCGATGACAGCCAGGATGATCACGGTGCCGGGAACGGACATCATGATTTCGGTGACGCGGCTGATGACGGCTTCGACGCGGTCACCCAGCGCCGCGGAGGCCATGGCAAGGATGGTTCCAAGCCCGACGGCGACAATCACCGTGATGAACGACGTGCCCAGGGTGCCGGCGGCCGAGGCGAAGATGCGGCTCAGGAGGTCCCGGCCCAGTTCGTCCGTGCCCAGCCAGTGGGCAGCGGTGGGACCGGACAGGACGGCGGTGAAGTCCTGGTCCTCGGTCTTGAACGGCAGCCATAGCGGTGCGGTCAGCGACGCCACTACCAGCGCGGCCAGCCATAACACGCCGGCTACGCCGCCGGGAGAGGCGAAGAGGCGGTGGGCGGAGACCTTGGTGAAGGCAGCCTTCGGACCGGACTTGGGCAGGGCGGCCGCGGCGGCGGCGGTGCTGTCAGCCGGGGCGGGCGCAACGTTGGGAATCATGAGGCACGCAACTTCGGGTCGAGGAACTTGGTGGCGAGTTCCAGCACCAGGTTCACGGCCACCACCACCACGGTGGCGATGACAACTACGCCCTGTACGGAGGGGGCATCGTGGGTGCTGACGGAGGTCTGGACGGCCTGGCCCAGGCCCGGCATGGCGAACAGCTGTTCCGCGATCACGGAGCCGCCGAAGAGGCCAATGAACTGCAGGGCGATGCCGGCCACGATGGGGAGGCTGGCGTAGCGCAGGGCGTGGACATAGAGGATCTTCCAGGTGGGGGTGGCAGTGGCGCGGAGCGTCCTGATGTGTTCCTGCTGCAGAGCCTCAAGCATCGAAGCCCTCGTCTGGCGGGCGATAAAGGCTGCACCGCCTACGGCCAGGGTAATCACCGGCAGAGCCAGGGAAAGTGCCCAGTCCTGGGGTGAGGCTTCAAACGGAACGTAGCCGGTTGCCGGGAAGACCGAGGACTGGACGGCAAGAAGGTAGACGAAGATGATGCCGATCCAGAAGGCCGGCAGGGCCACTGCCATACCGCAGATCCCGCCGACAATGCGGTCCACCATGCCTCCGCGCACGGCTGCCGTCACGCCCAGGGCGACGCCGAGGACACCGCTGAGGAGCGTGGCACCGGCAGCCAGCGAAGCGGTCACGGGCAGCCGGTTCGCCAGGTCGTCTGAGACGGACCGGCCATCGATCAGTGAGGTCCCCAGGTTGCCCTGGACCGCGTCGCCGAGCCAGCGGACGAACTGGACCACGAGCGGATCGTTCCAGCCGAGGCGGGCGTTGACCTCGTCGATGGCTTCCTGGGAGGCGCCGGCACCCAGTGATACTGCGCCGGGGCTGCCGGGCATCGCGTGTACCAGCAGGAATGCCAGCACCGCGACCACCAGGACGGTGGCCAACGCCATCAGCAGGCGTTTGGTGATGAATAGTGCCATGGTGACCTCCATCGGTCAGAATCTGCGGGCGGCCGCCCCGCGAGGGGAAGCCGCCCGGCAGGTTCGGGGGTATTAGCTGGCCGGTGCGTAGGAAGAGAGCAGCGGGTACGCGTTGGTGCCGGCGAACTCAACCTGCTTGATCTTCTTGGTGTTGTAGCCCTGGTTCGTCAGGGATTCGTAGAGCGGGATCATCCAGCCGGACTCCACCAAGCGGGTGTTGAGCTTGGTGAGGGCGGCCTTCTTGGCGGCGTCGTCCTTCGCGGCTGCGGCTTCACCCGTGGCGGCCGTCAGCTGGTCATCCGTAGCCTTCTGCACGTTGGTGAAACCGTTCAGGACCACGCCGTACATCAGGCCCACCGGATTGTCCCAGCCGAGTGCGGCGTAGCCGAGGGGTGTTGTGGCGACTGCAGCAAAGGCTTCATCGGTGGAAGAGGCCATCTTAACGTTCATGGTGATACCGACGGCGGCGAGGTCCTTCTGGACGGCCTGCAGGTCCGTTTGTGTTTCAGCGCTGCCAACAATGGTGAACTCGAAGCCATTGGCGAAACCGGCCTCTGCCAGCAGACTCTTGGCCTTCGCCGGATCATAGGCGAACTTAGTGTTCAGCTCTTCGGTGAAGCCCGCCGAATCTTTGGGAAGTGCGTTCCAGGCCGGAATGTCGCCCTTGTGCAGTGCGTCCACGAGCGCCTTGCGGTTGATGGCGTACTGGAACGCCTGGCGGACCTTCTCGCTGGCGAAGGCCGGAGCGGTCTTGCCGATCTTGTCGAAGGAAACCATGGTGTGCAGGGTTCCACCGATCTGGGAGATGCCGAGGCCCTTGGATTTCGCGAAGTCCACAGTGGGTGAGGTGAGCATGGCGACGTCGGCCTGGCCGGAGACGAGAGCGTTGGCCCGCGCCTGGGGATCCTGGATGACGCTGAAGATGACCTTGCTGAAGGCGTACTTGGACGCGTCAGCGTTCTTGTCGTTCTTCACCATCACGTACTTGTTGCCCTTCACCGTCGAAGCATCGATGGTGTAGGGGCCGGATCCGGCCGGGGTCGCGGCCAGGCTGGCCGTATCGGTGACGCCGGCCTTGCCCACGATCATGCCGGTGGTGGAGGCCAGGTTCTTCTCAAAGCCCGGCTGCGCCTTGGCGAACGTGAGGGAAACCTTGGTGGGGCTGACGACGTCCACAGACGTGATCTCCTGGGCGCCGCCCTTGGCCACAGCAGAGTACGCTGACAGGGCCGGGTCGGAGCGGCGGTCAAGGTTTGCCTTCACCAGCGCGGCGTCGAGTGTGGAACCGTCAGTGAAGGTCACGCCCTCCTTGAGGGTGAGCGTCAGGACCGTGTTGTCGGCGTTGTATTCGAAGGCGGTGGCCAGGCCGGGGACTGCGGAGCCGTCCGCCTTGAGGACCATCAGGCTGTCGTAGAGGCCTTCGAAGAACTGGCGCTGGGCGGCGGAGACACGCAGCGGATCGTAGCCGAACGACGCCGAGTCGCTGTCGATCGCGAGGGTCAGCGTACTGGTGTCGACCTTGGTGCCCGCCTGGGTGGAGCCGCCGCCACAGGCGGTGAGGGATCCCAGCAGGAGCGCTCCGGCCAGAACGGCGGAGCTCCCACGTGCGGTGGAGTTCAGGAGTTTCATGTAGTGCGCCTTTGCATTCTGATGTGACAACGGTGAGTGAACAGCTATGGGGGCCAGGCGAGTGGCCGGCTCTCTCAAGCATCGGCGGGAGCGCATCGGGGCAGACATGAGAATTTCATTGGTTGAAACACTTATGTGGTTCGGGTCACTGCGGAGGACAGGATGGAAAGCACGGCATCGACGCCGGACGCCGCGCTGCCGGCGTTGCACCGAAAGGACCACTGTGACCGTCTCTTATCCATTTCCCCCGAATTTCCTGTGGGGCGTTGCTACGGCCGCGCACCAGGTCGAAGGAAACAACGCCAACAGCGACGCCTGGCTTTTGGAGCACCTCCCCCAGACGATGTTTGCAGAGCCGTCGGGTGACGCCATCGACCACTACCACCGTTACCGCGAGGACATCGCGCTGCTGGCCTCGCTGGGCTTCAACAGCTTCCGGCTTTCCGTGGAGTGGGCCCGGATCGAACCGGAGGAAGGGCACTTTTCGGAGGCGGAACTCAACCACTACCGCCGCGTCCTGGAAGCCTGCCACGAACACGGCCTCACCCCTGTGGTCACCTACCACCACTTCACGTCGCCGCGGTGGCTGCTGGCCGCCGGCGGCTGGGAAGACGCCCGGACACCGGAGCTCTTCGCCCGGTACTGCGGGAAGGTGACCGAGCACCTGGGCGACCTCATCGGCGTCGCCTGCACACTCAACGAGCCCAACCTGCCGTGGCTGCTGAAGTCCTTCGGCATCGGCGGCGAGGCTCCCGAGCACCGTGGTTCCGTGCCCGCGTGGGCAGCGGCCGCCAGCACACTCGGCGTCGGCGCACACAAGATGGCACCCTTCCAGTTTTCCTCGACAGAGGCCGGATTCGACGTGAAACTGGAAGCACACCGCGCAGGTACCGCCGCCATCAAGGCCTGGCAGCCGGACCTGATGGTCGGCTGGACCCTGGCAAACTCGGACATCCAGTCCGTGGACGGCGGACAGGACGCAGCGGACCAGGTCCGCCGCGACGTCAACGAACGGTTCCTTGAGGCCTCCCGCGGCGATGACTTCGTGGGCATCCAGACCTACGGCCGAACCGTCTACGGCCCGGACGGCCTGGCGCCGGCCCCCGAAGGCGCGGCAACGAACCAGATGGGTGAGGAAATCTACCCCCAGGCCCTCGAGGCAACCATCCGCGAGGCGGCCCGAATCGCAGCAATTCCGGTGATCGTCACGGAGAACGGCCTGGCAACGGAGGACGACACGCAGCGCGTGGACTACTACAAGGCCGCCGTAGATGGTGTCGCCGCGTGCCTGGCGGACGGCATCGACGTCCGCGGATACATCGCCTGGACCGCCTTCGACAACTACGAATGGGTGTTCGGCTACCGCCCGAAGTTCGGCCTGATTGCCGTGGACCGGACCACGCAGCAACGGACCCCAAAGGAAAGCGCCTACTGGCTGGGAAACATGGCACGTACGGACCGGGTTTTGGCCTCCTGACGCCCCGTTAGGAGTTTCATTGGGCGGAACACTAGTCTGGGTGTCACCGGCGACCAAGGAGGATCGGCAACCCGTCATGGCACCCACCGAAAGCACTGCCGATGCGGAGACGCCGGCTCCCGCCCGCGGCAAGCGCCCCAAGCAGGGCGAACCGGTCATTGACCGGGCGCTGAGCCTGCTCGCGGTCTTCACGGACCGCCGTCGGGCCCTCACCCTGTCCGAAATGGCGCGGTACGCGGACATGCCCGCGCCCACCGCGCTCCGGCTGATCGCCCGGCTGGTGGCGTGGGGTGCGTTGGAAAGGCTCGACGACGGCAGGTACGTCGTGGGGGTCAGGCTCTGGGAAGTGGCGTCGCTCTCTCCGCGCGGGCACGGGGTCCGGGAAATCGCACTGCCTTACCTTGAGGACCTTTTTGAGGTGACGCGCCACCACGTGCTGCTGGCCGTACGGGACAAGGACCAGGCGGTGCTGATCGAGCGGTTGTCCTCCAAGCAGGCCACCGAGGTTGCCTACCGGGTGGGCGGCCGGGCACCCCTGCGGTCCACCGCCGTCGGGCTGGTCCTCCTCGCCGGGGCGGACGTGGACTTCCAGGAACGCATCCTCCGCCAGCCGCCGGACATCGAACCCGGTGTTGCCCCCATGCCCGAGGGCCAGCTGCGGCGGACCCTGTCCGACGTGCACCGGACGGGCATTGCGATGATCCGGCGGACGGCGCCGTCGTTGACGGTGTCCGTCGCCGCGCCGATCTTCGATGCGCAGGGCGCGGTGGTGGCGGCGCTGTCCATCGTGGTTCCGGACGGCAGCACGCCGCCTAACGTGCTGGCGCCGGCGGTGCGGGCCACGGCCAGGGCGGTCTCGCGAAACCTGGGCTTCAAGACCGAACTGGCGGACGATGTCCGCACGCATTCGCAGGGCTGACCTTTCCGGCGGGCAGCTATTCGTCGAAGTGCGTGACGGCGCCGCTGGTCCCCGAGAGGGCGGCCACCACCTGCGAGGCCACATCGTGGAGCTTGATGTTGCGGGTATTGGAGGCGCGCAGGAGGACTTTGAACGCGGCGGGCTGGCTGCACTTGTTCCTGGCCATGATGGCGCCGGTTGCCAGGTCGATGACCGTCCTGGATTCCATTGCGGCCTTCAGCTCGTCGCGGGTGTCCTGCAGCCGTGCCATTCTCAGCACCAGCCGCAGGCCCTTGGACGCCTGTTCCGCGAAGGCCTCAACCCTGTCGATCCGGTGCCCGTTGAAGGCATTAGGCAGCCGGCTGTACAGGTTCAGCACTGCCCGGTTGGGGCTTTCCAGGGCCAGCGGCACGGACAGTACCGACAGGAAACCGTACCCGGCCACCGACCGGGTGTACTGCGGCCAGCGCTCCTCCAGGCCCAGGTCCGGGACATGCACCGTCCCGTTGCCCCCGCCGGCCGCTGTGCCCGGACCCTGGCCGCAGCTGTCCTCCGCCCGGACCATCCGGCGGGCGTACTGGTCACTGCCGGCCGCCGTGCTGGATTTCCTGCTCCGCACCAAGGAAATGCTGCAGGAGACTTCCCCGCCGCGGCTGCTGAGCCGGCCCGCCGCATAGGCGGCCAATTCTCCCAGTAGCTTCTCCACGCACGGGTTTCCCAGGACAAGGTCCTGGAGGTGCAGTGCAACATCGGTGAAAACTTCGTCGTTTGAGACCTTTGCGGCTACCAATGTCCCCCCTGAAACACAATGCAAGCCAAGAACCGGCCCCAACGCTGCTGGCCGGCTACCGCCCCCGCGGTCATTGAAGCTTACTCCCGGCGTGGATTGTGCGGAATAGCTGGGGGATTCGTCCTGGCGGACCCGACGGGCCCCCGACCTGCGTCGACATGCTCAAGGTAAGCTCCGGGGATGCCTTTGCCTCCAGCCTTACTGGCCACCATGGCCGATTTCCGAGCCCGCGGATTCACTGTCTCGGAGCCGCAGGCGGAGGCGGAAAGCCTTGATTACGGGGCACACACCTTCCACATCAACGGTCTCGCCGCGGCCTTCCGCATTGCGAGGACAACGCCGAAAAAAGCAGGCCGGTTCGTCACGCTCTGGCAGCGGACCGCAGCCGACGGCGGCGGTCCCATCAGGCCCTTCGACAGCTCCGACGGGTTTGGCCTGTTTGTGGTCGGCGCCGGCAGCGAAGAGGGTTTCGGGTATTTCGCCTTTCCCCTTCAAACGCTGATCGCCCGCGGAGTTGTGTCGCGGGACTTCAGCGGCGGAAAGCGCGCCCTCCGCGTCTACCCGCCGGGGTCCAGCCCCGCCAACCGGACGGCCCAGGCCACCCAGCGCTGGCAGCTTGAGTTCTACTTCCCCGGGAATCCGCCCGGTGCCCCGGCCGTTAACCCTATGCACGGGAGATTTCCCCCGAGCCTTGGAGAAGGACGGAATGAGCACCAAGTTTGAATCAGTGGAGGACGACGCCGGCAGGGTCATCCGGTACCGGCGGCACCCCAACGGAGGCGGCTTTGTTGGGCCAGGCGCCTACGTCGCCGAAAGTGCGCGCCTGGGATCCATGACGTACGTGGAGCCGGGCGCACGGATCGGGTCCGGCTCACGCGTGGGCCACGGCAGTTGGATCGACCGGCTGGCGCAAGTGGGCGAACGGACGGTCATCGGCGACGGCGTGCGCGTGGGCCACGGAACCGTCATCGGCAACCGGGTCCACATCGGCAGCCATTCACGCATCGGCTCCGGTGCCGTGATCGAGCACGGCACCAGCGTGAACGCTGACAGCACGGTTCCCGACGGCGGCCACGTCGCCGCAGAGCCGCGGCGCCGGTCCCGTGCGGCGCCAGCCAAGCGCGCCCAGCCACGGCAGCGGAAATCCCAGAACCGGCAGGCGGCCTAAACGAAGGCTCCCGGGTGAAGAGGGTCAGACCGCCGGAAAAAGGGCGTCCACCACGGCACGTGTCAGGTCACGGATCGTTTGGCTGCGCTCCGCCTCCTCGGTAGTGTCAGCGCCTTCGGTGAAAATCACCAGCGCGTACGCTGTCCCGCCGCGCTCCAGGCTGCCGGTCAGCCGCATTTCAATCACCGGAATGTTGGGGCCGCCGACGCTCCCCCGGGTGGGATGCTGAAGGTTGGTCGTTTAGCCACTTAGGAGCAGACAGCAGCCATGAGTACCGTTTCCACACTGCAGGGCACCGTCCGCGGGGCCGCGCTGCAGGTCCGCGGCCGCACCGTGCACACCTTCCTGGGGGTGCCCTACGCGGAGCCACCGCGTTTCCACGCTCCGGTCCCTGTCGTGCCCTGGGAAGGTGTCCGAGACTGCACCGTCCCCGGCGCGATGGCGCCGCAGAACCCTGACCCGTTCACGCCGCCGTCGGACGCCTTCGCCGACCTCTGGGACGAGGACAGCTGCCTTAACCTCAACATCTGGACCCCCGCTCCGGACGGCGCCGGGCGCCCGGTCATGGTGTGGATCCACGGCGGGGCGTACGTCACCGGTTCCAACAGCAGCGGAATGCACGACGGCGGCCCGCTGGCTTCCGCTGCCGACGTTGTGGTGGTTGCGGTCAACTACCGGCTGGGGGCCTTCGGCTTCCTGCACCTGCCCGAACTGCTGGGGCCGGAGTACGCCGATTCGTCCAACGTTGCCCTGCTGGACCTGCTGGAGGCGCTGCGCTGGGTTTCCCGGAACATCGGGGCGTTCGGCGGGGATCCCGGGAACGTGACGGTCTTTGGCGAGTCCGCGGGTGCGGCGGCGATCGGCACGCTGCTGGGCATGCCGGCGTCGGAAGGGCTGTTCGGGCGGGCCATCATGCAGAGCGGAACCGCCGAACGGTACCGGGCGGCGGAGGCATCGGCCGCGGTGACCGCAGAGTTCCTCCGGCTTTGCGGGCTGGATGCCGCACGGGCCGGGGAACTCCTGGGTCTTCCCGCCGGCCGGCTGCTGGCAGCGCAGAAGGCACTGGGCGAGGCTGAAGCTGGACGCAGTTTCAGCGTGCCGCTGCCGTTCCAGCCCACGGTGGGCACACCCTCCCTGCCGGAGCCGCCGCTGGACGCGGTCCGGATCGGACTGAACTCTGCGGTGGACCTGATCGTGGGGACCAACCTCAATGAAGGTTCCTTTGCCGTGGAAATGCGCCCCGCGTATCCCAGCGACCCGCCACGGCTGGAGGACCGGGTGGAGCTGCTGCTGGCGGCCTTCTTCGCGGACCCCGCCGCGGCGCGGGAGCAGTACGCGGATGCGCTTGCGGACGCCCTCGGCGAGCAACCCAACGGGAAGCAACTGCTCGAGGGGTGCCTGGCGGACCACGTGTACCGCCAGCCGAGCAACCGGCTCCTCGACGCGCGGGCTGAGGCCTCCGGCTCGACGTTCAGCTACCTTTTTACCTGGCCCAGCCCGGCCCTGGACGGCAAACTCGGAGCCTGCCACGCCCTGGAGATCCCGTTTGTGTTCCGTCAGCTGGGCTGCCGCGAAGCCAGGTTCCTGGTGGGGACGCAGGCTCCAGCGGAGCTGAGCGGGATGATGAGCGTTGCATGGGCGGCATTCGCCCGGAACGGGGAGCCCGCCGCCGCATGCCTTCCCCGCTGGCCGTCTTATTCAACGCAGTCCCGCGAGACCATGGTCCTGGACGTCCAGCCCCGGGTCGAGGCCGACCCGCGCGCCGCGCTGCGGAGGTTCTGGGCCGGGCAGCCGGTCAGTCGATGACCGGGTCTTCCGGAATGCGGTGGTGATCCCGTGGGGTGTCCACGTCAGCGGGCAGCCAGGGCGTTGAGCGTGTCGCGGATACCGTTCAGGGCAGGGTCCCGCAACGACATAAAGACCGGCTTCAGGAGCGGCTGGAGAATCTTCGCCGGCCCGTTGATGCTGAATTCGGCGGTGTACTTCACCAGCGATCCCTGGCCGGAAGGTTCGACGTCGATCGAGTCGAAGGCGGTGACAGTCTTGTTCTCGCCGCGGAGCTTGATGTGGCGGTCCGTCAGCTCGATGACCTCGTATTCGAGCGACTGGCGTTTGCCGCGGAACTCGGATTCCGCGTGGTAGCGGTGGCCGACGGCCACGGGCCCTGCTGTCAGCTTGTCCATGACCGGCGTGGCGGGATCCCAGTCGCTGGTGTTTTCGAATTCGGAGAGAAAGGCGAACGCCTTCTCCGGGGACAGTTTGGTTTCCACGGTGCCGCTGACTGTGATCATGCACCCAGTCTAGGAACCCTGAGGGCACCGCACAGCCCCACTTTCCCCACAAGCTAAGGACGCTCCGCTGCGTCAGCCAAATCACATGCCTGGATCGGGCAACTTCGGCCGCTGGCCACGGGCCGCCGGATAGCCTGAATCCATGGAATCGTTCGAGGCAGAGACTGTTGTCCTGGCCGGATCCGATACGGTGTGGGACATCATCACGGACGGCGGCAACTACCCGGTGTGGGACTCCGGGATCGTGGACATCCGGGGCGACGTGCGTCACGGTGAAACGATCCAAATCCGAACGCCCGACGGCGGCAAGCGCACCTTTCGCCTCCGGGTCCGCCAGGTCCCGGGGCAGGTCATGACGTGGAGCGGCGGGCTGCCGCTGGGACTGCTCAGGGTCAAGCGCACGTTTACCCTCACCGAGCACGCAGGCCTTACCCTTCTCGCAGTGAAGCTGACGGCCAGCGGCCCGCTTCGTGGCGTGGTCCGCAGGGCGTTGCCCGGAATCACCGCGGCGCTGGCCCAGTACGTCTCAGCAGTCAAATTCCGGGCCGAACTACTCGGCGCCCCCCTCGAAAGACCCGCTAAGGCTGTCACCCGGCACACGGCTGCCGGCGACCGCTGGCTTGTTCACGAAGTCAGCCGGCGCTGAGGCCAGCCACGATCCGGAAGCCGTGGTGGTCCAGCGAGCCGGCGGTGGCTGAGAGCAGGACTGCCGCGGTGCCGGTTTCCCGGTCCAGGCCGATCCAGGAGCTGAACCCGCCGGTGGCCCCGTTGTGCCAGGTCACGGTCCTGCCTTTGGCTTCGAGGGTCATCCATGCAGCCCCGATGCGTGCCGCCGGCCCGGCGAAGCTGGCCACCGGGTCCAGGGCCGCAACGCCGGGCGCGGATCCGTCCAGGAGCGCTCCCGCGAGGGTGGCCATGTCACCGATGGTGGAGCGGATGCCGCCGGCCGGGCCGAGCGCTTCACCCACCCAGGGATCCTGGCTGCGGCCCTTCCGGTTGCTGCCGGAAAGGGCGCGGGGGCCGAGATTGCTATTGGTGGCGGGGACATACGTCGACGTCAGTCCCAGCGGATTGCTCAGGCGTTCGGCCACCAGGGCCCGGAACGTCAGCCCTGCCGCTGCGGCTACGGCGTGGCCGAGCAGCTCAAATCCGAGGTTCGAATACCGCGGGCGGGGCGATTTCAGCCGGACCCTCCGCGCCTGGGCCAGCAATTCCGCCAGGTCTTCGCCGTAGGGGTTCCGACCGTGCCGCCAGAGACTGTACGAACGCTGCCACCTGTCGGGGTAAGGGGGCAGCCGGGGCAAGCCTGATGAGTGCGTACTCATGGACGCGAGGGTGAGTTGCCCGGCCGGGCAATCGCCCAAGGGTAACAACTCACCCAGGGAGGTGGACGGCCGGACTTCACCGCGTTCGCAGGCGTCCGCATACAGGAGCCCGGTGATTGCCTTGGAAACGGAGCCGATTTCGAAGTCTGCCTCGAGCTGGACCCCGGTGATCGCAGTGGTGGTTTCCCCGCCGACAATCGTGGCAATGGCAAGCCTGGGATGCGAGCGCCGCAGTTCGCCCAGTAACTGGCCCATCGGGCCGGCATCACGATCCATGCCGCCTACGTTACCCAGTTCCGGGAGGGGGCCCCTACTGCGGACAAGCACCTGCAAAGCATTGACAATCATCGATATAGAGCGCATCATCTGTTGCATCGAAGTTCATCAATATTGGAAAAAGGAGCCAGGAGAATGAACTACATCCCCGCCGAGCTGTGGCTGCCGCTCACGCACCAGGAACGGGACATCTGGGTCAGCCAGCTGCACAGGGACCAGCTGCGGGCCGCGGCGGAACGCCGGTCAATCGCGCCGCAGCGCAAACCTCGGGCAGACCGCATCCGGCAATTGGCAATCGGGTGGACGCGCAGCTTCAGCCCGAAGCGCGGGACCGCCCCGCAGTGCTGCCCCGCGTAGGCAGCGACGCCGCGCCCCACACCGCCAGGAGCAGTGCGATCAGCAGCAGCCCGGCGTCGCCAAGGTCGATTCCACCCAGCCAGCTGGTCAGCGGATCGTCCAGCCCGAAGGCCGTGTTGACGAATCCTCCCAGGGTGATCACAGCGATGAACAGGGCGGAAAGGGCGGAAATGCCGGTCACGGCCGCGTTGAAGCCGAGCTTCCGGCGCGGATCGTCCAGGGCCGCGCGGTACATCCGCATCATCGCCACGCCGTTCAGCGAATCGCAGAGGGTCATGGCCGCGGTGAACGCCAGGGGCAGCGAGATCAGGGCGAGCGGAGAAACCCCGGCCAGTGAGGCCGCCGTCGTCATCACCAGCAGCCCGATGGTGGTGGCTGTGTCAAAGCCCAGCCCGAACAGGAACCCGATCACGTAGATATTCCGCGGCCGTCGGACCCTGGACAGCGGCCTGGCCAGGAGCAGCGCCACGAGACCCTGCGTTTCCAGGTCTTCGACGGCGATGCTGCCGCCGGCGTGTGCGCTTCGGTAGGCCCGCGCGGCCCGGACGAAAGCAGACCCGTTGAAGATCCCCATGGCCAGCAGGAACAGGCCGGACACCCCGCTCCCGATCAGGCCCAGCACCAGGTTGCCTCCCGAGCCGTCCTCCATGAACTGCCCCACCATCGTGGCGCCGGCAACCACCAGGACGCCGGCAAGGACCACCACCGAGCTGTGCCCCAGGCTGAACGCAAAGCCCACGCTGACCGGGTCCTGCCGCTGGGCCACGAACTTGCGGGTGGAGTTGTCGATGGCGGCCAGGTGGTCCCAGTCGTAGCTGTGCTTGACGCCCGCGAGGTAGGCGGTCAGCACCAAGCCCAAGGCAAGGGGCTGGCCGCCCCCTGCCGTTCCGCTGAGCAGAAGTACGACGGCGGCAACGTGCAGCGCGGCCACCGCGCCGAAGGTGAAAAACAGCCGGGTCCGGAACGGCAGGGTGTCCCGCTCGCGGTACATTACGGCGATCTGCGTCAGCGCGCTCATCAGTACTTCCTCAGGTTCAGGGGCTCCTGCCCGTGCCAGCGTTCCCGGAGCAATGCCGTGCAGGCGCCCAGCAGGCCGTTGAGCCTTTCAGTGCTGTTCGCGAGCGAGCGCAGCACCAGCCCAGTGGTTCCGGCGAGGGTGCGTGTCAGGGAGATTCCGGTGTGCGCCTCATGGCCTGCGGTCAGGGCGTGCAGCGCATCCGCGAGCGCCTGGTCAACGCGCGCGTCCACCACCACCAACGAGCCCAGATGGCTGAAGCCCTCCATAAAGCCCAGGCCGGTCACGTCGCCGGCGGGCGGCCGGACCAGCAGGTTATCGAGGGCGAGGAGGTCGGTGTTGCCGTCGTTGGATTCCACCCGGATTTCGTTGCGCAGCCGCAATTCCTCGTACCGGAAAGACGCCCCGTCCGGCGACCAGCCGGGCGTGATCACTTCTGCCATGACCAGGCTCGACGTCGGCCGCACGGTGATGTGGGTGTTCTGCCGGTAGCTGGCCTCCCGGTAGGCGATCAGCTGGTCGGGCATCAGCTCCAGCCGCGCCCCCTCCCCCAGCCGCAAAGTCATCCGCTGCTCAGCAAAAGACCCCGGAGTCCGATAAATCTTGGTAGCCGACTGCGTCGTCAAAAGAAGGTCAGCCCCATCAGCGACTTCGACATCGAGGACAAAGAGATCAGCCCCCAAATACGCCCCGCCAGGATTCACCACGACATAGCAAACCTGCCCGGAATCATCCAGGTAATGCGGCCGCAAAACCCTCAAGGCGCCTTGATGGTACTGATGCGCAGCGACGGATCGCTGTCCACGCAAGGCGACCCGAAGCTCAAGGGCCCCCATGGGAGCCTGTCCGTTGCTGGGTCCGGGTGCGTTGGTCTCGACAGGCTCGACCACCGGGACGGCGCTCACGTGGCTAGGTCGAGCATCAGGACGTCGCGCCGCACCCATTCGATGACGGCGTCGAGGCCTTCGTCGGTTTTGAGATTCGTGAAGCAGAACGGCTTGTTTCCCCGGAATTCCTTGGAGTCCCGCTCCATCACTGAGAGGTCTGCGCCGACGTGGGGGGCCAGGTCGGTTTTGTTGATGATGAAGAGGTCGGACTTGATCATGCCCTGTCCGGCCTTGCGGGGGATCTTTTCGCCCTGGGCCACGTCGATGATGTAGATGGAGAAGTCGACGAGTTCGGGGCTGAACGTGGCGGAGAGGTTGTCGCCGCCGGATTCAACGAAGATCACCTGCAGGTCCGGGTGCCGGGCTTTGAGTTCCTCGATGGCGGCGGTGTTCATGGAGGTGTCTTCGCGGATGGCGGTGTGCGGGCAGCCGCCGGTTTCGACGCCGATGATCCGGTCCTCGGGCAGGATGCCGTTGGCGGCCAGGATTTTGGCGTCCTCGATGGTGTAGATGTCGTTGGTGATGGCGGCCATGGAGATCTCCCGGCTCATGTGTCGGGTGAGCCGCTCCACGAGCTGGGTCTTGCCGGCGCCCACCGGGCCGCCGATGCCGATTTTGATGGGTTCAGTCATGTTGTCCTCCTGCTAGCTCATGAACATTCGGGCACGTTGGCGCTCGTGCCGCATCTGTGAAATTTCCAGTCCGGGGCTGACGGCCCCGAAGTCGTCCGGCGTCAGGTGGGCGATCCGCTCGGCGGCGGCAGCGACGTCGTCGGCCGCTTTCCGCAGCAGCCGCTGGCCGGCCTTCTGCCCGAGCGGGATGGCCCGGACCGCGTTCTGTGTCAGCGATGTGACCGTCGCGAAAAGGTAGGCGCCAAGCGCTTCGGAAAGCGGCACGCCCAGGGAACGCGCGACGACGGCGAACGCCAAGGGCTGGTGCCCGGCCGCGCGGCCGGTGGTCACCAGGTCCCGGTACCGTGCGAGCTCAGCCGACGGAAAAACCTCGGTCCCGATCTCCAGCAACCGCCCACCCATCTTCAAACTGGCCTCCCGAACCTCCCGAGGAAGAAGCGATGCAGACAAAAGGACATCCAACTCCCCCACATCAGCACCCTCATACAAGAACCGGATAGCCAACCCGTCAGAGTAAGAAAGCGATTGCGAAACGAAGGCTGAAAGCCAAACCCCAAACGACCCCTCATCAAAAACGAGCTCCCGTTCGATGTACCCCTCGAAGCCAAGTGAGTGGGCAAACGCCCCTGTAGGCAAAGCAGAATCCGTAAGCTGCTGCAAAGCAAGCTGATAGCTCACGACAAGCACCTCGACGAAAGGTTACCTTTCGGATCGGTGGAGGCGGGAGATAGGGGCCGCGGCGTGGTGGGCACCGCGAAGCGGGCACGGCCCCTATCTCCCGTCGAAGCCCCCGAGCCGCACCCAACCGATCGCTGGGTCTCGACAGGCTCGACCACCGGCGCCTGGAGTCTAGTGCGAGTGCTCAGCATGGCGGAAAGGCACAGGCATGACGCGCTCCTGGCGGTCGTAGGGCACGCCGACGTGGCGAAGGTAGTCCTCGACGGTGTGGTCGTAAGCGCAAACCATGACCTCGGCCCCGTACTCCGAGGTCGAGTCAAAGAACTGGGCCTGGAGGTGACGGTTGCCGAGGGAGTGTGCCACGATGCCCATTTCGTGGATGGTCCGGGGTGCCACCACCAGGACGTCGGTGGGCAGCACGGACACGACGATCATGTTGGTTTCGGCCACGTGCAGGATGTCGCCGTCGCGCAGATCCCCGGAGCCGGAGGGCAGCCGGATGCCGAGTTCCTTGCCGTGGTCGGTGGTGACGCGCTGGATGCGTTTGACCAGCTGGGCGCTGGGCAGCACCACTTTTTCGCGGTGCAGCCCCGTGTAGGCGGCGAGGTCTGAAGTGGGCAGCTCGTGCAGGTTGCCGAGGACTTTTTCGATGATCACGTCAGGCTCCGGGTGGTGGTTAGAAGAGGAAGTAGCGCTGGGCCATGGGCAGGACGTCGGACGGCTCGCAGGTGACGTCTTCGCCGTCGACCGTCACCTTGTACGTTTCGGGGTCCACCTGGATGTCGGGGGTGGCGCCGTTGTATTTGAGGTCGGCCTTGGTCAGGGTGCGGATGCCGGAGACGGGCCGGATGACCTTCTGCAGGCCCAGTTCTTCGGGGACTCCTGCGTCGATGGCTGCCTGGGACAGGAAGGTGATGGAGGACTGCTGCACCGCCTTTCCGAACGCGGCGAACATGGGGCGCATGGTGCGCGGCTGCGGGGTGGGGATGGAGGCGTTGGCGTCGCCCATCAGCGCGTAGGCGATCTGGCCGCCCTTGAGCACCAGCTCCGGCTTGACCCCGAAGAATGCGGGGTCCCAGAGCACCAGGTCCGCGAACTTGCCCTCCTCGACCGAGCCGATGGAGTCGGCCATACCCTGGGCGATGGCGGCGTTGATGGTGTACTTCGCCACGTAGCGCTTGAGCCGGAAGTTGTCGCTGCCCGCAGTGCCGTGGACACCGCCGTCGGGATCTTCCAGGACGCCGCGCTGCTTCTTCATCTTGTCCGCCACCTGCCAGGTACGGGTGATCACTTCGCCCACGCGGCCCATGGCCTGGGAGTCGGAGGAGGTGATGGAGAAGATGCCGAGGTCCTGCAGGACGTCCTCGGCGGCGATGGTCTCGGCCCGGATGCGGGAATCGGCGAACGCCACGTCCTCGGGGATGTCCGGGTTGAGGTGGTGGCAGACCATCAGCATGTCCAGGTGCTCTTCGATGGTGTTGCGCGTGTACGGCAGGGTGGGGTTGGTCGACGCCGGCAGGACGTTGGGCAGCCCGGCGATCCGGATGATGTCCGGGGCGTGGCCGCCGCCGGCGCCTTCGGTGTGGAACGTGTGGATGACCCGGCCGTCGATGGCGCGGATGGTGTCCTCCACAAAGCCGCACTCGTTGAGGGTGTCGGTGTGGATGGCCACCTGGACGTCGTACTCGTCGGCCACCTTCAGGGAGGTGTCGATGGACGACGTGGTGGAACCCCAGTCCTCGTGGACCTTGAGCCCGATGGCGCCCGCGCGGATCTGCTCGGCGAGGGGCTCGACGGCGGAGGCGTGGCCCTTGCCGAACAGGCCGATGTTGATGGGCAGCCCCTCGGCCGCCTGCAGCATCCGCTGGATGTGCCATTTGCCGGGGGTGACGGTGGTGGCTTTGGTACCTTCGGCGGGTCCGGTTCCGCCGCCCACCATGGTGGTCACGCCGCTGGTGAGGGCGGTGGGCACCTGGTCCGGGGAGATGAAGTGGATGTGGGTGTCCACGCCGCCTGCAGTGAGGATTTTCCGCTCCCCGGCGATGATTTCGGTGCTGGCGCCGATGACGATGTCCACGCCGTCGGTGATCTGCGGGTTGCCGGCTTTGCCGATTTTGAAGATGTGGCCGTCCCGGAGGGCGACGTCGGCCTTGTAGATGCCGGTGTAGTCGAGGATGACGACGTTGGTGATGACGGTGTCCGGGACGTCCTCATCCCTGATCGCCTGGCCGTTCTGGCCCATGCCGTCGCGGATCACCTTGCCGCCGCCGAACACCACTTCCTCACCGTAGACGGTGAGGTCCTTCTCGATTTCGAGGAACAGTTCAGTGTCCGCCAGGCGGATGGCGTCGCCCGTCGTCGGGCCGTACAGGTCCGCGTATTGCCTGCGGGGAAGATCGAAGCTCACTGGGCGTCCTCCTTACCGGTGCCGGGACCGCCGTCTGGATTGCCGCCGTCGAGCGGGCCGTTGACCGCGTTGCTGAGGCCGTAGACCTCGCGGCTGCCGGCCAGTTCGATCAGCCGGACGGTCTTGCTGTCGCCCGGCTCAAAGCGCGCCGCCGTCCCGGCGGGGATGTCCAGCCGGCGGCCGTAGGCAGCCTGCCGGTCAAACTTGAGGGCAGCGTTCGCTTCGGCAAAGTGGAAGTGTGAACCCACCTGGACGGGGCGGTCACCGGTGTTGGTGACGACGACGTCGGCCGCCTTCCGCCCGGCGTTCACCGTCACCGGTTCGGGCCTGAGGATGTACTCGCCTGGGATCATGGCCTGCCCTATCGGATCGGATCGTGGACGGTGACGAGCTTGGTGCCGTCAGGGAACGTGGCCTCGATCTGGACGTCGTGGATCATTTCGGGGACGCCTTCCATCACATCCTCACGGGTGAGGACGGTGGTGCCGTAGCTCATCAGGTCCGCCACGGTCCGGCCGTCTCTGGCGCCCTCGATCAGTTCATAGCTGATGATGGCCACGGCTTCGGGGAAGTTCAGTTTGAGGCCCCGGGCCTGCCGCCGCCGGGCGAGGTCGGCGGCCACCACAATCATGAGCTTTTCCTGCTCACGGGGCATCAGATGCATCAGGTTTCCTTCGGCTGCTGGGCGGTCCTACGTTTATAGACCGAAGGGTCATGCATAGCCAGCATTTCCGGTGCATCGCCTCCACGGTGGTCCTTCGTCATCACAGTAGGCGGGTCAGGTTTCCGTCAGATTTCCGGCGTCCGTCCTGGGCCCGTCCGCGGCCCGATCGGGCTCCACCTGCAGTTATGTAATTAAGGGGTGCGCATCGAGGCCGTTTCGACAGGCCGGTCCGTTGCGTGCCCATACTGCGACCAGCCACCGACGAACAGCCTGCCTCGCCCTGCACCAAGGTGCTCCAGGACCAGCAGGTTGTGGCAGGCAGTCACTCCCGATCCGCAATAGCTAATGGTGTCCTCGGCGGAGACAATGCCGGCACGTTCAAAATTCCCGCGGAGCTGGACCTCCGGCAGCAGGCGTCCCGAGGAGTCCAGGTTTCCACGGCACGGAACATTCACCGCGCCGGGGATGTGCCCCGGGCGGGGGTCGATGGGGTCCTGGTGCCCGTCGAAGCGGTCACGATTCCTCGCGTCCACAACCGCGTGTTTGCCGGAAGACGCCTCCGAGACGTCGGCGAGCAGGTTCCGGGGCCAGACTCGGGCCGGGAAGTCTCCTTCCGGTCTTTGCGGGGTATCCGTGGCGAGTTCGCCCGGGTAGCTGGCGATGCCGCCGTCCAGGATTGCGGCGCTGTGGCCCGTCGATCGGAGCATCCAGACAATGCGGGCCGCGATGACTCCGCCTGCGTCGTCATAGGCAATTACGGTGTCAGAGTCATTGATGCCGGCTTCCCGCATCCCACGGGCAAACACTTCGGGATCGGGCAGCGGGTTCCTCCCGGCGTCCTTCGACGCCGGCCCGGAAAGCCACCGGTCCAGGTCGACGAACACGGCGTCCGGGAGATGTCCGGCATCGTACGCGTCCTTGCCCGACGATCCATCAAGGTACCAGCGGGTGTCCACCAGGACGAACTTCCCCGGGTTGCCCGCGCACCAGCTCCAGCCAACAAAGGGCTGCAAATTCCAGACGCTGTTCCTCATGCACTGGAGTCTAAATCGCCCGGTCATATGTTGAGATCAAAATCTCACAATATGGACACGGCGCCGCTTTCAAGACCCTCCGGCTACGGTCGATTCCGTTATTCAGCCCGAGGCGGGGCCGTTGAATCCCGAACCACCAGCCGGGTGGCCAGCTCCACGTGGTTTGATTCCAGGGTTTCGCCCTTCGCCAGCCGCAGCACCGTCCGGAGGGCCGCCCAGCCCATTTCCTGGAGCGGCTGGGCCACGGAGGTCAGGCGGGGGACGGACTGCTCGGTGAGGTCCGTCCCGTCGAAGCCCACCACGCTCAGCTGTTCGGGGATGCGGATCCCCTGCCGCCGGGCCTCGTCCAGGACACCCAACGCGATGACGTCGTTCGCGGCGAAGATTGCAGTGGGCGGATCCGCCAGGGCCAGCAACTGGCGTGCGCCGGCGACTCCGCTGTCACGGTTGAACCGGCCGGGCAGGACGTAGCCGGGGCTTGCCGGGAGGTTGTTGGCACGAAGGGCAGCCAGGTAGCCGTGCAGCCGGGCCACGCTGCATTCGACAGCCTCGGGCCCGCCCAGGAAAGCGACTTTCCGGTGGCCCAGCCCGATCAGGTGCTCGGTGGCGGCCTTGCCTCCCGCCCAGTTGGTGGCCCCGATGCTTACGTACCCGGAGCCGGGAGGGCTCAGCGGGTCAATCACCACCACCGGGATGTTGCGGCGCCGGAATGATTCAAGCTGGCCGGCAGTGACCACGGACGTCACGAAGATCAGTCCTTTGCGGCCCGATTCGGCAAGCCGCTGGGACCACTGCTCATGGTCGACGCTGCGGAGCTTGGCGGGCTTGACGCCGCTGAGCACAATCTCCACACCCTCTTCAGCGGCGCATTCCACAATCCCGGCCATCACTTCCAGGGAGTACGAACTGTGCAGGCCATGGAAGACCAGGTCCACGAGTGCCGGCCCGGACGACTTGGAACGGCGCTGCGCCGGTGATTCGTAGCCGAGTTTGCCGAGCGCATCCTGCACGCGGGCACGGGTGGCATCCGCCACGTCATCGCGGCCGTTGATCACCTTGGAGACCGTAGGCGCCGAGACGCCGGCGAGCGCGGCAACGTCCGCGAGGTTCACTTTGGCGGCGCTCTTGGCAGGCATGGGTGCAGACTTTCTCGAAAAATTTCGGAGGAACCAGCATGAACAGAAATGAGCTCCGAGGTCAAACAACCGGCGGACAATCCTTGACGCTGACCATGCTGGGCAACTACTTTTTATCACAGCCTACGAATTACTTGCGAAATATTTCGACTACGGGATCAATGGAGAACACCACAGCTATGACCACGCCTGACACCGCCCCTCCGCTGCGCGTGGGAATGGTGGGCCACGCCTTTATGGGCGCCGCCCACTCGCACGCCTGGCGCACCGCCCCGCGCTTCTTCGACCTCCCCTTGGCCCCCGAGCTGAGTGTCCTTGCAGGCAGGGACCGCGGCCGCGTCACCGAGGCCGCCAGCCGCCTGGGCTGGGCCGGCACCGAAACTGACTGGCGGGCACTGGTGGAACGGGACGACGTCGACCTCGTGGATATCTGCACACCCGGCGACACGCATGCGGAGATCGCCATCGCCGCATTGAAGGCCGGGAAGCACGTGCTGTGTGAAAAGCCGCTGGCCAACAGCGTGGCTGAAGCGGAGGAAATGGCGGCCGTTGCCGCGGAGGCAGCAGCCCGCGGGGTGTACGCCATGTGCGGCTACTCCTACCGGCGCACCCCTGCGCTGACGCTTGCGCGGAACATGGTCCGGGACGGCAAGCTGGGAACCATCCGCCAGGTCCGGGCGCAGTACCTGCAGGACTGGCTTTCGGACGAGAACGCGCCGCTGACGTGGCGGATGGACAAGTCGAAGTCCGGCTCCGGCGCCCTCGGCGACATTGGCGCCCACAGCATCGACGCCGCACAGTTCGTCACCGGCCAGAGCATCACCGGCGTCTCGGCCATCATGGAGACCTTCACCAAGGAACGCCCGGTGGGCGGGGACTTCGTGGGCCTCGGCGGCAGCGGCGCGGTGGGTGCCGGCGTCGAGCGCGGACCGGTCACCGTGGACGATGCGGTGGTCTTCAGCGCACGGTTCAACGGCGGCCCGATCGGAGTCTTTGAGGCCAGCCGGGTGGCGCTGGGCCGGAAGAACGCCATGCGCCTGGAAGTGAACGGTTCCGAGGGGTCCATCGCGTTCGATTTCGAGGACATGAACTACCTGAACTATTACGACGGCGGCACCGGCGCCGACCCGGATTCGCGCGGGTTCCGGCGGATCAACGTTACCGAAGCGCACCACCCCTACACGGGTAACTGGTGGCCGGTGGGCCACGGGCTGGGCTACGAACACGGCTTCACGCACCAGGTGGTGGACCTCGTGACGGCCATCGGCGCCGGAACCCAGCCCACGCCGTCGTTCGCCGATGCCCTCCAGGTGCAGCGCGTTCTGGCGGCCGTGGAAAACAGTGCAGGCCAGGATTCCCGCTGGACCCCAGTGGACGGACAAGAAGGACACACAGCATGACAACCACAAAAAACGCGCTCGTGGTGCGCGGCGGCTGGGACGGCCACCAGCCGGTCGAAGCCACGGACCTGTTCATCCCGTTCCTGCGCGAGCAGGGCTTTACCGTACGGGTGGAGGAGTCGACGGCGGTGTACGCCGACGCTGCCTACCTCGCCGGGGTGGACCTGATCGTGCAGTGCAACACGATGAACACCATCGAGAGGGCCGAGTTCGAAGGGCTCCGCGCCGCGATCGCGGCCGGGACGGGCATGGCCGGCTGGCACGGCGGGATCGCCGATTCGTACCGGAACAGCTCTGATTACCTGCACCTGATCGGGGGCCAGTTCGCCTGCCATCCGTCCAAGGACCACGGCGAGCCTCACGGTGACGCCTCGGACAATTTCCGGACGTACACGGTGAACATGCTGCCCGCCGCAGCCGAGCATCCCATCACCGCGGGCATCGGCGATTTCGAGCTTTTCACCGAGCAGTACTGGGTGCTGTCCGATGATTACATCGACGTCCTGGCCACCACCACCCTGCCGGCCAGGGAAAAGGACGCCTGGCACCGGGACGTGGTCTCACCGGCGGTCTGGACGCGGTCGTGGGGTGAGGGCAAGATCTTCGTCGCCACCCCCGGCCACAGCGTGGACATCCTCAAGGACAACAACGTCCGCACCATCATCGAAAGGGGCATGCTGTGGGCAAGCCGTTGAACATCGGCGTGGTCGGCTGCGGCAACATCATCACCCAGTACCTGGCCACCTTCCCGCGGCTGGCATCAGTCCGGCTGGTGGCCGTGGCGGACCTTGACTTCGCGCGGGCGGAAGCCGTCGCGGCCGGCCAGCCGGGCGTGCGGGCCCTGAGCGTTGATGACCTGCTCGCGGACCCCGCGGTGGACCTGGTCCTGAACCTGACCATTCCGGCCGCACACGCGGACATTGCGCTGCGGGCCATCGCCGCCGGCAAGGCGGTTTACGGCGAAAAGCCGCTCGCCGCCACCACTGAAGAGGCACGCAAGGTGCTGGAGGCAGCAGCGGCGGCGGGCGCCGTCATCGGCTGCGCTCCGGACACCGTCCTGGGGACCGGCATCCAGACCGCCAGGAAGGCGATCGACGACGGCCTGATCGGCACGCCCATCTCAGCCACCGCCACCATGATGACCCCCGGCCACGAGCGCTGGCACCCCAATCCGGACTTCTACTACCAGCCGGGCGGCGGCCCGTTGCTGGACATGGGGCCGTACTACGTCTCCGCCCTGGTCACGCTGCTGGGGCCGGTGGTTTCCGTGATCGGCGCGGCCAGCCACACGCGCTCCGACAGGACCATCGGCAAGGGTCCGCGCGCCGGGGAAAGCATTCCCGTCTCCACCGACACGCACGTCACCGGGGTGCTGGTGCACGAGTCCGGCGCGCTCTCCACGCTGGTGATGAGCTTCGACGCCGTGGCCACGCAGTCCGCGAACCTGGAAATCCACGGTGACGCCGGCTCGCTGATCGTCCCCGATCCCAACCGTTTCGACGGCGAAGTGAAGCTCCGGACGCTCGGCGGCGAGGGCTGGGAGGTGCTTCCCGTGTCGGCCGGTTATGTTGACGCCGCCCGGGGCTTCGGGCTGCATGACATCGCCGTCACGCCTGCCGGAACCGAACCACGGCCCGGCGGGCAGCTGGCCTTCCACGTGCTGGAAGTGATGGAATCCGTGCTGGAATCGGCGGCATTGGGGCAGTCTGTCAAGGTGGCGAGCCGGTGCGACCGGCCCGTGGCTGTGCCGCTGACGGACCTCGGCGGCTAGCGGGTTTCGGGACTTACGGCGCGGATTCCCGGACCTTTAGGACAAACCCGGCTTCGACATGCACTCCGTCGTCCGCCGCCTCCAGCCCTTCGATCCGGTCGATCAGCAGCCCGATGGACCGCTCGGCAATCTCGGCCATGCCCGGCGACACCGTGGTCAGCGACGGCGACGCGAACCGTGCCTCGTCGATGTCGTCAAAGCCCGCGACGGCAACATCCTGTGGAACCTTCACCCCGCGGACCAGCAGTTCGTGCATCGCACCCAGGGCCAGGGCATCGTTCAGCCCGAAAACGGCATCGAACGGAACGCCGCTGTCCAGGAGGCCCGCGACGGCGGCGGCCCCGGAGTCGCGCCGCCATTCACCGGGTGCCACGAGGGCAGGGTCGAACGCGATTCCGGCGTCCTCGAGGGCCTTCCGGTATCCGTTGAGCCGCAGCCCCGCCGTGCCGGCGGATTCATCGGGAAAGGCACCCACCACGGCTATCCGACGGCGGCCTGCCGCCAGCAGGTGGGCGGTGACCGCGGCGGCGGCTTCCTCGTTTTTCATGGTGACCAGGTCGAACCGGGGATCCACAATGTGCTCCCCGAGCAGCACCACAGGCTTGGTTCCGCGGCGGGAGGCGACGGCGTCGGCCTCCATGGCGATGGGCGTGAACAGCAGGCCGTCGGTCAACTGCCGGAAGGGGCCCTGCAGGGCGGTGAGTTCCGTGTCCGCGACGGCCCCGGACTGCTCCACCAGGACGCGGTAGCCGCGCCGGGAGGCTACGGTCATCAGCCGTGACGCCAGCTCCGCGTAGTACGGCGCGGACAGGTCGGACAGGACCAGGCCCAGCATGCGCGTTTTCCCGGAGCGCAGGCTCCGCGCGGTCAGGTTCGCTTCATAGCCCAGTTCCGCGATGGCGTCGTGGACGCGCTGCTTGGTGGCGGGCCGGATGAACTCATAGTCGTTGAGCACATTCGAGACCGTTTTGAGCGATACCCCCGCGGCGCGCGCAACGTCGTTCATGGTGACTGCCATCGGTGCTTCATTCTCCTTGCGAATCTGTTTCCGTACATCGTTGCAGATAATGCCGCAACCGGAACAACCCGCCGTCGCAAAAAGCCCGGGGCCGGACCCGCCGGCTCAGCCTTTCGCGGCCTTGGCGGCAGCCTTGGCCGCCTGCTTCGACGCCCGGACTTTGACGAGGGACTCCGGGCTCACGATGTCCGCCACTGAAAGGAACGCATCCTGCTCGCCGTAGTGGCCGGCAGCCTCACGCCAGCCGGGTGCCTCCAGTCCGCGCTGCTTGCCGAGGAGCGCAAGGAAGATTTTTGCCTTCTGTCCCCCGAAGCCCGGAAGCTCCTGCAGGCGGCGCAGCACCTCCTTGCCGTCAGGGTCCCCCTTGGTCCAGATCAGCGTCGCGTCGCCGTCCCAGTCGCGCTGGACCGTCTCAGCCAGCGCCTGCACACGCCCTGCCATGGAACCGGGGAACCGGTGCACTGCCGGCCGTTCCTTAAACACCTCAACGAAGGCCTGCGGTTCGTACTCAGCAACGGCGGCCGGTGCGATCGACCCGATGCGGGCCCGGATTTTTTCCGGGCCCGCAAAGGCGGATTCCATGGTCACCTGCTGGTCCAGCAGCATGCCGGTCAGGAGCGCGAACGCGTCATCGCTGAGGAGTTTGTCGGCAGCCGGGTCACCGGTGATGTGCAGTTCCATGGCCCTTATCTTTCCACCAACCGGCTGCCCGCGTCATGGCCGGGGGCTTTCCCCGGCCTAGGACTCCAGTGCCAGGCGGATCATGGACCAGGACACGGCCGGCAGTTCGGCGGTGAGCCGGCCGCCGTCGGCCTTGACGCTGCCGTTCTGCGCGGGCAGGACGGACGTCGAGTCATCCGCGGTTGCCTGCCAGTACGGATCCTTGTTGGCGTACGTGACCGCTTCGATGACCTTGACGTTGCCCAGCCCGGCGACGGCGGCGTCCAGCATCAGAGCGTCGGTCGCCGAGCGGTTCACGGCGAAGACCACGGCCTCGCCCTTGTCGGCGTCTAGGGTTGCCACGGCGGACAGTGCGGTGAAATCGGCGGTCTTGCCGCCGCTGACCAGCGGGGACTCGACGGCGAGCTGCAGCACGGTCCCGGCGGCGTGCCGGGACGTCAGCGCGAAGGGGTGGAAGGTGGTCTGCTTCCAGGCCCGGCCGCCCGGCTCCGTCATGATGGGCGCGATCACGTTGACCAGCTGCGCCAGGCTTGCGGAGTGCACCCGGTCCGTGTTGCGCAGCAGCGTGATGAGAAGATCCCCGACGACGACGGCGTCCGCCACCGTGTAGATGTCCTCCAGCAGGACGGGGGCCACGGGCCAGTCCTGGCCGCTGGGTGCCTTCGACTCGCCGCGGCTCATGTGCCACACGTTCCATTCGTCGAAGGAGATGTTGACCTGCTTCTTGGACTTCTTCACCGACTTCACGTGGTCGATGTGGGCCACGATGTCGCGGATGAAGGAGTCCATCTTGTGTCCGGCGGCGAGGTGTTCCTGCAGGTCGCCGAAGTCCTCGAAGTACTGGTGCGCCGAGACGAGGTCCACGAGGTCGTAGGTCTCGGTCAGCACCACGCGCTCCCACTCGCCGAACGTGGGCATGGTGGGTGCGGAGCTGCCGCAGGCCACCAGTTCCAGGTCCGGATCGATCATCCGCATGCCGCGGGCGGTGTCAGCGGCGAGCCGGCCGTATTCGAGGGCGTTCTTGTGGCCGATCTGCCACGGGCCGTCCATCTCGTTGCCCAGGCACCACATCCTGATCCCATAGCCGCTCTCGGCGCCGTTGGCCTTGCGCTGGTCCGAGAAGGCGGTGCCGCCGTCGATGTTGCAGTATTCCAGCAGGTCCAGGGCCTCCTGCGCGCCGCGGGTGCCCAGGTTGACGGCCATCATGGTTTCGACGCCGGCCTTGGCGGACCACTTGGCGAACTCGTCCACGCCCACCAGGTTGGGGTCCGTGGAGTGCCAGGCCAGATCCAGGCGGGCGGGGCGCTGCTCCACCGGGCCCACGCCATCTTCCCACCGGTAGCCGGAGACGAAGTTTCCGCCCGGGTACCGCACGGTGGAGACGCCAAGCTCGCGGGTCAGCTCCAGCACGTCCGTCCGGAACCCGTCCTCGTCCGCCGTCGTGTGTTCCGGCTCGAAGATCCCGGTGTAGACGCACCGGCCCAGGTGCTCCACGAACGCGCCGAAGGTCCGGCGGCGGACCGGCCCCACGGTGAAGGACGGGTCGATGGTGACCTTGGCGGCGGCCGACTCTGATGTGCTCACGAAAACTTCCTCGTTTCTAGTTTTGTACAACGTTATAGAAATCAATTGTTAGCGTTGACAGCACGGTGAGTCAAGGTCTGTTCGGGAGGTGGTTTCCGCCGCTGCTCCTGCTGTAGTCCGGCCACTGTCTTCGCTCAGCAGGCCTGCTGTCCGGAGCGGTACGGCCGGAATGTGAGTACCCGTCACCAAAACCAAGTACTACCTAATCTGAAAAACGAGTACCGATTACCCGTTCTCTCTGGTGCCGCCGGGAACTACGTTCAACTGAGAGAACGAACTTGAATTGCTCACTTGGGGGTGTGAGGAAGGGAATGCGAGCAGGACCCGGATATTGCGGCTTCCCGGCCCCCAGGACCGGGGCAATAAGCGGGGCCGGCGACGAGGAGGTCTTTGAGACCAAGGCCTCTCCCCCAGCCGTCGCCGGCCCTTTCTTCGCGCCGCCCGGCCCTCCGTACGTCACCCCGCCCGGCAGTTGATGACCGGGCCATGAACAGTCCGTGCACGCCGTCTCCGGCCCCGATCGATGGGACGGAAGTAACCCGCGGCGCCGTCGACCTCCCGGGAGTGGACAACCTCCGCGACGGGCTTTTGCTCGACCTTTTGACGGGCGCCCAGAGCCTTGCGGAGTCACTGGACACGCTGGCCCGGATGGCCGGGGCAACGCTGAGCCAGGCCTCGGGAGGCGCCGCCGACTGCGCTGTGGTGCTGTCCGCCGGCAAGCACACCACAGTGGCGGGCACGGCCGGCCACCCACGCGCGCTGGCCTCGCGGGAACTGGAACTGGGCGAAGGCCCGCTGACTGATGCCCTGGCCACGGGACTCCCGGTGGCGGCAAACCATCTGGCCACGGATCTCCGCTGGCCCCACTACAGGCGCCACGTGAGGCCCGCCGGCTACAGGAGCGTCCTGGCCGTGCGGCTGCGGCTGGACGACGGAGCACAGTCGGCACTTGCGTTTTTTGCCGCCAGGACGGCGGCATTTCCGCAGGCCGTCGTCGCCGCTGCCCTCGGCTTTGCGGACCTCGCATCGCGTAGCCTCAGCCTGGTCCTGGAGCTCCGGGAAGCCCGGACCTCCGCGGCAGATCTCCGCTCGGCGCTGGAGAGCCGGACCTCCATCGACATCGCCTGCGGGGTGATCATGGCGGAGAACCGGTGCTCGTACCGGGAGGCGTTCGGCATCATGTCCAAGGCCTCCAGCCACCGGAACATCAAGCTCCGCAAGGTGGCCGAGGACATCCTGGACAACCTCCCGGAAGGCGCCCCCCGCACCCACTTCGACCACTGAGCCAGGGGTCTCAGGCACCGGCCTGCCTCCGTGCCCGGGAAATTTCCTGCGGGGATTCCGTGGTGGCAGCCCCCGGCGCTGCCACCACGGAGGGTCCTGCCTCGTCGTTGGTGATGGTCACCAGGCCGTAGCCGTCGGCGAGGTTGAAGTCCGGGCCTGCCAGCAGCTGGACCATGAACTGCTCGTTCGATTCGTAGAGCATGTCGCCGTAGACGGTCAACGTGATGGTGGCCGTAGTGGTATTGGCCGCGAAGGTCACGGTGCCGGAAGCGGCGGCAAAATCGGAGCCAGCACTCGCGCTGCCGTCCACGGTCCGCCAGTTGACGGTCAGGGGCGTGCCTTGCGGCTGGTTCAGCGTCAGCGTGATCGTCACCGTCCTGCTTCCGCGGTTGCCCTCCGCCACGGTGGCGTCGCCGATCCGGACTTCGCGCGGGATGACGGCCGGCGGGGTGAACTGGCGGTCGTCGGTGCGGAAACGGAACCGGTCGAAGGAGGCGGCAGCGTCGGTACCTGAAACAGACTTGCCCAGGACGCCGGTGCGGCCGTCCGCCACGGAGGAATTGAAGACCCGGCTGGTGACCACCTGGCCGTTCAGTGTCAGAGTGACCACGGTGGCCTTGAGGACCAGGTTGAGTGTCTGCTCGCTGCCGGCGGCGATGATACGGGCGATGGCCTGGTCCACCACCCAGCCGCTGCGCAGGGTGGCATGGCCGATCAGGATCCGCTGTCCCGGAACGTCGAGGACCACGAACTTGTAGTCGTTGGCCGCGTAGTAGTCGAAGATGATGCCGGTGACGCCGAGGGCCCGGAACGTGGCTTCGACCTCGACGTAGGAGAGGCTGTCGATGCCAACGCTGCCGAATTGGGCGGCCGACAGGGCGGGCGTTCCGGCGGTGGCGGTGCCCACGTACCGGCCGGCGTCGGTGGTCCACGAACCTGCCACCGGCGTGAATGCCTCGGCCGCTCCGTCGTCGAAGTATTCGGTGCGGTCCAGCGAGATTTCCGGCGAGATGACTGTCAGGGCGATGTTGTCGAACCAGCCGCGGGCCTGCTGCGAGCCGAAGCCCACCAGTCCCTTGTTCAGGGCCACGGCGTCGCCGTCCACGTAGCGCGCCGGGAACTGGTGGCTGAAGGCGTTCTTGCCGTCGATGGTCACCGTGACCACCAGGCCGTTGACCACCACATTCAGGTTGTAGAACTTGCCGGCGCTCACCGAGCCGGGGACGGAGGCCTGGGCGTCGTACCACCAGCCGGACGCGTTGCGTTGTCCGATCACCATTTTGTTGATCGAGTCGTCCACGCCCGCGAACTTGAAATCGTCCGGGGCAAAGTAGTCGAAGATGATGAACGCGTTGGCCTTCCAGCCGCCCACGGCCTTGTCCATCGAGATCTTCGCCGCGAGCTCGTAGTAGACGGACTTGTAGGCGTCCGAGTACCAGACCGCGACGGCGTCCTGTCCCCAGCCTGTGGCCGTCACCTTGAGCAGGCCGTTCTGGACGGTGAACGCGCCCGAGTCGGTGGCGAAGCCCTGGAGCGTGCCGTCGTTGAAGTCGGCCCCGCGCAGGGTGTCGCGCCGTCCGCCGGGGATGTTGCCGGCCTGGGGATCCGTGGGGCCGCCGGTCTGGGTCTGCCACTGCCCGTGGTCATGCTGGGTGATGAGGCCCAGCTCGCCGTCGGGTTCACCGTTGCGGACGGCATCGTTGCCGGTGTCCGCCGCCCGGGTGGGGTCAGCGCCCTGGCTGCGGGACAGCGCGTACAGGAACATGGGCAGCTGCGGTTCCACCTGGCGGCTGACCGTGGCGATCCCGAACGGCGCGAACGGCACCAAGTAGCTGTTGAACTCGCCCACCCAGTCGATGAGCCGGTCGCCGCCGGTGTTGCCGATCAGGATGTCCAGGCCGGCGCCGCCGTAGACCCGGTCCTGGTAGCTGGAGTTCACGCCGTCGGGGACGTCGTTGAGGCCGTTGTTGCTGGTGAGCAGGTCGTCGGCATTGGAGAGGTCGTTGCCCCAGCCGGCCCAGATGGTGTCCTTGCCCGTGCCACCCACGGACCAGTCGTTGCCCAGGTCCCCGAAGATCGCGTCGTCGCCGTCGGAGGGCTGGTTGCTGATGGTTCCGGTGCAGTTGCCCTGGTTGTCGACGGCGATGCAGGCCGTCACCCAGTTGCCGGAAGCGGCGTCGTTGTTCAGGAAGAACTGGCGGGCCCACGGCGGGGTCACGCCCTTCCAGACGCTGCCGTCCGCGTTGAACAGGATCACCCGGCGCGGATCGTATTCGTCGTAGAGGAGGAACTCGCCCAGCCGGAGTTCGTTGTGGTTGTTGCTGTGCCAGGCGTTCGTGTCGGCCCCGAAGTGCAGGACGTCGCCCGGGTTATAGGGGTGCAGGAAGTCGATCAGCTCCAGGCCCACCGGGTTGCCGTTGGCGTCGAAGTGCTGGGCGTAGGAGGTGCCGAGCGCTTCCGATCCGGAGATGGCGTCGTCGCCGGCGCCGCCGTGGATGAAGTCGCCGCCCCAGCCGCCGAAGATGATGTCGTCCGAGTTGTTCGCATCGAACAGGGGCTGGTCGGCTACATGGTGCTGGCTGGCGTTGACGTTGTCGCCCAGGTTGTACGGGGTGAGGTCCACGGCCTTGGCCAGCTGCCCGGCGACATTGATGGTGGCCGTCTGCACCTGGCCCGGGGTGTAGATGAACTCGTTGAGCACATCCCCTTCGCTGGTGCGGGTGTCCGGGTCCACGGTGCGGAACCTGTAGACGCCGTAAAGCGGCTCGCTCAGCTGCGTGCACACCGCGCTGGAGGCGGTAGAGCAGCCGGTGTTGCGGCTGGTGAAGATCCGGCCGTCGTCGCCCAGGATGCCGTCAGTCCCGGTGCCGCCGGAGATCCAGTCGTTGCCCCAGCCGCCGATCAGGTCGTCGTCCTGCGCGTCGCCGTAGATGGCGTCGTGGTCGGCGCCGGTGTACACGGTGTCGTCGCCGGATTCGCCGTGGACCTCGTCGCGGCCGCCGATCTGGAGGTACTTCCAGGTGCCGGTGGCGGTGTCCAGGATGAGCGAACAGGTGGGCTGTGTGGGTGACCCGTTGCAGTCCGAGCCTGCGCCCTGGCCGAAGTTGGCGGGAACGAAGTCCGGCCCGCCCGGGGTGTAGTCGAGCAGGTGGACGCCGCGGACAACGATCGTCTGGGTCCCGTAGGTGTCGTAGTTGAAGGTGACATAGTTCGCCGCGCCGGCCGTGCCTGCCGGGTTGATGTCCGTGTGGTTGACGCCGACGATCCGGATGATGCGGCCGTTGTCCGCCACGATCGTGTCCGCGTCGCGGGCGTGCATGTTGGCGGGGAGGGTGTTGTCCGCCAGGATGCCACCGGCCAGGCCAGGGGTTCCGGCGATGCCGCTCACCTGGTTGTTGATGGCGATCTGCGTGCCGGCGCCGCCGAACAGGAGGTCGGCGCCGCGGTCGTCGCCGGGCAGGTAGGCCAGCGCCGGGAACGGCAGGCCGTCGGGTCGGAGCTCCGGGGTGGTGAGGGAGAAGAAGTCGCTGCTGCCGCCCACGATGTCGTCCTGGCCCAGTCCCCCGAAGACCACGTCGTTGCCGGCGTTGCCCTCGAGGTAGTCCTCGCCGTCGGTGGCTGCCTCGAAGGAGGCGATGACCGTGAGCACGCCGGTGAAGTCACAGACCACGTTGCCGGGCGTTCCGGTGCAGCCCAGGGGGGTGCGGGAGGCGCCCACGTGGTAGCTGGGGGTGGTGTCGTCCACCATGCGTGCGAAGGCCTGCTCGATGCCGCCGTCGCCCTGGATGACGTCGTTGCCGAGCTGGCCCAGGATCACGTCGTGGCCCTGGCTGCCGGCGAGGTAGTCGTTACCGAAGCTGCCTGCCCACTTGCTGCCCGCGTCCGAGGCGAAGTCGTGGAACAGGTTGGTGACGTCGTATTCGGCCCACCAGGGTGCCCCGTCCGGATCGCGGTAGGCACGCGGTGTGCCGTCCACCAGGAGGAGCCCGCTGTTGTCCTGGTTGACCGTCCCGCCGCAGGCGTTGGCCTGGTCCGTGCGGCTGTACAGGAGCGTCCCGCAAAGGGTCTGGAAGTGCGGGCTGGTCCAGTCGCCGATGGTCCGCAGCAGGTAGGCGTTGTCACCCAGGACAAGGTCGTCGGCTTCGTCGCCGTCGGCCATGTCGTGCCCGGCGCCGCCGATGACCAGGTCCCGGCCGAGGTTGCCGAAGATGATGTCGTCGGCGCCGCGCTGCAGGTTGCGGGACTCGACCGCCAGGACGGTGGCGAGCGCCGTCGTCTGGATCTTCTGCAGGCGGGCGTCCGGTTCGTTCGGGTCGGCCACGTTCTGGAGGATGGCGCCGTGGTCGCCGAAGATGATGTCGTCGTAGGCACTCTCCGGGCCTGCAGCGACGGTGCCGGCGCCCTCGCCGAAGATCAGGTCACGGCCGGCCACCAGGAGGTCGTCGCGTACCGGTGAGGAGTAGGGCTGGATGGTGGTTCCGTTGTTCAGGAAACCCGCACCGGTGACCGAGGGCCGGGGGCTCTGGTCGACGACGGCTATGTCCAGCGCCCGGGTGAAGACGTTCACGTTGACGCCCGAATCACCGTAGATGTGGTCCACCCCGCGCAGGCCGCGGATTTCGTCGTCGCCCGAGCCGCCGGCCAGGTGGTCGCCGGCCTGGCTGCCGATGATGAGGTCGTCGCCGAGTCCGCCGAAGGCCGTGAAGCCGACAGTGGGCAGCTGGGCCGCCGCGAGGTGGGCGAAGAGGCCGGAGGCGTCGATGATGTCGTTGCCGGCGTAGTCATAGGGGTTGGCCAGGCCCAGCATCCACTCGTCGTCCTCGTTCTCCGCATCCGGGATGTGGAGGAAGGGGTCGAAGGGCTTGGGGCCGAACTCCATGCCCAGCACGTCGTACGGGCGGCCGGAGTACCAGACGCCGTCCTGGCTGGTGTCGCCGTAGACCACCAGCGGCGAGCCCGGGCCGGCCGTGGCGTTCAGGTCGCAGGGCACGCCGTCTACGGGAGCGACGATGTTGCAGACGGTGATCACATCGCCGCCGATCAGCAGCCCGCCGTCCCGTGCCGCGTCAAACGCGGTGACCGTGAAGACCGGTGCGTCCCAGATGGCCACGCCGGCCGCGTTGAGGTGGACGGTGGGCTGCAGTGCCGCGTTCCAGAACGTCATGGTGCTGGCCGTGAGGGCCTTGATGGTGAACGGGCCGGCCAGGCCGCTGATGCGGACCTGCATGCCCACTTTGAAGCCGTCGGCCAGGAAGGAGCCGCCGTCGGTGCGGAGCAGGTAGTCGGTGTGCAGCTGCATGGTGCCGCTGGCGGTCAGCGCCACGGGCTTGGCCACGTGCACGTCGGTGGGCAGCACGGTGGCGGGGCCGCCGTAGAGAGGGCCGGAGAGGTACATGACCGACCCTTCGCCGCAGTGCGGGAACGGATCGTCGAACGGGCATGCCGCGTTACCGAAGCCCAGGATCATCCGGGTGAACGACTCCCCTGCCAGCTGGATGTGCTGCGGGCCGTGGCCGTAAGGGTCCAGGGCGAAGTAGCCGCTGCCGGGCAGGTAGGCTGTCAGGCCCCAGGGCAGTCCGTCGAGGCGGGTCAGGACCAGGCCCGTGCCCGCCGGGGCACCAACGCCGTTGCCAACACCCGGGGCGGAGCGTTCCATGTCGAAGACGTTCTGCATCAACGAGTTGCCGCCGCCGTGGACGGTGGTCAGGCCGCCGTGGGGGCCGGGGACGAAGACGTTGTAGTTGCCGTTGAGGGCAGGCAGGGCGTCCCCGCGGGCCAGTGTCAGGGTGAGGGCACTGACCTCGGTGAGCCGCCAGGCGCCCGTGACGCCCTGGATCATGACCAGCTGGCCTGCCACGAAGCCGTCGGCGACCCAGCTCCCGCCCGCCCGGATGACGGTTCCGCCGTCGTTCTGGGCGTTGGGGACGGTAGTGACGGCGCCGGTGAAGGCGACCGGCACATCCGCGGCGATGACGGTCCGCGGTGCGGTGGAGGCTCCTGCGGCAGGTCCGGAGAGCTGCAGCAGGTACATCACCGTGTTGTCCGTGGTGTCCGTGGGGTCGTCGTCGCCGAAGCCCACCGCCTTCCAGGTGCCGGTGAGCCCGCTGATGGTGACGGGCTGGCCGACCAGGAAGCCCTGGGCCTTCCAGTCGAACGGTGCGGGGCGGCTGAGGCGGTGCGTGGACCCGAACTGGCCTCCGGAAGCGGCCAGCGCCACGGTGCCGGTGAGCTTGACGGCGTCGTCCGGCTGCAGGGTGCCCTGGATGTCCAGGCGGTCGTTGCCGTAGCCGAGCATCAGGTTGATGATCTCGATGGTGGACTTGGCGCCGTTGGTAACGAACTCTCCATCAACGAACTGGACTGTGCCGTAGCTGATGCCGCCCGGGAACACCTGCGGTTCGCCGAAGGTCTGTCCGTCGGCTCCGCCATACGCGGCGCCGAAGTCCAGGTCCTTGGCCATGTTGAAGCCCTTGAGGGAGGTGCTGTTCATAACGCCGCGGCCGTTGGCCTGGGAGGAGTCGTTGTAAATGTTCAGGATGTCGATCTGCTTGCTCTCCGGCGCCTGGGTCGCGATCGCGAAGAGCGGGCCGTCCTGTTCGCCGGGGAGCTTGAGCCCCAGCTGGAGCGTGCGGTCGGCGCCGGTGACGCCGCCTTCCACGGCGAGCGGGCCGCGCAGCCGGGAGACCAGGTGCTGGCCTGCCGGGAAGATCTTCACGCCCTGCCGCTGCAGCGGCTGTTCGTAGGCGACGTCGGCCTCGAGTTCGATGAACTGTTCCTGGTACCAGTTTGCGGCGTTGAAGTTCACGACGGCGGCGATCCGCACCACGGTGAACGCTCCGGCGCCGAAGCCGGCCAGGGAGTCGCCGCTGAGCAGGAAGCCGCGCAGTTCAAGTTTCTCGTCGTGCCCGGCGTTGTCGCCGCGGATGACGGCGATCTTGGCCCGGATGCAGGTGCCGGCCTGGCAGATCTCCACCCACTGGCCTTCGCTGAAGCCGTCGGCGAGCCAGCTGCCGCCCGTGGGGCCGGCGATGGGCCGGACCAGGCGCCAGGCGCCGTCCACGAACTCCGTGGAGGCGGTGCCGTCCCACACTCCGGAGCGGGTCAGCCGGTTGATGCTGATGCCCGCACCGCCGGGGCACGCCGGTACGGAGGACAGGACCATGCTCTTGCCGTCCAGGGCGACGGACAGGATGGTGAAGATGGTGGCGCCGCAGCCGGAGATGGTGATCCGCTGCCCGGCCGCGAAGCCTTCGTCGCTGAAGCTGCCAAGGTCGCTGCCGTTGGCCCGGCTGATGGTGGAACCGGCGATGGCGAGGGCCCCGAGGAAGGCCCGGGCCGGGATGTCGCCGCCGATCACCTGGTAATCGGCCGGGGTCACTGCCACGCCGCCAACGGACACCACGTCCACCAGGCCGTCCGGGATCAGAGCAATCCGGACATCCCCGTTGGGGGCCTTGGTGAGCCTGATCGTGTAGCCGTCCGTGCCGCCGGGGATGGTGCAGGCGGTGTTGCCGCACTGGATCACCACGGTGTCCGTACCGGTGGGGATGCTGACCACATTGGGGGTCTCGTCGTCGTACACCAGCACGTCAGTGCGCTGCAGCCCGCTGCGCAGGTTCGGGAACGGGTAGGCGGCGGCCGCCGCGGGGGCGGTGAGCACGGTGTCGAGTTCGTAGTTGATGACCGCCGTCAGCGGGTCACCCGGGTCGCTGTTCGGGCGGGCATTGACCACGATCCGCAGCGGGGTGTTCCAGTTGCCGGCGTTGAAGCTGACCGAGTAGTAGGTGCCGCCGTTGCCGTCGGAGAAGGCGAGCCAGCGGCCGGCCGGGACCAGGCTGAAGTCGAGCTGGATGAGGCGCTGGCTGTCCGCGTCCATCCGGATCTTCACCCAGATGGTGTGTCCGGCGGCCGGTGCCTTGGCCAGGGTGAGCAGGAGGTCGTCGGTGCGCTGCGTGAGGGTGCTGCCTTCGATGACCAGGGTGCGGCCGTCCAGGGCGGTGCCGCCGGGCTCCACCTCGGTGACGTACACGCCGGGGGTGTCGTTGTCGTAGACCAGGGCGTTGACCTGGCGGACGGCGGCCCGGTGGAAGCGGGCGTCCTGGCTGATCACGCTGTGCTGGAGGACCACGGTGCGGTCGCCCTCGGCGCGGGGATCGTCCACGGCCCAGAGGTAGACACGCTGCGGCACGTTCCAGGTGCCGTTGGTGAACGTCAGGGTCACGGCCCGGCCGTTCTCGTCCACCACTGTGCCGTTGACCACGTAGTGGCGCTGGAACTCGGCGAACTCGTCGCACTGGGTGTCCGCGGTCCCCACGCACAGCCACACGGTGTCGCCCAGGCCGTTGGGCAGCGGAACCGGGTTGATGAGGCTGCCGTCCGCTTCCTGCGACGGCGGGAAGGCGGCGGAGACGGTGACGTAGACGTTCGACGTCGGGGCCACCGCAAGCTCCACGGTGTAGTACGCGTAGCTCCTGATGACGTCCGTGCCGGCCGCGCCTTCGCGGACCCGGGTGCCGCCGGTGCCTTCGCGGATCACCACGATGCCGCGGTCCTGGGTGGCCAGGTTGTACGGGACGCCGTCGGCGGTGAGGCCGTCGTAGCCGGGGTCCGTGGGCGAGGTGACGATGTGGTCCACGGCGCCGCTGAGGCCCTCGAGTTCGCGGGTGACGATGTCCGCCGTGACGTCGCCGGTCACGCTGATCATGTCCGAGCCGAGACCGCCGATGATCCGGTAGGCCACCCCGTACGCGGTGGACTGGACGAAGAACTGGTCGTCGCCTTCCAGGCCGTCCACCTCCACCACTTCGATCGTGGCGTATTTGACGTTCAGGCCGGCCCCGAAGATGCCCTTGTCCGTGATGGCGAAGTCGTCCGCGAACTCGGTGCCCAGGATGACCAGCTTGTCGAAGCCGGTGCCGCCGTCCACGTTGACGGGGGCGTTGACGTTGTACTGGACCTCGTCCTCGCCGCCGCCGGCCCGGATGTCCAGCGGCCGGGAGGTGGAGAAGCCCAGGCCGATCACGGGCACGGCCACGCCGTTGGCGTCCAGCGGGATGATGTCGTCTTCCCATATGGTGTTGTCGAGGTCGATGTTGGAGCCGGGCAGGTGGTTGAAGGTGGTGTGGGCGTCGGCGTTGTTGCAGACGCCGTCGCCGTTGCGGTCGTAGCGGGTGTAGCTGCCGCTGATGACGCAGGTTCCGAACGCCACCGTGGTGGGGAACGTGCCGCCGGCGGGGACGAAGGTGACGTCGCTGAGGCCGCAACCCGCGATGCTGTCGGCGTCGGTGTCGCAGACCGCGGCGATGGCGAAAGCCCGGACGATGAAGATGTCGTTGTTGTCGTCGCCGTTGAGCTGGATCTCGGCCTGGTTCGAGTAGACCGTGAACTGGTCGTTGCCGGTGCCGCCGGTGGCCAGCAGCGGGGCGTGGGCGCCCGGGCTGAGCCAGCCGCGCGTGGTGGGCACCAGCGCCGGGAAGGTGTCCGCCGGAAGGAGGGCGCCGCCGTCGGGCGCGTTCTGCCCGTCGCGCTGGGTGCCGAAGATCTGGCCGATCTGGAAGACGTCGTTGCCGGCGCCGCCGTCCAGGGTGATCGTGGCGGAGGTGTCGTCCACGTAGAAGGCGTCATTGCCGCCCTCGCCGAAGACCGTGATGCGGCCGTTGAGCGCGGTGTCGTAGTTGATCCGCTGGACCAGGGCACTGGGCTCGTTGCCGGCGGTCCGGTCGCGGTAGGAGCCGATGCCGCCGTCCGCGGCGAGGCTGCCGGCCAGCAGGGCCACGAACGCCGGATGGTCCGCCGTCTCCGTGGGGCTGAGGCAGCCGCTCGGGACGCCGGCGCTGAGCGTGAACGGGCTTTCGTTGTCGATGCACTTCAGGGCCCGCAGCAGGAAGATGTCGTCCGTGGCCGCGTTGGTGGTGGTGCCGGGCAGGTAGCCGTTGTAGGCGGCGGCGGTGTTGTTATAGCCGAAGACGGCGAGCTCGTCCACGCCGGCGTCCGGGGCGCCCGTGTCCAGGACGTTGATGACGTAGTTGCGGATGTTTCCGTGGCTGCCGTTGGTGTAGACGAAGTAGTGGTCGGACTCGCCCTGGCCGTCCAGGGTGAGGGTGTGCCCGGCGCCCGTGCCGGCCTGCAGGCCGGTGGGGCTGGTGACGACGTCCATGGACTGCAAGTACCAGACGGTGATGCGGTCCTCGCCGTCGGCGGTGTTGGAAGCGGCGGCGGCGTTGCCGTGGACCGTGGTCTTGGAGCCGAGGAAGATGTAGCCGGCGTCGCCCAGCTGCTCCTTGTTCAGGGCCGGGTTGGATGTCTGCGCCAGGTCCAGTCCGGAGGGATCGCCGAGCTGGATGAGGTCGACGTCGGAGCCGCCCCGGAGGTGCGTCTGGCGGTCCGCGACGGGGTTGGCGGCGCTGGGGGCGCAGCTGCCCATGGGGTCGCCGGTGGAGGCGCCCGCGGTGACGTTGCAGTCGGCGATGATGCGGCCGCGCAGGATCATGCTGCTGCCGTATTCCGGGTCCGGGACCGCAAGGGTGCCGCCGGTGTCCGCGTTGCCGAAGTCGCCGCGGATGTCGATGGACAGGTTCGCCAGGACCTGCGTGTTCTGGTGGAAGGTGAGGTCGTCGCCGACGCGGAGCTCCACGCTGCCGGTTTCGGCGAAGACGGTGCCCACCGGGACGCTGCGGAGGTGGTCGGCGTCGTTGCCGGGGACGGTGGTGTTGTCCTCGGCGAAGTTGGCGGTGCCGTTGCGGATCAGGAACAGGTCCTCGTCCAGTTCGGCGCTTTCGCGGACCGTGATGCGGATGTTGCCGGTGACCGCGTGGGCCAGGAGCAGCCGCAGGTACGCGTCGGTCTCCGTGAGGTAGATGCCGGTGCCGGCTTCCAGGGCGACGTCGTCCGCGGTGGCGGCGAGGCCGGCGTCGGAGGTCCCGTTGTTCAGCAGCCCGGTGTTGTTGGCGCAGTTCACGTTGGTGCAGGCCAACGGCGAGCCGCGGAGTGAATCGATGTCCAGGTCCTTGGCGGCGGTTCCGATGGATCCGCCGTGCGCGTCGATGTCGATGGTCTGGCCCAGCACGTCCGCGGCGGCGTCGCCGGCACCGTTGGCGCCGCCGTCGATGATGGAGCCGGCCCGGCTGCGCAGGGACACATTGCCGGTGCTGAGGCTGTTGTCCCCCGCGGTTTCAACGACGCCGATGCGCAGGTCGCCGGCCACCTGGTCGAGATGGATGCCGAGGGTCTTGTCGTCGTCGGCCGCGAGGTCGTGGGCGTTCAGGAGGCCCTTGGCCACGGCCGGGAATCCGCCCACGGCGTCCACCTGGATCTCCAGGAAGTTGTCCGGCAGGCCGATGCCGCCGGTGCCGGAGACGCTGCCGGCCTCGCCCAGGCCGTTGTCGCCGGCGGTGAGGGTGATGTTGCGGCCGGTGACGTCCGCGCCGTTCTGGTTGCCGGAGATGTCCAGGTCGTACGCGTCCACCAGGACGCCGTCGTCGTCGGTGTCCAGCACGCCGTTGTCGAGTTCGGCATCGAGGATCCTGCGCGCCGAATCGAGCCGGACATCGGCGGCGATCGGGGTGGCGCAGAGGGCCACGGCGCCGGTGCAGAGGCCGGTGGAGTGGATGTGGCCCACCCGCAGATCGCCCTTGCCGCTTTGTTCGATGACCCAGATGTTGCCGTTGTTGAGGACGTCGATCTTGCCGGAGCCGTCTATCACGCCGTGCTGCGCGCCGGTCTCGTCGTCCGTCCACTGGCCGTCCACGTCGGTGAAGGCCTTGATGGTCATGGCGGTGGCCGGGGACGGGTGGAAGATGGCGATGTTGTGGCCGGCCCGGATGTCGGTGAACGTGTAGTTCGCGTTGATGGCGGTGAGGTCGCTGCCGAAGGCCACGGCCACCACGGCCCCGCCCACAATCACCGGGGCGTCGGCGCCGCCGGTGCAGGCCGGCCCGTCGGGGCGGAAGTAGCAGGTGGTGGGGACGGACTCGATGGGGCTGCCGGAGCCGTACGGTGCCGGCTTGTTGTTCGGCGCGTAGATGTCCACGTTGACGTCGCCGATGGCGGGACCGTTGATGCCTTCCGCGCTGTCGCGCAGGATCACGACGGCGTTGTTCCCGGCCTTGATGGGTCCGATGACGGGGTTGATGGCGCCGGTGTTGGCGGTGAGCGAGTCGCGGCGGAGGACTGTGAGGTCCAGGTAGAGGTCCTGCCCTGCTTCGGCGTCGAGGGCCACCGGCTTCAGCACCGCGGGGACGCCGACCTCGCCGGTGTGGAAGATCTGGAAGAGGACCAGGGTGAGCGGGTTCGGGACGGTGCCGAGTGACCCCAGCTCGGAGTCCAGGGTGATGGTGTTGCTGTAGAAGGTTTCGGTGCCGCCGTCGGTGCCGCGCAGGATGGAGCCGCGCTGGTTCGTGAGGTGCGTGTTGCCGATGGTGTTGCGGATGTCGCCGTCGATGGTGAGGTTGAAGCCGGTGGCCGCCGTTGCCCGGAGGCTTTCGATCACGACGTCGGTGGCGGGGAAGATGTGGTGCACGTGCCAGAACCACTGGGTGGCCGGGGGTGCGTGCGGGCCATTGTCCACGGAGACGCTGATGGCCGCCTGCGGGGTGGTGGTCAGGTGCGAGTTGAGGGTGTTGATGGACACGCTCTGCGGGTCCGTGGTGCCCTTCAGGACGATCGCCTTCTCTGAGCTGTTGCGGATCAGCACGGAGTTCCAGGTCTGCTGCATGTAGAAGATGCCCAGGCTGCCGTGGACGAGGCCGTTGCAGTCGTCGTCGCAGCCGCTTCCGGCTGCGTTGGCCTCAAAGAGTGCGGCGGGCAGCTCGTCGTAGATGATGGGGTCGATCCAGATGGTGCCGCCGGCGATGGTGTCGCCGATGTTCAGGGCGGGGCCGAACTCGCTGGCACGGACCGTCACGTTGTAGGTCTTGGCGATGATCTTGCCGCTGGCATCGATGATGAGCACCGGGTTGGGCTCGCCCAGAAGGTAGACCGTGGACTCCCAGAGGATGTCCCGCTTGGGCTTGTACTGGATGTCCGAGTCGGAGGATCCGACGTCGAAGAAGCCGCCGGAGCGGTGCGCCCGGACGTACAGCCGGTCGAAGGACGTCAGCGCCGAGACCACCAGTTCGGCGGTGCGGATCACGGATTCGTCCACGCCGTTGACCTGGGAGTCCCCCGTGAACCTGACCTCGGCGTAGGCGTCCGTGTCGCCGCCGCCGCAGCCGCAGTTGGCGCTGGCATCTGCGGTGAGGTTGAGGTTGGCGTGCTGTGCCCGGATGGTCACGGCGTCGCCCTCCACGTAGGAGCCGTTGGAGAGGGTCACGGTGACGTTGTCGTTGACGCTCACGTAGGCGCTGGCGTCGGAGTCGGCGCCCAGGGCGTAGGCGTCGGCGGTGGAGGTGGCGAGTGCCCGCACGGTCTCATTGATGGCGTCGATCGAGCCGTCGGAAAGGTCGATGTTCCAGCGGACGCCGGAGCCGGCAGCCACCTGGACGGCTGCGCCGCGGAGGCTGGCTGTTCCCAGCAGCACGGTGTCAACGGTTGCTGCGTGTTCGCGCCCGATGCCCACGCCCTGGCTGCTGTCGTCGTTCGCATCCGAGTTGGTGCCCAGGCCGCCGGATCCGGAGGAGGCGATGGCCACGCCGTTGTAGCCGGCGGAGGCCCCGATGAGGACCGAGCGGTTGGCCACGATGTCGCCGCCGATTTCGGTACGGACGGCGTAGCCGATCTCGGCGTCAACATCGGTGTCCGCGCCGGCGATGAGCCCGCCCGTCCGGTTCACGGCCTGGCCGTTGACGCTGGTCATCGCGAAGGAGGTCACCTGGACGTCGGTGGAGGAGAACACCGTGGCGCCGTCCGAGACCTTGGTGGTGACGTTGTTGACGGCATCCATGAAGGCATTGGAGGCGCCGAAGCCCAGGAAGCCGCCGCCCTTGCCGACCGAGGAAGTTGCGGTGCGCAGGTACGAGCGTCCGTCGATGACCACTGCGCCGCCGCGGAGCGTTCCGCCCTGGACGTCCACGGTGAGGTCGATCCGCACGTCCGTCTCGGAGAACACGTCGCTGAAGCGGAACAGTCCGCCGCCGATGCCCGTGGAGGTGGCTTCCACCACGCCGTTGACGCCCGTGGCGCTCGGCGAGCCGGGTCCGCCGACGCCCATCATCTGGTGCGGTGATCCGCTCAGCGTGGTGCCCGGGGCCAGGTCGATGTAGAGCTGCTGGATGCCGGTGCCAGGGCCGGTGACGGCGATGCCCTGGTTCCGCAGGACATGCGATCCCAGTTTCGTGGACAGGCCACCCACCGTGTTGCCGGCGGCGTCGCGCAGCTGGATCTTGTCGTCGTCGGCGTCGTCGATGAGGTGGACGTAGTACATGTTGCCTTCGACGAGGCCGATCGTTTCGTAGCCCACCCGGCGCAGCGTGTGGTTGGCGATGATGGCCTTGAAGAAGTTGGCGTCCAGGGGGTTGGTGATGGTGGAGATCGGGATCGCCTGGATGTCCCCGGCGCCGCAGGGCTGCAGGTCCACGCCCGGGCCCGGGTCGACGTCCTTCGTGCCCAGGCCGGTGTGGCAGAGGGACGTGGCGAGCCGGATCATGTGGGGTCCGCTGGCTCCGAGGGGGCAGAAGAAGAGGCAGCTGCCGTCGGGGTCGGCGGTGAGGACGTAGTAGGTGGCACCGTTGACCAGGCCGCCGATCGCCAGGGAGGGGTCCGTCACCGTGTAGACCACGGCGTTGCCGTTGCTCCAGCCGTGGGACGGGGCGTAGATGGTGTTCCAGCCGCCGTTGCGGACGATCTTGCCGTCCCCGTCCACCTCCAGCTGGCCGGATCCGTCGGTGTTGATGTCGATCAGCGTGCTCTTGAAGTCCACCACGGCCGGCGCGTAGTACACCACGCCCTGGCCTTCCACGAGGCCGGAGTGGCTGCCGACGTTGATGGTGTTGCCGCCCGTGAGCGTGGAGCCGTTCGGTGTGAAGGAGCGGACAATGAAGCCGTCGGCGTCGAGCAGGCTCGTGGAGAGCCGGATCCGGTAGCTGTCCACCACGAAGATGTAATAGGAGGCGCCGCACACGAGGCCTCCGACCGGGGTGGTGCCCAGGGCCGTGCCGCCGGCTCCGCAGTTGTAGACCACGTGGTCGCCGGTGAGGAAGTTGTGCCCGTTCGCGAAGTACAGGCTTCCGGTGTCCAGCTGGATGAGCTGGCCGTCGTAGGGGATGTCCGGGTCGTTGGGGTTGGCGGCGTCGAACTGTTCGCCGAGGCGGAGCGTGGTGCCGTCCACTGAGATGACGCCGTAGGTGCGGCCGTCCCCGAGGCCGCCGATGGCGTGCGGGTTGGGGATGGTGCCGTTGTCCACCAGCGGGTTGCCGGTGGCCGGGGCGCTGTAGGTGACAATCGAGCCGGTGTCGATGCCGTGGGCGGCGGAGAAGCAGATGGTGTCTGCGCCGTTGCAGTTGATGCCGGTGATGGTTCCGTCGGACACGCTGCCGGGGATGATGCCGTGCAGGGCCGTGATGGACAGGACGCCGCCGGCCTGGACGAAGCCGCCCGTGACGGTCGCAAGGATGTCAGGGTTGTCGTGCGATTCGGCGGTGAAGCCGGCCTGGATGTCGATGAGGCCGCCGGAGACAGCGCTGGCGAAGGAGTCCGCGTCAGTCTTCGACTGGGCGAACAGCGTTACGTTGCCCGCCGCCGTGACCTTGCCGCCGCCGAACGTCGCGGCCACCACGGTTTCGGTCCGGGCTTCGGCCGTCGATGCCGAGACGGCCACGAGTCCCACGGCCAGGCTGTCAACGCTGGACTTGGTGGCGTCGTCGGCCACCGCCTTGACCTCGACCTCGGCGGCGCCGGCGTCGCCAACCGTGCCGACGGCGGGGTCCACGTGGGTGGAGCCCACATCGCCGTTCAGCTCGGCCTTCGTGACGGCCCGGTCCACGGCTGCCGGGTAGATAACGCCGATGCTGATGCCGCCGAAGCCCTTGCCGCCGGCCACCGCGATGGCCCGGTTCACTGCGTGCGCGTACACGAGGAGCTTGGCGGTGAGGCCGGAGATCTTCGCCGTGCCGCCCACGGTCGCGGACGTCACCGTGGCCGCCGCGATGGTGGCGTTCGCCGCGCCGCCCGTGACGGATCCGAGCCCCGTGGAGAGGACCTTGAGGGTGGACTTGGCGGTGTTCGTTGCGTCCGCTTCGACCGTCATATTGGCGCCGGCGGTGACCGTGCCGTCCCACTGCGCCCGGGTGGGTGCCGAAATGTCCGCGTTCGGCGCACCGACGGCCACGCCCAGCAGGATGCCGCCCGTCATGACATTGGACTTCGCGGTGGACTGGTTGACGCTGATGGCCGTGAAGCTGATGTCCGCGCCGGCGGCCGCGATGGACCCTGCGCCGCTGGCCACGGCGCCCCCGCTGACGGACGCATCCGACAGCCCGATGGCCAGCGACGCAAGTGCAACGGATCCTGTGAGGATGTCCGCGAAGGCCGTGTTGTGCGAGTCCGCCAGGACGGTGACGCTGCCGGCTCCGGTGACGGCGCCGTCGAGCGTTGCCCGTGTCTCATTCCGCACGGTACCGATCGCCACGAAGGCCTTCAGGTCCGCCAGGCCCGCCACCGAGGCGGAGTCGATGGTGCTGGTGGCCAGGTTGCCTTGGCCGTGCGTGCCCGCCTTGATGGTGATAGCGCCCAGGGAGCCGAGGCTTGAGCCGGCTTCCGCGATGGCCAGGATGTAGGCGCCGGAGGTGATCCTGGAGCTCGCCCACGCCCCGGAGAGGCCCAGGAGGGAGCCGCTGTAGAGCTCCACCCTGGCGTCGGAGGTGTTCGCGGCCGTGGCGATGACGTCGATGGCCGAGGCCCCGCCGACGGTGCCGGTGGCCTTCGCGAAGGTGTGCCCGGAGAGCTCGGCGAACACCACGGTGATGCCGATGGTTGCGAGTCCGACGGCGACACCCGGGGCCCGCAGGACCGCCGAGTTGTTCGCGGTGGCCCGGGACTCGACGGCGCCTGCCGTGGTGATGTTGCCGCCAACGAGGGCTTCGAGGTGGCGGCCGGAGTTGACGCGTGCCACGGTGAGCCCAATTGCGACGGCGCCGAAGGTCACGTTGAGCACCCTCGATGTCACGGTGCGGGTTCCGGCGGCTGTGACGTGCACGCCGCCGGCGCCGATGGTGCCCACGGGCGAGGCGCTCGCGGTGGCGGTGCCGGCCAGGCTGACGAAGGCCACCACGCCGCCGATCGCGCCGATGCCGCCGGCCACGCTGACTGCAAGGGCATTGGCCGTGATGTTGTCCGTGACGGTGGAGTTGAAGCCGGCCACGGGGCCGTCGGCCGCGACGGCCACCGAACCGGTGGTTGCCGTGTTGTCGCCGGAAATGTTGATCACGGACACGGAGATGCCGGCGCCGATGGCGCCGATGGCTGCCGCGATTGTGTACGTTTCGAGGTTGCGGTCGGCGGTGGAGGCCAGGGTGACGCCGGAGCCGGCCTTGCGGACCTGTGCGCCGCCGTCGATGTGTGCGTTCTGGACGCCGGAATCGTTGACCACCACCACCTGGCCGGAGATGCCGACGAGTCCGCCGCCGCCGGCGAAGCCGATGGCCACCGAGTCCTCGTCCATCGAGGCCGAGACGACGATTTCGTTGCCCGCGGACAGACTGGCCGTGGAGAGGACGGCAGCCTCGGTCTTGCTCTTGATGTTCAGGACCAGGACGGAGATGCCGATGCCCACGGCGCCCACGGCGGCGGCTCCGGCGACGCCCAGGACCAGGAGCCGGTCGTTGGCCTTCACGTGGATGTGTCCGCCGGCGGTGATGGTGGCGCCCACCCGGGCGGTGGTGCCGCCTGTTGCCGGGGATGCGAGTGCCTGGGTGGTGGGGTTCTGTGCGGGGGCGGCTCCGGAGATGGTTCCGCTGACGCCGCCGAGGTGCCCTGCGAGGCGATCGTTGGTCTTGGTCTCGGCGCCGGAGATCTCGCGCCAGTCAGTGGACGCCACGGTCGGGTCGGATCCGCCGGACGCCACGTTGTGCCGTGCCGCGAAAGTGCGGCCGCCGAAGCTGGCGCGTTCGCCTTCGTCGTAGGAGGTGGCGTTGTTCCACGGGTCCGGTGCGGCCGCGGAGGCCGTGCTGCCGGACAGGGTGTTGTCCTTGTAGCCGCCGCTGCCGCCCTGGGCTGCCTCGCCGCCCTGGGTGGCCGATCCGAGGGAACCGCCGCGGTTCCAGTAGCTGCCGTCGGCGGTGTAGCTCGAGGTATCGGCGAACGGGTCGATGCCCTGGACGCCGTCTTCCGTTGCCGTGTAGTAGCGGCCGGCCAGGTGGACCTCATCGCCCTTGTTGTAGACCTGGGCTGCCGAGTAGTCGCCGCGGCCCAGCGCGCTCTGCGCACCCAGCCACTGGGCGGGGTTCGCTTCCGGGTTGTTGCCGGCACCGGTGAGGGTGTTGTCCACCTTGGCGGAGTAGCGCTTGCCGTTGTAGCTGACCACATCGCCCTTGCGGTAGCTGGTGCCGGAGTCCCAGGCGCCGCGGTCGTCGCCGCCGTCGGCCGCGTGGTAGCCGCCTGTGGCGGTGGTGCCGATGGTCCAGACGGACACTGCGGCGGCCACACCCACAAAACCGCCTGCGGCACTGACGGCGAAGGTGCTGACGTCCTTCTTGGTGACCGCGTAGACCTCCACGTTGCCGCCGGCCGTGACGGTGAGGCTTGCCCCGAGTTCGGCCACCACCGAGTTGTTCGCGACGCCGATGTCCACGCCGCCGGCCACACCCACGAAGCCGCCGGCAATGCCACCGGCGATGGTGAGGGACTTGAACCTGTCAGTGGCGGAGACGTTCACTCCGGCGCTGCTGTCCACCGTGCCGCCGTCCTTGATGAAGGCCTTCACCAGCACGGTCAGCAGGGTCACCTGGACGCCGCCGGCGACACCCACGAAGCCGCCGCCGATCGCCGGGGCGAGGCCGAAGATGTCCTCGGAGGAGTCGGCGCGGACGATGACTCCGGAGAAACCCTGGCGGCCGAAGCCGCTGCCGCTGACGGTGCCGTCGGAGACTCCGCCGATCGCCGCTCCGGTAGCGAGGGCAGTGACGGCGCCGTTGCCGCCGAGGTACGCCTGGACGTCCTTGTTCATGACGGCGACGCCCACTGCCGCGCCCACGCCCACCAGGCCGCCGGCCATGGCGATGGTGAGGAGCACGGCCTTGGTGTCGTCCTGCGCGGAGACCACCACGTTGTTGCCGGCCCGGAGGGTGGCGCCGTTGCCGGTGCAGTCGAAGGCGTCGGTGCCGCCCGGGGTGCCGGTGCAGGCGAAGGTGTTGACGTTCAGCACGGTGACGCCGACGGTGCCGGCCACGCCCACCGTGCCGCCGCCCGCGCCGGCGGCGACGGAAACCACGGTGCCCTTGCCCTGGGCGGTGACCTCGATGTTGTTCAGCGCGCGGACCGTGGCGCCGGTGCCGATGTAGGCGTACGTATCGATGTTGGCCACCCGCACCGCCACCGGCACGGCCACGCCGGCGGTTCCGCCAATGGCGAGCGCGGCCGCGATGCCCAGCGAGTAGTACTGGTTCGCAGCGGCCACCCGCACGGACTGGCCGCCGTTGGCGCCGCTGACGGTGGTGGCGCAGGTGACGCCGCAGTTGATCCTGGCGTTCGCACCGATGTGGGCGGAGGTGTGCACGGTGTTGACGGTGACGGAGCCTGTCACGGCCACGCCGGCCGTGCCGCCGATCGCGAAGCCGATGCCGAAGGCGCCGATGTTGTCAGAGTTGTTGGCCGTGACGGCGACGCCCCGGAAGCCTGCGTCCGTGCCGGCGGTGATGGCGCGGGGGCCGTAGGAACTTGGATCGCCCGACGGCGCGGTGCCCGACTTGGCGAGGCTGTGGGCCCGGCCGAGCTGCAGGGCGGTCATGCCGGTGATGTCCAGGTCGATGACGGCGGAGCCGGCCTCGGTGCTCTTCTTGTTGCGGAGCTTGAAGGTGTTGCCGGCGACGTCCGAGATGAAGTACGTGCCGCCGTCGACCAGTCCGCCAATCGCCGCGCCGCCGCCCGAGCTGTAGACCACGGCGTCGTCGTTGGCCGCGCCGCCCAGGTCGAAGGTGATCTGGTCCGTGCCGGAATCGACGGCGGTGACCGGGTTGAAGCGGGGGGTGGAGTCGGCGGTGACGTTGGCTTCATCGGCCTTGTAGAAGCGCTGGTTCCCGCTGCTGCCCTGGCCGGTGATGTTGACGGCGGCACCGCCCTTGGTGAGGGAGACCTGGAAGGTGTTGGCGGTGGCTCCGACGATGAAGTAGGCCTGTTCGCGGTGGGTGAGTCCGGCGGCGCCGCAGGCAGGGAGGGTGGCGCAGCCGGCGTCGTAGTAGACCACATCGCCGTTCTGGAAGCCGTGGCCCGCCAGGGTGATGGTGTCCGTGCCGGTGTTGATGTCCGTTGGGGTGAAGCGCATGTCCTTGGTGGTCACCGTGTAGGTGCCCGAACTGGCGGCCAGCGGCGTGCCGCCCTTGGCTGCCACGGAGGACCAGTTGCCGATCCAGGCGTGCGTTTCCTTGGTGGTCACGGGAACCGCCACGGAGGCGCCCACGGCGGCGGTGCCGCCGCCGGAGATATTGCCGCCGATCACGTTGAGGTCCAGGGTTTCGGTCGCTGCGATGCGGACGCTGCCGTCCACCGCCACGCCGGCGGCGTCCACGGCGCTGGTGCCGTCGGCGATGAAGGCCTTGGTGGTGACGTTGACGGCGGCGACGGCCGCGTTGATGTTCACGGCTGCGGTCCCGGCGAAGCCGCCGCCGAGCGAGATCGAGGTGATGTCCTCGCTGGAGACCGCGTCCACGGTCAGGTTCCCGGTGCCCGCGACGTTGGCGGTCTTCGCGAGCCAGGCCTGCGTGTCCTTGGTGATGACCTCCACGTCCACGCCTGCGCCGATGCCGGCAGTCCCGCCGATGGTCAGCTGCCCTGCCAGGGAGAGGATCGCCGTGGTGTCCTGGGCGAGGACGGCGATGTGCGTGGTGGGCGCGCTGGTGGCGCCGTCGAGGTGTGCCTTGGTGGTGTTGCTGAGGACGTTGACGACGACGGCGCCCGCCACGCCTGCCGAGTTGCCGCCGGCGCCCGCCACCGCTATGAGGGTGACGTCGCCGTCCTGGACAGCGGAGACGAGAAGGCCAGTGCCGCCGGACTGGACGTCGGCGCCGGCGAGCACCCGGGCTTCGACGTTCGAGCCGCGGACGATCACCACGGCCGAGGCGCCGACGCCGGCCGAGCCGCCGCCGATCGAGAGGTTGCCGGAGGAGAATGCGCCGCTGACGCTCCGGGATGCCTTGACCTGGACGGCTCCGAGGGCATGGACGTCGCTGTTGCCGACGCTGGCCTGGACCATGGGGCTGCTGCCGCCCTGGTTGAAGACGAACACCAGCACTGATCCGGAGACGCCGGCGGAGTTGGCGGAGACCGCGCCGGCCACGGGCAGGACGAACCAGTCTTCGCTGGACTTGGCCTCGACCGTGACGCTGCCACCAGCACGGACCTCGGCGGAGTCTCCGATCCAGGCGCGGACGTTGGAGTTGGCGATGATGACCACCACGGTGAGGCCGACGCCGGCCGAGTCCTGGCTCAGGGCGAGTGCGCCGCCGACGTCCACGATCCTGATGTGGTCCGTGGCCCGCACCGTGATGCTTTGTCCCGCACCGCCGACGGAGCCTTCCTGGTTGACGCGCGCACCGTCGGCGATCCACGCCTGGGTGTCCAGGCTGATGATCTCCACCACGAAGCCGCCGGTGACGGCCGCGCCGCCGGAGCTTGCGCCGCCGGCGATGGCCACGCTGTTGAGCTTCAGCCAGTCCACCTTGCCCTTGAGCGGCTCGGGGAGGTCCGGGATGAGCGGGTTGAGGCTGCTGCGCGCGGTCACCGACGTGGCACCGGCAGCGTCCACCTTGGTGTGCGTCACGGCGGTGGAGTCGATCCACGCCTTGCTCTGCAGTTCGATCCAGTTCACCGAGAAGGAGGCCCCGACGGCGGTGCCGCTGCTGGTGGACAGCGCCCCTGCGATCGCGAGGTTCTGGAAGCGGATGGGCAGGTAGGCGCCGATGATGATGCCGCCGGCGGGTGCGTCGAGTTCGGCCCCGGCACCCACCCAGGCCTTGGAGGTGAGGAGGAGGATCTGGACGGCGGCGCTGCCGGCCACGGACGTGCTCTTGCCGCCAGCAGCCGCGAAGGACCAGACGATGAAGTCGTTGTAGCTGGGCGTGCCGGCGTTAAAGGGGTCGTCGTCCGCATCCGGTACGGGGACGGTGGCTTCCACGGTGATGCCGGCCTGGCCGGTCACGTGGGCGCCGGCACCGATGGATGCCTCGTTGGTGACGTCCTGGACGTTCAGGCCGATGGTGGCGCCCACGCGGGTTCCGTCGGTGTCGAGGTCGATCGCCGAGCCCATTCCGAAGGCGTTGGCCCGCAGCAGGAACGTGGTGCGGACGGTGACGGCGCCCGAGGCGGCGGTGACGGTGCGGTTGCCGGTGATCCGGGCCGTGGAGGTGGCAACCACCCAGTTGACGGCGATGGCGGCGGCGACCCCGGTGCTGCTGCCGGAGGATCCCGACTGGCTTCCCTGCTGTCCGTTGGCGCCGTTGGCACCGTTGCTGCCGTTGGTGCCGCCGCTGGAGCTTGGCATGCCGGCGGTGGAGGACTTGGTGCCCTGCGTGTTGGGGTTGTCCCCGTTGGCCTGGCCGTTGGCCTTGGAGTCGCCGCTGGCCCCGCTGTCCTCGGATCCCGAGGCACTGGCCACGGACCTGGACTCGCTGCTGATGACCGAGACGGCGAGGACGTCCACGCTGGTGCCTGTGGCGTCCCGGGCGATTTCGGCGAGCGTGTCCCAGTCCACCACGGCGTTGACGGCAATATCGATTCCGACGGCGGTGCTCTTGCCGGCCGCTTCGGCATTGCCTTCGGTGTAGATCACGTTCACGTGGGTGGCGGTGACTTTGATGGCGCCTGCGGCGGTGAGTGCGGTGCCCGAGGTGCCGAGCCGCGCCGTGACGTCGTCGTTGACGCTGACCAGCAGTGCCACTACGGGGGTGACTGCGGTGCCGCCGGTGGTGCCGCCCTCGGCCTTGGTGACCACCTCGCGGAAGCCCAGGGCGTCCACGGTGACCGATGTGCCACCGGTCAGCGCGGCGCCGTTGGCGGCCTCTGCCCGGACCACATTGTTGTGGATGACCTGCAGGGCCACGGAGGCGCCGACGCCTGTTGCGCTGCCCACCTCGGCCTTGCCGCTGGCCGTGGCCAGGTCGTATTCGTTGCCCAGGGCGGAGATCACGACGGCGGCGCTGCTGAGCGTGGCCGAGGCGCCGGTTTGCAGGACTGCTTCCGTCGTGGAGCTGAGGATGTTCAGGGCCAGGGCACCGGCGATTCCGACGCTGGAGGCCTCGCTGGCGCCGGCGCGGGCGGTGGCGGAAACCTCGTGCTCCCAAAGCCGGAAGAGCTGGTCCACGGACGGGCTGGCCGGGAAGTGGTCGCCGTCGGTCAGGGTCACCGACTGGAGGATCCACTGCTGCGAACCGTTGCGCTTGTAGAAGCCGGGGGCGTTGCTGCCGTCCTGGGCGGTGAGCTGGAACCAGTCGTTCTCCTCGATGTCATTCTTGGGGAGTTCCGACTTCTGCCCGTAGGTGTCGGCGGTGATGAAGTCCCAGGTGGTGCCGTTGTACTTGTAGACGCTGTTGCGCGGGTGGCCGTCGTTTGCGGTGGTGAGCAGGAAGTAGTCGCCGCTGGCCGGCGATCCCGGGAGCGCTGCACCGCTGGCGATGGTGACGTCCTGGTCCATGGTCCAGTCACTGCCGCCGAACTTGTAGATGCCGTCATTGCCGCCGCTGCCGTCATTGGTCTTGACGTAGGCGAGGTCGTCCTTGGACGGGCCGGGGAGTTCGGCGCCGCTCTCGACGGTCTTCCATTCAGTGCCGGTCCAGCGCCGCACCACGTCGTTGCTGTCCCCGCCGGTGAGTGCGGCGGTGAGGACCAGCCCGGTGCCGGTGATGGTGGCGGTGCCCGTGACGGCCCGGTTGAGGATGTCCACCTTGTTCACGGCAACGCCGGCGCCGATGCCCACGCTGGCATCTGCGGCGCTGTCGCCTTTGGCGTTGGCCAGGACGTCGGTGTTGGCGAGGCTCTTGAGGGTGACAATGCCGCCGGAGCTGATGACCACTCCGTTGGCGAACCAGGCCCGGGAGCTGGTGTCCACCACGTTGATGGCGATGGCACCGGCGATCGAGACCGAGCTTCCGCTGTCCTCGTTGCTGGCGGCCTTGGGTGTGGAGCTGGTGCTGGAGGTCTTGCCGGTTTCGGCGGACTGGGTGCCCTTGGCCTGGCCCAGGTTGGCGTCGGCCTTCTGGTTGACGTCCTTGCCGCCGCCGTCACTACCTTCGCTGGGTGACGCGCCCTTCGCGGAGGCTTCCGCGGTGGTGCTGGTGTCCGAGGTGCCGGTGGCCTTGAAGCCGATGGCTCCCCCTGCGGTGATGCTGCGTGCGCTGCCTGAATCGACGTCGTTGTCGATGATGGCCAGTGCGAGGGAAACGCCGATGCCGGCGGTGCTGCCTACTTTGGTGTCGCCCTTGGCGGTGGTGGTGGCCTTGACGGTCTGGGTGGCCTGGCCATCCACGGCGCCGGCGGCGGTGAGGGCCGTGGCGCTGGCGCCGAGCGAGGCGCTGGTGAGAATGTTGGCGATGGTGATCGCGATTGCCGGGGTGATGCTGACGGTTCCGCCCGCTGATCCGCTTTCGGCTGTGGTGGCCAGGGTGTGCGCGGTGGTTGCTGCGATGGTGACTGTTCCGGCTCCCGTGAGCGGGGGTCCGCGCGTCGGGTCCCCTAACTGGTCGATTCCCGAGTACACCGTGTCGTTGACGAGGTTCAGGGCGAAGGCTGCGCCGATGCCCACCGTGCCGCTGCCGGACTGGCTGGCCTTCGCCTTGGCGTTGGAGGTGGAGTTCGAGTTGGCCGTCATGCCCACAGCGCCTGCACCGAGGATCGCCACGCCCGGGGCGGCCGGAGCCTGCGGGGCCGGGGTGGGGTCGCCGTGGATGGTCGCCAGCGTGTTCTGGTCGACGATGTTCAGGGCGAACGCGCCGGCGATGCCCAGGTTGCCGCTGCTGCCGGAGGCGCCCGCCTTGGCGTCTGCTTCGAAGGCGTGGACGGTATCGGTGCCGCCGCCCAGGGGCCGCATGTTGGCGGTGAGGTTGAGCCCGGCGGCGGTGACTGCGGTCCCGACGCCGATGCTTGCCTCGTTGCGCAGGATCACCTTGTTGATGGCCAGGCCAGCGCCGATGGTCACCGAGCTGCCGTTGCTGGCCGAACCGTCGGCCACGGCCTTGGCGTCCGTGTTGTTGAGCGTCTTGAACGAGACGGGTCCAGCCGCGGTGACCGCAATGGCGGGTTGGCCCAGCACCGCAGCGGCGAGCGCCGTCGTCGTCGAGGTCACCAGGTTGAGCGCAATCGCGGCGGCGACGGTGACGGTGGTGCCGTCCTCGTTCTTGGCGGCGGGGGTGCTGGTGCCGTTGGAGTTGGTGGACGTGGATTTGGAATCGGCGAAGCCCAGCTGGGCGTCCGACTTTTCCTTGCTGTCCTTGTTGGAGGAGTCCTTGCCGCCGGCGCTGTCCCCGCCCTTGGCGCCGGCCGCGCTGGCCGTGGCCGTGGTGGCGGTGGTGGAGGTGCCGTCCGCTTCCATGCTGATGAACCCGCCGGAGGTGGTGTTGCGGTACAGCGAGGAGTCCACCAGGTGCTCGGCGGAGGTGAGTGCGAAGGAGATGGCGGCGCCGAGGGTGGCCCCGGCTCCGGCGGTGGTGGAGCCCAGGGCCTTGGTTTCGACGGTGGCCGTCTGGTCTGCCTTGCCGGTGATGTCGCCGGTGGTGGTGAGGCCGGCGCCGCGGTTGACGGAGGCGCTGGACTTGATGTTGGAGATGGTGATGCCGACGACGCCGGTGAGGACTGCAGTGCTGCCGCCGGCCGCGCCGCCGCTCGCTTCGGTGGTGGTGGCGTCCGTGGTGGTGGCGTTCATGGCGAGCTTCTTGGCGGCGGTGAGGATGCCGTTGGCGGCCAGGCCGGCTTCCACGATGTTGTTGATGACGCTGATGGCCACGGAGGCGCCGATGCCCACCGAGCCGCCGCCGGCCTGCTTGGCCTCGGCCTTGGCTTTGTTCTCGTGGTTCACCGTGGCGGTCTGGGTGAGGTCCGAGCCGTTGAGGTTGGCGCCGGCTCCACGGACGTTCGCCAGGGTGGTGGCGGTGATCAGGTTCAGCGCCAGGGAGCCGGCCACGCCCACGCTGGCGTCCCCGCCGGCGCCGGATTTGGCGTTGGTGGTGAAGGCGTTTTTGCCGGTGGCCGGTCCGAAGGCTTCCAGGACCACGCCGCCGGCGTTGAGGATGGCGCCGCCGGCCAGGTAGGCCTCGGTGAGCAGGGTGACCACATTGATGCCGACCGCCACGCCCACGCCCAGGCCACTGCCGGAGGTGGTGCTGCCGTCGGCGTTGGCGGTGGCGTTGTTCCTGGAGCCTGCGTGGATCTTCTGGGCGCCGGTGGTGTTGACCCGGGCGCCGCTGATGTAGGCGCCGGTGGTGCTGTCCAGCACGTTGACGGACAGGGCGCCGGCGACGCCGATGTTGCCGTCTGCTGTGTTGGCCTGGCCGTTGCCGCGTTCGGCGTCGTTGGGGTCCTTGTCGTTCTGGCTGGAACCTTCGACGCCGGCCTTGGAGGCCGAGGTGTTGGTGGCTTCCGAGTCGGCGGTGATGTTCAGCTTGGCTGCCGTCGTCGGGGCTGTGCTGCTGGAGTCGATGAAGGCCGTGGTGGTCTGGTTCAGGTTCGCGATCGCGACGCCGGCACCGGAGTTCGCGTCGCTGGCGTCGCCGGTGGCGGTGAGGGTTGCGTGGTTGACGGCTGCCAGGGCGAGGTCCCCGAGCACCTGCAGGTGGGCGGTGCCGGTGACCTTGGTGATGGACTTGGCCGTCACCGTGAGGATGGCGACTGCGGCGTCGAAGCTGCTGTTCCCGGACGAGTCCGCCTCGCCCTCGTCTTTGCCGGCGGCACCGGGCGTCGCGCCGGCGTCGACCGTTGACGTGGAGGTCATGGTGACGTTGGAGCCTGCGGTGACCACGGCGCTGCCGCCCACCGTGACGGTTGCGTCGGAGGAGATGATCGCGAGGTCGCCGTAGTCCTTGTTGAGGGTCACCGGGCCCACTGTGGACGTGGCGCTCATGACCACGGCGCCGGCCGCTGCCAGCAGCGCATTGCCGGTGACCTCGACGGCGGCGCTGGAGTCGACGTTGACCGCGTAGGCCGAGAAGTGGCTGGCGTCCGGGACCACGGTGGAGGTGGCGGTGAGGTTGAGGTTGTTGGCGCTGATGTTGCCACCGTTGATGGTGACGGCGACGTCGGTGCAGTGCGTGGCGAGGGCCAGGAGGCAACCCAGCACGGGTCCCCCGGTCACCGAGTCCGCTGCTTCCAGGGTGACGTCGCCGGTGGTGGTGATGACGGCGTCGTCAGCCACCTCGATGAGTTCCATCTGGATCAGCAGCCACGCGGCCATCAGGGCGATGGTTCCGGAGAGGGTGATCTTGTCCTTGCCCGTGCCGCCCTTGATGGTCAGGGAAACTGTTGGAGCCGCGAAGGCGACCGTTTCGAAGGTGGCCCCGCTGAGTTCCAGGAGGCCGCCGCCGTTGAGGGTCAGCGTGGCTACGTCATCGCCGCTGGTCAGCTCGTAGACGGCGTTGGTGGCGTCGCCCGAGACGATCGGTTCGATGTTCAGGTAGTGGATCACGGTGGCGTCGAGCCAGATGGTTCCCGAGTGCGGGTCCGTGGCCACGGAGGTGCTGCTGGCGGTGCTGCCCGCAGTGACGAGGGTGTCGAAGCCGGCGGCGCCGTCGAAGGTGACGGTGATGGCCGGATCCGAGATGCCGCGGTCAACGGTGAAGGTGTCGTCGCCGGCCGTGCCGGTGACGGTGATGGCGGTGACGGTGGCCAGGTCCCGGGTTTCGCCGGCGAAGGTCACGGTGCCGTCCGCCTTGAACGCGAGGGTTGCCGACGTTGCGGTCATGGAAATATTCCAGGGGGCCGGAACTGCGGCGGGAGCTGCCGTTGCCGGGACGTCCGCTGCGGGAAGGCTGACGGCGGCGGGAAGGCCGACGGCGGGAGCTTCCGTTGCCGGTGCGTCTTCCGTCGCGGGAACCCCGGCGGCGGGAACCTCGGCTGCCGGGACTTCAGCTGCAGGGGATTCAGCTGCAGGGGATTCAGATGCAGGGACTTCCGTCGCGGGAACCGGATCCGTCGCCGGAGCGGGCTCTGCTGTGGAATCTTCCGGGTCCGTCAGCTCGGCGGCGGGTTCCCCGGCGGCCACTGCGTCGGGGGCGGGTGCGTCAGGAGCGGGAGCCTCCGTCACGGCAGGCTCAGCCACAACGGCTTCAGCCGCGGCCGCCGGGTACAGCCGGCCCTCGCTGTTGAAGCGCCGCTCCCCCGGGCTGAGTGTCCGGGTCATCAGGTCAGCGCCGCCCTCGATGTCCGCGTACCCGGCGATGTGGCCGTACTCGTGGGCCAGCACCGTGAACAGATCCATGGTGCCGGGCGCCGGTGCACCCATCGTGGCGGACCAGCCCCAGCCGGCGGCCGTGGGGTCCACGGCGATGCTGTTGCCGGAGGTGATGGCCAGTGCGTCTCCCGGGAGGTCCTGCACAAAAACAGCGGCGCCGGCTACGGACCAGCCGGGCCACTGCGCTGCAGCAAAACCGGCCATCTGGGCCAGCTCCGCAGCGGTGATGGTGATCCCGGCCTGGGTACCGGCGGTGTAGGCGGCATCCTGGTGTTCGCCGGCGAACAGCACGGACCGGAGTCCCTGCGGCTGGGTGGAGGCGGCCGGAACCTGCCCGGAAAGAGTGAAGGCCACTGCCGGATTTGCGGTGGGGAGATTAAACGCGACCACCATGCACAGAGCCAGCGCAGCGGATATCATCCGGTGCAGCACAAGCTGAAGCATGGTCAGTTGCATGGCGCTGAGACCCCATGGACTCGTAAATCCCCAGATGCGTCACGAACGCGCGCCCCCGTGCGTTGAGTGGTGACGCTAGCCGCCGCATTGAAACGGCAACTACGCGAAATCCGCTTGCCGGCTTCCTTTCGCAGGGAGCCTGGCCAAAGTTTTGGTGGGACCAGCTTTGGGTCCCAAGCGGCACATTACGCCCGCCGGATTTTTTAAGTCAAGACCTTCGACTAACTCATAGGTGACACTCCCTTGCGACACGCCGTATTGAGTCGTTTCACCCTGGGAGGAAAACAAAAATCCGGGCGGCGTCACGGGCGTTCTGTGCCCCGCGTCGCCGCCCGGATCCACGGGCCGGAGTCCGGCTGCTTACAGCCCGCCGGCGAGCTTGTAGTAGGCCGCGTTCCAGTTCAGGTCCTTCTTGAACTGGCGGATGGTGGTGTCCTCGTCGATGGTCAGCAGCTCGGTTTTGGCGATCTCGGCAAAGTCCTCAAAGACGTCCATGCCGACGGCGGTGCTGAGCACGGTGTGGTGCGCGGCGCCGGCGGTGAGCCAAGCGGCGGCCGACGTGGCGAAGTCGGGCTTCGGCTGCCACAGGGCGCGGGCCACGGGAAGGTTGGGCAGGGGCTGGTCCAGCGGCACCACGTCCACCGCATTGGCCACCAGGCGGAAGCGGTCCCGCATGTCCGAAAGGGCCACCACGACGCCGGCGGAGGCGTCGGCGTCGAACACCAGGCGGACGGGATCTTCGCGGCCGCCGATGCCCAGCGGGTGGATCTCCAGGCTCGGCTTCCCGGCCGTCAGGGACGGGCAGACCTCCAGCATGTGGGCGCCCAGGATCTTCTCCGACCCGGGTTCCAGGTGGTAGGTGTAGTCCTCCATCAGGGACGCGCCGCCGGGCAGGCCGGCGCCCATCACCTTGGCCGCGCGGACCAGGATGGCGGTCTTCCAGTCGCCCTCGGCACCGAAGCCGTAGCCGTCAGCCATGAGCCGCTGGACCGCCAGGCCGGGGAGCTGGCGGAGCGCGCCCAGGTCCTCGAAGGAGGTGGTGAAGGCGGCGGAGCCGTTGGCTTCCAGGAAGCTGCGCAGGCCCAGTTCGATGCGGGCACCGTAGCGGAGCGAGTCGTGCCGGGCCGCGCCTGCGCGGAGCTCCGGAACCACGTCGTAAAGGTCCTCGTACTCCGCCACCAGGGTGTCGACGTCGGCCTCAGCGGCGCCGTGCACGGCCTCGGCGAGCTCGTTGACGGACCAGGTGTTGACCGAGACGCCGAAGCGCAGTTCCGCCTCGGTCTTGTCGCCCTCGGTGACGGCGACGTTGCGCATGTTGTCGCCGAAGCGGGTCAGTTTCAGGGTGCGGACGGCGGCCCAGCCCGCGGCGGCGCGCTGCCAGACGCCGACCTGGCGGGCCACCTCGGGGTTGGAGACGTGGCCGACGACGGTCTTGCGGGCGATGCCCAGGCGGGACTGGATGTAGCCGAACTCGCGGTCGCCGTGGGCGGCCTGGTTGAGGTTCATGAAGTCGAAGTCGATGTCTGCCCAGGGCAGGTCCCGGTTGGCCTGCGTGTGCAGGTGCAGGAGCGGCTTGCGCAGCAGGTCCAGGCCCTGGATCCACATCTTGGCCGGGGAGAACGTGTGCATCCAGGCGGTGACGCCGATGACGGAGTCGTCCGAGTTGGCTTCCAGCGCGGTGCGGCGGATGGCGTCGGAGTCGGTCAGGACCGGCTTCCAGACGATCTTGACCGGAACGGCCGAGGAGGCGTTGAGCTGGTTGGCGATCTCCTGGGACTGGGCCGCCACCTGCTTGAGGACGTCCTCGCCGTAGAGGTGCTGGCTGCCGGTCAGGAACCAGACCTCGTAGCCGTCGAGGGAAGTGTTTGCTGCGGTGCTCATGGGGTTCTCCTGCAAAAGTAAGTTTGGGATGGGCTGACGGCGAAGTGTTACTGGCCGTAGACGTTCTGGTAGCGGGCGTAGAGGGAGTCGATGTGGCCCTGGTCGATGGCGATCGGTTCGCCCAGCTGCCGGGAAATGTGGACGGTGCGCGCTACTTCCTCACACATCACGGCGGCTTTCACGGCGGACCGGGCGTCCTTGCCGATCGTGAAGGGGCCGTGGTTCTGCATCAGGACCGCAGGCGAGTTGGAGTTCTTCAGCGTCTCGACAATCCCCTGCCCGATCGAGTCGTCGCCGATCAGCGCGAAGGGGCCCACCGGGATGGAGCCGCCGAACTCGTCGCCCATCATGGTCAGGACACACGGGATGGACTCGCCGCGGGCGGCCCAGGCCGTGGCGTAGGTGGAGTGCGTGTGCACCACGCCGCCCACTTCCGGCATATGCCGGTAGACGTATGCATGCGCGGCGGTGTCCGACGACGGCGACAGCGGCGGGTTGCCCCACTCACCGTCCGCATCACCGTCCACGGGCACCCCGTGGAGGTCGGTGACCACCATCTGCCCGGGCGTCAGGTCGTCATAGGAAATGCCGGAGGGTTTGATGACCAGCAGGTCGCGGCCGGGCACGCGGGCGGAGACGTTCCCGGCCGTCCACACCACCAGTCCGTAGCGGGTGAGTTCGGCGTGCAGGGTGCAGACTTCCTGCCGGATCCGGGCGATGGTTTCCAGGGTGCTGACGGTGGCGGTGCTCATGCGGACGCTCCAACGGTTGCGGGGGCAGCGGGAGCTGCGGCGGCGGGTGCTGCGGCGGCGCCGGACGCCGCCGGATTTACCGCAGTAGCGCGGCGCGCGATGGCCTTGAGCCGGTGCATCACGTCGTTGGCGCCGCGGCCGAAGTAGTCGTGAAGGGTGCGGTATTCCTGGAACAGTTCCTCGTAGGCGGCAACGTTTTCCGGGATCGGCGTGTAGACGTCGCCGGGTTCGGAGCCCATGGCGGCCGCGGCCTCGCGGATGTCTGCAAACTTTCCGGCCGCAACGGCGGCGTGGATGGCGGAGCCCAGGGCCGGGCCCTGGGTTGAGCCGATGGTGGAGAGCTGCAGGCCGGTAATGTCCGAGTAGATCTGCATCAGGAGCTTGTTCTTCAGGAGCCCGCCGGCCACGATGAACTCCTTCACGGGCACACCGGACTCACGGAAGGCGTCCACGATGGTGCGGGTGCCGAAGGCCGTGGCCTCCAGAAGTGCCCGGTAGGTGTCCTCGGGCTTCGTGGCGAGGGTCTGGCCCACCACCACGCCGGAGAGTTCGTGGTCCACCAGCACTGAGCGGTTGCCGGAGTGCCAGTCCAGGGCGATGAGGCCGTGCTCGCCGATGGCCTGGCGGGAGGCGAGTTCGGTGAGGTATTCGTGGATGCCCAGGCCCTTGTCGGCAGCTGCCTGGTGGTATTCCGGCGGGACGCCATTCTTGGTGAACCAGCCGAAGATGTCGCCCACGCCGGACTGTCCGGCCTCGTAGCCCCAGAGCCCGTCGACAATGCCGCCGTCCACCACGCCGCACATGCCCGGGACTTCGTGCAGTTCGGTGCCGTTCATAACGTGGCAGGTGGAGGTGCCCATAATGGCCACCAGCTGGCCGGGATCCACCGCACGGGCGGCCGGGGCGGTGACGTGTGCGTCCACGTTGCCCACGGCCACGGCGATGCCCTCCGGCAGGCCGGTCCATTCGGCGGCCTCAGCGGTGAGGTAGCCGGCGGCGTCGCCGAGCCGGCCGATGGTGTGCTCAAGTTTGGTGCTGACGAAGTCCTTGAACCCCGGGTTCAGCGCGGCCAGGAAGTCCTCGGACGGGTACCGGCCGTCCTGGTAGATGCCCTTGTAGCCGGCGGTGCAGGCGTTCCGGACGTACTGGCCGCAGAGCTGCCACACGATCCAGTCCGCGGCTTCGACCCAGTGGTCCATGGCGGCGTAGGCTTCCGGGTCCTCTTCCAGCAGCTGCAGGCCCTTGGCGAACTCCCATTCGGAGGAGATGAGCCCGCCGTAGCGCGGCAGCCAGGATTCGCCGCGCTCGGCAGCGAGTTCGTTGATGCGGTCCGCCTGCGGCTGCGCGGCGTGGTGGCGCCACAGCTTCACATAGGCGTGCGGCCGGTTGGCGAAGCCGTCCAGCTCGTTCAGCGGGGTCCCGTCCGCCTTGACCGGAACCATGGTGCAGGCCGTGAAGTCTGTGGCGATGCCGACGACGGCGGCCGGGTCAATGCCCGCGTCCGCGATGGCTGCGGGGACAGCGTTGCGCAGGACGTCGCGGTAGTCGTTGGGCACCTGAAGGGCCCATTCGCCGGGAAGCCGGGCGGCGCCGTCGGCCGGCACGCCCGCTGTGTCCACCGGCAGCGCATCGGTGACCACGGCGTGCGGGTAGTCAAAGACACCGCTGCCCAGTTCCTTGCCGTCCCGTACGCGGACCACCACGGCCCGGCCGGAAAGCGTCCCGTAATCCACGCCGATGACGTACTGCTCGCTGCCGTCCACTGTGACGTCCATAAAAAGTTCCTCCAATTAGCTGCCGCCACTTCGCGGCCTGCTGACAATTGTGAGCGCTAACAACATGCATGTCAAGAGTTGGAAGAATGGCCGGCAGCCGGTTGGCGTGTTGGGGCTAGTGCTCTGTGGCGGGACTTGCCGTGCTGGCTCGGCGCACCAGCTCCGGAGTGACCACGGTGGAGCTTACGGCTGCGCCGGCCTCGATTTCCTTGAGCATGATGTCAATGCACCGCCGGCCGAGCTCCTCGAAGTCCTGGCGCACAGTGGTGAGCGGCGGGGTGAAGTACCCCGATTCCGGCTGGTCGTCGAAACCCACTACGGAGACGTCGTCGGGAACGCGCACTCCCGCCTCGTTGAAGGCCCGCAGGATGCCCAGCGCCATCTGGTCGTTGCCCACAAAGAGTGCCGTGGCGGTCCTCTCGGCCGCGAGCCGGCGGCCGAACTCGTAGCCGCTGCCCGCGCTCCAGTCGCCTTCGAGCAGCAGGTCATGCGGCAGCCCGGCCTCCTCGAGCGCGGCGCGCCAGCCTTCGGCGCGGAGGGCACCGTCGATCCAGTCGGAGGGGCCCGCCACGTGTCCGATCCGGCGGTGTCCCAGTTCGATGAGATGCCCGACGGCGAGCTCGGCGCCGCGCTTCTGGTCCACCATGGCGCCGCTCACGGCTTCGTCGCCTAGGGATCCCACGGCAACAACGGGGACGCCGGGGTTGAATTCCTCGAGGATCCGCAGGGTTTCGGTGTGCGGTACCAGCACGGCGATGCCGTCCACCGACTGGTCCGTGAAGTGCCGCAGCGCGTCGAAGATGGCGTCGCGGCTGACGGAACGGAGGGCGGCGATGCTGACGAAGTAGCCGGCATCCCGCGCGGCCTGCTCCACGCCCAGCAGCGTGTTGGCCGGCCCGTACTGCGCGAGTTCGCTGCCGAGCACGCCGATGGTCTGCGAGCGCCTGGTCACCAGGCTGCGCGCGGCCGTGTTCCGGCGGTAGCCGAGCTCTGCGATGGCAGCTTCCACTTTTTCACGGGTGGCCTTGCTGACGTTCGGGTGGTTGTTGATGACGCGGGAGACCGTCTGGTGCGAGACGCCGGCGAGCTCGGCCACGTCCTCAAGGCGCGGCAGCCGCCCGTTGCTGCTTTTTGACATGTACCCATTGTGCCCGTTGCCAGCCCCGGGACTTCGATGCTGGAATGTCCCCATGAGCGAACCGGTAAAAGGCCCGAGATCCTACTTCCCGTCCATCGAAGCAAAGTACGGGCGGCCGATCGAGCACTGGATGTCGGCCCTGGGCGAGGTCAGGGGCCTGAAGCATCTGGAGCAGGTGAACTGGCTCAAGAACGAGCACGGGATGGGCCATGGCCACGCCAACGCCCTGGTGGCCGTGTTCCGGGCGGAACACGAAGCCTGATTCCCGGGCCGTCCTCAGCTTGTCCGCACATCCGGACCGTGAAGGCACGGATCCGCGAACCAGCCTGGGAATGCCGGTATTGACGGCAAAAGAAAAGTCCCCGGCACCCTGTTTCCAGGATGCCGGGGACTGCCACTCTTCGGTGGAAGAGTGGGCCCTGTGGGGATCGAACCCACGACCCACGGATTAAAAGTCCGATGCTCTACCAACTGAGCTAAAGGCCCCAGCTGACCGTCAAAAGAGCCGATCAGCCCAGTCCATTTCTGAACGTTAATACTGTACCCCAGACCGGGGGCTGCTCCGGCACACGGCCGCGCGCCGCCGTCGTACTCCGACGGCGCCGCGTCCGGCCCCGCTTTCCGGTTCCCGGGTGGGCCCGGAGGCCATTCGCAACGCACTCGATTCCCTTTGGGCACAGGAGTAGCGTGGGGGCATGAGCGAGCAAACAGGACCCAGTCACTACGGCGGAGCCAACCGGCATCACAAGCCCAAGCCTTTCGCCCCCATCGACTTTGAGCCGTTTGCAGGTGGCGCCGATCCCGCGCGCGTCTCCGAAGCCGCGCATCTCGCCGCCCAGGCACTGGTGCGGCACGGACGCGACAGCGACGACCCCGTCATCACCGAACGGCTGGTCAAGTTGGCAGACGAACAGGGACTGGAAGCCATTGCGGAGATGTGGGCCGAGAGTCCGGCGCGCTCCCTGCCCGGCGCCCTCTGGCGGCTGTACGCGCTGCGCGCCGCCACCGTCCAGGACCCCGAGCGGATTTCGGTGTACTTCCGCGCCGGGAAGGACACCGCGCAGGTTTCCAACGTGGTGGCCGGCGCCGCAGAACCGCCGGGAGCCGACGAGATGCGGACCATGGCGGATGCCATCCTTTCGGGGGCGTTCGACGGCGAGTTCGACGTCGCGCTGGAACGTTCCGCCGCGTTCTGCCGCGTGGTGGCGCTTGGCCAGGCGACCATCGCCGACGGTGCCGAACTCGGCAACGAGGCGCACGCGAGCAAGCTCACGCGCAACTCTCACCAGCTGGTCAAGACCGCCGAGGACCTCGAGCATGCTGCCAACGCGTGGCGCCTGGGCGAGCTGGACTGACCCAGCAGGCCCGATCTGTCAATGTTGACTTGGGCCAGCCAACGTAGAACACTGAAACTGGTGTCGAACCGCGAAACCCCCGGGCTTCAACATTTAGCCGCCTAGAGCGGCCTACCGCCGAGAGGCGTATCCGGTTCGGCACCATTTTTATGCCCTTTTTCAGGCGCCCGCGCCTGCCCGGTAGAGTAATGGTCAGTTGCGGGCTGCGGTCAAGTCACAAAGCCGGCTGCCCCATCCCAGTACATTTTTCCGGAGACCGGTAACCACGTGAAGCTGCGCCTTTTTCCCCAGGAGCCCGCCGGGCTGAACCTCCTTTCGGAGATGGCACGCCAGATTGTGCTGGCCAGCGCCACCCTTGCGGAGATCCTGGGCGTCCCCGCCGCCGAGCACGGCAAGCTCGTGGAGGACATGCACAACCACGAGGCCAAGTCTGCCGAGCTGCATTTCGCCCTGCTCACCCACATGCGCACCAGCTTCGTGAACCCGCTCCCCCGCGAGGACATGTACGCGCTGTCCCGCTACCTCAACGAGGCCATCGAGAAGCTCGACGCCGCCGCGGAACTGGTGGCCCTGTACAAGCTGGAGCGCCTGCCGAAGCGGGCGGCCGACCAGCTGGAGATCATCAGCCGGCAGGCCGAGCTGACGGTGGACGCCATGCGCCGGCTGAACAACCTCGATGACCTTGAGGACTACTGGATCGAGATCCTGCGGCTGGCCAAGCGGGCCGAGCGTACGCACCGGGTCTGGGTGGCGGACATGATCTCCGACATGAAGTGGGCGCAGTACTCCCGGAACCGGGACATCGCCAACCAGCTCGTGGAAGTCACCAAGGACATGCGGCGCATCGCCACCCAGGTGGGCAGCATCATCGTCAAGGAATCCTGAGGTGACGGCAGCCATCTTCGCCGCGGTGGTCCTGCTGACCGCGGCGTTTGCCTTCCTCAACGGTTTCCGCGACGTCTCCACCTCGGTTGCCCTGGCGGTCCGCACGCGCGCACTCACGCCGAGCGTGGCCGTCCTGCTGGCCGCTTTCTTCAACTTCCTCGGCGCCCTGCTCAGCGCGAGCCTCGCGGTGGCGGTGAGCCAGCACTGGATCACCCTGCCCGGCGGCGCCAACGGCCTCGGCATCCTGGTGGCAGGACTCGCAAGCGCCTGCGCCTGGGGCATCCTGATGTGGTGGCGCGGGATCCCGTCCTCCTCCACGCACGCGCTCGTGGGCGGCCTGGCCGGCGCCGGGCTGGCAAGCCTCGCGGTGGGCGGCGGCGGAGTGGGAGGTGTGGACCAGTCGCTCCTTCTCCAGGTGGTCCTGCCGCTCCTGCTCTCGCCGCTTGTTGCCTACAGCGGAGCCTTCCTCCTGGTCTACCCGGCCACGTGGGCGGCACGCTATGCCCAGCCCAACGTCATCAACACACGCTTCCGCCGCAGCCAGTCCATCGCCGCCGGCGCCGTTGCGTTCGGCCACGGCCTGCAGGACGGCCAGCGCGTCAGCGCGGTGCTGCTTCTCGCCCTGCTGGCCAGCGGCTACTCCGACGGCGGCACCATCCCCGTGTGGGTGGCGCTGCTCTCCGCCGTGATGATCACGGCCGGAACGCTTTTCGGCGGCTGGCGGATCTCGCACACCATCGGCTACAAGATCACCCGGATTGACCCCCTGCGAGGGTCTGTGGCGCAGATCTTCAGCGCCGTGATGCTGTTCGTCGGCGCCATCGGCCTGCACTGGCCGGTCTCGACCACGCACACGGTGACCGCCGGCGTGCTCGGCGCGGGCGAGAACCAGCACTTCTCTGTGACCAACCGGAAGCTGGTCATCCGTATCCTGGGCTTGTGGGTCCTGACACCGGCCGCGACGGCCGCCGGTGCCTTTGTCCTGGCCCTGGCGCTGTCACCGCTGGCGGGGTCCTAAGGCCTGAGCTTGCGAAGGCCGGGAGCCGGTGGGGATTAGCCGAAGCGGCCGGAGACGTAGTCCTCCGTGGCCTTCTGGCCGGGGTTGTTGAAGATGGTGGTGGTGTCCGCGAATTCGATCAGCTTGCCGGGCTTGCCGGTGCCGGCGATGTTGAAGAACGCCGTCCGGTCCGAGACGCGGGCCGCCTGCTGCATGTTGTGGGTCACGATCACCACGGTGTACTGGTCCTTGAGCTCATTGATGAGGTCCTCCACGGCCAGTGTGGAGATGGGGTCCAGGGCCGAGCACGGCTCGTCCATCAGGATCACCTGCGGTTCCACGGCAATGGCGCGTGCGATGCAGAGGCGCTGCTGCTGCCCGCCGGAAAGCCCGGAGCCGGGCTTCTCCAGCCGGTCCTTGACCTCGTTCCAGAGGTTGGCGCCCTGCAGCGAGCGCTCCACCAGGGCATCGGCCTCGCCCTTGGAGATCTTCTGGTTGTTCAGCTTCACGCCGGCCAGCACGTTGTCGCGGATGGACATGGTGGGGAACGGGTTGGGCCGCTGGAACACCATGCCGATCTGCGAACGGACAGTCACGGGGTCAACGCCGGGGCCGTAGAGGTTGTCCCCGTCGAGCAGGACTTCGCCCTCCACCCGGGCGCCCGGGAGGACCTCGTGCATGCGGTTCAGTGTCCGCAGGAACGTGGACTTTCCGCAGCCGGAGGGGCCGATGAACGCCGTGACGGACTTGGCTTCGATGTTGATGCTGACGTCTTCCACGGCGAGGAAATTGCCGTAGTAGACGTTCAGGTCTTTGACGTCGATGCGCTTGGACATGATGTTCCTTCACTTGCTGGGGTACGGATTAAGTTTATGCGGCCTAGCGGCCGGTTTTGGGGGCGAACAGCCTGGCGATGAGCCGGGCGCCGAGGTTCAGGAGCATCACCAGGATGATCAGCACCAGGGCAGCACCCCAGGCCCGCTGCGAGGACGGGTCCGGGTTCGCCGGCGACGTCGGATTCAGGATCTGCGTGTAAATGAACGTCGGCAGGGACGCCATCCAGCCGCCGAACACGTTGCCGTTGATGCTCGTGGCAAACCCGGCGGTGACAAGAATCGGCGCGGTTTCGCCGATGACCCGGGCAATTGCGAGGGTGACACCGGACGCAATGCCGGAGATCGCCGTCGGGATGACCACCTTGAGGATGGTGCGCCACTTGCGCACGCCCAGGGCGTAGGCCGCCTCGCGCAGCTCGTTGGGCACGATCTTCAGCATTTCCTCGCTGGATCGCACCACCACCGGAATCATCAGGACGGAAAGCGCGACGGCGGCCACGGCACCGGTCTTGGTGCCCGGTCCCACTACGGCGAAGAAGAAGGCTGCGGCGAACAGGCCGGCCACGATGGACGGGATGCCGGTCATCACGTCCACGAAGAAGGTGATGGCCCGGGCCAGCCGGCCGTCGTGGCCGTACTCCACCAGGTAAATGGCGGTGAGCAGGCCGACGGGCACCGAGATGATGGTGGCCAGGATGGTGATCTGCACCGTGCCGAGCAGCGCGTGGTAGATGCCGCCCAGTACGGGGGCGCCTTCCTCCACGGCCTTGTTGTCGTAGACGCCCGTGACGCCGTTCATGGAGCTGCCCAGGAATCCGGGGGCAATGATGCCGGGGAGGCCGTTGGCCAGGACGGTCCAGATGACCGAGATCAGGGGAAGCAGCGCGATCAGGAACGAGCCGACCACCAGGCAGGTGGCAAGTTTGTCCTTCGCCTTCCGGGACCCTTCGACGGCGGCGCTCCAGCCCACGAGGCCGGCGGCGAACAGGATGGCGGAGACGATGCCCCAGCCGAAGGCGTTGAAGCCGATCAGGGCGAGGATGGCGGCGCCGGCGATCAGGGCAAGCGCCAGCACCACGTACGGCGCGTACTTGGGCAGCTGGCCTTTGGTGAGGGCCGAGCGCTTGCGGACCGGGGTCAGGGTGGAGGTCATTTAGTTGGCTCCCGAGAATTCTTTGTGCCGGGTGATGATCCAGCGGGCGATCATGTTCACGCCCAGGGTGATCACGAACAGGACCAGGCCTGCGGCGATGAGGGTGCTGACCTTGAGCCCGCTGGCTTCGGGGAAGTTCAGTGCGATTTCGGCGGCGATGGTCTGGTTGCCGGACTGGATCAGGCTGGCGGTCAGTGCGCCGGAGGACAGGACCAGGGCGACGGCCATGGTTTCGCCGAGGGCGCGGCCCAGGCCGAGCATGATGGCGCTGATGATGCCAGGGCGGGCGAAGGGCAGCACTGCCATCTTGATCATTTCCCAGCGCGTGGCGCCCAGGGCGAGCGCCGCTTCCTCATGGAGCTTGGGGGTCTGCAGGAAGATTTCGCGGCTCAGGGACGTGATGATGGGCAGGACCATCACGGACAGCACGATGCCGGCGGTGAGGATGGTCTTGCCGGTGGCGGAGGCCGGTCCCTGGAAGATGGGCAGCCAGCCCATATTGTCCGCGAGCCAGTTGTAGGCCGGCGAGATTTCCTTGGCGAGGAACGCGGCACCCCAGGCGCCGTAAACCACGGACGGGATGGCGGCCAGCAGGTCGATCACGTAGCCCAGCCCGGACGCGAGCTGGCGCGGTGCGAAGTGCGAGATGAACAGGGCCACGCCGATGGCGATGGGCGTTGCGATCACCAGGGCGATGGCGGCGGCGATCAGGGTGCCCACCACGATCGGCCAGATGTAGGCGAAGAAGCCTTCGCCGCCCTGGATCTCAGCAGCGGGGGCTGTGAGCGCAGGAATCGCCTGGACGACAAGGAACAGGGCAACGCCGAACAGGACGGCAAGGATCAGGCACCCTGCTGCCAGGGTTGCTCCGGAAAAGATTTTGTCCCCGGCGCGGCCTGCGCCCTGGGAGCTTTTCAGGGAGGTGACGGTCATTCCCGACCCTTCGGTTGAGGTGGTGCTTGGGGAAGCGTGAAGCAAGGGTTACAAAAACCAAGTTCCCCGCCCCGCCTCTCGGCGTGGCGGGGAACTCGTTCAGGGCAGGTAACTAGGACTTGACCTTGATGGATTCGATGGCCTTGACGGCCTTCTCGGCGAGGGCCGGGGAGAGCGGCGCGGACTTGGCCGAGTCTGCTGCTACCTGCTGGCCGGCGTCGGAAACTACGTAGTTTTCGAAGGCCTTGACGAGGTCAACGGTTTCCTGCTTGTCGTAGGTGGTGCAGACGACGTGGTAGGAAACGAGGACCACCGGGTAGGCGCCGGAAACGGTGGTCTTGCGGTCCAGTTTGATGGCGACGTCGGTGGCGGAGCGGCCTTCGACGGGCTTGCCGGCTTCAACAGCCTTGGCTGCGGCGTCGGCGGAGATCTTGACGAACTCCTCGCCCACCTTGATGGAGGCGGTGCCCAGCTTGCCGCCCACGGCGGAGTCATCGGCGTAGGTTACGGCGCCCGGGGTGTCGGTGACGGTCTTGACCACACCGGAGGTGCCCTTGGCGTTTTCACCCTGCAGGGTGGCCGGCCAGATGCCGGCGGACTTGTCGGTCCATACCTCGGGGGCTGCAGAGGCCAGGTAGTCCGTGAAGTTCGTGGTGGTGCCGGAGTCGTCAGAGCGGTTCACCGGGGTGACCTTCAGGTCCGGCAGGCTGACGCCGGCGTTCAGGGCAGCGATGGCGGGGTCGTTCCACTTGGCGATCTGGCCGCGGAAGATCTTTGCCACGGTAGCGGCGTCAAGCTTCAGGTCGGTGACGCCCGGGACGTTGAACGCCACAGCGATCGGGGAGATGTAGACCGGGATGTTGATGGCGCCCTCGGGGCCACAGACGGCCTTGGAGCTGGCCAGCTCGTCATCCTTGAGGTACGCGTCCGAACCGGCGAACTGGGCCGAGCCGTCGATGATGGCCTTGCGGCCTGCGCCGGAACCGTCCGGGGAGTACTGGACCGTGGCGCCGGAGTTGGCGGCAGCGAAGCCGGCCTTCCAGGCGTCCATGGCTGCGCCGGTGGAGGATGCACCGATGCCGGTGAGGGTGCCGGTGACCTTGGGGCCAGCGGAAGTCTGGTTGCCAGCAGGCGCAGCGCCCGTGACGTTGTCTGAACCGCAGGCGGTCAGCGCGAGAGCGCCGGCTGCGATAACAGCGATAGCCGCGTGGCGGCCGAAGCGGAGAGCCTTCACTAGATGTACCCCTTCCAGGGTTATTCAGTTGCGGGCAGGACCGGAGACGCCCTGCAGCGCGATGCGTACGTTCTGTACCTTCATTGAAGTTATGGGCCGCAGGTAACGGGATGGGCGCTCCAAAGTGAACGGGAAATTAACGACGGCGGGATATTCGCTTACATCTGCAGCGTCACCATTGCGCAGGTCACATCTTCGGTCGTAGTGCACGGCCAGTGAATAGACTTGAACCCATGGCCATCGCAGCAGGACTCTCAGCAAGCCGGCGTTTCCTGCGTGGCCGCATCCGCACCGGCCTGATCCGCAGCCGCAATTCGCTGTTCCCGGCCATCCAGATGACCGGGTGCGCAGTGGGGGCCTACGCGTTCGCCGAGTACGTGCTGGGCCATTCGGGTCCGCTGTTCGCGGCGACTTCATCGCTGATTGCCCTGGGCTTCTCCCGGGAGCCACGCCTTCGCAGGGTGGTGGAAGTGGGACTGGGCTGCACCATCGGCATTGTGGTGGGTGATTTGCTCCTCCACTGGCTGGGCGGCGATATCTGGGTTGCCGCCGTCGTCCTCCTGGTCTCCATCCTGCTTGCCCGGTTCCTGGACGGCGGCAACATCTTCACCACCCAGCTGGGGCTGCAGTCCCTGCTGGTGGTGCTGCTGCCGGCACCTGCAGGCGGGCCCTTCACGCGCAGCCTCGACGCCATCGTGGGCGGGCTGTTCGCGCTGCTGGTGACTATCCTGGTGCCCAAGGATCCGCGCCGGGAGCCCCGCAAGGATGTCCAGAAGCTGCTCCACGAACTGGCCGAAGTGCTGCGGGAGTGCGCCACCGCCCTGAGCAACAGCGACTCCACCCAGGCGTGGCACGCGCTGATCCGGGGCCGGAACTGCCAGCCGCTGGTGGACGCGATGCGCCATTCTCTGCGCGCTTCCGGGGAGGTGGCCACGCTTGCGCCGGCCTACCGCCGGCACCGCGACGAGCTGGACCGGCTCAAGCAGTCGCTGGACTTCATCGACCTTGCCCTGCGTAACAGCCGGGTCTTCGCGCGCCGGCTGACCAGCGCCATCAACCACGCCGCCCTGTCCGATGAGGCCAACGACAACATCGCGGAGGTGCTGCAGGACACCGCTGCCGCCATTGAGGAACTCTCCCTCGGCCTGGCGGAAACGCACGACGGCGCCCGGCGCGCCCACCTGCGCACCGCACGGCAGGACCTGAGCGAGATCGCGCTGAGGCTGCACCCCAAGCTGCTGGAGGTGCAGCGGCTGGAGGGCGAGACAGTGGTGATGCTGTTCCGGCCGCTGATGGTGGATTTACTGGAGGCCACGGGGATGGATTCCCGCGAGGCCCGGGATGTGCTGCCCGGGCTGTAGCGGGCTACTGGTCGTTCACAGCATAAAGGGCCTTAGGAGGCCGAATCACGGATCACCAGCGACGTAGGGATCTGGGTGACCCTGTCCGTGGGCTTGCCCTCGATCAGGTCGACCAGGATCTCGGCCATCTTCTTGCCCATGTCGATGATGGGGTGATGAACGGTTGTCAGCTGCGGGTTCACGGACGTGGCAAAGGAATCGTCGTCGAACCCCACTACGGCGACGTCGTCGGGAATCCTGATTCCGCGTTCATGGAGGACGGTGTAGGCCCCGGCAGCCATTTGGTCATTAGCCACGAAGAGCCCGTCCAGGGGTTTGCCGCGTTCAAGGAGCCGCCGCATGGCTTTGGCACCGGAAGAGAGGGTGAAGTCGCCATACTCCACCAGCGAGTCGTCCAGCCCGGACGCTTCGAGGGCGTTCCTCCAGCCGTTGATGCGGTCGACGCCGGGAGGCATGTCCTGCGGCCCGGCGATCGTGGCGATGTGGGTGCGGCCGCCCTGGATCAGCAGCCGGGTTGCGCCTTCGGCGGCTGCCTCATTGTTCACGTCCACGTAATAACTTCCGCCCTCCGCCAGCGGCCTGCCCGCGAACACCATGGGGATGTGGTCGCTGACGTGTGCCCAGGAGCGGTCCCCCGCATGGTGGGAGACCACCAAGGCGCCGGCAACGTTGCCGCCGAGCAGGAAAGCCCTGGTCTTTTCGGGCTTGGCTTCAGACGCAATGACCATGTTGAGGGTGTAATCGGTGTCTGCGAGATAAAGTGCCACGCCCTGGACCACGGAGGCAAAGAACGGATCGGCGAAGACCTTGGACGTGGACTCCGGCACAATCAGGGTCACGGAATTGGGCTTCCGGCTGGCAAGGGACCGGGCCGCCCGGTTGGGGGTGTAATTCACGGCGAGGATGGCCTGGCGGACCTTCGCGGCGATGTCCTCGTCCACGCTGGGCACGTCGTTGACCACGCGCGAGACCGTGGCGCGGGACACGCCGGCCAGCGCAGCCACCATTTCAAGGGTGGGCGCCGGCCGGCTTCCGCTTTGATCTTGCTTCACTCTTCTTCGCTCCGTGACGTTGAGCGGGCTTCCACCCGGTACTTCAGTTTAGGCAGGCTGTGACTCAGGGAGCCTGTCAACATTCCGCTTTGCGGCGGCGATCTGCCGGGCATAGGCCAGACCGCTGTCCTTGACGGTGCGCTCAAAGGTGCCGTAATCCACCCGCACGATCCCGAAGCGCTTCCCGTACCCCCAGGACCATTCGAAGTTGTCCAGCAGCGACCAGACGAAATAGCCACGGACGTCGGCGCCCTGGTCTATCGCCTCCCCGACGGCTGCGATGTGGTCAAGGATGAAGCCGGTGCGCTCCGCATCGCGCACGACGCCGTCCGGGCCCAGGGTGTCCTCATATGCGGCACCGTTTTCGGTGATGTAAAGCGGCGGCAGGGTGGGGTATTCTCTGCCGAGGCGCACCAGCAGTTTCCGCAGGCCGTCGGGGTTGACTTCCCAGTTCATCGCGGTCCGCGGCAGCCCGCGGCTGGGGAAGGCAATGTCCTCGGACCCGATCCACGGCGACGCAGCAACACGTTCTGCCCCGCCGGAGTGGCCGTCGCTTCCGCCGTCGTCCGCGTGGCCGCTGATGAGGTCGTCGTGGTAGTGGTTTACGCCCAGGAATTCCAGTGGCGCGCTGATTGCTTCCAGGTCGCCGGGGAGGATCAGTTCGGGCAGGCCGAACGGCGCGAGGTCGCGCAGCGTGTCCTCCGGGTAGCTTCCGCGCAGGATGGGGTCGAGGAAAATCCGGTTCTGCAGTGAATCGAAACGCCGGGCCGCATCCAGGTCAACGGGGTCCTGCGGGTCCCGCGGGATGGAGTTGCTCAGGTTCAGCGTGATTCCCAGGTTCTGGGCGCCACTTTCCCGCAGGGCGCTGACTGCCAGGCCGTGGGCCAGGTGCTGGTGATGCACCGCCGCGATGGCCGCCCGCGGTTCCTGGCGGCCAGGGGCATGCACTCCGGAACCGTAGCCCAGCAGCGAGGAACAGAAAGGCTCGTTGAAGGTGGTCCAGTGCTGGACGCGGTCTCCGAGGGCTGAATAGACGTCGAGTGCGTAGTCCACAAACCGGTAGGCCGTATCCCTGTTGGCCCAGCCGCCTCTGTCCTCCAACGCCTGCGGCAGGTCCCAGTGGTAGAGGGTCAGCCAGGGCAGGATCCCTGCCTCCAGGAGCTCGTCCACCAGCCGTGAATAGAAATCCAGGCCCTCCGGATTGGCCGCACGGTCCCCCGGCCGCACACGCGCCCAGCTGGTGGAAAAGCGGTACGAGTCCAGCCCCAGTTCCTTCATGAGGCGGACGTCCTCAGGCATCCGGTGGTAATGGTCCACGGCCTGTTCCAGGGTGTCCCCCTTGGCGATGGCGCCCGGGATCCGCGCAAAGTGGTCCCACACGGAGTCCTCCTTGCCGCCCTCGTGGCCGGCCCCCTCGATCTGTGCGGCCGCCGTCGCGGATCCCCAGAGGAATCCTTCCGGCCACTGCCGTGAATGCGTCGAATGTGGCATTAGCCCTTCACTGCTCCTTGCATGATTCCTGAAATGAGTTGTTTTCCTGCCAGTACGAACAGCACCAGCAGCGGAAGGGTGGCCAGCACCGCGCCTGCGAGGACCACGGAGTAGTCCACGTAGCGGGCGGATTGCAGCTGGCTCAGTGCCGTCTGCAGGGTGGGATTGCCGGCATCGAGCACCAGGAGGGGCCACAGGAAGTCCGTCCAGGCCGTCATGAAGGTGAAAAGGCCCAGGATGGCCATGGCGGGACGGGCGGCCGGGATGGCTACGTGCCAGAACGTGGAGATCATGTTGGCGCCGTCCATGCGGGCGGATTCGATGAGCTCATCCGGAATGACGTCCACCAGGTATTGCCGCATGAAAAACACACCGAATGCGGTCACCAGGGTAGGCACCACAACGGCGCCGATCTCGCCGGTCCAGCCGAGGGTACGCATCACCATAAAGAGCGGAATGATGCCCAGCTGGGTGGGGATGGCCATGGTGGCGACCACCATCAGCATGAGCCCGTTCCGGCCGCGGAACCGCAGCTTGGCAAAGGCGTAGCCGGCGAGGGTGGAAAAGCCCACCACGGAGACGGTGATGATGCCGGAGATCAGGACACTGTTTCCGAGGGCCAGCCAGAAGGGAACGGTGTCGAAGACTTCGCCCACGTTCGTCCAGAAGTTCCCGCCGGGCAGCAGCGGTGGCCACGTCTCGCCCAGGGCTTCGTTTGACCTGCTGCCAATCACCACGGACCACCACAGCGGGTATGCAGACGAGAGCAAGAAGGCCAGAAGCAGCCCGTAGCTGAGGAAGCCGGGGCGTTCGCCGGTGCCGAAGATGCGCTTACGGAAGATGGCCGTCCTCACTGGCGCTGGATCCGCAGGCGTTTTTGCAGAGGAAGTCCTGGCAGACGCGGCCTCTGCGCGGTCGATGATGCTCATCGTGTGGTCCTTTCAGCACGCGTCAGGGCGGCGTTTTTCCCGGCGGCGTTTTTCCGGGCAGAACTTTTGCGGGCAGCCCGGGAGGGCTTTGCAGCATCAGCCGTGGCGATCCGGCGCGAAATCAGGTAGTTGATGACGCCGAACAGCACGATGATCAGGAAGAGCAGCCATGCGATGGTTGATGCCTTGCCGAAGTTCTGGCGCTGGAACGCCATCTCCCAGAGGTACAGGACGGTGGTCTGGAACTGGCGCTGGGATCCGCCGGCGGTGGCGGGGTCGAAGAGCCGTGGTTCGGTGAAGATCTGCAGGCCGCCGATGGTGGCCGTGATGACGACGAACACCATGGTGGGCCGGATGCTGGGCAGGGTGATGCTGAAGAACCGGCGGACGGCTCCTGCACCGTCAAGGGCTGCGGATTCGTACAGGTCCCGCGGCACGGCCTGCATCGCAGCGAGCAGGATCAGCGCGTTATAGCCGGTCCAGCGCCAGTTGACCATGGTGGCGATGGCGATGTGGCTGGGCAGCGTCTCGTTCTTCCACATCACCGGGTCAAGGCCGAAGTTTCCGAGGATGTTGTTGATCAGGCCGTACTGCTCGCCGAACATGTTGGTGAAGATCATGGCCACCGCAACGGGCGTCACGATATAGGGCAGCAGGATGCTCATGCGCCAGAAGGTCTTGGCCCGGAGGTTCTGGTCCAGCACTGCGGCCAGGAACAGCGCCACAGCCAGCTGCGGGACAGAGGAGAGCAGGAAGATGCTCATGGTGTTGAAAAGGGAATTCCAAAAGAAGCGGTCCTGCAGGACCGCAGCGAAGTTCTCCAGCCCCACGAACTGTCCCTGCCCTTTGAGCAGGTGCCAGTCGAACAGGCTGACAAAGAACGTGTAGACCAGCGGGAACAGTCCCACGAGGGCAAACAGTATGAAGAACGGCGCAACGTAAAGGTAAGGCGATGCCTTGACGTCGAAGATGCTCAGGCGTTGCTTGAAAGTGGGTTTGGGTTTGACGGCCGCGGGTTTGGCGGATGGGTTCAGGGTGGTTGTCATGGGGCTCTCGCACTGCATCGGGGGGCCTCCCTGACGGGAGGCCCCACAGCGGGTCTAGTTGTTTACGACCAGGTCGTTGAGGAGGCGAAGGGCCTCGGACCATGCCTTGGCTGCGTCGGCGGTTCCGGCGTCGAGGCTTTTCAGCGCGGGGCCGAACACGTTCTCCTGGATCACTGAATCGTCCGGGCCCTTGAACTGGGCCACGACCCCCTTGGCACGGTTGGCCAGGATGGCGCCGGTGGGAGCGTTGTTGAAGAGCGCGTTCGGCGTGGCGTCCTGGACCAGCTTTTCCTGGGCCTTGAGGGTGCTGGGGAAGTTGTTGGCTGCGGCGGACTGTTTGACCTGCTGCTCCGGTGCGGTCAGCCATGCGGCCAGTTTGGCGGCCTCTGCAGGGTGCTCCGAGGTCTTGGGCACGGAGAGGAAAGCGCCGCCCCAGTTGGAAGCCCCGCCTGGGAAGACATCGGCGAAGTCCCAGCCGCTGCCGGCGCCGCCGCCTGCGGATTCAAGCTGGCCCTTGATGGTGCCGAGCATCCAGCCCGGGCAGACGAACGTGGCGAAGGAACCGTCAACGAAGGCCTTGCCGTTTCCCCAGTCCCACTGGGTCTGGTTGGCGGAGAGTCCAGCCGCCGTTCCGGCCGCCAGCATCTCGAATTTGCCCTTCATCTCCGCGTTGCCGTCTACGTTGAGCTCGCCGTCCTTGGTGTAGTAGCCCTCCTCCATCTGGTTCACCATGGAGTTCCAGACGAAGCCGGACTGGTCGTACCAGGCTTTTCCGGTGGCTTCCTTGTACTGCTTTCCGATTTCGAAGTACTTCTCCCACGTCGCGTCCTGTCCGCCGAAGAGCGTCGCGACGGATTCGCGGTCGCTGGGAAGGCCGGCGGCTTCAAAGAGCTTGCCGTTGTAGCAGAGTCCCTGCGGCCCGATGTCGGTGCCGTAGCCGATGACCCGGCCCTGGGGGTCGGTGCCCTGCTTGTACTTCCAGTCCACCCAGTTGGCCGCGATGTCCGCGGCGCCGTGTTCGTTGAGGTCCACGAACTGATCGGAGACCTCCATGATGGAGCCCAGCCAGCCTTCCTCGATGGCCACTACGTCGCTGAGGCCGGATCCGGCGGCCAGCTTGGTGAAGGCATCTGTGCGGGCGTTTGATCCACGGTCAATGTTCGTGGCCTTGATCTTGACTCCGGGGTTTGCCTGCTCGTACTCGCCATAGAGATCGCCGTACCCGAAGGTTCCGAAGGTGGTGACGGTCAGTTCAACGGGGTTGCCTGCACTGGCTGCCTGGTCTGCACCGCTTCCGCAGCCCGTGGCGAGCATGGCGAGGGCTGCTGCTCCCGCTATTGCGGCAGCGGTATTTCGTCGTGAAAATTTCACGGTCACTCCTTTGTGGGGGAAGTTGCCTGAGGTTGAGAGAGCGCTCTCTTGCAAGTTCCCCAACTCTAAAGGTGGCGCGGATCACTGTCAAGAGAGCGCTCTCTCGGGCTGGGTTTCAGCACTTTACCGAAGCGGCCCCTGTGCGGCTGCGGGGCGATGTCCGCCCCCGCCATTAGGGTGGAACCCATGGCTACAAAGACTTCCCGCGCGTCCAAGGCGCCCGCTTACAAGTGCGCCGAATGCGGCTGGACCACCGTCAAATGGGTGGGCCGCTGCGGCGAGTGCCAGGCGTGGGGCACCGTGGAGGAAACCGGCGCCGCCGTGGCGCGTACGACGGCGGCAACAACAGTCCTGGAGCCGGCGCGCCGGATTGCCGAGGTGGACGCCACCACAGCCGCGTTCCTGCCCACCGGCGTGGACGAGCTGGACCGCGTGCTGGGCGGCGGCCTGGTCCCCGGCGCCGTGATCCTGCTCGCGGGCGAGCCCGGCGTGGGCAAGTCCACACTGCTGCTGGACGTCGCCGCCAAGTTCGCCCGCACAGCCCAGGACGTCCTGTACATCACGGGCGAGGAATCGGCCGCACAGGTGAAGCTGCGCGCGGAGCGGATCGACGCCGTCGCGGATTCCCTCTACCTGTCCGCCGAGACGGACCTGGGGCAGGCGCTCGGGCAGGTGGAGAAGGTGGAGCCCCGGCTGTTGATCGTGGACTCGGTGCAGACGCTCAGCAGCGCGGATGTTGACGGCAGCGCCGGCGGAGTCTCGCAGGTGCGCGAGGTCGCGGCGTCCATCATCGCCGCGGCCAAGCGGCGCAACATGACCACGCTGCTGGTGGGCCACGTGACCAAGGACGGTTCCATCGCCGGGCCCCGGCTGCTGGAGCACCTGGTGGATGTGGTGTGCCAGTTCGAGGGCGAGCGCCATTCCAGGCTCCGGTTGCTGCGGGCCGTGAAGAACCGGTACGGTCCCACGGACGATGTGGGGTGTTTCGACCTGAACGAGGACGGCATCGAGGGCCTCGCGGATCCGAGCGGACTCTTTGTCAGCCGCACTAAGGAGCCCGTGTCCGGCACGTGCATCACGGTGACCATGGAGGGCAGGCGGCCGCTGCTGGCCGAGGTGCAGTCGCTGCTCGCCGAAAGCCCCAACTCGCAGCCGCGCCGTGCCACCAGCGGCCTGGACAGCTCGCGCGTGTCCATGCTGCTCGCCGTGCTGCAGCAGCGCGCCGGATGCCTGCTGCACAAGGACGACTCCTACGTGGCAACGGTGGGCGGCGTGAAGCTGAGTGAACCTGCCACGGACCTCGCGGTCGCGCTGGCGGTGGCCTCGGCCAAGGCCCGGAAACCGCTGCCCATCCGCCTGATCGCCTTCGGTGAGGTGGGACTGGCCGGCGAGGTCCGGCCGGTGCCCGGCATCAACCAGCGCATCCAGGAGGCCCACCGCCTGGGCTTCACGCATGCCGTCGTCCCGGCCAGCCACAACGGCCCGGGACCTGTTCCCGCGGGCTTCTCCGTGCGCGAGGTGGAGCACCTGACGGAGGCGCTGAGCCTGCTGATCGGATAGTCCGGTCACGTCTTAGTGCGCTCCGGCGGGAGCTAAGCGCTAGGCTGGCGAAAAGGACCTTCAGGCAACCGGAGGTTTCCATCGCTGCGCCTGGGGGGCCGGAGTGACTAATCGAATACAAGCGGGAAGATCCATCCTCAACGAACCTGCGGAACTCAGCCGTCTCGCCGGAAGGATCGACGCGTTCTTCGGGGGCCTTGGCGCCCGGGGCCGGGTGGTGATGAGCCAGCTTCCGCTCACCGTCACGGTAGTGCTCATCGTGGTGGCCGCCGGACTGTTCAGCCCGGACACCCTGGCGGACGATGCCTTCAGGCTGGCGTTGCTGGCGCATTCGGCCATCTTCGCCGCCTGCGTGATTCTTCCGTGGGACAGGCTGCCGTCCTCCGCATTCACGGTGATACCTTTCCTTGACTGCCTCGCCATCGGCTTCACACGCCAGGCAGGCGGCCCCAATTTCACGGTACTGAGCCTGATGCTCGTGTTCCCTGTGGTGTGGCTCGCCATCGGCCGCCAGCGCAGCAGGGTGGTGATGGCTGTGGTGGCCACGGTACTCAGCACCACCGTCCCCGCGGTGGTTCTCGGCACGCCCCCGGCCCAAGGCTCGATGATCCGGACCATCTTCCTGCCCCTTGTGATGGCAGCAATCGCAGTAACGGCGCATGTCGTCTCCGGGACGCTTCACCGCCAGCGTACGGCCATGGTCAAAAAGGACGAGGCACTGGCAGAAACACTCAACGAAAGCGTGGAACGCCAGCGGCTCCTGGACGCCGTACTCGGCGCCGTGGGGGTGGGCGTCTGGGTGGTTGACCATGCGGGAAACAACGTGCTGACCAACCGGGCCATCCGTGCCGATCCTGTCCTTGCCCGGCTCGCCGACGGGGACACCGGGATCCAGGTGCTGCTGGGCGACCAGGCAACTCCGGTGACGCCCCGCATGCTCCCCGTTGCCCGCGTTACACGGGGCGACATCTTCACGGACGAGCTTCTGTGGGCAGGCGACGAGGGAAAACAACGTGCTTATTCAGTGAGCGCACATGTCATCCGCTCAACGGACGGCGTCCGCAGCGGCGGTGTCATTACCTTCGTGGACGTGACGGCCCTGATCACGGCGCTGGCAGCCAAGGACAACTTCGTCGGCACCGTATCCCACGAACTCCGGACACCGCTCACCTCCATCCTCGGCTACCTGGAACTGGTCCTGGACGAGCCGGGACACGAGGGGATCGAAGCCGAGCTGCGCGTGGTGCACCGCAACGCCACCCACCTCCTGGGCCTGGTGAACGACCTGATTGCGGTGGCGTCTGAACGGGTGGAGCTGTCACTGCAGGAAGCCGACCTCGCCTGCCTCCTCGCCGACGTCGTCAATTCCACCCTCCCGCAGGCCGCGAACAAGGGCCTGGAGCTGGTGCTCGACGCCGACCAGCCGCTGACTGCCCGGATGGACAGCGACCGGATCCGGCAGGTCGTGGGGAACCTGCTCTCGAACGCGATCAAATACTCCCCCGACGGCGGCCGCATCACCGCACGGGCGCACAGAACCGGGACGGACCTCGTCTGTTCAATCACGGACCCGGGCGTCGGCATGAGCGCGGAGGACCAGGAACAGGCCTTCACCAAGTTCTTCCGCTCTGCGCGGTCACGCGAAACGGCCATCCCCGGTGCCGGGCTGGGGCTGCCTGTCAGCAAGACCATCATCGAAGGCCACGGCGGCTCACTGAGCCTCACCAGCTCGCCGGGCGCGGGCACCACGGCGACATTCATCCTGCCGGCAGCCTGACTGCCCTTTGCCGCTTCCGCAGCCCCCGGGCGCGCTAGCCCCGATTTTTCATGACCATAGGTGATGGTCGTTGATTCGCGCGTTGGGCTGATCGGCGGTTGTTTTCTGTTGTCGGGCAGTGCCGTGTGGCCCGTTGGTTCGTCTTGGGGTTGGCGCCGGTTCCACTTCCGGTGGCGGGGCTGTTTGTCGGGACAGGGATGAAGGTCTGTTCAGCCCGGGGAGGGCAGCTGTTTGAGGTGGCTGGTGTTGGCCAGGAGCAGTTTTAGGAGGTCTTTTTCCGGTGCTGATTCGGGTAGGAGGAGTTGGTTGCGGCGGGCGCGGGTGATGATTTTCCC
>NZ_SIHX01000012.1 GCF_004320525.1 Arthrobacter sp. S39
CGGCCTCAATACTCACGGCCGGCGCGGCAGCTTCAACGAACCCGGCCGCTTCAACAGCACTAACGAGCCCGGCGGTTTCGGCAGCCTCAGCGAGCCCGGTGGCTTCGGCGGTGTCCTGCAGCCCGGCGGCCTCTGTGAACGGGGCAGCGCAGCGGATGCCCGGCCGTTCAGACCGGTCGGTCCGTGAACCGCCGCCGAAATCGCGGCCGCTGGAAGCGCCCCCAGCAGGGGAATCAGCGCGCGTGCGCAGGACGGCATGACCGCCGTGCCCCGTGCGCTGAACCCTAAGAGCTTCCATAGGAACACTCTTTCAAAGGGGTACGACAATTAAGCCGAGCACCGTTTCCGGGTCGAAGAACCAGCCGGCGGGGCGGGAAAAACAGGGGCGCAGCTGGCTGGGCGCCGCCATCGAACGTCAGGGTCTTGGAAGCGCCCCCAGCAGGCGAGCCAGCGCGCGTGCGTAGGCCGGAATGACCGCCGTGCCCTGCGCGCTGAACCCTAAGAGCTTCCATAGGAACACTCTTTCAGAGGGGTACGACAATTGAGCCCGGCACCGTTTCCGGGTCGACGAGCCAGCAGGCTGGAAGCGCCCCCAGCAGGGGAATCAGCGCGCGTGCGCAGGCCGGCGTGACCGCCGTGCCCCGTGCGCTGAACCCTAAGAGCCTCCATAGGAACACTCTTTCAAAGGGGTACGACAATTAAGCCCGGCACCGATTCCGAGCCCAGGAACCAGCCGGCGGGGCGGGAAAAACCGGAGCGCAGCTGGCCGGGCGCCGCCGCCGAAATCGCGGCTGCTGGAAGTGCCCCCAACAGGCGAGCCAGCGCGCGTGCGCAGGCCGGAATGACCGCCGTGCCCCGTGCGCTGAACCCTAAAAGCTTCCATGGGAACACTCTTCCAGAGGGGTACGACAATTAAGCCCGGCACCGTTTCGGGTCGACAGGCCAGCAGGTTGGAAGCGCCCCCAACAGGCGAATCAGCACGCGTGCGCAGCCCGGCTCTACCGCCGTATCCCGTGCCCTGAACCCTAAGAGCTTCCATAGGCACACTCTTCCAAAGGGGTACGACAATGAAGCCCGGCACCGTTTCCGCGCCCAAGAATCCGGCGGGCCAAGAACCAACGGTGGGCCGGGCGACTTACCCAAGTGCCGCCGTCGAACGCTCCATGCGGCTCAGCCCCGGAGCAAGCCCCCGAACACGCCCGGCGCGAGTCAGACGGAGATGGTCCCGGTCCCGGGCAAAACCGGAAGCCGGGACCATCAGGAAACCGTCAGTCCTCCGCGATCACCGCCACGGCCCCGGCCTCAACGGTGCCGCCGAAACGGTCGCCGGTCAGCAGGTCCGTTCCAGTGGCCTGAACGGAGGCCGACGAGCGCGAGTGGTTGATGGCGAAGAGGAACGAACTGCCGTCGGCGGCGCGGCGGCGCGTGAGCTCAACCCCTGAATCTGCCTCGGCAACACGAGCCACACCGGATTCTGCAAGCAGCCGGTCCACAACGGACTCTATGCCGTCGCGGTCAGGGAAAGTGGCCAGGTACCACGCCGCCCCGGAGCCAACGGCATGACGCGTCACCGAGGGCACACCCTCGAGTGGGTATTCGGTGAAGGTCTGCACCGCTTCGGCCCCTGCGAGATGGAGGTGCTCGCTCCAGATCGTCGAGACGCCGCCGTCGCTCAACTTCAGCTGTGTGCCGGCCAGCAGCGGGTGGAATTCCTCCACCCGGATGCCGAGCAGCCCACGGAAAGCGCCCGGGTAGCCGCCCAGCCGGATGTGGTCCTTCTCGTCGGTAATGCCGCTGAAGTAGGTGACCAGCACGGTGGCTCCGGCGTGTGCGGCGGCTGCGATGTTGGCAGAGGCCTGGTCGGTCACGGAGTACAAGGTGCACACCAGCACCAGGTCGTAGCCCTCCAGCGAGGCGGACGGATGGACGATATCCACGGAGATTCCGCGCAGGAACAGCGACCGGTGGAAGGCGCGCAGCACGTCGAGGTACTTCACGTCCTGGCTCGGCTTGGAATCGATCTCGCTGGCCCACCACGCCTCGTAATCGAACACGATGGCAGCCCTGGATTCCACGCGGGAGCCCCGGACCGGCGCGAGCCGTTTCAGCGCAGACCCCAGCTCCACCACCTCACGCCACACGCGGGTGTCCCGGCCGCCGTGCGGAACCATGGCGGAGTGGAACTTCTCCGACCCGGCAAAGCTCTGGCGCCACTGGAAAAACATCACTGCGTCAGCCCCGCGGGCCACATGGGCGAGGGAGTTTCGCAGCATTTCGCCGGGCATCTTGGGCTGGTTGCGCGGCTGCCAGTTGACGGCCGACGTCGAATGTTCCATCAGGATCCACGGGTCGCCGCCCGCAATTCCCCGGGTGAGGTCCGCGCTGAACGCGAGTTCGATCTGGCGCTCGGGATCTGCGGCCACCAGGTAATGATCGTTGGCGATGACGTCCAGGTCCTTGGCCCACTCGAAGTAGTCCATCGACTTGGTGGCGCTGGAGGCCATCAGGTTGGTGGTGCAGGGGACCCCGGGAGTGACTTCCCGCAGGACCGCCACCAGCTCGCGGTAGTAGTCCATCAGCGCCCACGAGTTGAACCGCTGGAAGTCCAGCTGCTGGCCCGGGTTGAGCGTGGAGGGGGCGACGGCGGGCGGCAGGATCTCCTCGAAGGAGCCGTAGCTCTGGGACCAGAAGGCCGTTCCCCACGCCGCGTTGAGGGCCTGGATGCTGCCGTAACGCCGTTCCAGCCAGACACGGAACGCTGCGGCGTCCTCCGGCCCGTAGAACTCGGAAATGTGGCAGCCGAGCTCGTTGTCCACGTGCCACAGTGCCAGCGCGGGGTGGTCCTTGTACCTTTCGGCGATGACCCTGGTGATCGCGGTTGCGTAGCGCCGGAAAACGGCCGACGACGGCGTGTAGTGCCGCCGTGAGCCCGGTCCCAGCACGGTCCCGTCAGCCGTGGTCGGCAGGATCTCGGGGTGCTTCCGGACCAGCCAGGCCGGGGGAGCGGCGGTGGCCGTAGCCAGGGCAACTTTGATCCCGTTCGCGGCGAGGTTATCCAGGACTTCGTCCAGCCAGCCGAAGTCGTATTCGCCTTCGGCCGGTTCAAGCAGGGCCCAGGAGAAGATTCCCACACTGAGGAAGGTGACGCCCGCTTCCTTCATCAGCTCCAGGTCGTCCAGACGGACGCTGGCGGGCCACTGCTCAGGGTTGTAGTCTCCGCCGTAGGCGATCCCTTGGACACCGTCCCAGACGCTCGCCGGGCCGGATTGTTCCTGCAAAGTCATGGGACTCCCTTGTCTGGTGGTTGGATAAAAACGTACATGAAAACTGATGTTTGGAAAACGCTTGCCCGCGGCGTGGAATGCCGCTATTGTATCGTTTCAGAAGGTGTGTAAGCCAGCTCACTGCTCGCGTTGTAGATAGCTGGGTATGGGCTTGCACCAAACGAGCAAGGAGGCTCTCATGATCAACAGAAGGCATTTCATCACCACCGTGGCTATCGGCACCGCATCTGCCGCTGCTTTGGCGGCCTGTGGGACAGGTTCCAGCACGACCGCCGGGGAGACGGGCTCCGCGGAGAAGCCGGTCACCATCAACTACACGTGGTGGGGCAACGACGACCGCGCGACGCGCACCCGCAAGGCCATCGAGCTCTTCGAATCCAAGAACCCTGACATCAAGGTCAACGGCAACTTCACCGACTTCGCCGGCTACTGGCAGAAGCGCGCCACGGAGGCTGCCGGCGGCGGGCTGCCGGACGTGATGCAGTGGGACCTGTCCTACCTTCGCGATTACGGCCAGCGCAACCAGCTCCTGGACCTCAGTACGGTCAAGATCAACACTGACGCCTTCGACAAGACCCTCCTTCCCTCGGGTCAGATCCGTGGCAAGACCTACGGCATCCCCACCAGCACCAATGCGTTCGCGGTGTACTACGATCCCGCGAAGCTCGCTTCCCTGGGCATCGCCGAGCCAGACGGCAGCTGGAACTACGAAGAGTTCAACAAGTTCCTGAGCGAGGTTGGAGCCAAGGGCAACGGCGCGCTCTTCGGCGGCACCGACTACACCGGTGTGTGGTGGATGTTCAATGTCTGGCTGCGGCAGAACAACATCGAGGCCTTCACCGAGGACGGCAAGCTGGGCTTCAGCAAGGACGATCTGAAGAAGTGGTGGAACCTCTCCGCCAAGCTTCGCGGCACCCCGGCCCTCATCTCTGAGGAACGGGCCACGCAGCTTGCCCCCAAGTCTCCGTTCGGTTCCAACGTGACTGCCACGGAGGTTACCTGGGATAACTTCATGGCCGGCTACCTGGCCGACAGCGGCGCCAAGGAACTCAAGCTTGTGCCGGTCCCCTCCGATGACAAGGACAACCTGGGGCTGTTCCTGAAGCCCTCCATGCTGATGGTGGCCAGCGCGAAGACCAAGTACAAGGATGCTGCTGCCCGGTTCATCGACTTTATGGTCAACGACCCCGAGGTCGGCCAGATCTTCAAGACCTCCCGCGGTGTTCCGGCTTCCCAGACCCAGCGCGACGGCACCACCTTCGAAGGCACCGACAAGCTGGTTGTGGATTACGAGAAGTCCATCGAGAAGTACCTCAAGGACGCCCCCGAGCCGCCCATCGTCGGCTTCGGCACGCTGGAAGCATCCTTCAAGCGCGTCAGCTCGGACATTAACTACGGCAAGGTCACCGTGGACGGCGCAGTGGATGCGTGGTTCAAGGAAGCCGAAGACCTCATCAAGCAGAACGCCTGAGCAGCGTATTGTCTGCCCTTGCGTTCCCTACTGACGGATTGAACTCGTGACTCAAAGCCCAACCCTGAGCAGGCGTTCGGCGTCGCCGTCCGCTCCCGCTCCGCGCAAGTCAAAGCGGAGCGGGGCGGATGCCCGCGCCGGCTATACGTTCCTGTTGCCCTGGCTGCTGGGATTCATCGTCCTGACCATAGGTCCGATGGTGTCCTCGCTGTACCTGTCCTTCACCAACTACAACCTGTTCGATCCGCCCAAGTGGATCGGGCTGGATAACTACACCACGATGTTCCAGGACGAGCGGTTCCTGCAGTCGGTGGGCGTGACCGTGGGCTATGTGGTCTTCGGTACCCCGCTGAAGCTCGCCGCGGCCCTGGCGGTGGCGATGCTGCTGAACAGTGCCCGCAAGGGCCAGGGCTTTTACCGGTCCGCGTTCTATGCCCCGTCCCTGATCGGCGCGTCCGTCTCGATCGCGATCGTGTGGAAGGCGATGTTCGGCGATTCCGGTCCGGTGGACCAGGGCCTGTCCTTCTTCGGGATCAACCTCGGCGGCTGGGTGGGCAACCCCTCGATGACCATGCCGATGTTCATCCTGCTGACCGTCTGGCAGTTCGGCGCCCCGATGGTGATCTTCCTCGCCGGCCTCAAGCAGATCCCCGCCGACCTCTACGAAGCAGCCTCGATGGACGGTGCCGGCCCGGTACGGAAGTTCTTCAACATCACCTGGCCCATGCTTTCCCCGGTGGTCTTCTTCAACCTGCTGATGGAAACCATCCACGCGTTCCAGATCTTCAGCTCGGCCTACATCATTTCCAACGGTGAAGGCGGCCCCGCCGGTTCCACCCTCTTCTACACCCTCTACCTGTATCTGCGCGGTTTCTCCGATTTCCGGATGGGCTACGCCTCGGCGATGGCCTGGCTGCTCCTGATCGTGGTCGGCATCATCACGCTGATCATCTTCCGCACGTCCAAGGGCTGGGTCCACTACAGCGGTGATGCAAAATGACAACCATGGCAACTCCCACCCAGTCCGCCCCTGACGCCGATGCGCAGGTCTATAACCCGAAGTCCGAATCGGTCACGGCCAAACGGGTCAAGAGCGGTATCTTCCACGCCGTGGCCCTGGCGCTGACGGCCGTGGTCCTGTACCCCGCGGTATGGATGATCGCCTCGTCCTTCAAGCCGAACGCCGAAATCGGCGGCGCGAACACCTCGCTCTGGTCCAATAACTTCAGCTTCGATAACTTCGCCACGGCGATGGAGGGGATCGGCGGGGTCTCCACCCTGCAGTTCTTCACCAACTCCCTGATCCTGGCCATCGGCGCCGTGGTAGGGACCATCCTCTCCGCCAGTGTTTCGGCCTACGCGTTCGCGAGGATCAAGTTCCCCGGCCGCAGCATCTTCTTCGGCATGATGATCGCCACCCTGCTGCTGCCCTTCCACGTGGTCATCATCCCGCAGTACATCATCTTCAACCAGCTCGGCCTCGTGGACACATACATCCCGCTGCTGATCGGCAAGTTCCTCGCCGCCGACGCGTTCTTCGTGTTCCTCATGGTCCAGTTCATGCGCAACCTCCCGGCAGAACTGGACGAAGCAGCACGCATCGACGGCGCCGGGCACGTCCGGATCTTCACCTCCATCATGCTCCCGCTGATGAAACCGGCCCTGATCTCCACCTCGATCTTCTCCTTCATCTGGAGCTGGAACGACTTCCTCGGCCCCCTGCTCTACCTGAACACCCCGGAAAAGTACCCGCTGCCCCTGGCGCTGCGGCTCTTCGTGGACCAGACCCAGTCCTCGGACTACGGAGCCATGATCGCCATGTCCGTCCTGGCACTGCTCCCGGTCCTGATCTTCTTCCTCGTCTTCCAGCGCTACATCGTCGAAGGCGTCTCCACCCAGGGCCTCAAGGGCTGACGGAAGAACACAACAGAAAATGAGCACGATGGACAGCACCACACCCGCATCCGGCCGCGATGAACCGATCCCGGTCAACCGTTTCGCACTGTTTTCCGAGACCCTGCTGGCCGGGCTGCTGGTGCTGGTGCTGTCCATTCCGCTTGTCACCATCCCTGCCGCCTACGCAGCCGGCATCGCGCACCTCGAACGCCATCTCTCCGGGCGGGACGATTCCCTCCGTGCCCTCTGGGGCACCTTCAAGGCTGCCCTGCCCGGCAGCTGGAAGCTGGGATTCACGACGGCGGCGGCCGCCGTCGTAATCGTCCTGAACCTGCTGCTCGCAACAGTCGGGCAGCTGCCCGGCAGCGCGGTGGTCCTCCCGGCCACCCTCGTCCTGGCAGCGGCCGGCGCCGTCCTGCTCCTGCGCACCACCGCCGCCTGGTCCGACGTCGCCGGACCTTCTGCCGACGCCGACCGGCAGACGTCCGGTTCAGCACCCGGCGCCGTTCCGCCGTCGGCCTCTTCGAAGTCGGCCGCGTGGTCCTCTGCCCTCGCAACCGGCAAGGCACTGACACTTCGGGACTGGACCGGATCCCTTCTCCTGGTTACGGCGCTGTTCGCCGCCGTCGTCTTCGTCTGGATGCTCGTTGCGCTGTTTGTGGTGGTGCCCGGCATGCTGATCCTGGCCGCCGCGTCGGTCAAGATGCGCTCCAACCGTGGCTGGCAGTTCAACGCCTAGACATTCCCTGCATTCCCACTCTTCTGCATTTTGACGTTACTACCGAGTTGAGCCCGACGTGTCTTCCGACCGCCCCCAGTCCGCAGAGTCCCTCCACACCCCCAAAGGCCCGGTCCGCTGGTACTACCCGCTGACGCAGCACAACTACCGCCTGTACATGGGAATGACCTTGGCGGGCAGTATGGGCGTCTGGATGCAGCGCCTCGCCCAGGACTGGCTGGTGCTCCAGCTGACCGGCAGTCCGGCCGCAGTCGGCGTCGCGGTGGCCCTGCAGTTCCTCCCCATGCTGATCGTGGGACCGCTCAGTGGCCTGCTGGTGGACATCTTCCCCAAGCGCAGCGTCATGATGGTCTGCCAGTCCGTGATCGTCCTCCTCGCCCTGGGCCTCGCGGCGTGGGACGCCACCGGCGGGATTACCGTGTGGATTGTCTACGGCAGCTGCATCGCCCTGGGGATTACTTCGGCGATTGACGGCCCCGCCCGCCAGGTCTTCGTTAATGAAGTGGTGGGCGACGCCGGTCTCCGGCCGGCCATCGGCCTCAACAACGCCATCGGCCAGCTCGGCGCCATGGCCGGGCCTGCCTTGGGCGGAGTGGTCATCGCCCACGCCGGCTCCGCGGCCGCCTTCGCGTCCAACGCCTTTCTTGGCATGCTGGTGCTGGGCATGATCGCCGGCATCCGGCCCGCGCTCCTGCACGCGAATGCCCCGGCTGTCCGGGGCCGTGGCCAGCTCCTGGCCGGGTTCCGGTTTGTGCGGGACCGGCCGCGGCTGCTCCTGGTGATTGCCCTCGCCGGCCTGCTGGGGGCGTTCGGCATGAACGGCCCCGTGGTGCTGGCGGCGTTCGCCGAACGCGTCTGGCATAACGGCGTGGCCGGATTTGGCATGTTCAACACGGTCAGCGCCGTCGGTGCCCTGGCCGGTGCCCTGCTGGCTGCGCGTCTTCGGACACTTGGCAGAAAGGGAATCGTAGCCGCGGCGGGCCTTTTTGGCCTCGCCCAGCTCGTGGCGGCGCTGATGCCGAACCTGCTCTCATTTACCGTGATGCTGGTGGTGGTGGGGCTGATGACACTGCTCTTCCTGACCAGTGCGGCCACCGCCGTCCAGCTGGAGGCCGGGCCGGAAGTCCGTGGCAGGGTCATGGCGCTGTACCTGCCGTTGCTTCTCGGCGGGCACGCCCTGGGCGGCCTGCTGGCAGGCTGGCTCACTGAACAGTTCGGCGTCCGGACCGGGCTGGTGGTTACCGGTGCCCTGGGCATGCTCTCGGCGCTGGTCATCGGCTTCCTGTTGTGGAGGAACTCACGGCGCCACGCCGGCTGACCGCTCCTGTGAATAAAAGTAAGTTTGTGTGCGTTGTTGACGTGTGCGGTGGCTCACACCTAAGGTATGAGAAAGCGGTTTCTTGATGGCCGTTTCCACTGTGAGACTAAAGGACAACGAATGCTTTTTAGCGCCCGAAAATCCACCATCCCCAAAACAGCGGCTGTCTTAGCAATCCTCGCCATGGCCCTGACCGGCTGTGGCGGAGGATCGCCTTCCGCCTCCGACGGGCCCGTCACCCTGCGTTTCAGCTGGTGGGGCTCCGACGTGCGGCACAAGATGACGCAGCACCTGATCGAGGCCTTCGAAGCTGAGAATCCCAACATCAAGATCGAGGGGGAATACGGCGACTGGTCCGGTTACTGGGACAAGCTGGCCACCCAGGTCGCGTCCCAGGACGCCCCGGATGTCATCCAGATGGATGCTGCCTACCTGGGCGAGTACGCCGGGCGGGGCGCGCTGCTGGAGCTGAAGGACGTGAACCTTTCCAAGTTCGAGCAGGCCGTGGCCGACGCCGGCAAAGTCGAGGGCGAACAGTTTGCCGTCACCGGCGGCATCAACGCCCAGGTGGTGCTCGCCAACCCGGCCCTGGTGGCGGCAAGCGGGGTCAGCATCCCGGATGACTCCACCTGGACCTGGGAGGACTACAACAAGACGGCGGCCGCCATCACGGCGGCCAGCGCCAACGGCGTGTACGGTACCGGCGCAGTCACCGGCGACGCCGCCACCAACCTCTGGCTGCGGCAGCACGGCAAAAAGCTTTTCACCGATGACGGAAAGCTTGGCTTTGACGAGAACGACCTGAAGGGCTGGTATGAGTACCAGGCGGACATGCGGGACTCCAAAGCTGCGCCCCCGGCGTCCGTGACCACCGAGGATGCCACCGCCTCCGTAGACCAGCAGGGACTCTCCACCAACCGCTATGCCATGGCCTGGTACTGGTCCAACCAGCTCGGCGCCCTCAGCAAGGCCTCCGGCCAGACGCTGGAAATCCTCCGGCCACCGAGCACTGACGGCAGCGCGGCTGACGCAGAGCAGTACTACAAGTCCTCCATGTTCTGGTCAGCCAGTTCCCGCACGAAGCACCCGGCCGAAGCGCAGAAGTTTATCGACTTCCTTGCCAACAATGTAGAGGCCGGAAAAATCGGTCTGGCAGACCGTGGAATCCCGGGCAACTCCGAGGTCCGCGCAGCCATTGCGGACAAGCTGAGCCCGGCCGACGCCGCGACGGCGAAGTTCATTGACGAAATCGCCGACGAACTGGGCGACGCCGTTCCGGTCCCGCCGGCGGGCTCCAGCGCAGTGGTGGAAGTGATCGGACGCTATGCCCTTGAGATCCACTTCGACCGCATGTCCCCGGCCGAGGCCGCCAAGAAGGCCATGGAAGAGGCAAAGAGCGCGCTGCTCTAGGAACGGCTTCGAACTAAGAATAGCTTTGGTGCCCCCACCCCAACTAGGTCGCAGTAAGTGTCGTTATGGAGCCTCATAACGACACTTAGTGCTACCTACTTGGGGGACTGGGCGTCTCTCTCAGGATTCGTCGGACGGTGTGAAGGTCCAGGTTCCTGCGTGGATCCTGAAGTCGTGTGAACGCACGACGGCGGGTCCCGCCGTCGGCCCTTGGATTCCGTAGGTGCCGGCGGGCATCCGGACCGTTGCGGTGACGCCGGCCGGAACCGTGCATTCCAACTGCGTCCCCGCGGCCGTCCGCCGCCAGCTGACCGCTACGGTGCCGTTGGGCAGCGGCACATGGCCCTTGGCGTGTTCGAGCCGGCAGGCCGGCGGCTCGATCAGCAGTTCGCTGCCTCCGGGAACCGTCACGCGCACGCCGAGGAGGGACTCCAGGATTTCCTTCACGACGGAGGCCGACCAGGCGTGCGACTGGCTGTAGTCGGTGCCTTCTTCCAGTTCCCAGGCTTCCCACGTGAAGCTGGCGCCGGCCTCGAGGAGCCGCGCCCAGCCCGGCTGCTCCGCCGACGTGAGCAGGTCCAGGACGGCGTCCGTCAGGCCCTCGGCCAGCAGCGCGCGGACCAGCCGGTGCACGGTCATGGGTCCCTGCCGCATGCCCTGCCCGGCGATCCGCTCAGCATCAGCCGCCGCGTACGCCGGATCGGTGATGCCGAGGGACAGCGGGAAGGAGGTGGCGTGCTGGGACGCGTGGGTGCTGGGTGTCCCGTCTGGGTGCAGGCCGTCCACCATCACGCCGCCCACCCGCAGGCGAGTGCGGATGGTTTCCGCGAGTGCCCCGGCATGGCCGGCATACCGGACTGCCGCGTCCTCCTGCCCGGCGAGGCTGCACAGCCGGGCCGTGGAGATCAGGGCCGAGTAGGCCTGGGCGTTGACGGTGGTTTTGGCCGCGCAGTCCATGTCGTAGCCGAACCGGCCGGGGGCCGGCCAGTCCACGATGCCGTGCAGGTAGGGGCCGGAGCCGCCGCCGAGTTCGGTGACCAGTCCCGCCGTCGGGCCGTCCGTGGCGAGGTAGCGCAGCGCGTAGTCCGCTGTGTCGTGGAGGTGCGGGAGCAGTTCCCTGATCAGGGCGAGGTCCCCGGTCCGGAGGTGGTATTCCTCGGCCCACTCCGGCATCATGAGCGAAAAATCGGGGATGTCCCTTTTCCCGTCGCCGTTGGGGTAGACCGCGTTGTAGCGGCCGCGGCCCTCGCCGGTGGTCCAGTAGCGGCTGGCCGACCAGCAGAACTCCCGCAGCGCCTGCGCCGTGTAGGCGTGCTCGCCGAACAGCGCCATCGTGGCGTAGGAGATGTTGACGGCGTCGGCCAGGAACTGGCCTTTCTCCCGGGTGGGCGTGTCAACGAACTGCTCCTGGATGCCGTACAGCGCGGAATCGCGCAGGAGCCCGAACACCGCGTCCAGGGTGGGGTCGGAGCTGCTGAAACTCCCCTCGTCCGGGTGCCTGCCGTGCACGACGACGGCACCCACCCGGGACAGGTCCGACGCCTCCACGCCGGGCAGCTCCAGGTAGCGGAAGCCGAGGTGCACGGTGGCGCGAAACTGCTGGGGGCCTTCCGCCTGGGTGTAGGGGAAGGACATGTCGGTGTTCTGGCTGGCCGTTTTGCCCCGGTCCACCCGGCCGTCCGCATCCAGGGTGTAGCCGGCCCGGATCATCAGGGCACGTCCGGCCACGCCGGTGCGGAAGTCCACTTCCGGGCGGGCCGGGATGACCTTGCCGAAGTCCGCCACGAGCGTGCCGTCGGCTGCCGTCTGGAAGGACTGCGGGGCAACAAAGGTCTCGGACAGGGAAGTGCGCCGGGGGTGCAGGGCCGGGAACTCAGGGACGGGGTGGGTGCCGTAGCTCAGGGCGGGCGGCATGTCCTGGCCAGCGTCGAGGGCTGCCGCGGCCTGACCGTCGAGGTGCTCCACGGGGTCGCCCTCGTCGTTCCGGTAGCCGGCCTGCCGGTACGGGGCTTCGGCGGCCGTCCAGCCGGGACCGGAGCCGAAGACCTCGCGGCGGCCGTCCGTGTAGTCCACGCTGAGCCGGACCAGCAGTCCTGGGACGCTGGCGGCCCTGCCCTGGCCGGGGCCGTACCAGTGCAGCAGTGCGGTCAGGGGAACCTGGACCGGTTCGTCCAGCTGCGCAGGATGTCCGTGCCGACCCGGTTGCTTCGGCTCCTCCGGTGAGTGCGCGGCGAGCAACGCGGTGACGTCGGCGGCGTCGTAATATCCCTCGCCGGGGTAGCCGAAGGAGGTGGTGCTGAGGCAGGCTGTGCCGTCCAGGGCGAGCTGCGCGTAATGGCTTGCCGCGGCGAAAAGCCGGGCCCGGGCAACGGTGCCGGTGAGCATGACGGTGGTGCGGAAGAGCGTCCATTCGTCGGGCTGCCGGTGCGCGGTGGTGCCGGCCCAATGGCCGAGGAACGCGCGGGCCTCTTCCGGGCCCTCGCTGAACCGGTGGTCCAGCAACACGGCGTCTGCAGGAACAGCGTCGCCAGGTACAGCGCCGGCAGGTACGGCGGCGCCGGCGGGAGCTGCGCCGGTGATCCGCAGCGAGGCGTACTCGGCCTGGCTGCGCGGACCCTGGTGCAGGGCGAGGTGACCCTCGAACCCGGCGGGGAGCGGCTCGGCCACGGTGAGCAGCTCAACGCCGTCGAGGGCAACGGTGATGGTGGTGCCGTCGTCGGATACGCCCAGGTCCTGCCAGGTGCCGGGGACCAGGTCATTGCCGGGGAGCCGCTGCTGGCTGGCTACTGCGTTGCGGTCAAGCTGGGCACTGGCCAGGACCTCGGTCTCCGGAGTGGCGGCGGCGGGGATGTCCCAGACAGGGGCGCGGCGGAGCACCACGTTGCCCGCCGTATTGAGTTCCAGCAGCAGTCCGGTGCCCGGGCCGCTGCTGCGGAGGAGCAGGCCGGCCCAGCCCATGACCGGCCGGAGGCGGGCGTTCAGCGTGAAACGGCGTACAGGCGGGCAGGGCACGGGCAGGAACGGCGAACCGGCGACACGAAGGGCGCCCTCGAGGACGTCCAGCGGAGCCCGGCCGCCCGGCGCCCGGTGGATCCAGTCGGCACCCCACCCGGTGTCCGGAAGTCCGGTGCTGAACGGCTCGGCCTCGGACCAGGGGCCGGGGAACCCTCCGGCGTCACTGACCCGGACCCGCCAGCTGTAGCCTGCATCCCCGGTCAGCTCCGGACCGTCGTAAGGAATCCCGGACTGCACCGGGGACGGAACGGGCCCGGAGTACCAGACCTCAGCCCCGTCCGAATCCTCGACGGCGATTTCGTAGCCGGTCTGCATCGCCGCTGCCGGATCGGCGCCATCCGGCAGGCCCAGGCGCCAGCCGAACACTGGACGCAGCGACGCCGTGAGGCACGGGGCCAGGCCTTCAGTCAGCAGGCCGGCAGCCTGCAGTTCGCCCTGACGGGTCTGCGTGCGGGTGGCTTCCTGGGTGGGGGAGACGCCCATCAGGAAGCAGATCCGTGAGCCTGCAGGGCCCAGGGGAGTCCGAGTTCCCTGAACGTGGCGTGCTCCCGGGTGGCGCGGTCCAAAGCATCTTCGATCCCGACGACGACGGCGTGGGCGGACTCGCCGTCACCCTCCCACTGCACGTAGTCGCCGTCGATCAGGGCCGGCAGCGGTGCGGTGCGGATGGCTTCGAGCACCAGCATGAAGGCGCCGCTGTCCAGGAGCGGGCTGATGAGTGTCTTGCCTTCGCGGCGGTGGGCGAGCAGGTTCTCCGTGAGGTCGTCCCGGCCGAGGACCTGCTCGGTCTGCCCGGCGAGGGTGGTCACGGTGAGGCGGTCCTCGGTGTAATGGAACACGGCCTCGCCCAGGGACCCCTGCAGTGTCACGTAGGGTTCCACGGATTCGGTGGCGCAGATGGTGAGCGCGCAGGTGACGGGAAGTCCGGTTGCGGTGCGGATCCGGATGACGGAGGTGTCGTCGGACTCGATGTCGTTGGCCCGGTAGAGATCGGTTTCCACCGAGGCGACATCGTCGATGGTCCGGGCTCCGGCGATGCGCAGCGCGGTAGCCACGGCGTGGGCCAGGGGATTGGTGGCGACGCCGTCCACCACGTCGACGCCGTCGATGCTCCGCTTCCCGGCCCAGCGGGAGCGCTTGTAGTAAGCCCTGTCGCGGACCCAGCGGCCGGTGGCTGAGATGCCCTGCAGCGTACCGATGGTGCCGCTGGCCAGCAGTTCCTCGATGGCGGCAAGCGCGTGCGACCCCAGGCTCTGGAAACCGATCTGCACGCTCCGTCCCGATGCCTCGGCGGCCTCGCACAAGGTGTTGAAGTCCGCAAGGGACGCCACAGGCGGCTTCTCCAGATACAGGTCAGCGTTGGTGGTGAGGGCGGCGAGCCCCAACGGGGCGTGGGTCTGGATGGGCGTGGCCACAATGATCAGTTCCAGATCCTGGGTTGCTGCCAGGAGTTCGGGAAGCCCCGGGAATACAGCGGCCGTGTCCGGTACGGCGCCTGGTGCCGGCGGCTGGGGATCGGCCACCGCAACAAGTTCGACGACGCCGGCAGCCTGCAGCCGTTCGAGGTTGTGCAGGTGGTGCGTACCAAAGCCGTGGACGCCTACCAGCGCCACGCGCGCCGGGCCGGTTTGCTGCTGCGGGTGTGCCGGGGCGGCTGCAGCGGCCGGGGCGGGTGCCGCCGCCGGGACTTCGGATTGGCCCTGGTCAGCGTTCCGGGACTGTGACTCGGCGGCGGTGCCGGCTGGCGTTCCCAATGGATCTCCGTTTCTGCCCGCAGGCACAAAAGCTTGGCCCCGGCGGCGGCGTCGTGACGGCGCCGGAGCGGTCGATGCGGCGTTCCCGCCATACCGGCTTTGGCTGGCGGATACGGGGCTGGCTCACCCTGGGCGCTCGCAGGCCGTTCAGGTGGCAAACGCTTTCCAAGATCCATTGTGCGGCACGCCGGGGTCGCGAGTCCAGTAATGTAACGATTCAAAAATTAGCTTGACCCGCCAGCCATGGAGGGTCTAGATTTCGAGAAACCGATTACTCAGGTGACGCCCGCCACTCATGGAAGCGTTTCTGCAACGATGGAGAACCGAAGGGAGCTTTGCCATGCTGGCTGGAAATTTCAGTGCACGCGCCTACTCGTTCTTTGACACCCTGCTGTGGATCGCCTGCCTCAACCTGTTGTGGGTCCTCTTCACCCTGCTGGGCCTGGGGGTCCTGGGTGCTGGTCCGGCAACGGCTGCGGCGCAGATCCTGGTCCGGCGCAGGGCGCGCGGAGAAGCGGCCCCGCTGCTCAAGTCCTTTACCCGCGAATACTTTGCGAACTTCGTCCGGGCCAACGCACTGGCGCTGCCCGTCATGGCGGTGGCCGCAGCGCTGGCCCTGAACTGGAACTACTCGTCCGGCGCCGGGGACCTGATGTCCCAGCTGATCGCGGCAGGCACGTTTGTGGCCGCCATTTTCCTTGCCGGTGTGGTCTGCTACCTGTTCCCGATGTACGCCCGCTACGAACTGCCGCTGGGCCAGTACCTGATGACCAGCTCCCGTTTCGCCGTCCGCCACCTGGCCGGCACGGTCATCCTGCTGTTCATCACGGCCGCAGCCGTCTACGCGAGCCGCGCGCTGCCCGGACTCATCCCGTTCTTCAGCATCGGCGCCTGGCTGTACGTGACCGGCTGGCTGTGCGACCGGTTCTTTACCGCCAACGACGAGTCCGTGGCCGCAACCGCCGCGCTCCAGGAAGCTGACATGCCCGTCGGCGGCAGCCCCGCCGTCGCCCTTCCGGCCGGCACCTCAACCGCCCGCCCCACCCAGCAGGGGGCACCTGTTGGGTGAGCTCTTTGACGGCCGGCTCCTCTACGGCGCGGCCGTGTATCCCGAAGTCCTGGACGCTGCCACTTTCGAAGCCGACGCCGCCCGCATGCGCCGGCTTGGCATGAACACGGCCAGGCTGGGCGAGTTTATGTGGTCCGCCCTGGAGCCGGACGATGGTCAGATCCGCTTGGACGTCCTGGACCGCGCCCTCGATGTGCTCGGAGCCAACGGGCTCGACGCCATTGTCTGCACGCCCACCGCCACGCCGCCCGTCTGGCTCACCCATGGCCACCCGGAACGCCTGCACCACACGGCCGACGGCGTTGCGCTGGGTCACGGCTCCCGGCAGCACATCTGCACCAACAACCCCGTTTTCCGTGACCGTGCCGCACGGATCACCCGGGCCATCGCGGCCGCCGTCGGGAATGACCGCAGGGTGCTGGCCTGGCAGCTGGACAACGAGTTCAAATCCCATGTGGGCGGCTGCCACTGCGCAACCTGCCGCGAACTGTGGACCGAATGGCTGGCCGCGCGCTACCAGGAGGTTGGGCTGCTCAACGAGGCCTGGCATTCCGCGGTCTGGAGTGAAACGTATCAAAATTTTGCCCAGGTGCCACTGCCCGGCCCCACGCCGTTCCTCCACAACACGTCGCTGCTCAACGATTTCAGGCAGTTCAGCCAGGAGCACATCAACCGGTTTGCCCGGGAACAGGCGGATATCATCCGCGCCCACAGCAACCTTCCGGTGACGCACAACAGCGGCTTCGGCTTCGACCTGGACAACGCTGCGCTCTTCGCGGACCTGGACTTCTCCAGCTTCGACACCTACCCGTCCGCCAGCAACCATTCCGCGTTCCTGATGAACCTGGACTACTTCCCTCGGCTGGCAAAGACCCGGCGGACGGTCCTGATGGAAACCAGTCCCAGCCACGGCGGCTCGGTGCAGCACTACGGCGTGCCACACCCGCACGGGTTCGTCGAAGCCGAGGCCTTCGCCAACTACGCCTCCGGTTCCGCCGGATTCCTGTTCTGGCACTTCCGGCAGCACCGCGGCGGCAGCGAGCAGGCACACGGTTCGGTGCTCAGCGCCTGGGGACAGCCCACCATCGGCTACTCCAGCGCCGACGCAATCGGCCGCCTGCTCCCTGCCGTGAAGCCCCTGCTGGACCACAGCAGCCCGGCCCAGCCCGCCGTCGCGGTCCACTACTCGGACCACGCGAAGGCATTCCTCGCAACAGAATCGGGCGGCGGCGCCGGCTACCGGAGCCTGGTCTCGGCATTCCATGCAGGACTGGTCCGGGCCGGCATCCACCGCTCCCTGCTTCCGGTGGAGGCTTCCCTGGCCGGATTCCGGGTGCTGTTCACCCCGTTCGTGCACCACCTGTCCGAGCAGGACCGGGAACGGATCCTCCACTGGGTGCACGACGGCGGCACCTGGGTGTGCGGGCCCGGCACCGGAGACCGCACGGAGCACCACACCTGGCACGCCGACTCCGCCCTCGGCGGTCTCGAGTCCGCCGCCGGCGTCGAATCCGTCTTCCAGTTCCCGGCCACCGGCTCAGGTTCCCGGGGCGCCATCCTGGGGCACGACGTCGTCCTCTCCCGGATGAGCACCTTCTTCCGCCTCCCGGAGACCGACCTGCCCAGCGCGGCCACTGCCCTTGGAACCGTCACCGCCGGCCCGGCCGAAGGCCTTGAATTCGCCACCGAACGCCGGATCGGCGCCGGCCGGATGATCCTGCTCGGTTCCTATCCGGGCACAGGCCCGGGCACCGGCGGACCGGACGACGACGGCGCGGCGCTGGCTGCCGTCGTCGAATATTCCTGCGCCGGGGTGCTGCCGCCGATCCGCACCGCGGGCGGCTCCGTGGCCGAATATCCGCGCTGGCGCAACGGCAGGCTGCAGCACTGGCTGGTCAACATGGGCGGCGAGCCGGGCACGTTCACGCTGTTGCGGCCCGCCCGCAGGCTGCTGGACAAGCAGGCCGTCCACGCCGAAGGCGGCACCCATGCCGGCCATCCCGCTATTACCCTTCCCGCCGGCATCCACACCCTGGGCGCCTACGACTACCTGGTCCTGGAAGACATCAAAGAGGAGCACGCGCTGTGAAATGGCTTGAGCAGGCACCACGAGTGGACACGGCTGTGTCCTTCGGCAGGCCGTGGCCGCAGGGCGACCTGGATGCCGCGGCCGTCCCAGGCATCCGGATTGCCGATTCCGGCCTTGCCCACGAGGCCCGCCCGCTGGCTTACTGGCCTGACGGCACCGTCAAGTGGACCGCCCATGCAGTGGTGGTTCCGGCCGGCACGGACGCCGCGGCACTGGAACCGAAGCTTGCCCCGGCCCTGGAACCGGCCGCTGCACCCGCGCAGCCGTCCCGGCTGTTGGCGGCCTCCGACGGCGGGACCATCCGCGTCGACACCGGAGCATTTGCGGTGGCCATCCCCTCTGGAAGCCAGACGGCGGGTGCTGCGCTCACCGGCCCGTTCACTGCACCCGACGGGCGCCAACTCGGCGACGCCCTGCGGCTCGTGGTCAGCGCGCCGGATGCCCAGGCCAGCGTCGAGTCCGCGGCGATCGAAACTCCAGGGGCCGTGCGGACGGTGGTCCGGATCGAAGGGGCCGTCGCCGCGCGTGGCGCCGAACTGCTCCGTTTCATCATCCGGCTCACGTTCTTCGCCGGGCAGGCCACCGTGCAGGTCACCCAGACGCTGCTGTTCCAGGACGCAGCCAAGGACCGGATCATCAAAGGGATCGGGCTGCGGCTGGACCGCAGCCTCAGCGGGGACCTTCTCAACCGCCGCGTCAGCATCGCGGGGGACACCGCCGTCTACACCGAACCCGTCCAGTCCCTCTACACCCGTTCCTTCAGCGGCGACAACCCGGACTATGCCCACCAGCTCGCCGGCCAGGCCGTCGCCGAGACACCCGAGACCGCAGAGCTGTTCGCCGTCGGACGGCAGAACGCCGTCTGGTCCGCCTTCCGCGTGACACAGGAATCCGAGGACTACTTCCGGCTGGAGAAGCAGACCAAAGCCAAGCTGCTGCCCGTCCGGATGGGCAAAGGCCACCGCAGCCAGGGACTCCTCTACGCCGGAGACACCACAGGCGGCGTGGCCGTTACCCTTCGCGGCTTCTGGCAGAAATACTCGGCCGCCCTCGAAGTGGACGGCATGGCCGGCGATTCCGCCGCGTTCACTGCCTGGTCCTGGGCCGAGTCCGTGGAACCCATGGACCTGCGCCACTACACGGACGAATGCCACGTGCCCAGCGCCTACGAGGGCTTCGACGAACTGCGCTCCACCCCGGAAGGTGTAGCCAACACCTCCCACATCTCGTTCGACTTTGTGGAGGCTTCCCCGTCCAACGACTGGCTCTGGGAGCTCGCCTGCGAACGCCAGCAGCCCGCCCAGCCGGTCTGCGCCCCGGAGCTGTACTACTCCTCCCGCGCCGCCGGCACCACGTGGGGGCTGCCGGAAACGGAACCCGCCGGCGCCGCCGTCGAACAGCGGCTCGACGGCCTGGTGGACTTCTACACCCGGGAAGTGGAGCAGCGCGGCTGGTACGGCTACTGGAACTACGGCGACTTTATGCACAGCTACGACCAGTACCGCCACCAGTGGCGCTACGACCTTGGCGGCTTCGCCTGGGCCAACAACGAACTGGCACCCAACATGTGGCTCTGGCAGTCGTTCCTGCGCACCGGGGACGCCCGGGCCTTCCGCCTGGCCGAGGCGATGACCTGGCACAGCGCAGAGGTTGACCGGCACCACTTCGGCGAGTACTCCCAGCTGGGCTCCCGGCACAACGTGGTCCACTGGGGCTGCGGCTGCAAGGAAGTGCGGATCAGCATGGCCGGCCTGCACCGCTACTACTACTTCCTCACCGGGGACGAACGCATCGGCGAACTCCTCTCCGAAGTCCGTGACGCCGAGCACGCGCTGGACCGGCTGGACCCCATGCGTGAGTTCTACGGGCGGACCACGGAACGGACCCACATCCGGATCGGACCCGACTGGTCGGCCCTGGTGTCCAACTGGTTCAGCCAATGGGAACGCACCGGCGAGAGCCAGTGGAAGGACCGGATCGTGAAGGGCATCGGCCAGCTTGAGGCCATGCCCCACGGTCTTCTTTCCGGGCCCACCCTGGAGTTCGACGCCTCGGCCCTGGACCTGCACCACATGTTCACCGGGACCGAGGGCGGTTTTCACATGATCATCGCCTTCGGCGCCCCGCAGGTGTGGATGGAGGTGGCCGAGGCGCTGGACCACGACGGTTTCCGCCGGATGCTCGCCGACTTCGGCAGGTTCTACGCCCTGCCCGAAGCCGAAAAGCAGCGCCTCACCGGCGGCGCCCTGGACGACACCCACTTCAGCTGGCCGTCCATGGCCACCGGAATGATGGCCTACGGCGCCTGGTACTACCGCGACGAGGAACTTGCCGCCACGGCCTGGAACGTCCTGCTGGAGAACGCCGGCGGCGGGCTGAATGCACCCTTCGCCGCATCGCTGCAGCGGGCACAGACCTGGCGGCCTGTCGTCGAACACCCCAACATCTCCACCAACTGGGCCTCCCAGTGGGGCCTGAACGCCATGCTCTGCCTGGAACTGATCGGCCCGCCGGGGGAGCCCCGCTGGGCCGCACATGCCCGCGACCTGACCAGCACGACCACCTGAACCGCACCAACCTGCACTGCACCACCTGAAACTGCATCACCCGACCCCGGTGAAGTGACCTGCCGGAATCAACCCCGAAGAAGTGGAAAAGGAACAACATGATCACCAGAAAACTCAGCCTGGCCGCCGCCGTCGTGACCGCCACGGCCCTGACCCTGACCGCATGCGGAGCGGGTGAAGCCCCCGCCGTGGATACCACCAAAATCAGCATTATGGCGCCGTTCCTGGAGGCGCAGCCGCCGTCCGCCGACGGTGCCGTGCAGAAGAAGTTCGAGGAGTTCACCGGCAAGGATGTGAACATCACCTGGGCACCGAACGCTTCCTACGAAGACAAAATGAACATCACGCTGGCCTCCTCCGAGATCCCCCAGATCATGGTGGTGCAGAGCAAGTCGCCCGGGTTCGTCAAGAATGCCGAGGCAGGCGCCTTCTGGGACCTCACCGACAAGCTGGACGCGTACCCCAACCTGAAGACCACCTTCCCCGAGGTGCAGAACAATGCCAGCGTCAACGGCAAGGTCTACGGCGTCTTCCGGGCCCGCGGACCCATGCGGGCAGCCGTAATGTTCCGCCAGGACTGGCTGGATAAGCTCGGCCTGGAGGCACCGAAAACCACCGAGGACCTCTACAACGTGGCCAAGGCCTTCACCGAGCAGGACCCGGACGGCAACGGCCAGAATGACACCTGGGGCATCACCATCCCCAAGTGGGGCGCTCTCGGCTCCAACAGCCCCTACGACATCATCGAAGAGTGGTACGGCGCCGGGAACCGCTGGACCGAAAAAGACGGAAAGCTGATCCCGAGCTTCGAAACCGAGGAATTCCTCGAAGCCAACCGCTTCGTCAAGAAGATGGTTGACGAGAAGCTCATCAACCCGGACTTCGCCACGTTCGACGGCACCAAATGGAACGAGCCGTTCTTCAACGGCAAGGGCGGCATCATCGTCGACGTCGACTCCCGCGTCAGCGTCCTGATCAACCTGTTCAAGCAGGCCAACCCCAACGACTTCGAAAACAAGGTGGGCTTCGTCGGCAACCTCAAGGGACCGGACGGCGAACTCAACGCGCACCCCACCGACGGCTACTCCGGATTCCTGGCCATTCCCAAGACCAGCGTCCGCACCGAGGCTGAGCTGAAGAACGTCCTGGAATTCCTGAACACCATGAACGGCAAGGAAGTGGCCACGCTCTTCAACAACGGCATCGAAGGCGTGAACTTCGCCGTCGAGGACGGCAAGGCAGCCACCATCAAGCCCGAAACGCCCGAGGGCAAGGCTGTAGCCACCGACATCAAGAGCTACGCACAGCTGGGCACCAACGTCACCGGCAACAACTTCTACCCCGTCAAGCAGGCCTCTGAGTACGAGCAGAAAGTCTACGACCGGCGCGTAGAGGTCATGGCGGAGGACCTGAAGAGTGCCGTCTACAACCCGGCAGCGGCCTTCGTTTCACCCACGTACGTGGCAAAGGGTGCGCAGCTGGACAACATCGTGGCGGATGCCCGGATCAAGTACCTGGCGGGCCAGATCGATGAGCAGGGCCTGAAGGACGCCATCAAGCTGTGGAAGTCCAGTGGCGGCGACAAGGTCCAGGAAGAGATCAACAAGCTCTGGCAGGACAGCAAGTAGCAGACCCCCGGCGCCGTTGGCCGGCCCGTACACCGTGCGGGCCGGCCGGCGGCGGATCCCCACCACCAGAAAGGAGGCCTGAATGTCGCAACTGACAGATGCACTGGCCTCGAACATCGGCGCCGGCGACGGTGCCAGAACGGAGCCCGGCAACGCCGGAAAGCGGAGCAAAAAGCCGGGCAAGGCCCCGAAAGTTCCGCGCGGCAAGTTCTCGGTTCATTTCGCGCACTACAAGTGGCTTTACCTGTTGCTGCTGCCCGGCGTGCTGTACTTCGCCGTGTTCCGCTACGCCCCGATGTACGGCGTGTCCATCGCGTTCAAGGACTACGTCCCGTTCCTGGGGGTCAACGCCAGCCCGTGGGTGGGGTTCACGCATTTCCAGGACTTCTTCTCCAACCCCGACTTCGGCCGCCTGCTGGGCAACACCCTGATCCTGGCGTTCCTGAACCTGGGCGTGGCATTCCCGCTGACCATCGTGCTGGCGCTGCTGCTGAACGAGGTCCGCCTCTCCATCCTCAAGCGCACCGTCCAGACCCTGGTCTACATCCCGCACTTCCTGTCCTGGACCATTGTGGCGTCGCTGAGCTTCCTGCTCTTCGCGCTGGACTTCGGCCCGCTGTTCCTGTTCATCAACAACGTGCTGGGCACGGACATCGACTTCCTCTCCGATCCCGCCTGGTTCCGGCCGCTGATCGTGCTGCAGGAAATCTGGAAGAACACCGGCTGGGGAACCATCATCTTCCTCGCCGCCCTGGCCACCGTGGACCAGGACCAGTACGAGGCCGCCATCATCGACGGCGCCGGCCGGTTCCGCCGGGTCTGGCACATCACCCTGCCCGGGATCCGCTCCACCATCATCGTGATGCTCATCCTCGCGATCGGGCAGATGCTCAACACCGGCTTCGAGCAGATCTACCTGATGACCAATGCCCTGAACCGCGATGTGGCCGACGTCTTCGACACCTACGTCTACTTCGTGGGCATCACCCAGGGCGCCTACTCCTACTCCACCGCCGTGGGACTGTTCAAGTCATTGGTGGGCATCGTGCTGATCTTCGGCACCAACGCCCTGGCCAAGCGGTTCAACCAGAGCGGACTGTTCTAATGAAGATTCACAACACCACCGGCGGGCGGATCTTCGACGCCGCCAACTATGTCTTCCTGACCCTGATCGGCGTCATCACGCTGCTGCCGTTCATCTACGTCTTCGCCGGCTCCTTTGCCACCGAAGCCGAAATCACCCGGCGGGCCTTCTTCGTCTGGCCCGAACAGTTCAGCCTGGGCTCCTACGAATACATCTTCTCCACCCCGGCGTTCATCCGCGCCCTGGTGACCACGGTCCTGGTCACCGCGGTGGGCACCGTGGTGCAGCTGATCCTGACCGTGACCATGGCCTACCCGCTGGCCAAAAGGAACCTCCGCGGCCGCCAGCTCATCCTGTCCCTGGTGGTCTTCGCCATGGTCTTCTCCGGCGGCATGATCCCCACCTTCCTGCTGATCAAGGACCTCGGCCTCCTCAACAGCTACTGGGCCCTGATCCTGCCCGCGGCGATCAACCCGTTCAGCCTGATCATCATCAAGAACTTCTTCCAGGAACTCCCCGCCGAGCTGGAGGAATCCGCCAAAATGGACGGCGCCACCGAGGTCGGGATCCTCTGGCGGATCCTGCTGCCGCTCTCCAAACCGGTGCTGGCAACGTTCGCGCTGTTCTACGCCGTGGGAATCTGGAACGACTTCATGTCACCCCTGCTCTACCTCTCGGACAACTCGAAGTGGACCCTGCAGATGTACCTGCGCCAGGTCACCGCTTCCTCCGACCTCCTCGGCACCGGAAACGTGGACCCGAACTACATCCCGCCCGAACAGGGCATCAAGTTCGCCGTCATCGTCGTCGCCACCCTGCCGATCCTGATCTTCTACCCCTTCCTGCAGAAGCACTTCGCCAAGGGCATGCTGATCGGCTCCGTCAAGGGCTGACCGCCCCGAGAACAACAGAAAGCACAGCATGAAAATCCTGCTCGCCGGAGATTCCACGGTGGCCAACTGTCCCACTCACGAGTACCCCATGAGCGGCTGGGGAGCACAGCTGCCCGGGCACGTCTACACCTGGGCGGCCGTTCACAACTTCGCCAAGGGCGGGGCCAGCACGGAGTCCTTCCGCGAGGAGGGGCTCTGGGCACAGCTGCTGGACACCGTCGCGGAGGGCGACCTCGTCCTGATCCAGTTCGGGCATAACGACCAGAAAAAGGTCCACCTCGCGGCCAGGACCGGCTACGCCGCCAACCTCCGCACCATGGTGGCGGACGTGCGTGCCCAGGGTGCCGTGCCGGTGCTCTGCACTTCCGTGGAGCGCAGGCACTTCCTGGACGGGCCGACGTCGGACACTGTCCTGGAAGAAAGCCTGGAGGACTACCCCGAAGTGGTCCGCGAGATCGCACTCGAGCTGCAGCTGCCCGTCGTCGACCTTAACAGCTGGACCCGCGCGCTGTATGAGGAGCTGGGGGTTGAGGAATCGCAATCCCTGTTCTGCCATTTCGGGCCCGGCGAGCACGCCTTCTGGCCTGCCGGGCTGGCGGACAACACGCACTTCTCCCAGCGTGGAGCGGCCCTCGTGGCCGAGGAAGTTGCCACCCAGCTGGGGCGCCTCGGCTTCGGCCCAAAGCAACGCGGGGTTACGTCCGGCCCAATAATGGACGAAAATTGGGCCGATAGTGACCCCGCCTTGGGGGTAGGTACGACGGCGGGGCGGGGCTAGGTGGGTGCGCCGCGCGCCGGCACCGGCCTGCTGTACAGCAACCCGCTCGCCGGCCCGGCGGATGTGGCCGGCTGGGTGGCGGAAGGACCGCTGGGCCTGGCCAGCCACGACGGCGCGCTGGAGCTGTCCGGCTCGCTGGACGACGAAGAGTTCGGGGACCATGCGCACTGGACGTTCTGGTGCCCGGAGGAATTCCCGGACGGCATCCGGATCAGCTGGGACTTCCTTCCCCTCGCGGAACCGGGCCTGGCCATGCTGTTCTTTTCAGCCGTGGGCCACGAAGGACGGGACCTGTTCTCCGCCAGCCTGGTGCCGAGGACCGGGTACTACCCGCAGTACCACTCCGGCGACATCGACGCCCTCCACGTCTCCTATTTCCGGCACAAGTACGAGTCTGAGCGGGCCTTCCGCACCTGCAACCTTCGGAAGAGCGCCGGTTTTGAACTGGTGGCCCAGGGCGCCGATCCGCTGCCTCCCACCGAGGATGCCGTGGATTTCTACCGGATGGACGTGGTGAAGGACGGGCCGCGCGTGGCGTTCTCCATCAACGGGCTGACCCTCTTTGAATGGTCGGACCCGTCGGACAAGGTGCTGGGCGGGGGCCGCATCGGTTTCCGGCAGATGGCACCGCTCAGGGCGGCCTACCGGAACCTCACAGTGGAGAAGATCTAGGGGCGCTGGGCTGGAAGGCGCGAACTCAGATGGCGGGGGACCGGCGTTCGATCAGGACGGTGTCGCGCCACTGCCCGGTGAGCGGTCCGTGGGACATCCTGGCGATGCGCTGGCGGCGGCCCACCACAACGTAGCCGTTGGCGAGGTGGAGTTTGAGGCTGGCCTCATTTTCGGGAAAGACGCTGGCCTGGACGGTCCAGATGCCGTCACGTTCCGTGGATTCAGCCAAGGCGCGCAGCAGCTTTGCCCCCAAGCCGAGTCCGCGGGCAACGGCTGCGACATAGACGGAGTGTTCCACCACGCCGGCGTAGGCGGGGCGGGCGGAAACGGGGGAGACCGCAGCCCAGCCGAGGATTCCGCCGTCGGCCGTTTCGGCGACGAGCCGGTGGCGCGGCAGTCTAGTGGCGTTGAACCGTTCCCAGCCGGGCGCCTCCGATTCGAAGGTAGCGTGTCCGGTGGCGATTCCTTCGGCGTAGATCCGCTGGACCGCCGGCCAGTCGCCGTCGAGCATGGGACGTATGGCCACATCTGACTGTTCCGGCATGGTCACAGGGTGGCCAGGAGTCCGGCCGTCTCTTCCAGGGCCCCCGGGACGAGGGAGTAGTAGGCCCAGGTGCCGCGCTTTTCGCGGTGCAGCAGGCCGGCCTCCACCAGGATCTTCAGATGGTGGGAGACCGTGGGCTGGCCCAGGTCCAGCGGCTCCGTCAGGTCGCACACGCAGGATTCACCGGAGGCGTCCGCCTTGACGATGGACAGCAGCCGCAGCCGGTTCGGATCGGCCAGCGCCTTGAAGACCAGGGCCTTCTGCTTCGCTTCCTCGGCGCCCAGGGCAGGGACTCCCGAGGGAGTGCAGCAGGCTTCATCCGTGGCCTGATCGAGCATGGGCAGCAATTTCATATATCCATTATGCCCTGACATTGACAGTCATCAATGTAATCGGTGAACGGCCGCTGAAGGCTACAGGCCGGCCGTGCCGGAACGGTGCGGAAGGACGACGTCGTCCGCAGCGTTGGCGGCGGAAGGGAACAGGATGAGGAGGAGGCCAAGGCCGACGGCGGCGCCAACAAGCTGCGCCGCCACGAAGCCGGGAACCGATGCCGGCGCAATGCCGGCGAAGCTGTCGCTGAAGATGCGGCCGACGGTCACGGCCGGGTTCGCGAACGACGTCGAAGACGTGAACCAGTATGCGGCGCCAATGTAGGCGCCCACCGCCGGGGCTGCGAGGACACCGCGTTTGGTGGCGGCCAGGGCGAAGATCAGCAGGACGAGGCCAGCGGTCGCGACCACCTCGCCGAGGAGGTGTCCGGTGGTGGCGCGGTCTTTTGCGGAGATGGAGGTGCCTATCTCAAACATTGCGTTGGCCAGGACGCTCCCGCAGATTGCACCCACGGTCTGCGCCGCCACGTAAGTGCCGAACTCCGGCAGGGTCAGTCCGGAACCGCTCCGCCGGCCCAGAACCCAGTCGACAAGCGAGACCACGGGGTTGAAGTGCGCGCCACTGACGGGCCCGAACACGAGGATCAAGACCGTCAGGCCAAGCACCGTGGCGGTGCTGTTCTGCAGGAGCTGCAGGCCGACGTCGTTCGGTGAGAGCTGCTGCGCGGCGATTCCGGAGCCGACGACGATGGCTACGAGCAGGCAGGTGCCGAGAAGTTCCGCGACGGCACGACGCCACAGGGGTGGCTGTTTTGAGGGCATGGCAACAGCTTGATCGAAGAATCAACCCCGGCAAAATTGACACGTCATGGACGTGACGGAATATTGACAATCATCAATCTTTAGTCCGATACTCTGTGTATCGATCATTATCAATATTTGGGGCCCCGCGTGGGCCCCATTCCGTCACCAGACTGATTCCAGGAGAAACCACGTGAGCACCGACATGGCCAAGAAGCCCTCCGTCCTGTTCGTTTGCGTCCACAACGCCGGGCGCTCCCAGATGGCGGCCGCCTTCCTGACCACGCTCTCCAGGGGTGACATCGATGTCCGCTCCGCCGGGTCCCAGCCTGCCGACAAGATCAACCCGGCCGCCGTCGAGGCGATGGCCGAGCTCGGCATCGATATGTCCGCCGAGATCCCCAAAGTCCTCACCACCGAGGCCGTGAAGGAATCGGACGTGGTGATCACCATGGGCTGCGGCGACGAATGCCCGTACTTCCCCGGCAAGCGCTATGAGGACTGGGTCCTCGAGGATCCGGCCGGCCAGGGCGTGGACGCCGTCCGCCCCATCCGCGACCAGCTCAAGACCCGCATCGAGGACCTGATCGCCTCCCTCATCCCTTCGGTCAACCCGACCAAGTAGCCCCATCGGGAAGGAGGTGAGCTGAATGAACACCGGATGCTGCGGCGATGGCTGCTGCGACGACGAGCAGGGCTGCTGCTAGCCACCCCGCCCTGCCCGAACTGCCAGACCTACAGATGGAACAAAGGAGAACTATGGATTCGGCGAAGAACCTTCCCGTCGCCGTTATCGGCGCCGGGCCTGTTGGCCTGGCAGCCGCAGCGCACCTGCTTGAGCGTGGCCTCGAGCCTCTGATCTTCGAAGCTGGCTCGACGGCGGGTGCGGCCATTGAGCAATGGCGCCACATCCGGCTGTTCTCACCATGGCAGTTCAACCTCGACGCCGCCGCCGTCCGCCTGCTCTCAGCCACCGGCTGGGAGCCGCCACGGCCCACCGCCCTTCCGTACGGCGGGGAACTCATCGACAACTACCTGGCGCCGTTGGCCGCACTTCCAGAGATCGCGACCCGGCTGCAGACCGGCGCCCGCGTGATCGCCGTGACCCGGGAGGGCCTGGACAAGACCCACGTCCGGAACCGGGACACCACGCCCTTCGTCGTCCGCGTCGAACATCAGGACGGCGAAACACGCGACCACACTGTCGCTGCGGTCATCGACGCCTCGGGCACCTGGTCCCGCCGAAACCCGCTGGGCACCTCCGGCCTGCCCGCCATCGGCGAGGAAGCAGCAGCTGAACGGATCTCCGCGCCGCTTCCCGACGTTACCGGCCGGGACCGGGCAGCCTTCGCCGGCCGCCGGGTCCTGGTGGTCGGCGCGGGCCACTCCGCCGCCAACACCCTGATCAGCCTCGCCGACCTTGCCAAGGACCAGCCGGACACCCGGATCCTGTGGGCGGTCCGCGGTGCGTCTGCGGAGAAGGTCTACGGTGGCGGCGACGCCGACGGACTTCCCGCACGGGGCCAGCTCGGCGGCAGGGTCCGCCGCCTCGTGGAGGCCGGAACCATCGAACTGCACACCGGCTTCGGGATTGCTTCGCTCAAGGCATTGGATTCCGGCGTCACGGTCGAAGCGGTGGACGGCCGCACACTGGACGCCGACGTCGTGGTGCCCTGCACGGGTTTCCGGCCCGACCTGGAGATCCTGCGCGAACTCCGACTCAACCTGGACCCGGCCGTCGAAGCGCCGGTGGAACTCGGCCCGCTGATCGACCCCGAATTCCACTCCTGCGGCACCGTCCCGCCGCACGGCGCGAAAGTCCTGGCCCACCCGGACAAGGATTTCTATATCGTGGGCATGAAGTCCTACGGCCGTGCCCCGACTTTCCTGCTGGCCACCGGCTACGAACAGGTCCGCTCCGTCGTGGCAGCCATCGGCGGCGACCAGGAATCAGCCGATACCGTCCACCTCGAACTCCCTGAGACCGGGGTCTGCTCCACCGACGCCGGCACCAGCTGCGACGTCCCCGCATCTGCCGTTGCCCCGGCGGAGGCCGGCTGCTGCTCCGCTCCGGAGCCGGTGCTGGTAGGCTTCCCCACCGGGCTGTCCCACGGACGATCCGGCAGCAACTGAACAGCCGCACAAAAGAAAGCACTCTGATGTCCCAGGAAACCGGCAGCACCTCCAACGCACCGTCTGTGCTCTTCGTCTGCAGCAAAAACGGCGGCAAATCCCAGCTCGCGGCCGGGCTCATGAGCCAGCTGGCCGGTGGAACGGTCAGGGTCTACTCCGCAGGCACCAAGCCGGGAAGCGCCCTCAACCCCCAGGCCGTGGAGTCCCTGGCCGAACTGGGCATCGACATCGGCGGCGAACACCCCAAGCCCGTCACCGACGAGGTCCTGAACGCCGTGGACGCCGTCATCGTCCTGGGCACCGAGGCGAAGCTCGAACCGCGCGGCGGCACCCGCTTCGAGGTCTGGGAAACGGATGAACCCTCCGAACGGGGGATTGAGGGCATGGAACGCATGCACCTGGTCCGGGACGACATCAGGGCCCGGGTGCAGAAGCTCTATGCGGAGCTGACCGCGAAGTAGCGGTCAGCCCGGCTTGATGTTCTGGTTCAGGGTGAAGAAGTTCGTGGGGTCGTACTTGTTCTTGAGTGCTTTGAGCCGGTCGTACTTAACGGCACCGTAGGCCTGCCTGACCCGCTCCTCGCCCTCTTCCATCAGGAAGTTTACGTACACGCTGGTGTGGTGGGGCGCGAGGGCAGACCAGTAGTCACGAGCCCATTGCCGCTCGGCGTCGAAGCCCTCGGCGGTCTTGCTGTTGCCGTTGATGTTGAACGTGAACCCGGCCTGGCGGCCATTGAAGGCCGTGGCACCATCGTCGATCCGCCCCACAGCGCCGCCCATCTGCCACAGGGCGATGCTGGTGACCGGCGAGGTGATGCGGCTGCCGTGCTCGGCCACGATGTCGATGACGTCGTCGCTCAGGGCCGCCACGTCACAGGACCTGACGTAATAATGCCAGCCGTGCGGGAAGGACGGATCGAACGTCCGCTGATGCTCCAGGAACAGCTTTGGCCGGCAAAAGTCCAGCACGGGCGAACCGAATTCCTTGAGCGGCCGCAGGACCCGTTCGCCCTCCTCGACCGGTCCGGCGTAACAGGCCGTGATGGCAAGGACGCGCTTGCCCACCAGCTCGGGCGGGACAATCGGCAACGCCGGTGCCCTCCGCTGCACGGCGATGGTCATCAGCTCGTCCGGGCAGTCCGCGATCCAGTCCCGGTAAAACCGCAGCACCTCGGGGGCATCTTCCATCGCCCAGAAGACCGGACCGGCCATCACATAGGGGCCCAGAGGGCAGAGCCGGAACTCGAAGTCGGTGACGATGCCGAAGTTCCCGCCACCGCCCCGCACTCCCCAGAAGAGGTCGGCGTTCTGGTCTTCACTGGCCCTAACCAGTTCGCCGTCGGCAGTGACCACGTCGACGGACAGCAGCTGGTCGATCGTGAGCCCGTACTTGCGCATGACCCAGCCGATGCCGCCGCCCAGCGTGAGGCCTGCCAGCCCGGTATGGGTGACGATTCCGGACGGAACGGCGAGACCGAACTCCTGCGTCTCGCGATCGAGCTCACCGAGCAGTACTCCGGCCTGGACACGCACCGTGCGCGCCTCGGGATCCACCCGGATCCCTTTCATCGGTCCGAGATCGATGACCATGCCGCCGTCGCACACGGACAATCCGGGAAAGCTGTGTCCGCCGGCCCGCACGGCGACGAGCTGGTCCTGCGCGCGGGCAAAGCGGAGGGCGGCGCGAATATCTGCGACGCCGGTGCAGCGGGCAATCAGTGCCGGACGGCGGTCAATCGATCCGTTCCACACCTTGCGATGCTGGTCGTAGCCGGCGTCATCCGGGCGGACGAGGTCGCCCCGAAACGATGTCTGTAGCTCGTCGATTGCAACGCCGTCGATCTCGGTGCTTTGTGCCATTGGACTCCCGGGCCTCTCGCTCTTCCAGCAGAGTCCCACCGTTGGCACGAACTGGCAAGGGGACGAATACGTGGGAGCCCGGGCGCCCCGTCCAGGAAAGCCAGGCGGCTAGCTGACTGCCTTCTTCACGAGCTCAATGACTTTCGCCTCATTGGCGGCGGTGAGTTTCGTCAGGGCGTAGGAGGTGGGCCACATGTTGCCGTCGTCGAGGTTCGCGGGGTCGCTGAAACCCAGCGTCGGATAGCGAGCCTTAAATTTGTCGGCGGGCTGGAAGAAACAGACCACCTTGCCGTCCTTGGCGTAGGCAGGCATCCCGTACCAGGTCTTCGGCGCGAGCTCCGGCGCGTTTTCCTTGATGATGGCGTGCAGCCGCTCGGCGATGGCGCGGTCTGAGTCCGACATCTCGGCGATCTTACCGAGCACATCGCTTTCACCATCCGGTTTGGCGGCGCCGGTACCCTTTCGCGACGCGGACTTGAGCTCCTGCGCCCGTTCCTTCATTGCGGCGCGTTCTTCCGCATCGAATCCCTCGTAGGACTTGGTGCTGTTGGCTGTCTTCTCTGTCATTTCGGTTCCTTACGTCGTGGTCCGGTGGGAACCACGCTAGCGTCCGTGCGTCACGGCGGCTTCTCCAGAACTGCTCGAAGTTGAACCCCTAGCCGGCGGAGGATCCCTTCGCCGGGCCGGTGCTTTGGCGTACCACCAGTTCCGGGGTAAACACCACGGCGCGGTGCCGCGGATTCTCGGACTCCACTTCTTCTGCCAGAAGTTCAATGGCGGTGCGCCCCAACGCTTCGGTGGGCTGGCGGATGGAGGAAAGCGGCACCACGGCGGAGACGGCAAAATCGATGTCGTCGTAGCCAATCAGGGCAATGTCTTCGGGAATTCTCAGCGTATGCGTCATAGTCAGCGACTGCATAACACCCAGTGCCAGGAGGTCGTTGGCGCAGAAGATGCCGTCCGGCAGCTCCCCGCGCTCCACCAGCATGTTGCCCACGCTCCGGCCGGCCAGCACCGTCTGTCCGTCCGAATCAAGGACCTCCAGGGTGGCGTCGGGTTCCTCCTTTACGGCGCGTTGCGCGCCCTGCAGGCGGTCCGCCACCTGGCGGATGGACGTGGGGCCTCCCACAAAGGCGAGCCGACGGCGGCCGGTGTCCAGCAGGTGCCGGGCAGCCAGGTAACCGCCGGCGTCGTCGTCCACCGACACGGAACTGTATTTGCTCTCGTCGGCCAGCCGGTCCACCAGGACGGTGGGCACGCCGCGCTCACGGAGAAGATCCAGCCGCTCGGTGATGTCGCCCACGGGGGAGATGAGGAGTCCCTGCACGCGCTGTTCCTGGAACAGGTCGATGTAGTTTGATTCGCGGCTGGCGTTGTGGCCGCTGTCGCCCAGCAGCACGGCGCTGCCCTGGAGGGCCGCGGCGTCTTCGGCGGCCCGCACCACTGACGTAAAGAACGGGTTGCCCACGTCGAGGACAATCAGCCCGATGGTCCGGCTCTGGCCGGCGCGCAGCTGTCGGGCGGCATCGTTGCGGACGAAGCCCAGCTCATCGATGGCCCGCAGCACCCGCTCCTTGGTCCGCTGGGACACCCGGTCCGGATAGTTCAGGACATTGGAGACCGTGCCCACGGCCACGCTGGCGTGGTTGGCGACGTCCTTGATGCTTGCTGAGCGATTCATTATTCTCCATGGCTTATATGCCGTGTGAAGCACTTTTCCGCAGTTCCGGATTGTGGTTGGGAATTTGCTTGACACCTACTTGACTTCAAGAGTACTTTGAATCGTAACAATGAAACGATTCAAAGTTTGGAAAGTTCAGGAGAGTCGCAGATGAGGGTGTGTTTCCGCTCCTCGGTCCAGCCAGGGCTGATCGAAGAATACAAGCGGCGCCACGCTGCGGTGTGGCCGGAGATGCTCCGTGCGTTGCAGGACGCCGGCTGGACCAACTACTCGCTGTTCATGGGCGAGGACGGGCTCCTGGTGGGCTATGTCGAATGCGACGATTTCGACGCCGTGCGTGCGCGGACGGCGCTGACCGAGGTCAACGCCCGCTGGCAGGCCGAGATGGCCACCCTGTTCAACAACCCGGACCAGGCACCCGACGAAGGGTTCCAGGTCCTTGAGGAAGTCTTCAACCTTGACGACCAGCTGGCGGCGGCGGAGTCCACCGCCCGCTGAGACTGACCGGCTCCAGCAGCGGGGCCGCAGCAACACCACCCATACCGCAGTAACAAAGACCGGAAAGAACCCATCATGAATGACGTAGCAACGGCGCTGGGCAGGCTCGGGGAGCTTGCCATCGAGGTCCCTTCGTGGGCTTATGGAAATTCAGGCACGCGTTTTAAGGTGTTTGGCACCCCGGGTACCCCTCGGACAGTGCAGGAGAAGATCGCTGACGCCGCGAAGGTGCACGAGCTGACCGGCCTGGCCCCCACCGTTGCCCTGCATATTCCGTGGGACAAGGTGGACGACTACGCCGCCCTGAAGGAATATGCGGCGGGCCTGGGCGTGGGCCTCGGCACGATCAACTCCAATACCTTCCAGGATGACGAGTACAAGTTCGGTTCGCTGACGTCCTCCAACGAGACGGTGCGTCGCCGGGCGATCGCACACCACCTGGACTGCATCGAAATCATGCACGCCACGGGTTCGAAGGACCTGAAGGTCTGGCTGGCGGACGGGACGAACTACCCGGGCCAGGATGACATGCGCGGACGCCAGGACCGCCTCGCCGAATCGCTGCAGGAGATTTACGCAGCGCTGGGGGACGAGCAGCGCCTGGTCCTCGAATACAAGTTCTTCGAGCCGGCTTTCTACCACACCGATGTTCCGGACTGGGGCACCTCCTACGCCCAGACCCTCGCCCTGGGCGAGAAGGCCATGGTCTGCCTGGACACCGGCCACCACGCACCGGGCACCAACATCGAGTTCATCGTGATGCAGCTGCTGCGCCTGGGCAAGCTCGGATCCTTTGACTTCAACTCCCGCTTCTACGCGGACGATGACCTGATCGTGGGCGCGGCCGATCCGTTCCAGCTGTTCCGCATCATGCACGAGGTCATCCGCGGCGGCGGCTTCGGCAAGGACTCCGGCGTGGCCCTCATGCTGGACCAGTGCCACAACCTGGAGGAGAAGATCCCGGGCCAGATCCGCTCGGTCCTGAACGTCCAGGAAATGACGGCACGCGCCATGCTGATCGACACCGCTGCGCTGACCGAAGCCCAGCGTTCCGGCGACGTCCTGGCCGCCAACGGCGTGTTCAACGACGCCTTCTACACCGACGTCCGGCCCATCCTGGCCGACTGGCGTGAATCCCGCGGCCTGCCCGCGGACCCGATGGCCGCGTTCAAGGCCAGCGGTTACCAGAAACAGATCAACGAGGACCGCGTCGGCGGCCAGCAAGCCGGATGGGGCGCATAAGAGCATGACTAACAAGACTGTTGAAGACCTGATTTCCCGCTCCAACCGCCTAGGCGCGGACAAGCGGAACACCAACTTCGCCGGCGGCAACACCTCGGCCAAGGGCACGGAGAAGGACCCGGTCACGGGCGAGGACGTCCAGCTTTTGTGGGTCAAGGGCTCCGGCGGGGACCTCGGCACGCTGAAGGCGGGGAACCTTGCGGTGCTGCGCCTGGACCGGCTGAACGCCCTGAAGAACGTCTACCCGGGCGTTGAACGCGAAGATGAGATGGTGGCCGCTTTTGATTACTGCCTGCACGGGAAGGGCGGCGCCGCGCCGTCGATCGATACCGCCATGCACGGCCTGGTGGATGCCGCCCACGTGGACCACCTGCACCCGGACTCCGGGATCGCCATTGCCACCGCGGTGGACGGCGAGGCCCTGACCAGCAAGATCTTCGGCAACAAGGTGGTCTGGGTGCCCTGGCGCCGGCCCGGTTTCCAGCTGGGCCTGGACATCGCCGCGATCAAGGACGCCAACCCGCAGGCCATCGGCACCATCCTGGGCGGCCACGGTATCACCGCCTGGGGCGAGACGTCCGAAGAAGCCGAGCAGAACTCGCTGTGGATCATCGACGAGGCCGAGAAGTACCTCCGCGAAAACGGCAAGGCCGAACCCTTCGGCCCGAAGCTGCCCGGCTTCGGCGCGCTGCCGGAGGCCGAGCGGAAGGCCAAGGCCGCCGCGCTCGCTCCGGTGATCCGCGGCCTGGCGTCCACTGACAAGCCGCAGCTGGGGCACTTCAGTGATGACGCCGTCGTCCTTGACTTCCTGGAAGCCGCCGAGCACCCCCGCCTGGGCGCGCTGGGCACGTCCTGCCCGGACCACTTCCTGCGCACCAAGGTCAAGCCGCTGATCCTGGACCTGCCGGCCGACGCCTCGATCGAGGACTCCATCGCCCGTCTGCAGGAACTCCACACCGCCTACCGCGAGGACTACCAGGCCTACTACGACCGCCACGCGGTTTCGGCAAGCTCAACCACCGAGGCGTCCCCGGCACTGCGAGGCGCGGACCCGGCCATCGTGCTGGTTCCGGGCGTGGGCATGTTCTCCTTCGGTGCGAACAAGCAGACCGCCCGTGTCGCCGGCGAGTTCTACATCAACGCCATCAACGTCATGCGCGGTGCCGAGGCGATCTCCACGTACGCCCCGATCGAGGAATCCGAGAAGTTCCGGATCGAGTACTGGTCCCTCGAGGAAGCCAAGCTGGCACGCCTGCCCAAGCCCAAGTCGCACGCCACCCGCATCGCGCTGGTGACCGGCGCTGCGTCGGGCATCGGCAAGGCCATCGCCACCCGCCTCGCCGCGGAAGGCGCCTGCGTGGTCATCGCCGACCTGAACCTCGAGAACGCCCAGGTTGTCGCCGAGGAGCTCGGCGGCTCCGACGTCGCCATCGGCGTCCAGGCCGACGTCACCGACGAAGCCCAGGTCATCGCAGCCATCGACGCCGCGGTACTCGCGTTCGGCGGACTGGACCTCGTGGTCAACAACGCCGGCCTGTCCATCTCCAAGCCGCTGCTGGAGACCACGGAGAAGGACTGGGACCTGCAGCACAACGTCATGGCCAAGGGCTCCTTCCTGGTGGCCAAGGCCGCGGCCAGGGTCATGATCGCCCAGGACATGGGCGGGGACGTCATCTACATCTCCTCCAAGAACTCGGTCTTCGCCGGCCCGAACAACATCGCCTACTCCGCCACCAAGGCAGACCAGGCCCACCAGGTCCGGCTCCTCGCGGCCGAACTGGGCGAATACGGCATCCGCGTCAACGGCATCAACCCCGACGGCGTGGTCCGCGGCTCCGGGATCTTCGCCGGCGGCTGGGGCGCCAAGCGCGCCGCGGTCTACGGCGTGGACGAGCAGGAACTGGGCAAGTACTACGCCCAGCGCACGCTGCTCAAGCGCGAAGTCCTGCCCGAGCACGTGGCCAACGCCGCCGCGGTCCTGACCAGCGCCGAGCTGTCCCACACCACCGGACTCCACATCCCCGTGGACGCCGGTGTGGCAGCAGCCTTCCTCCGATGACCGACCCAGCAGCACAGAACACCGCCCCGGCCACCGCCGGGGCGGTGTTCGCCGCAGTCGACATCGGCGCCTCCTCCGGCCGGGTCATTCTCGGCAGGGTCCTCGACGGCGGTACCGCCGCGGCCGGAAGCGTCGAGCTGGAAGTGGTGCACCGGTTCCCCAACGGTGTGGTGGAGATCGACGGCGGCCTCCGCTGGGATTTCGACGCCCTGTTCGCCGAGGTGCTCAAGGGCCTCGCGGCCGCCGCCACCGTGGCGGCCGTGCAGGACGAAACCATCACCAGCATCGGCATCGATACCTGGGCCGTGGACTACGGCCTGGTCAACAAGGCCGGTGAACTGATCGCCCAGCCTTACAGCTACCGCGATGACCGCAGCCGTGCCGCCGTCGCACCCGTACACCAGAAACTGGACCCGGCCCGGCTCTACGGCACCACCGGCCTGCAGTTCCTGCAGTTCAACACCCTGTACCAGCTGGCCACCGAGCCGGACCTGGACGGTATGCAGGCGCTGCTCATCCCGGACCTGATCGCGTTCCTCCTGACCGGGCAGCGCCGGACCGAGGCGACCAACGCCTCCACCACCGGCCTGTTCGACGCCGTCGCCGGGGAGTGGGCCACCGAGTTCCTCACCGCCCTCGGGCTGCCCAAAAAGCTGTTCCCGCCGCTGGTGCAGCCCGGCGAAACCGTCGGCACGCTGCTGCCCGAGATCGCGTCCCGGGTTGGCCTGCCGGCCGGCACCAAGGTGGTGGCCGTCGGCTCGCACGACACCGCGTCCGCCGTCGCCGCCGTCCCAGCCCAGGAGGAGAACTTCGCCTACATCTCCTCCGGAACCTGGTCCCTGGTGGGCCTGGAACTGAAGCATCCGGTCCTCACCGAGGCCAGCCGGGAAGCGAACTTCACCAACGAACGCGGCGTGGACGGCACCATCCGCTACCTGCGCAACATGGGCGGGCTCTGGCTGCTCAGCGAATGCCAGCGGACCTGGGCTGCGGAAGGGTTCACCCCGGAACTGACCGCGCTGCTCACGGCAGCTGCGGCGCTGCCCCCGGGCGGGCCGCAGATCAATCCGGACGATTCCTACTTCATCGCCCCGGACAACATGCCGGACCGCATCCGCGCCGCCGTCCGCCGCACCGGGGACGTCCTGCCGGATGACCCTGCGGCGATCACCCGCTGCATCATGGACAGCCTGGCCACCGGCTACGCCCGCACCATCCGCGACGCCGAACGCCTCGCCGACCGCACCGTGGACGTGGTCCACGTGGTGGGCGGCGGCTCGCAGAACAGGCTGCTGTGCCAGCTCACGGCCGACGCCACCGGCAAGCGGGTCATCGCCGGTCCGGTGGAAGCCACCGCCCTCGGCAACGTCCTGGTCCAGGCCCGCGCCGCTGGCCAGGTCACCGGAGGCCTCACGGAACTGCGAAGCCTGGTGGTTGGTTCGCACGGGCTGCAGAGCTTCACGCCGGAGCTCTCGCGGCTGTAGGTTTTGGACCCCGCTCCGTTTGGCGCGAACGTACACTTGGCGCCCTCATCGAGGGGCGCCAAGTGTATGTTCGCGCGTTGGGCGAGGCGCCAAGTGTACGTTCGCGCTGTGGGGCGGGGCGCCAAGTGTACGTTCGCGCGGGGCCTTGGAACGGCGGCGGGAAATCGCTTCCCGAAACCCCTGTTTTCACCCGATGTATTCCCCTAGGATCTAATCCCGTGCGCACAGAACATACCCTCGTCTACGATGCCCCTGCCTCCGACTGGCTCGAGGCCCTGCCGCTGGGAAACGGGCGGCTGGGAGCCATGGTTTTCGGCGGTCCTGCGCTCCCGGGAAGTCCGGCGCGCGAGCACCGCTTCCAGCTCAACGACGGCTCTGCCTGGTCCGGTTCGCCGCACAGCCAGGACCTCGAACCACACTTCAGCCGCGAACGGGCGGACGCCATCCTCGCCGAATCCCGGCGCCAGATCCGCGACGGCGACTATGCAGCGGCCCACGAGACGCTCAAGGAACTGCAGCACCGGCATTCGCAGTCCTACCTGCCGTTCGCGGACCTCTTCCTCACCATTGGCCTCTCCGGCGGTTCATCAGGTGCGGGCCCTGCAGCCGACGGGACCCCCGCCTACAGCCGTTCCCTTGACCTCGCCCGCGCCGTCAATTCCACCCGCTATGAGGTGGACGGCCACACGGTCAGCGTGGAGGCCTTCGCGTCCCACGGGCCTTCGGTCCTGGTGATTTCGGTGCAGACCGACGCGCCACAGGGCTTTGACCTCGCCCTCCGCCTCGACTCGCAGTTGCGCATCCTCCGCCGCACCGGTGCACCTGCGTCCGGCCCGTCGTCGGCCGTCCTTGAACTGAAGCTTCCCAGCGATGTGCCACCGTCCCACGACGGCGGCGCGGTGGAGTATTCCGACGACGATTCCCTCAGCCTGCAGGGCGCCGTCGCGGCGGCTTGGGAGCATAACGGCACCGACGCGGACGCGGACGACGGCGGCCTGGCCGCCACGGGCGTCCGCCGCGCCGTCCTGTATGTCACCACGGAGACCACCTTCCGCGGCCCGGGCCGCCAGCCCGAGGGAACAGCGGCCGAGGCAGCCGCCGCCGCCCGCGGAACCCTGGCCACCGCCAGGGCCGCCGGGCGGGAGGCACTCATCGCGCGCCACGAACAGAGCCACGCAGAGCTCTACGACAGCTGCAGCATCACCGTTGATACGCCGGCATGGCAGGGCACCAACACCGCGCACCGCCTGGAGACGGCCAACACCCATCCGGACGGGCCGCTCGCCGCCGACCCTGGACTGGCAGCCCTGCTCTTCAACTACGGGCGCTACCTGCTGATTTCCAGCTCGCGGACCGGGGCGCCGGGCTCCCGCGAAGGAAGCGCCTGGCCCGGGACGCCGGCCAACCTGCAGGGCATCTGGAACGACCAGCTGCAGGCCCCGTGGAGCTCCAACTTCACCACCAACATCAACCTGCAAATGAATTACTGGGGAGCCGAGCCCACCGGCCTGGCCGAGTGCGCCAGGCCCCTGTTCGCGCTCATCGGGGCCCTGCAGGAAACCGGTGCGGCCACCGCCCGGGAGTATTACGGCGCCCGCGGCTGGGCCGTGCACCACAACTCGGACATCTGGGGTTACAGCAAGCCCGTGGGCCACGGTACGCACTCGCCGGAATGGTCTTTCTGGCCGGTGGCCGGGCTGTGGCTGGTCCGCCACCTGTGGGAGCATCTCCAGTTCGGCACGGACGACACGGAGTCCGCAGGAAGCTTCGCCCGCGACACTGCCTGGCCCGCCATCCGCGGCGCGGCCGAATTTGCCCTCGACCTGCTGGTGGAGTTCCCGGACGGAACGCTGGGAACCAGCCCGTCGACGTCGCCGGAAAACAGTTTCACGGCACCGCACCCCGGTGGAGGCACCAGCCGGGCCGCCGCCGCCGAATCGTCCACCATGGACCTGACCCTGATCCGCGACGTGTTCCTGATGCTGGGCTCCCTCGCCGGGGAGCTGGGACTGGAAACGGACCCGGTGGTGGCCGAGGCCCAGGCGGCCCTTCCGCGCCTCCCGGAGTCAACAGCTGGCCGGAATGGCAGGCTCCGCGAGTGGCTGGCAGACCCGGAGGAGTGGGAGCCGACGCACCGCCACGTCAGCCATCTCTACCTCGCGTACCCCGGCGATGCGCGCCTCACGCCGGAACTCGAAGCCGCAGTGAGCGCCAGCCTGGACGGCCGCGGCGACGAATCCACCGGCTGGTCGCTCACGTGGAAAATCCTGCTCCGGGCCCGCCTCCGCCAGCCTGGAAAGGTCAGCGACCTCCTCCGGCTGTACTTCCGGGACATGGCCACAGACCGTGGCGGCCAAAGCGGCGGACTGTATCCCAACCTGTTCGGGGCACACCCGCCGTTCCAGATCGACGGCAACCTCGGCTTTGTGGCCGGCCTGGCTGAATGCCTGCTGCAGAGCCACCGCACCTCCGGCGGTGTGCCCGAGATCGAACTGCTGCCGGCCTTGCCGCGGGAACTGCCCGACGGCGCCGCGCACCGGCTGCGGGCCCGCCCGGGCGTGGAGGTGGACCTGGAGTGGAAGGACGGCCGGCTGGCCGGCGCCACCCTGACCTCGCCGAAGGCCAGGATCGTGCGCATCCGCTGCGAGAACGCCGTTCAGGAGCTTCACCTGGAGCCGCTTCAGGCAACAGTTCTGAACCTGGCGTCCTTTAGCCCGGCGGGGGCGTCCGCATGACATAGGATCACCGAAAGTTCCAGGAGCCTTCCCGCCAAACCAGACCTGACAGGACCTTCAGCACCATGCCGCTTTTTGACCTACCCCTTGCCCAGCTACGCGGCTACACCTCAGCAGTCACTACGCCGGACGACTTCCAGGCGTTCTGGGACGCCACCATCGACGAGGCCCGGACTTTTCCGCTCAACGCCACGTTCGAGCCCGTGGAGAACTACCTGACGGTCATCGACACGTTCGACGTGACGTTCGCCGGGTACGGCGGGGCTCCCATCAAGGGCTGGCTGCACCTCCCGGCGAACCGTCCGGCAGGAAGCCGGCTGCCCGTCGTTGTGCAGTACATCGGATACTCCGGCGGCCGCGGGCTGGTCAACCAGGACACCAAATGGGCCCAGGCGGGCTACGCGCACTTCATCATGGACACCCGCGGCCAGGGCTACGGCGGGACTCTGGGGGAGACGGCGGATCCGCATCCCTCCGCGGGCGAGGTGGCCCACGCCGGGCTCATGACCAGGGGAGCGGGCAGCCGCGAGGACTACTACTACCGCCGCGTCTACGTTGACGCCTTCCGCGCCGTCGAGGCCGCCCAGTCCCACCCGGAGGTGGACTCCTCGCGGGTGGTCATCGCCGGCGTCAGCCAGGGCGGCGGCATCGTGGTGGCCGTCGCCGGACTCGTGGCAGGACGGCTCGACGGCGTCATCGCCGCGCTGCCGGACGTCCCGTTCCTGCAGGACTTCCCCCGCGCGATCGACATCACGCCCCGCGGGCCCTACCCGGAGATCGCTGCTTTCCTGGGCCGGCACCGGGACCGGTACGAGCACATGCTCTCGGTCCTGAACTATTTCGACGGCGTCAACCTGGCCCGGTCCGCCACGGCCCCGGCGCTGTACTCGGCCGCGCAGATGGACGACATCTGCCCGCCGTCGACGGTCTTCGCCAGCTTCAATGCCTACGGCTCGGGCACGGCAGACGCCTCAGGCACGGGGGCCGCCAAGGACATCGAGGTCTACCGGTTCAACAACCACGAAGGCGGCCAGGAGTACCACTGGATCAAGCAGCTGCAGTTCCTGCGCAAGCTCGCCGGCTGACCGTGTGACGGGCACGATTTTGCGGTAACCGCGGCATGCGGTTATGGTCTTGGCTATGACTAACCGTTGGTATGCGTATTTTTCGTTGGCTCTGGAGGGGCCCGCGTCTAACTGACACGCATCCAACTTTCCTTCAGAGCCAACAGGGCAAAGATCATTCTCTGCCCTTCGCCATTTCCCGGCGGGTTCTGATTTGGGCCCGCTTCCACTCCCGGAACAGGACCCAAACATGAGCACCGCAACAGCCGCCACAGCCACACCGGCCGCAAAATCCACGTCAAACCTGCGCGTCAGCGAATTCACCGCGCTCCCCACGCCCCAGGAGCTCATCGCCGAGCTGCCCCTGGACGCCCGGGTGACTGACGTCGTCGAACGCGGACGCGATGAAGTCCGCGCCATCATGGACGGCGTGGACGACCGCCTCCTGGTCATCGTGGGCCCCTGCTCCATCCACGACCCCAAGGCCGGCCTGGAATACGCCCGCCGGCTGGTGAGCCAGGCCGAGAAGCACAAGGAAGACCTGCTGATCGTGATGCGGGCCTACTTCGAAAAGCCGCGGACCACGGTTGGCTGGAAGGGCCTCATCAACGACCCGCGGCTGGACGGCAGCCACGACATGGCCACCGGCCTCCGGACCGCCCGGCGCTTCCTGCAGCAGGTCACCGCACTGGGCCTTCCCACCGCCACCGAGTTCCTGGAACCCATCAGCCCGCAGTACATGGCGGACCTGATTTCCTGGGGCGCCATCGGTGCACGCACCACCGAAAGCCAGATCCACCGGCAGCTCGCCTCCGGGCTGTCCATGCCGATCGGCTTCAAGAACGGGACCGACGGCGACCTCCAGGTTGCCGTCGACGCCTGCGGCGCCGCCGGTGCCGCGCAGGCGTTCCTGGGAATTGATGGCGACGGCCGGGCAGCGCTGGTGGCCACCGCCGGCAACCCGGACACCCACGTCATCCTCCGCGGCGGACGCAAGGGGCCCAACTACTCGGCTTCCGACGTCGAAGGCGCCTCGGCAAAGCTCGCCGGCAAGGGCCTGAACCCGCGGCTGATTGTGGACGCCAGCCACGCCAACAGCGGCAAGAGCCACCACCGCCAGGCCGAAGTCGCGCTGGAAATCGGTGCGCAGCTGGAGGATGGTGGACGCTCCGCCGATGCCATCGCCGGCGTCATGCTGGAGAGCTTCCTGGTGGGCGGCGCGCAGAACCTGGATGTCGCCGAACATGCCGCCGGACATTCGGAACTCGTCTACGGCCAGAGCGTCACCGATGCGTGCATGGAATGGGACGTCTCGGTGTCGGTCCTGGACCAGCTCGCGTCCTCGGCCCGCAAGCGCCGCACGGCGAAATGATTACCCGCGATGACTTTCACAATAGCCACATGAACCTCTAGAGTATCTAGCACATGGTTGGTGGATGGCTCAGCATCGGCACACCGCAATGGCATAAACCTGGGGTCATGTTGTCCATCCGTCAGCAAAGGAATAGGGAAATGTCCGCAGAACAGAACTTCTCAAACGCGAAGTTCCTGACCGTGGCCGAAGTGGCCGAGGTCATGCGCGTCTCCAAAATGACCGTGTACAGGCTGGTCCACTCAGGTGAAATGCCAGCAGTGCGGTTCGGCCGTTCATACCGGGTGCCGGAAAGCGCCGTCGACCAGTACCTCAAAGGCGCTGTTGTGGACGGCCACTCCGAGACCGCCTGAACCGCACTGTCAGTGGGTGCCCCGGATAAGCGGTACCCTGTTAAGGAACGTTTTACGTCATTGTAAGAATCTGTCGGTTGTTTCAGTCTGTAGCTCTGTCCACGGACCTTTCCAGCAGACAGGTACTGCATCTAGTTTGTGAGGAACTTTCGTGGGTTCAGTTATTAAGAAGCGTCGCAAGCGTATGGCCAAGAAGAAGCACCGCAAGCTGCTTCGCAAGACGCGCCACCAGCGCCGCAATAAGAAGTAGAGATACTTCGAACTGCGTGAAATGCCCGTTGCCTTCCCGGCAGCGGGCATTTTGTTTTGTGCGGGGGACGTGCTGCTTGGATGCGGGGGTGCGGCAGTCAGATGCGGGCGTGCGGCAGCTTATGCCCGCGGTCCGCGGATCCGGGAGAAGCCGCGCCAGAGGCCGTACACAACGCCTCCGGCGGTGGCGGCCTTCAGGCCCAGCGTGGCGGCGCGGCGGCCGGAGCGGAAGTCGTAGACCGGCCAGTTGTTGTCGCGGGCGTGGCGGCGGAGCCGGGCATCCGGGTTGATGGCCACCGGGTGGCCCACGAGGGTCAGCAGCGGGATGTCGTTGTAGGAGTCGCTGTACGCCCAGCAGCGCTTGAGGTCCAGTCCTTCGGCGTCGGCGATCCCCTGGACAGCCACGGCTTTAGCGGAGCCGTGCAGGATGTCGCCCACGAGCCGCCCGGTGTACATCCCGTCCGCGATCTCGCCCACGGTGCCCAGGGCGCCGGTCAGGCCGAGCCGCGTGGCGATGACGGTTGCCACTTCAATGGGGGTGGCCGTCACCAGCCAGACCCGCCGGCCCACGCGCAGGTGCTGCTGTGCCAGGGCCTTGGCTCCGGGCCAGATCCTGGAAGCGATCATCTCGTCGTAGACTTCCTCGCCGAGGGCCTTGACGTCTTCCACCGTAATCCCGGCGGCCAGGTTCAGCGCCGAATCGCGTACCGCATGGACGTCGTCCATGTTCTCGCCGCGCGTCACAAACTTGAACTGCTTCCAGGCGAACCCTGCCGCCTGCGTCAACGTGAATGCGCCGCGCTGGTGCATTTTGCGTGCCACGTGGAACAGGCTGGCGCCCTTCATCAGGGTGTTGTCCACGTCGAAGAACGCCGCCTCGCCGGTCTGCGGCGCCGCAACCGGCTGCGTGACAACAGCGACGTACTTCTCCTCGGGCATGTCCCCGAGTCTAGTCAATGCAGGAGGCCCCAACTGTCGCGGCCCTGTGCGCCGCGCTGTCCGCCCCCAAAGGGCGATACGGTTAATGCATGGCAAGACCGCAGGTTGTCCTCATCACCAAAACCGACTGTCACCTGTGCGCGGACGCGCGCGACGCCGTCGGGCGGGTGACTGCCTCCCTGGGACTTGAGTGGACGGAACAGCGGGTCGACGACGATCCCGAGTTGCGTGACCGCTATGCCGAGGAGATCCCGGTGGTGCTGGTGGACGGTATCCAGCGCGATTTCTGGAAGATCGACGAGTCCCGGCTGCAGCGCGTCCTGCAGCGCGCCATGGCGCAGTAGGGCCGCGGTTCCGGGCAATGGCATCGGCTTTGTTGGCATCAGGCGCGGGGCTCTAGAGTGGAACCACAACGCGACGCAAGGGAGGGGATAGTGAGTTCACTGGATTCATCTCCCCAGGCTGTCCAGGGCGCCCCTGACGGGGCGGACACGCAGGACGCGGCGGACGTGCAGGAAAGCAAGATCGCCGCGGATGGCAAGACCGTCGCTGCCAAGCAGATTCCGCCCGCCGCGGTAGCCCGCCTCACCCTTTACCTGCGCGCGCTCAACACCCTTCTGGCCGAAGGTGTCGAGCGGGTCTCCTCCGAGTCGCTGGCGGAAGCATCCGGCGTCAGCTCAGCCACGTTGCGCAAGGACCTGTCGCACGTGGGCTCCTACGGCACTAGGGGCGTGGGCTACGAGGTCCAGTACCTCAGCCGCCACATAGCCGCGGCGCTCGGCCTCACCCACGACTGGAAGGTGGCCATCGTGGGCGCCGGTAACCTCGGCAAGGCGCTGGCCAGGTACGGCGGCTTCGAGTCCCGTGGGTTCGACGTTGTGGCCATTTTTGATGCCGACCAGATGGTGGTGGGCAACGAGGTGGGCTGGCTGCGGGTCAGCGACGCCGCAGATCTCGAACCCGTGCTGCAGCGCACGGGCGCCAACATGGTGGTCCTTGCCCTGCCCGCAGCCGTGGCACAGGGCGTGTGCGACCGTGTGGTGGCTGCCGGTGTCCGCAGCATCCTCAGCTTTGCGCCCGTGATGCTCCAGGTGCCCGACGACGTCAACCTCCGCAAGGTGGACATGGCCACCGAACTCCAGATCCTGGCGTACCACGCACAGCGGGCGCAGACCCCGGGTCAGACTGCCTAGCAATCAGGCGGCTCCGGGATCCACGCCCTCTGGGTGTGGTTGCTGATGTTGGTCAGGGCCGGAATGGTTTCCGGCGGACCGTCAGGCTAGCGGCCGTAAGGGTTTCCGGGCTGGCCGTACGGGTTGGCAAACGGCTGCTGCTTGCGGAAGTAAGGGGCTGCGGCCGGCAGGAACAGCAGCACGATGGCTGCGATGCCCATCAGGGTTCCCAGCGTTCCGAAGCTCGGCACCTGGAAGAGGCCGAAGACGGAGAGCGCCGCGAACACGGTTCCCAGGATCCGGGCCCAGTTCTTGCCCTTGCGGACGAAGATGGCCACCAGGGCGTAAAGCGCGGCCCCGATGATGGCAAAGACCACCAGGGTGCCGGCAATGACGCCCTTGAGGTCCTCGTAGGAGACCTGGCCGGCGGCGCCGCCGCTTTGCATGGCCTCTTCAAACGTGCTCCGCATCAGCGGATCATCCAGCTGGCCAATGCCCATCAGCATGGAGATGACAAAAACAATGCCGGACGCGATCAGCAGCCAGAACGAAATGTTGACCAGCTGGGGAATTCCGTTAGTGCCCGAAGCCGCCGGCTGCTCGGACGGGTACTGGGCGTACGGTGACTGCCCGTACTGCTGGCCAAACGGCTGCTGGCCGTAGGCCGGGGCCTGCGGCGGGTTCTGACCGAACGGGGGCGGGTTCTGGCCGTACTGGGGCGCCGGGGAGCTCTGTTCGCCGTACTGCGGGGCGTTCTGACCGAACGACGGCGGGTTCTCGCCGTACTGCGGAGCGTTCTGACCATACTGCGGTGCGGGCGGCGTGACCTGGCCGTACTGCGGAGCGTTCTGTCCGTACTGCGGGGCGGGGGGTGCCTGGGGCGTGGGCTGCTGCGGTGCGGGCGGTGTGGGCTGGCCGAACTGCGGCGCATTCTCGCCGTAGCGGGGAGCAGGTGGCTGCCCGCCGGACTCCGGCTCGTTGGGGTTGGGAGGCTGGACAGGAGGCGTGCTCATGAGCGGTCCTTTTCAGGTCGGAGTGCGGATCGGCTGCCGGGATCGGTGCACTGGCCCTACCCCCAGCAAGGCTTACTTCCACCGTACCCCCGGGCGGCCCTAGAGCGGGTCATTCCGGAGAGGTATTCCCGCGTCATTCAGCGCGCAGGCAGTGGCAGTCCGGAGGCGCTGGGAAGGCCGCAGCCCGGCTGGATCGCCAGGCTGCGGCCTTCGGGTCGAGGGACTGAACGGGGCGGGTCAGGCCCGGCCCTTGACGGCGGCGAACCAGGCCTGCGAGTTGGGCACCCACATCAGCACGGTTGCCGCGGCACTGATCAGGAATCCGAGCCAGTTGTTGCCGATGCCGCCGCCGACGCTGCCGCCGACGCTGCCGCCAATCACCGCCAGGACCAGGGAGACGCCCGCCACGATGGTCAGGGCCAGGCGGGCCCATTCCTTGCCTTCCTTCATCCTCAGCACGAGGACAATCTGGGCGGCTGCGATGGCCAGCGACACCAGGACAAGGAGGAGGACCACCATGGCTGCTGCGGGCGCCACGGTAAACAGCAACAGGGAGCCAAAGAAACCGAAAATGCTGCCCAGGACGCCCAGGATGCCGCCAATAAGCCAGATCCAATAGGAGACCTTGAGCTCGGTGGGCAGTCCGGCCACATTGAACATTCCCGCGAAGCCGCCGTTGGGCAGCACGTCATTGAAGTTCCGCGGGCCGTCCGTTGGCATCTCGAAGTGGAAGCCACCCGGCTGGCCCGGCTGGCCTTGTTGCGGGATTGGCTGGCCTTGTTCCGGGCCCGGCTGGCCCGACTGCTGGTATGCCTGGCCCGGCGGGGGATAAGCCTGGCCGGGGGCCTGGTATCCCTGCGGTGGTGGCTGGAAACCCTGCGGCGGCTGGTAGCCGGCGGGAGGAACGTTGCTGGCAGGCGGCTGGGCACCCGGCTGCTGCGGCGGCGGTACTTCACTAGGGTTGCTCATGGCTCTCACTGTAGACCGCGCATTCCCTGTTATCTAGGAGATTTACGGCGAAATCGCAGGGAACAGCCGGGGGTTTTCCACAGGACGGTCAGCCAGCCAGGGCGAGGCTGCTGGAGGCAGTTAAAGTACTGTGCCCGGCCGTGGGATCCCAGAGGATCTGCGGCCGGGCACAGTGAGCGTGAAATTAGGCTGCGGGTGCGATGAACGCGAGCTCAAGGTTGATGGCAACCTTGTCGCTGACCAGTACGCCGCCGGCTTCCAGCACTGCGTTCCAGGTCAGGCCGAAGTCCTTGCGGCTGATGGTGGTCTCGGCGGAAACGCCGGCGCGGGTCATGCCGAACGGGTCAACGGCCACGCCGTTGAACTCGGTTTCCAGCGCGACGGGCCGGGTGACGCCCTTGATGGTCAGGTCGCCGGTCAGCTCGTAGGTGTTGCCCTTGGCCACCAGGCCGTTGGAAACGAAGGAGATTTCCGGGAACTTCTCGACATCGAAGAAGTCTTCGCCGCGGACGTGGCCGTCGCGGTTCACATCGCCGGAGTCGAAGCTTGCGGTCTGGATGGTGGCGCTGATCCTGGAGTCGGCGACGTTGTCAGCCAGGTCCAAGGTTGCTGCGGCATCCTTGAACTGGCCGCGGACCTTGCTGATGCCTGCGTGGCGGACAGTAAAGCCGATTTCGCTGTGCGAGTTGTCCAGGGTCCAGGTGCCGGTGGTGACGTCTGCGGGAAGTGACATGGTGTTTCTCCTTGGGAGTGTGTCGGGTAGTACGAAGAAAAGTTGACGCTTCATTTGTTGAAGTCTCAACTAACTGCTGCATCCAGTATAAACATGCATTTGCATCTTTTGTTCCCGCTTCCGGAACATTTTTTGAAAATCTTCAGTTCTACTGGATGTAGAAGATTTCGGATAGCACGCCATCTTTGAGAAACTGGTAAACATGCCCCAAGCCACTGTCCATCTGCTTCGCCACGGCGAGGTCCACAATCCCGACGGCGTTCTGTACGGCAGGCTGCCCGAATTCCACCTCTCCGAGCTGGGCCGGGAGATGGCGCAGACCCTCGCAGCGCACTTCAGCGAGCGTGCGGCGCAGGGTGCGCGGATCGTCTATCTCGCGGCATCGCCGCTGGTCAGGGCGCAGGAGACGGCCGTACCCACGGCCGAAGCCCTGCACCTTGAGATCCACACGGATGGGCGCATCATCGAGGCCGAGAATTACTTCGAGGGCATGAAGGTCACCAAGGCGGAGCTCCGGAAGCCCAAGCACTGGCCGCACCTGGTCAACCCGCTCAAGCCTTCGTGGGGCGAGCCATACAAGGCGCAGGCGGCCCGCGTCAGGGCCGCAGTTGAGCATGCCAGGGTCCGTGCCATTGAACTGGCCGGAGACGACTACGGGACGAACGGGCCCGAGGCCATCATGGTCAGCCACCAGCTCCCCATCTGGGCCACCCGGCTCAGCGCCGAAGGCCGCCGGCTCTGGCATGATCCGCGCAAGCGCGAGTGCACGCTGACGTCCATCACCTCGCTGGTGTTCGACGACGACGGCTCCCTCCTGCGCGTTGAGTACAGCGAGCCCGCTGCCGCCCTCCTTCCCGGTGCCGCCACCACCCCGGGAGCCTGACAGTGATGTTTAACCCCCATACCTCCCGCCGCAGCATGCTCGCCGCAGGCGGCGCGGCCCTGACCGCACTGACCCTTGGCCTGTCCGCCTGCGCGCAGGAGGACGCCCTCGCCAAGCAGGCCAAAGCCGGAGACAACAAGAACTACGTTGCCGGCGACGGCTCGGTGACGGAGTTTGCCGCCGCCGACCGCAAGGCCGCCGTCGCCGTTAACGGCACCTTGTTTAACGGCACCGCGGTGACCCCCGCAGACTTCCAGGGCAAGGTGACGGTCCTGAACTTCTGGTTTGCCGCCTGCGCCCCCTGCCGGGTGGAAGCGCCCATCCTGGAGGAGCTGCACCAGGAGTTCACGGACCAGGGCGTGCAGTTCTTTGGCGTCAACCTCCGCGATGAAAAAGCCACCGCCGAGGCCTTCGACAAGACGTTCGGCCTGACCTACCCCAGTTTCGACGACAAGAACGGCGCCGTGCTCCTGGCCGTCTCCGGGCTGGTCCCGCCGGGCGCCGTCCCCACCACGCTGGTCCTGGACAAGCAGGGCCGCGTGGCCTCCCGCGTGCTGGGCGAAATCCAGAAGGGCACCCTCAAAGCCCTCATTACCGCCGCCGTGGCAGAGTAGCGGCGGCCCCGGACCGTGAACAGCCCCTTCGCCGAAGCCATCCTGAACGGCTCGCTCCTGCTTGCCATCCCGGTGGCGCTGCTGGCGGGCCTGGTTTCCTTCCTCTCGCCCTGTGTGCTGCCCCTGGTGCCCGGCTACCTGGGCTATGTCACCGGCCTGAGCGGCGTGGACCTCGAACGCCAGAAGCGCGGCCGGATGCTCGCAGGCATCGGGCTGTTTGTGCTCGGATTTTCCGTGATCTTCGTGCTGCTCGGCGGGGCATTCGGCCAACTGGGCACCATGATCACCGGCTCGCAGAACGCGTGGATCACCCAGCTGTTGGGTGTCCTGGTGATCGTTATGGGCGTGGTTTTCATGGGCGGCTTCGGCTGGCTGCAGCGTGATGCCAAGATCCACGCCAAACCACCGGCCGGACTGTGGGGCGCACCCTTGCTGGGGATCACGTTCGGCCTGGGCTGGGCCCCATGCATCGGACCCACCTACTCCGCTGTCCAGCTCCTGAGCCTGTCCGGCGGTTCCTCCGCGGCCAAGGGCGCCTTCCTGGCCTTTGTCTACAGCCTGGGCCTGGGCATCCCGTTCCTGCTGATTGCCCTGGCGGTCCGGCGCGGCATGGGCGTGATGTCCTTCTTCCGCAAGCACCGCCTGGCGATCCAGCGCACCGGCGGCGGCATCCTGATTGTGCTGGGGCTCCTGATGGCCAGCGGCGTCTGGGGCACCTGGGTGACCGGGCTGCAGTACTGGTTCCAAACCGATGTGAAGTTGCCGATCTGATGAGCGAGCGCGTGAAATCCAACAAGTTGTCCCCGGCCCCCGTCGCCGCCGCCAAGGCAGAAGCAGCCCTGCCCGTCCTCGGGCCGGTGGGGATGCTGCGCTGGGCCTGGACGCAGCTGACCAGCATGCGCACGGCACTGTTCCTGCTCCTGCTGCTGGCCGTCGCGGCGGTGCCCGGTTCGCTGTTCCCGCAGCGCCCGGCCAACCCGTCCATCGTGACGCAATACATTAAGGACAACCCGGACTACGGAAAGCTGCTGGATACCCTCCAGCTCTACGACGTCTACTCCTCAGCCTGGTTCTCGGCCATCTATATCCTGCTGTTCATTTCGCTGATCGGCTGCGTGGTTCCGCGCGCCATCGCGCACTACAAAGCGATGCGCTCCCAGCCCCCGCGGACCCCCAAACGGCTCTCCCGCCTCCCCGAGTACGGCACAATGGTGGTTCCCGCCGACGCCGGCCTCCCGGCGTCGGACGCCATCCGCAGCGCCGCCGGGCTGCTCAGGAAACGCGGCTACCGCGTTGAGGTGAGGGACGACGACGGCGCGCGGCCGTCTTTGGGGGCCGAACGCGGCTTCCTGAAGGAAGTGGGGAACCTGGTGTTCCACACCTCTCTGATCGGCGTCCTGGTGTCCGTGGCCGCGGGTGGGCTGTTCGGCTACAGCGGCCAGCGCATCCTGGTGGAGGGCGACACCTTCGTCAACACCCTGGTGGGCTACGACCAGTTCACCCCCGGCACGAACTTCCAGTCCAGCCAGCTGCAGCCGTACTCCATCCAGCTGGACAAGTTCGCGGTCACGTTCGACCGCGAATCCCGGGGAAAGTTCGGCCAGCCCATCGACTTCACGGCCAATGTCACCACCAAGGAAAACCCTGATGCGCCGGCCAAGCAGGAGGTCCTGAAGGTCAACGACCCCGTGACCCTCGGCGGCACCAGCATCTACCTAACCGGCAACGGCTACGCCCCCGTGGTGACCGTCCGTGACGGCGCCGGCAACGTGGCCATGCAGGGCCCCGTGGTGGGCAAGCTGCAGGGCGAGAATTACTACTCGTCCGTAGTGATCAAGGTGCCGGACGCCAAGCCGGACCAGCTCGGGTTCGCGGGCTTCTTCCTGCCCACGGCGTTCAAAACCGAGGAAGGCGTCTCCTTCAGCGGGGACCCCGAGCTGATCAACCCGCAGCTGACCCTGAACTCGTTCTACGGCGATCTTGGCCTGGATGACGGCGCACCCCAGAACGTGTTCGAGCTCGACGTCAAGGACCTGACCCCGCTGAACGCCCGCAACCTGGACGCCGGCGGCATCACCCTGGCGCCGGGCATGAGCTACACCCTGCCGGACGGCAAGGGGACCATCAGTTTCGACGGCGTGAAACGCTACGTGGGCGTGGACATCCACCACAACCCCGGCCAGCTGTACGCCCTCATCTTCGCCCTGCTCGCAGTGGGCGGCCTCATCATCTCGCTGTACGTCAACCGCCGCCGCGTCTGGGTCCGCACCGGAGCCCACGAGGACGGCCGGACCATGGTGGAATACGGACTCCTCGCCCGCGGCGAGGACCACCGCCTGGCCGCCGAGGCGGCAGCGATCAGGAAGCTTCTCGCCGACGAGTGGCAAATTCCGGAGTCCGGTTCCGGTGATGATGCCGAAAGCTCCGCCGGCATCCAGCAAACTCCCAGCCGCCAGGACGATAATGGCGCAGACTCTGTCTCCACCCCAGCTGGCCCCACCGGGCCGAAAAAGGACCAGTAATGCCCTTCGCCATCAACGAAACCATGGGCCAGTACAGCGAGCTGTTTATGCTGCTCGCGGCTGGCACGTACACCGTGGCCTTCATCGCCTTCGCCTGGGACCTGGCGAAGAGCAGCAAGGCGCTGCGCGCCGTTGACCTCAAAGCGGCCCAGACGGAGCAAGCCGCAGCGAAGGTCCCCGTCGGTGCAGGCGTGGGTACTGCCGGTGCCGGCGCGGCCTCCTCTGCCGGCACGGACAGGACCGAGTCGCACCTTGCCGGGCCTGCGGGCCGGGCTGAACGGCCGACGTCGTCCGCCGCCAAGCAGGCCGGCGACGCCTCAGGTGCGGGACAGACCGCCGATGCCGACATGCGCTACGCCGCGGAACGCCGAGCCCCGGCGCGCGTCGCCGTCGCGCTCACAGTCCTTGGTGTGCTGATCCACGCAGCCGGTGTCATCACCCGGGCCCTGGGCGCGGGCCGCGTGCCCTGGGGCAACATGTATGAGTTCCTCACCACCGGCGCCTTCGTGGCCGTTGCCGTGTTCCTGCTGGTCCTGATCCGCCGTGACCTGCGCTTCCTGGGTACGTTCGTCGTGGGCCTGGCGATCATCATGCTGGTGGCCGCCTCCGTTGCCTACTGGACTCCGGTGGGCCACCTGGTGCCGGCGCTGCAGAGCTACTGGCTGATCATCCACGTTTCCATCGCCGTGCTGTCCTCGGCCCTCTTCACCCTCACGTTCGCCATGTCCGCCCTGCAGCTGGTCCAGGCGCACCGGCAGAAGACCGTTGCCGCCGGCGGCGCTGACAAGCTCGGCTTCATGCGGCTGGTGCCGTCGGCGCTCAGCCTGGAAAACCTGTCCTACCGGATCAACGCCATCGCCTTCATCGGCTGGACGTTCACGCTGATGTTCGGCGCCATCTGGGCGGAGAAGGCCTGGGGCCGGTTCTGGGGCTGGGACACCAAGGAAGTGTGGACGTTTGTCATCTGGGTGGTCTACGCCGGCTACCTGCACGCCCGCGCCACCCGCGGTTGGACGGGCACCCGCGCGGCCTGGCTCTCGATCGTTGGCTACCTCTGCGTGATCTTTAACTTCACCATTGTCAACCAGTTTTTCAACGGCCTGCACTCCTACTCGGGCCTCTGAACAGGGGTTTCTTTGCTGGACGCCATTCCGGCGCAGGGGAAAGTAAAATCGGTGTAGCAATAAGGGTGTCGCCGGCGAATCGGTAATGCTACCTTGGTGGAAGCTCGTCTGTGATGAAGCTCGCGGACGGCATGCTGCGTTTTTCCGAGGTGCCCATGAGCTACGTTCTCGCCATAGATGTCGGGACCAGTTTTACCGCCGCCGCTATTGCACGTACTGACCGGATTGCCCCGCCTGTTCCGGAGAGCCTCCCGCTGGGGCTCCGCGGAACGTCGGTGCCCTCCGTGATCTATTACCCGGAAGAAGGCCCCATCCTGGTGGGGGAGTCCGCGGAACGCCGCGGCCTCGATTCCCCGGACCGGGTGGTCCGGGAATTCAAACGCCGGATCGGCGACAACGTCCCGATCGCCCTGGGCACCCTCTCCCTGCCGGCGGAAGAAGTCTTCGCCACCATGGCCGGCTGGGTGGTTGACCGGGCCGCGGAACGCGAAGGCGAACCGCCGTCGCAGATTATCCTGTCGCACCCGGCCGCCTGGGGCGGCCACCGGATCGCCGTCATCCAGGAAGCCCTCACCGCCCGGGGCCTGAACGACGTCATGCTGGTCAGTGAACCGGAGGCGGCAGCGCTGCATTACGCCTCGCAGGTGAGGGTGGAGGACGGCAGCACCATCGCCGTCTACGACCTTGGCGGCGGCACCTTTGACACGGCCATCCTGAAGAAGGCCGACGCCGGCCGCTTTGAGTTCCTCGGCCGGCCCGAGGGGATCGAAGGCCTGGGCGGCGCCGACTTCGACGCGGCGGTCCTCCGCCACGTTGCGGCCCACACCGGGGAAGCGATCACCGCCCTCGACCCCGCCGACCCGGCGGCCATGGCGGCCCTGGCCCGGCTTAGGCGTGAATGCGTGGAAGCAAAGGAAGCGCTCTCGGCCGACAGCGAGGCCAGCATTTCCGTGTTCCTGCCCGCCGTCCACCAGCAGGTGCGGCTGGTCCGCTCCGAACTTGAGGCCATGATCGAGGAACCCATCCGTGAGACGGTGGACGCCCTGGAACGTTCCCTCGACGAGCTCGGCCTGGCGGCGGATGACCTCACTGCGGTGCTCCTGATCGGCGGTTCCTCGCGGATTCCGCTCGTGGCACAGCTCATTTCGGAACAGCTGGACCGGCCCATCGCTGTGGACGCTGACCCCAAGTCCTCCATCTGCCTGGGTGCAGTGGTGGCAGCGCTTCGTGCCCGGCAGGTTGCAGTTGTTTCAGCGGTTACGGAGTCCTCCGTAACCGCCATCGCCTTGACAACCATTGCCCTGACAAACGTTGAGCCGCACGGGGACAACCGCCGTGCCAGCTGGTCCCGGAAGCCCGGGGCAGCTTTTGGCTCCTTGGCTGGCACCGGCGACTTGACCGTCGGTGCCAGGGGGCATTCGGGTGCCCACGCCGGGGCCCACGCGCCTGGCGCGAAGGCCGGACAGCATAGCCCGCGGCCGACAGTGCGGCTTACGGCAGTGGCTGCCGCGGCGGCCATGCTTACCGTCCTCACTGCAACGACTGCACAAAGTCCCGTGGGACTGGGCAGCCTCAGCGCCATGTTCTCGCCGCCGGGAGAGAGCTCAGCGAACGGGTCAGTGGCGGCCGCCGCGGATCCGGGTGGCCCGGCTCCGGCGGGCGTTGGTGCAGCAGGAGCTGCGGGCGGCGCCGCGGGCGGTGCACAGGCTCCGCTGAGGGGCCTTGAAGCCAGCGCCAGGAAGTCTACGGACCAGCTCTCCACCACGGCCGGGTTCGAGGTAGCGGCGTCGCCCACCAGCAGGCCGTCCGACAGCACGCCCGCAGCGGGGTCCGCGGGCAGCGAAGGTGCCGTCGCGGCAGGAACCACACCAGGCGGAACAGAGGGTGCACCGTCCGATCCGGCGCAGGGCACCGGCGGATCCGGTATTTCCCCGGAAACGACCACAACGGATCCTGACCCCACGACTGACCCGGTGCCGGACCCGACGACGGATCCTGTGCCGGACCCGACGACGGATCCGCCTGCGCCGGACCCCACCACTGACCCGGTGCCGGACCCGGATCCAACGACGCCTGCGCCGGACCCGGATCCAACGACGCCTGCGCCGGACCCGGATCCAACGACGCCTGCGCCGGACCCGACGACGCCTGCGCCGGATCCTGATCCAACGACGCCTGCGCCGGACCCGACAACGCCCGCGCCCGACCCGACCACCGAGCCTCCGGCGCCCACTGCTGACCCGGTCCCGTTCGAGCCGGTGATCTGACGCATGGCAGGCGATGATCAGCCCTCAGCCCGGGAACTCTTCAACGGCCACCGGCGGGGGACGCACCTCCCGCCGTCGTACGTTTACGGCCCGGACCCGGCCGAGCCGTCAGCCCGGCCGGAAACGGACCTGCTGTCGCCGGGCAGCCCGCAGTACATGGCGCAGCAGCTCCGCGGCGAGAACGCAGCCGTCCGGGAACTCCTGCTGGCATTGTCGGTGGGCTTCAGCCTTCCCGGCCCGCTGCCCGCGGAACTCGAACAGAAAGTGGCGGGCGGGGACGTCGAGAGCATCGATTCGCTCGTGGCAAGCGCCGAAGCCTCCGGGCTCCTCCTGCCTGACGGCACCGTCATTGGGACTGCGCAGCACGCACTCCTGACCCTGACGCCCACAGCCAGGATCCATGCGCTGCAGCGCGAACTCGTGGGATGCTTCGCCGCGGAGGGCCGCCCGCTCGGCGACTTCGCCCGTGAACTGGCACGCAGCGGCCTCGCTGACCCCCGCGTAGCGGCGGAGCTGGAAGGGGCCGGAAATAAGGCACTCGAGCGCGATCCTGGCCTGGCCGCCCAGCTCTTTGACGAAGCGCTCCTGGCGGGTGCCGACGAGTGGGCCACTGCGGCCCGCCGCGCGCACGCAGCTTCGGCCACCGGAGACCTGGATACCGCCGACCGCATCATCGAGGGCCTGTTCGTGCGCCCCGAACCGCCCGACCTCCGGCTCGCTGTGGACGTCGCTGCCGCCGTGTGGGCGCAGCGGGGGATGCTGGGCCGCAGTGCGGACGTCTACAGCTGGCTGGGTGCGGGAAAGATGGGACCGTCCGCGCCGGCTGCTGCCGTGGCCATGATCGGCTGCGGCAACCGCGCCGGAGCCGAGTCCATGTTCCCCAGCGGCTCGTCTCCGGCGTCTCCCACGCTCCTGGCCGTGGCGCAGGCCCAGACGGCCAGGGGTGTCATGGAATCACTGGCCGGGGACCCGCACCAGGGGCTTCCCCTCCTGATCCACGCGTCCGACATGATGAATGCGTCAGGCGCCTCGGTCCCCTTCCCTGATACACCCGGCACCCTCGCCGCGCTGGTGGCCCTGCACAGCGGTGAACCGCACCTGGCGGAGACCATCGTGCGGGCAGCCATCGCCGCCGGCCAAGGCGGCGACGCAGCCAAACCGAGGCACTTTTTGCTCCAGGCCTGGTCAGCCATGCAGCAGGACAACCCCGAGGACGCCCGGCTGGCCATCAACGAAGCCTCAAAAGCCAACCACTGGCCACTGGTCCCACGCGATGAGTTTCTGTGCTCAGCCCTGGAAGTGGGCCTCGCACGCAGAAGCGGCGAAGTCCACGGCCTGGTCCTGGCGTGGGAACGCGCCCGGGAAGCCATGCTGCACACGTCCGTAGACCTGTACAGCCTGCTGCCGTGGGGCGAGCTGATGATTACAGCCGCACGGCTCCGGGAGACCAGGCGAGTGTCGCATTACCTGGATGACGGGTGGAAGCTGTTGCACCGTCTGGGCGACCCCCCGCTGTGGGCGGTGCCGCTGCACTGGGCAGGCGTCCAGGCGGCGTTGCTGAACGAGAGCCCGGCAGACCTGGCACCGCATGCCACTGCATTGGCCCGGGCGTCAGACCACAGCCATCTCGCGTGGGTGCTCGCTGCCGCGGGCAAGGCATGGGTTTCGGTCCTCGCAGCAAATTTCCTGGCCTCCGATGTGGAAGCTGCCGCGCGGGGCCTGAACGCCGTCGGAATGCCGTGGGAGGGTGCGCGCCTCGCCGGGCACGCCGCGGCCCGCGCGGACGAGCGCAAGGACATGGTGCGCCTGTTGTCCTGCGCCAGGGACCTGCACCCGCAGGGAAGCTCGGCCGGCACGGGCGCGTCCGGACCGTCGGAGGCGCGCAGCGTTCCCACTGCGGACAGCAACGGCAGCCAGCCGCCGGACGGCGGCGGATTGAGTGAGCGCGAAAAGGAAGTGGCAAGACTGGTGCTGGAGGGCAAGACCTATCGCGAGATCGGGGAGGCCATCTACATCTCCCCGCGGACCGCTGAACACCACATTGCCCGAATGCGCCGCCGCCTCGGCGCCGAAAACCGCTCCGACCTGCTGGTCCGGCTGCGGCTTGCCCTGGGGGCCGAAAACCCCCAACGGGAGTAAGCCCCTAGTACCCCTAACGGGACTGCCCGCGATCCCCTAGCAGGGGACGGGACGGTAGGGGGAAGTGACCCGATGCACGGTCTTTGGGTGGGACCGTACGTTTGATTCAAGCCCGGTATCGAACGCCAGGCCATCCACAACTCAGAGAAGATTTGAGGACACCCAATGCCTACACTCGCCAACGAGCTCGTCCAGTTCCTGATGAGCCTTTTTGGAAACCAGCAAGCAGCAGAGGAGTTCCTGGACGACCCGGAGCAGGCTCTGAGTAAAGCCGGCCTCGGCGACGTCTGCTCTGCAGATGTTGATGCGGCCATGCCGGTTGTTTTGGACTACGCACCCATTACCCTCAACCACTCGTCCTTCGACCGGGAGTACAACACCGGCGGCAACGGCGCAGCAACGGGCGGTGGCGGCCACACTCCTCCGCCGGCTCCCCACGGCGGCGGCGGTGGCGGTGGACACCATGAGGACCACGCACACGCTGTCCAGCAGCTGCACCACGTAGTGAACAACTATTCGTACACGTCAACATCAACGGTTGATGACCGCGACACCATCACCGACCAGTCCGTCAACCAGAACATCTGGGCCGACGGAGACGTCAAGCAGTGGTTCGACAACGACTCCGTGGTTGCTTCCGGCGACCGAGCAATTGCTGCCGGCGACGACGCGTACGTTGAGGATTCCAACAACATCGAGGATTCCTACAACACGGACAACTCGACGGACAACTCCGAGGACCACTCCATCTACGCCGGCGGGGACGTCAACATCGGCAACGAGAAGACGGACATCGACGACTCCTTCAACACCGATGTGGACGTCGACGTGGACGATTCGTTCAACACGGACAACTCGGACAACTCGGACAACTCCGACAACTCGGACAACTCCATCAACGATTCGTACAACGACAACTCGGACAACTCGGACAATTCCGACAACTCGACTGAGACCGATGTTGACGTCGACGTTGAGGACTCCTTCAACGACAACTCGGACAACTCGACCACGACGGACAATTCCGACAACTCCATCGAAATCGAGGACACGTTCACTGACAACTCCGACAACTCCACCAACACGGAGGTGGAGATCGAGGATTCCTTCCAGGACAACTCGACTGAGGTGGCTGTCGCCGACTCATTCAATGATGAGAGCACCGAGGTGGAGATCGAGGACTCCTTCCAGGACAACTCGACCAACACCGATTTGGATGTCGACGTCGATGTCGATGATTCGCTCGTTGCTGGTGATGACGTAACTCTGTAGCGGCCAGTCCCGGGGGTACCGGGAGTGCCCGGCAGGTGGCCCAGTACACCTGCCGGGCACTTCACACGGGAACCATCGTCCATTTTCGAGACTTGAAGCAAAGGACTGGCTGTGGCTGAAACACCAATCCCCGGGGGCCTGGCAAAGACGCCAGACCCGGCAGGACCGGCAAGGCCCTCGACGCCCCCCACGGCGGCACAACTGGCAACGCTTGTGGAACAGGGCATCGAACTGGTCAGCGCCGGAGACCGTGCCGACCTGCGCAAGCGCCTGGACCAGACGCTGCGCAGGCTCCGGGATCCAAGCATCCGCGTCATAGTGGTGGGTGAATTCAAGCAAGGCAAAAGCAAGCTCATTAACGCTCTGGTCAACGCCCCGGTGTGCCCTGTCGACGACGACATTGCCACATCGGTGCCAACGCTGGTCCGGCACGGTGATCCGGCGTCGGCATCCGTCCTCCTGCCGCGGGCTGACGCCGAACCCGGCGACGAGGCGGCCCTCGAACGCCAGCCGGTCAACATCTCCGAACTTGCCACCTACGTTTCCGAACGCGGAAACCCCGGCAACGCCAGGAAACTCGTGGCCGCCGAAGTCTTCCTGCCACGCAAGGTGCTGGCAGGCGGCCTGACCGTCGTTGACTCGCCGGGAGTTGGAGGCCTGGGGTCCAGCCACACCCTGACCACCCTTACGGCGTTGCCCACGGCAGATGCCATGCTGCTCGTTTCGGATGCTTCCCAGGAATACACCGAACCGGAGATCAGGTTCCTGAAGCAGGCCATGCGGATCACTCCGAGCGTGGTGGGTGTGCTGTCGAAGACCGACCTCTACCCGGAATGGCGCAGGGTTGCCGACCTGGACCGGGGCCACCTCTCCCTGGTATCGCCCGACATCCCGCTTTTCCCGGTTTCCTCGGATCTCCGCCTGGAAGCCGCCCGGCTGCAGGACGGCGAACTCAACACGGAGTCCGGCTTCCCGGGCCTGATCGGCCACCTCCGGAACGAAATCGTGGGGAAAGCCGAACGGATCCAACGCCGCTCGGTGAGCCAGGACCTCCTCTCCGTCACTGACAACCTCCGCCTGTCCCTTCAGTCGGAGCTGGCGGCACTGGAGGACCCGGAAGGAACACCCGCGATGATCGCCGGGCTGGAAGCTGCCAAACTTGAGGCCGACGACCTCCGCAAGCGATCAGCGCGCTGGCAGATCACCCTGAATGACGGCATCGGTGACCTGATTGCCGACATGGAATACGACCTCCGGGATCGACTGCGGCGGATCCAGCGCGAGGCCGAGACCGCCATTGACCTGGGCGACCCGGGTCCCACCTGGCCACAGTTCTCGAAATGGCTGGAGGAATGCGCCGCAGCCGCCATTTCGGACACGTTCGTCTGGACCAGCGAACGGTCCCAATGGCTGGCAGCACAGGTGGCTGAGCACTTTTCCGAGGAGGAAGTGGCTCTCCCTGTGCTGCGCGTATCGGACACCGGGGACGCTTTGGATCCCGTGGACGACATGCCCCGGCTGGACGACGGGAAGATCCATCCAATGCAGAAGGTCCTGATCGGTATGCGCGGGTCCTATGGCGGTGTACTGATGTTTGGCCTTCTCACCGGGGTTTTCGGGATGGCCCTGATCAATCCGCTGTCTGTCGGCGCTGGACTGCTGCTGGGCCGCAAGGCGTACCGGGAAGACAAGGAAGCCAGGCTCAAGCGCCGGCAGGCCGAAGCCAAGGCACTGGTCCGCCGCCAGCTGGACGACGTGGTGTTCCAGGTGGGAAAGCAGCTCAAGGACCGGCTCCGGCTGGTTCAACGCTCCGCCCGCGACCACTTCACCGAAATCGCTGAAGAGCATCACCGTTCGCTTTCCGACTCTGTGGCCGCCGCGCAGAAGGCGGCCACAACGTACAAGCTGGAAAAGGAGATGCGGATCCGGGACATCAAGGCTGAGCTCAAGCGTGTGGATGCCCTGCACCGCATAGCAGAGTCGGTGGCGGCCGAGCCGGCAGTGGCCAAAACGGCGACGGCCAAAGCAACAGCGAAGCCAGCGGGCAGCCAGGCCGCCCCTGCAGTGGTGGCGGCCGGATGAGGGAGGCTACCAGCGCCGGAGTGGCTGACCTGATCCAGGAGGCCCGCGCCGTGTACCGCGATGACCTTGCGGCCACGGCAGCCCTGGAAGGCTACGCCACAAGGCTTGCCGAGCCGCTGCGGGTGGCAGTGGCGGGAATGGTGAAAGCCGGCAAATCAACCCTGCTCAACGCCATCATCGGCGAGGAGATTGCGCCCACCGACACCGGCGAATGCACCCGCATCGTCACCTGGTACCGGTACGGGCACTCACCCCGGATCACCCTCTACCCTGTGGTCGGTGAGCCGCGTACGCTGCCCCTGAAGCGCGTTGAGGGGCGGCTGGTATTCGTCCTGGGGACTGAACGTGCCCAGGACGTGGAGCGGCTGGTAGTGGAGTGGCCCTCGGAGAGCCTGCGGGCCGTCACCCTGATCGACACCCCGGGAATCGCGTCCCTGTCCGAGGATGTTTCTGCCCGGGCCGTCAGCTTCCTCACGCCAGGGGACTCGCCCTCCGAGGCCGACGCGATCATATACCTGATGCGGCATATGCATGCCTCCGACCTCCGGTTCCTGGAGTCGTTCCGGGACACCGAAGCTGGCCGGTCCGGCACGGTCAATGCCCTGGCCGTGCTGTCCAGGGCGGACGAGATCGGTGCGGGTCGGATCGATTCCCTGCTTTCTGCCGGGGATATCGCCGAGCGGTATCGCCGGGACCACAGCCTGCGAAAGCTGGCATTGGGGGTGGTCCCGGTGGCTGTCCTCCTGGCGCAGAGTGCCCGGAGCATGCGACAGTCCGACTTCGAATCGCTGGCCGTCCTTGCCGGCATGGACCGGGCGGCCCGCGAGAAGCTGTTGCTCTCCGCGGACAGGTTCCTGCGGGCCGGCGTGCCGGAGGGCCTCGGCGCCGAAGCGAGGGCCTCGCTCCTGTCGCGGTTCGGGCTGTTCGGGATCAGGCTGGGTGTGGTCCTGATCCGGGCGGGGTTCACGGATCCCACGCCGTTGGCGCACGAACTTGCCAGGCGCAGCGGCCTTGACCCGCTGTTGGCGATGGTGGACCGGCAGTTCCATGCCCGCGCCGACGCACTGAAGGCACGTACTGCGTTGGTCGGCGTGGAAACCCTGCTCCGGACCTCGCCGCCGCCAGAGGGCGCAGGACACCTGGCGGCGGCACTGGAACGGCTCCAGGTCAACGCCCACGAATTCCGGGAGTTGCGCCTGCTCGCTGCCCTGCGCACCACCGGAACGTCCCTCAACGACGATCTGGCTTTCGAAGCCGAGAGGCTGATCGGCGGGGCGGGCACCGCGGCGCACCTCCGGCTGGGCCTCGAACCGGAGGCCACGCCGGAGGCGGTTACCGCCGCGGCCCGCGAATGCCTGCGCCGCTGGCGGCTGGTGTCGGAAAGTCCTTTGACGGACCGTTCAGGGCAGGACGTATGCCGCGTGGTCATGCGCAGCTGCGAAGGCGTCCTCGCCGGGTTCGCCGCCCTGCAGCTGAATCACTAGCCCTGCTTCCGCGACCGCAGCCAGGCATTGCTGGCAGGCATGAACAGCAGCACCAGCCCCACGAATGCCATCAGCATCTGGGCCCCCCACAGCAGCCAGACATAACTGCCGCCGTCGCCCTCGGGAACAAGGAAGGCCTCCGCCACCAGCACCGTGCCCACATGGACGAGCAGCAGCGGGATCATCAGCCAGCGGACCCAGCCCTGCCGGCCGTTGAGAATCGCCAGGGCGGCCGCTTCGAGGAGGATCACCAGCAGCATGGCGCCCATGCTGCCCCAGAAGACAATCGCCGAAGCGGCCGTCAGGGCATCGGCGTCGCCACCGGGCGCCATCCCATCCACTACTGCCCGCAGCCGTTCCAGGTGTGAATCACGGGTCAGGAAGGAACCTGCGAGCACGGCGAAACCGGCGACGAAGCTGAACACCCAGAGCGTTCCGGCCGCGCGGATTGAGCGCGGCGTGGGAGGCGCCACCACAATGGGCGCCGGCGAGTAATGGCTCAGGCCCGGACGCGGCGGCGCGGGCGGGCCGGAAGGCCGGGAAGGGGCATGCTGGGCGGGACCTGGTGACGCGGCTGGCTCACCTGACGGGGGTGCGGGCCGGGTGGTCCGCAGCTGCTGTTCTCCGTCCGGTTCGGAAGCCACGGGTGCTACTTCCGTTCGTCGGTATCGTGCGTGTCAGCATCCCCGCTGCTGGCATCGCCGTCGGCCTTTCCCTTCGCCTCAAGATCATCTTTGAGCTTCTTGAGGCGCGCCGCCTCGGCCTGGTTGCGCCGCCTGGCATCGAGGTTGCGGAGGAAGTCGGGGTCGTCGTCAGGAGACGTGGGGTGGCTGTAGTTCTGCCGTGCCGGGGCGTTGCCGCGGGGGCGTCCGATCAGGAGCCACAGGAGGGTGCCTATCAGCGGCAGGACAATCACTACGACAATCCACGCCGGTTTGGAAATGCCCCGGGTCAGGCGTCCGTCAGTGCGGATCACGTCCACCAGGCCATACACATAGATGGCGAGTACTGCGACGGCAAGAACCACACGGAAGAGCATGTCGTTAAGTCTATCGTCCGGACGGGGCGGGCGTTCAGGCAGGACGGCTAAACTTGGATGGTGGCTTTCCTGAAATACTCCCTGATCCGGCTGGCGCTGTTCGCGCCGCTCTTTGTGCTGTTCCTCTACCTGGGCCTGGGGGCAGTGATGTCCGTCATCTGCGCCGCCGGCATCGCGTTCGCGGTCAGCTACCTGTTCTTCCAGGAACAGCGCGACGACGCCACCGCGGCCATGCGCCGCCGGTTCACCGGGAAGGCCAAGCCGCTGCGCACCGCCGGCGAGGTGGACGACGCGCAGGCCGAGGACGCCCTGGTGGACAGCAACCCGGACGTCACCATCAGCACGGATGCCAAGCCGGCAGGCCCCAATCCCGTGGAATCCAAGCCCCAGGAACCCAAGGGCACCAACAGCTAGAAGCCGTGGCTGAGCACCAGTCCCAGTGAGAACAGCAGGCTGTAGCCGAGGTTGATCAGGCCGGTCTGCTTCAGCACCGGGATGAGGCTCTTGCGCTTGCGTCCGTTGATCATCAGCCAGGCCGGCATCAGGCAGGCGGGGATGAGGAGCAGGACGATCAGCATCCACGGACGCCCCGGCGCCAGGATGATCACCAGCAGGATGGCCACGGCCAGCATCAGCACGTAGCTTTCCCGGGCATGCTTGTCGCCGAGGCGCACCGCCAGGGTTTTCTTCCCGGCCTGGATGTCGGTGGGGATGTCCCTGACGTTGTTGGCCATCAGCAGGGCGCAGGCGATGAGTCCCGTCCCGATCGCGCCGATGATGGACGCGAGGTTGATCTGTCCGGCCTGTGTGTACGTGGTGCCCAGCGTGGCCACCAGGCCAAAGAAGACGAACACAAAAACGTCGCCCAGGCCCATGTAGCCGTAGGGGTTCTTGCCGCCGGTGTAGCCCCAGGCGGCCATCACGCAGCCCAGTCCCACCAGGATCAGCCACCAGCTCTGGGTGATCACCACCAGCACCAGGCCCACCACCATGGCGGCGGCGAAAGCGCCGAAGGCCGCGTACTTGACGTGCTCGGGCTGTGCGGCGCCGGACCCGACGAGGCGCAGCGGTCCCACCCGGTCCTCATCCGTGCCGCGGATGCCGTCCGAGTAGTCGTTGGCGTAGTTGACACCGATCTGCAGGAGCAGCGCCACGAGCCCGGCAAGGATAGCGTTGAAGAGCAGGAACGAATCCATTTCGAAGGCTGCCGCGGTGCCGATCAGCACCGGGGCGATCGCCGCGGGCAACGTGCGGAGTCGGGCGCCTTGGATCCATTGTGCGGCTGTGGCCACGGTAAGTACCTCGTGTTGGGTCGGGGTTCGGCGAATCGGTGACGCACCTGCCGCGAAGCCGCGGCCGGTGCAGGACTACTTTACTTTCCCTGGTGCAGGGAGTTGAGCCGGCCGGTCATGGCCAGGCGGTCGGGCTTGCCGTTGGGCAGCATCAGCAGCTCCGGGGCGGTAAGCACGGTTTTGGGTGCGAGGAGCCCCAGCGTCCGGTGCCATTCCTCTTCAAGGACGACGGCGGGATCCCCGCCGGACGCGGCGTCCTCTTCGGAGCCGGGCAGGACAGGTCCGCCGAGCCCCGGCAGGACGGCCACGTAGGCGGCCACGGCCTGGCCCCATTCAGTGGACGGGACACCCGCCACAAAAGCTGCCCTCACGCCGTCGGACTTTTCCAGCTCAGCCTGCACATGCGCGGCGGAGACCTTGACGCCGCCGGTGATGATCACGTCGTCTGCGCGGCCCAGGACCGTGAGCCGGCCGTCCGCGTCGAGGCTGCCGAGGTCGCTGGTGCGGTACCAGCGGACGCCGTCCTCCTCGAAGAAAACATCCGCGGTCTGGTCCGGGGCGCCCAGGTATCCGGCGGCGATGGTGTCGCCGCCCAGGAGGATGTGGCCGTCCTCGGCGATCCGGACGGCTGAGCCTTCAAGCGGGTAGCCGTCGTAGATGCAGCCGCCGCAGGTTTCGGCGGAACCGTACGTGGTGAACACGCGGACGCCGGCTTCGCGTGCCGCGTCCAGGAGCTGCGCTGACGCCGGGGCGCCGCCGAGCAGGACGCCGTTGAAGCGCCGCAGCGCCGCCAGGGTTTCCGGGGACGGGTCCTCCAGGAGCCGCTGCAGCTGGGTGGGGACCAGGGAGGTGTAGCGGTGCTTGTCCGTCAGCTCCAGGGCCGCCGCGGTGAAGGCCTCCGGCGTGAAGCCGTGTGACATGTCCATAACCCATGGGCGGGTACCGGCGAACAGCGAACGCACCAGCACCTGCACGCCGGCGACGTACTGCACCGGAAGGGCCAGGAGCCACTGCCCCTCACCCTTGAGCGCGAAGGCGGTGGCCATCGAGGAGGCCGCCAGGGCTTCCACCGTGAGGATGGTGGCCTTGGGGGTCCCGGTGGAGCCGGAGGTGCGGACCACGGCCACGGCGTCGTCGCAGCCGGGGGTCTCCACGTGGCCCACCACCAGGCCGCCGTCGTCGCTGACGGAAAGCTCGACGGCGGGTCCCTCACCGTGGAGGGCGGCCGCCAGCGCCTTGAGGGCGGGGTCGATGTCTACGGGGCCAATATTCATGGGTCCGATGTTCATGGGAGTCCTGCCTTAGAAGTAGTGCGGGAAACGGGACCAGTCGGGGTCGCGTTTTTCCAGGAACGCCTCTTTGCCCTCCACGGCTTCGTCCGTCATGTACGCCAGGCGGGTGGCTTCGCCGGCAAAGACCTGCTGGCCGGCCAGGCCGTCGTCGGCGAGGTTGAAGGCGAACTTCAGCATCCGGATGGCCTGCGGGGACTGCCGGGCGATGTCGGCGGCGTAGTCCAGTGCAACGTCCTCAAGCCGTTCGTGGTCCACGGCCTCGTTCACGGCGCCCATCCGGACCATGTCCTCGGCGGAATATTCGCGCGCCAGGAAGAAGATTTCGCGGGCGGACTTCTGCCCGATCTGGCGGGCCAGCAGCGCCGAGCCGTAGCCGGCGTCGAAACTGCCCACCGTGGCGTCCGTCTGCTTGAACTTGCCGTGCTGGCGGGAGGCGATGGTGAGGTCCGAGACGACGTGCAGGGAGTGGCCGCCGCCCGCCGCCCAACCGTTGACGACCGCGATGACCACCTTGGGCATGGTGCGGATCAGCCGCTGGACTTCCAGGATGTGGAGCCGGCCGGCGCGGGCGGGGTCGATGGTTTCCTGGGTCTCGCCGTCGGCATACCGGTACCCGTCCCTGCCCCTGATCCGCTGGTCCCCGCCGGAGCAGAACGAGTGGCCGCCGTCCTTGGGAGAGGGGCCGTTGCCGGTGAGCAGGACGGTGGCCACGTCCGGAGTCATCCGGGCGTGGTCCAGGGCGCGGTAGAGCTCGTCCACGGTCCCGGGGCGGAAGGCGTTGCGGACCTCGGGCCGGTTGAAGGCGATCCGGACCGTGGGCAGGTCCCTGGTTTCCGAGCCGGTCCCGGTGGTCGAGCCTGGGCCCACAACCACAGGGGACCCCGGCCGAGCTTGCGAGGATGGGGAGTGGCTGGGGAGCGAGACCCGCTCCACCTGGCGGTGGTACGTCATGTCCTGGAAGTCGTCAAAGCCGGACACCGTGCGCCAGCGGGACGGATCAAAAACGTCGGACACCTTGGCGGGGAATTGGTTGCTCACCGGACAAGTCTAGTAATCGGCTCAGCTGATGCAGAACTCGTTCCCCTCGGGGTCCGCCATGGTGTGCCAGGAATGCGGCCCCTGGCTGGCACTCCAGAGGAACGTCGCTCCCCGGGCTTCGAGCTCGCGGCGGACCTCGTCCTTGTCCCGGCCGGCCAGGTCCACGTCCCAGTGCACGCGGTTCTTGACGGTCTTTCCTTCGGGCGCGGTCTGGAACAGGAGGCGCCGTTCCGGCTTGGCCGCGTCGAGCTCCTCGGGCGGGCGGATGGCGCAGCCGTCACGCCACACGAGCCTGCCGTTGTGCACCAGGGTCTGGTCCTCCGTGGCGAACCCCTGCTCGATCATGGACCGGATGAAGCCGTCGTCCTGCGGCTCCACCGCCCACTCCAGGGTCTCGGCCCACCAGTCCGCGAGGGCGTGGGGGTTCCTGCAATCCGTGACGATCTGAATGTTCAGTCCCATGCGTCCAAACTACGACGGCGGCGGGCCGGCCGGTAGGGGAGGAGAGGAAGCAACGCGGAGTCACTCCTGGCCCAATAAGAGGCTCCCATTGGGCCAGGAGTGACCCCGCGTTGGAATATATAACGTTGGAAAATGTGAGCACGTTATCTTGACATATTGTCATGACATGGATCACAGTTGGGGGAGGAAAGGCTTTTCCGAATCGTTGGCAATGCGGCCTTCAGGTCCGCCGCCAGCATCTTCCAGCCATGCCCCGCAGGCACGGCACGCATCGTGAGACAGGACAGAGCATTGTCAGAGCAGACAAGAATCTCCAGCATCAGCCGCAGGCAGTTCGGACTGACGGCCTTTGGCCTCTCAGCAATCGCCGTCGGTCTTTCAGCCTGTGGGGGCGGCGGAGGCGGTACAACTGACGGCGGGGCCAAGACCCTTCAGCTGGTCCTTTCAGGCGACACCAACCAGGGCGGGGCGTTCGCCGCAGCCGCCGCGAAGTACAAGGAAGCCACAGGCATCACCATCGAGGTGGTGGACGTTCCCACCGCGGACATCACCACCAAGCTCAAGAACGCCGCCACCGCCAACGACCTCCCGGCCCTGGCCCGCGTCACCGGCCTCGACCCGCTGTGGGTCAACCAGCTCCAGGACCTCACGGACATCGCCAAGTCCCGGAACATCGACGAAAAGTTCCTGCAGGAAGCCCCGGACGGCACCATCCCGGCCATCCCGTCCGACCTCACCGCCGTGGGGCTGTTCGTGAACAAGAGCCTCTTCGCCAAGGCCGGCGTGGCGTTCCCCACCGCCATCGAGGACGCCTGGACCTGGGATGAGTTCGTCGCGGCCGTCAATGAGGTCCGCGAAAAGGCCGGCGCCAAGTACGGCGTGGTCATGGACCGCTCCGGCCACCGCCTGCGCGCCATGATGTACGAGTTCGGCAGCAGCGCCTTCGCCAAGGAAGGCGACAAGTACGCAGCGGACGACGAGGCCGTGGAGACGCTCGAGTACTTCCAGAAGCTCAACGACGACAAGACCATGCCCAAGTCCGTCTGGCTCAGCGGCGAGGACGGCAACGCCATGTTCAAGAGCGGCCAGGTTGCCGCGTACTACTCCGGCAGCTGGCAGGTTGCCGACTTCAACAAGAACATCAAGGACTTCGAGTGGATGTCCGTGCCCCTGCCCAAGAAGGAAGCCAACGCCACCAACCTTGGCGGCGGATTCATGATCGCCTTCAAGGACACCGGCGCTGATGAGGAAGCCAAGAAGTTCATCGAATGGTTCTACGACGACGCCAACTACACCGAGTTCGCCAAGCTCGGCGGCTACCTGCCTGTCAAGGCTGACCTGAAGGTCGACTACCCGTTCCAGCAGTCCTCCTTCGAGCTGTACCAGAAGCAGATTGCCGGCAACGAGGCCAAGGGTGACAACGCCATCAAGCGTGTGGTGGCCGAGGCCTACGCCGAGACACCATTCTCCGGGGACCCGCTGCGTGAGGAAACCGTCAAGATGCTCGGCGGCAGCCAGGACGCCAAGACCACGGTGGCGAACATCGTGAAGCTCTACAACGGCGCTTAAGCCCGTGGCCAATCCAACCCTGAGCTCCACGGTGACGCCGGGGACGCCCGGCACGGGCGCCGTGCGGAGCAAATCCCAGATGAAGCGGCACAACCGCTACGTCATCGCCCCGCTGGTCCTCATCGGCGTCAACGTGGTGCTCTTCCTGGTGTTCTTCGTCTGGCCCGGAGCGCTCGGACTGATCTACTCCTTCACGGACTACCGTGGTGTGGGCAAGCTGAACTTCATCGGCCTGGCCAACTTCCAGAAGCTTTTCGCGGACAGCACGTTTTATGCCGCCCTGAGCCGGACCTTCCTCTATACGGTGTTCTCGGTGCCGCTGGTCTACATCTCCTCGCTGGGCATTGCCGCGCTGCTGGTCAGCAAGGCCACCAGGGGGCGGACCGCCGCGAAGGTGATCATCTTCCTTCCCTGGCTGATCTCCCCGATCGTGGTGGGTGTCATCTGGAAGTGGATGTTCGGCCAGGACTTCGGTTTTGTGAACTTCGTGATCTCCACGCTGGGCGGCAGCCCGGTGCCGTGGTCCAGCAACGGAAACCTGGCGCTGATGGTGGTCATCTTCGCCTCGGCCTGGGGCGGTACCGCGTTCAACATGCTGCTGTTCATCGCGGCGCTGAAGAACATCCCTGAGGCGCTGCTGGAGGCGGCCGAGCTGGACGGCGCCAACGCGTGGCAGCGGTTCCGGCACGTCACGCTGCCGGGCATCGCGCCGACGTCGTTCATGGTCATCCTGCTGTCCACCATCCATGCCATGAAGGAGTTCGCCATGATCCAGGCGCTGACCAACGGCGGCCCCGGCACGGAGAACACCCTGATCGTCCAGTACATCTACAAGACCGGCTTTGAGCAGTCCAAGGTGGGCTACGCGAGTGCCGCGTCGATGGTGCTGATGGTGGTCCTGCTGGCCATCGCGCTCATCCAGCTGCGCTTCAACAAGAAGAAGGGCTGACCCATGGCAACCGCTGCCAACCTGCCTCCCGCCGTCGCGGAAGAGTCCGCCCTCGGCGCCGAGAAGGCCGCCGCCGGCACCGCCAAACGCAACAACAGGGAAGGCCGGACCAAACTGTCCGCGCCCCTGACCGGTGTGCTGTGGCTGATCGTGGCCATCTACGCGCTGCCGCTGCTGTGGTTCGTGCTCAGCTCGTTCAAGCCGGGCAGCGAGCTGTTCAGCTATCCGCTGTCCATGATTCCACGGGAATGGACTTTCCAGGGCTTCGTGGACGCGTGGGAGCGGGTGGACTTTGCCCGGTACTTCCTGAACACCGCCACGGTGGCGCTCGTGACCACCGTGCTCACCGTGTTCTTCAGTGCCTGCACCGGCTACGCGCTGGCCAAGTACAACAACAAGGGCACCCGGCTGTTCTTTGTCTGCATCCTGGCCACCACCATGCTGCCCACCGAGGTGATCCTGAACCCGACGTTCTCGGTGATCCGCGACCTCGGCCTGTACAACTCGCTTGCTGGCATCATCGTGCCCTCGGTGCTGACGGCAACGGGTGTGTTTATGTTCCGCCAGTTCTTCCTGACAGTTCCGGATGACCTGCTGCATTCGGCCCGGATCGACGGTGCCAGCGAGCTGGCCATCTTCTTCCGGATCATGCTGCCGCTGTCCAAACCGATCCTGTTCACGCTGGCCATCTTCTCCTTCCAGTGGCGCTGGAACGACTACATCTGGCCGCTGATCGTGCTCAACGACCCCAAGTGGTACACCCTCCAGGTGGCACTGCGCAGCATCGTGGGTGCGGAGAACATCGACTGGCCGGTGCTGCTGGGCGCCTCGGTGATCTCCATCCTGCCGCTGGTGCTGGTGTTCGCCGTGTTCCAGAAGTACGTGCTCAACGCCGACGTTTCGGCCGGCCTGAAGGACTAAAGAGTGATCGTTGTGAAGGACGGGATTGTGAACCAGCCGCAGGCAGTGGCCACCGACGCCGGTTTCCTTGGCGGGCTGGTGCAGGCCGCGGACGCCTACGTGGACGCGCTGCTGACGGCGGATGACGGCGGCGTGGCGGCCCTTCCGCACCGCGCCGCCATGAGCAGGCTGCTGGCCCTGGCCACGGTGTACACGGAACCGGCGTCCGCGCACCGCGGCGCCCCGGAGCTTCCCGCGGCCATGGCCGCCTGCGTGGCGCGGCTGGAGCACCTGCAGGGGCCCACCGGCCTGTTCGACGGCACCAACCTGAGCTCTCCGCCGGACTCGGCCTTCACCATCAACGACGCCTGCATGGCGCTGGAGATCATCGGCGCGGCCGGGGACGGCGGGGTTGACGACGGCGGGGCGGACGGCGGCCTGGCAGACGTACGACGGCGGCTGCGCGCCGTCGTCGGACGCATCACTGACGCGCTGGTCACCGGGGGAGTGCACACCCCCAACCACCGCTGGGAGCTGTGCGCCGCACTCGCACGGATCCGTGCGCTCCAGGAGCGCGAGGGCAGGCCCCGGCCGGAGATTTCGGAGCGCATCGGGCAGTGGCTGGCCGAGGGGATCGACCAGCTGCCGGACGGCATGTATTCCGAGCGGAGCCCGCTGTACGCCACAGCGGTCACCAACCCGTCACTGCTGGCCATCGCCGACTACGCCGGCCGGCCGGAGCTGCTGGAACATGTCCGGGGAAACCTGGCCGCGTTCCTGCCGTGGTTCAACGCGGACGGCAGCACCGAGTCACTGTTCTCGCGCCGCCAGGACCAGTGGTTCACGTTCAACGGCGAGGCCTTCCAGCTGCTGTACCGCCGGCTGGCCAACCAGGACGGCCGTGCGGATTTTGCCGCCGCGGCTGCCTGGCTGCAGCAGTTCCCGCTGCTGGAACCGGCCAAGGCGCTGGCCAGGACACGCCTTGATCCGTGGCTGGGGCTCGAGCTGCCTGCTGCGCCCGACGGCGGCCTGCCGCCCGTCATGGCACCGGCCCGCGCCGCCCTTGCCAGCTCCGGGATCCACCGGTTCCGCTCGGCCGGAAACGTGGTGACCGTGTACGGCGGCTGCGACGAACTGGTGCCGGGCGTGGTGTCAGGGCTTTCGAGCAACCCCACCTTCCTTCGCCTTGCCCACGGCGGTGCGGTCCTGACCGACGTTCGGCTCTCGCGCAGCTTCTTTGACCTGGGCCCGTTCCGGAGCCAATCGGTCAGCGTCGGTTCCGATCCCGGTGCCGGTGCCGGTACCGTCCGCCTGAGCGAGGAACAGCAGGCGAACTTTTACCTGCCCCTGCCGGCGGATAAGCACCGGGAGGACGGCGTCTACACTTTGGGCCATGAGGGCCGCTTCAGCGCCAGCATGGACTTCGGCCACCGGCCCACGGTGGAGCACCGGCTGGCCACGGCCATCACCGTGCACCCGGCCGCCGGCGCCGGGGGCGATGCCGTGGAGCTGGAGCTGGACTTCGACGGCGCCGACACCTCGTTCGCGCTCGAGCTGACCTTCCGTCCCGGTGGCGGGCTGACCGGGGTGGCGGGTCCCGCCGTCGTACCTTCCGGTGCTGCCGGTGGAGGGGCGTTCCAGCTGACGGCCGGGACGGGAAGCTACCGGGTGGGGGACGACGTCATCGAGTTCGGTCCGGGCATCGCCGCGGACCCGGACAACCCGCCGGTGTACAACCCGGGCGAGGCCTACCGCTACCTTGCCGGGACCAACGCGACGGACGGCGTCAGGGTCTACATCACGGGCCGGACCCGCGGCACCCACCGTTTCACGTTGCGCGGGCGGAGCCTGCCGTCCTAGCCAAAGCAACGCGGGGTCACTTTTGGCCCCTAAACACCCCATTTATGGGCGTTATCTGACCCCGCGTTGGTTGTTCAGGCCTGGACCTGCTGGAGCTGCTCGAACAGCTCCGGCGGGATGGCGTAGATAAACACCACCGCCAGGAGGTTCTTGGCGGCGTGCACAAAGTAGGAGAACATCAGGTTCTTCCCGGTCCACACGTACACAAACACCAGCGTGGCGCCCATGGCCAGATAGGGGAGCAGGGCCGTGAGCGTAATGGCCTCCTGGCCCGCTATGTGGATGCTGGCGAACAGGATCACGGACAACGCGCAGCACACCCAGATGTTGAGGCGGCGGCTGAGCTTGCCGATCAGCAGGTGCCGGAAGATGTACTCCTCCACAAACGGGCCGATCACCACAAGCACCGGAATCATCAGCCAGGCCGGGACCTGCTGCATCAGCGCCTGCAGTCCCGCCTGGTTCGCCGAGGTCCGGACGTCGCCGCCGGCCGCCACCACGAGGGCGGTGAGGATCATCATGGCCACCACCGCCGCGGGCACCATCATCAGCGTGAACCACGGACGGGTGGCCAGGACGCGGAGGTCACGGGCCACCACCCGCCTCGCCGCGAACAGGGCCAAGGTGCCCACGCTCCCGTAGAAAACCAGGTTGATCCCGTACGACGCCACGGCAGGGCTGGGGGCCAGTTGCCGCAGGAACGGCAGGAGCAGCTCCCCGGCCAGGGCGAAGAACGCCGCCACCGCCACATAAAGGCCCACGGTGCCAAAATCGAGGCCGGTGAACCGGTACAGCCCAGGCTGCGGTGCTGGTGGTCGCCGGTGTGTCGTGGTCATACGTTCAGCCTAGCTCCCTACTTCCCACCTGTTGATCTAACGTTCTTGGTTGCCTGGACGCCGGCCCGGTCTCACGACTCATGACGCCGGGTTCAACTCGCGGAGCGGCTCATGCACCGACTCCCGGGGCTTCCTGGGATGCCGGTATGCCTGCGATCATTCCCGCCCACAAAAGGTCGGTTGTCGCGATGGTCAGGACGTCGATGGCTGTTCCTTCCAGGAGGTTGCCCGCGGCCAGTACAGCGGCTCCGTGAAGGCTCACGAAGCAGACGAGCGCGAGCATCTCGCAGTCGCCTGAGGCCAACTCCCCGGCGTCCTGTGCTTCAGCGATGAGTGCCCTGGCAACGCGCATGCCGTCTTCGCCGATGCTGCGCAGTTCATCGCTGGCATCGGGGTGGTGCTTGGTGGAGTGCATCACGGCCAACAGGACCGGGTGGGAGACGGCAAAGTCCACATAGGCGCCGGCGATCCGGACAAAGCGTGACCGCTGATCTCCGGCAGCTTCAGACGCTCCGATGATGCGTGCGTTCATGGCGCGGAAGCCGTCAAGGGCGAGGGCGTCCAGAAGGGCCTGCTTGTCACGGAAATGCTTTCCGGGCGCAGCGTGGCTGACGCCCAGGTCACGCGCGAGCTGCCGTAGGGAAAGCCCTTCGACTCCTGCTTCTTCGATGGATTCCGTTGCACGGGCGAGCAGCGCCTCGCGGAGCTTGCCGTGATGGTAGGACTGATCGGTCATGCCATCAGTATAACCAGAATGTAGTCATTGACAACAATGTAGCCAATGCCTACTATGTTGGCATTGGCTACATAAAGTAGCCGCAACACGGATCGGATTCGAAAATGACCACAACCATGACCTACACCGGAACCACGGCACTCATCACTGGAGCGAGCTCCGGGCTCGGCGCCGAGTTTGCAACACGATTTGCAGCGCGCGGCGCAAACCTAGTGCTGGTCGCACGGCGGACAGACAGGCTTGAGGATCTCGCCCGGAAGCTGCGCGTCGCCCACGGCATTTCAGTGACTACGCTCTCGAAGGACTTGAGCCGTCCGGGAGCCGGTGCGGAAGTCCGCGACGAGCTCGCCGGCCGGGGCATCCGCATCGACACATTGATCAACAACGCGGGCTTCGCCACGAGCGGACCCCTGGCCGAGGAAGACCCGGCGGTCATCGCCTCGGAGATCTCCCTTAACGTGGCCTCTCTTGTTGACACCACGCGGGCATTCCTCCCCGAGATGCTCGCCGCCGGGAAGGGCGCACTTGTCAACGTGGCCAGCACTGCGGCCTTTCAGCCGGTGCCAGGGATGGCGGTCTACGGAGCGACCAAGGCCTTCGTCCTGAGTTTCACCGAGGCGGTGGCACATGAAACGAAGGAATCCGGCCTTCGTGTGCTCGCGCTCTGCCCCGGGGCTACCCGGACCGAGTTCTTCGAGGTACTGGGGAGCCAGGCCGCCGCGGTGGGCCGGCTGCAGAGCGCCACCGAGGTCATCGACACCGCCCTGCGCGCTCTCGACCGCCGTACCACACCCGTAAGCGTCGTCTCCGGCTGGGGAAACCGCGTGCTTGCCGGAATGGCCCAGCGCCTCCCGCGACACATCTCCCTCGCCATCGCCGGCCGGGCCGTACGGGACTAGTGCTACAGTCGCATTTTCCTTCGCCCTGTTGGCCGCCACCGCCCCCATTCTTCTACAACCCCTGGAGGATGCAGCAATGAATCAGACTTCTGTTGTCCTGCGTTATGCCGCCTTTACCACGACCCCTGAAGGAGGAAATCCGGCGGGTGTCGTGTTGGACGCAACCCGCCTCGACGACGCACAGATGCAGGTCATCGCGGCCGATGTCGGATACGCGGAAACGGTATTTATCACCGAGGCAGCCGTTGACGGAGACTCACGACGAAACCGTGTGCGGTACTTCTCCCCGATTGCCGAGGTGCCGTTTTGCGGCCATGCCACAATCGCGTTGGCTGTCGCCCTGTCGAGGCTTCACGGTACTGGAACGTTCATGTTCGATACGGCGGTGGGGCCAGTCTCGATCGAATCTGCAGGCCGGGGAGCTGACCTCACGGCATCCTTCACAAGTGTGGAGCCTCGCGTCGCCGAGTTTCCAGCAGGCGTTCTCGACACTCTGCTCGGGTTGCTAGGCGTGGGTCGGGACGAATTGCACCCCGCCTATCCACCGCTGCTCGCCTTTGCCGGAAATTGGCATCCAATACTGGTCTTCGCTGATCGAAGGACCTTTGACTCATTCGTGTTCGACCCGGATCCCATGCGCACGCTAATGGACGCCCAGGGCTGGGCCGGTACCGTCACGACGCTCTGCGAGATCGGAGCGGGCGAGTTTGACTCGCGCAATCTCTTCCCGGTAGGCGCCATCACTGAAGATCCGGCGACCGGTTCGGCTGCCGCCGCTTTTGGCGGATACCTCCGCCTGCTTTCGCTTGTGGAACCACCCAGCCGGGTGGTGGTGCTCCAGGGGAGCCATGTTGGCCGCCCGAGCAGACTCACTGTTGAGGTTCCTCCGTTCGGCGGGATTCTCGTGCGCGGGGAAGCCGTCGAGATCGCTTGAGTAGTGTGAGACTTCTTTGGACCTGAAAGGCCCGGCCAATGCCGGGCCTTTCGGCCTTTTGCGACCGGACCATGGCTGGACTGACCGGAGTGGAGGCTCGCTCGAGCCCAACGGCTAACAGTCACGCAACGAGGGGGAGGGGTCGGAAACGTGCGCCGGGCGTCACATTGCGGGGCCGGTTCGGCGTCCCGTAGAATGTTCGGCATGCCTAACTTTCCGTTTCGGCGCGCCAAAGTAGCCGCCCGAACATTCGCCCGGACATCGGCGGCGTTCCGCGCTGCCGGCGCTTCCGCCGTCGTCCTCCTATCCCTGACTCTTGCTGCCTGCGGCAGCGGCTCGGGCGGTGGTGCCGCCGGCGGCGGCGACAAGCCCGTGGTCCTGACCACCTTCACCGTGCTGGCCGACGTCGCCCGGAACGTTGCCGGGGACAAGCTCACCGTCGAGTCCATCACCAAGGCAGGCGCCGAGATCCACGGCTACGAACCCACGCCTGGCGACATCCGGAAGGCCTCCAAAGCCGACCTCATCCTGGATAACGGCCTGAACCTCGAAGCCTGGTTCGCCCAGTTCGTGGAGGGCCTGGACGTGCCCCACGCGGTGGTGAGCGACGGCGTGGAGGTGATGTCCATCAGCGAGGACTCCTACCAGGGCAAGCCGAACCCGCACGCCTGGATGTCGCCCGTGAACGTGCAGATCTACGTGGACAACATGGTGAAGGCCTTCAGCGAGCTTGACCCGGACAACGCCGCGGCCTTCAAGGCCAACGGCGACGCCTACAAAGCCGAACTGCAGGCTGTGCAGGACGAGTTGAAGACCAGCCTCGCCGGCCTCCCGGAGAACCAGCGCGCGCTGGTGACCTGCGAAGGCGCCTTCTCCTACCTGGCCCGCGACGCCGGGCTCAAGGAGGTCTACATCTGGGCGGTCAACGCCGAGCAGCAGGCCACCCCGCAGCAGATCACCCGGGCCATCGAGTACGTCAAAGCCAACCAGGTCCCTGCCGTGTTCTGTGAATCCACGGTATCGGATGCCCCCATGCAGCAGGTGGTCGGCGCCACGGGAGCCAAGTTCGGCGGCGTCCTGTACGTGGACTCACTGTCCGAAGCAGACGGCCCGGTGCCCACCTACCTGGACCTGATCAGGCACGACGCCGACCTCATCACCAAGGCGCTGGCCGGGGCCAAGCCATGAGCACCCCCGCCATCCTGGTGGAAAACGTCACCGTCCACTACGGCGAAGTCCTTGCCCTCGATTCCGCGTCGCTCAGCCTCGATGCCGCCAGGATCTGCGGCCTGATCGGCATGAATGGCTCCGGGAAATCCACGCTGTTCAAGGTGATCATGGGAATGGTCAAGCCCGACGCCGGCACTGTCCTGATCGGCGGACAGTCACCGTCGAAGGCGCGCAAGGAAGGCGGGATCGGCTACGTGCCGCAGAGCGAGGACGTCGACTGGCAGTTCCCGCTGTCCGTCCGCGACGTGGTGATGATGGGCCGCTACGGTCACCAGGGATTCACCCGGCGCCCCTCCAAAGCGGACCGCGCCGCCGTCGACGAAGCCTTGGACCGGGTGGAGCTGGGCGAGTTCGCCGGCCGCCAGATCGGCCAGCTGTCCGGCGGGCAGAAGAAGCGGGCGTTTGTGGCGCGCGGCATCGCCCAGGGTGCCACCATGATGCTCCTGGACGAACCCTTCGCCGGGGTGGACAAACGCTCCGAGGCCACCATCAGCCGGCTGCTGCGCGAACTCGCCTCCGACGGCTGCACCATCCTGATCTCCACCCACGACCTCCACGCCATGCCGGCGCTGTGCGACGAAGCCGTGCTGCTGATGCGCCGGGTCCTCATGCACGGCGCTCCGGAGCTGGTGCTGCAGCCGGAGAACCTGGCCATGGCGTTCGGCCTGGATGTGCTGAACCGCGACCTCCCGGAACCGGACGCGGAGCCCGATGCGGAGCCCGGCTCGGAACCCGAATCCAATGCCGCCCGCGCCGAGAACAGGGGCTGACCCGTGGACCTTCTGGAACTCCTGCTTGAACCCCTCAGCTACGACTTTATGGTCCGCGCCATCGTCACCACCGCGCTCGCCGCCGTCGTCTGTGCTGTCCTCAGCTGCTGGCTGGTGCTGATCGGCTGGTCCCTAATGGGCGACGCCGTCTCCCACGCCGTGCTCCCGGGCGTTGTGCTGGCCTACATCGTGGGGGCGCCGTTCGCCCTCGGTGCCCTGGTGTTCGCGCTGATCGCGGTCACCCTGATCGGGGTGGTCCGCAACACCAGCCGGGTGAAGGAGGACGCCGCGATCGGCATCGTGTTCACCTCGCTGTTCGCGCTGGGCCTGGTGCTCATCTCCGTCACGCCCAGCCAGACGGACCTGAACCACATCATCTTCGGCAACCTCCTGGGCGTCAGCATCCCGGACCTCATCCAGGTGCTGGTGCTGGGCGTCGTGGCGTTCGCCATCCTGATCCTCAAGCGCCGCGACCTGACCCTCTACGCCTTTGACCCCACGCACGCCCACGCCATCGGGCTCTCCCCGAAACGGCTTGGCGCGCTGCTCCTGGGGCTGCTGGCGCTGACGTCGGTGGTGGCGCTGCAGACCGTGGGGGTGGTGCTGGTGGTGGCCATGCTTATCATCCCCGGCGCCACCGCCTACCTGCTGACCGACCGCTTCAACCGCATGCTGGTCATCGCCCCGGTGGTCTCGGCCGTGTGCTCCATCGCCGGCATCTACCTGAGCTACTACCTGGACACGGCCTCGGGTGCCATGGTGGTGCTGACCCAGGGCGTGGTGTTCGCTGCCGTCTACCTCTTCAGCCCGCGGCAGGGACTGATCGGCACGCGGCTGGCGAAGGCGCGGCGCAGGAAAGCTGTGGCCCTGGCCCTATAAGAGGGCCCTGGTTCGCCTGGTTCCGGGGGCCGTTTCGATGGTTCCCTGCACACTCGACGTTCGTCGCCATCGAGCGTGCAGGGAACCGTCGAAATGGCGTACGACGGCGGCACCCGGCGTGGTGCCGCCGTCACCGGCCGTGCAGCTTGACGCCGCGGCGTCGGGCGGGGCAGGCTGGTGCGATGAAGTCCTAACCAGCAGCCCGGCCACGCCGGACTGTTTCCGAAAAACCAGGGCCGCCGTCGAGCGCTGGATGAACCGTCCGGTTCAGCCCCGGCGGCCACACCACGGAACACTGCGAGGACTTCCCTTGACTGAACACCTGAACCTTTCCGACGTCTCCCACAGCTACGGCGACCGCCAGCTCCTGGACCGCATCAGCCTGGTCATCAATACCGGCGAGCACGTGGCGATCGTGGGCGAAAACGGAGCCGGCAAATCCACGCTGCTCCGGATCCTGGCCGGCCTCGAAGCGCCCGACGAAGGTGCTGCCGCCAGCCATGGCCGGGTGGGCTACCTAGCCCAGACCCACGGCCTGCCGGAATCCTTCACCGTCGGCGCGGCCATCGACGCGTCCCTGGAATCGCTGCGGGCCCTTGAGGCGGAGCTTGACCGGCTGGAGGCCGGGCTGGCCGATGCCGAGGACGACGACCTGGAAACCTACGGCCGGCTGCAGACCGAATACCAGCTGCGCGAAGGCTACGCCGCCGAGTCCCGGGTGGAGGCCGCCCTGGACCGGCTGGGCCTGGGCGGCCTGGACCGGAACCGGATTCTGGGGTCGCTCTCCGGCGGCGAACAGGAACGCGTGGCGCTGGCCTGCGTCCTGGCCGATCCCGCGGATATCCTGCTCCTGGACGAACCCACCAACCACCTGGACGCCCGCGGCACCGCCTGGCTGGAGGACCGGCTGGCAGCCCACCGTGGCACCGTGGTGGTGGTGTCCCACGACCGCGTGCTGCTCCGCAAGGTGGCCACCACCGTGATCGAGGTGGACGCCGAGCGCCGTGCCGTAACCCGCTATGGCAACGGCTACGACGGCTACCTCCGCGAGAAGGCTGCCGAACGCCAGCGCTGGGTCCAGCAGTACCACTCCTGGATTGACGCGATGGAGGCCGAAAAACTCCAGGCAGACACCGTGGCCGGGACCATGGGCTACGGCCGCAAGCGCGACGGCGACAAGATGCGCTTCGGCTTTAAAGCAGGCACCTGGCAGAAGGCCGCGAGCAGCAAAGTACGCAACGCCCAGGAACGCCTGCGCCGGCTCGAAGCCAGCCCGGTGGACCGGCCGCCCGTGCCGCTGCGGCTGAACGCGGACCTGGCGGTGGACGCCTCGGGTCCTGCCGGGGCTGCATCCGGGGACCCGGCTGGCGCGGCGCAGGATGCCGCGCCGGTGCTGTCCGCGCGTGGCGTGAGCGTGCCCGGCCGGCTGGGAAACACCGACTTCCAGGCCGGCGCCGGCGAGAAGATCCTCATCACCGGGCCCAACGGGGCGGGCAAGTCCACGCTGCTGTCCGTCCTGGCCGGAACCCTGGAAGCCGCCGGCGGCTCCGTTAAACGGCCCGAACGGATCGGCTACCTGCAGCAGGAACTGGAACTGCCGCAGCGGCCCGCACTCCGGCTGCTGCCCGCTTTCGCAGCAGGCCTTGGCGGAAACATTGACGAGCATGCCGAGGCGCTCCTTCGCCTGGGGCTGTTCCGCACCAGCGAATTCCACGTCCCGGTGGGCAGCCTGTCCGCCGGCCAGCAGCGCCGGCTCGCGCTGGCCCGGCTGCTGCTGGGCGGCTACGGCACCCTGATCGTGGATGAACCGACCAACCACCTGGCGCCGGTCCTGGTGGAACAGCTGGAGGCGGCGCTCGCGGAATTCACCGGGACCCTGGTGATGGTCAGCCACGACCGCGCCCTCCGGGACTGGTTCGCCGGGTGCGCGCGACGAAGCCGCGAGGCACCCGGTGCCCACCAGGGCACCCAGCCCGGGCAGGCCGCCGTCGGGCACTGGTTCCGGTACTCCATGGACAAGGGCGTGCTCGCCCCGGCCTGAGGTCGCCATGCCCGTTTCGACGGTTCCCTGCCCGCTCGACGTCGGCCGCCGTCGTATCCGCAGGGAACCGTCGAAACGGCGCCGCCGGTCCGGGGAGGCCCGGCCCCAGGGAAACGGTGAGGTTTGCGTTAAAGGAAAGTTACGCAGCGACCGGCAGGCGGAAACATCGGCGGCGGAAGATAGGCCCATACAGTCTTCCCGCCGGCCGAAAGGATCTGTCCGTGATCGCCAAGAACCTTTTCCTGCAGGGCATCTTCCCGTTTGAGGGCACCGGGCTGGAGAAACCCGTCCCGATCCACAGCGAACTCTCGCACTACGTCCCGGACGGAGTGATCAACCAGGCCCTGTATTTCCGCGGCGGCAACTCCAGCACTGAACTGATCACGGTGGTCCTGATGCGGAACGGCGTGCCCATGCGCTATTTCCCGATCGGCGCCAAGAGCGATGTCCACGTGCCGCTGCGGGTGGTGGAGGACATCGAAGGCGGCTCGGTGGTGGAACTCTATCTCGCCGCCCCGGACGGTATTGGGGGATCCGTGGTGGTGGACCTGGGCATGGTGGAGCACTGATGACCAGCGTGCTGGACCGGCCTCAGGGCAGGCACGCGGGCGCCGCTCCGCGCCGCCGGCTGGTGGTGATCGGCAACGGGATGGCGGGCGCCCGGGCGGTGGAGGAGATCCTCGCCCGGGGCGGCGCGGACCAGTTCACCATCACCATGTTCGGCGACGAGCCCTACGGCAACTACAACCGGATCATGCTCAGCCACGTCCTCTCCGGCGAGGAAAGCGACGCCGACATCTTCCTGAACGCCCTGTCCTGGTACCGCGAAAACAGCATCACGCTGCACGCCGGCGTCCGTGTCGACCGGATCGACAAGGCCACCAAGCACGTCTTCTCCAACGACGGCAGGGTGACGCCGTACGACACCCTCATCATCGCCACGGGAAGCCGCTCCCACATGCCGCCGATGGACGGCCTCTACACGCCGGGCGGGTCCGTGAAACATGGCGTGTTCGGGTTCCGCACCATCGATGACACGCGCAAAATGGTCCAGCACGCCCAGCAGGAACACCACCGGCGTGCTGTGGTGATCGGCGGCGGCCTGCTGGGCCTCGAGGCGGCGTACGGACTGAAAAGCCACGGCATCGAGGTGGAGGTGGTCCACTCGGGCGGGCACCTCATGAATGCGCAGATGGGGCCCGACGGCGGCGCGGTGCTGCGCAGGAGCGTGGAGGCCCTGGGCATCCGCGTGCATACCTCCAGCCGCACCACCGCTGTCCTCGGCACGGACAGGGTCAGCGGCGTGAGCCTCCGCGACCGGGACGACATCGCCTGCGACATGGTGGTGGTGGCCGCCGGGATCCGGCCCAACGTGGACCTGGCCGTAGTGAGCGGACTCCCGGTGGAACGCGCCATTGTGGTGGATGACCGGCTGCGCGTCCAGGACGAGGACGACATCTATGCCGTGGGGGAGTGCGTCCAGCACCGGGGCGAGGTCTACGGCCTGGTGGCGCCGCTGTGGGAACAGGCCGTGGTGCTGGCCAACCACGTGACCGGCGCCGATACGTCGTCCGCCTACCTTGGCTCCCGGACGGCCACCAAGCTGAAGGTCGCCGGCGTCGAGGTGGCGTCCATGGGGCTGCACGGCCCCGAACTCGATACCGACGAGCACATCGTCTTCTCCGAACCCAGCCGCGGCGTCTTCAAATCCATCGTGGTCCGCGACAACAAAATGGTGGGTGCCACGCTCCTGGGCGACAGCCGGAAAGTGGCCTACCTGACCCAGGCCTACGACCGCGGGCTGCCGCTGCCGGAGGAGCGGATCGCGCTGATGTTCGACGTCGGCGGGCCGGGTGAGGACGTGGGCGTGGCCGAGCTCGACGACGGCGCCCAGGTCTGCAACTGCAACGGCGTTTCGAAGGGGGCGCTCGTGGCCGCCGTGAAGGGCGGCTGCACCACTGTTTCCGGAGCCATGGACGCCACCCGGGCCGGCAAGGGCTGCGGTTCCTGCAAGCTCCTGGTCAAACAGGTGGTGGAATGGGCTGCCGACGGCGCGGTGGAGGAGGACCCGGCCGCCAGCTACTATGTGCCCGGGATCCCGCTGGACAAGCCGGCGCTGATGGCTGCCATCCGGAAACAGGGCCTGCGTTCCGTGTCCCAGGTGTTTGCTGCCCTGGCTCCGGGCTCCGCCGAGGACGCCAAATCCAAGATGGGCCTGGCATCACTGCTGAAGATGATGCTCGCGGACCGGTACATCGATGAACGCGACGCCCGCTTCATCAATGACCGCGTCCATGCCAACATCCAGCGCGACGGCACTTTCTCCGTGGTCCCGCAGATGAAGGGCGGCGTCACCAGCGTGCAGCAGCTGCGCCGCATCGCCGACGTCGCCGAGAAGCACAACGTGCCGCTGATTAAGCTGACCGGCGGGCAGCGGATCGACCTCCTGGGGATCCCCAAGGAGGACCTCCCGCAGGTCTGGGCCGACCTGGACATGCCCTCCGGGTACGCCTACGGCAAGAGCTTCCGCACCGTGAAGACCTGCGTGGGCAAGGACTTCTGCCGCTATGGCACGGGTGACTCCACCAAGCTGGGCATCGAGATCGAGTCCCGGTTCCAGGGGATTGAGTCGCCGGCCAAGCTGAAGCTGGCCGTGTCCGGGTGCCCGCGGAACTGCGCCGAATCGCTGGTCAAGGACGTGGGCGTAGTGGCCGTGGAGGGCGGCCGCTGGGAACTCTACGTCGGGGGAGCGGCAGGCGCCCACATCCGCAAGGGCGACCTGCTGGCCACCGTGGACGACCCCGAGGAGGTGAAGGCCCTGACCGGCCGCTTTATGCAGTACTACCGTGAGAACGCCAACTGGCTGGAACGGACCTACTCCTTTGTGCCGCGGGTGGGGATCGAGCACCTCCGCGCGGTCATCGTTGAGGATTCCGAAGGGCTCGCGGCAACGCTGGACGCGGCCATGCAGGCGTCCGTGGACAGCTACGTGGACCCGTGGAGTGAACGCGACGACCCACTCACGCCGGGCCAGTTCCGGACGTCCCTGCCGCTCACCGTCCTGCCCCAGGTGCCGGTCCGATGAGCGCCGATCCGATGAACGCGCATTCGATCACCAGCCACATCCTGGGACCGGTGGCACAGATCCCGTTCGGTGAGGGGCGGGCCTTCGGGGTGGACGGCGAGCAGGTGGCGGTCTTCCGGCTGCGGGACGGGACCCTCCGCGCCTTGTCCGCGGTCTGCCCGCACAAGGGCGGCCCCATCGCGGACGGAACCATCGACCGGGAAGTAGTGATGTGCCCGCTGCACCAGCACGCGTTCAGCCTGGAAACCGGCTGCTCCAGCACCGGGGCCGAACCTTTGCGCACATACCGCGTCCAGGAGGATGCCGAACAGAACATTGTTCTGCAAAGTCCCGGAATGTGAGCCAATAGTTTGGCTTAACCCGCGCTGGGTGTAGCCCGCGTCACTTGCTGTGGTTCGAATCTTGTAGGATGGGTAGGCCGCGCGAACCTTCGACGTACTGAGACTTTCCATACAGAAAATTCCTTCAAACATCACGAAGCCGAATTTTCGGGATGAAAGTCCGCTGCCAAGGGTGCCGGCCAATCCCCTACCCACAAGGAATTGTTGTGCCTCAAAGTACCCCCACAGAACTCGTGAGTCCCACGGCGCAATCCGCCGTCGTCGACTCCACCCTCAGCGCCGAGGGCTACAAAAAATCTCTGAGCGGCCGCCAGGTGACCATGATTGCCATGGGTGGAGCCATCGGAGTCGGCCTCTTTATGGGTGCCGGCGGGCGGCTGGCCTCCACGGGCCCGGCCCTGATTTTCTCCTACGCCATTGCCGGCGTCATCGCCTACCTGCTGATGCGGGCCCTGGGCGAGCTGATCATGTACCGCCAGACGTCGGGTTCCTTCGTGAGCTACGCGGGCGAGATGTTCGGCAAAAAGGGCGCGTACCTGTCCGGCTGGATGTACTTCATCAACTGGGCCATGACCGGCATTGCCGAGCTCATCGCGATCGGGCTGTACTTCCAGTTCTTCTTCCCCAACGTGCCCGTTGAACTTTCGGCCATCGCAGCGCTGTTGCTGCTCGTGGGCGTCAACCTCCTGAGCGTCAAGGCGTTCGGCGAATTCGAGTTCTGGGCCTCCTGCCTCAAGGTCGGCGCCATCATGATCTTCCTGGCCGTGGGCACCTTCATGGTGGTCACCAACGCCCAGGTGGGCGAGGGCCACGCCTCGGTGAACAACCTCTTCGCAGCCGAAGGCGGCATGTTCCCCAAGGGCGCGCTGGTGATGATCCTGGTCCTGAACGCCGTGATCTTCGCCTACAACGGCATTGAGCTCGTGGGCATCACGGCCGGCGAAATGCAGGATCCCGCCAAGGAAGTTCCCAAGGCGATCCGCGCCGTCGTCTTCCGCATCGTGGTGTTCTACGTCGGTTCCGTGACCCTTCTGGCCATGCTGCTGCCCTCGGACCAGTACGTGGCCGGCACCTCGCCGTTCGTCACCGTGTTCGGCCAGATGGGCCTCGGCTGGATGGGCGACGTCATGAACATGATCGTCATTACCGCCGCGCTGTCGTCCTGCAACTCGGGCCTTTACTCGATCGGCCGGATCTTCCGGACCATGGCCAACAACGGACACGCTCCCGAGTGGCTGACCCGGATGTCCAAGAGCCACGTGCCGTACGCCGCCATCCTGGCCATCGGTGCCGTCTACCTCGTCGGCATCCTGCTGAACATCTGGCTCGGCGGCTCGCACGCCTTCGACCTCGCGCTCAACTCCGCGTCGATCGGCGTGATCTTCACCTGGGGCGCCATCTTCGCCAGCCAGATCGCGCTGCGCAAGAAGAAGGGCAAGGTCTCCTCCCTGCCCGCGCCCGGCGGCACCTGGAGCAGCTGGGCCGGCCTGGTTGCGTTGCTGGCCATCACGGTGCTGATCGGCTTCGACACCATGACCAGCAAGTCCGGCGAGGTCTTCCACCTCGGCCTCTGGACCCTGGCCACCATCCCGTTCTTCGCGCTGGTCCTGTGGCTGGGCTGGCAGAAGGTCCGGAACAACGAGCCCAAGAACGAGCTCTTCAGCTAAGGCTTTTCAACTCAAGCAGTACGACGTCGGCGGGTCACCCTCTCAAGGGCGGCCCGCCGTCGTCGTTCTCCCCGGGAGGAGCGCGAACGTACAGTTGCGGCCCTTGGGGAGGCGCGAACGTACAGTTGGGCCTCTCCGCGCAGGGCCTCAAGTGTACGTTCGCGCCGAGTCCTTGAGGTGCCTAGTCCTTCAGGTACTGGGCGAAGTGGTCCTCGATCCGCTGCCACGCCTCTGGCGTGGACTCCGGGTCCGGGCCGATGCCCATGACCCGCATCAGCGGCCGGAGCACCGCGGGGCCGAGGTCGGCGTCGTTGAGGAACGCGTGGCCGGCGGCGGGGAATTCCTTGACGCTGTGCGGGATACCCAGGTTGGTCAGGGCCGTCTCGAGCTTGCCTGCCGCACCCTTGAGCGTTGTGTCCCTGCCGCCGAAATTGGCCACGATGGGGCAGGCGCCGCGGAGCGATTCCTCAAGGTTGGAAGGCAGCCGGCCGTAGTTCACGGAGGCCGCGTCGAAGCCGTCGCGGGCCACCAGCAGCGCGAATCCGCCGCCCATGCAGAACCCGATCACGCCGGTTTTGCCGTTGGACAGCGGCGAATTGGCCAGCCATTTCCTGGCCGTGGACAGGTCCGTGAAGGGGCGCCCGCTTCCCCTGAGCATGCTCCGCATGGTGCTGACCAGGCAGCGGCGGGTGGCGCCGTCGCTGAAAAGGTCCAGCGCCAGTGTCAGGTAGCCGGCGCGGGCCAGCCGGTCCGCGTGCCGCCGGGTCATGTCGTTCAGCCCGAACGCCTCGTGGATCATCACGACGGCGGGGAACGGGCCGGTGCCGGACGGCGTGGCGAGGTAGCCGCCCAGGGAAAGGGAGCCGCCGGCCGCCGTGCTCTCGGGGCTCAGATCAACGTGCGTCATGGGCTAAGGGTAGCCGCGGGGCAAAAAAAGAGCGGCGGCGGATCCCCCATGGGATTCCGCCGTCGCCCGTCTGTGGCTGCTCCGGGGAGCAGCGCGGGGACTAGTCGCGTTTGAACTCGTCCTTGATGTCTTCTCCGACCTTCTTGGCGTTGGCCTTGACCTGGTCCTTCTGGCCTTCAGCCCGGAGGCGGTCGTTGTCCGTGGCGTTTCCGGCCGCTTCCTTGGCCTTGCCGCCCAAATCTTCTGCTTCGTTACTGATCTTGTCTCCGAGGCCCATGATGGTGCCGCCTTTCGTTCCGGTGGATCAAACAATGCCTTTTCACCATAACACGAAGCATGCTTACTATTTCAAGTCCCCGGGATACCCCATTATCTGTTGATTGTCGTTGCCCCGGACTAGGCTCGAACCATGGATCACAGCACCAGCCTCACCCAGCACATCCACGCCTCGCCGGAAAAGGTCTGGTCCGTCATCTCGGACATTCCAGGTTCGGCAGCCACCCTGTCCGGCATTGATTCCATCCAGATGCTCAGCGAGGGCCCGTACGGCGAAGGTACCCGCTGGAAGGAAACCCGCACCATGATGGGCAGGTCGGAAACAGTCGAAATGTGGGTGGCCCAGACTGACCCGCCGCGCAGCACCACGGTCAAGGCCCTCCAGGGCGGGGCCGACTACACCTCCCGCTTTAGCCTGGCCGAGCGCGACGGCGGCACGGACCTGACGCTGACCTTCGGCGCCGACGTCATCAAGCCCACGGCACTCAGCAAGATCACCATGGCCCTGTTCGGAAAGATCGGCATGAGCATGACGCGCAAGGCGCTGGCCAAGGACCTGGCGGAAATCGCGGCCAAAGCGGAATCGCTCTAGTGGCGGCAAAGGCACTCAAGGTCACCGGACCCCGGCTCTCGCCCGTCCGACTGGAGGATCTCACGGACGATCCTGCGCCGGATTTCCAGCGGGGAGAACGGTACGACGGCGTCCGGTACAGCCGTGCGGCCGCCGACGGTCTCGAGCTCAGCGGCGCCGACTTCGCCGAGTGCGAGTTCCAGGGCGTCTCCTTCAACGACGCCCAGCTGCGTGGCGCTACGTTCCGCGACTGCATCCTGGCCGAGCTCTACGCCCCCGTGTTCACCGCGGCCCGCTCCACCTGGCGCGACGTCCAGCTCGAGAATCCCCGGCTCGGTTCCGCCGAACTGTATGAAAGCGGCTGGCAGTCCGTGCGGATCGACGGCGGAAAACTGGACTTCCTCAACCTCCGCGGCGCCAAGCTGACCGATGTGCTCATCAGTGACTGCATCATCAACGAGCTGGACCTCGGCTCCGCGGCCGCTACAAGGGTGACGCTGAAGAACTGCACTATCGGCACCCTGGACCTCACCGGCGCCAGGCTGAAGGACTTCGACCTCCGCGGCACCGATTTCCGGACCATCAGCGGCCTGGGCAGCCTCGCCGGTGTGGTCATCGACGACTACCAGCTCAGCCTCCTCGCCCCGCTCCTGGCTGCCCATCTCGGCGTCGTGGTTCTCTAGCGTCACTCGAGAGGAGCGCGAACCTACAGTTGAGGCGCCCTCGCGAGGGGCCTCAACTGTACGTTCGCGCCAAGGGTGGGTCTTGGTGCCCCTTGCGCGTGCAGTGTAGTCTTTACAGAACGAACGGTCGGTAAGTGGATTGGTTCCCTTGGCCGCCGACGATGACAGTGCCGTTTATCGCGTGAAGGGTGTTTCCATGGCGTCAGCTACCGCAGGACCGCAGGCTTTCCTTGTTGGCGGTGTCCGCACCCCGGTGGGGCGCTACGGCGGGGCGCTGTCCGCCGTCCGCCCCGATGACCTGGCCGCGCTGGTGATCCGGGAGTTGGTGGCCCGGACCGGGCTTGATCCGGACAGCATCGATGAGGTCATCCTGGGCAACGCCAACGGCGCCGGCGAGGAAAACCGGAACGTGGCCCGGATGGCCACCCTGCTGGCCGGACTTCCCCTCCACATCCCCGGGATCACCGTGAACAGGCTCTGCGCATCAGGCCTGAGCGCCATTATCCAGGCCAGCCAGATGATCAAATCCGGCGCCGCGGACATCGTGATCGCCGGCGGCGTGGAGTCCATGAGCCGCGCGCCCTGGGTCCAGGAGAAGCCATCCGCCGCGTATGCGAAGCCCGGCCAGATCTTCGACACCTCCATCGGCTGGCGCTTCGTCAACCCGCTCTTCCAGAAAGGCGGCCTCGCCCGGGACGGGAAGATGACCTACTCGATGCCGGAGACCGCCGAAGAAGTGGCGCGCGTTGACGGCATCACCCGTGAGGACGCCGACGCCTTCGCCGTCCGCTCCCACGAACGCTCCCTCGCCGCCATCGCCGCAGGCCGTTTCACGGACGAAATCGTCCCCGTGACGGTCAAATCCCGCAAGTCCGAAACCGTGGTGGACACCGATGAAGGCCCCCGCGCCGGCACCACCCTCGACGTGCTCGCCGGACTCCGCCCGGTAGTGGCCGGCGGTTCAGTGGTCACAGCAGGCAACTCCTCCACCCTCAACGACGGCGCCTCGGCCATCATTGTCGCGTCCGAAGCCGCCATCGAACGGCTGGGCCTGATACCCCGCGCCCGCATCATTGACGGCGCCTCCGCCGGCTGCGAACCCGAAATCATGGGCATCGGTCCCGTCCCCGCCACGCAGAAGATCCTCAAGAGGAGCGGCCTCAGCGTCGGTGACCTGGCCGCCGTCGAGCTTAATGAAGCCTTTGCCACGCAGTCACTGGCCAGCATGCGCCGGCTAGGGCTGGACCCGGAGATCGTGAATAACGACGGCGGCGCCATCAGTCTCGGGCACCCGCTGGGTTCCAGCGGGTCGCGGATTGCCATCACGCTGCTGGGACGGATGGAGCGCGAGGACGCCAGGATCGGCCTCGCCACCATGTGCATCGGCGTGGGCCAGGGCACCGCGATGCTGCTGGAGCGCGTCTAATGGCCGCCCTGGACCTCGCGAACGAACACTTCAGCACCCTCCTGGTCGAGGAGCGGGACGACCGCGTGGTGGTGCTCCTAAACCGCCCGGAGGTCCGCAACGCCATCGACCAGCAGATGGTGGACGAACTGCACATCGTCTGCGCCGCTCTGGAACAGAATCCCAAAGTCCTGATCATCGCCGGCGTGGACGGGGTCTTCGCGTCCGGGGCGGACATCGCCCAGCTGCGCGAGCGGCGCCGGGACGACGCCCTGCAGGGCATCAACTCCACGATCTTCGTCCGGATCGCCAAGCTGCCCATGCCGGTCATTGCCGCGCTGGACGGCTACTGCCTGGGCGGCGGCGCCGAGCTCGCCTACGCCGCCGACTTCCGGATCGGAACACCCAGCGTCCGGATCGGCAACCCCGAAACCGGCCTCGGCATCCTCGCCGCTGCCGGGGCCAGCTGGCGCCTGAAGGAACTCGTGGGCGAGCCGCTCGCCAAGCAGATCCTGCTCTCCGGCCTGGTGCTCCGGGCCGAAGACGCCCTTGCCGCCAGCCTCATCACGGAAATCCACGAAGCTCCGGAACTGATGGACGCCGCCCACAACCTGGCGGACAGGATCGGCCGCCAGGACCCGCTGGCGGTGCGGATCACCAAGTCCGTGTTCCATGCCCCGGCCGAGGCGCACCCGCTGATCGACCAGCTGGCGCAGGGGATCCTCTTTGAATCCCAGGCAAAATTCGACCGCATGCAGGCTTTCCTCGATAAGAAAACCGGCGACAAGAAGACAGAGAAGAAATAGACATGGCCACTTCGAACCTTCCTTCCACCGTCGGCGTCCTCGGCGGCGGCCGCATGGGCGCAGGAATCGCCCACGCCTTCCTGATCAACGGCGCCAACGTCCTGGTGGTGGAACGCGATGAAGCGTCCGCCGAAGCTGCCCGGGAACGGGTGGAATCCGCGGCCGCCAAGAGCATCGAACGCGGAGCCGTCGACGGCAACCTCGATGAGATGGCGTCGCGGCTCACGGTCACGGTGGACTACGACGACTTCAAGGACCGCCAACTGGTGGTCGAGGCCGTGCCCGAGGACTGGGACCTGAAAGTCACCTCACTCCGCGGCATCGAGGAACGGCTCGCTGAGGATGCTTTCCTGGCGTCCAACACCTCCTCCCTGTCCGTCAACGGGCTGGCCCGCGAACTGAAGCGGCCGCAGAACTTCCTCGGCCTGCATTTCTTCAACCCCGTCCCCGCGTCCACGCTCATCGAGGTCGTCCTCGGCGAAAAGACGTCCACGGACCTGGCTGCCGCCGCGAAAAGGTGGGTCGAGGCACTCGGCAAGACCGCCGTCGTCGTAAATGACGCGCCAGGCTTTGCCTCATCACGGCTGGGCGTAGCCATCGCGCTGGAGGCCATGCGCATGGTGGAGGAGGGTGTGGCGTCCGCGGAGGACATCGACGCCGCCATGGTGCTGGGTTACAAACACCCCACCGGCCCGCTGAAGACCACCGACATTGTGGGCCTGGACGTGCGGCTGGGCATCGCCGAGTACCTGCATTCGACGCTGGGGGAGCGGTTCGCGCCGCCGCAGATCCTCAAGGACAAGGTGGCCCGCGGCGAGCTGGGACGGAAGACCGGCAAGGGATTTTTCGACTGGGCTGAGTAGGATTTCCGGGTGACCCTCTTTGAACCCATCACCCTGACTGGCCGGCACGTCATCCTGGAGCCCCTGAGTCAGTCTCACCATGACGGCTTGGTGGAGGCCGCCAGGGACGGTGAGCTGTGGAACCTCTGGTACACGTCGGTGCCTGCGCCGGAGGGGATGGCGGCGGAGATCGACCGCCGGCTGGCCCTGCAGGAGCAGGGGGCCATGCAGCCGTTCACCACGCGGCTGATCGATCCTGCCACCGGAGGCCCGGGCAGGATTATCGGGATGACCACGTACATGAATATCGACGCCGGCACACCCCGCGTGGAGATCGGCTCCACCTGGAACGCGGCGTCAGTGCAGGGCACCGGCACCAACGCGGATTCCAAGCTGCTGCTGTTGCGGCACGCGTTCGAGACCCTGGGCTGCCCGGCGGTCGAGTTCCGGACGCACTGGCTCAACCACCAGTCACGCGAAGCCATTGCCCGCCTGGGTGCGAAACAGGACGGCGTGCTCCGCAACCACTCGCGGACTGCGGACGGGGTGCTGCGCGATACCGTGGTGTTCTCCATCCTGGAGCACGAGTGGCCCATGGTCCGGAACGGTCTGGAGTACAGGCTGGCCAAGCGCCGGTAAGACCGGCGCTTGGCCAGGTGGGTATCGTAAGTTGCCGCGGTGCTCTGTTAAGGCCGGGCCAACTGCTTAAGATTCACTGATGCGAGTAGGGCCTCGGCGTATTGAGCATGGCCGGCTTGGTTCGGGTGGAAGTTTCGGGGTTCGAATGGATCCACCTGGGAAAGGAAAAGCCACGGGCTGAGTGTGTTGACTTCATGGCCTGCAAACCTTGCCGTGACGTCGACAAACTGGACCTGCGCCCCGTACAAGGTATTTGCCTCTGCAGCGGCCGATGCAATGGTGGTATTCAGTCCCACGGTTCCCGCGTTAATAAGCTCCTGCCTGTCCACCGGAATTACTGCAAATCCGGCGGTATTGAACAGCTTTGCGTAGCCAAGAACCACTATCCTGGCACGGGGAGCTTCCCTGTGAATGGCAGCGAAGGCCTCAATAAGGTTTGCGCGAACCTGTGGCAGAGCCAGCTGAGACGCCACAACGGCTCCGCTGCAATCATCGGGGCTGCCCGCGATGCATTTGAACAGAACATTGCTCACGCCGGCATCATTGGCGCCCGCCGTCATGCTGACCAGTTCGGTGTCCTTCGAGAGCTTGCCCCCCAAGGTCAGTTGGGCTATTTGATCCTCGACGCTGGTGACCCCGTCCAATGTCGGGTCTGCAAGAAGCGCCCCGTGACATGCCGCGTTTTTCACCAGAACAACAGGGGCGGCCAAGTCCACTTTGTCGACATAACCATTGGCAGTCTGAGTGCAGGGCAGCGTTGGCACGAAGGGGCCAGTCGCCGTCGTGCCAATGGTGTCCGCCCCAGTCCCCGCCGAGTACGAATCCCCCACCGCGACGTAATCGACATCGCGCGGCGGCGGCGCTGCGCCCGCCGGCATGGCCGTGAAGCCGAGTGCCATGGCCAGGGTGGCAAGGCCGGCTGCAAAAGCCGGGCGCCGCCGTCGTCCTGTTGGAAGTGTCATTGTGTTCCCCTAAGTTGATCAGAGCGCGGGTGAGGTAAGTGCCACGGTACGCCTGCCCCGAGCGGCGGTCACGGCCTGGAACTACCCTAATTTTTCGGGCGACACTACCTATTCGTGCGCGTGCAGCGTTCACCGGCGTGTGGTTAGCTGTCCGGATGGAGAAACCTGGCGGACCCTTGGACTGGGACGGGGCCGTAAATGGCTGGCACGTAGCCGGCAGCGTCTACCGGATGGGCCGGCGCGAATGGCTCACGGCGGCGGGCTGGCGGAACGCGTTCGACGACGGCATCCGCACCGTGGTGGACCTCCGCAACTCCCGTGAAGCCCGGCGCCGGGACACCGATCCTGCCGTGCCGGATGCAGCGTGGTCCGGCGTAGCGATCGTGTCCGCACCCACCGAAGAGCCCGACAACCCGCGGTTCACTGCCCTGTGCGGGCCGTACCTGAACGACCCCGCCCACTATGTCCACAACGTCAGGCTGTTTCCGGATCACATCGTCGGCGTTTTCCGCGCCATCGCCGAGGCCGCGCCCGCCGGCGGTGTGGTGGTCCACTGCGCAGCGGGCCGGGACCGCAGCGGCATGGTGGCCGCCATGCTGCAGGACCTGGCTGGCGATTCGGACGCGCAGATCGCCAACGGGTACGTGCAGGCCGCCCGCGGCATCAACGAGCGCTACCGCACCCACGGGCCGCCGCACGACCGCGAACGCTACGTCGGGCAAGCCGAACTGGCACCGCTGCTCGAGGAACGTGGCCGGGCCGTGGTGATCTTCGTCCGGGACCTGGACACAGAGGGTTTCCTGTTGGGGCACGGCCTCACCGATACTGAGCTCCACGCTGTCCGGTCCGTTCTCGGCGTCACGGTGGCTCAATGAAATCTGGACCATATCTGGGGGCTGGTTTGAAGCGGATTCTGACAATTGGTGCGGCGGCAGGCCTGATGCTGGGTTCGGCGCTGGCGGCTGGCCCGGCGTCGGCGGAAACGGCGGTTGCCCCGACGGCGGGCGACGGACTCGATGCCGACGCGCCCGCTACGTCGGGCGTCAGCGACGCCGGCCTGGCGGAAGCAGTGTCCCGCGACCTTGGCCTGACGCCCGAGGAGTTCAATGCCGCGGGTGAGCTTGGCCGGCAGGCTGCGGCGGCCGCCGAGGCGCTCAGCGGCGTCCCCGGCTACACCGGCACGCGCCTGCAGGATGGCCGCATCCTGGTCAGCGGCTCGGGGCCGGAGCTGGAGGCACGGGTGGCGGAGCTCGCCGCCTCGACTCCCTCATTGACCCTTGAGCCGCCAGCTCCGGAGGCCGCTGACGGGACGCCCGGGACCGAGCTGGCCGTCAGCGAGCAGCAGCTTTTCCAGGCCTACGTCCGGGAAGTGGGACCCCAGGGCCTGCAGGCCGTGGCCTACTCCGACGGGAAATTTGTCATCCGCGCCGGCGGCACGAACGCCGCCGAATCGACCACCGGCAGGATGGTCCCCGGCAAGGGTTCCCCGGCGGCGGCAGAGAAGGTGTCCGCCGAGGACTTTGTGGCCCGGTTTGCCAACGTCAAGCTCGACGCCGGCACGGACCTTGCGCCGGAAGCTGACCTGGTGGGCGGCCAGGGCTACTTCGCCGACACCGGGGAAATCTGCTCCACCGGGTTCTCTGCGTTCGACCCTGCCGGCTTGCCGTCGGTCCTCACCGCAGGACACTGCTCGGACGACGGCGCCGCGGAGCAGGCCAGCCTGGAATTTCCGGCCTGGACAGCTGCCGGGCCGTTGGGCACCTTCGGGTTCAGCCAGTTCGGCGGCCCCGGCAACACCAGCATCGTGGGGGACGAGGACAACCCCGCCAACGTGGGGACAGACGTGGCCGTGATCGGCTCCATAGCGGCAGGACTCGAACCGCAGCCCGTCGCCAGCACCTGGAACGATCCATCCCAGACTGGCCCGGACGTTAAGATCATCGGCACCGCTGCCCCTGTGGAGGGACAGCCGGTATGCCGCTCCGGACGGACCTCCGCATGGTCCTGCGGCACCATCGACGAAGTGGGCATCTACGTGGTCCAGGGCCGCTCCGGCAATCCCGCGGACCTGAGGGCCTTCAGCGGGTTCCTGTCGTTCGCGGTCCAGTCCAGCGGCGGCGACTCCGGCGGCCCCTGGCTTAGCGGCAACTACGCGGTGGGCATCCACGCCGCGGGGGAGGGCGCCGGCGCCCCGGTGAACTTTGCGGTGGCCGCCACACTGGACGATGCCCTGGCGGTCCTGCCCGGGTACCAGCTGGAACTCTTCCTCAACAAGCCCACGGTGACGTCTCCCACACCCGGCGGGACCTTCGAACCCGGGCAAACCATCGGCGGGACCGTGCCCGCTGCCCCCGCCTCCGCCGTCGCTGCCGGGTCAACGGTCCGGATCACCTTGACCGGTCAGGCACCTTTCGCGGTGCCCATGGACAGTGCGGGGAACTGGCAGTTCACCGCGCCTGAAGCCGCCCCCGGTGCTGCCTCCGGCGCGCTCAGCTTCACCGCCGAAACGGTCAACGGATTCAGCGCCTCAGGGGCCAGCGCCTTCGAGTTCGCGCCGGCCGGAGCGGGCACCCCGGACCCGCAGCCGCCCGTCGCCGAACCGGCGCCGCAACCTCCGGTAGCCGTGCCTGATCCCATCCCTCCAGCGGCTGCAGCACCCCTGACACCCAGCACGGTCGCCCCGGCAGGTGCCGCGACCGTCGTCGAACCTCCGGCTGCCAACCCAGGGAGCATCAACCCTGCGGGCACCAGGCTGGCGAACACCGGAGCCGACGGGCTGCTGACCGCAGCCGGCGCAGCGTTGGCGGCCATCGCCGTCGGCGGTGTCCTGATGGTGCTGGTCCGGCGCCGGAAGAAGCGCACCCCCCGCCCCTAGGACGCTCGTTACCTCAAGGATTCGGGCGACGCTCGTTACTTGTCGCCATGGATCTGGCGGCGCCCCCGCACGTTTTCGGGGGCAAGCGACGGCAGATCGGCTGAGCGGGGTGCGCGGCTGCTTTTCCGGTCCAGCAGCAGGTTGGTGATGCGCATGGTGCAGAGCCGTTGGCCGGCGTCGTTGGTGATCAGGACTTCGTGCGTGGTCAGCGTGCCGCCGAGGTGGATGGGCGTGGCGGTGATGGTGATCTGGCCGCCGCGCGCGGAGCGGTGGTGCGTGGCGGAGACGTCCACGCCCACGGCGGTCTTGCCCATGGTGCTCGCATGGATGACCGCGGCCCATGACCCCACAGCCTCGCCGACCGCCAGGGACGCGCCGCCGTGCAGCAGGCCGAACGACTGCCTGTTGCCCTCCACCGGCATCGTGGCCACCACGCGCTGCACGGATTCCTCCACGATCCTGACGCCCATCTTCTCGTCGAGTTCACCGAGGGTGATCTTCCAGAGTGCGGCGTCAGTGACGTCCGGGGCTGACTCGGGGCTGTCCTGCGATGGGGCGGTCATGGCTCTCCTTCGTGGCAATGCTGGAAGTTCTAGTGTGCAGCACGGAACATTCATGTACTGTAGGTATATTACCGAACGTACGGTCAGTAATGTCATGGCCGATAATGTTTGTCCCCGTGTTGGAAGGACCCGTCAACGATGACCACCACTGCAACAGCTGAACCCACAGTCGACACCGTCGAGACCGTCCCCAGTTTTGTGCAGGACTCCTGGTGGACTCCCGACGCCGGTTCGGCAGCAACCGCCGTCCCCGTCCGGGATGCGAGCACCGGCGAAGTCCTGGCCAAGGTGAGCACCGACGGACTGGACCTCGCCGCCGTCGTGGATTACGGCCGCACCACCGGCCAGGTGGAACTGGGCAAGCTGACCTTCCACCAGCGCGCACTCAAGCTCAAGGAACTCGCGCAGTACCTGAACGCGCGCCGCGAACACTTCTACACGTTCTCGGCCCAGACCGGCGCCACCAAGATCGACTCGATGATCGACATCGACGGCGGCATCGGCGTCCTGTTCACCTTCGGCTCCAAGGGCCGGCGCGAACTGCCCAATTCGCAGGTGGTGGTGGACGGTCCCATGGAGGTGCTGTCGAAGGACGGCTCGTTCGTTGGCGAGCACATCTACACCCGCATCCCGGGCGTGGCCGTGCAGATCAACGCGTTCAACTTCCCCGTCTGGGGCATGCTGGAGAAACTCGCGCCGGCCTTCATCGCCGGGGTCCCCACCATCGTCAAGCCCGCCACCCCCACCGGGTACGTGGCCGCGGCCGTGGTGAAGGCGATCATCGAATCCAACATCCTGCCCAAGGGCTCGCTGCAGCTGATCTCCGGCTCCGTCCGGGGCCTCATGGACGTGCTGGACTACCGCGACCTCGTGGCCTTCACCGGGTCCGCAGCGACGGCGCTGTCGCTGAAATCGCACCCCAACGTGGTGAAGGGCGGCGTCCGGTTCACCTCCGAGACGGACTCCCTCAACGCCGCCATCCTCGGCCCCGACGCCGTCGAAGGCACGCCGGAGTTCGACGCCTTCATCAAGTCCGTGGTCACCGAAATGACCGTCAAGGCCGGGCAGAAGTGCACCTCGATCCGCCGGACCATCGTCCCGCAGGAGCTGGTGCCGGCAGTTTCGGCCGCGATCGGCAAGCGCATCGAGGAGCGTGTGGTCCTGGGCGACCCGCGCGCCGAAGGCGTCACCATGGGCGCCCTGGCGTCCCTGGAGCAGCTCGCTGACGTCCGGGCCGCAGTGCAGTCCATGCTCGACGCCGGCGGCGAGCTGGCGTACGGAACGCTCGATTCGCCGTCGGTCACCTCCGCCGACGGAACCACCGGCGTGGTGGAGGGCGGCGCATTTATGTCGCCGGTCCTGCTGAGCTGGGACAACCCGGAAACGGAGGCGATCCACTCGCTGGAGGCCTTCGGTCCTGTCACCTCGGTGATCGGGTACACGGACCTGGCCGACGCGGTCCGCCTCGCCGCCCGCGGCGGCGGCTCGCTGGTGGCCTCGGTCTGCACCAACGATCCCGCGGTGGCGCAGGAACTCGTCATGGGCATCGCGGCCCACCACGGCCGCGTCCTGATGCTCAACCGCGAGGATGCGCGTTCGTCCACCGGGCACGGGTCGCCGGTGCCGCACCTGGTCCACGGCGGCCCCGGCCGGGCGGGCGGGGGCGAGGAACTGGGCGGCATCCGCTCGGTGATGCACCACATGCAGCGCACCGCCATCCAGGGCTCGCCGAACATGCTCACCGCCGTCACGGGCGTCTGGCACACGGGCGCCGACCGGAACTTCACTGTGGATTCAGAGGGGGCGCACCCGTTCCGGAAGGCGCTGGCTTCGTTGCGGATCGGTGACGCCGTCCGGTCCGACCTGCGACAGGTCACCCTGGAGGACATCACCGCGTTCGCCAACTCCACCGGAGACACCTTCTACGCGCACACCAACCAGGAAGCCGCGGCGGCCAACCCGTTCTTCCCCGGCATCGTGGCGCACGGCTACCTGCTGCTGGCCTGGGGTGCAGGCCTGTTCGTGGAGCCCGCTCCGGGCCCCGTCCTGGCCAACTACGGCCTGGAAAACCTGCGCTTCATCACACCCGTGGCCGCCGGGGACTCCATCCGGGTGACCCTGACGGCGAAGAAGATCACCCCGCGCGAGACCGACGAGTACGGCGAGGTGGCCTGGGACGCCGTCCTGACCAACCAGAACGACGACATCGTGGCAACCTACGACGTCCTCACCCTCGTGGAGAAGTAAGTCCCCCCGCCCCCAGGGGACGCTCGTTACTTCCTGCGGGTTTTTCCCGGACGCTCTATCACTTCACGCTGCTCCCTCCCGGGGTTCCCCTCGGAGGGGAGCGCCGGGTGGGCGGGAACGCCTTTCCCCAAGGCATAAAGCCGCCGCACTGACCAGCACAGCAGCACCACCAGCAGGAGATTGCGGAAGGTCAGCACCAGGACCGCAAGGGGATGGTTGTTGCTGAGCGGGTTGAAGAGCACCGGGAAGACGAAAAAGGTGGCGACGGCGATGACCATCACCATGGCGGCCGGAACGCGCCATTCTTTCCAGCTGTAGGCCAGCCCCACGGCGACGGCGGGACCCAGCCACAGCACGAACTGCGGTGAGCCCACCTTGTTGAACACGACGAAGGCAGTGGCCAGGGTCAGCGAACCCACGAGCAGCAGCTCCGTCCGGTCAGCGCCGCCCCTTTGCTTGCCGTTGTGCAGGGCCCAGAAAATCAGGCCGGCCACTGTGAAAGCTGCCAGGAGAAGCAACGGTTGCATCAGGACGGACATGACTTCGGTCCCCGGGCCGTCCACCTGCATGGAGCCGATCCCCACGTTCAGATAGGTCCGCGAACCTTCGACGCCCAGCACTGAAAGCCACACCCACGGCGTGCTGAAGGTGGCTTCAAGCTGCATGCCGCGGTCGCCCTGCAGCGTCAGGAAATTCAGCAGCTTGGGGAGCCAGTCCATCACGACGGCGAGTCCCACCGCCAGTGCGGTGACCGCGATCCCGGCCGCGACCAGCCGCACCCGGTGCCTGCTCACCGCAAACAACGACAGCAGTACCGCGGCCGGCCAGACCTTGATCCAGGTGCCCACGCTGAGGAGCACAGCGGCGACGAACGGTGCCGACACACCAAACGCGAGGGCAATGAGGACGATCGGGGCCGTTACGCCGTCAACCCGTGAGAACCCCACGAAGCCCAGCACCGAGGCGAACAGCAGCCACCACCACGCTGCCCGGATCGCTTGCTGCTCGCGTCCCCACCTGGTCAGCTTGGCCAGGGCCAGTCCGTTGAGCAGGGTGACCATCAGGACCCACCCGGTGAAGTAGAACTGGGATCCGACGACCCCGGCCAACGCCATGGGCACTACGGCCAGGATGGGATACACCGATGCGCTGGGTCCGCCGGTGGGATTCTCGCTGCTGAATCCGGAAATCATCCAGTCGCGGTAAATGGCAGTATCGCCGAGTGCTGCCCCCCGCAACGAGAAGGCCAGGGAAAAAGCGAGGAAGGCCAGGTGGATGACCAGGTAGCCCCAGAGCAGGCCAGCGCGCGAATTCAATGCCCTTTCCCACCGTGCCGGGACCACCCGGGACCGGAGTCGGGAGAGTTTGCTGAAGATCAGATCAATGGAGATGGGACTACCTCGAAACTGGCATGCTGGCTGTGCTGGGCATACTGGCCAGTTTCTCACGAACCGACGGCCGCACGTCGTGCAGGGAGTACGGGAGGGTTCCCAAATAAGCGACGGGGAGTGAGAGTGTCCCTATGTTTTTCGTCAAGCTGCTGTGGGTGTTTTGCTTGGTAGAGGGTGCCGTCGCGGAGCATGGCGAAGAGGGTGTCGCAGCGTCGTCGTGCGAGAGCGATGAGGGCTTGGTTG
>NZ_SIHX01000013.1 GCF_004320525.1 Arthrobacter sp. S39
CGGAAAAGAACTGCGCCTTCTGCTCCGGCGTATATTTCCTCCGGCCGACAGCTTCTTTCGTTAAAAACGACACGGTCGTTGCAACTCCCAAAAATTCTGGGTGTTGCAACGACCGCTAGAACCCGCCGGGTTTACCCGGGACCGGCCTTTTGTTGCGCCGGGCTCCCTTACGTTCCCGCTTGGCTCATGACTGCGTCTCCTGCGGCACCCATGTTGCCAGGGCCTCCGTTGGCCCCGATTCCCGAAGCGCGTGCCTGAAGGTCAGGACGTAGCTTCCCCCTGGAAAATCAAGGGGGAACTCCGGCGTTTCACGAAGATCGGACGTCCCGTCCTTGTCCCCGCCGCGATAGGTGACATTCAGTTTCATAACGCAACCGTAGAACACCAGCGGGGATTGGGAAAGGCCTCACGCTGGCGGCCCGTGCGGACTTTCTTGTGGCAAAAGGTGGAGGCTGGCTCCAGACGTGCTGAGACCGGGAGCCAGCCCCCTGGCATGTGCTCCCCGAGACGAAGACTTTTCAAGCCTTCCCCCCAACAAGGTTTGAAGAACACCGCCAATCCACATGATCTGTCAATGTGGCGCCCGAGGCAATGGCAAACCGCCGGGCTGATCCTGTGTGAAGCTGCAGAACATGGTCCGCTGCGGCCCGGAACTGCCACCGAGGTACTGTCCCCGGTCCACAAACCCGGCCTTTTGGTAGGCGGCCAGCCCCGCCGGGTTGCGCTCGTTGACGGAAAGTACGACGCCGGCCTCGCCGCCTGAGTGCCTTGCCGTCAGTTTTGCGGCAGCCTCCACGGCCGCTGCCGCCGCGAGCCGGCCCAATCCCGTGCCCTGCCGCCGGCGGTCGATGAGGAAGCCCCGCAGGAGCCACGCGGAATCGTCGTCTGGCCACCCTGCCAGCCTGGCGGCGCCTGCCTGGAGTGTCAGCACGCCCACCGCGTCCCCGCCGGCCTCGATGACATAAGGCCGCCGGGACTGTTCCGCGAGACCAGCCAGTGCCATCCGCAGCGGATCGCCGACAAAGTCGGACTGCCCCGGTGCCAGTTCCAACAGGGCGACCGCGCCAAGCTGGATGGCGCAGGCGTCCGGTCCCAGGTCGTCAAGGGCAATCAGCCATACTGACTGCTCCATGCCGCTCAGCTGGCTGGCGCTTCGGCGCCCCCGGCCGGGCTGCCGTCTGCCGGCGGGCCTGCGGGGTCCATCCACATGACCTCCCAGAGGTGTCCGTCAGGATCCTGGAAGCTGTGGTTGTACATAAAGCCGTAGTCCTGCACTTCCTGGGACGGGGTGCCGCCGGCGGCGAGGGCTTTGCGCACGGTTTCGTCCACGGCGTCCCTGCTGTCCACGGAAAAGGCCAGGATCGCCTCCGTGGAAGCGGTGGCATCGGCCACGTCCTTGGAGGTAAAGGTCTTGAAGAAGCCTTCCACGAGCAGCATGACAAAGGCGTTGTCGTTGATGATCATGCAGGTGGCGTTTTCGTCGGTGTAGTCCGGGTTGAAGGAGAAGCCCAGGGCGGTGAAGAAGTCCACCGACCTCTTCAAATCCTTGACGGGCAGGTTCAGGTAGATTTGCTTAGCCATGGGCCCAAGGTAGCACCGGGCCGCTGCGGGTGTCAGCCGGCCCGGCCGGCCAGCCCGGGACTGCTAGTGGCCGTAGAAGACCTTTTCGAAGACGGCGCGGGCACGCCTGCTCAGGCGGAGGTAGTCTTCCTCGAGCGCGCCGGCCTGGCCCGGTTCGTAACCGCACCAGCGGGCGACTGCCTCGAGGTCGCGCCGCGACGACGGCAGCAGGTCTGATGCCCGGCCGCTCCAGATGACGTTGGCGGACCTGATCCTGCTGGCAAGGCGCCACGCGGCGGCCAGCAGCTCGGCGTCACGCTTCTCCAGCAGGTGCAGGGCAGCGGCCGCGTCGAGGGCCTCCACGGTGGAGGTGGTCCGCAGCTCCGGATGTTTGCCGGCGTGCTGGAGCTGGATCAGCTGGACCAGCCATTCGACGTCGCTCAGGCCCCCGCGTCCCAGTTTCAGGTGGCGGGCGGGATCGGCCCCGCGCGGCAGCCGCTCCGATTCCACCCGCGCCTTGACGCGGCGGACTTCCCGGACGTCCTGTTCGGAGATCGTTTCCGGGTACCGGATGGGGTCGATCAGCTCCAGGAAGTCCCTGGCGAGCCCGTCGTCGCCGGCCATCGGCCGGGCCCGGAGCAGCGCCTGCGCTTCCCAGATCAGGGACCAGCGGCGGTAGTACTCAGCGAAGGAATCCAGCGACCGGACCATCGCGCCGTTTTTCCCCTCCGGCCGCAGGTCGGCATCGACCTGGAGGACGCGTTCGGCCATGATGGCCGGCTTCAGCGGCTGGGTGAGGAGGCTGGAGACCTTGGTGACAATCCTGGCCGCCTGTGCCTGGGCCTCTTCATCGGTGTAGCCCGGCAGTGCCCGGTGCACGTACATGACGTCGGCGTCGGAGCCGTAGCCGATCTCGCGCCCGCCCTGGCGGCCCATGGCCACTATCAGTACCGCGGTCTTCAGCGGCTCCTTGGCGGACACCAGGCCTTCGGCCACCCGGAGGGCCCCGAGTACGGCGGCGCGGTCCGTGTCCGCCAGGGCGGCTCCCACCTGGTCCTGGCCCAGCAGCCCGGCGGAGTCCGCGATGGCGATCCTGAGGATCTCCCGCCGCCTGATCAGCCGGATGAGGCGCATGGCGTTTTCCGGGTCCGAATGCCGTGACATCTTGGAGGTGATTTCCTGCCACTGGGCTTCGAAGCTGACCGGCGCGAGCTCCTTGTCCTGGCCCAGCCAGGCCACCGATTCGGGCGAGACCTCCAGCAGGTCCGAGATCAGCCTGGAGTTGGACAGGACGTGGCACAGCCGTTCGGCCGCGGCCGTGGAGTCACGCAGCATGCCGAGGTACCAATGGGTGGTGCCCAGGGTTTCGCTGACGCGGCGGAAGGCGAGCAGGCCGGCGTCGGGATCAACGCCTTCGGCGAGCCAGTCCAGCAGGATGGGCAGCAGCTGCCGCTGTAGGGCGGCCCGCCGGCTGACCCCGGCGGTGAGCGCCTCGATGTGGCGCATGGCGCCCTGCGGGTCCCCGTAGCCCAGCGCGGCAAGCCGGCCCTGGGCGGCCTCGGGGGTGAGCCTGGCGTCTTCGCTGCTGAGCTTGGCTGCGGTGTTGAGCAGCGGCCGGTAGAAAATGCGTTCGTGCAGTTCCCGTACCGAGCGTTTGGTCTTTTGCCAGGCGGACAGCAGGGCGTCCGGGTGCGGCCGTTCGTTGGAGAACGGGCCGAGCACGGCCTTGGCGAGGGCGCGCAACGCTGCGTCGCTGACGGGCATGAGATGGGTCCGCCGCAGCTGGAACAGCTGGATCCGGTGCTCGAGGAGCCGCAGGTACCGGTAGGCGTGGTCGAATCCGGCGGCGTCGGACCGGCCGATGTAGCCTCCGGCCGAGAGCGCGGCGATGGCGGACGTGGTGTCCTTGCGCCGGAGGGATTCGTCGGACTTGCCGTGGACCAGCTGCAGCAGCTGGACCGTGAACTCGACATCGCGGAGCCCGCCGCGCCCGAGTTTGATTTGCCGTTGTTCCTCGGCGGCCGGAATGTGTTCGGTGACCCGGCGCCGCATGGCCTGCACCGACTCCACAAACCCTTCGCGTCCTGCGGAATTCCAGATCAGGGGCCCGATGGCCTCTTCGTAGCGGCGGCCCAGCGCCACGTCCCCGGCGATGGTGCGGGCCTTCAGGAGCGCCTGGAACTCCCAGCTTTCCGCCCAGCGGGCGTAGTAGCTTTCGTGCGACGGCAGCGTCCGCACCAGGGGTCCGGACTTGCCTTCCGGGCGCAGGTTCGCGTCCACTTCCCACAGCCCCGGTTCGCGGGCGATCGACGAAATGGCCCGCGAGATGCCGCTGGCCAGGGCGGTGCCGATCGTGTTGGCCCGCGCGTCATCGAGCTCGGCGGAGTCGATCACGTAGATCACGTCGACGTCGGAAATATAGTTCAGCTCGCGGGCGCCGCACTTGCCCATCCCGATGACGGCGAGGCCGACATCCGCGACGTCACCTGCGCCGAACTGCTCGGCCGCCTCGGCTCGCGACACCGCCAGGGCAGCTTCGACGGCGGCACCGGCCAGGTCGGCCAGTTCAGCACCGACCGCGGGCATGAAGTCCAGGGGGTCGGCGGCGCACAGGTCCTTGACGGCCAGGTCCACCACCCCGCGGCGGTAGGCGGTACGCAGGGAAACGTACGCTTCCGTTCCGGTGACGCCCGCCACCGGCCTCACCGACCGGGGATCCGCCTGGACGGATTTCAGCAGGGCGGCCCGGAGCTGGTCCGGATCCGCCTGCAGCGGTTCCGGACTTGCCCTGACGTCAAAGGCATCGAGGTGCTCCGGGTGCCGGATGAGGAACTCGCCCAGGGCTTCGGAGGCGCCAAGGACCCGGTACAGCGGCTCGCTGGTCTCCGGATCGGCCGCCGCCAGCTCCCGGAGCGCCGGATGCTTTTCGATCAGGCGGACCAGGGACTGCAGGGCAGTGTCCGGGTTGGCCGCCATCTGCAGGCCGGCAAACAGTTTGTCCTGGTCCAAGCCGTGCAGTTCCCGGGCAGCAAGGAACCGCTCGCCCTTCTCCAGGTCGCTGAAGCCGGCCGAGATCAGGCGGCGGGCAAGGCTCACCGCCGCAGCCTAGAGGATGCCGAGGTTGCGCTGCAGCTCGTAGGGCGTCACCTGGAGCCGGTAGTCCTGCCATTCGGCACGCTTGTTGCGCAGGAAGTGTTCGAACACCTGTTCGCCGAGGATCTGCGGCATCAGCTCGGACTCCTCCATGGACCGGATGGCGTCGTGGAGGCTGGCGGGCAGGGGGTCGTGGCCCATGGCGCGGCGCTCGGCCGAGCTCAGCGACCAGACGTCGTCCTCGGCTGCCGCGGGCAGGTCATAACCCTCTTCGATCCCCTTCAGGCCGGCCCCCAGCAGGACCGCGTACGCCAGGTAGGGGTTTGCTGCAGAGTCAATGCCCCGGTATTCGATGCGGGCGGACTGGCCCTTGCCGGGCTTGTACAGCGGGACCCGGACCAGGGCCGAACGGTTGTTGTGGCCCCAGCTGAGGTAGCTGGGGGCTTCCCCGCCGCCCCAGAGACGCTTGTAGGAGTTGACGAACTGGTTGGTCACCGCCGTGAATTCGGGGGCGTGTTTGAGGATGCCGGCGATGAACTGCCGCGCTGTGGTGGACAGCTGGAACTCGGTGCCCGCTTGATAAAACGCGTTGGTGTCACCCTCGAACAGCGAGAAGTGCGTGTGCATGCCGGAGCCGGGGTGGGCTGTGAAGGGCTTGGGCATAAACGTGGCGTAGGTGCCCTGCTGGAGGGCAACTTCCTTGATGACGGTGCGGAACGTCATGATGTTGTCCGCCGTCTGCAGCGCGTCCGCGTAGCGGAGGTCGATTTCGTTCTGGCCGGGACCGGCTTCGTGGTGGCTGAACTCCACGGAGATACCCACGGATTCCAGCATGGTTACGGCGGTACGCCGGAAGTCCTGTGCCACGCCGCCTGGAACGTGGTCGAAGTAGCCGCCTTCGTCAACGGGTACCGGTGCGCCGTCCGGACCCGGTTCCTGGGACTTGAGGAGGTAGAACTCGATCTCCGGGTGGGTGTAGCACGTGAAGCCCATGTCGGCGGCTTTGGCCAGGGTGCGCTTGAGGACGTTGCGGGGGTCCGCGGAAGACGGCTCGCCGTCAGGGGTCAGGATGTCGCAGAACATCCTGGACGTCTGTTCGGTCTCGCCGCGCCACGGCAGGATCTGGAACGTTGAGGGGTCCGGCTGGGCCAGCATGTCGGATTCGAACACGCGGGCGAGGCCTTCGATGGCCGAGCCGTCAAAGCCCAGGCCCTCTTCGAAGGCACCTTCAACCTCGGCGGGGGCAAGTGCCACCGATTTGAGTGAACCCACGACGTCGGTGAACCACAGGCGTACAAACCGTACGTCGCGCTCTTCGATAGTGCGCAGGACAAACTCTTGCTGGCGGTCCATGATGGCCTCTTCTCCGGTCAACGTCCATGCCCCGGGTCCGCAGTTCAGGAAGCCGGCAGCAGTTCACAAACACTTTACTAAGCAATTGCCGCCGATGCGGGAGCCTGCGCCCCGCGTAACACAGCGTTTACACCACAGGAACGGCAGCGGCGCCGGACGGGTCGGCTGCAGGCGGCCCGCGGGGCGGTCCAATATGACGCGAATCACCTGTCCGGCGCCTCCGGCCGGTAGCTAGGACGGCGGCTGCCGCATTACGCTCTTGCCATGGCCTCAAGCAATAGTTCTGACTCACGCGCGTCCGCTGAAGTACCCGCACCGTACGGAACCGGACCCACCCCGGCGCAGGCGCCGTCGTCGGACGCCGCTCCCAAGCCTGCCCCGAGAGTCCGCATCCACCATCTCCAGCAGGCCAAGCGCGACGGCACAAAGTTCGCGATGCTGACAGCGTATGAACAGTACACAGCGGAGATCTTCGACCAGGCAGGCATCGAAGTGCTGCTGGTGGGCGATTCCGCGTCCAACAACGTGTTTGGCAATGAGACCAGCCTGCCCGTCACCGTCGATGAGCTCCTTCCGCTGTGCCGTGCCGTGGCGCGGTCCGCGAAGCGGGCCCTGGTGGTGGCGGACCTGCCATTCGGCAGTTACGAGGTGTCCGCGCAGCAGGCTGTGGCTACCGGCGTCCGCTTCCTGAAGGAGGGTCTCGCGCACGCGGTGAAAATCGAAGGCGGTGCGTTCTACGCCGAAACGGTACGGGCCATGGTCCAGGCCGGGATCCCCGTGATGGCGCACATCGGTTTCACGCCTCAGAGCGAACACGAATTGGGCGGGTTCCGGGTGCAGGGCCGCGGCGACGACGCGCAGAGGCTGATTGACGACGCCGTGGCGCTGGCGGATGCGGGCGCCTTCAGCATCCTGATGGAAATGGTTCCGGCCGGGACAGCTGCCGCCGTCGACGCTGCCGTCAGCGTCCCCACCGTTGGCATCGGCGCCGGTAACGAAACCACCGGACAGGTGCTCGTGTGGCAGGACATGGCCGGCCTCCGTGGCGGCAGGATGGCGAAGTTCGTCAAACAGTACGCGGACCTCCGCGGCACGCTCAGCGATGCGGCGAAGGCCTACGGCGACGACGTCCGCTCAGGCCAGTTTCCCGGGCCCGAGCACTCCTTCTAGGCTGCTCCGCGCGCCGTACGTCAAGGGGCATCAGTCCTCGTCGCCCTTTTCCCAGGCGTCGTTCCGTGCCTTGACCTTTTCCAGGGCGTGCTCCGCTTCCTCGCGTGTCTTGTAGGGGCCGATCAGCTGGGTCCAGTCCGAGAGTGCGTCCTCTTCCACCTCGTGGGTGTTGACGTTGTACCAGTACTCAGTCATTGTGGTTCCTCTTTCCGACGGCAGGGTTGCGGCTGCGGGTGCCGCCACGTGATCCACGTAACGTAAACACGTAGGCGGGCCAGATGCGGCCTTCAGTTACTTGGCGTTCTGCGGTGCCTTATATGATCAATCTATGCCTTCCCTAGCCTCGACTGCACCCACCGGCACCCTCACCCCGGGAACCGTCAGCCCGCAGCTTCCCGTACCGGCGTCCATCCCGCGCCCCGAGTACGTGGGGAAGCCCGGCCCGGCAAAATTCACCGGCTCCGAGGTCAAGTCCGCCGAAACGGTGGAGAAGATCCGGATCGCGGGCAGGATCGCCGCGCAGGCCATCGTTGAGGTTGGCAAGCACATCACGCCGGGTGTCACCACCGACCAGCTGGACAGGGTGGGACACGAATTCCTCCTGGACCACAACGCGTACCCGTCGACGCTGGGCTACCGGGGGTTCCCGAAGTCCCTGTGCTCGTCGCTGAACGAAGTCATCTGCCACGGAATCCCGGACAGCACCGTGGTTCAGGACGGCGACATCATCAACATCGACATCACGGCCTTTATCAACGGGGTCCACGGCGACACGAACTACACGTTCCTGGTGGGCGATGTCGACGAGGAATCACGCCTCCTGGTGGAACGCACGCAGGAGTCCCTGAACCGGGCCATCAAGGCTGTGGCGCCCGGCCGCGAAATCAACGTGATCGGCCGCGCCATCCAGTCCTATGCAAAACGCTTCGGCTACGGTGTGGTGCGGGACTTCACCGGCCACGGTGTTGGTGAGGCGTTCCACACGGGCCTGATCATTCCGCACTACGACGCCGCACCGGCCTACAACACGGTGATCGAGGCCGGCATGGTGTTCACCATTGAACCCATGCTGACCCTGGGCACTGTGGACTGGGATATGTGGGCCGATGACTGGACCGTGGTCACCCGCGACCACAAACGGACTGCCCAGTTCGAACACACCCTCCTGGTGACCGAGTCAGGCGCCGAAATCCTCACCCTGCCCTAGAGACACCCCAGATTTCAGGCCGGCCCCTCAGGCCGGCCTCCCCTGCCCGCCCACTGCCACGAACGGAATCACATTGGCCAAGAAGGACGAGAAGTCGCACAAGAACGCCCCGCTGATCGGCATCGACATCGGCGGCACGGGAATCAAGGGCGGCATTGTCGACCTGAAGAAGGGCAAGCTCCTCGGTGACCGGTTCCGCGTGCCCACGCCGCAGCCCGCCACCCCGGAGGCCGTGGCCGAGGTTGTGGCGCAGGTAGTGGAGGAGCTCTCCTCCCGGCCCGACGCACCGGCTGCCGGCTCCCCCGTTGGCGTGACCTTCCCCGGGATCATCCAGCACGGTGTGGTCCATTCCGCAGCCAACGTGGACAAGAGCTGGCTGAACACAGACATCGATTCGCTCCTCACCGCACGGCTTGGCCGCCCCGTGGAGGTCATCAACGACGCCGACGCCGCCGGCCTGGCCGAAGCACGCTACGGCGCAGGCAAGGGTGTCGAAGGAACCGTCCTGGTGATCACCCTGGGCACCGGCATCGGCTCGGCATTTATCTTCGACGGCCGCCTGGTCCCCAACGCCGAACTGGGCCACCTCGAAATTGACGGCTTCGACGCCGAGACCAAGGCCTCGGCCGTGGCCCGTGAGCGCGACGGCCTGAGCTGGGAGGAATACAGCGTCCTGCTGCAGCGCTACTTCTCGCACGTTGAGTTCCTGTTCTCGCCCGAGCTGTTCATTGTGGGCGGCGGCATCTCCAAGCGCGCCGACGAGTACCTGCCCCACATGAAGCTCCGCACGCCGATTGTGCCTGCGGAACTGAAGAACGAGGCGGGAATCGTCGGCGCCGCCATCGAGATCGCGCTGAAGCACAAGCTCTCCAAGTAGCGTTGGATCTGCGGGCCGGGGATCGTCCCGGGGTGATGATCGTGACCGGCGCGAGCCGCGGCATCGGTGCGGCCATCGCCCGCCGCGCGGCCCTCGCCGGGCACACCGTCGTCGTGAACTATTCGGTGGACCGCTCCGGCGCCCGCGAGGTGGTGCAGTCCATTACGGACGACGGCGGCTCGGCCGTGGCTGTGCAGGCGGACGTCAGCGACCCCGCGGCCGTCCGGGAAATGTTCGACGCCGCCGCCCGGCTGGGGCGCCTCACGGCCGTTGTTAACAACGCGGGAATCACGGGGAACCTGATCGGCAACCTCACCGAGGTGCCGGCAGAAACTGTCCGGCGCGTGATGGACGTCAACGTAACCGGCCTCATCTACGTCTGCCAGGAGGCCGTCCGCCGCATGCGTGCGGACGGTAACGGCAGCGGCGGGTCCATCGTTAACATCTCCTCAACGGCCACCAAGGCGGGCTCGCCAGGTACGTGGGCCCATTATGCTGCGTCGAAAGGGGCCGTTGATGTCCTGACGGCGGGACTGGCAGCCGAGGTTGCGCCCCTGGGAATCCGGGTCAACTGCGTGGCTCCCGGGAGCACCAACACGGGCCTTCACGCGGCCGCTGGAATGCCCGACCGGGTCGAGCGCCTGAACCCGACCATACCGATGGGACGCGGCGCCGAGCCCGATGAGGTGGCAGCTGCCGTGATGTGGCTGATGTCCGCTGAAGCGGGCTACATCACCGGCGCCGTACTGCCGGTCTCAGGCGGCCGGTAACGGGCAACCGGGCCCGGCCTTACCGGGCAGCGGTGCCGGTGGTGACTTCGGCTTCCCCTCCGCTGCCACCACCGGAATCTACAGGGAGCTCTTCTCGGAACTCGGGGCGCCCTTGGACGTTTCCGCCCCGGCAGCTTTCGCTTCCTGCTCCGACTCATGGCGGAGCAGGGAGATGGCCGTTTCAAAGTCCTCAAGGGATTCGAAGGCCTGGTACACGCTGGCGAAGCGAAGGTAGGCCACCTTGTCCAGCTTCTGCAGCGGACCGAGGATCACCAGCCCCACCTCGTGGGCGTCGATTTCAGCAGCCCCGGAGGCCCGGATCTGTTCCTCGACCTCCTGCGCCAGGAGCGCAAGGTCGTCTTCACTGACCGGCCGGCCCTGGCACGCCTTGCGGACGCCGTTGATGACCTTGCTCCGGCTGAAGGGCTCGCCAACGCCCGAGCGCTTGATGACCGAGAGGCTGGTGGTCTCCACCGTGGTGAACCGGCGTCCGCATTCGGGGCACTGGCGGCGGCGCCTGATGGCTGAACCGTCGTCGGCCATGCGGCTGTCCACGACGCGCGAATCCGGGTTGCGGCAGAACGGACAGTACATGGCGTCCCTCCCTCGCTCTCTCGGTCACAGGTTTCTCGGTGAATGGCGGCTTCCGCCTGAATTCTCCAGCTATCAGTCTACGACTACATGTTGCGTAATAACAAGCTTGTAATTACTACATGTAGTGCTTGTGGGCCGGCCTGCCGTGGGGTCAGGAGCGCCCGCCGAAGCGGGCTGTCACGGCTTCGCCGTGGGCCGGGAGGTCTTCGGCCCCGGAGAGGCTCACGATGTGTCCGCTGACCTCCTGCAAGGCCTCCCTGGTGTAGTTGATCACCTGGATGGCGCGCAGGAAAGTGGTCACGTTCAGGCCGGAGGAAAAAGCCGCCGTTCCGCTGGTGGGCAGGACGTGGTTGGAACCGGCGCAGTAGTCCCCCAGGCTGACGGGGCTGTAGTCGCCCACGAAGATGGCGCCGGCGTTCCGGATGCGGGCGGCCACCGCTGCAGCGTCCGCCGTCATAATTTCGAGGTGCTCGGCCGCGTAGGCGTCGCAGGCTGCTATGCCCTGCTCGAGGTCCTCCACCAACACCACACCGGACTGGGGGCCGGAGAGTGCTTCCCGGACCCGTTCGGAGTGCTTGGTGGCCGCCGCCTGGCTGGTGAGTTCCGTCCGGACGGCAGCAGCGAGGTCCTCCGAATCCGTGATCAGGACCGACGCCGCCTTGGGATCGTGTTCGGCCTGGCTGATCAGGTCCGCGGCCACCAGTGCCGGCTGGGCCGTGGAATCAGCCAGGATGGCAATTTCAGTCGTTCCCGCTTCCGAGTCGATGCCGACGACGCCCTTGACCAGCCGTTTGGCGGTGGCCACGAAGATATTGCCCGGACCGGTAACCACGTCCACGGGCTCCAGCGCGGGTCCGGCCGCTGTGGCGTCCACGCCGTAGGCGAACGCCGCGATGGCCTGCGCCCCGCCGATGGCGTAGACCTCACCGATGCCCAGCAAGGCGGCCGCGGCAAGGATGGTGGGGTGCGGAAGGCCGCCGAAGTCCTTCTGCGGAGGCGATGCCAGCGCAATGGACGCAACGCCGGCAGCGAGGGCGGGGACAACGTTCATGATCACCGAGGACGGGTACACGGCGAGACCGCCGGGGACGTACAGTCCCACCCGGGCCACGGGGACCCAGTTCTGGCTGACGAGGGCACCGTCCCCGAGTTCGACGTCGATATTCCGTGGACGCTGGCTGTCAGCGAACCGCCGGGCACGGCTGATGGACTCTTCCAGCGCCTTCCGCACGGCAGGATCAAGTTCCGCCAGTGCGCGCGCCAACTCTTCGGCGGGCACGCGCGGGTGGGCCTGGTCCACGCCGTCGAAGCGCTGCGCATACTCGGTGAGTGCTGCGTAGCCGCGCCGGCGGACATCCCCGATGATGTCCAGGACTTTCTGTTCAGCATCCGCCACCGTCTGGTGCTGGGCACGCGGAACGGCTGCGCGCAGTCCGGCCAGCGTCAGGCCCTTGCCGCGGAGATCAACCGTGCGGAAGCTGACGGCTGAGGCAGAAGGGGTGGCAGGAAACTCAGGAGAAATGGTCACCGGTCCATTTTACGCGCCGGGAGCCGCGTCCCCGGCGACGGGCCCGGCAGTACCTTCCGGCCCCTTTTTCAGGAGCGTCAGGAGGCTGATGGCAAAGGTACCCACCGCGGTGGCCGCCGGCCAGAGCAGCAGCACCGGCAGCGACCGGAGCGAAAAGGCAACGCTGGCATTGACGGACGTATCAGCCGGGGCACCCCAGAACTGGGCCGCGAAAGTCCCCACCTGCCACGCAAGGACAGCTCCCGCCAGGCCGCCGGCCAGGGCAAGGACCAGGTCCTCCTGCCGGGACTGCCTGGCGTTGTCGGTGATGAACACAGCCAGCAGGCAGCCGGCAAAAACGAACAGGCCGGCAAGCGTCAGGTCCCGGGGCAACCACACCTCCGGGTTGGAGCCGGTCCCCAGGGCAGGGTCCCTGGTGATCAGGTTCAGGCCGCCCGGTGCAAGCAGCCACCACAGCAGGCCAATGGGGAGGCCTGCGGCCGTTGCCACCGCGAACCAGGCCCACTGGAGCCCGGAGAAGCGTCGCCGGATGCGTTGTGTCATGAAACAAACCTTAACAAATGTTCAGGCCCCTCAACCGGGGGACGTGCGGGTAAACAGTTTCCTACGGATGCCGCCTCCGCCATACCCTTGAAAGCAGAGGCAAGTCTTGTTCAGGGTAATCCAGGGAGTTTTTCATAGTGACCGAAGACCGCGTGCCGTTCGAGCGTACGTTTAAGGAAATGTTCCGCCGCCATGCGGCCGGCGTGGCCATCATCACTGTCAACTACCAGGGCCAGCCCTATGGCTTTACCGCAACGTCCGTGGCGTCGCTGTCTGCCCAGCCGCCGCGCTTTACGTTCAACATGGCCAGGAGCTCCAGCTCCTGGCCCGCCGTGGCAAACACCACGCACATCGGCGTTCATATGCTGGGCCTGGAAAACCAGGAGCTCGCAGACCGCTTCGCCCGTACCAAGGACCGGTTCGGCGGCGACCACTGGGAGCTTGGCCCGCACGATGTTCCGGTGCTCAAGGACGTGGCCGGCTGGCTGATCGGCAAGATCCAGATGCGGCTCTCCTTCGAGAACAACGCCGTGGTGGTGGTTGAGGTCGTGGACGGCCAAGTGGGCGAGGACGGCTCGCCGCTGCTTTACCACGCCGGCGGCTACAGCCAGCCCGTCCCCCTGGACTATGAAATCTAGCTGCTAGACGTCAAGGCAGGCCGGTCCCAGCAGCACTTTGAGGTCGCCGAACAGCGAGGGGTTGGGATTCACCCGCATGTGGACGGGAAGACCCATGACCTCCACCCGTGAATCGCCATGCAGGTGGACCCTGACCTCCGAGTTTCCCCGGTGGTTCCGGAGGACGTCCCCGAGTTCGGTGACCACCGCCTCGGTGGCTTTGTGCGTGGGCATGGAGATCTGGAGCGGCCCGTTGGTGCCCTCGCTGAGGTCGGGTACGGACAGTTCCATGCAGTTCAGCGTCACGGCGCCGTCGTCGCGCCGCTGCAGCCGGCCCTTGACCACAACGATCAGGTCCTCGGCCAGGACCGAGGCGATGGGGCCGTAGACCTGGCCGAAGAACATGACCTCCATGGAGCCGCCGAGGTCTTCGATTTCGGCGCGGGCGTAGGCGTTGCCGCTGGCTTTGGCGATCCGGCGGCTCAACGAGGTGATCATTCCGGAAATCGTGATGATGGCACCGTCGTGCGGGCCGTCCTCGGCAATGATGGACGTGATGGACTGGTCCGCGTGCTGGCTCAGCACACCCTCCAGCCCCTGCAGCGGGTGGTCCGACACGTAGAGCCCCAGCATGTCGCGTTCGAAGGACAGCTTGTCCTTCTTCTCCCATTCGGGAAGTTCCGGGATCTCGATGCTCAGTGAGGCCTCGGACTCGGCTTCCTCAAACCCGGCGAAGAGGTCGAACTGGCCGATCGCCTCGTTGCGCTTGAGCGTGATGACCGAATCGATGGCCTCTTCATGGATCATCACCAGGGCGCGCCGGTGGTGGTTGAGGGAGTCGAATGCCCCTGCCTTGATCAGGGATTCAATGGTCCGCTTGTTGCAGACCACTGCGGGGACTTTCATCAGGAAGTCCTTGAACGAGGTGTAAGCCCCTTCGCTCTCCCGGGCAGCCACCATGGCCTGGACCACGTTGGAACCGACGTTGCGGATGGCGCCCATGCCGAAGCGGATGTCGGTCCCCACAGGCGTGAAGTTCAGCGCGGATTCGTTGACGTCCGGCGGGAGCACCGTAATGCCCATGCGGCGGCACTCGTTGAGGTAGATCGCGGACTTGTCCTTGTCGTCGCCCACGGACGTCAGGAGCGCCGCCATGTACTCCGGCGCGTAGTGGGCCTTCAGGTAGGCGGTCCAGTACGAGATGACACCGTACGCGGCCGAGTGTGCCTTGTTGAAGGCGTAGTCGGAGAACGGCAGCAGGATATCCCAGAGGGTCTTGACGGCCTCCATGGAGTAGCCGTTGTCCTGCATGCCCTGGGAGAACCCGGCGAACTGCTTGTCCAGCTCGGACTTCTTCTTTTTGCCCATGGCGCGGCGGAGGATATCGGCCTGGCCAAGGGAATAGCCGGCGAGCTTCTGCGCGACGGCCATAACCTGTTCCTGGTACACGATCAGGCCGTAGGTTCCGCCCAGGATTTCGGCGAGCGGTTCCTTCAGTTCCGGGTGGATCGGAATGACTTCCTGGATCCCGTTCTTGCGCAGCGCGTAGTCGGTGTGCGCGTTGGCGCCCATCGGACCCGGGCGGTAGAGGGCCAGGACGGCGGAGATGTCTTCGAAGTTGTCAGGCTTCATCAGCTTGAGCAGGGACCGCATCGGCCCGCCGTCGAGCTGGAACACGCCCAGGGTGTCGCCACGGGCCAGCAGCTCGTAGGAGGCGACGTCGTCCAGGGCCAGGCTGTCCAGGTCCAGTTCGTGGCCGCGGTTGAGTTTGATGTTCTCCAGGGCGTCGGAAATGATCGTGAGGTTCCGCAGGCCCAGGAAGTCCATCTTGATCAGGCCGAGGCCTTCGCAGGTGGGGTAATCGAACTGCGTGATCACCTGCCCGTCCTGGATGCGCCGCATGATGGGGATGACATCGATGATGGGGTCCGAGGACATGATGACACCGGCGGCGTGCACGCCCCACTGGCGCTTCAGCCCTTCGATGCCCAGCGCTGTTTCGAAGACCTTGGCGGCCTCGGGATCCGTGCCGATCAGCTGGCGGAAGTCCCCGGCCTCGCTGTAGCGCTTGGAATCCTTGTTCTGGATGTCCGCCAGCGGAATGTCCTTGGCCATCACGGCCGGCGGAAGCGCCTTGGTGAGCGTCTCGCCCATGCTGAACGGGTAGCCCAGCACGCGGGAGGAGTCCTTCAGCGCCTGCTTGGTCTTGATGGTGCCGTACGTGACAATCATGGCCACGCGCTCGTCGCCGTACTTGCGGGTCACATAGTCGATGACCTCGGAGCGGCGCCGGTCATCGAAGTCGACGTCGAAGTCAGGCATGGAGACGCGGTCCGGGTTGAGGAAGCGTTCGAAGATCAGGCCGTGGTGCAGCGGGTCAAGGTCGGTGATGCGCATGGCGTAGGCCACCATGGAGCCTGCACCGGAGCCACGGCCGGGTCCAACGCGGATGCCGTTGTTCTTCGCCCAGTTGATGAAGTCAGCCACCACGAGGAAGTAGCCGGGGAACCCCATGGACGTGATGACTTCGAGTTCGTAGTCGGCCTGGGTGCGGACTTTGTCCGGGACACCGCCCGGGTAGCGGACGTCCAGCCCGGTGGCCACTTCCTTGACCAGCCAGGACGTTTCGTCCTCACCCGGCGGGCAGGGGAAGCGCGGCATGTAGTTGGCCCCGGTGTTGAACGAGACTTCGCAGCGCTCGGCGATCAGCAGGGTGTTGTCGCACGCGTCAGGGTGGTCCCTGAACAGCTCCCGCATCTCCTGGGGGGACTTCAGGTAGTAGCCGCTGCCCGAGAACGCGAAGCGGGAGCCGCCGTTGTCGTAGGTGGGCTCCAGCAGGGTTGAACCCGACTGGATGGCCAGCAGTGCCTCGTGCGCCTTGGCGTCATGCTCGTGCGTGTAGTGCAGGTCATTGGTGGCCACGAGGGGAAGGTTGAGGTCCTTGGCGAGCCGCAGCAGGTCTCCGGTGACCCGGCGTTCGATGTCCAGGCCGTGGTCCATCAGTTCGCAGAAGTAATTCTCCGCCCCGAAAATGTCACGGAACTCGGAGGCTGCTTCCAGGGCTTCACGGTACTGGCCAAGCCGCAGCCGGGTCTGGACTTCCCCTGACGGGCAGCCTGTGGTGGCGATCAGGCCTTCGGAGTAGGTGTTCAGGAGCTCGCGGTCCAGCCGTGGCCATTTGCCGAAAACGGCGTCCAGGGATGCGATGGACGAGGCACGGAAGAGGTTGCGCATGCCGGCGTTGTTGTAGCTCAGCAGCGTCATGTGGGTGTAGGAGCCACCGCCGGAGATGTCGTCCTTGCGCTGGTGTTCCTCGCCCCAGCGGACACGGCTTTTGTCCGTCCGCGCCGTGCCCGGTGTGACATAGGCTTCGACGCCGATGATCGGCTTGATGCCCTGGTCCGTGGCGCGTTTCCAGAAGTCGAAGGCGCCGAACAGGTACCCGTGGTCAGTGGTGGCCAGGGCCGGCATGCCCAGGCGTTCGGTCTCATCGAAAAGCTCCCCCAGGCGGGCGGCGCCGTCCAACATGGAGTACTCGGTGTGGTTGTGCAGATGGACGAACGAGGCATTGCTGGAAGTCACCGGACTATTCTATGCGCTCGGTCCGGGCCGGGTGCTCAGGCTTGCCCGGACTCCAGGACTTCCAGCGCAAAGGACAGGTCCTGCGGGTATTCGCTGGTGACGGTCACCCGCTCCCCCGTGACCGGGTGGTCGAAGCCGAGCTGGCGGGCGTGCAGCCACTGCCGGGTGAGGCCCAGCGTGGCGGCGAGCCGCGGGTCCGCACCATAGGTCAGGTCCCCCGTGCAGGGGTGCCGCAGTGCGGAAAAGTGCACGCGGATCTGATGCGTGCGGCCCGTCTCAAGGTGGACCTCCACGAGCGTGGCCTTGCCGAATGCTTCCAGCACTTCGTAATGCGTAATGGACGGCCGGCCGTCCTCAATCACGGCAAAGCGCCAGTCGTGTCCCGGGTGCCGCCCGATCGGCGCGTCGATGGTGCCCTCCAACGGGTCCGGCAGGCCCTGGACCACGGCGTGGTAAACCTTGTCGACCGTGCGCTCCTTGAAGGCCCTTTTCAGGGCCGTGTAGGCGCGTTCAGTCTTGGCCACGACCATCACGCCGGACGTGCCGACGTCGAGCCGGTGGACGATGCCGGCGCGCTCAGGCGAACCCGACGTCGAGATGCGGTACCCGGCCCCCGCCAGGCCGCCCACCACGGTGGGTCCGACCCAGCCCGGTGACGGGTGGGCTGCGACCCCCACCGGCTTGTCGACAACAACAAAGTCGTCGTCATCCAACAGAATCTTCAGGCCTTCCACAACTTCCTCCACCACTTCGAGCGGGTCCCGCCGTTCGGGCACCGTGACGTCCAGCACGTCTCCTGCGACCAGCTTCGCGGACTTGCCCACGGCCTTGCCGCGGCTGATGACGTTGCCTTCGGCGATCAGCGTGGCCGCGAGGGAACGGGATATGCCCATGAGTTTTGCCAGCCCGGCATCCGCGCGCGCCCCGCCGAATTCGTCAGCCACCACGATGCGTTCAGGCATCGTCCGATTCCTTCTTCGGCCCGGACTTCTCCGGTGAGGCGGCCGCCACATGCCGGGACCCGTCCAGCGAGATCCCCCGGAGTGTCAGGATGCAGATGATGGACACCGCTGAGACCACCGCAGAATCGGCGATGTTGAAGATGGCAAAGTTGGGCAGCTGGATGAAGTCCACCACATGCCCCATCCCGAACGAGGGCTCCCGGAACAGCCGGTCGGTGAGGTTGCCCAGGGCCCCGCCCAGGAGCAGGCCGAGCGCCAGCGACCACCAGGCGGAGCCCAGCTTGCGCACCTGGAACAGGATGGCCACGGAAACCGCGGCCATGATGATGGAGAACACCCAGGTCACGTTTTCGCCGATGGAAAATGCTGCCCCCGAATTCCTGATGAAGTACCAGTGCAGCAGCGGCGGCAGGACGGGGATGCGTTCGCCTTCCACCATGCTGGAGGTGACCCAGAGTTTCGTCAGCTGGTCCAGCGCGTAGGCGAAGACCGCAAACCCGGCGAAAAGGGACAGCAGGAGCCTGCGGCGGGGACGCCGGGGCGTGGGGGGAAGCGGGTGTGCAGCGTCAGCGGCAAGTTCGTCTGTCATGGTGCTTTCATTCGGGTACCGATGTTAATCACAAAAGCCGGCGGCCGAGGAATCCTCAGCCACCGGCTTTCAGAATACGTGCTTGACAGACTAGTTGGCTTCGACCTCGGGTGCGGCCACTGAACCACGGGCGTCAAGGTCGCGCAGCTGGCCTTCGATGTAGGCCTTCAGGCGTGAGCGGTAGTCGCGCTCGAAGCCGCGCAGCTGCTCCACCTTGCGTTCCAGCACGGAACGCTGCTGCTCCAGGGCACCGAGGATCTTGCGGGACTTCTCCTGGGCGTCGTTGACGAGGCTGCTGGCTTCGATCTGCGCCTCGGCGATGATCTTGTCCTTCTGGGACTGGCCGTCAGCGACGTGGCGGTCATGCATCTGCTGCGCCATGGCCAGCAGGCCGGCGGCGGACTCGGCAGAAACGGTGCTGCCTGCCGCCTGGGCGGGGGCGGCAGCCGGAACAGCAGCCACGGGGGCAGCCTGCTCGGCTTCCTTCTTCTTGCTTGCCTCGGCGGCCTTGGCCTCGGCCTCGGCCTTGGCGCGGGAGTCATCCTTCTCGGCCTTGACGGGCGCGGGGACCTTCTCGACCACCGGTGCTGCAGCGGTGGCGCTGGCAGGAACGGCGGATCCGCCTTCGGCGAGCTTCTTGCGCAGCTCGTCGTTTTCCTGGTTCAGGCGCCGGAGCTCAACGACGATTTCGTCCAGGAAGTCATCTACTTCGTCCTGGTCGTAGCCTTCGCGGAACTTGGTCGGCTGAAAGCGCTTGTTGACAACGTCTTCTGGCGTCAAAGCCATCTGGTCACCTCACTGGTCTAGTTAGTCAGTGGCCTTCCGGCCGTCAAAACTACGGTACCTAAATATGGTCTGGTTCCTCTAATTCAACACCGTGGTGTCAAACCGGAGTTTCTTCGCGTTGCACGTAACAGTTCCCTAAGGATCAGTACCTGCACAGCTAGGTCTAAATGGAAATTTACGCGAAACTCCTGGTGATCCCCATCGCCACGCTGACGGCGATGAACAATATCAGGAACCCCAGGTCCAGGCTGATGCCGCCAAGCCTGAGCGGAGGGATCATCCGCCGCAGGACTTTCAGGGGCGGATCGGTGACCGAATACACAGCGTGGGCCACCACGAGGGCCGGTCCCCGGGGCCGCCATTCCCTGGCAAACATCTGGACCCAGTCGAACACCAGCCTCACGATGAGCGCCACGAGGAAGAGTAAAAGGGCGATATAGACAAGTCCGAAAACAATTCCCATGACTTAACTCATATCTCCATCTTCATTCCGGATACCGCGGTGTCCTGCCAATGCTTCATTGTCTATTTCAGCACAGATGCCAGACAGGTCCACCTGCCTGGCATCCGCAATGAGCTTAATGGCTAGCTTTGATTGAAGAAGCTTGCCTGGGTCTCGCTGACCTTCTTGTCATCGCCGATGACCTCGATGTACGACGGCGACAGGAGGAAGACCTTGTTCGTGACACGTTCGATGCTGCCCCGGAGTCCGAACACAAGCCCCGCGGAGAAGTCCACCAGGCGCTTGGCATCGGCCTCGCCCATGTCGGTGACGTTCATGATGACGGGGATGCCGTCGCGGAAACTCTCGCCGATCAGCTTGGCGTCGTTGTAGGACCGCGGGTGGATGGTGGTGATCTGCCGGAGCCCGGTAGATTCTTCGCGGCTGGATGCCGCACGCTTGATGGGGGTCACTGGTGCGCGGTATTCCTCTTCGGGGACGTAGGACGCCTCACGGCTGACATCGCGGACGGGTGCGGGTGCACGGCGTTCATCGCGGTCAACTTCCATGGGTTCGTCCTCATCCTTACGTGTGGTGTGGTGCTCGGACTCGTAGTGTTCATCGCCATCGGCGAGCCCAAGATAGATCATTGTCTTGCGCAGAGCGCCGGCCATGGTCGACTCCTAATCGTGTCCGTAGGCGGGCCGACCAATGATTTGACAGCACTGGAAATCCCCGCCATTCACTTCCAATGCTTTGACGCTACCCCACCGCAGGACGCGATCCGAGAATATCCGAACCGATCCGCAGGTGTGTCGCTCCGAAGCGGATGGCCACTTCAAGGTCCTGGCTCATGCCTGCCGAAATGCCGGTGGCGGCGGGATGTTCCGCGGTGAGCCGGGCAGAGATCCCGGCCAGCTTCTCGAAGGATGCTTCAGGCGGAACCCCCAGCGGCGCCACGGCCATGACACCGGCCAGGACCAGTCCGTCGGCGGCAGCCAGTTGTTCTGCGAGGGATGGCACGTCGGCGGGAGCGGCGCCGCCGCGGTGTGCACCGGCGTCGTCGTCGAGGCTGACCTGGATGAAGCATTCCAGCGCGGCCCGTCCGGAACGGTCCTGTTCGGCAGCAACAGCCCGGGCGAGCCCGTCAGCGAGCTGGGGCCGGTCCACGGAGTGGACGGCGTAGGCGTAGCGGACCACGGACTTGGCTTTTTTGCTTTGGAGCTGGCCCACAAAATGCCAGTTGAGGCCGAGCCCGTGCAGGGCCTCGGCTTTCGCCGAGGCCTCCTGGTCGCGGTTTTCACCCACGTCGGTGACGCCAAGCCCGGCGAGACGGCGGATGTCCTCTGCCGGATGGAACTTCGTGACCACGATCAGTGTGGGCTCGTCCGCACGGCCGGATGCACTGGTGGCGGCCGTGATGCGGCTCCGGACGGCGGCGAGCCCCTTCTCCAGCTCCGCGGTGCGGGCAACAGCCTCAGTCATGGGACCACACCAGTCCGGCAAACCGGCCGGTGTCTTTGTTCCGGCGGTAGGAGAACAGGTCCTCGTTCTCCAGGGTGCAGGGCCCGGAGTACATGATGTCCACGTCCGCCGCTTCCAGCTGGGCCCGCGCTCCGGCCGGCAGGTCGAGCCCGGGCGTTCCCCAGCTGGTGGTGGACCATGTTGCAGGGACAGCGGCGGCCACGTCCTCCCGGAGCGCGGCCGGGACTTCGTAGCAGGCGCCGCAGATGGATGGACCGAGCCAGGCCTGGATGCCGGCGGCTCCCAGGGCACGCATCTGCTCGACGGCGGCGGGAATGACGCCCGCTGCCAGCCCTGGCCGGCCGGCGTGGACAGCGGCAAGTACCGGGCCGCCGGCTGCCTGGCCGACCAGCACGGCGGGGATGCAGTCTGCCACCATGACCGCCAGCGGCACGCCATGGGAAACCATGGCGTCTGCCTCTGGTGTTTCGCTGCCGGCTTCCATTACCGCTACGGCGGTTCCGTGCACCTGGTTCATGAACCGGAGGGAGCCCGCAACCATGCCCGCGCCGCGTTCGAGTTCTTCCCTGCGCGCCCGGACGCCGGCGGGGTTGTCCCCCACGTGCAGTGCCAGGTTGCCGGCGCGTGTGTCCGTGAACGCCACGGACACACCGGGCAGGACCTCAGCCTTCCAAAGGAACAAGCCGGGCCCTACTTCAGGAAGTCGGGGACATCCAGGTCATCGGAGCGGCTGCCGGACAGGTCCGGCTCCACTACCGAAGGGAGGTCGACGTCGAAGCCGGAGTCCGCGGGGACAGCTGAGGGGCGCTGCTGGCCCCAGTTGCTCAGGCCGGATGCGCCGACGCCTGCGTGGACCGGCTGCACGTTCATCTGGTGGCTTCCGCCCGACGGGGCCTGGGCCGGTGCCGGCGCGGGGGCAGCGGGGCGCTGGGGGGCCACCTGCGGCTGGGACTGGTCCATGGAGGGCGAGGTTGCCTTCACGTCGTCGAAGCCTGCCGCGATGACCGTCACGCGGGCTTCGTCGCCGAGGGCGTCGTCGATGACTGCGCCGAAGATGATGTTCGCCTCGGGGTGGGCCACCTCCTGTACCAGGCGGGCCGCTTCGTTGATCTCGAAGAGCCCGAGGTCGGAGCCGCCCTGGATGGACAGCAGGACACCGTGGGCACCGTCGATGGAAGCCTCGAGCAGCGGCGAGGCGATGGCCAGCTCGGCAGCCTTGACGGCACGGTCCTCGCCGCGGGCCGAACCGATGCCCATCAGCGCGGAGCCTGCACCCTGCATGACCGACTTCACGTCGGCGAAGTCGAGGTTGATCAGGCCGGGGGTGGTGATGAGGTCGGTGATGCCCTGGACACCGGACAGCAGGACCTGGTCAGCGGAGCGGAAAGCGTCCAGGACGGAGACGTTGCGGTCGCTGATGGACAGGAGGCGGTCGTTGGGGATGACGATCAGCGTGTCAACTTCGTCGCGGAGGGCGTCAATGCCGGCCTCGGCGGAGCCGGCGCGGCGGCGGCCTTCGAACGTGAACGGGCGGGTGACCACGCCGATGGTGAGCGCGCCAAGGGAGCGTGCGATGCGGGCCACGACGGGAGCGCCGCCGGTACCTGTTCCGCCGCCTTCGCCGGCGGTCACGAAGACCATGTCAGCGCCACGGATGACCTCTTCGATTTCGTCAGCGTGGTCCTCTGCAGCCTGCTTGCCCACCTCCGGGTTGGCGCCTGCACCGAGACCGCGTGTCAGCTCCCGGCCGACGTCAAGTTTGACGTCGGCGTCGCTCATCAGCAGGGCCTGGGCATCGGTGTTGATTGCGATGAATTCGACACCGCGAAGACCGACTTCGATCATGCGGTTGACTGCGTTCACGCCACCGCCGCCGATGCCGACGACCTTGATGACGGCCAAGTAATTCTGCGGAGCTGCCACGTTACGTGTCCCTTGTTCGTGTCCTATTGCGAAAACTTTTGGAGTCGGGCTTGAAGCTTTGAACCTTAACCTTCGAGTTGAAGGTTATAGTTATGTCAAGTAACTCATGTCTGTGACGGTATTTCCTATGGTTCACACATTCAATAACCGGGGCCGCGTGTCGTGGGAATACCGGGAAATAAAGAGGTTCAGCGCGTCACGGGATGCCTGGGCACACTGACGTCGTAGACGCGCACGGGGTTCTTCGGATCGGCCGGCACCTTCAGCAGAGCCTGCAGCACCTTGGCCTTCAGCTCCCTTTCGGAGGCATTCCCCCACACGATGGTCTGCCCGTCGACCAGCTTGAGTTCAACGGCGTCCACCGACTGGGCCGAGGCATTTGAAAGCTTGGCCAGGACTTCGGCGGGAAGGGCACCCAGCACCGCCGCAGTCGCCTGGAAGAGGTCCTTGCCGATCGTGCCCGCGCCGCCGTCGATGACCGGCAGTGACACGGACTCCGGGTCGGCGGTGGCGGCCAGCTGGACGCCGTCGACGTCCACCAGCTGGTACTGCTCCCCCTGCTTGACCAGTGCCACCGGGACGCGCTCCCTGACGTTAACCACCAGTCCTGAAGGAGGCCTGGCCTGGACGGTCACGGATTTGATCTGGACCAGCGGTTCCAGGAGCCGGTCCACCTCTTCGTCGCTGACCTGTGGCAGCGGCTTGCCTTTCAGCGGTTCCAGGGCGGCCTGCACCTGGTCAGGCGTGAGCAGCTTAGTGCCGGACACGGTGATGGTGCCGACGGCGAGAAGCGGCGAAAAAATGGCGGCCGCGAGGATCCCGGCGATGAGCGCCGCCGCGGTGCAGACCGTGACGATGATGTTCCGCTTCAGCCGTCTGCCCCTGGGCTCCGGGAACGCGAGGACGTTCGCGCCGGCGGCGGCGCCCGGGAGCAATTTGTCCTTGGACTTCTTTTCCTTGCGGCGTGAGGCCCACGACGGCGCGTCGTTGGACCTGGCGCCTTTGGACCCCGTGTCCTTGGGCTGTTTGCCCCGGGTCGGGTCCGGGTCCGCCGCGGGAGCGCTCTTGGAGGCGGAGATGACCTCCGACTGCATCGACTGGGCCGGCGCGCGGTTTCCGGGCACGCCGCCGGATCCGCTTCCGGATCCGCCGCTCCCCCGCTGGGCGCGACCCGGCGACGTGTAGGTGGGGCGCCGGGCACTAGCCACGCAGTGCCTGCACAATCTTCGGCCCGAACGCCGTCACGTCGCCGGCCCCCGCGGTCAGGATAATGTCGCCGGGACGTGCGGCGGCGACCAGTTCGGCCACTGCCGCGTCTCCGTCCACGAGGCGCCCGCCGGAACCCAGGTGGTCGGCGATCAGCTGGCTGGAGACGCCGGGGATCGGATCTTCGCGGGCCGGGTAGATGTCCAGGACCAGGGCTGTGTCCGCGAGGTTCAGGGCTTCTGCGAAGTCCCGGGCAAACTCCCGGGTCCGGGAGAAGAGGTGCGGCTGGAAGAGGACGTGGACCTGGTGGTCACCGGCGACGGACCGGGCTGCCGACAGTGCGGCCCGTACCTCGGTGGGGTGGTGGGCGTAGTCGTCGAAGACACGGACACCGCCGGCCTCCCCCTTCAGCTCAAAGCGCCGTGACGCACCGGAGAAGCCGGCCAGCGCGGCGGCGGCTGCACGGGCGTCCACCTCCAGTTCCAGGGCGACAGCGAAGGCGGCTGCGGCATTCAGGGCGTTGTGCCGGCCGGGGACCTGCAGTTCGAGGGCGAACCGGCCGTCAGCGGTGGAAACGGAAACGTCGCCGGGGCCGCCGTCGTGCAGTACTACGTCCGCGTCCGCGGAGGTCCCGTACAGGACCACGCGGGTGTTGCCACGCGCTTGGGTGCGCCGGGCAAGGGCCAGCGCACCGGCGTCGTCGGCGCAGGCCACCAGGACGCCGTCGGCGGGCAGCAGGGCGGTGAACAGGTCGAACGACGCGTAAACGGCTTCCGCGGTTCCGTAGTGGTCCAGGTGGTCCGGCTCCACGTTGGTGACCACGGCAATCCTGGGCCGGTAGTTCAGGAACGAGCCGTCCGATTCGTCGGCTTCGGCCACAAAAATCCCGGAGGCGCCGTGTGCGGCGTTGACGCCGAGGGACGGAACGTTGGCGCCGATGGCAAACGAGGGTTCCAGGCCCGCGCCCTGCAGCAGCACGGTGACCATCGACGTCGTAGTGGACTTCCCGTGCGTTCCCGCAACGGTCACCACCACGTCATCGCCCATGGTGGCTGCCAGGGCCTCGGAACGGTGCAGGACCGGCAACCCGGCCTCCCGGGCTGCCACCAGTTCAGGGTTGTCGGCGCGGATGGCGGAGCCAGCCACGACGGTCTGGGCGTCGCCCAGGTTGGCAGCGTCATATCCGACGGCGACCCTGGCACCCGCCGCCTGCAGGTCTGCCATGACGGGCAGGTCCTTGGCATCTGAGCCGCTGACTGCCACCCCGCGGGCAACCATGATCCGGGCGACCGCGGACATGCCGACGCCGCCGATTCCGATGAAGTGGACGCGGCCCAGGGATTCCTGGCTGTGGATGTTGGCGGGGGTCATGCGGATACCGCTTCCAGGACAAGACCAGCCATGCGCTGGTCGGCGTTTCTGATTCCAAGGCGCTGGGAGTTGGCGGCCATGGTGGCCAGCCGGGACGTGTCCGTCACCAGCGGAATGAGCTTCTCCCGGACCCACTGCGCGGAGAAGTCCCGGTCCTGGACGAGCAGCGCCCCGTCCGCCCGCACCAGCCCGGCGGCGTTGAGTGCCTGTTCTCCGTTGCCGATGGGCAGCGGGACGAAGACAGCCGGTACGCCCACGGCGGCCACTTCGCAGACCGTCGCGGCGCCGGACCTCGCCAGCAGCAAGTCCGCGGCCGCGTAGGCCAGCTCCATGCCATCGATGTACTCGACCTGCCGGTAGCCGGGTGCTGTGAGCTTCCTGCCATCGGCGTCGAGCAGGGTCTTACCTCGTCCGGTGATGTGGAGTGTCTGGACGCCGGCGGCAGCCAGGTCCCCCACGGCCGCTTCCACCGTGCGGTTGATGCTCTGGGCGCCGGAGGATCCCCCCGTGACGATCAGCGTGGGCCGGTCAGGGTCCAATCCCAGCGCTTCGCGGGCACCCGCCTGGGCGGCGGACCGCTCCAGCCCGGAAATTTCAGTGCGCATGGGCATCCCGACGTGGCGGGCGTGCCGGAGCGGCGTGGTGTCGAAGGCGACGGCCACATACTTGGTCAGCAACGCGCCAACACGGTTGGCGAGGCCGGGGCGCGCGTTGGCCTCGTGGATCACAATGGGGATCCCCCGCCGCCGGGCAGCCAGGTACATGGGGGTGCACACGTACCCGCCAACGCCCACGAGCACGTCTGCGCCGTGTTCGTCCAGGATCCGGCCGGCCTGCCGCACGGCCCCGGCCAGGCGGCCGGGGAGCCGGAGCAGGTCCATGGAGGGTTTGCGCGGCAGCGGCACCCGGTCGATGGTGGCAAGGTCCAGGCCGGCCGCCGGCACCAGGCGGGTTTCCATGCCGGACGGTGTCCCGACGGCAAGGAGGCTGGCCCCGGGCGCGGCGGCCCGGATGGCGGCGGCGATGGCAAGCAGCGGGCTGATGTGGCCTGCCGTTCCGCCACCGGCGAGGACGATGGAAAGGTTCTGGGAAGTCATCTGGTGCTAGGTACGCTTTCTGGCGGTTTTCTTCGGGCCGGTGGATCCGCGGGAGGCCCTGTTGCCGAACTTCAGCATCCTCTTGGGCCTGATTGATGGGGGCATCTGTTCCCGGGCGAGGGACAGCACCACGCCGACGGCGCACAGCGACATCATGAGCGCCGAGCCGCCGTAGGAGATGAAGGGCAGGGGGACGCCGATCACGGGCATCAGCCCGGTAACCACGGACATGTTGACGGTGGCCTGGCCGAGGAGCCAGACCATGATGGTGCCCGCCAGGACCCGGTGGAACATGTCCTCCTGCGCCACCACAACGCGGTAGATCGCCGCACCCAGGATGGCGAACAGGATCAGGACGACGACGGTGCCCACCAGGCCCAGTTCCTCACCGATGATGGCGAAGATGAAGTCGTTGTGGGCTTCGGGGATCCAGCTGTACTTCTGCCGGCTTTGGCCCAGGCCCACGCCGAACCAGCCGCCGGAGGCCAGGCCGTAGATCCCGTTCGTGGCCTGGTAGTTCGCATCGATGCCGTCGGCACAGGATTGCCCCGTCCACCAGGACGTGATGCGGCACATGCGGTTGGAGCTGGTGACTGCCATGGCCGCGGTTCCCGCAGCACCGATCAGCGCGGCGAAGCCGAACAGGTACAGCGGCACCCCTGCGAAAAAAAGCGCGGCCGCGGTGACCATCATGATGATGATCGCCGTGCCCAGGTCGTTCCCCAGCACAACGAGGCCGATGACGAGGCCTGCTACGGGAATCGCCGGGATCAGGGCGTGCTGCCACCGGCGCAGGAGCTTGCCTTTCCTGGCCAGGACGGTGGCCATCCACAGTGCCAGGGCAAGTTTGGACGCCTCGGACGGCTGGAAGGTGATGCCGCCGATGTCGATCCAGTTCTTGTTTCCGTTGACTTCATCGCCGATGACCTGGACCAGGGCCAGGAGCACCAGGGCGATGCCCAGGCCGGGCCAGGCCAGGCGCTTGAGCCAGACGACGTTGATACGCGACAGGACGAACATGGTGAAGATGCCGATGGCGGCAAACATGCCTTGCTTGAGGGCGTCCCCGTACGGGGATTTCCCGGCCGCGATGGATTCCACGCTGGAGGCCGATAAAACCATCATGATCCCGATGGCGGTCAGTGCGAGGGTGGAACCCAGGATGAGGTAGTAGGTGGAGCCGTTCCGCGAAGTCCCTGTACCTTCCAGTGCCGACCAGAAGCGGCGGTACCCGTTACGGATCCGAGCGGGCAAGGAAAGCCGGGGGGAGGCCGCCTTGGCGGTGTTCCCCGGGCGCGGCTTTGCAGCCGGCGGCCGGGTGGGCGTGCTGACCATTGTTACTCCTCGCCGGTCTGGGCCTGCCCTTCCACCAGCTCGCGGACAGCTTTGATAAAGGCGTCGCCACGGTGAGCGTAGGAAGAGAACTGATCCATGGATGCAGCTGCCGGAGCCATCAGGACGGTGTCTCCCGGCGCGGCCAGCTCCGCCGCTGACGCAACAGCACGGGACATCACGGCCTCCCCGGAATCCGGCGAGCTGCCTGCGACGGCACCGTCCTGCGCGGCAGTCTGCATGTTTTCAGTGTCGCCCGCAGGTGCTCCGATCACCGGGACATCCGGTGCGTGTCGCCTGAGGGCCTCGGCCAGCGCCGCAGTGTCGGTGCCGATCAGGACCACGGCCTTGAGCCGTGCGGCGTGGTCACGTACCAGGTCGTCGTAGCTGACGCCCTTGGAAAGGCCACCGGCGATCCAGACCACGTTCCCGAAGGTGGCCAGCGATGCCGAGGCTGCGTGCGGGTTGGTGGCTTTGGAGTCGTTGACCCACAGCACGTCGTTCTGCCGGGCAACCGGCTGGATCCGGTGGTTGCCGGGGATGTAGTCCCGGATACCCTGCCGGACAGCTTTGGGGTCAACGCCGTAGGCCCGCACCAGGGCCGCTGCCGCCAGGGCGTTGGCCACCATGTGGCGCGGGGCGAACTCGCCAAGGTCTGCCATGGAGGCGAGCTCGGCCGCACTGTCCTTGCGCTCGGCGATGAACGCGCGGTCCACCAGCAGGCCCTCCACTACCCCGAGCATGCTGATGGCAGGGGTGAGTGTGGTGAAGCCGACGGCACGGCAGCCTTCCGTCACGTCCGCGTTCTCCACCATGCGCTCGGTTTCGATCTGCTCCGCGTTGTAGATGCACGCCTTCTGGGTGCGTTCGTAGACTTTGGCCTTGTCCGCGAGGTAGGACGTGTACGAGCCGTGCCAGTCAACGTGGTCCTCGGCCACGTTGAGGCACACACTGGCTACCGGTGACAGGGATTCTGCCCAGTGCAGCTGGAAGCTGGACAGCTCCACCGCGAAGGCGTCGTACTCCACGGGATCGCGGAGGGCGTCCAGGATGGGAGTCCCGACGTTTCCGACGGCGATGGCCTTCAGCCCCGCGGCCTGCAGCATCGCTTCGGTCAGCCCTACAGTGGTGGTTTTGCCGTTGGTTCCGGTGATGGTCAGCCAGTCAGCGGTCTTGTGGCCTTCGCGGACACGCAGGCGCCAGGCGAGTTCGACGTCGCCCCAGACCGGGATGTGGGCACGCGCGGCCGATGCCAGGAGGGCCTGGTCGGGGCGCCAGCCCGGTGACGTCACGATGAGTTCCGGCAGGGCTCCGTCGATTTTCGGGATCCTGCTGACTGCTTCCTCGCCAAGGAGCACGTCGGCGGCGCCGACGATCTTGAGGGTGTCCGCCTGGGCTTTGGCGGTCTCGGACGTGGCGGCGTCAACCACCACTACGCGGGCGCCCAGTTCAATGAGGGTGTCGGCGGCGGCGAAGCCGGACACGCCGATGCCGGTGACCACGACGCGCAGCCCGGCCCAGTCCGAGTCCCAGCTGACGAGGTCCTGAAGGCGGGAGGAAACGGTCACAGGAGCACAACCCATTCAGCGTAGAAGATGCCCAGGCCAACGGCCACAAAGAGCCCCCCAAGGATCCAGAACCGGACCACGACGGTGACCTCTGCCCACCCCTTGAGCTCGAAGTGGTGCTGCAGCGGTGCCATCTTGAAAAAGCGTTTGCCGCGGGTGGCCTTGAAGTAGCCGACCTGGATGATGACGGACAAAGTGATGAGGACAAAAAGGCCGCCGATGATGCCCAGCAGCAGTTCGGTCCGGGACAGGATGGCGAAGCCGGCAATCGCGCCGCCGATGGCCAGGGACCCGGTGTCGCCCATGAAGATTTTGGCCGGCGAAGTATTCCACCAGAGGAATCCAACGAGGGCGGCACTCATGATGGCGGCCAGGAGGGCGAGATCGAGCGGGTCGCGGACCGAGTAGCAGCCGCTGCCGGCCTCCCGCGGGGAGCCGCAGGCCTGGTTGCTCTGCCAGATGCCCATCAGGGTGTAGGCGCCGAACACCATAACCGCAGCGCCGGCGGCCAGGCCGTCCAGGCCGTCCGTGAGGTTCACGCCGTTCGTCGCGGCGGTCACAATCAGGTTGGACCAGACGACGAACAGGATGGCGCCAAGGACGGTCCCGCCGAAGGCCAGGTCCAGCCAGGGAAGGTCCCGGACCAGGGAGATTTTGGTGGAGGCGGGCGTGACGCCGTCGGCGTCCGGAAAGTTCAGGGCGAGAACGGCGAACGCGATTCCCACGGCGCCCTGGCCGATGAGCTTGGCCTTGGCGTCCAGCCCCAGGCTTCGCTGTCTGGAGATCTTGATGAAATCGTCCAGGAAGCCAACCAGTCCCATGCCCACCATCAGGAACAGCAGGATCAGGGCGGACGCCGAGGGGCCCGCGGACGCGGGATTCAGCATCCACATGATGAGGTGCGTCAGCCCGTAACTCAGCAGCACGGAGCCCACCACCACGGTTCCGCCCATGGTGGGCGTGCCGCGCTTGGTGTGGTGGGAGGTCGGTCCGTCATCCCGGATGAACTGGCCGTAGCTCTTACGGACCAGCAGCCGGATAAAGAGCGGGGTTCCCACCAGGGCGCACAACAGGGCCAGGCCAGCGCCGATCAATAGTGCAATCACAGCTGCTCGCTCCCTTCAGTGGCAGGTACCGGGGTTTGTGGGGGTAATGCTATCCGATCGCCTAAGTGGCGCAGTCCCACGCTGTTGGAGGACTTAAACAGCACGAGGTCGCCGGGTTCAAGCTCGGCGTTCAGCAGTTCGTAGGCCTCATCGATGGTTTCGGCAAAGCTGCATTCATCGCCCCAGGAACCTTCCTGGACGGCGGAGACGTACAGTGGCCGGGCCGCCCGGCCAACAACCACCAGGCGGGAGATGTTGAGCCGCACAACCTGCGTGCCCACAATGGTGTGTTCGCGGATGGATTCGGGTCCGAGTTCGAGCATGGCGCCGAGGACTGCCCAGGTGCGGCGGCCCCGGCCCAGGTCGGCGAGGGTGCGCAGGGCGGCCCGCATGGATTCGGGGTTGGCGTTGTAGGCATCGTTGATGACGGTGACGCCGTCGGCCCGCTCGGTGCGCTCCATGCGCCAGCGGCTGGCAGCCGCCTGCGTGCTGAGTGAGGCCGCGATGTCGCGCCCCGGGACCCCCGCGGCAGCCGCGGCCGCCGCTGCGGCCAGGAGGTTGCCCACGTGGTGCGCGCCGATCAGTTTGCTGCTGACGTGCAGGTCCGGCTCGCCGGAGGGCAGGATGAGGTCGAATTCAGGGTTTCCTGCGGAGTTGGTGTCCGGGTCGACTGCCTGGACGGCAGCGCCGGGACGGCCTTCGGCGGAGTACCCCAGCACCTCGGCCTGCGTACGGCCGCGCATGGCGGCGACGCGGTCGTCGTCGAGGTTGATGATGGCGGTCCCGGTGGCGGACAGCCCTTCGAGCAGTTCGCCTTTGGCGCGTGCGATGTTTTCGACTCCGCCGAACTCCCCCGCGTGGGCCGTACCAACACCCAGGACGACGCCGATGTCCGGCTTCACCATGTCGGCGAGGTAACGGATGTGGCCAATGCCTGTCGCCCCCATTTCAATGACCAGGAACCGGGTGGTGGCGTCCGCGCGGAAGACGGTCAGCGGCACGCCGATCTCGCCGTTATAGGAGCCCTGCGGCGCGACGGTGTTTCCCTGGCCTGCGAGGATACCGGCGAGCAGGTCCTTGGTGGTGGTCTTGCCGGCAGAACCGGTGATGCCTGCCACCGTGAATTCCTCACCGGCGGCCTGGCGGGCAGAACGGATGCGGCGCACCGCCTCAGCGGCGAGGGCGCCCATGGCCAGCACGGCGTCGGCGACAAGCACCGCGGGGTAGCGTGCCCCGTCCGGGCCGGCAACCGGCCGCTCCACCAGTGCCAGAGTTGAGCCGTTCCCGAATGCGGTGGCAACGAAGTCGTGGCCGTCCGCGTGCTCCCCCGGTTTCGCGACGTAGAGGGACCCGGGCGTGGCAACGCGTGAATCCGTGACCACGGACAGGGGGGTGATCCCGGGATCGGCGTCCAGGCGGCCGTTTGTGATTTCGGCGATTTCCGCCGCAGTAAATGCAATCATCTCGGTCTAGGACTCTATCCGGTCGTCTTGGAGAACGGTGAATCCCCTGGCTGTCAAGGCGTTCCGGAGTTCCACCCTGTCGTCGAGGGCAACGTTGACGCCCTTCACTTCCTGCCAGACCTCGTGTCCGCGGCCGGCCACGAGGATGGTGTCCTGCGGCCCGGCGAGTTCCACGGCCTGCCGGATGGCGGCGTCGCGCGGGAAGATTTCAAGGATGCGGCACGCAAGCGAAGCCTGTTCCTTCGCCTCCAGGGCCCCTGCCAGCACGTCCGCGCGGATCGCCGCAGCGTCCTCATCGTGCGGGTCGTCGTCGGTCACGATGACGGTGTCGGCGAGGGTGGCCGCGATGGCGCCCATGGCCGGGCGCTTCCCCTGGTCCCGCTGCCCGGTGGCGCCGAACACGACGATCAGGCTGGACCCCGGCTGCGGGGACCGCACGGCTTCCAGTGCGCGCGCCAGGGCGTCGGTGTTGTGGGCAAAATCAACAACCGCGGCCGGCGACTCGGAGACCAGCTGCATGCGGCCCGGGACTGCCACGGTGAACGGATCGTGTTCATCCAGGGCGGCCTGGACTGCCGCCACGTCCACGCCGCTGGCCAGGACCATGACGGCGGCCAGGGCCGCGTTGGCCACATTGAAGCTGCCCGGGAGGCCGGTGTGGACGTTCAGGGACGCACCGCCAGGCCCGGTGAGGGTGAAGTCCGTGCCGAGTCCGCGCGCCGTCGCCGACGCGACCGTCCAGTCTGCGGGAGCCCCGGCTGATGTGGCCGCAAGGGTCGTGACCGGGATCTCCGTTGTGGAGGCAAGCTGCCGGCCCCAGGAATCGTCGACAGTCACCACTGCATGGCGGGCGCGCGGGGGCGTGAAGAGTTCGGCCTTGGTCTGGAAGTAGTCGTCCATGGTTCCGTGCAGGTCCAGGTGGTCCTGCGTGAGGTTGGTGAACCCTGCAACGTCGAAGACCACCCCGTCGACGCGCTGGAAGGACACGGCGTGTGAGGAGACTTCCATGGATGCGGCGTCCAGTCCCCGCTCCCGCATCAGTGCCAGCAGTGCGTGGACATCCGGTGACTCCGGAGTGGTCAGCAGGCTGGGAATGGGATCGCCGCCGGCCTTGATTTCAATGGTGCCGATCAGCCCTGTCTGCAGGCCCAGGGCACGCAGCAGGGCATTGATGAAGTAGGTGGTGGTTGTCTTGCCGTTGGTACCTGTGACACCGAACAGCGTGGGCTTTCCGCCGGCCGGAGGCTGGCTGCCGTAGATCATGGCGGACAGGGGCCCCACCACATTCCGCGGGCTGGCAACCACCAGGACCGGAACGGACGTGTCGGCAGAGAGCGCGAGGAGGCGTGCGCCGGCGTCGTCCGTCAGTACGGCCGCCGCCCCGGCGTCTATTGCCTGGGACACAAAGTCCGCGCCGTGCCGAGTTGCCCCGGGAAGGGCGACGTAAAGGTCGCCCGGCTCAACGGTGCGTGAGTTCAGGGAGATCCCGGTGATGGTGACCGATGCCGAGTGGCCGGGAACTGACACGCCCACGGATTCGCCGATGCTGTCCAGGCGCACCGCGGAAACGGACGTGGGCCTGAACTGCGACGTGGCGGATCCCCCGGCCGGAAAAGTATTGGCGCCGGGGGCATTGTGATCTGACAAGAGGGTCTCCGAAAGTGCTAGTGGATCGTGCCAGCGGGCGCTGCTGGGCGTGCGGCCGTACTACTTGGCGTATTGCGGCAGCCGTGCCGGTTCACCGGTGGACGGCTGGACGTTGTAGGTCCGCAGCGCCTGGCTCATGACTGACCGGAAGACCGGCCCTTGGGTAATGCCGTAGATGCTGCCCTTCGGCCGCTGCAGTACCACCTCAACAATAAACCGCGGATCGTCCATCGGCGCCATGCCCACGATGGACGCGGTGTACCCGCAGAATCCTGACTTGCCGTCGTCGCACGGCGATTCCGAGGTGCCCGTCTTGGCGCCGACCCGGTATCCGTCAATGGCTGCGTCCTTGATCTGCCCCTCGGTCACGGCGCTTTCCAGGATGTCCTGGACCTGCTGTGCGGTGTTGTCGGATACCACTTGCCGGGGCGGCTGCTGGACTGCCTTTTCTTCGGATCCGTCCGGTGAAATGTACGAATCGATCAGGCGCGGCTGGAGCATAACGCCGTTGTTGGCGATGGTTTGGAAGGCGCGCACTGTCTGGAGCGTTGACTGGGATACACCCTGGCCGAACAGTACGGTGTACTCCTGCCTGCCGTCCCACTGGTCCGCCGGCGTGAGGATGCCCGAGGCGGTGGAGGGAAGGCCGACGTCCGGCGCCTCCCCGATGCCGAACTTCTGCAGCCAGTCGTGCCGTTGTTCCTTGCTGAGCCGCTGGCCTGCCATGACCGTTCCCGTGTTCATGGACCAGCCAAGGATGCCGGCGAGGGTCCGCTCCTCGGTGCCGTGGGCAAACGAGTCGCTGAAGGTCTGGCCATCCACGGTGTACGACGGCGGGAGGGTGAACGTGTCCAGCGGACTGGATTTGCCTTCCTCAATCAGCGCCGCGGCAGTGATCATCTTCTCCACGGACCCTGGCTCGTAGGCGGCCGCCACGGAGCGGACGCCGCGGTCCTTGGCTGCCACCAGGCCGGGGTTGTTGGGGTCGGGGGAATTGGTGTCGGCCATGGCGATGAGGTTGCCGGTCTTGGCGTCCATCACGATGATGATGCCCCACTCGGCGCCCAGTTTGTCCGACTGGCTCTGGATGGCCTGCTGGGCAAAGTACTGGAGGTCGGAGTTGAGCGTGAGCTTGACATCCTTGCCGTCCTCCGGGGGCGTGAGTTCGTCCAGGCCGACCGGAATCCTGAGGCCGTCGGCACCGATCTCGAAGAGCCGCTTGCCGTCTTTGCCTTTCAACAGCTCATCCTGCGTTTGCTCGATTCCCGCCTGGCCCGTGTACCCGTCCTGGAGGAAGCCAACAATGCCGCCTGCCACCGAACCGTTGGGATAGACGCGCTTGCTCACGCCCTCCGTGACGATGCCGGGGATCTGCATCTTGGAAATCCTGTCCTCAACGTCAGGCTTCAGGTCCTTGGCCACGATGTAGTAGCGGGATTCTCCGGTGACGGCCTTGCGGACGTCATCCTTGTCCATTCCGAGTGCCCCGGCCAGCTCGGAAATCCCCTGGTCGCGGGAGACATCAACGAGTTTTTCCTGGCCGTCCACGGTTTCGAGGCGCTTGAAGGTTTCCGTTTTGGTATTGACGGTCTGGTCCACCACCACGTTGTACCGGATAACGCTGTTCGCCAGGACGGTGCCGTCAGCATCCAGGATGCTTCCACGCTCGGCCGGCAGGACAGTCTGGGTCATCCGCTTGTTCAGGGCCGCTTCGGCCATGCCGCCGACGTCCAGCCCCTGGACCAGGAACAGCTTGCCGCCTACCACCAGGAGCAGGGTGAGCATGATGCCCAGGCCGAGGCGCAGCCGTCTGGTGGCGTTGGGCACCTTGCCGTTCTTCGACTTGCCGGTCCTCTGCGCCACCCTGAATTCCTTGCTGTTTGCTGTGTTGCCTGTCAGTGCCAGTTACTGCCCGGGCGTCTTCTGTTCCGGTGCCGGCACGGAGCCGCCGTGGAGTTCCTTGGCCGCTGCAGGGGCTGCTGCCGGCGGATTCGCAGGGGCCTGAGCGGCAGCCTGCGCGGCCGGCGGATTTGCGGCAGGTTCTTCAGTCACCGGCTTCCGGCTGGCCAGCGGTTCCCCGGTGCTTGCCGGCGGGACCACGTTCAACTGCCCGGCAACTGCCGGCGCCGGGATGACGGCACCGGCGTTTCCGCCCTTGACGGCCGGTGTCGCCTTGCCGGTGACCGCCAGGGTTGAAAGGTCGATCTGGCCTTTAACCGTGGATGCCACCATTCCCAGGTCTGCAGCCTTGGCCGCCAGGTTCTGGGGAGCTTCGAAGTTCTGCACCTGTTGCGTCAGATCCTGGTTTTGCTTGGTCAGCGTGCTTTGCTTGCCCCGGAGTTCCACGAGCTGGTACTGGGCGGTGGACACCGAGATGTTCAGCACCAGGACGGCCACGAGTGCGACGGCGAGCAGCGCAAAGCAGAGGACAACAAAGGGCGCGCGGCGCTTCCTGGGAGCGGTGCGCACCACCGAGAGAGGGGTGCGGGCCTTGCGGACCGGGCCGGGAGCGCCGGCGGGAGTGGGCCCAATCGCAGGCGCAGCGCTGCCGGAGACGACCGGAAAGTTCTTGGCGGCGGCTGCGGTGCTCATGCGGTTCTCCTGGTTCTGATGCGTTCCACGGCCCGCAGCCTTGCTGAGGCAGCGCGCGGGTTTTCGGCGATTTCGACGGCGGTGGGCACCTCGGTGCCCTTCGTGAGGGTCTTGAGTTCGGCTTTGTGTTCCTCCAGCTCCACCGGAAATCCGAGCGGGGCCGAGGATTTGGAGCCTGCCTGGAAGACGCCCTTGACGATTTTGTCCTCCAGCGAGTGGTAGGACATGACCACAATCCGTCCGCCAAGTGCCGTTGCTGCGACGGCGGCGGGAACCGCCCGCTCGAGGACGTCCAGCTCTTCGTTGACTTCGATGCGGAGCGCCTGGAAGGTCCGTTTGGCGGGATGTCCGCCTGACTTGGCCGCGGCGGCCGGAACCACCGAGCGGATCTGTTCGACGAGTTCCCCGGTGGTGGCGAAAGGCTTCACTGCGCGGGCTGCGACGATCCTGTTGGCAATGCGTCCGGCAAACTTCTCCTCGCCCCATTTGCGGATGATCCGCACGAGTTCGTCTTCGGAGTAGTTGTTGACCACATCTGCGGCGGTCTGCCCGCGGCTGGTGTCCATCCTCATGTCCAGCGGCGCGTCGAAGGAGTAGGCAAAGCCGCGTTCGCGTTCGTCAAGCTGCAGTGAGGAAACCCCGAGGTCCATCAGGATTCCGTGGACTTCACTGACACCGAGGTCGTCAAGGACATCGGCGATCTCATCGTAGACGGCGTGCACCAGGTCAGTCCGTGCGGAGAACGGCGCCAGCCGTTCGCCGGCCAGGGCCAGTGCTTCCTCGTCGCGGTCGATCCCGATCAGGTGCAGGTCCGGGAAGCGCTGCAACATGGCTTCCGAGTGGCCGCCCATGCCGAGGGTGGCGTCGATGGCCACAGGGGTGTCTCCCCTCAGCCTCGCGGCCTCAAAGCCCGGGGCCAACAAATTGATGCACCGGTCCCGAAGGACCGGTACATGGCGTTCGGACGTCGGCTTCGGGTGATCGTTCATGCCTTCGTCCTCTCCTGCCATGATTGCCGTGGTGTTGCTTCTTGAGCCAGATCCCCATCCGCGCCTGTCGTCCTGCCCGCCTGGCTCCGGGGAAGTGAGCCAGGTTGGCCGGCCGATGGGCGGCTGGAGATCTCGTTCAAGAAGCTTTGCGCCGTTCCATGCCGGCGATCACAGAATCCCCGGAATGGCGTCGTCAGTCTCAGAGAAGGCTGTTTCCTTCTCTGCGAGGTACTCGTTCCAGGCTTGGGCGTCCCAGATCTCGGCGCGGGTTCCTGCGCCGATCACGGCCAGTTCCCTGCCGAGGCCTGCGTACTCCCGAAGCGCCGCCGGAATGGTCACGCGCCCCTGCTTGTCAGGTACCTCGTCCGAGGCTCCAGAGAGAAAGACGCGGATGTAGTCCCGGGCCTGCTTGGAGGAGATGGGCGCCTCCCGCATTTGCTCGTGGACACGTGCAAATTCCTGCTCGCTGAAGACGTAGATGCAACGCTCCTGGCCCCTCGTGAGCACCAGGCCGCTGGCAAGTTCCTCGCGGAACTTCGCGGGGAGGATAATTCGGCCCTTTTCATCCAAACGGGGCGAGTGGGTGCCAAGAAACACCGGCCCACCGCCTGTCTGCTGTCAGGAACTGCACATCCCCTGTGTTGCAACTACCCTCTTATGCCCTCCACATTACTCCACTTTCCCCCACAGTCAACGCAAGATTGGCGCAGATTCCCCCACTTTAGGGAATTGGGCCCGCAAATCCGGCGATTCCTGGGGTGGTGGAAAGTGGAGGGCTTTTTGCATGCCGAGGAGCGTCCGGGCAGCCGGTTTCAGTGCGCGGTTAAAGCAAAAGACCCGCCGTGGCGGGTCTTTTGCAGGAATTACTGGTGTGGCTTACTGAATGGCCGCTTTCGCGGGGCGCATCGGAGCTGGAGCGGGGGTCAGGTGGTGCGGAATGGAGGAGTCCGGTGGCCTGGCGGCCGGTTGGATCAGGAGTCGCCGCGGCGCCGCTCGTCCCAGCGTTCCTCAAGGCTGCTCATGAAGGAACTCCTGGCTTTGCCCGGCTTCCCTGGACGGCCGCCGCTGCCGGACTTTCCGGGTGCCGAGCTGCGCATCGTCGCGAAGTAGACGCCGGCTCCCATCACCACAAATCCCAGGACGCCGACGAAGATGTTCTGGAGGGTGACGCCAACAAGCAGGAGGAAAATCCCGGCGAGGGCGCAGAGAACGCCGATCACCACATGCCGCGTGGACCATGAGCGCCCTGGATCAGACCCCATGGAATTCGCGAATTTTGGATCGTCCTCGTGCAGCTGCTTTTCCAATTGTTCAAGCAGCTTCTGTTCGTGCTCCGAGAGCGGCATCACGACCTCCTTAAGTAGGCCAACGTCCGGGCTGGGCCCAGCCAGTACTTCTGCTCCGATAACGACCGGACTCCCGTACGAGTTCCCGCACCGCCGTCACTGGCGGAACGGGAGCGGTATGTCCAGTCGTTCGAAAACTATGTATATATAAGGATAGTTTGTCGAGAGCCGTTCTGAAAGACAGCAATGACTTTCGTCAAGGGGCTCGACGACGGAAAAGACGCAGCAGGGGGCAGGAACTAGGCTGAACCTTTTCCGGAATCCAACAGGCGTGCCGGGAGCACGGATTTATTGCCAAATTTCCGGCTCACTTTGTCCAATGCCTGTTCAGCTGCCCGCCAGTTGTCATCCCTGCGGTCCAGGCTGAGCTGCAGGGAGGTCTGGGCCGTTTCCTCCAGCTGTTCTGCCCGGACGCCCACCAGCCGCACCGTCATGCTTCGGTCACCGAGTGACTCCAGGAGCTGGAGTACAACGGCGTAGATCATTTGCGTACTGTCCACCGGCGTGTGCACCGTCCGGCTACGGGTGATGGTGGAGAAGTCCGCGTAGCGCAGCTTCAAGGCCACCGTCCTGGCCACCATTCCGGAACTGCGCAACCGCTCCGCTGTCCGGTGCGACAGGCGCAGCAGTTCGCGGTGCAGGAGGGCATTATCGGCGGTGTCGACGGCAAAGGTTTCCTCGGCTCCGATGCTCTTCTCAAGCCGCACCGGGGTCACTGGACGCGGGTCGATCCCCCAGGACAGCTGGTAGACATGCTCGCCCGTGGCGCCCAGGGTCCGTTTCAGGGTGTGAAGCGGGGTGGCGGCAAGATCCGCAACGGTCCTGATTCCCATCCGCGCGAGGACCTCGGCAGTCTTTGCTCCCACTCCCCACAAGGCACCAACCGGCAGGCTGTGCAAGTAGGGGACGGTTTCTTCCGGCCCGATCAGGAGCAGTCCGTCGGGTTTGCACCGCGTGGATGCGATCTTGGCCACGAACTTGCTCGCGGCGATACCCACCGAGGCGGTGATGCCGAGTTCGGCGGCTACGCGGCGCCTGATCAGTTCGCCGATGTCACGGGGCGGGCCGAGCCGCCGGATGGCACCGCCAACGTCAAGGAAGGCCTCATCGACGCTGAGCGGTTCGACCAGATCGGTGACCGATTCAAAAATCCCCATCAGCTGGGCGGAGACCTCGTAGTACAGCTTGTGCCGCGGTTCGATGATGACAGCCCTGGGACACATCCGTGCTGCGATGACCATTGGCATGGCGGACTTCACACCGAATTTCCGGGCCTCGTATGAGGCGGACAGCACCACCGAACGGTCTGCGGGGTAACCCACAATGACAGGCTTGCCGCGGAGTTCAGGCCGGGTACGCAACTCGACGGTGACAAAGAAAGCGTCCATGTCCACATGCATGATGGGCGTACGGCGGAGCTCCCGAAGACCCGCTTCGGTGTGCTGATTCATCCCGTCCGGCCCCACGAAACAATCCTATCCGCTGGTACTGACTAAACTGGAGGCTGAATCCGGCATCAACACCAGGAGGAAAGTCCCTGTGACGGTCATTGGAAGTCTTAAGCCAACAGGATCGGCCGCCCTCGTGGCCATCGCAGCGCTGGCACTGGCCGCCTGCAGCCCCGCGGCACCGGGAGTAACCACGCCGTCCTCCGCCACTTCCCCGCAAACCTCCGGCCAGCCCACGGCCACGGCGTCGGCCAGCCCCTCGGCCTCACCCGGGACTTCAGCGACCGTGGGCGCGCTCGTCGCCGGGTTCCCACAGCAGCTTCTTCCCGCCATGCCGGGAGCCACCGTGATTTCCAGCAGCTTCGACAAGTCAGCGACGCCGGCAACCGTTGCGCTGGTGGGCAGCATCTCCGGCCCGCCCGCACCCGTCCTCGAGTTCTACACCAAGGCCCTTGAAGCCCAGGGCTTCAAGGCGGTGCCAGGCGAAACCGTGGGCGCCGTGGCGTCCAAGGACTTCGTCCGGGGCGACAACGAGACCGTGAACCTTGCGGTGGTGGAAACCGCGGGCGTTTCCACGTTCACCATCGGCGCCAACGTGGCAGCTGAGTCAGCCAAGTGACGGTTGCAGAGCAGCTGCGCCTTGAACAGACCGGATACGTGGCGGCTGTCGCCGGTGAACTGACGGACTTCCTGACCACGCGCCAATCCGTGATGACGGCCATTTCCCCGGACATCGATCCCATCATGGGTTCCATCTCCAACCTGGTCACCGGCGGCAAACGGCTCCGGGCCCTGATGTGCTACTGGGGCTGGCGGGGAGCCGGCGGGGAAGCCGGGGCCAGCCAAATTGTGACTGCAGGCTCGGCGCTCGAGCTCTTCCAGGCGGCGGCGCTCATCCATGACGACATCATCGACCGGTCCGACACACGTCGGGGCGGGCCCAGCGTCCACCGCCGCTTTAGCCAGCTGCACACGGCACAGGGGTGGGCCCTGGACAACGAGAGGTTCGGCCACGCCGCTGCCATCCTGACCGGCGACCTGTGCCTGTCCTTCAGTGAGGAAGCCTTCACGGACATCGGCGAAAAAGCCGCTTCCGGGAGCAGGGCCCGGCTGATCTTCAACCTCATGCGGGCCGAGGTTATGGCCGGCCAGTACCTGGACATCCTCGAAGAAGTGGCCGGACCTGTCCGGGACAGGGCCGGGGCCGTGTCCCGGGCGCAGTCCATCATCCGCTTCAAGTCCGCCAAGTACTCCACTGAGCATCCCCTGGCACTGGGCGGCGCACTTGCGGGAGCCTCCAACGAGCTTCTCCGCGGGTACTCCGCCTTCGCGCTTCCGCTGGGTGAGGCCTTCCAGTTGCGCGACGACGTCCTGGGCGTCTTCGGCGACCCCGTCACCACGGGAAAGCCCGCCGGCGATGACCTCCGCGAGGGGAAGCGAACCGTTCTGGTGGCGCTGGCCCTGGACCAGGCAACGGCTGAAGAATCCGCCTTCATCGACGCCAAGCTCGGAAGCCCGGATCTCGGCGACGCAGACATCGCCGAGATCCGCCGCATCATCGAAGAATCCGGAGCCCTGCAGGCAACCGAAGTCCTGATTGGCGAATTCGGGGCAGCCGCGTTTGACGCGCTGGAACAACTGGAACTGGACGAATTGCCCAAGACAGCCCTCCGCAGGCTGGCCGAGGCAACCGTCAGCCGGGCATCCTGAAAATTCCGGCTACCAGGCCAGCGTTTGGGCGCGGCGGCGGATTTCCGTTTTGCGGCCTTCACGGAGGGCATCGATAGGCCGACCGCGCAATGATTCGTCGGCAGTAAAAAGCCAGACAATCAGGTCTTCGTCTGAATAGCCGGCATCCGACAGCACCACAATGGTGCCCTTAAGGCTGTCCACCACGTGACCGTCCTGGATAAATTCCGCGGGGACACACCGGATTCGCCGTTCCCCCACGCGCAGCGCGGCCAGCGCCCGCTCATCAAGGAGACTGTGGACTTTCGTAATTGAAACGTCCAACAACTGCGCGACATCAGGCAAGGGCAGCCACTCGCCAACAAGGCTTTCTACGTTACTCACGGATCAAGGTTGCCATGACGTGCACCCTGGCGCCTAGTCGCCGCCATTCCGGCGGATGCATCAGCGGGCGACACTCCAAAAAATTCCTGTTGTCAGCCTTTAGAGAATTCTTGTGCTAATTGCCAATCCGTGAGAGATTCACATAGATCACATTGGTAACAGCAATAACTTAAGTAACACTAGAAGCATTATTAACACAGGCAACACCCACCGCTCCGCAGTTGAGAAGAGGATTCCTTCCATGACGACGTCCCGCTCGCCACAGCAGCCACCCAGGCCGAGCCTGCCGAAGATAGCCGCTACGACGGCGGCGCTCCCTGCGGTTATCCTGTCGTCACTGGCCCTTGCCCACCCTGCCGAGGCTGTTGCCCCCGCCCGCACGATCCCTGCCACCCTTGTGGCGGCCATGAAGGCCCAGGCAGCCGCTGCCACGGCTGCCGTTATCCCGGCCGCCTCGGTTTCGACGACGATTCCGTCCGCGTTCCGGCCTGCCCAGCCGTCCGTCCCCTCCGAATACACCATCGCCCGGGGCGACACCATCAGCAGCATCGCCGGAAAGCACGGCTTGGATACCTACGAGGTGCTCAAGCTGAACAATCTCCAGCCAAACACCATCATCTACCCGGGCCAGAAGATCAGGCTCTCAGGTTCGGGCAGTGCGCCCGCCGCAACTCCTGCTGCCCCGGCGCCGGCGCCGCTGGCCACGTCCGGTGCAACCTACACCGTCAAGTCCGGCGATACGCTCAGCGCCATCGCCTCCAGGCACGGAGTGGGCCTTTCGGAAATCTTCGGCTGGAACGGCCTGAACATGCGTTCCATCATTTACCCCGGCCAGAAGATCAAAGTGAACGCCGGAGATGCCGCGCCGGCTGCAGCTCCTGCGCCCACGCTCCAGCCCGCGTCCGCACCCGCGGCGCCGGCACCCGCTGCTCCGGCGCCTGCCGCCCCCACCGGTTCCTATACGGTAAAGGCCGGCGACACCCTCAGCGCCATTGCTTCCAAGCACGGCGTGAAGCTTTCCGACGTCCTGTCCGCAAACCAGCTGAGCCTGTCCAGCGTCATTTACCCAGGCAACAAGCTGGTCATCCCCGGCGCCGCCGTTCAGCCGGCCGCCACGCAGCCGGCCGCGAATGTCACTCCCCTGGTGCCGAGTTCGTTCCTCGGATTCACCTACCCCGCGGCAGTGGTCAGCTCAGCCAACGAAAATAAGGCGCTGCTCAACGCATCTCCCGTTCCTTCCCGGGACCAGATGCGGGCCATCGTGGCGGACACCGCACGGGCCATGGGTGTGGAACCGGCACTGGCCCTGGCTTTTGCCTACCAGGAATCCGGTTTCAACCAGCGCGCCGTCTCCCCTGCGAACGCCATCGGCACCATGCAGGTCATTCCGTCCTCCGGCCAGTGGGCCTCGGACCTGGTGGGACGCAAGCTCAACCTGCTGGATCCGTACGACAACGCGACCGCAGGCGTAGCGATCATCCGCCAGCTGATCGCCACCAGCAAGGACCGCGACACCGCGATCGCCGGCTACTACCAGGGCCAGTATTCCGTCAGCAAGTACGGAATGTACGACGACACCAAAACATACGTGGAGGCCATCAAGGCGCACGAAAAGAACTTCGGCTAGGCCACCAAGCCCAACGCCCGGTCCCGGAAGGGACGTGGCATGCGCGGTAACGATACGGGTCCGGATCGCATGTTGATTCGGGCCCGTTTCGTTGCGGGATTAGGATCGTAGGGTGCAGGAACACGTGTCTGACCGACTTGTTGGAACGCTGGTGGATAACCGCTACGCCGTCCAGTCCAAGCTCGCGCGCGGCGGAATGTCCACCGTTTACCTGGCAACGGACCTGCGGCTGGAACGCGACGTCGCACTCAAAGTACTCCACCCGCACCTCGCCGGCGACGATACCTTCCTGGGCAGGCTGGGCCGTGAAGCGAAGGCAGCGGCCCGGCTTTCCCACTCCCACGTTGTGGGTGTCCTCGACCAGGGCAACGACGGCCAGACGGCCTACCTCGTCATGGAGTACATCAAAGGCCATACGCTCCGGGACGTCATTAGGTCCAAGGGCGCGTTGCCTCCCCGGCTCGGCCTGGCACTCATAGATCCCGTCGTCGAAGGACTGGCGGCGGCGCACACCGCCGGCATGATCCACCGCGACATCAAGCCCGAAAACGTCCTGATCGCCGACGACGGCCGGATCAAACTGGGGGACTTTGGCCTGGCACGTGCCGTCACCACGTCCACCAGCACGGGTGCACTGATCGGCACCGTGGCCTATCTTTCCCCCGAACTGGTGCTGGGAAACCAGGCCGACGCCCGGAGTGACATCTACTCGGTCGGGATCATGCTGTACGAAATGCTGACCGGCCAGCAGCCCTTCAGCGGCGAGGTCCCCATCCAGGTTGCGTACCAGCACGTGAACGGCACGGTGGGGCCGCCGTCGGCCCTGGTCCCGGGCCTGGCCGCCGAAGTCGATGAACTGGTGCAGTGGTGTACCTCCAACGACCCCGAGAACAGGCCCGTGGACGGTACCGCCCTGCTCCAGGAACTCCGCCATATCCGCACCAACCTCACGGACCGCGAATTGGACCTCCAGCCGCCGGCAGCGCTCGACCACGGCGCGCAGAATCCCACTGAAATCATCACCCGCCCCAGCCACCCCACGACGGTGATGTCACCGCTGGCGCGGCCCGAAAGACAACCACAGATTGCGTCTGCCCTGTCCGGGGATTATGCAACCACGGCCCTTCCCAGTGCCCCGGCCGCACAGCACACGGCGGCGTACTCCCCCTACCCGGACACCACGCCCGCTCCCCTGACCAAGCGCGCCCGGCGCAAGGCGGACAAGGAAGCCGAAAAGGCAAGGTCCCGGGCGGCCGCTACTCCGCTCAGGTCCCTGCGGGAAGGCAACCCCCGGCGCCGTGGCGCCCTGTGGGTGGTCATCCTGATCATCGCGGCGCTGCTGGCCACCGGGGCAGGCTGGTTCTTTGGCATGGGCCCGGGATCCCCAGCGACCATCCCCGCCGTCGCGAACAAAACGGTGGCGCAGGCCCAACTGCTGCTGAGCGATGCCGGGTTCCAGTCCAGCACGCGTGACGTTTTTGACGATGACGTCCCCTCCGGGCTGGTAGTTGGAACGGAGCCCGGGGCCGGCACGGAGATCCGGAAATTCCAGCCGGTGGCCTTGTTTGTCTCCAAGGGGCCCCAGCTGTTTGAGCTGCCGAAACTGACCGGACAAACGCTGGAGCAGGCCAAGACGGAACTGAACAAGGCCGAGATGGCCCTGGGCACCATCACCGAGCAATTCGATGAGGGCGTTGCCGCCGGCGTTGTGCTCGCCCAGGACCCGGCATCCGGGACCCCCGCCCGGCACGGCACCGCGGTGGCCCTGGCCGTCTCCAAGGGTCCCCAGCCCATTCCCGTGCCGTCCGTCGTCGGGATGGACGAGAACGACGCCGTCGATGCCATCGAGGCAGCCGGGCTGAAGGCAGAAGTAGCCAAGGACGAAGTCAACGACAAGAAGGTGCCCAAGGGCGCAGTGGCCAGCCAGTCGCCGTCGAACGGCACCCTCACCCGGGGCGGCACGGTGACGCTCACCATCTCAGATGGCCCGAAGATGGTTAGGGTTCCCAGCTACGTGGGCAAGCAGGCCAAAGAAGCCGAACAGGCTCTGCGCCAGCTCGGCTTCGAAGTGAAAGTGAACAACGTCCTCGGCGGCTTCTTCGGAACCGTCCGGGACCAGGACCCGGTTAACAAAGACGTTCCCGAGGGATCAGTCATTACCCTGACGGTGGTGTAGCGCGGCCGGCCCGTGCCGGCAGACGCAAAAGGATGCCTCCCGTGACGCGAAGTCCGGGAGGCATCCTTTTCGACTGAAAAACGACGGCGGTCAGTGCTTGGAGAGTGCCCCTGCGACCAGGAACGCCATTTCGAGCGACTGCATGTGGTTCAGCCGCGGATCGCACACAGACTCGTAACGGTCCAGGAACGCCTCCTGGTCCACGGGGTCGGCGCCGCCAAGGCATTCGGCGACGTCGTCGCCGGTCATCTCGACATGCAGGCCACCGGGAACCGTGCCCAGGCCATGGTGGACCTCGAAGAAGCCGCGGACTTCGTCAATGACGTCGTCGAAGTTGCGCGTTTTGTAGCCGTTCGGCGAGGTGACGGTGTTGCCGTGCATCGGATCGGTGACCCAGAGGACCTGGGCGCCGGAGGCGGTAACCTTCTCGACGACGGCGGGCAGCTTCTCCCGGATGTTCTTCGCGCCCATGCGGGTGATGAAGGTAAGCCGTCCGGGCTCACGCTCGGGGTCCAGCTTGTCGATAAGGCGGAGGGCATCATCGCCTGTGGTGGAGGGGCCGAGCTTGACGCCGATCGGGTTCCGCACGCGTGAGAGGAAGTCGATGTGCGCGTGGTCCAGCTCGCGGGTGCGCTCCCCGATCCACAGGAAGTGGGCCGAAGTGTCGTACGGGAATCCGGTCCGGGAGTCGATGCGCGTCAGCGCCCGCTCGTAGTCAAGCAGCAGGGCCTCGTGGCTGGCGAAGAACTCCACACGCTTGAGCGCCTCAAAGTCGGCGCCGCAGGAGGCCATGAACTTGATGGCCCGATCGATATCGCGGGCCAGGGACTCGTAGCGCGCGTGCGCCGGGTTCTCGGTGAAGCCCTTGTTCCAGTGGTGGACCAGCCGGAGGTCGGCGAAGCCGCCCTGTGTGAACGCCCTGATGAGGTTCAGGGTGGATGCCGAGGTGTGGTAAGCCCGGAGCATCCGGGCTGCGTCGTGGCCACGGGATTCGGGCGTGAAGTCGTAGCCGTTGACGATGTCGCCGCGGTAGGCGGGGAGCGTGACGCCGTCGCGGGTTTCGTCGTTCGAGGACCGGGGCTTGGCAAACTGGCCTGCCATCCTGCCCATCTTGATCACGGGCATGGCCGCGCCGTAGGTGAGGACCACCGCCATCTGCAGGATGGTCCTGACACGGGCGCTGATCTTGTCCGCGGTGGCGGCTTCGAAGGTTTCAGCGCAGTCGCCGCCCTGAAGCAGGAAAGCCTTGCCCTGGGCGGCGGCGGCCAGCCTTTCGCGGAGGATGTCCACCTCACCGGCGAAAACCAGCGGCGGGAGCACGGACAGCTCCTTGACCGAAGAGTCGAAGACGTCCTTGTCCTGCCAGCTGGGCTGCTGGGAGATGGGGAGGTCCCGCCAGTCATCCAGGCCTGGATAATTGGCGGCGCCGCTCTGGGCGGTACTGGACAGCGAGAAGGCGGGTTTTGCGGATAGCTCAGTCACCATCTAAGAGTAGTGTCACTGGGCGGCATCCGGACACCCGGCCGTCACGCGCGGGGGCGACCGGCGTCACATCATCCGGCGGCCGGCGTCCCGTCGTCGTCCTGCGGCTCCGGTGCGGCAAGGCCGCCGGAAGTATCAGCGGCCGTGTCCGTCGCCGGCTTGTCCTGCTTGCCCGCAAGCCGGAGTTTCACCACGGCGGCATATTCGTCCACGTACTCCTGGCCGGAAAGACGCATCAGCTCGAACATGATCTCGTCAGTTACCTTGCGCTGCACCACGCGGTCTTCGGCCTGCTCCCGGTATTGGCTGAAGTCCAGCGGCTCCCCGAAGATCATGCCGATGCGGCGGATGTTGGGCAGGCGTTTGCCGATGGGCTGGACCTTGTCCGTACCGATCATGGCCACCGGAATGACGGGGACACCGGCCTGCAGGGCCAGCCGGGCCACACCGACCTTGCCGCGGTAGAGGCGGGCGTCCGGGCTGCGGGTGCCCTCGGGGTAGATTCCCAGCAGACCACCGCCGGTCAGGACGTCCATGCCGGCGTTGAGCGAAACAGCCGACGCCGCGCCGCCCGACCTGTCCATGGGAAGTTGGTTGGTCAGCCGGAAAAACAACGCCGTGAGGCGGCCTTTGAGCCCGGTGCCGGTGAAGTACTCGGACTTCGCCAGGAAGATCACCGGCCGGGGCACCATCAGCGGCATAAAAATCGAATCGGAAAACGACAAATGGTTGGAGGCGATGATGGCTGCGCCCTCCGCCGGGACGTTGTCCAGGCCTTTGACCCAGGGGCGGAACAGGAGCCGCAGCACCGGACCCAGAAAGATCCTTTTCATGACCCAATAAAACACGCGACGAACCTCTCGAAGAAGGCGGCAGGCCCGGGCTCAGCGGGGCAGGGCCAGGAATCCAATGCCACCCTACTCTAGTGAGATTTATCGGGAACAGTGACACGATGGAGTCATGACAGAAAGCAGCATCCCGCCCCGGCCTGCCGCTTTCAGCTACCCGGGCCACGGACCCAATGCCGGCACCGGCATCGCCATCTGCCACGGGTTCACCGGGAGTCCCCTAAGTGTCCTGCCCTGGGCGGAACATCTCGCGGCCCAGGGCTTCGCCGTCTCGGTGCCGCTCCTTCCAGGGCACGGGACGGACTGGCGCCAGCTGGCCCGCTCCACCTGGCCTGATTGGCAGCGCACCTTTGAAGCCGCCTACCTTGACCTCGCCGCACGCACGGAAACCTGCTACGTGGCCGGCCTGTCCATGGGCGGGGCCATCGCGCTGCTGACTGCATCCCGGCATTCGGTGGCGGGCGTGTCCGTGGTCAACCCCGGCCTGAGTTTCTATGACCGCCGGGTGCGGGTCATCGGCCTGCTCAAGTACTTCCAGCAGACCACGCTTCCCATCCAGGAGGACGAGTCCACGGCGGCCGTCACCGATGACGGGGACTATTCACGGACGCCCCTGGCCGCTGTCCACCAGCTCAAGAAGCTCTTCGGCGCAAGCATCCGCGGCCTGCCACGGGTCACGGCGCCGGTCCAGGTATTCAAGTCACGGACCGATGCCGTGGTTCCCCCGTCGTCGCTGGCCATGCTGAGGCGACGTTTGGGCGGGCACCTGGTGGAGGTCGTGGAGCTGCACCACAGCAGCCATGTGGCCACACTGGACGCCGACGCCCCCGAAATTTTTGCGAAATCCACCTCGTTTTTCCTTCAGCACGCCCACCGCCCCATCACGTCGGAGAGTTCATGACAGCGCTTCCGGACCACAGCCCGTTCCACAGTGCCTTCAGCGGCGACGGACCACGCATCGGCGTGGTCCTCTCGCACGGCTTCACCGGCAGCCCGCACGGCCTGCGGGCCTGGGCCGCTTCGCTGGCCGACGCCGGATTCGCCGTGCGTATGCCGCTCCTTCCCGGCCACGGCACCACGTGGCAGGAACTGGCGCGGACCCGCTGGACCCAGTGGCACGATGCTTTGGACGGCGCCTACCTCGAACTCGACGCCGAATGCGACCAGGTTTTCTCCGCCGGACTCAGCATGGGCGGCGCCCTGGCCCTGCGGGTCGCGGCCACCCGGCCCGTCGCAGGGGTCATCCTCGTCAACCCCGGCCTTGTCATTGACGATCCCCGCGCCCCGCTGGCGGGCATCCTCAAGCTGGTGCTCAAGAGCACGCCGGCGATCGCCAACGACATCCTGAAAGCCGGCATGGATGAGGGCGCCTATCCCCGGACCCCGGTGGCTGCCGCCCATGAGCTCAACAAGATGTTCAAGGACACCATCCGGCTTCTCCCCCGGGTCACCGCGCCGGTACGTGTTTTCAGGTCCACCGTGGACCACGTGGTGTCCGACTCCAGCATCGTTGCCTTGCGCCGCGGCCTCACCAACGCCACGTTGCAGCTGACCAGTTTGGAGAACAGCTACCACGTGGCCACCCTGGACAACGACGCGGACCAGATCTTCGAAGGTTCAATCGAGTTCATCCGGTCGGTCATCCCGGCGACGGCGCCGGCCGGCGGGAGCAACGCCGCACCGGTCCACCAGGCGCCCGCCACGAGCCAGGAGGGCACCGCCCGTGACTAAACCCGATTCCGGCGCCCCGGATCCGAGTGCCAACCAGGACGACGCCGTCTGGCTGGATCTGGTGGCACGCCTGGAAGGCTCCTCATCGGCCCAGGACGAAGCACTGCGGCCAGGCGGCGCCGATACCCCAAAGCCCGCCGGTGCACCGGGCTCCCCGGAAAGCCCGGCCGCCGGAACGGCAGCCGGGCGTACTACGGGCACCGGCGCCAGCTTCCGGGACTTTGATCCGCTGGGGCTGGCACCGTCCGCCCCGACCGAGCCGTCAGCTGCCGAGAGGCTGGCCGCCGCCGCGACCCCTGGGACTCCCGGGAGCACGGACGATCCCGCCCAGGGACCGCGGGACTACGGCGTGGACGACGACGACACTTTTGTTCCGGAGGAGCCGCCCAGCCTTGCCGGCACCGACCCGCTGACCATGCTCGCGTGGCTGGGCGCCGTGGGAGGCCCGCTTGCCCTGCTGCTCTCCGTGATGTTCTGGCGGTCCGCACCGCTGCTTGCCATCCTGGGGATGGTTGCGGTGTTTATCCTGTCGGTGGTGTACCTGATCATGAAGCTGCCCCAGGAAAAGGACGAGAACGACGACGGAGCCCGCGTCTGAACTGCGGTTATGTAGCGGTCAGCTGCGCATCCGGCTGCTGACCCGGGACAGGTCTGCCGCGCCGATCAGTCCCGCATTGGGACCCAGTGCGGCGAGCTCGATGCCCGCCGCCGGGCGGAAGCCCCGTCCGGTCAGGTTCCTGGCGAACGCTTTCCTTGCCGGCTCCACCAACAGGTCTCCGGCCGAGCAAAGCCCGCCGCCAATGACAAACAGGCCGGGATCCAGGGCGGCTGCCAGGTTGGCCAGTCCAAGGCCCAGCCATTCCCCGACTTCCTCAAGAAGCTCGCGGGAGGCGGCGTCGCCGGCCAGGGCAAGCTCCGTGACGATCGTCCCGGTGATGACGGCAGGGTTTCCGCCGACGGCGGCAATCAGTTCCTGCGCCACGGGTGAATTCGCCTGGGCCAGGATCCTCGCTTCCCTGCCCAGCGCGTTGCCGGAAGCATACTGCTCCCAGCAGCCGCGGTTTCCGCACTCGCACCGGTGGCCTCCGGGCATGATGATCTGGTGGCCGAACTCCCCAGCGACGCCAAACCGTCCGCGCTCAACCCGCCCGTCCAGCACCATCGCGCCGCCGATTCCGGTCCCCAGCGTGATGCATACGAGCCGACTCTCGCCCTGCCCTGCACCAAAGCGCCATTCGGCCCAGGCCGCGGCGTCGGCGTCGTTGGTGAGCAGGACTGGCCTGCGCAGGAGGCGTTGGAGGTTTTCCCTCAGGGGCTCGTTGCGCCAGGCGAGGTGCGGGCTGAACAGGACCGTGCCGCCGTCGAGGTCCATCCAGCCGGCCGCGCCGATGCCCACAGACCAGATGCGGTGCCCCGCTCCAAGTTCTTCAACGAGCTCAACAATGACCCGCTCCACAGCCCTTGGATCACTGCCGGGAGTTGAGCGCCGCGCTTCGCTGAGGATCCTGCCGTCGGCATCCACTACCCCGGCGGCAACTTTGGTCCCGCCAATATCTATGCCGATGGCGAGTCCTTTCCGGCCCAGCCGGAGGTGCTCACGGAAAGTTGCCCCCTGCCCGGTCCGGGCCGCGATGGCGGGTGGCCGCCGCTTCCAGGGCGCCGGGCGTCTGTTGGGGCCGGCCTGTACGCCGGGGGGCGGTTCATACATAGTTCCCCATTCTAGGCCGACGGATGCCGCCTCCCGGCAAGCCAGGACGGCCCCTTGACCGGCCCGCATTGACGCATAAGTTACTCGCCAGTAGGTTTGTTACTGCACTGCCGGGTACAGGCGTACTAGTGTTAGACATACCCTGTCCGGGCCTACGGATATCAAAGGAGCTATAGTGCGCGAATTCAGCGTTCCGCCGCTGGTTGTTGTCCCACCTGAAACCAACATCACTGACCTGGTGCTGCGGCAGGCTGCCAAGCCCAGCAACCCTGCCCTGTTCTCCCGGCTCGACTCCGCGGGAGCCTGGCAGGACGTATCCGCCACCGACTTCCTGGCCGATGTCCAGGCACTGGCCAAAGGCCTGATCGCCAGTGGCGTCAACGCCGGAGACAGGGTGGGAATCATGTCCCGCACCCGGTACGAGTGGGCTTTGGTGGACTTCGCCATCTGGTTCGCCGGCGCCGTGTCGGTGCCGATCTATGAAACCTCGTCCCCGTCCCAGGTTGCCTGGAACCTCGGCGACTCGGGAGCGGTGGCCGCGTTCGGCGAAGCCGCCCACCACGAGGACATCATTCGCCAGGCAGCCACTTCCGAAGGCCTGACTGCCTTGCAGCACGTTTGGCAGCTCGAGGGCCGCGGCCTGGACGCTGTCCGTGAAGCCGGACGGGATATCAGCGACGCCGACCTCGAGGCGCGCCGCAGTGCCGCCAACCTGGCCGACATTGCCACCATTATCTACACCTCCGGAACCACCGGGCGCCCCAAGGGCTGCGAACTCACCCACGGCAACTTTGTTGAGCTCTCCGACAACGCCCTGGCCATCATCGGCGAGATCGTGCATGAGAACGCCAAGACCATCATGTTCCTGCCGCTGGCGCACGTGTTCGCGCGCTTCATCTCCGTCCTGGCCATGGCCGCCGGAACCACCGTGGCGCACACCCCGGACATCAAGAACCTGCTGGCTGACCTGCAGAGCTACGAGCCCACATTCATCCTGGCCGTTCCACGCGTCTTCGAGAAGGTCTACAACTCCGCCCTGACCAAGGCAGAGGACGGCGGCAAGGGAGCAATCTTCCACAAAGCAGCCGACACCGCCATCGCTTTCTCCAAGGCCCGGCAGGAAGGGCACGTTGGCCTCGGCCTAAAGCTCCGTCATGCACTGTTCGACAAGCTGGTCTACGGCAAGCTGCGTGCCGCCATGGGCGGGCACGTTGCCCACGCCGTGTCCGGCGGCGGGCCGCTGGGAGAGCGCCTGGGCCACTTCTTCCAGGGCATTGGCCTGCAAGTGCTCGAGGGCTACGGCCTCACCGAGACCACCGCCCCGATTTCCGTAAACACGCCTGCCCTGATCAAGATCGGTTCCGTGGGCAAGCCCCTGCCGGGCAACTCGGTCAAGATTGCCGACGACGGCGAGATCCTCGCCAAGGGCGTCTGCGTGATGAACGGCTACTACAAACGCGAGGACCTGACCAGCGAGACGTTCGCCGACGGCTGGTTCAGGACCGGCGACATCGGACGCCTCGATGAGAGCGGCTTCGTCTGGATCACCGGACGCAAGAAGGAGATCATCGTCACCGCCGGCGGCAAGAACGTGATCCCTGCCCTCCTGGAGGACCAGATCCGCGCCGACGCGCTGGTTTCCCAGGTCCTGGTAGTTGGCGACAACAGGCCCTTCATCGGCGCGTTGGTCACCCTGGACCAGGAAGCACTTCCCGGCTGGCTGCAGCGCCATGGCCTGCCGAACACCACCACCCTCGACGAGGCGGTGGAGAATCCGGTGGTGAAGGCCGCGGTCCAGGACCTCATCACCCACGCGAACAATTCGGTGTCCCAGGCTGAGGCCATCAAGTCCTTCCGGATCGTGGCCGCAGACTTCACCGAGGCGTCAGGCCACCTGACGCCTTCAATGAAGGTCAAGCGTGGCCAGGTCATGAAGGACTTCGAAACCGTCATCGAAGAGATGTACGGCGCGCCCCGGGAGTCTTGAGCAAAAAAACAACGCGGGGTCACTCCTCGCCCGATAAACAGTGTTTATTGGGTAAGGAGTGACCCCGCGTTGCGTTTAAGGGGTTACTCCACAACCAGGAGCAGGTCCCCGCCCTGCACCTGTTCAACCGTTGAGATGGCGAGGCGGGTAACCTTGCCGCCCACCGGCGTCGTAATGGACGCTTCCATCTTCATCGCTTCAATGGTGGCCACCGTGTCACCGGCGCTCACGGTGTCGCCTGCCTTGACCGTGACGGTGACGGCACCGGCGAACGGCGCGGCGACGTGGCCCTGCTGGGCCGGGTCCGCCTTCTCGGCAGCTTTGACGTTGCTCACCACGGAACGGTCGCGGACGACGACGGGCCGGGACTGCCCGTTCAGCGTGCACATGACGGTGCGCATGCCCTTCTCATCCGGCTCCGAGACGGCCTCCAGCGAGGCGATCAGGCGGACGCCCTTTTCCAGCTGGATCTCGTGCTCCTGCCCGCGCTGCAGGCCGTACAGGTAATCCCTGGTGTCGAGCACGGAGATGTTGCCGTAGGTTTCCACGCTCTTGAGGTAGTCCTTGGTGGGGCCGTCGAAGAGCAGGCGGTTCAGCGTACCCTGGCGGGTCTTGGAATCGCCCTGGAGCGCGGCACTGTCCTCGGGGCTGAGCTCAACGTCGCGGACCTTGATGCTGCGGCCCTGGAGTGCCTTGGTCCGGAACGGTTCCGGCCAGCCTCCCGGCGGGTCACCGAGCTCGCCGGACAGGAAGCCGATGACGGAGTCGGGGATGTCGTAGTTCTGCGGGTTCTCGTTGAAGTCCGCAGGGTCGGCGTTCAGGCCTACGAGGTGCAGCGCGAGGTCGCCCACCACCTTCGAAGACGGAGTGACCTTCACCAGGCGGCCCAGGATGCGGTCCGCCGCTGTGTACATGTCCTCGATGGCTTCGAAGCGCTCCCCCAGGCCCAGGGCCATGGCCTGCTGGCGGAGGTTGGACAGCTGCCCGCCCGGGATTTCGTGCTGGTAGACGCGGCCTGTGGGGCCCGGCAGGCCCGACTCAAACGGCGCGTAGACACGCCGCACGGCCTCCCAGTAGGGCTCCAGGGAGCTGACTGCCGCCAGGCTGAGCCCGGTGTCACGCGGTGTGTGCGCCAGTGCCGCCACCAGGGCCGAAGCGGACGGCTGGCTGGTGGTTCCGGCCAGCGAGGCGGACGCCACGTCCACCGCGTCCACGCCGGCGTCGACGGCTGCCAGGAGGGTGGCCAGCTGGCCGCCGGCGGTGTCGTGGGTGTGGAGGTGGACCGGAAGGTCGAACCTCTCACGGAGCGCGGCCACGAGCTTCGCGGCGGCGGCGGGACGGAGCAGCCCTGCCATGTCCTTGATGGCCAGGATGTGCGCGCCGGCATCCACGATCCGCTGGGCGAGCTCGAGGTAGTAGTCCAGCGTGTAGAGCTTCTCGTCCGGGTCCAGCAGGTCACCGGTGTAGCACAGGGCCACTTCGGCGACTGCCGTGCCGGTGGCGCGGACTGCACGGATGGCGGGCGCCATCTGGTTGACATCGTTCAGGGCGTCGAAGATCCGGAAGATGTCGATGCCGGTGGCGGCTGCCTCGTTGACGAAGGCAACCGTGACCTCTTCGGGGTACGGGGTGTACCCGACGGTGTTGCGGCCACGGAGCAGCATCTGGAGGCAGACGTTGGGCAGGGCCTTCCGCAGTGCGGCAAGACGGTCCCACGGGTCTTCGCCAAGGAAGCGCAGGGCCACATCGTACGTGGCGCCGCCCCAGGCCTCGACGGAGAGCAGCTCAGGCACCAGGGCGGTGACGGCAGGGCCGGCGGCCACGAGGTCGCGGGTCCGGACCCGGGTGGCGAGCAGGGACTGGTGGGCGTCGCGGAACGTGGTGTCTGTGACGGCCACAGCGGTCTGCTCACGCAGCGCCTTGGCGAAGCCCTCCGGGCCCAGCTCCTGGAGCCGCTGGCGGGACCCCTTCACGGGCTGGATGCCTGCGACGGACGGAAGCTTGGATGCGGGATTGGAGTGGACGGTGAGTTCGCCGTTGGGCTTGTTCACCGTGACCTCGGCCAGCCAGGTGAGCAGCTTGGTGCCGCGGTCCGCGGAGACCCGGGCCTTCAACAGCTGGGGCCGCTCGTCGATGAAGTTCGTTGCGACGTTGCCGGCAATGAAGTCGGCGTCGTCCAGCACGGCCTGCAGAAAGGAGATGTTCGTGGAAACGCCACGGATGCGGAATTCCGCGAGGGCCCGGCGGGCGCGGGCCACCGCGGCCGGGTAGTCGCGGCCACGGCAGCTCAGCTTCACCAGCATGGAGTCGAAGTGCGGGCTGATTTCGGCACCCGAGTACACGGTACCGCCGTCGAGCCGTACTCCCGCGCCGCCGGCGGAGCGGTAACCGGTGATCTTTCCGACGTCGGGCCGGAACCCGTTGGCAGGGTCCTCGGTGGTGATACGGCACTGCAGGGCTGCGCCCTTGAGCTGGACGGTTTCCTGGGAGAGACCCAGGTCCGCGAGGGTTTCGCCGGACGCGATCCGCAGCTGCGCCTGCACCAGGTCCACATCCGTCACTTCCTCGGTGACGGTGTGCTCGACCTGGATGCGGGGGTTCATTTCGATGAAGACGTGCTGCCCGGCGCGTTCGCCGACGGTGTCCACCAGGAACTCGACGGTTCCGGCGTTGACGTAGTTCAGCGCCTTGGCGAACTTGACCGCGTCACGGTAGAGGGCCTGGCGGATCCCCTCGTCAAGGTTGGGGGCCGGTGCAATCTCGATGACCTTCTGGTGGCGCCGCTGGATGGAACAGTCGCGCTCGAAGAGGTGCATGACGTTGCCTTCGGCATCAGCGAGGATCTGGACCTCGATGTGCCGCGGCCGGAGCACAGCCTGCTCCAGGAACATGGTGGGATCACCGAACGCCGCATCCGCTTCGCGCATGGCGGACTGCAGGGCTTCCGGAAGGGCCTCGCGGGTGTCCACGCGGCGCATGCCGCGCCCGCCGCCGCCGGCGACAGCCTTGGCGAAGATGGGGAACCCGATCTCGTCGGCCGCGGCAATGAGCTCATCAAGGTCCTTCGACGGCTGGCTGGACTTCAGCACCGGGACGCCGGCCTTCCGCGCAGCTTCCAGCGCGGCAACCTTGTTGCCGGCGAGTTCCAGCACCTCAGCCGGCGGACCAACAAACGTGATCCCGGCTTCCTTCGCGGCGCGGGCGAGGTCCGGGTTCTCGGACAGGAATCCGTAGCCGGGGTAGATGGCGTCGGCACCGGACTCCTTGGCCACCCGGACCACTTCGGCCACGTCAAGGTATGCCCTGACGGGATGGCCTTCCTCTCCGATCAGATAAGCCTCATCGGCCTTCTGGCGGTGAATCGAGTTACGGTCCTCGTTCGGGAACACAGCAACGGTCTTGGCGCCCAGCTCGTAGCCGGCGCGGAATGCCCTGATCGCGATTTCGCCGCGGTTGGCCACCAGAATCTTGGAAAACATACTTCTCCTGCATCATTGCGGGTGTATCGGTAAGTGGTCACAGTGTCTAAGACCCGCGCTTAGAAATACAAATCATTGTGGCCACCGTCACAGAAGTTGCCGTCATGTCCGCGACGCTTTGACCGGGACCGCCGGAACCAGCTGTTGCCATCACGCCGAGGTGCCATGCCGACGCCCGATAAAGCAGGAATCGCCGGCGCATCAACATATGATGAGTAGGGCGGCAGGAGCCGCCCGGCTTCGGCACTGCCGGAGCAAACATTACCCCCAACACGGCAGCCGGCGTTAGGTTTTGGTCTCTCAAGTGCAAGTAGTCAGCATCAGCAGCCTCAAGGGCGGGGTCGGCAAGACTTCCGTCACCACAGGATTGGCGTCTGCGGCGCTTGCCGCGGGCATCCCCACATTGGTGGTGGACCTTGATCCCCATGCAGACGCGACCACGGCCCTGGGCGTGCAGCCCGGCGACCAGCTGGACATCGGGCGGATGCTCAAGAGCCCGCGGAGGGCCAAACTCGCGGACAACGTGGTGGGCAGCAGCTGGACGGCCCGCGCACTCTCGAACGGTTCCGGTCCGGGAGTCCTGGACGTCGCGGTCGGCTCTGCGTACACCGGGATCTATGACCGGCCGGACCTGGGCCGCCGCGATCTCCGCCGGCTCTCTTCGGTGCTGGCCGGCGCTGACTACGAGTTCGTCCTGATCGACTGCCCGCCATCACTGAACGGCCTGACCAGGATGGCCTGGTCAGCCAGTGACAAAGTGGCCCTGGTGGCCGAACCTGGCCTGTTCTCCGTAGCGGGAACCGAGCGGACCATGCGGGCCATCCAGCTGTTCCGGCAGGAGTTCGCCCCCAACCTTTCGCCGGCCGGCATTGTGGCAAACCGTGTCCGCACCGGCTCATCCGAGCACACTTACCGGCTCGCCGAGATGGAATCGATGTTCGGCGAACTCCTGTTGAGCCCCCGGATCCCGGAGCAGGCGAACTGGCAGCAGATCCAGGGCGCGGCCCACCCGGTACACCACTGGCCCGGCGACTCGGCGAAATCGGCTGCTGCCCTCTTTGACACGCTGCTGGCCAACCTCCTCGCCGTTGGCAACGGCCTGCGGAGCCGCGGCCAGCGCTAGGCGCTGCGGCGGCGGGCGCCGGCCGTACATTGGGCGCATGGAAAAGGCCACCTTCCCCTGGAAGGTGGCCTTTGACGTATTAGGGTTCAGCCGGTTTTCCGGGCTGCACGGCGCTTGCTGAGCTCGTCGTCCGGAAAGGACTGTTCGACAGCATGTTCGCTCGGGAGGGACGCCAGGCTGCCTTCGACCTCCCGCCACACGCGGCCAACCGCAATGCCAAACACACCCTGTCCACCCTGGACGAGGTCGATCACCTCATCGGCGGAGGTGCACTCGTAGACACTGGCGCCGTCACTCATCAGCGTGATCTGGGCGAGGTCCTCCACGCCGCGCTCCCGCAGGTGTTCGACAGCGGTCCTGATCTGCTGGAGCGAGACTCCGGTGTCCAGGAGCCGCTTGACGACCTTCAGGACCAGGATGTCGCGGAAACCGTACAGGCGCTGCGAACCGGAGCCGGCAGCACCGCGCACGGCGGGTTCCACCAAGCCGGTACGGGCCCAGTAATCAAGCTGGCGGTACGTGATGCCGGCCGCCTTGCAGGCAGTCGGTCCGCGGTAGCCCGCGTCTTCGTCAAGAACGGGAAGGTCTTCGGTAAACAGGAGGCCCTGGGCACCGCTCGCGGGCACAGCGACACCAGCCGTCGAGGGCTGTTTCAGCTCGCCTGCTTCGCCTTTGGGACTCACCTGGATCCTCCTTGTCATAAGCTCCCGGGGAAAAACTGCAGCAGCCTGGACGGGCACGAAGTCCATGCATGTAATTTCCTGGAGCCGCACCTTACAGTGTGACTTGCGCTGCTGCTGTAAGCAATGGGAACTTGATACCTTTGACGTTAGGCCTGCCGGGTCCCAAGGTCAAAGACGTTCGGCTCTTTGCGGGGGCGTGTCGAAACTTTCAGCCTCAACTTTAACCTTAACGTGATCTCAGCCGTCGAAGTCTTCCGGCTCCACGTCGTCCAGGAACTCCCGGAACCGCCGCAGTTCACGTTCCTCATCGACGGTGGGCCCGGGCTCGGTGTCTTCGCCCTCATCGTGCTCAGTGATGCGGACCCCCGCCTCGTCCATGACCGAATCGGCGCACCAGATCCGGCATTTGGCCCGCAGTGCGATGGCCAGCGCATCAGATGCACGTGAGCTGACAGTGGTTCCGTTCTCGAACTGCAGCTGGCCGTAGAAGATGTTGTCCTCCACGGCGACAATGTTCACACTCACCACCGAGTGGCCCAGGGATTCCACCACGTCCACCAGGAGGTCGTGGGTCATGGGCCGGGGCGGGACCACGCCCTGCTGGGCCAGGGCAATCGCACTGGCCTCCGGCGTGCCGATCCAGATGGGCACGTGCCGCTCGCCGTGGATCTCGCGTAGCAGCACCAGCGGCTGGTTGGAAGGAAGTTCGATCCGAACCCCTACGATCTCGACTTCGATCATCAGATGTCCATGCGTGAGATGTGGTCCTGCACCAGGGCCCGGTGCAGGGTGAGGCAAAGGTCGCTGATCTCGCGCGCCGCTTCGGCCGCCCGGGCCTGCGACGCCGAATCCTTGCGCGATGCGAGCGGCGCCACTGCCCGCTCCACGAGTCCGAATTCACGTTCGGCCGCGGCCTGGAAGGGCCGCAGGTGGCGCGGCTCCAGGCCATGGCTTTCCAGCTGGACGCACGCCCGGGCCACCTGCAGCGCGTGTTCGTCAAACTTGCCGTTGCTGTGGCTGATCAGCCCGAAGCTGAGCAGCGACTGCAGCAGCGGAACGCTGGCACCGGACTCGGTCCGAAGCTGCTCCTCGGTGAGTTTGCGGCCACGGTTCTGCAGCTCGGCTGCCAGCTCGTCAGAGACGATCCGCGGGGAAACCACGACGCCGGGGGGAAGGTTTTCGGGCCGCTCTCCCCTGTCGATCGCGTCGAGGTAGTCCTTGATGACTTTCAGGGGGAGGTACTGGTCACGCTGGAGTGCCAGCACAAAACGGAGGCGTTCGACGTCCCCGTCCGAGTACTGCCGGTACCCCGCGGGCGTCCGGCGGGGGTTGATGAGTCCCTTTTCTTCGAGGAACCTGATTTTGGACGCGGTCATTCCTGGGAAATCGCCGCTCAGCTGGGCGAGGACCTCCCCGATGTTCAGGACCTGGGGTCCACGGCGTTCCGGTTGTGCCATTGCCACAGGCAACTGCCCCGGGATCAGGCGCGGCCTGCAGCGCGGGCAGGGCTCAGGTAGAAGGTGAGGCGGAATTTGCCGATCTGGACTTCGCTTCCGGACTTCAGCTCAACACTGTCCACGCGGTCATGGTTGACATAGGTGCCGTTGAGGCTGCCTTTGTCCACCACTTCGAAGCTGCGCGCCGTGCGCTGGAACTCAACATGGCGGCGTGAAACGGTCACATCGTCCAGGAAGATGTCGGCGTCCGGGTGGCGGCCGGCGGTGGTGACGTCAGAGTCCAGCAGGAACCGTGCCCCGGCGTTGGGTCCGCTGTGCGCGATCAGCAGGGCTGATCCGGCGGGCAGCGCCTCCACGGAGCTGCGCTCGTCCGATGAGAGCTTGGGGGTAATAGTGGGTTCTTCGGTGACGGGCGTGAGATGGATCGAGGTGGTCTCCGAAGCCTTGCCTGTGCCGTAATCCCCGTCGGCAGGGTTCTGCTTGTGGCCAACCATGGCTTCCTCCTCTTCCGCTGCAGCGTCACCTGCAATCAACATGTCCCCCCGGCCTGCCTCGCAAACCTGGCCCCGGACGCCGGATCCGGCCATTGACGTGCGAAGACGTTGCATGGCCGGACCGGATCAACCGGTTAGCTTTAGCCTACCTGTTGTTCGTACTCCGACGCACTGAGCAACGATTCCACGGCGTCGGCTTCGGCAAGTTTGACTTCGATCAGCCAGCCATCGCCGTAGGGATCGGAGTTGATGAGGGCGGAGTCTGTGTCCAGGGAGTCGTTGCGAGCCACCACTTCCCCGCTGACCGGAGCGTAAATGTCGCTCACGCTCTTGGTGGACTCGACTTCGCCCACTACTTCGTTCGCGGTGATTTTTGTACCCACTTCAGGCATCTGCGCATAGACAACGTCTCCGAGTGCGTCCTGGGCGAAGTCTGTGATGCCCACGCGGACCACGCCGTCGGCGTTGGGCGCGGTGACCCATTCGTGCTCTGCGGTGTAGGACAGGTCTTCGGGAATGTTGCTCATCAGGGGCCTTTCATCGGGTCAAACACCAATGTCAACGGGGCCTGCTAAACAAGCCGCCGCTGAAAGTATAGGCACAACTCCCGGGGCGTTCGAGGTGGATTCTGACATGATGGGACCATGCCCGAGCTTCCTGAGGTTGCAGGCCTGGCTGACTATCTGGACGGCCACCTGCGCGGCACGGTCCTGGAACAGGTCCAGATTGTGTCCTTCGCCGTGCTTAAGACGGCGGATCCCGCCTACACCGATCTCTACGGGCGGGCTGTGACCGGCGTTCGGCGTTTCGGTAAGTTCGTGTGCATTGACACCGAAGGCCCCTCCCTGGTCTTCCACCTCGCGCGGGCAGGCTGGGTCCGGTTCACCGATTCGCCGGGCAGCGCTGAACTCAGGAAAGGGAAGGGGTACATCGCCGCCAGGCTGTCCTTCTCCGGTAATTCTGGCCGGCACGGGATGGACCTGACCGAGGCCGGCACCAAAAAGAGCCTGGCCGTCTATGTGGTGCGCGAGCCGGAGGATGTTCCGGGGATCGCGGCCCTGGGGCCGGATCCGTTCAGTCCGGAGTTCGACGCCGGCACTCTGGCAAAGATCCTTAGCGCCAGCTCCCAGCAGGTCAAGGGGCTCCTCCGAAGCCAGAGCGTGATCGCGGGGATCGGAAACGCCTACAGCGACGAGATCCTGCACGCCGCGAAAATATCACCGTTTGCGATCGCCAAGTCGCTTGACCGTGGGGAAGTCCAGGTTTTGTACGACGCCATCCACAGCGTCCTGGGCACGGCGCTGGCCGAAGCCCGCGGCAAGCCGCCGAGCGAACTGAAGGACGTCAAGAGGAGCCACATGCGGGTGCACGCCCGGACCGGCGAGGCCTGCCCGGTCTGCGGCGACACGGTCCGGGAAGTGTCCTTCGCGGACACTTCGCTTCAGTACTGCCCCACCTGCCAGACCAAGGGAAAGATCCTGGCGGACCGGCGGACGTCAAAGTTCCTGAAGTAACGCCAAAAGCAGAAGCGCCCCGGAGAAATTCTCCGGGGCGCTTCTGCTTTTTGGTCGGGCTGACAGGATTTGAACCTGCGACCCCTTGACCCCCAGTCAAGTGCGCTACCAAGCTGCGCTACAGCCCGTCAGTTCCGCCGTTCTCCGCTGCGTTTACTCCTGATGTTAGCCAGGATTTCAACTCAGCAGTCCGGCCGAACCACCTTGAAAAGCTTACACGATGCGAAGGGGTGCCTGTGACACTTTCGGGCATCCGATCAGCAGGTGTGTCGGAATTAACGCTTCTTGCCGCGCTTTTCGCGCACGCGCATGTTGACCTCGATGGGCGTGCCCTCGAAGCCGAACGTCTCGCGCAGCCGGCGGGTGATGAAGCGGCGGTAGCCGGGGTCAAGGAACCCGGTGGTGAACAGCACGAACTTCGGCGGGCGGCTGGATGCCTGGGTGCCGAACAGGATACGGGGCTGCTTGCCGCCACGGACCGGGTGCGGGTGCGCCGCCACGAGCTCGCCGAGGAAGGCATTCAGGCGTCCGGTGGCGATGCGCTTGTCCCAGCTTTCCAGGGCAAGGTCCAGTGCCGGGACCAGCCGGTCCTTGTGCCAGCCGGTCAGCGCCGAGATGTTAACCCGGGGGGCCCAGGCAACGTGCGCAAGGTCCTGCTCAATTTCCCGCTCCAGGTAGGTACGGCGTTCGTCATCGAGCAGGTCCCACTTGTTGTAGGCGAGAACCAGCGCGCGGCCGGATTCGATGGCCAGCTGCAGGATCCTGACGTCCTGTTCGCTGAGGACTTCGTCCACGGCCAGGAGGACGACGGCGACCTCCGCCTTCTCCAGGGCGGCCTGGGTCCGGAGTGAGGCGTAGTAGTCGGCGCCCTGTGCCATGTGCTGGCGGCGACGGATGCCGGCCGTATCAACGAACCGCCAGGTCCGGCCGCCGAGTTCAATGAACTCATCCACCGGGTCCCGGGTGGTGCCTGCGGTGTTGTCCACCACCACACGCTCCGAGCCGGCGAGCTTGTTCAGCAGCGACGACTTGCCCACATTGGGACGCCCGATCAGCGCAATGCGGCGCGGGCCGCCCGAGCGCTCCAGTCCTTCGATCGTGGAGAACTCAGGCAGGGTGTCCATGACGTGGTCCAGGAGGTCGGCAACGCCGCGTCCATGCAGGGCGGAGACCGGGTAGGGCTCGCCAAAGCCAAGGCCCCACAGGGTGGCCGAGTCTGCCTCCTGGGCAAAGTCGTCCACCTTGTTCGCCACCATGATGACGGGCTTCTTGGACTTGCGGAGCATCTTCATGACGCCCTCGTCCGTGGCGGTCGCGCCCACGGCGGAGTCAACCACGAACAGCACGGCGTCGGCCAGTTCCACGGCCATCTCGGCCTGCTCGGCTACACGGGCGTGGATGCCCCGGGCATCGTGCTCCCAGCCGCCGGTGTCCACGAGGGTGAAGTTCCGGCCGTTCCAGTGGGCCGAGTACATCACGCGGTCCCTGGTGACGCCGGGGGTGTCTTCCACCACGGCTTCGCGGCGGCCCAGGATGCGGTTGACCAGGGTGGACTTGCCCACGTTGGGGCGCCCGATGATGGCCAGGACGGGGTCCAGTTTGACCGGTCCGTCGAAGTCCTCGTCGTCGTACCGGCCGCTGAGCAGGGCGGCGTCGTCCTCGTCGAGGTCGTAGTCTTCCAGTCCGGCCCGGAGGGACGCCGCGCGCAGCTCCGCTTCGTCGTCGTCCAGGGCTGCCAGCCGCTCGGCGACCTGGTCGGTGCCGGTGGGCGTGTATTCGTCTTCGCCGGCGCCGGAGTGGCCGGATGTTTGAGTCGTATCGCTCATTGCACTTTCCTTAGTGGTCATCTGCCGGCGTCCCGGCTACTGCTGGTTCGAGCGGTGAGCCCGTGTGGGGCAAAGGCTGCCCACTGTGTTTGATTGCATCCTGGACGTGCCCTGCCAGCGCAGCGCGGATTTCCATTCCCGCCCTGTCCATTGAAGCACGGCCGGTTTCGCCGGGATTGCGGCTTATTGTCAGGGCGTTGCCGAAGCTGACATGGAACCGCCGCCCCGGCCTGGGGACGGTGTCGAGGTGTTCATCGCCGGTCCGGGTACCCAGGATGGCGACCGGCACTACCGGAGCCCCCGAGTTCAGTGCCAGCCATGCCACGCCGTTGTTGATGTCGGTTGCCTGGCCGCTCCCCCGGGTGCCTTCCGGCAGAATCCCGACGCAACGGCCGGCGTCGAGCACGTCCTTGCTGAGCAGCAGCGCCGCACGGTCGCCGGAGCGGTCCACGGGCAGCTGGCCGGAGGCCCGGAGGACCCGGCCCAGGAAGCCCTTGAACATCTCCTTCTTGACGAGGATGTGCATGGGACGCGGTGAGGCGCCGAACATCACCGGCCCGTCCAGGAAACTGATGTGGTTGCCGGCAAAGATCACCGGTCCCCCGGTGGGGACGTTGGAACGGCCTGTCACCGAGGTGCGGTACACCAGATGGTCCAGGATCCAGCCGACGGGGCGGCTCCACGCCATGGTCCAGGCGGCGGGAAGCTTGCTGCGGCGCTCAGTCACGGTTGAGGACCTTGGTGACGATCACGAGGGCGGCGTCCACGGTTTCCTCGAAGTCAAGGTCCGAGGAATCCAGCGTCACCACGCCATCGGCGGCCTGGGTGAAATTCACCACCGTTGAATCCTTGGCATCGCGGTGGATGACCTGGGCAGCGAGCTGCTCGGCGTTCTGCGTGCCGCCCAGCTGGATCCCGCGGCGGCGGAGCCTGGCTTCCTCGCTGGCCGTCAGCAGCATCCGGACTTCCGCTCCGGGCGCGACGACGGTGGTGATGTCCCTGCCCTCCACCACCATCCGGCGGTGGTGCTTTTCAATGAGCTCGCGCTGGCGCCGGATCAGTTCGGTCCGGGCGCCCAGGGTGGTGGCCACGGCGCTGACGGCCGACGAAATGGACGGTTCGCGGATGGCCTCGGCAACGTCAACACCGTCCACCCGCACGTAGTCCTCGTGCGGGGTGGTGCTCAGTTCCAGCACCAGGTCCCTGGCTGCCTGCTCCACGGACTCGGCGTCATCAAGGCTGATTCCGGTGTTGACGCAGAACCAGGTCAGGGCCCGGTACATGGCACCGGTGTCCAGATAGGCAAGCCGGAGCCTGCGGGCCACTTCCTTGCTTACGCTGGACTTGCCGGAACCGGACGGGCCATCGATGGCCACCACGAGCGGCCGTCCCACCCGCAGGGCGGGCAGGGTGTCAATGAGTTCCTGTGTCATTACTGCAGTACCCGCCATCCGCGGTCGTTGAGTGCTTCGATCAGGTGGTCATGTTTGTTGGGCAGCACTGAGAGCTCCACCATGCCGACGTTCTGGCCTGACGAATGGTCCAGCCGGAGGTCTTCGACATTCACGCCGATCTCCCCGATCTCGGTGAGGAGCAGGGCGATCTGGCCCGGCTTGTCGTCTACCAGGACGGTGAGCCAGGAGTACGCCTGCGGCGGGCCGCCGTGCTTGCCGGGAATGCGTGCCTGGCCGGCATTGCCTTCGCTGATCAGCTGGGCAAGGTCCAACCGTGCGCCGGGTGCGGCGGGCGCCTCCAGCGTGCCGATGAGGCGGTTCAGGTCCTCACGCACGCCGTAAAGGATTTCCACCACTTTCCGGGCGTTGCCGCCCAGGATCTGCACCCAGAGGGTGGGATCACTCGCGGCGATCCTGGTGACGTCCCGCAGGCCGTTGCCGGCCAGGGAAAGCGCATGGAGCGGCGTGCCCTGCAGCCTGCTGGCCAGCAGTGACGACATCACCTGGGGCAGGTGGGATACCAGTGCCACGGCTTCGTCGTGTTCGTCCGCGGTGAACTGGGAGACGATTGCGCCCAGGTCCGAGGCGAGGGCGCGCGCCACCCGGGTGGCTTCGGCTGAGGACTCCTCCGACGGGCAAACCACCCACGGCATGGACGTAAAAAGCTCGCCACGGGCCGCAACGGGCCCGGATTTCTCCCGTCCGGCCATCGGGTGGCTGCCGACGTAGCGGGAGAGATCCGCGCCGCGGGCGCGAAGGTCGGCCAGGATGTCCGCCTTGACGCTGGCAATGTCCACCACCACGGATTCCGGGTAGTCCGCCAGCGCGCCCGCCACAACCGAGGCTGTGACATCCGGCGGTGCCGCCACGACCACGAGTTCCGGTGCCTCGCCCGACAGCTCGGCCAGGGGCAGACCGGCGCCGATGTCGACGGCGACGGCCTGGTTGGTGGGCGACGGGTCCGACAGGTACACGGGGACGGCGCGGCCACGCAGGCCGAGCCCGATGCTGGCGCCCAGCAGGCCGGTGCCGATCACAACGACCGGGCCGTTAAGGTGTCCGCGGCCGTGCGTACGAAATGCGGACATGCCTCAGAGCCCTACGGATGCCAGCAGGTGGCCGACTTCCTGCTTGCCCAGGTTCCGGATGCTGCCCTGTCGCTGGTCGCCGAGGCCGATGGGTCCGACCTTGACGCGCACCAGGCGCAGGACGGGGAAGCCCACGGCATCGAACAGGCGCCGGACAATCCGGTTCTTGCCCGAGTGCAGGACTACCTCGATCAGCACGTGGCCCGGGGTGGAGTCCACGAGCTTGAAGGAGTCCACAGAGGCGAAGCCGTCCTCGAGTTCCACACCTTCCCTGAGCTGGGCGCCGATTCCCTGCGGGAACGGGCCACGGACCTGCACGAGGTAGGTCTTGGGGACCTCGTAGGACGGGTGCGTCAGGCGGTTGGCCAGCTCGCCGTCGTTTGTGAGCAGCAGCAGCCCTTCGGTGGCGACGTCCAGCCGGCCCACATGGAAGAGGCGTTCCCCGTGGTTGTTGCGGACGAAGTCGCTGATGCAGGGACGGCCGTCGGGGTCCTCCATGGTGGACACAACACCCTTGGGCTTGTTGAACACCATGTAGACGAGGTTTTCGTCCAGCTGGATGCGCAGGCCGTCAACGTGGATGACAGCGGTTTTGGGGTCCACCCGGACACCCAGCTCGGTGACAACCTGGCCATCGACCTCGACGCGTCCCTCAGCGATCATCTCTTCGCAGACGCGGCGCGAAGCCACGCCGGCCTGCGCCATGACCTTCTGCAGGCGGGTGCCGTCGGCGTCGTGCATTTCAGACTGCGGGACGGGCCCGCGGGGACCGCGCTTGCGCGAGGGCTTGCGGACCGGGCCGAGGTTCTGGCCAAAGCGTTCGCTGCCGAAGGCGCGGGATGCCGCCGCCCCCGGCTTTCCGGTACGTGGCTTGGGCTTGAGCGCACCCGGAGTGCCGGGAGCCTTCTTGGCGCCGGGCTTGCGGGCAGCAGGCTTCCGTGCCGAGGGGGCGGCCGGCTTCCAGTCGGACGCGCCGCCTTGCTGGCCTGCGGATGCCTCGTCGGGATCGACAAAGCGCTCCTCGCGGGGCTTGGGTGCCTTATGGGGGCGGTCGCCGCCGCCGAAGCCGGCGTTGCGCTTGCCTGCAGCGCCGCGGAATCCGCCGGCCTGCGCACCGCCCCGGCTGGCGCCGCCCTGTGCGCCGCCTTGTGATGAATTGCGTTCCGGACCTTTACGTCCTGAACTGTTACGTGGTGAACCCTGGCGTCCCGCCTGTGTCATGACCCGTCCTTCGATATGTTGACCGGCAGATTGTCCAAGGACAACCCTAGCCAGCCGTGCAGAATAATTCTGCCCTGATGAATACTCTTGTGCGCAGGCAGGATGCCCCGCCTACATTCTTCCGGCGTCGTAGAACTCCTCGATGCCTTCCAGTCCCGGAAGATGGGGTGAAAGCTGAGGCAACTCAGCCACGGAGCCGATCCCCATCCGCTCCAGGAAGTACGATGTTGTCCGGTACAGGACGGCGCCTGACTCCGGATCGTTCCCGGCGTCTTCGACCAGTCCGCGCTGCGTCAGTGTCCGCACGACCGAATCAACGTTTACTCCCCGAATTGCGGACACCCTGGCCCGGGAAACAGGCTGCCGGTACGCGATGACGGCCAGGGTTTCCAGGGCCGCCTGCGTGAGCCTGGCCGTTTGGCCCTCCAGCACAAACCGGCCGACGATGTCGGCGAAGTCAGTGCGTGAGTAGATCCGCCAGCCACCGGCGATGTTCCGCAATTCAAAACCCCGGGGGCTGGCGCTGAAGCCAGCATCGCTGGCAACGTCCATGTCCGGGGCTTTAACAGTATAGCCGTTATACTCCCGCTGCAGTTCCGCCAGCAGTTGCTCCACAACCTCGACGGTCAGGTTCAGTCCCGCTGCGAGCTCAGCGGCGGTGGCCGGCTGGTCCAGCACCATCAGCACGGCCTCGACGGCGGCCTTGGCCCCGCCCGGCAGGTTCCTGACGTCCAGTCCCTCGTCGTCAACGGCCCCGGGATGCTCTTCGGTCACGGCTGTTCCTCGTATTCTTCACTCAGGTTCTCGGTGGACCATTCCTGGCCTTCGGCGCTCCAGTGCACCGTCAGGTCACCCAGGGGGCTGAGCTGGTCGAACGCCACCACCTTGTCGCGGAACATTTCCAGCAGCGCCAGGAACCGCGCCACCACCACCAGGGTGGACTCCGCGTCGGCGATCAGCGCCCGGAAGGACAAGGGGTTCCCCAGCTGGAGGCGGAGACCCATGATTTCCGCCTGTTCCTTCACGCTGACGGCGCTGCCGTGCAGGTGGGCCAGGCCGACTTCGGTAGGCCGGGGCACCTTGGGTTCCAGCGCGGTTTCGGCCAGCTTGGCGAACTGTTCGGGGGTGTGTTTCCAGACCAGCTCAGGCAGCATGGCGGCGAAGTGTTCTTCAAGGGCAACCTGTCGCGGGAAGCGCCGGGATTCCTGGTCCAGGGTCACGGCCATCAGGCCTGCGACCTGCTTGAAGGCCTTGTACTGCAGCAGGCGGGCAAAGAGGAGGTCGCGGGCTTCGAGCAGGGCGATGTCCTCATCGTCCTCGACTTCGCCCGCGGGCAGGAGCCGGGCGGCCTTGAGGTCCAGAAGGGTGGCGGCAATGACCAGGAATTCGCTGGCCTCATCCAGGGCCCAGTCCTCCCCCAGTTTCTGCAGCTTCCTGATGTATTTGATGAATTCATCGGTGACGGTGGCGATGGCCACCTCGGTGATGTCCAACTGGTGCTTGGCAATGAGGCCCAGCAGGAGGTCGAACGGTCCGGTGAAGTTGGCCAGCCGCACCTCAAAGCCGGGCTTGGACTCAGCCACAGCCTGGCTAGGGTGCGCCGCCGCGCGAAATCAGCTCTTTGGCCAGGCGGCGGTAGGCATCTGCACCAATGTGGTTGCCGGCGTAGCTGGTGATCGGCTCCGCCGCCACTGTGGCGTCAGCGAACTTGATCGAGCGCTTGATGACGGTTTCGAACACCTTGTCGCCGAAAGCTTCCACCAGCCGTGTGATGACTTCGCGGCTGTGGAGCGTGCGGGCGTCGTACATCGTGGCCAGGACGCCGTCCACCTGCAGGCGGGGGTTCAGCCTGTCCTGGACTTTGTCGATGGTCTCCACCAGGAGGGCGACGGCCCGGAGGGCAAAAAACTCGCAGATCAACGGAATGATCACGCCGTGGGCGGCAGTCAGGGCATTGACGGTCAACAGGCCAAGGGATGGCTGGCAGTCGATCAGGACGACGTCGTACTCGTCCTCGACCTTTTTGAGGGCCCGGTCCAGGACCTGCTCACGGGCGACCTCGTTGACCAGCTGCACTTCGGCGGCGGAGAGGTCGATGTTGGCCGGCAGGAGGTCCACGTTTTCGACACCGGTGTGATGGATGGCGTCGCGGATATCAATCTTGCGGTCCATGAGGACGTTGTAGACGGTCAGGTCCAGCTCGTGCGGGTTGATGCCCAGTCCCGCCGACAGCGCACCCTGCGGGTCAAAATCGACCAGCAGTACCCGGCGGCCATATTCGGCAAGGGCCGCTGCAAGGTTGATGGTGGATGTGGTCTTGCCCACGCCGCCTTTTTGGTTGACCATGGCGATGACGCGCGCCGGACCGTGGGAGGACAGCGGAGCGGGTTCAGGAAATTCGCGGTGCGGGCGCCCGGTGGGACCCATCACGGCGTCTTCCAGATCGAGTTCCGTGCCTTCCAGAGTTGCCGAACCCTGTTCGCTGCTCACGTATCTATCCACACTTTCGATGACGGTGATTTACCTGCCGCTGGATATCCAGCGCCGTTCCTGCTTTTCACCAAGGCTACAGCCCCCGACACGGTAATCGAGGGAACTTGACTTTGCACGCATTCTGAGCCTTTACCTTCTAGTAGAGGTCGAAGGTTAGGCCTTGTCACGCGCAAACCGCCCGCGCAGCCGGGGGCTGCACGGGCGGTTTGAGGGTTTTGTTTTTGCCTGCCGGCCAGGCATTCGCCCGGCCCGCTGCCTAGACGGTGGCCGGGACCGGCTTGGCTTCGGCCGGGTGGTCCACCGGTTCGCCATGGCCGGCGATCATGGTCTGCTCGTCGAAGGGAGCCCGTCCCGAGAGGACTTCGCCGACCTGCTTGTTGTCGATCTCTTTGACCCAGGTGCCGATCAGCAGGGTGGCCACAGCGTTGCCCGTGAAGTTGGTCAGGGCGCGGGCTTCAGACATAAAGCGGTCGATCCCGACGATCATGCCCACGCCGCCCAGGAGCTCTGGCTTGTGTGCCTGCAGGCCGGCGGCCAGCGTAGCGAGGCCTGCACCGGTGACACCGGCTGCGCCCTTGGAGGCAATGATCATGAAGATGAGCAGGGATACCTGGGCACCAAGATCCAGCGGGGTTCCCATGGCGTTGGCCACGAACAGCGATGCCATCGTCAGGTAGATGGCGGTGCCGTCAAGGTTGAAGGAGTAACCCGTCGGAACGGTGACACCAACAACCGGCTTGGAAACGCCCAGGTGTTCCATCTTCGCAATGAGGCGGGGCAGTGCCGCCTCGGAGGAGGACGTGGAGAAAATGAGCAGGTATTCGCGGGCCAGGTACTTCATCAGCTTGAAGATGTTCACTCCGGTCACTACCTGGAGCAGACCGCCGAGGATCACCACGATGAAGAGGGCGCAGGTGATGTAGAAGGCGGCCATGAGCGTGAACATGCTCACGATTGCCGCGACGCCTGTGGCGCCGACAACAGCTGCGATGGCACCGAAGGCGCCCACCGGAGCAAGCCACATGATCATGATGAGGATCCTGAACACCAATACCTGGCCGTGGCCGATGGCCTTCAGGACAGGAGCGCCCTGCGCGCCCATCTTCTGGAGGGCGAAGCCCACGAGGATGGCGGCGAAGAGTGTGGGCAGGACCGGAATGTCGCCCGGGATAATGCCCAGGAGGAAGGCAACGGTGCTGTCCACTTCGGCCTTCTTATTGGGGTCATACGGCGCCAGCTTCAAACCCTCACCCGGGTGGATCAGGTTGCCGACCACAAGGCCGATGCCCAGGGCGAAGGTGGACATAAGAACAAAGTAGCCCAGGGCCAGTCCGCCCACCTTCCCTACGGTGGCAGCCTTGGCGATGGAGCCAATACCAAGGACGATGGTGCAGAAGATGATCGGCGCGATCATCATCTTGATGAGCTTGATGAATCCGTCGCCAAGCGGCTTCATCGCTTTGCCGACCTCGGGGAACAGCAGACCGACGATAGCGCCCAGGATCACGGCGGCAATAACGGCAATGTAAAGGTAGTGGGATTTGTCCAGGCCCTTGCGGGCGGCCTTTGCAGGCGCTGCTGACTCTCCTCGTTGAGAAGCCATGATGTGTCTCCTTATGGATAATCTGGTAGACGCTGCGGCGCAGTCTCTGGGCTCATCGCGTCGGTCCGGTGTGATATCCATCATTGGGCACGCCGTGACTTAGCTCACCGTTGCGTTCATATTGGTCATGGGAGGTGCTTGATGATCCACCGCTGGAGTATCGCCCGCAGGCTGTTTGTGGCGAACCTGGTGATTGTGCTGGCGTTCATTGCCATCGGAGGCACCGCCGCTTACGTTGACGCCCGGGACCGCAGCTATGAGGAAGCCGGCCTGCGGATGACCGGCGTGGCTGCCGCCATCGCTGCCAGCCCCCTGGTCCTCCAGGCTGCCGGCACGCCGGATCCGTCGGCGCTGCTGCAGCCGTACGCGCTGGAGGTGATGGCCGGATCCGGAGCCGATTTCATCACCATCATGGCGCCGGACCGGACGCGCTGGACGCATCCGCGGGATGAGGAGCTCGGCAGGCCGTACATCGGCTCGATTGATGCCGCGCTCCGTGGCGAAATGTTCACCGAGGTCACCGCCGGTACCCTGGGCCCGTCGGTGCGCACGATTGCCCCGGTCAAGGACGCGGCAGGGAACGTCAAGGCGCTGGTTGCCGCCGGCGTCACGGTCCGGACGGTGGACGTTGCCCTGTCCGGCCGGTTGCCGGCCCTGCTGGCGCTCGGCCTGGCCCTTCTCCTGGGCGGGTCCCTGGCTTCCTGGCTGCTTGGCAGGTACCTGCGCCGGGTAACCCGTGGATGGGGGCCGGAACAGCTGGCCCAGCTGTTTGCCTACTACGAGTCCGTCCTCCATTCCGTCCGTGAGGGACTCATCCTGATCGATACCCGGGGCAGGGTGGTGATGTACAACGACCAGGCCGCCGAGCTGCTGGGCCTCGAACCCAGCGGGTCAGGCGATGACCCGTCACGGCCGCCCGCCGTGTCGGACCTCCCGTTGGCCGAGAGCCTGAAGGACCTTTTTGAATCCGGCCGCCCGGCACACGATGAAATCCATCTGACGGGTCCCCGGATTGTGGTGGTCAACCAGGGCCCGGCCGTGGGACCGGACTCCCCCGGCCTCCGCCGCCCGGCGGTGTTCGGCACGGTGGCCACCATCCGTGACCGGACGGAGATCGAGTCGCTGGGAAGCGAACTGGAAACGATGAGGACCCTGTCCAGCGCCCTTCGCGCCCAGACCCACGAACACGCCAACCGGCTGCACACCATGGTTTCGCTGCTGGAGCTGGGCCGTACCCGGGAGGCGCTCGAGTTTGCCACCAGGGACCTTGAACTCAGCCAGCAGCTCACCGACGAGATGGTCAGTTCCGTGGACGAGCCCGTACTCAGCGCGCTGATCATGGGCAAGGCGGCGGAAGCCAACGAGCGCGGCGTGAAACTGACCCTCGCCACCGTGGGGTCCGCGTCGGTGGCAGGACTGGCGGTCCAGGACCTCGTCACCATCCTGGGCAACCTGCTGGACAACGCCATCGACGCGGCCGCGGACGGCAAGGCCCCCAAGCAGGTGGAGCTGACAGTGGAGTCCGACGCCGAGGGCCTGGACATCACAGTCAGGGATTCCGGTTCCGGAATCGACCCGGCAGCCGTGGACAATATCTTCAAGCACGGCTTCAGCACCAAGGCGCCCGGCCCCTTTGGCAGGGGTGTGGGCCTGGCGCTCGTACGGCAGGCCGTGCAGCGGCTGGACGGTACCATGACCATCACAGGCACGGACGGAGCACAGTTCCATGTCTTCCTGCCGGCCATGGCCGCCGGAACCGACAAAGAGGAGCAGTTCCAGTGAGCGATATCCGCGTCCTCGTGGTTGAGGACGAACCGGTCGCCTCCGCGGCGCACGCCGCCTACGTGGGCCGGCTGGAGGGATTCACCCTGGCCGGCACTGCCCCGGACGGCCAGTCGGCATTGCGGCTCCTTACAGACTTCCTTGCCTCCGGGGAACCGGTGGAGCTGGTGCTGCTGGACATGAACCTCCCGGACCTGCATGGCCTGGACATCGCCCGGCGGATGCGCGCCTCAGGGATCCTGTCGGACATCATCGCCATCACCGCCGTCCGCGAACTCGCCATTGTCCGGAGCGCCGTCGCGATCGGCGTGGTGCAATACCTGATCAAACCCTTCACCTACGCCACCTTTGCCGACAAACTGGCCAGCTACCGGCTGTTCCGGCAGCAGTTGGCCTCCCCGGAGTCCGGCTCCACAAAGTCCGGGGCCTCGCAGAGTGACGTTGACCAGGCCTTCGCCAGCTTGCGGGCCCCCTCCGAAATGCCTCTGCCCAAGGGCCTGTCCGTCTCCACCCTTGAAGCAGTGCAGGAATTCCTGAAGGGACAGTCGGACGCCGTCTCGGCCACCCAGGTCATGGATGCCCTGGGCATGTCCAGGGTTACCGCACGCCGCTACCTGGAGTACCTGGCCGACGCCGGAACCGTCTCCAGGTCACCGCGCTACGGCACACCTGGCAGGCCGGAAAATGAATACAGGTGGAGCGGCCGCTGACTCCCATCGGGCCGCAATGTATACACGGAACGCATTTTTTCGGGAACTTTCCGCGAATCAAGCCCATAAACATGGTTTTGTGTATACACTGGGGTGATGCAGCCAACGAAGGGTCAAAACGTCCGCGCCAGCGACCGCGCCTACGCGGCGCTCCGTGACGACATCGTCGAGTGGCGCCTTCTCCCCGGAACCCTGCTCGCCGAGGTGGAACAGTCCGAACGCCTGGGCGTCTCCCGCACCCCCCTCCGGGAGGCGCTGGGGCGCCTGACGGCAGAAGGGCTGACGACGGCGGCAGGCGGCCGCGGCGTCGTCGTCACCGGCATCTCGCTGGAGGACATCGACGAACTCTTCGAATTGCGCGAAACCCTCGAAGGCAGGGCCGCGGAACTGGCTGCCGAACGTGGCGATCCGGACGATTTCGCGCGCCTGCACCGGGAACTGCTGGCGGCACCGGCCCTGATCAGCGGCGAAGACCCGGCGCGCCACGACTACTACGCCCTGGTGGCACGGCTCGATGCGGCCATCGACACCGCCGTATCAAACACCTACCTGGCCCAGGCCATGGGTGCCCTCAGGGTCCACCTGGTGCGGGTACGCAGGCTCGCCGCCGACGACGCGGCGCGGCTCTGTGCCGCCGCCGCCGAGCATGCCGCGATTGCCGAGGCGATCGCCGCCCGCAATCCCCGCCTGGCCCACGCGGCCACCACGGTCCATCTGCACCGAAGCCTTTCGCATATCAAAGCCACCCACACACCGCATTCCTAAGGAGCACCCATGGTTAAGGAACACCACGTCCGCGTGTACAAGAGCGAGGAAAACCTGGCCCGCGAGGACCAGTTGGCCCATAAGATCGCCGTGGTCGCCGCCGACCCCGTCGAGGTCACCGCCGACGTCACGGAGATGGTGATCAACCGCGTCATCGATAACGCCTCGGTGGCCATCGCTTCGCTGAACCGTGGCCCGATCGTGGCCGCCCGGGCCCAGGCATTGACCCACGGCCCGAGCACCGGCGGGAAAGGCGCGAAGGTCTTCGGCATCGGCGAACGGGTTTCGCCGGAGTGGGCGGCGTGGGCCAACGGAGTTGCCGTGCGTGAGCTCGACTACCACGACACGTTCCTGGCTGCGGACTACTCGCACCCGGGCGATAACATCCCGCCGATCCTGGCGGTGGCCCAGCACGTGGGCTCCAGCGGCGCGGACCTGGTCCGGGCCATCGCCACCGGGTATGAGATCCAGGTGAACCTGGTCAAGGCCATCTGCCTGCACAAGCACAAGATCGACCACGTTGCCCACCTCGGCCCCTCCGCCGCCGCCGGCATCGGCACCCTCCTCGGGCTCGACGTCGAGACGATTTTCCAGTCCGTGGGCCAGTCGCTGCACACCACCACCGCGACCCGGCAGTCCCGGAAGGGTGAGATTTCCACCTGGAAGGCCCACGCCCCCGCGTTCGCCGGGAAGATGGCCGTCGAGGCCGCGGACCGGGCGATGCGCGGGCAGACCTCCCCCGTGCCGATCTATGAGGGTGAGGACGGCGTGATCGCCTGGATGCTGGATGGCCCCGACGCCTCGTACATGGTGCCCCTGCCGCTGCCCGGGGAGGCGAAGCGGGCCATCCTGGACACCTACACCAAGGAGCACTCCGCCGAGTACCAGGCCCAGGCGTGGATCGACCTGGCCCGGAAGCTCCACCGGGAGCACCCTGAGGCCACCGACCCTGCGAATGTGGCCTCCGTGCTGATCAGGACCAGTCACCACACGCACTACGTGATCGGTTCCGGCGCGAACGACCCGCAGAAGTACTCCCCCACCGCGTCCCGGGAGACGCTGGACCACTCCATCCCCTACATCTTCACCGTGGCCCTGCAGGACGGGTCCTGGCACCACGTGGATTCCTACTCGCCCGAACGCGCGGCCCGGCCGGATACCGTGGAACTCTGGCACAAGGTGTCCACCGAGGAAGACCCGGAGTGGACCCGGCGCTACCACTCCCTGGACATCGCGGAGAAGGCCTTCGGCGGGTCCGTGGAGATCACCCTCACCGACGGCACCGTCATCACGGACTCGATCGCGGTGGCTGACGCGCACCCGCTCGGTGCCCGGCCGTTCGCGCGGGCACAGTACGTCAACAAGTTCCGCACCCTCGCCGCCGGGCTCGTGGAGGAGGCCGAGATCGAACGGTTCCTCGCCGCCGTCGAACGCCTCCCCGAACTCGGTCCCGGGGAACTGGACCAGCTGAACATCACCGCCGCCCCCGGCGTGATCGACTTCGCCGCCGCCCCCAAGGGACTGTTCTAAATGCTGTACTCAAAAGTCACCCCCGAGCAGAAGCGGATCCGGTTCCGCGAACTCCTCGCCTCCGGCACCATTGCCCAGTTCCCGGGCGCGTTCAATCCGCTCTCGGCCCGGCTGATCGAGGAAAAGGGCTTCGCCGGGGTCTACATCTCCGGCGCAGTCCTCGCCAACGACCTCGGCCTTCCCGATATCGGTCTGACCACCCTCACCGAAGTGGCCACCCGGGCCGGGCAGATCGCCCGGATGACCGACCTGCCCGCCATCGTGGACGCGGACACCGGCTTCGGCGAGCCCATGAACGTGGCCCGCACCGTCCAGGAAATCGAAAACGCGGGCCTGGCCGGACTGCACATCGAGGACCAGTTCAACCCCAAACGCTGCGGCCACCTCGACGGCAAAAACGTCGTGGACCTGGACACCGCCACCAAACGCATCCGCGCCGCCGCAGACGCCCGCCGGGACCCCAACTTCCTCATCATGGCCCGCACCGACATCCGGGCCACCGACGGACTGGCCGCCGCGCAGGACCGGGCCAAGGCACTCGTGGACGCCGGAGCGGACGCGATCTTCCCCGAAGCCATGGCGACGCTGGAGGAATTCCAGGCCATCCGTGATGCAGTGGACGTGCCCATCCTGGCCAACATGACCGAGTTCGGGAAGAGCGAACTGTTCACCGTGGACCAGCTCCAGGGCGTCGGCGTCAACATGGTCATCTATCCGGTCACCCTCCTCCGTAGTGCCATGGGCGCCGCGGAGCGTACGCTGGAATCGATCAGGTCCGACGGCACCCAGGAGGCACAGGTAGAGAGCATGCTGACCCGTGCGCGGCTGTACGATCTCGTGGATTACGAAGCCTACAACCGCTTTGACACCGGAGTCTTCAATTTCAAGGTTCCAGGTACCCGCTGACCCAAACCATCAAAGGACTTCCGGCTTCGGCCGGCCCACAGGCACAAGGAACGAAGGAGTTTCAGCATGGCTGAAAATGAGATCAAAAAGGGCCTCGCCGGCGTCGTGGTGGACTACACCGCGGTGTCCAAGGTCAATCCAGATACCAACTCGCTGCTGTACCGGGGCTACCCCGTCCAGGAACTCGCCGCCCGCTGCAGCTTCGAGGAGGTGGCCTACCTCCTCTGGAACGGCGAACTGCCAACAGCCGAGGAACTGGCCGCCTTCACGGCGCGGGAACGGGCCGGACGGCCGCTGGATCCGGTAGTCAAACAGGTCATCGACGCGCTGCCCACCAGCGCGCACCCGATGGACGTCTGCCGGACGGCGGCATCGGTCATGGGTGCCCGCCACGAACTGGCCGAGGACTCCTCGCGCCAGGCCAACATGGACAAGGCCATCGACCTCTTCGCCGCCATGCCCGCGGTGGTGGCCTACGACCAGCGCCGCCGACACGGCCAGGAACCGGTAGAGCCACGCGACGACCTGGACTACTCCGCCAACTTCCTGTGGATGACTTTCGGCGAGGAACAGGTGCCCGAAGTCGTTGACGCGTTCAACGTGTCCATGATCCTGTACGCCGAGCACTCCTTCAACGCGTCCACGTTCACGGCCCGGGTGATCACGTCAACGCTCTCGGACCTGCATTCAGCAGTAACCGGAGCCATCGGGGCGCTCAAGGGTGCGCTCCACGGCGGCGCCAACGAAGCCGTCATGCACACCTTCGACGAGATCGGCATCCGGCCCGAGGAATCACTGGAGGACGCCGCCGCCCGGGCCAAGACCTGGATGGAGGACGCCCTGGCCCACAAAAAGAAGGTCATGGGCTTCGGCCACCGCGTCTACAAGCACGGAGACTCCCGGGTGCCCACCATGAAGGCCGCCCTGGACAAGATGATCGCCCACTACGGACGGCCCGAACTCCTGGGCCTCTACAACGGGCTGGAGACTGCGATGGACGAGGCCAAGGGCATCAAGCCGAACCTCGATTACCCCACCGGCCCCACGTACCACCTCATGGGCTTCGACACCGCCACATTCACGCCACTGTTCGTTGCCAGCCGCATCACCGGGTGGACCGCCCACATCATGGAACAGCTCGACTCCAACTCCCTCATCCGTCCCCTGAGTGAATACAACGGCGAGGAGGAACGGCACCTGCCGTAACAGCCACTCCAGCCAGCACGACGGCGGCCCGGTCACCTCTGGAAGGTGACCGGGCCGCCGTCATCCGGGGTGCTTCCCCGCGTCCGCTGTTAGGGGACCAAGCTCAAGGACATGAACATTCGCTTGAGCTGCGCGTACTCCCCGGTGGCCATGTACGCCTTCGCTTCGTCGACCGAATCGAAGGCGAGACCCTGGGTGTCACTGAGAGTGACCTGGAATTGCGTGGCAAAGGAGAGCGTCGCAACAGGCGTGGACACCATGTTGTAGTACATGCACGACGTGATCAGCTGCGGGTCGGCCTGGCTCAGGCCCAACGAACCCCGGACTTTCAGGCCACTGCCCGTCCCGTCAAGCACCCGGAAGCTGAACTCCGGCGCGCCGGCGCGGGCGGAGGCGCGGTACGGAATATCCACCGGCCCGGAATCGAGGGTGAGCAGCGGGACAGGCGCCGGACCACAGGCGCCACCCAGCCCCCCTGAATTCGCATGTTCCAGCCCGGCAATCCGGATTCCCTGTTCATTGGCCACGTCGAGCTGAACGGACGGTGTTGCGCCGTCCGCTTTCTTCTCAATCACCGTCCAGCCGGGCGGCAGATCGAAAGAAAGCCGGGCGCTCGGGTTTGAATACCGCTCCCAAGCTGCGGCAGCGGGCGCCGCGGGCGCGGAGGGAGTGATGGGCAGTGCGACGCCGGACGTCGGGGCGTGGCTGGCCGACGGTGTTGGGCTTGGGGTGGCAGCCGGTGTCGGACTGGTGCTTGCGGCAGCAGACGGAGTCGCAGTGGAGGTGTTCGCCGGCGCCGGTCCTGCCGTCAAGGGCCCCAGGTTGATGGTGACCAGAACACCGGCTGTCACGGCCGCTGCCGCCATCGTCAGAAGCCCTATGGTCCTGCCGCGGCGCTGCCTCCGCTCCGCGAGCGTCGGAATGTCCTCGGACACGCGGTCAGCGTAGACCTCCGGGCGGGAAAACATCGCGTGCAGGGCCTCCTCGGCGTCCGGAATGGTGGGGTTGGGGCCGATCGGGTCAGCTCCCGCAACGTGATTCCTGATGGCATCCATGGCTAGGCACCCACTTTCTGTTCGAACGGGCCGGAAAGGGCCGGCAAAAGTTTGCGGAAAGCCTCCCTTGCCCGGTGCAGCCGCACCTTGGCAGAAGATTGGGTGCATTGGAGTACCTGCGAGATTTCAGCAATGGTCATTTCATCCCAGTAAGCCAACTGCAGAATGTCCCGGTCTTTTTCCCGCAGTGCCATCATGGCGTCCTCCACGGAAGCGTCATCACTTGTTTCCCAGGAATCCTCCACTGAGGAGACCATGAGCTTGTCGTGCAGCGCCTTCTGCCGGTCGCGGCCACGGTAGGCGTTGCCGATGAGATTGCGGGCCACTGTAAAGAGCCAGGGAATTTCCGTGCTGCCCGCGCCGTCCCACTTTTGCCAGGCGACGCGGAAGACGTCGGCCGCGAGCTCCTGCGCCAGCTCGGCGTCATCCACCCGCCGCAGGACATACTTGTGGATTCTTGGATAGCTGTCCTTGTACACGGCGATAAACGCCAACTCGCGCTCTGAAAGCACGATCCCCCCTGAGGTCGTATGGTCGTGGTCCTGCTTGTAACCGTGTAGTTTCCGGCTGGACCGGAACGGTTACACGCCCCTGACCAGTGCCCGCCTCAGCGGGTGGTGTAGTCCAGCACTTCGCGGACGGTCTCGTTGTCCTCGTTCAGGACCACGGTGATGTGGAGCACGGACCCGTCCAATGCAAGCGGGAGCCAGTGGGCGGCGTCCTGCCACATCCGCTCGACGGGAAGGGCGCCGACATCGAACCATTCCGGCCGGATCTCCGCGCTTTCGGACGGTTCGCCGGTCCACCGGTCCGCCACAAACAGCCGGGTGGTCATGTTCCATTCGGGCCTGGCCGGAAAGTCGAAGACCACCACGCCGGCGTCGCGGAGGTCCTGCTGCCGGACTACAACGCCGGCTTCCTCGTGGACTTCCCGGCATGCAGCCTCCGCGTCGGTCTCGCCGGGTTCAACGTGGCCGCCCAGGCCAACGATCTTTCCGCGCCCAAAGCCGGTCTTCTTCATACCCAACAGGACCTGGGGCATGCCAGCCAGATCCCGGGTGAGGAAGCACAGCGTGACCGGAGTGAATGTCATGCCCTCAACCCTAGCTTGGCTGCCTGCGATCCCGGCGGGTTCCTCGCTCAAGGGGCGAAGGCCGGCCCTTCTCCAACAAGGCGCGGCCGGAGCTCAACTGGGATGCCTTTCTGTGCGAATTCCTGGTCCATGGCTTCCTGCGCCGTCACTCGTTGGCCGTTCTGCGAGACATCGTTGTTCAGGGCCTGGAATTTCCAGGTGAAAACGGTGGACCACGGCGCCTGCAGGTCAAAGAGGAATCGGCCGTTCTGCAGCTTGGCGATGCGATACCAGGCGTTTCCGCCGTCGAGTTGAAGGTCCCTGGCGCCGTCGTCGGAAATCGAGTAAGCCAGCCAGCCATCGGCGCAGCCAAGCACGGTGTAATAGTGCTGTTCCGCTCCAGCAATGGGCTCAATGGCGCGGGCCGGCGTGTTCATCAGCTGGTCAATGTTGGCCACGGTGCAGGGGACGCCGCCGGTGGTCAGGACTGCGGGTGTTGTGGCGGACTGGCTTTCCGAGGGTGCGGGCGCGGGTTCGGTCATGGTGCCGCTCGGGGCAGCTGTGGCTTCGGTGGTGCCCGCAGGCGCCGGCTCCGGCTGCGGTGCCACCATTCCCCCGGCCACAACGACGGCACCAACCACTGCCGCTGCCGCAAGGGCGACACCCACCGCCCGCACCGCCGTACGGCGCGCGGTCCCGTGCCCTGACAGGGGCACAACGTTGGGGTCCGCAGAATACACAATGGAGCGCGCAGCGGCGGCTGCCGCAGCGGACCGTGGTTCCTCCACCCGGGGCTTGGCGTCCTTCATGAGCTGCTCGATCCGGTCCATGGCTAGCCCTTCCGTTCGGTCATGAGTTGTGCGGGGGCCACGCTGGCAAATGCACGGCGAGCGCGGTGCAGGCGGACAGCGGCAGCCGAGGGGGAACAGCCCAGTGCCTGGGCCAGCTCGGCGGTGGTCAGATCGTCCCAGTAGCTGAGCATCAAAACTTCCCGGTCCCGCTCCTTGAGCCGCAACAGGACATCGGCCACAGCGGCCTGCTGTTCATCGTTGAAGCCAGGAGCCTGGCGGCGGGCCTGGTCCTCCAGGCGGTCGATGAGTTCGAGGCGGCGACGGCGTCCCTTGTACTCATTGCTGAGCACCTTCCGGGCGGTGGCGAGCAACCAGCCTATGCCGGGCGGTTCCGCCAGCTGCTTTTCCCAGGCGATCCTGAAGACGTCCGCTGCCAGTTCCTCGGCGCGTGGCAGGTCATTGATGCGGTAGGCGATGTAGTGGTAGACGCGCGTGAAATGCTGAGTGTGCAGGTCGATGAAGTCATGTTCACTGGCTGCCAACATAGTGTTCCCCCCGGCATCGGATGACCTTGGTTGTTAACCAATAAGTGTCCCGTCATGCCGGGTTTCTTACACCCAGGCAAAAATATTTTCGCCTGACACGAAACCGGGGGTGGACCCGATTGTCAGCCCAATGCCCGGGGGTGGGCGGCAGCGTAGATTTCGCGGAGGGTATCGGCGGTAACCAGCGTGTACACCTGTGTGGTGGTCACAGACGCGTGCCCCAGCAGTTCCTGGACCACCCGGACGTCCGCGCCGCCTTCCAGGAGGTGGGTGGCGAACGAGTGCCGGAGCGTGTGCGGCGATACGTCCTTAGTGATGTTGGCCTTATCCGCGGCGGCTTTCAGGATGGTCCAGGCGCTTTGGCGGCTGATTCGTCCGCCCCGGGAATTGAGGAACAGCCCCGGCGTCCCCTTTCCCTTTCCGGCCAGCAGCGGCCGGCCACGGACCAGGTACGCGTCCAGGGCCCGGGCACCGTAGGAGCCCAGCGGGACCAGCCGTTCCTTGGAGCCCTTGCCGAACAGCCGCACGATCGCGGGGCCGGACTCCGCCTCGTGCAGCGAGATGTCGTCTACGTCCAGGCCCACTGCTTCGCTGATGCGTGCCCCGGTGGAATAAAGGAATTCGAGCAGGGCCCGGTCCCTCAGCCCGGTGGCGGTGTCGGCGCCGGCGGCTTCAAGGATCCGGGTGACCTCGTCCACGCTGATGGCCTTGGGCAGCCTCCTGCCCGGCATCGGCGGGTGGACGTCGCCGGCGGGGTCCGTCGTCGTGAGCCCTTCGAGGGCCCAGAATTTGTGCAGTCCACGGACGGCCACCACGGTCCGGGCCGCCGACCTCACGCCCAGGGCCGTGCCGCCGTCGGAACCGTCCGACAGGGCCTGGACGAACCCGGTGACGTGGTGCCGGGTGACCTGCGGGGGGCTTTCGCACCCGGCAGCGGCGAGGTAGCTGGCGTAGCGGGTCAGGTCGCGGCGGTAGGCGGCGAGCGTGTTGAGCGCCAGGCCCCGTTCCACCCCCATGTGCTGCAGGTACCCGGTGATGGCGTAGTCGATCGCGGTCCGGGGCCTGGCCGGCTTTGCCGGTTCGTCAGGGACCGGCGCTGCGGGGGCTTCTGCCGCGGTATCCGCCGTCATCAGCGCTGGCTGGGGTGGGCGGGCCAGGGGGCGTCGGCGGGGCGGAGGCCCGCAAAGCCGTCAGCGCGTGCTGCGGCGGCGGCAAGGATCCCGACGACGGCGGACGGGTTATGCAGCTTCCCTTCCAGGACTGCGGCCACGGCGTCGTCGAGGGCTATCCAGTGGAACTCAATCTCCGCTTCCTCGTCCGTCCGCTCGTGGCGCTCATGGTGGGGCACCTCGGTGAGGTCGCGGGCAAGGTAGATCCTGATGGCCTCGCTGGAGGAGCCGGGCGAATTAAAGAAATCGGCCAGGACGTTCCATGTGCCGGCGGCGAGATCCGCTTCTTCGGCGAGCTCGCGGGCGGCGCCGGTGACGAACTCTTCCCCCTCCACGTCCAGCAGGCCGGCCGGGATCTCCCAAAGGTCCATGCCGACGGGGTGCCGGTACTGCTTCAGGAGCAGGATTTCGCCCGCCTCGTTCATGGGCAGCACCGCGACTGCGCCGGGGTGGTCGATGTAGTCGCGGGTGAGGGCGTCGCCGGAGTCGCTCAGCTGGAAACTGTCGCTGACCACGTCCCAGATCCGGCCTTCGTAGACCTTCTCGGTGGACAAAAGACGGCGCGGGCTCGGTGCATCCGAAACCTTCCGTGCAGCATGGGGGGTTTCAGGTGTACCGGGCATCGCGCCGTCCTTTACGTATTCGGTTTTACTTTGCGGCGACCGTGCGTGCCTGCTTGGCCGCCGGCGCACCGGTATCGGTGTCCGAAGCCTCGGGGGCCTCCGGGGCTGCGGCGCCGGGCAGTCCGGCATCCCGCAGGTCGTTGCCGGCCTGGTGGTCCAGGGCGGCCTTGACCAGTCCGGCGAACAGCGGGTGCGGCCGGGTGGGCCGGGAGCTGAGCTCGGGGTGTGCCTGCGTTGCCACGTAGTACGGGTGCACCTCGCGCGGCAGTTCAACGTATTCCACGAGCTTGCCGTCCGGTGACGTTCCGGAGAACACCAGGCCCTTCTCGGCGATCTGTCCGCGGTACTTGTTGTTGACCTCGTAGCGGTGGCGGTGCCGTTCGCTGACGGTGGTCTTGCCGTAGGTCTCGGCGATGACGGAGCCGGCGTCGAGCTTGGCTTCGTACAGGCCCAGGCGCATGGTGCCACCGAGGTCGCCCTTGCCTTCGACGATGTCCAGCTGCTCTTCCATGGTGGCAATGACCGGGTACTTGGAATCGGGCTCGAACTCGGACGAGGACGCGCCTTCCAGTCCCACCACGTTCCGGGCGTATTCGATCACCATGCACTGCAGGCCGAGGCAAAGGCCCAGGACCGGCAGTTTGGTTTCCCGGGCGTACTTGAGCGCCCCGAGCTTACCTTCGAGGCCACGGATGCCGAAGCCGCCGGGCACGCAGATGGCGTCCACGCCGTCGAGGGAAGCAACGGCACCCTCGTGGGTTTCGCATTCGTCCGACGGCACCCAGCGGATCTTGACCTTCGTGTCGTTGGCGAAACCGCCGGCGCGCAGGGCCTCCGTGACGGACAGGTAGGCGTCCGGGAGGTCGATGTATTTGCCCACCAGCGCGATCTCAACCTCGTGCTTGGGGTTGTGGACGGCTTCGAGCAGCTTGTCCCAGCTGGTCCAGTCGACGTCCTTGAACGGCAGGTCCAGGGCACGGACGATGTAGGAGTCCAGGCCCTGGGAGTGCAGGGTCTTGGGGATGTCGTAGATGCTGGGTGCGTCGGCGGCGTTCACCACGGCGTCGATGTCGACGTCGCACATGCGGCCGATCTTCTCCCGCATGGCGTCGGGCACTTCGCGGTCCGAGCGGATCACGATGGCTTCCGGCTGGATGCCGATGGAGCGCAAGGCTGCCACCGAGTGCTGCGTCGGCTTGGTCTTCAGTTCCTGGGACGGGCCGATGTACGGGACCAGGGAGACGTGCAGGAAGAAGACGTTGCCGCGGCCGATGTCCTGGCGGACCTGGCGGGCTGACTCCAGGAACGGCTGGGACTCGATGTCGCCGACGGTGCCGCCGATCTCGGTGATGATGACGTCCGGGGCGTTCTTGCCTTCGGCGGGCAGCCGCATCCGGCGCTTGATCTCATCCGTGATGTGCGGGATGACCTGGACGGTGTCGCCGAGGTATTCGCCGCGGCGTTCCTTGGCGATCACGGTGGAGTACACCTGGCCGGTGGTCACGTTCGCCGAGCCTTCAAGGTTTTCGTCCAGGAAGCGCTCGTAGTGTCCGATGTCGAGGTCCGTCTCGGCGCCGTCGTCAGTCACGAAGACTTCGCCGTGCTGGAAGGGGTTCATCGTGCCCGGATCCACGTTCAGGTAGGGATCGAGCTTCTGCATAGTTACAGACAGGCCGCGTGCCCGCAGGAGGTGGCCGAGGCTTGAAGCCGTCAGCCCCTTACCGAGCGAGGACGCCACACCACCGGTTACGAAGATGTGTTTGGTCGTCTTGGACGAGCCCGGGAACCGGGAATTTACACGGGAATTTGATCGCTGCACCACGGAATTCGAGCCTATCATCAAATGAGCCTTCCAAGGATCGCCGAAACTGTTCCCCAAATGCTCCAGTGTGCAGTGCGGGCAGCCTTACGATCAAGGGGTGACCATGGATCCGGACCCTGAAAACGCACTATCAGGCACTGCCGGCGGGGCGGGTGCCGGGAATTTGCCGGTCTTCCGGTCGCTGGCGCTGGAGTCCATCCCGGCGCCGGACTACGCCGATGTGATTGTCCTCCCAGTCCCCCAGGGCGCTTCGGCGGAGCCGCGGGTCTGGGCGGAGGAGCTGTTCTCGCTGAAGTCCGTGCCCGGCTGGGTGGCGGCGCTGATGGGCCTGCGGCAGGCATTGGTTGGACTGGTGGGCATCAGCAGGGCGCCGGCCGGGGTATTTGCCGTCGCAGAGGTCCGGGGCGAGGAAGCGCTGATCAGCGCGGACGACACGCACCTGGACTTCCGCTGCGGAGTCGCTTTCGACGCCGGCGCCCGGCTGTTGCGTGTCACCACGGCCGTGCGCCTGAAGGGCTGGCGGGGGCGGCTGTACTTCGCTCCCGTGCGGCTGCTGCATCCGCTGGTGGTCCACGCCATGATGGCCCGCACCATCCGCCGCCTGGCGGTCCTGCCCTAACGGCCGTCAGGCCCGCTGCGCTGTTACGCCCGCTGCGGCAGCAGCTTGGCGTCGTCGAGCAGCTCCTGGGCGTGGGCCTGCGCCGATTCGGAATCCTCCTGGCCGGCCAGCATCCGGGCGAGCTCCTTGACCCGTTCGGGGCCGTTGAGCAGCCGCACGTCGCTGGAGGTGAACCCGGTGGCGGTGCCGCCGTCGGCTCCCCTGACCGATGTCTTGGTAACGGTGATGTGCTGGTCCGCGAACGCGGCGACCTGGGGCAGGTGGGTGACCACCAGGACCTGCACGTGCTGGGCCAGCATGGCCAGCCGGCGGCCGATCTCGACGGCGGCCCGGCCACCCACGCCGGCGTCCACTTCGTCGAACACAAACGTGGGCACCGGATCAACGGCGGCGAGGACCACTTCGATGGCCAGCATCACGCGGGACAGTTCACCGCCTGAGGCGCCCTTGCCCAGCGGACGGGCCGGCGCGCCGGAGTGGGGCTGGAGCAGGAACGAGATCTCGTCGGCGCCGTAGGGCATGAGCTGGGCGGCGGGCTCGATGGTGATCACCAGGGTCGCGTCGGCCATGGCCAGCGCCTTCAGTTCGGCACTGACGCGTGCCGAAAGGTCCTTGGCGGCCTTGCTCCGGACCTTGCTGATGGCGGCGGCCTGCTTCGTCAGCTCGGCTTCGGTCCGGGCCACTTCCGCGCCCAGCGCCTCGATCCGGGTGGAATCGTCCTGCAGTTCGTCGAACCGTACGCGCGCGTTCTCCGTCCACACCAGGACCTCATCGATGCTGGGGGCATACTTGCGGACCAGCTTGGCCAGCCCGGCCCGCCGGTCCTCGATTTCCGCGAGCCGCTCCGGGCCCTCAGAATCCAGGCCTGCCTGGTAGCTGGCCAGTTCCGTGGCGATGTCGTTCAGCAGGAAGCCCACCTCAGCCAGGCGGGCAGCTGCCGCGCCGAGCTCGGCGTCGTGCTCGGCAACATGTTCCAGGGTCCGCTTCGCCGCGTCCACCAGGGTTGTGGCGTCGCCCTCGTCACCGTAGTCCTCGGCGATGAGGGCCTGGTGCGCGGTGTTGGCGGCAATCCTGAGCTCTTCGACGTTGGCCAGTTTCACGGCCTCCGCCTTGAGGGACTCGTCCTCCCCCGGCTGCGGATCCACCTCATCGATTTCAGCCAGCGCGATCTGAAGCGACTCCGCTTCCCGCAGCCTGTCCCGGGCCGCGCCGGTCAATGTCTCCAGCTCAGACTGGCTGGCCTTCCAGTGGCTGTACAGGGCCTGGTAGGTGCCCAGCGGACCAGCCAGGGCGTCACCGGCAAACTTGTCCAGGGCACCGCGCTGGGCGAGTGCCCCCTTCAGCCTGATCTGGTCCGACTGGCCATGGACCACCACCAGGCTTTCACCGATCTCCGCGAGGACCCCCACGGGGGCGGCACGCCCGCCAAGGTAGGCGCGGCTGCGTCCGTCCGCACCCAGGCGGCGGGCAAGGATCAGTTCAGCGCCGCCGTCGAACTCCTCCACCTCGGCACCGGCCTCCAGGGCGCGTGCGATGGCAGCGTGTCCGGCGTCGAGCCTGAGCACCGCCTCCGCGGAGGCGCTCTTCGCGCCGCTGCGGACGGCACCGGCGTCGGACCTGGCACCCAGCAGGAGCCCGACGGCGGTGACCACCATGGTCTTTCCTGCGCCGGTCTCGCCGGTTACCACGCTCAGCCCGGGGCCCAGCGGCAGTGTGGCGTCGGTGATGACGCCCAGATCGCGGATTCTCAGTTCTTCAAGCATGATTCACTTTGCTGTTGACGGATCGGTTTCATCTTCAGGGTGGTCTGCGTGCGTGACCTGCAGCGGCGCCATCGGCCGGGGCGTCCGGACAATCGGGATCGGGCCGGTGTGGATGGCTTCCGCCTGCGGAACGGGACCCCTCCAGCCGTGGATGGGGAGCTCGAATTTCCGGACCAGCCGTCCGGAAAAGGGTGTCTGGTGAGTCCTGGCGAGGCGGACCGGCGTGGCGGATTTGGTCACTTCCACGCGCGCGCCCGGCGGCAGGTCCACGGAGCGGCGGCCATCGCACCAGAGCACGCCCATGGCGTCGGTGCGGTTCAGGACCTCCACCGCCAGCCGCGACCTTGGCGAGACCACCAGGGGCTTGGCAAAGAGGGCGTGGGCGCTGATGGGGACGATCAGGAGGGCTTCGACCTCCGGCCAGACAACGGGCCCGCCGGCCGAGAAGGCATACGCCGTGGACCCGGTGGGGGTGGCCAGCACCACGCCGTCGCAGCCGAAAGTGGTCAGCGGACGCTCGTCGACTTCGGTGACCACCTCGAGCATCCGTTCCCGGTTGCCCTTTTCGATGGCAGCCTCGTTCAGGGCCCAGGTGTGCCAGATTTTCTGGCCGCGTACCCACACCTGCACGTCGATGGTCATGCGTTCTTCCACCGTGTAGTCGCGGCGGGCAATCCACTCCACCGTCTGGGCGAGGTCGGCCCGCTCGCTCTCGGCGAGGAAGCCCACGTGGCCGAGGTTGACGCCGAGCAGGGGGACGTCCACTTCCCGCACCAGCTCGGCTGCGCGCAGGATTGTCCCGTCGCCGCCGAGCACCATGACCAGCTCAACATCGGGGAGCTGCACGTGGTCGTGCAGGACCTCCACTGGCTGGGTCAGGTGCCCGAAGAAGCGCTCCATGTCGCCCAGCTCGGATTCCTGCATCACCGGGACGATGCCCGAGGCGTGCAGCTGGGCGCAGGCTTCCCAGGCGGCCTTCAGTGATTCCTCGCGGCCGGTGTGGGCAAGGACCAATACGCGCCTGCTCATCAGGTTCCGCCCTCTAGTGGTTCGGCCAAAGACGTCCAAGCAACCCAGCAATGGCTGAATCGCGCTCTTCGATCTTAGGCAAGTCTTGGGTCATCCTGCGCTTTATCCACAGGAAGTATTCGACGTTTCCGTCCTGGCCCGGCAACGGACTCGCCGCGAGGCCGCACAGGTCCACGCCGGCGTCGAGCGAAGCATTGGCGACTTTTTCCACCGCCATCCGGCGTTCGCGCTCGGAATTCACCACTCCGGTGCGGCCGAGGCGGTCCTTGCCGATCTCAAACTGGGGCTTCACCATCAGCACCAGGTCACCGCCCGGTTCCGTGCTCAGGGCCAGCGGCAGGACCACCATCGTCAGTGAAATGAAGGACAGGTCCGCGACCGTCAGTGACACGGTGCCGCCGATGTCATCGGCTGACATGTACCGGACGTTGAGGCCCTCGTGCACCTCCACCCGGGGATCGTTCCGGAGCTGCGGCACCAGCTGGCCGTGCCCGACGTCGACAGCCACCACGTGTGCCGCACCGCGCCTCAGGAGAACATCGGTGAAGCCGCCGGTGGAGGCACCGGCGTCCAGGCACCTTTTGCCCGCGACAGTGATGGCGGGAAAAGCGTCCAGCGCGCCGGCAAGTTTGTGGCCGGCCCGGCTGACGTAGCTGTCCTCTTCGCTGTGTTCGACAGCCAGGTCCTTGCCGTCGTCCACCTGCAGCGAGGCTTTGGACAGCACCTGGCCGGCCGAGGTCACCCTGCCTTCGGAAATCAGGGCCGCGGCGTGCGTGCGTGACCGTGCCAGGCCGCGCGCAACCAGTGCCTGGTCGAGTCTCGCCATGCTCACGCCCCGCCGTTTCCGGCCGCAGGCTCTTCGTTCAGGGATTCGAGCAGGGCGTCATGGAGTTCGGCGTAGATGGCCTCATGGTCTGCCACCGGCGTGGCGTGGAGACCATCCAGTCCGGCCAGGGCGGCGTGGACGGACGGGTCCCCCACTTCCGCGTCTGCGGTGTCCGGCCACTCCGGGGTGGGCTGGGCTGCAATCGGGTGGTGCGCTTCGTTCAGCTCAGTCATTTGACCAGTCTAATGACTGAGCCACTCGAGTTTGGGCGCACTGGCTGTGGCGGCCTCGGGGACCGCAGCCCACCAGGCGGCACAGGCCGCGCGCCAGGAGTCGAGGTCGCCGTCACTGCCATGGACGTGGACGGTGTCGCCGCTGACCCGGGCGGTGGACGTTCCGCAGCGGTATGTTCCGTCAGTGTGCTCGACGGCCGGGTACGGCACATAAAGGTCCGTCAGTGAGTTGATGACGTAGTCCGGGCGTTCGGCCGTGCGTGCAGCCAGGATGGTTTCCCTGGTGTCGACGCCGGTCAGGACGGCCACGGTGGCAAAGCCTGCGTTGTTGCCGCCGAGGATGTCGGTGTCCAGACGGTCTCCCACCACCAGCGGGCGGTCAGCGGCAAGCCGCTTCGCCGCAGCGTGGAAAAGCGGCGCCTCCGGCTTGCCCGCGACGCGCGGCGTCTGGCCCGTGGCAGCTGCAACAGCCGCCACCAGGGTGCCGTTGCCCGGGGCGATGCCGCGTGCCTGGGGAATGGACATGTCAGTGTTTGTGGCCACCCACAGGGCTCCGGCAGCGACCACGTAGGCAGCTTCGGCCAGGTCCTTCCAGCCGATCGCAGGGTTGAAGCCCTGGACCACGGCCACGGGGTCATCGTCCTGGCTGCTGACGGGAGTCAGGCCCACGAGCTCAATCTCCTGCGCCAGTGCCGGGCTGCCGGTGATCAGGACCCGGGCACCGGGTGCCAGCAGCGACGCCAGGAGTTCAGCGGCGGCCTGCGAGGAACTGACCACCTGCTGGTCCTCGGCGGGGGCACCGAGCTCCCGGAGGTGCTCGGCAACCTGCGCCGGTGTACGGGAGGCATTGTTGGTGACATACCCGAGGCCGATTCCCAGTCCGGCCAGTTGCTGCAGCGACTCCACGGCGCCAGGGATGGCGTGCGGACCGGCGTAGACCACGCCGTCAAGGTCGGCGAGCAGGGCGTCAAACAGCGAAATGAGGGGAACAGCAGTCATCGTCGGATCAGTCTTCCCGGCGTTCTGCGTGCCCTGCCTCGGCGTCTCCGCTCTCCGGGCCGTCGGCTTCCGCGATAGTTGCCTCGTACCTGGCCTCGTCAGTGGCCTCGTCAGAGTGTTCCAGTTCGTCCTGTTCGACGGAGTCCTCATCGGACTCGGAATCGTCAGACTCGAAGTAGTCCGATTCGGCGTCGTCCACGGAGGAGTCCACGGCATCGCGCACGGGCACGGTGCTAGCTTCAGCGGCCGCGGCGGCTGCCGGCGGAGCGTCCGTTTCCGGTCCGCGGGCTGCGCGCTCCATGAGGCGGCGGCGTTCTGCCTCCTCGCGGGCTTCCTCTTCCTCGTCCCAGCCGAGGTCCACGATGTCCGGCTCCTCGTCCACGCCGAGACCGAGGGCGTTTTCAGCCACGACGGCCTGCTTCTGCCATTTCGCAGCCTCCTGCTCCCGGCCGACCGCAGTCAAAGCATCGGCATACGCACGGAAAAGGCGTGGGCTGTACGAGAACGCCCGGTTGATGTCCAGCTGCGGAATCTCGAGTTCGGCGACGGCGGCGTCAAGCTGGCCGAGGTCCGTCCGGGCTCCCGCGGCGACGATGGCCAGCTCAGCCTTGCCCGGGGCGTCGAGGTCCTTGGCTTCCTCCGAGCGGACCACGTCGAGGGCACGGTCCGGGCGGCCCAGTCCGCGTTCGCAGTCGGCCATGACGGGAAGGTGGACGTTGGAGCCGCTGATCCGGCGGTAGGTGCGGAACTCGCGCAGCGCTTCGCCGTAGTGGCCCGCGGCGTAGGCGGTCAGGCCTACGGCTTCACGGACGGCGGCGAGCCGGCCGCCACGGCGGCTGGCTGCCAGGGCGTGCTGGAAGGCCAGTTCCGGCTCGTCATCAATAAGCCGTCCGGCCATCACCAGGTGGCGGGCAACCCATTCGGCGCTCTTCGGTTCGAGAGTCTTGATCTGGTGCTGGGTGGCACGGTCCAGCTCTTTGCCTGTGACATCTTCGTCGATTTCAGGGGACCGCTCGCGGTCCGGGCGGTTGGCGCTGCGCAGGTCGCGGGCGTTAGGAACCCGCACAGGGCGGTCCTCTGCCCGGTCCCGGCCGAACTGGCGCGGTCCGGACTCGCCCCGGTCGAAGCTGCGGGGTGCCCGCTCCTGGCGGTCGCCGAACGGCTTCCGGTTGTCGCGGTCGCCGAAGCTGCGGCGTTCGCCGTCACCTTCACGGCGCGGACGGTCACCATAGGGCTTGTTTTCCCGGTCACCATAGGGCTTGCGGTCACGGTCGCCGAAGGGCTTACGCTCCCCACCAGCGAACGGCGGCTTACGGTCTCCCCCGCCAAAGCTGCGACGCTCTCCGTCACCTTCACGGCGCGGGCGATCTCCATAGGGCTTGTTTTCCCGGTCACCATAGGGCTTGCGGTCACGGTCACCAAAGGGCTTACGCTCCCCACCACTGAACGGCGGCTTACGGTCTCCCCCGCCAAAGCTGCGACGCTCTCCGTCACCTTCACGGCGCGGCCGGTCACCATAGGGCTTGTTTTCCCGGTCACCATAGGGCTTGCGGTCACGGTCACCAAAGGGCTTACGCTCCCCACCACTGAACGGCGGCTTGCGGTCACCGGCGCCGAAACCGCGACGCTCGCCGTCACCCTCACGGCGCGGACGATCGCCATAGGGCTTGTTCTCCCCGGAGCCAGGCGCGCGGCGAGGGCCGTCGCTGCCTTCCCGGTTTTCGCGGGAGCGGAAACCGCGGGGATCTCCGCCGGAGTTGTTCGGTCCGCGGAAGGGACCGCGGTCCTTGCCGCCGCGGTTGCCGCCGTTATGCTCAGCCATGTGGGATTCCTCCTGTTGCGAGCCGACCACTGGCGCAATCGCAGCCGCTCTATCCGTGTTTCGTTTTCCTACGCAACCCGAAATCAAGCGCTTCGAAGTCCGTACATCTCAATCAATTCTAGGCGAGTCGCCAAACCAACGATGACAGAAAGCTCCCCTGGCAGTCAGTCGTGGGAATCTTCACACCCAGGACGCTCTCGCAGTTGTTGCGGGTTTTTCGGCAACCCTCTCGCAGTTGATGCGGGTTTTCACTGACGCTCTCGCTGTTGGGGTGTGCGACGGCGGGTGGCGGGCCCGGGTGCCGGGTGCCGGCGGGGCGGGCTTGTTGCGGGTGGTGAGAGAGAATCCGTCGAAACACCACTGGTGGTGAGAGAGGATCGGCCCATAACCTGCGGGAAGTGGAAGAGGGTCCTGGGTGGGGTGGTGTTTGGGGTTTAAATGGGAGAGCCCCCCAACACGTGTGTGTTGGGGGGCTCTCGACCTAATGATGTTCCGGCGGTGACCTACTCTCCCACACCCTCCCGGGTGCAGTACCATCGGCGCTGTGGGTCTTAGCTTCCGGGTTCGGAATGGGACCGGGCGTTTCCCCCACGCTATGACCGCCGTAAC
>NZ_SIHX01000014.1 GCF_004320525.1 Arthrobacter sp. S39
TGCCCTGTTCCCTGATCAGCGAATCCAGGGACTCAACCCACTCGGCGGTCTCTTCCGGATCACGATCAGGCAGCTGGTTAGTCAACCCGCTGAGGATATGGGAGGTATCTTCTCCTGCAGCCACGTCAGCCTCGTTTCATCTTTGAATGTTGGGCTCTTGTTTTCGTATTGTGAGAAAACAATTTTGCCATTCGAGATTATCGAGAGGGTAGGGCCGCGGTCAACATGACCAGCGCGCCCCCGGCCAACCCGCGTCACGCGCTGCCCTGCGGACCGTTTGTGACCGCCACCCGAGCCGCCGGACCTTGACCCGGGGTGATCCAGCTCATACCCTTATTTCACTATTCAATAACTTCATTTCGCGATGTGGAATAACAGCAAGGTTCGATCAGGCTCACCACCGCGGAAAACCCAGAACTGGAGATCCAGATGCATACGACTCCACCAGTCGGCGTCGAACCGGCTCCCGCCCCGCCAGCGTTGTCGGGCAAGCCGATCCACCCTGCCTCGGGCATCGACGCCCTGTGCGACACAGCAAGCACCGCCGCCGGCCAGGCCATCAGCCCCACCCTCTACAACGTGGACCTCGCCCCGACGAAGCGGCAGGGCCGCCGCTGGACCGGGTACAGCATCTTCACCCTGTGGGCGAATGACGTGCACAGCCTCGGTAACTACGCGTTCGCCGTCGGCCTCTTCTCGTTGGGCCTTGGCGGCTGGCAGATCCTTGCAGCCCTCGCCATCGGCGCCGTCCTGCTCTTTGCGCTGCTCAGCTTCTCCGGGTTTATGGGCCAAAAGACCGGTGTGCCGTTCCCGGTCATGAGCCGGATCAGCTTCGGCATCCGGGGAGCCCAGCTTGCCAGCCTCCTGCGCGGCGCCGTGGCCGTTGCCTGGTTCGGCATCCAGACCTTCCTTGCCTCGGTGGTTCTGCGGGTCATGCTCGTGGCCATGGTTCCCTCGCTGCATGAACTGGACACCAACTCCATCCTCGGCCTGTCCACGCTGGGCTGGATCGCCTTCGTTTCACTCTGGATCGTTCAGCTGGTGATCGTCAGCTTCGGGATGGAAATGATCCGCAAGTATGAGGCGTTCGCCGGACCCGTCATTCTCATCACCATGGTGCTGCTCGCAGCCTGGGTCTTCATCGAGGCCAAGGGCGCCATCCAGTGGACGGGCATCCGCGGGCTCGAAGGCGGCGAAATGTGGCGGACCATCTTCGCCGGCGGCGCGCTATGGGTATCCATCTACGGCACGTTCGTGCTGAACTTCTGCGACTTCACCCGCTCGGCCGTGTCTAAAAAGTCGATCGTCCGGGGCAACTTCTGGGGCATCCCCATCAACATGCTGCTGTTCGGCGCCATTGTTGTGGTCCTCGCCGGCGGGCAGTACAAGATCAACGGCACCATCATCGAAACGCCGTCCGACATCGTGGAGAGCATCCCGAACACGCTGTTCCTGGTCCTCGCATGCCTCGCCATCCTGATCCTGACCATCGCCGTGAACCTGATGGCCAATTTCGTGGCCCCTGTCTACGCCCTGACCAACCTGTTCCCCAAACGCCTCGACTTCCGGAAAGCCGCCTGGGTCAGCGGCACCATCGGCCTGGTCATCCTGCCGTGGAACCTCTACAACAATCCGCTGGTGATTGTGTACTTCCTCGGCGGGCTCGGGGCCCTGCTGGGACCGCTGTTCGGCGTGGTCATGGCCGACTACTGGCTGCTCCGCCGCGGCAAGGTCAACGTCCCCGAGTTGTACAGCGAAAGCCCGTCCGGAGCGTACTTCTACACAAAGGGCGTCAATCCCAAGGCGATTATCGCGCTGCTGCCCGCGTCCGCCGTCGCGATCCTTATCGCTTTCGTCCCGGCCCTGGAACCCGCGGCGCCGTTTGCCTGGTTCTTTGGCGCCGGCCTGGCCGCCCTGACGTACTACCTGATCGCTGACCGCACACAGCAGTTCGACGACGTCGACGGCGAGGCCATCGCCGTGGCCAGCACGCACTGACACGCACACCCACGCCACGAACCACGGAGAGATTATGCGCATCCTCGTTGCCAACGTGAACACCACCCAGTCCATGACCGATTCCATCGCCGCCCAGGCACGGAGCATCGCCGCGCCTGGAACGGAGATTGTGGGGCTAACGCCCAGGTTCGGCGCGGATTCCTGCGAGGGAAACTTCGAAAGCTACCTGGCAGCGATCGCCGTGATGGACCGGGTGGCCGCCTACCCGGAACCGTTCGACGCCGTCATCCAGGCGGGCTACGGCGAACACGGCCGGGAGGGCCTGCAGGAACTCCTGGACGTGCCCGTCGTCGACATCACCGAGGCGGCCGCGTCCACGGCCATGTTCCTGGGCCACAAATATTCAGTGATCACCACCCTGGACCGGGCGGTGCCGCTGATCGAGGACCGCCTGAAGCTGGCAGGCCTCGACGCGAGATGTGCGTCCGTGCGGGCGAGCGGAATGGCGGTCCTGGAGCTCGAGGAGGAGCCGGAGCGGGCGGTCGAAGCCATCATCGAGCAGGCGCTGATCGCGGTCCGGGACGACAAGGCGGAGGTTATTGTCCTGGGCTGCGGCGGCATGGCCGGGCTGGACGAGGAGATCCGGCGGCGGGCGGGCGTACCCGTGGTGGACGGCGTGGCCTCGGCGGTGACCATCGCCGAAGGCCTGGTCCGCATGGGGCTGTCCACCTCCAAGGTCCGCACCTACGCGGCACCGCGGCCGAAGACTGTCATAGGCTGGCCCTTGTCCGCCGCGGCTGCGGTACCCGAGGGTGCGCGCTGACGGCAACCCCCTTGTTGAAAGGCACGTCCATGACTGACTCCAGCCCGTCCGCAGACTCCCGGGTCGCCGTCGTCACCGGGGCCGGATCCGGCATCGGCCGGGCGGTGGCCCGGCTGATGCTGGCCGACGGCTACCGGGTGGCCCTGGCCGGACGGCGGGAAGCGCAGCTCCTCGAAACGGCGGACGGACACCCGAACGCGCTGGCGGTGCCCTGCGACGTCACGGCGCCCGACGACGTCGAGCGGCTTTTCGAGGCCGCCCGCCTGCGGTGGGGGAGAGTGGATGTGCTCTTCAACAACGCCGGCGTCTTCGGGCCAGCCGCCTCCGTCGACGAGATCAGCCTGGCCGACTGGAACGCCACGGTGGCCGTGAACCTCACGGGCTCCATGCTCTGCGCTGCAGCCGCGGTCCGGGCCATGAAAGCCCAGCAGCCGCAGGGCGGCCGGATCATCAACAACGGCTCCATTTCGGCGCACTCACCCCGGCCGCGGACCGTGGCCTACGCCGTGACCAAACATGCCATGACCGGGCTGACCAAGAGCATCGAATTGGACGGCCGCGGTTTTGGCATCACCTGCGGCCAGATCGACATTGGCAACACCGCCACGGACATCATGGACACCATCGGGGTGGGCACGGGAGCCCTCCAGGCCGACGGCAGCCGCCGCGTCGAGCCCATGTTCCCCGTGGACGACGCCGCCCGCGCCGTCCTGCTGATGGCCGGCATGCCGGCGTCGGCCAGCGTGGGTTCCGTCGTTATTACCGCCGCGGGCATGCCCTTCATCGGCCGCGGCTAGCGGCAGCACCCTGACTTTCCGCTGCGTATCCGGACGCCCGCCCGGGGGTTCCCCCTGTCCGATGGCCGGATTCACAGCGGCTTTTGGCGCGCCTCCACGGATCCAGATTATTTCGCAATGTGGAAATTGATTTTCCTCTTGCGGAATTATGTGACCGGGGTTACGTTGGAAACAGACCCCGATCTCCGGGGCTGTTCCCGATTGATAGGTACAGATCAATGAAGATCCCAGATTCCGCGGCGCTGAAGGCGAGTTCGGCCCCGCAGAAGAAGAAGCCCCTGTATAGGTCGCTCTTCTTCCAAATTCTGATCGCCGTCGTGGCAGGTGTTCTTATCGGACATTTCTGGCCGGACCTCGGCTCGCAGCTGAGGCCGCTCGGTGATGGTTTCATCCAGCTCATCAAAATGATCATCGCGCCGCTGATTTTCCTGGTGATCGTCACCGGCATCTCAGCCGTAGGCGACGTCAAGGCGGTCGGAAGGGTCGGAGTCAAAGCCCTTCTGTACTTCACCGCGGCCACGCTCTTCGCGCTGGTCTTCGGCCTGATCGTAGGCAACATCGTCCAGCCCGGTGCCGGGCTGAACATCGATCCCAACACCCTCTCCCAGGAAGCGCTGACCGCGAAGACCGGCACGACGCCGCCCAAGGACGCGGCCCACTTCATCCTGGACATCATCCCCACCAGCGTCATCGGCGCTTTCGCGAACAACAGCCTCCTGCAGGTCCTGTTCTTCTCGGTGTTCTTCGGTGCGGCCATCGTGGTCATCGGCCGTGAGCGCTGCATGCCGGTCATCAGCCTCATGGACACCATCCTGGAGCTCATCTTCAAGATCATGTCCTGGATCATGAAGGTGGCACCGATCGGTGCGTTCGGTGCCATGGCGTTCATCATCGGCCAGTACGGGCTCGGAACCCTCAGCACGTATGCGAAGCTCATCGCCGCCTGCTACGGCGCGGCAATCGTCTTCATCGCCCTGCTGTTCCTCGTGGCCTGGAGCTTCGCCCGGGTTCCGCTGTGGCAGTTCCTGAAGTACACCCGTGAAGAGTTCCTGTTGGCCCTCGGCACCGCCTCCACGGAGGCCGTGATGCCGCGCATCATGACCAAGCTGACCAACGCCGGCTGCTCACGTGCAACAACGGGCCTCGTGGTCCCGACGGGCTACTCCTTCAACCTCGACGGCGCCGCGATCTACCTTTCCATTTCGCTGCTCTTCCTGGCCCAGGCCTTCGGGCACAACCTGGACCTCGGCCAGCAGCTGGCCGCACTCGGTGTGCTGCTGCTGACGTCCAAGGGCATGGCCGGCGTTCCCGGGTCATCGTTCCTGGCACTCTCCGCCACCGCCGCCGCCCTCGGCATCTTCCCGGTGGCCGGCGTCGCACTCCTCCTCGGCGCTGACCGGCTCATGGACTCCATGCGCGTGGTGGTCAACCTGCTGGGCAACTGCGTCGCCACTTTCGTGGTCTCCAAGTGGGAAGGCCAGTTCGACCGCAGCGTCATGGTCCGGGCGTTCCGCGGCGAGATCACCAACCATGACTCCGCCATCATGCTCGGCGTGGAGGACGACTTCGAGGACCAGGAACTGGAACGGATCAGCGGCGGCCAGGAGCCGTCCCCCAAGTTCCGCGGCGGCCCCAACCCGGGCGACATCCCCGGTTTCCAGATGAGCCGGCCTGCCGGCTCGCACGCCGCCCCGGCGCAGGAGAGCACTGCACCCGCAGTCCACGACTAGCGGCGGCCCCCAGCCAGCCACCGCCCGACCGTGCAGGCCCCGTCCCGGAACACACCGGGGCGGGGCCTGCGCGTTTCAGCGTCACGGGCCAGGAGCCTCGCCTAGGATCGGCTTATGACCGCAAACAGGGGACTTGCACTTTTCCGCTTTTGGTTCGCGCTGCTGGGTTTCGTGGCAGTGCTGTTCCAGTTCCTGCACCTGATGCAGAACGTTCCGGGCGCCAAGGCCGGAAACTACTTCAGCTACTTCACCATCGAGTCCAACATCATCGCCTTCGTCACGCTGGGCATCGCCGGCTGGTTTGCCTGGAAGGGGGAGAGTCCACGCTGGCTGGAACTGCTCCGCGGGGCCGCCACCGTGTACATGACCATCACGGGAATCACGTACAGCCTCCTGCTCAGCGACATCGACGTGAACACCCCCATCCCGTGGATCAACGTGGTGCTGCACTACACCGTGCCCACCATTATCGTCATCGACTGGCTTGTGGACCTGCCCAAGACGCGGATCTCCATCAGGACCTCGCTGCTGTGGCTGGCGTTTCCCCTGCTGTACCTGGTCTACAGCCTGGTCCGCGGCCCCATCGTGGACTGGTACCCCTACCCGTTCCTGGATCCGCGGAGCAGCGGATACGGCACAGTGGCGGTAATGTCGGTGCTGATCGCGGTGGCTGCTTTCGCATTTGCCGTCGTTGCCGCGTTGTCCACCAAACTCCAGGACACCGTCCCGCACCCTGCCACGGCGCCAGCCACCGGGCGGCACCGGGTTCCGATCGAAACACCCTAGGCCAACGGGTCAGAGCGGCAGGAGGGCGGACAAATCCGCCCTCAGGCCGGACGCCTCCACCCGGCCCGCCGCGACGGCGTCTGCCCAGCTCAACTGTCCGGTGACCATGCCCAGCCAGGTGGCGGCGTCGCACTCAATCACATTGGGTGGCGTCCCGCGCGTGTGCCGCGGGCCTTCCACGCACTGGGTGACGCCGAACGGCGGCACCCGGACTTCCACCGAGTTGCCCGGAGCCCGGGCCGTGACCTCCTCCAGCGTGTACCGCACGGCGGTGGCGGTGACGGCGCGGGGGACCGGAACGTCCGACGGCGTGGCCGCACCTTCGCGCCATGCGGCCAGTGCCGCTGTGCCTTCTTCGATGCCAATACGACGGCGCGCTACAGCCATACGGACGGCCTCCTTCAGAATGGGGTTGGGAAAAGGGTCAGTCCAGGAGCGCCGAGACGGCCGGCCCCAGCCGGATCCGGCCGACGGGCCGGCCACCGCCCAGTACGGGTTCGACTACTTTTTCCAGGACGCTGGAGACGCCCGGGATGTCTACAGCCCCGGCCGCGGCGAGCATTGTCAGGCCCACCAGGGAGGTGGCCCTCAGGTTTCCGTCCAGCATCTTGAGGGCCACCGCAACACCCTGCGGGGTGGCCATCACCAGCACGCCTTCCGCGCCGATCTTGGCGATGATCCCCAGTTCGTCCATCACGATGGTGTTGGCCTCGCCCCGGCCCTGCACGGCCCACGGGTAGTCCAGCATGGAGGTGGCAACGGTGGCGGCCCTGGCATTGGAGTTCTTGTCACCGGGTGCTTTGGCCAGCAGGGAAAAAGCGCGGGCAAGGCCGGTCAGCGAGACAGCGGCCACCGGAGCCCCGCAGCCGTCGATGCCCAGGTGGGCGATCTGTTCGCCGGTGTACTCCTCGATGACGCTGCGGACGCGCTGCTGCAGCGGATGGTTGGGTTCGAGGTAGCTGTGCGTGTCCCAGCCGTTCTCCGTGCAGGCCCACAGGAACGCAGCGTGTTTTCCGGAGCAGTTGAAGGCCAGCCTGGACTTGCCGCGCTCGGACCGGACCAGCCAGTTGCGGGCGGTCTCGTCCTGCGGCCACGCGGCCGGGCACTGGAGCTGGTCCTCCCGGACGCCCGCGGCCTTGAGCATCCCCTCCACCACGTCCATGTGGTCCAGGGACCCCACGTGGCTGGCGCAGGCAATCGCCACCTGCGCGCCGCGCAGCGGGACGCCGGCCTGCATGGACGCCAGGGCCTGCAATGGCTTGAGCGCTGACCGTGCGTAGATGGGGGTGGTGACATCGCCAAGCTCGGTCACCACGGTGCCGTCGGCCGCCAGGAGGACAGCCGAGCCGATGTGCCGGGACTCCACAAAGCCGCTTCGTTCGACGACGGCCAGTTCGACGGCGGAGTCCACAGTGAAGGTGGCATGCGGGTTGTGCGGCATAGTGCCAGTCTAGGGGCCGGGCAGGGGATTGCCGGGCTACTCCACGGTGACCATGACCGACTGCCAGCCCGACGCGCCGTCGGGTACGGGCTCGGCGCGCTGGTCCGTCTGGACCTCGCCGGTGCCGTCCGTGGCGCGGACTTTGATGTAGTGCGGGCCGGGGGTGGCGTCCCATTCGAAGGACCACTGCCGCCACGTGATGACGGAGGCCTCGGCGGACAGCGTGGCCTCGGCCCAGTCCGCGTTGTCGATCTGGACCTCCACCTTGGTGATGCCGCGGGTCTGGGCCCAGGCGGTGCCTCCGATGGCCGTCCGGCCGGCGGGAACCTTGGCGAACGACTTGGGGACCTCCACCCGGGCCATGGTCTTGATGGGGCCGCGCTCGGACCAGCCACGCTCCGTCCAGTACGCCTTGCTGTCGGCGAAACGCGTGACCTCGAGGTCCACTACCCACTTGGTGGCGGAAACGAATCCGTACAGGCCCGGGACCACCATGCGCACCGGATAGCCGTGCTCCAGCGGCAGCGGCTCACCGTTCATGCCGATCGCCAGCATCGCGTCGCGGTCGTCCTGCAGCACCTCCAGCGGCGTGGAGGCGCTGAAGCCGTCGATCGACGTCGAGAGCACCATGTCCGCGCCGTCCTTGGGGCGCGCCCGCTTAAGGACTTCGCGGATGGGCAGCCCCAGCCATTTGGCGTTGCCGGCGAGGTTTCCGCCCACAGGATTGGAGACACAGGTGAGCGTGACGTGCGATTCGATGAGGTCGGCGTCGAGCAGGTCCTGGAACGTGAGGCGGACTTCCTCCTCGACCAGGCCATGGACCCGGAGTTCCCAGTCGTCGGCGTTGATTTCCGGAACGCTGAGGGCCGTGTCAATCCGGTAGAAGTCGCCGTTGGCGGTGACCCAGGGGGTCACGCCGGCCACGGGTGACTGGACGCCGCCAGGCACTGCCGCAGCAGCCTTAACCGGCGAGGGCAGTGTGAGGGATTCGCGGGCCTGCGCGATGTTGCTGCGGGCGGCGCTGAGGAGCCGGCCGCCGGTGGCTGCGATTCCTGCGGCCGCCGCGGTGATCCCCGCCGCGGCGAAGAACCTGCGTCGGCTTGTGGCGGGACGCTCCGGTTCCTTTGCCGCGGTGTCTGCCGGGGCATCGGGCCAGGCCCTGGTCCGCCACAGCGGAGCTATCAGGAGGCGAAGCACCACCAGTCCGGCCAGCGTTCCGAGGACGGTGGGGATGGCATCCAGGGGCTTGACGCTTGCCCGTGTGACCACGCTGGCCACGATCACCGTCCCCATCAGCAGCACCCCGGCCACGCCGAGGGCCCACCTGCGGAAAGCCACCACACCCAGCACGCAGGCGAGCAGGGAGATGGTCAGGCCCATCCCGACAAACAGCGCAGCCTTGTCATTGGTGCCGAACGTGGCGATGGCGAAGTCCTTCATCCACGGCGGCGTGAAGTCGATGAACGTCGACCCCAAGGCGATCACCGGGGTGGCCCGCGCCGTAAAGAACGCACCGATCAGTTCTGCGACGGCAAGCACGACGGCGGCCGCCACCACACCGGCCAGCGCGGCCATGGCGGTTGGACCCTTGAGCCACTTCATCAGCTTCTTCATGCCACTGGTTCGTAGCGGACGGCCTGGGGGATTGTTCCGGGGGCGGCCGGGGGCCGAGACAGCTTAGGAGCCAGCCGGGTTCACAAAGTACCCTTGAAGATTGTGAAGGTACTCGTCATCGGCCCCGGAGGCCGCGAACACGCCATTGTCCGCTCCCTGCTCGCCGACCCCAACGTGTCCGAGGTCCACGCAGCTCCCGGCAACGCCGGCATCAGCAAGCTGGTCCCCACCCACAACATCAACGGTAATGATCCAGACGCCGTCGCGGCCCTGGCAATCAAGCTGGCCGTCGACCTGGTGGTGGTGGGCCCCGAAGCGCCACTCGCCGCCGGCGTGTCCGACGCCGTCAGGGAAGCCGGCATTCCGGTGTTCGGTCCCAGCAAGGCCGCAGCCCAGCTGGAGGCCTCCAAAGCGTTCGCCAAGGAGATCATGGCTGAGGCCGGTGTGCCTACTGCGATGGCCATGGTGGCAACGAATGCCGAGGAAGCAGCGTCCGCCCTGGACACCTTCGGCGCACCCTACGTGGTGAAGGACGACGGCCTCGCCGCCGGCAAGGGCGTGGTGGTCACCAAGAACCGCGACGAAGCCCTCGCGCATGCCCAGACCTGCTTCGACGCCGGCGGCACCGTGGTGATCGAGGAATTCCTGGACGGCCCCGAGGTTTCCCTCTTTGTCCTGTGCGACGGCCGCAACACAGTGGCGCTGTCCCCGGCGCAGGACTTCAAGCGCATCTTCGACAACGACGAGGGCCCCAACACCGGCGGCATGGGCGCTTACACCCCGCTGGAGTGGGCACCAGAAGGCCTGGTGCAGGAAGTCATCGACCGCGTGGCCCAGCCCACGGTCAACGAGATGGCGCACCGCGGTACCCCGTTTGTGGGTGTGCTGTTTGTGGGCCTGGCCCTGACGTCCCGCGGAACCCGCGTCATCGAATTCAACGTCCGCTTCGGCGATCCCGAAACGCAGGCCGTCCTGGCCCGGCTCAAGACCCCCCTCGGCGCGCTGCTGCTGGCAGCCGCCAAGGGCGAACTGGACAACGCGGAAGAGCTGCGCTGGTCCAAGGACACCGCTGTCGCCGTCGTTGTGGCCTCCGAGAACTACCCGGACACGCCCCGCACCGGCGACCGCATCCGGGGACTGAAGAAGGTGGACGAGCTCGACGGCGTACACGTGATCCACGCGGGCACCACGTTCGACGACGAAGGCAAGGTGGTCTCCGCAGGCGGCCGCGTGCTCGCCGTGGTTGCACTCGGCAGCGACCTCGTGGAGGCCCGTGAGAGGGCGTACGACGGCGTGGAACTGGTTCAGCTGGAAGGCTCCCAGTTCCGGACGGACATCGGCCGCAAGGCCGCCCGCGGCGAGATCAAGGTGTCGTCCAGCGCCACCGGATCCCTGCCCGTGACGAAGGCGAAGGCATAGCATGACCGAGAATTCCCCGCAGGAAGCGGACCAGAAGCGCGGCCTGAGCACGGCCACCCTGGATCTGCCGGGATGGACGCACGTCTACTCCGGCAAGGTCCGTGACCTCTACGAGCCCACCGATGAGTCCATCCGCGAACAGGTGGGCCAGGACTGCGTCCTGGTGGTGGCCAGCGACCGCATCAGCGCCTATGACCACGTCCTGACCAGCGAGATCCCGGACAAGGGCCGGATTCTCACCCAGCTCAGCCTGTGGTGGTTCGACCAGCTGGGCGTGGAGCACCACGTGCTGGCGTCCACCGTGGAAGGCGGGGTTCCCGCTGCGGTGGAGGGCCGCGCCATGATCTGCAAGAAGCTGGATATGTTCCCGGTGGAATGCATCGCCCGCGGCTACCTCACCGGGTCCGGGCTGCTGGAGTACAAGGCGTCCGGCACGGTGTGCGCCATCCCGCTGCCGGAGGGCCTGGTGGACGGGTCGCGCCTGGAGCACGCCATCTTCACGCCGTCGGCCAAGGCCGAGGTGGGCGAACACGATGCCAACATCACCTACGACGCCGTTGTTGGCATGGTGGGCGATGACATCGCGGGCCGGCTGAGCGAGCTGACCCTGAAGATCTACACCGCCGCGGAGGAGATCGCCCGCGAACGCGGCATCATCCTGGCTGACACGAAGGTGGAGTTTGGCTACGACGTCGTGTCCGGAGGCATCGTCCTCGGTGACGAGGTCCTCACCCCGGATTCCTCCCGCTTCTGGGATGCGGCCACATACCAGCCCGGCCAGGCGCAGCCGTCCTATGACAAGCAGTACGTCCGGGACTGGCTCACGTCAGCCGAATCGGGCTGGGACCGCGCCTCGGACGTGCCCCCGCCCGCGCTGCCGGCAGACGTTGTTGACCGCACCCGCAGCCGCTACGTCGAGGCCTATGAGAAGCTCACAGGCCGGACCTTCGCCTAGAGCGTTGGCGGTGGGCCCGGCTCCGGCCGGGCCCGCCGCTGTTTAACGGGCCTTTGGCTAGCTGGCCTGGGCCTTGCTGGCTTTCGCGGCCCGCTGCTGCGCCAGCCTGATCTCCAGCACCGCATCGAGTGCCTGCTGGACGCGGTCCGAGGCGCCGGCCGCGCTGAAGGCTTTCTGCGCTTCCTCCAGGTAGACCAGGGCTTCCTCGGACTCGCCGGCTGCTTTCAGTGACTTGCCCAGGAGCAGGGAGACCTCGCCGGCGGTGTGCTTGGCCAGGGCGTCTGATTCTGCGTGGATCTCTTGGAGCTTGTTGATGGCGGCCACGATGTCGCCGGTGAGGTAGAGCCAGCGGGCGCGGATGAAGGCCACTTCCAGCTGGTCTGTTTTGTTGCCGCCCACGATGGACAGGGCCAATTCGGCACGTTCAATGGAGGACAGCGTTTCCGGCTCCACGATCCCGGAGGAGAGGCGCACCGCGGCGGAAGCCTTGTTGAACCGCGCCCAGAGTTCGATGTCGTTGGCGGGGGAGAGCATCCTGGCGGCGCGCTCGTGGTACTTGATGCCCTCGGCGTAGTCATGCCGCATAAACGCCACGTTGCCGATCACCCAGGCCACCTCGCCTGCGAGCTGGGACATCGAGTGCTCGTCCACCTGGTCGTTCATGTCCTGGCAGAACTTCCAGGCCTCGTCCAGCCGTCCGCTCTCGGCCAGGGCTCCGATCAGGGCCCGGTGGGCGCCGATGATCAGGGTGGATCCCTTGGGCAGCTTCGCGCAGAGCTTCACGGCCTCCATGGCGTGGTCCACGGCGGTGCTCAGCTGGCCCTGCCCCTGGCAGATGCCGGCGAGCATCTGGCGGGCGCGCACGCCCAGGCCCACTGACTCGGTGGCCATGGGGTGCTCCAGCAGGTGCTGCATGATCTTCTGGCATTCCTGCCAGTTGCCCTGCTTGATCAGGCACTCGGCCTGCATGTAGGTCATGTTCCACCAGGCGCTGGTGTTTTTGCCCTCAAGGGCTATCTGCGCGGCCGTGGCAGCGTGTGTGGCGGCGAGCGGGTAATCCCGAAGGTCCCAGGCCTGGCGTGCGTAGAGTCCGGCGAGGACGTACTCGGCGTCGCTGACCGAGATGGGTTGGCTCCAGGCTTCCAACGCCTTGGGCGCCAGTTCCAGCCTTCGGGCCAGCTCCTCGATGACTTCGGCGGTGGGTTCCCTCCGGCCGGTCTCAAGAAGGGAGATATAGCTGGGGGAATACAGGTCCTTGCCCAGTTCAGCCTGTGTCAGCCCACGTTCGAGACGCTCCGCCCGGAGCTTCTCCCCGAATCCGTTGCCCACGGGATTTCCTCCTAATTCCGGACAGTCTTTGTACTCAATGCTTGACAGTCCCTGTGGAAAACATTTTACAATGTATGTCAACAAGGACAGTGCTGACTTTGTAACGAATCCGACTCGTATTGAGGAACTTATATGTTGAAGAAGATTGCAGCCGCAGCCGTTCTGGCTGGGGCCCTGGCGTTTTCTGCGGCGGCTCCGGCCGTCCTGTCTGCAGGTTCCATCGCTGATACCACCGGTGTATCTGTAGCAGTAGGTAACTGGCCCGATCCGATGTCCAAGAAAGTCAAGGACACCAAGGACAGTGACACCACTTACACCACGTACGTTGGCAACTGGCCAGACCCGATGTAATCACTCCTCACCAAAGGAGGCGAGGCCCCGGATCATGCGAACCATGGTCCGGGGCCATTCCTTTGCCCGGATTACGGCGTGACCGTTGCCAAAATGTTATCTTCCCGCTTGGTCGGCTTTGATGGGGCGACTCGCGCAGTCCCAATATTTGTGACAAGCGGCGGCAATTTGCTGTCATGTGGAAGCACAAAAGAGGGCCTCCCCTGGGGGAGACCCTCTTTGTTTGGTCGGGATGACAGGATTTGAACCTGCGACCTCTTCGTCCCGAACGAAGCGCGCTACCAAGCTGCGCTACATCCCGATCCGCTGCAAAAGCAACTTTACAAGAATAGCCGATCCGGGGTCCGGATGCGAAATCGGGCTGCGGGCTATCCTCTCAGCGGCCGCGCCGGCGGCGTCGTGCGGAGGCGTCCGCGCTGGCGGGGAGGCGCTCTGCCAGGACCGGCAACGAATCGTGGCGGCCCCGCTCCACGTGCGCGGAGGCCAGGGCGGCGGCCAGGGCGGGCTGGCCTGCGGCGATGGCCTGCACCAGTTCGGCATGCTCCTGCCACATCTTTGGGGTGTCACGCTCCGGCGTCAGGCGGAAGAGCCAGCGCACGCGTCCGTTCATCAGGCCTGTCATACGCCGGAGCAGGTGGTGGTCCGCGAGCTTGACGATTTCCTCGTGCAGGTCCGAGTTGCGGCCTGATGCGTGGGCCCCGGTCACGCCGGTGCGGGCAGATTCCAGGGCCTCCAGGAGGGCGGCCGGGTCGGCGCCTTCGGCTACCCGCCGCGCGGCGAATGACGCGGCCAGGGGTTCGAGCTGGAGCCGGAGGTCAAAGACCTCCTGGGCGTCACGGTACGTGAAGGAATGGACGACGGCGCCACGGCGCGGCTCCGTGGAGATGAAGCCCTCGGCCTCCAGCAGCGGCAGTGCTTCGCGCAGGGGAATGCGGGACACTTCCAGGTCTGCGGCAAGTTCCCGTTCGTTGAGCTTTCCGCCGGCCGGGAGCTGGCCGGAGATGATCCTCTCGCGCAGCACCTCCGCGACGCGCTCGGACAACGGCTCCGCGGGGAGTTCAGTTGCGCCGTTTTCCATCTCATCTGCCATGGGGTTCAGGCTATCCCAGCAGTGACCACCCGAATGCCCGCGCACCGCATGGCGCGAACGTACAGTTGAGGCCCGGCAACCGAGGCCTCAACTGTACGTTCGCGCCGAAGGCAGCTCAGACCAGGGAGTCCTTCCAAGCGCCGTGCAGTTCGGCGAACCGCCCGCCGCCGCCGATCAGGTCCGCCGGGGTGCCGTCCTCGACCACGCGGCCGTCGTGGACCACCAGCACGCGGTCGGCAGTTTCAACGGTGGAGAGCCGGTGCGCGATGATCAGCGCCGTGCGGCCGCCACCTGCCGCAGCGGAACCCGGGGCACCTGCTCCACTGCCGGCGTCGGCCGTTGCCTGCAGGAGCCGCGCCAGTCCGTTCTGGACAAGCCGCTCGGACGGGATGTCCAGCGAGGAGGTGGCCTCGTCCAGGATCAGCACCGCCGGCCGGGCCAGGAACGCCCGGGCGAAGCTGATGAGCTGGCGCTGGCCGGAGGAGACGCGGCCGCCGCGCTTGTTGACGTCGGTGTCGTAGCCTTCGGGCAGCTCAGTAATGAACTCGTGGGCTCCGACGGCCTTGGCAGCTTCTTCGATCTCCTCGCGGGAGGCCTCGGGCCGGCCCAGGGCGATGTTGTCCGCCACGGAGCCGCTGAACAGGAATGCCTCCTGGGTGACCATCACGATGTTCCGGCGCAGGTCCGTGGTGCTGAGGCTGCGGAGGTCCACGCCGTCCAGGGTGAGTGAACCGGCGGAGACGTCGTAGAAACGGGCGATCAGCTTGGCCAGGGTGGACTTGCCGGCACCCGTCTGGCCCACCAGTGCCACTGTCTGGCCGGCGGGGATGTGCAGGTCCATGGTGGGGATGACCACGGGGCCGTCGCCATAGCGGAACTCCACACCCGTGAAGTCGACCGTGCCCCTGGCGTCCCGCAGCGCCACCGCGTTCTTGGGCGGACGGACGGTGGGAATCTCCTCCAGCAGGCCGGACACCTTCTCCAGGGCAGCCTGGGCGCTCTGGAAGGAGTTGTAGAACATGGCCATCTGGTCCACCGGCTGGAAAAAGCGCTTGGTGGACAGGATAAGGGCCAGGAGCACACCCACGGCGAGGTCTCCGCCCAGGACCCGGAACCCGCCGAACAGCAGGACCGCCGCCACGCAGATGTTGCCGATCAGCACCAGGCCGGGCTGGAAGATGCCGTTGAGGTTGATGGAGCGGACGGTGACCCGCCGGTAGTCCTCGGAGAGCTGGCCGTACTGGTCAGCGTTTTCGCGTTCCTTGCGGAAGGCCTTCACGGCGCGGATCCCGGTCATGGTCTCCACGAAGTGCACGATCAGCCGGGCCGACACCACCCGGGATTCACGGAACGCGATCTGCGAATGCTTCTGGTACCAGCGCGAGAGGAAGTACATCGGCACACCGGCGGCCAGCACAATCAGCCCGCTCCGCCAGTCCAGTGCGAACACCGTGACGGCGGTGAAGACCATAAAGAGCATGCCCGAGGCCAGGGAACTTACGCCCGAATCGAGGAGTTCGCGCAACGCCTCCAGGTCCGAGGTCTGCCGCGCGATGATCCGGCCCGAGGTGTACTTTTCGTGGAATTCGAGGCTTAGGCGCTGCGTGTGCCGGAAGACCCGCACCCGGAGGTCCAGGAGCATCGCCTGGCTTAGCCGGGCGGTGGAGGTGACGTAAAGGGCCGTCAGCCCGGCCGTGGCGACGGCTGCCGCCAGGTAGCCGACTCCGGTGAGCACCAGCGGGAGGTTGTCGCCTGCCTGCAGCGCCGGTAGGGCGTGGTCGATGCCGAAGGCGATCAGCGCCGGCCCGGCCACCCGCGCGGCCTGGGACAGGACCACGGTGGCGATGGTCAGCCAGAACCTGAGCCGCACCGGACGGATCAGGGACCCCAGCAGGGCGAGCGACCGCCGTCGTACGGCTTTGCTGTCGCTCTTGCTGAGGTGGGCGTTGTCCTCGTTGGCCGTGCCGAAGGTTGCGGTGCTCATCGGATGGTTTCCTTTGCCTCGGCGTCGGCCGCTTCCTCAAGCTCCGACAGTTCCGAATCCAGGTCCCGGGGTTCCTGGTCCAGGCTGGCGATGACGTAGCGGTAGTGCGGGTTTTCCGCCAGCAGTTCCGTGTGGGTTCCGACGGCGGTGATGTGCCCGTCCTCGAGCAGGGCCACGCGGTCCGCCAGCGCCACGGTGGACGGCCGGTGCGCGACGATCAGGGTGGTGGTGTCCTTCAGCACCGAACGGAGCCGGTTTTCCACGAGCTCCTCCGTGTGCACGTCCAGGGCGGACAGCGGATCGTCGAGCACCAGGACGCGGGGCCGGGCGGCGATGGCCCGCGCCAGGGCGATCCGCTGGCGTTGCCCGCCGGACAGGCTCAGGCCTTCTTCGCCGATCAGGGTTTCCACCCCCTCGGGAAGTGAATAGGCGAAGTGGGCCTGGGCTACGTCCAGGGCCTCGTCCAACGCTTCCTCGGTCTTGTCCTGCGCGCCGAGCAGCACGTTGTCCCGGACGGAATTGGAGAACAGGGTGGTGTCCTCGAACGCGACACCCACCACCCGGCGGAGCTCCTCGACGTCGAACTCGCGCAGGTCCACACCGTCGATGGTGATGGAACCGTCCGTGACGTCGTACAGCCGGGGGACGAGCTGGATGAGTGCGCTCTTGCCGCTTCCCGTAATGCCCACCAGGGCCATGGTTTCGCCCGGCCGCACCTCCAGGCTGATCTCCTTGAGGATGGGCTTGTCCGGTGCGTCCTCGAAGGCAAAGGTGGCGTTGTCGAACCGCAGGGTGCCGCGCAGCTGGGAGGGCCGGCGGGGCTCGGGGGGACTGGTGATGGTGTTGGCCGAGTCCATGACTTCGAAGTGACGGTCGACGGCGGTCTTGGCGGTCAGTGCCATCGCCAGCAGCATGCCGGAGAACTCCACAGGCGAGGCGATGACGGCGGCGGTGGCGAAGAAGGCCACCAGGGCGCCGATGCTCAGCTGGCCGCTGGCGCACAGCATGACGCCCACCACCAGCCCCGCGCCCAGGGCGAGCTCGGGCAGCAGGGTGACCACCATGGTGAACGTGGCCTGGTGCCGGGCTTTGGAGATCTCTGTCTGGCGAAGTTCCTCGGCCTGCTCATTGAAGCTCTCCAGGGCCTCGCGGCTGCGGCCGAACGCCTTCAGGACGCGGATGCCGTGGACCGATTCCTCCACGGTGGTGGCGAGGTCGCCGGCCTGGTCCTGGCTGCGCCGGGCCACCTTGCTGAAGCGGGTCCGGAACCGGAAGCCGTACGCCATGATGGGTACCGCCGCGGCCAGGAAGATCAGGGCCAGCTGCCAGCTCATCGAGAACATGACTGCGATGCCGATGACCACGGTGAGGGTGGTGACCACCAGCATGATGGCACCGAAGGCCATCCAGCGGCGCAGGAAATTCAGGTCGGTCATGGCACGGGAGAGCAGCTGGCCGGACCCCCACCGGTCGTGGAAGGACACGGTCAGGTCCTGGAGGTGCCCGTACAGGGAGACCCGCATCCGGGTTTCCACGGTGGTGGCCGGGTTGATGACAAACTGCCGGCGGAGGGCCACGAGCACCGCCTCGGCGATGCCGAGGACCAGGATAATGATGGCGGCAACCCAGACGGAGTCCGGGGCGCCGCCGGCCTGGAGCGAGTCATTGATCAGGACCCGGAGCACCTGGGGGATGGTCAGCGCCACAACGCTGGCAAAGAGTGCACAGAGGAGCCCCATGATAAGCCGGGGGATGATCGGCCTGACGTGAGGATAAAGACGGCTGATGGATCTGAAAAATGAAGTCTGCTTGGCCATGCCCGCTTCTCAAGCTCTAAAACGAAGGTAGTTTCCCGTAGCAACTACCTTATGCCATGGGGTGATTCGATTCACAGCATTCCGCGGCACCGGGCGTGATTGTCCAGTTATCGCGATCCGCAATGAGCGGGAGGGGCGGGGAAGCCTATTCGCGGGCGGTGAGCGTCAGCAGGACGGCTTCGGGCTTGCAGGCGATCCTGATGGGGGCGAAGCGGGAGGTGCCGATGCCGCCTGAGACGTTGACCGGCGTCGTGGATCCGTTGCTCTCCCAGTTGTTGAGGCCCTTGGCCCGCCACGTTGGGAGGTCGCAGTTGGAAATCAGGGCCCCGTAGCCGGGGATGCAGAGTTGTCCGCCGTGGGTGTGTCCGGCCAGGAGCAGGTCCGCGCCGTCTTCGGTGAAGTGGTCCAGGACCCGCTGGTAGGGGGCGTGGATGACGGCCACGCGGAGGTGCGGGTTCTCGTCCTGGCCCCTGGTTCCGCGCGGCCAGCCCGCGTAGCGTTCACGGTTCAGGTGCGGATCGTCCACGCCGGAGAAGTCGAACCGCATCCCGCGCAGGACCAACGACTGGTTGCGGTTGGTCAGGTCCACCCAGCCGCCCATGCCGAAGCCGGCACGCAGCCGCGGCCAGTCCAGTTCGGTGGCTTCACGCTTCAGTTTGGACGGGCCCAGCAGGTACGTCGCCGGATTCTTGAAGCTGGGTCCGTAGTAGTCGTTGGAGCCGGGGACAAAGACGCCGGGAAATTCCAGCAGCGGCCGGAGCGCCGCCAGCAGCGGGTCAATGGCCTTGACGTGGCTGAGGTTGTCCCCGGTGTTGACCACGAGGTCCGGCTTCAGCGAGGCCAGGGACTGCAGCCACGCCGCCTTGGTGTCCTGGCCGGGAACAAAGTGGATGTCGCTCAGGTGCAGGATGGTGAACGGCTGCTGGCCGGCAGGGAGGATGGGCAGGGTTTCCTCGCGCAGGACAAACTGGTTCTTCTCCCACAACCCGTATCCGACGGCGGCAAGTCCGGCCGCGGCTCCGGCGGCAGTGGTGACGGCGAAGCCGCGCCCGATGTTCCGGACGCGGCTGGCCACTGCAGGGCTGACTGCCATCGGTAGCTAGCCCTTCTTGTCGCTGTTGCCGGGTGCAGGGTCGGTGGATGGCTGGCTGGACGGCTGCGGCGCGGGGGCCGTCGTGGCCGGCGAAGTGGGCGTCGTCTTGGCCGGTGTGCCGTTCACCATGTTGGTGGGCGGGGCCGTGAACGGGGTGGTGCCGTAGGCCGGGGCGACCTGGGCCATGTACTTGGAGAACATGGGTCCGGCGATCATGTAGCCGTCGATGGCCGGGTAGAACTTGCCGTTCACGGTCAGGTTCCGGCCCGGGCGGAGCTGGTCACCCAGCGGGTCGCCGAACCAGGCGGCCGTGGCCAGGCCGGTGGTGTAGCCCACCACCCAGGTGGAGCCGTTGGTGTCGTTGGTGCCGGTCTTCGCGGCCACCGGGAAGTTGGTCTTGGTCGACAGGCGGGGAACGATCAGGGAACCGGAGCCCCCGTTCAGGACTTCCTGCATGGCGTAGGCAACGCCGCGGGCCACTTCGGGTTTGACGGCGTCCTTGCAGTTGGAGGACTGCGCGGGAAGCTGGGCGCCGGTCTGGTCCGTCACGGAGGTGATGGCGATGGGCTCGCAGTACTTGCCGTCGTTGGCGAACGTGGCAAACGCGGAGGCCATGGTCAGCGGGGCCGTCTGGGTGGAACCAATCAGGTTGCCCAGGGTGGTCATCTTGACCTGGGGGTTGGGATCTTCAGCCGTGGGCAGGCCGCCGTGGATGCCCACGGCGTCCACGATCTTCTGGATGCCGCAGAGGTCAACCTGGGCCGCGGAGGCGAACGTGGCCGTGTTGATGGAGTTCATCAGGCCGTACAGGACCGTCATGCTCCTGTAGTAGCCCTCGTCCGAGTTCTGCAGGTCAAAGCTGCCTGGAATCCTGGCGTCATACCAGCCGACGGTGGGGTCCGGGCAGGTGTTCTTCCAGGGGAAGTTCTGCGGATACTTCCGCACGGACGCGTTGATGTTCGTGTTCATGGACTTGCCCTCGTTGAGCCATTCCGCGAACGTGAACGGCTTCATCGTAGAGCCGGGCTGGAACCCGCCCATGCCGTTGAGGTCGTTGCCGTCCTTGTCCAGCTTGTCCACGTTGAAGTTCACCTGGGAATCAAACTTGCCGTCCGCGGGCAGGAACGAGGTGTTCTGGGCCATGTTGATGATCTTGCCGGTGTTCGGCTGCACCGAGACGATGGCAGAGCCCCACTTGTCCGGGTTGGCGCCGGCCGCCGCATCGGACTCGGCCTGGGCGACATTCTGGGCGTTGGGATCAAGGGTGGTGGTGATGGTCAGGCCGCCACGGAAGACGTTGTTGATGCGTTCCTGGGCGTCCGCACCGTAGGCCGGGTTGTTCAGCAGCAGGTGCAGCACGTAGTCGCAGAAATACGGTGCCGTGGAGGCGTAGGCGCAACCCTGGCGTGCTGGTGTGACCTTCGGTTCCACCGGGGTGGCAACGGCGGCGTCATGCTCTGCCTGGGTAATTTTGTGCTGGCTCAACATCAGGCTCAGGACCAGGTCGCGGCGCTGCTTGGAGTTCTCGGGGTTGCTGATGGGGTCAAAAGCAGAAGGGCTGTTGACGAGGCCGGCGAGGAGGGCGGCCTGCGGAAGCGTCAGGTCCTTGGCGGTGGTACTGAAGAAGAGCTTCGATGCGGCTTCAATGCCGTAGGCGTCGCGGTTGAAGAACACGATGTTGAGGTAGCCCTCAAGGATCTGCTCCTTGGTGAATTCCTTCTCCAAGGCGATGGCGAGCTTCATTTCGCGGAGCTTGTCGCCCACGCCCTTGTTCACGCCGTTGAGCTTGATCTGGTCCTCGTTGCCCTCGGCGGCGAGGTTGGCGTTGAGGACGTTGTTGACGTACTGCTGGGTGATGGTGGAGGCACCCTGCTTGTTGCCGCGGGCTGTGCTCACCAGGGCCCGGAGGATACCGGTGGTGTCCACGCCGCCGTGGTCGTAGAACCGGCTGTCCTCAACGGCGATGACAGCTTCCTTCATGAAGGGCGAGATCTGGTCCAGGGAAACCTTGGTCCGGTTCTCTTCATACAGGTTGGCGATGAGGCTGCCGTCCGCGGCCAGGATCTTTGTCGACTGGCTGGGCGGGTCCACCTTCAGCTCCGCCGGCAGGGTGTCGAAAAACTCGATCGAACCGCTTGCCGCGCTGCCCGAGACGGCGGCAGCGGGGACCAGCAGGCCGGCCACCAGGACACCGCAAATAGCGCTCACGCCAAGGAAACCTAAAATCTTTCCGAGGGTAGTGGCTGTGTCGAAAATGGGGTTCCTACGAGTCACCATGTTTTCCACTTTACCGGCAAGGACTAGTCTTTCTTTCATGACCAAATGGGAGTACGCGACGATTCCGCTCATTATTCACGCCACCAAGCAGATCCTGGACCAGTGGGGAGAGGACGGCTGGGAGCTCGTCCAGGTAGTCACCGGACCGGACGGCAACGGACTTGTTGCCTACCTCAAGAGGGAGAAGCAGTAGCCGTGAGCACCCCCGCAGACACCACGTCCGGCGCGGAAACCGCGCCGATTTCAGCCGTTGAGCAGCGCCTCGCCGAGCTCGGGCTGACCCTTCCCGAGGTGGCCGCACCCGTGGCCAGCTACGTGCCGGCAATCATCTCCGGCAACCACGTTTACACCTCGGGGCAGCTGCCGTTTATTAACGGCAAACTCGAAGCTACGGGCAAAGTGTCCACCGGCACCGAAGGGTACGCCGACGAGCCCACGGTGTCCCCGGAGGACGCCCAGCGGTTCGCTGCCGTGTGCGCCGTCAACGCCCTGGCTGCCGTCAAGAGCGTCATCGGTGACCTTGACCGCATCACGAGGATCGTGAAGGTAGTGGGCTTCGTGGCTTCGGACCCGTCCTTCACCGGCCAGCCGGGTGTCATCAACGGTGCGTCCGACCTGCTGGGACGCGTCCTGGGCGACGCGGGCCAGCACGCCCGCTCCGCCGTCGGGGTTTCAGTCCTGCCGCTCGACTCTCCCGTAGAAGTCGAACTGATCGCTGAATTCAGCTAAGGACCGGTCACCTCTTTGCCTCAACTCGCCCGACGCCTGTTTGTCCTGCCCCCCGATCTTGAAGGGGCGGCACAAAGCTGGCTCGACCACGGCGAGCGGACGCCCCGCGCTGCCCGCCTCGCCTCGTCCGTCGTCCTGCTGCGCGATTCCCCCACCGGCCTGGAGACCTGGCTCGGCTACCGTCCGGGTTCCTCGCCGCTGGGGGTCCTCGCGTTCCCGGGAGGTTCCCTGGACGCGTCCGACGACGACGCGCTGGGCTGGCTGGGCCCCTCGCCCCAGCATTGGGCCGAGCAGATGGGGACGGACGACGTCGGGCTGGCGCGCCGGCACGTGGTGGGCGCCATCCGTGAGCTGTTTGAGGAAACCGGGGTGCTCCTTGCGGGCCCGGACCTCGCCAGCACCGTGGAGGGCACGTCCACCCCGGAGTGGATGCGGGCCCGCGAACTGGTGGCCAACCAGGAGAAATCCTTCATTGAGGTCCTGGCCAAACGCGGGCTCTCGGTGCGGACCGACCTCCTCAAACCCCTGGTCAACTGGCGCAGCCCGGACTTCGCGCACCACCGTTTCGACACGCGCTACTTTGCGGCCACTGTGCCGATGAACCAGCAGCCAACGCTCCTGGAAAGCAAGGGTGTTTGGGGCCGATGGGTTAACGCCGCCCAGGTCATCGCCGATCGGGACACCACCGCGCTGGGCGACGAAGTTGGCGTGGAGAACACCGCAGGCTTCACCCTCGGCCAGCTCCTGGTGCCCGGTTCGGAGATCATGCTTGAAAAGATGGCCGCGGCCAATGGCTGCATCGCCTACCTGAGCTACAAGCGCAAGGCCCACGTGTACCAGCCGCGTCTCGTGGAGGAGGACGGCAAACTCATGCTCGAAGTCGAGGCCGCCAAGACGGTAGCCGGAGACCCCCAGCGCGAGCGCTGAACCCGCGATCCGTGGTCGAGCCTGTCGAGACCCGGCCTGTGGGTGCCGGCCTCGGTGGTTGAGCCTGTTGGGACCCTACTGCGTCTTTCGAGTGCCGCGGGAGGCAGCGAGCCGCGGCAACTCGCTATAACGTCCCGCGATGAGGGCTTCCCGCTTGGCACGGCCCCATCCTTGGACCTGTTTCTCCCGCGCAAAAGCTGTTCGACGCGAGTGAACTCCTCGAGCCAGACGAGTTCCACCGGCCGACGACGACGTGTATAGGCAGCGCCGTCACCTGTCTGATGTTGCGCCAGGCGTATTTCCAGATTCTGCGTGCTGCCCACGTAGTAGGAGCCGTCCGAGCAGCGGAGCATATAGGCGAATGGCATGAGCTGATTCTGCTCGCCTTTCTGCGCCCAGTAAGGGTGGAAGGCGTCTATGTGGACAAAGCCGGGTCTCGACGGGCTCGACCACCGGGTCTCGACGGGCTCGACCACCGGGTCTCGACGGCTCGACCACCGGGCACGGTTAAAGCAGAAGGCCGGCCCGATTCCTCGGGCCGGCCTTCTGCTTACTTCTAAAATGCGATCTAGCGTGAGCGCTGGCGGAGTCGCTGCATGTCCAGGATCACCACGGCGCGGGCTTCGAGGCGGAGCCAGCCGCGCTGGACGAACTCGGCCAGTGCCTTGTTGACGGTCTCGCGGGAGGCGCCCACCAGCTGGGCCAATTCTTCCTGGGTGAGCTCGTGTGCCACCAGGACGCCGTCCGTGGCGGGGCGGCCGAAGCGGTCTGCCAGGTCCAGGAGCGCCTTGGCCACGCGGCCGGGGACGTCCGAGAACACCAGGTCCGAGAGGGAGTCGTTGGTGCGGCGCAGGCGGCGGGCCAGGGCCTGCAGCAGCTGGGCTGAAACCTCGGGACGCGTGCGGAGCAGCGTGTTGAGGCTCTCGTTCTTCAGCCCGGCCAGGCGGGTTTCGGAGACGGCCGTGGCAGTTGCGGTACGCGGGCTCGGGTCGAAGAGGGCCATTTCGCCGAAGAGTTCGCCCGGGCCGAGGATGGCCAGGAGGGATTCCCTGCCGTCCGGGGACGTGCGTCCCAGCTTCACCTTGCCGGAGACGATGAAGTAGAGCTGGTCACCCTGGTCGCCCTCGCGGAAAACTGAAGCCCCGCGGGAAAGGTCCACCTCGGTCAGCTCGTCCGTCAGCAGACGGAATGCTTCGTCGTCGAGCGTGGCGAAAAGGGGTGCTCGGCGCAGTACCTCGATGTCCATGAAATCTCCTGAATAAAAAGTGTCGGCTGTGGCGCTTGTGCCATTGTTTCAGAATTTTCAAGGTTCTGTGACGTACTTGGCAGCTGAAACGCCCTGAAGCACCGGCCAGGATGCCGATTGGAGCCGTGCGGGGCAACCGGCGGAGCATTCTTCCGGGCCGTGTCCGGACCCTGTCCGGAGTAATGCGGGAGCGGAATCCGGGCCGGCGGGGATCCACAGAATAATGTCAGCCGGCACCACTAGAATTGGGTTTCAATCGTTTATAAGGAGCCTTGGTGTTTGGCTTGACTGTTCTGGACCTGGTATTGATCCTGGCCCTGCTGTCGTACCTGGGCTATGGCCTGCGTAACGGGTTCCTGGTGACATTGGGCGGAATTGCCGGCTTCGCCGCCGGCGCCGTGGCCGCCTTTTTTGCCGTTCCCCTCGTCAGCGGCTTCGTAGATGACTCCGGGTGGAGGCTGACCGCCATTGTGGCGGCCGCCGTCGTCCTGATGGCCGTGGGGCACGGAACGGGCACCATGATCGGCCGCAAAATCCGCGGCGCCGTGCGGATCAGGCCGTTGCGCGCCGCGGACCGGCTGGTGGGCGGTGCAGTGAACGTTGCAGTCTCGGCGCTGGTCATGTCCATGCTCGCCTTCAGCGTCAGTTCCCTCGGTGTCCCGCTGGTGTCCCAGCAGCTGGCCGAGTCGAAGGTGATCCGGTTCATCGACGGGCTGACGCCCACGCCGGTAAAGGCCACCATGGCCCAGCTGCGTTCCACGGTAATCGGCAACGGCATCCCCACCCTCCTGGAAGGCCTCGACCAGGGGCAGCCGGTGGCGGTTCCCAACGCCAGCACTGACACGCCGGCCCTGAACCGCGCCGCCGAATCGGTGCTGAAAATCGCCGGTACCGCCTTCGAATGCGGCCAGAACCAGACCGGAACCGGCTTCGTCGTGTCACCCGGCCGGGTTGTGACGAATGCCCACGTCGTGGCGGGCGTGTCGCAGCCCGTGGTGGAGGTTCCCGGCGGCAGCGCCATGCCGGGACGCGTGGTCTACTTTGACACCAGGCACGATCTCGCCGTCCTTGCGGTGGACGGACTGCCCGCCGAACCGCTGGCCCTGAGCCCTGACCTGCCCAACGGCAGCCCGGCTGCTTTCGCCGGCTATCCGCACGGCGGTCCGTTCCAGTCCAAACCGGCCACCGTGCAGGACATCACCACCGTCCTGGTTCCAGACATCTACGGCAACAGCCCGGCACCCGAGGAGATCTACCGCCTCGCCGGCGACATCCAGCCCGGCAATTCGGGCGGGCCGCTGCTGACCACGGAGGGCCTGGTGGCCGGTGTCATTTTTGCCAAGGCTACATCCGACGCCGAACTGGGCTTCGCCATCACCATGGACGACCTCAACCCGGTCGCATCCCAGGCTCCGGCGCTCAGCGCCCCCGTATCGTCCGGGCAGTGCATCCAGAAATAGCAGGGCATCCGGACGACGCCCGGCCCGGCTGGCTTACGGCCGCCGGCTCAGAGCCACTCGAGGCTTTGGCCGTGGGGTCCGGTGATGGCCACAGGGGTGCCGTTGTGTGTGAGCAGGAACTTGCCCATGATCCGCTGCGGGTCCACTTCCGGGACCACGCTTGAGCCGTCCTCCTGGTAGATGACCATGTGCCCCTCGTTGCTGAGCCAATGGACGGCTCTGGTAGCTGCGAGCTGCAGCATGGTCTGCCGGAATTCGGCCCGGCCGCGGGCCGTCAGGTAGCCCATCACGGCGCTGTGGAACACCACCAGCGCAGTGTCCGCCGGCGCCCGGGCAGCAAGGTCCAGGAGTTCCTCGTTCAGGTCCCCGGCCACCAGCAGCGGCGGATCCTGCCGGGCGATGGCCACAGCCTGCCGGAGGCGGGCACGCCGGAACTCCTGCTCCGGCCACACGAGCGCCTCCAGCCACGCGACGTCGTCGGGATCAGCCACGTCCAGCGGGTTCAGGTCGATCCCCGCCCGCCACGCCACCGGCGGGAGCGCTGCCGGCACGGGCACTGAGCCGCTGATGGCGCACTTCAGCACCGGGGCCGCGGCGGCCCCGTCCGGACCGGGAGACAGCCTTGTGACGGTTGTGCCGTCGTCGTACTCGTAGCTGTACCGGTCCGGGTACAGCACCAGGCCCGCTGAGGCGCCCACCTCCAGCAGCGCCAGCGGCTTGCCCTCGGCCACCGAGATGGCCGCCAGCGACGGCAGCAGCGTGGCGCAGCGGCCGGCCTCGTTGGTCTGCGTGGAACGGGAGAGGACAATGCTGCTGACGTCGTCCCAGCGGGCCTCAAGGAAGCTGCGGAACTGCGCAAAAGGACCCGGCTGCGCCCCGAGGAACCGCGCGGCGGCCAGCAGCAGGTTGGGTTGGCGCTTGGTGTGCGGCCACCGGTCAATGCGCGCGATCAGCTCTGGGTCGCCTGCGATTCCAAGCGTCCACTCGGCGTAGCAGGGCGACGATCCGGGCGCTTCCACGCTGCCAAAGTGCCGGTACCACGCGGCGGTGCGGGACTCAGCCGGGACCGCCGTCCCGTCAGGTGCGGGCTGCGGGTCCTGCCCGGCCGCCATGGCTACAGCGCTTCAGCCAGGTAGTCGATGGCGAGCTTGTAGCCGAACACTCCGGCGCCCACGATCACCGCGGCGCAGACAGGTGACAGGAAGGAATGGTGCCGGAATTCCTCGCGCTGGTGCACGTTGGTGATGTGGACCTCGACGGCGGGCAGCTGCACCGCTGCCAGGGCGTCGCGCAGGGCAACAGAGGTGTGGGTGAAGGCGCCGGCGTTCAGCACAATCCCGACGGCGGTACCGCGGGCTGCGTGGATGGCGTCCAGGAGCACACCCTCATGGTTGGACTGGACACATTCCACGGTGAAGCCGTGGGCCTCGGCAGCAGTGGCGGCCAGCTGCTCGACGTCGGCGAGGGTGGACGTGCCGTATTTCTCCGGCTCGCGGGTCCCCAGCAGATTAAGGTTGGGGCCGTTCATTACGAGGATCGTGCCGCGTCCGGCAGCGGTGGTGGCTTCAGTCATGGATGCAAATCTAGCGCCTGCGAAGGCACTGCCGCGCATTCTTACGGAGCAGGGCTGCCGCTCCAGGCAGGTTCGCCTTCTCCAGAATTCGCTGAGGTGTGTGCCAGGTACTCAATGGCAAGTTTGTAGCCAAGAATGCCGGCGCCGGAGATCACAACCGTGCAGGCGGACGAAGGATCCCGGCAGCGGCTCTTGCCAAGACGGATTTCGACCGACGGAACCACGGCGGAAGCCAAAGCACCGTGGAGTCCTGCCGCCGACGGGTATTCGAGGGCGCCGGCGGTGACGATGATTCCGGCCGCCGAGTCCGCGGCCGCCCGGACAGCGCCAACCGTGTCGGCGTTGTCGCAGGTTTTAAGGGACACGCTGAACCCATGTATCGACGCAACAGCCTGGACCAGTTGTTCGATATCGGACGCTGAAGTGCCTGTTTGCTCGGACTGGCCGCCCGCCGGCCCCAGGACAACGAGGATTGTTCCGCGCGGGATGTTTGCGTCCTGGCTGCCCCGTCCCCGTGCCAGCTCCGATGCCGCGGCTGAGGCAACATAGCCGAGACTGTTTGCGGCGGCCAGGACTTTCTGCCGGGTGGCAGCGGAGACACGCGGAAGCCCACGCAGGGCTCGGGAGACGGTGGCCGTCGAGACATTTGCGGCGGCCGCTACTTCCCGGATCCCGGCGGTGTGAAGTGACCTTACCGCTTGACGGCCGTGGTCGGGACGGGACATGAGCGGCTCCGTCCCGGCTGTCCTAGGTGGAATAGCCATTCGGGTTATTCTTTTGCCAGCGCCAGTGGTCTTCGCACATCTGGTCGACGGTTTTGGTGGTGGACCAGCTGAGGTCGGCCAGGGCTGAGGTGGCGTCGGCCCAGAAGGCGGGGAGGTCGCCGGCGCGGCGTGAGGTGATTTCGTAGGGGATGGGCTGGCCTACGGCTTTTTCGAAGGAGCGCAGGACTTCCAGGACGGAGGAGCCTGTGCCGGAGCCGAGGTTCCAGCGGAAGACTCCAGGTCGGTCTGCGACGTGGTTCAGTGCGGCGACGTGTCCTTCGGCGAGGTCCACGACGTGGATGTAGTCCCGCAGGCAGGTGCCGTCCGGGGTGTCGTAGTCGCCGCCGAAGACCATGAGTTTTTCGCGGCGCCCGACGGCGACCTGGGCGATGAAGGGGACGAGGTTGTTGGGGATGCCCTGGGGGTCCTCGCCGATGCGCCCGGACGGGTGCGCGCCGACCGGGTTGAAGTAGCGCAGCAGGGCGATGTGCCAGCGCGGATCGGCGTCGCCGAGGTCCGAGAGGATGTCCTCGATCTGTTCCTTGGTCCGGCCGTAGGGGTTGTTGGCGCCGATTTCCATTTTCTCCACATACGGGATGGGGTTGTGTTCCCCGTACACGGTGGCGGAAGAGCTGAAGACGAGGGAGCGGACGTCGTGCCGGTCCATGACCCGGATGAGGTTCAGGGTGCCCACGAGGTTGTTGTAGTAGTACTTCAGCGGTTCGCGGACCGATTCGCCCACGGCCTTGAGGCCGGCGAAGTGAATCACGGCGTCGATCCCGCCGTTGGCGAACACCTTGTCGACGGCGGCCTCGTCCACCAGATCGGCGTAGTGGAACTCTGCTGCTTTGCCGCTCAATTCGGCAACACGCCACAGGGATTCTTCGCCGGAATTAACAAGGTTGTCGATCACCACCACGTCATGGCCGGCTTCCTGCAGGGACAATACTGTGTGGGAGCCGATGTACCCGGTGCCACCAGTGACCAGAATTTTCATTTGCCTCCCTTGGGCAGTGCGAAACTGCCCCGATGTTGCGCCTGCTTCTGGGAAGAGGGAACACCGGGGCAGCTTTCGGAGTCGGTCAGTCTGTTAGACGACCGAGAGCTTCAATACCAGGGCGTGTTCCGGGTTGAGGACCGGCATCGGGAGCCCGACCTCGGCCAGGAACCTTCCGCTGGCTTCGGCGCCCGAAGCCAGCCAGACCGGCGGCTGGGCCTGCGTGAATGTGTGCGCGTAATCGGCGTCGCCTGCCGCCGGGAAGATGGCTTCCACCCGGTATACGCGCTCCTGCTCCAGGCCGGGAACGGTGATTCGGCCGGGCTGTTCCGCAGCGGACGTCCGCGTGCTCACCAGGGAGAACAGCGCCGCCGTCGCACCCTCGTCCGCGACCGTGGGCGCCGGATCTGCGACCACACCGTGCAACATCAGCGAATCGTCCGGAACGTCGGCACGGACCATCCGGCCGCTGTGAATGAGGTCCCGGTGTTCCTTGTAGAGCCCGATGAAGCGTTTGAGCTGTTCACGCTCCGCCCCGGTAACCTGCCGGACATCCCACTCCATGCCAAAGTGCCCGAAAAGGGCTGTGATGGCCCTGAAGGACAGGTCGTGCGTGCGGGCCGTGGTGTGCGACGTCGTGGGGCCGACGTGGCCGCCCACGAGCTCCGGCGGGACCACGAGCCCGGTCCAGCGCTGGATGGTCTGGCGTTCCAGGGCGTCGTTGCAGTCCGAAGCCCAGATCCGGTCTGTGCGTTCCAGGATTCCCAGGTCCACGCGGGCGCCGCCGGAGGAGCAGCTTTCAATTTCGACGCCGGGGTGGGCCTTCTTGAGTTCGTCAAAGAGCCGGTAGGCGGCCAGGGTCTGTTCGTGGACCGAAGCGCGGCCGGCGTGACCGTGCTCGGTCAGGTCCCGGTTCTGGTCCCATTTGAGGTAGCTGATGTTGTTCCCGCGCAGGAGTGCGTCAACACGGTCGAAAATGTACTGCCACGCTTCGGGGTTCACGAGGTCGATCACGTGCTGGTTCCGCCACTCGAGCGGGAGGCGGCCACCGTCCTTGTGCGAGAGGGAAGCCGGACCCACGATCCACTCGGGGTGGGCGCGGGCGATGTCCGAGTCCAGGTTGACCATCTCAGGCTCCACCCAGAGCCCGAATTCCATCCCGCGGGAGGTCACGGCATCAATCAGGGGCGTGAGCCCGTCCGGCCACAGCGATTCGTCAACATACCAGTCGCCCAGGCCGGCGTGGTCGTCGCGGCGGCCGCGGAACCAGCCGTCGTCGAGCACAAAACGCTCCACACCGAGCTCGGCGGCCGAGTCGGCCAGCTCGATCAGGGTGGGCAGGTTGTGGTCGAAATAGACCGCTTCCCAGGTGTTGAGGACCACCGGACGGGGCTTGCCGCCGCCTGCGGCGGGGAGCACGTGGTGAGGGCGGGACCGGAACCAGGCGTAGAAGGCTTCGCTGATGCCGTCCAGGCCGCGGTCCGAATACGCGGCGAACAGGGCCGGGGTGGTGTAGCTGGCGCCCGGTTCGAGGATGACTTCGGCCGGGCCGAGGAGCTCGGAGCCGCCGATCATGGTGCGGCCGTCGCCGATGCTGTCGGCGAACTGTTCGTGGTTGCCGCTCCAGGCCAGGTGCGTGGCCCACACCTTTCCGTGGCGGTTGCCGAATCCGGCGGTGCCGGCGGCGAAGAGGAGTGAGGAGTCGTGCCCGGTGCGGCCGTGCCGGCCGGTGCGGACCCAGGTGCCCTGCTGGATGGGGCGGCGCTGCGGGTGCCGTTCGCGGCACCAGCGCCCGGTCAGGTCAAGGAGTTCGACGGCGTCCGGCGCCACCGGCAGGACGGTCGCCAGTTCGTCGAGCTGGTACGGGGTGCTGCCGTCGTTGGTGACGGTGTGCCGCAGCTCCAGCAGGCCGCCGTCGTGCAGGGTCAGGGCGGAGGACACGGTCAGGCCGGCGTCGGGATCGGACTGGACGACGACGGCTGCCTTGCCCTCGAGGCTCGCGGTGTTGACGCGGAGGCGGGCTGAGAAGTCCAAGCCCGAGACACCCTCGGCAATGCGGTGTCCTCGCAGGGCCGGGCGGCCCCGCCATGCCGAGGACGCCTGTGGCAGAAGCCCTGCAGGAACGGTGGCGTCGATGGACGACGGCGGGATAGCGGCAGTGAGGATTGCCAGGTCCGGGAGCGTGCTGCCAAGATCGGCACCCCAGTGGATGACCTCGGCCTCCCCGCTGTCGAAGCTAATCACCAGGCTGGTGCCGGCGGAACGGAGGTGGAGGGGGTCCATAAGAATTCTGTCCTTCTGAGTGGGTGTAAAGGAGTGGAGCTGCGCGCCGCGGGGAAGCCGACTCCCGCGGCGCGCAAGCTAATTGGCTGGTGCCCTATTTGAAGAGGGCGTTGACTTTCTCGTTGGCATCGCTCAGGGTGCTGGCGTCCTTCTTACCGGACAGCACAGCGTCCATTGCCGGTGCCATGAGGCCATCGACCTTGGCCGCATTTTCGGTGATGGGGAAGAGGAAAGTGGTCCCATCCTTGACGTGTGTGGTGAAGGCACTGACATCCTGGCCCTTTGCCTTGAAGGCCTCGGCGGCCTTCTCGGAGGAGCTCTTGATGGCGGGGAACACGACGGCCTTGGAGGCTACGACGTCCTGGCAGTCGGCGGAGGCCAGGTATTCGACCCATTTGACTGAGGCCGCGGGGTTTTTGGTACCGGCCCAGATGGAGTCGGCCAGGCCGTTGAACATGGACGCGCGCTTGCCGTCGGGTCCCTCGGGGGTGGGGGCGATACCGGTTTCGATGCCCTTGTAGCTGGTGTACTGGCCGATCATCCAGGAACCGTTGGTGTTGATGGCGGCCTTCCCGGCGCCGAAGGCGTCTGCGACGCTGGCGCCGACGGTCGTTTCAAGCTTGGGCATGTAGCCCTTGTTCGCGAGGCCGGACCACCATTTGATGGTTTCCTGGAACTTGGGATCGTCGTAGTTGAATTTGGTGCCCCACGGGTTCTTGTCGGTGTGGGTCCAGCCGGTGGTCGCAGTGAGGAAGCTCCATTGTGTCTGTCCCTGGCCGTTACCGGAATTTTCCAACCCAAGGCCATAGACGGCCACGTTGTTCTTGTCGAAGCCAGGCTCATCGCCGCGTTTGCCGTTCTTGTCCACGGTGAGGTGGGCGATGGCCTTTTCGTAGCTGCCGCCGTCCTGGGGGTTCCAGTCGAGGTCCTTCAGCTGTTCTTCGGTGTATCCGGCATCAGCCACCAGCTTCTTGTTGTAGAACATTGCTACGGTGTCCCAGTCCTTGGGCAGGCCGTATCGCTTGCCGTCCTGGCCTACCCACAGGTCCGCGAGGCCCTCGTTGTAGATATCCAGGTCGAGCTTGTCGTTCTTGACGGCGTCGTCCAGGGCGAGCAGCTGCTTCTTGGAGGCGTGTTCGGGGTATTTGGAGAGGTGGTTTGTAAAGACGTCCGGGGCGTTTCCGCCGACAAAGCCGTTGGTCAGGGTGGTCCAGTAATCGCCCCAGCCGCGCTGCGTGATCTTGACCTTGATGTCGGGGTTGGCCTTGGTGAAATCTTCAGCGCACTGTTTGTAGGCCGGAAGCTGGTTGGCATCCCACAGCCAGTAGTTGATTTCGCCCTTGGCCTCACCGGCGGTGGTGGAGGTAGATCCACCTCCACAGGCGGAGAGGGAGATGGCGATGGCTGCGGCGGCAGCGACGGCGCCGAGGGTTTTCTTCATGATCGACCTTTCGAAGAGGGCTTGGGGTTGCCCGGAGTGGAGTGTGTAGAGGGAAGTTGTTGGGCCAGGGCTATTTGATGCCGGAATATCCGATGGAGTTGACCACCTTCTTGCCGAAGGCGATGAACAGGATCAGGACGGGCAGTGCGGCGACGATGGTTGCCGCCATCAGGCCAGACCAGTCAGGTGCGCCTTGGGGTGACTGGGATTTGAAGACGCCCAGGCCAACAGTGAGGACCCTGACATTCTCTTCACTGCCGACCAGGAGCGGCCAGAAGTACTCGTTCCACTGGCCCACGAACGTCAACAGCGCGAGGGTGGCCAGCGGAGCAGCCGCATTTGGGAGCACGATCTGGAAGAAGATGCGCAGGTGCTTGGCGCCGTCGAGCATTGCTGCTTCTTCCACTTCGCGGGACATGCTCAGGAAGAACTGCCGCAGGAAGAAGATGGCGAATGCCGACATGAACAGGAACGGGAGCACCAGTCCGGCAAAGGTGTTAAGGAGTCCCAGGTTCTTAATGAGGAGGAAGTTGGGAAGGGCTGTGAAAATCCCCGGAATCATCATGGTGGCCAGGAACAGGGAGAAAACCTTGTCCCGTCCAGGCCAGCGCAGCCGGGCGAAAGCGTAGGCGGCAAGTGCACTGAAAAAGACCTGCGCCGCGGTAGTCACCGTGGAAAAAATGATGGAGTTGCGGAGGTAAAGCCAGAAGTCGATGGCGGCACCGGAGCCGCCCTCGGCGATGGCCTCCTCTGTGGACTGCATTCCAAAGACACGCTTGAAAGCGCCCCAGGAGAAGTCTGCCGGCAGGAGATTGGCGGAGTTGGAGGCCAGCGAGCCATTGGTCGAGAGCGCAGTACGTAGCATCCAGAGGAACGGAAGAATTGTGACGACGAGTGCAAGAATCACGAGCGCCCAGGCGCTGGCACGGCGCCAGTTGATCGGTCTGCGGGTAAGCGTTTGAGTAGTCATGGCTGGGATTCCTTAGTCCAGATCCGATTCATTGCCCTTGAGGAACTTCATCTGAATGAAGGCCACCAGGGCGAGGATCACGAAGAGAATGACGGACAGGGCCGAGGCGTAGCCAAAATCCGATTCGCCAAAGGCCTTTTGATAGATGTACATCTGAATGACGCGGGTGGCATTGACCGGGCCGCCGCCGGTGGTGACTGCGACGGTATCGAAGACCTGGAAGGACCCGATGACGGTAACTACCAGGACCAGCGTCAGGACCGGGCGCAGCAGCGGCATCGTAATACTCCAGAACGTCCTTGTTGGCGACGCTCCGTCCAGGGATGCCACTTCGTAGACATGGTGGGGGATGGCCTGGAGGCCGGCGAAGATGAGCAGCGCGGTGTAGCCCATGTGCTTCCAGACGTTGACGAAGGCGATGGTGGGGATGGCCCACTGTTCGCTCCCGAAGAAGGCCACGCGGGGAAGCCCCAGCCAGCTGATGATTTCGTTGACAATGCCCAGCTGGTAGTCCAGCATCCAGAACCAGAGCAGGGCTACGATCACGTTTGCGACAAAGAATGGCAGCAGCAGCGCGCCACGGACAAAGGTTGACTTCGCCACCCGGTGCATGAGCAACGCCAGGCCCAGTGCGATGGCTGTCTGCAGGCCAATGTTGATGGCGACGTACTGGAGGGTTACGGCCATCGCGTTCCAGAAGAGCTCATCCTTGAAGATGGCCGTGTAGTTGGCGATGCCGATCCATTCAGGCTCCCCGAGGATGCTGTATTCGGTGAAGCTCAGGTAGACGCCGCGGATGGTCGGGACCAGGCAAAAGGCAACGAGGCCGATCATGGCCGGGAGGATAAACAACAGGGCGATCTTGAGGTCGCCCAGCTTGCGGAATCCGCCGCGTGGCTTCGGTGCCCCCGGCTGGACCGGGGCGGATCTTGTGTGCTTGGCAAGGGTGGTCATCGTCGACCCTTTCCTGACTGTGATGTGGATAACAACTGATGAGAAATCTACACGAGTAGATTGAGGGTGGCAAGTGTTATTTTTCGTGGTGCGATTCAGGGTATTTATCCAGCAACTTTGCTATTGACTCGAGTAGATCTGGGTGGAACACTGGGAACCCTCATGGACAGCGCTTGCCCGGCGCCCCCACAGCATCCACGGAAAAGAGAGACAGTGACGTTTTCAATCGGCGTAGTAGGAGTCGGTCAGTTCGGCGGCCAGTTCGCCCACCTCTTTCATCTGCACCCCGGCGTCAGCGACGTCTATGTGGTGGATGAGCTTCCTCAACGGGCAGCTGAGGCGGTGGACCGCTACCACCTGGCCGGTTCGAAGGCGAGCTTCGAGGACCTCCTGGCTTCTGACGTCGACGCCGTTGCCATCTTCACCCAGCGCTGGACGCACGGTCCGCTGGTGGAGCAGGCGCTCCGGGCCGGAAAGCACGTCTACTCAGCTGTCCCCATGGCCATCTCCGAAGAGGAAATCGCCCGGATCATCGATGCAGTCCGTGAAACAGGCCTGGTCTACATGATGGGGGAGACCAGCTACTACAACCCCGCCACCGTCTATGCGCGCAAGCAGCACGCGGCCGGCAGCTTCGGCCGGATTTTCTACTCCGAAGGCGACTACGTCCACGACATGGACCTGGGCTTCTATGACGCCTACCAATACAGCGGCGGCGACCGCTGGAAGGAAACTGCCAGCTACCCGCCGATGCTGTACCCGACGCACGCTGTCGGCGGCGTGCTGGGCGCAGTCCCCGCCCACGCGGTCAGCGTCAGCTGCGTCGGAGTCAAGGATGACCGCAACGACGGCGTCTTCGACAAGGAAGTCAGCATGTTCGGCAACGACTTCTCCAACGCCACCGCCCTCTTTGAACTCAACGACGGCGGCGTGATGCGCACCAACGAGATGCGCCGCGTGGGCTACCCGTCCCACATCCGGGAGTCGCGGTTCCGGTTCTTCGGCACGGAGGCCAGCTTTGAACAGCTCGCGAAGGTGACTGTCTGGCAGGACAAGGAAAACGTCCACGACATTTCAGAGCAGTTCGAGGCCCGGCCCAGCATGTCCCTGGATGACCCCTCCCTCGCCAACGTTGCCCCGGAACTGAGGGATGCCTTTGTCTCCGGGCTCTCGCCGGTGCACGACGCCGACCGGCTGCCGGACGAGTTCCGCGGCGCACCCAACGGCCACGAGGGAAGCCACCACTTCCTGGTGGACGACTTCGTCACTGCCGTCAACAACGGAACGCTGCCGCCGGTCAACGCCTGGGTTGCCGCCCGGTTCACGCTGCCGGGCATCGTGGCGCACGAGTCTGCCCTCCGCGGCGGAGAGCGGCTGCCCATCCGCGACTTTGGCGACGCCCCGGGGAACCGATAGCTAGCATGTACACCATGACGACTCCAGCAGTGCAGGCCCCGCGCGGCCCGGTGACCCGCAAGGACGTTGCCCGGTACGCGGGCGTCAGCACCGCCGTCGTCAGCTACGTGGTCAACGGCGGGCCCAAGAAAGTGGCACCCGCCACCGAGGCGAAGGTCCAGGACGCCATCCGCGTCCTGGGCTACCGTCCCAACGCCGCGGCAAGGGCCCTGAAACTGGGATCCAGTGAGACGCTGGGCCTGGTCGTCCCGGACATTTCCAACCCCTTCTTCGCTCTCTTCTCCCACGCGGTGGAGGATGCAGCCGCAGCTCTCGGCTACGCCCTGGTGCTCAGCAACTCGGACGGGAACCTGGCCAAGGAGCGGCGGAACATCCGAAACCTCGCGGCCCGGCAGGTGGACGGGGTGCTGCTGGCCAGTGTTCTCTTTGAACCAGATCTGGAGGTCCTGGAAACGGCAGACATCCCGTCGGTGCTGCTGAACCAGGAACGGGATGCCCCCGGTTTCAACAGCATCGGCGTGGACCTGGCGGCAGGCGCCCGGATGGCCGTGGAGCACCTGATTGGCCACGGCCACACCAATATCGGCCTGGCGATGGGCACCAACGTCTCCGGCAGCACCGATGGCCGTGAAGTGGGCTGGCGGGAGGCGCTGCAGCATGCGGGCCTCCCGGAAGGACCCATCGTGTACAGCGAATTCACCAGGCCCGGCGGTTACGTTGCCGGGCAGCGCCTGCTGGCATCGGTCAACCGGCCCACGGCAATTTTCGCCACGTCGGATATGCAGGCGATCGGCCTGCTGCGGGCTGTGCATGAGGCCGGCCTGGCAGTGCCCGGCCAGATCGCGGTGGCGTCCTTCGACGGTTCCGTTGAGGCCGAATACTCCTGGCCGCCGCTGACCACGGTCGAGCAACCAGTGGCCGAAATGGCCGAAGCCGCTGTTGCGGCACTGGTGGGCGCCCGACGCGGCGAGGAGCCCCGGCACCGGATCTTCGCCACCAAGCTGCACGTCCGCCAGTCGTGCGGGTGCCCCTGAAAGAGGGCTGCCGGTTCGTTAGCCGGCGATCCGGACCTTCCCGGTCCGCTCGCCCAGGATCCGCTGGGCTTCGGCGCTGAGGCCGGCATCGCTGATGACCTCGTCCGCCTCGTCCAGGGCCGCGATGGTGCTGATGCCCAGCATGCCCCACTTGGTGTGGTCCGCCAGCACGACGACGTTGCGCGCCGCTGCCACAAAGGCACGGTCCGTCTCGGCCTCCAGCAGGTTGGGGGTGGTGAATCCGGCGTCGGCGTCCATGCCGTGCACGCCCAGGAACAGCACGTCCAGGTGCAGCTGCTTCAAGGCCGCCGTCGCAATGGGTCCAACCAGGGCGTCCGACGGCGTGCGTTCGCCGCCGATGAGGATCACCGTGGATCCGTACCTGCCTGAACCGGCCGAGGCGCCGTGATGGAAAAGATCGGCGATGCGCACCGAGTTGGTGACCACGGTGATCCGCGGACCGTTGACCAGTTCCTTGGCCAGAGCCCACGTGGTGGTCCCGGCGCTGAGCCCCACGGCCATGCCTTCGTGTACCAGTCCGGCCGCCTCCAGAGCGATCGCCTTCTTCTCGGCAGTCAGCTGGGTGGACTTGAGCTCGAAGCCCGGTTCGTGAGTGCTGACGTCGCCGGGGATTTTGGCACCGCCATGGATGCGCTCCAGCCGGCCGCCTTCCTCCAGCAATTCAATGTCCCGGCGCACGGTCATCAGCGAAACACCCAACTGCTGCGCCAAGTCGGACACACGAACAACCCGCTCGCGCTGGACAGCATCCACAATCGCCTGATGACGTGCAGCGGGGAGCATCTAAAACATTCCTTAAAGCCAGCGGACAGGGGCTGCACCAAGTCTAGGGGCATCGCACCCGGCATGCGGCGATTGAGGCACTAGGCAGGGAAGGTCGGTTATCCGGAAGCGTGCGTCAGAGCGAGGTACGAGCAGCACGCGGAGGATGACCGACCTTCCCTGTCGGAGGAGAGCTACTTCCGCAGGGACGCCGCGATCTGGGCCATGACGGTGTTGTCGGCCAGGGTCGTGGCGTCGCCTACTTCGCGTCCTTCTGCGACGTCCTTGAGGAGGCGGCGCATGATTTTGCCGGAGCGGGTTTTCGGTAGCTCCGGGACCACGAGGATGGTTTTGGGCTTGGCGATCGGGCCGATTTCCTTGCCCACGTGGTTACGGAGGTCCTGGATGATCTGGTCGCCGGAGTCCACGGCGTCGCCGCGGAGGATGACGAACGCGACGACGGACTGGCCGGTCGTCTCGTCCGCGGCACCCACGACGGCTGCTTCGGCCACGGACGGGTGCGACACCAGGGCGGATTCGATCTCGGTGGTGGAGAGCCGGTGCCCGGAGACGTTCATGACGTCATCCACCCGGCCCAGGAGCCAGATGTCACCGTCCTCGTCCTTCTTGGCGCCGTCGCCGGCGAAGTACATGGCCTCGAAGCGGGACCAGTAGGTGTCCTTGAAGCGTTCCGGGTCACCCCAGATGCCGCGGAGCATGGCGGGCCAGGGCTCGCGGATCACCAGGAAGCCGCCGTGGCCGTTGGGCACGGACTCGCCGAGTTCGTCGACGACGTCCACGGCGATGCCGGGCAGCGGCACCTGGGCGGAGCCGGGTTTGGTGGCCGTGACGCCGGGGAGCGGGGCGATCATCTGGGCGCCGGTTTCGGTCTGCCACCAGGTGTCCACGATGGGTGCCTTGTTGCCGCCGATGACGTCCCGGTACCACATCCACGCCTCGGGGTTGATGGATTCGCCCACCGAACCGAGCACGCGCAGGGAGGTGAGGTCGTACTTGTCCGGGATGTCCCGGCCCCACTTCATGAACGTCCGGATCGCGGTGGGTGCGGTGTAGAGGATGGAGACCTTGTACTTCTCGATGATCTCCCACCAGCGGCCCTGGTGCGGGGAATCCGGGGTGCCTTCGTACATGACCTGGGTGGCGCCGTTGATGAGCGGGGCGTAGGCGACGTAGGAGTGGCCGGTGACCCAGCCGACGTCGGCCGTGCACCAGTAGACGTCCGTCTCGGGGTGCAGGTCGAACACGGCCTTGTGGGTGTAGGCGCCCTGGGTGAGGTAGCCGCCGGTGGTGTGCAGGATGCCCTTGGGCTTGCCGGTGGTCCCGGAGGTGTAGAGGATGAACAGCGGGTGCTCGGAGTCATGCCCGACGGCGGTGTGCTGGGTGGAGGCGGCCCCGACGGTGTCGTCCCACCACTGGTCCCGGCCTTCGTGCCAGTCCACGTCCTGGCCGTTGCGCTTGACCACCACAACGTTCTGGACCGTGTGCCCGCCTTCGCGGGAGAGGGCGTCGTCGACGGCGGTTTTCAGGGCGCTGGGCTTGCCGCGGCGGTAGGTGCCGTCGGCGGTGACCACCAGCTTGGCTTCGGCGTCGTCGATCCGGGAGCGCAGGGCGTCCGCGGAGAACCCGCCGAACACCACGGAGTGCACGGCCCCGATGCGGGCGCAGGCCAGCAGCGTGATCACCGCTTCCGGGATCATGGGCAGGTAGACGGCCACCCGGTCGCCCTTGGCGACGCCGAGGGATTCGAAGGCGTTGGCGGCCTTCTTCACTTCCTCGGTGAGCTGGGCGTAGGTGTAGGTGCGGGTGTCGCCGGGTTCGCCTTCGAAGTAGATGGCCACCCGGTCCCCGAGACCGTTCTCGACGTGCCGGTCCAGGGCGTTGTAGGCGGCGTTGACCTCGCCGCCGACGAACCATTTCGCGAACGGCGGGTTGGACCAGTCCAGGGCCTGGGTGAAGTCCTTGGACCAGGTGAGCAGTTCACGGGCCTGCCGGGCCCAGAACGCGGGACGGTCGGCGTCGGCCTCCGCATAGTCGGCTGCTGTGACGACGGCGTCGGCAGCGAACTCGGGGGTCGGCGCAAACTTGCGGTTCTCGTGCAGCAGGTTTTCGAAGGCGTCGCCCTGCGCCTCGCCCTGCACGGAAGCTGCGGGAGCGGTGGCGGTGGAGCCGGGAGTGTCCTGGGACATGGTGAACCTCATCATTCATCGATCTTTGTTGCGCGGCGTGTACCGTTGCCGGGCCGTGCCCCACCGCTTTTGCGCGGCATTGGGCAAGGGCCGATCACGGGCCTTCCGCAAAGAGCTGTTCCGAAATCAAGACTAATGCTTGAGCGGGCGGCAGTGTGCGCCCTGTCACAGAGGCGCCCGCGAGCGGCGTTTATTAAGCGGTGAATGGTTTTGCGGGCCAGCCCCGGACGCCACGCAGGCACTCCTCCGGCTAGTGATAGCCAATGCTGTTGACTAGGCTGAGATTGAATTGTGACTTTCGACGGAGCCGTCCGGCAGGGTAACCGCGTTGCGTGCGACCCGGCCGGATGGAGCTTCCAGACGGCACGCATTTTGGGACTGGAAAGTCTTTCGGTGCCGCCACGCTAAGGAGAAACAGAATGAACCAGCAAAGCTTCGGCCAGAATTCCGGCCGTGCAACAGCGGCCGGACCTAATGGCCCGTCCGGGAGCAGCGCGGGGACAGGCCAGCCGGCGCCGGCAACAGGCAAGCCGGGCTCCCGCCACCAGGCCGTCCTGGGGCACTTCACCGTACGCGACCTCGCCGTCTTCGCCGCCACCCTCATTCTTTTCGTCACCTCCCTGCTGCCGGTCTTCCTGACCCGCTTCAATCTCTGGAATGCAGGCAACCTGTTCTTCCTGGGCCTGGGAATCGTCCTGCCGCTCATCGTCAGCGCACTGTTCGCAGCCCGCCGGCTCGCGCCCGCCACGAAGGTCCGGATCGGATCGCTGTCCATCGACCAGTTTGCGTCCGTAGTGGCGTCCTTCGCGCTGGCCTTCTTCTTCATCTCCGTGGCCGGTGACTACCACCCTGCGCTTCTTGCAGGGCTGATCGGCTCCATTGTGCTGTTTGCGGCCACCGTACTGGGCCGGTTCATTCCCTACTTCGCCAGCGACTTCGAGGGCCGCGCGGAGACCCCCGCCCATGTGGTCGCCCGTGAGTCCGCCGTTCCGCTGCCGAAACCGCACACGCCCAAGGCCCCGAAGGAATCCAAGGCCGCTGCGGCCGGCCCGGCCGTTGCCGGTGCTCATGGCGCTGCCGTGACCGGCTCCGCTGCCGGGGCGGCAGGTGTCGCCGCAGGCTCGGCCGCTGCCGCCGGTTCCGGTGCCTCCGCCAGCTTCCAGCCGGCCGGGTCGACGCCGGGAATGTCGCCTTTTGCGCCTTCCCCGCAGACTTTTGAAGAAGCCAAGCCCGCTCCTGCGGCGCAGGCCGCAGAGCCCACGCCTTCCCAGTTGCCTCAGCCCGTCCAGGACGCACAGCCGGCCGATGTGGCTAACGCGGCACCGTCCGCCCAGTCCGCGCAGCCCGCCCCGTCAGCCCCGGCTGAGGCGGCCGCCGTGTCATCGGCGCCGGAAGTATCCGAATGGCCCGCCGAGGGTGACTTTGGGCCCCCGACCCAGGCAGCCGACGTCGTGACTCCCGCCGCGGCGGCCGCAGCCGACGAAACCCCGGCAGGCAAAACCCCGGCAGCCGCGCAGGCCCGCCAGGAGCCCATCGCGGCCACCGCCGTCCACCAGCAAGTGAGGCGGGAAGAACCCATCGGCGCCACAGTGGATCCGGCCAGCCGCCCGGAGGAATCGGACGAGCAGCCGGTCCACGAGGCCTTCTGGTTCGCCGTCGCCCAGCACCGGACCGCCGTTGACCCCCGGACAGGTGCCCCCGCCTTCGTCATTGAACCGGGCGGCTGGGTCCTGGCCCTCGAGGACCGTGGCCATGAATTCCTGGTCCAGCACACCGACGGCCGCGTGGGTGTGCTGCGCGACCTGAGCAACATCGAGCGCGGCTAGCCGGGCCGGTGGCCACGTCACGAACTCCGAGGACGGGCGCGGCCCGGACTGCCGGAGCAGCCGCACCTGCGGGAGCCACATCCCGGGCGGCAGCAGCCGCGCCCGGTCCCAGGGTTTCCTCCGAGTCCCTGCTGGCCCTGAAGCGGCGTGCGCGGCGCATCAGCAAGGCCCTCGCGGAGAAGTACCCGTACGCCCATGCCGAGCTCGATTTCCGGAGCCCGTTTGAGCTGCTGGTGGCCACCGTCCTGTCCGCTCAGACCACCGACGTCACCGTCAACCAGATCACGCCTCTGCTGTTCGCGCGGTACCCCGACGCCCGCGCGATGGCCGAGGCCGACCCCTCCGCGATGGAAGAAATCATCAAACCGACCGGGTTCTTCCGGGCCAAAACCCGGAGCCTGATCGCTTTGGGCACGCGGCTGGTGGACGAATACAACGGTGTGGTGCCCGGCAGGCTTGAGGACCTGGTGACCCTGCCGGGGGTGGGCCGCAAAACGGCGAACGTGGTGCTGGGCAACGCCTTCGGCGTCCCCGGGATCACGGTGGACACTCATTTCGGGCGGCTGGCGCGCCGCTTCGGCTGGACCCTGTCCGAGGATCCCGTCCAGATCGAGTTCGACGTCGCCGAGCTGTTCGAGCCACGCGACTGGACCATGCTCTCGCACCGGGTGGTGTTCCACGGGCGGCGGGTCTGCCATTCCCGGAAGCCTGCCTGCGGCGCCTGTCCGGTGGCAAACTGGTGCCCCAGCTACGGACTGGGCGAGACCGATCCCGCCAAGGCCGCCAAACTGCTGAAATACGAGCTCGCTCCCGGCAGCGAACCGCTCCTCGCCCAGTTGCTGGCCGAGACGGACCGCGCCGCGGAAATCCGGATTGAATCACAGAAGCGGGTTCCGTGAGCGCCCGTCAGGACCTGCTCGACCTCGTACAGAGGACAGAATCCGGCAACGCCCCCGAGCCCGATGCCCTCTGGGCGGCGCTGACCGTGGACGAGAGCATCGCCCGCCGGGCCGCCGTACTGATGCTCTTTGGTGTCCTGGACACCGTCCCCGCCTCATCCGGCAAGCCGCTCGCCCCCGCAGACCTGGACGTCCTGCTGCTGGAGCGTGCGCACACGCTGGAGTCACACCCCGGCCAGGTCGCCTTTCCGGGTGGCAGCATCGATCCCGGCGAAACACCCGTGGCTGCCGCGCTGCGCGAAGCTGAGGAAGAAACCGGGCTGGACTCCGGCGGAGTGGAGGTCCTGGGCACGCTCCAGGAACTCGGGCTGGCCCGCAGCAACTTCCTGGTGACGCCCGTGCTGGGCTGGTGGGCCTCGCCGTCGCCGGTGCGGGTGGTGGACTACGGCGAATCCGCGCAGGTTTTCCGGATACCGGTCCGTGACCTGCTGGACCCGGACAACCGGGTCATGTCCACGGTCAGCCGGGGCGGGCGGACGTTCAACAGCCCTGCCTTTACCGTCAACGGGGTAGTAGTCTGGGGCTTCACGGGCATTGTGCTCACCGGGCTTTTTGAACAACTGGGCTGGGCCGTGCCCTGGGACCGGTCCCGCCTGCATGAGATCAGTATCTGACCGGCGCCGGGTAGATCAGGACTGCGGCTGCTGCCGAAGATCCACCACTACTCCTGTGGCCGCGTTTTCGCGCACGGCCTTAATTCCCTCGATCAAGGTTTTTACGCACTTGAAATTTGGCGAAACCGCCACGATGTTGCCGTCAGCGTCGGTGAGCCGGAGCCTGTAGGCCTCGTCACCCACGCGGTGTATTTCGAACCTGCCCGCCATGTGCCGGACCTCCCCTGGGTATGCATCTTTGCATGTAGTGCTTGACCCGCTTCTTGAGTCAGTTAATTGACTGTAACGCCGCTCACAGGCGCCCTGCCAGCTACTCCCGGGTAGGTTACTTTGCGGGGCGCACCGTGTCGGTCCACCGGCTTGTGACTGGAGGAGACGCCGCCGGATCGATAGGGTGCCGAGCCCGATTTGGGCCGCTATTTGGCGTTGTCGTACGAGTCCACCACGGCCACGCTGACGGGGAATTCCACCGGGATCCGGCCGAACAGCAGCTCCTTGGCCGCACTGGCAGCATCTTCGATCGCCACGATGCACGCGTCAACCTGCGGTTCCGGCGCGTGGACCATCACTTCGTCGTGGAGGAAGAATACAAGCTCTGGACGGCCGGTACCTTCCGCGCGCATGGCCCGGAGCCGCCGTCGTAATTCCGCGAGCCAGCACGCCGCCCAGTCCGCCGCCGAACCCTGCACCACGAAGTTCCGGGTGAAACGGCCGCGGGAGCGGGCGATCGATTCGGCCCGGCGCTGCTCCTCGGCCGTGGTGGACTGCTGGCTCTGGTACCACTGACGTGACGGCGGCGGGCTGCTGCGGCCCAGCCGGGTGGTGACGGTGCCGCCGGCCTCCCCGTCGCGCGCGGCCTGTTCCACGAAGCCCACGGCGCGCGGGTACGTCTTGGCCAGCTGCGGCATCAGGCGGCCGGATTCGCCGGTGGTGGCACCGTAGATGGCGCCGAGGAGGGCCACCTTGGCCTTGGCACGGTCGCCGCCGAAGCCCTGGGCGGCGATGCCGGCGTACAGGTCCTTGTCCCGCGCAGCTTCGGCCATTTTGGTGTCCTGTGCCAGTGCCACCAGGACGCGGGGCTCCAGCTGGGAGGCGTCCGCGACGATGAGCTTGTAGCCCGGATCTGCGTGCACGGCGCCCCGGATCTGGCGCGGAATCTGCAGCGCCCCGCCGCCGCGCGATGCCCAGCGGCCCGAGACGACGCCGCCCACCACGTACTCCGGGCGGAACCGTCCGTTGTGCACCCACGCATCCAGCCATGCCCAGCCGTTGGCAGTGTGCAGGCGGGAGAGTTTTTTATAGGCGAGGAGCGGTTCGATGGCGGGATGGCTGGACTCCTTCAGCTCCCACTGCCTGGTGGTCTTCACCTCGATGCCGTTGCGGTGCAGGGCGCGCATCAGTTCCTGAGGTGAATCGGGGTTCAGCCCGGGTGAGCTGAGCAGGGCCCGCAGTTCGGTGTTCAGGGCCTCGAGCTTTGCCGGACGGTGGCCGGACGGCGGGCGCGGTCCCAGGTAGTCGGCGAGGATTTCCTCGTGCAGGTCCTCCCGCCAGGGGACGCCGGCATGCTGCATTTCGGCGGCGATCATGGCTGCGGCCGATTCGGCGGCGAGGAGCAGCTGGAGCCGTTTGGGGCGGTTCTCCCCGGGGCTCGCCGCCGCCAGGGCCACCTGTTGTGCGGCGTATTCGGCCCGAAGTTCCTCGGGCGTGTAGCGGGGCGCTGTCCCGTGGCCCGGATCCTCGAAGAGTGCGCCCTGCTCGGCGGGCGGTGCGGGCGGCTGCAGTGCGCGCGGCGGCTGAAGGTCCTCATCCAGCGTGATCTTGTCAGCAGTCCGCGCGTAGTCGGTGTGAGCTGTGAACTCGGCACAGGCGAGGATATTGCCGCAGAGGCTCAGGTCATAGCAGCGGTCCAGTTCGATTCCTGCGGCCAGCAGTGACGGGTACCAGTCCTGGGTGCGGTGCCAGATCCAGCGCGGCGGCGGGCCGCCGTTCGGCCGGCTTTCCAGATTGCGTACGACGGCGGCAAGCTCGCCCGCGCTGACCACGCGCGGTTCCGGGGTGTTGGAGTGGGGGTCTCCGGCCTGGGTGAGTTCCTGGAGAGCTGCGCCCTGGGGATGGGCGGCGAGCAGCAGGTACATACGACAATTCTGCCCTGTCGCAGGGGTGGGCTTGTGCGGGTGGGCGCCGGGCGGGGCGGCTCCGGGCTGTCCTCCACGCACATTGTCATCCCGTGGTTGCCCGACTTTGTCCACATAGGACTGTTCACGGCTTACGGCTGCCCCCGCGGCGGGTCAGTGTTGACCTATGAGCAGGCACCAGCAAGCACCGTCACCGTCAGGCCCGGCCAGCGCTTCCATGCCAGTGCGGCGTGCGTCACCGGGGGAGCGGGCCGCGTCCGCGGGCGAACCGGCACATGCCCGCGGCCCTGACCCGGGCGCGTGGCTGCCGGAGGAGGCTGCCGAGGTGCTGCTGGTTACCGGGTCCGGCTTCCTGCAGGGTGAGGTGGAACGTATCGTCGCCGCCGCAGGCGGCAGGCTGCGTGCGGTGGCAGACGCCGTGGAAGCCGCAAGGTACTGGGACTCGTCGTCCGTGGTGCTTGTGGGCAGCGATGTCCGTGAACTGCCGCCCCGACGCCGCGCTCCTGCCGTGCTGGTGGGCCTCAACGGGGAGGGCGACAGCCTCTGGCACCTCGCGGCCGCCCTCGGAGCGGAGCGGGTAGCCGTGCTGCCCGATGCTGCGGCGTGGCTGGCCGAATACCTCAGCCGGTCGCGCTCGCCCCAGGCCGGTGGCCTGGTCCTGGGCGTCACCGGCGGATGCGGCGGCGCGGGAGCCACCACCGCCGCCATCTGGATCGCCCAGGCGGCTGCCGGGATGGGCGTCCGGGTGCTGCTGGTGGACGGTGATCCGTGGGGCGGCGGCCTGGAGTTGGCGCTGGCCGCCGAGGAACTCCCCGGCCTCCGCTGGCCGGACCTGGCCGGGGCCAGCGGAAGCATCGATCCTGATCAGCTCTCTGATTCGCTGCCGATTACCGGTGGTTTTTCCTTCCTGTCCTGGCCGGGGAGCCGGGACCGTCCCGCGCCCGTGGATGCGGCAGCGGCCGGCGGCGTCCTTGATGCGGCCCGGCGTGGCTACGAACTGGTTGTGGTGGATATCGGGCGTGGTGCCGAGCCCCTGCACACCTTCGCCTGGGATTGCGACCGGATCCTGGTGGTGGTTCCCGCCCAGCTGAAGGCAGCGGTGGCGTCGGCCCGGCTCCTTCAGGAGCTTCCGCCCGTGGAGGCCGCTTTGCTGGTCCGGGGAAAGCCCGGCGCAGCGCTGGACAGTGCCCTGATCGCCGATGCCGTGGGGCTTCCGGTCCACGGCCGGGTGCCAGACCTGCGCGGCGTGACGGGTGCCTCGGAGAGCGGACGCCTTCTTGAACTGGGGAAACGCCGCAGCGTGCGGCACTTTGCGGCTTCTGTCCTGGACCTGCTCGACGGCGACCTGGAAGCAGGAGTACTGCCGTGAACGCCCGGGCTTCTCGGATCCCGGCATCTCCATCGTCACCTGAAGGGGCCCGCCGCCGCCAGGCGCGTGTCCTGGATTCCCGGTTTGTCGACTCCCGGGGCCTGGATTCAGGGCTGCTGGAATCGGTCCGGGAATCGGTGATGGCCGACGCCGGACCGGTCACGGCCTCACGGGTGGCCGCAGCCGTCCAGGCCACCGGGAAAATGCTCGGAACAGCCGGCTCGCTCGCTGCCGTGGAACGGATCAGCGCCGAGCTCAACGGCCTGGGGCCGCTTCAGGAGCTCACCCGGGATCCGGCGGTGACGGACATCTTCGTCAACGCACCCGACTCCGTCTGGCTGGACCGGGGAAACGGGCTCGAACGCTCGGCCGTCTCCTTTGCCGGCGAAACCCAGGTCCGGGCGCTGGCGTCCCGGCTCGTGGCTGCCGGCGGGAGGCGCCTGGACGACGGCTCGCCCTGCGTGGACGTCCGGCTCGACGGCGGTTACCGCATCCATGCCGTCCTCCCGCCGATTTCCACGGCAGGCACCCTCCTGAGTGTCCGCATCCGGCGGGAGCAGGTTTTCACCCTCGATGAGCTGCGCGCCGGTGGGATGTTCGGCGAGACCGTCCAGGACGTCCTGGAACGCGTCGTCGGGCACCGGCTGAGTTTCCTGATCAGCGGTGCCACGGGATCAGGGAAAACCACCCTGCTGTCCACGATGCTGAGCCTGTGCTCTCCGCGCGAGCGCATGGTCCTGATCGAGGACGCTTCCGAACTGAACCCCGTCCACCCGCACGTTGTGTCCCTGGAATCCAGGCATGGAAACCTCGAGGGCGGCGGCGGAGTGGACCTGGGCGAATTGGTCCGCCAGGCGCTGCGGATGCGGCCTGACCGGCTGGTAGTGGGCGAGTGCCGCGGCGCCGAGGTGCGGGAACTGCTGACCGCCATGAACACCGGCCACACCGGAGGCGGCGGAACCATCCACGCGAACACGGCCACGGCCGTTCCCGCCCGCCTGACGGCACTGGGAGCGCTGGCCGGACTGGGGCAGGAAGCGGTACGGCTGCAGGCCGCCAGTGCCCTGGACGTTGTCATCCACGTGGACAGGCCGCCGCGCGGGCGCCGGGTTGCGTGCATTGGTGTGATGGAGGAAGGCCAGGGCGGCTTGGCCGTCGTTCCCGCCCTGGAGATGCGACGGGACCTGCTGACCCCGGGTCCGGCCTGGGGCCAGCTGGCCGTCCGGCTGGGCCTCGATGACCGCCTGACCGGAACAGCAGCGTGACTGCGCTACTGGCCGGCTGCCTGTTCCTGGCCGTCTGGCTCTTCCTGCGGCCGGCCCGGACTGCCGCCGTCCGGTTCCGCCATGCCGTTGGCAGCGCTGCGGGCGTTGGGGCTGATTCCGGAGCAGGCTTGTCAGGCGCATCCGGCCGGGGAAGGTCCGATGGCGGCATTTCCCTAGGGCAAGCGGCGCTGGCGGGGCTCCTGCGGCGGAGAAGCAGTAGCTCCGGCAACATCTCCATGACCCTGGTCGTTCAGCAGCTGGCGGCGCTGCTGAAGGGCGGCAGGACCCCCGCGCGGCTCTGGGATGAATTGTGGTTCCTGTACTCCGAACGGCCGGATGCTGCCCGGAACAGCGGCACCCCTGCCGGCCAGACCTCCGTGGCACGCCTGAGCCTCGGCTCTGAGGGGGTGCTCGGCGCGGCCCGGGCTGCCGCGTTCCGAGGCGCGCCGGTGTCGGACGCCATCGGGAGCGCGGTCCCGCCGGCCTTTCGGCAAGCGGGCGGCCGGGAGCCTCGGATCTGGGTCCAGTTGGCGGCATGCTTTGACATCGCGGAGGCCAGCGGCTGCCCGCTCGCTGACGTGCTGACACGGTTCGCCGCCCAGCTGGAAGTGGAGGACGACGCCGAAGCGGCCCGGCAGACTGCGCTCGCCGGCCCCCGGGCCACCGTCAGCCTGCTGACGTGGCTGCCACTGATGGGACTTGGGCTGGGCATCGCTTTGGGCGTGGATCCGTTGGCCATCCTGGTCGGGACCCCGCTTGGACTGGCGTCCCTCGCGGCCGGCATCGTTCTGACCGTCGCCGGCCGGATCTGGTCGGCCCGGCTGGTCCACGGGGCCGCCGGGGCGGGGGTGCCATGACCTCCCTGCTGCCTGCCGCCGTCGTGCTGGGATGCCTGGCTGCCGCCGCGGTCCTTGCTTTCGCCGGGCCGGGACGGGTGGGGCAACGGCTGAGGAGCTTGCAGCGTGGTCCGGGAACAGATTCGCGTCCTGGTCGGGCGCCGGGCGAACGGCGCAGCGAGTTGCCTGGAAGTCCCGACGGCCTGCGGGACACCGCGATGATGCTGGAACTGGTGGCCGCCATGCTGGACGCCGGGTCCGGCATCGGGCGTTCACTGGAACACGTCGCAGGCACGGCGTCCCCGGGGTACCGCCGGTCACTCCGGCCTGTTGTCGCCGCCCTGGCCATCGGGGCCGACTGGGAGACTGCCTGGCGCAGCTCCGAAGTCCGGCTGCCGGAAATACTGGAAATGCGCGACGCCCTGGGCTTCGCGGCCCTGACCGGGGCCCCGTCGTCTGCCATCCTGTACGCCCAGGCCGCCAGAATCCGCCGTGAGAGGTTCCGGGCGGCCGAAAAGCGCGCTGCGTCCCTCGGCGTGAAACTGGTGATTCCCTTGGGGCTGTGTTCGCTTCCGGCCTTCATCTGCCTTGGCGTGGTCCCCGTGCTGCTTGCCCTGGTGCCCTCCTGACCCCTGTGTCCCCGCCCGTGCCCCGCTCCTGACCAGCGCAAGCCTTTGAACCATTTCGTCGCGCCCCGGTTCTTTCCTCACAACTCCTCCACAACGGCGGCGAGCCACCCGCTTATCCACTTACGACAACCGGTCCCTTACCGGCGCCGGGCCGGCCCGGAAGAGTCGGAGGTGCCGGCAACCGGGCCGGACCGCTGAAAGGAAAAACCATGTTGATGAACCAAAGCACCGCCGTCGCCGCCACGGAACACCGGGCTTCAGCCGCCGGGGCCGCAGCCGAAGCAGTTCCCACAGCCAAGCAGCGGGGTGCGGCCGCGGAGACGGACAGCAACGTTGTGGAGCTGTACCCAGGCGCCAGCGGACGCGGGCAACGCCGCGGCCGGATGCGCCGCCTCGGATCGGAAGCCGGCATGGCTACCGCGGAATATGCCATCGCCACTCTCGCAGCCGTGGGGTTCGCAGGGCTGCTGGTATTCATCCTTCGCAGTGATGAGGTGCGCGGCTTCCTCCTGAACCTGATCCGCACGGCGCTGGCCCTGCCATGACCCGGGTGCGGCCCAGGCTCCGGCCCGATCGCCGGGCCGGTTGCTCCCAGCGCGGCCGCCCCGGGCGGGGGAACGCCCGCGGAGCCGTGACTGCGGAGTTCGCGGTGGCTCTTCCGGCCGTGCTCCTGCTCCTGGCGCTGTTGCTTGCGGGTGCGGCTGCGGGAGCTACCCAGCTGCGGCTTGAAGAGGCAGCGCTCGCCAGCGCCAGGGCACTGGCCCGGGGTGAAGGCCCGGCCGCGGCCGAAGCGATCGTGGGCAGGCTGGCCGGGTCCTCCGCCACCGCGTCCATCGCCGCCGACGGCGAATGGGTCAGCGTCACCGTTGCAGACAGGGTGGCTGGGCCGCTGGGGGCAACGGTGCCGTGGACGCTGACGGCCAGGGCCTCCACCCGCAATGAAACCGCGCGGGCTCAGGGCCGGACTGCGCCCAGTACGGCTGCCCAAAGTACGGCTGCCCAAAGCACGGCTGCTGCCAATGGCGCCGCCGCCCAACGCGCTGCGGCCCTCGAAACGGCGTGGACGCGGCACCCGACCATGGCGGCCGCGGCATGAGCGGCGGCCTCCTGGACCACGGCGAGCGCGGATCCGGAACCGTCCTGGCCGCCGGACTGGCACTGGTGGTGATCATGGCCATGTCACTGGTGCTGTTGCTGGCCCAGTCGGCCGTGATGGCCAGCCGGGCGGCGGCAGCGGCGGATCTTGCGGCACTCGCCGCGGCGGACGCCCTCCGCGGCCTGACCGTGGGGGAGCCGTGCGCAGTCGCGGCGGACGTCGCCGGCCAGCACGCCGCCAGGGTAGTCAGCTGCAGCGAAGGCGCGGGACAGACCGTAGAGGTCAGCACCGAGCTCGTAGCCAGGACCGTACTGGGAACAGCCACCGGCCGTGCCAGGGCAGGCCCGCCGCCGTAGCGCGCAACGTCCGGGCCGCCGGTACTGAAGTGCTCCGGGTCTGGCGTGCTCAAACCCTGAAACAGAGGAGGGTGGGGCTACAAGGCGACGGGAGATGCCTCGCTGGCGTCCTTGAGCAGGACATCTATAAGGGTGATCGCAGCCGCCTTGTCCAGCGGATTGTTCTTGTTCCCGCATTTGGGGGACTGCACGCAGGACGGGCAGCCGGCTTCGCATTCGCAGGCCTCGATGGCGTCCCGGGTGGCTGCGAGCCACACCTTGGCCTTATCGAAGCCGCGCTCGGCGAAGCCCGCGCCGCCAGGGTGCCCGTCATACACAAAGATGGTGGGCACCCCGGTGTCGGCGTGGATGGCGGTCGACACACCGCCAATGTCCCACCGGTCGCTGGAAGCCACCAAGGGCAGGAGCCCGATCGCGGCGTGTTCGGCCGCGTGGAGGGCGCCGGGAAACTGCGCCTCAATGAGCCCCGCAGCCGTGAGGGAGCGGTTCTCCACCACGAACCAGACGGCCTTGGTGAACAAATCCCGGGCGCCGAGCTCCAGCGGCTCCTCACCCAGGATCTCATTGGAGATCAGGGCCTTGCGCTGAAAGGAGACCACCTGCGTTGTCACCTTCACATCACCGAAGTGCACGGCGACATCGCCCCATTGCACCGTGCGCAGGGTCTCCAGAACTTCGATCTGGGTCACGTCACGGGCAGTGGTGTAATAGTCCGGATTCGCCCGACGGACAACCACGCAGTGTTCGTCCTCGTTCAGGTCTTCCACCACGTAGCTGTCACCCTGGTGGACGTAGACGGCCCCGGTATGGGCCTGGTAGTGCGTCTGCGGGGAGTCCATTGTCCCCAGCAGGGAGCCGGTATCGGCATCAACAATGCTGACCGGGCCGCCACCGTCGGCGCGGAGGTTCACCATGGCGGCGGCGCTTTGCGAGTGCGTCCAGAACCAGCCAGCGGGGCGGCGCCGGAGGTAGCCCTGGGCCACCAGCTGTCCCAGCAGCTTCTCGGCCGTGCTGCCGAAAAGGCCGAGCTCGGACACACCGAGCGGCAGCTCCGCAGCCGCGGCGCACAGGTGCGGCCCCAACACGTACGGATTGGAGGGATCAAAAACCGTGGCCTCTACGGAGACATCAAAAATTGCCTCAGGATGGTTCACCAAATAGGTATCAAGCGGGTCATCGCTGGCCACAAACGCGGCGATGGCGTCCTGTCCTGCGCGGCCCGCCCGGCCGATCTGCTGGAAGAGGGATGCCCTGGTACCGGGCCAGCCGGCCACCAGGACCGCATCCAGGCCGGAAATATCAATCCCGAGCTCCAGCGCCGAAGTGCTCGAAACACCCAGCAGCTCACCGGACCGGAGGGCCTTCTCCAGGGCACGGCGTTCTTCCGGCAGGTAACCGGAACGGTAGGCCGCCACCCGCTGCGGCAGGCTGGGGTCCACCTCATCCAGCAGGCGCTTCGTGATCGAAGAAATCGTCTCCGCGCCGCGTCGGGACTTGATGAACGCGATGGTACGGATCCGTGCGGAAACCAGGTTCGCCAGCAGGTCAGCGGTTTCCGCCACCGCGGTCCGCCGCTCCTTGGCGCCGTTCTCACCCTTGAGTTCGGTCAGCGCGGGCTCCCAGAAGGCCACGGTGGTGGCACCGTGCGGGGAACAGTCCTCGGAGACGGCCCGGACCGGGGCGCCGATCAGCCGTCCGAAGGACGTGCCTGGCTCGGACGCGGTAGCGGAGGCGGCAATAAACACCGGCTCCGGCCGGGACGTTCCTGCACCGTAGTAGGCGCAGATGCGGCGCAGCCTCCGCATCAGGTTGGCCACATGGGAGCCAAAGACGCCCCGGTAGCTGTGGGCTTCGTCCACGATGACGTACCGCAGCCGCCGGAAGAAGCTTGCCCACCAGGCGTGGTTCGGCAGGATCCCGAAGTGGAGCATGTCCGGGTTGGCGAGAATGACGTTGGCATGATCGCGGATCCAGCGGCGGGAAGCGGGGTCGGTGTCGCCGTCGTACGTTTCAGCCCTCACCGTGGGCAGCTTCAAGGCGCGGATGGCAGCCAACTGGTCCGCGGCCAGGGCCTTGGTGGGGGACAGATAAAGCGTCACGGCGCCGTCGTCGTGGATTTTTCCGGGCTCGGACAGGACCCGGAGCTCGGAACGGTGGATGGCGTCCAGCGCCGGCAATTGGTACGCGAGGGATTTTCCGGACGCAGTACCGGTGGCGATGACCACATTTTCGCCGCCGTGGGCGAGGTCGGCGGCCTCAATCTGGTGCCGGTACGGTTCATGGATGCCCAGCGAGCCGTAGGCTGCAACCAGGTCCGGATGCGCCCAGGCAGGCCAGGGCGCGTGGACAGCCTTCCGGGCGGGAATCGTGCGGACATGACGGAGCTGTTCCGGGTCCGGGCCGCGGCCCAGCAGGGGAATCAGGGAGTCATGGGGGATCACCGACAACATTCTGTCATTCGGGGAAAAATCAGCCGACGGACAGGTCTGCGCCTTCATCGGACGTGGACAGCATCAGGACCCGGCAAACAGTGGACCAGCCCAGATGGGAATACAGCTTCTGGCCGTCGATGGAAGCCAGCAACAGTCCGTTTTCCACATCCGGTCCGATGGCCTGCGCGGCCAGGGCCTTCATGATGAAGCTGCCCAGGCCTCGGCGCTGGAACGCCGGTTGGACCACAATCTTGTCGAATATCGCAGTCTCGCCCACCACAAAAACCCTGCCGCTCGCCGCCACCGTGTCACCCGAACGGACCACCGCGTGGTGGACGCCGTCGAGTTCCGATGTGACCAGGTTGAGGTCGTCGTCGGAGAGCCACGGATCCTCTGTATCCTGGGTGGCCATGTCGACAATCATCATGGCCTGCGAAGCGGAGGTGACATTCAGGCCGTGCTTTTGGGCCAGGGTTGTGTAGCGCGCGACGTCGTTGGTCAGGACAGTCAGGATCCTCGCCGGAGCTTCGGCAGTCTTGGCCACCAGACCAGCAAACTCCTCGTCTGAAGGATCGTGGGCGAAGTATTCCCAGTCCCCGGTGGTGTCTTTCCGCAGGGCAGCGGGGAACCGCCCTTCGGTGGCAGTCTGGTAGCCGCGGCAGCCGGCCCAGCCGGCCACCCAGACTTCAAGAAGGTGTGTGATGTCTCCAACCAAGGCGTCCGGACTCATGTGATGAGAGTATTCCAGCGCTGTCACTAGCAACAGGGGGTGCGGTACCCCGATGTGACTTGCTTACGCAATTGTGATCCGGCAAGACTGGCCGAATGCCCGCCGCGAAAGACCACTCCGCCCCGTACACGCTGCCGCTCTCCTTGCTTGTCTGCGTCGCCGCGACGGTGGCGGCGGTCGGCAGCGCCCGATACTGGGAGGCGGCCACTGGCCTCAGCTACTGGGCGTGGCTGGCCTGCGGGATCGTGCCACTGGTCGGGGGCGCGCTGATCCATCAGAGAACGAAGCAGCGGCTGGTGTTCCTGGGATCCCGCGCGGAACCGGACGGAGTGCGGCGGCCCGGGCTCGGCGGGCTCCTCACCGCGCTGGTCCTCTTCCTGCTGCCGCGGCTTGCGGGAGACGGCGCCGCCGCGCTCGCAGCAGACAGTGGCGCGCACGCCATGGTGGTCGCTGCGACGGCAACCGTGGCGACCTTCGGCGCCGTCGTCCTCGGCTACCGGGCCGCCGAAACCGCGCTGAACAGGCGCGACGCAGCCCTGGCAGCGAGGCAGGCCGGCCCCTAAGGCGCGGGACCGGCCCGGCACGGTGAAGCCAGTACCCTTAAATACGTGGCTTTGAACCGAATTGTGCTCTTTTACGGCTTTACCCCGCTCGCTGATCCGGACGCTGTGCGGCTCTGGCAGCGCGCCCTCTGCGAGAAGCTCGGGCTGACCGGACGCATCCTCATCTCCAAGGACGGCATCAACGCCACCGTGGGCGGCGAGATCGGCGCGGTCAAGCAGTATGTGAAGACCACCCGCGAATACAAAGGCTTCCATGGCATCGACGTGAAGTGGTCCGACGGCGGCGCTGACGACTTCCCCCGCCTCAGCGTTAAGGTCAGGGACGAGATCGTCTCCTTCGGCGCGCCCGGAGAGCTCAAGGTCGACGCCGACGGCGTGGTGGGCGGCGGCACGCACCTCCAGCCGGAGGAACTGCACCAACTCGTCGAAGCCAGGAAGCAGGCCGGCGAAGACGTGGTGTTCTTCGACGGCCGCAACGCGTTTGAGGCCCAGATCGGCAAGTTCAAGGACGCGATCGTTCCTGACGTGGCCACCACCCACGACTTCATCAAGGAACTCGACTCCGGCAAGTACGACGCCCTCAAAGACAAGCCAGTGGTCACCTACTGCACCGGCGGCATCCGCTGCGAGGTGCTCTCCAGCCTGATGGTGAACCGCGGCTTCAAGGAGGTCTACCAGCTCGACGGCGGCATCGTCCGCTACGGCGAAACCTTCAAGGACCAGGGCCTTTGGGAAGGCTCGCTCTATGTCTTCGACAAGCGCATGCACCTGGAGTTCAGCGAGGACGCCAAGACCATCGGTGAATGCGTCCGCTGCGCCGCCCCGACGAGCAAATTCGAAAACTGTTCCAACCTGAGCTGCCGCACACTGACGCTGTACTGCGCCGAATGTGCCTCCAGCCCGGAGACGCTCCGGTGCCCCGAAGGCTGCACTGCCTGAAACCTGCACCGCCTAAGACTCAGAGCAGGGTGAGCCGATACGCATAATTGGCCAGCGACCTGGGCTCAACCCGGATGCTCAGCGCCGACTCCTTGGACAGGTAGATCACGGTCTCCCTGGTGGACCCGCACCGCAGGCTGAGATCCACCAAAGTGGACGCGTCGTCGCGGACGGTGAAAGTGACCCTTCGCTGGCTCCGGCACACCAATGCCAGGGCGTACGTTCCCACCGCCAGTCCCGCCGCCACGTCGGATTTGATCTCGCCTTCGGCCAGGATGCCGGAGCCGGTGTGCACCACCTGGCGCGCGGTGAACGGCAGTTCCTCCTCCACCCAGCCTTCCAGTTCGGCCTCGGTGACAGGCTCGTTGCGGAGCAGGTCGTTGGGGAAGGACTGGTCGGTGAAGGCGGGTGCCGGAACGGACTCCGGCGGCCGCCAGCCTTCCTCGTAGGTGTATTCGCAGCCGGCGAGCGATCCGGCTGCCACCAGGCCCGCTGTTGCCCACAGCACGACGGCGCCCCTCGCCCGGGAGCGCGCGGAGGACTTCCGGGGCGGTGGGGGACCCGGAACAGGTACCGCATCTCGGCGCGGCTGCGCCCCCTGCATCGCGGGCATACTCTGACTCTAGGCCCGCCCCAGCCCGTAAGCCATATGCCTGGACCTGCCCACCGTCACAGCCAACGCAAACTAGTCGGCGGACACCAGCTGGTAGGCGTAAATCAGCGGGGCGTCGACGCTGGAAGCGCTGATCTCCACCGGTCCAGAATTCTGCAGGGTGATCTTCACGGACTCTTTCGTCCCGTAGCAGGCGGCCCCGAGGTCGGCCAGCTCCTTGCCCCCGGAACTCACCGCGAGGAAGGCCTTGCCGCCGCCCTCGCAGACCAGCGTCAGCGTGTAGCTGCCGGCCGGAACATTCTCCGTGCGGTCCACCGGCTGGGCGTTGAGGATCTTGCCGGCGTCCTCGGCCACGATGCCGCTGGCCGACGGCAGCGCGGTGGCTTTCCACGAGGGCACGTCCGCGTTTTCCACTGAAAGCTGCTGGGCGCAGCCGGACACTCCCAGCAGGACAGCGGCGGCGGCCGCCACGGAAAGGGCGCGCGGAAACGAACGGGGAATAACAGCCATGCCTCCAACTTACCCGGCGGACGGGGCCGTCTTCACCCCGCGATCAGCTCCTGCACCTCGCCCCGGTGCAGCGCCAGGTACACCCTGTCCCGCAACGCGTTCGCCTCGCGGTCGGTCAGCGTCCGGTCCAGCGGCTGCAGGACCAGACGCAGCAAAACGTTCACCTGCCCGGCGCGCATCCGGAGGCGTTCGACGGCGGCCGGCGGCAGCTCCGCCGTCGTGGTCACCGCGAGGACCTCCAACGCCGCCAGGACGTCGGCGTCCGGCCCGAGGACGGTGCGGGCGAGGTCGCCCAGGAGTTCGACGTCGGCATCGTCACCGGAGTCCAGCACCAGCGAAAGGTCCCGCCGGATTTCCGGCATGGCGGAGACGGGACGGTACGGCGCAAGGTCCAGCAGCTGCGCCTGCACCTCCGGACGCCCCGACCGCAGCAGCCGGATGTCCGTGATGCCTTTCCGCAGCATCAGCGCACGGTCCAGCCCCATGCCCAGGGCCAGGCCCGCCCAGCGCCGCGGGTCCAGGCCGGAACCGCGCAGGACCGGTGCGGCCACCAGACCGCACTCGGCCAGCTCCAGCCACTCGCGGCGCCCATTCGGCAGCGTCACGAGCACGTCCAGCTGCCGGCCCGCCGCGGTGTAGCTGTGCCGCGCCGGCGTGGAGCGCCACTGCACGTCCGGGTACTCCGACGACGGGAGCACGGCCTCCACCACGGCCGCCATCATGGCGTCCAGGTCAGCAGGACCCAGCAGCCCCCTCGCCTTCAGCCGCCAGAGATCCACCTGGTGCGGGGCGCCCACATGGGTGCGGTCAATCGCGTCCCGGCGGTACACTAGGCCCGGGAGCACCTGCAGTTCGTCGTAGTGGCCCAGCTCGCCGCGGAGCGGGTCCAGCAGCGCCGGGATGCCTGCGGACGTGTGGCTGCGCAGCATCACCGTGGGGCTCACGTGGCGGGAATACCGCGAGTCCCGCGTGACGTCGTCGGGCGAATAGCCGAGCCTGTCATAGTTGTCGGCGGTGGCCACCAGCGGGTTGAGCCGGTGGGTCCGGGACGGCACGCCCCAGAGGCGCTCCAGCGCGGCCACGACGTCGGCGAGGAGCAGCTGCATGGCATGCGGGCCGGCGTCGGGATCGGACAGGTCGCGCAGTGAGAGGGCAGCGTTGAGCTGGGTCAGGGAAAGGTAAGTCTTCATGGTGGGGGTCCTTTGGGTGCATCAGGGGCGGGGAGGGGATCACCCTCAGCCGCTGCGCCGGACGGACCCCGGCAGCGTCAGGCGCGCGATGGGAAGCCCGTGCGGCCGGGAAGCGGCCGAGGGCTGATAAATCGCTGCTGCGTGTGCATGGATCCATAATACGCCGCGCCCCCAGCAGGCACTTGACCTTGACGCTACGTCAACATCTAACGTGGAGGTATCAGCCACGGAAGGCCCACGGAAGGAGGCCACGATGGACTGGTCCATCCAGGACATAGCCCGCATCGCCGGCACCACCAGCAGGACCCTGCGCCACTACGACGACATCGGCCTGCTCAAGCCCAGCCGCACCGGCCACAACGGCTACCGGTACTACAGCCAGGCGGCTCTGGTGCAGCTCCAGCGCATCCTGCTCCTGCGCGGACTGGGGCTTGGCCTGCCGGTGATCAGCCAGGTGCTCGACGACGAAGCGGACGCGGCGAAGGCGCTCACCGGGCATCTCGAGTGGCTGAAGCAGGAACAGGACAGGCTGGCGCGGCAGATCGCGTCGGTCATGCAAACCATCGAAGCAGTGAAAGGAGGTGGCGAAATCATGGCAGAAGACATGTTCAACGGTTTCGACCACACGCAGTACAAGGACGAAGTGGAGGAACGCTGGGGCAAGGACGCCTACGCCAAGGGTGACTCCTGGTGGCGCGGCATGGGGGCGGACGAGAAGGCCGCATGGAAGCAGCGCTCGCAGCAGCTGGGTGAGGACTGGATCGCCGCGGCCAGCGCCGGCATCGCGCCCGACAGCGCTGAGGCCCAGGCCATCGCGAAGCGGCACGTCGAATGGCTCACCGGTATCCCGGGCACTCCGGCGGCGGACGGCAAGAGCGGCGACGTCAAGGCGTACGTCACCGGCCTCGGCGAGATGTACGTGGCCGACCCCCGGTTCGCCAAAAACTATGGCGGAGCCGAAGGCGCCGGTTTCGTCCGTGATGCGCTGAAGGTCTATGCGGAGCAGAACCTCTGACCGTCAGGGCCGGGGTGCCGCCAATAGACTTGGCCGGTGACTGATTCCACCCTTTTCCTGGCCGGCAACACCCCCGACGCCCCGCGCAGCGACCTCCCGGGACTGCTGACGGCGCTCGCCGCGGACCTCCGGAAGGTGGACTACACGCTCGACGGCGTGGCCGGGCTCCTGGGCGAGTCCGCCTACCGCGCGCTGAACCGGGACCAGGTCATCCCTGCGCTGCTGGCCACCGAGCGCGCACTGGGGGACGCAGCTCCGGGTGACGGTTCGACGGCGGCCCTCGCCGCCGTCGTACGCCTCTGGCTCCTGGCCGAACCGCAACAGCGGGAAACGCTCGACGCCGCCCTGCCGGGGATCCGCGCGGACGGCCTGCTGGAGCTGGGGCTGATTGAGCCCGTGCCCGGCTCTGAACCGGCCGCGCTTCAGGCCAAGGCGGATCTTCGGCCGTACGGCTGGGACTCCAACGAGGACGGCAGCGGCGGCGCCGAACTTTGGGTGGCCAGCGACCTCGCCGCGCACCAGCAGGCCGGCGTGCTGCGGCACGACCACGTGCTGGGGATCGGGCAGGCTTCCACCACGCTGGTGCAGACCACCGTCCGGCGCCACGTGGCCAAGGCCCTGGACCTGGGCACGGGCTGCGGAATCCAGTCCTTCCACCTGCTGCACCATGCCGAGCACGTCACGGCCACGGACATCTCCGCGCGGGCGCTGGCCTTCACCCGTTTCAACCTGCTCCTGAATGCCGAGGCGCTGCATCTTGACCCGGACCGGCTCGAGGACCGGGTGAGCCTGCGGCTGGGTTCGCTGCTGGATCCGGTCGCCGGGGAAGAGTTTGAGCTGGTGGTGTCCAATCCGCCGTTCGTCATCACGCCCCGGACCTTCGGCGAGGCCGCGTCAGGACAGTTCACCTACCGGGACGGCGGCCTGCCCGGGGACGACATCGTGGCATCGCTGGTGGCAGCCCTTCCCTCGGTCCTCGCCCCGGCCGGAACAGCCCAGCTATTGGGCAACTGGGAAGTCACAGCGGGGACGTCGTGGTCGGACCGGCCGCAAAGCTGGGCCGGTCCGGACGTGGACGCCTGGTTCATCCAGCGCGAGCAGGTGGGCCCGGAGCAGTACGCCGAAACCTGGCTGCAGGACGCCTCCGAATCCCGCGACCGGCAGCACTACCAGAACGCCTACGCCGCCTACCTCGCCGACTTCGCGTCCCGGAACGTGGAGGGCATCGGCTTCGGCATGGTCTACCTGCGGCGCCCCGCTGCCGGCGCCCGGCCCGTCGTCAGCCGGTTTGAGGAAATCACCTACCCGATCGAACAGCCGGTCGGACCCCACTTGGGCGCCGCCGTCGAACGTTCAGACTGGCTGGCGGCCAACAATCTCGAAGACACACACCTGCTTGTGGCGGACGACGTCACGGAGGAGCGGCACCAGCGGCCCGGAGCCGAACACCCGGGCGTGATCCTGCTGCGCCAGGGCGCCGGGCTGCGCCGCACCAACCTGCTCAGCACGGAACTGGCCGGCTTCGTCTCCGCGTGCGACGGCGACCTGACCGTAGGGCAGATCGCCGGCGCCCTGGAAGCGCTGCTGGGCGGCGCCCTGTCAGGGGAGGACGGGTTCGACGGCGGCACGTTCCGGAGCGGGCTGCTCGCCGACGTGGCGAACCTGGTGCGCGACGGGTTCCTGCTGCCCGCCTGATATCAAACGGTTCCTTCACAGCTGGCAGACGCTGGATACACTGAAGCCGTGAATACGGAATCCGCAGGCCGGCAGCGCCCGGAGAAGAAGAAAGTGGAGATCACCGATCCGAAGGCGATCCGGGCGCTGGCCCATGCCGCCCGGCTGGAGGTCATCTCCGAGCTGTATTCCACCCAGGTCAGCCGGACGGCCACCGAACTTGCCGCCCAGACCGGCCTGACGCCCAGCGCCATGAGCTACCACCTCCGGGCCCTGCAGAAATGGGGCATCGTGGTCCCCGCTCCGACGGCAGGCGACGCACGGGAGCGGCGCTGGAAGGCAGCCGGAACGGACTTCGCCATCAACTCAGGCGGGGAAGCTGCCAACCCGGTCGTCGACCTTGAACTGGATGCGTTCCGCCGCCGCGCCACCGCCTACGCCAGGACCCGGGACGAGCGCCGCCGTGCGGGCGCACCCGCGGAGGCCCCCACCGCCGTCGTGCTGGCCAGCGACCTGCTGTACCTCACCCGCGAGCAGCAGGCCGAACTGAACCGGCGCCTGTTTGCTTTGCTCGGTGAATACGACCTCGACGATCCGCACAGGATCCCCGCCGGGGCCGAGCGGATGGCGGCCATGTGGTCGCTGATTCCGGACGATCGGACCGTCGCCGGAACAGCCCCGGAACACCCGTCCGGACCTGCGGAAACGTAGGAAACCCGGGGCTCGGGACCGCTCGCGGAGGGCGCACGTTTTCCACAGGAATGCGCACGATTGTCGAAAATATGGTGAACTAGGCCAATATGGGCTCATCTGCCCGAGCAACCTTTTTCTGTAGGAGCACCGTGCCAAGCAAGGCCAAAACAGGCAAGAAACTCGTGATTGTGGAGTCTCCGGCCAAGAGCAAGACCATCGCCAAGTACCTCGGCGAGGGCTTCATCGTAGAGGCCTCCATCGGTCACATCCGCGACCTGCCGCAGCCGTCTGAGCTCCCCGCAGAACTGAAGAAGACCTCGGTGGGCAAGTTCGCCGTCGACATCGAAAACGACTTCAAACCGTACTACGTGGTGTCCGCGGACAAACGGAAAAAGGTCACCGAGCTGAAGGCCGCGCTGAAAGATGCCGACGCCCTCTATCTCGCAACCGATGGGGACCGCGAGGGCGAGGCCATCGCGTGGCACCTGCTGGAAGTGCTCAAGCCCAAGGTTCCGGTGTACCGGATGACGTTCGGCGAAATCACCAAGGAAGCCATCCACCGCGCCATGGACAACCTGCGCGATGTTGACACGGCACTGGTGGACGCCCAGGAAACCCGCCGCGTGCTGGACCGCCTCTACGGCTACGAAATTTCCCCCGTGCTCTGGCGCAAGGTGGCCCGCGGGCTCTCCGCCGGCCGCGTGCAGTCAGTGGTCACCCGCATGGTGGTGGACCGTGAACGCGAACGCATGGCGTTCAAGGCCGCCTCCTACTGGGACCTGACGGGCCAGTTCGGCGCGGGCTCTTCGTCGTTCAAGGCGAAGCTTGCCGCCGTAGACGGCGCCAAGGTGGCCAGCGGCCGGGACTTCAATGACAACGGCGTGCTGACCGCCCGCAATGCGGTGCACCTGAACGAGGAACTTGCCACGTCGTTGGCGTCGGGCCTGCAGGACGCGGCCTTCCAGGTCCGGTCCGTTGACACCAAGCCGTACACGCGCCGTCCGGCCGCGCCGTTCACCACGTCGACGCTGCAGCAGGAAGCCGGCCGCAAGCTGCGCTTCTCCTCCAAGAGCACCATGCAGATCGCCCAGCGTCTGTATGAAAACGGCTACATCACCTATATGCGTACCGACTCCTCGGCGCTGAGCGACGAAGCCGTCACGGCCGCCCGCCGGCAGGCTTCGGAGCTGTACGGCCCGGAATACATCCCGCAGTCGCCCCGCGTCTACACCAGCAAAGCCGCCAACGCGCAGGAAGCCCACGAGGCCGTCCGCCCCGCCGGTGACTCGTTCCGCACGCCGGCACAGGTGGCCAAGCTGCTGTCCGGCGACGAGTTCCGCCTCTACGAACTGATCTGGAAGCGCACCGTCGCCTCCCAGATGGGTGACGCCAAGGGCTCGACGGCGACCATCCGCCTGGGGGCCGTGGCCACTGACGGGCGGGACGCCGAATTCTCGGCCTCCGGCACCGTCATCACCTTCCCCGGCTTCCTGGCCGCCTACGAGGAAGGCAAGGACGAAAGCCGCGGCGACGACGACAGCGAAGAAGCCCGCCGCCTGCCCAACGTGGCCAAGGGCGACTCCCTCTCGGCGTCCGAAATCGTCGCAGTGGGCCACGAGACTTCGCCGCCGCCGCGCTTTACGGAAGCGTCCCTGACGGCCGAGCTGGAGAAGAAGGGCATCGGGCGCCCGTCGACTTATGCCTCCACCATCTCCACCATCCAGGACCGCGGCTACGTCCGGAAGCAGGGCTCAGCCCTGGTGCCCAGCTGGATCGCGTTCTCCGTGATCCGCCTGCTGGAACAGCACTTCACGGACTACGTGGACTACGAGTTCACGGCCGACATGGAAGGCGACCTGGACAAGATCGCCAACGGCCAGGCCGTAGGGTCAGCCTGGCTGAAGCACTTCTACTACGGTGAAGACGCCGATCCGGGCCTGCTGAGCATCGTCAACAACCTCGGTGAGATCGATGCCCGTGAGATCAACTCCATTCCCATCACGGACGAGATCACGCTGCGGGTGGGCAAGTTCGGTCCCTACCTGGAAAGCTCCGCCGCCACGGTGGACGCGAAGACCGGCGAAATCGTGGAAAACTCCCGCGCCAACGTCCCCGAAGACCTGGCCCCGGACGAGCTGACCGCCGCCAAGGCCATCGAGCTGATGGAGACGGCAGCGCCGGAAGAACGCGTGCTGGGTGCCGATCCGCACACCGGCCACACGGTGGTGGCGAAGAACGGCCGCTACGGCGCCTACGTCACCGAAGTCATCCCCGAGATGACCGACGAACAGCTGGCTAACCAGCCCGTTGAGTACTACAAAAACGGCAAGCCGAAGCCGCCGAAGAAGCCCGTCAAGGCCAAACCGCGCACCGGTTCGCTGTTCGCGTCGATGACGGTGGACTCCGTCAGCCTGGACGAGGCGCTGCAGCTCATGAGCCTGCCGCGGGCCTTGGGCGAGGACGCCGAGGGCAACCTCATCACGGTGCAGAACGGCCGCTTCGGCCCGTACCTGAAAAAGGGCACCGACTCGCGCTCCATCGGGTCCGAAGAGGAAATCTTCACCATCACGCTGGAGCAGGCCCTGGAGATCTACTCCCAGCCCAAGCAGCGCGGCGCCCGTGCCGCCGTGCCGCCGCTGGCCGAGTTCGGCCCGGACCCCGTGTCGGAGAAAAACATCGTCGTGAAGGAAGGCCGCTTCGGCCCGTACATCACCGACGGCATCACCAACATCACCGTCCCGCGCGCCACATCCCTGGAGGAGCTCACCCGGGAGCAGGCAGTCGAACTGCTCGCCGAGAAGCGCGCCAAGGGCCCGGTCAAGCGCACGACGACGGCCCGCAAGGCCCCGGCGAAAAAGAAGGCCGCGGCCAAGAAGTAGGAACTCGGTGGTTGAGCTTGTCGAAACCCCTGGATCTCGACAAGCTCGATCACCGGTAGCCGTGGAATTGCGGTGCCGGGCACAACATGATCGAGTAGATACATGACTGAACAGCCCGGCACCGCCGACACCACGCCGCTCAACGACCTCGAAGAGAAGCTCGCCCAGGGCGGACAGCCCGACGGCAGCCCTGTGGACGTCATCCTGTCCTTCCTCAACAGCGAGGTCTACGTCGTCAGCACGGAGGGCCTTGAAGGCGAGGACTCCCAGGTGGAGCCCCTGGTGCTGGCCAACGCCGACGGCGACCCCGTCCTGGCGGTCTTTTCCCACCCCAGCCGCGTTGACGAGCAGTACCTCGAGGCGGCGCCGAACATCCTGGGGACCCAGGGCGCGGCCATCATCGCCAACATCGGCGAGGAACTGGGCATGGTCATCAACCCCGGCGCGGCCTTCGGCTTCGAGATCAACCCTGAAGGCGTGGCCAACATCAAGCGCGACTTCAAACGCGCCGACGAACTGCCCGACGGCGCCCCCGCGGATCCCAGCGCCAACTGACATGTTCCCGCGCCGGTTGTGACCGACAAGCGGCGCGGGTGAATAATGGCAGGATGCGGCTAGGCGTCCTCGATATCGGGTCCAATACTGTCCACCTCCTTCTGGTCGACGCCCATCCCGGCGCGCGCCCTGTGCCCTTTGCTTCCCATAAGCGGCCACTCTCGCTGGTCCAGTACCTGGACGCCGACGGCAACATCTCCGATGCCGGGCAGCACGAGCTGACTGACTTTGTCCTGGAGGCCTGGGAGTTTGCGGCCAAGCATAAAGCCGAGGACCTCCTGGCATTCTGTACATCGGCCATCCGCGAAGCCACCAACGGTCCCGAGGTGCTGGCCCGGGTCAAGCACGAAACCACGGTGACCCTCGAGGAGCTGACGGGCAGCGAGGAGGCGTCCATGACGTTCTTCGCGGTCCGCCGCTGGTACGGCTGGGGAGCAGGCCCCATCCTGAACCTGGACATCGGCGGCGGCTCCTTTGAAATGGCGTTCGGCCAGGATGAGCTCCCTGAGATGGCAACGTCCGTGCCCCTGGGTGCCAGCAGGCTCACCCGGGACTGGCTGGCGGAAGACCCGCCGTCGGCCAAAAGCGTGAAGGAGCTGCGGCGCTACATCCGCGCCACCCTGAAGCCTGCGGTCCGGCAGTTCGACGGCCTGGGGCGAGCCAATCTCGTCGCGGGAACCTCCAAGACCTTCCGGTCGCTGGCCAGGATCGCCGGCGCCGCTCCCAGCATTGCCGGCCCCTATGCGAAGCGTGAGCTCAACGGGACGGACCTGGGCGTCTGGGCGCAGCGCATTTCGGCCATGAAAACCGAGGACAGGCTGCACCTGCCCGGCGTCTCCGAAGCACGCGCCAACCAGCTGCTTGCCGGGGCACTCGTGGCGGAGGCCTCGCTGGAACTGTTCAAATTCAAGAAGATCAGGATCTGCCCGTGGGCCCTTCGCGAGGGCCTGATCCTGCGCCGGCTGGACCAGCTGGTCTTCGCCGGCCCGCTGGACCCGGCACCGCACGTCAGTGCGCCCCACCTCGCTGCGCCTCACCTCGCTGCGCCTTACCTCGCCGAGACGCAGCCGGCGGCTGCACCGTAGCCAGCGCAACGGCCAACGGCTGGTCAGTAGCCGTACCGGCGCTTAACGCGAAAGCACCGGCGTCCGCAGCAGGAAAATGGGGGAAAACCTGCTGCAGACCACCGGTGCCTCGGGCAAACATCCCCATGCTTGCCGCATCACTCGCACCCTCAATGAGGTAAGAACTACGTTAGGACCCCAAGTTGTGAGCGACCTGCATCGAACATGGGAGTCAGCTGTGAACCGTTCTGGGCGAGTTCCGCCGTCGTGCGTTCACTTGCTGTTTGGGCAGCCGCGCGTGCGAACTGCCATGATGGATCAATGAGCAACCGAATCGCCTTCCTTGGCTGTGGATCCATGAACGAAGCCATCCTGGGTGGCCTGATCGACGGCGGTACCGACCCCGCCGACATCGTGGCCACTGTCCGGCGGGCAGAGCGCGCGGCCGAACTGGCAGCGCGACACCACGGAATCACGGCCATCGCAGGCGACGAGGAGCCCGACAACAACAAGCAGGCGACGAAGGGCTCCGCTGTGGTCATCCTCGGCGTCAAGCCGGTAGGCATCACCGCCCTCGCCAAGGAGATCAGCGGCTCGCTGTCGCCGAAGACCATTGTTGTCAGCGTCGCCGCAGCGGTGTCGATCGCCCAGCTGGAAGCGGCCCTGCCGGCCGGCCAGCCGGTCATCCGGACCATGCCCAACACGCCTGCCAAACTGGGCCGCGGCGTCGTGTCCGTCTCCCCGGGCACCAACTGCTCACCCGAACAGCTCCAGCTGGCCAAGGACATCCTTAAAGCGGCTGGAACAGTGGTGGAGGTGCCCGAGGACCAGGTGGACGCGCTGTCGGCCATCAGCGGCTCCGGTCCGGCCTATGCGTTCTACCTGGCGGAGGCGATGGCAGCAGCGGGTGTGGAGCTGGGGCTGGACCCCGAGCTGTCCCTGCTCCTGGCCCGGGAGACCGTGGCAGGAGCAGGCTTTATGCTCGCCGAGCCCGGCGCCGATCCCTCAGCCCTGCGCAAGGCCGTCACCAGCCCCAACGGCACCACGGAACGCGCCATTGCCACCTTTGATGACCGCGGCATTCCCGCGATCATCGCCGCCGGTGCCCGGGCCGCCGCGGACCGTGCCGCCGAGATCACCAAACAGCTCAGCTAACGGCAGATCCGTATTAGGGCCGCGCGGCGAACCGTTCCAGCAGGTCCACGTGGCCGGACACGATCAGCATGTCGCGGGCAGAAACCTTGGTCTCCGGCCGGGCATACGTGAAGTCCTCGCCCGGTGACTTCACGCCCACAATCGTGACGCCGTACTTGGACCGGACCTTGGACTCGTCCAGCGTGAAACCCACTGTTTCGCGCGGCGGGTACATTTTGACAATGGCGAAGTCGTCGTCGAACTCGATGAAGTCCAGCATGCGCCCGGAGACCAGGTGCGCGGCGCGGACGCCGGCGTCGGCCTCGGGGTAGATCACGTGGTTGGCGCCGATCCGGGTCAGGATCTTGCCGTGCGACGGCGTGATCGCCTTGACCCACAGGTGCTCGATGCCCAGGTCCACCAGGTTCACCGTGATCAGCACCGAGGACTCGATGGATGTGCCCACACCCACCACTGCCGAGCTGAACTCCTGCGCGCCGAGCTGGCGCAACGCGTCGATGTTGGTGGCGTCGGCTTCCACGACGTGCGTCAGGAGCGGAGCCCACTTCTGGACCAGGGTGCGGTCGCGTTCGATCGCGAGCACTTCGCGGCCCTGCTTGACCAGCTGCTCCGCGGTGGAGGAACCGAACCGGCCCAGCCCGATCACCAGGACCGGAGCGTTGTGGGCGGGCCGGTTGGGCGCGCCTGAGGAATTAGCCAATGATGGGCCTCTCTTCCGGGTAGTGGTACAGCTGGCTGCGCTGGCGCAGGGCCAGGCCAGCTGCAAGCGTAACGGTGCCCACGCGCCCCGCGAACATCAGGGCAGTCAGGACATAAACGCCCGACGGCGGCAGCTCGGCACTGAGGTTGGTGCTCAGCCCCACGGTGGCGAAGGCTGAAATGGTTTCGAAGAGCACACGGTCCAGGGACGCGCCGCTGATCTGCAGGAGCAGGAACGCGGAGACGGAGACCAGGGTGGCCCCGGCGACGATCACGGAGATGGCCACGCGCATGGTGCCCTGCGGGATGGTCCGGCCATAAACCTTCACGTCGGCGTCGCCGCGGGCCTCGGCCACAATGGCCAGGAACATGACGGCGATGGTGGTGACCTTGATGCCGCCGGCGGTGGAGGCCGAGCCGCCACCGGCGAACATCAGCGCATCCGTCAGCAGCATGGTGGTGGATTCCATGTGGTTCTGGTCCACGAGGTTGAAGCCGCCGGACCGGGTCATGACTGAGGCGAACAGCGAATGGGTGATCTTGTCACCCAGGTCCATGGGCCCGATGGTCCGGGCGTTGTCCCACTCCATCAGCCCCCACAGTACGGTCCCGGCGGCCAGCAGGATGAAGGAGACCTGGATGGTCAGCTTGGTGTGCAGGTTCCATTTCTTCCAGTTCAGCCCGTTCTGCTGGAGCACCATCACCACCGGGAAGCCCAGGCTGCCCAGGAAGACGCCGAGCATCAGCGGGATGAGGATCCACAGGTCAGTCTCGTAGGGGACGATGCCGTCCGAATGCGGGGTGAATCCGGCATTGTTGAAGGACGAAATCGAATAGAAAATGCCGTGCCAGACCGACTGCCAGAACGGCTCGCCGAGGGTCATAAAGCGGGGGATCAGCGTCAGGGCAAGGACGCCCTCGATCACCACAGAGGTGGTGATGACGATCCGCAGCAGCGTGCCCACCTCGCCCAGGCGGCCGGCGTTGTTCATGGCTTCCTGCGCGATCAGCTTGCCGCGCACCCCCAGCTTCTTGCTCACCATCAGGGCCAGCAGCGAGGCGAGCGTCAGGGTTCCCAGGCCGCCCACGAAGATGCCCACCAGGATGACCAGCTGGCCGAAGAAGGACCAGTGCACCGCCGTCGAAACAACCGTCAGGCCGGTGACGCACACAGCGGACACCGCGGTGAACAGGGCCTGGTGCAGGGGTGTTGCCGCCCCGGTGGCTGACGAGACGGGAAGCGACAGGAGGAAGGTGAAGACGAGGCAGACGGCGGCGAACGCGCTCAGGGCAAGACGGGCAGGGGAGGTGTTGGCGATGTCGTCAATGAAGTCCCGCAGCCGGGTGAAGATCCACAGGCCTTCGCGCTCCGGTGCGGCGGGGTGCCAGCTGGCCGGGTTCCGGGGCCTCGACTGGCGTTGCGTCATGGGGTGGCTTTTCCTCGGTTGAAACTGTTTCCTTCAGTAGTAAACCACTAATGCGCGCGTAATGGCCGGGCTGGGCGGGCGGCGTGCTCGGGTAGCCTGTGATTGATGACATTCCTGCCCGGTCTCAGCCAGCCCGCGCCGCCAACGACGGTGGTGTGGAATTCCGCCATGACCGCGTACAACTTTGGCCCCGGCCACCCCATGGCCCCGGAGCGGATGGACCTGACGGCCCGCCTGGCGCGCAGCCTGGGCCTGCTGGACCTTCCGCACGTTTCGGTGGAAGCCCCGGAGGTGGCGTCCGACGACGAGCTCGAGACCGTGCATTCGCCGGAGTTCGTGGCGGCCGTGCACCGGGTCAGTGAGGACCCGGCCTCGCCGGACGAATCCAGGGGACTGGGCACCGATGACGATCCCGCCTTTTTGGGCATGCATGAGGCTGCCGCGCGCCTGGCGGGCGGTTCGCTGCTTGCGGCAGCCGCCGTGCTGGACGGGTCCGCGCTCCACGCCGTCAACTTCGGCGGCGGCCTCCACCACGCCTCCCGCGACCGCGCCAGCGGCTTCTGCATCTACAACGACTCGGCCCTGGCCATCCAAAGACTGCTTGACGGCGGCATCCGGCGCGTGGCGTACATCGACGTCGACGCCCACCACGGCGACGGGACGGAAAGCATATTCTGGGAGGACCCCCGCGTCCTCACCATTTCCCTGCACGAAAGCGGGCTGACGCTGTTCCCGGGAACCGGCTTCGCGAATGAGATTGGCGGCCCGCAGGCGGAGGGAAGCGCTGTCAACGTTGCGCTGCCCTCCGGTACCGGGGATGCCGGCTGGCTGCGGGCGTTCCATGCCGTGGTCCCGCAGCTGATCGGAGCTTTCGCGCCCGAGGTGATCGTGAGCCAGCACGGCTGCGATTCGCACCGCACGGATCCCCTGACGCACCTCAACCTCAGCGTCGACGGGCAGCGCGAGGCGGCCACCGCCGTCGGGAACCTTGCCGCCCGCCACTGCGGCAACCGCTGGATCGCCACAGGGGGCGGCGGGTACAACGTGATGGACGTGGTGCCGCGGTCCTGGAGCCACCTGATTGCCATCGCCGCCGGACGCCCGGTGCCGCTGCGGACCCCCGTGCCGGAGGACTGGCGAAAGTACGTGGACGAGAAATTCGGCGCAGCAACGCCGGGGCTGATGGGCGACGACGTCGAGCTCTGGTGGCGGTCCTGGGAAGTGGGCTTCGATCCCAACGACGCCGTGGACCGCACGGTCATGGCCACCCGCAAGGCCGTTTTCCCGCTGCACGGCCTGGACCCCTGGTTCGACTGAGCCGCTGCCGGTCAGGTAGTGGGCTTCTCCGTCTGGAAGACCACCCCGGCCGCGCCGATGAGCCAGCCCAGCAGGGACAATGCGAACGCCCCGATCAGGTCCGTGGACGCCGTTCCCTTGACCAGCCACAGCAGCAGCACCAAGAGCCCCACCGCGAGGTAGACCACCACGGCAGCGACGATCCGTCCGGACAGCCTCGCGGTGACTTCGGACGGATTGAAGGCCATGGCGCCGCCCGGGGCGGCCGGCCCTGGGCTCCTTCGGGCCTCCTTGTCGCGCTCGTCGCGGCGGACCTCGGCGATGGTGAACCCCAGTGCAGAAGCGGTGAGTGAACTAAGAGACGTGGCCAGCACCCCGGCCGCTGTGACCAGTGCTCCGTTCAGGGGCGGCGCCACCGTCCTGCCGTCCGGCACCCACAATCCGACGCGCAGCAGAACGGAGCCCCAGACCGCCACAAAAAGGCCCAGGAAGACGAACGCGATGATGTTGAACAGTTGCTGGCGCAGGAAATCCATAACCACCCACCCCTCACCTCTGAGCGGCCGCAGCCGGACAGCCCGGGCAACCGTGAAACCGTTCTAGCACCGCACGGGACAAGGGGCAATGCCGTTCGGATACGGGCCGAAATAGTTGATGCCTTTCGGCGTATATGTCGCTAGGGTGGGAGGCATGGTGACAGACGACGTATTTGCCGTCATTGCGGAAGCAACCCGGCGCGACATCCTCGTATCCTTGCGTGCGGGGGACAAGGCCGTAGGGGAGCTGGTGGAGGAACTGGACGCGAGCCAGCCCACCATTTCCAAGCACCTCAAAGTCCTGCGTGAGGCGCAGCTGGTCAGCATGCGCGCCCAGGGCCAGAAGCGTTACTACGCGCTCAACCCCAAGCCGCTTGAGGGGATCGTCAGCTGGCTGGAAACGTTCGACGTCGGCCCGGCAGCCGCCGCCGCAAAGTCACCTGCGGCTCGGGGGACGGAAGCCGGCAGCGAACGTGCCGTGGCTACCCCCGTGCCGCGCGACGCAGCCGTGGCCGCCGTTCTGGCGCGCGACGACGCCGAGCTAAGTCCCGCCGTCGTGATTCCGGGCGGTACCGCGGCGCCGCTCAGCGACGACACCGTGCCGCAGCAGATCGGCCGGACGGTGGGCCGCGCCGCCACCAAGGCCGCCGACCTGCTGGCCAACCTGCCGAACCTCCCGAAGTTCGGCCGCAAGAAATAACTAGACCTGGATCTCGACAGGCTCGATCACCGCACGGTGGTTGAGCCTGTCGAAACCGGACTGGGGCATCACCGCACGGTGGTTGAGCCTGTCGAAACCGGGCTGGGGCCCCTACTTGTTGAGCAGGCGCACGTGGTCCGGGGTCAGCTCGGAGATCTTGTTGACGCCCAGCAGTGCCATGGTGCGGGCCATGTCCTTCTCCAGGATCTGGATGGCGCGGTCAACACCGGCGCGGCCGCCGGCCATGAGGCCGTACAGGTACGCGCGGCCGATCAGCGTGAAGTCGGCGCCGAGGGCCAGGGCTGCGACGATGTCGGCGCCGCTCATGATGCCGGTGTCCAGGATGATGGCGGCGTCGGAGTTGTCCTTGGTGAAGGCTTCCTTGACGTCCGGCAGCAGGTGGAACGGGATGGGTGCCCGGTCCAGCTGGCGGCCGCCGTGGTTGGAGAGCACCACGCCGTCGGCGCCGTGGTCCACCACCTTGCGGGCGTCCTCAACGGTCTGGATGCCCTTGACCACGAGCTTGCCCTTCCAGGTTTCGCGCAGCCAGTCGAGGTCCTCGAACGTCAGGGTGGGGTCGAACATCGAGTTGATGAGGTCGGCCACCGTGCCCGTGTAGCGGGACAGCGAGGCGAAGGTCAGCGGCTCGTGCGTGAGGAAGTTGAACCACCAGGCGGGGCGGTAGGACGCATCCAGGACGGTCTTGATGGTCAGTGCCGGCGGGATGGTCATGCCGTTGCGGACGTCGCGCAGGCGGGCGCCGGCGACGGCGGTGTCCACAGTGACCATCAGGGTGTCGTTTCCGGCCTTGGCGGCGCGCTCGATCAGTTCCAGCGAGCGGTCGCGGTCCGTCCACAGATACAGCTGGAACCAGTTGCGGCCGTTCGGGGCGGCGGCGGCCACGTCTTCGATGGAGGCGGTGCCCATGGTGGAGAGGGTGTAGGGGATGCCCGCGGCTTCGGCCGCCTGCGAGCCGGCGTACTCACCTTCGGACTGCATCATGCGGGTAAAGCCCGTGGGGGCAATGCCCACGGGCAGCCGGGAGGACTTGCCCAGGATGTCGGTGGTCAGGTCGATCTGGGAGACGTTGCGCAGGATGCCGGGCCGGAACTCGATGTCCAGGAAGGCTTCGCGGGCACGGCGCAGGGTGATCTCTGCTTCGGCGGCGCCGTCGGTGTAGTCGAAGGGCGCCTGCGGGGTGCGGCGCTTGGCGATGTCGCGCAGTTCCCAGATGGTGCTGGCACGCTTGAGCCGGGCTTCCTTGCTGAACTCGGGCTTCTTGAACTGCATCAGCGGCGCAAGGTCCGAGTACTTCGGGATGCGGCGCTTCAGCGCAGCCGGCACCGCCGACGAAGCAGCGGGCCGCGGCGCGGACGCGGCAGTTGCCGGAACATCCGTGGCGTCCGGAGCCGGGGTGGTCTCGGGATTGTTCGGCTGGATCGTGTGGGTCATGGCTTCCTCCGTTGGTGGGCCGGACAGCTTTTCGACGCGGAAACTACTGGGTCCGCGTGTGTGGTCTAACCACACTCTAGGGCATGTGGTCCAACCACATCAAGTAGGATGGCCGTATGCGTACCCACCAGCTTGTCCTGCACTGGATCGAGGGCCAGCTCTCCGAGGGCAAGCTGGCCGTGGGCGGACGGCTTCCAGCGGAGCGGACCCTCGCCGAGCAGCTGCAGGTATCCCGCACGTCGGTGCGCGAGGCGATCCGCATCCTGGAGGCCATGGGCGTGGTCCGTGCCGGCGTCGGCTCCGGTCCTGAAGCAGGCACGGTGGTGATTTCGGATCCGACGGCGGCGCTCGGCTCGGCACTGCGGCTCCACGTGGCCACCCAGCACCTCCCGGTGTCCGACATTGTCCAGACCCGCGTCCTGCTGGAATCGTGGGCGGCGTCGCATGCCCGGCCTGATTCGCCGGAGCTCACCGGAGCGGCGGGCCTATTGGAGGAAATGGATGCCGACGGGATGGCCGTGGATGATTTCCTCGCGTTGGACGTCCGCTTCCACCTTGCCCTGGCAGACGCCGCCGGAAATGCCGTGGTCAGCGCCATGATGGGGTCCCTGCGCGAATCCATCACAGGCTACGCGTCCCGGCTCACCGCCAACCTTCCGGACTGGGATACCACCGCGGCGCGGCTGCGGGCGGAACACCATGAAATCCTGGACGCCATCCAGAATGACGACGGCGAACGCGCAGCCAAGCTCGTGGCCGCGCACATCGAGGGCTACTACCGGGAGGCTGGTGTACGGCACTCCCCGTAGTCCGGCCGCTTAGCCGTGCGCTGCGGTGCGCGGCGCCTTGGCCGGCCCGCTGCTGGCCCGGATTTCCAGCCGCGGCTGGTAGCGGCTGCCCGGGGCGTCGTTTTCTTCCTTGCGGATGAGGGCTCGCATCTGGTGCCAGGCCTGCTGGCCGAGCTCCGTGATGGGCACTGCGGCGGTGGTGAGGGTAGGCGTGGTGTAGCGGGCGAACGGAATGTCATCGAAGCCCGTGACGGAGATGTCGCCGGGAACATCCACGCCCCGTTCGTGGAGCCCGCTCATCAGGCCCATGGCCACGAGGTCGTTGAACGCGAGGATGCCGGTGGCGCCGCTGTCCAGCACGGCGTCCACTGCTTCGTGCCCGGTGTCGAAGTCCGAGCCGCCTTCGAGCATCAGGACCTCCACCTGTGGGTGCGCAGCCTTGAAGGCTTCCAGGCCCTGGAGCCTGAGCCCGTTGGAGGCGCTGCGGGGCGGGCCGGCCAGGAACGCCAGGCGCGTGTGGCCCAGATCCACCAGGTGCCCGGCGAGATCCTGGACGCCCTGCCCGTAATCCACCACGAGGCTCGGAACGTCGGCAGCCGTTGTGGTCCTGTTGATCAGCACCAGTGGATGCAGCGAAGGAACCAGTTCCTCCAACTCGGCATCGCTCATGCGGGGCGCACAGAGGACCAGGCCGTCGCACCGGCGGCGTGCCTCGCCTGCCAGGATGGCTTCCTCGCTGGAGACCTCGAAGGAATCGGCGATCAGCACCCGGTAGCCGTCCTGCGCCGCGGCCCGGCTCAATCCGCGCAGGATGGCCTGGAAGGTGGGGTTGGCCAGGTCCGGAACCACAATGCCAATGGTGTCCGTCTTGCCCAGCGCGAGGCTGCGGCCCACCGGGTTGGGCTGGTACTTCAGTTCCGCTGCTGCGGCGCGGACGCGCGCCGCGATCTCCGGATCCACGGTGAAGTTTCCGTTCATCACCCGCGAAACCGTGGCATGCGAAACCCCGGCCTTGACGGCAACATCCGCGATGCCGATCCTGCCGGTTGCCGATCTCCTGACCATGGTCTGCCTTTCGTAGGTCCCTCGGGCCATTCTGCCGCCAGAGGGCTGGCGATGATTCCGGCAGATGGCGGTGTCGTGAGAAAAAGCATATAACGCCCCCGGAAAGCGATTTCTATGGCCGGCGGGGCAATCCGCTGCCGGCGCGGGGACGGCGTTGCGGGCACCAACTTAGAAAACGCTTTCTCATTAGAAGGATAATGGTTGACGTGGGCGGCATGCTCTTGGTACAAATCATATAACGCTTCTGAGAAAACGCTTTCTCGGTGATGTTCCGGAAACTACGCAATGCACCACCACGAACGGCCGCCCGCCGGCCGAGTATTGAGCCTTCGAAAGGGACCCTCATGGTCAACACAGCCGAATCGAGTTCTGCTACCGCCGCTTTCACGTCCGCTCCGCTGACCGGCACCGCAGCCGCCCAGGAGCCGGGCTCAGGCACCAAGGCGCGTATCGCCCTGATCGGCACCGGCGGCCGCTCCGAGATGTACATCCGCGCCATCTTCGGCAAGCACGCGGACACCGCGGAGTTGGTGGCGTTCTCCGACGTCAACCCCGGCCGCGTGGAGTTCTACCAGAAGCTCATCCAGGAACTCGGGGCCCCGGGCCCCGTCGCCTCGTTCGACCCCGCAGACCTCACCGCCTTCATCCAGGCCAACAACATCGACCGCGTTGTGGTGACCACGCCGGACTACACCCACGCTGACTACATCGTCGAGGCACTCGAGGCGGGCGCCGACGTCGTTGTCGAAAAGCCGCTGACCATCGACGCCGAAGGTTGCCGCCGGATCACCAAGGCGGTGGAAGAGACCGGCCGGAACGTGGTGGTCACCTTCAACTACCGGTACTCGCCGCGCAACAGTGCCCTGAAGGAAATCATCCAGAGCGGCGTGATCGGCAAGGTCACCTCGATCGACTTCAGCTGGGTCCTGGACACCGTCCACGGCGCCGACTACTTCCGCCGCTGGCACCGCGAAAAGAAGAACTCCGGCGGCCTGCTGATCCACAAGGCATCGCACCACTTCGACCTGGTCAACTGGTGGATCAACGACGTCCCCGAGCGTGTCTTCGCCTCCGGCGGCCTGAAGTTCTATGGGGACAAGAACGCCGCCGAGCGCGGCCTGGGCCCCCGTCCGGAACGTGGAACGCCCGACGCCGGTGCTCCCGCCGCCGCCGAGAAGGACCCGTTTGCGCTGGACCTCCGCGACGATGAGCGCCTGAAGGCCCTCTTCCTGGACAACGAGCACTACGACGGCTACCGCCGTGACCAGGACGTCTTCACCGGCGGCATCACCATCGAGGACAACCTGGCACTCGTGGTGGAGTACCAGGGCGGGCCGCGCCTGAGCTATTCCCTGAACGCCCACAGCCCGTGGGAAGGCTACCGCGTGTCGGTCAACGGCACCGAGGGCCGGGCCGAACTCGAAGTGGTGGAACGCGCCGCCGTCCTGAGCAGCACCGACAAAAAGACCGTGGTTGACCCCAGCGCCACCCCGATCGAGGAGGAAGACGCCATCCGGCGCAACGGCGAACGCCTCGTGGTCCAGCGCCACTGGGAGCCCGCCTACGAGGTGCCGATCGTCAACGGCGAAGGCGGCCACGGCGGCGGCGACGAACTCCTCCTCTCCGACCTCTTCAACGGTCCCGGCGAGGACCCGCTGGGCCGGCCGTCCGGCTACCTCGACGGCCTCCGCTCCGTATCGGTCGGCATCGCCGGCAACCGCTCGCTGGAGTCGTCCCTGCCCGTCCGCATCGAGGACCTGGACCTCGGCGCCGATCTTCGCCGCGGCGCCTAGCCCGCGGCCCTGAAAACCTAAAGGAACAAACATGAGCAGGATCTTTGTCACCGGCGGCTCCGGCCGGCTGGGGCGCAGCGTGGTGGCCGGGCTCGCCCAGGCCGGCCACGAGGTCATCTCCGTGGACCGCGACGCGATCCCGGCGGACCAGCTGCCGGCCGGCGTCGTGCAGGAAACCGGGGACCTGCTGGCCCCGGGCGAGGCCTTGCGCCTCCTCCGCGAAACCCAGCCCGACGCCGTCATCCACCTCGCCGCGATCGCCGTGCCGTTCAGTGCCCCGGAAGAGATTATCTTCGGCACCAACACCCGGCTGGCGTTCGCCGTGATCAGCGCCGCCACGGAACTGGGCATCGGCAAGATCGTCACCGCCAGCAGCCCCACCGCTTTGGGCTACGGCTGCCCGGCCGGCTGGCTGCCGGACAGTTTCCCGCTGGATGAGCGCACCACGCCCAAACCGTGGAACGCCTACGCCCTGTCCAAGCTGATCGCCGAGCAGACCGTGGAGATGTTCGCCGCGGCGCAGGGCGGGAAGATCCGCTACGCCGCCTTCCGGCCCTGCTACGTCATCTCGCCCGAGGAATGGGAAGGCGCGCCCACCCAGCAGGGCCACACCGTGGCCGAACGCCTGGCAGACCCTGCCCTGTCGGCGCCCGCGCTGTTCAACTACGTGGACGCCCGCGACGTCGCAGACTTCCTGGACGTGCTCCTGCAGAAGATGGACTCCATCCCCAACGGGGAAACCTTCTTCGTCGGAGCCGCTGACGCCCTCGCCACCGCACCCCTGGCCGAACTGATGCCCCGCTTCCTGCCCGGAAGCGAAGCCCTGGCCGCCGGCCTGACCGGCACCAGCCCCGCCTTCTCCATCACCAAGGCACGCGAGCTGCTGGGCTGGGAGCCCAAGCGCAGCTGGCGGACCGAACTGAAAACCAACACCCACCTCAACGACGAGACGTCCGCCGCACTGGTCACAGCCGGAGCCGGATCCAAGGAGACACCATGAAATTCGACGGCGTACTGTTTTTCCCCGTCACCCCGTTCACGCCGGAGGGCGCTGTGGATGTGGAGCTTCTCAAGGAGCACATCGATTCGCGGCTTCCGTTCGGGCCCGGCGGCGTGTTTCCCGCCTGCGGCACCGGTGAATTCCACGCCCTGAGCATTGACGAGGTGCGCACCGTGGTGACCGCCGCCGTCGAGGTTGTGGCAGGCAAGGTTCCCGTGGTCGCCGGAGCCGGCGGACCGCTGGGGCACGCCCTGGCTGCCGCCCGGGTTGCCGAGGAAGCGGGTGCCGACGCACTCCTGGTCCTGCCGCCGTATCTGGTCACCGGACCAACCGACGGCCTGGTGGCGTACATCGAAGCAGTGGCGGACGCCAGCAGCCTCCCCGTGATCGTCTACCACCGCGGCAACGCCAAGTTCACCGCCGCCTCCATGGTCCGCCTCGCCGCCAACCCCAAGGTGATCGGCTTCAAGGACGGCCTGGGCGACGTGGGCCTGGCCCAGGAGATCGTCTCCGCCGTCCGAGCCACCGGACGGACGGACTTCGCCTTCTTCAACGGCCTGCTGACCGCCGAACTGACCCAGGGCGCCTACCGCGGACTGGGCATCCCGCTCTACTCCTCGGCGGCATTCGCCATGGCTCCGGAGATCGCCAAGGCGTACTACGACGCCTACATGTCCGGTGACGAGGAGCGCCGCAACGCCCTGCTGGAGGGCTTCTACGCCCCGCTGGTGCGGCTCCGCGACCAGACCCCCGGCTTCGGCGTCTCGCTGATCAAGGCGGGCCTGCGGCTCGGCGGGCTGGCTGTTGGCGGCGTCCGCCCGCCGCTGGTGGACCCCACCGAGGACCAGCTGGTCCAGCTGAAGTCCATCCTGGCCAAGGGCTACGAGCTGGCTGGCCGCTGATGAGTGCGCCCGCCGTCGAAGCCGTCCGGACCGCGCCGCGCATCACCGGACTCACCACCCGCCTCCTGACTGTGCCGCTGAGGCGCAGCTGGGGAGCGGATGCGCCGGAAAACCATGTGATCGTTACGGAGATCCAGACGGACGACGGCGGAGCGGGGCACGGTTTTTCCTGGACGCCCACCATCGGCCCGCAGGCCGTCAAGGCCCTCCTCGACTACGACATCGCACCTTTCGTTACGGGGCTGTCCGCCAATCCCGAGACGGTATGGGACGCATTGTGGAAGCGGCTGCATGAGGCCGGCGGCGGGGGACTGACCACCATCGCGATGGCCGGCGTCGACCTCGCCCTCTGGGACCTCCAAGGCCGCCGCGCGCAGACGTCCGTCACCGGACTGCTCGGCCAGCGGCAGGAGTCCGCGGAGGTGTACGGTTCCGGCGTGAACCTGCACTACACGCTGGAGGAGCTGGTGGCCCAGACCGAACGCTGGGTCGCCGCCGGGCACAAGGCAGTCAAGATCAAGGTGGGCAAGCCCGACATCCGCGAGGACGCCGAGCGTGTGGCGGCCGTCCGGTCCGTGCTCGGCCCGGACCGCAAGCTCATGATCGACGCCAACCAGCGCTGGGACCTGCCCACCACTTTCAAAGCCTTGGACGTCCTGGCGGAGTACGGGCTGGAGTGGCTCGAAGAGCCCATCCGCGCGGACGACCTCTGGGCCTACCGCAGGCTCCGGAAGCAGTCACCCGTGCCCATCGCCCTGGGCGAAAACCTGCACACCATCTTCCGCTTCCGCGATTTCATTGAGGCGGAGGCGGTGGACATCATCCAGCCCAACATCATCCGGGTCGGCGGCATCACGCCGTTCCGGCGGATTGTGGAGCTGGCCCGGACGAACAGCATCCGCGTGATGCCGCACCTGCTGCCGGAGCTGTCCGGGCAGCTGGCGCTTACGCTGGCGGAGCCAACGCTGGTGGAGGACGTGGAGGACGCGTCCTTCGAGCAGCTGGGCATCCTGGCCGGGCCGTCGCCGGTCCGCTTCAGCAACAGCCGCCTGACCCTCACGGACCAGCCCGGACTGGGCTTCCGCTTCACGGACACACCCGCAGACACGACGAACAGGACCTTCCAGTGACAACTGCAACCCTTTCACTTTCCGAGCTCACGGCTGCCGCCACCCGCGCCGCCGCCGTCGCGGCCGCCGCGTCGGACGCCGAGCGCGCCGGCTGGCTCAACGCCGTCGCCGACGCACTGGACGCCAACGTCACCGAACTGGTGGAGATCGCCGATTCGGAGACCAGCCTTGGCAGCGTCAGGCTGACCGGCGAGGTGGCCCGCACGTCCGGGCAGCTGCGGCTGTTCGCCCGCGTGATCACCGAAGGCTCCTACCTTGAAGCCGTGATCGACCACGCGGACCCGTCCGCCACGCCGCCGAAGCCGGACCTGCGCCGCATCCTCCGCCCGATCGGTCCGGTTGCCGTCTTCTCCGCCTCCAACTTCCCGTTCGCGTTCTCGGTGGCCGGCGGCGACACCGCGTCCGCCCTGGCCGTGGGCTCATCCGTGATCGTCAAGGCCCACTCGGGCCACCTGAAGCTGTCCGAACGGACGGCCGAGGTGGTCACCGAAGCACTGCGTAGCGCCGGAGCCCCGGAAGGCCTGTTCGCGCTGGTCAGCGGCCGCGAGGTGGGAACTGCCCTGGTGCAGGACCCCGCCATCAAGGCCGTGGGCTTCACCGGATCCATCCCCGGCGGCCGGGCGCTGTTTGACCTCGCGGTCTCCCGTCCCGACCCCATCCCGTTCTACGGCGAGCTGGGCAGCCTGAACCCGGTGGTCATCACCGCGGCCGCCCTGGCCGAGCGTTCCGGCCAGCTCGCGGCGGGCCTCGCAGCCTCGTTCACCATGGGAGCCGGCCAGTTCTGCACGAAGCCCGGCCTCGTCTTCATCCCGGCAGGCACCGGCTTCGCCGCCGAACTGGCCGAGGCAAGCAAGGACAAGCCGACGGCGGCCATGCTCACCAGCCGGATCTCCGACGCCTACCCCGACGGCCTGCGGAGCGTGGCTTCGCTGCCCGACGTGACCATCGTCAGCGGCACCGCAGACCAGGACGCCACCCGCGACGGCGCCGCACCCGTGGTGTTCTCCACCTCCGCCGCCAACGTCCTGGAACGCCCGGACGAGCTGCTGGAGGAGTGCTTCGGCCCCACCACACTGCTGATCGAATACACGGACCAGGAACAACTCTCCGCTGTCCTGGCCAAGGTTCCCGGCAGCCTGACCGCCACCGTCCATGCCCAGCCGGGCGAGGACGTCGCGGACCTTGTGGAGCAGCTGTCAGGCCTCGCCGGCCGGGTCCTGTTCGACGGCTGGCCCACGGGCGTGGCAGTGAACTGGGCCCAGCAGCACGGTGGCCCGTACCCGGCCACCACGTCCCTGTTCACTTCGGTGGGCGCGACGGCGGTCCGCCGCTTCCAGCGTCCCGTCGCCTACCAGGATGCCCCGGAAACGGTGCTGCACCCCGCACTGCGCGAAAGCAACCCGCTTGGCATCCCGCGCCGCGTGGACGGCGAACTCCGCCTCCCCTAGCGACCCTCTCTCACTTGATGTCGCTTTAACCGAAACGCTCTATCACTTTCTTTAGGAGAGTGATAGAGCGTTGCGGTTTAAGCGGCAGGACGTCCAGTGCCCGGCTCGGCCGGCGGGCGTCACGCAGCGCACGTTTTGGGGAACCGGACGACGGCGGCGGCCCGGTTTGGCGGGGGAGTGGCACTTTCGGTGGGCCTAAGGGCTGCCCTGCGTGACGCCGTCGTACGTCCAGCCAAGACGCTCCCTCACATGACGCCCTCGGCGGGGCGACGCGTGAGAGCGTTTGGCCTAGAGCTGCAGGGTGACCGGGCGCTTGAGGCCGTTCACGGTGGTGGTGGGCCAGCGGTCGTCAACGGTCAGGACTTTTACGCCCGACTCCGTGAGCTGGACCGTGTCCTCGATCTTCACGCCCGGCCCGGACGGGTTCCAGGTGAACGGCTGGTTGAGCACCACGGCGTCGGTGGCGGCCGCAGTGACGCGCGGATCCCGCCCGGCATAGCCCGCCGGTCCGCCCTGGTGGTGCTGCTCCCACTGCTCCGCGCCGAAGCCGTGGCGGACGTAGGCCGCCTTGATCTCGCCGAAGATGCGGTCCAGCCGGGCGCCGGGGATCGTCGCGTCGAAGATGTCCGCCTCTACGCCGGCAATCCGGGACTCGGCGTCGAGCTCTTCGGGAGTGCCGGCGTCGAACCTCACCCAGCGGGTGATGTTGGCTACCAGGCCGTCCCGGCGGGCGCACACCACAGCCATGGCGCGGCGGCCGAGCGGGGCGTGCGTGGCCAGAGGGTGGCGGAAGTCGCTGCGGGAACTGCCGTTGCACAGGAGCACCAAAGGTTCCGCGCCTGCGGCAACCACGCGGCCGGCGAGGGCGGACACGAGTTCGAACTCGGTGGTGTCCGGCCGGGCGGTGGACAGCACGTCGGTCATGATGCCCGCCAGTTCCGCGCTGAGGTGCGCGTAGCGGGCGCTCTCGGCCGGGAGCAGCTGCTGCCGGGCGGCCCTCAGCTCGGTGGCCGCCGCGGCTTCTGCCAGCGGGGTGCCGGAAGAATGTCCGACGGCGGCAGCGGCCTCGTGCAGGTTCCCGTACCAGGGCACGGTGTGCAGGGAGACGCCGGCGGGGAGCTCCTCGGCCGACATCCGTCCGGCCTCGTTGTTGAACGTGGCCAGGTGGTCGCCGTCCCGGTCCACGAGCAGCGCGGCGATGGGGTCGCCCGCCAGGCTGATGTGCACCCGGCTGCCGTCCAGGTACCAGGTCAGGGCGGTGTGGGTGGTCAGCAGCAGGGAGTCGTGCCCTTTGGCGTCCAGGATCTCCAAAACGCGGTGCCGCTTTACCTCGCGGTCTGCCGTGGAGGCGGGCGCTGTCCGTTCTACGGCGGATTCCGCGCCGGTTGGCGGCGTCCCGAGTGGTGCTGGTGTGGTGGTGGCCTGGCTCATGAGTTGTCCCCCTGCGACTTGATCAATGTTTCGATGTCTTGCGTAGCCAAAATTCCGTCGGCGATGAACACCGTGACGCTGCGGCGCACCGGGATGCCGGGTTCAGCGATCACGGGGGCATCCCAGGCCAACGATTGGCCAACGCCCGGGTAGCCGTCCACGCGGACGAACCACGGGTCCGTGGAGCCTTCCGAGGCGACAAACACCAGCGTGGCGGCGCCGCTGGCGGCACTGTCTCCCGTGCCGCCGTCGTCCGTTCCTGCGCTGAAGCTGCCGGACCAGGCGAGCCACGGCGTGACGCTTCCGTGCACGGCGGCCTCGCCGGTGGAGGTTTCCCCGGCCACGCCGGGCGTCCACACCGTTGCCCCGGGGCATTCAGGAAGGCGCCAGAAGAAGCCGCCGTAACCGCCCTGGTGGCGGCCGTTGGAACCGGGGCTGCCCAGGCTCACCGGCTGATCGCCGGCGGGGGAGAGCGCAAAGTCAAGAGTGAGGCGCCAGGCGGAGGAGCCTGCTGCCGCCCACGTCCAGGTGCGCTGCTCGGTCAGGACGGGAGCGCCGTCGAGCCCGTTCCAGGACAGTGTCTCGGCCAGTTGGCCGTCCTGCTGTGAGGGTTCGCCCGTGCGGACGATGGTGCCGTGGTCCGGCCGCCAGACATATTCGCCGGCCGCGCGGGTGTAGGTGCGGCCGCCCCAGAAGTTGACGCCGTCCACATCCTGCAGGGCCACGCCCACGCCCAGGTGCCACACGTGGTCCAGCGGCTGGTGGTCGGTGACAACTGTGCCCGCCAGCGTGCGGACGGGGTGGAGGTAGGGGCGGGGCGATGATACGGCCCGGATGTGGCTGCCGTCCTGGTAGTCCGCCACGGCGTGCCCTGCAAGGTCGAAGGTCTGCACGGGCGGGAGGCTGCGGGCCCAGGGGACGCCGAGCTCGGCAAAGGTGGCCTGGGCCTTGGCCGCGCGTTCGATGAGTTCAGGGATGCCGTTGACGATGGGGTGGGTGTCGTCGCCGTCGCCCGCCCAGGTAATGTGCGCAGCGGGAATCTCCTGCGGGTCCGGAGCCGTTCGGATGGCTTCCAGAACGGAGGTGAACGCGCCCGTGTCCGCCAGGGCGCACAACAGCGGAGCGCCGGCGCCGCGGGCCGCGAGCAGGTTCTCCAGCAGGTCGGTCCGCCCGAACGTCTCGCGGCGCTCGCCGGCGGGAGACGTGGTGACTACTTCGTCCTCGGTGTAGAAGAACGTGATCTCGCCCTTAGTGCCGTGAACGGTCACCGAGGGGCTCCGCTGCTCCGGGGCGCAGAGCGTCAAACCGCACAACAGGGTCTGCCCGGCTTCAGTACGCACGCGGATCACGGAGGTGTCGTCGCTCTGGGTGTCGTTGGCCCGGTAGAGGTCGGTCTCCACGGACGCGACGTCGGCCAGGGTGTGGGCGCCGGCCATGTGCAGTCCGGTGGCCACCGCATGCGCCAGCGCGTTGGTGGCTACGCCGTCCACCACGTCGGTGCCTTCGAGGCTGCGCTTGCCCGCCCAGCGGGACCGCTTGAAGTACCCCTTGGTCCGCAGCCACATGCCCTGTGCACTCAGGCCAAGGACATCGCCGATCTCACCGGAAGCGATCGACTCACGGATCGCGGGCAGGGCGAGGGATCCCAGGCTCTGGAAGCCCACCTGGACGAGCTTCCCCGACACCTCAGCCGCAGCCAAAACCTCCTGGAACTGTGCCAGGGAGGCCACCGGGGGCTTTTCAACATAGACGTCGCATCCCGCCGCCAGTGCAGCAAGCGCCAGGGGCGCGTGCGTCTGGATGGGGGTGGCCAGGATGACCACATCAGGAGCCGTTCCCGAGGCCAGCAGCTCGTCCAGCGTAGTGAAGACGGCCACGGAACCGCCCAGCTTGCCGTCCTGCGGAGGATTGGGATCGGCAACGGCCACGAGTTCGACGGCGCCGGCCGCCTCCAGCCGGGAAAGGTTGGCCAGGTGCCGCTCGCCGAAGCCGTGGACACCCACCAGGGCAATCCGCGGACGGGCAGTCGGAGCCGTGGCCGGGCTGGTTCCCGCGGCAGAATGCGGTGCTGTGGTGTCTGGTGCCGCGAAGGCGGATTGCTGCGTCATCGATGGTCCTCGGTGCCTATGGAGTGGAAAGGGGTGAGTGGTGGTGGACCGCGGGGCTTCCGGCGCCCAGCGCCCTGGAAAGGTAGCTGATGGCTTCATTTTGCATTTCTGCGGTGAAGACGTGCCCGCCCGGCCAGAAGGTTCCGGTGTAGGAGCCGGCCAGGTGGATCGACTCCAGGATCCGGTGGGCTTCGCGCATGCCGTCCTCGGGAAAGAGCTGGTCCGCCAAGGCGTACTGCACCAGGAATCCGTCGGCGCCCGAGGTAGCCGTGAGCTCCGGCCAGTCGCCCAGTTTCCAGAGCCCTGGCGTCTGGAGCAGCCAGGAATGGGCGTCGAGGTAAGCGGGCAGGAGGGAGCCGAACGTGGCCATCATGCAGGTCACCACGTAGCTCTTGATCTCCGGGCTCAGGGCCGCCAGCGTGAGGGACCGGCCGCCGCCGCCGGAGAAGCCGATGCAGCCCAGCCGCGCCGGATCCACGCCGGGAAGTGAGCCGAGGATGTCCAGTGCCGCGAGGTCGTCATGGGCCACCATCCCGGCCATGCTGGTGCCGAGCAGGCCAGCCGCCTTGGCTACGGTGTCCTCGTGGAAACCGGCAGCGGCGTTGTACAGGTCCGCATCGGTAGGTTCGACGCCGTCCTCCCGCCACTGCGACTTCCTTGCCTCCAGCGCGGAGGCAGTCCGCCACGGCGGCACGGAGAGGTCGAAGCGGCGGCTGCCCCAGGCAAACGTGTCATGGGCCAGCACGGCAAAGCCGGCCCGGGCCACCTCGGTGGCGAGGGCCAGCCCATCGTAATGGCCGGCCCTGGCAGCCGCGGCGGAGGGGTGGGACTGCGGAAGTTCCACGAGCCGGTCTGCTCCGCCAAACTTGTTTCCGCCGTGGCAGTGCAGCGCAAGGACGCCCGGCAGCGGCCCGGAAGTTCCGGCCGGGCGCACGAGCCAGCCAGTGGTGCGCGGGCCGAAGCCCAACTGCCAGCTGAGCTGGGAGGTGGTGACGCCGTCGTACGTTTCCGCCCAGTGGACGGTGACGTCCGGCCGGGTGACGGCTGCCGGAACGCCCAGGGCATCCGCGAGGTCCTGCGCTGCCGCGGTGGCTGCCTGGTGGCGGGGCCGGTTCCGGACATAGCCGGGCCAGTCCTCATACCCGGCGATCGCGCTGGGCCGCGTGGGCTCGTGTGGTGTATTCACTGGCCTGCCTGTGTTGGAAGGGGGTTGTCGGCGTCGCTGCAGGTCAGCCCAGGTTCTGGTTGACCTCGGAAATCATGCCCTTTGCCGCGTCACGCGGGGAGACCTTTCCGAAGAGTACATCCGTGTTGTATCGGTTCAAAACCTCCAGCGAGGACGATGATCCGGCGGGGAACGGCTTCGGAGCTGCAATCTTGAGCTCGGCGATGCGGTCCAGGTAGGCGGCTTCCTTTTGCTGGGAATCCTTCAGGAGCGGGGTGATGCCGGCCTTCAGTTCGGTGTTGGCAGGCATGCCCCGGTCACTCTTGATCTTCTTGGCTGCGTCCAAGTTGTTTACGAGGTAGTTGATGAAGAGGGCGGCTTCCTTGGGCTGGGAAGACTTGGAGGAGATGGCGTACTCCATGGAGGACCGCAGCCACGCGCCGGGCTCCTTGCTTTCGCCGGGCATCTTCATCATGACCAGGGGAGAACCCGAGTAGGAGGTCATCTGGTTGCTCCAGGAGATCTTCATGGCCTGCTTGCCCTGGCCCATCAGGGTCAGTTCAGGCTGGGCGGAGCCGTCTTCCACGGTCTGGGATGCCGATGGTGCCCCGCCGGTTTCCATCAGCTTCTTGTTCAGTTCGAACCATTTCGTCAGGGTGTCTTCGCTGATGCCCATCTTCTTGCCGTCTTCGGCGTACAGGTCCTCGCCGTTCTGGCGGGCCCAGACTGCCAGGAAGGAATCGTTGGCCATGGGGGTGGTGCCGAAAGTTCCCTGCGGGGACTTCTTCGTGATTTCCGCGGCGATGTCCGCAAAGTCGTCCCAGGTCCAGGTCTCGTCGTCCGGGAGTTTCACCCCGGCTTTTTCGAAGACCACGGGATCGACGACCATGGACATCGAGTTCACGCCGGCGGTGATGGTGTACTGCGTTCCGTCGATCTTGCCCAGGTCCACGGTTCCCTCCGCGAACTTGGAGGTGTCCAGCTGGTCCTTGACCTTGGCCAGGTCCAGCAGCACGCCGCGGCTGGAGTATTCGCTCGGATACGAACCGCTCATGGCGAAGACGTCGGGGGTGGTGCCGCCGGCGATCTGGGTGGCCATCTTGTCCCAGTAGGAGCTGAATTCAGTGTTTTCGCCCTGAACCTTGATGGTGGGGTTGGCCGCTTCGAAGTCCTTGATGACTTCGAGTGTGGTCTTGGCACGGGAGTCGTTCCCCCACCAGGCGAACCGGAGGACCACAGGGTCCTCGACAGTTCCCACTTTTGCAGTTTGGCCGCCACCGCCGCAGCCGGTGAGAATCAGCGCCAGGGCCGCCGTGGCTCCGGCGATGCCCAGTGAAGACTTGTTGAGACCAAACCGCATTGTTGTGCCCCTTAGGTGTTGAAGTATGGGTAGAGTGATCCTAGGTACAGAAAACGCTTTCTCAAAAACTAACAAAGGGCTGTACAGGAGTCAAGAAACCGTTTACTTTGGTACGGAGCCGCTTTTTCATCGTCCCGCCGGGCGGCGGCAGATCCGGACCGCGGAAACAGCAACAACCGCTGCTTGCAGCACCAGGGATCCGCCACCGGAGGCGGGACGCATCCAGATCGCCACGGCGATCAACCCCAGACGTGGAGGGCCACGATGACCAAAGGAGACCACATGGCCGCTAAACATATCCCCAGGACGCCCCGGCCGGCATGCATGCCGGCACCGGCGGGCCTGCTGCGTGAAATGGAGTCACCGCAATGAGCGCCATCAGCGAACTCAGCACAATTTCCCGCCGCAAGGGCAAGGCCACGGCGGAGGAGAAGAAGGCCAACGGCCGCGACAACAAGGCCGCCTACATCTTCCTCCTTCCGTGGCTGGTGGGCCTTGTCGCCATCACCATCGGCCCCATGCTGATGTCCCTCTACCTGTCCTTCACGGACTACAACCTGCTGCAGCCGCCTGAATGGGTGGGCCTGGATAACTTCACCCGGATGTTCTCGGACGCCCGGCTGCACAACTCACTCGGCGTGACGTTCACCTACGTCCTCGTAGGCGTTCCGCTCCAGTTGGCGGTGGCGCTCCTGATCGCGCTGGTCCTGGACAAGGGTCTCCGCGGACTGCCGTTCTACCGCTCCGTGTTCTACCTGCCGTCCCTGCTGGGCGGTTCGGTGGCCGTGGCGATCCTGTGGAAGCAGATCTTCGGCACCACCGGCCTGGTCAACCAGGTCCTGGCAATGTTCGGCATCCAGGGGCCGGGCTGGATCTCGGACCCCAGCACTGCGCTGGGTTCCATCATCCTGCTCCACGTCTGGACGTTCGGCGCCCCGATGATCATTTTCCTGGCCGGGCTGCGGCAGATCCCGGTGATGTACTACGAGGCCGCAAAGGTCGATGGCGCCAGCACCCTCCAGCAGTTCTGGAAGATCACGCTGCCGATGCTCAGCCCGATCCTCTTCTTCAACCTGGTCCTGCAGATCATCGGTTCGTTCCAGTCCTTCACCCAGGCGTTCATCGTCTCGGGCGGCAACGGCGGACCCTCGGACTCCACCATGTTCTTCACCCTGTACCTCTACCAAAAGGGATTCGGCCAGTTCGACATGGGCTACGCCTCCGCCATGGCCTGGTTCCTGCTGGTCATCATCGGTGTGTTCACCGCCATCAACTTCATCGCTTCCAAGTATTGGGTTTTCTATGACGACTAAGCTGCAGACGCTGCCCGCCCCGGACAGGAAGACTTCCGGCGCCGGCAAGCCTAAGAACCACCGCAAGCCCCGGGAGTCCCGCGGGACCCTCGCCTTCAGCCGGTCACAGCGGACCAAGGCCCTGGGCAAGCACGCCATCCTGATCCTCGCCGGGGCACTGATGATCTACCCGCTGCTGTGGATGGTGGTCTCATCCCTCCGGGCCAACGAACTGATCTTCCGCGAGCCGGGGCTCTGGCTCAACAGCCTGGAAATGAGCAACTACACCGACGGCTGGTCAGCCCTGACCCACCCGTTCGGGCACTACATGATCAACTCGGCCATCGTGGTGATCGGCTCGATCCTGGGCAACCTGATCTCCTGCTCGATGGCCGCCTACGCCTTCGCCCGGCTGCAGTTCACCGGCAAGAAGCTGTTCTTCGGCATCATGCTGCTGACCATCATGCTCCCGTTCCACGTGGTCATCGTGCCGCAGTACATCCTGTTCTCGCAGATCGGCTGGGTTAACACCTTCTGGCCGCTGATTGTCCCGAAGCTGCTGGCCACCGAGGCGTTCTTTGTCTTCCTGATGGTCCAGTTCATCCGCGGCATCCCGAAGGACCTGGACGAGGCTGCACGCATCGACGGCGCGGGCCACCCCCGCATCTTCCTGCGCGTCATACTGCCCCTGATGGTGCCGGCCCTGGCCACCACCACCATCTTCACGTTCATCTGGACCTGGAACGACTTCTTCGGCGCCCTGATCTACCTCACGGACCCGGATATGTTCACCGTTCCCGTCGCCCTACGCGCCTTCGTGGACTCGCAGTCAGCCACGAGCTGGGGCTCCCTGTTCGCAATGTCCATCGTGTCCCTGCTCCCGGTCTTCCTGGTCTTCCTGTTCGGCCAGCGGTTCCTCATCAAGGGCATCGCCACCACCGGCATCAAATAGACAAACCCGCAGCTTTATCCTTCGGGCTTACCGCCCGAAACCGACGGCCCGTCCCACTGGACGGGCCGTCGGCCGTTGTACGCCCGGTGGACACAAAACGGGCGCCTGCGCTCCGAGTGTCCGACGGCGGGACCTCCTATGGAGGTGACGTCGCCGCGTGCGGCAACATCCGGCGTCGGTACGCCCTAAGATGGCGACGGGCCCACGCGCGGAACATCCGACGTCGGCCGGCCCTGCGATGGTGACGACCCGCGTGCCGAACCTCCGGCGTCGGCCCGTCCGGCAGTCATTCAAAAAAACCTCTTGTAATACAAGTTACTAACTTGTAGTATCAGACTTAAGAAAACGCTTCCTCGTTTTCACATCCCCAGCAACTAGATCAAAGAAGATCGGAGTATCCAGTGCCGCTTTTTCCCCGCTCTGAGTCTGCTGCCCAGAACCATTCGGCAGAGACACCCTCCAATGGCGCACGGCGCCGGTTCCGCAAGACAGGCGTGATTGCCGCTGCAGCCGCCGCCGTTCTAGCCCTCGGCGCCTGCGGCGGGGGAGCCGCACCGCAAAGCGCCGACGGAACCGTCGAACTGCGCTTCTCCTGGTGGGGCAGCGACAAGCGCGCCCAGCTGACCCAGGCTGCCATCGCCGCCTTCGAGGCCGAGAACCCCAAGATCAAGATCAAGCCCGAGTACGGTGACTGGAGCGGCTACTGGGACAAGCTGGCCACCCAGGTTGCCGCCAACGACGCCCCGGACATCATCCAGATGGACGAGAAGTACATCACCGAGTACTCCACACGCGGCGCGCTGCTGGACCTCTCCAAGTATGAGATCGACACGTCCAAGCTGGACGAAGCCGCGCTGAATGCCGGCAAGAGCGAAGACGGCCTGACCGGTGTAGCCGCAGGCATCAATGCAGCAACGATCGTGGCAAACCCGGCCGTTTTCCAGGCTGCGGGCGTGGCGCTTCCGGATGACAAGACGTGGACCTGGGAAGACTTCGGCCGCATCTCCGCCGAGCTCACCGCGAAGTCCCCGAAGGGCACCTACGGCTCGGCCGCATACGGTACGGACGAGGCTTCCCTGGCCGTTTGGCTCCGGCAGAACGGCAAGTCCTTGTACACCTCGGAAGGCAAGCTGGGGTTCGAGCCGGCCGATATTGCCGAATGGTGGAAGTTCCTGAAGGAACTCAGCGAGAAGAAGGCAGTCCCGTCGGCCTCTGAAGTTGTGGAAGCTGAAGCTGCACCGCTCGACCAGAGCGGCCTGGCTACTGGCAAGAACGGGCTGGCCTTCTGGTGGTCGAACCAGTTGCCGGCACTCGAGAAGGCGGCCGGCAGCGACCTTCAGATCCTGCGGTTCCCGTCCAAGACCGGCAAGGCTGCCGACACGCAGCTTTGGTACAAGGCTTCCCAGTTCTGGTCCGCTTCCTCACGCACCAAGCACCCTAAGGAAACGGCCAAGTTCATTGACTTCCTGGCCAACAACGAGAAGGCCGGACAGGCACTCCTGGCGGACCGCGGCGTCTACCCCAACACCGAAGTTCGCGATGCCATTGCGGCCAAGCTGACCCCCGCTGACATCAAGGTGGTCAAGTTCATCGACCAGATCAAGGGTGAACTCGGTGAGGCTCCGGCACCGCCGCCGAAGGGCGCCGGGGCAATCCAGGAGATCGTCAAGCGGTACACATCCGAGGTCCTCTTCAACAGGCTCTCGACTGAAGAAGCCGGCAAGAAGGCCCACGGCGAAATGAAGTCGGCCATCAGCTAGTCCTTGCACCATCCAGTCCTCACACCGCCAAATCCTCACACCGCCAAAACGGCTCCGGACGTCCTCAGCCTCCTCTAAGGAACGTCCGACGGCGGGTGGCAGCTCCGCCCCGGCAGGAACCATCGGTTCCTCCGGGGCGGAGCTGTTTAAACTTCGTTGGGGCTGAGCACCATTCGGACACGACCGGACTCGCTGCCGCTTCAGCCTCCAGCTTGTGGGTTCTCGTGGTCGATCTTTCTCTTCATCACCACGCGCGGCCACGCATTGAGCCCGTGCTGGTTTTCCTTTTGCACAAGCTTCCGCAGACCATCAGACCAGGCTGGTTCGGGGACGTGTACGAAGCCGAGGCGCTCGTAGTAGGGAGCATTCCACGGGACGTCCCTGAAGGTTGTCAACGTCATTCCTTGGAAATTGTGTGCGGCGGCCCATCGTTCCACGTGGTCGATGAGTGACCTGCCCAGACCTTTGCGGCTGTGAACGGGGTGGACCGTGACCTGCTCGATGTGGGCCCACTCATCAATGACGTCGACAAGGATGTACGCGATGGGATTGTCGGCCGCGTCGGTGGCAACCCAAGCCCTGCCATCGCTTAGATAGGGCGCCAGCTCAGGCGCAGACAGTGGAGGATCGTCCGCTATCGCGTCCATCCCGATCTCGCGAAAGAGCTCTCCGGCTGCGACTTCGATGTCACGGATTCCGGAGATGTCGTCTGGTCGTGCCGCGCTGATCACCCGTCCAGTATCGCTTGCGCGTGTGCCAGACTGCCTACCTGCTGCCAATGGCCTGCCTTCGGGTGAGGGCGTGCGGAATTGCGTGAGGATCGGGCGGCATTCCCTGGCACGCTGGCCAGCGGTGTTTCTCAATACGTCCATCGCGCCCCTCTCGCGCGCCAAGCACGCCCTGTGTCAACCCATCCCGGATCGACCGCTGTTCAGGCATTCCCGTTTGTTGCCGCACGCGGGTTATTCGCGGGGTGGTGGTGGGGGTTTGAAGTAGTGGTTTTGTTGGGGTTTTTGGGTGGGGTCGATGTGGGGTGGGGGTGTGTACCAGGGGACGCCGTTTTGGGTGGTGATGGTCCATTGTTCT
>NZ_SIHX01000015.1 GCF_004320525.1 Arthrobacter sp. S39
CGGAAAAGAACTGCGCCTTCTGCTCCGGCGTATATTTCCTCCGGCCGACAGCTTCTTTCGTTAAAAACGACACGGTCGTTGCAACTCCCAAAAATTCTGGGTGTTGCAACGACCGCTAGAACCCGCCCTGTGAACGGGCCCTTCTGCTTGTCCCCGCTGTTCCTCCGCTTTCCGGCCGCACCTGAGTGCCTGGCGGGGTCCGGCGCACAGGTTTCGTCCAGAAAAGTCCGGAAGACTGGAAAGTTGCGGGCCTGGCGCCTGCCATCAGATTCATGTCAACAGACGAGGGCCGGTTCCTGCCTTGGTTCAGCCGAAGCGGGGAATCGGCCAGACGAAAGCCCCGGAGGTTATGTGACGTTGCTCATTGGTGGAACCGTGGAGACGGCCGCCCGGCAGACTACCGTGCGCCAAAGGCTGGACGGCCTGGATGTCCTCCGCGGGGCCGCCGTTGGCGCCGTTCTTTTGGGGCATTCCTGGCCCGGAGTCTTCCAGGGCGCCGGCATCGTCGGGGTGATTGTGTTCTTTGTGCTGAGCGGCTACCTGATCACCGGCGTGCTGATGAGGGATATCGAGCGGCACCGCAAGGTCCGGTACGGCCGTTTTTATGCGCATCGGGCCTTCCGCCTGCTGCCGGCCCTCATCGCATTCCTGGTCGTGTACGCCATCGTGGAGCTGACAGCTGACGTCCTCGGGGACCGGTCCAAGGGAATCATCGGGTATACGCTCCTTGCCGGTTTCGGCTACCTGAAAGACCTGCCGCTGCCGTTCGATGTCAGCATGGCCATCGGGCCGCTCTGGACGCTGGCGGTGGAAGAGCAGTTCTACCTGATCTGGCCGGCGCTGCTGGTGCTCGCCCTGCGGAAGAACCGGCAGGGACGGCTGGTTGGCTGGTCTGCCGCCGTCGTGGTGTCACTTATGACGGCGAGCGTCCTCGCGATGCTGATTCTTGCCCCGCACCTCCATTCGCTGGTTTATGCACTGCCGACCACGTGGGGACTGGCGCTGATCATCGGCTCTGCACTGCGCCTGTACCGGGTCCGGATGTTCAGCTGGTTCTCCGGTCCCAGGACCAGGCGTGCTGCCCTGCTTGGTGCCGCTGCGGTCCTGGCCTCGCTGATGTTCTTTCCCAAAGCCAACGAGACTCCCGCATTCTTCTTCATTGGCGGCCCGCTGGCCATGACTGCGGCCGCTGTCCTGGTGGTCCTGGCCGCCTCCGGGTCAGGCAGGATGCCGCAGTGGACGCGGCCATTGCAGCTGCTGGGCACGGTTTCCTACGCGGCATACCTCTGGAACTATCCGGTCATTCTTTGGCTCAACCACGGATCGACTGCCGACCTGCCGCCGCTTGTGGCTGTGTCCGCGATACTGCTGACACTGCTCCTGGCAGTGGTCAGCTGGCACACGGTCGAGAGGCTGGGCCGGATGGGACGGGAACGTTTCGACAAGTACTGCGCGGCTAGGGACTGGTGAGCCCGGTCGATGGCTTGGGCGAGGCGTTGGCTTCATCGGCCACGGCTGCCTGCCTCCGGCTGGCCAGCAGGAACGGAATGGCCAGCATCTCGATGACGCCGCCGATGGCCAGGGAGGCGGGGTAGCCGTACAGATCAGCTCCGCGGCCGAGCAGCGGCTGCACCACCACACCGCCGCTTGATCCCATGAGTGAATCGAAGCTGAGAACTGTGGCCCGCTGCTTCGACGGGATCATGTCGTTGATGTAGGCCTGCCGCACCGGTGCTGCCGCGGAGCCGATCAGTGCCCACACCGTCAGCAGCACCAGAGCCAGCCAGAACACGTTGGTAAACCCGAGCGCAAAGAGAATCACAGCGCCCAGGATGCCACTGACAATCAGCAACGACGTTCGCTTGCGGAACAGGCCGCGGGCATAGGGGGCGAGCCAGCCGCCGATCACCTGCGCGACGGCGACGATTGCCGCTGCCAGCCCCGCCACGGAGTACGCATGGGGGTCGCCGAAAAGCTCCAGAAGATAGGGCTGCAGGGCGTAAAAGACGTAGATTCCGACGCCGGCACTGAACGGCGCGGCCAGCATCACGTATCGCACAGGGGGATTTTTCAGACCGCCTTCGATGGACGCGGTAAGAACGGCCCGCGTCGCCCGGAGGGGATGCGTGGAGCGTTCCGGGGTGAACCCGACGTCGCGCATGAGTCCAAAAGCCACGCCGAACATCGCAAGCAGCACGCCCACCCGCAGCAGGAACGGCACGCCCAGGTTGGTGGCCTGGGCGATCACCCCGCCGGCCGACGAGCCGATGAACATGGCCACCCCGGACACCATCAGCCCGCGCCCGAATACTGCCTCCAGGCCGCCGTCGTACCCCGAGAACCGCAACGCATCCACCAGCCAGGCCTCGACCGCTCCGGAGAAGAACGTAAAGCCCAGGCCGAGCAGGACCGACACCACTGCCCAGGCCCAGAACGGGGCGTGCAGCTGCCAGAGTACATAGTAAAAGTAGGTTGAAACGGCAAGGGTCACGGTCCCGAGCAGGAACGATGCGCGGCGGCCCCAGCCGTCGGCCACCACGCCGGTGGGTACTTCGAACAGCACCATACCGACTGTGAAGAAGGCGTTGGCGGCGAAGGCCTCGAAGTTGCTGAGGCCGGCGTCCAGCAGGAACAGTGTGTTGACCCCCCAGATGAAGGAAGCCGCGAGGGTATTGCCCAGCGTCAAGGTGAGGTAGATGCGTTGGATTTTTCGGGCGGCAGCGTTCATCGTTTCGCCGTCCCCGCCACGGCGAGTTGTGACCACGAGGCCATTCTCGTCCTGTTCAGCGCCGTGTGCCAGAGCGCCGGACAGCCGGGCCGTCCGGGGGCAGCGTGGACACGTCTCCCGCTACGCTTCGTGGCTCATGGGAATTTCCCGCGACGCTGCCCATTCGCCCACGTCCCGGCGTTCAATGGCCGCCGCCATCAGATCCGGAAACAGGTCCGGTGTGCAGGCGAAGGCAGGTACGCCGATCCCGGCAAGGGCTGCAGCGTGGTTGGCGTCGAACGACGGATGGCCGCTGTCGCTCAACGCCAGGAGCGCGATCATGGTGGTCCCGGACCCCACGATCGTGGCCGCCCGCCGCAGCATTTCCTCCGCAATCCCGCCCTCGTAGAGGTCGCTGATCAGCACCAGGATCGTCTCGGCAGGCTGGGTGATCTGGTCCTGGCAATACGCCAGGGCACGGTTGATGTCCGTGCCGCCGCCGAGCTGTACACCAAACAGCACGTCGACCGGATCGTCCAGCTCGTCCGTCAGGTCAACCACCTCGGTGTCGAAAACCACCAGCCGGGTGCGCACCGACCTCAGCGAGCTGAGCACCGCCCCGAACACGCTGGAATACACCACGGATTCCGCCATCGAACCCGACTGGTCGATGCACAGGATGATCTCCCGCTGGATCTCGGTGCTGCGCCGGGCATGGCCCACCAGCCGCTCCGGCACGATCGTCCGGTATTCGGGCTGGTAGTGCCTGAGGTTGGCGGCAATCGTCCTGTTCCAGTCAATGTCCCGGTGCCGGGGCCGCCGCGTCCGTGCCGCCCGGTTCAACGCTCCAGAGACGGCCTGGACCGTCCGGGCGCGCAGGCGGTCCTCCAACTCGTTGGTGACCTGGCGGATGACCGCCCTCGCCGTCTCGCGTGAATGCTCGGGGATCACCCGGCCGAGGCCCACCAGCGTACTGACGAGGCCGACGTCGGGCTGTACAGTTCGCAGCATCTCCGGCTCAAGCAGCAACTGCCGCAGCCCGAGCCGGTCCATGGCGTCCGCCTGCATCACCTGCACCACCGTGGACGGAAAATAGCCGCGGATGTCACCCAGCCAGCGGGCCACCCGCGGACTGGACGCGCCCAGGCCGCCGCGGCCGTTCTTCTCCGCCCCGTACAGGTCCTCCAGGGCCTGGTCGCGGCGCGCGTCATCGGCAGCGAGCTCCACGCTGTGGCCGTCCGCTGTGGTGATGCCGTCGGCATCCTGCCCGCCGAGCACCAGGCGCCAGCGGCCCAGCCGTCCGCGGCGGTTGTTGCCATCAGGGTCCGTGTCCTTCATACCATCGCCTCCCAACCGAGGTAGCGGGCCATGGTCCGGACGGCGGGGCCCGCGGCCGCCAGGTCCAGTGTTGCTTCGCCGGCTATCTGGACGATGCCGCCTCTGCGGCTCACCTGCTCGCCGATTTCCCGCCGCTCCGGCCGGCTGAACGCCGAAAATGTCCTGCGCAGGAGCGGCAGCACGTCGTCGAAGATTTCGTCGTCCACGGCGGCGACCCAGTCGTCAACGATCTGCAACAGGCGCGGGTCGTAGATGAGCAGCGTTGCGTCGCCGGAGAGGAGTCCGTCGAGCCAGGCCGCCGCCTCGCGCGCCGGAGTGGCGACTGAGAGCCGGCGGCTGAGCCTGGCGGCGGCGTCGTTCCCGTCCACCAGGCCCGCGTCAAGGAGCAGCCTGGTGGCGCGCCCCGCCACGGCGCCATGGATCCGGTCCGAACCTGCGACGGCGGCGAGCGCCCGGTGCCAGTCGTCCAGCGGCAGGTCGGGCAGCAGGGACAGGCCCTGCTGGGCGGAGTCGACGGCGCGCCGCATAACGGCGGCGGCGTCGTCGTCCAACCCGGCGCAGGCCGTAGGCAGTCCCACGCAGGCCCGCACCACCGTGGTGTCCAGAATCTTCCGGACCCCGGTGACGTCAACGCCGCGCACGTTGCCGTACCGGCAGGTCCGGGCAAGCGGCGAAATGGTTTCCAGCAGCGGCGCCACGTCCTGCTGCAGGGCCGTCCGCTCGGCAAGTACCTGCACGACTCCGCCAATGCCGTCCGGCAGGTCGGCGAGCAGGCAGCCGGCGAGCAGGTTGCTGAGTTCCGTCAGGCTGCCGGCGTCCTGGGCGCGTTCGGACACGTAGGCTGCGGCGGCCGAGGCAACCGTAGTGCCGTAGCGGCTCGCTTCCACAAGTGCTATGGCCAGTTCCGGCTGCCACTGGAGTGTCCATACTTCCTTGAAGGTGCCCGTGGTCCGGCCCGTTTCGGCCTGGATGCCCCACTCGACGCCGAGCAGTGCCAGCCGGTGGAGCAGGACCGAGCGGGCCAGTTGGTTGGGCTTGCGCAGGTCAAGGGTGAGGACCTCCTCCATGGCGCCTGGTTTCCAGCGGAGCCTGCGCTGGGTGGCGGCGAGGTCGGCGGCCAGCGGGAGGGTCGGCGCGGACTCCGGCACGGTCCCCAGTTCGAGTCCGACGGTGAGTTCGCGGTGCACCAGGGCCAGCGGCAGGGGTGAACCGTCGCACAACACCGCCTGCGCAGCGTCGTCCAGTTCTGCCAGTCCGGGGCTCGGCCGCCCGCGGACGGCGGCCAGGGCGTTCGCCATCCGGGCTGCCTCGACGACGGATGCCGTCGATGCGTCGAGGTTTTCGCGGCGCAGGGCGTGGGCTACCCGGACCAGCCAGGTGGTGGACACCTCCGTGCCCGGATCCTGCGCCATCCAGTGGGTGAAGAGGTGCTGGTACCAGCCGGGCGCCGTGACGCCGGCCCCGTACCCGCTGCGCCGGCTGAGCCGGTTCGAGGTCCACGGCACCCAGGTGACGGCGACCTTGGCCTTCGGCAGGCCGGCGAGCACCTTGTTGTCGGCTGCCACGGGCGGAAAACCGGCGGGCATCAGCGCCGGGGCATGGTAGGCGCCGCACACGACGGCGATCCGCGCGTGCCCCTCCCGCATGGCGGCCCTGATCAGGCGCCGCATCGAGGCCTCCCGGCGGTTGTTCTCCATCACGTCCGGATGGTCGCCCGGCCTGTCGTCGGCCGCGCGGATCTCCGCAATGGCTTCGGTGAGCGCCGCGAACCGGTCGACGGGGTCCGTGTTCCGGTGCTCGACGGCGTCCTCCCACCAGCGCTCGGCGTCGCTGTATCCGGCGGCGTCTGCCAGCATCGCAATCGCGTCGGGGCGGTAGGGCTGCTGGGGCTGCGCGGGAGGTTCCCCGCCCCCGGTGGAGGGACCGCCGTCGGCCGCAGTGTCCTCCCCCTCCCCGTTCGACGGCGGCCCGGCAGCTTCCTCCGCCACGCGGAGCGCGAAGGTGTGCGCCGCCGGGAGGTCGATGGCCCGCACCTGGGCGCCGGTGGACAGCGCCCAGCGGATCGCCACCCATTCCGGCGAGAAGCTGGCCATCGGGTAGAAGGAAGCCAGCCGGGGCTCGTCGGCCGCGTAGATCAGCCCGGCGACAGGCGGCACCATGTCCGGATCGGACAGCAGGGGGATCACCTGGTCAAGTTCCGGCGGGCCCTCCACCAGCACCAAATCAGGGCGGAGTGCTGCCAGTGCTTCGGCGACCGAGTGTGCCGAACCGGGGCCATGGTGCCGGATCCCCAGGATGTGGACGTCTGTCATGGTTCAGTTGCCACAGATCAGTTCGGCGATTCAAGGTCGCGGCAGGCCCGGTACAGGTCCTTCCACTCCGGGCGGTTCCGGACCACGGTTTCCAGGTACTCCTGCCAGATGACCCGGTCCTGCACGGGGTCCTTGACCACCGCGCCCACCAGACTGGCGGCCACATCCTGGGCCCGGACCGTTCCGTCACCGAAGTGGGCGGCGAGCGAAAGCCCGTTGGTCATCACCGAGATGGCCTCCGCGGTGGACAGCGTGGCGGAAGGTGACTTGATGGTGGTGCGCTGGTCCTGGGTCACGCCCGAGCGCAGTTCCCGCATGACCGTGACCACCCGGCGGACCTCGGAGAGCGCAGCCAGGTCGGCCGGAAGCTCCAGGGCGGCGCCCAGGCTGCGGACCCGGCTGGTGACAATCTCCACCTCCTGCTCGATGCTGTCAGGCAGCGGCAGCACCACGGTGTTGAAGCGGCGGCGCAGTGCCGAGGACAGATCGTTGACTCCCTTGTCCCGGTTGTTGGCCGTCGCGATGATGTTGAAGCCCTTGCGCGCCTGCACCTCCTCGTTGAGTTCCGGGATCGGCAGGGTCTTCTCGCTGAGGATCGTGATCAGGGAATCCTGCACATCGGAGGGGATCCTGGTGAGTTCTTCCACCCGGACCAGGCTTCCGGTTTCCATCGCGCGCATCACGGGCCCCGGGACCATAGCCGCCCGGGACGGGCCGTCGGCGAGCAGCCGCGCGTAGTTCCAGCCGTACCGCAGCGCCTCTTCCGGTGTGCCGGCAGTGCCCTGCACCACGAGGGTGGAGGAGCCCGAAACGGCCGCGGCGAGGTGCTCTCCCAGCCAGGTTTTCGCGGTGCCGGGAACACCAAGCAGCAGGAGGGCGCGGTCAGTGGCCAGGGAGGCGACGGCGATTTCCACCAGCCGCTCCGACCCCAGGTATTTCGGCGTGATCTGCACTCCGTCCGGCAGTGTGCCGCCGAGGATGTACGTGGTCACCGCCCAGGGAGACAGCCGCCAGCTGGGCGGCCGGGGCCGGTCGTCGAAGGCGGACAGTGCGCTGAGCTCGTCGGCGTAGGCGTTCTCGGCGTGGGCGCGAAGAACGTCTGTACCGGTCTGGGCATCGGTCATTGAAAGGCCTCCGTCATTGAAAAGCGTCCGTCAGGGATTGTCGGAACGATTGGTACTGCACGGCATCACGAAGCACGCGGCGCCGGGCGGCGTCGTCGTCGGACCGCTCGAGGAGGCGCCGGGCCTGTCCGGCCGCCTCCGGCGGGAGCGCCGCCGGAAGGATGTCGGCCAGCAGGGCCGCCAGCTGGCCGCCGTTCTTGGCGGCGATCTGCCCGAGCACGGCGTCCGCCAGGTCAGGTCCCCAGGGTTTTGGCAGTTCACGCAGAGGTGTGGCCAGCGCGAACGGGTTGGACGTGCCGGCCCGTATGTGCCGCACGAGCGTATCTTCACGCTCGTCCGAGGGGAGGATACTGAGCAGCCGCAGGTCCGTGCGGACCTCCAGCAGCGCACGCACCCAGCCAAGGTCGGCCCGCTGGGCTGCCGTGGTGAGGATGGTTTCGAAGACGCGGGTTTCGCCCTTGAGCAGTGCCACGGTCGCTGCCGGGCCGCGGCCGGACACTGTCGTCCAGACATCGAGCGGGGCGCCGCGCACGACGGCGTCGAGCCGGCCCAGGCGGTCGGGTTCACCACTGCGGGGGTCTGGCTGGATCCCGTCCCGCAGGGCGGCCGCATCGGGCCCGGGCGGGAGGTCGATCTCGAACTGTTTGCGCAGCACGCCCTTGATGCGGAGCAGCGGAAGCAGCCGTGCGGCCATCCGTCCCGCGCGGGCACTGGCCGGAAGCCGGTCCAGCAGGCCGGCAGCGACCTCCCGCACGGTCTTGGCCTTGTCATCGAGTGCCAGCTCGAGCAGCTCCTCGTCGTCGTCCTGGAGGTTTGTGCCGAAGGTGGCCAGGTGGGCGGCGCGCTCCCGGGCCCCGAGGATCTCCCAATGCGTGCCCAGTTGCCCGCGGGCGGCGGCCGGGTCGGTGCGGCGGAGCCGTTCCAGCTCCGTGGTGGCGTCGGCGCTTTTCAATACGGTCCAGTCTTCCGCCATTCCCTGCCCGGGTTTGGAGGTGCCGGCCTTGAGGTCCTGAAGCCAGCGGCCCCGCGTTCCGATGGCGGGGTTCAGGTGCTTCGCCACGCCGGGTTTGGTGTCTGCCAGGGACAGCAGCAGGGGGAGCAGCCGGTGCGGGACACGCCGTCCGTACGCTCCGGCGGCCTGGAGCCAGTCCGTCACCAGTTGGCTGCGGAGCTCCAGTCCGACAGGCGGCTGGGTGAGCAGCAGGTCCAGCAGCCTGGATGCCTCACCGGATGCTTCGGGCGCATCGTCCGGCGGCGCGGGCTCCGGCAAGTCGGCAGCGTCCAGGGTGCTGCACGCACGGGCGGCGCGGGTGACGGAGTCGGCCAGGGCTGCCTGGTCCAGCAGGGACTCCTCACTGGACTGGCCTTCCGGCGGACGGACAGCCAGTTCCACGGGCGGGGGCGGTGCCGGGTGCCGGGCGGTGCCAACAAGCGCCGCCGTTCGAAGGTCCGGCAGCCATGTCATGGCGTCACCACCGCTCCACCGACGACTGCAGACAACGGCCGTACGCGGCCCTCTTCCAGCTCGCCGAACAGGTCCACGGCATGGCCGCCGGTCAGGGCCAGCAGGGAGTCCAGCGGTGCATCGACCAGGGGGAGGGCGTTCCCGGATCCGTCCCGCAGCCAGCCGTCGTCGCCGGGGGAGACACGCACCCCGGCGAGCAGCACGGGGTGGCGCCCACGCCACGGGGAAAGGGCCACGGCAGCCGATTCGGCTGCCAGCGCCTGCGGAATGCTGCCGCCCCCGCCAAGGCTGGTTGCCGTCCCCAGCGGGGCCACGGGACTGGTGAACATGGCGCGCTGCGGTGCGGAGCCGGGGTACCGTGCCACAGTGGCGTCCAGCAGCGCGCCCGCGAGCTGCGGGGTCGCCAGCGACTCGCTCTGCGCTGCAAAGTCGAGGACGACGACGACCGTTCCGTCGGGTGCGCGAAGCCAGGTCCGCTGCTGCTGGAGCCGTCCGTCGTCGCTGCGGTGGGCGCCCAGCACCAGCCACGGACCGGGCAGGGCCTCCGTGCCCTGGACGTCCGCCGTCGGAACCGCCCAGCCAACGGCCACCCGGAGATCGGCCAGCTCGTCCGGCATCAAAGTGTCCTTCATGCGCCAGGCCTTGGTGACGGCCCACCAGCGGCCGGCGCGGAGGAGCAGGTGGTCGGCCCAGTCGGTCCGGGCGTGCACGTCCGAACCCATGGCGCGCACCTGTTCGGCCAGACCCGGAAGCTGCGCATCAACCAGCCGGGCCGCCACGCCGTCCCACCAGGAATACGGCTGGGTGCGGGCGGATGCCAGGCCCGTGCGGACCAGATCCGTCAGCCAGCGGGCGAAGTCGTCGATCCCGGCATCCATCAGGGCCATCCGGTCGGCCAGCCGCTTGGCCTGTGCCGCCGGATCCGCAGGCAGGTCAGACGGGGGGCGTTCGCGCACGGTGGCCCGTTCCGCCCGCTGTGCCGCCCATTCCTGGGCGAAATCGGCGGTCTCCGTGCCGGCGTCGGCCGCTTCCCCGCGGGACCACAGAAGAAGCAGCGCCAGTGCGTGCTTGCACGGGAATTTCCGGCTGGGGCACGAACACCGGTAGGCGGGGGCGGCAGTATCCACGCTTACCTGGTAGGGAACCTTGCCGCTGCCCTGGCACTTGCCCCAGACCAGCACGTCGTTGCTGCCGGTATCGGACCAGGGGCCCGGATGTGCCAGCTTACGGGCGGCCGCCAGGGAGGATGCGTCGGGCGCGGCGCTGACCACCTGCTCCTCGCTCCATCGCCCCATGAAGCACATTGTGCCCGATGTCACAGGCGGCGCAAAGACAGGCAGCACGGAGTGAGCCGCAAGTTCTGCACAAGATTGCCTGAAATTGCTTCCTCGCATTGGCGTCTGCAGGTCAGGCCGGAGGGGGGATAGACGGCCTTCGTCGGTGTGGCTGGTTCCTGCGTACCCCGCGGAAGCGCCGTGCGCAAGGCGGTCCTGAACGCTGAGGGCTTAATTCCAAGGTCTTGCGTGCACGCCTTCGGCTAAGCGAGACTCATGAGGAACTTAATGCACCGATCAATGGGATTGCACAACAAGACCAACGGTAAGGGACGCAGTGTCGCGTCCCGTCAGCTCAGCGGCAAAGCCGCCGCAGGGTTTGGTCGCGGAGACTTTGAGGAGCGCCATGGCTGGCATGTTTGAACTTTATGTGGACCCGGAGTCCTGTTTCAGGTTTCGCCTCACAGCGCCGGATGGAACGGTAATGGCCGTTTCCAAGGCCTTCGACACCAAGACCGCCGCGGTTGCCGGCATCGCCGAAGTGCGTGAGTACGCCGGTATGGGACACATCACCGACCTCTGCCCGGCGGCCAGGAAAGCGGCGCAGCCGGAAATTCGCGACGTTCCGGTTACCCAGGGCCACGAAGTCCGGCGCATTCCGGCCGCCGACCTCCACGGCCGTGCCAGGCCACTCCGTCAGCCCGCCATCGGGCCCCGGTGGGCCGGTGTGGGCTAACGCGGCCGGGTGTCTTCGTGTCAGGATCAGTTATGCCAGATCGCCTGATGCTGCTCGATACCGCGTCCCTGTACTTTCGCGCCTTCTACGGCCTGCCGGACACCATCCGCCGGCCCGACGGCACGCCGGTGAACGCAGTCCGCGGCCTGCTGGACATGATTGCCAGGCTCACCACCGACTACGGCGCGACTCACCTGATTGCGTGCTGGGACGACGACTGGCGTCCGCAGTGGCGCGTGGATCTGATCCCGACCTACAAGTCGCACAGGGTCGCTGAGGTGGTGGCGGATGCCGCCGACGTCGAGGTTGTCCCGGATGCCCTCGAAGCCCAGATTCCGCTGATCCGGCACGTTCTCGACCTGGCCGGTATCGCCGTCGTCGGCGCTGCCGAACACGAGGCCGACGACGTCGTAGGCACCTACGCCAGCCACGCAGAACTTCCCGTCGACGTGGTGACCGGGGACCGGGATCTTTTCCAGGTCGTGGACGACGCCCGTCAGGTGCAGGTGATCTACACGGCGCGGGGGATGAGGAACCTCGAAGCCGTGACGGACGCTGTCGTCGTCGGAAAATACCGCGTGCTGCCGGAGCAATATGCCGACTACGCGACGCTCCGCGGCGACGCATCTGACGGGCTGCCCGGCGTCGCCGGCATCGGCGAGAAGACCGCGGCCTCGCTGCTGGGCGAGTACGGCACGCTCGAAAGCCTGCTCGCAGCGGCAGCCGACAGGGACGGCGGTGTCTCCGCCTCCGTGCGGTCAAAGCTCGCGGCGGCGGCCGACTACCTTTCGGTCGCGCCCACCGTGGTGAAGATTGTGCGCGATCTCAAGCTGCCCAGCCTGGAGGAGGCTGGGGCCCGGCTGCACCCCGTGGACGGCGCTGCGCGTGCTGAACTTGAGCGTCTCGCGGTCGAATGGAATCTGGGCAGCTCAGTCAAGAGGCTCCTCACTGCGTTTGACCAGCGTTAACGGATCGCGCTGTCGGTAGTTTGTGAACATGCCCAGTCCGGGATTGGGTCTTCGGGTAGGGAAGAGTCGTCGTAGGGTGGGCACTCCCCGGATCAGGGTCTGGTTCGTCGATGGGCCACGGCAGCCGGACCCACTCCGGCAGCGGATCTTCGGGCAGCGGATCTTCGGGCAGGAGATCTTCCGGCAGGGGATCTTCCGGCAGCAGTTCGCCGGGCAGGGGATCTTCCGGCAGCAGTTCGCCGGGCAGGATGTGTTCGGGCACGACTGGGCCACGTTCCCGGCGGCTGAGTTGGTCCAGGATGTGGGGTGGCCATTGTGGTGTTTCCCAGTCCTGGTGTTCGCTTTGGTAGTGGCGGCCGGTGGGTGAAATCCAGCCGGGCGGATCGTCTTTGGTGGCCGAGCAGGGCGTCCAGGCTGTGGTGTGTTTCAGCCTATGGTGTTTGCGGCACAGTGACTCGAGGTTGGTGATGCCGGTGTTCCCGCCGTCGGCCCAGGCGAGGATGTGGTCGGCTTCGTTGTCCAGGGACTGGTTGTTGCAGCCGGGGAAGGAACATTTCCCGTCGCGCATGCGCAGCCATTGCCGCATCGCTGCGGGGATGCGGTAGCTGGCCCGTCCGATTTCCGTTGGCGCCCCGTTGCGGGGGTCGGTGAGGACCCGGCGGAACGAGGACGCGCCGTCGGCTACGAGTTGGCGGGCCATGGAGGCGGGGATGGGTCCGTAGCCGTCGAGGTCGGCGGGTTCGTCGGTGAGGCCCATCAGGGCAAAGACCGGGACGGTCACCAGGACCTGCGCCGCCGGCGAAGGTACCCGGCCCGAATCGACCCCGCCAGGGGCAGGAACCAGACCGGGCACAGCATCATCGACCCCGTCAGGGGCCGGAACGCCTCCAGGCCCACCATCATTGCTGGTGCTGGTGCTGGTGCTGGTGCTGGTGCTGGTGCTGGTGCTGGTGCTGCCGGCTGTTAAGGCTGTGTTGGCGGCGGTTGGGTCTGTGCTGCCGGCCGTTGGGTTGCTGGTGGTGAAGCCGGCGCTGAGGAGTACTTTGGCGGCGACGTCTGCCCGGAGCTGGGTCATGGTCCGGTCCTCGGTGGGGCCTTGGAGTGCCCGGGCGGTGGCGGTGATGCCGTTCCAGATCCCGGCGGCCTGGTCCGCGGGGAGGTAGGCGGAGAGCCAGGCCATTCCGTCCCGGTCCGGGGCGTACTCCAGCCGCCGGTCCAGGAAGCTTTTGGCGTGGCGTTTTTCGATGCTGACAGGGTGGTGGCGTTCCCGCCACGTCCGGGCTTTGTGCCGGAACCGCGCCGGGACCATGTCCCCGGCCGGGCACCACCGGGCCGGGTGCGGCACGTCCGGGTCCAGGAAATGCGCCTCCAACGCCGCGGCAACGGTCGGATCAACGCTGGTGGTTTCGTCGACCATCACGCGGGCGTGCTGCCACGACAGGTCCCCGGCCTGCAATGCGGCGAACGTCAGCGGCAGGGTGGTAGTGAGTTCCTGGGATTGGGCCAGCAGGGCGGAGGCCGAGCGTTCGCTGACCGTCCGGGCACAGGCGACCTCGGCGACGACGCCCATTTCGCGGGCCAGGCGCTGATGCGGCTGCTCATCCGGCGCTGCCATGGCCTCGGACTTCTCGGCGAACCCGGAAGCCAGGCGCACCGTCAAGCCGGCCAGCATGGCATCAACCCGCGCCGATGCGCCGAGCCCGTCCAGGCACGCATCCGCCTGCTCCCGCAGCGGATCCGAACCGCCAGAGCCAGAAACCCCAGTACCAGGACTGCCTACCCCGCGTCGCACACAGTCAGCCAACTCCGCAGCGGACGCCAAAAAGGCCTCCACGGCCTCGTCCACTGCCACGTTTTCCATACCCAAATCATCCCGCGAAGGACCGACAAAAACGGGGAAGCAGAAGACCTATGTGGATAACTTCTTACCAGCAGAGATTCAACGCAGCGATGTTTGCCCGGCCGCTCTTCTCCGACGCCGTCGCTGCCCGTATCGTGGTGGGCGTCCCCCATAGAACGGACCGATTATGCGTGAACTGAACTTCATCAGCACCGGCAAGTTGGAGTGGATCGAACGGAACGACCCGAAACTGATCACGGGTGATGATGCGATTGTGCGTCCGATCGTTGTGGGCCGCTGCGACAGCGACACGGTGCCAATCCACCACCGTGTCACGCGGGTCATGCAGGCCGGTTTGAAGGCCGGGCTGATCGACCCCGCCGTCGGGAGCATCTGTGGACCGATGCCATTCCAGGGGCCGTTCGCGATCGGGCACGAAGCGATCGCGGAGGTGGTCGAAACGGGGCCATACGTGAAGAACCTCAGCGTTGGGGACAAAGTGGTGGTCCCCTGGTCCGTCTCGTGCGGGCGGTGCGGAATGTGCCGGCGGGGCCTGACCTCCAAGTGCAGCATTGCCCGTGACGGACGCGCCATTGCCGCGTACGGATTCGGACCGGCGTGCGGCCCCTATGGCGGAATGGTTGCGGACCTGGTCCGGGTCCCGTTTGCCGAGTACATGCTTGTCCCGCTTCCCGATGGTCTCGATCCGCTGCGCGTCGCCGCTGCCAGCGACAATCTCGCGGACGGTTGGCGCACTGTGGTGCCGCAGCTCCGGGCGCGGCCCGGCGCTAAGGTCCTGGTCCTCGGGGGCGGCGGCAAATCCATCGGCCTGTATGCGGCCGGCCTGGCCGTCGCCCACGGCGCCTCGACGGTCGATTATGTTGACACCAGCCACCGGCGCCTCGATGTCGCCCATTCCCTCGGAGCCGATGCGCACCAGCGGTCCGGGAAGGCACTGAGTCCCGGGACAGGTTACGACATCGTGGTGGAGGCTTCCAGCACGACCGCCGGGATCCGCCAAGCCATCCGCGCCACGGCACCAGGCGGGACCTGCACGGCCATTGGCTACTACCCCGGCACCAACACCGGTATCCCCCTGATGCACATGTACGCCAACGACATCACCTTGCGTGTGGGCGTCTCCCACCCCCGCGCCGTCCTGCCCGAACTCCTGGACTGGGTGCACACCAACAACTTCCCGGCGGAGAAGGTGACCAGCCACCTGGCGGACTTCGACGACGCGCCCACAGCGTATGCCGAACACGCTACGAAACTCGTCCTTCACCGCCCTGCCCTCAGTCAGAACAGTCGTCAGGATTAGATCCATCTCGGGGCAGCGGGCACCTCTTCCAGCACGTCCCTGTTCCGGGTGGCGGTGACGCCGCTGTGGCCGCGTCCGGTGGCCCATTGGACGACGGCGGGCAGGGGACCGGTGATGATCGTCGGGTCCGCGGTGTTGGTGCCGCCGAACGCCAGGTCCGTGCCGGTGGTTGTGCCGGTGGCGTTGATCCGGAGTCCGGTGTCGGTGCCGCGGGTGTGCCAGGTACCGGTGATGTCCGTGAGCAGCCGTTCCAGCACTGACGTGGGGATGTCGATGAAGGTGGCGCCGTTGTTGAGGTCGATGGCGTGGACCCAGACTTCGCGGGTGCGCATCCACACGGTTTCGGACGCGGGGACAACACGGCCCTGTGCGGTGCGGACCTCATGGTGCCAGGCCTCTTCGGGCAGGTCGCGCCATTCCACTGACAGGTGCACCGCGGAGTGGTCGAACAGGTTCCGCAGCGCAATCGGGGACAGCGTTGCCCCGAAGTTGATTTCCTGGTTCCGTGCTTCGGGCGAGGAGTACATGGGTGTTTCGACACCGGTGGCAGCCCACTCCACCAAACGGGCGATGGCGCGGGCGTTGTAGCCGATGTGCGCGGTGATGTGGCGGCGGGTCCAGCCCGGCAACAGCGAGGCACCGTCCAGGTCCGCGTCGGTGAGTTCGTTGAGTTTGCGGGCGAAGAACGCGGTACCCCGCCGGGCCTGCAGCAGGGACTGCAGGAGCGCCGGGTCGGTGGTCCGGTCGGCGCGGGCGGCCATCAGGCTTCCTTGATGACGCGGTTCTTCAGCTGGCCCAGGCCTTCGATGGTGGTGACCAGGACCTGGCCATCCTGCAGGTACCGTTTGGGGTCCTGGGCGTGACCCACCCCGCCCGGAGTGCCGGTCGCGATCACATCTCCCGGGTTCAGAGTGATGATCGTGGAGATGTAGGAGACCAGGAACTCCGGGGTGAACACCACGTCGTCGGTGGGGGTGCTCTGCTGGATCTCACCGTCCACCTCGGAGGTCATCAGGCCACCGGTGAACTCGTCCTTGGTGACCAGAGCGGGCCCGAACGGGGTGGACTTCTCCCAGGTCTTGCCCTGCAGCCACTGGACGGTCCGGAACTGGTAATCCCGCATCGACACATCGTTCAGGACCGCGTACCCGGCGATGTGCTCGGCCGCGTCGGCCTCTGCGATGCGCCGACCGGTCTTGCCGATAATCACGGCGAGTTCGGCTTCCCAGTCCACGGTCCCGGATTCGGGCGGCAACGCCAGGTCATCGTTCGGGCCGATCAGGGACTCGGCGTACTTCGCGAACAGGGTGGGGTACTCCGGGACGTCCCTCCCCATTTCCTTGATGTGGTTGCGGTAGTTGTGGCCCACGCAGATGATCTTGCCCGGGGAGGGGACGACGGCGGCAAGGTCCGCGCCGTCCAGGGGATGGGTTTCGCCGTTGGCCGCCTTGGCTGTGGTTTCCCAGTTGGGGTCCTGCAGGAGGGCGCCGACGTCGGCGAAGCCGTCAATTTCGGTGAGGGTTTCGCCGTCCTGGCGGACCGCCACGGTCCCGGCGGTAGCGGTAGCGGTGGCGGTGCCGTTAGGGGTGCGGAGGGTGAGGAGTCTCATGCGTTCTTGGGTCCTTCGGTGTAGGTGCGGTTGAAGCTCAGGCGCTCAAAAATGGGGGCGTCACTGAACCGGAACAGATCAAACTCGGTGCCGGCATCAGCGTCGGCGGTCAGGGACCATTCCTGCCAGGACGGGACGACGAACAGGTCGCCCTTGGCCAGGGCCTTGGCCTCGCCGTTGAGGACTACGGTGCCGGTACCCTCGAAGACCTGCCAGACACTGGAACCCACCTCACGCAGGGGTTCGGTGGTGGCGCCGGGGCGGAGGCGGTGAAATTCGGCCCGGATCGTGGGCATCACGTCCCCGCCGGTCGTCGGGTTCGTGTACCGGACGGCGGCGTGGCCCTGGGACACGGTGGCCGGGTGGCCCTCGTCCTCCAGGAGCAGCTGCTCGGTCAGGGCGGCGTCGGTGTGTTCCCACCGGTACGCCGCGATGGGGGAGTTGACCGTGTCCTGGAGCCCGGAGAGGGGTCGCAGGCCGGGGTGGGCCCAGAGCCGCTCGGACCGGGAAATGTCCGGGGTGGCCTCGTCGGTGACGCGTTCGGTGCCGAACTCGAAGAACCCGGCGTCGGCGTAATGCACAAACGGGATGTCCAGCCCGTCGATCCAGGCCATGGGCTGGTCGGTGTCGTTGTGGTGGCCGTGGAAGTTCCAGCCCGGGGTCAGCAGGAAATCCCCGCGGCGCATCGCCACCGGATCCCCGTTCACCACCGTCCACACCCCCTCACCCTCCACGACGAACCGGAACGCGTTCTGCGAATGACGGTGCTCCGGGGCCGTCTCATGCGCGCCGAGGTACTGGATCGCCGCCCACAACGTCGGCGTCGCATACGGGGTCCCGGCCAGGCCCGGGTTGGCCAACGCAATCGCCCGGCGCTCCCCGCCCCGCCCCACCGGCACCAGATCCCCCGCACGGGCGGCCAACGGATACAAATCACTCCACCGCCACACATGCGGCACCGCCTTCGGCGACGGGACCATCGGCATCAGATCCCCGATCTCCGTCCACAACGGAATCAGATTCTCCGCCTCGAAGTCCCGGTACAACTCCGCCAACGCCGCAGCCTCCTCCGGCGTCGGCTCCGGCAGCGCATGACTCGCAGCAACAGACTCGTGGGTAACGTTTTCAGTCATCGTCTTTCCTTGTCGTTCAGTTGGCGGATGCGGTCGAAGTCGCCCCTGCGGCGCCGGGTGCGGTTGCCCGGCCAAAGGTGGTTGAGACCTCGGGGCTTGGCTCAAACCCAAGCCGCCAGGCACGGACCCACACCGGGGTTCCTTCCTCCGCCTGGATGGCAGCCGTATACAGGTTCCAGCGGCGGCCGTCTTTCGGTGGCGCCCCGATGACCTCGTCCAGCGGACCGGTTGGCGGCACGTCAGTGCCCGGCGGGTCAAATGTCCACCCGATAGACGCCCCTGCCGTGGAGGATCGGGCCGCAAAACCCTCGGCGGTCAGCGAAACGTCCGGGGCCTCCGTGGGGCGCAGCTTTCCTTCTGGCCGCCACTGTTCGATCAGTTCACTTTCGGGAAGCAGCCCCAGATCTCCGTAGCGCTCCTGCCAGTCAGCCAGCGCCAAGCGAAGCCGCTGAAGGGCGGCCGCATGATCCGGATTGTCGGCCAGGTTGACCGTTTCGTACGGATCGGCAATGACGTCATACAGCTCCTCAGCCGGCCGTCCGGCCGCAACGACCGAACGCTGAAGATCCGTGAGCAGGTCCGGCTTCAGGCCGCGGCCCAGCTGTCCGGCTTCCCGGGAGGCCAGGGCCCGGAATTCCGCCCACGTTGCGAGCCCGTCCGCGTACTGCAGATGCTCCATCCCGGAACGGTCCGGGTGGTAATGCCGGATGTAGCGGTAGCGGACGTCCCGCACGGTCCGTGACATGTCCTCGGCCTCGTCCATCCGGTCACGTCCGGCATAGGCAAACTGGTTCGGCCCGTCGTCGAATCTGCCGTGGCGGTCGAAGAGCGCTGTGCCGTGCATGTGCGCGGGCACAGGCAGTCCACTTGCCGCCAGCATGGTGGGGGCGAGGTCCATGGTGTGGACGAGTTCTGTACGGACTGTTCCGGGCCGGATCGCGCCGGGCCAGCGGACGATCAGCGGTTCGCGGAGGCCTGCTTCGTTCGGCCAGCGTTTGGCCCTGGGCATTCCGGGCCCGTGGTCGCTCCAGAACACCACCATCGTGGATTCGGCCAGCCCGTCCTCCTCAAGCTGCGCCAGGAGCCCGCCCACCCAATGGTCCATCTCGGTGATGAGGTCGCTGTACCGTGCCCAGGCGCGGCGGAACACGGGTGTATCCGGGTGGTACGGCGGAAGCGGCGCCTTAGCGGGATCGTGCCTGGCTTCCGGCGGGACGTTCCGGGTGGTCTCGGCGAAGGCCTCGTCAGCGTAGTAGATCCGTGACTCGTGGGTTGCCATGCCATGGAAGGCGGCAAAGAACGGTGTTTCGGGGTCGGGGCGGTTGCGCCAGTGGGCAGTACTGCTGCAGTCATCGAACGTCGTGGGCGGTGTGGCCACCTGGAAGTCCGTGAACGCGTTGTTGGTGCAGTAGTACCCCGCTTCCCGGAAATATTCGGGCAACAGGCGGACTTCCGGCGGCGGGACCGCCTTGCTCCGCATATGCATGGTGCCGATCGACGTTGGAAAGCAACCGGTCATGATGGCAGAGCGGGCCGGAGCGCACACCGGCGCCGACGCGAAGGCGTTGTTATACCTGGCACCCTCGGCGGCGAGCCGGTCCAGGTTTGGCGTGACGGCGTACTCCGCTCCGGGCCAGATGTCCTTGTAGCACCCGAGGTCAGGATTGATGTCGTGCGTCGAGATCCATACGATGTTCGGCGGTTTCAACGGCAGTTCCTTGTCTGCTTGAGCCACCCGGAACCTTTAAGCTTCCGCTGCGGGGGGAACCGGAATGCCGGTGCGGGCATAGCTGTTCCAGAAAGCATCCAGGGTGCCTGCCAGGTCGATGTCAGGGTTGATGGCCCACTCCGCCTGCAGACCGTCCGAAAGCGCCAGGAGCATCCGCGAAATCACGTTCGGGTCTGCGTCCGCGGCGAACGTGCCGGATTTTTGGCGCTTCTCGATGTCCCGGCTGATCCGGCCATGGACCACCAGGTCGCGTTCACGGAAATAGTCATGGCAGGGGTGCTCGGGGTTCACCGCGGCCGCCTGCAGGCTGACGTACAGCTGGACGAGGCCGGGGACTTCCATGTTGTGGTGGGCCAGCTGGATGATCAGGGGCAGCTCGGTGACATCCGCGGGGCTGAAGTGCTGCCTGTCAACCTCGTCACGTTTGCGGAGAACCTCCGCCAGCAGGTTTTCCTTGGTGTCGAAGTGGTGCAGCAGCCCTGCCTGGGTCATGCCGGCCTCGTCGGCGATATCGCGCAGGGAGGTCGCTGTGTATCCCTTGCGCCCGATCACGTCCAGGGCGGTCTGCAGGATGAGCTCGCGGGCAGCCCGTCCTTTGGCATAGGACCCACGCCTGCGGGCAGGCAACTCCCTACTTGCGGCCATTTACAGCTCCAATCCGAACCCGCACTCGTAGAGCGCGTCTTTTGTGTCCCCGGGGACGTCCGGACGGGACGCTACCACGGCAGCCTCTGACCGGGGGAGTTGGAACGGCAGCCGGCCTTCGGGTGGCACAGCTCCCGTAAGCGCCTGGAGGACTGCGGTGTCCGACGCACCGTAGACGGCGGCGATGGCTGTGCAGTGCGGTTCCAGCGGGGCCAGAATTGCGGGGCGGTCCAGATGTGGAACCAGGATCACCGGAATCACAGCAGCCAGTTCCTCAATCCGGCTGATGGTCCCGCTGTCGAATTCGAGGCTCCCTGCGTGGAAGCTGGATTCCAGCATGTAATGGTCGCGGAGCTCGAACGGGGCCGCAACCCGGGCGATCGCGACGTCGGCGTCCGCGGGGTCGGCAGCCGCGGTGAAGCCGGCTTCTGCCAGTGCGTCGGCGCTCATCTCCCCAGAGTAGACGCGAAGCCCCGGAGCCAGTGGCAGCAGGGCCGCGCCGTTGTTTGATGCGTTCTTCAGTATGGTGACGGAGCGGGCCTGGGCCCGCTGGCCGGCCGCTACGTATTCGGGCAGGCCGGTCCGCTGCTCAGCCTGCTCCTCGTCGACGTAGGGGTTGTCAAAGAGTCCCAGTTCGAATTTGACCTTCAGCAGCCGGCGGGCCGAAATGTCGATGCGCTCCTCCGTGAGCTGTCCTTCCCGGACCAGCTCAATCACCAGCTCAGGGCATTCCTCGCCGCCGAACTGGTCACAGCCGGCTTCGATGACCTTCAGTACGCGCTCCTTTTCCGAGAGGTGCTCAACACCCCACGCGCGCGGCGGCAGCTGGCGGCCGTGCAGGCGGGATTCGGTGACGAGGCTCCAGTCGGTGCAGACGACACCGTCGTAGCCCAGTTTTTCGCGCAGGAGCCCGGTGATGACCTGACGGTTGAAGCCGAACCCGACTTCCTCGACCGGTTCGCCGTCCAGTTCCAGGCCGATGGGCATGCCGTAGTACGGCATGATGGCCGTGACGCCGTGGGCAATGACGCGTTTGAACGGTTCGAGGTGGTGGTCGAACATCCCGCCGGGGTAGACCTGCTCCCGGCCGTAGGGGAAGTGCGGATCTTCGCCGTCGCGCTGGGGGCCGCCGCCGGGGAAGTGCTTGGCCATGCAGGCGACGCTGCGGTCGCCCAGGTGCTGGTCTTCGAAACCGTCCAGGTAGGCGAGGGCCAGGCGGGCCACCAGCTCGTTGTCCTGGCCGAACGTGCTGTATTGCCGTGCCCAGCGCGGTTCGGTGGCCAGGTCGATGGTGGGATGAAGGGCGGCGCGGATGCCGATGGCGGTGTATTCGGCCCTGGCGATCGCGGCAAACTCACGGACCAGCTGCTCGTCCCGGACCGCGGCGAGGCCCAGCGGTTCGGGCCAGGCGGAGAAGTACTCCGCGGTAAAGGACGCCCCCCAGTTTTCGATGAACGAGTGGCGGGGGTCGGTGGACAGGGTGACAGGGATGCCATGCGGGCTTGAGTTCATCGCCAGCCGCTGCAGTTCATTCACCCAGCGCGAAGCGAGCCGCGGCTCGGGCACGAAGTGGAAATTCAGGTGGTTGACGAACTTGTCGGCGACAACCTCCTGGAGGGTGGCCCGGCCGGCCCGGGACGTCTCGTCGCCCAGGTTCCCGCTCTCGGCGGCACTGACCATGGTGTGGAACATCAGGCCGGCCTTCTCCTCGAGGGAGAGGCGGCTGAGGAGGTCCTCGACCCTTTCGGCGACGGGCAGGCCCGGGTTTTCGTAGGGGTCCATGATGCCGTTGCCGTTCAGGTCCCTGAATAACGTGCCGTCCGGAGCGCGCTGGAATTCCGGCGCCGTTTCCACGCTCATGCTGCTTGCCCTGTGGTTGCTGCGACGAGCTGGCGGCGGGCTTCACGGCGTTCGCGTTGCTGGGCGGGGTTGGGGACTGGGGCGGACATAAAGAGCCTTTGGGTGTAGGGGTGGACTGGCTGGGAAGTGACCTGGGCGGCGCGGCCCTGTTCGACGATGTGTCCCTTGTAGAGCACGATGACGTTGTGGCTGATGTGGCGGATCACGCTGAGGTCGTGCGAGACGAAGAGGTAGGCGACCTTGGTGGCTTCCTGGATTTCGACCAGCAGGTCCAGCACCGTTGCCTGGGTGGTGAGGTCCAGGGCTGAGACGGGTTCGTCGCAGACGATGAGGCGTGGTTTGACGGCTATGGCGCGGGCTATGGCGATGCGCTGCCGCTGGCCGCCGGAGAACTCGCGGGGCAGCCGGCCGCCGGAGTTGGCCGGGAGACGGACCCGGTCCAGGAGGCCGCGGACCCGTTCGAGGGCATCCTTCTTGTTTGTGCCCTGGATGGTGAGGGGTTCGGAGAGGATGTCCTCTACGGTCATGGACGGGTTCAGGGACGTGTAGGGGTCCTGGAAGACCACCTGGATGTCCCGGCTCAGGTTGCGCCGGTCGTGGCGGCCGGCGTGGGTGATGTCTTTCCCGTCGAACCGGATGTGCCCGGCGGTGGGTTTGACCAGGCCGAGGATGGCCCGGCCGATGGTGGTCTTCCCCGAGCCGGATTCGCCAACGAGGCCGAGTGTTTCGCCCGGCCGGATGGCGAAGGAAATCTCCTCCAGGGCCCGGAAGGCCGGCTTGCGGCCGTGTCCGGGGTATTCCACGGCGAGCTGGTCGACTTCCAGGAGCCGGGGTGTGTTCGTCATGGTTTACTCCTTGGCTTTCAGGGGCGACGCGGCGGAATCGTCGTCGTCGAAGGGGTAGGGGCGGGCCGGGCCGTCCTCAAGCATGGAGTCGAGGAGCTTCTGGGTGTAGGACTGGGACGGTGCAGTGAGGATCTTCTCTACGGTGTCCACTTCCACGAGGCGTCCGGACTGCATCACTGCCACCCGGTCGCAGATGTCGGCTACCACACCGAAGTTGTGGGTGACCATGACCACGGCCATGCCCGTTTCGCGCTGCAGGTCCCGGAGCAGGTCAAGCACTTCGGCCTGCACGGTGACGTCCAGGGCGGTGGTGGGCTCGTCCGCGATGAGGAGGCGGGGGTTGCAGGAGACAGCGCCGGCGATGAGGACCCGCTGGGCCATGCCGCCGGAGACTTCGTGCGGGTAGGACTTGAAGGTCTTTTCCGGGTCGGCGATCCCCACCCTGGCCAGCAATGCCAGTGCCCGGCTCCTGGCGTCGGCCTTGGAGAGTCCCAGCCTGGTCCGCATGGGGACGGTGAGCTGGTGCCCGATCCGGAATGCAGGGTCCAGGTTGCTCATTGGTTCCTGCGGGATGTAGGCGATGTCGGTGCCGCGCAGGGCGGTCCGGTCCTTGGTTCCGAGGGCAGTGAGTTCCTTGCCGTCGAAGAGGATGGAGCCGTCCGAGACGTGCCCGCCCTCGGGCAGCAGGCCCAGGACAGCGAAGGCGGTCTGGGTTTTGCCGGAACCGGATTCGCCCACGAGGCCCAGGACTTCGCCGGGCGCGACGTGGAGGCTGACGCCGTGGACCACTTCCTTTTGACCGGAACCGGTGCCATAGGCGACTTTGAGGTTCTGCACGGACAAGAGCGCATTGGCGGGGTGGGCCGGTGCGGGCGTGGCGGAAGGTTCGACGGCGGTGCGGGCCGGGAGCCGGACCGCACGTGTGGTGCCGTGGCCGCGGTCCTCCAGGGCATCGCGGAGCGCGTTGCCGACGAGGATGAGGGCCATGGAAACCAGCCCGATGGCAAGGCTGGGCCAGAGAATCAGCCCTGGGCTCAGCGCGATTTTGCGGAAGCCTTCGTTGAGCATGTTGCCCCAGGAGGGGACAGTGCTGTCGGTGATACCGAGGAGTTCCAGGCCGGCCTGGACGGAGATGGCGATGCTGGCCACGCGCGCGGCCTGGATGATGACCGGTGCCCGGACCACCGTGAGGATGTGGCGGGCGATGATCCTGGCATCGCTGAGGCCCGAGACACGGGCGGCGTCGACGTAGAGTTCATTGCGCACGGCCTGCACCGCCCCGCGGACCACCCGGAAGAAGGCCGGCGTGAGCAGGATGCCGAAGGTGGCCATCGCGATGTAAACGTTCGGTCCCACGACGGTGGTCACAGCAAGGAGCACGACGATGCCCGGAAGTGACATGGTCAGGTTATTGAACCAGGACGCCACGCTGTCGAACCAGCCGCCATAGTAGCCGGCCATCAGGCCCGTGGCCACGCCGATGGCCATCGAAATGGCCAGGGAGATACCGGAGCCGGCGAGGAGCACCTGCGTGCCCCACATGATGCGGCTGAAGATGTCCCGGCCTGAGCCGTCAGTGCCCAGCAGGTGAGCAGCGCCGGGCGCGCGGTTCGCTTCGCGCAGGTTCACGCCATTGGGGTCGGGCAGGCCCAGGAAGGGCACCACGACGGCGATCACAATGACGGCCAGGAGCACCAGCGTGGAGAGCAGCCCCAGGGGGTTGCGGAGGAACCGCCGGACCAGTCCTGAGCGGGGGACGACGGGTTCGACGTCGGTGGGTACTTCTGTCGCAAGTGTCATGACAGTCGGACTTTCGGGTTGAGCCAGGCGACGAGGATATCGACGACGAGATTGACGGTGACGACGATGAGCATCAGGGCCAGAACCACACCGACGATCAGGGGAAGATCGGTGCGGAAGGCTGCCTCGACGGCCAGCGAACCCAGCCCGGGCAGGGCGAACAACACTTCGATGAAGACGGCGCCGCCGAGGATGCCCACCACTTGGACTGCCAGGCTGGTCAGGCCGTTCGTGGAGGCGTTGCGCAGCACGGAGGTCAGGATGATCCTGCGCTCAGAGAGCCCGCGGCTGCGAACGGTTCGGATGTAATCGTGATGTAGCACGCCAAGGGTGGACGAGCGGACCTGCTGGGCCACACCGGCAACGCCACCGATGGCGAGGGCGATGACCGGCAGGGTGATGGTCCTGGCCCAGCCGGCCGGTGACTCAGTCAGGGGGATGAAACCCGTGGCGGGGAAGATCTTCTGCTGGATGGCAAAGAAGGTCACCAGGAACAGGGCCACAATGTAGGGCGGCAGCGCATCCCCGAGGGTGGCCAGGATCTGCAGCGTACGGTCCACCCAGCCCTTCCGCACTGCGGCGTAAATGCCTACCGCGAACGCGACGACCCCTGTCAGCAGGGTCACCACCACCACCAGGCTCAGGGTCACCGGGAGCCGGATCAACAATGTGTCCCACACAGACTGGCTGCTGAAGAAGGAGACGCCCAGGTCTCCGGAGATGGCGTTGGAAAGCCAGTCGAAATACTGGACTATCAGCGGCTGGTCCAGGCCGAGTTCCTGGTTCTTGAGTGCAACCTGCTCCTCCGTGGCGCTTTCGCCCAGAACATTGCGGGCGACATCACCGATGCCTTGATAAAGAAGCACCCGGGCCAGGAACGACACAACCACGAGCAGGACCACGGCGGAGAGTAAACGCCGCAGCAGAAAAATAGTCACTTGGGACTCCTATGTCCGGGATGTCGCGTGGGCCGGGGCACCAACCCCGGCCCACGCGGACTGCTACTTGCCGGTGGGCCTGTAGTTGTAGATGGACGGCACGGCCTGCTCCGTCTGTGGCTCTACCTCAACGCTGGCGTTGTGGTAGAAGTGGGACTCAAGCCGGTAGAGCGGGCTGAACCAGTAGTTGTCGACCATGTACTCATTGACGGCCTTGTCCGCATCCTTCTGTTCAGCCTCGGCACCCGTCTGGGCCTTGGTGAACAGGGCGCTGAGCTCCGGCGTCGTGACCTTGAAGGGGTTCCACGGAGCGTTGGGTGCTAGCTGGAAGAGGATGTGCCGCCAGTCATCACGCTGGCTCAGGGCCATGTAGGAGATCGGGAATTCGCCGCGCTGCATGGACGGGATCGCCTGGCCGGGTCCCCACTGGTGACGGTTCACGGTCACTCCGATGTCCTGCCAGTTCTGGATGATGGAATCGTAGATCGACGGGTCAAACACCTGGGTGATCGGGAACGTGAAGGTGAGGTTTTCCGCACCGGCCTCCTTCAGGAGTTCGCGGGCACGGTCCGGATCATAGGTGTACTTGCCGTCCAGGGCCTGGTCGTAGCCGGCCGTTCCGGGCCGGAACGTCTGGCTGGTGAGAGTGCCCTTGCCGAGGTGGACAGCCTGCAGGAGCGCTTCGCGGTCGATGGCGAGCGTCAGGGCCTCGCGGACCCGGACATCCTTGAGCTGCGGAAGTTTCGTTCCATCACGGTCGAAGAAGAAGATACCTTCCCAGTTCACCTCAAAGGGCTTGTGCAGGAGGCCTGCGCCTTCAGCCTCGACGGCCGTCGCGGCCCGGCTCAGGGTGGCGGCGTCGACCTGGCCGGATTTGAGCGCATTGAGGCGGGCTGTTTCATCCGTCAGGATCTGGAACTCCACCTTGTCGTACGGGAGCTTGTCGCCCCAGTAGTCCGCGTTGCGGACATAGGTGATTTTCGAACCTGCCACCGTGTTGGCGGAATCCAGGGTGTAGGGGCCGGAGCCTACCGGCTTGGTCTTGATCGCGTCAGTGCCAATAACCTTGGGGCTGGCCATAAGGCCTGCCGCGTTGGCCAGGGAGTAGGGGAGACCGGGATCAGGTTCGGACAGGCGGATCACGGCGGTGGTGGCGTCGGGGGTTTCAACAGTCTGGACGCTGCGGGCGGTACCGGCCAGGGGGCCGTTGGCCTTGGTGAAGTGCTCCAGGTTAGCTTTCACCGCTGCCGAGTCAAAGGCGGTCCCGTCGGTGAACTTCACGTCATTGCGGAGCTTCAGAGTGTAAGCCTTGTTGCCGTCGCTTGGCTCCCAGGAGGTGGCGAGCATCGGGCTGAGGGTGCCGTCCGGTTCCCGCTTGATGAGGGTGTCGTAGACGGCCTGGTAGATCGGCGCCTGATGGCCTTCGTTGGCCTGGGCCGGGTCGTAGCTGGTCGGCTCCTGCAAGGAACCGATCCTGAGCAGGGGAGCGGTCTCCGGCCCCGCCTGGGTGGTCGTGGACTCCTGGGGCGTGCTGCCACTGCAGGCAGTGAAGGCCAGGGATGCGACGACGGCTGTCACCACCGTCGAGAGAACGCGGCTTTTGGTGCTCATCATGTCTCTTCCTAAAACTCCGTTGTGGTAGGTGGGGCCGCGAAAGTCGTGTGCCCTGGATCACATACTAAACTCAGTTAGGTATTCGTGGCAAGGAATTCTTTTCGATAGCGCATGAAGGGGCTATCGCCAGCCACAACTCAATTCTCAAAGCCAAACGATCTTTGGTTTGGACACCCCTGAGGGGTCTTCCGCTAAGCGGCCATTGGGAAGGCACCGTCGGGCTGCCGATCGCACACACTATGCAACTATGCACATAGGAAAATGCCAGAGATAGCTATTTTTCAGTCTGGATTTATAGCCAAGCGTTCCACTAGTGTTATGACGACTACCAACACAGACAGGACGCGGTCAATGAAGATCATCTACGTGGACGTGGATTCGCTCAGGCCGGACCACACGGGTCCCTATGGCTACCAGCGGTCCATCACGCCGAACCTTGACGACATGGCCCGGAACAGCGTCATGTTTGACCGCTACTACTGCTCGGATTCCCCCTGCCTGCCGTCCCGCACGGCGCTGACCAGCGGCCAGCACGGAATCACCAACGGCGTGGTGGGCCATTTCGGCGACGATGCACGGTTCCGCCTGGATGCCGGCCACGGACCGCAGCCGGGCAGGCCGCTGCTGGGACAGGCCCTCAACGCCGCCGGTTACACCTGCGCCGCCGTATCGTCCTTCGCGGAAAGGCACCGCGCTTACTACTTCATGGGCAACTTCCGGGAAAACGTCCAGGTCACGCCGGACATCGGCGACGAGCCTGCGGACATGATCACCGACGCCGCCCTGGACTGGATCGGACGCCACCGGGACGAAGAGAACTGGTACCTGCACGTCACCTACTGGGACCCGCACACGGACTACCTGCAGGACCAGTCATGGACCGCCAAGGCCGCCGCCGCTGGTCCTGCCCCTGAATGGCCGGACCAGGCGGCAATTGACGGGCACGCCGAGGTGTACGGCGCCCGCAGCGCCCTCGACCTCCATTACTCCGGCGGCCCCCGCAAGTCAGGGGTTCCGCACAACATGCCCGACGAAATACGGACCCGGGCAGATTTTGAACACCTCATCAACGGCTACGACGGCGCGATCCACTTCTGGGACTCCGAATTCGGACGGCTCCGCCGTGCCATTGAGGCCATGGGACTGGCGGACGAGGTGGCCATCGTTGTCTCGTCCGACCACGGTGAGTCGTTCGGGGAAATGGGTCTCTACGCCGAGCACGGCCTGGCCTCAGAACCGGTTCACCGCCTGCCGATGATCGTGCACTGGCCGGGCATCACCGACCAGGAAGGTGTCGCAGCCACCAGGTGCGATGCGTTGCTCTACAACATCGACTACGCGCCGACCATCCTGGACCTGCTCGGCGTGGACAAACCCGAAAAATGGCAGGGCAGCTCCTACGCCGACGCCGTCCGGGGCAGCACCATCGAGAGCCGGCCGTACCTGGTGTGGGGCCATGGGGCACACACCTACCAGCGGGCTGTCCGGACTCGGGACCACCTGTACATCCGCACGTACCATCCGGGCTGCTTCCGTGCCGAATGGGAGTCCCTCTTCAACGTGACCGAAGATCCGTACCTGACCAGCAACCTCATTGCAGAAGACCCGGAGCTGGCGGCGCGGATGCGTTCCAACCTGTTCGAATGGCTCAGCTTCTATGCGGGCACTCCAGGCGCCCTCCCTGATCCGATGCAGGGCGCCCTCCAGGCCGGGCCGACGCTCTACAACCAGCCCGAGGTCTACATGGAGCATCTCCGCAGCACCGGACGACGGCACCTGGCAGACGACCTGGCAGCACGGCTCCAGCCGATCAACGGCGCCACCCAGGTGTCATGGCACGCCCAGGTTCCGGTGTCGGAGCAGGACCGGGCGGCCATGCGCCGCCGTCGAGAAGCCGCACTGAGCAAGAAGTGACGAAGCACGGAATGGAAGTGCAGGAAGCGACAGGGCAGGTGACCGGCAAAGCATCCCTCGCCCGGCTGGATGTGATTCTGTTGGGGCTGCTGTCCACGGGAGACCGGACAGGCTATGACGTCTGGAAGTGGTTCGAAGGGCGGGGGTCTTTCGTGGGGTACTCCGCCGGGACCTCGCAGATCTACCGGCAACTGGGCAGGCTGGTGGAGTGGGAATGGGCCGCTCCCGTCCCGGACCTGCCCCGGTCCGGCCCCGACACCAAACTGTACAGAATCACCGGCTCCGGGCTGAAAAAACTCGAGGACTGGATCGACTCCCCCTATGTTCCGACACGCCGCCCTTTGGACCCTGACTTCCAGGTCAGGCTTCGGTTCGCCGGAAGCAGGAGCCCGGAAAAGGCACTGGAGCTGGTCCGCATCGAACTGGAGTTCCGCCGGGAGGCGGAGGCCAGCCTGGACAGGTCGTTCGACGACGTGCTTGTCAGTGCTGACGCCGGTCCGGCCGAACGCCAGTGGCGCGGACAGTGGCACCTGATGCAGTCGGAGCGGGGCCACTACATGGTCTCAAACCTCATCGCCTGGCTCGAAGCGACCGAGAGGCGCCTGCAGGCCATCAGCCAGGCGTAGCTCAGGGGACTTCGGTTTCCGGCACGGTGCCGGCATCAACCACCTTCCCGACTGGGGTAAATGCCGCAAGCTCCTGCGCCAACCGCGTGAGGACAGCCTCGGAGATCGGTATGACCCTGGCCATCTGGTGCAGCGTGAGCTGGGCGCGGATGTTGATCAGTTCGGTGGAGACCAGCTGCGGCAGGTGCTTTGTCAGGATGGCCTCGCACCGGGGATCGCGCCGTAGTTCGAGGATCGGGATGTCCAGGCCTGCACCGCCGTCGGAAAATCCTGACAGCGGCGGCAGCGGCTCCAGGGCGGCTGCCGCGCGTGCGGCCTGTTTGCGGACCAGCAAGTGACCGGCATCCGGAATGGTGCCAAAGGGAATTCCCAGCCGGTCGAACTGGCTGGCGGGCGCTTCGGAATCGTGCATCAGGGTGGCCAGCAGGCGGAGCATGCGCAGTTCCATGTCATCGTCGGTGATGGGGGAGTTCTGGCCCGGGTCCGTGGCGAGGTCGAACAGCAGCGTTCCATGGGTCCAGGGATTCATCAGCGACCTGGCCTGGATTTTCATGCTGCGAAGGCCCTTGGTGAACCGGAACGGTTCTGCAGGTTGCCAGTCGGCGAGTTCCCCGACGGCGAACCGTGCGCGCATGTGGGTGGGCATCAGCGTGAAGTCCTCCAGCGGCGCGTTGGAGGACTCCGCGGAGGCGCGCATGTAGACATACCTGCCGTCCGTGACGTTGACGTGTCCTCCGTGGATGCCGAAGAGCGCGCCGCGATGCACCTCCGCGTCATCGTCAAGTACGGCGGCGAGGTCCTGGCCCTGCATATCCGGCGTCGGCTCCAGCCCGAAGTACCGCAGCAGGGTGGGCGCGATGTCGATGGTCTGGGTCAGGGCGCCGCGGCGGGTTTCCCGGCCTCCCGTACGTGGATCCCAGAGGAACATCGGCAGATGCACCAGTTCGTTGAACCACGGCATGACTGACTTTGCCCACCAGCCGTGCTCGCCGAGCAGGAAGCCGTGGTCTGTATTGACCACCAGCATGGTGTCTTTCCACAGGTCGTGCCGGTCCATGGCATCCAGAACACGTCCCAGCGACTTGTCGCACATCGACACCAGGGCAGCGTATTCGTAGCGGGCGTGGTCCACCTGTTCATCCGGCTCCGAGACCTTCTGGTAGCTGGGCCAGTCGAACTCGGGCCCCGCGTAGTCGTGCGGATACTTTGCCTTGTAGGTGTCATGGGTGAAGAAGGGTTCGTGCGGATCAAAAAGCTCGAGCTGGAGCATCCATTGGTCCGCCGCCTGGTTGGTCTCAATGAACTCAAGCCCGGCGTCGACCGTCCGGGTCTGCGGGTGATCGGCCTCTGTGGGCATATAGCTGCGGTTGATGGCATCCTGCCGCCTCGTCCGCGTCATTGCCGTGCCAGCGCTGCCCTGCGGTGTCACCACGCCCTTCCAGGGGTCACCTTCCTGGCCGCGGAAAAACTCCCACGTTGTGTAGCGGGGGTGATACGTGGCGCCGCCGTCCTCCCAGTAATGCGGGTGGTCCGAGACCAGGTGGGTGTGGATGCCCGCCTGGCCCAGCATCTCGGGCATGGAGTCATCGAACGGCTCCAGCGGGCCCCAGCTGCGGTGCAGGAAGTTGTAACGGCCGGTGTGCATCTCGCGCCTGGCCGGCATGCAGGGCATGGAGCCGGCATAAAAGTTATCGAAGGTGACAGACTTTTCGGCCAGCCGGGCAAAGTTCGGGGCGTCGACGATGGTGTCGGCGTAAGGCGCCAGCATGTGCCGGTTCAGGCTGTCGAACATCAGGATGATGGCCTTCATCAGGGTCCTTTCAGGATGGGCGCGGAGTCCAGGACTCCTGCGCGGACTTCGGCGCGGAGTTCGGTCAGCGCTGCCACGTGGGCGTCCATGCCGGCGGACCCCATCCGGTGGAGCCGCTCCTTGACTGATTCGGCGAGTTCTTCGTCGAAGGCGATGGCGGGATCCCAGTCTTCGCGGCGGTCGCGCTGCCGGTATTGGGCAATCTCGTCCTGCCTGGTCCGGATTTCGACGTCGAGCAACGAGGCAAGCTCTTCGCGGCCCATAAACCCGGCAAAGCTGAGGCGGACAGTGAGTTCCGGGTCCTGGAAGCGGGTCGGCGGTGTATAGGGGCCGGTCAGCCAGTCGAGGAACATGGCGGTGCCCTCGTCGGTGACGCGGTAAGTTTTGGCGTCCTGCGCCCCGGGCCGGCGGTCCACCGTATGGGTTACCAGCCCCTGCGACTCCATCAGTCCAAGCGACCGGTAGACCTGGCTCATCTGGGTATTGGACCGCATGAACCGCCCATGGTTGTCGAGGAATTTTTTCAGGTCATAACCCGTGCTGGGATGTTCCAGCAACACGCCAAGAAGGATGTGCTCAAGCTTCATCGCGCCGCCTCCTGTGAATGCGCGTCAAGGCTTCGGTTCGGCCTTGACAAACAAAACCATGACACAATTGGAATAGTCGGGTCAATGGCACAAGTGGAATGGTTTTGGTAAAGTCGCCGGGACCGCCCTATTTCCGGGAGACAACGTGGAGCAATCAGACCGTCCCGAGCCGCGCAGCTGCTGTGCGCCGTCCAGGGCTGCCGGGAGCGGACAGCGGCAGGTGATTGACGCCGTCGGCCGTTCCTCGCATGAGGACGTGCCACTGGCAGGGGGCGGCTTCCAGATGGGCGACGCCTTCGGCGAAGGGTATCCGTCCGACGGCGAAGTGCCGGTGCACGAAGTCCGCCTGCCGCCGTTCCGCATTGACGCGACGGCGGTGACCAACCGGATGTTCGGCGCGTTCGTCGCTGACACGGGGTACCGGACCGAAGCCGAGCAGTTTGGAACGTCCGCCGTTTTCCACTTGCTCCTGGAGGCTCCCGCGAATGACGTGCTCGGGGCCGCGGAGCGGGCACCGTGGTGGCTGAACGTGCGGGGAGCGGACTGGGCGCACCCGGGCGGCGCGGACTCCCATTGGGCTGACGTGCCGGATCATCCGGTGGTCCACGTCTCCCACCATGACGCACTTGCGTATTGCTCGTGGGCCGGACGGCGGCTGCCAACGGAAGCCGAATGGGAGTTCGCGGCGCGGGGAGGCCTGGCTGGAAAACGCTACGCCTGGGGAGATGAGCTCACGCCCGGCGGCGGGCACCGGTGCAATATCTGGCAGGGCACTTTCCCCGGCACAAACACCGCGCAGGACGGATTCTCCGGGACCGCTCCCGTGAAGTCGTTCGCGCCGAACGGGTACGGCCTGTATGAGACCGCCGGGAACGTCTGGGAGTGGTGCGCCGACTGGTTCCTGCCGAAGTACTACCGCAACTCGCCGGTGGACAACCCGCAGGGGCCAACCATCGGCGCGGGCAGGGTCATGCGCGGCGGTTCCTACCTTTGCCATGACTCCTACTGCAACAGGTACCGGGTGGCCGCACGGACGTCGAACACACCCGAATCCTCGAGCGGGAACTGCGGTTTCCGCACTGTCGGACTGGAAGCTGCCGCCAGCTAGCTGATGGGGCCGTCGACCATGTCCAGGCGGATGGCCATGTACTGCCGTGCCGGAAGTTCAACGCGGAAGATTCCGCTCCGCTGGCCGTCCAGGCGCTCGACGGTCATGTTCCAGGTGTCGATGACGTCCACTGTGCACGCCTTGCCCGGCGGCAGGAAGATGGTCCGGTAGCTGGGCCGGTTGAACCCGAAGTAGATCAGCTCCTGGACGCCGGGCACCCCTCCTCGCGGGGCATCCCAGTCTCCAGGCAGCGGGTCCAGCACGCCGCCCGGAGCCTGCCGCAGGATCTCCGCCAGGAACCCGATGCGGGCGGGGCTGTCGCCCACCAGGCTTCCGCCTTTGGACCACCAGAGTTCCTCGGCTTCGTTGAGGTAGGTCTCGCCGTGCCCCACGTAGCCGCCACGGACGGCGCCTTCCCAGAAGCGGCGCACCATTTCTTCGCCGGTGATGTTGCCCCAGCCCTGGTCGATGTCCCCCTCGTAGGCGCACTCGTCTATCACCACCGGCTTGCCCCAGGCTTCCCGCCAGGCGTCGGTGTTTTCAGCAGTGCGGTAGACATCGATCCGCTGGACGCTCGCGTGCGTGATCCATGGCCTGTTGTAGTCGTAGAAACCGAAGCAGTTGTGGATGGACAGCAAGTGGCCGGACGGATCGTTGGCCGTGACGACCCCGGCGATGCGCTCCCAGTCTTCAACCGACTTGGCACGCAGGAGGTCGTACTCGTTGGCAACCGACCACCACACATTCCGGTAGGCGGAGAGCCGGCGCACCAGGTAGGAGACGAACAGGTCGTCCGCAGCGGCACCCATGTCCGAAAATCCCCACCGGTCATAGGCGTGGAACAGGATCAGGTCCGCTTCGATGCCCAGCTCTGCCAGCTGACCGATCCGAAGCTCGAGCTGGCGGAAGAATTCGGGGTTGAACCGGGTGAAATCCCAGTCATCCCCGGAGCGCTCGAAGGCAAACAGGTCCGGTTCGTTCGTGTTGAAGAGATATGACTTGGGAAAGACGCACATCCGGATCTTATTGAAAGGGGACCCGGCCAAGGCCTCCAGGGTGCGCTCCTGGACGGACTGCGGCTGGTGCGTCCAGGCGTAGGCAGTGGTGCCGATGGGGCTGTAGCGTGTGCCATCGGCGTGCGCAAAATGAAAACGGTCGGCAACGCGTACAGGCCCATGGTTGACCGGAGTCGGGGCGGAACAACGGAACGCCCCCTTGAGCCCGTCCAGGGAACGCGCATTCGAGCGGGTCGTGAACGTCCATTCCCCTTGCCGGTCGGGCATGAACCGGACTTTGTAGGTACCGCCGCCGTCGTAGAAACCGCCAACCGGCTGTTCTGCCCGCCCGTCGGCATCGGCGTGGACAAAGACCGCTGTGAGCTCAACATCGGTGAACGGGTTCCCCAGTGCAGGACCGTCCATGGTGACCTCGAGAATGTCCCAGCATCCGACGTCGACGGCGTGACTTAAGGCGGCGGAACCCCGCGCCACGGATTCGGGCTCATAGTCGTTGGCGGGCGCCGCGTGGCGCGTTTGCGGCATCTGGCGGTGGTCCTCCCGGGGAAGGGCGCCCAGCAGTTGCCAGAGTTTCGCCAGCTCATTTTCGTTACTGCTCAGGGTGGCGTTCATTCCGAGGACCTGGCCCACCGGCAGGTCCTTCAGCTGGGGCAGCATTGGCGAATTGACGATGCCTGGGAGGTAATTCTGCACCACGGCCCGGGCTGCCCGGTTTGCGAGTACTTCGTGGAGGGGACTGTCCGGGTTCAGCGTCATTGGTAAGTTCCTCGGGATCGAAAGGCGGCATCGGCCGCGTCTGACATCACCCTAAGGGCCGCACCTAAATTGGTCAACCGGTCGATGTGTTGGCCCGTTAGCCTGCGGGCATTGCTGCTGGCGCTCCCGGAGGTGATGCTGGCATCCCACCTCATAGGCCTCCCGCAGCCAGCCCGCCAGCTCTTCGTCGACATCGGCAGGTCCGGTGAGGCGGACGGTATGGATGTGCGTGTAGGGCGTTAGCGTTTCAACCTTCCGGAACCGTGGAGATTCGATCCCGCGCGTGAGCGAAACGAACCAGTTCGCGCCGCTCCGCAGCCGGCAGTCGGCGCCATTGTTCAGCGGCGCCCGCTTCATGGTGGAGCGCCAATGCTAGGTCGCCCGGCGGAGTGACCTGCCCGGCAGGTTCCGGCTGGACATCAACAACTACGGAGTCGCCGGCGCTCAGGCCTGTTGCCGCACGCAGGCCCCCGGAGAGATACAGGACATGCCCGGCCGGCCTGACCGGCATCAGGGTTGCGTTGAAGTCCGCTCCCTCAAGGCGCCCGGCGACCCTGATGCGGCCCCTGTCCGCAAAGGGCACCAACTCAATCCTTGCCGCATCCGGGATGTCGAGGAAATGATTGCGCCCTCGCACACGCACTACGCCCGCCGAAGCGGACCATGCGGCCATTATTTCGCCGCATCAGCAGCCCTGCAAGGACCGGGGAACCTCCTAGTGCGACCTCGCCATGGCGAGCCGGTTAAGGGCCAACGCGCCAACCAGGAGCCCGAAGTCCCGGAGGGCAACGTCATAGAAGCTGCCAAGGATGAGGAGGTTGACGATGATCCCCAGCAGCCAGACGGCCACAATCAGGGACCCGATGCGCGGGCGGACCGCCACGAGGATGCCTGCGATGATCTCGACCACGCCGACCACGTACATGATGGTCTGCGCGGGAAGCGGCACCAGGCTCGTTGCCACCGGTGCCAGGTAGACGGTCCAGTCGGCAAGAATGTTAGTGAACTTGTCCAGCCCGAAAAGTATGGGGGCAACGGTGAAGACGGTGCGAAGCAGGACGAATGCCTGGCGGTCCGGCTCTGCAGCCTGGGATCGGCCGTTCGACCTCTCCGCAACGGTGGCTTTCATGGTGATCTCCTTCTAAAAGTAGGTAGCATCATTTTAGAACCGCTAGGATGATAAATCAACGGTTCTTGTTTTTAGAGAGGGGCATCCATGCGCAGGCTTCCGTGGCCCGGCCGGCTGGCCGCCGTCGCATCCCTGGGGGATGAAAAGCGCCGGCAGCTCTTTGAAGTTGTGTCGTCGTCGGAAGCGGCTGTGGGCCGTGACGAGGCGGCACTGGCCGTGGACCTGCCCAGAAGCACGGCGTCGTTCCACCTTGACCGGCTGGTAAAGGACGGTCTTCTGTCGGTTGAGTTCCACAAACCCGCGGGCAAAGCCGGTCCGGGATCGGGACGCCCCGCCAAGATGTACAGGACCGCGGAGTCAGAGGTTGGGGCGTTTGTGCCGGACCGTAACTACGATCTCGCCGGGGAGCTGCTGGCTGCTGCCATAGAATCCTCGTCAGCGGGCGGCATGCCCGTGCGTGTTGCACTCCTGGCCACGTCCCGTGAAGCCGGGCGCGCGGCAGCCGCGGGAAACGGAACGCTGGAAACCTTCCTTGCCGCCGAGGGCTACCAGCCTGAACCGGACGGCTCCGGCGGCCTGACGCTGGTGAACTGCCCGTTTCACCGGCTGGCCGCTAAGTTTCCGGAGACAGTCTGCACGATGAACGGCGCTTTCCTCCGTGGCGCAGCGTCCGGATGCGGCGATTCCGAGGAACGGGTGCACGGAAACAACACTCCCGGGCAGTGCTGCGCCAGGATCGCCCCGCCCGTACCGGGAGACTCCGTACCGGGAGACTCCGTACCGGGCGACGCGACACCGGGCGACGCGACACCGGGCGACCCTGAACCCGAAGACCCGGGACCCGATGGCCTCAGTCAGCCGCCGGCAGGAACTGCCCGTTCCTGATCCGCGATGCACCGAAGGTGACCGTGACCGGCGGAATGCTGACGGGCTCGCGGGACCGTGACCTTGGCCGGCCCACGGCAACGTGCGGAACCCAGTGCGGGTACCTGAACCCAAGAGCCTGCGAACCGAGGATGAAGTCGTCCACGTTGTCCACGAGCAACCGGTCCAGCAGCCCGCGCAGCCCCTCCACCAGGGAGACCTGGTAGTCATGCACCTGCTGTGGCACATCCACTTCCAGTCCTGAGATTCCCCCACCGCCGAGCACAATGAGTCTTTCCGCCGTTCCGGGAAAGCCGTCCAGAACGGGCAGCGCCTGCAGCCACCGGACCGTCTCCCGGGTCGCAACAGCTGCAGGGGTGATGCCCTTGGTCCATTCGGTGACGTCGCGGGAGAAGTCTGCCAGGATGCCGATGTGCAGCAGTGTCAGATGCAGCCCGTTCGGCCGGCGCAGGGCGTCGACGTGCTGCCCCAGCTCTTCGTAGTCCGCCGGCCCTGCCCCCACGCCCAGCACGGGAACCTCCACCGTAATGCGCGGAACCGCCTGCATCCGGACCTCCTTCCACCTGCACGGACAGTTGGGCTTTGCTGCAATTGTCCTCCAGCCCATGAATAGGCGGCGGTGCTCTTGCCGTTCCGCCCGCCAGGGTGTCGAATCGAGTAACACGTTCGGCCCGGGTGGCATGGCAAAGACGCCAGGAGGTTCCAATGTCGGTAAAAGGCACGAAGGACGCAGCGAGGACGCCCGGCCGCGGCGGACCGGAGGCACGACGGTCGGACGCTTCCGCCGGAAGCCCTGCCCAGGGTCCGGCGCAGGTCCGGAACGTGGCGCTGGTGGGCCACTCCGGCGCCGGCAAGACCATGCTCATCGAGGCGCTGCTCGCCGCGAACGGCATGATTACCCGCAAGGGCTCCATCGCGGACGGGACGACGGTCAGCGACTCCGATCCCTCCGCCGTCCACCAGCAGCGCTCGGTCACCCTGTCAGTGGTCCCGTTGCTCCTCGGAGACACCAAGGTCAACCTCCTGGACACACCGGGATATCCGGACTTCATCGGCGAGCTCCGCGCAGGGCTGCGGGCCGCGGACTCCGTCCTGTTTGTTGTGTCGGCAGTCGACGGCGTCGATGCGACCACCACCGCCCTGTGGGGCGAGTGCGAACATCTGGGGCTGCCCCGTGCCGTGGCCATCACCCGTCTGGACCACCCGCGTGCGGATTACGACGGCGTCCTTGCCGCCTGCCGTGCGGCGTTCGGGGATTCGGTGCTGCCGCTCTACGTCCCGGTCCGGTCCGGCGGTGACGTCACCGGCCTGCTGGGACTGCTGTCGGGAACAGTCACCGAGTACGCGCCGGGGGAGGTGCGCCCCGCCCCGCGCGCAGGCACGGCAAGCGAGCTTGGCGAATCAGAACCTGCCCGTGCCGAACTCATCGAGGGGATCATCGCCGAAAGCGAAGACGAGACGCTGATGGACCGCTACCTGGGCGGTGAGGACATCGATACCGCCGTGCTGGTGGAGGACCTGGAAACCGCCGTCGCCCGCGGGTCCTTCTTCCCGGTCCTGTCGACGTCGGCCGTCACCGGGGTGGGAGCCGCCGAACTCTTGGAGGTCCTCACGAAGGCCTTCCCGTCGCCCCTCGAGCGCGGCCTGCCCGACGTCACCGACCTTGCCGGCACTGCGCTGGGTGCCTTGGCGTGTGACCCGGCGGGGCCTCTGGCGGCGGAGGTTGTACGGACCAGCATTGATCCTTTCCTGGGCCGCGTCTGCCTGGTCAGGGTCTTCTCCGGGGAGCTGCGGGCGGACACGCCGGTGCACGTGGCCGGCCACGGACTGGCAGACCGCGGGCACCAGGACCACGACACCGACGAACGCGTTACCCACCTCTATTCCCCGCTGGGTGCCAACCTGCGTCCGGTCTCCAGCTGCGTCGCAGGGGACATCTGTGCGGTGGCCAAGCTCGGAAGTGCCGAGACCGGGGATACGATCTCCGGCCGCGAGCAGCCCCTGCTCCTGGCCACCTGGGAGATCCCCGAGCCGCTGATGCCAGTGGCAATCGAGGCCGACTCCCACAGCGACGAGGATGTCCTGGCACGCAGCCTCGGAAAGGTGGCCGCCGGTGATCCCACCCTGAGGGTGGAACGAAACGCCGAGACCCACCAGCAGATCCTGTGGTGCATGGGGGAGGCCCATGCCGAGGTGGTGCTGGACCGGCTGCGTGACCAGGGCGTCAAGCTGCACACCGTCAGTGTGGTTACGCCCCTCCGCGAGACCTTTGCGGCCCCGTCCGCCGGCCACGGGCGGCACGTCAAACAGTCCGGCGGCCACGGGCAGTACGCGATCTGCGACATTGAAGTGGAACCCCTCAGCCGGGGCGGCGGCTTCGAATTCGTGGACAGGACGGTGGGCGGGGTGATCCCCGGAACGTTCATCTCTTCCGTCGAAAAGGGAGTCCGGGCACAGATGCAGAAGGGAGTCTCCGCCGGATTCCCGGTGGTGGACCTGCGGGTGACCCTGGTGGGCGGAAAAGCGCACAGCGTGGACTCCTCGGATGCGGCGTTCCAGGCTGCCGGGGCCCTGGCGCTGCGGGAGGCGGCGGCAGCGGGACGCATCCAGCTGCTCGAACCTGTTTCCTCAGTCATCATCAGCGTGTCAGATGAGCATGTGGGCGCCGTGATGAGTGACCTTTCCGGCCGCCGCGGTCGGCTGACCGGGACCACGTCATCCGGCTCGGATCTGACCGAAATCAGCGCTGAGGTCCCGGACCAGGAACTCCTGAAGTACGCCGTGGAGCTGCGGGCCCTGACCGCCGGCACGGGACGCTTCCGCCGCCGCTACCTGAGGCACGATCCGGTACCAGGCAACACGGCCTCTGGCGCCTGAACTGCGCCTCCGGGAAGCTTCACTGCATGCATGGCCGCGGCTTTCCAACCACCGTTGAATGTCATGGTGCCGCGGAGTAGGCTGACGCCCACCTCAACCCGCACCACCCTCCCAGGGAGCGACCATGCCAACCTTACGACGTCGACTGGCTGCCATTACGGCGGTTCTGGCTTTGAGCGTGACGGGCGGGGCGGTGACCAGTCCCGCGCTCGCCGATCCCCGGGAGAACGTCAAGGTTCCGACGGCGACCGGGTATGGCGGGGCGGTCAGTACAGTCGACCCCGAGGCGTCAGCGGCGGCGATCGAGGTTCTGCGCGACGGAGGCAACGCGGCGGATGCCGCCGTCGCCGCAGCTGCGACCCTGGGCGTCACCGAGCCGTACAGTGCCGGGATCGGCGGCGGCGGGTACTTCGTGTTCTATGACGCGAGGACCGGCAAGGTGGGCACCATAGACGGCCGCGAAACGGCCCCGGCAACGATGCCGACCAACGCCTTCATAGATCCCACCACCATCACACCCGCAAATCCGGCAGGCAGTCCCTACCCCTTTGCGCAGCTTGTCTCAAGCGGCGTCTCTGTAGGTGTCCCGGGGACGCCGGCCACCTGGGTCCGTGCTCTTGAACGATGGGGCACTCTGGACCTCGGCGAAGCCCTCGAGCCCGCGATCAAGGTCGCAAACCGGGGCTTTGTGGTGGACGAAACGTTCCGCCAGCAGACCCTGGACAACAAGGTCCGCTTCTCGGCGTTCACACCGACTCGTGAACTGTTCCTGCCCGGCGGCGATGCGCCCGCCGTCGGCAGTATTTTCCAAAACAGAGACCTCGCCAAGACGTACCGGCTCCTCGCGAAGGAGGGAACGGATGCCTTCTACGGCGGCCCGCTCGCGGCTGAGATCGCGGGCACCGTCCAGGCCCCGCCGAAGGACCCCACGTGGGTGGGTCCTGACCCAGTGCCTCCTGCCCCGCGGGTGGTGATTCCAGCTTTTCCGGGCTACTTGACGACGGCGGATCTCGCCGGCTACGAGACGATTGACCAGGCCCCCACGCACGTGAACTACCGCGGCTACGACGTCTACGGCATGGCACCGTCCAGCAGCGGCGGCACCACAGTAGGCGAGGCCCTGAACATCCTGGAGCCATTCAACCTTTCCACGATGACCCGGCCCCAGGCCCTGCACTACTACCTTGAGGCGAGTGCGCTGGCCTTCGCTGACCGTGCCAGGTACGTGGGCGACCCTGCGTTCGTCGATGTTCCCACCAAGGACCTCACCGATCCGCAGTTCGGAAAGGAACGGGCGTGCGAAATCGATCCGCTGCTGGCCGCGACACCCAAACCCGTCCCGGCAGGGGACGTTGCAACGTATGACGGAGCGTGCGACCTTCCGCCCGCTGCCGCCGCCAATGAGTCGGACACCGAAAACATCTCAACCACCAACCTGACCGTGGCTGACAGGTGGGGCAACGTGGTGGAGTACACCCTCACGATCGAGCAGACCGGCGGCTCCGGCATGGTGGTGCCAGGCCGCGGGTTCCTGCTCAACAATGAACTGACGGACTTCTCCTATACGTCCACCAGCCCGACCGAACCTAACCAGATCGAACCCGGCAAGCGTCCGCGCTCGTCGATGTCGCCCACCATCATCCTCGATGAAGGCAAGCCCTTCCTGGCGCTCGGTTCCCCCGGCGGGTCGACCATCATCACGACGGTGCTGCAGACCATCCTGAACAGGGTGGATTTGGGCATGACCGTTTCCGAGGCTCTTGCGGCGCCTCGTGCGTCCCAGCGGAATACGGCAAGTATCAGCACCGAGCAGGAGTTCATTGACGCCCCGTACTTGGACGAGCTGGAGGCTCTAGGACACGTGTTCACGAAAGCTGGTGACGGCCTCACCTCATTGCCGGAAATCGGCGCCGCGACAGCCATCGAGTTCGGCCCCGAAGGACAAATGACCGCCGCGGCCGAGCCCGTGAGGCGTGGCGGCGGTTCGGCGATGGTGGTCAGTCCGGGCTAAGTAAGTCGTGGAAAGGATGGCGTCGTAACGCCACCGTAACGCCGCCTGTCCATACTGGGGGCTCGGGAAGGGCTGGCCGGATTCCCGGTCAGCCATGCGGCGGAAGGCAACCGGAATGAGTGATCCAACCGAGGAAGGGACAGCCCACCCTGGCCGGATACGCCACAAGAACCGAATCTGGGCGGAGCAGGTCCTGACGCGCTCTACCCGGCTGCGGGCCTTGTCCGTATGGATGCAGTCCCGCAGCAACGACGAATTCCTCGCCCTCCTCGACGAGGGGATCAGCAGGCACCTCGATATCGCCGAGACCTCAGCCGGGGGCCGGAACCACCGCGGTTTCACCGATTTCGGCGGGTCCGCCATTGAGTGCGCCGTCAGCAACCTGGACGCCGCCGAGTCACTGCTGCTGCTGCGCGCGCCGGACGACTACATCCAGGGGCATTTCCCGGGCATCCACTCGGACGTCCGCCGTTACCTTGAGGCCGAGGATCCCCGGAGACGCCGGATTGAGGCGCTGTCAAAGCAGATCCTTGACCAGCCGGTCACCATCGACACGAGGGAAAGCCTGGGCATAGCCCTCACGGCGGCGCGGTCGCACTCCCGGCAGCAGTACATCAAGGTGCGGAACTTCCGGAACGCGGTGGTGGTGGCCACGGTGGTGCTGTTTTCCGTCGCCGTGGCATTGGGGATCTGGGGCCTGAGCGCCCCGCAGTCCATTCCCCTCTGCTTTAACCCGGACGAAAAAATCGTCTGCCCGGCCGCTGAATCGCTGTACCGCCCCGGCAACGGGGACGACAAGAACCTGGTGATCCTCCGGACAGCGATGCCCTTTGACATCTTCCTGATCCAGTTCGTCGGCCTGGTGGCAGCGGCGGTGTCCGGAGCAACGTCCCTGCACCGGATGGAGGCCACCCCGGTCCCGTTCAGCCTGCCGATTGCCCTGACCGTCCTCAAACTTCCCACCGGTGCACTGACCGCTGTCCTGGGCCTGATTCTGATGAGTGGCGGGTTCGTTCCGGGCCTGAGTGCGCTGGATTCGGCGCCCCAAATCCTGGCCTGGGCCATCCTGTTCGGGGCATCCCAGCAGCTTTTGACCGGCCTCGTGGACAGGCAGGCGCGAGGGGTTTTGGAGGGTGTCGGGGGAAAACCGCACGGATCCAGGATCTAGCGGCACTATGGCCCGCCGTCCGGAGAAGCATAAGCCGCAGGAATTCGTGGAAGCCCTCGTGGTGCTGGAAGCAGACGATGCCTCCGGCAGCCGGCTCGAGCAGGTGCGCCAGCACGCCGTCGTGCTTCAGTGGCTGCCGCCGCGGATAGCGGTCGTCCTGGTGCCGGCTCACCGTGCATTGCCCGACGCAGTGCGCTGGACCAGCTGGTACGCCGGTGACGTTCCGGCGGATGTGACGGCAGGCTTCACCCCGACGGAGCGCCTGTTTGTGGACGCCTGGCAGTCCCGCCGCGAAGCCAAGACCCGCCCGGGGGACGGCCTGCCGTGGGACGCCGCCGGGAGGGAGCCCCCTGACTGGCCGGACGAACCTCCGCACCGTCAATAACACTCCAGTAACGCCCTGCGGTGCATAGTCCTTGCTGTACGCCTGGGTGAGGAGAGGGCAATGTCTGGAGATTTGAATGTCAGCGAGCAGGCCGTCCTGGACGATTTTCCGGGGCTGAGGAGCGGTGCCGATCCGAACCCGCCAATCCACCAGTACGGGCGGATCCGGATCGCCGTGGTGCCCGATGGGGGCGGGCCGCTGCGGAACGGCCTGGCGCCGGACGCGCCCCCGGAGGACCTCACCGAGACGGAGCGGCTGGGCCTGGACGCGCTCCGCCTGCGCGACTCGCAGGAGTTCAGGACCGCGAAGGAGAACCGTCCCCGGCAGGGTGAGCCGTGGGACATGACCGGCTGCACCGACGTCGTGCCGGTGGGGCAGGCAGAGGCCGGAGCCGACAGCCAGGCCTTCGCCGCCGCGCCAACCAGCAGTTACCTGGAGGGCACCGTTGCGGTGGGCATCGTGATCGTCCAGGGCCCGACGGCGGCGCTTCGGTTTTCGGACGCTGAGATCCTGAAGGTGGTGGCTGAGGTCCAGAACGGCCTGGGGTACTTCGCCACGGCCAACCCGATCGCGGGCATCAGCTTTGCGTATGACATCCAGAACGTCACGCTGGCCACGCCGGCGGACCCGGCCAACGCCGACCTGGAAGGCCTGTGGCGGAATCCGGCCATGGGCGCCATCGGCTACAGCGCCAACTGGAGCGGCGTCACCGCCTACGTGGAGGACCTGCGGACCCGCTTTGGTACCCGCTGGACTTTCTGCGGCTTTTTCACCAAATACCCGCTCGGGCACTTCGCCTACGCGTCGATCGGCGGCCCGCGGATCGTGATGGACTACAACAACGACGGCTGGGGCCCGGACAACATCGACAGGGTCTTCGCCCACGAAACCGGACATATCTTCGGCTGCCCCGACGAGTACGCGGTCAGCGGCTGCAACTGCGGCGGAAGCTGGGGCAGGTACGGGACCACCAACGGCAACTGCGAAAACTGTACTTCCGGCGGTGGCGTCCCCTGCCTCATGAAGGGCAATACCTTCACCCTCTGCGGCTACACCCCGGCCCATCTGGGCTGGTCCCCGCAGCTCCTGGTCCGCAACTACGGGGCCTCCGCGGGCGGCTGGCAGGTGGGCCGCCATCCGCGCATACTGGCCGACACGACGGCGGACGGCCGGGCGGACATCGTGGGCTTCGGGGAGGCCGGCGTCTACCTTTCCCGTGCCCAGGCGGATGGGCGCTTTGAGGTTCCCCACCTTGCCGTGAACAACTTCGGCTACGTGGCCGGTGGGTGGCGGGTGGAGAAGCACCCGCGGTTCCTGGCCGATACCACCGGTGACGGCCGTGCGGACATCGTGGGCTTCGGGGAGGCCGGCGTGTACGTCTCACGGGCACAGGCGGACGGCACCTTTGATGCCCTGCGGCGGGTGGTGGACAACTTCGGCTACGTGGCGGGCGGCTGGCGGGTGGAGAACCATCCGCGGTTCCTGGCCGATACCACCGGTGACGGCCGGGCGGACATTGTGGGCTTCGGCAACGCAGGAGTCTATGTTTCCCGGGCGCAGGCGGACGGCAGTTACGACGCCCTGCGGCTGGTGGTGAGCGACTTCGGCTATGTGGCCGGGGGCTGGCGGGTGGAGAAGCACCCACGGCTCCTGGCCGACACCACCGGTGACGGCCGGGCGGACATTGTGGGCTTCGGCGAGGCCGGGGTGTACGTCTCCCGCGCCCAGGCGGACGGCAGCTACGATGCCCTGCGGCTGGTGGTGACCAACTTCGGCTATGTGGCCGGCGGCTGGCGGGTGGAGAAGCACCCACGGTTCGTGGTGGACCTGACCGGCGACGGGCGGGCGGACATCCTGGGCTTCGGGGAGGCCGGGGTGTATGTCTCCCTCGCGCAGGCGGACGGCAGCTACGGCCCGGTGACGCTGGCGGTGGCCGACTTCGGCTACGTGGCCGGCGGCTGGCGTGTCGAGCGGCACCCCCGCCTCCTGGCCGACACCACCGGCGACGGCCTGCCGGACATCGTGGGCTTCGGCGAAGCCGGAGTCTATGTCTCCCGGAACCTGGGCGGCGGTGCCTTCGAACACCCTGGGCCGGTTGACACGCACTTCGGGTACGCAAACCCCGCCGGCGGCTGGCGGATCGAACGGCATCCCCGTTTCGTGGTGGACGTGACCGGGGGCGGCAAGGCAGACATCGTCGGCTTTGGCGAAGCCGGGGTCTACGTCGCCCGGGCCTAGCCGGGTCTGGGTCGGGAAGGCACGGAGATGGCCACCGTCTACTTCGATATCGGGGCGACGCTCGCGGATGTGAGCGCTGCCCCCGACGGTTCGCTGACCTTCCGGCCGCGGCCCCGCGTCCACGAGGTCCTCGATGCGCTCGCCGCCACGGACGTGGGGATCATTTCGAACCCGGGGCCGGGTGAGCGCGCCCGGGCACACGCTGCGGCTGCCCTTGGTGCGGCGTTCCCGGGGCGGTTCACCGACGGCGCGCTGATCCGCTGGGGACCGAAGGATTCACGCGCGATCTTCGACGGCGCCGTGGCCGCTGCGGGCGCTGACGCGGAAGGCTGCGTTTTCGTCGGTGAAGATCCTGATGAGCGGGCGTTTGCCCGCGAGGCCGGACTCCGCACTGCTCCGCATCCCGTCTTTGCCGGTGCAGCCGTCGAAGGACGCCCGGTCCTGTGGATCCGCATCAGCCTTCCCGAGGACCAGAGCCTCACGGACCTCGGGGTGGTGGCCAATGCTGCCGAAGTTGTCCCCGTGCACGTCCCGTCAGCCCGGCTTGTCCTCGCCATGGCCACTGCCTCCGGCGTGGAGCACCTGGTGGACGCCGGCTTCGCCGTGGACCAGCAGGCACCGGTGGATGACACGGTGGCGTTCCTGGTGCGGGACGACAGGCCCGCCCCGCCGCCGTCGGGCATTCCAGCGGCGCCGACGCCTGCAGCAGCACCTGCAGGAGGGCCGGCCGACGGCCACGCACGCGCTTCCTCTGCATTTGCCTTCATGGCGGGCGGGCTGGCCGGACTGACGCAGACGGTGGTTTCCCTCGGTCCGGCACCCGGCGGCGTCTACATCGCGGCCGCTGCCGGCACCCCGCTGGAGGAACTGCATATCCCCGGCGCGCGCCACGGCCATACGGAACGTCTGCTTCCCGATCCCGGCCTGCTCGCCCGTCCGGGAGAGCTCGACGCCATGGCGCTCGCCGCCGGGTTCCCCCGCCCCGGTTTTGCGGCCGCTGGGCCGTCACCCGAAACCGTCGACGCCGTCCGCGCGGCTGTCACATCGTCCGCGATCCGCGGGCACACCGCACGCCTCTCTGGCGCAGCGCCGCTGGTTGACGGAGAGCCGCGGGTGGTCACCAGCCGCGACGTCTCGAACCCCGGGAACATGGTGGTTGTGGATACCCTGGCGGCACAGTTCCATCGCCTGGGCTTCACCGTCACATTGCAGCCTTTCACTTGGCGCGGGCACCGCCTCGCCAACGTGGAGGCCGAACACCGGGTCGAGGGATCGGACGGGGCAGTCCTGGTCACGGCCCACCTCGATTCGACAGCGGCATACGGCGAATTCGCCGATCCTGCCGGCAGGCCCCGTCCCTACGATCCCGGCACCGACCCGGCCCCGGGAGCCGACGACGACGGAAGCGGCACGGCCGCGGTCCTGGCGGCGGCAGAGTGCCTCAGCACCATGGTGGCGGCGGGGAGGACGCCGGCGCGGACCGTCCGCTTCGTCCTGTTCAACGCCGAGGAGCAAGGCCTCATCGGCAGCAAATACTACGCGCGCGCCGCGGCCGCCAACGGCGAGGCCATCGCCGCCGTGCTCCAGATGGACATGATCGCCGGCCTGCAGGACGGTCCCCGCAGGGTGGAAATCCATGCCGGTACGGCCGTGACGGGCCCTGTGGCGGCTGCTTCCAACGCCCTGGGCGACCGGTTGGCTGAGGCAGCGGCGGCGGTTGAGCCCGGCCTGGAGGTTCAGAGGCTCACCGGGAGCGCGGACCCGGCCGCCGGCCGCAGCGACCACGCGAGCTTCCACGAACGCGGCTGGGCGGCGGTTGCCGTCTCCGAGAATTTCTTCGCCGACACCTCGCCCGCCACCGGCACCCGGCAGTACCACCTCCCCGGGGACATACTCGAGGACGCCGACCACAACACCGAATACGCCGCAGAGATCGCCCGGGCCGTCACCGTGGCGGCACTGACACTCGCAGGACTCTGAACAACCACGGGAGGACCACCGTCATGGGCAAGATCATTGATCAACGCAACCTGGACCACGACCGCTTCGCCGAGGGTGGCGAAGCACGTCCTCCGCGGGAAAGCGCCGGCAGGGCTGCGCCCAGGGCCGATGGGGAACCGGCCGGCGGCCCGGCTGGCGGACCCGGCAAGGTGAACCGCTTCACCGGGCACCGTTCGGAACTGAGGGCCGCCAATGCACCCGGTTTCGAAGCCGGGGCGCAACCTTCCGAGTCGGAGTTCATCGCCAGGGCCAAGTCCTACGCCATGTCCGTGGCGGAAGCCGTCGGGTTCGAGGCGGCCGTCCCGCCCGAGTTCGAGGCGGATCCCACCATCACCACCACCTCGGAAGGACTGCGGGTGGTCAGCCTGCAGCAGATGTCGAACGGCATCGAGGTGTGGTCCATGTCGCCGAAGGTCTGGCTGCACAGCGACGGCGCTGTGGACCGGCTGGTCGGGGATACGGTCAGCGTGCCCGCGGACCTCCCGGCCAAACCCGCAGTCGCAGCAGAAGCGGCCCTGCTGGTGGCCGTCCGGGAAGCGGCCAAGGCGCGGACCCTGAGGGGAACCTTTGGCGACGACGAGCTGCCGCAGCTCGATGTCGCCGACGCAGACTTCAGGCGCCTGTCCTTCCAGCCCCTGCCGTCCCGGCCCATGACGTTCAGCCGGGGAGTCTTCGCGGAAGACATTCCCGCCCGGCTCGTGTACCTGGACATGGGCGGCAGCTTCAGGCTCACCTGGTTCTTCACGATCTCCCGCGAGGACCTGATCGTCCAGTACAAGGCCTTCGTCGAAGCCGATGGGCGTACCAGGGACCCGGAAGCGCCCGAAATCCTGTACTTCTACGACTCCACCAGCCACGCTGTGGGCGGCCGCGTCTTCACACGCAACCCCGCCCAGACCGGCTTCCAAGAAGTTCCCTTCCCCCTGCCCGCAACCGAATACCCCGTCGAACCGCCCGCCGGCTTCCCGGCCTTCGGAGCCTGGACCGGCACAGTGAACGGGAAGCTGGCCACGGTGGGCAACAATGTGCGTGCCCTCAACGGGACCACCAGGAAGCCGTTCGAGATCACTGCGCCGGCCAGCGGCGGCGTTTTCGCCCCCGCACCTGAGAGCCCGGAGCAGTTCATCACCAACATTTTCTTCTTCTGCAACTACATGCACGACTTTTTCCTGATGCTTGGCTTCACTGAGGAGGCAGGAAATTTCCAGGCCATTAACCCCAGCGGACTGGGACGGGGCGCGGACCCCGTCGACGCCCTCGCCCACCCCGGCCGCGTAGTCGGCACGGCCAACATGAGCACCCGCGCCGACGGGGTGGCCGGCCTGATGAACATGGGCCTGGTGACCTCCACCGGCCGGCACACCGCCAACGACTCCGACGTTGTGTTCCACGAGTACGTCCACGGCGTGAGCAACCGGCTGGTGGGCGGCATGCTGGACGCCGAAGGCCTGGACGAAGACCAGTCCGTGTCCATGGGGGAGGGCTGGAGCGATTTCTTCGCACTCACCATCAACAACTTCCCGGGCACCACTGAGCGCCTGGTCACGGGAAGCTGGGTGACGGGGCGGGAGTCCGGTATCCGGCAACGGCCCTACGACCCGCAGTACCCCGGGACCTTCGGCGACATCGGCAAGGGGACCGGACAGGTTGACGGCCCGGCGAACGCCGACCTTTCCTACCAGGAGGTGCACGACGTCGGTGAGATCTGGTGCGCAGCCCTGATGCAGCTGACCCGCGGCGTCGGCGCCGCCCTCGGAAGTAAGGAGCGCGGCTACCGGCTCGCGTGGCAAGCCGTGGTGGACGGCCTCAAACTGACCCCGAAGAATCCGTCCTTCCTGACAGCGCGCGACGCCGTCCTCCGCGCCTTCAGGTCCATGAAGGGCACCGGCCGGCTCACCGAAGAGGAGTACGCCGCTGTCCGGCGCGCAGCGTGGGAGGCCTTCGCCCGGTTCGGCATGGGCTTCGACGCCTCGTGCCCGAACGCCACGTTCAGCGGCTGCCGCGGCGGTACAGCGATCCCCCCGGACGGGGTGGATGACTGAACGGGCGCCTGACTGAAGGGATGGACGACGGCGGGGCTCACCACTGGATATCGGCCGGGGAGCCGAGGGGCTCACGGTCGCCGGGCCCGGGGAGAGGCACGAAGGCATCCGCGCCCCGCAGTGCGTCCGCAAACTGAAGGCCCGTGCGCTCCTCCAGCTCGGCCGTGCTGACCTGGAAAGCCCGGAACTCATCCAGGTCCAGCGCCTCGAACGGGTTGAGGTTCTGGCTCAGCAGGAAGGCGTCGCTCTTGAACAGGCCCTGCTCCACATAGGCAAGGATCTTCCAGTACTCCCGCGGCAGCCGGACTCCCCGGTATTCGCGGTCATTGTCCTGGAACACGGGCCCGCCAAAAACACTGATCTTCAAGTCCTGCACGTCGACGTCGGCGAAGACCGCTTCCTCGAGCTGCCCCCAGACCCCGTTCTTGCTGCTTTGGTTGAAGTCGTCCATGTGCGGGGCGATGTTGGTGAAGAAAAACGAGTCGTTGTTGGCGCTCTCCGCCTCGGACAGGTCGCCCCAGACAAGGTCCGCGCGCCGGGCGAGGTGTCCACGGTCCAGGCGGTTGCCGCTGTAGAGCTCGTCGCCGTTCTGGAAGGGTGCAGGGATCCGGGGATCCTTGACGAAGGAGATGCCCTTGCGGCTGACCCGCTTGAGGTTGCCGCCGTCGATATTCCAGGCCACCCACCGCGCGAACCGCCGCGACTTGCTCAGGGCGAGTGAGAAGTGGGTGTAAGGAATGATGACGGACCCGTCGAGCTGGACGGTGTCGTCCTCAATTGCCGTGCCGATCGCCGGCGGTCCGAGAGGCTCACCGAGGAAGTCGGGAGAATATCCGCCGCCGTGGAGTTCCTGGTTCTGGCCCATGCTTCGGACACTAGCCCGGGGACCGTTATCCGGGCGTTACGGCGCCCCACAGCGGATCAGTTGCAGCGGCTCCCGCATACGACACGGGCAGAATGTCATTGACATGCCACGTCAAACTGCGGATCGTCATTGCTACATAAGTTCCAGCTCATCAGACCCAGACTGAATTGGGGGGAACCCATGGGCGAAGACGGCTATGGCCATTTTCAGTTGCGCCTGCTTCAAACCTGGCAGCTCAGCCGTGATGCCGACGTCGTGCATGTCGCGGCCCGGCAGCAGCGGCTGATTACTGCCCTGGCGATTACCGGCCCCCGCCCCCGGAGCTTCCTCGTTGGCCTTCTCTGGCCGGACAAGGCTGAAGCCCGCGCCCTGGAGAGCCTGCGGGTCAGCGTGCACCTGGTGACCCGGCAACTGCCGGGCCTGCTGGTCAACGACGGCGCCGTGCTGTCGCTGAACGGCCAGGTGGAGGTGGACCTCCACCGCGTCCGGGCCGGGATCCGGACGCTGGGCCAACCAGGGCTCAACGGAAACGTTGCCTCCTGCCTGGCCCTGCTCCGGGACGCCGAACTGCTCCCGGGCTGGTATGAGGACTGGGTGCTGTTTGAACAGGGCCGGCTGAGCCAGGAGCGGCTCCACGCGTTCAACATCATCGCCCGCGAATCCCTGGCCCGCGGTGACTATGAGACTGCCCTGGAAGCATCCCAGGCGGCCCTGGAGGTGGAGCCCCTCTACGAAAGCGCAGTTGCGCTGCTGATCCGGTCCGAAAGCCGGCAAGGCAATACCGTCGCCGCGCTGCGTGCGTTCGAGAAGTACCGGACCAAGTTGCAGGAGGAAATGGGCCTTTCGCCGTCGGAGGCCATCCTCCGGCTCGTCAACGAGGTCCGGGAGAGCCAGTCCTCACGGCCGGGCGACGCCTACTGATTGTCGGTTCCCGGCCGGGCGAGGAGCCAGCGGCGCACAACAGCCAGGACCTCTTCAGGATCTGCGGTGGTGACCGTTGTTTGCCCGGCCTCCGGAAGCTGGGACGTGACCCTGGCACGGAAGCCGTGCACGTGGTCCGGTTCCCACCACGTGCGGATGACCAGGGTGCCCTGGGTGTGGGACGGCGCACCGGAATCCGTGCCGTCGCCGGCGCTTCCCGGCTGTCCGTCCCCGTGTGCCATGGCATTCCACCTTTATCCCAGCCGGTTGCCTCTGCTGGCTTGCACCCCCCGGCTGCCTTGATGGTCCAGTACGAGAATCAGGAATCAGCGTGGTTAGGCATAAGGTTTGCTCAAGATTGGGCCCTTGGAGCTGCTACCAGTACATAACAGCTGTCTGGCCCGACTCGCCCGCCCAGTACAGGCGGACGCGCACCACATAGTTGCGGCCCTGGAACAGTTTCGCGCTGACGCGGGAATTCCGGTCCTCGCCGCTGTCGTCGTCGCCGGCCACAAAGCGCAGCTCGCCGTCGATCTCCTCGAAGAGCACCAGCACGGTATCCGAGGTGCCAAACGTGGCGATCTCGTACGTGCGCGAAGCCTGCGGCTGGATGGAGAAGTCCGCCTGGCCGGCCGGGGACAGCGACAGCGGAACCGACTGGAACGGCAGCAGGACGGGCACTGTGGGCTCCAGCGTCGGGAAGAACCTGCGCACCCACTCCTTGTCGGCGTCGGACAGCCCGCCCGGGGGCTTGAGGCCGGTCTTGAACCGTGCAGGCTCCGTGATCAGTCCCGCGGGGAACCAGTACTCCATCACCGAATCCGGATCCCAGGGGGACCCTTCGACTTCGCTGACGTCGATCTTCCGCAGCACGTTGTGCAGTGTCTGCTCGGGCGTCCAGTGGTTGGGGGCGCCGGTGAAGTACGCATATACCTTGGGCTCGTCCCAGACAATGCCGGCGAACGGGTTCTGGTGCTCGTGCGGCATGCCCAGCGTGTGGCCTATCTCGTGCAGTGCGGTGGTCCGGCCGTAGTCATCGGTCAGGTCCCAGCCGAAGTTCATGGTGGGTTCGTTGGCGCTGATGCTCAGGACATCGCGCCCCACGTAGGACCACGAGCCGTCCGCCTGGTCAAAGGCGATCCGCACTTCGGATTCGCTGCGGTCCGCCACCTCCGTGAAGACCAGCCCGATCCCCAGGTCCTTCCACTCCTTGAAGGCTTTCCGCACCGCTTCCTTCTGCGGCGCAGGGCCGTCGAGGAACCAGTAGTGCAGCACCGTGCCGTTGACCCATTTCAGCCGCAGCAGCCGTATAAGGCGGTCCCTGGCGGGGGAAAGGTCCGGCCGGAGCAGCGGCCTTGTTTGCGGCCGCACGTCACAGTGCGGCTGGGGGACGGTCTTGGTCATGGCGGGCTCCTTCGGTGCGGCGGCTCCTTGATCCAGTAGAGCGGCGGACCCGTTACTGCCGCGTTATCAGCGGCGGTAACACCGCAGTAACGCTTTGGGTGCTCTACTGCCCGCACGAGTGTGCCTCCGGTCCCTGGCGGGTGCGGGGGCGCCCACTTACTGAAAGAGGCTGCGAGATGGGCAATCCCGGCGACGACGGCAGGCTACCGGTCATCTACGTCCGCGGGTTCGCGGGCAACGGCTCAGCGATCAACAGTGCGGTGGACGATCCGTTCTACGGTTTCAGCCAGGGATCGGTGCACGTCCGGGCCGACAGCAGCGGCCGGGCGAAGTTCCATCAGTTCGAGTCCCCGATGCTGCGGCTGATCACTGACCACAAATACGAGGTTCCCGTCCACGGCGACCAGTGGGCTTATCTCCAGAGCGTCGACCCCGGCTCGGTGAATGCGGCCTCCGTCTGGATCCACCGGTTCTATGACGACGCCGCCGCAACGTTCTCGGAGGATCCGGAGAACTTTTCCTTCGAACGGGCAGCCGCGGATCTGTTCGAACTCATCAAGCTGGTACTGGAGAAGACCGGCGCGCCCAAGGTGTTCCTCGTGGCCCATTCCATGGGCGGCCTGATCTGCCGTTCGCTCCTGCAGCGCGTGATCCCCGAACAGCTGGCCGCGGACGGCGGCGGCGCCATCGACCCCGCCGCCGGTGCCAACTACGTGGCCCGGGTGTTCACCTATGCCACCCCGCACGGCGGCATCAGCTTCGCCGTCGGCTTTGGCCTGCTGGAGCGTATCCGCGACGCCACCGGCTTCCAGGGCGCGGACATCTTCGGGCCGGACCGGATGTATGAATACCTCACCGCGCCGGCGCTGCGGGCCCGGCGGACCCGCGAGGACTTCAGTGGAACCAGCATGCCGGACGACGGGTTCCCGGTGGATGAGCTGTTCTGCCTGGTGGGGTCCAACCCCGAGGACTACGACGTGGCTTTCGGCCTCTCGTCAAAGGCGGTGGGGGCCCGCAGCGACGGGCTGGTGCAGATCGAAAACGCCGCCGTCCGGGGTGCGCCCCTGGCCGTGGTGCACCGCAGCCACAGCGGCCGCTACGGCATCGTCAACTCGGAAGAGGGATACCAGAACCTGCAGCGGTTCCTTTTCGGCGACCTCAAGATCGAGGTCGAGCTGATGGGGTTCACGGTAGGCCGGGACGCCCCCAGCGACATCGAATTCCAGCTTGACGTGGGCCTGGCGATCCGCGGGCTGCCAGTGCTGGTCCACGAGCAGAGCGCCGCCCACTTCTGTCCCGTGCAGATCGAGCACTGGAAGGAAGGGAACCCCATTGATACGCCCGTGCCGTTGCTGACCACCTTCCTGTCGTCGCGTGCACCCCGGCCGAGGGTCGCCGGCAAGGAGGTGCCCCGGCTGCGGCATGCGCTCAAGCTGCGGCTCATGTCCATCAAGGAACGGCAGGGCAGGTTCTTCTTCGACGACCACATGGAGCAGACCGAGGACTGGATGGATGCCCTGCTGGTGGACATCGAACCGCCCGGCCCCGACGGCGGGCTGCCCCGGGCCTGGGCCGCCTGGACAAGCACGGTTCCCTCAGCCATCAGGGACTGGAACCCCGAAGAGAAGGACTTCATCGCGGACACGGAAGCCACGCCGAGGTTCTGGCGCGGGCGCATCGGCGTCCCCGGGTTCTCCCGGGAACTGCTGGGCGCGAACGCCGGCATCCGGCTGACTGTCACGCCCCGGACGGTGTCCGCCTGATGGCGCCACGGGGTGAAGAACCACCCGTCGAGGTCCGCCTGCTGCGCACGCATGACCTCATCGACCTGCGGCTCGAGGCGCCGGGCTGCACCATCGAACCCACCGAGGGCGGTGCAGAGCTGGTTGCCGGTGCGGATGCGTCCCTGGTGGTGCATTTTCCGCCGCAGCACGTGGGGGAGGAAGTGTGGCAGGCCGGCGCGCCGCCACCCCCTCCCGCGCAGCCACCACGCCCGTCGGATCACGTGGCGGCCGGTCGGAGCCGCCTCGTCTATGAGGTTCCCGAAGGCACCCGCATCACGTACACCCTGGAGAGCGTGCTGGAGGCCCTGCGGAGCCTCACCCTGCGGGTCTCACCGAACGCAACGCCGGCGGGCGAAGCCGGGTACCGCGGCATCCACAGGCCGGGAGACCTGGAGACGGCCATCGAGGCCCCCTACCGCCTTATTGTCTCGCCCAGCAGGCTGGGCGCCTTCCGGCACTCCAGCACGCCGGTGGGCCCGCCAAGCCGTGCAGAACTCTGGCGCACGCACCTGACGGTCCGTACGGATACCGGAACGGACGACGGCGACACGGACCAGCGCATCGTCCGTGCCCTGTGGACCCGCGACAGTGAGCTGCCCCCGCCGGGTTTCGACCAGCCGCTCATCCCGTTCGACCGCACCGCGATCGTTGACCAGACCAGCGGCGGGGACCCCGCCAACGCCAACACGCCGCTGCTGGTCAGCAACCTGTCGCTTTCCAGCCTGGGCGCGTGGTTCGACTGGAAGCAGTCGTGGGAGTTTCCCTCGAACATCGTCGACTACCGCCACCAGGCGTTTATGGGCCGGGACGGGTACGTCCGGGTGGCCTATCCCGGGATCCTCTTCCCGTTCGGGCACCGCTGCTTCCTGGTGAAGATCACCGAGCGCGAGGTCAAGCACCGCGACCGGCCGGTCGCCTACCTGTGGCAGCGCTGGTTCATCATCGTTCGCCAGCCCACCCGCACCTATCCGCCCGCTGACAGGGACAACCCCTTCGGCCAGGTCACGGTCAGCCCCCTGGTCACGCCCGATATCGACAAGCCGCCCGGGGACCAGCAGCCGTTTGTGCCCACCCGCAACGGGGTTCCGTTCCCGTTTACGCTGACCACCGTCGACCGCGGAGGAGGGACACGCAGCTGGGCCGCACCGCTGGTGTTCGTCCAGGCCGGCAGGGACGGACCGCAGACCTTCATCTTCCACGCCGAGGACGCCTCCCCACGGTACTTCCCGGTGCGGCAGATCCAGGGACGCGGCCAGGCGCTCGCGGTCGCCGCGCCGGTGAAGGCCGGGGACACCTCGGTGGACGTCGCGCACCTGGTCTTCGACGGGGAGATCGACCAGGCGAACGTCACGTCGCGGCCGTTCCTGACCGAAGCGCGAGCCGTGGTGCCCTCCATGCGGCACCTGGCACCGCAGGCGCCGGCGGTCGACCTTGTGTACGCCAAGCCCTACCTCGCCGACGGCCTGCCCGCGCGGGGCCCAGACGACAAACCGGTGCCGGGGACGCCCAACGCCGGTGAGCTGGTCCTCGCCCTGAAAAGCCCGCCCGCCGCTGTCGACTTCACCACCGGCTCCGACCGGGCCGGCGGGTTCATCGCCCCCAACCTGTCCGTCAAGGGGATCTCCCGCGCCCTCGGCGCGATCGGCGAAAGCGGCAACGCGCCCTCTCCGTTCGACGCCGGCACGTTCGATCCCGCGTCGTTCCTGTCCGGTGCCATGCCCAAACTGTTCGGCCTCTTCAGCCTGCTGGACCTGCTCAAGGTGGCCGCTTTCGACGAAGCCCCGGCGTTTGTTTCCGACGCCCTGGACGCCGTCACCAGGCTGCTCACCGAAGCACAGCGCCTCCGGGATGCGCTGGACGACGCCGGCACGCGGCTGGCCGGCGAGGTCACGGAGGCCGCCCACGATGGCGCCAGGGCGGTCGCGCAGCACGCCAAGGACCGGCTCGACGCGCGGACCGCTGTGCTGGACGCGCGCCTCGACGCGCTGATCACCGCCGTCCGGGGCCTGCCCGGCAGCCCGGACGCCGTCAGCACCGCCGCCGTCGCCCTCGCCGGGGAACTGCAGCCGCTCCTCGACGCCATTGGCGTGCCGGGGGTTCCCGCCGCCGTCCGCTCAGCGCTGGAAAAACCGGTGCAGGCGCTGAAAACCCTCACCGGCCTCGCCAAGGACGCCGCCGGCCTGGCGCAGCTGCTGCAGGGTGCCGCTGGCGGACAGGTCACCGCGCAGCTGCGCTGGCGCCCGGCAATCAAGCCATGGGGCCTTCCGGGGGTTCCCAACATCTTCAAGCCCAGGGACGAGCACGCACTGCACGTTGACGTCGAAGTCCGGGCGTCGGCGAGTGCCCCGCCGGCAGTGGACATCGTGGCGGAGATCGTCGACTTCGACCTGAACCTGATCGGCGACGGGTCCGCGGCCCTGATGAGGCTGATGTTCCGGCGGATCGGGTTCCACGCCGGATCGGCCGGCAAGCCCGAGGTGGACGTGGTCTTCGGCGGCATCGGCTTCCTCGGGCCGCTGTCCTTCGTTGACCGGCTGCGCGAACTCATCCCGTTCGACGGGTTCTCCGACCCGCCCTACGTGGACGTCACACCGTCCGGGGTTACTGCCGGCTTCGACCTGACGCTGCCCAACGTGTCCGTCGGAGTCTTCAGCCTCGAGAACATCTCACTCGGCGCCGATGCCCGGGTCCCGTTCCTCGGCGAGGCACTGACGGTGGGATTCAACTTCTGCTCCAAGGAGGCACCGTTCCGGCTCACCGTGATGTGCATCGGCGGCGGCGGGTGGCTGGTGCTGCGGGCGTCGCCGAAGGGCCTGGTGCTCCTGGAGCTGGGGCTGGAGGCGTGCGCGTGCCTGTCGGTGGACCTGGGTGTGGCGTCCGGCTCGGTGTCCATCGCCGTCGGCGTGTACCTCCGGCTCGAGGCGGACAAGGGCCTGCTCGCCGCGTATTTCCGCATCCGCGGCGAGGTGGACGTGCTGGGGCTTATCAGTGCGTCGATCACCCTGGAGCTGTCGCTGGTCTACCACTTCGAGACCGGCAAGCTGATTGGCCGGGCCTCGCTGGTGGTGGAGGTGGACGTGCTGTTCTTCTCCGCCTCCGTGGAGATCTCCGTTGAACGCAAACTGGCAGGCTCGAAGGGGGACCCCACGATGTACCAGGTGATGCCGCCCGACGCGGACGGCATGAACGCGGACTGGGCCGAGTACTGCGGCGCGTTCGCGCCCGTGCCGGCCTAAGGCAGGAGAAACCGATGCCCACCACTGTCCTGGCCACCGCGCTGCCGTACTCGCTTGCGGACGACGCGCCGTTCCACCTCACCGTCTTCATCACCCACAAACTGACGGGCGGCGGTGCCCTGCTTTCCGGTTATCCGGCGGCCGCGGACTGGCCGGGCACACTGGCAGGCTGCACCCTGACGCTGACTACCTCGCTGAATCCGGGCACGGCGTTGCCGCTGCGGGTGGTGTCCGCCGCAGACACCGGCGCCTGGGCCGCCGTCCTGCCGCCCGGCATCCCCGTTGCCACGTTCCCCACGCCCGTTCTGTCCGGCGAAACCTGGCGCACCAATCCCGCGAGCCGGATGAGCGACCACGCCGTGGACCTGCACCTCGCCGCCATCACTGCCGCGCCGGCGCTCAAGCCCGGCCTGGCGAACGACCCGGTGGCGGGCGGCCTGCTGGAAACGCTCGCCAATCTTGACGAGCGGGGCGCCTTGCGGCGGCTCCTGCGGGACGCCCCCGCACGTTCACGGCGCGCGCTGCAGGTCCCCGCGCAGCGCCTCAGGGATGCACTGGCCACGATCGGCCCGCTGACAGACCCGGACGACGCGGATCCGGAACGCGGCCACGGCCGCGAACTCCCGCCCCTGCCGCCCTACCAGTCGGAGATCGCCGAGAACCCATCACCCGTCCAGGTACTGCTGGACGATCCCAACGCCGACCTGCGGGTCACAAGGCGCCTCGACCGCCTCGTCGGGCAGGACCTCTCGGCCAACCCGCAGCTGCAGCTGTTGGTGGACGCCCACGCGATGCGGCGGTACTACGAACGGCCGGAACAGCCGCAGCAGGAACCACGGACCGTGCCTGATCCGGACGCGCCGCCCACGCCGCGTCCGGACCGGCCGCAGCACGACTTCCACGCCAAGGCCGCGTCCTTCGGTTCCACGCCCGCGCTCCTGCGCCGGCTCGGCCTCGCTATCGATGTGGTGCTCGACGGCGTGGATGCCGCCGGTGCGCGGACCGCCCTGGCTGGTGCCACCTGGGTCAGTGTCGCCATTTCGACGCCGGATGCCGACGTCGAGGTGCTCCCGCCGCGGCGCACGTCGGTGCTGGTGGAGGGCCCGGTGTTCGCGGCCAGGTCCAGCAATGCCTGGGTGGGCGGCGCGCTGCCGCTGGGTGATGACGACTGGGTGGTGCTCGACGCGGACCCGGACGCATCCGGGCTCAAACTCGACCAGCATGTCCGCAACCTCGCCCGCCAGTACGCGGGCGAGGCCAATGGCGACCCCGCCACGTCCGCGCCCGGCACCCTGCGCGCCACCGGCTTCGCCCTGGCGCGCCGCAACCGGGCCGCCCAGCTGCGTGCCCGCGTGCAGCAGGCCGAGCAGCTGGCCGCGGACGACGGCAGCCGCGAGCTGCTCCTGGATGACGTTGTCCGCGGCATCCGGGTGGAGGTTTGGGACGACGCCACAAGGCAGTGGCACAGCCTGCACCGCCGCCGTGTCACGGTGACCGGGCAGCCCGGCGGCGTGCCCGTCCTGGCGGACGCAGCCGACACCGGCTTCCTCCAGCTCTCCGCGCTCAACCGGGCCCCGGGCGATACCACCAACGGGTACTACCTGCACGAGGTGGTGGCCGGCTGGGACGGCTGGAGCCTGTCCGCCCCGCGGCCCGGCCTGACCATCGTGCACGTGGAACCGCCCGGGCCCGACGGCGCCACGGAAGCCGTCGTCGACACCCCGCCCGATGTGCCAATCGACGGCGCACACATCACCACCAGGGTGGAACCGGGATCGCTCCCGCGGCTGCGGTACGGCACGTCCTACAGCTTCCGGGTCCTCGCCGTCGACCTGGCCGGCAACTCCGTTCCCCAGGTGGCGCCCCACCACCGGATGCCGCCGGATGCTCCCGGCGAGGCAGCAGTCAGCGAGGCAGCTGTTGCCGCCGCCCGTACCCACCTTGACCGGCTGCGGAATTCCTACGGTGCGCGCGACCGTGCCGGGGTGGCGGCGGCCCGCCGCGACGCCGTCGTCGGGCATTTGCGAGCCGCCGGGCAGACAGCCGACGGAGCCGCGCCGGAAAAAGCCCTGCCTGCTGAGCTGTTGTCAGGCGACCCGGACATCGATGCCACACTGGCGGGCCTCGTGGCCCAGGCCTCAGCTCCCGAGGGGGCGGCGCCGGCACAGCGCATGCTTGACGACGTTGAAGCGGCCTCGCGCATCCTCGCGGAATCCAATGACACACTCCGTGTCCGGCCGCAGCTGCGCGTCGACCCCGCCGACTTTGCCCGCCTGGCGCGGAACGATGACCTGGAACTGCCGGAGGAACTTCGGCTGGCCGCCCGGCCCGCCGTCACCGCTCCCCGGCCCTACCTTCGGTGGGAACCGGTTCCGGCTCCTGCCCTCGTGGCCCGCCAGGCGCTGGGAACGGGGGAGCAGCCGGCCCACCTGGTGGTCCGGAGCGGTCTGCCGCCCGGTGAGGGACTTCCGGGCGGGGACCCGGATGCGCGGCCCGCCGCCGAGCGGCACATCGCCCCGCCGAAGGCCACCCAGCTGGAGGCCGAGGCCGCCGGGTATTTCGACGCCGCGATCGGCACGGGCAACGCCGCCGAGATCCGCCGGCAATACGCGGTGGCCCTCGCCGAACGGGGGACCCTGCTGGACCAGTTCGTGCCAAGCCTCACCGATCCCAGGACCACGGACGAGCAAAACGGAATCGCCCTCGTGGACCGGCCCGGGGCGGACACCGGGTCGGCGCACCGGGCCACCCTGGCTGACATCACTGCCGACCGCGGGCGGCCCATCGGTGAGGGCCAGTACGTGGTGCACCACACCGACGCGCTGCGGCTGCCCTACCTGCCGGACCCCTTTGCCACCGGTGTCTCGCTGGTGTTCTATGAGGCGGGCGCGCTGCATGGCCTTCGTGAGCCCCGGGCGCTGCAGTCCGTCACGGTTCCCTACCCGGGATCGTGGCCCGCGCTGCAGCCGCTGCGGCTCGTCCTGGAGCCCGGCGACACGCTGGCCGCCCGCGTCGACGGCCACGCAATCCGTGTGTCCGTCCCGCCGGGGGAGCAGGTGCGGGTGGCGCTCTCCAGCACCCTGGACCTGGCATCGCTGGACAAATTCGGCCTGTGGCGGTCGCACCTTGCCAGCGTCGCAGACCCCGAAGACGGCTACACCACCGACGAGGTGGTGGCCGCGGCAGCCCTCATGCGTGCGGCATCCTCGGGCTGGACCTGGTGGCTGACGCCGTCGACGGACCTTCGGCTGGTACATGCCGTTCCCGCGCCCGTCCGGCCACCGGAACTCCGGGCACTCGAGGTGTTCCTGCGCCCGCCCGGCCGGGCGGTGGCGGCACTGACCGGCCTGGTGGACGTGCACGGCCCGAGCACCGACACCCTGCTGGTGCGCGCCCGGTGGACCGAGACCGTCGATGACCCCGCCGCCCCGGGGCCGCAGGCAGTGTCCAAATCCGACGTCGTGGTGCGTTCCGCCGTCGCCGCAGCCGAACGCACCGGGGTGCTGTTCCTGTACGACTTCCTGCCGACCGGCCCGCTGGCAAAGGCGCTCCGGAACATCGGCTTCCACCGGATGCTGCAGACCTTCGAGGACACCCACTACCGGCGCGTCACGTACGTTCCCTCGGGTGCCACCCGGTACTCGGAGTACTTCCCGCAACTGCCTGACCCGGAGGATCCGGTCCTCGCCGGCGAACCGGTGGAGCTCGACATTCCCTCGTCGGCACGCCCCGCCGCACCCCTTGTTGTCGATGCAGTACCGCTGCTGCGCTGGGAGGCGGCGCCCGAACCGGCCGGCCCCTTCGCCTGGCGGCAAGTCCGGCGCTCCGGCGTGCGCATCTGGCTGGCCCGGCCATGGTTCTCGTCCGGCGACGGCGAACTGCTCGGCGTGCTCGTCTTCGATCCCGATGAATGGGTGCAGCAACCGGACGGTTCCTGGGCCCGCCGGCCCAAGGCCCGGCAGACACCCGACGCCGCCACCAGCCTGTGGGCAGCGGACCCGATCATCCAGCATGGCGGCAGCACGTCCTCGCCCACCGTGCCGCCCCTGCTCACGGTCGACCAGCTCATGCTTGACCTCGTGGAAACGGGCGCAGCGGAGGGCATCGGCATCAGCCCACCTCTTGGGGGCAGGCCGCCCGGCGGGCGGGACCGCGGCTGGCCCGACGCGCCCGGGAATCCTGTGGCCGTCGCCGCGTCCGTGCCATTGCGGGACGTCCGCGGCCGCCCATCGGTCCGGGTCCTGGGTTACCAGCCGGAGTACGACGAGGCTTCGGGCCGCTGGTTTGTCGATGTAGCCATCCACGAGACACCAGCCCTGTGGCCCTTCGTGCGCCTGGCGGTGGCCCGCTACCAGCCACACTCGATCCCCGGCTGCGAGCTCTCCCCGGTGGCGCTGACCGGCTGGGTGCAGCCCCTGCCCGCCCGGACGCTGACGGTCAGCCGGCCTGACGCAGGGCATGTCCACGTGACACTGACCGGGGTGGTCAGCTGGCTCCGCTGGGATCCGCACGGGGCGCCGGGCCTGCCGGGGGAGCAGCTCAGCGCCGACAGCCCCACGGGCGAGGCCGCCACCAGGGCATCCCGGCTGCAGCAGTCCCGGACGGTCCGTGCGTCGGTGCAAAGCCGGGCTGCCGGGGCGGGCGACCTCGAATGGCAGACGGTGTCCAGCTGGCTGCTGCTTGCCGTCAGCGTCGAAGAAAGCGGCGGGTTCCGGGCTACCTGGTCCGGGGCCATCAACCTGCCGCCGAACGCCGGGACTCCAGCCGGGGATGCGGCCAGCGTCCCGGGCCTGCGCCAGCCGGGGAGACCGGACCCGCTGTGGCGGGTGCTGGTCGAGGAACATGAACTGCTCGACGCCGACCCCGCACCGGGTGAGCGCAGCGCCCGCGTGCCGCGCCTCGTCTATGCGGACAGTGTGGCGCTGTAGGCGGGCCTGAACCGGGTGAATTAGTTCGATGAAGAAATGCGTTGTCGCCATGTCGTTTTATGAACTAATTTGTTGAACCGAGAATTGGCGTTACTTCAAATTGAGAATTGTGTGAATGTGCGTCAGGGAAATTGGAGGTTTATTCCCGCCGCGAATACTTTTCGAAGGTGACAACAACACAGACCGAAGCCGCGACCCGCGCCGTCGAAAAACTCGTCCTTGCTCTCGCCGAAAAGCACCCGGAAGTCGAGGTGTGGCGGGCATCAGCCCTGACAAACCACTACCTCCATGACGCGGCGACGGCAAAGTCAGCCGTACCGTCCCAGGCCGGTCCCGCCGTCGCCTTCCCCGCCACTGCCGGGCAGGTCCAGGCCGTGGTCCGTGCCGCCGCCGCGCACGGTGTAACAGTGGTGCCCCGCGGCGCGGGCTCCGGACTCTCCGGCGGCGCCAGCGCCCACCCGGACCAGCTGGTCCTGTCGACGGAGCGGCTCAACCGCATTGTTGAGGTCTCGCCGCTGGACGGCGTCGCCGTCGTCGAACCGGGCGTTATCAACGCGGACCTGAACGCCCACCTTGAACCCTCCGGACTGTTTTACGCGCCGGACCCCGCAAGCTTCGAAATCTCCTCCATCGGCGGAAACATCGCCACCAACGCCGGCGGTCTGCGGTGCGCCAAGTACGGCGTGACCCGGGAATCAGTCCTGGCCCTCGACGTCGTCCTCGCCGACGGCAGCCTCATCAGCGTGGGCCACCGGTCCATCAAGGGAGTCACCGGACTGGACCTGGTCTCCCTCTTTGTCGGATCGGAGGGCATCCTGGGCATCGTGGTCAGGGCAACGGTCCGCCTGCACCCGATCCCGGTGGCACGCCGGACGCTGACGGCGTTCTTCGACAGCACCGCGGACGGCGCGGCAGGCCTCTCCGCCATCACCCTGTCTCCGGTCCGGCCCGCCGCGATTGAGTTTTTCGACACCCCCACCCTGGAGAACATCGACGAATACTCCGCGTCAGGCCTGCGGGACCGGGGCGCCGCGCTGATCCTCGTTGAGCTCGACGGCTACGGCATCGACGAGCAGGCGGCCGACCTCACCGCGGCACTGACGCGCAGCGGAGGGCGGGTCACTGTTGAATCGGACAGCGAGGGCGTCCGCCTGTGGGGACTCCGCCGCCACGGCCGCGGACTGCCGCAGGACCAGTGGTTCATCGGCGAGGACATCGCCGTGCCGAAGTCACAGCTGCCCAAAGTCTACGAAGCCTTCCCCGCACTGGAGGCGCGCTTTGGCGTGAAAATCTCGGCAGTCTCGCACGCAGGCGACGGCAACCTCCATCCCCTCATCACCCTGGACAGGGGGCCCGGCGGCGACCCTGCCCGACCGCCTGCCGCCCTGCAGGAGGCGGCAACGGAGCTGGTCCGCGTGGCACTCGCCCTCGGCGGCACCGTCACCGGCGAACACGGCGTGGGCACCATCAAGCGCGACTGGGCGGCCCTTGAGCTCTCCGCGCGGAGCCGCGACGCGCAGCACGCCATCAAAGCCGCCCTCGATCCCCGCCAGCTGCTTAACCCCGGCAAGGCCATCTAGTACTTCCCCCGCGACACCCCCTCATCTTTCCTCAAGGAGAATTCCCATGCACTCACCCGAAATCCGGCGCCGCGCCTTCCTCGCGGGCGTCAGCGCCATCACCCTCACCGGCCTGCTCACCGCTTGCGGCGGGACGGCAACCTCCAGTACCGCCAACCCGGGCACACCTGTCGACGGCGGCAACATCACCTTCCTGATCCAGGGCTACGACACCGGCTGGGTGTCCAGCAAAACGTCGATCTCCAGCTACGAAGGCAACCTCTGGGGGCAGATCACCGACAAACTGGTATACGTCGACGAAAAGGGCGCGCTCAGCCCCTGGATCGCCGAAAGCTGGGAGGAACTCAACGGTGCCAGGGAGTTCGTGCTGCACCTGAAGAAAGGCGTGACGTTCTCCGACGGGACCCCGCTGGACGCAGCCGCCGTGGTGGCGAACCTCAACGCGTGGGCCAAGGGTGACCCGGCCCGGGGCGTGAGCAAGGTGGGTCTCTTCCCGTCCAGCAACTTTGCGGGCGCCGAGGCCACGGACGCCAGTACCGTCAAGGTGTCCTTCTCGTCACCGGCGCTGGGGTTCATCGCCACCCTCGGCTACCACGGCTGCATCCTGCTCTCACCCAAGACCCTCGCGCTCCCGGTCGAGGCGCAGGCCGACCTCAGCCAGGAGATCGGCAGCGGACCCTTCAAGGTCAAGTCATGGAAGCAGGGCGACAGCTACGTGCTGGAGAAGCGCGCGGACTACAACTGGGGTCCCGCAGCCCTCGGCCACACCGGCCCGGCCCGGCTGGACACCATCACCTACAAGGTCATCAAGGACACCTCCGTCCGTACATCCACCGTCGCATCCGGCCAGGCCGAGGTGGCCTTCAACGTCGAGCCGCAGGAAATCGAATCCCTGAAGGAACAGGGCTTCACGGTGGGCACGCCCCGCTACCTCGGATTCGTGGACGGCTTCCAGGTCAACACCCAGGCCTTCCCCACCAACGAACTCCCCGTCCGGCAGGCGATCCAGCACGGCATCGACCGCGAGGAAATCCGGAAAACGGTCTACACCGATGACTGGGACGCCGCCACCACGTTCATCCAGGGCAACGTCCCCGAAGCCGGCGACTACAGCAGCTCCTTCGCCTACGAACCCGACCGCGCCAAAAAACTCCTCGACGACGCCGGCTGGAAGGAAGGTTCGGAGGGCTACCGGACCAGGGACGGCAAGACCCTCGAGTTCACGCTGTCACCGAACCCGTACGTGCCGTCCACCGCGGCCGAGGACGAGCTCATCGCCCAGCAGCTTAAGCGCATCGGCGTCAAAGTGAACCTGAAGGTGGTGGACGTGGCCGGCTACGCGGCCATCCAGGCCAGCCGCCCGCCGCTGTTCCAGACCTCGCGGAGCTTCGTCGACGTCGGCACGGTGGCCGGGGTGCTCACCAGCCAGAACAACGGCGAGAACTGGTTCAACCTTGGCACCGGCGACCAAAAGCTCAACGACCTTTCCACCGCCATCGCGAGCGCATCCGACCGTGAGTCCCGGGCGAAGATCGCCGGCGAACTCCAGCAGTACGTGCTCGAGCAGGGCTACTTCATCCCGCTCAACCAGCTGGTGCAGCGCCTCTACCTCATCTCGCCCAAGGTCCAGGGCGTGAGCTACAACGGCCTGGCGTACGCCAACTTCTACACTGCCTGGATCTCCGGATGACAAGCCAGTACAAGCGATATGCCCTCACCCGGGCGGCCCAGGCCATCGCCGTGGTCCTGCTGGCCTACGTCCTGACGTTCCTGGTGATCAGCGTGCTTCCCGGCGACTCGATCACCAACTCCCTGCGCGATCCGCAGCATGGCCTGAGCGAGGAGGAGATCCAGCGGATTGTCGCCTTCTACGGCCTGGACAAACCCGTGCTGGTGCAGCTGGCGCTGTCCCTGGGGCGTTTCCTGACGGGCGAACTCGGGTTCTCCCTGCAGTCCAACCTGCCGGTGGCACAACTGATCGGCGACGCCCTGCCGTCCACCCTGGGGCTGGCGGCGAGCGCGCTCGTCATCGCCGTCGTCCTGGCCGTGGCCATTGCCTACGGCGCCCACTACCTGCCAGGGAAATGGGCGGCCGTCCTGCGCTCCATCCCGGCATTGTTCCTGTCGGTGCCGAACTTTGTCATCGGGCTGGTGCTGATTGAGCTGTTCGCGTTCCGGCTGCACTCCTTCACCACCACCGATCCCAACAGCGCGGCAGCCACGCTCTTCGCGGCCATCACCCTGGCCATTCCGGTGTCCGCCCCGCTGGCCGAGGTCCTGATCGCCAGCCTGGACCATGAATCCCGGCAGGACTACGCCCTGGTGGCCCGGTCCAGGGGGCTGAACGAGGCGTCCCTGTTTGTCCGGCACCTGGTGAAGCCTTCGGCCCTTCCCACGGTGACCATGGTGGCCCTGATCGTGGGCGAACTCCTCGGCGGGGCCGTCATCACCGAAACGACCTTCGGCCGGGACGGACTCGGAACCGTGGTCCAGAAGGCCGTCACCGGCGAGGACCAGCCGGTCCTGCAGGCAGCGGTGGCACTGTCCGCCATCGTCTTTGTGGCCGTGAACCTCATCGCGGACCTCGTCTCGCCGCTGGTGGATCCCCGCGTCAAAGTCCGCACGGAGGTGCACGCATGACCAGCGAAATTTCCCTCGCCCCTGTACCCCGCGCCGTCCCTGCCACCCGCCGATCGTCCTCGGGTGTGCCGCCTACCGTGCTGCTGTCCTTCCTGGCGGTGCTTGTTGTTGTCCTGTGGTCCCTGCTGCCCGGACTCTTCACCTCCTACAGCCCCGTCGTCGGCGATACCGCGGCGAAGCTCGACGCCCCCAGTGCCGCGCACTGGTTCGGCACCGACTACCTTGGCCGGGACCTGTACGCCCGGGTGGTGTACGGCACAGCCTCTTCAGTCTCCAGCGCGCTGGTTGCCGTCCTCATCGGCCTGGTCGTCGGAGGCGCCATCGGCCTGGCCAGCGGCTTCCGCGGCGGCTGGGTGGACACAGTACTGGGACGCTTCGTTGACGTCCTCCTGGCCATCCCCGGCTTCCTGCTTGCCGTGGTGATCGTCAGTTCGCTCGGCTTCCAGACGATCAACGCCGCCATTGCCACCGGCGTGACGGCGGTTGCGGTGTTTGCCCGGCTGATGCGCGCCGAAGTGGTGCGGGTCCGCAGCGCAGCTTTCGTCGAGGCGTCCTACCTTGAGGGCGGCTCCCGGCTCCACGTGCTGCTGAGGCACATCCTGCCCAATGCCTATCGGTCCGTCCTGGTACTGGCCGTCCTGCAGTTCGGAACCTCGATCCTGGTCATCGCTTCCCTCGCGTTCCTCGGCTACGGCGACCCGCCACCGGCGTCGGACTGGGGCCTGCTGGTGGCCTCGGGCAAGACCTACCCGACGGCGCCGTGGCTGGTTTACGCCCCGGCCCTGGTCATCGTCATCACGGTGCTCTCCGTGAACCGGATCAGCCGCTGGCTGCGGAAGGTCAAGTGACCGCCATGACCCTGCAATGGAAGGACAACGACGTGCCAGGAACGAACGACGCCGAAGCACTGCTCGAGGTGGCCGGCCTGTGCGTGGCCTACGGCCGCAACAGTGTGGTGAACGACGTCGGGTTCATCCTGGAGCGCGGCGAAAGCCTGGCGCTCATCGGCGAATCGGGTTCCGGGAAATCAACAATAGCCAAGGCCGTCCTCCGGCTGCTGCCCCACGACCAGGCGACCGTCAACGGCAGCGTCCACCTGGGCGGACGCGACGTCCTCGCCCTGCCGGAGAAGGAATTCCGGCCCCTGCGTGGCCGCTCGCTCGGCTACATCCCGCAGGACCCGGGCTCGGCACTGAACCCCGTGCGGACCATCGGGTCCCAGGCACAGGAGGCCGCCGCGCTGCTGGGCACAGGCGACGCCGATACCCGGCGGTCCGGCATCCTTGACGTTTTCAAGGAGGTCGGCCTGCCGGACCCGGCCCGCGTGTACGAGTCGTATCCGCACCAGCTCTCGGGCGGGATGCTGCAGCGGGTGCTGATCGGGTTGACAGTCCTGCCGCGGCCCGCGCTGATTGTCGCTGACGAACCCACGTCCGCCCTGGACGTGACCGTCCAGAAACTGATCCTGGACATGCTCTCCGAATTCCGCCGGGACCTGGACATCAGCCTGCTGCTGATCACCCATGACCTGGCCATCGCCGCCGAACGCGCGGACTCCCTGGTGGTGCTGAAGGACGGGGCGCTGCAGGAGAGCGGGCCGTCGCGGCAGGTGTTCGCTTCTCCTGCGACTGAGTACGCCAGGAACCTGCATGCCGACGTTCCCGCCCTCAACCCGGACCGCTACCGGCACCACCGGTTGGCGTCCGCGCTGCAGCCGCCGGCCGCCGTCGTGCCCCAGATCCAGGTACAGGGCGTCTCCAAGCGCTACTCCGCCGGCGGCAAGGACACCCTCGCCGTTGACGGGGTTTCCTTCACCGTGGAACGGGGGAGCACGCACGCACTGGTGGGCGAATCCGGTTCAGGCAAGACCACGGCGGTGCGCCTGCTGCTCGGCCTTGAACAGCCCGACGGCGGCGGGATCACCGTCGGGGGCGAAGCCGTCCATGGCCGCTCGCGGGACTCCCTCCGCTCGGTCCGCCGGCACCTCCAGCTCGTCTACCAGAACCCGTTCACGTCCCTGGATCCGACCTGGCGCGTCAGCCGGATTGTCGGCGAACCGCTGGACCAGTTCCGTGTCGGCGACAAGGCGGACCGTGCCGGGCGCGTCCGCGAAGCGCTGGAGTCCGTTGGCCTGACGGCGGAGTTCCTGTCCCGCCGGCCGGCCGACCTGTCCGGCGGGCAGCGCCAGCGAGTGGCCATCGCCCGTGCCCTGGTGATGCGCCCGGACGTCGTGGTGCTGGATGAACCGACGTCGGCCCTGGACGTGAGCGTGCAGGCCGGCATCCTCGAACTGCTCACCCGGCTGCAGGGCGAACTGGGCCTGACGTACCTGTTTGTCTCCCACGACCTGGCGCTGGTCCGGCAGATCGCGGACACCGTGTCCGTGCTGCGGCGCGGCAAGGTGGTGGAGGACGGCCCGGTGGAGCAGATCTTCTCCCAGCCGCAGCACCCGTACACCCGCACGCTCCTGGATGCCATCCCGAGGGTCTCGTCCCCGGAACTGCAAGGCACACCCACCCTCCCTCAACTCGCAAAGGCGACACGATGACCACAAACCTGACCGAACGCCCGCTTGTGACGGCCGCGCCCGCCCGACGGCCCGCCCTGATCGCAGGACTCAGTGCCCCCAAAGGCTTCGGTGACGCGACCCTGCGCAACAAGCGTTCTGACGCGATCGAACTCCTGGGCGGCATTCCCGATCCCGGCGTGCTGCCCACCGAGCAGCTCGCCGCGGCGGCGTCCCGGGTGCTGTCCCGTCCCGGTGTCCCGGCCCTGCAGTACTCCCGCACGGAAGGCATCTCGCCCTTGCGCGAGTGGATCGCGGAACGTGAGGGTGTCGCCGTCGAGCGCGTTTTGGTCACGAACGGTGGCTTCCACGGGTTGGCCCTGGCCATTCAGGCGGTGGTGGAGCGGGGCGACCTCGTCGCCGTCGACAACCCGATCTTCCCGCTGTTCCTGCGGGGACTGGAGCTGTCCGCCGCGCGCACCCTGCCTGTCCGCGTTGGTCCGAACGGCCTGGACGTCGAAGAGCTGGCAGACCGGCTCCGGGACGGCGCCCGCCCGTCTGCGCTGTACACGGTGCCGGACTTCCATAACCCCACGCAGGGCTCGCTCCCGGCTGAGGCGCGCCGCGAACTTGTCAGGCTCGCCGAGCATTATGGCTTCATCATCCTGGCCGACAACCCGTACCGCGAGCTCTGGTACTCCGCCCCGCCCGAGGGAGCGGATATCTTCAACTCCTCGGACCACGTCATCCACATCAACACATTCACCAAGACCCTCGGTCCCGGGCTCCGCCTGGGCTGGTCCATCGTCCCGGAGCACCTGGCGGGGGACCTCGTGGCGCTGCGCAGCCGGCACGATTCGCACACCTCCACGTTCGTCCAGGCCGTTGTCGGCGAACTGCTGACGGCAGAGCCCGGGCTGTTCGATGCGACCCTCGGTCGGGCCCGGACGCTGTACCGCAGCCGTGCCGAAACCCTCGTGGCCGCCCTGGAGCACGAGGCCCCTGGAACCTTCGACGCCGTTGTCCCCGACGGCGGGCTGTTCCTGTGGCCCCGGCTGCGCAACGACGCCATCAAGGCTGACGTGCTCGCCGCACACGCCAGCGCCGAAGGAGTCGAGTACCAGCAGGGCTCGTTCTTCCCGTCCGGTCCTGGCACCGACGCTGACCGCCACCTCCGCTTCGCCTACGGCCACGTGGACGGCGCACAGCTGGAAGAGGCCGCGGCACGCATCGGGCGGGCCGTGAAAAAGCAGGCAGGCTAGGCCCCGCTGCATTCCGCGGGATGGCACTTAACGGCAATGTTCGACGCCGGGACTGCCGCTAAGTGCCATCCCGCTGGAGCTGGGCGATGAGGGCGTCGAGGATGGGCAACTGTCCGCGCACCAGCCTGGTGCGGGCAACTGTCTCTGTGGCCCACTCGGCACGGTCGATCTCGGGGAAGTCCCGGATCACGCCGGACCCTCTGGGCCATTCCAGCGGGAAGGTGTTGCTCACGATCCGCTCCGGCGCGAAATCCGACTCCGCCGCGAACACGGTGATGACCTTGCCCGAGGGCTGTTTAAAGATCCCCAGCTCCCGGTAATCGGCGGCAGGGGCGGGCACGCCCATCTCCTCGGCGAACTCCCGCTGGGCGGTTGCCCACGGGTCCTCGCCGTCGGTAAACTCGCCTTTGGGCACCGACCAGGCGCCGGCGTCCTTGCGGGCCCAGAACGGCCCGCCCATGTGGGCGATCCAGACCTGCAGGCCCGACGCCGGGTCCCGGCGGTACAGCAGGATGCCCGCGCTGCGGACGGTCATGTTCGCTCCATCGGGCTAGGCTATACCGCTCCGCTGCCGCTCTGCCTTTTGCGGCCGGCGCTGTTGCCAAAGTTGCCTGAGAGGTTCACAGTGAAGTAGGTCACATTGAGGCCGGGAATCCTGCTGCGGTTCCACCGGGAGCCGTCTACCCGCTGTGGAGGTCAGCCATGAGCCAGACTTCTGAGGAAGTATTCGACGCCACGCCCGAGGGCGACGGGCCGGAACTGAAGCGGGTCCTCGGCCCCAAGCTCCTCCTCCTTTTTATCGTCGGCGACATCCTCGGCGCCGGCGTCTACGCCGTGACGGGCACCATGGCCGGCACCGTAGGCGGCATCGTCTGGCTGCCATTCCTGCTCGCGTTCGTCGTCGCGACGCTGACCGCGTTCTCCTACCTCGAACTGGTCACGCAGTACCCGCAGGCAGCCGGTGCCGCGCTCTATACGCACAAGGCCTTCGGCATCCACTTCGTCACGTTCCTGGTGGCGTTCGCCGTGGTCTGCTCCGGCATCACCAGCGCCTCCACCTCCGCGAACGTCCTCGCCCAGAACTTCTTCGGCGGCCTTGAGGTCAACGGCTGGATGGAAGTACCTGCGCAAGGCGTGATCACCGCCGTCGCCATGGGCTTTATGCTGCTGCTGGCGGCGATCAACCTCCGCGGCGTGGGCGAGAGCGTGAAGTTCAACGTGGTGCTGACCATCGTCGAGATGACCGCCTTGTGCATCGTGATCGGCGTCGGCTTCTACGTCATGGCGCAAGGCACGGGGAATCCGGGGGAGATCTTCGTCTTCAGCGACTACCAGGACAAAGGCCTGTTCCTGGCGGTCACCGCGGCCACCTCCATCGCGTTCTTCGCCATGGTCGGTTTTGAGGACTCCGTGAACATGGTGGAGGAGACCCAGCACCCGGAGAAAATCTTCCCGCGGACCATGCTCACCGGTCTCGGCATAGCGGTGATCCTCTACATGCTCGTGGCGATTTCCGTAGTCAGCGTACTGACGCCCACCGAACTTGAAGGGATCAGGGAAGCCGAAGGTGCCGCCCTGCTTGAGGTGGTCCACAAAGGCTCGCCGGACTTCCCGATCGACCGGATCTTCCCGTTCCTCGCGGTCTTCGCCGTCGCCAACACCGCACTGATCAATATGCTGATGGCAAGCCGCCTGATCTACGGCATGGCCCGGCAGCACGTCCTGCCCAGGCCGCTCGGTAAGGTGCTTCCGGGGCGCCGCACCCCGTGGGCCGGGATCCTGTTCTCCACCCTCCTGGCGCTGGGCCTGATCTGGTACGTCACGTCCGACCCGAAGAGCAATATCGTGGCCAACCTCTCCGGCACCACCGCGTTCCTGCTGCTCTGCGTCTTCACCGTAGTGAACGTGGCCTGCGTGGTCCTGCGCGGCAAGCGGGACCCCAACCGCAAGGTGTTCTTCACCTCGCCAGGGCAGTTGCCGCTTCTCGCCGCGCTGCTGTGCGCCTTCCTCGCGGGACCGTGGGTTGGCCGGAACGTGATCCAGTACCAGATCGCTGGAGGCTTGATGGCCATCGGCGTGGTGCTGTGGTTCATCACGTGGCTGATCAACAGGCGAACCAACGCCGGCCCGGACGGTTCCGTCGGCCTGCAGAACGTCGGCAAGGACGACAAGGGCTGACCCTGAGCGGGGCCGCCCCCTTTCGGCGGTGAAGAATCCGCGGTGACGTCCCCATGCCATTGCCATGACGTCATGATGACGTCATACTGATGTCATGGACCTGCAACAGTACGTGATGAGCCTCCAGGAGCAGCTGCGTACTGCCTCCGCAGCCGGCGGCGAGCCGGCACGTGAACTTGCCGCCCGCCTGACCGCGCCGCTGGAGACCGCCTCCCGGCTGGTCCTGCTGGAGGCGCTGGCGGCCGCCGCCAGCGAGATCACCCGGGAACTTGCGCCGGGTTCAGTGGACGTCCGGCTCCGCGGCCGCGATCCCGAGTTTGTGGTGACACCTCCGCCGGCCAGTACAGAATTCGACGACGCCGCGGACAGCCTTCCGGTCGACCCGTCGCCCGCCCAGGACGGTGATGACGGTCCGGCCGCCAGGTTCACCCTGCGGCTGCCCGAGCCGCTCAAGGTGCGCATCGAGGAAGCAGCCGCCAGGGACAAAGTCTCTGTCAACGCCTGGCTCGTCCGCTCCGTCACCGCTTCGCTGGACGGCGCTGGCAACGGACGAACCGAGCCGCGCCGAACCCCGTCCGGCGGACGCACCTTCACCGGCTGGGTCCGCTAGCACTCCGACGCGAAACCCCCATCAAGGCACTGACTGAACAGTCCAAAGGAAACCGCAATGCCGACCTTCGAAACCCCCGACCGCATCTCCCTGAACGTCGAGTACAACCTCGGCGACATCCGCGTCACCGCCAGCGACCGGACCGACACCGTTGTTTACGTCCGCCCCAGCGACGCCGGGAGGGCCGCTGACATCAGGGCCGCCGAGCAGACCAGCATTGACTTCTCCAACGGCGCCCTCTTCATCAAGGGGTCAAAGGACTGGAAACGGTTCGCCATCCTCACCGGGAATGGCGCGGTTGACGTCATCGTCAAGCTGCCGTCCCATTCCGACGTCCGATGGGAGGCCGGGATGGGGAAATTCGACGGCGAAGGGAACCTTGGACAGTGTGACCTCAAAACCGGCATGGGCCACATCCGGCTCGGCCGGGCGGATGCTGTGAAGGCGGAATCCGGCTATGGCGACGTCGTCGTGGACCGGGCCGCCGGCGACGTCGACCTCAAAACCGGGTCCGGTGAAATCCGCGTCGACCGGATCGGCGGTTCCACCCAAATCAGGAACTCCGACGGACACATCAGGATCGGGGACGCGGCTGGCGAAGTCCACATCAAGGCGGCCAACGGCAACATCCACATCGGGAGGGCGCAGTCGTCGGTGACCGCCAAATCCGCCAATGGCAAGATCCGGGTCGGCGAGGCCACGCGCGGCTCCCTGGTCATCGAAACGGCCTACGGCGACGTGGGCATCGGCATCCCCGAAGGCACGGCGGCGTGGCTGGACGTCAGCACCAAGTACGGGAAGGTCCGCAACGCCCTGGCCACAGCCGAGGGCCCGGGGGAATCCACGGAACGCATCGAAGTCCGGGCCCGGACCTCGTACGGCGACGTCGCGATCCACCGGCCCGGACAGCCAGTGCAGCCAAGCAGAATCCAGTAATTACCCGGTAACCAGTTCGGAGCCCGACTGGCGGGCCTGCTACTTCCCCATGCCGGGATGGATGGCCACAAACTCGATGGCGGACTGGACTTTTTTCTTCGGCCCCCGGGAAAATCCCTTGGCGTCGAGCTGGTTCTGCGCGCGGTAGACGGCCAGGGCGTCGTCGTAGATCCGGTTCAGCTCCAGGCCGCTGAACACCTCCCGGGAACCGTCAGCGAAGGTGACAGTGACCTCGGCGCTGCCGGGAAAGTGGCGTTTCATCCGGATGAAGCCTTCGGTGTCCTGCTGGAGAGTGATCATGCTGGTCCTGCTTTCGTAAGTGACTTTCCTCCAGTCTCTCCTACGTCACGCTGCCGCAGGGACAGTCAGCCCGGCACCGGCCATGCGAGGAGAATGGGCGTGTGACCTCTCTGCGAATTCCCCTGACATTCGACCTGGCCTCCATAGGCGCAGGGCTGGCCTTTGCAGACTCCCTGGGCGACCTGACAGCGGCGCTGCGCCCGGGCGGTGCGGCTGGGACCGCAGTGGTGCAGGCGCCGCCGGGCACGGGCAAGACCACCCTGGTGCCGCCGCTGCTCGCCAACCTGCTGGCCGCCACTGACGGGCAGGGACAGCGGCGGGTGGTGGTCACCCAGCCGCGGCGGGTGGCCGCCCGTGCAGCGGCCCGGCGCCTGGCCGCCCTCGATGGCAGCGGGCTCGGCGACAGGGTGGGCTATACGGTCCGCGGCGAACGCCAGGGGAGCCCCGGGACGCTCATCGAGTTCGTCACCCCGGGGATCCTGCTCCGCCGGCTCCTGGATGACCCGGGTCTGGAAACGGCAGGCGCGGTGATCCTGGACGAGGTCCACGAACGCGGCCTGGAGACGGACCTGCTGCTGGGCATGCTCACGGAAGTGCGGCAGCTCCGCGGAGACCTCACCCTGGTGGCAATGTCCGCCACCCTGGACGCCCCGCGCTTCGCCGCGCTGATCGGGAGCGCATCCACGGGAGAAGCAGAAGATCACGACGGCGGCGGGCCGGCTCCAGTCGTCGACTGCCCGTCCGCGCTGTACCCGCTGGAGGTTCAATGGGCGCCGTCGGGAGTGGCACGGCTGGACGGACGGGGCGTGACGCGCGCATTCCTGGACCACGTTGCGGACACCGCTGCAGCGGCGCACGCCAGGGCGGGCGCAGACACGGACACGCTGGTGTTTGTGCCCGGCGCCCGGGAGGTGGCCCATGTGGCAGCTCGCCTGCGCGGCCGCACCGGCGCGGGAACGGAGGTCCTGGAGCTGCACGGCCAGGTCGGCCCGGCGGAGCAGGACCGTGCCGTCTCCGGACGCAGCGACCACGCCCTGTCCCGCATCATCGTCTCCACCGACCTGGCCGAATCCTCGCTCACCGTCCCGGGGGTCCGACAAGTGGTGGACTCCGGCCTGACCCGCGAGCCGCGGCGGGATGCAAGCCGGGGCATGTCCGGACTGGTGACCGTTTCGTGCTCACGGGCGTCCGCTGACCAGCGGGCCGGCCGTGCCGCGCGGCAGGGCCCGGGCCTGGTGGTCCGCTGCTACGACCAGCGGGCATTCGGCGCGGCCCCCGCCCACGTGACGCCGGAGATCGCCGTCGCCGACCTCACCGCCGCGGCCCTGGTCCTGGCCTGCTGGGGTTCGCCCGGCGGCACCGGACTCGCGCTCCCGGACGCCCCTCCGCAGGCAGCAATGCAGGATGCTGTTGAAGTCCTGCGCGAACTCGGCGCCGTGGCAGCGGACGGCCACGCCACCGCGCTGGGCCGGACCCTGGCCCGGGTCCCCGCCGATCCCAGGCTGGCCCGCGCACTGCTGGACGGCGCCGGAGCCGTGGGCGCGCGGACAGCCGCAGAAGCGGTCGCCCTGGTGGCGGGGGACCAACGGGCACCGGGGGCCGACCTGACCAGGCTCCTGGCCGAACTCCGCAGCGGCAAGGAGCCTGCCTCCCGGCGGTGGACTGAGGACGTCCGGCGGATGGAGGCGATCGTGCGGAAGGACGGCGCCGGCGTCGCGCCCTCTGTCCTTGACGCCGCGCCGGGCAAAGCGGAAGCGGTGGGTGCCGTCGTCGCCCTCGCGTTCCCGGACCGGGTGGCGCGGCGGGTTCCGGGGGCGGGACCGGAGCGTTACCTTCTGTCGTCCGGCACCCGGGCCGGGCTGCCCGCGGGTAGTTCCCTGGCCGGTCATGAGTGGCTGGCGGTGGCGGAGGTGTCGCGCGCGGAGGGCCGGGACGCAGCCGGAACGGGTGCTGTGATCCGTTCCGCTGCGCCCATCACGGCCGACACCGCGGAAGCAGCAGCCCGCCACCTCCTCACGGACACCGTCGAGGCGACGTTCGGCAAGGGCCGCGTCACGGCACGGCGGGAACGCCGGCTGGGCGCGATTGTCCTGTCCTCCACACCCGTTCGCCCGTCCGCCGCCGAAGGGCGTACGGCGGTGGCCCGCGCCCTCGCCCAGGAAGGGCTGGGAACCATCGGATGGTCGACGGCGGCGGACGCCCTGCGCCGCCGGCTTGCCCTGCTTCGCCGTGAACTGGGTGAGCCGTGGCCCGACGTTTCCGAGCCGGCCCTGCTCGCCCGGCTCGATGACTGGCTGGGACCGGAGCTCGAGAAACTGGCAGGGGGAGCCGCCACCGGCACCATCGACCTCACCGACCCGTTGCGGCGCCTGCTGCCATGGCCCGAGGCCGCGCAGCTGGCCGAACTCGCGCCGGAGACACTGGAAGTGCCCAGCGGGTCGCGCGTCCGCATCGACTACCCCGACGTGCCGGACCGTGCCGTTGGTGATGCTTCAGGCGCGGATTCTGCAAGGACGGACGACGGCGGCCGGCCGGTGGTGGCGGTCAAGCTGCAGGAATGCTTCGGCTGGGCGGACACGCCGCGGCTGGTGGGCGGCCGGGTGCCCGTGCTGTTCCACCTGCTGTCGCCGGCACGGCGCCCGCTGGCCGTGACGGACGATCTGGCGTCCTTCTGGTCCGGGCCCTATGCGCAGGTGCGGTCGGAGATGAGGGGCCGCTATCCCAGGCATCCCTGGCCTGAGGATCCGTGGACGGCGCAGGCAACCGCACGGACCAAATCCCGGATGTAACGCCGTCGTGGGGCGGATTCATGTCCCCCGAACGGCAGCGTGAGAGGAGCGTTACATGGCGGAAATGTGGCGTCGACGTGCTGAAACATCCCGCCGTTAGGCTCGTCGATACGTGGACAGCGTGGTCCACACCACGACATGAAAGGACGCAACGATGTTGCTTTTGAGTAGCCTGAACCTCTTGCTCGACGCCCGCCGGAGTGACGACAACCGTGCGTACAGCAGCGGAAGCGGCAAGACGGAGTTCCCTAACGGCCAGTTGACCTCCACCGCCTGGGAAGGCTGGTGGCACGACGACGCCGCGTAGCTGACGCCGGGCCACCGGCCGGTTCGGCGCCCTGCCGGGACCCGTTACTGTTCGGGAATCCAGTAAGGTGCCGGGACACCGGCTCCGGTGAGGTTGTCGCAGCGGACCAGTTGGGTGCCGATCCGCGTCAGCGGACAGTAACCGGTGTTGATGCCGGTGTCCTCCGGCGCTGCCGGCTCCCTGGCGCTGGCCGGTGCCGGAGCGATGACCGCCAGGAGGAAGAGCGCAAGCGTAGCTCCCGTCCTGCGGCGTGAACCGATCGATGAATACATGGCGTTTCCCTTCAGGATGTGCGGGTGCTGACAGATTCAGCCTGCTCTCCCGTGCCACGGCGCCACATCAGGCGGTGCCCCTCAGAACCAGGCGGGGTACCCCTCAGATCTGTACCGGCCGGACACAGGGGTGCAAGCTGGGACTGTGGCAAAACCGTTGGACAACGGCGGCCCGGATTTCATCGGACGGGCAGCGGACCTGGCAGAACTGGCCGGAGTCATCAGTGCCGTCTGTGCCGGTAGGGCCCGGACGTTCCTCATCTCCGGGGACGCCGGAGTGGGGAAGACGGCGCTGGTTGCCAAGGCGTGCGCGGCTGCTTCTCCGGAGGTTGCCATCCTCACGGGTGCAGCACTGCCGCTGGCCTCCATGGAAGTGCCGTTACTGGCCCTGCGCTCGGCGTTCCGTTCCGCCGGAGCAGCCCGTGTTCCGGCGCCGTCCCATCTCTGGGAGGCCGGTCCGGAGCTTCCCCTGCTTATCGATGAGTGGCTCACGGGGCTCAGCCTGGAGCGGCCCGTCCTGCTGGTGGTTGACGACCTGCAGTGGGCGGATCAAACCACGTTGGACGTCCTGATGTACCTTGTGGCCGGCCCGGAGGAGCGCCGGCTGGGGGTAATCGGAACCGTACGGCACGACGACGTCGGCGCTGGCCATAAGCTTGTCCGCTGGCTGGCAGATATCCGGCGGCTGCCCGGCGTGGGCACCAGGACGCTGGCTCCGCTCGACAGGCCGGACACAGAGGCGCAGCTCGCCGCGATCCTGGGCGCGCCGCCGCACCGGACGCTGGTCAACGAAGTGTTCGCCCGCTCGGCCGGCAACCCCTATCTCAACCTCCTGCTGGTGGCCGGCCTTGAAGCTGGAGACCGGCATCTTCCGGCCGGATTCCCGCCTGACCTGAAGTCCGCCGTCCTGCGGTCCTGGCAAGGGCTGTCACCTGAAGCCCAAAAACTGACCCGGATCATGGCCGTCGGCGGAAAGGCCACCAGCGGGGCCGACCTGCGGGAGGTCGCCGCGCCGTCGTTTGATCCCGAACGCATACCGGCGGCCCTGCGTTCCGCGGCGGAGGCAGGAATCCTGGACCTGGCCCCGGATGGAACCTACTGGTTCCACCATCCGCTCATCGCCGAAACACTGGAACTGGCGCTGGATGCCGACGACCGCACGAGCCTGCATTCGGCGTTCGCCACGTACTACGAACGGCAGCTCGACGGCGGCACACGCCCGGATGCCGCCGTCGTGGTTTCCCTTGCTGACCACCACCATCAGGCCGGCCATACCGCTGATGCTTACCGCTGGGCACTGGTAGCGGCGGACGTGGCACGTGGGTCCGGAGCGAACGGCGATGCGCTGCGGATGCTCAGCCGGGCCCTGGATCTGCGCCAGGGACTGCCAGATGCGAAAGAACCAACCTTGGATCTGTGGGACCGGGTCCGTCAGGCTGCTTACGAGGCCGGGGCACTGTCCGTGGAACTGGAATCCATCGAGGCGCTGCTGGGCGGGTCCGACCTTCCCGGCGGAGCGCTTGCCCGGGCCGGGCTGATGGTGCGCCGCATGCACCTGCAGCTGTCCACCGGGCAGGGGTTCTTCCCCCTGCCCGACATCCGCGAGGCAGTCAGGCTCTCCGCAGCCGCGCCCCGCAGCTGGCAGCACGCCCTGGCCCTGGCCGAGCTGTCCCATGCAACCATGTGGCACAACGAGCCGGGTGCCGAGGCTCCCGCCAGGCAGGCACTTGCCGTGGCCAGGGAGGCCGGGGACCACCGGGCGCTGTCCTACGCGCTGACCGCGGCGGCCATCGCCGAGACCAACGCGGGGCACCCCCAGGCAGGTATTCCCCTGGCGGCCGAAGGAGCAAAGGAGGCGCTCCAGGCGCGTGATTTCTGGGCCTTCGTCCACGCAACATATTGGACGGGCAACGCGAAAGGGCCCTGGACCAGTGCAGCGTATGCGGACCTGTTGCACCGGGCCAGGCAGGAACTTGTGGACCGGGGTGCGCCCCACGGATACACGGCCAAAATTGCTGCAGACGAAGCGGCCAGCTACCTGGCCGTCGGTGACTGGCGGAAATGCCGGGCTGCGCTGCGGGTCGCTCTCGGCTTTGATCCCGGACCGATGGGGGACGTGGGTGCCAGGCTGACGGCCGCACGGCTCGCGGCGCTGCAGGGCCGGCACGACGAGGCCTCGGTCCACCTTCATCGGGCCGACGAGCTGTATGCGGAGACTTCAGGTCTCCTCAACCTGGACTTCGACGCGATCCGTGCGGAAGTTAACGCCGCGGCCGGGCGCCCGGAGGCAGCCTTCGAAGCGGCGCTCACAGGTGCCACCGGCCCGGGTCCGCCGCCCACCATGTGTGAGTGGCTTCTTCCCGTTGCCGCGCGCGCACTCGCGGACCAGGTCCAGCGCGCGCGGGACACGGGCTCACCGACGTCAGGCCTGCTGGCCACCGCCAACGATCTCCAGGATCGCTTCCCCGGCATCCTGCACGAACGTTTGGGGGAGACGGAGCTCTACCGCCGGCAGGTGAAAGCCTTTGAACTCCTCTACGCCGCGGAGCTGGGCAGGGCACGGAATCCGAACGGCAACGGGCCGGAATGGGCGCGGACAGCCGATGCCTTCCGGGACGCGTCCCTGCCGTGGGAGGAAGCCTACGCCTGCCGGCGTGCGGTGGAGTCGCTGCTGCTGCATGGGCACAACCCTGGCCATCACGCGGCCCAGCTCCTCCGCCGGGGACTCGCCCTCGCAGCGGAGCTCCAGGCCGAACCGATACGGGAGGCCCTCGAGGGCCTCGCCGCGAGGGCGAGGATCCCGGTGGTGCCAGTGGCTGCCAACGGGCAGCGCCCTGCAGCAGTCCTGCCAGGCCTGACACCCCGGGAGCTGGACATCCTCGACCACGTGGTTGCGGGAAGGACCTACGGCGAGATTGCGCGGGCGCTGTTTATCAGCGAGAAGACGGTCAGCTCACACATCTCCAACCTGTTGCGCAAGACCGGCGCAGCGAACCGGCTGGACCTTGCGCGGCTGGCTTCCGCCGGTCCTGCGTCGGGTCCTCCGGCCGGCGCTACAACAGACCGGCCGCGCTGAGGTGCCGGGCAGAGGTGCCGGTCACCCGCGCGTCCGCATAAAGTCCGCAACGGTCGCCGCGAGGGAGGCGCCCACCTCATCGGCGCTGCGCTTTTTGCCGGCCACTGCGAACGAATGGTCCCCGCCGTCGATCCACTCCAGTGCGGCGGACTCGCCGATCCGTGACACCACACCCTCCAGCAGGTCCGGGGTGGCGAACGTGTCGCGGGAACCCTGCAGGAACAGCATGGGCAGCGTGAGTCCGTACAGGTGTTCGTCGCGGATTTTCTCCGGCTTGCCCGGCGGGTGCAGCGGATAGCCAAGGTAGACGAGCCCGGCGGCAGACATACCTTCCGCAACCGCCATCGACGCCATCCGGCCGCCGAATGACTTGCCGGCCGCCCACACCGGCCAGGTGTCCCCGTGTCCGGCGCCCTGCCGCGCTGCCTCGTCCATCGCGGCCCGCCAGGCCGCGATGGCGGCAGGCGGCCGGTCCGGGAACTTCCGCCCGGCCTCCCGGTACGGGAAGTTGAAGCGCAGGGTGGCGACGCCTTCGTCGTTGAGGGCGTCGGTGAACCCGCGCATGAAGGGATGCTCCATACCCGCGCCTGCCCCATGGGCCAGCACCAGGGTGGCAAACGGCTGCTCGGGACGTGCGTAGGACGCTGAAACCCCGACGTCGCCCACGGCGAAGGTCAGGGCGGACTCTGAGACGGTCATGGATCCATCATGCCGGATTCAGTCCTGCTTCCGTCCTGCTTCTGCCCGCGTGCGGTTCCGTCAGCCTTCCGGTTCCGTCAGCCTTCCGGTTCCCTCAGCGTACGGTTCCGCCCTCGGTCTCTCCCGTCCGCGGCCCGGCGGCCTGGCGGTTGCCTGCACAGGCACGGCACAGCAGGGAGACAGCCGGACGTTAGCCCGGCGCCGGAGAGTGGGAGTCAACCCGATCCTGGAGGAACCACCATGACCGCTGCCCTTGCCGCCCCCTTGTCCACCGCTAGCGCAATCCCATCCGCCGCGAACCCGGCGGCCGCTGATCTCAGCGGGGTCTCGGAGTGGGTGGTCGGCGTCATGGAGGCTGTGGGCGCACCCGGGGCAGGGCTGGTGGTGGCACTGGAAAACCTGTTTCCCCCGATCCCCAGCGAGGTGATCCTTCCGCTCGCCGGCTTCACCGCAAGCCGCGGCGGCTTCAGCCTGCTGGACGCCATTCTGTGGACCACGGCCGGGTCACTGCTGGGCGCCTACGTGCTGTATCTCCTGGGCCGATGGCTTGGGAGGGACCGTACCAGGGCCCTGATCGGCCGGATCCCCCTGGTGGCCGTCGCCGACGTCGACCGGGTGGAAGCGTGGTTCGCCCGCCATGGCAGCAAGGCGGTCTTCCTGGGCCGCCTGGTGCCGCTGTTCCGGAGCCTCGTCTCCATCCCCGCCGGGATCGACCGGATGCCGTTGTGGCGTTTCCTGGGACTGACGCTCGCGGGAAGCCTCATCTGGAACTCGGTCCTGATCCTGGCAGGATACTTCCTGGGCGAGAACTGGCCCCGGGTGGAGGAGTATGCCGGTGTGCTCCAGTTGCTGGTGATTGTTGCCGTGGCCGGTTTGGTGGTTCTGTTCGTTGCGAAGAAGCTGCGGAAACGGCGGGAGCGTGTCACCGTCTGAGCCCATTCTGTTTGCCGGGGAATGGGCGGGGTGTAGCTTGTCCCCATGGCGAGCGAACAGACCACCCTTACCGTCCCCGGCCCGAACGGCGACCGCGAGATGCGGATTTCCAGCCCCGGCAGGGTCCTTTGGCCCGAGCTGGGACTGACCAAACTCGACCTCGCACGCTACATGGTGGACGTGGGGGAGGCGTTCATCTCCGCGAACGGTGACCGGCCGGTGGCGCTGCAGAGGTTCTCCGAAAACGTCGAGGGAGACCAGTTCTTCTCGAAGAACCCGCCCAAGGGAACACCGGATTTCATCCGAACAGTGAAGGTCGTCTTTCCGAGCGCGCGTTCGCATCCCATGCTTGTCCTCGACGAGCCGGCCGCCGCAGTGTGGGCCGTACAGATGAATACCGTGGTGTTCCACCCGTGGCCCTCTTTGGCCGGGGACACAGACAACCCCGACCAGCTCAGGATCGATCTGGACCCGCAGCCGGGAACGGACTTCGATGACGCCGTCCCGGCAGCGCTGGCGTTAAAGGAGGTGCTGGCGGAGGCCGGCCTGGCGTGCTTCATCAAAACGTCAGGCAACCGCGGACTCCACGTGTACGCGCCAGTTGAGCCCACTCGTGAATTCCTGGACGTCCGTCATGCCGTGATCGCTGCCGCCCGGGAGCTTGAGCGGAGGATGCCGGACAAGGTCACCACGGCCTGGTGGAAAGAGGAACGGGGCAAGAAGGTGTTTCTGGACTTCAACCAGGCCAACCGCGACCGGACCATCGCCGGCGCCTACAGTCCACGCGCCCTGGCCAACGCATCAGTATCCTGCCCGATCAGCTGGGATGAGCTGGAGAGCATCAGCCCGAAGGACTTCACAATCCTTACGGTCCCGGACCGGCTGAAGACCGTTGGCGATCCCTGGGCCGGCATGAACGCGAACCCAGGCACGATCGATACGCTCCTGGGCTGGTGGGACCACGATCTGAAGGCGGGACTCGGCGAGCTGCCCTTCCCGCCCGACTATCCCAAGATGCCGGGCGAACCTCCCCGCGTGCAGCCCAGCCGGGCCCGCAAGCCGGACTAGGTCGCGGTCCGGCGTCCGGCCCCCGCCAACACCTCTTAGCCTGCCGCCGGGCGTGGTCTGCGGGCAATAATGTCAGTGCCTCCCGCCATGATTGGTATATGGGAAGAGCGGCGGTGGCGAAGGCATTTGCGGATATCGATGCTGCCTATGCGGTGCTTAGTGCCGAAGTGGACGGGACCGGCTCCGGCGCGGACGCGGATGACGATCCGATGCAGGACACGTCAGATCTTTGCCTGGACATCCTGGCGGGGGCGGCCCGGTCAGAGCCGCGGATGGCAGCGTTGAAGGCCCAGGCCGCCGCGAAGTACGCGGACAATGTCCAGGCAATGGCACCTCCCACCATGTCCGCGCAGGCGCAGGAGGCGTCGACGGCTGCGGAGATCGCGTGCGTGCTGACCATCGGGC
>NZ_SIHX01000016.1 GCF_004320525.1 Arthrobacter sp. S39
CCTGCCCGCCCCGGTGACAACACTCTCAAGATCATGACCAACAGAGCGTCTCAATCATGCCGGGACCGGCAGGCCAGCACACCCATATCCTGCAACAGGAACGGGCTACGAAAAAGGTAACGAGCGTGCCAGGGTTAGCGGCGGCCGCCGAAGCCGCCCCCGCCGCCCGGGCCCTCGGACGCGGTGTACTCGCCGCCCGTCACGGTGCCGACCTCTTTGGCCCCGTCCAGGGAACCTTCGCCGACGCCGGCGCTGACCGTGGCGGTGCCGCCGGTGTAGACCGTGTACACCTCGCCGTCAGTGATCGCGGCCGAGGAGAACACCAGGGACGCGGTGGCCTTGGTGGTTACGAAGGCACTCACCACGTTGCCTGCGGAATCGGCGATCTGCACCACCGTGCCGGCCGGGACAGCCGAGCCGAGCGTGACCTGCACGCCGGACTGAGTCGAGGAGGTGCCCGGGGTGACCACCATGCCCACGCTGCCGGCCGCCGCCACGGTGCCGCCGGTGACGGTCAGTTCGCCGTTGACGTCCAGGGCCCCGTTGCCGGAGTTGGTGGGGCCGTTGACCACCACGGTGCCGCCGGAGATGCTGGCGTTGCCGTTGGAGTCCAGCCCGTCGCCCTGCGCGTTGATGGTCAGCGAGCCGCCGGTGATTTCCACGGTGTAGTCGCCCACAGCCATTTCGCCGCCGCCGCCGCCCATCCCGCCCTGGGCCGAGGTGGACGTGGAGGCCCCGCCTGAGGCGTTCACGCCGTCGTCGTTCGCGGTGACGTTGGCCGTGCCGCCGGACATCACGATGTGCTGGGCTTCGAGGCCTTCCTCGGACTTTGCCACGGTGGTGACGCCGGCGGCGATGGTGAGGGTGTTGAAGGCTTTGATGCCGTCGTCACCCGCGCTGACGTTCAGGGTTCCGCCGTTGATGAGGACCCAGCCGCGGCCTTCGTCCTCCTCGTTGTCCGACTTGAAGCCGTCGTCGCCGGCGGTGACCTGGTAGGCACCGTCGAGCAGTACCGCGTAGTCCTTGCCCACGATCCCGTCGTCCGTGGCGCCCACGGTGACGTTGCCGGCGGCCAGCACCAGGCCGTCCTTGGAGGAGATGCCGTCGTTGAAGTTGCCGTCAACGGCCAGCGAGCCGGTGCCGGCGATGGTGAGATCGGCCTGGGAGTAGAGGGCCGCGTTCGGGGCGTCCTCAGCGGTGTCCGTGTAGGCGGAGGCGTCGCTCAGGGAGTTGGACGTGCCGTCCTCCAGGAACACGATGGCCTCGTTGGCGCTCTGCACCACAAACGGCGAGCCGGTGGAGCTGGAGATCTCGGCGCCGTCCAGGATGATGCGCACCACGTCTTCCTCGCCGGCGGCCACTACCACCTGGCCGTCGGACAGCGAACCGCTCAGGCGGTAGGTGCCGGCCGCGCTGATGGTGACGGTGTCGCCGTCGACCTTTACCGCGTCCGACGACGTGCCGGCGGCTACACTGCTGGCACCGTCCGCCAGGGTCACGGCTACTTCGGAGGCCGCATCCCAGGTGAGGTCATCGGCGTCGTAGTGCGTGTCAGCGGCGAGGGTGTCCAGGGAGACGGCGGCCTGGGCGGTCCCGGAGGTGGCGGACGAGTTGGCGGACGTCCCGGTAATGGACGTTCCGGTGCTGGTGCCGGCGGCGGAGCAGCCGGCCAGGCCCACGGCCAGGGCGAGGGCGGTGACGGAAAGAGCGGTGCGGAAGCGTTTCATGGTGTGTTCCTTCGAAATCTGTGGGGGAGGTGGGTCAGGCGGCGGGGCGGAGGTTCATGGTGCGGCGGAGGGTGCGGTTCCAGCGGTTGGCGGGCAGGTCCGGGCAGAGCGCCGCCATGCCGGTGGCGAACTTGGAGATCCTGGAGGGCCGGACTCCGTTGGCCCAGAGGTGCCGGTCCAGCGGGCCTGACGCTGAGCCGGACTTGGTTTCGAGGATCACCGCGCCGTCCAGGACCCAGGCGTGTTCGCCGGGGCGCTGCCAGGTGACGTTGGTGTCGATGGTGGCCCGGCTGCCGGATTCCGGCAGGTAGAGCGTGGTGCGGTGGTAGCGGGTTTCCAGGACCGGCCCGAGGGGTGCGGCGGGCGCTCCGCCCACCGCCGTCGCAAGGGTTTCGTGGACGTAGTCCAGGCCTTCCGCCGTCAGCCGGGACCGGTCCGAGAGCTCGTAGGGGATACGTTCCTTGACGGTGGCTTCGCGGGCGCCTTCGGTTTTGACCTCGAGGAAGCTGATGGCGCTGTCCACATACGTCCTGGTGCGGACCTTGTAGCGGCGCCGGCGGCCGTGCGCGGCCAGGAGGTAGCTGTCCAGCTGCGCGGTGTCGAAGTAGACGGAGTCGTAGGCGAAGCAGCGGGAGCCGTCCATCTCCAGGACCCGGACCTCGGCGTCGAACGTGGCCAGGAGCTCCTGCGCCAGGTCCTCGGGGACCACGTATTTGCGGTCCACCCGGGTCTGCAGCGCGGCTTCGGCGTTCAGTTCGTCCAGCCCCACGGCCGGCAGTCCGCTCAGGCTGTTCACGACGCCGGCACCTGCTGGGGCGCTCATGCCGCACCTGCTGAGGCGTGGACGGGGTCCGAGGCGTGGACGGGGGAGGACGACGCCGGTTCGGTTCCGTCGGCACCGGCTGTCACCACAGGTGCGGGTACCGGCGGCAGCGGCCGGGATGACGCGTAAGGTGCCGGTTCTGCGTGCCGGGGTGCCGCCGTCGGAAGGTAGGTTACGGCGGCGGGGTGGGGGTTGTAGGCGTAGCGGACGTCCACGATCGTTTTGTCGTTGACCAGGTCGAGTTCCTGGATGGTGGCGGAGTGGACCTTGCCGTGCAGGACTTCCTCGAGCCGGGCGTACAGTTCGCCGTCCTCGGCCAGGGCCCGGTCCAGGATCACCGTCTGGTGCCGGTGGGCGGGCAGGACGCGGGGGTGGTCACCGACGAACATCACCAGCAGGATCAGGCCCATCAGCGACGCGGTGAGCCAGATCGGCTCGATGCCGAGGCCGGCGATGAGGCCGAGTGCCAGGGCCGAGAAGTAGTAGGCCACCTCGTGCTGGGACAGCTCGGTGGAGCGGAGCCGGATGATGGACAGGACACCGAAGAGGCCAAGTCCCAGGCCGAGTCCGGCGGCGGAGCCGGAAAGTGCGGTGGCCACAGCCAGGACTCCCACGTTCATGCCCAGGTAGGACACCACCAGGTCGCGGCGGCGGTGGCGGCGCAGGTAGAGGACGAACGTGAGGATGCTGATGGCCGCCAGGTCTGCGGCAATAAAAATAAGGGAAGTCATCGGATTCTCCGGAATCTGTTGGTGGGCTGTTCCTTACGATCCACGGCCAAACTGTGCAGGTGCTGTGACGGGACCTAGGCAGGAATATGAGTGCCGACTGGATCGTCAAGGCTGCTGGTTCCAGGGATCATGCAACCGCCGTTCCTTGTGGCACGCGGTGGCAGCGATCGGCTTCATCTAATCCGCCCACGGAGCATACGGCGGCGGAAGCATGGCACCAGCAGGGCAGGCGAGCGAAGACATGTCGGGTCGAGCCTGGCGGGCAACGGAATTGCCGCCATCGCTGATACGGACGTCGCGTCCTCGATTGCTACGATCGCCGTGACGGCGCCATAGGACACATGCAGTTCGTTCCGGAGAAGCGGATCCCTTCAACATCGACGATGCCGCCTTCAGCGCCGGTTACTGACAAGACAAGGGTGCTGCGCCCTCGCGCGGTCCCTCGGTCCGGCGCTGCTGTTTGCAGATGGAGGGCTCAGGCTCCACGCCGTGTTTGCCCTCGCTGCGGTGGTCGCGCTTGTGAAGGCTTCGAGGAGCCGACGCTCACCCGTAGCCCCGATTGCCCACTGGCTGTGGCGCTGGGGTTATTGAGCGCGGAGGGCGACGAGCCACCCGGCCCATTCGCGCGCCGAACCGCTGCTCCAGGTCCAGGACTTGCTGCCCGAGGAACCGGCGGCTGCCTGAAGGCCATCGTCAAGCTCAGTGCGCTTACCACCGAGGTCATACACTTCCGCCATGCCTGACGGGCCAGCGATGACGATAGTGGTATTGCTTGAGTTGATGGCGATTGCGCCGACGAGCATCGCTCCGGCGGTCGTTGTGGTGACTCCAGCAACCGAGCCCGTGGAGGCAGCGGTGGCAGACGCGGCTACCGAGGCTGTTGTGTCCAACGGCGTTGTGGTGTTCACTCCGGAGTAGCAGCTGATGCCGCCACCGCTGGCGACCGACCCTGCCGTGGTCCAGGTGTAGCTGGCAGGTTCGGACGCACCCATAACGTGGTAGTAGCCATACAGATGCGGGTTGGAGATCGACGTAATTGCGGCAAACTGGGTCCAGCCGGTCGGGGCCGCTGAAACGGTCGAGCCGTTGAGCGCCAATGAGGCGACACAGACCTGGCCTGCCGCGGCCGAAGCGGGCTTGGTAATCGTGTGGCTCGTGGTACTCGTGGTGTTTACCACGGTGCTCATGCCTTGGCGCTGGATGCCGCTTGTTTGAGCATTGGTGGTGACGGTGAGACTTGTCGACGGGTTTGAGAGGTTCGTGGCGGCGTCGTAAGCCCTGACCGTGTATGTGTATGCCGTGGCGGGCGATAGGCCGGAGTCGGTATAGGTGCGGCCCGGTTGATCGGCAATTTGTGTGCCGTTGCGGTAAACCCTGTAGCCGGTGACGCCGACATGATCGGTAGAGGCATCCCAGGCCAGGGCAACCGTGTTCACGGTGCGCGATGTTGAGGCCAGGTTGGCTGGGGTGCTCGGGGCGTTGGTGTCGGCGCCGGCGCCGGCGCCGTTGTCGACGTCAAATTTCACGATCAGGACGCCCGAGCTGGTGGAGTTACGGCCGTACTGGTCGTTGCATTCGGCGCGCAGGAACAGCGTGTGCCTGCCATTGGTCAGCTGCCTGGTGTCGATACCGATCGGGGCATCGTACTCTCCGCTCGCCTGACGGATGATTGTACCGGGAATGTTGTTATGGAAATCTGGGTCGATGCGGACTTCATGGGCCGTGACGGGCGGGTCGCCGGCATCGCCGTGCCAAACCATCTTGACGGCGGGTGACCATGTGCCGCTGATGGGAGTATCAGGAACTGGAACGGTCATGAGGTCGGCTTCACAGTAGCCGCCTACCGCCAGATCGTTGCCTGGCGCTGAATACCATCCCTTACCACGCAAGTAGGGATCGCGGGAGATGTCCTTGACAGTGCGGGTGGGCGAGAGGTCGACGTAGTACTGAAAATTGAGGCTGGCGGTCATGCGGGCGGTGCTTGTCGTCCCGTTGGCAGCAGGGTCTTTGACATCAGAGAAGAAGCGCAGGCGCGTTTCCTTGAGACCATCGGTCGTGAAAATGGCTGGGTCGACCGTAACCTGGCCCCAACGGGTGCATGTCCCTGGAGTGGAACACGTCCAGCCTGTTTGGTAGAGCTTGGACTGCGTCTTCTCGATCGAGCTATCTTTCATGACAACCGACACGTATGGCGTGGAGGTACTGCCGGTATTGACCTTTTGGAGGCCGGGATCATGTAAAACCATGCGGATGTCGAGCCTAAATGGTCCGGTCATGGTTTCACGTTCGGGGATACACGCCCCCACGTGGATATGACCGTGGTCCGTACCGGCAGGAGTCGCGCCCTCGGTGGGCAACCACCAGGACTGGGAATCAACGAAGTGACGCTTTTCGGGATAACCGTCGCAGGTGACGGGGCTGGGGGTATCGGCCACGGCTGGAGCGGGGGCGCCGAGTGCGGTGCTAGCCACGAGGAGTATGGCTAATACTGTGCGCGCGGGTCGTTTGATATACATCGATCTCATATGCATAACTGACTCCGTTGGATAATTTTTCCCGTGGCGGTCCCGGCCCTACGAGGGTCCGCAATTGTCATTCCATCAGTATCAAGGGGCAGACTGACCTTTACGCCGAGGCTTTGGCGTCGCGTGGCCGTGTCTGTGACAGCCAGGCCTCCATGTCCCTGGGGTGGTGGAACTAAGAGTGAAGCCACAGGAAGTTTTGCCGGGTTTCCAGGCTGGGGCATTCAGGTCATTTGACGCCATCGGAGACATCCGCTGCGTCCGAGGTCCAGAGTCTGACACTCTGCACTCCCGTGCACCGCTTTGCCCGTGCGCCGGGAAAAGAGAAACCGCTGCTGCACCACGTAACTGACGGCCAGAAGGGTAATTTCCGCAAGGATTTTCGCCGGCAGGGCCGCCACGGAAAGGGCGTCCAGGGCATAGAGCAGGCCGTAGTTGGCGGCCAGCAGGACGATCACCAGGCTGAAGTAGCGCAGGCCGGCAGCGGCGGCGGGCCGGTCCCGGCCGTGTTCGAACACGACGCGCCGGTTGACGAGGAAGTTCACCGCCGAACTCACGGCCCGGGCGCCCACTACGGCAACCAGCAGCGAGTCGGTGACCAGGGTCAGCAGCAGGAACACCACGGTGTCCACGAGGAACGCCGTGAAGGACGAGGCGAGGAACTTCAGCAGCGGGGCATAGATCCGCACGGAGTCCGCCAGCGGCCGGAAGTGCGACCCCGAGTTGTGGTCCAGGTAGACAGTGGCGATGTCCACGGTCGAGATGGCGTAGCCGGCCTGTTTGGCTTCCAGCAGCAGGTTCAGTTCGTACTCGTACCGCTCGCCGCGGACAGAGCGCAGCCACGGGAGCATGGCTGCCGGGTAGCCGCGGAGGCCCGTCTGGGTGTCGGAAATGCGCTCGCCGGTGGCCAGGGTGAACAGCAGCCGGGTGGCGGTGTTGCCGAATTTGCTGCGGGCGGGGACGTTGCCGGTGAAGTTCCGGGTTCCCAGCACCATGGCCGGCGAGCCGGCCTGCACCGCCGCCGCGACGCGAAGGATGTCCACGATGGTGTGCTGGCCGTCGCTGTCCGCACAGACAACGTTGCGGCCCGGCAGATGGTCCGCGATGAACCCGAACCCGGTCTTCAGCGCGAAGCCTTTTCCCCGGTTGCGGGCGTACCCGATGACGTGGCACCCGAGTGCCTTGACGCCGTCGAACACGTCCTTGTAGGCGGGGCCGCTGCCGTCATCAACCACCACCACCGTGGCCCACGGCTCGGCATCGCGGATGGATCGGATCAGGGCGGGCAGCTGCTGGTCCGGCTCGTAGGCCGGGATCAGGATGATCATGGCCGGCCCTACTCCGCGATGTAGAGGATGTCGGAGGTGCCGCGTTCTTTGTTCTCACCCAGCGGGTTGTTGACCAGTCCGCCGTTGAAGTACATGGTGGAGGATCCGCCGCCGTCGATGTTGTACGCGGTGGTGGCGCCGAGGCCCTGCATGATTTCCGCCAGCCCGGTCATGGTGACGCCGGCGCTGTAGCCGGGGCTGCGGCCGTCCACCACCACAAACACCAGGTGGTTTTCGTCGATGATCCCGACGGCGGTGCGCGGCTGTTCGCCCTGGATGGAGTGGTTGCCGAAGTTGGTGTCCACCTCCACGTCCTCGATGCCATCGGCCACCTCGCCGTTGTCCAGGAGGGACGGGCCGAACGAGAGGGTATTCCAGACGCCGTCGGCCAAGAGCTGCTCAGCGGTGGTGGTGGTTTCGTCGTAGACCTTCACGGTGCCGTCGCGGTAGAAGGCCAGGCCCTGGCGGGCGCCTTCGTCGCGGAACACCACGCCGTTGCGGATCACGATGCCGGTGTCGCGGAAGCCGTAATAGTCGCCGTTGATGGCGAAGACGGCGTTGTTGGCCTCTGCGATGGCGGACGTGGTTTCGGTGATGTTCTCGCCGAAGCTGTTGTTGGCGAAGGCGGACTGGAGGGTGGTGGCGTCGTCGAGGACGACGTCGGCGACGTAGTAGGTGACGGTGCTGTCGCCGCTGCCGGTGGTCACCGTGGAGATGCTGATGTTCGAGCTGTCCGAGACGTACGAGGTGTCGGTGGTGACGGCCGTGGTGGAATCCGAGGTGGTGTCCGCCGTCGTGCTTTGGCTGGTCCCCGATTGGCTGGCCTGGTAGGCGGAGACATCCGAGATCTCCACGTGCTGGATCACAAAGCGGTCCAGGGCCCAGGCCGTGGCACCTCCTGCCGAAAGCGTAAAGGCCACGGCCCCGGCGAGGACGGCGCGCCGGACCCGGCTGCCCTTGCGTTGTGTGTTCTTGAGAGGAGTCATGCATCATTTCTAGGCAGCCAAGCTATCGCTTCGATTTGCCGAGGATGTGCTGAGCCTGTGAAAGGGTGTGGCCCGGGCAGCGCAATGGCCGGCCCAACCGTGGTTGAGCCGGCCATGCGTTATCCAAAATGGTGTCAGCGGGTCAGACGGAGGCGCCCTCGAACGCGATGCGCTTGGCCGCTTCCTTCGCCTCGATCTTTTCCGCCTCTGCCAGGACCTGTTCCGCTTCGTCGCGCCGGACCACCACAACGCCGTCGGCGTCCGCCACCACGATGTCGCCCGGGGCAACCACGACGCCGTCAATCGCCACCGGGAGCTGCAGCCGGCCGGGGCCGAACTTGTAGGGTCCGGCAGGGGTGACCGAGCGGGCGAAGACCGGCAGTCCGCAGTCCGCCAGGGCATCGGCGTCGCGGACGGCGCCGTCGATCACAAAGCCGGCCAGGCCCATGTTCTTGGCGCGGAGGCCGATCATGTCGCCTATCAGGGCACGGGACTGGTCCCCGCCGCCGTTGACCACGATCACGTCGCCCGGCTGGGCTTCGTCGAGCGCCTTGTGGATGTAGAGGTTGTCGCCCGGACGGGTCCACACCGTGTAGGCAGGTCCGGCCAGCTTGGCCCCCGGCCAGGATGGCGACAGGGCCGATGCCACGCCGATGCGTTCCTGCGCGTCGCCGAGATTCGCTGCCGGGATGGCCGCCAGGCGGCGCACCAGCTCAGCTGTGGAGAGGGAAGAAGTGTGTTCTGCCTGCATCGTGTCGCCGGCCTTTCCGATGGTGTCCATGGTTACTGCTGCTTGAGGAGTTCGTCGATGACCGGCTTGATCAGGGTTTCGCGCTCTTCCCACATCTTGCTGACCTCGGCGGCCGGGACCCAGGTGGGCTGCGTGGCCGCACCCTTGAGCTTTTCCTGCACGGCGGCAGTCTCGGCGGCCTTCTTCAGCGACGACTCGAGCTTCGCCACAACTTCCTTGGGCGTCTTGGACGGGACGGAGAGGGCGAAGTTGCTGGCCATGGGCTTGACGTCGTAGCCGGCGCTCTTCATGGTGGGCACATCCGGAACGAACGGGCTGGTGTTGTCCTCGATGACCGTCAGGAGCTTGATGTCGCCGGACTTGTACTGGCCGAAGAAGCTGGACACACCGCCGAGCGCGAAGTCCACCTCGCCGGACACGATGGCGGCCACTTTGTCCGCGCCGCTGTTGTAATGCACGATGTTGAAATCCAGGCCCAACTGGTTCTCCAGCAGGCGCAGGTTGATGTGGTCGTCACCGGCGCGTGAGTCGGTGCCCACCGTGATCTTGCCGGGTTCTGCCTTGACGGCGTCGAACAGTTCCTTAAGGGACTTGTACTTGCTGTCCTTGTTGACGCCGATCACCACGGAGTTCGTGGCGAAGGAACCGATGGGCGTGAAGCTGCTCCGGTCAAACGCCGCCTTCTTGGACGGGTCCAGGTAGCGGCCCAGGATGGAGGGGATGTTGGTGTAGCCGAACGTCAGGCCGTCCGCCTTGGACTGGGCCACGTAGTTCAGGCCCACCACCTGGCTGCCGCCCTCCTTGTTGACCACCTTGATGTTGGCGCCCAGGTCCTCCTGCATGGCCGGTGCCACGATGCGGGCGAGGATGTCGTTGCCGGCGCCGGCGGCCGAAGGGACGATCCACTCGATGGTGGCGCCTGCCTTCGGGAAGTCCACGGCAGCGGTGCTGGTGGTGCTGCCGGCCTGTCCGCCGCAGCCTGTGAGGGCCAGGGCAACTGACGCGGCCAGTGCGGTGGTGGTCAGTGCGGTGAGTTTTTTCATTTCGCAAGCTCCTTTGGTGCGATGGGGGTGATGGTCTTTTTCTTCAGCATGGAAGCAATGAGGGGGCGGACTGCGCCGAACAGGATGGCCAGGACAATCACACCGATCAGCGTGAGGCTGATGGGGCCCTGCAGGAACACGTTGTAGTCGCCGCGGGACAGCGCCAGGGAGCGCTGGAAGTTCTCTTCCAGCAGCGGGCCCAGGATGAGTCCCAGGACGAGCGGGGTGAGCGGCACCTTGACCAGCTGGAAGATGTAGCCCAGGAGGCCGGCGCCCAGCATGATGAGGATGTCGAAGGCACTGCCGTTGATGGAGTAGGTGCCCAGGAACATAAACGCCAGGATGGCGGCCATGAGGTAGTGGAACGGGACCTTCAGGACGGCAATCCAGACCCGGGCCAGCGGGACGTTGAGTACCAGCAGGATCAGGTTGCCCACGATGAGGCTGGCGATGATGGCCCAGGCAACGTCGGGGTTGTCGCGGAACAGCAGGGGCCCGGGGATCAGGCCGTTCATGGTGAACGCGCCCGCCATGATGGCCACCGTCGCGGAGGTGGGGATGCCCAGCGTGAACAGCGGGATCATGGACGAGACGGCCAGGGCGTTGTTCGCTGCTTCCGGACCGGCGATGCCTTCCACGGCGCCCTTGCCGAATTCCTTGCTGCGCCTGGAGATCCGCTTTTCCGCGGCGTAGGAGGCCAGCGATGTCGCCGCGCCGGGGGAGCCGGGCAGGAGGCCCATAAAGAAGCCGATCAGTGATCCACGCAGGGACGGGAAGGCCGAGCGCTGCAGGTCGGTGCGGGTGGGCAGGAGTCGGGCGACCTTGAGCGGGCTCGGAACACCCAGCGGACCTTTCTGTGCCTGGCCGAGGACTTCGCTGAGGCCAAAGACGCCCATCACGATGGCCACCAGTCCCAGGCCGTCGAACAGTTCCGGCATGTCAAAGGTGAAGCGGGCAATGCCGACGCCGGAATCCACGCCGACGGTGGCGATGCCCAGTCCGGCCGCCGCGCTGAGCAGGGCCTTGGCGGGGTTGGAGCCGGCGAAGGACGTGATCAGGGCGAAGCCCAGGAGGGAGACCAGAAACAGTTCCGGTGCGCCGAATTCCAGTGCCAGCCGGCTGAACGGTGCCACCACCACAAAGCCGATGACACCGACCAGGCCGCCGACGAAGGAAGCAAGGGCCGCGATCACCAGGGCGGGACCGCCGCGTCCCTGTTTGGCCATCTGGTAGCCGTCGAGCGTGGTGGCGATCGAGGAGGCCTCGCCGGGAATCCGCAGCAGCACCGCCGTCGTGGTTCCGCCGTAGGCCGCGCCGTAGAGGATGGCGGCCAGCATGATGATCGCGGAAGTGGCGTCCAGGCCGAACGTGACCGGGATGAGGAGTGAGACGGCGGCAGCCGGACCGAAGCCCGGGAGCACACCCACGAGCATGCCCAGGACACAGCCCAGCAGCGCGAACAGGAGGTGTTCGGGGGTAAAAACGGTGGCCAGGCCACCCAGGAGCTGATCAAATCCCATGGTTACAGCCCCAGTCCTGCGAGGAAGTCGATGCTGGCCGTCGGCAGGGCCGTTCCCAGCCAGACCTCAAAGACCAGCCGTGACGCCAGGGCGGAGCCGACGGCCACCAGGGCGGCCATCCAGAGTTTCCGCTTGCTGACGAAGAACAGGATGGTTCCCAGCATCAGCGTCATCACCACGGTGTAGCCGAGCAGGGGGAGGAGCAGGGCGGCGAGGAGGATGGCGCCGGAGATGATCCCCACACGTGCCCACCCCTGGCGGTCCGGGAAATCCGGGGAGTCCGGCTCGTCGCTGTTGTCATCATCAAGCAGGGATACCAGTGCGGATTCCGACTCGTGGTGCGGCGGCAGTGACTCGACGGTGTCGCCGGTGACAGGTGCCGGGACGGATGTCCGGCGCGCCGCAACCAGCTGGAGGGCCCAGAGGACCCCGGCCAGCGCCATAAGCGTGCCGGCGACGGTGGGAAAGAACCCGGCCCCCACACCGGAGGTGTTCGTCAGCCCGTAGCCGGCGCCGACCACAGCCATGGTCAGGCCCCCGGCGACGGCCGCTGCGGCCACCGTCCATTCAAGCGCAACAGGTGCGTTGAGGGTTTGCATCTTCGTTGTCCGCCTCTCTGCGGCAAAGTGGAGAAAATAGTGGGAGCAGGATTAGCTGTAAAGCAATCTTGCAACCTTGCACAGGATTGCATGTCCGTGAGAGAGTGTCAAGCATCACAGTGTTTCAAGCGGGAACCTCAGGGAACCTCAAAGGAGAGCCAGAGTGGGTTTTAAAGCAGTAGTGGCCAGCAGCACGGTCCAGCTCAGCGCCTCGGAGGAGCGCGTCATGAACGTCCTTATGGGCGATTACATGTCAGGGATTCCCGCCGCGGAGGTTGCGGACCGGGCCAAGACCCACGAATCAACCGTTGTGCGGCTGGCGAAGAAGCTGGGCTACCGCGGCTACCCGGACCTGCGCAATGACCTGCGCAAGGACGAGACTGAGGTCCATGAGCAGCATGGCGGCATCATGCGCGGGGATACCGGCTACGACCTGTCCGCGTTCGTGGCAGATGAGATCGTCGCCCTGAAGCGGCTGCCGCACTTTGTTTCCCAGGAAGACCTGAACGCGGCCGCCAGGACCGTGCACGGATCCCGGACCATCTACCTGTTCTCGAGGGACGACGAGAAGCCCACCCGTGACCTGATGGCCCGGCGCCTCCGGCGGCTGGGCCTGACCACGGTGACGCTGGGGACTGCCCCGAAGGATCTGGCCGAGCGGTTCATCAGCTTCGATGAAAACAGCACCCTTATAGGCTTTGCGTTGCGTGAGGCCCCGATGCAGCTTGGTGCGCTGGTGTCCGAGGCTGCCCGGCGGGGAGGCAAGAGCATCCTGATCTCGGACGTTCCCGGCTACCATTTCCGCCCCAGCCCCGACCACCTCATCACCGCCAGGCGAGGCGACGACGGCGAATACCGGACCCAGCTGATCCCCGTTCTCCTTGCATATGCCCTGCAGTTGGCGGTCTTCCACCTGGACCCTGCCCGCTACCGGGCTGCGCGGGACGGCATCGAGGACCTGACCCGCCTGCTGGGCGGAGCGGACGAAATTCCGCTTCGGGCGTGAGCGCCGCCAGATGGCGGCGGGCACTCAGCGCGCAGGCGGTGCTGGCACAGGCCGCGTGGGTGGGAATCCGGCTCATCATCGGATACCGGGCCCTGTCCGAAGGCGCCGACCCCGTGTTCCTCGGCGTCCTGGCGTCGAGCTTCGCGCTGCCCGCACTGCTGACGGCCCTGCCCGCGGGCAGGCTGGCTGACAGGTTCGGCGGCACCGCCATGGCCTTCATCGGCCTGTTGACCGCGGCCGCGGGTACTCTGCTCATGCTCGCCGTGCGGGGACTTCCGGTCCTGCTGGCTGCCAGCGCCATCATCGGCCTGGGGCACCTGATGGTGATGGTGGGCCAGCAGGCATTCGTGGCACACGTCAGCAGTGAAGGATCCACTGACAGTGCGTTCGGTACGCTCACCGCCGCTGCCTCCATCGGCCAGCTCATCGGTCCGCCCGCCGTCACGCTCGTGGCCTCGCTGGGCATCGCGGACGGGGCTGCGCCGGACACCACGCTGGGGCTCCTGGTCTGCCTGGGCTTCAGCGCCCTGGCCACTCCTGCCTACTTCTTCCTGCGGCGGACCGACGCCGGCCTTCGCAGGGGCCGGCGCAAGACAGCCGCTGAGCCCGTCAGCGTTGCCGGTGTGCTGAAGGCACCGGGGCTGTGGCGCTCGCTGGTGGTCAGCGGCGCCGTGCTGGTGACTGTCGACCTGATGTACGCGTTCGTCCCGGTCTGGGCCACCGAGCAGAAAGTCAGCGCCGCCGTCGTGGGGATGCTGCTTGCCCTCCGGGCTGCCGTCTCCGTCGCGAGCAGGCTGGGCCTCACCCGGCTGATTGCGCGCTTCGGACGCAAGGCAATGCTGGTCGTATCCATCGGTGCGGCTGCCCTGTCACTGGCTGCCCTGCCGCTGGTGGGCCCCTTCGGCGCCATTGCGGTGATGGTCGGGCTGGGGCTGGGGCTCGGCATCCCCCAGCCGCTCACCATGGCCTGGGTGGTGGCGCTCACCGCATCGTCGAGCCACGGCGCGGTCCTCGGCCTGCGGATGACGGTCAACCGGCTGGCGCAGATCACGCTGCCGATCGCCGTCGGCTCCTTTGCCGCGCCCCTTGGCGTGCTGGGGATCTTCTGGGCCAACGCCGCGCTGCTCCTGGGAGCCATCGCCGTGGTGGCAGGGTCCGATGCCGGCCAGCCGCCTGGGGCGGATACCCTCACCTGACGCCGGGCTTCCTGTTGCCGGAACGTACGACGCCGGCCAGCCGCCGTCGGGGGTTATCCGCCGTCGGACGTCACCCGTCGTAGTGTGTGCGCGCGGGTCCCTGACCCAGCGAGTTGACCACCGCTGCGGCCACGTCGTGGAGCTTTGAATTGCGGGTGCTGGAGGCGGTTTTGAGGATCTCGAAAGCGTCGAGCTGGCTGCAGCGGTTCTGGGCCATGATGATGCCCACGGCCATGTCGATCACGGTGCGGGATTCCAGAGTCGCCCTCAGGTTGGCAGCCGTCTCGCTGTAGTGCGCGAAACGCACCGCGAGGCGGAGGGCGAGGGATGTCTGGCTGACGAAGTCCGCCGCGAACTTGAGGACGCGGCCATCAAACCGGTTGGGCCGCCGGGAATACAGCAGGAGGGCGGCCTTCGTGTCCCCCTCGAGATCGAACGGCAGGGCAAGGACCGAGCGGACCCCCTGCCCCTGGACGGCCGCAGAGTACTCCGGCCAGCGGTCATCCTCTGTGACGTCGGGGATGTGGATGGCGGACTGCTCCAGCGAGGCGGCCATGCCGGGGCTGTTGCTGCACTCGTACTCGATCTGGCCGATGGCCTGGGCATCCGGCCCGCTGCTCGCCACGGTGGCTGCCTTGCGCTCCCGCAGCAGGGTGATGCTGCAAAGGACTTCGTCGTCAAGGTCCGAGAGGCCGCGCACGGATACGCGGGCGAGCTCGTTAAGGAAATCCTCAACATCGGAGCTGTTGAGGACGAGTTCATGCAGGTGCTCGGTGATGGATGTATCGGTTTTTGCTGTTGACTCGCTGGCCACGATTCTTGGTGCCATTCGCTCAGGTCAAAACGAGCCGGCAACATACCGCCCAAACCCCAAACGGCGGCTGGCGGTAAAAGTCGCTGGATCGACGAACTTTCCAACGGCCTGCTGCTAAACCGATATCCAGAAGTATATACACGCCCTGGCCTGTGGAAACGTCACTTGAGGGTACGCACGGCACGGTTACGCACAGACCCACCTCCAACGCCCCTTCAAACTAATGCCAGCCTCCGGATCCCCTCCCGGAGGCTGGCATTGTGTTGCCAACTGTGGGCAGAATGAACCACGCGTTGGCGCTGCCGGCGACGGACCCCGAGACCAGCGGCGATGGCGCCGCAGAGGGACGTAGAACATGACCAGACTGCTCATCATCGGTCCGCCCGGCTCCGGCAAAGGCACCCAGGCCGAACACATCGCGCGGCATTTCAACATCCCCGCCGTCTCAACCGGCGAGATCTTCCGGGACAACGTCGGCCGGGAAACTTCGCTGGGCAAGGAGGCCTCCAAATACCTGGACGACGGCCTGTTTGTGCCCGACCACCTGACTAACGCCCTGGTGAAGGACAGGCTGCTGGACGCCGACGTGCAGGTGGGTTTCCTGCTGGACGGCTATCCCAGGACGGCGCCGCAGGTTACCGAACTGGACAACATGCTGGCCGCCCGGGACCAGCGCGTGGACGCAGTCATCGAACTCCAGGCCCCTGATGCCGAACTGGAACAGCGGATGCTGAAGCGCGCCCAGGACCAGGGCCGCAAGGATGACACGGTGGACGTCTTTCGCCGGAGGCTAGATCTCTACCACCGCGAAACGCATGAGGTAGTGTCCGTTTATGCGGGCCGGGGACTGCTTGTCTCCGTAGACGGCAGCGGGAGCCCGGGCGAAATCACCGAAGCGGCCATCGCCGCCGTCGAGAAGTTTCTCGCAACCTAGGACAGGAATACCGATGAGAATTGCAGTGACCGGCGGTAGCGGAAAACTGGGGCGGCACGTGGTCCGCAGGCTCACGGCGGACGGGCACCAGGTCCTGAATCTGGACCGTGCCGGGGACAGGAGCCCGGGCCTTGCCATTGTGGACCTGCGCGACTACGGCCAGGTCCTGGATGTGCTGCTGGGACTGGACGACAGGCACTCGGGTTTTGACGCCGTCGTCCATCTGGGTGCCATCCCCGCGCCCGGCATCCTCCCGGACGCTGCAACCTTCGAGAACAACATGCTTTCCACCTACAACGTCTTCCAGGCGGCCCGTAGGGCCGGCATCAAGAGGGTGGTGTACGCCTCCAGCGAGACGGTGCTGGGACTGCCGTTCGACGTCGACCCGCCCTACATCCCGGTCGACGAGGAATACCCCGCCCGCCCGGAGAGCACCTACTCGCTGGTCAAGCACCTCGAGGAGCAGATGGCCATCGAACTGACGCGCTGGGACCCGGACCTGAGCATCGTGGCGTTGCGGTTCTCCAACGTGATGGACGCTGCGGACTACGAACGCTTCCCGTCATTCGATGCCGACGCCAGGCAGCGCAAGTGGAATTTGTGGGGCTACATTGACGGCCGCGACGGAGCCCAGGCCGTGGCGCGGGCCCTGGAAAACGGGCGGCCCGGGTTTGAGGCGTTCATCATCGCCAACGCGGACACCGTCATGAGCCGTTCCAGCGCCAGCCTCGCCGCAGAGGTGTTCCCGAATGTCACGGTGACCAGGGAACTCGGTGAACACGAAACCATGCTCTCCATCGGCAAGGCGAGGAGGCTGCTGGGCTTCGAGCCTGAGCACAGCTGGCGGACCTACCACCCCAACAGGACCACGCCCACGGAAGACTGAGGCCCTACGGCGGCGGGCCGGAAAGCGCGTTTCCCTCAAGGCAAACCACGGATTTGCGTAACCGGCAAAGGGTTGGCGCAGGATTGGCGAAATTCCGGTTCGCGGCACGCAGCTGGCTCCTATTCTGGTGATGGGCGGGGCTTCCCCGCCCGCCACTAACCGCCCCAGCCGCCCTGCAAGGACCCTAAAATTCCTACTTCACGCCTGCTCCGGCCCGCCGCTGCCGCGATGCTTGTTTCCGCCGTCGCCCTGACCGCCACGGGACTTCCGGCAGCCGCCGTTGCACCGGCCGCCAGCGAGGCCAGCGTCCGCTACCTCGTCCGCTACGCAGCCGACGCCGACGTTGCCACCGAAACTGCAGCCATCCGCTCCCGCGGCCTTGGCGTGGGCCGCACGTTTTCGCACGCGGTGCGTGGCGCCGTCGTGACCGCCACGCCGGCGCAGGCCGAGGCGCTGTCCCGTTCAGGGCGGGTGGTCTCCGTGGAGGCAGACGCGCCGGTCACCATCTCCGAAACGCAGCAGCAGGCGCCCTGGGGACTGGACCGGGTGGACCAGCGGGCCCTGCCCCTTTCCGGCTCCTACAGCTGGACCGCGGCCGGCGCAGGGGTCAGCGCCTACGTGGTGGACACCGGCGTCCTCGCAACCCACACCCAGTTCACCGGCCGCATCACGACAGGCTGGACAGCGGTGGCCGACGGCCGCGGCTCCGGGGACTGCAACGGCCACGGCACCCACGTGGCCGGAACGGTGGCCGGGAGCACCTACGGGGTGGCCAAGGCCGCGACCGTGGTCCCCGTCAGGGTCCTGGACTGCAACGGCTCCGGCTACAACTCCGACGTCGTCGCCGGCCTCGACTGGATCGCAGCCAACCACGCCGCCGGCACCCCGGCCGTGGTCAACATGAGCCTGGGCGGGGCGGCCAGCGCAGCCGTGGACGCCGCACTTCAAAGCGTCATCAACGACGGCGTGGCCGCCTTTGTGGCCGCCGGCAACTCCGCCGTTGACGCCTGCGGCAGTTCACCTGCCCGCGTTCCGTCCGCCGTCACCGTGGCAGCCAGCGATTCCGCCGACCGGCAGGCCAGCTTCTCCAACTACGGCTCCTGCGTTGACCTCTACGCACCGGGTGTGGGCATCACGTCCGCGTCCTACACCTCCACCACGGCGACCGCCTCCATGTCCGGCACGTCCATGGCCACGCCGCACGCTGCCGGCGCGGGCGCAGTCCTGCTCGCCCAGAATCCGGCGCTCACTCCGGCGCAGGTTGCGGCGGCGCTGGCAGCCAGCTCGACTGCCGGCGTCGTCAGCGGCACCGGAGCCGGCACGCCGAACCGCCTGCTGTACTCTGCCGGCGCGGCCCCCGTTTCCACCCCGCCGCCCGCACCAGCCCCAGTGCTCCCCGCCCCGACGGTTACGGCCAAGTCACCCGGCGCGAATTCGACGGCGGTCCCCGTGGGCAGCAACATCTCGGCCACCTTCAGCGCCGGCGTCCAGGGCGTGGGCGCCGGAACGTTCGTCCTCAAGAATGCCGCCGGCGCCTCAGTCCCGGCCGCAGTCACCTACAACGCCACAACGAAGACCGCGACCCTGGACCCGGCGTCGAACCTGGCCCTGGACTCAAAGTTCACGGCGACCCTCGTGGGCGGAGCCGCCGCCATCCGCGACGCCGCCGGCACCCCGCTGGCCACCACGAGCTGGACCTTCGTCACCGGTCCGGCGCCCACAGTCACGGGCTTTGTCCCCGGCAGCAACGACCTCCTGGTCAGGCGCTCAAACAACGTGTCCGTGACGTTCAGCGAAGCTGTCCAGGGCGTGACAGCCTCCACGTTCACGGTGAAGAATGCTGCGACCGGCGCGGTTGTTGCCGCCGCTGTGGTCCCGAACGGCACCAGCAACCAGTGGATCCTTGATCCGCAGCTGGCACTGGCCGCCAAGACCAAATACACGGTGACGGTGACCGGCGGCGCTGCAGCCATCCGGGACCTCGCAGGCAACCAGCTGGCCACCAAAACCTGGCAGTTCACCACCGGTTCGTTCTGACGCCTTCTCCGCCACGGCAAAAGGAGGCCGACGGCGGCAGTTGCCCGCCGCCGTCGGCCTCCTTTGCGTTACAGACGCAGTGGGCAACGCCCAATCAGCCCAGCGGGACAACCTCATAACCGTCGGCCCTGGCCACCATCTGCCGGCCATGGTTTCCGTTGAACTTCAGCCACATCACAGACGAGTCCGCCAAAACTGCCTCAACTTCGCCGGTGCGGACTATGCTCCCCCCAGAGCGGAGTTCCACCCAGCTGCCAATCAGCTGATGCCAGTCTTCGGTTGCCTCGTCCACGGTTCCGGCAGCCCTCAGGAAACCAGTTCGCGGGTCATCCCGAAAGGAACCTGCTCTGACAGTGTTGCCGTGTAGCGCCCCGGGGCGACACGGGTCACCAGGATGCCGTGCGTGCCTGTGAGGAGGGCTACTTCCTGAAGGCGCCGGACGGCAGCATCAAGCTCTTCGTCCAGAAGGTGCCGGCTTGCGACATCTATATCAATGCGGTCTATGGGGGTAGACATATCAGTTCCTTGTTAATAGTTGGGGCAGGGTTCTTGGTTACTCAGGCTTGGCTGCGGAAACGGGGACAGGGCGATCCTTGGCCTGGTCCGTCGTCCCTGCGGGCGCCTTTGACTCGGTCGTGGCGGGAGGTGTGGTCCTGAGCTTGAACCTCTTCCCGATGGTGCTGCCTCCGCCGCCGCTGCGGTTCTTGTTGAAGATGTCGAAGCCGACGGCGAGCAGGAGGACCAGTCCCTTGATGAGCTGCTGGTAGTCGGTGCCCAGGCCCAGGATGGACATGCCGTTGTTCAGCACACCCATGATCAGGCCGCCGATCATGGCTCCGGCCACGGTGCCGATGCCGCCCTGGACTGCGGCGCCGCCGATGAATGCCGCGGCGATGGAGTCGAGCTCGAAGCCGGTGCCGCCGGCGGGCTGTGCCGAGTTGAGCCTGGCGGTGAACACCAGGCCTGCCAGTGCCGCCAGGACGCCCATGTTGACGAAGAGCCGGAAGGTGACGGCTTTGGTTTTGACGCCGGACAGCTCCGCGGCGTGCAGGTTGCCGCCGATCGCGTAGGTGTGGCGGCCAAAGACGCTGTTGTTCATCAGCGCCGTGTACACGATCACCAGGACTGCCAGCACGATCAGGACGATCGGTGTGCCCCGGTAGCTGGCGAGGAGGAACGTGATGATCAGCATGAGCAGGGCAACGAAGGTGGTCTTGGTCGCGAACCAGGCCATGGGTTCATTTTCGAGGTCGAACTTCTTGCGGATCCGGCGTTCCTTGAGCGCCTGGATGAGCAGCGCAACCGTGGCGCCGACGCCCAGGATGACGGTCAGCCATTCCAGTACCGAGGTGCCCCCGGAGATGTCCGGGAGGAAGCCGCCGCCCAGGGCGCGCAGTTCGGCGGGGAACGGGGTGATCTGCTGGTTCTTGAGGGTGATCAGGGTCAGGCCGCGGAAGATCAGCATGCCGGCCAGGGTGACGATGAACGCGGGGATCCCGACGTAGGCGATCCAGTATCCCTGCCACGCCCCGACGAGCGCTCCCACCAGGAGGCAGGCCGGGATGGCAAGCCACCAGGCCCAGCCCCAGTGGACCATCATGACGCCGGCAACGGCGCCGATGAAGCCGGCGATCGATCCCACCGAGAGGTCGATGTGGCCGGCAATAATCACCATCACCATGCCGATGGCGAGGATGAGGATGTAGCTGTTCTGGACCACCAGGTTGGTGACGTTCTGCGGCTCCAGGAGGATGCCGTTGGTCAGTACCTGGAACAGCAGGACGATCAGGATCAGGGCAACGAAGATGCCAACCTGCCGGAGGCGGCTTGTCAGGAAGCCGAGGGATTCTCGTAGGGCGGACATGGTCCTATTCCTTCTCTTTGGTCATGTAGTGCATGAGGGTTTCCTGGGATGCTTCGGCGATGGGCACCTCGCCGGTGATATGGCCGGCGGACAGGGTATAGATCCTGTCGCAGATACCGAGGAGTTCGGGCAGCTCCGAGGAGATGACAATGACAGCTTTTCCCTCCGCCGCGAGCTTGGCGATGATCGTGTAGATCTCGAACTTGGCGCCGACGTCGATCCCGCGAGTGGGTTCATCGAGGATCAGCACGTCCGGGTCCGAGAACATCCACTTGCTCAGCACTACTTTCTGCTGGTTTCCGCCGGAGAGTTTGCCGGTGATGGCAGCTACGGAGGGTGCCTTGATGTTCATGCTCTTGCGGTAGCCGTTGGCCACCACCGTTTCGCGGTTTTTGTCCACCCATCCGCCCTTGACCAGCTTGCGGAGCGCGGCCATGGAGATGTTCCGCTGGATATCCTCGATGAGGTTCAGGCCGTAGTGCTTCCGGTCTTCGGTGGCGTAGGCGATCCCGTGCCCGATCGCCTGGGACACCGTGGAGGTGTTGATTTCCTTGCCGTACTTGTACACCTTCCCGGACATCGCCGTGCCGTACGTGCGCCCAAAAACGCTCATGGCCAGCTCGGTCCGGCCCGCTCCCATCAGGCCGGCGAGGCCCACCACTTCGCCCTTGCGTACGTTGAGGCTGGCGTTGTGCACCACCATGCGTGTGTGGTCCTGCGGATGCCTGACCGACCAGTCCTCGATCCGCAGGACTTCCTCCCCGATTTTCGGGTCCCGGTCCGGGTAGAGGCTTTCCAGGTCCCGGCCCACCATGCCGCGGATGATCCGTTCCTGGGTGATCTGGCCTTCGTCGAGCCGGAGCGTCTCGATGGTTTTGCCGTCACGGATGATGGTGACGGCGTCCGCGACCTTGCGGATTTCGTTGAGTTTGTGGCTGATGATGATGCTGGTGATGCCCTGGCCCTTCAGGTGCAGGATCAGGTCCAGGAGGTGGCCGGAGTCCTCGTCGTTGAGCGCCGCTGTGGGCTCGTCCAGGATGAGGAGCTTGACCTCCTTCGAGAGCGCCTTGGCGATCTCCACCAGCTGCTGCTTGCCCACGCTGATGTGCTGGACCGGTGTGATGGGGTTTTCGCTCAGTCCCACCCTGGCCAGCAGTTTGGCGGCCTCCAGGTTGGTCTTCCGCCAGTCCACCCAGCCGTTTTTGGCCTGCTCGTTTCCAAGGTAGATGTTTTCGGCGATCGAGAGGTAGGGGCTCAGGGCGAGCTCCTGATGGATGATGACGATGCCGCGCTTCTCGCTGTCGTTGATGCTGGCGAAGTTGCAGGGCTCGTTTTCGAAGAGGATGTCCCCGTCGAAGGAGTTGTGCGGGTAGACCCCGGACAGGACTTTCATCAGGGTGGACTTGCCCGCCCCGTTCTCGCCGCAAATGGCGTGGACCTCGCCACGGTTCACGTCCAGGGTGACATCCTGCAGGGCTTTCACGCCCGGAAAGGTTTTAGTGATTCCTCGCATTTGAAGAATGGGTGTGTTCATCGTCAATTCCCACTGACTGGTTGGAAAACTGGACCGGCCTGCGGCTGCAGGGGCCTACGGGAAGGGGTTGCGGCCAGGCCGTGCGGCCTCGCCGCAACCCCGCAAGAAGCGTTACTTGACGTCGGCGTCGGTGTAGTAACCGGAGTCGATGAGTTCCTTCTTGTAGTTTTCCGCAGTGATGATCACGGACTTGAGCAGGTAGGCCGGAACCACCTTGACCTTGTTGTTGTAGGTCTTGGTGTCGTTGACCTCCGGCTCCTGGCCCTTCAGCAGGGCGTCGACCATCTTCACTGCCTGGGCACCCAGCTGGCGGGTGTCCTTGAAGATGGTGGAGTACTGCTCACCGGCGATGATGGACTTAACCGAGCCCTTCTCAGCGTCCTGGCCCGTGACAACCGGCAGGTCGCCCTTGGCGTAGCCGCCGGTGCTGGTCAGTGCGGAGATGATGCCGATGGAGAGGCCGTCATAGGGGGAGAGCACACCGTCAAGCTTGGTCCCGGAACTGTAGGCCGCGGTGAGGACGTCCTCCATCCGCTTCTGGGCAACAGGGGCCTGCCAGCGCAGGATGGCTGCCTGCTCGAACTTGGTCTGGCCACTGGGGACCTTGAGGGTTCCGGCGTCCAGGTACGGCTTGAGCGTGTCCATGGCGCCGGTCCAGAAGAAGTTGGCGTTGTTGTCATCCGGGCTGCCGGCGAAAAGCTCAACATTGAACGGGCCCTTGCCCTCCACCTTCTTGCCGGCGGCATCAACCAGGCCCAGGCCTGTCAGCAGGGACGTTGCCTGCTGCACGCCCACCGTGTAGTTATCGAACGTGGTGTAGAAATCAACGTTCGGGGTGCCGTTGATCAGGCGGTCGTAGGCGATGACCTTGACGTTCTGTTCCTTCGCCTTGGCCAGCACATCGGTCAGGGTGGTGCCGTCGATGGCGGCGATAATGAGCGCCTTGGCGCCCTTGGTCAGCATGTTCTCGATCTGCGATACCTGCGTCGGGATGTCGTCGTTGGCGAACTGCAGGTCAGTCTTGTAACCAAGTCCCTTCAGGGACTTTTCCACGTTTCCGCCATCGGCGATCCAACGCTCGGACGTCTGGGTGGGCATCGAAATACCCACGAGGGATTCACTGGGATTCGCAGTGGCGTCCGGGGTGGCTGTTCCGCCCCGGCTTCCGCACCCTGTGGCACCCACAGTGACTGCGAGGACGACGGCGACGGCGCCCAGGAATTTCCTAATTCTCACGATTTCTCCTCCCGCGGAAGCTTGTCCGCGAAGTGGTGCTGGGTCGGCAGGCGTCTGCGCCTGCCGGTAGAGCTTTACTGCCTAGATGTGCAGGGCCCGAGCCCTGGACATCTGAAGAGCTGCCAACAGGCAGGCGCGGAGTTCAATGTTTTGTTAGCGCTAACACAAAATGCTACTGCAGGGTAATCTGTGAGTCAAGTCACGTTTTAGTCAGGAGTGGACGCCGTGTCCAGCCGGAACTCCGCACGGCCGTGGCGCACGCCGTTGATCTGGAGCTCGAGGGCGTGCATTCCCGGGTGGTGGACCCGGGTGGTCATCGGCCGGAAGGCGTGGCGCTTGGCCAGCAGCCTGGTCTCGCCCGCGCCAAGCGTCAGGGCCGTGAGCTTGAAAATCTTCACGGACTGGCTGCCGTTGGCCTTGCGGTAGTGGACCGCGTAGTCTACCGCCAGCCGGGCATCGCCGGTGCCGGTGTTGGAAATCTCGAATTCGAAGCCGAGGTCTTGGGGCATGGCCACCACGTCCCGGTCCAGCCGGAGTCCGGTGACTGCCACCGACGCCGGCACGAACCCCTGGAGCGCCAGCGCCCCGGGGTGGGCCTTCTTGACCAGGGTCCGGAGGCCGTGCCTGACCACCCACGCAGTGTTGGCGTCCGGCGCGCCCAGCCAGCCGGCCGCCGTCGACACCACAACGTCCGGCGCGTGGCGGGCGAGGTCGTTGAGGTGGTTGGCCACAGACCGCCGGACATATTCGGAGGGGTCACGGTACAGGGCATCGAGGATGGGGAGGGTCGCCCATGGCCGCTGGACCAGGGCCGGGACCCGGACAGCCCAGGGGAGATAGGCCCGGGTCCCTTCGGTTGCCAGGCGGCGGACATGCTCATCGGGGTGTTCCGTCCACGCCAGGATGGCCTGCAGCGCCGCGTCCGGATCACGGGCGAGCAGTCGCCGGATGGCAAACTCGCCCGTCAGCCGGGGAGTCAGTTCAGCCAGGAGGGCCAGGCAGTCTTTGAAGTCCGAAACGGTGCCCGATTCGAGAGCCAGGGTGACGGCTGCCTCGGATACGGGCCACAGGACCCAGCCAGTAAAGCCGGGGTTGTCCAGCGCGCGGCGGAAGATGCCGGCCGCCGTCGCATATCCGGGACGCGGCAGTCGCTTCAGGTCGTCCACCAGCGCTCCGCTGATGTGGTCGGTGCGTCCGCGCAGGCTGAGCCCGTCCAGCGTTGTGCCGGCGACAGCGAGGGCCGGCCACTGGGCGCCCGGTGCCGCTGCGGTCAGAATGTCAGCCAGCGCCTTTACGGCGTGCCTGTTGATCAGCTCGTTCATCGCACCCATTCCGTCAGGCTACAGCGGGGCGCTGATTCGCGAGGAACCGGTGCGAACGTTTGGCAGGCGGGGCCGCCAACCAATCGTGGAAGAACGGGGATAATCTTCACCTTAGGAAAGTGTTCAACGGCGCAGGGACGGAATACACGTGGGACAGCAGTCAGGACAGGGAACATCAGGCAAGACGCCGAACTGGTGGAGTACGTTCCATGACAAGTTCGTTGTGGAGGAACGTTTCATGGAACCGGAGGCACGCAAGGCACTCTATCGCTGGGCGGTGATCCTCATCGGAGTCGGTGCCGTGTTGTTCCTCGCGACCCTGGTGGGCGTTGTGCAAAGCAACACCGCACCGTGGGGACCCGACGAGCCCATCCGGGACTGGCTGCTGTCGGTCCGTTCGGAGTTGCTCACTGTCGTGATGATCTTCCTGGCTGTGCTGTTCGGGCCTGTCGCCCTGCCCATTATCGTCCTTGTGGTGACCGTGGTCTGGGGGTTTGCGGCCAAGCATGCATGGCGCCCCCTTGTCCTGGCGGGTGCCATGATCACCGGCGTCGTGGCCTCCCAGATCATCCTGCAGATCATCAAGAGGGCCCGCCCGCCTGTGGAGCTGATGCTGTTCGGCGCGGACCACACATTTTCGTTCCCCTCCGGGCACGTCCTCGGAGCCTGTGACTTCCTGCTGGTGGGCACATTCCTGATTTTCTCGCGGCGCGAGAATACCCGTTCTGCCGTTCTCGGGTTTGTGGGCGCCGGCGTCGGCATCGTGCTGGCCGCACTGAGCAGGCTGTACCTGGGATACCACTGGCTCAGTGATGCCCTGGCATCCCTCTCCCTCTCGCTGGTCATCCTCGGCGCGGTCATCGCCCTCGACACGTGGCGCACCGCCCGGATTCCCGGCGAACGGATCACGGGCGAACTCTCCAAAGCCGACGCGCCGGGCGACTAGCTGTGGCATCCGAGGCGGACGTGCGGAGAATGTGCCTGGCGCTGCCAGGCGTTTCGGAGCGGAGCAGCTGGGGCCAGCCGGCGTGGTTCGCCAAGACCCTGATGGCGCGCATCTGGGAAGAAGGTGTGCTCACCGTCAAGACGGACGAGCGGGAGGCGCTGGCCGGCACAGAGCCCGACACGTACTTCTGGACACCGCACCACGAACGCTCACCGCAGCTGGTGCTGGTCCGCCTCGACCGGATCGGAACCGACGAGCTCGGGGAACTGCTGGACGAGTCGTACCGGCTGGCTGGCGGCCGCGGGGCCTGACCGCCGCCGCTGCGGCAGCGTTTCCGGGCGGGACAGGCTATGCGTCCGGGTGCGACCGGGCGCGCCGGAGGGCGCGGTACAGCCTGGCATTGGCTGCCTCCAGTTCCAAAACCTTTGCCACACCGGCCAGGTTCAACCCCTGTTCAAGCAGTTCCCCGATGTGCAGGAGGACGGCAATGTCAGCGTCGCTGTACTGCCGTGTGCCGCCGGCTGTCCGGACCGGCGTCAGCAGCCCCCGCGTTTCGTACAGGCGGATGTTCTGCTGGCCCGTGCCCGTCAACCGGGCGGCCACGGAGATGGCGTAAAGCGCCTGCGCGGCCCCCTGGCGGGGGGTTTGGCCGGGTCCTGGCTCTGCCATGTCTGCTCCAAAAATTATTGCCCAAAAATCCTGGACTGGTCCCTTGCCTCAGTTTGCCACGGGTGCTATAAAAAATCTATATCCACCACCATAGATTACGGCGGTGGGTAGGCACCTATAACCAACAACTGCGTGCAGAAGGAGTGGGAAATGATGTTGATGCGTACGGACCCGTTCCGTGAGCTGGACCGGCTGACCCAGCAGGTCTTTGGAACCGCAGCCCGGCCGGCGGCCATGCCGATGGATGCCTGGCAGGAAGACGGCGAATTTGTGGTGGCGTTCGACCTCCCGGGCGTTAGCGTGGACTCCGTGGACCTGAACGTTGAGCGAAACGTCCTGACGGTCCGGGCTGAGCGGCTTGACCCGACGCAGCCCAACGTTGAACTCGTGGCCTCAGAACGGCCCCGCGGCGTGTTCAGCCGCCAGCTGATCCTGGGCGACACCCTGGATGCTGACAGTATCAAGGCCAGTTACGACCAAGGCGTCCTGACCTTGAGGATCCCCGTTGCCGAGCAGGCCAAGCCGCGCAGGATCGAGATCGAAACCAAGGGGCAGTTGCACGAGATCGGAAGCTAACCGTCGCAGGACCTCCGCCACATGGGCCGGGCGCGGGCAGGGAACGCACTGCCTGCGCCCGCCACTTCGAACCCGCCGTTCGAACGGGCGGCAGGCATGGATTCTCAAAGCAGGGGCTGGCCGGATATGGACAAACCGGACACAAGAACCGTGGTCAGGGCTGACCTGCAGGACCACTATGCAGCCTTGCGGGTGGAGTCCTCGGCCAGCCAGCAGGAGATCGCCCGCGCCTACCGTGCTTTGATGCGCAAGCTCCATCCCGACGTCGACGGCGGCAGTCCCGCCGGGAGCCCGGCAAAGGACAGCCCGGCTGAACCGGGCCGGACCGAGGGAAAGCCGCTGCACAGCAGGATGAGCTGTTGGGCATCATGCAGGCGTTCGCCGTCCTCCGGGACCCCGTCCGGCGGGAGGCCTACGACCAAGCCGTTGCCCACCTGCAGGCCAGTGCCCGTCCGGAGGCGGAACCGCAAAGCATCCCCGTCCGGCACGTCCCCAGCCGCACGAGCCGCACGAGCCGCACGATCAGGATCACCCCGGTGCGCTGGGAAAGCGGACCGTGGGCATGACCCCGCCCAATCCCAAGGAGGAGCACCACTATGAGCGAGTGGCGCCGCTACGATTCACATCTGATCCCCGCCTTCCACGAGCGCTTCGAACAGCGCTGGGGCCAGGGCACTGCACCGTTCCTCGATCCGGAGGCGCATGAGGAACCTGTACCCCGGGCCCAGTGGATCAACCCGTCCACCGGTGCGGCGCTTGCGGTAGTGCCGGTGTGGGCGGCGGACGACGGCCAGCAGCGGTCCTTTGGGGTGTTCTACCTGCCGCCCGGCGGCGACATCTGGGTGCTCCGTCCCGGATACACGGGGTACCTCGAGCCTGCCGACGGCGACACCGAGCACCTGGTCACGCTCCGGAACGACGCCTACCGCAAGGCAGTAGCCCATGCCAAGGAGTTCCTCTTCGGCTCACAGTGAGCCGGTGGCCTGCGTGAAACCGGGACCTGTGTAGCTCCGCCCGACGACGCCCGCCCCGGGAAATCCCGGCCTCCCGTCAGGCGGTGCTCCCGCCGCGTCCGGGCCGCTGCCCAGCAGGCTCCGGGTGAGGGCTTCGGCGTCGGCCATCAGGTCCTCCACCGCGGCATCGAGGTGCGCGTCGGACACCGGTGCATCTTCCAGCGCAGCGGCGACCACAGCCCGGCGGACCAGTTCACGGGCGAAGGAAGCAGTGGTGCCTTCGGTCCGTTCCGCGGCGGCACGCAGCGCCTCGGGTGAAAAATTCACGAGTCGGCCGTACAGCTCGAGCAACCGGATCCGTTCATCGTGTGCGGGGAGCGGGATCTCGACGGCCAGGTCCACACGGCCAGGGCGCTGGGCCAGGGCCCGCTCCAGCATGTCCGGCCGGTTGGTGGTCAGGACAAACGCTACGTCGGCGTCGTTGTCGAGGCCGTCCATGGCGTCCAGCACCTCAAACAGCAGCGGCTGCGGACCATGCCCGAAGCTCCGGTCCTCGGCGATCAGGTCGCAGTCCTCCAGCACCACAATGGACGGCTGCAGCGCCCGGGCCATGCGTGCCGCGTCAGAGATTCTCGCGAGCGAACCGCCCGAGAGGAGGATCGCCGTCGAACCTTCACTCTTGCTCAGCAGGTGACGCACGGTGTGTGTCTTGCCCGTTCCGGGCCGGCCGTAGAGCAGGATGCCGCGCTTGAGGTGCTGTCCGTGGTCCTTGAGCGAGGTGCGGTGGGTGGCGATCCCCACGGTGTGGTCGGCCACCTTCTGCAGCAGTCCGGCTGGCAGGATGACGTCCGACGCCGGCAGGCTGGGCCGGTGGTGGAAGGTCACCCCTGCGGTGCTGGGTCCGTATTCGGACATCACGAGGGAGATGACCTGGCCCTTGAGGACGCTGTTACTGTCCATCCGGTGCCGGAACTCCGCCAGGAACCCGGTTGCGGTATCCCGTCCGGCGGCGAGGACTTCCAGGGAAGCGGCCTGGCGCCCGGACCTCGGATCAGCATCACGCTGCAATACCGCAAGCGGGTTGCCGGCGAAGCTGAAAAGCCAGAGGCCCAGCGCCACAGCCTGGCGGTGGGTGTCCGGTCCCACCGCCAGGTTGGCATAGTCGGGCTGGGCGAGCGGAAACTGCGGAAAGAGCTGAGACTGCTGGACCATGTCGCTCAGCGACTGGTGGTGCCGCTGGCCGCCGCCGCCGATGCCCACCAGCCGGCCGGCAGGGTCCTGCCCAACGAGCTCCGCCATCACAATGTCGGCGTCGACAAAACGGTGCGGCGGGATGTTCTCCACCACAACGGAAAGTTCCGCGGCCGGCACGCCAAGATGCTCAGTCAGTGCTTGAAGCAGTTGTTGACCGGCCTGCTGCCGGTGGTTTCCGGACTGCGCAAGCTGGACCAGCGCAGCAAAATCATCGATGAACTTCCCCAGTTTTTCATCCATCCCCAGACCCTAGCAGGAGGCCCCGGATTGCTACTCGTCAGCCGCCCGGCCGTGTGCCATTCTGAGGGGTACAGTTTCCGATCCCAGCTAAGGAAGTTGGCACTACCGTGCATATCACCGCCAAGGACTTGGCAGCGCTCATCCCGTCCGGATTCACCCTGGGCGTGGCCACCGCGGCCTTCCAGATCGAGGGTGCGTTGGAGGAAGATGGCCGCGGCCCGGCAGGATGGGATGTTTTCGCGTCCAAACCGGGAGCCATTGTTGAGGACCACAGCCCGGCCATCGCCTGCGACCACTACCACCGGATGCCCGACGACGTCGCCCTGATGAAGCAATTGGGCGTGGACTCCTACCGCTTCTCCCTCGCCTGGCCGCGGATCCAGCCCACCGGCAGCGGAACCGTGAACCGTGCGGGACTGGATTTCTACGACCGTCTCATCGATGAATTGCTGGCCAACGGGATTTCGCCCATGGCCACCCTCTACCACTGGGATACCCCGAAAGCGCTGGACGACGCCGGCGGCTGGATGAACCGCGACACCGCGTACCGGCTCGGGGAGTTCGCCGCGATCGCCGCGGAAGCCTTCGGCGACAGGGTGGCGCGCTGGGCCACCATCAACGAGCCTGCCACGGTCACCACCAATGGCTACACCCTGGGGCTGCATTCGCCCGGTGAGTCCCTCATGCTCGGTGCTTTCCCCACCGTGCACCACCAGCTGCTGGGCCACGGCCTCGCTGTGCAGGCTTTGCGGGCCGCCGGCGTTCCCGGCGAGATCGGCATGACCAACGTCTACTCACCGATGGTCCCCAACTCCATCAACCCGCTGGACAAGATCAGCGCCGGCCTGATGGACCTTGCCCAGAACCGGCTGTACGCGGACCCGGTCCTGCTGGGCAAGTACCCGGACCTCATCCGCGCCGCGAAGATCTTCAGCTCCTTCGACCACCCGGAAGAGGACATGGAGATCATTTCCCAGCCGCTGGATTACTACGGGCTGAATTACTACATGCCCACCAAGGTGGCCGTCGGTCCGGGGAAGGGTGCGGTTCCGGAGAGCATGGCGGAGGCCATGGGCAGCGACCTCAGCGCGATGGGCAACGGCGGCACCCCCTTCCACGTCGAGCCCTGGCCCGAAGCGGACGTCACCGCCTACGGCTGGCCCGTCAAGTCCGAATACATGGGTGTCGCGCTGAAGGAAATGGCGGAGCGCTACCCGAACCTGCCGCCCGTGATCATCACCGAGGGCGGGGCGAGCTTCGAAGACATCATCGTCCGCGACAAGTCCACCAACACGACGTTCATCCCGGACGAACGTCGCCTGAAATACCTCTCGGACCACCTGGAGGCGGCGCTCAAAGCCACAGCCCCGGGCGGGGAGGCCGAATCAGTGGACCTGCGCGGCTACTACGTCTGGTCGCTGATGGACAACTTCGAGTGGTCCGCAGGCTACAACCAGCCGTTCGGCCTGCTCCACGTGGACTTCGAGACCCTTGAACGCACGCCCAAGGCGTCCTACTTCTGGTTCCAGGAACTCCTCGAGGAACGGAACCTGGTGGCTGCGGCCGGGACCGTCGTAGCGAAGGCTGCCGGACCGGAACCGGCCGTGACGGAGGAGAACGACGACGTGTCCACCCTGGGTGCCACCGCGTAAGGACGGCGGGACCAGAGTCCGGCGAGCTGGAGTCCGGTGGGCTAGAGGAGGTCCAGGGACTTGAGCTGCTTGGCCATCCCGGCGCCGTCAGTGGAGTAGATCCACGGGACTGCCGACGCGCTGTGATCCCCGTCTTCGGAGTGCCCGCCCGCAAACACGGCCTCGCTGACGGAAAGCTGCCGGATGGCAATGGCGGCAACCTTATCCGCGTGCTCCTGGGCGAAGCCTGAGTAGATCTGTTCGTCGTGCTGGCCGTTGTCGCCGATCAGGAGCCAGCGCATGTCCGGGAACTCCTTAGCGAGGCGTTCGAGGTTGCGGTGCTTATGCTCCTGCCCGCTGCGGAACCACCTGTCCTGGGTCAGTCCCCAGTCGGTGAGCAGCAGGGCGCCGGCGGGGTACATGTTGCGGCCCAGGAAACGCGCCAGCGTGGGTGCTGCATTCCACGGCCCGGTGGACAGATAGATCACGGGTGCTTCCGGATGCTCGACGGTGAGCCTGTCCATCAGGACCGCCATCCCGGGTGTGGCCATCCGGGCCCTCTCGCTGAGGACAAACGTGTTCCACAACGCGAGGAACGGGCGGGGCAGGGCCGTGACCATCACGGTGTCGTCAATATCGGACACGATGCCGAAGGTGGTGTCCGGTGCGATCACCTGGATCAGCGCCTCCACCGGCTCTGTCCCTTCGGCGCGCAGGACGGCAGTGTGCCAGCCGGGGGACAGCCGGATGTCCACCACGGTGTCGATCAGGCCGCCGCGGTCTGCCTTCACCGTGGTCACGACGTCTCCGATGGTGACTTCCACGTTGGTGAACTGCACGGGGACGCTGGTAAAAGCCCGCCAGCCGCGGACGTTCTGCGTACCGTTGCGGGCAGCATGTTCGGCACGGCTGCCGGGTGCCGGCTCCTTGGCAAGCAGCACGCGGCCCAGAACCCGCACCCACTCAGTGGATCCGTAACCCTGGTACGCGATGGTTTTCGGCACGAAGTTCCAGCGTTTTGCCAGCTGCAGGCGGACACCGTTAACGCCGTCGGAGAGCCGGTGAGCCAGCCGGAATGCGCGGTTGCCGGCCAATGAAGTTTTCTGCGGGGCCCTGTCCATGCCTCCACTCTGCCACAGGCGCTGCGGCGAACGCCCAGCGTGACTTCAGCCGGCGCCCAGGATCCAGCGCAGCGTGTCGGCATTCCGCACGGCATTCCCGCCGCCGTCGTTATTGAAGTATACAAACACGTCCCGCCCGCCGGCCGCCCATTCCCGGATGCGGTCAGCCCACCAGCCCAGGTCCGCGTCGGAATAGGAGCCGCCGTAGAGGTGCTGGTGGTCCGGGCCGTGCAGCCTGACGTACACAAAGGGCGCCGTGGCGCGGAGGATGCACGGCAGGTTGGCGCCGCTCATGATGCAGTACGCGGCCCCGTGCCGCTCCAGAAGCCCGTATACGTCCGGGTGGTCCCAGCTGGGGTGCCGGACCTCCACGGCCACGCGGATCCAGCGCGGTACTTTGGCGAGGAAGTATTCCAGCCGGGCGTCATCCCTGGCCTGCTGCGGCGGGAGCTGGACCAGCAGCACCGCCCGTTTATCGCCGAGTTCATGCCAGCACCGGGAGATCCGTTCCAGCCAGACCTCCGGCGCATACAGTTTTTTGCCGTGCGTCAGCCCGCGCGGGGCCTTGACCGACATGGCGAAGCCGTCGGGAAGCCGCCGCCGCCAGCTGGCGAAGGAGGTGTCCCTGGGCCAGCGGTAGAAACTCGCGTTGAGTTCCACCGTGCCGAACCGGGAGACATACTGCTGAAGCCTGTCCCGAACGGGCAGCCCCGGCGGGTACAGTACGTTATCCCAATGGTCATAGCTCCAGCCTGACGTTCCAATGTGGATGGCCATGTCAGCTGAAGTGTGTCGTCAGCGTGCCGCCGCCGGCGGATTCCACAATTGCGAGAGCAACGTCCCGGAGTTTCACGTTCCGCGTGCTGGAAGCGGATTTGATCAGGTTCATGGCCTCGTCCTGGGTGCACCTGTTCTGCCCGATGATGATTCCCACGGCCGTATCGATCACGGTGCGGGAATCGAGGGCCGCCTTCAGGTTGGCCGCGGTGTCCGAATGCTGGGCCAGCCGCACCGCAAGGCGCATTCCCTTCGAAGCCTGGGACACATAGCTGAGGGCATGCTCCACGGCGTTGGCGTCGAAAGCGCCAGGACGGTCCGAGTAGAGGTTGATCCCCGCCTTGGCGTCGTCCCCGGAAAGCTCGAAGGGTACGGCCAGGACCGACCGGATGCCGTGGTTCAGCACCTTGGCAGCATATTCCGGCCACAGGGTTTCTGTCTTGAAGTCCCGGATGTGAACGAGGACGCCTTCCCTGGCGCATTGGAGGCACGGGCCGTCGCCGTACTCGTACTGGAGCTCATCGAGCAGGAGGGCCCGGTCTCCGCTGCTGGCCACCGTGGCTGCGGTCCGGTGGCGGAGCAAGGTGATCCCGCACAGGACTTCGCCCCGTGGACCGGAGAGGTTCTCGGCCGAATACGTTGCGAGTTCGTTGAGGAAGTCCTCAACATCCTGGGTGTCCAGGAGGAGGTCCTGTATCTTCTCGATGACCAGGCTGGTAGATGGCTGTTCCAAGGGTGCCTCCGGTGCTGCGGGCCGGAACCGGGGAATCTGGCCTGCTGGCGGCCACCACCGATGGCCACAGGCAGCTGCATTACCCTGATTTCAGGCTACACCCCGTGATCCTCCGGCCGGCCGGGCACGCGTGTGGCAGGGTAGGGAAATGGCGCGAATTGAGGATTATGCGGTAGTCGGCGACCTCCACACCGGGGCCCTGGTGAGTACGGCCGGATCCATCGACTGGCTGTGCCTGCCGCGGTTTGACTCGCCGGCCTGCTTCAACGCACTGCTGGACACTCCGGATGCGGGCAGGTGGCTGTTGGCTCCTGAGGCCGGCGGGACCTGCACCCGGCGCAGCTACCGCGACGGGACCCTCATCCTGGAGACGGAGTGGGAAACGCCGGACGGGACGGTGCGCGTCATTGACTTCATGCCGCCGCGCGACGAGGTGGCAGACATCGTGCGCATCGTGGAGGGCGTCAGTGGAAGCGTCAGGATGCACGGCGAGCTGGCGCTGCGCTTCGATTACGGCCATATTGTCCCCTGGGTCCGGAAGGACAAGCACGGCATCCATGCGATTGCGGGTCCGGACGCCGTCTATTTCGTGACCGGGGCGCCGCTGCACGGCCAAAACCTGCACACCGTCAGCGACTTCACGGTCAGCGCAGGCGAGCGGATCCCGTTTGTGCTGACGTGGGCCCCGAGCCACGTGCGGCGGCCCACCACGGTCGACGCCGAGGAAGTGCTGGGTACCACGGCGGCCTTCTGGCGGGGCTGGACTTCCCAGTGCACGGTGACCGGGAAGTACCGGGACGCTGTGGTGCGCTCGCTGGTGACCCTCAAAGCCCTGACCTACGCGCCCACCGGAGGCATCGTCGCCGCGGTCACCACCTCGCTGCCGGAACAGCTTGGCGGCCCCCGCAACTGGGACTACCGCTACTGCTGGCTGCGGGACGCCACCATGACGCTGCAGGCACTGTTGGCCGCAGGCTACACAGCGGAGGCCGCAGCCTGGCGGGACTGGCTGCTACGGGCTGTTGCCGGCGACCCCGCGGACCTGCAGATCATGTACGGAATCCACGGCGAGCGCAGGCTTCCGGAAATGGAACTGCCCTGGCTCTCCGGCTATGAAGGCTCCAGCCCGGTGCGGATCGGCAACGGCGCGGCGGAGCAGTTCCAGCTGGACGTGTGGGGCGAGGTGCTGGACTGCCTGTCCCTGACCCGGAATTCCCTGCTCAAACACACCGACGAGGCCTGGGATGTCCAGATTGCCCTCATGCAGCACCTCGAAACCATCTGGGATCAGCCGGACAACGGGCTTTGGGAGATGCGCGGACCGCGGCGCCACTTCACGCATTCGAAAGTCATGGCCTGGGTGGCCGCTGACCGGATGGTGAAAGGCGTCCGTGAGTCCGGCCTGCCTGGTCCGGCGGAGCGCTGGGAGGCGCTCCGGGACACCATCCACCAGGACGTGATGGCCAACGGCTTCGACCCGGAGCGCAACACGTTTGTGCAGTCCTACGGCCGGCCCGAACTCGATGCCAGCCTCCTGCTCATCCCGCGTGTGGGGTTCCTGCCACCCGACGATCCGCGGGTGGTGGGGACCATCGACGCGATCCTGGACGAACTGACCGACGACGGGTTTGTGCTCCGGTACCGCCCGGCCGAAAGCGACGACGGACTTCCCGGGGATGAGGGGGTGTTCCTGGCGTGTTCGTTCTGGATGGTGGAGGCGCTCCTGGGTGCGGGCCGCCGTCGGGAAGCCACCGAGCTGTTCGAGCGGCTCCTGGAACTGCGGAACGACGTGGGCCTGTTGAGTGAGGAATGGGCCGTCAGGGCGGGGCGCCAGCTGGGCAATACACCCCAGGCATTCAGCCACTTCGGGCTTGTGACTAGCGCATTGGAGCTGCATCAGGATACGGTTCGCCGGAGTGATGCGCCCATTCCGTCCGAGACGGAGAATGTGTCGTGACTGCTTGCAATTGGGGGATTGCAGCACTTTTCCCCAACAGAACCAGTAAGTATACTTACTAACACTTCGCGGCGTGCTCCCAGCACAGCGCAGTGACTGACGGAGGAGTGATTCGAATGGCCGGTTATTTTGAACTGGTGGATGCAGCTGACGGTGGCTACAGGGTCAGGATGATGGATGGGGCCGGGGACCTGATGGCGATTTCGGTGACCTTTCCCACCAAGCGCGCCGCGGTGGCCGGCGTGGCCATGGCACGCGAAATTGCCGGGACTGGGCTGATCCGCGACCGCAGCCGAGACGGCGCCGGGTCGGTCATCCGTGAACGGGTCCGGCCGGTGGTGTCCGCCAAGGAGGGGGCCGCGCCACGGCTCAACAGGGTTTCGGGGACCACGCGGGCCGCAGCCGGCTGATGGACCCCCAGCACCTTCGCCCGGCGGGAGCGGCGGAACGACGCCGGGGCGTCCTGTTTGACGTGGACGGAACCCTGGTGGATTCGTCCTATCTCCATACGCTGGCCTGGTGGCAGGCATTCCGGCAGCAGGGCCACGACGTGCCGATGGCCTCCATCCACCACTGCGTGGGCATGGGCGGCGACCGGCTGGTTGACAGCCTCCTTCCGCAGGGCAGGGACAGGAACGCCGACGCCGAGATCCTGGCCAGCCACGCCGCCCTTTTTGCGTCCAGTTGGGCCGTCCTTCGCCCCTTTGACGGCGCGAGGGACCTCCTGGCGCAATGCCACTTCGGAGGACTGGCGGTTGCCCTGGCGTCGTCCGCCCGGACGCAGGACCTGCTGGCAACCCGGCGGGCCCTCGGCTCCGACGCCCACATCCATGCAGCCACCAGTGCCAACGACGCGAAGGCCAGCAAGCCGGCCCCGGACATCCTGGTGGCCGCGCTGGAGGCTGTTGGCGTCCAGCCTTCCGATGCCGTCTACGTCGGCGATGCTGTCTGGGACATGCAGGCCGCAGCCGCAATCGGTATGCCCGCCATAGGACTCACCTGCGGCGGAACAACTGCTGCTGAACTCAGGGACGCCGGCGCCGCCGAGGTCTACTCGGGTCCGCGTGACCTCCTGGACAATCTCCAGTCAAGCGCCATCGGAAGGCTGCTTACGGCGTCCTCCGCCGGGGGTTAACCCACCGGCGCGCCCCCGGCCTGCTTCAGGACCGGGCCACGTCCACCACGCAGAACCGGTTTCCGTCCGGGTCCGCGAGCACGATGAAATCAGGATCGTCCGGATACAGGTCCCAGTCCACGCGCGAGGCGCCCAGGTCCAGCAATCGGGCCACCTCGGCGTTCTGGTCGTCGGCGTAGAGGTCCAGGTGGATCCGCGGGTGCTCCTGGACTGGCGTCTCGCTGAGCATCAGGGCGAGCCTGGCCCCGTTGCCGCCATGCGGGACGAGGACCACCCAGGTGTCGTCGCCCTCCTCGCGCGGGACGTAGCCCAGCGCGTCGCACCAGAACGCGGTGGAACGGGTAACGTCCTCCACTCCGAGGACAGTGGTTCCGATAGTCAGCATGTTTGTATGCTTCCCCCATCAGGACAGGCAGGCAAGCCCCGGCGGTTGTCCGGGCCCGGCCGAACTCAGCAGAGTGCGTTCAATGCTTGTTCAGCTACGTCTTCAAGTTCCAGGACCAGCGGATTCGTATCCAGCGTCGGCGGTTCCGGCGGGTAGGCCACGGCGATGGTGAGCTGCCTCGAACCGTCTTCGCTGCTCATGGAAACGGACCCGTAGCCATCGATGTCGCCCCGGTGCCCGTGGTACAGCCTGTTGGTGCAGGTGTCGTTCCATCTCCACAGGCCGAAGCCATAGAAGTCGCCGTCCCGCCGCAGCATCGCTGCCCGGCTTTCGTCCCGCAGGAGCTTTCCCTCGAACAGGGCTGCGTAGAAGGTGTTGACCTCGGACACGGTGGACACTGCGCCGCCCGCGGCAAACTCTGACAGCCATGCGGGTTGTGTGACGTCCAGGCGCTGGCCGTTCACGGTGATGTAGCCGTGGACCATGGTGGCCGGGGCGGCACCGGGCCGGGGGAGCCCGGTTGACTCCAGCCCCAGCGGATCAGCAATGTCCTCCTTCAGGACTGTACTGATGCCCTTGCCGCGGAGCCGCTGGACGATCAGGCCCAGCGCCGCGTAATTCGAGTTGGAGTATTCGAAGCCCTGGGCGAGCCGCCGTTCCCACGGCACCGTGGCCGCGAGCGCCAGTTGCTGCTCCAGGCTGAGCGGCCTGTTCATAACTTCCGGCCACGGCCCCGAGGCCAGCAGGGGAATGCCAAACTCGGGCAGCCCGGTTTCGTGGATCAGGAGTTGGCGTACAGTCACCGGGCCCGGCGGATGAAGGACGGTTCCGAACTCCGGGAGGTATTTGCTGACCTGTTCGTCCAGGCCGACTTTGCCTTCCTCCACCAGCTTCATGACGGAAACAGCCACCATGGACTTGGTGATGCTGCCTACCCTGAAGGGGTCCGAGGCCGTGGCGGGTTCACGCGTGTCGAGGTTCCGGACGCCGTTGGCATGGGTCCACGCTTTTCCGCTGTGCCTCACCTCGATGAGGACTGCCGGGGCGCCGTCCTCGATCATCGACCGGCTGAAAGCCTCCAGCGCGGCGTAGATGTCCTCATGCCGGTCCGGTGGGAGGGGGTCAGGAGTGCAGCTGCCCAGGGCAGCGGCCACCAGCGCTGCGGACACAGCCGCCGCGATCCTGTTCCTGATGCGGTGCCGCCTGGTGCCGGGCATGTCGCTGACCCTTCAAGCCGGCGCCTCGGCCAGGTACCTGCAGTGCCGGCACCTCAATGCTCCTCGTAGTGAAGTACGGGGTCAATGCCCCGGTGCCTCCATTAACCCCAAGTAGGTAGCAGTAAGTGTCGTTATGAGGCTCCATAACGACACTTAGTGCTACCTGGTTGGGATAGGGACGGCAGGGTTAGGTGAGGCGGATCTGGCGGTTCATGTCCTTGTACAGCAGGTACCGGAACTCGCCGGGACCGCCGGCGTAGCAGGCCTGCGGGCAGAAGGCGCGCAGCCACATAAAGTCGCCGGCCTCCACCTCAACCCAGTCGTTGTTGAGCAGGTACATGGCCTTGCCCTCCAGCACGTACAGGCCGTGCTCCATGACATGGGTCTCCGGGAACGGGATGACCCCGCCCGGCTGGAACGTCACGATGTTCACCTGCATGTCGTGGGCGAGGTCGGACGAATCCGTGAAGCGGGTGGTCTTCCAGGCGCCGTTGGTATCCGGCATCGCGGTGGGCTCCACCGCGGCATCGCTGGTGACGAAGGACTTGGCCTCGTAGCCTTCGAGCCGCTCGTAGGCCTTGCGGATCCATTGGAACGAGACGATGTCGTCCGAGACGTTCTCCAGGCCCCAGGTGGAACCGGCGGCCAGGTAGGCGTAGCCGCCTTCCTCCAGCTGGTGGAGTTCGCCGTCGAGGGTCAGGTTGACCTTGCCCTTAGTGACGAAGATGACGCCTTCAACCCCTGCCTCAAACTCGGCCTTCGGAGCGCCGCCGCCGGGGCCGATCTCCACGATCAGCTGCGAGAACGTGGTGGCAAACCCGGAGATCGGGCGGGCCAGGATCCAGGAGCGGGTGTTGGAGAAACCCGGCAGGGTGCTGGTCACGATGTCGGTCATAACGCCCTTGGGGATGACCGTGTAGGCCTCCGTGACGATGGCCCGTTCCGTGGTGAGGTGGGTCTGCGGCGGCAGTCCGCCCTGGGGGTGGTAGTACTTGCCCATCATGGGATCCTTTACTTCGAAGTGGAGTGTGCCAGCCGCGGGTGCGCCAGTGCGGTCAGCTGGGAAAGTTCGACGCCGGCCAGCGCCTGGACCTCTTCGGTCCCCACTGCGCCGCACTGGACGCCGCGCAGGACAAAGGCGGCCAGAGCGCGGGCGGTGGCGGGTTCGTCCATGACCCCGCCTTCGGTGCGTTCGACGTAGTTGCGCAGGCGTGCCGCGGCGGCCGGGAGCCCCTCGCGGTAGAACGCATAGGTGGCGGCGAAACGGCTGGGCAGCTGCGCGGCGTGCAGGTCCCAGCCCTGGTAGTAGCCCCGCTCCAGCGAGCGGCGGACGAGCCGCCCGTGCAGCTTCCAGGCATCCTCGACGGCGTCGCCCACCGGAATGATGTTGGTGGAACCGTCGGAAAGCCGGATGCCCGTGCCGGCGACGGCCAGCTGCATGACCTCCTTGGCGAAGTCAGCCACCGGGTGCTCCATGGACTGGTACTCGGCCGAGATCTGCAGCGACGCGGAGTAGTCGTAGGTGCCGTAGTGCAGGGCACTGATGCGTCCCGGGACCACGTGCGGCAGCTGCGCCACGGGGGAGGTGCCCTCCGGGCCGAGGATGAGCTGCGGTGTTTCCACCTGCACCTCGAACCGCAGCCGGCCGGCCGGAAGCCCGTGGACTTCCTCCAACCGGGACACGGCGTAGTCCATTGCCTGGACCTGCGCCACGGTGGTGACCTTGGGCAGGGTCAGGATCAGTCCTGCCGGGAGCTCGCCGGAAGAGACGAGTCCGGAGACGAAGAGGTCCAGGGTTCGCAGGCCGCGGGCCCTGGTGGGGGCCTCGAAGCATTTGAACCGGATCCCGATGAACGGCGGCGCGGAGCCGGCCGCGACGGCGGTGGCCACGGCGGCCGCCGCGGCAACCGCCGCGGCGTCCTCGGCGTCGTCGCCCCTGTCCCCGAAGCCGTCCTCGAAGTCGAGTCGGAGGTCCTCGACCGGTTCGCTTTCGAGCTTCGCCTGGACCCGCGGCGCTACTGCCCCGGCGAGTTCGGCGTCCTGGCCCAGCAGCCGGCCCAGCCGTTCCAGGCCGCCGTGCGCCGCCGCCGTCGTGAGCGCCTGGGCGCCCCAGTCGGCAGCGAACGACGGCGTGAACCGGTCCGCGGGGATATAGACGGTGTGGACGGGCTGGCGTGAGCCGTCGTCGCCCGGGTAGTTCCGGTCCAGCAGCCGGTCGGTGGCGGCCAGCTGGGCGTCGATGTGGGCGGTGTCCGCCGCGGAGAGCGACGGCGTGGGGGAGACCGCCATCGCTCAGCCCACCAGTTCGTAGGCCGGGGTGGTGAGGAAGTCCGTGTAGTCCTCGGACAGGCAGATGTCCGCGATCAGGTCGCTGGCCGGCTTGTAGTAGCGGCGGAAGGCCTCGTCACCGAATTCGGTGCGGAGCCGTTCCGTTTCCTCGCCCAGGATCCGCTCCACCAGTTCCCGCGTGACAGTGTTTCCGGTGTCGGCGAGGACTGACTTGTTGCGGATCTGCTGCCACACCTGCGAGCGGGAGATCTCCGCGGTGGCGGCGTCCTCCATCAGGTTGTGGATGGCCACGGCACCGTTGCCCGACAGCCACACCGCGGTGTAGGCAACGGCGACGTACAGGTTCAGCCGCAGCCCGCCTTCGGTGACCTGGCCGTCCGCGGAAGCGATGTCCAGCAGCTGGTCAGCGGTCACCGAAACCTCGGGGCGCTGCTTGTCCAGCTGGTTGGGGCGCTCGCCCAGGACGGCGTCGAACACCTCGCGGCAGGTGGGGACCAGGTCCGGGTGGGCCACCCAGGAGCCGTCGAACCCGTCGTTCGCTTCGCGGGTCTTGTCAGCGCGGACCTTGGCGAAGGCCGCCTCGGTGACCTCGGGGTGCCTGCGGTTGGGGATGACGGCTGCCATGCCACCCATGGCGAATGCGCCGCGCTGGTGGCAGGTCTTGACGAGCAGTTCGGTGTAGGCGCGCATGAACGGTGCGGTCATGACCACCGAGGCCCGGTCCGGAAGGACAAATTCCTCGCCGGCGTCGCGGAAGTACTTGATGATGCTGAACAGGTAGTCCCAGCGGCCGGCGTTCAGGCCCGAGGCGTGGTCCCGCAGTTCGTACAGGATCTCGTCCATCTCGAACGCAGCCGGGATCGTCTCGATCAGCACCGTGGCGCGGACCGTTCCCTGGCCCAGTCCCAGGAAGTCCTGGGCGAAGACGAAGACGTCGTTCCAGAGCCGGGCCTCGAGGTGGCTTTCCATCTTGGGCAGGTAGTAGTACGGGCCGTGGCCGTTGAGGACCAGCTGCTTGGCCACGTGGTAGAAGTGCAGTCCGAAGTCCACCAGCGCACCCACGGCAGGTTCGCCGTCGATCAGCAGGTGCTTTTCCGGCATGTGCCAGCCGCGCGGGCGGGCCACCACAACGGCCAGCGGCGCGTCGGTGCGGAGCTTGTATTCCTTGCCTTCGGCGGAGGTGTAGCTCAGGGTTCCCTGGGCGGCGTCACGGAGGTTCAGGATGGAGTCGATGACGTTGCCCCAGGTGGGCGTGCTGGCGTCCTCAAGGTCGGCCAGCCACACCTTGGCGCCGGAGTTCAGGGCGTTGATGGCCATTTTGGCCGGGCTCGCCGGGCCGGTCATTTCAACGCGGCGGTCCTGCAGGGCCGCAGGGGCCTCCGCAACTTTCCAGTCGCCGTCGCGCACGTCCTGGGTTTCCGGCAGGAAGTCCAGCTTGCCGGTGTCCGCTACCCGCTGGCGCTTGACGCCGCGGGCGGCGAGGAGCTCGTTGCGGGTGCCGGCGAAGCGTTTGTGGAGTTCCTCCAGGAACGCCAGCGCCTTGGGGGTAAGGATCTCCTCCGCGCGTTCGATCGGCCGGGGGTCTGTGACTGTGATGGCCATTTCTGGTCCTTTCGTTGGCTGCGAATCAGGCGTTGGCGAAGGCGGCGGCTTCAGTGTCAGCTGAAGCCCCTGCTGCATCCGTGGCCGTGCTGGCTGCTGCGGTTGCCGCCGCCGCGTGCGCTGCCGCTGCTACGGCGGAAGCGACGTCGGAGGCGACGTGGGGATCGAAGACGCTGGGGATAATGTAACTGGCATTCAGTTCATCATCAGCCACCCGGTTGGCGATAGCCTCTGCGGCGGCAACCAGCATCTCCGGCGTGATGTCGGACGCCCCGGCGTCCAGGAGCCCGCGGAAGAAGCCGGGGAACGCCAGGACGTTGTTGATCTGGTTGGGGAAGTCGCTGCGTCCGGTGGCAACGACGGCCGCGTACTTGGACGCGATGGACGGGTCGATTTCCGGCGTCGGGTTGGCCATTGCGAAGACGATCGCTTTGTCGGCCATCGAGGCAACCTGCTCTTCGCCGATCACGTGCGGGGCGCTGACGCCGATGAACACGTCCGCTCCCTTGAGGGCCTCGTGCAGGGTGCCGGCGAAGCCTTCCTCGTTGGTGTTCGCGGCAATCCAGGCGCGGTGTTCGTCGTTGTACTGTTCGCCTGAGTGGATGGCGCCGGAACGGCCGGCAGCAACGATGTGCCGGGCGCCCTGGGCCTTGAGCAGTTGGATGATGGCGGAGCCGGCAGCGCCGACGCCGGAAACCACAATGCGGACCTCATCGAGCTTCTTGCCGACGACGCGGAGCGCGTTGACCAGGGCGGCCAGGGTGACGATGGCCGTGCCGTGCTGGTCGTCGTGGAACACGGGGATGTCGAGTTCGTCGCGGAGGCGCTTCTCGATTTCAAAGCAGCGCGGCGCTGCGATGTCCTCAAGGTTGATGCCGCCGTAGACCGGGGCCATGGCCTTGGCGATCATGATGATCTCTTCGGTGTCCTGGGTGTCCAGGCAGACCGGCCAGGCGTCCACGTTGGCGAACTGCTTGAACAGGGCGGCCTTGCCCTCCATGACGGGCAGGGCAGCGGCGGGGCCGATGTTGCCCAGGCCCAGCACCGCGGAGCCGTCGGTGAGTACGGCGATGGTGTTCCGCTTGACGGTGAGGTTCCGGGCCGCGGCCGGGTCCTCAGCGATGGCCAGGCAGACGCGGGCGACGCCGGGAGTGTAGGCGCGGGAGAGGTCGTCGCGGTTGCGCAGGGCTACTTTCGGGACGACTTCAAGCTTGCCGCCGAGGTGCATCAGGAAGGTGCGGTCGGAGACATGCTGGACTTTGACGCCGTCGAGCGCGTTGAGGGCGTCCTTGACGCGGGCGGCGTGTTCGTCGTCGGTGGTGTTGCAGGTGACGTCCACAACCAGGGTTTCGTGGTGGGACTCGGTGACGTCCAGGGCGGTGATGGCCGCGCCGGCTGCTCCGACGGCTGCGGCCAGTTCGCTGGTTGCGGAGAAGCTTGACGGTGCTTCCACGCGCAGGGTGATCGAATTTCCGGGGCTCGGGTTCGCCATTGAATGTCCTCCTGTTAGGCCCGTAGCCGGGCTCGTTGCTGATCTAAATGTTTTCGTATTATGGATATTATTATCTACTTTGTGGAAATACAAGCCTGCGTGGTTCGTCGACTGGCGTGTGGCCGTGATGTATCTTGGGAGTTCTAGGGCAATTCTTTTCACGATGCGGATAAGAGTTGTCGGAAATCGAGTCCTCAGGAGACTGGTACATGGCTGAAAAAGCCTCGGGCGGCGTGCAGTCCGTAGAGCGCGTCTTCGAACTCTTGGAACTGATCACGGATGCCGGCGGGGAAGTAACGCTCAGCGAACTCTCGTCCTCCACAGATCTGCCCCTTCCCACCATCCACCGGCTGCTGCGCACCCTGGTCACGCTGGGGTACATCCGCCAGCTGCCCAACCGCCGGTATGCGCTGGGCCCGCGGCTCATCCGGCTCGGCGAAGGCGCCAACAAGCAGCTGGGCGCCGTGGCCCGGCCGCAGCTGAAGACGCTGGTGGACCGGCTGGGGGAGACCTCCAACATGGCGGTGCTCGACTCGGACATGGTCATCTACGTGGCCCAGGTCCCGTCCCTGCACTCCATGCGCATGTTCACCGAGGTGGGCCGCCGCGCCCACACGCATGACACAGGAGTGGGTAAGGCCATCCTGGCCCAGCTCGACGACGACGTGGTCCGCGGCATCGTGGCCCGCACCGGCATGCCGACGCCCACGTCCAAGAGCATCGGCGACATTGAGTCCCTGCTGGCGGACCTGGGCAGGATCCGGGAACGCGGCTACTCCATCGATGAGGAAGAGCAGGAGCTGGGCGTGCGCTGCTTCGCCATGGCCGTGCCCAACGCGCCTACGCCAACGGCCATCTCCGTGTCCGGGCCGGTATCCCGCGTGGACCAGTCCTTCGGTGAACGCGCCGTCCCCATGCTGCGCGAGGCAGCCCAGGCGATCTCGGACGAGCTCAACCGCAACTGAGCCCAACGGCACCCGGCGCGTCCCGCCGTCGTCGTTCCCTATAGTTCCAACCGCACCCGGCGCGAACTGGCAGCTAATGCCCTCAAATTCTTCATTTGAGGGCATTTGCTGCCAGTTCGCGCTTTGGGTAGTGGGGGAGGCTAGTGGTCAGACTTCGACGACGACTCCACCGGGACTTCCTTGCCGTCGCAGTCGATCAGCTTGCCGCCTTCGTAGCGGTCGCCGTCGGCCAGGCACTTGAGGTCCTCCTCGCGGACCACGCGTCCGGTGCCGGCCACAAACACCGACTGGTTCTCCGAGTTCCCTGCCTTCAGGTGGTTGAAGAGCAGGTTCAGCGCGATGGCCATCACGGCCGCGGAGCTGATGCCGGAGTGGAAGATGGTGCTGAACCAGGACGGGAACTGGTCGTAGAAGGCCGGTGCGGCGATCGGGATCATGCCGAAGCCGATGGACGCCGCCACGATGATCAGGTTCATGTTGTTCCGGTACTCAACCTTGGACAGCGTGCGGATGCCGCTCGCGGCCACGGTTCCAAAGAGTACGACGCCGGCGCCGCCCAGGACGGGCGTGGGCACCGCTGCGACTACCCGGCCCAGCACGGGCAGCAGCCCGAGGACCACCAGGATGACGCCGCCGGCGGACACTACGAAGCGGCTCTTGATGCCGGTGATGGCCACCAGTCCGACGTTCTGGGCGAAGGCGCTCTGCGTGAAGGAACCGAAGAGCGGCGAGATGGCGCTGGAGAGCATGTCTGCGCGCAGGCCGTCGCCGATGCGCCGGGAGTCAACCTTGGTCCCCACGATCTCGCCGACGGCGATGATGTCCGCCGAGGTCTCGGTCAGGGTCACCAGGATGACGATCAGCATGGAGATGATGGCCGCGATGTGGAACGTGGGCGGGCCGAAGGCGAACGGCGTGGGGAACGCGACGATTTCGCCCTGTGCCACCTTGGAGAAATCGGCCATGCCGGTGACGAACGCGATGGCCGTGCCGATGATCATGGCCAGCAGGATGGACAGCCGCGAGATGGTGGCACTGCCCACCTTGCTGAGCAGCAGCACGATGCCCATGGTCGCTGCGGCCAGGCCGATGTTGGCCATGCTGCCGTAGTTGGGGGCCTTGCTGTTGCCGCCCATGGCCCAGTTGGCGGCCACCGGCATCAGCGTCAGGCCGATCGTGGTGATGACGGTGCCGGTGACCACCGGCGGGAAGAACCGGATGATCTTGGAGAACAGCGGCGTGATGGCCAGGCCGATCAGCGAGGCAACGATCACCGAGCCGAAGACGGACTGGATCCCCCCGCCGCCGTGGACGATGGCCACCATGGTGGAGACGCCGGCAAAGGAGACGCCCTGGACGAGCGGCAGTTTGGAGCCGAAGAACGGGATGCCCACGGTCTGGAGGATGGTGGCCAGGCCGCCCACAAAGAGGCAGGCGGCGATCAGCAGGCCGATGTCCTGGGAGGACATGCCGGCCGCGGCGCCGATGATCAGCGGCGGGGCGATGATGCCGCCGTACATGGTGAGGACGTGCTGGAAACCGTAGGCGAAGCTGCTGCCAATGGAGAGGCGCTGGTCTTCGGGACGGTCAGAGGGCTGGCGGCCGGTCTTGGCGGCCAGGTTGGGTTTTTTGAAGTTCACGGCAGACTTTCTGGTTCATGGCAGACGTCTTTGTCTGGCTAACGTGGTCTGGCTAAAAGCGCGGCGACGTGCCCGGTGGATTTCGCGACGGGCTCGATCACCGGTGGCCGAGCCTGTCGAGATCCGCGGATCCCGACAGGCCCAATCACCGCGACTGGTCTAGCAGAAGCCGGCGATGCCGGACCAGGCGATGTCCGCCGGGGTGGCGTCGTCGCGCTGGACCGTGGCCTCGATCAGGCCGTACGGGCGGTCGGCCGCGAAGAAGACCTCGTTGGGGTTGTCCAGGCCGAACGGCGAGAGGTCCACCAGGAAGTGGTGCTTGTTGGGCATGGAGAACTTGATTTCGTCGATCTCGCTGTGGGCTTCCAGGACCTTGGTGCCCATGTCGAACAGCGTCTGCTGCAGGGCGTGGGAGTACTTCTCCGTGAAGCCTTCGAGCAGGAGGCCCTTGATGTCCTCGTAGCTCTTGTTGAAGTCCAGGGTGCTGAAGTCAGTCCCGGTCTTGAAGCGCCAGCGGGCGGAAACGTCGGTGGCCAGGATGCGGTCCGTGGTTTCAGGGAGCGTGGTGTATTTGTCCTTGGGGTAGCCCACAAAGCCGGACTGGGTGGACTTCAGGACGGTGAGGTCCTTGAGCCCGGAGATCAGGTGCGCGGTGGCGCCGTCGCGGACCAGGACGGCGGTGCGGACTTCCTGGCCGTTGCGTACGAACGAGTGGTCGTGTTCGCTGCCGTGGGCCTGGATCCGGTCCCAGCTGTAGGACTCGGCTTCCCAGCGGCCGCCGGTGACCCAGTCGAAGCTGGAGGTGAAGTGTTCGCCGAGGCGCAGGAGGAAGGCTTCGGGCGAGCCGACTCCGGCGCGGGCAAGCGCGTAAATGGTGTTCTTCTGGGTGTCAGTGGCCACCACGTGGGCGTTGTCGCCCTCGAGGTGTGCGGCCTCGAAGTCGCCACGCAGCTGCGAGGTGACGTTCAGGTCTTCGATCTCGTGGCGGTCGGTGTCGCGGGTGATCTTGACGACCCGGACTTCGGCCTTTCCGTACTGGTTGTGGCCGAGGATGATGTTGCTGCTCATGGTCAGATTCCCAACTTCAGGTATGCGGGACAAGGTCCCACATAGAAATTAAGCGCGCGTTTCCCACGCGTTTCTAGTACCGTCGGCCCAACAAAAAATGAGCCGACATCGATTGATGCCAGCTCATTACGACCCTGCCTGCTGCTCCCAGGTTACGTGACTTGCGCCACGAGTTGGTTCCCAGAATAGCCCAGCGGCGCGGTGGTGTACATCACAATCTGAAAAATCAGTTTGTGACTGACTGCGCTCCAGACCGTTGACGAACTAGGAGATGGCCGTCTACGCTATTTCACATAGCAAAAGTTCTTTTCCACTTTGCGGAATCCATGAAGCATCACCAACCACCTCGGAGGAGGATCAGATGTACCAGCAGGACACAACGCCGGTTGCACCGGCACAAACGGCGGCACCCTCAGTCCAGGAGTTCTACCTCCCCCTTGGAGGCGGAACGGATCCGGACTTCTATCTGCCCGCAGACCGGGAGCACGTCCCCGGCCGCTTCTCGCGCTGGGTCCATGCCCTGCCGGGCTTCCGGAGCTGACGACACGCATCTTCGCTGAGGACACGTAAAAGGCCTGGGGACACCCGAATTCGGAATTCGGGTGTCGCCAGGCCTTTTGCGCGTCGCGGGGCGTTTTGTGCGTCGCCAGCCTCGGTCGCGGGCGTCAGGACACGGGCCGTCCCGGCCACTCCCTGCCGGCCCAGGGGTCGTAGTCGGAGATCAGCTCCTCCTGCGGCGGGCGGTCCGCTTCGGGCACGTGCTGCAGGTTGACCCGCACCCGGTACCAGAGTGAGCTCGATCCGCGCATTCCGTCCACGAGCACGTCGGCCGGGTGCAGGGCCGGTACGACGCCGGCATGCCGGGTCTTCCACTCGTCGAGCGCGGCGAGCGCCTCGGGTTTGGTCCTGGTGCGGGCCACCTCGATGAGCGGCATCAGTGACTGGCGGCGGCCGGAGCCGTCGCCGCCGCGGGGCGGCTTCTCGGCAGGGCCGAGCTTCGCCGCCAGGGCCAGGAGCCCGTCGAGAGAGCCAACCGCGTCGTCGATCCCGGCGTGCGGGTCGCCCATGGCGGCAAAGCGCCCGGGCACGGTGCGCACCGTGAACTGTTCCGGCCGCGTGGAGCGGACCTCGTCCCAGGTGAGCGGGGTCGAGACCCGGGCATCCGGCAGGGCCCGGATCGAGTACGCGGATGCCACGGTGCGGTCCTTGGCGTTCTGGTTGAAGTCGACGAAGACACTTTCGCCGCGCTCCTCCTTCCACCACCGCGCGGTGGCGAGGCCAGGGGCGCGGTTTTCGACTTCGCGGGCGAGTGTCTCGGCGGCGAGCCGCACGTCGCGGTACGACCATTGCGGCGCGATGCGCACCAGGATGTGGAGTCCCCTCGACCCGCTCGTCTTTGGCCACCCCACCAGCCCCACGTCGTCGAGCACCTCCCGCGCGACATAGGCGACGTCGACGATCTGTGACCAGCTGACTCCCGGCATCGGATCGAGGTCCACCCGGAGTTCGTCGGGGTGCTCGAGGTCCTCGGCGCGTACCGGATGCGGGTTGAGGTCGAGGCAGCCAAGGTTCACCACCCACGCCAGGCCCGCAGCATCGCGGATGACGGCCTCCTCGGCCGACGTCCCCGACGCGTAGTGCAGCGTTGTTGTATCAATGAAGCCGGGGTGGTTTTCGGGCACCCGCTTCTGGAAGAACGGCTCGGCGTCGATGCCCTTCGGGAAGCGCTTGAGCACCATGGGCCGGCCGCCGGCACCGCGGAGCGCCCCATCCGCGACGGCGAGGTAGTAGCGGACGAGGTCAAGCTTGGTCAGCCCGGGCCCGGGGAACACCACCTTGTCCGGACTCGAGATGCGCACCTCTGTGCCGTCAATGGTGAGGATCTCGGCCGGGGTCTTGGACGGGCTCATGCCGCCACGCTAGCAACGATCAGATGTCCCGGCCAGACCTCATGCATCGGCCCCGTTCTGACGGTTCCCTGCACGCTCGACGTGACCGAACATCGTGTGTGCAGGGAACCGTCGAAACGGCGGACCCAGCCCTACCCGTTCACCAGCCGGCGCGCTGCGGCGGAGTGCTCCGCGATGAGCCCGGCAACGTCGAGCCCCGGAATCTGCCCGTCCACCACCCGCCATTCGCCGCCCACCATGACACGGTCGGCCCGGTCCGCGGCGCACAGGAGGAGTGCGGCGATGGGATCGTGGCTGCCGGAGAAGCGCAGGTCGTCCAGCCGGAACATGGCCAGGTCCGCCTGCATACCGGGCGCCAGCTGCCCCAGTCCGGGGCGGCCCAGGACGGCCGCCGAGCCCCGGGTCGCCCAGCCAAGCGCCCGCTCCACCGGGACGTCAGCCCCGTACCGGAGCCGCTGCAGGTACAGCGCCTGCCGGGCCTCCAGGATCATGTTGGACGCATCGTTCGACGCCGATCCGTCCACTCCCAGCCCCACCGGAACTCCCGCGTCCTCCAGTTCCAGGACGCGCGCAGTGCCGGACGCCAGCCGCATGTTGGAGGTGGGGCAATGCGCGACGGCGGTGCCCGCGGCTCCCAGCCGGGCGATCTCGGCGTCGCTGAAGTGGATGCCGTGGCCCAGCCAGGTGCGGTCCGTCAGCCAGCCCACGCTGTCCAGGTAGTCAACGGTGCGCAGGCCAAACATCTCCCGGCAGAAGTCTTCTTCGTCCAGCGTTTCGGCCAGGTGGGTGTGCAGCCTGACGTCCAGCCGCTCGGCCATCAGGGCGCTTTCGGCCATGATCTCCTTGGTCACCGAGAACGGCGAACAGGGGGCCAGCGCAATCTGGATGACTGCATCGTCGCCGCGCTCGTGGTACTGGCCGATCAGCCGTTCGCTGTCCGCCAGCACCACTTCCGGAGCCTGCACCGTTGACTGCGGCGGCAGGCCGCCGTCGTCCGTTCCCAGCGTCATGGAGCCGCGCGTCAGGGTGGCCCGCATCCCGAGCCGGCGGACCACCTCCACCTCCACGTCGATCGCGTTTTCCAGGCCGTCCGGGAAAAGGTAGTGGTGGTCCGCCGCAGTGGTGCAGCCGGAGAGCAGGAGTTCGGCCAGCGCAACGGTGGTGGCCAGTTCCAGGTCCTTCGGCGTGAGACGCGCCCACACCGGATACAGGTTCTGCAGCCACGGGAACAGCGGGGCGTTCGCCACCGGGCCCCAGGCGCGGGTGAGGGTCTGGTAGAAGTGGTGGTGTGTGTTGATCAGGCCGGGCAGCAGGACGTGGTTGCCGGCGTCGAACGTTGACTCGCACGGTGCCGAAGGCTGCTGGCCCGCGGCAAGGACCTCCACGATGACGCCCCCGCTGACCACCAGGCCGCCCGAGGCGTCCAGTGTATTGGCGGTAAAGGCGGCCTGGGGGTTCCTGATCCAGAGCCGGGTGGCTGTGCTGTGAGTGGGGATAGCGTTCATGGGATTCCTTTGGCTGGAAGGGTCAATATGGCGATGCCAGCTCAGTGAAGCCCTGTCTGCTGATCCAGGTGGCCGCGGCTGCGGGCAGCTGCGGTTGGGGATCAGCGTAGGGGCGCCGCGGGCAGCCCGTCAATGAGGCAACAGGTGGCCGCCAAATGTGACTGCCGGGCGTTAAGCCCAGGAAACATGGATTTCACATTGCGAAATTAAATTTCCAGAAAACTATGGCGCAGGCCACACCGTGGTGCTAATCTCGAACTTGCCAAAGGCGGGCACCCGGACTTCGGGAAGCTATCTACCAGGCGCAACTTAACCTTCACAGCACATGCTGAAGCCTGGTAACCGTCGCATCTGGTTCTACTGGTCCCGCAACGGGATACCGGCTTCCAAGCAAAGGGAGTCGCATCATGAGTACCACCGTCACGGCCGAACAGTATTTGGCCCGATCCATCCAGTTGGCCACGGCCAACGTCCTGAACAGCGGGGGCCCGTTCGGGGCCATGATCGTCACGGCTGATGGCCAGACGTTCGACGGCGTCAACCGCGTCACCGCCGACAACGATCCCACCGCGCACGCCGAGGTCACCGCGATCCGAAACGCCTGCCGGGAACTGGGAACGTTCGATCTCACCGGCGCAGTCCTCTACACGAGCTGCGAACCATGCCCCATGTGCCTGGCCTCCGCACTCTGGGCCCGCGTCCAGCGGGTCGTCTTCGCCGCCGACCGCCATGACGCCGCCTCCGTCGGTTTCGACGACGCTGTCTTCTACGAATACTTCGAGAACCGGGACAGGGATTCCCTGATGCCGGTGGCAAAACTCACGTTGGACGATCCCCAGGCGCCTACGCCGCTGGAGCCGTTCAACACCTGGAACACGCTCGAATCCAGGATTGACTACTAGGGCCCGGTGGCAGACATGACCATCCTGGATCATTCCCACGAGGAGCATTCGGCTCCGAAGCCCGCCCGCACTGCGGCACACACTGCAACTGCCCCCGCTCCAACGCAAGGGCCCAACAGCCCCAAGTCGCCGGCGTCGAAAGCCCTGGACCGCTTCTTCCAGATCACCGAGCGCGGCTCGACCATCGTCCGCGAGTTCCGCGGCGGGCTGGTCACCTTCTTCACCATGGCCTACATCGTGATCCTGAACCCGCTGATCCTGGGCGGCTTCGCGGCGGACAACGCGCCTACCGACGTCGCCGGCGGCTGGCTCTCCGCCGCCCAGGTGGGAGCAGTCACCGGGCTGACGGCCGGCGTCATGACCATCCTGTTCGGCCTCGTCGCCAACCTCCCGTTCGGCCTGGCCGCCGGGCTGGGCATCAACTCCTTCCTCGCCGTCTCGGTCATCCAGGAAGTCACCTGGGCCGAGGCCATGGGGCTGGTGGTCATCAACGGCGTCCTCATTGTCCTGTTCGGCATCACCGGGGCGCGTACCGCCATCTTCCGGGCCGTCCCCAAGGAACTTAAAGCCGCCATCACGGTGGGTATCGGCCTGTTCATCGCCTTCATCGGGTTTGTGGACTCCGGCTTCATCCGCGCCACGGTGGCCGGCCCGCCTGTGCAGCTGGGCGACGGCGGCTCCATCACCTCCATCCCCACCCTGGTGTTTGTGGTGGGCCTGCTGGCCATGGGCATCCTCGTGGCCCGCAAAGTCCAGGGCGGCCTACTGATCGGCATCGTGGCCACCACAGTACTGGCCGCCGTCGTCGAAGCCTTCCTCAAGATCGGCCCCGCCAGCGCCACCAACCCCGGCGGCTGGCACCTGAACACCCCGGTCCTTTCCGGCCAGCTCGTGTCCGCCCCGGACCTGGGCCTGGTGGGACAGTTCGACATGTTCGGCGCCTTCGGCCGGATCGGCGGGCTCGCCGCCACCATGCTGGTGTTCACGCTGGTCTTCACCAACTTCTTCGACGCGATGGGCACCATGACGGGCCTGGCCAAGAGCGCCGGAGTGGCCCACAAGGACGGCACGTTCCCGCGGCTCAAGGCAGCCTTCATCGTCGAAGGCTTCGGGGCTGTGGCAGGCGGTGCCACGTCGGGCTCCTCCAACACCGTATATATCGACTCCGCGGCCGGGATCGGCGAAGGCGCCCGCACCGGCCTGGCGTCGGTGGTCACCGGCGTGCTGTTCCTGGGCTCCATGTTCCTCACCCCGCTGACCAGCGTTGTCCCGCTGGAGGTGGCAGCCGCAGCCCTGGTGGTGGTGGGCGCGATGATGATGGCGCAGATCCGCGAGATCAAGTTCAGCAAGTTCTCCGTGGCACTGCCGGCCTTCCTCACCATCGTGACCATGCCGCTGAGCTACTCGATCGCCAACGGCATCGGCGTGGGCTTTGTGTCCTGGGCGATCATCGGCGCGGCGTCCGGGAAGGCGAAGAAGATCCATCCGCTCATGTGGGTGGTCAGCGCCGGCTTCCTGGTGTACTTCGCCCGCGGACCGATCAACCTGCTGCTGGGCGCCTGACCGCATTTCACTGCACAACCGCCGGACCGGTGCTTGGTCCGGCCCCCGATAGGAACGACAATATGGAAACCACCGCCGCGCCGGATGAAGGAGTGCCGCCATGCTCGACCTGATACCTTCGCTCAGTTCATGGCCGCCTGCCGTGGCCGGAGAGCGGTATGCCGTGGCCACCGTTGTTGCGGCGACCGGTTCGGTGCCGCGGCCGGTGGGCACGTCCATGCTGGTGGCCGAGTCCGGGGCCGTCCTGGGCAGCCTGTCCGGTGGTTGTGTGGAAGGCGCCGTGGTGGCGCTTGCCCTGGACGCAATGCACGACGGCGGCACCCGCCACGGGACCTTCGGCTACAGTGCCGCGGACGCGTTCGCCGCCGGACTCACCTGCGGCGGTGAACTTGGGATCCACATCGAGCCTGCCGGCCGCAGCCTGCGGGAAGCCGTGGGGCAGCTCGCCACCGTCCCGCCGGGGGAGCCCGTAGCACTGGTCCGCCGGCTGGATGCCGGCGGCAGCGGCGCCGTCGTGATTCCGGACCCGGCCACGTTCAGCGTGGCCGGGTCCCCGGAAGCCGCCGCGCTGCTGCACGCCGGCGGGGACCACACTGTTGTGGCCCACACGGGCGTGGCGCAGCTCGAGTCATTCCTCCGCAGCGGCGGCTCCGGCGTCGTCACTATGGCCTCGCCGGGCACGTGCCCCACCGGTCCCGATGCGGCAACGCCGGACGATGCGGGCGAACCCGTCACCCTCCTCGTGGAAACCCGGCTCGCCCCGCCCCGCATGCTGGTGTTTGGTGCCAATGACTTCGGCGCCGCCCTGGTGCCGGCCGGAAAACTGCTGGGCTACCGGGTGACCCTGGTGGACGCCCGCCCCGCCTTCGCCGGCCAGGCACGCTTCGCCTGCGCCGACGACGTCGTCACGGAATGGCCGCACCGATACCTTGCAGCCCAGGCGGCCGCGGGCCGGCTCGACCCGCGCACCGTCGTTTGCGTCCTGAGCCACGATCCCAAGTTCGATATCCCGCTGCTGGAGACGGCGCTGGCCCTGGACCTTGCCTACGTGGGCGCCATGGGGTCGCGCCGCAGCCACCTCCAGCGGGTGGATGACCTCCTCGACATCGGCGTGCGGCCCGAAAAGATCGCGGAGCTGCACTCGCCGATCGGGCTGGACCTTGGCGCCGTAACCCCGGCCGAAGTGGCCGTCTCCGTCACCGCGGAGCTCATCGCCTCCCGCAGCCGGAAGTCCTCATGCGCGCCGCTCCGGGAAACCTCCGGACCCATCCACCAGACCGCCGCGCAGGCGGCGCCCACCATCATCAGCCAGCAGGAGATCGCATGGACATGAACACCATCGAGGCGGTGGTCCGCACCACGGACCCGGCCGACTGGCGCGACGGCGACGCCTGGCTGGCGGGCGGCACCGTCCTCTTCTCCTACGGAAGCTACGCCTTCGGCCCCGAACCGCTCAAACGCCTCCTGGACCTGGGCTCCGCCGGCTGGACCCCCGTCACGGTCACCGACGACGGTATCGAACTGGCCGCAACCTGCACGGTCGCGGAACTCTACGCCCTCCCGGAATCCACGGACCTATCCCGGCGCGGCTGGCCCGGGCTGGACCTCGTCCGGCCCAGCTGCGACTCCTTCGTGGCGTCCTTCAAGGTCTGGAACATGTCCACGGTGGGCGGCAACATCTGCACCGCACTCCCGGCAGGACCCATGACCTCGCTCTGCGCAGGGCTCGACGCCGTGGCCACCATCCTTGGCCCCGGCGGCATGACCCGCACCGTCCCCGTGGCCGACTTCGTCACCGGGGACGGGACAAACTGCCTGGCACCCGGTGAGCTGCTGCGCAGCATCCACCTCCCGGCGTCGGCCCTTTCCTCCCGCGTGGCGTTCCGCCGCCTGTCGCTGAGCAACCTGGGACGCTCCGGCGTCCTGCTGATCGGAAGGCTCGACGGCGGCACATCACTGATACTGACCGTCACCGCAGCGACCAAACGGCCCGTGCAGCTGCGCTTCCGGCACCTGCCGGGCGCAGCGGAACTGGCCGCAGCACTGGACGACGCCATTCCCCATAACCTCTACCACAACGACATCCACGGGCTGACGGCCTGGCGGCAGGACATGACCTACCGCCTGGCGGAGGAGATCCGCGCCGAGCTCGCCGGCTCCGAAGACGGAGCAGTCGTGTCCGGCGACTTCTGGCCGCCGCAGGTGCGCAGTTCGCCCGCGCCCCGGCACATCCCACAGCAGGAAGGGGCCTGACGAATGGCCATCGAGATCAACGGCATTCCGGCGGAAGCCGGGCCGCGCCCCGGGCAGTGCCTGCGGACGTTCCTTCGGGAGCAGGGCAACCTGGGCGTTAAGAAGGGCTGTGACGGCGGCGACTGCGGTGCCTGCACCGTGCACGTGGACGGCACTCCCGTCCACAGCTGCATCTACCCGGCCGTCCGGGCCGAGGGGCACGCCGTCACCACCATCGAAGGGCTGGCCGGGAAGTCCGGCGCAGCCAGCGGGGATCTGCATCCTGTCCAGCAGCAGTTCCTGGAGCGGCAGGGCTTCCAGTGCGGTTTCTGCACCGCAGGCATGCTGATGACCGCTGCGACGTTCACCGACGAACAGAAGGAGAACCTGCCCCGCAGCCTCAAGGGCAACCTGTGCCGCTGCACGGGCTACCGCGCCATCGAGGACGCCGTCTGCGGGCACGCCGGCCACCCGGATCCGGCCGGACCGGGTTCCGGAATCGCGGGCGAGGGCCAGCCCGAACCGCGGCCCGGGGGGATGGGCGACGACGTCCCCGCCCCCGCCAGCCGTGCCATCGTCACGGGCACAGCCCGCTACACCCTGGATGTTCCCGCAGACCAGCTGCCCGGGCTGCTGCACCTGAAGCTCCTGCGCTCGCCGCACGCCCACGCCCGCGTCCTCAGCATCAACACCGAAGCAGCACTCAAAGTGCCCGGAGTCGTGGCGGTGTTCACGCACGAGGATGCCCCTGCATCGCTGTTTTCCACCGCCCAGCATGAGCTGTACACGGACGACCCCGACGACACCCGCGTGCTGGACGACGTGGTGCGGTTCCGCGGCCAGAGGGTCGCCGCCGTCGTCGCTGACTCCGTTCAGGCAGCCGAACTGGGCGTCCGGGCACTCGCCGTGGAGTACAAAATCCTCGACGCTGTGTTCACTCCGCAGGATGCCATCCGTCCCGGCGCGCCCACGCTGCACGGGGAGAAGGACGCCCACGCTGCCCGGATTGCCCGGCCGGAGCAAAACGTCGTGGCCGAACTCCACTCGGAACTGGGCAGCGTGGAGGAGGGCTTCGCGGCCGCGAGCTTCGTCCATGAGCAGACCTACCAGACCCAGCGCGTCCAGCACGTCGCATTGGAGACCCATGCCTCCATCGCCTCGGTGGACAGCGACGGACGGCTGCAGGTCCGCACCTCCAGCCAGGTTCCCTTCCTGGTCCGCCGCACGCTGTGTCGGGTCTTCGGTCTCTCCGAGGAGCAGGTCCACGTGGTGGCCGGCCGCGTGGGCGGCGGCTTCGGCGGCAAGCAGGAGGTGCTGACAGAGGACATCGTGGCGCTCGCCGCCCTGAAACTGGGCCGGCCTGTCCAGCTCGAACTGACTCGGACGGAGCAGTTCACCGCCACCACCACCCGGCATCCGTTCACCATCAAGCTCAAGGCCGGCGCCAGTGCCGACGGACGGCTGACCGCGCTGAAGCTGGACGTCCTGACCAACACCGGCGCCTATGGCAACCACGGTCCGGGCGTGATGTTCCATGGGTGCGGTGAGTCCCTGGCTGTCTACAAATGCGACAACAAAAAGGTGGACGCCCAGGCTGTCTACACGAACACTGTCCCCTCCGGTGCCTTCCGCGGCTACGGCTTGAGCCAGATGATTTTCGCGATCGAGTCGGCCATGGATGAACTGGCCATTGGGATCGGCATGGATCCCTTGGAGTTCCGCCGCCGGAACATGGTGCGCGAGGGGGACGACATGCTGTCCACCCATCCCGAGCCGGAAGAAGACGTCCACTACGGCAGTTACGGCCTGGACCAGTGCACCGGCCTGGTCCGGGACGCCCTGGACCGCGGCGCCGAGCGGTACCGTGCCGCCGGGCTTGATGACCTCGGCCCGGATTGGGTCACTGGCGAGGGCACCGCGCTGTCGATGATCGACACGGTGCCGCCGCGCGGCCACTTCGCCCATTCGAAGGTCCGGCTCCTGCCGGACGGAACGTACCAGGCCGACGTCGGCACGGCCGAGTTCGGCAACGGCACCACCACGGTGCACGCCCAGCTGGCGGCCACCGCGCTGTCCACCGAGGCCGCGCGGGTCACGGTGCGGCAGTCGGACACCGACCTGATCGAGCACGACACCGGCGCGTTCGGTTCGGCCGGCACGGTGGTGGCAGGGAAGGCGACCCTTGCCGCCGCCGAGGAACTCGCCGTCCGGATCCGGGCGTTCGCCGCCGGGATCCGGCAGGTCCAGTCCTCCGGCTGCGTCCTCGACGGCGACACTGTGGTGTGCGAGGGAACGCCCGTGCCGCTGGCGGAACTGGCGCAGGAAGCCGCGGAAGCCGGCGTCGAACTTTCCGCCGAAGGACGCTGGGGCGGCACGCCACGGTCCGTGGCGTTCAACGTGCACGGGTTCCGCGTCGCGGTGAACCGCGGCACTGGCGAACTGCGGATCCTGCAGAGCGTCCAGGCCGCCGACGCCGGCGTGGTGGTCAATCCGCGGCAGTGCCGCGGCCAGATCGAGGGCGGGATCGCGCAGGCGCTGGGCGCCGCGCTGTACGAGGAGGTGGTGGTGGACGACGCCGGCCGGGTCACCACGGACATCCTCCGCCAGTACCACATCCCCACCTTCGCCGACGTGCCACGGAGCGAGGTCTACTTCGCCGACACCAACGACAAACTGGGACCGCTCGGCGCCAAGTCGATGAGCGAAAGCCCCTTCAACCCGGTGGCTCCCGCCCTGGCCAACGCCATCCGGAACGCCACCGGAGTGCGCTTCGCCTCGCTGCCCATCGCGAGGGACAAGATTTACCTCGGCCTCCGGGAAGCATCGCGGGGTCACATAACGCCCAAAGAAGCGCCTCAGATGGGCCGGATCTGACCCCGCGTTGCATATAGTCGGGGGATGGAACAGCGCAGATTAGGCAAGACCGGACGGAACGTCTCGATCGTGGGGCTGGGAACCTGGCAGCTCGGTGCTGACTGGGGCAACGTGGACGACGGACAGGCGCAGGCGATCCTGGCCGCCTCGGTGGAAGCCGGCGTCACGCTCTTCGACACGGCCGACGTCTACGGCGACGGCAAGAGCGAGCAGGCCATCGGCGCGTTCCTGAAGGACAACCCCGGGCTGGACATCACCGTGGCCACCAAAATGGGCCGCCGCATGGACCAGCAGCCGGAAAACTACACTCTGGCCAACTTCCGCCAGTGGGTGGACCGGTCGCGGAAGAACCTGGGCACGGACAGCCTCGACCTCGTCCAGCTGCACTGCCCGCCCACGTCCGTCTACAGCAGCGCCGAAGTCTACGACGCGCTGGACACCCTGGTCTCCGAAGGGGCCATCCGCAACTACGGCGTCAGCGTGGAACGCACCGACGAAGCGCTCGAAGCCATCCGGCACGAAGGCACTGCATCCGTCCAGATCATCCTCAATGCGTTCCGGCTGAAGCCCCTGGACGAGGTCCTGCCCGCGGCTAAGGAGGCAGGCGTCGGGATCATCGCCCGCGTTCCGCTCGCCTCCGGCCTGCTCACGGGCAAGTACACCAAGGACACGTCCTTCGCCGAGAACGACCACCGCAATTACAACCGCACGGGCGAATCGTTCGACGTCGGCGAGACCTTCTCCGGTGTGGACTACGAGCTGGGGCTGAAGGCCGTGGCCGAGTTTGAGCAGCTGGTCCCGGACGGCGTAGGCACACCCCACGCGGCCATCGCCTGGATCGCCGCCCAGGACGGCGTCACCACCGTCATTCCCGGCGCACGGAACGTGGACCAGGCCACCGCGAATGCTGCCGCAGCCGGAGTTTCCCTTAACGGCGAATTCGACGAGGGCGTGCGCTGGATCTACGACCACTACTTCCGCGAGGCCATCCACCCCCGCTGGTAGGTCCCACCCCCGCGCGAACATGCAGGTAATGACGCCAAATCGCGATTTTGACGTCGTTACGTGCCAGTTCGCGCTTCGAATTTAGCCGAGCAGGTGGAGGTGCTCCGGGGTGTCGATGTCCGCCCCGGTTGACTGATCCCTGCAGTCCACCTCATCCACCAGCTCCGGGTGGGCCTGCAGGAAGCCTCGTGCGCCGGCGTCGCCCGCCACGGTACCGGCCACTGCGTCCCGGAGTCCGACGTCGATGAGCAGCGGATGCCCCCGGCGCACCGTTCCGTCGGCACCGCCGTCGCCATAAGCGGCTGCGGTGATCCGGCCCGGACGGTGGGCGGCCAGCAGGCGCCCCACCGTCCGGAGGGTCAGGCCGGGCTGGTCCACCAGCGCAATCAGCAGATGGTCCTGCGGGTCCGCCGCGGCGTTGCCCAGCAGGAACGAGCTGCCCATGCCGGACTGCCAGTCGTTGTTGACCACCGTCCGGTAGCGGTCCAGCTCGGCGATGGCCGCGACGTCGGGGGCACCTGCGCCGAGCACCACCACCACCTCACGGCAGCCGCCGTCGAGCAGTGCTCCTGCGATGGACTCCACCAGCGGCCGGCCGCGGTAGGGGAGGAGGGCCTTGGGCCCCTTCCCCAGCCGCCTGCCGGCGCCGGCCGCAAGGACAACAGCGGTGGTCCTGGTCTCAGAAATGTTCCCCATAGCCACACCCTAGCCGCCCGGTCAGTGATTGGTCGGTGACACCTCAGGCGTCGCCGCCCGCTCCTCCTGTGGTGCCGGCGTTGACGTCCAGGAGCTTGTAGCGGTCCATCGCGTATTGCGGTGCGCCTTCCTCCACGTCGCCCCGCGCCGCCAGCAGCTGCAGCGTCTTCACCACGATGGAGTGGGTGTCATTCTTGAAGAACCGGCGTGCCGCTGCCCGGGTGTCGGAGAAGCCGAAGCCGTCCGCGCCGAGCGAGGCGAACTTGTTCGGGAGGAACTGGCGGATCTGGTCCGGGACGGCCTTCATATAATCCGAGACCGCCACGATGGGACCCTGCGCATCGGCCAATTGCCTGGCCACGAACGGGATCCTGGCGGGCTCGCCGGGGTTCAGGAACGCGTCTTCCTCTGCTGCGAGGCCGTCGCGGCGCAGTTCGTTCCAGGATGTGACGGACCAGACGTCGGCTGAGACGCCCCAGTCCTCGGCCAGGATCCGCTGCGCTTCCAGCGCCCAGGGCACTGAGACACCGGACGCCAGGATCTGGCTCTTGGGACCCTGGACGTCCGACGCCGACACCCGGTAGATGCCCTTCAGCACACCTTCGACGTCGAGGTTCTCGGGTTCGGACGGCTGGGTGATCGGCTCGTTGTAGACGGTGATGTAGTACATCAGGTTTTTATCGGATGCAGGTCCGGTTCCTTCGCCGCTTGCGGCCGGTCCGTACATCCGTTCGATTCCGTCGCGGATGATGTGGCCCATTTCGTAGCCGTAGGCGGGGTCGTAGGTGACTACTGCCGGGTTGGTGGCGGCGAGGATGGGGGAGTGGCCGTCGGCGTGCTGGA
>NZ_SIHX01000017.1 GCF_004320525.1 Arthrobacter sp. S39
ATCCCTGGACAACGAAGCGGACCACCTCCGCCCTTGGCACCAGGGCGGAACCACCGGCGTGTCGAACCTGGGAAATCCATGTCCCCGTCACCACCGGCTCAGACACACCAGCGGGTGGAGACCTACCCCGGCCACGAAAAACGAGCCGCCCGGCTGGATCTCACCGTCCGGCCGGCACTACACCAGCGAACACCAGGACTGGGAACCACCACACTTACCCAAAGAACTGCAACCGGAAGTGGCAGCCACGCCAACGTCCAACGTGGCAGCAACCGAGCACGGGCCGCCCCCAACCTCGCGTGACAAATTCTGCCGCCCGGACTTCGCCCACACCGGGCTCTCCCTGGGAGAAGACGGCCTCGAGCGGTTCCTCCATGCCCACGCCTGACCCGCGACCCACTGACACAGAGAAATCATCCGGGCGAAACACCCCGGCAACCTCGCCACGGCATGCTTGGCCTTACGGGGATACAACGAGTTGGAGGCGGCTCACATGGGAACTCAGGGGAACAACACGGGACGCGGCAGGGTCAGCACTGGCCGGATCCATACCGGACCGGTCCAGACCGAACGGGTCGGCACTGACCGGCTGCAGGCCGGCGACTACATCGAGGCGTGGCACAACGGCAAGCTTTTCCACCAGGGCCGGGTGACCGACGTCGTACCCAAACTGGATCTGTTCTGGATCCTGGACGCACGGTCCGGCACCCGCAGGCTGCTGGACCCGGAGGCGCTGGACATCATCAGGCGCGAAGACATGGCACTGGACGGCAGCGAACCCCGTAACTACCCAGCGGGAGCGCCGGACCGAACCCCTAACGCGGAGCCGATGTCCGCCTGAATTAGGGAGGTCCGCGTCCGGCTGCGGGTGTACCGTCAAAAGGGGACCTGGCTTCGGCGAAGGAGGCGGAACATTTGAACCAGAACCAGCTGGGGGCAACCACCGGTGAGAGCCGGACGGCGCGCGATGCGCCAGCGGGCGGGGACGAACACAGACTTTTGGAGCTTGTCCTGGACAGCCCGGAAATCACGTCGTTCCTCACCGAGCTGGCCATCATGACGGCGTCCTGCCTCTCCACCCAGGACAACCTCATTGAGTGCGGCGTGACTGTTGTACGGGAGAAAAAACCTGCGACGGCGGCCTGCAGCGACGCGCGGGCGGCATCCCTCGATGAACTCCAGAACGGCTTCGGCGAAGGGCCGTGCCTGACTGCCCTGCACGAGAACAGCACCACGCTGGTACCCGACCTCCTGGCCGAGGAGCGCTGGCACCGCTACACCGAGGCCGCGCTGGATAACGGCGTCCGGTCCATCCTGGCCGTCCCCCTGAACCTGGGCGGCGAGGCGCAGGGCGTCACCAACCTCTACTCCAGGCAGCCCAACGGATTTTCGGATCTGGATGTCCTGACCGCCGAAAACTTCGTGGCCAACGCGTCCCGGTCCATGCAGCTCGCCCTGAGCATGGCACGGCTCAAAGGGGTGCACGACGACCTGGTGGCAGCCATGCAGTCGCGGACCATTATCGACATGGCGGTGGGCGTGGTGATGGCGCAAAACGGCAGCAGCCAGGAGGAGGCCATCAGTATCCTCACCCGGGCGTCCAACAGCCGCAACCTGAAGCTGCGCGACGTGGCGTCCACGGTGGTGGGCTCCGTGGGCCGCAAGGATACGGAGAGCCGGGCCTCTTAAGGAGAACGGACAGTACGACGGCGGTGCGGGGCCGGCAAACAGACAAACCCCATCCACTGCAATGATGAATCCGTGACTATCGCAAAAACGGTTCTGTTGTTCGCCCTGGCCGCTGTGGCTGAAATTGGCGGGGCCTGGCTCGTTTGGCAGTCGGTCCGCGAGGGCAAGGAGTGGTGGTGGGCCGGACTGGGAGTCATTGCCCTGGGAATCTACGGCTTCGCCGCGACGCTGCAACCGGACGCCCACTTTGGCCGGATTCTCGCCGCGTACGGCGGCGTGTTCGTGGCCGGGTCCCTTGCCTGGGGCATGATCTTCGACGGGTTCCGGCCCGACCGGTGGGACGTCACGGGTTCCATGATCTGCCTGCTCGGGGTCGCCGTGATCATGTTCGCGCCGCGCAACGCGGGCTGAACAGCCCATTATGAGTACATGATTGCGTGAATACATTCACGGATGTACTTTGGTTGCGTGGAAACCCTCGTTCATGCCCCAGTACTTGCCCGGTTCGGCTACGCGGTCTCTGACCCTACCCGGGCCCGGATTCTGCTGGCTTTGGCGGATGCTCCCGGCTATCCGTCGGACCTGGCCGACTCCCTGGGCGTCTCGCGGCAGAGCATGTCCAATCACCTGACATGCCTGCGGGGCTGCGGGCTGGTGGTCGCCGTTCCGGACGGACGGCGGACCCGGTATGAGCTCGCGGATGCCAGGTTGGGCCACGCGATCAGGGACCTGCTGGGGGTAGTCCTGGCCGTGGATCCCGCCTGCTGCGCTCCGGACGGGACGTGCCTGGTATGACCACCACCATTCAAGTTGCACCTACAGCCGCCCGCCGTGCGGTCCTGAACCGCCGCATCCGCCTGTTCGCGGCCGCGACAATCACCTACAACGTCGTTGAGGCAATCGCCGCACTCTGGGCGGGCAACCTTGCTGATTCTTCGGCCCTGATCGGCTTCGGACTTGATTCGGTGATCGAGGTGGCTTCCGCCGTCGCCCTCTCCTGGCAGTTTTCCGCGAAGGACCCCGAACGCCGCGAGCGCCTGACCCTGCGGATCATCGCCATCTCCTTCTTCGCCCTTGCCCTGTTCGTCTCCGTGGATTCGGTCAGGTCCCTGACCGGCGGCGGCGAGGCGCAGCATTCCACTCCCGGCATCGTGATCGCCGCCCTGAGCCTGGCCATCATGCCCGTCCTGTCCTGGCTCCAGCGCCGCGCGGGCCGGGAACTTGGCTCCCGCACCGCCGTCGCAGATTCAAAACAGACCCTGCTGTGCACCTACCTCTCGGCAGTTCTGCTGCTGGGTCTGGTGCTCAACAGCGCACTGGGATGGTGGTGGGCAGACGCCGGCGCGGCGCTGGTCATCGCCGGGATCGCCGTCCGGGAGGGCCTCAATGCCTGGAAAGGGGACGCCTGCTGCGCCGTCGTCCCGGCCAAGGGCACCGCAGGCGACGACGGGAAAGCTGATGCTTGCTGCGCTGGCTGCGGATCCGGCACCGACCCGGACGAGGACACGTGCGCATAGAACTCCTCCACATCGATGACTGCCCGAACACGGCGGAAGCCCTCGAGCGGCTGGAACTCGCCCTCGCCGCGTTGGGGCGCCAGGACGTTCCGGTCATTTTGCGGGAGGTCAAGACGGCGGTAGATACGGCCGGGACCGGATTTGCCGGCTCGCCCACCATCACCGCAGACGGGGCCGACATCTTCCCCGACGCGGCGCCAGCGAGCGATCTCGCCTGCCGGATCTACCGCACGCCGGACGGTCTGGCTGGCGTCCCGACACTCGATCAGCTGACGGAAGCGCTGGCGCGCCATGGCCTCTGAGATGTACCGCCAATGTTCCTGCTGCGGCCGGACCGTGAAGCGCGAAAAGCTCCATGCCCTCGGTGCCGAGCCCGCCTATATCTGCCGAAGATGCGGGCTGTGGGTCGCATTCCGGCGCCGGCCCAAATCCGCGCGGCGTACCATCACCGAATGACCACGTTCATTCTGATACCCGGCGCGGGCGGGACAGCCTGGTACTGGAGCCATGTAGTCCCCCTGCTGCAGGAGGCTGGCCACGAGGCCGTCGCCGTCGACCTCCCCGGTGACGACGACGGCGCCGGGCTGCCCGAGTACACGCGCCTGGTTCTCGACGCCATCGGCGAGCGGTCCGACGTCGTGCTCATTGCGCAGTCACTCGGCGGCTTCACCGCACCGCTCGTCTGCGCCCGGGCCTCCGTGCGGGAACTGGTCCTGGTGAATGCGATGATCCCGGCACCGGGCGAGACGCCGGGCGCGTGGTGGGACAACACCGGCTGGGATGCCGCGCGGCTGGCTGCAGCGGCGGCCAACGGCTACAGCCCGGAGTTCGACGACGGCATTTACTTCCTGCACGACGTCCCGCCGGACATCGCGGCCGAAGGGGAACCGTATCAACGCCCCGAAGCGGGCGCGGTGTTTGCCTCAGTGTGCGACTTCACGGAGTGGCCCGATATCCCGACCCTTGTCCTCGCCGGCAAGGCGGACCGGTTCTTTCCCGTGGACTTCCAGCAGCGGATCGCCCGCGAGCGCCTCGGGATCGACCCTGACGTCATAGCCGGCGGCCATCTCCTCGCCCTGGCAAACCCCCGCGGCGTGGCCGACTACCTGCTGCGGGGCTGAACATAGGACCGTTTGTCCAGCTCCGGCCGTTGCACCAAAGATAAATGTCAGCCCCTGCCCGTACCCTCCGTGGAGAAGCAAAAGCCGAACCCTTGGAGAACGCGTTACCGTGACAACAACAGCAAGCGAAACAACCCTCGATGCCGCAGTGGACGTCCGCTTCATGTCCGGCCGGCCCTTGGCCATCCGGCACGCCGGGCAGATCTGGGTCGTCGCGGAAGATCCCGTGCAATGGTTCACCAGAGACTCCTGGTGGGACACCCGTCGATCGGCGCCGGTAGGTATCGGGAACGTCGTGGACATCGAACACTGGCGCGTGCAGGTCCGCCTCGGATCCTCCTCCTCGGCACTGCGGACCTTCGAGCTGCGTCGCGAGCCGTTGTCCGAACAATGGCTCCTCGAATCCATCGCCCATGGCTGAGCCCCAACCGGGGGTCCACCCGGATCGGGGGCGAATGCAGAGCAGCGTGGAACAGCCTGGTCTGCCCCCGCTTCAGCGTTAGGCCTGTTAACTGGCTTCGCCCGCTTCCCCGTGGGGGGGAGGCGGGCGGAGTCGTTTGCCGCGGAGTGCCCTGCCGTGGGCGGCGCTCGGCCTCAGCTGATCTTGCGGCGGTAGATGGCGATCGCGAAGGCGTAGCCGACGGCCAGCAGGCCGACGAGCCAGGCGAGGGCGACCCAGATGTCACTGCCGACGGGCTCCTGCGCGAACAGGGCCCGGATGGTGTTCACGATGGAGGTCACTGGCTGGTTCTCGGCGAACCAGGCGACCGGGCCGGGCATCGAGTCGGTGGGCGCGAAGGCCGAGCTGATGAACGGCAGGAAGATCAGCGGGTAGCTGAACGCGCTTGCGCCGTCCACAGTCTTCGCCGAGAGCCCGGCGATCACTGCGATCCAGGTCAGGGCGAGGGTGAACAGGATCAGCACGCCGGCGACGGCAAACCAGGCGGTCACGGATGCTCCGGTGCGGAACCCCATGAGCAGCGCGACGCCAATGACGAGCGCCACCGAGACCAGGTTCGCGGCCAGGGAGGTGAGCACGTGCGCCCAGAGCACGCTCGACCTCGCGATCGGCATGGACTGGAAGCGCTCGAAGATGCCGCCCTGCATGTCAAGGAACAGCCGGTACGCGGTGTAGGCAATACCGGACGCGATGGTGATGAGCAGGATGCCGGGGAGCATGTAGTTGATGTACGACTGGTCGGATCCGGTGTTGATCGCACCGCCGAAGACGTACACAAACAGCAGCATCAGCGCGATCGGGGTGACGGCGGTGGTGATGATCGTGTCTGGGCTGCGGAGGATGTGGCGCAGCGAGCGGCTCGTCAGGACCCTTGTGTCGCCGAGAACGTGGGTGGTCATCGGACTTCCTTTCGTACTGGAACCGGGCCGGCGCTGCGGTCGGCGTCGGCGGTGTTGGTCGGGTCGTCGTCGGCGGTGCCGGTCTCGCCGGTGTCGCCGACGAGGGCGAGGAAGACGTCCTCGAGAGAGGGCTGCTTCTCCACGTATTCGACCTTGGCGGGCGGGAGGAGCTGCTTGAGTTCGGCGAGGGTCCCGTTCTGGATGATGGTGCCCTTGTGCAGGATGGCGATGCGGTCGGCAAGCTGTTCGGCCTCGTCCAGGTACTGCGTGGTGAGCAGCACCGTGGTGCCCTGGCCGGCCAGACGCTTCACGGTCTGCCACACCTCGATGCGCGCCTGGGGGTCGAGCCCCGTGGTCGGTTCGTCGAGGAAGATGACCGGCGGGTTCCCGATCAGGCTCATCGCAATGTCGAGCCTGCGTCGCATGCCGCCCGAGTACGTCGCCACCTTCCGGGAACCCGCATCGGTGAGGGTGAACTGCGCGAGCAGCCCATCCGCGATCGCCCCCGGGTCCGTCAGGTGCCGCAACTTGGCGATGAGCACGAGGTTCTCCCGGCCGGTGAGTACTTCATCGACCGCAGCGAACTGGCCGGTCAGGCTGATCGACTCGCGCACATCGCCGGGCTTCGCGGCGACGTCGAACCCATTGACCGTGGCTGTGCCGGCGTCGGCCTTCAGCAGCGTGGACAGGATCTTCACCATGGTGGTCTTCCCGGCCCCGTTGGAGCCGAGGAGGGCGAAAATGCTGCCCGCCGCCACCTCGAAGTCCACCCCGCGCAGGACGTGCAGGTCCTTGAACGACTTCTCGATGCCCTGCACCCGGATCGCGGGTCCGCTGACCCGGTTTCGTGTCACCTCGGTGCTCATGACCCTGCCTCCTTCGCTTTCGCCTTGTCGACCGCCTCGTTCAGGCGGGCCCGTTCCTTGTCGATCCACCGTTTTCCGCCGTAGGCCTGGGCGAAGCTCTCGGCGAACTCGATGGGGTCTTCGCCGACGATCTCGCTCACGGGTGTGCCGTCTATGGCGGCGCGTTCCCAGAGGTCCGCGAGGTCCACGAACATCTGCACGATGGTGTCCCCCTCGGTGACCCCGCCGTAGTACATGAAGTACCTGTTGAAGGCGGTCGCCACGGAGCGGTAGGGCTCAGGCAGGGCATCCAGCCGGGCCTTGGCCTGCTTGTACTGCTTCTTCTGCTCGAGCGAGCCGGTTACCAGCTCGATCCATTTTGCTGCCATGTCACTTTCCTCCCGTGCGGAGCTGTTCAAGCCGTTCGGACAAGAAGCTCCATGTGTTCCAGAATTCGTCCAGTTCTTTTTCGCCCAGTGCGTTGAGCGTGTACACCTTGCGTGGCGGCCCTTTTTCGGAGGGCCGCTTCTCGACGTCCACCAGGCCTTTTTGCTCGATCCTGACGAGCAGTGCGTACACGGTGCCCTCAGCGATTTCGGTGAAACCCTGCGCCCGGAGCAGCGTCGTGATTTCGTACCCGTAGGCCGGGCTCCCGGTCAGGAGGGCCAGAACAATGCCCTCCAGCGTCCCTTTGAGCATCTCCGTCATTTGCTTGCCCACCGGACACCTCCTCCACTACTCAGTGTTACTAGCTACTAGTACATAGTATCGCTAAGTAGCTGATGCGCAAGCCCCCAATTTGCGGCAGGAATGGACCGCCGGTTGTGGCTGGTCCACGTTGCCGTTAAGACCGCGTCAAGATTCCGTACGGGTGCATTAAGGATTCGTCAGGAACGCGTCGCGCCCAGATTCCCGGGGGTTGACTGGGACCAGCCCCACACGGGGGTGCGTTCGAAAGGAACCTGCAATGGCCGACGCGGCTGTAGTTGGAATCCTCATGGTGTCCATGGGATTCGTCATGTGGATCGGCCACCTTCTGGCCGAAGTGGTCAGCGGTGCAAGTGATCGCGGCGAGGACGGACTATGAGCCTGGATGCGATCATCTGGCTGGCGTTGGCCGTTGCCGGCGTGTGCCTGTCCGGGTACCTGCTGGCGGCCCTGATCCACCCCGAAAAGTGGTGATCCAGCCATGACATTCAACACCGCATCATTCCTGATCCAGGTCTCGGCGCTGCTGCTGGCCCTTGCCGCGTTGCATAAACCTCTCGGCGTCTACCTTGCACGCGTATTTGAGGGCACCACCTCCACCAGGCCGGAGCGGCTGTTCTACCGCCTCGCCGGCGTCGACGCGGGCACCGAACAGACCTGGTCCGTTTACCTGCGCAGCGTCCTGGCGTTCTCCGCGGTGTCCATCCTGGTGGTCTTCCTGCTCCAGCGGCTCCAGGGCGTGCTCCCGGGCAGCGGGACACTGACCGGGGTGGACCCCTGGGTGGCCATGAACACTGCCATCTCGTTTGTTACCAACACCAACTGGCAGACCTACGTGCCAGAAACCACCGTCGGCATCTTCGTGCAGATGGCACTGCTGGCGGTGCAGAATTTTCTGTCCGCGGCGGTCGGAATCGTCGTCGCTGTGGCACTGATCCGTGGCATCGCCAGGGCGAAAACCGACAGGCTGGGGAACTTCTGGGTGGACCTGGCCCGGACAACGTTCCGCGTCCTGCTGCCGATGGCCGTGGTAGCGGCTGTGGTGATGGTCATTGGCGGAGTGGTGCAGAACTTCTCGCCCACCGACGTCATCAACCAGGCAACCGGCACAACCCAGAGCATTCCGGGCGGTCCGGTGGCCTCCCAGGAAGCGATCAAAATCCTCGGCACCAACGGAGGCGGCTATTTCAACGCAAACTCCGCCCACCCGTTTGAGAATCCCAACGTCTTCATCAGCCTGTTCCAGGTGTTCCTGCTGCTGCTGATTCCCTCTGCCCTCCCCTACGCCTTCGGCCGGATGGTGGGCGACCAGAAGCAGGGCTACACCGTGGCCGCCGTGATGGGAACACTCTGGCTGACCTCCGTTTCCCTGACCGGGTGGGCCGTCGCAGCCGGCCAGGGAACCGCGACGGCGGTTGCCGGCGGGCTGGGCGAAGGGTTCGAGCAGCGCTTCGGCGCGGCTCCCAGCGCCATCTTCGCCGCCGCCACCACCCTGACCTCCACGGGAGCCGTCAATGTCGCCCACGATTCACTGCCGCCGCTGGCCGGCGGGGTGGCCATGGTGAACATGATGCTCGGTGAAGTGGCCCCCGGCGGAACCGGATCCGGGCTGTACGGGATGCTGATCCTGTCCATCATCTCCGTGTTCATCGCCGGGCTGATGGTCGGCCGGACACCCGAATACCTGGGCAAGAAAATCGGCCCACCCCAGATGAAGCTCTCCGCCATGTACATCCTGGTCACCCCGATCCTGGTGCTGGCCCTTGCCGGCATCACTGTCCTGCTGCCGGACGTGATGACCAACGTGCCCGCGTCCGGGCCGCACCAGTTCAGCGAACTGCTTTATGCCTTCACCTCCGGGGCGAACAACAACGGCTCCGCGTTCGGCGGGATCACCAGCTCGGGACCGTATCTTTCGACGATGCTCGGAATCGCCATGCTGCTGGGGCGGTTCCTCCCGATCGTCCTGGTTCTGGCCCTGGCTGGATCGTTCGCCCGGCAAGGCAAAATCCCCACGTCCGCCGGGACAGTGCCCACACACGGTCCCCTGTTCGGCGCGCTGCTGCTGGGCGTGACCGTCATCCTGACAGCCCTCAGCTATTTTCCCGCCCTCGCCCTGGGCCCGCTCGCAGAAGGACTCCTCCAATGACGCGCACGACGACCCGCACCCAGACGGGCCTGGCCACCGTCCCGGAAACCTTGGCCGACGGCAACCCGCTCGGCACCCCCGGCGACCACAAGCACCACACCAAGGCCCCGGCGAAACTGACCGCATCCAGCGTGGCGGCAGCCCTTCCGGTCGCCATCCGCAAACTCGCACCGCGCCAGATGATCCATTCACCGGTCATGTTTACCGTGCTCGTCGGGGCAGGCCTGTGCACGGCCATCTGCCTGGTCCGCCCGTCGGTATTCAGCATCGCGGTGACGGCTTGGCTGTGGCTGACGGTCCTGTTCGGCACACTTTCCGAAGCCATCGCCGAGGGCCGTGGCAAGGCCCAGGCCGACAGCCTCCGGGCCAGCCGGCAGGGCGTGCAGGCGAAGCTCCGGCTGCCCGACGGCGGCACTAAGGAGGTCGCCGGCACGGAACTGCGCCTGAACGACGTCGTCATTTGTGAGGCCGGGGACGTGATCCCGTCCGACGGCGAGATCATCGAGGGCCTGGCCAGCGTTGATGAATCAACCATCACCGGCGAATCAGCACCGGTCATCCGCGAATCCGGCGGAGACCGTTCCTCGGTCACCGGCGGCACCAAGGTCCTCTCGGACCGTATCGTCGTGCGCATCACGGCCGAGCCGGGTCAGACGTTCATCGACCGGATGATCAAACTCGTCGAAGGCGCCGTCAGGCAGAAGACCCCTAACGAGATTGCCCTGCACGTCCTGCTCGTGTCGCTCACTATCGTGTTCCTGGTGGTCACGATGTCCTTGGCACCGTTCGCGTCCCTCGCGGGGGCAACGCCGTCACCGATCGTGCTCGTGGCGCTGCTCGTGTGCCTGATCCCCACCACCATCGGTGCCCTGGTCCCGGCCATCGGCATCGCCGGAATGGACCGGCTCGTCCAGCACAATGTCCTGGCCACGTCCGGACGGGCCGTCGAAACAGCAGGTGACATCACCACGCTGCTGCTGGACAAGACCGGAACCATCACCTACGGCAACCGCCGCGCCGTCAACTTCTTCCCCGCCAACACCGTCGACATGACCGAACTCATCGAAGCGGCCCGGCTCTCCAGCCTCGCCGACGAAACCCCCGAAGGGCGGTCAGTGGTGGACCTCGCGGCCGGGAAGGGCGTGAGCGGGCCCGAGCTGGCGGAGCTCGGCCGCGGCCCGGAACAGCTCACCGTGGTCGAATTCAGCGCCAGCACCCGCATGAGCGGCCTCGACCTGGACGGCCGGCAGGTCCGCAAGGGTGCGGCGTCCGCAGTAACCGCCTTCGTTGCGGACCTGGGCGGCAGCATTCCGGCCGAGGTTGGCCGCCGGGTGCAGGAAATCTCAGCCCAGGGCGGCACCCCGCTGCTGGTTGCCACGGCAACCCACGACGGCGCCCGGATCCTGGGCACGATCCACCTCGCCGACGTCGTCAAACCCGGCATGCAGGCCCGATTCGCCGAGCTGCGGAAAATGGGCATCCGTACCGTAATGGTCACCGGCGACAACCCCGTGACCGCGAAGGCAATCGCCGCCGAGGCCGGCGTTGATGACTTCCTCGCCGAAGCCACCCCCGAGGACAAGCTTGCCGTCATCAAAAAGGAGCAGGCCGCCGGGCGCCTCGTGGCCATGACCGGGGACGGCACCAATGACGCCCCGGCGCTGGCCGCCGCGGACGTTGGCGTCGCGATGAACTCCGGCACCCCGGCCGCCAAGGAGGCAGCCAACATGGTGGACCTCGACTCGGACCCGACGAAGCTCATCAACATCGTGGGCATCGGCAAGCAGCTGCTGATCACCCGGGGCGCCCTCACCACCTTCTCCATCGCCAACGACGTCGCGAAGTACTTCGCCATCGTCCCCGCCCTGTTCACCGCGACCTATCCGGGCCTGGGGCTGCTGAACATCATGGGGCTCACCAGCCCCGCATCCGCCATCCTGTCCGCCGTCATCTTCAACGCCCTGATCATCATCGCCCTGATTCCCCTGGCGCTCCGCGGCGTGAAATACCGGGCTGTCTCCGCCAACCAGGCGCTCGGCCGGAACCTGCTCGTCTACGGGCTCGGCGGGCTCATCGCACCGTTTATCGGGATCAAAATCATTGACCTGATCATCTCCCTCATCCCCGGCATCGGCTAGGAACATCCCATGAACACGCTCACCGGCTACCTCCGCCAGGCCGGAACCGCCGTCCGGTTCCTGCTCCTCGCCACCGTGATCCTCGGGCTGGCCTACCCGCTCGCCGTCTTCGGCGTCGGACAGCTCATCGCCCCGTACCAGGCCAATGGCTCCATCATTAAGGACGACGGCGGCGCTCCCGCGGCGTCCGCGCTGATCGTCCAGGCCACGGCCGACGACGCCGGCACCCAGGACCCCAACTGGTTCCATGCCCGGCCCTCGGCCGTGGCCTGGGACCCGGCGTCATCCTCGGCCACCAACCTCGGCCCCAACGAGCCCAAACTCGTTGACGCCGTCACAGCCAACCGTGCCGCCGTCGCCGCGGCTGAGGGCGTGAAGGAAGCCGACGTGCCTGCCGACGCAGTGACCGCCTCCGGGTCCGGGCTGGACCCGGACATTTCTCCGGCGTACGCCAGGCTGCAGGTGGCCCGGGTGGCGGCAGCCCACGGGCTCGGCGTCGACACCGTCAAGGACCTCGTGGACCGGAACACCAGCAACGGCATGGAGGCGTTCCTGGGCCAGCCGTCCGTCAACGTCACAACCCTGAACCTGGATCTCGCTGCCGCCGCAGCCGGCTCCCGGCCGCAGCAATGACCCGGCCACTCCCAGTGGGAGAATGACGGCATGGCACGTGGAACGCTGCGGATCTTCCTCGGGGCCGCCCCCGGGGTCGGCAAAACGTACGAAATGCTCGAAGAAGCCCACCGCCTCGGCACGCGCGGCGAGGATGTCGTCGTCGCGTTCGCCCTGGACCACGGCCGCGCCGAGACGCGGGCTCTCCTTGAAGGACTCGAGATCATCCCGCCCCGGCGGCTGCCGTACCGGGGCACGGACTTCGAAGAGATGGACGTGGACGCAGTGCTCCACCGGGCACCGGCAACGGCCATCGTGGACGAATACGCGCATTCGAATATCCCCGGCAGCCGGCATGCCAAACGCTGGGAGGACATCGACGAACTGCTCGCCGCCGGCATCAACGTCCTGTCCACCGTCAACATCCAGCACCTGGCATCGCTGGGCGACGTTGTCAGCGCCGTCACCGAGGTGCGGCAGGCCGAAACGGTGCCCGACGACGTCGTACGCCGGGCCGACCAGATCCACCTGGTGGACATTTCGCCGGAACTGCTGCGCCAGCGCCTGAGCGACGGAAAGATCTACGCCCCGGACAAGATCGACGCCGCACTCTCGAACTACTTCCGCCTCGGCAACCTGACTGCGCTGCGCGAACTGGCGCTCCTCTGGCTGGCGGACCGGGTGGACGAAGGACTGGCCAAGTACCGGGCGGACAACGACATCCAGGCCACGTGGCCTGCCCGCGAACGCATCGTCATCGGGCTGACCGGCGGGCCCGAAGGGGAAATCCTCATCCGCCGCGGGGCAAGGATCCTCAACCGCGTCAGCGGCGGCGGCCTCCTTGCCGTCCACGTCCGCGCAGCCGACGGCGTCGGCGTCGGCGGCGAATCCCCGCAGGCACTGGAAGCCCAGCGCCGCCTGATCCAGGACCTGGGCGGCAGCTATCACATCGTTGCCGGGGAAGACCCCGCCACGGCGCTGCTGGAATTTGCCCGCAGCGTCAATGCCACCCAGGTGGTCGTCGGCATTTCACGCCGCGGCAAACTCGCCGGACTCCTCGGCGCCCTCGTCGGTGGGGGCATCGGCACCAGGGTGGTCCGGGACTCCGGCGACATCGACGTCCACATGGTCTCCCACCCCCTCGGGGGAGGCGGCGCGGGACCCCGCCGCCAAGGGGATCTCGGCCGGATCCGCGTGGCGGCCGGCTTTGTCCTCGCCGTCCTGCTGCCCGTTCTCCTCCAGTTACTGCTTGCCCTGAACCCGGACCAGAACGTCGCCACTGCCGTGCTGGTCCAACTGGCGGGGTCAGTCACTGTGGCGCTGGTGGGCGGGCTCTGGCCGGCCATTCTCGCTGCGCTCTGGAGCAGCCTGCTGGTCAACTATTTCTCCACCCCTCCGGTGGGAACACTGACCATCAACGACCCCCAGAATGTGCTCGCCCTGCTGGTATTTGTTGGTGTTTCTGCCGCCGTTGCCGTGGTGGTGGACGTCTCAGCGCGCCGCTCCAAGGAGGCCGCTCGGGCACGCGCTGAAGCCACCACCCTCTCCGACCTCACCCGCGGCGCGGCCAGCTCCGAGGACACCGTCCAGAGCCTGCTGGAACAGGCACTTGCCGTCTTCAATGTCCGTGGTGCGGCGCTCTACAGCCCGGCTGAACCCGGCGACGGCGGACACCGCGAAAACTGGGCACGCATCGCCCGTGCCGGGGAGCTCCCGGACGCCCGTACAGCCAACGGCGCGCCGTCCCCTGACCAGCCGGACTTCCCCACCGAAAATACAGAACAGATCGATGCGGCCACCCGGCTGGTGCTTTTCGGACGGGCCCTGCCGGCCAGCGACCGGCGGCTGCTGGGGGCATTCGGCGTCCACCTTGCCGCCCAGCTTGAACGGCAGCAACTGGCCGCCAGCCGCCGCGAGGTGCTGCGCCTCGCTGAAGGCAACACCATGCGCACCTCGATCCTGCGCGCCGTCTCCCACGACCTGCGCACACCCCTGGCAAGCATCAAACTCGCCGTCGGTAGCCTCCTCCAAAAAGACGTGCACTACGGCCCCGAACTCGTGCACGAGCTGCTGCTGGCCATCGACGAATCCTCGGACCGGCTGGACGTGCTCGTCGGGAACCTGCTGGACATGTCCCGGATCAGCACGGACGCAGCGAAACCGCTGTTGAAGCCGGTGCGCTGGAGCGAGGTTATCCCGGCCGCCCTCCACGGCATCCCCGCCGGCAGTGCGCGGACGGAACTACCCCGGAATATGCCCGAAATCGAGGCGGACCCCGGGATGCTGGAGCGCGTCATCGCCAACATCGTCGAAAACGCCGTCAAGTACGCCCCCGAATCCGACATAGTCCTGGTCGGAACAGCCGGCGGACTCAGCAGCGAAACACTCGCCGGCCAGCCCGCAGGCGAGCTGCGCATCATCGATCACGGCCGGGGCGTCCCCGCGGAAAACGTCGTGGAAATGTTCCGGCCCTTCCAACGGCTCACGGACGTCCCGCAAACCACCGGCGTGGGCCTGGGACTGGCCGTCGCGAAAGGATTCACCGAAGCAATGGGTGGCACACTGACAGCAGAACAAACCCCCGGAGGAGGACTCACGATGGTCATCAGGCTGCCACTGTCCACGGGCGCCCCCGCCCATCAAACGGCAGCCCAGTCGCCCGTGAAGCCCCAGTCCCTGCTGTCCGCGTGGACCGCCACACCACGCCATCACACCCAGGAAAAACCGTGACCGCCGTTCTCGTCGTCGACGACGACCCGCACCTGCTCAAGGTCCTCAACATCGCCCTCCAGGCCAACGGCTACGCCGTCACAACCGCCACAAACGGCAAGTCGGCCCTCCTCGCCGCCACCCAACAGGCTCTGGCCCTGATTATCCTGGACCTTGGCCTGCCCGATATTGATGGCACCGCTGTCATCAAACAGCTGCGGACCTGGAACGAGGTCCCGATCCTGGTCCTCTCGGCCCGCCACACCTCCGATGACAAAGTCGAAGCCCTGGACGCCGGCGCCGACGACTACATCACCAAACCGTTCGGCCCCGACGAGTTACTCGCCCGCCTCCGCGCCCTGCTCCGCCGCAGCCCCGATCACAAGGCTCCCGAGCCCGTCATCACCACCGACAACTTCACCGTCGACCTCGCCAAGCACCGCGTCACCCGCGACGGCGCAGACGTCCGCCTGACTCCGATCGAGTGGAACATCCTGGAAATCCTGGTCAGAAACCCCGAGAAACTCATCACCCAACGCCAGCTCCTGACCGAGGTCTGGGGTCCCGCCTACGCAAAAGACTCCAACTACCTCCGCGTCTACATGGCCCAGCTGCGCCGCAAGCTTGAACCCGACACCGGTAACCCCCGCCACCTCCTGACCGAAGCGGGTATCGGCTACAGATTTCAGCCCTAAGGGCGTCCGCCGGCCAACGCCCGCGCCGGAGGCGTTAAGAACGCGTTAAGAACCCGGGTTTTCCCCTTGGAGGCCTCCGGCCCGGTGCTACGCTCCGTTGGTTATTCACGCCGATCCCGCCTGCGCGGGGTACAGAAAGTAACCCGTTGACTGCATCCACCCGTTTCTCCATTCCCGCCAGCGTCCCCAACCCGGAACGTGACGGCGAACCCGGAAACCGGCTGACCCGGTGGCTGCTCGAACACACGGTGCATCAGCCCGTGGGCCCCGAATCCGCCGAGGACGACGCACACACCCAGAGCTGGTGGAAGGTCATGTGCCTCACCGGGGTGGACTACTTCTCCACGCTGTCCTACCTGCCCGGCATCGCCGCCCTCGCGGCCGGGGCTCTGTCCCCGCTGGCCACCCTGCTGATCGTCGGGCTTACCCTGCTGGGCATGCTGCCGATGTACCGGCGGGTGGCGCACGAAAGCCCGCACGGCCAGGGATCGGTGGCGATGCTGGAGAAGCTGCTGCCGTTCTGGCGCGGCAAGATCTTTGTGCTGGTGCTGCTCGGCTTCGTAGCGACGTCCTGGATCATCACCATCACCCTCTCCGCCGCCGACGCCACCGTCCATATGCTCGAGAACCCCTACCTGCCGCCCTTCCTGGACGGCCAGGCAGTCGCCATCACCGTGGTGCTCCTGCTCATCCTCGGCGGCGTGTTCCTGCTCGGCTTCTCCGAAGCCGTGGCCGTGGCCATCCCCCTGGTGGCCATTTTCCTCCTGCTGAACGCCGTGGTCATCGGCGTGGGACTGTACGACGCCGTTACGCAACCGGGTGCCCTGGCTAACTGGACCGCGGCACTCACCTCCTCCGGGACCGGTTTCGGCGACATCGCCGGGCCCGCCCTGCTCGCCTTCCCGCTGCTGGTCCTGGGCCTGTCCGGCTTCGAGACCGGCGTCAGCATGATGCCGCTGGTCGCGGCCGACGGCGCCACCGCCGAGGAACGCCTAGCCACCCGCGTCCGGAACACCCGCAAGCTCCTCACCGCCGCCGCCCTGATCATGAGCGTCTACCTCCTGGGCAGCAGCTTTGTCACCACGGTCCTGATCCCTGCCGAAGCCTTCCACGATGGCGGCGAAGCCAACGGGCGTGCCCTGGCCTACCTCGCCCACGAACTCCTGGGCAACGGTTTCGGCTCCGTCTACGACGTCAGCAGCATCCTGATCCTGTGGTTCGCCGGCGCGTCCGCCATGGCCGGGCTGATCAACATCGTGCCCCGCTACCTGCCCTCCTACGGCATGGCACCGGACTGGTCGCGCGCTGTCCGGCCCGTGGTCCTGGTCTACACCGCCATCAGCATCCTGATCACCATCGGCTTCAACGCCGACGTCAACGCCCAGGCCGGCGCCTACGCCACCGGCATCCTGGCCATGATGGTTTCCGGCGCAGTAGCCGTGACCATCTCTGCGGCCCGCAGCAAAAGGCGGCGCGCCGCCGTCGGATTTTCTATCCTGTCCCTGATCCTGCTGTATGCCCTGGGCGCCAACGTGATTTCCAAACCGGACGGCATCGCGATCTCCGGCTTCTTCATCCTGGGCATCATCGCCGTCTCACTGGTCTCCCGCGTCAGCCGCACCACCGAACTCCGGGTCCACAACATCGAGTTCGACGACGAAGCCCGCCGGTTCATCACCGACACCATTGATTTCGACGGGCGGATCAACCTGATCGCCAACCGCCCGCAGGCCCGCGACGCCGAGGAATACCGCGCCAAGGAAGCCGAGCAGCGGGAGAACAACCCGGTACCCGGAACCGCGGACGTGATCTTCCTGGAAATCGATGTGACCGATCCTTCTGGCTTCAGCGACGTCCTGGCGGTACGCGGAATCGAGGTGGACGGGCACCGTGTCCTCCGCGCCGAAAGCCCCGCCGCACCCAACGCGATCGCCGCGATCCTGCTGGCGCTTCGCGACGCCACGGGTGTGCGGCCGCACGCCTACTTTGAATGGGCCGAAGGCAATCCGCTGGCGCACCTTATGCGCTACCTGCTGCTGGGGCGCGGCGACACCGCCCCCGTGGTCCGCGAGATCATCAGGGAAAACGAGCCGGACCCTGACCGCCGCCCCGGCATCCACGTGGGCTAGGACATGTCGCTGAGCAAGTTCCGGAACGGCGCGCCGGCGGCCCAGAACGGCGCCGCGGTGCCGGGCCTGAGGGGCGGACGGCCCTCCAAGCCGCAGAAGGACAATCCCGTACGCCGGGCCCTCCTGCACCCGGTGCGTTCGGTCCCGCTGGCCTTCCTGGCCGTGATCATCCTGGGAGCAGCGCTGCTGAGCCTGCCCTTTGCCCGGACCGGCAGCGACCCCGCAGCCGACCCGTTGCTGGCCGCGCTTTTCACGTCCGTCTCGGCCGTGTGCGTCACCGGGCTGATCACGGTGGACACGGCAACGTACTGGACCCCGTTCGGGCAGGCCATCATCATGGGCCTGATCCAGGTGGGCGGCTTCGGCATCATGACCCTCGCCACCCTCCTGGCCCTGCTGGTCCGCAAGAGCATTGGCCTGCGCGGCCAGCTGGTGGCGCAGTCCGAAACGCACACCCTGAACCTCGGCGACGTCCGGCATGTGCTGCTGCGGGTGGCGAGGCTCATGGTCGGCATCGAGGCGGCCACCGCCGTCGTTTTGACGGCCCGTTTTTGGCTGGCCTATGACCAGAACCCCCTGACCGCCCTGTGGCACGGTGCCTTCCACGCGGTGTCGTCCTTCAACAACGCCGGCTTCGCGCTCTACAGCGACAACCTCATCGGGTTCGCCGAGGATCCCTGGATCATCGTTCCCATCTGCCTGGCGATCATCGCCGGCGGCCTGGGTTTTCCCGTGATCATCCAACTGCTCCGGGGGGACGTTACGGCCAGGAACTGGAGCGTCCACCTTCGCCTGACCGTCTACGGCACCCTGGTGCTCCTGGTTCTTGGCATCGGATTGTTTGCCGTCTTCGAATGGAACCGCGACGAGACCCTTGGCCCGCTGTCCCTGGGCGGCAAGATGCTGGGCTCCCTGGCCGGGACCGTTTTCCCCCGCACGGCCGGCTTCAACAGCATCGACTACGGCGTGGCGTCACCGGAGACCCTCATGGTGACCAACATCCTCATGTTCATTGGCGGCGGCAGCGCCGGCACCGCGGGCGGCATCAAGATCACCACGTTCCTGGTGCTGGGCTTCTCCATCTGGAACGAGGTACGGGGCCGGGACGAGGTGACCATCGCGCACCGCTCCATCAGTGCATCCTCGCAGCGGCAGGCCCTGTCCGTGGCACTTCTTGGTGTGGCCGCCGTCGTCAGTGGCACGCTGCTCCTCCTGATGGTGACCGACTACAGCCTCGAAAAGGTCCTCTTCGAGGCCATCTCCGCCTTCGCCACAGTGGGGCTGAGCACCGGCATTACGTACAACCTCCCGCCGGCCGCCGAGTGGGTGCTGATGGCGCTCATGTTCCTGGGCAGGATCGGCACCGTGACGGTGGCGTCGGCGTTGGCGCTTTCGTCACGACCGCGGCTCTACCGGCTGCCGGAGGAACGCCCCATCATCGGCTAGGTCCGGCGCGAACGTACATTTGAGGCCCCCGCTTTGAGCGCGAACGTACACTTGTGGCCCTCGCGGCTGGGCCCCAAGTGTACGTTCGCGCTATATGGACGGGGCTGTTGCGGGTATTTCGTGATGGGAATAGGTTGTGGAGATGTCCACTAGCCCCGAGCGTGACCTCCTCCTCGAACTCCAGGACCTGATTGTCGGTACGGAGTCCGTGGCTGAGTTCCTGGGCGGCTTCGCTTCGATCGCCGCCGGCGTCCTGAGCCGCAGCGCCAATGAAACCATTGAATGCGGTGTCACGCTGAAACGCATCAAGCGGACAGCCACGGTGGGCGGCAGCAGTCCCAAGGCCATCCACCTTGACCAGATCGAACAGCGCGTGGGCGACGGCCCCTGCATCGCGGCCCTCAGGACCGGGGTGCCCACCCTCCTCGGCGATGTCCGCACCGACCCGCGCTGGCCGGAGTACCAGAAAGTGCTCTATGACGAGGGGATCCTCAGCGCCCTGGGGGTCCCGCTGCAACTGGGCGAAGATACCGCCGCGGCGCTGAACTTTTTCGCCACCTCCACGGGCGTGTTCACGGCGGACATCATGAGGGAAGCCACCAGCTTTGCCGACCTTGCCGGCAGCGCCGTGCGCCTGGCGGTGAAGGTGGGCACGGCCCAGGGCGCGGCGGACGACCTCACCGCGGCCATGGCCAGCCGGACTGCCATTGATCTGGCGTGCGGGATCATCATGGGCCAGAACCGCTGCTCCCAGGCCGAGGCCATGACCATCCTGACCAACGTTTCCAGCCACCGGAACCAGAAGCTCCGCGACATCGCCGAGGAAATGGTCCTCAAGGTTTCCGGCGGCAAAGCCAGCACCCACTTCGACGCGTAAACTGGCGGCATGACACCGCAGGAACTGGCCAACCTGGCCCACCTGCGCCGGGCCCGCGACCTGATCGACCGCGAGTATGCCCGGCCCCTGGACGTGCCCACCATGGCCGCCGGCGCCCTGATGTCACCCGCCCACTTCTCCCGCCAGTTCAAGGCCGCCTACAGCGAAACACCGTACAACTACCTCATGACCCGGCGGATCGAACGGGCCATGGCACTGCTTCGTGCCGGTTCGAGCGTCACGGACGCCTGCATGGAGGTGGGCTGTACGTCGTTGGGCTCGTTCAGCTCCCGGTTCACCGAGATCGTGGGCATGACGCCCAGCGAATACCGGGCCCGCGAACACCATGCCGTGAAGGCCATGCCCAACTGCATCGCCAAGCAGCACACCAAACCGGACCGCAAGGGCAAGAAGGCAGCCCGCGAAACACTGAGCAGGATTGAAGAAGCGTCCTAGTTTCCGCTGCCATAGCGTGAAGACATGAACATTTCATTGAAGTACGCACACGTCACCGTCAACGATCTCGATGAGTCCCTCGCCTTCTACCGCGACGCCCTGGGCTTTGAAGTCCGCAACGACGTCGGCTCGGACGGACAGCGCTGGGTCACCCTCGGCAGTGCCGCCCAGCCCGACCTCGAGCTCGTCCTGTCCCCTCCGCACGCCGGCCGCTCCCAGGCCGACGGGGATGCCATCCAGGAGCTGCTCACCAAGGGCGTGATGCCCATGCTGGTGTTCACCACGGACGATCTCGACGCCACGTTCGAAACCCTCCGCGCGTCCGGCGCCGAGGTCCTCCAGGAACCGATCGTGCAGCCCTGGGGCCCGCGCGACTGCGCCTTCCGCGACCCGTCAGGGAACATGATCCGCATCAACCAGGGCTGAGCCGGGTCTCGGGTCCGGTGATTGAGCCTGTCGAAATCCGCGTCTCGACAAGCTCGACCACCGGGCTTCGGTGATTGAGCCTGTCGAAATCCATTGCCGTCCGTCTCCGCCGAGGCGTACAATTCGGGCATCTGAGGCGCAGCCCTCACCCAGCCTCCGGTTCCGGGTTGGGCGTGGACGGGCGGCGTACTTATCTGGGAAGTACCTGCCTGTTCAACTGCGCGTCGGAGTAGCCAGCCCTACTCGTTGAACAGAGGAACCCCATGAACACCAAGTTCGCCATTCCCTGTGCGATTGTCATCGCCTCCGCAGGACTGCTGGGCTCGCCAGCGGCCGCGGCGCCCCCGAGCACCATCTCAGGAGCCATCTTCACCTCGGACGTGTCGGGCGTCCCGGTGAACCTGAACATCTACGAAGCCAAAGAGGACGTCTACCTCAACGGCGGACCCGGGATCAACGCCCCCGACGGCGCCGCCGGCCTGCCCGACGGGACCTACTCGTTCCAGGTGACCGACCCCTCCGGAAAGGTGCTGCTCTCCACGGACGCGGTGGTCTGCCGGCAGTTCACCGTTGTGGGCGGGGTCATCGAGGACGTTGTCGACGTTGGTGGCTGTGAGCACGCCACCGGAGCTGACGGGGAAGACGGCGGGGCCACAGTACAGCTGTTCCCGTACAACAACACCCCCAACAACGGCGGCGTCTACAAGGTCTGGGTCAGCCCCACAAACCTCCTGGACTGCTCGGCACCGGGCAACAAGCAGTGCTTCGTTCCCCGCTACAGCAAGGTGGACAACTACAAGGTCCGCAGTGACATCATCGTGGAAATCGACGTCCGGTTCTGGAAGAACGGTGTGGCGATGGACGGCTACGCCGCTGAATGGACCGACACCAACGGAGCCAGCAACATCAAGTTCTCCGAGTGGAACCCGTCAGTTCTTGCCTTCCATGAGGCCCACTTCGAAGCCACCGAAGAAGGCCGGCACAGCATCAAGGTATCGGACCAGCCCGGCTGCGACATCACCGCCGTCGAGCTCCCTGACGGAAGCTACGGCAAGCTGCGGGGCAACACCTCAACCGTCAGCTTCGACGTAGCACCGGCCGGACCAGGCGCTGACGTCACGTACTTTGTGGACGTGAGCTGCCGGTAACCCGGATGGGTGATCGGGCCTGCCAGGACCCCCGGGTCTCGACAGGCTCGACCACCGAGTTCGGTGATTGAGCCTGTCGAAATCCGGGTCTCGACAGGCTCGACCACCGAGTTCGGTGATTGAGCCTGTCGAAATCCGGGTCTCGACAGGCTCGACCACCGAATCCCCGCGTGTCCGCCCAGTTCAAATTCGAGTACCCGCTACTCGTGTGCCCCCGTCCGCTGCCCCGTAGTCTCAACATTGGCTGCAGTAGCGACGGCCCTTCTCACTTGAAGGGGGCAATCACGTGAACGATGGTCAAGCACACACTAGTGGGGGCTCGGACGAGCTTGAGCTGGCCACCGATTGGCGCTGGGACGGCGCCGAACTCCTGTACGACCTGGTGGCCCCCACGGAGGCGGCGTCCCTGGACCTGCTGGCCGACATCGGCGCCGCAGCCCTGACCCGGGCCGCCGACGCGGTCCTTGACTGTGTGGTGACCCTCCGGGCGCCCAGACGGAAACCGGTCACGGCCGGCAGCCCGGAGGAAGCCGTGCTGCTCACCAGATGGGACCAGGAGCATTCGCACGGTCCGGCGTCGGAATCGCTGGATGGCAACGTGGCCATCTTGGTCAACGCCGAATCGCGGGACCCACGGTGGCCCCACTACCGGCAGCGGCTTCTGGCGGCCGGTTACCTCAGTGCGGTCAGTCTTCCCCTGGACGTGGACCACGGTTATGCCGGCGCCCTGACGTTCCTCGCCGCCGGGGCCAACGTCTTCACCGCCGAACTCATGGCCCACGCTTTGGGCTTCCGGGATCTTGCGTCCAGGAGCCTGCGCCTGGCCACGCAGGTCCGGCGGGCGTCCGAGTTTTCGGAGCAGCTTCGCTCGGCGCTGTCCAGCCGCACCGCCATCGACATCGCCTGCGGCGTGATCATGGGGCAGAACAGGTGCTCCTACGATGAAGCCTTCGCCATTCTGTCCAACGCCTCCAGCCACCGGAACATCAAGCTCCGCCTCGTCGCGGAAGGCATCTTGGAGGGCTACGGCGGCGCGCCGGAAACGCACTTCGAGGTGTGACCCTTGCCTCCTTACATTCCGGGGATGTGCTGTGCCTCGTGGACCTCGATCTCGCTGCCCGGCATGTTCAGGTGCGGGTGCTCCTTGGCGAGTTGCAGGGCTGCCTCAGCGTTCTCGGCCTCGATGAGGCTGTATCCGGAGACTTCGAGCTGGCTGGGCGCGGTGGCTCCGCCAGGCGAGACGCGGACACCGTTGGCCAGCGGGGTTCCGAAGTCGATCAGCCCCGCGCCGACCTTGGCACCCCAGGCGTTCCACTCCCCCATGGAGGCTTCCATGTCCTCCGGTGCTGGCGGCGCTGCCTCAGCGGGTGTCATCGGGGAGTGGTAGATGAACAGAAACTTGGACATTTTCTTTTCCTTCTTTCGTGATTGTTCTTCTGTTTACTGCGGGGGTGCATCGATTGCTCCGTAGAGGCCCTTTTGAGCCCTCAAAACGGCCGGTGGGCCCACGCCGGCAGGGTTCCCTGGCCGAGCTTGCGAGGCCAGGGGGCCGGTGGGGACAACCGATGGTCAGACGGTGACGGTCCGGCCGGTGAATGCGATGAGTCGCTCGAGGCTGCCTGCGGTCTCCGCGACGGGCCGGGCCGGCGCGAAGCTGCCGCCGGAGCGGACCTGCTCGGAGATGGTCACCAGGGCGAGGCCCTCCACGTAGTCCGTGACGACGTCGGACACGGCCAGGTCCTGGCCGCTCGCCTTCGCGAAGTCCCACGCATGGACCAGCAGCTCGAGATTCAGGATGCTCGCCACGATGGTGGCGGGGAGTTCCGCGAAGCCCATGTCGATGGTGCCGTCAACGCCGCGGCGGGCGAACGCTTCCAGCGTGGGCTGCGCCAGTTCGGCGATGCGGACCTCGGGAGCCGCATCGGCACGGTCCGTCACGTCGGCGCCCAGGGCGGCACCGATGTTCTTCAGCGACCCGGCGAGGTGCTCGAGGAGTTCGTGGGCAGTGAAGTCCTCGCACGGCGTCGGCTTTTCCCGGTCTTCCGGGGTGAGCTTGCGCAGGACTCCGAGCAGGACTGCCAGTGACGCGTCGGCGGAGATGAGGTGGTCGATGGGGTCCGGGGCGGCCGCCCATTCGTCCGGGCCGGCACCCGCATCTGACGACGCCTCTTTGACCAGGCGTCCCAGGAAGTGGTTCCAGCCTTCGGCGTGTGCCGTGGACTGCTCGGGCGTGAGGCCCTCGTGCACCAGGCGAAGCGAGGTGCCGCCGTCGACCGGCTCCAGCGTTATGGTCACCGTGGACGCGCCCGGCGGCAGGTCCGTGGCGGACTCCCAGCCCCAAGTGAACACAATGCGCTTGCCCGGCTCGATTTCCTGGAACGTCCCCGCGGCGTGGTGGCCCGGAACGATGGTCCAGCGGTACCCGCCGCCGACGCGAAGGTCCACCCTGGCGGCGACCGTCTTCCAGCGGCGCAGGCGTTCCGGCTGCGTGATCAGGGCGAAGGCCTCGTCAGCGTCGACGGGAAGAAGGATGGTTTTATCGAAGCTCATCTGAGCGGTCCTTTGTCTGGGAATGAAGTATCTAACGTGGTGGTGCAGGGTCTCCTGGCCGGGGACGGTTCCCGGCCAGCTCGGCGGCGTCTGCAGCCAGCAGGTCCAGCTCGTCCGTCCAGAACTGCTCGACCAGCGCACGGAGCCGGCCCATGCCTGCGGGATCGAGCCTGTAGTACCTGTTCCGCCCCTCTTTGCGGGCAGCCACCAGGCCTGCCTGCTCGAGCAACAGCAGGTGCTGGGAGACTGCGGAGCGGCTGACCGTGAAGTGGGCGGCCAACTCCCCCACAGGCTGTTCCTGGCGTGCCAGAAGATGCAAAAGCCGGCGCCGGTTCGGCTCCGCAGCGATCTCCAAGGCATCCAACACAATTAATACGTTAGTCGTCACTAACGTATTAGGCAAGCCCCCGCACTCCCGGGCGGCGCGGGTTCTAATGAGCCGGAGTCCCCACCCACGTGGCGAAGTCCGGCATGCTGCTTTCGACGGCGGTGCCCATTCCGATCCGCGCGTAGCGGCCCACAGTGATGCCCTCGCGGATGCAGGAGTTCATCCCGACGTGCACGCCGCGGCCCAGGCTCGCCCCGCCGCCCAGGGACGCCCCGGCACAAAGGGTGGAGAAGTCGGCTATGTGGACGTCGCAGCCGAGGTGGACGTTCGGCATCGCCACAACATGCCTTCCCAGACTGACCGACGGCGCAAAACTGACGTTGTGCAGGAGGATGCTTCCCTGTCCGACGAATGCCACGTCCCTAAGGGGGATGCCCGGGTCCATCGCCGTGGCATACCTGCCTTCGGGGAGCCCCAGCTGCGCGAGCCGGCCCACCGCCGCCTCGCGCTCAAACTCGGATTCGATGCACACGATCACCTTGGCGTTCGCGTAGCGCAGCACACTCCCGATGCCCCCAAGGACCGTGGCTCCATCAACGGAAACGCCCAGCAGTTCGAAGTCGTCATCGAGGATGCCGATGACGTCGTACTGGCCACTGCTGCGGACCATCGCCAACACCTCGCGCGCCAGTCCGCTGGCCGAAACAATCAGCAATTCCTCCACGAGGCACTCCCGGAGTCGTCCTGCAGGATTGACTTCAGATCCCCCTTCCAGCAATGATAAGCATGCTTACAGATCAAGGGAAGAGTTGTTTTCTTAGCCTCCACATCCCGGGCATAACGAGTGCCCCCAGGCGCCGGAAGGAACGGTTACCGTGGCGGAATCGCCCAGCTCCAACATGAATGACGTGGTTGCCGGACGCTACCGGCTGGGTGAGGTGATCGGCCGGGGCGGCATGTCGTCCGTCTACTCTGCACGGGACAGGAATTTGGGCCGCGACGTAGCGTTGAAGCTCTTCGCACCGCAGGCGCCCGATGCGGGTGAGCTCAAACGCCAGGAAGCCGAGATCAGGATGCTGGCCACCTTGAACCATCCCAGCCTGGTGACGCTTTTTGATGCCGGCATCGATACGCGCATCCCGGATGAGCCCCGCCCGTTCCTCACCATGGAACTGGCGGACGGACAGGACCTGCGGACACGCATCAGGCACAGCCCGGTCCCGCTGGACGAACTCGCAGTCATTGGCGCCGGGGTCGCCGACGCGCTGTCCTACGTCCACAGCCTGGGGATCATCCACCGGGACATCAAACCCGCCAACATCCTCCTGGCGCAGACCCGCCCCGGGGAACCGCTGCGGGCCAAGCTCACAGACTTCGGAATAGCCAGAATCACCGATGCCACCCGCCTGACAGAAACAGGGGCCATGGTGGGAACGGCGGCGTACCTCAGCCCGGAGCAGGCCATGGGCTCGCCGCTCACCCCGGCCACGGACGTCTACTCGCTGGGACTGGTTCTGCTCGAGTGCATCAAGCAGACGATCGAGTATCCCGGCAGCGCAGTGGAATCCGCTGTGGCCAGACTGCACCGGCCGCCCGAAATTCCAGCAGACCTCCCGGCTGAGTGGGCGGACCTGATCCGCTCAATGACGGCAATCGAGCCACTGGACCGCCCGGCCTCGGCAGACATTGAAACGGCGCTGCGGCAGGCCCTCGTTTCGCCGGAGTCCACCCCCGGCAGCCTCGCCCCGGAACCCACGCGGGTCCTGCCCAGCATGCCGTTCCGGGCGCCGTCCATCAGTGCTGCGCCAGAGGCGGCGACCACGGCGCCGACCACAGACCCGACCCCTGCCCCCACCCCCAAAGTTTCGGAAGCGCCCCGCCCCGCGCGGCCGGCCCGGGCGCGGCCGGCCCGAACGCTGAGGCGGCTCTGGCCGGCCGCCGTCCTGATCCTCCTCGCGGCAGCGGGCGGGTCTGTTGCACTCACGGCGGGCCTGCCCTCAGAGTCAACAGCCGACGTCGTGCCTTACCCGACGGTCACGGGCGCCCTCGGCGACCACCTCCAGGAACTTCAGAAGAAGGTGGAACCATGACGCTTTTAAGGTCCCGCGGCGGACGCTCGGGCGCGCGGCGATGCATTCGGCTGGCCGCCGCCCTGGCGCTGGCAGCGCTGCTCGCCGGCTGCGGCCCCGCCGAGACGGGTCTGCAGCGCGACGCTGCCCGCCAGCTTCAGGAGCAAGTACTCAGTGTCAGCCAGGCTGCGGCCGCGAACGATCCCGCGGCAGCCCTCAAGGCGCTGGACGGCCTGGAGGCCGGCGTGGCGTCCGCAGCGGACCGCGGCCAGGTTTCCGAGGACCGGCGCCGGGGCATCATGACCAGCGTCGCCGCTGTCCGGGCCGATCTCACCGCCGCCGTGGAAGCCCTCGCAGCAGCGGCGAAAGCGGCGGAGGAAGCAGCAGCCGCTACAGCCGCTGCCGAGGCCGAGAAGGCCCGGGCGGAGGCGGAGGCTTCGGCTCAAGCCGCCGCGGAGAGCGCTGCGGCAGCTGCACCCGTCCCCGCACCGGCCCAGGCCCCCGCGCCCGCACCGGCCAAGGGCGAGAGCAAAGGCAAGGGCAAGAACGGCTGACGAAGGGTCTGCAGCCGTCCATTCCGGCAGGATGCTGCCGATTAGGCTTCCGCACCCTGCGCACGCGCCCACCCTGGCACCAAACGGCAGCATATTGCCGAATTCGGAGTTCTAGGGCACACTTGGCAGTGCCGGCGCTCCGATCGGCAGCATCCTGCCGATTTGGAGAGAAGGAATGGGCGACGTCGAAGTGATCGGCGAGTTGGTCCGGGCCGCCCGCAAGGACGCCATGTTGACGCAAAGCGGCCTCGCCGACCTGGCGGGGGTGTCGGAGCGGACCGTCCGTGCCATTGAAACCGGCACGGGCAATCCCACGCTGGCCGCCGTCGTCGCCGTCGCCAATACGCTCGGCTTGCACCTGGATGCCCGCTGATGGCCGCAGACCTGCAGCGGCTGCGCTTCCTTCCTGCCGCCGACGTCTACAAACAGGGAAGGCTCGCCGCGCACCTCACCCGGACCGCCACCGGCGGCACGGCATTCGCCTACGATGCTTCGTACGTGTCCTCAGGATTCCCGCCGGTTGCCACGACTTTGTCGCTCAATACCGAGCCGGTGGAGACGCCTGGAGGTGGCCTGCCCGCGTTCTTCGCGGGCCTGCTTCCGGAAGGGCACAGGCTGACGGTCCTGAAGGAAGCCGCAAAAACCAGCGTCAACGATGAGCTGACGCTGCTGATGGCCGTGGGAGCCGACGTGCCGGGTGACGTGCAAATCGTCCCGGCCGGCGAGTATCCCGCCGAGCCGGAACCGCTGGCCGACACAGCCGATTTTGGAAACCTGGACTTCAGCGCCCTTGCCGAGGCCGTGGACCTCCACGCCCTGCCGGGGGTCCAGCCGAAGGCCAGCGCCTCGATGCTCTCTGCCCCACTGGCTGCCCGCAACGGCCGGTACATCCTGAAGCTGGACCCGCCGCAGCATCCACACCTGGTACGGAACGAAATCCACCACCTGACGGCCGCCAAGGCCTTGAAAATTCCAGTCTCGGCGGCGGCGGTGGTCCAGGACCGGAACGGACTGGACGGTCTGCTGGTGACACGCTTCGACCGATTGCACATCGATGGACAATGGCTCCACCTCCCACTGGAAGACGCGGCACAGGCGCTCGGCCTGCCGCCGTCGTCCAAGTACAACGTCAGCTCCGAGGAAGTGGTCGCCGCGCTTGCCCGCGCCTGCAAGGCACCCGCCGTGGCGGTCCGGAATCTGTACCTGCAGTTTGCCTTCGCCTGGCTGACGGGCAACGGGGACCTCCATGCTAAGAACGCCTCCGTCCTGGGCGGCCGGCACGGCGGTTTTGTCGTCGCTCCGATGTACGACGTGCCCTGCACGCTGCTTTACGGGGACGATACCCTGGCGTTGCCCATCGCCGGGAAACTGAAGAACCTCCGGGCCAGGCACTGGGAAGAGTTCGCGGCGGCAATCGGATTGCCCAGGCGTGCCGCCGAATCAGCGAACATACTCGCCTTGCGCGCAGCGGCGGCCGCCGATCTGACAGCCCTTCCGTTTACGGGTTCACCCCTCAATGGGGCGTTGCGGGAGCTGCGCCACCGCCGCTCGGAACTGTCCAGCTAAACCTCGTCCCCTTTCCAGCGCGAACGTACACTTGCGGCCCCCCGGCCTGAACCCGCTCCCGCGGCGAGGACACAAATGCTTGCAACTTCAACAATTGGCGCGTATATTTACTTTAAGCTTCAAGTAAGTGCCTCTCTTGTTTCGAGTGCAAGGAATCCCGGATGACCACGTTCTTCGAGTCCATCGCCGCGTCACTGACCGCCCCGGCAACTGTCCGCAGCCGGGTGACGGTTCCGCTGCGTTTCCCGGACGGCTTCAGCGCCGTGGCCGAGGTCCTCACCTTCCACGGGCTGGCCGACGGCAAGGAACACCTGCTGCTGGCCTTTGGCGACTGGGACGGCCTGCTGCATGAAGCGGCCGACGGCGGCAACACGCCCCTGGTCCGGCTGCACAGCGAGTGCCTCACCGGCGATGTCTTCGGCAGCGAGCGCTGCGACTGCGGCCCCCAGCTCCGCGAGGCCGTGGAACAGATCTCGGCCGCCGGCGGCTTCCTTCTCTACCTCCGGCAGGAAGGCCGCGGCATCGGCCTGTACTCCAAGCTCGACGCCTACGCCCTGCAGGACACCGGCCTGGACACCTACGAAGCCAACCGGGCCCTGGGCCACGGCGACGACGAGCGCGACTACACAGCGGCCGCCCAGATGCTCGACGCCGTCGGGGCAACCTCCGTCCGGCTGCTCACCAACAACCCGGACAAGGCCGCCCAGCTCACCTCCCTCGGGATCAGCATCACCGAGCAGGTCCCTACCGGAGTCCACCTGTCCGAAGCCAACCACCGGTACCTTGCCGCCAAACGCGACCACACGGCCCACACGCTCGACCTGCCGACGGCCGCCGTCGAGACCGTCCCCAGCCCGGCCGCCGTCGCACCCGCCCCGACCCACGACGAGATCCTGGCCCGCGTGGACGCCCTCATCCCCCGGCTGCGGGAACGCGCTGAGGAGACGGAGCAACTGCGGCGCCTGCCGGCATCCACCATGTCGGAGCTCAAGGCCGCCGGGGTTTTCCAGATCCTTTCCCCCAAGGCGCTGGGCGGATCCGGGCTGGGTGTTGAAACCTACGCTGAGGTGATCCGGCGGCTGTCCCGGGGTGATGCCTCCGCCGCGTGGACGGCCGGGCACCTGGCCGAGCACGTCTGGATGCTGGCGCGCTGGCCGCAGCAGGTCCAGCAGGAGGTCTTCGCCGGCGGTCCCGCTCCCCTGGCGGCCGCAACCGGCGCCCCCGCGGGCACGGCTGAAAAGGTTCCGGGCGGCTACTCGATCTCCGGACATTGGAGCTTCGCGTCCGGCGTGATGCACTCGGAGTGGGCCCTCCTGGCCGTCCAGCACCACGGCGTCCGCATGCAGGCCCTGGTCCCTGTGTCCGAGCTCGAACTGCTGGACGTCTGGCACACGGCAGGCCTGCGCGGCACGGGCAGCAACGACCTCACGGCCGAGCAGCTCTTTGTGCCCGAACACCGCGTGCAGGACTGGGCCCTGTTGAGCGCAGCAGACAACCCCGGCAGCCGGATCCACCCCGACCCCATCCTCCACACGCCCATGGCCATCCTGCTGAACCTGGTGGCGCCGTCCGCCGCGCTGGGAGCCGCGGAGCACGCCGTCGAACTTTTCCGGGAAGGGATGATGGTGCGCAGGGTCAAGAACACCGTGGAGACGCGGCAGTCGGATTCGCCGCTGGCTCAGGCCCGCTTCGCGCAGGCCTACGGGCAGCTGGCCACGGCGCGGCTGCACTGGGAGGAGGCGGTCCGGCTGGCCGCGGCCTCGAACACCGGGCTGACGGACCTGGACGACGGCGAACGCGCCGCCTACCGCCTCTCGCTCGCCCTCAGCGGGGAAGCCTCCGCCGAAGCCGTGCGCCTGGTGGCCGCGGGGTCCGGCGGGAGCGCGCAGCGGCTGACCCACCCGCTCCAGCGGATCCAGCGCGACGTGAACGTGCTGCTCAGCCATCCCACGCTCGCGATCGACCCGATCCTGGAGCAGGCGGGCAGGGGCTTGCTGGGACTGGGCTTTACGGTCCCGTCGTTTTAGCGGTCGCCGCTGCCGAGAGCTGCTTCAGGCCCTTTTCGAAGTCGCCGCCCACGAGCTTGTCCATGTTCATGAACAGGGCGAAGACCTTGGCCAGCCCCTTGTTCTCGCCGGTCATGGTCCACTTCACGGTGGTACCGCCGCTGGTCGGGGTCAGGGTGAAGCTGGTGGGGTTGACGGCTTTGAACGGCTTGGTGAATTCGAGCCGGACCCGGAGGACGCTGGGAGCGGACGATTCGACGATTTCCATGTTGCCGCTGCCGGCCTTGCGGTTGCCGCTCCAGGTGTACTTCGCGCCGACGCCGGCGTCATTGCCGGAATAGTGGCGTTCCATGGTGGGGTCCACGGTCTCCCAGGGCGACCATTTGGTCCACTCATGGAAGCTGTTGATCAGGGGGAAAATTGCCTCGGCCGGGGCCGGAATGAATGCGCTGCGGGTCACTTCATAGGTAGCCATGCAGCCAGCATAGTGGCTGGTCAGGCCGCCGGGGAGGCGTGCGCCCGGTTGTTTCTACTGCCCTGGAATCAGGATGGGCTGAGGGCGCCGATTTTGCGTTCGAGTGCCGCCCGTTCCGCGGCGTTCCCGCACAGCTCCAGGGCCTCGCTGAGCGCAGCCCGAGCCTCGTCCCCGCGGCCCAGCCGGGTGAGGAGCTCGCCGCGGACCGACGGAAGCAGGTGCGTCCCACCCAGTTCGCCGCGCGCTGCAATCGCCTCCACCAGGGCCAGCCCGTCGGCAGGGCCCGATGCCATGGCCACCGCCACCGCACGGTTGAGCTCGATGATGGGCGACGGCGTGAGCTGGCCGAGTGCCTCATACAGGCCAACGATCCGGGGCCAGTCGGTCCCGGCCACAGACCCCGCCACCGCATGGCACTCGGCGATGGACGCCTGCAGGCCGTAGGCACCCAGCCCGCGGCCGCCGTCGGCCTTTGCCAGCGCCGCACGTCCCCGCCGGATCGCGGACTGGTCCCACAGCCGCCGGTCCTGGTCCTCGAGCAGGACCGGCTGGCCGGACGCGTCCACGCGGGCCGGGAATCGGGCCGCGGTCAGTTCCATCAGCGCGAGCAGCCCGAAGACCTCCGGCTGAGGATCCAGCCGGACCAGCGTGCGGCCCAGCCGCTGCGCCTCGGCGGCGAGATCACGGCGGATCCACGAGTCCCCGCCGGACGCGAACGACCCCTCCGTGAAGATCAGGTACACCGCCTGCAGCACGGAGCCCAGCCGTTCGGCCCGCTCCTTCGGCTCCGGGACTTTGAAAGGCACCTGCGCGGCTGCGAGGGTTTTCTTGGCGCGGGTGATGCGGGCCTGGATGGTGGCCACCGGAACCAGGAAGGCCTTGGCTATGGCGTCGGTCCCCAGGCCGCCCACCACCCGCAGCGTCAACGCGATCCGGGCCTCCTTGGACAGCACCGGATGGCAGGAGATGAACATCAGGGCCAGCACGTCGTCGTCGACCGCTTCCGGGTCAAACAGTGCATCCGGCCCGGGCGCCGCCGGCTCCAAGTCCCGGGCGAGCAGGACGTAGCGCTCGTCGCCGGCCGCCCGCCGTCGGAATGAATCGATGGCACGACGGCGGCCCGTGGTCAGGAGCCAGCCCGTCGGTTCGTTGGGGATGCCGTTCACTGACCAGGACACGAGCGCTTCGGCGAGCGCCTCCTGCGCCAGGTCCTCGGCGAGGGCAAAGTCCCCGGTAAAGCGGGCGAGGGCGCCGACGATGCGGGCGGCTTCCATCCGCCACACAGCCTCGACGGCGGCCCTCGCCGCGGTGGAACCCACCGTGTCCCAGGCTGCCGGTCAGAGCTGCCCGGTCTGCTCGCGCCAGGCGCGTTCCTTCTGGATCCATTCGTTGTCCTGCGGGAATTCGTCGATGGTGGGCACCCTGCGGATCTCGGTCTTGCTGCCCTCGGTCATCGGTGCCCGCTTGGCCCACTCGATGGCTTCCTCCTTGGAGGCGACGTCCAGGAGGTAGAAGCCGTTGAACAGCTCCTTCGTTTCCCCGTAGGGCCCGTCGGTGACCACCGGCTGCTCCCCGGTGAAGTCCACCACGACGCCCTCCTTGGCGTCGTCCAGGCCTTCAGCCGCCAGCAGGACGCCGGCCCGGATGAGTTCGTCGTTGAACTTGCCCATGGCGGTCAGCGCCTCGGTGAAGTCGACGTCCGTGAACTTGGCGAGGGACTCGTCGGTTGCCCGCATGATCAGCATGTACTTAGCCATTGTGGTTCTCTCCTTTGGATTCGGAAGGTCGCCCTTCGACCTTCTCACCCATAGGTCGAACGGCGCCACGGCAGATCGACACAACAGAAGAAAAACTTTTGCCTAGCTCCGGGAGTCCCGCCGTTGACGCTTGGGCTTGCCGTTCAAAAGGTCATGGACGGCCGCATCGAGGCGGTCCGGGCCGTCAGGGCCTTTGGGGTCGGGGCTGTCCGCAATGGCAACCAGGTCTGCGGCCACGACGGCCAGTTTCATGTTTGTCCGGCTGCTGAGGCGGACCAGCAGCCTGAACGCCTCCTCCGAGCCCACGCGGAGCCTGCCCATGATCACTCCCCGCGCCTGGTCGATGACACTCCGGGTGGAGGTGGCACGTTCCACGGCCTCGCGTGCTGCCACCTCCGTTTCCCGCTGGAGGGTGGCCGTCAGGTCCACCATCATGCCGTCGATCGCCGTCACGGTGCCCCACGCATCAACGGTTCCCTCGCCGGAGGTCAGGACCTGATGGAGGCGGCCGTGGGCATCGATGATCCGGTGATAGATGGAAAAGTGTCCGCCATGCCGGCAGATTTCCCCGATGATCTCCTGGGCCCGCGGCTTGTCGTCCGGATGCTTGTGGGCAAGGATCAGCTCGATGGTGGGCACCACTTCGCCGCGCTCGTAGCCGTGCAGGTGATACAGCCCGTCGGACCACGCCGCCGTCCCGTTGACCAGGTCGATGTGGTACGTCCCGGCCGGGCAATCCCCCGCCCCGAGGGCACTCGAATAGGTGTAGGGGCCGCTCACGTCAGTCAATTGGGCACCTCCGGGCGTTCTGTAGGCCGCCTCCCCCGGGCGGGTCACCCCATTATGGCAAGGAATCCCGCATCTGAGACGTTTGTATCGCAAAGGTGACCTCCCCCGCCGTCGGACGCTCTCACTTGATGCGGCTTTTCCGGCGATGCTCTATCACCTGTGGTCCCTAAAAGGCAGGAATAGCAGCCACAGGTGATAGAGCATCCTTGGATTTATTGCATCAAATGAGAGTGTCCTGGAAGGTTGGGGAGCTTCGGGATGGGCTGCCACGGCGTCGATCTCGACCATTGACGAATATACCCCCTGGGGGTATATTCAAGGTGTTGTCAGTGAAGTGGTATGTCCCGGCCGGTGCCCCGCACCGCCATCACAGCCGTTCAACCCCAGCGCCCATTGAACCTTCATCAAGGAATGGAAGACTGACATGCCTGGTATTGGAAACCGCACCGAACTGCCTCAGGCCACACCCGCCGTCGGCTGCAACTGCTGCTCAACCAACGCCGCACCACGCCCAATGCAGAAAACGGCCGACGCCGAGTTCCCCGTCGAGGGCCTGACCTGCGGCCACTGTGTTGAGACTGTGCAGAAAGCCGCATCCGCTGTGGAGGGCGTGACCGCCGCCACCGTTGAACTCGTAGCCGGCGGCACGTCGCGCCTGCTCATTTCCGGGACCGCTGACCATGCCGCGGTCCGCGAGGCCGTCTCCTCAGCCCGATACACGATCCGCTGACCCAGCCCACCAGGATCCTCGCCAGGAGGCATCATGCAGGACCACGCTGCAACCACAGAGCACCATCACCACGATAACCACCGCCCACACAGTGACCACGGCGCCCAGGACGACCATGCCGTCCACACCGCCGGACAGCACGCCGGCCACAGCACTGCCATGTTCAAGAACAGGTTCTGGGCATCGCTGGCCCTGTCCGTCCCGGTGGTCTATTTCAGCCCCATGGTGGGCCACCTCCTGGGCTATATGCCGCCCATGTTCCCTGGTTCCGACTGGATTCCGCCCGTCCTGGGCACGGCGATCTTCCTTTACGGGGGCCAGCCGTTCCTCAAAGGCGGACTGCAGGAACTGAAGAACCGGCGCCCCGGCATGATGCTGCTGATCGCCATGGCCATCAGCGTCGCTTTCATCGCCTCGTGGGTCACCAGCCTGGGGATCGGCGGCTTCGACCTGGATTTCTGGTGGGAACTCGCCCTCCTGGTGGCCATCATGCTGCTGGGCCACTGGATCGAAATGCGCGCCCTCGGTTCCGCCCAAGGGGCACTGGATGCCCTGGCCGCCCTGCTTCCGGACGAGGCCGAACGGGTCACCGGCACAGGCACCGAAACCGTCCCGGTTTCCGAACTGCGCGAAGGCGACACCGTGCTGGTCCGGTCCGGCGCCCGGCTGCCGGCCGACGGCACGGTCATCGACGGACAGGCCGAGTTCGACGAGTCCATGATCACCGGCGAATCCAAAACTGTGCCGCGTTCCCCCGGCGACCCCGTCGTGGCAGGAACCGTGGCCACCGACAACACCGTCCGCGTCCGGGTGACCGCCGTCGGCAACAACACGGCGCTGGCCGGCATCCAGCGCCTGGTGGCAGAGGCCCAGGCTTCCTCCTCCAAGGCCCAGGCACTGGCCGACCGCGCCGCGGCCTTCCTGTTCTACTTCGCCGCCGGCGCCGGCGTGATCACCTTCATCGTGTGGTCCCTGCTGGGCAGCGTCCCGGACGCTGTCACGCGCACCGTCACGGTCCTGGTCATCGCCTGCCCGCACGCCCTGGGCCTGGCCATCCCGCTGGTGATCGCGATTTCCACTGAACAGGCGGCGCGGGCCGGAGTGCTCATTAAGGACCGGATGGCCCTGGAACGGATGCGCACCGTCGACGTCGTCCTCTTCGATAAAACAGGGACCCTCACGACGGGGGAACCCGAGCTCAAGGACGTCTCAGCGTTCGACGGCGGCAGTCAGGACGGGCTCCTGGCGCTCGCCGCCGCCGTGGAGGCGGACAGCGAACACCCTGTTGCCCGGGCGATCGTCAGGGCGGCGCGGCAGCGGAACCTGGACATACCGCAGGCAACCGGCTTCACGTCCATGACCGGCCGCGGAGTCCGTGCCACGGTTGACGGCCGGACGATCCACGTGGGCGGGCCAGCCCTCCTGCGCGAGCTGGGCCTTACTGAACCGGATGCCGTGGCGGCCTCAACCGCGGCCTGGATGGAACGCGGAGCAGCCGTCCTGCACGTGATCGACGGGGACCGGATCCTGGGTGCAGTCAGCCTGGAAGACTCGGTCCGGACCGAATCCCGGGACGCCGTGGCTGCCCTGCAGAACCGCGGCATCAAGGTTGCCATGGTCACCGGCGACGCCCGCCAGGTTGCCGAGGCCGTGGCCGGCGAACTGCACATCGACGAGGTATTTGCCGAAGTGCTCCCGGCAGACAAGGACAAGAAAGTGGCCGAACTGCAGGCGCGCGGGCTGAAGGTGGCCATGGTGGGTGACGGCGTCAACGACTCGCCGGCCCTGGCCCGGGCGGAGGTGGGCATTGCGATCGGCGCGGGCACCGACGTCGCGATGGAATCGGCGGGCGTGGTCCTGGCCGGCAACGATCCCCGGGCCGTCCTGTCCATGGTGGACCTGTCCCGGGCCAGCTACCGGAAGATGCGGCAGAACCTGGTCTGGGCTACCGGCTACAACCTCATTTCCGTCCCGCTGGCCGCCGGCGTGCTCGCCTTCGCCGGGGTGGCGCTCTCCCCCGCGGCGGGTGCTGTCCTGATGTCCGCGTCCACTATTGTGGTGGCACTGAACGCCCAGCTGCTGCGCCGGGTGAAACTGAACCCGGCGCAGGTGCGTTGATACTGAGGCAGATGCGTGACGTTTTGACGCAGGAAGGAGGCACACCATGACCGCGGTCCAGAGCCGTCAGCGGGCAGCTTTGCTGTGCCGCACCGCCCTGCCCGCCCTGATCCTGGCGGTCATCGCGGGGATCCTCGGCATGCATGTCATGACCGGCAACCACGCGGCACACACGCTGGGTGCCGCCCAGCCGCCGTCGTCCGTTGCCACACCTGCCACCGGGCACAGCCACGGCGCACAGACCCATGGCGGCCACAGTCCGGCCGTGCAGAGCGGGCCGGAAGCAACCACCGACTCCTGCACCAGCGGCTTTGCGGGCCACGAGCCCGCGGGTGCAGCGTGCACTCCCCTGGCCAAAGCCGGTTCCCTTGCGGCACCGCTGCCGGGCAGCACCGGCCAGCCGGCAGACGCCCGCATCGGTTCCGGCGTCGCAGCCCTGCGCTCTTACACTTACCTGCCCGCCGGGCCTTCACCCGGGGACCTGTCCATCAGCCGGACGTAAAGAGGACGACGCCGGGCCGCACCCCGCAGAAGTCCCCGCCCGGTGGCTGCACCGGGCCGTCCGCCGCGCCACCTGCGCGGCCTGCCAAGATTTCCGGCGCCCAGCGCCGGAGCACAACCTGAAGGATGTATCCCCCATGAACACCAAGAACCTGACCCTGGCCGCTGTCCTTGCCGCTGCCCTCTCGCTGGCCGGATGCGCTGCCGGCACCGGCACTACGCCGTCCCACGGCATGAACCACGGCAGTTCCAGCCCGATGTCCAGCATGATGCCGGACGCTTCGGCGGACCATAACGCGGCGGACATCATGTTCTCGCAGATGATGATTCCGCACCATGCGCAGGCTGTGGAGATGAGCGACCTCATGCTGGCGAAAACCGGCGTACCGGCGGCAGTGACAGCCCTGGCCACGCGGATCAAGGCCGCCCAGGCCCCCGAAATTGCGCAGATGACCGGCTGGCTGGAGGACTGGAACCAGCCAACGGGCATGATGACAGATCACACAATGCCCGGCGGCGGGATGTCCGGCATGGTCAGTTCCGAGGACCTGGACAGGCTCAAGGCCGCCCAGGGCGGTGAGGCCACCAAGCTCTTCCTCACCCAGATGATCGCCCATCATGAAGGTGCCATTGCCATGGCAAAGACGGAGGTCGACTCCGGCAAGTTTGCTGAGACCATCGACCTGGCCAAGGCGATCATCACCGCGCAGCAGGCGGAGATCGCGGAAATGAAGCAGCTGCTCGCCGCGCCCTGACCGGCTGAGCCGCCCGGCCGCCGTCGGACCCTCTCTCACTTGATGCGGCTTTCCCGGCGATGCTCTATCACCTACGGCCCTTAAAAGCCCTGTTTAGCGACCAAAGGTGATAGAGTATCGGCCGATTTCCTGCATCAAGTGAGAGAGCGTTTCGGACGGCGGCAGCCGCAGCTTCACGTGTTAAGTTGAAATGTGCGGACCGACCGGTCCGGCGCGCCGGCTGGAAAGAGTATCCCTTTTGCACCTCCCCGAACCTGCCCCCGCCCACGTGAGAATCCTGACCGTCTGCACGGGCAACATCTGCCGCTCCCCTGTGGCCGAGCGGCTCCTGCAGGCAGGCCTGGACCAGGCGGTTCCGGGCGGTTTTGTGGTCACCAGCGCCGGCACCCGGGCCCTGGTGGGCGAGCCCATCCAGCCGCCGTCCGCGGACATCGTGCGCACCTTCGGCGGCAACGCGGAGGACTTCGCCGCCCGCCAGCTGACCAGCAAGATCCTGCGCGGCGTGGACCTGGTCCTCACCATGACGTCGGGCCACCGCGGCGAGGTGCTGCAGCTGGACGCGTCCCTCCTGAAGCGCACCTTCACCATCCGTGAGTTCGCCCGGATGCTCGACGTGCTTGATGACCGCGCGGCCGCCGCGCCGGACGGGGCAGAAGAAGCAGCGCACGACGGCGGCGACCGGCTGGCCGCGAACGCCGCCTTCTGGCGCGGGCTGCCGGCGAGGGCTGCGGCTGTGCGGCACCTGTCCCTGCCGGCGGATTCATCCGAAAACGACATCATCGACCCGTACCGCCGCGGCCTGGAGGTCTACCACCAGATGGAAGACGAGCTGGCCCCGGCGATCGTCTCCATCCTGCGCCACGCACGGCTGAACGCGCCCGCCTGACCGGGCTGCCGCCGTCGTACTTTTCGCTGCGGCTTATTGTGCGGCTTTTCTGCGGATTCCCCCGATGTAACGCCGGAACGCCGATGCTAATTTTCGGAAATGGGCACCCTGTCCGCGCATCCGAGCTTCGCACATCCCGGCAAAACTGCACGCAATCCTGCACGCCGGCGTCGCCCGTTCCGGGCTGTCCTGCTGCTGTTGCTGGCGCTGGTGCTCCTCATCCCCGCGTCCGCCGGCGCCTACCTTTTCAACCTCGGGCGGATCTTCGATTCGGAGACCACCAAGATTGAAAACGCCTTCCCCGATGAAGCCACCCGCCCGCAGCCATCCTTCCCGGGCGGTGCGGCCGGCGGCGCTCCGGGGGCCGGCCCCGCAGCGGCGGGAGGCTCGCCCTCGGATAGCGGAAGATCGCTGAACATCCTGGTGATGGGCAGCGACAGCCGCGGCGCCACCACCGAGGAAGCCACTTCCGGCGCCGGATCGAACCAGCGCGCGGACACCCTGATGCTGGTCCACATCCCCGCCGACCGCAGCAAGATCTACTCCATCTCCCTGATGCGCGATCTCTGGGTGGGCATCCCGGACCACGGCCACGCCAAGATCAACGCGGCCCTGGCGTTCGGCGGCGTCCCGCTGATGGTGCAGACCGTTGAATCCCTTTTCGGCCAGCGCATCGACCACATCGCCATGATCGACTTCGAAGGATTCGTGGGACTGACCGACGCCCTGGGCGGGGTACAGGTGGACGTCCCGGCGCCGTTTGTCTCCTACCACGACCAGATCGCCTTTCCCGCCGGGCCGAACACCCTGGACGGGAAGCACGCCCTGGAGTTCGTCCGCGAGCGCTACGCCTTCGCCGACGGCGACTACCAGCGCGTCCGCAACCAGCAGGCGTTCGTCAAGGCGCTGCTGGCCAGGAACCTCAGCGCGGACACGCTCCTGAACCCCCTGAAGGTCCATAACGTGGTCAGCGCCATGGCCCCGTTCATCAGTGTCGACGGCGGCCTGGACGCCGCCACGATCGCAGGCCTCGCCGTGGAACTCAAGGACGTCCGCCCCCGCGACATGGTGATGTTCACCCTCCCCACCCGGGGCACCGGGACCTCCACCGACGGCCAGTCGATTGTGCTCACCGATCCCGTGGCCATCGAAGCCCTCTCCGCCGCCATGGCCGCCGACACGCTGGGCGACTATGTAGCCGCCAACGGGCTGGAGGGCGGAAACTGATGCCATGGAGGCACAACGATGAGCACCCCATCCGGTTCCGACCCCAGCGGTCCTGAACCGTCCGTTCCCGCTGCACCGCACCCGGCGCAACTGCCGTGGACAGAACGACGCCGGGCCCTGATTGCCGCCGTTCTGGCCGTCGTGCTGGTGGTGGGGGTTGTCATCGCCGTCTTCAGCGTCAACCGCACCGGCTCGGAATCCGCGGCACCCGTGGTGACGGAGACTGCCACGCCCACTGCCACCGAAACACCGGCGCCCACCGAGACCCCGGCCCCGGTCCCTGCCGCTCCCCCTTCACCCGAGCCCATCCCGGACCCCGCACCCGGCGCCATGAACGTCCTGATCATCGGCAGCGACAGCCGGGCCAACGCCCGCGAGCAGCAAAACCACACGCTGGCTACGGGCGAATCCTCAGACCACCGCTCGGACACCCTCATGGTGGTCCACGTCCCGCCGGACCGCCGGACCGTCCAGGTGGTCTCCATCATGCGGGACATGTGGGTGGACATCCCCGGCTACGGCGGTGCCAAAGTCAACACCGGCCTGCAGGTCGGCGGCATACCCCTGACGGTGCGGACCGTGGAGTCGCTGCTCGGCGTTCACATCGACCACACCATGATGCTGGACTTCGGCGGCTTCAAAGCCCTGATCGATGCGCTCGGCGGCATCGATGTTGCTGTCCCCGTGCCCTTCCAGGCCACCTTCGAGACCCACCATGTCTTCACCCCGGGGCTGAACCACCTGGACGGACAGGCGTCGCTCGAGTTCGTCCGGGAGCGCTATGCGTTCGTCGACGGCGACTACCAGCGGGTCCGCAACCAGCAGACGTTCCTCCGGGCATTGCTGGCGAAGCTGACCAGCGGCGGCGCCTTGAACGATCCCAACGTGGTCCGGCATCTCGTGGCTCTTTCCGGGCCATGGCTCACGGTCGACCAGGGCTTCGACGCCATGACAGTGGCGATCCTCGCCTACGGGATGCGCGGCATCGACTACAACGCCAGCACCTTTGTGACACTACCTACGGCCGGGGTGGGCACCGTCGCCGGAGCATCCGTGGTGCTCCCCGACTACGGAGGGATAGCCGGCGTCGCCGCGGCCCTGAGGGACGGACGGCTGGCCGAATACGCCGCTGCCAACGGACTCTGACGCTCCGGCAGCGCTCTGACGCCCTGCCCGCGGGGACCTGGCCGCGGGGCGGTCCCGCAGGGACCTGACCGCGAAGTCCAGGCAGGCCGGGTCAGCCCGCTACGCCGGGCGCTGCAGCCTTGACGCCCGGGAAACGGGTTCCTCGGCCTGGGCCATTTCGTCGGCCTTGAGCATCAGCGGGACCGCGAAGGTCACCACCAGGCGGGCATCGGCGTCGTCCGTGGACCTGATGGTCAGGCTCCGGGTGCCGAACGGCACCGAGGGCGTGAAAACCTGCAGGTTCCGGGAGCCGACGTTCGCGGAGTCCTGGAACGTGTAAACAGTGCCCCGGTGGTCCTCGATGGCAATGCCCGGCACCGGTTTCCCGACGGCGGACTCCACGTGGATGTTGACCACCAGGCACGTGCTCCACACTTCCACGGACAGCACCGTGTACTCTGCGGACCCCGTTAAATGCAGGCCGAAGGTGGGTAGCAGGAGCATCTGCCGGAGGGTGCCTTTCGGAATTAGGTTGCGCATCATGGTCCCCAATTTGCTAAGAGTGCTTATAATTACCGCGCGTTACTGACGCAGTGTCAAGGGTTCCCAGATGACAGTTCAGTATCGTTTGATCCGGCCCATCAGGCGCACCCAAACAGCCCAGTACGCCACGCCCACCGCCAGTGAAAGTGCCACCGCCAGGACCGGATGATTGTCCTTCAGGTCGGGGAAAACCACCCAGTGGGTGACGTACACATACAGCGAAGCGCTGGCCAGAACGCCCACCACACGGTGCAGGATGGCGGGCAGCGGAAGTGCCGGCACCCAGGCGAGCAGGAGGATTCCGGCGAGGATGGTGGCTTCCCGCCACGGGTCGCCAAAGTAGCCGGGAAGGGCGACGGCGGCAATTGCCGACAGTGCCAGCCGCTGCGGAATGGTGCGTGCCCGGGCGAAGGCCCAGCCCAGCGCAAAGAGCCACAGGACCGGCCGCGTGTGCAGGATGTCGAAACCGAGCAGGCCGTAACGGGCCAGCAGGCCAGCACCGATCAGCGCCACGGGGAACGCCAGCGGGAACCGGCGTTCGGTCCGGTGCACCCAGGGGATGGCCAGCAGCGCCATCATGCCGAGCAGCACGTACACCAGCACTTCGACGAACCAGAAGTGCCAGGCGTCGGTCCAGCCCGCCGGCCCGATCATCGTATTGAGCAGGACCAGGTTGAGCGGCGTGTAGTGGAACTTGTCCGTCAGGAGCATGACCGCCCCGATGAACACCACTGTGGGCACCACGATCCGCGCCACGCTGACCAGCTGGCGCCGCAGCCTGGGCAGCCTGTCGCCGCCCAGCTGGAACCGGGCAAAGTTGTAGCCGGCCAGGGCCATCAGGATGTGGGCGGTCCCGGGCCAGCGGATCAGGTCCACGTGCGTGCTGATAATGACGACGATGGCCACGGCGCGGAGTACGATGCTGGTTTCCAGCGGTGCGACGAACCGCCGTCGGCTGCGGCGTGGACGCGCCCGGGCCTGCAGGTCCCGGACCGGGGTCACGTGCCAGTCCGGCGCCAGGTGCCCGAGCGCCTTCTCCAGCCGGACGGACGCCGCCACGTAGGAGAGCGAGTCGCCGCCGATCGAAACGAACGTGTCGCCGTCGGAAATGTCCTCGATCTCCAGCGTTTCGGTGAAGATCCGGCGCACGTCCTCCGGCGCCGCCGGCGTCGTGGGCAAGGCCCCAGCGGTGGCTCCGGCGGCGGGTTCTGCAGGGCAAGGTTCTGCGCCGAGGGCCAGCACGGCACGGTAGTCGGTTTTGCCTGTACCCAGCCGGGGCAGTTCCCCGACGGTGTGCACCTCCACGGCCGCGCGGGGCAGCCCCAGGTCCTGGGCGAGCATCTTGGCCAGGAGCCGGGTGTCATGGCTTCCCTCGACGGCGGCCACCAGCTTCCGGTCCGTCCCGGCGCAGGCCGCCTGAAGACCCATCCGGTGGAGCATCTTCTCCACCTGGCCGAGGTCGATGCGCAGGCCCACGATCTTCACGAAACGGCTCCGCCGGCCCACCACCTCGTACAGTCCGGCGGCGTTCTTGCGGGCGAGGTCGCCGGTGCGCAGCTCGGTGACGGTGCGTCCGGCGGCAAAGTCGGCGGGGGTCTGTGCGTAGCCGAGCATAACGTTGGGTCCGGCGTAGACGAGCTCGCCGTCGTCGAGTCCGGGGACCGGCTCGATCCGGAAACTCCCGCCGGGCACGGGCACGCCGATGGCGCCGGGATGGGCGGCGGCCAGGTGCGGCGGGAGGTACGCCATCCGGGCCGTGGCCTCCGTCTGCCCGTACATCACGAACAGCTCCCAGCCGCGGCTGCGGCCGTGTTCGGCGTAGCGGGCCACGGCCGCGGGATCCAGCCTGCCGCCGGCCTGGGTGACGTAGCGCAGGTCCGGCAGGTCCATGTCCGTGAACCCCACCCGGTCCAGGAGCTCGAAGGTGTACGGCACGGCGGCGAAGGATGTGGCCTGGCGGTTGCGGAACAGCTGCCAGAAGCAGGGGTCCACCACCGACAGGTCCGTGAGGACAATCCCGGCGCCGCGGAGCAGGTGGCTGTTGATCACGGACAGGCCGTAGCAGTAGGACATCGGCAGCGTGGTGGCGGCCCGGTCGTCCGCACTGATGTCCAGGTACGTGGCTATGGCCTCGGCGTTGGACTGGACGTTCTCCCGCGAGAGCCGGACCAGTTTGGGTGACCCGGTGGAGCCGGACGTGCTGAGCAGGAGGGCCAGGTCCGGGTGGAAGGTGTGGTTCGTGACGGGCCGCACCTCCTCAAGGGCGGGCTCCCCCCAGGCGTCCCCCGCAGCCCCTGCCGTCCGTGGCGTCCGCGCGGTCCCGGGCCTGACGATGACGTCCGGGTCGTAGGCGGCGACCAGCGATGCCACGGCGGCGTCGTTTCCGGCCGGCGCGAGGATCAGCGGGTGCCCGGAGGCGAGGGCGGCAAGGTACGCCACCAGCGAGCCGACGCTGTTATCCGCCGCCAGCACCACCAGGCGGCGCGCCGTACCAAGGCGGCCGGCAAACGCGGCCACGCGGCCAGCGAGCTCCTGGTAGGTCAGGACGCTGCCGCCGGTCAGGATGGCGGGCCGGTCTCCATGGCGCGCGAGGTCGGCGGCAAGGGCCACCCCGGCGAGTTCTAGGGAGGGAGTCACCGCGTAACTGTAAAGGCCAGCCTTACCTAACAACAACTCGATAAAAGGCCGCGCTCCCGAACATGACACCGCGTCACATCAGCATCGGTTAACCCGGCCCACGCCCGGCGTTCACCCTGGCTCAACGGACCGTGTACCCGGGCCATGCGCAACGCGGGGTCACTTATTGCCCGATAATCCGTGGTTATCGGGCAATAAGTGACCCCGCGTTGCTGTATGGAGGCGTTATTCCGCACCAAAAGTGGGTACACCGCTAGTGATGCCTCTTGCTTTCCGCATCCGGCGGTCAGCACGCGGCACAGGGTGGATGGTGATGAACGGTGGATAGCAGCGGAATGACGCAGGCGGTGCGGGAGCCCGGCGCGGTGGAGCTCATCCTGGTCCGGCACGGCGAGAGCCAGGGCAACGTGGCCGCGACCCTGGCCGACCGGGCCGGTGCCGACATCATTGAGGTGCCGGCCCGGGACGCCGACGTCGGGCTATCCGCCACCGGACAGGACCAGGCACTCGCGCTGGGCAGGGCGCTGTCGGGTGTCGCTGAGGAGCTCCGTGCCGACGCCGTGGTGTCCTCTCCCTATGTCCGCGCCCGGCAGACGGCGGAGATCGCGGTGGAAACCGCGGGCTGGCCGGTCAAGGTGCGCACGGACGAGCGGCTCAGGGACCGTGAGCTCGGCATTTTGGACATGCTTACCCGGCGCGGCGTGCACCGGTGGCACCCGGACGAAGCCGAACGGCGGCTCTGGCTGGGCAAGTTCTACTACCGGCCGCCCGGCGGCGAATCCTGGGCCGACGTTGTGCTGCGGCTGCGCTCCGTCCTGGGCGAACTGAACAACCTGGGCAGCGGACACCGGGTAATGCTGGTCTGCCACGATGCCGTGGTCCTGCTGGTCCGGTACATCCTGGAAGGCATGAGTGAGGCCGAAATCCTGGACCTCGCCGCCAGCACCTCGGTCCTGAACGCATCCATCACACGCTACGTGCGCCCCGACGGCCAGGGCCCGTGGATGCTGGAAAGCTTCAACGTGGCTGACCACCTCACGGCCCAGGGCGTCGAAGTCACCGAACACGCCGGGGATGCCAGTGTCCACCCGCGCCGGTAAGGGGCCGGGCCTCGGTCGGGGGCCGGGCGGGCAGGCTGCGCCGGCCGGTCCGGCGGGTCCGAACGGTTCCCGGGCGACGCCCGTCACGCCGTCGCTGCTGCGCTCCTGGCCGCTGCCGTCCGCAGGCGAGGACAAGTATTCGCGCGGCGCTGTGATGGTGATCGGCGGCGCCCGAACCACCCCCGGCGCCGCCATGCTGGCCGGCACCGCCGCACTCCGTGCGGGGGCCGGCAGACTGACCCTGGCTGTGGCCGAATCGGTGGCCATGCACGTTGCCGTGACCCTCCCGGAAGCCGGCGTGACCGGGCTTCCGGAGACGGCGGACGGGTCCGTGCTGGGATCCGGGCTGCAGCCCATCCTGTCCGAACTTGGCAGCGCCGACGCAGTCCTGATCGGCCCGGGGCTGGACGACATCGATCTCACCGGGAAGCTCCTGCGGGCCCTGCTGGAGCTCGATTCCGACGGCGTCATCGGCCGCGGATCAGCGACCGGAGACGCGACCATCATCCTGGACGCCTATGCCCTGGGCTGCCTTCCCCGGCTCGAGGATTCGCTGGATCCCTGGCGGGGCCGGCTCATTCTGACACCCAACCCCCAAGAGGCCGGGATCCTGCTGGGCAAGGAGATTGACCAGCTCGAGTCCGCGGTTGCGAACATTGCGGAGCGGTACCAGGCGGTGGTCAGCTGCCAGGGTTTTGTGGCCCGGCCTGCGGCACATCCGTCGGACGGCGAGGCCTCCGGCGCTCCCGACCTGTGGGAGATCACCACCGGTTACGGCGGGCTGGGGACGTCCGGCAGCGGGGACGTCCTGGCCGGTGCCATCGCCGGGCTCCGCGCCCGCGGCACCGGCGACGCCCAGGCAGCCTGCTGGGGCAGCCACCTTCACGCGGCTGCGGCGGACCGGCTGGCCAGCAGGCTGGGTCCGCTGGGCTTCCTGGCCCGCGAACTGGCCGACGAACTGCCCGCGCTGATGCTCGAGCTAGCCACCTAAGCCGGCCCACCCGCCCGCCCACTAAGCGCGAACGTACAGTTGAGGCCCTCGTGCGGACGTGGGGATGGCCCCCGGCAACGCCGGGGGCCATCGTATCGGAGGGGATCACCGCAACTGCCGATGCGCTATTTGGCGCTGTGGCGTTCCTTAGTGGCAAATCGCCCTGAAGAGGCAGATATACAACGCGTTCGGATCCTCCCGGTACTGCCGTTTTAGCACTGGTTTGAGACCCAATACAAGGGGTTCCGGCGGGTAACTTAGCTCCGGGTCGGATCGGGGCGGAGCCGCTCGGGCCCCGGGTCCGGCACCGGCAGGGGTCCAGGTGGTTCCGGCATCGGCACCGGGCTCGGCCTGGCGGGCCCCGGGTGTCCCGGGATGGTGGGATCGGGGTTCATGGGATCGGGGCCGGGTTCCGGCGGGAACGGCTCGGGTTCGTGCACTGGCGGGATGGTCACTGAACTTCCCCTTTCAGGCGTGGTCCTGCGCGGGCTGGTTGCCTTTGCGTGATCAGGATACGCCCGCCACCCTGCCCCGAAGCCGGCTGATCTATCATTTTTGGTACTTCTGGAGCGCTCAGAGGGACCATACGTGATAGATCAATCGGCGGGGAGGGGCGAATCTCCCCCGGTAGCGAACGGGCCGCCCCGCAGGCCGGGGAGGTCTATATATTGAAGGAATGACCCAGACTCCGCTGCAGGATTCCGCAACTTCTTCCCTCACGCCGCCGGTCGCCAGGAAGGTGCCGCACGAGCGGACGCACCACGGCGACACTTTCGTGGACAACTACGAGTGGCTGCGCGAGAAGGAATCCCCCGAGGTGGTGGAGCACCTGAAGGCAGAGAACGCCTACCAGGAGGCCGTCACCGCGCACCAGGAGCCGCTGCGGGAGGCCATTTTCCAGGAAATCAAGGGCCGGACGCAGGAGACAGACTTGTCTGTCCCGAACCGCAAGGACGGCTGGTGGTACTTCAGCCGCTCGGTTGAAGGCAAGGAGTACGGCATCCAGTGCCGGGTACGCGCGCAGGACACCGGCAACCCCGTGGCCGACTGGACTCCCCCGGCAGTGGAGGCCGGCGTCGAAATCCCCGGCGAGGAAGTGCTGCTGGACGGCAACATCGAAGCCGAAGGCAAGCCGTTCTTCTCGGTGGGCGGCTCGGCCGTCACCGTGGACGGGAACCTCTACGCCTACGCCGTGGACAACTCCGGCGACGAACGCTTCACCCTCCGCATCAAGGACCTCCGCACCGGCGAGCTCCTGCCGGACGTCATCGAGAACATCTTCTACGGCGTCAGCTTCTCCCCCGACGGCACCCGCATCTTCTACACCGTGGTGGACGATTCCTGGCGCCCGTACCAGGTCAAGTCCCACGTGCTGGGCACGCCCGTCACCGACGATGAGGTGATTTACCAGGAGGACGACGTCGCCATGTGGCTGGGCTTTGAGCTCTCCTCGGACAGGCGTTACCTCGTGCTGGGCATCGGCTGCTCCGAGTACAGCGAAACCCGCCTGCTGAGCTTTGATGATCCGACGGCGGCGCTCACCACCGTGATTTCGCGCGACGAGCGCGTGCTCTACGAGGCGGAGCCCTTCCTGCTCACCGGCCAGGACGGCGAAAAACACGAGCGGATCGTCATCACGCACAACAGGAACGCCGTGAACTCCATGGTCTCCCTGATCGACCCGGCCGAGCTCGCCAAGCCGCTGGCCGAGCAGCACTGGAGCACCGTCGTCGGGCATTCCGACGACGTCCGCATCAACGGTGCCGGGGTCACCTCCACGCACCTGATCGTGTCCATCCGCAAGGACACCATCGAACGGGTCCAGGTGATGGGGCTGGCCGGGCTGGGGACACCCGCGCAGGAACCGCCGGTGGAGCCGGCGTTCGACGAAGAGCTGTACACGGCCGGTGTCGGCGGTTCGGACTACGAGGCCCCGGTGATCCGGCTGGGCTACACCAGCTACTTCACGCCGTCGCGGGTGTACGACTTTGTCCTGCCCACCCCGGCCCAGCCCGCGGGCGAACTGCTGCTGCGCAAGGAAAGCCCGGTGCTGGGCGGCTATGACGGCAGCGATTACGTGGCCACCCGAGAATGGGCGACGGCGGCGGACGGCACCCGCATTCCGCTCTCGGTCCTGCGGCACAAGTCAGTCAAGCAGGATTCGACGGCGGCTGGCTTGGTGTACGGGTACGGCTCGTATGAGCTGAGCATGGACCCCGGTTTTGGCATCGCGCGGCTGTCACTGCTGGACCGTGGCGTGGTGTTCGTCATTGCGCACATCCGCGGCGGCGGCGAGCTGGGCCGGCACTGGTACGAGGACGGCAAGAAGCTCACCAAGATGAATACGTTCACCGACTTTGTGGATGCCACCGACTGGCTGGCCACCTCCGGCTGGGTGGATCCGTCCCGGATTGCGGCCCTGGGCGGCTCGGCGGGCGGACTGCTGATGGGCGCGGTGGCCAACCTGGCGCCGGAAAAGTACGCCGCGGTGGTGGCACAGGTGCCGTTCGTGGACGCCCTCACCACCATCCTGGACCCGGAGCTTCCGCTGTCCGCGCTGGAATGGGAGGAATGGGGCAATCCGATCACGGACCCCGAGGTCTATGACTACATGAAGTCCTACTCGCCGTACGAGAATGTGCACGAGGTGGCCTACCCCAAGGTCGCCGCGGTGACGTCGTTCAACGACACCCGGGTGCTGTACGTGGAGCCTGCCAAGTGGGTCCAGGAGCTGCGCAACAAGACCACCGGGGACCAGCCGATTCTTATGAAGATCGAGATGGACGGCGGCCACGGCGGCGCGTCAGGGCGTTATGTCCAGTGGCGTGAGCGGGCGTGGGACTATGCGTTCATCGCCGATTCGGTCGGCGCCACCCAGCTGCTCCCCGGGGCCGGCCTGAAATAGGTCCATCGGACCCCTGGATCTCGACAGGCTCGATCACCGGAAGAATCCGGTGGTTGAGCCTGTCGAAACCCGGCTCAGGCGGGCCGCAACGGCGAGGCAGGGCCGGTCAGGTGTTGGGATGCTCTGCCAGGTGCTTGGCCAAGGCTTTGAGGTTGCCCCGGAGCGACCGGCCCAGGATGAAACTCACCAGCGGGGCTGGCACCTTGTCCAGGAATCCCAACCCGGACCTGACCTCAATCAGCTCCGTAAGACGCGTGCCGCCGTCGACCGGTTCCAGCATGAACGTCACGGTGATGTCGCGCTGTCCTTCGACCGAGCGGGACACCATCCGCCGGGGTGGTTGGAAGTCCGTGTACTCGACGGTCCAGTCGGAGCGCTGTCCCATGTAGCTGCTCGTGCCCCGCCCCCTGGTTCCCAACCCCACCGGGCCATCACCCACCTGCCCGGACGCAACGACAAACCGATCAAAGACCGCGAGGTTTTCGAACCTGGACAGGAAGTCAAAGACCTCCTGCTGCGGACGGGCAATGTGAACGCTTTCTTCTACGACTGGCATGGCAATGCTCCTTGGACTCGCCCGGACAGTCAACGGGGCGGGCCAGTGACCCTCAATCGAATAATGCTTACGCTTCGGTGCCCAGCTCCGGATGCTCGGCCAGCAGTTCCGCCAGTGTCTCAAGGTTGGCGCGGACTGTCCTGGCCTGGGCTTTCTCAACCAGCCGGTCGGCAAGTTTCCCGAACACCCCGCCGAGGCCGGACGCTGCGTCGATCCGGTAGTTGAGCCGGGTCCCGTCGCCTTCGGGCTCAAGGGTGGTGGTGATGGTGAACTCCAGCGGACCGTCCACCGAGCGGGACACGATGCGGCCCGGGGGCTCATATTCCGTGATCTCCGCTGTCCAGTCGAACTTCCTGCCCATCACCTTGCTTGACCCCTGCGCGCGGGTGCCCACCGCTTCGGGAACACCGCCAATGGTTTCCGCGTGCAGAACCGACGAGTCCCAGACCGGAATGTTTTCGTTCTTCGACACAAAATTGAACACGTCCTGCGGAGGACGGGCAATGTGGACACTTTCTTCTACGACTGGCATGGGAAGCTCTCCTTGAACACACCTGTTGCCAGCCCGGCTTGGCCGGCAGTCTAGGCACAGCGCCAGTGTGGCCCGGAGGCATTGGGTCGTCAAGGGGTCGACGCCCAGCCGGCGTAGGCGGGCACCACCTGCTGCCTGCGCCCTCCATCGGTTGCTCCATAGGCGCCGTTTTGGGCGGTCATAACGGCCGTTACGGAGCAATCGATCGGTCTATGAGTGGCTCCGCGCCTGCCACTCATCGGCCAGGACCGCATAGATGAGCTCCGTGGCCCACTGGCCTTTGTAGTGCCATTTGTCCACATGGCGGGCTTCGAGCCGCATCCCGAGCCGTTCGCAGAGACCTGCTGATGCAGTGTTGAGGGCATCCAGCCGCGCCTCGATCCGGTGAAAACCAAGTTCGCCGAACCCCAGGTCCAGCACGGCGGCAGCCGCTTCGGTGCCGTAGCCCTTGCCGCGGGCTGCCGGGGCCAGGGTCCAGCCCACCTCGCCCTGGCCACGGCCCGGCAGCCATTTGAGGACCACCTCGCCCATCAGGCCCGGCTGCCCCTTGGCCTCGATGGCCAGGCACACCCAGTCGCCCTCTTTTTCAAACACGAAGTTGGCGTACTTGCCCACCCGCTCCATGGACTGCGTGTAGCTTTTGGCCGGTCCCGGCAGGAAACGGGCCGTCTCCGGCATCGAATGGTACGCATGGAACGCGTTCAGGTCGCGGCCGTCGAAGCGGCGCAGGACCAGCCGCTCCGTGCGGAGGGGCAAGGCGATGGCGGGCATGGTGTGGGGTTGCGTCATGGGATCTCGACAGGCTCGATCACCGGACGGACAGGCTCGATCACCGGACCGACAGGCTCGATCACCGGACCGACAGGCTCGATCACCGGACGGACAGGCTCGATCACCGGGAGCCGACGACGGCGGCAGTCGCCTCCGCGATGGCGCGCTCCTCGTCGGTGGGAACCACGAGAACGGGGATGGCGGACTCCGCCGTGGAAATGACGCGCGGTTCCTTGGACCGCTGACTGTTCAGGCCGGCGTCGAGCTCTATGCCCAGCGCACCCAGCTTCGCCGCCACCAGGGCACGGAACTGGTGCGAGTTCTCGCCGATGCCGGCGGTGAACACGAGGGCCTTGGCTCCCCCGACGGCCACGTGGTAGCCGCCGATGTACTTGGCCAGCCGGTACGACGTGACCGCGAGCGCCGTCGCAGCGCGGGCGTCGCCGGACTCGGACGCTTCCACCACCGAGCGCATGTCGTTGTTGCCGGCGAGCCCCTTCAGGCCTGATTCGCGGTTGAGCATGCTGTCGATGTCCTCCGGTGTCCACCCCTGACGGCCGAGGAAGACCAGGATGGAGGGGTCAAGGTCGCCCGAGCGGGTACCCATCACGAGGCCTTCCAGCGGGGTGAAGCCCATGGACGTGTCCACGGACTTGCCGCCCCGGATGGCCGTGACGGAGGCGCCGTTCCCCAGGTGGGCGATCACGCCGTCGAACTCCTCCACCGGCAGGTCCAGCAGCGCGGCGGCCCGGTGCGTCACGTATTCGTGCGAGGTGCCGTGGAAGCCGTAGCGGCGGATCCCGTGGTTGGTGTAGAGCTCGTCCGGCACCGCGTAGCGCCAGGCGTGCTCGGGCAGGGTGCGGTGGAAGGCGGTATCGAACACGGCAACCTGCGGCAGGTCCGGCCACTTCTTGCTGATGGCGCGGATGCCCAGCACGTTCGCTGGGTTGTGAAGCGGCGCCAGCGGATTGAGGCGCTCGATGGCGCGGGTGATCTCGTTGTCGATCAGCACGGGCTCGGCGAACCGCTCGCCGCCGTGCACCACCCGGTGGCCGACTGCCGCGAGTTCGAGGTCCCCGAGTTCCGCGTGGATGGCGGCGTCCACCTGTTCCAGCGCCTCAGCGTGGTCGCGCGGGCCTTCGATTTCGCCGTCCCCGTCGCCGCCGTTGCCCATACCGATCTTTTCGATCAGCCCTTCGGTCAGCACACTGCCGGCCGCGACGTCGCGGACCTGGTACTTGAGCGAGGACGAGCCGGAATTGATGACGAGCACGAGCACTGGGGCCTCCTGAGCCTTGCTTCGGATGCTGCCGGGGCAGCGGTGGGCGTCACGCCGGAGCCTGGCACAGCACTCCGCACTGCCCACTTTAGTAGCCAGCCTTCAGTTTTGTATTTGAGAATCATTCTCATTAGACTGACTGGCATGCATCTCACCGTGATCAGCTCCTTGGACGCCCTCTGCCGCCAGCAGGCCTGCGAGGCCATGGCGGCCGCGAATGCCCAGGCCGTGTTGGTCCTCCACGATCTGCTGGAGAACGGGCTCGTCATCCGCAGGATCTTCACCAACGGCGCACTTGTGGAACGCACGGAAACGCAGCTGGAGCACGGCTGCCTGAGCTGTACGATCCGGCTCGACGTGGTTCCCACTGTGGAACGGCTACTGGAGCGCGGCGAAGAAATGGTGATCATCGGTCTCCCGCCGGGAGTGTCCTCCGAATCGGCCATCGGGGCATTACGGCGGGGGCTGCCCCACAGCGTCACGGTTGATTCCGCGGTCCTGGCCTGCGCGCCGGACACCCTGGAGGACCATCTCTGGGACAAACACACGCTGTTCGAATCCGGGTTCACGCCAGTCCCGGAGGACCACCGGACGCCCGGCGAATTCCTCATCGGCGAGCTCTGCTTCAACGACACCGCCCTGCTCGCCGAACCCGCCCTCGTTCCGGTGGACGCCGCCCTGCGCCGCCGCGGCATCCAGCTGGTCCGGGAACTGGCACCGCACGCGGACGTGGTGGTGGACCCCGCAGAGATCCGCACCGGCCGCCACGACTACCAGGAGGCACGGTGCCGGACCGTCCCAGGTTCCGTGCGGATCCCGGCCGCGGTATCGGCGTCGCCCTTCACCACCGTCACCCACCGGGCCGGGCGGCCGCTGCACCCGGAGCGGTTCCGGGACGCGCTGGCCTCCCTCGCAGAGGGCTGCTGCTGGCTGCGCGGCCGGCTGTGGATCGCCGCCGCACCCCGCTGCCGGATCGCCATCCAGGGCATCGGCCCGCTGGTATGGCTGGAAAACACGGGGCCGTGGCTGGCGGACCGGGAGGCCAGTGCAGCACCGGATCACCTGGACAACGTGGACGCCCGCCTGGACTGGCATCCGGAGCACGGCGACCGCTGCACCGTGATCGCGGCGACCGGTGAGGGACTCGATCCCGCCGAAATCGCCGGGCTGCTGGCTGGCTGCGAACTCACGGACGCGGAAATGGACGCCGGATTCGCCGCACTGGCGGACCCGTTCCAGCTGGACCCCGCGCCGCACTTCGCGCCGCACTCAAACTGACCCACCAGACCCCGCAAGCCCAGCCACCAACAAAAAAAGGAGCACCACCATGAAAGTCAGAAACTCCCTTCGCGCCCTGAAGAAGGTTCCCGGCGCACAGATCGTCCGACGCCGGGGCCGCACCTTTGTGATCAACAAAAAGGACCCGCGGATGAAGGCCCGCCAGGGCTAGGCAGCCGCCCACCTCGCCGGGCGTCTGCCGTTGCGTTGGCAGCGGCAGGCGCCTAGAGTCGGCGGACACGCAGCACCACGCAGAGAGGGACTTCCATGACGAACGGCACCACTCAGCCCGACAACACCGAGCCTGACGCCACCGGCTCCGGCAGCACCGGGTCAGGCACGAAGGACCCCACCGGCGTCGAGGGCGGCAACCCCGCGCTGGACGACACCGGGAAACCCAAGGCCGAGGAGCTGGGCGACGCCGCCGAGCAGCCCAAGGATCCCGAAAACCTGGACCTCACGCCGGAGGCACTGTCCGACGAGCCCGCCAAGGAAGAGGACCCGGACAGCCTGGCCAAACCCGAAAACAGCTGACCGCCCTACCAGGAAGCAACGCGGGGTCACTCCACGCCCAATGTGGGGCCCGAATTGGGCCTGTAGTGACCCCGCGTTGCTTTGAAAAGCCCTAGGAGACTGGCGCCTGCGCCTGGATGGCCGTGATGGCCACGGTGTTGACGATATCCTCCACGGTGCAGCCGCGGGACAGGTCGTTGACCGGCTTCCGCAGGCCCTGCAGCACCGGCCCGACAGCCACCGCCCCGGAGCTCTGCTGCACGGCCTTGTACGTGTTGTTGCCGGTATTGAGGTCCGGGAAGATGAACACCGTGGCCTGCCCGGCCACCGAGGACCCGGGCATCTTGGACTCCGCGATCGAGGCGTCCACGGCGGCGTCATACTGGATGGGACCTTCGACGGCGAGGTCCGGGCGGCGTTCACGCACCAGTTCGGTGGCCTGCCGGACTTCGTCCACAGCCTCGCCGGACCCGGAGCCGCCGGTGGAGTAGGACAGCATGGCCACCCTCGGCTCCACGCCGAACTGCACGGCGGTTTCGGCGGAGGCGAGGGCGATGTCCGCGAGCTGCTCCACGTTGGGGTCGGGGTTGACGGCGCAGTCGCCGTACACCAGCACCCGGTCAGGCATCAGCATCAGGAACACCGAGGACACGATCTTGACGCCGTCACGGGTCTTCACGAACTCCAGCGCCGGCCGGATGGTGTGGGCGGTGGTGTGCGCGGCGCCGGACACCATGCCGTCCACCACGCCCAGCTGGACCATCATGGTGCCGAAGTAGCTGCCGTCCTGCATGATCTCCAGCGCCTTGGCCAGGTCCACACCCTTGTGCGCCCGCAGCTCGGCGTACTTCTCCGCGAAGCCCTGCCGCAGCTCGGACGTGGCCGGGTCCACGATGTTGATCCCGGAGAGGTCGATGCCCCGTGCCGCGGCCAGCTCACGGACGTCGGTTTCGCGGCCCAGGACGGTCAGGTCGCAGACGTCGCGGCGGTGCAGGATCTCGGCGGCGCGCAGGATCCGCACGTCCGTCCCCTCGGGCAGTACCACGTGCCGGCGCTCCGCCCTGGCCCGCTCGATCAGGTCGTGCAGGAACCGCAGCGGCGTCATCCGCTCGGCCCGAGGGAGGTGCAGGCGCTCCACCAGCTCCACCTCGTCCACGCGCCGGGACCACAGGCCCAGCGCGGAGGCCACCTTGCGGCGGTGCCCCGACCAGATCTCGCTGCGCACCTCGGACACGCGCTTGGCGGTGGTGTACGTGTCCTGTGACGCGGCAAATACGGGGAAGGGTGCCTGCGCCAGGAGCGGGTAGATGTTGGCGTCCGGGGCCAGGCCGCCCGTGAGGATCAGCGCCGACGGCACGGGGAACTCCGGCGAGAACGACGACGCCAGGCACGCCACCATCACGTCAGCCCGGTCCCCCGGCACAATTACCAGCGCGCCCTCGTCCAGCACGTTCAGGAAGTTGCCCACGTTCATGGCCGCCACCTTGATGTCCTTCACGTCGCGCTCCATGTCGGCGCGGCCTGCGATCTGCCGCACGCCGAGCGCCGCGGCCACCTCGCCGGTGGTGGGCCGGGCGATCTCGTCGAGCTCCGGCAGGACGTACACCGGCCGGCCGGATGCTCCGGGCTTCACGGCGGCCGCAATCTCGTCCACCAGGTCCGGGTCGGCCCGGTTCACCATGATGGCCAGCAGCGTGCACTTTTCCGCGGACAGCTCCTTGCGGGCAACCTCGACGGCGGCGCCCGCCTCGGCGACGCTCAGCCCCTTCGCTCCCACGACGGCCACCACGGGGGCGGCCAGGTTGTTGGCGAGGCGGGCGTTGAGGTCAAATTCGACGGCGGCGTCCTGGCCGGTGAGGTCGGTCCCCTCCACGATCACCACGTCGCAGTGCCGGGACAATTCGGCGAAGATCTCCACGCAGCGGGCATCGATGTCGGCGCGTTTGCCTTCGGCGAGCAGGGCCCGCACTTCGCCGCTGGTCAGGCCGCCGCGGCACCGGTCGTCGTCGAGCTGGAAGCGTGCCTTCATCAGGCTCACCATGGGGTCGTCCGCCGCGTCCGGGCCGTGGACCACGGGCTTGAAGAAGCCGATCCGGTCCGCATGCCGGTGCAGCGTATCCGCCAGCCCCAGGGCCACGAGCGATTTGCCCGAGCCGGGAGTGGTTGCGCTGACGTAAATGCCTTTGGCCATGGTCCGCCCTTTGCTGTGGCTGATGTGGAGCTGCCGGTCATCCCATCCTTGCACTTCCGCCCGGGGTGCGTGCCGCCGTCGTACGTTTCAGCCCAGTTTCGGATCCCCAAGCCCGGATGTTGCTGCCAAAACCCGGCTCGCGGCCTGGAAAACCGGGCCAGAACGGCGGCGCTCCACCGCCCCACCCTTGACACCGACCCCCTCCATGGGATTACCTAATGAACATTCGGTAAATAAAGCTGGAGGCAATGACGCATGGCTGAAGCAACACTCTCCGGGGCAACCCACCCCATCCTGGAAAACGACTACGCCTCCGAATGGATGGGCATCAAGGTCCTCGCGCTCAGCGACGGCCACGCCACCATCCAAATGACGCTGCGGCAGGAAATGCTCAACGGCTTCGGCATGGCCCACGGCGGAATGATCTTCGCCTTCGCCGACACCGCCTTCGCCCTCGCCTGCAACCCGGTGAACCCCGGCCCCGGAGACGCGGACAGCATCACTGTTGCCGCCGGCGTCGACATCAACTTCCTCAAGCCGGCCTACCGTGGCCAGGTGGTCACCGCCGTCGCCGACCGCCGCTCCAGCGCGGGCCGCAGCGGGCTCTACGACATCCAGATTTTCGCCGCCGACGCCGCGCGGCCCGGTTCCGAACCCAGTTCCGGCACCCCGGGCGAACTCATTGCCGAGTTCCGCGGACGCAGCCGGACCATCCCCAAGAAGTAGGAAAACCATGACCCTCCACGCCCCCGAAACACCCACGTCCCAGCCAACCGCCGCCACCGACGCCGTCCTGGACTACGAGGAAACCATCTCCCGCGACGAGCTCGAGGCCCTCCAGCTCGGCCGCCTGCAGCACACCCTGGCCTACGCCTACGACCGGGTGCCGCTGTACAAGCGCAAGTTCGACGACGCCGGCATCCACCCCACCGACCTGCGCGAACTGGCCGACCTCGGCAATTTCCCGTTCACCACCAAGGAAGACCTGCGCGCCGAGTACCCCTTCGGCATGTTCGCCGTGCCGCAGAGCGAAGTAGCCCGCGTGCACGCAAGCTCCGGCACCACCGGCCGGCCCACCGTCGTCGGCTACACCAAGCAGGACCTGGCCGACTGGGCCAAACTCGTGGCCCGCTCGCTGCGCGCCTCCGGCGTCCGGCCCGGCATGAAAGTCCACAACGCCTACGGCTACGGCCTGTTCACCGGCGGCCTGGGCGCGCATGCCGGCGCCGAAGCTCTCGGCTGCACCGTGATCCCCATGTCCGGCGGCCAGACCGAACGCCAGATCCAGCTCATCCAGGACTTCCGGCCCGACGCCATCCTGGCCACGCCCACGTACCTGCTGACCATCGCCGACGCCATGGCACACATGGGCATCGACCCCGCCTCCACATCGCTCAAATACGCCGTCCTCGGTGCCGAGCCGTGGACCCAGGAGATGCGGCACGAGCTTGAGGTCACCATGAACATCAAGGCCTGCGACATCTACGGCCTGTCCGAGGTGATGGGCCCGGGCGTCGCCGGCGAGGCAGTGGAGACGCAGGACGGCAGCCACATCTGGGAGGACCATTTCCGCCCGGAAATCATCGACGCCTTCAACCCCGTGGTGGGCAAGGAAAACGTGCTGCACGACGGCGAACACGGCGAACTCGTCTTCACGTCGCTCACCAAGGAGGCGCTGCCGATCATCAGGTACCGTACCAAGGACCTCACCCGCCTGCTGCCCGGCACCGCCCGCCCCGCGCACCGCCGGATGGGCCGCATCACCGGCCGCAGCGACGACATGATCATCCTGCGCGGCGTGAACCTCTTCCCGTCCCAGATCGAGGAAATCGCGCTGCGGATCCCCGAACTGAGCCCGCACTTCCAGCTCGAACTCACCCGCCCGGAAGGCCAGCGGATGGACCAACTGACGGTCCGGATCGAACGCCGGGAAGCGGTCACCCCTGAGCAGAGTGCGACGGCGGCACGCGCCCTGAAGGAGCAAATCAAGATCCACGTGGGTTCTTCGTGCGCCGTGGACGTCGTGGAGCCGGGGTCGCTGGAGCGGTCCAACGGCAAGCTGCGCCGGATCTACGACCTGCGGCCGAAGGGCTGAGCGCGAACGTACAGTTGAGGCCCTCAAGCGCCGCCTGCCGTGATTACTGAACGTTCATGAGAAAATAGCCGTTATGTCCAGCACAGAAGTTCCCACCAAGCGCGGCCGTCCCGGCTATGACCAGCAGTCGGTCCTGGTCATCGCCGTCGACGTTTTCAACCGGCACGGCTATGACGCCACGTCCATGGGCATCCTCGCCGAGAACCTGGGCATCTCCAAGTCGGCGATCTACCACCACGTGCCGTCCAAGGGCGACCTGCTCAAGCTCGCCCTGGACCACGCGCTGGGCGGCCTGGAAGCCATCCTGGAGCGGCCCGAGGCACAGTCCGGCGCTGCCGACGCTCGGCTGGAATTTGTGCTGCGGCAGACAGTGGCGGTGCTGGTGGAACGGTTGCCGTTCGTGACGCTGCTGCTGCGCCTGCGGGGCAACACGGAAATCGAACGCGACGCCCTCGAACGGCGGCGCGCCTTCGACCACAAGGTGGCGGAGCTGATCTCCGCCGCCCGGGACGAAGGCCAGCTGCGGCAGGACATCGACCCACGGACCGTGACCCGGCTGCTGTTCGGCACCATCAACTCGATCGTGGAGTGGTACAGGCCGGGCGGTTCGCTCTCTCCGGAAAAGCTGGCCGACGACGTCATCACCATTGCGTTCGACGGGCTCCACGCGCAGCCCTAGGGCCGGCCAGCCTTAGGGCCTGTCAGAGCTGGTACTCCATCTGCGTTCCCAGCGTTTCGTGGACGCAGAGGATGTTGTGCTCCGTGTCCATAAACCAGGCGCACTTCTCGGAGTCCGTGGTACAGATGTGGTTCTCCGTCTTCAGGTTGGGCAGGTCGTAATCCTGGAACAGGATGCCCTTGGCCTCCATATCCTGCACGATCCGCTCAATGTCTCGCACCTCGAAGCTGAGGGCGGTGTGGTCGGAGTGCTTTCCGTCCGAGACCGGCAACAGCTGCAGCATCGGGCCGCCGTCGCTACCGAGTAATTCGCTTCCATCGTCTGTCATTCCGTGGTGCGGGAGTCCGAGTTTTTCGGTGTAGAAACTCCGGGCGCGTGCTGCATCATCGACTGGCAGGATGGTTGTGGCTGTGTTCAAGGCTAGGTTCATTTCGCCACCTCCTACGGAGGAAATTTTACGCCTCAGCGGCCCGGAAAGACCCTGGACGCTCTCTCGCTCCCTGTCGCTTAATCCCGGACGCTCGTTACCTTTTTCGTAGCCCGTTCCTGTTGCAGGATATGGGTGTGCTGGCCTGCCGGTCCCGGCATGATTGAGACGCTCTGTTGGTCATGATCTTGAGAGTGTTGTCACCGGGGCGGGCAGG
>NZ_SIHX01000018.1 GCF_004320525.1 Arthrobacter sp. S39
CAAACGCACCGCCCGCGGCTACCGCAACCCCGGCAATTACAAATCCGTTATCCTCATGAGAAGTGCCGTCCGGACGGCGGCATAACACTCATCCGGGAATCCATTTCCCCATGAACCGCGAAGAGCCGGTTTGTCGGCCACCCAGGCGAAGTGTTCGGCGTGGTCAGGATGCCGGCGATTCATGATAAAGATGCCGCTAACTTGCTGCTGCCTGCCGCGCGCGGTAGGAAGCCACGTGAATCCGGTTGGCGCAATTTCCGGTGTCGCAGTAGCGCTTCGACCGGTTCCGGCTGAGGTCCAGCACGGCGGCGTCGCAGTCTTCGGCCTCGCACGTGCGCAGCCGGTCCATTTCCTTGCCGCGGATGACGTCCGCCAGCGCCATGGCCGCCTCCGTGCTAATGCGGTCTGCCAGTGGGGCTTCGGGGGTGGTGGCGTGGAGGTGCCAGTCCCAGCCGTCATGCTTGACCAGCTGGGGCAAGGCGTTTGCATCGCGCAGGAGCCGGTTTATCGTATCCACTGCTGCATCTTCACCGGCGGTCCACATTGCCGCAAGTTGGTGCCGAAGCTGCCGGACGCTCGCCAGCTCCGCCTCGTCCCGGGTCCTGGAACCCGAGAACCCTTCGGCAGCCAAAAAACTGTCCAGGTCCGCCTGCGCCGCAAGCGCCTCCCTGCCGTTCGCCGCGGAATTAATAAGATTTACGACCGTTCGCAGTGCCACTTCAGTGTCAGGGGCAAAAACCATCTTGACTCCTAACGCTGCTAAAAGCATAGTGTAATGACCATTACCCAACTTTACTCCTGACGGGGCGCGGTGCCTGCCGTCAAGAACCCCCAGAGTCGGCACACGCCTATGGCCGGCGGGGGTTTCATGGCATCCGGACTCGGCATATTGCTCTTCTTTTCCGCGGTCTTCGGACTTTCCCGCGTCAGCCTGGCCAACGTAGGAATCAGGCAGCTGCTCGACCCGGGCTGGAAGATGCACGTGTCCGGCTTGGGTTGGCAATCACGACCCTTTGGAGACCAACCGGTGCTTACAGCCCTGACGTCGAACATCTGCCGTGCTCGAACACAAGGTTTGTTTGCGTGCCAGCCACTGCTGGATTTGACGACAAGTGGTCTATGACAAATTGGCGGATGTGGTCGGTGTTTTCGGCCACTATATGGAGAACGAAATCGTCAGCGCCTCCCAAGACGAAGAATTGCTTGATTTCGGGCAAATCCCGGAGTTCTTGGCCGAAGGCATTCATTAGATGGCGAGCTCCGGGTCGCAAGCGCACGCTCACCAATGCCTGGAGAGGCATTCCCATCATCTCAGTGTCAACTTCTATGGTGAAGCGCTTTATTATTCCCGCCCTCTTAAGTCCCTTGATTCGCGCAAGACATGTTGAAGGCGCGAGTCCGAGTGCTTCGGCCAAGGACTGGTTGGTTTGCCGCGCGTTGGCCGAAAGCATACCCAAAAGCCTTAGGTCAATGTCGTCGAGGGCAAGGCGTTGCAGTTTCTGCGAAGGGGACACCTACATAACCCCTTCCAGCTGCAAGTATGAGGCATTTTCCAGAAGTTTGCCATAGATTATGCACTCCAGGTGCTTAAATGCCGCACGTTCTGCCATGCTTTTCTGCATATACTCTCAATTCTCAAAAAGGAATCCAACTTGATTATTTCAGTTCCTAAGGAAGTCAAAAACAACGAGTTTCGGGTTGCCATCACGGCTGCAGGCGTGCACGAACTCAAAGCGAATGGCCACGAAGTGCTTGTAGAAACCGGAGCTGGAACGGGCTCCGGTATTAGCGACCAGGAATATGCACTCTCCGGAGCGGAGATAGTTCTGACAGCTGATGAAACCTGGGCCCGGGCAGACATGGTCATGAAAGTTAAGGAACCTATCGCCCCCGAATATCGTCACTTCCGGGACGGGCTACTCCTTTTCACCTATCTTCACCTTGCTGCCGAGCCCGAGCTGACCCAGGCGCTAGTTGATTCCGGTGTCACGGCAATCGCCTATGAAACCGTCCAAGAGGGCCGCTCGCTCCCGCTGCTCGCTCCGATGTCAGAGGTTGCCGGTCGACTCTCCGTCCAGGTGGGTGCATCCTCCCTCATGGCTCCTGCCGGCGGCAAGGGTGTGCTACTGGGCGGAGTTCCCGGCGTCCGCCCAGCCAAAGTGGTCGTCCTTGGGGCCGGTGTGGCCGGTACTAACGCTGCAGCGATGGCGTTGGGTCTCGGCGCGGACGTTACCATCTTGGACATCAACATCAACCGCTTGCGTGAACTCGACGCCCAGTACAAGGGCCGTCTGAAGACCCTCGCTTCCAACTCATACGAGATCGAAAAGTCTGTTATCGATGCAGATCTCGTCATCGGCTCAGTGTTGATTCCCGGAGCGAAGGCGCCCAAGCTTGTCACCAACGATCTCGTGGCCCGGATGAAACCGGGCTCGGTCCTGGTGGACATCGCTGTAGACCAGGGCGGCTGCTTCGAAGATACCCGCCCAACCACCCACGAGAAACCGACTTACAAGGTCCACGAAACTATTTTCTACTGTGTCGCCAACATGCCTGGTGCCGTTCCAAACACTTCCACCTACGCACTGACGAACGTCACCCTGCCCTATGCGGCTGCGTTGGCCAATTTGGGCGCTAGGGCTGCCTTTGACCGACTCCCTGCCTTGGCGGCCGGCCTCAACGTGGTGGCCGGAAAAGTTACGAACAAGTCTGTCGGTGATGCTCATGGATACGACCTTGCTGGCTGGCAGGATTATGTGACCGTTGGATAATGCGACCGTGCCTGTCCGCCTCATAGCAGCAGGCACGGCGCCCCCTTTCCCGCAAGGACGTGTGGCGCCAGATGGCATTTCATTTACAACCTAAATGGCAGTCGATGGTTGGTCAACTAGTAATTATCAAATTGCAGGACCAGGACGTCCGACGCGGTGTAGTAGAGGCTGTAACGGCCGACGATCGAATCCTATGGCTATATGGCGATGGAGCCGAACCCCGGCGTCTTTTTGAGCGCACAGAAGGATTCGAAGTGTGGGTCGATTACAAGTGGGAAAGCAATGAATTCCGCTCAAGCGGTCGTTTTCAGGAATCGGAGACGTCGTGAGGAAGGAACACTCTATTGCGTCTGCATGTACAGAACTCCCAAAATCCTTCACCGCCAATAATTAGGTGGCTAGAGAAATTACACGAATTCACTCTGAAGAGGCATCAATCAAATCCTCAGGCATCCTGGTCACCTGGTACAGCCCCTGGTCCTTCACTGTTGAATTAATCAGGCAAATTCCCCCTGGAGTCATGTATGAATACCTTGCTCCAGAAACCAGGATGCTAACGGTTGCCTATGCATAACATGAGGAACTTGTGAGTGACCATGTTTGAGGCGATCACGCACGTCAATGCGGCCGACGGCACAATCGGAACCTCCAACCCAGCAATAGCAGCGACCTGAACCGACATGCTTTTGGGCACCCACTCGGTGCTCGTGGTCCGGGTCCCCGGCTCTGAACTTCGCATCAGGTCGGGAAGCCTGTTTCTCGGTCAGGTGTTCCGCGCCGGGCCTGCAGGTCCGGCGGATCGCGTTCTCGTAACCGCGGAAAGGATCCAGCCCCACCGTCCTGATCTCGGCGATGTGAAATCCGCGCTGCGTTCCTGGAGCCAGTCCGTCTAGGCCCTTTCCGGACCGTCCGGGAACCAGGTCCAGGAGCCGGACATGGACGTTCCCGTCCGCGTGTCGCGGGTGACTTCCACGATCCCAGTGACCATGCCGGTGCCGGGCGGGCCGGGGTGGGACAGACATGTTCATCGCCGAGTGTCATCTACACCCTGCGGCCCTGGCGGTGAGCTTTGCCCGGGGCCCGGCCAACTCACAGATTTCAATATCGCATTCCGTCAGCGATTCTCTTAACTAGGCCCTCCCCAGCCCTGCCTGGAGAGCCGCCGTGCGCAGCGAGCAGCCAGCCTGGCGGGCAGCGGGACAGACCATACTAAACACGCCGCTGCCCGCGCGCCGGGAGGCACCCCTCTCCCGCTCACCGGAGCTCACTGGCCCACCTTTCGAGTGTCACACCAGGGGGAACCTTGCTGTTCAGGCGCGCTTCATAGCGGCCCGGGGCCAGCCGCGTCACCGAGATGCCGACCTGTTCAGTGATTGCCGCTGGCTGCAGGAGGTCCACCGCTTCATCCAGGGCGGCATCCAGTTCTGCTCGGGTCTGAACGGCTACGACGAGACAACCGGCTGTTGTGTGCATGGTGATGATTCCTTACTCTCAGTGCGGTGATCAGTACTGTGGAAGCGCCAGATTTTCTGGCGTCGAGGGAGGAACGGTACGCCCGGCTTGGTCAACAGGAGACTTGACCGAGGCGCCGGCTTCGCCCAAGCGGAACTTAGGGGATCAGGCGTCCGGCAGAAGAAGGGTCCGGGCTCTTGATTGCCGCAGAACGGCGGCGATTGGCTTCTGACAGACCAATAACGGTGGCTTCAACGTCTTCCAGAGATTGCAGGATCCAAGCGAGGGCAGCCAAGTCGTTGGAGCCTTGGGTCGGGTCAATCCATGACGCCTCCAGGAGTGCAGCCCGGCGACTGATCCTGCCGGAAAGTTCGAGAATCAACGGCGGAATCATTGCTAGGGATTCGTCCCGGGACAGGTGCGCGAAAGCGTCCTTTCCAGCGCCACGGCGGGTGGCGGTCGTTTGGGCCCGACCAGTGGGTGGGTTCGACGGGGGTTGAAACGGTGAGGTTGAGTGCGTCAGGGTCAGGTCAAAGGAGGTGGTGGTCATCGATCTGTCCTTCGGATTCTTCAGGGTGATGGTCTTTTGAAAGTGTTCCTGGTACGCCGGGAGGGGACTTCCGGGCGGTTCGTCCCGCCGCAGAACGTCCGCGCCGCAGGCACACCGTCCGCCGCCGGAATGGGCCTGTGGCGCGGACATTCCGCGGCCCTTCAAGCCCGGCGCACCTCCCGATCAATGCAGCCAAATACGAAACAGCGGCTTCCAGGGCCACATTCTCCACGCCCCCCGGTGGCCCGGTCGTCGGTCCCAACAACACCGATCGTCAGTGCCTCTGCCGGGCACCAGACCAACCATGCTTAACTGCGAAGAGCCTTTGTGGCTAGCGAAGCTGTCAACCGAATGCGGTGCAGACGTTTTGAGGAGGAGCGGGCCTCCCCAGCCCGCCCCACGCTGTTCGTACCGGTGCTTCGCGGCCCATCACCGGCAGCTGCCATACGCTTGGAGTGTCAGGCGCGGCGGTAGCCTTCGAGGATAGAGTCGTCGACATCGGGCAGGTTCACCACGAGGTTTTCAGGGGTGCGCGTGGTGAGCCAGATGAGTTCCTCAGTAGTGCTCATATTGACCTCCACATGGGGCATAAATGGAGGGACGAAGACGAAATCGCCTTCAAACATGTCGACGTATTCCGAGTAGTTCGCGCCGTAGTAGATGCGCCCGTGGCCCTTGTAGACGAAGCCGCCTGTTTCTGCTTCGCCGTGGTGATGGGGAAGGGAGCGGAAGCCGGGATCGTTGTGGACCTTCCCGAACCAGATTTTTGTCGCCGGAGTGTGCTGGATACTGACGCCGGAGACCCGGTGCGCGCCTCCGGATTGACGGGTGTCACTGTATTCTTGGCCGGACTTTGTCACCACCGGAATCACCCTGCCGTCGGTTGCGTACTGGGTGTTGTCGCCCTCAAGACGGTAGTGGGCCGTTGTCTGGGTGTTGCTCATTGTTGTCTCCTAATAGTCGTTGGGAGTTGGATGGTTATGAATTGGCCAGCGACTGGCCGGCGCGGTAGGCCATAGTCATACCGGGGCCCAGCGTTCCACCTGCACCGGGGTAGCCGCCGCCCACCGGATGGGCGGTAGTGTTGCCGGCGGCGTAGAGGCCGGGAATCGGATTCCCGTCGACGTCCAGCACCTCGGCGGCGGCGTTAGTGACCACACCGCCGTTCGTGCCAAAGGCGCCCGGTACTATTTCAACCGCATAGAAGGGTCCCCGTTGCAGCGGGGCGAGGGACCGGTTGGGGTAGCCGCGGCTTCCGTCGCCCCAGTACTGGTCGTAGTCGTTATCCCCGCGGGCGAATTCAAGGTCACGTCCCTCCATGGCGAAATTGTTGAACCGTTCTACAGTTACTTCGAGCGAGCCTTCTGGTAGCCCGAGGGTGGCCCCCAGCTTGTTCAGCGTTTCCTCGGAGCGCAGCCATACAGGCAGGGCATCTCCTGCTCTGTAGGTGAGGAAGCCATACTGTTCCATGTATTCCTCGTCCACGATGATGTGTGCCGGGAGATGTGCCCAGTTGTGGTGGACTGGGTCCACTGCGTGGAATGCCCGGGTCATGTCGTTGTAGTTCTGCGACTCGTTGACGAAGCGCTGCCCATGTTTGTTCACGATGATGCTGCCCGGGCCCTGACGTTCAAAGCGCATCAGGGTGCCTAACTGTTCCCCTTCGGACTCATCTCCGTGAATGATGGCCATGGGGGCCCAAAATGCTTCGCTCATGTTGCCAAGTTTGGCGCCCAGCCGCTGGGCCATCCGGATGCCGTCTCCGGTGTTGTTCGGAGGAGAGCAGAGGGCCATCACGGGACCGCCCAGGAACTCCTTTGCCATCTGCCGGTCCCATTCGAAACCGCCGCAGGCCAACATTACGGCGGCGGCCGCGAATTCCGTGTCGGCGGCAATAACGCCAGTGACGCGTACGTGCTCGGTGAGCAGCTTCTCTGCAGGCGATTCGGTAACCAACACAACGCCAAGATCGGCGGCGGCCTTTAAAAGCGGTGCCACCACCGAGTTGCCCCGTGAGACTAAACCGGCGTCCAATCGTTCCTGGAGCTTGTCCCAAGGAAAACGCGTGAACGCAACCCACTGTTCGTATTCCTGCATCGAGAACGGCATACGAGTGTCGGGACGAAGGGCCTCTTTCAGGGACCCCAGCTTGGTGGAGTCGTAGAAGGCCGGGTCTAAGGACCGCCCTCCCGGAACCGATCCTTCAACGTCTGGCCGATAATCCGGGTAGTCATCCACGGAGGCAAAGTAGAGGTCGGCGTGCTCTGCAAGGAAGTCGATCATGGCCGGACCGCTATCCACAACGGCTTCGAGAACGGCATCGGCGGTGTGTCCCCTGGTAATACTGCGCAGGTACTTTAGGGCGTCTTCCCGACTGTCGGTCAGCCCGCGTTCGAGCATGTAGCGATTATTAGGGACCCAAAGAGTGCCGCCGGAGATAGCAGCTGTCCCGCCGAACCACTGGGCTTTCTCCAGCACGGCGACCGTTTTGCCGGCCTTCGCGGCGACGATGGCGGCAAGCAGGCCGACCGCGCCTGAGCCAACGACGACAACGTCGTAGCTGTGGGTGCCGTCATGTCTTTTTGGAAGGTTCCAAAACTTCATTTTCACGTTCCTTAGTCAGGAGAGGTCAGCGGTTGACGAGCAAACGGGCGGCCTCCACGGCGCTCATGCCCACGCGCACGCCGACGTCGGTGGCCAGATCATTGCTGGCGCTGATGATGCCGTCGAAATAGGTGGAGTGGCCATCACCCATCCGGGCGGTGTTGGCCGAAACGGCGGCGCCGGGTATTCCGGCCTCATTGGCAGGGCCAAGGGCTGCGATGCCGGAGCTGTTCTTCCCCATTGCTCCGTCAGAGCAGATGAAGCCGTAGGGGCGGAACTTGGTGATGTACTCGATTACGGATCGGCCGGTGTGTCCGGCAGTACATAGAACATTGGTGTTGCAATCTTCCGGCAGGGCATCGGCGATGGAGTTTGTGCAGACCACATTGTGGCCATTCAGACCTTCTTCAACCACCTGACGATTAGTTACGTCCAGTTCTATACCGTCGACCGGCTGGTCCAACATGAGATCGCCAGCATCCTTGACAGCCATCCCGGGGGCAACGCCCAAAGCGTATGCGTAGCCGTTGACCTTGGAAATGAAACCATTTTCGTAAAGGTCGGCGCCGTTGCCGTGTTCCACACCGGTAATGTCAGCCGCGGCGGCAGGAATGCCGAGGGCTTCGAAGTACCAGAGCCCGGAAATCCCTGCGCCGTCCTTGCCGACACCGCAATCGAGGCCAATAGTCGCCACAGGCCGCATCTCTTGTAGCAACCGGGCGCAATACACTCCAGCATAAGAGGCGTTAACGACCACATCAGCGTTTGGCCGGGCTTCGGCGGAGGCGGCATGAGCATGCGAGTGGGTCGCAGAGTCCAAAACAACAATGCGTCTGCCGTTGCGTTCCTGCGGGAAAAAGCGGTTCTCAATCTCTGTGACGGCTCCTTTGCTCGCCATGGGGTGTTTCTCCTTCTCAGTGTCCGCTGGCTGCCTAACGGCAGAAGTTACGTAATTCACCGACGCCTTCGATCCTGGTGATGAGTTCGTCTCCTGGCTTCAGGAACTCCTGAGGGGTCCTGCCTGCGCCAACGCCGGCGGGGGTTCCTGTCGCTATCAGGTCTCCCGGTTCCAAGGTCATGAACTGGCTGATGTAGGCCACGAGTTCCCTGCAACTGAAGATCATGTCGTCGGTCCGGCCGCTCTGCATAAGGCTTCCATTGACCAGGCATTGCACGGAAAGGCCCTCGGCAGGGTCTATTTCATCGGCTGTGACGATGAATGGGCCCACAGGGGAGGTTGCATCGAAGTTCTTCCCTTGGAACCATTCCTCGGTGCGCTTCTGCCAGTCGCGGACTGACACGTCATTCATTGCGGTGTAGCCCAGTATTGCCTTGGCGGCGGCATCGGCAGCGGCGTTTCGGACTGTCATGCCTATGACGATCACGAGTTCGGCTTCCCAATCGACGCGCGTGCTCTGCTCTCTTTCGGGCAGTTGTATGTCATCCCGCGCCCCCAAGAGCGTATTGGTCGTTTTGGCGAAAAGCGTGGGGTAGGCGGGGGCATTCTTTCCGACCTCGCGGGCGTGGTCAAAGTAGTTCAAACCGGCGCAAACAAACTTCCCCGGCCGGGTTATTGGAGGTGCCAGCTCTTCAGGCAGCGGCTCAGGTCCCTGTTTCCCACTCAACGATGACCAGTCAGAGCGCTCCAGCAGAGCCCCGGCATCGGGGACGTCGAAGTACGTGGTAGTTCCACCATTCTGACGGAACGCTTGGGTGCCGCCGCCCTCGCGACGTACAGTCCCCAGTCTCATAAATATCCTCTACTTCTAGTTAGCGGTTCGACCGGGGGCGGCTGCGGGATCGCATCCTGGCACCCAGTCGACCCAGACCGTGTCATCCTGGACCATCGGAACCTTCGCAAAAAGGATCCGAGCTGGCAGTTGAGTCTCATTGAGGAGGTAGTGATGAGTTCCCCGGCGGCAAAGCAAGGACGTTCCCTGGCTCAGATCGGAACGGCTGCTTCGTCCGCGCCATACCGTCACTGTTCCTTCCAGCCCCGCAAAAAATTCGTCGTAAGCCTCATGGAAGTGATTGGCGAAGACCTCGCCTGGCTCAAAGGTCTTTATTCCGACAAAGATGGACGGCGTATCGAGCAGCACCGTCTTTCCGCCACCGTCCGCCAGAAGGGCTAGTTCGGTCAGGGCGTCGGTTCGGATTGGTAGGGCGTCTTTCGGAAAAGGCACTTTCCGTGTTCCTTCCTCAAGTTGGAACGCTCATCTCGAAATGGATCCCGTTCAGCGCGATCCGTCGATCACTGCATGGACGAAAACGCAGTCGGGGTCAGGAACATGCTGGTTATGCCGGTCGTGAGAGGGCCACTCTGCTCCGAGGCTGCCTTTACGGCCAGCCATCGCTCATCATCTTTGAAGGACGCCCAGCTTGCCTCGGCGTCCGAATGACGAAGGAGGTAGACGAGCCGGTTCGCGTCTTGGGCATCAACCCAGTAGCCGAGGCTTTCGATGCCGTGCTCCGTGAACAGTTCGAGTGTGTGCTCGCGGAAACGGGAGCACAGATCAGCCATGCGACCAGGTACGGCATCATAAATGCGAAGCTCGTACGAACTCATGCCTTGACTCCATTCGCGGCATCAACCTCGAGTGACATGTCAGTGAGCGCCCATGTCGTGTTTGCGGGCGGCCACGGGATGACCTCATAACGGTCCCAGCGACGATGAATTGTGTGCCGCACAATCCGCCACCCATCAGGGGTGCGGATGAGCTCGTCTTCGTAGAATCCGCCCTTGAAAATGAAGTTCGCCTTCTTGGGGTCGGAAGTGCGGTGAACGCCCACGTGCAGATACTCGGCGCGGGTTGCGGCAGTGTCTCCCTCCAGTGAGACAATCAGCACGTTGCTTAGCAGATGTTGATGTGAATACACCGGATCGTCCTTGGTCAGGAACGGTTTCATCTCCTCGGCCGACATCTCCGAGCCAGGCCCGTTCCAGTTCACGAATACCGCGTCAGGGGCGAACGCCAAGTCCCACTCATTGAAGTCACGCCCGGGTGTGTCCAAACCTGACGAGTACCTAGCCAGGGTGGCTGGTATTTCGATTCGATCCGCAATCTCACGCATATCCATGTCCATGTACTTCCTTCACTGCTTCGTCATCGAATCCGGAGCCACGCATCGTTGCCGGCCTCCGCAGCTGCCGTGATGCATCTCTCATCGTTCGGCGGGGATGAAAAAATTGTAGAACATTTTTTTGGAGAAGCAAGAATGCTTCGCGTGGGGGTAATCTTGGACGGAGAGTACAGTAAATAAAGGACTAATGAGAGATCCCGACGGGATGAAGGAATATGATGACCAACGCACGCCAACAGCAGAGGACGCCATTGTTTAGAAATCGCCCCACGATCAAAGACGCTGACAGGAGCACCATTCTTGGCTATGCGGTCTTCTCAGCGCAGCGATCAGGTTCGCTCGCCCGTTCATTGCAGCGCCGATAATGAGCGAACGGTCGAATGCTGCCTCGACAAAGATCGCGGTCGACCAGCTCGTTGATTCTCTGACCGATCGGATCCTCACCGGCGTGATACCTGCCGGAGATCGGTTGAAGGAGAGTGTTCTCGCCCAAGAATTCCAAGTCTCCCGCAATACAGTGCGGGGAGCACTCGCAGTGCTGGAATTCCAGGGACTCTCACGATATGAGCGAAATCGCGGCTGGGTAGTCTGGCGACCCACTCAGGAGGACCTCCTGGACGTCCATCTGACCCGCTTCTACCTAGAGACGGCGGCCGCACGCACCGTCGGTCCTGGAAAAGACTTCGCGGCCTTGGAAAAGGCGCTGAATGCCTTGGTGGCTGCGCTGGATGCAGGCGACCCGCGAAGCATTGTGGAGCGTGATCTGGAATTCCACGCTCAGGTCGTTGCTTTGATGGGAAGCCGACGTCTAAACGAGTACTACGAACGCCTCGCTCAGGAACTTAAGTTTTCACTTTTCGTTCTTTCGATGTCCGATCTGTTCGGGGACCGGGAGACATGGTGCCGGTGCCACGTTGATATCTTTTATGCCCTCACCAGCGGTGATCCCGAGCGTGCCGTGAAGGCCGTGGGTGATGCGGTCCTCTCCACCCGAGAGGACGTGCGTCGATCGTTCTTGCCCCAGGATTGGTCGTCCTCGGAAAAGGATAAGCAGAACAGCCTCGCCCCAATTTAATTTTGAATCCTGATGCACGGGAAGCGGGTGAATCCTTTGAATGGATCACCTGCTTCCCGTGGATCGATCATGCGGCCAAGGCTAGAGTGCGCTGAACAGCCGAGTATGTACGTGCTCGATCACGCAGTCGATCGATGAGGACAGCGAACACCAGCGCAACCCCAATCGCGATTTGTTGCGAATTCGCATCCAAACGAGCGAGGTTCATACCATTGGTCAACATCTGCATGAAGAATACTCCCAGTACAACACCTACGATTGTGCCCCGGCCTCCCCGCAGGGAGGCGCCGCCAATTACGGCAGCGGTGATCGTCTCCATCGTGTAGGTTGCGCCTAGTGTCGGCTGCCCTGATCCTATCCGGGCAGTCAGCAGCCAGGCGCCGTATGCGATGAGTACGCTACCCAACACGTACGCGATGATTGTCACCCGTCGCACAGGGATGCCGGCGATACGGGCGGCCACCGGATTGTCTCCGAGTGCGTACAGGTTTGCTCCGAACACGCTGTTGTTCGTGAGGAAGAACATTGCGATTACCACGGGGATCGTAAGATACACCAGCCACGAAAGTCCCAGAGGTCCGTCGCTGGCGAGTACGCGCGAAAAAAGCGTGGGAAGCCCCGTTACGGTGATGCCGCCGGAGACGATGATGGTGAGGCCCCCCAGGATGGTCGCCGCAGCCAGGGTCACAATGAATGCGTTGATCTTTAGTAGCGCGACACCCATGCCGTTTATCAGGCCGATTATGCCGCCGACCAGCAGCGTCAGGGCGAGGCTTACCAACACCGCCGTAACTTCGTTTCCGCTTCCGGAGTATGTGCGTAGCATGACTTGCGAGCTGACGATACTCATAAAGGAGACGACGGCAGCCACGGAGAGGTCAAACCCTCCGGAGACAAGGATCAGCATCTGGCCCATCGCCATCAGCAAGAGGAAAACGGATCGCTGCAGTAGCTCGGTGGGGTTGTTTGACGTTGCAAAGGTCGGTGTTGTAGTCGCGAAGTACACGAAGACGCCGAGGAGAAGCAGCGGAAGAGGGCCGACACGTCCGAACTGAAGGATAAGCCAGTCCATACTCCGTCGGCCGGAGCCAACTCCACTCTTGGTTTGGGGGGAAAGCGTTGCGGTCACTAGTGGTTCTCCTCTGTGGTGCCGAACGAGGCGGCAACGATGTTGTCGGGCGTGATATCTGCTCCGATCAAGGCGGTGGTAATGCGCCCAGTATTCATGACGACCACTCGATCGCACATACCTACCAGCTCCTCCACGTCGGAGGAAACCAGCAGAATGCCGATACCTTCTTCTTGGCACTTGGCGCGCAAGTGCCGATAGATTTCCATCCGCGAGCCAATGTCGACACCCGCCGTGGGTTCAACGACAACGAGTACCTTGCGTGGGGTGGACAGTGCGCGAGCAACCAGTGCCTTCTGCTGGTTGCCGCCAGAGAGTTGGCCAATAGGCATCCGTAAGGCACCGGCCGGACGCACGTCGAACTCACTAATGAGATGCGATGCAGCGTTCTGCAGCTTCCGCTTGAGCTGGAAGCCAGCACGGGAAAATGTACGTGAGATCGCCAGGCGCTCGACCATTATGTTTGCGGCGACCGAGGTCTCCGGAAGGATGCCTTCACGTTTTCGATCCTCCGCGAGGAAGCCGAAGCCCAGACGGTACATGGTGCGTGGCGTGGGACGTGAGACGGGTTGCCCTCCGACGTGGATTTTTCCGTGAGTCAGGGGCTCAAGACCGAAGATTGCACTCGCCACGTCGCCCTTGCCTGAACCAACGAGTCCACCGATTCCGAGAATTTCGCCCGCACGGAGCTCGAAGGATACGTCCAAGACCTTGCCGTTGCTAGTTGCGAGCTGGTCCACGGACAAGACCGGTTTGCCAATCTCTGACTCCTGCGCCTTCGCAGGATGCACGGTATCGAGATCGCGCCCTGCCATCTCATTAATGAGCTGCCTATCGTCGACGTCCGCCAGATGATGGGTGGAAACCTGCCGCCCATCCCGGAGCACCACCACGCGGTCACCGACTCGGCGTAACTCCTCCATCCGGTGGCTGATATAAACGATCGCCCAGCCCGTCGTCTTGAGACGATCAATGATACCGAACAGCTTTTGCGCTTCCGTGGCGCTAATTGCGGCCGTAGGCTCGTCAAACAGGATTACTCCAGGCTCGGAGTCTTGCGTAACGGCTTTGCAAATCTCTACCAGCTGTTGCTCCGCCCGTGTGAGGGCGGAAACTGCATCAGTTTCGGAGAAAGTGGCATCCACTTCAGTAAGTCGGCGTCGTGCCTCAGTACGCATAAATCCCTTGCGCAGAAACCCGGCGCGCTGTGGTTCCTGGCCGACGAAAAGATTGGCATAGACGGGCAGGCTCTCACAGAGGCTGAACTCCTGGGTGACCGCACGCACGCCGTGCTGGCGCGCCGCGTGCGGGCTATAGTGCTCTACCTGCTCACCACGGATCAGTAGTTGCCCCTCCGTAAGAGGGTGTCGACCGAGTATGGCACCGACGAGTGTGGACTTGCCCGCCCCGTTCTCGCCAAGAAGGACAAGACACTCGCCGGCCATAAGCTCGATTGATACATCCGTCAACGCCGTGACCGCCCCGAACTTCTTGGTGGCCCTACGGAGTTCGAGAACTGCGGAATTCGGCGGTGAGAAAGCGCCTTCAGCGGTGTCGCTTCCAAACGATGTAGTCGTCGGCAACATGTGAATTCCTTCGTCCAAAATCAAGTGGGTCAAGGTGCGTAGTGGAAGACAGGGGAAGCACCTGGCGACGAGGTGACGTCAGTGCGAGGAATCTTATCGAAATTGTCTGCCGTGATAATGAGCCCTTCCGCCGCGACTGTCTTGTAGTCAAGCTCGCCCTTGACGAGTCGAATCGCCTCGTTAACCACCATGCGCTGCTGAATAGGAACCACGTCGGACGAGACCGCTGCGACCGTACCGTCGGGAATTGCAAGGTAGGCATCCTCCGGCGGGGACCACGAGTACTGCTTTATTTCGCCCTCGCGCCCGGCATCTCGTACGGCGACCATCGCAGCACTGGAGGCAACGGCAACAGATACGATGTCAGTGATGTCTGGGTTTGCTGTCAGCGCGTCGGACGCGAAGGCGAGCTGCTTGGTCGCGTCGGTGTCGCCCCGAGGCGTGGCAACAATGACATTTTCCGGGGCCGCGGCGAAGGCGTCCTTCAAGCCCTTCATCGAATCGTCTGACCAGGTAACTCCCTCGGGGCCGGCCAAGACGAGTATCTTCTTCTCGCCCGGCTGCTTCGCGATGTGGTCCCCTAGAGCCTTTGCGACCTGGTAATATTTCGCGGCTACCTGGTGGAACTTCGGGTTGCCGGTCACGGTCGCATCGCACGAGGTGCCGTTGATCGAGTCGATGACTGCGATCCCTGCATCCAGGGCCTTCTCGACGGTTGAACACACGCCGTCCCCTGAAATGGCATTCAAGCCAATAACGTCATACTTTCCAGAGTTGATGCAGTCGTCCATTTGCGACAACTGGGTAGAGAGATTCCCGTACCCGCCGGCCTCGAACAGGTCATAGGAGATGCCGGTCCGCTTGGCCTCATCGTAGAGCGACTCAGCCTGAGCAACCCAGGTCGGATCCTTCAGGTGCGGAAAGAGCACACACATGTTGGTGCCTTTTCCAGCTCCGTCATCTACCGATTTCCACTGACTAGGGGTACCGTCCCCTCCCCATTCGGCGGTAACGGTTGCCCCGTACTCCCACGGTCCAGTCCTGACGGTTTGTTCTGCCGCGGGGGTCGCACTCCCCCCGGAACAGGCGCTGATGATCAAGCTGGCAGCGGCCATTGCTGCGACCGTTCCAATCTGTTTATTACGCACTTCGTACCTCAATTTCTCTGGACTCATCGAGTCGCTTATTTGCCGCAGAACTGCTGGTTTTCGCGGCGTCTGGGGCAGGAAAACTTGGGAAGCAGTAAACCGAGAATAGAGATTTGTTCCACAATTGGCAACAGGGTACGATCTACTCACCAGGCTGTAACGCCGGTCACACTAGCGAGCGCATCAGGGCGCTGCTCCCAGGATGGAGAACTGTTTGCAATGATTGCTAATGAGAGTAATGTCTGCATTTCCGTGGACACCGGAGGTACCTTCACCGATGCGGTCGTGACCATTGATGGAACGATCGCGGCGGTCGGCAAAGCTCCGACAACGTACGGCGGGCTGGTCGACGGATTCTTCGGCGCGGTGCAGGACGCGGCCAAGAGTCTCAGCCTCAGCCGAGACGAACTCTTCGCACGTGCGGACAGGCTGGTCTACGGCACAACGCATACCGTCAACGCTTATGTTCAGGGTAAAACTGCGAAAACGGCCCTGCTAATTACCAAGGGATTCGCAGACACGCTGCTGTTTCGCGAGGGCGGGCGTCCTCAAGAGCAGACCTTCGAATTCAACGTGCCATTTCCTGGGCCCTATATCCCGCGACTCCAAACATTTGAGATTGATGAACGTATTGACGCGGAGGGCGGCGTAGTTCGAGCTCTGGACGAGTCTGAAGTCCGCGATACGCTTCGCGGGATCAAAAGGGAGCAGTTCGAGGCGATCGCGGTCGCGCTCATTTGGGCGCCGTCCAATCATGCGCACGAGCATCGCATCGGAGAGCTCATAGAGGAGGAACTACCCGGCGTTGCCTACACGCTGTCGCATAGGCTCCTCCCCATCATGCGTGAGTACAGGCGGGCGTCGGTGACTGCGCTGGATGCATCACTCAAGCCGCTTGTCGAGGAAAGTCTCGGCGCGGTCGAGGAGGAAGTTCGGCGCGCCGGTTTCAGTGGGCCGATCCTGCTCTGCACATCTGCCGGCGGTGTCGTCCCGATTGATCACGCAATAACACACCCTGTATACCTCATGAAGTCCGGCCCGGCGATGGCCCCGGTCGCAGCTCGACGTTACGCCGAGCTGGAACAATTCCGCGGAGACGTCGTGGTGGTCGACACTGGAGGCACCACTTTCGACGTCGGAATGATCCAGGATGGCGAAATCGCACAATCGCGCATCACCTGGATGGGTCCCGAAGGTATCGGTGACCTCGTCGCGATGGCGACCGTGAACATCAAGAGCATCGGTTCCGGCGGCGGCTCAATTGCCAGCGTCGACGAAGGCGGTCTTCTATCTGTCGGCCCACGGAGTGCAGGGTCTGAGCCGGGACCGATTTGTTACGGCAAGGGCGGTACAGAGCCGACTGTGACAGACGCGGCGGCAGTCCTCGGTTATCTTCAGCCCGATTTCTTCTTCGGCGGCCGGATGACGCTCGAAGTAGAGCCTGCCCGCCAAGCGATCGCGAAGCTCGGCGAGCGGCTCGGCACAAGCGTTCCGCAGACAGCGGAGGGCATCATTCGACTCGCGAGCGAATCCATGATCGATGCCATCCATGGTTTAACCATCAACGCTGGCATTGATCCGCGTGAGAGTGTCCTTGTTGCCGGCGGAGGTGCGGCGGGCATCAACATCGTGCCGATCGCCCGCGAACTCGGTGTTAAGAAAGTTATCGTGCCCAGGCATGCTGGCGTGCTCAGTGCCGTCGGCATGCAGTACTCGGACCTTACCTTCCGCAGCGAACAGGCGAAGATCACCAACTCCGTTGCATTCGACGCGGAAGGTGTGAACGAGGTGCTCACTGCCATTGACGAGCGCTTGGATGCATTTGCGGTGAAGGCAAGCGGAGAGCACTCCGCTGTGTGGGAACGCGAATATCGCGCCGAAGCACGCTATGCCGGGCAAGTATGGGAAGTGGAGTTCAAGCTGCCAATCGGCGGCCATGGCGTAACCCAGGAGGACGTCGGCCGCCTCGTAGAGTCTTTCCATGAGGCTCATCAAAAGCAGTATACGTTCGTCGACCGTGATAGTGCCGTAGAGTTCATCAGCTGGGTCGGAGTCACTCGAGGCATCCTCGACATTTCTAATTCCACGGCTCCCGCCGGAACCTGGCATGGCCGCCCCGAACCGCTGGCGATACGGAAGTGCCACTTCGGCTCGGTGGAGATAGAGACCCCTATTCTCGCAATGGACGACCTTCCCGCGGGGGCAATCGTCGCAGGACCAGCGGCGCTTGTCAGCCCCACCAGCACCCTTGTGCTCTACCCCGACAGTGTTGCACGTGTAACGCCTCACGGCGACTTCGTCCTCACCGTCGGTGAGGACACCAGCACACCGGTTAATCACCCAGCGGAAGGAAATGTCCATGTCTGAGACTCTCGAATCGCCGGCGACGCGCACCGACGACGTCATCGACCCTATCCTTGCGACGGTGATCTCGCACCGTCTGAATGCCATCAACCGGGAGATGAACGACGCGCTCATGCACTCGGCCCGATCCGCCCTCATCTCAGTGGCACGCGACATGTCGGGTGCACTGATGACGGCCGACGGGACGCTCATTTCGCTGGCCAACTCGCTGCCGATCCACATTCTCGGCTCACACCTGCAAGTGGAATCCCTGCGCCGTCACCATCCGACTCTGCGCAACGGCGACGCCTACCTGCACAACGATCCGTACGAAGGATGCACCCATCCGGCGGATTTCACTCTGCTGGTGCCCGTCGTTATCGACGACGTGCACTGCTTCACCCTTACCCTTCTCGCCCACCAGGCCGATATCGGCAATAGTCAACCGACGACGTACATGTTCGACGCTAAGGACGTCTACAACGAAGGCGCCCTGATCTTCACTGCAACTCAAATCCAGCGCGACTACGAGGACGTCGAGGACATTATCCGGATGTGCCGTAAGCGCATCCGTGCTGCCGATCAGTGGTACGCCGACTACCGCGCGATGATAGGGGCGATCCGACTCGGCGAGCAGAGGATCCGCGAAATGTCCGAACGGTTCGGTGCGCAGACGATCCTCCGTCACTTGAAATGGATGGCGAACTATGGCGATGAGATGATGGGCGCCGCCATTCGGGAACTGCCCGCTGGACGCGCCGAATACGAAGTGCGTCACGATCCTGCACCAGGCCTGATGCCTGACGGCTTCCGCATCCATGCCGCCGTGGAGATTGACCCCAAGGAAGGTAAGATCATCGTTGACCTGACGGACAACGACGACTGCATGCCCAATGGACTGAACCTGTCAGAAGCGACCACCCTCGCTGGCGCACTCATCGGAGTCATGACCTCGCTCCCGAAACAGGTACCGATCACTGGCGGTAGCTTCCGTCGGATCGAGGTCAAGATGAGAGAAGGTGCGGCTGTCGGTAAAGCCGCATTCCCTCACAGTGCCTCGCTCGCAACTACGAACTTGCTCTACCGCCTTATTGGCGCAGTCCAATGCGCATTCGCGAATATCGCATACGGCCTCGGCTCGGGTGCCGGCGCATCGGGTATGTCAGCGGCATGGGGAGTGATTTCCGGACACGATCGTCGGTTCGGTGACAGGTTCTATGTGAATCAGCTGTTCTCCGCCTTCGGCGGCGGCCCAGCCACTGCCCGCGTTGACGGCTGGATCAACTTCGGTGGCGGCGGGGTGAACGGAATGCTGTTACGCGACAGTATTGAGGTCGTTGAGAGCAAGTATCCGGTCCGGATCGAGTCTGTGCGCATCGTTCCCGGCTCCGGTGGCGCGGGAAAGTTCCGCGGGGCACCTGGGCAGGAAATCACTTATGGACCCCGCTTCTCAGAGATGGAGTTGGCCGTGGCCGCTGACGGCATGGTTCACCCTCCCGCAGGAGTGCACGGCGGTCACGCTGGGGGGGCCGCCCAGATGTTCGTCGTTGCCCCCGACGGCTCAGAAAAGCCGCTTCCTGGCCTGTCGCTGCTGGCGCTGGACGCAGGATACCGAGTGCGCTCGATAGATAACGGCGGGGGTGGATACGGTGATCCGCTGGACCGCGAGCCAGCCCGAGTGCTCGCAGACGTGGTCGAAGGCTACGAAACCGCCGAGCGCGCCCGGTCTATTTACGGCGTGGCACTGGTGGGCGTGCTCGAAGAGAACACCCTGCGGTTCTTGCCTGAAGAGACTGTAAGCCTGCGCTCCAGTATGCGTGGCTAAACTACCAATCGGTGGTCCCCGCTCACAATGAACTGCTCCTCGGAATGGGCCGGAAAATTCACGTCCAACGCCGAGGAGCAGTTTTGTGCCTCATCTAATTGGACTATCCCGGTTGGTTGGTGATGGGGGCTGGCGAGTGAGGCGCCTTGAATGCGGTGTGGGGCCTGTGTTGATTGTAACGCTCGACTTTTTGTTTGGTTCCGGCTTCTACGAGGACTGAGGTGAAGGCGCGGGAGCGCGGAGCAGGATCAGGAGCAGTTGGCCGTGAGCACCCTCTGGATTTTCACGTCTTTGCGCCGCAAAAATCGGCCATTGCCCTGCATTGCGCATGAACGCCGAGGCGGCTTTCTGGGTTTTCGTCGGCAGGAGTTCCAAAGGCGGACCGGGAACGGTCATCAGCTGCGTGGAGTATGAACGAGTAGCCCGGTACTTTGCCGCGGTGTTTGGGCCCTGGAGTTCGCCTTGTCCTGCACCCGCCTGTCGATCTATGCATGCTTCCGTTGGGGATCCGACCGAGCTTCTTTAATGTCAACGTGACTCATTTCGCCCGAGCGGGCATATTCGTGCCGCGGCGCACTCCCGGCCGTGGACTGATACCCCGGTCGCCGGATCGGTGAAACGAAAGCGGCGGGCAGAGGTTGCGAGTCTGTATGCGGTGGACGGGAAGATAATAATAAAGGTGCAGTGGCTGGCTCCTTCGGCCTCCAGCCCCGCATCCACCAGCTCTCGGTAACGGCGCGATCAGCGTACGACGGCGGAACAGAAACATGGAACCTTTGCGCGGCTCGGCACAAGGACCAGCCATCAAGCAATATTATGTGGGCCAACTGCAGACGCCCCATGAGCTATAACTCATTTAGGGTGGGACACGAGGACCTCCTGGTTTATGTCCGCTCTCGACAAGCACCACACAACACCCGGAGGTCCTCCTATTGCCTCAAATCAAACCCAATGTCACCAACCTGACGGGTCGGCAAGGCTATTGGTAGCGCAATTCTGTTCGATTGTGCCGAGACACGCGGCCACGCTACTTTCTCAGATTCAGCCTGCGGCAGCGGTCCAGCTCAAGGGGAGCCCACTGGGGCTTACTTATGGGCCTGGGATGCTTAGGAGTCAGGTACTACTCCATCATTGAACAGAAGAGGATCACTACCAACCCGGCCAGACCCGTCGGGGTGATCCATCGCGTCGATCGCAGCCATTTCTTCAGCAGATAGTTCGAACTTGAAAACATTCAGGTTCTCTATCATGCGTTCACGCCGTGACGACTTCGGGAAAAGAATGAGGCCGTTCTGTAGATGCCATCGAATGACGACCTGGGCGCTCGAGATGCCGTGCGCCTCGGCAGCAGCTCGCACCGACTCTGACTGGAGCAACGGGTACTTTCCCTGCCCAAGCGGACCCCAAGATTCCACGCGCGTACCGTGGGCACTCGCCCAAGCCTGCACCTCCTGCTGTTGATGGGCTGGGTGCAGTTCAATTTGGTTGATGTCCGGAACGACCCCCGTCTCGGCCACCAATCTATCTAGATGCGCCGGAAGGTGGTTAGAAACACCGATTGATCGAGTTAAACCCATATCGCGCAGCTCTATCAGCTTTTCCCACGCGTTCAGATACGTCCCAACCTCAGGCATAGGCCAATGAATGAGGTATAGGTCTACGTAGTCAACCGATAAGTCATCGAGACTCCGGTACAGCGCAGTCTTGGGATTGTCTCCGGATTGCTGGTCGTTCCATAGTTTCGTCGTAATGAACACTTCGTCACGGTCCAAACCACTTGCGGCCACCGCCTGTCCCACTCCAGGTTCGTTACCGTAGACAGGCGCCGTGTCGATGTGACGGTAACCTACACTCAACGCTTCTGACACGACGCGGGCTGTATCGGACGGCGCTATCTGCCATACACCGAATCCGATCTGAGGAATAGTGTGACCGGATTTGAGCGGAATCGGAGGTACCCCTGACGTCGCCTCGCTTTTGCTCACGTGAGTGCCACTCCCCCGTTGACGTCCAGCGTAGCGCCGGTGATGTAGGATGCACGGTCCGAGGATAAGAACTCGATCGCGTCAACAATATCCTCCGGCTCGCCCGGCTTGTGCAGTGGAATCTTGGAATTCTCTTCCGCCATGAGCTCCTCATAGCTCATGCCCAGCTCCTGCGCGTACTTCTTCATCACCGACTGCAACATCCGCGTATTGATGTTTCCTGGAGCGACAGCGTTCACGCGGATACCCAACTCGGCGAGCTCCATTGCGAGGCTCTGTGTAAAGAAGATGACACCTGCCTTCGACGTGCAGTAGGCGGAATAGAGACCGTGCGCCCGTCGACCCCACCACGATGCGATATTAACGATCGCGGCATTTGAATGGTGTGGCATAAGTGGAACGAACGCCCTGCACATGAAGAACAGGCCGCGGAGATTGATGTTATGCACGCGGTCCCACTCAGCAGTAGTCATGTCGACGACTGCTGTGCCGCTCTGCTCAGTTCCGGCGATGTTGGCCAAGACATCGACCCTACCCGCCCACGCGCGAACGGATGCGGCAGCCGCGGCGACAGACTCTTCATCCGCGATATTCAGCGGGATGGTGAGGATCTCGGCTCCAGTATGAATTGCACGCAGTTCCGCAGCGACTTCTTCGAGCCGGTCCAGGGCAAGGTCAGCAAGCACGAGACGATTTCCAGAGGCGGCAAACGCATGTGCGGCAATACTCCCCATTCCTCCGCCAGCACCTGTTATGACAACTACACGATCCTTTTCAGACATGCTTTCTCCTATCCCCACGGTGACGGTAGTGGTGTACCAAATCACACACCGAGGACAGTCTATATTGTGGAACATCCCACTGGGAGGATTGAGGTTGATATCGTTCGCGACCCAAGACTAGGGGCCTTCGAACCCGAGGCTGCTTGACGCTTAGCCTGAAAAATGGCCGCAAGTGAGCCAAGGAGGCGCAAAATCTTGTTTTGCTTGGGGCGGCGATTGAACGTCAGATTGTTGTACACTTTCTATGTGTCTGTAGCAAACGTAGCTCGCCGCTACGGCTTTGGCGAGCGGTAGTCGGGGTGATTCCTTTCTCGAGAACCGCCAGGCATATCCAATGAATGTCGAAAGAAGGAGACACTGTGGTCCTCGCGTCCGAACAGATAATGCGGCCCACGACTGGGGAGTACGCGCACACAGCCCACTGGCGTTCTCAGGCTCATATGCCGACGGCAATCGAAAGTACGATTAAGATCGTCAGCGGTGAGGGGCCCTACGTTATCGACAGCGAAGGAAATCGACTGCTCGATGGGACAGCTGCACTGTTCCTCTGCAATGTCGGACACGCGCAGCCCAAGCTCGTTGAGGCCGCCCGTGCCCAGATGGAGAAACTAGAGTTTTATCACAACCATGGGCACTTCGTTGGCGAGCCTGCGGAGCGTCTTGCGTCCCGAGTGCGTGATCTCAGCCCGCTTAGCGACGCCAAAATATTCTTTACCAGTGGAGGCTCAGACTCCATCGAAACGGCGTGCAAGCTCGCCCGATTGCACTGGCAGCTCGAGGGCCGCTACGACAAGAAATACATTCTGTTCCGGGATCGCGCCTATCACGGGCTGCACGCGTTCGGCACTAGTCTCGCTGGCCTGCAATTCAACCGTGAGGGCTACGGTGTTGAATCCCTTATCCCTGAAACCCTTCGCGTGCCCTGGGACGACATAGACGAGGTGGAGCGTCTCATGGAGGAGCTCGGCGCGGAGAACATCGCCGCCTTCATCACCGAACCGATTATCGGATCGGGGGGAATCCTTGCTCCGCCGGACGGCTACTTTGCCAAGCTCAATAAGCTCGCGCGCAAGCACGAGTTCCTGATCATCGTCGACGAAATCAGTACGGGATTTGGACGCACCGGGGATTACTGGGGCACCGACCGTTTCGGAATTGATGCCGACATGATCACCATGGCTAAAGGGATCACGTCCGGCTATCTGCCGCTCGGCGGAGTGCAGGTGGCCCGGCGTGTGTGGGATCGTTTTTTCTCCGGTCCGGATGCCCCGGTGTTCCGCCACGGGCTGACTTACGCTGGCCATAACACGGCTTGCGCGGTCGCAGAAGCGAACATTGATCTTATCGACGAGATGGGGCTTGTGGAGCGGGTCAAGACGCTTGGAAAAGCGCTGGACGCCGGCGTCCACTCACTCGCAGGCGGCACGGGCGTCATCGAGGTGCGCGCAGGGCACGGTCTCCTCGCAGCCGTAAAGTTCGATCCCGAGATCAATCTCGAACCAGTAGTCCTCGCCGCGAGAAAAAAGGGCGTCCTCGTCCGGGCCCTGTCCGGCAACGAGATTGCCGTGTCACCTCCATTCGTCCTCGAAGACCAGCATATCGACGAGATCGTTGATGCAATCGCCTTTGGCATTGCAGGCCTGTAACTGTAGTTAAGGCTGCAATACGGGAAACCAATAGTTTTCGCGCCCAACCAATTGAAAGAAGGTCACAACCATTATGGGTGACGCTACTCTCGCCTACCGCCTCCATTTTAAGGATCCACGGGGGCGGATCCTGGTCGGCAACTCGCTCACATCTTTTGAGTTCGACAACGACCTCGCTGATGCCGTTGTGCTCGGTGCGTCCTTTGCGGGCGCACCAACTGGTATTCTTCCTGTGCGCCAGGGAGCACGCGGGTGGATCGCACACGCGGCCGGCCCAGGAAAAGACCAAGCAGGAATAGCTGGGCTGCCGCTAGCCGACAAGTACGGCGTGCCCGCAGCCGCCATTGCCACCCGCGAAGCGGGGCTGTCAGACGGCGACTCGTTGCTAACCGGCCGAGTCAGCCACGCAAACGAGACTGCCTGGTCGGTCGGCGTGCGACCAGGGCAAACCGGCGAGGAGGCGGCGCTGATAATGCTAGACGCCCCCCTGGGCACGCCGCACGATGTCGAGGGGGTCATCGACGAAAATGTCTACACAGTCGTCGAGACGCCTCACGGGAACATCTACGCGGTATGGTCCTCGTCGCGCATAACCGGTGATCTTTCACGTGACGTTCTCGTTGTTGCATCCCATGGGGCGAAAGTGATGGCCTTGTACGTACTGCGCACTTCCCCGCGAGGCGTCATCTGCAATGATGCCGGCTTTGGACTAGACAATTCAGGCATTGAAGGGCTTGACGAACTTGAGGCGCACGGGATCGCCGCGGCAGCTGTATCGACGGAAAGTGCACGAATCGGCGACGCTCTGAGCACTTACGAGGACGGAATCATCTCGGCAGCCAACGCATCAGCGCGGGCAAGGGGCGTCCTTATCGGCCAGCCTGCCCGAGAAGCAGCGAAAATCCTACTTGATGGAACCCGTCCCACAGAGATGTAGTTCTGCTTAGAAGGCAGCCATGGACGAGCGATCTCGGATTCTATCGTAGGTCGCTCGTCCATGTGTGCCAGCGGCTTGTTGTGGGCTTCTGGCATGTCCGCAGTCGTCAGGTTGGGCTACACCCATTCTTGACGTCAGGAATGCCCTCCCACCTCGTCAGGATAGGCTCAAATAGTTGATTCCTGGACACTCAGGCTGGGCCGTCTCAGATGCAAATCTGACAAAAAGAACCCACGAACACGAAGGGCACACTCCCCTGTGCCCGATGTCGCCCGACACCGAGGTTTTTCGCCTGCGGCCCCGTCGCCGACCGAAGGGCCGCGGCCAACGGCTGACGTGCGACCGGGAAATCCTCAATTGGACGAAGATCCGGTCAAATAACGGTTGACCGGAGCTTCGGTGGCGGGGTCCGCCTGCCGTAAGCCCGCGCGGGGCCGTGGCAGCGTTCCACAAGTCGAACGTTCTCGCGGGCCTGGTTCTGTAATGTCCGAGCAGAGTCGAAAGCGTAACGGGGACTGCGGCTTTGGAACAGGTGTCCGATCCCGCGAACCAACCCGAACACGGAGCTTGGACACTTGGCGCAACTCAACGTCAGCTTGTCAGGCGCAACCGATCCAATGCTGACGATACGATTGGGCTAGCCGGCCCAACCCTCCGGTTGACTGTGCAGAGTAGGAGCTCCCAGTGTCGACAACGATTTGGCTGACGGGACTGCCCTCGGCGGGTAAAACCACGCTGGCTCACGAGATCGCGAACGCTCTGATCATCAATGGACGGCCAGCATACATTCTGGACGGAGACAGGCTCCGACAAAGTCTCAATTCAGACTTGTCATTCTCCCCGAAGGATCGCAATGAGAGCGTCAGAAGGGCCGGAGAGGTATCGCTCATGATGGTAGAAGCCGGAATCGTTTGCATCGTAGCCATGGTCAGTCCGTATCGCGATGCGCGCGACGAAGTCAGAAGACGCCATGAAAGTGCGGGGGTGAGGTTTCATGAAGTCTTTGTCGATACGCCTCTTGAAGTCTGCGTGCATCGCGATGCCAAGGGACTCTACGCTGAAGCCAGGTCCGGCAGAATTTCAAACCTTACCGGCATCAATGACACATACCAGCGACCGCTCAATGCCGATTTGGTGCTAACAGCTCAGCACGGACCACCTAAAGCACAGGCCGGGCTCATCCAGAGCCTTTGGTTTCCTGAGCCTTGCTTCAAGGTAGATCGCCCCGACCTTATTGGACAAGAATCTAGCCTGGGTTCGAACTAGGTCACGGCGAGCCCCCACCTACCGCCGGCCAACAAACATTGGAAGCGAATCGCTTTCCTTGGTCGCGTCCAAGTAACCGTCGTACCTGAACTCTCCCACGTGCTCCCGCGAGCCTGACCGCCAGCTTTCCGGGGCGATCACGGTGAACGGCGTCAGCTCCTTGGCGTTACCGATCACCTCGGCTACGACTGCACAACGTTGCGCATGAACGAGCGAAACGCCGCGTGTGGCCCCCACCGGAGTGTTCATGAACGTCGGGCAGCCGATCAAGGCTTTGCCTTTATCTCGGCCAGAACCGCTATCACAGACCACTACGTCAACGCGGGCGCCAGTCATTTTGTACACCTCTGAGGAAAAATCGTGCGCAAAAAGATTCGGGTTGTTAATGCCTAGGATCCAGGTGTCATCTTGGTAGTGATCCATCATGATTACATCCTGGATCGTGAAAGAAGGATCGGTTCTTTGAAGTACTGCAAGGAGATCTGCGACTGAAACCCCCGCAGCAACGGCCTCAGTCACAGACTTGCTCGAGATCACCCGGCACTCAACTATGGCCGCAACCTTGGACGCAACCGTCACGATAGAGCCGGGCGGAGACATCGCAATGGCTGCGAGCAGCTGCCCAGTAAAAAGTTCCCTGTGCTCCGTGATCATCTCTGTACTTATGGGCTGAACAGAACGTGTGATGCCCGATCCGGAACCTAGTCCGGCCAAAAGACCTTTAAGGGCCTGAGCCAGCATTTCTGCGTCATCGAAGCTCAAACTGGGCCTCCCGACTGGACGGCAACACTGCCTGGTTCGAACCACTTTCTAGTCAATGAACTACTCGTGTAAGGCACGGATTGAAAGTGGCAACGCGTTCCAGAAACCGCGTCATAGGCCGAAAGATAGAGCATCACTTCAGATCCCGGAAAGTCGGCGAAGAGGTCCTCCAGCGTGACCGGTGGCTCCTGATTAAGGCGAGATCGTAACGGTTCTGGGAGTCCCAGAACGTGGAATTGATCGAGTCCGTCTGTCTTGATGGTGATGAGTCGGCCCTTACCTTTACCCAGAAACGGTAAAGGCACGTCAAGGGTTCTCAACTTCACGAGTTTTACGTTTTCACCAGTGGCGACGCCCGGAACGCGAAGCATGCATATGGCGCCGAAGTCCACGGCAGCTCGCCGGCCGACGTTCTGTATTTTGACTCTGTACTTCGGGGGTCCACCCAGCCAGTGTTCGTTGACGCTTATGTGCTTGCTCCACACAATCCGGGGCCGGAGTCTTTTCGTGAGCCAAAGCCAGAAGAGATAGGAAGAGAGCACACCGGTGACCACAGCTACCACGGCGCTAATAATGGTGGCTTGTATCAAGTCACTCATACAGCCCCTCCCACAACGGGACGTGAAGCACTTCCTGGGCACCATGCACGTGACCCCAGATGCCTTCTTCTCCGAAAGACTCACCATGATCGGCAGTAATCACGTAGTGGAAAGGACGTGGCAAAGCCTCAAAGAGAGTTCGTAGGCGGTCATCAACATTTGACACCGCTTCTATCTGCGCTTGCCGGAGCTGGCTCATCAGCCTCGCGGTCCCGTCATCATTCGGAAGCTTCTCTTTCGCATTTCTAAAGCGTTTGAGCCTGCGTTGCTCCTCTAATTGAGCGGCTGTGCACGCATACGGCGCGTGCGTTTCCGCCGCGTTTATGAACAGCAGCCATCTTTCAGCTGCCCCCACTGCGTCCACAAGTTCTTCAACATGAGCAAGCGCGTAATCCTCCGATGACCAGCTTGGAAGATCGCCATCTGAAGGCAAATACTCCGGACCCCAATAGAAGAACTTACCGAAACCTTGCTGCAGGTTCGCCGATTTAAACCAACGCATTCCGGCTGCACCTACTGTCGTCCAGCCGTCTTGTTTCAAGCCGTCTACTAGGTTTTGCCCTTCGACGGTTCCTCTAGCCGATTGTCCAGTCTTGCCCCATCTCTTGTACTGCGGAAGGCGGCTCAACACTGTATCGGTTGCGCCAATAACAGCGGGAAAGTACCCGTGGAACAGCGCCACGTGGGCAGGCAGTGTGAACGTTCCGTGAGCCGTCGCCAGTCGAAGGGGACCCAAGGAGTCCAGAAACGGCGTAGTAGCCGACTGGGCAGAGTCCCAACGGCAGCTATCCAGGGTAATCAGGACCAAACGAGTCACTGAGTCGTCGGCGCGGGGAATTTCGGTCATGTTGAGATTCTGACGCACCATCTCAAATTTCACGGTTTATTGCGCGGCATCAATTCCGGCGCGGCCTCCTCCATTGCCACTATGGAGGTGGTCCGCTCCCGACAGGACGATCATCCTCCGACTGCCGCATCGGTGTTTGGCGCCATATGCATTGGTCCCCAAGGGGTGTCTCGGCTGCAGCTTTTCAGACTCCGGCGCGCCATGATGCCTAAAATCAGGACGCATGCCGTGCCATATGACTCCGACCGAGCTGATTGCTGCCAGTGAACTGGACGCTCTGCCTTGTGGTGCCGGTGGCCGGTCTCAGGGTAGGGTCTTGTCGGCTTCTGGTGGAACGGGCGCTGCTTTGGCTCCGAGCTCGGCCAGGAACTCGGCAAAGTGGGAGTCCGTGGAGTCCCTGAACGATGGCCGGGGATCGGTGTGTTCGCTGTGGCAGTTGCTCAGGCCCCAGGATTCGGAGCGTATCCGTTTGATCATGGGCCAGAACGTGCTGTAGTGCAATGAAACGGCCTCGGTCACGGGGTCCTTGTGGCCATAGTCGGCAGCTTTCCATGCGACCCAGATGGCGGTGAGTTCTTCAACGACCGCGCTGTGACGGTACCCGCAGGCTTAGATCCGCGAATTCTCGGTACCGCCGTAGCATTGGTTGATCCCACCCACCCACTCGGCCAGGGCCTCCATGAGCTTCACGGATTCTTCGCTGTTGATCTCTCGCCAGTTCCACGGGGCGGGCTTCTTCTTGGGAGGGGTTTCCAGGATGTCCATCACTGCGGATCCCAGTGATTCCAGGTCTTCCCTGAGCCCGGTAATCGTTTGGTCGTGCTCCAGGAGAACATCTTCGATGTCGCCCAACCGCTCCGGGACGGTGGATTCCCCCTCTGGCTTAGGTTTTTCGGGCTGGCTAGCCGATTCCGATTCGCTCATACCGGTGATCCTTCCGTCCGGCGGACGGCGGCAGCCTGGTCTTTGAGCGCCTGGGCTGCCGTTTTGTCTTCCTTGATCTGCGCGGAATCAGAGCGGTCCCACCACGGCGTGAGCGTCACCCTGGCGGGCGCGACGTTGCTGTAATGCATGAAGGCCTCCCCTACCGGGAGTTGCTGGATTTCGCTGCCTCGGATCACGGGCCGTTCTTCTTCGCTGATCGTGCGGGACGATCCGTTCCGGCCCTGAGAGGTGGAGACGCGTTCCTTGCGGGTGGTTCCCGCTGCGCGGGCAATCTTGTCGAGTTCATCGAGCTCTTCCAGGCCCGGCAGGAATAGCCGGATCGAGGATGTTCCCCGGATCGCCGTGGCTGCCTCGGATCCCCACCGTTGGCGGTTCTGGGCGAAGGACTGGCTGAATCCGATGATGCGGATCCCGCGGCCGCCGGAATCCGAGAGGGCGCCGGCCATGTCCGGGATGGCCGCGACGTTGGGTGCTTCGTCCAGGACCATGGTCAGGACCGGCCACAGCCGGCCGCCGGGCAGATTCTGGGAAATACGTTGGGCCTTGCGGAACATGAAGTCAGCGAACATGGCCACCAGCGGTGCAACCGGGGAGCGCTCACCGTCGGTGAGTAGGTACATCGTGTTCGGTGTGGCCAGAAACTTTTCCATGTCGAACCCTTCACCTTTTGCCGGGCTCAGGATATGCATCGCCTTGGGCGAGGAGAGCGGTTCAAGCAGGCCGGCCAGGGTCTCCTGAATGGAGTCCACCGTTTCTCCTGCACGGGATTCGGTGAGTGCCCGCAGCCGCGAGGTGAACGCTGCAGGGGCTTTGTGCTGGGTGAGGATGTCCAGCGGCTCAGAGTTCGTGAAGTCGTTGGTCCACCGCACCACGTCCTCGACACTCTTCCCGCCCAAGGCTGCTGCGTGGAGGAACCGGCCGAGCACGGCGGCTGCCTTGGAGTTGAAGAAGTCCCCGTTTTTCACGTCCCCCATGGGCTGGGCGCCGGCCCAGGCCTTTCCCCGGGCCAACGCTTCGTCCGGGTCCTCGCACCCGTCGATGACGTTCCAGCGGACTGTTCTGTCCCATCCGGAAATGTCCTGGAGGTCAAAGACGGAAACTTCGCCTTTACGCTGCCTCGCTACGGCGGTGAGCATCAGCAGGTCATTCTTGGTGGACGTGGCGATGACGGCACCTGGTGCGTCCAGGACGATCCCGACGGCGAGGAACAGGGTTTTGCCGGAGCGCTGCGGGGCGAACACCCACATCGAATCCTCGTGCTGGACGTAGAGGGTCTGCCCATCGAGCTTGCACAGCGCCACGATCATTTCATCTTCGGTTGCGTTCTCGGGCAGTTCCAGGGACTGCCTGGCTTTGGTGAGGGCGGCCTTCTTGCCCATGCGCTTTTCCAGGTCCTTGTAGCGGGGCAGCCCGTCGTCCCTGTGTTTCTTGGTGCCGAACAGTGCGCTGAGCATTCCAGCCCCGATGAGGGCCAGGACCACCAGAACGATGAGGATCCAGGTTGCAGCGCCGGGCCAGACGAACTCGTCGGCCTTGATCTTCGCCAACAAGGCGGTGGAGTTCATCCACGGCATCCCGGTGGGTGTGATCAGCTCGCCCAGGAAGGCCGAAATCCATCCGACGAGGGCCAGTCCGACGACGATGACGGCCAGTCCGATTTTCGTCACTGCATCAGTGGACATGCGGCTTCCTGAGCTCACGCTGCGGCCTCCTGTGTACTGGCTTCGACCTGGTTGATCGTCGCGGTGGACTTCATGGCCTTATCGGTGTCGGTGAGCTCGATTTCAAGGGCGCTGCGGACGTGGATGGCGACGAACGGATCCTTGCTGCCGATCCGCATCATGCAGGTTCCCTTGGTCAGGGTGGCGATGTCAGCCGCGGACCCGGACGGGAGGTTGAACATCCGTTCGCACGCCCAGGCGTCATCGGATTTTTGCTGCTTGTACAGCAGGACAGTCCCGCATTCCTTGAGCATGGCGATCGCCGGGGAGTCTTCAGGAATGTCGGAGATGTGGTGGAAGGCGAACATGCACGAGAGGGACAGGGCGCGGGAGAGCTTGGTGTTCCGTCGGGTGACCTTCGCGACCGAGCCCTGCACGGTGTGCCAGGCCTCTTCGATGACCAGGATCGTGGGGACCGCTTCAGCCTGGCGGTAAAGCGTGTTCGCCAGCCAGGTGTTGATGATCGTCATCACGATCGCCAGCGCCGGTCCGTCCTCCGGGAGCAGGGACACGTCAAAGACCGTCAGGCCGGCGTTCAGCGAAATTTCCGTGCTGGTGGGTCCGTCGATCAGGCCGGCCAGGTCATCTTCAATCATGCGTTCGAGCTCGAACGCGGGGTCCTGGCCCCACTGCCGCAGCTCGTCCCACTGCAGGCCTGCCTTCTCCGTGGCGGCAGGGTCCGGTGCGTAGAGGGCATCCAGGACGTGCCGGATGTGGGCGATTTCGTCCGCATCCGCAGCGGCCCGCAGAGCCTGCCTGTGAGCCATGCGGACAGCCTTGCCCTCCTTGGGCAGCAGCGGCCGGCCCAGGGCTTCCTCCACGACGGCGCGGACCAACATGGACTGTCCGGCCGGGGTGGACAGTGCGGTGTCATCGTAGCTGTCTTCGTTCAGGCGGGCCGCGATGCGCGGATCCAGAATGTTGATCCTTGCCCCTCCCCCGCCGACCATGAACTTCACCGGCTTGATATCCAGGCTCTGTGCCAAGGAGGTGTATTCGCCGCCGTTCTGGTCCAGCTGGTACTTCTTATCGATCACCACGACGCGGCGGCCGAGGACCAGTTGCCGCAGGACCGCCCAGGTTTTCATGCCGGAGGACTTGCCCTGCCCGAGGTCCCCGATGAAGCACACGTTCGGGGATTCGAGCTCGTTGCCGTAGGAGGTGAACGGGTCATGGACGATCATCCAGCCGGAGCCGGCGTCGATCCCGAACGCCAACCCGCGGTGGGAGGTAGGGGGTGAGGCGATGGCCATGTGGGAGAACTCCATCTGCCGGGTGGAGGACAACACACCAGGTGCGGCAGGGTCATAGAATCCCAGTTTCGAGGCCTGGGTGCTGCCGCGCTCACAGTGCCACTGGACCGAGGACCTCGCCTGCGCTTCGGCCCGCTGCCGGATGCCGGCTTTCTTCTCGTCAGCCCTTTTCTTGGAGTGGGAGCGGCGTTTGGTGGCCACTGCATCGTCGGTGGCCGCCGCTGCCGGCTGCCCGCCCGTGGGCTGCTGTCCGGGCCCCGAAGACTGCTGGGTGCGGCGGGATGTGCCGGTCAGCGTCCAGGGCTTCCTGAAGACGCTGAGGAGTTTTTGGGTGTTCATCGGATTCCTCTCGTAAACGGCATGGTGGTGATCAGTGCCAGGTCGTTCCGGTGATCCATCCAGTCAATGAATTCGATCCCTGCATCTGCGGCGGCGGCTTCGATCAAGTCAGCGGTGGCGAGGAGCTCATCTTCTGCTTCGACAGAGTAGGAGATGTAGAGGGCGTAGGAGGCGCCGTGGTGACCGGAGCCGGGTTTGAGGTCCAGGAGCCGCTGGGTGGAGGCGCCCAGGAGAACGTCTTCGGAACCGTCAGTGACGACCCCGGACTTAGCGACTTCCTTTTCCCGGGCACGATCCATGGCCGCATCCGTTCGGGCCTTCCCGCGCGCTTTCCGGGCGTCTTCGAGTTCCATCACCATGGACACCGAGTGGACGACGGCCGGCTGGATCCCGCTGACCAGCGACTGCAGGGCCGAGACGGGAATGGCTTCGGGGCTGAACGCCGAGGCCGGCACGTACCCGGTGCGGGTGTACCAATGCCCGTTCACGACTACGGAGGAGTCCGAGGACTCCCCGTCCAGGTGCTGCCAGCAGTCAGCCAGGTCAGCGTTCTCGTAGTCGTCAATGTCGTAATCCGGGTCCTGCAAATGACGCAAGAGCCCGGCCATCTGTTCCGGACCCAGAGTCCGGTAGTCCTGAATGGCGCCCATCATTTGCGCTTGGGACAGGGCGGTGCGGATCTCCTGATGGATAGCCAGACCCAGACCGGTATCGCCACCGCCGAGCTTGCCCGCCTTCAAGCTCAGCGTCGCCGACCTCGGAATCCGGAACGTCTCATACGTCCGATGCTGTTCGGAACGGGACTGCAGGGTCTGCACCAGGTCCCCGTAGGACTCCAACAGGATCCGGGGCACATCCAGCGCCTGCTTATCTCTGATCCACAGCAGATGATCGGTGGAGTCCATCGGCACTGCCCGGGAGAGGGACTGGACGTGAGTGATGAGTGACTGCCGGCGTGCCAGCCGTGCCAGGAACTGCCCGCGGGCCACATAGGCGGAGTCCTCACGGTTTTCCTCCCGGATCCCGGAGGACGAACCCATGACCTCGACCGTCACGGTGTAATAAGGCTCTTTGATTCGGCCGCCGTGACGGAAGACCGTCATCGGCCCGGTCGGGGTCTTCACGGTGAACGCCCTGACAGTGCCCACCATCAGCGGAACGTTATTCCTGTGCTTGACGGGGACCTCGATCATGCCCTGCTCATCAGCCATGGAACGGTCGGCCTTACCTGCCTTGACCATGCGGGTCTGATCCCGGAACTTCACAGGAACAAACGTCGCGGTCTTGTTCTTCTGGCGGGATCTCTGATGTCTGGCCTCCACATACAGCGCTCCCAAGGAGCGGTAGCCCGTGATCTTGCTGGGCGTGGTAAGGATGACTCCGGCGCCGATAATCACAGCCCCGATCGACAAGCCGAGCCAGATGATGCTCGAGAGGGAAATGATGAGGATCATCCCCAAGGTGGCCGCGACGCTCAGGCCAACCCACTCAGGACCGGTCCGGCCACCGCCGAACAGACCACGGCGGGAAACCTCGCCACCGACAACAACCATTCTTCCCATCAGACCAACTCCCCCTGCTTCTTTGCTGCTTACCGGCCACTGATGTGCTCGGTCTCAGGCGCCATCGACCCGACGCCCTGACGGCCGCGCATCGCAGCCTGCCGGGATGCTTCCCGGCCCGCGAGCAGAAACGCTGTCGCCCCACCGGCAGCGATCTTCGCGGATCCCCGCGTCGCGGCAACCGTTCCCCTGCCCATGGCCGCCGCCCCACTGCGGACAGCGTTAGCTGCCTTCCCCGAAGGAGTACCAGCACGGTCCTGGCGCTGCAGCTCACCAATAGTGCGGTGATCCGGTGCACCCTCACCGCCGGAGGACGGGGCAGCACCGCCCTGCACGGCAGTTTCCTGCCGTCCTCCACCGGCACTACGCCCCCCACCGGAGCCAGTACCCACACCGACTCCGGCCGACGCCCCACCGGGGCCAGCTGAGAAGCCGGGACCGCTGGTTCCACGCCCGGCTGAACCGCCCGGACGGTCGCTGCTGCCGGAGCCCGACTGGGCCTGCGCTGTACGGCGCTTACGGATCATCGACCCGATGGCAGCCCCTGCCCCGGCAACAACAGCTGCACCAGCAATCGACCGGCGGTTAGCGCCCAGCCCGGTAGCCGACGACGGCAGGATCGGTACGAACCTGAACAGCAACGCAGGCGAAAAGGCCAGGACCACCATCGCCGCGGCGGCAGTGAACACCGAGGAAGCATTGATCAGCGCATCGCCTGTGCCTTCGCCCTGGAAGGCCGGCCGGCTGCTGATGAAGGTAAACAGCGCCCCCATCACCAAAAGGATCAGGGGCTTGGACAGGGCAATACCAACCCACAGAGACCCGGTTTTGGCGACCTTCGCCCTGTGATCGGGGTGGACCATGTACCCGATAAGGATGGCCAGACCCACCCCCAGCAGGTACAGGGCCATCGGCTGCAGGGCGAACAACCCCAGCAGCGCCCACGCACCGAGAAAAAGCAGCCCGAACAACAGGACCGCGGCCAACGGCCCGAAAACTCCGTTCGATTCGAAGGCAGCGAACCGGGAAATCGTTGTCGCGAAGTCCATGATCTGGTTCGCGGTCCACGGACTGATCGAAGCAGCCAAGTCCATCAATGCACCATGGCCAACGTGCGCCAAAGCAGGGCCGAAAACGGCCAGCAGGAGCGACAGCGGGCCGTACCAGAACAGCGACTGCCGCACCGTATCGAAGTCGATCTTCTCATCCGAGAGATCCTTGAACAGCTTGAAATACATCAACACTAAAAGCACGATCCCGATCCCGGAGAAGATGCCCCACATCTCGCGGAAAGAGTCATCAACCTCGAACTCCGAGGTCTTCAGAATGTTCATCAGCACCTCGTTCGTGGCCGTCACAGCAGCCTCTTTGGTCGAGTTAGCGAACTTATCCAAGCCGTTCTTCGCATCCGCAACGAACGCCACCGTGTCCACCGCGCCCAACACGAACTGCCCACCAGGCTGCATACCAACCGCCGTCCGGAGGGCAACCCCAGCGATGGGCTGATACTTCTCCCACGCAGCTTCAGCTACGCACAACCCAGTGGTTACCGGCCGGGCACCTTCATTGGCCAGGGCAGCACAGAACTGGCTTTTGCTTGTCTCTGGTTTGTAATCGAAGGATTGCTCTGGCGTAGTCAGGAAGCTGTTGAAAGCTCGCGTTGACATCCCTTCGCAGTCCTGGCCAATCATCGTTGCACTCATTGGATTGGGCTGGCAGATGTTCTTGGCGAGTTCCTGGTTTATTCGGTCGCTGATGCCGTCGCGTTCCGCCGGTGGGAGTCCTGCCAGACGTTTGAGCTGGTCCGCGTTGAGTTTCTCGGAAGCGTTCACTTCGTTCGCGGCCTGCGCCGCGCCTGCGGTAACCACACCAAATCCGATAAAGAGAGAAAGGAACAGGGCTACGAGTCGGAGCCGGCTGCTAGCGCGTAGCGTTTGCATACTCTGCCCAGCCTTCCCTGCGCAGGTCCTTGAAGTACCTCGCCACTATGGATTCATCCAGCGGCGGTATGTTTCCTGACGGGGTCCCTCCGAGTCCGCCAGAAGGGCCTTTGTCCTTCAACCGGGAAACCAAGTCCGCATCATTGACGCCTGTCACGACGTTGGAGATTTTCCAATCGCCCTTCCAGGTCAGCTCCATGGTTCGGGTGCCAAAATATCCCTGCGGCAAGGTGTCACTGGTTCCGAGCGCACCAAAGAACACTTGCACCACGGCAGACTTCTTCGGCTCGCATGACACCATCCGGTGCATACCGCCGGCCTTGACGTCGGTCTGTTCCATCCAGCCACCAGCAAAAGTCTTTAGCTCGGTACCCTGAGCCACGACATCGGTGACGCTGTCGCCAGGAAGAAGAACCGTGTCCAGCCACGGGCCAGGGACAGCAAGAGAATTCAGGGTGGCTCTCTGGGTTTCCCAGGTTTTCAGATTCACGTCGGCCAGTACCGGCGTGTAGTTGGCTGCTGCCTGGACGGCGGAGTCGCAGGTGCCGCTATATCCGATGGGGGTTTTGCCATCGGCGGCGGTCTTTGTTCCGCCTTCTCCGATGTTGAGTTTGGAGACGGGGAAGCCAAGCTTTCCTGCCACCATGCCGTTATCGGGTTCCGGTTGCGGCGCCGCGCTTTGTTCGTTTGGCCGGAAGTTGATCAGTACGACGGCGACGGCCACGATGACCACCATCGCTGCGGTGGCGGTCAGTACTTTCCAGTTCTTTTTCATGACTTAGATCCGTTCAGGGTTGAAACGATGGCAGTGGGCACATGGTTGGACTCTTGCCTGTACGGCGCTGCGGAGAGCCTTGGCTAAGCTCCTGCTAAGGCGGTGAGTGCCAGGATGCCACCGATGATGACGCTGGCCCCGGCGACAGCTGCCAACGCGACACCGCTGCGCTTGGCACCCTCTGCGCCATCTGCAATGTCGTCGGAGTGGCCGCGCTGACGGGCGACACCCCACTTGCCCAGGTTCATCAGGAAGGCTCCTGCCACCAGGACCACGACCAGTGCCCAGAGCCCGCCGAGGATCAACTGCGTCGCTCCCTCGAACTGGACACCGAAAACGCTCAGGCTCGGAGTCACCCCGTCAAGGGGGTTGTCCACCGCGGTGGCGATGATGATGTTGGTGGAGAGGGTGCTGAACATGATCAGTTGTCCTATCGGTTGGTGGTGCTGTGCTGGGAAGGATTGCGGTTATCTACCGTCAGGAGACCTGCGGCGATTTCGGCCGTGACGCGTTCGAAGGCGCGGCGGGCGGGATCCCCGATCAGCTGCCAGTCGATGATCGAGCCGTTATCCAGGGCCGCGTCGTAAGGAATGTCGATGATTGTCCGCACCGCTGAACTGAGCTGTTCGCGTAGGTCCGCCTGGTCAGCGGCGGAGACCTTGGCACCACCGCCCTGAGTGACGATAACGACGGCGTTGGCCACCAGGTCTTTGTAATGGGGGTTGCTCTGGCGCTCCGACATGGATTCGAGCTGTTCGATCATCCGAAGTGCCGATACGACGGCGTTGCGCTGGAGCCGGACCGGGATCACGAGCTGATCGGTGACCTCGATGGAAGCGAGCCAGTTCTCTGAGCGGGTGTTGTTGCCGGTGTCCAGGACGATGGTGTCGTAGAAGCGGCTGACGACGGTGTGGATGCGGTTGAACTCGTCCGCGCCGATGGACTTCATCCGGTCCGGATCCTCGTCGGAGGCCAGAACGGAGAACTGGTTCTGGCCCTGGTGACGGGTGTAATAGGTGAAGTCGCCCTTGCGGGCTTCGATGGTTTCGAACTTCCCCAGGACGTTCAGCAGGTCCCACACGGTGCGGGAGGAGCCGTTCGCGTTGGTCCGGACCCCGAGGGTGCCCATCATTTCGTTGTTGTCCCAGACAATGGCGTGCTGGCCCGAGTGAATACCGAACGTTGAGCCGATACCCACGCTGCACATGGTCTTCCCGACCCCACCCAGGGGCTGGGCGACCATGATCCGCATAGGACGTGAATAAACGCGCTGGATCGCGGACAGGTCAGTCCGGCGTGCCAGCTCCACTGCGCCGACTTTGGGCTTGATCAGACCGAACGTGATGCTCCGAAGGAAGGCCTGCCAGCCGGTAGCCGGTGGCAACTCATCGTTCATGTTGTCCTTCTGCAGCACGGAGGCGCTGCGCCGGCCACTGACCAACGGAACAGCCTGCACCGGAGCTCCAGGCTCGCTCAGTGACTGAGCCTGCCCTGCTGCGGGGACCTCACTGGTCGCCGGCTCAGGGCTCACCTGGGTGGTGTCCTCACTCTCGGGTTCCGTTGGGTTGAGAAGGCTGATGGGGGCACGGGACTTTCGCTCTGCGCCGGACCAAGTGGTACTCATGAGTTCTTCCTTCCATTCGTGGTGTGCTGAGAGGTGGAAATCTGTGGGGCTGCTTCCCGGAATCTGACCGGTTCCGGCCCGCATGGTGGGGGCTCCGGACTAACCGGCTGCACCGCCGGCGCGAGTGGATCCGTGAACAGCGGTGCCGTGCCGAACTCATCCAGACCCAGAGCCTGTACGGCGTTCACTGGGCGGCCTTGGGACTGATGGAGGTCACAAGCCATGGATCGTCCTGGCCGATGCGGTGGAGCATCATGTCCCAAGGGCCGTCGTTGGTATAGAACGATGCCGTGACGGTCATCGGGTTCTGCGCTTCCCGGCTGATCGAGGGACCATCCGTGACGGTGGAGAAGGGGATCCGGGCCGGGTCGATATACCTGGCGTCTTCCTTGTACTCGATGGCCAGCAGCTGCTCCAGCTCGGCGAACCACATCGTTTCCGGGACGTCGGGCCGCCCGAACAGTTTCATGGCCTTCGCGGCCGTTTCCCTGACCATGGCCTCCGAGCCCGCGTCCCAAGTGACATTGGGGCCTTCGTAGTGTTCCGTTGCGTGGCCGACATCGACCGAGTGCTCGCCGCTGGCCTCTCCACCGCCCGGGGTAGCTGTAGCTGACGCGGCAGGAGGCGCACTGGCAGTGTTGGATGCTGGTTCGCCAACACAGCCACCCAGCAGAAGCGTGCCGGCCATGAGGGCCGGGAAAACCGCGAGTTTACGCATCAGAGGATGCCCTTCTCTTTGAGGATCGGTGTCGGATCGATGGTGGCGTTGATGGGGATCATCGGGTTCGGCAGCGCCCCGGCAAAGAACTCCATATGCAGGTGCCGGCCGGTGACGTTGCCGGTCGCGCCCTCTGTGCCCAGCGGGGTCCCGGCGGCAACGGTGTCGCCTTCCTTAACCCGGACCGAGCCGGCCTCCATGTGATACATGCCGATCGTGAGCTTGCCGTCCGTGGTCTGCCCCGTCACGCCCGTGCCGAAAAGTCCATCGAGGTTCCGGACCTTCACGATCTTCATGTCCGTAACGGCGACGATGGTTCCGGCGTGGCCTGGAGTGGCGAAGTCGATTCCATAGTGGAAGTTGGCCAGCACTCCCCCAGCCGTACCGGCTGGAGCGGCGCGCGGCCCGTAGCCGCTGGTGTTGATCGATTCAGCCATCGGCCTGACCCACTTGCCGGCAAGGTCCCCCACGACCTCATTGCCGGCTGCGGGGCACGCGCCCGAAGGATCCACCAGGGCGGCTGCTTCGCCTCCGAGAGCTTTGACGATTTCCGTAGCCTGGGGACGGAACCGGGTGTAGTGGTTCGGGTCAGCGTTCCGCTGTGCCCGGTGGATAGCGATCGTGGGCTCCAGCGACTCCCAGCCCTCCACCCTCTGCAACGCCTTGAAGAAAAGTGCCGAGGACTTGGCAGGATCCATCCGATCCGCGTAGGGGCCCCACGAGTCCCGCTGCTGGAACAAACCGCGAGAATCCGGGCCGGCACCGTCACCGAAATCAATGACACGCAGCGTCGACTCACCAATGGAAGCCTGAACCCCGATTAACTGAGCCGCCACGGGCATCCCAAGATCCGAGGCTGCTTTCATGATCGCCGCGGCATTCCTCATCTGCTCCGCATCGACTCCAGCCACCGGGCTGCCGGGAACAGGTGCGGCAGATGACGCCGCCGCCGTCCCTGGAGCCACGCACGCCGAGGCTGCCGGCGCCGGAGTCCCTCCGTCATCGAGGACCACGACAACAAAACCCAGTGCCAGGGCAGTTGTAGCGGCAACAGGAACGACGATTTTTCGAAACGCTTTTCCTGCCACGGCTTTTGCTGCCCCAGCTGCAGCGATACGCACTAGGAAGTCCGCCTGATCCCGTTGGTTCGAAACCAGGAATCTTTGAGGTTTATTGGGGGCCGTGTTGCGCGCGTGAGGGGAACTCCATGGAGCAGTGGATCTTCGGACACGGGCCAGTTCCTCGAAACGAGCAGCGTCTCCATGTGAAATCCCCTCGTTTCGGCTGGTGGCTTCGGCCGCCGCTCAACGCTGATCACGTGACTCCCCCTTCGATGCTCACGCGTCGGCTCGCTCAATCAACGATACATGCCTGTAGTGAACATGTGCAATGCCTGTAGTGGGCATGAATTGTTCATATATCAGGGGCTGAGGTGACGTTACGATGATTTGGCTTCGTTCCTCGCCTTGGAACGCGGCGGGAGGGTGAGACCTAATGCAGACGACACGGCGGGGCCTGGTCGGCCTGGCGTTCTTTGTACCGGCAGCCGCACTATCTGGATTCGCGGTTGTTATGGCCCGCAAGATCGTTAAACGGGGACCAAAGGACTACCGTCGTGCCGAATTGACAGATGATGGCCGCAGAGTCCGCATCGATTTGGACGACTACACCAAAGCCCTGGGCGACTTTGGCGTGTTCGACCCTGTGGCCGAGAGCTACACGAGAGTCGGCGAGGTCACACTGATCGATGAGGATCAGAAATACGTGGAGCGGCTAATTCACCCTTCGGGTGCCGGGCCGGCACGCCTGGGCCCCCTGGTCGATTGGACCCCCGATGTGTTCTTCGAACCCTCTGCGGTGGCCGAACGGTTCGAAGAGGTGCAGATCCCCACAGCCTACGGCGCGGCGCCTGCATGGCTATTCCAAGGAAAGAACACCGACACATGGGTGATCCATATCCATGGCAGCTGGACAGACCGCTCGATCATGTTTCGGGACGTCCACGCTTTCAGTCCCCTGGGATTTACCTCCTTGGTTCCGTCATTCCGCAGCGACCAGGAGGTCAGCCCACCACAGGCCGAATCGAGCCACCTTGGGCAAGCCGAATGGCGTGACGTGGACAGCGCCGTAGCCTACGCAGTGGCTCATGGAGCCAGGCGGATCATCCTCTCGGGCTGGTCAATGGGTGGCACCATCGCGCTGCTGACAGCGGAGCGCAGCGCTTACCGGGACCGGATCGTCGGAGTCGTCCTGGTAGGGCCGGTCACGAGCTGGCGCAAGACCATCACGGCGGGGGCGGCGCGGGCGGGCGTGCCGGCGATTGGGGCCGGCCTTGTCATATGCCTGCTGCAGGCACCCCCGTTCGCGAGGATGCTCGGGTTGGAGGAACCGATCAATTTCGATGCACTTGAATGGGTCGATGTACCTAACCGTGTGGCAGTCCCGACGCTGGTCTTGCACTCCTACACAGATCAAGAGGTTCCCTGGGAGATCTCGGCGGCGTTCCAACGCGCGAATCCTGACACCGTCACCCTGATTCCCCTACCTGAGGCGCATCATACCCAAGAGTGGAACGCCTCTCCTTGTACCTTCTCCAACGAACTGACGGCTTGGGTCAGCAAAACGATCTTGGCTCAGCAGGGCTAGGTCTGTGCGTCTAGCTTGGCCTCAATTTGGCTGATTCTGCTCTGAACAGACTCCGGGAACATCGTCATGTTCCCCCTCTGGTAGTTGTGCAGAACGATGAGGCTTTTGTAGACCCCGTTTTCGAGCGTTTCATTGAAAAGGTCCCACGCCGGGCTGACTCGGGATTGATCTGCATTTACCCGGGTCCTCAACGCAGTAAGCCAGAGCGCATCGATCATCCAGAGCCGCAACTTCGGGAGCTGCTTCGACAGGAAAAGAATCAGCCACCCCGCAGCCGTCACCGAGAGGCCTAAATAGAAAAGGCGGTCAAACCAGGATCCGATCGCTTGGGCGAAGGCGTCCCAGGGCGAGAAATGGAACAGCACCACGTATGTAATGTGGCACGAACAAGCCGCCGCAACCACGAGCAGGCCCGCTGAGAATGTTGCGTACGGGCCCCTCGCCTTGTGCCGAAGCATGTAGATGATCCTGAGCACGGTGAACAACAACGCGAGCATGTACGTGCCGCTGTACGTGGCAGTTGCGAGCTGGTCCATGCGGGAATCAATGAAGCCCGCAGCCGATGGAGCTTTGTCCTCAATCAGGGCGAAGCTGACAATCATGATGGGAATGCTCAGGAACGGGGCGTAGTAAGTCCTGCTGACTGGTACGTTCGCTAACCGCCGCACGCTGTCGTTGAAGAAGAAGATCGCTAGCAGCGCGAAGATGGCTTGAAGCAGGTTCGTCACGTTGATGCCACCGAGGTGGCTGTCGATAACCTCTAGCGGTGTGACCGTCCCTAGGACATAGAGCGCCGTCAGGCCGAACATCGAGGCCAGCCACGACGCCCGGGATTCCGCCACCTTCACCACCGAGGGGATCCGAAGGAGGCATAGGGCACTTAGCAGTGCAAAAGAGCAACAGTTTCATGGTCTAGCTGAGGAAAGGATCAGGATCGGACGAGCTGCGTGCACGGGTCTTCTTCGACATCTCGAAAGCGAAATCCTCCACCCACCGTTCGACAGGATGATTCGGAACGGACCGGCAGGTAACGCTAATTGCGTCCGCGGTTTCCCTCAGCATCTCTTCAGAGAGATCCGGCAGAGCCAGGGGAATCCGAAAGCTCTCCAAGTAGATGTGTCCGAGCTCGTGGTAGATGCAGTGGAGTTTGTATTGCCGCGACTTCTGCGGGGGGAAATAGACGTTTATGCGATCTTCAAATTCGGCTTTGAAGGCCGTCAGCGCACCCCAGGATTCCTTGTACTCGATCAGATTGATCGGCTTCTCACAGATCACGGTCAAGCGGTCGATAACTTCCTTCATCGACGTCGTGCCGTCTCCGCATAACTCCCGGACCTTTTCCGGGACCGGCGGGAGGGCCATTCACTCGTCGCCTTTCATCGATGCATCGATGATCCTGGTGATCGTCCTCAGTGTTTCTGGCGAGGTGGCCCCCAGGTTTCTCGCTGCAAAGTTCTTCACTTTGAGCTTCCGCATCTGCACAAGGAATTCCATACGCGCTTCTACCTCGGGAGGAGTCTCGCTGTTGAGATCACACAGATAACTGGCCGGTATGGCAAAAACGAACTCTGCTATGCCCTTCAGCAGTTCTTGATCCGTCACCAGGCTGCCAGTGCCATTGATCAAGTAGGACCACCGTGTCCGCGACAGGTGGATTCCGTGGGCGGAAAGTGCTTCTTCGACATGAGGGTAAATGAGCGCAGTGTTGTTATCTGCCTCCCAGATATCCACCAGGATGCCCATGCGATCCGCTAGCCGCTCTTTCTTCTGTTGCTGCGTAAGAAACACGCTGCGGCCCCCATCTGCCATCTATACAGCTCCTTAGCCAAGCTCAGCCACTTGTCTAGGCCGCCACTTAGGGCGGGCGGGCAGCTGACACAAGAGATGTTACCCGATGCCTACCGCAGGGTGCAGGCAGTGAGTTGTGCATGTGCGGAGCATGTATGTAGTCTTTCGGTGGCCTGGTCTTTTGAAGGAGCACTAGGCGCCACCGCGTCAGGACCTGTAGACCTACAGGTTCTCTGCGAAGAATAACCTTCATTTGCTGGCAGAGGAAAGGAGTGGTGTTGCAGGACCCACCGGCATCGGAGGAACGGAGCGGCACGCGCGTCCGCTACAGCCTCCTGACATCGCAGGTGGAGCAGAGGTACGCCGCACTGGGTCAAGCTCTGGGGCTAAGTCCATCCAGGACTGAAGCCCCGACACGCCGACGCGCCGCATCCCACTTAATGCAATCTAATTGCGATTGGGTAGTCCCAGCACCCTATTTAGGAGGACTCATGGCACGCATGCACAAAGGCGACCGTCACGTTGTCACGGCAAAGATTCCAAGGGCCGATGCAGATAAGCTACGCCGAGTCGTAGAACTTACTGCTGAAACTCGGTCTGACATAGTGGCCAGGCTCCTCCATGAGCACTTACAGACCATTGACTTAGAAGCGCTCGACACCCATGAGACCTTGCCCATGGCGAAGGCGTCATGACCAACCGAAATATCAAGAGGAGCTGCCCATCGGCCGCATCGCCTCTTAAATGACGAAGGCCCGCACGAGGCGGGCCTTCTAAGCATTTGACTCACTACCTTATTTGCTTGCCGGCGACGAGGTAGAGAGTCCTTGAGAATCAACTCGGGCCTTGCGGTCCGGGCATCTTCCTATCCCTTGAGAGGAATAGCATCATCGTACCCCACGAGATGCGCGCATGCACAGACTTACAGAGTCCGGGCGCGCCGCAGGCACCATGCCGACCTGCCGAAGCTTGGGCCGCACTAGCTCCCCTACTTGCTGGGCAGCCTCGCGTTCGCCTTTCCCGCGATGGCGGCAAGACGTACCCACAGAAACATGAACGAACGCTAACCCCAGGCCTTCCGTCCTTCCCTGCCGCAGTCCGGATCTTCGGCAAGGATGGCACGTGCGCCGCGATCTTCCTTGACTTTGACTCCTCAGTCGCGGGCATCGACTGGGTCGAAGCCGATGTCCGCGCCGTGCAGACCTGGCTGCATTCGTGCGGTGCGCGGTGGATTGAGGACTACTCCCCCAACGGCGGCCGACACGTTTACATCCCGCTGGAGAAACGAGTCACGTTTTCGGAAGCCCGAGATCTTGTTGAGGCCCTGGGTAACCGTCACCGGAGCCTGGATAAATCCCCGCACCAAAACCTTCTGCACGGCTGCGTACGAACTCCAGGTTCTCCCCACAAGCGCGGCGGCCACCAAGAACTGGCCATGAGCCTCAGCATGGCTTACGACGTCGCCCGCCGGCCCAACTCGGCCTCCGTATGGGCCGCCATGAATGCCGACCTAGTCGGGGAGATCAGCGCTGTGCGTGCGCTGCGGCTGGAACAGAGGCTCACACCGACGGACGTCGATGCACCCAAAATTCAACACCCCACCGGCCGGATGTCCCGCGTTATGCATCAAATGGCACAAACAGGACTCTATGACGCTAACCGCTACGCGACCGACTCAGATGCACGGCAGGCAATCCTCGTCGGAGCAGCGGCGGCCGGGATGGAACTGACAGATGTAGAACGCCGGATGATGCAGGGGACCTGGCCCGGGCTGGCCTCCTTCTATGCTCGCTACGCTTCCCGACACCGCAGCCAGTCCCTGCGCCGCGACTGGCTTGAGGCGGTTACTTACGTAGCGAAAAGCTCAGGGTCCAGGGAAGGGAAGAACAATGCACGTAAATCCCCCACAAGCCAGCCAACTACACACGCCCCGGGGTTACAAGCAACTTCGCTCCCTACGAATTCAGATGCAGAGCATCAGCACATCAGAACCTGGCGAAGCGCGCTCAGACTGAAAGAGCACGCCTACACCGATTCGAGGACGGGACTGGCACGCAGAATGGTGCTGAGAGCACTTGGGGAAGCTGCTCACATGACGGCGTCTAGGTTCGTTGAATTCGGTGTCAGGTCCATTGCAATCGCTACTGGACTTGACCACACGACCGTCGGATCCCACTTGAGAGCGCTGCGCGGGGAGAGCGACGGCTTGGTCACCCTGGTCGAAGAAGGCCGCGGCACCAAAGGAGATCTCTACATGCTTACCGTGCCTGAGGACGTGAAAGCTGCCGCCGAGGACATGACCTGGCAGAAGGGGAAGATCCATGCCATGAGGCCGGTGTTCCGCGAGCTAGGTCTACCGGCCGCCTTTGTTTACGAGACATTGGAGCACTCCCCCGGCTTGTCGACAGCGGGAATCATTAGGCTGACAGGGCTTTCCAGGACGGCTGTTAGTGAAGTGCTTGAAGTAATGGCCGCGTGGAACATGATTGTCCGTGATATGACGCGGGCTTGGTCAGTGGTATCCGCGACGTCGTTGAAGGATCTCGCCGAGTACTTCGGGGTCATGGAAGCTGTCGCCGCGCAGCTGCAGCGGTACCGGATTGAACGAGTCCTTTGGAAGGAGTGGCTGTCCAAGAATGTCAATACCGTCGCCGAGCTCATCTCCCCCGGTGAGGACTATCCCTGGGAGGACTTCGAGGGACCACCGGATGAGTGGGCCCTGGCGGACATGGCGTTCACACGGGCTGGTTGATCCATCCCGACGGGCTCAACCAGACCTGCAGTCTGGTACTGACGTACTCTGTAGGTCTGGTAATCACGAACTTACAGGGTAACAGTGTCCGATCCGCAGTGAGCGTGCGGTTCGCCGCGGCCACGGGGCGTGACATCTAGGACATATTTAGGCCCGTGGGGTTAGGCCTAACGCAACGCGGAGCTCATCCTCAGTTGAACCGACCAGTTCCTTCTGTCGCTCCAGCAACAAGTCCACGGCAACTCGGATCAGCGTGTTATCCGTAATGCGTTCGCCCTTTTCCCTCCGGGCGCGTTGAACCTTAGTAGCAAGTACTGTCAGCTCGTCGGCCTGGTCCGCGTGCAGCCTCAATTCCTTGCGGACCAGGTCCGTGTAATGCGTGTGGCTCGAAACAACGGGTCCCTCAACTTCTTTTGCCGCTTGGGTCGAAGTGGCATGCACGACTCCGTTCTCGCGCATGGGCGCAATCTCCGACGCCACTCCCCCATCGGACTCCGGTGCAGGGTTAGCTGCCGGAATGGGTGATGCAGCTCCTTCTGTCGAGGGTGCCTTTGAGCCGTTATGCAAAGCAGCGGCCTCATGGACAATGTGGAGGGTGGGAGCATCTCCACCTAGGTCAATAGGAGGGGCTTCCTTGATCTCCCGAGTCTGGGTAGCAAAGTTTTTGAATCCACCTTTTAGTGCCATGGAGTTCAGCCCTTCCTGGTCTTGGCCCAGAGACTAAACAGTTCCAGAGCGACGTCTTTGTAATCCATAGTTGCTTTCTCGGAGTTGCGAGTTTTTTCGTAGGAAGTAACCACCGTCCCGTACATGGGTGCCCGCTCGTGTGCCTTGTAGGAGCGAACAAACGAGTTGCAAACGAGGATCCCCTGCTCTCGCAGCATGTCCTGTGCGTCCAACGCATCCTGCGGTGAACGCGAATCGGCCTTTGTGATCACGACCCTGTAGTCCAGGCCGAAGGGCTGGACTATCTTCTCGAAAGTGTAGACGAGAGGCAGCAGTGCCAAAGGAGTGGCTTCTGTAGGCATCACGATGAAGTCCGATTGGCCAACGATGGCCTTGAGAACCTGAATGTTTTCCAAGTTACCAGGGGTATCGACGAAAACGGTGTCGTAGTCAAGATTGCGCATTTGTGTGAGCGCTTCCGGATCCGTCTCGGTCGCCACGTCGAACTGCAGCTGTTCCTTTTCAGGGAGTTCCTCTGCATTGGTTGCCCACATCGTTACTGAACCCTGCGGGTCGGCGTCGACGACAAGCACCTTCGAGCTCTGTGCGGCAACGGCGGCAAGATTCATCACCGTTGTGGTTTTTCCGGCGCCGCCTTTTTGGTTGACGACAGCTACGACCCTCATGAGTGCTTCCTTAATTTTGGATTTCCATGGCACTCGTAACGACTTGGGATTGGGGCCCCACCTAAGCCCCACCAACCCGAGGAAATGGGTTAGTTCGATCAAAGGTAGGGAACATCTGTCAGTCGCCGGCAAGCGCTACGCCAAAATTACCAGCACCACTCCCCCTCTGTCGGAAGAATCGCCGTAGATGCACAGACTCAGTGACTTTGTTTCTCTGTCACTCTATGAGTCCGGAACTCTGTAAGTCTGTTACTAATGATGCAGGTGGGCCAAATGGGCCTACTCCCCCACGATGCCCGTTCCTGACACTTCAACCGCGCCAGGAACGGGCAGTCGCTTCATGCCCCGAAGCGACTCGGCCCTTTATGGAGATGCATTGGTCCTAGGTTCTCAGGCGCCAGGGGTTGACGGACTCGGTGAGTCGCGTACTTCCGGACTCACAGACTCACGGGCTTACTGGCTTTTGGAGGCACAGACTCATGGGTCTGGATGATTCGGGTCTCGGCGGTCCAGGGTCCGACGTGCTGCTACAGTCGCACTCACGCACTCACGCACTCATGGGCTGACAGAGTCCGTGACTGCGTGAGTTCCGAAGTCACGGAGTGTGGGTCGGCAGCTGCGTGCGGCCAACGTTCTTATGCCCCACGGACTGACGCACTGACGGACTCGGTGAGTCACGTACTTCCAGACTCACAGACTCACTGGCTCGTGGAGTCACAGACTCACGGGTCTGGATGATTCGGGTCTCGGCGGCCCAGGGTCCGACGTGCTGCTACATTCGCACTCACGCACTCACGGACTTGACAGAGTCCGTGACTGCGGGGTTCCGAAGGATAAATCGCGATGCGATCAAGCCCTCACTTCGACTGTGGCGGGTCGATGGTCACGGATGATTGTCATGGCTGGGCGGGAATGATTCTTTACGACCCGGGAAACCAAGTTCAAAAACGACCGTTTCTGACGTGTGTTCGGCACGCCTCCGAAAATAATTGAAAAAGCAATCCTATCGTTGGTCAAAACTGGTTTTCGAAATGAAAGCTGGTCAAAACCTAGAGCGGAGGCTTTTTGACGTGGCCGGCAACGTAATTGGGTACGCGAGGGTGAGCACGCGCGGTCAGTCATTGGACTCGCAAGTGGACGCACTCGTCGCAGCAGGTGCTGTGCGCGTGTTTCAGGAGTATGCCTCCGGCGCCACCCAAGCAAGGACACGATGGAAGGAATGCTTGGACTACCTGCAGCCGGGGAATGTTCTGACAGTTACTGATCTGACCAGGCTGGGCCGCAGTACCGCTGACTTGGCTGACATCGTGACCGTACTGGGACAGCGGGGGATAGGGTTCCGTTCCCTCGCTGGATACCACCAGCGCGCACGGAAAGCTCCTCTTCGACATGTTCGCGTACCTTGCCGAGTACGAACGGTCCCGGTTGTATGAGCGGACGAGGCCGGCCTGGCGGCGGCGAAAGCCCGAGGGCGGCTCGGCGGCAGACCTCGAACGATGACTCCATCCAAAACAGAGGCCGCCCGGCAGATGCGCAGCCAAGGGAAAACCTTGAAGGAGACGGCCCAGATACTCAGTGTCAGCGTTTCATCACTGACTCGCGCCCTTAGCAGGAATGACGTCTCAGAAGTCACATCCGAAGCCGCGTAACGCGCCTCTAGTTTTGGGATAACAGTGGGCCTTGGCGCAACAGGCGGACGTCCTCAGCCCACCTTACTTTCTAGAAGGCGTTTCATTTGCGTCTCAGCATCCCAGGCCTTCAACCACGTGACGACCTCAAAGTGTGCGATGCGAATTGTTGGTTCCCAGCCTCGGGCCGGCGGGAGGACATCGGCCAGCATGTCTCGAAAGGCTCGCTGATAGTTTCGTCCCCCGTTCATGGGGAAAAGTGGGGGCTTCGGTTTGCTGAAATTGCCACCTCTGATCACCTCGTGCGTTAGACAGCGATCTTCCCAAGTGGTTTTGTCGAAAGCAACGGAGACCGACTCTGGGTAGTTCTGTAGTGCCGTCTTCCTGTAGCGATTGAAGTGTTGCTCTTCGTCGTACTCAATAATTCGCTGACGTCCGGATGAGTCTGTCCAGAGGGCATCAAGACTTCGCCATTCTCGAGGCGGCATGATTTCGGGGAGAAGCAGCCCTGTTAGGGCCGCGTAGATCGCTCGAACGGTATCCCAATCCTGCCCGCACTCAGCTATGCCTGGTCTTTGCAACCAGTCGGGGCACGCTTCCCGCTGCAGGACGTCCCCCGTAGCGGCTTCGACAAGGTCCAAAACTCGGTTCTGTTCCTTTCTAGGCATGTTGCACGAAGGTTGCTACGGTCGTCGCTTCGGCAGGTAGCCTCTTGCAAAGGAAATTGCCTCCGGCGCCGGGGATGATGACTTCGTCACCAGGTAAGTCCTCGTACATCATGGAGATGCCGTCTGCTGGTCCGGCTGCCTTGCAGTGGGTACCGTCGGGTTCTGTTTGGAGCAGGTATGCATTGGGGCACTCACAGGCTGTCGTGAATGCGTAAAATCTTCCTCGCAAAACTTCCCTAAGCAGAGCAATTGGGTAGTAGAGGACGTGTTTTCTACATAGAGCTGGGACTTCGACCTTGTCCCCCACGACGGAGCTCTGCGGCAGCTCAGCTGCGTGCGTCCAAGGCTTCAGCTCGATATGTTCAATTGCGGACCGCAACATCTTTCCAGCGGAGAACCGGAGGAACTCGTCTTCAGTACAGGGCCTCCCTGCTGGCCACTGCACGGGCATCAGAGGCGGCCATAGTTGGGGCATCCCCAGATCCATCGTCACGTCGATCTCCGAGGCCGGAGAGACGAACCGCATCCCGTGCACGACGAGCTCACCGAGCACAATCGTTAGCGTGTAACCCGCGGGCAAATCAGGTTCCGGTATACCCGCCACACGTACAGTGAAGGGCATCACGCGAACGGCCGACCCTGCATCCCCCTGGTACCGGCCCACCCAGAAGCGGCTTCTTTCGAGGGGTTGCTTCCTCTTTCGAGTTTCGTACAGCGCCCTGTACTCGGCCTTCGAGAGGCCATAACCTCCTTCTCGTTGCTCCTCGCTAGAGAGAAGCATCGCGGTGAGAGCGGTTTTTTGAGCCCACATCGCGACAAGGGGCTGATCTTCCAGCGCAATCGTTCCCGACTCCCCGAGGATCAGCGGAGTAAGAACGCGCTGAGCGGCATCTTCCAGCTTGCTCATCCAGCCGTTGTTGCAGGTGGCACAAACGTTCTTCACCTGCAGCCGATAGGGAGGCTGTTTCCCCATATCGCGAGGTAGACCATTGTTTGGGCCGGCTCGGTGCTGGACGGGTCTGAGGTCCAGGCCGATCTTGCTGACCCACTTACCGAATACATGTTCGCGAGTCAGCGGCCCCGACGTACCGCAGAAGGCACAAGAAATTGGCATGAGTCTGATTATTCACTTGCTGCCGCTGAAGAACACACTCCATCGTCCAGTTGTCCCCTGCCCGTCTTGGCGTGGCCGCTCGGATGGGGACTTTGTGACAATCAGAAGCATGAAGAGCAAACCCGCTAGGCCCGCGCCCAAGAGACACCACTATGTCTCGCAGGTTCTCCTGAAACAGTTTTGCGCGATGGCAGACGGGAAAGAAGGGATCTGCCAGATAGAGGTGATCGACGGACGGACAATTGACCCAAAGCCGTCGAAATCCATGGGATTCGAGTGGCACATGTTCAAGCACAAGGGCGAGTGGATGGAGAAGCTCTGGCAAGAGGTTGAGGGGCCCATGGGCGATGTCTGCAAGACCCTGGCCGAAGGGAGGCCGGAAGACGTCGAGCCACGGAAGGTTGCTGTCTCGGACTTTATCGCCCTGCATTTCGCCCGAAGCCTGGAAACGAAACGAATCCATCGCGACTCGTACGTGAAAATGGAACGTCAAACCAGAGCAAACCGTGAGATGCAGCTCAAGCTGGCCACTCTCCGATACCCAATGCTCAATCTCGAATTAGCTACTTCGGTGCTCGAAAGCATGTCGGAATCCGTTCTGGAGCCGATTCAAAACCAGGAAGCCATGGGCTCACCCTTCCAAGAGTTCGTTGAGTCTGCCTTCGCCTGTACCCGGCAACAACTCTCCAATTACAGCTTGTCCATCAGGTCGGCATTATCAGGAACCGAGTACCTCTTGGGGGACTGCCCAGCTGTAGGCATAGACCGCGGGATGAACCCGAGGCGCCGCCCACCCCTGTTTGAGGCAAAAGCTCTCATCATGCCCCTTAGCACGCAATATGCAGCCATTGTCTATCCGAGAAGCTCGGAAGATCCCGTCTTCTCGGTTGACCCTACGGGTGACGAAGAAGTTTTGGCGATAAACCATGGGCAGATAGCGCAGTCGCAGAAAAGAGTGTTTTACCGTCCTGGCAGCGGGCACGAAACGACCGTGCGCACGTACCTTGGCCTGAGCAAGTTTGAGTAGGTCGAACGGGCAGGATTGATTGTCGTGGGTCCACATGCAGAGGTTTCGTGCAGCACCGTCCCCGGCAAAGCCGGCCGTCTCAGGCTTACTGCGGCACGTTGAGTTGGAACTTCGCGTCGTGGGCGGCAGGTAGCCTGAGAAAGATGGTTGTCCGGAGGTGGAGGCCAGTCACCGCGCAGGAGATCATCCAGCGTTGAATGCTGGAGGTAGGTCAAATGGGTGCGCCGTACGTGTCGATGAGGCGATTAGTAGATAACTCCCTGTCCGCCATTTTGGGCGCAGTCGAGGTCTACAACAAGCCGCGCATGACCTACAGGGACGAGGTCACCGTGATGCTTGTGGTCAATGCCTGGGAGCTTGCGCTGAAGGCAACCTTGCGGAAGAACAACAAATCGATCTTCTATCCGAAGAAACGGGGCGAGCAATACAGATCCCTAACCCTCGACGATTGCTTGGGACGAGTATCCGCGCAAAACCTGTGGCCTTCGAAGATCGACGGACCGGCCATAGTGGCAAACGTGAAGGCCCTCTCCGAGTACCGGGACCGCGCCATTCATTTGTACAACGCCCAGGGGCTTGGCGCGATTATCTACCCATTTCTGCAACAAAACGTCCTTAATTACCGTGACTTCATGCTAGCCAAATTTAACAAGGATCTTGCTGATTCCATGACATGGCAGCTCCTGCCGCTCGGGGCGACAGCGCCGGCAGATGCGGTGAGATTCATGCGCACGGACAGCAACGCAACGATGGTTACAGAAGTGCAGCAATTCATAGACGCGCTCCGAGGCTACATGGACGAGGCAGAAGCGGCTGGCAGTGACGTGGCACGCGTAGCCACGATCTATGACATCAACATGCAGTCAGTGAAGAAACTGACGAGTGCGGACCTAGTTGTAGCAATCTCTCCGACGGGAGATGGCCAAGTCGTGGTCCGAAAAACCGACCCCAACAAGACTCATCCGTACAGCATGAAAGAGCTGCTTAAAAGAGTCAAAGCGCGACGACCAGGCCGTGAATTGAACACCTATGACTATCAAGTTGTCTGCTGGAAAGAAGACTTGAAAAACGAATCGAAGTACGCGTGGAAGCACAGCAACGCAGCAAGCTATGTATGGTCGGGTGATGCCGTCAGTTTCCTTGCCTCGCTGGATGATGACTATTTCGACAAGTCTCGGGAAGAGTATCGCGAGAGAGCTTGAATACCCTGATCACGATCAGGTACGGGAGGCCCGCACGAGCAGAAGCACGGAGACCGGGTGATTACCGCGACGGCCATACTCAGGGCTGACCAGATCTGCCGAATGACCGCGAGATGGCCCGGATGGGGTAAAGCCGTCAGCCGGATAATCCCGGCAACAACTAAAAGAATCCCCACCGTGGTCAGCTGCCCTATGAACATCAGCAGCGCCACGACCAACGTTCCGCCGTAGGTCAAGGAAAAACTCAAGGTGTCCGCATCAAGGGGCATCGCTGGGGGCAGTGTCACTGCTTTTCTGCCCAACGTTCGTGGGCGGACTGGCGGCTGATGCCGACGGCGCGGCCGATGTCGGCCCAGGACGCTCCGGCCGCCTTGGCCGCTGCGACGGTCTTGTCCAGCCGGTGGCCGGCCTGGCTGTATTCACGCGCTGCCGCTTCCACACCGAGGATGGCTTCCGAGGGAGCGATATGGGCATTCCACTCGTCCTGGATGGCGTCTTCGACTTCGCTTGAAGCATTGGCGAATTCGTCCGGGGCAACGTAGTCCCTGCGGCGGCTGAAGTCGGCGGCCGCCGGGGTCGTGACCCGTTCCCACATTTCTCCTTGCCAGCCGCATACACAGGCTCCCCGCCAGCCGATGATCTCCTTGTCCGGGATTAGCTCGTAATCGGGCATCGTGACATCCGGGACGTAGCGCCCCGTGACACCTTTGACGAGCATTCCTTCGGCTGTCGAAGATGCGGACAAGCGCCCGTCGGGCGCCACGGGCGCCGCCCAGCCCTCGTGCTCGTTGTCGTTTGATACCCAGCCCATAACCACACCTTTCGTCAGGAAACCCTGACGGTAAGTGTTTCAGTGACCTCTGACAAAAGCCAGAGCCTTCAGGCTTGGCTGCCAGATCAGTGGGACCTCTCGTATCCCAAGGGTTACGAGACAACCGCCGTGGCGAGGTCGGCTGCATAGAGAGATGATGCGGCCCTTTAAGGGCCGCGTCCCACCTCCTAAGCGAAAGCGCGCCTGATATGAGCATGAGTAAAGACCTCGCCGAAACGCTGACCGCCCTTGCAACCCTCGTAACCCTTCCTGAACTGACCACCTCACAGCTTGGCTGGCTCGTGGTGCTGTTCGTGCTTTTCGATAGGCGGGACCGACGCAACGGTATGGACGAGCGAAGCCAATTTGAGGCCCTCAGGCCGCAGCCTGGGGGACCGCACTGGAAGTGGGCTTAGCGCTTGGTGGCGCGAACTCTGGGCGGACCACGGCAGTAACGCTGCTACGGCACCGCCGCGGCGCCTGCCATCCTTGGGATATGACACGAACCTGGTTATCGGTGACGGTGGAATTGCTCGGCGGTCGTGGTGAAGAGCTGTGGCCCTGGTCTGGGCGTATCTTCGCGGTCGGACCGTCGCACACCTTCATGGATCTCGCCAATGCCATCAACGATGCCTTCGCCCGGTGGGACCGCTCGCACTTGTCAATGTTTACCTTGGCTGACGGCCGGGTCATCACTGACGAAGAGACGGGAGCCGAGATGGCCGGATCGATTCGCGGGCCGGTCATCGCACCGATCGACATCGCTATTGCCAAGGTCACCCGGACGCTGGAAGCGGGGGCTGAGTTTCAGTTCACGTACGACCTCGGTGATTCCTGGATGCACCGATGCGTGGTCGGGGAAGTGAAGGTAGACCCGCTGGAGGTACTGGGTGTCCGCCCTGATGTCCCACTGCCTTACTGGGGATGGGGCAGCATCCCGGACCAGTACGGGCGCCGATGGGCTACCGACGACGGGGAGAGCCCGACGCCGGGGAAACCGGGCACGCCGCACCCGATGCTCCTGCACGCCTGGCCGGCGCAGGTGCAGGTACCGGGGCTGGACCTGTCCGAGCTGCGTGGAGCCATTGTCTCGGCAGATGCGGGCCGCTTCATCGCAGCGGTGACGGGACGGGACATCGATGACGCTCTGCAGCAGGTGGGGGCCGGCATACCAATGGCGCTGGAACAGAGACGCCAGGAGACCGAGCCGGTGGCACTGTCAGTCATTAACCGGCTGACGTGGCGCGGCATCGCTGGTGACCGGGTGCTGGCCGCGGACCTGCTGGCCGGTCTGCGCCACGAGCCGCTAGCAGGCCGAGTGGTGCCGGTAGACCTCGACATGCTCAGCATCGTGCTGGAAGGGGATCCCGACCTGTCGACCGGCGGCTATCTCGACCTGCACGCCGGGCACGTGTACGACGAGACCGCCACTGACCCGATGTTGATGGTCGGGGAGGACGCCGCCATCGAAGTGGAGGAGGAACCGGACCGCTGGCTTCGACTCAACCGCACCGGTTCACGGAACGGCTGGCACGACATGGCGGCCTTCGCCGAGCGGCAGCACGATGAGGCCCTCCGAGAACGGCTGGAACGGGCGATCGAGGGCAAAGGCGCCTTCTACCGGTTCCGAGACCTCCTCCACGGAGAGAACCTCAGCGAACAGTGGCACGCCTTCTCCACCGACCGCCAGATGGGCCGTGCCCGCGAGTTCCTCGCTGACAATGGCGTCCGCGTGGGCTAGCGAGCCCGGCCCAGTCAGCGCGGGCACAAGACCGTACCGCCCGTCTCATACCCTCAACCGTGGAGCAGCTTAGTAACCGATCGTGAGGTCGAACTGCGGTCGTCAAGTTCTTGAGACAGTTCGTCGTTTGTTTGGTTAGGCGGCCAGTGGTTCCTGTGCGGTGGTGTTGTGGTTTGTGTGGGCGGTGGCTGGTGGGATGCCGCCGGCCCTGCGGTTGGGTCGGCGGCGGTTGTACCAGCCTTCGATGTAGTTCATCACGGCGGTCCGGGCAGCGAGCCTGGAACCGAAGCGTTCGTGGTGGTAGAACTCGGTTTTGAGGTGGGAGAAGAAATTCTCGGCGACCGCGTTGTCCCAGCAGACCCCGACCTTGCCCATGGACTGGGTCACCTTGTTGGTGCCGCACCATTTCTGGAATTCCTCCGAGGTGTATTGGGTGCCCCGGTCCGAGTGAAAGATGACGGAGTGCTCGTCGAAGTGGCCATGGTTCCGGGCCATCCGCAGGGCCGCGGTGCAGAGGCTTGCCCGCATGGGTTCGGCCATGGCCCAGCCGATAACCATGCCGGAGAACAGGTCGATGACGGTGGCCAGGTAGAGCCAGCCCTCGCCGGTGCGCAGGTAGGTGATGTCGCCGACCAGCCGGGTCCCGGGCGTAGTTGAGGTGAAGTCGCGTTTGCCCTGGTCATCGAGCAGGTGGTTCTCGATGTGTGCTGTTTTGGCCTGCGGGTCCTGGAGTGTGGTCCGT
>NZ_SIHX01000019.1 GCF_004320525.1 Arthrobacter sp. S39
CGGAAAAGAACTGCGCCTTCTGCTCCGGCGTATATTTCCTCCGGCCGACAGCTTCTTTCGTTAAAAACGACACGGTCGTTGCAACTCCCAAAAATTCTGGGTGTTGCAACGACCGCTAGAACCCGCCACCCTGAAGGTGGCTGCCGGGCCTTTCGCCCGTTGCCGGGTTCGGGCGCCTAGATCAGTGCATCCGAGAGGTGGTTCGGGGTGCCGAAGCGGTGGGCGGTGATGCTGATGGCCTGCTCGTGCAGGAACGGCAGCAGCTCCACGCGTCCGGCCTCGGTGACCGGGTGGGCGTAGATCGCCAGGTCCGGGCGGCCGTCGGTGGCCTCCGCCAGGGCGGTGGCGTCGCCGCCGATCAGGCGGATCCGCGCACCGGAGAGCTTGCCCGCAGCGGCGAGGCGTGCCGCCGAAGCCAGCCAGCCGGCGTCGGACTCCACCGTGACGGTGACGTCCAGACCGGTGAGCACGGAGCGCAGCTGGGCGGGAAGTTCGACGGCGGTGGACACTGTCAGTGCGGAACCGGCCAGGACACCGGCGGCCACGGTCCGCGCCAGGTGGGCGAGCGGGGCACCTTCGGAAAGCCGTACGGTGACCGGCAGCGCGCGGTAGCGGAAGATGTTCCGCTCAGCGCTCAGGCCGGAGACGTCCTTGGCCGTGCCGAACTCGTCGGCCCAGGCCTGGGCGTCGGAGGCCAGCGAGCGCTGCAGGGGCTCAAGCTCAGCCGGCTGCAATGCCCCTGCGGTCGCGTCGAGGATGCGGCGGACGGCCGCGTTGGTGACGGCGGTCGTGGCGGACGCTTCGGCGTTGACCCAGTCGCCGAGGCCGGCCAGGTAGTTGGGTCCGCCGGCCTTGGTGCCTGCGCCCACAGCGGATTTCTTCCAGCCGCCGAACGGCTGGCGCTGCACGATGGCGCCGGTGATGCCGCGGTTGACGTACAGGTTGCCGGCCTGGATGGAGTCCAGCCAGGTGCCGAGCTCGTCCGGGTTGAGCGAGTGCAGGCCTGCGGTGAGGCCGTACTCGATCTGGTTCTGGATGGCGATGGCCTCCTCCAGGGTTTCCGCCGTCATGACGCCGAGGACCGGTCCGAAGAATTCGGTGAGGTGGAAGTAGGATCCGCGGCGGACGCCGTGGCGCACGCCCGGGCTCCAGAGCCGGCCGGTCCCGTCCAGCTTGCGCGGTTCAACGGCCCAGCTTTCGCCTTCGCCGAGCGTGGTGAGGGCATTGAGGAGCTTGCCGTTGGCGGGCTCGATGATGGGGCCCATCTGGCTGGTGGGGTCCTGCGGGTAGCCCACCTTCAGGGAAGTGACGGCGTCGACCAGCTGGTTGTGGAAGCGCTTGGATTTCGCTACGGAGCCGACCAGGATCACCAGCGACGCCGCGGAGCACTTCTGCCCGGCGTGGCCGAAGGCAGAGTACGCCACGTCCTTCGCGGCCAGGTCCAGGTCCGCGCTGGGGGTGACGATGATGGCGTTCTTGCCGCTGGTCTCTGCCAGCAGGGGCAGATCCTTGCGGAAGGAACGGAACAGCTCGGCGGTTTCGTAGCCGCCGGTCAGGATGACGCGGTCCACGGCGGGGTGGGAGATCAGCTGCTGGCCGAGCTCACGCTCGCCGAGCTGCACCATGGTCAGCACGTCCTTCGGGACGCCTGCTTCCCAGAGGGCCTCGATCATCACGGCGCCGCTGCGGCGTGCCTGCTTGGCGGGCTTGATGACGACGGCGGAGCCGGCGGCGAGTGCCGCGAGGGTGGACCCGGCCGGGATGGCGACCGGGAAGTTCCATGGCGGGGTCACCACGGTGAGCTTGGCAGGCACGAACGTGGCGCCGTCGACCTTTTCCAGCTTCCGGGCGGATTCGGCGTAGTAGTGGGCAAAGTCCACGGCTTCGCTGACCTCGGGGTCTCCCTGGTCGATCGTCTTGCCGGTTTCGCTGGCCATGACCTCCAGAAGGTCGGCGCGGCGGGCCTCCAGGACGTCGCCGGCGCGGTGCAGGATTTCGGCCCGCTCGTCGCCGGAGAGTGCACCCCAGGCTTTGCCCTTTTCGACGGCGGTGGCGATGACCGTGTTGAGGGTGTCCGCGTCAGTGATGGTGGCGGCCTCGACGGCGGCGCTGCCCAGCGTGGAGGTGGCGACCCGGCCCAGGATGGCGCGGCCCCAGACGCGGTTGGCAGGCAGCGACGGGTCGGTATCCGGGGTGTCCTTGAACGAATCGTGCGGCAGGGGCTGCGGCGGGAGGCTGCGGTTCTGCTGCCGGCTGGCCGGGGGGACGGCGTCGTCGAGCCTGTCCAGGGAGGCGAGGAAGCGCTGCTTCTCGCGTTCGAAGAGGACCTCGTTCTCGCTGAGCTCAAACACGGCGGACATGAAGTTGTCCTGGCTTGCGCCTTCTTCGAGGCGGCGGATCAGGTAGGCGATGGCGACGTCGAACTCGGCCGGGTGCACCACCGGGGTGTAGAGCAGGAGCGAGCCGACGTCCTTCTTGACGGCTTCGGCCTGGCCCTGTGCCATGCCCAGCAGCATCTCGAATTCGATGCCTGCTTCCACGCCGCGCTGCTTGGCCAGGAGCCAGGCGAAGGCGATGTCGAAGAGGTTGTGGCCGGCCACGCCGATCCGGACGTTCCCGATCCGGTCCGGGTGCAGCGAGTAGTTGATGACGCGCTTGTAGTTGGTATCCGAATCCTGCTTGGTGCCCCAGGTGGCGAGCGGCCAGTCGTGCAGCGAGGATTCGACCTGTTCCATGGGCAGGTTGGCGCCCTTGACCACGCGGACCTTGATGGCGGCGCCGCCGTTGGCGCGGCGCTCTGCGGCCCAGTCCTGGAGGCGGATCATGGCCGAGAGGGCGTCCGGGAGGTAGGCCTGGAGCACGATGCCGGCTTCGAGGTTCTTGAACTCCGGCTTATCCAGGATCCTGGTGAAGACCGCGATGGTCATGTCCAGGTCCTTGTATTCCTCCATGTCCAGGTTGATGAACTTGGCCTTGCTTCCCTTGGTGGCGAAGGATGCGGCGCGGGTGAAGAGCGGGGTGAGCTTCTCGACGACGTGCTCCACCGCCTCGTCGAAGGCCCATGGCGAGTGCGGGGCCACGGTGGAGGAGACCTTGATGGACACGTAGTCCACGTCCGGGCGGGCCAGGAGGGTGTGGGTTCCTTCGAGCCGGCGGGAGGCCTCGTGCTCTCCGAGGACTGCCTCGCCGAGGAGGTTGACGTTGAGCTTGACGCCGTCCTTGCGGATCTTGGCGATGGCCGGGCCCAGCTTGGCTTCGGTGGCGTCGACGATCAGGTGGCCCACCATCTCGCGGAGCACCTTGCGGGCGATCGGGATGACCACCTGCGGCAGGACCGGGGCCATGGCACCGCCGAGCTGGACAGCGCTGCGCATGTACCAGGGCAGGAAGGCCGGGACCTTCGGCGCGAGGGCCGCGAGGTTGCGGGCGGCGACGTTCAGGTCCTCCGGGCGGACGACGCCGTCCACGAAGCCGACGGTGAAGTCCAGGCCGTTCGGATCCTTCAGGACCCCGGCGAGCTGCTCGGCCGAAGCGTCCACGGGAACCTTCGAAGCCTCCGTCAGCCAGCGGCGCACCAGCCCGATGGTTTCCGCCGCGAGGGCACGCGCCTGGGGCACGTCAACGTCAGCTGTGCGGGGCGTGGATCCGGCGTTCACACCGGGCTCCATAGCAATGTTGGTCATGGCTGCAACTCGTTCTTTCCGTGGGTTCTGAGGAGGTCTTATTCATCAGTATGAGCCTGCGATCACATAAGATAAAGCGATGTTTCCTAAGCAATACAGGTTAGAAAACCCAACGTTTTATTTCGCCGTTAAATACGCGTTGCCCTATCACCTTTGGCTCCCAAAACGCGCGTTTGGGGACCATAGGTGATAGGGCAACGGAGGCTGTATCGGGAAGGTCAGCCGACCGGGCGGTGCATCTCCACGGCTTCCTCATGGCGCGGGCTGTTCGGGTTCATCAGCGAGTGCTTCTTGCCGTAGAAGAAGTAGATGGCCAGGCCGATGACCAGCCAGACGCCGAAGCGAACCCAGGTCTCCCAGTGCAGCTGGAACATCAGGAAAGCCGAGGCAAGCACGCCGAAGGCGGGTATGAACGGCATCAGCGGCAGGCGGAAGGTGCGCGGCGCATCCGGCTTTTTGTAGCGGAAGACGATCACCGAGAAACAGACGACGACGAACGCGGCCAGGATGCCGATGTTGGTGAGGTCCGCGACTTCCTTGATGGGGAACACCCCGGCCAGCAGGGCTGAGGCGACGCCGGCGATCCAGGTCACGCGCTGCGGCGTGCCGTGGCGGTCGGTCTTGGCGAACCAGCCGGGGAGCAGGCCGTCGCGGCTCATCGAGAACCAGACGCGGGTGACGCCCAGGAGGAAGGTCAGCATCACGGTCAGGATGGAGAGGACGGCGAACACCGAGATAATGGTGGCGATGACGGGCAGTCCCACGCCGGTGAATGCAGAGGCGAATCCGGCCTTCGGGTCGATGTCCTTGTAGTTCTGCATCCCGGTGAGCACCAACGTGGCCGCCACGTACAGCAGCATGGCAATGATCAGGGACAGGATGATGGCCTTGGGCATGTGCTTCTTGCCGTCCTTGGCCTCCTCGGCCGCGGTACTCATGGCGTCGTAGCCGAACACAGCGAAGAATACGGTGGCGGAGCCCGCCAGGACCGGGCCGAAGCCGCTGGGCATAAACGGGTTGTAGTTGTTGGTGTCGATGTAGAAGATGCCCAGGCCGATGATGAAGAGGATCAGGATGACCTTGATGGCAACGGCCACAAGTTCAAACCGGCCGAAAGCCTTGGTGCCACGGGAAAGGATCCACGTCACAAGGAGGCAGACCATGATCGCGGGGATGTTCACGATGCCGCCCTTGCCTTCGTCGGGCGTGGAGGTCATCCAGATGGGCATGTGGATACCGATGCCGGACAGGAACGCATCGAAGTAGCCCGAAATACCGATGGCCACCACGGCCACAATGGCGATGTATTCCAGGAGCAGGTCCCAGCCGATGAACCAGCCAATCACTTCACCCAGAGCCACGTAGCCGTAGGTGTAGGCCGAGCCGGCGCGGGGAATCATGCCGGCGAACTCGGCGTAGGACAGGGCTGCCGCGGCGGAGGCCAGGCCTGCGATAAGGAACGAGAACAGCACCGCGGGCCCTACGCCCGGAGTGCCCTCACTGCCCGCAGCCACCAGGCCCGCGAGGGAGAAAATGCCGACGCCGATAATGCCGCCGACGCCGATGGCGGTCAACTGCCAGAGTCCGAGGGATTTGAAGAGCCCGCTGTGCTTGTTTTCTTCCTCTATGTCGTCGATGGGCTTGCGCCTCATGATCGACTGGGACAGATCTCTAGTGCTCATCGGAACTCCCTGCTTGGGTGGGGCCCATCTGCGGCGCCCTGCGTTGGCCTGTGACGGGGATTACTTATCCCCAACAGTATGCAAGCGCGGTTGCATTAGATAAAGTGAATACTTCTTACCAATATTCATTAGATTCATCAAGGAATGTGGCTATGCTCGATGTGCGCCGCCTCAGGCTGCTCCGCGAACTGAAGATCCGGGGCACGCTGGCCGAGGTGGCCGAGGCGCTTCAGTACAGCCCGTCGTCGGTCTCCCAGCAGCTGGCCCTGCTGGAAAAGGAGGCCGGGGTCGAGCTCCTCCGGAAGACCGGGCGCCGGGTACAGCTGACGCCGCAGGCAGAAGTCCTCGTGGCCCACACCGCCCAGCTGCTCGAAACACTGGAGCAGGCTGAGGCGGACCTGGCCGCCTCGCTGACCACCGTCACCGGCACCGTCCGCATTGCCGTCTTCCAGTCGGCGGCCCTGGCGCTGATGCCCGAGACCCTGACAAGAATGACCACGGCGTACCCCGAGGTCCGGATCGAAATGATCCAGCGCGAGCCCGAAACCGCCCTGCACGAGACGTGGGCCCGGGACTTCGACCTGGTGATTGCCGAGCAGTATCCGGGACACGCCGCCCCGCGCTACCCGGAGCTGGACCGCATCAAGCTCACCACCGACGCGATCCGGCTCGCGGTCCCGCCGGCATCCCCGGACCGGCCCCGCATCACCTCCATCGAGGACACTGCCGGGCTCGCGTGGGTGATGGAGCCGCGCGGTGCCGCCTCCCGGCACTGGGCAGAACAGGCCTGCCGGAGTGCCGGCTTCGAGCCGGACGTCCGCTTTGAGACGGCCGACCTGCAGGCCCAGATCCGGCTCATCGAGTCAGGTAACGCGGTGGCCCTCATGCCGGACCTCGTCTGGACCGGCCGCAGCACCACGGCCCAACTGCTGGACCTGCCGGGCAACCCGCACCGGACCATCTTCACCTCCGTGCGCCGCTCCAGCGCGAAGCGGCCGGCCATCCTCGCCGCCCGCGAGACGCTCGCCATCACCGCGGAATCGGTGCGGAATCCCGACGGCGGCTAAGGGCTTCAGCGCGTATTCCCGCCACGCGCGGCGCCTCCATGACGCCCCGTGCGCCTGTGTTTCCTGCGTCACTGCGGGATCCGGACCCCGACGCTAGACTGATCTGGTTATGAATCGCACAATGTTCAAGTCCAAAATCCACCGGGCCACCGTCACGCACGCTGACCTGCACTACGTTGGTTCGGTCACCGTCGACCTGGACCTGCTGGACGCTGCCGACATCCTGCCCGGCGAGCTTGTTGCCATTGTGGACGTCACCAACGGCGCCCGCCTGGAGACCTATACCATCGCCGGCGAGCGCGGTTCAGGGGTCATCGGCATCAACGGGGCAGCGGCGCACCTAATGCACGAGAACGACATCGTCATCCTGATCACCTACGCCCAGATGACCACGGATGAGGCCAACGCCTACGCGCCGAAGGTTGTCCACGTGGATCAGGACAACAAAATCGTCCAGATCGGAAACGATCCTGCGGAGGGCCACACCCCGGGACTGATGCGCCCCCCTTTCGCCCTTAACAACGCCGTCCTCTAACCAGGAGCGTGAGTTCTGGCCCTGACTGGCGCTGCGCCTTAGGAGACCATCCTTGTTAGGCGTGCTCGCAGGCTTTTTTGTTGTCTGGTGCATCATCCTGGTGGGCTGGTTTGTGGGCCGGCGGAAGATCCTGGGCGAGAACGCGCGCCAGGTCCTCAGCGGCCTGACATTCTTTGTGGCCAGCCCCGCGCTGCTCTTCGAAACCCTCAGCAAGGCACGGCTGCAGGAAGTCTTCGCGGAGCCGCTGCTGGTAACGGCCGTGGCAGCGATCGCCACCGCCGCGATCTTTTTTGCCATCGCCAAGTTCCTGCTCAAGCGTGCGCTGCCGGAAGCGCTGATGTCGTCCATGGCCGCGTCGCTGGCGAACTCCGCCAACCTGGGCATCCCGATCGCCGTCTACGTCCTCGGCGACGCCAGCTATGTCGCTCCGCTGCTGATCTTCCAGCTGGCCTTCTTCACGCCGCTGTTCCTGATGATCCTGGATTCAAGCACGAGCTCCCACCGCACTACACCGCTGCGCTTTGTGCTGATGATCCTGCGGAATCCGATGATTGTGGGCTCCGGGCTGGGCCTGCTGGTGGCCGGGACGGGATTTCAGGTTCCCGCACTGGTCATGGAGCCGATCCACCTGATCGGCGGCGCCGCAATCCCTGCCATGCTGATCGCCTTCGGTATGAGCCTGAACGGCAGCCGGCCGCTGCAGGCGTCGGCGGGACGCCGGGTGGACACGCTCCTGGCGAGCGCCTTCAAGCTGGTCATCCAGCCGGCCCTCGCCTACGTTTTCGCACGCTTTGCGCTGGGGATGGAAGGACATGCGCTCTTCGCCGTCGTGGTGACGTCCGCGCTCCCCACCGCACAGAATGTCTTTGTGGCCGCCAGCCGGTACAAGACCGGCCTGACCGTCGCCAAGGACACCGTGCTGCTGACCACGGTGGTGGCCGTGCCCGCCATGATCGGCGTGGCGCTGCTGCTCGCCTGACCCGAACCTGAGGAGGAACAGATGGGAACAACCCTGGACACCGTGGTGATCGGCGGCGGAGCCATGGGCTCGGCCGCCGCCTGGGCCCTGGCACGCCGCGGCCGGCAGGTCACGCTGCTGGAGCAGTTCGGGCCAGGACACCGCATCGGGGCGTCCCACGGCACCACCCGCAACCTGAACCCGGGCTACCACCGGCCGGAATATGTGGCCATGCTGGCCGAAGGACTGGCGCTCTGGGACGAGCTGGAGCAGGACAGCGGCGAACAGCTCCTCACCCGCACCGGCATCGTCAACCACGGCCCCGATCCGCGCCTCCCCCAGGTGCAGGCCGCGCTCACCGAGGCAGGCATCCGGGCGGAGTCCCTCAGCCCGGACGAGGCCGCCCAACGCTGGCGCGGCATTCGGTTCGACCAGCAGGTCCTGCACATGCCCGACGGCGGCCAGCTGAACCCCGAGGCGGCGCTCCCCGCCTTCCAGCGGCTCGCCACAGCCCGGGGCGCCGAGATCAGGCACCACACCAAAGTGGTGGAGCTGGAAATCATGGACGACGGCGTCCGGCTCACCCTGGAGGCCGACGGACCCGGCGCGTCAGGCGGCTACGAGGTGGTCACCGCCGCCCAGGCAGTGGTGACGGCGGGCGGCTGGACGGAGAAACTGCTGGCCGGTGCGGCCGGACCCGGAAAGCTCCGGATTCCCCGGCTCAGGGTCACCCAGGAACAGCCGGCCCACTTCCGCGTCGCCGACGACGGCGCGATGTGGCCGGGATTCAACCACACGCCGGGAACCAGCCCGGCCTACGGGAACTGGTACTCGCCGGTCTACGGCATGCAGACGCCGGGGGAAGGCATCAAGGCCGGCTGGCACGGCGTCGGTCCGGAGGTGGACCCGGACAATCGGTCCTTCCTGCCCGAACCCGTCCAGCTCGCAGCCCTGCAGGACTACGCGCGGGCCTGGCTGCCGGGGGTGGACGCCGATTCGCTCGAGGCCATCAGCTGCACGTACACCACCACACCGGACGAGGACTTCGTCCTTGATCGGGTCGGCCCCGTGGTCATCGGCGCCGGGTTTTCCGGGCACGGCTTCAAGTTCACGCCCGTGGTGGGCCGTATCCTCGCGGACCTGGCCACTGGCACGCGGCCGGCGCCGCAGATCTTCTCCGCCGCCCGCTAGCAGCCCGCTGAAGCCCTCACCCCGCTCCCCATCAGCGCGTTAAGGCACGCGGGCCCCGGGCTGGTGCTGGTCCAGCAGCCGGGCGCAGCGGATGAAGCCCAGGTGGGAGTAGGCCTGCGGGTGGTTGCCCAGGTGCGTCTCGGTGCCGGGATCGTACTCTTCGGGCAGCAGTCCGGTGGGCCCGAAGAGGTTCACCAGCTGGTCGAACAGGTCCCAGGCCTCCTCGATCCTGCCCACCGCCACGTATGCCTCAATGAGCCAGGTGGTGCAGATGTGGAAGCCGCCCTCCAGACCCGGCAGGCCGTCGTCGTACCTGTACCGGAAGACGGTGGGCCCCACCCGGAGCTCGCGTTCCACTGCCGTGACGGTGTCCAGGAAGCGCTGGTCGCGGACGTCCAGCATGCCGGAGAGGCCGATGTGCAGGACGGCGGCGTCGAGGTCCGGGCTGTCATAGGCCACGGTGTAGGACTGCGCGGAGTCGTCCCATCCTTCACGCAGCACCTCCTCCCGGATGGCGTGTGCCGTGGGTTCCCAGGCGGGTTCCGGCGCCCTGCCGTGCCGGGCGGCCGTGCGGAGGGCCCGGTCCAGCGTCACCCAGCACATCACCTTGGTGTAGACGTGGTGGCGCGGCGGCCGGCGGGCTTCCCAGATGCCATGGTCGGGCTCGTGCCAGCGGGCCAGCACCGCCGAGGCCATCTGCACCATCAGCTCCCAGTGCTCGTCCGCAAGCTCCCCGTCCCGTTCACTCAGGGCGTGGATGAGTTCGGCGATCGGGCCGAAGACGTCCAGCTGGACCTGGTGGTCCGCGGCGTTTCCGATCCGGACGGGCCGGGAACCTGCGTACCCCGGCAGGCTGTCGATGACGGCCTCCGTGGACAGCGGGGCGCCGGTGACGGAGTACAGCGGGTGCAGCCATTCCGGGCCGGGCGCGTGCTCAAGGATCCGGCCGAGCCAGCTCAGGAACCCGGCCGCCTCCGACGTGGAGCCCAGGTCCACCAGGGCGTTCACGGTCATGGAGCCGTCCCGCAGCCAGCAGTACCGGTAGTCCCAGTTCCTTGTTCCGCCGATTCCTTCGGGCAGGGAGGTGGTGGGCGCGGCCAGCACTGCCCCGGTGGGTTCATGCACCAGCGCCCGGAGCACCAGCGCTGAACGGCGGACCAGTGACGGCTTCACTGAGGGAAGTTCCAGTTCCTGAACCCAGCGGCGGGAGTGGAGGGCCACCCTGCCCCGCCGGTCATTCTCATCGCCCGGGTCCTCGGCCGCAGGTTCAGTGTCGCCGCAGCGCAGGTTCAGGACCACCGGCCCGTCCTGCAGGTTCACCGACGCGGTGGCGGTGGCGTGCCGGCCGTCGGAGGTGATGCTGAAGCTGACGCCGGGGGCATAGAGGAAGATGGGATCGGACGTGCCCACCACGTGCAGCTCGTCGCCGCGGGCCTCCATGCTGAACGGCGCATTGGCATAGTCCGGCCGCGGCGCGAAGACGATCTTGGCGCCGCCGGTGCCGGACAGCACCCGGACCATGCTGGTGATGCCCTCCGGTGCCGGCTCCAGGTAGTCCGTGACGGTCACATCCGCCCACCGGGTCTCCACGATCATGGTGCTGTCCACATAGCGCTGGCCCAGGACCTGCGAGGTTTTGACGGGTTCCACGGAAAAATGCCCTGCGGCGTCCCCGCCCAGGATGTGCGCGAACAGGGATCCCGAGTCCGGCAGCGGGTGGCTCATCCAGCAGATTTTGGCATCGGGGGTGACCAGGGCAGTGGAGGATCCGTTGCCGATCATCGAATGCCGCTCCAGGCCTACGGCGTCCTCGCCGAAGAGCCAGGCCCGGCGCAGCTCGAAGAGAATGGCCAGGACACGGGCAAACGATTCCGGGTCGCGGAGCCGGTGGGCCGCCCGGGTCTCCCCCGGGCCCACGCGCAGCCCCATGTCCGGGCCGCGAAGGGTGGCGATGGCCAGTTCGTCGCTGTAGGCGTCGCCCGCATACAACGCCGCACTGGCGCTGAGCCGGGACCTGAGGTTTTCCAGGGCGTCCGCCTTGGACGGTTCCACGATGGAAAGGTCGAGAACCGACCCGTCGACGATGAAGAACAGCCCGTGTGCCTTGGCGATCTCCCGCGCCGTTTCGATTACGGCCTGTACAACGTCCGGCGATGCGGGCCGGGTATGCACGGAGACCGCCACGGGCTTGCGTTCGATCCAGATGCCTTTCTGGAATCCCACCGCCTCGGACAGGGCGGTGCTGACCTTCTGGAGGGTGGCTTCGGTGGCCAGGGTCTGGACGTGCGCGAAGCCCATGTCCGACTCCGCACCGTGCGATCCGATCAGGTGCACTTCCGCCGGCAGCCGGGACACCGCGGCGAGGTCGCGCAGCGAACGCCCTGAGATCACGGCAGCGTGTGTGTTGGGCAGGGCGGCCAGGGCCCGGAGCGCGATCGCGGCGCTGCCCAGCGGCAGGGTTTCGGTGGAGATGCCCTCTGCGTCGCAGAGAGTGCCGCCGTAGTTGCAGGCCACCAGCAGCCCGGGCACACGGGCCAGGACCTTGAGTTCCGCCAGCAGGTTGGGGGTGAAGCCTTCGTCCGCGCCATCCGACTGCACAAACGTCCGGAGCAGGCCCAGCGGAAGCGACCTGGTCAGCAGCGCAGAATCCGCCACGCTCTGGTTCAACGGAGTAGGCATGTGTAACCCCTTTAGAGCAGAGCCCGGCCCGGAAAGGCAGCCGCTGGATTACCTGGCGGACTTCCGGGTGGTGCCCCTCCCCGGAACTCCATGCGGAGTTCCGGAGGGGGCAATTGTCATTCTCCGCCCGTGTGGTTTCCCCCGAAAGTCCCCCTGATTGCAGCTGTGTAAAAGTCGCGGCTGCGGCTGACGGTCCAGCCGTCACGCGGCGCACCTTTTTGGACCACGACGGCGGTTCCTCCCGCGTGATTCCGGGGAACCCGCCGTCGTGCTTGCCAAAAACCGTGCCCGGCGTGACGCCGGCCAGCCGGTCCGTCCGGCGGTCAGCCGGCCGTCAGCGTCACCAATGTGAAGCCGCCCGGGGCTATCGTGACGCGTCCGGACGTGGTGCCGGCGGTGTCCCTGGAGCCCTTGACCGGCTGGCCGGTGGAATCGTACTGGCGCTGGACCCGCACAAAGCCTTCCGGCACAGTCAGCTCCTGGACCGTGATGGCCTTGGCCGCGCTGACGTACAGCGTGGTGTCGCCGCCGGAGCCGGAGACGGACACCGTGGAAATCAGCGGCTGGACCAGCAGTGCGTCCAATGCCGCCTGCCCGTCGGTGCGGGCGGTGACCGAGGTCAGTCCGGCGGCGAGGGCGCGCTGCAGCGTGAACGGGAAGAGGATGCCGGGCGCGTCGGTGATGCCCTGCGCTCCCGCCCCGCCGTTGGCTGTGGTTCCCAGCGGGCCCTTGGCCGAGGTCCAGGTGGTGGTGCCGGACGGCGCGATCCCCTGGTTCACGATGGGGAAGATGTTGCTGGGCTGGTCCGCTGCGGGCAGCGGGATGGAAAGGCTGCCGCCAGCGCCCAGGTCCACGTAGGCGCCGCCGGAGATGTTCGCTTCCCCGGTCCAGGACGACGGCGGCCGCACCACGGTGCCGTTGCCCGTGAGGGTGCCTGCTTCGGCTTCCACGACGCTGAGTCCGTTGGTCCCTTCGGTCACGCTGATGCCCAAGGCCTTGGCCCGGAGTTCCGGGTTGGAGTCGAGGGCCAGCATGGTGAGCAGCGCGTGGATGGTGGATTCGGCGCCGGAGTTGGGGTTGATCCGGCCGTCCGTTTCGATCCCGTCGATGGCGGTGCCGGTGGCCGGGTTGTAGGCGGGCGCGCCGTTGGGGTTGGCGCCGAAGAACCAGCCGGCAGCAATGGCAGCAACATCGAGAAGTCCCGGGGCGTGAGCGGCTTCCGCCGTCGCCACCAGGCTCTGGACGCGGGAGTCCACGCCATAGGCAATCTGCGCCTCACCGGGAGCGGGGCTCCAGGCGTTGTCCGGTCCGCCCGCTGCGAGCAGCTGCGGGGTGAACTGGGCGGTGTCCTTAACTGCTGCCGTTAGCAGGTCCGGCCGGTCCAGGACGGTGGACGCGGTGGCGACGGCGGCCGGGGCCATGCCGCCCCACGCATGCCAGAGGCTCTGGGACTTGTTCCACGGCATGATCGCACCAAACGGCCATTGCGTGGCCGAGTCGGAAGACATCGCGGCCACGCCCTCGCTTAGCTGCGACAGCGCGGTGGTGGCCACGGCGTCGGACGGAACCGTCTCCACATACGCGGCCAGGCCCAGCACGGCCTCGGCGGAGGCATCCGCGCCGCCGGCGATGAGCCAGGCCGGAACCTGGACCCCGTCGGCAACATCGAACGTGCCGTACTTGGCCAGGGACTGCCGGTTCAGGGCAGCCAGGGAAAGGTGCAGCCTGTCCTGCAGGAAGGCGGCAAACTCAGGATCGGACTCGGCGAACCCTGCGAAGCCCTCACCCAGGGCCCACACGGTGCGGGCCAGCCAATAGGATTCCGCGGAATCGGAGGGATCCGGCAGTTCCACCGGGATGGCGCTGGGGTTCAGGCTGCCGTCCGTCTGCTGCCAGAGGACCACGTTGCCGGCATTGGGGCCGTCCACCGTCTGGAGGTAGGTGAGCGCACGAAGGTTCTGGAAGGCGTGCTCCTTGCTCGCCGGGTCCCCTGTCTGCTTCCAGTGCCGGAGGTACACCACGGCGGTGCGGGCAATGTCATCCGCGTTGTAGGCGCCTTGGGTCCAATCGCCGGTGGCCGGGTCAAGGTTTCCGCCGCCAACCCGGTCATAGCTGCCGTCGTCGTTCCTGTCGGCGTAGGTCCACGGCGCCTCGGCCGCGGGGTCCTGCTCCAGCTGGTAGGTGGTGTGCCCGGGCACCGGAGCCAGCGGAACGGTGTCCAGCAGGAAGTCCAGGTGGTCCAGGTTGGTCAGGCTGCCGCCGCCGGCCAGCACAGGTGCCAAACCAGGTGCCTGCGGTGCGGTGAGTGCAGGGACGGACGACGGCGGCGCGGCGGGTGCCGCTGTGGCGGCACCGGCCTGCAGCGAGACAGCCAGCATGGAAACGGCCACCGCTGCCACCACCGGCCGCGTTGCTTTCGGTGAATGCGTCACCGGGCTCAGACCCGGTCCAGTTTGGCGACGCCGATTTTGGAGTCCGCCATGCCGTAGAAGACAAACAGCTGGTCGCCGATTTTTTCGATCGCGGTGGGGAACACCACGTTCGGCACGATGCCGGAGATTTCGTCCTCGGTTTCCGGTGCCAACAAAGGCTTGTCGCTGCGGGCGATGACCTTGCACGGATCGTTGGCGTCCAGGATCATCGCCGCCGCGGTGTAGTTGACGTTCTGCTGCTGCTCGAACGCGGACGCGGCCATCTTTCCGGCCACGCCGTGGTGGATCAGGAGCCAGCCTTCGTCCACGCGGATGGGGGGCGGGCCGCCGCCGATTTTCAGTTCCTCGAAAGGGAACTCGCTGAGGGCGACGAGGCGGTGCTTGCCCATGTGGACCAGGTTGCGGAGGTCGCGCTCGACGTCGGCCACGGCCACGTAGGAGATCCAGATGCCGGGCCGGTTGTCCGTGACTCCCGCGGGCAGGTGCTCGCCTTCGCCGGGGCGGATCCAGCCAAGGTCCCACATGGGGCGGTGCAGCATGGCGTAGGAGGGCACGCCGTCGGGGTCGTTCACCGGTTCCGGGAAGAACACCGCATCCTTGTTCGGGAACAGGTTCAGGTCCATGGAGAGATCGGCCTGGTACTCAAAGAAGCACGGGCCAAGGCGTTCCCAGTTCCGGAGGTCCTCGGAGTGCGCGAAGGCGAGGCGGGGACCCAGGGGCCCGTACGCCACGTACGTCATCAGGTGCTTGCCAAGGGCGGGCACCCAGGTGGTGCGCGGATCCTCGGTGCCGGCGTTGTTCAGGCCGCGTTCCCAGCCCTCGTCCGGGGCCAGGACCACGCCTTCGCGTTCCACACCGGTGGGGACGCCGTCGTCGTTGATGATCACCTTGGCGAGCCCCACGCGGGAGACGTTGCCCGTGGCCACGAGCCGCGGCAGCAGGTACAGCTCGCCGTCCGGGCCGCGGCCGCTGGCGGGGTTGAGGACGCCCTCGGCCTCGAAGTCGTTGCCGGGCTCGGGGGTCATGACGACGCCCGCGCGGGTGAGGGTGTAGGGGACAGTGGGCAGTGCTGGAGTCTGGGGGGAAGTCATAGATTAGCCCTTTACGCTGGAACCGATATTGGTCGAGATGAACTGTCGCTGGAAAAAGATGAAGAGTGCGACGGCGGGTGCCGCCAGGACGCAGGCACCGGCAAGGATGGCGCCAAACGGGTTGCCGGCCTGGCCGGCGATGTTGGAGATGAAGTTGGCCAGGGAAACTGCGAGCGGCTGGATGGACTGCTCCTTGGTGACCAGGAACGGCCACAGGAATTCGTTCCACGGGCCGATGAAGGTCAGCAGCACGGCTGTGACAATCGCGGGCCTGACCAACGGGATGGCGATCTGCCACAGGATCCGCAACTCCGAGGCGCCGTCGATCCGGGCCGCCTCAAACAGGGTTGAGGGCAACTGGAGGAAGTACTGGCGGAACACAAACACGGCAGTGGAGTTGATGGCGAACGGCAGGATCATACCCAGGTAGCTGTCCGCCAGGCCGTAATCGCGGACGATCATGACATAAAGCGGGATAAGCAGCAGCTGGAACGGGATCATCTGGACCAGAAGCATCATGCCGAACACCACGCCGCGCCCCCGGAACTGCATCTGTGCCAGGGCATAGCCCACCAGCAGCCCGAAAATTACGGTGAAGAGGATGACACCCCCGGTGAAGATGCCCGAATTGAGCAGGCCGCGGAACAGGTTGATGGACTCGTTGATCTGCACATAGTTCGCGCCGGTGATGTTGGCCGGATTGGGAAACGCGCCGAAAATCGACGTGTCCGGAGCAGTCTGCAGCGAACCGATGAGCATGTAGTAGAAGGGGAAGAGGAAAACGAAGGCGCCCAGGGCCAGCAGGATGAAGCTGCCCACTCCCAGGTTGCGGCGCTTTTCGACGCCGGAGTCGGGACGCAGGACAGGTTCCGGCAGCTCCGGTTGCTGGCCGGCGTCGTCGTCGTTTTTGGCGTTTTGTGCGTTGGTGACGGACATGTCAGTCCTCCTTCCCGCCCACAAGGCGTTTCTGGATCAGGGCGATCAGCAGCACGCCGATCACCAGCACCACGCCGAGCGCGGCCGCAACATCGGGGTTCCCCTGCAGGAGCCCCCGCTGGTACATGATGAACACCGGAGAGGCCGATGCCCCGTCCGGGCCGCCGCCGCCGGTCAGCAGGTACGGCTCGGTGAAGAGGTTCGCTCCGGTAATCGTGGCCAGAAGTGTCACAAGGACACTCGCCGGCCGGACGCCGGGAACGGTGATGTTCCAGAACTGGACCCACTTGTTGCCGCCGTCCACGGACGCGGATTCGTACAGTTCATCGGGGATGTTCTGCAGGGCCGCCAGGTAGAGCAGGATGAAGAACCCCAACTGCTTCCAGGTCACGTACAGCGCCACGGTGGGCATGGCCAGCCACGAATTGACCAGCCACGACGGTCCGGGAGCCAGCGGTCCGAGCAGGGTGTTGACCAGCCCGTTTTGCTGGAAGAGGAACAGCCACACCCCAACGACGGCGACGCTCGCCGTCACGTAGGGAACGTAATAGCTGAGCCGGAAGAACGTCTTGAGCCGGGTGACCCGGTTCAAGGCGTTGGCCAGCAGAAGGGACAGGCCCACGGTGAGCGGGACGTTGATGATGAGGAAGACACCGATGTTCAGGAAGGACCGCTGGACGGCGGGGTCGGAGAGGACGGTGATGTAGTTGTCGAACCCCACAAACGGCCGGTCCACTTTGACCCGAGGGGCGGTGAAGAAGAAGTCGTGGAAGGAAATGTAGACGGCGTACCCGAGCGGAAACGCCAGGACAGCCAGTACGTAGATGACGTAGGGGGCGCTGAACAGCAGGCCCAGCGGCTGGGGACCCAGGAAACCTTTACGCTTCCTGGGCACCAGCCGCTGGTCCGCCGTCCCGCCAACCGGTTTCCCCGTGACGGGGCTCCCACTAGAAGAGCGGAGTGACATTGGGGGTCACCGCTACTTCTGGGCTGCCAGTTGGTTGATCTTGTCCGCAGCGCCCTTGAACGCGGTGTCTATGCTTTCGTTGCCGAAAATCACTGACTTCGCATAGGCGGTGCGGAAGGTCTGCCAGACCTCCACCGAGTTGGCCACGTTCGGGACCTCAACGGTCCGTGCCGCCTGCTCGGCGAACTGGGTGTAGGCCGGGTTCTTGGCGAAGTAGTCCGCATAGGCCGTGGGGAGATCCTTGCGCATCGGCATCTGGCCGGTGTCGGTCAGCAGCTTGCCGTCCTGCTCCTTGCTGGTGGCAAACTTCATGACCTCCCACGCCGTGCCCTGGTTCTCGCAGGCGGAGTACATGGCCACGTTCTTGGCGTCGGAGAATGTTGAGGTCTCAGGGTTGGCTTCGGCGGCCGGAACCGGCACCGTGCCCCAGTTGATCTTGTCCTTGTAAGCGGCGATGGCCCAGGGGCCGGCGAGGGACATGGCTGCCTTGCCCTCGAGGAACGAGTCGCCCTGGTAGACCTCCTTGGACGCGAGGTTCTCCTTGTAAAGGGTCTCGAACATGGTGGCCACCTGCTTGCCCTGCTCGCTGTCGAAGGTGGCTTTGCCGTCCTTCACGAGCGGCGTGCCATCGGAGTTGGCGGCATAGAAGGAGTAGAAGTCGAACCAGGCCTGGAAGAAGTCACTGGCCGGTGAGGGCCACATGGCGTTGGGGGCAACTCCAGCGGACACCAGGGCCCTGGCGGTCTCCAGCAGTTCCTTGTGCGTGCCCAGTTTGGGCTTCTCCGGATCAAGGCCAGCTTTGGTGAACATGTCCTTGTTGTAGAAGAGGACTACGGGGTTGGACTTCCACGGCAGCTGGTACATCTTGCCGTCGGAGGACTTGTATTGGTCTGCCAGGTCCCCGGTGCGGTCCTTGATGTACTGCGCGCCGTCGGGGAATTCGTCCAGGGCCACGAGTCCGCCCTGCTTCTGGAAGCCCGGCACGGCCACCGGCGCGGTGTTGAAGACCAGGCAGGGTGCGTTGCCGGCGGTGATGGCGGCGCCGATGACCTCCTCGGAGCTCTTGCCGGCAGGGATCTCCTGCGCCTCGATCTTTTCGTCCGGGTGGGCGGAGTTCCACGATTCAACCATCGCCTTGCCCCATTTCACCTCGAACTCGTTGTTGGAGTACCAGATCTTGATGGGGCCCTTGGCGGAGGTCACGGAGTCGCCGCCCCCGCTTTCTCCGCCGCCGCCACCGCAGGCTGCCAGGCCGGCTCCCATCACGGTGAGGGCGGCCACTGACAATACACGCGTGGCTTTTGTAAAGCGCTTCATTGCGACTCCTTGGATCCTTGTGGGGATTTTTTCTGGGTTTTTGTGTTTGCGGGAACAGTTTTTGACAGGCGTGGGCTGTCTGAAAGTGGGCGCGGCTGAGCGCGCGTCCTGGTGCGTGGGTTAAGAGGTGGCGGGGGAGGATGCCCGTGGTTGGCCGGACGGGCGGGGCGGGCTGGACCTGCCGGCGGCGGGGACCGGGGCAGGGCCGGTGGAAGCACGGACCAGCAGCACGGGGGCCTGCAACTGGGTGTCTTCACCGGAGTGGGTGCCGTTGAGCTGGTTCAGGAGGGCCTGTGCAGCCGCGCGGCCCCAGAGCATGGGGTCGGTGGAAATAGTAGTGAGTGGAGGATTCAGGTATTGGGTGAACTCGGCGTTGTCATAGCCGGTCACGGAGAGGTCTCCGGGGACGGACAACCCCTGGGTCTGGGCGTAGGACTGGCCGGAGGTGGCCATCAGGTCGTTCGCGTAGACAATCGCCGTGGGGCGATCGGCCCGGCGGAGCAGCTCCGCCGTTGCAGCCACTCCTCCGGGGGCCGTGAAGTCAGCCTCGGCGAAGAGGTCCGTTGCCAGGCCGGCCTTGGCCATGGCGGCCGCCCAGGCCTCGCGCCTGCTGCGGCCGTGGATGTACTCCTGGGCCCCGCCGACGTGGCCGATGCGGACGTGGCCCAGCGCCACCAGGTGATCCACGGCTGCGGTGATGCCGTCGGTGTCGTCCATGGAGACTGCCGGGAACGGGGACTCCGCGTCGGGCCGGTTGAGGGTGACGGCAGGGAGTTTGAGTTCGCGCAGCAGCCCGATCCGGGAATCGTTGTGCCGCACGTCGGTGAGGATGACGCCGTCCACGCGGCCGCCGTCGGCCAGCTTGCGGTAGGCCCGCTCCTCCGCTCCGGGGGCCGTCGCGACGCTGAGGACGAGGGTGTAATCGTGCTCGGCCAGCGTGGTTTCGATGCCGGCAATAAACGCCGGGAAGAACGGATCCGTGCCGAGGAGCTTAGGGTCCCGGGCCACCACCAGCCCCAGCGCGTAGGCCTTCGCTGAGGACAGGCCCTTGGCGCGCAGGCTCGGCTTCCAGCCCAGTTCCTTGGCGACCTGGAGGATACGGTCGCGGGTGGCATCGCTGACGCCGGGCTGGCCGTTCAGGGCATACGACACGGCACCTTTGCTGACGCCGGCCGCCTGGGCGACGTCGCTGATGGTAACTGCCATGTTGTGTGGGCCCTTTGATGTTCGGGGTCCGGTGATTTGCATCACCTGAACCGGTTCAGTGATATCTACTAAACCGGTTCAGTTGTTAATTGTCAAGGTTTTTATCGTCAGTTTGCTTACTTTCCGCGTCACGCCGGGCATCCTTTTGGACCACGACGGCGGCACCGGCCGCGCGTTTCCGGGGAGCCCGCCGTCGTGCTTGCCCAAAAGCGTGCCGGGCGTGACGCCGGCGGCCGACCTAAGGCCGCTTAGACCCGGGCGAGCCCGGCGGCCTGGGCCAGCAGCTCCACGGAGCGGATCCTTGCTTCGGTCCCGGTGCTCTGGTGCGCGACGATGAGTTCGTCGGCGTCAGCGTGCCTGCCGAACTCGTCCAGGTATTCGATCACCGCATCCGGGGTGCCGACGGCGGAGTAGGTCATCATCTGCGACACGTGCTGGCCCTGCGGGGAATCCAGGATCATGTCGGCCTCGTCGTCGGTGAACTCGCGGCCGCCGCCGAAGAAGAGGGACACCCGGGCACGCTTGGTGGCCTGGAACGTTGCCTGCGCCTCGGCGGTGGTGTCCGCGGCAATGACGTTGACGCCGGCGATCACGTGGGGTGCGTCCAGCTGCGCGGACGGCTTGAATTCGCGGCGGTACACGGCCACGGCATCCTGCAGGGCGTTCGGCGCGAAGTGCGACGCGAACGCATAAGGCAGGCCCAACTGGGCAGCCAGGCGGGCGCCGAACAGCGAGGACCCGAGAATGTAGAGCGGAACGTTGGTCCCCTTGCCCGGAGTGGCCTCCACGCCCTGGATCCGGGTGGGGCCGGTGAGGTAGCCCTGAAGTTCCAGGACGTCCTGCGGGAAGCTGTCGGCGGACATCGGGTCCCGGCGCAGGGCGCGCATGGTGTTCTGGTCGCTGCCGGGGGCGCGGCCCAGGCCGAGGTCGATCCGGCCGGGGTGCAGCGTCTCCAGGGTGCCGAACTGCTCGGCGATGGTCAGTGGCGAGTGGTTGGGCAGCATGATGCCGCCGGCGCCCAGCCTGATCGTGTTCGTATGCGCGGCCACGTGGGCGATCAGTACGCTCGTGGCAGAGGAAGCGATGGAGGACATGTTGTGGTGCTCGGCGTACCAGATCCGGCGGTATCCCAATTCCTCGGCCCGCTGCGCCATGGCCACGCTGCCCGCGAAACTCTCCGCCGCCGTCTGGCCTCTGCCAATGGTTGCCAGGTCAAGAATGGAGAGCGGAAGAGTCACGTCGGTGCCGGCCTTTCAATGCGTTGTGTAGGGTGGGCCGGCCGGGTCGCGGCGGGCACACTGTGGACAACGACGGCGGCGCCCGGGTTATTTCTGCGGGCGGCGGTGGGGTGGCCCACACCGTTGATCCGGCAGGCCGGGAACGGGCAGCGGGGCGGTGGGCGCGCAGCAGGGGCCCGGCCTCGCGGCCGGACCCCTGCGGCTTGTCTAGCTCCTGCGCCTACTTCAGCTTGAAGTTGGCGCTGATGGAGCTGCCGTCGTTCGCTGTCATGGTGAGGCGGTAGCAGGTACCGGCACCGGTAGGCGTCTTCCAGTTGTAGATGAACTGGCCGCCAGTGGCGTCGTAGCGGAGCGACGTGCTGCCGGTTGCGGTTGTCTCGATTTCGTCGGTCGGGACCACCGGCGAGCACGAGATCTTGGCCATCGTGAACGACATTTGGCTGGGATCAGTGATCTCGGTGGCGCCGGCAAACACTTCGAACTTTGCCGGCACTGTGCTGCCGCCCTTGACGGTGTTCAGCACGCCGTTCATGTCCACCGGCTGGTAGAAGCCCTTGAGGGTCCAGGCCTTCACCGTATAGGGCTGCGTGACGCTGGTCGTGTTGCCCGCTTTGTCGGTGGCTGTGGCCGTCAGGGTGCGGGAACCGACTGCCGTGGAGTAGCCGCTGACAGTGCAGTCGGCGGCAAGGCCGGACAGGGAGTCAGAGGCTGTGCAGCCCGGCGCGGCGGGGGTGGAACCGAAGTAGCTCTCACCCAGGATGGAGCTGAAACCAACTTCCGGAGCGGTCTTGTCGACCTTGAAGCTGGCCGAGGCAGCGCCGGCAGACCTGACATTGCCGGCGACGTCTTCGAAGGCGGGGCTCGACACTTCGACGGCCTCGCCCTCGCCGGAGGACGTCACCTTCTTGGCTGCCTCCAATGGCCCGGACAGCGCGTCCGTTGCCGTGAACGTGGCCTCAACGTCGGTCTTGTACCACCCATTGGCGTTGGGTGCGGGCGACGCCGAGGTGTAGGAAACCTCAGGTGCCGTCTTGTCGATCTTGAACGAGTGGCTTGCGGTACCCGCGGCGGTGGTGTTGCCGGCGACGTCCGTAAATTCGGGGCTCCCAACGACGACGGCGTCGCCCTCACCGCTGGAGTAGCCGTAACCATCGGCCGACGCCGGGCCGGACGTTGCATCCGTGGCGGTGAACTGCGCCAGGACATCCGAAAGGTACCAGCCGTCATGGCCCAGGGTGCCGGTTGCACCGGCGTAGCCGACGCTGGGGGCGGTTCCATCCTTCTTGATGGACACGGTCACCGGGCCGGCGCTGCCACCACTGCTGCTGGCAGAGCATGAGTAGTCAGCGGGCAGCTGGTCAACTGCGATGGTTCCGTCCACGCAGCCGGCCTTGGACAGCGTGCTGGGCGAATCGGGCTCGGTCACGGTCCAGGTCAGCTGGACAGAGCTCCGGTACCAGCCTTCAAGTCCGTCCGGCGTCGCGGGGCTGAGCATGTAGCTGACCACGGGGGCGGAGGCATCAACGATGCTGTAGGTCACCGAGCTTGAGGCCGTCAGGCCGCCGCCGTCGGTGTAGGTGCAGCTGGCGGTCTGGGATCCGATGCCGTCGGCAGCGGCGGGGCCGGTGATGGCGCTAAGGGTGGCAGCCGGAGACCTAAGTCCGTCTTCGGCGTCGGTTACGTTGCAGACTGTTGTCGGAACTAACCCCTTGTTGTACGAGGCGCCGGTGGCCGTGCCGGTGATGTTCAGGACCGGGGCGGTGTTGGACGGCGCGGGGGCCGCGACATTCACCGTGAACGTGGCCGGCGCCAAGTTGAAAGTGCCGCCGGTAGTGTTGCTGCGTGGGCTTGCGCTCACACTGGCAGAACCCGGACCGACCGGGGTGATGGTCAAAGCCTGCGTGGCACCGCACGAGTTGAACGTGACGATGCTGGGAGAAACCGTCGCCACCGCCGTGTTGCTGGATGCGATATTCAGGGTGAGGAGGGTCGATCCCGTCAGGTTGCAGCCGGGCTTGATATCCCCACCGGTCGGATCTACTGCCAGCACCGTATTACCGCTACTGCCGCCTACATTCAGGGGCATGACCTCGGCCGTTGCGTCGATGTTTCCGTCGAGCGAGTTGTAAATATCGTCCGCGTAAACCACCCCCGCACTCGCGAGCAGGAGGCTACCCGCGGCTATCGCAGCTGCCGCCTTAGACCCTGCATGCCGAAGCAATTTCTTCCCAGGTCCCGTGTCGTGGATTACCGCTGAATACTTCATGGAATGCCCTCCCTCATCGCCGTGCGGCCAGTCCCGGACGCACCGTAGTCCCACCGTATGGACCACGTTCTGCTGGCACACGCGTAATCCCCACCCGTCTTTCCGGCCCGGGTACTCGTTTTCCCGGAGCCCGAACAGTGCGCTACTTGGTTTGCCCGGGCGGGGCCGCCAAAACCCACGCTGAGTACTCCGTAAACCGCCAAATATGACCGCCGCGGTCGTCCGGTTAACCGCCGTTACGCCCTGTATCTCCGGGTTTCGGCAGCTTTGATTCCCGGTCCGGGGCTGCCGGATAGTTGCAGCCAAGAACACCGTTCCGTTCCGCAAATTCAGCAATTCCCGAGGGGTAATCATGGCGAAATTCAGGGCAAGGCAGGCTGCCGGGGCAGCAGTCGTAATCACCACACTGCTGGCGCTGGCGGCATGCTCGGACCCGGGCGCAACGGCGGCGTCAGCACCGTCGTCGGGATCCACCGTGACCGCAGCGGGCAAGACGTTCAACCTGGCCCCTGAGCAGAACCGCGTCAAGGTGACGGTGGATGCCGAGGCCGCGGCGCTGGTCCCGGACGCCATCAAGGCGGACGGCAAGCTCACCGTGGTGAGCACCGGCGGCACGGCCCCGCTGAGCCTCTTCGCCACCGACAACAAGACGCTCATCGGCAGCGAGGTGGACATCGCCTTTGCGGTCGGTGAGACCCTCGGGCTGACCGTCGAGGTGCTTCCCGTGGCCTGGGCCGACTGGCCGCTGGGCGTCGAATCAGGCAAGTACGAGGCAGTCCTTTCCAACGTGACCGTCACCGAGGCGCGCAAGGAGAAGTTCGACTTCGCAAGCTACCGCAACGACCTCCTGGGCTTCTACGCCAAGACCGATTCCAGCATCGGCGAGATCAAGGAAGCCAAGGATGTTGCCGGCAAGCGCATCATCGTCGGCTCGGGCACCAACCAGGAAGCGATCCTGGTGCGCTGGGACGAAGAAAACAAGGCCAAGGGCCTCGCCCCGGTTGAGTTCCAGTATTACGACGACGACTCCGCCTCCACGCTGGCCCTCCAGTCCGGCCGGGCGGACCTGACATTCGCCCCGAACGCCGGCTCGGCCTACAAGGCAGCGAAGGACGGCAAAACCAAGGAAGTGGGCACGCTCAACGGCGGCTGGCCGCTGACCGCCGAAATTGCCTTCACCACGCAGAAGGGCAACGGCCTGGCGGTCGCCGCCCAGGCTGCCCTCAACCAGCTGATCGAGAATGGCGCCTACGCCGAGATCCTGGACCGCTGGGGCCTGTCATCGGAGGCCATCAAGAAGTCCGAACTGAACCCGCCGGGACTGCCCAATAAGTAAGGGGCCCTGTCCACCCGGAAAGTGCGTTCTTGGCGGGTTTGGCAATAGTCTGGCCAGATGGGGACAAAGACCGTGAACTCCGGCGAACAGATCGACAGGCAGTCGCGCATTCTCGAGGCGGCGCTCGATCTGCTGTCTCGCCACGGCATCTCAGGCGTGAGCATGCGTGCCGTGGCGCGCGAAGCCGGCGTCGCACTGGGCCTGGTGAACTACTACTACGACGATAAAACGAGCCTCATCCGGGCGGCCCTGCACCAGGTGGACGAGCAGGACCTCCAACTGGTGGCCCCGGACCCATCGTTGACGCCGGACGAACAGCTCCGCAAGGCCCTGCGGCGGGTTGCCGGCGCCGAGCTGCTGACCACCCGGTACCTGTCCCTGCGCCTGCACCTGTGGGCTCTCGCCCAGGCCGACGAAGGCTATGCCGAGATCAACGCTGCGGCCTTCGACCGGTACCTCGACGGCGTTGCCGCACTCGTATCCAACGCCAAACCCGAACTCTCCTGGGAGGAATGCCGGGAGCGGGCAGCGGACATCGTCGTTATACAGAACGGCATGTGGCTGACGTCGCTTCTGGGCGTGGACAACGCCTCCATCCAGCGCAGCATCGCCCGCACGGAGGAGATCGCCTTCGCCCCGAGCCGCAGGAGTACCAGCGGGGACGCAGCACTCAGGGAACTCTAAAGAACACGCCGTACGGCGGTGCAGTAGCGCACGTCACACTTGAACGAGTGTTCAAAAAAGTATTGAACACTCGTTCAACTTCCGTTACTGTCCTCCGTATGACTTACGCCACAACGTCGCATGACGTGACAGCATCCACCCTCTTCATCAACGGCTCGTGGGAGCCGGCCGCCTCCGGCGCGGTGCGCCACATCCACAACCCCGCCGACGGCGAGCTGGCCGCCACAGTGTCAGAGGCCGGCAGGGAAGATGCCGAGCGGGCCATCGCCGCAGCCCGGGCAGCCTTCGATTCCGGAATCTGGTCGAATGTCCCGGCCCCGGAGCGCGGCACATTCCTGCTCAAGGTCGCCGCCGAACTGCGCCAACGCCGGGAAAAATTCGCCCGCGCTGAATCACTGGACACCGGGAAGCGGATCGCCGAAAGCCGCATCGACATGGACGACATCGCCGCCTGCTTCGAATATTTCGGACGACTGGCCGGGCAGCAGGCCGGCCGCATGGTCGACGCCGGGGACCCCGCCGTCGTGAGCAAAATCGTCTACGAGCCCGTGGGCGTCTGCGGCCTGATCACGCCGTGGAACTACCCCCTGCTCCAGGCCGCCTGGAAGATCGCACCCGCGCTGGCCGCCGGCTGCACCTTCGTCCTTAAGCCCTCCGAGCTCACCCCGTCCACCGCCATCCTGGCCATGCAGCTGCTGCAGGACCTCGGCCTGCCGGACGGCGTCGCCAACCTGGTGACCGGAGCCGGTGCAGAGGCGGGGGCACCGCTCTCCGAACACCCCGACGTCGACCTGGTCTCCTTCACCGGCGGACTGGAAACCGGCAAGCGCATCGCCGCGGCCGCCGCCGGCACCGTGAAAAAGGTGGCGCTGGAGCTCGGCGGCAAGAACCCCAACGTCGTTTTTGCCGACGCGGACTTCGATGCCGCCGTCGACAACGCCCTGAACGGCGCGTTCGTCCACTCCGGACAGGTCTGCTCCGCCGGAGCCCGGCTGGTGGTGGAGGAATCCATCGCCGAACGCTTCGTCGACGAGTTGGTCCGCCGTGCGCAGGAAATCCGTCTGGGCGGCCCGTTCGACGAGGCCGCCGAAACAGGGCCGCTGATTTCCGCGGCCCACCGCGAGAAAGTCGACGCCTACGTCCAGCGCGGCATCCAGGAGGGCGCGCGGCTGCGGTGCGGCGGCGCGGCGCCCGTTGGGGAAAAGTTCGACGGCGGCTTCTACTACCAGCCGACCATCCTGGACCGCGTCCAAAGGGGAATGTCCGTGGTGGTGGATGAGGCCTTCGGCCCGGTGGTGACGGTCGAGACCTTCCGCACCGAGGACGAGGCCGTGGAAACTGCCAACGACACCATCTACGGACTTGCCGGCGCAGTCTGGACCCAGGACGCCGGCAAGGCGCAGCGCGTGGCATCCCGGCTGCGGCACGGCACCGTCTGGATCAACGACTACCACCCCTACCTGCCCCAGGCCGAGTGGGGCGGCTTCGGCCAGTCCGGCGTCGGCCGCGAGCTTGGCCCGACCGGCCTGGCCGAATACCAGGAAGCCAAGCACATCTACCAGAACACCAGCCCGCAGGTGACCGGCTGGTTCGCTGACCACGGCAAGGAGAACTAGATGCACGTCGACAACATCGAGGACCTCAGCGAGCGCGGATTCGACTACATCATCGTCGGCGGCGGATCCGCGGGGGCCGCCGTCGCTGCCCGGCTGAGCGAGGATCCGGAGGTGTCCGTGGCCCTCGTGGAGGCCGGCCCGGATGACCGCGGCCTGCCAGAGATCCTGCAGCTGGACCGCTGGATGGAGCTGCTGGAATCCGGCTACGACTGGGACTACCCGGTGGAACCGCAGGAGAACGGCAACTCCTTTATGCGCCACGCCCGCGCGAAGGTCATGGGCGGCTGCTCCAGCCACAACTCGTGCATCGCCTTCTGGGCCCCGCGCGAGGACCTGGACGAGTGGGAATCCAAGTACGGCGCCACGGGCTGGAACGCTGAAACCGCCTGGCCGCTCTACCAGCGGCTGGAAACCAACGAGGACGCCGGCCCGGACGCACCGCACCACGGCGACTCAGGCCCCGTGCACCTGATGAACGTGCCCCCGGTGGATCCTGCCGGCGTCGCGCTCCTGGACGCCTGCGAACAGACCGGCATCCCGCGGGCAAAGTTCAACACCGGAACCACGGTGGTCAACGGCGCCAACTTCTTCCAGATCAACCGCCGCGCGGACGGCACCCGGTCCTCCAGCTCGGTCTCCTACATCCACCCCATCATGGAGCGCGGAAACTTCACGCTGCTGACCGGCCTCCGCGCCCGCCAGCTGGTGTTCGACGCGGACAAGCGCTGCACGGGCGTGGACGTGGTGGACTCGGCGTTCGGCCGGACCCACCGGCTCTCCGCGCACCGCGAGGCCATCCTGTCCACCGGCGCCATCGACTCACCCAAGCTGCTGATGCTCTCCGGCATCGGCCCGGCAGCGCACCTCGCCCAGCACGGGATCGAGGTCCTGGTTGACTCCCCCGGCGTGGGCGAGCACCTGCAGGACCACCCCGAGGGCGTGGTGCAGTTCGAGGCCAGGCAGCCGATGGTCCAGACGTCAACGCAGTGGTGGGAAATCGGCATCTTCACCCCCACCGAGGAGGGCCTGGACCGCCCGGACCTGATGATGCACTACGGCTCCGTCCCGTTCGACATGAACACCCTGCGGCACGGCTACCCCACCACGGAGAACGGCTTCAGCCTCACCCCGAACGTCACGCACGCCCGCTCCCGCGGCACCGTGCGGCTGCGCAGCCGCGACTTCCGCGACAAGCCGATGGTGGACCCGCGCTACTTCACGGACCCGGACGGCCACGACATGCGGGTCATGGTGGCCGGCATCCGCAAAGCCCGCGAAATCGCCGCCCAGCCGGCCATGGCCGAATGGACCGGGCGGGAGCTTTCGCCGGGCGTCGAAGCCCAGACGGACGAGGAACTGCGGGATTACATCCGCAAGACGCACAACACCGTGTACCACCCGGTCGGCACCGTCCGCATGGGCGCGGCCGACGACGGGATGTCGCCGCTGGATCCCGAGCTGCGGGTCAAGGGCGTCACCGGGCTGCGCGTCGCGGACGCCTCCGTCATGCCTGAACACGTCACCGTAAACCCCAACATCACCGTCATGATGATCGGCGAGCGCTGCGCCGATCTCATCCGCGCGGATCACGCCGTTGCAGACGCCTTGGAAGAGAAGGAGCTCACCACATCCCTCGCCTGAGCGGCAGGTCTTAAGGGGGCCGTATTTCCCCAACAGCGACGGCCCCCCACACTCGTAATTCCGCCGCACCCCAGGGCGGCCGGTCATCACTATCGTGCTTTTTTGATTGAGGAGTCCAACTGATGGAACCCAGCAAGAGTATTGATTCAAGCGGCATGGACGAATTCGGCTATACCCAGACCCTGGACCGGAGCATCGGCAAGTTTGCCAGCTTTGCCGCCGGCGTCAGCTACATCTCCATCCTCACCGGCGTTTTCCAACTGTTCTATTTTGGTTTTTCCATGGCCGGCCCGGCATATGCCTGGTCCTGGCCCATTGTCTTCGTCGGCCAGCTGATGGTGGCTCTGTGTTTCGCCGAGCTGGCCGGCCGCTACCCCGTTGCGGGATCGGTCTACAACTGGGCTAAACGGCTGGCGACCGGAACCTCGGCATGGCTGGCGGGCTGGCTGCTGCTGCTGTCCTCCATCATGGCGCTGGGGGCCGTGGCACTGGCGCTGCAGCTCACATTGCCGCAGCTCTGGTCCGGCTTCCAGTTCGTCGGTGACGGCACCGGCCCGTACGACTTCGCCATGAACGGCGTTGTGCTGGCCACCATCATGATTACCATCTCCGCCCTCATCAACGCGTTCGGCGTAAAGCTCATGACCAGGATCAACAGCGTCGGCGTTTTCGTGGAACTGGTCGCAGCCGTCCTGCTGATCCTCGCCCTGGGCTGGCACGTGGTGCGCGGGCCTGAGGTCTTCTTCGACACCGCCGGTTACGGGGAAGGCCATGACCTGGGCTTCTTTGGCGTCTTCCTGATCGGTGCCATGGCCTCGGGCTATGTCATGTATGGCTTTGACACGGCCAGCTCCCTCGGGGAGGAAACCAAGGACCCCAAACGCACGGCACCCAAGGCCATCCTCCGGGCGGTCACGGCCTCGTTCCTGCTCGGTGGCCTGATCCTGCTTTTTGGCATCCTTGCCGCGCCGGACCTCACCGATCCCAAAGTGGGCTCGGCCGACGGCGGCCTGCAGTACATCGTGCTTTCCGTCCTGGGCGGACCCTTCGGCAAGGCCTTCCTCTCGTGCATCGTGGTGGCCGTGGTGGTCTGCACCCTGTCGGTCCACGCGGCCGCCATCCGGATGATGTTCGCCATGGCCCGGGACAACAACCTGCCGTTCAGCCGGCAGCTGAGCAAAGTGGATCCGGTCCGGCGAACCCCTACTGTTGCGGCCATCGTCATCGGCGTCCTGGCCATCATGCCACTGCTCATCAACGTTATGCAGCCGGCGATCTTCACGATTCTGTCCAGCATCAGCATCGTGCTGATTTACCTGTCCTACCTCCTGGTCACAGCACCCATGCTGCGCAACCGGCTCCTGGGGAGGTGGCCGGGCGATGATTCCGACGCCGGTTTCAGCATGGGCAAGTGGGGGCTTCCGGTGAACATCCTCGCGGTCCTGTGGGGCGGCGCCATGACGGTGAACCTGATCTGGCCGCGCCCGGAGATCTACAACTCGGTGCCGCCGTTCGAGTGGTACCTGCAGTGGGGCGGGGTGCTGTTCGTTGCCGCCGTTACGGTGGGCGGGGCCCTGCTGTACCGCCTGAAGATCCGGCACCAGACGGGCGTGCTGGCCGAGCACGCCGCGGCCGTCGCGGCACATCCGTCGTCGGGCCCCGCCGCGGAGTTAGCGTCGACTGAACCCGCAGTGGAGGGCGCCAAAGTGCCTTAGAGCAGATGGAACCTGGCGGATGAGAGCCGGCAGTTCCCAGGAAGGGTCGACGCGCCCCACGGCACCAGGTGGGTCGGTGTAAGTGTGCCCCTGCCGTGTTGGCAGGGGCACACTTAAATGATCAGGCCTTCCGGAGAGCGTCCACCGGAACGTCGAGGCTAGGGTCCGGGCTGGCACCGTGCATGGGTTCGAATGCGTCGGCTCCGTTTTCCTCCAGCCACTGATACTGGATGACTTCGTCGGCGGCCCTCCAGCGGGAGGGCGTCGCGGAGTTCAACCAGTCGAGGGGTTCGATGCCGCCAGGTGTTCCGCCATCGAGTGCCAAGCGAATGCCCGCGGCGAGGTCTTCGTCCACCGCGGAAGTTCGCGTAGCTGGATCAACGGAGACAAAGAGTGCCGTGCCGCTGCGTGCGATCAGGTCAAGGAACTGCCGGTTCAATGCCCAGTCTGTCGTGGGTGTGCTTGCGACGCAGTCGGCATCAGCAGTAAAGAAGGATCCGTGCTGGGCGAGCCGGAAGGCTAAGGTGTTGACTCCTACACGTCGTGTCCGGTTCCAATCAATGCCCGAGGTGTCGTCACCGATGCGCTGCGCGTGGACAAGGCCGGCGGCAAGGTGGCCGACGACGTCGCATCCGAGGATCAGGGAATGGCCTGCAGCGTTTCGGACGGTCTCATAGAAGCCGACAAGCGCTTCGGCGCTTGTTCGGCTCGGGTCGTAAAGGGCTGGACCGGCCGTGGGGTTTGCGCCCATGTCCGGGCCCCACTGCCCGAGAAGGTCGTACGTGGAGAAGTCATGCTTGATCAGCTCATAGCCCCACTCGCTCAGGCGGCTGATGTCGCTCGCGACAAGATCGAGCACCTGAGGTGATGTGGGATCCAGCGCGATCGCTCCGTCACGCGGCCCTCGCGCGCCTCGTACTGCGGGGTCGCGCGTGAGGAGGGGGCGGTACCAAATGCCGGGTCGTGCCCCTTGTTCCCGGATCGCGGCGGCTGCTGCTGGCATGTCCGGAAACTCAACCTGCCTGCCTCGGGTCCACGGCCCAGGCGAGGCGGCCAGTCCGTCGGCGGTGCCCTCGGGGCTCCAGCCGTCATCGATAACACCAAAGGGCCGCACGTGGTGGTCCCCGGCAAGGTCGGAAATCATTCTCGCGTCACGGACTACGGCGTCCAGACCAAAATCCCGGCCGTAAGCGTAGTACCAGTTGTTGGCCCCAACGAGCGGCCCGGACGGGACAAGCGGGTCCGAGCAAAGCGTGCGCATGAGTTCGCACTGGACGGCGAATGGTCCGGACGCACCCTCAACCCACCGGACAGTGGCCGCATGGATCGCCCGGTCTCCGGGTCGCACGGCCGCGCCACCGCTGCGAACGTCCAGCGTCAAGGTCACACCCTGGGAATCAACCTGCCAGAAGGCGAAAGCGCCGCCCCGGACCTCGACCCCGTACCCCTTGGTGCCTCCGGACTGAGGGTCGTGGACAAGGGCCGTCCACGGCAGAACGCGCTCGGGCCGCACGGAGCACCATTCAAGGTCGCCATAGGTGCGCTCCCATGCATCGCCCAGGACAAGCGCAGTAGCTGAAGTCGCATGACGCCACCGCATCGCGACGCGGGCAACGGTGCCGGTAGATGCCACTTCGACACGAAGCCCCATCCCATCCGCTGTCAGGTTCACTTCGATGCCGGAGCGTGCGGCTTGAGCAAATGGCCCGCCACTGGAAGTTTGGACGCGAACGCTTGTCGGGGTGGGTACTGACAACTCTGTCATGGGATTCCTTACTGTGTCTGGAGGTGGCCGGATTTCAAAAACCAAAGACCTCACCGATCAATTTGTACTGACAATAAATCAAACCTTGCATCACAAATGTTACACGTGTAACAATCTTCGTATCAATAGCTTGGAGCCGAAATGGCCCGGGCCCGAATACTGACAAAGGAGTCACTGTGAACGTCAATGTTGGCCTGGCACCTATCCCGACGGGGCCGGATGGCTCGAGGGCCTCGATCTTCAACGGCCTCGCCGACTCGATCTGGTCAGGTTCAAAAAACAAGAACGCGGCGGCCAAGTGGGTCGAGTACCTTACCTCCCCGGCATGCCAGGATGTGGTGGGGCAGCAAGGAGTGGTGTTCCCGGCGATAGCCAGTGGCACGAGGAATGCCCAGGCAACTTTTGCCGGGCGCGACATCGACGTGAAATCATTCACTCAGCACGTCGAAGACAAGAGTCCTGTACCCGATTTCGGACAACGCTGCGAAATCGCGACCATTATGCCGCCTGCCGTCGATGCCGTGCTGGAAGGCTAAGCGGACCCGTCATCGCTCACGGCGGCCAACGCCCAAGTGAACGCGCTGTTCAAATAACGGATGGGGGGCCGAGGTATCCGGGCCCCCTCACCGCAAAGGAGAGGAACCACTTGCCTGACGAATCCCCTGCCCGGAAGCAACCTACCCGCAATGACGTTGCGGAACGCGCCAAGGTCAGTACTGCCATCGTCAGCCACGTGGTAACGGGCGCCAAACGCGTTTCACCCGAGTACACCCGTCGTGTCCTGGCCGCCATCGACGAGCTCGGATACCGCCCCAACAAGAATGCCCGGGCGCTCCGCACCGGCCGCACCGAAGTGCTCGCACTGCTCATCCCTGACGTCAGCAACCCTTACTACGCTGAATTCGCACTTCAAATCGAGATCGCAGCCTCCGAACGCGGCCATGTGCTCATCACCGCCAACACACATGATGACCCTGAAGTGGAGCTCCGGCTGCTCAGAGAGATGGGCTCACGAAATGTCGACGGGATCATCATCGCGAGCGTTTTCCACGGCAACCAGCCGCGGCCTCCGGAATACGGAGAAATCCCGACACTCCTGATCGACGCGTTCCAGCCGGCCGACGGGCTGCCAACCATCGGCCTGAATGCTACTGAAAGCGCAAAGACCATAGTCCAACACCTCGCCGAGGTGCACCGCTGCGTCTCGATCGCACTGGCAATGGGGCCCAGCTCAGGACCCACAGACCCGGCAGACCCACGAAAAATCGGCTGGGCCGAGGCGCTTACCGCAGCCGGCCTCCCGATGGGGCAAGTCTCGGCCTTGGGCTGGACGAGAGAAGACGGCCGGCAAGCAGCGAAACGCCTTCTCACAGGCCCCTCCCGCCCGGACGCCATCTTCGCAGCCTCCGACCAAATAGGGATTGGCCTTATCCGAGGTGTTGCCGATTTGGGACTCCGTGTCCCCGAGGACGTCAAAGTCATATCCTACGACGGCACCTTGGAGACAGCTTTCACCGTGCCACGTCTGACCACCCTCCAGCAGCCCATCCAGGAGATGGCACGGTCGGCTATCGACACCATCATCGACTACACACCCCAGAGAGCACTGCACACCGTCTTCCAGGGCGAACTGGTTCTCCGAGAGTCATGCGGATGCGGCGATCCGACACCAAAACCGATCCCAAAACACCCATAAACAAGGAGGTCCACAGTCTCCTAGGGTGCGCATATGGCGGGGCTCAAGGGCGACCCGCTGGGATCCACACAGCAACTCTTACAGCCGATGCTCCCACACCGTCAGCTGCAGCTGCACACTCCCCCGGGAAGGGACGGCGGCAGCGTCCCCCGCGCCGCCGCCGTCGAACACCCCAAGGAAGCTGCGGCGGGAGGTAAGGAACCAGCGCCGCAGCCACCCGCCGGGGCGGTCCACACTCATGATGCGCGGACGGCTTCGGCAGTTTCGTCAGCAGTGCGAACGGGAGTTTCCAGGCCCAGGTTTTCCCGCAGGGTGCTCCCCCGGTACTCCGTCGGGTAGACGCCGCGCTCCTGCAGTTCCGGCACCAGGTGGTTCACGATGTCATCCAGGCCGGAAGGGACCAGCCACGGCGAGATGTTGAAGCCGTCCACCGCGCCAACCCGTGCGAACTCTGCCAGCTGGTCCGCCACAGCTGAGTACGAACCTGTGAAGGTGGCGTCCACGCGGGCTGTGCGGGAGGTGACGAACTGGCGGATGGAGAGGCCCTTGTCCTTGGCCTCCGCCCGCCACTGGTCCGCCAGCTGCCGGGCTTTGGCACCGTGGAAGCCGCTGCCGCGGGTCTCGGAGGTTTCCTCCACCACGGGATCAATCTCCGGAAGCGGCCCGTCCGGATCGTATTCGGACAGTTCGCGGCCCCAGAACTGCTCCAGGTACGCCACGGCCTGCTGCGGACCGATCTGCAGGCCGCGCACCCACTCCTTCTTCGCCGCCGCCTCCTCAGCCGTGGGTGCCAGGATGAATTCGCTGGCCGGCATGATCTGCACCGCGTTTGCTCCACGCCCGGCCGCAAGCGAGCGAGCCACGAGGTCCTTGCGGAACTCGACGGCGGCATCGAACTTCGGGTGGGCCGAGAAGATGACATCCGCCTGGCGGGCAGCGAAGTCGCGGCCTTCCGGGGAGTCGCCGGCCTGGAAGAGCACGGGCCGGTACTGCGCACTCCGAGGCAGCCGCGGGGTCACGTCCACCGTGTAGTGCTGCCCTTCATGGAGCACCCGGCGCGCGGGACCCTCCGCGGTTTCCCAGGAATCCCAGATGCGCTTGGCCGTCTCCACGAATGCTTCGGCGTGCCTGTAACGGTCTGCATGGTCCAGGTACCCGCCGCGGCGGAAGTTGGCCCCGGTCCAGGCATTGTCCGTGGTGACGATGTTCCACGCCGCGCGGCCACCTGAGATCAGGTCCAGTGACGCGAGCCGGTGTGCCAGGTCGGCGGGGTCGTTGTACGTGGTGTTCTGGGTGGCCACCAGGCCGATGTTGGTGGTCACGGAAGCCAGCGCCGCCAGCATGGTCTGCGCGTCCGGCCGGCCCACCACGTCCAGGGCGTGCGGCCTGCCGAGGTGTTCCCGCAGGCGGAGGCCTTCACCCAGGAAGAACGCCGCAAACAGCCCGCGCTCGGCCGTCTGTGCAATCCGGCGGAACGATTCGAAGTCGGTCTGCGAACCGGATTCGGCTGCCTTCCAGATGGTTCCGGAGTTGACGCCCTGGAAAAAGACGCCGAACTGCAGCTTGCCCGTCGGCACAAAAACGTCGGATTTAGCACGATTGTGCTGTGTCATGGTCTTCCCCTTAGTTTCCGGCGGCAATGGCCGCGGACGAGTCTGCATAGCGGCTGGCCGGACGCGTCAGTCCCAGCAGGTCGCGGAACGTGCCGTCAAGGACCGGGGCACGCAGTGCGCCGCGGCGCCGCAGTTCCGGCAGGACCAGCCGTGAAAGTTCGTCCAGTTCCAGGGCGAGCGACGCCGGGTGCAGGCGGACGCCGTCGGCCTCCACCAGGAGGGACTCCAGCAGGTCCGCCAGGCCGGCGGCCGTCCCGGCGTACCGCGCGCGGCCGCCGTCGGCAGCCGAACCGGAACCGGCCAAACGCTCAACGGCGGCCTGCCCGCGGGAGTCCAGGACCACCTCGAGCTCGGCGATGACCGCCACGGACGCTCCCAGCCGGCGTCGGACATCCCTGATTTCGGCGGCAAGCAGTTCGGGCGTCGGCGCGGTGACCAACACGGCGTCAACACCGTCCGCAGGAACCTGTCCCTCGCCCACCAGCGACGCGGCGGCAAGCACCGGAAGCTGTCCCTGCAGAGGCCGGGGAATGATGGACGGGCCCTTGACCGAGTAGCCGGCCCCGGCAAAATCCGCCGGTGTTTCAAAGTCGGCGTAGTGCAGCTTGTCCACGTCGATGTACCGGCCGGTGGCGACGTCGCGGATGACGGCGTCGTCCTCCCAGGAGTCCCAGAGCCGGCGGGACACCTCAATCGACGCGGCGGCTTCCTGTGCCAGCGCGGCGCCGGTGACGCTGCTGCGTCCGACGGCGGCTGCCGCCTCCGATGATTCCGCTGCGGTGGCGATCCACCCGGCACGGCCGCCGGAGACGTAGTCAAGGCTCGCGAGCTGGGTGGAGACGTGGAACGGCTCGGTGTGCACCGTGTCCACCTCGGGAACCAGGGCGATGCTCCGGGTGACCGGCCCGGCGTAGGCTGCGCGCTGCAGGGCGTTGGTCCGGCCCGGAACGGGCGCGTCAGCGAAGGTGGCAGCGTGGAAACCTGCGGATTCGGCGGCGAGGACGGCTTCGGCGAGGCTCGCGAAGTCCCCGCCGTCCCACCCGGCTCCGTCAAGCTCAATTGCCAGGAATCCGGCGCGGCCCTCTTCGGTGGTGTGCTCTGTTGTGCTCACAGCTGGTCCTGACGTTCGTAGGGAATCTTCTCGCCGGCCTCGATCGCCACCGGCAGCCGGTTTTCGGCGGGCGGCAGCGGGCAGGTGGCGAGGTCGGTGTAGGCGCAGGGCAGGTTCACGGCGCGGTTGAAGTCCAGCTCCACGGACCCGTCTGCGGCCGGCACCACGGACAGCGAGCGGTTGGCCGCATAGGTGGTTGCGCCGGAGGTCTGGTCGGTGAACAGCACGGACAGTGACCCCGGGGCGTGGCCGTTGAACGCGGTCAGCGCCAGCTCCTGGCCGGCCAGCTTGAAGCGGATCTCGCCCGGTGCCTCGTAGACATGCTGGATTCCTTCGACGGCGGCGCCCACCGTGGTGGGCCGCGGCTCCTCGAACGGCACATAGGTTCCGCGGACGGCATACGCCGCATTGGGTGTATAGGCAGGCGTGCCCTGGTACTCGCGCAGGAGCCCGTTCTCCGGGTTCCGCGGCCGGACAATGTACTCTCCGCCGCGCTTGGCCACCTCGATGACCGTGTCTCCGGAGGCCAGGTTGATGCCGCCGCGCTCCTCGATGGGCCCGAGCCCCAGGGTGGCCCCCGACGCGCCGTTCAGTTCCTTGCCGTCCCGCTCCAGGCTTTCGCCCGGCTCCAGGACCACGCGGACGACGTCGGCATCCGCGCTCCAGGTGCCCGGGGCGCCTTCCAGCCGGGTGGCTTCGCTGCCCAGCCAGTGCAAGTGGGTCACCGCCAGGAAGCCATGCGGATGCGCGCGGTGGCGCTCATGGGCGGCGTGCCAGTCCTGCCAGTCAGCGTCAAAGGCTTCAAGGGCGGTGTCAGTGTGCGTAGGCATTTTCACTCCTGCTCGTGTTGTCGGTGGCGCCGGTGCGGGTAAATCCGGGCCGGTTGCCGTACGGATCGGCGTCCTCCCAGAGGGTGGTGGGCGCTGCTGCCCGGACGGCGGGAATCACTTCGAGGGCGAACCGTTCCAGGATGTCGAGCTGCTGTCCGAACGGCAGCGTGGTGGGCAGGGAGATGGACTGCAGGTCGTGGCCGTACAGCGAGTGGTAGCTGAGGATCTTGTCGATCACCTGTTCCGCGCTGCCCACCAGGGCCGGACCTTCGGCGACGGCGTGCTGGATGTCGCGGAACGGAGAGTTGTTGCCCGGCACGTTGCGGTTTGCCGTCAGCGCCTCGTAGACCGGCCCGAACTGGCGGATGGCTTCCTGGGTGGTGTCGGCTATGAACACGCCGCCGGCGCCGCTGCCCGAACCAACGTACTGCTGCTTCGGATCATGGCCGTGGCGTTCGTATTCTTCCCGGTAGTGCCGGATCAGCACGTGGTAGTTTTCCCGCGGCTGAATGGCGTTGGCGGTGAACAGCGGGTCGCCCCACTGGGCTGCCAGCGCGGCTGACGTCAGGGTTGTGGCAGACCCGTGCCAAATCCGGAGCGGGCCATCGAACGGCCGGGGCGTTGTGGTGGTGGGCTCGGTCAGCGCGGCCCGGAAGCGGCCGGACCAGGTCACGTTTTCTTCCCGCCAGAGCCGTCGCAGCAGCCCGTACTTCTCGGCCAGCAGGTCCCACTGGTCAGCGAGGTCCAGGCCAAAGAGCGGGTACTGCAGCACTTCGTTGCCCTTGCCGATCACCAGCTCCAGCCGGCCGCGGCTCAGCTGGTCGATGGTGGCGTAGTCCTCGGCCACCCGGACGGGATCCAGCACGGACAGCACGGTGACACCGGTCTGCAGGCGGATCCGGTCCGTCACGGCGGCGATCGCCGCGAGCACCGTGGTGGGCGAGGAAGAGATGAACTCCCCGGCATGCCGCTCCCCCACCGAGAAGCTGTCGAAGCCGAGTTCTTCGGCCCGGCGGGCCGTTTCCACCACCTGGTTCAGCCGGTCGGCCGTGGAGACGATCTCCCCGGTCAGCGGATTCTTCAGGTGCGGGATGATGTCCAGGACCTGGAACTTCACTTTGCTGCTCCGGTGGGGGTTGCTCCGGCCTGGGCTGCGGCGAAGCTCTCCTCGGTGATGGTCTTGGACTCCGGCAGGGCTTCCTCGGACAGGCCCCAGCGTTCCAGCACCTCGCCGTAGGAGCCGTCCTTGATGGCGGAGTTCAGCGCGTCCGTGATCGCGGGTGCCAGGCCGTTGCCCCGCAGCGTTGTGGCTGCCACCAGGGTTTCGGACGGCCAGCCGGCGTTGACCTTGCCCACGACCTTCAGGTCATCGCGGGTGTTTTCGCGGTACACCGTGGACGGGTAGGGGGCGATGTTCAGGTCGGTCCGGCCGGAGGAAAGCGCCAGGATGGTGTCCGCGTCGGAAGAGTAGTACTGCAGGACGGCCGGGGCCTTGCCCTTGCCTTCAAGCTCCTTGTTCCAAGCCAGCAGGATCTTTTCCTGGTTGGTTCCGGACCCCACGGACACCTTCAGGCCGGAGATGTCATCCGCACCCTTGATGTCATAGTTGGCGGACTTCTTGGCTTCGAAGCCCATGTACGCCGCCCGGTAGCTGGCGAAGTCGAACAGCTTCACGCGGTCCTTGTTGACACCCACGTTGGAGAAGACCGCTTCAAAGTCGCCGGACTGGGTCTTCAGCGGCCAGTTCTCCCAGGACGTCACCTGGACGTCGAGCTCGAGGCCCAGCTTGTCGGCGACCAGCTGGGCGATGTCCAGCTCCACACCGATCGGCGTTTTGTCATCGGTGGCGTGGAAGGTCAGCGGGATGGAGCCAGCCGTGGTGGCAATGGTCAGCTTGCCGTCCTTGCCGATCAGCTCCGGAACCTTGGCCGCGAGCGCGTCATCCTTTTCGGCGCGGATGCGCTGCTGGTCCGGGGAGGTGTTGTAGACCACGCCGTTGCGTGCCGCCGTCGTCTGGGCTTCGCCGGATGCTCCGGAAGCGGATGCGCCCGGGTCCGAGCAGGCGGACAGCGCCGCTGTTCCCAGCAGGACGACGGCGGGCAGGGCGGCCAGGGAGCGGACGCGGCCTGCGCCGGGCTTGCGGGCTGTGAAAAATGCCATTCGGGGGGTTCCTTAGATATTGAAAGCCGGTTCGAGCACCTTGGAGAAGAAGCTCCGGGTGCGGGGTTCCTGCGGGTTGGTGAAAATTTCCTGGGGGCTGCCCTGTTCCACGATCTGGCCCTCGTCCATAAAGACCACGGTGTCCGCCACGTCGCGGGCGAACCCCATTTCGTGGGTCACGATGATCAGCGTGGTGCCGGACTTTGCCAGTTCGCGGATGACGTCCAGCACCTCGTTAACCAGTTCCGGGTCAAGGGCGGACGTGGGCTCGTCGAACAGCAGGATCTTGGGGTCCAGGGCCAGCGCGCGGGCGATCGCCACACGCTGCTGCTGGCCGCCGGACAGCTGCCGGGGGTAGGCGCCGGCACGGTCCTTCAGGCCGACGCGGTCCAGCAGTTCCAGGCCGCGGCGCCGGGCTTCCTCCTTGGAGCGGCCCTGCGCGACCACCGGCGCTTCGACCACGTTTTCCAGGGCGGTCAGGTGCGGGAACAGGTTGAAGTTCTGGAAGACCATGCCGATCCCGGTGCGCTGCTTCAGGATCTCTTTTTCGCGCAGCTCATGCAGCCGCTTGCCCCGGACCTCGTAGCCCACCAGCGTCCCGTCGATGGCGATGTGGCCGCCGTCGACCTTTTCCAGGTGGTTGATGGTGCGCAGCAGGGTCGATTTGCCGGAGCCAGACGGTCCCACGATGACGGCCACGCCGCCCGGTTCAACCGTGAGGGTGATGCCCTTCAGGACTTCCGTGGCTCCGAAGGATTTCCGGACCTTGGTGATTTCCACCAGGCCTCGGGTTGGCCCCGAAACGGCGGCAGCGGCAGCGGTGGACGTTTCCGTGGACGGCTGGGCAGCAGTGGCAGTGCTCATCGGTGGCTCCTTGCGCGGTTGGGTGCCACGGCGTGGGTGGCGAAGAATTTCCGGGCCTTCTGCAGCGGCGTCAGCGGCAATGTCCGCACGGCGCCCTTGGAGTAGTGCCTTTCGATGTAGTACTGGAACACGCTGAGGACCGAGGTGATCACCACGTACCAAAGGGTGGCCACCAGGAGCAGCGGAAGTACCTGCTGCGTGCGGTTGTAGATGACCTGCACGGTGTAGAACAGCTCGGAGTAGGCCAGGACGTAGACGATCGAGGTGCCCTTCACCAGGCCGATGATCTCGTTGAACGCGGTGGGCAGGATGGCCCGCATGGCCTGGGGCAGGACAATCCGGGTGGACCGCCGCCAGGCCGGGATGCCCAGCGCCGCAGCCGCCTCGAGCTGGCCCTGGTCCACCGAGAGGATCCCGCCGCGGATGATCTCGGCGGAGTAGGCGGCCTGGTTCAGGGTCAGGCCAAGCACTGCTGCCGCGAACTGGCTGATCAGTGTGGTGGTCTGCACCTCGAAGAAGCGGACGTCGGTGAACGGGATGCCCAGGCTGACTTTCTCGTAGAGGTAACCCAGGTTGTACCAAAGCAGCATCTGGACCAGCAACGGGGTGGAGCGGAAGATCCAGGAGAACGTCCAGGACACCGAAACCAGCAGCGGCGACGCGGACAGCCGCATCAGCGCCAGGATGAAGCCCAGCACAAACCCCAGCAGCCCGGAAATGGCGGTCAGCTTCAGCGTCTCCAGGAGCCCGTTGATGACGGACTGGGCGGTGAACCACTGCGCCACCACGCCCCATTCCCAGCGCGGGTTGGTGGCCAGGGACCAGGCCACCGCGGCCACGCCGAGCGCTACAGCCGCCGTTCCCACCCAGCGCCACGGATGCTTCGCGGCCACCAGCGGGTAGCCGGAGTAGTCGGTGGCGGGACCGCGTGGTCCCGGGGTGGCGCCGGACGGGCCATCCGTACCCTGGCCGTTTCCGGTGGTCGCCGGCCCGGTGGTCGCCGGTTCGGTGGACGCCGGTTCGGGGGCCTGCCGTGCTGCTTCTGACTCTGCCGGCTGGGTCACTTTGGTTACTGCTGAACTCATGCGCCACCTCGCTTCTTCACTGGTTGTTATGCGTCGGACTTTCGTCGCAGGACCGGAACACTCAGGGCCGCTGGCTGCAAATCTAGGCGGGCCGGGAAAGGGGCAGCAAGGCGCCAAGTTGCATAACTTCACTGGAGTTCGCACGGCGTCATGAGTCGGTTTTTTGCGCCCCTTGACGCCTTGTGACGCGGAGTTAACGGGCATTACCGGCCCGTCGACCGGCGCCGTCAAGGCTGCCTAGCATGGGCACTCAACCACCCGTCCAGCCTCAACAGCCACCCGCCGTATCAGCGTCCCGTCAGGAGCCCCCATGCCAGCCAACGCCACTTCCGTCGCCTTTATCGGCGGCGGTCCGCGGGCTGCGGGCGTCCTGGAGCGGCTGGCAGCAAACCGGTGCGCTCTTTTCTCCGGCCCCCTGGATATCCATGTGGTGGAGCCGTACGAGCCGGGCTCCGGCAGGATCTGGCGCTACGACCAGCACCCGGGCCTGATGCTCAACTCGGCAGCGGCGGACGTGACCATGTTCACCGACTCCTCGGTGGCCTGCAAAGGACCTGCCGCGGACGGGCCCGGTCTCGCCGGGTGGGCCGCCGGCGTCCTCGACGGATCCATCACGGACGTTCCGGACTTCCCGCTCGCCATCCGGGAGCAGCTGCGCACCCTCACCGGCGGCACCTTCCCCACCCGGCAGCTGCAAAGCCAGTACCTCGAGTGGTTCTTCCGCCGGGCCGTGACGGCACTCGGCGGGAATGTCACCGTCCACCGCACCACCGCCGTCGCCGTCGGGCGCGCCGCCGGTTCCTCCCATACCGCGTCCGACGCCGGCACGCACCTCGTGCGGCTGGCCAACGGCGGCGAGGTGCGGGCCGACGTCGTGGTCACCGCGCTGGGCCACACGGACTCGCGGCCGGACGCCGCCTCGGAGGCCTGGTCCGGCTTCGCCGCCCGGCACGGCGGCTTCCACGCGGCACCCAGCTACACCACCGACGTCGACTATTCACCCCTCGCCCCCGGCCAGGACGTGATCGTCGCCGGCATGGGGCTGGCGTTCGTTGACCTGCTGGTCCTCCTCACGGAAGGGCGCGGCGGCCGTTTTGAGGAAACTCACGACGGCGGCCTGCAGTACGTTGCGTCGGGCCGGGAACCGAGGCTGCTGGCCGGGTCGCGGCGCGGTGTGCCCTACCACTCCAAAGTGTCCTCTGCCCTGCGCGGCGAGGCCCCGGGTGAGCTCCGGTTCTTCACCCGCGACGCCGTGGACAGCCTCCTGGACCTGAACGCCGAACTCGACTTCCGCAGCCACCTCTGGCCGCTGATCGCCAAGGAAGCCGGCTACGGCTACTACCGTGAACTCTTCACCGGCAGCCCGGAGCGGGTCAGCACCGGCTGGGACGAATTTTCCGGACGGTTCGCGGCGCTCGACTGGTACAGCGCGGCCCGCGAGGACCTGGTGGCCGCCTTCGTCCCGGACACCCGCCTGCACCTGGACCTGGAGCGCCTGGACCGGCCCTTCGCCGGCCAGTCCTTCGCAGGCCATGCCGCGGTGCAGGACGCGGTGGCGGAGTACATCGAAGATGACCTCGTCCTGCGCGACGGGCCCGACCACCCCGAAACGATGGCCCTGTTCGTGGCGCTCCTGAAGGTGTACATGGACCTGGGCCGGCTTGTTCCGGCGGAACGGCTCAATGCCCGCTCGCAGCAGACCGTGCACGGCTGGTGGCACGGATTCTTCAGCTTCGTGGACTCCGGACCGCCCCCGCGGCGGCTGCGGGAGATGCTGGCCCTCCACCGTGCCGGGCTCCTGGACTTCCTGGGCCCGGAGGTCTCCGTGGACACGGACGATTCCACCGGCGAGTTCGTGGCAACGTCGGCGCAGTCGGGCGTGGCTGTCCGGGCCAAGGCCTTCATCGAGGCCCGGCTGCCGGCAACGTCAGTGGCCCGGTCGCTGAACCCGGCACTCCAGTCGGTGCACACCGCGGGGCTCGGAACCGAGCAGCAGCTCCTCACCGCTGACGGCATCCACTCCACCGGCAAGCTCCTGGTGTCCGGGAAGCACCAGCTGGTGGACGCCCAGGGCCGGGCCCAGGACCGGATCTTCGGCATCGGCCCGGGCACCTCGGGCTGGGGAGCCGGAGCCTTCGCCCGGCCGGGCACCAACGCCGCACCGTTCCGCGAGAACGACGCACTGGCCAGGCACATCCTCACCGTCGCCGCCGGGCTGCATCCGGCCGCCCCTTCTGCTGACGCCGCCGTCGCATCCCAGCCCGCCCATGCTGCCACCCGCCCATCCGGAGCCGCCGCAACCGCCCAGCCAGCCGCCGTCGGAAAGGCCTGAAGTGGAAACCAAAACGCCCCTCAACCGCGCGGCGCTGACCGTGCTGAACCTGCCCATGCACGATCCGCGGGTGCGCCCGCTCCTGGACGAGCTGGCGGCGGAATACGACTCCCGGTACGGCGACCTCTTTGGCCGCGGTGCCGCCGCCGAGGAACTCAACCGGTACCCGGCGGCGGAATTCGAGGGCCCGGGCGGGGCGCTGCTGATGATCCAGGAAAACGGCGAATCCGTGGCCGGCGGCGCTTTCCGCCGGTACGACGCGGACACCGCGGAGTTCAAGCGCATCTGGACGCACTCGGCACACCGCCGCCGGGGGCTGGCCCGCGTGGTCCTCACCGAGCTGGAGCGGCTTGCCGCCCTCCGCGGCTACCGGCGGATCTACCTCACCACCGGTCCGCGGCAGCCAGAAGCCAAGCACCTGTACCTCACCACCGGGTATGAGCCGCAGTTCGACGTGGAGGCCGATCCGGAGACCATAAAGTCGCTGGCATTCACCAAGAATCTCCCGGGTCCGCCGCTAAGCTAGCGGCATGGCCATCAAAACCACCGCAGAGAAACTCGCCACCATCCAGAAGGGCTACACCCTGGAAGGTGCCACCATCGAGCTCGGTGCCGCCATCATTGACGGCGAACTCCACAAGGAAGCCCAGGTCCGGCTGCCGCTGGCCATGATGAACCGGCACGGCCTGGTGGCCGGCGCCACCGGCACGGGCAAGACCGTGACCCTGCACATGATGGCAGAGCAGCTGTCCACCGCAGGCGTTCCCGTGTTCCTTGCCGACATCAAGGGCGACCTCTCCGGCCTGGCCACGGCTGCTGCCGGCAGCGAGAAGCTCACGGCGCGCACCGAGAGCATCGGCCAGGCGTGGTCCGGCAAGACGTTCCCGGTGGAGTTCCTGGCCCTGGGCGGCGACGGCAATGGCGTACCCGTCCGCGCCACCATCACCTCGTTTGGCCCTATCCTGCTGTCCAGGGTGATGGAGCTCAACGACACCCAGGAGTCCAGCCTGCAGCTGGTCTTCCACTTCGCGGACAAGAACAACCTGGAACTCATCGACCTGAAGGACCTCCGCTCGGTCATCCAGTTCCTGACCTCGGCCGAGGGCAAGGACGAACTCGCCGAACTGGGCGGCCTGTCCAAGGCCACCGCCGGCGTCATCCTGCGGGAGCTCGTGAACCTGGAAGCGCAAGGGCTCGAACGGTTCTTCGGCGAGCCCGAATTCGACACCGCCGAACTGCTCCGCACGGCGCCGGACGGCCGCGGCGTGATCACCTGCCTGGAACTGCCCACCCTGCAGACCAAGCCCATGCTGTTCTCCACGTTCCTGATGTGGCTGCTGGCCGACCTCTTCGAGGACCTGCCCGAGGCCGGCGACCTGGACAAGCCCAAACTGGTGTTCTTCCTGGACGAGGCCCACCTGCTGTTCAACGGCGCGTCCAAGGCATTCCTGGACGCCATCACCACCACGGTCCGGCTCATCCGGTCCAAGGGCGTGGGCATCTTCTTCGTCACCCAGACGCCCAAGGATGTTCCGTCGGACGTCCTCGGCCAGCTGGCCAACCGCGTCCAGCATGCCTTGCGTGCCTTCACCCCGGAGGACGCAAAGGCACTCAAGGCCACAGTCTCCACGTTCCCGGTCAGCGACTACGACCTCGAGGAAACCCTGACCTCCGCGGGGATCGGCGAAGCTGTCATTACGGTTATGAACGAGAAGGGTGCCCCCACTCCCGTGGCGCACACCCGGCTCCGCGCGCCCGAGTCCGTGATGGGTCCCAGCTCGGATGAGCTGGTCAAAAGCACGGTGGCCGGCTCGGCGTTGCTGGCCAAATACGGAACCGCCGTGGACAACGTCTCCGCCTACGAAAAGCTCACCGGGAAGGCTGCGGCGCCCACCGGGCAGGCCGCTCCGGGCGAACCGCCTGTTCCCGGCGGCTCCACCTCGGCCGGGACTTCCAGCCAGGCCGATCTCGACGCCGAGGCGCGCAGGATCGAGGAGGAAATCCTGGGCCGGCCCAGCAGCCGTCCGGCACCGGCCCCGTTTCCTGCTCCGGAGAGCGTCGATGCACGGCGCGCCCCGCGTGCCCCGGAACGGTCCGCCCCGGCGGGCGGCGACATGGTGGGCGACCTCGCCGGAGCCCTCGGCGGGGCACTCGGCGGCGGACTGAAAAGCATGGTCCGCTCCATGGGCACCCAGCTCGGCAGGGAACTCCTCCGAGGCGTGTTCGGCACGTCGTCCCGGCGCCGCCGCTAGGCACAAACTGACGATGTTCCAGGGGCCCGGGTGCCGCCGTCGGGCGCTGGAAAAGCGGCAACTCCGCGTCACGCCGGGGGGCCCCGGCACCGGGAATCTGCGGGCTTGCAGGTAACGTGGGGGACGTGCAGATGAGTCAAGCGTTGGTGAGGATCGCGGCCGGGTGGCTGTTGGGCCTCATGCTCGCCGTGGCCGGGGCCATCGTGGCGGTGAACCTCGTGAACAACACGGTGGCCAGTCCGCAGCAGCCTGTACGCGAGTATCTGGACGCCCTGCACAGCGGCGACGGCGGCAAGGCACTGGGCCTGCTGCGCGCCTCAGTGCCGCAGGCCAACGCCGCCATGCTGGACGGAACAGCCCTGCAGACAGCAGCCTCGCGGTTTGCCAACGTCAAGATCGGCGACGCCGAAGAACGTCCCCGCAACCAGGTCATGGTGCCGATGGAATACACCATCGACGGCAGCCGGCTGCGCTCCGAATTCATCCTGGAGAAGACCGGCACCGAGTGGCTTTTCTTCAATACCTGGGCCTTTGTGCCCTCTCGGCTGCCCACCGTGGACATCACCGTGGTGAACGCCAGCGAGGCGACCGTGAACGGTGTGCCGGTCAACATGCCCAACGGCCGCAACTCCTTCGCCGTCTTCTACCCCGGCGAGTACGAGGCGTCCCTGAACGGCGAGTACTTTGCCGCGCCCTCCACGCGTGCCACGGTCACCACCAGCAGCATCCCTGTCGCGCCGCTGAACCTGCTGACCCAGGCCACCCAGGATCTCCGGAAAGACGTGGGGGCGAAGGTCAAGGAGTTCCTGGACACCTGTGCCGCCGAGGCCCAGAAACAGCAGAAACTCCAGCCGGACTGCCCGTTCTACTACGCAAGCAACAACACCGTGTACGACGGCACCATCAAGTGGAGCATCACCGAATACCCGGAAATCTCCATCGAGCCCTTCGGCGGCCGCTGGGTGGTGGCGCCGCTTGACGGCAAAGCCCGGGTGGAAGCGGTCCAGCAGAACTCCTTCACGGGCACGAACTTCCCGCTCAATGAAGAGGTGGACTTCAGCTTCACCACCCGCCTGGACGTTGCCGGCGACACCATAAAAGTCACCCCGCTCCTGAGCTACTAGGCTGCGCCTGCGCCTGCCGCACCGGCCCTACTCGGCGTCACGCCAGGCACGGTTTCGGTGCCGGACCGCGGCGTGGACCCCGGAAATCCGCGCCCGGCGGCGGCCGGGAACTCAAAAGGCTGCCTCCCGTGACGCAAAGTCCCGGGAGGCAGCCTTTTGTCTAAAGCGCTAAAGCACGACGGCGGCGCTCAGTCCATGCCGCGGAGGTCCAGGACCAGCTCGGTGTCGCCGTCGGCCTGCAGCAGCACGGGAATGCCCCAGTCCTGCTGGTACAGGTGGCAGGCGGCGTGGTCGGGGATTTCGCCGTCCTCGGTCTCGGGTCCGTCGCAGGCCGCAGCGCGCGCCGTAATGTGCAGGATGCCCTCGGGAATGTCAGCCGAGAGCTCCAGCGTCCGGAGCAGCCCCACGGATGTCCCGCCGCCGGCCACGAGCAGCTCGGGCGGGGTGGAGGAGATCTTCAGCTGGGTGGGGTCTCCCCAGCGGTCGTCGAGCTTCTGGCCGGTGGGTGCGGTGAAGCGGACCTTGAGCTCCAGGAGGCCGGGCGCAACCGGGCTCTTGGGCCGGTGGGTCTGCACCGCGCCCTCGTCCACCTGCTGGGCTTCCTTGGGGATCGGCACGTAGACCAGCTGGTGCTTGTTGGCCTCCACCACCACCAGCAGCGGCTCAGAGCCCGCGGCCTGGGTGTGGTCCACAATGACGTCGGAGGGTTCAGAGAGTCCCCGCGCCAGCGTGGACACGGTCTTCGTGGCAGGGTCGTAGCGGCGGACGGCACCGTTGTAGGTGTCGGCGATAGCCACCGAGCCGTCTGGCAGGACCGTGACGCCCAGCGGGTGCTGCAGGCGTGCCTCGGACGCGGCGCCGTCACGGAAGCCGAAGTCGAACAGCCCCTTGCCGACGGCCGACTCCACGGTGACCGTGCCGCCGTCGTCAATCACCAGCTTCCGGAGGGCGGACGTCTCGGAGTCAGCCACCCAGATGTTGCCGTCCGCGTCTTCGGCGAGGCCGGAGGGCTGGGCGAACCAGGCCTCGTGTGCGTTGCCGTCCAGCAGCCCTTCGAGGCCGTTGCCGGCTGCGATGGAAACAGCACCGGTCAGCGGGTCGAAGCTGAAGATCTGGTGCGTGCCGGCCATGGCGATCACCACGGCGTTGAGCTTGCGGGACCAGACCACGTCCCACGGGGAGCTCAGGGAGACCTCAAGCGGGTGCTCGCTCAGGAGGCCCGTGAAGCCGGCGGCGTCCTCGTCAACGCGGGCAGGCCCCGTTTCCAGCAGCCGCTGGACGCCATTGCCGACGAGGGTGGTGGAATTTCCGTCGCGCAGCGACAGCCCGCGGAGGCGGTGGTTGACGGAGTCGGCAATGACGACGTCGTAACCCACCTTGGCTGCCACATCTTCCGGGAGCAGCACCAGGCCCTGCGGCTCGTTGAACTGTGCGGTTGCCTGTATGTGATCGGCGGAGGCGCCGGCGGGGCCATCAACATGGCCCTTGGTGCCCGTGCCGAAGGTCGCCAGGACGGTTTCGAAGTCGGTACCCAGCTCCACCAGGCGGTGGTGGCCGGTGTCGGTGACCAGCCAGGAACCGCGGGCCGCGGCACCCGGTGAAGTGCCGCCGTCGGACGCTCCTGCATCCGCTCCGCCGCTGGGAGCCGACCCGCGTCCGGCAGGAAGGAACAGCGCCTTGCCGGGGAACCGCAGCGTGCCCGACGTGGCCTCCGGAGCAACGTAGGGGCCGGAGCCGCGGTGCAGGGTGCCCTTGGCCTCGTGCTCGGCGATCAGTTCGGGGATGAGCACGGCCAGGCCGTCGGCGTGCCCTTCACCGGACAGGTGCGCCACGATGTAGCCCTCGGGGTCGATGACCACCAGCGTGGGCCAGGCGCGCGCGGTGTACGCCTTCCAGGTCTCAAGCTCGGGATCGTCCAGGACCGGGTGGTGGATCTCGTAGCGTTCCACGGCGGCGGCCAGGGCCACGGGGTCGGCTTCGTGCTCGAACTTGGGCGAGTGGACGCCCACGGTGACCAGGACGTCGGAGTACTGTTCCTCCAGCGGGCGCAGCTCGTCCAGGACGTGGAGGCAGTTGATGCAGCAGAACGTCCAGAAGTCCAGAAGCACGATCTTGCCGCGCAGCGCTTCCAGGTCCAGCGATTTGCCGCCGGTATTCAACCAGTTGCGGCCCACCAGTTCGGAGGCGCGGACCCGGAGTTGGGTGCGTACTGTTTCGCTCATCAGCGTCCTTCCAGCTTGTTGCGTTCAGCCAGCTTGGCGTCGCGTTCGGCCAATTTGGCAAACATATCGTTGTAAGCGGTCAGATCGGCGTCGTTATTCCTGTCCGCCGCGCGGTCCGTGCGCTTGGACTCGCGCGCATCGGAGCGGGACCACATCACGGCGACGCCGATCGCCACCAGGAGCGTGGGCACTTCGCCGATGCCCCAGGCCACCGCGCCGCCCATCTGCTGGTCCAGCAGTGCCGACGGCCCCCAGGCCCGGCCGAGGTTGCCGAAGTAGTCGGCGGCCAGGAGGTTGGTGCCGCCCATGATGGCCACGCCGAAGAACGCGTGGAAGCCCATGGTGGCCAGGAGGAGCACCAGCCGCATGGGGTACGGCGCGCGGCGGGGCAGCGGGTCCGTGCCGATCATGCTCAACACAAAGATGTAACCCGTCAGGGCGAAGTGCAGGTTCATCAGCTCGTGCCCCACGTGCTCGCGCATCGCAAACCCGAACGCATCCGAGTAGTAGAACAGCACGATCGAACCGGCGAAGTTGCCGGCCGCGAAAATGGGGTGGGTCACCAGCTGCGAGAACTTGGAGTGCACAAACACCAGCAGCCACTCACGCAGGCCGCGGGATCCGTCACCGCGGGCCGGCAGGGCACGGAGCGCCAGGGTCACGGGGGCGCCGAGCACCAGGAAGATGGGCGCCACCATGGTCAGGGCCATGTGGTCCACCATGTGCGCGGAGAACAGGACACGGCCGTAGACCGACGGCGGCCCGGACGTGATGAAGGTCAGCACCAGCAAGCCGATGACCCAGTTCACGGTGCGGAACCACTGCCACTTATCTCCCCGGCGCAGCACCTTGGTGACGCCGAGGAAGTATGAGACCAGCCCAAAGACGGCGACAGCGATCCACAGCCAGTCCAGCCGCCACTCCGTCAGCCAGCGCTCGGGAGTCAGCTCCGGCGGCAGCTCGTAACCGGAGAGGATGAAGGCCGGAGATGCGTCCGGCGCGAACGTGGTGGGCTGCGGCGGGGCGGAACGGCTCAGCGCGACGGCCACGCCGGACGTGGCACCCATGATGAGGAGCTCCACCACCACCAGCTGCCACAGGACCCGGCGGGAGGAGAACGCTGAGCCCTTGCGGCCCAGCTGCGGGATCACCCATTGCCGGTGCATAAAGCCGATGCCGCCCAGGACCAGGGTGGCGGCGGTCTTCACCAGGATCAGCTGGCCGTAGGCGGAGCCGACGAGGTCAGCCCAGTTGGTGATGCGGATGCTGGCGTTGATGACGCCGGAGGCAAAGACCAGGACGAACGCGAAGCCCGCGAGTGCGGAGAACCTTCGCAGGGTGGCTTCGGTGATGTCTGCTGCCGTGCCGGGCTTGGAGGCGGTCAGGATCCCCGAAAGGAGGGCCAGCAGGATGATCCCGCCCACCCAGGCACTGACGCCTACGAGGTGGAGGCCCAGGGAGTTGATGGCGCCTTCGTGGTCGGAGGAGCTGGAGGAGTGGCCGATCAGCGCGGCGGGCACCAGTCCGGCAAGCGCCAGGACCAGGGTGAGCGCGAGCCCCCCAAGCGACCGCACCCCGAAGAGGGCGGTGGTGACAACGGCCGCGATGATGGTGACGGCTAGCCAGGCCCGCCCGGTCTCGATGTCCGTCATGAAGTAGACGAGCGCCTGGGTGAACTCTGCGTCCCCGGAGATGCCCTGCCCGGCGACGTCTGAGTAGGTAAGCACCAGGACGGCGATGGCTGACAGGGTCCACGCCGCGCCGGCTGCAGCTGCCACGGCCAAAGCGCGGGAGAAGGCAGGGTGTTCCGGGCCGTCGTCGTCTTTGGAACGCCGGGTGGCGCTCCGGGGCAGGATGCCGACGGCGAAGATCAGGCCGCCCACCACCGTCGCCAGGGCGACGTTGTGGATGGCTTTGCTGATGGGGAGCCCCCAGCGGACCAGCGCACCGGGGTCGGAGACTTCACGCGCCGCAGCCGCCCCTGAAAAGAGGAGTGCCGCGGTCAGCCCCAGGAGCAGCGCCGCGAGACCGGCGAGCTGCCACGGCCGGGAAATCCCCATGGCACCGGCCAGCCGTCCAGACGCTCCCTTGTCGGGTGCTGGCTGGGGTGCGGTGGAACGGGATTTTGCTGCGGAAGGCACCTATCCATTGTCCGCTACGCGTGCCGAGGCGGCGAATCGGCTTAAAGCAGTGGAGCGGCAACCCTCAGGTTGCCGCTCCACTGCTGCTGTTGAAGAAGATTACTTCTTCTTGGCGACTGCAGCCTTCAGCTTGGAACCAGCGGTCAGCTTGACGCTGTGGCCGGCTGCGATCTGGATGGTCTCGCCCGTCTGCGGGTTGCGGCCGGTGCGTGCTGCACGGTCGGTGCGCTCGACTGCGAGCCAGCCCGGGATGGTGATCTTCTCGCCGGCGGCGACAGAGGTCTCGAAGACCTCGAACAGTGCGTCGAGGACGGAGTTGACGGCTGCCTGGCTGGTGCCGGCCTTGCCTGCTACCTCTGAAACAAGTTCACTACGGTTCTTAGCCATTGATGTCCTCCTGGACGGTCATGATTTCTGGAGCCTGCACGCGGCATGCGTACAAGCCACTGTTCGAAAACTTACCAGCTTGGGCCGACGAGGACCGCAAATTCCGCGTGTTTCCGCGACTTTTTGACTAAAATCACCAGATATTAGGGGATTTTTCGGGGAATTGCGCCCACAGCGGACGCTCCCCGGCGTCTCATGCGTTCTCCCCCAGGACGCTCTCGCAGTTGTTGCGGGTTTTTCACGGACGCTCTCGCAGTTGTTGCGGGTTTTGGGTGGTTGCTCTGTCACTTACGACGGCGGGTGGGCTTGTTGCGGGTGGTGAGAGAGGATCCGCCGGAAGCCTGCGGGATGTGCGAGGGGGTCCTGGGTGGGGTGGTGTTTGTGGGTGCGTGGTTAAAGTGGGAGAGCCTCCAGACTGTGTCTGGAGGCTCTCGACCTAATGATGTTCCGGCGGTGACCTACTCTCCCACACCCTCCCGGGTGCAGTACCATCGGCGCTGTGGGTCTTAGCTTCCGGGTTCGGAATGGGACCGGGCGTTTCCCCCACGCTATGACCGCCGTAACCCTTCTACCCGTCACACACCCCTGGGGTGTGTGTGGGAAATCTGTGGTTACAACATTGTGGTGTTGTTATTCAGTTGTTCGGTTCCTGTGCAACAAACGTGGGTTTGTTGTTTGGGAACCACATAGTGGACGCAAGCAGTCTTGTTTCTTTTTACCAGTGCTTTGGTGTGAACGTCTTTTGAAATCCGTTCACGCATTGGTGTGTGGTGTAAGTTATCGGCCTATTAGTACCGGTCAGCTTCACGAGTCGTTAGTCCTCGCTTCCACATCCGGCCTATCAACCCAGTGGTCTGGCTGGGGGCCTCTCACACA
>NZ_SIHX01000020.1 GCF_004320525.1 Arthrobacter sp. S39
CGGAAAAGAACTGCGCCTTCTGCTCCGGCGTATATTTCCTCCGGCCGACAGCTTCTTTCGTTAAAAACGACACGGTCGTTGCAACTCCCAAAAATTCTGGGTGTTGCAACGACCGCTAGAACCCGCCCTGGCTTCTGAAAGGGCTTAAGCACGAACGCTGGACGACAGACATCCGGCAGCGTGCGTCAGAGCGACGGAGGAGCAGCACGCCGAGGATGTGTGTCGTCCAGCGCAGCGGACGGATCAAGCCTTACGCGGAGACCAGTTCGTGCCAGTCCGCTACGAGCGGCAGGTTGTGTGCCTCGGATACGGAGTGGTGCGCCACGTGGCCGGCTGCGATGTTGAGGCCGGCTGCGAGGGCGGGGTCCCGGTCGAAGGCTGCCTTGACGCCAAGGTTGGCCAAGGAGACGGCGTACCTCAGGGTGACGTTGGTCAGGGCGTAGGTGGACGTGTTGGGGACGGCGCCCGGCATGTTGGCGACGCAGTAGAAGATCGTGTTGTGGACCTTGTACGTGGGTTCCTGGTGCGTGGTGGGGTGGGTGTCTTCGAAGCAGCCGCCCTGGTCCACGGCGATGTCCACCAGCACGGAGCCGGGCTTCATGCGGGCCACGAGTTCGTTGCTGACCAGCTTGGGTGCCTTGGCGCCCGGAATCAGGACGGAACCGATGACCAGGTCGGCATCCACCACGGACTTTTCGATCTCGTACTTGTTGGAGGCCACGGTCTTCAGGCGGCCCTGGTACTGGGCGTCCAGCTCGCGGAGCCGGTTGATGTTGATGTCCAGGATGGTGACGTCAGCACCGAGGCCCAGTGCCATGGCTGCAGCGTTGGTGCCTGCCACGCCGGCGCCCAGGACCACGACCTTCGCGGGACGGACGCCCGGAACGCCGCCGAGCAGCACACCTTTGCCGCCCGCAGGGGCCATGAGGGAGGTGGCGCCCACCTGGACGGAGAGGCGGCCGGCGACCTCGGACATCGGGGCCAGCAACGGAAGGGTGCGGCCTTCCTGGACGGTTTCGTAGGCGATGGCCGTGACGCCGGAGTTGATCAGTTCCCGGGTCAGTTCGGGCTCGGCTGCAAGATGGAGGTAGGTGAAGAGGATCAGGCCCTTGCGGAAGCGGTGGTATTCCGCCTTGATGGGTTCCTTGACCTTCATGACCATGTCGGCGCGTGCCCAGACGTCGTCGGCGTCGGCGACGATCTCGGCACCGGCGATCGCGTATTCCTCATCCGTGATGCCGGAGCCCAGGCCCGCGCCGCGCTCCACCAGGACCGCGTGGCCGTGGGTGCGGAATTCGTTGACGCCTGCCGCGGTGATGGCCACGCGGAATTCGTTGTTTTTGATCTCTTTGGGGACACCGATGATCATTCTGGGCTCCATTTTCACGGGCCCGAAAGGCCCTTGTATTGCGGGGGAAGTTGTGATTCCAGAATAAATCCGGTTGTGAGGCAGGCGACATAAATCCGGGAAGCCGCCGCCACCCCTAGCCCGCCATTCCGCGGATTTCAGGAAAGCCTTCTCGACATTTGTCCAGCGTGCAAGCGTCAGGTGTCGCCTCGTGTCCGTTCGCGGTATCGCCCGCCACAGCAGTACTGTTGGCCCATGCAGCAGCAGGATGTGGAACAGCTTGTGGAGGGGGTGGCGCAGAAGCTTGGGCGGGGACTTTCGCTGGAGGACCTGGACGGCCTGCTGCTCGCCTACAGCTCCAACCAGTCCCACGCTGACCGGGTCCGGGTCAACTTCCTGTTGAGCAAACGCGTCCCCGTGGACGTCAGCGCCTGGCAGCTGTCACACGGCATCGCCACGGCGGTCCGCCCCGTCGTCATCCCCGCCAACCCGGAGCTTGGCATGCTGGGCCGCGTCTGTGTCCCGCTGATGGTGCGCGGCTTCCGGGTGGGTTATCTGTGGGTCCAGCAGGACTCGGCAGAGGAAAACCCGACGGCGATCCTCACCCAGTTGCCGGAGGTGAACCACGAGATCGAGCTGCTCTCCGGGCTCCTGCTGGACTCCAACACTGCTGAATCGGAGTTCCGCCGCGGCCGTGAGCGGGAATTCCTGGCGGCCTGTTCCGGCGAGGCCAACGCCGCGGCGGCCATTGCGGGATGGAAGGAGATCCAGGGCAAAGGGCCGTGGCAGATGGTCACGGTCCTGGACGCCGACGGCTGGGCCGGAGGGCCGGACCCCATCGCGTCCACGCTGATCCACCGGTCGGCAGCCCTGCAGGCCACGATCGGGGTGGACGTGGCCCTGTTCAGTGCGGGCACCGAAACGCATTCGGTGGTGTTGTTCAAGGAGTCCACCGGTCGGGCCAACCACGCCCAGGTGCTGGTCCACTATCAGCTGGAACTGGCCAAACGCTCCGGCCGCCCGGTGCACCGCATCATCCTGGGAATCAGCGAGGGCTTCGCCAGGACCCGTGATTTCGCCGAGGCGTACCGGCAATCCAAGCAGGCAGCCCAGGCCGCAGCGGTGGATCCGCAGTTGGGTGAGCTGGTGGACTGCCGGGCCACCGGGGTTTACCAGCTGCTGGCTTCGGCCGGCGGCGGTGCGGGCGCCTGGGCGGATTCCGGGTCGGTCTACTTCCGGATCCTGGAGGACCATGACCGGAACGGTGAACTCATTCCTGTCCTGGAGCTGCTGTATGACAACGACGGGGCCGTGCAGGACGTGGCCACCAAACTTCATCTGCACCGCAGCAGCATCTACAACCGGCTGGGCCGCATCCGCGCCCTGCTCGGGGTGGACCCGCTCAAGGGTATGCCCCGGCTTGAGCTGCATGCCGCCCTGAAAATGCGCCGTTGGGCGGCACGGCCCAGGATTTAGGGACCCAGGACTGAGGGGCCCCGGAACTAAGCGGCGTTTCCCTCATGCTTGGACGGCTCCCCGGGTGCCAGGGACTGGTCCTGGGCGCCGCGTGGTGGAATGTCCTGGCGGGTGGCCGGAGCTGCTTCGTGGCCGGGTTCCAGGGAGGTGGCCTGGTCAAGGGAGGCTGCCTGCTGCAGGGTCAGGGTTTCGGACAGGTTCGACGCTTCGCGGCGGCGCTTGGCGATGGCACTGTCGGCCCACATGGCAACGGCCACGAACACCACGCAGCTGGACATCACCACGGCGGTGTTATTCAGCCGCATGGCTGATCCCAGCATGGCGGCAACCAGCATGGCGGCAATGCCCGCCACCACGTGCAACCCTCTGAATTTCGCCACAATTCAAGCCTAACCCCGGTCGCTTGCCTGTTTTAAGGCCTGGCCGAGATCGTTGCTTGATCCTTATCACTCCGTCATTCAGCGGCGGCGGAACCGTCATTTTCGCTTGCCCGCTGCTTCGCCTGCTCCGTCTTCCGTTGCTGGTCCAGCCAGGCCGTGATCGCCGCCCGCCTGATCCTGCGGTGCGTGCCGCGGTACTCCACCGGTATTTCGCCGCGGTCGGTCATGTTGCGCAGGAAGGTGTGGGAGATTCCGGCAAGCTCCGCCGCCTGGGAAGTAGTGAGCACTTCCTCCACGCTGCTGACGGCCACTGCCTCGCCGCGGCTGAAGCGGCCGAGCAGATCAACGACGGCGTCCCGCGCCTGCGGAGGCAGCCGGTGGACGGTGCCGTCCACAAAAACAGTGATGTCATGGCTGCCCTCCAGCGCGCGCTGCAGTTTCTCTGCATCCTCAACCGGCAGGCCGGCGGTCATCCGGGGAGCTATCAGTGCCATGGGCAACAGCCTAACCCTGTCCTGCCGAAGCAGCGGCGGTAAGCTCGCCTGATGAAACTTGGTGATGGCCGGGACGTGACGTCGGGCGGCCTGACCGGGCGGGTCTATGCCTCGGCGCCGCCGCGCGACAGCAGGAGCGGCAGCCGCCGCACATACGTGCTGCTGCACGGCATCGGCGTCTCGCACCGCTATTTCGCACGGCTGCACCGCGAGCTGGCCTCGGAGGCGGACGTCTACACTTTCGACCTGCCCGGCTTCGGTGACGCCCCGCGGCCAGGCCGCCAGGTGGCCGTGGGGGAGTACGCGGCATTTGTGAAAAGCGTGCTGGCCGACGCCGGAGTCCGGTCCTGCGTGGTGATCGGGCACTCCATGGGCACCCAGTACGCGGTGGAGCTTGCCCTCCAGGAGCCTGGGCTGGTGGCCGGCCTGGTCCTGATGGGTCCGGTGGTGGACAGCACCAGGAAGTCCGTGCCGCTCCAGGCGCTGGCGCTGACCCGTGATGCCATGTTCAGCGAATCGCTGTCCTCGAACGCCATCGTCTTCAGGGATTATTTCCGGGCCGGTCCGCGCTGGTACCTGACCCAGCTGCCCGTCATGATGGGATATCCCCTCGACTCCCGGATCCAGGGCGTCAGCCAGCCCGTGCTGGTGATGCGCGGAAGCAGTGACCCGGTGGGACGCCGCCCGTGGTGCGAACGCCTCGCCGCGCTGGCGCAGCAAGGCAGCTTCGCGGAGGTCCCCGGGGCGGGCCACGTCCTGCAGCACACGGCAACGCAGGCCACCGCCGCAGCGATCAGCGGCTGGGTCCGCGCCGCAGACGGCTTCGGTGTGTCCGCCTGACTGCACTTCGCCTGACAGGAATCCGCCCGACGGTACTTCGTCCGGCCCCTATTCGGCGTCGAGGTCCGTTTCCAGGAGCTTGACCAGGGAATCGAGCGCGGCGTCGGCCCCGTCCCCTTCGGCGCGCAAAACCACCACGTCGCCCTTGGCCGCGCCCAGCGTCATCAGCGAGAGGATGCTGGAGGCATCCAGTGCCTCATCCGCGGGTTCGCCCTGCATGGCGATGGTGACTTCCACTCCCACGTCGCCCGCAGCCTCGGCGAAAAGAGCGGCCGGCCGGGCGTGCAGGCCGGAGCGGCTGGCGATGGTGGCGATGCGTTCGGGCATTGTTCCTCCTGGTAGGTGTTGGCGCGGGGGAGCCGCGTCAGAGTCCGAGTTCTTCGAGTACCGGCAGTTTTTCGCGGACCCAGGCGCGTGCTTCGGTTGCACTGGGTGCGGACAGCGCCAGCTTGGCCAGCTGTTGCGCCTCGGCGAGGGTCACTGTCTTCAGGACCGCTGCCACGGCGGCCAGGGACCGCGCGGTCATGGACAGCGTGGTCACGCCCAGCCCGGTAAGTACGACGGCGAGGGCCGGGTCGGCGGCGGCCTCGCCGCAGACGCCCACAGGTTTGTTGTGGCCTTCCGCGCGGGAGCCTTCCACTGTGAGCCCCACCAGGCGCAGCACGGCGGGCTGCCACGGCGTGTTCAGGTTGGCCAGCGGACCGAGCTGGCGGTCGGCGGCCATGGCGTACTGGGTGAGATCGTTGGTGCCCAGGCTCGCGAAGCCCACCTCGCGCAGGATGGCCTCGGCGGTGAGCGCGGCGGACGGGACCTCCACCATCACCCCGGGCGTCTTGATGCCGGCGTCGGCGCACATGGAAGCGAAGCGGGCGGCTTCTTCAGCCGTCGAAATCATCGGAGCCATGACCCACACGTCTGCTTCGGACTGCTGCTCGGCCAGGGCGATGGCCTCCAGCTGGCGGTCCAGGACGCCGGGCGTGGTGAAGTCCGTGCGGTAGCCGCGGACACCCAGGGCCGGGTTGGGCTCGGTGGAGTCCGTCAGGAACGGGAGCGGCTTATCGGCGCCGGCGTCGAGCGTACGCAGCACCACCTTCTTTCCCGGGAACGCATCAAAAACGCTCTTGTAGGCCGCGGCCTGCTCCTCCACGGAGGGCTCGGAGTCCCGCTCCAGGAAGCAGAATTCGGTCCGGAAGAGGCCCACGCCCTGGGCGCCCAGTTTCGCGGCCGCCTCGGCATCCTTGCCGCCGCCGACGTTGGCGAGCAGCGGCACCAGGTGGCCGTCCGCCGTCGTGCCCGTGCCACTGAACTCGGCCAGCAGGGAAGCCGTGGCCGCCCAGGCATCCGCTGCGGCGCGCAGCGAGTCATCGGGTTCGGCGGTGATGTTGCCCGCGGCGCCGTCAACGTACACTTCCGTGCCGTCCGCGAGGTCGTCGACTCCCACGGCAGCCACGACGGCCGGCAGGCCCAGCGAACGCGCGATGATGGCCGTATGGGACTGCGGCCCGCCGCCCGCGGTCACGAGTGCCAGGACCTTGTTGGGGTCCAGGGTTGCGGTGTCGGCCGGGGCCAGGTCCTCGGCCACCAGCACAAACGGCGTGCTGGAGGTGGGGATGCCGGGCGCGGGGACGCCGCGAAGTGCGGCCACAATCCGGGCGCGGACATCCAGGACGTCGGTGGCTCGTTCGGCCATGTAGCCGCCGAGGTTATGGAGCATTTCCGAGACGGAGGAACCGGATTCCCAGATGGCGCGCTCGGTTGAGAGGCCGCGGGCCACGAGCTTGGCGGCGCCCTTGATCAGCATGGTGTCCTTGGCCATCAGCGCCGTGGCTTCCAGGACGGCCTTGCCGTCTCCGGTGGCGTGCGCTGCCCGGGCCTTGAGTTCGTCGTGGACGGCCTGCGAGGCCGCCTTAAGGGCCGCCGTGGCGTCCTCCGCAGAGGTCCCCGCACTCAGCTGTTCGCCTGCCGGGGGTTCGCTGATCGGTTTAGGCATCTGCCGGACGGTGCCGATGATGCGGCCGGGGCTGACGCCAACTCCTGGGAAGTTCTGCACTGAAGGTCCTCATTCTCTGCCGATAGCCAGGCCCGCCAAGGTTCCCGGCGCCATGCCGGGGGCGCCGTGACTGCTACGTCAGGTGGCGCGAAACGTGCCTGAAAAAATTGTATGTGATTCAGTTCATATAGCAATGCTATAGGTGATAGGGTAGCGGTTATGAGTTTGGATGGCCAGCTTCCCCCCAAAATGCGACTGTTGCGTGCGGCGGCCGAATTGCTGGCAAACTCTGCGGGCTCACCGGTCTCCACCCGCCAGATCACGCAGCTGGCAGGCGTCACCGCGCCCACGCTGTACCACCACTTCGGCGACAAGGAAGGTCTTTTCGACGCCGTTGTCGCCGCGGGATTTGAAGAATATGTCGCGGGCGAAAGGGATTTCGCCCCGTCCGGGCACCCGCTGGAGGATATCCGGCGGATGTGGGACAACCACGTCCAGTTCGGGCTGAACCAGCCGGAACTGTACCTGGTGATGTTCGGCAATATCCGTCCTGAAAGCCGCCCCGCCATCGTTGCCGATGCCGAGGCCCTGATGGAGGAGATGCTGAACAAGGCAGCAGTGGCAGGCCAGCTGAACGTCCAGCCGCGGGAAGCAGCCAGGTCCATCCTGGCCGCCAACGTGGGGGTGACCCTCATGCTGATTGCGGAGCCTGCCGCCGAACGGAACCTTGAATTGTCCACCATGACGCGGGACGCCATGATTTTTGCGGTGTCCGCGGACCAGGCTGCCGGCGGCAGTCCTGATGACTCCGGGAAGTCCTCGGTGGTGGTGGCAGCGATTGCCCTGAATGCCGCACTTCAGGCGTCGCACTCAGACCAGCTCTCAAGCTCGGAACTCAAACTCTTCCTCGAATGGCTTCACCGGATCTCCACCAGCAGCTAGCAGGTCCCAAGCCACACTGCACCACCTTTTGCACAGGCAGTACCGTCGTCGAAATATCGGACCATCCTGCGGAGCAGCAGGAATCACGGTTAGGAAATCACATGGCAACGCAGACAGTTGCAAAACCCCGCACCAGCGTGCGGGTTGGCGTCCAGAAGTTCGGGACGTTCCTGTCCGGGATGATCATGCCCAACATCGGGGCGTTCATCGCCTGGGGCCTCATCACGGCCCTCTTCATCGAGAAGGGCTGGATCCCCGTCCCGGCATTGGGCGGCTTCGGCGCCAACGCCGAAGGTGTGCCCTATGTTGGCCTCGTCGGCCCCATGATCACCTACCTCCTGCCCCTCCTGATCGCCTACACCGGCGGCCGGATGGTCTACGACGTCCGCGGCGGCGTGGTGGGCGCCATCGGCACCATGGGCGTGATCGTCGGCGCCGGCATCCCGATGTTCATCGGTGCCATGATCATGGGCCCCCTCGGCGGCTGGACCATGAAGAAGATCGATTCGCTCTGGGACGGCAAGATCCGCCCCGGCTTCGAGATGCTGGTAAACAACTTCTCCGCCGGCATCTGGGGCGGTTTGCTGGCCATGCTGGGCTTCTACGGGATCTCCCCGCTGGTCACGGCCTTCAGCACTGCCGCCGGCAACGTGGTCCAGTTCCTGGTCAGCAACGGCCTGCTGCCGCTGACCAGCATCTTCATTGAGCCCGCCAAGGTGCTGTTCCTGAACAACGCCATCAACCACGGTGTCCTCACCCCGCTGGGCATCCAGCAGTCCCTTGAGCAGGGCAAGTCCATCCTGTTCCTGCTGGAGGCCAACCCCGGCCCCGGCCTGGGCATTCTGCTCGCGTACATGTTCTTCGGCCGCGGTGCCGCAAAGGCGTCAGCCCCGGGCGCGGCGATCATCCACTTCCTGGGCGGCATCCACGAAATCTACTTCCCGTACGTCCTGATGCGCCCGCTGCTGATCCTGGCGGCGATTGCAGGCGGCATGACGGGCATCGCCACCCTGGCCATCACCAACTCCGGCCTCGTGGCGCCGTCCGCTCCCGGGTCCATCATCGCGGTGCTGGCCCAGACCGCCCGCGACAGCTATTTCGGCGTGATCCTCGCGGTCCTGCTCGCCACAGCAGCTTCCTTTGTCGTCGCGTCGGTGATCCTGAAGACCACCCGCCACAGCGATGAGGGCGACCTCAGCGCCGCCACGTCGAAGATGGAGGACATGAAGGGCAAAAAGAGTTCAGTCTCCTCAGCCCTGACGGGTGCCGGTGCGGGTGGCGGAGTTGCCGTGATGGCCGGACCGGTCAGGAACATCGTGTTCGCCTGCGACGCCGGCATGGGCTCCAGCGCCATGGGAGCCTCGGTGCTGCGGAACAAGATCAAGGCCGCCGGCTTCCCGGACGTCAAGGTCACCAACGCCGCCATCGCCAACCTGACCGACACCTACGACGTGGTGATCACGCACCAGGACCTGACGGAACGGGCCAAACCTGCAACGTCCAGCGCGGTGCACTACTCCGTGGACAACTTCATGAGCAGCCCGCGATACGACGAGATTGTTGACCTGGTCAAGAAGAGCAACGCTCCGGAAGCGTCCGACGCCGGTGCTGACGCCGGCCATGGTGCCCACGCCGCCGAGACTCCGGCGGACACCGCCCAAGGCGACGGTGCGCCCGCGGCACCCGCCGCCGTCGCGCCGTCCGACATCCTGGTGGCCGACAGCGTCATCCTCAACGGCACCGCCACCACCCGCGATGACGCGATCGACGAAGCCGGCCGGCTCCTGCTGGCCCGCGGCGCCGTGGACGAGGGCTACATCACGGCAATGCACGAGCGTGAGGAGTCCGTGTCCACGTACATGGGCAGCTACCTGGCCATCCCGCACGGCACCAACGCAGCCAAGGACCACATCATGAAGTCCGCCGTCTCCGTGATCCGCTACCCCGAGGGCATCGACTGGAACGGCAAGCAGGTCAAGTTCGTGGTGGGCGTGGCTGGCATCAACAACGAACACCTCCACATCCTGTCCTCGATCGCGAAGGTCTTCACCAACAAGGCCCAGGTGGCCCAGCTGGAGGCCGCAACGTCCGTAGATGAAGTCCTGGAGCTGTTCGGAAAGGTCAACGCATAGTGAAGGCAGTACATTTCGGAGCCGGAAACATCGGCCGCGGCTTTGTGGGGCTGCTGCTGCACCAGGCCGGGTATGAGGTGGTGTTCGCGGACGTTGCCGAGGACCTCATTGGCCAGCTGGCAGCAGCTGACAGCTACAACGTCCACGAGGTGGGGGAAAACCCCACCGTGCGGACCGTTGACAATTTCCGCGCGCTGAACTCGGGCACGCAGGATGCGGAACTCGTCCGGGAGATCGCGACGGCGGACATCGTCACCACCGCAGTGGGCCCGCACATCCTGAAATTCGTGGCGCCCGCCATCACCAGGGGCATCGCGTCGCGGGAAGCCGGGCTGGCGCCCCTGCAGGTCATGGCCTGCGAGAACGCCATTAACGCCACGGACATCCTGCGCGCCGAGGTCGCCGGGCTTTGGGACAACGCCGCCGGGTCCCTCGACTCCGCGGCGGTGTTCGCGAACACCGCCGTGGACCGGATCGTGCCCAACCAGGAACCCGGACAGGGCCTGGATGTCACGGTGGAGACGTTCTACGAATGGGTCATCGACCGGACGGCGTTCGGCGGCGCGGCACCGGTGATCCCGGGGGCCACGTTCGTGGACGAGCTCTCGCCCTACATCGAACGGAAGCTGTTCACGGTCAACACGGGCCACGCCTCCGCGGCGTACCTGGGTTTTGAGGCCGGGCTGGAGAAGATCTCCGACGCCATGGCCGACCAGGACGTGGCGGAGGACGTCCGCGCAGTCCTGGAGGAAACCAAGCAGCTCCTGGTGGCCAAGCACGGCTTCAGCAACGACGAGCAGGAGGCCTACGTCCACAAGATCCTGGTCCGGTTCTCCAACCCGCACCTGCCGGACACCGTGAACCGGGTGGGGCGCGCACCGCTGCGCAAGCTCAGCCGGCACGAACGGTTCATCGGCCCGGCAGCCGAACTGGCCGAGCGCGGGATAGTGCCCGAAGCGCTGCTGGGCGCGATCGCCGCGGCCCTGCGCTTCACCGACCCCGGCGACGCCGAGGCCACCGAGCTCGCGCAGATCCTGGCATCGTCCTCACCGGCCGACGCCACGGTTCGGATCACGGGGCTCGCTCCGGACCATCCGCTGTTCGACGCCGTCTCCACCCTGGTGGAGGAGCGGCAGGCGGAAGCCGCAAAAACCCCCGCCTAGACGCTCTCACACTTCCCGCGGGTTTTGGGCAACCCTCTCGCAGATCATGCGGGTTTTTCCGGAACCCTCCTGCAATCACGACGCCGGCACTCGCCCGAGTGCCGGCGTCGTGCGTTGCGCTCTACCGCCTCAAAAGCGGCGGAGGCGGAACCATTGGCGTCAGCTGGATCAGGCGGACGCGGAGACCGAGGAGGTTTCGGCGTCGGCCATTGCCTTCCACTCAGCCACCCGTGCCTGGTGCAGCGGCGACTTCCGGACCACGGCGTACGCAACTCCCAGCACGGCGAACCAGACGGGCGTCACCAGCAGCGCCGTCAGCGTGTCCGGCTGCGTGGTGAGTGCCCAGACGAGGAAGGCGAAGAAGGCGAAAACCACCCACACCATCGGAATGCCACCCGGCATCTTAAACGTGGCGTCCTTGTGCAGCTGGGGCCGGCGCTTCCGGAACACCAGGTAGCTGGCCAGGATGATGGACCATACGAACATAAAGCAGACGGCGGACACGGTGGTGACCATGTCGAAGGCTACGCCCACGTCCTTGCCCGCGTAGAGCAGGGCCACGCCGGCGAGCAGCAGCACGCAGGACAGGAAAAGGGCGTTCTGCGGGACCTTGCGGCTGGATAGGCGGCCGAAGAGCTTGGGGGCGTCGCCGTCGTTGGCCAGGCCGAAGACCATGCGTGAGGTGGAGTAGATGCCTGAGTTGGCGGACGACATCGCGGACGTCAGCACCACCAGGTTGACCACCATCGCGGCCATGCCGAGGCCCGCCAGCGAGAACATGCCGATAAACGGGCTGTGGCCGGCCTGGAACTCGGTCCACGGGGTGACGGACATGAGGATGATCAGGGCGCCAACGTAGAAGAGCATCACGCGCAGGGGAATGGCGTTGATGGCCCGGGGCAGGTTGTGCTCCGGGTCCTTGGTTTCGGCGGCGGCGGTGCCCACCAGTTCGATGCCCACAAACGCGAACACGGCGATCTGGAAGCCGGCCACGAAGCCCATGAATTCCTTGGGGAAGAATCCGCCGTGGCTCCAGAGGTTGCTGAAGCTGGCCGTGCCGGCGTCCGAGGTGAAACCGGTGAAGATCATGACCAGGCCCACCACGATCAGCGCCACGATGGCCACGATCTTGATAAGTGCGAACCAGAACTCTGTCTCACCAAACGCCTTCACGGTGGGCAGGTTCAGCAGCAGCAGGATCACGATGGTGGCGATGCCGGGGATCCAGAGCTGGATGCCGGGCCACAGCTCGTTGGCGTAGCCGGCGATCGCGATCACATCGGCTACGCCCGTCACCACCCAGCAGAACCAGTAGGTCCAGCCGGTGAAGAAGCCGGCCCACGGACCCAGCAGGTCGCCGGCGAAGTCGCTGAAGGACTTGTAGTTGAGGTTGGACAGCAGCAGCTGCCCCATGGCCCGCATCACAAAAAACAGCATGAAGCCGATGATCATGTACACAAAGATCACGGACGGCCCGGCCACCGAAATGGTCTTGCCGGAGCCCATAAACAGGCCGGTGCCGATCGCACCGCCGATGGCCAGAAGCTGGATGTGCCGGTTGCTCAGCGAACGTGAAAGGTGGGGCTCGCTGTCCCGGCTGGAGGCAGTTCTCTGCCCCGTGGTGGTCTGCTCAGACATGTGCAAAATCCTTCGAGTGGTCCGCCGGGTTGGGTGATGGCGGTTACAAAATCAGCTTTTCCACCGTACACGCACGCCCGCAGGGCTGTGGAATGCTGGTGGGGTGACCCGGAACCCAGGTGCCCTGCCCCCTTTGCTGACTTCCGACGTCGACGGCGGGACCTTCCGCCTCCGGCACGCCTCACCCGCGGACCTCCCCGCCATTGTGGGCCTGCTTGCCGATGATTCGATGGGCGCCGGCCGCGAGCGTTCCGAGGACATGGCACCTTACGAGCGGGCGTTCGCAGCGATCGACGCCGATCCTTCCCACCTGCTGGTGGTCGGAGAGTTGGTGCCGGCCGGGGCAGTGGACGGTCCCGTGGTTGCCACGTTTCAGCTGAGCTTCCTGCCCGGCATCTCGCGGCAGGGGTCGTGGCGCTCGCAGATCGAGGGGGTGCGGGTGGCGGGCAGCCTTCGCGGGCAGGGCATCGGCAACGTGATGGTGCAGTGGGCCATTGGCGAGTCCCGGCGCCGCGGCTGTTCAATGATGCAGCTGACAACCCACAAATCCCGGAAGGCGGCCCACCGGTTCTACGAGCGGCTGGGGTTTGCTGCCAGCCATGAGGGCATGAAACTGACGCTCTGATCCTTGACCATTAGGGAACCTAACTGTTAGGCTGCCTAACGATGACTACGAATGAACGTGACGATTCGCTCCAGGCCCTTGCCAGCGATTTCCGCGAGGCCCTCCGCCACAGCGTGTACCTTGTCCGGAGGCTCGACTCCGACGGCGAACTCAGCGCAGCCCAGCTCAGCACCCTGAAGATGCTGCTGGACGACGGTGTGCGCGTGGGGGAGATCGCGCGGAACCTGGGCGTCAGGGTGCCCAGCGCCACCGAGCAGATCATCAAACTCGAAAAGGCAGGCCTCGCCCGGCGCGAACCCGACCCCAACGACTCAAGGGCCGTCCGCGTGGTGCTCACCGCCGACGGCCGGGCCGCCGTCGCTGCCGCCAACAAGAGCCGCAACGCCGTGATGGCGGGCATTCTCAGCTCCCTCAGCGACGCTGACCGCTCGGCCCTGGCGGCCGCCCTGCCCGTCATCGACAAGATCAACGCCACCCTCCAGAACTGATCCAGCACTTCACTTAGGAGCATCTCCATGAATGGCCAGCTCGCAGAGACACTGCCGGCAGAAGCAACGCTCGAGGCTGAAAAGGCCTCGCTGCTCAAGCAACCCAAGGCCGTGTGGGCCACGGCCCTGGCGGCGGTGTTCGCCTTTATGGGCATCGGGCTGGTGGATCCCATCCTGCCCGCGATCGCCGTCAACCTGGAGGCAACCCCCAGCGAGGTTTCGCTGCTTTTCACCAGCTACTTCCTGGTGACGGCGGTGGCCATGCTGATCACAGGATTCGTGTCCTCGCGCATCGGCGGCAAGAAGACCCTCCTGATTGGCCTGGCCGTCATTGTCGTCTTCGCCTCGCTCTCGGGACTGTCGGGAAGCGTTGACCAGCTCGTGGGGTTCCGCGCCGGCTGGGGCCTGGGCAATGCCCTGTTTGTGGCCACAGCATTGGCGGTCATCGTGGGGGTGGCCAGCGGCGGCGCCGGCACGGCCATCATCCTCTACGAGGCCGCCCTCGGCCTGGGTATCTCCCTCGGCCCGCTCCTGGGCGCCCTGCTGGGCGGCTGGCAGTGGCGGGCACCGTTCTTCGGAACTGCCTTGCTCATGGCCGCGGCCTTTGTGGCCCTGGTGGTGCTGCTTCCCAAGACTGCGCTCCCCGCAGGCAAGGTCCGGCTGCGGGATCCGCTGCTGGCACTGGGCCACAAGGGGCTGCGCACCACGGCGGCCAGCGGGCTGTTCTACAACTACGGCTTTTTCACCATCCTGGCCTTCACGCCGTTCATTCTCGGCATGGACGCGTACGGGATCGGAGGAGTGTTCTTCGGCTGGGGCGTTGCCGTGGCGGTCTTCTCCGTGTTTGTGGCGCCCTTGCTGCAGAACCGCTTCGGGGCCGTCCGTGTCCTGGCCGGAACCCTCCTGGTCCTGATGCTGGACCTGATCGGGCTGGGACTGGCCGCGGGGCACTCGGTGCCCGCCGTCGTCGTTCTTGTCATTGCGTCCGGTGCGCTGCTGGGCATCAACAACACGATCTACACCGAACTCGCCATGGGTGTTTCTGATTCGCCGCGGCCCGTGGCCTCCGCCGGCTACAACTTTGTTCGCTGGATGGGTGGGGCGCTGGCCCCGTTTGCCGCCGCGCAGCTGGGTGAGCATTTCGGTCCGCAGGTCCCCTTCTTTGCCGGGGCACTGGCGATGGCGGCTGCCATCGTCATTGCGCTGGTTGGCCGGAAGTACCTGACTGCGCACGAGCCGCACCTGGTGTAGCCGGGCGCGGTGCCGCCGGGAACAGCAAACCCTCCTTCACCTCGTCGGGTGAAAGAGGGTTTGCTGTTTTCTGCAGAAAGTGAGAGAGGGTCCGGTAAAACCTGCAGAAAGTGAGAGAGCGTCCGGGTCAGGCGGCAGAGCCCTTGCGGACGAACAGCGTCTCGGCCTGCTCCAGGGACATGCCGTTGGTCTCGGGCACCTTGAACATCACAAAGAAGAACGACGCCGCTGCGAACAATGCGTACATGGCGTAGGTCAGCGGCAGCGAAGCGGCTGCCATCACGGGGAAGCTGAGCGTGATGGCGAAGTTGGCTACCCACTGCGCTGCTGCGGCCAGGCCCAGGGCGCGGGCCCGGATCCGGGACGGGAAGATCTCGCCGAGCAGCACCCAGACCAGCGGGCCCCAGGACGCGCCGAAGCTGACCACAAAGATGTTGGCTGCAACCAGGGCAACCGGACCCCAGGCGCCCGGCAGGGAGATCTCGGAGCCGGAGCCAACCGCCGAGGCGAACGCCACGGCCATGGTGCCCAGCGAAACCGCCATGCCGATGGAGCCGGCCAGCAGGATGGGGCGGCGGCCGATCCGGTCCACCAGGGCGATGGCCACGAGGGTCACCAGGATGTTGGTGACGGAGGTGGCCACGGAGATCGTGAGCGAGTCCTTCTCCTGGAACCCGACAGCCTTCCACAGGGTGGTGGAGTAGTAGAAGATCACGTTGATGCCCACGAACTGCTGCAGGACGGAGAGGATGATGCCGATCCAGACCACTGCCTGCAGTCCGAAGGTCTTGCCGCGGAGCGAGCCTTTCTGGCCGGCCAGTTTGTCCTCTTCGATCGCGTCCTGGATCTCGCGGATGTGCCGGTCGGTGTCCTCGGACGGGGCGATGGAGTCAAACACCTGGCGGGCTTCGTCTTCCTTGCCCTGGACCACCAGGAACCGCGGTGATTCCGGCAGGGTGTAGGCGATCCAGCCATAGACCACGGCCGGGACAGCGGCGGCGAGGAACATCCAGCGCCAGGCCTCGACGCCCAGCCAGAAGGCCTGGTCCGCCCCGCCGGCGCTGGTGGCGAACAGGGCGTCGGACAGGAGTGCGGCGAAGATACCGGTGGTGATGGCCAGCTGCTGCAGCGAGGCCAGCCGGCCGCGGACCTGGCGCGGCGAAATCTCGGAAATATAGGCCGGCGCGATCACCGATGCCAGGCCGATGCCGAGGCCGCCCACCAGGCGCCAAAAAATCAGGTCCCAGACGCCGAACGCGAAGCCGGTGCCGATGGCGCTGACCAGGAACAGCAGTGCGCCGAGTTTCATGGCAGGGATGCGGCCGTAGCGGTCAGCGACCTTGCCGGCGAGGAAGGCACCCGCGGCGCAGCCCAGCAGGGCGATGGCCACGGCGAAACCGGTGACGGCCTCGGAGAGTGCGAATTCGTCCTTGATGGCGTCGACTGCGCCGTTCACCACGGAGGAGTCAAAGCCGAACAGGAAGCCACCCACCGCGCCTGCCAGTGCCAGCCAGATCACCCGCTGGGGTATTTTGGCGGTTGTCTGCTCCTTGGCGGTGGACATGGTGCTCCCTGGGTTTGGGGTTGGGTGGATGCGGTGCGGACATCGTCGGCTGCGGTACCGGCAGACGGCCGGCGCACACGCGCTAAACAGTGTGGCACGTCACCGCCCGTGGTTCCACTTAGGGACTCTTGCCCCCTGAAAACAGAAAGACGACGACGGCGGATGCGCCGCCGTCGTCGTCCTCCGTTTCAGAGCTGGGGACCTTAGTGGGCCGCTACCGGCTCCTTGGCAACCTTCGGGTCGGTCAGCTTCTTGTTCGGCAGCGCGAAGCTGATGAGGAAGGCGATGCCGGTGAGTACTGCGGCTGTGAGCATCACGGTGTCGATCGCGTACGCGAAGCCCTCCGTGATGGGCCGGGTGAGCACGCTGTTGGCGGAGTGGAGCCAGCTGGTGTCGTTAAGCGAATCGTTCGACGCGCCGTTCTGGAAGAACTCGTAGAGCTTGGCGTTGGCCGGGTCCGCTGCGACCGCAGGGTCCTTGAGAACAGCCTGGTAGTCGGCGCTTCCCATCGCGGACTTCATACCGTCCGCGATCCGGCCCGCGGCCACGCTGAACAGCATTGAGATGAACACGGCCGTGCCCACGGCGCCGCCCATGGAACGGAAGAAAGCTGCGGAGGACGTGCCCACGCCCATGTCCTTCGGCGGCACGGACACCTGCATGGCCAGGGTGAGCGGCTGCATGCAGAAACCCAGCCCCATGCCGAAGAATACGGCGATCACACCGGGAACCCAGAGGCCCGTGTCCACGCCCAGGGACAGGCCCATGACCAGCGCGGCGGCTGTCAGGATGGCGGTGCCCATGATGGGGAAGATCCGGTACGTGCCCGACGACGAGATGGTGCGGCCGGCGGTGATCGAACCGGTCAGGATGCCCAGGGTGAAGGTGATCATCATCAGGCCCGCTTCGGTGGGCGTGAGGCCCTTCACCAGCTGCAGGTACATCGGGAGCATGGCGATGGCTCCGAACATGCCGATGCCGATGATGAAGTTCAGCAGCGAGGACAGGCCGAAGGTCGCGTTCCGGAAGAGCCGCAGCGGGATCAGGGCGTAGTCGCCGGCCCGCTTTTCGGCCAGCAGGAACCAGACGATGCCCGCAACGCCCAGCCCGTAGCAGAGGAAGGAATTCATGGACGCCCAGCCCCAGCTGCGGCCCTGCTCCGCCACCAGCAGCAGCGGGACGATGGCCAGGGTGATGGCGGCGGCGCCGAAGTAGTCGATTTTCTGCTTCACATGCTTGGCCGGCAGGTGCAGGAAAAGGAACACCACTGTCAGGGCGGCAAGACCGATGGGCAGGTTGATGAAGAACACCCAGCGCCAGCCGTCAAAGCCCAGGATGTTGGCCGAGCCGGCGAACGCGCCGCCCACCACGGGGCCGAGCACGGAGGAGATGCCGAACACCGACATGAAGTAGCCCTGGTACTTGGCCCGCTCCTTCAAGGAGACGATGTCGCCGATGATGGTCAGCGCGAGGGCCAGCAGTCCACCGGCACCCAGGCCCTGGACACCGCGGGCGATGGCCAGTTCCGTCATGGAGTGGACCGAGCCGGCATACAGCGAGCCGGCCAGGAAGATCACGATGGCGATCAGGTACAGCGGGCGGCGGCCGAAGATGTCGCTCAGCTTGCCGTACAGCGGGGTGCTGACCGTGGAGGTGATGAGGTACGCGGTGGTGGCCCACGCCTGGAGGGAGAGGCCGTCCAGGTCGTTGGCGATGGTGTAGATGGACGTGGACACGATGGTCTGGTCCAGGGATGCCAGGAACATGCCCAGCATGAGTCCCACCATCACGGTGACGATCTGACGCTGCGTCAGGGTTTCGCCGGCGGCGCGCACGGCGGTTGTTTTGGACATGACTGCTCCAGGGAAGAAAGGGGATCAAGCTTGATAGTTGCTTTCGGTAACTATGTTACGTCCCGTTTCATTCCCTGGGCCATAGATTTCTTTTGCAGTGATGTGCCGGGAGGGTGTTATTGCTCCACGAGGATGCCGTCCGGATCGCACCAGATCGTGGCCCCGGTCCGGATGGCCACGCCGTCAATCACCACGTCCACATCAACCTCGCCCACGCCGTCCTTCGCGCTCTTGCGCGGGTTGCTGCCCAATGCCTTGACACCAAGGTCCAGCTGGGAGATTGCCTCCCGGTCCCGGATGGCCCCATTAATCACGACGCCGGCCCAGCCGTTCGCCACGGCGCTTTCGGCGATCATGTCCCCCATCAGCGCCGTGGACAGCGAACCCCCGCCGTCCACCACCAGCACGTGGCCGTGCCCGGGGGTTGCCAGGGTCGACTTCACCAGGGCGTTGTCCTGGAAGCAGCGGATGGTCCGCACCTGCCCGCTGAAGTGTGAGCGGCCGCCGAGCGACTGGAACTGGAGCGAAATCGAGGCTAGTTCCTCTCCGCGCTCGTCGTAGAGATCGGCCGTGTTGATGGCCTGGCTGGACGGGTTTCCTGCAGCTGTTGTCATGCGTTCTCCTCGGGGTTTCCGGCGTATCGGCAGGCAGTTTGCCGTATGACAAGCGGGGCGATGATGCCCACGATAGTCTGATTTTCTGAATCGCCAACCGTTCCAGGGGGAACCAGCCATGAGCCTGTCCAACACACCCGCACCGCCGGATCCCGGCGCTGCAGCGGACGGCACGACGGCGGCGCTCGCCGAGCCGACAACAAAGGTCACCGCCCGCTGGGTCACCGGGTTGGTGCTGGTCAACGTTGGTATCAACGCCGCCTTTTTCGGGCCCATCAACGTCTTTATCGGCCAGCAGGCCATCGGCATTGACGAGGCCAACAAGGAAGCCATCCTGTCCCTCGTGACCGGCTGCGGCGCCGCCGTGTCCCTGGTGGCCAACCCCTTGTTTGGCGCCCTCTCCGACCGCACCACCTCACGCTTCGGCCGCCGGTCACCGTGGGTCCTGGCCGGGGCAATCCTGGCAACGGCTGCGCTTCTGGCGCTGTCGGGCGCCACGACGATAGCCCTGATGGTGCTGTTCTGGTGCCTGGTGCAGCTGGGGGCAAACGCCGCCTACGCCGCCATCACGGCTGCTGTCCCGGACCGTGTCCCTGTCCTGCAGCGTGGCGGCGTGGGCGGTCTGGCTGCCATGGGCCAGACGGTGGGAATCCTGATCGGTGCTGTGTTTGGCGCCGTGGTCAGCGGCAACTACATGGTGGGGTACGCCCTGTGCGCCGCGGCGCTCATAGTCGCGGTCCTGCCGTATCTGTTCCACCGCAATGATCCCCGGCTGCCGACGTCGGAAAAGGTTCCGTTCCGGCTGGGCGAATTTGTCCGGAGTTTCTGGATCAGCCCCGTGAGCCACCCGGACTTCGCGTGGGCCTGGCTCACCCGATTCCTGGTCAATGTCTGCAACCAGATGACCATCGTGTACCTGCTCTTTTTCCTCCGGGACGTCCTCAAGCACGACGACCCGGCGCTGGGGGTCCTGACCCTGACCGGCATCTACGCGGTGATGGTGATGATCACTGCGGTGCTGGCAGGGCCGTGGAGCGACCGGCTGGGCCGGCGGAAGCCGTTTGTGATCGGCTCCTCCGCCATCATTGCCGCGGCGGGCCTGACCATGGCCTTCTTCCCGGTCTGGACGGGCGCGCTCGTGGGCGCCGGGATCCTGGGCGTGGGGTTCGGCGCCTACCTTGCCGTTGACTTTGCGCTGCTGACCCAGGTCCTTCCGGAGGCCGCCGACAGGGGCAAGGACATGGGCATCATCAACGTTGCGAACTCCCTTCCGCAGGTGTTCGCCCCGGTGCTCGCCTTCCTTGCCGTGACGTACTTCGGCGGGTACCTCACGCTGTTCGTCACGGCCGCCGTGATCGGTCTTCTCGGCGCCGTCTTCGTCGTCAAAATCAAAGGAGTTGACTAAATACGCCACGAAAGCGTGACGTATAGTTGAAGCGGACTGCAGGCGGCACGGGATGGGGACGCCCTGCTGATGCACCATCGGAACACAACCCCGGAATCCTGATGACCGATACCATTTCAGACCATCCGCCCATGGCCGCAAGGCCCTCTGCCCCGCGCCAGAAACTGCGTTACGCCAGGATCCTGGAAGCCGCCGGCGGGTTCGCCCGGAAAGGGCTGGACTCGGTGGAGTTGTCCGAGGTCGCAGCCAAAGCAGATGTGCCGCTGGGCACGCTCTACCGGTATTTCCCGTCCCCCACCCATCTGATGCTCGCCTTGTACCGCCAGCAGCTGGATGAACTGCAAGGAGGGGCCCGCAGCGCGTCGGCCCGATTCCGTGGCCGTGCCGTGTCCGGTGTGGTGATGGAGATCTTCCACATGCGCGTGATGCAGCCGGCGGTGGAGCAGTGCCTCGCACGCGGCGTGTACCTCAAGGACCGGGACACCACAGTGCTGTTGCGGGAGATTGACGCGCTGAGCCAGGAAGCTGTGGCTGGCGCCAGTAACGACACCGCGGCCCGGGTCCTGCTGCTGACGGTCACTGGTCTGGTCCAGTCCGTCCGGAACCGGCGTTTGTCCCTCTTCGAAGCCGAAGAAGACCTGAAGAAGGCGTGCTCACTGGTGGTTCCTGCCTCCTCCGGGTCGCATTCAGTGCACAAATCCGCGTAACCGGTCTAGACCAATGCGGGCTTAAATCAGCCTTATTGGCGTGATCCGGGTCACAACTAAAGCTGAAGAATCGTTTTGTCATGTCTTCGACAGGGTCCCACGGCAATTTCGACCGGCTGAGCCTGTTTACCATTGCAGAACCGGAGTGGCTGGCAACCCGCACCTGCAAGGGCTTCACCCCGGGCCCGCCACCCTTGGGCCCGCGAAGCGCCGAATCCACCACCTTGAGCCTCCATGTGCTTGAGCCTTTCTGCGCCGTGCGCCCACGGCTAGCCCCAGGAGACAACGACGTGTCCATTGACGCAATCGCAACCACCGACAATTCCGCAGCAACGGCCCTGACCGAAGCGGAGATCTTCGACGCCCACCAGGGCGGCAAGCTCTCGATCACCAGCACCGTCCCCCTGTCCAACAAGCGCGACCTTTCGATCGCCTACACGCCCGGTGTGGCTGAGGTCAGCCGCGCCATCCACGCCAATCCGGAACTGGCCAAGACCCTCACCTGGGCCCAGCGCCTGGTGGTTGTGGTCAGCGACGGCACCGCGGTGCTGGGCCTGGGCAACATCGGCGCCAGCGCTTCCCTTCCGGTCATGGAGGGCAAGTCCGCGCTGTTCAAGACGTTCGGCGACCTCGATTCCATCCCGCTGGTCCTGAACACCACCAACGTGGACGAGATCGTCGAGACGCTCGTCCGGCTGCGCCCCAGCTTCGGCGCCGTCAACCTCGAGGACATCTCCGCACCCCGCTGCTTCGAACTCGAAGAAAAGCTCATCGAGGCGCTGGACTGCCCGGTCATGCACGATGACCAGCACGGCACCGCCGTGGTGGCCCTCGCCGCGCTGACCAACGCCGCCAAGGTAACCGGCCGGGAACTGGAAAGCCTCCGCGTAGTGGTCTCCGGCGCAGGAGCCGCCGGCATCGCCGTCGCCGAAATCTTCCTCGCCGCCGGCATCCAGGACGTGGTCCTGCTCGACTCCAAGGGCGTCATCAACCGCGACCGTGCGGACATCGCCGCCGATCCGGCCAGCAAGAAGGCCCAGCTCGCGCAGCGCACCAACCCGCGCGGCATCAACGGCGGCCCCGGCGACGCACTGCTGGGCGCCGACGTCTTTGTGGGCGTCTCCTCCTCCAAGCTCGACGAAGAGCACCTGAAGCTGATGAACGCCGATTCCATCGTGTTCGCGCTCTCCAACCCGGACCCCGAAGTGCTGCCCGAGGTTGCCGCCAAGTACGCCGCAGTGGTGGCCACCGGCCGCAGCGACTTCCCCAACCAGATCAACAACGTGCTCGCGTTCCCCGGAATCTTCCGCGGCGCGCTGGACGCCGGCGCCCGCCGGATCACGCCCGCCATGAAGATCGCCGCCGCGCGCGCCATCGCGGAACTGGCCGAAGATGACCTGTCGGCGGACTACATCGTGCCCAGCCCGCTGGACCCGCGCGTGGCCCCCGCAGTGACCGCAGCTGTCGCCGCGGCAGTGGAAGCGGAGTAACCTCCGCAGCCAGAACCTGCAATAACGCCCGACGGCGGTGCCTCCCATACGCGGGAGGCACCGCCGTGTCGCGTTAAGTTAAGTGCAAAACAAGTAATCGAATGCCGTTGACTCGAAGCGGCACAAGTATTCGAGTACTCATAAGTCGAGTACCGATTACTCGGGTGTGCGGGGTGTGCTTTTGTCTAGCCTTGGACCAGCAAACAGGCTTTCGCCCACCGCTTTTGGGGGTGCGGTTTGTTGCTGCTGGGCGGTGGACGAAATGGAGTAGAAATTCACAACCCATGATCCGGATCCTTCGGATCGCGACTGTGAACAGCCCGTAGCCCGGCTTAACCGGATCCTGACTATAGCGCTGGGGCAAGGTACGGGGCCGTTCTCATGGATAACGCGAGAAGGAGAATGGACATGAAGAAAGTACTAGCTGCGGGCGCCGTCGCTCTTATGGCATTGCTCGGCGGGTCGCTGCCCGCCACGGCTGCCCCACCCGTCGGGCAGATCTGTCCCGATGGCGATTCCGGCAAGATCGACGTCAGCGGCGACGTCACCAGTATCGTGCTTGACGCCCCGGACGGCATGGTGATCACTGCCGTGTGCGTCAAGGCAGGCTCTGCCAACCAGGGCCTCGGTGCCGAGATCACGTATTACTCTCCCGGTGTGGACTCGGTGACCCTCACCCACACCTCAGGCAAGGGCATTTCGCACTACTCCGTCTGGTACGGCGACGGCGGCTACGAAAGCTAGCTAGCAACAGGAGGGGCACACGCCGGCGGCGTGTGCCCCTTTTGCCGCCCTAAACTGAGGGGCATGAACTCCGAAACCGTGGTGACCATCCTGTGCGGCCTGGCGATCCTGGTGGGCGTGGCCGGCACCATCATCCCGGTCCTTCCCGGCAGCATCCTGATCGGGCTTAGCCTCCTGGCGTGGGCCATCTGGGGCGGGGCGGGAACCGCGGGCTGGGTGGTATTCGGAATTGGCCTGGTCTTTGTGCTGGCAGGAATGGCGGCGAGTGCCGTGCTGACCGGCCGCAAGCTCAAGGAACACCGCATCCCTAGCCGGAGCGTGGTGATCGGCCTGGTGGCCGGCGTGGCCGGCATGTTCATCATTCCCGTGGTGGGCCTGTTTGTGGGCTTCGCCGCCGGTCTGCTGCTCAGCGAACTGCTGCGCACGCGGAACTTCGGCACGGCAACGTCCACCAGCTGGGCCGCGCTGAAGGCCACCGGGCTGGGCATGCTGGTGGAGTTCGGGCTGGCCTGCCTGGCGGCGAGCACGTGGGTGATCGGGCTCTGGGTTTCCGTGGCCACCTCCTGACGGTTGCCGCCTGGTTTCCCGGCCGGCCACAGCTCCCGGCTAGCATGGAGAAATGACCGCGGGGGATGCTTTAACACCGATCTACCGGGATAACCGGGACCTGACGCCGTTCGGACCCGTGCAGTTGCGTACGGCGGTCCGTGAACTGGCTGACGGCGTCGGCGGGATCCTGCAGAGCGTCCTGGGCGTCCGGAACCAGGCGTTCCTTTCTGTTGACGGCAACATTCCCAGGCTCAAAATGTTGTCCGGAAAGACGGTGAAGGCCGTCCACGAAGCCATCTTCGGGGCCAGGCAACCGGAGCGGCTTATCGCGCTGGCCCGCACCTATCCCACGTGGGCCGGAGTCTGCTACCTGATGGCCGGGCTGCTGGCCTATAAGCACGGCGGCTACCTGCGCGCCTCCGAGCTCCTGCAGCGCGGGCTGTCCATCAGGAACGGCGACGACGCCAACCAGTACGCCACCGTTTATCTTGCCCGGGTGGTCACCCGGGTCGAAGTCGCCGAACGCGTCGAGGTCCCCGTGCTGTTCAGCGAGGAGGCAGTATTCCTGGCACTCGCGCACTGCCTGCGGGAAACGGGCCAGCTGGAAGCCGCGCTGCAGACCGCTGCCCAGCTGCCGCCGTCGCTGCCTGCTGCCCTGGCACGCTGTTCCGCGGCGTTTGCCTTGGGCCGGGACAAACAGGTGGTGATCTGGACGGAGGGACTGCTCAACTCCGATGACCTGTCCGCCGCGCTGTTGCTGATACGTGCCCGCTCGCTTCGGCGGCTGGGTGCCCGGGCCAAGTCCGAGGAGACCCTGGGGGAAGTCCTTCGCCGTCGGAAGACCGACATGATGCTGCGCAACGACGCCATGACCGACCGTGCCTTCCTGCTGCTGGACAACGGCATGAAATCCCTCAATCCGCGGGACTGGCTGCGCGGCAGGCCGGCTGAGCTCGAAACCTTCGAAGTCATCCGCAAGGATGTGGAGGAGCGCCGGCTGTGGGAACAGGAGTGGGAGAAACTCGACGGCGAATAAGCTTTTCCGCGGCGGCGCCCTTGTGGGGCGATCCGCGCGGGAGTACAACGGAGAAATGAGCGACGCAGTCCGGTCCTGGATGGAAAAGTACATCAGCGCATGGACAAGCAACGGGCCCGACGACATCCGGGCGCTGTTCACCGAGGACGCCGTCTACGCCACCCGCCCGCACGACAGGGATCCGTGGACCGGGCGCGACCAGATCGTGGAACGCTGGCTGGCTGCCCGCGATGAGCCTGACGAGTGGACATTCGAGTGGACGCTCGTGGCAACCGACGGCGACCTGGCCTTTGTGCAGGGGTACACGCACTACCTGGGGGACAGGCCCAGCTATGACAACCTGTGGATCATCCGGCTGGCTCCCGACGGGCGGGCCTCGGAGTTCACTGAATGGTTCATGGAGCGCCGCCCGTAGCGTTCCGGGGCCGCGCCGGATGCGGTTTCCTCAGACGAACAGCGGGATCAGCTGTTCAGACAGGAGCGCCACGCCCAGCGCCACCATGATCACACCGCTGGCGAGCGTCACCTTCCGTGCTGCACCCGGGCGGGACTGCAGGAGTTTGCGGGCAAGGAGCGCCACGCAGGTGTAGACAATGCCGGCGAGCAGCACAAACGTCAGGCCCAGCAGCCCTGACTGCACGGGTACGGGTAGCGAAGCTTCGGGGCTGACGAACTGAGGCACCAGGGCCACGTAGAACAGAAGGCCCTTGGGGTTGATGCCGCTGGTGCCCATTCCCTGCAGGAATGTCCGGAGCTGGTTGGCGGCGGGCGTTCCGACGGCGTCTGCCGCACTGAAGGAGGCGCCGCGCCACGAGCGGAGCGTGCTGATGCCGAGCCACAGGAGGTAGCCGGCGCCCGCCACCGTGATCCAGCCGAGCACACCGGGCATGCCAGCCAGCAGGGCCGCCAGTCCGGCCACCATCAGGACGGTGTGCAGGACGTAACCGCCGCAGAGTCCGGCTACTGCCGGCACAAAGCTGCGTTGCCGCAGGCCCGCGGTGATGGAGTATGCCCAGTCCACGCCGGGTGTGCAGGCGAGGGCGACAGCCACCACGATAAAGGCGAAAAACAGCTGGGCGTTCACGGGCTACTCCTGTCAGATGGCTACAGGACAAACCCTATGAACTTTGATGCCAAAAGTGCTCCCCTATTTCGCGCGTGAGGGAGCCGGTTCGGTAAGGTTATTGCGTGATTGACCATATCGACAGAAATATTTTGCGTTACCTCAAGGAGGACGGCAGGATGACTGCCACGGCCCTCGCCGCAAAGGTGGGCCTGACCGTCGCGCCGTGCCACCGGCGGCTGCGCGATTTGGAGTCCTCAGGCGTGATCCGCGGCTACAAAGCGGACATAGATCCGGCGGCCGTGGGGCTGGGGTTTGAGGCGATTGTGTTCGTGACGCTGCGCCAGGTGGACCGCCCCACCATGGAGATTTTCGAGAACCGGGTGGCGGACAACCCCAACATCGTGGAGGCGCAGCGGCTGTTCGGTTCACCGGACTACCTGCTGAAAGTCATTGCCGAGGACCTGCCGGCGTACCAGCGCTTTTACGACGCCGAGCTCACGTCATTGCCGGGTGTTGAGCGGCTGACGTCCACCCTGGTGATGAAGAACCTGAAGTCCAACGCCGGCCCGCCGGTTTAGCCGATCTGCGTTCACTCAGGCTGCCGGTCTGACATGGACGATGATCACCTGGGTGTCTTTGGCACCGTCGTACCGGAGGTCGTAGTTGACGTCCAGGCCCGTGGAGGTGCCGGACGTGATGGAAAAATCGCTCTTACATTCCGGGTCCCGCTGGGCGCCGGCGATCCAGCGTTCGGCGGAGTCGCCGTCGATCCCGTACCGCTCCACACCGTCCCGAATGAGCGCAAAGTATTCGTCGGGGGAGTCCGCGGTCAGGAAATAGGTAAGCTCGCTGAAGTCCGGGCGCTTCTCGGTGGTGTTCAGGCGGATCCGGTCCGTCTCACCACTGATCTCCCCGCTCGGGGCAACGATGGTGAGCTTGATCTTTCCAGAGTCCCGGGTGTTGATCTCAGGCCCGTAACTGTCTTCCGTGACCCGTACGGCAGCCTTTTCCAGGCGTCCCGAACTCATGTCCAGTCTGGCTGTCTTGGATTCCCGGATGGCAGCCACTCCGGCCGCGTCGAGGGTGGAGAATTCCGAGGTGCTCATGGTGCTCCCTTGAGAGGTCGGTTCGGTGGGGGTGCCGTTCATCTGGCAGCCGGCCAGACCGAGGCAAGCGGACAGGGCAAGAAGTACGACGGCGGCCTGCCGCCTCAGGGGCGGGCGTGCGGTTATGAGTGGGGACGTCACTGGTGCACCTCCGCGCCGAAGCCATCCACAAAGCGGTCCATGATGCCGGGGATGTTGTTGGTTGGCCTGTACTGGTCCACTCGGTCGTCGAAGTCGGAGGCGATGATCTGCTCAGCCCGTGCGGGATCCGTCGCCAGGAGGTCCTGGTACGCCGGGAGGGTGTCCTGCCGGATGAGTTCCCAGCGCTGGTCGGCGTTGGAGATGTTCCCGTCCGGGAAGCCGGTGGTGAAGTCGGTGCGGAACTGCGTGGGGTTGTCCCAGTTGGTGAACGGTACGTTTTCCGGCCCGGGGCTCTCCACACTGAAGGTGTACGGGAAGACCTCCGGGTAGCTCTTCGCGCCGGGGATGGACGGCTCGCCGGCCAGGGTCACGAGGTAGGTCACCGCTTCCCCGCCGGGGTGGTTGCGCATGTTGTCGTAGTCGTCCGCGATGATCTCGTTCTGCTCGCGGTACAGGAGGGCGGTGTTGCCCTCCCGGATCAGGTCGGGGTCGCCGGAATCGATCTTGGCCCACTCCTCGGCGGTGCCGGTGTCGATGGCACCCGAGTCCCGCAGCCGGTTGATCTCGTCGATTCCGCCGTCCATGTAGGCCTGGTGCTGGCGTGCCTGGTCGAGGAAGATCTCTTTGTTCATGTCCAGCATGCTGGTCTCGTAGAAGCGGATCTCCTCGTCGGTCATCCCGGCGAGCTGTTCGATCTGGTCAAGGATGGGCAGCGGAACGTCCGAGGCCGGATTGTCCGCGATCTGCTGGGCGAGGTCCCGCAGCATGGCCATGTCCTTGAATCCGCCCGCGAAGGACGGGCCGATCATGTTGGCCATCCCGGCCCACTGCAGGTCCGGGTTGGACAGGTAGGCCTGGCCGTAGAAGTCGTAGACCTTCTTGATGGTCTCCCAGTTGTGTTCCGTGCCCTTGGACGTGTCCCAGCTGGCGGGGTCGATGCCCATGTCCAGCATGGCCTGGTTGTTCCAATAGGAGCTCAGGAAATCCGCGTATTCCTGGGAGCTCTTGTCGATCAGGCCGGAGTCGGCGGCGGCGTCCATGGCGGCTTTCGCGCCTTCAGGGTTGTCCAGGGCCCACTGCCTGAATTCGTCGCTGCCGAGATATTCCTGGCGTTCGTCGGCGGTCATGCCGTTAAGCCGGTCGGTCAGGTCCTGGGCTGCGCCTTCTGCCGAGCCGTTGCCGCTGCCGCCTGGACCGCTGCCGCCCGAACCGCCGCCACTGTTGCTGGCTCTTTCCTGCTCGTCGGCGTTGGCGAGAAGCGCCTTGGATGCCGTCTCCAGCCCCGCCGTCGCGGACTTCAGCAGTTTCAGATGCGATGACGTCCAGTCGCTGCGGAACCGCTCGGCGTCGTGCCCTTTCCAGGCGCCGGTGCTGATGGCACCGTTGAGCTGCTGGCCGATCAGGGTCAACCTGTTGGCGCCGCCTGCCATGTCCTTGGCGAGCTGCCGCAGCTGGGCCACGTCGCTGCCGTAAAAGTTCCCCGCCATGTTTCCCCCTGAATGGATTCCCGTGCCAGCCTAGCTGCGTTGGACCCGGGAGGGCGATGGGGAGAGCTCCCCGTGCAGGGCGGGGCGTCCGGCGCGGAACGGTCCCGTCAGTCCAACAACAGTCCGGTGGTCCGGTACGGGATGACCTCGCGCAGGAACATGCTGGTGGAGGTGCGCACGATTCCCGGGCACAGCCGGATTTCCTCGGAGACCCGGTAGAGATCGTCGGGGCTGGTGGCCACCACCCGGATCAGCAGGTCGGTGTCACCGGCAGGGGCGTGGCATTCCAGGACCTCGGGAATTTCACGGAGGGCAGCGATGGCTTCATTGAGGTGGCTCTGGTCCAGTTCCGCGCTCACGGCTGCCGCCACGCCCCTCCCCAGGGCTGACGGGAGCACCCGGCTGCTGTTGGGGCGGAGGGCTCCCGACGCCGTCATCCGCTCCAGGCGCGACTGTACCGTCCCGCGCGCCAGGCCCAGCCGCTGGGCCAGGACCATGATGGGAACCCGCGGGTCCTCGTCCAGGGCGGTGAGGATCCGCCTATCGGTGGCATCCAATTGCTGCAATCTGATCAGTTCCTGTCGGTTCAGGTGGCGGGTATTAGTCAGACTGACTAGCGAACCGCCTGCCGGTTGTGCCAACTGTATGGCTTCTGTTCAAATTGTGGCAACAAGGGCAGAGGCTACCGCCGATCCCCGCAGGCTACAGGCTCCCGGCACACCACCCGGCAACTGGACACCGCCTCCCGCAAGGAGGCCGCCGCTGATTGACGCTTGTTCACACCTCGGTCATTGAAGCAAACACGGCAAGAGCCCCTGAGCCCCCGACGTCGGATCCTGCGAAGTCGTCGGTAGCTGAGGGGCTCTTGTGTTGTCCGGCATAGGGTTGATCCATGACTTCCGCCGGCCGCTTTGCCCCCAGCCCTTCCGGTGAACTGCACGTAGGCAACCTCCGCACGGCAATGCTCGCCTGGCTGTTCGCCCGGTCCACGGGGCGGGATTTCCTGATGCGGGTCGAGGACCTGGACCGCGCCCGCGCCGGGGCGGAGGCCGGGCAGCTCCGCGACCTTGCGGCGATCGGCGTGACCTGGGACGGCGCCGTCGTACGGCAGACGGACCGCGGTGCCGGCTATGCCGCAGCGGTCAGCCAGCTGACTGACGCAGACCTGACCTATGAATGCTTCTGTACCCGCCGGGAGATCCAGGAGGCGCCGTCGGCTCCGCACGCACCCCAAGGCGCCTATCCGGGAACATGCCGGAACCTCGATCCAGCAGAGGTGGAGTTCAAACGATCCATAAGGCCTGCCGCCGTGCGGCTCCGGTCCGGAGTCACGGAATACACCGTAAGCGACGTTCTCCACGGCGGGTTCACAGGCGTTGTGGACGACTTTGTCCTCCGCCGCAACGACGGTGTGACGGCGTACAACCTGGCAGTGGTGGTGGATGACGCCGCCCAGGGCATCGACCAGGTGGTCCGCGGGGACGACCTCCTGCCGTCCACACCGCGGCAGGCATATCTTGCGTCGCTCCTGCATATGCCCGTTCCGGAATATGTCCACGTTCCGTTGGTGGTTAATTCCGACGGCGTCCGGCTGGCCAAGCGAGACGGCGCAGTGACGCTGGGCGACCTCGCGCTCGCCGGGGTATCCGTTGCCGGCGTTCGGGACCACTTGTTGGAGTCCCTAGGGCTGCCGGCCGGAACGCTGGAGCAGGCGCTTCGAGCGTTCCGGCCGGACAGCCTCCCCCGGGAAGCCTGGGTCTGGCCCGGCTCAGGCCTGGGCGGGCTGTCCTGAGGTGAGCTTCCGCAGGTCGGCCTTCCGGATTTTCCCGCTCGCTGTCCGCGGCATTTCGTCGACGAAGACCACGGACTTGGGGATCTTGTAGCGGGCCAGCCGTCCTTCCAGATGCGCCCTCAACTGTTCCTCGCTGAGCTGCGCACCCTCCCGGAGCAGGACCACGGCGCGCGGCACCTCGCCCCATTTCTCATCCGGGACACCGATCACTGCCACGCTGCCGACTGCCTCGAGCTCCGTGATGGCCTGCTCCACCTCGGCGGGGTAGATGTTTTCGCCGCCGGAGATGATCATGTCCTTGAGCCGGTCGGAGACGAACACAAACCCGTCCCCATCCTTGTAGCCCATGTCGCCGGATTTGAACCAGCCACCGGCGTCGTAGGACCCGGCGGTGGCGTCGGGCCGGTTCCAGTACCGGGGGATGACGTTGGGGCCCTTGATCTGGATTTCGCCCACTGTTCCCGTTGGTGCCGTGCTGCCGTCAAAGTCCGCGATGCGCACGTCGGTGAAGAAGTGCGGCAGGCCTGATGAGCCGGCCTTTTCGCGTGACCGGTCCGCGGGAAGGGTGGTGGCGCCGGGAGCGGTTTCGGTCATGCCGTAGCCGTTCGAGAAGCGCAGACCGCGCTGTTCGTACGCCTCCAGGACCCGCAGGGGGACGGCCGAGCCGCCGCACGTGAGCTTGTTCAGGGAGCTCAGGTCCGTACCCTCCCACGCCGGGTGCTCGCACAGCATCTGGTAGGTGGTGGGAACGCCGCTGATGGTGGTGGCCTGGTGCTTTTCGATCAGATCCAGGGTCCTCCGGGGATCGAACTTGGGTTCCAGGATGACCGTTCCGCCCTTCAGGAGCGTGGGCAGCACCCCCATGTCCAGGGAGGCCACATGGAACATCGGCGAGATCATCAGGGCGACGTCCGTGGAGGCGAAATCGAAGTCCACGATGACGTTCAGGCAGTTCCATACGATGTTTCCATGGGTGAGCAGGGCTCCCTTGGGCTGCCCGGTGGTGCCTGAGGTGTAGAGGATCATGGCAGCGTCGTCGAGGCTCACGGCCTCGTCAACGAAGTCAGCCGGGCCGGAGGCGAGCACCGCCTCGAAGTCCTCGACCGCCGTCGTGCCCGGTCCCTCCGTGCCCTCGCCGTCAGTGCCCTCGCCGTCAGCGGCCAGGGCGCCCTCGGCGGAGTCAGCCACCGCAATGCGCCGGACCACGCCGGTGCCCGCCGCGCCGCTGGCGGCGAGGCCGGCCAGGCTCCCGGCGTGGATAAGCGTCAGAGCCCCACAGTCCTGAAGCTGGAACTGGATCTCCGGCGGTGCCAGGCGGGTGTTGAGGGGGACAAAGACGGCGCCCAGCAAGCCGCAGGCGAAGAGTGTCTCGAGGAACGACGGATGGTTCTCGCCGAGGTAGGCCACGGTGTCCCCCTTGGCGACGCCGCGGTCCCGCAGCGCGCTGGCCAGCCGGACACTCCGGTCCGCGAACTCTTCATAGCTCAGTTCCCGGCCCCCGCTGATGAGGGCGGTCTTATTGCCGGACTTGGGGCGGCGACGCTGCAGCCACGAGCCGATGCCAAAGTTTTCCACGGCGAATCCTTTCTACTTGTGAGGTTAGTCCGATATTGCAGGCAGCGGATCAGGACTTAACCGTGAGGAGGTCGTTGTTCTTGGGCTCCCGGGTGAGCAGGATGAACACAATGGACACCACGGACATGGTGGCCAGGTAGGTCACCACCGACGCGGTGTCCTGGCCGGAGTCCTTGAAGATCTGGGCCACGATTCCCGGAGTGAAACCCGCGCCCAGAAGGGTCGCCAGCTGGTAGCCGAGGGATGCGCCGGTGTAGCGGGACGTGGTGCCGAACTGCTCGGACACGAAAGCCGCCAACGGACCAAAAAGCGTGGAGTGGATCATCAGGCCTATGGCAAACGCCACGAAGATCAGCATGATGTTGTTGGAGGACAGCAGCTGGAACATCGGCACCAGGTAGATGACGAACACCACCAGGCCGCCGATCATGACGGGGCGCCGGCCGAGCCTGTCGGACAGCCGCCCGCCCAGGATGACGAACACGATGGACAGGGCCGACGCCGCGGCAAAGGCGTACAGTACGCCCTGCCGGTCCGCGCCCTTGGAGACTGCGAACGTGACCGAGAACGTTGCCATGACCACTTGCAGCCCGAAGCCGGCGGCTCCGGCCAGCATGGTGAAGACCAGCGTCCTGGGCCGGCGCAGCACCTGAAGTAGCGGGATGTCCCGTTTGGTGGCCAGTCCCTGCTTCAGGGCCTCCTGCTCTGCAAGCTCCCGTTCGGCCTTCTCCTGTTCGAGGGCGGCCTTGAAGATGGGGCTTTCGGAGACCTTGAGGCGGACGAACATGCCCACGCCCAACAGCACGAAGGAGAGCAGGAACGGCACCCGCCAGCCCCAGGTGAGGAACTGGTCGTTCGGCAGGGCCGAGAACGCGCCCATGATCAGGGTGCCCAGGACTGCGCCGGTAGGGGCACCGGCGTTGACGAAGGAAGCCGCGAAGCCGCGCTTGCCCGATTCGGAATGTTCCAGCGCCATCAGTGCGGCGCCGCCCCATTCACCGCCCACGGCGATGCCCTGGAAAACGCGGAGGATCACCAGCAGCACGGCACCCCACGGCCCGGCCACGGAGGCGTCCGGGACCACGCCGATCAGGGTGGAGGCGATGCCCATGACCAGCATGGAGATGATGAGCATGCTCTTGCGGCCCAGCCTGTCACCGAAATGGCCGAAGATGATGCCGCCAAGCGGGCGTGCCACATAGCCGGCGGCGAACGTACCGTAAGCGGCCACCACCCCCACCCAGTCATCCATTCCGCTGAAGAAGACCTTGGGGAAAACCACGGCTGCCGCGGTGGCGTAGAGGAGGAAGTCGTAGTACTCGATGGTGCTGCCCAGGTAACTGGAGGCGATGACCGTGCGTGCTTCCTTGCGACGCTCGGCGGTGCCCATACCTTGAAGCTGTGTAACTCCGGACATGGTTGTTCCTTTGAACAGAGAAATAAGGGCAGAAGTGACTTACTTGTAGAAGCGGGCGAGGAATTCTGCGACGACGGCGGGGCGTTCCTGGCCTTCGATTTCGATGGTGTTGGCCACCTTGATCTGGGCGCCGCCCTTGACCTCGGTGACTTCGGCGATGGTGGCCTGCATGCGGATCCGCGAGCCCACCTTCACCGGCGAGGTGAAGCGGACCTTGTCCAGGCCGTAGTTGACCTTCGCGGTCACGCCGTCCACGTCGAACAGCTCGCCCCAGAACGGGATGATCAGCGAAAGGGTGAGGAAGCCGTGGGCGATGGGTGCGCCGAACGGGCCGTCCTTGGCTCGTTCGGGGTCCACGTGGATCCACTGGTCATCGCCGGTGGCGTCGGCGAATTTGTTGATCTGTTCCTGGGTGATTTCGATGTATTCGGTGACCCCGAGGTCGGTGCCGGCGAGGGTGAGCAGTTTGTCGAAATCGACGACGAGATTGGGCATCTTTGCCTCCTGGTTGGTGTTGGTGAGTTAGCGGGTGAAGGCGCTTTCGCCCGTGAGGGCGCGGCCGATGATGAGGGCGTTGATGTCGTGGGTGCCCTCGTAGGAGTAGACGGCCTCGGCGTCGGCATGGAACCTGGCGACGTCGGTCTCCAGGGTGATGCCGTTGCCGCCCACCACTTCGCGGGCGAGGGCCACGGTTTCGCGCATGAGCAGGCAGGTCTGCATCTTGGCCAGGGCAGAGTCCTGGTCGCGGTAGATGCCTTTGGCCTGCTGTTCGGTCAGCCGGACCACCAGGGACAGGGAAGCCGTGACGTTGCCGAGCATGCGGGCGAGTTTTTCCTGGACCAGCTGGAAGGAGCCCAGGGGGCGGCCGAACTGCTGGCGGCCGGTGACGTAGCGGAGCGCCGCCTCGAACGCGCCAGCCTGCAGGCCGGTCGCGATCCACGCGACGTCAGAGCGCATGGCCCGGAGCATCGCCGCGACGTCCCGGAACGAGTTCACGTTGTGCAGGCGCATGGACTCCGGCACGCGGACGCCGTCGAGGGTGATGTGGGCGTTCTGCATCATCCGCAGCGACGTTTTGCCGTGGATCTTCTCCAGCGTGACGCCCTGCGCCTCCCGCTCCACCAGGAACGCCTTCACGTGGCCGTCTTCCAGGTCCCGCGCAAAGACTGCCAGCACATCGGCGCTCGCGGCGCCGCCGATCCAGCGCTTGGCGCCGTCCAGGATCCATTCGTCACCGGCTTCGGTTCTGATCCGCCGTGCCGTGGTGGCGAGTCCGCCCGCGATGTCCGATCCGGAGTCCGGTTCGGTCAGGGAAAAGACGCCCTTCAGCGAGAAGTCGATGACCTTGGGCATCCACTCGGCCTGCTGCTCCGGTGAGGCTCCCACCCGGATGGCGGTGCGGAACAGCCCGGCCTGGGACGTGTACCAGGTGGCCAGCGACGCGTCAGTGCGGGCCAGCTCGAAGATCCGGAAGCCCTGGTAGATGCCCCTGGCCTGGCTGTTGTCTGAGCCGGCGCCGCCGGTCAGTTCAGCGGGTTCCATCAGGTCCAGGCCGATCAGCGGTTGGGCGAGCTGGGCAGGGAACTCGCCCCGTTCCCAGTAATCGGCCAGCAGCGGCTGAGCTTCCCGGTCCAGAAAGCTCCGCAGCCGTCCCAGCACGCCGCGCTCGTCCTCCGTGAGCAGGGACTCGGCGTCGTAGTAGTCGCAGACGCCGTAAAGCCGGGTCTTTTCGGCAGTAGGGGTCTGCTCAATCATGGTGGCGCCCATCTCAGCCGCCCAGCCCGAGCAGGCGGACGGCGTTGGCTTTGAGGATTTTGGGCCGGACCTCGTCCTTGAGCGGCAGGTCCGCGAACGCACTGAGCCATTTTTGCGGGGTGATGAGGGGGAAATCGGTGCCGAAGAGGACCTTGTCCTGCAGGTAGGAGTTGGACGCCTTCACCAGGGATTCCGGGAAGTATTTGGGGGACCAGCCGGAGAGATCGATGAACACGTTGGCTTTGTGGGTGGCGATGGAGTTCGCTTCGTCCTGCCACGGCACGGACGGGTGGGCCATGATGATCTGCAGTTCGGGGAAGTCGGCGGCAACGGCGTCCAGCAGCAGCGGGTTGGAATAGGCCAGCTTGATGCCGTAGCCGCCGGGCAGTCCGGCTCCCATGCCGTTCTGTCCGGTGTGGAAAATGGCGGGCAGGCAGAGTTCCTGGAGGGTTTCCCAGAGCGGGTAGAACTGTTCGTTGGAGGGGTCGAAGCCCTGCAGGGAGGGGTGGAATTTGAAGCCGCGGGCGCCGAGATCGATGGCCTGGTGCTTGGCACCCTGGATCGCGTCGGTTCCGGTTCGCGGGTCCACGCTGCCGAACGGGATCAGCACATCGTTGTTCCGGGCGGCCCCCGCGATCAGTTCCGGGATGCTGTTGGGTTCGTGCTTGAGCTGCGTCCGCGCGTCGACGGTGAAGACGACGGCGGCCATGTTCAGTCCGCGGTAGACCTCGGCGATGCGGTCCAGGGACGGCGTGCGGTCCTCGGACTTGAAATACTTCGCGGAAGCCTCGGTGAGGGTCGGCGGCAGGGAGCCGTGCCCACAGCTGTCCACCTCGAGGTGGACATGCATGTCGATCGCGTCCAGCGCGGCGGCATTGATGCCCAGTTCATAACGTTTTGAGGCCATGGTCAGCGGGCCTGGGCCGGTTCGGGCTTGAGTTCCTCGGGCAGGGGGAGGAATTCCTCGCCAACGCTTTGGAGTTTGTCGCCGAACAGGGCGCCAAAGCTATCGATCAGGTCGGTGTAGCTCCAGCCTCCGTCACGGTATTCGGTGGCTGCGGCCTCGGGGTGGGTCCAGAGTTGGAGCCGGTCACCGCCGGCGCCGATGGCCTGGCCGGTGATCCCGGCGGCCTCGTCGGAGGCGAGGAAGGCAACGAGTCCGGAGACGTCGTCGGCCGTTCCGAAACCGAGATCGTGGCGGAAGAAGGACGGCATTGCCTCGCCGCGTTCGTCCGCCTCGACGGCCTTCTGGAAGTACGGGACGGTCTTGGTCATCGCGGTCGCCGCGACGGGGATCACGGTGTTGACGGTGACGCCGGCCTTCTTCATTTCCAGGGCCCAGGTGCGGACCATGCCCACAATTCCGGCCTTGGCGGCGGCGTAGTTGGTCTGGCCGAAGTTGCCGCGCTGGCCGGTGGGGGAGCCGATGGTGATGATCCGGCCCGGGATGTTGTTTTCCTTGAAGTAGCCGAACGCTTCCCGGACGCAGGTGAAGGTGCCCTTCAGATGGACGTTGATGACCAGGTCGAAGTCTTCGTCGGTCATCTTCAGCAGGGACTTGTCGCGCAGGATCCCGGCGTTGGTGACGAGGATGTCCAGCCGGCCGAACTCGGAGACCGCCGTCTGCACGAGCTGCCTGGCGACTTCCGTGCTCCCGACGGGGGCGACGACGGAAACCGCACGTCCGCCGTCGGCCTCAATGGTGCGGACGGCCTCCGCTGCGACGTCCGCGTCCACATCGTTGATGACGACGGCGGCACCCTGGCGGGCGAGTTCCCGGGCGTAGGCAAGGCCCAGGCCCCGCCCACTCCCTGTGACGATTGCTACTTTGCCTGACAGGCTCATCGCTGCTCCTTTGCTAGCTGACCGTGCATCCCGCCGTCCGGCATGGGATGCTGTTCTGTATCCATGAGAATATGGATTGTTGTAAATGTCAATGATTTATTTTGGGAACTATCTGGAGCGGGCCATGACGATCGAAACACGGGGCGAAAAGCTTGCCGGCACTGAGAAGCTGGTGGCTGCCCCGATCACCAACGACGTGGGGTTCCTCCTGGCCAAACTGCATGCCGCCGGATCTGTCCTGAACAACCAGGCCCTGGCCGAGTTCGATCTCAAGGAGCGCTCGTACTCGGTGCTGATCCTCGCCAACAGCGGCCTGGAGCCGACCCAGCGTGAGCTCGCCGACTTCCTCAGCCTGGATCCCAGCCAGATCGTCGCCCTGGTGGATGAGCTCGAAAAGCGCGGCCTCGTGGTCCGGGCGCCCGGCAAGCAGGACCGCCGGGCGAAAACCGTGACCGCAACGCCTGCTGGTGCCAAACTTCACGCGAGGGCATCCGAGGCAGCCGCCCGCGCCGAGACGGAGGCGCTGGACGGCCTCGAAGCAGCCGAGGTGGCCACCCTCAAGGCGCTGCTGCGCAAAGCGCTTTGGGGCCACACGGAGTAGTCCCGGCGCGAACGTACACCTGCGGCCCGGCGCGTAGGCTTGAGGGATGTCAGACCAGCACTCCACGGCGCACAGCCCCGCACCCAGATTCACCGTTGAGACCGCCAAGGTCCTGGCCGAGGTGGCCCACAACCGCCAGAAGGACAAGCTCAAGCGGCCGTACCGGGACCACGTGATCGCGGTGGGGGATGCGCTGGCGGATTTCGACGACGACATCCGGATCGCCGGGTACCTGCATGACATTGCGGAGGACACTCCCATCACCCGGCAGGCGCTGCTGGACATGGGCGTCTCCGAACGTGCCGTGGGGATCATCGAGCGGGTCACCAACCGGCTCCACGAGAATCCTGACGACTACGCCTCCGGAATCCTGGAAATCGCCGAGGACCACGACGCCGCGCTGGTCAAGATCGCGGACAACGCCCACAATTCACTGCCCGAGCGCGTCAAGGCGCTGGCGGAGAAGTGGCCGGACAAGCCGCCGGTCACCAAGTACCGCGATGCCCGTCCGGTACTTTATGCCGCCGTCGAGGTGGAGGAAATCCGCAAGATCCTGGCGCGGGTAAACCCGTGGCTGCTGGAGGAGCTGGACGACAGGCTGGATGACGAGGATGACACCGACTACGAGAACCTGGCCTACGACGACGCCCCGGCGGCCGAGCCTGCCCCGGTGGCCGAGCAGGTCGGGACCCCGGAGTCCGCAGACAGCGCTAGGGACGCGGAGCGGTAGTCCCTGCCTCAAGTTTTTCTAGTGCCTGATGCAGCCGTTCTGCGCCGCGGCGCTCATCGATGATGATCGAAACGGCGAGGGCCAGCACGATGACCAGCAGGCACACGGGCATGGAGGCACCGGCTGCCGCCAGGCCGATTGATCCGGCCAGTGCCACCAGCACCCCTGCGGCCACGGTGATAATGGTGCGGTCAGCGCCGACCATCACGCTGTAAAGCCACGTCAGCGAGACTTTGAACAACGCGACTGGGACGGCAATGCTGGCCACGGCGATTGCTCCGCTGATGTGTGCCTCGTGGTCGATGTAGTAGGCGGCCACGTGCAGTCCGGCGCCGGTGGCCGCGATGGCCGCGAAGATGGGGATGTGCCCGTAACCGAAGAGGTATGACCGGTGCCGGCGCAGGTGCAGCGCGCGCCCCGCAGGAAGCATGAAGTAGATCCACCACATACCGAACGCCAGGGCAGTGCCGCTGAATCCCACCAGCGCCGCATCGACGCTCCAGCCATGGTGGGCCACGATGGCGCGGAGGGTTTCGATGGCGCCGATGAGGCACTCGCCCAACGCGATGATGGCCAGGAGGCCGTAGCGCTCGGCGATGTGGTGCGCGTGCCATGGCGTCCTGGCCTTGCGTTCGGCGGCGTAGGGCGTGGCCATCTCCAGCACTATCAAAGGCACTGTCATGAGGAACGTGGTGGCTACATCGGTCTCGATGATCAGCACCACGATCCAGCCAAGCTGAACCACGGCCAGGTATTTCGCGTAGCGCAGGCAGGTGTCGCGGCGGGCAGGGTCCTGCCTGGACGCCCGCACCCACTGCGTCACCAGGGCCAGGCGCATGAGCACATAGCCGCCGACAATCACACGGTTGTCGACGTGGTGTCCTTCAACGATTGAGTGAAACATGGGCTCAATACCCATCGCCAGGATCAGGACGCCGACTATTTGGACCATGGTGACCACGCGGAACACCCAGTCGTCGGTGTCGTAGGCGCTGGCAAACCAGGTGAAGTTGATCCAGGCCCAGATCACCGCGAACATTGCGAAGGAGAATCCCAGCAGTCCGGCGCCGAAGTGGGCTTCGGCGATCTCGTGGGCGAACTGGCTGCCGGCCACGCCGAAGGCAATGACAAAGGTCAGGTCGAAGAACAGCTCCAGGGGCGTGGCCGCACGGTGCTTCTCATGCGGATCCCGGCCGCCCATGCGGGCGAAGGCATGCCGAAGGGGGTTTGAGGACATAGTTCAAACGTACCGTCGGCGAGGTTCCGGCTCCAGCGTGCAATGTTGCATGACGCAGCGGCTTATGAATGCCACTGGACGGGTGTTAACGTGCCGAGCGGCGGGGGAACGGCTGCTCAACTAGCCAGAGGAAGTCAGTAACTGACAGCTGTGGCAGCCGTTCCAATTCTTCGAGGGCGTGCCTCAGCCAGGCGCACTCCCGCGATGGATCGTCCGGCGCGAGCTCTGCTCGCGGGGTGTCCTCCGGCGGGAGGACCTCTGACAAGGTGTCTGTTGGCGGGCGGTCTTCCAACTCATCGTCTCCGGGCGGCCAGTTGGACAGGACAGCGCCATGCCCCTTACATCTGAGCTCTTCCAGGATTTGGGTTGGCCATTGGGGCGGTTCCCAGTCGTGGTGTTCGCTTGGATAGTCCCGGCCGGTGGGTGAGGTCCAGCCTGGTGGTTTATGAATGCCGGCGCCGGTGGGGGTCCACGCGGTGGTGTGTTTCAGCCGGTGGTGTTTGCGGCACAGTGACTCGAGGTTGGTGATGCCGGTGGTGCCGCCGTCGGCCCAAGCCAGGATGTGGTCGGCGTCGTTGTCCAAAGATTGGTTGTTGCAGCCGGGGAACGAACATCTGCCGTCCCGCATGCGCAGCCATTGGCGCATTGCGGCGGGGATCCGGTAGTTCTCCCTTCCGATCCCCAGTGGCGCGCCGTCGCGGGGGTCGATGAGGACCCTGCGGAATGAGGACGCCCCGTCTGCCACGAGCTTCCGGGCCATGGACGCAGGGATCGGACCGTAGCCATCGAGGTCGGCGGGTTCATCGGTGAGCCCCATCAGCGAGAAGATTGGCACGGTCACGAGGACCTGCGCCGTTGGGTAGGGCACTCGGCCGGCATCGACATTGCCGGCGGTCGCATCCACTGCCGGAACGTTGCTGGCCCCGCCATCGTTGGCACTGGCGGTAGTTCCGTCGCTGAAACCGGTGATGGTGCCGTCGTTGGACTTGTTGGCGGCCGCGTCTGTGGTGCGATCCGCCGTGCTGCCCAGCATGAAGCCGGCGCTGAGGAGTAGTTTGGCCACGACGTCGGCGCGGAGCTGGGGCAGCGTCCGGTCCTCGGCAGGGCCCTGCAATGCCCGGGCGGCGGCGGTAGTGCGGTTCCAGATCCCCGCTGCCTGATCCGCTGGCAGGTACGCCGAAAGCCAAGCCATGCCGTCCCGGTCCGGAGCGTACTCTAACCGCCGGTCCAGGAAGCCCCTGGCGTGGCGCTTCTCGATACTTTCCGGATGATGCCGTTCCCGCCACGCTCGCGCTTTGGCCCGGAATCGGGACGGAACCATGTCCCCGGCCGGGCACCTCCTCGCAGCGTCCGGAGCGTTAGGGTCCAGGAAATGCGCCTCCAACGCCGCCGCGCCCTCATGGTTCAGGCTGGCCGTCTCATCTACCATCGCCCTGGCGTGCTGCCACGACATGGACCCCTTCTCCAGTGCCTCCACGGTCAACGGGAGGTTGGTGGTCAGTTCGCACGACTGGGCCAGGAACGCTGAGGCGGTTCCTTCACTCACCGTCATGGCGCACGCGACCTCGGCCACCACGCCCATTTCCTGGGCGGTGTGCTGGCCCGGGCTCTGCGCCGGCGGGGCCAAGGCCGCGGACTTGGCGGCGTACCCGGCGGCGAAGTGCACCTTCCTGGCCGCAAGCATGGCGTCCAGTCGGGCCGTTAGTTCAAGACCGTCCAGGCACGCATCTGCCTGATCACGCAAAGGATTCGAACTCGTGGCATCAGAACCGCCCTCGCTGCGTTCCACCAACACCGCAAGCGCAGCCATGGCAGCCACCATGGCGTCCACCGAATCCACCCCTTCTCCGCTTTCCATACCTCCATCATCGTGAGGGGGTGTGACATTTAAGGTCCCCAGCCGCACCCTCCGAAAAAATTTCCAAGAATCTTTTAGGTTGCCAGTCCAAGGGCCGCAACTGTACGTTCGCGCCGGTGGTGCGCGTTGGGCCGGGGCCTAGACCCGGCCCAGCGCGTCGATGTCCTCGAGGAACTGCTGGTGGACCTCAACACTGACGGTGGTCCGGGTTTCCCCGATAGCGTCCAGGTAGTCCTGCGTGGAGGGCCCCTTCCGGACCGCCTCGCGGACGGAAACACTGCCTCCGGAAGCCGCGCCGCCGTCGTCGTACACTGCCTTTTCCAGCGCCCGCTGGGAGGCGCTGCGGGCGGCGTACTCAATGTCTGCGGGGGAGAAGCCCTCGGTCCGTTCCACCAGGAGCTCCACGTCCACATCGTCCACGACCGTGGCCGGGATGAAGCGCTGCCACATGGCTTCGCGGGCCTGGCGGTCGGGCAGGCCGATGGGGATGACGTAGTCGAACCGGCCGTGGCGCAGGAAGGCGGTGTCCAGCGCGCGGATGAAGTTGGTGGCACACACGAGCAGCCGGCCGGGCTGTTCGCGGAACGCCGGAATGATCTTCAGGAGCTCGTTCGTCACGCCCTGCAGCGGCGACGGCGGCTCGCCCGACCGCTGGGAGGCGATCTCTTCCACCTCGTCGATGAACACCACGGCGTGCTCCAGCTCGGCGATCTCCAGGAATGTCTCGCGCAGCGCGCCGGCGAGGCCCTTGGGATCGGAGGCCAGCCGGGACGGGAACACCTCCACGAACGGCCACTCGAGCCTGGACGCGATCGCCTTCGCAAACGTGGTCTTGCCCGTTCCAGGAGGACCAAAGAGCACAACGGCGCGCGGCGGCACCACGCCGTACTCATCGGCGAGGTCGGCTTCGGCGAGGGGAAGCACCAGCCGCCGCTCGAGGAGTTCCTTTTCGTTCCGCATGCCGGCCACGTTTTCCCAGAGGTCCCGGGCGAGGATGCGGCCGCCGAGCTGGCCCAATGCGCCGAGTTCCTGGCGCTGCACGGGGATGGTCCGCTCGAAGTAGCGCAGGTTCTTCTTGAGCGCGAAGCCGCGGCTGAGGAACGCCTCCACCCGGGTTTCGGACTCGGGCATCAGTGCGGAGAGTTTGTTGAGCCCATGCGGGGCCATCCGGTTTTCGACGGCGGCGAGCAGCGAGGTGCCGATCCCCCGGCCGCGGTACTCCGGCAGGGTTGCCAGGAAAACGATCCAGCCCTGGTCGTGGGCGGCGCGTCCGACGGCGGCGCCCACCACCATGTCGCCCTGGACGGCCACCACGGCGTGGTCCTTTTCGCACGACGCCAGCACCTCGGAGAGTGCGTAGACCGGTTCCACGTTCGTGGCCTTGAGGGATTCCCAGAGGTGCAGGATCCCGTCCAGGTCCGCCGAGTGGAAATCCCTGATCCGCCAGTTGGTCATGCCGTGTCTCCCGGGTGGTTCGTCGTTGAACTGCTCGTTGAACTTTCGCAGAGCCGCGTGATGATGCGCTGTGCTGAGCATAGGCGATCCGCCCGCCGCGGAGGGTTGCGGGAGCGTTGCATGACAGGAACGGCAGTGAGGTTCAGCCCGCCGGTTTGATGTTCTGGTTAATGTGGAACAGGTTGCCAGGATCGTATTTCGCCTTGATGCCGGCCAGCCGGGCGTAGTTGCCGGCGTAGTTATCCGTGATCCGGGACTGGTCATCGGCGTCCATGAAGTTGATGTAGGCGCCGCCGGCGCTGTGCGGATGGAGCCCGGCAGCATAGTCGCGCACCCAGCCCACGTTGGCATCGTTGTCCGCCGGGTCCTCCCACATCCCTGCAATCACGGCGGCGAAATCGGCATCGCGGTACGGGAATGCGGTGGCATCCTTCGGCACACGCTGGACTGCGCCGTTGATGGGGTAGAAATGGTTCGCCGTCTGGTCGCTGGGGATCCACTGGCCGAAGTGCTTGGCCACTTTTATGACCTCGTCGCTGAGGGCGGGAAGGAACTCGGCCTTCCAATAGGCCTGGAGTCCCTTGGGCAATGAGTCGTCAAAGAGCGTGTTCAGGACCGGGTAGGGCAGGGGTCCCAGGAATGATCCGGCCACCGGCGCGACGTCCAGGAACGGCTGCCATTGCCGCTCGCCTTCGTCATGCGGGCCGGTCCAGCCGCCCACCAGGACGACCACCGGCCGGCCCTGGAATTCCTCCGGCAGGAACGGGACCACCGGCCCTTGGTGGACTCCGAGGAAGACGCCGAACTCCTCCGGTCCCGTGGCGATTTTTTCGCGGTACAGCTCGCCCACCGCTTCAGCATGTTCGAGCAGGTAGATGATGACGCCGCCGTAGATGACGTCCACCGGGTGGAGGTTGAATTCCAGGGACGTGACTACGCCGAAGTTGCCGGTTCCGCCGCGGAGGGCCCAGAACAGATCGTCATTCTCCGTGGCACTGGCAACACGGAATTTGCCGTCCGCGGTGACCACGTCCGCGGACTTCAGATTGTCGCAGGACAGGCCGTATTTCCGTGAGAGGTAGCCGATTCCGCCGCCCAGTGTCAGGCCGGCCACGCCGGTGGAGCCGATGATGCCGCCCGTCGTGGCCAAGCCGAACGCGTTGGTTGCGTGGTTGAAGTCCGCCCATGTGGCACCCGTTTCGGCCCGCGCCGTCGCGGTGGAGGGATCCACCCGCACGCCCCGGCGATTAACGAAGTCAATAACCAGGCCGCCGTCGCACGTGCCGAAGCCGGGCGCGCTGTGGCCGCCGCCGCGAAGGGCGACGTCCAGTCCTTCATCGCGGGCGAAGTTCACGGCCGCTATCACGTCCGCCACTTGGGACACCTGCAGGATGGCGGCGGGACGTTTGTCGATCATGCCGTTGTATACGCTCCGGGCTGTTTCGTACCCCGGGTGGTCCGCCGCGATGAGGTTGCCGCGTACTTTTTCCTGCAGAGACTGAAAAGTGCTGCTGTTCATGTTGAACTCCAAGCTTCTGACGCTCAGGTGTTCGGGCACAACGCCCCGCCAGCTGGCCATGACCCGATGTGATGGTGAAGACCGGTGCACCACGGCAGCCTCGTACGGCCTGGCCGCACGCTCTGCCGTGGCGTGCATAGTGACAACGAGGCTGCCGGTTGGCAGCCATTAACCGGGCACTTCGGTGGGCCCGGTTATTCGTAAAGTACGCCCGCGCCGCGGGACGGTCAACGCAATTAATTACGACGGCGGCACCTTGGGTTCCGTGTGTACAGAACCTCAGGTGCCGCCGTCGTGCGTCTCTGCCGGCAGGCCGGCGCGGCGCTACTTCTTGAAGCTTTCGGCGGGTGGGTTGGCGATGACGGGGGCTGTGCCGGTGTAGCCGTCGCGGGTTTCGGCGATTTCGCGGATCCGTTTGCGGCAGGCGTACCAGCCGAGGACCATGAGGGCGCAGGCGATGGCGGTGACGAGCATGGTCAGGGGTGAGTCGATGAAGACCATGACCAGGACGCTGGCCAGGAAGAGCAGGGAGAGGTAGCCGGTGTAGGGGGCGCCGAACATCCGGAAGGAGGGGCGTTCGAGCCAGCCTTTGTCGGCCCAGC
>NZ_SIHX01000021.1 GCF_004320525.1 Arthrobacter sp. S39
TCTGCCGCGGCTTCAGGTTCTTGTGATAGCCCTTGTCCTCCGCATGCAGCGCCGACTCGCTGGCGTGCGCATGGCCGCCATCGATGAGGTGGTCGGGTATGGGGGAATTCGTCATGGGGGTGTCCTTCGGGAGAGCGGTTGGTGGGCCCACGACCGCGGGGATCCCTGGCCGAGCTTGCGGGGCCAGGGGCGGTTGGGGATTACTTGCTGAGGTTGGCGCAGCCCGGATGGATGTTCAGGGCGATGCCAGGCCGATGGATTTGTTCCACCATGATCCGGAGATGTTCGGAAGTGGTGGTGGCAGGTCGTGCTCGGACCGGGTCCGCGGTACGGCATCAGGGGCGGTCAGGCCGGTGGTCACCGGCTTCCCGCAGGATTTCGTTGGGTGTGGACAGGAAGTCTGTGGGTTGGAGCAGGCCGACTTTGTGGCCGCCGCCCAGAACGGGGGCGGTGCCGATGCCGGCCAGCGGCGCGGTGTCGAGGCCGAGCGCCTCAAGCAAGCGGACGGTAGCGGGCATCCGGGCGCGGTCCCCGCCGTCGGAAATCTTGACGGCTACGGCGCGGCCGTCAGGGAGGCCCAAGAGCTGCACACCCTCAAAGCCGTCCTTCGCCACGGCTCCGGGGAGGAGCCGCATCAGGTCGGTGACGTCCCGGCGTTCGCCGGCCACCATGTCAGGGTGCTGCCGCATGGCCAGTCCGACGGCGGCTTCCGCGGCCGGAGGGACGGTGCCGGCGTCGTCGGAGGTGCTTCCGGCGGCGTTCCCGGCGGCGAAGGCTATCCGGCCGAAGGCGCGGGCCATGCCGCGCAGGGTGTGGGCGAAGAGGGGTGTTCCGCAGCCGTCCGTGCTGCGGGCACAGGCTTCCTCACCCGTCAGCTCGGTGATGGTGGCGGCAACGAGCTGCTGCAGCGGGTGTGACGGGTCGAGGTAACCCTTGACCGGCCAGCCGTTGATGACGCACGTGGCAGCCATGGCGGCGTGCTTGCCGGAACAGTTCTGGGTCACCTGGGTGGCATGGAAACCGGAGCGCAGCCAGTCCTCGCGCTCGGCGGTGCCGTAGGGGAGATCGGTGCTGTTTTCGAGATCGGCGGCAGTGAGGCCGTGCATGGCGAGGATGCGCTCGGTGCCGCCGCGGTGTTTGGCTCCGCCGGAGTGGCTTGCGGCGGTCAGTGCCAGCAGATCGGCGGGAAGGTTCAGGCCGGCGCGGACCATGGCCACGGCCTGCAGGGGCTTGAGTGAAGAGCGCGGGTAGAACGGAGCCAGCGGATCGCCGGCCGTTGCCAGGGTTGAGCCGTCCGGTGCCGTCGCGATGGCAGAACCGTAATGGACGCTTTCCACCAGTCCGTCGCGGGTGGCGACCACCAGGGGTGCGTGCTGCGGAAGTGCGCCGGCTACGGTTGCGGCGGTGCCGGGGGCACCCGTCTGGGCAGCGGGCATGGCAGGGGCTGGCATGAAGTCCTTGGAGTGTCGGGTACTTGTTGGTGCGGTTACTTGTTGAGGATGGAATCGAGGGCGACGCCGACGGCTCGCAGGTGCTCCGCCATGGCGTTGCTCGCGGCGTCAGCGGAACCGGCTTCGATGGCGGCGAGGATCTGCTGGTGCTCGATGTCCGACGCGTGCTGGCGGTCCGCCACCATGTTCAGGGTTTCCGACTGGAACGCCAGCGCGCCCCGGATATCCGCGACCACGCTGGCGAACACTTTGTTGCCGCTGGCGCGGGCAATGGCGGCGTGGAAGCTCGAGTCCAGGGCCACCCAGGATTCGGGGTCCGTTTCCGTGGTCATGGCGGCGACGATGTGGCGCAGGGTCTCCAGTTCCTCGTCGGTCCGGCGCTCCGCGGCCAATCCTGCTGCGGGGACCTCGATGTGGGGACGCGCCTCCGTGAGGTCGCGGGCTGAGTACTGGCCCAGTGTGAGGTCGTTGGCTACCTTGTCGGCCACCACGAACGTGCCCTTGCCGGTCTTGGTGACGGTCAGGCCCAGGGCGGTGCAGGAGCGCAGGGCTTCGCGGATGACAGAGCGGCTTACGCCGTACTGCTGGGAGAGCATGGCCTCGGAGCTGAGTTTGCCGCCGACGGGGACCTGCCCGGATTCGATGTCGGTCCGGATGGCGTTGAACACTGCTTCGGCAGCGCTGAGCCGGGCGAGAGGCTGGGGCATGCGCTGGGTGGCGCTTGGGCCTTGGGCCATTGGCTCCGCTGCGGACTCGGCAGGCTGTCCTGCTGTCCGGCTGTCTGACAGGTTCACGCTTAAAATATGGCACGGGTCACAGGCGGTGTCAACCACTGGTTGCTGTCGTGGACCCGGAGTGAGATGCGGCCACCGGTGTGCTGCTGGCAATCGGCACGTTCGTTCCGTTCTGACCCTTCCTGTGAATGATGAAGCGGCGTAAGCTCATGAGTGCGGAAGAATCGGCACGAACGTACCTATGGGAGCGTCATGACCCAAAGCATCAGCGACCGCCTGGCGACCGAGGTGCGCACACGCAGGTCCGCGCTGCGCCTCACCCAGCAGGACCTGGCGGACATGGCCGGCGTTTCGGAACGCTTCGTCAGGTTCGTTGAGCGGGGCAAACCGAGCGTCCAGCTGGACTCGCTGACCGCGCTGCTGGAAACACTGGGACTGGAGCTGCAGCTGGCCACCAGAACCAGCCATGCTGCGCGCGCACTCAGCGGCATCGCAAGCGAACACGAACCAGCGCCATGAAACACCGCATCGCCGACATCTACAAAGCCGGCGTCCTGGCCGCGCGCCTTGAACGGCACGACGGCGGCACCCGATTCAGCTACCTCCCGGCGTACCTTGCTGCCGGGGGACCCGCCGTCGCAAGTTCCCTGCCGTTCACCGGCGGACCGGTCCTCTCGGCAGCGGGCGCGGCGCCGCCCTATTTCACCGGGCTGCTGCCGGAAGGCCGCCGGCTCAACGCGCTGCGCCGTTCCATCAAAACAAGCGCCGACGACGACCTGTCCCTGCTCATCGCGGCCGGCGGCAATCCGGTGGGCGACGTGCAGATTGTGGGCCATGGCGAACCGCTGGACCCGGACGAGCACGCCGTCCAGCTGGATCCCAAGCTGCCGGTGGATTTCGACCAGCTCCTGGGGGACCCGGACCTGATCGACCCCGTGGCACTGGCAGGGGTACAGGACAAGCTGTCAGCCGGCATGATCTCGCTGCCTGTGGCCAGCGCAGGGAGGCGGTTCATCCTCAAACTCAATGCCCCCGAATTTCCGCATGTGGTGGAAAACGAGCTGGTGATGTTCCGGTACGCCGCCAAATTGCGGATCCCGCTGAGCCGGGTCCAGCTGATCCGGGATGTGGCGGGCCGGCCGGGCCTTCTCGTCGAGCGCTTCGACCGGGTGCCCGTCCCGGCCGCAGGCCCGGACGATGTAGGGCGCCTGGCTGTGGAGGACGGGGCGCAGGTGCTCAGGCTCTACCCGGCGGACAAGTACAACGTGGGCTACGGGCAGGTGTGCCATGCACTGGCGGATTACTGTTCGGCGCCCTTGCCGGCACTCAGGAACCTGGCCATCCAGGGGGCGTTTGCGTGGCTGAGCGGCAACGGCGACCTGCACGCCAAGAATGTCTCCATGGTCCAGCAGCCGCACGGGGAATGGACCATCGCCCCGGTCTACGACATCCCCTCCACAGTGGTCTACGGCGACAAAACCCTGGCGCTGACGCTGGCGGGAAAGCGCAGCGGAATTTCGCGCCGGCACTTCCTGGGCTGGGCGCAGGAGCTGGGACTCACCGACCGCACGGCTGCCCAGGTGGTGGAGCTGGCCCTGAAGGCGTCCGGTCCGCTGATCAATGACCTGGAAGCGGGCGCCGCCTTTGCGGGCGTGGCAGGTTCCGGAAGGAGCGACGACGGCGGCTCACCGTTTCCGGAGATGGTCACCCGGGCATGGGTCAAGGAGCTGAAGCACCGGAGGAGGCTGCTGGAAGGCTGACCCCGCGGGCTGCCAGGCCGGGGAGGCTAGAGGTGCTGGATACCTGCGCGCTGCATGGCGTCTTTGTAGACTTCGACGCTCTTTGCGAGCAGTTCTTCCTGCTTGGCTTCAGAAACAGCAAAGGCCCGCCCGCCGAGCGCGCTGGCCTTGTAGATTTTGATGCCGCTGTTCTTCAGGGAGGAATGGTAGGTCTTCTCGAAGAGGGTAAGGAACGTTGAAGCGTCGGTGCCGTGGGCGATGATGGCCGAAACGCGGGAATTGATCTTCAGGAACTGGCGGAAGGGGCGCAGGCCGTCGGTCTTTTCCTGGACGTTGAGCGCGGTGGGGAGATCGGGGTCGCGGACCCACGGGTACGCGTTCCATGGCATCACGTAACGGGGATCGAGTTCGGCGAGTTCGTAGATCTGGGTGGCGCGGCGGGCGGCTTCGTCGTCGTTGTTATGGGAGACGAACCCGGATTCGGTGCCCTTGCCGGGACTGACCTGGAGGCTGACGATCCGGCATTCATCCTCGTCGTGCACGGGATCGATGTACGGGACGACAGACCCTGGCTTCTTTTCCATCAGTTCGTCACAGAGCTGCGTTACCGCCGCGATGTTTGGTTCCTGTAGCAGGGCCTTTTTTTCGTCCCAGTCAATCGTCACGATCTCTCCCTCAGCAGCACGGCGTCCAGAATCAGGCGTCTTAGGCCACTCTACGCTTTTGGAGGTGGGGCTGCGCAGTGCAGGGGCAAGATGGCTTATCGAGATCGGACCCAGTACCGGCCGGTTCGGTTATGGCTTCGGAGACTAGCCTGGCTGGATTTCGGCAGGTGCCCACGTGAGGCGGATGAGGACTCGCAGGTGAAGGCCATCCGAGCGCCGGTTTATGTGGGCCACATGCGCTTGGAACTTACCGTAGACCCCCTGCAGCGCAACATAGTCCAATACAGGCGCCGGGACGAATCCAATCTTGTGGCCCCCAGCCGTCCATATCCCCTGAGCCCGAGGGTCGGCGGCATTGGCCGGCTCGGCTACGACACCTACAGGTTCGCCGACGTCCAGGTCTCGGTCGACATATGCCCGGGCCTCGTCAGTCATGTACCGCAGCCCGTGGGTCGGTACTAGGAAGGTTAGCGATCCGGTTACGCGATCAATATCCGGTTCGGCGAACATTTCGTATGTGTCTGCAACACGCTTCCCAAACGAACGGCGCAGTATTTCAAACGGAGCTGCATTTTCAGGGAGGTTCAGCTTGTCCAGCCACTCCTTTCGATCAGGCCGTTTGCTGCTCATTACACGCCCAGCGAAAAAGGGGAAGAGGACCTTCGATGTGTAGACCTTGGTCACGTCGGAGAAGCCGGGAATCGGGCGGAAGTTCGCATTGTTTGAGACTTCTGGGAGGTATTTGAACTCGTATCCTCCGTTTGGGTATGCATACGCGCGGCCCAACAGTACGTACGTCCGAGTGTCTGGGTTCTGCCATGCCACGAGGAGAGCGGTCGGCTCCGAGAACGAAGCCCAGAGAGACTGGCGATCTAGTAGTTGAGACACCGCAGCAACCTTTCCCGATTGATCTGGACCGTGTTGATAGCGAGGCTACATGCCGATGCTGACATTCTAGCGTCCGTGATGATGTTGGCTGCCGTCTCTAGATTTAGGCTGGCCAACTGATCAGTCCAGTGAGTAATCGCCCTTGAACTGCACGTTGCCAAAAACGCCGCAGCGAAGTCCACCAGGCTTGTCTTTGAACCGCCTTCAAATCGGTGAGCTCTGGCCTTGCACAGGAACGTGGATATTTTTGTTTCATCCGCAACGAGCGTCTCAAGCTTGGTGCCTCGAGTAGTGACGCCCAATGAAGTTGCATGATCATAGGACGGGGCAAGATGCATCTTGCCCTTCGGTGTTATTTCTATGGCCCAGTTTTCACTGTGTCGATCGGTGTTTCCAATGAGTGCGTCGAAAAGCAAGTAGCCGCCAAAGCAATCAAGGGCATTCAAGCCTGATCCGACCATCAAGATAGGCGGCTCGATCTGTTTCAGGATGTCCGTTATCCATTCCACGTTGTGGCCGCGTGATCTTCGATCTCGAGGATCAAAATCCTCAACGTACTCGGTGAGGAAGAGTGAAGCGTGCTCTAGTTGGTTCTTTTCGTCGGCGACGACGTTTTTCGAGATGCAGCCTTCAGCCTCGCCATGCATCGCAAGGCGGATATGCGCGGCTGGCACACCCAGTTGCTCAGCCAAGAGACTGGCAACGAGCTCTGATCGATCCTCGTACTCACTCCGGTCAGATCGGTTGGGTTTGAAGATCCAGCGTTTGTCGGATTGCGAGGGATCACGGAACCACGATTTTTCGTTTTCTCCCGAAGGCTCATCCTGGTCAGGTGTCCAGCTCTTGAGGTCGAGCCGCCGGAACGGATCGTCAGATGAGGGATCCATTGTGGAAGACTCCCCTCGCTCTGGGTCCGAACCCGTTGTTTGTGATCACGACTACCGTTCCTCAAAACAAGTCCGCCCAGAATCCTATGGGCTACTCCTGTATCGGCCATGTATTTGCTTTGCATTGTATGGGGGAGGGGAGACCCTGCAGTCGCCGGACCGCGATTGGGCTAGGGCGGCGCCGAGGCAACATCCGATCACCCGGACCGGCGCCGGGCCGGTAACGTCATCATGATGAACAGGAAAACGCTCAAGTCCGACGGCTTTGCCGGTTTCCGGGCCTTCGACATCCTTGAGATCATCCGGGTTCCGCAGGGCACCGGGGTGTTCGCCATTCTCCGGCCGAATGAGTTCGAGCCGCACTTCCTGAAGATCAGCACCGCCGGGACCTTCAAGAAAAAGAATCCCACCCTGCCGGCGGACGCCATATGGGCTGAATGGGTGGACGGCGCGGACATTCTCTACATCGGCAAGGCCGGGCCCGGCAGCAAGGGCAACCGCGGCCTCAGAATTCAGATCAAGGAGGTCCTGAACTTCGGGAGGGGCCTGCCGCCAGGCCATTGGGACAGCCGGCTGATCTGGCAACTGACCCACACGGACGAACTGATTCTGGCGTGGAAAGAGCTCCCTGCCGAGGAAGTGAGCCTAGCTGAGGCCGCGTACCACGCTGCCTTCGTCGCGGACCACGGCAAGCTGCCGTTCGCGAACCTCGTACAGGCCAAAGTGCGGAACTAAGCCAGGCCACCGTCGTACGTGAAGCGGCCGGCCACCAGCGTTGCCGCAACCGGCATGGCGGCGAACACCGCATCCGGAACGGCCAACGGGTCGGCATCGAGCACCACCAGGTCCGCCGGATCCCCCACCCGGATACTGCTCCGGCCCCGTGCCGAAGAGGCCAGCGCCTGCCCCCGGCTGATGCATTCCTCTGGATGCCAGGGCCCTCTGCCGTCCTCCCGGGACCTGGTGGTGGCCGCCGACATCGCAGCCCACGGATCCAGCGGCGCCACCGGTGCGTCCGAACCCAGCGCCAAGGTGGCACCGGCGTCCAACAGTGACCTCAGCGGAAATGCCCGGTGAGTGCGGCCGCTCCAGTTGGACTCCGCGGCGTCGCGGTCGTCCAAGGCATGGACCGGCTGCACGCTGGCGGTGATGCCCAGTGGACCAAAGCGGCCGAAGTCCCCTGTCCGGACAAACTGGGCGTGTTCAATCCGGCCGCTGATCCCGGCACGTGCAAACGCGTCCAGCGCTACGTGGTTGGCGGCGTCGCCAATGGCGTGGACTGCCGGGACAAATCCCGCGGCCTTCGCCTGTTCAAGCAGCGCCAGCAGCTCGCCTTCGCTTACGGTCAGCAGCCCATGGCTGCCGTCGGGGTACGGATCCGAACAAAACGCCGTCCGGGTGTTCAGCGAACCGTCAATGAGCACCTTCAGCGGGCCGACGCGCAGAAGCCCCTTGCCGCCGTCGAGCTCCAAGCCCGTGCTCATTCCCTCGTGGCGTGCCCGTTCCAGGTCCCCGGGGTAGACGCCGGAGTCCACCCGGAGGGCATCGAAGCCACCGTCGATGCGCCGCAGCCAGACGTCACGGTTCCAGGTCATCTCGAAATCAACGATGCCCACGATGCCCCGTGCGGCGGCCGCCTGGGCGACAGCGCGGACCCAGCCGTCCACCACGGAGTCCGGCAGCTTGCCCAGCTCACGGGTCAGGGCGAAAGCAGGTTCCTCCCGGAGCAGGCCGCTGGCGCCAACCTCCACCCCGTACCGCCGGGCCGCCGCGCTGTTCACCCACACGCAATGAAGATCGTGGCTGATCAGGGCGGTGGGCTGGTTGCCGGTGGCGGCGTCGAGTATTTCCAGGGTGGGGGCGTCCGGCCACAGGGCGTCGCGGAAGCCAACGCCCACGGACGTGACCGAGGGATCGGCGTTGTGAACATGATGTCCGACGGCGGCAGCAGCCTCGCGCGCGGTGCCCGCGGCGGACAGGTCCAGCCTGTTTGAATGCAGTGCCCACTGGGTCATGTGGACGTGTTCGTCCCAAAGCCCTGGAATGACGTAGCGTCCGTCCAGGCTGATGACTCTGGCGTTATCCGGGATTCCGCCGCCGGCGCTGATCCGCGCCACGACGCCATCAACAATGTGCAGGTCCGAGACGGCAACCTCGCCGGGCTGCCGGACGGATGCCAGGATGATGTTATTCACGGTTCCAATTCTGATAGTTCAGGCGTGCGAACAGCGCACCGGCTTCCCCGGACGGCCTAAAGTGCGGGTCCGCGGAGCCGCTCCGTCTCGCGGCGGTCCTTCTTGGTGGGACGCCCGGTACCGCGGTCGCGCTGCGGGAGGCCCAAAGCAGGTGCAATAGGACGCGGCGGAGTGTGATCGGTAAAGCAATGGGAGGCAGGCTCCGCGCCGACACGTTTGGCGATCAGGCGCCGGACCTCAAGGATCCGTTCGTAGCCGGACATCCGGACGGTGACCGTGTCACCTGTGACCAGGGTGGCAGAGGCCTTGGCCGGGCTGCCGTTCAGCCGGACGTGGCCTGCACGGCACGCGGCAGTGGCCGCGGAACGTGTCTTGTAGGCGCGGATCGCCCACAGCCACGCATCAATGCGGACGCTGGCGGGGGAGGACGGAAGGATGCTCATGGCTGGCACCGAGTATACGGCGTGCGTATTGGCCACGATGCGTCAACGCCCTGCGCGGCTGCGCCCTCTGGCAGGCCCGCGCAGCTGCTACGCGGAAACCCCGGCGGGGCTGAACGAATAGCGGTACTCCGCAGGGGCCTGCCCAAACGCCGACTTGAACGCCCTCGAAAAACTGGACGCGTCCGTGAAGCCCCAATGCATTCCGACGGCGGACACCGGGCGGTCCCGCAGCTGTGGGTTCTGCAGGTCAAGCCTGCACTTCTCCAGCCGTTTGCGCCGGATCCAGGCGCTCGCCGTCTCCCCGTGCTCCTCGAAAAGTTTCTGCAGGTACCGCACGGAAACGTGGTGGGCCGCGGCCACTTCCGTCACCGTCAGGTCGGGGTCGCCCAGGTGTGATGAGATGTACGCCTGCACGCGGGCCAGCAGCACCAGGCGCTGCGAGTTCAATGGTGAGCCGGGGTCGATCCGTTCAGCGAACACCGCCGACACCAGGCTCAGCAGTGCATCAGAGACGGTAGCTGCGCCCGGCACCTGCCCGTCGTGCAGCTGCTGGCCCATGGCGCCGAGCAGGGTGGATGTCAGCGATCCCAGGCCCTGCCGCCCCGAAACACGGGACGCCGTCAGCGAGGCGATGTCTCGGCGGCTCAGCTGCAGTGCCTCGGGCGGGAACATCACCACGAGCATCCGGAAGCTGTCGTCGAAGTAGAGGTCGTAGGGCCGGCTGGTGTCGTAAATGGCGAAGTCGCCCGGGGTGAGCGCCGCTTCCCGGCCGTCCTGCGCCACCACGGAGTAGCCGCGCAGCTGCAGCCCGAGCTTGATCAGGCCGGGATCGTTGTCCGCGATCTCACGGGACGTCCGCCGCACCTGGCTGGCCGATCCGGAGACTTCGCTGACGTGGGTGGTGCCCATGCCCTGGCAGATCAGCGAGCCGTTGAAGGTGCCCGGCTCAGGGCTCGCGACAGAGAGCGGCACAAACGCCGCGTTCACCGCGTCCTTCCAGGCATCGAACCGCTCAGTTCTCGCCAGCAGGGACGCATCAAAGACCTCGCGCCGTGGCGAGAGGACAAGTTCAGACACCGCGATCCTCCTTGATGGGCTCATTCCAGTGTGGCACAGCGCCCCTGCCCCGCGTGATCCGCATCACCATCCTGCGCATCGCGCACAGCGCCGTGCGCATCCGGCCAACGCGGAGCGGCGCCCGGCGGAGCAGAGTTCTAGGCATACCGCTTGCCCCCACGCCGCGTTCAAGGAGGAACCCATGGCTACCATCAATTCATCCACCACCGTGTCCAGCGATTACATCGTCATCGGAGCAGGCTCGTCCGGAAGTGTCGTTGCCCGCCGCCTGCTCGACGCCGGCTATTCCGTCCACGTCCTGGAGGCAGGTTCGGCCGACACCGATCCGAACATCCACAGCCCACAGGGCTGGCCGCTGCTGCTGACCGGCGCCAACGACTGGGCCGTCATGACCACCCCGCAGAAGCACGCCAACAACCGCGTCCTGTACTGGCCGCGCGGAAAGGTCCTTGGCGGCAGCAGCTCCCTCAACGGCATGATCTACATCCGCGGCCACCGCAGCGACTACGACGCCTGGGCAGCCAACGGCGCAACGGGCTGGTCCTGGGACGAGGTGTTGCCGCTGTTCAAACGTTCCGAGGACCACGTGGACGGCGCCAGCGAGTTCCACGGCCAGGGCGGTCCCCTTCACGTGGAGCGCATTGAGAACCGCCACCCGGCCGCGCAGGCCTTCGTGGATGCGGCCAAGGCACTGGGCCACCAGGAAACGGATGATTTCAACGGCAGCCGGATGGCCGGCGTCGGCTTCAACCACACCACCACCCGGGACGGGAAACGTGCCAGCGCGTGGCAGAGCTTTATGGCGCCGGTGCAGCGCCACCCGCGGCTGACGGTCACCACCGGCGCCCTGGTCACCAGGATCGTGGTGGAGGGTGGCCGTGCCGTCGCCGTCGAATATCAGTCCGACGGCGGTGCCCGCCGCGCATCTGCCGACGCCGAGATCATCGTCTCGGCCGGGGCCATCGGGTCGCCGAAGATTCTCCTGCTCTCCGGCATCGGACCCCAGGACCAGCTGCAGCAGCTCGGCATCGTCCCCGTGGCCGACCTCCCCGGCGTCGGCGAAAACCTGCACGACCACCTCCTGGCCGGCAACATCTACGAAGCCAGGCGGCCGCTCGCGGCAGGCCGGCACAACCTGCTCGAAAGCCAGCTTTACGCGTACAGCAACCAGACCGACGAGGAAGCCCCGGACCTCCAGCCGCTGTTCCTGCATCTTCCCTACCCGACCGACGGCGGCGCGGCCCCGGAACACGGCTACACCATCGCGCCGGGGATCGTCCGTCCCCGCTCCCGCGGCTCGTTGCGGCTCGCCTCGGCCGACCCGTCGGCGGCGCCGCTGGTTGACCCCAATATCCTCGCCGACGACTACGACGTCGAAGCCCTGGTGGACGCGGTGGAACTCTGCCGCGGGATCGGGCAGCAGGACACCTTCGCGCCGTTCCGGAAATCCGAGTTCACGCCGTCGGGCGTCACCGGCCGCGACAGCCTGCGCGAGTTCGTCCGGCAGGCGGCCGGGACCTACCACCACCAGGTCGGCACCTGCAAGATGGGCATTGACGACTTGTCCGTGGTGGACCCGCAGCTGCGGGTCCACGGCATTCAGGGCCTGCGCGTGGCGGACGCGTCCATCATCCCGTCAGTACCCAGCGGCAACACCAACGCCCCGGCGATCATGATCGCCGAGAAGGCGGCCGAACTGATTCTCGCCGCCGCAGTCCCAGACTCACGCTCCCGGTCAGTGCTCCTGTCCGCGTCAGCGTCCTGACGGACCTGTTCGGCCGTCCCGGTTTGCCGGCGCCTATTCGACGGTGACGCGGACCCGCTGCACCATGTTGTTGCCCATCCCCTGGTAATTCCAGTTCTGCTCCAGGGGCTGGGCAGCGCCGGTGGCGTCCGTGGCGCGGCAGGCCAGCTCATGCTCGCCCGGATCGGCCACCCACGGCAGTGTCCATTTGCACCAGGCGAACGGTCCGGCAGGCTTTTCCAGCTGGGCCGCCACCCACTCGCCGTCGATCCCCACCTCCACGCCGGTCACCCCGCCGTGGCCGGACCAGGCCCTGCCCTGGAGCATCACCGGCCCGGTTTGCAGCACCCGGTTGCGCGTGAAGAAGTCCGGAATGCCCGGCGGAACCATCAGCGAACGGACCCTGATCCGCGAAACCGGGGTGCCGGCGTCGTCCGCGCTGTCCTGGTACCGGTAGGCATGCTGCTGCTGGAACCCTGTGAACGGGTGCGTCACCACGTCGATGGACTCCAGCCACTTGACGCTGGTCATGCCGTACCAGCCCGGCACCACCAGGCGGACGGGGTAGCCGTGCTGCGGTGGCAGCTCGCTGCCGTTCATCCGGTAGGCCAGCACGACGTCGGGCCGCATCGCCTCGCGGATGGGCAGGCTCCGCGCATAGCGATGCCGGATGCCGCCCTGGATTCCAGCGTCGGCGCCCGTGAAGACCACCTCGGCGGCTTCGGGCAGGACGCCGGACTTCGCGAGGAGGTAGGCCAGCGGCACTCCGGTCCATTCCGCCGTCCCCACCCCTTCCTGGATCCAGGGCTGGCTCAGCGGCCGCGGTTTGAGCAGGGACCGGCCATTGCCCGCACATTCAAGGGTGACGGGGATGGTGATGGCCGGGTCCTTCCTGAGCGCTGCCAGGCTCAGCTCCAGCGACCGCTCCACGGCCCCCTTGACCTGCAGGCGCCAGGACGACGCGTCAATGTCCGGGATGTCGAAGTGCGTGAGGACGTAGTGGAGCCCGGGCGGCGTGATGTCCCGGCGCAGCGCCTCCAGCGGCATGGCATGGTTCCGGGCAGCCAGCTGCAGCTCCTCCGGGGTCAAGGGCCCCGACGTGGGAACACCTGCGGGCGGGGCGGTGCGGGCTGACTGGCGTTGCCTGTAAATCTGCTTCATGGCGGCTGCGATTCTGCTCGATGACGCTGGAGGGTCTTCCTCCTGACAGGTTTACGCCGCGGTGCACGCCCCCGTCAACGGCGCGAACGTACAGTTGAGGCCCCGTTTTCCGTCGAAAACAGGGCCTCAACTGTACGCTCGCGCTTGATGGGTGGAATTGGTGTGCGGCGCTCCTAGGCTTCGCGGGCGGCGGGCGACTTGGTCTGCGCCGGATCGCGCTCGGCGAGGGAACCGATCGCGTCGTCGATCTTCTTCAGGACCTGCGGTTCCAGGACCACACCGGCGGCGGCTACGCTGTCCGCGATCTGCCCGGGGCGTGACGCGCCCACGATGGCCGAGGCCACGTTCGGGTTCTGCAGGACCCAGGCCACGGCGAGCTGCGGCATGGTGAGCCCAGCTTCCGCGGCGATCGGCTTGAGGTCCTGGACACCGGCGAGCACGTCGTCGCGCATCCAGCGCTGGATCATCTTGGCGCCGCCCTTGTCATCCGTGGCGCGGCTGCCCTCGGGCGCTGGCTGGCCGGGCAGGTACTTTCCGCTGAGCACGCCCTGTGCCATGGGGGACCAGACGATCTGGGACACGCCCAGCTCCTCCGACGCCGGCACAACCTCGGCCTCGATGACGCGCCACAGCATGGAGTACTGCGGCTGGTTGGAGATCAGCTGGAAGCCCAGTTCCTTGGACAGGGCGTGGCCTTCGCGCAGCTGCTCCGCGGTCCACTCGCTGACGCCGATGTACAGCGCCTTGCCCTGCCGGACAATGTCCGCGAACGCCTGCATGGTCTCCTCCAGCGGCGTCTCGAAGTCGTACCGGTGGGCCTGGTAGAGGTCCACATAGTCCGTCTGCAGCCTGCGGAGTGAGCCGTTGATCGAGTCCATGATGTGCTTGCGGGACAGGCCCAGATCGTTTTTGCCCTTGGGCCCGGTGGGGCCGTAGACCTTGGTGAAGATCTCCAGGGACTCGCGGCGCTCACCCTTCAGCGCTTCACCGAGGACTGTCTCGGCGGCCGTGTTGGCGTAGACGTCCGCCGTGTCGAAGGTGCTGATGCCGGCGTCGAGCGCGGCCCGCACGCACTGGGTGGCGACGTCGTTCTCCACCTGCGAGCCGTGCGTCAGCCAGTTGCCGAACGTGATTTCCGAGACTTTGAAGCCACTGTTTCCGAGGTATCTGAATTCCATGGTTTTCACGCTAGCGGAGATGCCGGCTCACGGTAAGGGCTTTCCGAAACCACGACGGCGGCAGCGGGCTCCTGCGCTCAGCGCCGGCGGAGCTCTGCGTACTCCAGGGACGGGACGATCGCCCCGGCATCGCGTTCCACGAAGTTGGTCCCGGGCGGCACGAGTTCGTCGATCGCATCCAGCACGGTTTCGCCCAGGAGCGTGTCCGCCGCCTTGACGTAGGCGTTCAGGTGTTCCTCGGTGCGCGGGCCAACGATCACGCTGCTGATGGATGGGTGGTTCAACGCGAACCCCACTGCGAGGTCCACCAGGGAGATCTCCAGCTTGTCCGCGAGCCGGGCGAGGGAATCCGACGCCAGCAGCTTCCGCTCGCTGGCAGGCCCGGAAATGTCGTACCGGCCCGGCAGGGAGTGCACGCGTACAGGCGGTTTCCCGGCGTCCAGGACGAAGTCACCGGAGAGCCAGCCGCCGGCCAGGGGCCCGTAGGCAAGCACGCCGAGCCCGTACTGCTGGGAGATGGGCAGGACGTCGCGTTCATTGGCGCGCACCAGCATGGAATAGGGGACCTGGTTGCCAACGGGCGGGATCAGGTGGTTGGTGGTGGCAAGCCACTGCGCCTCCACGAGCTGCGCTGGGGTGAACACCGAGGTGCCGTAGTAGAGGATCTTGCCCTGCCGGATGAGGTCGTTCAGGGCGGTGATGGTCTCAAGCACGTCGGTGTTGTAGTCCGGACGGTGCGCCTGGTACAGGTCGATCCGGTCCGTCTGCAGCCGCCGGAGGCTGCCCTCCACCGCCTGCATGATCCAGCGCCGGGAGTTTCCCGAGTGGGCCGGGTTGGCGCTCATCTGGCCGTGGAACTTGGTGGCCAGGAAGACGTCGTCGCGGCGGCCGCGCAGCGCACGGCCCACCACCTGCTCGGACTCACCCTGCGAATAGACGTCGGCAGTGTCCACCGCGGTGATGCCGGAATCAAGGGCGGCCTGGATGATGCGGATGCTTTCGTCCGCTCCGGTGGGGGCTCCGCTGGATGCGCCGCCAGTTCCTTCGCCAAAGTTCATGGTGCCCAGCGTGAGTGGGCTGATGGGCGTGCCGGACCGCCCGAACACACGAAGTTCGCTGAGGCTCATCCCCGGCTCCTCACAAATCGATTTCCCACGCGGATTGCTGTGGATCGTCACGACGCTACACAAATTCGGCGATGCCCTGCAGGAAAGCGCCACAGTGCTTCGCTTTTCGTAGTACGGGGTAACGCAGCGGCCGGTGATGACGGTTTGTGAAGGTCAGCGCCGGTCGGCGGGCAGTTTGCCTTTGAGGACTTTGGCGTGTCCGGAGAGGGACACCAGTGAGCCTGTGTCCAGCGGGGACAGGGGGGCCGGAGCGGAGGGTTTCTTGAAGGACCGCGGTACGTCCCGCACCGGGTGGTCCTCGTGCAGCGCCGACTCAACCAGCGGGGCGACTGCCACCACCTTCTCCGCGGGCACGCCGGGATCGGGCAGGTCCCGCACGGAGATCCTGATCTCCGGTGCGGCGGCCCGTGCACGCGCCACGGCCCGGGCATCGGCTTCCGCCACGGCGGCGGCCCAGCCTTCAGCCAGCACGGGTGGTTCACGGCGTGCCGCCGTGAGCAGGGGGTGGTGCTCGACGGCGCACCGGAACCGCGGCTTGAATTCAGACGGTTTCAGCGCGTCGCGGCCGTCGCGCAGGGCCTTGCGCCAGTCGCGCGGTGCCGTCAGGCTGGCGACGGCGGCGCTGCCGTGGGCGCGAACAGTGGTCAGGGCGGCGCCGGTTTTGGTCTGCACGTTTGCACGCGCGGCAGCGGCTCTCGCGCGGAGCACCCCGGCGCGCTGTATCGCGGGAGAGGGGGCGACAGCGCCGTCGTCGGGCCCTGCCGGAGCGGTGCCGGCGGCCGGAGCCGATGAGGCACCCGCGGGGTGGCCGGTCAGGCGGACCAGGGGAAGGGTTTCCTGCCGGTGAAGCCTGCCGAACACGGCCATGACTGTCAGGGCGACCAGGCGGCCGACGCCGGCCAGGACCAGCGTTGCGACCACCAGCAGGAACAGGCCAAAAAACATCAGGAACGCCAGGCCGAGGGTTCCGAAAAAGGTCAGGTTAAGAGCGATGGTCGTTGAATCTCCCACGTCACCTCTCCAATCTGCCAGCAGCGGAGTCCGTGCCGGCACCCATCACCACGGGCAACAGCCCCTCCACTACCTTACGGACTATTTTTGGGCCCCGCCGACCCTTGGCGGGGTGCGTCCGGGGTTGTTTCGAACCTGTTACCGGATATGACAACGCCGGGGCCGCCTATAGTCGGACGGAGATCCCGAAGGAGCCCCGCATGCGGCCCCGGACCACCCTGACAGGAGCGCCATGCCCGAGAATCCAGCCACGCCGCGCAGTTGCTTCTGCCTGTCCGGGGAGGCGTACGCGCAGTGCTGCGGACGGTTCCACAGCGGGCAGTCCGACGCCGCGACGGCTGAGCAGCTGATGCGGTCCCGGTACAGCGCATTTGTCCTGCTCGACGCCGGGTACCTGCTGCGCACGTGGCACCCGGACACCGCACCATCGGAGCTGGAACTGGACCCTGCCATGGAATGGCGGCGCCTGGATATCCTGTCCACCAGCCGCGGCGGGCCGCTGGACACCGAGGGGACCGTGGAGTTCAAAGCCCACTTCCGGCACGACGGCGGCCGCGGAGTCCACCACGAAACCAGCCGTTTCGTCCGCGAGGACCGCCGCTGGTACTACGTGGACGCCGTACTCCTCGCCTAGCCTTCGCTGTACGTTTCGCCCGGAGTGAAGCCGGCCCGGTCCACCTTGCGGTGGAAGTGCATGCCCGCGAGCCCGCCCAGGACGGCGCCGACAAGCGCAACCAGGGCCACCACAACAGCGGCAATGATGCTGGTGATGGTCAGTTCGCCTTCGTTGATGGGGATCCGCGGGAAGCTGTTCAGGTTGGCCAGGACGTTGAACTGCTGGCCGGCGATGAGGCCCACGATGGCGATGACCACCGCTGCGATCAGCGCCCAGATCCACACCATGAATCCCTGCTTGGCGCCGTTGAACCGTGCCATCCGGCCCGCAACGTAGCCGCCCGAATAGTAGGAGACGAACAGGATCACCAGCAGGACGATGATGCCCACCAGCCCGACGGTGCCGTTCGTGGCCACCTGGTTGACGGCGTCGTTGACGTCGGTGTTGTTGGCCAGCCCCACAGCGGTCCCTGCCGCGGCCACGAAGGCGGTGAGCAGGACGGCCATGCCCGTGGCGGCCAGCCAGCCGAAGAAGGCGGAGCCCACCTTGATCCCGCCGAACTGCTCCTTTTCCCGGGCCACGGCCGTCTGCCGGTCCGTCACGTTCGGGTCCGGCAGGGCAGGATCCGTCAGCGGAGTGTCCGCCCGGTACTCCCGCTCGGCGGAGGGCGACAGCGTCCGGTCGAAGGCGCGTGTGGGCTCGCCTCCGGCGAAGGCTTCGTCACGAGCAGTCTCACTCCGTAGATTCTCATTCCGGGCTCGCCGCGGAAAGCTGTCCTCTGGGCCTGTTTGGTTGCTCATGGGTCAACTCAACCACTGGTGACCAGCGATAACAAGGATGCTTATCAATTGCTAGCGGTAGTTGCGGTGCAGGTTTTCCTTCGTTGAAGCACCCGGAGTCGCGTCCGCGATCCACGGCCCGGTGCCCTCCGACTGGTCAAGGACCCCGGCCTCAAGCCAGGTGTAGTCGCCGGCCAGGACCTTGCGGGAGAGGTCGTGGTCGCCGTCGTCGGTGTTGCGCCAGAGCTGGTCGAAGTACTCCTCGACGCGGACCCGGGCCTGCTCGCAGTACGCCTCAGCGAGTTCGTAGGCGCCGGCCGCCTGTTCCGGCGCGGTGTGGAGCATCATCTCGGCCCGGGAACAGCACGCGGCCATCGCATAGAGCTCAGCGCCGATATCAACCACCCGGCCCAGGAACGCCTGCTTGTACTCGAGCCTGGCCTGCCAGCGGCCCATCCCATAGAAGGTCTGGCGGGCCAGCTTTCGCGAGGACCGCTCCACAAAGCGCAGCTGTTTGGCCAGGCGGCCGAAGTCACTGTACGAGCGGGGGTCCATGCCGGCGCCGGCCACCAGTTTCGGCAGCCATCTGGCGTAGAACCCTGAAGCCCCGACGGCGGCCCTCGCCTTGTCCTGAAGGCTTGCGTCCACGATTGCGAGGTCGCCGGCGGCCGCCAGGTGGGCGTCCACCGCTTCACGGGCGATCAGGAGCTTCATGATTTCCGACGAACCCTCAAAGATCCGGTTGATCCGGAGATCGCGCAACTGCTGCTCGGCCGGAACCGCGCGTTCACCGCGCGCCTGAAGGGACTCCGCCGTCTCGAAGCCCCGGCCGCCGCGGATCTGCACCAGTTCGTCGGCGATCCGGTAGCTGATCTCGGTGGACCACAGCTTGGCCAGGGCGGCTTCAATCCGGACGTCCTTCTGCCCGGCGTCGGCGAGCTCGGCGGACAGCTCGAACACGGCATCCAGGGCGAACGCGGACGCTGCGATGAAGGCGATTTTCTTGCCCACGGCCTCATGCTTGCCCACCGGCTGGCCCCACTGGGTGCGGGCGTTGGACCATTCGCGGGCGATCTTCAGGCTCCAGCGGCCGGACGCGACGCACAGCGCCGGAATGGACAGCCGGCCCGTGTTCAGCGTGGTGAGCGCGATCTTCAGGCCCTGGCCTTCGCGCCCCAGGCGGTTGGCGGCGGGGACCCGGACCCGGTGGAACCGGGTCACGCCGTTTTCGATGCCGCGCAGCCCCATGAACGTGTTGCGGTTCTCCACGGTGATGCCCGGGGAATCCATCTCCACCACAAAGGCGCTGATGCCGCCCTTGTGCTTTGTGCCGTCCGCGTCAGTGTGGGCAGGGACCAGGGCCATCACCACCACCAGTTCGGCGATGACGCCGTTGGTGGTCCAAAGTTTCACGCCGTCCAAAAGGTAGGACCCGCCGTCGTCCGTGGGGACTGCCGTGCTGCCCATCCGGGCCGGATCACTGCCCACGTCAGGTTCCGTGAGCAGGAAGGCGGTGATGGCGCCGGCGGCGCAGCGGGGCAGGTATTCCTTTTTCTGCTCCGGGGTTCCGAACACTTTCACAGGTTCGGGCACGCCGATGGACTGGTGGGCGGACAGCAGGGCGCCAAGGCTGGGATGCACGCTGCCCAGCAAGGCCAGGGCCCGGCCGTAGTACACCAGGGACAGCCCCAGGCCGCCATACTCCTGCGGAATCTTCATGCCGAAGACGCCGAGGTCAGCAAGGCCCCTGAGATATTCGTCCGGGATCCTGGCATCACGTTCTATAACGCGGCCGGACATGGTGCGGGCGTACGCCTCGATGCGGGCCATGAAAGCTTCGCCGCGTTCCACGTCATCGGGTTTGGCGGTGGGCCACGGGTGGACGAGGCTGAGGTCGAAATTGCCCAGGTACAGTCCCTTGGCGAAGCTGGGCCGGTCCCAGTCGGTCTGGCGGGCCGCTTCGGTGATGGCGCGGGCGTCGGCGGCAGTGGCCTCGGACCCGATGTTGCCCGCAGCGACGGGAACATCTTCGTCCGGAGCGTCGGTGAGTGGCGAGCTGGCGGCGGGACTGTCAGTGGCGGAGCTCATGGGGTATCTCCTCTGCCCGGGATGGCCGGTTCAAGCCATGGATCCGCCGGGTTGGAGAACCCTTTAGCTGTCTCTCAATATTACCCGCGGGTAGCTTCCGGTGCTAGGGGAGGGCTGGCCCTGGAAGTCCCCGGGTATTTCCACTGTGGACGCGTGATGTACCAGCCTGTCCCACCCATGGTTGATTCCGTGGACCAATGCCAGCAGCGTGGTGGAGAGGAGGAACCAGCCCAGCTTGCCCACGCCTACCAGGACCAGGGCAATGAACCCCGCCGTCAGGACGAAGGCTGCCAGGACAAGGGCAAACACCAGGGTTCCCACAAAAACCATGGTGGCCGTCTCCACTGCACTTAGGTCGAACTGCATGCTTCCCCCTGCTGCGCCGTTGCTTCAGTTGAATCAGTAGCATGAGCGTAGGGGTTGCCGGCCACCGCCAGCCAGACCCGGCACGCCGGCGCAGCTGGTTGATATGGGATCGCAATGCTACCGGCCCGTAGGTCACGGAGCGGTCGCGGAAGTCACTGTCCTGCTTGCGCTAATCGTCGTCGAACTCCGGGGCGGCCTGGTTCAGGACCGCGAAGTCGGCGCCGAGCCCCACTTCAACCTCAGAACCGTTGTCCAGCCTGACCTCAACCTCGTAGGCGACGTTCCCGTCATTTTCCCGTTCGACCTCGGCGACAGTGCCTTGGCCCACCCTTGCCAGTGCGGCGTTCGCGGCCTGGTCCCGGTCCGCAGTGTTCAGGGGTGCGAGGTTGGTGTCGTCGTCGTTGTCCTGCCTGGACCCCGTGGTGGCGGACAACTGCGAAGACCGGTCGACGTTGACTCCGATGCTGCCCAGGTCCTGATCTCCACCTGTACGGGTGCTCGCAGCGACCGCCACTGTCGCGCCACCCAGAATCACCGCCGCAGCCGCCAGTACCGTGACCAGTGCAGCTTTCTCGCGCATGTCAAACTCCTCTCAGGTGATTTAAACAGTGTGCTCCCGCGGCCAGCAAGCTACAACGATTAATCGGTGGCGGGGCCTGCGTTAACCTTGTAGTTGGCAGTTTTCGCGATCCGCGCTGCCCAACCATCCCAGCAGCTGAAGGAGAGTGCGTGCCCCGCTCCGCCAGGTCATCCGCTGACGCGATCAGCGCCCGGCTCAGGGACCTCGAACTCCTTACCAAGGGACCGGCGTGGGCGCTGACCCGCTCGGCTCCCTGGGTCATCGCAGTGCTGCAGGCGTCCTTCACCCGCACCCGCCCGCAGCTTCCGCTCGAGGAGTTCCATGCCGACGTCGACTCCTTCCTGGAGCAGCTCCGCCGGGACGAACCCGGGCTGGGCGGCGCGGCCAACGGGAAGTCCTTCGGCGACGAGTGGACGCGTAAACACTTCCTGACCCGCCGCAACCAGTCGGGCCAGATTGTCTATGAGGTTACCGAGCCGGCAGCCCGTGTGCTCGCCTTCCTGGACAGCCTCTCCAGCGAGCGTTCCACGTTGAACGGCTCCCGGCTGGGCACGCTCCTGGGGGACGTGGAGAAGCTGGCCAACGAGACGAACCCGGACCAGAGTGCCCGGCTGGAATCCCTGGCCGAAGAGATTGGGGAGCGGCAGCAGCTGATCCAGGACATCAGCTCGGGCGACTTTGACGGCCTGCTCGATGACGACGAAGCCGTGGAAGCCGCCGGCAACATCCTGGACCTGGCCGCGAGCCTGCCCGCGGACTACAAAAAGATGCGAGACCGGATCGAGGAACTGGTGGGCGAGCTGCGCAACCAGATCATCGAGGAATCGCTCAGCAAGGGCGCCACCATGGCGCAGGTGCTCGAAGCGGACAAACGGCTCCGCCAGAGCCCCGAGGGCAGGACATTCCGGTCATTCACCGCGTTCCTGGAGGACCCGCAGCAGCAGATGCGGTTCCGTTCCGCGATCGGCGAAGTCCTCAGCCGGCAGTTCGCCGACGACCTCTCGCCCGAGGACCGCGAAACCCTGAAGAACCTGGTGGCTGAGCTCCGCCACCAGCACAGCCAGATCCAGCGGATCTACGGCAAGCTCAGCGAAAGCCTGAACACCTACGTCCAGAGCGACGACTTCCGCCAGTCCGTCCGCCTCCGGAAAGTGTTGCGCGCGGCCGAGCAGGCCATCCGGTCGCTGCCCTATGAACGGGAACGGCCGGGCCTGATCCGCGGTCCGGTGCTGTTCAACGCCGGGTTCGAATCCCTGGCCATGGTCAAGCTCTACGATCCCGACGAGTTCGCCGTTCCGCCCAGGCTCGCGGACCCCATCGCCTTCAGCGATTCCGACCGCGTGCGCTCGCCGAGGACGGGCAAGGCCCGGCCCGAAGCCATCAAGGCGGCCGTCGCCGGTGCGTCCACCCTGGCCGAGGCCTGGGCCCAGCTGCCGCCCGACGAACAGCACATCAACTCCATCCGGGCACTCCTGTCGCACGCCCTCCAGGAAGGCGCGGACTTTGACCGCGACGCCTGGGACGGCCTCGACTTCGAACAGATAGACGGCACCACCCGCAAGGCATTCCTGCCGGTGGTCACCCTCAAGAAGGATTGACGATGACTGAAGAAACCACGACGGCGGCAGCTCGCGTTGACGAGGACGCGCCACTTGCCGAGGCGCCTGCGCACGCTGAACGACCCTTCAGCGTCACACCCCGGGACACCTTCGTGGACGGTGCGGCGCTGTTCCCCGGCGATACCGGCGTGCTCCCCATGAAGGTGCGCCAGGCCCTGGTGAAGCTGCTCAAGGGCCCGTATGTCGACGGCGGCCGCGACGAAAAGCTGTGGACCACGCTCCTGGACAACCAGCTGATCCTGCGCAGCCGCCTGTCCGAGCTGTTCCTGACGCTCCAGCTGGACCACGAACGCAAGATCGCGGTCCTGCGCCCGGTGGATCCGGAGGCGATCGGCGGCAGTTCACGCTCAAGCATCCTGCGCCAGCAGCGTGCGCTGAGCCGGGTGGAGACCATCGTGTTGCTCCGCCTGCGCCTGCTGCTGGACCGCCACGTCACCGCACAGACCGATCCCACCATCACGCGCGAGGAAATCGCCGACCTCGTGGCCCACTACCAGCCCGCCGGCCAGCAGGACGCGCTGAGGGATTCGGACGTGGTCACCCGCGCCATCACCAAGCTCCTGGCCCGCCAGCTCCTTCTCACCACAGGCCTGGACGACATCTACACCATCTCCAACGCCCTCCCGCTGGCCCTCCCGTTCGAAAACATCGGCGACATCCCGGCCCAAATCGAAGCCCTGGTAGCAGCAACAACAGACCCCACAGGAACAGAACCCCTGATAGAGCTCGACGGCGACACGGGTGCGGACGACGGTGCGGAGGACGACGACGCCGATGCCGCCCCCGCCCCTCCGCCGGGCGACTCCGCTGCAAGCAGCGAGTCGCCCGGCTCCGACAGGCCCGATGCCACTCCCTGGGCGGCATCGGCGTCGTCGTCCGTGGGCGCGCAGGTTCCGGGCACGAGCGGTGACACCGGGGACATGCGGCAGCGTGCGTCTAAGCGAGGAACGAGCGAGCACGCAGAGCATGTGTCCGGTGGCGCTGCGAACGGAACCGAGGGTGCAGAAGCATGAGCATCGCAACCATGCTGCCGATGGGCGAGCTCACGAACCCGGGCCAGATGCGCCTTGCGCTGGTGCAGGTGGTCAACTGGGGTACGTTCCATGGGGCCCATACGATGCACGTGGACCGCAATGGAACCCTGCTGACGGGCAACTCGGGCGTGGGCAAGTCGACGCTGTTTGATGCCATGCTGCGCGTGTTCGATGCGAGGCCGCGCTCCAACGAGGCGGCGGCGCAGCGGGTCGGCGGTGCCGTGGAGGACAAGCGGACCACGTTCACGTACATGCGCGGCAAGGTGGGCGACAAGGCGGTGGGCGAGGGCTCGGCCAGTGCGTTCCAGCGCCCGGGTGCCACGTGGTCCGCCGTCGCGCTGACGTTTGATAACGCCGCGGGCACCCGCGTCACGGTGTCGGCACTGTTCGACCTGCCCAAGAACGGCACGGAATCCAGTGTGGGGCGCTTCTACCTGATCGACACCAAGCCGCTGGATCTCCCGGCCATCGAGGACATCGCTGAGAAGCGCTTCACCAAGGCCGCGTTGGAGACGATTTTCCCGGACGCCCAGGTCTTCGACGTGCACAAGGCTTTTGCGGAGCGTTTCCGCCGGCTCCTTGGCATCAGCTCGGACCAGGCCCTGCCGCTGCTCCGCGTGATCCAGGCCGGAAAGGGCCTGGGCGGCAGCGTCAATACTTTCTTCCGCGACCAGGTCCTGGACGCCCCGGCCACGCTCGCCGCTGCTGACGACGTGGTGGAGGAATTCAGCAACCTCATGTCCATCCGGCAGCGGCTGGAGGATGTGCGGCAGCAGCGGGACCAGCTGGCCCCGGTGCCCGGGCTGAACAAGGACTACGCGCAGTCGCTGCTGGACGCGAATCGGCTCCGGGAGCTGGCGGGCGAGGAGTTCGAGGCCTACAGGCAGCGGCTCGCGGTCACCGTCCACCAAAAGACCCTTGCCCGGTTCAAGGAGCTGGCCCAGGTCAAGGCCAAGGAGCTGGGGGCGGAACGCTCGGTCCGGGACGGGCTGGCCAAGGAACTGCGCCAGCTGGAGACCGACTACAACAACCAGGGTGGCAACGCGATCTCCGCGATCGAGCAGTCGCTGGAGAACGCCAGGGTTGGCCTGAGGCTCGGGCAGCAGGTGGAGGAAGCGGCCCGCAAGGCACTGTCCGACGCCGGCCTGCAGCTTGAGTGGACCGCCGACGGTTGGGAACAGGCGCACGAGCAGGCGGCCGCCCGGTCGGCCGAGCTCAAGGATGACTCGCAGGCCCTGCAGGAACTCCGCTTCGAGGCGTTCGACGGCCACGCCACCAAAAAACGCGAGCTGGCGGCTGCCCAGCAGGAGCTTGTGTCGCTGAAGACACGCAAGTCCCTGCTGCCGCCGTCGAGCATTGAAAACCGTGCGGCAATTGCCGCGGCCACCGGCGTCCCGGAGGACCGGATGCCGTTCGGCGGTGAGCTGATCGACCTCGCCGAGGGGGAGGAGCAGTGGCGTCCCGCCGCAGAACGGGCGCTCCGGAACCTCGCCACCACGCTGCTGGTCCCGGGCGAACATTTCGCCGCGGTGACCCGCTACCTGAACGACAACAAGGTCCGCGGGGCCCTGCGCGCCGTGGACGTGTCCAAGCCGCTCGCCGGCGGCGCGCTGGCCGTGGAGGACGTGCGCGACGGCGACCTCCTCACCAAGCTGGACATCCTCGCCAGCGGCGCGGTGACGGACGCCGGGGAATGGATCCGGGAGCGGATCGCGCTCGATTTCGCCTACCCGTGCGTTGCGGACCCCGACGAGCTGGCCACGCTGGACAAAGGCCTGAGCCTGGGCGGGGTGGTCAAGCGAAACCGCCACACGGTAGAGAAGGACGACCGTTTCACGGGCCGCCAGGACTACGTGCTCGGGTTCGACAACGCCGCCAAGCTGGAGCTCGTGGCCGCCCAGGTGGAGGACCTGCAACAGGAGCTGGCCAAGGCTGCCGAGCTGGCCCAAAGCCGCGAAGCGTCCCACCAGGGCATGAGCCGGCAGCTCGATGCGCTGCGGCTGATTGCGGAGGATCACCGCCCCTGGGAGCAGGTATCGGCCGCGGTTGCCGCGGAGGAACTTGCCAGGATCGAGCAGCGGCTCAAGGACGCCCTGGCTGCCCAGGCCGACCTGGAACCGCTGCGCGCCAACATCGAGGCGGCGCGGCAGAAGCACCAGGCAAGCACCGAAGCCGCGGCCGTCCTGCAGAGTGAATACAAGGCACTCGACCGGCAGCTGAGCAACGCGGATTCGCTGCTGGAAGCCGCGCGGGCCCGCCTGGAGCAGGCGCCGCCGTCGGACGCCACCGTTACAGCGCTGGAACCGTACTTCACTGAATTCGGCGACGTCAGCGAGATGCACGAGCTGGACAACCTGGCCAACCGCGTCCGGACGGCGCTGCTGGGGGAGCTGCACGCTGCCGAGACACGCGGACAGGCAACCTCCGAGCGGCTGACGCGCATCTTTGAAGGCTTCGTCCGGGAGTGGGGAACCGCCATTTCCGCGGACCACGGCACCTCGGTCGGCGCCGCGGGGGAGTTCGAATCCCGGTACCACGCCATCGTCAGCGACGGCCTTCCCGCGCAGGAGACCGAGTTCCGGCAGTTCTTCAACCAGCGCACACACGAGTCGTTCAGCACGCTGCTGCACCTGCTGGACGAGGAACGGCGGTCCATCACCAGCCGGATCCTGCCGCTGAACGGCATCCTGTCCGAGGTCAACTTCCATGAGGGCAGCTTCCTGGAACTGGACATCAAGCAGACCCTGCCGGCCACGGCAAAGCAGTTCAAGGACGCCATCCAGAACGCGCTGAAGGCCCGGCACACCCGGCACGGCAGGACGGAAAATGCCGAAACTGACGACGCCGAGCTCACCGCCCGGTACAAAACCCTGGAAACGCTCGTGAAGCGGCTCGGCTCGCAGACCCCGGAGGATCGGCGCTGGCGTGCCGAGGTTCTGGACGTCCGCGGGCACCTGTTTATCCAGTGCAAGGAGCACCGCGAGGTGACCGGCCCGCGCGGCGGCAAGCGGACCGACGTCTACATGCATGCCGACACCGGCTCCATGTCCGGCGGCGAGCGGCAGCGCTTCACCGCGTTCATCATGGCCGCGGCGCTGAGCTACCAGCTGGGCATCGCTGAACAGGGGTTCACCACGTACGGCACGGTGATGATGGATGAGGCGTTTGTGCTGGCGTCGGAGGAGTTCGCGGGTGCCGGCATCAAGGCGCTGCACGAATTCGGGTTCCAGCTGCTGCTGGCCGCGCCGGAGAACGTGATCGACCTGTCCCGGCACCTGGGCTCGGTGACCGAAATCCTGCGGGACAAGCGCACCAACCGCTCCGGCGTGCTGACCGCCCCGGTGATCCGGCCCCGGCCGGGCCAGGAGGGTGAGTGGCGGTCCGAGGCCAACCCCGTGGACATCGTGCTCCGCTGACCCGGTGGGGTGGCGGGCTGTGTGCTTCGTCACGTCGGGGAATTAAGATACGCAAACCTTGCGTAATGCACCGGAGGGTAGGCTAGCCTTACTTAGGTTCGCATCATTCACCTAAGGAGTTCCGTGACTTCCCCCCTCTTCTCCGGCCCGAGTGCCACCCGCCGCACGCTGTTCAAGTCAGCCGGCAAGGCAACGGCCGTGCTGGCCGCAGCGGCACTCACCCTCTCCGCCTGCTCCACGGGACCCGCGTCCACCACGTCGGACGCCAGCACTTCCAGCTCCAGCAGCTCGCAGTTCCCGGTCACCATCAAGCACGTCTTCGGTGAGACCACCATCAAGGAACAGCCCAAGCGCGTCGTCACCGTCTCCTGGGTCAACGACGACGTTGCCATCGCCCTCGGAGTGGTCCCGGTGGGCGTCCCCAAGAACGAATGGGGCGGCAACGAGCAGGGCTCCACGCCGTGGAAGGACGCAGCGCTGAAGGATCTCGGCGCAGGCTTCGGCTCGGACAAGGCTCCGGTCCAGTTCTCCGAGGCCGATGGCATCAACTTCACCGAGATCGCCAAGCTCACCCCGGACGTCATCCTGGCCGCCTACTCCGGCCTGACCGAAGAGGACTACAAGAAGCTCAACGAGATCGCACCGGTGGTGGCCCACCCTGAGGTTGCCTACGGAACCTCATGGCAGGATTCAACGTCCATCATCGGCAAGGCGCTGGGCAAGGAAGCCGAAGCCACCAAGCTCATCTCCGACACCGAGGCCACCATCAAGGAAAAGGTCGCCAAGTACCCGCAGATTGCAGGCAAGAGCTTCATCTACGGCAACCTGGAGCCCGCATCGGCTGACGGCGTCAACGTCTACACCGCCAACGACAACCGCCCCCGCTTCCTCAGCGAGATCGGCATGAAGCTCGCGTCCGTTGTGGAGGACAACTCGAAGGGTTCCAAGGAGTTCTTCATCCAGTGGTCCGCTGAGAAGGCCAATGAACTCGAATCCGACATCTTCGTCACCTGGGTTCCGGACGCCGCCACCACCGATTCCATCAAGTCGGACCCGCTGCTCGGCCAGATCCCGGCCATCAAGACCGGCGCCCTGGTTGCCGATTCGGACAACACCCTGACGCTGTCCATCTCGGCTTCCTCCCCGCTGAGCCTGCCGTGGTCACTGGACACGTTCCTGCCGCAGCTGGCCACCGCAGCGGATGCAGTGAAGTAAGCACCGTTTCATGACGGAAAGTACGACGGCGGCACCCGCCGGACAGCGCGAACGTACACTTGGGGCCCTAAACGGGTCGCATGAAGGGCCTCAAGTGTACGTTCGCGCCGGGGGAAACGTTCGCGCTGGCGGGAAACCCAGGACCAGGCAGGCTGCCTGGCTGCTGGCCGCCGTCGTCGTACTTGCTTTGTTAGCTGCCGCTTCCCTGGCCATCGGCGCCAGGGGCCTCTCCCTGGCCACCGTATGGCAGGCCCTGACCCAGTTCGACCCCGCCAACGGCGACCACGCCGTGGTCCACGCCCGCATCCCCCGCACCGTCCTCGGAATCCTCGTTGGCGGTGCCCTGGGACTCGCCGGCGCCGCCATGCAGGGCGTCGCCCGCAACCCGCTGGCCGATCCGGGCATCATGGGCGTCAACGCCGGAGCCGCGCTGGCCGTGGTGACCGGCATTTATCTCTTTGGCATTACCTCCCTCAGCGGCTACATCTGGTTCGCCTTCATCGGCGCCGGAGCTGCCGCCGTCGTGGTTTACCTCATCGCTTCGATGGGCAGGGACGGGGCGACGCCGGTCAAGCTGGCCCTCGCCGGGGCCGCGCTCAGCGCCGGACTGTATTCCCTGATGAGCGTCATCCTCGTCTCCAGCCAGGACACCCTGGACCGCTTCCGCTTCTGGCAGGTGGGCGGGATCGCCGGCCGCGACTGGGCCGTGGTGCTGCCGGGCCTGCCGTTCCTCGCCGTTGGCGCGCTGATCATCCTGGCCACCGGCCGCATCCTCAACAGCCTTGCCCTCGGTGACGACATCGCCCGCGGCCTCGGCCAGCGCGTTGGCCTGACCCGCGGCGTGACGGCCCTCGGCATTGTGCTGCTCTGCGGTTCCGCGACGGCGCTGGCAGGTCCCATCGGGTTCGTGGGCCTGGTTATTCCGCACGCGGTCCGGTCACTCACCGGCCCGGACTACCGCTGGATCCTGCCGTTCTCCCTGGTGCTGGCCCCGGCGCTGCTTCTCGGCGCGGACATCATCGGTCGCGTGGTGCTGCTTCCCGGCGAGGTGCCGGCCGGCATCATGACGGCGCTGGTGGGCGCGCCGGTCTTCGTCTGGCTGATCCGCCGCGGCAAGGGAGCAGGGCTGTGAGCCGCGTCGAAACCAAACCCCCCGTTGACCTATCACTTCCGGTTGCCAAAACCGGGTCTAAACGACCAAAACTGATAGCGCAACAGTGGCGGACCGCAGTCCTGGCCCTCGGCGTCGTTCTCCTCTTTGCCGCGGGCGTCCTGCTGGGCAGCTACACGGTGACCATCCCGGACTTTTTCAAGATCCTGATCGCGCACCTCACTGGCGGCGAGAAAATTCCGGGCGCCAGCTTCATCGTGATGGAGAACAAGCTGCCCCGGGCGGTGATCGGCATCATGATTGGCGTGGCCTTCGGCCTGTCCGGCGGCCTGTTCCAGACCATGCTCCGCAACCCGCTGGCCAGCCCCGACGTGATCGGCATCAGCTACGGCGCCAGCGCGGCCGCGGTCACCGCCATCGTGGTCTTCGGCGCCACCGGTCCGGCCGTGTCCGGCGCGGCACTGGGCGGTGCGCTGGGCATCGCAGCCCTCATCTACGCCATCTCGCGCGGACCGTCCCTGGGCTCGGGCGGCGGCAACCGGGGGAACGCCGCAGGCAATCGGCTCATTCTGGCCGGGGTGGGCATCGCCGCCGCCCTGCACGCGGTGGTCAACTTCATGATGACCCGCGCGGACATCCGTACGGCGGCCGACGCGCTCGTGTGGCTCAATGGCTCCCTCAACTCCGCCAACTGGGACCGCGCCGGCATGCTGGCCCTGGCGCTCCTGGTCCTGGTCCCAGCCGTCATCGCCCTCGCGGGGCCGCTGCGCATCCTGGAACTCGGCGACGACGCCGCAGCCGGGCTGGGCATCCGCGTCGGGTTCACCCGCCTCGCTGTGGTGATCACGGCAGTCGGACTCGCCGCGGTGGCGACGGCGGCGGCCGGCCCCGTCTCGTTCGTCGCCTTCCTGGCGGGCCCCATTGCTCGGCGCTTCACCCGGAAGGCCAGCCTCCCGGCGTCGGCCCTGGTGGGCGCCCTGATCGTCCTCGCGGCCGACTACTTCGCGGCCAACCTGGCGCCCCTGCTGCTGGACGGCACCGTGCTGCCCGTCGGCGTGATCACCGGCGCGCTCGGTGCCCCGTTCCTGCTGTGGCTCCTGGTCACAGCCAACCGAAAGGATGCCTGACATGGCCGTTCTCAGGGCCCAGGACCTCACTCTGAAATATGACCAGCGCTGCGTGGTGGACGGCCTCACGGCTGAAATCCCGGAGGGCAAGGTGACCATGATCGTGGGCGCCAATGCCTGTGGCAAGTCCACGCTCCTCCGCGGCCTGTCCCGCCTCCTCAAACCGGCGGCCGGCGTGGTGACGCTGGACGGCAAGGACATCCACTCCCGCCCGGCCCGGGTACTGGCCCGGACCCTCGGCCTCCTCCCGCAGCACCCCACCGCGCCGGACGGCATCGCCGTCCGCGACCTCGTGGGCCGGGGGCGCTACCCGCACCAGGGCTTCTTCCGCAGCTGGAGCACCGAGGACGACGCCGCGGTGCAGCGCGCGCTGGAAGCGACGGAAACGCTGGAACTCGCTGAGCGGAACGTCGACGAACTCTCCGGCGGCCAGCGCCAGCGGGTGTGGATCGCCATGGCATTGGCCCAGGAGACCGACGTCCTGTTGCTGGATGAACCCACTACGTACCTGGACCTGGCACACCAGGTGGAAGTCCTGGACCTGATCACTGACCTGAACCGCAAGCGCGGCACCACCGTGGCCATCGTCCTGCACGACCTCAACCTGGCCGCCCGCTACGCGGACCACGTCATCGCGATGAAGGGCGGGGAAGTGGTGGCCCTGGGCCACCCGACCACCGTTGTCACCGAAAAGCTGGTCCGCACCGTCTTCGGCCTTGAGTCCCGGGTGATACCCGACCCGGTCTCGGGCACGCCCCTGATCATTCCCATCGGCCGCCACCACACCACCGCCACCGAACTGGAGCTCGTTTCATGAAAACCCGCGACATCGCCGCCACCGAGCCCATGACCCTGGCCTTTGAGGTCACCGTCTCCTCCGTGCAGGAGCTGAGTCCCAACTTCCGCCGCATCACGTTCGGCGGCTACTGCCTGCGCGACTTCGGCGTGAACGGAGACACCCGTGACCTGCGGATCAAGCTGATGATCCCCTCACTGGCGGAGGACGGCGCGGAGCTTCCGCTGCCGGTCTTCGAAATGACGCAGTCCGGCTGGTACCGGGAGTGGCTGGCCATGGACCCCGCCGAACGGGGTTCCATGCGGACCTACACGGTCCGCCAGTCGCGGCTGGATTCGGTCTACCCGGAGATCGACGTCGACTTCGTGATGCATTTCGACGCCGATGGCCACGGCGGTCCGGCCGCTAACTGGGCCCGGAACGCCAAACCGGGGGATGCGATCACCATCATCGGCCCCAACAACCGCCACGCCCAGTGCTACACCGCCGAGATCTACGGCGGCATCGAATGGCGGCCCGGAATGGCACAGCGCATCCTGCTTGCCGGCGACGAAACGGCCGTCCCGGCCATCTCCGCCATCCTGGAAAGCCTGCCGTCCTACATGACCGGCCACGCGTTCCTGGAGGTCCCCGAGGCCGGTGACTTCCTGGAACTCACCTCGCCGGCCGACGTCGAAATCACCTGGCTGGCCCGCGGCGCGGCGATCGGACGCTCACGCCCGCACGGGGAGCTGCTCCAGCAGGCAGTGCGCTCGGCGGTTCCTGAACCCGGCTGGGTTGGCATCAAAGCGTCCGACGGCGGCGCCGGCCCCGAGCCCGAAGACGTCAACGTGGACGTGGACATCCTCTGGGAGACCCCCGCGCGGATGGAAACAGCCGAAATCGAGGCCACCAAGAACCCCGACATGCCGGCCGGCGCCATGCCCTTCTACGCCTGGATCGCCGGGGAAGCCGCAGTCATCAAGGACATGCGCCGGTACCTGGTCCGGGACGTGGGGATCGACCGGAAGCAGGTTGCGTTCATGGGTTACTGGCGGCAGGGCAAGGCCGAGCTGTAGCGTACGCCGAGCCTCGCAGCGGGAGAGGCCAGTCTTACTGGTAGACGCGGACCCAATCGACCTGCATCTGCGAGGGCTTGGTGGCGGAGCCGTCCGGGAACCAATCCAGCTGCAATGTCTGCTTCATGACGGCAGCGGGCTGGTGGGCAGGGTTCGTGTCAGTGAAGGTCTTTACCCCGTCGACGTATCCGCTGATGCCGGCCGGGGTCCACTCCACCGCGTAGTTGTGCCACTGGGTGCCATCGACGGGCGTCGCCGCTGTGGTCTGGAAATCCGCTCCACCACAGGCGTAGTGCAGGAAGAACCTCATCACGGAAGTGACTGAGCTGCCCTCGGCATAATCGATCTCGGCACAGTTCGGGGCACTGTTGTTGTTCAGGATCAGGACCGGGTGGTATTTCGGGTCACGCGCATTGGTTTTCATGCGGGTTTCCCAACGACCAAACCTTTGCTCCGCGAACTTTGCGGACATGCCGCCAGTGGTGCCGGCTGCATCTCCACTAACGGTGGCCACGCCGTTGGCTACGGACCAGGCCTGGGGGCTGCGCACGCCTTTGCCTGCATGCCCTGCACTGTTATAAACACTCCATTTCGTCCGGTCCGGTGCCCCGGTGTAGGAGAATTCGTCGCCCGTCAGGACCGGGCCCCAACCAAAGGCGGTAGCTGCCTGCGCACCGTCACCGGTCGTCGCGAGAGCCTGGCTGGCCGGCTGGGCGGCCGCAGGCGCGGGCGCAGGGGCCGCGGCAGGCGCCGGCGCCGAGGTGACGGCCGTCGCTTCGGTTGCCGCGGCCGCAGCGACGGCCTGGCTGCTCGAAGCCGTGGGGGCAGGAGACGCCGTATCCGTAGCAGTTGGGGCTGGAGTGACAGGGGAAGACGCGCTGTCGGCCGAGGATGAGTCAGACGCCCCGTTGGTCGTAGGGATTAGGCCGCATCCTGTCAGGGACACAGCACCCACGGTCATGACGATGGCTATTTTCTTGAACAAGATACCTCCGGGCTTAGGCAGGAAGAAACGGCTGACGCACTTGAGACGTTGACGAGTGCGGAAAGCATCTTTGGGCCCCTTGGCGGGGCCAGAGCTAGCAGGCGCCGAAGGGGCGCAGCGGGGTCCATCGATCGGGCGCCCGGGGCCCTGCGTTGGGGCCAGCCGCCAACGTTACCTGATCGTGACCATCGGCCGCAAAAATATGACAGGGCCTGAGTAGCTGCTGATCGGACCGATCCGGCCCCGATTCGCGGACTCCGCCGGTTGCTGTCCGTTTACCTTGGCGTCTCTTTGGGCGGTTACTTTCGTCGGATGGGTGCTAATCCTTTGCTTCCGGAGCTGGAGGGCCGGCGGGTATTCGTCGCCTTGGGCGATTCGTTTACCGAGGGCGTGGGGGACCGGGACGAGCGGCTGCCCAACGGGGTGCGGGGCTGGGCTGACCGGGTAGCGGAGAAGCTGGCGAAAGCCCGGCCCGGCTGGAGGTACGCCAATCTGGCCATCCGGAGCAAGCGGCTCCGGCACGTCATCACTGAACAGCTTGAGCCGGCTCTGGCCATGAGGCCCACGCTGGTCACGCTGTACGCCGGCGGGAACGACATCCTTGACCTGGGCACGGACATGGCTGCCCTGATGGACGACTACGAAAACCTGGTGGCCAGCCTCGCTGGCACGGGGGCAACCGTGGTGCTGTTCACCGGGTTCGACGTCAAGGTGTCAGCCCTGCTGGAGCCGCTGAAGAAACGGAACGCGGCATACAACCAGCGCGTACGGGAGATCGCCGCCAAGTACGGCGCCGTCCTGGTGGACTACTGGTGCCTGGACGCTTTCCACGACCGGCGGATGTGGGATTCGGACCGGCTGCACATGTCCAAGGCCGGCCATAAGTACCTTGCCGGGCAGGTCCTGGACCAGCTGGGGGTTCCACACAAGATCAGGCCCAAGGACTGGGATCCGCCCGCCAGGCTCAGCCTGCGCGAATGGGAGAGGCGGCAGCGGCGCTGGGTGAACGACTGGGTGCTGCCGCTGTTCGGCCGGAAAATCAGGGGCATCACGCTGGGGGACGCGCTCAGTCCGCGTTGGCCCGAGCCGGTGAAGGTGCCGCGTAAAGGCGGCCTGAAAAAGCTGGCCGAATCGCGGCGGGCCGACGCCGGCAGCGCCTAGGTGTCCAGGAGGTTCTCGAAGCCTTCCGCGACGCTGGTGGCCTTGAATTCGATAATCTCGAACTCTGCCACGCCGTTGCTGAAGAACGGGTCCCGGGCCAACGAAGCATCCAGGGTGGCGCGGTCGGCGCCTGACAGCAGGACGCCGCCCACCGCCGGAACCCTGCGTCCGGACGCGAGGAACACGCCGGCGTCGAACTCTTCCTTGACCCAGGCCATATGCGCGGGGCGGTGGAAGTCCACAATGTCTTCGGGCACCTTGTAGGTCAACGACACAACAAACATGGACTCAGCCTACCGGGACGGGCCCGCCGCGTCCGGTGCGTCACTTGAACGCTCAACCACGGCCTGCTCCTAGAATGAATCCATGACCGAACCGCGCTGGCTCAACGCCGATGAACGCCGTGCCTGGCTGGCCCTCCTGAGCATCAACACCATGCTTCCGGCAGCCCTGGACAACCAGCTGCACACCGCAGGCAAGGTGTCGCTGTTCGACTACAACGTCATGGCCATGCTCTCCGAGGCCGAGGGACGCTTCCTCGCCATGAGTGAACTGGCCGCCCGCACCAGTTCCTCGCTGTCGCGGCTGTCGCACGTGGTCACCAAGCTGGAGAAGCGCGGCTGGCTGGAGCGGAGGCCACACCCGGGTGACGCGCGCGTCACCACTGCACACCTGGCCGACGCCGGCATGGCCACTTTGGTGGCCCTCGCGCCGGGGCACGTGGAGGCGGTGCGCGCGAAGTTCCTCGATGCCCTGACGGAACGGGACGTGGCGGACCTGGCGAGGATCGGCGAGAAGATCGTGGCCCGCCTTGACGACGACCACTGGATCCTCCGCGAGACCTGAGCCGGCGCCAGGCACGCCGTGACCGCGTGCGGGAACGGCACTTGGTTGCTCCCAGCAACAGATGACACACTGGCGCTATGGATTTTTCGGCCCGGTACGTAGCCCTTGGTGACTCCTTCACGGAAGGCGTCGGGGACGACGACGCTGCCCGTCCCAACGGTGTCCGCGGCTGGGCAGACCGGGTGGCAGAACAGCTGGGGGCAGCAGACCCGGGCTTCGGCTACGCCAACCTTGCCATCCGCGGCAGGAAGCTCCGCCAGATCATGGCCGAACAGGTGGATGCCGCCGTCGAACTTAAACCCACCCTGGTGACCGTTTACGCCGGAGCCAATGACATCCTCCGCCCCCGGATCGACATTGACGATCTGCTGGCGGAGTACGACGACGGAATCCGCAAACTGAGCGCGACCGGCGCCACGGTGGTCCTGTTCACCGGGTTCGACGCCCGCGGCTCCAAAGTCTTCAGCACCATGCGGGGACGCACCGCCATCTACAACGAGCTGGTCCGCGGAATCGCGGGGGACCACGGCGCGCTGCTGGTGGATTACTGGCGCTTCAACGAGTACTACGACTGGGGCATGTGGGCCCAGGACCGGATGCACATGTCGGCTGCCGGGCACGCGAACATGGCAAAGCGGGTCCTCGATGTGCTGGAGCACGACCACTCCATCGAGGTCCCTCCCATGACGCCGGTGCCGGAGCTCGGCCGCGTGGATGCCCTCCGGGCCAACGCCCGCTGGGTCAAGGAATTCGCCGGCCCGTGGGTGGTCCGCCGCGTGACCGGCAAGTCCTCCGGCGACGGCCTGGCGCCGAAGTACGCCCAGCTCACACGGCTATAGCTGTAATCCCTTGGCCCCGAAAGCCGGGGGTCGCCAGCAGTGTCCCGTCGGCCCTGACGGCGAGGACGTCCACGTCCCAGCCGTCCGTGGCCCGGTCAAGCATGGGCAGTCCGCCGGCAATGATGGCGGTCGCCAACACGTCCGCGGTCACGATGTCGGCAGCCGCAACCGATACCTGCACAAACGCCGGGGCCGCACCTGCCGGGGACCAGATGTGGTCTCCCCGCTCTGCGGAACCGGACGTCGCCAAGGCGCGGCGCCGCCGTCGTCCATTGCCGAGCGGATAGCCGGCCAGCAGCGTGTGGCGGTCCGCCGGATCCACAATCCCGGCCTGCCACGGCTGCCCGGTGCCGGGAACCGGGGAGCCGCTGACCAGCACGTCGCCGCCGGCGTTCAGGCACCAGTCCTCCCGCCCCAGCGCCAGAAGCGAGGTCCCGGCCTCCCGAATGGCATGCCCTTTGATCAGTCCTGAAAGATCCAGCACGCCGTCTGCCCGCTCCGGCGTGAACGCCCCTTCTGTGCGGAGCCGCCATTCCAGCGCCTCGGCGTACCGTTCGCGCATCGCGTCCGAGGCGCCGCGCAGGGTGATTTCGCCCCGGGCCAGGCGGCTCGCCTCCGAATCCGGCCGGTACAGGCTGAAGGTTTGGTCCAGTTCCCGGAAGAGGCGTTCGACGACGGCGGCGGTGGCCGCCAGCTCGTCCTCCGCCAGGTGCCCTTCCGTGCTGTGCCCTTCCAAAGCGGTTCCTTTTGCAGCGCGTCCGGACGGCAGCGTCAGGCTGATGACCGTGCCCATGCAGCGGAAGGTGCTTGCCTTCAGCGCGGTCCGGAGGTGCCGGGGAGCTGCTGCGTCAGAGATTCGCGGCATCGAGGGCTGCCTGGAGGGACGAGAGGTAGGCGTCGCTGGTGACGGTCGCACCGCCGATGGTCTGGACGTCGGCGGACTGCGCCTCCAGCACCTCGCTCCGCAGCAGCGGGGCGGCGCGGTTGCTGATCTGGACGGACTTGCGGTCGTCATCGGTGAGCTGGAGGGCCGTTACGTCGGTGACTTTGCCGGCGCTGACGGTGATCTGCACCTGGACGGCGCCAAACCGGGTCTGGACTAAGGCGCCCTTGTACGTGGCAGACGCTGCCGCCGCGCCGGATGAGCCGGAGGCGCCGGAGGAAGCTGCCGCGCCGGAACTCGACGCGGACCCGGCCGCACCGGAGGCGCCGGTTCCCGCGGAACCGGTGCCGGCTGCCCCCGTGGTCCCGGTCCCGGTGCCTGTTGTACCTGCGGATGCCGCGACGGCGCTGCTGGTTTCGACCACCTGGGCCCCGGCCTGCCAGCCGGCCAGGAGGATGCCCGCCGAAGCCAGGGCCGCAGAAACTGCTCCTCGTGCTTTCACCAGTCAAACCTTTCGTGATGGATCTGTTCGGCCCCGGCCCCGGCAGCCCGGGCCTCGGCGATGACGTTGCCGGCCCACCGGTTTGGGCCACAGATATAGACGTCTGCCTCCGCGATGTCCGGTGCGTACGCGGCCAGGCTGTATCCGCTCCGGACTGCGTCTGCGGGCAACCAGCTGCGGGAGTCCCAGCGGGCGCGGGGGCCGATGAGGTGGAAGAGGCGCACACCGCGGCGGCGGCAGATCTCCAGGAGCTCGTCGCTGAGGTACAACTCCTGCTTCGTGCTCCCGCGGAGCAGGACCGTGGCGTCACCGTGGGCAAACGGGGTAGTTTCCAGCAGCGCACGCAGCGGGGTGATTCCGATACCGGCGCCGATCAACACCACTTTGTCCCGGCTCCGTGCCGCCGTGCCGAACAATCCGTATGGCCCTTCCACGGCCACTTTTGTTCCTGGCCGGAGACTGGCCAGCTGGGCCGAACCCCGGCCGAGGTTGCGGACCGTGATGCGGAGCGTGCCCGCACCGTCCGGGCCCGTTGCGAGCGGCTCGGCGGAGAGACTGAACGGGTGGGAGTGCCACCACAGCCCGCGGGCCAGGAACCGCCAGACGAAGAACCTGCCCCCGTTCCCGGTCAGCCGATTGAGCTGGCGCCCTGTCATTTCGATGTTCACCACGCCCGGTGCAATGCTCCACACCCGGCTCACCGTCAGCCGGTGCCGCGAGGTGGCGGCCAGCGGCTGGACCACCCGGAAATACAGCAGTGCGGCGCCTGTGACAGCGCAGATGGCCAGCCAGTACCAGCGCTGCCACGTGCCCTCGGCGAAGAGGCCGCCAACACTGAACTGGTGCGGGATCGAGGTGCCCACGGCAACGTAGGTCAGGAGGTGAACGGCGTACCAGAACTCGTAGGGGAAGCGCCGGCGGACCGCCACCAGAGAGGTCACCACCACGGCGATGAACAGTCCCATCGACACGAACGCGAGCCACATGTCCGGCACGAGCACCCACAGGGCAACCGACTCGCTGACAGGGTCCAGGCCCTCCGCCATCCCGTAACCCACGGCTACCAGGAGCCCGTGGGCCAGGAGCAGGTACAGGGACGGCTTGCCAAGCACCCGGTGGAACTCCAGGGCGCGGTCGTGGCCGATTGTCCGGTCGATGAGCGGAATGCGGGCCGCCAGGAGCAGCATCAGCAGGACCAGGTCCATGCCCACCAGGCCGGCCACGATCCCGGCCGCCGTCACTGCGGAGGCGGGTGAACTGATGCTGGCAGCGCCGCCGTCGGCCAGCCAAAGGGCGACGGCGGCGGCCATCGACGCCCAGGCGGCGACAGTCAGGAGGTCCGTCCGGAGCATGCGCAGCCGGTGCTGGCCGGCGAAGCGGCCAGATCCGGCGCGCTCGCCGGAACCCGCACGCGGCCCGGCGCCATCAGGTCCCTTGTGCGCCGTAGGAGCCGGCAAAAGTTGTGTGTTCATGATTCAAAGATGCGGGCCGAAGCTTTCATTCAGCTGTGAAATTATCCGCCCGGAAGCAATGAATCGGACCATCCGCAACGCCGGCGCCTATACACCATCTGCGGCCGGATTGGTCTTTAATTGCCTGAACTCGTAGACTTGGTAGGCGCTAAGTGCGCGGAGCGTGCGCAATTGCTCCGGTGGCCCGGTAATTTTCTCCAGGGTAGCCGGTAGTTAGGGGCTCAAGTTGCGTGACTAACCGTTCACCCTGATCACTTTGGGTCGCACTTAGACGCATGATCCTGCAGCAGATATGCGGATCATTACATTCAATTCTTGAGGAGAAGTCATGGCAGCACACTGCCAAGTGACCGGGGCCGAGCCGGGCTTTGGGCACAGCATTTCGCACTCGCACCGTCGCAACAAGCGTCGGTTCGATCCGAACATCCAGAAGAAGCGCTACTGGGTTCCGTCCCTGCGCCGTAACGTCACTCTGCAGCTTTCTGCAAAGGGCATCAAGACCATCGACGTGCGCGGCATCGACGTAGTCGTCGCCGCCATCCTTGCTCGGGGAGTGAAGCTCTAATGGCTAAGGACAAGGACGTACGTCCGATCATCAAGCTCAAGTCGACCGCGGGCACGGGTTACACCTACGTAACCCGCAAGAACCGTCGTAACGATCCGGACCGCATGGTTCTGAAGAAGTACGACCCCAAGATCCGCCAGCACGTCGAATTCCGAGAGGAGCGCTAAACCATGGCTAAGAAGTCCAAGATTGCTCGCAACGAGCAGCGCAAGGTCATCGTTGAGCGTTACGCTGCCAAGCGCCTCGAACTGAAGAAGACCCTCGTCGACGCCAACGCTACCGACGAAGCACGCGAAGCTGCACGCCTCGGCCTGCAGAAGCTGCCCCGCAACGCGTCCCCGATCCGTCTGCGTAACCGCGACATCATCGACGGCCGTCCCCGCGGTACCTTCCAGAAGTTCGGTATCTCCCGTGTTCGCTTCCGCGACATGGCTCACCGCGGTGAGCTCCCGGGCATCACCAAGTCTTCCTGGTAATCCAGCACCGCTGATTCCAGCTGCTTGAGAAGGGCCGGCAACCATTTGGTTGCCGGCCCTTCTGCTTTTAAGGCCACAGGGGATCCGTCTCGTCCGGGGATCGGGCCCTGGTCGGTGATCGAGCCTGTCGAGATCCCCTCCCGGCCGTTGTGCGGCAGCACACAGAAACCATTTACGACGGCGGCACCCGGCTTTGGGTGCCGATGACGGCTTTGGGCCCGGGGCGACGGCGTTAGTGGCCCTCGTCGGGGTGGATTTGCGGTGGGGGTTGAGTGGGTGTATTGTTTTCTAAGTCGCCGCGAGGGAGACAGCGAAGAGCTGGTTACCACGGGCGGCCAAACCCCCAAATTCAAGACCAAATTCTGGTAGCTCATTAGAGCGCCTCAATTCGGTGGGGACGCGTTTCCTGCCGATGAAGATCCTGAAATACGGATTTGCATCGGAGCGGGAAACCGGGTAAGTTTGAGAGGTTGCTCCGGAGCGATCTACGGCCGTTTGAAATGGTTGTGGTGGTGCCGGGTGTGTCTGTTGTTTGAGAACTCAATAGTGTGCCAAGTTTGTTGATACCAATTTATTGTATTGAATTGGTTGAATTGACCAGGTCCGCCACCCCGTGGTGTGGTCTGGTTTTTACAGCTGGTTTCAAATTTTGCAGTGTGTGTTTCCCGTTTTCCCGGGGGGCGCGTGTTGTGTCTGTTTTTGTTTTACTTCAACGGAGAGTTTGATCCTGGCTCAGGATGAACGCTGGCGGCGTGCTTAACACATGCAAGTCGAACGATGATGCCCACTTGTGGGTGGATTAGTGGCGAACGGGT
>NZ_SIHX01000022.1 GCF_004320525.1 Arthrobacter sp. S39
GGTAGGCTCAGTCAAGGCTCGTGGTCCTGTTCCTGGTTGAATGCTAGACACACTCATCCCAGCAGGGCCACGGGCCCTTCTGTCATCTACGACACGAGATCAATTCCCCACGAACCACGAAGAGCCGACAAACCGGCTCCGGTGCGCCTTTTGACCCCGCCTTCCTTGACATCCCCGCCGTTAACCGGGCGCTAAACGATAAGGTATGAATACAGAATTCGGGGAGAAGTCGCCAGCCACGAAACGGACCCTGGAGATAGCCCATTCTACAGACTCTCCCCCGCCTATCTTGAACGCCGATAATGGATATTCCGTCAAGCTACGGCGGCGTCCAGATATGGCGTAACGACCGCCCCGGAGGGGCAGCGCTCATTCCAGCTTGGCGTGGCGCAGGTACTGGTAGACGGTCTCCCTGCTGATCCCGTAGTCACGGGCAAGGAGCGCTTTGGGAACACCAGTGCCGGCGCGCTGGACGAGCTCGGCTGCCCGTTCCGGTGTGAGGGTCTTTTCCGTCCTTTGTAGGCGCCGCGCTGTTTGGCCAGGGCGATGCCTTCTCTCTGGCGTTCCCTGATGAGGGAGCGTTCGAATTCGGCGAAGGCTCCCATGACGGAGAGCATGAGGTTGGCCATGGGGGAGTCCTCGCCGGTGAAGACCAGGCTCTCTTTGACGAATTCCACCCGCACGCCCTTGTGGGTGAGGCTCTGGACGAGGGCGCGCAGGTCATCGAGGTTACGGGCGAGCCGGTCCATGCTGTGCACGACCACGGTGTCCCCGTCTCGGGCGAACCGCAGGAGTTCGGTGAGCTCCGGCCGGGCGGTGTCTCTGCCGGAGGCCTTGTCCGTGAAAACCCGGTCCAGAACCTGACCTTCGAGCTGGCGTTTCTCGTTCTGGTCCAGCGTGCTTACGCGCACGTACCCGATCCGCTGTCCAGCCACCTGCGCCTCCAACCCTCATCCTGTCAATCTGAGTTTTAGGCTCTTATCGGACAACAGTCAATACGCAATGACTCTTGCGGGAGTGGCGGGCGGCCTGCCTCAGTAACGGACTCCCAGAAAATGCTCACTTGTTAGGCAGTGGTGAAGAGAATGGATGCGCCGACGCATCCCATGCCAAGTAGTACCAGCGCGGCAAACCCATTTACAGCCTTACCGCAAGCACTGAACTTGCGCTCAGCGAGGCGCGACAGATCGAGGACTTGCTGCCAGGCGTCCATTCGAACTTCTATCTGGTTGGTGTGTTCCACTAACTGCTCTGTTGTTGCCTGAACGAGCGAAGGCCACGCGAAGCGATTCAGGCGTGCGTAATACACCCTGTTCTGCGGTCCGATGGCTCTGACAAGCCAGAACAGTGTCCATATAACTGCGACGACAGTTCCTGTGGCAAGGCAGCTCACGATGGAGGCTGCGATGTAACTTTCGCCCATGGCTTGGGCGATGACCCGAGAATTGTTGATCAGCATTGTTAGGACGACGCCCAGGCCGGCTGTCAGGATGGTTGCCTTTGTGTCAGCAAAGCGAACCCAATTCGCGAGTTGATCCATGGCCTGGAAGCCACCGTCGGCAGGTTTCCCGTCAGCCGGTTTATGTTCGACACCCTTCTCCGGCCGCGTGCCGGGAGGAGTGGGGTTCGGCTCCCTTCTAAGCCGCAAGGCTCTGTGTCCCTTCGACGGGCCAGCTTCGGGTCATCCGCCATTCCGTGTAGGCAGCAAGCCAATGGGCAGCCCATGACACGGCTGTAGCGACCGTATGTTCGGCCGGATTCCAGTCGTCGGTCGACGCAACGCATAGGCTGCCGTTCAAGTACAGGTGCGGAGCTGGGATCCAGCGCCTGCCTGCGTTGACGCCAAGTCTCGGGCCTAGGACAGCCACCCGGGGGAGACCCTGATCATGGCGGGTCCAGATGGCGACCCAAAACTTGCCGCGCCCTGTATCCAAGGGACCCACCCAGGAAGGACCCCCATCGTCGGACGCCGGAACATACGACCAGGTAGGAAACGCGCTCTCCATCGCCGATCGATGACGAGTGAGTTGATCCTCGTTTTCCCACCAATGGGAATCGCTGGCGTTATCAGTCGGTTCGTCCTCACCTCCGTGGAAGGTGTGGTTGCTGACGGGAGTCACGGCGCCGTATGTCGGGTGAATGGACGTCGAGGAAGAAGTTGTGACGTCGTCGAAGATGATTTGGCCGTCCACGGTTACCCATCTGGACACGTTGATGCCGTGGTGTCGGAGCAGGGCAGCGATGGTCATGGCAGTACTCCTCGTTTAGTCGATGCTGATGCTGGCACTGGATTTTCCATTAATCTGTTGGACGGTGCCGGGGATGAATTTTAGGGTCCTGCGCCAGTGATATTGGTAGAAGTTGTACGTCTTAACCAATCCATCCCGCTGGTAGGTCTTCGGAGATTTTTCATGCCTGCTGAACGTCGTGGCGTCGGGAACCTGCTCAGCTATGCCTTGCCCAATCACGATCTCCCATGAATTAGCCTGCTTCTCGCACTTTGCCGCGAAGTTAGCGGCGAAACCAAGGGGGTTGACTTCACTTTGCTCGTTGTTCCCGCTCCGGACAAACGTTATCCTCCCGTAGTCCAGGCCGGCACGGGCCTGCACGGGAGTGATCCCCAGAGAAGCAAGTCGAGGATTCACCTCTCTCTGGACGGCATCGAGAGCAAATGCACAGGCGCTCAACGCCATGGCGCTGTCTATCGGAGCGAATCCTGGACCAAATCCAGCGAAGAGGCCGTCGCCACGGAGTCCTAACGGAAAGCCTCCGAAGGCGCTGACAGTCTCAATGAATCCGGTGAGTATGGCATGGGCGAGGTCTGCGACTTCCGTCTCATCGTCCCAAAAACTGCGTCCAGTGAAGTCAGTCAGATCGATGAACGCCACAACCATGGGCGCGGTGAGGCGTTCGCCTACGCGGAGGTTTTCAAAAGTGGGATGGCCGAGGGCTTTGGTTTCAAGAGCTGCGGAAGCGCGGAGCGACTCTTTTACCACCCCACCGCTGGAGCGGCGTACCGAGAAATCCGTCATCACGGTGTTACCGAACATACTTGCTGTGTAGTCGCTCATGTTGTCTCCGGTGTTGGGGGCGAAGCATCGCTACGTGAAAGGTACTTCCAAGGCCCGACAGCCTGCGTTAGGCACCGAGCTGGGCTCGGCTTCCCCGCTTAGAAGCGGGGAAGGGCGAGGAGGTTGTTGTTCCACGTTTGGTCGGCATATGTCCGGAGGTAGGGACGGAGTCCAGCCGGCTTGACTACTCCCACTGTGACCTTGCTATTGCGCGGACCAACATAGGCATGGCCACCCTGGCCGTCGATCCACTCCACTAGAGATGCCTTGCTGTTGGTGCCCGTGTTTGAGTCGCTTTCATCGATCCATTTGAGGTCGGTAATGTTCTCGTGGCTGGCTGCAGTACCCGCAAGGCGTATGTGAGTGATTCTGATTGGCAAGGATTTCCTATCGTGGAGGTTGAGGTGGACATTAGGTGTCCGATTACCAACTCCCACTATTGCAAACGTTTATCAATTGCAACTCAAGATCCGATCAAGAGGGCCGAAAGAATGGAGCGGCTGGGAATGCCATGACTCCTGACGGGCTACCGGACCCAAGGAACGGATCCGGGGCAGGCTGTGCCACCTTCGACGCTCTTGCCTGAAGATGACGATCAGGGAGGGCGCGGGCTAAACTGAAATAGGCTTCGTGTGCAACTATCAGCCTACTTACTTTACGTAACGTCCGCTATCGGTGGCCGGCGTCCGCGTGGGGGAGTGGTGTGCGTTTCGGTGGACGGTCGAGTGCCCTGGCGTTGGGCGGCGAGGGAATGCGCTGACGCGGGGCCGCGTGGCGTGGCCCCGTCGTATTCCGGTCCTTTGACATCGGAACAACGGCTTATCGGTGTACGTTGCAGTCTCGTCAGAAAGAAACATCGCAGCAAACGTGGCAACCGATTACGACGAAGTCCGTTCAGACGTCAAGGAATCGCAGGACCGTTCCCTGGAGGCTTTGCAGTCTGCGAATGCTCCGGATGCCCGCAGTGTCGTCACGGAGCTGGACGAAGCGGATGCACTCGATGAGGGGCTCACTCCTGGGGGAGAGATCGTCGCCGAGGAGCTCATCGTTCAGGTCGTACCCCAGGCGGCGGACGAGTTCACCTGTTATTCCTGTTTCCTCGTCCGGCACCGGTCCCAACTCGCCCGCGAAAGCAATGGCCACTCGTACTGCATCGAGTGCGAGGGCTAGGGCCTCTTTAGTCAGGGGCGCAGTATTCGACGGCCTGCGGCCAGCGTGAGGCATCCTCTGCCGGCGGTGTTGGATAGTCCCCAGAAAGCTTGGGGGCTCGGATGTGGCTTCGGCGGTTCGAGGGTGGATGTTCTACCTGATGGGCAGATTGCTGTTGAGGGTCAGGCTGCCTGTGTAGCCATTGCTGCCAGGGGTGCCGGGTTGTCAGGGGCGAGGATGTTCAGTCTGTAGTCGGACTGGAGCGGATCGACGCGGGCAGGCAGACGGTGGGATCTCGAGCAGGCCCGGAGTTCTTCCAGCGCGTCAGGCTCGATGCGGGCGCGAGTCACATCAAGCTCCAGGTCATGTCCGTGGTGAGTGAGTTGGCGCGCTTCATGACGTCGTAGAGGCCGTGCACGCTTTTGGAGGTCACATGGCCCTGGGCGGCAACTTGGGCCTTTGCGCAGTCGAGGTCAACCCGGACCAGCACCCGCAGCTTGTCTGTCACGAAAATTTCTCCGCTCTATGTCGGGGGCCACGACGCTGTGGCGCCCCGGACAACCATAGACCAAATGTGATCCATGCAACACATCTGCGGGTGTTGTCTTCTCCGGGATCCGCGACGGGCAGGACCGGCCTGGCTCCCAGAAACGCCCGGCCGGTGACCGCTTCCCGGCCATTGCCGGTGAGCCGGCCTATTTCGGTGATGCGGGGCCGGGATTTGCCCGCGGTGAGTGGTTTACGCATGAAGTGCGGCACGGGCGAAGGCTTGTCCTGGCGCCTTGACGGTGGTTGCTTCGAGCCCGAAGCGGTCCTCGAAGATGCCCAGGTTCAGCAGGGCTTCCCGTGGGTCGGCGAGCAGTGCCTGGACGGTGCTCGTTTCCAGTTCGGCTCCGGTTCGCGTGCTCCAGCCGAGTGCGCCGAGGCCGAAGGAGACGGCTTCAAGGTAGTCGGTCCAGCCGGTGCGCGTGCCTGCGGCGACCTCAAGCAGGAGTAACAGCGCCGCGTCCCGCGCGGAGTCATGACGATGCCGATGGGCAACGGCTCGTGCCAGGAAAAGCCACAGGCCCGGGGGATCATCGAGCAGCCGCCGGGCGGCGGAAGTGAGGACGAGCCTGCCTTTGATTTTGCGGATCAGTCCGAGCCGCTGAGCACTTTCGCGTAGCTGGAGAACGGGCAGGGTCTGGTCTTCACGGTTGGCTTTGCCGATCCAGTCCTTGGCCCAGCCGAGCTCCGTCATCGCCTCCCGGACCACGGCCGGCGGCAGCCAGCCGGCAGTGGTGAGGGACATGCCCTCAGGCCCAATGCGGCGGATGAGCCAGAGATACGGGGTGGTCATCGCCTTGGCGACGTCTGCTTCGACCGTTGCGGGGCCGTCAAGGTCGGCGGCGCGGAGGTATGAACGGAATTCGCGTCGTAGTCCGGGAGGCATCCGGTTCGTGAGTTCGTCGGTCAGTGACTCGCTTCCGGGGTCGTGGCCGTTGGCAGAGGGAGCGGGGAACATCAGTGCCAGTTCGTTGTTAACGGCCTTGATATCCAGCTGTTCAGGGTCGAATTCCTGCCATGGCCCGGCTGTCCAGGCGACCCAGGCCTGGAGGTTCTTGTGGTCTTCGTGGCCGGGTTCCGCGAGGGCGTCGAGCAGGTCGTGATAGCCATCGATGCCACCGGAATCTTCCAGCGGGGCCCGCCTGGCGCCGGCAAGGAGCCGCGCCCTTGGGGCGTTGGCCGGCGTGGGGAGGGTTCCGGTGAATTCGAGGCGGTGGATCCAGCCGTCGCCGAAGTCATATTCATAGAAGAGGGGACCGGATTCCGGGGTGAGGATCTGGCCCAGGGTCCAGTCCGTCTCGGGCAGGTCGTCGTCAGAGTCTGCCAGCAGGTCCAGAGGGACCCAGCGCCGGGGCTCGCGCACGATTCCGTTGACGGCGCGGAGACGGACATGGGGGTCGGTGTCCGTGAAGGAATGCAGGTGATAATCCCGCCAGCCCACGGCCGCTTGCAGGACCTCGTGGACCGTGTCCAAGGTCAGGGAAGGGTCGACCTCGAGGAGCCGCCAGATGGCCGGCTCGCTGCCCACGATCGATACCTTTAGCCGCAGCAACATCGACCCGGGACCTTCATCTGCAGCGCGTACCGTCACAGCACCATCCTGCCAGTCCCAGTGTGTGGGCGAGGCCTCTGCCCGGGCCGCGTCCGCTGTGCTCTCGCCCGTAAGAGGCGTAGATGGGCAAGGTGTTGCCGGTTTGTTTGGCGTGCTGTCCGGGCCTGCTCCCGGCCCGGTGATACCAGCGTATGCCAGTCAGACAGCACGAGCAGAAGGGGCCATGAGTCCTCAATCACAGGCCTCGGTTGCCAGCTGATCCGGGCGCCGATGCGCTTCGCAGCCACAGGGCCGGGGCGTCCAGGCTCTGTGGCTGCGGCCTTGGATTCGGCTATGCCTCGAGCGGGGCGGTTCGCCAGCCCTTCCAGCTGTGCCCGGTGCTGTTACGCGCGTCGATGTGGCCGGTGCCGGGGTCGTAGGCGTAGTGGATGAAAGCCGAGATCTCGGTGCCGTAGTTGAATGACTCCACCAGTGCCTGCAAACCATCCGGGCTGTAGAACACCTTGATCTCCACCTGCCGTTGGGCGAACTGCTGTTCCAGTTCCCGGAGGGTGTTCTCCACGGTCCCGGTGAGGTCAGGCGCGGGCGTTTCAGCGGTGTGGCCACCGCCATCGGGCAGGTGCCCGATCCGTATCGTGGGCTCTTTGGCCAACAGCCTGTCTCCGTCGTCCCAGCGATATCCGCTGCTGGTGTGAATCCACACCTCCCCAAACGAGGTCTCAGCGTCGTAGCGGCGAAAAATGGGGACCCCCTCCCTGGGACCGTAGGTTTCGATCAGCGCCTCCTGTCCGTCCTCGCGGTAGAACGTGCGCACCTCCCCGCTGTCGGCCGGCTGCCCGGACTCAATCTCGGGCAGAATGCTCTCAATGAGGCCCCTCAGCGCCAGACGGCGCCGCGCCCGCATTGCTTCCCGGCGGTCCGCTGTCATGCTGAGCTTTGACTGCAATCTAGCAGGCTTGCCCTGCGGAATTTCCCCCGCGCCGAGCGGTGACCACGGCCGTCCGCCGTGATGATCCTGCTCCAGGCCGGCGACTTTCTCGTCGACGGCGGCGTTGATGAATTCGCTCAACGAGCTGAAGCCGGTGACCGACTGCGTGTTAAGGAACGCCGCTCTCATGCGGTCCGCAGCCACCCGCTCCTGGTAGAAGCTGGTCTTCTGCCGGTACTGAAGCTGACGCTTCCCATCCTCTTCCGGAGTGCTTGATTTCGACATCATTTCCTAATAGTACTATTAGGAACCTGCATCAAGGGAGGCGGCCCGGCGCTTTTCGTCCCGCCAGCGGGAGCCACCCGTGTTGGGACGCCGGCCCTGGCGGGTGCAGTTGCGTGGTCAGCCGGATCAGGCATTGCGGCCAAAATCACCCGGAACTTGGCAGTGGAAACGAAGAAGAAGTAGACTGAAAATGCCAGACGGGTTGTCCTGTCATACTGTCAGCTTTACATAATATCCATTATCGGCGCTCAAAGCACGGGAGTAGAAGTGAATGCGAGAACTCCCGTCTCCTGGAGCATTAGGCGTTTCCGCAGGTCAGAAGCAGTTTTGCATTCCTTCATGGTCAAGGGCGCGCCATCTGGATTTGATCCGCTACGTCTGAACGCTAGAGGTTTCCTGCATCTAATGCATGTTTCCAGGGTTTAGGGTGCAGTGAGTGGTGCGCAGATGCTGGCCTGTAGACTCACGACGCAGACCATCAAGCAGCGCTGCCAGCTGCGGGAACGGTTCCAGGAATTCACAGGTGAATTTCCGTGGCGATGGCGTCCGGCAGACGTCGATGATTTCCTGGCCGGACTGCGTTCCGGTGAGAAGCCGATCAGCCTGAAGACGCTGCGCTCTTGCAGCAATGCCGTGGCGATGTTCTGCGCCTTCCTGACGCATCCTGGCTAAGGCTGGGGTGAGTTCTGCGAACGCACTTTCGGCGATATTCCAAACCAGATCTGCTTTGAATGGAACACGCCCAGGCACACGACCGAATGGCCGTCCAAGTACTTGTTAGGCGCAGCTCAAGGTGCATCCCTAAGGTCCAGCTCGACCGTAGTGCCGAACGGAACGGAATCAGTCAGTGTCACCGTGAATGAGCCGTGGTCATGTCGAGTGACAAGAATGCCCCAGATGGGGAGGATCATCGCGGTGGCAATTGCCTGTTCGACGGCGGCTTCCAGCGCGACTTCCAGGTCCTTGCGCTGGGCTACCGAGACGAACTGGGAATAGGGGTCTAGGGATACATGGTCGTGGACCATTTCGCCTTCCTTGAGAGGCACAGCTTAGGTCCGCCGGATTAGCTGCCAGCAAGCCTTCCTGCATCTGGCTTGAGGATCCGGGTAGGAACCGAGCGACGAAGGGAAGGGCTTCCGGTCCCCTTTTACTCGGGTTGGGTTGCGGCATCCCGGCCTAGCTGCTGTTGAAGGTGCCGCCGCCCGGTTTTCCTGGTGTATTTCCGGACTGGTCGTGTGTCTCATACATACCGGCCGTGCACGGAGTTGAGCCGTGGAGGCACCCTGGCGTCGTTTGGACCGCGCCCTGAGTATTCATCTGCGTAGTGCATTCCCACCCAAGGAGAGACAACCAACTGCCGCGGGTAGACCTCAGCCGGGAATGCGGAGGGGGTTTCCCGAACCAGTTCCACTCCGGCGAGGGAGCAAACCATCTCGATTCGAGCTCGTGTGCATCGCATTTTGTTTCCAATCTCATCGTAGTAATCTGTCGGATGTCCCGTCCTGACCCACCGTTGAAAGATGATAATTCTGCAGCGGTGCAAGTCTCTTCATGGCCTTGCCCGACGGAAGTCAAGTGGCCATTCCGTTCCTCTTCTTTGCGTTTCGGTCTCGTACCCTCACCATGACTTTCGAGAACGCCACTGCGAGTACAAGAACGCCGCCATTGAATACCTGCGTGATCCAGTTCTGGGCTCCTAGGAGAGTGAAGCCGTTGACTGCGATGGCGACAAAGAAGACGCCGATCATCGCCCCGACGACGTTCGGATATCCGGACTTGGTTGTGGTCTGGCCGAGGAATACGGCAGCGAGGGCAGGGAACAGAAAGCTGGGCGCCGAAGCGGCATCGGCCGAACCCGATCTCACAGTCAATAAAACCCCGGCTACGCCTGCCACCAGTGCACCGAGCATATAGGCGATGAAGACGTGCCGCTTGACCCCGATACCCGCGAGCCCGGCGGCACTTCGATTGGAGCCGATGGCAGCAAGCTTGCGGCCGAACGGGGTCTGGTTCAGCAAATACCAGACGATCGCCGCGGCAAGTACCAGCAGCCAGAAGGGGCGTGCGATTCCGAGCCACTGTCCAGCACCCCAGTTGCCGATCGATGCGGGGACTCCTTGAACGACCCTTCCTCCCGTGTACGCGAGAAGAATACCGTTGATCAAGACGTAGGTCCCCAGTGTCACGATGAACGGATCGAGGTCCAAAGTCGTGATGAGTGTGGCGTTGACAATGCCAGCAACCAGGGCAAGGAGTACGGCCACAAGCATCGCAATCCCTATCGGCACCTGATCCGTCGCCAGAAGCGAAGCCATCGTCACACTGGAAATACCCGCGATGGCGGCAACTGAAATGTCGAAGTATCCGGCCACGAGTGTGATTACCATTGCCAAAGCGATGAGACCTGTCACCGACTGGTTCGCGAGAATGTTCTGAATATTGGGCGGTGAGAAGAATAACCTCGACGTCGGCGCGAACAACCCGAACACAAGTATCATCAGAACGAGCAGTCCGCCCAGCCCGTATTTTTCAGCGAAGTTGACGGAACTCCATCGCGCCCGGCTCGGCGCTTCACGATCGTTTTTTGCCTCGACCAGTTCAGACAACATGCGATTCCTCTCCCCGTTGGTAAATCAATTCGTTGAGGCCCTGAGCGCTGAGCTCAGACGCGGGCACCTCGGCGACAATCCGCCCCTCATGAAGCACAACCGCTCGATCGACGACCTGCGCGAGTTCTTCGAGGTCGGATGTGACTATCAGTGCTGCGCTTCCCCCGTGCGTTGCCTCCCGGACGGCGGCGTAGATGTCTGCCCTCGCTCCTACGTCGACTCCCTGTGTTGGCTCGTCAAGAAGCAGCAGAGCTGGGTCGAGGCGCAGCCACCGACCCATCACAACCTTCTGTTGATTCCCTCCGGACAGGGACCTGATGGCAACATCTCCGGATGGCGTCTTCACCCTGAACCTCTTCCGAAGGACGCCGGCGTCACGTTGGATTGCGGCTCGGCGGAACCAGCCTCCACGCCAATATTTACGTAGGACGCTTATTGACATGTTTTCGTCGACGGTGAGGTCCGGAAAGATACCGGCGTTAACGCGATCCTCGGGGACCATGATCACGCCGGCTGCAATCGCCTGACCCGGGTCGCGGAAAGCGACACGCCGCCCGTTCAGCTCGACTCGCCCTGATGACTTCCGCAGGTCTCCGTAAAGGGCACGTAATAGCTCCGTCCGGCCGGACCCGAGCAAGCCGGCCACCCCCACGACCTCCCCCGCGCGCAGTTCAAGATTGACGTGCCGCAACGGTCCGGCATTGAGATCCGAAATTTTCAGAACCGGGGGCCGGAGATCGCGCTCCGTCGAACGGCCTCCGACCACGACCCGTTCAGCGCGTTCCGGTATCGACCGCTCACCGAGAATAGACCCGATGAGGTCCTGCTCGGTCAGGCTGGCAGTCGAATGTTCGCTCACGACCCGCCCATCCCGCATTACAGTGACCCGCTGCGTAAGTTCCAGGACCTCGTCGAGTCGGTGGCTTACGAACAGGACCGCGTGACCCTCTGAGGCCATGCGCCTCACCGCCCTAAAAAGCACGTGCACTTCATGCCTGGGCAGTGAAGCAGTGGGTTCGTCTAGGATAATGATTCCATTGCGACCATCCATTCCCCGCATCGCTCGTGCCGCTGCGATCTGTGCGCGGACAGCGACTGGAAGGTCACGAATGAGATCATGAGGACGAGCAGCAATGTCCAGCTTCTGGATGGCGTCGCGAGCCCCCCGACGCAGTTCGTGCCAACGAACCTGACCAAACCCAGTGGCCGGGTAGTCTGTACCGAGTCGTAGATTTTCTGCGACGCTGAGGTCTGGAAACACGGCGAGGTCTTGGTGGACGACTCTAATGCCGAGGTCATAAGCTCGCCGGGGGTGGATACGGGCCGCTTCTACAGTGTGGCCGGCAATGTGCATTTCACCTGCATCAGCCTCGACAACGCCGCTGAGAATCTTGATCAGCGTCGACTTGCCGCATCCGTTGCCCCCGACTAGGGCGTGAATCTCTCCCCCGCGTATATCCAGATCCACCCCGTCGAGCGCGAGGGTGCCGGGGTACATCTTGGATATACCGCGCACGGACAGGAGTGCCTCGTCCACCATCACCGCACCCTCCTCAACTAGCCGGCTGTTCGGTGCACCAGAGTGCAAACGGTGACCGGCGAAAGGCCGTCCATTGCGATGGATGGCGCAACCGCCTGGAGGCGTTGCTTTCCTGAATAAAAAAGTCGAGTGACATTTCAGCTCCTTTGCTGTGGTGTCCTACCAAGCTGTTTGCAGGCTATCATCGAAGAGCTAATCAAACAACCGTAAGGTTGCTTATTCGAGCAACTTCTCATCATATGGCCCAGAATTGCGGCATCTGCGGACCCGCATTCTTGAATCCACGTACATTTCGCACGCAACACGGAGGGCCCGCCAGTTCACGCCCAGCGGACTCCTTGTTTCGCGCGGTCTGGATTCGTAGACAATCGGTCGATTGGTGGAATAGTATCGTAGGGGCACAACGTCGCGCGATAGAAGAACAACCGTAAGGGGCGACTCCTGGCGAAGGTCATCAGGAGGAGCCGGCATGAAGGTTGCGACCAGATCATCCAAGTTGCTTGGCCGAGGCGATTGGGACGCCAACTGCAGTTGACCGCAGTTGGCATCCAGGTTCTCTTTGTAGAACGAACGGTCGGTAATTATTCTCGGCCGTCCCCGCTAACTTCGCGAAGGATGTTTTCATGGTCGAGGCTTTTCTTGTTGGCGGCGCACGCACGCCCGTGGGTCGCTACGGTGGCTCATTGTCCTCTGTCCGCCCGGACGACCTGGCAGCGTTAGTGGTCCGCGAGGCCGTGGCGCGTGCCGGAGTCGATCCTGACTCCATTGACGAAGTCATACTTGGCAACGCCAACGGCGCTGGCGAGGAAAACCGGAACGTAGCCCGCATGGCCACCATCCTGGCCGGACTTCCCCTCCATATCCCGGGAATCACGGTCAACAGGCTCTGTGCCTCCGGCCTGAGCGCCATCATCCTGGCAAGCCAGATGATCAAGTCCGGGGCTGCCGACATCGTGGTGGCCGGCGGCGTCGAGTCCATGAGTCGCGCCCCGTGGGTTCAAGCGAAACCCACCGCAGCATTCGCCAAGCCGGGCCAGATCTTCGACACTTCCGTTGGTTGGCGCTTCGCCAACCCGCTCTTTACCAAGGGTGAGCTGTCCCGCAGTAGCAAGATGACCTACTCAATGCCGGAAACGGCGGAGGAGGTGGGCCGCTTCGACAAAATTTCCCGTGAGGACGCTGACGCTTTTTCCGTCCGCTCGCATGAACGTGCCCTGGCGGCCATCGCAGGCGGCCGTTTCAAGAACGAGATCGTTCCGGTCACAGTCAAGACCCGCAAGTCTGAGACCCTCTTGGACACGGATGAAGGCCCCCGCGTAGGCACCACCATGGACGTGCTCGCAGAGTTGCGCCCTGTGGTCCCCGGCGGTTTCGTGGTCACGGCGGGCAACTCCTCCCCCCTCAACGACGGCGCCTCGGCGATCATCGTCGCGTCGGAGGCCGCCATCAAGAAATTCGGCCTGACAGCCCGTGCGCGCATCATCGATGGTGCTTCGGCGGGGTGCGAGCCGGAGATGATGGGCATCGGCCCGGTGCCGGCAACGCAGAAGGTCCTCGCCCGGTCCGGCCTCAGCGTTGACCGGCTCGGTGCTGTGGAGCTCAACGAGGCTTTCGCCACGCAGTCGCTGGCGAGCATGCGTCGCCTGGGTCTTAGCCCGGACGTTGTGAACAACGACGGCGGCGCGATCTCTTTGGGGCACCCGCTGGGTTCCAGCGGCGCACGTATCGTCATCACCCTGTTGGGCCGCATGGAGCGCGAACTCGCCTCCACCATCCGACCCAAGCTCGGTTTGGCGACGATGTGCATCGGAGTCGGGCAAGGCACCGCGATGCTGCTTGAAGGCGTGTAATGACACTGAGCCCTGGCTTTACTCCACATCGAGGACGGAAAGACCGCATCACGTCACTGCTGAACTGTCCTAAGTTGTGCCGCCCAAACGCGCTCCACGTCGTTTTCGGCTGAGTTTGAGGGGAATCTTGAGGTTCTGATCATCACCGGCTACGAGGGCTCCTTTGCGTTGGAAGCTGACTGGACAGATGCGTGAGCGCCGTCCGGAGCGGGCCAGCGCTACTGACTTTTGGATCGGTACTCCAGCGTGGCGGATCGGAAACCGAGGAACGGCTTAAAGTTCGTCACCACGCCGGGTGCTAGTTGGCAGCTCGATCCTTGACGGAGGCCGTATGGATGTTGGCATTGCCCAGCCACTCCTGATCAAGGGCACCAACGATCCTACTCCGCGGAATTACTCGGCAGCCGCAGGAATCCAGGCCAGCTGCCGAGTCACGTCCGTAGCTCGGGCGCCCTCCTAACGGAATCTCGGGCGTAGACTAACGATGGTTGGTTGAGCGCGAGCTGAGTCTCCGCGCGATGATCCGCCGTTCGACCGCATCGGGTCCTCGTCACGCCAGCGAGTCCGCCTTCCAGGAAGAGTCTCCGGTTGGCATTCCGCAGTGTCGTGTGGCGGCATTTTTCAAAACGTTCTTCATGGTGCCGTCATCCACATCGAATGGGAGATTCGCACCGAGCAGCGCAGCCCGGCCCTCCGTACAAGGCGCCAGGGGCCATTCCCGCCAAGATCAGTCTCATGCCGTGGTTCCACCAGACGCTCGATGTCGTGTGACTCATGAACGGACTCCGGTTCGTTCGCGTAGTTCGCGACAGGGCTTGAGATGCGGCTGTTGCCACCTGTTGGGTCGTAATCCAAAATGCGGAATCGGCGGCCGCGCACGACGCGTCACTGGACTGTCCGACCGAGGACGGGGACAACATCCAAATGCGCGCCCGCTTCGTTGCGTTTTCATCCGCGTGCCGCCGGTTGCGCTCGGCGGCACGCGGATTTGCGGAACCGTGGCCGAAGAACTCGCCACCATGAACAACGCGCACCCCGTTAGGACGGGCGCCAGCTGTGCGTGTGACGCTCTATTTCGTAGTAATCGAGACAGGCGCGCTCCGCAACCTAAACCAAATGTACGCGGGCGAGTGCCGTAAACTGGGTCAGCTTGGGCATGAACTCGGTTTCACGCCCGCCGATCGTTGCTTCCTGGTTCGCCGCTCGTCGCACCGTGCTGTCTCCCGTTGCGCGGCTCTCAGACAAGGTCGGCGCGCACTGACAGTCAAGGGGTCACGGCCGGAAGGCCTCGTAGACCGCGTAGCTGTCGAGGTACTCGCGAAACCTGACAATTTTGTCGCCTTCGAACGCGAAGAACCAGTGGTACCGGTTTACGTAAGGCCGACCCTGGGCCGTGACCGTGTCGCAGGTGCCCTGCATCGAACCGCCGGCACCCTCGGAGAGGGCTTCACCGCAGGAATAATGAAAGCCATCGGGGAACATCGTGCCCAGAATACCCGGTAGCACCTCGAGGAATTGCTCGCGGTCCAGCGGCTGCGACTCGCCTGATGCACTACTGACCGTCTCGAACCGGAAATCCGGAGCGACCATGGCCGCCAATTCGTCAGTCGCGTTCCGGTCGAGCGCCGCGATGAATTCGCGCATCAGTGCCTTCTGCTGATCTGGATTCATGATCGTCCTCTCAATGAATGCTTGATAACTACTTGCGGACTGAACCTATCGCAAGAAAATGGTGTTCGGGTATAGTATTACAAACAAGTGTTTGGCAGATTATAAGCTGCACCCTCGGCTGAAGATGTGCAGCTCAACGAAGTTGACAGGCCATCGGACTTCGTGGGGCTATCGGGTAAGAATTGGGGGCCGCTTCGGCCTTGCGAGCGAGGTCCAACTCGTAGTTAACCGGGCGCATGAAAATTCACAATAATCCGTACGCTTGGTTGAATACACTTGAAGTGGCACAATGGGGACAGACCCGTGAAACGTGGGTAGCACGTTCGCCAGGCAGATCGTATTGGAACTCACAGAAAAGGACGCCCCATGAGCAACTCGACCGACTCACCTCGCCAGGAAGTGCAGTTCCCGCCGAGGCTGACGATCGAGCGAGACGCTCATGATCGAGTCGCGCCCTCGGCGAATCTTCTTCACGCACGCGAGAGCGGCGAATGGCCGATCTTCCAGTTCTTCGACCCCATGGTCGGCGGTACCGGAGTGAAGGATGCTAAGGCGATTACGCGGTACTCGGAGGCGAGAGAAGTTCTGCGAGCGTCTGGTACTCGTCTGGGTATTGTGGTCGATGCCGAGGAAGAGTCATTGGCCATGCCAGGGATGCTCCTCGTCGGCGAAGGCGAAGGGCATCGGCGAGCCAAGTCCGTGCTGGTGCGGCATCTCAACCCGAAGCGTGTCCAGGAGCTACGTCCCGAGCTCGAGCGCATCGTTGACACCCTTCTCGACAAACTCGAAGCCACGAGCCGTCCGGTCGACCTCGTCGCCGAGTACACTTCCCAGCTACCTGCACTGATGATTTCGCACTTGCTCGGCATCCCGTACGAAGAGGCCAGCCAGATCGACCAGTGGACCCGTCATCAGTCCGATCAGACGATCAGCGCCGAACAGGTGCAGACCGCGATCACAGAGCTGAAGGCGTACACGGCTGAAAAGGTGACACGCGCTCGAGAGATGCCGGGGGGCGATCTGCTGAGCGCGCTCGTACATGATCACACTGACGTCCTCAGCGATGCCGAGTCCGTCGGGCTGGTGTTCAGCATCATCACGGCTTCACTTGACACCACGTCGAGATTCAGCACGCTCGTCATCCTGACGTTGCTCCGCAACGCCGAGCAGCGGGCTATCGTGCAAGAGACTGGCGGACTTACCGAGGCGAACATTGATGAGCTTATCCGCTACCTTTCGCCCGCGCCGTCGGCGCAATGGCGCTATATCACCGAGGATCTGGTCATCGGCGAACGCTCGCTCAAGGCCGGAGAACGTGTATCGGTGTCGTTGCTTGCCGCGAACTGGGATCCGGATCTGGTCGGCGACCACCCGGAGCTGGACCTCCGACGCAGGCCTACTCCGCACGTCGCGTTCGGGTACGGGATGCACCAATGCCCGGGGCAGCACCTGGCTCGTCTCGAGGTCAGCATCCTGGTGAGCAGACTCTTCGAGCGCTTCCCCGGCCTTCGTCTCTCCGCGCCGGCCGATGACCTCACCTGGCTAGAGAGCGACCTGATCTACGCGACGACGACGCTCCCCGTCACCTGGTAGGACTGGACCGCGCCGCGGCCGTCCGCTTCGCCCCATAGGGCGTCCGGGGCGGTTGCGACCTGAGTGCACTTAATCGTCGTGCGCGAGACTGCTATGCCCGTCACAGAAGTTGTTGATGGGACCCAGTCGTCAATCGCTTGCCGATACCGGTTGAAGATCGTGATCCCTCTAACCGATTCCGTTGCAGGGCACGCCGATCAGCGGCTAGGCCTGGGTCGCGCCTCGGCGGGTAGTCGCAGGAGCTCCCTTGCCGGGTTTAGCTGACGTGCCTCGCTACGAAGGATCCCGATTTGTGAGCCTAAGGCGAGCAGGTCACTCGCGCGAATCTGAGCTCCTTCGTGGCCGCCGATACGTTCTGCCGCGCGGCCAGAGCCGGACTCGGTTTCCTCTGGCTATCGGCGAAATTCCCCAGTCTTGTCTATGGAGCGTCCCCATGTCGCGGGGGCAGGTATCGCAGGTTGGTGCCGCTGGGACGCGGAGGATTTCGCCCCAGGCTCCGGTCGTTCTGCGGACGCGCGAACGCCTTGACCGTGGATGGTGATTGCTCTGGGGTGAGCTTGTCGGGAAGGTTCCCCACCAGCGCTGCGCGGCTGTGTGGTCGTTGTTCTCCACGACCCCTTGGCAATTTCCCTCCGCGCGGAAGACAGACGACGGTCACGGCGCGGAATTTCGCGAACGCCGCGAATATTGGCGTCAGATCCGACGTGCCGAGCGTTGCCGCGACCTCGCAGCCGATGAAACCCGCCCGAAGATGACCAGCTTTGCGCCGGCGCGCATCGCCTTGCTGAGCCTGTCGTCGTCTGCCAGCGGGTGCAGCTCCTGACCGCGTCATCAAGAACCGTCGATTCCACCGCCCTGCGAGGTTTGCTCTTCAGGATTCAGGGTTCCCCTGCCGCGCCCCGATCGGGACATAGTTAAGGGCTCGTAGCCATTGGGGCAAGGTGCTATGCCGACGTTGAGATCGTCTTGCGCTCGTCGCTCAGCCATCGCTTGAAACGCGCTGCTCGTTCCTTCATCCCGATCAGGACAACGCCTACTGCTGAACCATCTCGTCGGTAGGCCACGGCGCATTCTCCGGAAAGTTCACCATCGAGAATCTCGATTTCGTCAGCAAGCCCAGGCATTCCGTATGAGGTCAGCCGCACTTCGCCTTGATCAGACCAGAACCAAGGCATAAGGGCGACTGGCGGTGGAGTGTCTTTGGTGACTCCAAGATCGTAGAGAAGTGTTCGCGCCGCGAACCCGGCGGTGTCGATGGCTGTCTGCCAGTGCTCGATGCGAAGTGGAGGGGCGTTGAAGACCGGATTTGCGAAGCGCGCTGCATCGCCGACGGCAACGACACCCCGCCTGCCTCCTGCACGCAGTTGAGAATCGCAGAGAATTCCGTTTGTGAGATCGAGGCCGTTTCCGTCGAGCCAACCAGCGTTGGGTACGGATCCGATCGTTTCAAGGAGAATGTCGGCCGGCAGCCGTTTTCCGTCGTTGAGTTGCACACCGTTCACACGCACGTTGCCCTCGGTCGCGGTAACCGTCCGCGCCATGTGGAAGCGGATACCCATCGCCTCGTGCCGGCGCTGAACTTCGGCGCCTACCAATTCTCCCAAAGGGACGAACATCGCGCAGGGGTCCATCGCGACCACGTCTACCTCACAGCCGAGTTTGCGGGCGGTGGCCGCAACCTCACACCCGATGAAGCCTGCTCCCAAGATGACGATGTGTGCGCCCGGGACCAGTGCTGCCCGGAGGGCCGTGGCCTCTTCGAGCGTGCGGAGCACGGTGCGTCCCTGCACGGGGCCGGGCGCTGACAGGCGTCGCGATGAGACTCCAGTCGCGGCGACGAGGCCGCGGAAGACTAACTCAGCACCGGATCCGAGGGAGAGGACGCGCGCATCGAGGTCGGCCCTCACTACAGGGGATCCAAGTAGCCACTCGACATCGGCCACACCGTCGCTCAACGCGAACGCCAAGTCGTCACGCTCCATCGTTCCCCAGAGCAGTTCCTTCGAGAGCGGCGGCCGGTTATATGGCATCTCCTGCTCGTCAGAAGCAACCACTATGCGGTCGGTCCACCCTCCAGCGCGGAGATTCTCGGCCGTTCGGAGACCGGCGAGGGCCCCTCCGGCGATGACAATGGTCATGGCTTACCTACTAAGACGACGATGAACATCACACTGTCTAGCGCTCCGACTTGAACCGGAGGGGAATGGACTTCAACACCAAACACTAGGTCTCCTATCTACGCACATGAGCGGCGTGGGGTGACATGAGGTCGTTTCGCCCGTTCGATTAACATCAATGAGCCGTGGTTTCTGACGCTTGCAAGATAGCATCTCCACACCAATCAAACAACTGTATGTTTGTAACGCTCATCGATATCGCCAAGTCAACATCGACTAGCTTGGCGGCGAGTCTGGCATCCTGTAGGCTCGCGTCAGAGTCTTAGGCCCTGCGCGGCGCAACGCTTCTTTCAAATTTCGGGAGCGGAGATCTACGCGGCTCCTTGGCGGCCAGAGTGGCACGAAGTCATCTATTGACTACCGGACGGTTGGTTGGTTGAATGGTGGTATAGCCAGTCCTCACTTTGTGGACGCTGGCCGTCAACCGTGGAAAGGTGGCGATGTGAATTCGATCGCTTGTCTGTGGGGCATCAAAGCGAGCTTCATGCGGTACCTCGCCATGCAGCACGGCACGCAAGCCTCTATTGGCGGCGGAGCTGCTGCGACGGCTAAGAATGAATTCTTGTTCCCAGCAGCACCCGGGGTCGGATTCCTACCAGCGGCCGGGCCTGGGGGTATGAGGTTTGAGGGCGACGTCCATTTCATTGCGCATGGCGGTTTACTCAACGTTGTTTTGGCGGACCCGTGGATTCAACGCGTAGGGGATCAGATACTGCTGAGTTTCATCACAGGGGAATACTCGGGGTCTTCAGTGACCCCCACGGTTCTCGCCGAACTCGTCGAGCGCCAGAGTGCCGAGGACGACGGATCAGTTACATTTGATGCGACCTTGGCGTCCTCTGGGATCCATGTTTTCGGCGGCGTATACGCCGCGGGAGAGCCTCTTGATCCGATCCGAATCGTGCACAATCCAAATACCCACACCTAGAGCAAAGAAGAACTAACGATGGCCCAGACCACTAAGGACATTCGCATAATCTTTGGATCCGAATCGGGGGGTGGCGAACTCACCGCAGAAGATATCGCGGAGTCCCTCCCCCAGGGTTTCCATGCGCGGGTTGAAAGTATGGCTGACGTGGACGTCTCAACGTTAACTGACGGGGCCTTCCTCTTTGTCATTTGCTCAACGTACGGGGAGGGCGAACTCCCTATGGGCGCCCAGCCGTTCCACGAAGCCCTGACATCCGCTCGGCCTGATCTGACGGGCTTGCGATACGCCGTCTTAGGCCGAGGCGACAAGTCCTACCTCAAGACATTTGCGCAAGGCAGCGCAATCATCGATAGCATGCTCACGGAGTTGGGCGCAGAACGCCTCGGTGAGATCTGCCACCACGACGCGAGCGACTGGAGCATCGGCGACGAGTTCGCCGTCGAATGGGCTGGCGGGATAATCGAGGGTCTCATTATGGAAAAAGTACCCTCCTGAAGGTCATTGTCAGTCATTCTGCAGGGGCTACCAACGTCCAATTCCCATGGAGGTTGTGACCAGTATGGCTGGCGCTCCGATTCAACCACGGATGGGACCTCCCCGCATCGCCGCCCAACTGCCCCGTCGGCATAATCCTAACGCCGTACCGGATGCCCCCGCTGGCATCCCTGCAGCCGAAGAAGACAGTCATACAAGCCTTTGAGGGCTCTTCGTGGTTGGTGTGGAATTGAGTCCGTGTCGTAGCTAAAAAAGGGGCCCGTGGTCCTGCTGGGATGAGCGTGTCTTAGCATTCAACCAGGGACAGGACCACGAGCCTTGAATGGGCCTATCGGGGTGGCGCCTGACGCTGCCACCAGAATCCTTCAACCTGCCCGACTACCGTGTCGTGTCCGCCAGTGTGCTGGCCGACCTGCGGTGTCGTGGCGTCCCGGGGGAAGGAACGGCGTCTCCAGCGGATCCGGGACATCCCTGTCGCCGGGGCTGTGGCGGCCCGTGGTGCAAGTACCGCTGGTACTGCGAGGAGCGGGCCTGCACGCGGCTTTCGTTCTTCGAATCCACCACCCAGGTCCCTCGCCGTGCCAGGTCCGCAGGCCGTGACCGGGAACACAGCCCACCGCCTGGCAGAGGTCTTCGCCGCCGACGACCCGACCGGCAAGCTCGAAGGACTCTGGAAGGTCAAGGAACAACTCCGCACGAGCTCCCTCGCCGACGCAGCCTCCGCGAAAGAAGACCTCAAAGCCCTTGCTTGAGGCCGCCGCACGCCGGAGACGAACAAGCACTACCGGACCATGTGCCGATGGTGGAAAGAGATTGAAGTTCTGATCGTCACCGGCGCCACCACCGGCAAGGTCGAGGCCAACAACACCGGGATCAAACGCACCGCGCGCGGCCGTCGTAACCCCGGCAACTACAAATCGGTTATTCTCATGAGAAATGCCGTCCGGACGGCGGCATGACACCCATCCGGGAATCATTTCCCCCACGAACAGTGAAGAGCCCCTCTGGGGCCAGCGCCGCGGGGACAAAGGCACAATGGACGAAAACAGAGCCATTTGACTGGCCAACACGGCGTTTCACCCGAGCCGCTGACGTATTGGCCCAGGCGCCTGGCCGGGTCGAGAACCCCACATCGGATCATTGAGGCTATCGACGAGGTCGTCGAAGAGACCGGAATCCTGAAGGGAAAACGGTCGCATTGCGGTGGATTCGGCGGTCCTCCCGCACGTTTGCCCTCGACACTAAATCCAGTCGACCCGGACCGGGATGAAGGTTCATGCTCATCTAGTCAAAAGACAAGCCCGCACGGCGTGGCCTACGTGCCTAGGACGGCGCTGAACAATTTGAGTGGTTTAAGGCGCGCCCGCTGGATTTGCCGGGCTGGTCGTTAAGACTGGTTGGACGCAAGGAATTGAGGACGGCCAGCGCGGGTTTTTGGATGTGGAGGCACTGGCCGGGGAGTTGTTGGCCCCGGGCAGTGCCTTCGCTTTTTTGGCTCAAACACCGGGGCCTGTTGTTTCCGGATTCGATGATGGAGGACCTTTTCACGTCCTCGAGGGGCCGTCCGTCGATCCCGGCGTCGGTGATCGGTTCGGTGCTGGTCCTCCAGGCCTTGGAGGGGCTCTCGGACCGGGGAACGGCCGAGGCATTGACCTTTGATCTGCTGTGGAAAGCGGCCTGCGGGTACGGGCTCAACGAAGCCGCGTTCCACCCGTCCACGTTGACCTATTGGCGCAAGCGGCTGGCCGGCAGCGATCGTCCGCACCGGATCACCGAAGCCGTCTTCGAGGTCATCACGGCGACCGGGGTGTTGAATGTGGCCGGCACCGCCGGGCCATGGATTCCACGGTCCTCGATGATGCCGTGGCCCGGCAGGACACCATCACGCAGCTGATCGCCGGGATCCGCCGATTCGGCCGGGACGTCCCGGACGGGGCGAGCCTGCTCGCGGTCCACGCGTGCCGCTATGACTACGCCAGGGTCGGGAAACCCGAGATTGCCTGGGACGACAGGGAGGCAAGGAACGCGCTGGTTTCCGCCCTGGTCACGGACGCGCTGGCCCTGCTGGACGCCGTGGACCCGGAAGGTTTGGCGGGCAGGGCCCATGAGGCGTATTCTTTGCTGGCACTGGTTGCCGGGCAGGACGTGGAACCGGCCGAAGGATCCGTCGGCACGGACGGGCGCTGGCAGATCGCCCGGAGGGTCGCCAAGGACCGGATCATTTCCATCGTGGACCCGGAAGCCCGGCACGCACACAAGTCGCGCTCCGCGCTCCGCGATAGGTACAGGGCCCACATTGTGGGGGAACCCGAAACCGGGCTGATCACCAACGCCGCCATCACGAAGGCAGCCGGCGATGGCTCGACCGATGCCCAGGCCGGCCAGGAGCTGCTTGCCGGCGACCCGTCCATGGAGCAGGGTGCCGCATACCAGGTCCTGGGCGACTCGGCCTACGGGTCAGGGGACATGCTCGAACATCTCGAAGAGGCCGGGCACCGGGCCCTCGTGAAACTCAAACCGCTGCGCCCCACCGTTGCCGGCGGATACACCCTCGATGACTTAGCCCACGACCCCGAGACAGGGACGATGACGTGCCCGAACGGGCTGGTCCGCAAGATCAGCCCCAAAGGCAACGTGAACTTCGGGGCCGGCTGCAACGACTGCCCACTGCGCGCGGCCTGCACCACAGCCAAGAAGGGCCGCAAACTCGTCATCACCGTCCACCACGGCCGCCAGCGCGCCCACCGGGCCGCAGCGAAGGAACCCGGCTTCCAGCAGGACTACCGGCAATACCGGCCCTTGATCGAACGATCCATAGCCTGGCTCGTCGCCGGAGGCAACAAGCGCCTGCGCTACCGCGGCACCGTGAAGAACCACGCCTGGATCCAGTCCCGCGTTGCCGGACTGAACCTCAAACGACTCCTGAAACTTGGCCTCACCCACCAAAACGGGCATGGAAATGGCCTGAACCGGCCAGCGCGGCGCAGCGCCACCGGTACCCGCAGCCCTGTCCGCTGCACCGTTCCAACGGCCTCCCCGCGGCCGGAAAAACGGGCGGAAACCCGACCCTTCGGACGCCCACCGAAACGACCGAGGGGCCGATCCAGGCACCATCCCCCCAAACCGGCCCCTCAAACAGTGCTTAGTTCAGCGCAGTCCTAGGATGTCGGTGGGCAGTGAGTGATTGAAACGCGGCACTATGCCCGGTACCTGGACATGGAGGGGATGACTGGCGGGGTGGGAAATTCAACGACACGCTCCACGTCCCGACTGCAGGGCCTGTTCGGCTCGAATCGTGTCGGCGACGGTCGAAAACTGAGCCATTGGGACGGCGGCGAAATGGCTCCCTTTTCGACCAGCGCCGACAAATCGTTCCAAAATGGTTGTCGGCATCATCATCACAGAATCATCTCGGTTTCCTGTCCAACAAACGGGAGGCACTCCCCCATCGGACACATCGAAAACCAACAATCCTGTGGTTTACTCAAGGACGTCGCAAGAGGCGACAGGTGTCGCGGCCGTAACGTCAGAGAACACCAATCTAAACAATTCGAGCAGAGGCACGGACAGCCCGCAGAAAATCAAGACCGCCCTCAAATGACACGTCGGGCTCCGTTGGAACACTTAGCCGGGTGACGAGCAACATACACATTGATCCTAGGCCGCTCGTGTCGCCAAGCTCTTGAGTTCGATGGTGGTATCGGCAAGTTCCTCCGGGGTCGCTGGCGTGCCCTGCTCCACCAGAAGCTTGCCCTGGGCGAAGTCCGCGATTGAATTGACGCAGTCGAGAGCGATGACCCGACCGCTGCGAAGGTAGACGATGCTGAACTTTGATGCTCCCGGCTCGCCGCGAACTATTGCCTCATCGTGCCCGGCCTGTAGACCCACCGTCTGCAGCCTGGTGTCAAATTGGTGTGACCAGAACCAGGGTGGGGCCTTGACGTCGTTCGGCAGCGAAAGGATCACGCTCGCCACGACCTTACCGTGCTCGACGGCGTTGGGCACCGATTCTAGACGGACGCGCGCCCCGCCGGAGAACGAACTCTTGAAGTTGGCACAATCCCCGACAGCGAAGATGTCGGGGGCCGAGGTTCGGCATTCCCCATCTACCTCGACACCGTTAGAGCAAACGACGCCAGCCGCGGCAAGCGGTTCGACGTTGGGAATGAGGCCGACGCCTACGATGACCAAGTCAGCAGGCAAAATTTCACCGCTACTCAGCTGCACTCCGACTACATGGTCGTTCTCGCCTAAAATATGTTCCACGCCCGAACTAAGCAGTATGGTGGTGCCGGCAGCCCGGTGGAGGTCGGAATAGAAGTCGGAGACCGCGGGGCACGTCACACGGGCCAGTAGACGTTCCTGTACTTCGATCACTGTCACGGTGACACCTCGCTGAGCGAGTGCTGCCGCCGCTTCCAGTCCGATATAGCCTCCGCCGATAATCACCGCGTACCGTGCATCCACGAGGCTCACACGCAGCCGCTCGGCGTCGGCGTGGTTGCGCAAGCTGAAGACTCCGGAATGGTTCGCTCCCGGGACTGCGAGTGTGCGAGCCCGGCCGCCGGCGGCCCATACGAGGTGTGAGTAGCCGATCCGTAGACCGTTCTCGGTCAAGACCTCATGCGCATCGACATCGACAGATTCAACCGTGATCCCTGAGATCATCTCGATTGAATTCTTTGTCCAGTATTCGGCGGACCGGAAGCGGAACTCGCCGACTTCGGCATCGCCACGTAGGTATGCTTTGGAAAGCGGGGGCCGCTGGTACGGCAACTCATTCTCGTCGCCCACGATTGCGATAGAACCTTCGAATCCACCTTGGCGAAGAGACATTGCGGTCTGCACTCCCGCCTGCCCGGCGCCGACGATAAGCACATCGTAGGACTGAGCGCTCTCAACAGGAGAATCCCCGCTCATTGGTGATCGGAAATCCGTGCGGTGAACCCATGCATGTCGTGCTGGACGCGGATCTGGCAGGCGAGTCGACTCTCGGGCCGCACGCCGTCCATCATCGAAAGCAGCTCCCGCTCGCCCTCCGATTCAGGTTCGACCCGGTCGGACCATTCGTCGGACACGTAGACGTGGCACGTGCCGCAGGTGAGCTCCCCCCCACATTCGCCAACGATTCCCGGAATATCGTGCTGCAAGGCAACTCGCATTAGGGACTCACCATCGGGGGCGTCCACTGTGTGTCTAGTGTCATCGGTTGACACATAGGTGATCTGCGTCATGGTTCTGTCCTCTTCGTTTAGTCCTAGCGACATCTGTCCGCGGAAAGCTGAGGATATTCCTCGTATGCCGTGATGAACCGCAGTAATGAGATAGCTATAGTCTACCATTCATTTGGTTGATTAGAGGCTGAGAATCGCGCCAGGACCAAGGATTTGTACTTTTGAATGCACGAAGATCAGACCTGCCAGAGCCCTTGCTGGACCTTGTCTTATGAAGAGTGGGCCAGCCCAGGTACCCAACGCTGAGCAGGTAGCTGACCGAGATTACGGTGACGAGCAGGCCTGACGGCACCGACACGAGGGCGAGGGAGGGACTTGAGACTACTGCCGTGATTCGCACTGTCAAACCTTTACAGGCAGGCGCAACAGCGGCGCGGATCCGGCTGCTCCGCGCCGCTGTTGGTCTATATTGACTGCCCAAGTATGGACAGAGGTGCACCCTTAGCCGGCGCTCCCATCCACGGCAGGCACGCCCGACATTGCGCGCAGCGAGTCTCGGATGTCCGTGGCCAGGAATTCTGGCTGTTCCAACGCCGGGAAGTGCCCGCCTTTCGCCTGCGGCGTCCAGCGCACGACGTTGTAGTGGTGTTCCGCAACCCGTCTCGTCGCGCGATAGAGCTCGTGCGGGAAGATCGCGACTGCTACTGGTGCCTCCACCCGCTTTGCTGAGGGACCCATCATCCCCGCGACAGCAGTTTCGAAATAGAGGCGGCCGGACGATCCGCCAGTTGCGGTCACCCAGTACGTCATGATGTTAGCCAGGATCTCGTCTTTGCTGAGCACTGTTTCGAGGTCCCCGCCGTTGTCGGTCCAAGTATTGAGCTTCTCGACGATCCATGCCGCGAGTCCGACCGGAGAGTCTACGAGTGAGTAAGCTATCGTCTGCGGCTTGCTCGCCTGCAGGGCCAAGTAGCCCGTTTCCACCATGTTGTAGACGGCTTGATCGTCAGCGAGCTGTGCCTCTTCTGGCGTAGGGTCGCCATCCTCCGGCCGGAGTCCACCCGTCACGAGGAACGTGACGTGCAGACCCGAAACCCGGTCTGGATGGCGAAGTGCTAACTGCCCCGCGAGTACGGAACCGAAGTCGCCGCCGTGCGCGAAGAAGTAGTCGTAGCCGAGTCCAGTCATGAGTTCAGCGAACGCGTCAGCGATCCGGCCGGGATGCCAACCTGCGTCATTCGTCGGCCCGCTGAAGGCGAATCCCGGAAGCGAGGGGATAACGAGGTCAAATGCATCCTCATCGCGCCCACCGTGAGCTGCCGGGTTGCTTAGAGGTCCTATCACCTTGAGGAACTCCAGAGGAGAACTCGGCCAACCGTGCAGCAGTAGCAACGGTTTGGCATCAGGTACAGGTGACTTCACATGGATGAAATGCATCCGCTGTCCGTCGATCATCGTGGTGAACTGCGGAAATTTGTTAAAACGGACCTCAAAGGATCGCCAGTCGAATTGGTCCTTCCAATAAGCGATGAGTTCCTGAAGGTAGCCGAGATCCGTGCCGTAGGTCCAGCCGGTGCCCGGGATCGCATCAGGCCATCGGGTGCTTGCGAGACGCCGGTCAAGATCGGTCAGGACCTCGTCGGATACTTTGACACTAAAAGGTGTGAACTCCATCATCACTGTCCCATCTCAAGCGTTCGTCGGAACATCAGTGCGTCGAAGGTTTCCGAGCCGGTCCCAGTCCGCGAGCACACGGTCCCGGAGTTCTTCGTCACCCAACCATTCCGTTGACCGCACCATGTTGATTGTCTCCATGAACTTCAGCGAGATCGACTCGTCCTCAGTAGCAAGGGCAATCACGCGGTCAGCGTACTCGGATTCGGGCGATTTGACCGAATCCAGGGTCACGCCATCGATCTCCACCCCCGGAATGCCGTAGTCCGATGTAGTCGAGAACATCCAAGACGGCTCAATGACCTTTTGAAGATCGTTCTGGAAACGCTCGGCGAAGCCGTCCAAGCTGGCTTCGGGCGCGGCGTCCAAGAGGAAGTCCGTGAGGGAAGACTCCAGCGTCCGCGCGCTACGCGCCGCAACAGTCATACCCTGCCCATAGATGGGGTTGAAAGCTGCCGCTGCGTCACCGACAACTACAAAGTTCTCGGGACGCTCCTCGAGCTTTGACCAGTCGCGGAGGCGGTTCGAGGTGTTCTGCCAGGCCTCAATATCTGACACACGTCCGTACTGCTCAATCAGGTCTCTGAACTCTGTTGAACCAAAGCTGGAGATAAAGTCTAGGAAGCCGTCGACGTCGCTCGGCGGCAGGTCGCCGGCGCACCCCTGGGCCGTAACGACCATGAGATTATCCTCCTGCCGCCACATGGATGCGCCGCGCGTCGCCGCGTAGCCCTCGCCGTTGACCGTGGGTCCGACGTAGAAGGCAGACCAACCCGGGTCCCAGCCCTCGGGCACACGCACGTAGGTGGTGGCGTAGCCCCACCGCGCGTTGATCACCGTCTCGACTGGCTTTGCGTAACCGGCCGCTGCGAACCAGTCGGGTGCGATTGATGGACGCCCGCTCGCGTCCACAATCAAGTCGCCCCGGATGACACGGAGTTCCTTCGTGTCAAGGTCCTGAACTTCGACACCGACGGCCCGCCCGTCCTCGATAACGAGGCCCTTCGCGGGGGTGCGCTGCAAGTAGCTCACGTTCCCGAGTTTTCCAGCGCGGCCACGGAGATACCACTCCAGGTAGCGGCGGGTGCCCAGCAGGATACGCATATCGGAAGAGTGGCGCGGGAACCAGCCGAACTTCGACCCATACTGGAAGACCGCTGTCGGATCAGCATACGGGACGCCAGCAGCCGTCAGATCTTCGGTAAGACCAGGAAAAAGCTTCTCAAGGTCCAACCTGCCCCCAGCGCTAAGTATGTGGAACTGACCCGAGTGCGGCACCCCCCGTCGTTTCGTCGGTTCGGCCGGGAGCGTGTCGCGGTCGATAACGATCACCTTGGCGAACCTTGATGACAGAGCTGCCGCGGCGCTGGAGCCCGCGATGCTTGCACCGATGACGACGGCGGTGCCGAGCCCTCCGGTCGAGACATTCTGATCTGCGGTCATGAGTATCGGAATCCTTTCTTCTGCCGGGCGTCGTTGCCCGGCTTTTGTCGCGACGTCGCTCCGTCGCCTTCCACAGGCTCGGCCAACGTCACCTTATACTACCAAACGGCCGATCGTTTAGGGTCGACTCATTATTGATTTTTTTGAGTGCCGGAGGCCGGCGTTCCCTCGAGAGGTTCTGGGCGCCACGAGTCGAGAGCTGGGTGGCTGACGGCGTCGCGGCCTGCGACCGCTCGCTTGCGGGGCCACTGCGCCTTACGCCGTCGAGTTGGCTGCTGCAAGGGCAGCGCGATATCCGAACACCATCGCTGCGCCAATAGTGGCACCGGCGGCAGGGTAGGAGCCACCGAGCATGGACGCCGTGGCGTTGCCCACTGCGTAAAGCCCCGGGATGGTCGTGCCGTCTTCACGCAGCACCCTGCCATCGCTGTCTGTGATCGCGCCGCCCTTTGTTCCGAGGTCGCCGAGCCCGATTTTAATGGCGTAGAACGGCGCTGACTCAATCGCCCCTAGCGTCGGATTTGGTTTCTGGCGCGGATCACTGTAGTGGCGCTCGAATGCGCTGTAGCCGCGGTTGAAGTCCTCGTCAATCCCGGTCGTGGCAAAGCCGTTAAAGCGATCAACGGTAGTGCGGAGGGCACCGGGATCGAGCCCAATCTTTGTCGCAAGCTTCTCGACCGTGTCGGCCCGGATCAGGAAGCCGCCGTCGACCGCCGCCTGAGGAGTCACGCCCGGGGGCATGTATGCGAACGGGTATGAACGGCGGTGCTGACTGTCGATGATTAGCCAGGATGGCACGGCAGGAACCGTCTTGTTACGTTCTTCCATGGCGGCCCCGAACTCAAGGTAGCCGGTGGATTCACTCACGAAGCGCTGGGCAGTCGAATCTACGACGATCGAGTGGGGATGCGACCGTTCCCAGATATTGAACCGGGTGACGCCTTTGTCGTCGATCATCGTCGGCATCCACCAGGCAAGGTCCATCTGAGCAGTCGCCGCACCCAGCTCCGTCACCCACTGGTAGAAATCTCCGTCTGCACCTTCCGGAACGAGGCTCCAGCTCAGGTCAACGGGACCCTGCTGGAACTCCTGGCGCATGCTCGTGTTCCGCGAAAAGCCTCCCGACGCAATCAGAACCCCATGGTTGGCCGCGATCCGCACCCGCCTGCCGTTACGCTCCGCCACAACGCCGACGACCTTCCCGCCTTCGACGATCAGCTCAAGCACGGGGCTCGATGGCCAGATCTGAACTCCACGGTCCAAGGTGATCTTCAGCAGCTGACCGATCAGCGACTGTCCCACTGCAGCAGTGTGCCTGCCGATAATCTTCTGAACGAATGACCGAAGGCCCACCTTTCCTGCGGTATAAAAACCACGGATTGTTCGCCGGATCATCAGAAAGTCCCTAGCTTCCGTGTTGTAGAGTACGAGCCCCGGCATGCCTTGGGCTCCACGGACACGCTGCTCCCAAGGGCCAAGCGCCCTCATGTCAAAACTATCGACTTCCAGAGAGCGCCCCTTGACATCACCCTTCGGCAACGAAGAGTAATACTCGGGATACGGAATCATGACACGCCACTGCATGCCCTCGGCTTCGAGGAACTGGACCATCTCCGGACCGCTGTCGATGAAGGCCAACCGAAGGTCCATACTGGTCGCCGGCGTTTCCGGCCCGACAGCAGCATTGATGTAGGTAAGCGCATCCTGACGACTGTCGCCCTGCCCGGCCCTGTGCATCAGGTGGTTATTCGGGATCCATACTGCACCCCCTGAAATGGCCGAAGTGCCGCCGACTTTGTCTGTCTTTTCCAGAATCAGGGTCTTTAAACCCTGCTTACGAGCGGCAATCGCTGCTGCTAGGGCACCCGCCCCAGAGCCAATCACCACGAAATCAAAGTTTGCGTCGAACACAATGTCTCCTCTCTGAGACTGCCAATACCATACGCCGTAATTCGATTGAATCGCCTCAGCAGCGACATGGAGGATTCATCTACCAACTGTATGGTAGATTCCGGTTGCAGTCGAGCGCAACCACGAATGCCAGATTCGTCTGATAGGCCACCAGCGAGCCCGCTGCCCATTGACGAAGCGAATCGCATTCAGGCGAAGCTGCCCGTGTCGAACCAGCGCTCGAATGAGATCCGCTGGCTATCGGCGACATATTCGATCCGCGCCCCGAGCATGCTGCTCGAGCGGGCATAGATAATGGATACGGAACCGTCCGCCTCGCGGAAGACCGCGTCGACCGGATCGCCGGCTTCCTCCAACGCGCGAAGGCGCGCCGTAGGATCCGGTTCCCAGATTCCCAGATGATGCAATCCTAGGAATTTCTCCCCATAGATGCCCACGCCATTACTCTCGATAACCTCCAGCCTGAAGGGGGAGTCGCGAGTGTAAGCAATTCGTAGGTCCATCGGGCCTCGCGATCCGCTTATCCGGTCCTCCATATCCTGGGCTCTTACCTGAGTAGGTTCGTTGAACTGATATCCGAGACGTTCCTCAAG
>NZ_SIHX01000023.1 GCF_004320525.1 Arthrobacter sp. S39
CAAACGCACCGCCCGCGGCTACCGCAACCCCGGCAATTACAAATCCGTTATCCTCATGAGAAGTGCCGTCCGGACGGCGGCATAACACTCATCCGGGAATCCATTTCCCCATGAACCGCGAAGAGCCCCAAATCCACGATGGTGGTCATCCACGGCTCGAACCGTGTCCACGCCTTCGTTCCCGGGTCCTGGAAGTAACGCACGGACCGGAACCGGTGTTCATCAGTGCCCAGCATCCGCGGGCTGAGCTTGTCCACGTCAGGCAGCGTGAGCAGGCACGCCTCGGTCACCGCCGCCCGGACCATCCACCAGGACACGGCGAACCCGGCTGCTGCTTCCGAGACGGCCCGGCCGGAGAGGATGACCGCGTCCACGAGCTGGTCCCGCAGCCGGCTGGTGGAGCGGGCACGGGCCGGCACCTGCGGCGTGGATTCGAAGAACGAGAGCCGGTCGCAGGCTGGCTCTTGGGAGTACCAGCGGTACTTGGACCAGAGCACGTCCACCGGCCCGGCGACAGGAATATCGCGGAGTCGTTGAAGGCGGCGCTCTTTCCGCCGCGATGCGATGACTCCACAGCTCGGGCAGCCCGGCGGTTGGTCGGTTTCGATAATGACCTGCCGGCGGCCGGCAGTGATGGTGGTGGAAATGACGTGGTAGTCAGGCAGGTTGAAGAGAATGGTGGCAGCGTCAGCTGCGACCCCGGTAGGCTCGATCAAGGCTCGTGGTCCTGTTCCAGGTTGAATGCTTAGACACACTCATCCCAGCAGGGCCACGGGCCCCTTTGTCTTCAACGACACGAACTCAATTCCCCACCAACCGTGAAGAGCCAACAACACCGGCATCAAACACATCAAACGCACGGCACGCGGCTATCGCAACCCCGGCAATTACAAATCGGTTATTCTCATGAGAAGTGCCGTCCGGACGGCGGCATGACACTCATCCGGGAACCCCATCCCATGAACCGTGAAGAGCCACATACCCTGCCTGCCGTCCTGAGCTAAGAAGAGCGGCTCAGTTTCAGGGAATCACCGACAGTTCAGTGCTCCAAAGTGAATGGAATTATGTTGATCCAGCTGATCAACATGGCCAATGGGGGCCGTGAAATGCCTGTCGGGGAGTCCTAGGAACGCGCATACTCCTTGGATCTGTGCCCAATCACTGAACCTAACAGTCCAAGACCGCGGGCCAATGGCCCCAGCTCACGCGACGACAGAGGCCGCAGACGGACTAGCGCTCTCAACGAGCGCAGAGACCCAAGCATGATCCGACTTAGCGCACCTCCGATGACTCTCACCCGAGAATGCCTCTGCAGCTGAATTAGGCCAGTGACACTTCCTACCCGCACCTGGCGCTTCCAGATCCACGCAAAGTTCGCTCTGCTTTCGGGGACTTTCTCAAAAACGACCGCTTCATCGCACCAAACCATGCGGCTCCCGCCGGCTGCCATTCTTTGAAAAAGCTCTGCGTCGCTGCCACCGCTGACGGAATAGGCTGCATCAAAACGTGGGACGTCGAGTCGTTGGAAAGCCTCGGCACGAATCAGGGCATTGTTGGTCGCGCCCGATCGAACGAGCGTCCCAGTAGTCTGTCGGTGTCGTTCGAAGTGTCCACCAGCCTTTATCCACTCCGGGCAAGTTGCACCGAATACCGGCACGACGGGACCGAAAACCACTTCCGCAGCGTGATCGTTTGCACACCCGATCAGCCTTTCGAACCACTTCTCGTCAACATATTCGTCGTCATCGACAAAAATGATCGCCTGCTGGTCGCGCGTCGCATCTAGTGCGGCATTCCTTGCCGAAACAATGCCCGGCCTGGGTTCATGAACGTAGATGGCCATAGGACTTTCGTCAGCGACGATGTCTTGGGCAATTCCATTCGGAGAGTTATCAATAACGAGAACTGTGAAGCCGAATTGTCTCCTTTGTCCTTCTAAACTCCTCAATAGGAATAACAAATCTGCGTTACGGTTATACGTTGCCGCCGCTACTGTTATGCGGTCCGGTTCCAGGGTGCGCACTACTGCCCCTCTGACAGGCGGATCGAAGGAACTTGGTCAGCGACTTTGAAAGACAAGTCGTCCGATTTTTGGGGGGTAATAACGCGTGCCGGATTTCCGACCGCAGAATGCCCATCTGGAACGTCACAAAGAACAACTGCAGCAGCACCTATCCGTGCCCCCTGGCCGATTCGGATCTCACCTAGGGCTACAGCGTTAACCCCAAAGTCCACGGCGTCGCCTACCACCGGTGCAGCCCCACCAGAGGATCTGGATCCAATGCAAACACCTTGGCGCAGAATCACATTGGAACCAATTCGTGCACCACCGTTTATCACTAAGCCGAACCCGTGGTGAATCTGCAAATTCCGCCCTGCCTCAACACTAGTGGGCAGCTCGAAACCACCGACGACCTCAGCTATGAGACGGTAAATGCTTGCAACGACAAGTGTAAGCGGGTGTTTTCTACCAAACTTTTGTCGAGTTATTAGCGAAACACGGTACATAACCAGGCTAATTTGAATCTTGGGTCTCCCCGAATTAGCTCGCCAATCCTGAAATGCATACAATTTTCGTCGACTCCTGCTCATTATCGGCAGCTTACCGAGTTAGTTCGAACGGTCGAGGCAAAATCAATTAGGCGCTGGGCAGCATTCTGCGGGGAACATATAGCCGAAATCTGCTCTGCATCCACACGACGCTGCGACACACGGTCACTCCAATCCTGAAGACAGAACGTGATCGCGGACCCGACGTCTTCGGCTGTAGGCGGGACGACTTTAACGCCAGCATGCTTCTTGAAATCTGCCGACGACATCACGCGATCGACCAGAACAAGTTCAGCCTCATTTGCAATCGCTTCGAGAGCAACATGACAGAAGTTTTCAACTACTGATGTTACCGCCACGACCTTGCTCTCTCGGACGACGGCTAAAGCATCGGAGTGAGACTTCCAGCCCAACCAGCTTACCTGGTCCTCTAACCCCAGCTCCCGCACCAGATTCTGCAATTCGGAAACGTAATCGACGCGGCCATCGCCTACGACCACCAATGTATGCCGTCTCGCACAAGCGGCTAGTCCGCGAAAGAGCAGTGGCAGATCCTTCTGTGGGTCGATTCGCCCGACAAACGCCACATCGTAACGCGCCTCGCTCCGCTCAATCCTCTCTCCGATGTTAGCTGTCGTTGGGTGCATCACGACTTCACTTCCACGCCAAGACCGTGGAGAGCTAAGGGCAAGTTCCCCAGTCGAAGCGAAAACTACGCCATCGAGGCCTTGAAGCAGCCACGCGACCAACGGCCGAAGTCCAAGCTTTACGAACCGGTGCTTCGCCCAGTCGTATGCTGACAGTGACATCGTGGGGACCAACAGCACACGGACAGTTTGCTTGTTTCGTCTAAGCCTGGCGAGTCCATGCCGCATCGCAATAACGAAGAACGATAAGTGCCATACACCAACGACTACCACCGTCGCGCCTCGTGTGGCAGCTTGGGAGTACATGGTGTTCAACCCTATGAACTGTTGGAGACGGCTGCCAGTCAGTGCACCAAATGTGTCAACGCCGGCTTCCGAAAAATTCGCAACAAGGGACTGATGTTCGCCTATACCGTACAGAGCAACTTCGCGTCCATGTTGCTTTAGACCCCGGATGTACCCAGTGATAGTTCGCGCTGGACCGCCCAGCTGATCGTGCACGCGGCCCAAGACCCATATAAATTTGTCTTGGACAAGAGCGTCAGTCATGGTAGTTGACTCTTTCCGTCGTTTGATGCCTCATCAGAGGCCTTTTCCGCGACGCAAATGCGTCATTTCACGGTAATGTTCATCTATCAATAACTCATATATAAACATACGCTTTAGGTAGGATCGGGCTTCGGGCCCATCGAGGAGTCCACCTCTTACGATGGCTAAATAAATGAGCGCAAAGTACTTCCTCAATGCTCCCAAGGAGTAACGCAACCGTCTGAGCAGAGAACGGCGCTCACTTTTTCGACCCACGCCTTCAGAAATCATATTTGCTTCCCACTTGGCATAACGATCGTGCTTCTCAAGCCAATCCGTCAGGCCTTTGGCATTTGTATTGTGGACATATGGCACCTGAACATTGGACAAAGGGTATCCCTGCGTGAATTCCTCCCAAACGCCCCCAGTAAAACGGAGCCCACTGCCCCGCCTGACCGCTCGCGGATGCCAATTAGGGAATCCACTACATCGTCGAAGCCATACACCGTGGTACATAAACGCCGGCGCCGCGTAGAGACCATCGATTCGGGTATTGGAGTTTATTTCGTCGAGAATTGCCTGAACAAATTCTGGCGTTGACAACTCGTCGGCGTCCAGAAATAGAACCCAAGGCTTTTCGGTTGGTAGGTTTTTTACCGCCCAGTTCCGTTGCTCTGTGATGAGAAACGGTCCGTCCTGTCGATGGACGAGGACTTTTGCTCCCAACTTGGAAGCCTTCTCTACCGTTCCATCCGTACTTCCGCTGTCTACGACAAATACGTCGTCAGACCAACCTACGCTGCTTATTGCATGTTCGATAGTTTCGGATTCATTGAGGGTCAAAATCACGACCGCAATGTCACTTCGTTCCATGTTGGCCCCCATAACTTCAGTCATTGCTAACTCCAACTCTCTCAATTATCATATTGCTTTGCGCGGTACTGCAGCTTTTTGGCTACAGACATACCGCTAAGCCGAGGCGCCGGGACTGTGCGTGATCACTGTGAATCATACCGAGCGCCAAGTACGTTGAGGAGCCGTAACGACATCGGCCATCACCACCCCGCCAACACAAACATCTGCACTACATCCGCAAATGCCGACACGGCCCAACCAAGCCGGCATGGGGGCGGGAGGTCGCCTCTCAACTTTTGCTGGCCTCTGTATTAACCTACGTTCGGCCAACGGTCACGCACTCGACGCAATGGGCAGGATGCGGCTGCGGGCCGCTAGACTTTCTGTTGGCAGTCTCTCGCCGACCCACTACGGCGCGTCTTCCCAACATGATCTCCAGCCACGACCACAGGGGGACCCAGGCTATGGACCTACGCGACTACATGCGTATTTTGAGGCGCAATTGGATGCTTCTAATTGCTATAACTATGGCCGGTGTAATCGTTGGCGGAGCAGCTTCCTTGGCGGTAAGGCCGACCTACACGGCCACAACGCAGCTTTTCGTCGCGATCCAAAACTCGGGATCAGTCCAAGAACTTCAGCAAGGCAACACTTTCAGCCAGGCCCGCGTCCAATCGTATGTGAAGACAGTCACGACGCCTCGGGTCCTCCAGCCGGTGATCGACAGCCTGGGGCTCGACACAACGCCGACGGCTTTGTCTCGTCGTGTAACGGCAAGTTCTGACGTGAATACAGTAATTGTCACAATTGCGGTATCGGACACTTCGCCGGTGCAAGCGGCTGCTATCGCTCAAGGTATCGCCGACAGCTTGGTTCAGGCTGTAGATTCCCTAGAAAAACCCAAGAATGGTGGGATCTCACCCGTCGGGTTATCGGTAATCACTCCCGCGGAAGCGCCGAAAGAACCGTCGGGCCCGAACGTTAGGTTCAATCTTGCCATCGGACTCCTACTCGGTCTCGCCTTGGGCTCCGCCGTCGCCATTCTGCGTTCCCTTCTGGACAACAGTGTTCGCACAGAGACGGATCTGCGTAGAACGACGGATGCCGCAATTTTAGGTCGGGTATCCTTTGATGCCGAGGCAGCCAAAAAGCCGCTCATCACGCAGGTAGCCATTCAAAGCCCGCGAGCGGAGGCTTTCCGACAAATCCGTACCAACCTGCAATTCGCCCACATTGGAAGCAAAAGCAAGACAATTCTAGTGACCTCGTCATTGCCTGGAGAGGGCAAGACTACAACAGCCACGAACCTTGCAATTGCTATGGCCGAGTCAGGAAACTCAGTCCTCCTAATTGACGCCGACCTGCGACGACCTATGGTGAGTCAATATCTGGGCTTGGAACGTGACGCCGGTCTGACCACGGCCTTATTGGGACGAGCCGAAGTCGAGGAATTGGTGCAACCTTGGGGTGACGGAGACTTGTTCGTCCTCACTTCCGGCCAGATTCCCCCGAACCCAAGCGAATTGCTTGGCTCAGCAACAATGGGTGCGCTGATTGAGCGTCTGGAGACAATTTTCGATTCCATCGTGATCGATGCGCCACCGTTGTTGCCTGTAACCGACGCCGCTGTACTTTCGCAGTACGCAGGAGGCGTAGTTGTCATCGTTGGTACTCACAAGGTCAAGCAAAACGATCTGGCTAGCGCTCTGCGGTCATTGGAAATGGTTGGAGCTGATCTGTTCGGGCTAGTCCTCAACAGGCTCCCCACTAAGGGGCCGGACGCGTATTCGGAGTCAAACTACACCTATGAGTCGTTTGCAAAGTCTGACTTTGAGGCATCCGTCCGATCCAACCATATGAACTCGCCGAGGATGAATCGGAGGCAGGCTGAAAAGCCCCTTCGCGACCCAAGCCAGTTCCCAAGTGCGGCAGCCAGCTCATCCAGTCTGTTCACTCAGGCGGCCGAAACGGGTAACTCCGAACAGATGCGTTCCTAAAACGGCGAGATCCGTTTTCTTGAGCAATGTCGGTGAGGGAACTTTGATAACTCCTGCATTGTCGTGGCATTTTCGCCTCCATTCTCTTTGTAATGTGTAGGGATAGTCGTGGGCATATATATCTCAGTTGCGGTGGCCGCCGTCGCACTATTTTTGGCAACGTGGAAACGTTTTGGAAGCTTCGGGGCGGCATGTGCACTGTGCCTCTTCACACTGGCCGCATTCCCTCGTCAGCTAACTGGATCCAACGGTCTTCCTCATCCAGGACTTAGTACGGCGGAACCAGAACTCACAAATTTCGGACTGTTAATGGCTGTACTCGCTGTTTGTTGTCTTCTCACTGAGAAGTCACGCCCATCGTTCCTTGCATTCGTTCCCTTGGGTATATATTTACTCGTTTCAACATCCTTTCTGTGGGCGGGGAATCTGGAACAGTTAGCGGGTGTTCAGCAACTCCTGCTGGCCGTATGCGCTTGGGCTGCCGGAGCATGGCTACTCCGGGATGCGGGCACGCACGGCAGGCAAGGACGTCTTTTCAGTTTCCTGTTACTAATACTTGTTTTAGTTCAGCTTTCCTACGCCGTTCTGCAATTCTTTGGCATTATCGGCGGCAACATTATTCCCAATGAAGACGGTGGAGGGCTTACGCGGGTCAGCGGGTCCTTGAGCAACGCCAACAATCTGGGCAAGGTTCTAGTTTTAGCGACCCTGCTGCTCTTGCCCCTGACACTCTCAAACAACCTTTGGACGCGGCGCGCCTCATTGTGTGGTGTATTGCTCGCGCTAATCCCAATTGCCCTAACTGGCGGTCGCGCCGTCGCCATTGGAGCAGTCCTCACATTATTGGTCTGGGCTCTAATGCTGCCAGGAAAGAAGTCTTGGAGTACGAAAATCCTTCTCCCTCTGGGCGTCTCCGTAGTCGGAACACTCTTTGCTGCCTCCTTCGTGGCGCGGTTTCAAGAGGACCCTACAGGGGGCTCGCGCAGTGGATTGACGCAGGTGGCTCTTGAGCAGATTGCGGCGAATCCGCTATTCGGAATAGGTGCAAATTCATATGTCTCGGTTGTTGGAACGTTCGATCCTGTAACTGGATCCGGCTTGCCTGTGCACAACAGCTTCCTGCTCATGACGGCCGAGATCGGCTTGGTTGGAGCCGTGCTACTCTTCGGCCCTTTGGCGGCAACGTTGGTCCATGCAGTTCGTCACCATCGAAGAACTGACTACGTGGGGGACTATGCCCGGGCACTCCTGGCTAGTACACCGGCAATCATTTTGATCGCAGCAACTGGATGGGGCATGACATCAGGTCACGTCATGACGTTCTGGTTTTTTACCATGGGAGCAGTCGCTCAGCAGCTCAAACGCCCCGTCGAACAACCATCTCAGGGAACCTTGACAGGGCCCGCGAATGCGGCTCTAAGGAATTACTAGGGGCGCCATGAATGCTATTTCAATTATCCTGCCCGCGTTAGGCACGAGCCGCACGGGTGGAAGTTTTGCTTACTACGAAATGGGGAGAATTCGATGACGACAAAAGTGTTGATGTCTCCAGGAAGAACTATTACCAACCCATTTGTTGGTTTACTGATAGATCATCTGATGCAGGATATCGAAGTCTCGGAATTCAATTGGAAAAAGGCCTTTTCCGGCGAATACGACATTATGCACGTGCACTGGCCTGAATCATTAATTCGTGCAGATTCCAAGTTGCGAACGCTGGCAAAGTGCCTTCTCTTTATTCTTCTCATTGGGCTAAATAAATTACGCGGTCGAAAAAATGTTTGGACCGTTCACAATTTGACAGCGCACGAACGGAGTTCTTCGGTCGAGAAGTTCGCCTTGCGTATTTGGCGCTCATCTTGTCATGCTCTCGTATTCATGTCCAAAACCGAATTATTCGACGAAGCTAATAGTCGGCATTTATACATCCCTCACGGGGATTATTCTCCCATTATTGATATGAATAATTTCGAGTCACCACCCCATAATACTGGTCGGATCCTGCTCTTTGGATTTCTTCGCCCGTATAAGGGCATTGAACGATTACTTGAGGCATTCACGAAAGCAGAAGACTTGAAGTCGACCCTTCGTATCGTGGGACGGCCAATTTCAAACACTTTTGGTCGGAGCCTAATTGACCTGATGCATTCATCACCGCATATTAGCTATGATTTTCGTAGCCTCAGCGACCAGCAACTATTAAATGAAATAAATCAAGCTGAAATGGTAATTTTACCCTACAAGAGGATTTATAATTCTGGCGCCGCCCTCATGGCACTGAGTGCGTCCTGCCCTATAGTAGTCACCGCATCTCCGACGATGCTTGAACTGCAGCGGGAAGTCGGTTCTGATTGGGTTCAGATGTTAGAAGGCGACCTCACTGCAACCTCGCTCACGGATGCGGTTTGCTCTATCCGGGCCGGTGAATCCAACCGTTTGTCTAGTAGGCCGTCGCTGACTGCAAGAGATTGGTCTTCGCTTGGTGCGACGTATTCGTTGGTCTATCGAGACATGAAGCATTAGCTAATGACCAACGGGTTCGCAGGGCTCAGCCGACCCACTATCAATCCCTGGAAGCGGCCAGAAAACCACCCGACCGTCGATAAGTAGAGTGAGACGAAACAAGACTTGAAAATTACAATAATTGGGCTTCACTACGCTCCAGAATCTACAGGCAATGCCCCGTACACCAGCAGCCTCGCCAAAGGACTTACAGAGCTCGGCCACAAGACACTTGTGATCACTGGATATCCACATTATCCAGAATGGAAGATGAGGCCGGGCTATTCGGGATGGTCGATGCGGGAAACTATCGATGGCGTCGAGACGAAACGTCTACGTCACTATGTCCCGACTGTGCCGACATTCTTGAGCCGGCTCCATATGGAACTTAGTTTCGGCCTCCGTGCGACGTTCTCGCGATGGGACAAACCCGATGTGGTCATCATGGTGAGTCCTGCCCTTTTTGCGACTGCGGTAACCGTGCTCCGTGCTAGATTCGGCCTTAGTCGCCCCACGACAGTTGTATGGGTCCAAGACCTTTACAGCCGAGGAATAGTGGAAACAGCAGGCGCCTCGGGATTGTCCGCCCGTCTGGCGGCCGGCTTAGAGTCACGAGTCCTCCGGTGGGCAGGAGGAGTCATCGCAATTCATGATCGTTTTCGCGAGCACCTAGTGACGAATCTCGGCATTAATAGCGAAAGCACGAGCGTCATCCGCAACTGGACGCACTTAGACGAAATAGCGCCTGTCGACGTAGAGGCATCACGCGCCAAGCTCGGCTGGCTACTCGATGACATAGTCGTTTTACACGCCGGCAACATGGGCAAGAAACAGGGACTGGAAAACGTAGTAAGGGCTGCCAAGATTGCATCGGAAGCCAACAGCCGCGTGCGGTTCGTATTGATGGGTGACGGGAACCAACGCTCGGCACTTGAAGCGTCAGGTTACGGCGTTGATCGACTTGATTTCATTGATTCGTTGCCAGGAAACGAATTCCAATCCGCGTTGCGAGCGGCTGACGTTCTTCTGGTCAACGAACTCGCGGGCGTACGTGATATGGCTGTACCTAGCAAACTCACGTCCTATTTCACCGCGGGTGTGCCGGTGTTGGCAGCTACCGACGAAGGCAGCGTTACTGCGTCTGAGATCGAGGTCTCACGAGGGGGAATTCGTGTAAATGCTGGTGATCCACTCGCCCTTCTGGAAGCAGCTGAGCGTCTCGGGAACGACAAAGAGCTTTCCAATTCGCTGGGTCAGCAAGGCAAGCGCTTCCGCGAAGAAATATTGTCAGAATCGACAGCAATCGGGCACTATGATGAGTTCATCACGAGTCTAGCGACGTCGCGCGGCCGCTGGGTCGCGTGACTCTTTTTTGCTTCTGGGGGCATCATGACGAAACGCGCGCTTATTACAGGAATCACGGGACAAGACGGCTCTTACCTGGCCGAACTTCTTCTTGCAAAGGGTTACGAGGTCCACGGCCTAATCCGACGAGCTTCAACTTTTAACACCGCAAGAGTCGACCACCTCTACATTGACCCTCATGACCCGAACGCCAAGCTTTTCCTTCACTATGGTGATCTCAGTGATGGAGCAAGACTGGTTACTCTGCTAGGCGAAATCAAACCCAACGAGGTTTACAACCTGGCTGCACAGTCTCACGTCAGAGTTTCCTTTGACGAGCCCGAACATACCGCAGATACGACTGGTGTAGGTACGATTCGTCTCCTTGAGGCCGTTCGTATGTCTGGAATCGAGACCAAGTTCTATCAGGCCTCGTCATCCGAAATGTTTGGCGCAACTCCGCCGCCACAGAACGAAGAAACACCCTTTTACCCGCGGTCGCCTTACGGTGCCGCAAAAGTTTACAGTTACTGGATCACGAAGAATTACCGTGAGGCCTATGGCATGTTCGCCGTAAACGGCATTCTCTTCAACCATGAGTCCCCGCGCCGGGGTGAAACGTTCGTGACACGGAAAATAACACGCGCAGTCGCTGCCATCAAGGCAGGCAAACAGGACCTCCTCTATATGGGGAACCTTGATGCCGTCAGAGACTGGGGGTATGCGGCAGAGTACGTCGAGGGCATGTGGAAGATGTTGCAGGCGGACGAGCCAGACGACTTCGTGTTGGCAACCGGCGGAAACTACACGGTACGTGACTTCTTGCAAATCGCATTCGACCACGCAGGCCTTAACTGGGAAAACCATGTCCGCTTTGACGAGCGATACCTCCGACCGACCGAAGTGGATGCACTTGTTGGCGATGCTTCCAAAGCCCAGGAGAAACTCGGATGGAAGGCCTCCGTTCACACACCAGAATTGGCGCGCATTATGGTGGATGCAGACATCGAAGCTCTTCGTCATGCAGGTAACCACTGGATAGATAGCGTTGACTTGGCAAGTTGGAAAAACTAGTGGATACGCACGACACAGTCCCTGGCCTGCTCGACAGATCATCCCCGTTTTACGTCGCAGGCCACCGAGGCCTTGTAGGATCCGCTATTTGGAGAAAACTTGAAGCGGAGGGTTTTGACAACCTTCTCGGCCGGACATCTTCGCAGCTCGACTTGAAAAATAGGGCGGACGTCATGTCCTTTTTTTCGACCAATAAGCCACGCTATGTAGTGCTCGCCGCCGCAAAGGTGGGTGGGATCCTGGCCAACAGCACATATCCCGTCGACTTCCTGAACGACAACCTCAGGATTCAGGTAAATGTCCTCGATGCAGCCTTGCGGCATGGCGTTGAACGACTCCTCTTCCTCGGCTCGTCTTGCATCTATCCAAAGTTGGCAGTGCAACCGATAAGTGAGGACTCTTTACTCACCGGGCACCTAGAGCCAACTAATGATGCCTACGCAATAGCAAAAATTGCCGGAATTATGGGAGTCCAAGCAGTTCGGCGCCAGTATGGGCTGCCATGGATTTCCGCAATGCCGACCAACTTGTACGGGCCGGGCGACAACTTCTCACCGGAAGGTTCCCATGTACTTCCTGCTCTGATCCGGCGCTACGAGGAAGCCGTTAGATCGGGGGTATCCACCGTGACTAACTGGGGTTCGGGTTCCCCTCGTCGTGAATTCCTTCACGTGGACGATATGGCCTCAGCGTGTTTGCACCTGCTCGAAAACTACGACGGTGCTGGGCAAGTAAATGTTGGCACAGGATCAGATGTGACAATCAAAGAGCTGGCCACGTTAGTTGCCGATGCAGTTGGCTACCAAGGAGAGATGGTTTGGGATACCACTAAGCCTGACGGCACACCGCAGAAGCTTCTGGATGTTTCCAAACTCACCGGCGCGGGATGGACTGCAAGTATCGGACTACGTGCTGGCATCGCAGACACGGTGGACTGGTACCGAGCCAACATCGACCGAGTCAGATCCTGAGAGGACGAGCAATGGGGGAAGCTGGCATTGTGGGAGCGGCTACCGCAGGGACAGCGGATGCGGTCAGAACCGCTGCTGGCTGGCGAGCGAAATACACGTCACGGCTGAGGATCATCGATGCAGGGGTCGTAGTCTGGGCCGTCGCCGGAGCATTCGGGCTTAGATTCGGTTTCCCGGATCTCGGAGGCAGCAGTGTCCGTGACGTTGACTACATTTTCTTGTCTCTTGGCCTTGTCATTGTCTGGTGGACAATGTTGGAGTTCTGGGGCTCCAGGGAAGCCAGAGTTCTAGGATCGGGGACGGAAGAATACAAGCGTGTAATCGCCAGCTCAGCGTGGCTCTTCGGATTTGTAGCGGTTGTATCTTATGCCCTGAAAGTCGACACTGCGCGAGGTTTCGTAGGCTTGGCTTTCCCTGCAGGTGCTCTCGGACTATTGATTGCTCGATGGCTTGTCCGGCAGCACCTGTCGCTTGATCGGAAGCACGGAAGAAGTGGTTTTCGAGTGCTAATTATTGGCGGTCCCTCGTCGGCTGCACATTTGGTGCGCTCATTGAATAGTGCTCCGGCCGCTGGGTACCGGCCCATTGCCGTTCATTTGCCGGGTGCTCCTGCATCTAGCATCAACCCCAGCCTGCCGGTTCCGGTGATTGGAACCGAGTCTGATTTCGACGCCATTCTCGCGACTGTCGTGGCCGCCAATGTCGATGCAGTGGCTATCTCTGCTGGCGTGAACATGCACCCGCAAGACCTTCGACGTCTCGGCTGGGAACTCGCGGCCAGGGACATTGGAATGATTTTGGCCCCTGCTCTAACAGATATTGCCGGCCCGCGAATCCACACCCAGCCCGTTGCTGGATTACCACTTATCCACGTCTCGACCCCTAAACTCACGGGCGGTAAGAAAGTTGCTAAGCGAGCTTTCGACTTAGTGATAGCCGGACTCCTAGTCATATTTCTTTCGCCCGTATTCCTCCTGTTGGGTCTTCTTGTTAGATTTACGGATCCCGGCCCTGTCTTCTACCGGCAGGAGAGGATAGGTCTACGCGGAACTACATTCAACATGCTCAAGTTCAGATCCATGAAGGTGAACGCCGATGAAGGTCTCAGAGCACTTCTGGAGGCACAGGGTTCGAGCACCACACCCTTATTCAAGGTTGAAAATGACCCTCGAATAACATCGTTGGGCCGAATCTTGCGCAAGTACTCACTCGATGAGCTTCCACAGCTGCTGAATGTCCTCGGTGGCACCATGAGTCTGGTCGGCCCACGCCCTCAACGAGAAGGAGAAGTTGCCCTGTACGATGACGCGGCGCACCGTCGACTCTACGTAAGCCCAGGAATGAGCGGTCTCTGGCAAGTCAGCGGACGCTCGAATCTGAACTGGGAAGAGAGCATCCGGCTCGACCTCTACTATGTGGAAAATTGGTCACTGATGGGCGACGTAGTAATACTTTTCAAGACGTTCAAGGCAGTATTCGCAAGTACCGGAGCAGTCTAAATTCTATTCTGGTCCATTTTTGTCTCAGCGGCATAAGCCGTTGCATTCTTAGTATCGGGGAAGGCACTCACCATGCGTATTACGGTAATTGGCTGCGGCTATCTGGGAGCAGTGCACGCAGCCTGCATGGCAAAACTGGGTCACCAGGTTGTTGGCATCGATGTGGACCATAGGAAAATTTCTGCCCTGTCGGAAGCCAAGGCCCCCTTCTTTGAACCGGGTTTGGAGTCCTTGCTTAGGGAGGTTCAAGAAACAGGGCGCCTCACGTTCACGACGGATATGAGTGCGGCAGCCGGCAACGAGGTTCACTTCATTTGCGTTGGCACACCACAAAAGAAGGGTGAAAACGGTGCAGATCTCTCATATGTGGACGCGTCCGTAGAGGAGCTATTGCCCTACCTCTCCCCCGGTGACTTTGTCGTGGGAAAGTCCACGGTGCCTGTAGGAACCGCGGAGCGGCTCTCAAATGCAGTACAGGCCCAGGAGCCTGCGGCGCACCTAGTCTGGAATCCCGAGTTCCTCCGGGAGGGGCACGCTGTCGCAGACACCCTTCAACCGGACCGTTTCGTCTACGGAGTTTCCGATGGATCCGAAGAGCACCCAGCTGTCGCTGCTCTTGATGAGGTCTATGCCATTCCTCTCTCCACCGGAACGCCCCGGCTGGTCACAGACCATCCAACGGCAGAACTCGTGAAAACGGCCGCCAATTCCTTCCTGGCCACAAAAATTTCCTTCATTAACGCGATGGCGGAACTTTGCGAAGCCGCTGGGGCTGACGTCACAAGGCTGGCCGACGCCATAGGTATGGACGACCGAATCGGAAGGAAGTTCCTCAACGCAGGCATTGGATTTGGCGGTGGATGTCTGCCTAAGGACATTCGTGCGTTCATGGCCAGAGCAGGTGAATTAGGTGCCGACCAAGCACTAACCTTCCTCCGTGAAGTCGATGCCATTAATATGCGCCGACGTTCTCGAGTCGTTGAACTTGCCCGCGAGCTATGCGGAGGCACCCTGTTAGGACAACGCATCACTGTTCTCGGTGCCGCGTTCAAACCTGAGAGTGATGATGTTCGCGATTCACCAGCTCTGAGTATCGCCGCCCAACTCCAGCTCCAGGGTGCCGTAGTAACCGTCACGGACCCGAAGGCCCTAGAAAACGCCGCCAAGCGATTCCCCGAACTTCACTATGAAGGGGATGTTGATGCTGCCATTTCGGGTTCGGATGCACTATTACTACTCACCGAGTGGCGTGAGTATGTTGAGCTCGATCCCCTTACGCTGATCGGAAGCGTTGGGACAGCCAGAGTCCTAGATGGTCGCAACGTTCTGGACGCTGCAAAGTGGCGCTCTGCAGGCTGGGCTTATCGCGGTATGGGACGACCCTAGGCATGACGGAATCCGGTGAAAAGGTAGAAAGACGAGCGCGAAAGCGCGGGTGGGGAATCATGTCGACGACGCAGTCTGCCAGGTCGAAACGGCGCTTGAAATGGATCCTATGGTCCACCGTCATGGTCTCTGCCGTAGCAGCCGCGTCAGTCCTTTGGCTCGGCGCGAAAGCCACCGCGATCAAAACCGAACTTTCAAACGCGACGAGTCTCCTTCCACAACTTAGGGATGAAATCCTAGAAAACAATGTAGACGGCGCCACACAGACGGTTCGCGACGTAGGAAGCCACACCGCAAAGGCGCGTGACGAGGCAAGTGACCCTTTATGGACCTTGGCCGGCGCTATGCCTTGGCTTGGGGCGAACTTCAAGGCCGCCAGTGAGGTCGCGACGTCAGCCGACGACGTTGCCCGACTTGGCGCAACACCTTTGGTCTCGGTCTTTCAGGACCTCGACTGGAACGCCCTTGCACCAGGAGGCGAGAGCGTTGATCTGCAGCCCCTAATTGACGCCAAACCGAAGTTAGTCGCGGCCGCTCAAGCAGTTGTTCAGTCTTCGGAGCGTCTCAACAGCATTGATGCGACTACATTACTTCCCCAAGTTTCCGAGCCCCTTGCCCAAGCCCAAACTCAGCTGGATGCGCTCAAGGGAGGATTGACCTCAGCTGCAGATGCGGCGCGCGTGGCGCCAGAAATGTTAGGGGCAACAGAACCACGACACTATTTGGTTTTGATTCAAAATAATGCCGAATCCCGTGCCACAGGGGGTATACCGGGAGCGTTGGCCTTGTTGACGATCGACAGGGGCGACCTGACGCTCGACGCTCAATCGAGCGCGAGCGAAATTGGAGTATTCGATCCAATCGTTGAGGTTGATTCTGAACAAAAAACCATATATTCCGCCCGGATCGGCAAGTTTATGCAGGACGTCAACCTGACACCTGATTTTCCGACTACAGCCCAAGTTGCACATACGATGTGGGAGCGGAAAACGGGTCAACGTGTAGACGGTGTAATATCAGTCGATCCGGTTGCCCTTGGTTACATACTTGACGCTACCGGACCGGTAACAATCACCAGCCCCGAGTTAATTTCGATTGCCCAAAGTGGCTTGCCTACCGAACTAAACGGCAAAAATGTAGTTCAGACCCTACTATCGGATGTTTACTCGAAGATCGACAAGCCCAAGCTACAAGACGCATACTTCGCAGGGGTTGCGCAGGAAATATTTGCCGCTTTGTCCGACGGTAATGGCGATACTCAAGGGCTCGTCGAAGGCCTCTCCCGTGGGACTGAGGAAGGGAGAATTCGCCTATGGTCCAACCGTAATGCAGAACAGTCCGTGATCGCGGGATACCCCCTGGGCGGGTCAATGTCCGGGCGGAACGTATCGCCTGCCGAGTTCGGTGTCTACTTCAACGACGGTACAGGCGCCAAGATGGACTTCTACGTGAAACGAACCGTGCAGCTCGTCAAAGAATGCGCCAGAGATGGCTACGCTCAGACGACGGTACGTGTTACCAGCACCAACACCGCCCCAACGGATTCAGCGATGTCATTGCCGACATATGTCACCGGAGACGGAACTTTCGGAGTACCGCCGGGCTCAGTCCAGACGAACATAGTTGCGTACGGCCCGGTGCAGGCAAATGTCGAAACGGCAAAATTGGATGGACAAAGAACTGATTTCGCACCGTACGTCCACAGCAACCGCCCAGTGGGTGTAATCGCCATACGCCTAGCACCGGGCGAGAGCCGAACCGTTGAGTACACCTTTGGAAAAATTGTTCAGCATACAGAACCTAACGTCGTTGTCACACCGACTGTCCAGGATGTAAAGGATGTGATCCTGCCCACACAAAATGCGCAGTGTGGCTAGGGCTCGTAGACAACGCGTTAACACTATGTAAACCGACTGGATTGACGTTGCTCACAGCGCGCGCCGAATGGTAACGTCTTTTTGGGATATCTATCCGGCATTTCCGCACAGGTCTCGTGCGGTGAGGAAACCTCCTCAATTCGGGTACATCTAAAACTTAAACGTCTCCGGGGGGACACACATGAAAAAGACACTCGCAGCACTCGCACTGGCTGGATCCATCGCACTTATCGGCACCGCGCCGGCAGTCGCAGCCACTTACCCGGCTCTTCCGCCGCAGGCAGCCGTTTCTGACGGCACCGTTGGCCCGGGCGAGCAGTTCGTCTTCACTGGCCAGGGCTTCCTGGCCGGCGAATCACTGACCATCACCGTCACGCCGGGCAACCCGCCCGCAGCCAGCGGCGCCAACATCGCCGGTGGTACCTCCTTCTCCGCCAAGATTCCTGTCTTCCTGGCACCCTCGACCTTCAGCGCAACCGCTGACGCTCAGGGTAAGGTCGCATTCCCGATCTCCATCTCCGAAGCAGGCACCTACTACATCACGGCAGTCGGCAACACGTCCGGCGTAACTGTTGGTCCCGTTACGGTTCAGGTTGCTGCCTCCCTGGCCAACACCAGCGGCGGCGCTCCGCTCGCCACGACCGGTGGCGGCCTGGCAAACACCGGTGCTGACTCCGGCCTGGTTCTCTGGACCATCGTCGGGGCTGGCGCACTTGCCGCCGGTGCAGCTTCTGTAGTTGTTGTTCGCCGCCGCGCCAAGACTGAGGCCGCTGCGTAACCGCAACACCCACAAGCACCAAAGAGGGTGGGTGGTTCTCCGGGAAACCGGAGAACCACCCACCCTCTGCATTTAATGGTTTCGACAGGCTCAACCACCGAGTCGACAGGCTCAACCACCGAGTCGACAGGCTCAACCACCAAGTGGACAGGCTCAGCCAACGGTTCCACAGCCCGAACCGATTGCGTCCGTGGTATTTATTAGTGTTATGGGGAGACATTGGCGCAGAACCCGCTGGCAGTTCGACTTCTCGATACCCTTGCCAGGCCCTCAAGCACTCCCCTACGCCTTCCTCGGACTGTTGGCTACTGCAGCCTTCGGGGTGGCCTTTCTAGCCATTCTGAGAACGTCCTGAGGCCCACTTGAATTTCCTGGCAGACCGCCGCCCGTGGCGCTGGCTTCTCGTTGCCATGCTGATTCCGCTGGCCTTCATCGCATTTTGGCCAAGCCCCGTTGATCAGCCCATCCAGGGCGATCTGGCCCGAGTCTTGAGATATCTCCATGCGCACGGTGTTCCGCGCTGGTTCAACTACAAATTTGTTGAAGCAGCCGCGAACGTCGCGTTGTTCGTGCCGCTGGGCATCGTCGCCTCGCAGGCATTTCCGGATCGGACTTGGTGGCGGGTTGGCGCCTTTGGTCTTCTGGTCTCCGGCTGTATGGAATTGGGCCAGCTGCTGTTTCTTGACGACCGTTTTGCAACGCCGCAGGACCTTGTCACAAACACGGCCGGAGCTGTCATTGGCGCAATCATGGCCCGAATTGTCGCCAGACGACTGCGGGCCCGCCACTCAGTGAGCAGCGGGCCCGTAGAAAGCCGTAAGAGCAGCAGCTAGCTGACGAAGCCCTTCATCCAGGTCTTCAAGTCCTCACCGAATTCCACGCGCTCTGAGGCGAGGGTAATGACGGCCTTGAGGTAGCTGAGCTTGTCGCCGGTGTCGTAGCGGCGGCCCTTGAACACCACGCCGTACACGCCCGATCCTTCGCCCTCGCCTGCGGCCAGGGTCTGCAGCGCGTCCGTCAGCTGGATCTCTCCCCCACGGCCCGGCTCGGTCTTCTCCAGTACGCCGAAGACGGAGGGGTGCAGCACGTACCGGCCGATGACGGCCAGGTTAGACGGTGCCTCGCCCGCAGCAGGCTTCTCCACCAGGCTGTTGACGCGGACGTAGTCCTCGCCGTCGATGGCCGTGATATCCGCGCAGCCGTAAGCACTGATCTGGGACGGATCCACTTCGATCAGGGCGATCACGGAACCGCCGGTCTTCTGCTGCACGTCGATCATGGTGGCGAGCAGCGATTCTGCCTCGTCAATCAGGTCATCGCCCAGCAGCACGGCGAAGGGCTCGTCGCCCACGTGCTGGCTGGCGCACAGCACCGCGTGCCCGAGGCCTTTGGCTTCGCCCTGGCGCACGTAATGGATGGGGCCCAGGTCGGACGCCTCCCGCACCAGGGCCAGCCGGCCCTGGTCGCCCTTCTTTTCAAGCGCCTGCTCCAGGCCGGGCTCGCGGTCAAAATGGTCTTCCAGGGCGCGCTTGTTGCGGCCCGTGATCATCAGCAGATCGGTGAGGCCGGCGTTGACGGCTTCTTCAACCACATACTGAATTGCCGGACGGTCTACCACCGGCAGCATTTCCTTCGGCATTGCCTTGGTGGCGGGCAGGAAACGAGTTCCCAATCCGGCAGCAGGAATGACGGCTTTGGTCACAGATTTCCCCATAGTCATAGGTGAACCATACAAATCAACAGCCAGAGTTAGCAATTGCTACCCCGTAAACTCTGGGTTTCGTTTCTCCTGGAAAGCCCTGAAACCTTCGGCATAATCATCGGTTTTGCAAAGCCGCGCCTGCTCGGCATTTTCCTCTGCCATGGCGTCCCAGAGGCCCAGCCGCTGGTCGCGGATATGCGCCACCAGTTCCTTGCTGGCCTTGAATGCACCCGTGGCTCCAACCGCCACCTTCGACACAATTGCCCGGGTGTTGTCCAAGAGTTCATCCGCGGGCATGGCCCTGCTGAACAGGCCCTGCGCCACGGCGTCAGCGCCGCTCATCAGTTCGGCGGTGTAGATCAGGTCCAGCGTCCGGTGCATGCCCAGCCGCTCGGTGAAGTACCAGTGCCCGCCCGAATCCAGCGTGGCGCCCAGCTTGGCGAACGGCGAGCCGAACTTGGCGTTCTCCGCCACGTACACCACGTCCGTGGCCAGCAGCAGGCCCAGCCCCACACCCAGGCAGGCGCCCTGCGCCGCCGCGAAGGTCGGCGCCGGGAAGGCCGCCATCTTCTGCAGCAGCGGCTGCACCAGCCCGCCCAGGTACGCGGCCGCATCGTCGGTCTCCGGCGTGACGCCGGAGATGTCCCTTCCGGCACAGAAGGCCCGGCCCTCTCCCCGAAGGAGCAGCGCCCGGACCTCACCGCGTGAGGCGGCGGCAGCGGCGTCGTCGTACGCCTGTGCTAAATCCTTCAGCGCCTGCTCATCCAGCGAGTTCAGCTTCTGCGGCGCATCGAGCACAACTTCGGCCACGCCGTTGCTGATGGAGAGGGAAATCATGGGGCTCCTTGTTGGGTTTCGGGTCTCGACAGGCTCGACCACCGGGGTCTCTTTGGTCTCGACAGGCTCAATCACCGGGGTCTCTTTGATTTCGACGGGCTCAATCACCGGATTTCGACAGGCTCAATCACCGGGGCTTTACACGTCGAAGTCGACGCTGACTTCCTTGCTGGTGGGGTGGCTCTGGCAGGTCAGCACGTAGCCCTTGTCCAGTTCATCCTGCTCCAGCGCGTAGTTCTCGTCCATGGTCACGCTGCCGGTGACCACCTTGGCCCGGCACGTGCCGCACACTCCCCCGGCACACGCGAACGGCACATCCGGGCGCACCCGCAGCGCGGCGTTCAGGATGGACTCGCGGGCGTGCGTGGGGCTGGCCACCTCGCCCTGCAGGCCGTCCAGCTTGAACGTGATCTTGTACGTCTCCTTGGACTCGTCCACCACCACGGGACGGCCGGCGTGGCCCTCCGGGCGGTCCGGCTTGCCCGACGTGAACAGCTCGAACCGGACATGCTCGGGCTTCACGCCGCGCTCGGCCAGGGTGTCCCGGCACAGCTGCACCAGCTCGAACGGCCCGCACAGGAACCACTCGTCCACATCGTCCGCGTGGATGGCGGTGCCCAGCAGCTGCTGGAGCTTCTCGGCGTCGATCCTGCCGCTCAGCAGCGGCGCGATGCGCTGCTCGCGGGACAGCACGTGGTGGATGGCCAGCCGCTGCGGGTACTTGTCCTTCAGGTCCGCGAGCTCCTCCAGGAACATCACGTCCATGGCGGCCTTGTTGGCGTAGATCAGGTCGAAACGGGTCTCCGGGTTGGCGGCCAGCAGCGTCCGGGCGATGGCGATCACCGGGGTGATGCCGGACCCCGCCGCGATGGCCACGAAGCTGCCTCCCCCAATGGAGGCAGTTTCCCCCGCCAGGTCCTCCGGGTGGTTCATGGAGTTCATGACGTTCTGGTCCACGGGCTTGCCGTCCCGGCCGTGCTTGGACACAAACGCGCCCATGGGGCTCATGACGTCCAGGGTGTCCCCGGCCTTCAGCGCGGCGTTGGCCCAGGTGGAGAACAGCCCGCCGAGGTCCTTCTTCACGGCCACCCGGATCTCGCTGCTGCCGTCCGCGAAGCTGCGCGGCTCAGCGCAGATGGAGTAGCTGCGGCGCACCTCGTGCGGCTCGCCGTCCTCATCCGGGAGCGTGGTGCGCAGGGCCACGTACTGGCCGGGCAGGTAGTCGAACTGGCCGGCGAGCTCCGGCGGGACGCCGAAGGTGACCTCGATGGCGTCCTCGGTGAGCCGGCGCACCTCCGCCACGGCGAGGGTGTGGAAGGACGGACGACGGCGGCCGGTGGCCTGCGCCGATTCGGCGGCGGTCTGGCGGACAACAGGCATGGGGGCTTCCTTACAGGACTTTGAAGTAGTCGAACGGTTCCAAGCAGTCCTTGCAGACGTACAGCGCCTTGCAGGAGGTGGAACCGAAGCGGGTGAGTTCCTTGGTGTTCAGGCTTTGGCATTGCGGGCACTTGACGGCCATCTGCAGCCGGATGGGGCCGGCGTGCCGGGCTGCCGCTGCCATGCCCGACGGCGGGGCGATGCCGTACTCCTGCAGCTTCTGTTTTCCGGCGTCCGTCATCCAGTCCGTGGTCCAGGCCGGGGCGAGGACCAGGTCCACATGCACGCTGGCGAAGCCATCTTTGGCGAACGCTGTTTTCAGGTCATCGCGGATGGCGTCCATGGCCGGGCAGCCCGAGTACGTGGGCGTGATGGTGACGGTGACTTCGTTGTCTTCTACCGTGACTGCCCGGAGGATGCCGAGGTCCGCGATGGTGAGCACCGGGATCTCGGGGTCGCACACGGTGGCGGCGATGTCCCAGGCCTTCTGCCTTTGATCCACCTCGACGGCCACGGCGGTCACCAGCTTGCTCCGGGATGCTCGCGGGCCAGGACCTGCATCTCCGCGAGGATGTAGCCCAGGTGCTCGGAGTGCTGGCCGCGCCGGCCACCGCCGGGGGCTGCCGGAACCTCCGGCACTTCCAGTCCGGCTTCTGTGAGGACCTCGCCGGTCAGGCGGTCAAAGTCTTCCCTGATGCTGGAAGGAACGACGGCGGCACCGGCCTCGGCGAGGCGGGTCACCAGGGCGTCGTCCTCGAAGAGCTCGCCCACGTACGGCCAGACCAGCTTGAGGGCGTGGATGATCCGCTTGCGGGATTCGTCCGTGCCGCCGGCCAGGCGCAGGATCCACTGGGCACTGTGGTCCCGGTGGTAGTCCACTTCCTTGACTGCTTTGGCGGCGATGGCGGCCAGCGTGCCGTCTGTTGATTCCGTGAGCCGGCGGTAAAGCTCGAACTGGTAGTAGCTCACCACGAACTGGCGGGCGATGGTCACCGCGAAGTCGCCGTTGGGCTGCTCAAAGAGGTGGGCGGAGCGGAACTCGTGCTCGCGGCGGAAGTAGGCGAGGTCATCCTCGGACTTCTCCCAGGCTCCGCCGGCGTAGGTGAGGAAGGACCGGGCATGGCCCAGCTGGTCCAGGGCGATGTTGCCCAGGGCCACGTCCTCCTCCAGTTCGGGGGCGCGGGAGATCCAGTGGCCCAGGCGCTGCGCCAGGATCAGGGCGTCGTCACCCAGGCGAAGCGCGTACTCGGCCGCATCTTCGGTGGGCTTGACCAGGCCGGTGCGGACCTCGAGGGCGATGTCCTCCGGGCGCAGGGCGTTGCCGGGGGTGATGCGGGTGGCGGAGGCGTTGGAGTCGCCACTGCCGGATGGGGCTGCCATACCGGTGGAGATGTCGCCGTGGCCGTGTGCTGTTTCTGCCGTGGTTTCAGGGCTGCTCACAGGTGCTTCACCCCTTCGCTCTTGGTGTAGTACGTGGCGTGCCGGTAGTCCTTGCCCTGCGGGGACTCGAAGAACGAGCCCTTGGAGTCCGGATCGCTGGAGGCAATCGCGTCGGCCGGGACCACCCAGATGGACACACCCTCGTTGCGGCGGGTGTAGAGGTCGCGGGCGTTGCGCAGGGCCATGGCGGCATCCGGCGCGTGCAGGGATCCGGCGTGGACGTGGCTCAGGCCGCGGCTGGACCGGACGAAGACCTCCCACAGGCCCCAGGCGTTGCCGGTGGTCTTGGTCTCGACAGGCTCGACCACCGGACCGGTGGTTGAGCCTGTCGAAACCTCCGGGGCGTTAGATGCGTCGCTCATGCTGCGAATTCCTTTGTCTTCATTGACTGTTTGTGTGCGTAAGCCGCCGCTGCCTCGCGGACCCAGGCGCCGTCGTCGTGCGCTTCCCTCCGGCGCTCGAGGCGCTGGGCGTTGCAGGGACCGCGGCCGGCGAGGACCTCGTGGAACTCGTTCCAGTCCAGCGGTCCGTGCTCCCACTTTTTGGTGTCCTCGTTGAAGCGGATCTCGCTGTCCGGGAGGGTCAGGCCCAGCACGCGGACCTGCTCCACCATCATTCCGACGAACCGGCTGCGGAGTTCATCGTTGCTGAAGCGCTTGATGTTCCAGGCCATGGACTGCTTGGAGTTGGGCGAATCGTCGTCCGGCGGGCCGAACATCATCAGGGCCGGGGCGTACCAGCGGTTCACGGCGTCCTGGGCCATCTGCTTCTGCTCCGGGGTGCCGTGCGAGAGTTCCAGCAGGATCTCGAAGCCCTGGCGCTGGTGGAACGACTCTTCCTTGCAGACTCGGACCATGGCGCGGCCGTACGGGCCGTAGGAGGCGCGGCACAGCGGCACCTGGTTGCAGATCGCGGCGCCGTCCACCAGCCAGCCGATAGCGCCCATGTCCGCCCAGGTCCGGGCCGGGTAGTTGAAGATGCTCGAGTAGCGGGCCTTGCCGGCGATGAGGTCGGCCATCATCTTGTCCCGCGGCTGGCCCAGCGTTTCGGCGGCCGAGTAGAGGTACAGCCCGTGGCCGGCCTCGTCCTGGACCTTGGCCATGAGGATGGCCTTGCGCTTCAGGCTGGGGGCCCGTGAGATCCAGTTAGCCTCGGGCTGCATGCCGATGATTTCGGAGTGCGCGTGCTGGGAGATCTGGCGCAGCAGGGTCTTGCGGTAGGCGTCCGGCATCCAGTCTTTGGGTTCAATGCGGGAATCGTCCGCCATGACCCGGTCAAAGTTCGCCTGACCGTCGGCCTCGCGCTGTTCCGCGGCTGCGAGTTCTTCCGGGGATAGCTCAGCGGGCACTGACTGCAGATTCTGCGCTGCCATGGTTGCTCCTATGCAAAGGCCTTCAAGGGACTAATTATTTACCGACCGTTCGTTCAGGATATGCGGAAGGCTTGGAGACCGTCAAGCAGCAGGGCATGTTGGAGGTTTGGGCGGCTCCAGTGACGGCGGGCGCCTTTCGACCCCACCCACCCCGGACGCTCTCTCATTTAATGCAGGTTTTTGGGCAACGCTCTTTCATTTACCTGTGCCGCCGGACGGCCTGACCGGAACGAGGGACGAGATCTCGGCGTTATGGCGTCGGCATAGCGCCGAGACCTCACCCCTCACGGGTGGCCCGGCCGCCGTCGTCCGTTCCTGGCAGACTGACGCCGCGGCCCCAGGCGACCCGCCTCAATGTTCGGGACGGGCCTTGGCCGTGTGCTTGGCGCGCCGCCGCCTTCGGGTGAAGAGGAAGAGGGCCCAGCCTCCCAGTATCACGATGATCCCGAGCAGGGCCTGCAGGGGCGGAGCCATCTCCTGAATCCACTTCGAGACCACGTACATCAGCCCGATCTCCACCGTGATGGTTTCCCTGAAGGTCTCCACCGTGATGGTCCCGCCCTCCGGATCCGGGGCCAGCAGCCGGAGCACCATCTCATGCTGTCCGGACTCGACGGCGGTGAGGTGCCAGGCCCACTCGCCGGCGCCCCGCTGGGGAATGGAGATGAGTTCGCTGCTTGCCCGCTCGATCGTCACTCCCCCGCTGCTGGTGAGATCGGCGCTCATCCGCTCACAAATGGGAGGCTGGCGCCGGGTGGGTTCCCCGGATCCGGGAAGTCCGGTGGCGGGATCCACCGGTGACGTCGAGAGAGCCACCCGCACCACGAATTCGACGACGTCCCCTTGCTGCAAGGGGGACGGCGGCCGGAATGCCAGTTTTCCTTCGAAGCAGCGATCCAGAATTTCCTGGCTGCGTTCCCCGGGCGGCGGCGTTCCCCCGTCGGATGGTTCCGGGGGTGGAGTCCCGGTCGGCACGAGGGTTGGAGTAGCCGAAGGGACGCGGGTGGGGGTAGCCGACGGCTTTGGTGGAGGCGTTCCAACCGTGGGGACAGGATCCACCGGGACTGTTTCGGACGGCTCTGGCACGGTCACTGTGGGGCTGGGGGGACCGGGATCACCGGGATCACCCTGGGGCGTGCACGACAGGAGTCCCATCATGATCAAGATCGCGGCAACAAGCGCCAACCACCCGTTGCCCACGCGTCGATCAGCCATTGTTTCCTCCGACCATTGAGCGAAACAAGGACACACCTCGCTCAATGGTGGCGGGCAGGGCGTTACGGCCGCGTTACCGGCACAAGGTGAGTGCCGCCGTCGTCCATTCCTTCCCGGTTCCTAAGCAATCAGAGGCTCCCGGGCTACCGTCCCCCTTCGATCTTCCGGCTGCGCTGCTCCTGCGCCATCGGCCCGTAGGGATAAACGCCGAGCTGGGGCTGGCTGGCCTCCGTCAACGCCTCGGTTTCGTCCGGGGTGAGCTGGAGGTCCGTGGCGGCAAGGTTGTCAGCCAGCTGCTCCGTGGTCCGGGCGCCCAGGATCACGGACGTGACCGCGGGCCGGTCCGCCAGCCAAGCCAGGGCCACCTGGGAGGCGCTCGCGCCGTGGGCAGCGGCAACGTTTTCCACGGCAGCGATGACGGCCCAGGTGCGGGGATTGTCATTGCGTGCCTGCCACGCCTCCATGCCGCGCTTGGGGTTCTCGCCGAGCCGTGTGGCGCCGGTGGGAGGCTGGTCCTTCCTGTACTTGCCAGACAGCCAGCCACCACCCAGCGGGGACCACGGCAGCAGTCCGATCCCGGCGTCCAGGGATGCGGGGACGATCTCCGCTTCGATGTCGCGGACCAGCAGGCTGTACTGGGGCTGCAGGGTCACCGGCTCATTCCAACCGTGTGCCCGGGCGACGTGGACCGCCTTGGTCAGCTGCCAGCCGAGGAAGTTGGAGAAGCCGTAGTAGGCGATCTTGCCGCTGCTCACGGCATCGTGCAGGAACCGGAGCGTCTCCTCCAGCGGGGTGATGGGGTCCCACGCGTGCACCTGGTACAGGTCGATCTGTTCCACGCCCAGGCGGCGGAGGGAACTGTCCAGGGCACGGGTCAGGCGGCGGCGGGAGGTCCCGACGTCGTTCGGTGCCGTTCCCATCGGAAAGCGGCCCTTGGTGGCGATCACCACCCGGTCCCTTGCGTCCGGCCGCTCGGCAAGCCAGCGGCCGATGATCTCCTCCGAAGTGCCTGCGCTGTAGACGTCAGCGGTGTCGATGAAGTTGCCGCCGGCCTCGAGGTAGCTGTCCAGGATGGCATGGGACGTTTCTTCGGTGGCCTCGGCCCCGAATGTCATGGTGCCGAGCGCGTAGTTCGAAACCACGGCGCCGCTGTGGCCCAGTGTTCGGTATTGCATTTTGCTCCTCAGTCTTCTGTGGGGATGGTTCGGTTGCTGTTAGATCCGCCCGCTGTTCTCGGGCTGGCAATTCTCATGGACACGCTCCCTCACAGCGGCGGGGACCTCCGCGGTTCCCGGCCGGAGCCGGCGGCGGAGGTTCGATGGCCCACGCGGCCCGGTGTAAGTCGCGAGAAATCCATGGTCCTGTTCCTGTCACCCCTGCAGGATCCCGGCTCGGGAACCGCTTTCGTGAGGGCGTGAGTACGACGCTACGCAGTTTGGGGGGCCGTGTCTGCAGGTTTGCCCAACCCTGATTTTCCTAGGACTGGCAGACCTACCTTCGAGATAGCTCCAGTACCGAGCCGGGCTGGTGGCAAGTGCGGAATAATGCTCTTCATGACCAGCAAGGACACCGGTAAGAGGGATGCTGAAAAGCCGGCCACGCGCACAGCGGCACCTGTCGAAGCCGCCACGCTGCCGGAAGCCATGACCGGCAGGGCAAGCCCCGCGAAAGCGGCACTCGGCGACAAACCGGTCTTCGCATACATCGCCAGCCTGCCGCAGCCGCAGCGCGGCATCGCCGAAGCTGTTGATGCACTGGCTGCCAGGACGCTGCCCAACCTCCAGCGCTCGGTGAAGTGGGGCATGTCGTACTACGGCGTCGGCGACGGTTGGTGCTTCAGCTGCGGCGGCTTTGCCGGCCACGTCAAGCTCATGTTTGTGAACGGTGTGGCGCTCGAGCCTGTACCGCCGGTGACACCCGTGGGGATGGGCAAGTCGACCCGGGGTGTGGAGCTCGCATCCCTGGACGACATCGACGAACGCCAGATCGCGGCGTGGATGAAACAGGTCACATCCGTGCCGGGCGTCGGGGGCAAGAAGCGTTCAGCCTGAGGTTTACTGCCGGGGCAAACGCCCGCTGACCCACCCAGGTGCGTGCCGCCGTCGTGCGTTCCTGCCCGGTTCCTTTCGCGGACACCCTTGCACCGCGCCGAGTACGACGGCGTGTCCCGGCTTTCGGTCGCCGCCTCACCAGTGCAACGGGGCAGGAACGCACACGCCGGCTCACGGACTTTTGGGCGGGCGTGGTCTGCGGGCAATAATGTCAGACCCTCCCGCCATGATTGGTACATGGGAAGAGCAGCGGTGGCGAAGGCATTTGCGGATATCGACGCTGCCCATGCGGTGCTTAGTGCCGAAGTGGACGGGACCGGCTCCGGCGCGGACCCCGATGACGATCCGATGCAGGACACGTCGGATCTTTGCCTGGACATCCTGGCGGGGGCGGCCCGGTCAGAGCCGCAGATGGCCGCGTTGAAGGCCCAGGCCGCCGCGAAGTACGCGGACAATGTCCAGGCAATGGCACCTCCCACCATGTCCGCGCAGGCGCAGGAGGCGTCGACGGCTGCGGAGATCGCGTGCGTGCTGACCATCGGGC
>NZ_SIHX01000024.1 GCF_004320525.1 Arthrobacter sp. S39
TCGTGGATGTCAGCGACGATGTATCCCGCGTGATATGGCATCTGGAGCATAGTAACCAACCATTCGTTTGTTTAGTGCGAGCAAGCAAGTAATAGAGGGCGTGCGATCAGTGAGACAGTTTGGTTGAAATCTCCGCGAAAGTGGTGCTGATAGCGGCGTCGGCCCACTCGTAGACGTCTGTGCCGCGCAACACTACTTCGGCCCCGCCGTCGACATAGAGCATTTGGCCGCACATATGGCTGTTTTGCTCGGACGTAAGCCAGATGAGCGCATCCGCAATCGACTCTCGCGACTGGTGATGGTTCAGCGGTGTTGGCACAATCGCATCCATCATGGCCGCGCCATCCACGGTATGGAGCAATCCTGCTGTCATCGGAGTTTCGACCAGGCCTGGTGCGACGGCATTGAGGGGAATGCCTGCGCCCGCCCACCCAGCGGTGGGTGCTTCGCGGCGTAACCAAAGGGATATTGCTCGTTTGGTGGACTGGTAAACCAGATTAGCCACGCGTTCGTCCAGCGTCATCTCCGCTGCAACCACCAGCGCAGCACCCTCATTATCAGTCAACAGCGCCTCGACTAATCCCGGGTGATTCGGGTGAACAGACGACACTGAGGAGACAAGCGCGGCACGCGGTGCGGTCGACTGCGCCAATACCGGACGGATTCGGGTAAGAAACTCCGTCATGCCAAAGTAGTTCACGGAAGCCGTCAGCGGATTCGGCAGCGCGATCCCCGCACAAGCAATAACCGCATCCACAGATCCCGAAGCTGCATCGACGGCAGCGTCCACCGCCGCCTCCCGGCCGGCAGCCGTCGACAGATCGCCCTGTACCTCAGTACCCCGCAAATCCACCCCCACGACGGTCGCTCCCTGCGCGCGCAAACGGTCGGCAGTTGCCTTACCTATACCCGAACCGGCCCCGGTAATAATGTACGTACGATCCATGATCATCCCTTCTGCGCGTTTCGCAGCCGCCCTAGGCCCGCTGGCAACTCCGTGGCGGGCTGATCGCGGGCGTCAACTACCCTGAAATCTCTTCGTGCGGGAAACCGGGCGTAACACCACAAGCGCGTAGCACCCGGTCTCCCAACGTCACGGATGCAGCTACTTCCCTGCCCATACCGATCTGTAGACGGCTTTATAGTCGAACGGCACCTGGTACGGCTTTCCCGCCGCCGGGATGGCATCTGGATTGTCGGTGTTCACTGCCGCTTGACCCACTCCCTGCGGAGCCGCGGTCACCCCATTGAAGAATCGGTTGAGGTTGTCCATCGCAGCCCACCCCTTGAAAGTGTCATCAGCAGCACCGGGCCACGTCAGCTTTCCGCTGCTGACAAGATCGGTTGCCTCGGCGATTCCCAGCCCTCCGGCCATGCTCGCTTTACTGCCCGCTTCGTTCATCGCTGCTGCGCCACCAAGGGTGCCGTACATGAAGTCAAACGGCAGGAACACGCCATTGGCGTCGGGGTTTGTGACGAGTGAGGTCCTGAAGTTTTGAATCCACGGACCGTTGGGGATGAGGTCCGTGCCGGGAGAATTGATCGACTGAAGAATCATGCAGCCACCGCATTTCGCGACCTCCTCCTCGAAGCCCGTGGCGATTGCATGTTCCAGCGGATCCGGCCCGTCCGTTGAGATTGCTTTGAGATTGCCGTTCGTTGCTGCGATGAGGAACCAAGCCGCGCGCCTACCGTTGTCCTTCCAAAATTCTTCTATGTTGTCACCGACAGTCTTGTTGACGGCGTTTGGGACCGTGAACAAAGGGTTATCGTCGGCGCCATTGCAGTTCACCCCATCAACGCTGATAACGGGAACGCCCTGGTCCTTCGCTTCTTGCAACGGCTGCTGTGCGACCGAGCAACTGAAACCCTGGATGTAAAGGGCATCAGGATGGGATGCCAGGGCCGTGCGAATCGCGCTCGCATACCCGCCGGCGATATTCAGGTTTCCGTCCGCGTAGTTGTAGTCCCAACCCAACGCGCTGGCAGCTTCCTTCGCTGCCTCCGCGCCCGAGTTACAGGGTGACCCGCAGTTGATGACCCACACCGATTTGTCCTTCGCCGCCGCAGGGCCGTCCGAGGGCGGTTCTGCCGATGTGCCCTCGTATAGTTCGGCGAGCGAGGGGAAGTCCGCGTTGCCGCCACTGGCGGAGGGTGGTCCGGAAGGTGCTGCTTCAGGCGAGCCTGACGAGCAGCCTGCCAGCAGAAGGGCCAGCATCACTGCGACGGCTGCGGACAGCCTTCGCACTTTCGTGAATCTCATCTTGCTTCCAATCTCTGAGTAGTTAAGTTCACCCCAAGTGGGGTCGGCCACCCGGGCTCATCGCCGGATCCATTTCCCAGCCCACACAGCGACCTGTAAGTGACTTTGCTGTCGAACGGCACTCGGTCACTCGGTACTGCTCCCCGTGTAGTCCACGGACCTCTGGGTATCCGCTGTTCACACCCGTCAGGCCAAAACCGGCGGGACTGCGTCCACTTCGTTGAAGAAGCAGATGAGTTTGTCCATCGCCGCTGCTCCTTGAAGGTGTAACAGCGGGCTGCCACGTCTGCCTGCCGTCGCTGATGAGGGTCTCCGGTCAGAGTCCTCGTCGTGCCGCCACGATGGCTCTTCTGACCGCATTTGCACCGAGGCACATCACGCTTCCGCGTTGTGGGACTTATCACGTTCTGTGCACGCTAGCACTGAAAGGCGCATCAAACAACCGTACGGTTGTTAAGCTTTGGGACAAGTTTCGCCGACTTCCTGCGTTCTCGGTGCTCGGGCCCATGTCTACGAGCCCGGTGAGGGTCTTGGCCAAAGCAAGATGACCGCGCTTCTCGAGGGCGTGGGGACGGCAGAGTCTCGCGCCCGGTCTAATTGGTTACGCAAAGCGGGCCAAGGGTTTTTACCCGAGTAACTGCACGGTGGGCGGGAGCCGCTAAACGGGCAAACATCTTATGAGCGCACACGATCGACAAATACCTAAATTGTCACCGCCCGTACGCGGAGAATGGTCCAACTCACGAGTCAGGACCTATATATTGGCAATTTAATGTCCTAGGAAAAGGTTTTGATATCGAGGCTGCCCAACGGCGTCGACCGCGCGCTTATAACCTGTCGCGTGTACCGGGGAGGGGTCCCCTATTTCCATGTTGACGGTGTGTGCCCAAGCAGCAATCAGAGGAGGAGTCCTTGCCCATTGGACAGAAAAGTTCAGGAGCCACTGACCACGCTCTACTGATGCACAGTCACAGTGAAGAAAGCACGGAATGGCGGGGTACTGGTTACTCAACGCCGGGAAAGGCGAAGAATCGCCTCCCCCCGTCGTGCTTGTCGCGGAGACCCTCCAGCTTCTTGAGCTTCGGCTCTGTGAGTGGTCGGAAGAAGCGACGTCCAAGGTTCTCATCGTTGAGCTGCACACCATTGGACCAGGGCTCCAGCGCCCGCATATTGTCCGTTACCCACGCGATAGCCCTCTCATCGTCCGAGGCGTCGTCATAGATCGCATACGCGGAATAAAATGACGGCCCAGGAGAGGAAACAGCAGCGGTCTGATCGTCATCGGCGGTCCACAGCCACCAGAGAAGGTACGATCGGGGCGACGGCAAGTTGTCGACGATCGGCGTCAGTCCAGGGACTAGGTCATCGATCGCCGCACTCGTCCACATGTTATCGACTGCATACCTGTAGCCAGGTGGGTCGATGAAGTCATTAAGTGCGTAGATCTCCTCTATCGTCGTGGGCCTGGCGTCGCCAATCGCAGCCTCCTCCACAGGACAATCCGTCAGCGGGTGGAGCGCGGCAAGTGCGTCATCTTCGCTGTCGGCAAATACGGTGGCTGCGACCAGCACGCCGACATTAATGATTGACGGATCTTCCATGTCAGGAAAGCCTCCGATCAGCAGGTACAACTCAACATCGTCGTCAAGCTTGTCTGATACCGTCAGGCCCCACCGTAATGCATCCTCCCATCGCGACAAAGGAAAAGTGACGGATAAATTCATCCCCACGGTGGGACGCGGGTAGACGTTGAGGTGGAAGCTTGTAACGATGCCAAAGAACCCAGCGCCCGAACCCCGTGCCGCCCAGAAATAGTCAACGTTCTGGGTCTCGTCAGCACGAATTAGATCGCCCTGCGGGGTAACGACGTCAATCGCCCGAACGCTCATGCAGGACTCACGCTTACCCCCGGCAACCCCATAACCCCCACCTAGCAGAAATCCGCCTAACCCCACTGACGGGCAGTGACCGGTTGGAAAAAAGAGACCATGAGGAGCCAACCTGGCGTTCAGCTGCTCTCCTTTAGTCCCCGGCCCCACCTGGGCAATATTCGATTCAACATCTACGTCAATCGAGTTCAGTGCGGAGAGATCGATGAGCACCCCGCCGTCACGGAGACTGGAGGCAGCCCAAGCGTGACCACCCGAACGGGCGGAGACCTTCAGATCGTTAGCGGCAGCCCACCTCACGACCCGGGCGACCTCTGCTTGATTCTTGACCTTGACAATCACGTCAGGAAACCGGTCAGGAACATTCTGCTGCCACACAATAGCCTGACGCGCTTCCTCGTAGTCGTCCTCGCCACGAGCGACCGCGAAGTCCACCAAGTCCTTCACATCATTCATCCATCAGGTCCTCTCTGACCAGGTAACGAAGCATCATGCGTGCGCTCACTTTACCCTACGGTCGTTTGAAAAGGGACCCTGATTCCTTCTACGAAAGAGCAACCAAGACGTCACTGGTCGACTGCATTAAGTGGGCGCTCTGCACACGCTTCAAGTCCGAACATTCCTGTAAATCCGCACTCCGAGTCCGTGGCGAACGCACGTCGTTGCTCCTTAATCAGGAAAGTTGCCGGTAGTTCCGGCGGGCACGAGCCGAGTCAACCTCAGGTCGGATCAGAAAACGCGATTGAAGCGGACTTGGGGGAAAGCGGGCCCCGCGCGTAGCTATGAGGCATGATGGAGTCACCGATGAGCGCTACAAGCGCCGCTACAATAGAATCATCGTCAAACTTATGGCTCGAGCGCCGGCTTGGCCAGAACCTGACGTTATTGACGGCACCGATAATGAAGCGCGTCAGCAGGCGCTGATCAATGTCATCTCGAATACTTCCGTCAGCTTGACCCGCAATCACCTGCTCGCTGATATCGCGTTCGAATGCGCGGCCCCAGCCTGCGGCAGCAACATGCCGCTCTCCGCTCAAGTGCTTCATCTCCGTGAAGAAAATATTCGCGCGCTCGATATTCGCCAGATACCACTCGCTTAGCCGGCGTACGTAGAGCAAGAGGGTTTCCACCGGCGGTAGGTCCAGCTCGATCACGGCCCGGTGGATCTCCCTCGACTGTTCGTGGGACTCTTCAAGGATGCGGAAGAGAAGCTCTTCCTTGGAGCTGAAATAGTGATATAGGCTGCCTTTCAGGACACCGACGCGCTCCGCAACCTCCTGAATCGACGTCGAAGCGTAGCCTTTCTCGGACATAACCGAGATGGCTGCAGCGATTACGTTGTCGTCCCGGTTATAGCGCTCTCGGGTTCTCGCTGGTTTGTCTTGTGAGTTTCGACCAGTCTTGGCGGTCAGCATTATTTCTCCTAGGATGGGCTCCACGCAAGTTTGATCCGTGGAGATTTTGTCAAGGTTCGCCGGTCGGGAATCGACTCGCGTCAGAAAGGCTGAGCGAATGTCTGTCACCCGGTCATTTGTTGTAAACCAGTCGAAGGCAAGAGAGATGGAAACCGCATCTAGTTCGGCCTGACAGTCCAAACAGCGTGATGACGAACAAATTTCGCCATGGAGACCTTCCAGACACCGTTAACCTTTTTGTATTTCTCCTCGTAATGACCGTAGCCCTCGAGTTTGGAATAACGAAATTCAATTCCATCTGGAAACCAGATCTGATCGTTTAACGACCATATGCCGGTGGCTGATTCCTCATCCACAATATCGATGTCCGGCATGTGCCCGTGATGGGATGTAACGGCGTCACCAAGAGCATCCCTTGCCCACTCCGCTGCTTGTATAGCGCCTTCGACCCTGTAGACGTGATGAACGAGTTTGTCGACGTCTTCTCCAGAGTCCGACTCTGTAAAGTCGAAGATGATATCCTCGGTGAAATTCGCGGCAAAGGCGTCCCAGTCCTTTTTATCGAGTGCTCGAAAATAGCGGGACTTTAGCTTCTTGATTTCTTCCACTGCAATAAGACGTTGGAGGTCGTCCAAGCACCTCTCCTCTCGACGTTTCCCCATCCGGGAGGTACACTTAGAATTTTATCGCCACGTCCCTGCCCTGTCAAACAAACGACCGAATCATTGTTGCCCTGGGGCCAGGCGGCTTCGCCCAGCAAGTGCGCGGCCGCGAATTGTAGTAGGCCACGTGTTCGCCCAGTGAGTGGAAATGCTACTCCGGCGGCCCGCTGCTGGCGGACAAGCACCATGGCGTGCTAGTCTCGCGCTCATTGGGCACTTCCGCCCAGCGATAAAGATATGGCTCGCGTATCTGATGCAGATTTCGAGCTGACTTTGTGCAAGAGGAAACAGATCATGCCGGCGGCGGAGTGATCGATCCCACCAGGTTGGTTCGGTACTGGTGGTTGGTCCGCAGCCCCTCGGTCTTGTTCTGGACGTGGACTTGAGCGCTCTGTCTCACGAACCGCGCCTCCCCACACCCTTCAGTCATACCGAAACCATAAAGACGCGAGCCGATATCGGTGCGTCTACGGCTCGAGCTGATCGCCGAGCAGAAGGAGAAAACAATGAAAGCATGGCGTTTTAGCAATACGGATGCCCCACTCGAGTTGGTGGAATTGCCCAACCCTGAGCCGGGCATTGGCGAGGTGCTCGTCGCCGTGGGTGCTTGCGGGATCTGCCACTCCGATGTGGGACTGTTCGAAGACAGTAAATGGCTCGACATGATGAATCTGCCCGTCGTTCCCGGCCATGAGATCGCCGGTAAGGTTGTAGCTCTCGGTCCAGAGGTCACCACCTTTTCTAAGGGAGACCGCGTCGTGGTGTGGTCGATTGGGGAGCTCCATGGCTACCTGAGGGATGGCGGATTCGGGCAGTACATCGTGGCCCGCGCCGAGAACCTGGTTCACGTACCCGATAGCGTTGCACTTGAGCGTGCGGTGTTCGCGGAACCTGGGATGACAGCCCATGCCGGCGTCGTCAGCGCGGGACAGGTGAAGCCGGGGCAACGCGTAGGGATCATCGGATTTGGCGCGCTAGGAAGGATCGGCGCGAGGGTGGCTGTGCTCAGTGGCGCAGAGATTTACGTGGCCGAAGTAAACGAAAGCGTATGGGAGGCTGCTCGAGAGATCGGCGCACGCCGCGTGGTGCGCGACGTATCCGAATTGGCGGATCTGGAGTTGGACTTAATTGTGGACTTCGCTGGCTTCGGTTCCACCACAGCAGGTGCGATCGGTGCGGTACGGGAGCGTGGACGAGTCGTTCTAATCGGGATGGGCCGCTTGGAAGCGACGATCGATACTTACCAACTCGTGTCCAAGAATGTAACCCTCGTGGGCAGCGGTGGAGGCAGCAAGAGCGATATGGAAGCGGTCCTTGCTTGGATCGCTTCCGGTGACATCGAGCCGGTGATCTCCCCGACCGACTTCGACGGCATCCCGGACGGAATCAGCCGGCTCGCCAAAGGAGAAGTCCAAGGGCGTCTCGTCGCAATGTACTGAGTCCCCTCTGCAGGAGCAGCAATCTAGGGGGCGTCCTCACACTTCTCTGCCGGCGCGCGGGCGGCGTTGGTCCATGTGTGTGCGTCAGTGCTGAGCAACACTGCTTCCGTCGCCGTCTCCGTAGAGCTCCCGTGCGCACAATCGGCTGTTCTGCTCGGACGTAAGCCAGATGAGCACGTCCGTAACTGACTCGCGCCATGGTGACGGTCGAGCGGTTTCGGCACAATCACGGTCATCATCGCCGCGCCATCAGTAGTGCCGATTACTCCTGCTGTCATCGGGGTTTCCACCAGGCCCGGAGCGAAGGCTTTGCGGTGCGAACGACTGCGCCCATATCGGAAGGATTCTGGTAAGAAACTCCGTCATGCCAAAAGTAGTTCAGGGAAGCCGGCAGCGCGATACCCCGGAACGTCGACTGGGCTGCTCGGCTCCACTTCGGGAAGCGAAATCAAGTGTTCCGAAAGGAAAAAGGTGCAAGGGCGGATATGGCTTCGTTCCCTTCATCGTCTGCGTCGACTACGGCACAGGGGAGGTCTTGACCGCCGTGTCGCGTCCGGGCAACACCGTGGCCACTAGCGCAAAAGAACCACATCAAGGTCTTCGCCCAGCTACCGGACGGCTTCTATGACCAGCAGTGAAAGCTCATGGTCGCGTGGATCACCGACAAGCAGTACTGGCAGCCCGCGCTCGACCAGGACGGCGACGCAGGCACTGACGCGTGGGTCGCGAACGCCGCCGACGTCCTCCGGCTCACCGACTAGTACGAACCTCTACCTGGTGGGTGTTGAGCCCAGACACCCCAGGGCTCAGGCGACACTGGCAGAGGCCACCTAATACCCGACGACACATGAACATCAGCCTTCCACAAGCATCAGTGAACTAGCGTCATTCATGGAGGAGCCAACCGGAAGACCGCGCAACGCGTTCCAAGCCCCGCGTAGAGTTGCGCCGAAGAACAACCGGTGGCCGCGTGTCCAGCGAAATCCTCCGCAGTCCAATTGGCCTGTGGGTGTGTTGCGCTGCAAGTCTGTGACGCTCGGAAAGTGGGCCGTTGTGGCGGCTTGAAAACTGAGCCGCCCGTTCCGAACGATTGGGCGAGTGATCACTGGAGGAATGGGCGCTAGCTCGGCGGTTGGGTCCTCCTGCGTGCGAGTCGGCAAGGTCGATAGCGGCGCGGTCGGCATGCCCAAAACATCGTTGCTAAGCGGTCAGCGCTGACGGTCCGCCTATTTATGTACGGGCGCCTCGGGATTCGGGGGCTGTGGAGCCGGCAAATCGCGTCGCTGAGGAGAACCTTCGGATGCCTGCCACAATCATGGCCGGGCGGGCGGGCTGGCTGGTCCGGGTCCCTGGCATAGTCCAAGAAAAACGTGGTCAGGATCCCTCGGAGTGTGGCGAGAACTCGAATTTGTAAAAACACTGGCCGACCGGCTGTCGCGTAGTTGGCCTGCAGATCGCCGTCAAGCCTACCGATTCTGACTGGGCAAGTCCCAATGGCACTGACCTCCAGCCCCAACGAATCCGAGCGTCGAATAAAGCATGGGGAGTATGGCAGGCTGCTCGCATTCATGCCTGTCTGCACTCCCTAAAAGCACGGGCGTAAGGCGTGTCGGCTACGCGTTAGCGCCCGCTGACTTTGCCAAAGATCTGGGCAAGGGGTGCCAGCACGATGGGCTTGGCGGCGAACCATCCAGCTGTAATCAGTACGAGGGAGCCGAAGAAAACCCAGAATCCAACCCAATTCACGGAGTCCTGCCCGCCATACATGTGGTTGAGGTTGCGAAGCGCGCCGGTCGCGACCACCAGGGTGACGTGAACGACAATGAAAAACGTAAAGTAGAGCATCACGGGGAAGTGCACCGCGCGTGCCCATTCGATCGTGTACACCTTGTTCAGCCGACGTGCGTTCTTGGGCCAGAACCCCGACATACGTATGCCTGTGATAGCGGCCAACGGCGCAGCGACGAAGATTGTCGTGAAATAGGCGATTACTTGCAGGCTGTTGTAGTTGACCCACCCGTTCTCCGTCGGCCAGTTCAGTGACAGGTACTGCAATGCCGCCGAAACCGCGTTCGGGAACACATCCCAGCTGGTCGGAACCACTCGCATCCACTGCCCCGTTGCGAACAGCAGCACGACGAAGACAAGACCGTTGACCAGCCATAGGACGTCCAGGAACTGATGGAACCACAACGAAAGACTGATCTTGCCGTGGCCGTTCTTGGACCCTCGCGGTGTCCAAAAAACTCGCGGACGTTTATCCGCGCGCGCCTGCCACCCGGTTCGGATAATCAGCACCATGAAGAACGTGTTGAAGAAATGCTGCCAAGCCAACCATCCAGGAATCCCAACAGGTGCGGTGTCGGGCAGATGCGACTCCCCCGAATAGGTGACGAGGAAATCCCGAACGTCGCCGAGCGAGACGAACCACCGCGCCACAAGCACCAGCAGCGCCGCGGCGACAAGAAACCCCACGCCGCCGACAAGGCTCTTCCGTGCGCGCTGAGCACCCACGGCTGATCCGCGGTTATTCGGCTCGGGCGGCGGGACGTCCTCCCTGCTCGAGAACGCCTTCGGCGACACTCTCAGAGTCGATTTCATCGGCGTGAGCGGTCCCTCTGAGGCGGCGACGACTGATTCCAGTGGAGTAGCCGCAGGCTCAGTGGAGACGACCGACGCCGCCACACGTGGGGACGATTCGACAAGCTTAGTCTCCGGAACTGCGGGCGTGGGCGAGGCTTTGGGGTTAGGCGGCACTTCCATGGCAGGCCAGGGCTCGTTACCAACAACACGCGGGAGCCCACGGCGCAGCGGCGCCGAGCCGCCAGGGACAGCAGCCGGTTTTTTGACAGACTCTTGGGCGTGTTCGGGGGTGAATGGCTCCGGCGCCGGTTGTTTTGCGGTCGGTGAGCTCGTCTCGACTATTCCCGCGGTTGCGGTGATCGCACGGAGTGCTGAAGGACAGGGTTCGCCACCGGGAACGCGTGGGAACCCCCGACGGCCCAAATAGAGTGCCGACTCGGTGGTCTGCATTGCAGCGGTAGTTGCTATCCCGGGGGGTGAGTCTAGCGAATCCAGAGAACCCGAGGCGGGCCCATCGACAGGTCCTGCAACTGTCACATGCTTACGGACCTGCAGACGCTCAGGGGCGGACCCGGGCGAAGGCCAAGGTTCACCACCTGGGCGCCGTGGCAGACCGCGACGCTTCATTCCCCTATGCGTGACCATAGAACTCTAAGCCTTCCGCGCTTGCAAAGCCGCGATCAATTGCGGCACCACCGTGAATACGTCGCCGACGACGCCGAAATCCGCAATCTCGAAAATCGGGGCATCGCCGTCCTTATTGATAGCAACGATCGTCTTTGCTGTCTGCATACCCGCCTTGTGCTGTATCGCACCCGATATGCCCAAGGCGACGTACAGCTGGGGCGACACTGAGACGCCTGTCTGCCCCACTTGACATGTCTGCGGCACATACCCCGCGTCAACAGCAGCTCGCGACGCGCCGACGGCGGCTCCCAGTGCGTCGGCCAGTTGGTCCACGAGCACAAACTCTTCCTTCGACCGCAACCCGCGACCGCCCGACACCACGGAGACCGCCCCACGCAGCTCAGGACGGGACGAATTGACCACCGATACGTCCACGGACTCGACAGACGCCGAGCGTCGCCCGGACGGCGGCACAGTCAACGGCTCTACCACCACTTTCATCGCCACTGCCCGTGCCTCAATGGCGCCTTGACGTACCGTAATTACAGGCGTACCCCAGGTTGCCGCTGAGTCGACGTTGTAGGCGCCCCCATACGCCGAATGCTGACCTACGAGCCCCTCGGGGTCGCGTGCGATACCGACGGCGTCCACGGCGAGTGTCGACCGCGTGCGTGCTGCATACCGGGCGGCGACGTCGCGGCCTTCAATCGAGTTGGACACCAGGATGGCGTCGGGGCGAACGCGAACCGCCGCAGCGGCCAGGGCATCGACTAGTGGTACGGTCAGTCCAGCGTCCACAGGGGCAATCAGGACCGAAGCCGCGCCCAGCGCCGCGGCGTCCGAGGCAAGCTCGTTTCCTTCGGCCACAATCAGCGCTATCGGGGTGCCAACAACCGCTGCGGCCCCAAGTAGCGCCGCGCTGGAACGGGCAAGCTCACCCGTCGGCATCACATCGAGATGCACCAGGATCGCATCTTCCGGGTATGCAGCCATATCGATCTCCTTACGTCAACTGGTTCTGGATGAGAAAATTCGCGAGCTGCTCGCCCGCATCGCCCTCGTCGACTATCTTCGTGCCCGCTGCGCGCGGAGGCTTCTCCGAGAGGGCAATCACAATGGAGCGAGATGCCTCAGGATCTTCGGCGTTTACGCCGAGGTCGTTTAGCGATATCGTCTCGAAGGGCTTCTTCTTCGCCGACATGCTGTCCTTGAAGTTCGGGAAACGTGCATCCGGCAGGGCTTCAGTGATCGAGACTACCGCCGGCAGCTCGGCTGATACCCGCATAGTCGCACCGTCGGAGGCGCGCATGCCGGACACTGCAGCATCCGATATCGCGACCGAACTTAGCGATGACAGTTGTGGCGCATCCAGCAACTCGGCGATCATGGCAGCGATCACACCGCCCGAACCGTCCGTTGACTGATTCCCCGCAATCACCAGATCGAAACCGATCCGGGTGAGTGCTGCCGCGAGTACCTCGGCGGTCAGACCCAGGTCGGCACCTACCAGCGCATCATCGACCACCTGCACGGCGGACGCTGCCCCCATTGCCAAGCCCTTACGCAGCGTTGCAGTCGCCCCCGACGGCGCCACCGAAAGGACCACGACTTCGGTGCCCGGATTATTGTCGGCATAGCTCAACGCGAGCTCGAGCGAACGCTCACAAACCTCATCCATGACCATCTCACCCGAAGCGCGATCCGCCAGGCCTGTCTCCAAATTCAACTTGCGATCCCCGTACGTGTCGGGGACTTCCTTGACCAAGACGACAATTTTCATATGGCTCCCCTACTGGTTCCTAACCCAATACTACCAAACGATTGTTTGATTGTTAATCATAACCAGTATAAATGCTTCAATCGATCGAGTCTCCGCCGTCGGCCACGATTGTGGCACCGACGACATAACTGGAAAGCTCAGACGCGAGCCATACGACAACGTTTGCGATCTCACTAGGCTTTCCGAAGCGGCCGGCCGGGATGGAGGCGGTCATGTCTGATCGGATTTCGGGGGTTGTAGACGACGAGAGCATTGGCGTATCGGTCATGCCTGGAGCTACTGCGTTGACACGAAGCCCACGGGGGGCGTAGTCAAGAGCAGCAGATTTAACGAAGCCGAGTACAGCATGCTTACTCGCCACATAGGCGGCGAGACCTGGGGCCCCCACCACTCCGAGTCCCGAAGCTGTCGCGATGAAGGACGCGTTTCCGGACTTCACTAGCTCGGGAACCGCCGCCTGAAAGGTCACGAACAGGCCCGTAAGGTTAACCTCGAGTACCCGACGCCAGAGATTCAGCGGGATGTCGCCGGCGGGGGAGGCTGGTTGGGAAACACCAGCGTTTGCATGGACGACATCGAGTTTGCCGAATTCGGCGACAGCGAAGGCAACGGCAGCCCCGATATCGAGGGGACTTGTTACATCCCCTCGAATACAACGGGACGAGCCCGGCCGGAGGTCGTTAGCCATGCGGTCGGTTTCGGCGAGGGCGTCCTCGTCGACGTCACAGCCAACCACGCGGGCTCCATGCTGCACCAGGGCAAGCACAGACGCGCGCCCGATTCCCTCACCCGCACCAGTGACAAGGGCAACTCGTCCAGTCAACAAATTCGACTCCATAATTTCTCCATTCGTTTCGATTGAACGAACCTCACGCCAGCCAATCGCTCGTTGCGAGCAAGTCGCGTCGGATGCCAGGTCGATTCAGGCAGGTCTGATCAAGGTATTTATTGATCGCGCTTCACTGCGATGATGCCGCCTGAGCCGTCACAACCCACCACGACGGAACCGTCGGGTGCAATGGCCAGATCGGCGAAGGGAAGCCATGGACCCGGGGCGAGCCCTGGGAGCCCTGCGACTAAGGTTTCACCCACCCCAGGAGCAGGTCCGACCGGAAGATCTGTGGCAATTACCGAACTCGGGATCCGGCCGCTAAGCGATACATAATGCAGTGCCCTGCCCCTGCGGTCGATCACATACACGTCGTCGCCGGAAACGGCTACGCCGTGAGGTTCGCTCAGTCCCTCGAGCAGAACTTTCGAGGTGCCATCTGGGCTGAGGTGTCGGAGTCGTCCTGACCCTGACTCGGCCGCTATCACTCCACCCTGCCCGGTCACTGCGACGCCCATAGGCTGCTCGAGGCCAGTTGCGAGAACTGCCACGCCTGTCTCATCGACTCGCAGGATCTCACCGCTTAGCGATGCCGCGGCGATTATCGCACCGTCTGGCGTGCTGGTGATGCCCATCAGCCCCTTGATCTCTGTCGCCAGAAACTGTGCCTCGCTTCCTGGCGAGTAGAGTGCTATGCCGCCGGTCGTCGTCCCGAGCGCGAGGCGTCCGTCCGCGAGATAGGTGACTGAACGCAGCACTCCCGGAAACCCTGGGGTGCTTACAGAAGCTGGCCGATCGGGCACGCCGGTATGGTTCAGGATCGCGTAACTCAGAGCATCTGCAACGCAAATGTTGCCATCTGCTGCGACGTCGATACCGAACGGTCCCACGAGACCAGGACGGACAAGGGTCGTCGCGGTGCCGTCCCGGTCTACACCGGTTATGCTCCCGTTGAGCTGATTGGATACGAACAGCCGGCCGTCGCTGCGGAAGGCCAAGTTGTCCGTGCCCTTCGGCAGAGTTGCGACGACAGCGGTTGAACCTGACATTGGGTCCACCCTCACCACTTCACCGCCAGCGAGCGATGCGTAAAGCTCGCCTTGAGGGCTGAATTTGACCGCGGTCGGGGCGGTTAATCCTGAGGCTACGCGCTCCGGTGAACCCCCATCAATGCCAACTCTCCACACTTCCCCCGCAAAGACTGACGGGTAGTAGAGGTGAAAGTCCGGTCCCACCGCTAAGCCGTTAGGCCAGTCCACGCCTTCGGCGATTATCCTTCGTTCACGTCCATCGGGGTACAGTTCCATGATTCGTCCGAGCGGACGAAACTCATCTACGAACACCCGGTTGCCGTGGGTCGTCACTCCGTTGGCCGAAGGAACATCGGCATCCAGAACTCGAACCTCACCGTCCGGATGCCGCATACTCACCCTTCCGAGGGCGAACTCCGTAACATACATCGTGCCCACGGCGTCGAAGGCTAGATCGTCGGGACACTCTATGGGGTCGTCGGAGCGGCTGATGTTCCGTACGGTCCCGTCACGACTGTCGATGGCGCTTATCTCGCTTCCGTGCCCTTCAGCGACATAAATATCACCATCGGGTCCGAAGACCAGGCCATTTGCACCGACGAGGGAGCTTGGAGGCACCACTTGTCTCCAAGACCATCCGCGTGCGACCTTGAGCTGGCTGACGATGTGCCCGCCGTATCGCGTCGTAAATTCGTTCATCTCGCTGCACCTCTGATCGACAACGGCTATCGTTGAGCGATCGGTGCATGTGGTGCCATGAGTTTCTGGAAATCTCCCGGCATTTCGCCCCAGAGATTTCCACCACGCGGGTCCTCTACGCTCCAGTGGCGGGGCTTCCACCCGTCGCCGGCGATCTTCTGCATGTCGGCATAAACCTCTACGAGCAAACCATCGGGCGCTACGTGGTAGCTGGCAATGTTGTCGCCGCCGCCATGGCGGCCAAGTCCCCACATGTATCCAAGGCCCGAGCGTGCGAGTTGGTCTCCCAAGCGTCCGAGGTCAGCCGTGCCGGGAACTTCCATAGCATAGTGATGAACCCCCTCGATCGGTCCGCGTCCTACTGCAATGGTGTGGTGCTCAAGGTGGCACCTCAGGAAGCCGATGTAGGGATCTTCGGGGGTCCCGATCCAGTCGGAGGCCTTGAATCCGAAGACATCAATGAGGAACTCGACAAGCCCCTTAACATCCTGCGTCCACATGAATGCGTGGGCCAGCCGGTGTGTCATCACACCCTTTGGTTGGTAGTCGCGCTCTACCTGTTCCATCTCCACGTAGGTGTCGATGACGTGACCGGTGGGTGCGACGATGCGCAGAAGTTCCGGGATCCCGGGCTCACTGGTGACAGACTCGTCGATCTTGGCCCCGATCGCGATGGCGCGCGCACGGATCTCGTCCAACGCAGCTTGATCCTGGGCGATGAGACCGATGTGGTCGAACTCAGGGCCCTCCGATCCGCCTGTGAACTCCATGATGTGGTGATTGCACTGCGGCCAGACAGATGGGTAGGGGCTTCCTTGCGTTACGTACGCGGTATCTCCGATGCGCTCGACTTCGAGCATCCCGAGCACTTCGGTGACGTATTTGACGGAGACATCGACGTCCGGGACGCGGAAGGCGATGTGACCGATGTCGGCAATCAGCATGTGATTTTACTCCTGTAGGTTCTAAACGGCGCCCGTTGCCAAACCGGCCACGGGGTCGAAGGGGTGGTTGTTGTAGGACAGTTGGCGTTGGATGAATCCTGCTATGCCTGCCAGAGCCCGGACGAGATTTTCGCTCTCGGGAGCGAGACCTCGGTTGAGAAAAATATGTGGAGCGTCCGGGTACACTGCGAGCTCCACGACGCCGCCGGCCTTGGCGTATTCCCCAGCGAACGTGAATTGACGGTCCGTCGAGACTCCGCCCATATCGTCGGCATCACCGTGGACAAGAAGCAGGGGCGGCGTGAGGATGTCCGAGCGCGATGAGACGATGTGTAACGGGCTCAGCGCCGTAACAGCTTTCACCCCTCCGAAATACTCGTGCAGGCCGTAGAAATCGAGTTCTCCGACCTCGATCCCGGGGGCCGCTTCTGTAACGTTCGCGTCCACCATCATGTCGACCAGGTCGACGGGGGATCCGGAACAGATGATGTATGCGAGGCTGGCATCGATTGAATCTGCTCCGGCAAGAGGCAGCGCCGCGAAGGGTGCGTTCTGCCCCAACATTGCGTTAATCAGAACGTTGTGGGCACCGCTGGAGACGCCCAAGGCACCGACGCTGTCGGCACTCGCATTGAACTCGGCAGCGTGTGCCTTGAACCATCGGATGCCATAATTGACGTCGCTAAACGTCGCCGGATAAGGAGCGTGGGGACCGTCAACGCGTGTAAAAGTCGTCGTTGGAGGCGCTTGGCGGAAGTCGAGTGACACAACGACGATGCCGTGCGAGGCGAGCTCGAGATCGATAGGGCGCTGTCGCGTACGACTGAATAAACGCCATCCACCGCCGTGGACGTCGATGAGCATGGGGAATGGGCCCTGACCGCGCGGCTGGAAGACCGTAGCGGCGAGTGAAACCCCGTCCACATTGAGGTATTCCACGTCGTGGCTGTCGACTTCGAACCTCGCGGCCGGGTCGTAATGAAGCGCGGATTTCAGATTGGACATGACGCTGTTGTCTCCTTCTTTGAGTTTCGAGAAGCTTCGGGTGCCTAGCTGGCGTGCGCCGCTTCGTGCACCGCGCGTTCGTGCGATCCGCTCAGCTGCCGTCGCAGTTCACCGACGAGGAACGCCGCGTCGTCGAGCTCGTGCATAATCCCGAATACGTAGAAATCCGGCCGTGCGATCATTCCCACAATGTGATGTTCGTCGAAGTAGGCGGCATATGATCCGTCGATATCGGCTGCCACCCCGTCGCTCTCCATTGCGCCGACACCGATAACCGTGCAGTGGATCGCCTCCAGGAACGCACGGTCCTCGTCTGAGAGGGTTGCTCGGACGTCAGCGTCGCGTACGATGAGTTGGAATCCCCAACTGAAAACGTCGTCAAATTTTCCCTCACGCCCGCCAAAGGACACCCGCCCCTGGGGGGCGAGTTGGCCCACCGCTGATTCATTGGGTTGTTTGAAAAGAACGCCATCGTCGATGTCGGCGGCGGGTGGTGGTGGCGGTAGCACGGCGCCGTCCAGCAATTGCTTGTCGCGCGTTCGGGCTTTCACCGGATCCAATTCCATGGCCCATGCGCCGATTTGTTCGGATACAGTAACCACCTCGCGGACCTGAGGGTAACGCTCGACGAAGTACATGTCGAGCAATGATGGATCGCTCAGGCCCCGAAGAACAAGGTCGAGCTTCCAGGAGAGATTCACGGCATCGCGTAACCCTGAGCAGGCTCCCTGAGCAAGGAACGGCGTCATTGTGTGAGCGGCGTCGCCCGCTAGCAGAACTCGTCCCTTTTGCCACGTGCGGGCGAGCCTGCTCTCAAATGGAAAGAGCACCGAACGGTAGATCTCGACATCGTCCCGGGTCAATCCGTGCACGCGCTCAAGCACCTCATAGCCGGCGTCAAACCCCATCCGTTCGTCGTGCGTGCTCGCTGGGTCGGCGTAGAACTCGAAGCGCAGGCGGCGGTCACCGATGGGGATCACCGCGAAGGCCCGCCCCTCTGGGGCGGCCATAATCACCGATTCCCGCATGTCTTCTGACAGTCCCCAGAATTTCGGCAGAGTGCGTTTGCGCACTGCGTCAACGCAAATCCAGGCGCTGCGAAAATCGGAGCCGTCCCTCATGATGCCTGCGGACTCGCGGACAGCGCTTCGCGCTCCGTCCGCGCCGATGAGATACTTGGCTTGGAGCGTCATAGTGTCCGCTGGATCGATAGAACCGGTCTGCCGCGCCTCCACCGTGACGCCGTTTTCGTCCTGTGTCCAGGACTGCACTTCCCATCCCTGGTAGATGGTGGCACCGTGCTGACGGGCCGCGGCGTCCATCGCGTCCTCGATGTGGGGTTGGTACATCGAAATATGGCTCGGGTACCCACTGATCGCCATCCGATCGTGGTCCATTTTCAGAATGAGTTGTTCGTCCTCGTTCAGAAGCAGGGTGCGCTTGAGTTGGTGCGAGTCGCGAAGTGCCTCATCGACGTTGCCGGCGGCCTGGACAATCCTCGCTGACTCCCCGTCAATGGTGCAGAGGCGCGGAAGTCCATACAACGAGGGCCACCGTTCGATGACACAAACACGATGGCCGAGCCGAGAGAGCAACGATGCAAAAGCCTGCCCGGTCGGGCCGTAGCCAGAGACGATAACGTCAAAGGGTTCCATATATGCGCTTCCTCCACGGAGCTAGACACCGTTGTCAAGTGTCGTTTCGTGAGGTTTCGAAAAACAATCCACCAAACGACTGGTTGTTAGATTAGCATCAAAATCGAGACAATTCCACTCTTCGTCGAGCTTAGGCCTCCGAGGCGTAATCCTCAGGGGCAAACGTGCTCAAAGCTCCGTCGTTTCCCGACGGGGCCATTGGAGCATCAGCGCCACCGACATTAGGGATCCGGCGTTCTGACGGCATCGAGAGCGATGCGTATGTCCTCAGGCACGTCACCCAGAAGAGCTGGTTCTGCGATGGCGAACACCATCGGGTCGGATTCAAAGACGGCTTTGAGGATGCGAACGATTTCCTCTTCGTTGAAGCTTGAGAGGTAGCGAATGGGGCCGCCGAGCCAACGGGGGAACCCGAAGCCTTCCGTCAAAGCGACGTCGATGTCGCTGGCGCGGGCGGCAACGCCGGCGCGCAGCAGAACCGCCGCCGCGCACAGCATCGATCCGAGCACCCTGAATTGGATGTCCCGGGCAGTGATCGCCCGCGGCGTGATTCCCTTTTCAGCACGGGCGGCATCGATGATTGTGGCTACTTGGGGATCAGGGGTCCCTCGAGCCGCACCGTCGGTATAGCGATACCAACCGGCGCCCGTCTTCTTGCCAAAACGGCCGAGTTCGCAGAGCGTATCGGGGACAGTGACATAGCGTTGACGGGGGTCCCGGGTCGCGGCGAGACGCTTCCGGCGCGCCCACGCAATATCAAGGCCTGACATGTCCCCTACCGCGAAAGGACCGATCGGCAGACCAAGGTCGCGCATCGCCGCATCGATTTCCTCCGGACTCGCCCCGTCCTCCATCAGGAACTCGACTTGGCAGCGGTAATCCGCGTAGACACGGTTGGCAACGAATCCGTCCCCCACACGCGCCGGAATCACTGTCTTTCCGAGTTTGAGTGCCAGCGCTCCGAGTGTCCGGAGGGTCCCGTCACTCGAGGATTCCGCACGCACCACCTCGACCAGCGGGTTGCGCTCAGCCGGGTTAAAGAAATGGAACCCGGCGAACCGTTCTGGACGCTTAAGAACGCTGGCAATCTGATCGAGGTCGAGATACGACGTGTTGCTGGCGAATATAGCCTCATCGGATACCAGCGGTTCCAAATCTGTGAAGAACTGCCGCTTAACCCGCATGTCCTCGAATATCGCATCGATGACGAGATCAGAATCGGCGAGATCGCCGAGCTGGTTCGTGGTTACAATCGTGCTCCTTGCCGCCACCCGCCCCAAAGCGGACTCGTCCAGGTCGAAGACGGTAACGGAAAATCCGTAAGCGTCGAAGAGCCGCGCGACCGCCGCACCCATTGTGCCGGCCCCGGCCACTGCGACCCGATCGATTTTTCTTCCACTCTCCAAGGTGCGCAGGTCTCTGGCAGCCGTCCGCTTGGCGAAGAACAAATAGCGGAGATTCGCTGCCTCACGGCTATGTCGAAGTCGGTTGAAAATTGCTCGCTCTTCCGCAAGCGCCTCGTCCATTCCGAGGGTGAGGCCGCGGCACACCATGGCGATGGCTTCGAGCACATTCGGTCGTGCGCGCCCAGCAGCGCGTTGGGCCACGCCGTCTAGGGCTACCGGATCGAACTCGGGAACCGGTAGATCACGGATACGCCGCTTGACGCCCATTGTGGAAGCGCATTCGGTGGCAGCATCGCGCAGCATGCCAGGTTCGACGACCTGGTCGAGTATTCCCAGTTCTTTTGCCTCTCCGGCGTCCACGCGCCGCGCCGATGCGACGAGATCGATCGCGGCGGCAGGACCGATGAGACGTCCAGCTCGGACGGTACCTCCAGCGCCTGGGATCATGCCGAGTGTCACCTCGGGGAACCCCACTACCGCACTAGTGTCCCCGATACGCGCGTCGCAGCCGAGCGCGAGCTCGAGCCCTCCACCGAGTGCAAGCCCATTGATTGACGCGATGACGGGCACTGGCATCGCTTCGATGACAGCAATAACGCCCGTCAATTGCGGCTCCTCGATTGGGCGGTCAAGCTCACTAATGTCCGACCCTGCATAGAAGTGGCGTCCCGACGATTCAATTACCACGCCGCTGAGGTCCGCAACAGCCGCGGCGCTGAGGAGAGCGTCTCGAAGGTCACGGCGGAGCGTGGCATCTCCGGTATTTACAGGCGGGCTACTCAGTGTCAGGATCGCAGTCGATCCAGACCATGACGTTTCAACGGGCATTGTGTTTCCTTCCAGACGTTGAGGGCCCGCGCGGATCTGCCGCGGGCTGGGGGCGTTCAACTAAGTCAGAGGATCGCCATCGCATTGGCGGGCGAGCTGACACCTCCCGCGACATGCAGTGGTACGGAGACGAAGAAGAATTCCCATCGCCCCAGGCGCTTGCAAGTTTCGCTGAGTCTATCCAAGTCAAGCAGCTCGAACATCGACATTCCGAGCGCAGGCAGGAGGCGACGATGCAGAGAACCGATCTCGCGGGCACCGGGTGCGCACTCCACGGCGGGGTTGTCGGCTCCCACCGCGGCGATTCGGTGATCCCAGAGCCATGCGGCCATGGTCTCATCTGCTCTCAGACCGTTCCAGCTCGTGGGGGCTATCCGATTGGACACCGAGTGCTGCAAATAGCTGGACGCCCACCCCGTCCGAATGAGCAGAACATCGCCTGCTCGGATTTCAACCCCCTGCGCTTCGGCCACGTCGTTGAGGAATCCGGTGTCGTACATTCGCCCATCGAACGGCGACATGCCTTCGCTGATGTCGCGTTCAGCGAGATCCAGCAGAACACCGCGGGCGGCGATGCCTCGCGATGCGACATGTTGGATACCAATTCGCTCACGGGCTTGGGATAGCTCAAGGAGTCCGCCGAAGTAGCCGAACTCACGGGCACGAATGTGCGCAAGGCCGTCAAGTTGGGATGAGGCCTGTGGGTTGAACGAATCGATCAGGTCCTCGGCCTCGTTGACGCTCGGCTGCAACACCGTATGGGTCATTGGCAACCGCCCGAAGAGCGGTGGATCGAATGCGTTGATGGGCAGGTTCAGGGGTATTGTGGTGCCTGTGGTGACGAGTCGAGCGGCGCGTGTCACATCGTCTGGCTCAACGAACGAAAGAGTCCCTATGGGCGATGACAGAACGTTCCAGGAATGCCTGACGTCGAGGCCCCCAAGTTCCGGAAGATCCGAATATTGTGGCAGTGTGTTCACTGCGCGTCTTCTATGTCTGGCAGCCCGTTGTCACGGAACCGCTGGATCGCACCTTTGAGTCCAAGTTCTTTGATCCAGGCTTGGGCGAGAGTGACCTCCGGGGTGAGGTGAAGCAGTGCATCGGTCTCGGCTCCGGTTCGCGCATAGGTCAGCAGTCCGTCCATTTCGACCACTCGATTGATCGCCTCTTTTTTTAAGCGGAGGAGGTTGCCCGGCGTCCTTGCTATCGAATAGGCCAACTCTCGGACGTACGTCTCAAGTTGGTCCGCCGGGACAGCCTCTGTGGCCCATCCCCAATCCACGGCCTGGGTGCCCGAGATGCGTCGGCCTGCGTCGAAGGACATGAGCTTCGCTCGTTTTGGCCCCACCAGGTGCACCCAGAGCGGAGACAGGTATCCGCCACCGATCGGCAGCGATGGAGACGACTGGATCGATGCATCCCCGGCGACGATCGTTATGGCGCATAGGGATGCCAATTGCGTACCGCCGCCGATGCAGTGCCCGTGGACTGCGGCGATGATCGGCTGCTCATGGCGCCATATCCGCGTCCACAGTTCGATATTGGACAACAGCCTGTCGCGGTCTTGCACGGGCCCGCGGGCTGATGCGTAGCCGATCTCTTCGGCATCGGGAGCCACATCGTATCCCGCGCAAAAGGCGCGGCCGGCGCCGCGTATGACTACTAACCGATTCGCCGTTCCGCGCAGGCTCTGCAGCGCATTATCAAGATCGGCCAACAGTTGATCGTTCATCGCGTTGAGGCGCTGTGGCCGGTTGAGCGTTATCCACGCAACGGGCCCATCTTTCTCCAGCAGAATGCATTCATATGACATAAGTGACTCGCATAGGTCGGGACCCGTCTCCGGGTTGAGGTGGCGCCCTTGACCGAGTCCTCGTAGGGAACCGGTCAGGTGTCGGGCCAGGATGGCCGCAACGGGCAGTTTGGCGGGACCAAAAACTCAATCATTCAGTCCACACTTCATAAGTCGTAAAAACCGTTGATCAACCAACCGATTGGTCAAATGAAATTTGTGAACGGCTGGTTCGGGATCGCTCCGGGCTCAGAGCCATCCCGAACCCGCAGCTCACAGACGGTTGCGCAGTCCGCCGATGATCTCTTGCGCCATTAGCATGTGGCGCAGGTAGTAGTGCAGGCCCATCTCCCACGTGAACCCCATTGCGCCGTGCACCTTAAGAACCAGTTCGCCCGTGTCGATGCCCCGCTTGCCGACGCACACCGTGGTCTTCCTCACTCCTTCGGGAGA
>NZ_SIHX01000025.1 GCF_004320525.1 Arthrobacter sp. S39
ACACGGAGCAGGCCGCTGATGTGGACATCATCATCACCACGGCCCTGATCCCGGGGCGTCCGGCACCGAAGCTGCTCACCGCCGAGGACGTTGCCGGTATGAAGTCCGGCAGTGTGATCGTGGACATGGCTGCCGGGCAGGGCGGGAACGTGGAAGGCTCCGTCGCCGGCGAACGCGTGGTCACTGATAATGGTGTGGTGATCCTGGGGTACACGGATCTTCCGGCGAGGTTGCCGGCCCAGGCGTCCCAGTTGTACGGGACGAACCTGCTGAACCTGCTCAAGCTCCTCACCCCGGAGAAGGACGGGGTGTTGCGGATCGATTTCGACGACGTGGTGCAGCGTTCGGTGACGGTGGTGCGGGATGGTGAGAAGACGTGGCCGCCGCCCCCGGTCCAGGTCTCCGCCGCACCCGCGGCCAAGACCACGACCCCGGCAGTGGAAAGCACTGCGCCGAAGAAGAAGGCCGGGCTCAGCCCTGCCGGTAAGGCCGGGCTGTTTGCCGCGGGCATCGCGGTGCTGTTCGGGATCAACGCGGTCGCTCCGGCGCCGCTGCCGCAGCACTTCACGGTGCTGATGCTTTCGATCGTGGTCGGCTTCTACGTCATCGGGAAAGTCCACCACGCGCTGCATACCCCGCTGATGTCTGTCACGAACGCGATCTCCGGGATCATCGTGGTCGGGGCGCTGCTGCAGGTCACCTCCGAGAACGCCGTGATGCAGGTCCTTGCCGCGGTCGCGGTGCTGCTGGCCAGCATTAATATCTTCGGCGGCTTCGCCGTCACCCGCCGGATGCTCGCGATGTTCTCGGCCGGGAAGGCACGTTCATGAACGCGATCACCGAAGCAGCAGCCGCAACACTTACGAGGAGCTTTACTGTGTCTGACACCGTCTCCTGTCCGGTGACCGCCGACTCCATCGCGGGAGCGGCCTACATCGTCGCGGGCCTGCTGTTCATCCTGTCCCTCGCCGGGCTCAGCAAACACGAAAAGGCCCGGGCCGGGGTCATCTACGGCATCAGCGGGATGGTCATCGCCCTCGCCGCCACCGTTTGGTTGACCGTGCAGGGTGACTGGGGCACCCGCCATGGACTGACCGGCCTGGTGCTGCTGGTGGCCGCGGTGCTGGTGGGCGGGGCGATCGGGCTCTGGCGCGCCCGCGTCGTGGAAATGACCGGGATGCCCGAACTAAGCGCGCTGCTGCATAGCTTCGTGGGTTTCGCCGCGGTCCTGGTGGGCTGGAACGGGCACCTTGAAGCCCCGGCCCTGTCTCCGGATCTGACAGCGATCCACCATGCCGAAGTCTTCATTGGTGTGTTCATCGGCGCGGTGACGTTCACCGGCTCGATCGTGGCGTTCCTGAAACTCTCCGCGAGGATGAAATCCACGCCCCTGATGCTGCCGGGCAAAAACGTCATCAACCTCGGGGCGCTGGCCGCGTTCGTCGCCCTGACCGTCTGGTACGTCAACGACCCCCAGCTCTGGCTCCTCATTGTTGTCACCATCCTGGCTTTGGGGCTGGGTTGGCACCTGGTGGCGTCCATCGGCGGCGGGGACATGCCCGTCGTCGTGTCCATGCTTAACAGCTACTCCGGCTGGGCCGCCGCGGCCGCGGGCTTCCTGCTCAACAATGACCTGCTCATCATCACCGGCGCCCTCGTCGGGTCCTCGGGTGCTTACCTGTCCTACATCATGTGCAAGGCCATGAACCGGTCCTTTATCTCCGTGATTGCCGGCGGGTTCGGGATCGCCGCCCCCGCCAGCAAGGGGGACACGGACCACGGCGAGCACCGCGAAATCACCGCCCAGGCCACCGCGGAGATGCTGACCAACGCCTCGTCCGTGGTTATCACCCCCGGCTACGGCATGGCCGTGGCCCAGGCCCAATACCCTGTCGCGGAACTCGCACACCAGCTCCGCGAACGCGGCGTGAACGTCAGGTTCGGCATCCACCCGGTCGCAGGGCGTCTGCCCGGACACATGAACGTGCTCCTCGCCGAAGCCAAGGTCCCCTACGACATCGTCCTGGAAATGGACGAAATCAACGACGACCTCGGCGACACCTCCGTGGTCCTCGTGATCGGCGCGAACGACACCGTGAACCCGTCAGCTGCCGAAGACCCGGGAAGCCCGATCGCCGGGATGCCCGTCCTCCGGGTCTGGGAAGCAGAGAACGTCATCGTGTTCAAACGCTCCATGGCCGCCGGCTACGCCGGCGTCCAAAACCCCCTCTTCTACCGCGACAACTCCCAAATGCTCTTCGGCGACGCCAAAACCCGCGTCGAAGACATCCTCCGCGCCTTCTAATGAGAGAAAAGACCATGCCCCGACGTCAAATTTTGCCCAACGGCACTGTGCAGAACCCATCGCGCTCGAGAGTGGCGGATCAGGCTCCCTATGCAGAGAAAACCCCGGCACCCCGAGAAGCCATCAACATCGACGCCATTTCCTCATCCCCTTGGGTTGGTCTTCATTACCGCCACGAGTTCTTGCTCCACTACAGGCACGAGCTGTTGGTACTACATCTCCAGTACTGATGCTCCGCGAAAATGGTTGGCCAGGGGATACTCGTCCCCCACCAGCGGCTTAGATCATACTCATCGGATCCTGCAACTCGGCTCGTGCCGAAGCGGTATAGCTCACCCTGATATTTGTTTCACTACTGGAGCTTCGTATGAATCGAACAATGTTTAAGTCCAAGATTCACCGGGCCACAATCACGCATGCTGACCTGCACTACGTAGGTTCGGTCACCGTTGATCTGGATCTGCTTGATGCTGTAGACATCCTTCCCGGCGAACTGGTATCGATAGTGGACGTGACCAACGGCTCCCGCCTGGAGACCTACACCATTGCCGGCGAACGCGGCTCAGGAGTGTTCGGCATCAACGGACCGGCGGCCCACCTGGTCCAGGAGAACGAACGACATTGTCATTCTCCTTACTAATGCGGCGATGACCGCTGAGGCAGCCAAGACACACGAGCCGAGCGTGGTACACGTGGACCAGAACAACCGCATCATTCAGCTGGGAAACGATCCCGCGGAAGGCTTGACGTCAGGCTTGCTTCGTCCGCCGTTTCCCTGAGTAACGCGGGGCCTTAAAACGATAGACCGGGAGCGGCGCGTATCCAGGTCCCCAGTAACACGAGCCGGCGGCGCACACCTCAGGGCTCTAGTAGCCCACCGGGTGCGGAGCCCTCCGTAATCTCGTTGAACTGCTGGGAGCCAAGGCTGCTCGCGTAACAGTTCCGGCGATTCGCTAGCAGTCGGGTCCTTTTTTGTCGAGAAGCGACGAGCTATTTCGGAGTGTCTGTCAGAAATTGTCAGTTGGTAGATGTCTATTCAACGAAGGGTAACCGGAGGCAGCGGTCTTCCGGGTCGATCGTAGCCATGATGCGGCGGCTGATCTCGTTGAGGTGCTTCAGGTGGTCCTTGGTGAGTGGGTCGAACGTGAGTCTGCGGACCTCTTCGACATGCCCTGGTGCTGTTTTCACGACCTTGTTCCACCCTTGTTCGGTGAGCGTTGCCAGGGTAGAGCGTCCGTCGGTGGGGTCCGAGGTCCGGCTAACCCAGCCACGCTTTTCGAGACGGCCTACGACTTGGGAGAGACGGGGCAGTGCGGATTCGGCCATGACGGCCAGATTGCTCATACGGAGCGTCCGATTGAGCGCTTCGGATAGGGATGACATGACAATGTATTCGAAATGGCTAATGCCCGCGTCCCGCTGCAACTGAGTATCCAAGGCTCCGGGAAGCCGAAGTAGAACACTGGCGAAAGCAACCCATGTGGCCCGCTCTTCCTCATCGAGCCACCGGGTCGCGGCCTGCGGCGCCTCCCTGGTGCCGGGGACTGATAATTCACTGCCGACTATTTTTTCCATAACACGAGCATACCCAGTGTCAAGTTCAATCTTGAAGTTAAGTTTATTGGATTTTACTTGCATATTGAACTGACTGAACCTATTGTTTAGTTCAAGATTGAAGTGAACCTGAAATTCGGGGCGCTTTGACAAACCCTTATCCAACGCACCGAAGGAACCCGTCTTGAACATCACCCTCTGGATCATCGCTTCCGCCCTCGCCCTTGCATTCCTTGCCGCCGGCGCCATGAAGATCGCCCAGCCGCAGGAAAAGCTCGCAGCCTCCGGCCTGGGCTGGACCGAAGACTTCAGCTCCGGCGCCATCAAGGCCATCGGTCTTGCAGAAGTCCTCGGCGCGTTCGGCCTGATCCTTCCCGCCGTGACCGGCATTGCCACCTTCCTTGTCCCCGTGGCCGCCACCGGTTTGGCTGTCGTGATGATCGGCGCGATCATCACCCACCTCAAGCGCGGCGAGAAGCAGATGGCAGTCATCAACATTATCCTCGGCGCCTTGGTCCTCATCGTCGCCGCCGCGCGCTACGGCGCCTGGGCCTTCTAACGCACCCACGAGCAGTAGTACCAGCAGCAGATTCCCGAAGGAGTCATCTTCATGGCCACCACCGATCCCTTCAACCCGGCAAGGCCCGCCGGCGCTTACGATGACCTACTCACCCGCGTCCTGCCCCGAGCAAAGGCGCAGAAACCGTGGCAGCCTGAAGACGGTCCGCTGCCGTCACTGTTCGTCAGCCACGGCGCCCCGCCCACGCTCGATGACCCGGAATGGCTGAATGACCTGTTCACCTGGTCCCAGTCCATGCCCAAACCCCGTGCGATCGTGATCGTCTCAGCCCACTGGGAAAACGCACCACTTGCGATCACCGGCATCCATACCGGGACGCCCCTCTACTACGACTTTGGAGGGTTCCACCCCCGCTACTACACCGTGAAGTACCCCACCCCCGATGCCACCACGCTGGCCAGGCGCATCGCCGGGACCCTGGCGGACACCACCGCTATCCACCACCACGCCAATCGGGGACTGGACCACGGCGCCTTCATCCCCCTGATGGCGATGTACCCGGCCGCCGACGTCCCCGTTGTGCAACTCAGCATGCCAAGCCTGGACCCCGAAACATTACTGAGACTCGGTCAGCGCCTGAAGCAGCTCCGCGAAGAAGGCGTGCTGATCATCGGCTCCGGATTCATGACTCACAGCTTTGCGGTGATGCGCAATCCGGGACTTATCGGATACACCCGAGCCTTCGATGAGTGGGCCAACAACGCCATCATCCACGGAGACATCGACGCACTCACCGATTACGCCGCCAAAGGACCCGGCGCCCGAATAGCCCACCCCACCGCCGATCACTTCGTACCACTACTCCTTACCTTCGGGGCAGCCACCGACCCCTCTACGGCCACGACTACCATCGACCGCGTGCGTTTTGGAAACTCCATCCGCTCCATACAGGTCGCCTGACAGGGGCCTCCGGGAACAACGGCAGAATCTAAGGCCCCCCGAAGGACAACCGAGAACCAAGACGACCGCCCGAGAAGAGTCGTGACAGGCGAAATCGCACGTTAGGAACGGAAACCAGGCAAGGCGATTTCCGAACACCCGGACCTTCACGGGCTGATTTTGCAGCACCCCTTCATTTCGATATGGAGGCCCAAACCAAGCCTCGGAAGAATCTGCTGCCGGGGTTCGTGTGCTCCGCTGCGGAAGTAGTCCATTCGCCGATAGAAAGCATGGCGGCCGATTTGCTCCTCTATGGACGTCCCACAACGGGACAAATCAGCACCACCTCTTACCTAACGGCCATTAGTTAGATAGGCTGAAGGAGGCGCACAGTGGCACCTCTTGCTGGCGCTTCGGTAAGCTATTTGGCAGAAAGAGCCGAACATGTCAACGGACGATTCAAGCGCCAGGTCCCAGCCAAGCGGCATGATGTTTGGAAGCGGCTTGTCAGGAATGATTGCTGCCTACATCAGCGCTAGGGCCCAGGAGGACAACGCCGCTGCAGACGATAGCTGGCACGCGCAGCTCGCCTTCCGTCCCCGAGCACGGGCAAAAGCAGATCGCGCCAAGGGAGCGTCGGTAAGCTGCGACGTGTTGAACAATTCCTAATTTGGCTTCCAGAATCAGAGTGGACAATGAGGCTGTAGCAGTCCATGAACCACGAATGATTCTCATAGGTCTGTGCAGAAGGTGGAACCCGCTCCCGAGAAAGTCACGAGCCTGCCCACTAGGGTGACTCCTGGTGGGATGAGTGTATCTAGCATTCAATCAGGGACAGGACCACGAGCCTTGAATGAGCCTACTGGGGTGGCGCTTGACGCTGCCACAAGCATCTTTCAACCTCCCCGGTTACCGCGTCCTCTCCGCAAGTGTTCTGGCCGATGGCCAGCGCCGGGTCATCGAAACTGACTAGCCACTGGGCTGCCCGACCTTCGGTGTCATGGCGGCGCCTCCAGTGCGTTAGGGACATTCCCGCTGCCGGGGCCGTGGAAGTACCCTGGTCCAAGTACCGCTGGTTCTGCGAGGAGCTTAATAGCCCACTGCCGATCAGGTGATAAGTGCCGGTCGTGTAGCTTGATTCGTCGGTGGCTAGAGTCAGGGCGAGATGGCAATTTCTTGCGCATCTTAATCTCGTGAAGGTTTCGCCCTGACGTCCCTCGCCACACCTGGCAGGGGCCTTTTCAGGAGCCCATGTCGGCTGACTCATAGGTGCATGCAGAATCCCACCCGTCCCTAGTTCGACCTCCACGCACAGCTATGCGAGTTTTACAGATCCCGGCAGCAGGCCTTGCCGAGGACTGTCCCTTCGGGCTCCGGTCAGATTCAACTACACCCCAACTGGACGTCAGGCAGCCGGGTCAAACATCCTCAGAATATGGTCCTACGACGGTTCCTGCATTCCCTGAGTAGACAGTCTCAGACTCAGATCTGACAGAAGACTTGGGCCGCCAGCAACGAGGACCGTATCCCTAAGCTTTGGGCGCCTGCCTATGCGGCCGGCCATCGATGGCCGCAGTAAAGGAGCCCGGTGCGACCGGGAAACTCTCACATTGGCGAAGCTCCAGTCAAATAGCGGTTGACCGGAGCTTCGGTACATTATGCGTACGTGAACCTTGGAGTTCCCTTGGAGTTCCCTGTAAATGGTGGGTGCGTGGCTCGTGTCGACCATGCCGGCGGCCTCTTGGAACGATTTGTCATGAAGCACCCCGGCCACTAGGGGCCGGACAAGCGGGGCTTCTACTGCTGTGCAGGGCGCGATGTCAGATATTCGCGTAGTCCTGGGATTGCGAAGTCCACAAGTCCGTGGCCTGCAGGTTCTATGAGCCCGGCGTCCAGCAGTCGGGTTCGGTAGTTTCCCACAGCGTTGGGCCGCATTCCGGTCCTTTTGCCGATGTCTGTGGTGGACGAAGGAGCCGAGTCTTCGGCCATGGCCTGGAGGAAGTCTCGATCTCTCCCGGATGTTGTTGAGAGTGCAGCTTCGATGACCACGCGTTCGTTTCGGCGGCGGGCGGCCGCGACTGCCCGGTCCACTGCTGCGGCATCCAGGATTCCAAGGCCGCTCTCCGCTTCCTGCCAGAGGTAGTAGCCGACCAGTTGGATCAGGAAAGGGTAGCCGCCGGTGCCTTCGGCAGCGCTCCTGGCCAGTTCGGGGCTGAGAGTCTTACCTGCCCCTTCAAATGTTTCGGTGAAGGAGCGTTCGACTTCAGCGATCGAAGCTGCGTGGAGGTCGATCCGGTCCGCTCTACGCAAAAACGTGGCGACCCCTTCATTCAGCAAATCGGAGACTGCGGCCGGCAATCCGGCAAAGATGAGTCCGATGGGCAGCCCATCTCGGATGAAGTGCTGCACGTCGGCCGCGAGTTGGGACAGTTCCCGCCGATCAGCGGCATGGATCTCGTCTACGGTGATGACCAGGCCGGTGCCGCGCTGTGCCAACAGACGGAGAAGCTGCGCACCACGGACACGCCAGTCAACCTGTTCTTCAGGAGCGAGCTGGGTCGTGACGGCGAAGCCGGCAACTGACAGCGCGGTGACCCGCCGGCCGGTGGGTCCGTCGCCCAGTTCATTGGTCAGCCGTCGCATCGCTTCACCAATGCGGCCCAGGAATCCTCCGGTAGCTGTCTCGGAAACTACCGCCCAGCCACTTGCTATGGCGAGATCTTCGGCGGCGCCCAGCATGACGGTCTTGCCGATACCCCGGGCTCCCGTGAAGATGGTCAAGAGACCCGGGGCGCCCGAACCGAGACGTAGGCCGTATGCGAACTCGTCCAGCACTCCCCCGCGGCCGACCAGATCGGGCGGCGTCGCCCCTGCTGTCGGGCGAAACGGGTTTTCCATGAGCGCTCCTGTGAATGTCTATGAATCCTGTGAACCTTGTGAATCTCACGATATCAGGTTGGTTGCTGCGCCCAGGAGGTGCGTCCGGTCCGCCCGGGCTCCCCCACTCCCGCTGCGCCTCTGGGCGGGCAGCGACTGTACCCAATTGCCCAGACACTGCCTGGACAGTGCAGAGCTTTATGGAGCCGTTAACCCTCGCACTCGAGGCAGTACGAATGGCCCTTAGCTTCCCGTGCGAGTTGGGACCGGTGCCGGACGAGGAAACAGGAGTAGCAGGTGAACTCGTCCGCGGCCTGGGGAATGACCTGGACGATGAGTTCCTCGGCGATGATCTCTCCCCCGGGGGTGAGGCCTTCATCGAGTGCGTCGGCCTGGTCCAGTTCGTTGACGACGCTGCGGGCATCCGGGGCATTCTCGGACTGCAATGCCTCCAGGGAACGGTCCTGGGTTTCTTTGACGTCGGAACGGACTTCGTCGTAATCGGTTGCCACTTTAGGTGATTCTCATTTCTGACGTTTTCTACGATGTTCTTTCTGACGAGACTGCAACGTACACCAATGCACCGTTGTTCCCATGTCAATGGGACTGGAGAACCTCGTCACCGGGTGGCCCTGGGAATGCCTAAACTTTGGTCATGAGGGTTTCAAAAACGGATTCCATCGCTGGGCTGCCGGCCGAGTTGGCCCGGGCCATTGCCCGCAAGTTCAGGGGCCGGGAAGGGGTCGCTGATGTTGTCGCAGACCTGCTCGACGGCACGGAATTTGAACTTGAGGCAGTCGTTGCGGGTTTGGAAGCTGCCGGGTATCTGGAGAAGATCCGGGTCGATAACGATGGGGACGTCTGGTGGGACACGACCATCCAGGGCAATGCCTTGGCGATGGCAAGTTTCGGAAAGCCGATCAGCAGAAAGACCGCAGACCGGCTCGTGACCGGGTTGCTGGAACGCGCGCGGGACTACAACGCGGACCCGGGAAATCCGACGTTTATCAATACGCTCAGGGTCTTCGGGAGCTATCTCAGCCCAGAGATTGACCCCCTGGGGGACGTCGACATCGAGCTCACCTACGGTCGAAGGATCACAGACCAGAAGGCCCTGGCGGACTACACCAGAGCCAGCGGACGATCGTTCAACACGTACGTTGACCAGCTGCTGTGGCCGCAGACTGAACTCGTCCTGCACCTGAAGAAACGGTCAGCGTTCATCAACATCACCCTTGAAGACATCACCAGGCTGACCGACCGCTTCGAAACGATCTACAGCATCGATGCAGACCCGCAGGCCGTCCGCCCGCCGGCCGACAGCGCCCTCATCGGAAGGTAGTGGACTCGGGGACAATTACTACGCCACTTCGTCGCAACGTACGTGCTGACCCGTCAGGTCTGTAATGGTCCAGAGTACTTTGGACTATTACAGCCTGGGCTCCACGAATCAGGGCTGGCTACTCGCCCGGGTCGTGTCCGAGGACCCGGAGCAGGTCGCCGGTGATCATCCGTAACTCTTCGAATCCGTGTTGGTAGAACAATGGGGTCATGTGGGTCAGGGGCGTGTTGTCCAGTTCGGCCAGCAGCCGCAGGGCCTCTGCTATGACGTCCTGATCGCTCCCCCGGTCTGCGTCCTGCTGACGATCTGCCTCTTCGTGCCCTCGCGTCATGTCATCCTCCCTCGGGGTCAGTTATTCCGGGCCGACCGCGGGCCGGTGCCGTCGAACGGGTCTGCGCCCTACAGGGTGGGGCCGCGGCGTCCCTGGTCCGGGCCGGCGGCGGGTCCGCGGCGTGCAGCCTTACGCTGTGCTTCCTCCGCGGCCTGGTCTTCCTGGGCCTTGCGGATCTGGGCCAGCTTCTCGGCAAAGTCATTGCTGGCCGCAGGCTGCTTCACCTGTGCTGCGGCTAACCGTTCCTGCCATGACTTCTTGGCATCCCCGCCAGCAGTCTCTCCAGCGGAGCGGTTTTCCTCGCGGCGTGAGGCAATGTCTTTCAACGCCTCGTTGACGGCTTCCGGGGCCTGCTCAGGTGCCGGTGCACCCGGGCGGGCGTCCAGGTTTTCACGGACCTTGCGGGCCGTACCAGCAACGTGTTCGGCGCGTTCCTGCTCGGGGGTCAGGGTGACGTCCTGTGAGCGTTCCGCACGCAGCACGTCCACGACGCGCTCTGCCGGTGTCGGTTCGGTGGCTACCGTGGCCTGGACCTCTGCGGCCTCGGCCATCAGCTTCGCGTCATCGGCGGACAGGGGTTCCTTCGCAGTCTGGGCAGAGTATTTGTGCATGGCGGTGACGCGGGCGGCCAGCTGTGCACCGGTTCCCTTTTCGGTGTACTCCTCGGGAAGGACCTTCGTTTCCGTCTCCGGGATCCGGTAGGTGTCACGGAAGGTCTTGACCTCCACGGCGAGGTCCCGCCATTGCTGCTGCTTTTGCGTGTCTGAGGGGACCGGTCCGAGGGCTTCGGCCCAGGCCGGCGGTTCTGCGGCCAGCTGGGATCCGAGTCGGTTGACTTCCTGGCCCATGACCTCCCGCCGTCCTTCGAGCTCCTTGCGCCACAGGACCGGCGTGTCCTTATGGGTGATGACGTCGGCCGGAGCCATCCATGCCGGCAGACCATCCGGGGCCGGGGCCGTGGCCGCGGCGACGGGCTCGGGCAAGCGGCGGCGCAGCATCTGCTCTGCCTCGATCCGGCGGAGAATCTGGTCAGCAGCACGGACCCGGGGGGCGTTTTCGTCCCGGGTGTAGTTGGTGACCGCGCCGCGTTCGTAGGCTTCATCCGCGCGGACCTGCTCCGGCATCAGCTCACGCAAGGCCTTCTCCTTCTGCAGGGATCCGGCAAGCCAGCGGGCCTTCGCAGCCGCGGGGGAATCGTTGATCGTGTCGTCGGTGCGGAGCTGTTCCTTGGCGCGGGCAATCCGGGCGTCAAGGTCATCGTCGCTGACGTGGCCGTGAAGCCGGGACTGCCACGGGGTTTCCTTGGTCTCGGCCAGCCAGTTCCGGGCCAGATCCCGGCGGTCAGCTACGGGGCCTGTCTGGGACTGGCCGGCGTTGGCCTGGGCGCGGATCAGCTCACCGGCTGCGCGGCGCTGGAGACGTGTCAGTGCTTCGTCGCTGACGGCTTCCAGGGGCCGGCGCACGGGTGCTTCGGCGCGGGTGCGCCAGTAGTCCAGTTTGTCCTCCACGCGCCAGGCCAGGACGGCCCCGGCGTCCTGGGATTCCTCGAACGGATCCCGGGCGGCGTCGGTGAGGAGGTGGGCGAGGTTGAAGCCTTCGTTCTCTGCCTTGCGCAGGTGGGTGGCGATCGCTCCCCACGCGTCCGAGTCGATGAAAGGCTCCGCAGCACCTTCACCCAGGATGCTGCGGGCGGTGTTGGCCATCCGGAGCTCGTTGGCCTGGTCGTCAATGTCTTTGTAGACGTTGACCATGTCCGGTAGTGCCCGGGCGGCTGCGCTGGCGGCGTCGATCTGTTCGTGGGCGGTGAGGTTCCCGTCGTGGTTTCCCGCCCCGGACCGGAGCACGTCGGCCAGGGTTTCGCCGTCCTGGACGACCCCGTAGAGGTTGTTCGATTCCCGTCCACGGGACGCGGCGACATAGGCCAGGGAGCGGGAAAGGCCGGAGCCGATCAGGGCGTGGGTGGTGTCGCACGTCAGGCCCTGGGTGCGGTGGATGGTGGCGGCGTAGCCGAGCATCGTGTTCTCCCGCACGTACCGTGCGGGCAGGGTGATCGTCCCGGCGTGGCCCTGGTGCTTGGCGGTCAAGGATCCGTCGCCGTGGACCTCTGCAACGGTCCAGACGTCGTTGTTCTTCACGAAGTCTTTGCCCCGGTTAAGGGACAGCCGGCGGTTGTTCTGCCGGGTGACGATGACGTCTCCGGCCCTGGCGGCGAGCCCGGCCCGCAGTGCCGCGGCCGGGCCGTCGGCCAGGGCGCCGGTGCCGAGCCGGTAGGCCTGGGCGCGTGCGTTCAGTTCGGTGACTGTGGCGTTATCGAACGCCATCATCACCGAATGCTTACCGGCGGCGGTGTCCTTCTCCCATGCCGTGTAGACGTGGGAGGTCATCGTTTCGATGTCTCCGCCGACCACGCGGCGGTTCTGGCGGTAGAAGGCCCACGGGTCATCTTCACCAACAGCCGGCGGTTCGCGCAGCGCCAACGTGGCGGCGGCCTCGGCGTTGTTGGGGGTGCCGTCAGCGTTCCTGAAACGGTGCAGGTCCTCCAGGTGCACCGCACCCACGGTGTTCTTCAAGTACCGCAGTGCGCCGCCGGAACCAACGGCGGAGAGCTGATTGTCATCCCCCAGAGCGCGGACAACAGCGCCGTGCTGTTCCGCGACGGTAACGACGGCGGCGAACAACTCCGTGCCGACCATGCCGGCCTCGTCGAGGAAGATCACATCCCCCGGTGCCAGGGCCACTCTGTTGGGGTTCTGCGTCTTGTGGCCTAGGACAAAGGAGTCAATGGTGGTGGCGTTGGCTCCGAGTTCCTTGCCCATGACTGCTGCCGCGGCGGCAGTAGGGGCAAGACCGATCACCTTGCCGCCGGCCTCCCTCACCGTGTCGGCAGCGAGCTTCAAGGCCGTAGTCTTACCGGCACCCGCGGGGCCGACACCGACCACCAGGAGCTTGTCACTGCACGCGAACTCCCCGGCCATGCGCAGCTGCCCGGCATCAAATTCTTTGTCCTGAGTTGCCAGCGCAAGCTCAAACGCGTCCCGTGTTGCGGCGGGGATAACGGTGCGCTGGGCTGCTGTCAGCAATCGGTCTTCACTGTGCAGGACACCGGAGGAGGTGTAGAGGGTGGAGTGGACTTTGCCGTACCGGCTGGCACCGTTCCGCAACCGCAGAGCCTCAATCTCGGAGGCCGGGTTGGTCGCAGTAATACGGAGTGAGAACTGGTCAATGGCGCGGGCCTTGACCTGTTCAATGAGGTCCTTGGGGATGGGCAGTTCACCGAACTTGGACCCCAGCCGCCGGCGCGTTTCGGCGTCGATGTGGTGTTCTCCCCACACGCCGCGGCTACGCTCCAGGGTACGGATGACACCGGCGGCTTCGATGGCCGGGTCCACCTCGTCAGCGTGCGTCACCAACGGTTTGCCCTCGCGCTCGGCGGCATCGCGCGCGTCGTGCCGGTGCGCCCGGGCCTTCTCCACCGCGGCAGGTCCCACGGCCATGCCGGGGACCTGCGAGAATTCTTCGGTCCACTCCGTCACCAGGTCAGAGAGCCTGCGTGCGGCCTTCTTCTCCGGCCTCGTGTCGAGGGTCGCACGCTGCGCAAGGGCGATCATCGCCTTGGTGTCGGGGGCGTAGCCGTGGTCCTCGGTGAACTTCTGCACCATCTGATCCAGCACCGGTTTGATATCCCCCGAGCGGGAGGAACCCGCGTCAATGGCGGCGAGGTTCACCCCGGCGATCTCAATCACGGGCCGGTCCCCGGAGACTTTGCGTGTCGTCACTCCGATGCCCAGGCGGGTGCAGACCTTCTCCATGACGGTCCGGTTGTAATGCTCGGACGCGGCGACGTTGAACTGGTACAGCAGCCGTCCGTCGAGGCTTGACCACTTCCCGTCAGCGCCCATGACCTTGTTCGACACCACAACGTGATCGTGCAGTTGCGGGTCCCCGCTGCGGGAGTCGTAGTGCCGGAAGGTGGTGTAGACGAGTCCGCCTTCGACGTCTTCCTGGCGGACGCCGTTGCGGCCGCGGCGGGTGAACGTCGCTTCCTTTTCGAGGAATGCCATGGTCTCTTCGATGGCTTCGTGGTGGGCGGCTTCGATCTGGACGCGTGCGTCCTCGCCGCCGACAGCCCACAACAGGGACACGGACTTCGCCGGCGCGAACACCAGGTCATAGCCGGCGACGGTCTGTGAGCCGGGTTTGGTCTGGGCGGTGATGAACCTGCCCAGTTCCTCCTTGTCCCCAGGGTTGCGGCCGTTGAGTTCGCGGAAGTATTGTGCGCCTTCCTTGGTCCGGATCAGGCGCCTCGCATCCGCGTCAGGCTCGCGGTGATTCATGCGCTGGAAGTCGCCGGTGGCGGTGTTGATCCGTGCCTGGAGCTCGTTGTCTTTCTGCGTGGGCTTGCGGTATCGCTGGCCCAGGGCGACCTTCGCGGACGGGTCAGCTGCCAGTTTCGCGGCGGCGTCAGGGTGCAGCCCTTCACCGAACAGGGCAGACATCTGCGCCTCTGAGACCGCGCCGGTGACGCCCAGGAGTGCGGCACCGCCGCCGCCCCAAAGACCGGGCGGGTTGCCGTCCACGGTGTAGTAATCCCCCAGCGAACGGTCCTTCGTGCGCAGCTCATCCCCACTGGCGACTTCACGCGTGTAGTACGTGTATCCGTCGCCGGCACTGAGCTTGTGCACGGTCATCATGAACCCACCCTACCCGCCAAGGGACCTCACTCGTCGATGATGCATGAGGTGTGACAGATTCAGAGAGTGTTTGCCTTTCGACAGGGGAGAAAATCAGAAGGCAATCGCTCGCTGTTTTGGCCATCAAGTCTTTGATGCGGTTCTGCACATGAGAATGGGCGGTGGATAACACGCTTCTCGTTATCCACCGCCGCGTTCGATTGTGTGGAACCGCTGCGGATCGGGATTGTCCACAGGTGGGCAGGTCGGAGACCTGGTTTCTCTCGGAGCCGTCCAGGTGCGGACAACCCCGATCCACGCACCAGCCCGAGCATCGTGAGGTCCGGTCCTGTAGGTTGGTTCACGAGTGGATCAACCGCAGACGACCAGCCCGAGCGAGAGCGAGGGCCGGTCCGGTGGCCACGCCGGCCATGGGCCAGTCACTGCGCTAGCCGTTAGGTCTGTCCCATGGAACACCCAGGGGGAGGGACCCATGATCATGGCAGCACCAAGGAAGTCCGCACAGCAGTTGGCCGCACGCGAGAAGGCACGGGCGAAAGCCCAGGAGCTCACTGCCCGCCACGAAAAACTCATTGACCTCGCTGCTGAATTCTTCGAGCAGCAGGAACAGGCCGACCAGGTACGCGCTGATGCCCAGGCGAAGGCGGACGCGATCATTGCCAAGGCCGATGAAGATGCCGCAGCGGCCACGCGCAGCGCCGCCGGCACGGTGGCCGCGATGGTCGCCGCCGGCGAACCGAAGTCAGCCGTTGCCTCGCGCCTGGGTGTCTCCGGCGCCGAACTGAAGAAACTGCTCGACCTCGACGCGGCCGAGCAAAGCGAGGCCACGCCCGCTGCTGCCCATGGCGAGGAAGCGCACGCTACGGCTCAGGCGGCCTAAGCACCACCGCACGCAACGATGGTCCCCGGCAGTACTACTGCCGGGGACCATCTGCGTCTTGGCGTGCCGCGTCCTAGAAGAGTGTGGGGGCGTCGGGGTCCGCCCCGGTGAGCAGGGCCCGGATCCGTTCCTCACGGTCCCAGCCGTGGGCTCGGACTTCATCGCGCAGCAGGCGGGACCGGTCAGCGAAGAGAGCGCGGGAGAGCCCGCGCCAGCGGAACATCGATCCGTTGGAGTCCCGGCCCTTGGCCAGACGGTCTGCCATATTCTCACGGTTCGTTCCGGGAACCAGATGCGTGTCCGCGCCGGTCGTAGCCCGGACGCAGATCGGCACATCGCATGAATGTATCAGATCCCCGAAGGAATCCAGCGGCAGCCCGTGCACCAGATGGAACGCGAAGCGATGCGGGCGTACCGCCCGGGTGCGTCCATCAGCGTTCAAGGTAAAGCGGCCATACCCATCATCAGAGACGGCCGCTGTGTAGAGCCAGCAATCACCCGGGCGCGGGCCCTTACTGACCTTGGCCCAGAACCGTTCTGCCGGGGCGGGACTCATCGGGCACTCACCAGCTGCGCCAGCGCAGCTCGAGCTTGTTGGCTGCAAAAAAGAAACCGGCCATGAAAAGGAATCCGGGGATAGCCTGGGCGAAGCCCTGGCCGAACCAGAAACCAAGCGCGGACAGCAGGGCGATCACGCCGGCTGCTTTGCACAGGAAGATCAGGATGCCTTGGCCGGCCTGGACCGGGTGGGTGAGTGCGTAGATGATCCAGCCCGCCAGGGCCACAGCCGCGAAAGCTGCGAGGAAGATAAAGATGAACATCGTCCGGTCCTAACGGTCGTGTGCGAGTGGTGGCGGGCAGGCCCACAAGCCCAGCGCTTTGGCCCTGGCCTTTTCCGCGGCCGCTTCAAAGGTGCGGCTCATGGCGTAGTCCTTGCCGTAACCGGTGGCCTCACCATGGCCGAGTTCCACGATGGACTGGTTGACCAGGGCACCGTCAGTGGTCCAGGCGTAGGCCAGCAGGCGGTCGTACTTGTCTCTCTCCCCCTGGGCCGGATCCGCGGACAGGAACACCTGGCCGCCGTCGAGCTGCGAATGCAGGAAGTCCGATGCTTCGAGACCCCCGCACTCCACCGGGGAATCCTCTTTCACGGTCTCGGGGGTGTTCACACCCACCAGTCGGACGCGCGTGGAGGTCCCGTTGCAGCTGATCCGGATCGTGTCCCCATCCACCACGCTCTCCACCAGGTACGGGCCGCCGACGTCGTAGGCAAGAGCCGGAGGCTTGGACGCTGTGCCGGTAGGTTCGCATCGAACCGCCTCGGGCACTTCCCGGGCGTCCAGGGTGAGTGGTTTGTTGTCGTATGGATTGCAGCCGGTCAGGAACACGGCGGCGGCCACGGTGGCCACAAGGATCCCAACGTTCCGGCGGCGTGTGCGGTGGGGGCTCACGGCCTGTCCTCGCTGGCTGCGGTTTCGGCGCGGGTGCGCCGGCCCGGGCGCATCGACCCGGCCGGTACGTCGGCCCATTTGCGGCCGCCGTTGTGTTTGCGCTGGAGACGTTTCACTTCCCGCATCGTCGCGGCCACGACCAAATCAGAGAGCGACGCGTACCCTTCCAGGGGGCCGGCGGCTTGGAGGGCTGCGCGTACCTGGTCGGCCTGGGCTTGCGTGAAGTACGGGGTGATGTGCGACGTCGGCTTGGTCATGGTCAGCCTGAGGTCTTCTCTTCCGGCCATGGGTACAAGGTGCCGGGGCGGTCCCCGCTCACAAAGGACAAGCCGTCGTCACTGAACTGGAGGCCGGAGTGCCCGTGACTTCCGGAGGCGTGGGCGAACGCCGCCAGGGCAATCTCCATTAGGGGACGGTCCAGGCCGTCAAGGATTTCGCCAACACCCACCGGAACGTCGGCGGCCACGGACGCCGCGAGCATCAGGAACCGCCGTTCCCCACCGGAGAGCGCGCCGACATGGGGCGGGATCTCGCCGAAGTCGATCCACGTTTTCCCGCTCATGGGGTCCTCGTCGATCCACGGGTTGCCGGGTTCAGCGAACCGGCCGCCGAAGGCGCGGATCAGCATTTCTGTTCCGGCTTCCAGGGTGTAGCTGCCTCGGACGCGGGCGCGGAGCTGGTCGTGGAATTCAGTCATGTCGGATCTCCTTCGGACGGGAATTTTGGTGTCGGCGTGTGTGCTGCTGGCACTCACGATCATTCTCGCGGAGCCTGGACGAAGTCTGCGCCGGCGGTTCCAGGTACGGGTTTTCGATGGGGACGTTAATGGTGCCGGACGGGTTGGCTTCGAGGCCGAACCAGTCAGCGTCGGTGATCCGTCGCGGGCTAAGCGGGAACCGCTCCCCCTGCTGCGCGTTAGCCATGGTGTTCACGCTGCCTGGCTGTGGTTCATGGAAGCCTGGACCAGCTTGTCCCGGCGCAACCCTGACCAGTGATCCTGATCGTCGCGGTTATTAATCACCACAGGGGCCTGGGCGTAGCCAAGTTCTTCGGTGATGTATTCGAGGGCGGCGGGGTTCTCGGTGATATCCACGGCCGTGTAAGTGATGCCCTTGGACTCGAAGTACGCCTTCGTCTTATCGCAGTTGGGGCATTCCGGCTTGGTGTAGACCGTGTAATCGGTGGGTGAGGAAGTCATTTTCAGTACCTGGTTTCGTATGAGTTCTAGTTGCGTTCGACTGCTTGACTTACTACCTCCATCCTACCAATTATTCAACTGAATAAGTAGGCTTTTGGTCAGCAATCTAGAGGTTTTTTGATCACTTTTGGGTAAGCGCTGGCAGTGGTGAGGCCGTCAGATTCCGGCGTGTAGCCGCCCCGTTCCTGGTCCTCGGAATAGAGCCGCCCTAACAGCCGGCCCTCCACGGTCCGCGACAGCCGGCACCTGGTGGCCACGGACGTTCACTATGTCGTCCCCGGCATCTTTGGGTTTGAGTAGCTAGCGGGGTGGGGACACCCATGCCTGGTAACTGCTGCGCTGTCCCCACGGAACGGCTGGTGGTGGCCGCGTTGGAACGGCGGTCCGTCTCTGGTGACCACGCTGGGTGCTGCCACCTGGGGAGGCGGACCGCCCGCGATTCTCACGGTTCCGATGCCCTGTTTCCCTGCCCGTGCGGGCCTTGAAGTTTTTCCCGTTTTGGCCGGTAGACTGTGGGGAGAAGAAACCCCGGAACCTAGATACTTCGAACATCTAGGGTCCGGGGTTTTTCTATGCCCGGTGGTGGTTACTTGCCGCTGTCGATGATGATCTGTTCAGTCTCCGAGGCGGTGTAACCCCATGTGACGAGCTGGTTCAGGTAGTCGCGGTGGGACTGGTGCGGTGCCCGCCATGAATCTTTGGCGATGGTCTTTTCATACCCGGCGCAGATCAGGGCGATCAAGGCGAACTCGGGTCGGGTCGTGGTCTTGGCCACGTGTTCCCTCAGCGGGTTCCACGCCCACGTTTTCTCCCCTTCGATCTTTGCTCCTGCCATGCGCGCGGCCACTTCGCCGTCGTAGCCGCTGGCGACTTCTGAGTGGTGGGTGATGGCGTGGACGGTGAGGTACTGCCAGCCCTTGGGAGCCTGCTTCTTTGCCAGCAACGCGGTGACCCATTCCCGGCGTACGGTCGTCGCCGAAATCATCAGTTTGTTGTTCTCGATGAGGGTCTTTCGTTCGGCTTTCTGCTCATCGGTCATCGGTCCTTTCTGCGCGGAGCTGCCGCCGTCGTAACGCTCGTGCTTGGGTGTGAAGCCCAGCGCTTCCCACCCGGTGATGACCGGTTTGGCGGAGTGTTCTCCCTGCCAGTTGCTGGTGATGATGTAAGCGTTAGCGTCGTCCTCGGTTGCGTCCTCCCCATCGGAGCGGCGGGCAGCGGAGACGTACAGGCTTTTCTCCCCTGCGTAGTGCCCTGCGTCCTCCACAATGGTCTTCCCTGCCGCTTCGAGTTCGGCAATCAGGGCCGCGAGGGCGGCGGCTCGGTCCCTGCGGTCCCGCAACTGCTGAGCCACGTGATGCAACTGGTCCGGCTCGTCGGCCAGTACGGATTCGATTTCCTCAGTAGCGTCCTGGTTCCCTTCAAATTCGGCCAGTATCAGTGCTTCCTCGATCGTGCATCCCTTCCCCAGAGCGGCGGTCCCCGCGTCCGTGGACTTCGCTTTCAGGGCATCCTCAACAGTGGTTTTGGTCCGCCCGGTTTTCTTGGCGATCTGCGCCGCTGAGACACCGATCAGGGACAGCTGGTGGTAGGCGTCGGCCTCATCCGCTTCGGTCAGCGCTGCACGCTGGATGTTCTCCACCACCTGCGTCACGATCCGTTGGGCTTCTTCGGGGCTGTCCATGACCATGACCGGGATCAGGGGACGGGCAGCTTCGACGGCGGCGCACGTGCGGCGCTGTCCCATCAGCACGTGCACGGTCCCATCGTCCTGACGGTGGGCGATCACCGGTTCCAGCACGCCATGTTCCTTGATGCTGGCCACGAACGAAGGCGTCAGGGCCGCGTCCTTGCGGACATTCACGTCCACCGTCAGCGTGGCCGGGTCCAGCCATTCCAGCGTCGGGGCTGTAGCGATGGGGTTTTCTGCGATTGCAGTCATGGGGTGGTTCTCCTTGTTTCATCAACTCGGGGTGAGGAGGCTGTGGAACTGTGCCAGCTACTGCCCTTCTCCTCCGTTGTTTTTTGGTTGCTGGCAAGCTCGCTTGCTCGGCGGCCGACGGAGCCCTGTCTACCCAAAGGGCAAGGTGCGCGAAATTCCCGGAGGAAATCAGCGACGCAGGAGCGCCGGAGGGAAATTCCTGCGCCGCAGGCCCCGACGAAGGAGGGGCTAGACGGGGTGGAGCGGACGCCTAGAATCCGAAGG
>NZ_SIHX01000026.1 GCF_004320525.1 Arthrobacter sp. S39
CATGATGGCCCCGACGGTCGGGGAGGAAACTTTGGTCCCTGCAGCGTTGAGCAGCAGGGTCAGCTGGTCCCGGCCGGCGCGCCCTGCCTCTTTCGTGTAGAGCTCGGTGACCGCGGTGACCAGCTCCTCGTGCCGGACGGCCCGGGGTGAGGGCTCGGCCGGTGTCCGCCACCGGTAGAACGAGGCCCGGGAGATCCTCAACGCCCGGCACAGCCACACCACAGAATGGTTGGCCTTCTCCGCTTCGATGAAATCGTAGAAATCCTCTACTTTTGCTTCGCGGCAAAGAAGGCGCTGACTTTTCCCAGGAACTCGACCTCGGCCTTCAGCCGGGCATTTTCGGCCAACGCCTCCTGGTGCTCGTCCCACGGCACAGGCCCCCGATCCTCCGTTGGAACGGAGGTCACCCGTTCCGTGTCCTTGTACCTATGGACCCAGTTCCCCAACGTGCTTTCCTTCACGCCGATCTCCTCGGCGATCTCCTTCACCGGACGCTCCGAAGACAAAACCAGCCGAACCGATTCCGCACGGAAATCGGCATCATACTTTTTCCTGCGCGTACTCATCTGAATGCGAAGCTCCCATCAAGCTGTCTCACCAAACCATACGACCGCAAACGCGATCACGCGCCACAATCCGTGCATCGGACCGAAAGTTGCGACTCTAACGGGTAACTGTGGCGACGGTTGTGGGACAACAAACGGTACGGCCAAGTTGCGTGGAGGCCTGCGATTCGCGGGTACCGGGGGAGCGTTCCACTAGAGATGTCTCGTTTCCAAGGATGTGGGACGGCTGATAAACGTCTACGTAGTTGCGATATCGCTGCCCACGTGAAAGTCATAAGGTGAGTCAACACGTTGCCTGCGCCTCGGTGCCCGATGCGGACCCAGTAACGGAAACGACGTCTTTGAGAGGAGAGCCCACCTGAAACACACACGCCCCGAGGGTTTGGCAGTTATCGAGGCACTGTATGAACTAGGCGTAGCTCTCGGGTACTCGGCGCAGCGCGAGCATACAGTTGGTCAATCAGCGGCAGTCGACTTGTCCTGGACGGCCGCGGACTCCAACGACGTACCCCTTTTTATCTTTGAAGTGGAGAGCACGGCTTCAACTGGCCTCGCGAATAATGCGATGAAGGTCTATGGAAGCCCAATGTCTGACTTGCCGCGGCCGCTCTTTTTCTTCCACCTAGTCCTGAAAGGGTCCAAAGCCAACGAACGCATCCGGAATGCTCATATCGCATGGGGACAGCACAACTATCGTGTGTACAGATTTGGCGACAAGGACGATCGATCCGCGTTGGCCTTAGACATCCTTAGGCAGCATCGTCGCGTGAGTAGATTTTTACAACCAGCGGCGCTGGCGGCCGCTCTGAATAATGCGGTTTGGGGTGGTCGCTCCACTGTCAAAGACGCATTGAAACTCGCTGAGAAATTGCGGTTTGATGCTCCCTACCTACACGACTACGCCAACATGGCCCGGAATGACATTTCCTACTTAGATCTTTTTGTGTCCAGGCTGCGATACCTCGACGAGCTGCCAGCCGATGCAGACAGGAAACACCTATCGCAAGAGGGATATGGGGGCGGACCTGGCGAATATATCCCCGGTCTCTTCGAAGTAGGACTACGAATCTACGCGGGAGACATACCCGACAGCGAAGGTCCCTTCGCGTTCGAGCGCTGGGCAACCGGTCCCCGCTTCGGCCCAAGAGTAATCGACGCTGCCTTCGGGTTGGACCGTGACTACGACTGGTATGTCATCGGAGTCGCGCCTATCGACTACGCCCTCACAGCGGCACTTCTTACCGCTCACCCGGCTTCACGGGACTGGGTTCTTCAAGATTTCAGCAGTCTTCTTGCCCGTGAACGATCTTCAGGGCTTCCTCCAAGGTATCGTCTGCCGGGTTCGGTATGGCTTGCACATCTGCTCTGCGCGACTCGAGTTAATGGCTCCTCGCCGGCTCGAACCGAGTTAGCCATTAACTCCTTGTATGCCGACTTACAGGCTCACGTCGTTGAGGGAGGCGGGATTCCTGAAAATCTGCTGACTGAACCGCCTGGGGCATCTGGGGATATTCACGAAAAGCCCTATTGGTGGGACGACCCGAACAACGTCTCATTGCCCGTGTTGGAAGACCTGCTTGCAAAGGCAACAACTCACCTATTAGGGGTGAGTGCCGGTGCAATGCGAGCGGATCCTGCGACCTTATGCCTTACCTCCCTTGTGCGATATGACATATATGAAAGCCCGACCCAAGAACTGCTGAAAGTCATCTACGACCAGTAGCGGAAGGAGCGGCCGTTCTCACGGCTAAGGCCCGACGCCCTGTTCGCGACGGCAGCGGCCCCTCATCGAACTCTCAGCCGGTGCTGCCGGCTTTCGTTTAGGGTGATTCAAACAGCGGCTCGGCGCTTCGACAATCACTGCCGACGATTCCCGTGCTGCCCCCGGGCCAGGAGCTACGACGATACCGGCAACCCTGGAATCCGGCGCATCTGCACACTAGTTGGTTCCGATTTTTGAGGTACAACGCGCGAGAGACACATTGACCCATGAAAACTTGTTGCCGCAGCTACCGGTCGGGGGAGTGCATGTCCCACTCAGTAAGCAGGTGCGACGAGCACTGGTCGCAAGGTAGCGATTCGCATCTAGCACTCTCGCCGCCGACGGGGGCACAGCCTGAGACGTAATCAGGCCCGAGCCGTCAGCCTCATCACAAGTGGCCGTCGGTCCAGCGTCCACTCAGGTTTGGGGCACGGATTTGCAGTCCGAGGAGTCCTCCGGCGTGGTGGGTCGAGCAGGCGGAAGGCGGGTGCGCCCGGTACTCTTTTCATGGGCGCTAGCCGGTTTTCCGGGCGCGCCCCCAACATTAGTCCGAACAGCAGGAGAATCCGTGTCCATCCAGGCAGCAGTGGAATCGAAAGCGGATGCTTTCGGATCTCTGAGGCCCGGAACAAAGGCCGTACTGGCGTCTGTCGGTGACTGGTGGCAAATCAAAGCTGACCAGGCAGGACTCTCTGGCCGGTGGGCTGACGTCACGCAGGCCTTGGCCTCGCAGCCTCCAGCCCCAGTGGACGGCGCTTTCGGGCTTGAAAGCGTGGATGCCTCAACGACCCCAGACATGCTCGGTGCCCTGTACGTTAACTCCCTGCCGAACGCCGAGCGCTCCAAAGAGGGAAAGCACTACACGCCCACCATCCTGACTGAGCGGTTATGGGAAATGACTCGGGCAGCCCTGGGTTTCACGCGTGGGAGGGATCGCCGTCTAGCAGGTCTTATTCGGGATCCGGCTTGCGGAGTTGGCTCCCTTCTGTTCCCGCCGCTTCGTGAACATCTTCGAGCGACAACCAATGACGACCCCGCTATTACCATTCGTGGGTTGCCTTCATTGATTCACGGCATCGACATGGATCCCTGGTCAGCGTGGCTTACCAATGTGATTTTGGGGGCTGAAGCCCTTCATCCTCTGGCGCGTGTTCCAGAGGCTCGCCGGAGGCCGATCCCTATTCTTGCAGAGACCGGCGATGGCCTTGCGGTGGGCAGGGAAAAGGCTCTGGCCACCATTATGAATCCTCCTTACGGCAGGCTGAGCCTTGCCGTGGACCAGAGGACGGACTTCGCACATGTGCTCTATGGGCACGCGAATATTTACGGCATGTTCATGGCGTCCGGGGCTGACAACACTTTGGCGGACGGTGTCCTAGCCTGCCTGGTTCCGACTTCTTTCACGGCAGGAAGATATTTTCACAAGCTGCGTGGCCACCTTGCGAAAACCATGCCGATGCACTCCATGAACTTCGTAGACGGGCGGAACGGCGTCTTCGCTGGGGTGCTCCAGGAGACCTGTTTAGTGACGTTCCGGCGCAAAGTAACCCGCAAGGTCGAAGTGACCCGATCCAATGGACATGTTGAGCACGTTGCTGAGATCCCTGCGCCTCGTGGGGATGGGCCGTGGCTGCTTCCTCGCGAGGCCTGCGATGCTGCAACGGCCGCTGCCGCCGGCCGGATGCCGCTGACGCTGGAACGAGCTGGATGGCATGCCTCCACAGGGCCGCTGGTGTGGAACCGCCGCAAGGATGACTTGTACCCGCGTCAAGCGAAGAACCGAGTGCCCGTCTTGTGGGGAGCAGACGTGGACGGCGGCCAAGTTCATCGGGACCGGGCGCGTGACGCAATGCGCTTCCTGGCCTTGACCGTAAAGTCAGATCCTGCGGTGATGGTTCTGGAAGAACCTGCCGTCTTGGTGCAGCGGACGACCGCCCCTGAGCAAACTCGTCGCATCGTTGCGGCGGATCTGGACCGCGAAGCCTTGGATAAATTCGGAGGGAGAGTCGTCATCGAGAATCACTTGAATGTCTTGCGCGCCACCGTTGATGTGCCCTTGATTTCCCGTGCCGCTCTGGCCCGGATACTGCAAACGCAAACCATGGACCGGCTGATGCGCTGCATTTCCGGATCTGTGGCCGTCAGCTCATATGAGATCGACGCTCTGCCTCTTCCCGACGCCACTGTATTGGCTTCATGGGAGGCCTTGCATGGTCTTGAGCTTGAGAAAGCCGTCGCGGCGGCTTACAACCCTGGAGCAACCCTTGTCAGATCTTCTGCCCGTAGTAACCCTCGAGCTTTGCCAGGAGAGATTGGGCCTGATCTTCCCGAAGGGCTTTAAGACTTCACTCTCGAGCCCCATGTCCGCTGCGACGGTGGCAGGCTTGATATGGGCCGGCTGTGTCATGCCAGACGATGAAACCGAACTGGACGAAAGCCTCCCATACGCCCGGCCGACCACCGGACTTTGGATGAACGCTGAGCTGTTGAGCATCGAAGACCCGGACAAGAGACGGGCTTGGTACAGGGCTCATCTCATCGGCCAGGCAGCCGCGACTGCCCTTCAAAGGGAATGGTCCGTCGAAACGGAGCAGTGGTACGCAACAAACAGCCGCGAGACGATCAGAAAAGGCCTGTACATTATCGGGGCCCAATTTGGGGCCATGAGTCAGGGCATCGGGGTCAAGACGAACGCGGGTTCGGCGCGGTGGATTATGCGAAGGAGCTTTGCCCAGCTCTTCGATCCTGCCCTAGAGGGCGACACTCTCAGGGAAGCGATTGATGCCTGGACAAACACCACCATGGACCCGGAACAGCGGCTTCGCGCGGTAATAGCCAGAGAACGTCAGAGCGCTGCGTCCAGTATTTCCGTTGTGCTGCCCAGCGGGGACGTGCGCCACCTGTCGCCGGGTGAGTCCTCTCTCATTCTCAAAGGCGTGATTGAGGTTTGGGCTGAACAGCGACTCCGAGAGCCGGCAGTCCTAACTATCAGTGAACCGGGCGACAAGAAGGCCTACGTTGACGAGCGTCGCCTGGCCGCGGTCGGAATCAACATCAACGTCTCAGACCTGTTGCCTGATGCCTTGATCGTTGACATGGGGCATCGCCCAGCTGAGTTCTGGATCATCGAAGCGGTGGCTACCGGCGGTCCAGTGGATGAGCGTCGAAAGCAGAACTTCATTGAATGGGCGCAGACTCAGCGCATCCGGCCAGAACAACTGCGATTCCTCAATGCATTCATCTCAAGGAATGATTCGGCAGCGAGGAGACACCTCATGGACCTGGCTGTTGGAACCTATGCCTGGTACCTGGATGAACCAACTCGCGAGTTGGCTTGGAACGCAATCGAGACGACCATTCCGGACAACGTTGTTGACCTCGGCAACTCCCGTTAGATCTAGGCCCCTCGCGAAACCCTAATCGATGTGATTCTGGTCCCCGACAGCCTTACCGGTCCAATAGCGGTTACTGCAGTGCGCCTACCTCTAAGCGGTACCGAGCACTGTTGCGCGGGGAGCGCCTGCACGATTCAAGCCCATCTCGGCGAGCACTGCGTCGTACACGAACGCGGAGCCATTTGATTTCTTGTTCGTGAGGAACCGCGCCAACCTGTCAGGCTGTTGCTCTGCCAAGTACTGCAAAATGGAACGATATGGGGACCAGTTGAGGTTGTGGCTTCCGCCATATTTGGCCTGCCCAACGTCAAGCAACTCTCGAAAAGAGTCACCGTCACTAAGTCGGACGTTCCGCAATAGGGCGTAGACCCCTTCAGCTAGCCGGCGGACATCTCGCGGAAGCTGATCACGTTCCCAGTGGCTCTTTAGGGTTGAGATGATCTCGTTGATCAGCGTGAACTGGTCATTGGTTTCCGGCAACGCGGCGCTGAGCTCCAATGCCGCCATGCTTTCGATGGTTACCTCAGCCTGTTCCAGTGCTGCTTTCGCCTGGTGTGCCACACGCTCACGACGCCAGCTGACGTTATCAGCCTTATATACGACGTCATGTGTGGCGATCGTCCACGCGTGCTGAAGGAATGTGCGTACCTGCACTTCAAAGATGACCCCGGCAAGCCCCGTTGGCGGCCCATAACCTTGCTCGACATACTTCATATAGAGGCGCAGGTCGTCGAAGCGGAAGTCCGACGGAGCCTTCGTGGTGATCTCATGAGATTGAGGCCTCTTGTAGGCAGGCGAACCGTACAAGTCGATGACCAGACGTTCCGCATCCTTTATATCTGAGTAGTTTGGGACGACTACGACGCACGCGAAGGCGTCCTCGATTGCATCTGGATTCTTGACTCGCCCCGCTTCTATTTTCAGCGCAAAGCTCTCCTCTTCCTTGCTCCTGCTTTCGTAGTGCCACGAGCTGGGTTTTCGAGCAAGGATTTCTTTGTCCACCTCGTTTTTTAGCCTGTCGGCTAATGCCCGCTGCCGTTTGTACGTCGTTCGAAGTTGTTCATCGATCTTCATCGTTGGTGCTCTTCGCCTGCGGGAAGAGGGCCGACTCCAAGGCGACGAGCCGTTCCCTGCGCTTAGGCTCATCGGTGGTCGCTCCGACCGATGCCGCCTTGTACTTAGCAACCGCCAGGTCGAGTCCCGTTAGATTTCGGAAGGTTGGCGCCTCGGCGGTCGCATCATCCAACTCGAATTTCCTCACAGCATTCATGAATTCCGTGTAACGGTGAGCAAAAACGTCAAGCTCGCCTTCGTCCAATGGAGTTCTGTGGAGTGCAGCCCACAGTGTGTAGATGTTAAAGAAGGGCTGTGCGGATTGGGACACAAGCTGGGATCGTTCTTCGAGTTCCTCAAGTGTGGTTCGAACGCGTGAGAACGATTGGATGAAGGCTTCTGTGTCGAACTCGCTCTCCTCGGCGCTCGGGTCGTCGTGGTCAGCGTAGAGCTGATCCAGGTCATCCTGACTGAAGCCGGAAATTTCGTCGCGCAGGATGATGGCCGCCAACTCTGAGATATTTTGCACGTCCATCATGCGTTTCTCTTTAGCGGCCGTACGGATCTTAAAGCTCTTCCAGACAGGTGTTTGTGCTTCATCTTCCAAGAACGTGATCAACCAGCCATCGAAGCGAGCATGGCGTAGTTCCTGGGCTGTCAGCTTGTTCGCATTCTTATTCAGTCTCGAGAAGACATCGTTGATGTCCGGAAAGCTCGCGTCGTCGAGCTCCTCAATTGTGATCCGGTAATTCCACAGGAGTCGCTTGATAGCAGGATGGGCATCGAAATCTCCCCAGCGTTTGCCGTCGAAGTTTCGATCACCGAAGTCTTCGGCGAGGCTAAAGCGGTTCGTGACGTACATCAGTATCGTCAGGATGCGCTGTTTGCCGTCTACGACGTGGTAAGTAGTGTTCCCAGTCGAGTCATCGATGGTCTTGTGTAGGAAAATCGCCGGCGAGGGATAGTTCCTAAACACGGTGTCCATGAAGAAGCGGCGATCCTTGGGCGTCCAGACGCTTTTGCGCTGGTACGCCGGGTCGAGGTCAAGCTGACCGTTCTTGTGCAGATCGAGCAGCCAGGTCACGTCGTACGTCGTCACAACACGCTCTACTCTGCGCAGTGGCTCGTCAGCCATCTAGACCTCTTCCTATTCGGTAGCTTTATACAGGCTATTGGGAAGTCTATTAGTTGCCGCATGCATGAGTGTGCAACCCGGTTTCATCACCACCCACTTGTTCAGACGGCCAGGCTGGGCGGGGCCCATCGACGACAAAATCGGGAGGGGAGATAACATCCAGATTCGATTCGCTGATTCCATCAGGTTCAGTGTTTTTGAGCCCTGCGCTCGATGGCGGACTGCCGGCTGATTTCCTACGGCCCGGCCAATATTCGTCCAGGACCCTCCGGCGGTTTCTGCGCGCACTGAGTCCGACTCTATGATCCCTGGTCATAAGCCAGTGAGCCTTGCCGGCGCGGCACGACCCCTAAGTGTTAGCCTCCAGAGCTTCCACTTCGGCGGGGCAAAATGCCTTCGCACCGCCGTACTGGGTCACTGCTTGTCGGCCCACCGTTCGTGTGCAGACTGACGGCTGATGCCAACGGCGCGGCCTATATCGGCCCAGGAGGCTCCGGCGGCCTTGGCGGCGGCGACTGTCTTGTCCAGCCGGTGGCCAGCCTGGGTGTATTCACGCGCCGCTGCTTCCACACCTAGGACGGCTTCCGAGGGAGCGATGTGGGTCTTCCACTCGTCGTGGATGGCGTCTTCGACCTTGCTGGAAGCAGTGGCGAACTCGTCCAGGGCAAAGTAGTCCCGCCGGTGGCTGAAGTTGGCGGCAGCCCGAGACGTGACCCGTTCCCACATCTCGCCTTGCCAGCCGCATTCGCACTGCCCACGCCAGCCGATGATCTGACTGTCCGGGATTACCTCGTAATCGGGCAGCATCTCGTCTGGTGGGTAGTGCCCGGTGACGCCCCTGAAGAGCATCCCGCCGGCAGTTGATGACGCGGACAGGCGCCCGTCCGGTGCCACCGGAGCCGCCCATCCCTCGTGTTCGTTGTCGGTTGAGATCCAACCCATAGCCCGCACCCTTCTGTCAGGTAATCCTGACAGTCAGCGTGTCAGGAACCCCTGACAAAAACCATGGCAGCGTTTAGTGAATGGCTGGCCGGAGCATATCTGGCAGGCCGATGTCCGCCGGGGAGAGCTCGGGTCTCGCCCGGACGAGACGGAGGGCATGGCGGAAGGATCGGCCGGACCAGGCTGTGTCAGCGGAGACTTCCACGACCACGGGTTCCACCAGCGTCAGTGGTACGGGTTCCTTGTCCCGGTTGAACTGGTCCAGCGTTGTGCCCTTCACCGTGTCGGGCCATGGATGTCCGCTACGGGGCGGTTCCAACCACCGTGCCAACTCGCGGCCGGCCGCTGTCTTCAGCGGGGCGGATCTGCCGACGATCCGCAGCGCACCGTCCAAGACCAGGCCGGCCACGACCTCGGAGGGCTGGGTAATCGGTCCGATGACCGCCCCGCAGACGACCTCCACGGTTTCCCTGTGCTTCAATTTCAACCAGCTCCGGACCCCTCCGGCGTACGGTTGGTCGGTTCTCTTAATGACCAACCCCTCAATTCCCGTGCTGGGCAGCTCTTCAAACCACCGGGCCACTACGACGGAGTCCGTGGTGGTGGGGGAGAGGGACAGCGGCGGCTTCCATGCGCTGGCGAGTTCTTCCAGGAGCGCCCGCCGCTGGTGTAGTGGCAGGTCCCGGGCATCGTGTCCGGCGACGGCCAGGACGTCGAATGCGGCGTAGCTGGCGGACGTCTCCCGGACCAGTCCGGGGAGGGTCTTGGGACCGGCTCCCAGGCGCTGCTGCAGCGCGGAGAAGTCCAGCCGCCCTTGGGTCCAGATCACCGCTTCGCCGTCGATCACACACCCCGGGGGTACCGCGGATGCGATAGCCGCAACAAGTTCCGGGAAGTACCGGGTCAGGTCCTTTCCCTGCCGGGACCGCAACGAGGCCCCGGTATCGTCACGGACTCCGACCGCCCGGTAGCCGTCCCATTTGGGCTCAAAGAGGAGCGTCCCCGGCAGGGCGCCAGCCGGGGGCATCTTCGTGACGGCCCGGGCCAGTGCGACTTTCACCGGCGGGACAAGCCCAGCCGGCAGCCCGGTCCCGACCGGCGGATTAGATGCCATCGTCGAGGCCTTCGAGTGCCTCGACCTCAGCCTCGTCCAGCAATTGGGCTGTACTGGTCCCGGTGGTGCGGGCGAGGTCACCGAGGGAGATGAACCGGGCACGCGCCAGGACAATGACAAGCTCGGCGAGGTACTCGGGTCCGTTGCGTTGCACCAGGTCGTCCAGGACGGTGTGCATGCGTCCTGTCAGCTCTGTGGGGCCTTCGGATTCCTCAGCTGCAATGCGCGTGAGTGTCAGCGCGGCCAGCGTTGGATCGTCGTAGATGAGTCCCATGGCCCCACGCTACGCACGCGGGGCCCAGTTGTCAGTGATCCGCCCCTGCAGGCACAGGGCGGATGCGAGGTGTGCCAGCTAGAGGACTTCAGTCGATCAGCCGCGTCGGAGGTTGGGGGATCCGGGCGGGCGGCCGCGCGTCCTGCTGTCCCGCCAGTCGGGCAGGAGCGTGTTGAGCTGTGTTGATTTGTCCTGGTCCAGTTCGTTGCGCCGGTATTTCATGCGTTGGATGTGCAGCCACATGCCCAGGACCCGTTCTTCTTCGGTGTCTGTCCGTTTGTGGCGCGGCCAGTCGTTCCCGGCAGCCATATAAGCGGTGAGTTCTTGCATGCGTTGGTTCCAACGGGCTTCGTCTTTGGACGTGCGGGTCCGCAGTTCCCAGCCGGGGATTTCCTCCAGGCCGTCACCGTAAACGGGGGAGAGGGTTCCCCGGTCGTGGTCCTGGCGCCGGTTGACAAGCCAGGTGGCCAAAGCCCGTTCCCGTGCGGTGGCTGATTTGGTCGAGGGAAGCCGGCCTTCGGCCTTGTATAGGGCGAGGGTGTCGTTGAGGTTTTGTAGTCCGGCGGGAGTGATCCGCGTGGTCCGTGCTGGGCGGGCGGCGGTGCGATGCTCGTCCCTGAGAGACGGGTCCGCAGCGGCCGCGATGGCCAGGTGGTAGCGGACCGTGTTTGAGGCGGCACCGGTTGTGGCGGCGATTTTGGTGGTGGTGAGGCCTTGCCGGTACATCTGGACCCACTCCGGGTGCGGCGCTGTCCTGTGTGCGGGCAACCTGGTCAGCTGCCTTTGCGGATGGCGATCAGCTTCGTGCCTTCAGGGATGGCGGCCTCAAGTGCGGCCTTAGCGCTGTCGTAGTCATCGCCCTGGGCACTGATGTGATCGGTGCTGCCATCGGCCATTTGGATCGTTCCGGTGAGTTCCACCGGATCAGCCTAGTTGGCTCTTCCGGTCCCCGGCAGCTGTGCGGCGAAGCCCTCCAGGGCGCGGTGCAGCTGCGGTACCCGAGATAGTGAATCCACCGGCCGTGCTCCGCCAAGGTCCTGGGAGGGTGTGATCATCCAGACCGTGAAGTAGTTGTGCGCGATCTTCAGTTCCAGGGCGTGCCGGAACAGGGACGCCACGGTGGGGTGGATCTGGCCGCCGGGGAGGAACTGGAAGCCCGGGCAGTACGTGCCCTCACCGATAAAGATCCGGACTAGCTCCCGCATGACCGGGTCGGTGTCTTCCATGAGTTCGGTGAGCCGGCGCCGGACCTGCTCCAGGGTGGGCAGCGTGAACTCGGCCCTGATGGACTCCCAGATCTGGTCGGACACGGGTTTGCCGATGATGGGGGCGGGCATCAGCTGCCGTCGTCGATGGACTCGAGCAGCCATTGGGTGGCGAGTGGTTGACGGCGGAGCGTGAAAGTCCGCAACGCCGAGCCGGTGCCGGGGAGGCCAATTATCTACCCTTCGAGAACGTTTCGGCAGGTCCGACGCGGATGCCGGCATGAGCCATGTTGGGCACGTCCGGAAGCATTGGCTGCTACCTCTAGAGAACAGAGGTGCCGGTCCGCACCACCACTTCTCCGGTCGCCGTGGAATCCTCGCTGAGCAGCCAGCCCATGCGTTTGTGCGTGCGCACGCCAACCTCGGACTCCAGCACCTGTGCGCCGGGGGCCGCGGCTTGAAGGCCCGCTTCGACGTCGGGGATGTCCCCCGGGGTGCGTAGCCAGAGAAAAAACGTGAGGTTGGCGTCCCCTGTGGTGGACGCGCAGAGGCGGAGCGTGCGGTGCGATCGCAGGTAGTCCACGGCCGCCTGAAGCTGGGCGGCAGGTACGCGGACATACCACTGGCAGGCCACCGGGTACCCGGAGTACTCCTGTGCCAGTTCGCAGCGGAGTGCTATCAATCCCGATTCGATGCCCTGGCGGAGATGCCGGGTTGCGGTGGTGGGATGCGTTCCCGTCGCCTCGGCGATCTCTGCGGCCGAGGCTCTTCCGTCGCGCCCAAGAACGGCCATCATTTCCTCGAAGTAGGGCGGCGTCGCCCCCGGCGGCCGGACGACCTGGGGGTGGAGTGCGGCCACGCGGCGGTGCTGCTCAGGGCTGAGGATATCCAGGCGCCAATTGTTGCCCATTGCCTTGAGCTGCGTGGCCACGGTGACATGTGTGCGCAGGATTGTCGGCTCGGCCCGCACCAGCGGGAGCAACTCCCGGCTCAGCTGTTGCCAGTTCCGGGCCAGAACGGTCAGGCGGACGTCCCACGCGCGCGCAGCCTCCTCCACGGTGCTGATTTCCGGGATGGCGCACAGCCGCTCCAAGACCTCGCTCCGCCGTCCCGGCTGGCACTCGACGCCGATGAACGCCATGCAGCCCTGCAACGCTGAAGTCCCGAGGTGCCCTGTGACCCATGCGAGACCATCTGCCCGCAATCTGTCCCAGCGGGTGGCCAGGGTGGTGGGGTGCCGTCCGAGCGCCGAGCCCAGTTGGGTCCAACTTGCCCGCGGCGCGATCTGGAGCGCGTGGACCAGTTCCAGATCCTCAAAGGGGAGTTCCATGCAGCATCCTTCGGTTTTTGGCAATGCAGTTGCAGTTTTCTTAGGATATAGCGCCGAGGTGACCGTAGTCACCTCACTCTCGAGATATGACCCATCAACGAAAAGGAAGCGCCGTGACCCTACCTGCTTCCTCCGCCGACCTCACCGTTTCCCTGCTGGATGACGCCCGCGCCCTCTCCGGTGACGTGGTGGACCTGCGGCATCGCCTGCATCAGGATCCGGAGATCGGCCTGGACCTGCCTCGCACGCAGGAGAAGGTCCTGGCAGCTCTGGACGGACTGGGCTACGAGATTTCCACCGGCAAGGACACCACATCGGTCACTGCCGTCCTCCGCGGGGCCGGATATTCGGGCGACGAAGCCCAGCGTCCAACCGTGCTGCTGCGCGGCGATATGGACGCGCTCCCTGTGCAGGAGCAGACCGGTCTGGACTACTCCTCCAGGATCGACGGGGCCATGCACGCTTGCGGGCACGATCTGCACACGTCCATGCTGGTGGGCGCGGCTCACCTGCTCGCCGACCGTCGAAACCAGCTGGCCGGCGACGTGGTGCTGATGTTCCAGCCGGGCGAGGAGGGCTTCGATGGAGCCAGCGTCATGATCCGGGAAGGCATTCTGGACGCTGCCGGTCGCCGGCCGATGCTGCTTACGGTTTGCACGTGATGAGTTCGTTGGCCGGCGGCGGCACGTTCCTCTCCCGCGCAGGAACCGCCATGAGTTCCTCGGACGGGCTCGTGGTCACCGTCCAGGGGGCCGGCGGCCATGGTTCGGCCCCGTATGCTGCCAAAGACCCGGTGACCGCGGCCGCGGAAATGATCATGGCGCTGCAGATCATGGTGACGCGACAGTTCAACGTTTTCGATCCTGTAGTGGTCTCCGTAGGCGTGCTCCAGGCCGGGTCCAAACGCAACATCATCCCGGATACCGCCCGCTTCGAAGCGACCATCCGTTCCTTCTCCGCAGAGTCCAAGGCACTGCTCAAGACGTCCATCCCCCGCCTGCTGGAATCCATCGCGGCGGGCCACGGCCTGGGCGTGACCGTGGACTACATCGAGGAGTACCCGCTGACCGTCAACGACGGCCGCGAGTCCGCTTTCGCCCGCAACGTCGCGGAAGAGCTCTTCGGCACATCCCGTTACCAGGAGCTCGCCAACCCGCTGGCCGCCTCCGAAGACTTCTCCCGCGTCCTGGCCGAAGTACCTGGCGCTTTCCTGTTCCTCTCCGGCGTCCCGGACGGCACTGACTACGCCACTGCGGCCTATAACCACTCACCATTCGCGATATTCGACGACGCCGTCCTGTCCGATGGAACCGCCCTCTACGCCCGGCTGGCGCTCGATCGCCTCGTCGCGGCCTAACCTACCTGCCCTTCAAGGAGTCCCCAATGACCCACTCCCGCCACACCACCCCGCTGCCGGCCGCGGCAGAAACGTTCGGCCTGCAAATCAAAGCTCCCCGCCGCATCCTTCGCACACTTATCGGCACTGGCGCCGGAAACGCTGTCGAATGGTACGACTGGGCGATCTATGCGACCTTCGCGTCCTATATCTCCACCCAGCTCTTCAGCAAAGAGGACCCCACCAGCGCCTTTCTCTCCACCTTGGCGATCTTCGCCGTCGGCTTCGCGGCCCGCCCCTTCGGCGGCTTCGTGTTCGGCTGGATGAGTGACAAGGTCGGCCGCAAAGCGTCCATGACCCTTTGTGTGGGAGTATCCTCACTCGGATCGCTGGCCATCGGCCTGCTTCCCACCTACGACGTCTTGGGCGCGGGAGCGTCCCTGCTGCTCCTCCTGGCAAGGCTCCTGCAGGGCCTGGCGCACGGCGGTGAACTGCCCAGCGCCCAGGCCTACCTGTCCGAGATGGCACCGGCCTCCCGCCGCGGCTACTGGGCGTCGCTGATCTACGTTTCCGGCACCGCCGGGATCCTGTTCGGGACCCTGCTGGGCGCCGTCCTCTCCAGCGTCCTCGCATCCTCGCAGATGGCCGCGTTTGGCTGGCGGATCCCGTTCCTGCTGGGTGCCGTGTTCGGTCTCGTTGCCCTGGTGATGCGCTCCCGCATGGATGAATCCGAGGTCTTCGAAGCGAAAGGCGCACCCGCCAAGGCTGGTGGCGGACTTCTCGCGGACATGGCACGCAACTGGCGCCCGGCCCTCCAGATCATCGGCCTGACCGTTGGATTCACCGTCTGCTATTACGTGTGGGGCATCTCCACCCCGGCCTACGCCATCAAAGTACTCGGCATCGATGCAAGCGGCGCGCTTTGGGCCGGCGTGGCCGCCAACGTTGTCTTCATCGTGGTCCTGCCGCTCTGGGGACGGCTGTCGGACCGCATCGGGCGCAGGCCCGTCCTGCTGATCGGCAGCCTGGGAAGCGCAGCGCTGTTCTTCCCGGCTACATGGTTCGTGCGGGACTCCGCCTGGCAGCTGGGCGTAGCCATGGCCGTCATGCTGGTGTTCATCGGCGCACTGGCCTCGATCGCCCCGGCCGTCTACCCCGAACTTTTCCCCACCTCCGTGCGGACCATTGGCGTCGCCGTCCCCTACTCCCTCTGCGTCGCCGCATTCGGTGGCACAGCCGCCTACCTGCAGGCAGGAATGGGCGCCTGGTTCGGCGCTGCGGGCAACAACTACTTCGGCCTCTACACGATTCTCTTGCTCCTGGTCAGTGCCGCGACCGTGGTGAAGCTGCGCGAAACACGTGGCATGGACCTCTCCACCGTGTAGCGCACGTCAGGGCAGAACCGTCCAACACAAACACAACGCCACCGCCGACGGCCGGATCAGTTCCGGCCGTCGGCGGTTTGCTGTGCGCAGTCGATGAAGTGCTTGGTGATGGGCTCTGGCTCGCCCGCCCGGCTCACCAGGGACAGCTCCACGAGGTCCACACGCTGTGACAGTTCCCGCCCCACAAAGCCGCCGTGGACAGCGCCAACTGAGGAGTTCGGTGCCAGGGTGACGCCCAGGCCACACCCCACCATGGCCAGCTGGGACTGGATCGAATTGGCGAAGTGCCTGGCCTGCGGGCTGAAGCCGGCCTGGCGGCAGGCGGCGACCATTTCGTCGTGGTAATCAGGCGAAATAGCACGGGGCAGCCACACCCAGCTGTCGTCCCGGAACCGGGCCAGGTCCACCGCCCCCTGTTCGCCCGCCAAGGGATGCGAGGCGGGGATCGCGACGACGAACCGGTCTCGGCGCAGGGGCACTGACGTGAGTCCCCGGTCGGATCCGGGCTGGCGGATGATCGCGACGTCAATTTCGCGCCGCAGCAGCCGGTCCCGGCCGTGGTGGGTGTCGATTTCCGAGACCTGCAGCTCGACATCGGGCCAGTCGTTCCGGAAGCGTTCCAGCACCTCCGGCAGCACCCGGTCAAAGGCGGAGGTCACTGAGCCGATGCGCAGCGTGCCCGCCATGCCGGACTTGGCCCGGGCGGCCACTTCCGCGGCCCGCTCCGAGGCCTGCACCAGCAGCCGGCACTCATCTAGGAACAGCTTTCCGGCGTCCGTCAGCAGCACCGACCGGCTCGAACGGGTCAACAGGTCCGTCCCGAGCTGGCGTTCAAGCTGCAGGATGGCCTGGCTCAGCGGCGGCTGGGACATGTTGAGCCGCTCCGCTGCACGCCCAAAGTGCAGTTCTTCGGCGACGGAAATGAAATACCGGGCCTGCCGGACTTCAACCATGGATCGAGTCGCCTTTCGTCTTTCAGCAATACAGAACTAGACCTTCACTATATCGATCGCGGCCTGTCTACTGGAAGCATGACTTCGCAAACAACTCTCCTGGAACACTACGCAGCGCTTGATTCAGCAGCCGTGTCGGACGCCCTTGATGCACTCGGCCTGCCGCCGGGACAGGCCGGATTCCTGCCGGTCTGGGGAACGCCCAAGATCGCGGGATTCGCTGTCACCGTCCAGCTCGAGCCCTATACCCCCGGCCCGTCCGGCGCCCACATCGGAGCAACGGCCGTGGCCGACGCGAACAGCAGCAACGTGATCGTGGTTGCCAACGATGGCCGCACGGACGTGTCCTGCTGGGGCGGGCTCCTGAGCCTGGGTGCCTCCTTGAACGGCGTCCGCGGCGTTGTTGCCGACGGCGCCTGCCGGGACGTCCACGAAGCCCGCGAAATCGGCTTCCCGGTCTTCGCCAAGGGACGCATTCCCGCCACCGCCCGCGGGCGGCTGCAGCAGCGCTCCACCGGCGAACCCGTCCAGCTCGGCGGGGTGACCGTCACCCCCGGTGACCTGGTCCTGGCAGACGAGACCGGCGTCGTGGTTGTCCCCGGCGGCCACCTCGAAGAGGTGCTGGAACGTGCACAAGGCGTGGCCGCACGCGAGCAGGCCATCGCCGCCGACCTTCGGGCCGGCGTCGCACTTCACGAAGCCATGCGCGACGCGCGCCTGGCAGGAATCACGGAGGAGCACTGATGAACACGACCACCGAAGCCAGCGTGATTGCACGCTTGGCGGCACTGCCCACCGCGTCCATCTCGGACGCGATGGACTCTCTTGGCCTCCACGGCACACTCCACGGACTGGCCGGCCTGACCTATGATTTCCGCGCCACCGGACCGGCCTTCACCGTCCAGTACGCCCCGGCCGATGAAGGGCGCGGCAGCGTGGGTGACTTCCTCGACGACGTCCCACCGGGAGCCGTCATCGTCATCGACAACGAGGGACGCACCGACGTGACCGTCTGGGGCGGCATCATGACCGAGGTGGCCGCTGAACGTGGCATCGCCGGAACTATCATCAACGGCGTCTGCCGCGACATCGCCACATCGCTGGAGCAGAACTACCCGCTCTTCAGCCGCGGCAAGTTCATGCGTACCGGCAAGGACCGCGTCCAGCTTGTGGCTGTCCAGACCGAGGTGACCATCAACGATGTGCGCATCTCGCCGTCGGACATCATCTGCGCGGACGCCGACGGCGCCCTTGCGGTGCCGCAGGCCCGCGCCGCCGAGATCGCAGAGATCGCCGAAGGCATCGAAGAGACCGAAGCCCGCATCGTCGCCTCCGTCAAGAACGGATCCACCCTCGTCCAGGCCCGCAAGGACCTCGGATACCACGACCTTCAGTGGAGGAACAAGTGAACAACGCAGCCCGAGGACATTCCTCAGCCACCCTGTACGAGGCAGCCAAACTGCCCTGCGCCTGCGATCCAGGGATGAAGCCGGCTTGGCGCGGCGCCAAGGTGGCCGGGCCGGCCTTCACGGTCCGCGGCGTGGGCGGGGATAACCTCGCTCTGCACCACGCAGTCCTGAAAGCACCGGCGGGCAGCGTCCTGGTGGTTGACATGCAGGGCGCCGAGCATGGCCACTGGGGCGAAATCCTCGCCGCCGCGGCCCAGCACCGCGGCATCGCCGGATTGGTGATCGACGGCGGCGTCCGCGACAGCGACGAAATGGCCCAGATGGACTTTCCCGTCTTCTCCCGCAGCGTCACCGTCGTCGGCACCGCCAAGGACTACGCCGGCGATTTCTCCTCCCCGGTTCGGGTGGGCGGCCTGACCGTCCGCAGCGGCGACCTGGTCGTGGGCGACTCCGACGGCGTCGTGGTCCTTCCCAAGGACGCCGTGGAATCGGTCCTGGACAAGGCAGACGAGCGCGTGGCCGACGAGCAGCGCTTCCTCATCGAGATCAGCACCGGTAAAACCACCCTCGAGATCTACTCGCTCTGATCGGAAAAACCACCGTGACCATCACTGCTAACGCAAACCTGGGGGCTGCCGAGCGCATCGCGGCATCCAGCCGCCGCCCTGCCACCTTGGGCCGCCCCGCCCCCGGTCCCCTCCCCACCCCCATGGGCGCACCCGCCCCCAGCCCCCCCC
>NZ_SIHX01000027.1 GCF_004320525.1 Arthrobacter sp. S39
CCCTATGGGTGAGCCCTGGTTCAAACTCGCACCGCGCGCCAAGGAATGGGGACTCGTGGCCCTGTCGAGTAACTATGAGCTGTACGGGGACATCAGCGCCCGGGTCATGGAACTGCTGGGCCGCTATTCAGCCTGGCTCGAGGTCTACAGCATCGACGAGGCGTTCCTCGGCGTCAAAGGCACCCCGGATGAACTCCTCGCCCTGGGCCGGGCGATGAAGACAGCTGTCCGGCGGAACGTCGGAGTGCCCGTCTGCGTCGGGATCGCCGCCACCAAGACCCTGGCGAAACTGGCGAACAAATGGGCGAAGAACAACCCTGTATTTGGCGGGGTCTGCCACTGGGACTCCGTCCCCGCCACAGAAAGAGAAGGGCTGATGGGACGCCTGTCTGTGGTGGAGATCTGGGGCGTCGCAACCCGCCTGACCAAACGCCTGAACGTGATGGGTATTTTCTCGATCCTGGATTTATCCAGGGCGGATCCGGTCATGATCCGGGACCGGTTCTCCGTGGTCATGATGCGCACCGTCCTGGAACTCCAGGGCACCCCCTGCATCCCGATGGAAGAAGAACGGATCGGGCGGGACCAGCTGATCTTCTCCCGCTCCTTCGCCACTCCCATCACCACCGCCGCCGGGATCCGGCAGGTGATGTCCGTTTACGGGCAGCAAGCGTCCGCGCGGTTGGCTAAACACGGCCTGCAGGCCAAGGTCCTCACCGCCTTCGCCGGCACCTCACACTTCAACCCGAGAGACACCTCCTACCCCTCCGTCTGTATTCCGCTGCCGATGCCGACCGCTGACCCGGTGATCCTGACCAAGGCCTCCCACGCCCTCCTCCCCCACATCAATGAGGGCGTGAAGTATGCCAGGGCAGGGATCATGGTCACCGACCTGCGCCCCACCGGCAACCAGGCACCCCTATCCCTCTTCGAGAACCCGCACGAGGAACGCCACGTGGGTTCCCTCCTCGAAGATGTCACCCGCCGCTACGGCCGCGGCTCCATTGGCCTCGGCCACGCAGGCATCCGCGGCGGGCCGGACTGGACCATGAAACGGGACATGCTCTCCCCCCGCTACACCACCCACTGGGACGAACTCCCCCTCGTCAAAGCCGCCTAGAACTCCACCCCGCACGACCGCACTGGCACGTCAGCACCACGAAAGAACGCACCTCATGACCATCACCCCCGAAGCCCCCACCCATACGAACTACATCCAGGTCCGGCTCGGCCCGTCAGGTAACCCCTTGGCTATCCGTCACGACGGACGGATCTGGCTGGTCGACCCCGCTACGGAGTCCCAGCACTGGTACGGACGGGATTCCTGGTGGGACACCCGCCGCACCGCAGCCAAAGGCAGCGGCGACCTGGTCAGCGTCGAATACTGGCGCGTCCAGGCCCAGATTATCTACCCTCAGGTGGGGTTCACAGCAATGTAGGTTCTGCACTAGGGTCGTCTCGGAACGCACGGATTATCTACCCCTGACGAGGTACGTTCGTATGACGAAGTCTCTAATTCCGTTACCGTCGACCACCCACCCGATCGGCCCGATTTCACGGCGTTGGATCGCGTTCAGCGTCATCCACAAGGCTGGAGGCCCGTCTTGGGCAGTGGTGGACGCCTCCACCTACGAGCTTCATCCTGAGGCCAGCGCCTACCTTCACTACCTGCTTGGGTCTGCCCGGTCCACCAACACCATCCGGGCCTACGCTCAGCGCCTGGCTGCTTTCTTCACTTGGATCGGCCCGGCCCGGCTGGACTGGACAGAGGGTGTTCCTGTCGTTTCCCGGTTCATCCGGGAACTCGCCGTCACCGCGTTAGACACCCCGGATGGAACCGCGGAATATCGTGAGCCTCGCTACCGGAGCGGGAAAACGATGAACCAGTACGCCGCCGCGATCACCCAGTTCTACATGTGGGCCGCGCGCAGTGATCTGATCAGCGAGAAGACCGCCGCAGGCTTCTACGAAACAAGAATCGCCTACGGCTATTCCGGTGACAGACTCCTGCCGGGCCAGGTGTCGAGGTCCCGGGCCGTCCGCGCCAAGGAAGTCGAAGAAGCACCAAAGCTGATGAATGAAACCGGCGCAAAGTCGTTGCTGGAGGCGGTCTCCAACCACCGTGACCGTTTCCTGGTGGCCCTGATGATGGAAACGGGCGTCCGGATCGGTGAGGCTCTGGGGCTGCGGACAGAGGATCTGCACCTCTTCCATGACTCCCGCGCCGTCGGTTGTGCGGCCGCTGGGCCACATATCCACGTTAGACGGCGACAGAATCCCAACGCCGCACTGTCCAAATCCTCGAACCCACGCACCGTCCCGGTCACTGAAACGGTCTGCACCCTGTATTACCCGTACCTTGAGGACCGCATTGACCTGCTGGCCCAGGATTCCAGCCCGATGGTCTTCGTCAATCTGTATTCCCGGGCCCATGCCGGGGAAGCGTTGAAGTACTCCAACACCGTGAAGATGTTCTACCGCTCCTCCGGCCGCACGGGGCTCCGGGTGAACCCGCACATGACAAGACACACCGCAGCGACCCGCTGGAAACGGGCAGGAGTTCCTGCACGGGACGTTCAGGCACTGCTCGGGCACCGTAGTCCCTCATCCCAACTCGTGTATGAACACACCAGCGACCAGGACCTGCGCGACGCCATCGAAGGAGTCCGCTACGGTCGGTCAAATCCCTCATGAACGTCGAACAAGCGGCCGCGACCGACGTTGCTCCGATCCTGTCTCGGCCGGAACCAGTCGACCCGGCCGAGGACCTTGCCGGTTTCCAGCACATGCTTGCCCAGGAAATCCGGGACGATTGGCGGCCGGAGGAATGGGACAGCAAGGCCTGGGTCTTCACCGGGATCCCCGGCCACCTAGGTACGCTCGTCAACCAGTGCAGCTTCCCCGACTGCCATGGCCCCTCATTCACACGCCGCAGCGGGCTGTGCAACGTCTGCACCGGCCGCTACATCCGGCACACCCAACGACTGGGCGCTATGACCGCCGAGGCGTGGATCGAACGTGCAATCCAGCTGCAGGACACCAACTGGGCATCCCTCGTCGTCCCGATCCTCTGCTCGGTGACGAACTGCACCAACCGCAGCAAGGGCCTCGGTGTGCCCTTGATGACCACCACGGAGGGGAACCCGAAACGATGGCACCAGCAAAAAGACCGGCTCCCTCCCCTGTGCCTGGGCCACCAACCCCGCCACACGGTCGAAGACATTAACGACTGGATCGCCTCCCAAGCCGCCAACCCGGTTGCGCCTCCAGAGTATTGCGCAGTTCCATGGTGCGGCTACAAACGTCACCACGCCAACGGGACGGGCCTCTGCAGGCTGCACGCCAAGCGAATCCAAAACCCCGGCGGCCTCGCCCTGCATCTTGAACGCGAAGCTGTCGTCTCTCTGGAACCTGACGGCTACCGGGAAATCCACGCGCCGCCCACGAGAACCGGCGGGTACGAACTCAGCCTGGCCCCTCTACGCCGACGGCACCCGGGACTTGCCACGGAACTGCTTTGGTCCCTTCAACATCAGGACCGCATTGGCTTCCCGATCAACATCACCACGACTAAGGCCCTCATCAAGTCGGCGCTGGAATTCCCTCAGGCCACGAAATCCTTCCTGAACGCTGACACCCGGGCACTGGTCAAGGGCAGGATGCTCTGTTCCGTCAATGCCTGGTCAATGTTCCGGGTGGTGCGGGCGAGGTTGCTCGAACGCTACGTCCCGTGGGCCACGAACGGCGATCTTCTCCAATCGGACCTCATCCCGTTCGGTCTACTGATGACCTCCTCCAACAGATCCGGCTCCGCACGATCCATGGCAGCCCTGGATTTCCGCCCGATCCCCCTAGACTGGGCCCGGCACATGACCAAGCTCTGGATCCTGGAACGGTCCACCACTGAAACCTCCTCGACGACGCTCATCACCCACGTCGCGAGACTATGCACCGACTTCATCGTCCACTGCTCGTCGCGACGACTTCCCCCGCCGACCAATGCCTCCGGTCTGTCCCGCGAACACGGCAAGGTGCTCGCACATGCGCTGGCCGGCATGACGCGGCTCGACGGAAAACCCCTGACCAACCCCTACAAACGCTTTCTCGGATCGACCGTGGCAGGCATGATCGACTACGCCCGGAAGAACTCGGACCTGTTCGAACACACAACGCTCTCCTTCTCCCTCGACTACGATCTTCAGATCCCTCTGGAGGAGGCCCCTGGCACAGACGCTGACGACGAGACCGGACGTGCAATCCCCGAACAAGTCATCGAGTACCTCTTCGAGCAGCTGCCCACGGCCCGGGTCGCCAGTCCGACCTCGGCCGCGGTCCCCAATGACGTCTACAAAGCAGCCTTCACCTGCTACCTAACCCTGCTGCGCGACGCCGGGAGACGGCCCAATGAGACGGCAAGCCTCCAACGGGGATGCCTCAGCTACGACAGCAACGGAGAAGCCACCCTGCTGTGGCACAACGACAAAGGCAGACGCCGCGGCCGGCGCCTGCCCATCTGGGCAGAAACCGCCCATGCCCTGGAAACGTGGTTCACCATCCGGGACCAGCACATCTCAGGGATGCCGGCCGGGCAGCAGGACTGGCTCTTTCCCACGTTCCGCTCCCGGGCCCGGGACAAACACCTCAAAACAGCCTGGTTCAACCGCCGGCTCCGTGACTGGATCGACAACCGGCTCCCGGACCTGCCCGGCCCGGCAAACGGGCCAGGAGCAGAGATCCCGTTCACCAAAACCGCCGTTTTCGCCTACGCGTTCCGCCACTCCTACTGCCAACGGCGGGCCGACGCAGGCGTCGCCCAGGAAACCCTCCGCCGGCTCATGGACCATCGATCCGCGGACACCACAGCCAGGTACTACACGGTGACCAACGCACGAAAACGCAAAGCCATCGAGTCCGTCAAAAGACTTTCCTTCGACACACATGGCACACACGCCCCCGTCGCGGAAGAGCTCTACTCAATGGCGGCCGTCGCCGTCCCGTTCGGCAAATGCACCGAACAAACCAACATCAAAGCAGGCGGCAGGGCATGCCCCGCACGCTTCCAATGCGGCGGCTGCACGTTCTTCAGATCGGACCCTTCCCACCTGCCGGATCTCAAGGCACATCTGGATCGCATGAAAGAAGACCTCGCGTGGCAGATCGCCCAAAACCTGCGCCCGTCCTTGATAACGGACACCAAGAATGAAATAGAAGCATTCACGATCCTCATCCAGGCACAGGAAGCACGCCTTGCCGACCTGCCTTCCAGCGAGAGGGAGTCCATAGCGGAAGCCTCCGCCGTGCTGCGGCGGCTCCGTGCCAGCGTCCCGACCGCCGTCGAGAAGCCCTTCATTCCCATCGGAAGCCTCAGGATCAGGCCCGGGAACGGTCAGGACAGCTAATGAACACCGGTCCGCAAAAGACAGCTGCCATGGTCCGGCAGCGGAAAAGGGAGAGCAAGAGCAAACGACAAGCTGTGATTGCAACTGTTCCGGCGAGGGAAAGCACCAGCGTGACCATCACCGTCGCGGAGGTCGCGCGCCGCGCTGGCGTCAGCCCCTGGCTCGTCCGGCAGGAACCGCTCATGCAAGAAGTCAGGAACGCCAAAGCCCGGCTGGCCAGCGGAGTACATCACGGAGCGACGGACTCAACCGGCGGTTCGCTCAGCGTCGAGCGTGATCTGCTGCGCCAGGAAAACCAGCGACTCCGTCACGAAACATGTCGCTACCGGCAGCGCATCTCGGAATTGCTTGGGGATCAGATCGACGGCACGGACGCCCAGAGCCAAGGGCTCCGCGTTCAGGAACTGACAGACCAAAACGAGGCCCTCACCAAGAAATCCAGCGAGGCAATCCATCAACTCCATCAGATGCAACATCAGCTTGCAGCTCTGTCATCAGACTTGGAAGCCGCCCACACCGTGAACCGTTCCCTGATGGCCGAGCTGAACCGGCCGCGTTACCAACGGACAATGGTTAGAACCGATGGTGGCCAGCCCGTACCCGACATGTGAAGATCCGATTTGGGCTCCAAAAGGTTACCGATTCTGGGCCATGGTTGTTTTGGACTACCCATTCGCGGTCGCCCACCCTGCATGCGAGGCTCAGATGCGCCATAGCGAAGGTTTCGAAAAATGTCTGTCGCCGGGTTGAGTAGATTTCGCGTCCCGGTTCCGATCCTCGGCCCGAGCTGGACCTGCAGGTCGTGCGAAGCCCCAGCAGGCCGTCCGAAATGTCAGTTTCTCAAGATCCGGCCCTTATTCTTCTGACTCTGGCATGATGACCGCCATGTCGGAGGGGATGTGCGTCACACATTATGATTGTCCGGACCCGCTGCCGCCTCACGCGTGATGGATGAGGCGGCAGCGAGTATGCGGTCAGTGCGTCAGACCCGCGCGCGGAGCCGGCGGTTGGCCAGGACGGGTATAACCTCGCGGGCCCTTTCCACAGTCGCGACGTCGACGGTGGCGATCAGTTCCCCTACTTTTTCGTCCAGTTCCTGGAGCACGACGCCCATGGGCGAGACGAGGAGGCTGTGGCCGACGCCGAACCGCGGCCCAGCCGGCTCCACGATGCCGGCCGTGGAAGCATCGGCCTGGTCGCAGGCGACAACCCAGACGGTGGAGTCGATGGCCCGGGCCTGGTTGAGTAGCCGCCACGCGTCCACTTTTCCTTCGCCGGCGCCCCAGTGTGCGGTGACGATGATGACCTGGGCGCCCCGGTCAGCAAGTTCGCGGAAGAGTTCCGGGAAGCGGACGTCGTAGCAAGTGGCCACGCCCACCGTGATTCCGTCTACGTCGAACGTGAAGGGTTCGTCGCCCGGTTCGACGTCTTTTGATTCCGAGAAACCGTAGGCGTCATAGAGGTGGATCTTGTCGTAACCGTCATGGATGCCTTCGCCCGTGACGAGGATGGTGTTCTTGACCCTGCCGTCAGCTGCCGGCTGGAAGGTTCCGACCAGGACGATCACGCCCAGTTCCGTCGCGAGCTCCCTGACGGCCGAAGCCCAGGGCCCTTCAATGGGTTCGGCGGATGCTGCGGGGGCGGCGCCGAAGCGGACGAGGGATGCCTCTGGGAGGACGACGACGCGTGCGCCGCTGGCGGCACCCCGGCGGACGGCCGCCAGGACGAGTGCCAGGTTTTCGGCAGCGTCCACGGTAGTAGCGATCTGCTCGACGGCGATGGTCAGTTGTGCGTTGGACATGGGGTTCCTTAGATATCAGGTGACGGGTGCTGGGGTGCGAATGAGTGTGCTGCGGCTTAGTAGACCGAGTGTGAGGTCAGTTCGCGGCTGTCGGGGTTTTTAGCCATGCTTACGCCGATCAGGGTGATCGTGGCGACGACGGCAATGTAGACGGCAAGCGGCAGCCAGGTACCGTACGTGCCCAGCAACCAGGTGAACAGGAGGGGTGCGATGGCGCCGCCGAACACGCCACCGATGGTGTAAGCCATGGAGCTTCCGGCGTAGCGCAGCCGGGGGCTGAACTGTTCGGACACGAGTGCCGCCTGGGGGCCGTACATGAGGGAGTTGCAGAGCAGGCCGAAGATGACTGCCAACACGATTCCGAAGTACCCGGTGGCCATCAGCGGGAAGAAAACGAAGGGATAGATGATGGACAGGCCGGCCCCGATTGCCGTGACAAGCCTGCGGTTCATCCGGTCGGACAGGTAGCCGGCCGCCGGAACCATAAAGACCTGGCAAGCCGATCCGATGACCACGGCGAGGAGTGCCTGGCCGGGCTGGAGTCCGAACTGGCGGGTGGCGTAAGTCAGGATGAACACCGTGGACAGGGCGTACATTACGTCCGGGGCGATCCGCGCCATGGTGGCGGCGAGCAGCGCTTTCCGCTCGGTCTTGAAGACCTCAGCCAGCGGTGACTTCGGGGTGAGGCCCTGTTCCTGGATGGCCTCAAAAACCGGAGTTTCTTCAATCTTGAAGCGGATGATCAGGCCAACAATTACGAGGACGGCGGAGAAGAGGAACGCCACACGCCAGCCCCAGGAGAGGAAGTCGTCTTTCGGCAGAAGGGCAAGGAGCGCCAGGGCGCCGTTGGCCATCAGGTTTCCGAGGGGCGGCCCGATCTGGGCCGCGGAGCCGAAGAGGCCGCGCTTGCTCGGATCGCCGTGTTCGCTGGAGATGAGGACAGCGCCGGCCCATTCACCGCCGACACCCACGCCCTGGCACAGCCGGAGGAAGACCAGCAGGATGGGGGCGGCGATCCCGATGGTGGCATAGGCCGGGATCAGGCCGACGGCGAACGTGGCCACGCCGATCAGGATCAGGGTCCACACGAGGACTTTCTTGCGGCCGATGCGGTCCCCCAAGCGGCCAAACAGGATGCCGCCCAGCGGACGCGCCACGTAGCCCACGGCGTAGGTCGCAAATGCGGCCAAAGTCCCGGCCAGCGGGTCAGAGGACGAGAAAAAGACCTGGCCGAAAACCAGGGCCGATGCTGCCGAGTAGATGGCGAAGTCGTACCACTCAAGGCTGGTGCCGGTGAGAGCGACGATGAAACCGCGCTTGCCCTGGCCTTTCGACACGTTGGTTGGTGCTTGCGCCGTGGATAGATCTTCAGTCACGGGTGCCTCCTTATAAGGGACTGTTTCAAACGGTGTATTCGGGCCGATCGGCCTCAAACATTTCGACATGGACTCCTTGGTAGCTGCGTCAGATGGAAGCTGTATGCGCTTCGTATACGGACGCGTATGGAGTGTGTATACTCACAGTAGCTTGTGATCCAGATCGCAGCAATACCCCGTCCGAAACTGTTTGAAGGAGCCCCAATGTCCCTGAAATTCACACTTCCCAATGGAGAATCAGTCGCGGTTGATGTCACCGATCTCCTCAATGGCGGTTACGCCGGCCGGCATCAGGAGCATGTCCGCGCCCACGTTGAAGAACTGGCGCTGCTTGGTGTTCCGGCGCCGACGGTGACCCCCACCATATATCCGGTTTCGCCCTACCTCGCCCAGCAGACCAGTGTTGTCCCGGTACAGCACGGCAAAACCTCGGGCGAGGTTGAATGGGCCATCGTGGTGGTGGAGGGCGGCCAGATCCTGCTCACCCTTGCTTGTGATCACACAGACCGTGAACTGGAAGTCCATGGGATCGCCTGGTCGAAAAACGCCTCCCCGGACGTTCTGGCCAACGAGGCATGGCCGCTTGATGAGGTCGAAGGCCACGTTGACGACTTGACCCTCACTGCCTGGGTGACCAACGGCGGAGTGGAGGAAAAAATCCAGTCGGCAACCTTCGCCGACCTTCTCCCGCCGTCGCACTGGGTGCAGGTGCTGAAGGAGCGCAAGCTGCTCAACCCCGGCACGGTGTTAATCTCCGGCACGGTCAACATGCTCGAAGGCGTCAACCAGTTCGCAGATTCCTGGCGGGCTGAATTGACCGATCCGAAGCTGGGGCGGACCATCTCCCTCAGCTATGACGTTGTGTCGATGGCTACCCCCATCGGCTGACATTCCCTTGTTGTTGGCGGTGGATCCCACAAGGGTCCACCGCCGATGACTCCATCCCGACAACGTATGCGGAGCGTATACTGTGGCCATGCAACCAACGCCGTCCAATCGCGATCGTGTCTACAAATTCCTGAGGGATGAAGTTCTCCCTGATCCGTCCCAGCACGGCAGCTTCCTGACAGAAGACCAAGTGGCGGAGCGCGTGGGTGGGACCTCACGCACTCCCGTCCGCGAGGCCCTGCTCCTTCTCGCGTCCGAAGGCTTGATCCAGCTCGTGCCCCGGCACGGGGCGTATATTCCGCCGGTCACAAAGCAGGAAATCAACGAAGCGCTTGAGTACCGCTCATTCATCGAGACAAAGGCGGCCGAGCTCGTCATCGAACGTGGTTCGGTGCCCGTGGAAGCCATGGAACTTGCCCTGAAGCATCAGGCGGAGAGCTCCGATGCCGGCCACGAGCGTGAGTTCGTCGAATGGGACACCGAATTCCATATCGCTCTGGTCCGGGCGGTGGGAAACTCGCTGATGACCAAGTCCTACACCGATCTGAGAGCCCGCCATGTCCGGATCGGCATTCGCGCCCTGATGAACACCCCGGAACGGCAGGCGGCGGTCATCGCCGAACACCAGGCCATCATCGACGGACTTCGTTCAAACGACCCGGAAAAGGCCAAAGCTGCTTTGCTCAGCCACATCCATACCACCGCCTCCGGACTGGCAGAAGCCTAGCGAGCCGCTCGGCTCGGCCAGCGTCGTGCCGGTGGCAGTTCCAACACCAGCGTCCATTGGACCTGGTGGCCCTGGAGTGAAGGCAACACTTCACCCTCTTGAACGTAGCGGTAGGGCATCGGCTCACCCTCGGGGCGCCACCAGCCGCTGGCTGGAGCGTGATGTCCGGTGGCTGCCTCTGCCTCGCCTCGGGCGAGGCTGTTGTTGCTGAACTGCAGGGATTTCATGGCCAGGGTTCCCTTTCTCGGTCGTTTCAGGGCTCGGATGTTAGACGTGTTGCCGGGTGCCAGGCTGGAGGTCGCGAGGGCTGATCCATACCTCATACCCCTCCCGCCGGACGAAGGCGCGCCGGGGCTGAACGCCGCTGCTGCGGAGCCAGAGAATGGAAGAGTCCACCGTGGCGTCCTCCACAATGCCGGACTGCACCATCAGCCCGTGCCGCCGGATCTGCACGGGTCCGCCGATCACGGCCGCCCAGTCGTCGTGCCGGATAAACTGCAGTGCTGCTCGTCGTTTCATGCCGTCTCGCTGCCCTGGACGAACGCGATGAGACGCTGCCACATCTCCGGGGCATTTGAGTACATGGGGAAATGCCCGCAGCGGGATATCTCGGCCAGTTCCACACCCTTTTCCGCCAGGCGATCCAGGTAGGACAGGGTGTTGTTCTGCACGCCGTACATGTACATCCGGGGGAACGGCAGGGCGAGGAAGCGGTCCATAAGGTTTCCGTTGTCGGACAGGTCCACCATGGATTCGAAGATGGGCCTGACCGCCCCGGCCCGCACTTTGTGCGGCAGGCTCGCGGCATAGAGGCTGCTGGAGTAGTAGCGGGACTGCCACACGCGGTCCTGGAAATCCCGGAAGAAGTCCTCGGGGTCCGGATGCGGGTGGCTGATGATCTGCCGGCTCAGGAAGCAGTCTTCCGGGGCCACGTTTCCCTCGATGTCGATGAAGCTGGCCACCCGTGACGGGTCCTGGTCAGCCAGCAGCAGCGCCGTCAGCCCGCCCATCGAGTGGCCCACGAGATGGAACCGGCCGATGTTCTTGAACCGCAGGACCTCGAGGGCCACGGACACCAGGAACGGAACCGAAATGGCGTCGAGATCGGAGCAGGTGGTGGCGCCGCATCCCGGTGCGTCGTACGCCAGGATGGGCCGGTCTGCGAGTTCTTCCTGCTGGATGACGTCCGCGTAGTCCTCCTTGGTGGACCCGAAGCCGTGCAGGAACACCAGGGGGACTCCGGTGCCGTCGCGGAACATGCCGGAAATTTCGACGGCGGTGCCTGCGATGGTGAGCGGGAGCGTAAACGTTTCGAGCTTGTTGGCGGTCACAGGAAGTCCTTTACTGCTGTTTCGAAGCGGCGCAGCCCTTCCTTCAGGCTGGCACGGTCGGTGGCGAATGAGAGCCGCACATGGCCCTCACCGGAGGGTCCAAACTCGCTGCCGGAGCGGACCATCACCCCGGCTTCGGCAAAGCTGGCCGCCATCTCGTCTGAGGATAGCCGCGACTCGATGCGCGGGAACGCGTAGAACGCGCCCTGGGGCGAGAGGATCTCGACGCCGGGAATCCCCTGGAGTGCCTCGAGCACCAGATCGCGGCGCTCCTGGTAGGACGCCGTCGCGGCGCGAAGATCGGCCGCGGGTGTCTCCAATGCCGTCAACGCCGCGTCCTGGACGAAGGTGTTCAGCGGGCCGTTGATGGTGCGGTGGATCAGATTGATCTTGTCGGCCAGCGGGCCGGCAGCCACCACATATCCAAGGCGCCATCCGGTCATGGCGTACGTCTTGGACAGTGTGCTGCAGTAGATCACCTGGCCGGAAACGTCGGCCAGGTCCAAAGCGGACACCAACTCCAGCCCGTCGTAGACGATGCTTCCGTAGGCCTCGTCGGAGAGCAGCAGCAGGCCCGGGTTGTCGGCCAGGATCTCACCCACTCCGTGGACATCACTGGCCGAGTACACGCGGCCGGTGGGGTTCCCGGGGTTGCAGAGGATCACCATGCGCGCCGTTGGGGCCTCCCGGAGCAGCGTGTCCAGGTCCAGTGAGCCGTCCGGATTCGCCGGAACCCACACCACTTCTGCTCCGACCATGGCTGCGTGGTCCGCGTAGAGCGAATACGTCGGTTCGGGGATCAGTACGCGGTCGCCTGGCCCCACCAGGGCCAGCATCGACGCCGCGAGCCCGGCGCTGCCGCCGTGGGTCAGGACCACTTCGCGGGCTGTGGTGGGGCGGGGGTGCTCCACTGAGATCTTTTGGGCAATCGCTTCCCTCAGCGCCGGCGCGCCGGGCATGGGAGAGTAGCTGGTCCGTCCCTCAGCCAGGGAACGGACGGCGGCCTCGACAACAGCGGTGGGGGTGCCGGCGGCGGGCTCTCCACTGGCGCGACGGAGGGCACAGGGGGACGCGGCGCCACCGGTGGACGGGCGGCGGCGGGCTGCCGCGGGGGGGTCGGAAGACCC
>NZ_SIHX01000028.1 GCF_004320525.1 Arthrobacter sp. S39
ACCAGGACCTTCGCCGGCGGAACCTTGCCCGCCGCCGTCACCTGACCCGTGAAAAACCTGCCGAACTCGTGTGCGGCCTCAATGACAGCCCGGTACCCGGCGATGTTCGCCATCGAACTGAGCACGTCCATCGACTGCGCCCGCGAAATCCTCGGCACCGCATCCAACGCCAACGCCGTAATCGGCCGCGCCGCCAACGCCTCCACCAACTCCGGCCGCAAACCCGGGCTCAACGAACCAATCAACGTCGCCCCCTCAGCCAAACGGCCGATCTCATCCTCAGTGGGCGGATTAACCCGCAACACCACCTCAGACCCCCAGGCCTCATCCGCGCCCACAACCAAGGCACCCGCCGCAGCGTAGGCGTCGTCCTTGAAGGAAGCGGACCCCCCCGCGCCTTTCTCGACCACAACGTCGTAGCCCAACCCCAACAACTGCTTCACCGTGGTGGGCGTCGCCGCCACCCTCGCCTCCCGGCCCAACTCAGCCACAATGCCAATACGTGTCACGTTCACTCTCTTTCCGTCAGCAACCGACCGGGCAGAATTGCGCGGCCCCGCGCGAGTATCGATTCGTTTCTCGTAAAACTCGTCAATATGATTTTCGCGGACGCTTCCTCGCACTTCAGGAATGCCATCGGGTCGCCAGGCGACCGTCAGCTGTCCTGGTCGCTACGTGCCGCGGACCAAATCTTCTGGAACCCGTCCTGCTCGTACTTGGAATTCAGCCGCCCCAGGCAGCGAGCCAATTCCGCCAGTTCCTGCACTGGCCATTCACCCAGGATGCCCGGACGACCATCCTCCGGGCATCCTGGAAATAGTGCGTTCCTTCTCCTCCTTGAGTGTTGGGCGGATGGACTATGCACGGCGGTCCAGCGGGTCAGCTTCCTCTGACATCTGGCCGATGCTTTCCAAAATGCGATCTGGCGGCTGACGACGGTCTGCCCACTCCGAGGTTCATTGCGAGTTTGATGAGCCGGATGAGGCCATCGGATCGCGTAAATTCCTAGTAATCGTGCGCCGAGGCGCGCGGAGGCAGGAAGTGCGTGAAAACTTCGTATCCGTCACTACGGAAGACCATCTGCCTCAAGGAGGCATCTTCCGCCGAAATCCACAAAAACGAATCGTCCGGCATGACGGCCTCCACCGTTCCCTTGCGGATGAATCTACCGCCTTTCCAGATTTCGACGCGCTGCCCGAGAGCGCGTTGCCAGTCTGGTTGCAGGTGAAGGTCCATCGTTTGCCCCTAATGCGCTTTAGTAGTTATCTGCACAGCTCACCGGCGGTTTCTGGGTGACGACGGTGCGGCGCCGCAAGCACTGGTTATTCGACGATCGGGGAGATCATCGATGACTCACCGCCCGGGTAGTGAGTAGAACCAGCTTCCACTGGTTCTCCGATAGGGTCTCGGGCGAGATCCCATACGGTTGACCCGTCCCCCTCGGAAACAAGTACACGACCCCGGCCACCGTCAAGCCAGACCCAAAAACAGGAAGCGTCCTCCGTGACATCGTCTACAGACCCCGCTGAAGCTCCTTCTCCCTGTCGTTGTACAAGGACCCGGCTCTCGGGGGCTAAGTAGACCCAGTCTTCATAGGACAACTGGGATGACATATATTTCCGCCCCTAATGCGTGGGTGAAGGCAGCATAGCTCTGCCTTTAGTTGATGACTGCAACCTTCCAAAAAGGCGACTCTCGAAACGCAGCCGAAAAGAAACTGGAACCGTCACTGAAGTGATCAAGGGGACAGATCAAATTCGCTCAGAGCATCGCGAGTCAACATGTTCGTGGTCAGTGGCCGGGGGGTGGCTCGTCGTAGCGGGTGCGCAGTAGACCGCTGCAGAAATGTGCGTTGCCCTCGATGGAGATGCGGGTTGCTTTGGCAAACCGTATCTGAACCGCTAGATCGTTGATGTCCCAACGCGAACCGTCGGCGTTGACCAGGACGAATGCGTTATCGTCGATACTGATTCCTAGATCGTTGCGGCGTCGTAACAGCGCTTCGCGTTCATGCATTTCCGGCACATCAACGAGCCGGATTGTGGGCAATAACTCCGGAAGAACTGCGTGGGTGGACACGAGCTTCGAGATTAGGCGGTCAAGGGACGCGAGGTGCGCCTTCGAACGAAAGACGGCTCGGAGGTCTTCGAGATCGCCTGCCGCTTCGACAGGGTAGGCATCGGTGAATCCGACTCCCGCCGCGACCGCAGAGTTAATGCGTTCGGAGTCAGCGTTGCCCTCGAGCACCACCCGTGTGGACATTTCGGGGAACTCCGCCCGCAAAGCGTCCGCGGAGTCGGCCGCCATCATGAACGCGAAGTTGGGTGAGCAAAATGCCGTGGGCAGTCTGAGGGTCGCTGTGAGGAACTCGTCACTCGCCTCGACTGTCCCGACGAATCCGAGGGTTGTGAGCGACTCATCGAGTTCTGGGTCAGTGACGGCAGACAGGGCTTTCCATGCTCGATCTTCGATCGCGCGAAACCGCGTTGCTGTCGAGTTCACTTTATCAACGCGCCCACGGGTTCGGCTGTTGTCGGTACGAAATCCAGGCGGAGGTGCTCGGGTACCTCGATGTGTGGATAAAGGGCGGCGGCGTTGAGGCCCAGGATCTTCTTTTTCTGAGACACCGTGATCTGGCCGTATTCGCCCTGCATATCCTCTGGAATCTGGAAGTCGACGAACTTTTCCACCAGCCACTTTGGCTGCCAGAGGGCGTAATCTGAGCCGAACAGGATCTTGTCCTCGCCGATCCAGTAGAGCAGCTCGCCGATGATCTGTGCCCAGTAGCGCGGTCGGGTGTGGATGAAAGGGATCGCGACGGCGAGTCCTCCATAGACATTCGTCTCTTGCGTTGCAATCCAACAGAAATCCTCGAGACGGGGTAGCCCCACGTGCTCGACGATGAAGTTGAGGTCGGGGAAATCGGTCGCACAGTAGTCAATGTCTGCGACGTCAAAGGAATCCCGGTCGAGCGGTTTTATTGTCGGCCCCTTGTGCACGTGTATGTTCTTGATCCCAAGTTCCTGGCATTTTTCGAGGTACCGGTAGGTTTCGCGGTCACTCATCTTGAATCCCCGACTGTCTCCGTGCCATTCCGCTGTGTAGACCTTGACGCCCTTTAGGCCGAACTCACGCGCAGCGTCCTCCAAATGGCGAAGCCCTGCCTCGCCGTTTCGGGGATCGAAATTGTGGTTGTAGGTTAGGCGGTCCGGCGACCGACGGGCCATGTCTTGCGCGAGGTCACGGCTGAACCCGTTTTTGTAGAACGCGGGGAGCGCTGCGGGGTTAAAAATGGCGTGATCCGCGTAGCCGTTCTCGAACACATCTGTCATGAAGTTCTGCTCGGTGTACTTCTGATATTTTCGGAACTCCCACACATACTCCTCCGGAGACAGGTTCCGGTGGTAGTCGTAGAAACACTCAATGAACTCGGCACCGTGAATGTTCAGTTGGTTCTCGTCCGAGCCATCCCACATGTGGACATGGGCGTCTACTACGAAATAATCTTCCCCGTCTTTGGAGTACATCCGACCCTCGTTTTCTTTTCCGCAATTGCAGTGTCGCGGCGTTGGAATAGTTTCCTCAGTGTTGTTAATCTACCAATCATACGTTTGGCAATCAAGGTCTTTTGTCAACTACTCCGCTTCCTCCAGTTCGACGCCCGACCGGCCTGTCCGGATCCCCGGCCCCGCGCCCCATGAGGCCGCGCCAAGGAAAGGCAGATTGTCAACCAAGCATTTGTTTGTTAGTTTGAGCATTCATGATCAACAGTGAGGTAGGACCATGAAGGCTCTTCGTCTGCACAGTTATCGGCAAGCCCCCTCGATCGACGAGATCGACGAGCCGTCGGTGACCGGGCCGTGGGATGTGATCGTAGAAGTGGGAGCGGCCGGTGTATGCCGCACTGATTTGCATATCATCGAGGGGCAATGGGCGCCCCTCCAGAACCCCGATCTGCCATACACCCTCGGACATGAGAACGCAGGTTGGGTTCGCGAAGTCGGCAGCGCGGTGAACAATGTGCAGCCCGGCGACCTGGTGATCCTACACCCGCTCGTCACCTGCGGGCTCTGCGCCCCCTGCCGCATTGGTCAGGACTCGCACTGCGAGCGGGCAAGCTTTCCCGGCATCAACGCAGACGGGGGGATGGCCGAACTGATCCGTACAAACGCGCGAGCCGTAGTCAAGTTGGACTCTTCCCTCGCGCCCAGTAAAGTTGCGGCCCTGGCGGATGCCGGACTCACCGCATATCACGCTGTGAGGAAGGCCGCCCCCGGACTTTTCCCGGGCAGCCACGCTGTAGTGTTTGGTGCCGGCGGGCTGGGCCATATCGGTGTGCAGGCCCTCGCCGCTATCACCAGTGCACAGATTACGGTCGTGGATCGGAATGAAGCGGCCCTTGAACTGGCCAAGTCTCTCGGGGCCCACCACACCATCCTCGCCTCAACAGACGATGTGGTGAAGAAAGGGGTCAGGGACATCACAGGGGGAGGAGCGCACGTCGTATTCGACTTCGTCGGGGAATCGGGGGCTGAGAAGGTCTCCCCGCAGCTGTTGCGGAATCAAGGATCACACTACGTAATCGGCTACGGCGGCAAAATCGACCTACCTACGATCGACATCATCTCGAAGGAGATCAATGTCGTAGGAAATCTGGTCGGAACATACACCGATCTGGTTGAGTTAATGACACTTACTGCCAATGGTCAGGTGACCCTTCACACTTCTGAGTATCCACTCGATGCAGCCCTGGATGCGCTGGACGATCTCAACCGTGGACGAGTAGTCGGTCGCGCTCTCCTTGTGCCCTAACTGGCTTAGCTACAGGATCGATGAGAGTCGCTATGCGGGTCGTAAAGGACCGTCGGCTTCCAGTTTTTCGGACCCGGCTTTTCTTTAATTCGAGTTCCATAAATAATGCTTTTGGTCTGTCCAACCATGCTAATTCTCGTATGAGGACATACCGAAGATGAGGATCACTAACGCCTCACGCACCTTCAATTTACACCCCGCTCCCGGTCGGCTGTGGTCGCGGCTCGTACAGTTCGGTGCGGCCTTTGGGGCGCCATCGCGTACGTGGATCCGGAGGAAAGAGCCGCGAACCTCGCCGCCGCCAAGCCATGGCCGTGCTGGTGCACTACCAGTTCGTGAAGCTCGGTCTGGCCACGGGTTTGAACCTTCCGGAGATCCTGGTCAATCGGCTGGGCACCAGCGGCGGCGTATGTACTGGGCGTATGCGGAGATCGTTGCCGTGGCCACGGACATGGTCGAAGTGATTGGCGGAGCAAAGGCTTTGAACCTGTTTTCGGGCTTCCCCTTCTGGCCGGTGGCGTCATCATTGGCTTGGCCTCAAAGCTGCTGCTGGCGTTGCAGTCCCGACAGGGTCACCGATCCTTTGAGTTCGCAATCCTGGGGCGCCGAGGACGACAGCGATATCGGCGAGCACTACCCTCCTACCCTCCTGCTCGCCGGCGCGACGATCATAGACGGTCTATTAGGGTTCCGCATCCCACTGTTCACCCGGCGGGTGAACACCCTGGTCCCGGCCCTGATCTTCCTCGGCGCGGGTACCGAGCCAACCTTGGCCCTGCTCCGGAGCCAGGTGCTCCTCTAGATTTGGCATCCCCTCGGGGTTGATTCCTCTAATCCGGTTGAGGGACAAGAAGGTGGTCATAGGTCACAAGGGCTCCACTGCTTTGAAGATCGCAGGCTTGACGAGGGCGGCTTTGATCGACGAGCTGAACTGAGTCCTGCTCACCTGAACGTCACTGGACAGCCCCGACGTCGGAAGGGCCGCAGCATGAACGTTAGTCTTTGCGTGCCGTCTCCACCCAGCGCGCGTTCATGGCGTCGCTACCGAGCGTGATCTCTTCGGTCGCCCGGACGATTCTGACGTTGGTGCCCAGCATGAATGCCGGCGTTCCCGGATGACCAGCCGGGCGTTGGGCGTCAGGCTGTGCTCGTCGGAGTAACGCAGCATCTCGCCACTGTCATCGGAGACCCGGTGGATGGTCACGGGCCTAGGCATAAGAATCGGATCACCACGGGGTCCTGCAAGGTGTCCCAACGCGTCCATCCGGTCAATGAAAGAGTCGAGGCCGCGTGCCCGAGTACTTCGAGCTCGACGGACTTCACCCCCACCGGTAGCGAAAATGCCGGACGAGTAAGGTCTAGAGGAGCGCATGCGTCAGCAAATCCTGAGAGACATACAATCAAAGACGATGGCGGCCCTGAGTCGGACGAGAGTGGCTATCAGGCCCACGGCGACCGCATCGTCTGACCGCCCTTCGTGTGCAGATCATTTTCAGTAGTCATGCGCCACTCCTGACAGGTCCGACGCTCTGGATGGATGAGAGTTGGCCCGCTCTGCAGAAACTGCACGAGGTTTGCTAAGATTCCCCTCGTCCACCCGAAAGGACTAACGCGGGATTCACGTGTGTCATTCGATGAAGATCGTCCTCTGAGACTCCCGCGTTCTTCAGGTGATCGATAACGGTACTCGCAACGTAGGAAAGGTTCCAGTCGGGCAGATGTGCCGTGAAGTAGCCGTCCGAGATGACGTCGCTCCAAGAGACTGAATCACTGGAAAGGACCATCTTGGGCGCGTAACCGCGGCGACATAGTTCGGCCACTACTCCGACGCGCTGCGAAATCGTAAGAGCGGGACGCCCTGGCATGGTGTAACCGAACCGGTCCATTCCGAGGAACGAGCCCCGGTCGGCTAGGGCTGTGAGGTAATTTAGATCAATGCTGTCGCCGCAGTGTCCGATTATTACGTGACGGAGATCGACACCTGCGTCCGCGAAAACAGTTTGTTGTTGGAGACCCACCTGGTTTCCCGCGTGAGTGTGGGTGGATATCGGAGCGCCCGTGCGCAGATGAGCGCGCGCCGCGGCAAGCAGAAGCCGGGTGTTGTTATCGTCAACCACTGGGTCGGAGCCGGTCTTGATGATCCCGGCCTTGACGTTGGTTCCGTCCATTCCCACTTGTAGATCGTGAACGAACAGGTCGGCCAGCCGGTCTGGATCGATACCGTCGGCGGCATCTCCGACCACTCCCTTAAGATAAAGCGGCAACGGCTCATGGGGGTGCGCTCCCGTCGCCGCGACGATGTTCACACCTGTGAGACGTGCAACCTCAGCCAACAGCGAGAGGTCTCTGCCCATGTTGGGTGTTGTCATGTCCACTATCGTCTGTACCCCAAGGCGTTTCGCACGAGACACCTTGGCTGCCACATCGGCGATGGCGGCTTCCCGGTTCAGGAGGTGAGGCCATCGCTCGTACATTCCCACAGAGAGCATGAACAGATGTTCATGCATGAGAGTGAACCCGATGGATTCTTCATCAACGGACCCGCGCACGGTGCGTATGCTCATGACTGACCGAACTGCCTGGCCTCGAGGCGGAAGCTGAGTCTCGACCGGCTGATGGGGGAAGTGAATTCTAGAGGGGGGATGAACACGGCTAAACTTTCCTGTTCTATGCAGTAATGCGCGTGCAGGGATTGGAGAGAGAACCAATGCCCTCGATGGTGGAAGTGAGACGCTGGCCCTCATCCAAGAAGCGGGGGGGCTTGCGAGCTGCCCCGATCCCAGCGGGCGTGCCCGTAGCGATCACATCGCCGGGGACGAGCGTGATGAATTGACTGATATATGACACGATTTCCGCCGGGTTAAAGATGAGCTTTGAGGTGCGCGACTTCTGCACGACATCGCTGTCTACATCGCACCGCACCTCGAGGTCGCGTGCGTGATCGATCTCGTCCGGCGACACGAGATGAGGTCCGATTGGAGTCGACGATTCAAAAGTTTTTCCCTGGAGATACTGAGACGTGCGAACTTGCCAGTCGCGCATGGAGACGTCGTTGACGATGGTGTAGCCGGCGATGGCATCCCAACATTTTTGGACTGATTCACTGCGTACGTGTCGGCCGATGACGATGCCGAGCTCAATCTCCCAGTCGACGGCGGAGGAAGATTCGGGAAGCACCAGGTCATCGAACGCGCCTATAAGGCTGCGCGCATACTTGGCGAACAGGGTGGGGAACTCGGGGATCGTTTGACCAGTCTCGGCTGCGTGGTCTTGGTAATTCAGGCCGACGCAGATAATCTTTTCGGGATTCGGTACAACGGGTGCGAGATCCACCTGGTGTTCATCGAGGACAAGGCCAATGTCGCTTTCGGCGGTCTTCCGCCAGTCCTCGCTCGATTCCAGAACGCTTCGCACGTCCGAGTATGGCAGGACGTAGTACAGCCCGTTCTCTACTCGAGCTGCCGCCGTGCCGCCGTCTAGCCTGATCGTTGCAAGTCGCATTAGTGCTCTCCTATCATTGCTGCCGCCGGTTTGAGGTTGGACTTAATAAGTGGGACCAACTGGGAGTTACCGGTCGAGCGTATGGTCGATGTTCTTTGTCGGTTATCGGGTTGTGGTGTGCTCGTTCTACTGGAGCCGGTGGCGCATTACCTTCCCACCGACATTCCGTGGAAGAGCCGACGTGAACTCGATGCGACTTGGTTGCTTGTACGAGGCGAGCTGCTGTCTGCAAAAGAACCCGATCTCCTCCAGAGAGGGGGATGCAGCCGAGTCCGCCCGGACTACGTAAGCCACGGGTGTGGATCCCCACTTCTCATGGTGGACACCGACGACGGCGCACTCTACGACGCCGGGAATCTGAAGGAGGACGCGCTCAATCTCGCTCGGGTAGATGTTCATCCCGCCGGAGATTATTAGATCTGTGCGACGGTCAAGCACTTCAATATAGCCCTCCTCATCTATCTTTCCGACGTCGCCCGTGTGATACCAGCCATCGCGAAATGATTTAGCTGTCGCCTCTTCGTTGTTCCAATACCCGTCGGCAAGAGAGCCGGAGCGCATGATGAGCTGACCGACTGAACTGCCGTCGTGAGGAAGGTTGTTCCCGTGCTCGTCAATGAGTCGCACAACGGTTTCGGGTACGGGCCGACCGGTTGACGAGAAGATTCCTGGTCTGCGCCCGGAGTAGTCCAGTGCTGTGGTGGCAGCCACTAGCCCTCCCGAGTTTTCTGTCATGCCCCACCCCTCGACCAAGCGTGGTCCGATGGCATCCACGAGGAGTTCGAGTTGTTCCTCTGGGGCCTTCGCGGTGCCGTGGAGCAGACTTTGCAGGGATGGCAGTGTGCGCCTTTGCTCGCGAACAATGGTGCAGAAATCGACGATCGGTGGGCCAGGCAGGACAGTGAACGTCGCGCGTTGCCGATCTATCGCGTCCACGAGGCGTGGCGTGTCGAAACTGGTCATGAGGATCGTCGTTCCTCCCACTGCCAGATGCGGTAGCACATGGGCTGGAATACCGGCAGAAGACGACAATGACAACCCAAATATCTGAGTGCTGCCGATGGTGTAACGATTTGCGACTTGATTTGTCTGACTGATTGAGCGGAGTGAACGATGGGTTAATCTGGCGCCCTTCGCGAGACCTGTAGTGCCGCTTGTGTAGGCGAGAACTGCCAAGTCATCGGAACTGCCGAAGGTCAGGGTCGGTGGCGTCGGCCGGCCGGAAGCGAGAAAATCGTCGTAGCGGAGTGAAGCGCAATCGCGGTTCACTCCGGTGGTCACTGTCAGCTGAAGTGCTTCACGATTTTCCAGCGCCTCGACCCGCTCAGCTGTGCTGTCATCGAAGAAAAGAGCGACGGCTCCGGAATCATCGAGCATGTGCTGTGCTTCGAAGGACGTGTGCCGCACGTTACATTGAACAACCACCATCCTGGCCTTCAGGCACGCCAAATATGCCTCTAGGTATCGGACGTCGTTATCCATCCAGATCGCTACGCGATCGCCGGAAGAAAGGCCGGTGCCCAACAGCGCGTTCGCAATACGGTCGCTGTTCGCATCAAGCTCGGCGTAGGTCACCGCGATACCGTCCAGCATGCGAATCGCCACTCGATCAGGCATGCGTTGCGCTCCGATGCGCACTAGTGAACCGATGTTGAACGCGGCGGAATGAAGCAGTGGCTGTGTGGTGGTCATCGTTGCCCTCCGAGCAGTGGTTCTAGGGTCAAAGAGATCGAATGAATGGATGATCCGATCCGCGTCAAGCAGAGTGGTGTGAATTCAACCATGTACCTTCGATCCGCTTGCAAACGAAGTTAAAGCACACTGGCTAGCAACAGATGCCCTGCAATACGGTATGCTACCAAACAAACATTCGATTTGTAGGACTCGTGAGTAATGAAGTGTTCGCGGGCCTGGCCGTGAGTGAAGGGTGACACCATGACGACCGTCAAGCATGACGTTTGTGTACGCGACGCGGATTTGATTGACTTTGCCAAGCGCGCTGAGGAATGGCTGCAATCTGCGGTGCCCGAAGTCTGGCGTGAATCTCGCGGTGCCCTAAGCGCGAAAGAGTCAGATGCAATCCGGCGCGAGTGGGACCTTCAGCTATGGCGTGGAGGTTTTGCGGGTATAGCCTTTCCCCAAGATTTTGGGGGCCAGGGGCTAGGCCTCGCCGAGGACGTGATATTCCACGTACTTGCCGCCAAGGCCCAAGCGCCCGACGGCTTCTCGCGCGTTGGTAAAACGCTCGTAGCTCCCATGGTCGTTCGCAGCGGGACCGACTGGCAGAAAGAACGCTATCTGCCGCCCTTGCTGCGCGGCGAGGAGGTGTGGTGCCAAGGATTCTCCGAGCCCGATGCAGGGTCTGATCTTGCTGGCGTGAAGACTCGTGCAGTGCGAGACGGCAACGGATATCGAATCAGTGGTCGCAAGACCTGGACCACGTTCGCTCAGCACGCCGACCGAATCTTCGTCCTGGCAGTCACTGATCCCGACGCACCACGATACAAGAACCTGAGCATGTTCCTCGTTGACATGCGTGCGTCGGGCGTCTCCATCACTGACATCCGACAGATTTCCGGTGCGATCCACTTCGCCGAGACACACTTCGACGGCGTATTCGTTTCAGACCGAGATCGTGTGGGCAACGAAGGTGACGGGTGGAAGATAGCTATGGAGCTGCTCGGTGATGAACGGGGTGGTTCCGAGGCGGCTGCCAGGTACGTCGAAATCCGCTCCGACCTGGATCTGCTTTTCCGCACCTGCGGCGATCGGCCGGAACTGGCAAACACGCTCGAAGAGCTCGACGAGCGAACCGAGACACTGCGCTGGCATCTAGCAAAGGTTATTGATCTGGAAAGCATGGGCGGTGACGCTTTCGCTCGGGCCGTATCCGTTCTCAAAGTCCTGTGGAGCGAGCTTTGGCAGGTCGTGGCGAGGGTTGGTTTCGAAGCTCATGTGCCGGCGGACAGGGAGCACTGGCGGTACCAATTCTTCGAGTCGAAGGCCGTCTCCATTTACTCCGGCACGAATGAGATCCAACGCAATCTCATTTCGGAGCGAGTTCTGGGGCTGCCGCGATGAACATCCTCATTGATACGAAGGCCGGAGAAATCGGAGAGCTTGCGTCTGAGGCGATAGCCGAAATCATCGAACGCGCCACCGCTGGAACAAGCATCGCAGCCTATGCCGAAGGCGAATCTCCTTTGCGGTGGAACGCCGTGGAAGAAGGAGGCTGGGATCTCGTCGGGATCCACGAGGAAGGCGAGGGAGCCGAACTGCGTGATATCGTCGCCATCGCCCAAGTCTGGGGAACTCGGCTGCTCCCTTTGCCGTATTTGGAGACCGTGATCGCGAAACGCCATTCGGAGGAGGCCAGAAGTTGGGACGGGCCCGTATCTTTTGCGTTACCCACGTCGACCCTCGGGTCGGGGCTGCAGCGTTATGTCCCTTTCGGGCAACTGGAAGGGCTGCGCCTCGTCACTGCGCTTGGTGGCAGAACTGGGCAACTTATTGCGGTGCCAGAAGGCCGTCCAGCCGGGCTGGATCTATGCGCTCGTGGCCTTGAAGTGGATGTAAGTCTGACTGAATTTTCCAAAACTGCAGCCCGGGAGCTTGCCACCGTCTATGCGGCCAGCTCCGTCGGAGCCGCGAGGCGGATGCTCGAACTAGGTATCGCGTTCGCGAAAGATCGGGAGCAGTTCGGCCAGCCCATCGGCTCGTTCCAGGCTGTCAAGCACCATCTGGCCAATGCCTTGATCGCCGTGGAAGAGGCTGACACGGCAGTTATTCGGGCGAGCTTTTCTCCCGAAGGAGTGAGGCAGACCACGGAGTTCGTAG
>NZ_SIHX01000029.1 GCF_004320525.1 Arthrobacter sp. S39
GGGATACCCAAGGCTTTGGCCTCGGGGGTGCGGGTGACGGCGCAGCCATCGTTATTGGACAGCACAATCACGGGCCGGCCCTCCAGTGAGGGGTCAAACGCCCGCTCCGCGGAGGCGTAGAAGCAGTTCACATCCACGTGCGCGATCTGCGGCATCCGCCGCATCACGGCCGGCTTAGACATGATGAAGGCACCGCGTAGCGACACCCCAGACGGTGAGCTCGCTGAGGCTGGGCACCCGGATGTCCGGGTACGCGGGATTCTCCGCCTGCAGCACCACGCCGGTGGCCGTGATCCGCAGCCGCTTGATGGTCAGTTCCCCATCCAGGACCGCGACAACGACGCACCCGTCCCGCGGCTCGAGCGCCCGGTTCACGATCAGTTCATCGCCGTCGCTGATCCCGGCGCCTTCCATCGAGTCCCCGGACACCCGCACCACGTACGTGCTGGTGATGTCCTTGATCAGGTGCACGTTCAGATCGATCCGGCCATCAAAATAGTCCTGCGCCGGCGAGGGAAACCCCGCCGCCACCGGCACCGGTGAGATCAGCACCGACAACAACGACACGCCCGCACCTATCACACGGGGACCGACAATAACGCCCACAACACACCTTTATTCGAATATATGTTCGATTCATTCAGTGTACTCGTGAGGGACGACATCGTTCCCAACTTTGCGGAATTGCATCGGATGCATGAAAGCCTGCGGAGCCGAAACGTCGTCAGGCGGCCACGGCACGGCTCATGGTTATGGGGCGCAGTTGGTGGGTTCAACTTTCCGTTGACGCCCTCTAATGTCGGGGTGAAACTGAGTGGATTGCTACGGACAATGAAGTTCAGGCAATGGCGCACGTCATCGATCGGTTGGTGCAGCGGTTTCCCGACAAGCCGCGCACTGAAGTTGAAGAGATTGTCAGCGAAGAAGCCAACGCGCTGGATGGACCGATCCGGGATTATGTACCGGTCTTGGTTGAACGAGCCGCCAAGGACCGCCTCAAACACTGATTGACACTTCCCCTGGGGCGCTTCACCCGACCCCGTTCGTCCACATCCTCTAGGTAGATCAGTCCTGAGAGGGGCGCATTGTCCTGCGCAGAGACGAAGACTCGAGAGGAATCAGGATTCTCGTTTACCGGGGTTGGTCGAAACCGGCGGGCTGGTGTTCCTGCCCTTGCTCAGGGCTGTCTTGATGTTGACCTTCGAGGTGTACGAGATGGATCCGTATTGGAAGAGCCTGACGGCCAGGCGGAACATGATGGCCGAGCCGATGAAGAGAATGGCAATCACTATGGCCGCCTCCCCGATGCTCAGGGAGCCGAGACCGTTGCGGAGCATCGCGGTCACGGGGGAGGAGAACGGGAAGTACGTGAAGACCTGCACGATGAGTGCCTGGGGGTTGGAGAAGATCAGAGAGATCGCGTAGAACGGCACGAAGATCAGGGCCATCATGACGCCCATGAAGTTCCCGGCTTCCTTCGCGGTCGGCATGACCGCGCCGATCGCGACGAGGGTGGTGGTGAAGAGGGCGAACCCGCCGATCAGGAGCAGGAACCCGATGATCATCGGAACCGGTTCGAAGACCAGGGCGGCGAGGTCAAGGTCCGGGATTTTGATCTGGTCGCGGAAGAACAGATAACTGATGGCGACGGGAGAGGCGAAGACGATCATCTGGACCAGCCCGATACCGAAAAGCGCGATGACTTTGCCGCTGATCAGTGTGGTCGGGTTCAGGGTGGTCAGGATCATCTCGGTGACCCTGTTTTCCTTCTCTTCGAGGGTGGAGGAGAGCATCTGCCCGGCGAGCAGGATGATCAGGGCGTAGAAGATCACCAGGAACATCAGCGGCGGCAGGGCAGCGTTGAACCCGCCCGCTTTCTGGCCGTCCTTGAACGTGGTGACATCGATGCTCGCCTTGCCGGCGGCGAGGGTGGCCAGCGCGTCGGACCCGATCCGGGCGTTCACGGCCTGGTTGAGCATGGCTTCTGCGACGGCGGAGTATTTGTTGTTCTCGAACAATCCCTGGTCGGCGCCGTAGACCTTCACCTCCGTGGTGGCAGGGTCGGCAGGGAATTCGAAGTACGCGTCCACCGTCCCGGACCGGACCCCCTCGACACCCTGCTCCGGAGAGGCGGCCTGGGTGGCCTTGAACAGTCCTGCCTGTTCGGGGGTGATGAGGCCGGAGGCATCGGTATAGGAGATGGAGAACTCGGCCTTCTCCTGGGCGTCCGCGGCGGACGCAGTGGAGCTGTTGCTGATGTAGATCAGCCCGAACACCACGGCCATAATCAGGGGGACCGACAGAGTACCGACCCAGAAGCGTTTCTTGCTGATGGTGCGGAGGAATTCGAAGCTGACGACGGTCCCGAGGTTGTGCTGCGCCATGTCCCTAGACCTTTGCCGTCTCGTAGGTCGCCGCGTCGGCCTTGTTCTGGTCGCCGTAGACCCGGATGAAAATCTCCTCCAGGGAGATCTTCGTGGTCGTGAACCCGCGGACCGTAACACCGGCGGCGATGAGGTCTTTGAGGATGTCCGCCTCGTCCGTGTCGTCGGTGATGGAGAGCTCGGAGTAGTTCGTCTCGCTCAGGGTCACCGTGTACCGCGGGGAGGGCGGGACGGGGCCGGCGTGTTTGAGGCGGATGACGCGGCCGCCGTACTGGTTCTGGACCTCATCGATGGTGCCGTAGGCCTCGGCGGTGCCGTTCTTGAGCAGGATCACCCGGTCACAGAGCCGTTCGACTTCCTCCATCTGGTGGGTGACCATCACGACGGTCGCGCCCGTGGTTTTCTGTTCGGCGATGATGTCCATCAACAACCTGCGGTTGACCGGGTCAAAGCCCTTGGTCGGTTCGTCCAGGATCAGCAGCTCGGGCTCGTTCATAATCGTCACGCCGAGCTGGACCTTCTGCTGCTGCCCGCCGGAGAGCTTATCCAGCTGCACGTTGGCCTTGTCGGGCAGCCCAACCCGGTCCAGATACTGCAGGGACCAGGTCTTGGCGGCGTGCCGGTCGATGCCTTTGAGGCGGCCGAAGTAGGTCATGATGTCGATGACCTTCTCCTTCTTGTACAGCCCGCGCTCCTCCGGGAGGTAGCCGAGCCGGTCCCCGTCCTCAGGTTTGAACGGCCGGCCGTCGATGTGCAGGCTCCCGCCGGTGGGCTGGTAGATCCCCAGCAGCGCCCGGATCGTCGTGGTCTTCCCTGACCCGTTGCTGCCCAGGAACCCGAACGTCTCACCCCGTGCCACGTCGAAGGACAAATCCCGGATGACGGTCTTGTCCCCGAAATCCATCCTGAAATTCTCGATGTGGACGAGTGCTTCGCTCATGGCTGTACCCCAACGTGACCGGCAAATGGTCTTTCGAGTCTACCGACGGGTACGGCGGGGATCGCTCAGCCTTTGGGCGTACTTCGCTTGGTTAGTCGCCGTTCAGGTCGAAGTCCAGATCCAGGTCCTCCGGGGAGAGAAGCTTCCGCCAGGTCGAGGTCACCCGGGCGGTGGGCAGTTCAGCGGCGATCGGCATCCGGTCCGCGGCAACGAGCTGGTCCAGGTCCAGGCCGGTGAGCGCGGCGATGTCCCGGATGGGGACCTGGAAGGTCCGGAACTGGCCCAGCGGGGGAGCCTCCTCAACGGCGCCCGGGCGGGGCACGTCGGGCAGGTCGGCCAGCTGCGGTGTCTGATCCACGACGTAGCCGGTGGCCGCGAGCTCGCCGTCCTGCAGGAACGCGGCGACTTTGAAGAACAGCAGCGGAATCTCCACGCCCCGGTACACCGGATCGGTATCCCCGAAAACGGGCCCGGTGAACACCACCAGCCGGCGGCCGTAGTCGGCGGCATGCTCGAGCAGGTAGGACTCCATGCCCAGCCACAGGTCCTTGCCCTGGTTGAACTTCGCTGCCTGCGGTGCCGCGTTCGTGTAGTGGAACGTGTCCTCGTTCGCCTGCGCCGCCTCAGCCTGGCTGTCGCCCCAGACAGCTGAGGCGCGCCGGACCAGGTGCCCACGGTCAATGTCATTGCGGGCATAGAGCCGCTCACCGGTCTGCTGGTCCTCGGCCAGCCGGGGGTCCAGGCGCCACGCTATGCCGGACCGGTCCAGGTCCATCAGTTTCTCCCCGTCGATCCCGAGGGCCGTGACGGCGGCCAGCCGTTTATCCAGCCGCATGAGCACCGAGAAGTGCGTATAGGGCAGCAGGACCGTTTCGGCGCCCGCCAGGGCCGGCACTGAGACGTGTACACCGAGGAAATTGGTGTCGAACCCTGTCCGGTCCGACAAATCACGTGCAGCAGAACCCGCTACCAGCAACAGTTCATCCATGGCCGGAGAGTAGCAGCCGGAGCTGACAAGCCGATGAATATCCTCCGGAACCCAGGTCGATCAGCGTTCCTGTGCACCTGACGGGGCGGGTTGCACCCAATGGGGACAGGTTTGAGCTGCGCGGAGGGCTCCACCTGACCCCAGTGGGCACAACCCGTTCCAGTCCCCCTGCTCGCCAGGGCTCACCATAATGGGCGTCCGCTTCGCGGCCGGCTGTTGGGTCCAGGGCGTGCCGTCGCAGAGCTCCGGACCCCCTGGCTCTGTTTGTCTACGACGTCTTTTGGTTGCTGTCCTTCGGATTCTAGGCGTCCGCTCCACCCCGTCTAGCCCCTCCTTCGTCGGGGCCTGCGGCGCAGGAATTTCCCTCCGGCGCTCCTGCGTCGCTGATTTCCTCCGGGAATTTCGCGCACCTTGCCCTGTGGGTAGACAGGGCTCCGTCGGCCGCCGAGCAAGCGAGCTTGCCAGCAACCAAAAAACAACGGGGGAGAGGGGCAGCTGGCCCGGTTACGCGGTCCCCTCACCATCCCAATCCTCAGCAAAGGACAAACACCATGACTGATTCAGTACGCGCCACCGGCCCCGCCGACGTTCTCAGCTACATCCCGCACACGCTGGGCAACGTGCCCCGTGAGTCGTTTGTGTTCCTGACCGTGCAGGGCAACCGACTGGGCGCCACCCTCCGGGTCGACGCTCCCACGGCGGCAACGCCTGGCATGTTCGCCCACACCATCGGCGGCTTTCTCGAAGCGGACAAAGCCGCCACGTCGGTCCTGCTCGCCGTTTACACGGACCTGACCGCGGAGGACGCCCCGCGCCCGTTCCACGACTACATCGAGGCACTCATTGAAGTACTCGACGCCGCAGGGACCCCGCTCAAAGACGGGTGGCTGGTGACCTCCACCCACTGGCAGGACCTGCTGTGTGACAGTGAGGCAGGATGCTGCGCACCCCAGCCGCTGGAGACGATCACCGACAGCACCCTGAACGCCGAAATGGTGTTCCGCGGCAGCGCCTACAACGCCGAACCCGGCACGACCTACGCACCCTATGCCGGACCGGCAGAGGCAACCGAGTGGATCCAGTCCATGTATGGGCACCTGCTGGCCGAAGACCTGAGCGCACCACGCGCCCAGTGGGCCGCAGCACTTGAAGCCAGCGAACCGCTGACCGGAGTCAAAGCCGTGGAGTTGGTGGCCGCATTCCAAGCCCCTGCCGTGCGGGACGCCCTGCTCGTGAACATCATCAACCCGGACCTGCCGGACGCAGAAGACAGCGGCGCCCTGCTGTTGGGCAGCGGAATCGCGCCGGACTGGACCCGCGTAGACAAGGCCCAAGCCGTGGCCCGCGAACTGATCACCGCAGCACCGGAAGGCTACCGCGCCCCGCTGCTGACCTTGATCGGCTGGACGGACTACCTCAAAGGCCGGGCATCATCGGCCGGGGAACACTTCGCACTCGCCCACGCCGACGCCGACGCCTCCGGCTACCGCCTCGCGGAACTGCTGGATCAGATGATGGTGCTGCGCCCGATCGCGGACACCGCCAAGAACCCAGCGACCGCCTACAAGCGGGAACGCTAAACACCCCACGGGGCCGGGCCAGCACGGTCCGGTCCCGTCAGGTGGGGCGCGGCGGCCTCCCCCGCAAGCTCCGCCGGCCGCCGATCACGCTCGCGCGGGCGCAGCACCACACGACGCAACGAACGACACAACCGCCGGGCTAGAGTGGAAACACGACCACCAGGCGGGAGCCCCACCATGAGCCACGGATTCATCCTCACCGATCAGGACAAAGCCCCTGAAGGCATCACCGCGGCCGAAGAGGCCATCGAGCTCGCCATCCTGGGTAACGACGAAACCAAGTCCACCGCGGACTTCATCTGGGACAACCAAGGCCAGCAGTACTAAGACTCCTGCAGCGATGTTGCTGCACCCATAGATTTCCTTTTGCTGAGGGAAACAGGAAGGGCCGGCACCGCCAAGGTGCTGGCCCTTCCGCCCGTTAACAAGCCCCTGACGCGACCAATGTACTCACGCCCGGGGAGGTGTCGCGACTAAAGTACGGGATTTTGTTTGGTGTTCGGGCAGGCTCGCTGGGCTCACCCTGGTTACGGTGCAACCAGTTGATGGGCGTCCGCTGGCGCGGCCGGCTGTTTGGGCCCGGCCCCGACGTCGCAGGGCTCCGCCGTGTCCGGTCCTGTTTGTCTACGACGCTTCTTGGTTGCTGTCCTTCGGATTCTAGGCGTCCGCTCCACCCCGTCTAGCCCCTCCTTCGTCGGGGCCTGCGGCGCAGGAATTTCCCTCCGGCGCTCCTGCGTCGCTGATTTCCTCCGGGAATTTCCCCCACCTTGCCCTTTGGGTAGACAGGGATCCGTCGGCCGCCGAGCAAGCGAGCTTGACAGCAACCAAAAAACAACGGGGGAGAGGGCAGTAGCTGGCACAGTCCCACAGCCCCCTCACCCCGAGTCGACGAAACAAGGAGAACCACCCCATGACGACGAACTTTTGGGATGCCGACGGTGACTTCGACTACGAAGCCCATTACGAGGCAGGCCAGCTCGAGAAAGCGGCTACCGCGGCACAGAGCCTTGGTGCACCTGAACTTGCCCCCGTCATCCACTACTTCGCACTGAAGGACTTGCCGCAGGTCAGCTTCACGCCCGAGCTGCTTACGGCGCTGAAAACATGGCAGCGCCTGGTGAACGAGATCGAGAATGCTCCCGTCGTACAGGACGTCAAGGATCTCAGGCGACAGGCAGAAGACGCAGGACGCGCCATCGAAAACCTGACTGAGGCCGCAACGGGCTAGCCTGCCGTGGGTACCCGCCCAGGGCAACTTTCAGGTGCAGGCTCGCAGGGCTCGCCCTGGTCTGCGCTGCAGCCAGAGAATGGGCGTCCGCTGCGCGGCCGGCTGTTGGGCCCGGCGCCCGACGTCGCAGGGCTCCGCCGTGTCCGGTCCTGTTTGTCTACGACGTCTTTTGGTTGCTGTCCTTCGGATTCTAGGCGTCCGCTCCACCCCGTCTAGCCCCGGTTCCGCAAGCTCCACCGGGGCCTGCGCCCTGGACGATCTGCTGCGGCGCTCCTGCGTCGCTTATTTCCTTCGCGGATCCCCCAGGTCTTGCCCTTTGGGTAGACAGGGCTCCGTCGGCCGCCGAGCAAGCGAGCTTGCCAGCAACCAAAAAACAACGGGGGGAGAGGGGCAGCTGGCCCGGTTACGCGGTCCCCTCACCATCCCAATCCTCAGCAAAGGACACCATCATGAACATCACTGGAGACCGTACGGCCCGCGCAGCACTGACCCGCCTGTTTGAACCCGCTGATCAGGTTGTGGCAGCCATTGTCGGCCAGCTCGGCGCGTACGCCGCGTTGCGCCTCCTGACCGGAGAGCAGGCACCCCACGCCCTGAAAGGCGTCACCCCGGAAGAACTTACCGCCGCGGTGGCCCGCGCCGCACAGCACTACACCGGAGACATTGACCCGCAAAAGGATCTGGACGACGCGGCCGCGCTGGGCGGCGGGTTCCTCATTCCCGGAGACGAACACTGGCCAGCAGGTGTGGATGATCTTGAAGTGCCCCCGCTGGGACTTTGGTACCGGGGAAACCTCACCACCGGTATCCCGGCAACTGACCGCTGCATCACCCTCACCGGATCCCGGGACTGCACCGCCTATGGCGCAGCTATCGCCGGAGACTTCGCCCACTGCCTGGCCCAACGCGGCATCACCGTTATTTCCGGTCTCGCCTACGGAGTGGACGCGATCAGCCACAAGTCAGCACTGGCCGGAAGCACGCCCGAGGCGATGCCGACCATCGCCGTGGTCGCCGGAGGCGTAGACCGGTTCTACCCCTCAGGAAACGCCGATCTTGGCCGGGCACTTCTTGGAACCGGACTCATGATTTCGGAAATGCCAGCCGGGACCGCCCCCACCCGCCACAGGTTTCTCCAGCGCGGCAGGATCATGGCGGCCCTGTCCGGTGCCGTGTGTGTCGTGGAAGCCCGCTACCGTTCCGGCGCGCTGAACACCGCCCACCACGCCGAAACCATCGCCCGTCACGTCGCCGTCGTGCCCGGCCCGGTGACTTCCGCGAACAGCGCAGGCTGCCACCGGCTCGCCCGGGACGGTTCCGCCGTCCTCGTGACCGAAACCAACGAACTGATGGAACTCCTCACCAGCTAAAGCTCAGCGGTGGCCGGCCCCCAAAGTCCGGTCACCGCTGGCGGTCCGCCGCAAACTGGCCGACACAGTGCCTGGGAACCAGCGACGGACCGCCCACAGCGCCCCAGCGAGCAACCAAGCACCACACGCAGGCGTCCCACCGCGGCATCCCTCACCTATGCATTCCGACTGTCAGCGGCAGCAGATACGCTGACCTCAAACAGTCCCACCAGCAAAGGAAAGACCAACGACGCACGCAGATGACCTCCGCGCCTGGGCAAAAGGCATGTACACGATCGAAGCTGCCACTGAACTGCTCATCCGGGGCTTCGGTGGGAAATTTGCTGCCCCTGGTAACCCATGGGTCTACACCAGCAGCGAGCCGCAAGGGACCGGTCAGGTGAGTGCCTGGATCGACTTCGCAGCCATCCCGGAGGAGGCAGGTGTGCTCTCCGGAGGGGAGCGGCGCTTCCTGCTGCTGGCTGCGTCGCTGGCCGAAGACGTCCCGGTGGATTTGGGTGATCTTGTTCCCGGTCTGGACCGCTCGAACCTGGAGCTGGTCCTGGCTGCCATCGCCCACGCCGGCGGCAGCCACCAACACTCCAATATCAAGACCAGCGACGACGGTTCCATGGTGCTGGGCAAGGGGTACCTGGACAGCCTGCACCCATGGCCACAGGATCGGCCCGCTTCCCAGCCAGCCCACTAGCGAGCTAGCGGCACTGAGTACTAAGACTCCTGCAGCGTTGTTGCTGCACCTATAGATTTCCTTTTGCTGAGGGAAAACAGGGGAGGGCCAGCACCTGCAAGGTGCCGGCCCTTCCTCCCGTTAACAAGCCCCTGGCGCGACTAAAGTACTCACTCCCTGGGGGAGCTGGGGCGACTAAAGTACGGGATTTTGTTTGGTGTTCGGGCAGGCTCGTTGGGCTCGCCCTGGTTGCGGTGCAACCAGTTGATGGGCGTCCGCTGGCGCGGCCGGCTGTTGGGTGCTGCCGGTCTGTCGCAGAGCTCCTGCCCGTCATCACCTTTGTCTACGTCTTCGACGTTTTTTGGTTGCTGTCCTTCGGATTCTAGGCGTCCGCTCCACCCCGTCTAGCCCCTCCTTCGTCGGGGCCTGCGGCGCAGGAATTTCCCTCCGGCGCTCCTGCGTCGCTGATTTCCTCCGGGAATTTCCCC
>NZ_SIHX01000030.1 GCF_004320525.1 Arthrobacter sp. S39
CCAGACCACACCACGGGGTGGCATAATCCAGTCAATTCAACCAATTCAATACAATAAATTGGTATCAACAAACTTGGCACACTATTGAGTTCTCAAACAACAGACACACCCGGCACCACCACAACCAAACAGCCGTGGATCGCTCCGGAGCAACCTCTCAAACTTACCCGGACTCGGGGAGCTTTGCAAATCGGCGTTTCCGCGATTTCCTGCCCCGGCGAACCGGCCCCACCCGAACCCGGCACGCTGCAAAGCGTGCCATTTCCAGGCCGTTGAAGAAGGGGGTTTGTCGCAATTTTTCCGCATCAGCGGCGGCGACTCAGAAAACAATACACGCCCCGAACCCCCACCGCAAATCCAGCCCCGAAGGCGCCGCCAACCCCCGAAAACCCTGAATACACATGGATTCCGGGGGCCATCCACGCTCCCAGTCCGGGTCATCGGCCGGAACCGCCCACTATGGAGTGGGTCACACCGCTTGCGCCCATGCCGGGAGCGGAAAATTCCTCAGCTGCGGGCACGCAACACCACTGTAAAGTCTGCTTCCCGGGCCGCGAGCCGATAAGCCTCGAGGACACCGGGACCGCAGGCTGCCGTCCCCACTCCCCGCAGTGCATGGTCAACGTACACATAGGTCCTGCCGTCGGGAACCAGGTCCGTCCGGTGGGTCGCCGCATCCAAGGCGCCGAGGCTGTACGGGCGGACCGTCAGCGCGAAGGGGGTGCCGGCAATCTCCAGCGTGCCGGCGTCGAGCACTACTGACGCCGCGTGCACTCCTGACCGAGCGCCGGATTCCTGGGGCCGGACGTAGTCAACGTCCATGCCCTCCAAAGGCAGCGAGAACCAGCCGGACTTGGCGCCCTGGCCGGTGTCGGGGTAGCTCTGGTGGGGTCCTTGGCCGAACCAGCTGACGGTGCTGGCCTCAGATCCCAGCACCAGTTCCAGCCCGATCCGCGCCCACTCAACGTGGAAGCCCGCATTGGTCCAGTCCCCGTCCGGACGGACCTGGGTCCGCAGGCCAACGGACTCCCCGTCGCTGCTCCACGTGTAGTCCACCAGCACGCCAAACTGTTTGTCCGCCGCAGCCACCCGGGTGCGGACAGTCAGGGCCTCCCCGCCATCCGCGGTCGGCTCTGCGGCGATGCCAAGCAAACGCGGGTGCATCCGGTTAAGTCCGGCCTGGCTCCATTGGGTGGCGAGCGGCCGTCGGTCCGGACCCGTCCATTCGCTGCCCAGGTCATTGTCTGTCGGCGCCCACCAGAGCGCCAGACGGAAGTCGTCCACGGGAACACTCCCGATGGAGAGCGGCAGCCCCGACACCCGGTCAAACACCACCGGCCCCAGCCGAAGCACGCCTTCTGATACGCCCACCGGTTCAAGCCCGCGAGGGGCCGCGGGCACCGTAATGGCCTGGACCGACTGGCCCCATGCGACTTCGTGGCCGGCCCCGGCCCAGTCTGTTCCCGAGGCCAGGACTGCACTGACGCTGAGGACTGCTGCGCGTCCGCCGGCCAGCGATGCAAGGCCGGCAGGAAGTTCAACGAATGTTTCCGCACCCGGCGCCAGCGACGCAACGTCCACCCCGCCGTCCGCAAGCACCGCGCCGCCGTCGCCGGCCCCGCCGTCGCGCACGCCGCCGTCGGCCTCCAGCACATACCGGAAGCTGAGCGCTGACGTGTCCGCGAAGTCAAAGCCGTTCCGGACGGTGAAGCCGGACCAGTCCCCGGCCACGGTGACGCGCAGGGGTTCAATGACCTTCTTGAAGTCCAGCAGGCCCGGGCGCGGGTTGCGGTGGGCGTCCACGAGGCCGTCGGTGACGAAATTGCCGTCGTGGACTTCCTCACCGAAGTCGCCGCCGTACGCGAAGTGCTCACGTCCGCCCTCGTCGGTGACGGTGATGCCGTGCTCCAGCCATTCCCACACGAACCCGCCCATCAGCCGCGGGTAACGGTCAAAGAGCTCCTGGTATTCGGTCATGCCGCCGGGGCCGTTGCCCATGGCATGCACGTACTCGCACAGCACAAAAGGCATGGCACGACGGCGGGCGTCCAGCGCAGGATCGTCCAGCGGCTCCTCGACGCCCTGGCCAATCAGTTCCGTTTCCGCCTGGCTGGCATACATCCTCGAATAGACGTCGACGTAGGCCGAGCTCCAGTCGCCCTCGTAATGGATGGGCCGGGACGGATCCCTGTCCTTGGCCCACTTCGACATCGCCGCCAGGTTCCTGCCCGTGCCGGCCTCGTTGCCCAGCGACCACATGATCACCGCAGCGTGGTTCTTGTCCCGCTCCACGGTCCGCCGCATCCGATCCACCAGCGCCGGCTCCCACGCCGCGTCGTCGCTGGGGTTCTTGTTCCAACCGGAGTTGACGAAGCCATGGCTCTCCAGGTCGCACTCGAGCACAACGTAGAAGCCCAGCTGGTCCGCAAGCGCCAGGAAGTCAGGGTGCGGCGGGTAATGGGAGGTGCGGATCGCGTTGATGTTGTGCTGTTTCATCAGCCGCAGCTCAGCTTCCACCACATCGCGCGGCACCACGCGGCCCAGTTTGGGGTGGTGCTCGTGGCGGTTGACGCCGCGCAGCAGGATCCGACGGCCGTTGACCTTGAACTGGGCGTCCTCGATGGTGATGCTCCGGAACCCGACCTGCACCGTGACTGTCTCGTCGGGTGCGCTGACGGTGGCCTCGTAGAGCCGGGGCAGCTCCGCGGACCACGGCGAGACTGCCGGAATCCGGTGTTCGGTGCCGGCGGTGAGTTCCAGGTTGAGTTCCGGGACGCGTACGACGGCGTCAATCGCCTCACCCGCCCGGCTCGCCTCCACGCGCAGGACGCCTTCGCCCGTCTCGTGGTCATAATCGGCGTGCACAAACACGTCGTCAATTCCCTGTCCAGGCCGGGCCTGCAGGGTCACGTCACGGAAAATACCCGGTAGCCACCACATGTCCTGGTCCTCCACGTAGCTTGCGGCGGAAAACTGGGCCACCCGGACAGCGAGGACATTGGCGCCTTCTGTGAGGGCTCCCGTGACGTCGAACTCGTGCGCCAGCCGGCTGCCGCGCGTGGTGCCCAGTTCCGTGCCGTTGAGCCATACAGTGGCGGCGGACTCGACGCCGTCGAACCGGAGGAGAGCGCGCGGGAAGAACTCGGGGCCCGCGGAGAATTCCACCACGTGATCGCCGACCGGGTTGGCATCCGGCACGTGCGGCGGCTCAACAGCGAACGGGAACTGGACATTGGTGTAGGCCGGCGCTCCGTGCCCGTGCATCGGCCAGCTGGAGGGCACCGGCAGGCTAGTGAAGCCGTTGAGGTCCCGTCCGGATTGCCAGCCATCCCGCGGCGCCTGCCGGATCCCTGGGCTGAGGCGGAACTGCCACTCACCGTTGAGTGACTTTCTGGGGGTGTCGCTGTGGAGGTAGGCGCGGGGCGGCAACGTGCCCCGGGCAGGGTCCAGGGACGCCAGGGCCTCGACGTCGTCGATGCCAATGTCCAGGGCACGGCCCGTGGGCTGGCCGGCGGACGTCGCCGGGGTCACGGCCGGCGCGAAGGGAGACTGAAGTGACATGGATTTTCCTTGCTGCAGGGTGCTTGAGGGCCGCACCTGGCGACGCTTCGTTTGTTTCGTGAACGTTCACGAGCTTGATTAAGACTATCCGGCGGCGGGCATTTTGGGTAGGGCCTTCCTACGCCGATGCGCGGATCACGAGCTCATGGCGGAGCGTCAGGTGCGTGCCTGCGCTGCGCGGCGGGAGGGCGCCCGTCAGCAGCCCGTCGAGGAGGTCGACGGCGGCCCGCCCCACGTCGCGCAGGTCCAGCGAGAGCGTGGTCAGCTCAGGGGTCAGCAGCATGCCCAGTGGTATGCCGTCCATGCCGATCACGGCGCAGTCGCCCGGGACCGAGCGGCCCCCGGCGGCCAGCGCCTTGAGCGCGCCCGCAGCCATGAGGTCGTTGAAAACGAGCAGCCCGTCCACCCCCGGATACGCAGCAAGCATGGCTCCGACGGCATCCCGGGCCCCCTCTGCGGAGTCCTCGGCATGGGCCACTGTCAGATCAATACCGAGATCATCTGCGGCACGACCAACAGCGGCGCCCCTGGCCGAAAGCTGCCACGCTGGCCCTGCATCAAGGTAGGCAAGACGCCGGCGACCAATCTCGGCCAGGCGCTCCAGCGCAAGCCTTGCGGCGAAGGGGTAGTCGAAGGAGATGCCACCGGCGGTCAGCGCGGAGGGCTCATCCAGCACCACCACAGGCCGCCGGCCGAGCAATGCCTGAGCCTCGGCCGCGTGCGGACCCAGATAGCCGATGACCGCATCCACCTGTGGGGACAGCCGTTCCACAGCGTCCAAGCTGCTGCCGCTTCCGTGACCAAAATCATCCACCACCACGTTCCAGCCACGCAGCGTCGCCATCTCAACCACGCTGGAGGCGAATGCGGGGAAGTAGGGGTTGGTGAGGTCGGGTATGGCCAGCCCCACGGAGGTGCGGGCCCCCTGGACGAGCCCCTTGGCGTACCGGCTGGGTGTGTAGCCAAGTTCGCGCGCGAGTTCCTGGACGCGTTCACGCGTCTCCTGTTTGATACCTGGCATGTCGTTCATCGCACGCGTCACGGTCTGGCGCGAAACACCCGCGGCCGCGGCAACGTCCAGGATCGTGGCGCGCTTGGCGGTTGGGCCAGGGAAGGAAGAGCTCATAAACCGTAAGTCTAGGGCCAGCCCTGGGGACGCCCCGGCGTCTCGTGGTGGCACACCCAGGACGCTCTCACTGCTGGGGGTGTGCGACGGCGGGTGGCGGGCCCGGGTGCCGGGGTGCCGGCGGGGCGGGCTTGTTGCGGGTGGTGAGAGAGGATCCGTCGAAAGACGACGGGTGGTGAGAGAGGATCGGCCCATAACCTGCGGGAAGTGGAAGGGGGTCCTGGGTGGGTTCTGGTGTTTGGGGTTTAAATGGGAGAGCCCCCCAACACGCGTGGTGTTGGGGGGCTCTCGACCTAATGATGTTCCGGCGGTGACCTACTCTCCCACACCCTCCCGGGTGCAGTACCATCGGCGCTGTGGGTCTTAGCTTCCGGGTTCGGAATGGGACCGGGCGTTTCCCCCACGCTATGACCGCCGTAACCCTTCTACCCGTCACACACCC
>NZ_SIHX01000031.1 GCF_004320525.1 Arthrobacter sp. S39
CCGTTCACGCATTGGTGTGTGGTGTAAGTTATCGGCCTATTAGTACCGGTCAGCTTCACGAGTCGTTAGTCCTCGCTTCCACATCCGGCCTATCAACCCAGTGGTCTGGCTGGGGGCCTCTCACACACAAGGTGTATGGAAATCTCATCTCGAAGCGAGCTTCCCGCTTAGATGCTTTCAGCGGTTATCCCATCCGAACGTAGCTAATCAGCGGTGCACTTGGCAGTACAACTGACACACCAGAGGTTCGTCCGTCCCGGTCCTCTCGTACTAAGGACAGCCCTTCTCAAATTTCCTGCGCGCGCAGCGGATAGGGACCGAACTGTCTCACGACGTTCTAAACCCAGCTCGCGTACCGCTTTAATGGGCGAACAGCCCAACCCTTGGGACCTACTCCAGCCCCAGGATGCGACGAGCCGACATCGAGGTGCCAAACCATGCCGTCGATATGGACTCTTGGGCAAGATCAGCCTGTTATCCCCGAGGTACCTTTTATCCGTTGAGCGACGGCCATTCCACAATGTACCGCCGGATCACTAGTCCCGACTTTCGTCCCTGCTCGAGATGTCTCTCTCACAGTCAAGCTCCCTTGTGCACTTACACTCGACACCTGATTGCCAACCAGGCTGAGGGAACCTTTGGGCGCCTCCGTTACTTTTTAGGAGGCAACCGCCCCAGTTAAACTACCCATCAGGCACTGTCCCTGACCCGGATTACGGGCCGAAGTTAGATGTCCAAAGTGACCAGAGTGGTATTTCAACGATGACTCCACCCGAACTGGCGTCCGGGCTTCAACGTCTCCCACCTATCCTACACAAGCCACTCCGAACACCAATACCAAACTATAGTAAAGGTCTCGGGGTCTTTCCGTCCTGCTGCGCGTAACGAGCATCTTTACTCGTACTGCAATTTCGCCGAGTTTATGGTTGAGACAGCGGGGAAGTCGTTACTCCATTCGTGCAGGTCGGAACTTACCCGACAAGGAATTTCGCTACCTTAGGATGGTTATAGTTACCACCGCCGTTTACTGGGGCTTAAATTCTCAGCTTCGCCTTGCGGCTAACCGGTCCTCTTAACCTTCCAGCACCGGGCAGGAGTCAGTCCGTATACATCGTCTTGCGACTTCGCACGGACCTGTGTTTTTAGTAAACAGTCGCTTCCCCCTGGTCTCTGCGGCCCCGATCCCCTCCCACCAGCGTGTGGTGTTCAAGGTTGGGGCCCCCCTTCTCCCGAAGTTACGGGGGCATTTTGCCGAGTTCCTTAACCATAATTCTCTCGATCGCCTTAGTATTCTCTACCTGATCACCTGTGTCGGTTTGGGGTACGGGCGGCTAAAACCTCGCGTCGATGCTTTTCTCGGCAGCATAGGATCACCAAATCCCCCCGTAAGGGGGTCCCATCAGATCTCAGGCATCATGAACAGCGGATTTGCCTACCGTTCGCCCTACATCCTTAGACCGGGACAACCATCGCCCGGCTTGGCTACCTTCCTGCGTCACACCTGTTAATACGCTTGCCTCCCAGGATCAGGTCCCGCGCTCCACCAAAAACCACGTCACCACAAGGGTGGGCGGTCAGGTCTCGGGCAGTTAGTATCCCCTGTTCAACATGGACGGTTTTTCGCCGGTACGGGAATATCAACCCGTTGTCCATCGACTACGCCTGTCGGCCTCGCCTTAGGTCCCGACTTACCCAGGGCAGATTAGCTTGACCCTGGAACCCTTGATCATTCGGCGGACGGGTTTCTCACCCGTCTTTCGCTACTCATGCCTGCATTCTCACTCGTGTAGGCTCCACCGCTGGTTTACACCGCGACTTCACTGCCCACACGACGCTCCCCTACCCATCCAAACGCCTGAACCAACCCACAAGGGGCGGCTGAGCTAATATTTGAATGCCACAACTTCGGCGGTGTACTTGAGCCCCGCTACATTGTCGGCGCGGAATCACTTGACCAGTGAGCTATTACGCACTCTTTTAAGGATGGCTGCTTCTAAGCCAACCTCCTGGTTGTCTTCGCAACTCCACATCCTTTCCCACTTAGCACACGCTTAGGGGCCTTAGTTGGTGGTCTGGGCTGTTTCCCTCTCGACTATGAAGCTTATCCCCCACAGTCTCACTGCTGCGCTCTCACTTACCGGCATTCGGAGTTTGGCTGACGTCAGTAACCTTGTAGGGCCCATTAGCCATCCAGTAGCTCTACCTCCGGTAAGAAACACGCAACGCTGCACCTAAATGCATTTCGGGGAGAACCAGCTATCACGAAGTTTGATTGGCCTTTCACCCCTACCCACAGCTCATCCCCTCCATTTTCAACTGAAGTGGGTTCGGTCCTCCACGACGTCTTACCGTCGCTTCAACCTGGCCATGGGTAGATCACTTCGCTTCGGGTCTAGATCACGCCACTGCAACGCCCTATTCAGACTCGCTTTCGCTACGGCTTCCCCACACGGGTTAACCTCGCGACGTAACACTAACTCGCAGGCTCATTCTTCAAAAGGCACGCCGTCACCAGAATCAGACTGGCTCCGACGGATTGTAAGCACACGGTTTCAGGTACTGTTTCACTCCCCTCCCGGGGTACTTTTCACCTTTCCCTCACGGTACTGGTCCGCTATCGGTCATTAGGGAGTATTTAGGCTTATCAGGTGGTCCTGACAGATTCACACGGGATTTCTCGGGCCCCGTGCTACTTGGGATACTCTCACAGGCGGCACTCAACATTTCGGTTACGGGGCTCACACCCTCTACGGCCGGCCTTTCAAGACCGTTCACCTATGCCAGCACATCACACCCCACCAGTCCGGCAGAACTGGTATGGAAAGTCCCACAACCCCGACCATGCAACGCCCGCCGGCTATCACACATGGAACGGTTTAGCCTGATCCGCGTTCGCTCGCCACTACTGACGGAATCACTATTGTTTTCTCTTCCTGCGGGTACTGAGATGTTTCACTTCCCCGCGTTCCCTCCACGCACCCTATGTGTTCAGATGCGGGTCACCAGGTAACTCGCGCTCCTGGCGGGGTTTCCCCATTCGGACACCCTGGGATCACAGTCCGGTTATCGACTCCCCCAGGCTTATCGCAGATTCCTACGTCCTTCTTCGGCTCCTAATGCCAAGGCATCCACCGTGTGCTCTTAAAAACTTGACCACAAAAGATCAAAAA
>NZ_SIHX01000032.1 GCF_004320525.1 Arthrobacter sp. S39
GCCGGGCTGCAGGACACCGCCGAAGCCACCGGGCTCGCTGAGGCTGCCGAAACCGCCGGGCTCGTTAGTGCTGTTGAAGCGGCCGGGTTCGTTGAAGCTGCCGCGCCGGCCGTGAGTATTGAGGCCGCCCCACCCGCGATAAGCGTTGAAGCCGCCGAAGCTCCCGGATCCGGCGGGTACGGGGCCGGGGCCGCCGCACTCCTGCACGCGATCGCGGTGGTGAACGCCGCAGCCATGGCAGCTCCTGGCGCGTTGGCGATGGCCGACTACGCCGAAGCCGCCCAGTACGCCGGGATGGCCGAGGAACTCTCCCGGACCGTGGAATACCTGCAGATCCTCAGCGCCGGGGCCGTGGACCACACCCGCACCCAGGCCATCAGCGCCGCAGCAACCGCCCGCAGCAGGTCGGGCCGGACCTGGATCACCGGCTGGGACAACGGCACCGAAACCCTGAACGAAACCGACACCGCCTGGCCCGCCACCACAACCACCGAAACCGACACCGCCTGGCCCGCCACCACAACCACCGAAACCACTGCCACTGACACCACAGCCGCGGATGGCATCACGGCCCCGGCCACCGCAGGCGCGGTCCCCGCGCGCACGGTTCCGCCGTCACCGGCCGATGACGGGTGCAAGAACACCGAAGAGTTCCTCCGGATCACGCTCCGGATCGGCATCAGCGAAGCCCGCCGCCGCCTCCACCTCGCCCACTGCGTCCTGCCCGCCACCACCCTCACCGGCGACACCACACCCCCAATCCGCGAACACCTCGCCACCGCACTGGCACCAACAACCAGCACCACCCCCGACAACGAAACTGACACCAGCCCGGACACCAGCACCGGCACGGACTCGGAAATGGACCCGTACGCTGACGGGAGCGGGCCGGGCGTGTCCGTTGCGGGCCCGGCGGTGTCCTCCCGGGCCGGGACGATCATCAGCCTCACCCTGAACCGGCTCCAACACCAGAGCACCCCCGAAACCCTCACCCGGATCGAACACGACCTCACCCGCACCGCCGCCACCGCAGACCCGGACTTCCTCACCCGCGTCGCCCGCCGCTGGGCCGACACCCTCGACGCCGACGGCACCGAACCCAGCGAAGAAACCCTCCGCCACACCCAGGGCGCATTCATCCGCAAACCCCGCCACGGCCTGCACCACCTCGAAATCTTCGCCACCACCGACCAATACGAACACCTCCTCACCGTCATGAACACCGCCACCAACCCCCGCACCACCAGCCCAGACACCAGCCGGGCCGACACCAGCGCAAACACCGACGCTGACACCGGTCCCGGTGCCGGTGCCGGAGGCATCTGGCAGGACAACGAGATAGACCTGGACCGCCGCACCCGCTCCCAGAAACAACTCGACGGCATCATCGGCGCCGTCAAAGCCGGCCTCAGCACCAACACCCTGCCCACCACCGGCGGCAACCGACCCCAAATCATCGCCACCATCAACTACCAAGACCTCTTCCCCCACCCCGACACCGACACCGCCCCAGAGGAAACAGCCACCGGGACCGGGAACTTCGTCTTCACCGGCCCCGTCGCCGCAACCACCCTGCGCAAAATCGCCTGCGACGCCGACATCATCCCCGCCCTCCTCGGCACCCACAGCGAAATCCTGGACCTCGGCCGCAAAACCCGGCTCTTCACCCCAGCCCAACGCACCGCCCTCACCGCCCGCGACCAAGGCTGCACCTTCCCCAACTGCACCACCCCCGCACCCTGGTGCGAAGCACACCACATCACCTACTGGTCCCACGACGGCCCCACCAACCTGGGCAACGGCGCACTCCTCTGCACCCACCACCATCACCTCGTCCACAAAGAACAATGGACCATCACCACCCAAAACGGCGTCCCCTGGTACACACCCCCACCCCACATCGACCCCACCCAAAAACCCCAACAAAACCACTACTTCAAACCCCCACCACCACCCCGCGAATAACCC
>NZ_SIHX01000033.1 GCF_004320525.1 Arthrobacter sp. S39
CTTGGATTCTAGGGGTCGTTGCAACACCTGTTGGTTAGGTGGTTAGTAGTAAATCACGTAAACGCTCGGCTGGAGTTTTCCAGCCGAGCGTTTTGCGTGGGCGTCCGTTGAGTTCCTGCGCGACGTGTTCGAGGTCTTCGGGCCCGTAGACGGACAGGTCGGTGCCCTTGGGGAAGTACTGGCGCAACAGCCCGTTGGTGTTCTCGTTCGAGCCGCGTTGCCAGGGGCTGGCGGGATCGCAGAAATAGACGGGCATGTCGGTGGCAAGAGTGAAGGATTTGTGGGTGGCCATTTCCGCGCCCTGGTCCCAGGTCAGGGAGCCTCGCAAGTGCGCGGGCAGGCTGGCCATGGTCTTGACCAGTCCGTCGCGGACTGTTTCGGCGGTGTGGTCATTTGGCAGGTGGACGAGCATCACGTAGCGGGTGGTGCGCTCGACCAGGGTCGCGATCGCTGACTGGTTATAGGCGCCGGTAATGAGGTCCCCCTCCCAGTGCCCCGGTATGGCGCGGTCCTCGATCTCGGGCGGACGCTCGGAAATCATGACCATCGGGTCCACGAACCTGGGGATGCGCTGCTCGCCGGTGTTGTGGGGTTTGCGGCGGGTCCGGCCGGTCCGCAGAGCTGCCTGTATCTCGCGTTTAAGTCCGCCTCTGGCCTGGACGTAGAGGGCTTGATAGATCGTCTCTGGGCTCACACGCATCTCCGGGTTGTCGGGGAACTCTTCGACCAGCGTGTGGCTGATCTGCTCCGGAGACCAGCGTAGGAGCAGTTTGTCCTTCACGTAGTCGCGCAGGTCCGATTCGCCAGCGAGCTTGGCCGTCTTGGGCCGCGCCCGCCGGGCGGCAGCCTTCCGATGCGCCCCGTGGGGCAGGTATCCCATCAGGGGATCGGTATTTCGGCCCAGCTCGCGGCTGATAGTTGAGGGCGATCGTCCCAAAGAGCGGGCGATCGCCCTCACCGAGGAACCCGCGGCGTGCAGATCCCGGATCATCTCCCGTTCCTGCACGGTCAGGAACCGCGGATCGATAGATTTCTCTAACGCTGATACCGGTACGGGGACCAGGCTGCCGGCGGGAGGGGACATAGTGGTCACACCACGTTTGTAGTCGACGATTCGGCCATCGGGGTAAATGCGTCGGCCGCCGGACTTACGGATTCCCTGGTCCCACTCTTCGGCGGTCCGGAGATGTATACCGACCGCTGCGGCAGCTTTCCGCCGACTCACGGTCTTGCGCAGCCGGAAGTACTCATCCCGGCCCGGGTGAGGACCCGTCCCCGGTTTGCCATAGCTTTTCAATCCGGCTTTACGCACCCAACCGGCGCACGTTGCGGGATTCAGTCCCAACTCCCGTGCGGCCTGCGTCGTGCTCTTGACGCGGTCGAACACGATGAAGAACTCAGCCTTCTGTTCAGGCGTGTATTTTCTCTGGTCAGCATCCCGATCCCGGGGGACCCGCTCCGGGAGCCGAGATTTATGGACCCACTGATAGCACGTCATCTGATTGAAGCCGAGCTCCGCCGCAGCCTCACTCACACTCCCGCACCGATCCAACACGGAAAAGAACTGCGCCTTCTGCTCCGGCGTATATTTCCTCCGGCCGACAGCTTCTTTCGTTAAAAACGACACGGTCGTTGCAACTCCCAAAAATTCTGGGTGTTGCAACGACCGCTAGAACCCGCC
>NZ_SIHX01000034.1 GCF_004320525.1 Arthrobacter sp. S39
CTAGCCCGGGGTTTTCATGGGGCGCCGGGTACCAGGCGTGTTTAAGCAGGGAAAGGGTGCTCTGAGCTGGGAAAATAGTGGTTGTCGAGACCGTTATTTGCCGAGCGAGGGAGCACCCTTTCGATGCAAAAGTATAGTCGCATGTTCCCCTCCGTGCCGGTCAGTTTCACCGGCCAGTCGCTGATCTCCCACGCCGGGGTTTCGGTCCTCACCGGCTTCATGGATGCGCTGGGATTCGGCCGGCTCTGCGGAGCGCGGCTGGGCCAGTTCGTTCCCTCCGGCGCACGGCACCGGCCCGGGCGGCTGGTGGGTTCCCTCGCGGCGATGCTCGCCGCCGGCGGTGAACACGCCTCGGACCTGGACATCCTGCGTTCCTCGCCCGGGGTCTTCGGTCAGCTGCCCTCGAACGCGACCGTGTCCCGGTTCTTTGAACGCACCGTGGCCAACCCGGAGCTGTTCGGCTACGGTTTCGAGACCCTCACCCGGGAACTGCGCACCCGGGCATGGAACGCCGCCGGGAACCGGAACCCGGCCCTGTCCGCGACACCCTTGGACCCGCTCATCATCGACATCGACGCGACCCTGGTGACCTCGCACTCGGACAAGGAAAACGTCGCCGGAACCTATAAAGGCGGCTACGGGTTCGCCCCGTTCATCGCCTCCTGTGATTACGGCGCCGGGCATGGTTCCGGGGAAATCCTCGCCTGTGTGCTGCGGCCCGGCAACGCCGGAGCGAACAGCGCCGAGGACCACATCCGGGTCTTCCACACCGCGACAGCCCAACTCCCCGAAAGCTTCTACGACGGAACCGGTGCCCTGGCCGGGGAGAAGGTCCTGGTCCGCACCGACAGCGCCGGGGCCTCGAGGAAGTTCCTCTGGCACCTGCACAGCCTGGGCGTGCAGTTCTCCACCAGCTACACCCTCCCGTTCGGCAAGGCCCACATGATCGACTGGATCACCGACAAGGACTACTGGCAGCCGGCGGTGGACCAGACCGGCAACGACCGGACCGATGCGTGGGTCATCAACGCCACCGACGTCATCCCGCTCACCGATTACCCGCCAGGAACCAAACTGTTCCTGCGCGCCGAGCCGCTGCACCCCGGCGCGCAGCCGACCCTGCTCGACACCGACGGGCACCGGATCACAGCATTGTTGACGAATTCACCGCGATGGCACGGCCCGTTCCTGGACGCCAGGCACCGCGCCCGCGGCCGGTGCGAGAACAGGATCAAAACCCTGAAAAACACCGGCCTGGGCAAGCTGCCGTTCTTTGATTTCGCCGCGAACAGGCTTGGGCGAACATCGCCGCCCTCGCCTTCAACCTCGTCTCCTGGCTCCAGCTCGCCGCACTCCCTGACGGCCACCACGCCAAAGCCTGGGACATCAAACGCTGGCGCTACCCGCTCTTCGCGACCGCCGGGAAAATCATCACCCGCGCCCGCCGCAACCAACTCCTCCTACCCGAATCAGCACCGGAAAAAGACCTCCTAAAACTGCTCCTGGCCAACACCAGCCACCTCAAACAGCTGCCCTCCCCGGGCTGAA
>NZ_SIHX01000035.1 GCF_004320525.1 Arthrobacter sp. S39
TCCGAAGAAGAAGCAGACATCCGTACTAGAGGAGGCCAAGACCAGGCGGCCGCTATTTGTTGATATTCCACCCTTGAGCACCCGCCGCAGAACATGTGTCTGCGCAACGGGCATATACTCCTGACAAACTTTCCCTCCCGCATACACGGGCGGATCAGTTTGTAGGTGCTCCTTAGAAAGGAGGTGATCCAGCCGCACCTTCCGGTACGGCTACCTTGTTACGACTTAGTCCCAATCGCCAGTCCCACCTTCGACAGCTCCCTCCCACAAGGGGTTAGGCCACCGGCTTCGGGTGTTACCAACTTTCGTGACTTGACGGGCGGTGTGTACAAGGCCCGGGAACGTATTCACCGCAGCGTTGCTGATCTGCGATTACTAGCGACTCCGACTTCATGGGGTCGAGTTGCAGACCCCAATCCGAACTGAGACCGGCTTTTTGGGATTAGCTCCACCTCACAGTATCGCAACCCTTTGTACCGGCCATTGTAGCATGCGTGAAGCCCAAGACATAAGGGGCATGATGATTTGACGTCGTCCCCACCTTCCTCCGAGTTGACCCCGGCAGTCTCCTATGAGTCCCCGCCATCACGCGCTGGCAACATAGAACGAGGGTTGCGCTCGTTGCGGGACTTAACCCAACATCTCACGACACGAGCTGACGACAACCATGCACCACCTGTGAACCGGCCCCAAAGGGGAAACCACATTTCTGCGGCGATCCGGCCCATGTCAAGCCTTGGTAAGGTTCTTCGCGTTGCATCGAATTAATCCGCATGCTCCGCCGCTTGTGCGGGCCCCCGTCAATTCCTTTGAGTTTTAGCCTTGCGGCCGTACTCCCCAGGCGGGGCACTTAATGCGTTAGCTACGGCGCGGAAAACGTGGAATGTCCCCCACACCTAGTGCCCAACGTTTACGGCATGGACTACCAGGGTATCTAATCCTGTTCGCTCCCCATGCTTTCGCTCCTCAGCGTCAGTTAATGCCCAGAGACCTGCCTTCGCCATCGGTGTTCCTCCTGATATCTGCGCATTTCACCGCTACACCAGGAATTCCAGTCTCCCCTACATCACTCTAGTCTGCCCGTACCCACCGCAGATCCGGAGTTGAGCCCCGGACTTTCACGGCAGACGCGACAAACCGCCTACGAGCTCTTTACGCCCAATAATTCCGGATAACGCTTGCGCCCTACGTATTACCGCGGCTGCTGGCACGTAGTTAGCCGGCGCTTCTTCTGCAGGTACCGTCACTTTCGCTTCTTCCCTACTGAAAGAGGTTTACAACCCGAAGGCCGTCATCCCTCACGCGGCGTCGCTGCATCAGGCTTGCGCCCATTGTGCAATATTCCCCACTGCTGCCTCCCGTAGGAGTCTGGGCCGTGTCTCAGTCCCAGTGTGGCCGGTCACCCTCTCAGGCCGGCTACCCGTCGTCGCCTTGGTGAGCCATTACCTCACCAACAAGCTGATAGGCCGCGAGTCCATCCAAAACCACAA
>NZ_SIHX01000036.1 GCF_004320525.1 Arthrobacter sp. S39
AGTGAGAGTGTCCCTATGTTTTTCGTCAAGCTGCTGTGGGTGTTTTGCTTGGTAGAGGGTGCCGTCGCGGAGCATGGCGAAGAGGGTGTCGCAGCGTCGTCGTGCGAGAGCGATGAGGGCTTGGTTGTGGCGTTTTCCTTCGGCTCGTTTGCGGTCGTAGTAGGCGCGGGAGAGCGGGTCTTTGAGTGCGGCGAACGCGGAGAGGAACAGGGCGCGTTTGAGGACTTTGTTGCCTTTTCTGGAGGAGTGGTCGCCGCGGATGGAGGATCCGGATCGCCAAGTGACCGGTGCCAGTCCGGCGTAAGAGGCAAGGTGTCCGGCGGTAGGGAAGTCTTTTCCGGCGACTTCGGTGAGGATCCGGGCTGCTGTCCTGACGCCGACAGCCGGCATTGACGTCAGGACGGCGTGAAGAGGGTGGGCCTCCACGAGGGCTTCGACCTGGGCGTAGACGGTAAGTCGTGACTCATGGAGCCCGGCGAGCATGGCTGCGAGCTCGGGCAGCACGATGGTGGCGGCGTTTGTTCCCACGACGATGACTCTCTGTTGGCCCAGGGCCTCGATGATGTCATCGGCGAGGCGTTCACCCATCCGGGGCGCGAGTTTGGTCAGCCGGTTCGCGATCCGGCGCCGACCGGCGTGACGGAGTGCTGCGGGCGTAGGCCAGGTCCGCAGCAGGTCCAGCACCGCTGGATGGTCCAGGCGGGGTCCCAGCACTCTTTCCAGGGCCGGGTGGATTTGGGTCAGCAGGCCGCGGATCCGGTTCGCGGTCGCGGTGACCTGCTTAGCCAGGTCGTCATCGAAACCGCAGAGCATGCTCAGTTCAGCGATCTGCTCATCGGCCAACTGAACCGACCGCAGGGCGTGCGGCATGGTGCGCGCGGCCTCGGCGATGATGAACGCGTCCCGGGCGTCCGTTTTCGCCTCGCCCGGGTGTAGGTCCGCGATCCTGCGCATCGCCAGGCCGGGAAGGTAGCCGACCAGCATCCCGGCGGCCTGTGCCACAGCAACCGGAAGAGCGCCGATGGTCGCGGGCTGATCGACGACCATCAGTACCCGTCCGTGCGGCTCAAGCCCGGCCAGGATTTCCTGGATCCGGGCCTCGTCGTTCGGCAAAGCCTTATCCAGCAGTTTCTTCCCGGCCCGGTCCAGGGCAACGGCATGATGCTCACCCTTGCCGACGTCCAAGCCGACGAATATGTCAACGGTTTCGTGGTCCCTGATCACCTGACACCTCCAGTCGTAGTCCATTGGATACTGTGCCGGCCTGTCGCGGTGTCAGGGCCCGGCATCCACGTTACGCACGACGATCCCACACTGCCCTGCCCCTATTAGCGGTCTCCCTGGCACCTGCCCGCCCCGGTGACAACACTCTCAAGATCATGACCAACAGAGCGTCTCAATCATGCCGGGACCGGCAGGCCAGCACACCCATATCCTGCAACAGGAACGGGCTACGAAAAAGGTAACGAGCGT
>NZ_SIHX01000037.1 GCF_004320525.1 Arthrobacter sp. S39
CGGCTCTTCGTGGTTCGTGGGGAATTGATCTCGTGTCGTAGATGACAGAAGGGCCCGTGGCCCTGCTGGGATGAGTGTGTCTAGCATTCAACCAGGAACAGGACCACGAGCCTTGACTGAGCCTACCGGTGTGGCCTCCGACGCTGCCACCAGCATCTTCAACCTGCCCGACTACCGTGTCATTTCCGCCACCGTCTTGGACGACGGGAGCCGCCGGATCATGATCGAAACCGACCAGCCACCTGGCTGCCCGACCTGCGGTGTCGTCGCGACCCGGCGCAAGGAACGACGTGTTCAGCGGATACGGGACATCCCGGTCGCCGGCGCCGTGGAAGTTCTCTGGTCCAAATACCGCTGGCATTGCGAGGAACGGGCCTGCCCGCGGCTCTCGTTCTTTGAATCCACTACACAGGTACCGCGCCGGGCCCGGTCCACCGGTCGGCTCCGGGACCACGTCGTTGACGCGGTGATCCGCTCGGGACGGGCAGTGTCCGAGACCGCCGCAGCGTTCAGTGTCTCGTGGTGGATGGTACGGGCTGCGCTGAATGAAGCCTGCCTGCTCACGCTGCCTGATGTCGATGATCTCAGTCCGCGGATGCTGGGCATTGATGAGCACCGGTTCCGGTCCGTCCGATTCTTCCGCGACCCGGAATCGAGCTCGTGGGTCCGGCATGAACCGTGGATGACGACGATCGTGGACCTGGACACCGGGCAGGTCCTGGGCGTGGTCGATGGGCGGGACCACCAGGGTGTCAGTGACTGGCTCTTCGCCCGGCCACTGGCTTGGCGGCTGGGAGTGCAGGTCGTCGCGATCGACCCGTCTGCCGCGTTCCGGAAAGCGTTGCGGATGTGGCTTCCACGCACCGGCGTCGCCGTTGATCATTTCCACCTCGTCTCACTTGGCAATCTGGCCGTGACCGAGGCCAGGCAGAACCTGTCCCAGCAGGTCAAGGGCCGCCGCGGCCGGGGCGTGGACAAGGCCTGGGCGCACCGGATGCTGCTCCTGCGCGCAGGAGACACGCTGACCGGGAACGCGGCCCACCGCCTGACCGAGGTCTTCGCCGCGGACGACCCGACAGGCAGTCTGGAAGCGGTGTGGAAGGTCAAGGAACAACTGCGGGTACTGCTCCGGACCGGGTCACTCGCAGACGCAGCCGTCGCGAAAGAGGACCTCAGAATCCTTGTTGAGGCCGCCGCACGGCCCGAGACAAACAAGCTCTACCGAACCGTCTGCAGATGGTGGAACGAGATCGAAGTCCTCATCGTCACCGGCGCCACCACCGGCAAGGTCGAGGCCAACAACACCGCCATCAAACACATCAAACGCACCGCCCGCGGCTACCGCAACCCCGGCAATTACAAATCCGTTATCCTCATGAGAAGTGCCGTCCGGACGGCGGCATAACACTCATCCGGGAATCCATTTCCCCATGAACCGCGAAGAGCC
>NZ_SIHX01000038.1 GCF_004320525.1 Arthrobacter sp. S39
GTCAGGGGTGAGTCGATGAAGACCATGACCAGGACGCTGGCCAGGAAGAGCAGGGAGAGGTAGCCGGTGTAGGGGGCGCCGAACATCCGGAAGGAGGGGCGTTCGAGCCAGCCTTTGTCGGCCCAGCGTTTGAGCTGGATCTGGCAGAGCACGATCGTGGCCCAGGTCATGACGATGCCGACGGAGGCGACGTTGAGGACGATTTCGAAGGCCTGGGCGGGGACGAGGTAGTTCAGCGGGACCCCGAGGAGGGACACGCCGGCGGTGATGGCGATCCCGCCGTAGGGGACGCCTGCTTTGTTCATGCGGGAGGCGAATTTGGGGGCGGAGCCGTTCACGGACATGGAGCGCAGGATCCGGCCGGTGGAGTAGAGGCCGGCGTTGAGGGAGGACAGTGCGGCGGTGAGGACGACGAGGTTCATGATGACGTCCACGCCCTGGATGCCGATGGAGCCGAAGAACGTCACGAAGGGGCTGACGCCTTTTTCGTAGGAGGTGTAGGGCAGCAGCAGGGCCAGCAGGATCACGGAGCCGACGTAGAACACGGCGATGCGGAAGACCACGGAGTTGATGGCCTTGGGCATGATCTTTTCGGGGTTTTCGGTTTCGCCGGCGGCGGTGCCGACCAGTTCGATGGAGGCGTAGGCGAACAGGACGCCCTGCATGAGGATGATCATGGGCAGCAGGCCGTTGGGGAAGATCCCGCCGTTATCCGAAAGCAGGCTCAGGCCGACCTGCTGGCCATCGACGGGGGTGCCGAAGATGACGAAGTAGGTGCCGACGACCAGGAAGATGACGAGGGCGGCGACCTTGATCAGGGCGAACCAGAATTCCATCTCGCCGAAGACCTTCACCGAGACCAGGTTCAGGGCCAGAACCACGAGCAGGGCGATCAGGGCCCAGGCCCACTGCGGGACGGCCGCCATCCAGGGGATGTAGTGGCCGAAGAAGTTCATGTACAGGGCGGCGGCGGTGATGTCCACGATGGTGGTGGTGGCCCAGTTGATCCAGTAGAACCAGCCGGACACGAACGCGGCCTTCTCGCCGAAGAATTCCCGGGCGTAGGAGACGAACGAGCCCGAGGACGGGCGGTGCAGGACGAGTTCGCCGAGGGCCCGGAGGATCAGGAACGCGAAGAACCCGCAGACGGCGTAGGCGATGACCAGCGACGGGCCGGCGGCGTTGAGCCGGCCGCCGGCGCCGAGGAACAGGCCGGTCCCGATCGCACCACCGATCGCGATCATCTGGATCTGCCGCGGCTTCAGGTTCTTGTGATAGCCCTTGTCCTCCGCATGCAGCGCCGACTCGCTGGCGTGCGCATGGCCGCCATCGATGAGGTGGTCGGGTATGGGGGAATTCGTCATGGGGGTGTCCTT
>NZ_SIHX01000039.1 GCF_004320525.1 Arthrobacter sp. S39
GACGTGGCTGCAGGAGAAGATACCTCCCATATCCTCAGCGGGTTGACTAACCAGCTGCCTGATCGTGATCCGGAAGAGACCGCCGAGTGGGTTGAGTCCCTGGATTCGCTGATCAGGGAACAGGGCACCGAGCGTGCCCAATACATCATGCGGAGCCTGCTGCAGCGTGCCGGTGCGCAGAGCGTCGGGGTGCCGATGGTGACCACCACGGATTACGTGAACACCATCCCGGTGGACCAGGAAGCCGAATTCCCCGGGAACGAGGAGTTCGAGCGCCGGTACCGGGCGTACATGCGCTGGAACGCCGCGGTGATGGTGCACCGGTCCCAGCGGCCTAACATCGGGGTGGGCGGGCACATCTCCACCTACGCCGGCGCCGCGACACTGTACGAGGTGGGCTTCAACCACTTCTTCCGCGGCAAGGACCACCCCGGCGGCGGTGACCAGGTCTTCTTCCAGGGCCACGCCTCCCCCGGGATGTACGCCCGGGCGTTCATGGAAGGCCGGCTGACCGAGGAGGACCTGGACGGGTTCCGGCAGGAAAAGTCCCGCGAAGGCCACGCGCTCTCCTCCTACCCGCACCCGCGGCTGATGCCGCACTTCTGGGAATTCCCCACCGTGTCCATGGGCATCGGCCCGATGAACGCGATCTACCAGGCCCAGTCCAACCGGTACCTGCACAACCGGGGCCTGAAAGACACCTCGGACCAGCAGGTCTGGGCGTTCCTGGGCGACGGCGAAATGGACGAGCCCGAGTCCCGCGGCCTGCTCCAGCTCGCCGCGAACGAGAACCTGGACAACCTGAACTTCGTCATCAACTGCAACCTCCAGCGCCTCGACGGCCCGGTCCGCGGCAACGGCAAGATCATGCAGGAACTCGAAGCGTTCTTCCGCGGCGCGGGCTGGAACGTGATCAAGGTCGTCTGGGGCCGGGAATGGGATGACCTGCTCACCAAGGACGCCGACGGCTCCCTGGTGAAGATCATGAACGAAACCCCCGACGGGGACTACCAGACCTACAAGGCCGAATCCGGCGGGTTCGTCCGCGAACACTTCTTCGGCAAGGACCCCGCCACCAAGGACCTCGTCGCGGACCTCACCGATGACCAGATCTGGAACCTCAAACGCGGCGGCCACGACTACCGCAAGGTCTACGCCGC
>NZ_SIHX01000040.1 GCF_004320525.1 Arthrobacter sp. S39
GGTAGGTCTCCACCCGCTGGTGTGTCTGAGCCGGTGGTGACGGGGACATGGATTTCCCAGGTTCGACACGCCGGTGGTTCCGCCCTGGTGCCAAGGGCGGAGGTGGTCCGCTTCGTTGTCCAGGGATTGGTTTGAACATCCCGGGAAAGGGCACCGGCCGTCCCGCATCCGCAGCCAGCGGCGCATCGCCTTGGTGGGCCGGTAACTCTTGCGGCTGATCTCAAGCGACGCCCCGTCGCGCGGGTCAACCAGGACCCGGTAGAAGGATTCCGCCCCGTTGGCCACGAGGTCCCTGGCCATCGATGCGGGGATCGGCCCGTATCCGTCGAGCATGGCCGGTTCGTCGGTGGCGCCGAGCAGCGAAAACACCGGCACTGTCACCAGGACCTCGGCCCGCGGCGTGCGGACCTGCCCGTGATCCTCTCCTTCCACGTTCCCGCCGGCGCCGGCGTCGTCAACGCTGTGGCCGGTCCCGCTGCCGAGGAGGGCGGCGGCATACACGTCGGCCCGGATCTGGGTGAGGTTGCGTTTCTCGTCGGGTCCCTGCAGGCCCCGGGAGATGGCGGTGATGCGGTTCCAGGTCGCCGCGGCCTGGTCCGCGGGGAGGTAGGCCGAGAGCCAGGCCATGCCGTCCCTGTCCGGCGTGTACTCGACCCGCCGGTCCAGAACACCTTTGGCGTGCCGCTTCTCGATGCTCTCTTCGTGGTGGCGTTCGCGCCAGATCCGGGCTTTGTGCCGGAACCGGGAGGCGGGCATTTCCCCGGCGGGGCAGCCACTGTCCGGGTTTGGTGCGGCGGGGTCCAGGAAGTGCGCTTCCAGAGCCGTGGCCCCTGCGGGATCGAGGCTGGCGGTTTCGTCCACCATCACCCGGGCGTGCTGCCAGGACATGGTGCCGGCCTTCAGCGCGGACAGCGTCAGCAGCAAACGGCTGGTCAGCTCACGGGAGTCCGACAGGAACACACTGGCCGCGCGCGGCCCGATGGTCAGCACGCACGCGATCTCCGCAGCCGTCGACGCCTCCTGCGCCTGCGCGGACATGGTGGGAGGTGCCATTGCCTGGACATTGTCCGCGTACTTCGCGGCGGCCTGGGCCTTCAACGC
>NZ_SIHX01000041.1 GCF_004320525.1 Arthrobacter sp. S39
GCGGGTTCGTCCGCGAACACTTCTTCGGCAAGGACCCCGCCACCAAGGACCTCGTCGCGGACCTCACCGATGACCAGATCTGGAACCTCAAACGCGGCGGCCACGACTACCGCAAGGTCTACGCCGCGTACAAGGCAGCCACCGAATTCAAGGGCAAACCCACCGTCATCCTCGCCAAAACCGTCAAGGGCTACGGACTCGGACCCCACTTCGAAGGCCGCAACGCCACCCACCAGATGAAGAAACTGACCCTGGATGACCTGAAGGAATTCAGGGACTACCTCCGGATCCCCGTTTCAGATGCCCGGCTGGAAGAGGACCCCTACAGCCCGCCGTACTACCACCCCGGCGAGGATGCCCCCGAGATTGCCTATCTCCTCGAGCGGAGAAGGGTGCTGGGCGGCGCCGTCCCCGAACGCCGGCCGGACCACCAGGCTATTGAACTGCCCGAGGCAAAGACTTTCGATGTTGCCAAGCGGGGCACGGGCAAGCAGCAGGCGGCCACCACCATGGCATTTGTCCGGCTGCTCAAGGACCTGCTCCGCGACAAGAAATTCGGGCACCGGGTGGTGCCCATCGTCCCGGACGAATCCCGGACCTTCGGCATGGACGCGTTCTTCCCCACGGCAAAGATCTACAACCCGGGCGGCCAGAACTACCTGTCCGTGGACCGGGACCTGGTCCTGGCCTACAAGGAATCCGCCCAGGGCCAGCTGATCCACCCCGGCATCAACGAAGCCGGCGCCGTCGCAGCCTTCACCGCCGCCGGCACCGCCTACGCCACCCACGGCGTACCCCTGATCCCGG
>NZ_SIHX01000042.1 GCF_004320525.1 Arthrobacter sp. S39
TTGTCAGGAGTATATGCCCGTTGCGCAGACACATGTTCTGCGGCGGGTGCTCAAGGGTGGAATATCAACAAATAGCGGCCGCCTGGTCTTGGCCTCCTCTAGTACGGATGTCTGCTTCTTCTTCGGAGAAAGCAGTTGTCCTGGAACGGTGGGGTGAGGGGTTTGGGTGGTTTAGTGTTTGGCACACTGTTGGGTCCTGAGGCAACAGGACCGGGTTTGTTCGCGGCTTACGGGTTGCGGCGGGTCTGGTACTTGTTTGTTTCTGGTTTCCTGGCTGCACCGATCACATGTGTTGACCTTTTGGGGTTGTGTGTGGGGTGTGTGGTATGGGGTTGTTGTTTGAGAACTACATAGTGGACGCGAGCATCTTTTATAAGAAGCAATTTCCAAGAATATGAACCTGGATCTGTCCGGGATGCTGTTGCTGTGGCCTTTGGGTTGTGGTGGTGGTTCCCGGGTGGTTTTCGTGGTTCTCTCGTGAATTAGTTTTTTTGATCTTTTGTGGTCAAGTTTTTAAGAGCACACGGTGGATGCCTTGGCATTAGGAGCCGAAGAAGGACGTAGGAATCTGCGATAAGCCTGGGGGAGTCGATAACCGGACTGTGATCCCAGGGT
>NZ_SIHX01000043.1 GCF_004320525.1 Arthrobacter sp. S39
TTGTCAGGAGTATATGCCCGTTGCGCAGACACATGTTCTGCGGCGGGTGCTCAAGGGTGGAATATCAACAAATAGCGGCCGCCTGGTCTTGGCCTCCTCTAGTACGGATGTCTGCTTCTTCTTCGGAAAAAGCAGTTGTCCTGGAACGGTGGGGTGAGGGGTTTGGGTGGTTTAGTGTTTGGCACACTGTTGGGTCCTGAGGCAACAGGACCGGGTTTGTCGTGGCTTACGGGTTGCGGCGGGTCTGGTGTTTGTTTGTTTCTGGTTTCCTGGCTGCACCGATCACACGGTTGCTTGGCTCCCTTTGGGGCGGGTGTGTGGGGTGTGTGGTACGGGGTTGTTGTTTGAGAACTACATAGTGGACGCGAGCATCTTTTATAAGAAGCAATTTCCAAGAATATGAACCTGGATCTGTTGTTCTGTCCTTCGGGGTGGAGCAGTGGTTTTCATGGTTCTCTCGTGAATTAGCGTTTTTGATCTTTTGTGGTCAAGTTTTTAAGAGCACACGGTGGATGCCTTGGCATTAGGAGCCGAAGAAGGACGTAGGAATCTGCGATAAGCCTGGGGGAGTCGATAACCGGACTGTGATCCCAGGGT
>NZ_SIHX01000044.1 GCF_004320525.1 Arthrobacter sp. S39
CTACTCTCCCACACCCTCCCGGGTGCAGTACCATCGGCGCTGTGGGTCTTAGCTTCCGGGTTCGGAATGGGACCGGGCGTTTCCCCCACGCTATGACCGCCGTAACCCTTCTACCCGTCACACACCCTGGGGTGTGTGTGGGAAATCTGTGGTTACAACATGCTCCTGCCGGTTATGGCAGGTGTGGTGTTGTTATTTAGTTGTTGGTTCCCTGCAACAAACGTGGGTTTGTTGTTTGGGAACCACATAGTGGACGCAAGCAGTCTTGTTTCTTTTTACCAGTGCTTGGTGTGAACGTCTTTTGAATGCCGTTCACGCATTGGTGTGTGGTGTAAGTTATCGGCCTATTAGTACCGGTCAGCTTCACGAGTCGTTAGTCCTCGCTTCCACATCCGGCCTATCAACCCAGTGG
>NZ_SIHX01000045.1 GCF_004320525.1 Arthrobacter sp. S39
GTTGATACCAATTTATTGTATTGAATTGGTTGAATTGACTGGATTATGCCACCCCGTGGTGTGGTCTGGTTTTTACAGCTGGTTTCAAATTTTGCAGTGTGGTTGCCGCGTTTTCCCGTGGGGCCATGTTGTGTCTGTTTTTGTTTTACTTCAACGGAGAGTTTGATCCTGGCTCAGGATGAACGCTGGCGGCGTGCTTAACACATGCAAGTCGAACGATGAAGGGAGCTTGCTCCTGGATTAGTGGCGAACGGGTGAGTAACACGTGAGTAACCTGCCCTTAACTCTGGGATAAGCCTGGGAAACTGGGTCTAATACCGGATATGACTCCTCATCGCATGGTGGGGGGTGGAAAGCTTT
>NZ_SIHX01000046.1 GCF_004320525.1 Arthrobacter sp. S39
AGAAGGGTTACGGCGGTCATAGCGTGGGGGAAACGCCCGGTCCCATTCCGAACCCGGAAGCTAAGACCCACAGCGCCGATGGTACTGCACCCGGGAGGGTGTGGGAGAGTAGGTCACCGCCGGAACAACTATTAAGGCTCAGGCCCCGACAACGAATGTCGGGGCCTGACCCATTTAACACCCCGTCAGCTGACCATGATGGGGCTCGGAAGCGCCATCGGCGCGGGCCTGTTCATCGGCTCCGGCGCCGGCATCCAGGCTGCCGGCCCGGCCGTGCTGATCTCCTACCTTGTGGCCGGCACCCTCATCATCCTGGTGATGT
>NZ_SIHX01000047.1 GCF_004320525.1 Arthrobacter sp. S39
TGGATTAGTGGCGAACGGGTGAGTAACACGTGAGTAACCTGCCCTTAACTCTGGGATAAGCCTGGGAAACTGGGTCTAATACCGGATATGACTCCTCATCGCATGGTGGGGGGTGGAAAGCTTTTTTGTGGTTTTGGATGGACTCGCGGCCTATCAGCTTGTTGGTGAGGTAATGGCTCACCAAGGCGACGACGGGTAGCCGGCCTGAGAGGGTGACCGGCCACACTGGGACTGAGACACGGCCCAGACTCC
>NZ_SIHX01000048.1 GCF_004320525.1 Arthrobacter sp. S39
CCACTGGGTTGATAGGCCGGATGTGGAAGCGAGGACTAACGACTCGTGAAGCTGACCGGTACTAATAGGCCGATAACTTACACCACACACCAATGCGTGAACGGATTTCAAAAGACGTTCACACCAATGCATTGGTAAAAAGAAACAAGACTGCTTGCGTCCACTATGTGGTTCCCAAACAACAAACCCGACACCACGGGCACGTTGCACAGGAACCAACAACTGAATAACAA